>CAWHUC010000001.1:0-168592 GCA_963832525.1 uncultured Pseudomonadota bacterium
GTAGTATTTGAATTCGCGATGGCGGTCTTTGGCCATCTCCCACTTGGACATAATTAGGCCCTTGCGCTTCAGCCGATGGAGCGCTGGATAGAGCGAGCCGTGCTCGACCTGAAGCACGTCCTCACTTGTCCGCTGAATATGCTTGGCGATTTCGTGGCCGTGCGCATGCCCGAAAAGAAGAGTGCGAAGGATCAGCATGTCGAGAGTGCCCTGTAAGAGCTCGAGGCGGTTTGGCGATTCGTGTGTCATGGTCATGGTAGAGACTCTACCATCCATGATGGTAGACGTCCTACCGCGAAATTGGTTAGCAAGGAGTTTTGGGGGTGAATGGGATTTGGAGGGCGAGGTGAAAGGATCATTCCCCCCCAGGCACTCAGACCTGGAGTCTAGCCGGGCGGGGCCGGAGCGTTTACGATCCGTCAATTCCCCCCGCTGATCGACACGTGGGGAGGCATGACAAACCCCGGGGCCGGTGGGAACTGGCCCCGGAGGCTCGTGTTTTAGAACCCGACGCGAATAGTTTTCACTTCGAAGGGTTTTACGGGCACAACGACCCTTGTTCCGTGGATTTCAAATGGTTTTGCCGCTACGTATTTGTCCCATTCCATCATATCGGTTTCACGCGCAGAGCGAGGGCTGCGTTTAAAGTTAAGGACGGCCGTCGCGGGCTTGTCCTCGGTCTCATAGAGTCTGACGATATACTCGTTGGTGTCTTCGGCTTTCTTAACGGATTCCACGGTCACACCTGCGGGGGAAACGTCAAGTGCGCCATAGGTGGGGGCAAGCTGCCCAGCGTGGGAGGGTTCGGATTTTGCCAAAAGGGGTGCGTTGAACTCCGCGCCCCGCCGGGTAGCATCCGCGTCCTGCCATCCGCCCCGATGCGGAATGAGCGCGTATTTGATGTGGTGGATGCCCACAATCGGTTCGTCTGATTGGTCCGACCAGGTGTCCTTCATCCCCTGGTAGGCGCGGCGCGGACCGCGAATGAGGCTAAGACGGAGCGTGTTCTCCTGGTACGAATATCCGTACTTGGAATCGTTGAGCAAAGTGACGCCATAATCGCCGGGCTGGTTGCTGACGTCGGCCCACCGCTGCCCCGCGACTTCGAATTTGGTGCGATCGGCGATTTCCCACGCGCGAGGCGGAGCCATGAGACGAATGCCGGGGTCTTCCTTCAAGGTGTAATCGAACCGTTGGATGGCGCCAAAGGGGATCTCATAAGTTGCGTACACGCTCTTGACGTTCAACGGGAATGCGACTTTGGCGAAGCGGTACTTTTCATGCCAGTCAACGCTAAGCTCGAAATCCACACGATCTGCATGGCTGTAGAGCACTATGTTTTCCACAAACGCTGAACCGCCAAACGACTTCTTTACCTGCACAACAGCGCGAACGGGCCCAGTTTCGATGGCCTTCACACTCTCGGCTTTATCCAGCTTGTTATCAGCTCCGAGATATATATTCCATGCCGGCTCGCCGGCCGGGGCCTTGGGGGGCTTGTCCTCCCAGACTTCCAGCGCCGCGCCGGGACTGTCCTCGCGCAGGAAGTTCGTCTCTGCACCTTTCTTCTTCAAGGACTTCAGATTGCCGGAATCTGGGTCAATCACTACCTCAACCTGGTTGTTTGCCAGCGTGAGTCCGGAGACTGCGAGATCAGTAGGGAACTTGGGAGGTTCTTCGCTGGCCACAATACGGTATTCCTTGTATCCCATTCCTGGGACTTTCTCCGCGAAGAACAATGCCTTGTTGGTCCCGTCTTGGTCCTCAAGCTGATAGGACACGGATTGCCCAGCGGCATCGAGAATCCTGAAATGATTGAGCCCAGCGAAGTACGCTTCATTCAACGAAACGAGATCGGTTCGCTCCCAGGGCAGGGAATTGAAGACGAGAACGGCGCGCCCCTCGCCCTGCGTGTTAACTCGCTTGGCAATGGTGGTGAGGGCGGTATCCACCAGTTTTCCGCCATAATGCTTGACGTCACCATAATCCGTTGCGGCGTCCTCGTAGACTTCGGCAACCGCGGAACCATCAATGTTGTCGTGAACTTGCCCAAAGAGCACCTTCTCCCACAGTTTCTGGTCGGGATAGGAGAACTTTTTGTATTCCAGCACTTCGCACAGGCGATTATAGCAATACTGAACTCGAACGAAGCAAAACGGATTGCTGAACCTTCTCGACGAACCCCGACCCAAGCGTATTGCCAACAGCCAGCGCGCCCCCGATGACAATCCGGGAGAGTTCATTGATCCTGTCTTCATTTGCGTTTTTTGCGGTCATTTGCGTTTTTTGCGTTCCACCTTGCCTTCCCCCAACCAACCAGAAAAACCTTGCCAAACCATTGATCAACCGGCCCCGCCCAGAACACGCGAAACCAAAGCAACCCGCCCAAACCGCAACAAGCCCCCCAGAACCGCCGATAACCGACCGACCCTCATCGCCCGATCAGCGCGACGAAGACCCACCCCCCACCCCCCCAACCTCCACCCCGAACACACCCGCCAACCCCACCTCCCCCGCCGCAGAAATCCCCACCGCCCGGCTATCGCGTTCCCGCACCACCCACCCCAACGCGAAGCACCGCCCCGCCAGCGCCGCCCCCACCGCGCCCGCCAGATGCGGCCGCCGCTCGCTCCAATCCAGGCACGGCCGGCAGAACGCCCGCCGCCCCGCCCCGAGCGCCGCCACATCCACCCCGAACCGATCCAGGAACGCCGCCCCCGCCGCGGTCACCTCGCCCCCATCCGCGCCCAGCACCACGAACCCCCGCCCCACCAGCGCATCCGCCAGCGCCACGCCGAGCCGCCCGGCCAGGTGGTCGTAACAGGTGCGCGCCAACCGCAGCCGCGCATCCCCGCGCCAGCGCGGAGCCGCCGCGTCGCCGCGCGCGCCCGCCACCGCCAGCATCGCCTCCAGCATGTGCCCCACCTCCGCCGAGGCCAGGCGGAAATAGCCATGCCGTCCCTGCCGCAGCACCGCGAGCAGCCCCGCGTCCACCAGCCGCGCCAGGTGCTCGCTCGCCGTCGGCGCCGCGACGCCGGCCCGATACGCCAGCTCCTTCGCCGTCAGCGCCCGCCCATCGAGCAGCGCCGTCAGCACCGAAGCCCGCGCCGGCACGCCGACGGCGGCGGCGATCTCAGCCAGGGAAGCGGGCATGGACGAAGCGGGCATGGACGAAGCCGGCGCGGAGGAAGCAGGGGTGGACACCATCCCCCGACCATAGCGCGGCAACGAACCCCAGGCACCCGCCGATGCTTTCGTCCCGACCGAAGCGATCGCGCGCGACACGGCGCGCCGGCGCCCCCAGCTTACGGCTCACCCCCCACGCACCGCGGAGCCCCGCCATGTCGACGATCCTCGCCACCCCGCCATCTGTCCCCATCGCCGCCCCCCTGCTCGATCCGCGCGAGACGCATCACCGCATCCCCGGCCCGCACGCCGGGCTGCGCCTGTTCCTCCGCCACCTGCCGCCTGCCGAAGGCGTGCCCGCCGCCGCGACGCCGGTGCTGTATGTGCACGGCGGCACCTTCCCCTCGGCGCTGTCGATCGCGCATCGGCTCGACGGAAGCTCCTGGCGGGACAGCCTGAGCGCGGCCGGGTTCCACGTCTGGGGCCTCGATTTCCACGGCTTCGGCACGCTGTCCGATCCCTGGCCCGCGTTCGCGGAGGCCGCCGACGCGCACCCCCCGCTCGGGCGCACGGAAGACGCGAGCCGCCAACTGGAAAGCGCGGCGCGCTACATCGCCGCCCGCCACGGCGGCGCGCCGGTCGCGCTGGTCGCGCATTCCTGGGGCAGCCTGGTCGCCGGGCATTTCGCCGCGCGCTGTCCGGAGCGCGTGGCGCGGATGGTGTTCTTCGGCCCGATCACACGGCGCCAGCCGCCGGCCGCCCCGGTGGCCCTGCCCGCCTGGCGCCTGATCTCGGTCCAGGACCAGTGGGACCGGTTCACCGCCGATGTGCCGGCAGGCGAGGCGCCGGTCCTGTCCGCCGCCCATTTCGCCGCATGGGCGGAACGCTACCTCGATTGCGATCCGGCCAGCCGGGGCCGCACGCCGCACGCGGTGCAGGTCCCGGCCGGGGCGTTCCAGGATATCTTCGATGCCTGGGCCGGCACGTTCCCCTACGCCCCCGCCCGGGTCCGCGCGCCGGTGGCGATCGTCCGCGGCGCCTGGGACAGTATGTGCACCGACGCCGATGCGGCCTGGCTGCGCGCCGCCCTGTGCAACGCGGCGGAGGTCACCGACGTCGTGATCCCGCGCGCCACGCATCTGATGCACCTGGAGGCCGGGCGCACCGCGCTCTACCACGCCACCGAAGCGTTCGTGCGCGCCGCCGACGCCGAACCGGCTGCGCCGTGAGCGGCGACCGCGGGACGATGGCCCACGCGCCGCGCATCTTCTACGGGTGGTGGATCGTCGCCGCATGCATTCTCGTGACGTTGATCGGCAACGCACTCGGTCTGTTCGGTGCGGGTGTCTACCTGCACGCGATGACCGCGGCGCGGGGCTGGCCGATCGGCCTCGTATCGGACGCAATCACCCTGTTCTACGTGGCGAGCGCCGCCTTGATGATCCCGGTCGGCAGCGCCATCGGCCGGTTCGGGCCGCGCCCGGTGATCGCGCTCGGTGCGGTGGCCCTCGCCGGTGGCGTGATCGCCATCGGGCACGCGGGGCGGCTGTGGAGATCTACCCCGCATTCGTCGTGCTGGGCCTCGGCTGGTCCTGCCTGTCCACGACCGCGGTCGCGACGACCCTGGCACCCTGGTTCGAGCGCCATCAGGGTCGGGCGATGGCGATCGCTTCGCTTGGCGCCAGCGCCGGCGGCATGATCGGCGTGCCGGCTCTGCTGTTCGGGATCGGCCGGGTCGGATTTGCCGCCACCACGATCCTGGCGGGCCTGCTTGCCGTTGCGGTGCTGGGCCTGCTTGCCGGGTTCGTGCTGCGCCACCACCCGCAGGACATGAACCTGCTGGCGGACGGGCGGGCATTATCGGATCGGGTCGCACCGGTCCGCGACCACGGCTGGACCCGCGGCGACGCGCTGCGAACCGGCGCGCTGCGCAGCGTGACCGCCGGCTTCGCGATCGGCATGATGGTCCAGGTCGGGTTCCTGACCAGCCAGGTGACCCTGATCGCGCCGAAGCTCGGCATTGCCGACACCGCGGCGACGGTCTCGGCCACCGCCGGCGCGGCGCTCCTGGGCCGCCTGGCGCTTGCCTGCTTTGCGGACCGGATCGATTTGCGACGGACCGCCGGGGTGGCGCTGGCACTCGCGGCGACCGCCCTCGGTCTGCTGGGACTGGCCCCGCTGCCGACCGTGGTGGTTGGCGCCAGCGTGATCTTCGGCCTGACGGTGGGCAACGTCACGACCCTGGCGCCGCTCATCGTGCGGCGGGAATTCGGCGCCGGCGCGTTCGGCACGGTGTTCGGGGTCGCCTCCTGCGGCATCCAGTTGGGCCTGGCCCTGGGGCCGACGTTCTACGGCTCCCTGCATGATGCGTTCGGAAGCTACCGGGCTCCGTTGGTGGCCGCGGCGGCCCTGGATATAGTGGCCGCCGGGATCGTGGTGTCCCCCCGACGCGCGCCACGCCGCCGGCCGGCATAGGCCCGTGGTTGGCGGGCGGGGGACGATCGGCGTGCCGTCGCCGCGCGCGGATCCGGGGCATCGGAAGCGATCTGCCGCATGGCGTCCTGTTTTCCGCACGCGCCCGGTTGCGCGACCGAAGCGTTCCTGCGCGCCGCCTGACCCGAGGGAGACCGCCCGATGTTCGTCGTCATCTTCGAAGTGCAGCCGAAGCCCGAAGCCTGGGACGCCTACCTGGCGCATGCCGCCGCGCTGAAGCCGGAGCTGGAGCGGATCGAGGGCTTCCTCGACAACGAACGCTTCGCCAGCCGCACCCGGCCCGGCTGGCTCGTCTCGCTCTCCACCTGGCGCGACGAGAAGGCGCTGATCCGCTGGCGTACCCAGGGCCACCACCACGCGGTGCAGGCGGACGGGCGGGCGCGGGTGTTCCAGGACTACCGGCTGCGGGTGGGCGAGGTGGCGGCCGACAGCGCGCCGCCGCCGGGCGTCGAACTGGACCAGCAGCGGTTCGACACGACCGTCACCGGGGAGGCCAAGGCCGCCCTGCTGGCGGAAGGCCCCGATGCCGGCCTCGGCGCCGGCCCGCCCGCGGCGGCAGCGGGCGCGCTGGTCGCCTGGGACCGGTTCGACAGCATCACCACCCAAGGCAAGGGCCTGGCGCTGAGCTTCTGGCGCAGCCCGCAGGCCGTGCCCGATGGTTCCGTGCCCGCCTCTGGCCGGCGCCGGGTGGTGCGCATCATCCGCGACTACGGCATGTTCGACCGCGCCGAAGCCCCGCAATACCACCCGCCTTTACCTCTCCCGCCTGGCGGGAGAGGTCGGCCCGCGCAGCGGGACGGGTGAGGGCACGAGGCACGGCGCCCTCACCCGGTTCGCTCCGCGAACCGACCTCTCCCGCAAGCGGGAGAGGTGGCGCGCCGGGGCGCCGCGGCTGACCGCTCCCCCCCCCCGCCCTTGCACGCCCCGCCCGCGGGAGGCTACTCCCGCGCCGCAGCGGCGAAAGGGTTCCGGCATGGCCAGGAAGAACGTGAAGAAGGTCGTGCTCGCCTATTCCGGCGGGCTCGATACCAGCGTGATCCTGCGCTGGCTGCAGGTCACCTATCGCTGCGAGGTGGTCACCTTCACCGCCGATCTCGGCCAGGGCGAGGAACTGGAACCCGCGCGCCGCAAGGCCGAGCATGCTCGGGGTGAAGGAGATCTTCATCGACGACCTGCGCGAGACCTTCGTGCGCGACTTCGTCTTCCCGATGTTCCGCGCCAACGCGCTGTACGAGGGCCAGTACCTGCTCGGCACCTCGATCGCCCGCCCGCTGATCGCGCAACGCCAGATCGAGATCGCCGAGCAGGTCGGCGCCGACGCCGTGGCGCACGGCGCGACCGGCAAGGGCAACGACCAGGTGCGCTTCGAGCTGAGCTATTACGCGCTGAAGCCCGACATCAAGATCATCGCCCCCTGGCGCGAATGGGACCTGACCAGCCGCACCCGGCTGCTGGAATTCGCCGAGGCGCAACCAGATCCCGATCGCCAGGGACAAGCGCGGCGAAGCGCCGTTCAGCGTCGATGCCAACCTGCTGCACTCGTCCTCCGAGGGCAAAATCCTGGAGGACCCGGCGATCGAGGCGGACGAGATCGTCTACCAGCGCACCATCCGCCCGGAAGACGCGCCGGACAAGGCGACCGTCATCAGCGTCGATTTCGAGCACGGCGACCCGGTCGCGATCGACGGCGTGACGCTGTCGCCCGGCCGCGCTGCTGACGAGACTGAACGAGCTCGGCAAGGCCAACGGCATCGGCCGGCTCGACCTGGTGGAGAACCGCTTCGTCGGCATGAAGTCCCGCGGCGTGTACGAAACGCCCGGGCGGCACCATCCTGCTGGCGGCGCATCGTTCGATCGAGAGCATCACGCTGGACCGCGAGGCGGCGCACCTGAAGGACCAGCTGATGCCGCGCTACGCCGAACTGATCTACAACGGCTTCTGGTTCAGCCCGGAGCGGCGGATGCTGCAGGCGCTGATCGACGCCAGCCAGCAATCGGTCAGCGGCCGGGTGCGGCTGAAACTCTACAAGGGCAATGTCACCTGCATCGGGCGGGAAAGCCCGAACAGCCTCTACTCGATGAAGACCGTCACGTTCGAGGACGACCAGGGCGCCTACGACCAGTTCGACGCCCAGGGCTTCATCAAGCTGAACGCGCTGCGGCTGCGACTGGGCGCCGCCGCCGGACGGCGTGGCGGGGCGTTGTAGGCAAGCGGCCCCCGATCTCTCCCCTCTCTCCCCCCTCGCAAGCGTAAGGGGGGAGCGAGAACCATGTCCGCGGTGTCACTCCGCGGCCAGGGGCACCGCAACAGGCGCGTGGAGGCGGGCGAGCAGCGCCGCGCGCTGGGCCATCGCCTGGACCCGGTTGGCGTCCTTCACCGGACCGAAGCCGCGGACCAGGTCCGGGATTTCCGCCAGGCCGATGGCCGCCTCCAGGGTAGCGGGGGCAAGCACCTCCATCGCGGCGCGGATATCCGCCTCGGTACTGTGCGAGCAGCGCGCGCTCGGCCTGGCGCTCGGCCTGCCGGCCGAACGGATCGAGCGCGGTGCCGCGCAGCCGCTTGCCGTGCCGCAGCATCCGGAACAGCGGCAGCGCAACCCAGCCCGGAATGGCCATCTTGCGCCGCCGGCCGGTCGCGGGGTCGATGCCGGTAAGCAGCGGCGGGGCGAGGTGGAACACCGGCTGCGCGCCATAGCTGGCGGCAGCGTGCATCCGGGCCACCTCGTATTCGTCCTTGATCGCCATGGCGCGAAACAGACCCTCGGCAACCGCGCGCGCGAAGCGCCCGGGACGCCGAAGGCGGCGACTTCGCGCGCGGCGGCGGCCTCGGCCAGCGCTCGGTAGCGGGCGGCGTAGGCGGCGTCCTGGTACTCCGTCAGCCGGGCGGCGCGATCGGCGATCAGCGCGGCAAGGTCTGCGGGCGGGGCTTCGGCCGGATGGGTCAGGATTTCGTCCGCCAGCTCCGGCCGGTGCGCGAGGATGCGGCCCCACAGGAACGCGCGCCGGTTCACCGCCACCGCGGCGCCGTTCAGCTCGATCGCGCGCAGGATGCGCCGCCTCGGCCGACCGGCACCAGGCCGCGCTGCCAGGCGATGCCGAGCAGCATCGTGTTCATCGCCTGGGCATTGCCGAACAGGGTTTCCGCCAGCCGCACGCGCGTGCAGGTAGGTGCCGGCGCGGGATCGGTGGCGCGCTCGATGGTGCGCCGGTGCAGCCCCGCATCGATCGGCAGCCGCGGGTCGCGCTTGAACGCCGCGGTGGCGGCGAGGTCGAGGTTGCCGATCACCGCGGCAGTCCGGCGCGCAGCGCTCCAGCACGCCGGGCCCGGCAGCCCACCGCGAGATCGGCGGCCAGCATCAGGTCGGCCGTCGCCGAGCGGGATGCGCACCACGTCCAGATCCGCCGGGGTCGTCGGCCGATCTGCACATGCGCAACGACGGCGCCGTTCTTCTGCGCCAGCCCGGTGAAATCCAGCGTGCTGACACTGCGCGGCCTTCCAGATGCGCCGCCATCGCCAGGATCGCGCCGGAGGTCACGATGCCGCCGCCGCCGATGCCGGCGAACAGCGCCGCGCCACGGCGTCGTGGCGGGCAAGACGGGCTGCGGCAGCGCGGCGGCGAACGCGGCTTCCCGCGCCGCCCAGTGCGGATCGGCGGCGGGCGCGCGCGGGCGGCGCCGGCGATCGGTGACGAAGCTCGGGCAGAAGCCCTTCAGGCAGGACAGGTCGACATTGCACGCGGTCGGGTTGATGCGCCGCTTGCGGCCGAGCGCGGTCTCGACCGGTTCGATCGCGATGCAGCCGGACTGGGTCGAGCAGTCGCCGCAATTCTCGCAGACCTCGGTCGTTGATGATGACGCTGCGTGTCGGCTGCGCCAGCTTGCCGCGCTTGCGCCGGCGGCGCTTTTCGGTGGCGCAGACCTGGTCGTAGATCAGCACCGAGACGCCTTCCGTCGCGCGCAATTCGCGCTGCACGGCGTCGAGTTCGCCGCGCGTGTGGCGGCGTCGTGCCGGGCGGCAGCGCGGTCGCTGGCGGCAGGCGGTCGGCCTCGTCGGCGACGATCGCGATGCGCTGCACGCCCTCGGCGGCGACCTGGGCGGCGATGTGCGGCACGGTGAAGCCGCCCTCGGCGGGCTGGCCGCCGGTCATCGCCACGGCGTCGTTGACCAGCAGCTTGTAGGTGATGCGCGCCTGCGCGGCGACCGCCTGGCGGATCGCCAGGATGCCGGAATGCGTGTAGGTGCCGTCGCCGAGATTGGCGAACAGATGCGGCGTGTCGGTGAACGGCGCGAGCCCGACCCAGGTGACGCCCTCGCCGCCCATCTGGGTGAAGGTGCGCGTCTGCGTCGCCGTCGTCCAGCGCCATGAAGTGGCAGCCGATGCCGGCGGTGGCGAAACTGCCCTCCGGCAGCTTCGGTCGAGGTGGCGTGCGGGCAGCCGGCGCAGAACGCGGGGATGCGCGCGCAGCAGACCCGGCGGGACGGTCCGATCAGCGGCGTCGCCGGCGCGTCGGGGACGTTCAGCCCGCAGGCGGGCGCAGGAAGCGGGCCAAGCGCGGCGCCGACCGTTTCCGGCGAAGCTTCCAGCAGCGGCGACAGCAGCGGCGCGCCGGCGGCGTCGCGTCTTGCCGGCGACGTCCGGCCGTTCGTCGGCGGGCAGGTGATACAGCGCGTCGCGGATCTGGGCTTCGACGAAGCTGCGCTTCTCCTCGATCACGAGCAGCGCGCGCTTGCCGCGGGCGAAATCGCGCAGCCCCTCGGTCTTCCAGCGGCCAGGTCAGGCCGACCTTGTACAGCGCGAGCTGCGGGTGGTCCTCCAGGCCGAGCGCGGCGCAGCGCGTGCAAGCGTGTCCATATGCGCGCGCCCGACGGTGACCAGCCCGATCGGCGCGTCGGCGGCGCCGAAGACCAGGCGGTCCAGACGGATTGGCGCGCGCCCAGGCCAGCAGCGGCGGGCAGCCGGTCGTCCATCACCACGCGGCGTTCCAGCTCGAGCGCGGTCGGCGGGGAAGCGCAAGCTGTGGATCGATATTCAACCGGTGCGGCGGGAGCAGGTGGTCGGGCACGGCGAAGGCGCGCTCGCGCGGGGACGCAGCACGGTCGCGGCCTGCTCGGCGGTCTCGGCGGTGGTCTTCAGCGCGACCCAGAGGCCGCAATAGCGCGACAGCGCATAGCCGGCGAGGCCGAAATCGAGGATGTCCTGCACCGAGCCGGGGTTCAGCACCGGCATCATCACGCCCTGGAAGACGTGCTCGGTCTGGTGCGGGTAGGTGGAGGAGTGCGCGCCGTGGTCGTCGCCGGCGACCGCCAGCACGCCGCCCAGCCGGTGCGTGCCCAGCATGTTGGCGCAGCGGAACGCATCGCCGCGAGCGATCGACGCCGGGGCCCTTGCCGTACCACATGCGCGAACACGCCGTCGAATTTCGGGCGCCGGGAAAGGCGTCGAGCTGCTGCGTGCCCAACAGCATGGTGGCGGCCAGGTCCTCGTTCAGCCCGGGCTGGAAGCGGATGTCGTGCGCCGGTCGAGCAGCTTGCCTCGCGGCGCCACAGTTCGCGGTCCAGCCCGCCGAGCGGGGAACCGCGATAGCCCGAGACGAGCGCCGCCGGTGCGGTGCCCGGCCGCCCGGTCGAGCCGCGCCTGTTCCAGCAGCACGCGCACCAGCGCCTGGATGCCGGTGAGCAGGACCGGCTGGTCGAGATCGACAAGCGGCTGTCCAGGGTGAGCGGCGGGCGGGCGAGACCGATATCCATTGGAACGTCCCCATGCGGCCGGGGACACGGCCGCGTGGGGAAACATGGGGCGTTTCCGCCCGATCTGCCAAGCGGTTACGCGGCGACCTGCGCAGTTCGCCATTTTCCCCACGATGCTGCGGCGCACATCAGGGCGTTTCGATCAGGCGCGAGGGGTGAAGAGGAAAGAAGCTGTCGCCGCGACCGTGGTCCGGCGAGCCAGCGCCGCAGACCCCACCGGACCACCATCGCTGTTCCGCCCCGCGTCGGGCCGGCTACTCCGCCGCCTCCGCCGTCTCCTCGGTCTCGTCCGCGCTCGCCAGCATGGTGTTGGCGACCACGCCCGATTGCTCGCGCACCTTGACCTCGATCGCATCGGCGATCTCCGGGTGCTCGCGCAGGAACTGCTTGGCGTTCTCGCGGCCCTGGCCGATGCGCTGGCTGTTGGCGCTGAACCAGGCGCCGGATTTCTCCACCACCCCGGCCTTCACGCCGAGGTCGAGCAGCTCGCCCACCTTGCTGATGCCTTCGCCGTACATGATGTCGAACTCGACCTGGCGGAACGGCGGCGCCAGCTTGTTCTTCACCACCTTCACGCGGGTCTGGTTGCCCACCATCTCCTCGCGCTCCTTGATCTGGCCGATGCGGCGGATCTCGAGGCGGATGGAGGCATAGAACTTCAGCGCGTTGCCGCCGGTGGTCGTTTCGGGGTTGCCGAACATCACGCCGATCTTCATGCGGATCTGGTTGAGGAAGATCAGCATCGTGTTCGATCGCGACACGCTGCCGGTGATCTTGCGCAAGGCCTGGCTCATGAGCCGCGCGTGCAGCCCCATGTGGCTGTCGCCCATCTCCCCTTCCAGCTCGGCGCGCGGGACCAATGCAGCGACACTATCGACCACCAGCACGTCGATCGCGCCGGAGCGGACCAGGGTATCGGCGATCTCCAGCGCCTGTTCGCCGGCGTCCGGCTGGCTGATCAGCAGGTTGTCCACATCGACGCCGAGCTTGCGCGCATAGGTGGGATCGAGCGCATGTTCCGCGTCGATGAACGCGCAGGTGCCGCCGCGCTTCTGCGCTTCGGCGATCGCGTGCAGCGCAAGCGTGGTCTTGCCCGAGCTTTCCGGCCCGTAGATCTCGACGATCCGCCCGCGCGGCAACCCGCCGATGCCGAGCGCGAGATCGAGCCCGAGCGATCCCGACGGAATCACCTCGATCTGCTCGTTGGCCGAACGCGCGCCGAGGCGCATGATCGAGCCCTTGCCGAAGGCGCGTTCGATCTGGGTCAGCGCGGCGTCGAGCGCCTTGTTCTTTTCCATTCTGGAGGTCCTGTGTTCGGCGTTTCTACAACCGTAGGGCGTGGACAAAGGCGCTTTCTTCGCGTCAAGATTGCAGGATTTGCCGCAACTCCGCAAGCGAACAATACGCCAACTCCGGTTTCACTGCGATCTTAACCATACGTTTGCATTCTGTTCCGAAGCCCGCGCCCGTGCAAGAACATTTTAGCAACCTTTGCCGCCGGCGGAAGACCCCGCGGGAGGTCCCACAGGGCGCCGGGCAGCGGTTCCGGCCAGCCGCTCCACCACGCCCGCCAGTTCCGCCAGCGCGAACGGCTTGCGCAGGAACACCGCGCGCGCGGGGAGCACGTACTGATCATAGCCCGACATCAGCACCGCCGGCAGCTCCGGCCAGCGTCGGCGCAGCGCCCGCAGGAGCGCGAGCCCGTCCATCCCGGGCAAGGTGAGGTCGCACAGCAGCGCCGCCGGAGCCGGCGTCCCCGGGCCGACCGTGGCCAGCGCCGCCTCTGCCGAACTCGGCGACGCTGACCCGCCAGCCGGCGGCTTGCAACGCCCGCTGCACCAGCCGCCGCAAGGTCGGCTCATCCTCGACCAGCCAGACCGACACGGGATCGGGCGGTGGCGGTACATCGGCGAGCGGCAGGAACAGCCGCGCCACCAACCCCTGCCCCGCCCGGCCGCCGAGGGCGAGGAATGCGCCGGCCTCCTGCAGGCTTTCGCGCACCCGACCGAGGCCGAAGCCGCTGCCGTGGGGCTTGGTGGTGAAGAACGGCGTGAACAGCCGGGCCGCGATCTCGGGCGCGAGTCCCGGGCCGGTGTCGCGCAGGCTCACCACCGCGTAGCGGCCGGGCGGCACCGGCTCGGACGGGGTCGGCGGCGGCAGGGCGGGAAACGGGGCGCGCAGCACGAGCTCGGCGCTGCGCAGGCTGAACGTGCCGCCGGCGGGCATCGCGTCGCGGGCGTTGATCGCGAGGTTCAGCACGGCGTGGTGCAGCCGGTCGGGATCGATCCGCACCCGGCAGCCGGCGGCGTCCAGCCGCTGGACGAAACGGACCGAGGGGGGCAACAGGCGGCGGATCAGGGCCGCCGCCGCCGCCAGCTCCGGATCGAGCGGGCGCGCCCGCGGCGGCCGCGGCGGGCGGGCGCCGGTGGCGAGCAGGGTCCGTACCAGGGTTGCCCCGCGGGCGACGGCGCGACGGATCTCGGCGAGATCGGCACGGGTCTCGGCATCGAGGCCGGGGCGGTCGAGCGCGAGGGCGGCCGCGGCGTCGATCCCGGTCAGCAGGTTGTTCACATCGTGCGCCACGCCGGCCGTCTGCGCGCCGATCACGCGCAGCCGCTCGGCGGCATCGCCCGGGCCCAGGGGAAGCGAGCCCAGGGGGAGCGAGCCCGGGGGGAGCGAGCCCGGGGGGAGCGAGCCCGGGGGGATGGGTGCGGCGGGCGGGTGCGGGGGGGGCGGCGGATCGCCGGAGTCGCTCATGCGCGCGTCGCGGCTGGCGTCGCGGACCGGGCGCCGAGCCGCCAGACATAGGCGATCAGCTCGGCCACCGCCTTGTAGTGCTCGGGCGGAATCTCGGCGTCGATGTCCAGCCGGTGCAGCGCGCGGGCCAGCGGCGAATTCGCCACCAGCGGTACCCCGTGCGCCGTCGCCGCCTCCCGGATCCTGGCTGCCATCGAATCCACTCCCTTCGCCACCACCCGCGGCGCGGCACTCTTGCCGCGATCGTAGGCCAGCGCCACCGCATAATGCGTGGGATTGGTGACGACCACCGTCGCCTTCGGCACCGCGGCCAGCATCCGCCGGCGCGCGCGCTGCAACCGGAGCTGGCGGATGCGGGCCTTGATCTTGGGGTCGCCGTCGGCCTCCTTCTGCTCATCGCGCAGTTCCTCGCGGCTCATGCGCAGGCTGCGGGCGTGCTGCAGCCGCATCCAGACCAGATCGGCGACCGCGATCACCGCCTGCACCGCCAGCACCGCGACCAGCATCCGCAGCACGAGGCCGGCGGCCACCGGCGGCAGGTCGCGCGGATCGCGGAACGGCGCCAGCCGCAGTGCCGGCAGCGCGCCGCGCAGCGCATACCAGACCGTGATGCCCATCGCCGTCAGCTTGGCCAGCGCCTTGCCCCCCTCCACCAGGTGCGTGGCGCCGAACAGCCGGCGCAGCCCGGCGGCGGGGCTGAGCCGGGACGGGTCCGGCGCGAGCGGCGTGAGGCTGAGCAGGAATCCGGTCTGCAACAGCACCGCCGCCGCCCCCGCGACCAGGGCGGCGCCGACCACCGGGGCCAGCGCGGCCAGCGCCGCCAGCGCCGCCAGCCGCAGCGCCGCCGCCGGGCTCAGGTCGAAGCGGCGGAACAGGATGGAAAGCCGCAGCGCCAACGCGTGCGCCTCGGCGGGCGCCGCCATCGCCAGGACCAGGGCGAACACGCCGAGCCCCATGAACGCGGGCAATTCGCGCGAGACCGGCGCCTGGCCCGCCTCGCGCGCGCGTTGCAGCCGCCGCGGGGTGGCGGCTTCGGTGCGGTCCTCGCTGCCGGGCGCTCCTTCGGCCATCGCGTCGGTTCAGCGCGGCTCGCGCCGGCGCGCCGACGCGACGCGCCCGGCCCGCGCGCTGACCGGTTTCCGCCGCGGGCCGGGCGTCGCGGGCATGTACACGCTCTCAGCCGAGGCCGGGCAGCCGGGCGAACCCTGTCTGCAGGGCGTCCTGCCAGGCCGTCAGCATGGCACCCGACAACAGCGCGAGCAGCAGCAGCCCGCCCAGGATCTGCGCCGGCATGGTGAGGAAATAGACCTGCAGCCGGGGGATCAGCCGCGCCACCACCCCGCTCGCCACCTGCCAGACGATCGCGGCCAGCACGAACGGCGCGGCGAGCCGCAACGCCAGGGCGAACCCGCCCGCCACTGCGGCCGATGCCGACGCCGCCACGCCGCCCGCCGGCAGCAACGCTCCCGGCGCGATCAGGCGGAAACTGCCCGCAAGCGCGGCCACCGGCACCGCCCACAACCCTGAGGCGAGTACCGCCACCGCCGCTGCCAGCGAGAACAGCCGCCCGAGCGCGGTCGAGTCCGCACCGAGGCTGGTGTCCGGCTCCAGCACGTTGGCCAGCCCGATCATGTAGGCCACGATCTGCCCGGCCATCGGCAGCGCGAGCACCAGCACGCGGGCCAGCCAGCCGAGCCAGAGCCCGGTCGCCACCTCGGCCATCACCATCCCGGCGGCAGGCACGAATGCGCCCGGGACGGGCGGGATCAGCGGTTGCACCAGCGGCAGCAGCAGCAAGGTGACGCCCATCGCCATCCCGGCGCGGACCATCGCCGGCGGCCCGCTCTCCCCCAGTCCCGGCAGCAGCATCACCGCCGCGCCGACGCGGGCGAGCACCAGGACGAAGGCGAACGCCCAGGCCGGCAGGGCGGCGAGCAGCGCCGCGTCGGCCGCGGTCATGAGCCGCCGATCGCGACGATGCGGTCGAACAGCAGCCTCGCGTAGCCCTCGAGCGCGCCCAGCATGAACGGACCGAGCAGCACCAGGGTGGCGGCCAGCGCGGCGATCTTGGGCACGAAGCTCAGGGTGGATTCGTTGATCTGGGTGATCGCCTGGATCAGCGAGACCACCAGCCCGACGGCAAGCGAGACCCCCAGCAGCGGCCCGGCGAGCTTGAGCGCGAGCAGCAGCCCGGCCTCCAGCAGCATCGCCACTTCCGATTGGCTCATGGCATGCGCCCGCCGACCGCCCGGATCCGCATCTGTCAGATCGGCATCCGTCAAATCGGCATCTGCATGACGTCCTGGTACGCCTGCACGAACTTGTCGCGGATCGCGGTCGCGGTCTGCAACGCCAGCTCGGCGCGGGTCACCGCGGTCACCACGTCGGTCAGGTTGCCCTGCCCCGAGATCGCGCTCATCGCCTGCTGGTCGGCGGCGTGGCCGTCGCTCACCGCACCGCCGATGGCGCGTTGCAAGGTGGCGCTGAAATCGCCGCCCGCGGCGCCCCCGGCCGTGCCGGCGCCGCCCGCCGTCTCCCCATAGGCGCGCGCTGCGGCGCCGGGGGTGACGGTAATGGTGGGGATCAGGCTCATTTCAGCAGGTCGATGGTGCGGCTCAGCATGCTGCGCGTGGCCTGCATCACCGAGAGGTTGGCGTCGTAGCTGCGCTCGGCGTCGCGCATGTCCATCATTTCGATGAAGCTGTTCACGTTCGGCAGCTTCACGTAGCCCTGGGCGTTGGCGGCCGGGTTGGACGGGTCGTAGCGCAGCGGAAATGCGCTCGGGTCCTCGCCCACCTGCGCCACCGTGACGAGCTTCGTGCCGGCCTGGCTGTCCCCGGCCTGGCTGTCCACAGTGTCGGCGAAGGTGACGGTCTTGCGGCGGTACGGGTTGGCGCCGGGGGATGCGCCGGTGGTGTCCTGGTTGGCTAGGTTCTCCGCGATCACGCGCAGCCGCGTGCCCTGCGCGTCCATGCCGCTGGCGGAAATGCTGAGTGCCTTCGTGAGATCCATCTGCGCGCCCCTTCGGTCAGCCGTTGCCATGGCCGAGCGTGAGCTGGAACATGGCCAGGTATTTCGTGTAGATCGTGGTGACCAGTTGCTGGTCCGTCGCGGTGTCGGCGATGTTCTTCAACTGGGTATCGAGCGACACCGCATTGCCGTCCGGCGCCCGCGCATCCGGCTGCGCGCGCCCAGACAGCAGATCGGGCGCCGCCCCGGGAAGCTGGCGCGCGCTCGTGCGGCGCAAGGTCCCCGCCGCGTCGGCGAGGGTGGCCGCGAACGCCGGCAGGTCGCGCGGCGTGTAGCCCGGCGTATCGATATTGGCGACGTTCTGCGCCAGCACCGTCTGCCGCTGGTCGAGCCACTTCATCCGCTGCGCGGCAAGACTGAACAGGCCGATATCGGTCGGATCCATGCCGGCAAGGTGGGCCGGAATGCTTGATCGGCGGTTAACGCGCCGCTCCGCTCAGGTCTGCGTCAGCCCGCTCCGCTCAGGCCTGCGTCAGCCCGCTCCGCTCAGGCCTGCGTCAGGCCGCTCCGCTCAGGCCTGCGCCAACCCGCGCAGGATCAGCATCAGCGCCAGCAGCGACAGCACGACGAGCGCGGTCGCACGGTGCTGGCGCGGGGTGGTGCGGCGGAAGCCCCAGGCGCCCGCGCGCGCGCCGGCGAACAAGGTGGGGAACGCGATCGCCGCGAAGATCAGCAGCCGCTCGTTGACCAGCCCCTCCCCCGTCATCGGCACCAGCGCGACCGAGGCCGTGATCACGAAGAACACGATCGCCGAGGCGCGCACCACCGCGGTGCTGTGCGGCAGCGCGAGCAGATAGGCCACCACCGGCGGCCCGGACATGCCGGCGAGCCCGCTCATGGTGCCCGACACCATGCCGACGCCGAGGGTCAGCCAGCGCGACGGCCGCTCCGGCAGCCGCACGCCGCACGCCAGGACGGCCACCGACCCGGCGATCAGCAGCCCGATCGCCAGCCTGGCGTTCCCGGTCGACAGGCTGGTCAGCACCAGCAGCCCGAGCGGCGTGCCGAGCACCATCCCCGGCGCGAGCCAGGCCAGCGATCGCCAATCGCACAGGCGCACGGCGACGGGGATATCGATCAGCCCGACCTCGATCTGCAGCAGGATCGCCAGCGGCACCACCCGGGTCGGCGGCAGCGCCAGGCTGAGCAGCGGGACCGCCGCCATCACGAAGCCGAAGCCGGTAAAGCCGCGCAGCAAGGCGGCCAGGAAGGCGCCCAGCACCACCAACAGGGCCGTATGGATCATCCGTGCTGCGCCGTCCCCAATTCGGTTGCGGGACGGCATGGTGCCTGGCCCCTGTCGCGCCGGCCAGCACGCGGCCGCCGGCGCCCGCCGTCGGTCACCGCCCCGCCGGTCAGGTCGCCGCTCCTTGCGGCCGACCCGCCACCAGCGGCACGAATGCCACATCCAGCACCGGGCGCGCGCGGACCGCGCCGGCCGGGTCCTTC
The DNA here is from genome assembly GCA_963832525.1 of uncultured Pseudomonadota bacterium. Lineage (GTDB taxonomy): Bacteria > Pseudomonadota > Alphaproteobacteria > Acetobacterales > Acetobacteraceae > JAJZVS01. Next base: position 18,605 of record CAWHUC010000001.1, read on the forward strand.
TCGATCAGGCGCAACTGCTGGGCGCCGTCGGGCTCCCCCACCGGGATCACCATCCTGCCGGGCGCGCGCAGTTGCGCGACCAGGGCCTCCGGCACCACCGGCGCCGCGGCGGTGACGATGATGCGATCGAACGGGGCCGCCTCCGGCCATCCCAGGGCACCGTCGCCGACCTTCAGGGTCACGTTTGCCGCCCCCTCGGCCGCCAGGGCCGCACCCGCCCGCCCGGCCAGCGCCGGCAACCTCTCGATCGACCATACATGAGCCCCCAGCCGCGCCAGCACGGCGGCCTGGTAGCCGGAACCGGTGCCCACTTCCAGCACCCGATCCTCCGCGCCCACCTCGAGCAGGTCGGTCATCAGGGCGACGATGAACGGCTGCGAGATGGTCTGGCCCTGACCGATCGGCAGCGGGCGGTTGGCATAGGCGGCCGCGGCCTGGCCCGCGGGCACGAAGGCCTCCCGCCGTACCGCGGCCAGCGCGGCGCGCACCCTGGGCGCGAGGCCGGCGCGCCCGGTCGCATGCGCGGTGGCCCGCACCTCCGCCTCGATCGCCTGCAGCATGGCTGCGCGCGGGTCCATGCGCGCTCTCCCGTCCCGTCGTCGGTCCCATCGGCATGGCTTGTACACCGGTTCTGCCGCCGTGGCTTCTCCCCCGCGCCGGTGCAGTGTAGCGTGAACCCAAGAAGACCGAGGAAATCGTTCGATGGACATGCCGACCGGCGGCCGGACCGCCACCACCGATGCCGCCACCACCGATGCCGATCCGATCGCGCGCGCCCGCGCGCTGATCCCGCTGCTGGAGGCCGCCGGCCCGCGCATCGACGCGGCGCGCGAGCTGCCGCCCGACGTGGTCGATGCGATGCACGCCAACCGCATGTTCCGCCTGCTGCTCCCGCGCAGCGTGGACGGCGAGGAACTCGATCCCGCCACTTACATCCAGGTGGTCGAGGCGATCGCCAGCGGCGACGGCAGCACCGCCTGGTGCATGAACCAGGGCACCGGCTGCTCGATGACCGCCGCCTATCTGGAGCCGCACGTGGCGCGCGAGATGTTCGGGGCCCCGCGCGACGTGCTCGCCTGGGGCCAGGGCAAGACGCGCGCGGTGAAGGTGCCGGGCGGGTGGCAGGTGACCGGCACGTCGCATTTCGCCTCCGGCTCGCGCCATTCCACCTGGCTCGGCATGCACTGCCCGACCTTCGAGGCCGACGGCACGCCGCGCCGCCACCCGGACGGCACCGCATTCGAGCGCACCATGCTGTTCCGGCGCGAGATCGCGACCATCACCGATCCCTGGCACGTGCTCGGCCTGCGCGGCACCGGGTCGGACACCTACGCGGTGGAAGACCTGTTCGTGGCGGACGCATATTCCGTCACCCGCGATCGCGACGAGGAACGGCGGGAGGCCGGGCCGCTCTATCGTTTCAGCACCAGCAACATCTACGCCGCCGGGTTCGGCGCCGTGGGGCTCGGCGTCGCGCGCGGGATGCTGGACACGTTCATCCGGCTGGCGGGGGCGAAGACGCCGGCGCTGACGAGCACGACGATGAAGGACAATCCGGTGGTGCAGGGGCTGATCGGCCGCTCCGACGCCAGGCTGCGTTCGGCGCGCACCTGGCTGATCCAGGTGCTGACGACCGCGCAGGCGCAGGCAGCGGAGGGGCCGTTGCGCCTCGACGACAAGATGGACATCCGCCAGGCCGCGACCTTCGCGATCACGGAGGCGCGCGAGGTCGTGAACGCGCTGTGGCACGAGGCGGGCGCGACCGCGATTTTCGATGCGCAGCCGTTCGAGCACCGGTTCCGCGACATGAACGCGGTCTCGCAGCAGGTGCAGGGCAGGTCCGCCCATTTCGAAACGATCGGCCAGCACAAGCTCGGGATGGCCGCGAACCTGCGCTGGGTGTGACGCCGCGGCCCGGCGCACAGCGCCGGCGATGCCGCTGCCGATGCTTTGCCGGACCACAACCCGCGCGGCGTAGCGGCCCGGACGGCGGCGGCTTCACCTCTCCCGCCTGCGGGCTTGGGCCGCGAAGCGGAGCAAGGTCGGTTCGCGCAGCGAACCGGGTGAGGGCGGCCCGTGCCCCACGCCCTTACTCGCCGCGCTGCGCACGGCAACCTTGGTCCGCTTCGCGGCCCAAGCCCGCGAGAGCGGGAGAGGTGGCGCGCCGGAGGTTTGCTCGATTGCCCTGTGAGCGGCGGCTCCGGCCGCTTGACAGGCGTCCGGTCTGCGTTATATCCGTGTAGATATATCGCTGGAGAACCACCGTGGCTGTCTCCGCCTTTGCCGTCCCATCGTGCGCGCGGAACACCGGGGCCGGGCCGTCCGCTCGTCGGACAATGCCGCCCCCGATGCCGGGCGCTCGATGCACTGTTTCGATACGATATGACGACGTGTGCGGCGCCTCGCGGGACGCCGCCGCAGGCCGGCTCCAAGGCAATCGGGGGAACCGTAAAATCGGCGCGGGGACGGGTCCTTTACCTCTCCCGCTTGCGGGCGAGGTCGGTTCGCGGAGCGAACCGGGTGAGGGGATCGTGCCGCGCGCCCTCACCCGCCGTGCTACGCACGGCGACCTCTCCCGCGCTGCGGGAGAGGTGAACGGGCGGGGCTTCGCCCGATTGTCCTGGGGCCAGCTCTAGCCTCGCCGTGCAGCCGGACACGAGCGATGCCACGCGGCTCACCACCTGGGCGGTGTCGGCGGATGGAGAGCAGGTGCGGCTCGGCTTCGTGGACGCGGCCGGGCAGCACTGCGCCATCAGCCTGCCGATCGCGGCACTCAGCGCGCTGATGATGACCATCCCGCGCATGCTGCAGAAAGCGCTGGAGGCGCGTTTCGGCGACGGTTCGATGCGCATGATCCACGAGCTGGGCACCTGGCGGGTGGAACGCGCGGTCGGCGCCGACGCTTCCATCCTCAGCCTGACCACGCCGGACGGTTTCGAAGTGGCCTTCGCGGTCGCCACGCCGCAGGCCGACCGGCTCGGGAAAATGCTGTGCCATTCGGCGGCGCCCGCCGCAATGCGGGCCGCCGTCATCAATTGACCACAGGAGTTCATCCGATGACCACAGATGTCCTGGCCGCACGCCATCCGTTCCTGGACGGCAAGACGAAGCGCATGCTGATCGACGGCAAATGGGTCCAGGCCGCCTCCGGCAAGACGTTCGAGACGGTGAACCCCTCCACCGGCGAGACCCTGGCGCAGGTCGCCGAGGGTGACAGCGAGGACATCGACCGTGCGGTCGAGGCCGCACGGCGCGCCTTCGACGGACCCTGGCGCCGGTTCAAGCCGTTCGAGCGGCAGAACCTGCTGCTGAAACTCGCCGAGCTGGTGGAGCGGGATTTCGAGGAGCTGGCGGCGCTCGACACGCTCGACATGGGCGCGCCGATCAGTCGTACCCGCGGCAACAAGCTACGCGCGCTCGGCATGCTGCGCTACTACGCCGGCCAGGCGGTCTCGATCCACGGCGAGACGATCGAGAACTCGCTGCCGGGCGACTACGTCTCCTTCACCCTGAAGGAGCCGGTCGGCGTCGTCGGCGCCATCATCCCCTGGAACGGCCCGCTGACCGCAACGATCTGGAAGATCGGCCCGGTGCTGGCGACGGGCTGCACCGTGGTGCTCAAGCCGGCCGAGGAAGCCCCGCTCACGCCGCTGCGGCTCGCCGAGCTGTGCCTGGAGGCGGGCGTGCCGCCCGGTGTCGTCAATGTCGTTCCGGGCTACGGCGAGACGGCAGGCGCCGCGCTTGCGGCGCATCCGGACGTGGACAAGGTCGCCTTCACCGGTTCCCATCTCACCGGGCAGAAGATCATCGCCGCCTCGGCCGGGAACCTCAAGCGCGTGTCGCTCGAACTCGGCGGCAAATCGCCGGACGTGGTGTTCGCCGACGCCGACCTCGATGCGGCGGTGCCGGGGGCGGGGATGGCGGTGTTTGCCAATTCCGGCCAGATCTGCAGCGCCGGCACACGGCTGTTCGTCGAACGCAAGATCTACGACGAGTTCACTGCCCGGGTCGCCGCCTACGGCAAGTCCTTGCGGGTCGGCAACAGCGGCGATCCGGCGACGCAGGTGGGACCGCTGGTCTCGCCCGAGCAGCTCGATCGCGTCACCGGCTACCTGGCGATCGGACGGCAGGAGGGCGCGCGCCCGCTCACGGGCGGCGAGCGGCTGACCGACGGTGACATGGCGAAAGGCTTCTTCGTGCCGCCCACCGTGTTCGCCGACGTGCAGGACGGCATGCGGATCGCGCAGGAGGAGATTTTCGGCCCGGTGATCTCGGCGATCCCGTTCACCGATATCGAAGAGGTGATCGCACGCGCCAACCGCACGAATTTCGGCCTCGGCAGCGGGCTCTGGACCCGCGACCTGAGCAAGGCTCACACGCTCGCCCGCCGCATCCGGGCCGGCTCGGTCTGGATCAACTGCTACCAGGCGATGGACCCGGCGGTGCCGTTCGGCGGCTACAAGATGAGCGGCTACGGACGCGAAAGCGGCAAGCAGCACGTGGAGGAATACCTCAACGTGAAGTCGGTCTGGATCAGGACCGCTTGAGCGCGTGCCGGGATCGCGGGTCCAGCGTTGCGGCGGGAAAGGCGGGCGGCGCCTCCTTCACCTCTCCCGCGCTGCGGGCTTGGGCCGCGAAGTGGACCAAGGTCGGTTCGCGGAGCGAACCGGGTGAGGGTGCCGTGCCTCATGCCCTCACCCGCCGTGCTGCGCACGGCGACCTCTCCCGCAGCGCGGGAGAGGTGACACGCCGCAGGTTCGCGCGATGGGCCCGCTTCGCCCGCCGGGCGCTTGATTTGCCCGGCCGCGCAGTCACGTAGAAAAGAGCCCGGCACGGAGCGGGCGGCCGGACGCGTCGCCCCGCCGTCGCAAACGCACCGCGGTTCGCGGCCAACTCCGGAGGAGAACGATGGATTACGTGAAACTCGGCCGCACCGGCCTCGACGTCTCGCGCCTCTGCCTCGGCTGCATGAGCTACGGCGTCCCCGGGCGCGGCAACCACGCCTGGACCCTGGACGAGCCCGAGGCGCGCCCCTTCATCCGCCGCGCATTGGAAGCCGGCATCACCTTCTTCGACACCGCGAACGTCTATTCCGACGGCGCCAGCGAGGAAATCCTCGGTCGCGCACTGAAGGATTTCGCCCGCCGCGAGGAGGTGGTGATCGCCACCAAGGTCCACGGACGGATGCGCCCGGGTCCGAACGGCGCCGGCCTGTCGCGCCGCGCGATCATGACCGAGATCGACGCCAGCCTGCGCCGCCTCGGCACCGATCATGTCGATCTCTACCAGATCCACCGCTTCGATGACGCAACGCCGATCGCGGAAACGCTCGAAGCGCTGCACGACGTCGTCAAAGCCGGCAAGGCGCGCTACATCGGCGCCTCGTCGATGCATGCATGGCAGTTCGCCCAGGCGCTCGCGATCGCCGAACGCCGCGGCTGGACCCGGTTCGTGAGCATGCAGAACTACGTGAACCTGCTCTACCGGGAGGAGGAACGCGAGATGCTGCCGCTGTGCGCGGCGGAGGGGATCGGCGTGATCCCCTGGAGCCCGCTGGCGCGCGGCCGGCTCACGCGCGACTGGGACGACCACAGCGCGCGATCCGAAACCGACGAATTCGGCAAGCGCCTGTATGCGAATTCCGCCGCCGCCGACCGCAAGGTGGTTGCGCGTGTCGCGGAAGTCGCCGCACGGCGTGGCGTGCCGCGGGCGCAGGTGGCGCTGGCCTGGCTGCTCGCCAAGCCGGTCATCACCGCGCCGATCGTGGGCGCGACCAAGCTGCAGCATCTGGAGGACGCGCTTGCCGCCCTGTCGCTGAAGCTGTCCGCCGAGGAGATCGGGTTGCTTGAAGAACCCTATATCCCGCATGCGGTCGCCGGGTTCGTGTGAGGGCACGGACACCACCCGCCGAGAAGGAAGAGCCCGGATGAAGCTCAGTGCCGGCAACCGGATCAAGGGCAAGATCGTCACCGTGAGGAAGGGCCGGACGACCGGCCATGTACGCATCGATATCGGCAACCGGGCCGTGATCACCGCGTCGATCACGAACGAGGCGATCGACGATCTCGCCTTCAAGCCGGGCGATGACGCCATCGCCGTGGTCCGGGCCTCCGATTTCATGATCGCGACGTAATATGTGGGCGACGGGCATGTGGGCAGCGGGCATGCGCGCAGCGGGCCGGACAGCGCAGGCAGGTCTGATGATGCTCTGTGCCGCGGCCGGGCCATGCCTGGCCGCGGCGCCGGCGGAGAGGCCGGCCGGATCGGCGGTCATCGTCGTGACGGGCGCCTCCGGTCACGCCGCGCGGCTCGCGCCGGCCGCACTCCGCCGCCTGCCGTCCGAGCGCGTCACAGTCTCGTTTGGAACCGACCACGGGCGCCGGCACGGGACATTCACCGGCCCGCTGCTCTGGACGGTGCTCGCCCGCGAGGGTGCGATCGATCCCGCGCAGCCGCGTGCGGCGGTGCGCGAGACGGTGTTGATCACCGGCAGCGACGGCTACAGCGCGGCTCTCGCCCTGGGCGAGATCGCGCCCGCCTTCGAGGCCAAGCACGTGATCGTTGCCGATCAGGCCGATGGCCGGCTCCTCGGTCCCGGACATTTCCGGCTCGTCGTACCGGGCGACCGCTACGGCGGACGCAGCGTCCGCGACGTGGTCCGCATCGCCGTGATCGCCCCAGAATCGGAACAGCGCTGATCGGAACAGCGCTGATCGGAACAGCGCTGATCGGAACACCGGTGATCCGATGACGCCAGCGGGACGCGACGGCCCCGCTCGGCGCACCGGCTCAGCCCATCGCGGGCGGCCAGCCGTCCCGCGGCGGCACCACTGCCGGGACGGGCGCGGGCGCCCCCTCCCCCGCACGCCGCTCGGCGGCCCGGTCGCGCCGCAGCCGCCGCAGCTCCACGCCCTGCCACACCAGCAGGATCGGCACCCCGATGGCGAGGTCGCGCCCGCGGCGCAGCAGCGAGACCGCCAGCGACACCTCCACCGGCAGGCCGAAGATCGCACCGAGCCCGGCGTAGCTCGCCTCCTGCACGCCGATCCCGGCCGGCACCAGGAAGGTCGCGGCGGCGATCGCGCTCAGCAGCGCCTCGATCGCCAGCGCCACCTCGAACGGCACCGCGGCGCCGAGCGCCCGATAGGCGATGAACGTGCCCACGCCGCTCATCATCCAGCCCAGCAGGTGCAGCGCGAAGCTCACCGCCAGCCGCCCGCTGTGCCGGTGCAGCGCCGCCAGTTCCTGGCCCAGCAGATCGAGCCGCTCGCGCGCGGCATCCATGCGCCCACCGGCGAACCGCCCGCCGGCAATCCGCCCGCTGATCCGTGCGAACAGCGAATCGGCGCCGCGCTGCATCCAGATGAAGATCCCGCCGCGACGACCGCGGCCCCGAGCCCGAGCTCGATCGGCAGCCGCAGCCGCGAGGCAGGATCGTGCAGCAGGACCACCCCGAGCCCGATCCCGGCAAAGGCCACCTCGGCGAGGAACTCCGCCGTCACGTCGAGCACGGTCGACGCGGTGGCGAGCGGCCAGGCGATCCCGCCCAGCATCACCGCCCGCGCCCCGGCGAAGAAGCCGCCCAACTGGGAAAACGGCAGGCAGTTGCAGGCCGCGTCGCGGACCATCCGCCCGCCGATGAAAACCCGCGCCCGCCGCACCCCGCGTCCGCGCGCGATGGTGTCCCAGGCCAGCCCCAGCGGGACGAACATCAGCCACTGCCAGCCGTAATAGAGGCCGAAGCCGCCCCAGCCGACCGACAGCACCGCGCGCACGACCGCGCCGGCGCCCGACCAGCCGATCAGTGCGGTGCCGAGCAGCAGCCCGAGCAGGGCCAGGACCAGGGACAGTTTCTTCAAGACGGGAACTCGTTTTCCGCTGCACCTGGGGACCGGGTCGGACCGCCGGCGGCCGTGGGCCGGCATGGCCCGGGGGCGGCTCTACACCAGCCCGTTCCCCCGGGCTATAGAACCGGCCCGTCGGCCACCGCCGGGTCCACCCGTGCCCGCACGATCCCTTCCAGCCCGCCGAGGTCCGCCATCGTCGCGACAGCAGCGCCCACCCTGGTCACCGGCGCCACCGGCTTCGTCGGCTCGGCGGTGGCGCGCGCGCTCGCCGCGCGGGGCCATGCGCTGCGCCTGCTGGTCCGCCCGAGCAGCGATCGGCGCAACATCGCCGGCCTCGCCGCCGAGCTGGTGGTGGGCGACCTCACCGATCCCGCCTCCCTCGCCCGCGCCGCCGCCGGCTGCCGCTATGTGGTACACGTGGCGGCCGACTATCGCATCTGGGTGCCCGACCCGGCGGCGATGCTGCGCGCCAATGTGGACGGCACGGTGGCGATGCTGCGCGCCGCCGCTGCGGCCGGGGCGGAGCGGATCGTCTATTGCAGCTCGGTCGCCGCCCTCGGCCTGACCACGGACGGCACTCCGGCGGACGAGGCGACGCCGGTCGATCCCCGCACGATCGTGAGCACCTACAAGCAATCCAAATACCAGGCCGAGCAGGCGGCGCGCGACCTCGCCCGGCAGGGCCTGCCGGTGGTGATCGTCAACCCCGCCGCCCCGGTCGGCCCGCGCGACATCAAGCCCACCCCCACGGGGCGGATGATCCTGGACGCCGCCGCCGGCCGCACGCCCGCCTATGTCGATACCGGCCTCAACGTCGTACATGTGGACGACGTCGCAGAGGGCCACGCGCTGGCGCTGGAACGCGGCCGGATCGGCGAGAGCTACATCCTGGGCGGCGAGAACCTGACCCTGCGCGCCCTGCTCGCCCAGGTCGCCGAGGCCGCCGGCCGCGCGCCCCCGCGCCTCCGCGTGCCGATCGCCGCGGTGTGGCCGGCGGCGCTGGCGATGGAGGTCGGCGCGCGCCTGTTCGGCATCGAGCCGCGGGTGACCCGCGACTACCTGCGTATGGCGCGCAAGAAGATGTTCTATTCCTCGGCCAAGGCGGCGGCCGAGCTCGGCTACGCGCCGCGGCCGGTGCGCATCGCGATCGCCGATTCGCTCGCCTGGTTCCGCGCTGCCGGAATGCTGGCCGGCTCCGCGCCGCGGCCACCGGCATGAGCTGGCTGGCCGCGCTCGCGCTGCTCGCCTGGATCTGGCTGCTGGCCGGTCACGGAAGGTTCTGGCAGGCCGGGCCGGTGCTCGATCCGGCGCCGCCGCTCACCTTCGCGGGCGCGGAGGCCCCACCGGTCGCGGTGGTGGTGCCGGCGCGCGACGAGGCCGCGCATGTGGCGGCCAGCCTCGGCTCCCTGCTCGCCCAGGACTATCCGGGGAAGCTGCGGGTGATCCTGGTCGATGACGGCAGCACCGACGGCACCGGCGCCCGCGCCCGCGCGATCGCCGACCCGCGCCTCGCCGTGCTCGCCGGCCGCCCCCGCCCGGCGGGCTGGAGCGGCAAGCTGTGGGCGGTCGCCCAAGGGATCGAGGCCGCGATCGAAGCCGGGATCGAGGCGGCGGGCGATAGCGACGCCGCGGCGGCGTTCGTGCTGCTGACCGACGCCGACATCGTCCACGACCCGCGCCACCTCACCGCCCTGGTCGCGCGCGCGGAGGCCGCCGATCTCGACCTGGTGTCCGAAATGGTGGAGCTCGCCTGCGCCAGCCGTGCCGAGCGCGCCCTCGTCCCGGCCTTCGTGTTCTTCTTCCAGTTGCTGTACCCGTTCGCCTGGGTGAACGATCCGCTGCGCGCCACCGCTGCCGCCGCGGGCGGGACCATCCTGCTGCGCCGGCGGGCGCTCGCGCGCATCGGCGGGATCGCCGCGGTGCGGGGCGCGCTGATCGACGACGTGGCGCTGGCGCAGGCGGTGAAGCGCGGCGGGCGCATCTGGCTCGGCCATTCGGTGCTGGCACGCTCGGAGCGGGCCTACCCCGGATTTGCCGATATCTGGCAGATGATCGCCCGTACCGCCTACGTGCAGTTGCGCTATTCCCCGGTCCTGCTGGTGCTGACGGTGGCGGGGATGGGGCTGGTCTGGCTGGTCCCTCCCGTTGCCGCCCTGGGCGGGCACGATTGGGTGCGCGCGATGGGCCTGCTCGCCTGGGCGGGGATGGCGTGGTCCTACCTGCCGACCCTGCGCCGGTTTCGCCGCTCCCCCTTCTGGGCGCCGGCGCTGCCGCTGGTCGCGCTGTTCTACCTGGCCGCCACCATCGGCTCCGCCTGGAACCATTATTCCGGGCGCGGCGTCGCCTGGAAGGGCCGTGCCTATCGCGGGAGCACCCCATGAGCGAGGCGGAAACGGTCGAGGCCTGGTCCGGCAAGGACCGCGCCGACGAGAACTTCCCCGTCGGCTCGGCGCTGATCCGCCGCGACCTGCGCCCGCACGTGCACGCGTTCTACGCCTTCGCCCGCAACGCCGACGACATCGCCGACAGCCCGGCGCTCGCCTCCGACGACAAGCTCGCCCGGCTCGACCGCATGGAGGCCGTGCTGCTCGGGCACGCCGAGACCGGCGCCCCCAGCGCCGCCCGGCTGCGCGCCAGCCTGGCCGCGACCGGCACCACCGCCGCGCACGCGCGCGCGCTGCTGGTCGCCTTCCGCCGCGATGCCACCAAGCGGCGCACTGCCGACTGGGACGAACTGCTCGACTACTGCCGCTATTCGGCGATGCCGGTCGGGCGGCACGTGCTCGACCTGCACGGGGAGGACCGTGCCACCTGGGCGGCGTCCGATGCGCTCTGCGCCGCATTGCAGGTGCTGAACCATCTGCAGGACGGCGCGGCCGACCTCGCCGCGCTCGACCGCTGCTACCTGCCGCAGGAGATGCTGGCGCAGCACGGCGCCGCGGTCGACGACCTGCGGGGAGCGGCCGAGACCCCTGCCCTGCGCGCGGTGTTCGACGCGCTGCTGGAGCGGACGGACGCGCTGATCGCCGCTGCCGCGGCGCTGCCCGGCGGCGTGCGCGACCGGCGGCTGCGGCTGGAGACCGCCGTCATCACCGGCCTCGCGCGCCGGCTCGCGCGCCGGCTGCGGCGGGAAGACCCGGTGGCCGGGCGGGTGAAGCTGCGCCGGACCGACGTCGCCGGCGCGCTGCTCGCCGCGCTGCGGTTCCTGCCGTGAGCGCCACGCCGCCCGCGCTCGGCGCCGCCCCGGCCGATCTTGCGGCGGTGGAGGCGATCGTGCGCCGCGCCGGCACCTCGTTCTATCGCGGCATGCGCCTGCTGCCGCCGGACCGGCGCGCGGCGATGTACGCGATCTACGCCTTCTGCCGCGAAGTGGACGACATCGTCGACGAGCCCGGCGCGCTGGCGGCGAAGCTGCCCGCGCTCGACGCCTGGCGCCGCCGCATCGCCGGGCTGGCGCGGGGCGAGGCGGACGGGCCGGTGACCCGGGTACTCGCCGCCGCCACCGCGCGCTTCGGGCTGCGGGAGGAAGACTTCCTGGCGGTGGTCGACGGGATGCAGATGGACGCCGGGGCGCCGATCGTGGCCCCGGACCTCGCCACGCTCGATCTCTACTGCGACCGGGTGGCGGCGGCGGTCGGGCGGCTGTCGGTGCGCGCGTTCGGCGACGCCTCCCCGGCCGCGGACCGGGTCGCTCATGCGCTCGGGCGGGCGCTGCAGCTCACGAACATCCTGCGCGACGTGGCCGAGGACGCCGGGCTCGGGCGGCTTTATCTGCCGCGCGAATGGTTGCAGGACGCCGGCGTACCGCTCGATCCGGCGGCGGCGCTGGCGGCACCGGGGCTCGCTGTGGTGTGCGCGCGCGTGGCGGGGCTGGCGCGGGCGCAGTTCGCCGAAGCGCGTGCGGCGATGGCGCTGTGCGACCGGCGGGCGATGAAGCCGGCGCGGCTGATGGCGGCCACCTATGCGGCGGTGCTGGCGGCGCTGGAACGGCGCGGCTGGGACCGGCCGACCGAGAAGGTGTCGGTGCCGGCATGGCGCAAGCTCTGGCTGCTGGTGCGCTTCGTGCTGGGCTGACCGCCCGGGCCTGGCGCCCGGCGGTCGATCATGACCAGCGGCCGATCATGAACAGAAGGATGATTGCAGCCCACGCGACAGCGGGTAAGATGTCGGGATTGCCCCGGGCCAGCGCCGGCCCAGGGGTGGCTACCCAATTGGCGCAGGAAACCGCCTCGCTCGGCCGCGCAATCGCGCCGGCCATGGGCCGCTGGAGCTGATCCGCGCGACCGTCCCACACCTGGGCCGGCCGGCGGGCTGCCGTCTCCGCGGATATGCCGGCCATGAGAGGGGCAGGGTGGGATCGCCGGTGCTGGGACCGGGGAGACCAACAAGAACACGCATGGATACAGGGACCGAACGGCCGATGACCCGAACGCACACCCATCCTCCGGGCGTGCGAGGCGCCGCGCGCCGCGCCGCCCGCCGCCGGTACGGCGGCTGAACCGATGCTCGCCTACGCCGCGCGGCGGGTACTCGCGACGATCCCGGTCATGCTGGTGGTCGCCTTCGTGGTCTTCGGACTGCTCTATCTCGCCCCCGGCGATCCGGCGGCGATCATCGCCGGCGACCAGGCGACGCCGGCGCAGATCGCCGCCATCCGCGTCTCGCTCGGGCTCAACAAGCCGTTCCTGGTCCGGTTCGGGTCCTGGCTGTGGCAGATCCTGCACGGCAACCTCGGCAATTCGATCTTCACCGGGCTGCCGGTGACGCACATGATCGCGCAGCGGCTGGAGCCGACCCTGTCGCTGATGGTGCTCAGCACCGTGATCGCGATCGTGGTCGCGATCCCGCTCGGCGTGCTGGCGGCGGCCAAGCAGGGATCGTGGATCGACCGCGCGGTGATGGCGCTTGCGGTGTTCGGGTTCTCCACCCCGGTGTTCGTGGTCGGCTACCTGCTGGCCTGGGCCTTTGCGCTGAAACTCGGCTGGCTGCCGGTGCAGGGATTCGAACTCGATCCGCCACGGCATCGTGCCGTTCCTGCGCACGTTGATCCTGCCTTCGGTCGCGCTCGGGCTGATCTACATTGCGCTGATCGCGCGCATCACGCGGGCCACCATGCTCGAGGTGCTGAACCAGGACTATATCCGCACCGCGCGCGCCAAAGGCGTGGGGCAGCGGGCGATCCTGTTCGTCCACGCGCTCAAGAATGCCGCGGTGCCGATCACCACCGTGGTGGGTTCCGGCATCGCGCTCTTGATCGGCGGGGCGGTGGTGACGGAAAGCGTGTTCGCCATCCCGGGCCTCGGGCGCCTGACGACGGATGCCATCCTGCAACGGGACTATCCGGTCATCCAGGGCGTCGTGCTGCTGTTCTCCTTCACCTACGTCGTGGTGAACCTGATCGTCGATCTGCTCTATACCTTGTTCGATCCGAGGATCCGCTATTGAGCACCACCGTCCGATCCGCCGCGGTGCCGCTGGCGGACGTGCTGCCGCCCGTGGTGCGCCGCGGGCGGGTGCGCACCTTCCTCCGCCGCCATCCCACCGCCGCGCTGGGCGGCGTGCTGCTCGCGGTCATGCTGTTCGTCGCGCTCTTCGCGCCCTGGCTCTTCACCGTCGATCCGACCGCGATCGATCCGATCCACCGCCTGGCCGACCCCTCGGCGCGGCACTGGTTCGGCACCGACATGCTGGGGCGGGACGTCTATTCGCGCACCTTGTACGGCGCGCGCATCTCCCTGCTGGTCGGCTTCTCGGTTGCCTTCTGCGCCTCCGTCGCCGGCACCGTGGTGGGCGTGGCGGCGGGGTTCGTCCGCCCGCTCGACAGTATCCTGATGCGCATCATGGACGGGCTGATGTCGATCCCGCCGATCCTGCTGGCGATCGCGCTGATGGCGCTGACCCAGGCCTCGGTGCAGAACGTGATCTTCGCCATTTCGGTATCGGAATTCCCCCGCGTCTCCCGCCTCGTGCGCGGCATCATCCTGTCGTTGCGCGAACAGCCGTTCGTGGAAGCCGCGATCGCCGCCGGCACGCGGCTGCCGCGGCTCGTGTGGCGGCACATCCTGCCGAACACGGTGGCCGCGCTGCTGGTGCAGGCGACCTTCACCTGCGCCTCGGCGATGATCACCGAGGCGATCCTGTCCTTCATCGGCGCGGGCACTCCGCCGATCGTTCCAAGCTGGGGCAATATCATGGCCGAGGGTCGCGCCTTGTGGGAGATCAAGCCCTATATCGTGTTCTTCCCCGCCGCCTTCCTGTCCGTCACCGTGCTGGCGGTGAACCTGCTCGGCGACGGGCTGCGCGACGCGCTCGACCCCCGGCTGGCGAAACGGCTATGAGCGCGCTGCTCGAAGTCACCTCCCTGCAGACGCATTTCGCGACGCCCGAGGGCGTGGTGCGCGCGGTGGAGGGCGTGTCGTTCTCGGTCGATGCCGGGCAGACCCTGGCGATCGTGGGCGAATCGGGATGCGGCAAGTCCGTCACCTCGATGTCGATCCTGCGGCTGATCGCCGAGCCGCCGGGCAAGATCGCCGGCTCCATCCGCTTCGCCGGGCGCGAATTGCTGACCCTGCCGGAAGCCGAGATGCGGCGCATCCGCGGCAACGAGATCGCGATGATCTTCCAGGAGCCGATGACCAGCCTCAATCCGGTGCTGACGATCGGCCGGCAGATCGGCGAAACCCTGCGTCTGCATCAGGGGCTTTCCGCACGGGCGGCCGAGGCGCGCGCGATCGAGAGCCTGACCCTGGTCGGCATCCAGGCGCCGGAGCGGCGGGTGCGCGAATACCCGCACCAGCTTTCGGGCGGGATGCGCCAGCGGGTGATGATCGCGATGGCGCTCGCGTGCAATCCGAAGCTGCTGATCGCCGACGAACCGACCACCGCGCTCGATGTCACCATCCAGGCGCAGATCCTCGATCTGATGCGCGATCTGCAACGCAGGCTGGGTTCGGCGATCGTGCTGATCACGCACGATCTCGGCGTGGTGGCGGAAACCGCCGAGCGGGTCGTGGTGATGTACGCGGGACGCAAGGTGGAGGAGGCGCCGGTAGGCGAATTGTTCGGCCGCCCGCTGCATCCCTACACCTTGGGCCTGCTCGGCGCGGTGCCGAAGCTCGGGTCCTCGCTGGACGGCACCGGCCGCGGACGGCTCGCCGAAATCCCGGGGCTGGTGCCGAGCCTGCGATCGCGCATCGAAGGCTGTCCGTTTGCCGGCCGCTGCCCGCGGGTGACGGAACTCTGTCATCGGGTGGCCCCGCCGGTCGAGGCGAAGGCGCCCGACCACCTGGTGGCCTGCCACCATACCGAAGCCGCAATGGTCGCTGCATGAGCCCGCTGCTGGAAGTCACCGATCTGCGCAAGCACTTCCCGCTGCATGGCGGCGTGCTGGGGCGCACCACCGGCTTCGTCTATGCGGTCGACGGCGTCAGCTTCGACATCGCCCGCGGCGAGACCTTGTCCTTGGTCGGCGAATCGGGCTGCGGCAAATCCACCGTCGGCCGCGCCATCCTGCGGCTGGTCGCACCCACTTCCGGCGAAGTGCGGCTGGACGGCGAGCGGATCGACAACCTGCCCACCCCGCAACTGCGCCGGCTGCGGCAGCGGATGCAGGTCGTGTTCCAGGACCCGTTCTCGAGCCTGAGCCCGCGGATGAAGGTACGCGAGATCCTGGCGGAGCCGATCCGCAACTTCGGCCTCGCGCGCGGTGCGGCGCTGGAGGCGCGGCTGGTTTCCCTGCTCGACAAGGTGCGACTGCCGCGCGACGCGCTGGATCGGTTCCCGCATGAATTCTCCGGCGGCCAGCGCCAGCGCATCTGCATCGCGCGCGCCCTGGCGCCGGAGCCGGATCTGATCGTGTGCGACGAGGCGGTGTCCGCGCTCGACGTCTCGGTGAAGGCGCAGATCGTCAATCTGCTGGCGGAATTGCAGGACGAGCTTGGCCTGACCTTGCTGTTCATCAGTCACGATCTGGCGATCGTCGAACACCTGACGCATCGGGTGGCGGTGATGTACCTCGGCAAGCTGGTGGAGATCGCGGATCGGCGCACCTTGTTCGCCGCCCCGCGCCACCCCTACACGCGCGCGCTGCTGTCGGCCGTGCCGGTGCCGGACCCGACCGCGAAGCGGAACCGCATGATCCTGACCGGCGACGTGCCGAGTCCGATCCGCCCGCCCTCCGGCTGCCGCTTCCACACCCGCTGCCCGTTCGTCTTCGATCGGTGCCGGGTCGAGGAACCGCTGCTGCGCCCCGGCGCCGACGGCCAGCTTGCCGCCTGCCATCTGGAAGCGGTGCCGGCGATCGCCGCCTGACGAGCGGCCCGCCGCGTCGCTACGAGCGACGCAGCCGGCGCGCGTTCGCTTTCGCCCGCCGGTGCCACGGAGCGAGCACGGCGGCGAGGCTCGCCTCCCCGCCCGAGGTCATGCCCGAGGTCATGAGCGCCACCGCGGAGAGCTGCGCCGCCTGCATCTTCTCCATCACCATGCGCTGATATTCGAACGGCGAGCAGCGGTTCTGCGCCATCAGCAGGCTGCGCCGCGCGATGACTTCCCACGAAGACAACATGAGCTGGGCGGCCATCAGCGGCAGAGTGCCCGGGGCGCGGCGATTATGGGTCATACCCGCCATATGGCCGGCGGGCGGTGCGCGGCAAGGCCGGCGCGGCGGATCAGCGCGCCCGCCGGCGCCGGGCGGCCCGCCGCCGCATGAGGCCCGTCGCGGCGACGGCGGTTGCCAGCAGCACGAAGGTCATCGGCTCCGGCACCGGCAGCGGCCCGATCGCGCTCGGCACGATGGTGACGAGTTCGGTCAGCGAATAGGCCCCGTCCGGCGTGAACGGCAGCGAGAATCCGTCCGAGGCGCTGATCAGCAGGCCGCCGAAATCGGTGAAGCTCTGGCTGCCGAGCAGCAATTCCATCCCGTACAGCGCATCGTCGGCGTTGGCGTAGACCGACCACGTCACCGTCGCGCCCGCGAGTCCGGTGTTGGTGTCGAAGAACGACGCCACCGCGCTGTTCGACGTGAACCCCGGCTGGCTGAGCACGAAGCTCGCGCTGTGCCCGCCGCTGCCGCTCGCGGTGATCGACAGGCTCAGGCCCGGCGTGCCGATGCCGGTCAGGGCGGCGTAGCCCGGTCCGGTGGTGCCGGCGGAGACCGTGTTGGCGGTCGCCCCAGCGGTGGTGAGAAGCACGCCGTCGTCGGACACCCGCAACCCGATCATGGGCGCGACGGAGGTCAGCGTGTTGCCGGAGACCGTGTCGGCACCGTTCTGGTCGATCTGCGAGGCGGAAAGCCCGGCGATGAGGTTGCCGGTCACCTGGGCCGGGGTGTTCGTCGCATTCACGACGGCGATGCTGCTCGGCGAGGCGTTGTTGTTGATGATCGTGTTGCCGCTGACCGTCAGGCTCCCCGGATTGAGGTTGCCTTCCTCGCCGTTCGAGATGATGGCCGGATTCTGCGAAGCCGGGCCCTGCTGGATGGTGTTGCCCTGGATCGTCGCCGCGCCGCCGTTCGGCAGGTCGATGCTGTAGCTCGCCGTGCCGGTCGGCCCGTCGGCGATGATGCTGTTGGTGATGCTGGTGGACAGCGCCCGGCTTTTCACCTCGTGGCCGACATTGGCCGCGGTGATGGTGCTGCCGATGATGCTCAGGCTGGCGACACCGTTGACATAGAGGTTATGCGTGAGGCCGTAGCCGGCCGTGAGCGATGGGTCCGACACGCCGTTGTTCGTCACGGTCGTGTTCTGGATCGTGACCGATCCGGTGCCGGCGACCGACGGCGTGGCCAGGATGCCGTCCTGGTTGCCGGAGAACTGGTCGCCGTTCAACACCAGGTTGCCGCCCTGGTAGCGGATGCCGGCAGCGTCGGCGCCGTTGGCATTGCTGGTGGCGGCACCCGAGAATGCGACGTTGTTGATCGTCACCGTGCCGGGAGCGTCCACCACCAGGATGCCCTGGTCATTCGCAACCGGCTGGGTGGCCACCAGATATGCCAGGCCGCCGGTGCCCTGGATGGTGACGTTATCCGTGACGGTCGCGATCTGGTTGGCATAGACCCCGGCCGGCAGGTTGATCGTGTCGCCACTCTGTGACGCTGCCAGCGCTGCTCCGAGCGTGGCGTACTCGCCCGCACCGGTGCCGACGGTGAGAATACTCATGAGGTCCCATGGCGCTCCGGCGGAATGCCGCCGCCCGCGGAGCGAAGCGAGGCTCGCTCCGCCGCGGGCGGCTTAGCGCAGGTGCCGGCCGGGCGGAATCATTGCATGTGTAACACTCTCCGGCTCGCGCGACATGCCCGTCGGGGATGCAGCGCGATTTTTTGTCCGTCTCCGGTCAAAAATGATCCCGAATGCCACGCCACGATGCTGCCAATTGCCTACCGCAACAACGCCCGGCGCGGCGCTTCCGTTCCGCCCGCGGCAGGAGCCACGCCGAAAAAATCCGGTCCGGCAGTGGCGAATCAAAAGTCAATTTGTGCCTGGCGACCCGTGCGGGACCCGAGACCGTGTCCCGCGACCGTCTCAACTCTTTCGACAAATGTTCAACAAGTACCCGCACGCGGCCCGGGTCCGGCGTGTCGGCAACAGTTCCCGTAACCACATCAAGAACGTGCGATCACCACCTTCCGCTGCGCATCGCCGGATGCGGGGGCGAACGGCAGGCCTGCGGGCAGGCACGTCGGACTACCAGAAGACGGTTCACATAGGCGTCGAGCCCATGCGCGGCCGGATGCGCAACCGGCTCGTATTCGAAAGCGAAGATCGGCAGGATCGAATACTGCGCTTGCAGGATGAGACGCGGCTTGTGGCGGGGCGGCACACCTCGGTGAATGCCATGGACGTCGGCCATGAACGTGGTGCCGCGCGGTCCGGTCATTGTCCATAGGTTCTCCGTGCCGAACCGGCGTTCCACCATCGGCTGCGCATAAAGCTGCGCCCGCAGCCCCGCCGCGGTCAGGTGGGAACCGGCCACATAGACGTGCGGGCCGCCCTCGGCGTCCACATCCGTCAGGTAGACGAACAGCTTCAGGGAGCGCCAATCGTCGAGATCGCGGTGGAAGCACTGCGTCGTTTCCCCTCCACCCTCGGGCGGAAACGACCAGCGGACGCCGAGACTCGAAATGGTCGGCTTGCAGCCGAGATAGCGCGAGGCAACCCCCAGGATCTCGGGCGCGTTGACGGCCTCCGTCAGGCCGGGGCAGCGGACCACGGTCGCGAGCGGATAGGCTGCCATCGCCGTGCCCGGCGGCAGCTCCGACAGCACGACGGCGCATCCGTCCGGACCGATAACCTTCCGGTCCTGGAAATAGGCCAGAATGGTCGCGACCTCCGCAGGAGGAACGAGGTCTGCAAGCCGCGCCAGCCCGTCGCGTTCCAGGGCAGCGACCGCATGGGCGACACGGGGTTCGGCGGGGCCTGGCGGGCTGGCCCCCTGCCGCAGGCGCACCGCGGCCGCAAGACATCGCCAGACGCCGCGCCGGACGCCGCGCACCGTCACGACGCGCTGGGCGTAATAGGCGATCGCACGGCGGAGCCGGAAACCTCGCCCCGGTCGAAGCCGTGCATAGCGGATCATCCGATGGCTGCTCCGCGCAGCGACGCGACCGCTGCTGCATGATGTGCAACTGGGATGTTCCGGATATGGGGGAGTTTCGTGGACCGGAATGAAGAATCGGCGTGACGATCGTAATGGTTTACAGGTAGCCGGTTCCCATCTCGGCGGCGAACCGGCCAGGGTCGCCCTCCCACACGATGCGCGCATGCTCCAGCACATAGACCCGGTCGGCATGCGGCAGGGCGAAGGTCACGTTCTGCTCGCCGAGCAGCACCGTGATCGGCGTCGTCTCGCGCAGCCGGCCCAGCGCCTTGGACAACTGCTCCAGGATCACCGGCGCCAGGCCCAGGGTCGGCTCGTCCAGGATCAGCAGTCGCGGCTGCATCATCAGCGCCCGCGCGATCGCCAGCATCTGCTGCTCGCCGCCCGAGAGCGTGCGCGCCGTCTGGCGTTCGCGCTCGCGCAGGATCGGGAACAGGTCGAGCAGCCAGTCGAGCTGCCGGTCGCGCTGCCTCCGCCGCCAGGTGCTGGCCGCCGAGGTCGAGGTTCTCCCGCACGCTCAGCTCGCCGAACAGCTCGCGCGTTTCCGGGCACTGCACGATCCCGCCGCGCGCGATCGCCGCCGGCGTGCGCCCGGCGCAGCGCTGCGCCGTCCCAGCGGATGTCGCCCGCCGTAACGGCACCAGGCCGGAGATCGCGTTGAACAAGCGTCGTCTTGCCCGGCTCCGTTCAGCCCGACGACGGAAACGAACTCGCCGGCGTTCACATGGATCGAGACCTTCTGCAACGCCTGCGCCTTGCCGTAGAACACGTCGACGTCGCGCACATCCAGCAGCGCCTCGCCGCCGCGCGCGTCCAGCTCCTTGCGCGGATGCGCCTCGATCGTGCCGCCGAGATAGACCCGGCGCACCGTCTCGTCGCGCATCACCTGCTCGGCGGTGCCTTCGGCGATGCGCTCGCCGAGATACATCGCCAGCACGCGATCGACCAGCGCGGCGACGCTCTTGACGTTGTGGTCCACCAGCAGCACGGCGCGGCCGTCGCGGCGGAAGCCGTCGATCAGCTCGGAGAAGGCGGCGACCTCGGCCTGGGTCAGGCCGGCGAACGGCTCGTCGACCAGCACCACGCTGCGGATCGCGCGCCAGCGCCTTGGCCATCTCCAGCCGGCGCAGGTCGGCGAACGGCAGCGTCGGCGGGCGGCGGTCGAGCACTGCGCCCAGCCCGACCCGCTCGGCGATCGTCGCGCGCGCGCGCTGTTCCACGTGCGGCTCGGCGACCAGGCGCAGCAGCGAGTTCGGGCAGCAGCGCGAGCTTGATGTTCTCCAGCACGGTCTGCCGGTGCAGCGGGCGCGAGTGCTGGAACACGATGCCCACGCCGTGCGCGCGCGATCCGGTGCGTCGGCCAGCCGGCGATCTCGATCCCCGCCAGCTTCACGCTGCCGGCATTGGGCGTCTCGATCCCCATGACCAGCTTCATCACGGTCGATTTGCCCGAGCCGTTCGGGCCGATCAGCCCGAGGATCTCGCCGGGGCGGATGGCGAACCCGATGTCGCTGCACCGCGACCAGGCCGCCGAAGCGCTTGGTCAGGCCGCTGCACCGTCCAGCAGCGGCGCGGGGCAGCTGTGCGGTGGGCAGCGGCCAGGGGGCAGCGGCGCGGCCATCACCGCCCTCCCGCGGGCGCAGCAGCCCAGCCCAGCACGCCGTCGGGGAAGAACAGGATCACCGCCAGCGCGATCGCCGAGACGACGAAGGTGTTGAGCTGGCCGAGCGGGCGCAGCAGCTCGTCGAACAGGATCAGGAAGATCGACCCCAGCACGCCGCCCAGGATCGTCCGCCGGCCGCCGAACACCACGGCGATGATGATCTGCACCGCGATCGACAGATCGACCACGGTATCGACCGAGGCGGTGCCCTCGTAGAACGTCAGCATTCCGCCGGCGAGGCCGGAGAACAGCGCGCTGATCAGAACGCCGCCAGCTTGTGCTTGGTCACGTTGAAGCCGAGCGCCGCGGCCTCGATCCGGTCCTGTCCCGTCGCCTGCAGGATCAGGCCCAGCGAAGACCGCGACAGGCCGAACAGGATCAGCGCCCGAAATCACCAGGAAGCCGAACGCGTACCAGTAGTTCACCCGCGCGCTGATCGACAGCACGTCCGGCACCATCATGCCGATCTCCCCGCCGGTGACGCCGGCGAAGATCACGATACAAGTCGATCAGCAGCAGCACCGCGACCAGGGTGATCAGTCCGAAATACGGCCCGCGCAGGCGCAGCGCCGGCAACGCCAGCAGCGACGCCGCCGACCACCGCGGCCGATCGCCCCGCCCGACCAGGCAGAGCGGGATGGCCGAGCCCGGCGTTGTTCAGCAGCCCCGCGCCGTAGGCGCCGAGCCCGATCAGGAAGGTCGGGCCGAAATTCACTTCGCCGGCGAAACCGAACAGCAGGTCCCACGACATCGCGAAGACGCCGAAATAATAGGCGGTGGTGAAGATGCCGAGGAAATAGGCGCCCATCCACGACGGCGCCGAAACGGCCGAACAGCAACGAGCACCAGCACGATCCAGGATCAGGGGCGTCCGCCGCATCCCGCGCCCCCTCACCGTCGCCCGAGCAGCCCTTGCGGGCGCACGTAGATCACGACGACAAGGATCAGCAGCGCCGGGATCGGCCGCAAGGTGGGGGCGACCAGGTAGGCGGTGATCGTCTCCGCATACCCCACCACATAGGCCGCGATCAGCGAGCCCGGCACGCTGCCGAGGCCGCCCAGGATCACGATGGTGAAGGCGCTCGCGGTCAGCGCCGCCGGCATTGTCCGAGCTCACGCCGAAGAAGGACGCGAGCAGCACGCCCGCCAGACCCGCCAGCAGCCCGTAGATCGTCCATACCACCAGATAGATGCGCGAGAGCTCGAAGCCGAGCAAGGTCAGCCCGCGCGGGTTGATCGACGCGGCCAGCAACTGCTTGCCGAGCCGGGTGCGGTTGACCAGCAGCGTCAGCAGCCCGATCGCCGCCCAGCAGACGATGCCGATCAGCACCTCGTTGCGCGGCGTGCGCACGCCGGCGATGTGCATCACGCCCGGGATCATCGCCCGCATGGTCACCGGGTTGTTGCTGAAGACATAGTCCGAGCCGACCTGGATCATGATCCCCCAGAGCAGCGTGCCGGTGAGCAGGAAGATCTCCTCCTCCGCGCGGGGGATGGTGCGGGAGCGCTGGATCGGCCGGACCACTATGAAATACGTCACGTAGGCGGCGAGCAGGCCCGCCAGCGTGCCGATCGCCGCCCCGCCGTAAGGTCCGGCGCCGTAATTCGCCGCCGCCCACCAGCCGACGAGCCCGGCGATCACCATGATCCCGCCATGGGCGAGATTGAGCACGCCGCAGACGCCGAACATCAGGGTGAAGCCGACAGCGCCAAGGCCGTAGAGTGCGCTAATCGCGAACCCGTCGATCAGGATCTGCAATGCGAGCACGTGCGCTCCCGTCGGTTATGGGACCGGATCAAATGCTCCCGGGCGGGGCGCCTGCCCCGCCCGGGCCGGGCACGCTACTTCGCCGCCAGATGCACGGATTTCACGAAGGACGGGAACACCATCTTGTTCGGGCAAGTTTGGCCGGCCAGATGCAGACCTGCTTGCCGTTCTGCCACTGCATGAACACGCTCGACACCCAGTCCGTCCCGTAGCGCAGCGCGTGGGTGTAGGGCGACTTGCGGCCATAGAAACCGTAGTGGCCGAGCGTGCCCGCCATGTCCGTCTTTTCCATCTGCGCCACGATCTTGTCGGGATCGGTGGAATGCGCCCGCTGCATCGCCCCGGCCAGGGCCCGCACCGCGTCATAGGCGGTGAAGCCGGTGAAGGCCGGGAAATGGCCGTATTTCTTCACGAACTCCGCTGCCACCGGCAAGGTCTCGGGGGTGATCGCCAGTCCGGCGACGGTGCCTGTCTGCGTCACGACCCCGTTCGCGGCGCCGTTGGTGTCCTTCCAGAACGTCGGGTTGGTGGCCTGGGCGCTGATGCCGCCGAGCACGATCGGCACCTGCTGGTCGTGCCACTGCACCGTCGGCTGCACGCCGACATGCGCGATGCCGGTCTCGATCACGTCCGGATGCTTGGCCTCGATCTCGTTGTAGATCGGCGTGAAATCGGTCGTATCCGGATTGAACCGGACCTCGTCGAGCACCTTGAGCCCGGCCTTCGGCAGGCATGTCTTCATGCCTTCGTCGAGCGGCTTGGTCCAGTCCGCGTCCTCGCTCATGATGACCGCGGTCTTCATGTGCAACTGCTTCACGAACAGGTCGTGCGAGGAATCGCACACCGCCAGCGCCAGGTCGGGCGCGGTCAGCCAGCCTTCGAACATGTATTTGAAGCGGGCGTAGTTGTCGTGCACCTGCTTGCTGATGAGGTCGGAGGCGGCAGCCGGCGTGATGGTGGGCACGTGCAGCCGTGCCGCCCAGGGCTCGACCGCCAGCGCCACTTCGCTGATGAAGGTGGTCACGACGGCCTTCACATGGTCCTGCTCGGCGGCGCGCTGGAACGCGCGCACCGCGTCGGCGGCGGAGGAATGGTCGTCGTAGACGATGATCTCGATCTTGCGCCCGTTCACCCCGCCATGGGCGTTGATGTCGGCGGCGGCGAGCTGCGCGCCCTGGCTGATCGACTGCCCGACGATCGCGGATTCCTCGGCGATCACGCCGATCTTGATCGGGCCCGGTCCTGCCGCGCGTGCCGGCGCCGTACCACCGCCGCCGAGCCCCAGGGCCAGGGCCAACGTCGCGCCCGCTCCGGCGCGCACCATCCACCGATGCCGCATTTTTCGTTTCTCCCTATTTCACGGCCGCCTGGGCCTTTTGTCGTTAGGGGCCGGCGCACCGGCATGCGGCGCGATCACCCCGACCTGTATTGGTCAACAGCTCAACTCGCCGTGTCAAGAGCAGGTGTGACCGCTCCCGGTGTCCCCCGCCCTGGGCGCGCGTGCCGGCGCCATGGCACACTGCCCGGCATCTTCCGCGACCGCGCCCCACGCCGGCCGCACAGGCCCGGACCCTGGAGAACCACCATGCCGCGCCGCGCCCCGTCATGCCGCGCCGCCCGCAGCCTCGCCGGCGCGCTCGTGGCCGCGAGCCTGCTGGCGGCACCCGCCGCCGCAGCGGCCGTGTCCTGGCCGCAAGCCAAGCAGGACATCAAGACCGCTGCACATGAAACCGGGCACGCGATCGCGCAGGGCGCGCACGCCGCCGGGCACGCCATCCGCCACACCGCGCACGCGCTCGGCGGCGCCATCCGCCGCGCCGTGCACGGGAACTGACCGGCGCGCCTACGTCCCCCGCCGCGACCGGCTTCGCGCGACGCCCAGCGGGTGCTTCTCCTCCACCACAAGGCGCAGCCGATCGGGCGGGATATGCGTGTAGATCTCCGTCGTTGCGATATCCGCATGACCCAGCAAGGTCTGCAGGCTGCGCAGGTCGGCGCCGCGGGCGAGCAGATGGGTGGCGAAGGAATGCCGCAGCACATGCGGCGACACCCGCGCCGGATCGAGCCCGGCCGCCAGCGCCACCTGCTTCAGCAGCAGCGCGAAGCCCTGCCGTGTCATGGCCTGGCGCGGATCCCGACCCGGGAACAGATATTCCGACCGTACCCCCTGCGAGCCGACCAGGGCAGCCGCGGCCTCCCGCGCCTGCGCCGACAGCGGCACCATCCGGGTCTTGCCGCCCTTGCCGCGGATCATCAGGCTCGCCGCGTCCCGCGCCAGCGCCGTGCGGCGCACCGACAGCAGCTCGGAGACCCGCATCCCGCTGGCGTACAGCAGTTCCAGCGCCGCACGCGCCGTGACCCAAGGGCCCGCGCCGCGCGCGGCGGCGGCGGCGAGCAGCGCCTCGACCTCCGCCTCGCTCAGGTATTTCGGCAACGGGCGCGGCAGCCGCGGCGCGTCCAGCAACCCGGTCGGATCGTCCGCGCGCACCCCTTCGCGCAGCAGGAAGCGATGGAACTGGCGCAACGCCGACAGCCGCCGCGCCGTGGTGCGCGCGGCGAGGCCGGCGGCGGCGAGCCCCGTCATGTAGCGGGCCAGCAGCGCGGTATCCGCCGCCGCCACGCCGATCCCGGCGGCGGCGGCGAAACCGGCGAAATCCTCGAGATCGGCGCCGTAGGCTGCGAGCGTGTTGCGCGCCGCGCCGCGCTCGGCCGCCAGCATCTCGAGGAATGCCTCCACATGCCGATCGAGCCCGCCCGATCGCGCGGCAGCCGGGCGGGACCGACGCGGGGCCGCGGGGCGAGCGACCGCCCCCTTGTCTCCCGCCGCCGGCGCAGCCCTGGCCCCGCCGGCCGCAGCGATCTTCACGTCGCGGCCGCTCCGGCGCGCCATCGCGGGTTCGCGCCCTAGTGGTCCGATGCCAACGCCTGCTTAAAGGCGTTGGCATCGGACCACAAAATCAGGCTAGTGCTCTGACACATGATGAATCACCTGTTTGTGTCAGAGCGCTAATGCGTCTGGAAGCCGCTGTTCGGCAGCACCGTCACGACGTGGTGCACGACCGGATGCGGCGGGAACGCGCCGAGATAGCCGAGCCCGAGCAGGGCCAGCACCACGCCGGCGGCAAGCACGATCAGGAACACGCGGATCATTCGCTCGGGCTCCGCTGCTGTGCCACGCTCCGCTGCGGCATACGACAAGTCCGGCGTGCGACAGGTCCGGCATGCGACAGGTCCGGCATGCGACAGCTCCGGCATGCGACAGCTCCGGCACACGGCGACAGGCATGCCGCCCATATGCCTCCGGGGCGGGCCCGCCGCTTTGGCCTCCGGCGGGCCCGCTGTGCTAGCCTTGCGACCGATGACACGCAACACCGCCCTCACCCATGCCGTGCCGCTGCCCGACGCGATCGCCGGGCGCAGCATCGTGCTGGTCGGGCTGATGGGCGCCGGCAAGACCTCGATCGGCCGCCGGCTCGCCGCCCGCCTGGGCCTGCCGTTCCGCGATGCGGACGTGGAGATCGAGGCCGCCGCCGGCTGCTCCATCCCCGAATTGTTCGCCAGCTACGGCGAGGCTGCCTTCCGCGACGGCGAGCGCCGGGTGATCCGCCGCCTGCTCGCCGCCGAACCGATGGTGCTCGCCTTCGGCGGCGGCGCCTTCATGGACCCCGAAACCCGCGCGGCGGTGCGCGCCGAAGCCATCTCCGTCTGGCTGCGCTGCGCCTTGCCGACCCTGGTGCGCCGGGTCGCGGGGCGCGAGAACCGCCCCCTGCTCGCCGGCGGCGATCCGAACGAAATCCTTGCCCGCCTGATGGGCGTGCGCCACCCCGTTTATGCCGAGGCCGATGTGATCGTCGATTGCGGCGACGAAACCCCCGATGCGACCACGAACAAGGTGCTGGACGCGGTGCTTGCCTGGCGCGCTCCGCGGCGGCTCGCCGTCAGCCTCGCCACCGGCGGCTACGAGGTGCTGATCGGCGCCGGCCTGCTTGCCCGCGCCGGCGCGCTGCTCGCCCCCGTGCTGGCGCAGAAGCGCGCCGTGGTGGTGACGGATGAAACCGTCGCGCCGCTGCATTTGCCCGCGCTGCTCGCCGGCCTTGCGGAGACCGGGGTCGAGACCCGCCAGATCGTGGTGCCGGCGGGCGAAGCCTCCAAAAGCATCGAGAGCTACGCCGGTGTCGTCGATCGGCTGCTGGAAGAACGGGTGGAACGGCGCACCACGGTGATCGCGCTCGGCGGCGGCGTGGTGGGCGATCTGGCCGGCTTCGCCGCTGCCACCACGTTGCGCGGCCTGCCGTTCGTGCAGGTCCCGACGACCTTGCTCGCGCAGGTGGATAGCTCCGTCGGCGGCAAGACCGGGGTGAACACCGCGCGCGGGAAGAACCTGGTCGGCGCCTTCCACCAGCCGCGCATGGTGCTGGCCGATACCGCGACGCTCGCCACCCTGCCCTTGCGCGAGCTGCGCGCCGGCTACGCCGAGATCGGTGAAGGCCGGGCTGATCGGCGATGCGGGCTTCTTCGCCTGGTGCGAGGCGCATGGCGACCGCGGTGGTCGCCGGCGACGCCGAAGCCCAGGCCGAGGCCATCCTGCGCGCCTGCGCCTTCAAGGCCGCCGTGGTCGGCGACGACGAGCGCGAGGAAAAACCCAACGACGGCCGCGCCCTGCTCAACCTCGGCCACACCTTCGGCCACGCGCTGGAAGCGGAGTACGGCTACTCGGGCGGGCTGCTGCACGGCGAAGGCGGTGGCGATCGGGCTTGGCCTCGCGTTCCGCCTGTCCGCCCGGCTCGGGCTGTGCGCGGAGAGCGATGCGGACCGAGTGGCGGCGCATCTGGGCGCGGTCGGGCTGACGGCGGAACTGGCGCAGTCTGAACCGGCGGTTCTCCGCCGCCGGGCTGCTCGCGCATATGCGGCGCGACAAGAAAGTGCGCGACGGGGCGCTGACCTTCGTGCTGGTGCGCGGGATCGGCCAGGCCTTCACCGCGCGCGACGTGGCGGAGGAGGCGGTGCTCGCGACCCTGCGCGAGGCCGGCTGCGGTCCGTGAGCGCGGCGCCTGAGATCCTGTTCCACGCGACGATCGTCCCCCGGCGCAGCCTGTCGCGCCGCGGCTGGACGGTCCTGCTGGGCGGGCTCGCCGGGCTGGGCGCGATCGCCGGGCTGCGCTTCGCGCTGCTCGGGCTGTGGCCGGTGATCGCGTGCATGGCGGCGGAGGCGATCCTTGGGGCGGCCCTGCTGGCCGCCCATGCGCGCGCGGGGCGTGCGTCGGAGGTGCTGCTGCTGGAACCCGGGCGGCTGCGCGTGCTGCGCACCGACCCGGCCGGACGGCGCAGTAGCCGCACCCTGCCGGCGGGGTGGCTTAACGCGGTGCTGGAAGAGGCGCCCGGACGGGTCCCGCGCCTGCTGTTGGTCGCGCACGGACGGCACGAGGAAGTGGCCACCGCCCTCGGCGAGACCGAAAAGCGCGAACTGGCGCAGGCGCTTGCCGCCGCCCTGCGGCGGATGCGTGAGCCACGGTTCGACAATCCGCAACTGCGGGACTGAGAGTTTGTGAAAGCATGCCCGTCGGCCGCCAAAACCGACTGAGAACCCGGGCATTTTCTACGGGCATTCTTTCGCAAGTTCGATTTCTTCACACGCGCTGACGCGGACCGGATTACCCGGCGGTGCGCGCCGCGCCGCTGGCGACGAGATCGGCAATCTCGGCCGCGGCCAGCCCGGCTTCGGCGAGCACCGCTTCGGTGTCCGCGCCCTGCGCGCGGGCCGGCGGCCCGGGCGGCGCGATCTGGCCGTCTTCCAGGATCGTGGGGCGGATGGAGCGGATGTCGCCCTCGGTCTTGTGGGTCTCGGCGACCAGCAGGCCGACCGCGGCGAGGTGCGGATCGTCGGGCAGGGTTTCCAACGTATGGCAAATTGCGGCGGGGACGTCGGCTTTGGCGAAGACGGCGAGCCAGTGGGCGGTGGGGTGGTCGCGCAGGGCGTTGCCGCGGAAGGCGTACCAGTCGGGGGCGTTGCGGAAGCGGTCGGCAACGGTGCGGAAGCGGGGGTCCTCGATCAGGTCGGCCCGGCCGATGCCGCGCAGGAAGCCGGCCACCTGGGCGTCGGTGTTGGCGGTGACGGTCATCCAGCCGTCCGCGGTCTGCATCGGACGGTTGTTGGGGTCGAGCACGCGGGCGTCGCCGGCGCGGCCTTTGGCGGGAACGAAGCTGGCGGGGCCGAGATGCTCGGTCATGACGAATGCCGCCATCGTTTCGTGCATGGGGACTTCGATGGCCGCACCGGCACCGGTGCGTTCGCGGCGAAACAGGGCGGCGAGAATGGCCCCGGCGGTGATTTCCCCCACCACGTGATCGCAGATCAGCAGCGGCGCATAGGCGGGGGCGCCGTCGCGGCGTTCCGCCAGACCCGCGACGCCGGCGACCGACTGGATCACGGTGTCGTAGGCGGGCTGGCCGCGATAGGGGCCGCCGGGGCCGAAGCCGGTGATGGCGCAGTGGATCAGGCGCGGGCGGGTGGCGCGCAGGCTGGCGGCGTCGAGGCCGAGGCGGGCCAGGCTGTCGGGGCGGATGTTGGACACCACGACATCGGTGCGGTCGATGATCTTGAGCAGGGCGGCGCGCGCTGCGGGTTGTTTCAGATCGAGGCAGATGGCACGTTTGTTGCGGTTAAAATGAAGGTACTTGCCCGAGGTCCGGCCGGACGGCGACGGGCCGCCGAGGGTGCGCAGGACGTCGCCCTCGGGGGCTTCGAGCTTGATGACCTCGGCGCCGTAGTCGGCGAGGCGGAGGGTGCAGGAGGGGCCGACGACGACCGAGGTGAGGTCGAGGATGCGGATGCCGGCGAGGGGGGACGGGGTCATGCGGGGGGTCGCTCCGGCGAGGGACGCGGGAAGGCGGGCTGTAGCCAGCGAGCGGCAGTTAGGCAACCGGCCCTGGGCGGACGCGGCGGTAGACATGCGGGGATTGGCCCGAGGTCCGCGGCCAGGGGGGACGGGACGAGGCGCCACCACGCACGCACGGACAGTTCAGCGCGTCCGGCGTCTTCCGGTCGTACCAGCGGCCACCCGGGCTCGGGATCGCCTGGACCGGACCGCCGATTTGCGGCCCTTGTCCGATTTCTCTCCCATCGCGGCCCCGAGAGAGCCGACCACATATGCCTCCGCACGAAAGTACGAAGGATATAGGACGTTGATCATCGGACGCTGCTCGCCCTTGCTCCACCGCTGAGCGAGACCTGCGCTGTCCTTGCGCTTATGCTTCTCAAACAGATCCCGATATCGGAACGGCGAGATGCCGAGAAATGCGTTGAAAGCGACCTTGGCTCCAGGGGCGTCCGAATCGACGGCGATCGCATCGTCATGCAAATCCGATGCATAGCTCTTCGGATATGGTTCCAGGTAGACGACCTTCTTTATTCCCGCAGCAACTATCAGCTTCGCACAGATATGACAGGGAAATGTGGTACAATACAGGGTCGCGCCTTCCACCGGGATTCCCTTTCGTGCGGCGTCCGAAAGCGCAGACATTTCCGCGTGGACGATGCGACCGAATTCGATAAGATCCATCACCCTCGAGTTCCTGATTGAATCCGGCTCTGGATCATTCAGAAGGGAATTCGAGATCTCATTAGGATCGCGGATTTCCATCAATTCCGGCGAGAGGTGCCCACCCTTGTGCAGACGATCGATCAGGTCAACCAGGACCTGTGTTTTTCTGGCTTCATTTGGATCCGAACCCTTCACGAAATCCCTCGCGTCCGGCTCGTCTCCGGTCCAATACGTCCCCCCTTCCGCTTTGGGGACTTCATTGCAACCGAGCGTCAGGACCTCGCCCGACGGACGAAAGATGGCTGCCCCAACCTGGCGGGACAGGTCGGATGATCGAAGAGAAGCGGATTTGGCCAGGTATGAACCGTATTCGTCGTGCGTCGGTGTGATCTCGTTGCTGCCGAACAGAAGATGCACGAATCGACGCAACTCGTTCTCGCAATGCACCCGGGAAGCGGCATCGATAAAGACGTCCCCCAGAGGGAAAGCATCCCTGACATTCTGGCCGTGGGTGTCCTGGCTCTCTTTCGCGTCTTGCATGACGAGCGCCTGCGCCAGGTTCTGCGCGTCAATCTCCGAGACCAGGCCGCCCCTCGACTCCTTTTCCAATCCTGCGAGCCTTTGAACCCGCCACCCCGGGGATGCGTACGCGGATATCAATACGAACTGCCGCCCATAGACTTCGCGCAGGAGCGCCACCTCTTCGGGCCGCTTCAACTGCCTGATGATATATGCCTGATGCGGGATGGGCTCCTCCTCGGGGTGCAGCCTGTCGCCGTGATGATTGTCCTCGCCTGCGTCGGTTCGACGCTGCCATTCGGCTGATCGGAACGACCGAATCGCGCTGATCGCAAGGGCTGCCAGCGTAATATCGCCAAAGCACGCCCGAATCGCGTTTGCGTAGGCAATGCGCTCCTTGTACGAGCTGACGAAGGATTGCTTCGGCCGCAGGGAGTCGCGCGACTCCGGCGGTATTGTGACAGGGACTTCGCGCATGAGCTGCGTCAGCCGCAGCACGTGCGCGCGGTAGTGCATTTCATGCAGCGTGCTGCCCAGGACCTCGGAGACCATATCGAGATCGACACCGATTGGCGCGACCAGGCCGAACACGAGTTCAGGAGCCAGGTTAACAGGGAGCGGCGCAAGCGGCATGCAGCACCTTCTGGTGGTCCGATGCCAACGCCTGTCTCCGGGCGCTGGCTGAATCGGCCTACGAAAACAAGCTCGCGCTCTGACCCATCAGAAGTCAGCCGTTCGTGTCAGAGGCCGGCATCTCCGGCGTGGCCCGATGATTGGAGGTTGCGAAACCCCGGGCACTCGGAGTTTATTAGCAACCTCAACGGTGCGGAAGCGAGAGGGGTATGACCATGGAAAGGCCGGCGGAGGTCCAGCTCAAGCCCGGATGGCTGGAGGACGACGTGCGGAGAGCGCAGTTGCGCCTCAGCGAATGGCACGGCACCGGTCAGCGTGCATCTGCTCTGTCGGAACCGGCCCGCCACGCGGGAGTCGTGGCCGCGTCACGCGGTCCGGAACATCGCCAGGGCGGCGGCGCTGCGAAAAACGACCGCGGGACACCATAGGCAAGCACCTGGCGCGACGTCGTGGCCGGGGGGCGGCGTGCATCCCCGCTGCTGCCACCATCGCAGCCGCCAAGGTACTCGGCGCGGGGCAGATCGAAGGATGGAGCGTGACCGGGGCGTAGGCCCGCGCCCTACTCGTCATGCATTCCGGACCGCCCCGCCCGGGCAGGTTCTCGACAACATCGGCTGCTGCCCTGAATTCCTTTGATTTTCCTGAAAAAACCACGACCATCCATCGCACACCGGGCAGTCGCCGAGCCATTCGCCCCCCGATCGCCCCGCCATCCAGCATCGCAATTTCCGCCAAGCCCCCGCCTCCCCACCGGTCCAGAAACGGCGTCCCGCCACCCCAGCGAGGACCCACCATGCAAGCCCCCACCCCCACCCCCACCCCCACCCCCACCACCTCCCCCGCCGCCCTCCTCGCCCCCGGCCCCGCCCCCGACCGAGCCGAAAAACTCCACCTCTACGGCCGCCTGATCGGCGCCTGGGACCTGGACGCGACCGTCCACCGCGATGACGGCACCACCCACCACGGCCACGGCACGATCGACTTCTTCTGGGTGCTCGAAGGCCGCGCCATCCAGGACGTCTGGATCCTCCCCGGCGTGTTCCACGGCACCACCCTCCGCATCTACGACCCGGGCATCGACGCCTGGCACATCCTCTGGTCCGACCCGCTGCGCCAGTACCTACGCCCGCCAGCTCGGCCGCCCCCGCGGCCCCGACATCGTGCAGGAAGGCACCAACGACGCCGGCGAAACCCTCCGCTGGAGCTTCACCGAAATGACCCCGGACAGTTTCCGCTGGCACGGCGAGCGCTCCCGCGACAACGGCGCCACCTGGGAGCTGCAAGCCGATTTCCGCGCCCGCCGCCGCACCGGACCGGGCACAACCAACCCGACGAAGAACTGATCCTCGGCAAGCAAGGCCATCGGGGCAAATCCCGACGGCAAAGCGGAGCGTCGCCGCAAGAATGACCGGTTCGGGCGACCACACCCACCGCGCGCACCGACACAGACCCCGAACCTCGAATCCCGCCCCGCATCTCCGCCCTCATCCCGCCAGCCATCCGGCCGCGCGCCACCCAAAAGCCCACCCGTCCCGTCCACCCCGACGCCCACCAGCCACCCGACGCCCCACACCAACCTGCCGGCACCCCTCCCACCATCGAACCCGCAACGCGACCCGCCCCCTTCCAGGCCGGTCAGAGCGTCGGCCCGATTGTCACAGCGGCGTACACCCACGCCCCGAACGCCCCACCCGGCGTACATCGCCCCCCGAGCCGCCCCGACAGCACCCCCAAACCGCTTGACGCACCGCCGCATGACCCGACTAATCCTTCCGATGGACGAACTCCTCCGCATCCAATCCCTGCGCACCGTCTTCCCCGGGGACACCGCCCCCTTCGCCGCCGTCGACGGCATCGACCTCACCTTGGAACGCGGCCGCACCCTCGGCATCGTCGGCGAGTCCGGCTCCGGCAAATCCGTCCTCTCCCTCTCGATCATGCGTCTCGTCCCCCCGCCCGGCCGCATCGCCGGCGGGACCATCCGCTTCGCCGGCCAGGACCTCCTGACCCTCCCGGAACCGGCCATGCGCGCGCTCCGCGGCCGCCGCATCGCCATGATCTTCCAGGAGCCGATGACGAGCCTGAACCCCGCCCACACCGTCGGCGCGCAGATCGTGGAGGCGATCGCCGCGCACGAACGCGGCGTCCCCGCCCGCACCCTGCGCGCCCGCGCGGTCGCGGCCCTCGACCGGGTGCGCATCCCCGACCCCGACCGCAGGTTCGACGACTATCCGCACCAGCTTTCGGGCGGCCAGCGCCAGCGGGTGATGATCGCCATGGCGCTCGCCTGCCAGCCCGACCTGCTGATCGCCGACGAGCCCACCACCGCGCTCGACGTCACCGTGCAGGCCGAGATCCTGGCCCTGCTGCGCAGCTTGCAGGCGGAAACCGGGATGGCGCTGATGCTGATCACCCACGACCTCGGCCTGGTCGCCGGCATGGCCGACACGGTGGCCGTGATGTACGCCGGCCAGGTGATCGAGCACGCCCCCGCCGCCACCCTGTTCGCCGACGCGCAGCACCCCTACACGCTCGGCCTGATCGCCTCCGCCCCCCAGGCCGCCGCGCCGCGCGGCCGGCTGCTCGCCATCGAAGGCACGGTCCCGACCCCCGCCGACATGCCCGCAGGCTGCCGCTTCCACCCGCGCTGCGCGCTGGCCGAGCCCGCCTGCCTCGCCGCGCCGCCCGGCCTGCGCCCCTTCGGCCCCGACCACCAGGCCGCCTGCCGCCGCGCCCCCGTGGAAGCCCTCGCCGCATGAGCGCGCCCCTGCTGGAAGTCGAACACCTCTCGCGCGGCTTCACCATCCGCCGCGGCCTGCTGGTCGCCCGCGCGGTCGGCAGGGTGAACGCCGTGGACGACGTGTCGTTCACCCTGGCCCGTGGCGAGACCCTTGGAATCGTGGGCGAATCCGGCAGCGGCAAATCGACCACCGCGCGCCTGGTGCTGCGCCTGCTCGATCCCTCGGCCGGGCGCATCCGCTTCGACGGCACCGACATCACCGCGCTCACCGGCGCGCCGCTGCGGCATTTCCGCCGGCGCATGCAGATCGTGTTCCAGGACCCGTTCGCCTCGCTCGACCCGCGACAGACGGTGGAGCAGATCGTCGGCGAGCCCCTGCTCCTGCATCGCCCCGGCAGCGCCGCCGCGCGGCGGGAGCGGGTGGGCGAACTGCTGTCCCTGGTCGGGCTGTCGGCGGCGCAGGCGCGGCGCTACCCGCATGAATTCTCGGGCGGCCAGCGCCAGCGCATCGGCATCGCCCGCGCGCTGGCGGCCGAGCCGGAGCTGATCGTCTGCGACGAGCCGGTCTCCGCGCTCGACGTGTCGATCCAGGCGCAGGTGCTGAACCTGCTGCGCGACCTGCAGGACCGGCTCGGGATCGCGTATCTGTTCATCACCCACGATCTCGCAGTGGTGCGCCACGTCGCGCACCGGGTGGCGGTGATGCGCCAGGGCCGGATCGTGGAGCTGGCGGAGACCGAGACCTTGTTCGCCCACCCCGCCGATCCCTACACGCGCGGGCTGGTGGCGGCGATGCCGGAGGTGCATCCGGCGCCCGCGATCGGGCGGCGGCTGGCAGTGATCGCCGCAGCGGCGCGGGGTGCGCCGGCGCGCTGACCCCCGGCGGGCCATGGTCCGGTACCGCCCGCACGGAGGTTGCCGGCAGCGGCACGGTCCCTGCCGATCCGACGCCCCACGCGGCTGACCGCTCAGGGTCCGCATCGGCGTCCGACATCCCGAACAGGCACCGGCCCCGTCCCCCGCCGGTCTCATCTCCACTGGCGCAGCGGCCGTCCAATGCCAGGCCCCCTCCCCCGCGGCGCCCACGACGCGCATACTGGCGCCGCCACCGCCAGGAAGGACCGCGCGCATGACCCCGCCCCAGGCGCTTGCCGGACTTTGGACCCAGCTCGGCCTCCCCGTCACTCTGCTCGACGACGCGCGCCTCACCGGCGCCGAGCCGGTCCTGCCCTCCTCCTTCGCCCTCGGCACCTCCGCGCAAGCGGCGATCGCCGCCAGCGGCCTGGCCGCCGCCGCCATCCACCACCTCCGCGGCGGCCCGCGCCAGACCGTCGCCGTGGACATGCGCCACGCCGCCACCGACTTCCATTCGGAGGACTGGATGACGGTCGATGGCACGGCACGCGGCGACGGCTGGGACCGGATCGCCGGCCTCTACCCGTGCCGCGACGGCCGCTGGGTCCGCCTGCACACCAATTTCCCGCACCATCGCGCCGGCGTCCTGAGCCTGCTCGGCTGCGGCTACGACCGCGCCGAGGTCGCCGCCGCACTGCTCCGCCGCGACGCGATCGCTTTCGAGGACGAGGCCGCCGCAGCCGGCCTCTGCGTCACCGCCCAGCGCAGCTTCGCCGAATGGGACGCCCATCCGCAGGGACGCGCGGTGCAAGCCGAGCCGCTGATCGCCATCGAGCGCATCGGCGACGCCCCGCCCCGCAAGCTGCCGCCCGCCGCCGACCGGCCGCTGGCGGGGGTGCAGGTGCTCGACCTCACCCGAGTGATCGCCGGGCCGGTGTGCGGACGCACCCTGGCCGCGCACGGGGCGGAGGTGCTGCTGATCACCGCGCCGCATCTGTTCAACCCGGCCCCGCTCGCGATCGATACCGGGCGCGGCAAGCGCTCGGCCTTCCTCGACCTGCGCGAGCCGGACGCGCGCGCGACCCTGGCGGGCCTGCTGGCCGAGGCGGACATCTTCGTCCAGGGCTACCGGCGCGGCGCGATCGCCGGGCTCGGCTTCGGGCCGGAGCAGGCGGCGGCGCTGCGCCCGGGCATCGTCTACGTCTCGCTCTGTGCCTTCGGCTTCACCGGCCCCTGGTCCGGCCGGCGCGGCTTCGACAGCCTGACGCAGACCGCCAGCGGCTTCAACACCGCCGAGGCCGAGGCGGCCGGCGAATCGAAGCCGCGCGCGCTGCCGGTGCAGGCGCTGGACCACGCCTCGGGCTATCTGCTCGCCGCCGGCACCCTGGCCGCGTTGCACCGGCGCACCACCGAGGGTGGCAGTTGGCACGTACGCGTCTCGCTCGCGCGCACCGGCCACTGGCTCCGCGGGCTCGGGCGGGTGGCCGGCGGCCTGGTCTGCCCCGCGCCACAACGATCTGATATTACGGAATTTCTGGAGGAATCGGACAGCGGCTTCGGCCGGCTGTCGGCCGTGCGGCACGCGGCGGTGCTGTCGGCCACCCCGGCATACTGGACCCTGCCGTCGGTGCCGCGCGGTACCCACGCGCCACGCTGGACGTAGCGCCCGGGTCCATCGC
This sequence comes from uncultured Pseudomonadota bacterium, assembly GCA_963832525.1. Taxonomy (GTDB): domain Bacteria; phylum Pseudomonadota; class Alphaproteobacteria; order Acetobacterales; family Acetobacteraceae; genus JAJZVS01. Next base: position 55,442 of record CAWHUC010000001.1, read on the forward strand.
GACGACTGAGGGGGGCCTCGCAAGCAAGGCCAGGGGGCAGCGCCCCCTGGCCTTGCTTGCGAGGCGTCCCTCAGTCGTCGCGGTGGACGCGCTCCATCCGCTCGTGCCGTTCCTGCGCCTCGATGGAAAGGGTAGCGATGGGGCGCGCCTCCAGCCGCTTGAGGCCGATCGGCTCGCCGGTTTCCTCACAGTAGCCGTAGGTGCCGGCCTCGATCCGGGCCAGCGCCTGGTCGATCTTGGCGATCAGCTTGCGGGCGCGGTCGCGGGTGCGCAGTTCCAGCGCCCGGTCGGTTTCCACGCTGGCGCGGTCGGTGATGTCGGCTTCGCGGATGCCGCCCTCGGACAGGCTGGCGAGCGTCCCGTCGGCTTCCTTGATGAGGTCGGCGCGCCAGCGCAGCAGCTTCTGGCGGAAATATTCCACCTGGATCGGGTTCATGAACTCTTCCGGTTCGCTCGGGCGGTAATCCGGAGGAAGCGTGATCATCATGCGTGCCGATCCTGCCCTGCTTCGCCGCTTCTGGCGGTGACGAACGAACGGGCGGGCTTATAGCCGCGCGCTTCGGCGGCGCCAAGGCCGCATGATGAAGGGCCAAGCGGCTGATATGAAAGCCTCATGACAACGAACACCGCACGGCATCAAATGCCGGCGGGGGCGGCATCAGGGCCGCCGGGCGAGCTCGATACGACATCGCAATGCCACCGCGCCGAGCACCGCTGCCAGCGCGGGGTCCTCGGCCGGCGGCATTCCGTCCAGCAAGGTGGCCAGCCGCTCCAGCGCCGCCGCCGCGGGCGCGGTGCCGCCGGATCCGGTGCCGTCTCCGCCATCGGCTCCGGCGAGCAAAGCCAGTTGCACTCCTGCCAATGCCGCCAACATCGCCCGCCCGTGCCGCCGCGCGGCGCGATCGCGCACCGCCTCCGGCCCAGCTTCCTGCAACGCGAGCAGGCCTGCCAGCGCGGCCGCGGGTGCGAGGGCGGACGCGGCGCCGGGGCCGCGCGGGGCCGCCGCCGCGGGCAGCGCGAAGCCGCCGTTCGTCGCTTGCGCCGGCACGCGCGCCGGCGCAAGTGCCGGGGCCGTGCCGCTCAGTGCCGGAATGCCCGTCACCGTCGGTTCCTCCCGCTGCATGCCGCCTGCCCAAGGTGCCCGCCTCCCCCCGGCTGCACACGACGGCGCGCCGGAGGTCGCGCATCCGGGACTCTTCGGATGCACTCGGCGGAGTCGCGCGCCCCTTCCCGGCCGGCGGCTGCCGGTCCGGCCGTGCCGGTCGGCACATCCTGCCGCCCGGCGGCGCCTGCAACCCCGCGGCGGAGCGGCATCGCGTCCTGGCACATGGCTTGCGCTCCCTCTCCCACGCTCACCCGCCGTGCCTGCCGCCAGGTCATCCGCTCCGACTCCATGCGCCATCCCACCATCCGTCAGAACACCCGCCACCCGGAGACGTCCCGCCAGCCGACTGCCCCTGCCCACCCGACGGCCGCCATCCCGGCGGCGCAAGACACTGCTCCGCCGTTGGTTAACGCCGTGCCAAGGACCTCGCCGTGCCCCCGTTCCGCCTGTTGCTCGCCCTCGCCGGGCTCCTCCTTCCCGTCCTGGTTCTGCCGCTCCGCCCGGCGCTGGGACAGGTGCGGGTCAAGGACATCGCCGACGTGCAGGGCGTGCGGGAAAACCAGTTGATCGGCTACGGCCTGGTGGTCGGGCTGCACAACACCGGCGATACCCTGAACAACGCGGTGTTCACCCGCGAGTCGCTGGTGGGGATGCTGGAACGGCTCGGGGTCAACACCCGCGACCTCGAAGCCAAGCTGCAGACCAAGAACATCGCCGCCGTCATGGTCACCGCCGAACTGCTCGCCTTCGCGCGCAACGGCGATCGGATCGACGTCGCGGTGTCCTCCTTGGGCGATGCCACCGACCTGACGGGCGGCACCCTGCTGGTCACCCCGCTGCTCGGCGCCGACGGGGAGGTGTATGCGGTGGCCCAGGGCGCGGTGGCGACGGGGGCGATCGCTGCCGTCGGTGCGGCGGCCTCCGTCACCCGCGGCGTGCCGACCGCCGGGCATATCGCCAACGGCGCCACGGTGGAGAAGGAAGTCCCGTTCCACCTCGATCGCAGCAAGAGCCTCTACCTCAGCCTGCGCAACCCCGATCTCACCACCGCCGAGCGCATCCGCGCCGCCATCGACTCCGCGGTGGGCCCGATCGCGCGGGTGACCGACCCACGCACCGTGGTGCTCGACCTGGCCGGGCGCGACCCGATCAGCACCCTCGCCACGGTGGAGGATCTACGCGTGATCCCGGACAACCCGGCGGTGGTGGTGATCGACGAAGCGAGCGGCACCGTGGTCATGGGGGCCGACGTGCGGATCAGCACGGTGGCGATCGCCCAGGGCAACCTGACGGTGCGGGTGACGGAAACCCCGCAGGTGAGCCAACCGGGGCCGATGTCCAACGGCACGACCACCACCGTGCCGCGCACCAGCATCCAGATCGACGACCAGCACGAGAACAAGCTCGCCATCGTGCCGGGCACGGTGACCTTGCGGAAGCTGGTGGCCAGCCTCAACGCGCTCGGGATCGGGCCGCGCGACCTCATCACCATCCTGCAGGCGATCAAGGCGGCCGGTGCCTTGCAGGCCGATCTGATCGTGCGATGACCGCGCCCGCTGGCACCGTCGTGACCGGGGCCGGCATGACCGGGTCCGGCATGACCGGGTCCGCGTTTGCGGCGGCGGCGGTCGGGCCGCACATCCTGGCCGCTGCCGGGCCGCCGCCCTCGGACCTGCCGCCGGCGCAGGCGGCGAAGCTGTGGCAGGCGGCGCAGGCGTTCGAGGGCATGACCCTCGGCGCCCTGCTGGCCCCGATGTTCGATACCGTCCACGGCGCGCATGGCCCGTTCGGCGGCGGCAATGCGGAGGCAACCTGGCGGCCGATGCTGGTGTCCGCGATCGGCAAGGAGATTGCCGCCGGCGGCGGGCTCGGCCTCGCGGTGCCGGTATTCCGCGCCATGCTGGCAGCCCAGGAAGCACGCCACCCAACTCCAACGCAGGAGCCCGGTTCATGAATCCGCCCCCCACACACACCACGGCAGCGGCGCTGCGGCGGCTGGCCGCGGCGCTCGAGCGGGAGAACGCGGCGCTTGCCGCGCTCGATCTGGCCGCGATCGGCCCGCTGCTGGCCGAGAAGGAAGCCGCCCTGGCGTCCCTGTCGGCCGCGCCGCCGCCGCCGCCCGCGCTGATCGAGGCCGCCCATGCGGTGGCGGCACTGGCCCGGCGGAACCGCGCGCTCCTGGAACACGCGATGGGCGTGCAGGGGCGCGTGATCGCCCTGGTTGCCCGTGCGGCGCGGCCCGCGCCAAGCGGCGGCTACCAGGCCCCCGGGCGCCGCGCCGCGCCGGACCGTACCCCTCCGCGCACGCTCTGCGCGCGGGCATAAGCGGCGGGACGGATGCCCCTGAGGGTCGCGGGGTCGGGCGCCGGTCTCAGACCACCCGGCCGGACGTCGGATCCATCAGGTGCATGTTGTTGAGATCGACCGCGAGCGGCAGCATCTCCCCCGGTGCGGCCGGGGTGGAGGGTTCGCAGCGGGCGCAGACCGGCGTGCCGTCGATGAAGAAGTGCACCAGGGTCTCCATCCCCATCGGCTCGACGACATCGACTGCGGCATCGAGCCGGCCGAAGCCCGGCTTCATGTCGGCCTCGTGGTAGTCGAACATGTGTTCGGGCCGCACGCCGAGCAGCATGTCGCGGCCCTTGTGCGGGGCGTAGCGGGCGACGCGCTGGTCCGGCACCGCCAGCACCGTGGTGGCATTGATCCGCACCGCCGGCCGGCCGCCGGCGTCCTCCATCCGCACCGGAAGAAAGTTCATCGCCGGGCTGCCGATGAAGCCGGCGACGAAGCGGGTGGCCGGGTTGTGGTACAGTTCCTGCGGCGGGCCGACCTGCTCGATGATGCCCTGGTTCATCACCACCACCCGGTCGGCCAGGGTCATCGCCTCGACCTGGTCGTGGGTGACGTAGACCGTGGTGGTGCGCACCGTCTGGTGCACCTTCTTGATTTCGGTGCGCATCTGCACGCGCAGCTTGGCATCGAGGTTGGACAGCGGCTCGTCGAACAGGAACACCTTGGGGTTGCGCACGATGGCGCGGCCCATCGCCACCCGCTGCCGCTGGCCGCCGGACAGCGCCTTCGGCTTGCGTTCGAGCAGGGCGTGGATGTCGAGGATGCGCGCCGCCTCGTCGACCCGGCGCTTGATCTCGTCCTTCGGGAACTTCCTGAGCTTGAGGCCGAAGGCCATGTTGTCGAACACGCTCATGTGCGGATAGAGCGCGTAGTTCTGGAACACCATGGCGATGTCGCGGTCGCGCGGCGGGATGTCGTTCACCACGTCGCCGCCGATCCAGATCTCGCCGTCCGAGATGTCTTCCAGCCCGGCGATCATGCGCAAGGTGGTGGATTTGCCGCAGCCGGAGGGGCCGACGAGCACCACGAATTCCTGGTCGGCGATCTCGAGGTCGATCCCCTTCACCGCCTGTACGCCGCCATCATACACCTTGACGACTTTGCGGCACGAGACTTCAGCCATGACGGTTCCCTTATCCCTTCGTTGCGCCGGCGGTCAGGCCGGCGACGTAATAGTCCATCAGGAAGGCGTAGATGATGATCGGCGGCGCCGAAGCCAGCAGGTTGGCCGCCATGATCTTGCCCCACTCGAACACGTCGCCGCGGATCAGGTCGGAGACGATGCCGACGGTCAGCACCTCCTGGCTGGAGGTGTACAGATAGGCGAGCGGGTAGATGAAGTTCCCCCAGCTTACCGTAAAGGCGAAGATGGTGGCGGCGATGATGCCGGGCATCGCGACGGGGATGAAGATCTGCCACAGCATCTGCAGGTAGCCCGCGCCGTCGATCAGCGCCGCCTCGTCCAGCTCCTTCGGGATGGAGCCGAAATAGCCGATCATGATCCAGGTACAGAACGGCACCGCGAGCGTCGGGTAGATCAGCACCAGACACCAGAAACTGTTGATGAGGCCGAGCCAGCCGACGATCTGGAACAGCGGGATGAACAGCAGCGACTGCGGAATGAGGTAGGTCAGGAACACGCCGGTGCCGAGGGTCTTGCTGCCCTTGAACCCCATCCGCGCCAGGCTGAACGCCGCCAGCACCGAGATCACCATGCTGACCGACACCACCAGCAGGGTGACGATCACCGAGTTCAGGTAGTAGCGCTGGAAATTCGGATAGGTGATCAGCCACCAGAAATTGGCCAGGGTCGGGTGATGCGCGAACCACGGATTGCCCTTCTCGGCGCCGATCTCGGCCGAGGTCTTCAGGCTGGTCATCAGCGTGTAGTAGGGCGGCGTCAGGAAGCCGATCACGAACACCACCAGCGCGCCGTAGCTGCCCCATAGCGCCCAGCGGCGCTGCGATTTTTGGCTCTTGCCGCGTTGCCGTGCCGCGATGTTGCCGGCGGTCGTCGCACTCATGCGCCCATCTCCTGGGTGCGGCGGGTCACCCCGCGGAGGATGAAGAATGCGCCCACCGCGAGGATCGGCACCATGAACAGCGACACCGCCGCGCCGAGCGGGATGTCGCCCGACTGGATACCGACCTGGAAGGCGTAGGTGGCGAACACATGCGTCATGTCGAGCGGGCCGCCGTTGGTCAGGATGCGCACGATGTCGAAATCGCCGAAGGTCACGATCAGGCTGAACAGCACCGTGATCGAGATGATGTTGCGCATCATCGGCAAGGTGACGAAGCGCAGCTTCTGCAGGCCGGTGGCGCCGTCGATGGCGGCAGCCTCATACAACTGGTCGGGCACCGATTTCAGCGCCGCGAGGTACATGATCATGAAGAACGGCGTGCCGTACCATATGTTCACCAGGATGGTGCAGAACCGTGCGATCCAGCCGACCCCGAGCCAGGGCACCGAGGCGATGCCGAACTGGTTCAGGATCCAGTTGAACGACGAATAGCTCGGATCGAACATCCACCACCACGTCAGGGTCGAAAGCGCCTCCGGGATCACCCAGGGCACCAGCAGCAGGCCGCGCCAGATGCGCTGGGATCGGCCGGAGATGTTGTGCATCAGATGCGCCAGGATGAGGCCGATCAGCGCCTTGAAGAAGACCGCCGTGACCGCGAACAGGCAGCTCTGGAAGATGACGAGGTGGAATGTGTCGCGCCGCAGCAGGAAGCGGAAATTCCCCAATCCGACGAATTTGGTCATCTGCTTGTTCAGCAGGCTGAGCCACACCGCATAGACCGCCGGATAGACGACCAGCCCGCCGATCAGCAGGATCAGCGGCAGGGCGAGCAGGAACCCGATGGTGCTGCGCCGGCGCGCGAAGCGCTGCAGCCCGCCGGGGCGGGTCGCGGCGGCGCGTCCCGAACCCAGGACCCCCACCGCACCCGTTGAACCGTCTGCCATCTTGCTCTCCTCCGTCCGGCCGAAGCGCCGGTTCACTTTCATTACGCAACGCCCATCACGCAACGCCGATCACGCAACGCGGGGCCATACCGGCCGAGTTGGTCGGATGGCAGCGGGACAAGCCTGTGGCGAAGGATACGGTCACGGACCGCGCAATTGCGGCTCCGGCAGACGATCCCCCTGCGCCCCCACGCAATCCCGGCCGCAGCCGGAACTCCAGGAGGCTCCCCAAGTTGAACCCGGGCGATCCGGCGAGGTTCTCCCGCTCGGCCCGGCACCGGGCCGGCGCGCGCCCGAAAGCGCGGCCGGTCCTCACGACCGGGTGACCACCGTTGGCCGCCATCGATGCAGCCGATGGAACCTAGCCACCTGCCCGCGGAAGCACAATGCCGATCAGTGCGCCATCCTGGGGTCCCCTGCCCTTTCTCAGTGCAGGAAGCCCTCGATCTGGCCGTGTGCCCAGGCGAGCACCTGCGGGATCGGCTGCCCGGCCTTGAGGCGGGCCACCATCCCGGTATGCATCGCGCTTTGGTAGATCTGCACCGCCACGTCGGGATCGGCCTCCGAGGCGGTCAGACTCGACCGGGCGTCGTGCCAGGGACGGATCGGATAGTTGTATACCGTGCCGGGCGGCGGGGAGGTCGTCTCCCATACCTTGAAATCGAGCAGCCCGGCATAGGGCGGGATGTCGTAGCCATCCACGAAATTGTCCCGCGCTTCCACCTGCGGCCGTTCCATCAGGTAGGTGATGAGTTCCTTCGCCGCCGCCTGGTTCCGGCTGAACTGCCAGATGCCCCAGAAGAACGTCGCGGTCGGCACGAATCGCCCCGCAGGTCCGACCGGGGCCGAGAATGTCCAGCAATCCGCCGCCACCTTCGGCGCGTCACGCTTGGCCACCGCCCAGGCCGACGGCGGGTTGAAGATCAGCGCGCTCTTGCCCGAGATCAGGGCGCGGTTGTTGGAGGCATCATCATAGGCCTGCGCCTCCGCCGGCAGCGCCTTCACGAGCTTCGCGCAATACTCCATCGCCGCGTGCACCTCGGGGCTGTCGAGCAGGATCTTGCCGCTCCTGTCGACCACGTTGGCGCCGAAGGCGTGGAACATCGCGCCCACCTGGTCGATCGCGTCGGTGTTATTGGCGCCGCCGCAGCCCATGCCGAAGGTCATGCCGTCCTGCTGCGCGGCCACGGCGAGCTTCAGCATCAGGTCGTAGGTCCATGCGTCCTGCATCTTGGTGTGCTCGGGCTTCACCGGATAGGCGGCCACCGGGTCGAACCCGTGGGCGCGCATCCAACTGATGCGCGCGCAGGGCGGCTTGGTCTGGGTGCCGGTGCTGGTGGGAACCCCGATCCATTGCCCCTTGACGTTTGCGAGGTACTCGGCGGTCGGGTCAACCGTGCCGTTCTTCGCGATCAGGGTCCGCATCACGTCGTCCACCGGCTGCAGGTAGCGGTGGACGTTGTAGACGTCCCAATTATAGAATGTGTAAACGTCGTGGCCGGCGCGGGCGCGGGATTCGGCCACCCCGGTCAGTTGCAGCTTGCCGCCGTTGCCGGTGATGAAGTCGGCCTCGACCGCGACGTGGTTCTTCGTCGCCCAGGCTTCGACCTGCTTTTTCATGATATCGTTGCCGCCCGGGACCCAGTGGTCCCAGAAGGCGATCGTCACCTTGCCGGCGGCGCCGGCGGCGCGGATGTGCACCAGCGGCAACACGCCCGCCGCCGCGCCAAGCGCCAGGGCCTGGCGGCGCGACACCCTTCGGGTGGTCGTTTTCATGGACTTTGCTCCCTGTATCGCGGCTGGACCGATGGCCGCGTCGTGCCGTGCTCCTTGTGTGAAACGGCGGTTGCGAACCGCCTTTTGTCGCGAATGGGGCCGCCCGCTTACCGCGGGCCGACCCGGCGAAGGCCGGCTCGCGCGTGGCGGCCGGCCAGGTCGGCGAGGACGATGCGCGGCGCGCCAGAAACGCGGCCGGGCCCTCGCCGATCAGCTCTCGCCTCGGGCAGGGCGGCCGAGCCGGATCGCCGCGTCCGACGCGGCTGGTCCGGCCTGCGCCCCGGCCCGGGTCGTGCACACGCGCGCTCCGCCATGGGACCGGAAGGATCGACCCTTCGGGAGCGTTTTGTAACCGGATGGTATCAGCCGGCCCGGTTGTGTTGCAACCATTTCGGCGGCGGGCACGGCGCTTGCGACAGCACCGGGAAAGCCGGTCGGGCAGTTGCGGCACGCATGACCGATGCGGGCCCGTGCGCCTCACGCTCGGCGCGCGCCGGCACCAGCCCGGCCCACCGTGACCCCGCTGGTGTGCCGATCCTGACGCATGTTGCCGTTGTCGGCGGTCAGGATCGGCACACCAGCTCTTTATTTTCAGTGGCCTGCTGATCCCTTGCCTTCGCTGCCCTTCGCAGCGAAGGCAAGGGATCAGCAAGCCACTAGAGCGCCACTCCCTCCCGCAGCACCGCCTCCGCGGCCGGGGTGAACCCCCCTGCCGCGCCGTGCAGCACAAGCCCCGGAAGCAGCCGGAACGGCCCGCGCCCGCCCTTCACCCCACGCAGCAGCACGAGCTTCGCCGCCCGCGCCGGCTTCGGCCACAACGCCAGCAGGGTGATCCCGCCGATCCCCGCCGCTTCCATGGCCGCCACGACTTCCGGCACGCCCCCCGCCGACAGGACGAGGCTCAGGCTTCCGCCGGAGCGCAACCGCCGCGCCAGTGCGGCTGTCCAGGCGGTCAGCAGCCCCGGGCCGCCGCGTTTCGCTGTCTCCCGCGCCGCCACCGGCGAGCCGGTTCCGCCGCCCGGGTGGTAGGGGGGGTTGGCGCAGGCGTGGTCGAACGGCCCGGCAGGATCAGCCGCCAGCACGTCGCCGACCTCGAATCGCAGCGCCGTGAAGCCGTTCGCCGCGGCGTTGCGGGCCGCCAGCGCCACCAGGTCCGGCGCCTGCTCGAGCCCCGTCCCGCAGACGCCAGGCACGCGGGCGGCAAGGCACAGCAGCGCGGCGCCGGCGCCGCACCCGGCCTCCAGCACATGCTCGCCGGGCCGCGCCGGGACCCAGGCTGCCAGCAGCACCGGCTCGATCCCGCTGCGGAAACCGGCGCGCGGCTGGGCATACTGCACACGCCCGCCCAGCAGGGTGCCCGGAGTGAGCTCCATTCAAAGCTCGCCAGTCAAAGCTCGCCAGCCTGCTCCAGTACCTGCCGGGCGCGCGGCGCATCGGCATCCGCGACGGCGAGCCGGCGCGGGATTGCCCCGATGCTGCCGTCCATCACGCTGGCATGCTGGTCGAGCAGGACCGCCTCGATTCCGGCATCGGCCAGCAGGGCCAGCAGGAAGGAGAGCCTGACCGGGTCGTTGCTCGCACTCATGATCCGCATGATGGGCTCTATCCTTTCCTGCCCGACCGCCGGGCCCCGCCGCGCCGCTCCGCGCTCGCCCGGATGGGCCGGGTGAGCACGTCGCCGTCGGGCTTGCCTTGACCCGCTTTCCGACCGGCCGATATGGTGCCCGTGACAGCCGCGGATGCAAGCCGGGAGACCCCAGTGGGCGTGATCGCCAGCCAGCCGAGCCTGGCGCCGTCGGCCGGGCCCGGGTCCTGATGGCGTGCCTACCGATGGCGCGCTTACCGATGGCGCGCCCGGGGCGGTGCCCGTGGGCGCACCAGCCGCGGCGGGCGTGGACGAAGACGCGCTCTCCGCCCTGCTCGCCCTGCTCGGACGCGATCTCGAGGCCTGCAACCGCGCGATCGTCGCGCGCATGGACAGCCCGGTCAGCCTGATCCCGCGGCTGGCCGCGCATCTCGTGGCCGCCGGGGGCAAGCGGCTGCGGCCGCTGCTCACCCTGGCCTGCGCCCGGCTGTGCGGCTACCCGCCCCGGGCCGCGACGGCGGAGGCAGGCGGGCTGCGGCACGTCCACCTCGCCGCCTGCGTCGAATTCATCCATACCGCCACCTTGCTGCACGACGACGTGGTGGACGAAAGCCGGCTGCGCCGCGGCCAGGCCTCGGCCAACGCGGTGTTCGGCAACAAGGCCTCGGTGCTGGTGGGCGATTTCCTGTTCGCCCGCGCCTTCCAGTTGATGGTGGAAGACGGCTCGCTGCGGGTGCTCGCGATCCTGTCGCAGGCCGCCGCCACCATCGCCGAGGGCGAGGTGCTGCAGCTTGCCACCCAGAACGACCTCGCCACCCCGGAAGACCGCTACCTCGACGTGATCCGCGGCAAGACCGCCGCCCTGTTCGCCGCCGCCTGCCAGGTCGGCGCGGTGGTGGCCGGGCGCCCGGCGGCGGAGGAGGCGGCACTGGCCGAATTCGGCATGAATCTCGGCATCGCCTTCCAACTGGTGGACGACGCGCTCGACTACGCCGCCGATCAGGTGCTGCTGGGCAAGACCGTGGGCGACGATTTCCGCGAGGGCAAGATCACCTTGCCCGTCCTGCTCGCGCACGCCGCCGGCGATGCAGCCGAGCGCGGCTTCTGGCAGCGCACCATCGAGGCCAGCGAGCAGACCGAGGCCGATCTCGACACCGCGCTCGGCCTGATGGCCCGCCACGGCGCCATCGCCGCCACGATCGATCGCGCCGGGGTCTACGCCGCCGCGGCGCAGGCGGCGCTCCGGCCGTTCCCCGACAGCAAGCTCCGCCGCGCACTCGCCGACGTGTGCGATTATACGGTGCGGCGCGCGCGATGAGCGCGGCGCCGGCATAGGCGAAAGCCCCGTGCTGCTGGTTGCCGGTCTGATCGGCGCCAACGTCCTGGCATGGGCCTGGGCCGGAGCGGCGTTCGCCGGCCACCCGGCGCTGCTCGGCACCGCGCTGCTCGCCTGGGTGTTCGGCCTGCGCCATGCGCTGGACGCGGACCATATCGCGGCGATCGACAATGTCGTGCGCAAGCTGCTGCGCGAGGGCCAGCGCCCGGCCACCGCCGGCCTCTGGTTCTCGCTCGGCCATTCCACGGTGGTCGTGCTGGCCGCCGGCACGGTGGTGCTGGCGGCGGTCGCTTCCGGCGGCCGGCTCCCGGAGGTGGCGCGCTTCGGCGCCGTGGCCGGCACCCTGGTCTCGGCACTGTTCCTGCTCGCCATCGCGCTGATCAACCTCGTCATCCTGCGCGACCTCTGGGCCGTCTTCCGCCGGGTGCGCCAGGGCGCGGCCCTCGACCAGGACGGGCTTGAGCGGTTGCTCGCCGGGCGCGGGCTGCTGGCGCGGCTGTTCCGCCCGCTGTTCCGCCTGGTCGATGCCGCCTGGCACATGTACCCGATCGGGTTCCTGTTCGGGCTCGGCTTCGATACCGCGACGGAAATCGGGCTGCTCGCGATTTCCGCCGGCGCGGCGATGCGCGGCATGGCGCCCTGGCAGACGATGGTATTTCCGGCCCTGTTCACCGCCGGCATGGCCCTGGTCGACAGCGCCGACAGTGTGCTGATGGTCGGCGCCTACGGCTGGGCGTTCAACGATCCGCTCCGCAAACTATGGTACAATTTTACCATGACCGTCGCCTCGGTGCTGCTCGCGCTGCTGATCGGCGGCATCGAGACCCTGGCGCTGATCGCCGACCGGCTGCACCTGAACGGGGCGATATGGGCGGCGGCAAGCCGCCTCAACGACAACCTGACCGGGTTCGGCATGGCAGTGGTGGGCGTGTTCGCGCTGTGCTGGGCGGTCTCGGCGGTGCTGTTCCGGTTTCGCCGGACTGCCGTGGTGCCGCCCGGCCGCTAGTGCTCTGACAAACAGGTGATTCCGCGGGGGTCAGAGCACCAGCTTGTTTTGTGGGCCAATTCAGCCAACGCCCCAAGCAGGCGTTGGCATCGAACCACGGCGGCAACCGGTTCACGCGAACTTGACGGATCGACCTTGGGACTTGCCTGGCCTGGCCGCGGAGTCCGTCCGCCCGTGCGAGGGGCCGATCTTTGCCCTCTCGGACAGCAACCACCGCAGCTTCCACCCGCCGCAGCGCCAGCGGACGAGCCGGCACGGCAACATCCCCCGGCACCGTCGGGTGCGGTCCGACGTTGCAATGCCGGCTTGCCGTCCCAACGTAACGGCGACGGTTTTGGACAGGTGGAGATTTCAGCCGGTGTCGGACTGTTGCGATCCCGGCGGCCGGCAAGAGCGCAGCCCCCGGTAGCGTCCTGTCGTTCGCCCACGGCCGGCTGGGCAGGACGTTGAGGGGCCGAACGACGAAACAGAATCGAGAGGAGGGCCGCTTTGGCCAAGGGTCGTCAACCCGCCAGTCGGGAAGCGAAGAAGCCGAAGGCCGCCAAGCCCTCCGGCACCGCGGTCGCCGCGCCGGCACGTCCATCGACGCCGGTGGTGCCCTCGTTACAAAAAGGAAAGAAGCCGACACCATGAACGGAAACCACGCCGCCGATGGCAACATCGCCCGGCGCGACGACCGAGCCCGCGACCGGCTCGGCGTTTCTTCTGCGATGCCGCATTTGGCTTGATCGGCCGGTCGGCACGCCCGTTGTCCCTCTTCGCGCATCGGTCGGCGGGGCGGCATCGCTGACTGCTTCGCCGCCCGTCGAGCCCTTCGACCCCACTCACCACGAGGTTACACCATGCAAACATTCCTCCGGCAGACCATGTTGGCGACCGTCGCCGTCTTCGGCCTCGGCACCATCGCGGCCACGGCGGCCACGACCACCCCGGCCGCACCGATGCCGCCGCCGTCCGCCGGCCAGGCAATGCCGTCCGTCCAGTCGCCATCCACGGCGCCCAACGCGACAGCCAAACCCCCGACCATGGCGGAACGGGTCAACCAGCGCATCGACCAGTTGCACAGCGAGTTGCAGATCACGTCGGCCCAGGCGCCGCAGTGGCGCCGATTCACCGCAGTGATGCGGGAGAACGCCCGCGACATGGATAACGCGATGCACCAGCGCATGGACCGGCTGCCGAACATGACCGCGGAGCAGAACATGCAGTCGTACGCGCATATCGCGGCGCTCCATGCCCAGGGCATGCGCAAGCTGGTGCCGGCGTTCGAGCATCTGTACCACACGATGTCGGCCGCTCAGAAGCAGACCGTCGATCAGGTCTTCCGCAACGATGCGAATCGCGGCAAGGCCGCACGCCATCAATAGGAGCCAGCGCATGAACCGATTGACCCGCGCGACCGGATCACGTGCCGGCCGGGTACGGCTCGGGCTGCTTTGCGGGCTGCTGGCCGCGGCGCTGACCGGCGCCGCTGCCGCCCCCGCGTTGGCCGATGGCCATGACCACAGGCACCAGGGGCGCCACGACGACCGGGGGCGCCGCGGCCCGCCGCCCCGCTACGTGGGACCAAGTTACCAGGGATACTACCAACAGCCGAACGTGTACTACAGCGCACCGCCGGTCGTCTACCAGCCGCCGGGCGCCTCGATCAACTTCAGCATCCCGTTGTTCCGCTGAGAACATGCAGCACGGTGGCGGCAACGTCGCCGTGCTGCAGTAACTTTGCCAGGAGGTCGTTCCGATGCGTTACGTTTCCCTTGCGGCGGTGGCGCTGGCCGGCATGACAAGCCTCGCGGTGCTGGCCCAGACCACGCCCCCTGCCCCGCCGGGCTCGCCCATCCCGACGTCGCTTCCGCCGGGTTCGGTGGCGCAGGCCCCCGGCGCACGACCGGAGCACGAGCCGGGCGTCGGGGCTTCGTACCCGCTGTCGAACCGCGCCAGCAATATCCGCTCCAGCGACACACATTCCGTGCTCGCGCCAACCTTGCCGACGCCGGCGCTCGGCCCCGATGCCACGGTGCAGGACTACCTGCGCGCGGCCCGCGCTGCGCTGGGCGCCGGGCAGACCGGGCAGGCGCAACAGGCACTGGAAATGGCCGAGACGCGGGCGCTCGATCGGTCGGTGCCGCAAGGTGCGACCAATGCCGCGAGCCACAGCGACCTCGTCGCCCGCATCGGCGCGGCGCGCCGGGCGCTCGGCGCCGGGCACCGCAATCAGGCGATGCAGCGGATCGACGCCGCCCTGGGCGGGTAAAGGCCGTATCGGACACGGCGATACGGACCGGCCCCGATGCTGCCCCCCGCGCACGCTGGGGGCAGGCACCGGATCGACTACAGGTTCGGTGGAACCGCAGGCCCTGTCGCGCTCAGAACGTGCCGATGAAGTCGCGCTTGCCGAGCTCGACCCCGTTGTGGCGCAGCAGGGCGTAGGCCGTCGTGGCGTGGAAAAAGAGGTTGGGCAGGCAGAAATGCAGCAGATAGGCGCGACCTTTCATGCTGCGCTGCTGGGTGCCCTGCATCCAGACGACGTCCTTGTCCTCGGTCCCCTCGATCGCCGCACGCGGTACCGAGCGAATGAACGCGAGCGACTCGCTCACCCGTTCCTTGAGCGCGGCAAAACTTGCCCCATCCGTCCCGGGGAAGTCGGGCAGCGCCACACCGGCCAAGCGGCCGGGCGCATTGCGGGCGAAGTCCGTGGCCTGGCGTACCTGGCGGGCCATGGGGAACATGTCGGGGAACAGACGCGCCTGCAGGAAGGCCGCCTCCTCCAGCTTCTGCGCCGCCGCATGCGCCGCCGCCTTGTCGAGGATTGCGCCCAGGGTGGTCATGACCTGCGTGCACACCGGCACGCAAGCGTCGTACATCGAGAACGCCATGTTCGGGGTTTCCTCCGGTTCGGGTTCAGGTCGGGCGGACGCAGTCAAGCCGAAGACCCGCACCGGCGCAACGTGCCAAGGGCTCACGCTGGGTTCGCGCCGATCTCGTCCCCGGGGAGCGTTCGTCTCCGCGGCGGCAGGGTCGTCGCCGGCGTCGTCAGTCCACGAGCCGGTCCACCGACGCCGGGACCGCGATCCATACCCAGGCCAGATTCGCCAGCAGTGCCGTGGCGGTGACCAGGAACACCCAGCGCAGCCCGAGGGTCGCGGCCACCACGCCGCCGGTCAGCGGCCCGAGCGAATTGCCGAGGAACGTCGCCGACGCCGTCAGCCCGTACACCACCCCGCGGTCCGACGCCGCCACCATGCGGCCGACCAGCGCGTTGGCGGTCGGCAGGATGCCGCCGATGAACAGGCCGACACCGAAGCGCTCCGCGACGAATACCCAGTAGCTGGTGGCGAACGCCTGCGGCACGCTGAACAGGGCGGCGCCGAACAGGCTGATCAGCAGCACCCGCCGATAGCCCAGCACGTCGCTGCGCTTGCCGAGGAAGGGCGAGGCGACCAGGTCGGCAAGCCCGGTGACGGAAAAGGCGATGCCGCCGAGCGTAGCGAGATTCGGCGGATTGCCGACCAGAAGCTGCACATAGAGCGTGATGACGGGCTGCACCGTACGCACGCCGAACTGGGCGACCAGCAACACCAGGAACAACGGCATCAGCCCGGCGGAGGCGGTCAGCGCGCGCAATCCCGCCAACGGGGAGCCGCGGCGCGGGCCGGCCCGCGGCGGCGCAAAACGCTCCTGCACGAGCAGCTTGGCAAGCACCATCGCGGTTGCCGCCAGGAAGGCCGTCACGAAGAACGGCACCCGGTAGCTGCCGGTAAGATCGGCGATCACGCCCCCCACGATCGGGCCGGCCAGCCCGCCCACGAGCTGGCCGGTGCTGAGCCAGCCAAGCGCGAAGCCCAGTCGCCGCTCCGGCGCCTGGCTCGCCACCAGGGTGATCGCGGCCGCCGAGAAGCCAGCAAACGCGCCCATCAGGGCGCGAAACGCAAGCAGCTCCCACACGTTCTGCGAGACGCCCATCAGCGCCGTGAACAGGCTGATGGCGATGGAGGAGCGCAGCAGCATCAGCTTGCGGCCACGCCGGTCCGCGAGCCGCCCCCACAGCGGCGAGACGAACGCGGCGACCAGCGGGGTCGTCGCGTTCAGCACGCCGGTCCAGAGATCGATGGCCGCGGCAGCGTGCACGCCGAGCTGCGGCAGGAACAGCGGCAGAATCGGGCTCAGGACCGTGAACGACAGGGTCATGATGAACTGGATGCCCACCATGACCCAGAGCGTCCGGTTCCAGTCGACCCGGATTTCCGTCCCGCCCGGCGGGAAAAAGGCACAGGATCGGTCATGTGCGGGCCGGCACCGCGACCGGAGCCGAGCGGGCCGGCAGCCACGGGCCCAGCCGATGCCGCGCCGGCGCGTTCCGGCCCACCTGCCGCGCGCCGCGGCGCCGCATCATCCGCATCGCCGGTGCATCCGCATCGCTCAGCGGCACCCTCGCACCCTGTCTCGCCTGTTCAGGAACTGTGTTCGGCACCACGCGAGGATGGGTGAAGCGGGCACCGGCCGGCATCCGGTTCCGCGCACCCCAGGCATGCCTCCCACGGCGGTCGGCGCCGGCCGCCCGTCCGCGACCGGCCGTGCCGGCGGGAAGCGCGCGCGGGAGCAGGAACGGAACGCGCGCGCGACGGCGCTCCGCGACTGCTGGACAGCCGTCCGCGGTTCCGCTCCGATGCTGCCGGCCCCGGCGCGTGACGATCCGTCGTCCCCCCAGGCCGTCCCCCCAGGCCGTCCCCCCCCCCGGCCGTCCCCCCGGGCCAGAAGCGCCGCGATGACCGACAACGCCGAACCCGATGATCCAGCCGAGGCCGAAGAGCTGGAACGCACCGCCGAATGGCGCCTGCGCAAGGTCGATGCCGATCCCACCGACCGGCAGAGCGCCGCCGCCGCGGCGCTGCTCGCCCGACTTGCCGCGGACCTGCGCCGGCTGCGCGGCTCGCCGCTGCAGGCCGAATACGCGGCCCTCTGCAACTGGCTCGGCGAATCCGACGGCATCACGGACTTCGCCCAGCGCGCCCACGAATACCGCTGCGGCATCGGCGTCGCCCACACCCCGGCGACGGCGGAGGCGTATCTGCGCGCGCTGATTGCGTTGGCGAAAGAGACGTTCTGATCCGCCTCGGGCGCGCACGGCGGACCCGCTCCCGGGTGGACACCTACCGATGCACCGGCAGGTGGGCTATGGAGAGGCGATGCTCGCACATGCTGGCGGTGGCGGGCGGGACCGCAGGAAGGGAGGCGTTACCAATGAGCAATGGGAACAAGCTTGAACACCGCGCGCTCGGCACCGGCGGCCTGTCCGTCTCGGCCATCGGGCTCGGCTGCATGTCGTTGTCGGGCGTCTATGGGGAGGCCGACGACGCGGCCTCCGAGGCCTTGATCCGCTACGCGATCGACCAGGGCGTCGACCACCTCGATTCCTCGGACATGTACGGCTGGGGCCATAACGAGCAGGTGGTCGGCCGGGCGATCAAGGGCCGGCGCGACCGGGTCGTGCTCGCCACCAAGTTCGGCCAGACGCAGAACCCGGGCGGGCCGAACGGCGTCAACGGCAGGCCCGAATACGTGATCGCCGCCTGCGAGGCGAGCCTGAAGCGGCTCGGCGAGGACGTGATCGACCTCTACTACCAGCACCGCGTCGATCCGGCCGTGCCGATCGAGGACACCGTCGGCGCCATGGCCCGGCTGGTCGAGCAGGGCAAGGTCCGCTACCTCGGCCTGTCGGAGGCGCGACCCGAAACCATCCGCCGCGCCCACAAGGTGCATCCGATCGCCGCGGTGCAGACCGAGTATTCGCTGCTCTACCGCACCGAAGCCGAGGAGACGCGGGAGACCACCCGGGAGCTCGGCATCAGCTTCGTCGCCTACGCCCCGCTCGGCCGCGGCTTCCTGACGGGCACGATCCAGGATCTGGCGGACGTGGACGGCCGGCGCAGCGCGCATCCGCGCTTCCAGGCGGAGAATTTCGCGGCCAACCGCGCATTGGTCGCGCGCATCGAGGCGATGGCGGCCGACAAGGGCTGCACTCCGGCGCAGCTCACGCTCGCCTGGCTGCTGGCGCAGGGGCAGGACGTCGTGGCCATCCCCGGCACCCGCTACCAGCACCGGCTGGACGAGAACCTCGGCGCGCTGCGGGTGAAGCTGACGGCGGCGGAGGTCGCGGCGATGTCGGCCGCGGTCCCGCCCGGCGCGGCGGCGGGCACGCGCTACCCGGCCGGCGGCATGCGGGCCGTCTACCTCTGACGCACGCGCCCGCGCCCCAGGGATACGCGCCCGGATACGCGCCCGGATACGCGCCCGGATGCGCGCCCGGATGCGCGCCTCGGGGACGCCACGCCTCGCGGCTGTCCGGGGCGCGGGAGCGGGCAGCCTACCCGCGGGTGGTCGCCGCCGCCTGGGCGATCGCGCCGGTCATCGGGATGAAGAAGACGCCCATGTCGCGGCGGGAATGGATTTTTCCGGCCGCGTCCTTCGTATAGACATACAGCACCTGGCCGCGCTTGAACGGCTGGCCGATCGGGATGACCATCCGCCCGCCCGGTTTCATCTGCGCGAACAGCTCCGGCGGGGCAAACCGCGCGGCGCAGGTCACGATGATGAGGTCGAACCCGCCTTTCACCTCCGGCCAGCCGTAATACCCGTCCCCCACCCGGGTGGAGACGTTGGCGTAGCCGAGCGGGGCGAAGATGCGCGAGACGGCGTGGCCCAGGGGCGCAATGATCTCGATCGTGTAGGCGTGATCGACGATGCGCGACAGCAACGCGCTCTGGAAGCCGCTGCCGGTGCCGATCTCCAGGCTGACCATGCCGGGTTTCGGCGCCAGCAACTGGGTCATGTAGGCCTGGCCGAGATAATCGGACAGCGCCGAGCCGTAGCCGATCGCCCAGGGCTTCGGGTTGGCCTCGTACGCCTCCGACGGCACCGGTTCGCGAGAGGAATAGATGTAGTGGAAATAATCCCGCGGCACCGCCTGGAAGGCGGCGATCACGGCGGGGTCGGCGTGGCCGAGGCGGGATTTCAGATAAGCGGCGATGCGCGCGATGGCGGCGGGCTTGCGCGCCTGGATCGCGGCGAACTCGGCCGCGGAGATGTGCGCCGGGCGGCCGGAGGCGGCCATGGCGGCCTCATAGGCGGCCAGGGTCCAGGACGGGCGTGCGGGCGGGGCAGCTGTAGAGGCAGACGCTTCAGAGGACGAGGCCCCAACGGACGGGGCGGCCGACGATGGAGCGGCAGGTGGGCGCACGACGGGCGGGCGAGCGGGGGACGGGGGCGGCGCGGGTGCGACGGTCGGCGCGGACGCCCCATCCGCGGCCATCGCCACGGCGGGCAGCAGCGGCCAGACGGAAGCCGCGCCGATCAGGCCGCGTCGGGAGAGGGAATCGGCAAGTCGCGCCACCTTGTGGGCCTCCAGGCTCGGGGAAAGCTGAGTAACGCCACAGCATACATGACGACCGCGACCAGCAGAACCCGCGAATACCCCGCCTCACGCGCAAGCAGCGTCGCGAGCGGCGTCGCCAGCACCGAGAAAGCGCCGTTCAGTCCCCAGGCCCAGGGCAGCAGCCGCTGCCGCCCGGCCAACCGCGCCAGCCCGAGCGGGAACGGCAGCCCGAGCGCCAGGCCGGCCGGCGCGATCACCGCGATCAGCAGCCCGGCCCGCGCCATCCAGGTGAGGCCGAGGGTGGCGAACAGCAACGGCGGCAGCCAGGCCAGCACCGCCGCAACCCACAGCGCGACGATCGCCGCCGCCACAGCCATCGCCGTCCCGGCACGCGCTGCGAACCGCCCCGAGGCCAGCGCGCCGGCGCCCGAGGCCACCAGCATGGCGCTCAGTACCAGCGCGAAGCCCGATGCGGTGTCGTCCAGCCAGCGGGTCGCCATGGCGATCAGGTATATCTCGATGAACAGGAAGCCGAGCCCGAGGGCGGAAAAGAACACCGCAACCCGCAGCAGCCCGCCCCCCCGCGACCCTCCCTCCCCCGCCGCCGTCCTGGCCGCCACCGGCACCCCCTCCTCGGCAGAAACCCGCCGCAGCCGCGGGGCGAGCAGCGGCACCGCCAGCACCAGCGCCGCGATCACCGCCGCCTGCGCCAGCACCGCGAGGTTCACGAGCGCCGCGATTTCCGGCTGCGGCAGCACCTCCAGCCGGCGCAGCAGGGTGGGCAGGTCGGCCAGCCGCAGCGCGGCGTAGAAGAACGGCCGGTCGAGCGTCACGGGCGCCAGGCTGAACGCGACGGCCGAAGCGGTGGGGCGACCGGCCAGCGCCGCCCCCGCCTCATCGGCGATCGCATCGTCCGGCCCGCCGCTCGCCTCCACCGTGCCGGCGGCGAAGGACACCGGCGGCAGATCGTTGTAGATGCCGGGCCGGGCCCTGGCGACGTCGATGCCCGGATACCAGGACACGTCGAACGAGCGCCGGTCGCAGAACCGTCGTGCCGCGGCGATCGCCCCCGGGCCGAACGCGCGGCGCGCGACCAGCACCCGCGTCGTCCAAGCCGAGCGGTAGACGATCACGTGCGGCCCCGGATCGGCGATCCCGGCCAGGCGCAAGGCGCGGCGCACGGTAGCCAGCACCCGCAGCGCATAGACGGGAAAGTCGCGGATCGAGACCGGGATCGACAGCATGCCGTCCGGGCGCAGCAAGGCCAGATCGGCGGCGAAGGCCTCGGCGGTGAACGCCGCCTCATCGGCCGGGGCGGCCTGGAGGAAGTCGGCGGCGAGGTCGATCAGGTCATAGCGCCCGGCGCCGGCCGGACCGGAGGCGGCGGCGCTTGCCGTCGCGGCATGCCAGCCCGCAAGCGCGGACAGCGGCGAGGCGTCGCCGATCGTCACCCGCGGGTCGACCGGCAGCGGCGCGACGGGACCGAGCCCGTGACGCAGCGCACGGCGCAGCACGGGCTCCGGCTCCAGCACCGTCACCCTCCGGGCGCCAAGCGCCAGCGCCGCCGCGATCCGAAATCCCCCGCCGCCGCCCAGCAGCAGCACGCGAGGCGCGTGCAGCAGCCGATAGGGCAACGCCCCGAGGGTGGCCGGCGCATACCCGACGCGAAGGCCGGTCGCCGGGCCGGGCCGGGACATCCGCCCGGTGGCCGCACCGGCGGCAACCAGCGCTCCGTCCGGCAGGGGAAGGGCAGCGATGCGCTCGCCGTCGCGATAGAGGCCGAGGCTGCGCGGCGGTCCCGGCAGGCCCAGCATGGCGGCGTCGTTGGAGAGGTCGGTATCCAGCCGCTCGGTGAAATCGTCGAGCAGCACATAGGCGCCCGACGGCCGGGCCACCCGCGCCAGCACCCGCGCGCCGGGCGTATGCGCGGGGGCATAGATCGGCTTGTACTGGCTCACCCGCGGCTGGGCGCCGAACAGCAGCAGCGCCTCCCCCGCCAGCAGCGCGGCCAGCGCCGCCGCCGCCCCGAACCGCCGGGTTCGCCCCGGGGCCGCGCCCAGCGCCGCCGCGGCCAGCGCCGGCAGCAGCGCCGGCACCAGGCGGAACGGCGGCAGGGCGAACATCAGCCCCATCAGCGCCGCCGCCCCCGCCCCGGCACCGGCCAGGTCGGCGGCATAGACCGCGCCGATCCGCCGCGGGTTCAGCACGAAGCAGAGCCCGACGAACAGCCCGGCAAGGAAGAAGAACGGCAGCAGCGCCGCGTAATACAAGCCGATGTGCCACAGTTCGCCGGCCCAGGTGACGGGATTCTGCAACGCCAACGGATTGAACGGGTTCAGCGCCGCGAGGTGGAACCCGACCGCCCCCGCCGCCACCAGCGCCGCCGGCAACCCGGCCAGCAGCGCACGGCCGCGCCGGACCAGCGCATCCCGGCCCAGCGCCAGCACCACGCCGCTGAAGGCGAAGCCGGCCATGGCGATCGAAATCACCCAGTAGCCGTATTCCGACCACAGCGCGACGGCGAAGAAACGGGTGAGCGCGATCTCGAACCCGATCGCGGCGGCCGAGACCAGGAACAGCGGCGCGAACACCGACGGCACCCGGGGCAGCGATCCAGGCGGCGTGCGGGCGGCCGACGCAGCGGCGCCGACACGCGGGCGCAATTCGGTCACGGCCATACCCGGCTCCGGATGAAGCCGCGGAGCAGCGCATCGAACCGCGCCGGATCGTCGACGAACAACGCATGGCCCGCGTGCGGGAACACCGCGACCTCGGTTCCCGGCCGGTTCGCCTGCAAATTCGTCGCCTGGGCCGCGAGCCAGGGACGGACGAGGTAGAGCAGCGGCGGGCGGAAATCCTCCGCCGCCGAGCGCCAGAAGGAGCGCGGTTCATCATACGCGCGGAGCGCCCTTGTGTCGGGCGGCGGCAGCCGCAGGCTCGCCACGATCAACCGGTCGACCCAGGCGGCGGGCTGGCGCGTATGGAACATCCCCCGCACGAAACCGGCCATCGCCACCCGGTACGGCGGCGGCGGCCCGGGCGCAGGATGCCAGGTCGGCGGGGGGTTCTCGCCCACGGAATTATCCACCAGCACCAGTCCCGCCAGCCGGCTGTCCCCATAGGCATGCACATAGGCCAGGGCGTCGAGCACGCCGAGCGACCAGGCGACCAGCAGCACCGGCGCCGGGCCGAGCCGGGCCAGCAGCTCGGCGAGGTCCCGGCCGCGGCGGGGTGCGGCGTAGCCCCCGGCAGCAATCTGCGAACTGCCCTGGCCGCGCGGGTCGAAGGCGATCACCCGATCGTGGTCGCGAAACGCCGCCAGTTGTCCCGCCCAGATCCACCCCGGCATGGCCAGGCCCGGAACGAAGACGATCGTATGGACGATCCGACCGCGCGACGGGTCGCGCGGCCCCTGTTCGGTATAGTGCAGCCGCACCCCGTCGCTGGTGATGAAGACGCGCTCCCGTGCCGCCGCCGGGCCGGCGAGCGGGACGAGCAGCAGGCAGGCGAGCGCGAGGCAGCGAAGAGGGACAGGCATGGCGGCCGACATGGCGGGGAGATCGCGGCCGGCGGCACGGCATGTCAATGCCGCGGCCCGGCGCACGCACCTGCCGGGCGGCGCACCCGGCCGGGCGGGCCGCTATTTCGCCTTCTCGGCCAGCGCCTTCACTTCGTCGAGCGCCGCGGCGAAGCGCTTGTTGAGCAGCGCTACCGCTTCAGCGTTGGAGCGCTGGATCAGATCGCTGAGTTCCTTGAGGTTCGCCACCGCCCGTTCGTAGGCCGCCTTGGCGAACTCGGCCTGCTTCGCGGCCTTCGCCTGCGGCGCCTCGGGGGCGGCAAGCGCGCGCATCGCCTCGGTCATTTCCGTGAGCGACTGCTGCATGATCTCCATGTGCCGCCGCGCGACCGCCTGGGCGCCTTCGAGCGCCACCTTGTTCGCGGCGGTGAGGGCTTCGAGGTTGCGACGATTCGACGCCGTGAGCGCCTCGAAATCGGGCATCGCCGGCAGCTTGAGGTCGGCGAAATAGCGGGCGAGGTCGAAATCGGGACCCGGGGCGGCGTGCGGGGCGGATTTGGGACCGGCGGCCATGGGTAGCTCCTTTTCTCGGCTCGCGCGGCCGGGGTGGCCGGCGATGCGAAGATGATAGCCGAGCGGGAAGCGACGTGGGCGTGAATGATGGGATCGGGCGGCATGGGTGCGGGTCGTACGCTGCCGCCGTCCGAGCCTGCCCGAATGTCGCCGCCTGGCGCCGGGGCGGCGCGGCCGCCGACAGACGCAAAAGCCGACAGATGCAAAGTTGGTGCGCCAGACGCCAAGCGCCGCCTCGCCCCTGCGCCCGGCTGGCCCGGGACGGATGGCAACGGCTCCGTCGCATCAGCGAGAAGACGCTCTCCCGACGCCCTCTACGCCGGGGGCGGCGCCGGGGGCGGTGGTTCCTCCGTCGGCGGATGCGACGCTGCGGCAGGCGCTGCGGTACCCCCGGTCGCGATGCCGCCCTCGCGCAGGGATGCCTCCGCGGGTGCCCCCGCCCGCCCAGCGGTGTGTGCAGACCGACCGCCCAGCCAGCCGGCCATCCGCTCCGCGCGTCCCAGAGCGCTGTCGAGCGCCGCCATGGTGTGGGCGAGGTCTGCGCTCTCGTCCGCCTGCCAGGCCCGCACGGTCCAGAGCCACACTGCGACCAGGCCTTTCACGCGCAATTCGCCGCGCAGGCCCCGGGTGCCGACCCCGGCGGCCTCCAGCATCCATCGCATGCTCCGCCAGGTCGCGCAGCCGAGCCAGAGCGCCAATGGCGGATCGGCCGGCGCCGCGCGCAGCAGCGCCAGCACCCCGGCCCGGTGCGCCGCCAGCACGTCGATCCGGCGCATCAGCAGGCTGAACAGTTGGTCGCGCACCGGCTCATCGCGTCCCGCACTGCCCGAGCCGGACATCCCGGTCCCGGCTGCCTCGGCCCCCGGCATCCCAACAGGCGGCGTTCCAAGGGGCGCCGTTTCAGGGGCCTGCACCCCAGGGGCCTGCACCCCAGGGGCCGGCGTCGCCGCAGTCGCCGCCGCGGTCGACACCTCGGCCAGCGCCGCCTGGTCCGCCATCCGCCCGAAGCGGGCCAGCACCGCGAGCCGCCCGGGGAAGCGCGCCCGCGCGCGATCGAGCGGCAGGCCGGCGCGCCGCGCCGCCTCCGCCACGGAAAGCCGTGCCCAACCCTGCTCGCCGGCGAGCGCAAAAGCACTGGCAACGAGCGCCCGGTCGAATTCGGATGCGTCCATGGACTGCGACATAGGCACCCCCCGCCGCCTTGTCAGCCCGCCAGCTCGCGCGAGCGCCGGGTCGCCGCGTCCACCGCGCGCGACAGCGCGGCGGGCCAGGCGTCCGGCGCCATTAGCACCTCCAACGCCCGCTCGGTCGTGCCGGCTGGACTGGTGACCGCCCGGCGCAGCGCGGCCGCATCCTCCGCGGAGGCGGCAAGCAGCGCGCCCGATCCCGCCACCGTCTGCCGCGCCAGCAGCCGCGCGAGGTCGGGCGGGATGCCCTGCTCGATCGCCGCCCGCTCCAGCAGCTCGGCCAGCAGGAACACATAGGCCGGCCCGCTGCCGGAAACCGCGGTGACCGGATCGAGCAGCGCCTCGTCCGCCACCCATGCCACGACACCGATGGCGCCCAGCAGGCTCTCGCACAGCGCCCGCTGCGCAGCGGCAACTCCGGGACCGGGACAGGCGACCGTCACCCCCTGGCGGATCGCCGCCGGGGTGTTCGGCATCGCGCGAACCACGGCCCCGGCCGCCGGACCAAGCAGGCCGCGGATGCCGCCGATCGTCCGCCCGGCCATGATCGACAACACCACCGCTCCGCCGGCGAACCCGGTGTAGGCGGGCACAGTCGCCGCCGCAGCCTGCGGCTTGATGGCCAGCACCACCGCCGCGGGGGCAAATCCCGGCGGGATCGCGGCCGGCTCCGCGACGACTTGGAGGTCGGGCCCGGCCAGCCGGGACGCCTCCGGCGCCGGATCGACTGCGACCGAGGGCGCGAGCCCGCGTTCGCGCCAGCCGGCGAGCAGCGCCCCGCCCATCCGGCCACAACCGACCAGCAAGATCGGCGGGATCGCGGCCCGGCTCATGCGCCCCGCCGCCGACCGGACGAACGCGCAGGCCGGCGCGCCGCTAGGCTTCGCCGACGCATTCGAGCATCGCCGCATCCAGCGCCTCGGCCGGAGTCTTGCCGCCCCAGAGCACGAACTGGAACGCCGGGAAGAAGCGCTCGCATTCCGTGATGGCGATGTCGACCATATCCTCCAGGCTTTCCGCCGAGGCGCCCGGGGCGCCGCGCAGCAGCACCGCGTGGCGGAACACCGGCATGCCGTCGTCGGGGTCCATGCCGAAATGGCCGATCCACAGCCGCTCGTTGGCGAGCGCCAGCAGCTCGTACAGCGCGTTGCGGCGCTTCGCCGGCACCTTCAGGTCGAAGGTGCAGGTGAAGTGCATGGCGCTGATCTCCTGCGACCAGTTGAAATAGAGGCCGTAGTCGCACCAGCGGCCCGGCGCCTCGGCGGCCATCTCAGCCTCGTTGCGCCGGTCGAAATCCCAGTCGTTGGCGACGATGATCTGTTCCAGCAGATCGAGGGGGTTGGCGGAACTTTCCGTGTCCGGGTCCCGGGTGATGGTGGCGGGCATGCAAGGTCTCCCACTCTGGAGGAAGGCCGGGGAAGGCGCGAATCCGGGGGTGCCACGCCCTGGAAGCCACGCTGTC
Source organism: uncultured Pseudomonadota bacterium (assembly GCA_963832525.1). Taxonomy (GTDB): domain Bacteria; phylum Pseudomonadota; class Alphaproteobacteria; order Acetobacterales; family Acetobacteraceae; genus JAJZVS01. Next base: position 81,684 of record CAWHUC010000001.1, read on the forward strand.
ACCCTACTGGGCCGACTCGCCGGGCCGCAAGTATGGCGATGCGGTGCAGCAGGGCAATTGGCCCCCTTCGCGCGATTGTCCTCGGAAGGGAGCCGGCGCCGGGCGTCCCCATCCCGCACCGCCGCGGATCACGAAGCGCGCGCAGTCGCTTCGAGCAATTTCTCGATCGGATCCCAGGCGAAAGCGACCTGCACGACCGACGCGCCGCCGACCCGGATGGTGGATTCCGCCACCGGCAGGCCGCCGAGCCGTGCGTAGAACCAGCGACTCGGGTTATCGCGCAGCACCCAGAGGAAGGCGCTGCGGCAGCCGCTGCCGGCAAGCTGCGCGGCAGCAGCACGGAGCAGCCGGCGCCCGACACCGCGGTCGCGCCAGTCGTCGAGCACATAGAGGGTTTCGATCTCGCCCTCGCCGAGCCGGCGCGCGAACGATCCGCCGCGGGCCCGTCCCGCGGCGGCGAAGCCGATCACGCGCGGACCGCGGCCATCCGGCGTGTCGGTGCCGCTCGCGGTGGCAACGTGGATGGGCGCGCCGGACCGGATCGCGGCCTCGTACTGCATGGCCTGGCGCGACACGGAGAGCCGCGCCAGGTAACCGGCCGGCAGGATCCCGGGATAGGCCGAGCGCCAGGCCGCGACATGCACCGTGCCGATGGCGAGCGCGTCGGCACCGCGGGCGAGGCGGACGGCGATCATGCGCGGCCCGTCCCGGCCCGCCGGCGGCTGCCCCGTCCCGCAGGCGCCGCCGCCGGCCGGACCGAGGCGCAGGAGCGGGCGGCGCGCACGCTCATCGACGCTCCAGCACCGCGGCGAAAAACCCATCGGTCCCGTGCCGGGCCGGAGTCAGCGCCAATGCCTGGGTGAGCGCCAGCACCGGGTCCGGCCCCGGCGGCGGCGCGGCCAGCGGCCAGGCGCGGGCCAGCGGCACCTGGGCGAAGTCCGGATGGCGGGCAAGGAAGCGCGTCACCTGCGCCTCGTTCTCCTCTGCAAGCAGGGAGCACGTAGCGTAGATCAGTTTTCCGCCGTTGCGAACCAGCGGCGCGGCCTGATCGAGAATTGCCGCCTGGCGGACCACCAGCTCGTCGAGATCCTGCGGTGTGAGCCGGGTGCGCGCGTCGGGGTTCCGCCGCCAGGTGCCGGTGCCGGTGCAGGGCGCGTCGACCAGCACGCGGTCGAATGCGCCGGCGCGGCGCTTGGCCCATTTGTCGCCGGCGGTGAGCAGGTGGCGCTCCGCATTGTGCACCCCGGCGCGGCGCAGGCGGCGGATGGCGCCGTCCAGTCGCGGCTCGGAGACGTCGCAGGCGATCAGCCGGCCGTGGTTCTGCATCGTCATCGCCAGCGCGAGCGTCTTGCCGCCGGCGCCGGCGCAGAAATCGGCAACGGTCTGGCCGGGCCGCGCGTCGGCGAGCAGGGCAACGAGCTGGCTGCCCTCGTCCTGGATTTCCACCAGCCCGGCACGGAACGCCGCCCCGGCGGTGACGTTGCGCCGTCCGGCGATGCGCAGGCCCCAGGGCGAGAACGGCGTCGGGACGGCCTCGATCCCCTCCGCGGCCAGCGCCGCGCGGGCTTCGTCGCGGGTGGCCTTCAGCAGATTGGTCCGCAGGTCGAGTGCGGCGGGCGCGAGCAGGGCCATGGCCTCGGCCGCCAGTGCCGGACCGAAACGCGCGGCGAGGTGCGGCAGCAGCCAATCCGGCAGTTCGAGCCGCACCGCCTCCGGCATCGCCGGATGTTCGAGCGTATGGCCGGCGAGCGCGGCCAGAGCGGCCAGTTCCGCGGGTGCGAGCGGGGCGGCGGCGAACTGTCCGCCAGAGAACAAGCGCGTCAGCACCGGAAGGCTGCCGCCGGGGCGGAGCAGCGCCGCAGCGGCGGCACGCAGACGCGGCGCGGCGGAGGCACCAGCGCGCGCGAGCCACCAGGCGAGCCGGCGCGGCGCCCGCAGGACCTCCCAGGTTGCCTCGGAGACGGCGCGGCGGTCGGCGGCGCCGATGTAACGCCGCCCACGGAAGAAATCATTGGCGACCGCGTCCGCCGGACGCGGGCTGGCGTCGATGGCGGCGAGCAGCTCGATGCTGGCGGCGAGGCGCGCGGCAGGGGTCACGTGCGGGGGAGCCAGAGGGTGCGAGGGGTTGGGAAGCGCGCCGGGGGGCGACGGGCGAGCCTACGCGCGCCGGGGCACGGGTGCCAGTCGGCGGTGCCAGTCGGGGTGCCAGTCGGTGCCAGTGGGGCTGATTTGCGGCAAGGGAGCGCGTCATACGCCTGACTTCAGGAGCGCGCGATCCGCTGCGGTCGTCCGCCCTCGGCTCCGCGGACGCCTCGGGCTCGCGCTGCGTCGGGGGGGCGCGGAAGGCGGGCCGCGGGCGCGCCTGAACGCCCCCGGAAACCCAAACGGCGCCCCCGGGCGGACATCTTCAGGAGCCCCGAACAGGGGCGCGATGCCCCGCAGGCAGCGCTGGCCGGTGCGCCTGCGCGATGTCGCCTGCGGGTCCGCCGGCCGTCGGCCGGCTATTGCTGCGAAGAAGAAGAGGGGCTGAATGCTTCGTGCTTGCGGGCCGCTTCCAGGCTCTGCTGGTTCAGCCGGTCCACTTCGGGGTTCTGCGCCTGCGCGCCGCCCGTCATCCCCTTATGCCCGCTCATGGTCCGATAGCTGCCGGAATGCATCGGGTAACCACGCGCGTTGCCCGCGGCGTGCGGGTGACCCATGGCGCCCGACGAGGTCCGGCCCGAGGACATCCCGCTGCCGGTGGCGCCGTTTCCGGACATGCCGTTTCCAGACATCCCCTGGCCGGACGTGCCGGACATGGACGACATCCCGGAGTTCGGGGCGGCGTGCTGCCCGGTCGTCGGCTGTACCCGACTCGCCGGAGGTCCCGCCGGGCCGGCCCGTCATCGGACCAGGAGCGGTCGATGCGCCGCCGCCTGCATTGGTCATTCCACTCGCCGCCGAACCCGGCGCGGCGCCGTTGGTGCCGGCACCTCCGGTCTGCGCGATCGCGGGCGCGATGCCGATCGTCGCAATACCCAGCGCGAGCGCACCGAGTGTCGTCGTCATTCGCCGTACGTTCATCAGCGTTCTCCTTGTTTGCAGTTCTGCTTGCTTCCGATTGCGGCCGGCGGCGGACCATGCAGACCCGCTCAGCCCTGGGGTGAACGTGGGGATGCACGGCTTCCGATACCGCTCACAAGCCGGTGCGGGCGACGCCGATGCGGCGGCCGTCGGACGTACGCCAGGGCAATCGGGCGAACCCCGGCGTGCCACCTCTCCCGCGCTGCGGGCTTGGGCCGCGAAGCGGACCAAGGTCGCCGTGCGGAGCACGGCGGGTGAGGGCATGAGGCACGCGTCCCTCACCCGGTTCGCTGCGCGAACCGACCTCTCCCGCAGTGCGGGAGAGGTGAAGCAGCCACCGTCCACGGCAATTCCGGTTCACCCGATTCCCCTGGGACCCGCGCGGCTTCCCCTTGCGGCGGCGTCGCGAATCTGGGCTTCTGAGGAGATGCAGGGGATGGAAGATCCCGCCGAAGCGGGAGGACCGGGAGGCCAGCCAGTACGGCCCGGACACCTGGCGCTCCCGACGACCCGGGATCCGCTCATAAGCCACATACCGCCGCGCGCCGCCGCTGCAACGGCCGGCCGCACGGCAGCGAGCGGCCAGACCGCGGGCAAGGCGCCGAGCCACGCCCGTATCGGCCTGAATACGCTGAATTTCTTCCTTGCCGCGACGCAGACCGGCTTCGGACCGTTCATCCCCGTATTCCTGACCGGTCTGGCCTGGAGCCAGACGGACGTCGGCCTCGCGCTCAGCATCGGAACGGTCGCGGCCATCGCGAGCCAACTGCCAGCCGGCGCGCTGGTCGATGCCGTGGCGGGCAAGCGCGTGGTCACGGCACTTGCGCTCGCGCTCACCGGGATCAGCGCGCTGCTGCTCGCCGTCTGGCCACGTCCTGGCCCGGGCTTCGTTGCCCAGGTCTGGTCGGCGCAAGTGCTGCATGCGGTCGCGGCGAGCGCCCTGACCCCGGCCATCGCGGCGCTGACCCTGGGCCTGTGCGGTCACGAGGAATTCAGCGCGCAATTGGGCGGCAACGCGCGCTACGCCTCGCTCGGCGCGGCGGCGGCGGCGGCGCTGCTGGGCGGGTTTGCCACCTGGCAATCGGACCGCGCGGTGTTCCTGGTCACCGCCGTGCTGGTGCTGCCGGCGATCGCGGCATTGGCGCTGCTGCGGCCCGGAGCGTCGGCGAGCGGCCATGGACCACCGCCGCTCGACCATCCGGCGATGCTGCATCCGCGTGCCCGGCGCACCGGGCCGATGCGGCCCTGGCACATCTTCTTCGAACTGCACCTGCACGTCTTTGCGATCTGCGTGGTGCTGTTCCAGCTCGCCAACGCGGCGATGCTGCCGCTGGCCTTGAACGGGCTGGCACAGCGCGGCCGGGCGAGCGGCCTCGTGATTTCCGCCTCGGTGATCGTACCGCAGGCGGTGGTGGCGGCGACCTCGCCCTGGGTCGGCCGGGCGGCGCAGCGGCTGGGGCGACGGCGGCTGCTGCTCGTGGGTTTCGCCGCCGTGCCGTTGCGGGGGCTGCTGTTCGCCACCCTGCCCGGCGCACCGGCTCTGATCGGATTCGAGGTGCTGGACGGGGTGAGCGCGACGGTGTTCGGGATCATGCTGCCGCTGATCGCCGCCGACCTGACGCGGCAGACCGGCTATCTGAACCTTGCGATCGGCTCGCTGGGACTGGCGGTGGGCATCGGGGCGACGATCAGCACGGTGCTGGCAGGCTGGATCGCCGACCGGGCCGGCGTGCCGACAGCGTTCCTGGCGCTGGCCGCAGCCGGGGCGATCGCCTGGGGCGTAATCCTGTTGGCAATGCCGGAGACGCGCCCGCCGGCCCGCGCGGCGTCCGCTCCGGGCGGATCATAGGCCGGGGCGATCGGGGGCCGGAGCGATCGGGGGCCGAAGCGATCGCGCAGGTCCCGGCAGATCCGCGTCCAATCCCCTGCGCCGGTCAGGCCCGCAACAAATGCACCGAAAACAGCCCCGCCGGATCGGTCCAGACGCGCTCGCCCTGCCAGCCCGCCGCCGCGGCGAGTTCGGCAAACCCGGTCACGGTGTATTTGTAGCTGTTCTCGGTATGGATCGTTTCCCCTTCCGCAAACCGCACCACCTCGCCGGCCACCCGCACCGTCTGCGCACGGCGGCTGACGAGGTGCATTTCAATCCGGCCCTCGTCCGCGTTCCACACCGCGCGGTGGTCGAAGGCGGCAACGTCGAAGGTCGCCCCCGCCTCACGGTTCAGGCGCACCAGCAGGTTGCGGTTGAACGCCGCCGTCACCCCCGCGGCATCGTCATAGGCTGGCAGCAGGACGGACGGATCCTTGCGCAGATCGGCACCCACCAGCAGCCGCGCCCCCTTCCCCAACGCCGTGCGCACGCCGGCGAGGAACATGCGCGCCTCGCCCGGGTCCAGATTGCCGATCGTGGAGCCGGGAAAGAACCCGAGCCGCGCCAGCCCGCGGACCTCGCCCGGCAGCACCACCGGCTGGAGGAAATCGGCTGCCACGGGAAACACCGCCAGGCCGGGCTGTGCCCGCCGCAGCCGTGCAGAGAGTGCGGCCAGCGCCGGGGCAGCGATGTCGATCGGCACATAGGCTGCGACCACCGGCGCGCCGGCGCGCCGCTGATCGAGCAGGAAGCCCGCCTTGGTCTCGTCGCTGGCGCCGTATTCCACCAGCGCCACCGGCGCGGGCAGATATGCCGCGACCTCCTCCGCCACGTGCGGCAGCAGGGCCAGTTCGGTGCGGGTCAGGTAGTATTCGGGCAATTCGGTAATGCAATAGAACAGCCGGCAGCCGGCCTCGTCGTAGAATAATTGCGCCGGCAGGGTTTTCCGCCGCGTCCCCAATCCCGCCAGCGCCAGCGCGGCGACGGTGCCCGGCCGCTCGTGCGGAACGAAATCGTCGGGCATCGACTGCCCCCTTCCTATACGTCGCGGGCCAGACGCAGCCCGGAAAACTGCCAGCGCTTCTCCGGATGGAAGAAGTTGCGGTAGCTGTCCCGCGCATGGCCTGCCGGCGTGGCGAGCGAGCCGCCGCGCAGCACCATCTGCCCGATCATGAATTTGCCGTTGTATTCGCCGACGGCACCCGCCGCCGGCCGATAGCCCGGATAGGGCAGGTAGGCGCTGGCGGTCCATTGCCAGACCCGGCCGGTGGCCTCCGCCATCCCCGCCAGCCGCGCCGCGATCTCCCACTCCGCCTCAGTCGGGAGGCGTGCGCCGGCCCAGCGGGCAAAGGCGTCGGCCTCGTACCAACTGATATGCCGCACCGGCGCGGCGGGATCGATCGGTGCCAGGCCGCCGAGGCCCATCTGCCACCATGCCCCGTCGCGCTCGTGCCAGTGCAAGGGCGCGGCCCAGCCTTCCGCCGCTACCTGCGCCCAGCCGTCCGACATCCACAGGGTGGAAGTCCGATAGCCGCCGTCGGCAATGAAATCGGCCCATGCGCCGTTGCGTACCAGGCGGGAGGCGATGGTATAGGGAGCCAGAAACACGCGGTGCCGCGGGGCCTCGTTGTCGAAACAGAAGCCGTCCCCGGCATGGCCGATCTCGACCAGCCCGCCGGCACAGGGCAGGAACCGGTCCGCCACCGTCGCGCCGGCGGGTTCGGTCCAGCCGGGCAGCACCGCCGGCGTCAGCGGGTTCTGCGCAAAGCCGTGCAGCATGTCGGTGAGCAGCAGCTCCTGATGCTGCTGTTCGTGCTGCAGCCCGAGCTCGACCAGCTCGGCGACGGCGTCCGCCGGCACCGTCAGCAGCTCCGCCATCGCCGCGTCCACATGGGCGCGATAGGCGCCGATCCGCGCCGCCGGGGGACGGGTCAGCATCCCGCGCGCCGGGCGCGGATGGCGCGGCCCGACCTGTTCGTAATAGGAATTGAACAGATAGCCGAAGTCGGGGTCGAACACCTCGTAGCCGGGCACGAAGGGGAGCAGGACGAACGTCTCGAAGAACCAGGTGGTGTGCGCGCGGTGCCATTTGACGGGGCTCGCATCCGGCATCGACTGCAGACCCTGGTCCTCCGCGCTCAGCGCCCCGGCCAGGGCTTCGGTATGCGCCCGGATCGCGCGATAGCGGGCGAGCGCCGGCTCCGTCGTCCTGTCTTCTCCGGTCACCGCGGACAGTCCGTGCATGGCGCCCTACAGCATCCGTTGCAGGATCAGTTTCTGCACGTCGGAGGTGCCTTCGTAGATCTGGCACACCCGCACGTCACGGTAGATCCGCTCCACCGGATAGTCGGCCAGGAAGCCGTAGCCGCCCAGCGTCTGGATCGCCGCGCTGCACACCGCCTCAGCCGCTTCGGAGGCGAACAGCTTGGCCATGCAGGCGGCTTCCAGCGCCGGCTCGCCGGCCGCTTTCAGGCGCGCGGCGTGCAGCGTCATCTGGCGTGCAGCCTCCAGCCGCGTCTTGGCATCGACCAGGCGGAACGCGACCGCCTGGTGGGCGATGATCGGCTGGCCGAAGGCAGTGCGGTCGCGAGCGTAGGCGATCGCAAAATCAAGCGCCGCGCGCGCCATTCCCACGCTCTGCGCGGCGATGCCGATGCGACCCGATTCCAGGGTGGAGAGCGCGATCTTGTATCCCTCCCCTTCCCGCCCGACGAGCTGATCGGAGCCGAGCTCCATCTCCTCGAACGCGAGCGCACAGGTGTCGGAGGCTTTCTGCCCCAGCTTCTCCTCGACCCGCAGCACCTTGAATCCCGGCGTCGCCTTGTCGGCGACGAAACAGGAGATACCCTTTTTCCCGGCGCCCGGGTCCGTCATCGCAAAGAACACGATGCTGCCGGGCAAGGTGGCGTTGGAAATGAACTGCTTCGCGCCGTTGACGATCCAGCGGTCGCCGCGGCGCACCGCGCGGGTGCGCAGGTTGGAGGCATCCGATCCCGCCTGCGGCTCGGTGAGGCCGAACGAGCCGACATGCGCGCCGCTCGCCAGCGGGCGCAGCCAGCGGTCCTTCTGCGCATCGGTGCCGAACGTGTCGAGCACGACGCAGGTGGGCGAGTTGTGCACCGAAACGAGGGTGGACACCGCGCCGTCACCGGCGGCGATCTCCTCCAGCAGCAGCGCGTAGGTGACGGGATCGAGCTCCGAGCCACCCCATTCGGCGGGGGTGGTGGCACCGAGGATGCCAAGCGCGCCCAGTTCTGCGATGATACCGGGCTCGATCCGCCCGGCCTTCTCGCGCGCCGCCGCGCCGGGGGCGAGGCGTTCGGCACCGAACTGGCGGCCCATGTCGAGCACCAGGGGATCGGGGGTCATGGCGCGTCCTCCTCTGCCCGTCTTGATTAGCGCCGAACCGGCGGGATTGGAAACCGCGCCGGGATGGGATTTCCTGGCGCCATGCAGGTCATAGATATGCGCGGCGAGACGGACTGGGACGGCTGGCGGACCGCCGCTCGCGCGCTTGTGCTGGCGGGTGCGCCGCCGGACACGCTGCGCTGGACGGTGAACCCTGCCGCCGCCGCGCCGTTGCCGCACGCCGAGGGCAGGTTCGGGGTGCCGCGCACCTTGGTCGCCCTCGCCGCCCAGGCGATCCAGGCGCGCGACCCCGAGCGGTTCGCCCTGCTCTATCGCCTGGTCTGGCGCGCCAACGCCGGCGAAGCGGTGATGGAAGACCGCGACGATCCCGACCTGGCGCAGGCCCGCGCGCTGGCCCTCGCGGTCCGGGCGGAGGCGCACCGGATGCGCGCGCTGCTCCGCTACCTGCCGGCAGCGGACGGTGCCCGCCTGCTCGGCTGGTATGCTCCCGCCCATTTCGTGCTGGAGGCGAATGCGCAACTGCTGGCGCGGTGGTACCCCGGGTTCGCCGTTTCGATCCTGACCCCCGACGGCAGCGCACACTGGGACAGGGCGGGGGGCGGCGACACGGGGCTGCGCTTCGGCCCGGCGGTGGACCCGGCTCTGGTCCCGGACGACACGGCGCTGCGCGCCTATTGGAGCGAATTCGGCATCGACCTGCTGGCCGCGAGCACGGCGGGAACCTCGCTCCCGGAGGCCGAGGCGTTCGAGGAAGCGCGCCGCCCGCCGGACCGCCCGGCGCTCGGGCCGGTGGTGCCCGGGGGCTACGGGGCGACAGACCCGGCGCTCGATACGGCCGCGCGGGAAGCAGCCTCCTGCCGGCGCTGCCCGCTCGGCGGGCCGGCGACGCAGACCGTCTTCGGCGAAGGCCCGGCCGGCGCCCGCGTCATGTTCATCGGCGAGCAGGCAGGGGATCAGGAGGATGTGATCGGCCGCCCCTTCGTCGGCCCCGCCGGCCAGTTGCTGGACCGTGCGCTGGAGGAAGCAGGCATCGACCGCCGCGCCGTGTGGATCAGCAACGCGGTGAAGCACTTCAAGTTCATCGAGCGCGGCCGCCGCCGCCTGCACCAGACCCCGCAAGCGCCCGAGATCGAGGCCTGCCGGTTCTGGCTGGATGTGGAACGGGTGCGGCTGCGCCCTGCCCTGCTCGTGCTGCTGGGGGCAACGGCGGCGCGCGCGGTGCTCGGGCGGCCGGTGACGATCGGGCGCGAACGCGGGCGGCCGATCCGCCTGTCGGAGCATGAAACGGCGCTGGTCACGGTGCATCCCTCGTTCCTGCTGCGGGTGCCGGACGAAGCCGCACGGACGCGGGAATACGCCGCCTTCGTTGCGGATCTTCGTGTGGCGGCAAGGCTGGGCGCAGCCGCGTCGGCTTGACAACCGGGCGGCCGGGGCTACCACCCGGCGGAACCCGCCGCTCCGTGCGCACGGCGCCGCCGCGCTCCGGCATGCATCTGAAAGCGGGCATGCAACTGAAAGAGAGGCCAGCCATGTATCCGGATGTCCTGCTGCTGATCGACGGCGCCTGGACCAAGTCCGACTCCGGACGCAGCCTGCCGGTGGTCAATCCCGCCAGCGGCGAGACCAACGGCACGGTCGCGCACGCCGGTCGTGCCGATCTCGACCGCGCCTTGGAAGCCGCCGACAAGGGCTTCCGCGTCTGGCGCAAGATGTCCGCCTACGATCGCTCGAAGCTGATGCGCAAGGCGGCCGAGCTGTTGCGGGAACGGGCCGACGCCGTCGCCCGGCTGATGACCCTGGAACAGGGCAAGCCGCTCGCCGAAGCCAAGGGCGAAACGCTCGCCGGCGCCGACGTGATCGACTGGTTCGCGGAAGAAGCCCGCCGCGCCTATGGCCGCGTGGTGCCCGCGCGCGCCGAAGGCATCTACCAGCTCGTGCTGAAGGAGCCGGTCGGCCCGGTGGCGGCGTTCACGCCGTGGAACTTCCCGATCAACCAGGTGGTGCGCAAGCTGTCCGCCGCGCTGGCCGCCGGCTGTTCCATCATCGTCAAGGCGCCGGAGGAAACGCCCGCCTCCCCGGCCGAGCTGATCCGTTGCTTCGTCGATGCCGGCGTGCCGGCCGGCGTGGTGAACCTCGTCTATGGCGTGCCGGCGGAGATTTCCGAATACCTGATCCCGCATCCGGTGATCCGGAAGATCTCGTTCACCGGTTCGACCGTGATCGGCAAGCAGCTCGCCGCGCTGGCCGGGGCGCATATGAAGCGGGTGACGATGGAGCTGGGCGGGCACGCGCCTGCGATCGTGTTCGACGACGCCGACATCGATACGGCGGCGAAGATCCTCTCGGCCAACAAGCTGCGCAACGCCGGGCAGGTGTGCATTTCGCCCACCCGCTTCCTGGTGCAGGAGCCGGTGTACGATGCGTTCGTGGAGCAGTTCACCGCACGCATCAAGGCGGCTAAGGTGGGCGACGGGCTGGACGCCGGCACCGCCATGGGTCCGCTCGCCAATCCGCGCCGGATCACGGCGATGGAGAATTTCATCGCCGATGCGGTGAAGCATGGGGCAACCGTGCGCACCGGCGGCAACCGCATCGGCAACAAGGGCAATTTCTTCGAGCCCACGGTGCTGACCGACGTGCCGCAGGGCGCGCGCATCATGAACGAGGAGCCGTTCGGCCCGGTGGCCGTGATCTCCCGCTTCCACAGCTTCGACGACGTGGTGGCGGAGGCGAACCGGCTGCCGTTCGGCCTGGCCTCCTATGCCTATACGCGCTCCGCCCGCACGGCGAACGCGATCGCCGCGGCGGTGGAGGCGGGGATGATGTCCATCAATCACCACGGGCTGGCCCTGCCGGAGGTGCCGTTCGGGGGCGTGAAGGATTCCGGCTACGGGTCGGAAGGCGGACTTGAGGCGATCGAAGCGTATCTGAACACCAAGTTCGTGTCGCAAGCCGGGTTATAGCGCGGCGATGCGGGGCGGGTTTGGCCCGCCCCGCAGCTCGGCTTGCAAAAATTCCCTGTAAAACTTGCAGAACCACTGGCAGAATCCGCGCGACGCGGCTAAAGCCGTTGCAGCGACGCGGCGAATTGGCACGCGCCGTGGCCAGATCAAGCAACCGCGCGGCCTTGCCTGGTCCTAAGGCGTCGGCGAGCCGCGACAACACGCTGAGGAGACAGCATGTCGAAAGCCTTCATCGCTCAGGCGATCCAGGAATCCGCCGAGATCACCGGCGCAGCCTCCAACCGCGCCGCCGGCTATGTGATGGAAGCGATCGTCAGGGAGCTCAAGAAGTCCGGCAAGTTCACCCTGCCAAGCTTCGGCACTTTCACCGTGCGCAAGACGAAGGCCCGCAAAGGGCTGAACCCGCGCACCGGCGAGGCCATCAAGGTGAAAGCCGGCAAGACGGTGCGGTTCAAGGCCTCCCCCACACTCAAGAAGGCGGTCTGACCGGCACGGCGTTCCTCTTGCGGGCCGGAGGGCTTTCTGCCCTCCGGCCAATTTCCTTGCAGGCACGGCATGGGCCGTGACCGGCCGCTTTGCGTCGTGCCGGGCTTGCCCCCGGGTGCAGCCTGGGGCGTGTTCGCGGTCCTGCTCGGCACCCTGGTGGTACCGCTCGATTCCGCGGTCAATGTCGATTTTCCATCGATCACCCGGCATTTCGATCTGCCGATCCCGCTGATCCAGTGGATCGTCATCTCCTACACCCTGACCACCGCCAGCCTCATGCTGGTATTCGGCCGCGCCGCCGACATGCTGGGCTACCGGCGGATATTCCTGGTCGGCTGCGCCTGGAACGCAATCGCCTTCGTGCTTTGCGCCGTCGCGCCCAGCTACGCCTGGCTGCTCGCCGCCCGCGTGCTGCAAGGCATCGGTGCGGGGCTGGTGCTGAGCTGCGGGCCGGCGCTGATCACCGCGCTGTATCCCGAAGCGCAACGGGCGCGCGCGCTCGGAGTGTACACCCTCGGCTTTGGCTTGGGCGGCGCGCTCGGGCCCGTGCTCGGCGGGCTGCTTGCGGCCCGGTTCGGCTGGAGCGCGGTGTTCTGGGCGCGCGTGCCGATCGCCGCGCTCGGCGGGCTGGCCGGCCTGGCGCTGCCGGCGGTGCCGCATCGGGGACGCGGTGAGCGCTTCGACCTTGCCGGCGCGGCGCTGCTGATGCTGGCGATCGGGGCACTCCTGCTGGCGCTCAATCGGTTCCGGACCCCGGTTCTCGCGCTGCCGACCGCCGCGGGTGCGGCGCTGGCGCTCGCCGCCTTCATCCGGCGGGAGGGCCGGGTGCGACATCCGATGCTCGACCTGCGGCCGTTCCGCGATCCCGGCTTCGTACGCGCCAACCTTGCCAACGCGCTGATGAACCTGGCCGCGTTCGCGGTGCTGCTGCTGGTGCCGTTCGCCCTGGCGCGGCTGCCGGGCTTCTCCACCGCGGCGGACGGTCTCCTGCTCGCCGTCTCGCCGGCGGGAGTGATGCTGGGCGGCCCGCTGGCCGGCCGCCTGGCCCTGCGTGTGCCACCCGCCGTACTGATGACGGCGAGTGCCGGGCTGATCGCAGCGGGGCTGGCCTGCATCGCCGGGTCGGGCCTCGATCCCGCCGTCCCAACCCTGGGTATGCAGACCCTGGATATGCTGGCCTTGGGCATGCTGGCCCAAGGTGTCGGCCTCGGCATGTTCCAGGTTGCGTATTTCGACGTCGTGACGGGGGCAATTCCGCTGCGCGACCGAGGGGTGGCCGGCAGCCTCGGGATGCTCACCCGGACGCTCGGTCTGGTCGCCGGCGCCACAGTGCTGATGTCGGTGTTCCAGACGGTGCACGACAGGGCGCTGCAGCAGGGGGCAGGCAACGAGGTGGCGTTCTGGCTCGGGTTCCACACCACCTTCCTGTTCGCCGCCGCCCTGCCCGCGTTGGTCGTGGTCGTGGACCTGGTGCGCTGGCGCGCCGGGCGGCAGCCCTGAACCGCGATGCGGGTCTGCGCTAGGTGACGCGCATGAAGGTTCCATCGGGACCAAGCATTGCCAGCACCCCGGTCCGGATGTCGAAATGCGCCCCGTGCAGGCGAAGCCTGCCGTCCGCCACGCGGGTGGCGATCCAGGGAAAGGTCAGCAGGTTGTCGCAGGACAGGCGCACCGCGGCATGCTCACAGGCCAGTTGCGGATCGGCAGGGTGGCAGGCCAGGACGCGCGCACAGGCCGGTTCCGCCAGCCGGATCCAGGGGCCGATGAAGGTTTCCAGCCCCTCCGGCACGCCTTCGATCAGGGCCCGCACACCGCCGCACAACCCGTGCCCCATCACGATCAGGTCCGACACGCCGAGGCCGAGCACGCCAAATTCCAGCGCTGCGCTGGTGCCGTGGTACGCGCCGTCCGGCTGAAAGGGTGGCACCAGGCTGGCGACGTTGCGAACCACGAAAATCTCGCCCGGCGCGGCATCGAAGATCATGGCCGGATCAACCCGGCTGTCGGCGCAGGCGATGACCAGCGCGCGCGGCTGCTGGCCATGCTCGGCAAGCCGCTCCAGCATCTGCCGACGGTGCGGCCAGGTTTCGGTGCGGAAGCGGCGGTAGCCGGCGATCAGGGCGTCCATATCGGGTCTTTCGTGGAGGTTGCTCGCCGCACCCCCGGGAGGCGATCAGGGAGGCGCATCGGCGCTCGATTCCAAGGCAGGGGACCACGCGCGGCGGGATGCCCGGGAGCCGGGCCGACAGCAGCACCGACCCGGCTGCCGTCGGGGAGCCTGATATCACCGCGACGCCCGGACGGCGTGGCAAGCTTCGCTGTCGAGATCCGCATCGCCCGACTCCGCCGCTGCGGCGCATCTGCGGCCGGAGCCGAAATTCACGGTTTCGTTCTGAGTTGTTGGCGCGCCCGGAGAGACTTCGAACTCCCAGCCCCCAGATTCGTAGTCTGGTGCTCTATCCAATTGAGCTACGGGCGCCGCCGGAGCGGCCCATGTAGTCGAACCGCCCCGCGGGGGCAAGCCCCGCCGACGCCGATCCCGTTCAGGCAGCCATGCGATCGAGCTCGGCCAGCAGCGCCGCACCCATCGCTTCGGTGCCGACCGGCGTCGTTCCCGGCGCCGCGATGTCGGCCGTGCGCAAACCGGAGGCGAGCACGCGGGTAACGGCGGTTTCGATCAGCTTCGCGTCCTCCTCCATGTCGAAGGAATAGCGCAGCAGCATCGCGAAACTCAGCATCTGCGCCAGTGGATTGGCGATGCCCTTGCCGGCGATATCCGGCGCGCTGCCGTGGATCGGCTCATAGAGCGCATGCCGCTTGCCGGACGGCTGCACGGCGCCAAGCGTGGCGGACGGCAGCATCCCGAGGCTGCCGGTCAGCATCGACGCCAGGTCGGACAACAGGTCGCCGAAGATGTTGGACGTCACGATCACGTCGAACTGCCGCGGGTTGCGCACGAGCTGCATGGCACAGTTGTCGGCGTACATGTGCGACAAGGCCACGTCGGCGTATTCGCGCGCGGCCAGCGCCGTGACGGTCTGGCGCCAGAACAGGCCTGACTGCATCACGTTGGCCTTTTCCACGCTGGTCACCCGCTTGCCGCGCTTGCGTGCCAGTTCGAAGCCGACCCGCGCCACCCGCTCGATCTCGGCGGTGGTGTAGGATTCGGTGTCGAAGCCGCGCTGCGATCCGTCCGGCAGGGTCTCGATCCCGCGCGGGGTGCCGAAATAGACGCCGCCGGTGCTTTCGCGCACGATCATGAGATCGAGCCCACGCACCACCTCGGGCTTCAAGGTGGACGCATCGACCAGCGGATCGAGCACGGTCGCCGGGCGCAGGTTGGCGAACAGATCCAGCTCCTTGCGCAGCCGCAGGATCGCGATCTCCGGGCGCAGATCGAAGCCGAGCTTGTCCCATTGCGGCCCACCGACCGAGCCGAACAGGATCGCGTCCGCGTCCTTCGCCGCCTGCATCGTGGCGTCCGTGATCGGCGTGCCGCGGGCGTCGATCGCGGCGCCGCCGACCAGGTCCTCGGAGATATCGAACGAGACCATGCGGCGACGGTCGAGCCAGTCGATCACCCTGCGCGTCTCGCGCATCACTTCGGGGCCGATCCCGTCGCCGGGCAGGACCAGCAGTTTCTTGTTGGCAGCCATGTCGGTCGGGTCCTTCTCAGGCGGCGGTGATGGCGGGCGACCAGGGCTGCTCGGCCCGGCGCTTCGCCTCATAGGCGTCGATCGACTTCACGTGCTGCATGGTCTGGCCGATGTCATCCAGACCGTTGAGCAGCAGGTGCTTGCGGAACGGGTCGATCTCGAAGCGGATTTCCTCGCCGTTGGGACGCACCACCACCTGGCGTTCCAGATCGACGGTGAGCCGCGCGTTGCCGCCGAGCTTCGCATCCTCGATCAGCGCATCGCACACCGGCCGCGGCAGGCAGATCGGCAGGATGCCGTTCTTGAAGCTGTTGGTGTGGAAGATATCGGCGAAATCCGGGGCGATGACGCAGCGAATGCCGAAGTCGAGCAGCGCCCAGGGCGCGTGCTCGCGCGACGAACCGCAGCCGAAATTCTCGTGCGCGATCAGGATCTGCGCATGGCGATACGGCTCCTGGTTCAGCACGAACTCCGGCCGCTCCTTGCCCTCCGCGTCGTAGCGCAGGGTATCGAACAAATGGATCCCGAGGCCCGAGCGCTTGATGGTCTTCAGGAACCGCGCCGGGATGACCTTGTCGGTATCCACATTCGCCAGCGGCAACGGCGCCGCGACGGCCGTAAGCGTCGTGAACTTGTCCATGATCTTCCCTCCCCTCAGACCAGTTGCCGTACGTCGGCAAGCCGCCCGGTCACCGCGGCGGCCGCGGCCATCGCCGGCGAGACCAGATGCGTGCGCCCGCCCGGCCCCTGCCGGCCCTCGAAATTGCGGTTCGACGTGCTCGCACTGCGCTGGCCGGGCGTCAGCTTGTCAGGGTTCATGCCGAGGCACATGGAACAGCACGGCTCCCGCCACTCGAACCCCGCTTCCAGCAGCACGCGATCGAGCCCCTCCTCCTCCGCCTGGCGCTTCACGAGGCCCGAGCCGGGCACCACCAGGGCACGCACGCCGGCGGCCACCTTGCGCCCGCGCGCTACCGCGGCGGCGGCGCGGATGTCCTCGATCCGGCCGTTGGTGCAACTGCCGATGAACACGACGTCGATCGGCACGTCCTGCATCCGCGTGCCCGGGATCAGCGCCATGTAGTCGAGCATGCGCTGCATCTGCGTCCGCGCCGCTTCGTCCTCGACCAGCGCCGGATCGGGGACCGACCCGGTCACCGGCACGACCGCGCCCGGGTTGGTGCCCCAGGTCACCATCGGCGCGATGGCGGCGGCATCCAGCACCACAGTCTTGTCGTAGACCGCGCCCGGGTCCGACGGCAGGGTGCGCCAATACGCCACCGCCTGGTCGAACGCCGCGCCCTTCGGCGCATAGTCGCGACCTTTCACATAGGCAAAGGTGGTTTCGTCCGGCGCGATCAGCCCGGCGCGCGCGCCTGCCTCGATCGACATGTTGGAGACGGTCATCCGTCCCGCCATATCCAGCGCGCGCACCGCCTCCCCCGCATACTCGATCACGTGGCCGTTGCCGCCGGCAGTGCCGATCTGGCCGATGATCGCCAGCACCATGTCCTTGGCCGAGGCACCGAAACCCAGGGTCCCGTCCACCCGCACCAGCATGTTCTTCGCCGGCCGCTGCAACAGGGTCTGGGTCGCCAGCACATGCTCCACTTCCGAAGTGCCGATCCCGAAGGCCAACGCCCCCAGCGCGCCATGGGTGGAGGTATGCAAATCGCCGCAGACGATGGTCATGCCCGGCAGGCTGATGCCAAGCTCGGGGCCGATGATGTGCACGATGCCCTGCCGCACATCCAGGATCGGGATATACGGCACACCGAATGCGGCGACGTTCCGCTCCAGGGTCTCCACCTGGATGCGGCTGTCCTCCTCCTTGATGCCCAGACGCCGATCCGTGGTGGGAATGTTATGATCCGCCACCGCGATGGTCGCATCAGGGCGACGCACCGGCCGGCCGGCCAGCCGCAGCCCCTCGAACGCCTGCGGACTGGTCACCTCATGGACAAGATGCCGATCGATATAAAGCACGCACGTGCCATCCGGCAGCCGCTCCACCACATGGCTGTCCCAGATTTTGTCGAACAAAGTCCGCGGCTTGTTGCCAGACATCGGCGTTGCCTCCTCGGGTAGAATTGGGGTGGTCAAGCAAGGCCAGGGGGCGCTGCCCCCTGGACCCCCACCAAGGGCTCGCCCTTGGAACCCTTCCGTTGGTTCCGTGCGTGCGGGGGGTGTCTCGGGTCCGGGCCGGGCTGCCTGGGGCGGGCGGGTTTGGGCGGGGACAGGGCGCAGCTGCGCCCTGTCCCCGCCCAAACCCGCCCGCCCCAGGCAGCCCGGCCCGGACCCGAGACACCCCCCGCACACACGGAAGAAAATAGACGGGGTCCAGGGGACGAGTTCCCTGGTGGGGGTCCAGGGGGCAAAGCCCCCTGGCCTTGCTTGACCGTCCCGCTCACTCCGCCGAGGCGGCCGCGGCTGGGGTTTCGGTGCTGCGGGCTTTCTCGGCGATGCGGGCGGATTTCCCGGAGCGGCCGCGCAGATAATAGAGCTTGGCGCGGCGCACGTCGCCGCGGCGGACCACGGCGATATCGGCGATCGTGGGCGAGTACAGCGGGAACACGCGCTCCACGCCTTCGCCGTAGCTGATCTTGCGCACGGTGAAGTTGCTGTTGAGGCCTTTGTTGGAGCGCGCGATGACCACGCCTTCGAAGGCCTGGGTGCGGCTGCGTTCGCCTTCGACCACTTTCACCGACACGCGCACGGTATCGCCGGGGGCGAATTCGGGCACGGCGCGGTCGGCCGTCAGGCGGGCGATCTGCTCGGCCTCGTAGGCCTGGATGATGTTCATGGGAGTGCGGTCCTTTCGTGCGGATCGGATTATGTCGCCGCGGGGCTTCTGGCAACGGGCGGCGGCGTGCCGCGCCCAGAGGTCGGGGCGGCGGGTTCGGGTGATCGTTTCGGCCTCGGCGCGACGCCAGGCGGCGATGGCGGCGTGGTTGCCGGACAGCAGCACGTCCGGCACCCGGCGCCCGCACCAGTCGGCCGGGCGGGTGTAGTGCGGGTATTCGAGCAGGCCGGCGCTGAAGCTTTCCTCCTCGGCGCTGGCGGCGGCGCCCATGACCCCGGGCAGCAGGCGGACCGCGGCGTCGAGCAGCACCATCGCGGCAAGTTCCCCGCCCGACAGGACGTAGTCGCCGATGGAGACCTCCTCCAGCCCGCGCGCCTCGATCACGCGCTGGTCGATGCCTTCGTAGCGCCCGCAGAGCAGGATGGCGCCCGGCCCGGCGGCGAGGCGCGCGGCCTGGTCCTGGGTGAACGGGCGCCCGCGCGGGGTGAGCGCCAGCAGCGGCCGGTCGTCGGCGACGGCGGCGATCGCCGCGTCCGCCACATCCGCGCGCAGCACCATGCCGGCGCCACCGCCGAACGGGGTGTCGTCGACCGTGCGATGGCGGTCGGTGGCGAAGTCGCGGATGTCCGTGGCCTGCAGCGACCAGCGCCCGGTGTCGCGTGCGCGGCCGGCGAGCGAATGGCCGAGCGGGCCGGGGAACATCTCGGGGAACAGGGTCAGCACGGTGGCGCGCCAGGTCATGGGGCCTGGCTCCGCGGCTCGGCGCCACCCGGACGGCGCGAAGGGGCGCGGCGCCGCGGGGCGGCGGGTTCGTCGGGAGCCGCGACGATTTCGTCCGGCATGGCCACCACCACCCGCCCGCCGGCCGGATCGACCTCCGGCACCGCCACGCGGGTGAACGGCACGAGCAGCGGCGCCGCCTCCGGACGGGCGATTTCCAGGCTGGCGCCGGCGCCGTAGTCATGCACCGCGATCACCTCGCCGACTGTTGCCCCCGCCGGGTCGACCGCCGCCAGCCCGACGAGGTCCGCGAGGTAGTATTCGTCGGCTGCCGGCGCCGGCAGCCGGGCGCGCGGGACGTACAGGCGCAGGTTGACGAGGCGTTCCGCCGCCGTGCGATCGGCGACCGGCAGCGCGGTTCCGGCTTGCAGTTCCGCGATCTCCGCCAGTCCTTCCCCGCGCCAGCGCAGGGTGAAGCATCGCCCGTCCTCGGCCTCCAGCGCACCGTACTCCGCCAGCGCCGTCGGCGGATCGGTGTAGCTCACGACATGCACCAGCCCCCGCACGCCGTGCGGGCGCCCGATCACGCCGAGCAGGACGCGGGAGGCGGACACGGATCGCTCAGCCCGCGGCCTTGGCCGCGCGTTCCTGCGCCTTCTTCTTCGGCGCCGACTTCTGCGGCTGCTCACGCCAGGCCGGCATCGGGGCGAGGCCGGCGCGGCCGAGGAAGCGTGCCACCCGGTCGGTCGCCAGCGCCCCCTGCCCCAGCCAATGCTGCACGCGCGCATCGACGAGGCGGATGCGGTCGGCGTGCTCGGCCGGCAGCATCGGGTTGTAGCTGCCCACCTTCTCGATGAAGCGCCCGTCGCGCGGGGAACGGCTGTCCGCCACCACGATGTGGTAGTACGGGCGCTTCTTCGCCCCGGCGCGCGCCAAGCGGATTTTCAGACCCATCGGTTTCGTGTCTCCTGTTAAAAACCCCGGCCGGGCGGCCGGTTGCCTTGAGCCATGCCCTTGGGCAGCAGCGCGGACAGGCCGTGCCGCATCAGCCCTTTCTGCCCGAGCTTGTTCATGCGCTTCATCATCGCGCTCATGTCGTCGAACTGCTTCAGCAGCTTGTTCACGTCCTGCACCGTGGTGCCGGAGCCGCTCGCGATGCGCTTCTTGCGCGACGCCTTGATGATATCGGGCGCGCGCCGTTCCTTGGGCGTCATCGACGAGATGATCGCCTCCTGCCGCTTCAGGATTTTGGTATCGAGCTTGGCGTCGTCGAGTTGCGCCTTGATCTTGCCCACCCCCGGCAGCATGCCGAGGATGCCCGACAGCGAGCCCATCCGCCCGATCTGGCGCAACTGCGCGGCGAGGTCCTCAAGATCGAACTTGCCGCGCGCCATCTTGGCGGCAAGCTTCTCGGCCTCGTCCTGATCGATCGTCTCGCCGGCCTTCTCCACCAGGCCGACGATGTCGCCCATGCCGAGGATGCGGCCGGCAACGCGCTCGGGGTGGAACTCCTCCAGCGCGTCGAGCTTTTCGCCGAGGCCCATCAGCTTGATCGGCGCGCCGGTGACCGCGCGCATCGACAGCGCCGCGCCGCCGCGGGCGTCGCCGTCCATGCGGGTGAGGACGATGCCGGTGATGCCGAGCGCCTCGTGGAAGGCGCGCGCGGTGTTCACCGCGTCCTGGCCGGTCATGGCATCGACGACCAGCAGGGTTTCGGCGGGGTTGGTGGCGGCGCGGATCGCCTTCACCTCCTCCATCAGGGCTTCGTCGATGGACAGCCGGCCGGCGGTGTCCAGGATCACGAGGTCGAAGCCCTCGCGCCGGCCGGTTTCCATGGCGCGCAGGGCGATCTGCACCGGGGTCTGGCCGGCGACGATGGGAAGCGAGGGCACGCCGGCGCGCTCGCCGAGCTGGGCGAGCTGCAACTGCGCGGCGGGGCGCTGGGTATCGAGGCTGGCAAGCAGCACCCGCTTGCGCGCCCGCTCCTTCAGCCGGAGCGCGATCTTGCCCGCGGTGGTGGTCTTGCCCGAGCCCTGCAGGCCGACCATCAGCACCGGGATCGGCGCCGCGGCGTTGAGGTTGAGCGGGACTGCGCCTTCGCCGCCCAGCTCCTCGATCATCACGTCGTTGACGATCTTGACGATCTGCTGGCCGGGGGTGACGCTGCCCAGAACCTCGGTGCTCAGCGCGCGTTCGCGGACCTTGGCGATGAAGTCGCGCACCACGGGCAGGGCGACGTCGGCGTCGAGCAGGGCGAGTCGGACCTCGCGCAGCGCCTCGCCCACGTCGATCTCCGACAGCGCGCCGCGGCGGCGCAGCCGGTCGAAGACGCCGGAGAGCTTGTCGGACAGCGCCTCGAACACGAGCAGACCACTCCATGACAGATCGCGCCGCTGCGCGAGACTTCGCGGAGCGGCGGGGCCCCCGCGCAGGGGGCGGGGACCGGACGAACGGGATGTCCCCGGGTGCGGCGCATATGCGAGCCAGGGGCGCGGCGTGTCAAGGTCGGCGGGCGGCAGCGGGCCGGCTGGGGGCGGCACGCCCACGACAATCAGGGCACGCGCGCGGAAGCACGGACCCGCAGACGGCCGGTCGGGGAGCGGCGCGTTGTACAAATGGCCGTCGAAAGGACCGAAACGGCCTACGACGTTGTACAATCGGACGTTCGCCGCGGGATCGCTTGTACAATCGCGGGAAATCTGTCGGTATCATCGGCGTGGCCTTTGCGGAGGCGCCGACCGTCTCCCTCCCTGCGGGGGCGGACCGTCAACGCGGCGCCAAAAGGACGGCAACGGCCGAGGACGTCGTACAACCGGGCGATCACCGCAGGCCGGGACGTACAGCCACCGCAAGCCTGCCCGCCTCCCGGCATTATCCGCCGGTTCACCATTGCCGTGCCAGGCTCCCCTGCCCGCCACCGGAGCCACCGGATGAACGCCCTCACCCGATCCGCAGCCATCGCCCGCATCCGCACGTTCGCCTTTGCCGGGATCGACGCGGTGCCGGTGGAAGTGCAGGTGCAGATCTCCGCCGGCCTGCCCGCCTTCCTGGTGGTCGGCCTGCCCGACAAGGCCGTGGGGGAGGCGCGCGAAAGGGTACGCGCCGCACTCGCCGCCATGGGGCTGTCCTTGCCGCCGCGCCGCGTGCTGGTCAACCTGGCCCCGGCCGACCTTGCGAAGGAAGGCAGCCATTTCGACCTGCCGATCGCGCTCGGTGTGCTCGCCGCCATGGACGTGCTGCCGCGGGAGGAGATCGGCGGCTTCGCGGCGCTGGGGGAATTGCACCTCGACGGCACCCTGCACCCGGTGGCCGGGGTGCTGCCGGCGGCGATCGGGGCCTCGGCGCGCGAACTCGGGCTGATCTGCCCCGCCGCGCAGGGGGGCGAGGCGGCCTGGGCCGGGCGGATCGAAGTGCTCGCCGCGCCCGACCTTCTGAGCCTGGTGAACCATTTCCGCGGCAGCCAGGTGCTGAGCCCGCCGGAGCCGGCGGGGCTCGCCGAGGCGCCACGCGGACCCGACCTTGCGGACGTGAAGGGATTGGAAACCGCCAAGCGGGCGCTGGAAATTGCCGCGGCCGGTGGCCACAACCTGCTGCTGATCGGGCCGCCCGGGGCCGGCAAGTCGATGCTCGCCGCGCGGCTGCCCGGCCTGCTGCCCGATCTCTCGCCCGCCGAGGCGCTGGAGGTCAGCATGGTCCACAGCGTCGCCGGCCTGCTGGCGGGCGGGCGGCTGGTCATGCGGCCACCGTTCCGCGAGCCGCATCATTCCGCGTCCCAGGCGGCGCTGTCGGGCGGCGGGCAGCGGGCGCGGCCGGGGGAGGTTTCGCTGGCGCATCGCGGCGTGCTGTTCCTCGACGAGCTGCCGGAGTTTCCGCGCCCGGCACTGGAATCGCTGCGCCAGCCGATGGAATCCGGGCGCACCACGGTCGCGCGCGCGGCGGCGCACGTGACCTACCCGGCGCGCTTCCAACTGGTGGCGGCGATGAACCCGTGCCGCTGCGGGCATATGGGCGAGGGCGTGGGCGAATGCGGCCGCGCGCCGCGCTGCGGGGAGGACTACCGCAACCGCATCAGCGGCCCGGTGCTGGATCGCATCGACCTGGTGGTGGGGGTGCAGCCGGCCTCGGCGGCCGAGCTTGCCCGCGCCCCGGCGGGCGAGGCGAGTGCCGCGGTGGCCGCCCGGATCGCCCGCGCGCGCGACGCGCAGCGCGGGCGCTACGGGACGGCCGGGCCTGCGACGAATGCCGAGGCGGACGGGGCGGAGGTGGCGCTGGCGCCCGAAGCCTTGGCGCTGGCGGGCCAGGCGATGGAGCGGCTGCGCCTGTCGCCGCGCGGCTATACGCGCGTGCTGCGGGTGGCGCGCAGCATCGCCGATCTGGCGGGCGCAGCCGTGGTGGGCCGGGTGCATGTGGCCGAGGCGCTGGCGTTCCGGCCGCGGGCGCGGGGATAGGCGGGCAACGCCGCTCCCCGGCCCCCGTCAGCCGCCCAGCTCGGTGTCCGCCAGCCGCTCGCACAGCCGCGCCATCTCGGTATGATCCGCGTCCGGACCGAACATCGCCTGCGCCGCCAGCACCAGCTCCTTGCACAGCGCGCGACAACGGCGTCGGCGTCGCCGTCTCCCGCCCGACCTGCAGCGCGATCGACAGGTCCTTCGCCAGCAGCCCCATGGTGAAGCCGGCGTCGAATTTCCGCGACAGCACGAACTGCTTGAACTTCTTCTGCGTCGAGTTGTTCATCCCGGTCGCGGCGTTCAGCACGTCCGTCATCACCGCCGGATCGAGGCCGAAACGTTGGCCGATCAGCAGCGCCTCGATGCCGATCAGGAAGCCGCCGGCGGAGACCAGGTTGTTCAGCGCCTTCATCGCCTGGCCGGAGCCGACCGCGCCGGTGCGCAGCACCGTGGTGCCCATCGCCGACAGCACCGGCATGGCGCGGTCGATGACCGCCGCATCGCCGCCGGCCATGATGGCCAGCTCGCCGGTCTTCGCCCGCGGCACGCCGCCGGAGACCGGCGCGTCGATCAGTGCCCGCCCAGCGCCGCCACCTTCTCCGCCAGCTCCTGCGTCACCGAGGGCACGCCGGAGCTCATTTCGATCACCACGGTGCCGGGCTTCATGCCGGCGAACACGTTGTCGTCGCCGCCGCCAGCACCGCGCGCGACGATCGCGCTGGTCGGCAGCATGGTGATCACCACGTCGGACGCCGCGCGCCAGCTGCGCGCAGGCTGTCGGGCGCGGTGCCGCCGATCTGCTGGACGAAGTTGTTGGCGACCTCGCGGCGCGAATCGTTGATCGTGCACCGGGAAGCCGGCGCGCACCAGGCAGGCCGCCATCGGCCAGCCCATGTTGCCGACGCCGACGAAGCCGACCGTCGGTTTGCCCAGCGGTTGGTCTGCCATCGGATCAGCCCTTTGCGCCGTCGACTTCCTTGAACACCTCGGTGGCGATCTTGAACGCTTCCAGGCAGGCCGGGATGCCGCAATAGGCGCCGATCTGCATCAGGATTTCCTTGATCTCGTCGCGCGTCACGCCGTTGGTCAGCGCGGCGCGCAGATGCAGCCGCAGCTCCGAGCCGCGGTTCAGCGCGACCAGCATCGTCAGGTTGATCATGCTGCGCGTCTTGCGCGGCAGGCCGGGGCGGGTCCAGATCATGCCCCAGGCGATCTCGGTGGTCATCTGCTGGAACGCGGCGTTGAAATCGTCGGCGCGCGCCAGCGAGCCATCGACATAGTCGGCGCCCAGCACGTCGCGGCGGACCTCCAGGCCGCGCTTGAACAGGTCGCTCTGGTATTCGGGGCGGTTCGGGAATGTCGGCCATGGCTTCCTCTCCTCCTCGGTCAGACGAGCGGCGCGGACCCTAGAGATTGCCAGCCTGCCCGGCAAGCGGTTGACTGGCCCGGCAAACCCAGGGGAAGGAGACACGGCAATGGCGGACGCACCCACGGTCACCTACGAGGTGCTGGCCCTGCGCTACGGCATTTTCGACGGCCGGATGCAGTACCAGAACTACATCATGCCCGACGACCACGCGGCGCCCGATCCGCTCGATTTCTTGGTGTTCGCGATCCGCGGCTGGATCGGCCGCGCACCATCGTCATGGACACCGGGTTCAACCCGGAACTCGGCGCAAGCGGCGCGGCCGCGAGATGCTCTGCACGCCGGCCGAGGCGCTGCGCAACGCCGGCATCGATCCGGCGACGGTGAAGGACGTGGTGCTGACGCACATGCACTGGGACCACGCCGGCGGCATGGAATATTTCCCCGAAGGCCATGTTCCACATCCAGGCCGCGGAGATGGCCTACTGCACCGGCCCCTGCATGTGCCAGCCGTTCCTGCGCCGCCCGTTCGACGTCGATGACGTGCAAAGCGTGGTGCGCGCGCTCTACGCCGACCGGCTGCGCTTCCATGAAGGCACGGTGGAGATCGCGCCCGGCATCACGCCTGCACCTGATCGGCGGCCATTCCGGCGGCATCCAGTCGATCCGCGTGCCGACCGCGCGCGGCTGGGTGGTGCTGGCCGGCGACGCGGTGCATCTCTGGGGCAACATCCGCCAGCGCAATCCGTTCCCGGTGGTGGTGGACGTCGCGCGCATGCTGCGCGGCTTCGACATCGATCGAGGCCTGGCCGACGGGCCGGACCATGTCATTCCGGGCCACGATCCGCTGATCCTGAAGCGGTTCCCGCCGCTCGGCGGCAACCCGGAGATCGCGCAGCTTCACCTGCCGCCGATCGGCTGAGCGACGCGGAGGGGTCGATGCGCCGTGCCGCCCGGCTCCTCCGCCGCGTCCTGATCGGCCTCGCGGTCCTGGTCCTGCTCGCCGCCGCCGGGATCGGGGGGGCGCTGTGGTGGACCCTGCCGCCGCGTCACGCGACGGCCGCCATCCCGGGCCTGTCCGCCCCGGTCGCCGTCACGTTCGACCAGTACGACATCCCGCGCATCCGGGCGGCGAACCTGGCCGACGCCGCCGCCGCGCTCGGCTACGTGCACGCGCGGGACCGGATGTTCCAGATGGACCTGATGCGCCGCGTCGCCTCCGGCCGGCTCGCCGCCATCGCCGGGCCCGCAGCGCTGCCGCTCGACCGCGAGATGCGTACCCTCGGCCTGCGCCGGGCCGCACGGGCCGATTTTGCCGCGCTGCCGCCGCCCGCGCGCACGCTGCTGGAAGCGTATGCGCGCGGGGTGAACGCGTGGATCCTCGCGCACGGGCGGTTCAGCGCGCCGGAGTTCCTGCTGCTCGGCGCGCCGCGCCCCTGGACCCCGGCCGATACGCTGCTGTGGGCGCAGACCATGGGGCTATGGCTGTCGATGGACTGGCGGCAGGAACTGGCGCGCACCCAGCTTTCCGCCACCCTGCCGCGCTCGGTAATCGCCGCGCTGTGGCCGCCGCAGCACGAGGCCGGGGCGCCGGACGCGCAACGACAGACAGGCATCCATACCGCGGCGCTGTCGGCGCCGGCGATCGCGCGCGCCCTGCCCGCCTTCCCTGCGCCGTTCACCGAGCCCTCCGCCGCGTCCAACGAATGGGCGGTGGACGGCAAACATTCCGCCACCGGCAAGCCGCTGCTCGCCGGCGATCCGCATCTCGGCTTCGGTTTTCCGTCGCTGTGGTACCTGGCGCGGATCGACACGCCGCGGGAAACCCTCGTCGGCGCCACCGCGCCCGGAGTGCCCGGGGTAGTGCTGGGGCGCAACCGGCACATCGCCTGGACCTTCACCTCCACCGGGGCGGACGTGCAGGACATCTTCGTCGAAACGCCGGTCGGCACGGACGACTACGCGACGCCGGACGGGCCGCGCCCGTTCACGATCCGCACCGAACGCATCGAGGTGCGCGGCGCGCCGGACGCAACGATCCGCGTCCGCGCCACCCGGCACGGGCCGGTGATCAGCGACCTGTTCGCTCCCGGCGGGCCGGTGCTCGCGGTTGCGATGGCCAACCTGCAACGCGGCCACACGGCGGCGGAGGGGCTGTTGGCGCTCGACGCGGCCGGCTCGGTCGCGCGGGCGGGACGCGCCGCCGCCCTGATCTCCGCGCCGGTGCAGAACCTGCTGGTGGCAGGGCAGACCAACATCGGCCTGTTCGTGACCGGCCGGGTGCCGATCCGCGCCAAGGGCGACGGGACGATGCCGGTCGACGGCGCGTCGGGTGCGTACGACTGGACCGGCTGGGCCGCCGGCATGCAGCTTCCGCACGTCGTCGATCCGCCCAGCGGGCGGCTCGTGAACGCCAACAACCGGGTGGCGCCGGCTGACTTCCCGGTCTTCCTCGGCCGCCACTGGTTCGCCGACTGGCGGGCGCGGCGCATCCGCGACCTGCTCGCGCGGCACCGGCGCGCCACGCTCGCCGAGTTCGTCCGCATGCAGACCGACACGACCAGCCTGTTCGCCCGCGCCCTGCTGCCGAGCCTGCGCGCGGTCCCGCCACCGCCGGGGCGCGCCGGCGCGGCGCTGCGCCTGCTCGCCGGCTGGAACGGGGCGATGACGACGAACGCGCCGCAACCGCTGATCTTCCACGCCTGGATCAGCCGGTTCTACGCGCTGGTGATGCAGCGCAACCACGTGCCGCTGTCGGAGGCGGTGCTTGCCGCGCCGCTCAATGAATTCCTGCCCTCCGTGCTGGCCCCGGGTGGGGCGCAGTGGTGCGGCGGGGACTGCACGGGGCTGCTGGTCACCGCGCTCGATCAGGCGGTGGCGGGGCTGGCGGCGCGGTTCGGCCCCGATCCGGCGCGCTGGCGCTGGGGGGCGGCGCACCAGGCGGTGTTCGCCGATCCGCTGCTGCGCGCGATCCCGTGGCTCGGCCGGTTCGCGACCCTGCGCATCCCCGACCCGGGCAGCGCCACCACGATCGACGCCGGCGCCACCGCGCTCGGACATTTCTCCGCGATGCACGGGCCGGAGTTCCGCGCGGTGTATGATCTGGCGGATCTGGACGACAGCCGGTTCATGATGGCGCCGGGCCAGTCGGGCAACCTGCTCAGCCGGTTCGCCGGCAATTTCCTGCACGCCTGGCGGGACGGCCGCACGATCACGATCGGGCCGGTGCCGGCGCGGGTGACGGCAACCTTGCGGCTGATGCCGGCGGCGCCATGAGGCGGGACAGCACGCGGTCGCCGGCGCGCGCTACCGCCCCAGCGCCTGCACGATCTCCTCGGTCATCTTCTTCGCATCGCCGAACAGCATCATCGTGTTCGGGCGGAAGAACAGCTCGTTCTCCACCCCCGCGTACCCGGACGCCATCGAGCGCTTGACGAACAGCACCGTGCCCGCCTTCTCCACTTCCAGGATCGGCATCCCGTAGATCGGGGACGCGCGGTCGGTCTTCGCCGCCGGATTGGTCACGTCGTTGGCGCCGATCACGTAGGCCACATCGGCGGTGGCGAATTCGTTGTTGATCTGCTCAAGTTCGAACACTTCGTCGTACGGCACGTTGGCCTCGGCGAGCAGCACGTTCATGTGCCCGGGCATGCGGCCGGCCACCGGGTGGATGGCGTATTTCACCTCCACGCCTTCCTTCTTTAACGTGTCCGCCATCTCGCGCAGCGCGTGCTGCGCCTGCGCCACCGCCATGCCGTAGCCGGGCACCACGATCACCTTGGACGCGTTCTTCAGGATGAAGGCGGCGTCGTCGGCGTTGCCGCTTTTCACCGTGCGATCCGACGCGACCCCGCCGGGGCCGGCAGCGGCGGTCTCGGTGCCGAACCCACCCAGCAGCACGTTGAAGATGCTGCGGTTCATCCCCTTGCACATCACGTAGGACAGGATCGCGCCCGACGCCCCGACCAGCGCCCCGGTCACGATCAAAGCGAGGTTCTGGATGGTGAAGCCGATCCCGCACGCGGCCCAGCCAGAGTAGCTGTTCAGCATCGAGATCACGACCGGCATGTCCGCCCCGCCGATCGGGATGATGAGCAGGAAACCGAGCCCGATCGCCAGGAACGCCAGCAGCCAGAACACCACCTGGCTGCCCCCGGTGGCGACGAACACCACGATCAGCAGCAGCGCCAGCAGCCCGAGCCCGAGGTTCAGCGGATGCTGCAGCGGGAAGCTGATCGGCGCGCCCTTCATGATCCCTTGCAGCTTGCTGAACGCGATCACCGACCCGCTGAAGGTGATCGCCCCGATCGCGAGCCCGATCGACATCTCGATCAGGCTTTCGGTACGGATCGCCCCCGGCACGCCGATGCCGAACGCGACCGGCGCATTCAGCGCCGCCGCGGCGACGAACACCGCCGCCAGCCCGACCAGCGAGTGGAACGCCGCCACCAGTTGCGGCAACGCCGTCATCTGGATGCGCAGCGCGATGAACACGCCCACAGATCCGCCGATGGCGATGCCGAGCACGATCAACCCCCAGCCGCCGATCCCGATCGGATTGCCGATCAACGTGGCGAGCAGCGCGATCGCCATCCCCGCCATGCCGAGCCGGTTGCCCTGGCGTGATGTTTCGGGATTGGACAGGCCGCGCAAGGCCAGCACGAACAGCACGGCGGCGACGAGGTAGAAGAAGGCAGTGAGCTGGACGGACATCGCGACCGGCTCCTCAGCGCTGCTTGCGGCGGAACATCGACAGCATCCGGTGCGTGACCAGGAAGCCGCCGAAGATGTTCACCGATGCCAGGGTGACGGCGATGAAGCCGAACCCGCGCGATACCCCGCTCGCCGCCAGGCCGGCGGCCAGCATGGCGCCCACGATGATGACGGAGCTGATCGCGTTGGTCACCGCCATCAGCGGCGAGTGCAGCGCCGGGGTGACGTTCCAGACCACGTAGTAGCCGACGAAACAGGCCATCACGAAGATGGCGAACAGATAGACGAAGGGCGCGCCGGCGGCGGCGTGCGCGATCGGCGCGGCAGTGCCGGCCCAGGCGCTCGCGTGCGCCGCGAGCGCCTGGGCCTGGGCGGCGAGACGATGTGCCTCGTCAGCCAGTTGTTGCGGGTTCATCCGGCGTCTCCGTGTATCCGGCGGCGTGAAATCAGACGGTTGGGGATCAGGCGGCCGCGCTCTGCGGCGGGGCGAACTGCGGGTGGACCACGGCGCCGGCGCGGGTGAGCAGCACGCCTTTGACGATATCGTCGTCGGCCGGCAGGCGCGGGGCCTGCGCTTCCTTGTCCCAGAATGTGGTGAGGAAGGTCAGCAGGTTGCGGGCATAGAGGGCGCTCGCCGCCACCGGGATCCGCGCCGGCCAGTTGTGCCAGCCGAGCACGGTCGCGCCGTTCGCGGTGACCACCCGCTCCCCGGGCTTTGTCGCGGCGCAATTGCCGCCGGCGTCGGCGGCGAGGTCGACGACGACGCTGCCGGGGCGCATGGCGGTCACCATCTCCTCCGTCACGATCACCGGGGCGCGGCTGCCCATCACCAGCGCGGTGCAGATGACGATGTCGTTCTTCGCCACCGTCGCGGCCATCAGCTCGGCCTGTTTCTGGCGGAACGCGGCGCTGAGCTCGCCGGCGTAGGGGCCGGTTTGCTTCGCGGTTTCCTCGTCCTCGACGCCCACGAAGGTGCCGCCCAAGGAGCGGATCTCCTCCTTCGCCGCCGGACGGACGTCGGTCGCCGAGACGATGGCGCCGAGCCGGCGGGCGGTCGCGATCGCCTGCAATCCGGCCACGCCGGCGCCGATCACGAACACCCGCGCCGGCGGGACGGTGCCGGCGGCGGTCATCATCATCGGAAAGCCGCGCTGGAATTCCGCCGCCGCCTCGATCACCGCGCGATAGCCGGCGAGGTTGGCCTGGCTCGACAGCACGTCCATCGACTGCGCGCGGGTGATGCGCGGCAACAGCTCCATCGCCGCGGTGTCGATGCCGGCCTCGGCCAGCGCGGGAACCAGGGCGGGATCGGCGAAGGCGCCCGCGGTGCAGACGAGCAGCGCGCCGCGCGGGATCAGCGCGCGGGTCGCTTCCTCCGGCGCCTGCACGGCGAAGACGACACCGGCGCCGGCGAGTGCTGTGGCGGCGCCGGGGGCGATCTCCGCGCCGGCGGCGGCAAGCTCACTGTCGGGGAGGGAGGCCCCGGCGCCGGCCCCGGTTTCCACCGCGACCGTCAGGCCGAGGGCGATCAGGCGCTTCACGGTATCCGCCGTCACTGCGACGCGGGTTTCGTGCGCCCGCCGTTCCTTGAGCACTGCCAGGCGCATGCGCGGTGTCCTCCGGAGCAAGTCGCGGGCACCATGCGCAAAAGGATGCGCGCGTGCAAGGTGTCGGCCGGCAGCGGGACCGCAGGTCGGGCCGGCGGCGGCGGGGGGATGACGGTCGGACCCGGCGCTGCGCCAGGCGGCAAATCCGCCGCTCCCCGCACACGGACGAGGACATCCGGACCCCTCTTGCTTCTGTTCCATTCGGTCCGACTTGACGGCAGCGTCATCCCGGGTGCGGTGATGCGACGCGAACGATCCTTGGTCGCGCCGATGGGAGGACGACGGTCCCCTTGGAAATTGGCGCGTTGCAGACCAGCGCGAGAGGTGCAGATGATGAGCGTTCCGTTCCGCCTGCCGGCCGTGGCCCTGGTGGCGCTGCTGGCCCCGCACGCCGCCGTGCGCGCCCATGCGCAGATGCCGACCCACGAGGGCAACACCTGGGACTGGCGCAACCACCAGCCGACCGCGGCGGAGGTGCAACAGGAGGAGAAGGCGGCGGGCCTTGCACTAACGCCATCGCGGCGGAAGTCGGCGGCCGACACGCTCGAGCGCCTCAACCAGGAGTTGCTGAACGGGTCGCGAAACTGACAACCGCGTCGCATGGCCCGGGTGCGCGCCTCGTCGTGAGCCGGCGGCCGGTCAGCCCAGCCGGAACCGCGCGGCCGCAAACCGGTCTTCGGTCACCGCCGCGCGCACCGCTGCTTCCCCCGCCGGCCCGCGGACCAGCGCCACGACGTCCCGGAACAGGACCCCTCCCCGCGCGCGGCCCAGGAACAGCCGGGCCAGCGCCTCGGCCGCCGGGCCGCGCGGGGCGCAGCAGGCGCAGCCGGCCGGGTGGGTGCCGGACGCCAGGACGAAGCGGGCGACCGCCGCGTCAGCCGGGGCCGGAGCGTCGCCCTCGATCAGCAGCGCCGTCTCCGGCCCGGCCTGGTCGGGCGTGCCGAAGCGGACGGGCAGGCGTGCGTCCAGGAAGAGCGTCATAGGGTGGACATAAGGATATGTTTATGTCAGATACAAGCCCATGGAGACCCTGCTCGTCGCGCTGCGCGCCTGCGCCGAACCGACCCGGCTGCGCCTGCTTGCGCTGGCCGGCCGCGGCGCCTTCTGCGTCTCCGAATTCACTGAGATTCTCGGCCAGTCGCAGCCGCGGCTATCGCGCCATCTGAAGCTTCTGTGCGAGGCCGGGCTGCTCGACCGCGAACGCGAAGGCGCCAACGCCTGGTTCGCCCTGCCCGGCGGCGACCGCGGCGCCCTGGTCCGCACCCTGCTCGCCCGCCTGCCCGAAAGCGATCCGGTGCTGGAGGCCGATCGCCGCCAGGCCGCCCGTGTGCTGGCCGAACGCGCCCGCATCGCCTCCGAAAGCTTCCAGCGCCAGGGCGCAGACTGGGACGAGATGCGCGCCCTCGACCTGCCCGCGCAGGCGGTGGAGGACAATCTGCTGCGGCTGATCCCTCCCGAAGGAGTGAACCGGCTGCTCGATATCGGCACCGGCACCGGGCGGGTGCTGGAACTGCTCGGCCCGCGGGTGCGGGAGGGGCTGGGCGTCGACGCCAGCCCGGCGATGCTGGCGCTCGCGCGCGCCCGCTTGGCCCGCGCCGGGCTCGGCCATTGCGCGGTGCGCCGGGCCGACATGTACCGCCTGCCGCTGCCGGGGGGCGAGATCGATCTCGCGGTCCTGCAGATGGTGCTGCACTACGCCGAAGATCCCGGCCGCGTGCTGGCCGAGGCCGCGCGCGTCCTCCGCCCCGGCGGCCGGCTGATCGTCGTGGACCTCGCGCCGCACGGGCGCGCCGACGTCATGCAGCGACTGGCGCATCGCTGGCCCGGCTTCGGCGACGATGCGCTGCAACGGATGTGCGTCGACGCCGGCCTCGCGCCCGGCGCGCCGCTCGCCGTTCCGGGCCCGCTGCCTGTGCGGCTGTGGCCCGCCGTGCGCACCACCGCCGCCGCCGCGCCGGCCACCGCGTCCGCCGCTGCCCTCGTTCCGTAACAGAAAGAGACCTGATGTCCCGACCCCATCTGCTGGATGCGCTGCGCGAACAGGTGCTGCTGTGCGACGGCGGCATGGGCTCGCGCGTGCAGGCGATGACCCTCGATATCGAGCGCGACTACTGGGGCCGGGAGAACTGCACCGACGTCTTGTGCCTCTCGCGCCCCGACCTCGTGCGCGACATCCATCGCGGCTATTTCGCCGCCGGCGCCGACATGGTGGAAACGAACAGCTTCGGCGGTTCCCCGGTCACCCTGGCGGAATTCGACCTGGCGGACCGCGCTTTCGAGCTCAACCGCCGCGCCGGCGAGCTGGCGCGCGAGGCCGCCGACAGCTTCGCCGACGGTCGCCATCGCTGGGTGCTAGGCAGCATCGGGCCTGGCACCAAGCTGCCGAGCCTCGGCAACATCGCCTACGACCCGCTGGAGACGGCGCTCGCGGAACAATGCCGCGGGCTGATCGCCGGCGGGGTCGATGCGATCCTGATCGAGACCTGTCAGGACCCGTTACAGATCAAGGCTGCGGTCAACGGGGCGAAACTCGCGCGCGCCGAGGCCGGCACCGACACCCCGGTGTTCGTGCAGGTCACGGTGGAAACCACCGGCACCCTGCTGGTCGGCCCCGACATCGCCGCCGCCGCCGCCGTCATCCACGCGCTGGATGTGCCGCTGCTCGGGCTGAACTGCGCCACCGGCCCGCAAGAGATGGCCGAGCACCTGCGCTGGATTGCCGGCACCTGGCCGGGCCTGATCTCGGTGCAGCCGAACGCCGGCCTGCCGGAGCTGGTGGACGGCCAGACCCGCTACCCGCTGGGGGCGGCCGATCTCGCAAGCTGGCTGGAACGCTTCGTCGCCGAAGACGGGGTGAACCTGATCGGCGGCTGCTGCGGCACCGATGTGGCGCATATCGAAGCGCTGGATGCGATGCTGCGCAAGCGGGGAGGCTTCCGACCCACGCCGACGCCGCGCACGTCGGTGTGGGTACCTTCGGTCGCATCCCTCTACCAGGCGGTGCCGTTGCGCCAGGAGAACGCGTTCTTCGCCATCGGCGAGCGCTGCAACGCCAACGGTTCCAAGAAATGGCGCGTGCTGCAGGAAGCGCACGACTGGGACGGCTGCGTCGCCATGGGGCGAGAGCAGCTCGGCGAAGGCTCGAATGCGCTCGACGTCTGCACCGCCTTCGTCGGTCGCGACGAGATGGGGGAGATGTCGGAGGTGATCCGCCGCTTCACGTCATCCGTGAACGCGCCGCTGGTGATCGACAGCACGGAAACCCCGGTGATCGAAGCCGCCCTGAAACTGCACGGCGGCAAGCCGATCATCAACTCGATCAATTTCGAGGACGGCGAAGCGCACGCCGCGGAACGGCTGCGCCTCGCGCGGCGCTTCGGCGCAGCGGTGATCGCGCTCACGATCGACGAGACCGGCATGGCCAAGACCGCCGAGGCCAAGCTCGCGGTCGCGCGTCGGCTGGTCGATTTCGCCTGCGGCACGCACGGGCTGGCGCAGTCCGATCTGCTGATCGACCCGCTGACGTTCACCATCGCCACCGGCAACGAAGACGACCGCAAGCTGGGACAATGGACCCTGGAAGGGATCGCCGCGATCCGCGCCGAATTCCCCGACATCCAGATCATCCTCGGCCTGTCCAACATCAGCTTCGGGCTGAACCCGGCGGCGCGCGCGGTGCTGAATTCGGTGTTCCTCGATCATGCGGTGCGCGCCGGCATGACGGGCGCGATCGTGCACGTGAGCAAGATCCGCCCGCTGCACCTGATCGCGCCGGACGAAGCCCAGGTCGCCGAAGACCTGATCTTCGACCGACGGCGCGAAGGCTACGATCCGTTGCAGCGCCTGCTGGAGATTTTCGCCGACCGCAAGGCCGGCGACGCAGTGAAGAAACAGCGTGCCGAGACCGTCGAAGGCCGGCTGAAGGACCGCATCGTCGACGGCGACCGCAAGGGGCTGACCGACGAGCTGGACGAGGCGCTGAAGACCATGGCGCCGCTCGACATCATCAACGACGTGCTGCTCGACGGCATGAAGGTGGTAGGCGAGCTGTTCGGCGCCGGCAAGATGCAGCTTCCCTTCGTGCTGCAATCGGCGGAAACCATGAAGGCCGCGGTCGCCTATCTGGAGCCGATGATGGAACGGGTGGCGGGCCAGGAGAAGGGCACCATCGTGCTCGCCACCGTGAAGGGCGACGTGCACGACATCGGCAAGAACCTGGTCGATATCATCCTGACCAACAACGGCTACCGGGTGGTGAACCTCGGCATCAAGGTGCCGCTGCCCGACATGCTGGAAGCGGTGCGCGAACACCGCGCGCACGCCATCGGCATGTCCGGCCTGCTGGTGAAATCCACCGTCGTGATGCGCGAGAACCTGGAAGAAATGTCGCGCCAGGGGCTGCAAATCCCGGTGCTGCTGGGCGGCGCGGCGCTGACCCGGAACTACGTTGAAGACGCCTGCGTCCAATCCTACGCCTGCGGGCGGGTGGCCTACGCGCGCGACGCGTTCGACGGGCTGCACCTGATGGACAAGGTCACCGGCAATGCGTTCGACGACTACCTGGCCGCGGTCGCCGCGAAACGATCGGGCAAGGCGCGCAACACCGCGCGCACCCTGGGCCAGGCCGATGCCCGCGCCTTCCGCCCGGTCGACGTCGCCGCGGTGCGCGCCCGCCGCGCCCGCATCACCGCCGACGTGCCGGTACCCACGCCCCCGTTCTGGGGCGCGCGGGTGATCCAGGCACCGCCGAAAGCCCTCGTTCCGTTCCTCAACGAACGCAGCCTGTACCAGTTCCAGTGGGGCTTCCGGAAACAGGGCCGCTCGCTCGACGATTTCCTCGGCTGGGCCAAGCAGGAACTGCGCCCGGTGCTGAAGCGGATGCTGGCGATCGCCGAAGCCGACGACATCCTGCACCCGGCCGCCACCTACGGCTACTGGAAAGCCGCCGGCCAGGGCAACGACCTGATCCTGTTCGATACCGACGGCCAGACCGAACTCGCCCGCTTCACCCTGCCGCGCCAGCCGAAGGAAGACGGCGAGTGCATCGCCGACTTCGTGCGCGACATCGACGCGGCCGAACGCGACGTGATCGGCCTGCAGGTCGTCACCATGGGATCGCGCGCCTCCGACATCGCACGCGCCTGGTTCGAGGAGAACCGCTACCAGGACTACCTCTATCTGCACGGCCTGTCGGTGGAGATGGCGGAAGCCATGGCCGAATACGTGCACAAGCGCATCCGCGCCGAGCTGGGCTACGCCGCCGAAGACGACCGCGAGATGGAAAAGATGCTGGCCCAGGGCTACCGCGGCTCGCGCTACTCGTTCGGCTACCCGGCTTGCCCGCGACTGGAGGACCAGGCGCCGATCCTGCGCCTGCTCGGCGCGGAACGGATCGGCGTGTCGCTGTCGGACGAATTCCAGTTGCACCCGGAACAGTCAACCAGCGCGCTGGTGGTGCTGAACCCGCGGGCGAAATACTTCTCGGTCTGACGCCGGCGGCGGAAGCAAGGCCAGGGGGCTCTGGCCCCCCGGCCTTGTTCTATCCGGCTGCCGCCGCCAGCGCGCGGAGATCCCCTCCGGCCGCGCACCATAGCGCCCGATCACCGCCGCCGCCGCCAGGCTGCCGAGCCGGCCGCACACCGGCAGTTCGCGTCCCCCGGTCAACCCCGCCAGGAAGCCCGCCGCATAGGCATCGCCCGCCCCGGTCGTATCCACCACCGTCGCCGGCGCGGCGGCGATCTCCACGGTTTCGGCGCCGCGGACGATCACGCTGCCCGCCTCGCTGCGCGTCAGCGCCGCCAACCCGACGTCGGCGCGCGCCTGCTCCATCGCATCCTCGAACCGGTTAGCCTCATACAGCGCGGTGATCTCCACCTCGTTGGCGAACAGGATATCCACCTCCCCGCGCACCAGATCGAGGAACGCAGCACGATGGCGATCGACGCAGAAAGCATCCGACAAGGACAGCGCCACCTGGCGGCCGGCCACGTGCGCCGCCGCCGCGGCACGACGAAATGCGGCCTGCGCCGCCGGCGGATCGAACAGATAGCCTTCCAGGTAGAGCACCGACGCCTCGGCCACCAACGCGACGTCCACATCCGCCTCCCCGAACGCCACGCAGGCGCCGAGATAGGTGTTCATCGTCCGCTGCCCGTCCGGCGTGACCACGATCAGGCAACGCGCCGTCGGCACGCCCCCCACCAACGGCGCAGAAGGAAAATGAACCCCGGCCGCAGTGATGTCATGGCGAAACACCCCGCCCAACTGGTCGTCGGCCACCTTGCCCAGATACGCCACCCGCGCACCGAACCCGGCCGCAACCGCACACGTGTTCGCCGCCGACCCGCCACTGCTCTCAAGCCCCGCCGGCATCGCGTCATACAGCGCCGCCGCCGCCGCGGCATCAATCAACGCCATCGCCCCCTTGCGCATGTCATGGCGGGACAGAAACGTCTCCTCCACCCGCGCCACCACATCAACGATCGCGTTGCCGATCCCCACGACATCGAACTGCGCCATCCACCCTGCTCCCGCTATGTCGATCTGTTGTGGCGCCTGAAGCGCAGTCAGCAAGGCCAGGGGGGCGCTGCCCCCCTGGACCCCCCGCCAGGGAACTCGTCCCCTGGACCCCATCTATTGGGTTCCGTGCGTGTGGGGGGTGTCTCGGGTCCGGGATGGGGCTGCGTGGGGCGAGCGGATTGGGCGGGGACAGGGCGCAGTTGCGCCCTGTCCCCGCCCAATCCGCTCGCCCCACGCAGCCCCATCCTGGACCCGAGACACCCCCCACACGCACGGAACCAACGGAAGGGTTCCAAGGGCGAGCCCTTGGCGGGGGTCCAGGGGGCAGCGCCCCCTGGCCTTGCTGACTGCGCTCCAGACCTCACGACCGGTTGGACTTAGCGGCGCGGGGCGGGCAGGTCCAGGCCGACGCCGCGGAGGTGGGCGAACAGGGTTACGAGGCGGGTTCGGTCGGGTTGTGGCAGGGGCGGTTTCAGGATGGAGGCGATGTTGGCATGCAGGTGGGCGATGTTGCCGGTGCCGAACAGCACGACGTCGACGCCGGGTTCGTGGCGGGCGGTGCGGTAGGCGGCATCGGTGAGCGAGGTGGCACCGTCGGGGCGGATGAGGAAACCGAGCGGGTTGTCGCTGGCGGCGAGTTCGTCTGGGACCTGGCCTGCGGCGGCGAGGTCGCGCATGGTGGCGGCGAGCAGCGCGGGGCGGGCGAAGATGCCGCGCACGGCGAACATCACCATGGTTCCGACGTTGTATGTCCGGGTCAGCGGGAATACCTGTTCGCGTGCGCCCTGGCACATCATGTGGAACGCGACCATGGCGCTGTCCCACAGGCCATCCGGCACGGCGCGCGCCAGCATGGTGTGTTCGAGGTCGTTGGGTGCGGTTTCGGTGACGCCGACGAAGCGGATCTTGCCCGCCTCGCGCGCACGCTGCAGGACCGGGGCAATCCGATCGCGGATCGTTTCGTAGTGCGCAGGCGGCACGGCGTGCAACTGGAACAGGTCGATGCAGTCGACATTGAGCAGCCGCAGCGAGTTCTCCAGGCTTTCGCGCACGGCTT
Source organism: uncultured Pseudomonadota bacterium (assembly GCA_963832525.1). Taxonomy (GTDB): domain Bacteria; phylum Pseudomonadota; class Alphaproteobacteria; order Acetobacterales; family Acetobacteraceae; genus JAJZVS01. The sequence continues at coordinate 120,324 of CAWHUC010000001.1, forward strand.
CGGCCGACAGCGGCTCGCCGGCCCGCATGACGGAGGTTTTGGTGGCGAGCACGACGTCCGCGCGCCGCCCGGCGAGGGCTTTGCCGACCACAGCCTCGGTGCCGTAGGCCGAAGCGGTGTCGATCAGGTTCACCCCGGCATCGAGTGCCGCGTGGACCACGGCGATCGCGTCCGCTTCGGTGCCGCCGGTGCCGAGGCCGAGCCGGCTGTGCCCGCCGGCACCGAGGCCGGCGACGCCGACCCGGAGGCCGGTCCTGCCGAGGGTGGTGGTATCCATGGACCGCTCTCCTGTGCCTGCGTGTTTCCCCGCCAGCGTCCCCTGCCCGCGCTCCGGCTGCAAGGGGCCCGGGACCCGGTCATCACGGGTTTGCGATCCCCGGTGCATTGTGACGCCCCGCGGGGGCGTGCTAACCGGGTCCGCCGGCATCGGCCGGGGAGTCTTGTATTTTTCAGGGTGGAAACCCGTGTTCAAGCGCCGCAAACCCGACGAATCGACCCCTGCCGCGCCCACGCCCGGGCAGGCCGGTTCGAAATCCAGTCCGGAGGACCCCGCTTTGTCCGACAGCAAGGAAGCCGCTCGCGGCGCCCCGCCCGACAGCGGTCTGGGCGTGCCGCCGTTCCGCCCCGCCGCAATGAAGGACGCCTCCACCATGGCCCGATCGCCGTTCACCCCTTCCCCGACCACGCAGATCACGCCGACGGGCCCCTCGGCCTCCGGCTTGCCCGGGGTGCGACCAATAGCCGGCTCTGCCCGCCCTGCCCCGCGCGAGTCGGGGGAGCGGCGCACCCTTGTCGTGGGCCGCGGGATCAGCGTTCAGGGCACCGTACAGGATGCCGAGCGGCTGGTGGTGGAGGGCACGGTGGAAGCGAGCATGATCCACGCCACCGAGCTCGCGATCACCCAGGGCGGCATGTTCAAAGGCGAGATCGAGGTGGAAGACGCCGAGATCGCCGGCACCATGAACGGCACCCTGACCGCGCGCGGCAATCTGGTGCTGCGCGCGAGCGGCCGGCTGCTCGGCACCGCGCGCTGCCGGCGGCTGCAGGTGGAGGACGGCGGGCAGATCTCCGGCACGATGGAGATGCTGACCGACGAGCCGAAAGCGGACGTTCCGCTGCTGTCGGAAGCGACCTGACGACCCCGCCCGGGCGGGGCACGGCGCCCCGCCCGTCCGGTTTCAGCGGAACATTTTCGTAGCGTTGGCGATGGTCTGTGCCACCCCCCAGAGCAGGGGGATGCCGACCAGCAGCCAGTACACCAGCAGCTTGACGCCGGTGCCGGATTCCTGCGGTGCGTCGCTCATGCTTCGGCCTCCTGACCGGGCAGGTGGTGGTGCTCGGACACCGGGCGCATCGCCAGGTTGCAGATGAGCCCGATCAGCAGCAGCCCGGCCATGATGTACATCGTGATCGAATAGGCATCCGCCTTCGCCACCCCGTGGTCGATCTGGTATTCGCGGATGTAGTTCACCAGCACCGGGCCGAACACGCCGGCGGCGGACCAGGCGGTGAGCAGCCGTCCGTGGATGGCGCCCACGTAGCGGACGCCGAAGATGTCGCGCAGATAGGCGGGCACGGTGGAGAAGCCGCCGCCGTACATGCTGAGGATGATGCAGACCGCCAGCACGAACAGCGCCTCGCTGCCGATATACTGGGTGGCGCCGACCAGCACATAGAGCGCCATGCCGAGCACGAAGAACACGACGTAGGTGGCCTTGCGCCCGATGGTGTCGGAGACGGAGGCCCAGAAGAACCGCCCGCCCATGTTGAACAGGCTGAGCAGGCCCACGAACCCGGCAGCGGCGACCGCGGTGACCTTGCCCGGGAACATCTCCTGCGCCATTGCCGAGGCCTGGCCGATCACCCCGATCCCGGCGGTGACGTTGAGGCAGAGCACCCACCACAGCAGCCAGAACTGCGGCGTGCGGAGCGCGGTATCGACATGCACCGTCTCGGTGGTGACGAGGCCGACGCTCTGCCGCGGCGCGACATAGCCCGCCGGAGCCCAGCCCGCGGCGGGCACCCGCACGATCAGCCCGCCGATCGCCATGAAGCAGAAATAGACGATGCCGAGCACCACGAAGGTATCCGCCACGCCGATATGAGTGGGGGTGGAGAAGGCGTGCATCAGCATCACCGACAAGGGCGAGGCGATCATCGCGCCGCCGCCGAAGCCCATGATCGCCATCCCGGTCGCCATGCCCGGCCGGTCCGGGAACCAGGTGATCAGCGTCTTCACCGGCGAGATGTAGCCGATGCCCAGGCCGCAGCCGCCGAGCACGCCGTAGCCGAGATAGATGAGCCACAGCACGTGCATGCTGACGCCGAGGGCCGCGATCAGGAAGCCGCCGCCGAAGCAGGCGGCCGCGGCGAGCATCGCCTTGCGCGGCCCCACCCGGTCGAGCCAGGTGCCGGTGAAGGCGGCGGAAAGCCCGAGGAACACGATCGCCAGGCTGAAGATCCAGCCGAGCTCGGTGAGCTTCCAGTCGTCCGGCGCGGATTTGGTGATGCCGAGCAGCCGCGTCATCGGCAGGTTGAACACGCTGAATGCGTACACCGAACCGATGCACAGATGCACGCACAGCGCCGCCGGCGGCACCAGCCAGCGGTTGAACCCGGAACCGGCAACGATATGTTCCCGGTCCAGAAAGCCCGGCGGTCGCCGGGTACTCAACGCATTACTCATCCTGGATCCCCCTGGAGACTTTAGCTTTTTTCGATTTGTTTTGCGACACAACATTGCATGTTTTGCGACGCAACATTGTGCGGACAGCATCATTATGCCTGCTCCTGTGCGCCGCGTCGAGGCCGATGTGCGCCGGGTTGCAGCCAGCGTCGGTCCGGCGCACATCATGCCGCCTGTCGATTCGGCCCGCGCCGCTGGGAGCCTGGCCGAGGCGCCGGCGTCGCGCCCGCGGCGTTGCCACCGTATGAGGGTAAGGGAATGTCTACCAGCTTCACTGCCAACCAGGATACGGCCGGCAGCCGCATCGCCGAGATCGCCGCGCGCATGGACCGGCTGCCGCCGTCCTGGCACGTCTGGCGCATGATCGTCCTGCTCTCTCTCGGCGGCGTGTTCGAGTTCTACGACCTGTTCTTCACCGGCTACGTGGCGCCGGGGATGGTCAAGTCCGGCCTGTTCACCCCGGCCTCGCTCGGCCCGCTGGCCGCCCTGAAGGTCATCGCGGTCGCCGGCTTCGGGATTTTCGTCTTCGCCACCTTCGCGGGCCTCTGGGTGGGCGCGCTGATCGTGAGCCAGGTGGCCGACCGGCTCGGGCGGCGGAAGATCTTCACCTGGGCGCTGGTGTGGTACATGGTGTGCACGGCCATCATGGCCTTCCAGACCACCGGCCTGTGGCTGAACGTGTGGCGCTTCATCGCCGGCATCGGGCTCGGCGTCGAGCTGGTGACGATCGATGCGTTCATCGCCGAGCTGATTCCGAAGCGGGAGCGGGGTCGGGCGTTTTCGGTCAACCAGACCATCACCTATGCGGTGGTGCCCCTGATCGCCTTCCTGGCGTGGAAGCTGGTGCCGCTTTCGCCGCTCGGCTTCGACGGCTGGCGCTGGGTCGTGCTGATCGGCTCGGTCGGCGCGTTGGTGGTGTGGTTCCTCCAGCTCGGCCTGCCGGAAAGCCCGCGCTGGCTGGTCAAGCACGGCCGCTATGCGGAGGCGAACCGCATCGTCGCGACGATCGAGGCCGCGGTGGCCGCGGAGAAAGGCCCGCTACCCGAACCGGTGCCGGAACCCGCGGAAGCCGAGGGCCAGGGTTCGCTCGCGGAGGCGTTCCGCCCGCCCTACCTGTCGCGCACCATCACCCTGTCGGTGTTCAACCTCGCGCAGACGATCGGCTTCTACGGCTTCGCCGCCTGGGTGCCGACGTTGCTGATCCATCGCGGCATCCATGTCACCGCGAGCCTGGAATACGCGTTCATCATCGCGCTCGCGAATCCGTTCGGCCCGCTGCTCGGGACCTTGTTCTCCGACCGGATCGAGCGCAAGTGGCAGATCGTGCTGGCGGCGTTCGGGATGCTCGTGTTCATGAGCATCTTCGCGGTGATCTCCGTCCCCGCCTGGCTGATCGTGGTGGGCGTGCTGTGGACCTTGTGCGCCAACGTGATGTCGTATTCGTTCCACAACTACCAGGCGGAGCTGTTCCCGACCCGCTTCCGCGCCCGCGCGATCGGCTTCGTCTATTCCTGGAGCCGGGTGTCGGCCGCCTTCGCGGGGCTGGTGATCGGCTACCTGCTGGCGACCGGCGGCGTGCCGGCGGTGGCGATCTTCGTCGGCATCGCGATGCTGGTGGTGATGGGCTCGATCGGCATCTTCGGCCCGAACACCCGCGGGCTGGCGCTGGAAGAGATCAATCGCTGAAGCGGCGGGGGAACGGTACGGCGCGTCCCGTTCCCCCGCGCATCTCTCCGGCGGCGCCGGGGCTCACAAGACGATGACCGCGCCGGCCGGCCCCCCTCCCTGCGCGGCTTGCCTCCCTGTCGCCCCCGCCGTATCCCGAGGCCCGGAGGCGCGACGCATGGACCAGACCACCGAGACCGACCCGCATGCCGAAATCCGCGAGGAAGTGGCCAAGCTCTGCGCCCGCTTCCCCGGCGAGTACTGGCGCAAGCTCGACGCCGAGCGCGGCTATCCCACCGACTTCGTCACCGCCCTGACCGAAGCCGGCTACCTCGCCGCCCTGATCCCGGAGGAATACGGTGGCGCCGGCCTGCCGCTTGCGGCCGCCGCCGCGATCCTGGAGACCGTCCAGGCGCAGGGCTGCAACGGGGCCGCCTGCCACGCCCAGATGTACATCATGGGCACGATCCTCCGCCACGGGTCGGAGGCGCAGAAGCGCACCTACCTGCCGAAGATCGCCACCGGCGAGCTGCGTCTCCAGGCATTCGGCGTGACCGAACCCACCTCCGGCACCGACACCACCTCCTTGCGCACCTTCGCCCGGCGCGCGGGCGATCATTACGTCGTCAACGGACAGAAGGTCTGGACCTCGCGGGCGGAACATTCCGACCTCATGCTGCTGCTCGCCCGCACCACCCCGCGGGAGGAGGCGAAGTCGCGCACCGGGGGGCTTTCCACCTTCATCGTGGACATGCGCGCAGCGGTCGGCCACGGCATGACGATCCGCCCGATCCGCACCATGATGAACCACAACTCCACCGAGATTTTCTTCGACAACATGGTGGTCCCGGCGGAAAACCTGGTCGGCGAGGAAGGCCGCGGCTTCCGCTACATCCTGGACGGCATGAACGCCGAGCGCCTGCTGATCGCCGCCGAATGCATCGGCGATGCCAAATGGTTCACCGCCAAATCGGTCGCCTATGCCAAGGACCGCCGCGTGTTCAACCGCCCGATCGGGCAGAACCAGGGTATCCAGTTCCCGATCGCGCGCGCCTACGCCCAGATGCGCGCCGCCGAGCTGCTGGTGGCCGAGGGTTGCCGCAAGTTCGCCGCCGGGCAGCCCTGCGGGGAGGAGGCGAACATGGCGAAGATGCTCGCCGCCGAGGCATCGTGGGCGGCCGGCGAGGCCTGCATCCAGACCCACGGCGGCTTCGGCTTCGCCGAGGAATACGACGTCGAACGCAAGTTCCGCGAGACGCGACTCTATCAGGTGGCGCCGATCAGCACCAACCTGATCCTGTCCTACGTCGCCGAACACGTGCTCGGCCTGCCGCGGAGCTACTGATGGCCGGACCGCTCGCCGGCCTGCTGGTGCTGTCGCTGGAACAGGCGGTGGCCGCGCCCTATTGCAGTTCCCGCCTGGCGGACGCCGGCGCGCGGGTCATTAAGGTGGAACGCGCGGAAGGCGATTTCGCCCGCGGCTACGATCGCGCGGCGAAGGGGTTGTCGTCCTATTTCGTCTGGCTCAACCGCGGCAAGCAGAGCCTGGTCGCCGACATCAAGAACCCGGACGACGCGGCGCTGCTGCACCGGATCCTGGCAAAGGCCGACGTGTTCATCCAGAACCTCGCCCCCGGCGCGGCGGCGCGCGCGGGGTTCGGCTCGGCGGAGCTGCGCGCGCGTTCTCCGCGACTGATCACGGTCGATATCTCCGGCTACGGGGAGAGCGGCGAATACGCCGGGATGAAGGCCTACGACCTGCTGGTGCAGGCGGAATCCGGATTAGCGATGATCACCGGCCATCCCGCCGGGCCGGGGCGGGTCGGCGTATCCGCCTGCGACATCGCCTGCGGCATGGCCGCGCATGCCGGCGTGCTGGAGGCGCTGATCGGGCGCGGGATCACGGGCCAGGGCAAGGGGCTCGCGGTCAGCCTGTTCGACGGCATGGCGGACTGGATGAACGTGCCGCTGCTGTTCTTCGAGGGCACCGGCCGCGCGCCGGAACGCATGGGGCTCGCGCATCCCTCCATCTGCCCGTACGGCGCCTTCGCACTTGCCGACGGCGCGCTCGTGTTGATCTCGATCCAGAACGAACGCGAATGGGTGGAGTTCTGCACGAAGTTCCTGGACGAACCCGACCTCCCTGCCCGCCCCGGGTTCGAGACCAACGTGATCCGGGTCGCCCATCGCGCCATGGTGGATGCGCATATCGGGGCCGCCTTCGCCCGGCTCGATCGCGCCCAGGCGGCGGCGAAGCTGCGGGCGGCCAACACGGCGTTCGGCTTCGTCAACGACGTGGCCGCGCTGGCGCACCACCCGGCGCTGCGGCGCGCCACGGTGGCGACCCCGAACGGCCTGGTCAGCCTTGCCGCCCCACCGGTGCGCGGCAGCGACGGGGATCGCGTACTGGGACCGGTGCCGGCGATCGGGGAACAATCGGCGGCGATCCGCGCCGAGTTCGCCGCCTGATCGCCGCCTACAGCAGCAGCAGCGCCGATCCCGCCGACAGCACCGCCAGCCCCGCATACGGCAAGAACCACCCACCCAGCGCGGTGACGGCCGCGCCGAACACCGAGGGCAGCAGCATCACGCCCGCGAACATCGCCGCGGTGCCGAGCCCGGTGGCCTCGGTACGCCGCGCCCCGCCCAGACGGGCGTACTCGGCATAGGCGACGCCGGTGAACCCGCTCGCCGTCAGGCCGCCGAACACCGCGACGCCGAGCACCGCGCCCCAGGGCCAGCCCGGACCGAACCGCCCCACCGCCAGCGCCGCCGCCGCCATCGCGAAGCCCAGCACCGCCAGCATCCGCGCCGGCGACAGGAACCGGTCCGCCACCCAGCCCCACACCGGCCGGCTGGCCGCGCCGGCGATCTGGTACAGCGCCAGGGCAAACCCCGCGCGCACCAGATCGACCCGCACGACGGACGTGAGCTGCACCGTCATGAAGGCGATGAAACAAAGCTGCACGCCGGAAAACACGAAGCTCGCGACCGACAGCGACCGCAACCGGCGGTCTTCGGCCAGCAGGCGGAACGGCTGCAGCAAGGTGCCGCCCCAGAGCTTCCAGCCGGGATCGCGATCGTGGTCCCAGGCGCGGCGCGGAAATTCCATCAGCATGAGCAGCGCCACGACCGGCACCAGTTCGGTGAGCAATGTGGCGCGCCAGCCGACCAGCCCGACCATGGGCGGGACGAACAGCGCGCCCAGCACGCCGCCCAGCGGCACGCCGATCTGGCGCAGCGACATCACCAGGTTGAACACCGGCCGCGGCGTCTGCGGCACCAGCAGATGCGTGCTGGCGGGCGCGATCGCGCCATAGGCGAGCCCGAGCACCACCGCGCCGAGCGCGAACGCCGCCAGTCCGCCACCGGCGGTCACCGTCAGCAGCATCCCGATCACCGCGAGCAGGCTCGCCTGGGTCGCCCGCACCGCCCCGTAGCGGCGCACGAACCCGGGCGAGAGCAGCGCCGAGACGATGCCGACGCCGTAGACCAGCGAGACGAAGACGCCGATCAGCGAGCCCGGCACGTGCAGGTCGTGTGCGATCTCGGGCGCGGCGGTGGGCACCGAGAACAGCGCCATGGTGGCGAAGGTCTGCACCGCGAGGGTGGCCGCGAGCGGCCAGATGGGCATTTCGCGGAAGCTTTCCAGCACGGACGGCGTGGCGAGCCGCGACGGGGCCGGCTTGCTCATCGGCGCCGCGCGCCACGCGCGCCGGCGGGGCAGCCTGGTCGGGTCGTGTGCATGCGGCGGCTTTCAGTCGTCCTCGGGCGGGTCCGGAAAGGCGATGCCGTCGTAGAGTTCGGCCAGCGGCAGGTCGATGCCGATTTCCGGCAGGGCCAGCACGGCGTCGGCGTCGACGATGCGGCCGAGCCAGTCGGTGCCTTCGCGGGCGAAGACCGTTGCGGCCGGGCGGATTTGTTCGAGCAGCACGTAACGCTGCACGGATGGCGTCGCGCGGTACTCGCGGTTCTTGACGATGCGGTCGGTGGCGGCCGTTGCGGGGCTGAGGATTTCGAAGATCACGACCGGGTCCGTCACCACCAGGCTCCCGCGCGCGATCGGGGCGCACGCAACGAAGGCATCCGGATAACGGATGCTGCCGTCCACGAGGATCTTCAGTTCGCTGCCGAATGCCTGGCAGGGCTTGCCGCGCAGGCAGTTCGTCAACGCCGTGACCAGGTTGCGCTGGATGATCGCGTGCTCGACGGTCCCGCCGGTCATTGCCACCGGGGCGAGGCCGTCGAATTCGTAGCGCAGCTCCTGCCGGGTCTCCCAGGCGAGGAACGCGTCGCGGTCCATCGGCGGTCGCAGGGCGGTGCTCATGGGCGGAAGCCTACGCTCCGGCGGGGCCGGTTACAAACGTTGCCGCGACCGCCCCTACGCCCCCACCAGAACGACATGCAGCCGCCGCGGCCCGTGCGCACCGAGTTCCAACGCCTGCTCGATATCCGCCGAGCGCGATGGCCCGGTCACCAGCATCACGTTGCGCGGCATCCCGCCCGTCTCCGCGCGCAGCAGGTCCCATGCGTCCTCATACGCGCCCACAACCCGGTCGGCGGCCAGCACGACGATCGCCGCCTCGGCGAGCAGGTTGAGCGTGGTCGGCCGTTCCGGGGCCGAGGGCAGCATCAAGGTGCCGGTCTCGGCGATGCCGGCGAAACCGTGCTGGATCGCCACCGCATCGGTCGCCTCGGCGCGGCCTTCGCGGAAACGCAACAACGGGCGGGACGACCAGTCGATCGCGCGCAGCCCGGGATGCGGGGCGATCACGAACTGCCCGGGCAGGTTCTGCGCCGCCAGGTAGTCGGCGACCGCGCCCGGCACCTCCGCCAGGTCCTCCACCCGGGCGACGCTGCCGAACTCTTTCTCCACGTTCGCCGCGAACAGCGCGACCTGGGCGGCGTGATCGAGGCGCGAGCGGGCCGGGATCAGGTGGCGCGGGTGTGCCGCGAGCCGCGCCCGCAGCGCGAAGGCCTGGTCCTCCGGCAGCGGACCGCGCCGCAGGCCGCGGCGGATCGCCGTCAGCATGGCGTCCTTGTTCGTGCCGGCGGGGCTCATGCCGCCCGTCCGGCACGCTGGGCGCGGGCGTAGCGGGCGAAGAACGTGTCTCCCTCCGGCGCCGGCAGGTCCCGCCCCGCGGTCCAGCCCCCCGCCAGCGGCACGTGCGCGAGCCGCCCGCGCCGCCCGGCTAGGCTGCGCAAGCCGAACGCCGCCACCCGGGTCAGCGCGCGGTACAGCGCCGGGCGCTTGGCCACGAACGCCCACAGCGCCAGGTTGCTGCGCTGCCCGACCGGGGTCAGGTGGCGCTCGAACTCGCGTTCGCGCCAGTGGCGCATCAGGTTGGGCAGCGGGATTTTCACCGGGCACACGCTCTCGCACTTGCCGCAGAAGGTCGAGGCGCCGGGCAGCAGACCGGCCTGGTCCACGCCGATCAGCGCCGGCGTCAGCACGCTGCCCATCGGCCCGGGATAGACCCAGCCGTAGGCGTGCCCGCCGACCGCGCCGTAGACCGGGCAGTGGTTCATGCAAGCGGCGCAGCGGATGCAGCGCAGCATCGGCTGGAATTCGCTGCCCAGCATCCCCGACCGTCCGTTGTCCACGATCACGACATGATACGCCTCCGGTCCATCGAGGTCGCCCGGCCGCCGCGCCCCGGTGGAGAACGTCGTGTAGACGGAAAAATCCTGCCCGGTGGCCGAGCGCGCCAGCACCCGCAGCAGGCTCATGCAGTCTTCCAGGGTCGGCACCACCTTCTCGATGCTGGCGAGCGCGATATGCACCTTGGGCAGCGTCTGGGTCAGGTCGCCGTTGCCCTCGTTCGTCACGATCACGCTGGACCCGGTCTCGGCCACCAGGAAATTGGCGCCGGTGATGCCGACGTCGGCGGCGAGGAACTTCGCGCGCAGGCGGGACCGCGCCTCGGTCAGGATGTCGCGGCGCTCGTGGAACACGCGGTCGGGCGGCAGGTCGGTGTGGGCGGCGCGGAACGAGGCTTCCCAGTCCTCCCGGTTCAGATGGAAGGCGGGGGCGATGATGTGGCTCGGCGTCTCGTGGCGGACCTGGAGGATGTATTCGCCGAGGTCGGTTTCCACCGGAACGATGCCGTGTTTTTCCAGGTGGTCGTTGATGCCCAGCTCCTCGCTGATCATCGACTTGCCCTTGGTCACGGTGCGCGCGCCGGCGTCCTGGCAGATCCCGAGCACGACGGCGCGGGCTTCCGCGGCGTCGGCGCACCAGTGCACGGTGCCGCCGGCTGCGGCGACGCGGGCGGCGTAGGCCTCCAGGTAGAAATCGAGATGCGCAAGCGTGTGGTCCTTGATCGCGCGGGCTTCCTCCCGCAGCGCCTCGAACTCCGGCAAGGCGGCGACGGCGGCAGCGCGGCGCGCGATGAAGCTGGTGCCGCTGCGCGCCAGCGCCTTCTGCAGCCCGACGTCGGCCAGGGCGTGGTGGGCGTTGCGCTTGAATTCGGACGAGGTCGCGATCTGCATGGGCGGCACTGTAGCGGCCGCCGCCGCCGGCGACAAAGGGCGCCGGGCGTCAGTCCATCGCTGCGTGCACCGGTTCTCCGGGGCTCGCCTGCGGGCGGCGCACGAAGGGCAGCAGCAGCAGGATCGGCAGCGCCATCAGCCCCATCAACCAGTAGTCGTTGTTATAGGCGATCACCTGCGCCTGATAGTCGATCATCTGGTTCAAAAGCGCCGCCCCGTGTGGCGTGGCCGGCGACAGCGCATGCGCGATCCCCGGGCTCGCCGTCAGCGCCCGGTTGAGCGGCGAGGCGAACGGGGCCAGAACGGAATGCTCGACCTCGGTGCCCCGGGTCAGCAGCGCCTCGAAGATGGAAATCCCGATCGAGCTGCCGACGTTGCGCGACAGGCTGATCACCGCCGTGCCCTCGTAGCGCAGGCGCACCGGCAGGGTGGCGAAGGACACGACGTTCAGCGGCACGAACACGAGCCCGAGGCCGGCGCCCTGGATCATGATGTCGAAGAACAACGACCATGCGCCGATCGCCGGGGTCCAGCCGGACAGCCGCAGCAGGCTCCAGGTCATCAGCACCACCCCGGACGCGATCAGCAGGCGCGGATCCATCCGGCTCGACAGCCGCCCGGCCACCATCATCGCCATCATGGTGCCGATCCCGCGCGGGGCCATCAGGATCCCCGCCACTTCCACCGGGTAGCCGCCCAGCTCCTGCAGCCACGGCGCCAGCAGCGCCGAGGACGCATACAGCACCATCCCGACGGCGAACATGATGATGACGCCGGTCAGGTAGTTGAGGTCGCGGAAGATCGCGGGATTGATGAAGCGCCGCTCGCCGGTGATCATGTGCACGATGAACAGGTAGAAGCCGGCGACGCCGGTCACGCATTCGATGATGACCTCGGTCGAGCTGAACCAGTCCTTGATCTCGCCGCGGTCGAGCATGAGCTGCATCCCGGCGATGCCGATCGCCAGCACGCTGAAGCCGAACCAGTCGAAGCGCAGCCCGCTCTCCTGCTTCTCGGCCGGCAGGAACAGCCACAGACCGACGGTGGCGGCGATGCCGAACGGCAGGTTGACGTAGAACACGTAACGCCAGTTATAGAGCTCGGTCAGGTAGCCGCCGAGCGTGGGACCCAGGATCGGCCCCACCATCACCCCCATGCCCCAGAGCGCCATCGCCGAGCCGCGCTGCTCGGCGGGATAGATGTTCAGCATGGTGCCCTGCGACAGCGGCACCAGCGCGGCGCCGAACACGCCCTGCAACAGCCGGTACAGCACCATCTCGTAGAGCGATGTCGCGATGCCGCAGGCCATCGAGGCGACGGTGAAGCCGATGATCGAGACCAGGTAAAGGTTCTTCTGGCCGAACCGCGCCGACAACCAGCCCACCGGCGCGGTCATGATCGCGGCGGCGACGATGTAGGACGTCAGGACCCAGGTGATCTCGTCGTAGCTCGCCGACAGGCTGCCCTGCATGTACGGCAGGGCCACGTTGGCGATGGTGGAATCGAGCGCCTGCATCAGGGTCGCCGCCATCGCGCACACCGTGATGATGCCGCGGTGGGGGAAGACCGGGTCGCCCTGGACCGCTGCCGCCATGACCCCGGCTCAGAACAGGTCGCTGAAGTGGCGGACGTGGCGTGTGTCGATCGACACCTCCGCGCTCATGCCCGCCGACAGCGGCGGGTCGTGCGGACCTTCGTGGATCAGCACCCGCACCGGCACCCGCTGCACCACCTTCACCCAGTTGCCGGAGGAATTCTGCGCCGGCAGGATCGCGAACTGCTGGTCGGTGGCGGGTGCGACGCTCTGCAACGTGCCGTGCCAGACGTGGCCCGGGTAGGCATCGACCGTCACCGTGGCCGTCTGACCGGGCCGGGCCCAGGTCAGCGCCGTCTCCTTCGGCTCCGCGGCGACCCACATGTTCTGCGTATCGACCAGGCCGAAAGCCGCGGTACCGGCGGCGAGGTACTGGCCCGGCTGCAGCTTCGTGACCTGGGTCACGACGCCGGCGAAGGCGGCGCGGACGGTGGCGTGGCGCAGTTCGCGTTCGGCCTCGGCAAGCCGCGCAACGGCAAGCCTGTAGGCGGGCATCGCGGTCACCGGCAGATCGGCGGCGCCGCCGAGCCGGGCGAGCGAGGAGGTCACCTGCGCTCTCCCGGCACCGAGCGCCGCCTGGTCGGCCATCAGCTTGTATTTCGCGTCGTCATATTGCTGACGGGTACCGGCATGGGAGCGCATCAGCGCCGCGTAGCGGTCGAAGTTGGACTGATCAGCCGACACCTGCGCCCGCTGCGCCGCCACCTGGCGCAGGGCGCGCACATAGTCCGCCTTCAGCGCCTGGAGATCGAGGCGCGTCTGCCCCAGGTTGGCCCGCGCCTGGTCCACCGCGAGGCGGAACGGCGTTTGCTGCAGCCGGAACAGCACCTGGCCGGCCGTCACCGCCTCGCCCTCGTGCACGTCGATCTGGCGCACCAGGCCGGAGACGTCGGTGCTCACGTCGAGCACGTTCGCCTCGATGTAGGAGTCCGACGTGGTGACGTAGCGCCCACCGCTCAGCCAGTAGAACAGGCCGCCCCCGATCAGCACCAGCGCGCCGAGCGCGAACAGCGCGTAGCGCAGCTTGAACATCCGGGCGCGGCGGCCGGCCCGGGTCGGCGCGGCAGGCACGCTCTGCCGCTCTACGGACGAGGCGCGCGCCTCGGCCGGCTCGGGCGCGATGGATTGCTCGCGGGCCGAGGCGATGTCGGCCTCCGTCATGTCGTCCATCAGGCCGTCTCCCGCAGCGCGCCGGGTCCCGCCACGAGGTCGGCGGAATGGCGGGGCGAGACAAGCGCGGGAGAGGGGCGCCCGGCGGTGACAAGATCGGGAGCGACCAGGCCGGGGGCGTCCGCGGTGGCGGATCCGGGGATACCAGGCTGGGCGGCGGCAGGCTGGGCGGCGGCAGGATCGGACGCACCGGCGGGCACGACGGGGGCAGCCAGCACGCCGGCGACGTGGCGCAGCCCGGCCATCACCCCCTTCAAGGCCGCCGGCTCCATCCCCTCGGCCAGATGGCGCGCGAGGTCTGCCAGTTCTTCCGCGGTCGCGGCGTTGAGCGTACCGGATTCAGGACCGAGGTGGAGCCGCCAGACGCGGCGGTCGCGCGGGTCGGGACGGCGTTCCACCAGACCGCGCGCCGCCAGCCGGTCGAGCAGGCGGGCGACGGTGATCGGCTCCACGTCCAGCCGTTCGGCCAGTTCCCGCTGGGTCACCCCGGGCGCGCGGGCGAGCACCGCCAGGGCGGCGAATTCCGCGCGGCCGAGCCCGCGGGCACGGGCGCGGCGACCGGATTCGGCGCGCAACAGGCGTGCGATGTCGGACAGGAGATACAGCAGATCGAGCGGGTCGGCGGACATGGAGACCGTATCACAACGCTATGGTAGCCGACCATATAGTAAGCCTTCCCCATGGACTGTCATGCGCACCTGCCCTACCCGGCATGTCACGTGGGCATAACGCACGACCCTGCGGCGGCCTGGGGTCCGGGTCGCGCTGCCCTTCGGCTTTTACAGCGGGCCTCGGCTTTGCAGCGGGCCGGTCCTGCCGCACACTGGTCCCCTCCGCGGCGCCCGACACAAGGAACCCGCCCATGCCCCCGATCCTCCCTAGCCAGCCGAACGTCTACGCCGCCTCCCCGCTCGATCGCGCCGGCGCCCGCCGTACCGACACGGCCTGGATCGCGGCCAGCCTCGCCGCCCCCGGCGCACTGTTCGTGCCGCTCTGGCGCAACCGCAACCTAGTCGCCGGCATGGAAGAAGCGCAGCCGGAGGCGGTGTACGTACCCGCCGAGGCCGCCGCGCCGCTCCGCCAGGACCCGGAGCGCCCGTGGGCATTCCTCGGCCTGCTCGACGAGGCCCCGGTGTTCGCCATCGACCTCAGCGCCGCCGAGGACCCGACCCCGCTGCTGCCCGGCCTGCCCGGCGGGTTCGTCGACCTGCGCTCGGTCGGCTGGGGCGTGCCGAACCCGCAGGCGGCGGTGCTCGCGCACGCCCGCGGCCTGCTGCACTGGCGCGCCCGGCACCGCTTCTGCGGCGTCTGCGGCGCGCCCTGCGAGCCGCAGAGCGCCGGCCACGTGATGCACTGCACCGGCTGCGGCGCCGACCATTTCCCGCGCACCGACCCGGCCGTGATCATGCTGGTCACCAACGGCGACCGCGCCCTGCTGGGCCATTCGCAGCGCTTCCCGCGCGCGAACATGTATTCGACCCTGGCCGGCTTCGTCGAACCGGGGGAAAGCGTGGAGGAAGCCGTGCGCCGCGAAGTGCTGGAGGAATCCGGCGTCGCGGTGGGGGACGTCTGGTACCATTCCAGCCAGCCCTGGCCGTTCCCCGGCAACATCATGCTCGGCTGCTACGGCGAGGGGCTGAGCGAGGACATCACGGTCGATACCGAGGAACTGATCGACGTGCGCTGGTTCTCCCGCGCCCAGGTCGCCGATCCTGCCGCGCATGATTTCGTGCTGCCGCGCGGCGATTCGATCGCGCGCCGGCTGGTCGAGGACTGGCTCGCCGCCGGATGACCGCGGGGCGCGCCGCCGGCGCGACGCCGGCCGGCACCAGGATCGAGCCTTGCCGCCGGCCTTCGAAAGCCCCCTCCTGGCTGATCCTCTGAACAAGCTGGTCGAGCCGATCGAGGAACGAGGTCTTCAGCCCGGACTTCGCGTGAAATCGCACAACCAGCGCGACCTTGTCCGCGATCTGCCCCCTGCGTCGTAAGCGGCCGGCGACGGGCATCACGTCGCCGGCCGCTCCGCCTGCTACCGCACCTGCGCCGGCTACTTCATCCCCAGCGCCCGCGCCACGCCCGCGCCGTATGCCGGGTCCGCCCGCGTGCAGTTCTCCACATGGCGCTGCTTGATGTGCGCCCGCGCATCACCCATCGCGCGGGCGGTGTTCTCGAACAGCGCTTGTTGCTGCGCCGGGGTCATCTTGCGGAACAGGTTGCCCGGCTGCTCCCAATGGTCGTCATCCACGCGATGGTCCCAATGCGCCCCATCGCCGTCCACCGGCATCGGCGGCTCGGCGAAATCGGGCTGGTTCGCCCACACGTCGGCGCTGTTGGGGTGGAAGCTGACCGTGCCGCCCAGATTGCCGTCCGTGCGCATCTGCCCGTCGCGATGATAGCTGTGATACGGGCATTTCGGCGCGTTCACCGGGACATGGTTGAAGTTGACCCCGAGCCGGTAGCGCTGCGCGTCGCCATAGGAGAACAGCCGCGCCTGCAACATCTTGTCGGGCGAGAAGCCGATGCCCGGCACGACGTTGGCGGGCGAGAACGCCGCCTGCTCCACTTCCGCGAAGTAGTTGTCCGGATAGCGGTTCAACTCCATCACGCCGACCTCGATCAGCGGATAGTCCCGCTTCGGCCAGACCTTGGTGAGGTCGAAGGGGTTGTGCTTGTGCGCCTTCGCCTGGGCTTCCGTCATCACCTGGATGAACAGCGTCCAGCGCGGGAAGTCGCCGGTCTCGATCGCGTTGAGAAGGTCGCGGCCGTGGCTCTCGCGGTCCTTCGCCACCAGCGCCTCGGCCTCGGCGTCGGTGAGGTTGGCGATCCCCTGCTGCGAGCGGAAATGGAACTTGACCCAGACGCGTTCGTTCGCCGCATTGATCATCGAGAAGGTGTGGCTGCCGAACAAGTGCATGTGGCGGAAGGTCTTCGGGATGCCGCGGTCGGACATCACGATCGTCACCTGGTGCAGCGCCTCGGGCAGCAGGGTCCAGAAGTCCCAGTTGTTGTCGGCGCTGCGCAGGCCGGTACGGGGGTCGCGCTTGATCGCGTGGTTGAGGTCCGGGAAGCGCAGCGGGTCGCGGAAGAAGAACACCGGCGTGTTGTTGCCGACGATATCCCAGTTGCCTTCCTCGGTGTAGAACTTCAGCGCCGTGCCACGGATGTCGCGCTCCGCATCCGCGGCGCCGCGTTCCCCGGCGACGGTGGAGAAGCGCGCGAACATCGGCGTCTGCTTGCCGACCTCGTTGAAGATCTTCGCCCGCGTGTAAGCGCGTGATGTCGTGCGTGACCGTGAAGGTGCCGTAGGCGCCCCAGCCTTTGGCATGCATGCGGCGCTCGGGGATCACCTCGCGATCGAAATGCGCCAGCTTCTCGATCAGCCAGATGTCCTGCAGCAGCGCCGGTCCGCGCGGACCAGCGGTGAGGATGTTGGTGTTGTCGGCGACCGGCGCGCCGGTGGCGTTGGTGAAAACCTTCGATGAGGACATGGAAACTCCCGAGTTGCTGTCTGCGGTGAGGAATGCTCGCACGCGCCGGGCGGAGCCGCGCGGGCCGACGGTGAGGCTGTTCTGCTTGTCCGGGACAGGAATCCCGGCATCGGCGGTCAGGCGGGGGGTGTCCGGGTTGGCTCCGTCATGGCAGTGCCGTCTCCTGCTGGTTCGTGGCAGCGCAGCACATGGGTGCTGGCGTGTTCTTGTCATCACGATTAGTATTGGTCTAATTGATCGAGAAAACCGATGACCCCTCTTCCCACCCCGCAACAGCTCCGCTTCCTCACCGCGCTCGCCGACCAGCAGCACTTCGGCCGCGCCGCGAATGCCTGCGCGGTGTCGCAGTCCACCCTCTCGGCCGGCATCCTGACCCTGGAACACCAGTTGAACGCGGCGATCCTGGACCGTGCCGCCGGCAAGCGGGTGGTGTTCACCCCGCTCGGCCAGGAGCTTGTCGGGCGCGCCCGCTCGGCCCTCGCCGCGCTGACGGCCGTGGCGGAGGCGGCAGACGCCGCCCGCGCCCCGCTGACCGGCCCGCTGCGCCTCGGTGTGATCCCGACCATCGGCCCGTTCCTGCTGCCGCGCCTGATGCCCGCGCTGCGCGCCGCCTTCCCCGGCCTGCGGCTCTACCTGCGTGAGGACCTGACGGCGCGGCTGGTGGAGCGGCTGGCCGCCAACCGGCTGGACGCGCTGCTGGTGGCGCTGCCCTGCGACTGCGGCGGCGGGGAAACCCTGGCCCTGGCACGCGACGAGTTCGTGGCCGCGCTGCCGCCGGGCCATCCGCTGGCGCAGGCCGAGCAGGTGCCGATCGCCGCGCTGGCAAGCGAGCGGCTGCTGCTGCTGGAAGACGGGCACTGCTTGCGCGATCAGGCGCTGGCGGTGTGCGGCCTGCACGCCGGGCGGCAGGACGAGTTCGCCGCCACCAGCCTGCATACGCTGGTGCAGATGGTCGCGGGCGGGCTCGGCGTGACCCTGCTGCCGCAAAGCGCCGTCGCCGGCGGCGTGACCGCAGGGACGGAGTTGGTGCTGCGCCCGCTCGCCGGCGCCGGAGCCTGGCGGACCCTGGGGCTGGTCTGGCGGCCAGGGGGCGCCGCGGGCAGCGGAATACCGCGCGCTGGCACCGGTGCTCGCGGGAGCCTCGTGTCCGGGGCATTGAGGGCAAAAGGCCAGGGGGGCAGCGCCCCCCTGGCCTTTTTCCCTCAGCCCCCCGCGTCCTCGCGGATCATCGCGGCGCCCTTCTCGGCGATCATGATGGTCGGCGCGTTGGTGTTGCCCGTCGTCAGCGTCGGCATCACCGAGGCATCGATCACCCGCAGCCCGGCCAGCCCATGCACGCGCAGCCGCGAGTCGACCACCGCCATCGGGTTGTCCTCGCCCATCCGGCAGGTGCCGACCGGGATGGTAGATCGTCGTGCCGAACCGGCGGCAGTAGTCCAGCAACTGCTCGTCGGTGGCCACGTCGGGGCCGGGCAGCGTCTCCGCCACGCTGTGCTGGGCGATCGGCGCCTGGGCGAAAATCTCGCGCGTCAGGCGCATGCCGGCGAGCAGCACGCGCCCATCGCCCGGCGCCGACAGGTAGTTCGGCGTGATCCGCGGCTTGGCGAACGGGTCCTGCGAGGCCGCCATGATGGTGCCGCGGCTGTCCGGGCGCACCGGGCAGACCGCCACGGTCATGCCGGCCGCGCGCTCCAGCGTGCCGAACAGCGGCGGGATCGTAGCTCGCCGGGGTGAACAGAAGTTGCAGATCGGGACTGGCCAGTCCCTCGCGCGAGCGGGTGAACACCTGCGCCGACGGTCACGCCGAACGTCAGCGCGCCGTTGCCGATCAGGAAGAACCGCGCCACCTGGCCGGCCAGCCGCGCGCCGCGCGCGAGCTGGTTGATCGAGATCGCCCCCCGCACCCGGTGCGAAATCGCGCGCCACGTAGTGGTCCTGCAGGTTGGCGCCGACGCCGGGCAGGTCGTGCACCACCGCGACGCCGATCGATTGCAGGTGCGCCGCCGGCCCGACGCCGGAAATCTGCAGCAGGTGCGGCGAGTTCACCGCGCCGCCGCACAGGATCACTTCGCGCGCCGCGCGGAGCTCGCGATCCGCGCCGCCGCTGGCGGAACGCCACGCCGACGCAGCGCTTGCCCTCGAACAGCAGCCGCGTCGCCAGCGCATCGGTCTCCACGCGCAGGTTGCGCGCCGCGCCGCGTTCGCGCGTCCCTGGCGGCCAGGAAGGTCCGCGCGGTGGAGCCGCGGAACCGGCCGTTGCGCGTCATCTGCGAATAGCCGACGCCTTCCTGCACGCGCCCGTTCAGGTCCTTGCTGTAGGCGTGGCCGGCGGCCTGCGCCGCCTCGACGAAGCGGTGCGTCAGCGGAAGGATGGTGCGGTAGTCCTCCACCCGCAGCACGCCGCCCTTGCCGCGGACCTCCGGATCGCCGGGGCCGTAGTCTTCCGATTTGCGGAAGAACGGCAGCACGTCGTCGAAGCTCCAGCCGCGGCAGCCCATCTGCGCCCAGCCGTCGTAGTCGGCGGGATTGCCGCGCACATACAGCATGCCGTTGATCGAGGACGAGCCGCCCAGCGTCTTGCCGCGCGGCCAATGGATCGGCCGGCCCGCGCTGCCCGGGCCGGCCTCGGCGGTGTAGTTCCAGTTGACCACCGGATGGCGCAGCAGCTTCAGCACGCCGGCGGGGATGTGGATCCAGGGGTGCCAGTCGGGCGGGCCGGCCTCCAGCAGGGTGACGCGCGCGCCGGTCTCGCTCAGCCGGCTGGCGATCACGCAGCCGGCCGAGCCGGCGCCCACGACGACGTAGTCCGCTTCCATCCCGTTCGTTTTCATCCCCTTGGCCCCTCGTGCCCGCGCGCCGATCGATCCCTTCGCAGCCCGGGCGCGGCGTCCCGGCCCGGCCGCGGGCGGCGATGCCGGGCAGGATCGCCAGAAGTGCGCGCAGGAGCAAGGACACGGCGGCAGTCACCGCCGGCCCCTTCGGGTCCCCCGGGCTCGTGCCCGGGTTCCGGACATGGGACCGATGACCGGCGGCGCCGGGAGTTGATCTACCTCAACGACCGGGCCCGGCACCGGGAGTGAAATCCCCTCGCGAACCTGGCGCCGATGGGGCGCCTGGACTCACGTTGGGAATGGTCACATGGCGTGCATTTCTTCCACGGAGGCAAACATGCTGCAGGCGTCCAGCCCGCTGATGCTGTCCGATCACCTGCTGCGGCTCGCCGAAGAGACGGATGACGCCGGATTTCGGACCATCGCCGAGACCCTGCTCGATCTCGCCGACCGGGTGCTGGAGCCGGGCACGATGTCGCCTCGCTGAGGCGTGCGATCCCGCCGGACCGCGCCATGCCGCGCCCGAGCGGTCCCGTATCCCTATGGGGATTGGCGTGTGCATGGCTGAGATGGTGGGCGCGACAGGGATCGAACCTGTGACCCCTACCGTGTCAAGGTAGTGCTCTTCCGCTGAGCTACGCGCCCGTCCAGCCGGCGCCCCGCTTCTACCCGCGCCCGCCCTACCCGGCAAGCCGCACCCGCCGGCACGAATCCTGTTGCCCGCCCAGCCCCCGCCATGCGACGCTGCATCGCAACATCCAGCCGGGGCACGACCCGCGCCCCGGCGCCTCCGGGCGGAAACCACCAGTCAGCAGGGCTTCGCGCAACCTGGCCGCGCGCCCCTGGCCGCGGCCCCTGTCACGGAGGACGCGCCGATGCTGGATCATCCCCTGGTCAACCTGTTCGCGCACATCAAGCCCGGCGACACCGAGTGGAAGGGCGACGGGCTGCGCGACTTCTTCCTCTACAAGGACCTCGGCGTGGCCGAGGCCACCGGCGGGCGGGTGCTCGCCCAACTCGTGAAAGCCGCCCGCCCGCCCGAACACGGCACCGGCTGGCATCAGCACGTGGCCGAGTTCCACATCGTGCTGATGCTGAAAGGCTGGGCCAGGTTCATGTACCGAGGACAAGGAGCACCTGGTCGCCACCGGCGATTGCGTGCACCAGCGCCCGGGGATCACCCACTACCTGTTCGACTACTCGCCCGACATGGAATACCTGGAAGTCGTCGCCCCGGCGGATTTCGCGACCGTCGACGTCGCCTATCCTGTCCCGGTGCCGCCGCCCACGCCCTGGCCGGAGGCGTGAGGCGAACGACGGGACGCGGGGCCACCCGGCGCGGCGGCGTTCAGAACTCGACTTCCAGTTCCTCGATCTGCTCGGGTTCGGCCTCGGCCGCCGCGGTCCACTCGCAGCAGGTCGGGCCAGGCCAGGATGCGGGCGGCGTAGCCGCCGCCGGCACCCGCCAATGTCACGTCGTAGGTAACGAACCGGGTCACCACCGGCGCGTACATCGCGTCGGCCACGGTCAGGCGCCGGCCGAACAGGTACGGCCCGCCCCAGGTCTGCCAGGCACTCGCGCCAGATCACCAGGATGCGCGCGATGTCCGCCTGCGCCCCGGACCAGACCGTGAACCCCGGGCGCCGGCCGCGCAGGTTCATCGGCAGGGACGAACGCAGGGCGGAAAACCCCGAATGCATCTCGCCGGAGATCGACCGGCAGCGCGCGCGCGCCGGCCGGTCGAGCGGATACATCCCGGCTTTCGGCCGGACCTCGTGCAGATATTCGGCAATCGCCATCGTGTCCCACACCCGCACGCCCTCGTGCACCAGGCAGGGCACCAGGATCGAGGAGGATTGCAGCAGCAGCTCGGCCCGCGTCGCCGGATCGTCCGCCGCCACCACCTGCTCGCTCGAACGGCAGGCCGGACAGCCGCGCGAGCAGGAACCCGCGCAACGACCAGGAGGAGTAGTTCTTGCTGCTGATGAGCAACGTGGTATCCGACACGGTGGCCTCGGCCATGGCGTCCCCTTCCCGAACGACTTGCGATGCTGCGGTGCAATGTGCCACAATGCCCGGCCGACCGGGACAAAATCCTCTCGCCAGGAGTGCCGCCATCACGCCGATGATCTACCAGCTCTACCAGACCCAGGCGGACCTGCTGGCCCCGCTGCGCCGCGCCGCCGCCATCGCCGCCGGCCTGATGCGCCCCGCCGACATCGGCGCGGCGACGCCGCCGGCGCTGCGCCAGATGCTGGCCGCCTGCGACATCCTGTCCACCGGCGGGCTTACCCACCGCCGGCCGGCGTTCGGGTTCGACGCGGTGCGGATCGGCAACGGCACCGCAACGGTCACCGAGGAGGCGGCAGACACGACCCCCTTCGGCACCCTGCTGCATTTCCGCAAGGATCCGGCGCCGGCACAACCCAAGGTGCTGCTGGTTGCGCCGATGTCGGGGCATTTCGCCACCCTGCTGCGCGGCACCGTGAAGGTGCTGCTGGCGGAAAACGACGTCTACATCACCGACTGGCACAATGCGCGCGACATCCCGGTCGAAGACGGCGGCTTCGGGATGGACGAATTCATCGAACACGTGATGCGCTTCCTGCGCACGATGGGTCCCGGCGCGCATGTGGTCGCGGTCTGCCAGCCGGCCGTCGCGGTGCTCGCCGCGGTGGCACTGCTGGCCCAGGCGGGCGATCCCGCCCAGCCGCGCAGCATGACCCTGATGGCCGGGCCGATCGATACGCGGATCAACCCGACCAGGGTCAACGAGCTCGCCTCCGGGCGGCCGATCGAATGGTTCGAGAAGACCCTGATCGGCGTCGTCCCCTGGCGCTACCGCGGCGCCTGGCGGCGGGTCTATCCGGGCTTCCTGCAGCTCACCGCCTTCATGACCATGAACCTGGAACGCCACGTCGGCGCCCATTTCAGCCATTTCCGCGCCCTGGTCGGCGGCGATGTCGCCGGCGCGGCGGCGCATCGCAGCTTCTACGACGAATACAACGCGGTGATGGACCTGCCCGCGGAGTTCTACCTGGAAACCGTCCAGCGGGTGTTCCAGGAGCACGACCTGCCGCTCGGCCGGCTGAAATTCCGCGGCGAACTGGTCCGCCCCGGCGCGATCCGCCGCACCGCGC
The DNA here is from genome assembly GCA_963832525.1 of uncultured Pseudomonadota bacterium. Lineage (GTDB taxonomy): Bacteria > Pseudomonadota > Alphaproteobacteria > Acetobacterales > Acetobacteraceae > JAJZVS01. The sequence continues at coordinate 143,391 of CAWHUC010000001.1, forward strand.
TGCTGACGGTGGAAGGCGAGCGCGACGATATCTGCGCCATCGGCCAGACCGTCGCCGCGCTCGATCTGTGCACCGGCATCCATCCGGGGATGAAACGGCATCACCTGCAAACGGGCGTTGGCCACTACGGCGTGTTCAGCGGCCGGCGCTGGGCGACCGAGGTCTATCCGCGCGTGCGCGAGATGATCCAGGCCACCGCCGCCTGAGAGTTTGTGAAAGAATGCCCGTCAGCCGCCAAAACCGCCCGAAAACCCGAGCAATGACAACGGGCGTTCTTTCACAAGTTCGATTGCTTTTCACGCTCTGAGCGGTCCGATGCCGACGCCCGTCTTCGGGCGTCGGCTGAATTGGCCCGCAAAACATGCAGCCGGCGGCTCCTAAAGCCCCAGGATCGCCTTCGCCACGATGTTGCGCTGGATCTCGTTCGACCCGCCGTAGATCGAGACCTTGCGCGTGTTGAAATACACCGGACCGGCCGCGGCGGCGTAGTCGGGACCGATGAACGGCTCGTTCTGCCCCGCCTCCGGCGACTGCCAGGGCATCGCATAAGGCCCCACGACCTCCATCGTCAGCTCGGTCAGTTGCTGCTGGATCACCGAGCCTTTCAGCTTCAGGATCGACGAGGCCGGGTTGGGCTTGCCCTTCGCGGTCTTCCTTTCCTCCGATACCACCCGCAACTGGGTCATTTCCAGCGCTTTCAGCTCGATCTCCACCGCAGCGAGCTTCTCGCGGAAGCGCGCATCCTCGATCAGCGGCGTATCGCCGATCCGCTCCAGCGCGGCGAGCTGCTTGATCCGCGCGACGCGCGCCTTCGATGTGCCGACCCGCGCGATGCCGGTGCGCTCGTTGCCGAGCAGGAACTTCGCATAGTCCCAGCCCTTGTTCTCCTGCCCGACGAGGTTCTCCGCCGGCACCTCGACCGCGTCGAAAAAGACCTCGTTCACCTCCCGCCCGCCGTCGATGGTGACGATCGGCCGCACGGTGATCCCCGGCGAGCGCATATCGATCAGCAGGAAGCTGATCCCCTCCTGCGCCTTCGCCGCCGGATCGGTGCGCACCAGGCAGAAGATCCAATCGGCGTATTGCGCGAGCGTGGTCCAGGTCTTCTGCCCGTTGACGACGTATGTGTCCCCGCGCCGCTCCGCCCGGGTGCGCAGGCTGGCCAGATCGGACCCGGCGCCCGGCTCGGAAAATCCCTGGCACCAGAAATCGTCGGCATTGGCCGCGCGCGGCAGGAAGCGGCGCTTCTGCGCATCGTTGCCGAATTGCGCGATGACGGGGCCCACCATCGAGGTGTTGAACGCGATCGGCGGCGGCACATAGGCCTGCTGCATCTCGTCCTGATAGAGATAGACCTGCACCGGCGACCAGTCCTGTCCGCCCCATTCCACCGGCCAGTTCGGCGTCGCCCACCCGCGCGCGTTCAGAATGCGCTGGGAAGCAACCATGTCGTCCTTGCCGAGATGTTCCCCGTCCCGCAACCTGGCGCGGATGCGCTCGGGAACCGCGGTGCGGAAGAACCGGCGCGCCTCCTCGCGGAACGCCTGCTCGGCTTCGGTGAAAGTCAGGTCCATCGCACTCCCCCCGCCCGCCCCGGTCGCGGCGCCAAATCTGGGCCCCCGGCAGCGCCGGCGTCAATCGGCGCCGGTCTCAGCCCGGCTCGGTGACCAGCCGCGCCAGCGCCTGTTGGAACCGGGCGGCGGCGGCGCGGTAGCGGCGGCTGCTACGGCCGTCCCTTGCGGCGAGCGCGTGCAGGGCGCTGTGTGCCCGGGCGAGTTTGCTGCCGGACAGTCCCTGGGCGTCGAGGAAGCGGGCCATCGGGCAGGTTTCGGCCGGCCCGCTCATGTTGTCGCCCAGGTGGTTGCCGCGCCAGGCTGTTGCCAGCGCCCCCAGGACCGTGCGCGGCGTCTCGGTGTCCACCGTCCAGACGAAGCTGCGCGCCCATTCGGGAATGGCCTCGGGCGGCATCGGGTGGCCGAGTGCGAAGCCCTGGCCGACGTCCGCGCCCAGCAGCGCCGCGGCTTCCACCATGTCCGCGCTTTCCAGCCCTTCCACCACCACTTCGATTTCGAGGTCGCGGGCCAGGTGGACCAGCGCGCCGATGAAACTGATGGTGCGCGCCGGCGCGCGGAGCACGCCATGCAGCAGTCCCTGGTCGAGCTTCACGGTGCGGAACGGCAGCGCGCGCAGCCGTTGCAGGCTGCTGTAGCCGGAGCCGAGGTCGTCCATCGCGAGGGTCACGCCGAGCCGCGCCAGCGCCGCCAGGGTGGCCGCGGTGGCCTCGTCGGCCTCGCTCAGCGCCTGGTCCTCGGTGATCTCGAGCGACAGGCGCCCCGGCGGCAGCGGCGTCTCGCGCAGCGCGTCGCGCACCCAGGTGGCGCAGTCCGGCCGCGCCAGGGTGGAGGGGGCAAGGTTCACCGTGACCCCGAGCGTGAGCCCTTCCGCCTCCCACCGCACCGCCTGGCGCAGCGCCTCGGCGACGCCGAGGCGGAACAACTCGTCGAGATCGCGCGCGCCGAGCACCGGCAGGAACTGCACCGGACCAACGATCGTACCGTCGTCCTGTTCGAGCCGGGCCAGTGCCTCGGCCTTGACCGGGCGGCCGCTGCGCAGATCGACCAGCGGCTGGTAGTGCAGCCGCAGGCCGCCAGCGAACAATCGCCGGCGCCAGGCCGCGGCAGTCGTCTCCGGCACCACCACCGCCTGCGCCGCGCCGCGCCGCTGCCGCCAGAGCAAGGCGAGTCCCTGCGCCATGCCGAGGCAGAAGTGGCGCATCCACATGGAAACGAACTGGCCGGGCGTGGCGCCGAGCAGGATCAGTGCCGCGACCGGACGGTCTTCCGCATCGCGCACCGGCATCACCGCCCCGCTGCGCACGCCGAGCTGCACTGCCGCCGGGTGCCAGGGCGCGGTGCGGGGATCGGTCTGGAAATTGGCAGCGACGACGATCTCCCCGCTGCGCCAGGCTTCGGCCAGCAGGCCCTGGCCCTCCGGCCGCGCGGTGTCGAGCATCGGCACGATGGCACTGACTTCGCGGATGCGGGCAAAGGACAGGCCGACCGCGCTGCTGCTCGCCAGCACCTGGAAGCGTCCTTCGGCGTCGGGACGCAGCAGGCCAGCGGCGAGGATGCCGGGCAGCCCCGCCAGCGCATCGAGCCGCGCCTGCGCGGCATCCACCCAGGGCGCGTCGGAGCGCGGCGGCCGGCGCAGCAGCACGTCGAAATAGGCGGCGATGGTCTCGCCCCGCGCCTCCATCTGCACCGTCATGTCTTCCTGCAACCGCACGGTCGCCACCGAGATCAGGTGCTGCCGGTCGATCGGGCGCAGGGGCTGCGCCGCCAGCCGATCGGTCAGCCGCGCCTGGTAGATGGCGATCGCCTGGATCATCAACGCCCCGTCGACGCCGACCAGGGCATGCACCTGGCCGATCTCCCGCGCGCGGCGGTGCAGCGTCTCCCGGTCGGTGGCCGGGTCCATCAACCGGAGCAGATGCGCCGCCTGCCTGGTCTTGAGCCGCGCCATCTCCGCCGGCGCCAGGGCGCCCAGGATCGGCGCGGCAAGCGACTGGCGGGCGAGATCGCGGTAGAAATCCTCCAGGAATCCGGCGGTGACCACGGGCCAGATGTCGGCGGTGGCGACGAGCAGCCGGGTCGCCTCCGTGCCGTATGGGTCGTCGATCGCGGCGGTCGGGACATGGTCCTGGATGAGATCGGCGGTCCAGCGCTGCCAATTCGCCTCCCGCACGGCCTTGCGGGCCTTGGCGGCGTACAGGGCGGCGTCGGCACGACGCAGCAGGATGTCGGGGTCTTCCCCGTCGTCCGGAAACACGGCGACCCCGACGCTCAGGCCGACGCGCACGGCGCTCCCCTCCAGGTCGAACGGCGCCGCGATCGTCTCCGAGAGGCGTCCGAGCAGCCCCGGCAGCGCCTGCACACTGCCCAGGTCCTCGATCGCGAGGACGAACTCGTCCCCGCCCAGGCGCGCGACGAGGTCGGACCGGCGCATGCTGTGGTGCAGGCGCACGCCGGCCTGACGCAGGATGACATCGCCCGCGTGGTGCCCGAAGCGGTCGTTCACCGGCTTGAAGTCGTCGAGGTCCAGCAGGCAGACGGCGAGCGGCGTGCCGCGGCGGCGGGCGCGCGCCAGGGCATGGCCGAGATGCTCCTCGAACAGCAGCCGGTTGGGCAGGCCGGTCAGCGGATCGTGCCGTGCCAGGTGGAACTGGCGGCTACGTTCCTGTTCCAGCGCCTGCTTGAGGTCGAGCTCGTCGAGGCCGCGGCCGAGCAACTGGGCGATGCGTTCGCAGAGCGCGAGCACGTCGGGGGTGAACAGCCCGGCGTGCGGGGAGCCGAGCAGCAGCACCGCAACCCGCGCTCCGCCGCGCAGGAGCGGCACCACCGCCGCCGATCGCCAGCCGTCGCGCTCGAACATGTCGCGAAAGCGCACCAGGTGAGGGTCGGCGCGCAGGTCGTTCTGCACCAGCGCCCCGCCGGCACGCCAGCCGCGCGCGATGAAGGAGGGCGGATCGTCGTCGAGCGCCAGGCGCTGCTGCGCCAACAGGGCCATCCCCGGCCCGGCGCCGGCAAGGGCCTGGAATATCCCCTCCGCGTCCGGCCGGGCGATCCAGGTGACGTGGAACAGGGTGCTGGTGCCGAGCTGTGCGCAGGTCTTGTGCAGGATCTCGGTCTCGCTGCGCGCCTGCAACAGGATCTCGCCCTCGGTCAGCAGTGCGGTGTGCAGCGCCTGCAGCCGGTCGAGATGGCGCTGCTGGTCGAGTGCCTCCAGCGCGCGGCCCACGTCGACCGCCAGTTCCTCGACCAGGCCGAGCAGCTCGGCATCCAGGATCCCTTCCTCGGCGGCATAGACATGCAGGATCGCCTGGGGAACGCCGCGCAGCAGAAGCGGCAAGGCAGCACCGGCGCCGAGGCCGTGGCGACGAGCCGCCTCCAGCCAGGGCGCCAGCATCGTGTCGGGCGCGAAGCGCTGGCGCACCACGGTGCGGACCTCCCGCCAGGCGGTGCCGGACAGGCCGCGCCCTTCCGGCAGCGCCGGATCGACGGTGACGAAGACCTCGTCCAGGAATCCTATGGCGCCGGCGGCAGCGGTCGGGCGCATCGCACCCGCCGAATTGGGGCCAGCCAAATCGGGGCCCGCCGGATCGGGGGCGCCGATCCAGGCGAGTCGCAGTCCGGCCTGCGCCACCGCGATGCGGCAGACCCCGGCATACAGGGTCGCTTCGTCGGGCCGGCCGGAGGCGAGCTGATTGACCTGCGCCAGCATGGCGTTGAAGCCGCTCAGCCGCCGCATGCGCACCGACTGGCGGTGCTGCTCTTCCTGCAGGTCGAGCAGTTGCAGGACGCTGCCGGCGATCGCCGCGGCCTGTTCCAGCAGGCGCAGCAGCGCGGGCCCCGGTGCGCCCCCGGTGGCACCGGCCAGCGCGAAGGTGCCGATCGGCTGCGTCCCCTGCCAGACCGGATGCGACCAGCAGGCCCGGATGCCGAAGGTTGCGGCCATCTCACGCTGGGAGGCCCAGCGCGGGTCGGTGCGGGCGTCCTCCACCAGGATCGGCGCGCCCGCATGGATCGCCGCGGCACAGGACCCGTTGTGCGGTCCCGGCGCCAGCCCGTCGATCGCCGCCGGCAGCCCCTCCGGCGCGCCGCTGACGGCCACCGGGTGGAGCAGCCCGTCCGGCCCGAGGCGCATCAGGCAGGCGATCCGCCCGGGCGCATAGTGGCGGACGAGATCGCACAGCCGCTCGGCCAGCGGCTGCGCCGGCTGCCCGGCCGCCATGTCGCGCAGGATGCGGGTCTGGATCCGCAGCAGCTCCGCGAGGCCGGGGCCGGCACGATCGGCCGCGACGACCGTCGGCTCCGCCGGCGCGTCGGACGACGGGCCGGACGACCGCCTGGGCGGGGAGCCGACGGGGCGACGGCGCGACATGAGCGTTGGGATCGGCTGGTATCCTTCTGCGCCCGGTTCCGATCACCCTAGCGCACGCGCCGGGCCGGCGCACGCGACTCCCCCGTCGTCGGGCAATAGCCCCTGGGCAGTTAACCCGGGGTTACAAATGCAGCACGGCGATGCGGTCGGGTTAACGGCGATTTTGGCTTGACCGGCGGGGTGTGATTCCGTGCGGCTCTGATTCGCTGGAGCCGCCCATGACCCCGATTGCCGAACCGGAGTTCGCACCCGCCCGCCTGGCGGTGTTGTTGCAGCACTTCGCCGAGATCGACGACGATCGCGAGAGCTGGCGGGTGGCCTATCCGCTCAAGGAGGTGCTGTTGCTGGTCACCTGCGCCACGATCGCCAACTGCGACGACTTCGAGGCGATCGTCGCCTGGGGCGAGCACCACCTGGATTTCCTGCGCCGGTTCAGTGACTTCCATCATGGCGTGCCATGTGCCCGCTGGCTGCGCGATCTGATGAACCGGATCGACCCGGTCCTGTTCGCCCGCTGTTTCGAAGCCTTCGTCGCTTCGATGTGGCCCCAGCGGCACGACTTCATCGCCATCGACGGCAAGACCGCCCGGCGCACCCATGACAAGCGCAAGGATCTGAAGGCCCTGCATACCCTCAGCGCCTACGCCACCAGCGCCCGCCTCACCCTGACCCAACTCTCCGTGCCCGAGAAGACCAACGAGATCACCGCCATCCCCGACCTGCTCGACACTCTGGCCGGGGCCGGCCAGCTCGACGGCGCCGTCGTCACCATCGACGCCATGGGCTGTCAGGTCGCCATCGCCCAGAAGATCATCGACCATGGCGCCGACTATGTGCTCAGCCTCAAAGGCAACCAGCCGACCCTCGAAGCCGACGTGCTCGACTACTTCCGCACCGCACCGGCCGGCGAGATCGTCTCTACCACCACGATCGAAAAGGACCACGGCCGGATCGAGACCCGCCACTACAGGGCCTCCGCAAACGTCGACTGGATCGCCTCCGACCGCAGATACCCCGGAGAGCCCCGCTTCCCGGGGATCAAGACCCTGGTCCAGGTTCACAGAACCACAGAACAAGCCGGCCAGATCAGCTGCGAAACCAGCGTCTACCTCGCTTCGCCGCCCCTCGACATCGACCGCATCGCCACCGCCATCCGCGGCCACTGGGGCGTCGAGGCCATGCACTGGATCCTCGACGTCCAGTTCAAGGACGACCTCTCCCGCTACCGACAGGGCTACGGAGCCAAAAATATGGCCGTCGTCCGACGCTTCGCCCTCGACCTCGTCCGCGCCCGCAAGACCAAGGGTAGCGTCAAAACACGACGCCTGATCGCCACCTGGAGCCCCGATTTCCTCCTCCACATCCTCAATGCTTAATCACCGTTAACCCGGACTCTTTGCCGTGACAAATGCAGGCACCGACCCGGGGCAGATCGGCGGGGCGCCGCACGGGCACCCCAAAGGCGCCCCTGCGGCGATCGGGCGAACGCCCGGCGCCTTCGCCGTTCCCGCCGGGGAGACGGCGCGCAGGGCACGCACGGTGCGCGCGGTCGCCCCGGAGCGCGGTGCGGCCCGTTGACCGCCGGGCGGGAGCGGCTTATGTCCGCGGCCGTTGGATGGGTGCGTAGCTCAGCGGGAGAGCATCGCCTTCACACGGCGGGGGTCACAGGTTCAATCCCTGTCGCACCCACCATCTGTCCGCGTCGGCGTGCGGCGCCCCGCAGCCCCGTCGATACCACCCAGCGTCGGCACGCGGCGCACAGCGATGTGCGGCCTGCAGCCATGCTCCGGGGCACGCCCAGAGCGCAGGATCCCGTGGGCAGACTTCGCCGCGGCGGCGGCCGAACTGCCCCGGCTCGACAGTCCCGCCGCACCCAAGGGAGGACGATGATGGCGGAGCATCCGATCTGGCGCGGCCATCTGCGCCTGGCACTGGTGACCTGCCCGGTCGCCCTGTACAGCACCCTGCACGAGAGCGGCAATCTGCATTTCCACTACATCAACCCGGCCACCGGCAACCGCGTCCGCATGGTCACCGAGGATGCCGAAACCGGCGAGGAGCTTTCCCGCCGCGACCTGGTGCGCGGCTACGAGTTCCGCAAGAACGAGTACGTGCTGCTCGAGGAGGCGGATTTCGAATCGGCCCGGATCGACAGCTCGGCGACCCTGAACGTCGAGAAATTCGTGCCGGCCGGCGCGGTCCATCCGATCTATTTCGAGAGCAGCTACTATCTGGTGCCCGACGGGGACGCCGGCATCGATGTCTACGTCGTGCTGCGCGATGCCATCCGCCGGACCGGCCACATGGCGCTGTCGCGGCTCGTGATCGCGCGCCGCGAGCGGGCGGTCGCTTTGCTGCCGATGGATCGCGGCATGGTGCTGCACACGTTGCATGAGGCGCGCGACCTCGCCGATCCGCACACGCTGTTCGGCGCCGTTCCCGACACGAAGCCCGATCCCGAAATGGTCAGGCTCGCGGTGCAGTTGATCGGCCGGCAGACGGCAGAATTCGACGCTGCCGACATGGAGGATCGCTACGAAGCCCGCCTGCGCGAGGTGATCGACGCCAAGCTGCGCGGCGAGGGCATCACCCCCGAGGCCGCGCCCGCGGCGGACCAGGACAACGTCATCGACCTGATGCAGGCGTTGAAAAGGAGCCTGGGAGGAAAAGGCGCCGCGGAAGGACGCAAAGCGGGAACGCGCCCGGCATCCGGCAAGCGCCCCGCCGCCGACGCAGCGGAACCCAAAGGCCGCAAGCGGAAGGCGCCGGCGACGAAGCGGCGCCGATCCGCCTGAACGCGTCCGGTGCGGCAGCGGCTCGGGCCGCCGTCCGGGCGAGATGGCGTCGTCCGGGAAATGCCGACCGGGCATCGACCTCGACCGCGGGTTCGCCGTGGTGACGGCCGGACAGCCGACAAGCCGGCGGCGGCGCCGGCCCGCCGGCGCCCTAGGCCACGCGCCGCTCTCGTGCTACATCCTGCGCGCACAGCCCCGAGGCCGTGCACGCACGGCCGAAGGCGCGTCGCCCCCCTGATCCACCTCGCAGCGCAAGGACGCCGCCCGTCGATCTCCTGCATGCGGGAGGTCCGGCGGGGAGCCGCCGGGGGAAGCGCCCACCGCTCCGCGCGCCGCCTCGGCACCGTCGGCCGCCGGCACACCAGAGTGGGATCGCACAGCATGGCGCACGCAGAAACCTGGCTCGGGCTCGAAGGACGCATCGCCGTCGTCACCGGCGCCGGCGGCGGCCTGGGCCGCGCGATCGCGGGCGGCCTCGCCGCCGCCGGGACGCGGCTCGTGCTGCTCGATCGCGACCTCGCCACCTGCGAGGAAACCGCCGCGGACCTGCGCGCGAAAGGCACCGAGGCCACCGCGATGAAATGCGACGTGACGGACCCCGAGGACGTCGCTGCCGCCGCCGACCGCACCGCGCGCACCCTCGGCGCCTGCCAGGTGCTGGTGAACAACGCCGGCCTGCTGCGGCCCGGCCCGATCGCCACCCTGACGCTCGAGGAATGGAACTGGCTGATTTCGGTGAACCTGACCGGCTATTTTCTCTGCGCCAAGGCGTTCGGGCGGCAGATGCTGGAGAAGAAACAGGGCGCGCTCGTGCATGTCGCCTCGATCGCCGGGCGGCATCCGCAGCCCTGGTCGGGCGCCTACTCCGTCAGCAAGGCCGGGGTCGTGATGCTGTCGCAGCAACTGGCGCTGGAGTGGGGGCCATCGGGCGTGCGCAGCAACGTGGTCAGCCCCGGCCTCGTGCGCACGCCGATGACGGACGCCTATTACCGCATCCCCGAAGTCGCCGAGCGCCGCGCCGGCATCGTGCCGCTGCGCCGGGTCGCCACCACCGGTGACATTGCCGACGTCACGGCGTTCCTGGCGAGCGACCGCGCCGGTTACGTGAACGGCGAGGATGTCTGCTGCGACGGCGGCTTCGGTCGTGTACTCATGGGCCTGGTGCCGCGCCCGGGATTCGAGGCGCGCGACCCGGCGGAGGGATAGAATGACCGACCACTACGATCGTTTCGGCAACCCCATCGGCGCGCCGGTGCCCGGCTGGTCGCCGCGGGCGCTGCCACCGGCCACGCCGATGCTCGGGCGCTTCTGCACCGTGGAGCCGCTCGATCCCGCGCGCCACGGCGCGGCGCTGGCCGCGGCGATGGAAGCCGACGCCGAAGGGCGCAATTGGACCTATCTGGGGATCGACCGGCCGGCGGACCGGGCGGCGTATCTCGATTGGCTGGCTGCGGTCGCCGGCAAAGCGGATCCGATGTTCCATGCCATTATCGACCATCGCGACGGCCAGGCGGCGGGCGTTGCCGCCTATATGCGCATCGATCGCGGCAACGGCGCGGTCGAGGTCGGCAACATCAACTACGCGCCCCGGCTGCAGCGCACCCCGACGGCGACCGAGGCGATGTTCCTGATGCTGCGCCGGGCGTTCGACGAGCTCGGCTACCGACGCTACGAATGGAAATGCGACAGCTTGAACGCGCCCTCGCGCGCGGCGGCGGAGCGACTGGGATTCCGCTACGAAGGCACGTTCCTCCAGGCGGTGGTGTACAAGGGTCGCAGCCGCGACACCGCGTGGTTCTCCATCATCGATACCGAATGGCCGGCGGTGCGCGCGGGCTTCGAACGCTGGCTGGCGGCGGAGAATTTCGATCCTGCCGGGCGGCAGCGGCGCAGCCTGGCGGCCTGCCGGGCGGCCGGCTGACCCGCCCGCGGAGTCGGACACCCGCGCCGCGGCAGGCAGGTTCGCATTCCGTAACGGAACGCGGGAGCGGTTCAGCACGGTTCCACCGCGCCGCCGATCCTGCTCGAGATCGAAATCGCGGCGGCGCACAGCAACGGCACGACCTCTGCCGCTTCCGCCTGCACTCCCAGCCGCGGCACGAACGGGAGGGTGAGGGCCGCCACGGCGTGACCACGCTCGTCACGCACGGGGCAGCTCAGATCCGTCAGCCCTCCGGCCAGCTCGCTGGCGGCCATGTCGTGCCCGATCGCCGCAATGGCATCGAGGCGACGCGATATCTGCGCCGCCGCCTGGCCGCTGCGCTCGACCAGGATGCGTACCATCTCCTCACGCCGTCCGCCGGTCTGAAAGGCCGCGATGACGCGGGCAGAAGCATATTCCATTGAAAACGGAAATGCCGCGCCGAGCTTCACCATCCAGCCCATCGGTCGCGGCGGTTCCGCCTGCGCCACGATGAGGAACTGCCCACCGCTCGCCATGCTGAGATGGCAGGAAAGCCCGGGTACTCGCAGCCAGCGCGTCCATGATCGGGAGCGCCACCTGCTGCAGTCGCCGCGTCGGCGGATGCTGCGTCGCGAGCTGGAACAGTTGCAAGGTGAGCACGTATTCGCCGGTCCGCGGGTCGCGGCTGATATAGCCGCGGCGTTGCAGCGTGCCCAGCATGCGGAAGATCTCGCCCACCGAACGGCCGATGCGGGCGGCCAACTGCTTCTGGGTCAGTCCGCCCGGTTCGGCGGCGAGCGCCTCCAGCAGGTCGAGCCCTTTTTCCAGGGCCGGCGCCCCGCCGCCCGGCGTCGCCGGCTCCGGTTTTTCTGGTATTGACATCCCGTTCCGCGCACTTCCATATTTGAAATCACAAAGACACCAGAGAAATCGACGCGCCGGCAAGACGCGTCGCTGGAGGGAACCCCATGAAGCGCCTGTCTGCCGATGCGGTCGCGTTCTACCAGGAACACGGCTACTACGCCCCGGTCCGTGTGCTCTCCGCCCAGGAAGCGGAAGCGGCCCGCCGCCAGTTGGAAACGCATGAAGCGGAGCATGGCCGGCTACGGGGCCCGCTGCGCCACAAGAGCCATCTTCTGTTCACCTGGCTGGATGCGCTGATCCGGAACCCGGCCATCCTGGACGCCGTCGAAGACATCATCGGCCCCAACATCCTGGCCTGGGGCTCGAGCTTCTTCGTCAAGGAACGGCACGACAGCAGCTATGTGTCCTGGCATCAGGATTCCACCTATTGGGGGCTCGAACCGGCGGACATCGTGACCGCCTGGGTGGCGCTGTCGGAAAGCACCGTCGAGAACGGTGCCATGCGGGTGATCCCGGATAGCCATGTGCTGGATCAAATCGCGCATCGCGACACGTTTGCCGAGGGTAACCTGCTGTCGCGTGGCCAGGAGATCGCTGTCGAGGTGGACGCAACGAAGGCGCGGACGCTGGTACTGCAGCCGGGCGAGATGTCGCTGCACCATGTGCGGCTGATCCACGGCTCGGACCCCAATCCTTCGGACAGGCGGCGGATCGGCTTCGCCATCCGCTATCTGCCGACGCATGTACGTCAGGTCGTCGGCACGCATGACAGTGCCACCCTGGTCCGCGGCGTCGATGCATTCGGGAATTTTGCCCCCGAACAACCCCCGGATGCCGATTTCTCCCCGGCTGCTCTCGCTTTCCATGCGCAGGTCACGGGGGCAAACCAGCAGATTCTGATGCGTGATACCGGCCGCACGGCGGCCGCCTGATGGTCCTGGTTCCGCGCGCCACGGCGGCGCGCGGCTTGCCAGACAGGTAATCGAACGATCGGCCACAGATGCCGGCGTCGGGGGGAGACAACCATGAAGATGTTCGGAACCGTCCGTTGGATGGTCGTAGCGCTGCTGTTCCTCGGTGGGATGATCAACTACCTCGATCGTGCTGCCATCGCTGTCGCTGCACCTTTTCTGACCAGACAATTGTCGCTGTCGCCATCCGAGCTCGGCTGGGTGTTCAGCGTGTTCTTCTTTGGTTACGCAGCGTTCTGCTTTGTCGGCGGATACGCGTCGGATCGGATCGGCGGCCGCAACGTGTTCGCCATCGCCTCGGTGGTCTGGTCGATATTCTGCGCCCTGACGGCCTTCGTGTTCAGCTACGCCTCGCTGCTGATCGTGCGGCTGATCTTCGGGATGGGAGAGGGGCCCTACGGCTCGGCCACCAACAAACTGGTCAGCAACTGGTTTCCACGGCGGGAGCATGCGGGCGCCGTCGGCTGGGCCAATGCCGGCACCCCGCTCGGGGGCGCCATCGCCGGCCCGATCGTCGGCTTCATCGCCCTGGCGTACGGCTGGCGGGTGTCGTTCGTCGTCATCGCCATCATCGGCCTGTGCTGGACGGTGGCCTGGATGCTGATCGTCACCGAACGGCCGGAGCAGAATCCGCGCACCGGGCCGGCCGAGCGCGCTCTGATCACCGCCGACCAGGAGGCGCCGCAAGCCGGGCCGCCGGCGACGCTCGGCCCGCTGCTGATGCGCCCCTCCGTTCTGGCCACCGCCTTCGCGTTCTTCGGCTACGCCTATATCCTGTATTTCTTCCTCGCCTGGTTCCCCAGCTACCTGACGATGCAGCAGCATCTCAGCATCAAGTCCATGAGCTTCGTCAGTGCGATCCCCTGGCTGCTCGGCTTCATCGGGCTCGCCGGCGGCGGCATGGTCTGTGACTGGATATTCCGCCTGACGGGTAACGCGGTGCTGTCGCGCAAGCTCGTGCTCGTCGGTGGCTTGCTGGTCGCCGCGGTCTGCGTGGCCCTGGCCGGAACCGTGACCAGCGTCGGCCCGGCAGTGGCCCTGATGAGCATCTCGGTGTTCTTCATGTACCTGACGGGAAACACGTACTGGGCGATCATCCTCGACACGATCGAGAAGCGCCGCGTCGGCGGCGTCAGCGGCTTTGTCCATCTGATCGCGAACCTTGCCGGGATCGTGGCGCCGGCGGCAACCGGCTACATGGTGCAGGCCAGCGGGTCGTTCACGAGCGCTTTCGTACCTGACCGGGGCCATCGGTGTGGTCGGCGCCCTGTCGGTCGCGGTGTTCGTTCGCTCGCCGGCAGTGGTGGTGCCGGCGCTACCGCGCACCGTTTCGCGCGCGTGACGGCAGACGCCGCGCGACCGCCTCCCCGCTTGACCCCGCGCGGGGCCGCGCTATCCCTGCCCCCACACAAGCCAGCCGGAGGAACCCACATGCGCGCCTGGGCCGTGGTCGAGAACGGAGCCCCGCTCCAAGAAATCGAACTCCTCACCCCGGAGCCCAAGGGCACCGAGGTCCTGCTCGAAGTCACCCATTGCGGCGTCTGCCACTCCGACCTGCACATCTGGGAAGGCTTCTACGACGTCGGCGGCGGCAAGAAGATGTCGCTCAAGGATCGCGGCGTCACCCTGCCGCTCGCCATGGGCCACGAGATCGTCGGCCGGGTGGTGAAGCTCGGGCCGGACGCAAAAGGGGTGAAGCCCGGCGACCTGCGCATCGTCTACCCCTGGGTCGGCTGCGGCACCTGCGACGCCTGCCGATCCGACGAGGACAACATGTGCCTCAACCAGCGCAGCCTCGGCGTGTTCCAGAACGGCGGCTACGGTACCCACGTGATCGCGCCGCACCCGCGCCACCTGGTCGATCCCGGATCGCTCGATCCGGCGATCGCCGCCACCTACGCCTGCTCCGGCATCACCGTCTATTCCGCCATCCGCAAGGTGATGCCGCTCGCCGCCGACGAGCCGATCGTGCTGGTCGGCGCCGGCGGATTGGGGATGAACGCGATCGCAGTCCTGAAGGCGCTGAAGCACCGCAACATCATCGTGGTCGATATCAGCGAGGAAAAGCGCAAGGCGGCGCTCGCCGAGGGCGCAACGCAGGTGGTCGACGGCAACGGCGCCGATGTCGCCAAGCGCATCATGGCGGCGGCCGGCGGGCCGGTGCTCGCCGTGGTCGATCTGGTGAACGGCACAGAGACAGCACGCTTCGCCTTCGACGCACTGCGCAAGGGCGGCAAGCTCGTGCAGGTGGGCCTGTTCGGCGGCGAACTGATGCTGCCGCTACCGCTGATGGCGATCCGCGCGCTGACGGTACGCGGCAGCTACGTCGGCAGCCCGAAGGAACTGCGCGAGCTCGTGAAGCTGGCGCAGGACGGGTCGTTGCCGCCGATCCCGATCACCACCGTGCCGCAGAACCAGGCCAACGCCGCGCTGATGCGCCTGCGCGCCGGCCAGGTGACCGGGCGGCTGGTGCTGCGCGCCGAAGCCGCCTGACGGGCCGCCCCGCCCTCCGCCTCGCCCTCCCCTGGCCGGCGCCACGCCGGCCAGGGCGGCGATTTTCAGGGCGGCGATTTTTCGGTCAGGGCGGGATGATGATGTAGCGCATGGTGAAGTGCACGGTCTGGCGCGCGCCGTCCTGGGGCGGGAGCGGCGGCAGGGTGGCGTCGCGGAACATTCCCAGGGTCGCCGTGTCCAGCAATGGGTGACCGGAGCTGCTGACCAGCCGCAGGTCGCTGACGCGGCCGTCCTTGCTGACCACGAAATCGACGACGACATCGCCGTACTCGCCGAATTCGCCGGCGTCGTGCGGGTAGTAGGTATGGCGATCGAGCCAGGCCCGGAAGGCATTGGACCAGTCGGGGCCGACGCCGTCACGGTCAAGCAGGCCGTTGATGCTGAGCCGGTCGGCGCCGGCACCGTGGGCGGCAAAGGAGAGGTCGACACCGCGGCTGGGCGGCCGGTCGCGGGCGGGGTTGGCACTCGCCACGGACGGGCGGGCGGCGCCGAGGGAGAAGGGCATCGGCGCGGGAAACCGGAGCGTGGGCGCTGCGGGGCGCGTCGGCGGGGGCGGCGGGGCGGGGCGCGCCGGGGGCAGCGGCAGGGAGATGGCGGGCGCGGGCCGGCTGGCGGGCACCGTGGGCGCCGGGACGGCGCGGGGCGATGGGGCCGGCAAGAGGGGCGCGGGTGGTGACGGTGTCGGCGGTACACGGGCCTGGGGCTGCGCGGGGGGGCCAATGGGCACCGGTGTAGGCGCAGGCGTGGGCGCCGGGGGAAGCGGGGCCACCGGGCGCGCCGACGGAGCCGGAGACGGCGGCGGCGCGAAGGGGGCAGGCGCGGTCGCCGGGGGTGCCGGCGCGGCGGGCGCGGCCGGGACGGGCGGCGGGGACGCGCGCCGGAGCGGGGAGCGCGGCGCCTTGTTGGGCACGGAGGTCGGGCCCTTACCGCCCCCCTGGAACACCAGTTGCACCGAAGGCGGCGGCAGCCATTGCGGCGCTTCCACCCGCCGGCGCGCCAGCAGCACGATCGCCAGCAGCAACCCGAAATGCAGCAGGGCGGAGAGCGCGGCCGACGGCCCGATCCGGCGCCGCTCCCGCCGCCGCGGCGGCGGTCGCTCCATCATGAAGCCGGCAGAAGCCACGTCGCACCGCCATTCTGGCCAGTCGGTTCACGCGGCGGCTTACGCTCGCCTGCCATGCCGCGCAACGCCGCCGCCCTCCTGCCGCCGCTGCCGTCCCGATCCCCGAACGCAACGTCCCGGTTGACCCGGCGCGCCGGCGCGCGCGTCCGCCATGGCCGGCCGGGCGGCGCGCGCGATACACTCCCCGCGGCCACCTCCCCTCCCCCGCCGCGTCCGGAGCCTGTCGCCATGAGGAGCCCGTCGCCATGAAGATCGCCGCCGTCCGCACCCACCAGCTCGCCGCCAAGGTCGCCCGCCCGTTCACCTCCTCGCGCGGCTGGCTGTACACCCAGCGCACCGCGCTGCTGGTCGAGATCGAAACCGACGCCGGCCTCATCGGCTGGGGCGAGTGCTACGGACCCGCCGCCGTCGCCCGCGCCGTGGTCGAAACCCAGCTCGGGCCGCGCATCCTGGATCGCGATCCATTCGATGTCGAAGTGATCTGGGAAGATCTCTACAACCGGGTGAAGGACTACGGCCTCTCCGGCATGACCATCGCCGCCCTGTCCGGCATCGACATCGCGCTGTGGGACCTGATCGGCAAGGCCTGCGGCAAGCCGATCCATAAGCTGCTCGGGGGCGCCTTCCGCACCGAGCTGCATGCCTACGCCACCGGCCTCTATTTCCACGACATGAACCGGGTCACCGAGGATGCGGTCGCCGAAGCGGAAGGCTACGCGCGCGCCGGATTTCGTGCCATCAAGATGAAGATCGGCCTCGGCGACCTGGCGCAGGACACGGCCCGGGTCGCCGCCGTGCGCGCCGCGATCGGCCCCGACATCGCGCTGATGGTCGATGCCAACCATTGCTTCACCGTCCCGAATGCGATCCGCCTCGGCCGCAAGCTGGAAGCGCTCGATGTCGGCTGGTTCGAGGAACCGATCTCGCCCGAGGATATCGACGGCTACATCGAGGTTTCCCGTGCCCTCGACATGGCGGTGGCCGGCGGGGAGAACGCCTTCACCCGCTGGGGCTTCCGCGATCTGATTGCGCGCCGCGCAATGGACATCGTGCAGCCCGATGTCTGCGCCGCCGGCGGCCTGACCGAGTGCAAGAAGATCGCGGCACTCGCCTCGGCGCATGGCGTCGAATGCGTGCCGCATGCCTGGGGCAGCGCGATCGGGCTTGCGGCGACCTTGCAGTTCCTCGCCGCCCTGCCCGACCAGCCTCCGAGCCTGCGCCCGTTCCCGACGATGCTCGAGTTCGAGCAGGAGGAAAACCCGTTCCGCGACCATCTCGCATACGACCCGATCTGGCAGAGCAACGGCATCGTCCCGGTGCCGACCGGTCCCGGCCTCGGCATCGAGATCGACCGTGCGGTGATCGAACGCTACCGGGTGTGACCGCCGGCGCGCGATGGCGGCGGGAAGGCGCCTGCCCTGCCGCCGGGGGGCGCGTCCTAGGCAGCCGCCTGTCGCGCCTCATAGGTCTGCAGATGGCACCAGGCCGTGCGCAGCAGCGGTGCCGCCTGGCCGGCGGCGCGGGCGCGCGCCAGCATGTCGCCGACCACGTGCGCAGCCTCGGTCGGGCCACCGCGTTCCACGTCGCGCAGCATGGAGGCGGCGAACGACGACCCGCGCTCGGTGAGCGTCGCACGGGCGGCGGCGAGCCGCGCGGGGCGGGAGGCATGGCCGGCGGCGGCGGCCACCGCGTCGGCCTCGGCCAGCGCTTCGCCCATCAGCGCCGCGCCGTCGTCGGCCTGCATGATCTGCCCGACGTTGCCGCGCATCAGGCAGGTCATGCCGGCCATGGTGGCGAGCAGGACGAACTTCTCCCACATGTCCTGCAGCGGATCCTCGCTCACCCGCAGCTCGAACCGGGCCGGTGCGGCGACGGCGGCGAAAGCGGCGACGAGCGCCGCCTGGTCCGGCCGGCGCGGCCCCAGGGTAAGCGCGTGCAGCTTGTTGAGGTGCCGCACCTCGCCGGCGGCCGTCAGGGTCGCTGCGATATGGCATAGCCCGCCCAGCACCGGCTCCGCGCCGAACACGGCATCGAGCCGGTCCAGGTGACGCAGACCGTTCAGCATCGGCAGCACCGCCGCCCCGCCCGCGACCGCGGGGGCGATGGCGGCGATCGCCGGCTCCAGATCGTAGGCCTTGCACGTCAGCAGCACGAGGTCGTAGCGCCCGTCGTCGCTCAAAATCTCGGCAGAAACCGTACGGACGTGGCGGGTGAAGTCCCCGTGCGGGCTTTGCACCACGAGGCCGTCGGCGGCGAGCTGGGCGGCGCGGCGCGGGCGGACCAGGAAGGTGACGTCGGCACCGGCCTCGACCAGCCGGCCGCCGAAATAGCCGCCGATTCCGCCGGCGCCGAGGACCAGAATCCGCATCGTTTCAGCTCCATCCCGGCGGCGGGACGAAGCCGCGCCAGCTTTGTTCCAGCAGATGCGCCACCGCGAGGGTGGTGCGGTCGCCCCCGTACGGCCCGACGATCTGCACCCCGATCGGCAGGCCGTCGTGCGACAACCCGAGTGGTGCGATCGAGGCGGGCAGGTGGAACGCGCAGGTCAGCCCGGGCCAGAACAGCATGTCGTTGTAGGCGATCGAGCGGCCGTCGATCGTGCAGCGCCGCTCCCACGTCTCGCCCTGCTGCATGTGCGGCAGGGCGGGGCGGGCGAAGGCCGGGCAGAGCAGCACGTCCCACTGGCGGAAGAAGCTGCCCCAGACCCGGCGGAGCTGGTGGCGCCGCTCGTGCAGCTTCAGCCAGTCGCGGTGCGGCAGATCGACCGCGCGCAGCATGACGGCATCGGCGCTCAGGTCGTCCGCCCGCAGCGCGGCCTTCATCGCCCGGCGCATCGCCAGCGCGGCCTCGGGGAGGCGGGCGGAGAGTGCGGCGTCGAGCAGGGTCAGGTAGAGGTGCCAGGCTTCGGTCGGATCGAGGTCCGGCCGCGCGATGCGGGAGACCTCGGCGCCTTCGGATTCGAGGTGGCGGGCAAGGTCTTCGAACAGCCCGGTCGTCTCGGCCTCGGTCGCCTGGCCCGGCTCGTGGCTCCAGACGGCGATGCGCAGCTCCGACAGCCGGGTGGCGCGCGGGGCCGGCAGGGTGAAGCCGAGGCCGGTGTCGGCCGGGTCGAGCCCGACGATCGCCTCGAACGCCAGCCGCAAATCCTCGGCCGAGCGCGCCAGCGGCCCGATCACCGAGATATCGGTGAAGGCCGCCGCGTCGACCAGCGAATGGCCGCGCGGCGAGGCGATTCCCCAGCTCGGCTTGTGCCCGAACAGGCCGCAGAAATGCGCCGGCACCCGGATCGACCCGCCGATGTCGCTGCCGCATTCGAGCCCGCCGAACCCCGCCGCCACCGCCGCCGCCCCGCCGCCGGAGGACCCGCCCGGGGTATGCGCCGTGTTCCAGGGGTTCGACGCCGCGCCGTAGACGGGATTGTAGCTCTGCCAGTCGGCCAGGCTCACCGGCACGTTCGTCTTGCCGAACACGACCGCGCCCGCCGCTTCCAGCCGCTGCACGGCGAGCGCATCCGCCTCCGCCCGGTGGCCCGCGCGCGCCTGATAGCCCCAGGTCGTCGGCTGGCCTTTGAGGTCGAAGCTTTCCTTCACCGTCATCGGCACGCCGAACAGCGGCGGCGCACCCGCGCGCGAACCGTGGTCGAGCGCATGTGCGCGGGCCCGCGCCCGCTCGAGGTCACGGACCACCACCGCGTTGATGCGCGGGTTCAGCCGCTCGACCCGGGCGATGAAGTGATCGAGCAGTTCGCGGCAGCCGATCTCGCCGGCGCGGGTCAGCTCCGCGAGGCGCCAGGCGGGGAGGAAACTGGGATCGTCCATGCGTGTCCCTTTCGGGCCGGGGTGTGCGCCGGGGGGCATCTTGGGCCGTCCCGCCTGGCCGCGCCAGGCCCGCGATCCGCGGGTTCATGCAGCGCCTGCGGCCACCCCGGCTGCGGCCGCCCGCGCCGGGCGACAGAGGCACGACAGCACACATCGCGGGTGGATGCGCCCCCCGCGGCCCAGGTCTCAGCCGACGCCAGCCTTAGCGGATACCAGCCTCGGCGTACGGCCAGCCCTAGCGGACGACGGTGACCTGCACCGTGAGCACCGGGCGACCGGGCAGCAGCGAGACCGTGAAGTGGTCGTCTCCCACGAAGCCCGGACGCGGCGTGTAGTCGACCCGGGTCAGGTCACCGACGGTGTGGATATACACCGTGCCATGCGACGCCGGCGCCAGCAGCAGGCCGGCAGCGTACGGTTTCGGCTCCGCCTCGCTGCCCGGCTGTATCAGGCGAATTCCGCACCAGCCGCCGTCGTTGCCGACCCGCATGGCGACCGACGTGGTCTTCTGGGCGAGCAGGTGCGGCTGCGGGACGGTGCACAGCTTTGCCGCGCCCGTCATGTCGATGGCATAGACCGGGGCACCCGAGCGGGTCGCGAGCGGCGGGGGCTTGCCCGCACAGCCGGCGAGCAGCGCCGCCATGACGCATGCCGCTGCCAGGCCTGCCGTCGCACGCCCGCGGCGGCGGCCGATGCCGCCACCGGCCGGGCAGGACGGGGCAGAAGACGGCATGGGTCCGGTTGTCGACGACATCAGCCCGCCGCAGTGCGCCGGGCAGTGTTGCGGCGAGTTGGCCAGATAGGTCTGCAAAGTCCGGTGTCTCCTGCATAGCGATCCCTGCTCCGGAGCGGCCCGGGGCGGAGCGCTGTCTAGCCTGGTTCGCCGGTCGCAGGATAGTCGGGAGCAACCGCGGCACGATCTTCTCGCGCGCGCTTGTCCGTCCGTCGCGCCTGTTGATGCGCACGTCTGCCGGTCGCCGCCCCCACCCCTCGCTGCACCGCGGGAATCCCTGTATAAGCCGCCCCGTCCCGCCCGGCCGCCGGCCGCCGGCCCGCACGAGCCCCGCCGTACCCCCGGCGCGGCCCCCAGGAGACCGAAACCAAGGTGAGCGATCCGACCACCCCGCCCCCTCCGCCGGAGGGCCAGATGCCCGTGACCATCGAGGAGGAGATGCGCCGCTCCTACCTCGACTACGCCATGAGCGTGATCGTCGCGCGCGCCCTGCCCGATGCGCGCGACGGCCTCAAACCGGTGCACCGGCGTATCCTGTTCGCCATGCAGGAAGCAGGCAACACGCCCGACAAGCCCTATCGCAAGTCCGCCCGCGTGGTCGGCGACGTGATGGGAAAATACCATCCGCACGGCGACGCCTCGATCTACGACGCGCTGGTGCGGATGGCGCAGTCGTTCTCCATGCGGGTGCCGCTGATCGACGGGCAGGGCAATTTCGGCTCGGTCGACGGCGATCCGCCGGCGGCGATGCGCTACACCGAAGCGCGCCTGGCCAAGGCCGCCATGCTGATGCTGGAGGACATCGACAAGGACACCGTCGATTTCCAGGCCAACTACGACGAGTCGGCGGAAGAGCCGCGGGTCCTGCCGTCCAGCTTCCCCAACCTGCTGATCAACGGCGCCGGCGGCATCGCGGTCGGCATGGCGACCAACATCCCGACCCATAATCCCGGGGAGATCATCGACGCCACCCTGGCGCTGATCGCCGATCCGGACCTCACGCTCGACGCGCTGCTGCGCATCGTTCCTGGGCCGGATTTCCCGACCGGGGGCATCCTGCTCGGCCGCGGCGGCATCCGTTCCGCGTTCGAGACGGGACGCGGATCGCTGGTGATCCGCGCGCGCGCCACGATCGAGGAAATCCGCCGCGACCGCCAGGCGATCGTCATCACCGAAATCCCCTACCAGGTGAACAAGGTCACCTTGCAGGAGCGCATGGCCGAGCTGGTCCGCGCCAAGCAGATCGAAGGCATCAGCGAGATCCGCGACGAGAGCGATCGCTCCGGCATGCGCCTCGTGATCGAACTCAAGCGCGATGCCACCGGCGAGGTGGTGCTGAACCAGCTCTATCGCTTCACCCAGTTGCAGATCGGCTTCGGCGTAAACATGCTGGCGCTCGACAACGGCCAGCCGCGGCTGATGGGGCTGCGCGACGCGCTGGCGTGCTTCATCGCCTTCCGCGAGGACGTGATCCTGCGCCGCTCGCGCCACGAGCTTGGCCGCGCGCGCGATCGGGCGCATCTGCTGGTGGGATTCAGCATCGCGGTCGCCAATATCGACGAAATCATCCGGGTCATCCGCGCGAGCCCCGATCCGCGTTCGGCCCGCGCCGCGCTGATGGCGCGCGACTGGCCGGCCACCGACGTCGGCGTGCTTTTGGCGCTGATCGATGAACCCGGCAACACGATCGCGCCGGACGGCACGGTGCGGCTGACCGAGGCGCAGGCCGAGGGCATCCTGGAACTGCGCCTCCAGCGCCTCACCGGCCTGGAACGCGACAAGGTCGAGAAGGAACTGGTGGACGTCGCGCAACGCATCCGCGACCTGCTGGAGATCCTCGGCTCGCACATCCGTCGCATGGAGGTGATGCGCGACGAACTGGCCGCCGCGCGCGCCGTGCTCGCCAGCCCGCGGCTCACCACGATCGAGGAAGCCGACGCCGACCAGGACGACGAAAGCCTGATCGAGCCGGGGCAGATGGTGGTCACCATCACCCGCGACGGCTTCATCAAGCGCACGCCGCTCGAAACCTACCGCGCGCAGAACCGCGGCGGGCGCGGGCGCACCGGGGCTGGCACGCGCGGGGACGACATCGTCACCCGCAGCTTCAATGCGCATACGCACCAATGGGTGCTGTTCTTCTCCTCCGGCGGCAAGGCGTTCCGAGAGAAGGTCTGGCGGCTGCCGGAAGCCGCTCCGGCGGGGAAGGGCCGGGCGCTCGTGAACCTGCTGCCCGAGCTCGGCTCCGACACCATCACCACCGTGCTGCCGCTGCCGCAGGACGAGGCGCTGTGGGACAGCCTGCACCTCGTGTTCGCCACCGCCTCGGGCAACGTGCGGCGCAACCGGTTGTCGGATTTCCGCAACGTCCGCGCCAGCGGACTGATCGCCATGAAGCTGGACGAGGGCGACCGGCTGATCGGGGTCGCGACCTGCCGGGAGGGCGACGACGTGCTGCTCGCCGCGCGCAACGGCCGCTGCATCCGCTTCCAGATCACCGAGGACAGCCTGCGCGTGTTCGCCGGCCGCGACAGTTCCGGCGTGCGTGGCATCCGCCTCGCCGCCGGCGACGAGGTCGTGAGCCTGTCGGTGCTGCGCCATGTGGAGGTCAGCACCGAAGAGCGCGCCGCCTACCTGCGCGCCGCCGTCGTCCGGCGCCGCGCCGCCGGGGAGGAGGAGGCGGCCGAGGCCGCGCCCGCGGACGCCACGAACGGCGATGGCGACGAGGAGACGGTGGCCGACGTCACTCTGGACGAGAGCCGGTTCGGCGAACTCGAAGCCCAGGAGGAGTTCCTGCTCGCCGTGACTACCGGCGGTTTCGGCAAGCGCAGCTCCGCCTACGAGTACCGCACCGCCGGCCGCGGCGGCCAGGGGATTGCCAACATCACCCTGGGCAAGCGAAATGGCGGCGCGATGGCGGCCACCTTCCCGGTCCGACCGGGCGACGACGTCATGCTGGTCACCGATGCGGGACGGCTGA
The DNA here is from genome assembly GCA_963832525.1 of uncultured Pseudomonadota bacterium. Lineage (GTDB taxonomy): Bacteria > Pseudomonadota > Alphaproteobacteria > Acetobacterales > Acetobacteraceae > JAJZVS01. Next base: position 167,032 of record CAWHUC010000001.1, read on the forward strand.
TCCGCGTGCCGGCCGACCAGGTGCGGATCACCGGACGCCAGACGATGGGGGTCACCCTGTTCCGGGTGAACGCCGGGGAGCATGTCACGAGCGTGTTCCCGGTGCTCGACCAGGGCGAGGACGAAAGCCCCGCCACCGAGGGTCCGGCCGGCGATACGGGGCCGGGCGATTCCCCCGGAGACGACCACACGGCGCCTCCCGGCGCGGAGGCAACGGAGAACGGCAACGATGGCTGAGGCGACCCGCGCGCGGATCGGTCTCTACCCCGGCACCTTCGACCCGGTGACCAACGGACACCTCGACGTGATCGGCCGCGCCGCGCGGCTGCTCGACAAGCTCATCGTCGGAGTGGCGGTCAACACCGGCAAGGGGCCGATGTTCTCGCTGGAGGAACGGGTCGAACTGGTGGAGGCGGAGATCGCCGCCATCGCCGACCGCAACGGCACCGCGATCGAGGTCCGTCCGATGCAGGGCCTGCTGGTGCATTTCGCCCGCGAGGTCGGCGCGTCCATGATCGTGCGCGGATTGCGCGCGGTGTCGGATTTCGATTACGAGTTCCAGATGGCGGGCATGAACTACCGCATGGACCCCGGGGTGGAGACGGTGTTCCTGATGGCAAGCGAACGCCACCAGTTCATCGCCTCCCGCCTGGTCAAGGAAGTGGCGGCGCTGGGGGGCGACATTTCCTCCTTCGTCCCCAGCCTTACGTTGACCCGCACGCTTGCCAAACTGCGCGGGGCCGCTTCCCGCAGCCCCACCGCCTGAACGGGCCCCCCGAAACGACCCGCCCTGACGGCCCGCCCTGACGGAGTGACTGATGCCTGCCCCGTTGCACCGACGCACCCTGATCGCGGCTTCCGCGATCGCCACAATGAGCCTGGGACTGACCATGACCGCGGACGCCGAACCGAAGCTCGACCTCGCCAACACCATCTACATGGACCTGAAATACGGTCGGGTGGTGATCGCGTGCTATCCCGACATTGCGCCCCTCGCGGTTGCCCGCATCAAGACGCTGTCGAACGACGGGTTCTATGACAACACGCCGTTCCACCGGGTGATCGAGGGCTTCATGGCCCAAGGTGGCGATCCCACCGGGACCGGCACCGGCGGCTCGCCGCTGCCCAACCTGGCGGCCGAGTTCACCACCAAGCGCCACTTCGTCCGCGGCACCTGCGGCATGGCGCGCTCGGCGGACCCGAACAGCGCCAACAGCCAGTTCTTCATCATGTTCGCCGCGGCGCCGCACCTCGATGGGCAATACACCATCTGGGGCCAGGTGGTGCAGGGGATGGAATTCGTGGACATGATCAAGCGCGGATCGGGATCGTCGGGGACGGTGACCGACCCGGACCGGATCGTGCGCATGCGGGTGGCGGCGGACGAGAAGGCCTGATCGCCCGCGGGCCGATGGGGGACCGTCGCCGGGCGATCCGGGCGGCGGTTGACCCGCCGGCCCGCGTGGGGTTGAAGGCCAGCGGAGCGAGCCCGTAGCTCAGTCGGTAGAGCACGAGACTTTTAATCTTGGGGTCGTGGGTTCGAATCCCACCGGGCTCACCAA
>CAWHUC010000002.1:2500-252633 GCA_963832525.1 uncultured Pseudomonadota bacterium
TTGGTCGCCGCATAGAGCGACAGCGGCGTGTCCACCCGATCGGCCTCGGCAAACGGAAGGCTCCGGTTGGCGCCGTACACCGATGAGGAACTCGCGTAGACCAGATGCCGCAGCCGCGGCAGCCGGCGCGCTGTCTCCTGCACCACCAGGTGGCCCATCACGTTCGACTGCACATAGGCATAGGGATCGACCAGCGAGTGCCGCACCCCGGCCTGCGCCGCCAGATGCACGACCACCTCGACCGACGGCTCGGCCGCCGCCAGCGCCGCCATCCCGGCGCGATCGGACACGTCCAGCCGGTGGAAGGCGAAGCCGGAGTGGCGCGCCAGCCGGTCCAGCCGCGCCTCCTTCAGCCGCACGTCGTAGTAATCGTTCACGCAATCGACGCCGATCACCCGTTCCCCACGGGCGATCAGCGCCTCGGCGACGTGATAGCCGATGAACCCCGCGGCCCCGGTGAGCAGGACCGGCGGCATTACGCCGCGCGCGCCAGCCGCACGCCGCTCGCGTCGAAGGCGGCGAACAGGGCGGCCTCCTGCGCTGCGGTCAGCTTCAGATGCGGCGGGCGGATATTGGTCCAGCGTGGATCGCCGGTGTTGCGTGCGACCAGCGACTTGAGCCCGGGGATCAGCGGCACCGAGGTTACCGCCTTGCGGGTCGCGGTCAGCGCCACCTGCGCCTCCGCCCCCGCCGGGCTCGCCCAGTTCGCATACACCGCCGCGCCCACCGCGCAATTCACGTTGGCCGCGGCGGTAATGCAGCCGGCGCCGCCCGCTTCGAGCATCGGGCGCAGCAGGCTGTCATCGCCGGCATAGACCTCGAACCCGTCCTTGGCGAAATGGTCGGCATAGGCGCGACTGTTGGCGAAATCGCCGCTGCTGTCCTTGATCCCCTTCACCACCCCGGGGAACGCGGCGAGCAGTCGCCCGATCAGCGCCACCCCGAAGCCCACAACTGCCTGCTGCGGGAAATGATACAGGTAGATCTTGATGTCGCCGCCGGTGCGCTGGATCACCTCCGCGAAGTAGGCGAACAGCCCGTCGTCGGACGGGTTCTTGTAGTAGAACGGCGGCAGCAGCAGCGCCCCGCGGCAGCCAAGCTCGGCCGCGCGACGGGTCAGCAGCGCGGTATCGGGGATCGCCGTGGTGCCGGTGCCGGGCAGCAGCTTGCCGGCCGGGATCCCGCGCGCCACGAGCCCTTCCATCACCGCGATCCGCTCGCTGATGCCGAGGCTGTTCGCTTCCCCGGTGGTGCCCAGGATCGCCAGGTTGTTGCACCCGTTCGTGAGCAGCCAGCGGCTGTGCGCCGCCATGCGATCGAGATCGACCGACAGATCCTCGTTCATCGCGGTCAGCACGGCGACGTTGACGCCCCCGAACAGCGCATCCTTCATTCCTTGTCTCTCCCTTGCTCCGTCCGCCGTGCCCGCGGCATCCGCCCGGGCCACTCGGCGAGGTGATGTTCCAATGGCCCCGCCTGCCGCTCGCTGACCGCCCGCCCGCGCACCGAGACGCCCGCCTGATGGACGGTCTCGGGATCGCCCGAGACCAGCGGGTGCCACCAGGCCAGATCCTTGCCTTCGCCGAGACGCCGATAGGCGCAGGACGGCGGCAGCCAGTCGACCTGGCGGACCTCCTCCGGTGTCAGGCTCACGCAGTCCGGCACGCGATTTTGGCGGTGCGCATAGTCGCCGCACCGACAGGTCTGCAGGTCCAGGAGGTGGCAGGCCACGGTCGTGTAGGACAGCGCGTCCGTGTCCGCGTCGCGCAGCTTGTGCAGGCAGCACCGGCCGCAGCCGTCGCACAGCGATTCCCACTCCGCCTTGGACATCTCGTCCAGGCTCTTGGTCTTCCAGAAGGGTGCGGGTGCGGGCATGGCGGCGCCAACCCTACCCCGCCCCGGGTGGGGACGGAAGGCCAGCCGAGTGTCCTGCCCCTTACCTTCGCTGCCCTTCGCAGCGAAGGTAAGGGGTCAGCGGGCCGCCAAAAACAAAGAGCTCGTATGCCGATCCTGACCGCTGACGACGGCAACCTGCGTCGGGATTGGCGCACTAGTGGTCCAATGCCAACGCCTGCTTCGGGGCGTTGGCTGAATTGGCCCACAAAAACAAGCTAGTGCTCTGACCCATGCTGAATCACCTGTTCGCGTCAGAGCATTAGCGCCCGGGCGGCGGCAGGGATTGCTGCTCGATCGGGCCGCTCGGCGAGAGCTGGACCGGCGCTCCGCCCGCCGGCGGATAGCCCGGCTGTCCACCGGCGGGCTGGCCATAGATCGGCGCACCGCCGGCGGGCGGGCCGCTATAGGTCTGGGAGCCCGGCGGCGGATAGCCCGGCGGCGGCCCCGCATAGCCGCCCGGCTGCACCGGTGGGGGTGCCGGCTGCGTGCTGCCGTAGCGGGTCAGCAGCGCCCGCAGCGGGTCCGCCCCAGGGTTGCTCGCCGCCATCTGCAGCACGATCGCCCTGGTATCCACCGGGCGCCCGTAATATGCCGCATCCCAATCCGACTTCGCGCTCAGCACGCTGCCGCCCAACGACACCCCCGCAAATGCCCCGCGGGATTTGGTGAAGGCGACGATATCCGCGCCTACCGCCGTGGTGGTGGCCCCTTCCACCCCGCCTCCAATGGTGGCAACCACCGCCGAGGCATCGGCGCCGAATTTGAAATGGCTCGACAACAGCGCGTCCAACCCACGGTTGGTCATCACCATCATCACCAACTCGCTGTCCTTGAGCCCGAGCTGAAACCCGACGCTGGCACTGCCGATAGTGAAGAATGCCGGGTATGACCATGTGCCGTTGGCAGCCCGCGCGGCCATGACGCATTGTCCGCCGGATCCGCCGACGATGAATCCCGCCTCGAACACCCGCGGACAGATCAGGACCGCGCGCGCGCGCTCCAGCATCGCCTGCGCCTGGTCCGACGCACCGGGTTCCATCATGCCCTGCAACGACAGGGTGGAGCGATCGACCAGGGCCTGAATATCGCCCTGGGCACGGGCGGCTCCCGGCGAAAGCACCAGCAGGACGAACCCAAAAGCCGCCAGAATACGCTTCATGCAGACCCCCTGTTCGATACCGCGGCCGGCCCGGGCGGAGCCGGGACCAGCGTCAGGCATCCTGGACCGGTACCGCACCCCGTTCGGTAGGGCAGCGCGTACCAGCGCGGTGCCGCTAGCACACCATCTGGAGTTGGCCCGAATGACGAAAGCTCAATATCCGGGGAGCTCGTTGACCGATACCACCCGCCAGCCGTCCGGATGGCGCTCCATCCGGGTGAGCGAGAGGTTCTGCACGGCCAGATGCAAGGCGTTGTCCGGACCGATGCCGAGCGCATGCGCCACGGCCGCGCGGATCGTGCCGCCGTGGCTCACCGCCACCACCTCCTCCCCCGGATAGCGGACCGCCAGCGCTTCCAGCGCCGCTCCGGCGCGGGTGATGACCTGCATCATGCTCTCGCCGCCCGGCGGGCGCTCATGGCCGCCCAACGGCCAGAACGCATGCGGCTTCAGGCTGAGCCGGGCGGGCAGCTCGGCGTGCGGCAGGCCCTGCCATTCGCCCAGGTGCTGTTCGATCAGATCGGGCTCCTCAATCAACTCCTGACGGGGATACCCGGCGGCAAAGATCGCTTCCGCGGTGCGCCGGGTGCGCGACAGCGGCGTCACCACCCAATGCGCCGGACGCGGCAGGCGGCTCGCCAGGGCAGCGTACATCGGCGCCTGTTCGAGCAGGCTGGTGGGGCAGAGTTCCACGTCCAACGTGCCGTAGAGGACCGCGCGTGCATTCTCGTTCACGATCGCGTGTCGGATCAGCCAGAAGCTGGTGGGCAGGGCCATGCGCTCGGGGTCCTTGAGGCGGGAGAACATCATATAGCGCGGCAAGCGCCGTCATGGTGCCAGCCCGGGGCGGCATCCCATGCGCGCGGCACTGGGCAGCCTTTGCACGGGCCGGATCAGGCCGCGGCCTCGGCCGCGCCGATCGCGCGCCACCAGGGCCAGGTGATCGCCAGGGCGGCCAGCGCCTCGATCCCGGTCGCTACCGTCGCCCCGCGTGCGCCGATCGTATCGGCCGTCAGACCGATCAGCACGAAGCCGACCGGCCCCAGGCCGATGCATACCGACAGCACGCCGAGCATGCGGCTACGCATCTCCACCGGGGCGAACAGATAGACGAGCGTCGCCTGCATCACGCTGAACCCGGCGCCACCGAAGCCGGCGGCGATCAGCGCGCCCCCGGCAAGCCGCGGATCCGGCACCAGCGCAAACAGCGTCAGCAACACGCTATATGAGATCACGCCGCCCATGTACGCGGCCGCGAAGTAGCGGCGCCGCACCAGGGCCGCGAGCAGCAGAGCGCCGACGAACGCCCCCACCCCGTCCATGCTCGCCAGCACCCCGGTGGCGGCGGAGCCGAGGCCCAGGTTGGTCTCTGCGATCACCGGCACCATGCTCGTGAAGGGCCAGGCGAAGATGTTGTAGATCACGGTCACCAGCAGCACACCCACCAGACGCGGGTCGCGCCGGGCGAAGGCCAGGCCTTCGACGATCCCGGCCAACACCGACCGGCCGGCCACCGCCGCATGGACGTTGCGGCTCCGCACTGCAAGCGTGACGGCGAACGCGGTCGCATACAGAGCCACGCTCAGGGTAAACACGGCGCCGATGCCCCCGGCGGCGAGCAGAGCCCCGCCGATCGCCGGCCCCAGCATGCGGCTGCCGGTGGTGGCCGCGACATCGAGCGACATGGCCCGGCCCATCTGCTCGGTACCCACCGCTTCGCCCATCATGACCCGCCGGACCGGATTATCGGCCGCCCAGCCGATGCCGTTGACGAAGCTCGCCGCCGCGATCTCCCACACCGTGAGCCGCCCGGCGACGGCGAGCAGGGCGATCATCGCCGAGCTCGCGCCCATCACGGCGATCGTCAGCAGCAAAGCGGCGCGACGTTCGAACCGTTCCGCCCAGGCGCCGAGGAAGGCGCCGAACAATCCCATCGGCAGTAGCCGCAGCATGGTCATCATGGCGACCAGGAACGGCGAATGGGTGCGCTGGAACACGAACACGGCCGCCGCCAGGGTTTCCCCCCAGCGGACGGTGAAGGTGCCGAGCCCGACATAAAGCAGGCGCCAGAAATCGGCGCCGGCGAACAGCCGGCCCGCGGCAACAGCCGGGGCGCGGCGGCGATGGGTGGCTGACAGGACGGTCCTCGGAGTTTTTATGGGTCTCGGCCGGCGATCCTGCCGGGGAACGGAGAGGGGGACAACGGACGTCCGACGGACCAGCCGTCACGCGAGGCACCGCACACCGTGGGGCGGCGCCGACAGCCATCCCTGCCGCCGCGCGATCGTTTCGGGACCGGCGTATCCGGCAGACGCTATCGCGCCTGGGCGCTCGCCTCCGAGCGCGTGGCGCCGACCCGTGCAGCCAGCGCCGCTGCCATGAACGCGTCCAGATCGCCGTCCAGCACGGCAGCCGGATTGCCCTTCTCCACCCCGGTGCGCAGGTCCTTCACCATCTGGTACGGCGCCAGCACATAGCTGCGTATCTGGTGGCCCCAGCCGATGTCGGTCTTGGCGGCTTCCACGGCCGAGGCCGCGACTTCCCGCTTCTGCAATTCCTGTTCGTACAGCCGCGCCTTCAACATCTCCATCGCGATCGCGCGATTACGGTGCTGGCTGCGGTCGGTCTGGCAGGCAACGACGATGCCGCTCGGCAGGTGGGTGATGCGGATCGCGCTTTCGGTCTTGTTTACGTGCTGGCCGCCGGCGCCCGAGGACCGATACGTATCGACCTTCAGGTCGGCGTCGCGGATCTCGATGTCGATCGTGTCATCGACCACCGGATACACCCACACGCTGGCGAAGCTCGTCTGCCGGCGGGCGGCGGCGTCGAACGGGCTGATGCGGACCAGGCGGTGCACGCCGGCCTCGGTCTTGAGCCAGCCGTAGGCGTCCGGGCCGCTGATTTGCAGGGTGGCGGATTTGATCCCCGCCTGCTCACCCTCGCTTGCTTCTAGCAATTGGACTTTGTAGCCGTGCGCCTCGGCCCAGCGGGTGTACATGCGCATGAGCATCTCGGCCCAGTCCTGGGCCTCGGTGCCGCCGGCGCCGGCATTGATTTCGATATAGCAGTCGTTGGCGTCGGCTTCGCCCGACAGCAGGCTTTCGATCTCGCGCCGCTTCGCCTCATCGGCCAGCGCGCGCAGGCTCGCGAGCCCCTCGGCCGCCATCGCCGCATCGCCGTCGGCTTCGGCGAGCGCCATCAGCTCCATCGTGTCGGCGACGTCGGCTTCCAGCTTCCGCACGCCGTCCATCCGGCCGGCGAGCTGGTTGCGCTCGCGCATCACCTTCTGCGCGCGCGCCGAGTCGTTCCAGAGCGCCGGGATCCTCGGCGCTGGCGTTCAGCTCCGCGAGCCTGGCTTCCGCGACATCCCAGTCAAAGATGCCTCCTCAGCAGCGCGACGGACTGCTTGATCTGTTCGTTCAGGGCGTCGGATTCAGCGGACATGGGGGCGCTCGGCGAGGTTCGGATGCGGAACCGGCTGCGAGAAGGGGACGGCGGAAGCGGCGGGTCAATACAGCCCGCCGAGGGAACTGTCCACGCCGGCCGGGCTCGGTTGGGCGGCGGTGCCGGTACCGGGGCCGGGCGCACCGGAAGGTACCGCGGCCACCGCCGTCCCCGCCGCCGGCGGCATGGTGGAGGCCCCGGGCGCCTGGCCCGGCTTGAATGCGTCGGTCACCATGCCGGAGCCGCTATCCCAGGACGCCATCGTGACCCCTTGCGGCTGCGGGAAGGGCAGAGCCGGCCGGCCCTTCAGCGCCGCCGCCATGAACTGGTGCCAGATCGGGCCTGCCACCACGGCGCCCGCCTGCCCGTGGCCGAGAGTCGAGGGCGTATCGTACCCCACCCACACGACGGTGACGAGTTGCGGGCTGAAGCCGGCGAACCAGCCGTCCTGGAAATTCTCCGACGTTCCGGTCTTGCCGGCCAGCGGACGGTCGAGACCCTTGCTGACCGGCGCCCCGGTACGCGAGTCATGACCCCTTCCATCATGGTGAGGAGCTGGAACACGCTGTCCGGATCGGCGAGGCGCGTGCGGTCATCCACGATCTGCGGCGGGGTCGCGAGCGAGTCGCACGCGCAGGCGAGCCCCGACGGCCGCCAGACCACATGACCCTCGGGATCCTGCACGCTGTCGACCAGGCTCGGCACCACCCGCCTGCCGCCGTCGGCGATGCTGGCGTAGGCCCCGGCCTCGCGCAGGACCGTCGTGTCCACCGCGCCCAGCGCCGCCGGCAGCACCTGGGGCATCTGCTTCACCATGCCGAACGATTCCGCGGTCCGGGCCACCGCCGCCATGCCGACCCGTCGCGCGACCCGCACGGTGACCAGATTCAGCGACTGCTCCAGCGCGACGCGCAGCGACGTCGGACCGCCGAAATTGTCCTCGTAGTTGTGCGGCCGCCACATTCCCTCCGCACCGAGGTCCACCACGATCGGTGCATCGAGGAACCGCGAACTTGGCGAGTACCCCTGCTCCAGCGCGGTCAGGTAGACCATCGGCTTGAAGCTGCTGCCGGGCTGACGCGCCGCCTGGGTAGCCCGGTTGAACTGACTCGCGCGGTAGCTCCACCCGCCGACCATGGCGAGCACCCGGCCCGACGTGGGGTCGAGGCTGACCAGCGCACCCTGTACTTTGGGAACCTGGCGCAGCAGCGCCGTCGACGCACCAGGCCCGGGCGGGTGCACCATGACGACGTCACCGGGCCGAACCATCTGCGCCAGGCCGGCGAAGGCAGGCTGCACGTATCCTGCCGGGTTCATCGGATGGCGCCAGACTTCGCCGCCCAGGCTCAACGTCCCCGTATGCGGCAGCGGCTGCTGGCCGGAGGGCTGCTGGCCGGGGGACTGCTGATCTTCGGACTGCTGGCCGTCACCTGCGGGGTCGAGCCAGCCGACACGTGGCGCCTCGGGCGTCCCGCCCGGCAACACGATCGCCAACCGCCAGTCGGACAACATGCCGGCCGGCGGCGCCACCTTGCTCAGCGGACCGATCCAGTCCGCCTCGCCGGATACGGCCAGGCGGGCGACCGGGCCGCGCCAGCCGCCCATGCGGCGGTCGTAGGCCATGAGCCCGTCGCGCACCGCCCGGTTCGCCGCCGCCTGCAGCCGCGGGTCGAGGCTCGTCGTGACCGTGAGCCCCCCTTCCATCGTGAGGCTGGTCCCGAACCGGTCGAGCAGCGCGCGCTGCACGTCCGAGGCGAACCATTCGGCGCCAGGGACAGGCGCCGGGCTCGGGCGCACCGCCGGCAGCAGCGGCGCGGCCTTGGCGGCCGTCGCCTCGGCGCGGGTGATGGAGCCGTCGTCGGCCATGCGGTCGATCACCCAGTCGCGCCGGATCAGCGCCGCCTTGGGGAAGTGCAGCGGATTGTAGTTGTGCGGCGCCTTCGGCAGCGCGGCCAGCGAGGCGTCCTCGGCGATCGTGAGCTGGTCGAGCGACTTGCCGAAATAGGTCTCGGCCGCCGCCGCCACCCCATAGGCGCCGTCCCCGAGGTAGATCTCGTTCAGGTAGATATCGAGGATGCGCTGCTTCGGCAGACTCTGGTCGATCCGGACCGCCAGGATCGCTTCCTCGATCTTGCGCACCAGGTTCATCCGGTGCTGCAGCAGCATGTTCTTGGTGAGCTGCATCGTGATGGTCGAGGCGCCGAGCGGGCGGTGGCCGCTGCCCAGATGCAGCAGGTCCCACACCCCCGCGCGCACGATCGCCACCGGGTCGACCCCCGGATGGATCCAAAAATTCTGGTCCTCCGCGGCGAGGAAGGCGTCTTGCAGCGGCTTCGGAATGGAGGAAAACGGCACCAGGATGCGCCGCTGCGTCGCCAGCTCGTCCAGCAACTGGCCGTTGCCGGCGTAGACCCGCGTCATCAGCGGCGGCATGTAGCTGCGCAGCCCGGAGATGCTCGGCAGGTCGGCGGCGAAGCGCATCCAGGCGAGCCAGACCACCGCCCCGCCCGCCAGCACGAGCAAGGTGGCGGCCCCGAGCAGCCCGCCCATCAGCTTGCGCAGCCAGCCTGCGCGCCGCGGCGGCCGAGCGGGATGGTGCGGCCCGTTCCGGCGGCCGGTCGGGGCGGCGAGCGGGGTGCCCGCTGTAAAGGGACCAGTCATGGCCGCGAGATATGGGGCCTTTGAGCGCAAAGAACCAGCGCGCCAACGCGTCCGGCGCGGGTGCCCGAGCAGGGCGGGCGTGTGGGTCCCTGTCGGGGACCTGCCGAAACCACCCGGACCTCAGCCGGCCATCTGGTACGTGCCGGCGACGAAATAGGCATCGACCGCCCGCCGCATCGCCGTCGCCACCGCCAGCCGATGCGCCGGACGACGCAGCGCGGCCTCATCGAGCGGGCTCGACATGAAGCCCATCTCCACCAGGATGCTCGGGATCTTCGCCGATTGGAGCACAACGAACCCGGCATGGCGCTCCGGGTTCGCGAGCATGGGCGTGACGTCGGCCAAGGAGCCCACCATCCGCTCGGCCAGCGCGCCGGACAGGGTGCGCGTCTCCCGCCGCATCAGGCTGGCGAGAATGCGCGCGACCTGCGGCGACAGGCCGCGATAGGCTTGGTTCACATAGCCGTCAGAGGCGTTTTCGCTCGCCGCGATCACCGCGGATTGCGGGTCGGACGCGTGGGAAGCGAAGGTGTAGACGCTGGCTCCGCGCACTGCCGCGTCGTCGTGCAGCGCATCGGCGTGCATCGATACGAACAGGGACGCGCCGGCGCGTTGTGCCAGCTCCACGCGCTGCTCGAGCGGGATGAACACGTCCCGCGCGCGGGTCATCGCCACCCGGTAGCGCCGGTCGGCCTCCAGCTGGCGGCGCAGGTCGAAGGCGGCGTCGAGTGCGATGTGCTTTTCATAGGTGCCAGATACGCCGATCGCCCCGGGGTCGCGGCCGCCGTGCCCGGGATCGATCATGACCAGCGGCGGCAGGCCACCGGACAGCGGGGGTTGCCAGGGCGGCGGCTGCCAGAGCGGCCGCCGCCATGCCGGCCGATGCGATACCGAGCGGCGCCACGCCGCCTCCGCCACCCCGAAGCCGCCGGGCAACAGGAAAGTGCCGAATACCCCGAGCCCGGTGCCGATCCGGGTCAGCAGCAAGCGACGCGCGAGGAAGGAACGCGAGGACATGGTCACGGACGTTAATACCAAACATCCAGACTTGCACCTTAAATATTGATAACGCCCGGTTCTGGATCGTTAACCATTCCGCCGCCCGGGGGGCCGGCGAGGGTTCCGATCCGCGGCAGGACTTGATCGATCAACCGGCGCGTCTGCGCCAGCATCTCCGTCTCTCCGGCGGCCACCGGACGCAGGACAAACTTGCTGACCCCGGCTGCGACGTAGGCGGCCATGCGGACGAGGATCGCCGCCGCATCGCCGACGGCGAAGATGCCGGCCGGGTCGCGGCCGGTGCGCGCGCGGTAGGCCGCGGCGGCCGCGGCCACGGCAGGGTCGTCAGGCGTGCCGAAGCGGAACGGGATGCCGGCGCCGTAGTGGTCCGGCTCGATCGTGCGGCCGGTTGCCGCGAGCGCGTCCCGGATCCCGGCGATCACCGCCCCCGCCTGCTCCGGGGTCTCCGGCCCCGCCTGCCAGCCGGTGCCGAAGCGGGCGGTGCGGCGGATCGCGGCCGGGGAGCCGCCGCCGATCCACATCGGCAGCTCCGCCTGCGCCGGACGGGGGACGATCTGCGCCCCGGTCAGGCGGAAGTGCCGGCCGGGGAAATCCACCTTCTCGCCGGTCCACAACAGGCGGATCACCTGCAGGGCCTCGTCGGTGCGGCTCCCGCGGGTCGCCTGGTCGATCTGCAGCGCCGCCCACTCCGGGGCCTGCGGACTGCCGATGCCGAAGGCGGGCAGCAGGCGCCCGGCGGACAGGACGTCGATCGTGGCGCATTGCTTGGCCGCCAGCACCGGGTCGCGCAGCGCCAGCGACAGCACGTTCACGCCGAATTTCAGCCGCCGGGTACGCCCTGCGACGGCGGCGAGCGTGGTCAGGCTTTCCAGGATCGGGGTCGCGCCGAGCAGCCGGTCGGTCTGCCAGAACGAGTCGATCCCGCCCTGTTCCAGCAGGTCGATCCAGCGCCAGAACCCTGTCGCCGTCTCGAACGGGAATTCCGCGAGCCCGACGCCGAGGGCGATCTTGCGTGCCATCCCGCCTGTCTCCTTCTGCCTGGGTCCTTCCGGCAGCCGCGACGGCGAGCGTATCCGGGACGCGGCGTGCGCGCGAGCGGCGCCGACGTGCCGGGGGATCAGGCCGGCGGCAGCCGATCCAGCACGGCTTCGATCTGGCGTGTGACCTCGTCGATCTCGGCCATGCCGTCGACGCTGAAGAAACGGCCCTGGCTCTGGTAATGCGGCAGGATGGGCGCGGTCTGGCGATGGTAGGCGTCCAGCCGGGCGGTGACCGTCTCGCGGTTGTCGTCGGCGCGCCGGACGAACTGCTGCCCGCCGCAGGCGTCGCACATGCCCGGCACGCGGGTCGGGCGGAAGCGGTCGTGATAGCCGGCACCGCAGGCCGCGCAGGTGAAGCGGCCGGCGATCCGCTCGACCAGCGCCGCGTCGTCGACCTTGAGCTCGATCACCGCGTCGAGCCGCAGATGCTTGGCCGCCAGCAGGCGATCGAGCGCCTCGGCCTGCGGCACCGTGCGGGGAAACCCGTCCAGGATGAACCCGCGCGCGCAATCGGCGCGATCGAGGCGCGCGCCCAGCATCCGGATGATGATGTCGTCGGAGACGAGCCCGCCGGATTCCATCACCGCCTTGGCTTCCCGCCCCGTAGGGCTGCCGGCGGCGACTTCGGCACGCAGCATGTCCCCGGTGCTGATCTGCGCGATGCCGTAGCGTTCGGTCAGGCGCTTGGCCTGGGTGCCCTTGCCGGCCCCCGGCGGCCCGAGAAGGATCAGGTTCATCGTCGGCCCTTCGCCCGGCTTTTGCGGATCAGCCCCTCGGTACTGGTGCGCGATCAGGTGCGACTGGATCTGCGTGACCGTGTCCATCATCACCGACACCACGATCAGGATCGAGGTGCCGCCGAAGTAGAACGGCAACCCGTAGTCGGTGATCAGGATCTGCGGCAGCAGGCAGACGGCGACCAGATAGAGCCCGCCTAGCACCGTAAGCCGGCTGAGCACGAAGTCGAAATAGTCCGCGGTCGCGGTGCCGGGGCGGATACCGGGGACGAAGCCGCCGTATTTCTTCAGGTTGTCCGCCGTCTCCTGCGGATTGAACACCACCGCGGTATAGAAGAACGAGAAGAACAGGATCATCGCCGCGTAGATGATCATGTAGACCACCGACCCCGGCGCCAGGGTCGCGCTGATCGTCTGCAGCCAGCCCGCGCCGCCGCCGGAGAACCCGGCGATCGTCGCCGGGATCAGCAGGATCGAGCTCGCGAAGATCGGCGGGATCACGCCGGCGGTGTTGATCTTGAGCGGCATGTGCGTCGAATCGCCGCCGAACATCCGGTTGCCGACCTGGCGTTTCGGATATTGCACCGGCACCCGCCGGTAGGCCCGCTCCATGAAGACGATGAAGCCGATCACCGCCACCGCCAGGATGAAGAACCCGATGATGAACACGGTCGACAGCGCGCCGGTGTGGCCCAGTTCCAGCAGCGAGGCGAGCGCGCTCGGCAGGTTGGCCACGATCCCGGACATGATGATGAGGCTGATCCCGTTGCCGACCCCGCGCGCCGTGATCTGCTCGCCGAGCCACATCAGGAACATCGTGCCGCCGGTCATGGTGACCACCGCGGTGAACAGGAAGCCGAAGCCCGGATGCACCACCGCCTGGCCCGCCCCGGCATGCATCGATTCCAGCCCGAGCGAAATCCCGTAGGACTGCACCAGCGCGATCACCACCGTGAGGTAGCGGGTATACTGGTTGAGCCGGATGCGCCCCGGCTCACCTTCCTTCTTCAGCGCCTCGAGCGAGGGGATCGCCGCCGTCATCAACTGAATGATGATGCTGGCGCTGATGTAAGGCATGATTGTCAGCGCGAAGACGGTCATCCGCCCCAGCGCGCCGCCCGAGAACATGTCGAACATGCCGAGGATGCCGCCGCCGTTCTGGCGCATCATCTCCGCCATGACGGACGCATCGACGCCGGGGATGGGGATATACGTCCCCAGCCGATAGACGATCAGCGCCCCCAGGGTGAACCAGATGCGCTGCTTGAGCTCGGTGGCCTTCGACAGCACGCCGAGGTTGAGGTTCGCCGCAAGCTGTTCGGCCGCAGAGGCCATGGGGATCGATCCCTGATGCAGGGCGCCGGCGGCAGGACGATCGCCCCCGCCGTCACCGGCGCGGTTCTACGGCGCGGTCCCCCGCCCGGCAAGGCGCCCGGCGGGGTGGGGGGTTTGCCCGGGGTGGTTCAGCCGGGCGCGGCGGCTGTTTCCTTCGGTGCCACCGTGGTGGTGACCGTCCCGCCCGCCCCCTGCACCGCCGCCACCGCGGCGGCCGAAGCACCGGCGACGGTGATGTTCACCGCCCGCGTGATCGCGCCCGTGGCCAGCAACCGCACGCCGGCGATCTTGGCGCCACGCACGAGCCCGGCGGCGCGCAGGCTCGCTTCGGTGATCGGCTGGGCGGCGTCGATCCGCCCGGCCTCGATCGCCTTCTCCAGCGCGCCGAGGTTGACCGGGGCGTAGACCTTGCGGAACAGGTTGTGGAAGCCGCGCTTCGGCAGGCGCCGATAGAGCGGCATCTGCCCGCCCTCGAAGCCGTTGATGGCAACGCCGGTCCGCGCTTTCTGGCCCTTCACGCCCTTGCCGGAGGTCTTGCCCTTGCCGGACCCGATCCCGCGCCCGAGCCGCTTCGACTTCAGACGCGCGCCCGGACGGTCGCGCAGCTCGTTGAGGTTCATGTCAGGACAACTCCTCCACCTTCACCAGGTGGGCGACGGCGCGGAGCATGCCGCGCACTGATGGGGTGTCTTCCAGCTCGCGCGTGCGGCGGAGCTTGTTCAAGCCGAGACCGACCAGGGTCTCCTTCTGGCCGGGCTTGCGCCCGAGTGCGGAGGCGGTCTGGGTGACCCGGATACGCTTGCCGACATCAGCCATTGGCCGGCGCCTCCGTCTCGGGCGTCGGCGCCGCGTCACGCCGCGGGCCGAACAGGTCTGCCACTTTCTTGCCGCGCCGGTTGGCGACCGACCGCGGGCTGGCCGAACGCTGCAGGGCCGCAAAGGTCGCCTTGACCATGTTGTGCGAATTGCGGCTGCCGAGCGACTTCGCCACTACGTCGCCCATGCCCAGCGCCTCGAACACCGCGCGCAGCGGGCCGCCGGCGATGATCCCGGTGCCTTGGGTCGCCGAGCGCAGGATCACCGACCCGGCGCCGAAATGCCCTTCCACGTCGTGGTGCAGGGTACGGCCTTCCTTCATCGGCACGCGGATCATGCCACGCTTGGCGCGTTCCGTGGCCTTGCGGATCGCCTCCGGCACCTCGCGCGCCTTGCCGGCGCCGTAGCCGACCCGGCCTTTCTGGTCGCCCACCACCACGAGCGCGGCGAAGGCGAAGCGTCGGCCGCCCTTCACCACCTTGGCGACGCGGTTGATGGTGACCAGCTTGTCGATGATGCCATCGTCGGACTCGCGATCGCCGTCACGATCGCGGCGCCGTCCGTCCCTCGGTTCACGTGCCATGTGTCAGGTCCCTCAGAACGACAGGCCGCCCTCGCGGGCCGCCTCGGCCAGCGCCTTGACGCGGCCGTGATAGAGATACGAGCCGCGATCGAACACCACCTGGGTCACGCCGGCCGCCAGCGCCCGTTCGGCCACCAGCTTGCCGACCGCCGCCGCGGCGTCCTTGTCAGCCCCGGTGCGCAGGCCCGCGCGCAGCCCCTTGTCGAGCGACGAGGCGGCGGCGAGCGTGCAGCCCTGCCCGTCGTCGATCACCTGGGCGTAGATGTGCTTGCCGGAGCGAAACACGGAGAGGCGCGGCCGTCCGCCGCCCTTCTGCCGGAGCGAGAAACGCAGGCGCGAACGCCGGCGGTCCCGCAGATCCTGAACCGCGCTCATGCTATTTCTTCTTGCCTTCCTTGCGCCGGATGGTCTCGTCGGCGTAGCGCACGCCCTTGCCCTTGTAGGGCTCGGGCTCCCGGAAGCCACGGATCTCGGCCGCCACCTGGCCCACCAGGCGGCAATCCGTGCCTTCCACCTTGACCGCGGTCGGCCGTTCGCAGGTGATCTTGATCCCCGGCGGGATCGGATAGACCACGTCGTGCGAGTAGCCGAGGTTCAGCACCAGGGTGCTGCCCTGCACCGCGGCACGATAGCCGGTGCCGGTGATCTCCATCGACCGGGTGAACCCGGCGGAGACCCCCTTCACCATGTTCGCCACCTGCGCACGGGTGGTGCCCCACATCATGCGCGCCTGCCGCCCCGTACCCTTCGGGCTGACGGTGACATGGTTGCCGTCCACCTTCGCTTCCACCTGTTCGGTAAGCGACAGCGCGAGTTCGCCGAGGCGCCCCTTAGCGGTGAGCCGGCCGCCGGCGATGGCGACCTGCACCCCGGCGGGGATCTCGACCGGGTATTTGCCGACGCGTGACATCTCGCGCTTCCCTCAGAACACGCGGCAGAGGACTTCGCCGCCGACATTGGCGGCGCGGGCCTCGGCATCGCTCATCACGCCGCGCGGCGTGGACAGGATGGACACGCCGAGGCCGGCATAGACCCGCGGCAGCTCCTTGATCCCCGAATAGACGCGCCGGCCCGGCTTGGAGACCCGGTGGATCTCCTTGATGACCGGCTCGCCCTCGTTGTATTTCAGCTCGATGCGCAACTGCGCGACACCGGGGCGGAGTTCCTCGGCGGCGAAGCCGCGGATGTAGCCCTCGCGCTTCAGCACGTCCAGCACATGGGCGCGGAACTTCGAAGCCGGCGCCACGCAGGAACTGTGCCGTGCATGCTGCGCGTTGCGGATGCGGGTGAGCATGTCGCCCAGCGGATCGGACATAGACATGGCGCGCGCTCCCTACCAGCTCGCCTTGACCATGCCGGGGATCTGCCCCGACGAGGCCAGGTCGCGCAGCGCAATGCGGCACAGCTTGAACTTGCGGTAGTTGCCGCGCGACCGTCCGGTCAGCGCGCAGCGCAGCCGCACCCGCACCGCCGCGCCGTTGCGCGGCAGTTGCGCCAGCTTGAGCGAGGCGTTGAACCGGTCTTCCACCGGCAGCGAGCGATCCATCATGATCGCCTTCAACGCCGCCCGCTTGCCCTTGTCGCGCGCCGCCATCTTCGTCCGGCGGTCGTTGCGATTGACCTGGGAGGTCTTGGCCATTCTCTGTCCTTGCCTACGGAACCTGTCAGGAAACGCCCTGGTGGTCTTCCAAAACTGTCAGCCTGCGAACGGAAGATCGAACGCCTTCAGCAGCGCCTTCGCTTCCGCATCCGTCCTCGCCGTGGTGACGAAGACGATGTCCATGCCGCGGACCTGGTCCACCTGATCGTAGTTGATCTCGGGGAACACGATCTGCTCCTTCATGCCCATGGCGAAATTGCCGCGGCCGTCGAAGCCCTTGCCGGTGATGCCGCGGAAGTCGCGCACCCGCGGCAAGGCGATCGTGATCAGCCGGTCCATGAACTCGTACATGCGCGCCTTGCGCAAGGTCACCTTGCAGCCGATCGGCAGGCCCTTGCGGATCTTGAAGCCGGCGATCGCCTTCTTCGCCACCGTCTTCACCGCCTTCTGGCCGCTGATTGCGCCAAGCTCCGTCACCGCGGCGTCGAGCATCTTCTGGTCGCCGCTCGCCTCGCCGACACCCATGTTGATGACGATCTTCTCGAGCTTCGGCACCTGCATCGGGTTCTTGTAGCCGAACTCGGCGGTCAGCTTCGCCCGCACCTCGTCCTGGTAGCGCTTCATCAGCCGCGGCGTCTCGGCCGGCGAGGCCGCCGGCGCGGGCGCGTTGGGATCGATCGGGGCGGCCCGCTCGCGCGTCTGGCGCGGCAGCGGGGCGCCAGCGCCGCCGCGTGCGGCCCCGCCCTTGCCCTGTGCCTGCGCTTTGCCGCCGGCCGGCTTGCCACCGCCCGCCTTGCCGCCGGGACGCGCGCCGCCCTTGGCGGGGCCGCCCTTCTTCGCGCCTGATTTCGTTCCGCTCATCTCAGCCCTCGATTACCTGGCTGGTGGCCTTGGCCACCCGCACCTTCCGCCCGTCGTCGAGCAGGCGGAAACCGACCTTGGTCGGCTGCTCGCTTTTCGGATCGATCAGCTTCAGGTTCGACAAGTGGATGCTTGCCTCCTCGTCGCTGATCCCGCCCGGCTGGCCCATGCCCTGCGGCTTGCGGTGCTTGCGCACCATGTGCACGCCGGCGACCATCGCCCGGTCGGCCTTCGGGAACACCCGCAGCACCTCGCCGCGGCGGCCCTTGTCGGCGCCGGTGATGACCACCACCGTGTCGCCCTTGCGAATCCGCGCGGCCATCAGATCACCTCCGGTGCCAGCGAAATGATCTTCATGAACTTCCGCCCGCGCAGCTCACGCACCACAGGTCCGAAGATGCGGGTGCCGATCGGCTCCTGCTGCTTGTTGATCAGCACCGCCGCATTGCGGTCGAAGCGGATCGCGCTGCCGTCCTGTCGGCGGACGGGGAACGAGGTGCGCACGATCACCGCCTGGTGCACGTCGCCCTTCTTCACCTTGCCGCGCGGAATCGCTTCCTTCACCGACACCACGATCACGTCGCCCACGCTCGCGGTGCGCCGGCGGGTGCCGCCCAGCACCTTGATGCACTGCACCCGGCGCGCGCCCGAATTGTCGGCGACGTCGAGGTTGGTCTCGACCGAGATCATGCCGCCACTCCCTGCTCAGCGCCGGAAGCGGGTGCGACGCCCGCGCCCCACAGCGGGGTACCGTTGCGCTCGACCACCAGCCAGGTCTTGCGCTTGCTGATCGGGCGGCACTCCTCGATGCGCACCATGTCACCCACCTTGCACAGGTTGGCCTCGTCGTGCGCCGCGTATTTCTTCGAGCGACGGATGAACTTCTTGTACAGCGGATGCATCACGCGGCGATCGACAAGCACCGTCACGGTCTTGTCCATCTTGTCGCTGGTGACCCGGCCGGTCAGAACGCGCCTCGGCATGATTGTCGGACCCTATCTCTACGACCGCGTCGCGGCGGCTTCGGCGCCGCGGCTGCGTTCGCCCATGATCGTCTTCACCTTCGCGATCTCGCGCCGGACGGTGCGGATCCGTGCCGTGCCCTCGGACTGGCCGGTGGCGCGCTGGAAGCGCAGGTTGAACTGTTCCTTGCGCAGATCGAGCAAGGACTGCTTCAGCTCGTCCGGCGTCCGGGTGCGCACGTCGGAGACCTTGGTCTCGGGGTTCTTCGCCATCACGCGTCTCCCATCCGCTGCACGATCTTGGTGCGGATCGGCAGCTTGGCCGCGCCCAGGGTCAGCGCATCGCGCGCCACGTCCCCGGCCACACCGTCGAGTTCGAACATGATCCGCCCCGGCGCCACGCGGGCCACCCAGAACTCGGGCGTGCCCTTGCCGGAGCCCATGCGGACCTCGGCCGGCTTCTGCGAGACCGGAACGTCCGGGAAAATGCGGATCCACACCCGCCCGGTGCGCTTCATCGCGCGGGTGATGGCACGCCGCGCCGCCTCGATCTGGCGCGCGGTGATGCGCTCGGGTTCCAGCGCCTTCAGCCCGAAGGTGCCGAAGTTGAGCTGGGTACCGCCCTTGGCGTTGCCGTGGATACGGCCCTTGTGCGCCTTGCGGAACTTTGTGCGCTTGGGTTGCAGCATCGATGCCTACCGTACCATCTACCGTTGCGGCGCCTGTTCGGCGGCGCGGCGGTCCTGCGCCGTCGGGTCGTTTGCCAGGATTTCGCCCTTGAATATCCACACCTTCACGCCGCAGGTGCCGTAGGTCGTCTTCGCGGTCGCCTGGCCATAGTCGATATCGGCACGCAAGGTGTGCAGCGGCACACGGCCTTCGCGATACCACTCGACCCGCGCGATTTCCGCGCCACCCAGCCGGCCGCCGCAGTTGATGCGGATGCCCTGGGCGCCGAGGCGCATCGCCGACTGCACGGCCCGCTTCATCGCCCGGCGGAACGCGACCCGGCGTTCCAACTGCTGGGCGATGTTCTCGGCCACCAGCACGGCGTCGATCTCGGGCTTGCGGATCTCGACGATGTTCAGGGTGACTTCGGCCTTGGCCATCTTGCCGAGGGTCTTCTTCAATACCTCGATGTCCTGGCCCTTCTTGCCGATCACCACGCCGGGCCGCGCGGCATAGATGGTCACGCGCGGCTTCTTCGCCGGACGTTCGATCACCACCCGCGACACGCCGGCCCCACGCAGCTTCTCGCGCAGGTGCCCGCGCAACTTCAGGTCCTCGTGCAGCAGGCGGGAATAGTCGGCCCCCGCGTACCAACGCGAATCCCAGGTGCGATTGATGCCGAGCCGCAGCCCGATCGGATTGACCTTATGACCCATTACGCAGCCTCCCGCCCCGGCCGCGCCGACCGCTTGTTCTCTGCGCGCTCCGTCGTCCGATTTCCGGCACGCTCCGCCGTCCGGTTTCCCGCGCGCTCCGCCACGACTTCCTGTGTGCGCTCCGCGACGACGATCTTGAGATTGCTGAACCACTTCTCGACACGCGACGCACGCCCGCGGCCGCGCGCCTGGAACCGGCGCATGACGATCGCGCGCCCGACCTCGGCGCGGCTGACCACGAGGCGATCGACATCCAGCCGATGGTTGTTCTCGGCATTGGCGATCGCACTCTCCAGCGCCTTCTTCACCGCGCCGGCAATGCGCCGCTTGCTGAACGCGAGCGTTGCCACCGCCTGCTGCGCCGGCAGGTTGCGAATCAGCCCCGCAACCAGGTTCAGCTTGCGCGGCGAGACCCGCAGGTTGTTCACGATCGCCTGCGCCTCGGTATCGGGCAGGCCACGCGGATGATTGGGCTTGCTCATCGTCTCAGCCCCGCTTCGCTTTCTTGTCGCCCGAGTGGCCGGTGAAGGTCCGGGTCGGCGAGAACTCGCCGAACTTGTGGCCCACCATGTTCTCGTTCACCTGCACCGGCAGGAATTTGCGACCGTTATAGACGCCGAACGTCATGCCGACGAACTGCGGCAGGATCGTCGAGCGGCGCGACCAGATCCGAATGATCTCGTTGCGGCCCGACGCGCGCGACGCCTCGGCCTTGTTCAGCAGATACCCGTCCACGAACGGGCCCTTCCAGACGGAACGTGCCATCCTACGTGCCCTTCGTCACTTGCCGACCTTGCGGCGGCGGATAATCAGACTGTCGGTGCGCTTGTTGCCGCGCGTCTTGTAGCCCTTGGTCGGCTGACCCCACGGGCTGACCGGATGCCGCCCACCGGAGGATCGGCCTTCGCCGCCGCCATGCGGGTGATCGACCGGGTTCATCACCACGCCACGGTTGTGCGGGCGCCATCCCAGCCAGCGCTGCCGGCCCGCCTTGCCGATCTTCTGGTTCATGTTGTCCGGGTTGGACACCGCGCCGATCGAGGCCATGCACTCGGCCCGCACCAGCCGCACTTCCCCCGACATCAGCTTGATCTGCGCGTAGCCCGCAGTCCTTCCCGACCAACTGCGCGTAGGTCCCGGCCGAGCGGGCGATCTTGCCGCCGGCACCGACCTTCATCTCGATATTGTGCACGATGGTGCCGACCGGCACCGAAGCGAGCGGCATCGCGTTGCCCGGCTTGATGTCGGCGCGCTGGCCGGCCACCACCGTATCGCCCACGCGCAGCCGCTGCGGCGCCAGGATGTAGGCCAGCTCGCCATCGGCATATTTCACCAGCGCGATGAACGCGGTGCGGTTGGGGTCGTATTCCAGCCGCTCCACCACCGCCGGCACGTCGAACTTGCGGCGCTTGAAATCGACCGCGCGATAGGCCTGCTTGTGCCCGCCGCCGCGAAACCGCGAGGTGATTCGGCCGTGGTTGTTGCGCCCGCCGGTGCCGCTCTGGCCCTCGGTCAGGCCCTTGACCGGCTTGCCCTTCCACAGCCCAGCGCGGTCGATCAGGACCGTGCCGCGCAGGCTCGCCGTGACCGGGTTGAAACTTTTCATCGGCATCGTTCGTCTCTCACGCCAGCCCGGTGGTGAAATCGATCTGCTGGCCGGCGGCGAGCCGGACCATCGCCTTCTTCACGTCCGACCGCACGCCCGGCCGGCCCTTGAACCGCTTCGTCTTGCCCTTCTGCACCAGGGTGTTCACCGCCAGCACCTGGACGCCGAACAGCCCCTCGACCGCGGCCTTGATCTCCGGCTTGCGGGCTTCCAGCGGCACTCGGAACACGTACTGGCCGTGTTCAGAGAGGCCGGTCGCCTTCTCGGTGATCACCGGGTTGCGGATGATCTGGTACATCGCCTCGCGCGAAAGCTGCGGCCGGCGCTTGATCTTCGTCTCGCTCATGCCGCCTCTCCCTCGGCCGCCGCGGCGCCGTGGCCGAGGCGCGCAGCGAGGCCCGCGAGCCCGGCCGCGGTGATCGCCAGAACGTCGTGGCGCAGGATGTCGTACACGTTCGCCCCGATCGTCGGCAGCACGTCGATCTCGCGCATGTTGCGGCTGGCGCGCAGGAACCCCGGATCGACCGCGCCGTCGACGATCAGGCAGGACCGCCAGCCCAGCGCCTTCACCTGCCGCGCCAGGTCCTTCGTCTTGGTGCCGTCGCCGGCCTTCGCCGCGTCCAGCACCACCAGCTTGCCCTCGGCCTGCTTCTGCGACAGCGCCGAGATCAGCCCGAGCCGCCGGACCTTCTTGTTCAGGCTGTATTCATGGGAGCGCACCACCGGCCCGTGCACCACCCCGCCGTGGCGGAACTGCGGCGCCCGCAGGCTGCCCTGGCGGGCGTTGCCGGTGCCCTTCTGGCGATAGGGCTTCTTGGTCGTGCCCTGCACCTCGGACAGACCCTTCACCTTGTGGTTGCCGCCGCGGCGCTTCGCCAACTGCCAGTGCACCACGCGCGCCATGATGTCGGCGCGCGGCGCGGCGGCGAAGATCGCCTCCGGCAGCTCGGCGGTGCCGGCCTCGGCATTGTCCAGGGTCTTGATCGGAACTTGCATCGCTGTGTTTCCTCAGGCCGCCGCCGGCGCGCGCAGGGCGGCCGGATAGGGCGCCTCGGCCGGCCGCACCCGCTTCACCGCGTCGCGCACCAGCACGAAGCCGTTCTTCGCCCCGGGCACCGCGCCCTTCAGCATCAGCAGCCCCTTCTCCGCATCCACCGCCGCCACTTCGAGGTTGAGCGTGGTGATCCGCTCCTGCCCGAGGTGCCCGGCCATCTTCTTGTTCTTGAAGGTCTTGCCCGGGTCCTGCCGGTTGCCCGTGGACCCATGGCTGCGATGACTGATCGAAACGCCGTGGCTCGCTTCCAGGCCGGAGAAGTTCCAGCGCTTCATCGCCCCGGCGAAGCCCTTGCCCTTGCTGGTCCCGGCCACGTCCACAAGCTGGCCTGGCACGAAATGCGCCGCCGACAGGGAAGCGCCCGAGTCCAGCACTGCATCCGCCGCCACCCGGAACTCGGCGAGCTTCGCCGGCGGCTCCACCTTGTGCTTGGCGAAATGCCCACGGTTCGGCTTGGAGACGTTCTTCACCTTCGCCCGGCCCCAGCCCAGTTGCACCGCGCTGTAGCCGTCCTTCTCCACCGTGCGCGCCAGCACGACGCGCACATCGTCGAGATGCAGCACGGTGACCGGCACATGCGTGCCGTCGTCGCGGAAAATCCGCGTCATCCCGAGCTTCCTGGCGAGCAATCCGGTTCGCATCGTCCCCGCCCTTTAGATCTTGATCTCGACATCGACGCCGGCAGCGAGGTCGAGCTTCATCAGCGCATCGACCGTCTGCGGCGTCGGTTCCACGATATCGAGCAGGCGGCGATGCGTGCGCATCTCGAACTGCTCGCGGCTCTTCTTGTCCACGTGCGGCGAACGGTTCACGGTGAAACGCTCGATATGCGTGGGCAGCGGGATCGGTCCGCGAACGCGGGCACCCGTGCGCTTCGCCGTGTTCACGATCTCGCGGGTGCTGTTGTCCAGCACCCGGTGATCGTACGCCTTCAGGCGGATGCGGATATTCTGGTTGTCCATCGTTCGCTTTCCGTAGCGGCAAAACGACCGCCGGCGCCCCGGAGACCGGGGCGCCGGCGCCCGAGCAGGTCCTAGGCCGTGATCTTCGCGACGACGCCGGCGCCGACCGTCCGCCCACCCTCGCGGATGGCGAAGCGCAGGCCTTCGTCCATCGCGATCGGCGCGATCAGCTCGACATCCATCGAGACGTTGTCGCCCGGCATCACCATCTCCGTCCCTTCCGGGAGCTGCACCACACCGGTCACGTCGGTGGTGCGGAAATAGAACTGCGGGCGGTAGTTGGTGAAGAACGGCGTGTGCCGCCCACCCTCTTCCTTCGTCAGGATGTAGGCTTCCGCCTTGAACTTGGTGTGCGGCGTGATCGAGCCGGGCTTGGCCAGCACCTGGCCGCGCTCCACTTCCTCGCGCTTGGTGCCGCGCAGCAGGGCGCCGATGTTGTCGCCGGCCTCGCCCGCGATCGAGCAGCTTGCGGAACATCTCGACGCCGGTCACCACGGTCTTCACCGTGTTCTTGATGCCGACGATCTCGACTTCGTCGCCCACGTTCACCACGCCGCGCTCGATGCGCCCCGTGACCACGGTGCCGCGGCCGGAGATCGAGAACACGTCCTCGATCGGCATCAGGAACGGCCGGTCGGTCGCGCGCACCGGCTGCGGGATATACGCATCGACCGCGTCCATGAGCTGCAGGATCGCCTGCTCGCCCAGTTCCGGATTGCGGTCTTCCAGCGCGCACAGCGCCGAGCCCTTGATGATCGGGATGTCGTCGCCGGGGAACTGGTAGGAGCTGAGCAGCTCGCGTACTTCCAGTTCCACGAGCTCCAGCAGCTCGGGATCGTCGACCATGTCGACCTTGTTCAGGAACACCACCAGCGCCGGCACGCCGACCTGGCGGGCGAGCAGGATGTGCTCGCGGGTCTGCGGCATGGGGCCGTCGGCGGCGGAGACCACCAGGATCGCGCCGTCCATCTGCGCCGCGCCGGTGATCATGTTCTTCACGTAGTCGGCGTGGCCGGGGCAATCCACGTGCGCATAGTGGCGCTTCGCGGTCTCGTACTCCACGTGCGCGGTGGAGATCGTGATGCCGCGCGCCTTCTCCTCCGGCGCCTTGTCGATCTGGTCGTACGCCGTGAAGGTGGCGCCGCCCGTCTTCGCCAGGATCTTGGTAATCGCGGCCGTCAACGACGTCTTGCCGTGATCGACATGCCCGATCGTGCCGATGTTGCAGTGCGGCTTGGTGCGCGCGAATTTGGCCTTGGCCATCGTCTTGTCTCCGTGGACCTCTGGTCCGTCCAGTTAGAGCCCGTTCTACCAGCGGTAGTGGCTGAACGCCTTGTTGGCTTCCGCCATCCGATGGGTGTCTTCCCGCTTCTTCACCGCCGAACCGCGGTTGTTCACCGCGTCCAGCAGCTCGTTCGACAGCCGGTCTTCCATCGTGTGCTCGCCGCGCTTGCGGGCGGCGTCGATGATCCAGCGGATCGCCAACGCCTGCCGCCGCTCGGTCCGCACTTCGACCGGCACCTGGTACGTCGCGCCCCCGACCCGGCGGGAACGGACTTCGACGGCCGGCTTCACGTTGTCCAGCGCCTCGTGGAACATGCGCACCGGATCGGCCTGCGAGCCGCCGCGCTTGCGCAGCACATCGAGCGCCGAATAGACGATGGTTTCGGCCGTTGACTTCTTGCCGTCGTACATCAGCACGTTCATGAAACGGCTGATCACGACATCGCCGAACTTCGCGTCCGGCAGGATTTCGCGCTTGACGGCGCGGCGGCGGCGAGACATCGCGGTATCTCCTTACTTCGGCCGCTTGGCGCCGTACAGCGACCGGCGCTGGCGACGCTTGGCGATGCCCTGGGTATCCAGCACGCCGCGCAGAATATGGTACCGCACGCCGGGAAGGTCCTTCACGCGCCCGCCGCGGATCAGCACCACCGAGTGCTCCTGCAGATTGTGGCCCTCGCCGGGGATGTAGCTCACCACCTCATACCCGTTGGTCAGCCGCACCTTCGCCACCTTGCGCAAAGCCGAGTTCGGCTTCTTCGGCGTGGTGGTGTAGACGCGGGTGCAGACGCCACGCTTCTGCGGGCAGCCCTGCAGGGCCGGGACCGTGTTGCGGCCCTTCTGCGGTTCGCGCCCGTGGGCGATGAGCTGATTGATGGTCGGCATGGACCTCGGTCTCGATGTTCGCTGCGGTTCGCCCGACCCTTCCCCCAACCCGATAGCGACCGTCGTCCACGGGCGAAACCCGCGGGCATGGGGACATCCCCCACGCGGGCGGGTTGAAACACGGACCCGCGGCCTGGGTCTTCGGGCACGTCGTGCCGAAGACGGCGCCGCGGGCGGGGCTTCTGCCTGCGAAGACGACGACCGCCGGAACGTGTCGGGGGTCGGCCGAGGGGGCGGAACCTAGTGGGGGGGCTCCCGGGTGTCAAGCGCCCGCAGGCCGGGGACCTGCCTGGTCCCCGGAGGCCGGTTGCCCCGCCCGTTGCCGGCCCGGCGCGTGCGGCGTAAAGCCGCCCGTCCCCACCGTGCCCCAAAGGCCGATACAAAAGAGGTGCCGCATGGCCCCGAACACCAGCCGCGTGTTCTACGTCAACGCCGTTTCCCACCCCGTCTTCCTGGAAATCCTCGGCCGCCGCCCGGATGTCCACGTCGACCGGCTGCGCAACGACAGCCCGGGGGCGGAAGCCGAGCCGGTGCTGGCCCAGGCGCACGCATACCAGATCGGCGCGACGCGGGACGAGCTGCCGCTGCGCTTCCACGGCACCGAGGCGCTGCTCGCGACCATGCCCAACCTGCTTGCCGTCTCCTCCAACGGCGCCGGCTACGATACCGTCGATGTGGCGGCCTGCACCGCGGCGGGCGTGGCCGTCGTGAACCAGTCGGGCGGCAACAAGGAAGGCGTCGCCGAGCATGTGCTCGGGCTGATGCTCGCGTTGTCCAAGCGCATCGGGGAGACCGACCGCTTCATGCGCACCCGGCCGGACATCCCGCGCACCGCTTACATGGGCCACGACATCCTGGGCCGCACCGTCGGCATCGTCGGGATCGGCAACGTGGGCTCGCGGGTGGCGGAGCTGTGCCGCGGCCTGTTCCGCATGCGCGTGCTCGCCTACGACCCCTATCTCAGCGCCGAGCAGATCGCCGCCCGCGGGGCGGAGAAGGTCACGCTCGAGGACCTGCTGGCGCAGTCGCACTACGTCTCGGTGAACTGCCCGCGCAACAAGGAAACCCTCGGCATGATCGGCGCGCGCGAGTTCGCGCTGATGCAGCCCGAAGCCTATTTCATCACCACCGCGCGCGGCGGCATCCACGACGAGGCGGCGCTGGCCGAGGCGCTGGCGGGCAAGCGGATCGCCGGTGCCGGGCTCGATGTGTGGGCCAAGGAGCCGCCAGAGCCGGACCATCCCCTGCTGCGCTTCGACAACGTGCTGGCGAGCCCGCACACCGCCGGCGTGACGCATGAATCGCGCCGCGAGATGGGTCGCTACGCCGCCGAGCAGATCCTCGACATCCTGGACGGCAAGCGCCCGCCGCGGTTGATCAACCCCGAGGTGTGGCCGGTCTATCGGGAACGCTTCGCGCGCATCCGCGGGTTCGCCACGGCGGCGTAGCGGACCGGCGGCCAGGGCGCGCGGGGCGGAACCTCGCGCGCCCCGGCCCGCCCCCTTAGCCGCCCCCCTTGGGGCCGCCCCTGGCCGCGACTGCGATGCCCCGGTGCATCGACCTCACCTGGCCGCACCGCCCCAGGTGAAGGCGAATACCCGCCCGTCCCCGGCCAGGTAGATGCGCCCGCCCGCCACCAGCAGGGTGACGAAATGCCGCAGCCCCGGTAGCGGCGCGCGGCTCGTGAACACCGGCCGGCCGGTGTCGCCGCGGAACCCGTGCAGCCGCCCGTCCCCCTCGGCTCCGGCCACCCAGACGATCGGGTCGGCGTCGTCGGCGCCCGAGGTCGTGACGATCGGAATGCCCCGCCCGTCCAGCGGCGCGCACCAGACCGGGCGCAGACCCCCGGCGCTCACGGCCAGGGCCTCCACCGCGGTCGTGCTGGACCTGTCCGGGCACAACACGGCCGGCGCCCGGTAGGCGAGCAGCACCTGTCCCCCGCTCCGATAGACCACCGGGGCGGTGATGATCGGACCCGCCGCCACCTGGCGTACCGCCAGCGCTCCGCCGATCCCGCCGAGATCGCTGCGGTCGAGCAGATAGGCCTTGCCGTCCTTGCCCATCGCGACCAGCCGCCTGGTCCCGTCGGGCAGGTCGATCGGCACCGGCACCGTGCCGCCGAGGTCGAGGTCCTGCGTATTCAAGGTCGGGTAGTCTACGGGGGCGAAGAAGTCGCGCTTGTCGGCGCCGCGCGGCAGGGCCGGGGTCTCGCGGAACACCCCTTCGCCGTCATCCCAGGACGCGGCCGGGTGCGGGCCGGCCGGTTCATCCGGAGGGTCGGTGTTGCCGGCGGCGAAAAAGAGCCGTCCGCCCGCGACGCTGATCCCGCCGGGCGACCAGATGCCGCCTTTCTTCCCGCGCGTGACCCAGGCTGCGGTCAGATGCGGCGACGCGGTGGCAACGCCCAGCACCATGCCATGGTACTGCCCGCAATCGCCCGCCATGCCGCCATAGCCGAGGAAGACCTGGCCATCGAGCAGCGCCAGCGCCGTGCGCTGGTTCTGGTTGGCGGTGACGAACGGGATTCCGCGCGCGGCCAGTGCTGTGTGGACGTCGATCGGCCAGCCGGGCAGCACCGCCCCGTCGGCCAGCCGCAGCCCGAAGACCTCCTGCTGCGGGCCGTGCGGACCGGAGATCATGGCATCGAGGTAGATCGCGCCGGCGGCCGGATCGATCACCGGCGTCCCCGTGATGCCGAGCGGGTCGATGTTGGAGCACGGCAGCGCCGCGGCCGGCACCGGAGTGCCCAGCCGCGTCTGCCATACCGGCCGGCCGGTGACGGCATCGAGCGCCATGACCACATTGTGCTCGGTCGCAACGATCACCCATCCCGGCCCACCGCCGGGCGGGTTCCAGAACAGCGGTTGCGCATAGACGGCGCCCGGAACGCGCCCGTCGAAGCCGCGGTCGCGGTGCACATCGGCGGCGGCGGCCCAGGTCAGGCCGGGCGCGAGATAATGCCCGCTGCGCGCCGCATCGGCGTGGTAGGTCAGGACGGAGGGCGCGGGCGCGGCCGCACGGCCGGCCGCCGGCGCGGCAAGCGCCAGGAGCAGCAGCGCGCCCGGCAGCGCGCAGCGCCACCCGCGCCAGGGCCGGACTGCGGGGCGCCGATGGCGGGATCAACTCATGCAAATACTCCTGCGGGCGGGATGTCCGCCCCGTCGGACGTGGGAACGGCAGCGCGGGACGCCGCCGCGGACGGCACGATCCGCTGGCCGCACAATGCCATACTCGGCGTGATCCCGACGACAGCGGAGAGAGCCGGCGCTTCCCGGATGCTGCGGACGATCCGCTCCGGTCGGCGGATGATAGCGGCAGCGCGCGCGTGCCTGGGTGAATTCGTCGGGATGTTGTCAGGTCCCGCTGGGGCCGGCGACCGACCGGTGATGGTCAGGCGACGTTCGTGTACGCCCAAAGCACGTTTCGCGGGGGACGCCATGCATTGGCCGCCGATGCACCCCGGAAATGAACGCATCTGCCGGGGTCGCCTCGGTCCGTGGCGTTTGCAGGGCGGGGTCCGTGCCGGCGGCAGGCTTCGATGTCAACGCAGAGAGGAATTGAGGTGAGGAAGATCGAGGTCGCAGAGGGGCCGTCTCCCGCCGTGGCCGGATGCGCGCCCCCCTCGGAGGCGACCTGCGCGGGCCGTAGCGAGGCTTTGGCAGGGGGGGCAGTGGCCGGGTGCCGTCGGCCCGATCGCAGGTCGGTGGGGCGGGAGGTCCTCTGCGAACCACCCCCCCATCCTCTGCGACCTCGGGCTTCCTCGCCTTTCTTCTCAGTGTTGAAATCGAAACCTGGCCGCCGCCCGAAACCCGCAATCCGACGCACCCAATCCGACGCACCTAGCGCCTGCCTACGGCCTCTGCACGCGAAGCCGCCTCCGGAACGGGAAGTTTTCATCGCCGGACCCGGACCGGGACCGGGGCCGGGGCCGCGCACGCGCCGCACCGCGCTCAGGCAGCGCGCGGCGTCACTTCGGGCTCCAGCCGTTCGCCCGACGCCAGCGCGGCGGTTTCCAACTCCCAGTCGCGTTGCAGGTTCGGTCAGAACTCCGGCGTGGTGCGGAAGTAGCGCGTCAGTCGCAGCACGGTCTCATCGCTGATCCCGCATCGCTCGGCGACGAGCGCCTGAATGCGGGTAACCGGGACGGCAAACTACTTGGCCGGGCAATACGCGGTCAGGCCGAGGGGCGCATGAATTCTTCGCGCAATTGCGCACCGGGAAGGACGGGGGAAAGGTCGCGCAGCGCGGTCACGCCACCCCGGCCCGCTTCTCGATCGCCGCCCGCAGCAGCGCCGCCCCGCGGTACACCCCGTGCACCATCTTCGAATACGGCAGGGTCACGAACAGCGCCAGGATCACCCCGAGGTGCACCGCCAGCGCGATCCCCATCGCCCCGGTGCCGCGCAGCGCAAGCAGCGCCAGCCCCGTCAGCGCGGCGAAGAACAGCAGGCCGAGCAGCGCCACGTCCGCCCCCAGCAGCTCGCGCGCCGCCGGCATCGGATCATCCACCAGCTTCATCGCGAACAGTCCGAAGGTGCCCACCAGCAGCCCGATCCCCCCGAGCGTGCCCAGCAGCACGGGGAGGCTGAAGAATGGATACGGCGCCGCCCACCCCATGAACGAATCGTAGAAGAATCCGACGCAGGTCGCCGCGAAACACAGCAGGAACCCGTACATCATCGCGTGGTGCAGCCGCCGCCGGCGCATCGAGAAGCGTTCCGAATTGTCGTTGCAGCCGCCGCCCCCGCCGCCGAGGTTCTTGAGGGTCGCGACATCATGCAGCGCCGCCGCAACGGCGGGAAAGGTGATCTTCCCGCGCCCCCCCGCATCCCGCCAGAACCGCCGCGCACCCATCCCCAGCGCCAGCAAGGAGAACAGGAAGGTGACGAGCCCCACTGCCTGCATCACCCAGAGCGGGATCACCCGGTAGAACGCCCCCGGCACCACCGCGTGCGCGCCATACAGCGCCGCGTCCGGCACCAGCCCCACCGTCAGCAGCAACAGCAGCGCGATCCCGGCGGCCACCGCCCCGGCCACCACCACCCCGTTGCGCTCGAACGCGCGTGCGAGCCGCGGCGGCCACGCATGTTCGGCATAGCTCTGCGCGCGCACCTGCGCGAGCCGGCGCGGCACGTTGATCCCCCATTCGTGCGGCGGCGCATACTGGCACGCGTAATAGCAGCCGCGGCAGCCGTGGCAGAGGTTCGCGAGATAGCTCACGTCGCCGGCCGAGAATTCCCGGCGCAGGTTCACCGCGGGAAAGACCGCGCAGAAGCCCTCGCAGTAGCGGCAGGCGTTGCAGACCTCCAGCTCGTGGCGCGCGTCGCGCAGCGCGTCAGTTTCTTGCATGGCGTGCCGCCTCTTCCCCCGCGATGCGGCCGAACACCGTGCCGATCGTCATTCCGAAACCGGCCAGATATCCGCGGCCGAGGATGTTGCCCGCCATGATCTCGCCGGACGCATACAGGTTGGCTGCCGGCCGCCCGTCCTCCAGCAGCACCTGCGCGCGATCGTTCACCCGCACGCCGAGATAGGTGAAGGTGATGCCCGGGCGCAGCGGGTAGCCGGTGAAGGGCGGCGTGTCGATGCTGCGCGCCCAGTTGGTCTTGGGCGGATCGAGCCCTTCGGTGGCGCTGCCGTCCAGCTTCGTGTTGTCGAACTTCCCCGGTCGCACGGCCTGGTTGTAGCGCGCCACCGTCGCGCGCAGCTTCACCGGATCGAGCCCCAGCTTCTCCGCCAGCTCGCCCAGATTGTCCGCCACCACCGCCGGATAGACGGACGGCATGAACAGCGGCACCGACTTCGCATCGCAGACGGAATAGGCGATCTGCCCCGGCTGCTGCGCGATCAGCCGTCCCCAGATGGCGTAGCGCTTGGGCCAGACGTCCTCGCCCTCGTCGTAGAACCGCTCGGCGTCGCGATTGACCACGATGCTGTATGGTACCGAATCGAGACGGGTCGTGATCCCGCCGTCGAACTTGGGTGCCCGTGCGTCCAGCGCCACCGCATGGCACTGGGTCGGGTCGCCGACCGACGCGACTTTCTGGTCGAGCAGGTTGCGCAACAGCCGGCCGCGATTGAACGGCGTGCCGCGAATCACGAAATTGTCGACCGCGTCGCCCCAGTACTGCCGCATCCAGTCGAGATTGGCCTGGAAGCCGCCGCAGGCCGCGACCACGCAGCGCGCCGTCACGGTGCAGGGAAATCCCTTGTGGGTGATCTCCACCTGCCGCACTGCGCCGTCCCGCATGGGCAGGGCGACCACCTCGCTGTCATACAGGACATCGACCCCGAGCCGTTCGGCGGTGAGGTAATAAGCGTTCACCAGCGCCTTGCCGCCGCCGAGGAAGAAGGCGTTGGTGCGCGAGAGGTTCAACGTGCCGGTGAGCGACGGCTGGAACTGCACCCCGGCCTGCTTCATCCAGCCGAACACGCCGGAGGAGGCACGGATGGTCATGCGCGCCAGGTGCTCGTCGGTGTTGCCGCCGGTAACCCGCTTGAGGTCGTCCCAGTATTCGTCCTCCCCGTAGGATTCGGTGAGGACGTCCATCGGCGCCTCGTGCATGGCGCGCAGGTTGCGGGTGTGGCGGGAATTGCCGCCGCGCATGGCACGCGGGGCATGTTCCACCAGCAGGACGGAGGCGCCGTGCTGGCGCGCGGTAATCGCTGCGCACAGGGCAGCGTTGCCGCCGCCGGCGACCAAGACGTCGTAGGGCTTGCTCAGGTCGGGCATGCGTGCTGTGTACGAACCAAGCGGCAGCGGCGCAAGCCGGGCCGGCCCAACTAAGGACCCCCCGACCCGGCGCCCGCGACCCGCCGGGGGCAGGCTGCGGGCGGTCCGCGTCCAGGAGTTTTTCCCCATGCCAGATCCCGCCCCCTGGTACCAGACCACGGTCGAGGTGCTGAAGCGCCACGACGTCCGGCTGGTAACCTACGTCCCCGACAACGTGCTGCGCCCGCTGATCGAGGCGGTACACGCCGATCCGTTCTTCACCCCGCTGGTCGCGACCAGAGAAGAAGAAGCGCTCGGCATCGTCTCGGGCGCCTGGATGGCCGGGCTGCGCGGCATCCTGCTGATGCAGACCTCGGGCTTCGCGACGCTGCCGAACGTGATCGCCTCGCTCGCGGTACCGTTCCAGATCCCGGTGCTGATGATGGTCTCCGAACGCGGCACCTTGGGCGAGTTCAACCAGGGCCAGGCGCTGGTGGCGAAGACCATGCGCCCGGTGCTGGATGCGCTGGCGATCGAGCACCACACCATGACACGGGCCGACGAGGTGGAATTCATCCTCGACCGCTCGATCCGCCAGGCGGTGGCCACGCGGGCGCCGGCCTGTTTCATCCTGTCGCCGCTGTTGACCGGCGGCAAAGTGTTCGCGGCGTAAGGGGCGGGACCATGTCATTCGCAGCCAACCATCCGGTGCGCCGGAACGAAGCCAAGGTGATGAGCCGGGCCGATCTGACCCGCCGGCTGGTCGCGCGCCTGCACCACGGCGAAGCGGTGATCGGCGGCATCGGCTATGCCAATTTCGACCTCTGGGGTGCGGGACACCGGGCAGAGAATTTCTATATGCTGGGGAGCATGGGGCTTGCCGTGCCGATCGCGCTCGGCGTGGCGATCGCCCAGCCGGCGCGGCGTGTGGTGGCGCTGGAGGGCGACGGGTCGGTGCTGATGCAGTTGGGCGCGCTGGCGACGGTGGCGGGGCTGCGGCCGGCGAACCTGATGATCGTGATCTGGGACAACGGCGCGTATCAGATCACCGGCGGACAGCCGACCGCGGCGGCGGCGGCGGCGGATATCGTCGCGATCGCGCGCGGGGCCGGCATCGCGCAGAGCGCCTGGGCCGCGGACGAAGGCGATTTCGAGGAAATGATCGCCCGCGCGCTGACCGAGGACGGGCCGTGGCTGATCGGCTGCCGGATCGATGCGGCGAAGCCGACCGCGACGACGGAGCGGGATCCGGCGCGGATTCGGGATCGGTTCATGCGTGGGATCGCTGTGGGGGGGTAGGGCGGGGTCAGGGAATAGCTGCACCGCGCACGGCAGGACGCGGGGCACCCCGTCCTGCCGGCGACGCCTTCCCAGGCGAAGGTCGGAGGCCGGGAACGACGGCGTTGCGGCCTCGTACCGGGGACCACGGGCCGACGCGAAGAAGAAGGTTTTAACCGCAAATAACGCAAATGGTCGCAAATGAACGCAAATAGCTCAGGTGATCGAAGCCCCTGAACGACACGTTCGAGCTTCAGGCTTAGCTGATCGGAATTCCGAAGCGTATTGGCAACAGCCAGTGTGCGCCGCCGATAACAAACCGGAAATTCCTCCGATTCTGGCCTTATTTGCGTCCTTTGCGGCCATTTGCGTTATTGCGTTTCACCTTCCTTTTCCCTGCCAAACGCGAAGAAGCCGTTGGCCGCCGCCCACTGCGTCGACAGGTCATCTGGCATCCGGCAGAAGAGTTGGCTGAATCCGGCGCAGCCGCATCCCCGGTTGGGCGCGCCCCCCTCCAATGACATACTCCCCCGCCCCCGCACCGAACGCCCACCCCAAGGGAACGCCCCATGGACATCATGCCCGGCTTCACGCTCACCGACATCGAAACCAGCGGGGCCCGCATCCGCCTGCGTCACGGCGGCAGCGGCCCGCCGCTCCTTCTGCTGCACGGCAATCCGCTGACCCACGTCGCCTGGCACAAGCTCGCCCCCGCCTTGGCCGAACGCTTCCACGTCATCGCCGCCGACCTGCGCGGCTACGGCGACAGCTCCGCCCCGCCCGAGGACCCGGACCACGGGAATTATTCGTTCCGCGCGATGGCGCAGGACCAGGTCGAGGTGATGCGCGCGCTCGGCCACGATCGCTTCTTCGTCGCCGGCCACGACCGCGGCGGACGCACCACGCATCGCATGTGCCTCGACCATCCGGACAAGGTGATCCGCGCCGCGATCCTCGACATCGTGCCCACGCTCGACATGTGGGCCGCGATGGACAAGGACGGCGCGATCAGTGGCTGGCACTGGCCGTTCATGGCCCAGCCGGCGGATTTCCCCGAGCGCATGCTGGGCAGCGTTCCCGCCGACTGGTTCATGCGCAAGAAGCTCCTGAAGCTCACCGCCAACCTCGACCACATTCCCCCCGCGATCTGGGACGAGTACGTCCGCTGCTTCAACGAGAAGACGATCCGCGGCTCCTGCGCCGACTATCGCGCCGCCGCGACGATCGACTGCGCGCTCGACACCGCCGATCTCGGCCGCAAGCTCGACATGCCGATCCTGGCGCTGTGGGGCAATACCAGCAGCGTGGGCAAGCGGTTCGTCGATCCCCTGGGCCTCTGGCGGCAGCGCGCGACGGACGTGCGCGGCGAAGCGCTGCCGAGCGGCCATTACGTGAACGAAGAAGCCCCCGCCCAGGTACTCGACTGGTTCCTGCGCTTCTTTTCCGGATAGGCCGGAGCACGCGAACGCGCGCCGCGGCTACGGCGCGCCGTCCCCGAAACGAACACTCGTCAGTGCCTCCGATACCTCCCACAACCGCGCGCCCAGGCCCGGATCGCGCGCCCGCGCCGCCACAAACGCCGGCCCCGGCGGTCCCGTGAACTCCTGGAACCCCACCGGCCCGTAATACCCGCCCGCGCGCGCCTCCGCCGCGGTCGCCGCAAACAGGACCGGCCAGGCCCCCGCCGCGGCCGACTGGGAGAAGAACGGCGCCGCCAGCCCGATCAGCCGCCGCGCCAGGCCGCCGCGCCCGTCCGCCCCCGGTCCCTTGTCGAACAGCTCGGTGCGCGCCCAGCCGGGATGCGCGGCGAGGCTCGCGATCCCCCAGCCGTTCGCATTGCTGCGCCGTTGCAGTTCGAACGCGAACACCAGCATCGCCAGCTTCGACTGCGCATAGGCGCCCCAGGGTGCATAGGTCCGTTCCGCCATAAGATCGTCGAACCGGATCCGGCCGCGCCGGTGCACGAGGCTCGCGAGGTTCACCACCCGCGCCCGGTCGCCCCGCCGCAGCAACGGCAACAGCCGCGCGGTCAGCGCGAAATGGCCGAGGTAGTTGGTGCCGAACTGAACCTCGAACCCGTCCGCCGTCAGCCGCCGGGTCGGCAGCGCCAGCACCCCGGCGTTGTTGACCAGCAGGTCGATCGGCGCCCCCTCCGCGGCCAGCCGGTCGGCGAAGGCGGCGATGTCGGCGAGGCTGGCGACGTCCAGGTGCGCGAAGCGCAGATCGGCGCCGGGATGGATCGCGCGGATGCGGGCCAGCACGGCCGCGCCCCGCGCATCGTTCCGTCCTGTCACGATCACCGAGGCCCCCGCTGCGGCCAACGCCAGGGCGGTCTCAAAGCCGAGCCCTCCCGTCGCTCTGGTAATCACCGCCCGCCGGCCGGACTGATCCGGGATGTCCTTGATCGTCCACGCGGTCATGCAACCCCTCCGGCCCCGGTTTCACCCCCTTCCGGCGCTGTACGCCGCCGCCCCAAACGCCCCAGCCGCCGTACAAAACCCCCGCCCGCAGCCGTGCACAACCTCGACCATGCGCAACCCCGCAGAAATCCGCGCCGGTCACCCGCCTCGCCACCCCAAACGCCCCAGCCGCTGTACATGCCCCTCGCACCGAGAGGAGACGCCCCAGGATGCCTGGCCAACCTGCTCTGCCTCGGCCTGTCGCTGGTGGCGGCGACCGGACCGGACATGCGGCGACACAGCCGGCCCGCCACCCCGCCCCCTGTTGCCACCCACCGCGGACAGGAGGACGCTGCCCCCAACCGCTCTCCCCGGGAGGAAACAAGCCATGCCCCAGTTCCGCATCGCCGTGGTCCAACCCCACACCGCGCCCCCGCCGGACGACGAAGCCAACGTCGCCGCTGCGATCGCCTGGATCGCCCGCGCCGCCGCCGAGGGCGCCGATTTCGTCTGCTTCCCGGAAACCTACCCCGGCCCCTGGCGCATGCCCGCCACCTTCGACCCGATCCCGCCCCTCGCCGAAGCCGCCGCGCGGCACCGCCTGCACGCCGTCTTCGGCACCATCGCGCCGATCGATCCCGCGCGCGCCACCGCGCACAACCTCATCGTGATGGCCTGGCCGGACGGGCGTGAGCCGGCCCGCTACCGCCGCACCCACCCGAACGGCCCCTGGCTCTACACCGGCGGAAAATACTGGGAGTTCCAGTACGTCCCCGGCGACGACTTCCCGGTGTTCGACACCGCGCACGGCAAGGTGGGCCTCGCGATGTGCAGCGAGGTCTACATGCCGGAAGTGACGCGCGCCCTCGCTCTGCGCGGCGCCGAGCTGATCTTCATGCCGGCCGGCGTCAACAAGCGCCGGCTGTGGGAAAGCTGGCGCACGCTTCTGTATGCGCGCGCGATCGAGAACCTGGCGCTCGTTGTCTCCACCCAGAACATGGTGGCGGCGACCGACCGCGGCCTCGCCCTGGTCGCGGCGCCGGAGGAGATTCTCTACGAAAGCACCGCCCCCGGCATGGGCGTAGTGGAGGTCTCGCTCGACCGGGTACGGGCGCTGCGCGCCGGACGCGACGGCGTCGGCTCATCGGCCGACTGCGCTGCCAAGCAGGGCGTGCTGTCGGAACAATGGCAGCGGCCGGAGCTGTACGACACGCTCCTGCCCCGCAAGCTGCCGCGCGCCGCGGAATAGGCTTCCGGCCAGGCTCGCTCCGGCGCCGGACGAGCCCGCGCGAGCCTGGGTCGCATCGGGGCCGCCGCCCCCCGTGCGCCGCCTATCCCAGCAGGCCGGCGCCGGAAAACCCGCCGAACACGCCGAGGACGCAGGTCACCACGGCCACCGCCAGCACCAGCCCGTAATACCAGCCTCGCAGCCGCCACGCCGGTGGCAGCGCCCGCCGCGCCAGCGCGATCAGGAAACCGAGCACCACCGGCAGCAGCAGCGCGTTCATCACCTGCACGCCCACATTGAGCGCCACGAGGTCGGGCCAGAACCCCACCACCAGGCAGCCGCCCACCACGCAGACCGCATAGACGCCGTAGAACCACCGCGCCTCCAGCGGCCGGTATTCCAGCGAGCGGCGATAACCCGACACCTCGCCCAGCCCCCAGGCCAGCGCCAGCGAGGCGACGATCGCCGCCACCATCCCCGCCCCCAGCACGCCGGCCCCGAACACCGCGTTGCCGACTGCAGTGCCAAGGAACGGGGTCAGCGCCCCGGCCATCTCCCCCACCGTGTTCAGCGAGGCATCCGGGCTGGCCCGCCCGATCGTCGCCGCGCAGGCGATCAGCACCGCGGCCATCACGAGCTGGGTGATGACCGCGCCCACCGCCGTGTCCCAGCGGGCAGCCGACAGATGCTCGGGCCGCAGCTTCTTATCGGCGACGGCGGACTGCTGATAGAACACCATCCACGGCATGATGACCGCGCCGATATTGGCCGCGACCAGGTAGACGTAGGCCTTGTTGGCGAACGGAATCGACAGCGCGCCGGCCGCGAGCGCGTGCGGATCCGGATGGGCCGCCCAGGCGACGAAGAAGAAGGCGAACTCGAACAGGCCGACGAAGATCGCGGCCCGCTCCACGCGCCGGTAGGACCCGGTCAGCACCACGGCAAGCAGCGCCACCGCGGCGATCGGCAGGGTCAGGCCGCGCGGCAGGCCATAGAGTTCCCCCACGCCGGCGACGCCCGAGAACTCGGTCAGCAGTGCGCCCACGGTGGCGACGCCGAGCCCGGCGGCGGAGACCCAGGCCCAGGCCGGTCCGAAGGTCTCGCGGATCAGCTCGCCATGGCCGCGGCCGGTGAAGATGCCGAGCCGCACCGTCAGCTCCTGCACCACGTAAAGGATGGGGATCAGGACGAATTGCAGGGCCAGCAGCCGGTAGCCCCATTGGACCCCGCTCTGCCCGGCGGTGATGACGCTGCCGACGTCGGTATCGGCCAGCATGACGACGATGCCGGGGCCGAAGACGGCGACGAACCGGGCCAGGCGGCGGCCTGTCGCACTGCGGCCGGTAGGATCGAGCGCGGCCGGGGCGGAGGCGTTCATCGGTTTGCGGTCCGTCATCTCGGAGGGGGGCGCCGGCGTAATTGCGAAGTATTCTTAGTTGCAGCTACCGTGATGCATGGCTGAGTGTCAAGCCGTGATGCGGACGTGGCTGCCATACCGGCCGGCGAGAACACGAGGGTCCTACCAACTCCCCCCGCGGAACCGCGAGTGGGACGCACGTGCGTCTGGCCCCAGGGGTCTGCGCGGTACCACGTTTTTCTTTCATATATTGACACACAGAAAGGGAAACGCTATAAATGCCGGTAGCGAGCAGTCCGAAAAAGGCCCGAGATGACCGCCAGCATCCACGCCCTGCATCCGCGATCACCCCCTGTCGCGGGATTCCTGAGAATCGGGCACACCGGGCATCGAAAGCTCGAACACCTCCATGCGGCGGGTCGCTTTCCTTACCGGCGCGTGGGGTTCGACGCCGCGCATGTCTGCGATCAATCCGAACTTCTGAAGACCTTGATCGCCGGCGGATGCGAAATCGTGCTGGACCCAAATTTCGCGGAAATGGCAATGCCCGGCCGCTTCGGGTCGGCGGCCGGCAAGCTGCCTTGGGCCAACCCCAATCGACCCTGGCAAGAGTCAGATTTTGGCCGCATTCGAAACCTGGACACGGCCAAGGCGATTGCTGAATTTGCAATCCGACACGGAGTAAACGTGGTTCTCACTCCCGCGCATCTCATTGAGTTCCTGCCCGAACTCCTGGCGGAATATCGATCTTCGCATGTGCGAGGACCTTCGTCGTGAACTCGATCGCCTTGGCGGAGCAGGTATCGCCATCGATTATCAGCTCATAACGACGAACGCGCTCCTGAAGGATGCTCAAGCCCGGGATGATCTTGTCGCCGACGTCGATACCATGCCTATCCAAAATGTTTGGCTTCGGACCTCCGGCTTTGGGGCAACAGAGACCGGCGTAGGCACGAGGCATTTCATCGAAGCTGTTCGTGGCCTGCATCGCATGGATCGGCCTCTGGTGGCCGATTGCGTCGGCGGCTTTGCCGGCCTCGCAGCTTTGGCCTTCGGCGCCGTTGGCGGGATCAGCCATGGCGCAGGCCAAAAGGAGAGCTTCGATGCAAACGATTGGAAGGCTCTACCTTCCGACAAAAAAGGCGGATCCTCTTCAAGAATATACGTTCCCGATCTCGACCGCCACTTCAAAGAAGACCACCTGTCTGTGATACTTGCTGCGAGGGGCGGACGGTCGCGTTTCGGCTGCAATGACTCCAGCTGCTGCCGCGATGGGATCGAAGATATGGTGGAGAATCCCGGCGCTCATTTCATCACTCAGCGCGCACGTCAACTCGAAGACCTTTCCCGTGTACCGGAGACGCGGCGGGCGGAGCACTTTCTATTGCGACACCTGGACCCAGCTATCCGCTCGGCGCGTGTGGGGACTCGGTTGGATATCTCCGAGCCAAGAGTGAAGGACACCGTTGAAAAAGCGAAGGCCAGGCTGATCCGCTTGCGTGACGCGCTTGCAGACCTGCAGGTTAACGACGCCTCCGCAACGCGGTCACGACCACCCGCCTTCCGGGGTGGCCCAAGATCGGCCGGTGTCGTGCTGGCGCATTGACCATGGCAAGCTCCGTTGCCAGGATTATCGAAGATCTGCGGGACCGTGGCGGCCTCAAAGGCACGGATGTGGCGAATGTCGCCGCCGTGTCTCCGGCGACCGTCTCACGCTGGACCTCCGGAAAAGCCAGTCCGCACCCGAAGACGCAGCTTTTGATCTCCGATCTCCGCTACATCGTCGACCGACTGGCCGACTTCTATTCGCCGGATGAGACCCGGCTCTGGCTCTACTCCAAGCATCGTCTGCTGAACGCCGAGCGCCCGATCGACCTTATTCACAATGGACGGGCCGACGCAGTGTTGGCCGTGATCGAAAGCCTGGACGAAGGGGCTTATACTTAGACCATGAGCGGTTCAGATCGGGTCCACGATCGAGCCATTCTGGACGCGCTGGAATCGAGCGGTGCACGTCCCTTCGCGGGCGACGTATGGCGGATCACCCGCTCGGGCCGGGACGCTCTCCGCGGCTCAAGCGCGAACGGCAGGTGGAGCCCGCAGGGCGCGTTCGAGGTTCTCTATACCAGCCTCGAACGCACCGGCGCGCTCGCCGAAATCGGATACCGTCTTGCGCTCGAGCCGGTCTGGCCAAGCCGAACTCGAACACGAGATCCACACGCTCGCGGCCCGCACCGAACGGACCCTGCGCTTCGCCGACGTCGCGGCGCTGACGCCGCTCGGCGTCGATATCGCCCGCTACGACACTTTCGACTATGGCGCGACCCAGGCGATCGCGGCAGTAGCACATTTCCTGGAGTTCGACGGGCTGCTGGTGCCCAGTGCGCGGGCGCCCTGCGCCAACCTGGTGGTCTTCCTGGACCGACTGGCCGCCGGCGCCAGCTTGGTGGTGCAGCACAGCCAGCCGGTGGACTGGGCCGCCTGGCGCCGCACTGCCCGCGCGCCCGCGCGGCGTTGAAAACCCGCCCCGGATAGACCAGAACCCGCCCATGCCCGAGCTCTTCCTGCACAACAGCCTGACCCGGAAGCGGGAGCGCTTCGTCCCGCTCGATCCCACGCATGTGCGGATGTACGTCTGCGGGCCGACCGTCTACGACCTCGCGCATCTCGGCAACGCGCGCCCGGTGGTGGTGTTCGATGTGCTGGCGCGGCTGCTGCGCCTTCTGTTCCCGCGCGTGACCTATGTGCGCAACATCACCGACGTGGACGACAAGATCAACGCTCGCGCCGCCGAAAGCGGCGAGCCGATCGTCGCCATCACCGCGCGGACCATCGCCGATTTCCACGCCGACATGGCCTCCCTCGGCGCCCTGCCGCCCGACGAAGAACCCCGCGCCACCGACCACGTGGCGGAAATGATCGCGCTGATCGAGCGGTTGATCACCTCCGGCCATGCCTACGCCGCCGACGGCCACGTGCTGTTCCAGGTCGCGAGCTTCCCCGACTACGGCCATCTTTCCGGCCGCTCCCCGCGCGAACTGCTGGCCGGCGCGCGGGTGGAAGTGGCGCCGTACAAGCGCGACCCCGGCGATTTCGTGCTGTGGAAACCTTCCACGCCCGACCTGCCCGGTTGGGACAGCCCCTGGGGCCGCGGCCGGCCGGGCTGGCATATCGAGTGCTCGGCGATGTCCTGGCGCTACCTCGGCGAGAGCTTCGACATCCACGGCGGCGGGGCGGACCTGATCTTCCCACACCACGAGAACGAGCGCGCGCAGAGCCTGTGCGCCTTCCCGCACGGCGGCTTCGCCCACGTCTGGGTGCACAACGGCATGCTGCTCGTGAACGGGGAGAAGATGTCGAAAAGCCTCGGCAATTTCCGCACGGTGCGCGACGTGCTGGCCTTGGCACCGGGCGAGGCGATCCGGCTGCTGCTGCTGAAGACGCACTACCGGGCCGCGCTCGATTTCACCGAGCCTGGGCTTGCCGAGGCGCGCCACGAGCTGGACCGGTTCTACCGCGCGCTGGACGCGGCGCCGGACATGCCCCTGGACGCCCCCCTGGGCGCCCCCCTGGGCGCCCCCCCGGCTGCGGAGGTGCCCGAGCCGGTGCTGGCCGCCCTGTGCGACGACCTCAATACCCCGGCCGCGCTGGCCGCGCTGCACGCGCTGGCGGACGCCGCGCTGGCCGGCGATCCGGCCGCGGCGGGCGGGATGCGCGCGGCAGGCGCCGTGCTCGGCCTGCTGGGGCAGACGCCGCAGGCGTGGTTCCAGGGCGGGGCCGAGGCGGGTGGGGTTGACCCGGCGGCGATCGAGACTGCCATCGCCGACCGCAAGGCGGCCCGCGCCGCGCGCGATTTCGCCCGTGCCGACGCGATCCGCGCCGCGCTGGAGGCCCAGGGAATCCTCCTGGAGGACGGCCCGGGCGGCACGACTTGGCGCCGCAAGCCTGTCGTCGCGACGGGTCCGGCCGCCCCACTGCGTCCCACCGCGGCCGCGCCGCGCGCCCGCACGGCGGAGCGATGACCGGCCGCGAAGGCGGCGCCGACATCGGCCCGATCGGCAATTCCCCCGTCGTGATCCTGGTCCGACCGCAACTCGCCGACAATATCGGCGCGGTGGCCCGCGCCATGGCCAACGGCGGGTTGTTCCACCTGCGACTGGTGGCGCCGCGCGACGGCTGGCCGCAGGAGAAGGCCTGGCGC
The DNA here is from genome assembly GCA_963832525.1 of uncultured Pseudomonadota bacterium. Lineage (GTDB taxonomy): Bacteria > Pseudomonadota > Alphaproteobacteria > Acetobacterales > Acetobacteraceae > JAJZVS01. Next base: position 44,969 of record CAWHUC010000002.1, read on the forward strand.
ACCGCCTCCGGCGCCGACCGCATCCTGGACGCGCTCACCCTCTACCCCACGGTCGCCGACGCCGTCGCCGACCTGCACCACGTCTTCGCCACCTGCCCGCGCCCGCGCCATATCGTCAAACCCGTGCTCACCGCCCGCGGCGCCGCCGCCGAACTGCGCGAAATCTGCGCCCGCGACCTGCGCGCCGGCCTGCTGTTCGGGCCGGAACGCGCGGGGCTCGACAACGACGACATGGCGCAGGCGGACGCGCTGGTGCGCTATCCGCTGAACCCCGCCTTCATGTCGCTCAACCTGGCCCAGGCGGTGATGGTGATGGCCTACGAGTGGTGGACCGCCGCCGAGACCACCCCGCCGCGCAGCCTGATGACCAACGAGACCCGGGTCGCGACCAAGGCCGAGCTGGAGAACTTCCTGACCCACCTGGTGGCCGAGCTGGACGCCTGCGGCTTCCTCGCCAACCTGCCGAAACGCCCCGGCATGGTGCGCAACATCCGCCACTTCTTCGCCCGCGGCGAGGCGACCGAGCAGGAACTGCGCACCCTGCACGGGGTGGTGACCGAGCTCGCCCGCGGGCGCCGCCGGCTGGGCCGACCGGTGCCGGCCGACGCGGAACCGGAGGTCGCCGCGAACCCGAACGCCGCCCTGGTGGACGCCGGTCCGCGGCCCCCTGACGGGACATAGGCGCCGGCGTCCAGGGGGCGTATGCTGCGCTCATGCAATGGGCGTTCCTGGTTCTGGCGCTATGGGCGGCCCTGCTGGAACTGCACAGCGGCACGTTCTACCTCGCCGCGATCGCCACGGTGGCGCTGCTTACCTTCGTGCTCGGCTTCTGGGTGCGCGAGGAACTGCTGCTGATGGTGTTCGTCGCCGGCTGCCTCGGCGGGCTCGGCCTGATCTGGGTCTGGCGTCGCAGCCTGCCGCGCGGACGCGGACTGCCCGACCTCGATGCGGGCGGCGAGGCGATCGTCACCGCCATCGGGCCGGAGGACAATCGGCTGGTCGTGACCTATCGCGGCACCCGCTGGGACGCCGTCATGGAGCACGGGCCGTCACCCGCCATCGGCACCCCGGTCCGCATCACCCGCAAGACCGGCAGCCTGCTGCATCTGGCCGCACCAGCCGGTGCCGCCCCAACCCCGACCGCCCCATCCCCGCCGGCGCAGGAGCCCCCATGATGCCGCAATACCTCGACTCGCTCGTCGTCCTTGTTCTCCTGCTGCTGTTGCTGTTTTCCATTCTCCGCTCGGCGCTGCGCATCGTGCCGCAGCAGCAGTCCTGGGTGGTGGAGCGGCTCGGCAAGTTCCACCGCGTGCTGCCGCCCGGGCTGAGCTTCGTCGCCCCGTTCCTCGATCGGGTGGCGTTCCGCTTCGATATCCGCGAAATGCCGACCGAGGTGGCGCCGCAGGTCTGCATCTCGCTCGACAACACCACCCTGACCGTGGACGGGTTCCTCTATTTGCAGATCACCGACCCGGTGAAGGCCGCCTACGGGTCGTCCAGCCCGATGAACGCGGCGATGCAGCTCGCACAGACCACGATGCGCTCGGAGATCGGCAAGCTGCATCTGGATCAGGCGCTGTCCTCGCGCCAGTTGCTGAACGCGGCGGTGGCGACCTCGGTGGACGAGGCGGCGGTGAACTGGGGCATCAAGGTGCTGCGCTACGAGATCAAGGACATCAACCCGCCGCCGGAAATCCTGCGCGCGATGGAATTGCAGATCACCGCCGAGCGCGAGAAGCGGGCGACGATCGCGCGGTCGGAAGGCCAGCGCCAGCAGCAGATCAACACCTCCGAAGGCCAGCGCCAGCAGGACATCAACGTCGCCGACGGCCGTCGCCAGGCCGAAGTGCTGCGCGCCGAGGGCGAGGCGAAGGCGATCGAGCTGGTCGCCACCGCGACCGCGGCGGCGATCCGTACCATCGGCGAGAGCGCGGTGACGGACGGCGGCATGGCGGCGCTGCAGATGCAGCTCGCGAAGGATTTCATCGGCCAGTGGGGCAATCTGGCGCGGCAGGCGACGACGATGATCATCCCGGCCGATCTCGGCAATATCGGCGCAGTGGTCGGCACGGCGTTGCAGATGGTCCGCGGCGAGCCGCGTTCCGGCAGGGGGATGGCGGGAACACCGGCGGCGCCAGGGGCTGCGATGTCAGGGGCCACGGGATCAGGGGCCGCGGGGTCGGGAGCCTCGGCGCGCACGGGCCTTGGCCCCATGGCCTTCGGGACCGCGGCGGGCGCGCCCGTGACGTCGGTGCCGCCCGCCGGATAGGGGCCGGACCGGCGGCGAAGCGCCACCGCCCGCCTTCACCAGAATGTTGCGGGCAGGCCGTTCCGGGCGGGACGTTCCGGGTCAACCGCTGAAATCGGCCAGCAGGACCGTCGGGATCGCCGTCCCCACGAGCTTGCGCAGCAGCCGCGCGTCCGCGGTCACGAAGACCCGCCCGGTCGTCTCCGCCAGCGCGAGATAGACGGCGTCACAGGCCGGATGATCGAGCGCGATCGCCAGCGCCAGCGCCCGATCAAGCAGCCGGCGCATCGGGATCAGGTCGATATCCACCCGCTCCAGCAGCCGCGCCGCCAGGGACGCCTCGCGCGGCGCGAGTTCACCCAGCCGCACCTTGCGCCACAGGATGTTGGCGCATTCGGCCACCAGCAGGTCGGGCGCGCAGAGCGCATGGCCACGCAACCGAAGCGCCTGCTCCGTGCCGTGTTCGGCAACCACCCATTTGATCGCGACGCTGGCGTCGATGACGTATGCGGCCCCGGGGACAACCATCGGGGCGGGCGCGCTCAGCGTGCGTCCCGCGCCTCCCGCAGCAGATCCTCGGACGCCGTGTGGCGGCGGCCGGCGGTCATGGCGCGCAGTTCGGCGGCGAGGTCGTCGAACCCGGCCTCGGCCTCCCCGGCCAGGCTGGCACGCAGGATCTCGCGCACCTCCGCTTCGGCCGAGCGGCCGTGCGCGGCGGCCCGCCGCTTCAGGCGGCCGATGGTCTCGGGGTCCAGATTGCGCACGCTCAGGCTCGTGGACATGCCAAGGCTCCCTCGTTGGAACGCAAGCAATGATGGCGTTGCCCGCAGCCGGGTGCAAGCCCGACCACCCCCTGGCGACGGCCGCCCCCTCCCGCAACCAACCGGGAGAAGCAGCAATTCTCGTTTTGCCGGGCATGAGCGCATGACCAGGGCACGCGGCGGGAAGCAGGTTCCACCACGGCGGCACGGAGAAGGGGCGGGAGTCCGCGGCGGCGGCCTTCTCCGTGCCGCCTTGGCGGAACCTGCTTTTGCGTTTCGCCCGCCCCTTCGCCGGCAAAACGAGAATTGCTGCCGGATACTGACCCAAGCCCTCCGGGGAGGAGCTAAGTTCGATATCGTAACAATAAGCTCGCGCGTCCGCCGCACCCGCTCAGCCCGGAATTTGCGACCCATCCCCCAGGGTCAGCCCCGCGCACCCGCGCCAGACCGGCCGCTTGTCCCGCCCGCCCGCGGCGGGCAGGCACCACAGCGCGAGAATGTCCGCCACGGAAACGGCCTTCGCGCGCGCAGCGGCGTAGTCGGCCGCCGCCGCCTCGGCGTCCGCGCGCCCGCCGGGCACCACGATCACCGGCCAGCGCCGCCGCCGCGAGGCGGGCAGCAGCGCGCGATCCACCCCGAGCATCCAGCCAAGCGGGCGCAGGATCGGCCCCAGCCTTGGATCGGCCGCCAGCATGTCCTGCATCGCCGGCTCGCGCAGCAGGTCTTCCATCTGCGCGCGGCCGGCGGCGACTTGCGGGGCCAGCCGCAGCAGCCAGCGCCAGGACCGCGGCAGTCCGGTGCGTTCGGGCGGCGGGTCCGCTGGAGCGAAGCGCAAGCTGTGGGTGGGAACGAATCTCGGTTCGACCGGCTTGGGGGCGGGCTTCGGGGGCGGGATCGGGGTGGAGGCGACGGCGCGGAACCGGGCGGCGAGATGGCGCAGCCGGGCGAGCAGGGCGCCGGCGTACGCGGGTTCCAGGCCCGCCTGATCGCGCCCCGCCCGATGGGCCCCCGCCTGATCGCGCTCCGCCGGATCGCGCAAGCCACCGATGCGGTCGGCCAGCCAGGCGATGAGGCTGGTCAGACGGTCGAGGAGGGGGGTGGGGGTCATGGGCTGCGAACAAATATAGAACATATGCCCGGGGCGAGGCAACAGGTTTGTGCGGGCGGCAGCAATTCTGATTTTGCCACGCATGCGCGCATGACCGGGGCGCGCGGCAGGAAGCAAGGTCCACCACGGAGACACGGAGACACGGAGAAGGGTAGGGAGTCCGCGGCGGCGGCCTTCTCCGTGCCTCCGTGCCTCCGTGCCTCCGTGGTGGACCTTGCTTTTGCGTTTCGCCGGCCCCCTCGCCGGCAAAACGAGAAGTGCTGCGGGAGAAGAACGCAGGCTCGCACCAGCGTCGCGCGCGTGTATCCTGTCCGCTCTGCCGCCGCCGCCGCGGACGGCCGCCGCCCCCGCCGCGAGATGCCATGACCCACGCCGACCTGCTGCTCGTCCTGCTCGCCCTGGCTTTCGCCTGGAGCATGGGTGCCCACTACACCGGCGCCTGCATGGGCATGCCCTACGCCTCCGGGAGCATCCGGCTGCGCCCGGCGCTGGCCTTGATGGCGGTGTTCACCCTGGCGGGCGCGACCTTCCTCAGCCGGCGGGTGCTCGTGCATATCGGGCACGGACTGCTGGTCGCGCCGGCGCTCGGCGCCGGGCCGGCGATCCTGATCCTGGCGGCGGCCTTCCTGCTCACCACCCTGTTCACCCAGCGGCGCATTCCGACCTCCACCATCCAGATCCTGGTGTTCTGCATCGCCGGCGTCGGCATGGCGCTGGGGCTGGCGGTGCGCTGGGACGCGATCCTGCATCTTGCGGTGATCTGGGTACTGGCCCCGATCGTGGCCTGCGGGCTGGGTTTCGCCTTCACCCGGCTGTTCGACGCGCTGCCGGCCTTCGCTGCCGCCGAGGCCACCGGCGCCATCGGCACCGCCCTGGTCGTGGTCGGCGCCGCGGCCTCACTGACGATGGGCGCCAACGACGTCTCCAACGCGACCGCTGTGTTCCTGACCACCGGGTTCTCCGGCCCGTTCGCCGCCGGGCTGATCGGCGGGGTGGGGCTGGCCGCCGGGGTGCTCACCTGGGGACGGCCGCTGCTGGAACGGGTCGCGTTCGACGTCGTGCGCATGGACCGGCGGATGGCGACCGCGGCGCAGCTCGTGCAGGCGCTGGTGGTGCTGACGGCGGTGGGGTTCGGCGACTTCACCTCGATGAACCAGGCGCTGATCGGGGCGATGGCCGGAGCGGGGCTGGCGCGCGGACGGGAGACGGTGCGCCGGCCGGTGCTGCTCGGCATTCTGCGCGGCTGGGCGATCGGCCCGGCGGCGGGGTTCGCGCTGGGCTACGGGTTCGGGCTGGCCGCCCGGTTGTGGTGAGCGCGGCTCAACGGCGGATGAAGCGCCAATAGAGCGGCTGGCGGCCGGCGCGCAGCGCCTTCGCCTCATAGCGCGTCGGCGGCCAGTCCGCCGGCCGCGCCGCGGCCGGCGCCGGAGCGTCGAACCAGGGCTGTGCCGCCATCACCGTCCGCACCCACGCCTGGTAGGTCGGATCGTCGCTCGCCACCCGCCACTCCGCGCCCGGGCCGCAGCACCCGCGCCAGCGTCGGGCAGCAGCGCGGGATGCACGAAGCGGCGCTTGGCGTGGCGCGCCTTCGGCCAGGGGTCGGGAAACAGCAGGAACAGCCGGTCGAGGCAGGCGTCCGGCAGCGCCCGCAGCAGCAGCCGCGCGTCGTCGGGTCCAGAGCCGCAGGTTGGGCGGCAGCGGCGCGGTGGCCTCGCCGCCTTCCGGGACCAGGCGCGACAGCAGCGAGCAGATGCCGTTCTCGAACACCTCGCAGGCGATCAGCCCGGCCTCGGGATGCGCGGCGACCTGCGCCAGCGCGTGCTCGCCGCCGCCGAAGCCGACTTCCAGCCACAGGGCGCGCGGACGAGGCGCGAAGGCCCCGAGCGGGATCGGCCGCCGCTGCCGGCGGGAAACGCCAGCCGCGGCAGCGTCACGTCCAGCAGCAGTTGCTGGCGCGGCCGCAGCTTGTGGCCGCGGGCGCGGCCGTACAGCCGGTCGGGCGGCGGTTTCACGCCCCAGGCCAGGCGGCGGTCGGCGTCAGCGGCCGAAGGCCGCCTTCAGCGCCGGCACCAGGTCGGTCTTTTCCCAGGTGAAGGTGCCCTTCTCCTCGTCCGGCTCGCGGCCGAAATGGCCATAGGCCGAGGTGGGCACATAGATCGGCCGGTTCAGGTGCAGGTGCTCGCGGATGCCGCGCGGCGTCAGGTTCATCACTTCGCGCAGCACCTTCTCCAGCCGCGTCTCGTCGACGTCCTTGCCGGTGCCCTGCAGGTCGACATACACCGACAGCGGGTGGGAAACGCCGATCGCGTAGCTGATCTGGATGGTGCAGCGGTCGGCCAGCCCCGCGGCGACCACGTTCTTCGCCAGGTAGCGGCAGGCATAGGCGGCGGAGCGGTCCACCTTGGTCGGGTCCTTGCCGCTGAACGCGCCGCCGCCATGCGGGGCGGCGCCGCCATAGGTGTCGACGATGATCTTGCGCCCGGTCAGGCCGCAATCGCCGTCCGGCCCGCCGATCACGAACTTGCCGGTCGGGTTCACGTGGAACTCCGCCTCGGGCGGCATCCAGCCGTGCGGCAGCGTGCTCTCGACGATCGGCCAGCAGCATGCGCTTGATCTCGGCCTGCTCCAGCGTCCTCACGTGCTGGGTGGAGACCACGACGCGAGGTGGCGCCGACCGGCTTGCCGTCGACGTAGCGCAGCGTGACCTGGCTCTTGGCGTCGGGCAGCAGGCCGGCGACCGAGGGGTCGCTGGATGCGGCGGCAGGTCGCGGATGCGGCGCAGGATCACGTGGGCGTAGTAGATCGGCGCCGGCATCAGCGTCGCGGTCTCGCGGCAGGCGTAGCCGAACATGATGCCCTGGTCGCCGGCGCCCTCGTCCTTGTTGCCGCCGGCATCCACGCCCTGGGCGATGTCGGCGGACTGCGAGTGCAGGTGGCAGTGCGATGTCGGCGGTCTTCCAGTGAAAGCCCGGCCTGGTCGTAGCCGATGTCGTGGATGGCCATGCGGGCGAGATGGGTCAGCAGTTCGGGCGTGACCGTCTCCGGGCCGCGGGTCTCGCCGGCCAGCACCACGCGGTTGGTGGTGACCAGCGTCTCGCAGGCCACGCGGGAATAGGGATCGGCGGCGAGGAAGGCGTCCAGCACCGTGTCGCTGATCCGGTCGGCGACCTTGTCGGGATGGCCTTCCGAGACGGATTCGGAAGTGAACAGGAATTCGCCCGTGTCGCGCATGGCATGTTCCTCTTGTCGCGGCTGTGGGTGGGCGGGCACGCGGGAGCCGGCCGCCGCCCCGGGCGGGGTGCCGGGGGCGGGCCTGATTGGCGGAAACCCTTGGATCGGTCAAGCGCGTTGCGTTACGTCGCGAGGCGGAATCTGGCCGGACCGCCGACACCCTGCGGGACCACCGCGTCGGTATTGTGCAAATGGGCCAAAGCAGCCCGGCGCTGACGCGGCGAAATGTACGTTTGGTGGGCCGCGCGGGGCAGGAATGTACGGCTGCCGGCATGGATGTGCTCATGGCGGGACTGCTCCCGCATGGACACCCGCCGGCGCAGCCGGACGCGCGGAGGTGGCGGCGGTCAGCCCATGCCCAGCACGTCCATCATGGAATGCAGACCCGGCCGGCCGCCCGGCCACCCACAGCGCCGCGCGCACCGCGCCCGTCGGCGAAGCGCGGCGGTCGAAGGCGCGGTGGGTGAGCGCGATGTGCTCGGTGGCGGCGGCGAAGATCAGCGTGTGCTCGCCGACCACCTGCCCGCCGCGCAGCGCGGCGAAGCCGATCGCACCCGGCTTGCGCGGGCCGGTATGGCCGTGCCGTCCGCTCTCCATCACCTCCTCCAGCACGACCCCGCGGCCCTTCGCGACCGCCCGGCCGATGCCGATCGCGGTGCCGGACGGCGCATCGACCTTCTGGCGGTGGTGCATCTCGACGATTTCGGCATCGTACTGCTTCGGCCGGCAGCGCCGCAGCCATCCGCTCGGCCAGCGCCAGCACGAGGTTCACCCCGGCGGAGAAATTCGCCGCATAGACCACCGGGATGCGCTGCGCCGCCGCCGCGACCGCCGCCTCGTCCGCCGCCGATAGGCCGGAGGTGCCGAGCACCCAGGCGGTGCCCGCCGCGGCCAGGGCCGCGGCATGCGCCTGCGGCGGTCGCGGCATGGGTGAAGTCGATCACGACGTCACAGGCGGCGGCGAGCGCGGCAATATCCGCATGCAGCTTCGCGCCGGCGGGGACGGGGCGAGCGGAGCCGGGGCTGCCGATGCCGCCGGCGAGCACCGCGCCGGCAGCGGGCACCGCCTCGACCAGCAGGCCCCCCATCCGGCCGGTGATGCCGGCGATACCGATGCGAAGGGTCATTGCTGCGCTCCCGCGATAGGGGTTTCCCTTGCGCGATCCTGCGGGCGGCGGCCGCGCACGTCCAGCGGCGCCCGGACGACACGCGGACATGCGGGGCCGACCGAGGCAAGCTGCCGGACGGCCGCGAAAGGTATGGTTCCATAGCGTGTCTTCATCGTTCGTATCAAAGCCGCCGAACGGGACCCGACGCCGCCCCGACCGCAGGGCGACCGGCGCAGTCCCGTGCGAAACGATCTGACAACGCGCCCGCGGCGCAGGTATCCGCACCCGCCGACCCCACGCGGTCCTTTCCGCCTTTTCCTGCCCGCACCGGGAATACACGCGGCGAGAGCGCCTCGCCTGATGACGAGGCGGGGCGGCGCAATCCGGTTGAACCCGCCGCGGCGATCGGTCATGCTGGTGTCGAGCGGCCAGCGGAATTGTACCGCACCGCAGCAAAAGACGGCCGGCGCCACCATGGTGCCACTCCGCGCTGCACGCACGTCAAACGATCGCTCCCTGGGAGGGGACATGCAACAAGAACAGACGATGACCGGTACCCTGGGCTGGGTCAGGGGTTTCAGCCGATACCAATGGCTGGTTTTCATGGCCTGCTGGCTGGGGTGGACCCTCGATGGAACCAATTTTACCCTGTTCGCCTTCGTATTGAAGCCGGCGGTCACCGAGCTGGTCGGCGGCACCGCCTCCGTCGCGGTGATCGGGCGGGTCGGCGGTTACCTCGCGATGGCGGGGCTGCTCGGCTGGGCGGCCGGCGGCTTCATCTTCGGCACCGTCGCCGACTACATCGGCCGGGTGCGCACGCTCGCGATCAGCATCGCCATGTACAGCGTGTTCACGGCGCTGCAGGGCTTCTCCCACACTCTCTGGCAGCTCGGGCTGTTCCGCTTCCTGGGCGGGCTCGGCACCGGGGCCGAACTGGTGGTAGGCATCCCGCTGGTGGCCGAGGCCTTCGCCGAGAATTCGCGCGCGCGCGTGCTCGGGCTCATGATGACCGGGGCGGCGTTCGGCAACCTGCTGGCGGCGCAGGAATACCACTTCCTCGCCGCCTACGGCTGGCGGGTGGTGTTCTTCTCGGGCATCCTGCCCGCCCTGCTGCTGCTGCTGATCCGGCGCGGCATGATCGAGCCCGAGCACTTCTCCGCGGTGCGCGCCCGGCGGGAGGCGCTGGCCGCCGCCAAGCACCACAGCGAGGCCGATCGCGAGTTCATGCGCTTCTCCTGGTTGCAGTTGTTCAACCGGGAGAACCGCTACAACACGATGGTCGGTCTGCTGTTCGCGACCGGCACCCTGCTCGCGATCTGGACCAGCCAGATCTGGTTGCCGACGATCCAGGGGATCATGCTGCACAAGCAGGGCATCGTCGGCGGTGCGGCCGTTCCCTACATCACGCTCGGCATGGAGATGTTCGGCATCGGCGGCATCTTCGGCTACGCCGCCTTCGGGTTCCTCGCCGACGCGCTGGGCCGGCGGCCGACGATCATCCTCTACAGCCTCGGCACCCTGGTGTTCGGCTGCGGGCTCTATCTCGGCGCCAGCACCTGGGGACCCTATCCTTATATGCTGCCGCTGTTCGGCTTCTGCGTGTTCGGCGTCTTCTCGGGTCACGCGGTCTACCTGCCGGAGCTGTTCCCCACCCACATGCGCGGCACCGCGGTCGCGTTCTGCAACGGGTCGGGGCGCTGCATCACGAGCTTCGGGCCGCTGGTGGCGGGGCTGCTGGTCGCACCCTTCGGCGGCAACTTCGCCAAGGCGGCGGCGGTGATGACCGGCTTCGCGCTGCTCAGCATCATCGGCGTACTGATGGGGCGGGAGACCAGGCATATCGAACTGCCGCGCTGACCCCGGCGCGATTCCGGGTTCGGGGGTGGCCGGCGGCCGCCCCCGCTTTTCTGTGCCGCACGTGTTTTTTGTGCCCTTCGTGCAGGCGGAGGGCGCGGTCAGGCGCCGGCGCGGAAGCAGTCCGCCGCGTGGTCGTCGACCAGGCCGGCAGCCTGCATGAAGGCATAGCAGATCGTCGGGCCAACGAAACGGAATCCGCGGCCCCGCAGCTCCCGGCTCAGCCGTTCCGAAATCACAGTCCGCGCCGGCGGAGCGGCGCCGGCGCGGCGGGTCACGATCGGGCGGCCGGCGACGAAGGACCAGATGAACGCATCGAGGCTGCCCTCGGCGGCGATCACCGCGCGCGCGGCGCGGGCGTTGTCGCGCACCGAGAACACCTTCAGCCGGTTGCGGATCACGGCCGCCTCGCGCAGGACCGCTTCCAGCTCGGCATCCGTCATCGCCGCCACACGATCGATGGCGAAGCCGTGGTAGGCTGCGCGGTAGCCCTCCCGCCGGTCGAGCACGCTGCGCCAGGACAGGCCCGCCTGGGCGCCTTCCAGGCACAGAAGCTCGAACAGCGCACGGTCGTCATGCTCCGGCACGCCCCATTCGGCGTCATGGTAGGCGCGCAGCGAGTCACTGCCCTCGGCCCAGGCACAGCGGCAGATGCCGGGCGGTGCGGCCGGCGGCGCGGAAGCGATGGAGGCGGGCATGACCTGGATGACCTTGGGGTGACCTTGGGAGGTGTTCGCATCGGGAAATCCGGGCAGGAACGGCGGCGCCGCCCAGGGGGAAGGATCGGGGGGAAGGATCGGGGAGCAGCATCAGGGGGCACAGCCTCCCATATGTGCGCGCACACGGCGACCCGGGCGCCGGCATACCGGATACATGGGCAGAAACCTTTCCTTAGGGCTTCGGGGCGTGAAATGGGCTCGCTCCGCACCACTCCCGAAACGGTCCTGACGCGATGGCGCCTGTCCTGCATGACGCTCCGGCCGGGTCCCCGGCCGACGGTCCGGCCGATCCGGCGGTGACCGATCCGGCGATGGCCGGGCTCGACCCTCGGCTGGGGCGGGTACTGCTGGAAAGCCGCCAGCGCTGGCGCGATCTCGTCGGGCTCGCGGCCGATTTTGCGTTCGAAACGGATTCCGCCGGACGGTTCACCTTCGTCGTCCCGGATCCGGCGCTGGGCTGGCCGACGGCGCTGCTGCTCGACCAGCCGGCGGAACGGCTGCTGGCGGATCCGGCCGGCGGCTTCGACCCCTTCCATCCCTCCGTCCCCCTGCGCGGCCGGCACGCCTGGCTGCGCCGGGCGGACGGGACCGTGGCGTGCCTCGCGTTCTCCTGCGCCCCCCTGCTCGATCCGGTGGGGCGGATCGTCGGCGCGCGCGGCCTCGGCATCGACGTGACCGAACAGAACCAGGCAATGGCGGAGGCCGCCGCAGCGCTGCGCCGCTCGGCGATGGTCGAACACATCCTCGCCCGCATGCGCCAGGAAGTGCTGGCCCCGCGCATGATGCGCGCGGTGCTGGAGGCGGTGCGCGGCGCGCTCGGCGCCGAGGGCGTGGCGGTGGTCGGCAGCACCGGCGAAGGCGCTGCGATCCTGCATCAGAGCGGGCACGGCGCCGAGGGCCTGCTCGACCCGGCCGCCGCGCTGATCGCCGGCGCCGAAGCCACGACCCGCGCCGCCGCCACCATCGCCGCCGGATGCCCGCTCCTGGTCTCGACCTGCCTCACCCGCTTCGGCGAGCGCGCCGGCCTCGCGATCTGGCGTCCCGCCGGCGGCCGCGCCTGGGACAGCGAGGAGCAGATGCTGACCGATGCTGCCGGCGGCATCGTGCGCGTGGTGCTGGAACACCAGGCGATCCAGCGCGAGATGGCGCGCCAGGCCCGCACCGACTCGCTCACCGGCCTGCTCAACCGCCGCGCCTTCCTGGAGGAACTGGGCCGCCATATCGAGCGGCTGGACCGGGAGACGGCGCCCGGCACGATGATCTTCGTCGACCTCGACAATTTCAAGCCGGTCAACGACCGCTTCGGCCACGAGATCGGCGACCAGGTGCTGTGCCGCACCGCCGCGCTGCTGCGCCGCACGGTGCGACCCACCGATCTCGTCGCCCGGCTCGGCGGGGACGAGTTCGCGCTGTGGCTGAACGGCGCCGACCACATGACCGCGGCGGAACGCGCCGAATCACTCCGGCTCAACGCCCCTGGGGAACTCGCCGAGGTGGTCGGCGCGCCGCGTCCGCGACTCAGCCTGTCGATCGGCATCGCCACCCGCCGGGTGGACAGCGGGGAGGATATCGACAGCGTGATGCGCCGCGCCGATTTCGCGATGTTCGAAGTCAAGCGGCAGGGCCGCGGCCACTGGCGGGTGGCACCGGACGTCGAGCCGTGAGCGCGGCCTGGGCATGAGCGCAGCATGGGCATGAACGCGGCGGCGGGCATGAGCGCGATCATGGAACCGTTCGACGAAGCCGCGCGGGTGCGGCTCGGCAGCGGCAGCGGGACGCCGGCTGCCGAACTGGAACGGCTGGCGGCTGATCCGGCCGTGCTGGTGCGCGCCGCCCTGGCGCTCAATCCCGCCACCCCGCCGGCCGCGGATCGCCGCCTGGCGCAGGACCCGGACGAGCGGGTGCGCGCCCTGCTCGCGCGCAAGCTCGCCGCCCTCGCCCCGGCGCTGTCGGCCGAGGATCAGGGCCGGCTGCAGCAACAGACCTACGACACCCTGGCAATGCTGGTGGAAGACACCGCCGAGCAGGTGCGCGCGGCGATCGCCGAGGTGGTCAAGGCGATGCCGACCGCGCCGCGCAAGCTGATCCTGCGGCTCGCGCAAGACACCGCGGTGGCGGTGTGCGAGCCGGTGCTGCGCCTGTCGCCGCTGTTGACCGAGGCCGACCTTCTGGCCCTGCTGCAGGCCAGCCCCTCGCCCGCGACGGCGCAGGCGATCGCCCGCCGCCCGTCGCTCAATGTGCGCATCGCCGACGCGATCGCCACGAGCCCGGACGCCGCCGCCATCCGTGCGCTGCTCGCCAATCCCTCCGCGCAAATTCGCGAAGCCGCGCTCGACGGGCTGATCGCGCGGGCCGCCGCGCATACGGACTGGCACGCGCCGCTGGTGCGCCGGCCGCGGCTGCCGCCGCGCGCAGCGCGCGCGCTCGCCGGGATCGTCGCCACCCAGTTGCTCGATGAGCTCGCGCATCGCGCCGATCTGCCCGCCGACCTGACCGCCGAGCTTGCTCGGCGGCTCGATGAACGATTGCACGCGTGCACCGCAGTGCACGCGCTCGCCGAGGAGGCCCCCTCCGCTCCGGCGCTGGCGGAAGCGCAGCGGATCGCGCGCGCCGGCCGGCTGACCGAAGCCACGCTGATCGGCACCTTGCAGAACGGCGAGGCACGGCTGGCGATGGCGCTGCTCGCGATCGCGGCGGCGACGCCGGTCGCGGCGGTGGAGCAGGCGGTCGCCTTGCGCAACGCCAAGGCGCTGGTCAGCCTCACGTGGAAGGCCGGGTTCTCGATGGCGACGGCGATCAGGCTGCAAGGCACGCTGGCCCGGCTGGGCCCGGCGGAGGTGCTGGCCGCCGGGCCGCGCGGTGGCTTCCCGCTCGCCGTCGAGGAGATGCACTGGCAGCTCGACATGCTGCGCGGCGGCAGGCCATGAGCCCCCCGGTCACAGGCGATGGGATCACGGGCAATGGGATCACGGGCAATGGGATCACGGGCGACGGACGCACGGACGGGACCGGCATTCCGCGTTCTTTGCCGTCGCTTAACCAAGCCATGATTTTCTGCGCCGGTTCAGTGAAGGGGGTCGCCGTGTCAGCCAGTCGGCTTGTCAATCGCAACGTCATCGCCGGCAGCGGGCGGACCAGCATGCGGCTCGAGCCCGAATTGTGGGAGGCGCTGCTGGAGGTCTGCCAGCGCGAGGATCGCGACGTGCATGCGCTGATCCGCGCCGTCGACGCCTCCCGCCACGCCGGCGGGCGAACCAGCGCCGTGCGGGTATTTCTTCTGCAATATTATCGTGTTGCCGCAACCGAATCCGGCCACGCCGCCGCCGGCCACGGCCCGCACGTGGCGCGCCGGGCTGCCTGAACGGCGCCCCTGCGCCTCGCGGCAGCTCGTCCGGCTCTTGCTCCCCACCGCCCGAAGCCGCGACACTGCAGGCCAGGCAGCGTCGGCGGCCACGGGCGATCCCGCACCGACCGCGGCGCGCAGGAGGAACGTCCATGCAGCTCGGCTTCAACCTGCCGAACAGCGGCAAACTCACCGCCCCCGAAACCATGGCCCGGCTCGCCCGCGAAGGCGAGGCGCTGGGCTACGACTACCTCACCCTCACCGACCACGTCGTGCTCCCCGACCTTACCGTCCCCGGCTATCCGTATTCGGAAAGCGGCGAGTTCCTGTCCGGCAATCCCATGGTACGCCATGAATTACTGACCGGCATGGCCTGGGTGGCGGCGAAGACCGAGCGCATCCGCCTGGTCGCGGCCGTGCTCGTGGTGCCGCACCGCCCGGCGGTGCTGGCGGCGAAGATGCTGGCAACCATCGACGTGCTCTCGGGCGGCAGGCTCACCGTCGGCGTCGGCGCCGGCTGGCTGGAAGCCGAGTTCGATGCGGTGGTCACGACCCCCTTCGCCGCCCGCGGCGCGGTGACGGACGAATACCTGGCCGCGTTCCAGGCGCTCTGGACCGAGGACCGGCCGCGCTTCGCCGGCACCTACGCGCGCTTCGCCGACATCGTGCTGGCGCCGAAGCCGGTGCAGCGTCCGCACCCGCCGATCTGGGTGGGCGGCGAAAGCCCGCCGGCGCTGCGCCGCGCCGCCCGGTTCGGCCAGGCCTGGTACCCGATCGGCACCAACCGTGCACATCCGTTCGACACGATGCCGCGACTGGCCGCAGGCATCGCACGGCTGCGCCGGCTCACCGCCGAGGCCGGGCGCGATCCGCAGCAGGTCACCGTCGCCTACCGGGTGAAGCGGCTGGGCGAGGGCGTGCCGGCGCGCGGTTCGGACGGCGAACGACGGCTGTTCTCGGGCGGCGAGACAGAGATTCTTGACGATCTGCGCGCCCTGGCCGGGCTCGGCGTCACCGCGGTCGACGTGGAGGTCGAGCGCGACAGCCTGGAGGCCAGCCTGCACGAACTCCGCCGGCTGCGCGCGCTGCTGGCCCGGGTCTGATGGGGCCGCCGGCGGGTGAGCGCTCCGCCCCCGCGCGCGTTGCGCAACGCTTGCCGCGTGCTACATGCTGTCGGCGTCTGTTTCCCCCCGGCCCGCCATGAGACCCGTCTCCCGCCCTCCCCCGCAACCGCGGCCGACCATCGATGGCTGCTCGTCGAGATCACAGGATGCGTGTCGCCTGCCGTCCCCGCCTGATCGCCGCATGTCTGTTCGTCGGGCTGCTGGCCGGCTGCGCCACCGCGCCGCCGCCCAGCCACCCCGAAGCGCGGGCCGAGTTCTACCAGACCAACGATCCGCTGGAGCCGACCAACCGCGTGCTGTACAAGGTGAACAATGCACTGGACGCAGCCGTGCTGCGCCCGGCGGCGGTGGCCTACAAGGACGCAGTGCCGGCGCCGGTGCGCACCGGGGTGCACAACGCGCTCGGCAACCTCGCCACCCCGATCGTGCTCGGCAACGACATGCTGGAGGGCAAGCCGCAGCGCGCGGGCACCACGTTCATGCGCTTCCTCATCAACACGACCTTGGGCGGCCTCGGTTTCGTGGATGTGGCCAGCCGGATGGGCTACCCTGCGCACGGGGCGGATTTCGGCGAGACTCTGGCAATCTGGGGCGTGCCGGAAGGCCCGTTCCTGTTCCTGCCGCTGTTCGGGCCCACGGACCCGCGCGATGCGCTGGGCCGCGGGGTCGATATGGCGAGCGACCCGTTCGGCTGGGTCGGCGCGGGCACGGCTGTCACGGCGCTGAACTGGAGCCGGTTCGGGCTCACCGCCGTCGACGAGCGCTCGCGGGTACTGGGGGAGATCAGCTCGATCAAGCGGACCGCGCTCGATCCCTATGCGACCTTCCGCAGCCTGTATCGTCAGCACCGGCGCGCCCAGATCGCCACGATCCGGGCCGACAACCAACACACCGTCCCGGCCTGGTTCCCCGCTCCTACGACCGCGCATTGACCGGAGAGCGATCCCCATGCAGTCACGCCGCATCTTCCTCCCGCTCGCCGCCCTGCTGTTCGCGGCCTGGCCCGGCCTGGTCCGCCCGGCCCGCGCCCAATCGGCCGCGGACGCGGCAGCGGCGGTCGGCTTCATCCGCACCACCGGCCAGCACCTGGTCGGAGTCGTCAACGGTCCCGGCTCGGCGGAAGCCAAGAGCGCGGCCCTGACCCAGATCGTCGATCGCGATGTCGATGTCGACGGGATCGCCAAATTCTGCCTCGGCCGGTTCTGGCGCGTTGCCACCCAGGCCCAGCGGACCCAGTACCGAGCACCTGTTCCACCGCGTGCTGGTGCTGAACGTCACCTCCAAGATCGGCGACTACACCGGCGTCACCATCGCCGTCGGACGCGCGGTCCCGCGCGCGGAGGGCGTGATGGTGGCGACCACCGTCACCAGGCCGGGCCAGGCGCCGGCAGAGGTGGACTGGCTGGTGAAGCAGATCGACGGGGCGCCGAAGATCATCGACGTGATCGCCGAGGGCACCTCCCTGCGGCTGACCCAGCGCAGCGACTACGCCTCGTACATCAGCCGCCACAACGACAGCGTGCCGGCGCTGATCACCGCGCTGCGGGCGCAGGCGGCCCACGCCGGGTAGGACCCGGCGGCGCCGCCGGCCGGCGGCTGTCGTAGAGCACCATCTCCCGTCCGTCGCGGACGAAGCGTTCGCGCTCGGTCATGCCGATGCCGCCGAGCACGGTGCGCGAGGCGACGTTGTCCTCCCGCGCGACCGCGACGATACGGGCCAGGCCGGCGCGCTCGTGGCCGAACATCAGCGCCGCACCGGCCGCTTCGCGCGCCAGCCCGCGGCCGCGCGCCTCCGGCCAGAGCGCGAAGCGGAGCGCGACGCCGCGCCCGTCCGCGCGCTCCATCAGCCCCGTCACGCCCTGGAACGTGCCGGGTTTCCCGGTGCCGGGACCGACGGTGCGGAGGGTCCACATGCCGTAGCCGCGGGCGGCCCAGAAGCCGATGTCGGCGGCGAGCTCCTCGGCCGCCTGCACGCGCGTGCGGACGCCGCCGAGCATCACCGCGAAGACGCGTGGGTCGGATTTGAGCGCAACGAGGTCGGGCAGGTCGGTCCAGGCGACCGGGGTCAGCAGCAGGCGGCCGGTGCGGAGCGTCCAGGCGGGGCTCATGGGGGCATGGTGGCGCGGGAGACCGGCTCAAGCGGGCGGGGGCGTTGGAAGGCGGGGGCGTTGGAAGCCGCCGGGCCGGGGCCGCATCCGGGCCCGGATCGCTCCGGCGGACCGAAGGGATCAGGCGGCGCGCCCGCGCAGCGCGCGCAGCGCCGCCTCCGGCTCGCGCGCGAGGATGGTCATCAGCGCGATCGTGGCGGGGTCCATTGCGACGCGGTGCTGCTCCCAGTTGCGCAAGGTGGCGACGGGGATGCGCAGCGCGTGGGCGAATTCGGACTGCGACAGGCCGATCCGGCGGCGGATGAAGCGCGGGGAGATGATGTCTTCGTCCCGCAGTTCTTCCCCCGGGTCCTGCCCGTCCTCGATCATATGGCGGCGGATCTCCGCTTCCGTGGTCGCCTCGACCGCCGCCCGGTCGAGCCTCGGCGTCCGGACCTTGATCTGCTCGAGGGTCATCCGCGTAAGTGCCATCGCCGTCGCTCCTTCCCGTTGGCCCGGCGCACCGAAATGATCCGATAGATGTCGCTGCGCCTGGTATAAACGACGTGGAGTTCGACGCCATCGACCAGACCGAGCGCACGAATGCGGACTTCGCCGTAGTCGTTTCGCCGGTCCGGCCATTCGACCGTCTCGCCCTCGAATATCCGGGCGCCGTGATCGAACCCGATGCGACGCTCCCGCAGGTTTCGCAGGTGCTTCGCTTCGTCCCACTCGAACTCCGCTGGGCGGAATATACGCTATCAGCGTAGTCTCCGCAATCCTTTATCGCGCCAGCGGCCGGTACTTGATCCGGTGCGGCTCGGTCGCATCGGCGCCGAGGCGGCGGCGCTTGTCTTCCTCATACGCCTGGAAATTGCCCTCGAACCATTCCACGTGGCTGTCGCCCTCGAAGGCCAGGATATGCGTCGCCAGCCGGTCGAGGAACCAGCGATCATGGCTGATGATGACCGCGCAGCCGGCGAATTCCCCCAGCGCCTCCTCCAGCGCCCGCAACGTATCGACATCGAGATCGTTGGTCGGCTCGTCGAGCAGGATGACGTTGTGCGGCCGTTTCAGCATCTTCGCCAGATGCACCCGGTTGCGCTCCCCGCCCGAGAGAATCCCGACCCGCTTCTGCTGGTCCGCGCCCTTGAAGTTGAACGCCCCCACATAGGCGCGCGAGGCCACCGCGCGCTTGCCGAGGATGATCTGGTCCTCCCCGTCGGAGATTTCCTCCCACACCGTCTTGTTCGCATCCAGGCTGTCGCGCGACTGATCGACATAGCCGAGATCGACCGTATCGCCGATGCGCAAGGTCCCGCCGTCCGGCTGCTCCTGGCCCACGATCATGCGGAACAAGGTGGTCTTGCCGGCGCCGTTCGGCCCGATCACCCCGACGATCCCGCCCGGCGGCAGCTTGAAGTCGAGCCCGTCGATCAGCATCGTGTTGCCGTAGCCCTTGCGCAGCCCCTCGGCCTCGATCACCACGTTGCCGAGCCGGGGCCCGGGCGGGATGACGATCTCGGCGATGCCGGACACCTTGTCCTGTGACGCCGCCAGCATGTCCTCGTAGCGCTGGATGCGGGCGCGGCTTTTCGCCTGGCGGGCGCGGGGAGAGGCGGCGATCCATTCCGATTCCGCGGCAAGTGCGCGCTGGCGGGCGGATTCCTCCTTCTCCTCCTGCGCCAGGCGCTTCCGTTTCTGGGTCAGCCAGGCGGAGTAGTTGCCTTCGTACGGATAGCCCCGGCCGCGCTCGATCTCCAGGATCCAGCTCGTCACGTTGTCCAGGAAGTAGCGGTCGTGGGTGACCAGCATCACGGTGCCGGTATATTCGCGCAGGGTGTGTTCCAGCCAGGCGACGCTTTCGGCGTCCAGATGGTTGGTCGGCTCGTCGAGCAGCAGCAGGTCAGGCTTTTCCAGCAGCAGCCGGCACAGCGCCACCCGCCGCCGCTCGCCGCCCGAAAGGGTCGCGACCTTCGCCTCCGCCGGCGGGCAGCGCAGCGCATCGAGCGCGATCTCCACCCGCCGGTCGAGGTCCCAGCCGTCCCCGGCGTCGATCTTCGCCTGCAGATCGGCCTGCTCGGCCAGCAGGTCGTTCATCTTCGCCTCATCCATCGGCTCGGCAAATTCCATCGAGATCGCGTTGAAGCGGTCGATCGCGGCTTTCAGCGCGGCGAACGCGGCTTCGACGTTCTCCCCCACCGTCTCCCCGGCATCGAGCTTCGGTTCCTGCGACAGGTAGCCGACGGTGACGCCCTCGGCAGCCCAGGCCTCACCGCCGTATTCGGTCTCGATCCCCGCCATGATCTTGAGCAGGGTCGATTTGCCGGCCCCGTTCACGCCGAGCACGCCGATCTTCACGCCGGGGAGGAACGAGAGGGTGATGCCCTTGAAGACCTCGCGCCCGCCGGGGAAGGCCTTGGTCAGGTTCTTCATCACATAGACGTACTGGTAGGCGGCCATGCGGCGCGGCTCCTGCGGCGGGGGATCGGGGACGGGTTGTAGGTGGCGATGCGCCCGCCCGCAACCAAGCCCACCCGGCACGCCAGGGAGATCGCATTTGGCAGGTACGCGCTGGACGCGGGCCGCCGCCGCCGCCATCATCGGCCCAACAACGAAAGGGAGCACGCGTCATGTCGGTCATCACCCTGTCCAACCCGCCTGCCGTCCGTGCGCCCGCCTCGCGCTATTCCCACGCCGCCCTGGTCGAAGGCGCGCGCCGGCGGCTGGTGATCTCGGGCCAGGTCGGCGTGGAACCCGACGGCAAGGTGCCCGCGACCGGGGAAGGCCAGATCGCCCAGGCCTACGCCAACCTGCGCGCGGTGTTGGAAGCGCACGGCATGGGCATCGCCGATGTCGTCAAATCGACCGCCTTCCTCACCGACCGCGGGCTGATCCCGGCCTACCGCGCCGCCCGCGATGCGGTGTTTGCCGACCATGCCCCGGCCTCCACGCTCCTGGTCGTCGCGGGCCTCGCCGACCCGCACTGGGTGGTGGAGATCGAGGCCGAGGCGGCGCAGTGACCGATTGGATCGCGCGCGCCCGCCGCGACACGGCGGGCGACGCGATCCGCCGGGCGCGGCCGTTCAACGCCTACGGCCAGACCGAGATCGCCCCCTTCGCCACTGTGCTGACGCCGGAAGACCACGACACCCGCCCGGCCTCGGCCGGCCGGCCCGGGTTCAACGTGGAAACCCGCGTGGTCGATCCCGACATGAACGACGTGGCCCCCGGCGTGCACGGGGAGATCGTGCACCGCTCACCGCATCTGCTGGTGGGCTACTGGAACAAGCTGGAGGAAACCGCCGAGGCGTTCCGCGGCGGCTGGTTCCATTCCGGCGACGTGGGGTATTTCGACGCGGCCGGCTACCTTTATATCGTCGATCGCATCCGCGACGTGATCAACACCAGCGGCGTGCTGGTCGCCTCGCGCGAGGTGGAGGAGGCGTTGTTCACCCATCCCGCCGTCTCCGAAGTCGCGGTGGTCGGCCTGCCCGACCCGAAATGGATCGAGGCGGCCACCGCCTTCGTCGTGCTGCGCGCCGGCCAGACCGCCGATACGGACGACCTGATCGCCTTTGCCCGCACCCACCTGGCGCCGTTCAAGCTGCCCAAGCGCGTGGTGTTCGTCGACCGCCTGCCGCGCAACACCGCCGGCAAGCTGCTCAAGCGCGAACTGCGTCGCCGTTACGCATCGGAAACCGGAGGAACCGCATGAAGCTCTACAACTCGATCGGCCCCAACCCGCGCGTGGTGCGCATGTTCATGGCCGAACGCGGCATCGAGATACCGCGCCAGGAAGTCGATCTGCGCGGCGGCGAGAACCGGCGCCCGCCCTACCTGGCCAAGAACCCGTTCGGGCAAATGCCTTCGCTGGAACTGGACGATGGCACCGTCATCACCGAGATCATCCCGATCTGCGAATACCTGGACGAGGTCACTCCCGGCGCCTCCCTCATCGGCAGCACCGCGCGGGAGCGGGCGGAGACGCGCATGTGGGTGCGCCGGCTCGACCTCAACATCGTCGAACCCCTGGCGGCGGGGTTCCGCTACGCCGAGGGGCTGAAGCTGTTCCAGAACCGCATCCACGTGATCCCGCAGGCGGCCGACGACCTCAAGCAGATCGCGCGCGAATGGCTGGGCCGGCTCGACGGGATGATGGCAGGCAAGGACTACGTCTGCGGCGGCCGCTTCACCCTGGCCGACATCCTGCTGTTCTGCTTCCTCGATTTCGGCAACGGCGTCGGGCAGAAGCTCGATCCTGCGAACGCGGCGATCGCCGCCTGGTTCGACCGGGTGAAGGCGCGTCCCAGCACCGCCGCCTGATCGCGGAGCCGGGATGGGCGCCCGCATGGCGCCCATCCCGCACCGCGGGCACTTACTTCCCCGGCATCGCGATGTAGCGATAGGGGAATGTGTTGTCGGCAAGCTGCGCCACCGCGTAGCCTTTGCGCACCGCCCAGACGATCACCTGCTGGTGCAGCGGGATCACCGGCACGTCCTGCTGGATGATCTTCGCCGCATCGTCGATCATTGCATCGCGCCGGGTCTCGTTGTTCTCGGTCCCGATCTTGTCGATCAGCGCATCGAGCTTGGGATTGGAATAGCCGCCGACGTTGATCTCGCCGCGCACGCCATTGCGAGTGCCGAGCAGGGAATAGAGCACGTTCTCGGCGTCGTAGGTCGCGGGCGTCCAGCCCAGCATATAGAAATCGGTGTCGTATTTCGGCGCCAGGATCTTGGCGAAGAACTTGGCCTTGGTCTGCGCATCGAGGTTCACCTTCACCCCGATCCGCCCCAACATGGCGGCGGCGGCGGTGCAGATCTGCTCGTCCATCACATAGCGGTCGTCCGGGCAGTCCATGCCGATGGTGAAGCCTTTCGGATAGCCCGCCTCAGCCATCAGCTTCTTCGCCGCCGCGACGTCGGGCTTCGGCCGCACATCGAGCTTGGCGTCGTAGCCGTTCACCCCCGGCCCCCACATCAGCCAGGTCGGATGCGCCTGGCCCAGCATGACCCGCTTGGCGATCAGGTCCTCGTCGATCGCGAGCGCGAAAGCGCGCCGCACCCGCACGTCGGCCAGCGGGTTCTTGCCCTTGACGTTGCTTGTCAGCAGTTCCGGGCGCGACACGTCGAACCCGAAGTAGACCGTGCGCAATTCGGGATGCTCCAGCACCTCCACCCCGGACGCATGGGCGATGCGGCCCAGGTCCTGCGGCGGCACGGTGTAGATCATGTCCTCCTCGCCCGAGAGCAGCGCGGCCACCCGGGTGGAGTCATTCTTGATCACGTCGAACTCGACCCGATCGGGCGCCTTGGGGTTGAGCTTGCCCCACCACAGCTTGTTGCGGACGACGATCGTCTTGCTGTCCGGCTGGCGCGAGACCAGCTTGTACGGCCCGGTGCCCATCGCGTGCAGGATGGCGTAGTTCTGGCCGGCGCCCAGCACCACCGGCTCCGTCGCGCCGTGCTTCTCGCACCACGCCTTGCTCATGATGAGCAGATTGGTCTGCTCCTGCGGAAAGATCGGGTCGGGCTGCTTGGTGGTGAACTCCACCGTCAGCGGGTCGACCGCGCGGACGTCGGCGACCATGCCCAGCACGTCGCGCATGTGCGAGGTCTTGGCTTCCATCCGGTGGACCGAGAACACCACGTCGGCGGCGGTGAAGGGCGTGCCGTCCTGCCACTTCACGCCGGGACGCAGATGAAAGCGCCAGACGGTCGGGCTGACCTGGCGCCACTTCACGGCGAGGCCGGGTTCCAGCTTCAGGTCGCGGTTACGTTGCACCAGGGGTTCGTAGATGTTGGCCAGGAACGACAGTTGCACCGTCTCCTGCAGGGTGTCCGGGTCCATCGCGGTCACGTCGCCGCTGTTCGCCCAGCGGAAGGTGGCGGCACGGGCGGCGGCCGGAACGGCGGCAGCCCCCAGGAGCAGGCCCAGCAGGGCCAGACGCGGCAACTTCATCAGTACGACTCCCCAGGATGACGGCGCGGTAGTTTGAACCTTCCGAGAAATGAGGCAAGGTGTCATGACGCGGAAAACGCCGCGCAACCTCGGACAGAACCGCATGGAACGGGATGCGATCCTCGGCGTGGTCGATGTGCAGCCCACCTTCATGCCCGGCGGCGAGCTGCCGGTTGCGGATGGCGCGGCCGTGGTGCCGGTGATCAACCGGCTGCTCGCCGGACGCTTCCCCACTGCCTTCGCCACCCAGGACTGGCACCAGCCGGGACATCTCTCCTTCGCCTCCGCCCATCCCGGCCGCGCCCCGTATGAGACGATTGCCCTGCCCTACGGGCCGCAGATCCTCTGGCCCGACCACGCGCTGGCCGGCAGCGCCAACGCCGCCCTGCACCCCGGGCTCGATCAGCGCCGGATCGCCGCGATCATCCGCAAAGGCACCGATCCGGCGATCGACAGCTATTCCGCGTTCTTCGAAAACGACCATCGCACGCCGACCGGCCTGCACGGCTGGCTCGCCGAGCGCGGGGTGCGCCACCTGTTCCTGGCCGGCCTCGCCACGGATTTCTGCGTCGCCTGGTCCGCCGCCGACGCGCACCGCCTGGGCTATGCGGTGACCGTCATCGCCGATGCGTGCCGCGCCATCGCCCTTCCGGCACCCGGCGGCGGGACCACGCTCGACACGGCGCGGGCCGAGATGGCCGCAGCCGGCATCCGCTTCCTCCACAGCAACGAAATCTGACCATGGGACGCTACCTGATCACCGGCGGGGCCGGTTTCATCGGCTCGCACCTCGCCGACGCGCTGCTCGCGCGCGGTGACGCGGTGCGCGTGCTCGACGACCTCTCCACCGGCCGGCGCGAGAATCTGCCCGCGGCAGCCGAGCTCATCCTTGGCGACGTGGCTGATCCGCCCGCCGTGCGCGCAGCGATGGACGGGATGGACGGCTGCTTCCACCTGGCCGCGATCGCCTCGGTCGCGCGTGCGGCGGAGGACTGGCTCGGCACCAACCGCGCCAACCTGGTGGGCACGATCGCGGTGCTGGACGCCGCGCGGCGTGCGCGCACGCCGGTGGTGTACGCGTCCTCCGCCGCGGTCTACGGCGACTGCCCGATCCAGCCGATTGCCGAGACCGCGCCGACCGCCCCGCGCTCCGCCTACGGCGCCGACAAGCTCGCCTGCGAGCTGCACGCCGCCGTCGCCACCGAGGTGTTCGGCGTCCCGACGGTGGGACTGCGCTTCTTCAACGTGTTCGGCCCGCGGCAGGACCCCGCCTCGCCCTATTCCGGCGTGATCTCCATCTTCGCCGGCCGGCTCCGGCGCGGCGAGCCGGTCGACGTGTTCGGCGACGGCGGCCAGACCCGCGATTTCATCTATGTCGCCGACGTGGCCGCCGCGCTGCTTGCGGCCATGATCCGCCTGCCCGCCGGCCACCGGGTGTTCAACGTCTGCACCGGCATCGCCACCTCGGTGCACGATCTCGCCGCCATGATCGCGGCCGTCTCCGGCCACACACTGCGGACGAACCTGCGCCCGCCACGCCCGGGCGACATCCGCCATTCGGTCGGTGTCGCAACGACCGCCCGGGAGACCCTCGGCCTCGCGCCGCCGACCCCGCTGCGCGACGGCCTCGCCCAGGTGCTGCACTGGCTGGCGACCGCGGAATGACGGCACAAGGCGGTGACGGCGGCCGGACGGACGGCAGGTCCGGCGGAACACTGCGGCGCGGCCGGCACAAGCGGCGGCACGTATGAACCTGCATAGGGTGCTCGTCGCCCTGCTCGTCCCGCCGCCGAACCTGCCGCTGGTGGCGGTGGCGGGGCTGGCGCTGGGGGGACGGGGCGGACGCTGGCTGCTGCGCGGCGCCCTGGCTGCACTGGTGGTGTTGTCACTGCCCGTGGTGGCGCAGGCGCTGCTGGTTTCGCTGGAGCTTGGCCTGCCGCTCGCCCCGCCGGCGGGCGATCCGCCGCAGGCCATCGTCATCCTCAGTGCCGAGGTCGTGCATCTGCGCGGCCCCGGGAACAGGGAACAGGTCGGCCCGCTCACCGTGCAGCGGATGCGCGCCGGGGTGGCGCTGTACCACCGCACGCATCTGCCGATCCTGGTCACCGGCGGCCGCCTGGGCGGACGGCAGGCGAGCCCCATCGCGGTGCAGATGGCACAGAGCCTGGAGCAGGATTTCGGCGTGCCGGTACGCTGGGTGGAACCGCGGTCGGCGACCACTTGGCAGAACGCCGAATTCAGCGCCGCCATCCTGCGCCGCGCCGGGATCGGCTCGGTCTATTTGGTCACGAATGCATGGCACGAGCAGCGGGCGACCCTCGCCTTCCGTCACTTCGGGCTGGTGCCGACGGCGGCCCCGGTGGCGATGGATGCGTTGACCGACCAGTGGCTGCCGTCCACCCGGGCCTGGCGCGACAGCTATTTCGCCTTCCACGAATGGATCGGGTTTGTCGATTACCGGCTGAAGGCCTGGCTCGGCCGCCCCACGCCGCCCATCGCCGTGTCGAACAAGCCGGCGTAGGCAGCGAACATCGCCTCCTGGTCGAATGCGGCGGCGGCGCGGGCGCGATTGGCAGCGCCGATCGCGGCCCGCGCCGGCGCATCGCGCAGCAGCGCCAGCAGGGCCTCGGCGAGCGCCGCGGGATCGGGCGGCACGACGAAGCGGGCGTTCTCCGCGGCCAGCATCTCGCGCACGTCGCCCACGTCCGTGGCGGCGACCGGCAGGCCGGCGGCCATGGCCTCGATCACCGACAGCGGCATCTGCTCGGTGTCGGACGACAGGGCGAACACGTCGAAGCTTCGGTAGTAGCCGGCGGGGGACGCGCTGTGGCCGGTGAAGATCACCCGGTCGGCAAGGCCGAGCGCGGCGGCGAGCGCTTCCAGCCCGGGCCGCTCCGGTCCCGCGCCGACGATCACGAGCCGCGCCGGAACCGCCGCGGCGACGATGCGGAAGGCATGCAGGAGGCGGCCCAGGTTCTTCTCCGGCCGGAGCGCGGCGACAGTCCCGATCACGGGGCCCTCGCCCGGCAGGGGCATCGGCCGGGCGGCGGCGAAGGCGGCGAGGTCGATCCCGTTCGGAATGTAGCGGACCTGCGCCGCCGGCAGCCGCCAGGTCCCGGTGGCAAGGCGGAACAAGGTGCGCGAGGGCACGACCACGATGCTCCTGCCTAGCGCCAGGCGGCGGATCAGCACGCGCCGCCGGAGCTGGCGGTCCTGTTCCTCCGGGCCGAACCCGTCCTCGATATGGATATGCGGCACTAGGCGCGGCCGATTCGCCACCGCCCATTCGATCGAGCCCCAGTTGCTGGTGACCAGCAGGTCCGGTCCCCAGGCGCGCAGCGCGGCGCGGAAGCTGGTCCGGTTGGCGCAGGTCGCGCCCTTGCGGATGGCGACCGGGGGGAAGACGGCATCCACCCCCGGCGCCAGCCGCTCGCTTGCGGCGGTGACGCCGTCCATGGCGACGATCAGATGGCGGTAGCGGTCGGCGAAACGGTTGGCGAGCGCGGCGAAACGCATCTGCGGGCCGCCGACCGCGAAGGTCGCATAGACGTGGCAGAGCGTGGGCGCCGCCACGCCGCCGTCGCGTGGCGGTGCGCGTCGGTCAGCCGACATGCACCGCGATCGCCGCGGCTTCGAACGCGGCGGGGTCGGCAACCGGCGCCCAGCCGAGATCGCGCTTGGCGTCCGCGCAGTCCAACGTGGCCTCCATCCCGCGCGAGCGCAGGTCGCGCAAGGACGGCATCGGGGTGCGCCGCCCGCCGGCGCGCTTGATCGCCCATTTGCCCATATCCACGAGCCACAGCCGTTCCGCGGTCTGCGGATGGAATTGCAACGGCCGGCCGAGCACGCGGGCGAGCGCGGCAAGGTACTCGCGCGCCGACGGGCGCACGTCGCCGGCGAGGTTGTAGCAGCGGCCCTCGATCCCCTCGGCGCGCGCGGCGGCGAGGATCGCGCCGGCCACGTCCCCGGCCAGGACGAAGGGCAGCGGATTGCGCCCGGCGTTCCAGCCGATGCAGTGCTGGTCGTTGTTGAACAGGCCGACGCCGCTGTGGAACGGCGGCCCGCCCTCCCCCACCACCACGCCGGGACGCAGGATCACCACCGGCAGGCCCTCGCGCGCGTGCAGGTCGAGCAGCATCCGATCCGACAGCGCCTTCGCGCGGGCATAGTCGCCGCGGCGCTCCGCCTCCGGATCGGGCGGCGTGGCGCCGGTCACCGGCGCCGGCTGCGGGCCGAGATACAGCGCCGCGATCGAGCCGACATGCACGAGCCGGGGCGGCCGGCCGTCGCGGGCGGCGGCGAGGCAGGCGCGCGCCACGGTCTCGGCCCCGCCCACCATGGCATCGCGGATCTGTTCGAACGTGGTGCCGCCGCCGCCATGCGCGAGGTTCACCACCACCGGGGCGCCGGCGATGGCGCGCGCCACCGCGTCGGGATCGCGGATGTTGCCGGCGACCAGGCGCACCCGCGGATCGTGCAGCACATCGGGCAGGCCGCGCAGGCTGCGCGCCATCACGACCGGGCGCAGCCCGGCCGCGAGGCAGGCGTGGACCAGATGGGTGCCGATGAACCCGGTGCCGCCCAGCAGGGCAATGTCCGGCGCCGGCGCGACGGCCGGCGCCAAGCCGGCACCAGCACTGGCACTGGCACTGGCACCCGCGGCGGCAGCGGCAACGCCGGGCGCGTCCGATCCGCCCGCGGTGCCCGGCTCGCGCAACGGCGGCGCGGCGGGCGGGGCCGCGGCCGGCAGGCCGAGCGCGGCCAGCCGCTCGCACAGCACGACCAGGGCGGCACCGAACCCGCCATCCAGCTCCGGCGCCGCGCCGGCGTCGAGCGCGGCGTGGAACGCGGCGACGCTGCCGGTCATGCTGGCCTGGAACGGATCGCCCGGACCGCCCAGCCGCAACAGCGAACGCACATAGCCGGACAGGTTGCCGGCGCTCGCGGCCAGCAGCGGCCCCGCGATCCGCACCCCGGACAGCGGGCCGTCGACCGCGTCCATCCAGCGGCTGCGGCGATAGGCGAAGGTGCGGTTGGCGAGGATATCGGCCACCGCCACCCCGTCGTCGCACACCACGCGCAGTTGCCAGAACGGGAACGACTGGCCCACCGCGAACCGCAGCGCCGCGGTCAGGCGCGGGCCGGCGAGCAGCGCATCGAGCGTCGGATACAGCGCCTGGCCGGGGCCGATGGGGACCGCGGGGCCGAAGCGTGCCGAGACCGCCTCCAGCGGGCCGGCCAGGACGGCAAGCTGCGACAGCGGATGCACCGCCTGTTCCAGCAGCAGGTTGGCCGGCGCCTGGAACATCCAATGCCCGAACTGCCGCGCCGCCATCTGCCGCAGTCCCACATTGTAGAGCACGTCGACATGCCGCGGCGGGCCGAGCACGCCCTGCGCCACCCAGGCGCGCAACCGGACGAAGGCCGGATGGTGGACGAAATTCTGGTTGACCCCGAGCGTCGCGCCGGCCGCCTCGGCCGCGGCGACCAGGCCCTGGGCGGTCGCACCGGTCGCCGCCAGCGGCTTTTCCAGCAGCACCGGCTTGCCTGCCGCCAGCAGCGGGGTCGCCACCTCGGCATGCCGGTCGGGGGGGACGAGCACATGCGCGCAGTCCAGCGCCCCGGCGGCCAGCGCCGCGGCCACCGAGGTGAACACCTGAGCGCCCGCCGGAGCCCCCGCCGCGGCGGCCAACGCGCTTGCCGCGCCTTCCAGCGGATCGATCACGGCGGCGAGCTGCACCCCCGGCGTGCGGCGCAAGGCTTCCAGGTGGGCGCGGGCTATGAAGCCCGCGCCGACCAGCGCGACCCGTCGCACGCCGCTCACAAGGTCGGTCGCCGTGCGGCCGTGCCGGCCCCGCTCATCGTCCGCCCCGCATTGCCCCTTGCCGCATCGCCCACCGCTGCTTTGCCCCCGCTGTCATCGTTCCCCGCCGCCACTGCCGGGCGCCGCTACCGAGGCGACGCTACCGGCACCCCCGTCATCGTCGACCACCGTCGTTTGCGACTGCCATCGTCACCGGCCGCTCCGGAGGGCGGCCCGCCTGGTCGCCCGTTCTGCCGGCCGACCGTTCTTCTCCCCGAGCATTCTATCGCGTGACCGTTCCCGCGTATGCCTGTTTTATCGCCCGACTGCCGCCAGGCGGTCCAGTGCCGCCGGCAGATCCGGCTGGGCGCGGAGGTAGGCCTCGATCGCCGCCATCGCCTGCTGTTGTCCCGCGGATCCATGTCCCGTGGGATCGGGATCGGGCGACACCGCCGCGAGCAGCGGCACGCTGCGCGCGCCGATCAGACTGGCGATACCCTGGCGCAGCCGGAATCCCAGGTCGGGCTGCCGCGGCTTGCCGTCGCGCCACAGGAGGAAGGCGGTGGTCCGGTCCGGCTCGGCCGTCCTGACCACGCGCCAGGTCAGGCCGTCGCCATGCAGCACCCCCTGCACCACATCCTCCGCCCCGACCCGGCCGGAGATATGGCGTTCGGCGAGCAGGATCGGCCCGGGGTCGCTGCGCGGCGAGAAGCGCTCGACCACCACCCGCACCCCGAGCCCTTCGCACGACAGCCATTGCTCGGAGATGCGCGCCGCCCCGGAGGCTTCGGCGAGCGCCGGCGGCACCGGCAGCGACGCGCCCAGAACACGGCAGGAGCCGGGCGCCAGGACCGGCGCGCCGTCCGGCACCTCGGCCGCCGCGGCGCGGTGCAGCCCGAAGGACAGGAGCGGCCCGAGCGCCGCCACCGCCGCCACCGCGAGGGCGGCCAGCAGCGGTCGCGCCGGGCGCGCGGGCGGGGCAAGCCGAGGCGCAGGCTCCCAGCCACCGATATCCTGGCGAAACGGCAACCCGATCAGGACCAGCAGCAGGATCACGATCGAGAAGAACATCCAGCCGTACAGCACATGGTCGGTCGCCGCGGCCTTGGCGCTGCCCTCCAGGTAGCCGAGGGTGACGATGCCGAGCGCGCGGATCCCGTTGGCGATCACCGGCACCACCAGGGAGACGGCGATGAAGATCAGCCGGCGCCGGTTGGAGCGATAGATCAGCAGCGCGTAGAGGCAGGCAAAGGCGATCGCCGCGATCAGGAAGCGCAGCCCGGCGCAGGCCTGGGCGACGTAGAACGCGCCGCCCGGGATCTGGATCAGGTAGCGATCGATATAGTTCGGGATACCGAACAGGTTCAGCCCCCAGCCGACGAAATCGGTGGTGAAATTCTGCAGCGCCGGCGTGACGAAGGCACCGAACGGAACCAGGAAATAAAGGTACAGCAGCGGCCCCAGCAGCAGCCAGTACACCTGCCAGCCCAGCACGCCGAGAACCATGAGCTGGAACAGGCTCATGGCCATGAGCTGCCGCCCCTCCATCACCCCGAGCCGATCGGCGAGCAGCCAGACGCCGGCGATCGGGAGTGCCGCCAGCGCCGCCAGCGGCAGCGGCCGCGGCGTTACCCCGACCAGCCGGGTGCGGCGATCCCACAGCAGCCAGACGACGATCGGCAGGATCAGGAAACCGTGGTTGTAGGCGGTCGACTCGCTCCAGACGGCTTCCGCCGCCACCGCTTCCGGATAGAAGAGCAGCGCCCAGACCGCGATCCCGATCGCGAGCGCCGGCAAGGCCGGCCGGAGGCCCGCCAAGGGGGCCGGGCTCGGGGCGGGGCGCGACGGGGCGGAGATCGTCTCGGCATTCATGTGAAACGTTCCTCCGGCAGGCTTATCCGAGGCCGCGCACGATCCGCGGTCCGAGCAGGTTGGCCACCGGCAGCGGCAGGCGCTTCCAGGTGGCGATGAACAGGCGGAATTTCGGGTTGAGCGGATTGAGCTCCGGCACCTCGGCGCCGGGCGCGAGCAGGAAACGATAGTGCAGCGGCGCGGGCTCGAATCCCCAGTTGCGCTTGAACGCGTACGAACCCGTGCCTTCCTTGCTGCGACCGAAATCGAACACCCGGCAGCCGCGCGCCGCGGCCCGCCGCATCACTTCCCAATACATGAAGTCGTTCCCCGCCCGCTGGCGGGCCTCCGCGGTGCCGCCGCCGTAATAGGGCAAAACCTCGTCGCGGAAGTAGAAATTCAGCACCGACGCGATCGGTCTGCCCTGGTCGAGCACCGTGAGCACATCGCAGTCTTCCCCGAACGCCGCGGCCAGCAGGCGGAAGTAGCGGCGGGGGAACACCGGGGTGCCGAGGTTGCGCACGCTTTCCGCGTAGATCCGGTGCAGCCGGTCGGTGTCGCGATCCACCACCGAAGCAAGCTCGCGCTGGATGCCCTTGCGCACCATGGCGCGCTGCTTGCGCGGGATCGCTTTCAGATTGTCGTCGGCGGCGGCGGAGATCGGTTTGCGGAAGGTGACATAGAGGCCGGGGCGGTCGACCCAGCCCGCCGCGTCCAGCGCCGCCGCCCGATCCGCCTCCGGCGGATCCCGATAGCGGAACTCGACCGCGCCGGCCCGCGTGCCGGGCCGCAGCGCCGCGGCGTGGGCCATGAGCGCGGCGGCGGTCTCCTCATCCGCCGCCAGCGGGCCGCCGTAGACGCCGAACGGGACCGAAATCAGCGTATTGCCGAACAACAGGGTTTTCACCTGGCCGAGCGGCAGGACGCCAGTGATCGCACCGTCGCGCTCGGCGAAGACATAGTGGGTGCGGTGGCCGAACGCGGCCTCGATCACGCCCTGCCAGGCGGCGCGGTGGAAGAAGGTGCCGTCCGGATGGGCCAGGACGAAACGGTCCCAGGCCGGCACGGCGGCGGGATCAAGCGGACGGATCGCGAGGCTCATGGCACGTCGGCGAGCAGCCCGGCGAACACCGCATCCATCCGCCCCCAGGCAAACTCGGCCAGCAGCCGGTCGAGCCGCGCGCCGGTCCGGCGCAGGTTGGTGTAGTGGCGAAAGCGGGATTTCCAGCCGGCGCCGGCAATCCGCGGCTGGTCCGGATCAACCTCCCACGGATGGAGGTAGAAGATGCCGGACCGACGCTCGACCCGGTTCACCCGATCGAGGCCGGCGCGGAACAGCCGATACGGCAGCAAGCGGAAATACCCGCCGCCCGAGCACGGCAGATTGCGGCCGCCTGCGCGCACCGTGGTCATGGGAAACTCCCACAGCCCGGTCCCGGCCGGGCGGAACGGGGTGCGCGGAGCGCCCGGCATGCTGCCGTACAAATCGTGGCGGATCGGGTTGACGCTGGAGCTGTAGCGGTAGCCTTCCGCCTCCAGCGCCGCGAAGGCCCACGTGTTGCGCGCGCCGATGGAAAAGGTTGCGGCGCGGTAGCCGGTGACCGCGATGCCGCCGGTATCTTCCAGCAACCGGCGGGTGCGGCCGATGTCGGCGCGGAAGGTCGCAGGGTCCTGGGCATCGGCACGGGTGTGGTCCCAGCCGTGGCTGGCGAGCTCATGGCCTTGCGCGACGATGCGGCGGATCAGCGCGGGGTGGCGTTGCGCGACCCAGCCCAGGGTGAAGAACGTGGCCGTGACGCCGGCGCGGTCGAACTGGGCGAGCAGGCGGTCGGTATTGGCTTCGACCCGGCCCGGGAAACCATCCCAGTCGGCGCGGGCCACGCAGCCGGCGAAGGCCTGGACCTGGAAATAATCCTCGACGTCGACGGTCATGGCATTCCGCACCGGCAGGTCATTTCGGACCGGCTCATTTCGGACCGGCTCATTTCGGACCGGCGGGGCGGACGCGCGGACCGCCGCCGTGGTCATCGCGACGCGCGGATGCGGGAGGCGGCGACGCGCAGCCGCTCCTCCGATCCCTCCACGCCGCCGTCCAGCAGGTCGAGCAGGCGCCGGAGCAGGCGGTCCTGGCGGCTGATGCGATCCTCGATCGCACCCAACCGGCGGCCGAGCGGGTCGGTCTCGGCCGAAGCGGCGGGTGCGGTCCGGAGCGGTTCGGGGGTGCCGGCGCCAAGATCCTGTTCCAGTTCGCCCGCCGTGGCGACCACCATATCCTCGGTCACGGTGTGCGCTTCCTCGAGCGCCGCATACAGCAGTACCCGGCCGCACAATGTATTGACCCGGCGGGGATCCCTCGGTGGCGCGGAACACGCGGATGAAGGCGCCGTCGGTCCAGTGCGGATCGTCGGCCCAGCCGACCGTGCGCAGCCGGTGCTCGATATAGAGCCGGGTTTCCCGTTCCGACAGCGGCCCCAGGTGGTAGGAGGCGAGCACACGCTGGCGCAACTGCTCCAGATCGGGTCGCGCCAGCAGCGGGCGGAACTGCGGCTGGCCAAGCAGGATGGTCTGCAGGGACGCGCGGCCGTCGACCGTGATGTTCGACAGCATGCGCAGTTCTTCCAGCGCCGCAACCGAGAGGTTCTGCGCCTCGTCCACCACCAGCAGGGCGCGCCGGCCGGCCGCGCGCTGCGCGCGTACCATCTGCTCGAACCGGCGGAGCAAGGTGGCCTTGTCGGCGCCGGCATCCTCGACGCCGAAGCTCGTGACCGCGAGACGCAGCAGGTCGTCGCCGGACACCTGGGTGGTGACGACCCGGCCGATCACGTAGGTGCGCCGGTCGAGCTGGGTCCAGAGATGTTCCACCAGGGTGGTCTTGCCCGCCCCCACCTCCCCGGTGATGACGATGAAGCCTTCCTCCTGCGCCAGGCCGTAGACGAGGTGGGAGATCGCCCGGCTATGCCCGGCGCTGCCGAAAAAGAAGCGGTTGTCCGGCGTGAGCTGGAACGGGATGCCCGCTAGTCGGAAAAAACTGTCGTACACGAGGACCGATCAGAACCGCTTGGTGATGCCGACGAACACGACGTTCTCATACATGGAAAAACCCGGCGCGGTCGAGCGGCGGCGGAAAAACAGGTAGCTCGCGCTGGTGCTGATGGTGCGCGACAGCGCATAGCTGAGCTGGCCCGAGATGCTGAACAGGGTGCTGTCGCCGCCCACTCCGGAGGCGCTGGTAACCCCGTAGGACGCCGCCGCGCTCGCGGTCATCCACTCGTTCAGCGCGCGCGCCCAGGTCCCGTTGAGTGTGGTCGCGTGCTGGGCGAAGCCGGCACCGGGTGCGGTCGAGAGCGGGGTCTGCTCGGTATAGTCGACGTTCACCCCGATCGTGTCCCGGTCGAGCAGGGTCGTCAGCCCGAGATAGAGTACCCGGTTGCGGTAGACCGTGTCCTGCACCGCGAGCGCGCTGTTCACCGTGGTGAGCGGCAGGCCGGTGGCAGCGTCGATCGGGATACCGTTCTGGTTCACCCCGCTCTGGCCGAGCCCGGTCGCGATCTGCTGGAGGTAGGTGGTCACGCTGTCGTTGTAGCCGCCGACGAGGATGGTGCGCACGGTGAGCGCATAGTTGGCGTTGGCCTGGAAACTCGTGACGCCGTAGTCGTGGCCGTAGCTGATCGTGATCTGGCTGTCCGGATTGGGCGTGAAGGTGAAGCCCAGGCGCCAGGTCGCATCCTCGATATGCTGGCCGGCGACGCCGCTGTAGCGGATATTCTCGTAGCCCAGTTCCCCGAACACCTGGAGCTGGTGGAACAGCGCGTAGCCGAGCCGGTCGCTCGCTTTGTCCTGCTGGGACCCCCCGAGCACGCCGGTGCCCTGGGTGCGGGAGGCATCGAGCAGCACGGTATTCTGCACGCGCCCGAGCACCGGGCCGGACTGGAACTGCGCCGTCGCCTCCTCGGTGGTGGCTTCCTGCGCGCCGCCGCCGCCCACCGAGTTGCTGCTCGAGGTCCGGGTGAGCGTGGCCCCCAGGGTCCCGGTGCCGATATCGCCGAACTGATGGGTCAGATACGGGGAGAGCGACGCGCCATAGATCTGCGTGGTGCCCTGCTTCGTGGTGCCGGTCGTCCCGGCGCCGTAGCCGTTGACAGCCGAGACTGCGGTGGCGGGCCCGATCCCGCCGACCCCGGGCCCGGCGTAGCCGCCGTTGGTCGGCGCCACGGTCGCGAAGACGGTGCCATCGAGGAACAACGTGTCGGGCACGATCACCAGGTTGCCAACGCCATAGGCCTGCTGGGCGATCGCATCCTGCGAGGAGGTACGGGCGTAATATTCGAGTGTCGGCGCGTATTGCAGGCTGAGATTGAGCCGCGGCGTGTTGGCCCCGACCGCCAGGCTGGGGGTGAGCAGGGTGACGAGGTCCCAGCGTCGGTCGCTTTCGGTCTGCAGGACGTTGTCGGTGAACTCCTCCTGCAGGGTCACCGAAGGCACGATCGTGAAGCCCGGCGCCGGCAGTCCGCCCATCACCAGCGGCAGGGTGCCCTGATAGCGGTAGTCGGGCGGCAGCAAGCCGCCGGCCGTCGGCGTTGCGCCGGTCCCCGCTCCTGTTCCAGTCCCCGCTCCTGCGGTGCCGGTTCCGGTGGTGCCGGTTCCGGCGCCGGCAGTGCCGGTATCCGGGAAGGGATTTCGGGAACGGCCCGCCCAGGCTTGGACCGCCGCCCGCGCCGGTGTCAGCCGGGGTGAAGGCACGGGCCGCGCGCGGCGCGGCCAGGAGCAGCAGGCCGGCGCAGGGCAACGCAACGATCAGGGCCGTCGTGTGACGGGGCGGCGTTCGCTCGGCTGCCATCTCGGTTGCTCCGCCGGCCGCTGATCATGACGTGTAGGAATAGGAGTAGGCGCCGAAACTCCGCGAGGTGGACATCTGCACCTTGTTCAGCAGCAAGGTGATGGTGGGGCACGTCTGGATGAGGTCGAGCGCGGCCTCGACCTCATCGCGCTGCGTGCTCTCGGCTTCCACCACGAACAGCACCTGGCCGACCACGCCGGCAAGCATCGCCGGATCGCTGGTGGACAGGCAGGGCGCCACGTCGATCACCACCAGCCGATCGGCGTAACGCCGACCAAGATCCTGGATCACGCGCATCATGTTGTTGGAGGCGAACACGTCGCCGCGACGGGCACGCTGGTAGCCGATCGGGAGGATGGACAGGCTCTCCATCGGCGAGCCCACGAGGCACGGCCCGGCATCCATCGACGGGTCGGCGGCGAGGTCCAGCAATCCCGGTTCATCGCCGATCCCGAGCAGGTCGCTCAGCGAGCCGTGCTTGGCGTCGGCATCGACCAGCAGGACCTTGTGATCGCCCCGCCGGGCGATGCTGAACGCGAGGTTGATCGCGGTGAAGGTCTTGCCTTCGTTCGGCCGCGCACTGGTGACCATGACCAGATTGGCGAGCCCGGATTCGAGCTCCGCGCCGAACGCACCGCGCAGGACCTGCTGCTGGACGAGACGAAACTCCTCCGCGATACGGCTGTGGCCGCCGCCCTCCTCGGCGAGGCCGGCGGCGAGGAGGCGCTCCCGGTCGACCCGATGACGGGGCGGCATCGCCACTCCCGGACCGGGAAATGCAGCCGGACGTTGCGGCGGCTCTCCGGGCAGCCGGGCCGATGGCGACGGGACCTGTGGCGGCAGCGGCAGGGGGGGCCGCGATGGCGACGGCGCCGACGCGAGGGGCGCGACCAGAGGATCGGCGGCCAGGGGATCGGCGGCCACGGGTCCGGGCGCCGCCTCCCCCATCCCCGCGGCCTCCGGTGGAAAGGGTGCGGGACCCGTGCCACCGAAACCGAGACCGGACAGGGCTCCGCCGGTCTTGATCAGCCGCTCGGCCGCGCGCTCAATCAGATGCGACTTGTCGCCGGCCGCCATCAGATCACCGCGGTCGTGTGCAGGATGTGGACCAGCAGCCCGCCATAGATCGCAAACAGCACGATGAAGGCCAGCCCGACCGGAAGCGCGACCCTGATCGTCTGCCGCAGCGGCCTCGTGCCGAGCAGCGAAATCCCGCCCAGCACCGGCAGGCCGAGGATGCGCAGATCGTCGACCTCGGCGAACGAGCGATCGAGTTGGGCGAGCAGGATCGGCAGCCCCACCGCCGCGCCGAGCCCCGCCATCAGCACGCCGGTGACCAGCAGCAGCCGGTTCGGCGCCACCGGAAGGCGGGGCACCACCGGCGGCTCGATGATCTGGATTTGCACCTTGTTGGCCTGGGTGTCCGCCGCCTCGGCGATGTTCGCGGATTGCAGGCGGCCGAGCAGCGCATCGTAGTTCTGCTGCAGAACGCCATAGTCGCGATTCATGCTGTCATATTCGGTGACGAGGTTGGGCTCCTGGCGCCGGAACGTCTGCAGGCGCGTGATATCGGTCCTGACGGCGGCGAGCTTGCGCGTCATGGCCGTGATCTGGCCCCGCACCAGCAGCAGTTTGACCTTGAGCTGATCGTACACCGGATTGGGGACGAACCGGCTGCCGCCGCCCGTCTTGCCTGCGGCGGTCGCCTGCCCGGCACCCGCAGCACCGGCACCGGACTGCGCCGCCTTCATGGCCTCGATCTGGCGCTTGAGGGCGATCACCCCGGGAAAATCGTCGGTGTATTGCAGCTTCATGAAGCGCAGCCGCTCCTCGGCCTGCGCGAGCGGGCCGTTCCCGTCGCCCTGTGCGGCCAGGGCGTCCGCCGCCAGCATCGGCCTGGTCGCCGTAAGCTCCGTCTGCAAGGCGTTGGCCTCGAGGGTACGGTCCTGCACCACGGCCGTCAGTTGCGCGACGTTGCCCTCCAGCGTGCCCAGGGCGGCGTCCACTCCGCCCCCCTGGGGGGTGAATTCGCCCATGTATTTCGAACGGAATTCCGCTTGCCGCCGCTCCACGGACCGCAACTGCTGTTCGTAGGAGGCGATCTGGTGTTCCAGGAAGTGCCGCGCATTTTCCATCTGGCGATGGTTGGTGCCGGTCGCGCGCTCGACGAAGATCGACAGCAGGCTCTGGACCACCCGCTGGGCCAGCTCCGGATCAGGACTCTTGAACGCGATCGTGAACAGATCGGCACCCTCCTGGCCGAGCGCGATGGAGCTCTGCAGCCGGCGGACCAGCGCATCCCGGGCCAGCGGGCCGCTCACCGACAGGTCGAGATTCGTCTTCGAGATCAGGGTTTCGATGTTCGGCCGGCTCAGCAGGGTCCGCTGCAACATCTCGAGCTGGCCCTGCGGCGAGGTGTTCACCGCGATGCCGGCCAGGAGCGGGGTAAGAATGGCATTGGTGTCGACGAACAGTTCGGAGCTGGCCTCGTATTGGTTGGGCAGGGCGGCGACCAGGCTCCAGCCGGTGATGCAGACGGCCCACGCGGCGGCCACGCCGATCCAGCGCCGCCGCCAGGCGGCCTTCAGGTGCTTCTGCAACAGGGCGCGCATGAATTCCATTCGGGCGGCCTCCCTGGCTCAGAACCAGGTCTCGGGGATCACCAGCGTATCCCCCGGTCGCATCTGGATGTTCTGGCTCATGTCACCGTCATTGAGCAGACTGTCCAGACGAACGTGAATCTTTTCTTCCTTGCCGTCGGCCAGGCGGCGAATGACGAAGGCACTATTGCCCGCCGCAAACTTGGTCAGCCCCCTGGTGGCGATCACGACATCGAGCAGACTCATGCCATCGCGGTATGGAATCGCTTCGGGCTCGGCCGCCTGGCCGATCACCCGGATCTGGCGGTCGAACGGACCCACGAAACTACGGACGATCACCGTTACGTTCGGATCCTTAACGTATTTCTTCAGCCGCAGCTCGATCCGCTTGGCAAGTTCGGGCGCAGTCAGGCCGGCGGCGCGGATGTCCTGGACCAGCGGAATCGAGATCCGGCCGTCCGGGCGCACCGCCACGCCCCCCTCGCTGAGCTCCGGGGACTGGTAGACGAAGACGCTCAGGGTATCGCCGGAGCCGATCACGTACTCCCCGGCTTCGGCGGCAGGCTTCCGCGCCGCAACATCGGCGGGCGCGGGGGCACCGCCGCAGCCGGCCAGAAGCCCGGCAGTGAACAGCAGACAGAAGGCGGCGGCAAGGTTCCTTGACACGGCGGCTCTGTTCCCGGACCGGATTGAGGTTGACCGATTGAGAGGGTGGTAGGCGCGGAAGGAGTTGAACCCCCGCCTCTGCCATGTGAAGGCAGCGCTCTGCCACTGAGCTACGCGCCTGCAGGCGATGCGCCCGACGTTGCACGGCACGCAACCGACGGCCACCGCCATACGACCGCATCCCGACGCAAAGCGCCTCGCGTTCGCGGAATTTGCTATCATGCTGGGCGGCCGTGCTTCAATCGGGATCCGTACCGCTTACGACCCATGCGCCGTCCGGGCACTGCACAGCTATGCAACACGTCCCGACGCGCTGCGCCCGGAAGCGAGACCCCAGGTGATCAAGGGCCCGGAGGCGATGCACAGCGCGACGCCAACCGATCATGCCGGACCAATCCCTCGGGTGCCTGGGGACGCCCTTATTGATCCATCACAGCGTCTAAATCAAGCATAAACATTTCTTGAGATTGAAGGGATTTTGTATAAATTCATAACTGCTTGCTAATGGGCGAGCAGTCTGCGATGAGCGACCTCATGGAACCGCCGGCCGGCCAAGCGTCGTCGTCTCCGAGTGCCCCGTGTCGGGCCGAGGCCAGGCGGGCACGCGTTGCGACCGCCTGCCGCCCCACCAGGACAACGAACCTGTCGCGCATCGGCCTTCCCCGTATCGGCATGCCGCGCATCCGCGCCGGAGCTTCATCGTGACCCGCTTCGTGGCCCGTTACGTGCCGATGGAAATGGCCGCGCTGTGGCTGTTCGAACTGCTGCTCTCCTGCGCCGGAATCTACGCGATCATTGCCGGGCCGTGGGCCATCGATCCGCCGGCGCGGGCCTTCCCTCCGGACTTCGCCTCCTTGCGCCACGCCGCCCTGCTCGCGGCGATCTTCGGTGGCTCGGGACTGGTCATCGGCCTCTACCGCACCGAAATCTGCATCAAACGCCGACGCCTCGTGCTCAATGCCGCGCTGGCTGCCGTCTTCGCCTTCCCCGTGGCGCTGCTCGTCGGCGGCCACTTCTCCGCGGGGCTCAGCGAAGTCTACGCGATCTGGCTGGGCAAGTTGCTGGCGCTCTGGCTTGCCTTCGTCCTGCTCAGCCGTTTCCTCCTGCAATTCGCGTTCGCCCGGCGTCCCTTCGTCCGCCGGGTCCTGCTCGTCGGCTCCGCCGCGAAGGAGGCACGCGATCGTATCGGTCCCGGCAGCGATCATCGGTTCGAGTTCGTGCTGCCCGACAGCGCCGCCGCAACCGATCCCGCCGTCTCGCTCACCGTCCCGTCGTCCGCCTCGATGGCCCCCGCAACCCTGCGGCGTAACCACATCTGGGCCGTCCTGGTCGCGGAAGCCGACACGCCCGCCGGCGCCTCTGCCGACCAGGCCCTCGCGCTCGAACCGGCGCGCCAAAGCCGCCTGCGCGGCGCCCGCGTGTTCAACGAAATCGGCTTCTGGGAACATTGCCTCGGCCGGGTCAACCTCGATCGGATCGACCGGAACTGGTTCCTCAGCGGCGACGGCTTCGCCGACGGCCGCCTGGGCGCGTTGGCCAAGCGCGCGCTCGATATCATGGTGAGCGCGGTCCTGCTCACCCTGACCTTTCCGCTGATGCTGCTCGTCGCCCTGGCCGTGAAACTCGACAGTCCCGGGGCGCTGCTCTACCGTCAGGTGCGGGTCGGGCTGCACGACCGTCCCTTCACCCTGCTCAAGTTCCGCAGCATGCGTGCCGACGCGGAAGCCGGCGGCACGCCGCGCTGGGCCGCACGGCGCGACGACCGGGTGACGCGGATCGGTCGCTTCATCCGCTCCACCCGCATCGACGAGCTGCCGCAATTGCTGAACGTGCTGCACGGCGAAATGAGCCTGGTCGGCCCCCGCCCCGAGCGCCCGCATTTCGTGGAGCAACTGGCGCAGGTCATCCCCTTCTACCACGAACGCGCCCATGTGAAGCCCGGCATCACCGGATGGGCACAGGTCAACTACCCATACGGCGCCTCGGTGGAGGATGCGCGTGAAAAATTGTCCTACGATCTTTATTATCTCAAGAACCGGAGTCTCCTGCTCGACCTCCTGATCCTGGTCTCTACCGTCCGGGTCATCCTGTTCCGCGAAGGCGCGCGCTGACCGCCGCTCGATCCGGCGCCTGCCGCCACGCCCGATCGCGTCACGGGTTATCCTCCCACCAGATTATGCGCCGTCAGATCACGGCCCGTCGGATCAAGGCCCGTCAGATCGCGGAATATCTGCGGATCGGCCCAGGACAGACGCAACGCATCCCACAGAGTGGGCCGATCCGGGGCGACCGTGGCGGAAGCCCTCGCGGACAAAAAGTCCGGTTGGGACGATAGGCCGAGCACGGCCGGGGTCACTGCCACCGCCACCTCTCGCGCCGGATCGGCCGCAGGCCGCAGTCGGATAGGCGTCTCGATCTCAAGAACGCTCATTTGTCTCTCTCGGCGATGCCCCCGCACAGTGGCGGGGAGTCGTTGCCGAAAGGTTAACCGCGGAGCCGACAGGTCAACCGCAGGCGGAGATCAGCCCGTCCCTTCGGTCGCCAGCCGGCGCGCCGATCGCCAGCAGGCTGCGCGCAGCCGCCACCACCTTCGCCACCGGCAGGTCCGCCATCGCCCCGCCGTCGGCGCACACCGCGACGACACGCGGGCCGACCGGGGCGTAAACCTGCGCCTCGGTCGGGCCGAACAGCCCGATCGTGGCGGCGCCGGCGGCGGCGGCCAGATGCATGAGGCCGGAATCGTTGCCCACGAACAGGCGTGCCCGCCGCAGGCATGCCGCAGCC
Organism: uncultured Pseudomonadota bacterium; assembly: GCA_963832525.1. Lineage (GTDB taxonomy): Bacteria > Pseudomonadota > Alphaproteobacteria > Acetobacterales > Acetobacteraceae > JAJZVS01. Next base: position 87,059 of record CAWHUC010000002.1, read on the forward strand.
TCGGCCAGGGACAGCGCGCCGCAGAGGTCGATCGCCCCGGGCAGCAGCGCCAGCACCGGGGCCGCCAGCGCGCGCTCCTCCGCCCCCGGCCCGCCCAGCACCACGGGCACGGCGCCGGCCAGGGGGCCTTCCGCCAGGGCGCGGAACAACGCCGCGAAACGCTCGGGCGGCCAGACCTTGGGCGCCCAGTTGGCGGTGGGGCCGAGGGCGATCACCGGGCGGTCCGGCGGCAGCAGGACCGCGGCGCGGCGGTCGTCCTCCGGCCCCGTCCAGGCGATCGGGGCGGGCGGCGGGCTTATCCCCAGCACCGCCGCCAGTTGCGCGATCTTATGGCCCGGCCGGCGCCGCATCACCGCCCGCCGCCGCGCCCAGACCATGTAGGCCAGCGCCGAGCCGCGGATGTCGACCACCAGGTCCCACCGCCGCAGCGCCGCCCAGCCCCACAGCGACAGCCAGTGCAGGTCCCAGCGCTGCTTGTCGATCACCAGAATGTGCTCGCAGCGCGGCATGCGTGCAAACACGCCGACGGCAGGCCGGCCGCAGGCCACGGTGATGCGCGCGTCCGGATGGCAGCGGATCAGATGATCGAGCAGCCCGGTCGAAAGCACCGCGTCGCCTACCCGGTTCGAGGCGATGAACAGGATCCGCATGCGGATGCAGCAATAGCGGGTGTTGCGCTCCGGGGAAACCGTCGGCCGGACGGCCTCCGCCGCGGCGGGTAACGCAATCCTCACTCTTGCATTGCATTCTGTTGATCGTGCCAGCAGACTGCCGGCGCCGCCGCGTCCGCAACTGAAGTGGTCCCCTCACTCATGCAGCCCTGTCGGTCGTCCAACAGCTCCGGGCCGGAACGGTCCGGCCCCACCGCTCCCGACCTCGCCATACCGGCCACCGGCCCGGTCGCATGGCCGGAGGGAGCCGCTCCCGAACCGATCGGCAGAGGCTGGCGTCGCCTGCTGCAGACCGGCGTCGGGCTTCTTCTTGGCCTCGCCCTGCTGGCGGTGCCCGGCCTGGCGACCGCGCAGATGCCCGGACGGTCGGCAGCGCCTCTGCCCGGACGAGTCGGGCTCGCCTCGTTCTATGGCGCCCGCCATCAAGGGCGCATCACCGCCTCCGGTCGGCGCTTCGACGCGCGGGCACTGACCGCTGCGTCCCATTCGCTGCCGCTCGGCACCCGGGTGCGGGTCACGGCGCTGGCGACCGGCCGCTCGGTGGTGGTGACGATCACCGACCGGATGGACGCCCGCCGCCGGGTGCTCGATCTCTCGCGGCGCGCGGCGCAGGATCTGGGAATCCTGCGCCGGGGCGTGGCGATGGTCGCGATCGGACCGGTCTGAACCCCGGCGCTACTCCCCGAGCGATGACAACGGCGGCGCCAGCGCCTCCAGCGGCCGCCGCTCCGCCGCCACCGCCAGCGCCCAGGCCACTGCCGCGCCCAGCAGCATGAGACCGGCGCCCAGCTCGTAGCCCCACATCAAAGCCACCCGCGAGCCGCCCTGGATCAGCGCCCCGAACAGCGCCGGCCCCGCCACGCCGCCCACCAACGTTCCGAACGCGTAGAACAGCGCGATCGCCACCGCGCGGACCTCCAGCGGGAAGCTCTCCCCCACCGTCAGATACGCGGAGCTTGCCGCCGCCGAGGCGACGAAGAAGATCGCCGTCCACGCCCCGGTCTGTCCCACCGCCGACAGCCCGCCATGGGCGAACAGCCAGCCGGTGATCCCCATCAGCACGCCCGAGGCGGCATATGTCGCCGCGATCATGATCCGCCGGCCCACCAGGTCGAACAGCCGCCCCAGCACCAGCGGCCCGAGGAAGTTTCCCACCGCGAACGGCAGGATGAACAATCCCACCCGCCCCGCCGCCACGCCGTAGAAGCGGGTCAGGATCAGCGCATAGGTGAAGAATACGGCATTATAACAGAATGCCTGGGTGGCCATCAGCACCACCCCCAGCACGGTGCGCCGGCGATAGAGCGTCACCAGCGCCACCATGCCCGCCCCGAACCAGGACCGGACATCGGTGCGCAGCCGCAGTTTCCCCGGCGGCACCGGCGGCAGCGGGCCGGTCTCGGCTTCCACCCGCGCCTCGATCCCGCGCACCACGAGCTCGGCTTCTTCCGGCTGGCCGTGGGTCATCAGCCAGCGCGGGCTTTCCGGGATCCAGCGGCGCAACGTCAGCACCAGCAGCCCCAGCAGGCCGCCGAGCACGAAGGCCACCCGCCACCCCAGCTCCGGCGGAATCACCCGCGGATCGAGCACCACCAGCGAGCCGCCGGCGCCGAGCGCGGCGCCCACCCAGAAGCTGCCGTTGATCACGAGGTCGGTGAAGCCGCGGCGCCGCGCCGGGATCAGTTCCTGGATCGCCGCATTCACCGCGGCATATTCCCCGCCGATGCCGGCGCCGGTCAGGAAGCGGAACAGCGCGAAGGCGCCGAAGCTCCAGGACAGCCCGGTGGCGAGGGTCGCGACCAGATAGACCAGCACCGTCACGCTGAAGAGCCGTTTGCGGCCCAGCCGGTCGGCGAGCCAGCCGAACACCAGGGCGCCAGCCACCGCTCCGGCCAGATAGGCGCTTGCGCTGTCGCCGATCCTTGCCGCCGACATCCGCAGGGTCGGGCTCGCCGCGATCGCGCCGGAAAGCGACCCCACCAGGGTCACTTCCAGCCCATCCAGGATCCAGGCGATCCCGAGACCGGCGACCACGAGCCAGTGGAACCTGGCCCAGGGCAGCCGATCCAGCCGCGCCGGCACGTCGGTTTCCACCATGGCTTCCTCCCGTTGTCCCGTCCTAGTCTGCCCCCTCTTCCCGCCCGGGGCTGCCGGCCACCCCGACCATCCGGGCAGCCGCCCGACCCGCCGACAACAGGACCCGCCCGATGGACGATTTCCTTCCTGCCACCGAAGCCGCCGTCGCCCGCTGGCACGGTATCACCGCCCCCAACGAACCTGCCCGCCGCATGGCCGCCGACCTCGCGACCACCATCGCCGCCTTCACCGCGCTGCGCGGCACCCTGGCGTTCGAAGACGAACCCGCCAGCTTCGAAGCTGCGCTGCGCGAGACGATGGAGCCGTCCCGGTGATCGCCGGCGCCCAGACTGCCAGCGCCCAGACTGCCGGCGCCCTGGCCGATCTCGCCGCCCTCTCGCTCGCCGAGGCCGCCGAGGCGGTCCGCACCGGAGCCACCACCTCGCGCGCCTTGCTCGGCGCCTGCCGCGCCAACCGCGCCCGCGCCAACCCGGCGGTGAACGCCACCATCTGGATCGACGACCCGGCCGCCGACGCCGCCGCCGCGGCAGCCGACGCGGCGGTGGCTTCCGGGGCGGCGCTCGGCCCGCTGCACGGCGTGCCGATGGCGCATAAGGATATGTACTATCAGGCCGGAAGGCCCTGTTCCTGCGGGTCACTTATCCGCAAGGACTTCGTGCCCTCGATCACCGCGACCGCGCTCGCCCGGCTGGCAGCGGCCGGCGCCTACGTCTGGGGCGGGCTCAACATGGCGGAGTTCGCGCAGAACCCGACCGGCCACAATCGCCATTACGGCGATTGCCACAACCCGTGGAACCTGCCGTTCATCACCGGAGGGTCGTCGTCGGGCTCCGGCGCGGCGCTCGCGGCGCGGTTCACATATGCGGCACTGGGGTCCGACACCGGCGGATCGATCCGGCTGCCGGCGGCGGCCTGCGGGGTCACGGGCATCAAGCCGACGCAGACCCGGGTTTCCCGCTACGGCGCCATGCCGCTGTCGTTTTCGCTCGACAACGTCGGGCCGCTCGCGCGCACCGCGCGGGACTGCGCACTGGTGCTGGGCGCGATCGCCGGGCACGACCCGAACGACCCGACCAGCGCCGATCTGCCGGTGCCCGACTACACGGCCGCGCTCACCGGCGATCTCCGCGGCGTGCGGATCGGCCTGGCCGAGACCTATTTCCTGGATGGCGCCGACGCCGCCGTGGTCGCGGCGGTGGAACGCGCGCTGGCGGTGCTGGCCGGACGTGGCGCCACCATCAGCCGGATCGCCCTGCCGCTGATGGACGCGGTCGCCGCCTATGGCGGCATCATCTCCCGGGTCGAGGCCGCCACGATCCATGCCGAGTGGCTGCGCACGCGGCCGGGCGATTACGCCGCCCATCTCAGCGGGCGGATGTATCCCGGCCTCGCCATCCCGGCGACGTACTATATTGAATCGCTCAGCCGCCGCGGCCCGATCCTGCGCGCCTTCGCCCGCGCGGTGTTCGGGGAAGTCGACCTCATCGCCACGCCCACCATCCGCACCCGCCTGCCCACCCTGGCCGAAACCGACATCGACCACGGTCCGCCCGGCACCGAGGAGCGGTTCCTCGCCGTTTCCGCCAACACCCGCCCGTTCAACTACCTCGGCCTGCCGGCGATCAGCGTCCCCTGCGGGTTCGACTCGAACGGACTGCCGATCGGCCTCCAACTCGCCGGGCGGCCGTTCGCCGAGGCACGGCTGCTCGCCGCCGCCGACGCCTACCAGCGCGACACCGACTGGCACGCCCGTCTGCCGCCGGTGCTGGCGCCATGAGCGCGGCGCGCCCGAAAGTGGCGTTCATCGGCACCGGGGGCACGATGTCCTCGCTCGGCGCCGGTCCGCTCGACCTGCACGACTACGGCGCCACCGGGCAGCGGATGCATGCCGACGAGATCCTGGCCCACTTCCCGGAAACCGCGCTGGTGGCCGACGTCATCCCGGTCCGCTACCGCAACGTGCCGAGCCCGGCCGTCGGGTTCGCCGACTGGAAGGAGCTGGTGCTGACCACGGACCGGCTCGTCGCCGCGCATCCCGACCTTGCCGGCATCGTCATCGGGCACGGCACCGCGACCATGGAGGAAACCGCCTACGCCCTGAACCTCACCCTGAAAACCGCGCTCCCGGTGGTGCTGACCGGGGCGCAGCGCCCGCCGAGCGCGCTGTCGTCGGACACCGGGCTCAATCTCGTGAACGCAATCCGGGTAGCGGGCAGCCCGGAGGCGCGCGGGATGGGCGTGCTGGTGGTGCTGAACGACGAGATCCAGGCGGCGCGCGAGGTCGCGAAGACCTCCACCCTGCGGCTGCAAACCTTCCGCAGCGCGGATTTCGGTGCGCTCGGCCATGCCGACGGGGATCGCGTGGCGTTCTACCGCCGTCCGCTGCGCCGGGGGGCACCGGACACCGAGTTCGATATCCGCGCGCTGGACGCGCTGCCGCGGGTCGATGTCGCCTACGCACATGCCGACGCCGACGGCGTCGCCGTGCGCGCCTTCGTGGCGGCCGGCGCGCGCGGGATCGTCTCCGCCGGCTTCGCCCCCGGCTTTCCCGCCCCGGAGCAGGCCGAGGCACTGGCCGAAGCCGCGCGCCAGGGCGTGGCGGTGGTGCAATGCACCCGCGTCGGCAGCGGCCGGGTGGTCCGCACCACCCGCCTGCGCGAGCAGGGTTTCCTGGTCGGCGACACCCTGACCCCGCAGAAAGCCCGCATCCTGCTGGCGCTCGCGCTGGCCGCGGGTGCGGGGTCGGACGACATCGCCCGCATCTTCAGCGAATACTGACCGTCGCCGCAGAACAAAACACGGCCAGGCGGGTGCCCCTGGCCGTGCCTGTCGCATCGTCGCCTTCGGACGGAAGGCCTACTCCGCCGCCTTCGCGTCCTCGAGCGCCGGCGTCGCCTCGGCGCCGAGGCGGCCGCGATCGCGACCGGCCGCGATGGCGCGCAGGCGGTTCATCACTGCGCCGGTGCCGGCCGGGATCAGCCGGCCGACGATCACGTTCTCCTTCAGTCCCATCAGGGTATCGACCTTGCCGGCCGTTGCGGCTTCGGTCAGAACCCTGGTGGTTTCCTGGAACGAGGCGGCAGAGATGAAGCTGCTCGTCTGCAGGCTGGCCTTGGTGATGCCTTGCAGCACCGGCATGGCGACCGCGGGACGGTCGTCCTTGCCGAGCTTGTTGTTCACCTGGTCGAACTCGGTCCGATCGACCTGCTCACCCGTCAGGAAGGTCGTATCACCCGGTTCGGTGATCTCCACCTTCTGCAGCATCTGGCGCACGATCACTTCGATATGCTTGTCGTTGATCTTCACGCCCTGCAGCCGATAGACGTCCTGCACTTCGTTCACCAGGTAGTCCGACAGCGCCTCCACCCCGAGCACTTTCAGGATGTCGTGCGGCACCCGCGGGCCGTCGACCAGCGGGTCGCCACGGCGGACGAAGTCGCCTTCCTGCACCGAGATGTGCTTGCCCTTCTGGATCAGGTACTCGGTTTCTTCGCCGGTTTCCTCGTTTTTTACCACGATGCGGCGCTTCGCCTTGTAGTCCTTGCCGAACTCCACCTGGCCGTCGTTCTCGGCGATGACCGCGTGGTCCTTGGGCCGGCGGGCTTCGAACAACTCGGCCACGCGCGGCAGACCGCCGGTGATGTCGCGGGTCTTGCTGCCCTCGCGCGGGATGCGCGCGAGCACGTCGCCCGCCGCGACCGTAGCGCCGTTCTCGACCGAAAGGATCGAGTTCAGGCGCCAGGAAGTAGCGCGCATCGGTCCCGCCCGGAAGCCGCACGACGTCGCCCTTCGCGTCCTTCAGTTGCAGACGCGGACGCAGATCGACGGATTTCGCCCCCTGCTTGTAGTCGACCACCACCTTCGACGTGATGCCGGTCACCTCGTCCATCCGTTCGACCAGGGTGATGCTGTCGATCAGGTCGAGGTATTCCACCTTGCCGTTCTGTTCGGTGATGATCGGCAGGGTGTAGGGGTCCCATTCCGCGAGCTTCTGCGCGCGCGCCACCGTCTGGCCTTCGTCGGCCAGCAGCCGCGCGCCGTACGGCACGCGGAAGCGGGCGCGCTCGCGGCCCTTGTCGTCGGCAAGCACGATCTCGCAATTCCGGCTCATGACCACGGGCACGCCCTGGCTGTTGAGCACGACGTTGCGGTTGCGGATGGTCACCGTGCCTTCGTGGCTCGCTTCCACCGCCGACTGCTCGGCACCACGCTGCGCCGCGCCGCCGATGTGGAAGGTGCGCATCGTGAGCTGGGTGCCCGGCTCGCCGATCGACTGCGCGGCGATCACGCCGACCGCCTCGCCGATATTCACCGGCGTGCCGCGGGCCAGATCGCGCCCGTAGCAATGGCCGCACACGCCGACTTTCGCCTCGCAGGTCAGGACAGAGCGGATCTTGAGCTGCTCCACTCCGGCCTTCTCGATGGCCTCGGCCATTTCCTCCTCGATCAGCGCATTGCTCGGCAACAGGATTTCGCCGGAGACCGGATCGATCACGTCCTCGGCCGTGGTGCGGCCCAGGATGCGTTCCGACAGGGATGAGACGACCTCGCCGCCGTCCATCACCGCGCGCACCGTCAGGCCGCGTTCGGTGCCGCAATCCTCTTCGACGATGATGCAGTCCTGCGCCACGTCGACCAGCCGGCGGGTGAGGTAGCCGGAGTTGGCGGTCTTGAGCGCGGTGTCCGCCAGCCCCTTGCGGGCGCCGTGGGTCGAGTTGAAGTATTCGAGGACCGACAGGCCTTCCTTGAAGTTGGCGATGATCGGCTGCTCGATGATCTCGCCCGAGGGCTTGGCCATCAGGCCGCGCATGCCGGCGAGCTGGCGCATCTGCGCGGGGCTGCCGCGCGCGCCGGAGTGGCTCATCATCCAGACCGAGTTCATCACCCGGCCGGGTTCCTGCTTGCTGATCTCCTTCATCATCGCGCCCGCGACTTCATCGGTGCAGCGCGACCAGGCATCGACCACCTTGTTGTAGCGCTCGCCGGAGGTGATGAGGCCTTCCTGGTACTGCGCCTCGAACTCCTTCACCTCGGTCTGGGTGCGGTGGATCAGCTCGCCCTTCTCCTTCGGGATGATGAGATCATCCTTGCCGAACGAAATGCCGGCCTTGGCCGCCTGGCCGAAGCCGAGACCCATCAGCCGGTCGGCGAAGATCACGCACTCCTTCTGGCCGCAGTGGCGGTAGACCACGTCGATCACGTCGGAGACGGTCTTCTTGGTGAGCTGCTTGTTGATCACCGAGAACGGCACGTTCGGATGGCGCGGCAGGATCTGGCCGATCATCATCCGTCCCGGGGTGGTCACCACTACCTCGGTACGCTGGTTGCCGTTGGCGTCGATCGTTTCGATACGCCCTTTGATCTTGTCGTGCAGGGTGATCGCCTGCGCGTGCAGCGCGTGCTCGATCTCGCCCATGGTCCCGAAGGCCGGCGCGTCCTGGTCCGCCACCGCGCGGTACTCGGGGGTCTCGATCGACAGGTAATAGAGGCCGAGCACGATGTCCTGGCTCGGCACGATGATCGGCTTGCCGTTGGCCGGGCTCAGGATGTTGTTGGTCGACATCATCAGCACGCGGGCTTCGAGCTGCGCTTCGAGCGACAGCGGCACGTGCACCGCCATCTGGTCGCCGTCGAAATCCGCGTTGAACGCCGTGCAGACCAGCGGGTGGAGCTGGATCGCTTTGCCTTCGATCAGCACCGGCTCGAACGCCTGGATGCCGAGGCGATGCAGGGTCGGCGCACGGTTGAGCATCACCGGATGCTCCCGGATCACCTCTTCCAGGATGTCCCAAACTTCGGGGCGTTCCTTCTCCACCATCCGCTTGGCGGCCTTGATGGTGGTGGCGTGGCCGTATTTCTCCAGCTTGGCGTAGATGAACGGCTTGAACAGCTCGAGCGCCATCTTCTTCGGCAGCCCGCACTGGTGCAGCTTGAGCTCGGGCCCGACCACGATCACCGAACGGCCGGAGTAGTCGACGCGCTTGCCGAGCAGGTTCTGCCGGAACCGCCCCTGCTTGCCCTTCAGCATGTCGGACAACGACTTCAGCGGGCGCTTGTTGGCGCCCGTGATGGCGCGGCCGCGACGGCCGTTGTCGAACAGCGCGTCGACGCTTTCCTGCAGCATGCGCTTCTCGTTGCGCACGATGATGTCGGGTGCGCGCAGCTCGATCAGCCGCTTCAGCCGGTTGTTGCGGTTGATGACGCGGCGGTAGAGGTCGTTCAGGTCGGAGGTGGCGAACCGGCCGCCATCCAGCGGCACCAGCGGGCGCAGCTCGGGCGGGATCACCGGCACGACTTCCAGGATCATCCAGTCCGGCTTGGCGCCCAACTCGCCGAACGCCTCGACGAGCTTGAGGCGCTTGACCAGCTTCTTGCGCTTGGCCTCGCTGGTGGTCTCCTTCAGCTCCTGGCGCAGGCGCACCTTGTCGGCATCGAGGTCGATCTTCTTCAGCACCTTCTTGATCGCCTCGGCGCCGATGCCGACCTCGAACTGGTCGTCACCGAACTCGTCCTGCTTGGCGGCGAGCTGGTCTTCGGTCAGGAGCTGGTGCAGCTTGAGGTCCGTGGTGCCGGGTTCCAGCACCACGTAGCTCTCGAAATACAGGATCTTCTCGAGTTCCTTCAGAGTGAGGTCGACCATCAGGCCGATCCGGCTCGGCAAGGACTTCAGGAACCAGATATGCGCGACCGGGGAGGCGAGCTCGATATGCCCCATCCGCTCGCGGCGCACCTTCGCGAGCGTCACTTCCACGCCGCACTTCTCGCAGATGATGCCGCGGAACTTCATCCGCTTGTACTTGCCGCACAGGCACTCGTAGTCCTTGATCGGGCCGAAGATGCGGGCGCAGAACAGTCCATCCCGCTCCGGCTTGAAGGTGCGGTAGTTGATGGTCTCGGGCTTCTTGATCTCGCCGTACAGACCAGCTCCGGATCTGTTCCGGGCTCGCCATCTGGATCCGGATCTGGTCGAAGGTCATGGCCTGGCCGGTCTGACCCAGGATCTTCATCAACTCGTTCATGCGTATCTCGATCCCTGCAAAGGGGGAAGCGTGGCGGGCGGCCGGTTCCCCGGCCGCCCGGTCAGTCGGGCCGCGACGTCGCTCAGGCCGCCCGGTTGTCCAGTTCGACGTTCAGGCCAAGCGATTTCAGCTCCTTCGTCAGCACGTTGAAGCTTTCGGGGATGCCGGCCTCGAAATTGTCCTGCTCGCGCACGATCGCCTCGTAGACCTTGGTGCGGCCGGAGACGTCGTCGGATTTCACCGTCAGCATCTCCTGCAAGGTGTAGGCGGCGCCGTAGGCTTCCAGAGCCCAGACCTCCATCTCGCCGAAGCGCTGGCCGCCGAACTGCGCCTTGCCGCCCAACGGCTGCTGGGTGACCAGCGAGTAGGGGCCGATCGAGCGGGCGTGGATCTTATCGTCCACCAGGTGATGCAGCTTCAGCATGTAGATGTAGCCGACCGTCACCTTGCGCGCGAACGGCTCGCCGGTGCGTCCGTCGGTCAGCACCACCTGGCCCGAGGTATCGAGCCCGGCCTTGGTCAGCATCCCCTCGATGTCGGACATCCGCGCGCCGTCGAACACCGGCGTTGCGATCGGCACGCCCTTCTTCAGGTTGCCGGCCAGCTCCACCAGATGCTCGGTGTCAAGCACGGCGATCTGTTCGCGGAACACCTTCTCCCCATACGCATCGGCCAGCCGGTCCAGCAGCTCCTGGCGCGCGTTGCCGGTGCGCTGGTACTCGTCGACCAGCTCGCCGATCTGCTTGCCCAGGGTGGCGCAGGCCCAGCCCAGATGGGTCTCCAGGATCTGCCCGACGTTCATCCGGCTCGGCACGCCGAGCGGGTTGAGCACCAGATCGACCGACGTGCCGTCCTCCAGGAACGGCATGTCCTCGACCGGGACCACGCGGGAGACGACACCCTTGTTGCCGTGCCGTCCGGCCATCTTGTCGCCGGGCTGCAGCTTGCGCTTCACCGCGATGAAGACCTTGACCATCTTCATCACGCCGGGCGGCAGTTCGTCACCGCGCTGCACCTTCTCCACCTTGCCGTCGAAGCGGGACTGCAGGCGGGCGACCGCGGCGTCGAATTCGCGCTTGAGGACTTCGATCTCCGCCATCACCGCGTCGTCGTGCACGCCGATGTGGCGCCAGGCGCCGCGCGGGTGCTCGGCCAGCACTTCCTCAGTGATGACCGTGCCGGCCTTGATGCCCTTGAACCCGCCGGCGGCCTTGGCGCCGAGCAGCTTCTCGCGCAGCCGGTTCAGGAAGCTGCGCTCCTGGATCGCCTTCTCGTCGTCGCGGTCCTTGGCCAGCCGCTCGATCTCGGCGCGCTCGATCGCCATCGCGCGCTCGTCCTTGTCGACGCCGCGGCGGGAGAATACGCGCACGTCAACCACCGTGCCGGTGACGCCGGGCGGCAGCTTGAGCGACGTGTCGCGCACGTCCGACGCTTTCTCGCCGAAGATCGCGCGCAGCAGCTTCTCTTCCGGCGTCATCGGGCTTTCGCCCTTGGGCGTGACCTTGCCCACCAGGATGTCGCCCGGGTTCACCTCGGCGCCGATATAGACGATGCCCGCCTCGTCGAGGTTCTTGAGCGCTTCCTCGCCGACGTTCGGGATGTCGCGGGTGATCTCCTCCTGGCCGAGCTTGGTATCGCGCGCCATCACCTCGAACTCCTCGATATGGATCGAGGTGAACACGTCGTCGCGCGCGATACGTTCGCTGATGAGGATGGAGTCCTCGAAATTATACCCGTTCCACGGCATGAAGGCGCAGAGCGCGTTGCGCCCCAGCGCCAGCTCGCCGAACTCGGTGGAAGGCCCGTCGGCGATGATCTCCCGATCGCTCACCCGGTCGCCCACCTTCACCAGCGGACGCTGGTTGATGCAGGTCGACTGGTTCGACCGCATGAACTTGCGCAGCCGGTAGATGTCGACGCCTTTGGTCGTGCCGTCCTCGTTCGTCGCCCGCACCACGATGCGCGCGCCGTCGATCTGGTCGACGACGCCGGCGCGGCGCGCGACGATGGTCGCCCCCAAGTCGCGCGCGACCGATTCCTCCATGCCGGTGCCGACCAGCGGCGCATCCGCCTGGATCAGCGGCACCGCCTGGCGCTGCATGTTCGATCCCATCAGCGCGCGATTGGCGTCGTCGTTCTCCAGAAACGGGATCAGCGCCGCGGCCACCGAAACGAGCTGCTTCGGCGAGACGTCGATCGCCGTCACCTGATCGGGCGGCACCAGGCGGAAGTCGCCCTGCTTGCGCACCGAAACGAGGTCCTGGGTGAAACGCCCGGCCTGATCCATCGGCGCGTCCGCCTGCGCCACCACCAGACGCTCCTCCTCCATCGCCGAGAGGTAGCGGGCGCCGGGCTGCACCACGCCGTCCTTCACCAGCATGTACGGCGTCTCGATGAAGCCGTATTTGTTCACCTTGGCGTAGGTCGCGAGGCTGTTGATCAGGCCGATGTTCGGCCCCTCGGGCGTTTCGATCGGGCAGATGCGGCCGTAATGGGTCGGGTGCACGTCGCGCACCTCGAACCCGGCCCGCTCGCGGGTCAGGCCGCCCGGCCCGAGCGCGGACAGGCGCCGCTTGTGCGTCACTTCCGACAGCGGGTTCGTTTGGTCCATGAACTGCGACAACTGAGACGATCCGAAGAACTCCCGCACCGCCGCCGCCGCCGGCTTGGCGTTGATGAGGTCGTGCGGCATCACGGTGTCGATGTCGACCGAGCCCATGCGCTCGCGGATCGCGCGCTCCATGCGCAGCAGACCGACCCGGTACTGGTTCTCCATCAACTCGCCCACGGAACGGACGCGCCGGTTGCCGAGGTTGTCGATGTCGTCGATCTGGCCGTGCCCGTCCTTGAGCTCGACCAGGGTCTTCACCGTGCGCAGCAGGTCTTCCTTGCGCAGGGTACGGATCGTGTCCGGCACCTCGCTCGGGCTGAACCCGAGGCGCATGTTCATCTTCACCCGCCCGACCGCGGACAGGTCGTAGCGGTTGGGATCGAAGAACAGGCCGCGGAACAGCAATTCCGCGGTCTCCGGCGTCGGCGGCTCGCCGGGGCGCATCACCCGGTAGATATCGATCAGCGCTTCATCGCGGTTGCTGTTCTTGTCGATCGTCAGCGTGTTGCGGATCCACGGTCCCGTCGCCTGATCGACCGCGAGGGTCGGCAGCCGATCGACACCGGCGGCCTCCAGCGCCGCCAGCTTCGCCTCGGTCAGTTCTTCCCCGGCCTCGGCGAAAATCTCGCCGGTCTCGAGGTTCACCATGTCCTCGGCGACGAAGCGGCCGAGCAGGTCGGCGCGGCCGACCAGCACTTCCTTGGTGCCTTCGGCGATCTTGCGCGCCTGGCGTGCCGTCAGCTTGTCGTCCGCCTTCGCCACCACCTCGCCGGTCGCGGCATCGATCAGCGGTTCCAGCAGCTTCATGCCGCGGAACGCGTCGGGGTCGAACGGGCGCGCCCAGCCCTTGGCGGTGCGGTCGAACACCACCTGGCCGTAGAAATAGCTCAGGATTTCCTCGGCATCCATGCCGCGGATTTCGCCGATCTCGATTGGCTCGCCCTTCGCCTCGCGTGCCGCGCGTAACTGCTCGGTCGCCGCGCCGTCGAGGGCATAGAGCAGGGTGGTCACCGGCAGCTTCCGCTTGCGGTCGATGCGAACGTACAGGATGTCCTTGCTGTCGAACTCGAAATCGAGCCACGAGCCGCGATACGGAATCACCCGCGAGGCGAACAGGTACTTGCCCGACGAATGGGTCTTGCCCTTGTCGTGGTCGAAGAACACGCCGGGCGAGCGGTGCATCTGGCTGACGATGACGCGCTCGGTGCCGTTGATGATGAAGGTGCCGTTGTCCGTCATCAGGGGCATGTCGCCCATGTAGACGGGCTGCTCCTTGATGTCGCGGATCGACTTGGCGCCGGTGTCCTCGTCGAGGTCCCATACGATGAGCCGCAGGGTCACCTTCAACGGCGCAGCGAAGGTCATGCCGCGCTGGATGCACTCTTCCACGTCGTATTTCGGCTCTTCCAGCTCGTAGTCGACGAACTCCAGCCGGCCGCGGCCGGCGAAATCGTCGATCGGGAACACCGAGCGGAACACTTCCTGCAGGCCCGCGACCGTCCGGTTGTCCGGGCGCACGTCGCTCTGCAGGAACGCCTCGTAGCTGGCGCGCTGCACGTCGATCAGGTTGGGCATCGGCGTCACTTCGGAAATCCGCCCGAAGCTCCGGCGAATGCGCTTGTGCCTCGTCACCGACCCAGAAATCGCGTTCATCGCCTGTTCTGCTCCGCCACTCGTCTGTCCGCGGCCCCATCGTCCCGGGCCGCTCGGGAATCTCGTTCGTCTGAATTCGCCGGAAACGGGTGTACGGGCGGGAACGCGAGGGTTCCCGCCCGTGTCGGCCTCACGGCCTCACCCGGTCTCCGAGCAGCGTCGCCCGCGCGGGGCGACGCAGTCCTGTCGTTGTTGGCAAACGGTCTACTTGACCTCCACCGCGGCGCCCGCATCTTCCAGCATCTTGCGGATCTTCGCCGCCTCGTCCTTGTTCACGCCTTCCTTCACGGGCTTCGGCGCACCTTCGACCAGGTCCTTGGCTTCCTTCAGCCCGAGCCCGGTGATGGTCCGCACCTCCTTGATGACGTTGATCTTCTTGTCGCCGGCCTTGGCGAGGATCACGGTGAACTCGGTCTGCTCCTCGGCCGGGGCCGCAGCGGCGGCGGCCGGAGCAGCGGCGGCAACGGCCACCGGTGCGGCGGCGGAGACGCCCCATTTCTCCTCGAGCAGCTTGGAAAGCTCAGCGGCCTCAAGCACGGTCAGGGTCGACAGCTCATCGACCAGTTTCTGCAGATCTGCCATTGTCGGGTCTTCCTAATCTATACCGAAGTTGGTTCCATGCAAGTCGGGGCAGCTCACGCTGCCTCCGCCTGCTCCTTGCTTGCGTATGCGCCGAGCACGCGCGCGATCTGTCCGGCGGGGGCGGCCAGCACTCCGGCGATCCGGGTTGCCGGCGTGGAGATCATCCCCACCAGCCCGGCCCGAAGCTGATCCAGGCTGGGCAGCGCGGCGAGCGCCTGCACCCCGGCCTGGTCGAGGGTCCGTGCACCGAGTGCGCCGCCCACCACCATCAGCTTCTCGTTGGCCTTGCCGAAATCCACCGCCGCCTTGGCCACCGCCACCGGGTCCTTCGACCAGGCGAGCGCGGTGGGGCCCTTCAGCAGCGGCCGGATCCCCTCGAAGGCGGTGCCTTCCAGGGCCAGCGCAGCCAGCCGGTTCTTGGTCACCTTGAAGGTGACCCCCGCTTCCCGCATCCGGCGGCGCAGATCGGTCGCTTCGGCCACGGTCAGTCCCTGATTGCGGGTGACCACGACCATCGACGTCTCGGCGAACACCTGAGCGAGCCCGGCGACAAAGTCCCGCTTCTGAGTGCGGTCCATTCTCTCTCCGTCTCTCGGGCCGCGCGCGTGTGGACCGCGCGGGGCCGGTTGCCCATGGGCCGCGAGGATCGCGGCCCGGTTCGCCTGTCCAGCAAGTCGGAACCGCCAGGATCGCTCCTGGCTTCCCCGTCTCCCGCGCGCGGGCCGAAGCCCTTTGGTCCCCGAAGGGGAACGTGCGGTCTCGGACAGGTACGGAGGCCGCCGCTCGCGCGCACGACCCCCTGTCCACCGCCACCGGACCCCGGCGGCGGCGTATTCCGTCAGGGCGTCAGGCTGCTCACATCGACCTTGAGGCCTGGCCCCATGGTCGAACTCAGCGCCACGCCCTTGAGGTAGGTGCCCTTGGCGCCAGTCGGCTTCGCCTTGATCACCGCATCGGCCAGCGCACGCGCGTTTTCCAGCAACTGCGCCTCGTCGAAGCTCGCCTTGCCGATGCCGGCGTGGATGATGCCGGCCTTCTCGGCGCGGAACTCGACCTGGCCGCCCTTGGCGGCGCTGACCGCGCCCTTGACGTCCATCGTCACGGTGCCGAGGCGGGGATTGGGCATCAGCCCGCGCGGGCCGAGGATCTTGCCCAGGCGCCCCACCACGCCCATCAGGTCCGGCGTCGCGATGCAGCGGTCGAAGCCGATTTCGCCCGCCTGCACGCGCTCGGCCAGGTCTTCGGCGCCGACGACGTCAGCGCCGGCGGCCAGCGCTTCTTCCGCCTTCGGCCCGCGTGCGAACACGCCGACCCGGACCGTCTTGCCGGTGCCGTGCGGCAGGGAGATGAGCCCGCGCACCATCTGGTCGGCGTGACGCGGGTCGATGCCGAGGTTCATCGACATCTCCACCGTCTCGTCGAATTTCGCGGTGGCGTTGCGCTTCACCACGCCGATCGCTTCCGGCAGCGGGTAGGATTTGGTCCGGTCGACACCGGCGCGCGCCTTGGCCAGTCGCTTGTCCTTCGCCATCGCTCAGCCCTCCACCACGGCAAGACCCATCGAACGGGCCGAGCCGGCGAGCATGCGCACCGCCGCGTCGACATCGGTGGCGTTCATGTCCTTCATCTTCTGGGCCGCGATCTCCCGCAACTGGGTCGTGGTGACCTGGCCGATCGGGCCGCCCTTGCCGGGCGTCGTGGTGCCCTTGGTGATCCCGGCGGCCTTCTTCAGGAAATAGGTGTTGGGCGGGGTTTTGGTGATGAAGGTGAAGGTGCGGTCGCCGAACGCGGTGATGACCACGGGCACCGGCATGCCCGGCTCCATCGCCTGGGTCGCGGCGTTGAAGTCCTTGCAGAACTGCATGATGTTGAGGCCGCGCTGGCCGAGCGCGGGACCCACCGGCGGCGACGGATTCGCCTTGCCCGCGGGAATCTGCAGCTTGATGTAGCCGACGATCTTCTTCGCCATGATCCCTTCCGACCAGGCTCCCGGCGGAGCCACAGGGACCGCGGTGCAACCGACGCGACCCGGCCTGGCCCCGGGTGGGGTCAGGCGAGGGCGGCGTCTCCCGCGTTCCGGATGAAGCGGGGGCGTTTAGCGGATCGGGCCGGGCGAGTCCAGCCCCCTGTCAGCGGCCGCCGTGCGCCGCCACCGCCGGGGCGAGCAGGGCGGCCGGATTGTCCGCCGCCATCCGTTCGGCGTCCGCCGCCGAGGCAAGCCCCCACGCCACCAGGTTGCGCACCGCCTGCCCCAGTCGCAGGGACGACCCGGCCAGCGTATCGGTTCCGGCCAGGCGGACGGTTCCGTCCTCACTGCGCGCGATGTCCATCCCGGCAAACCGGTAGCGGCCGGGCGGTGCCGCCGCGGCGGCGGTTGCGTCGCTCACCAGGATGCTGCGCGCGATCCCCTTCGCCCGCAGCAGCACTTTCAGCGCGAAGGGCGGGATGTGCCGCCCGTCGGCGATGAAGCTGGCGGACAGCCGGTCCTCGGCCAGTTGCGCCATCATCGGGTTGGCGAATTTTGGTTGCGTATGCAACATGGCATTGCCGAGATGGGTCGAAAGCGCCGCCCCTGCGTCGGCCGCGGCAGTGATCTGCGCCGGCGTCGCGGCGCTGTGGCCGATCGCCACCAGCTTGCCGCGCGCACGCGCCCAGGCGATCAGGTCGATCGCGCCGGGGCGTTCGGGCGCCAGGGTGAGCAGCAGGATCGGCCGGGCGAGCGGGGCTTCCAGCCGCGCCACCAGCTCGGGGTCGGGCGGCACCATCGCATCGGGCGGATGACAGCCGGCGTAGCCCGGTTCAGGGCTGAGGAATGGGCCTTCCAGATGGTAGCCCGGCACCATGGACGCGCCGAGCCCGCTTGCCGCCACCGCGCGATCGAGGGAAGCGAAGCGCGCCGCCAGCACCTCCACGGGCGCGGTAATAAGGGTGGGCAGGCAGGCCGCAACCCCGTCGGCGCGCATCGCGGCGAGCGCGTGATCGAGCGCAGTCCCGGTCAGCGCAGCGTCGTTGAAATCGACGCCGGCGTAGCCGTTCACCTGCAGGTCGATCAGCCGGGGCGGAGGCACCTCGCATCATGCGTCGGCGTGTCCTGCACCTGTCAACCGCGCGGCGACGGCTATCTCACCGGCTACGACGGGTCCGCCGCAACGCGCTCCGGTGCGGTGACCTGTGGCGGCTGCGGACGCAACGGATACAGGAGTTGTCCTGCGAGCGAACCGGGCATCGTCGCCTCGATGCCATAGGCCGACGGCCACTGGTTCCGGGGCAGATGGTAGGTCCCGAAGATCCGGTCCATCCACGGCAGCATGGACGCGTAATTGCGGTCCCGCGGCTCGGGCAGGGTGTGGTGCCAGTGGTGGAAGGCGGGGGTGGAGACCAGCCACTCCAGCGGGCCCAGCCGCCAGCGCAGATTGGCGTGGATGACGAAGCCCCACAACGTCGCCGCCAGCACGACCAGCACGGGGACCAGGCTGCCCGAGGCGGTCAGCGGGCTGGCCAGTCCTAGGATATAGAGCGGGATCAGGCCGCACAGCCGGACGAACACCAGATCGACCGGATGGGCGCGCGTATTGACCATGAAGTCGAGCTGTCGGGCGCTGTGATGGATCGAATGAAAGCGCCAGAGCACGGGGATTTCATGGGTCCAGCGATGGCCCCAGTAGAATCCGGTCTCGCCGACCACCAGCCCGGCCACGGTGCGCAGTCCCAGCGGCCAGGTCGCGATCGCCGCCTGAAGGCTGTGCGGGACGACGCGATGCGCACCCCAGGCAACAAGGGCGAGCGGCACGGCGAGCACCACGCCGGGCAGCAGGCTGCTGAGGAAATAATAGCCGAGGTCGACGGCGATGGCCTTGCGGAAGATTTTCTGCGGATGCAGCGCGAACAGGCGCTCCAGCGGCAAGAAGATCACCGCCAGGATCAGCAGCCACAGGCAGAGCCTGACCACGTCGATCAGGAGCGCCTGCAGATGCTGCTGGTCCAGGAACGGAAGCACGGACGCTGTCCTTGAAAGGCCGGTGCGCCGGCCAGGCGGCGCCTCAGTGGAGTGAGCTGATCAGACGGCGGTCGTATCCTTGGAACGCCGGCGCAGGCGGATCGCCGTTAGGCCCAGCAGGCCGACCCCGACGAGCGCCAGGCTCGTGGGTTCCGGCACCGGCGTCGCTTCGAGGCTGACGCCGTCGAGGAAGGAGATCGGGGGGGCGCCGCCGGGAGTCCCGTACGCCAGGAACGACAGCACCTGGGTCGTGGCGCTCGCGATGAACGTCATCGTCTGCTCTTCCCAGGCACCGGTCGCGCCCTGGGCAAGCGAGTACATGGTGGAGTCCTGCGTCTGTTCGCCGAAGGTAACATCCCACTGCTCGGTCGTGGGGCCGGTAAATCCGTTCTGCTGCCCGGCGGCCTGGTAGAAGGTCAGCGTATAGCTCTGTCCGACGGCCAATCCCGAGATTGACTGATAAAATGCGCCCGAATAATTCGGGTCGCCGTCTGCCTCGACGAAGTTGCCGCCATCCGGGCTCGTGGTCGGGAAACCGGGATAGACGGCAAGACCACCGGTGCTGCTGGTTGCCGTGCCAGGGGCATCTATGAAAGTAAGACCACTTCCGCCACTCCAGCCGGTTGGCAGGACGGTGGGGAAATTACCCTTGGGGGCACTGCCGGTATATTCTTCGAACGAGCCATTGGTCACCAGCTCGGTGGCCTGCGCCGCCTGGGCCCAGACCGCCAGGGCGATGGCAGCGAGGCCGATCGCGGCCGATTTACGTAACGACAGGGGCATGGGTTTGTTCTCTGATGGGGGGCTTCGCCCGGATGGAGTATGCAGCGTCTCAAGAATTATGTTAGTGTTTTTCCTGAGATGCCACGCTGCGGCATAAAGCGGCGCCGATGGCGACTTGTCAAGCCTTTCCGACAGCGGGATTGATGACGTTCCAAGGCCCTATATCAGCATTTGCTATATATTTGGACGGCCGGGCGCAATAACCGTTGACCCCTGCATTGCCGGCGACGCGCCGCCGCCGGCAGACCCGCTCACGCCCCCTGCCACTCCAGGATGTACAGCCCGGCGTCATAATCGGTGACGTAGATCAGCCCCTCGGCGGAGACGAACAGATCCGCCGTGTGGCGCATCTTCGCCCGCCCGCGCAGCGGCTCCATCCAGCGCGTCGGCATCGGCGGCACGAAATAGCCGACCTCCTCCGGTCGGAACGGGTCGCTGATGTCCACCACCCGCACTCCCGCACTCTGCCAGGTGGCGAATACGGTGGTGGAGGAGACGAACGACCCCGGCCGGTTCTCGTGCAGATTATGCGGCCCGAACTGCCCGCCCATCGCCAGGTAGTCCTGCTCGCGCGGGATCGGGAAAGTGCTGATCGAAACCGGGTTGGCGCGGGTGCGGATGTCGAACACCCAGGTTCGTTTCAGCTGTTCCTGACCGACATTCGCCACCAATTCGTCAGCCACCACCAGCAGGTCGCGGTCGTGCAGCGGCAGCGCACTGTGGGTGCCGCCGCCGAACGGGGGCGACCAGTTGCGATGCGCGATCAGCTTCGGCGTCGATTTGTCGGCGACGTCGAGGATGGTCAGCCCGCCGTCGCGCCAGCACCCGTAGGCGATATCGTCCGCCACCACCGCGTGGTGCAGCGCGTACCGGCCGGTCCAGCCCGGCGCCTCCCCGCCCGCCAGGTGCATGCCCGGGATCCACCACCGTCCCGCCTCGCGCGGGTGCGTCGGGTCCGCCATGTCGATGGTGATGAAAATATGATCGCTGAACCCGTCGAGCAGCGCCGAGGCGTAGGCCCACCGCCCGCCGGTCCACCAGATGCGGTGCAGCCCCAGCCCCGCCACCTCCATGAACCCGATCGGCCGCGGATTGGCCGGATCGGCCAGGTCGTAGACCCGCATGCCGGCGGAATAATCCACCCCGCGCACGCCGTAGCCCGCACTGCCGCCGCGGTTCAGGGAGCCGCCGTAGTAGTCCTGCATCGAGAGGAAGTTCTTCATGTCGAACTCCTCGATCACCAGCAGCAACCCCTCGGCCTGTTGCAGATGCAAGCAATGCGAGTTCGGATGGATCGGCAGGAAATTCACCGCCCGCGGCGCGCGCGGGTCGGTCACATCCGTCACCACCACCCCGCGCGAGGTACGGGTGCCCATGTAGGCGTGGCCGCGCGCCACCATCACTTGCAGGCAGTCGCCGTGCCCGTCGTTGTCGGTCTGGCCGAGGAAGGTGATATTCCTTGCGGCTTCGGGAACGATCTCGGTCATGGCGGGGCCTCGGGGGATGGCGGCTCTGTCCCGCTTCCATGGCAGGTCCAGCCGGGGCCGATCGCGCCGGCCCCGGCCAGGGCGGCGGCCGGAGCGTCGGTGCCCGACGCTCCGGCGCGCGCGATCAGCCCATCGGCGGCTTCACCTGGCCGCGGATCTCGCCGGCCGGATGCTTCTTGGTATGCACGTTGACGTACCAGTCGCCGGCCATCATCTCCTGGGCCTGCGCCGGCGTGAGCATGGCCGATCCCTTGATCGGGCTGCGCACCTTCGATCCCTTCTTGCTGATCCAGACCACCACCCCGGCGTTCTTTCCCGCCGGCGCGGGGCCGTGGAAATGCGCCATGGTGACCTGGCTCGACAGTCCGCGGTAGCTCACCGACCAGCTCAGCATGCGGGTAGCGGCGTTGTAGGTCAGATGCGCAAGCCCGTGACCCTTGGTCTCGACCGGGGGCACCTGCTGGGCACCGGACAGCGGCACGGTGAAGGACACCGGCGCCGCCTGGGCAACCGGTGCCAGCGCCACGCTGCCGATCAGCCCGAAGGCGGCCCCCATGATGACGAGCCGCCGCGACAGTGAAGCTTCCATCGGTTCTCCCTTTCCTGGTCCGAACGCGCCGAGCATCGGCAGGTCCTGACGCAAGTCAAGCCAGGCATGCAGCCTACGCGGGTATTTCATCCGCCGGTCAGGCGGCGCGGGTGCGGGCCGAGCGGTCCCGGTCGCCCCGCGGCCGGAACCGTCACGCCGCTGCCGCCGCAGGTCAGGCCGCGAAGCCCTCCTCGAAGAATCCCTGATACCCGAACAGCCCGACCGCGCCGCCGGTGTGCAGGAACACCACGCGCTCGCCCTTGCCGATTTTTCCCTTGCGGATCAGGTCGATCAGCCCGGCCATCGCCTTGCCGGAATAGACCGGGTCGAGCAGGATCGCCCTCCAGCCGCGCGAGCATCATCACCGCCTCGCGCATGCCCTCGGTCGGCTGGCCGTAGCCGGGGCCGACGTAGTCGCAGTTGGCCTCCACCGCCTCGCGCGCGATGCCGCCGCGCAGGCCGACGTATTCCGCCGCGTCGCTTCGGCCAGGCGGTGCACGTTCGCCTCCTGCGCGGTCCTTGGGCAGGCGCACGCCGATGCCCAGCACCGGGACGCCGGCGTTGCAGCCCTCCAGCCCGACCACCAGCCCGGCCTGGGTGCCGGCGCTGCCGGTGGCGTGGACGACGCGGTCGATCTTCAGCCCCATCTCGTCGGCCTGCTGCATCAGCTCCTGCGCGCAGGCGACGTAGCCCAGCGCGCCGACCCGGTTCGACCCGCCGCCCGGGATCACGTAGGGCTCGCGCACCGGCGGCGCGCAGTTCGGCCGCCCTTCGCCTCGGCCTCGGCGTTCATGTCGAGGCCGGCCGGGACGGTACTCGATCGACGCAGCCGAACAGCCGGTCCAGCAGCACGTTGCCGCTGTTCAGGTAGTCGCGGTCGTTGGTCTCCACCCGGTGCTCCAGCAGCGCGGTGCACTTCATGCCGAAGCCCGGCTGCCACCGCCGCGGTCTGGCGCACGTGGTTCGACTGCACCGCCCCCTGCGTCACCAGGTGGTCGGCGCCCTGCGCCAGCGCCTCGCCGGCCAGGAACTCCAGCTTGCGCACCTTGTTGCCGCCGGTCGCCACCACCGTGCAGTCGTCGCGCTTGATCCAGATTTCCGGCCCGCCCAGATGGCGCGAGAGGTTCTCGAGCTTCTCGAGCGGCGTCGGCGTCGGAAACAGGCGGACGCGGGGAAAGCGGGCGAGATGCACGGCGAAACTCCTGGGCTATGCCGCGCGAACGGATTCTTCCCCCGAGGGCGGCGCGGCTTGCCGTAATGTTCACCCATCCCGGCGCATCCGACAATTACTCGTCGCGCCGATGATACGGCGCAGGGCCGTCCCGCGTCCTCGGCCGCCACGGAGGCACAGCATGACCATCGTCGACGCCATGGCTGGGAAATCCCGGAAAGCCGGGTCACGCCGGAGGCCGCGGCGCTCGGCCGCCGCAGCCTGCTCGGCGCCGCCGCGGGATCGCCGCCGGCACCGCGCTCGGCAGCCGCGCCGCCTGCGCCGCCGCCTCCCCGGTTGCCATCCCCTTGCCGCCGATGAACCCGCCGCGCAACGCGACCTACCGCGCCGGCCGCGCCCTGACTGCGGAGAAAGTCGCAGACCACCTACAACAACTATTACGAGTTCAGCGAGGACAAGGACCTCTGGCGCGCCGCCCAGGAGATGACCGTCAGCCCCTGGGAAATCCGCATCGAAGGCCTGGTGGCCAAGCCCCGCACCATCGGCTTCGATGACCTGCTGCAGTCAGGTCCAGCCTGCAGGAGCGGGTCTACCGCCACCGCTGCGTCGAAGCCTGGGCGATGACCGTGCCTTGGACCGGCTTTCCGCTCAGCCGACCTGGTGAAGCTCGCCGACCCGCTGGGTTCGGCCAAATACGTGGTGTTCACCACCGTCGAGGAACCGAAGTCGATGCCCGGCCTCGACAGCCCGCTGTTCCCGTGGCCCTACATCGAGGGGGTCACGATGGCCGAGGCGATGAACGACCTCGCCTTCGTCTCGGTCGGCCTGTACGGCAAGCCGCTGCCGAAGCAGAACGGCGCCCCGATCCGCATCACGCTGCCGTGGAAATACGGCTTCAAGTCGGCCAAGGCGCTTCGTGAAGGTGGCGTTCACCGACAAGCGGCCGAAAACGTTCTGGGCAGCAGATCGCCCCCGACGAATACGGCTTCTGGGCCAACGTGAACCCCGCCGTGCCCCATCCCCGCTGGAGCCAGGCCACCGAACGCCTGATCGGCACCAACGAGCGCGTGCCCACCCAGATCTACAACGGCTACGGCCCCTCCGTCGCCTCCTTGTATGCCGGGATGAAAGGAGACATGCTGTTCCGGTGATCCTGAGCCGTATCCTGGCAGTCGTCGCAGCCCTCCTGCTCGTCGGAGCGGTGGCCCTGGCCATGCTCGCCCCCCCGGAACTGCCGCTCGGCCGCGCCCTTTTCCTGCTCGACCACGACCTCCCGCGCACCTTGCACGGCAGCATCGAAGCGCATTTCGCCGATTGGATGTGGACCGACATCGTGCTGCCCCTGCTCGTGCGGCCCGTCTGGCTCATCCCCGCCTCGATCGGACTGCTCTGCGCCGGCGGCGCCCTGACCCTCGGCTCCCGCGCCGGCCCCGGCCCCCGCCGCCGCTCCGGCACCCCGCGCGGCTGGTTCTGAGGCCGGGGGCGGGGTAGCAAGCAAGGCCAGGGGGCTCTGCCCCCTGGCCTTGCTTGCTACCTCGCCCCCGGGATTCAGGACCTGCGGAGGGCGGCGCGGATCTCGGGGGACTGGCGGTCGACCGTGGCGAGCACGTCGCGCAACCGCGCGCGCAGTTCGTACACCTGGTCGAGCAGGGACAGCACGAGCGGCACGGTGTCTTCGGCGATGTCCATGTGCCGGCGCAGGTCGTGGATCAGCCTGATCCGTGCGACGTCGATTTCCAGGAATTCCCAGCCGGCTTCGCCGGTTTCCGGCTGCACCCAGCCGCGTTCGATCCAGGCGGCCAGTTCGCCCGCATCGAGGTCGCCCAGCAGCGCGAGGACCGCTTCGCTGCGCATCACGTCCCCTCCATGCCGTCCCTGGGGTTGAAGGCCTGTGCGGGGGTCCAACTGCGCAGGAACTCGGCGAGCGCCGGCTCTTCGGCCGGCGGCAACACCACCCGCAGGTCGACGTATTGGTGCCCTTTGCCGCCGATCCCGCGTCCGCGCAGCCGGAGCCTGGTGCCGGTGCCGGAGTTGGGCGGAATGGCAAGCCGCACCTTGCCGCCGATGGTCGGCACTTCCAGCGACGCGCCGAGCACCGCTTCCTGGATCGTCACCGGCAGGGTCACGATGATGTCGTCGCCTTCGCGCACGAAATACGGGTGCGGGGCGATGGAAACCTCCACCAGCGCGTCGCCGGCCGGTCCGCTGCCGATCCCGGGTTCGCCCTGGCCGCGCAGCCGCAGCACGTGCCCGTCGTGGACGCCGGCGGGGATACGCACGTCCAGGGTCCGGCCGTCCGGCAAGGTGATCCGGCGGGTGACGCCGTTGGCCGCATCGAGGAAGTCGATCGTCAGGGTATAGCGCACGTCCGCTCCGCGCAGGTCGAACCCGGGGCCGCCGCCGGCACCGCGGCGGGCGTGGCCGAATGCCTGGGCAAGGATTTCTTCCAGGTCGTCGGGCGACATCCCGCCGCCCCCGGCGCTGTAGCGGCGCTGGCCGCCACCGGCGGCGGCCTCGGCGTAGTCGCGGTAGAACGGGCGTTCCGGGGCGCGCTCGTTGCCCTCGGCGTCGATCTCGCCGCGGTCGAAGCGGGCGCGCTTCTCCTTGTCCGACAGCAGCTCGTAGGCGACGCTGATGCGCTTGAAGCGCTCCGCCGCCTCCGGCTTGCCGGGGTTGAGGTCGGGGTGATGTTGCTTGGCGAGCTTGCGGTAGGCGGTGCGCAGCTCGGCTTCGGTGGCGGTCTTCTTGACCCCGAGGATCTGGTACGGATCGGTGGCGGCCATGCGTCAGGTGCCGGTCCAGACCGGTGCGCGTTTGCCGAGGAAGGCATCGATGCCCTCCTCGGCGTCGCGGGCCAGCATGTTGCGGGTCATGGTCTCGGCAGCAAAGCGGTAGGCCGCCTCCAGGTCGCATTCGGCCTGGCGGTAGAAGGCTTCCTTGCCGATCGCGAGGGTGAGCGGGCTTTTCGCCGCGATCTGCGCGGCCAGTGCCGTGACGGCCTCGTCCAGCGCCGCCTCCGGCACCACCCGGTTGACCAGCCCGATCTCGCGCGCCCGCGGCGCGTCGATCAGATCGCCGGTCAGCAGCATCTCCATCGCCGCCTTGCGGCCGACCGCGCGGGTGAGCGCGACCATGGGCGTGGAGCAAAAGAGCCCGATATTGACGCCGGGGGTGGCGAAGCGCGCCGTCTCCGCCGCCACCGCGAGGTCGCAGGTGGCAACGAGCTGGCAGCCGGCCGCGGTGGCGATGCCGTGCACCCGGGCGATCACGGGCTTGGGCAGGTGCACGATGCGAAGCATGAGGCGCGAGCAGGCCTCGAACACCTCCGCATAGGCCGCGCGCTCGGGGCGGGTGCGCATCTCGCGCAGGTCGTGGCCGGCGCAGAAGGCCGGGCCGGCGCCCGCGAGCACCACCACCTGGACGGCGGAATCCTCCGCGATCTGCGTCAGTTCCGCCTCCAGCGCCGCCATCAGGCCGAGCGACAGTGCGTTGCGGGCGGCCGGGCGGTTCAGGGTGAGCCAAGCCACGCCGTTCCGGTCGGCGCGGAGCAGCACGGGATCGAGCGCGGGCTGGGCGTTCATGGCGGGGTCCTCCGTCTGCCCCATATCATCGTCCTGCGGGCAACATATTCCAAGCCATGGAGGACGGAAGGATGGACGAGGCCACCATCGATCAAGGCGCCACCATCGATCAAAGCCAGGGCGGCCAGGCCGGGGCGGACGCGGGCGGGGTGTACCGGGACAAGGGAGACCCGGACCAAGGGGATCGGGCAAGCCGGACCCGAGGGGCACCGGACGGCGGGACGGGCCCGCGCGGCGAACTGGAACTGCGCACGGTGGCCATGCCGGCGGATACCAATCCCGCCGGCGATATCTTCGGCGGCTGGATCATGTCGCTGATGGACCTCGCGGCCGGCACCGCGGCCTCGGCGGTGGCGAAGGGGCGGGTGGCGACGGCGGCGGTCTCGCGGCTCGAGTTCCTGGCTCCGGTGAAAGTGGGCGACGTGGTGTGCTGCTATGCGGCGGTCGATCGGATCGGGCGCAGCTCGATCACCCTGGGGCTGGAGGCCTGGGTGCTGCGCCGCGGGCGGGACGACCGGTTCCGAGTGACGGCGGCCGAGTTCGTGCTGGTGGCGGTGGATGCGGCAGGCCGGCCGCGGCCGGTGGCGCCGGAATAGAGCAGATCGCGCCTGACTGGCATCGCGCAGCGATCCAGGGGCGCATGACTCTGCTCGTGAAAAAGGAACGGGAGCGCGTTCAGTCATGCTGAACGCCCTCCAGCCCGCTCCGCTGCCGCCGCTGAACCCGGCACGGAGCAAAGCCGATCAATCGGTTGCGACACGAGTTTGACAACGGGCATGATGCCGCGGAGGGCACGCAAGCGCGCCCCGCCCCGTCGTCGCCGGAGGTCGCGCCGTGCCGCCCTCGCCCGCTGCCCTGCCCTGTGGCCTGCCGTGCGCCCTGCCGCCGCGGTGCGCGCGCCTCCGCACCGCGCCGAGCGGCACCAGGCCGGCGGCCGCGTCCCCCCGGGTCGGGCTGGCAACCGCGCTGGCCGCCGCGCTCGCGCTGGCCGGCTGTGCCGGCGGCCCAGGCGCAGGGCCGATGGCCGGCTCCTATGTCGGCGGCCGGGTGCGGCTGGCCTGCGTGCCCTTCGCCCGCGCCCTGTCCGGGGTCCGGCTCCGCGGCGACGCCGCCGCCTGGTGGGGCGCGGCGGCGGGCCGCTACCGCCGCGCGCGCATTCCGGCCGACGGCAGCGTGCTGGTGTTCCGCGCCACCCCGCGGCTGCCGGACGGCCATCTCGCGGTGGTCACCGAGGTGCTCGGGCCGCGCCGGATCCTGATCGCGGATGCCAACTGGGTGCCCCGTCGGGTGACGCGGGACCAGCCGGTGGTGGACGTCTCCGCCGCCAACGACTGGAGCCTGGTGCGCGTCTATTGGCCGCCGGCGCGGCAGATGGGGATCACCGTCTATCCGGTGACCGGCTTCATCCGCCCGCCCCGGCCCGCCTCGCCGGCGGAGCTCGACGCGCGGGCGCCGGCGGCGCTGCGGATCGCGCTGCGCGAGGACGGTGATCCTTGAGGGCAACAGTCCAAGGGGCAGCGCCCCCCTGGGCTTCTTCCCCCTGGCCTTCTTCCCGCAAGCATCACGCGGCATTGTTCACCGCCGAACGTGGAATCCGATCGGTGTCGAGCTCCTGGAAGTTCCAGAAACTGTCGAGGGCGATTCGCAACCGGTTCGGTTTCGCCGGCAGGCGCATCCCGTCCGCCATCGAGACCGCCGTGCACGGTGCCAGCACGACCCGCCAGAAATCCGGCGCGAGCACGATCCCGTCGAGCGCGGCGTGCGCTGCCGGATCGGGCGCCGCGCCACGCCAGGCGAGGCGCATCCGCAGCGGCCCCAGCGCATGCACCCGGGTCCCGAAATACGGCGCCTCGTAGGCCAGGCTGGAATTCACCGTCAGCAGGGCGCTGATCTGCGGCTGCGCCAGCAGCCGATAGACGTTATCGCTGGTCACGCCGAGCACCCGGCTCGGCGCTCCGGCCGCGACCTCCAGCAGCGGGCTGGCCCGATCGAACGGGTGCGGCTTCAGGACGACGGCGGGGTGGCGGGCGCAGAGCGCGTGGATCTCGGCGGTACGCGCCGAAACGTCGAAGAACCCGCCGCCGACGATCTGGCTGGAATCGAACGCGCGCTGCCCGACCACCAGCAAGGTGTCGTCCGGCAGGTTCGAATCTGTAATGAACCGGCACATCGCCTCGCTCAGGCCGGCAGTCGCGATCACCGCGCTCTCCGCAACCGCGAGCGGGAGCAGCGCCGCCTGCGTGTCGGGCCGGGAGGCGCGCACCGCGAACATCAGGTCGTCCATGAAGCGCACCGGGTGCACGCGGATATCGACATACGGCACGCCCTGCGCGTCGAGCAGCCGGGTGAGCCAGGGCGGCAGCTCGTAGCCGACGCAAAAGCGCCGGCGCAACGGCGCGACCACCAGTCGATCGAACGCCGCGGACCAGGGGATATCCTCGTACAGCGATGCCCAGCAGCGATCCGCTTCCACCTGCGGGCGCAACGACTCGATCCAGGCCTGCAGCGCCGGGACTCCGGTCGCGGTGAGCACCTCGACCGGCAGGCCGCAGGCGAGGTTGATCTGCCGCTTGAGCGCATTCCACAGCCACAAGGTTGGCCGGTCGACCCCGCCAGGACGGCCGCCGCCGTCCGGGCGCAACAGGTCGCCGACCACGGTCACCGCTTCGATCATCGGCGCATCGCCGGATCGATGCCGCGGCCCGCCGGGCGCACGCGCAACGCCGGGATGGCTCGGGCACCGCCCGCGGTCCCTTCGCCCTGCTGCACGGTCGCCGCCGGAACGCCCGATCCGTCGGGGATGCAACGACGCCGGGCCGCCGCGTCCGCACATATGGGAAACCGCAGAGGATTCTGCCCGCACGGGGCGACGCCTGTCACGCAACGACCGGCGGCCATCGAACCATAGCGCCGGCGGTCCGTACCACCGGATAATTCTTCCTCCTTATCGTCACGATCATCCTGGCCTACTACCATCGACCCGACCTACCACCATCGAGCAGAAAAGGAGCCTGATCGGTGCAGGTGAAGCAGACCCTAAGCGGCCGTGACGAAGTGTAACGCTTGCGGTCCGTGATCGTTGCAATTCAGACTGCGCGCCAGGCCGGCCCACGCGCCCCGGCAGTGCGACGACCATCGACGGCATGACGCCGGCCGGCTCCCAACCGGATTCGCACGAACGGCATTTCCTGCCCGGCAATTCCTGCCGCTGCAACGACACGGGATCGGCACCGACCCCCGGAAGGTGCGACAGCCCCGAGCGCGTCAGCCGGCATGGGACTTGCTGCGGCGATTACACGCAACCAGGAAACACCCCATGTCCCTGAGCCTCACTTCGTTGTCCTTCACGTGGCCGCCCGGCAGCAACGCGAGCGCCGCCACGTCCGCGAGCACGGCTTCCGTCACCAGCTTCGGCGCGAATGCATCGCCTGCGTGCGTCGGTTCTGCGGCCTGCACGTCCCCCTCTTC
The DNA here is from genome assembly GCA_963832525.1 of uncultured Pseudomonadota bacterium. Taxonomy (GTDB): domain Bacteria; phylum Pseudomonadota; class Alphaproteobacteria; order Acetobacterales; family Acetobacteraceae; genus JAJZVS01. The sequence continues at coordinate 116,768 of CAWHUC010000002.1, forward strand.
GTCTGCGTCCTCCTCCTCGGCGGCATCCGCGCCGGCCGTCACCACCGCCGCCACCCTGGACCAGCAGCTCGCGGCGGCCATGCAGGCCGCGCTGATCCAGATGCAGAGCGACGCGTCGACGAGCCTCACCCAGGTCGCAGGCAGCGGTTCCGGCCAGCCGACCACCGGCCAGGCGAGCGCGACGCCGGCCAGCCAGGCCGCCGACGCCAGCCAGGCCGCCGCCGGCACCCAGACCGCCAGTCTGACGTCGGTCTCTCCGCATCGCCACGGCATGCATCACCACGGGATGCACGATGGGCAGGGCGGCGCCGGCGATGCCGACGGCGGCCCAACGGTCGCAGGAAGCGGAGGAAGCGCGACCGGCGCATCGACGGCGACATCGCCCTCGCTCGCGCAGATGTTGGCCGGCTTCGGGAGCGCCACTGCCGCTGCCGCCAGCACCAACCTCACCGCCTGAGATCGCCCGGAAACCCGAGTATTCTCGCCGGGCGTTCGTTTATGGGATCGATGCGACCGGCGCGGCGGCCGTCCCGAGGGGCAAGGGCGTCCGGCCCCTTATCCTGGCGCGTACGGGTGTCCGCCCCCATACACCCCGCGTCGCACGACCCGGCGCGGACGATCGGGGAGGCCGCGCCTTCGCCCGCGCCCTTGCCGTGGCGGGTTGGCGGCGCGATGGGAGCGGCGGCACCCGCCGCCCGTCCCGTCGAGGAACTCCATGCCCCGCTTCGCCGCCCTGCGCGCCGCCCTGCCGGCCGTCGCCTTCGCCCTGCTGGTCCCTTCCCTCCTGGCCCCGTCCCGCCCTGCGGCTGCCGCCACCCCGCCGCCCCACCCGCGCACCGTGCTTGCCGCGGTACCGATCGGGCGGATGGACCTCCCCTGGTGGCGCCACCGGTTCGAGGCGAAGCAGGCCGAGCTGCGCCACGGCCCCATTGATCTGGTCTTCTACGGCGATTCCATCACCCAGGACTGGGAGCGTACCGGCCCGCAGCCCTGGGCCGATTTCCATCCGATCTGGCAGCATTATTACGGCGGCCGCCACGCGGTGAACCTCGGCTTCATCGGCGACACCACTGCCAGCCTGATCTGGCGGATCGACCATGGCGAGGCGTCCGGTATCGACCCCAAGGTCGCCGTGGTGCTGATCGGCGCCAATGACATGGGCCTGCCGCACTGGTCGGCCGCCGATACGACCGACGGCATCGAAACCGTGGTGCGCCTGCTGCGCCGGCACCTGCCGGCCACGAAAATCCTGCTGCTGGCCGTGCTGCCGAGCGACCGTTCGGCCTGGATCACCCGCACCACCGCCGCCATCAACCGCAACCTGGCAACGGTCTACGGGCATGCACGGGTGGACGGGGTGACGTGGCTCGATCTGACCGGCCTGTTCCTGAAGCACGGGCGTCTCGACCGGTCGCTGTTCCTCGATCCCCGGCTGACGCCGCCGGCGCCGCCGCTGCACCCGACTGCCCAGGCGCAGGCGCGCATGGCGGCGGCGATGGAGCCCGTGCTGGCGCGGCTGCTGGGGGACCGGCCGCGTCCGCCGGCACGCTAGGGCTCTGGCGCGTCCGGACAACTCAATTCAACTGTCCAGCCGACGTCCGAAGTGGGCGTCGGCCCCGGATCACGACACCGGGCGCGCGGCTGACCTGGCGGGCAGGCATCCGGGCCGACCGACCGCGGTCCTCCCACCACGCCGCGCCGACGCAACGCCAGGGCAATCGGGTGAGGGTCCCGTGCCTCGCGCCCTCACCCGCCGTGCTGCGCACGGCGACCTCTCCCGCTCGCGCGGGAGAGGTGAAGGGTGCGCCCCCGTGCCGATTTTCCGGTTCACCCGATTGCCCTGGACGCGACCCTGGCGCCCGTTGCCACGATTCCGGTAGGAGTTCGAGCCGGGCGACTGTGGCCGCCCGGGATGGATCATTGCTGCACCACGCAACGCGGAAGGCTCCGGGGGAAACGCGATGGCCGACGAGGCGGACCTGTTCGACTACGTGATCGTCGGCAGCGGTGCCGCGGGGTCGGTGCTGGCGCACCGGCTGACGGAAGACCCCGGCGTGCGGGTCTGCGTGCTGGAAGCCGGGCCGCCGGACCGGCATCCGTTCATCCACGTGCCGGCCGGCTTCATCAAGATGCTCTTCAACCCCGCCTACACGTGGCAGTTCACCACCGAGCCTTCCGCCGGCAGCGGCGGGCGGCGCATCCCGACCACGCAGGGACGCATGCTCGGCGGATCGAGCTCGCTCAACGGCATGGTCTACAATCGCGGCCAGCGCGCCGATTTCGACTCCTGGGCGCAACGCGGCAACCGCGGCTGGGGCTACGCCGACGTGCTGCCGTATTTCCGGCGCACCGAACGTCGGCTGGGCCCGGCGGATACCCGCTTCCACGGCACCGAGGGGCGGCTGCCGGTCACCGACATCGACTGGTTCCACCCGATCAACGAGGCGTTCATCGCCGGCGCCGTCGGCCTCGGCATTCCGCGCAACCCCGACTACAACGGCGCGAACCAGGAGGGCGTGGGGTATTTCCAGCGCGCGATCTATCGCGGCTGGCGGCATTCGGCGGCGCGTGTGTTCCTCCATCCCGCCCGCGCGCGCGGGCTCGACGTGCGCACCGACGCCCGCGCCGCGCGCATCCTGTTCGAGGGCAAGCGTGCAGTCGGGGTGTCCTACGTGCACGACCGCGACCGGTCGGTCACGCGCACGGTGCGCGCGCGGCGGGAGGTGATCGTTTCGGCCGGCACGGCCAACACGGCGAAGCTGCTGCAGATTTCGGGCGTGGGGCCGGCGGCGCTGCTGGGCACGCTCGGCGTGCCCGTGGTGCATGAACTGGCGGGGGTGGGGGAGAATTTCCGTGACCACTACTCGGTGCGGATGGTGGCGCGGGTGAAGGGGATCCGCACCATGAACGAGATGTCGCGCGGCCTCGGGCTCGCCGGGCAGATCGCGCGCTGGATGATGGGCCGGCCGTCGATCCTGGCGCTGAGTCCGTCGTTGATCCATTGGTTCTGGAAATCGTCGCCGACGCTCGACTTCGCCGATCTGCAGGGCGTGTTCAGCCCGGCGAGCTACAAGGAAGGGTTCGTAGGCCTGCTCGACGACTATCCGGGCATGACCTGCGGGGTGTGGCAGCACCGGCCGGAGAGCGTGGGGTATGTGCGAGCGCGCTCGGCCGATCCGTTCGAGGATCCGGCGATCCAGCCCAACTACCTGGCGCACCCCGCCGATCGGGCGGTGCTGCTGGCGGGCATGAAGCTCGCCCGCGCCCTGCTGCGCACGCCGGAGCTGGCGCCCTGGTTCGATTTCGAATCGCTGCCGGGCGAGCGCGTCACGACCGACGACGCGCTGATGGACCACGCCCATCGCTACGGTTCGACGGCGTACCACCTGATCGGCACCGCGCGGATGGGGCCGGCGACCGACCCGACCGCGGTGGTGGACGACCGGCTGCTGGTGCACGGGATGGAGGGGTTGCGGGTGGTCGATGCCTCCGTGATGCCGAGCATGCCGTCGGCGAACACTTATGCGTCCACGATGATGATCGCCGAGAAGGCGGCGGACATGATCCGCGGGCGGGAGCCGCCGGATGCGGTGGAGGGGCTGGCGGCGTAGCGGGGAGGGAGTTTCGGGTCGGCAAACCGGACCGCCTGTCACGCCGCTACAGCAAGGTCGCAAGCTTGTGTTTGACCGTGCTGCCGTCGTGCAACTGGATCAGCTTGTCCGGCTCGGAGGCGAATCAGGCGAAGGACCGCCAGGCGAGAACCGGCATGGTCCGGCGCGCCGGCTCGCCGCCCCGGTCCAGATATGCCGTGACGAAAGCGGCATCCTCGGGACGATAGCCGCGCGGGCTCGCGGCGATCAGATCGAGCAGCGCGCGTCGCCGCTGTTCCGTCACCGGTCCATCCGACGCCACCACCTCGACAAACACCAGCAGTGCTTGCCCCGGCCGGCCGGGTGGATCGAGATCGACCAGAATCACGTCCGGCAGCAGGCTTGCCGCATCGAGTGCGATCCCGAGGGCCCGTTCGAGCGGTGCGTCCCGAAAAGGGTGGTTGCCGGCGCTGTCGCTGACCCAGGCGACCCGCGGGTCGCCCAGAAAGCGCGGTGCAAAGACCTCGATCACCGCCTTGATGATGGCGGGGCTCGGCCCGGGCGGCAGGACCACGGACGACCCGCCGGGGCAGTGCACGACGATATTGGCGCTCGCCGTGCCCGCACTCGCACGCACCAGTGCGGCACGTGCGCGTGCCGCAGGCGAGAGGTTCCTCTGCCGCCAGGCCTCGGCCTGCGCCGCAATCTCGATGTGCCCCAGATCCCGGGCGGAACAGAGCGGCGAACGCGGCTTGCAGGGCGTAGCGCCCGCGCGGCGACGTGGTCGCGATCCCCGTCCGTTCCACTATAGCATTGATCGGCACGAGGCCCTGGCGGATCACTTCGTCGCGCAAGGGCTCGCGCGTGTTCTCGGCGTACCAACGGCCTTCCGGCGACGGCGCCTTCGGCCGGCTCATTGCGGCATAATAGCCGCGGCGGGCTGCCGCATCCTCTTGCGCCGCCTGCGCATCGCTCATGCGGACCACGTGGCGTGGTGCGATCCATACGTCTTCGCCGGCGATCGCCCCGACATACAGCGTCGCGAAGATCGTCTTCGCGGTGGCCTCCCGCACCAGGAACGCGCGAGCCGGCGTGCCCTCGGGAAAAATGACGAGCAGCCGAGCGCGCAGTTCCGGCCAGGGCAGCAGCGGCGGAAGATTCATGCGGGAAGGTCGTACAGCCGACGCACCGCGGCGTCGGGATCCGATGCCGCCAGGGCGATCCGCACATCCTCGGCCGGGGGCAACGGCATGGCTGCCAGCTCGGACGCGCTCACCGCAACCGAGGCGTTGATGCAGCGCATTACCCGATCGGCGGTCGCGGTGGCGAGGAATGCGGCAACTGCCGCAACGGGAAGGGCCGGCGCGACGTCACGCGGGACGACCATGTTCAGATGATTCTCGACCGTCACCTGACCGTGGCGTGCGAACACCGCGGCGGGCAGTTCCGCCGCGACCAGACGCCGCCGCTGTTCCTTGGCCGTGGTGCGCTGCACCAGCACGCAGGGCCGGGTGACGATGTTGGGATCACGCGGCCCAGCCGGCTCAAACCAGGCCGCATGGTCACGTTTTGTTGCCTTGGGTACGAAACGACCATCCTGCGTCACCGCCTCCGCCCAGATCACGGGAACGCGGCCTTGCGCCGGGGTCGCGTACAGCCGCGTCTTGTGCCGGTTCCAGACCAGCGGGCCGGTCGAGACCCGGTAGCCCCAGTCCGCAAGCCGGGCGGGCATTTGCCGCATGCGCGCGACGAACGCGACGTCCTCGGCGCGGCGCGGCAGGATCCAGGCGGCTCCAGGATCATCAGGCAGGATCAGGGGACCTGTCGGCCGTACCGCCAGCCCGTCCGGTCCAGCCAGCACCACCGCGCAGGCGGCGGGCCGTCGGGGTCGGCCGCGCCGGAACGTGGACAACACGATCTCCTGCAGCACGTCCGGGAACACGTCCTTGCGGCTCTCGACGAGGTCGAGGGTGACGGGCGCCGCCTCAGTGTGCAGCAGGCGGCGCAGCGCCTTGAAATAGTGCCCGCCCAGGAAGCTGGCCGGCGTGAGCCAGGCGACGACCCCGTCATCGGGCCGCGCCAGGTGAACCGCCAGATCCGTGAACATGCCATAGAGGTTGGGGTGCCCATGCAGGCTGCGGGCGAAACGTCCCCGCAGCGCGGGCGTATCCTTCACCTTGCCGAACGGGGGATTGCCCATCACGAGCTCGTATCGCCCGGCCTCCTCCGCGACATCCCCAAGGGCATCGCGCGGCTCGGCCACCAGTCCCAGCCGCCGGCCGGACGCCACGACCAATGGCAGCGCAACGACTTCCGTCGCCAAATTCGCAAGCCATACCGCGAACGGGTCGATATCCCAGCCGTGCAGGCGCGCCCCGAGAGCCGACAGGACGATGGCAGGGTCGGCGCCCGGCAGGGCCGCGATGATCCGACCGGCGGCTTCCACCAGGAACGCGCCGGCACCGCACGCGGGGTCGATGGCCCGCCCCGTGCGCCAGTCGTGACCTGCATGCTCCGCCTGGTCCAGCAACCGGCGGGCGAGCACAGGCGGGGTGTAGAAGATGCCATACCGTGCGCGATGCGCCGGCAGCAGGGCGTCGGTGTACAAGGTTCCGAGGGCGGCTGCCGCTTCCGCGACCAGCCGGCGGGCGAGATGGTGGCCATACGCTTCGGCCTCGGCCGCGGCGAGCGGTGACAACGGAGCGAGGCCGAGGGCTTCCGGCAGGCGGATCGGGGCAATGCCGGCAACGCCCTGCGCGTGAACCTTGGCGTTCCACCAGGCCACCGCGGCGGTATGGGCCGTGGCGCGCGCCTTCGCCAGCGCGGCAGGCACGCCGCTGACGGCCAGGGTAGACTGGCGGCGCGATGGGGCCATCCCCGCCGGTCGTGGCGTCTGCTGCCCTGCGCGGCGTAATTTTGCCTCGCTCATCCCGCTCCGCCGCAACTCGGTTCCCCACGATTCTGACGCAGGAACGGCTTAATGAACAGCCAATCGATCGAAGCGCCACTGCGGCGACAGTCCACGACCCGACGGCTCAGCGAGGGACCGCCGCGGCGCCCTCCCTCAGTCCGTAGCCCCGCCGCGGTCTCCCGAAGGCCCCCAACCTCCGCCCCCACCCGAGCGGATATCGAGCACGCTCCCCGCCGGCACGACGATCCCCACCTCCTTGCTCCGCAGTTGCCGGTCCGCCGCACCCGGCGCGACCAGCCGATAGTCGTGCGGCGCCCCGTCCGCCCCGCCCAGCATCCCGCGCGCGCCGTGCACCACCCCCTCCCCGGCCGTGTTCGCCACCGCCGGCCCGTCGGTCTCCACCCGCAGCCGCATCGTCGCGCCGAACCCGCCGCGGTGCCGCCCCGCGCCCTCCGACCCCGGGCGGAACTCGTGGGTTTCGAACAACAGCGGAAACCGCGTCTCCGCCACCTCGATGCTGCCGAACTTGATGCCGCCGGCCGAGTGCCATTCCCCGATCGTGGACCACCCGACGCCGGCCGAGGACCCGCCGCCGCCCGGCCGCGCCTGGAACATGTGCCAGATGAACCGCCGCCCGTTGCGCGGATCCCGCCCCGCCAGCGCGATGCGCAGCCGGCGTCCCCATCCCCCCATGGCGCGATCGGGGCAGGCCGGGGCCAGCGCGACGATGATCGCCTCGACGATCTCGTTGGCGCAGTGGCTGGTGCACATCGTGACCGGCGCACCTTCCTCGGCCCACACCACCGTGCCGGGCTGCGCCAGCACGTGCAGCGGGCGGAAGGCGCCGTCGTTGCGCGCCTGGCCGGGATCGAGCAGGAAGGCGAACGCCATCGTCACGGCCGACTGCATGTTGGCGTGCGACGAATTGACGAACCCGGTCACCTGCGGGTCCGACCCGCGCAGATCGACGGTGAGGTCGCTGCCCGCCACCGTGCAGCGCGCATGGATGCGGATGTTCTCCCGGCCGAACCCGTCGTCGTCGAGCCAGGCCGTGCCCTCGTAGACCCCGTCCGGCCAGGCGGCGACGATCGCGCGGCTCTGGCGTTCCGCGGCGTCCAGGATCGCCTCCACCGCCTCCGTCAGCACCGCCGCACCAAGATCGGCGATCACCGCCGCCAGCCGCTGCTCTCCGAGCCGCGCGGCGCCGATCTGCGCCGCGAGGTCGCCGCGGAAGTCGAGCGGGTGGCGCACATTGAGCGCCAGCATCGCCAGCAGGTCCTCGCGCAGCACGCCGTTCTCGGTCAGGCGGATCGGCGGGATGCGCAGCCCCTCCTGCCAGATCTCCGTCGCGGCGGGATTGTAGGCGCCGTGCGTCGCGCCGCCGATATCGGAATGATGCGCCCGCACCACCGACCAGAACGCCAGCCGCGCCTCCGCGAACACCGGCACGAATATGGTCAGATCCGGCAGGTGGCTGCCGCCGCGATACGGGTCGTTCAGCAGGTAGACTTCCCCCGGCGCGGGGTCGGGGAACGCCTCCATCAGTGCCCGCGCCGCCCAGGGCATGGCGCCGACATGCACCGGGATGTGGTCCGCCTGCGCCACCAGGCGGCAGCGCGCGTCGATCAGCGCGATGGAAAAGTCGCGGGAGGAATTGAGGATCTGGGAATAGGCGGTGCGCAGCATCGCCTCCCCCATCTCCTCGGCGATGGCGGCCAGCCGGTGCTGCAGCACCGCGACGGTGATCGGGTCGGTCATGGGCCGATGCTCGCGCATCCGCCCGCGACGGGAAACCCCGCCGCGCGGTCAGCGCGGGGGAAAGAAAGCGAATGCATGACTGAACGCCTCGTGAAACCGCTCGGATTCCCAGGCGATTTCGGCGGAAGGCCGGCATTCATTCACGCTCTCGGCTCGACTTTCCAGAATTTCGCGGCGTCGTGGGGGCAATCTCGCGAGCCGGCTGCTGATTGGAGCCGGGGGACGAGGACGGGGCTTGTGCCTCCGCAATTCAGCAAGGTTTTTACCACGGAGGAAGCGCGGAGGGCCACGGAGGCTTTGTGCCTCCCCGATTGCCGGGGCAGCACGCGGCCTCCGTGGCCCTTCGCACTTTCTCCGTGGTAGAATCCGGCGATTTCGCAAGCCGCACGATCAGCGCGGCCGATGCGTCGGGACCGCGCCAACCGCGGCCCTTATCGATCCGCAGGGCCCGGGCGATGGCCGCGGTGCCGGGCGACCGGTGGCGCAGCGACCGCCATCGCGGCAGGCGTGCCGTGGCGGCGAGCGGATTTTTTCATGATCCCGACAGCGAACGGACAACCACCAAAAGCCGGCCAGACCATCCGTGGAGCCTGGCCGCCAGACGGTCCAAAATGCGGAAAGTCGAGCTCAGGCCACCGCCTGCCCCGGATAGGCCAGTTCGTGCCGCGCGCGCCATTCCGGCCCCACGTAGTTCACGATCAGGCTGCGCCGCACACCCGCGATCGGCCGCGGCGCGAAACCGTGCCAGGTGTCGGCGCCGGGGACGAACACCAGGCCGGTGTTGAACGCGCCGGAGGCCCGTCCGACCAGCCGCCCCGCGCCGTCCAGCAGATCCGTGCCCCAGTTCGCGGCGTCCGGATGCAGCGACAGGTAGATCAGCAGGGTCAGGCGCTTGGCGCCGATATCGGTGTGCGGCTCCAGCCAGAAACCGGCCGTATCCAGGCAGCACTCGATGCGCAGGAAGCTGCCCGTGAGATCGACGCCGCACAGGTCGCCGATCAGCCCCACCGTCGCCTCGTCCTGGAACGCCTCCGCCAGCACCGCGCAGGCCGGCAACCGGGCGCGCGCGTCTTCGGAAACGAACAGGCGAGAGGCGTTGTTCGTCTCGCGCCGCCCCGCCGTGTCGGCGATCGCCGGCGGCGCGAACGGCAGTGCCAGCAGCAGCGGCCAGATCGTGGCGGGCAGCACGTCGCGCAGGGTCCAGTGGCGGAACGGCCGGTCGTCGCGGCAGGCGTGGAGCAGGGCACGCCGCACATGGCTGCCGGCGGCCAGGGGACGCACGCCCCGCGCCTCCAGCGCCTCGGCCGCGTCAGATTGCGGCGGCATGGCGGGTCGCATCGGGACGCAGATACGCATCGAAGGCGGCGGCGACGGCACGCACGAAGGGCCTTCCCCGCTCGGTCACCGAGACGCGGGCGCCATCCCAGTGCACCAGCCCGTCCGCGGCCTGAGCGCGCAGGACCGGCCCGGCGGCCAGCAGCAACTCCGCCCCCACGCCATGGCGAGCGGCGATCGCCGGCAAATCGGCCTCGCCCCGGCACATGACCTGCTCGATCACCTCGCGCCGCAGCCGGTCCTCCGCGGTCAGCGCCACGCCGCGGGCGATCGGCAGCCGTCCGGCCCGCACCGCCGCGTGCCAGGCCGGGATCGCCGTCTCGTTCTGCACATAGCCGTCCGGCAGCGCGCCGATGGACGACGCGCCGAGCCCCAGCAGCACCGGTGCCGTGTCCGTCGTGTAGCCCTGGAAATTGCGCCGCACGCGCCCCGCGCGCGCCGCCGCCGCCAGGCTGTCCTCCGGTCGCGCATAGTGATCGAGCCCGACGCGTTCGTACCCCGCCGCCAGAATGACCCGCTCGGCCGCCGCGCGCTGGGCGAACCGCGCCGCCGGGCCGGGCAGCGCCGCTTCGGGCAGCAGTTTCTGGTGGCGCTTGAGCCACGGCACATGCGCATAGCCGAACACCGCCACCCGATCCGGGCCAAGGCCGAGCGCGTGGGCGACGGTGTCCGCCACCCCCGCCTCGGTCTGGTGCGGCAGGCCGTAGATCAGGTCGAGGTTGAGGCTGCCGATCCCGCGCGCGCGCAGGCGCATCGCCGCCGCCTCGGTGACCGCAAACGACTGGTGCCGATGCACCGCCACCTGCACCACGGGGTCGAAATCCTGCACGCCGAGGCTCGCGCGGGTCACCCCGATCGCGGCCAGGGTGTCGGCGGCGGCGTCCGTCAGGGTGCGCGGGTCGACCTCCACCGCGATCTCCGCATCGTCGTCGAGCGCGAAACGGGTGCGGAGCCGTGTCGTAACCGCGCTCATCCAGGCCGAACCGAGCGCGGTGGGCGTGCCGCCGCCCCAGTGGATGTGGCGCACCGGCAGCGGTCGGCCGATCGCCTCGGCCAGCAGGTCGATCTCGTCGAGCAGGGCGCGGGCGTAGCTCGCCAGCGGCGCGGGACGGCGGGCGACGGTGGTGTGGCAGCCGCAGAACCAGCAAAGCTCGGCGCAGAACGGCACGTGCAGATAGATCGAAAGCGGCGTGCCGTCCGCCAGCCCGCCGAGCCAATCCCGATAGCGCGCGGCGTCGACCGCGGCGGAGAACTGCGGTGCGGTCGGGTAGCTGGTATAGCGCGGCACGCGCCGGTCGTAGGTCGCGAGCAGGGTTTCCGGGTCCATGCAGCGCAGACTGGCCATCCCGTGCGGATCGTGCCTTGATCTGGATCAACCCGCGCCGGGCTTGATCTGCGTCAATGTCCGCCCCGACCACGGCGGCGATGATCGCATATCTGGCGAGAAACGCCGGGAAAGGAGGCGACGATGCCGCTACGCGACATTCTGGTGGTCCTGCACGGCGCGAACGCGGGGGAACGGCGATTGGCAGTCACCCTCGCCCTCGCCAGGCAGCATGGAGCACGCGTCACCGCGTTCTGCCCGCTTGATCTGATCGGCCCGCCGCCCGGGCCACTGAAGCTCGTCGGCTACGGGGAGGCCGTTCTGGTCGACCAGGAACCGGCCCAGCCGAGCTGGGCGGCCGAACGCGCCGAACAGACCGAAGCGTCGTTCCGCACCGGCCTCGCCGAACACGGGTTGACCGGCACCTGGGTCACCGGGGACGCCGACCCGCCCGGCGCGCTGGTGCGCCTGGCGCACCATGCCGATCTCGTGATCCTCGGCCAGCCGGAACCGGAAAGCCCCAGCTTCGCGCAGGTGCAGGAGCTGATCGAGCACCTGCTGCTGCACGCCGGGCGCCCGCTGCTGCTGATCCCTTATGCCGGCAAGTTCGAGGCGGTCGGCGGCCGGGTGCTGATCGGCTGGTCCGAGACCCGTGAAGCCGCCCGTGCGGTGCACGACGCGCTGCCGCTGCTGGCCGGAGCCGAGCAGGTGACCGCGCTGACCATCCTCGAGGGCCGCCACGCCCCCACCGCGGACGAGCCGCCGGCCGCCGAGCTGGCCCGCCACCTGCAACGCCACGGCATCAAAGCCACCGCCGCGCGCACGGTGACCGACGGCATCGCCGACGCCGACGCGCTGCTGTCCTATGCCTGCGACATCGGCGTCGATCTGCTGGTGATGGGCGGCTACGGCCACTCGCCGCTGCGCGAGCGGGTGCTGGGCGGGGTGACGCGCTCGCTGCTGCGGCATATGACGGTGCCGGTGCTGATGTCGCACTGACCGGCACATCGCGCTGGGGCGGCGCCCGCCGTGCCGGCCGGCGGCCCGAACGGAGGCGGACGATGACCGAGGAAACCCGGACCAAGGCGAACGAGCTCGCCGAGACCTTGCGCGCCCGCGGCCACACCGAACCGGCGGAGAAGGTCGGCACTGCCGCCGGCGCGGTCGAGGCGGTGGAGAGCGTGTTCCTGCACGGCCTGCGCGACGCCCTGCAAAGCGCGCTCACCGCCATCGAGGCGATCGACCCGGTCAGCGCGACCATGATCGACGAGCTGCGGCTGGAGGTGGACAAGCGGCTCACGCCGCATCATTCGTGAAGGCTCCCCACCGTCGGAGCCGCGCCGGATGAGCCGCATCGCCTATGTGAACGGACGCTACCTGCCGCAACGCCACGCTTCGGTGAACATCGAGGACCGCGGCTATCAGTTCGCCGACGGCATCTACGAGGTGGTGCACCTCTACGACGGCCGGTTCGTCGACGCGGACCGGCATCTCGACCGGCTGGACCGGTCGCTGCGCGAACTGCGGCTGGCGCCGCCGATGGGCCGGGCGGCGCTGCTGCACGTGCTGGGCGAAGTGGCACGGCGCAACCGGGTGCGCGAGGGGCTGTTGTACATGCAGGTCACCCGCGGGGTGGCCCGGCGCGACCACGCCTTCCCCAACCCCGCCGTGCCGCCGGCGCTGGTGGTGACGGTCCGGCGCATCCCGCCCTATCCCGCCGATCCGGCGCGCTGGACCGGGGCGGCGATCACGCAGCCGGACCAGCGCTGGGCGCGCTGCGACATCAAGACGGTCGCGCTGACGCCGAACGTGCTCGCCCGCCAGGCGGCGCGCGAGGCGGGCGCAACCGAAGCGATCCTGTACGATGCGGACGGGATGGTGACGGAAGGGGCCGCCACCAGCTTCTGGATCGTCGACGCGGCGGGCGCGCTGCGCACCCGTCCGCTGGATCACGCGATCCTGCCCGGCTGCACCCGCGGCGCGCTGCTGGCACTGCTGGCGGAGGCGGGGATCGCGCTCGACGAACGCCCCTTCAGCCTGGACGAGCTGCGCGCGGCACGGGAGGCGTTCCTGACCAGCGCGACCAGCTTCGTGAAGCCGATGGTGCGGATCGACGGCGCGCCGGTGGGGGATGGAACGGTGGGGCCGGTGACGCGGCTTCTGTTCGACCTGTTCGCCCGGCACGTGAAGGGCGACGGGCGGAACACCGCGGGATAAGCGTCTGCGGCCGGGGCCGCCGGGACGGAGTGGGTCGGGGAGGCTGGCCGCTGCGCCGGATGGCGAGAATGCGGAATGGCATTCTCCATCGGTACCGGAACCGACCGAAACCGTCTCCCGCTTGCGCCGGTCCGGCGCAAGCGATACGCCCCGGGGACCGCAACCGGGAGCGAAGCACCATGGCCACCATCCACCCCGAGACCCTCGCCCTGCACGCCGGCTGGCGGCGCGACGAAGCGACCACCGCGGTGGCGGTGCCGATCTACCAGACCACGTCGTATCAGTTCGACAGCACGCAGCACGCGGCGGACCTGTTCGGCCTCAAGGCGCTGGGCAACATCTATACCCGCATCATGAACCCGACCACCGATGTGTTCGAGAAACGCATCGCCGCGCTGGAAGGCGGGGTGGCGGCGTGCGCGGTGGCCTCGGGCCAGGCGGCGAGCGCGTTCAGCGTGCAGAACCTGGCCCGCGCGGGAGACAATATCGTTGCCTCCACGGATCTCTATGGTGGCACCTGGAACCTGTTCGCCAACACCTTGAAGGACCAGGGGATCGAGACCCGCTTCGTCGATCCCACCGATCCGGAGGCGTTCGCGCGCGCGACCGACGACCGCACCCGCGCCTATTATGCGGAAACCCTGCCCAACCCGAAGCTGATCCCGTTCCCGATCGCCGAGGTGGCCGCGATCGGCCGCCGCGTCGGCATCCCGCTCATCATGGACAACACCGCAGCCCCCCTGCTGGTGCGCCCGTTCGACCATGGCGCGGCGGTGGTGATGTATTCCGCAACCAAATACATCGGCGGCCACGGCACCTCGATCGGCGGGGTGGTGATCGACGGCGGGAATTTCGACTGGGAGGCGCACCCTGTGCGCCAGCCGGCGTTGAACACGCCCGATCCCAGCTACCACGGCGCGGTGTGGTCGCAGGCCGTGAAGCCGCTGGGCCCGATCGCCTATATCCTGAAGCTGCGGGTGACCCTGCTGCGCGACCTCGGCGCCGCGCTCAGCCCGTTCAACGCCTTCCTGTTCATCCAGGGGATCGAGACCCTGCCGCTGCGCATGCGCGCGCACAGCGAGAACGCGCGCCGCGCGGCGGATTACCTCGCCACCCGCAAGGACGTGATCCGGGTGATCCATCCCGCCCACCACACCGGCCTGGCGGCGGAACGGACCGCGAAATACCTGCCGCACGGCACCGGCGGGCTGATGGGCTTCGAGCTCGCCGGCGGGGCGGAGGCGGGACGGAAGTTCATCGACGCGCTCAAGATGTTCTACCACGTGGCGAACATCGGCGACGCGCGCAGCCTGGCGATCCATCCGGCCAGCACGACGCATTCGCAGCTTTCGCCGGAGGAACAACTCGCCACCGGAACCACGCCCGGCTACGTCCGGCTGTCGATCGGCATCGAGCATCCCGACGATATCATCGCCGACCTGGCGCAGGCGCTGGACGCGGCGAAGTAGATCGCGCCGCCGCTTTCCAGGGCAGCCGCCTGCACCGGGAAATCGGCGCGGGCGGCGTGCTCCTTCACCTCTCCCGCCTGCGGGAGAGGTCGGTTCGCGCAGCGAACCGGGTGAGGGAACCGAGCGCCGCGCCCTCACCCGCCGTGCTGCGCACGGCGACTTTAGGTCCGCTTCGCGGCCCAAGCCCGCAACGCGGGAGAGGTGCCGCGCCGGACTCTCCCGCATGGAGGAAGGGAGAAGCGGCCCGTGCGACCTCCCTCCCCCGGCGTACCTACCGGCCCGGCGCACCGCCCTCGCCCAGATCCCACCACAGCCCGGCCATCCCCGCGATCGCCTCGCGCGCGGTCGCGATCAGCAGGTGCTCATCCGGCCCGTGCTGGCCGCAGCCCGCATAGCTGTGCGGGATCCACACCAGTTTCACCCCGAGGTGATCGACGAACACGTCCCCCGGCAGCCCGCCCGAGGAATTGGGGATCACTTGCACCCGCTTGCCCAGGCTGCGTTCCAGGCTGGCGGCGGCGAAGCGCACCCAGGGATCGGCGGGGTCGGTGCGGCTCGCCTTCATGCGCACGGCCGCGTTCTCGATCCGCACTTCGGGGAAACCCGCCGCATCCAGGTGGCGGCGCAGCGCCGGCGCGAAGGTGTCCGGATCCGTATCGACCGTGTAGCGGATCTGGCAATGCGCGCGCGCATCCGGGGCGAGCGCGTTGACCGGGTTCTCCGGCCGCCCGGAGGTCATCGCCAGCACGATGAACCCATTCCAGCCATAGAGTTTCTCCGCCGCACTCAGGCCGGGCTCGCCCCACGCCGGATCGATCGTGGCCGCCTGGCCGCCGCCGTCCACCGTGCAGCCGTCCAGCACGGCGCGCACCGCCGCCGGCACGCCGTTGGCGGGCAGCCAATCGCGCACCAGGATGCGCCCGTGCCGGTCCATGATCGCGGCGAGCGCATGCGCCAGGATCACCGCCGGATCGGGCGCGAGGCCGCCCCAGTGGCCGGAGTGCACCCCGCCCGGCCGCAACGACACCACCAGGTCGAAATGGAACGTCCCGCGCGTGCCGGTGGCGATGGTCGGCACGTCGGGCGCCACCCGCGGGCCGTCGCTGCCGATCAGCACGTCGGCGGCCAGCCGCTCGCGCGCCGCGCCCACGAACTCGCCGAGCCCGACCGAGCCGCGTTCCTCCCCAGTCTCCAGCAGCAGTTTCAGGTTGAACCCGAGCCGGCCACCGCGTTCGGTCAGCACCGCCTCCAGTGCCGCGAGGTTGAGCGCGTGCTGACCCTTGTTATCGGCGGTGCCGCGGCCGTACCAGCGGCCGGTACGCCGATCGCCTTCCTCGTTCAACCGCCAGGGATCGCGTCCTTCGTGCCATTGCTCGGCGAGCCCGCGCACGGTGTCGCCATGGCCGTAGGTCAGCACGGTGGGACGCGCCGGGTCTTCCAGCCTTGTCGCGGTCAGGATCGGGCCGAAGCCAGGCGCCGGGTTGGCGTCGATCGCCAGGGTGAAGCCGAGCCGTTGCAGCCAGGGACCGATCCCGTCTTCCAGGTAGCGGCGCAGATCGGCGGCGTGCTCCGGCTCCTGGGAGGTCGATGCGATGGCGATCAAATCCGCCAGCCGGGTGCGGAATCCGCCGCTGTCGAAATGCTCCAGCGCGCGCCCGATCGCGCCGGCGCGGGAGGAAGGGGAAGCGGTGGGGCCTGCCATGCCGTGCGTCCTTGGGCTGGTGTCGGTCCGGGCAGGCTCGGCCGGACGGCGCACGCACGCAAGTGCAGCGATAGGCCACCGTCCCCGAGGGGATCGCGTGAACGGGAAAATCGGCACGCGCGGCTGCTTCACCTCTCCCGCGTGCGGGAGAGGTCGGTTCGCGCAGCGAACCGGGTGAGGGAACCGTGCCGCGCGCCCTCACCCGCCGTGCTGCGCACGGCGACCTCTCCCGCACGCGGGAGAGGTGAAGCAGCCGCGCGCGCCGATTGCGTTCACACCGCGACGCACGGTCTGCGTAGCCACGCGGTCCGCGTGCGGGCCGGTGCGGGGCCGCTCAGCCGCCCGCCAGCGCCTGGGCCAGGTCGTCGCGCAGGTCCTCCGGGTCCTCGAGCCCGACGGACAGGCGGATCACCCCGTCGGTGATGCCGAGCTTCGCGCGTTCCTCCGCGCCGATCCGCATGTGGGTCGTGGTGGCCGGATGGGTGGCGAGCGATTTGGAATCGCCCAGGTTGTTGGACACGGCGATCAGCCGGAACCGGTTCATCGCGGCAAACGCAGCGTCCTTGTCCGCCAGCGCGAACGTCACCACCGTGCCGCCACCCTGCATCTGCGCCACGGCCAGGGCGTGCTGCGGGTGGTCGACGCGGGTCGGGTACCACACGCGACGCACCTCCGGCCGGTCGGCAAGGAACGCGGCGATCGCCTCCGCCCCGCGGCAAGCGGCGTCGACGCGCAGCGCCAGCGTTTCCAGCCCCTTCAGCAGCAGCCAGGCGTTGAACGGCGACAGCGCCGGGCCGGTGTTGCGCAGGAAGGGCTGCAAGGTCTCCTCGACCCATTTCTTGCGCCCCAGCACGGCGCCGCCCAGCACGCGGCCCTGGCCGTCGATGTGCTTGGTGCAGGAATAGACGACGACATCGGCGCCGAGTTCCAGCGGCTGCTGGCCCAGCGGCGTGGCGAACACGTTGTCCACGACGACGATCGCGCCGGCGTCGTGCGCCAGCGCCGCGACCGCGCGCAGATCGACCAGCTCCAGCATCGGGTTGGACGGCGTTTCCACCAGCACGAGCTGCGCCGGGCGGGACAGCGCCGCCCGCCATTGCGCCGAGGTCGGCGCCGTCGACGAATTCAGTGGTAATCCCGTAGCGCGGCAGCAGGGTGGAGACGATCCAGTGGCACGATCCGAACAGCGCGCGCGAGGCCACCACCCGGTCGCCCGTCTTCAGATGCGACAACAGCGCGGCGTGCACCGCGGCCATCCCCGTGGCGGTGGTGCGGCAGGCTTCGGCGCCCTCGACCAAGGCCAGGCGGTTCTCCAGCATCGCCACGGTCGGGTTGGCGAAGCGGGAATACTGGTAGTGCTCGACCGAGCCGTTGAACGTGCCCTCGGCCTGCTCGGCGCTGTCGTAGACGTAGCCCGAGGTGAGGAACAGCGCTTCGGCGGTCTCGCCGAAGTTCGAACGGATGGTGCCGCCGTGGATCAGGCGGGTGGCGGGGCGGAGGGTAGGGGGAAGCTGTGTCATGCGGCGGCCCTGGGTATGGTGGTGGGGCCGGCCATCGGAGGGGTGCGGCCGCGCCGGCGAACCGGAGCGACCACGGGCCTCTTTAGCGCGCTTGTTTCACCTCGCCGCAATCCGGCCGGACAAATCACGAGGGGCGGGGCTGCCGCCAGAGCCGCTTCTAGGCGCCGGCGGATTGCGCCGTCAACCCGGCGGCCCTATAACTCGCCCGGCCTTCGGGCGCGGGTGTAGTTCAATGGTAGAACGGCAGCTTCCCAAGCTGCATACGAGGGTTCGATTCCCTTCACCCGCTCCAAGAACCGGCCGCCCTGGTAACGGCCGCCCCCTCACGGCGCCTGGTTGCCGAAAATGATCGTCCCCGACGCGGCGAACATCCCGCCCACCCCGTGGCAGACCGAAATCTTCGCCCCCGGAATCTGCGCCGGCGCGATGCCCCGCATCTGCCGCACGCTCTCCTGCAACGCATACATCCCGTACATGCCGGAGTGCATGTAGGAGAGCCCGCCGCCATTGGTGTTGAGCGGCAACGCGCCCCCCGGCGCGGTATGGCGGTCGGTAATGAACCGCCCGGCCTCCCCGCGCGGCAGGAAGCCGAGGTCTTCCAGCCCGTACAGCGGCAGATGTGCGAACGCATCGTAGATCATCAGGTGATCGACGTCGGCATGGGTGATGCCCGCCTCCCGGAACGCGGTCGGCCCGGCAACCCGGAAGGCGCGCGAGGAGGTGAAATCCTCCATCTGGCTCACCATCGGGGTTTCCACGCTCTCCCCGGTGCCGAGGATGTAGACCGGTTTCTGCGGGAAATCGCGCGCCCGCTCGGCCGCGGTCAGGATCAGCGCGCCGCCGCCGTCGGTGACCAGGCAGCATTGCAGCAGCCGGAACGGATAGGCGATCATGCGCGAATTCAACACATCATCGACCGTGATCGGATCGCGAAACGTCGCGCGCGGATTCTTCGCCGCCCATTCGCGCTGCACCACCGCGACCATGGCGAGCTGCTCATGCGTCACGCCGTAGGTCTTCATGTAGCGCAGCACCGGGATCGGGAACAAAGACGGCGGGCCCATCGGGCCGAACGGCTGCTCGAACTGGCCGGCAAGCGAAGACGGCGGCACGCTGCGCGGCGGCTGGCCGATGCGGGATTTGCCGCTTTCGCCATGCGTGATCAGCACCGTCTTGCACAGGCCCGAGGCGATCGCCGCGGCGGCGTGGCGCAGGTGGATCATGAAGGAGCAGCCGCCGACCGACGTCCCATCCACCCAGGACGGCGTGATGCCGAGGTAATGCGCGATCTGCTGCGGCGTCTCCACCGCCGTCGCAACGCCGTCGATGTCCGACGGTTTCAGCCCGGCGTCCGTCATGGCGTTCAGCGCCGCGTCGGCATGCAACTGGATCTGGCTCATGTCCGGGATGGTGCCGAGCCGGGTCGTTTCGGCCGCGCCGACGACGGCGATCGTTTTCGGGGTCATCGGGATCAGCCTTTCGCCGGGCGGAACAGGGGCAGGGTGATCGTGTCGTCCAGTTTCTCGAACGCCACCTCCAGCCGCATGTCGAGTTCCAGCGCCTCCGGCGTCTGCGGGCAGTCGATGATGTTGCTCATCAGGCGCGGACCTTCGTCGAGCTGCACGACGGCGATCGCGTAGGGCGGCGTGAAGCCCGGCACCTTGCGATGGTGGATGACGTAACTATAGAGCGAGCCGCGGCCGCTGGCGGCGAAGCTGCGGACCTGGCGCGACGCGCAGGCGGGGCAGAACGGGCGCGGGGGAAAATACACCTTGGCGCAGGCGTCGCAACGTTGCAGGCGCAGCTCGCCGGCCTGCGTGCCGTCCCAGAAATGCTGCGTTTCGGGCGTGGGCTGCGGGCGGGCGCGGGCGGGATCGAGCATCCGGGGTCCTCCGTCGTTGCCCGGATGCTGGCCGATCCGGCCGCCGCGGCCAAGCCCCCGGCGGCCGGGCGGCGGTTCAGGCCGGCGCGGCGGCGGCGGGGAACGAAGCCTCCATCTGCCGGCGGAAGCGGTAGGCGGGATCGGTCGCATCCATGTGCACGTCGGCCCAGGTGACGGGGCTGCCGGCCGGCACGTCGCGCACGAGCGGCACTCGGCTGGCAAGCCCGATCGGCAGGCCGCCCATGGCCAGGCTGGCCGCGGCGGGCATCAGCTTGCCCCAGACGCAGGCGCCGCCTTCGCCGTCCAGGACCTCGCCCGCGCGCAGGTCGCGCTTGGCGGTGGCGACCACGTCGCCGCGGAAGCCGGTGGGCGCGCCGGTCGCCTCCCCGCGCAGGGCGGCGGACAGGACGGAGACGTTCAGTTCCAGCCCGATCAGGTGGAACGGGCGGTACAACGCGGAGACGCGGCCCGAGGCGTCGGTCGGCACGCCGTATTCGCCGAAGCAGCGGGCGGTGTAGTCGCCAGGCGCCTCGAACACGACGAAGACGCCCCAGCGCAGATCGTTCGCCACCGGACTGCCGTCGCGCTGCAAGGACGACACGACTTCCACCTGCCCGCGGTGGTGCAGCGCGCCGGCGTTGCCCGGCCGCAGCCTCTCCGCCAGCTCGTGCGTCCCGCAAGGCGGGAACGCGAGCCCGTTGGGCGGCGGGGTCAGCCCGGTCGCGTTCGCCACCGCCGCCATTTCGATCCCCGACTTGGTGCCGTCCAGGAAGGAATTGAACATCTGCGGATTCATCCCGCCCGCGCGCGCCTGCGCCTCGGTCAGCCCGTAATACGGCCAGACCGTCGCGGGTGTGGAGGCATGATATT
This sequence comes from uncultured Pseudomonadota bacterium, assembly GCA_963832525.1. Taxonomy (GTDB): domain Bacteria; phylum Pseudomonadota; class Alphaproteobacteria; order Acetobacterales; family Acetobacteraceae; genus JAJZVS01. The sequence goes on from CAWHUC010000002.1 coordinate 137,346, forward strand.
CGGGCAGGTACTTGGTGCCCTTGCCGGCCGCGATCACCGCGAAGCCGCACGCTCGCGCCCAGTCCACCAGCTCGGCGATCAGCGCCGGCTGGTCGCCGTAGGCGAGCGAATAGACCACGCCCGCCTGCGCCGCCTGGCGGGCAAGCAATGGGCCGGCCAGCACATCCGCCTCCACGTTCACCATCACGACGTGCTTGCCGGCGGCAATCGCCGCCTGCGCGTGGGCGATGCCGGCGGGCGCGTGGCCGGTGGCTTCCACCACCACATCGACATCGTCGGCCGCGGCCATCCGCGCCGCATCGTCGGTGAACCGGGTCGCGGCGACCCGCGCGTCGTCCCAGCCCACCCGGGCGCAGGCGGCGCGGGCGCGCTCGGGCGCCAGGTCGGCGATCGCCGTCACGACGAGTCCCGGCGAGGTCGGCACCTGGGCGAGGAACATGGAGCCGAACTTGCCGGCGCCGATCAGCCCTACGCGCACCGGGCGGCCGGCTGCGACCCGGGCTTGCAGCAGACGATGCAGGTTCATGGCTTCGGGGTCCCCTCCGGTGCGTGCGCCGGCGCTTTGCTACCGGCGGGCGCGCCCGGACGGAAGTCCGCCGGACCTACAGGGAGCCGCGCGCCGCACGCCGGGACGCGCCGAGGCCGATCGCAAGCAGGCTGCCGCAGCCCAGCAGCGCCAGGGACCCTGGTTCGGGCACGCCGACAGCGAACGCCAGGTCGAGCGACGACTGGGAGTAGGACAACTGGGAGTAGGACGACTGGGAATAGCCGGTCAGCGCCTGGGACGCGAAGCCGCTGTAGAACGAGGTGCCGGAACCGCTCCCCGTGAAATCCTGGAAGAAGGCGGGATCGACGACGCCGGGCGCCGAGAACAACGGCACCGGCGCGGAGCCGGACAGGGTCAGGCTCGATTGCGTGTTGCCGGCGTCCGGCGACCACGTCGCGAAATTATAGACCAGGGTCAGATCGAACCGCCCAGTGCCCGGGTCCGCGCCATAGGTCGCCGACCCGGGCGACGACCCCCCGCCCCACACATAGGCCGGCACCGACAGCAGCGCCGCCCCGTCGACCGTGACCACCGCCTCGTCCTGGAAGGACGTGATCGAAAGGGCGCCGGTGCCCGGATCGACATCGAAACTGAGCGCGAGGCTGACCGGCTGGCCCACGTCGGGTCCCGCGGTCATCGTGCCTACGACGGCGGCGTATTCCAGGGCGGCAGCGGCGGGACCGCAGCCTGCCAGCACGAAAACCCCGGCGGCGAGGCCGACCAGCACGATCGCGGTGCGGTGCATGCGGTTCGTCTCCCCCCGGGGCAGGCATACATTGGTATTAGACATTGATAACGATAAAGAGACCCGGCGGATGCGGTCAATCATTTGTTTACGGTCTTGTTGCGAACCCCCAGGTGGTAGGCGGCCAGGGAGAAGAAGATTTCAACGCAAAACACGCAAATGCCGCGTACCGCTTCGGTGATCGAATACAATCGTCTGCGGCGGGGTGTGCTGCTGCCTCGGTCCTGTGCGGCCGGCCATTCCACTCGGTCCATTTGCGTGTCTTTGCGGCCATTTGCGTGCTTTGCGTTTGCCCTTGCTTGCTTCCCGGCGAGGCTGAGCGGCGCCGGCCGCCGCATTCGGCCCGCCGTCGCCGAACCCAACGCCTCCCGCCTGCAACGGGCTTTGCAACAAGCGCGCCGTTTTCTCCCCCGTGCAGCCGGTCACGGTCCGGACGGCCCGCGCTCCCCCTTCCCGCGGCGCGGGATGCGCGTCACCATCGCGCCCGTGCACGCCCGCACCGGCCCGGCCAGCGGCCCGGCCGTGGGCCACCCGGACCACCCCACCCCTCCCTCGCCAGCGGAGCCAGACGCATGAGCATCGATTTCACCGTGAACGGCACCGCGGCGCGCGTCGTAGCCGATCCCACCACCCCGCTGCTCGACGTGCTGCGCAACGAGCTCGACCTGAAAGGCGCGCGCTACGGCTGCGGCCTTGAACAATGCGGCGCCTGCATGGTGCTGGTCGACGGCGTTCCGGTCTTCGCCTGCACCCGCGAAGTGGGCACCGTCGCCGGGCGAACCGTCGCCACGGTGGAATCGCTCGCCGGGCACAGGTTGCAGCAGGCGTTCCTGGACGAGCAGGCCGGCCAGTGCGGCTACTGCCTGTCGGGCATCCTGATGAGCGCCAAGGCGCTGCTGGATCGCACGGCGGCGCCGTCGCGCGCCGAGATCGTCGCCGCCCTCGACAAGCACCTGTGCCGCTGCGGCACCCAGTACCGCATCATCCGCGCGGTGGAACGCGCCGCCGCCCTGCTTGCCGAAGGAGCCGCCCGATGAGCGCCACCACCTTGCCGGCCTCGCTCGCCACCAACCCGAGCCCGGCGAAATGGCTCCGCTTCGACCCCGACCGCACGGTACATCTGGCGGTCGGCAAGGTGGAGATCGGCCAGGGCGTCCTCACCGCCCTGACGCAGATCGCCGCCGAGGAGCTTGACGTGCCGCTGGCCGCGTTGCGCATCCTGTCGGGCGATACCGACCTGGCGCCGGACGAGGGGTCCACCACCTCCTCCCTGTCGATCGAGGTGGGCGGCACGTCGTTGCGGCTGATCACCGCGGAAGTGCGCGCCCGGATGATCGGGCGGCTCGCGCAACGGCTGAACTGCGCGCCCGAGGACATCACCGTGGTCGACGGCGCGTTCTTCCGCGGCGGCCAGCCGACCGGACAGGACTACTGGAGCGTCGCCCCGGAGGTCGACCTGGTGCGCGACGCCGACGGCAGCGCCGCACCCAAGCCGATCGGGTCCTACCGGGTTGTGGGGCGCAGCGTGCCGCGGCGCGACCTGCCGGCGAAAGTCGCCGGGGCGGCGTTCATCCAGGACATGGTCCGCCCCGACCTCCTGCATGCGCGCATCCTGCGCCAGCCGTACCGCGGGGCGCGCCTGGCGGCGCTGGACGAGGCGGCGATCCGCCGCGCCGGCGGGGGGGACCTGCGCATCCTCCGCCACGGCAATTTCGTCGCCCTGCTGAGCGCCGACGAAACCGTCGCGCACCGGGCCGCAACCGCTGCCCCCGCACATGCGCGCTGGGAGAACGTGCGCCACCTGGTCCCGGCGCAGCAGCAGGCGGCCTGGCTGGTCGGCCAGCCCTCCGACGACCGGACGATCGGTGATCCGTTGCCGGCGGCAGCGGGCGAGGTGATCGAGGCGCGCTATTCGCGCCCCTATATCGCGCATGCCTCGATCGGGCCGTCCTGTGCGCTGGCCGAGAACCGCGACGGGCATCTGTCCGTCTGGTCGCATACCCAGGGCGTCTATCCGCTGCGCGCCGCACTGGCCCGGGTGCTCGACCGCAAGATCGAAACGATCAGCGTGCACCACGCGCAGGGTGCCGGCTGCTACGGCCATAATGGGGCGGACGACGCGGCGCTGGACGCGGCGGTGATCGCCACCCTGGTGCCGGATCGGTGCATCCGCGTGCAATGGCGGCGGGAGGAGGAATTCGGCTTCGAACCGCTCGGCAGCGCGATGACGGTCGACGTGCGTGCGGTGCTCGACGCCACCGGCAAGCCGATCGACTGGACCGCCGAGATCTGGTCCGGTTCGCATGTGCAGCGGCCGGCGATGGGCGGCAACCTGCTGGCGCACGAGGCATTGCCCGTCCCGGCGCCCGAGCCGCGGCCTACCGACCCGACTGAGGCCGCCGGCGGCGGCGGCACCCGGAACGCGATCCCTCACTACGCCATCCCCGCCCGGCGCGTGCTGCACCACCTGGTGCCGGGCGCACCGGTGCGGACCTCGGCGCTGCGCGGGCTCGGCGCGGTAGCGAACGTGTTCGCGCTGGAGAGCTTCATGGACGAGCTCGCCGCGCGGGCCGGGACCGATCCGGTAGTGTACCGGCTGGGCCTGCTCGAAGGTCGCCCGCGCGCCGCCCGCGTGATCGCGCGCGCGGCGGCGATGGCCGGATGGGACACGCGCGGTCCGGGCGGCGAGGGGCGCGGCATGGGGATCGGTTTCGCGCAGTACAAGAACCGCTCCGCCTATGCCGCGGTGGTGGTGGAGGTGGAGGTCGATCAGGAGGTCCGCCTGCGCCGGGTGTGGTGCGCCGCGGACGCCGGCCTGGTGGTGAACCCGGATGGCATGCGCAACCAGTTGGAAGGCGGCATCCTGCAGGCGGCGAGCTTCACCCTGAAGGAGCAGATCACGTTCGGCGAGACCGGGGTGAGCTCGCTCGACTGGGAGGGCTACCCGATCCTGCGCTTCTCCGAAGTGCCGGAGGAGATCACCTGCGACCTGATCGATGCGCCGGAGGAACGCGCGCTCGGCGTCGGCGAGTGCACCTTGGGGCCGACCGCGGCGGCGATCGGCAATGCGGTGGCGCATGCGCTGGGGGTGCGGATCCGGGACATGCCGTTCACGCGCGAGCGGATCGCCGCGGTACTGCTGGGCGCGTAGGGGCCGTGGGCGGCCACGCCCGATCGGCGGCGGCACGCGGACCGCGCAGAATGGGATTGACGACGTCGGACAAGGATCATATAAAAGTCCTACCTAAGGAGGACCGCCATGACCGATCCCCGATCGCGGCGCGCAGTGTCCCCGGCCCGCCCGCGCGGCATGGCGGAGGTGCAGCAGCCCCTGAGCCCGCCCTCCTTCCGCTCCACCCCGAACCCCGCGCTCGACCGCGCGGTGGCCGAGCTGGCGGCAAGGGGTGCGATCACCGGCGCGCGCTCGCAGAAAATCTCCGCCCGGGTCGATCCCGGCGTGCTGGCGGCGGCGGGGGAGCGGCTGGGGCTTGCCCATCCGTCCGACGTCATCAACGCCAGCCTGGCGCTCGCCGCGGCGCCGGACCAGTTCAAGGCCTGGCTGCGCACCACCACCGACCGGCTGACGGACGATTTCGAACCGGCCCTGTGATGCCGGCCCGATGACGCGGTCCCGATGAGGCCGCCCCAATGACGCCTCCCTGGGGCCTGACCGCGGCCGATTTCGCAGCCCGGCACGACCCGGACGCGTTCCCCGCTTCCCTGCCGCGGCGCGACCGGGCCGCGCTGCCCTTCGATCCCGCGGCGGTGCCGCCGGACAGGGCCGTGATGCTGGACACCAGCGTCTATATCCAGCGGCTGCGCGGCAAGCTGCCGGAGCCGATCATCGCCTGCATCGACGCCCGCATGGTGCGCCACAGCGCCGTCGCCTGCGCCGAACTCGCGATCGGCGCCGGGCTCCTGCACCCGTCGCATCCCGCCACGGCGCGGAACCGCGCGGTCATCGCCACCCTGCTCGGCACGATCAGCGCCACCGACATCGTCGCCCCGAGCGCCGCCGCCTGGGGCGAAGCCGGCATGATTGCCGGCATCCTCGCCCGCACCCAGTACACCACCCAGCCCCGGCAGGCGCGCGATCCCGTGCGCGACCCTGGGCGCGACCCTGGGCGCGCCCCCGGGCCCGCCGGCGGCCAGGACGCCATCCGGCGCCGGCTGCTGAACGACGCGCTGCTGTTCCTGGGCGCGCGCGAGCAGGGTGCGGTCCTGGTCAGCATGGACAGCACCGACATGGACCTGCTGCTGCGCTTCCACCCGGACGCGCACGTGCTGCTGTTCGCACTGGGGTAGCCGGCAAAGCAATCGGGCAACTCTCCGGCAGTTCCACCTCTCCCGCCCTGGCGGGAGAGGTCGCCGTGCGCAGCACGGCGGGTGAGGGGCACGCGGCACGGGTCTCACCCGGTCCGCTCCGCGAACCGACCTCTCCCGCCAGAGCGGGAGAGGGAAGAACCAGCCCCCCGCACCGAATTTTTTCGGTTCGCGCGATTGCGTTGGGCCGGTCGCCGTGGTCTCGACCCGCCCGCCGCCCGCTGCTAGCCTCCCCGCGCCCCACCGCGGGAGGAACGCATGCTGAACCAAACCCAGATCGATGCTTACAACACCATCGGCGCGATCGTCGTGCCGGACGTCTTGACCCCGCAGGAAGTCGCCGAACTTTCGCGCGTGACCGACGACTTCGTCGCCCGCGCCCGCGGCCTCACCGCCCACACCGACATCTACGACCTGGAAGACAGCCACACGCCGGACGCCCCCCGGGTGCGCCGCATCAAGGCGCCGCACCTGCACCACCCGGCCTATGCCGCGCTGGCCCGCCATCCGCGCATCCTCGCCGTGCTGGCCGCTCTCTGGGGGCCGGACATCCGTTTCGACACCGCCAAGCTCAACATGAAATCGGCCGGCTTCGGCGCGCCGGTGGAATGGCACCAGGACTGGGCCTTCTATCCGCATACCAACGACGACCTCGCGGCCGTCGGCGTGATGATAGACGACATGGCGGATGAGAACGGCCCGCTGCTGATCGTGCCCGGCAGTCACCGCGGCCCGGTGTTCGACCACCACGCCGACGGCGTCTTCTGCGGCGCGATGGACCCGAGCCGGCGCGACGTCGACTACGCCGCGGCGATCCCGCTCACCGGCCGGGCCGGGTCGATCACCGTGCACCACGTGCGTGCGGTGCACGGCTCGGCGCCGAACACCTCCGCCCGCGACCGCCGCCTGCTGCTGTTCCAGTTCCGCGCCGCCGACGCCTGGCCGCTGCTGGGCTTTCCCGCCGGCATCGCCGCCTACGATGCGCTGATGGTGGCGGGCCGGCCGCGCGAGCCGCGCCTGGCCCCGGTGCCGGTGCGACTGCCGCTGCCGCCGGCGGCGCTGCAGGGTTCCCTCTACGAGAACCAGAAGGGCATGCGGCACCGGTTCTTCGATACCCAGGACGCGCCGCGCCAGCCCCAGCCGGCCAAGTAGGATCCCCGATGTCCGACACACCGCCGCCGGAACCGCTGTTCGACCGCACCCCTGCCTTCGCCGCCGGCGGCCCCGCCGACGGGCCGCCCGATCCGATCGTCTATGACGGAACCGCCCGCGCCTTGCGCCAGCGCACCGTCAATTTCGCCGCCAAGCGCCTGGTGGACATGATGTTCGTCACCGGGCTCGACCGCGCCACCGCCGAGCGGCATCTGCGCTGGCGCCCCGCCGCGATCCCCGGCGGGCTGGCGGCCCGCCCGCAGCCCGACCCCGGCATCGCCGGCGCGCTGGACGCGGCGCTCGCCGCCGGCCGGGTCACGGTCGAGACCGACGACGGCGACCGCAGGGTGACCGTCCGCTGGACCGACCCGACGTTCGGACCGCCGATCGCCGGCCACGCGATCGCCCGTCCCGGCTACGGCGGCATCCTCCTCGGCCCAGCCACGGAGCCAGGTTTCGACCCCGCCCCGATCGCACGCGCCGCCGGCACGCCCGGGCACGCTTGGCCGCTCGGCGATGCCGTCGCCCCGCCGCCGCCGGCCCCGGCGCTGGCGGACGCGGCGGCCGCCCTGTTCGCCGGCTCCCCCGGCGATCTACGGCGTGCTGGCCGCGACGCCGGAGCAGGTCCTGTTCGAGCGCTACAGCGCCTTCGGCGCCCCCGACCGCCCGACCCCGAGCTGGTCGATGACCAAGGCGATCACCTGCACCCTGATCGGCCGCCTGATCGCCGAGGGCTGGCTGCACTCCGTCCACGACCCCGCGCCGGCGCCGCTGTGGCGCGACCCGCGCGCGGCGCAGCATCGCATCACCCTCGACCACCTGCTGCGCATGCGGTCCGGCCTCGCCTTCCCGGTGCTGACCGAGGACGGCCGCGTAAAGCTCGGCTTCGAGAACAGCGCCGTCTACCAGGACGCCGGCGATGCGTTCGACGCCGCGCAGCGCTCGATCGTGGCGACCGAGCCGGGATCGGTGTTCCGCTACGTCAACAGCGGCCCCAACGTGCTGGGCGCGATCCTGCGCGACGCCATCGAACGGCGCGGGCTGCCGTACCACGCGACCCTGTACGGGCTGCTGGCCGACCGGCTGGGCATGCGCAGCTACCAGCACTCGGCCGATATCGCCGGCAACCTGATCGCCTCCGGCGCCGGCTTCGCCACCCTGCGCGACTACGCCAAGCTCGGCGTGCTCTATGTGCAGGACGGGATGTGGGCGGGCGAGCGGCTGCTGCCGCCTGGCTGGGCCGACTATGCGCTCACCGCCACCCATACGGGCACCAGCTACGCCGCCTGCTTCCGCACCAACGGCGATCGTCTGTTCCGCGACCTGCCGGCGGATACCGCCTGGGCCTCCGGCGCGTCGGACCAGCGCGTCTTCATCCTGCGCCGTCAGCGCCTGGTGGTGGCGGTCGCGAATGAAACCGACCATCCGATGGACCTGCCTGCGCTCGGCCGGTTCGTTGCGGCGGCGGCCGGATAGGGATCGGCATGATCGGCCGCTGCCGGCCGGCGCAACAGCTCGGCGCATGGCGCGACGACATGCCGGCGGTCCGCAGGTCCCGATCTTTCCCCGCGCCGCCGCCCGATGCGCCCCCAGCGACGAACGTTTCGGTATCTTCTCCCTCTCCCCCCGCAAGTGCGGGTAGAGAGGGAGAAGGGTACCGCCGCCGCCAGATCCCCGAACCAGGAGTTTTCATGGGAGGTCGGAGCGCGTCAGCGCTCCGGGTGAGGGTGGTGCGGCGGGTCCGATGATGTGTCCGTGCGGCACGACCCTCACCCGCCGCTTCGCGGCGACCTCTCCCGGAGGGAGAGGTGAAAGGACGGCGTCCGGCCCCTTGTCCTGGCGCTTATGGGGCAGCGCCGCCTGGCCTTGCTTGCGGATGTCATACAGCTCGCGGATCGGCATCCAGCGCGGCTCGCAGGGTGACCGCATGCAGGCCATGCGCGGTGAGCGCTGCGAGCAGGGCGGGCAGCACCGTCAGCACCACGGGCGTTCCGTCCGCGCCGATGGCGGAGGCGCCGTCGTGCAGCAGCAGCACGTCGCCGGCTGCCAGACCTCGGGTCAGCCGCGCCAGGACCACGGCCGGATCGTTGCAGATCGTATCTCTTCCGCGTCGGGTCCAGGCGACGTGGCGCAGGCCGGTGCCGGCCAGGGCGGGGTCGAGCATCGGCCCGCGGATGCCGAACGGGGCACGGACGAAGCGTGGGGGCGTGCCGGCGGCGGCGGTCAGCACGGTCTGGGCGGTGCGCAGTTCGCGGCGGATCGCCCAGGGGGTTTGCAGCGCGAAGCGCTTTTCATGGCGGTCGGAGTGGTTTTCCACGCTGTGGCCGCGCGCGGCGATGTCCCGCACCAGGTCCGGATGGGCCGCGGCACGGCGGCCGATGCAGAAGAAGGTCGCGCGGGCGCCGTGCCGGTCCAGCAGGTCGAGCACCCGGGGGGTGACAACCGGGTGCGGCCCGTCGTCGAAGGTCAGCGCGACCTCGCCGCGTGCAGCCGCCGCGGCCGGCAGGCGGACCAGGGTCGGGCCGATCCAGCGGTTGCCCGGCGCGAGTTCGAACAGGCCGAGGGCCGCATGGTTGGCGAGCAGCGCGGCCAGCACGGCCGGCCAGGCGCCCGGCACGGCCGCCAGCACCGGCAGTGCGGCGGCGTGCATGGCAAAGGTCGCGACCAGCGCCGGCGCCGGCCGCCAGCGTTGCGGGTTCGCCTGCCGTCCGATCGCGCGTCGGGACTCGCGAAGCCGGGCCATCATCGCCTTGAAAGTCGAAGCCGCCCCGCCGTGACGTATCGGCCGGCCACGCGACCGGTGCGACGGCTCATGCCGAAGCGGCGGGCATAGCGCGGGGTGGGGGAATGCACAAAGGCTCCGGAGCAGCGCTCCGGAGCCTTCGCATTGTCGTCAGTCCAGGACGCCCAAGCGGCCCTGGTTACGCGACCGGACGCTTGACGGCGACGATCCAGTCCGCGGCAACGGGCGTCGGCTGAGGCCAATGAGACACTGGATCACCTCCTTTCGGTTGTTGTGGGGGGATGCGCATCCTGGCACCCGGGCGCAGGACAGGCAAGGAAATCCCGCGCGCTACTGCGCGACCCAGCCCCCGTCGATCGACAGCGGCGCCCCGGTGATGGTGGCCGCGGACTCCGAGCACAGGAACACCGCGAGCCCGCCGATCTGTTCCGGCGTGGTGAATTTCTCCATCGCCTGCTTCTCGGTCAGGAACTCGTGCTTCTCGTGCGCGACGTCGGTGCCCTGCTGCTTCGCCTTGTCTTCCAGTTGCTTTTCCACCAGCGGCGTCAGCACCCAGCCCGGGCAGATCGCGTTCACCGTGATGCCGTCGTTGGCGGTCTCGATCGCCGCCACCTTGGTCATGCCGACGACACCGTGCTTGGCGGCGACATAGGCGACCTTCTGCGGGCTCGCCACCAGCCCGTGCGCCGAGGCGATGTTGATGATCCGCCCCCAGCCGCGCTTCTTCATCCCCGGAATCGCCGCCTTCATGCCGTGGAACACCGCCGAGAGGTTGATGGCGATGATGGAATCCCATTTCGCGGCCGGGAAATCCTCGATATTGGCAACGAACTGGATGCCGGCGTTGTTCACCTGGATATCGACCGCGCCGAGCTTTTCCTCGGCGTCGGCCACCATCGCGGCAATCTGTTCCGGTTTCGACATATCGACGCCGCTGTAGAGCACGCGCACGCCGAATTCAGCGGCGATCCCGGCGCGCAGGGTCTCGATCGCGCCGGCGTCGCCGAAGCCGTTCAGCATCAGGTCGGCGCCCTCGGCCGCCAGCGCGCGGGCGATGCCGAGACCGATGCCGCTGGTCGATCCGGTGACGAGGGCGACTTTGCCTTTGAGGCTCATGGGAACGATGCTCCGATGCGGTGACGGGATCAGGCGAGATAGTCGTGCAGCACCTCGCCGTACGGCAAGGTGAGATCGGCGATGATGTGCCGGCCGAACAGGATCTTGCGCACCGGCAGGTCAGCCACCCGGCAGTTCACGTGCGGCACCAGGTGCAGCCGCGCCGGGCCGGCCCAGGCGCCCTTCAAGGTGACGTCGGCCAGATGGTAGCCGACGAGCTGCACGATCTTGGGCCTGCCGTCCACGTCGGGGATGAATTTCAGGTTGACGTTGAGCTTGCCCATCGCCGCCAGGGTCTCGCCATGGTCCTGCGCCAGGGAGACGTATTTGTAGGCCATGGTGCCCAGCGCCACCTCGTGCGCGGCATAGCGCAAGGTGCCGGTCAAGGTGTCATGGTGGACCGCCAGATCCGGCTTGCCGATCTTCTTCGGGAAGCCCCAGATCTCGCGCCCGCCGGTGGTCGGGCTTTCGTCGTCGAGGAACATCATCGCCGAATAGTTGCACGGCATCCCGTTCCACTTCGCGGCGATGTTGATGCCGCATTCCTGGTACGCACCGAAACCGGAACTGTCGAGCATTTTCATCCACTCGAAGATCGCGTGGTTGCCGTCCGGCTCCAGCGGTTCGGGCAGCATGGCGCGGATCGCGTCGGGATCGGATTCGTAGTGGATCAGCAGGTATTCGCGGTCGATGAAGCGGTAGGGACCTTTCGGGTAGCTCGGGCTGGCGAGCGGCATCGAGGACGCTGCCAGTATCTCCTCGCGGGTCATGCGCGGCTCCATCGCTGTTCGTTCGGGGGGTTCGCGGGGCGGTTCGTCACACCGGTCGGCGCGTCGGGCGGCTTTCCGGGCACGATACCTCGCGTCGCGATCGGTCTCGCTTCGACCACCGTACCCGGACCGCTCTCTCGTTCATTCTGCTCGAAAGCCGCCAGAGCCTGCATGAAAAATCGCCGCATGTTGCCGTATTGTCATGCCGGACCCGCCGAGGGCATGGCACCACCGGCGGCGGAATGTCGCAGGAGGCTCGCATGGATGTCGCACCGACCGCTCCCGTGGACGCCGAGCCCGCCGCCGCGCAACCGCACCGGCCGCCCGGCTCCGACCAGGTGGCGCTCGTGCTGCAAGGCGGCGGTGCGCTCGGCGCCTACCAGGCCGGGGTCTACGAGGCCTTGCACGAAGCCCGGATCGAGCCCGAATTCATAGCCGGCGTGTCGATCGGCGCCATCAACGGCGCGATCATCGCCGGCAACGCCCCGGACCGTCGTCTCGATCGGCTGCGTACCTTCTGGGAGACGATCACGGCCCGCCCCGCCGGCGCCTGGTCCTGGCCCTTCCCGGTCGACGGTGACGAACCGCGCCGCGCGGTCAACACGCTCGCCGCCATGCAGGCGATGATGTTCGGCCAGCCGGGATTCTTCGTCCCCACCTCGCCGAACCCATGGCTGAGCCCGCGCGGCTCGCGCACCGCCACCAGCCTGTATGACACCGCGCCGCTGCGCGAGACCTTGTTGCGGCTGATCGATTTCGATCTGCTGAACAAGGGCGCGGTGCGCTACGCCGCCGGCGCGGTGGCGATCCGCTCCGGCAACTTCGTGTATTTCGATACCACGGAGGCCCCGCTCGGCCCCGAGCACGTGATGGCGAGCGGCGCCCTGCCCCCCGCCCTGCCGATGGTACGGATCGGATCGGAATGCTACTGGGACGGCGGCCTTGTTTCCAACACGCCGCTCCAGCACGTGCTCGATCACGCCGGCGCGGCGCGCATGTTGCTGTTCCAGATCGACCTGTTCAGCTCCCGCGGCCGCCTGCCGCGCGACATGATGGACGTGCTCGGCCGCGAGAAGGACATCCGCTACTCGAGCCGCACCCGCATGGTGACCGACAGCTACAAGGAACGCTACCGCGAGCGCCGGCTGCTGCGCGGGCTGCTCGCCAAGGTGCCGGAGGAACGTCTGACCGCCGAGGAGAAGGCGCTGAAGGCGGCCTGCGACAGCCTCCCCGAGCTGACGATCCTGCACCTGATCTACGAGCAGGCCGCCTACGAAGGCCAGGCCAAGGACTACGAGTTCAGCGCCGCCTCGATGCGCGAGCACTGGCAGGCCGGCTACCACGACACCACGGCCACCCTGACGCGCAAGGTCTGGATTCGGGTCGGCGCCAGCCCGACCGGGATCGTGGTGCACGACGTGCACCGGATCGAGGAAGGCTGACGCCTTCCCCCTCTCCCCCGCCCTGGCGGGAGATGGTCGGGGTGAGAGGGGCCCGCGTGCCCCCCGATCCGCATCCTGTGCCGCGTGCGCCCCCCTCACCCCGCCCTCTCCCCCCGCAAGGGCGGAGGGAGAGGGGGAAGGGCGATGATGCGCGGCGTCCCAGCCGGCGTACGCCGGTGTCCGAATGCCCCAGCCGACGTACATCGGCCCCGGCGCCGACGGCGGGCCCCCCGCCCCCCCCGAGCGGGGGAAACCTCTCTCCCCACAGCCCGCACTACTTCCCGATGCAGAACTGCGAAAAGATGCGGTCCAGCACGTCCTCGACCCCCACCTCCCCGGTGATGCGCCCGAGCGCCCGCAGCGCCTGACGCAAATCCTCGGCCCGCAACTCCGCCAGCGGCGCCGCCAGCGCACGATCGAGCGCCTCCCCCGCCGCGATCAGCGCGGCCCGATGGCGCGCGCGGGTCAGCGGCGGCGGCCCGGACGCTTCCGTGAGCCGCACGGCCTCCGCCGCCAGCCGGTCGCGCAAGTCCGCCAGCCCGGCCCCGGTCGCCGCACTCACGCCCAGAACCCCCTCCGGCACCACGCCGCCGAGGTCGATCTTGTTGGCAACCCGCACGGCCTCCGCCCGCCCCCCTGCCGGCGCGCCGGCTTCGGCAACCGCAATCACCAGATCGGCCGCCTCCGCGCGGGCGAGGGCGCGCCGCACGCCCTCCGCCTCGACCGGATCGGCCGCCTCGCGCAGCCCGGCGGTATCGACCAGGGTGATCGGCACGCCGCCCAGCACCACGCGGGCCTCCAGCGCATCGCGCGTCGTCCCGGGCGTGGCGGAGACGATCGCCACGTCGCGCTCCGCCAGGGCGTTCACGAGCGAGGACTTGCCGACGTTGGGCGCGCCGGTCACGGCAAACACCAGCCCCTCCCGCAGCCGCTCGCCGCGGCGGTTGTCGGCCAGATGCGCGGCGATCTCGGCACGCAGCGCCACGGTTTCGGCCGCGGCGGCAGCGGCGACCTCGGGCGGCAGGTCCTCGTCGGGGAAGTCGATCAGCGCCTCCTCCTGCGCCATCAGCCGCAGCAGCCGTTCGGACCAGCCGCGATAGAGATCGCCGAGCGCGCCCTCCAACTGGCGCAGGGCCTGGCGGCGCTGCGCCTCGGTCTCGGCGGCAACCAGATCGGCGACCGCCTCGGCCTCGACCAGGTCCATCCGTCCGTTCAGGAAGGCGCGGCGAGTGAATTCGCCCGGGGCGGCGGGGCGGGCGCCGGCAGCGACCAGGGCAGCGGCCACCGCTTCGGTGACGGCGCGGCCGCCGTGCAGATGCAGCTCGGCCGAGTCCTCCCCGGTGTAGCTGCCCGGCCCGGGCAGCCAGAGCACCAGCGCATGGTCGAGCAGCCCGCCCGTCGGGTCGCGCAGGCGGCGCAGCACGGCACGCCGCGGCAGCGGCAGCCGGCCGGCGCACAGGGCACGCAAGGCCGCGCCGGCGGCGGGGCCACTCACCCGCAACACCGCGATGGCCGCCCGCCCGGCGCCGGAGGCCGGCGCGAAAATCGTGTCCTCGTCCATGCAGGGAACAAGCGCCGGCAGGCGCCGGGGTCAAGCGCGACATTCCGCCGTTGGCGCTGGTCGCTGGAATGGCCGCCCTTCGAGGAAACAAGGCCAGGGGCTTTGCCCCTGGACCCCGCCAAGGGCTCGCCCTTGGAACCCTTCCGTTGGTTCCGTGCGTATGGGGGTGTCTCGGGTCCGGGACGGGGCTGCGCGGGGCGGGCTGCGGGGTCAGGAACAGGGCGCAGACGCGCCCTGTTCCTGACCCCGCAGCCCGCCCCGCGCAGCCCCGTCCCGGACCCGAGACACCCCCATACGCACGGAACCCAATAGATGGGGTCCAGGGGACGAGTTCCCTGGTGGGGGTCCAGGGGGCAAAGCCCCTTGGCCTTGCTTCCTCGAAGCGCCGATCATCCCAGTGACCAACGCCAACGGCGGAAAGCCGGACTCAGCCCAGGGTACGCCCCGCCGTTCACGTGCATGGTCTGGCCGGTGACGAAGCGCGCCGCCGGCGAGCAGAGATAGGCCACCATGGCCGCCACCTCCTCGGGTCGTCCGCGTCGGCCGAGCAGGGTGCCGGGCAGGCTCGCCTTGCCGCTGTTGCCGCCGGCGGCGGCGCCGCGCAGGGTGTCGATATCGCCCGGCACGACCGTGTTCACCGTGATTCCGTCCGCCGCCAGCTCCTTCGCCAGCGCCCGGGTCAGGCCGATGATCCCGGCCTTGGCGGCGACCGCGTGCACCCGCCCGGTGGTGCCGGCATGGGCGGAAATCCCGCCGAGGTTGACGATCGCCCCGCCCCCCGCCGCGGCGATCGGCCCCCCCGCCGCCTGGGCGCAGAAGAACGCGCCGTCCAGGGTGGTTCCCATGATCTCCCGCCACTCCGCCGGCGTGATCTCGGCAAGCGGCGTCTGCCGACGGCGGGAGGCATTGTTGACCAGCGCGTCCAGCCGGCCGAACCGCGCCACCGCCGCGGCGATCAGCCCGCGCGCCTGGGCGGGGTCGCTGATGTCGGCCAGATGGACCGCCGCCTCCCCGCCCGCGTCGGCCACCAGGCGCGCGGTCTCGGCGCAATCGTCGGCGGAGTGGAGGGCGTGGACCATGACCCGGTAGCCGTCGCGGGCAAGCGCCAGCGCGATGGCCCGCCCGATGTTCAACGCGCTACCGGTCACCACGGCGACCTTGCCGGCATCGGGCATCCCGGTCTCTGACATGTCCGCCTCTCTCCCCTTGGCGGGGTTTCCCCGCATGGCAATGCTATGCTGGCGGCGCAACAGGCGGAAGGGGCGGGACCAGGGTTCCGCAACCCGGATCGGCCGCGACTATCGGACCAGAACATGAAGTTCGCCGTCGAATGTCTCGTCCTACTGCTGTTGATTGCCGTCAACGGCGTGTTCGCGATGAGCGAGCTTGCCCTCGTGTCGGCGCGCCGCGCCCGCCTCGCGGTGCTGGAACGCAAGCAGGTCCCCGGCGCCGCCCGGGCCCGCTGGCTGGCCGAGGACCCGCAGCGCTTCCTGCCCACCGTGCAGGTGGGCGTGACCCTCGTGAGCGTGTTCATCGGCGTCTTCGGGGGCGCCCAGTTGTCGGAGCAGGTGGAGACATGGCTGCGCCGTCTTGCCCTGCCGGTCACCGTGACCGGGCCGCTGGCGCTGGCGCTCGTCGTGGTGGGGACAACGTATCTCACCTTGGTGCTGGGCGAACTGGTGCCGAAGCAGCTCGCGCTGCGCCGGCCGGAGGTGCTGGCCGCCCATCTGGCCCGGCCGATCTTCTGGACCGCGCGGCTCACCGGCCCGGCGGTGTGGCTGCTCGGCCGCTCGACGGCGCTGGTCCTGCGCCTGTTCGGCCTGACCCGCTTCGCCACCGAGGCGGTGACGGAGGAAGAACTGCGCGCCCTGCTCGCCGAGGGAGCGCAGGCCGGGGTGCTGGAGCTGGAGGAGCGCGACATGATCGAGCGCGTGCTCCGGCTCGCCGACAAGCCGGTGCGTGCCCTGATGACGCCGCGCACCGAGCTGGTCTGGATCGACCGCACCGACCCGGCGAAGGAGATCGTCGCCACCCTGAAGGCCTCGCCGCACTCGCGCTTCGTCGTTTGCGACGGCACAGTGGATAACGTCGTCGGCGTGGTGCAGGCGAAGGATCTGCTGGATCGCATCCTGGGCGGCGGGGACCTGTCGCTCGCCGCGGCGCTGCGCCAGCCGATGGTCGTGCCGGATACGGTGAGCGCGCTCGACGCGCTGGAGCGGCTGAAGGCCGACCCGCTCGGCATGGCGCTGGTCATGGACGAATACGGCAGCTTCGAAGGTGTCGTCACCGCCGCCGACGTGCTGGCGGCGATCGTGGGCGACCCCACCGATGCCGCCCCGCCGCCCGGCACGCCGGCGGGGGCCACGGAACAGGTGTTGGTGATGGACGGGCTGATGCCGGTCGACGAGGTGAAAGCGCGTCTCGCGCTGCCGGAATTGCCGGCCGAGGGCAGCTACCACACGATCGCCGGACTGGTGCTGGCGCTGCTGCGGCGGGTGCCGCGGGAAGGCGACCGCATCGTCTTCGGCGGCTGGCGCTTCGAGGTGGTGGCGATGGACGGCCGCCGGGTGGACAAGGTGCGCGCCAGCCGGGAGGCGGTGCCGGGATGACGGCGGCCACGATGTCCCCGGCATGAACCCCTACCCGCAGATCCGGCCCGGCGGGCGGTCCCGGAAAACCTAGATGCCGCGCAGGCGGAAGGCGATTTCCCCTTCCAGGGTGCCGTCGGGCGGCAGCACGGCGAGCCCGGTGTCGCCGCGGCTGTCGGCCCGGTTCACCGCATCGGTCATGTGGCTGACCGGCTCGACGCAGAAATAGGGCGCCCCGGGCGGCGTGTAGACGACGACATGGCGGAAGATCGCGCTGGCCTCGATCGCGACCGTCACCGGCTCGGGCGCCAGGGTGATCTCGGCCCGCCCGTCCCAGCCGGCGAATACGTGATCGAGGGCGACGGTGCCGATGCGCCGGCCGGCCGCATGGTCCCAGCCTGTCGGGACGGGCACGAGTTCGGTCGGCAACTGACCGGAATCGGTCAGCCAGACGCCGGTCGCGGCGAACCGCAGGCTGGCAGCTTCGGCGCGGGGAAAATACGGGTGCAGGCCGAGGCCCGCAGGGGCTGGCCCCTCGTGCCGGTTGGTCATGCGCAGCCCGACGGTCAGCGCGTCGGGGGCAAGGTCGAAACGCAACTCGGCTTCGAACGGGAAGGGCCATAGGGCGAGGTCCGCCGCGCTCGCGGGGTGCAGCAGGCGCAGCCGGGCCGCGTTTGCCGACACCTCGGTCAGGCACCAGGGGCGGATCCAGCCCAGGCCGTGGATCGGCAGCGCGAAGCTGCGGTCGGCCCGGGCCAGCACGTGCTCCTGCCCCGCGAAGGTGAAGCGGCCGTTGGCGATCCGGTTGGAGAACGGCACCAGCGGGAAGGCGGCCAGCCGGCGCGCGGGGCCCGCCAGCATCGCCGCAGGCTCCGGCTGGCGCAGGATATGCCAGCGGCCGAGGCGCCAGCCCACGATCGCGCCACCGGTCTCCGGGGCCAGGACCAGCGAGGCATTGCCGGCGGACAGGCTGATCATGCGTCCGATCCCTTCGGTGCTGTTCCTTGGCGATCCTGTCGCCCGGCCATCCCGGCGGCACGGATATGCACCGCCGATCGTCGGCGTGGGATCACGCGCGCCAGGACGCAGCCTGTCGGCTACCGTCCGCCGCTGATGGTTCGGGTCACGGCCGCACCGACGGCGGCGCCGGCGCCGAGCGCCATCACGCTCGCGGCAAGGGCATTGATCCCAAGCCCCAGAAGCACGGCCGGAATCCATGGCGTCGCCGGCGGTCGCGGCCCGGCCTGGTTCTTGGCATGTGGCATCGTCGCGGCTCCTTCCGAGGCCAGTCCAGCACGCGCCGCCGGCCCCGGCAACACAGGGGACGCATGCAACACGGGGGAATCGCGGCCGCCTGCCGCGACGCGCTGGCCCCGCCGGCCAATCCGCGCCAGACTGGCCGCTCCAGGCGGCTCGCCCCGGGTCTCGCCGTGCGGAGCACCGGCAGGCTGGCCGCCCATGTCACCGGGAGGGTGCGTCATGATCCGCAAATTCGTCACCGTCTATCCAGGCCATGTCGATCTGCCCGATATGGGTCAGGATGCCACGCCTGCCAATGAGCGCCGGTTTTCCAACGATCACCTCGCCTCCGTGTTCGAGAAGACCGAGGCGGTGGCGAAACAGCTCGACCGTTTCGGCTGGGACACGCTCTGGCTCGCCGAGCACCATTTCCAGCACGAGGGCTACGAGGTCCTGCCCAACATCCTGATGATGGCCGTACACCTCGCGCAGGCGACGCAACGTTTGTGCACCGGCTGCGGCTTCAACATCGCACCGATGTGGCATCCGTTGCGGCTCGCCGAGGATTTCGCGGTGGCCGACATCCTGACCAAGGGCCGCACCGTGTTCGGCGTCGGCCGCGGCTACCACACAAGGGAGGTGGAGACCTTCGGCGCGCCGATGCGCGACCAGGACGCCAACCGTGACCTGTTCGAGGAGCAGGTGGAGATCGTCTTCAAGGCGTTCGACAGCGAGCGCTTCTCCCACCACGGCACGCACTACACCTTGCCGCCGCGCGTGCCGTACCGCGGCTACGAGCTGGAAGACCTCACCCTGGTGCCGCGCCCGGTGCATCGGCCGGTGGAATGCTGGCAGCCGATCGTCAGCGCCAACCCGCGCGGGCTCGACTTCATGGTCCGCCACGGCATCCGGGGCATGGTGGGTGGCGGCGCCGCGACCATGGCCGAAGGCCCGATCCGCGGCTACCAGGAAGCCGCGGCGCGGGCGGGCAAGGACCTGAAACTGGGGGAGAACCTGGCGATCGGCATCTTCTTCCACCTGGCCAACACGCGCGAGCAGGCGATCCGGGAGATCACCCCGTTCTACGAGGAGCACGTGAAGATGTTCGCCCCGCTCGGCTTCGTGCCGGGGATCACGCCGACGCAGGTGGCCGCGGTGGGCCGCCGGGGCGGCTGGGCTGCCGCCGAGGTGCCGACGGTGGAACACTACATGAAGCTCGGCGCCTGGTTCGCCGGCACCCCGGCGCAGCTCGTCGCGCACTTGCAGGGCATGCAGGAACGCTTTCCCGGGCTCGAGACCATCAACCTCAGCACCAGCATGGGCACGCCGAAGGCGGTGATGCTGGAACAATTCCAATGGGTCGCGGAGGCGGTGATGCCGGCGTTCCGCGCTTCGTCCTGAGCCTTTACGAACCGGGTTGCACTTGCTCCCCCGGCGCGCGCTACACTATGCCCGTTTGCCCCACCGCGCGGCCCGCCCTTTCCCGGCCGAGGCGCAAGTCGAGGCTCCGGTGCTGACACAGCGAGAGACGATCCGCTTCCTGACGGCCAGCCAGGAACTCTGGCTGCGCCAGTTCCCGACCTTGTACCGGCGGGCGCAATGGCACCTGGCGAGCCATCTGGCGGTGCGCGCGCAGGATGGCGCGGCCCTGGGCGAACTTTATGGCCTGGTCAAGCAGGTCTTCCTGCTCGACGACGCCACGGTGCGCGAGCGGATCGGCGAACTGCGCGGCCTTAGCCTGTGCGCGATCGATCCGGAGGACGGACCATTGTCGGCGCGCACCGTGGTGCTGCCGACCCCGGCCCTGCTCGAACAGTACGACACCTACCTGCGGGACGTCGGCGCGCGGCTGCTCGCGCTCGGCGCGGCGGTGGCGGGGGTGCGGTCCGGCCGGCTCGCGCCGGACGACGCGCCGACGCGCCAGGCCCTGCTGCGCGCGATCGAGACCAGCCAGGAGACCTGGATCGGCGCGAGCGAGCGGGTGTTCGATGCGGCCGGCCTGTCGCGCGCACGCCGGCTCGACGCCCGACGCCACCTGCTGTCGGCGTCGCATGGGGCGCTGCTCCTGATGGCACTCGCACGCCAATACGGGTTGTCCCCGTTTCCCGACGACGGGGACGGGCTGCTCGCGGACCAGATGGCGGCAGGGTTGCTCGGCCTGATCCGGCAGAACTTCCAGACCACGCGCGATCATATCGCCTATCTGATGCAGCTCGGGCTGCTCGAGCGCCGGCCGGGTCGCGTGCTGCGGGTCGCCGTGGCCGAGGCGGCGCTGCCGCATTTCGATCGCGCCCTGGAGGAGGCCGGCAACGAGCTCGCCCGCCAGGCGGCGGCGCTGGCGGTCGGCGAACCGGACCGCGCGTGGGGCTCCGCCGGCGCGTTTGCCTCGGCGGCCGACTTCGTCCCGCCCCGCCTGCTGCTCACCGGCCCGGGCGATCTGCCGGCGGAGATCGTGCTGGGCGCCGAGCCGCTGGTCATCGGGCGGGCTCCAGGGGCCGGACTGCTGCTGCCGTCGATCGAAGTCTCGCGTGCGCATTGCCGCATCGCCCTCGCCGCGGGCAGCGTGAGCGTCACCGACCTCAATTCGACCAACGGCACCTTCATCGATGGCGAGCGCATTGCCGGCGCCGCGCCGCTGCCGCCCGGCGCCGTGCTGCGGGTCGGCCCCTACCGCCTCACCTACGCCGATGGCGACGAGCGGGACGGAACGATGCGAGCCGATCGGGACGGCGCGACCTTGCGCCAGCGGCCGCCGCGCGCCTGATCCTGAACAAACCGGGAAACCCACCGAGTCTCCCGCCGCCCGATCCGCCGGGTGCAGGCAGGATGTTTCGTCGGGTTGGCTCCCCCCGATCACGCCAGAAAGCACCGCCTATCCTTCCTGTTCGCGCGCCCGGTCGCACACGGTAGGGTTCCCTGGTCCCGGGATGTCGGGACACTGGCTTCCCCAGGCCAGCCGAGCAGTGGAGCGGTCGTCTTGCCCCTCCGACGACCGACTCCCCTGTCGGCACCGGGTCGCGCCGAGCATGTCCAAGCGTAAGCCAAAACTCGGTGCGCGAACTTCCCCAGGTTCGCCATGGCAACCCCGGTGCCACCTATTTTTCACCGCTGCCAGGTGCCGTTGTCGACGACAACGGCCCGAGGCGCGGCAGGGGCGCCGAGGTCACGATGCAGGACCTCACGATATCGTGTCTGCGCCCACCTGAGGCCGCTGCCGGCCAGCGCTGGAAGATGCAGCCTTTCCGCGATCCCGCCCCGCCTCGCCGCAGCCTGCCGATCACATATCCCGCGGCTCGGTCACCGAAATAGCAAACTCGTTGTAACGCCCGCGGGTATAGAAAGGGCAGCACCTGAGGCTCCCGGCTTACAGCGAGAGAACGCATGTCTCCACCCAGACCCAGCGGCGCGGGTCGCATGTTGCGAATTGGCCTGAGAGGCGCCGGGTTCGTCGGCGCGACCTTGCTCGTCGTT
This sequence comes from uncultured Pseudomonadota bacterium, assembly GCA_963832525.1. Classification (GTDB taxonomy): domain Bacteria; phylum Pseudomonadota; class Alphaproteobacteria; order Acetobacterales; family Acetobacteraceae; genus JAJZVS01. Next base: position 159,043 of record CAWHUC010000002.1, read on the forward strand.
CTCCTGGGGGCCCGTCACCTGGGCGAGGTCGGGAACAGCCTGGACCGCCTGGCCGAGGCGCGCCTGCATGGCGCCGCGATCGCCGCCGCCCGCACCCTGGATGACGATTTCGCCCGCTTCGCGCGCCTGGCCGGAGGGGTGGCGCCCGGCGACCTGCACGGCGACCGGCTGGCGCTCACCGCCCGGCTGCTGCGCATGCAGATCGCGCTGCCGGGCACCAGCGAGGTGTTTGCCGTCACCGCCACCGGCCGGTTGGTCGCCGCGTCCGACCCGTTGCCGGCGAATGCGCCTGACCTGACCCAGCAGGCCTGGTTCGTCGCCGCGCTGCAGCCGGGCGCCCAGGGCCTGTCGATTGCCCGCGCCCCGGCCGACTGGATGCGTGCCGAGCCGAGCCTGGTGCTGACCATGCCGGTGCGCGACGCAACCGGCACCCTCGTCGGGCTGGTCGGCGCCGCGGTGCCGCCGGGCGAAGTGCGCCGCCTGCTCGAGCGCGCACCGCTGCCCGCCGGCGCCAGCCTGCGCCTTGTCGGCGCGGCCGATACGGTGCTCGCCGCCACCAACGTGGTGCCGGTTGCGTCCGGGCCGGGGGCGGAAAACTCGGCGGACCCGGCGCGGCTGATTGCGCGCATCGCCCTGCGCGGGACGCCCGCGGTTCTCTCGGTCATTGCGCCGCTCCCGCTGGCGCCGGTGCGGGTCGTTGCCGCGCTCCCGCAGGCGGTTGCCTGGTCCTCCGGCTGGCCCCTGCTGCGCGGCGAGGTGGCGGGCTTCGGGCTTGAGTTGCTGGGCCTCTGGGCCGTGCTGGGGCTGCTGTTGCTGCCGCGCGGCTGGCTCGGGCGCGGCCGCGTCGCGACAGCGGGCGCCGGCGCGGCAATCCCGCTTTCGTCACGCGATCCGCTGGACGCGGAGGCGATCCTGGCCGGGTCCTACGCCCGATCGGGGGCGGGTCCGATACCGGAGCCGTCCGCCACGCCACCCCCCGGCCCGGACGCCGCCCCGATCGCCGAACCAGCCCTGGCCGGCACAGCGAAGCTGGCGGCGGCGGAAGCCCGGGCGGCGGCAGCGGAAGCCGCGCTCGGCGTCGCGCGCAGTACCATAGAAACGATCCGCCGCGAACAGGAGCTGGCACTGGCGGCGATCGGCCACGACATGCGCACGCCGATGCAAGGCGTGCTCGGCATCTGCGATCTGCTGCTGGATGGCGCGCTGGAAGACGAGCAGCGGCATTGGGTGGAACATTTGCGCGCCAGCGGGGTCGCGCTGTTGTCGCTGCTCAACGGCCTGCTGGCGATCGCCGGCCGCAGTGCCGTGCCGGCCGTAGCCACCGACCTCGCCGGCCTGCTCGAAGACACCACGACCCTGTTCGCGGCCGAGGCCGCCGCCAAGGACACCCTGGTCGCCACTCGGCTCGATCCCGCCTTGTACGGGACCTGGCAGGTGGATGCCGCGCGCCTGCGCCAGATCGTCGTCAACCTGCTGGCCAACGCGGTCAGCCGCACCCATGCCGGACGGGTGGAACTGCGCGCCGCTCCGGAGCCGGGGCCGCAGGGGCGCAGCGCGCTCCGCATCACCGTCGCCGATACCGGGCCAGGCATCGCGTCCGCAGATCAGGAGCGTATCTTCGAACCCTTCCAGCGTGCCGACGCGGCGGTCGAGGGTCTCGGCCTCGGCTTGGCGCTGTGTCGGGAAAATGCCCGTGCCATGGGCGGGACCGTGACGGTGGAAAGCCGGCCCGGGGAAGGGGCCACGTTCACTCTGCTCTGCCCGGCCGACCCGGAGGTGCCGGCGGCACGCCCGGCAACCTTCGCCGGCCGGGCGGCACTGCTCGTGGGACTGTCGGAGCCGTCCCAGGCAGCGGTGCGCGCGCAGTTCGAGCAGTTCGGCTTCGGCGTCGAAACCGCGGCGGATGGCTTTGTCGGCCTCGCACTGGCAGAACGGGCCGTGGCCCTGCACGGTGCGCTTGATCTCGTGATCGTCGATCTCGGCGTGACCGGGATGGCCGCCGACTTGTTCTGCGTGCGCCTGCGCGGCACCTCCTTCGGCAGGTCCCTTGTGCTCGTCGGCCTCGCCGACCGGCCCGACGAGCCCCGCCCGGCCGGGGTGGACGTGCTGGTGCCGCGCACCGCCGCCGCCACCGAGATCGTCGCCGCCGCGACCGCGCTGCTCGCCGGGCATCCGGCGCTGACCGCACTGCTGCCGGCGGGTGCCGGCGCCACCGGCGGCCGTGTGCTGATCGTCGAGGACGACGAGACCAACCGGGTGCTGCTCGCCGCCGCGCTGGCGCGCAGCGGCTTCACCGCCTTCCCCGCGGGGACCGGCGAAGAAGCGGTGCGCATGGCAGAACACGACGGGCTGGACGCCGTGCTGCTCGATCTGCGGCTGCCCGGCATCGACGGGTGGGAGACGGCACGGCGGATCCGGGGTTTGCCGGGCCGATCCGCGACCATCCCGATTGTCGCCCTGACCGCCCGCGGCGATCCTGCGGTGGAGGCGGAATGCCGTGCCAACGGCCTGACCGCCCTCGTCAGCAAGCCAGCCGACCTCAATCAGCTCGCGCAGCGCCTGCGCGGTTGGATTGCCGCCGGTCCGCGACCTGCCGCGCCCGCCCCCCTTGCCGACCTCGACGCGCCGGTCTCGCTGGTTGCTCAGGTCTCCGGGCCGTTCCTGGAAGCCATGGTGAGCGAAATCGGACTGGAACGGACCCGCGCCTGCGTGCAGGAGTTCCTGGACGAGGCAGGGACGAAATGCGTGCGCCTGGCGGAGCTGATCCCCGGCTGGGAAGCCGGTGCCGTGGCGCGGCTGTGCGACGACCTGAAAGGACTGGCCGATCTGTTCGGAGCGGTCGGGTTCAGCGAGACGCTGGAGGACCTGGCCGCGGCGGTGGAAACCGGCGCGCGTGAGACGGCAGCCGAGGCGATGGCGCGATTGGAATCCGGCCTGCCGACCCTGCCCGACGCGATCTGGGCCTGCCTTGCCGGGATCGAGCGCCGCCGCGCCGAACGGGGACGACGGGCGGCATAGGAAAGCGCGGGAGGCCGCCGGCCGGCCCCCCGCAGTCGCGCCTGCTCAGAACTCCAGCGCCGTGGCCTGCACGACCAGCGGCAATTCGCGCACGCACCGCAGCACGTCCTCCGGCACGCGCTCATCGACGGAAACGAGGCAGATCGCATCCCCGCCCTGGGCCGCGCGGCCGAGGTGGAAGGTGGCGATGTTGATCCCCGATTCCGCCAGGGTGGCGCCGAACCGGCCAATGAAGCCGGGCTTGTCCTGGTTGGTCACGTACAGCATGTGCGGCGCGAACTCGGCTTCCACCGGGATGCCCTTGATCTCCACCAGCCGCGGTCGCGTACCGGCGATCAGGGTGCCGGAGACGGAGCGGGTGAGCTTGTCGGCTTCGATCGTGATGCGCACCAGGGTCTGGTATTCGTTCGGCCGGTCGTGCGCGGTCTCGGCGACGTCGATGCCGCGCTCGCGCGCCGCCACCGGGGCGTTCACCATGTTCACCCCCGGCATCATCGGCGCGAGCAGCCCGGCAAGGGCGGCCGCCGTCAGCGGGCGGTGGTTCAGGGTCGCAGCCTGGCCTTCGTATTCGATCCGGACGCACCGGATCACGCCTTCACGGGAATGGGTGAGCTGACCGGCGAAGGCGCCGAGCAGGCGGCAGAGGTCCATGTAGGGCTTGAGCCGCGGCGCGTCCTCGGCCGAAACGGACGGCATGTTGATCGCATTCGCCACCGCGCCGGTGAGCAGGAAGTCGCTCATCTGCTCGGCCACCTGCAAGGCGACGTTCTCCTGCGCCTCGGCGGTGGCAGCACCGAGATGCGGGGTGCAGACCACGTTTTCCAGCGCGAACAGCGGGCTCGCGGTGGCCGGTTCGGTTTCGAACACGTCGAGCGCGGCGCCGGCAACGTGGCCGGCGGCGATCGCCTCGGCCAGCGCCGCCTCGTCGAGCAGGCCACCGCGGGCGCAGTTGATGATGCGCACGCCCTTCTTCGTCTGCGCCAGCGCCGCGCGCGAGAGGATGTTGCGGGTCGCGTCGGTGAGCGGCGTGTGCAGGGTGATGAAGTCCGCGCGCGCCAGCAACGTGTCGAGATCGACCTTCTCCACGCCGAGTTCCAGCGCCCGCTTCTCGCCCAGGAACGGATCGTAGGCGATGACCTTCATGTGCAGCCCGATGGCGCGGTCGGCGACGATGGAGCCGATGTTGCCGCAGCCGATCAGGCCGAGCGTCTTCGCGCTTAGTTCCACGCCCATGAAGCGGTTCTTCTCCCACTTGCCGGCCTTGGTGGAGGCGGAGGCTTCCGGGATCTGCCGCGCCAGGGCGAACATCATGGCGATGGCGTGCTCGGCCGTGGTGATGGTGTTGCCGTGCGGGGTGTTCATCACCACCACGCCGCGCGCGGTTGCCGATTTGATATCGACATTGTCGACGCCGATGCCGGCGCGGCCGACCACTTTCAGGTTGGCTGCCGCATCCAGCAGCTCGCGCGTGACCTTGGTGGCGGAGCGGATGGCGAGGCCGTCGTAGCCGCCGATGATGGCGCGCAGGTCGGCCGGCGACAGGCCGGGTTTCAGATCGACGGCGATGCCGCGGGAGCGGAAGATTTCGACCGCGGCGGGGGAGAGTTTGTCGCTGATCAGGACTTTGGGCATGGGGGCGGGTTCTTTTGCCAGGCGGGGTGATCGGGGGTCCGACCCCTCCCCCGCCCGCACGCGGCGGGGGGGAATTGGCCTCCCCGGTCCGTCGCGGGCGTGGCCGCGCTGCGGATCGAGGGTCGCGAGGGGTCGGCGGAGGGAAAAGCCTATTCGGCCGCGTGCGCCGGCGCGTATGCGGCGGCCACCTGGGCGTGCGCCCAGTCGAGCCAGGGCAGCAGCGCGGCGACATCGGCGGGTTCCACCGTCGCGCCGCACCAGATGCGCAGGCCCGGCGGCGCGTCGCGATAGGCGGCGATGTCGTAGGCGACGCCTTCCGTCTCCAGCAGCGCCGCGATCCGCTTCGCCGCCTTCGCCTGGTCCTCGGGCGCAAGCGCGACGAACCACGGGACGACGATCTTCAGGCAGATCGAGGTGGGGGAACGGGTGGCCGGCACCTCGGCCAGGAAATCCGCCCAGCCGGTGCGCGCGGTCCAGGCGGCGATGGCGGCGAGGGACGCCTCCGACCGGGCGATCAGCGCCGGCAGGCCGCCGATCGCCTCGGCCCAGCGCAGGCCATCGAGCGCGTCTTCCACGCACAGCATCGAGGGCGTGTTGATCGTCTCGCCCTTGAAGATGCCCTCGTTCAGCTTGCCGCCCTTGGTCAGGCGGAAGATTTTCGGCAACGGCCGCGGCGGGGTGTAGGATTCGAGCCGCGCCACCGCTCGCGGCGACAGGGCCAGCATGCCGTGCGCCGCCTCTCCGCCCAGCGCCTTCTGCCAGGACCAGGTGACGACATCGAGCTTGTCCCACGGCAAGGCCATGGCGAAGGCGGCCGAGGTGGCGTCCGCGATCACCAGCCCGGCGCGCTCGGCGGGGATGAAATCGCCGTCCGGGAAGCGCACGCCGGAGGTGGTGCCGTTCCAGGCCAGCACCACGTCGCGCGCGAAGTCGATCTGCGCGAGATCGGGCAGCCGCCCGTACGGCGCGGCGATCACCCGCGCATCGGCGAGCTTCAACTGCTTGACGATGTCGGTGGCCCAGCCTTCCGAGAAACTCTCGAACGCCAGCACGTCCACCCCGCGGGCGCCGAGCAGCGACCACAGCGCCATCTCCACCGCGCCGGTGTCGGAGGCGGGGACGATGGCAAGCCTCCAGTCCGCCGGCAGGCCGAGGATCGTGCGCGAGCGTGCGATCACCTCCGCGAGCCGCGCCTTGCCCGCGCTCGCGCGGTGGCTGCGGCCGAGGAAGGCGCCGGACAGCGCCTCCAGGGTCCACCCGGGACGCTTGGCGCAGGGGCCGGAGGAGAAATCGGGATTGGCCGGACGCACGTCCGGCCGGTTGGCGGCGAATGCCATTGCAGCTCTCCCTTTCAGAAGAGAAGCGCCCCGGTGGGGGGGCGTGACCCGGCGCGGGTGGTAGCGATCGGGCGGGGGGGGTGTCAATGGCGGCAATACGTCGGTGATGCGTTCGTTTGGCCCGATCGCCCTGAATTTATTCCTGCGTCCGCTTCTGGCGGTCACCCCTCGATATTCTCTGGGGATACGGCATGATGCCCTATGGACGACCTCATATTGAGCATCAGCGCGGTCGCAGCGCCGGCGCTATTCTCCCTCGGGCTTGCCCTGATCGCCGATTTCCCGATTGACGTGCGGCCGGACGGCCGGGCGGCATCATAACATTCTAACTGTGTTTCTTTGGAGTCGGGACCTCACATCTGGCAAAGCCCGACGCGTCCCGCGCCTCCTGGTCCGGCGGCGGGGCGGACACCTCACGCGACCTCGCCGGCGCGGTGCCAGGACGGCGGCTTGCGGGGGGGCAACCTCTAAGAGTTCCGTCCAGGAACATCACGTGGGATTACAGAGCTTTCTCAGCATCATCCGGATGGAAGCGAGCCGCAGGAAGGCGAGGGCTCTGCGATTGAGGTTCTCCCAATCCTTCGCCAATCGTCGGCAGCGATTGAGCCAACCGATGGTGCGTTCGACGATCCACCGTTTCGGCAGTACCACGAACCCCTTGGCGTAGTCGGACCGCTTGACGATCTCGACTCTGATCTGCCGCACGACCCGTTTCAACGCCGCCCGGAACTTTGGCCCCTGGTAGCCGGCATCGGCATAGAGCGTGCGCAGGAATGGGAACAGACCGAACAGTGTTGCCATCACCATCACGCCACCATCGCGGTCCTGCAAGTCAGCCGCATGGACGATCGCGTGGAGCACTAAACCCTGGCTATCGACCAGTATATGGCGCTTCTTGCCTTTGATCTTTTTGCCGGCGTCGTAGCCGTGTGGATCGATCGAGGCCCCCCTTTTTCTGCGCTCTTCACGCTCTGGCTGTCGATAATCCCCACCGTCGGACTGGCCTCGCGTTCGGCCTGCTCTCGACATTGCACATAAAGCGCGTGGTGGATGCGGTTCAACGTGCCGTCGTAGTCCCAGCGTGCGAAATAGTCGTGCAGCGTACTACGCGGCGGCAGGTCCTTGGGGATCGCCCGCCATTGGCAGCCGCTGCTCAGCACATACATCAATCCATCGACCACCGCGCGGACGTTGACCGTGCGCTTGTTGCCTCCCCGCTTTGCCGGCGGGATCAGAGGAGCCACCAACGCCCATTCGGCATCGGTCAGGTCACTCGGGTAGCGAAGCCGGCTGCGGTCGTGGCAGGCGCGAGTCTCGGGCGTCCACATGGGCAACCTCCTGCGAATCGGGACGTCACCAGGGAATCATAGGTGACTCCAACGATTTAAGATGTTCCCGGACGGACACTCAGAGGCAAGAATGATCTCAAATAGCCAGCGGCGTCTCACAATAGACGGCTACCAGAACCTGCCGATTTTAATCGATTTACCGGTCTCACCATTTTTGGCTGCGCGACGATTGGGCCCGTGCATCGTGACAATACCCTTCAGGCGGTTAATATATCCGGCGTCGGTTCCGCCGAAGCCTGAACGGAGGGGGTGAATGGTCGACGGGGACGGGGTTCGCTGCGAAAGCGCGATTTCCTTCGGTCCGTTTCGCATTGTCGAGTTGGAAAGACTTCTCGAAAAGGAAGGCACGCCTTGCAAACTGGGGAACCGTGCTTTCGACATTCTGCTTGTCCTGCTCGAACGAGCGGGCGAGGTCGTCAGCAACGAGGATTTGGTCGCCTTGGTATGGCCCGATGTCAAGGTCGCGGAGGCGAACCTCCGCGTCCAGGTTGCGGCACTGCGAAAGGCACTCGGCGATGGCCGATTGGGGACCCGCTATGTGATGAATATCGCGGGCCGAGGCTATTGTTTCGTGGCGCCGATTTCGCGTTCGACGCGAAGCACCCCGACGGTGAGCAGGGCCGCTCCTACCGGAGCGCCGAAGCTTCCGATCCGCCTTTCGCGAATAGTGGGCCGCGACGAAACCGTCCAAAAGATTTCCGCACAACTGACTGATCATCGCTTCATGACGATTGTCGGGCCCGGCGGCATCGGGAAGACGACCGTTGCCGTTTCGGTCGGTTACTCAATGACCGCGAGTTTTGATGGCGCCGTTCACTTCGTCGATCTTGGACCGCTTGGCAATCCTCTCCTCGTGCCGAGCGCACTCGCGTCGACACTTGGCCTTTTGGTCAATTCCGACGACCCGACCCCCGGTCTCCTGACGTTCCTTCGCGACCGACGGATGCTGCTGATCCTCGACAGTTGCGAACACGTGATCGAGACCGCGGCGGGGCTGGCGGAGCGAGTATTCGGGGAGGCGCCACAGATCCATATCTTGGCAACAAGCCGGGAACCGCTTCGGGTTGAGGGCGAACGGGTCCATCAGTTGTTTCCGCTTCGCTGCCCGCCAGACAATCCTGGCTTGAATGCCGCTGATGTGCTGGGATTTCCGGCAGCACAATTGTTCGTCGAACGCGTCACCGCGAGCGTGCATGGCTTTGAATTGGATGACTCCAACGCACCGACCGTCGGCAAGATCTGTCGTGGTCTCGACGGGATCGCGCTGGCGCTCGAACTTGCAGCCGGCCGTGTCGATGCGTACGGGATCAACGGTGTCGCCGCGCATCTGGACAGCCAGTTCGGGTTGCTGTGGCAAGGCCGGCGGACGGCCCTGCCGCGGCACCAGACCCTGAGCGCGACGTTCGATTGGAGCTATAATCTGCTTCCTGAAATGGAACGTAGGATCCTGCGCTGTCTGTCCATCTTCGTCGGGATGTTTTCGCTCGAAGCGGCGCAATCGGTCGCGGGGAGGGACGATGTCGAGAGTGGGCAAATCAGCGAATTGATCGCGAATTTGGTTGCCAAGTCGCTCACCGTGGCAACCGTCTGCCAACCGTCGATGCTTTATCGGTTGCTCGATACCACGCGCGCCTACGTGCTGGAAAAGCTGTCGGCGAGTGGCGAAGAAAATGCAATCGCGCGGCGGCACGCCAGTTATTATTGTGAATTCCTGCAGCGCATCGATTGTGGATCCATCGCTCAGTCCAGTGCCGACGGATTTGCGGCCCATCGCAGAGCGCAAATCGCCAACGTGCGCGTCGCGTTGGAATGGAGCTTCTCCGAGCGAGGAGATATCGAGCTTGGTACCGCGCTTGCCGCCGCGTCCGCGCCGCTGTTCACGGACATGTCGCTGCTGACCGAATGCTGTATCTGGATGGAACGCGGACTGGCAGCCCTCGACGCCTCGGCGCACGGCTCCCGCCGCGAAATGGAACTTCAGGCCTCGCTCGCCGTGTCGCTCATGTTCACCAAAGGCAATAGCGAAGAGGTCCGAAATGCTTACATCCGTGGTCTTGAACTCGCCGAAAATTTGCAAGACCCCTACCATCAACTGCGAATGCTTGGCGGCCTTCACACCTATTGCTCACGACTAGGGGATTTCCGCGGCTCGCTCGACCTTGCGAGACGCAGCCAGGTTATCGCCAGCCAGATGAACGATCGGGACAGCACGGCAATCGCGGATTGGATGCTTGGCGTCTCTCATCATCTGATCGGTGATCAGGCCAGTGCGCTGATCCATTGTCGCGCGGCCCTGCGCTATCCAAAAAGCTCCCGCTACGACGACCCTGTTCGCTTCGGATTCGACCATCGTTTTCGTACACTCATGGTCATAGCGAGAACCCTGTGGTTGCGCGGCTTTCCCGACAAGGCAGCGGCGGCCGCACGCCATGCGCTCGAAGAAGCAAGCGGCCTCGATCAGCCTGTTACATACTGCCTTTGTCTAGTCTACACGATCACGGTCTTGCTGTGGATCGGCGATTTACCTGCCTCGGAGGAGATCCTTGATAAGCTGATCACGCATACCAAGAGATATTCCTTGCGGCCATATCAGGTGGTTGGCATCGGCTTGAAAGGGGAGCTGTGCCTCAAGCGCCGACAAGCCAGCGCCGGTGTCGAACTGCTACAGGACTGCCTGGATGCGTTGTACATGGACAGGTATCATCTGAACATCCCGGTATTTGCAGCTGATTTGGCAGAGGGGCTTGCGATGATGGGCCAGTTTGACGACGCCCACGCCACAATCGATCGCGCTATGGCGTATGGCGAACCGGGGGCGGAATCCTTCTATCTGCCGGAACTGTATCGTATCAAGGGGTACCTCCTGGCGTCAGATCCGGGACTGCATCTGACCGAAGCCGAGGATTGGCTGTTGCGTTCGCTCGATTTGGCCCGCCGCCAATCGGCGCTCGCCTTGGAGTTGCGCGCGGCGACAAGCCTCGCGCTCTTGTGGCGCAAGCAAGGAAACCGCGACCAAGCCCGGGAATTGCTCGGCCCGGTCTATGGCCAGTTCACAGAGGGATTTGGGACCGCTGATCTTCGAGCCGCAAACGGCCTCCTCGACGAATTGCAGCAACGAGCCGAGTTCGTAGGTGGCATTCCTTGCACATCATGGCATCTCGACACCGGAGATCTTCTTGCAGATGTCGAGCAGTCGGTCCTGGAGAGCGACGTCGCCGGCCTGCGGATTAGGCTCACGCGGCTTGAGGTGATAGAAATAGCCTGCGGTCGTCAGCGCGGCGGTATCGTCGCTCGCCGCGAGCCATGCCTGGGTCAAATGCGCCTGGTCGATGTCATCGGGCGCGCCGGCGCCGCCCATCCTGGTCGGGACCCACCCCGGCTCCAGCGCATTCGACAGCACACCTGGCCAAAGGCGGGCAACGGCGAAGGCCAGCATGGCATCATGCAGCTTGCTTTCGGCGTAGGCCCTCGACCCATTCCAGCGCCGCTTGCGCCAGAGGATGTCGTCCACGTTGGCGTCTGCGTATTGGTGCATGCCCGAGCTCAGATAGACCAGTCGCTTCGGCCGTTCGATCAGTGCCGTGAGGATATAGGCGGCGAGCGTGTTGATCGCGAAGACATGCGGAAGGCCATCGGTAGTGGTGCGGCGGCTCTCCCGATAGCCGACGGCGGCATTGTGAACGGCCGCATCAAAATGGCCGCGCACGTTGACCTGCACGGCAACGTCCTTGGCGCCGGCGATCGTCTCCAGGTCGCCGACAATGACGTCTGCGGCCTCCGGCAGAGCTCGTCTGGCATCGTCGGCGCGCGTTTCGTTGCGCGCATGCAGGACCACCTGATGACCCTGTTCGACAAGGAGTTGCCCTGCCATCAGGCCGAGGCCGGTGGATGACCCGGAGATGAAGATGCGCGGCATTTGGATTCTCCTGTGCTGCCTTGGGGGATAGAGGCTCATGCATCCCCTCATTTTTCCCGAGACACAAAAGAATTGGGGGACCGCCACCTGCGGCGTTTTCTTGCGAGTTTGCCCATCCTGGTTATCCGAGAGCAACGCTTCTCCTTCGCGGCGGTCCGCGTGGCTCACGGTGGATAAACGCGCTCTCAAGAACAACCGTAGCCGCTACGAGCATCGCGTGCTGGTGCAGCTGGCCGAGCTGCTGCCGACGGATGTCAAGGTGTGCGTCGTCGCCGACCGTGGCTTCGGCGACCACGACCTTTACCGGATCCTGACGGAGGAGCTGTGCTTCGACCATACCATCCGCTTCCGTGGCAACATCGCCGTCACCGCCACAACCGGCGAGACCCGCACCCCCGACCGCTACAAGGTGGGCACCGTGGTCCGTGTGCAGGAGCCGGACATGAAGCAGGCTTGGTGCCTGGCCGCCAGCGGCGCCAACGCCACCGCCACCGCCAAGGAACTGACGGGCTATGACGGCCGTCGCTGGGGAATTGCGTGCAGGCTGCGAGACACCAAGGACCTTCGCTTCGGCATGGGGATGGGATCGATGCACGTCAAAACCCCGATGAGACGCGACCGCGGGATGCGCGCGAACCGGGGCGTTCACGCGATTGCCCTGCACCTCCCTGCCCCCCTTGCGGGAGAGAAGAAAGGGACGCGCCATCGCGCACGCCGCCACCGACCGCCTGGACAACCCCCGCCCCCCGGCGTTCTATCCCCCTGACGCAGCAACCGTGAACATCGGCGCATGGGCGAGGACTACAGCAAGATCACCAACGGCATCCGCGTCTCGGTCCGTTCCTTCTACCTGGAAGACCAGTCGCAGCCCGAGGACGGACACTATGTCTGGGCCTATCGGGTGACGATCGCCAACGAGAGCCGCCGCACAGTGCAGTTGCTGCGCCGCACCTGGCGGATCACCGACGCGCGCGGGCGCACCCAGCACGTGCACGGCGCCGGCGTGGTCGGTGAACAGCCGCTGCTGGAACCGGGGGAGAGCTTCGAATACACCTCCGGCACCCCGCTCGAAACGCCGTCCGGCTTCATGGTCGGCACCTACCACATGGTCGATCCCGCCTCGGGCGAGGCGTTCGACGTCGCGATCCCGGCGTTCAGCCTCGATAGCCCGCACCAGGCGGGCGGCGTGCATTGACCGCAGCACCTTGTGGGTTTCCCCTCCGGGGCCACGTCCGCGGCCGGAGCGGTTGCCGGCCTGCCGTTCGCGCCCCTGTTGCCGCCTGCCATTGATGTTCAAGGAAGTCTCGCGGTGGACCTGATCGCTCCCGCCTCCCGCCTGCCCCCGGACGCCCCGGGCCGCCCGACCCGCGCCGAGGCGGAGGCGGCGATCCGCACCCTGCTGCGCTGGGCCGGCGACGACCCCGCGCGGGAGGGTCTGCGCGACACCCCCGCCCGTGTCGCGCGCGCCTACGAGGAGTTCTTCTCCGGCTACGCCATCGACCCGAACGCGCTGCTGGAACGCACGTTCGAGGAAACCGAGGGCTACGACGAGATCGTGCTGCTGCGCGACATAAGGGTGGAAAGCACCTGCGAGCACCACATGGCGCCGATCCTCGGCCGCGCGCATGTCGCCTATCTGCCGCACCGGCGGGTGGTGGGGATCAGCAAGCTCGCCCGGGTCGTGGAAGCCTACGCCAAGCGGCTGCAGATCCAGGAAAAGCTGACGGTGCAGATCGCCACCACCATCCAGGAGGTGCTCGCCCCGCGCGGCGTCGCGGTGGTGATCGAGGCGGCGCACCAGTGCATGACGACCCGCGGCGTGCACAAGCCGGGTGTGACAATGGTCACCAGCCACATGCTGGGCGCGTTCCGCAACGACCCCACGACCCGGCGGGAACTGCTGTCGATGATCGGCAGCCACGGCAGCGGCATCCGCGAGGGCTGAACCCCGTGGCGGCGCCGGCCGGCGGGGACTACCCCCGCTCCTCCCGCCACAGGCGCAGCGCTTCCTGCACCGGGCGGTCGGAGAAGCTGAACAGCACCGCCTCCGACGCCGCCCGATGTGTGTGGCGGTGCCAGGCCGGCACCACGAACAGGTCGCGCGGCTTCCAGCGGATCGTCGTGTCGCCCACGACGGTCTCTCCCTCGCCTTCCACCACCGAGAACACGGTCCCGTCGGTGCAGCGATAGGGCGCGGTCGCGAAGCCGGCGGGCAGAAGTTGCAGGAACGCGCCGATCGTCGGCATCGGCGCCCCGCCGGTCGCCGGGTTCACGTAGCGCAGCTTGTGGCCGTGGCAGGCATCCGGCGCTCCGTTGCGGGCCAGCACCGCCAGCGCCTCCCGCGAGCGGGCGTAGGGATAGCTGAACACCGGGGACGCCGGGCCGGTGGGCCGCCAATCCACCGGGGCCATGTTGTGGCCGAACCGCGCCAGGCTGTCGCCCGACGGGCGGGCGACCGTCTGGCTGTCGGCGGCGGCGGGCCCGGCGAAGCTCGCGTCGAACAGCCGCACGATCGGGATGTCGAGACCGTCCAGCCAGACCATCGGCGCGGCGGTTTCGTTGCCGTGGTCGTGCCAGGTCCAGGATGGGGTGATGACGAAATCCCCCGGCTCCATCAGGCTGCGCTCTCCCTCCACGGCGGTGTAGGCACCATGGCCCTCGATGATGAAGCGCAACGCCGACTGGGTGTGCCGGTGCGCCGGGGCCACCTCGCCCGGCAGGATCAGTTGCAGGCCGGCGAACAGGCTGCGGGTGATGCTGGCCTGGCCGGGCAGGCCCGGGTTCTCCAGGATCAGCACCCGCCGTTCCGCTTCCTTCGCGGTGATCAGCCCGCCCGCCTGCATCAGATAGGGCCGCACCACGCCGTCGTAGTCCCAATGCGCCGGCACCGTCGGGGTGGCCGGCGTGCGGGTGACCAGGTGGTGCAGGTTCTCCCACAGCGGCGCCAGATGATGCGGCGCGATGGCGTCGTAGAACGCCTGGCGCGGAGCGGTGACGGTATCGTCCATGGCGGTCTCCTTGCGGGCCGGCGGGATCAGGACTTCCCGAGTACCTCCGGGTTCATCACCCGAACCGGCTTGCCGTCCAGGAAGGCCAGCGCGTTCTGCACGTGCTCCGGATAGAATTGCGACCACACTTCGCGCACGCCGTAGCCGAGATGCGGGGTCAGCACCGTGTTCGGTGCGCTGCGCAGCGGATGGCCTGCCGGCAACGGTTCGATGTCGTAGACGTCGAGCCCGGCCACGATCCGCCCCTCCCGCAGGGCCGCCAGTAGCGCCGCCTCGTCGACCAGCGGGCCGCGCGAGGTGTTCACCAGCACCGCACCGTGTTTCATCCGCGCCAGCTCCGCCGCGCCGATCAGCCCGCGCGTGCGTTCCGACAGCACCAGATGCAACGTGACCGCATCCGACCGCGCCAGCAGCTCGTCCTTGGAGACGAGGGTGGCGCCCTCGGCGGTGGCCTTCTCCGCCGTCAGGTTCTGGCTCCAGGCCAGCACCTCCATCCCGAGCGCGCGGCCGTAGCGCGCCAGCCGCGCGCCGATCTTGCCGAGCCCGATCACGCCGAGCGTCTTGCCCTCCGCCGCCGAACCCACCGGCACGCCCTGCTGGAACCGCCCGGCGCGGATATTGGCATCCCCGGTCGGCAGTCCGCGGAGGGCGGCGAGCATCAGGGCCAGCGCGATCTCCGCGGTCGCCGCGGAACCCGGACCGCTGCCGGTGTTGCACACCACGACGCCGCGCGCGGTCGCGGTCGCCATGTCGAGCGACAGGGTGCGGGCGCTGGTGGTGCCCAGCATCTTCAGCTTCGGCAGGCGCTTCAGCAGCGAACCGGTGAAATGCGTCCGCTCGCGCATCGCCAGCAGGATCTCGAAATCGGCCAGAGCGGCGGCGGCCGCGTCCTCGGAGGTGAAGGCATCGGCGAAGAACGTGACCTCGGCGCGCGCTTCCAGCTTCGACCAGTCGGCCGACTGGCGCGCAACCCCTTGCCAGTCATCGAGTACGGCAACTTTCACCACGGTATTCCTCCCTCGGGTTTTCGCGCGGAAGGTGGAGCGGACGCCGGCCGGACGCAAGCGCTTGCCGAGCGGCGGACGCCGCCGCCGGCTGCCCCGCACCCGCTGCCCGGCGCCGTCCAAGCCGGTGCCGCACGAGGGTCACGGC
Organism: uncultured Pseudomonadota bacterium; assembly: GCA_963832525.1. Taxonomy (GTDB): domain Bacteria; phylum Pseudomonadota; class Alphaproteobacteria; order Acetobacterales; family Acetobacteraceae; genus JAJZVS01. The sequence goes on from CAWHUC010000002.1 coordinate 174,455, forward strand.
CCCGCCGCCTCCGGCCCCGCGAACGTGTGCGGGATCGCCTGGATCGCCGCCACGACGGCGCGGCGGGTCGCGCGCGGAACGTCGGCCGGCAAATCCAGCGCAATCGTATCGACCAGGCCGCCAAACCGTTGCCGGACTGCGTCCGCCAGCCCCTCGTACGGCGCGCGGGCGCAAAAAAGGGCGAGCACATCATCGGAGATCAGCGCCGCCATCTCCGCCCACTTGCCTTCGCGCGACAGTCCGTTCAGCCGCACGCCGAGATCGGCCATCCCATGCAGGTCGAAGACGCCGCGATAGGCGGGCGTGGAACCGTAGAACGCCACCCGATAGCGGATCTTTTCCGCCGCCGCGCGCACCGCGGCCGCATCCGGGCCGGTCGCGATGAAACCGCCACCGGTGATCTCAAACCGTTCGAAGGTCCTGCCGGCGGCAGCGAGCCCGGCCGCCAGCAGCGGACGCACCACCTGCTCCAGATAGGCGCGCGTCGCAAAGCCGTGCAGCCGTGTGCTGTCGGCCTGCCGCGCCGCGGTCTTCAGCATCAGCGGACCGACCGCGGCGAGTGCCACCGCCGGCGGCGGCAGGCCCAGCGGCGGCGGCGTGAATTCCGGGGTCATCAGGGTGAAGTTGTAGTATTTGCCGCGATAGTCGAGCTTCTCCCCGGTTTCCCAGGCGCAGAAGATCGCCCGCAGCGCGGCGATATACTCCCCCATGCGCGCGGCCGGCGCGATCCAGGGCACGCTGAACCGCCGCTCGTTGTGCGCCTTCACCTGGCTGCCGAGGCCGAGCACGAAGCGCCCGCGCGCATGTCGTTGCAGGTCCCACGCCTGGTTCGCCACGATCATCGGGCTGCGCGGGAAGGCGATGGCGACCGAGGTCGCAAGCTGCACGCGTTCCGTCGCCAGCGCGGCGAATGCCAGCGGGGTGAACGGATCGTGGCGCAGCTCGTTGGCGGTGACGACGTCGAACCCGTCCTCCTCCGCGGCCCGCGCGACGGGACCGCAGGCACGCCAGTCCTCCACCGGCAGGACCATCGAGACACGCATGCGCGCGCCTAACCCGGAGGCTGGTCGGGCAGGCCAACCTGCGGGTTGGGCACGGGCGCGTTCTCCTCCTGCTGCACCAGCGGCATGGCGCGGGCGATCACGGTCGCCGCGGTGGCGAAATCGCCTGCATCCACGGCGGCGCGCGCTTCCTGGATCTGCTTCACCGCCGGATCGTCCGACGGATTGTTGGTCTGGCCGAGCGGCACCGAGCGGCTGATGAGCCGCGTTTCCGCCCGCCCGAGGTCAAACAGCGCCGGCGCTGCCTGCTGCTGCGCCACCGCCTGGGCGGCGAGAGCCATGTAGTCCGAGGCGGAGGCGGATTCGCCGAGCGGGGCGGGCGGCGTGGCGGCGGCGCCTGGGGGAACGGGTGCCGGGGCTTGTGTTGGCGCGGCGGGGGACGCGGGCGGGGCGGCTGGGGTGCCGACGGCGGCGTCGAAGCCGGGGAGGTAGGGGGCGTTCGCGACGGGCGGGGGCGCGGCGCGGGCGGCGGGGGGGTGCAGGAGGAGCGGGGCCGCGAGGGCGAGCGGGAGGAGGAGCGGGAGGGGGGTGCGAGGCATCGGCGTGGGCTCCGTCCGGGTCGTCGGGGTATCGGGGGAAGGTAGTCTCGGTGGGGTGGGGGCGCCACTTGTGGGGTTGGGGTGTCTCGGTTTGAGTTTCGGCTTACGACCCGAGCCGGCCGGCCAGACATCCCGGTCGCTCCCTTGGAAGCGGAAGTTCGGCACTGCCTCGCGTCGGCGGCTTTGCGCCCAAGGCGGTCACGGGCGCGCCGCAGTTGACACCCCGAAAGCGGCCAAAGCATCTTGGACCCCTATCAGCCGAAGTGGGTGGTCTTGCGACAGTCCGCTTCTGGCGAATTGATCAGAAAATCGGACATTCGTTTGGTGGCTCGGTATGGCAGGAATAGGCAGTAAATCGACCACTCCGAATCAGTCAGGCCGCCTCCATAGCGCGGGCCCGCACGGTCATGCTGCCATCTGTTGGTTGGAGTCTATATCGCGGTCTCGTTCCGAGTGCTGCAACCCCGATGAAAATCACGATGTATCGCGGCCGCGCACTCCCACGGGATCATGCGGATCTCGTTCCGACACAGCCTCATACGACTCAGGAACATACATCGATGCACTTCAAGGCATAGTTAAAAATGGCATGAAATGCGATCTGCGTGGGTGCTGCTTCCGATCTCCGCCCTTTTGCTCGCAGCAGCAGGCGGGTATTATTATTATCGTCGCCAAGTCTCCGATGGAGCGGCTGCCTACGATCGGGGCGACTACCAAGTCGCGTTCAACGATTTGAGTCCGCTGTCCGGATGGTTCGACGCCGCCTCCGAAGCACGCCTATCGTACATGTATTTGACGGGAAAGGGCGTCACTGAGGACGACAATAGAGCGTTTACTGTAGCTCAAAAAGCCGCTCATGGCGGATCCGCGTTTGGAGACTATCTGCTCGGGAAGATGTATTCCAACGGGTACGGGACAGCCGTTGACGTCGCTAAAGCTGCATATTGGCAGAAACGGGCTGCGACCGTGGGGTTCGCCGCTGCAAAATCGACACTCGGCGATATGTACGAGGCTGGCCTTGGTGTCGTGCGGGATTATAGCCAGGCGGCGGCCTGGTATCAAAAGGCGGCAAATCAAGGTGATGACCACGGCGAGGATGGCCTCGCATTTCTCTACGCTAAAGGCTATGGGGTGCCACAGGATGATGGGAAGGCGCTTCTTTATTACAAAGAGGCCGCAGATCAAAACGACTCCGATGCTCAATTCAATCTTGGCGTCTTTTATCTGAACGGTATCGGCACCAATGCTGACGTCGGCCGAGCAGTGAAGGAACTCACCGCAGCCGCGGAGCAGGGATCGGCGTACGCAGAGGACGCGCTCGGTCAAATCTATAGTGGGGAGTCCAGCAGCAGCGGACAGAGCGAGCCAGAGGACGATGCGCTCGCGTATATGTTCTACAATCTTGCGGCTGCCCAGGGGAATTCGAATTCCACGACGGCAAAGGCGGCCATTGAGTCGAGAATGACGCCAGGTGAGGTTGCGTCTGCACAAGCTATGTCGGGCGCCTGGAAGCCCGGCGGTCCATTTCCAAAATCGACCAAGGAGGATTGGGCGACTGAGGAGTTTCTCAATAGCACTAACGCAACCTCGGATGTGATTCGGAACACAAGCGTGTGGTTTTCAGTGCCGTTCGAGTCAAATGGCCAGCCAAGGTATGCCGTGTTTCTGAAAACCAAGGGGACGGATGCTGAAAACACGACGTGCCATGCGTGCGGCGCACAGATTAGTGTTGTAACGTACTCCGATGACAACGAGTCACCTGAGTTCAATCCTGGCTCGGTACAAAGCGATTTCGTTCAGAGCGGTTCATGGGGTGATGTCTACCAGTCAGGAGATCCCTCCCAGCCTATCTATTCACCGAAGCATGTCGGTCTTCTTCGCTTCGACTTAGGCAATAGGCGCTTCGCTATCCTTGTTCCTGATGGCTGGAGCGGTATGGGAGAAACCACTCTAGGTTATCAGATCTTCGTCTTTGACGGACAGACGCAATCCGGGGACGGCTCGTGGGCGCCGGCAGGCGATATCAACACGTCGGACGAAGACATGGGAAATTGCGACAATCGTGGGAAACCGGACTTCGGCAAACTTGGGTGTTATTCCTGGAAAGGTGAGGCCAGCTTCGTCAAAGCAAACAGCCAAGGCCGGCCTGAATTAATCGTTCATGCCCTTGGAACCGCGGCAAACTCCGACTACACTAAGATTATCCCTGCTCCCGATATCGTTTACGTTTATAATGGGCAAAAGTTTTCCCAAGTGAGCCCACCACCGGGGGCGAATTGATACGGCGCCCCGCAGTGTCGAACGTCCGGTTCCAGGGTTGCCTGAGGAACTGCCCTGCGGCTGGGAAGAGTTGGTAGCTGCCGAAGTGTCCAGGCGGACCCAATGTCAGCTTTTTCGTGCTGCCTGCCCCCAAATCCAGCCATTCCACTTCCGGCCAGATCCAGTCCTCCGACGAATGTCCGAATTCGGACGCCGCCGTCCAGGAGCGGAGCGGCCGAATTCCACCCATAGGCGACATTCAAGCCAAGCCACCGTATCGCCTCGCTTGCCGAATAATGCGGCGCCTCGCGAACAGGCCCCCTCACCGCCGCCACCGCCGATGAAACCACAGCCACTGCTCGGGATGCTCGCGAACCCACCCTTCCACAATTCCCGTGATCATCTGCATGCTGCCCGCCACCTCGATCCGCCCCTCGGCGTCCCGCGGCAGATCCAACGGCCCCGTCGCATCGATCCGGAACTTCCGCCCCGGCAGCCGCACCACCCGCACCCCGATCACCGGACACTCGAACTGCCGCGCCAACCGCGCAATCGTCGGATTCGCCGTGCAAGGACGGCCGAAAAAAATCACCTCGACCCCGCGCCCGAAACGCTGATCGACCAGCATCCCCAGATGCTCGCCGCGCTCGAGCGAGCCGGCCATCTCGAACGCCGCCTCCGGCCGCGTGCGAATCAACCGCCCCATCAGCGGCGCGCGAATGCGCATGATCTCCGCCGCCGCCGCGCGGTTGTTGGGCATCCGATACACCACCGCCGAGGCCAGCCCATGCGCCGCCGCCGCAACAGCCGGCAGCTCCCAGTTCGCCAGATGCGCGGCAAAACACAGCGCCGGCTTGCCGTCGCCGGCCAGCTCCTGGAACAACGGCTCGGCATCGGTAACGATCCGGCCGCTGTTCGGATGCGCGGAATCGTAATCCCACAGCCGCCCGAGATGCACGTACTCCCCGCCCACCCGCCCGAGATTGTCCCACGCTCCACGCAAAGTGGCCCGCACCCAGGCAGGATCAGCGTCGGGATAAGCCGCGCGCAAATTGGCCAAACCCACCCGATGCGCCGGCAGCAACGGCCCCACCCACCGCGCCGCCGCCGCACACATATCCGCCACCCGATCCGGATCGCCCGCCGCCAGCGCACGGATCAGCAACGACACCGCGCCGCCCACGACGCGATCGGCCAATCCCCGACGACGGCTCATCGTTGGGGTTCCTTGTGCTGCGGGTAGGCAAGCAAGGCCAGGGGGGCGCTGCCCCCCTGGACCCCCCGCCAGGGGACGCGTCCCCTGGACCCCAATCTGTTTTGGTTCCGTGCGTGTGGGGGGTGTCGCGGCTGGGCGGGCGGCAGCGGGGCGGCTTGGAGCGCGGCCAGGGACCGGGCGCCTACGCGCCCGGTCCCTGGCGCGCTCCAAGCCGCCCCGCTGCCGCCCGCCCAGCCGCGACACCCCCCACACGCACGGAACCAACGGAAGGGTTCCAAGGGCGAGCCCTTGGCGGGGGTCCAGGGGGCGGCGCCCCCTGGCCTTGCTTGCCTGCCCGCAGCACAGGGCATCCCAGTGATCAGAGCGTCACCAGGATTTTGCCGAATACGTCGCGGCGTTCGAGGCGGTCGAGGCCGGTGCGCACGTCGGTCAGCGGGTAGATGCTGTCGATCACGGGCCGGACGCCGGTGGCGATGCGGTCCAGGGCGCGCGCCGTCGCGCCCAGCGGCGAGCCGAACGAGCCGATGATGCGGTATTGCTGCTGGAACAATTGCATCAGGTTGATGCTGCCGGATGGCCCCGATGTGGCGCCGCAGGTCACGAGCCTTCCGCCGCGTTTCAGCGACAGCAGCGAGCCGGCCCAGGTGTCGGCGCCGACGTGCTCGAATACCACGTCCACGCCGCGCTTGGCCGTGAGCTTCCGCACCACGCCCTCGAACCGTTCCGTCTGGTAGTCGATCACGTGATCGGCGCCGAGCGCCCGTGCCTTGGCCGCCTTTTCCGCCCCGCCCACCGTCGTGATCACGGTGCAGCCGAGCGATTTCGCGATCCGGATGGCGATGCTGCCGATGCCCGATCCGCCGGCGTGGACCAGAATCCATTCGCCCGGTTCCAGCCGCGCGTTGTCGAACAGCATGTGTTCCACGGTGGCGTAGGCGACCGCGACGCAGGCGGCGTCTTCGGTTGCGACGCCGGCGGGCACTTTGACGGCGAGCCGGGCCGGATGGTTGGTGCGCTCGGCGGCGAAGCCGTCGATATGGAAGCCGCGCACGCCGGCCGGGTTTTCGCACAGGTTCTCGCGCCCCTCGCGGCAGGCACGGCAGGTCCCGCAGACCAGGGCGGCGTAGGGCACCACGCGGTCGCCGGGGGCGAAGCCGCTCACGCCTTCGCCGATCGCGGTCACTTCCGCCACCGCCTCGGCGCCGACGGCGAGCGGGAAGCGACGTTTGGCGAAGGCCATGCCGCGGTAGCCCCAGACGTCGATGTGGTTCAGAGACACGGCACGCACGCGCAGGCCGAGCTCGCCCGGGCCGGGCGGCGGCGGGGGAGGGATGTCCTCCAGCGCCAGGTCGCGGTCCCCGCGCAGCAGCAGGGCGCGCATCTCAGGCCGGCTCCCGGCCCAGCACCAGCGCCACGTTCTGCCCGCCGAAGCCGAACGAGTTGGACATCGCATGCGCGACATCGCGCGTCGCGCGCCACGTTCGGCACGCAGTCCATCGGCAGCGCCGGGTCGGGGATGTCGTAGTTGATGGTCGGCGGCAGCACGCCGTGGCGCAGCGCTGAGCACTGTGAAGATCGCCTCGATCGCGCCCGCCGCCGTCAGCGTGTGGCCGATCATCGACTTGTTGGACGAGACGGGCAGCGTTCCGGCCCGCTCGCCGAACACGGCGGCGAGGCCCAGCCACTCCATCTTGTCGTTCTCCGGCGTGCCGGTGCCGTGCGCGTTCACGTAGCCGATCTGCGTCCGGCGCCAGGTCCGGCATCGCGACCAGCGCGTGCTGCATGCAGGCGATGATCGGCTTGCCGTCGGGCGAGGAGCGGGTGCGATGGAAACTGTCCGCCGTGCTCGCCGCAGCCTTCCACCACGCCGAGGATCGTGGCGCCGCGCGCGCGGGCATGCGCCAGGCTTTCCAGCACCAGCGCGCCGGCGCCCTCGGCCATCACGAAGCCGTCGCGGTCCTTGCTGAACGGCCGCGCCGCCGCCGCCGGCGGGTCGTTGCGGGTGGACAGCGCCGACAGCAGGGAGAAGCGGATCAGGCTCTCCGGGTTCACCGAGGCATCGGTGCCGACGACCAGCGCCGCCTCGGCCTCGCCGCGGCGGATCGCCTCGACGCCGAGCTGGATCGCCGTGGCGCCGGAGGCGCAGGCGGTCGAGGTGGCGATCGGCGAGCCCTTGGTGCCGAACCGCTCGGCCAGGTGCTTCGCCGACCGAGCCGAACAGGAAGCGCTCGTAGCCAGGCGCGCGAATCCGCCGGCGCCGGCGGCGCGCAGCAGGTCGGCATAGCTGACCGGCTCGTTGGCGCCGGACGCGGCGGCGAGCGCACGGCGCTGCGGCCATTCCATCTCGACCGGCGGCAGGGCGAGGAACAGCGGCCCGGGGAAGTCGCCCTGGGACGCCGATCGCCGCCATCGGCCAGCGCTTCCTCGATCACCACGGCGGCGATCGCCTCGCGACAGCGCCGGGGCGGAGAGTTCCGGCACGCGGCACGAAGTCGACCGTGCCGGCGATGGTGGTGCGCAGGCCGTCGATCGGGAAGCGGCTGATGCGGCTGGATGCCCGGAGCGCGCCGGCGGTGAGCGCGCGCCAGTTGTCCGCCTGCCCCTGGCCGAGCGAGGTGAGGACGCCCATGCCGGTCACCGACGACGATCGGGCGGCCCTGGCTGTCCGTGTCGGTCGGCATCACCGCCCTCCCCTCGCCTGCTCTCGACATCCCGTGCGCCCCGTATATGGGTGGGCGCCATGCTGTGCGCCGCGTCATGCTACGCTGCGGTCACCAGGGCCGAGCGCCTCGCCGCGCCAATGGCCCCAGCCGGTCACCAGCGCCTGGCGGAGCGGCGCGTCCATCGGCGCCTCGGCCGCTTCCAGCGGCGGGAACAGCCGCCCCTCGCTGCACCGCCAGCGCGGCGAGCGCCAGGGCGGCCGGGAACGGCGGCTTCCAGCGAGTGGCCGAACGCGGTTGCGGCGGCGCGCACCGGCAGGCCCAGCCCGGCGCAGCCAGGCGCGCTCCTCCGCGGTCGGGGCGGCGCGCCGGAGGCGCCGGAGATCACCGCCGTGGCGGCCGGATCGAAGCGTCCGCCCAGCGCGGCCAGCTGGCGCGCGGCGTTCGCGGTCGCCTCGCCCGGGCGCCGGCGGCAGCGGTCGGTGACCACGGCGGCGATCGTCGCCATCGGCGCGGCGCCGCGGGCGGCGGCGTGGGCGCGGCTCTCGATCACCAGGAAGCAGCCGACCGAGCCCAGCACCATGCCGCCGCCCGCGTCCTGCCGCGCCCAGACCGGCGACCCAGCGGGCGCTTCCACAACAGGCCCGCCATCTCGTAGTGCAGCAGCACGTCGGGCCGCTCCGGCGTTGAAGGCGCCGCCGACCAGGAACAGCTCGCCCTGCCCGGCGGCGATGCGCGCGCAGGCGATGCGCACCGCGTCGGCGCCGGCCGGCTTCCTCGCCCATGAAGCGTGCGCGAGCGAGCCGACCACGCCGTGCACGATCGAGATATTGCCCGCCAGCAGGTTCGAAAGCTGGGCCAGGAACAGCGTCGGCCGCAGGTCGGCCAGCAGCCGCTCGTTCAGCAGCGATGCCGGGATCGGCCGCGCCGGGCAGGGCGGCCAGGATCGCCGCGTCGGCCGCGTAGTCGCGCTCGCCGCCGCCGGCCGCGACGATCATGTCCATGCTGCTCCAGCAGCGCCGGCGTTGCCCTTGACCCCGGCCTGGTCCAGCGCCAGGCCGGCGGCGTAAACGCCGATGCGCTGCCAGGTCTCCATCTGCCGCTGGTCGCCGCGCTTGGGGATCTGCGCGTCGAGTTCGAGCGGCGGCATCGGATGCACCGGGTACGGGGGCGAAGCTCGCCGCATCGACCACCGGGCGAAAATCGTCCCGCGCGCAGCGCCGCCAGATGCGCCTCGGCGCCCTCGCCCAGAGCAGGAAACCAGCCCGATCCCGGTGATCAGCGCGTCGCGTTCAGCCGGCATGCCACCACTCCTCCGCTACGCCGACCCGACGGGCCGCGTCCAGCATCTGGCCGCGCAGCTCCGGCGTCGGGAACGGCACGATGCGGAAGGTGATCTCGGCGTCCGCGACCGGCTTGCCGTCCGCCTCCAGCCGCCCTTCCATCACGGCGTAGCCGGAGCCGTCGTGCACCAGCCGGGCGGCCGCCACCAACGCCCGGCCGGGAGCGACGAAGGCACGCAATTTGGCCTCGCGCACCTGGGCGAGGAAGGGCATGCGCTCGAAGCGCGCCCGGGCGAGCACCAGCCAGCCGCCGGTCTGCGCCATGGTCTCGATCATCAGCACGCCGGGCAACAGCGGATGGCCGGGGAAATGGCCCTCGAACACCGGGCTTTCGTCGGGCACGCGGCAATCGGCGCGGACCGTGCCGCCGGCCGGGTCGAGCGCTCGATCCGGTCGACCATCTGGAAATATTCGAGCCGCATGGCGACCGCTCAGCGCTGAAATCGGATGTGCGCCCATTCGAACCATGGGGGTTTTCCGGCCTATCGCGCGATGAGGACGCATGCCGTCACGCGGTCAGGCGGCCTTCGCCGCCACCAGCGCATCGATGTTGGCGCACAGACCCTTGAGGACGAAGTAGTCGTCGGACGAGACCTTGCCCTCGTTGACCTCGGCGGTCCATTGCTCGAGCGGCATCTTGATGCCGAACGCCTTGTCGATGGCGAAGGCGACATCGAGGAAATCGAGGCTGTCGATGCCGAGGTCGTTGATCGCATGGCTCTCCGGCGTGATCTTATCGCGCGGGATGTCGCAGGTTTCGGAGATGATGCCGGCAACGGTGTCGAAGGTGGACGCCATCGGTAGGGGGCCCCTGGAATCTGAATTGCTGCTTATCACCACAGGCCTCCCGCCACCGCAAGGGTCGGCGGGCACGGCGCCGCGGTGCCGGATGGGTCGCCTGGAGGAGTGGCCGGGCCGGGCGGGCGGCCTAGGCAGGCCCGTGTCGGCCGGGCCGCATCGGGCGCGTTACGCCCTCTCCCCCGTGGCGGAAGGCCGGGACAGGGGGTGCGCCACCCTCAAGACCCCGTGCGAGGCACCCCCTACCGCGCAGGGAGGGGCGCTGTCCGTTCCTTGCATCATGCACTTCCGCTCAAAAGGACCGCGGACTGCGCCGGCGGCCGGCGGCGGGCTTGGCGACGGGCTTCGCCCGCGCCGGGCTCTTGATCCACCATTTCACCGGCTTCGGCTTCGCGGTCGCCTTCGCCGCTGCCTTGGGCTTGGCGACCACCCGTTTGGCGACCCCCGGCTGGGCGGCCTTCGATCGGGTGGCTTTCGGTTGGGCGGCTTTCGGTTGGGCAACCCCCCGTTTGGCAACGCTCGGCTTGGCCGCTTTCGGCAGGGCATCGGTCGACGGCAGTTCCGGTCGGACGAGCCGTGGGCGGCCGCGGCCGCGGCGCACCGGCGGCGGCTCCTCGGCAGCGATGTCATCCCCGCCCCAGGCATCGCCCGCTGGCGCGGCGGTCCCGCGCTCCTCGACCACCAGCGCCGCGTCCGCAAGCTCGTCGCTTGCCGCCACCGCGCGGAGCGCGTCGAGATCCGGTTCGTCCATCTCCAGCGCGTCCGCATCCGGCGCGACGGCCCAGAAGCGCCGCGCCTTGCGCCGGCCGCGCACGGGCGCGCTGCCGCCGGACGCCGGCACGTTCGCCTGCCGCGCCAACGCCTCCTGCGCGGCGGCCAGCGCCGTCTGGGCGGCGGCGAGCTCGGCGCGCAGGCCGGCAACCACGTCGTCCGCCTCCGCCCGGGCCAGCTCGGCGTGGCCCTGCTTGGTGCGCAGGTCGAGGATGGTAGCCTGCGCCTCGCGCAGCAGCCGCTCCGCCTGCTCGCGCGCGGCGCGCTCGGTGCCGAGCGCTGCCTCGGCCACTTCGGCGCGTTCCAGCGGCGAAGCGCCGGCGCGTGGCGGCCCGAGTGCATCGAGTCCCTGGCGGGGCCGGGGATGGATCACCGTGACCGGAACCTCCCCGTCCTGGACGAACCGGCGCCGCGGCCGGTCGAAGGAAGAAAACAAACGCTGCCGTCCGCTGCCGCTCAACGACGATGCTCCATACTGGATGGGCGGGCCGCCGCCGGAAAGAACGCCGGAGCGGCCAAGGCCGGCACGGCGGCGCGAGGGCGGAACATCCGCCGGCACAACACCATGCCCGGGACTCCTCAATCCCAGACTCTGCGCCGCGGGGCAAGCCCCTGCGTTGCCGGAGGCCGCCTTGGATCGGCGCACAGGCTCCGGTAAGCAGAGCAGCCGGCCAGCCGAGCCCGTACGCCCCGGCCGGCCCGCAGGCCGCGCGAAACGATGAATTCGTGCGCCAGATGCGACCCCGCCGACGTCCGTTGCTTCGATTCCACCAACGCTGCCAATGCCGATTGCGCGCCTGCCATCGCTCACAGGTATGACCGCCATGGTCGGTCTGCTACCCGCCGTTCGCCAGCCTGACATTTCAAGGAGACACCGCATGTCCGCACTGAGTGCGCTCGACCCGCCGGAGGCGCTGGTCTGCACCATGGTCCTGGTCGCCGCTGCGGACGGCGGCATGACCGACCGCGAGATCGGCGTGATGTCGGCGCAGGTGCAAAGCCTGCCGGTCTTCCACGACTTCACCAGCGCGCGACTCGCCGCCGCCTCGGACACCGCGGTGCGCCTGCTCGACGAGACCAACGGCCTCGACCACGCCGCCCGCCTCATTCGTGGCGCGCTCGGCCCGAAGTTGCGTGAGACCGCCTATGCCCTCGCCTGCGAGGTCGCGGCGGCGGATACGATCGAGCAGCCGGAGACACGCGAAATCCTGGCGTTCGTGCGCGATGCGCTCCACCTTGATCCGATGGTCGCCGCGGCAATCGAACGCGGTGTGCGGGCGCGCTACCAGACCGCCGGCTAGCGCTCTGACACAAACAGGTGATTCAGCATGGGTCAGAGCACGAGCTTGTTTTTGTGGGCCGATTCAGCCGACGCCCCGAAGCAGGCGTTGGCATCGGACCACTAGCCGAGCCTGCCGCGGGCGCCGCGGGGGGAAAACGACATGACGCTTGCCTTCGCGATCCTGGCGGCGATCCTGGCGGTGCTGGCCGCGCTCGCCTGGGCCAGGGGCGAGAAATTCGCCCGCCGGGTGGACCGCCTGACCCAACTCGCCGCACGCGACACCGCCGAGGTCGATCGGCTGCGCCGCGCCGACGCCGTGGTCATGGAGCGCCTGCCAGACCCCGTGCTGGTGCTCGATGCGGCGCGTGCCGTGCTGCGCGCGAATCATGCCGCGCAGAGCGCATTTGGCGCCGAGATCGGCGCCGTGCTGCGCCACCCCGGCCTGCGCGCCGCGATCGAGCGCGCCTTCGCCGCCGGTGCGACCGAGACCGCCGATCTTTCCCTGCCGGTGCCGGTGCCGCGCGAGGTGCACGGTACGGTGGTGCCGCTCGACCCGCCGCTGGCCGACGGCGGGCGCGCCCTCGTCGTGCTGTCGGACCGCACGCGCGAACGCGCGATCGAACGCATGCGTGCCGATTTCGTTGCCAATGCGAGCCACGAGCTGCGCACGCCGCTCGCCTCGCTGATCGGCTTCATCGAGACCCTGCGCGGCCCCGCCGCCGACGATCCGCCAGCGCAACGGCGCTTCCTCGCCATCATGGCCGAGCAGGCCGGGCGGATGAACCGGCTGATCGACGACCTGCTCAGCCTGTCGCGCATCGAGCTGGTCGAGCACGAGGCGCCGGCGGACCGGGTCGCGCTCGCCCCGTTGCTGGAACGTATCGTCGCCGGGTTCGAGCCGCGGCTGGCCGCGCGCGGGGCACGGCTCGCGGTGAGCCTGGCGCCCGACCTGCCGGCGGTGGTGGGGGACGCCGACCAGCTCGCGCAGGTGGCGCAGAACCTGCTCGACAACGCGATGAAATACGGCACCGGGACGGACGGCGCGGCGGAGTTGTCACTCACCGCCACGCCGGCCAGCGGCGGGCGCTGGCCGGCGCGGCCGGGCGTCGTGCTGGCGGTCGGCGACCGCGGGGCAGGCATTCCGCGCGCGCATCTGCCGCGGCTGACCGAGCGGTTCTATCGGGTCGATACGGGACGCTCGCGCGCCGCCGGCGGGACCGGGCTCGGGCTCGCGATCGTCAAGCACATCGTCAACCGTCACCGCGGACACCTCGCGATCGACAGCGAGGAGGGCGCGGGCACGACGGTCAGCGTCTGGCTGCCGGCAGCGGGCGGCGATTGACACGCGGCGCGGCGCGGCGGATTGCCTCCGGAACGCAATCGCGAACAAGGTGCGGCCGGTCTTTCGATGCAGGCGGACAGCAGCGGCTACTGGCGGCGCAACCTCGTCGTCTGCCTCTTCGGGTCGTTCTCGACCATCTTCGCGATGACCTTGATGCTGCCGTTCCTGCCGATCTACGTGGCGCAGCTCGGCGTGCACGGCCATGCCGCGATCGTGCAATGGTCCGGCGTGGCCTACAGCGCGACCTTCGCGACGGGGGCACTGGCCGCGCCGGTGTGGGGCCGCCTCGGCGATCGCTACGGGCGCAAGTCGATGCTGGTGCGCGCCAGTCTCGGCATGGCAATCACGATGTCGCTGATCGGCTTCTCCACCAACATCTGGCAGTTGGTCGGGCTGCGGCTGCTGGCCGGCCTCGCCGGCGGCTATTCCTCCGGCGCCACGATCCTGATCGCCGTGCAGACGCCGCGCCGGCATTCGGCCTGGGCGCTCGGCCGGCTGTCCTCGGGGGTGATGGCGGGGAACCTGCTCGGCCCCCTCGTCGGCGGCTCGCTGCCGGCGCTGATCGGCATAAGGGCGAGCTTCTGGTGCGCCGGCGCGATGATCTTCGTGGCCTTTCTGGCGACCGTGTTCCTGGTGCGGGAAGCGCCGGGGAGCTTGGTGCGGGAAGCGCCGGGGAGCTTGGTGCGGGAAGCGCCGGGCGAAACCGGCACCGCCGCCTCCCGGCCGAGGGGCGGATGGTCGCAGATCCGGCGCAAGAACGTGGTGGCGGCGATGCTCGCGACCGCCCTGCTGCTGATGTTCGCCAATATGTCGATCGAGCCGATCATCACCGTCTATGTCGCCACCCTGGTGCGCAATCCCGCCCGGGTGACCTTCGTCGCCGGCCTGGTGATGTCCGCCGCCGCCCTCGGCAGCATCCTGTCGGCCTCGCGGCTCGGCGGGCTGGCCGACCGGATCGGGCATACGACCGTGATCGTTGCGGCGCTGGTCGTCGCGGGCCTTCTTCTCATTCCGCAGGCGTTCGTGACATCCGGCTGGCAGCTCATCGGGCTGCGCTTCCTGATGGGCCTCGCTCTGGGCGGCCTGCTGCCCAGCATCGCCGCCGTGGTGCGCCATAACATTCCCGACCACGCCGCCGGCGCCGTGATGGGCTATCTGATCTCGGCGCAGTTCGCGGGCCAGGTCGCCGGGCCGCTGGTCGGCGGCTTCATCGGCGGCCATATCGGCATGCGGGCCGTGTTCCTCGGCACCTGCGCACTGCTGCTGCTCGGGGCGGCCTACAACTGGCGGGTGGGCCGCCGGCCATGACACCGCCCGACAAGGTGCCCTTCACCCGCCTCCGACCGCGGGCGCGGTTGCCGACGCACGGCGGGCGTGGGCAAATACGTTCGCTCTGCCGGAGGAATGCATGGACCGCCTCGCCATCTCGCCGCTCGCCGCCTGGCTCGAACGCCTGGAGAAGGACGAGCTCGCCTACCAGTTCAGCCCCTCGACGAACCAAGTGGTGTTCTACCCGCGGGTGATCGCCCCCGGCTCGGGCGCGGCCGACCTCGAATGGCGCACCTCCGCCGGGCTCGGCACCGTCTACGCGACCACCGTGGTCCACCCGCAGGACGGCGCGGCCTACAACGTCGCGCTGATCGACATGGACGAGGGCTTCCGCCTCATGAGCCGGGTCGAGGACGTCCCGCCCACCGCGGTGCGCATCGGCCAGCGGGTGCGCTTCCGCACCCATCGCCCGGGCGGCGACGAGCCACCCTGCCCGGTCTTCTTCCCCACGGAGGCCGCGCCATGAAGGGCCTCACCCGCGCCAGCGCCGCCATCGTCGGCGCGGCGGAATCCGATATCGGCGCCGTCGCCGCGCTGATGAGCCCGATCGACCTGATGGCCCAGGGCATCCATCGCGCGCTGGACGACTGCGGCCTGGCGCTGCCCGACGTCGATGGGCTGTTCTGCGCCACCACCCAGGTGCGCACCTCGGCGATGACGCTCGCGGAATATCTCGGCCTGCCGCACGCCTATACCGATTCCACCATCGTCGGCGGCTCCTCGTTCGAGGTGCACGTGGCGCACGCGATGGCGGCGATCGCGGCCGGGCTGTGCTCGGTCGCCGCCATCGCCTACGGCAGCACCCAGCGCACGGTCGGGCGGCGGGCGGCGTCGGTGCGGGAATGGAACCCGTACGAAACGCCGTTCCGTCCGTTCCTGCCGGCGTCGGCCTACGCGCTCGCGGCATCCCGCCACATGCACGAATTCGGCACCACGCGGGAGCAACTGGCGGAAGTCGCGGTGGCGGCACGGCAATGGGCGCTGCGCAACCCGGCGGCGTGGGAGAAGAAGCCGCTGTCGATCGCCGACGTGCTGGCGGCCCGGCCGATCAGCGACCCGTTCACGGTGCGCGACTGCTGCCTCGTCACCGACGGCGGCGGGGCGATCATCGTGGTCTCGGCCGAGCGGGCGCGCAGCCTGAAGAAGCCGCCGGTGTTCGTGCTGGGCTGCGGCCAGGCGATCACCCATGCGGCCATCTCCTCGATGCCCGACCTCACGGTCACCGGGGCGCTGCACGCCGGGCGGCAGGCCTACGCGATGGCGAAGCTGGCGCCGAAGGATATCGCGGTGGCCGAGCTGTACGATGCCTTCACCATCAACACGATCCTGTTCCTGGAGGACCTCGGCTTCTGCCCGAAAGGCGAAGGCGGCCGGTTCGTCGCGGACGGCGCCATCGCACCGGGAGGCCGCTTTCCGGTGAACACCAACGGCGGCGGCCTGTCGTACTGCCATCCCGGCATGTACGGCCTGTTCCTGCTGATCGAGGCGGTGCGCCAGTTGCGCGGCGAGGCCGACGCCCGCCAGGTCCCCGGCGCCGCCACGGCGATCGTGCACGGCAACGGCGGCACCTTGTCGGCGCAGAGCACGGTGATCCTGGGCAGCGCCGCGGCGCTGTAGGCGGGGCTGCCGGGGTCGGGATGGGGCGAGCGATGGGACTCGAACCCACGGCATCCAAGACCACAACCTGGCGCTCTACCAACTGAGCTACGCCCGCCACCGATCGGGGGCGTTTAGGACGGCGGGACCGTCGCCGTCAATGCGCAGCGTTCGGACGTTCCCCGGTCAGGCCGCGCCCGGCAGCCGGGTCGGGCGCCGCGCGCCCGACCCGAAATGGGCGGCGAGCCGGGCCACCGCCGCGTCCAGCACCGCGTCCTGCTTGCAGAAGGCGAACCTGGCGTAGTGGCGCGGCGGGTCGGGCGCGTCGTAGAACGCCGTCACCGGGACCGCGGTCACGCGCGCGGCCTCCGTGATGTGGCGGCAGAAGGCGACATCGTCCCCGGCGAAGCCCAGCGGGCGGAAATCGGCGGTGACGAAATAGCTGCCATGGCACGCGAGCACGTCCATCCCGAGCCCCGCCAGCCCCGAAGCCAGCCGATCCCGCTTCGCCTGCAACGTGGCGGCCAGGCCGGCGAAGTAGGCGTCGTCCTTGCCGAGCCCGATCGCCACGGCGCGCTGCAGGCTGGGCGCCGTCGCGAAGGTGAGGTTCTGGTGCGCCTTCGCCACCACCGGGACGAGCGCGGCCGGCGCGGTCACGTAGCCCACCTTCCAGCCGGTGAAGGAGAACGTCTTGCCGGCCGAGCCGATGCGCAGTGTGCGCTCGGCCATCCCCGGCAGGGTCATCAGCGGGATGTGGCGGTGGCCGTCGAAGGTCAGGTGCTCGTAGACCTCGTCGCAGATCGCGTAGGCGTCGTGGCGGGCGAGCAGGCCGGCAATGCAGCCGAGTTCGTCGCGGTCGAACACCTTCCCCGTCGGGTTCATCGGCGTATTGAGCAGCAGCGCCTTGGTCCGTGGCCCGAAGGCCGCGGCAAGGGCGGCGTGCGGCAACGCCCAGCCGGGCGGGGCGAGCCGCACCAGCCGGGGGATGGCGCCGAGCAGGCGTACCACCGGCAGGTAGGTGTCGTACAGGGGTTCGAACAGCACGACCTCGTCGCCGGGGTCGAGCACCGCCGCCAGGCAGGCCGCGATCGCCTCGGTGGCCCCGGAGGTGACAACGACCTGCGCCGGATCGGCCGGAATGCCGTAGAAGCGGCGATCGTGCGCGGCGACGGCGGCGCGCAGCTCCGCCACGCCGGGCATCGGCGGGTACTGGTTGCGGCCGTCGAACAGCGCGGCGGCGGCGGCGTCCAGCAGGTCTGCCGGTCCGTCGGTGTCCGGGAAACCCTGGCCGAGGTTGATGGCGTCGTGCTCCACCGCCAGCGCCGACATGACGGTGAAGATGGTGGTGCCCAGGGCGGCGAGCTGGGTGTTGACGGGTTTCACGGGATTTCGGTTCCTCCCCACGGGCTGCCCCGGCGGCGGCAGGGCAGTATCCGGGTGCGGCGGCAGGGTCAACGGACGACGAGGGGACGCCTGACCCCGGCGCCGCTCCTCACCCCCGCGCGGTTTCGCCCCCCCTCCCCCGATGCTGCTTCGGTACGATCGGCCTGGCGCGCGGGCCTGATCACCGGCGTGCTCAAATCGCGGGCATGCTGGCTGGCCTCCGCCCAGGCTCTGGGCTAAGCACAGGCGAAGTGCCGCCCGCCGGCCGGCACCGGGCTGGCACGGCGCATGCACTGCAAGGGAGGCCCGGAACGGTCCGGGTATGGCCATGAAGAAGATCGAGGCCGTCATCAAGCCGTTCAAGCTGGACGAAGTGAAGGAGGCGCTGCACGAGGTGGGGCTGCAGGGCATCACGGTGGTGGAGGCGAAAGGGTTCGGGCGGCAGAAGGGCCACACCGAACTCTATCGCGGCGCCGAATACGTGGTGGATTTCCTGCCCAAGGTGAAGATCGAAGTGGTGTGCGAGGATGGCCTCGTCGAACGTGCCGTGGAGGCGATCATCACCGCCGCCCGCACCGGACGGATCGGTGACGGCAAGATTTTCATCACCTCGGTCGAGGAAGTCATCCGCATCCGCACCGGGGAGCGCGGCGAGGCCGCGATCTGACCTCGGCGCGCTGACGCCGGCTGCTTCCGGCCGGCGGCGGAACCGACTAGAGGAGCCGGCGCACGGGCCGCGATGGAGCGGCCCGTCGGCGTGTTTTGCCCGTGACTGCTGTGCCGACCGAGGCGGCGGCCACGGGTTTCTGCAACCAGAGGATCGAGGATCACAGGAATGGCGAAGCGGGCTGGCAGCGGCGACGGGGATGCCGTCGGCAAGGTGATGGAAATGCTCAAGGAGCATTCCGTCGAATATGTGGACCTGCGGTTCACCGACCCGCGCGGCAAGTGGCAGCACACCGCGCAGCACGTCTCCACCATCGAGGAGGAGACGTTCAAGGACGGCATCATGTTCGACGGGTCCTCGATCGCCGGCTGGAAGGCGATCAACGAATCCGACATGATCCTGATGCCCGATCCTGATACCGCAACGATGGACCCGTTCGCGGCCAAGCCGAGCCTGATCCTGGTCTGCGACATCGTCGAGCCCTCCACCGGCCAGCCGTACAATCGCGACCCGCGTTCCACCGCCAAGAAGGCCGAGGCCTACGTGAAGGCGTCCGGCGTCGGCGACGCGGTGTATTTCGGGCCGGAGGCGGAGTTCTTCATCTTCGACAGCGTGAAGTTCGGCACCGGCGGCAACTACGGCATCTACCAGGTCGACAGCCAGGAAGGCCCGCAGGCGAGCATGAAGGACTACCCGGAAGGCAACATGGGCCACCGCCCGGCGATCAAGGGCGGCTATTTCCCGGTGCCGCCGGTCGACAGCGAAAGCGACCTGCGCGCCGAGATGCTGTCCACCATGGGCGAGATGGGCGTGGTGATCGAGAAGCACCACCACGAGGTGGCGCAGAGCCAGCACGAGCTCGGCATCAAGTTCGGCCCGATGGTGAAGCTGGCCGATGCACCTGCAGATCTACAAGTACTGCATCCACAACGTGGCGCACAGCTACGGCAAGACCGCGACCTTCATGCCGAAGCCGATCTACGGCGACAACGGCTCGGGCATGCACTGCCACCAGTCGATCTGGAAGGGCGGCAAGCCGCTGTTCGCCGGCAATGCGCTATGCCGACCTGTCGGAGACGGCGCTCTATTACATCGGCGGCATCATCAAGCACGCCAAGGCGCTGAACGCCTTCACCAACCCGACGACCAACAGCTACAAGCGGCTGATCCCCGGGTTCGAGGCGCCGGTGCTGCTGGCCTATTCGGCACGCAACCGCTCGGCCTCCTGCCGCATTCCGTACGCGACCAACCCGAAGGCGAAGCGGGTCGAGGTGCGGTTCCCCGACGCCGCGGCCAACCCCTACCTGGCGTTCGCGCGATGCTGATGGCCGGCCTCGACGGGATCAAGAACAAGATCCATCCCGGCGACCCGATGGACAAGGACCTCTACGACCTGCCGCCGGAAGAGCTGAAGGGCATCCCGACCGTGTGCGGCAGCCTGCGCGAGGCGATCGGCGCGCTGGAGGCCGACCACGAATTCCTGCTGGCCGGCGACGTGTTCGGCATGGACCAGATCGAGAGCTATATCGAGCTGAAGTGGACCGAGGTGTATCGTTTCGAGCACACCCCGCACCCGGTCGAGTTCGAGATGTACTACTCGGTCTGACCGCCCGCCCGCTCTTCAACGTGCCTGGCGCCCCGCCGTCCGCATGGACGGCGGGGCGTTTTCGTTTGTGCCGCGATTGTTTGCCGATAGGCAATCTGCCTTGGTTTTGGGCAACTCTGGCGCGGCGGCGGTCAACCTAACCCGAGCGGCGCCGGCGGCCGTAACGGCCAGGCCACCGGCAGCCGTAGCGCGGAACTTCGGGCAGCGGCGCATGCCCGGAAACGTCCGGATACCGACCGTCATCGGCGGGCGGGGCTCTTGATCCTCGCCGGGCCGCCTCGGCCGGATCGCAGCTTCCAGTGTCGCCATGCCGGCGCGGCACGGTTCTTGAGTGTGGGTTACCTGACCACGCCACCGCAGGACAGGGCACCGACATGAAGCTGATCATGGCCATCATCAAGCCCTTCAAGCTCGACGACGTGCGCGAGGCGCTGACGCCGCTCGGCGTGCAGGGGCTGACCGTCTCCGAGGTGAAGGGCTTCGGCCGGCAGAAGGGCCAGACGGAAATCTACCGCGGCGCTGAATACCACGTGAATTTCCTGCCCAAGGTGAAGATCGAGGTCGTGGTGGCCGCCGACCTCGCCGACCAGGTGATCGAGGCGATCGTCAAGGCCGCCCACACCGGCAAGATCGGCGACGGCAAGATCTTCGTCATCGATCTCGAACGCGCGGTGCGCATCCGCACCGGCGAAACCGACGCCGCTGCGCTGTAACCGGTTTCTCGACCCAGACCAAGGAATCAGAAACGATGAAGCGATCCCGTCTCGCCTGGGGAGTGGCCGGCCTGCTGCCGGCGCTTCTTGTCGCCGTGCCGGCGTTTGCCGACGCGCCGCCGGCAGTCCCCAAAATCAACGCGGGCGACACCGCCTGGATGCTGACCAGCACCGCGCTCGTGCTGATGATGACGATCCCGGGGCTGGCGCTGTTCTACGCCGGCATGGTGCGCAAGAAGAACGTGCTCGCCACCATGATGCAGTCCTTCGTCATCTGCTGCCTGGTCACGATCATCTGGGTGGTCGCCGGCTACTAGCCTCGCCTTCACCAACGGCAATCGCCTACATCGGCGACCTGTCCCGCTTCATGCTGAACGGCATCGGCGAAGAACTGGGACAAGGCCTTCACTGCTCGGCGGATCGCGTCCGCGCCAGACCATTCCCGAGACCGTCTACATGATGTTCCAGATGACGTTCGCGATCATCACCCCGGCGCTGATCGCCGGCGCCTTCGCCGACCGCATGAAGTTCTCGCGCGCTGCTGCATCTTCATGGTGCTGTGGTCGCTGCTGGTCTACTCGCCGATCGCCCACTGGGTCTGGAGCGCGGACGGCTGGCTGGGCGCGGGCGTGTTCGGTCTCCCGGGCGCGGCGGATTTCGCCGGCGGCACGGTCGTGCACATCAACGCCGGCATCGCCGGTCTTGTCTGTGCGCTGGTGCTGGGCAAGCGGGTCGGCTACGGCCAGGACAACATGGCGCCGTACAACGTTTCGCTACGCCGTGATCGGCGCCTCGCTGCTGTGGGTGGGCTGGTTCGGGTTCAACGCGGGCTCCGCGGTGGCGTCGAACGGGCGCGCCGGCATGGCGATGACGGTGACGCAGATCGCCACCGCCGCGGCGGCGCTGGGCTGGATGTTCGCCGAGTGGGCGAGCAAGGGCAAGCCCTCCGTGCTCGGCGCCGCCTCCGGCGCGGTGGCGGGCCTGGTGGCGATCACCCCGGCGTCCGGCTTCGTGCTGCCGGGTGCGTCGATCATCATCGGCATCGCCGCCGGCGTGATCTGCTTCTGGGCCGCGACCAGCCTCAAGCACATGCTGGGCTACGACGACAGCCTGGACGCCTTCGGCGTGCACGGCATCGGCGGCATCGTCGGCGCGCTTGCTCACCGGCGTGTTCGCCTACGGACCGCTGTCGGGCGGGGCGAACAAGGGCGGTCTGCCGCAGTTCGAATCGCAGGTGGTCGCGGTCTGCACAACGCTCATCTACAGCAGCGTGATGACCTTCATCCTGCTGATGGTGACGAAGGCGCTGGTCGGCCTGCGGGTCGGCGAAGAGGAGGAGCGCGAGGGTCTCGACCTCGTGCTGCACGGCGAGCAGATTTTCTGATCGACTTCGGAATTGGGGGCGCCCATGGTCGGGCGCCCCGCCTTGCCCGGACAGCCTGGCCAGTCCGGGTCACGTAAAAACAAAACGTAGGAGACTCGATATGACTCAGGGGACCAGGTTGCGATCCGGATGGCTGCGCGCGCTGCTGGGGGCGGGTACCGCGCTCTCGGCTGTCGCGCTCTTGGCGGTGCCGGCTGCGCATGCACTCACGCCGCCCACGCCCGTCACGTTCGACGGCGGACCGCTCGGCAAGCTGCAATTGAGCGGCGGGGCCGACGCCTATGTCTATGCGCTGACCGGCGCCGGCGACAGCACGGGCTACGGCCTGCTCGGCACCAGCAAATCGGCCGGGTTCGAGTTCCAGAACGCACTGATCCAGTTGCAGAAAGCGGACGGTCTGGTGCAGTTCACCATCCAGGCGGGGGCCAACACCTCGTGGGTTCTCGGCAGCAAGCCGGGCGGGACGTCGGTGCAGACGTTCGCCACCGGACCGGTGCGCGCCGCGTATATCACCATCGCTCCGACCGCCAGCTTCAACATCTCGGCCGGCCATATCGCCTCGCTCGAAGGCTACGAGTTGGGCGTCGACTGGCTCAACGCCAACATGCTGACGACCGACATCTTCGAGGTCGAGAACTCGCAGAGCACCGGCGTGACGGCGAGCTATACGGTGGGGCCGATCGCCGCCACGGTCACCTTCGGCGACGGCTTCGACACCCAGCAGTGGAACTTCCTGCAGGCGTCGGTGACTGCCACATTTGACCCGAACAACAACCTGACGGTCTTCGGTGCCACCAATCTCGGCACCACGGGCGCGGGCGCGCATTTCTACGGCTCGGCAACGACGCCCTACAGCCAGTCCTACGTCGGCAGCGGTCCGCTCAGCGCCGCCCCGTTCGTCAACTCGACGATGATCGGCGCGTATTACAGCTACACGCTCGGCAACCTGAACCTGGTGCCGGAAGTGCAGTATGTGTACGCGAAGCCGAATGCGTCTGTGGGGCTGTCGAGCTTCTCCAGCAACCTCGGGGTCGCCCTGTTCGGCAGCTACCAGTTCGGCAAGTCGCCCTACTCGCTCGGCGCCTGGGTGCAATATTTCACCTCCAACGGGCCGGACAACTGGTTCCTCAACCCCGGCGCACAGGGCTTCGGCTTGTCGATTTCGCCCACCTGGCAGAAGGACCACCTGTTCTTGCGCGGCGACGTGGGGCTGATCCACCTGACCAACCTCGGCACGCCCGGTTCGTCCGGTTACGGCAGCAGCATGACCGGCCGCAACCAGGCGGACTTCCTGCTCGAGGCGGGCGTCCTGTTCTGATCGGTCGCGGCGCCGACCCCGACCGGGGCCGGCGCCGCGGTGCCTTTCCCGCCGGACCGGCCTCGGACGCCCGCAGTTGACGGCGCCGGGCTTCCGCCGCACAAGACCGGCTTCGCCCCCCGCGGCCAACAGCGGGCAGAATGGGAGAGTCCGGGTTTGCAGCCGACCGATATTCGGGACCCCGAGTATTTCCATAAAGTCGTGGATTGCCAGTGGGCCTGCCCGGCACACACGCCGGTTCCGGAATACATCCGCCTGATCGCCGCGCAGCGTTACGCTGACGCGTACATGATCAATTGGCAGTCCAACGTCTTCCCCGGCATCCTCGGCCGCACCTGCGACCGGCCCTGCGAGCCCGCCTGCCGCCGCGGCCGGGTGGAGGACGCACCGGTCGCCATCTGCCGGCTCAAGCGGGTGGCCGCCGATTACAAGGGCGACATCCGCGCCCGGCTGCCGCTTCCCGCAGCGCAACACAACGGCAAGACGATCGCGCTGGTCGGCGCCGGCCCGGCCTCGCTGACGGTCGCGCGCGACCTCGCCCCGCTCGGCTACCGCTGCGTCGTGTTCGACGGCGACAGCCGCGGCGGCGGCATGATCCGCAGCCAGATTCCGCATTTCCGCCTGCCCGAAAGCGTCATCGACGAGGAAGTCGGCTATATCGTCGACCTCGGCATCGAGATGCGGCTGGGCCAGCGGATCGACAGCCTGAAATCGCTTCTCGCCGATGGCTTCGACGCGGTGTTCATCGGCTCCGGCGCCCCGCGTGGGCGCGACCTGCCGCTGCCCGGCCGGCAGGAAGCGGGCGAGAACATCCATATCGGCATCGATTGGCTGTCCTCGGTGTCCTTCGGGCATATCGAGAAGATCGGCAAGCGGGTCATCGTGCTCGGCGGCGGCAACACGGCGATGGACTGCTGCCGCTCCGCCCGGCGCCTGGGCGGGGAGGACGTGAAGGTCATCGTCCGCTCCGGCTTCGAGGAAATGAAGGCCTCGCCCTGGGAAAAGGAAGACGCGATGGGTGAGGACATCCCGATCCTGAACTGGATGGTGCCGAAGGAATTCACCCACGCCGACGGCCGCCTGACGGGCGTGGTGTTCGAGACGGTGAAGGCCGAGCGCGATGCGAACGGCCGCCGCCGCCTGGTGCCGACCGGGGAGCCCGACCAGCACATCCCCTGCGACGACGTGCTGGTCGCGGTCGGCCAGGAGAACGCCTTCCCCTGGATCGAGCGCGACATCGGGGCTGGAGTTCGATCGAATGGGACATGCCGGTGGTCGATCGAGATCACCATGCGGATCGACCCATCCGCACGTGTTCTTCGGCGGCGACGCCGCGTTCGGCCCGAAGAACATCATCTGGGCGGTGGCGCACGGCCACCAGGCCGCGATCTCCATCCACAAGCTCTGCCACGGGCGAGGATATGCGCGATCGCCCGCCGCCCATGGTCACCCTGGCGTCGCAGAAGATGGGCATCCACGAGTGGAGCTACGACAACGACATCTCGCTCGATCGCCGCTTCGCGGTGCCGCACACGCGAAAGGCGCTGGCGCTGCCGACATCAACGCCGAGGTCGAACTCGGCTTCGACGACCGGCTGGCCTTCGAGGAGGCGGAACGCTGCCTGAACTGCGACGTGCAGACGGTGTTCACCGACAAGCTCTGCATCGAATGCGACGCCTGCGTCGATATCTGCCCGGTCGATTGCATCACCTTCACCGCCAACGGGGACGAGGCCGACCTGCGCAGCCGGCTGAAGGCGCCGGCGCACGAACATGACCCAGGACGCTCTATGTCTCGGGCGAACTGAAGACCGCGCGCGTGATGGTGAAGGACGAGGACGTCTGCCTTCATTGCGGCCTGTGCGCCGAGCGCTGCCCGACCGGCGCGTGGGACATGCAGCGATTCCTGCTCGACATGGCACCAGGCGGAGAACGCATGTCACAGCACAATCACGCATCGCCGACCGCGTCGGAGGGCCTCCAGCGGGTCAACGATTTCGTCGTCAAGTTCGCCAACGTCAACGGATCCGGTTCGGCCAGCGCCAACACGCTGTTCGCCAAGGCGGTCCTGCGCATGGGCGTGCCGGTGACGCCGCGCAACATCTTCCCCTCCAACATCCAGGGCCTGCCGACCTGGTACGAGGTGCGCGTCTCCGAAGCCGGGCACCTCGGCGCGCGCGGCGGCGGCGTCGACCTGATGGTGGCGATGAACCCGCAGACCTGGGACCAGGACGTCGCGCTCGATCGTGCCCGGCGGATATTTGTTCTACGACATCACCAAGCCGATGCCGGACTCGAAATTCCGCGACGACATCGTCGGTGCTCGGCGTGCCGCTGACCGAGATGACCAACACGGCCTATACCGATTCGCGGCAGCGGCAGTTGTTCAAGAACATCGTCTATCTCGGCGCGCTGTCGGCCCTGCTGGATATGGACGCCGCCGGTGATCGAGCAAGCTGCTGGCCGAGCAGTTCCACGGCCGCGACAAGCTGATCGCGCCGAACGTGCAGGCGCTGCACATGGGGCGCGACTGGGCGCTGGCGCAATCTGCCATGCCCGATCGGCCTGCGGCTGCGCCGCGCCGACGCGGTGGGCGACCGCATCTTCATCGACGGCAACGCCGCCGCGGCGCTGGGCGCGGTGTATGGCGGGGCGACGGTGTGCGCGTGGTATCCGATCACCCCGTCCTCCTCGCTGGCCGAGGCGTTCATCCGCTATTGCCACCGCTATCCGGGTGGACAAGGAGACCGGCCAGCACCAGTTCGCCATCGTGCAGGCCGAGGACGAGCTGGCCTCGATCGGCATGGTGATCGGCGCCGCCTGGAACGGCGCGCGCGCGTTCACCGCAACCTCCGGCCCCGGCATCTCGCTGATGCAGGAATTCCTCGGCCTGGCGTATTTCGCCGAAATCCCGGCGGTGATCTTCGACGTGCAGCGGGCCGGGCCATCGACCGGCATGCCGACGCGCACCCAGCAGACCGACATCGTCAGCCTGCGCCTACGCCTCGCACGGCGACACCAAGCACGTGCTGCTGTTCCCCGAAGACCCGCACGAGTGCTTCGAATTCGGTGCGCTGGCGTTCGATCTCGCGGACCGGCTGCAAACGCCGATCTTCGTCATGCTGGATCTCGAGATCGGCATGAACGAGCGGCTGGCCAGGCCGTTCGCCTGGGACGACGACCGCAAGCATGGACCGCGGCAAGGTGATGACCGCGGCCGAGCTGGAAGCGGGCAAGGATTTCGGCCGCTATCTGGATGTGGACGGCGACGGCATCCCGTATCGCACCTATCCCGGCACGCATCCGACCGAGGGCGCCTTCTTCACCCGCGGCACCTCGAAGGACCGCTATGGCGCGCTACTCCGAGGAAGGCGCCGACTACCAGGAGAACATGGAGCGGCTGCTGAAGAAGCACGCACACCGCGCGGACCCTGGTGCCGCGCGCCGATCGCTGCGCGCCGGCGAAGCAGCCGACCCGGCTGGGCGCGATCTATTACGGCTCCACCAGCCCGGCGATGACGCGAGGCCGACGAGATGCTGGCCGAGCAGGGCGTGCCGCTCGACCTGCTGCGCGTGCGCGGCTTCCCGTTCCCCGACGAGGTGAGGCGTTCATCGCCGCGCACGACAGGTGTTCGTGGTCGAGCAGAACCGCGACGGCCAGTTGCGCACGCTGCTGGTGAACGAGCTCGAGATCGATCCGGCGAAGCTGGTGCGCATGCTGCACTACGACGGCACGCCGATCACCGCCCGCTTCATCGCCGACGCCATCGCCGAGCAGCTGGACGACCGCAAGATCGTTCCGTTGCGTAAGGCGGTGCCATGACCTTCCTCGCCAAGCCGAAGCTGCACCACCCGGACCTGCCGAAGAACGCGCTGGGCTTCACGCGGCGCGACTACGAGGGCGCGGTCTCCACGCTGTGCGCCGGCTGCGGCCACGATTCGATCAGCGCCGCGATCGTGCGCGCCTGCTTCGAGCTCGATCTGCCGCCGCATCGGATCGCCAAGCTGTCGGGCATCGGCTGCTCGTCGAAGACGCCGACCTATTTCCTCGGCGCCTCGCACGGGTTCAACTCGGTGCACGGGCGGATGCCGTCGGTGCTGACCGGCGCCAACCTGGCGAACCGCGACCTGATCTATCTGGGCGTGTCGGGCGACGGCGATTCAGCGCCTCGATCGGCCTCGGCCAGTTCGCCCACGCCATGCGGCGCGGCGTGAACATGGTCTATATCGTCGAGAACAACGGCGTGTACGGCCTGACCAAGGGGCAGTTCTCCGCCACCTCCGACAAGCGGCGCCAAGTCGAAGCGCGGCGTCGTGAACAGCGACGAGGCGATCGACCTGGTCGGCATGGCGCTGCAGCTCGGCGCGACCTTCGTGGCGCGCAGCTTCTCCGGCGACAAGGCGCAGCTCGTGCCGCTGATCGAGGCGGCGCTGACGCACGAAGGCGCCGCCTTCATCGATTGCATCTCGCCCTGCGTCGCGTTCAACAACCACGAAGGCTCGCACCAAGAGCTTCGATTTCGTGCGCGAACACAACGAGGCGGTGAACTTCCTCGACGTGATCACCGGCCGCGAGCCGATCACCGTGGACTACGCGCCCGGCACGGTGGAGATGGTGACGCCAGCACGACGGCACGCATGCTGCGGCTGCGCAAGCTGGCCGACGACTACGACGTGCACGACCGGGTTGCGGCGATGGACCTACATGCAGCAGCGCCACGCGGCGGGCGAGATCGTCACCGGCCTGCTGTATGTCGATCCGGACCCGCGCGACCTGCACCAGCACATGAACACGGTGGCCACGCCGCTGAACGCGCTGGACGAGGCGGCGCTGATCCCCGGCGTCGGCGGCACTGGAGAAGCTGAACGCCAGCCTGCGCTGACCCCGGCAACGGAGGGCCTCGCCATGAGCTTCACCCCCGCCGGCGTCATCCCGGCCACCCTGCTCGCCTTCCACGACGATTTCTCCATCGACGAGGCCGCCACAAGCCGCCATCTGCGCGACGTCGCCGCCACCGCCGGCATCTCCGCCATCACCGTGAACGGCCACGCCTCCGAGGTGCACGCCTGCACTCGAGGCCGAGCAGCAGCGCATCCTGGCGCTCACCCTGGCGGAAATCGGCGACCGCCTGCCGATCATCTCCGGCGTCTGGGCCGACGGCAGCGCCAACGCCGCGCGCATCGCCCGCACGGCCGCCGCCGAAGGGGCGGCGGCGCTGCTCGTGTTCCCCTCCGCCGTGTTCGCGATGGGCGGACAGGCGCGTCCGGACATGGCGCTGGCGCATTTCGGCGCCATCGCCGCGGCGACCGACCTGCCGCTGATCGTCTTCGCGTACCCGGAACGTTCCACCCTGTCCTATCCGCTGGACACCTTGGTCCGGCTGGCGGAGGCCATCCCGTCGATCCGCGCGATCAAGGACTGGTGCAACGACCCGGTGCTGCACGAGCGCCACATCCGCACCCTGCAATCCCTGCCGCGGCCGGTGAACGTGCTCACCACGCACAGCGCCTGGCTGATGGCCTCGCTGGCGCTCGGCAGCAACGGGCTGCTGTCCGGCTCGGGCAGCGTCATCCCCGAGCTGCACGTGGCGCTGTGGCGGGCGGTGCAGGCCGGCGATCTCGCCGCGGCACGCGCGCTGAATGACCGCATCCATCCGCTGGCGGAGGCGTTCTACGCCGCCCCGGCGCTCGACATGCACAACCGGATGAAGGAATGCCTGGTGCTGCTGGGGCGGATGGAGCGCGCCGTGGTGCGCCCGCCGCTGATACGCATCGATGCCGCCGAACGGACGCGTCTGCGCGCCGCACTCGCCGCAGCCGGGCTGGCCGGCCCGCACGCCGCGCCGGCACGGCTCACCCGCGCCGCCTGAGCGTAGCGCGGGTCCCTGCGGTCGCGTAGCGCGGGTCGTTACGGCCGCAGGGCGGCCAGCGCGTCGGACAGGCGGGCGAAGCGCGCGACCGGCCCGATCGCCGGTTCCACCACGAGATGCTCGGCGCTGCGCCACAGGCTCCAGCGATGCCGCAGGCCGCCGACCTCCTGCAGCGCCACCACTTCCTCGTAATCCTCCCCATCGACGCAGCGATCGAGCTCGATCGTCAGCTGCAGCCGGCGGCTTTCGGCCCAGCGCTGCATCGCCTGCAACTCCGAGATCGGGAAGGCGAAGCCACGCGGCAGGCGCGGCGCCGCGATCGGACGGGTCATCTTGGAAATCCTTGGTTCGCCATGTCGGTGGCGCAGGGCACCTATGGAACGCGGCACGGGCGGCGGCAAGCCCCTTGCGCAAGCCCGAGACCGTAACCAGTGCCGGCGCGTGCCGGCGTCAACGCACGGCCTCGGCGGTCGTCGCCACCAGGTCGCGCAGCAGCCCGAGGACCCGTGCCGCCTCCGCGGGATCGCGATCGATCGCGGCGTTGGTCCCGGCCGCTTCGCCCACGAACGCCATCGACCAGCCGGGGAAGGCGCGCTCGGTCACCGGCGCGCTCTCCAGCACCACGACGTCGCCGTGGCGCGGGTCGCGGAGGATGCGCTCGAAGGTCGCGCCGACGGCCGGCAGGGGCCCCTCCAGGACCTGGGCGAATCCGGCGCGGTTGAACAGCAGCGCACCCGTGATGCCCGCCCGCGCATTGGCCGCGCGCGAGGTCGACAGGATGCGTTCAATCTCCGCCGGCCGGGCAGCCGCGACATCCGGAATGCGGTTGCGGCTCACGTATATCACGCGGAACAGCGGCGCGGAGTCCATGCCGCTCACGCCACCGGCATCGGCGCGGACGCGAACCCGGCGATCACGGCGGGCACGTCGGCCGCCGGCACGGGACGCCCGAACAGATAGCCCTGGACCTCCGTGCACCCCTCGGCACGGACCCTTTCCAGTTGTTCCAGCGTCTCCACGCCCTCGGCGATCGTGCGCATCCCGAGGCTGGCGCCAAGGCCGGTGATGGCACGCACGATCGCACGACCCTCGGCAATGCCGCGCGCACCGGAGACAAAGCTGCGGTCGATCTTGATCTTGTCGAAGGGGAAGCTCTGCAGCCGGGTCAGCGACGAATAGCCGGTGCCGAAATCGTCCATCGCGATCCGCACGCCGCTGGCGCGCAACTGGCGCAGTACCGCCATGGTCGCCTCCGGATTGGCGAGCAGGGCGCTTTCCGTCACCTCGATCTCCAGCCGGTGCGGCGCCAGGCCGGAACGGGACAGCGCGTCGCCCACCGCGGCCAGCAGATCGCCCTGCTCGAACTGCAGCGCCGACACGTTCACTGCCACGGCGAGCGGCGCCGGCCAACCGGCGGCTTCCTTGCACGCGGTGGCCAGCACCCAGGCGCCGATCGGCGCCATCAGGCCGATTTCCTCGGCCAGCGGCACGAACTCGGCGGGCGAGACCGCACTGCCCGCCGGGTGCTGCCAGCGCAGCAACGCCTCGAACCCGAACAGGCGATTGGAGCTGACATCGACCTGCGGCTGGTAGTGCAGGGTGAACTGGCGCAGCGCGAAGGCGCGACGGAGGTCGGTTTCCATCTGCCGGCGGGTTTCGGAACGGGCATGCATCTCCGGCATGAAGATGGCGCACCGGCCCTTGCCGGCCGCTTTCGCGGCGTGCAGCGCGCTGGTGGCGCAGCGCAACAGGGTATCGGCAGCCACCCCGTCCTCCGGTGCGCGGGCGATGCCCACGCTGAGCCCGACGGTCACCGGCTGGCCGGCCAGCAGATAGGGCCGGCTCAACCCGTCCATCAGCCGCTTGGCCAGGCCGTCCAGCTCTTCCGGCCCCACACCCTCCCCGACCAGGACCGCGAACTCGTCCCCGTCCAGCCGCGCCGGCAGATCACTGCTCCGCAGCGCCGTGCGCAGCCGCGCCGCCAGGGTCGCGAGCAACTGGTCGCCCACTTGCGGTCCCAGGGTATCGTTGATGATCCAGAACCGATCGATGTCGAGCACGATCAGGCCGAGCGCGCCTGGCTCGACCGCCAGCCGGGCGACCAGCGCGGCATGGAAGCTGGCCCGGTCGGGCAAGCCGGTGAGTGGGTCGGCGCGCAGGCTTGGCTCGGGCTCCGTCGGCGCCTGATCGGGCCGCAGGAGCAGGGCGAACTCGCCGCCGCGGCAGGGAAATGCGTTGTGCCGCCATCCCGCCACCGGTCGCATCGCTGAGCCGGCAGGCGGACGGCGCCGCGGCGAGCGCGAGTTCGGCCAGGGCGGCACGGGCACCGGGTGCGAGTCGCGTGCGCGCCAGTATCGTCGCCAGCGGCGCGCCGGCGCGCGGTGCGGCGGGATCGAGCGCCAGCAGCCGTGCAGCCTCCGTGGTCACCAACCCGACGATGCGGTTGTGGTCGAGCAGCAGGGCCGGCCCGTCCAGCGCGGCGAGCAGGGCGGCGGCATCGTCGTCCTCATCCTGTTCCCCGATCGGACGGAAATCGGCGAGCGAGGCTGCGGTGTCGAGCGCCATGCCAGGGGTCACGTCGGGGTCCGATACCAGTCCTGGTCGCCATTTGGCGGGCGCGCGGTAAACAAAGTCTTACGGCCCACAGGGGACGGCGCGCCGGATCGGACGGTTCTCTTGCCGGCAAAGGGCCGCCGCGGCGGTATCGAACCGCGGCGCCGGAGGCCTCAAAGCCCCCGTGGTCAAGCGCCGTCCCGCCCCCTATCCGCGCCGGCGCACTGCCGCGGTCACCGTGTTTTCCAGCAGGCAGGCGATGGTCATCGGCCCCACGCCGCCCGGCACCGGGGTGATCGCCCCGGCCACCGCGGCAGCTTCCGCAAAGGCGACGTCACCCACCAGCCGCAAGTCCGGCCCGCGGTTGATGCCGACATCGATCACGACAGCCCCCGGCGCGATCCAGTCGCCGCGCACCAACTCCGCCCGGCCCACCGCAGCCACCAGGATCTCGGCGCGCCGGGACTCCGCAGGCAGATCGCGAGTGCGGGAATGGGCCACGGTCACGGTGGCGTCGGCAGCCAACAGCAGCGCCGCCATCGGCCGGCCGACAATAGCCGAACGCCCCAGCACCACCGCGCGCGCTCCTGAGACCCGCACCCCGGCAGCGTCCAGCAGCCGCATCACCCCGAGCGGCGTGCACGGCACCAAACCCGGCCGCCCGGCCGCCAGCGCACCGACATTCAGCGGATGGAATCCGTCGACATCTTTCGCCGGATCGATCGCCGCCACGACGCGATGCGGGTCGATGCCCGCCGGCAGCGGCAGTTGCACCAGAATCCCGTCCACCGACGGATCCGCATTCAACCGCGCCACCTCGGCGAGCAGCGCTGCCTCCCCGATCGCGGCCGGCAGCCGAATCGTCTGCGCCGCAATGCCGGCCGCGGCGGCGGCACGATCCTTGTTGCGGACATAGACCGCACTGGCCGGATCCTCGCCGACCAGCACCACCGCCAACCCCGGCTGGAAATCAAGCGCCGCAACCCGCGCCGCAACTGCAGCTCGCACGGTCGCTGCCACCGCCTTGCCGTCGATGATCCGCGCCGTCATGCGGAGCGAGCGACGCCGTGATGGTCCGTAGGCAAGGCCCCCCCTTGGTCCGCTTCGCGGCCCAAGCCCCGCCAAAGGCGGCGCCCTTGGAACGCATCCGTTGGTTCCGTGCGGCTGGAGGGACCCGCGGCTGGTATCACAGGCCGGCGAGCCGCGCACCGAGGGTTACGGGATCCCCGCTCACCAGCAGCCGCTTGTCCCGGCTGGCAGCGCCCGCGGCGATCGCGACGGCGGACGTCGGGACGCCCAGTGCCGCGGCCAGGGCGGCGCAGGCCGCCCGGTTGGCGGCGCCGTCCTGCGGCGCAGCCGTGACGGCGATCCCGAGTCGGGGGCCGTCGCGCGATGGTTCGATGCCGCGCAGCCCCGGGCGGCGGGCACGGGGGTGGACTTTTACGGCGACACTGACGCCGTCCACCGTCTCTCGCCAGGGAGCGGAAGCGGGGCCGCTCACAGCGCCAGGGCTTGCCATGTGCCGAACAGGATCGCCGCCTCCAGCCGGCCGAGCAGCGGCAGGATGACGATCTGGATCAGCAGCACCACGATCCACGGGCTGATGTCGATCCCACCGAGGTTCGGCAGCATGTTGCGGATCGGGCGCAGGACCGGCTCGGTGACCCGGTAGAGGAAGTCGCCGATCGACCAGACCAGGCGGTTGCGCGTGTCCAGCACCCCGAAGGCGGTCAGCATGCTGAACAGCGCGGCCAGGATCACGGCCCACATATAGGCCCAGACGATATAGCCGATCAGATTGAACAGGATCGTGATCATTCCGGCACTCCGAAAGCGGCCGGACCCTACCGGCCGGCGCGCAGGGGTGCAACGGGGACGGTACGGCGCCCGGTCGACCCCATGCGGGCCGACGGCCTGCGTCCGCGACAGGTGCGATTCCTCCGCGGGAAGTCCTACCCGAACACGCGCCGCCCGGCCTTCCAGGTCCCCAGCACGCGGCCTTCCAGCGCGCGGCCGTCGAACGGGGTGTTCTGCGCCTTGCCCGGCAGCGCGCCCGCCTCCACGCGCCAGGCGCGTTCGGGGTGGAACAGGCAGAGATCGGCCGCCGCCCCTTTCGCCAGCCGCCCCGCCGCCACGCCCAGCAGCGCCGCCGGGCGCACGGTCAGCAGCCCGATCGCCTGCGCCAGGCTCAGCGCCCCCCCGTGCACCTGCGCCAGGGTCACGCCGAGCAGGGTCGCGAGTCCCGCCCCGCCGGGCGCGGCCTGCGCAAACGGCAGGCGCTTGTCGTCGGCATCGCGCGGCTGGTGGTCCGACGCGATGGCGTCGATCGTGCCGTCCGCCAGCGCTGCCACCACCGCCAGCCGGTCTGTATCCGCGCGCAGCGGCGGGGACAGCTTGGCGTAGGTGCGGAAATCGCCGATCGCCGTCTCGTTCAGGTCGAAATAGGGCGGCGCGGTGTCGCAGGTCACCGCCAGCCCGTCCGCCTTGGCGCGGCGGATCAGCGCCAGCGCCTCGCCGGTGGAGACATGGGCGAAATGCACCGCCCCCCCGGTCAGCGCGGCGAGGCGGATGTCGCGCGCCACCAGGATCGCCTCGGCCGCCGCCGGAATGCCGGGCAGGCCGAGGCGGGTGGCCAGCTCGCCATCGGTCGCCGCCCCGCCGGCGGCGAGCGAGGGGTCCTCCGGGTGCTGCACGATCCGCGCGCCGAAGCCGCTCGCGTAGCGCAGCGCGGTGCGCATCAGCCGCGCCGGACCGATCGCCCGTGCGCCGTCAGTGAACGCCACCGCCCCGGCCTCGGCGAGCAGGCCGAGTTCGGCCAGTTCCTCCCCGCGGCAGCCGCGGGTGACGGCGCCGTAGGGCAGGATGGTGAGGCTGCCGGTTTCCTCCCCGCGCGCGCGCAGCAGGCGGACCAGCGCCGGATCGTCGATCGCCGGGCTGGTGTCGGGCAAGGCGGCCAGGGTGGTGATGCCGCCGGCGGCGGCGGCCTGGGCGGCGGAGGCGATCGTTTCGCGGTATTCCGCGCCCGGCTCGCCCAGTGCGGCGCGCATATCGACCAGGCCCGGGCACAGGACCACGCCGTCCTCGCCCTGCACCACCACCGCCCCGTCCGGGCGGCCGAGCACGGCGCCGAGATCGGCGATCCGCCCGTCGCGCACCAGCAATTCCCCCGGCTGGTCGAGGCCGGAGGCGGGGTCGAGCAGGCGGACGCCGGTGAAGACCACGCAGCCCGCGGCGGGATCAGCCATTCCCGGCCCCCCGGGACAGCGTATCCAGCACCGCCATCCGCACTGCGACCCCCATCTCCACCTGCTCGCGGATCAGGCTGCGCACGGGGTCGTCGGCGACCGCGCTGTCGATCTCCACGCCGCGGTTCATCGGGCCGGGGTGCATCACCAGCGCGTCGGGTTTCGCGTGCGCGAGCTTGGCGGCGTCGAGGCCCCAGAAGCGGAAGAACTCCCGCGCGCTGGGCACCAGGCCGCCGGGGCCGCCGGCCATGCGTTCGCGTTGCAGCCGCAGCATCATCACGATGTCGACGCCCTTGAGGCCGGTTTCCATGTCGTGGAACACGTCCACGCCCAGCCGCGCGGCCTCGGCCGGAATGAGCGTCGGCGGGCCGATCACGCGCACCCGGCTGCCCATGGTGGTGAGCAGGTGGATGTTGGACCGCGCCACCCGTGAATGGGCGATATCGCCGCAGATCGCGACCGTGAGCCCCTCCAGCCTTCCCTTGCGGCGGCGGATGGTCAGCGCATCGAGCAGTGCCTGGGTCGGATGTTCATGCGTGCCGTCGCCGGCGTTGATGACCGCGGCGTCGACCTTCTGCGCCAGCAGGTTGGGCGCGCCGGACTGGTCGTGACGCACCACCAGCAGATCGCAATGCATGGCGTTCAGGGTGGCCGCCGTGTCCAGCAACGTCTCCCCCTTGTTCACCGAGGACGTGGCGACGGACATGTTGATCACGTCGGCGCCGAGGCGCTTGCCGGCGAGCTCGAAACTGGTGCGGGTGCGGGTGGAGTCCTCGAAGAACAGGTTGATGAGGGTGCGCCCGCGCAACAGGTCGCGCTGGGTCTGGCCGGAGCGGGTGAGCAGCACGTAGGATTCGGCCAGATCGAGCAACTGGCCGATCTGCGGCGGGTGAAGACCCTCGATCGCGAGGAGGTGGCGGAGACGGATGGACACGCGGCTTTGTCGCGGGACGGGGGCGGGGCGTCAACCGGGGGCACTACAGCGAAGCCCCGCCAACCAGATGCCGTCCCCCTGCTTCCCTCCTGCAGGAGGAGGGGAGGGTTGGTGGTTGGGGGTGTTTGAATGTCGGCAACCGGTCGAGAGCAGACCTCGGATCCCGCCAGCCGCTGGGCCGCTTCTGACCCTGAGCTGTCGCTCGGCAGCGATGCCGACTGCCCGCGAAGGCGGATGGAAAGTCGTCGCCTCTGATTTCAGACAATCCAGGGTAGCGTGGATCGTGTTACCCTGGCCCGTCGCCATGAGGTGGCATCTGGATGCCGGAGAAGAATAATGGACGCGGAGACGATTTCCGGGCGCGGTCGATTCTGGCTGGCTGACGAAGGTGACTCGATGAAATCGGAGTTGGCTACGCACGGGACATTGACGATCGACGGCCAGGGCACAATCACATTGCATCCTGATCTCGTCGACTGGAAGTGGGGAGGTGCGACCGACACAATTAACTCTATCGTGACGCGCCGGTTTGACATCGTAGGCCATCTTATGGACCGCAACCAGTATGTACGCATCGAAAGCGCCTTCGTAAGGCGGCCGCAAATAGCGCACAATGGCTGGTATGCCGAAGACATAGGGGCGTCCGCCTGTCTCTTGTCTGACGCGATTGTTCCAGGACCGGGGTCTCAGGCGTGCATTACGAATTTGCGGATACCATTGGGACCGCTATTGGCATGGTTGCAGCGCGACATGCCCAAGACGGAGAAGACCGCGACATGTTACGAGGTCCGTTATCCCATAAGCCCGAGACAGGAATTTTCGCTCAAAAGTGGGCAATTGGCGATCGAGAGCGACATATCTGCAATTCACGACTTCGGACAACGGGCGCTGACATTGGCGCATCTGGGATGGATAGAGTTCAAACCAGGTAGTCACATGAATATCGAAATGGCTAGGAAACTCCATTCCGACGTCGAGGATCTTCTCATTCTGTTAACAGATCAGGAATTCAGTCTCGATTGGCCTCGCATTCAAATATCTCACCTCGACACAACGGGAACGCTCTACTACACGCGGAGATGCCCTCCGACGGTAAGTTTCTCTGCTTTCGATTGCTGGGTTCTGTTTCCCCAAATCGCTAGCAATTTCGGAACGGTTGTGGAGAACTGGATCGAGATGCGGGCAAAATATGGTCCTGCGTTCCATCTCTATCTCGGCACACGTCGAGGTGGCAATCTTTGGGTAGAGCATCGCTTCGTCAATTTGGTCTGGGGGTTGGAATCGCTTTATCTCCAGTCGCGCTCACCACCCCCGAAGCCAGACCTTGAGGCCAAGATAAAGAGGGTGCTCGGCAGCATCGGACCGGAACTCAAATCTGCTGATCTCCGCTGGCTGAAGGGACTTCTAAAAAGTTCGCTTAAACCTACTCTTGCCGAACGTATATGCGAGATATTCGCAAGACTTCCTACCGAAATATCAGTCGAATCCCTACAGAAATTTGCCAAGACATGCGCCCAAAGACGGAATGATATCTCGCATCTCGGAGGTCCACGCGGGGGCAAAGGCTACGACGAGTTTGTACTGGAACTATACCGGCTCTCGGGTGCATTGGATCCACTTTATCACGCGGCAATCCTTCAGCAGATCGGGATTCCAGACGCAGTGATACAGCACGTATTCTTCGAGGGCATCAAAAGCGCCCAGATACGTGGGCGCTTTCAACATGCCGGGCTCTGTATGGTCAAACCACTATCGTGCCACGCAGGTGACTGAAGTAGCGCACGTTCTTCCGCCAGTGATGTCGGTCGTTGCCGATAAAGGCGGGTTGGAATGTTTTGGAGGAGGACCGCATGCTGGGGCGCCGCGTCCGGGCGAACGACCAAATCTTGGTGCTTCTCGGGCCATCGGCTCAGTGCACCGCAGGTCCGCCCTGGGTCGGCGGGTGAAATTCAAACCAACCCTCCGCCGGAGGGTTTCGCTCATTCACCCTGGGCGCCAACCGGGGGCAGTCCCGCCCGACCAGACGGGTCGCTCCCCGCCAACCGCTACTCCGCCGCCTCCGCATACGCTTCCACCGGCGCGCAGGTGCAGACCAGGTTGCGATCCCCGTAGACGTTGTCGACTCGGCCCACCGGCGGCCAGTATTTCGCCGCCGCGACGAACGGCAGCGGGAAGGCCGCCGTCTCGCGTGAGTAGGCGTGCGGCCACGAACTCCCCAGCACCGCGGCCGCCGTATGCGGCGCGCCCTTCAGCGGATTGTCCGTCCGGTCCCACCGTCCCGCCGCCACCGCGGCGATCTCGGCGCGGATCGCGATCATCGCGTCGCAGAAGCGGTCCAGCTCCTCCTTCGGTTCGCTCTCGGTCGGCTCGATCATCAAGGTCCCGGCGACCGGAAACGACATGGTGGGCGCGTGGAAGCCGTAGTCGGCCAGGCGCTTGGCGATATCCTCCACGCCCACCCCGGCCTCGGCGCCGAAGCCGCGGCAGTCGACGATGCACTCATGCGCCACCAGCCCGCCGGGGCCGGAATAGAGCACCGGGTAGTGCGGACGCAGCCTGGCGGCGATGTAGTTGGCGGACAGGATCGCGACCTGGGTCGCCCGGGTCAGCCCCGCCGCGCCCATCAGCCGGATATAAGCATACGGGATCGGCAGGATCAGCGCGCTGCCGAATGGCGCCGCCGCCACCGGGCCGATCCCCGTGACCGGACCCGCATCCGCGCGCAGCGGATGGTTGGGCAGGAACGGCGCCAGATGCGCGGCGACGCCGATCGGCCCCACCCCGGGCCCGCCGCCGCCGTGCGGGATGCAGAACGTCTTGTGCAGGTTCAGATGGCACACGTCGGCGCCGATCGCCGCCGGGCTGGTCAGCCCGACCTGCGCGTTCATGTTCGCCCCGTCCATGTACACCTGCCCGCCGGCGTCGTGCACGATGGCGCAGATCTCGCGGATCGCAGTCTCGAACACGCCGTGCGTACTGGGGTACGTCACCATCAGCGCCGCCAGCCGTGCCGCGTGCGCCGCCACCTTGGCGCGCAGATCGGCCAGATCGACGTTGCCGTCGCGGTCGCAGGCCACCACCACGACGCGCAGGCCGGCCATCGCCGCGCTCGCCGGGTTGGTGCCGTGCGCGCTGGACGGGATCAGGCAGACGTCGCGCCCGCCCTCGCCGCGCGACTCGTGCCACGCGCGGATCGCCAGCAGGCCGGCGTATTCCCCCTGCGAGCCGGCGTTCGGCTGCAACGACACCGCAGCAAAGCCGGTGATGGCACAGAGCCAGCCGGACAGCCGCTCGATCAGCACCGCATACCCGGCCGTCTGGTCGGCCGGCGCGAACGGATGGATGGCGGCGAAGCCCGGCCAGGTGATCGGCAGCATTTCCGCCGCCGCGTTCAGTTTCATGGTGCAGGAACCGAGCGGGATCATGCCGCGGTCGAGCGCGATGTCCTTCTCCGCCAGGCGTTTCAGCCAGCGCAGCATCGCGTGCTCGGACCGGTGCGCGTGGAACACCGGCTCGGTCAGGAACGCGCCCGTCCGCCGCAGCCCCGCCGGCAGCACATCCGGCGCGGCCCCGAGCGGCGCGCCCAGCAGGTCGGCCAGCGCCTCCAGCTCCGCGGTGGTGACGGTCTCGTCCAGCGCGATGCCGACGCCGGTGGCGTCGATCCGCCGCAGGTCGAACCCCGCCGCCGCCGCGCGCGCGATCAGCGCATCCGCGTCCGGCACTTCCAACGCGATCGTATCGAAGAACACCGCATGCCGCACGCCGAGCCCGCCCCGCCGCGCCGCGTCCGCCAGCAGCCGGGCCATCAGATGTGCCCGCCGGGCGATCCGACCCAGCCCCTCCGGCCCGTGCCAGACGGCATAGAACCCCGCCATCACCGCCAGCAGCACCTGCGCGGTGCAGATGTTGGAGGTCGCCTTCTCGCGCCGGATGTGCTGCTCGCGCGTCTGCAACGCGAGCCGCAGCGCCGGCGCCCCCGCGCTGTCCACCGATACGCCCACCAGCCGCCCCGGCATGTGCCGCTTGAACGCATCGCGCGTGGCGAAGAACCCCGCGTGCGGCCCGCCGAACCCCATCGGCACGCCGAACCGCTGCGCCGAACCCACCACCACATCCGCCCCCATCGCCCCGGGCGGGGTCAGCAGCGCCAGCGCCAGCGGATCGGCGGCGACGATGGCAAGCGCGTCCGCCGCATGCGCTTGCGCGATCTCCGCGCTCAGGTCGCGCACCGCGCCCGTGCTCCCCGGGTAGGACAGCACCACCGCGAACGGCGCGGCGGCGGCGATCGCCGCGGGATCGCCCGGCGGGACCTCGATCAGCCGCCAGCCGAGCGGGCGGGCGCGGGTCGCGAGCACCGCGCGCGTCTGCGGATGCAGATCGGCGCCGACCGCGATCACGTCCGAGCGCGAGTGGCCGATGCCGTGCGCCATCGCCACCGCCTCGGCCGCCGCAGTCGCCTCATCCAGCAGGGAGGCGTTGGCGATCTCCATCCCCGTCAGGTCGCGGATCAAGGTCTGGAAGATCAGCAGCGCCTCCAGCCGGCCTTGCGAGATCTCCGCCTGGTACGGCGTGTAGGCGGTGTACCAGGCCGGGTTCTCCAGCACGTTGCGCTGGATCACCGGCGGCGTGACGGTGCCGTGGTAGCCCATCCCGATCAGCGCCCGCCGCGTGCCGTTGCGCGCCGCCAGGCCGCGCAGTTCCGCCAGCACCCCGGCCTCATCGACCGGCAGCGGCAGATCGAGCCCGACCTCGGTCCGGATCGCCGCCGGCACCGCCTGCGCGGAGAGCGCGTCCAGGGATGCCATGCCGAGGCTGCGCAGCATGGCCGCGATCGCGCCCTCCGACGGGCCGATATGGCGGGAGGCGAAGGCGCCGGACGTGTCGAGGGCGGCCAGTTCCGCGCTTGCGTCGATCACGCGCCTTCCTCCTCAAGGAAGGCGGCGTAGGCGGTCGCGTCCATCAGCGCATCCACCGCGGCGGGGTCGTCCAGTTCCAGGCGGAACAGCCAGCCCTCGCCCTCGGCGTCGGCGTTCACCAGGGCCGGCTCGTCGACAACGGCCTGGTTCGTTTCCACCACCTTGCCGGCGAGCGGGGCGAACACGTCGGAGGCGGCTTTCACGCTTTCCACCACCGCGCAGGCCTCCCCGGCCTCCAGGGTGCGGTCGATGTCCGGCAGTTCGACGAACACCAGGTCGCCCAGCGCTTCCTGCGCATGGTCGCTGATGCCGACGGTGGCGATGTCGCCGTCCAGGCGGACCCATTCGTGATCGCGCGAGTAACGGGTCTCCGGGGTGGGTTTCGCTTGCATGGCGGGCGTCCTGGCCAAGGGAGGAGGAGCAGGGGAAGGATCAGGCAACGTAGTGGTGGGGCACGAAGGGCAGCCGCACGACGACTGCCGGCAACGCGGCGCCGCGCACCTGCAAGGCGAGGCGGGTGGCCGGCGCGGCAAGCGCGCGGTGCACGTAGCCCATTGCGATGGGCGCATTCAGCGAGGGCGAAAACAGGCCGGAGGTGACGGTGCCGACCGTCGCGCCCGCGGCATCCAGGATCGCCGCGCCGGCGCGGGCAGGCGCACGGCCATCCGGCCGGAGCCCGACCCGGCGACGCGACGGCCCGGATTCGAGCTGCGCGCGGATGGCGGCAGCGCCGGGAAAGCCCCAGTCCTGGCGGCGGCGCTTGCCGATGGTCCAGGCGAGGCCCGCTTCGACCGGCGAGGTCTCCGTGTCGATGTCGCTGCCGTACAGGCACAGCCCCGCTTCCAGCCGCAACGAATCCCGCGCGCCGAGGCCGGCCGGCGCAACCTCGGGCTCGGCCAGCAGCGCTTCGGCCAGCGCCTCGGCGCCCCCGGCGGGGACGGACAGCTCGAACCCGTCTTCGCCAGTGTAGCCGGAGCGGGAAATCAGGCAGTCGGTCCCCGCCACCGGCAGCGCGGCAACCCCGAGGAACGGCAGCGCCGCAGCAGGCGGGCACAGCCGGCGCAACACCGCCTCGGCCTGTGGTCCTTGCAGCGCCAGCAGAGCGCGTCCGCCCAGCGGTTCGAGCTGCACGCCCGCCGGCAGTGCGGCGGCGACATGGGCGAAATCCGCGTCCTTGCGGCTGGCGTTGACCACCAGGAACAGCCGGCCCTCGCCCGTGTTCGCCACCATCAGGTCGTCGAGAATGCCGCCCGTTTCGTTGGTCAGCAAGGTGTAGCGCTGGTGGCCGGGCGGCAGGCCGACGATGTCGCCCGGCACCAGGTGTTCCAGAGCGGCAGCCGCACCGGGGCCGGTAAGCCACGCCTGGCCCATGTGGGAGACGTCGAACAGCGCCGCCTGGGCGCGGCAGTGCAGGTGCTCGGCCAGCACGCCGCCGCGGCAGCGCGCGGCGAGCGCCGGCGGCGGGACGTACTGCACCGGCATGGCGTAGCCTGCGAACGGGACCATGCGCGCGCCCTGTGCCCGATGCCATGCATCGAGCGGCGTGCGGCGCAGCGTGGCCGGGTCGGCAAGGGTGGATTCAGGCACGCAAGGCTCCGCGGACAGGGTCCCCACACAGGCAAGATGCCCATGCGGCTGACCCCCCTCTGTCGCGAAACC
Source organism: uncultured Pseudomonadota bacterium (assembly GCA_963832525.1). Taxonomy (GTDB): domain Bacteria; phylum Pseudomonadota; class Alphaproteobacteria; order Acetobacterales; family Acetobacteraceae; genus JAJZVS01. The sequence goes on from CAWHUC010000002.1 coordinate 216,898, forward strand.
TGAGAGATTTAGACGATGCCCCGGGGCGTGTGGCCGGGGACGTCCTTACTCCGTCGGTGCGGGCGGCGGCGCAGTGCCGTCCGGCTTTCCAGAGATCCCTGATCCCGGCGCGGTCCGTTTGCCTGAGCGTTTCCGGGGGCCGGTTGCGCCTTCGGCGGCGGCCGGGTCGCGGCCGCTCTCTCCCGCGCCGGATGCTCGGGATCGACGGGTTATGGCGGATTCGGGGGCGGCAGACAACGAGGATTTTGCCGGCCCATGCAATGGGGCGGCCGGCGGCGGGGTCAGGCCAAGGAAGCGGGCGAAGGCAACGAGGGTGGCGTCGGAGACGTGGTGCTCGATCCCCTCGGCATCCGATTCCGCGTCTTCACGGCCGACGCCGACGGCGCGCAGCAGGTCGACGACCAGGCGGTGGCGGGTGCGCACCCGCTCGGCCAGCGCGTGGCCGGCGGCGGTGAGGAACACGCCGCGATACGGAAGCGCGGTGGCGAGGCCGGCGCGCTTCAGCCGGGCGATGCATTTGTTGGCGGTGGGGTGGGAGACGCCCAGCCGGCGGGCGATGTCGGTGGTGCGCGCTTCGCCGCCGGCAGCAAGCAGGTCGGCGATCAGCTCGACATAGTCTTCGTGAAGGGCGGCGGCGCGGGCGGTGCGGGCCTTGCCGAAGCGGCGCGCCTGCTCGGGTTCGGCGGGCAGGACCAGCGCAGCCGCCGCCGCCCGCGCGGGGGCGGGATCGGCGCTGGATCGGCGGACGGTGGACGGTCGGGACACGGCCGGCTCCTCGGGTTGCTTGGGTGTTCCCGGCGGGAGAGGAATAGCCGCGGCGGGCCGGCGGCGGAAGTGGGGCGGAGGCGGGCTCCGGCGGACGCCCCGCGGGCGCCGGGCGGTGGCAGGGGAGGTGGCAGGGGCCGGGCGATACCAACATGCGCGTCCCGATGGGATTCCCGGCATCCGGATGTGGTGGATTGGCTTCGCCGGCGGCCCGGCGACCGCCGGACACGCCAGGTGGCCGGCGTGCCGCAGCTTGCGGTGTCGAACGTCTTGCAACCGCTCCGGATTTGTTCCTGTCGCAGGGCGGCAATAATCCGCTTCCTTGGCGTTTGACACGACCCGCCGCCGGCGCGAGCATCATAAGGGGCCGCGTGCCGCCCTTGCCTGTGAGCGGTGGGGCGAGGCCCGACAGCGCCGAAACGTCCGAGAATTGTCGTGCGCTGACGCACCCAGGGAAGGATCCAAAACCATGCCGGAACGCGTCCGTTTTTCCGATTCCATCGAGCCCCTGGTCCAGTTCGTCGAGGCAACGCCCCGCGACGAAATCCTGGATCGGACCTTGGACAAGCTGCGTTCGGGGGTGCCGACGCAAACCATGCTGACGGCCTCCGCCCTCGCCGTGACGCGCTCCTCCGACCTGCCGCCAGGCCATCACGGCGGCCCGCTGCATCCGCTGGCAGGCCTGTACGCAGTATCGAAGCTGGTGGGCCGGCTGGAAGGCGAGCAGCGGTTCCTGCCGGTCCTGCAGCACGTGGCCCTGGCGAACAAGCACATCCACGACCCGGTGACCGGCCCATACAGCCTGCTGGACTTCGCGCCGCTGGACGCCGGCGGCGTCGAGGCGACCAAAGCGGCCTTCCTGAAAGCCGCCGGTCGGGGCGAAAGCAACAAGGCGGATCATCTTTTCCTGTGGCTGTGGGAGCATGTTCCCCCGATCGAGGCACTCGATCTCCTGCTGAGCGTGGCCATTCCGAAGAACGTCCTGGACGATCACTACTTCATCTTTCCCGCCTACACCTGGCGTGCCCTGGACATTCTCGGACACGAGTATCTGCCTGTGCTGATGCGCCCGGCCGTGCGCTATGTCGCGCGCTTCCCCACCCAAAGAAGCGTCCCGGACGTCGATGCGCTGATCGAGGAGCATCAGCTTCTGACCCGTATCCTGCGCCAGCGGACCGGTGCGGATGAAACGGCGGTGATCGGCCGGATCGGCGAAGCCATCGGGCGGTGCAGCGTCTATAGCGAAATTCCCGTGCTGCTGGCCAAAACCCTCGCGGACGGACTATCGCTCGAAGGTGCGGGCGAAGCTCTGTCCATCGGTGCGGCCGGACTGTTCCTGCGTTCCCTCACCGGGAACCCCATGGATGTCCACCTGCATACGAGCGCCAACCTGCGGCGCTACCTGCTGCGGCTCGACGGCTTGAGCATGCGGAACAAGCTGCTGATCCTGCTGCTCTGGCACACTGGCCCGGAGGTGAAGGCAACCCAATATCGGATGGAACCCTCTCCGCAGCCGGAGCCGGCTGCGGTCGCTGCCCTGCCGCCGCGCACGCAGGAGGCCTTGTTGGAGGCCATCACGCACAGCATCCATCAGCAGCCGCCGACCGACTGGTCCACCGTCACCAACCTCGGCAAAATGCGGGCGGTGCCGGAAGTCAAGGAGACGGTGAACCTGGCTCAGCACTATGTGCAGGCCGGTTATGATGCGCAGGCCCTGATGCGCCGGCTGGGAGAGATCGTGTGCCACGACAGCTTCACCGAAATGCATGCGTTCAAGCATCACCAGGCGATCGTGGAGGAATTCCACGCCACCCGCGAACCTTGGCGCTGGATGCATCTGGTCTGCGGCGCCCAGGCGGCGGCGATTTCCTTCGGCAAGAACATGGAAATCTACGAGGAGGCGCTCGATCTGCTGCACGCGGCGTAGCATCGCTGCATCGTGGGGCAGGCGAGCAGTCCGCGCGTCCCGGTCCGTGCCCCCGGACGCGGCAGCATGCACGTAACTTGAGGTTCGCCTGAGGCCAATTCCGTTGCAACGCCGGGTCCGTTCGACGGACCCGGCTTTTTCAATGGAACCCGCCCGTCGCCGAACGTCGACCCGAGCCGCCGGCCGGCGCAACGGCTGGCACGGCCGGCAGGAGCAGCCTATCGTTCCCCCTTCGCGCCACACGCCGGCACACCCCAACCGGCCCGCCAGAGGCCGCCACCCCAAAGGAGCCAACGCCCATGGAATTCGGCATGTTCCATGAATTCCAGCGCAGCCCCGGCCAGACCGAGGCCGCCGCCTTCGCCGATGCCTTCGAACAGGTGGACGCCGCAGAACGCTTGGGTCTCGACGCCATGTGGCTCGCCGAGTTGCACGTCGCGCCCGAACGCTCGGTGCTCGCCGCGCCGCTGACCATCGCCGCCGCCATCGCCGCCCGCACCACGCGCATGAAAATCGGCACCGCCGTGCAGGTCCTGCCGCTCTGCCACCCGCTGCGCCTGGCCGAGGAAGCCGCCACGGTCGATCAGCTCAGCCACGGAAGGCTCATTTTCGGCGTCGGCCGCAGCGGCTTTCCGCGCACCTACGAGGCCTACGGCATTCCCTACGCCGAAAGCCGCGAACGCTTCGCCGAAGTGCTGGAAATCGTCCGCCGCGCCTGGACCCAGGAACGATTCAGCTTCGAGGGCAAGTTCTACCGCTTTCACGACCTCTGCCTGGTGCCCAAGCCGTATCAGCAGCCACTGCCGGACATCCGCATCGCCGCCACCAGCCCCGACACCTACGCCGCCATCGGCGCCATGGGCTATCCGATCTTCTGCGCCGTGCGGCTCGGGACACTCTCGGAACTGGGCCCGCTGCTGCACGCCTACCGTGACGCCTACGCCGCCGCCGGCCACCCCGGCCACGGCCAGGTCTTCCTCCGCGTGCCGGTCTATGTGGCGGAAACGGAAACCCGGGCCCGGGACGAACCGGAACCCAGCATCATGCATTTCTACCGCGTGCTGGGCGCGCAACTGGAACAATCCGCCGGTAGCAGCGGCGCCCGCGCGATCGAGCAGCGCGCCGAACGCGGCCAGAAACTGCAAAGCATCGACTACGACGAAGTGCTGCGCGAGAAAATCATCGTCGGCACACCGCAGATGGTCACTGACCGGTTGGCGGAACTGCGTGAGGAACTCGGCATCGACGGCATCCTTGCCGAACTGAACTGCGGCAGCCGCATCCCGCACGCACGGGTCATGCGCTCCCTCGAACTTCTGTGCGGCTCCGTGATGCCGGCGTTCCGGACGGTGAACTGAACCTTCGGACGCAGAGGCAGCCTGGCCTTGCTATCGAAAGGTCAAGCCTCGCACCGGAGCGCCCGGACCGCGCGGCCGGGCAGGCTGGCGGCGGCGGCATCACGGCAGCGCAGCAGGCGCTGATAGTCCCGCCAGGCGATGGCGCCGCCTTGACTGCCGAAGAACACGCCGAATGCCGCCTCCGCCACGCGCTCCCCAGGGAGCGACGCCTCGACCGCGCGAGTGCGCGCGATCAGCGCCGCGGTGGGGCGGGCCGTTGCCGCCGGGGCGTCGCAGGCCTCACACACATCGCTCACCGCGTGTATTCCAGGATGTGCATCCCCGCCCCCCAGCGGTCGATCAGATAGAGGTTGCCGAACTCGTCGCTACCGACATCGTTCGACTGGATCGCCTTCTGCCCGTCCGGACAGGCGGGCACGTAGCAGCCGACCTCGGTCGGACGCAGCGGATCGCTCACGTCGACCGCGCGCAGACCGGCGTTGAAATAGGTGATGAAGACGGTGTTGGCGAACCGTCCGTCGGCCGGGATGTTCTCCAGGATGTTGTGCGCGCCGAACCGGCCGCCGCGGTGGAAATACTTGTCGCGATCGGGGAACCAGGTGGAGACGGGCAGCGGGTTCGCCTCGTCGCGGATGTCCAGCACCCACATGAACTGGCTGTCCCAGTAATTCTGTTTCGCCCGCGCCTCGTCCGTGACCACCAGGTACGGCCGGTCGCCGATCGGCCAGGCGGTATGGGTCGAGCCGACGAAAGGCGGCGACCATTTCACATGCCCGACGAGTTTCATGTCGGCGAGGTTGGTGCAGTCGATCACCGCGACGCCGCCGCCCCAGAACGCCGCGTACATCCGGTTGCCGCGGATCATCGGCGGGCCGTGCAGGGTGCAGGCGGTCTCTGCCGGATGCGGGTCGTTGGCGGGCCTCGCGCCCGCGTCCTTCTGCCACGGCAGGCCCCAGATGCCGACGACCTCCGGTTTCAGCGGCTCGCTGATATCGAGGGTCCAGATGACGCGCTTGCTCCAGCCTTCCGCGTCGTTGGGGAGGAAGGCGAGCTTGCGCGCGTTGTCCACGCCGAAACGATGCGGTCCGCTGCCGGGCATGTCGTAGAACCCGACCTGACGCGGCTCGGCCGGGCGGCTGATGTCGAAGATGTAGAAGCCGGCGCGGGCGCCGGCGCCACGCTCGCCCGCCAGGCGCTCGGAATTGACATACAGAAAGTCGCCGTCGACATAGCGCAGCTTGTGCATGTGGATGCCGGGCGGGGCGCGGAATTCGAACACCTTGCGCGGCTTGCGCGGATCGCTGACGTCGTGGACCGTGAAGCCCTCGGCGCCGGTGAAGGAGGAGCCGCCGACCGCGCCCACATATGCGTGGCGGTTGCGCACCTCGACCAGGCTGCCACCGCCCCAGGCGGCGGACGGATCGTGCCCGAGCAGGCGGAAGTTCCAGGCCTCTTCGGCAACCATTCGCGTTTCCCCTCGGGTCGACAGCGCAGCACGTTGCAGCGAACGCACTCTGCGCCACGCAGTGTCCGGCTTCAAGACCCCGCCGCTCCGACGGGGATGCATCTGCCGAATTCCCGCACAGCGCGCAACTTGCCGCTCCGCGGCGCCCGGGTTAATGTCTGCGCGGCAGGAACGGCCGCGTCGGCCATCCGGGGAACGTCCGATGACTCAACTGCATGCGACGCGGCAGGAGAACGAGGCTCTACCTGCACGCGATCCGCCTTCCGCGGCGGCAGCCGCCATCTCGCTGCGGAACGTGACGAAGTATTTCTACAAGGACGACCGGCAGATCACCGCGCTGTCCGATATCTCGCTCGAGATTCCGCGCGGCGCCTTCGTCTCCATCGTCGGGCCGAGCGGCTGCGGCAAATCGACCATCCTCGACATGATCGCCGGGTTCGAGGCGCCGACCACCGGCACGGTGCGCTACGGCACGCGCGAAGTGCGCGGCATCTCCGTCGGCATCGGCTATCTGACGCAGCACGACACGTTGCTGCCGTGGCGGACCGTGTGGGACAACGTCCGCCTGCCGCTCGATATCCAGTCCGGCCGGCTGCCCGGCCGGCGCGCCGATGCGGAAACGCAGGAACGGGTGGCCTGGGCGATCAATCTCGTCGGCCTTGCGGGATTCGAGCAGCACGCGCCGGCGGAACTCTCGGGCGGGATGCGCAAGCGGGCGGCGCTCGCGCAGGTACTCGTCTACGCGCGCGAGACGGTACTGATGGACGAACCGTTCGGCGCGCTCGATTTCCAGATGCGGCTGCAGATGCAGGCCGAGCTGCTGAATATCTGGAGTACCGAACGTCGCACCATCGTCTTCGTCACCCACGACATCGAGGAGGCGATCGCGCTGTCCGACCAGATCGTCATCATGAGCCGCCGCCCCGGGCGGATTCGCGACATCGTGACGACCGACCTGCCGCGCCCACGCGACCCGGTGAACGTGCGGTTCCTGCCGCAGTTCGAAGGCCTGTACCACCGCGTCTGGAGCCAGCTCGACCCGCCGGAAGGCGCAACCCCCCGCCCCGGCGCCCCGCGCGCCGGCGGAGGCGCGCCATGAACGACCAGATCGTCGTGGAGCCGGAGATCGCCGACGGCGTCGTCTACGGCGTCAGGAACGAGGCGCTCGCGCGGCGCCGGCGCTTCATGCTGCGCGTCCATCTGGGTCGTGCCCTGCTGGTGCTGGCCGTGCTCGGCGGCTGGCAGTATTTCGGCCCGCGCATCGGCGAGATGGTGGCGAGCTCGCCGCTCGAGGTCGTCGCGGCGCTGCGCGAGCTCGCGCGCACCGGCGCGCTGTGGCAGGACCTCGCCGTCACCTTGGAAGAAGTGATCCTCGGCTACATCATCGGCGCCGGCAGCGGGGTGCTGCTGGGCGCCGTGCTGGCGAGCAGCGACTATGTCGCGGCGCTGCTCGATCCGTTCATCATCGCCCTCTACGGCATCCCGAAGATCGCGCTCGGGCCGCTGCTGGTGGTCTGGTTCGGCATCTATCTCGCGCCCAAGGTGGCGCTGGCCGCGCTGATGACCTTCTTCCTGGTGTTCTTCTCGACCTATCAGGGGATGCGCAACGTCGATCAGGCCACGATCAACGCGGCACGGCTGATGGGCGCCAGCCGGTTGCAGTTGCGCCGCTATGTGATCTTCCCCGGCGCACGGGCATCGATCTTCCTCGGCCTCAAGCTCGGCGTGCCGGAGGCGCTGGTCGGCGCGATCGTCGGCGAGTTCATCTCCTCCAGCCAAGGCATCGGTTACGAGATCCAGTACGCGACGGCGCAGCTCGACACCGCCAGCGTGTTCGCCGGCCTGGTCGTGCTGACGATCCTGTCTCTGATTCTCAATGCCCTGGTCAACAAGGCTTCAGGAAAAAAGGAAACGTCTCGATGAATTCCGACATTTTGCGCGCGGGAGCCACGCCGCGGCGCCGGGCGGGGCGACGCACGGCGGGCCTGGCGGCGACGGCGGCGCTCGCCGTTGCGGCGCTGGCACTGCCGGGCCGGACCTGCGCCGCCGCGGCGCCGCAGCGGGTCACCATCGCCACCACCACGACCAACGTGCAGCTTCTGCTGCCGCAGATCGCGCAGAAGCAGGGGTACTTCGCGCAGCACGGGATCGATGCGAACATCACCCTGGTCAAGGGCGACGCCGTCAGCGTCCCCGCCCTGGTGTCCGGCAGCGTGCAGTTCGCCGTCATGACCGCGACGCCGGCGCTGGTCGCCGATTCCAAGGGCGCCCAACTGCGGATCATCTCGGCTCTCAGCACCTATCCGCAGCAGATCGTGATGCGCACGGCGCTCGCGAAGCAGCTCGGGATCACCGCCGCCAGCCCGCTGGCGACCAAGGTGGCCGCGCTCAAGGGCCACACCGTTGCGGTGATGGATGTCGGCGGCGGGTTGCAGTACCAGTTGGTCGCGGTCCTTGTTTCGCACGGCATCGATCCCCAGGCGGTGCCGGTCATCGGCATGGCGCCGTACAGCTCCGAGCTGATTGCGCTGCAGCGCGGCGCCGTCGATGTGATCGCGCCCGCGGTGCCGTTCGGGCAGATGGCGGTCGCCAAGGGCTACGGGGTGATGATCGCGAATATCTGGGGCGGCGAGGTCCCCAACCTGCGCGGCACCCCGTTCGAGGTGATGTCGGTCAACCAGAAATGGGCCGCGACCCACACGCAGACGGTCGCCGCCGTGCAGGCTGCGCTACAGGAAGCGATGACCTACCTGCACGCGCATCCTGCTGCCGCGGCAAAGCTGGCGCATGAGCTGCAACCCTACGTGCCTGCCGAGGTGCAGACCGCGGCGGTGGGAACCGGCGCGGGCTTCCCGACCGGCACGACCATCACGCAGCCGCAGTTCGCCGCCATGCAGAGCTTCGCCAGGCTCAGTGGCGCGAAGACCGCAGCGGTGACCTACCAGCAGGCGGTCTGGTCGCACTGACCCCGGCAAGGCGGCGGTCCCCCCTGTCCGGGGGCCGCCGCTCAGCCGAAGCCGAACAGCGCCGCCGGGTTGTCCACCAGGATGCGCCGCCGGGTTGCCTCATCCGGCGCCCACTGGGCCAGCAGGTTGAGCAACTGGACCGAACCCACCTTGTCGTGAAACGACAAATGCGGGTAGTCGCTGCCCCAGATGATGCGGTCCGGCGCCGCCGCGATCAGCGCCCGCGCCATCGGCGCCGCATCGGCGAAATCCGGCCCGGTCGCCATGCGATAGACGCCGGTCAGTTTCACCCAGCAGCGACGCGGCGCGGCGCCGACCAGCGCCAGGAACTCCTGGAACCCGGGCTGCTTCACACCGTCCGCGGCCGGGAACAGGCCGAGATGCGCCACCGAGAAATCGACCGGCAGCGCCCGCATCTCGTCCAGCAGTTCGTGCACCAGCCAGCCCGGGGTGAGGAAATCGAGATGCCAGCCGAGGCCCGCCGCCAGCGCGCCGAGCCGGCGGATGCGCGGACGCATCGCGTCCGCCAGCCCCGGCTCCGGCTTGCGCACCGGCGAGACGTTCACCCGGATGCCGCGCACGCCCAGCCGATGCCACTCCTGCAACGTCGCCGGTTCGGTCGCGGTCTCGTCCAGATCGACCACGCCGCGACAGCGGGCCGTGCCGATCTGGCGCATCGCATCCAGCATGCAGCTATTGTCGAGACCGTAGGCGCTCGGCTGGACGAACACGAAGCGCTCGAAGCCGAGCCGCTGCGCCAGCGCCATATACGCATCGAGCGGCGCTTCGGGCGGCCGGTAACGCAGGTCGGATCCATAGGGATAGTGCTCGGCCGGTCCAAAGACATGGAAATGCGCGTCGCAGGCGCCGGGGGCGGGGCGGAAGGCCGGGGTCAGGTCGACATCGGGATCATGCGCGTTCATCGTCGCCATCCTCACGCCACTTGCATCGACAGAACCCGCGACACCGCCCAGGCGGTAGCTGCAATCGAGGACCAGACCGGGACGCCGAGGCGACGTCGCAATTCCGGAACGACCTCCAGGGTCGGCAACTGCGAGCAGGCAATGAACACTGCGCGCGTGGCCGGGGTGACGCTGGCGAGCGCCTTGGCGCGTACCTCGGCAGCGGTGATCCGGCCCAGTGCCTCGGTTGTCGCGCAATAGAAACTTTCCAGCGCCGCGACGGCGATGCCGGCGCCGTCCAGATACGCGCGCAGCCCGTCGTTCACCTCCGCCAGATAGGGGGTGACGACCGCCACCTCGCTGACACCGTCGTGGCGCAGCACATCCACCATGGCGGCCGCCGTGCTGACGACCGGGGCCCCGCTGCATCCGTGCAGTGCCGCAACCACGCGTGCATTGCCGGACGGGCCGCCGAGGAATCCGGCGGCGGTACAGCCATAGACAATGACCTCCGGCTGCCGATCCAGGAACGGTGCGACCGCTTCCAATGTGCTGGTGAGATAGGCGGGGAGGTCCGCCACCGTCAGCGTGCGCGGCGGGCGGCGCACGCGGGCCACCGCGAAGGGTGCCAGCGCCGGGCACAGCGCATTCATCTCCGGCTCCATGGTGGTGTTGTTCGCCGGCACCACCAGCAGGGCACGCAGTTGGGCGCTCATTCTTCCGTCCTCCCCTCAAGGCCTTCCGCGGACGTATGGGCCCGCCCGACGATCGTGTCCCGGCTGGGACCGTGGGGCAAGCCACGCCATGACCACCCTGGTCTGCGCCGATCGCAGCAGTGGCTGCCCCGCTTCAGTACGGATCAGAAGCACACCTCCGGTCGCGACAATCCGTAATGCGCCCGCAGGGTCTCGCCGCCGTAGCCGGTACGGAACAATCCGCGCCGCTGCAACAGCGGCACCACCTCGCGGATGAAGACATCGAGCATCGCCGGTAACACCGGCGGCATCACGTTGAAGCCGTCCGCGGCGCCATCGCGGAACCAGTCCTCCATCAGATCGGCGATCTGTTCGGGCGTGCCCGCAGTCACGAAATGACCGCGCGCGCCGGCGAGATAGCCCAGCAATTGCCGCAAGGTAGGCTTTTCCCGCCGCACCAGGCCGATGATCACTTCGGTGCGGCTGCGGGCCGCTTCCACCGCGCCGGGGTCGGGGAAATCCTCCGGCGACAACGTCTTGTCCAGCGGCAGATGCGAGAAATCATGGCCGCCGAAGCGGCCGGAGAGCCGCTTGCGCCCGACTTCCGGATCGCTCAGCTCGTTCAACTCGCGCGAAATGCGCTGCGCTTCGGCCTCGGTGGAGCCGATCACCGGGCTCAGCCCCGGCAGGATCAGCACGTGCTCCGGCGGGCGGCCCTCATCGCCCACCAGCCCTTTCAGGTCGGCATAGAATTCCTGCGCCGTCGCCTTCTCCATCTGCGCGGTGAACACCGCCTCGGCGTGGCGCGCTGCGAAGCGGCGCCCGGTTTCCGACGACCCCGCCTGCACGAACACCGGTCGTCCCTGCGGGCTCCGCGGCAGGTTCAGCGGCCCGGCCACATGGTAGTGCGCGCCGGCATGGTTCACGGCGCGAATGCCGTCGGGGCGAGCGGTACTGGCCGGTGGCGCGGTCGTCCAGCACGGCGTCGTCCGACCAACTGTCCCACAGGCCGGTGACGACGCGCATGTATTCCTCGGCACGCGCGTACCGCTCCTCGTGGCTGAGCGGCCCACCTTCGCCGTAGTTGCCGGCAGCAGCCGCCAGCCAACTGGTAACGATGTTCCAGCCGATCCGACCATTGGACATGTGGTCCAAGGTCGCGAACTGCCGCGCCAGATTGAACGGCTCGGTGTAGGTGCTGGAGCAGGTGGCGATCAGCCCGATCCGGCTGGTCGCGCCGGCCAGCGCTGCCAGCACCGTGACCGGCTCCAGCCAGGCACGCGGCGCGTGCGCGACGTCCTCGCCCACCGCCAGCGAGTCCGCCAGGAACACGGAATTGAACAATCCCGCTTCCGCCGTCCGCGCGAGCTCGGTGTAGTAGCGGATGTCGGTCAGCGGCAGCGGTGAGGCGGCCGGATGACGCCACGCGGCTTCATGGTGGCCGCGGCCGTGGATGAACAGGTTGAGATGCAGGTGCCGGGTCATGGCGCGCGATCGGCCGATGGGTGTAGTTGCCATACGTCATCTTTCATTGCGTACACTCCTTCGGCCGTCATCAGACGACCCGCGCGGGGTCGGGGCCGTTGCGTTGCTCGGCCATGCCGACGGCCGTTGCTTCCAGGGTTTCGACACTGCGCCGGTAGGTTTCGGGGGCGAACGCCACGACGATCAGGCAGGCGAGGACCGCCACGACCGCCAGGATCGTCATGGTGGCGGCGATGCCGTAGGCGGCGACAATGATGGGGAACAGCAGGGTCCAGACCACCCCGCCGATCAGCCGGCCGCCGATCGCTTCCACCGTCGCCTGCCCGGTCGCCCGGATCGGCGTCGGATACTGCTCCGCGTACCACATCTTGTAGGATGGCGCGGAGCCGGACGCGCAGAACAGGAACAGGCTTGCCCAGCCGAGCATCGCGTATGTGTCGGTGGTTTGGCCGAACTCGTAGGCGCCGATCGCCGCCGGGATCGTGAAGATCAGATAGATCACCTTCCGCCCCACCAGCTCCGCCGCCAGCCCGTTCAGGATCTTGCCCGGGATCTGCACCGCAGCGATGATGAGCGTGAACATGAACGCCCCGGTCATCGCCATGTGACGCTCGATGAACAGCGACGGGATGTAGTTCACGCCGACGTAGAACATCGAGAACTGTACTGAGCGCACCGCAGATCATGGCAACGGTCCGCAGTAGGTAGGGCGGACGCCACACCACCCCGAGCGCGGCGAGCGTGGGTGTCGGCCGGTGCGCGGCGACGGCCAGGACGACCTCGGGCGCCACCACCGGATCGGGGAGTTTCCTGCCGATGGCGGCTTCGACCCGCCGCTCGATCCCGCTCACGATCCGTTCCGCTTCCGCATGGCGGCCGACCCGGCTGAGCCAGCGGGGCGATTTGGGCAGGTAACGGATAATGACCCCGACATAGATCACCGGCAGGCCGGCGATCACCAGGAAGATGCGCCAGCCCACGTCGGGCGCGAAATGCGGCATCACCAGGATGCCGAGCACCGGTGGCAGCAGATAGCCGACACCGAGCGCGGTTTCGAGCAGACCGGCGAAGGCGGTGCGGGTGGTCGCCGAGACGAACTCCGAGACGATCGAGTACGGCATGATGAACGCCGGGGCCATGCCGAGGCCGGACAGGCCGCGCAGCAGGACCAGGGTCGTGTAGCTCGGGCTGAGCGCGGATAGCATGGTGCCGGCGCAGAACCACAGCACCCCGCCGACCAGCAGGCGCTTGCGCCCGAACCGATCGGCCAGGCGGCCCGCCGGGATCATGCCGATCGCGATGCCGAACGCGGACGACGCGGCCAGCATGCCGATCTGCGCCGGTGCCAGGTGCCAAAGCGCCTTGACCCCCGGCAGGATGATCGACAGCGAACCGATATCCAGCGCTTCGATGATGAGCGCGCCGGCCGCGAGGATGACCAGGGTCCAGCTCGCGCGCGAGGTCGGGAGGCGTTGCAGCCGGGCAGCCAGTTGGGCAGCCCGTAGATCCGTTGCCATGATAGCGCTTCTCCCTCATGCCTCCGCATTGTGACCACGGAGGATTCCATTGATCAGGCTGTGCCGGCCACCTGCGCCGGTGCGAAACGTTCGATAGCCGTCGTGAACCGCTCCACCGCCGCGCGATCCACCGTCGGGGTGTACCCCGCCGGCAACCGCACCGCGCCGTCGGCAAACGGCAGCCGGGGGGCGAACAGCGGCGTTGCCAGCTTGAGATACCCGTTCATTTCGCCGGCATTGCGGATCGTGGTGCGGGCGGCCCAGGCCTCCATCCAGTTGCCGATATCGGTCGCGGTGCCGTCGCCCAGCACCGGTTCCATCCCGAGCACACGGATCCGTTCCAACCCCTCGATCAGCCGGCTGATGCCGCCGAGTTTCTTCAGCTTCAGCTTGACGAACCCCACACCCGGCACGCCGGCGGCGCGGTCGATATCCGACAGGCCGTAGATCAACTCGTCGAGCATCACCGGCACGCGCGACACCGCCGCGACCGCCGTGTTCGCGACCCAGTCCGCCTTGTCGCAGGGCTGCTCGAACAGCTCGATCCCCTGCGGGTCGAGCGCGGTGGCGAAGGCACGGCCCTCGGCAGTGCTGAACGCCTGGTTGGCATCGAGGCGCAGGCTCGCCCGCCCCGCCACCGCCGCCTGGATCGCTGCCAGCCGGCGCAGGTCGGCGGCGACGTCGAAGCCGACTTTCACCTTCAAGGTGCGGAACCCGTCCGCCAGCAGGGCCTCCACCTCGTCGGGGATCCGCGCCAGGTCCATGCTGTGCACCGGGGCGAGCAGCGGCACGACCAGGGGGCGATCCAGCCGCAGCGCCGGATGCGCGCCCAAGGTCTCCGCCGCGGCGAGCAGGATGGAGGTGGCATGCGGGTCGGCGGACGCGGCCGGGACCAGCAGCGCGATCGCCTCCGCCGCGGTGCGCCCGAGCAACCGCGGCGCCATGCGGCGGCAGAACGCCCAGCCGGTCTCTGCGGTTTCGTGCCCGTAGCCGGCATGGATCTCCGCCTCCCCCCAGGCGCTCCGCCCGTCGCTGTCGCGCAGTTCGGCGACCAGCGGCTCGAAATGATGGAACGTCCGCAGCGAAACCTTGTACGGCACCACCAGCGGTATCTTGAGCCGGCGCAGCGCGACCTCGGCAATCCTCGCCATCCCGCGATGCCTCAATACGGCCTGTCGCCGCACATCTGCGTGCGGTGCATGATCCGCTGGTAGCGATCGTCGAACTCGTCGCGCCGGTGCAGCGCGCAGCGATTGTCCCACATCACGACATCGCCCGCCTGCCAGACCTGGGTCCAGCAGAAGCGCGGCTCGGTGGCGTGTGCCCACAGCCGGTCGAGCAGGGCCTCGCTCTCGTCCAGCGACAGCTCGGGGATATGGGCGCTGCGCCGGCGGCCGAGGAACAGGCATTTGCGCCCGGTCACCGGATGCGTCCGCACGACCGGATGGCGGGCGCCGACGGTCTGCCGCGGGTCGGTGATGTCGGCAAAACCGCGACGCAGCTCGCCCACGCTGTTGCGTGAGGCGTCGTGGATGCAGGTCAACCCGGCGAGGCTTGCCCGCGTCGCCTCATCCAGGCTGTCGTAGGCGGCATACATGTTGGCAAACGACGTGTTGCCGCCGCTGGGCGGCACTTCGATGCCGTACAGCACGCTCGCCATCGGCGGGATCTCGTTGTAGGACATATCGGTGTGCCAATGGGATTCGTAATTGCCCAGACCGCCGATCGCCTTGCCGCCGATCTTTGCGTTGGAAATCACACTGACATAGGCGGCTGCGTCGGGGGCGATCGCGAGCCGCGGGTCCTCGATCATCACCGTGCCGGCGGCACGGATCGGGATCCGGTCCAAGGTGCCGACTTGCCGGCTGAAGTTCATCAGGTCCACATCCGTCAGGGTCTGACCGCGGAATTGCAGCACCAGATGCGCCGCCCAGGCGTGCGCGATCGCGGCGAAGGCTGCGTCGTCCAGCGCGGCGAGATCGACACCCTCCACATCGGCGCCGATCACGGCGCCAAGCGGGCGAATTGAAAGAGCAGTCGGAGCAAGGGTGACGGACATGGTTCTTTCCTCCTGTCGATGTCGGGCGGTCGTGTTCGGCTGCCGCTCGCCATCCCTTAGCAGCGCCGTCGGAAATCTGACCTTGGAAAGTTTGTGGCCTACCCCTAGGATAAGTTGGTCACATCATTCCCGCCCAGGCCATGCCCCCTCGCCTGCCGCCGCTCAACGCCTGTCGCGCCTTCGAATTGGCGGCCCGCCTGGGCAGCTTCGCCCGCGCCGCCGCGGAGCTGAACGTCACCTCCACGGCGATCAGCCATCACGTGAAAACGCTGGAAGCCTGGACCGGCCGACGGCTGTTCACCCGGCGCAACAACGCCATCGTCCTCACCGACGCCGCCCATCTGCTGGCGCCGGTCGTCACCGATGCGCTGGAGCGGATCGCCGGCGGCGTGCAGGCGTTGACCGGAACCTCCGGGCCCAGCCTCCTGTCGATCAGCGTGCAGCCGGATTTCGCCTTGAAATGGCTGATCCCGCGGCTGCCGCGATTTGCCGCCTTGCATCCGGCGGTGGAACTCCGCCTGGTGACGGCCTACCGCTCGCTTGATTTCCTCAGCGAGGATCTTGATCTCGCAATCCGCTACCTGGAGCCGGCGGACCTGATCGAGGCCGATGGCGCGCTGCGCGCCGAGCCGCTGCTGCTGGCCGATCTCCTGCCCATCGCAAGCCCGGCATTGTTCCCGCAAGGCGGCGTGGTTGATCCCGCGCGGCTGCGCACCAGCACCCTGCTGCATGTGATGGGCGCGCCGGAGGACTGGCGGCGCTGGCTCGCCGCCGCGGGCATTACCGACATCGATCCGACCCGCGGCCCCAAATTCGACAGCTACGCGCTGAGCGGGGAGGCGGCGGCCCAGGGCTGGGGCGTGGCGCTGGGCCGGATCGGCTTCATCGAGGCCGATATCGCCGCCGGTCGCCTGATCGCTCCGTTTGCGCCTCGGCTGGCCGGGCAACGGGCCTGGGTCATGCTCAGCGCCCGACGCAGCCGCAAACCCATGGTCGCGGTCCTGCGCAGCTTCCTCCTGCGCGCGGCTGCGACGGCGACGGCCGACCAGGGCACGGTGGCGTAACGGCGCTCGCTAGGTACCGGCTCCCGTCCTTGCGCGTGAACCGGTAAGTACCGTCCGGCGCCATGCGTGCCTGCATGTCGATGTCCGGGTAGGACACCTCGTCCCCCGCAGTACGGTCGCCGACGACGAGCAGGACCACGTCCGCGGATGATCGGTTCACGAACCGATGGGCATTTCCGGTGCCGCAGGGAAAGCCCGCGCACATGCCTGCGCGCAAGGTTTCGATACCGGCATCGGTCTCAAGCACGACCTCGCCTTCCAGCACGTAGACGAACTCGTCCTGCCGTGAGTGCGCGTGCCGGTGCGAGGACTGTCCGCCCGGCACGATCCGGGTGAGGTTGACGCCGAAATTGCCAAGCCCCGCGTGCGCGCCGAGCCGCCGGTTCCAGCGTTGCTGGTTGGCTGCGCGGTAGGGTTCGGGATAGCCGGTGGCGTTGCTCTCCGGCACCGCCAGCGGATCGAAGCCTGCCGTCCCTGTCATCGCCAGCCTCCCTTGCGCTGTGGAGCCCCCACCACGCCCTAGAAGTGCAACGTCTGCCCGTACGCGTCCAGCACCGCCTCATGCATCGTCTCGCTGATCGTCGGATGCGGGAAGATCGTGTGCATGAGGTCGGTTTCGGTCGCTTCCAGGGTGCGGGCGATGGTATAGCCCTGGATCAATTCGGTCACCTCGGCGCCGATCATGTGGGCGCCGAGCAATTCGCCCGTCTTGGCGTCGAAGATGGTCTTCACCAGGCCTTCGGCTTCGCCCATGGCGATCGCCTTGCCGTTGCCGATGAACGGGAAGTGCCCGACCCGGACCGTATAACCGGCCTCCTTCGCGCGCGCCTCGGTCAGCCCGACCGAGGCCACCTGCGGGCGGCAATAGGTGCAGCCGGGGATGTTGCGGACATCCATCGGGTGGACGTCGTTGCGGCCGGCGATCTTCTCCACGCACAGCACGCCCTCGTGCATCGCCTTGTGCGCGAGCCAGGGCGGCCCGGCGAGGTCGCCGATCGCATAGATGCCCGGCTCTCCGGTGCGGCACCAGGCGTCGATCGTCACATGCGTGCGATCGACCTTCACGCCGGTGTCTTCCAGGCCGAGGTTCTCCACGTTGCCCACGATGCCGACCGCCGAGATGACACGATCGGCTGTGATCTCCTGGTTCTTGCCGGCGGATTCCACGGTGACGGTCACGGACTCGGCGGCCTTCTTCGCGCCCTTCACGGCAGCGGAGGTGAGGATCTTCATCCCCTGCTTCTCGAACGCCTTGTGGGCGAAGGCGCTGATCTCCGCGTCCTCCACCGGCAGGATGCGGTCGAGCACTTCGACCACGGTGACCTCGGCGCCCATGTTGCGGTAGAAACTGGCGAACTCGATGCCGATGGCGCCGGAGCCGATCACCACCAGAGATTTCGGCATCATGGGCGGGACCATCGCGTCCCTGTAGGTCCAGATCAGCTTGCCGTCGGCCTCCAGGCCCGGCAACTGGCGGGCGCGGGCACCGGTGGCAAGGATGATGTGCGGGGCCTGCAAGATGGCGACCGGCTTGCCGCCCTTGGTCACCGCCAGCGTGTTCTTGCCGGCGAGCTTCCCCTCCCCGTCGAACACGGTGATCTTGTTCTTGCGCATCAAATGCGCGACGCCGGAGGAGAGTTGTTTCGCGACCGCGCGGGAACGTTTCACAACCGCGGCAAGATCGAAGCCCGGCACCGGGCCGGCCGCGAAACCGAACTCCGGCAGGTGGTGCAGCAGGTGATTGATCTCCGACGTGCGCAGCAGCGCCTTGGTCGGGATGCAGCCCCAATTCAGGCAGATGCCGCCCAGGTTCTCCCGCTCCACCACCGCCGTCTTCATGCCGAGCTGGGCGGCGCGAATCGCAGCCACATACCCGCCGGGGCCGCCGCCGAGGACGATCAGGTCGAAGCTCGTATCGGGCATGAGGGGGCTTATCCTTCGCTCAGGCAGCCAGCACGGCGAGTGCCGGGCCGTCCAACTGCTGCACGGTCCAGTTCTGCATCGGCCGGGCGCCGATACTGCGGTAGAAATCGATCGACTTCTGGTTCCAGTTCAGGACGCGCCATTCCATGCGCCGGCAGTTCTCGGTGCGGGCGGTCCGCGCGAGATGGCGGAACAACGCGCGGCCTATGCCGCTGCCGCGATGCGCCGGTTCGACGAAAATGTCCTCCAGGAACAGATCCGGACCGCCGGCGAAGGTGCTGAACGTGTAGTACCACAGCGCGAATCCGACCGCCTGCGTATCGACCCAGGCCAGCACCGCATGCGCGCGTGGACATGGAGCGAACAGCGCCGCGGTGAAATGCTGCTCGGTCGCGGTGACGTCCGCCAGCAGGTGTTCGTAGTCGGCGAGCGCGCGCACGAGGCGGAGCACGTCGCCCGCGTCCTCCGGCCGGGCCGCACGCAGGATGACGGGCGCTGCGTTCATTCAGAGATTTTCCGCGACGCGCGTACGCTCGCCGGGCGGGGCGTCACCGGTGTTCACCGTGCCGCGGCGTTCCAGCAGCAGGATCCGGCACCCCTCGGCGGCAAACGGCTTATGTTCGACGCCCGCCGGCACCACGATCATTTCGCCTTCGCCAAGCTCCGTCTGGCGGTCACGGAAATCCATCCGCAGCCGGCCGTGGAGCACCAGCAACAACTCGTCCGCCGCCGGATGGCGATGCCAGACGAAGTCGCCCTGCAGCTTCACGAGCTTCACCTCGTAGTCATCCACCGAGTCAATGACGCGGGGGGCCCAGAGGTCAGAGAACAGCGCGAGCTTCTCGGCAAGATTGATACGTACTCCGCCGGCCATGCGATCGCTCCCTACAGCATCAGGCTCATCGGGTCCTCGACCACCTTCTTGAACGCCGCCATCCATTCCGCCCCCAGCGCGCCGTCGGCCACCCGGTGATCGACCGACAAGGTGCACGTCATCACCGTCGCGATCGCGAGCGCGCCGTCCTTCACCACCGCCCGCTGCTGCCCGGCGGCGACCGCGAGGATCGCCGCCTGCGGCGGGTTGATCACCGCGGTGAACGCCGACACCCCGTACATCCCCATGTTGGAGATCGAGAACCCGCCGCCCTGGAACTCCTCCGGCTTCAGCTTGCCGGTCTTGGCGCGCGCGGCCAGGTCCTTCATCTCGTTGCTGATCGTGGCCAGGCCCTTGCGGTCCGCCTGGCGCACGATCGGCGTGATCAGCCCGTCCGGGACCGACACCGCGACCGCGATATCGACGTCGTCGTACAGGATCATGTTCTCGTCGGTGTAGCTCGCGTTCACTTGCGGCACCCGGCGCAAGGTGACGGCGGCAGCCTTGATGATCAGGTCGTTGACCGACAGGCGGAACGCGCCCGGCCCGTCCTTGGGGGAGCGCGCATTGAGCTGCTCACGCAATTTCAGCAGCGGATCTATCTCGATATCCATCGAGACGTAGTAGTGCGGGATATCCCGGCTCGACTCGGTCAGCCGGCGGGCGATCACCTTGCGCATCGTGCTGTTCGGCACCAGCCGGTGCGGCGCGGTGATGGCGGGAGCCGGTGCGCGGGCGGCCGGCGCGGGCGCCGCAGCCATCGGGGCGGCAGCGGGGGCGGCCGCCGGCGGGGCATGCAGCGCCGCCTCGATGTCGGCCTTCACGATCCGCCCGTGCGGGCCGGTGCCGTGCAGGCCGGCGAGGTCGACGCCCGCCTGCCGCGCCATGCGACGGGCGAGCGGCGAGACGAAGATGCGCTCGCCCGCCGCAGCATCGTGCCCATTGCCGCGCGCAGCCGGCGCCGGGCTGGTGGGCGCGGGCTCCCGCGGCGGGGCCGGCGGAGCGGCGATCGCGGGCGCGGCAGGTGCGGCTGCGGGAGGCGGCGGCGGTGCCGCGGGAGCCGCCGCCGGCACCGCTTCGCCCGGCGCGACCAGCACCGCGATCGGCGCGTTCACCTTCACCCCCTGGGTGCCGTCGTCGACCAGGATCTTGCCCAGCACGCCTTCATCGACGGCTTCGACCTCCATCGTCGCCTTGTCGGTCTCGATCTCGGCGATCACGTCGCCGGCCTTCACCGTCTCGCCTTCCTTCTTCAGCCAGCGGGCGAGCGTGCCTTCGGTCATGGTGGGCGACAGCGCCGGCATCAGGATGTTGGTGGCCATGTCTGCGCTCCGCTCAAACGATCCGTTTCACCGCGTCCACCACCCAGGCCGGCTGTGGCAGGGCGAGCTTCTCCAGATTCGCCGCATAGGGCAACGGCACATCGACCCCGTGCACTCGCACCGGCGGCGCATCGAGCCAGTCGAACGCGCCCTCGATCACGGTCATGGCCACCTCGGCGCCGATGCCGGCATAGGGCCAGCCTTCCTCGATCGTCACGAGGCGGTTGGTCTTCTTCACGCTGGCGATGATCGTTTCGGTGTCCAACGGGCGGAGCGAACGCAGGTTGATCACCTCCGCCTCGATTCCCTGTTCGGCCAGCGCCGTCGCCGCTTCCAGCGCCACGCCGACCATGATGCCGAAAGCAACGAGCGTGACCTGCGAGCCCGTCCGCTCGATCTTCGCCCGCCCGATCGGCAGGATGAAATCCTCCGCGGTCGGACACTCGGACGTGTGGCCGTAGAGGATTTCGTTCTCCAGGAAGATCACCGGATTCGGATCGCGGATCGCTGCCCGCAAGAGGCCTTTGGCATCCGCGGCCGACCACGGCGCCAGGACTTTCAAACCGGGAACATGCGCATACCAGCTCGCGTAGCACTGCGAATGCTGCGCGGCGACGCGGGAGGCGGCACCGTTGGGGCCGCGAAACACGATCGGGCAACCCATCTGACCGCCGGACATGTAGAGCGTCTTGGCGGCGGAGTTGATGATCTGATCCATCGCCTGCATGGCGAAATTGAACGTCATGAACTCGACGATCGGCTTGAGCCCGTTGAGCGCGGCGCCGACCGCGAGACCGGTGAACCCGTGCTCGGTGATGGGCGTGTCGATCACGCGTTTGGGCCCGAACTCGTCCAGCAGGCCCTGGCTGATCTTGTAGGCGCCCTGGTATGCGCGACTTCCTCGCCGATCAAGAACACGTCGGGGTCACGGCGAAGCTCGGCGGCCATCGCATCGCGCAGGGCTTCGCGCACCGTGATGGGTTTGGAAGGTCCCCAGTCCTTGTCCTCGGCGACGGTGGGCGCCGGGGCGGCCAGAGCAGGCGTGGCGGCGACCGGCGTCGGAGCGGGCGCAGGCGCGGCGGCGGCCGGCCGCGGCGCTGGCACCGCGGCCGACACATCCTCCCCGTTCGCGGCAAGCACGGCGATCGGGGTGTTCACCGCCACGCCCTCGGTGCCTTCCGGCACCAGGATGCGGGCGAGCTTGCCCTCGTCCACCGCCTCCACTTCCATCGTCGCCTTATCCGTCTCGATCTCGGCGATCACGTCGCCGGCGCGGACCTGCTCGCCCTCGGTCTTCAGCCAGCGGGCGAGCTTGCCCTCGGTCATGGTGGGCGACAGCGCCGGCATCAGGATTTGCGTGGCCATGGATCAGCTCTCCACCAGCACATCGGTATAGAGCTCGGCAGGTTCCGGCTCGGGGCTGGACTGCGCGTAGTCGGCGGCTTCCTGCACCACCGCCTTCACCTGGTCGTCGATCGCTTTGATGGCCGCTTCATCGACGCCCATCGCGTCCAGCGTCGCCCGCGCGCCCTCGATGCAATCATGCTGGGTACGCATCATCTGCACTTCCTCGCGGGTGCGGTAGCGGGCCGGGTCGGACATGGAATGGCCGCGGTAGCGATAGGTCTTCACCTCCAGCAGATAGGGGCCCTTGCCGGCGCGGCAATGCGCCACCGCCGCCTCCCCCGCCGCCTTCACCGCCAGCACGTCCATGCCGTCGACCTGCGCGCCGGGAATACCCCAGGGCGTGCCGTTCTTCGACAGATCATGGGAGGCCGACGCACGATCGATGCTCGTTCCCATGCCGTATTTGTTGTTCTCGATCACGAAGACCACCGGCAGCTTCATCAGGGCCGCCAGATTGAAGCTCTCGTACACCTGACCCTGGTTGGACGCACCCTCGCCGAAATAGGTCAGGCACACGCGGTCGTTGCCGCGGTACCAATCGCTGAACGCCAGCCCGGTGCCGAGGCTTACCTGCGCACCCACGATCCCATGGCCGCCGAAGAAATTGGCCGCCTTGCTGAACATGTGCATGGAGCCGCCCTTGCCGTGCGAATACCCGCCGGCGCGCCCGGTCAGCTCCGCCATCACCCCCTTGGGGTCCATGCCGGTGGCCAGCATGTGGCCATGGTCGCGGTAGGAGGTGATGACCTGGTCGCCCTTCTCCACCGCCATCTGCATGCCGACGACGACCGCTTCCTGGCCGATGTACAGATGGCAGAAGCCGCCGATCAGGCCCATGCCATAGAGCTGGCCGGCCTTTTCCTCGAACCGGCGGATGAGCAGCATGTCGTGATAGGCGCGCAGCAGGTGCTCCTTGTCGATCGCGTTCTCGCGCGGCTTGCCGCGCCTTGCCTTGTCGGCCGCCTGGGCCATGCCATGCCTCCCTGCCGCGGATGGGGTCGCTGTCGGGTCGAGCACTAGTCCCGCGATGGGGCAGGCAGCAAGTCCCGGAGTCGTGGAAATGTCTTATTGTGCAATGCAATAGAGGGCATTAACCGGATCACGGTTAACCGGTTGACGGCGGCTTGGATTGCGCCGGCCGCCGCCGGGCGGCATTGCGCCCGCAGGGGATGGCACGCAACAATATTCCGGCGTTGCGGGCGATTTTGCAGCGGGCTTGCCCTCCCCGCAGCGCATATCGCATCCCGCTTCACGCCCGGAAGCCGCCGGCACCGGCGCCCGCACCGCCTTCGCGATGACCGCAACGGGCCGCCCAGTCGCCGCCTAGTACAGCCGATCCCCCTCGGGATACGGCACCAGAATATCGTGCGGGTTCGACAGGTTCAGCATCTCGCGCGCCCGCTCGTTCAACAGATCCGGATCGAGATGACGGGTGCCGAGCGCCGCCACTTTCCGCTCCCAATTCGCCTGCCGCGCCTGCACCTGCGTCAGATCCGCCTGAGCCTGGACCAGCAACGCCTTCCGCTGCGCGAAGGCCACCAGCCCGTGATCGCCGCGCGCCGCGCTCCAGCCGAAATACCCGGCCAACGCGAAGAAGAACACCGGGGCGATCGCCGCCCTGGCGCGACGCTTCATCTCCCGTCCGAATGCCATCGCCCGCTCCGTTCACCGCTGCGAGGCCCTTCTACCGCGCCGCCACCGCGCCGGGGAAGCGGGATGAAGCCCGTCCGTGCGGCCAATTCCGCCTTCCCATCGCCCCTTTTCCGCCGCGACCCGTTCCCGGGTGCTGGTGACGGGTCAGCCGCGCAGCACCGTCCGTCCGGCGAACCGCGCCGCCGGGCCCAGCTCCGCCTCGATCCGGATGAGCTGGTTGTATTTCGCCGTGCGGTCGCTGCGCGCCAGGCTGCCGGTCTTGATCTGCCCGCAGTTGGTCGCCACCGCGAGATCGGCGATTGTCGTGTCCTCGGTCTCCCCCGAGCGGTGGCTCATCACCACCGCATAGCCGGCGCGATGCGCGATCTGCACCGTCTCCAGGGTCTCCGACAAGGTGCCAACCTGGTTCACCTTCACCAGGATGGCGTTCGCCACCCCCGCCTCTATCCCGCGCTGCAGCCGCTCCGGATTGGTGACGAAATTATCGTCCCCGACAAGCTGCAACTTCCCGCCCAACACCGAGGTCAGGTGCGCCCAGCCGTCCCAGTCGTCCTCGGCGCAGGCGTCCTCGATCGAGACGATCGGATAGCGTGCGACCAGAGCCTCCAGGTACTGCGTCATCCCGGCGGCATCCAGCACCTTGCCCTCACCGTCCAGATGATAGCGACCGTCGCGATAGAATTCCGACGCGGCGCAATCGAGCGCGAACACGACGTCCTCGCCCGGACGGTAGCCGGCGCGTTCGGCGGCGCGGGCGATGAAGGCCAGCGCCTCGTCGGTGGATTTCAGATTGGGCGCGAAGCCGCCCTCGTCGCCCACGTTGGTGCTGTGCCCAGCATCGTGCAGGCCCTGGCGGAGGGCGTGGAAAATCTCCGAGCCCATGCGCACCGCTTCGGCCAGGCTCGCCGCACCCACGGGCTGGATCATGAACTCCTGGATGTCGATCGGATTGTCGGCGTGTCGTCCGCCGTTGACGATGTTCATCATCGGCACCGGCAGGGTGCGCGCATATGCCCCGCCCACATAGCGATAGAGCGGCTGGCCGACCTCCGCCGCCGCGGCCTTGGCGCAGGCGAGCGAGACGCCCAGGATCGCATTGGCGCCCAGGCGGGACTTGTTCGGCGTGCCGTCCAGATCGATCAGGATGTCGTCGATCTGCACCTGCTCGGCCGGGTCCATCCCGCCGATCGCATCGAAAATCTCGCCTTCGACGTTGGCCACCGCCTGCTGCACGCCCTTGCCGCCGAAGCGTGCCTTGTCGCCGTCGCGCAGCTCCACTGCCTCGTGCGCGCCGGTGGAGGCGCCGGAGGGCACCGCCGCGCGGCCCAGCGCGCCGCTGTCCAGCAGCACGTCCACCTCGATCGTCGGGTTGCCCCGGCTGTCGAGAATCTCGCGGGCGGAAATATCGGCAATGGCACCCATGTCACGCAACTCCCCCTGGCATGCACGTCCCCTGGCATGCGCGGGCTGGCTAGCACTTCGCCGCCCCCGGTGCCACCGCGCGACCCGGGCTGCTCCCCGAACGCGGGTTGCCTCCGGTCCGGCGCGCCGACCCAAGCGCCGGCCTCCTGGCCGCCGTTCGCTTGGCGCAATGCCCGACCCTGATTTTGCCTTCGCTTCGCCACGAACCGGGTTGGTAATGGCGTCGTCACCCAGCCCGATCCGATCGTCCCCGATGATGCTTCGCAAGGCCCCGGCCGCTCCGGGCTCCGTCATGTCCCCCACGCTCGCACTGCCTCCCGCCACCCTGCCGCAGCCGGCCCGCCAGCGTGCGATGTTCGCGGTGCTGTGCTTCGTCTGGGGCACCACCTGGCTGGCGATGAAGGTGGGCATCGCCACCGTCCCGCCCGGCCTGTTCGCCGGGACGCGATGGACCGTGGCGGGGCTCGCCCTGCTGGCCTGGCGTCACGCCAGCGGCCAGCACCTCGGCGTGCCAATGCGGCTGCGCTTGCGGCTGGTGGTGGTCGCGATCCTGATGGTCTCGCTCAACCAGGTGATCCAGCTCTACGGGCTGCGCTACGTCCCGGCCGGGCTCGCTACCGTGATTTCGGCCGCGCTGACACCCGTCTCCCTGCTCGGGTTCGGGGTGCTGGCGGGACAGGAGCGATTCGGCCGGCTCCAGGCCCTGGCACTCGGGCTCGGCGTCGTCGGTATCCTGGTGCTGTTCGGCCCGAAGGCGCTGGCCGGCAATCTCGGCTGGCGGGAAGTGGCGGGTGCCGGCGGGGTCATCATCGGCACGCTTTGCTATTCCGCCGGGTCGGTACTGGCGCGGCCGTTGATGCGCACCCTGCCGGCGGCCGAGGTCGCAGGGCTCACCAACCTGGTCGGCGGCGTGCTGTTGCTGGCCGGATCCCTTGCCTTCGAGCCGGGATCGCGCGCCGCCGCGCTCGGCCATTGGGGCTGGCCGGCCTTCGGCGCCTGGCTCTACCTGCTGCTGCCGGGTTCGCTCGGCGCCACGGTCATCTACTTTCTCCTGGTGCGCGACTGGGGACCCGGCCGCACGGGTACCTATGCCTTCGTCTCCCCGGTGATCGGGGTGGTGCTGGCGATGCTGCTGTTCGGCGAACGGATCGACGTGGCGGACGTTCTGGGCATGACCCTGATGCTCGGCGCCGCCGGGCTGGCGCTGCGGCACTGATCTCGGCGGCTCGCACGCGCTCTGCTACACCGCCCGCATGGATGCCGCCCTGCCCGATGCCGCCCCGCCGGATACCGTCCTCGCCGACGCCGCGCTCACGCCGCGGTCCGAGACGACACGCGCCCTGATCGGGCGGCTGTGGCGCGAGCATATCCGCCGCCACCTGCCGCGGCTGCTGCTGATTCTGCTGCTCACCCTCATCATGGCCGGGACCACGGCACTCTATCCGGTGGTGATCGATCATGCGTTCAGCATGTTCACCCACAAGGACCCGCGCATCCTCTACCAGGTGCCCGCGCTGGTGGTGGCGATCACCAGCGTGAAAGCGATTGCCCAGTACCTGCAGAACGTGCAGGTACAGCGCACCGTGCTGCTGGTGATCCGCGACCTACAGGGCCGCATGTTCGCCCATCTGGCGCGCGCCGACCTCGCCCGGGTCGAGCGCGAAGCGCCGGCCCAGCTCGCCGCCCGCTTCACCACCGACGCCACGGTGATCCGCGATGCGCTCACCCGGGCGGTGAACGGCGTCGCCGATGCCGTGACCGTGGTCGGGCTGGTGGCGTCCATGCTGTATCTCGACTGGGAACTCAGCCTGATCGGCGCCGTGCTCTATCCGCTGGCGGCGCTGCCCATTCAGCGCATCGGCCGACACGTCCGCCGTGCCTCCGGCGGCATGCAGGAACGCATGGGAGAGGCCGCGGCGATGCTGAACGAAAGCTTCGCCCAGGCCCGCACCGTGCGCGCCTACCGGCTGGAAGCCGCCGAAACCGCGCGCGCCGAGGCCGCCTTCTCCCAGCTCTATCGTGCCCTGCTGCGCATGACCCGCAACCGCGCCGCGGTCGACCCGGTGCTGGAAGTGCTGGGCGGCGCGGCGGTGGCGCTGGTGATCGGCTTTGCCGGCTGGCGCGCCGCGGTGGGCGGGCACACGATCGGCAACTTCACCGGCTTCGTCGCGGCGCTGCTGATCGCCTCTCGCCCGCTGCGCGCCCTCGGCACCCTGAACGCAGCGGTGCAGGAGGGAATGGCCGGGCTGATCCGGGTCTTCCGCGTGATCGATGAACCTGCCGGCATCGCCGACCCGCCGGACGCGCCGCCGCTGCCGCCCGGCCCTGGGCTGGTGGAGTTCCAGGACGTGGCCTTCGTCTACGCCGACGGCCGCGCGGGGTTGGACCGGCTGAGCTTCACCGCCGCGCCCGGCACCACGGTGGCACTGGTCGGCCCCTCGGGGGCCGGCAAATCCACCGCGCTGTCGCTGATCCCCCGCCTGCACGACGTCGCCGCCGGCGCGGTCCGCATCGACGGCGCGGACGTGCGCACGGTGCGGCTGGACAGCCTGCGCGACGCCATCGCCTATGTCGGGCAGGAAACCCTGCTGTTCGACGACACGATCGCCGCCAACATCCGCATGGGCCGGCCGAACGCCACCGAGGCCGAGGTCGCCGCTGCCGCCACGGCCGCCGCGGCCGCCGGCTTCATCGCCGCCCTGCCGGACGGCTACGCCACCCGGGTCGGGCCGGGCGGCGGGCGCCTGTCGGGCGGGCAGCGCCAGCGCGTGGTCCTCGCCCGCGCCTTGCTGCGCAACCCGCGCATCCTGCTATTGGACGAGGCCACCAGCGCCCTCGATACCGAGTCCGAAGCGGCGGTGCAGGACGCGCTGACCCGGTTGCGCCGCGGGCGTACCACGATCGTGGTGGCGCATCGGCTGTCCACGGTGCGCGACGCCGACCTTGTGGTCGTGATGCAGGACGGCTGCGCCGTGGAACAAGGCACGCACGCCCAACTGCTGGCCGGCGACGCGCTGTATGCGCGCCTGGTGCGCAGCCAGATGCTGGCGGCGTAGTACCTCTGCATAGAGGTTTTGACAGGTTAGCTGTCGGGCTGCCCCGGACTTCTTACCGGTCTCGAACATGATGAAGCGGACGGCCTGGCGCACGTCCTGCCGAATGACCAAGCTCGAGTTCAGGCGCTGCTCCACCTTCGCGGCGCCGTCGCCAGGCGTTCAGCCAGTTGGGCGATGGTGACGATGGTCACGCCGTGCGTTTCCGACAACCAGGAGCGATGACTGGGATGAAGGATCGACCTGTCGCCCAGGCCGCCGCCGCCGTCGTGCGTGCAAAACAGGTCGTTGCCGTAGCCGGCATGAGCCGCCAGAGCTTCGCCATCCGCCCATTCGTTGACGGCCAGGCCCGCTTTTTTGCGTTCTGCGGCGTTCCGGGTTCGCTCCAGCCCTTGAGGCCACCATTCGCCGGCGGCGCCATCGCGTTCGCTGAAGGATTTGGCGAGTTCGATCACCTGCGCCCGACCGAGACCCCGCGCCACGATCGCCGCGTCAAGGGCATTGGCAGTGTCCGCCGCCACCACGAAGGCTGCGCCGGACGGATAGGGCTCATAGAAGCCCTCCCCAAACCCCCGCACCACGAGACTGTCGCCGAAGCGCCGGGGTCCGATCAACGAGCGCATCCCCATTGCGCGCGCGGTTTCAATGCGCGCGAGAATCCGAGGGTCGATATCGACACGTTTCCAGCAGGGACCCAGGGTAATCGTGATCTGGTTCCGTCCAGTGGAGGCGGTCTCGGACACGAAGCGGGCGGCGCCCAAGACCCCGGCCTTGGCTTTGTGGCCGATCGCGTCCAGGGTGACGACCGCTTCGCTGAAAAAGCCGCGGATCTGTCCCGTCTTTGTCGCGGCGTGGACCGCCTGATAGGCCGCATGGTCGGCCTTGCTGGCCTCTTGATCCGGGTCGACGACGCCGGACAGGGTGTTGGTGTCGAAGGTCACCGTGACGTGCGACTGGCGGAGCGCGGCATTGGCCTCGGTTTGAGAAGTGTGCATCTCGGTCGGTCCTAGCGATCCAGTTCTTCCAAGAACTTACGGCCGACGTCCTAAAGCCGCTGCTCCAAGCCGCCTACCCCATAGCCAGACCGGGATGGGCCGGAGCTGTGTGACCAGGGAATTGCTGCCGCAACCGGTCGAAACCTCCGTGCAGAGCTACTAATCGCGCTACAGCTCCGAGGCCCCGGTCAGCCGTCGGATCAGCGCCTCGTAGCCCGCCAGGGTCGCGCGCAGGTCGAGATGCGCCTCCGCATAGGTCCGCGCGCCAGCGCGCAGCCGGCGGGACAACGCCCGGTCCTCGATCACCTCCAGCACCGTGTCGGCCAGGGCCTTCGGGTCGAAGAACGACACCAGGCGCCCGTTCTGCCGGTCGGTCACGAACTCCCGCACCGGCTGCGTATCGCTGGCAACCACCGCGCAGCCGGCGGCCAAAGCCTCGCGCAGCGACCAGGACGCGACGAACGGGTAGGTCAGGTACACATGCGCGTCGCTGCGCTGCAGCAGCTTGAGATAGGTCGCATAATCGAGCCGGCCGGGAAATACGACCCGTTCGGGGTCCACACTGCCGTCCAGCTCCGCCAGCAAGGTTTCGCGCCAGGTCCCCTTGGGTGGCGGGGCGCCATAGCTCACGCCGTTACCGCCCACCATCACCACCCGCAGGTCCGGCCGCGCCCGCAGCAGATGCGGCAGCGCGCGCATCATCGTATGCACGCCGCGATACGGTTCCAGATCGCGGGAGACGTAGGTGACCAGCTTCTCGCCCGGCGCGATCGCGGTCTTGGCGATGCGCAGCGGTGCGCGCCGCACCTTCGGGTCCGGTTTGGCGCGGTCGAGATCCGCCCCCTCCGTCAGCAAGGTGATGCGGTCCCGCGCCCAATCCGGATAGGTGGAATGCTGCCAGGCCGTCGGCGTCTGCCCGAGCCCGCCCTGTTGCAAGGCGAGCAGGTTGATCGCGTTCTTCGCCCGGATGCGCGGGTGGTCGGCCGCCGGCGTCGGGAACTCGGGGTCGAAATTCACGTCGCTGCCGTCGAGCCGGTAGTAGAACTCGCAGTAGCCCAGCAGCGGCACGCCCGGCCAGACGTCCGGCAGGTTGAGCAGTTCGCCCCAGCCGTGATGGCCGATGATGATATCGGGCGTGAAGCCGAGGTGCTTCAGGGCGGCGGCGGTGGCAGCGACGGTCTCGGCGCGGCGCGCAGCGGCATCGAGGTCGCGGGCGACCATATGCGTCTCTTTCGCCGCCGGCGGCGGACGGCGGTAGGGCACGACGCGCACGCCGGGGATGCGATTCTGGTTTGGTTCCGAGACAAACACCAGCTCGTGCCGCCCGAGGCCGCCAGATGGCGGACCAGGTGGAGAAACTGGCCGGGGAAATTCTGGTGGGCGAACAGGAACCAATCCATTTAGTGAGGGTCTGAAACAGCTTCTGCAAAACATCCTGTCGCCCCTGCGCGTGCAGGTCCGCAATCACCGGGGCAAAGATCTGATTGACCGATTGCAAAACGATCGGGATAAAGGCGGACAGGGTGGAGGCAAGAACGTAAATCCCCAGGACGCGCGCATTCAGGTAGAGTCCAAGCAATATCTTGTCTGCCTGGGACGCGAGAAAATCGACAACGTTCATCCCAAAAACGGCCGCGGTAAAAGACTTGATTTCGGAATCGACTGGTGGCAACGCCGCGAATGAAAAACGAGCGGCTGGGGGAGTAAGCTTCCAGGCCACCACTACAAGCAGTGCAACAACGGCTACGTTACTGATGATCTGCGCCGCAAGATAGCCCCACATACCCGTGCCTAAAGCCAACAGGAGGACCGTGAGGGCGATCACTAACGGACTGCCGACAAAGTTCGTAATTACCGTGCGTTTCGTTATTTCCTTGAATCCTGCGAGAACCTGGCAGTAAAAAACGTTGAGCGCGCCGAGCACGGCCAGTCCCGCAAACAGAGGCATGTACTGGGCCAGGTCGGGAGCATGGTAGAGATTCCGGCCGATCCAGCCTCCGCTAAAGATCAAGCCCAGTGCGAGGGCCAGGTTC
Organism: uncultured Pseudomonadota bacterium; assembly: GCA_963832525.1. Lineage (GTDB taxonomy): Bacteria > Pseudomonadota > Alphaproteobacteria > Acetobacterales > Acetobacteraceae > JAJZVS01. Next base: position 247,783 of record CAWHUC010000002.1, read on the forward strand.
AGGGAGAGTACGATGCCGACGCTCCGTGTCAGGAAACCGCGTAATTCATCCCATTTCGCAGTCGCGCTATAAACGGCAACATAGCGGGCGGCTGTTCCCTGCAAGCCCAACGTCCCGAACAGTTGGGTAAGGCTCACCAGGGTCATGCCGAGGGCATACACTCCCAACTGTTCGGCCCCCAGTACACGAGCCACATAGATCTTGACCAGATAACCAGCCGCCAGGGTGAAAAGGGTACCGGCAAAAAACACCGCAGAGTGCCGGGATATCTGGCCGAGAGTGCGGCTGAATTCAAGGTCAAGAACTTCCGTCGCTTCCTCTGGCGAGGTAATCGGTGCTGAGGCGGCGGCCACGTTGAGGGGAGCTTTCATGAATTCCAGTCGCACACGATTTCAGACGAGGTTAAGGAGCCGGTACAGAACTAGCTATATTCGCAGGATTGGGAGAAGGCATCGAGTCCTTCGCCTTTTGAATGAAAAGGACTCTCTTCCGTCCCAGAGTGAACTTGTGAGCGAAACCGGATTCTTCAATCCCTCGCAGCGAGGCCTGACTGGTTGCGGCGCCAAAGATCCATGGCGCTTTGCCCTCAGAATTCAGTTGATCTGCCAAGGCTGCAATCGCTCGGGGAAAAAATCCATGGCCGCGAACTGGTGCCGGGGTAAAACAATCAAAGATCATTACGGCGTCCGCGCAGGGCGCTCGTAAAGTCCGCTCCAGTTCTGCCATTCTAAAACCTTCGAAATCCTTGACCCAGCAAAAATGAACCGGCACTCCCTCCGCAGTGACCAGTACAAATCCGCGATCACCGTCAGACCGCAGCCTTTGGGCAGAGCGCAAAAGGTAGTCCATAGTCGCTGTGTCACCGGAGTAGTGGATGGCCGCTGCTCCCAAGAGATCGGAATCGAATTTTCGCAAGGATACGCCACACGGTCCTACGGGATTCTTCTTGCCGGCGGGCCAGTCATAGAAAAGCACTTGATCGAAGGCGGAGAGTGAAGTCCAAATCCGTCGGGAGAACCATGTGAACAGACCTGGGAATCCAATTTCGCGAAGACGCGCCCCCAACCTCGAAATATACGAAATGATATTTCGTATCAAGCTCTCTATCCGGGGCGAGGCTTTAACGGCCGCGGCCGCTCGGTCCCGCACGACGGCCCGGAGATGGTCAAGAAACGACCTATTCAATACCAAATATAGAGTCTGGTGGTCGACTGTCGCGAAGCGGTACTTGTAGTCTTCAGCTCCCAACCCCAGATCAACCACGTCGATGTCAATACGATCACAGGCGGACTCTACGATTTTCGCGAGAAGGCAATATCCTGGTGACAGGTCTTCGTAGCTGCTGTTTACCGTAGGTTGGTACCAAAACCAGCTGCCGGCAAACTGGAATCCGTAATTCCATGCGGCGGGAATTTCATCAACCAGCAGGCGGCTTACGGTCAGCCATCCGACGCGGCACAATTCCTTGGCTAATTCGTGGAGGAAAGCACGCCGTTCCGATCGCGTCAGGTTGCTGATTCGTCCTGTCATGAGAAAACGAGCCACGTGAGCTCGGTTGAAAGACTGCAAAATCGGTTCGATCCGCTCCCATTGCGTGTCGTGCCGGACACCAACTTTGCCCTTCTTATCCAAGTCGCGCAGGTAACGCCGGAGCTTTTTCTTGGCGCCCGTCGCCTGTTTCAGAGCGGCGCGCTCCTCCGCCGATCCGAGAACTACGCGCGCACAAAGATAGCCTTGACGCGAGTGCAGATGGTATTGGCGGCTCGAAGCAGCGGAAACTGCGGCGACAGAAGATGAATCCGCGGGCAGATTGGGTAACACGACCTTCCTGATTTTCCGGCTCGTCAGCTCAGAAAAAACAGCCTGCACGACTTCCTGTCGCCTGTCAGGTTCACTCAGAAAATCACAATAATCCGCGGTATTGCCCGTGAGAAAGGTAACCCGGCGAGAGCCGGTTTTATCCCGGGCAAGCGCAACCAGGCCGACGAGCACCTCGTCTTCATAGGCAAGAACTACGAACGGCCTCAGCGAACTCCCATAGGCGCGTTGAACGGCGACCGCCCATTCATAGGTGTAGAAAACTTCTGGACGCTCCATGCGCAGGGCCAGTTCATTCCAGGAACGCCGCAACTCTGAGTCTTCCTGAATTTCCTCCCTTACCACTATGCGCAAGTTTCAACGTCTCCCGCAGCGCCTGATTTGAAAGAATACATAGTAATACCAGCTGGTGGTGTACTGATGGCTAACGCGGGGATAATCGTCGCCCAGCACTCTCTCGATCCGAAACCCGTGCTTTTCAAACTCACCGACCGCACGACTCGGGGCCCTGCAGTCGTGCGATTGAAGGTTGGAAGCGTCACTTTGCAGCATGTCGCTCGGCAGAGCACGTGTGTGAATAATGTAGTTTCCGCGTCCCGAACATGATTTCGTCCAGCTGGGTAGGGTCCGCTTTATGCCAGATCCGCTCAGTCGCCGGAGGCCGGTAGCCCGCAACCAGCTCGGGAATCTGTTCAAGGCTTTCTGGCGTGCTCAGTACTCGCCCCACTCCGAATCGCGAGAACTGCTGCAGATACCCCAGGCCCATAAAATCAAGCCAGCCGCATAAGAAGAAGGGTATCGTCCGCAAAATACATTCCACGGCGACACTTGAGTCGACGGTCACGCCGCACCAGGTGCGCGACATGACTTCCTCCGGAGGGACGCCGCTGACGATCTCCACTTGATCGTGCCCAACGTTGGGCAGAATGGAATTCACCAGCGCGCTTCGAGCCTGCTTGCTTTCGAACGGATGCAGCTTGACAATCAGTTTTCGTCCGCTGTTGTGTGCGGCGCGGTAGAGGCGGGGGAGCAGTTCGCGGTAGATTTCGTCGACGCGACCACCTTCCACTTCATACGGTTGGGAAAAAAAGACCAGTGCTCCCCTCATGTCGCCTTTGCCCACAGAGGTGCTTCCCGGCGCTGCTGCCCAGATTTTCTGCGGTTCGATGGCGCTGGCCCGTTGCAGGTAATCGCGTTCCATCTCCCCTTTCACCAGGTAGGAATCCGCAACCGGCACCTTGAAGAGGAATCCACCATCGAGAGCGCCGTGACTGCAGTACACCGCATTCAGACCGCCGCGGCGCGCCAGAATCAGCGGCAGGCGCGTGTGGTAATTGAGGTCATCCCCGCACAACACACCCTTCACAGGCTCAGACTCCAGCAATCGCTTCCAGGCCTCGCGAAGACGCAAGCCGTATATCAGATGCGCCGGGAAATAATCCCAAAGACCGGCGTGGGCCGCATAGCGGAATTCGTCCACCTCGGCCAGCATAGTTCGCCGGAATACCTCCCACGCGCTTCGAAGTTCTATGGTCTCTTCCTGGGTTGCGCTGGAAGGCGCGGCATAGGCGGATAAGGGAGCGAGCGTCACATTTTCGGGCAGACAGACAGGCACTGCGCTGCGTCGAGTCGTCACCAACAGAAATCGGCGATGCGGCAACTGCGCAGCGTAGGCGAGCACGGATCGCGTCACATTGGAATAAGCGGAAGGCAACAATACCGTGGGATCCACCAGATTTGCCCGCTTGTGCTTGGTCACGTGACGCCGAACTCGATGGTCCGTATCCCACTTATCAAAAGCGATTTCGGCAATTTGCTCGGGACGCAATTTCCGGGCAGAGCGCAGCATGCGCGCAACAGTTTGCATGGGACCGCGACTTTCGACCTTAAGGTAGCGCACCGGACGGCCCAGAATCTGTTCGAGAAGCCTGGTGAAGAGGTGCCGACGGCTGGCCACTAACTCAATGTCGCCATTCGCAATTTCGGGCTGCAGTTCGCCGAGCAGATAGATCGCCTGGAGATCGCTGTACCTCCAGACCCCGAGCATTTCCCACCAATCCAACCCCATGCGATCCAGAAGGCGGCCTCTCCCCCGTTGGAGAAACTGATTGACCCAGCGATAGCCTTCCGTCTGTCCGGCAAACTGATAGATGCTGATAACGCGTGCTCCCGACCGGCGACTCCATTCCTCGTAGGTATATTCACTGGCAAAACCCAGATCGACGATGAGATCCCATGTCGAGCGGCATGCGCCGTCCCACGGTGAGTCTTCGGGATGTAGCAAGAGAACTCTCAATACTTTCTCTCCACTGCTCTGGTTCGCGCGCTTAGCGGATCAGCATCACGGCTTCGAAAGCCTCCGCCGCCTTGCAGCCCACTACGCTGCCCCAGCGCTGAGCAATCGCCGTCAGCGCTTCCGGAGAACGAGGATGGGGGAACCTTCGCACTTCGCTTTCGTACTGCAGCATGCCTTCCAGCTTCAATGGGAGGGTGGCTTCGATGTTGACAAATACATTCGGCTTGAACGCGGGCGCGAGTTGTTGAAACGCCCATTCCGTGGAAGATGCGATCTCGAACATGTAAAGCTCCCGCACTGGGCGGCCTTCCATGGGGCGCGCGGCGGTGAGCACGGCGCGGCTCACCACCTGGTGATCCACATTCAAATCTCCGCCGTGGTGGGTATAAATTGCGGTCGGGCGCCAGCGCTCCATCAACTGCTCTACCACTTTGATCACGTCCAGCAACGGAAGCGTGTCAAAGCGGTTGTCAGGCAATCCGTGCAGAGACAGTTCCTTCACCCCAAGCAGATCAGCAACTCGTTGGCTGCAACCGCGCAAGCTGGTCAGGTCTGCAGGATCGGCCCCAGATCGCTGAGCATGCCGCGAGGTGATCCCCTCGCCCAGTATAGCCGTGTACACCGAGTGGCCCTCGCGCGCGAGCCGGGCTGCGGTTCCACCGCATCCCAGCAGTTCGTCATCCGGGTGGGCAGCAACCACCAATACATTCATATTGGAATCCCTTCCTGATCCTTCA
>CAWHUC010000003.1:0-453340 GCA_963832525.1 uncultured Pseudomonadota bacterium
TCCAGCGAACGAGACCGTACCCTAAACCGACACAGGTGGACAGGTAGAGTATACCAAGGCGCTTGAGAGAACGATGTCGAAGGAACTAGGCAAATTGCTCGCGTAACTTCGGGATAAGCGAGACCTGTCATTGGGCAACCAGTGGCGGGTGGCACAGAGCAGGGGGTAGCGACTGTTTAGTAAAAACACAGGGCTCTGCGAAGTCGAGAGACGACGTATAGGGTCTGACGCCTGCCCGGTGCCGGAAGGTTAAGAGGAGGTGTGCAAGCACCGAATTGAAGCCCCGGTAAACGGCGGCCGTAACTATAACGGTCCTAAGGTAGCGAAATTCCTTGTCGGGTAAGTTCCGACCTGCACGAATGGCGTAACGACTTCCCCACTGTCTCCGGCATCGGCTCAGCGAAATTGAATTCCCCGTGAAGATGCGGGGTACCCGCGGTCAGACGGAAAGACCCTATGAACCTTTACTGCAGCTTTGCAGTGGTATTAGGAGAGTGCTGTGTAGGATAGGTGGGAGGCTTTGAAGCCGGGGCGCTAGCTTCGGTGGAGCCACCCTTGAAATACCACCCTGAACTCTTCTGATATCTAACCGAGACCGGTCAGCCCGGTCCGGGACCCTGCATGGCGGGCAGTTTGACTGGGGCGGTCGCCTCCCAAACAGTAACGGAGGCGCGCGATGGTGGGCTCAGGCCGGTCGGACATCGGCTGCTGAGTGCAATGGCACAAGCCCGCCTGACTGCGAGAGCGACAGTTCGAGCAGAGACGAAAGTCGGCCATAGTGATCCGGTGGTCCCGCGTGGAAGGGCCATCGCTCAACGGATAAAAAGTACTCTAGGGATAACAGGCTGATCTCCCCCAAGAGTCCACATCGACGGGGAGGTTTGGCACCTCGATGTCGGCTCATCACATCCTGGGGCTGGAGCAGGTCCCAAGGGTTCGGCTGTTCGCCGATTAAAGTGGTACGTGAGCTGGGTTTAGAACGTCGTGAGACAGTTCGGTCCCTATCTGCCGTGGGTGAAGGAGACTTGCGAGGCGCTGTCCCTAGGACGAGAGGACCGGGATGGACATACCTCTGGTGTACCGGTTGTCACGCCAGTGGCACCGCCGGGTAGCTATGTATGGACGGGATAACCGCTGAAAGCATCTAAGCGGGAAACCCTCCTCTAAACCAGGTCTCCCCGAGGGCCGTGATAGACCATCACGTCGATAGGCCGGATGTGGAAACGCGGCAACGCGCGAAGCTAACCGGTCCTAATCGCCCGATAGGCTCGATACCATCGGTCGAAACCTCCGGATCTCACGATCCGGAGCTCAGACCCTCCATGCACAGAAATCATCCCCAGCCCCCGCCGTACACAACACCCAACCAGAACCTGCCACCCCGATCCCCAACAGGGATGGGCTGGACGACCTGGTGGCCATGGCGGGGAGACCGCACCCGATCCCATCCCGAACTCGGCCGTGAAAACCCCCAGCGCCCATGGTACTGCGGCTCAAGCCGCGGGAGAGTAGGTCGCCGCCAGGTCTTCCAACCCATCCCTCCCTACAACCACCAACGCGGGGTGGAGCAGCCCGGTAGCTCGTCAGGCTCATAACCTGAAGGTCACAGGTTCAAATCCTGTCCCCGCAACCAAATCTTCCCACGGTATCAATCGGATAGAAGCCGTCCCGGAGACCCGCTCCACAGGCGGCTTCTTCGTGTCCGCGTGGTGTCCGTGACGAGGGGCGGCTTGCCGCGCTGCCGGACAAACGCGACAGCGGGCAGCCTTCGCGCGCGGACGGGCGGCGTCGCCAGGCTCGGACGGATCGTGGCCCGCCCCTCATAGACTCCACCGCACCCCGCATCCCGAGCAGGGCGCCGGCGGCACCTCCCCGAGCAGCCCCGTCCGGAACAGCTGGTATGCCGCCCCGTTCCAGATCTCGCGCAGGGTCTGCTGCGTCGCATCCCCCAGCGTGTAGCTCGCATATCCTCGGGCTGAGAACGGGGCGATGCAGCAGGGCAGCGCTCGCCCATGCGCGGTGATATACATCAGCGACCACGGCCGTCGGCAGCCCGACCACGGCTGCGGATCCTCCCCGGCCTGCAGCGACAGCCCCGGCTCGGTCGCCCCCGAGGCATCGAGCCGCACGCCGAGTTGCGCCGCCAGCGCAGTGGCCGCCGCGATCACCCCTTCCTCCTCCGACGCGACGCGGGCGAACAGCGCCTGGTCGGGCCGTGCGAGGCCGCGGCCGGACTCGTCGTACACCAAGCGTTGCAGATAGACCTCCCGCACGCCAAGATCGGCGGCCAGGCGGACGAACTCCGGCAGTTCCGCCAGTGTCTCGCGCACCCCCGTGAGCCACAGCGACACCCGCGGCGTGTCCGCCCCGATCTCACGCTGCATGGCGATGAAGGCGCGCAGATTGGCCAGGATGCGCCCGAACAGCGGCTTGCCCCGCACGCGCAGGAACGCCTCCGGCGACGCGGCATCCAGCGACACCCGCAACTCGTCGAGCCCGGTCTCGATCAGGTCGCGCGCCCGCCGCGGCGACAGCAGGGTGCCGTTGGTGTTGAACAGCACATAGACGTCGCGATCCTTCAGGTAGCGGACCATACGCGGCAGTGCCCGCACCAGCATCGGCTCACCCACCCCATGCAGCACGGCCCGTGCCAGACCCGGAACCTGATCGACGATACGGGTGAACAGCGCCCAGTCCATATCGGCCGGGGGTTCCAGCGCCTCGAAGGTGCGCGGGCAGGTTTCGCACAGCAGGTTGCAGCGATTGGTGACCTCCAGATAGAGGCAGACCGGCATCGCCTCGGCCTGCGGTGCACGCGTGCCGACGGCTTCGAAGTAGCGGCGCGGGTCGAGCGGCGTCATCGGCGTCTCCTCGCGGCAACCCACTGCCACAGCGCCAGTCCGGCGGGGGGCACATAGACCAGGGCGGCGATGCCGAGGTGGTGCACGGGATCGAGCGTGAGCAGCACACTGGCCGCAACAAGGTAAAGCAGTGCCGGGCTGGGTGCGACGCAAACCAGCGGTACCAGCCAGCCGAGATACCACGGGTAATGCGGCGAAATCCCGACCAGCGCCACCGCCCCCAGGTACCGACTGCCTGCCGCGCCAGCACCGACACCCGCCCCTGCGGCGTCGTCGGCAGCGGCGGGCCGCAGCCCAGCGCCAGCGTCACCATCACGGCCGCCAGCGCCGCCGCGTAGGCCAGCCCTGTCCAGCGTGGCAGCGGTGCCAGAAGGCGCAGCAGGTCGAGCAGGAACACGCCGTGCCCCGACAGCAGCCCCTCCTGCATCGCATATCCTGGCAGGAAACCGAGCACCCGCGCGCCCACGCCGAGATAGGACGCATAGAGCAGGCCCACCGTCGCCGCGTAGGCTGCGAGCAGCCGAAAGTCCCACCGGCGCCAGAACGCGGGGACGACCGCGGCCGGCAGGAACTTTACCAAAGTGGCAGCGGCCAGCAGCATGCCCGCGAGCCCCCGCCGCGCCCGCGCGCCGGCGAGCAGCGCCAGCGTCACCAGTGCCGCGGCCACCGCATCGACATGGCCGTTGCCCGCGAACTCCCATATCGGCATCGGTGCCCAGGCATAGAGCAGCACCTGCGCCGCCGGTCGGCCGGCAAGGCGCAACAGCTCAAGCAGGCCGCCGATCGTCACCAGGTCGCAGCCCAGCATCACCGCCTTCATCCCGCCCACTCCGGGGGCAAGCCAAGCGGCCAGGCGGAACACCAGCTCAGCCATTGGCGGGTAGATCGTCCGTGCGGTATGCGCCCGGTTGATGTGGGGGAACACGCGCCTATCGCGCAGGAACGCCAGCCGCGGGTCGGCCGGGACGAAGCGATACGGATTGATCCCCGCCGCCTGCACACGCCCGTCCCAGACGTAGCGATACAAATCCGACGACAACGGCGGGGCGATCGGCAGCAGCAGCGCCCGCATCGCCAGCGCCGCCCCGAGCACCACCCAAAGCGCCCGCGCCGGCACCTTCCCGCGTAGAACGAGCGCCGCAGCGGCCAGATACAGCAGCCCCGCTGCGATCTGCACCAGCACCACGTCCAGGGTGCGCCCCGGCCCCGGATTACCCACCGGCCGCCCGGATACCAGCGCCAGCCCGAGCACGGTCAGCTCCACCAGCCCGAGCCCGAGCGCGCAGAGCCGCAGCGTTGCCGCACGCTCCGGTTTTGCCGTCATACGTCCGGATCGGCCAGGCGCCGCGCCAGCCCTGCACGCGCCACGAAGGCCGCGGTCTCTGGCGCCGGACCGGACGTGGGGTCGTCACCCACCGCCAGGTCGGCAACCAGCCGACGCAGGGAGGGCGGATCATCGACGTCATACCAGGGCGGCAGGCACAGCATCCCAAGCGGCACCTCGGCCGCGCGCGCCAATGTGGCAGCAGTCACGCCCGCCGTGCTCCAAGGAATGTCGTGGAACAGCGCCTCGGCTTTCGCGGCCAGGGCAGCAGGAATGCCGATCAAGTAGTAGCCGCCGTCATCCGCCGGCCCCAGCACCACCCGCCGCCCGTCGGCGAGCGCGGCCACCGCGTCGCGCAGGATCGCGCCGGGCAGGGTGGGGCTGTCGGAGTTCACCAGGCAGACCGCATCGAACCCGCGGGCCAGTATGCTGCGCGCGGCGTGCACCAGCGACCGGCCGATGCCCGCGACGGAAGGCGGCAGGGGCACCAACCCGTCCGCCAGCACGAGCGTAGTCCCCGGCGCCAGCAGTCCGTCGAACAAGGCTTCTCCTCCCGCCGGGGCATAGGCGACGAAGCCCGCGACCGGAAGGCTCCGCCCGACCACGGCGATCGTGGCCGTGATGTCGCGCAGGAAGGCGGCGTTGAGCGCGGTCGCCTCCTCGGCCGATAACGGCGGAACGAGCCTGGTCTTCACGTGACCGGGGCGGGGGGTCTTCGCCATCACCGCCACCGCGCAGGACCCGAGCGGCGGTATCATGTAGGCGGTGCAACCCGGCGGTGTCGCGTGCAGGGCCACGAGCCCGCCCGCGCACGGCCGTGCCGACGAACCCTCCGGCCCGCGCCCTTCGGTCTCATGTCACCAACGCGAGCAGCCGGTCTGCGCGCAGGCGGTGGCGCAGCATGGCATCGATGCCGAGGCTGCGGCCGGGGGGATCGACGGCGAACAGGGCCATGAGGATGACAAGGAACATATAGGTCCAGGGCCATTCCCCGGAGGCGGAGTAGAGGCCGAGCCAGAGGTTGGCGGCCATGGCGAGACCGAGCAGGGCGAAGCCGCGGGTGCACAGGCCAAGCATGAGGGAAACGCCGATCCCGACCTCGATTGCGTACACGACGGGGCCGAAGACGGCGATGTTCGGCAGCACGATGTTGGCCACGAAGGCCGATTGCAGGCCGATCGCGGCGTGCGCGACTTCCTGCTTCATCCAGTAGATCAGCCCGCCTTCGTCGGGCGGGATTTTCCACAGGCTCTGTTGCCACCACATGATCCCGACCAGCAGGCGGAGCAGCCAAACGGCGGGTTCGCGCGCGCCGCGGCAGCTCGGCACATGGCGCCAGGCGCGCAGCGCGATCGCGATGCTGCCGAGCAGCAGCAGCCAGAATACGGGTGTGGTCCAGGCGGGTTTGGTCAGGAAGGCGATCGCGTCGTCAACCGGGTTCGGTCGCATGGCGGGCCTTTCGCGCGTGCCCCCGCCAAGCCTCGGCTGTGGCGGCGAGCAGGTGGAGCAGGTCGGTCGTGCCGTTGGCCTCGCCCTTCTCGAAATCGCCGGTGGTACGGGCCATCTGGTTCGTGACGTGGGCGAAGCATAGCACATCCCGCCCGGCCGCTCGGGCAAAGGCGTAGAGGGCGGCGGCTTCCATCTCCACCGCCAACGCGCCGGCCGCGGCCGCGGCGGCGATCGCGGCTTCGGTCTCGCGGAACGGTGCGTCGGTGGTCCAACTGGCGCCGCGGTGGACCGGGAACGGCAGCCGCCGGAGCGCGGCCTGGACGGCGTCCGCCAGCGCCGGGTCGGCAGCGGCGAACGGGGAGGGCGGGAGATAGTGGTAGCTGGTGCCCTCGTCGCGCAGCGCCCGATCGATCAGGATGAAATAGGGCGGGGGGCCGAGATCGGCGATCTGACCGGCGGATGTGACGCTGAGCAGCAGGCGGCAGCCGGCGGCGAACAACTGCTCGGCCTCGAGAACCGCAAACGGCGCGCCGACGGCGCGGGGGATCAGGCCGAATTGCTCCGCACCGAGGGAGAAGCGGCTGAGCGTGGTGTGGTAGCAGGGCCAGTCGGGGTCGGGGACGGCCCGACCGGCGCAACGGAGCTCGGTCTCGAGATCACCGTCGGGGTCGAGGAGGCAGATCTCGGGGACGGTGGTCGCAGGGAGATTCTTCTGGCGCCGGGCCTCCCGCAGGAGGTTTTCCGGGCGGAAGACGGAGGGGGCGGCGGGATGCTTCGCGCTGAGAATGGGCGGGGGGGAGGTGCGGTCGGTCATGGCGGCCATCCTGACAGGCCGCACGCGCTCCGCACAGCGCGGGACACGGACCCCGCTGCCTTGGCCGGCATCGTTTCCGTCGTGATCCCTACGCTGAACGAGGCGGAAACGATCGCCGCGGTGATCGCCGCCGTCCCGCGCCCGCTCGCGCGGGAGGTGATCGTGGCCGATGGCGGCAGCACCGACGGCACGGCGGCGCGTGCGGCGGTGGCCGGCGCGCGCATACTGGCCGCCGGGCGCGGCTACGGCCGGGCCTGTGCCGCCGGCGCCGCGGCGGCCGATCCGGCCAGTACGATCCTGGTGTTCCTGGACGGCGACGGCGCCGACCGGGCCGATCTGATGGCCCGCCTGGTGACGCCGATCGCGGCCGGCGCGCAGGATTTCGGTACTCGCGACCCGCACGAGGGGCGGGCGCGAACCGGGTGCGATGGCGTGGTATCAGGTGCTCGCCGGCCGCCTCGCCGGGGCGGCGATGCGCCTGCTCTACGGCGTGCCGTACACCGACATGTGTGCCTTCCGCGCGATCCGCCGCGACGCGCTGACCCGCCTGCATCTGCGGGAGATGGGCTACGGCTGGAATCTGGAGATGCAGATGCTGGCCGCCCGCGCCGGGCTGCGCATCCTGGAGGTGGCGCTGCCCTATCGCCGCCGGGCCGGCGGGCACTCGAAAGTGGCCGGCTCGCTCACCGGCACCCTGCGCGCCGGATGGCGGATCGCCGCCACCTTGCTGCGGGTTGCTGCGGGGCGGCGCTGACGGACCCGAGCCCGGAAAACCGGACCGGCTTGAATGAGAAAAACCCGGCAGGTGTGGCTGGCCCGTCACCGGAGAGTTTCGGCCGTAGGGGGGCGGGGCTGTTGGCAATGGCGTTGTTGGGGCGAGCGGGGGCAATGGCCATGGCCATCACGCCCTACGCCCAGCGGTCCGACAGGCCTCGTCGCCGGAACTCCGCGACGGCGGCCTGGAAGCCGGAACGAATGGCGGACCATCGGCCTTGTCTCGGAAAGACGCGACGAGCCTTGTTCCCGGCAGCATCGTCCGTCGTTGACCTGGGTCAGCTCCCGGTCGCGGCGCCCCGCCGCGATCAGTGCATCGGTTCGCCGCGTGCGATCTCCAGGTGGTGGCGCGGGTGGAAATCCTCGCTTGCCAGGATGCCGGCGAAGCCGAGCCCGCGGATCATCGCGACCTGTTTCGCATCGCCGGTCGTCACGGTCAGGATCACGCCGTCCCGCAGCCGGGTTGCGGCGATGCGCCAGCCGCGCATTCCGTTGAGGTGCATCGCCTCGTCCGGCAGCAGGCGCTGGATCGCGACCAGCGTGCGGCCGGTGCCGGTGACGGTGGCGCGGATGCCGCCCGGGATGTGGCGCACCACGGCGTGGGCATCGAGCGTGACGCGGTCCATGTCGATCAGGTGCGTGCGTAGTGCGTCGAGGTTCACCTTCGACCAGTCGGTGTGCGGATCGGCTTCCAGGATCTGCACGATCTGCTGCAAGGCGCCGAAGGCGCCCTGGCCGGGCGCGGTCGGCACCGTCGGGCCGGCGGGGCCGACCGGCGCGGCCCCCATGGGCATCGCCGCCCCGTTCATCTGCATCCCGTGCGTCGTCATACCCGGGGCGGGCGCCGGATCAGCGGCGCGTGCCGCCGGCGGCATCGCCAGCAGCAGCGCCAGTCCCGCGGCCGCAAGGAAATGAGCGCGCGCCATGTCGAGCCTCCGCCTGTTGTACCGGTGGGCAGGATAATGGCCCACGCCGCGACGTGGTATGATTCGGGTCATAGGTCCTGGTGGCCGGAGAGGCGGTCGGCCTGCGCCGAGATCAGGCGGTGTCGCCTATCAGCCGGCAGGCCGTGCCGTGCGATGCCGATCGCGCCAGGACTCGACCACCGCCAGCTCGCGGTCCGGCCGCTCCGTCACCACCGGCAACCGGCCCGCGTAAATGGCGCCGTCGTTGCCGTCCAGCGACAGGAGTTCACCCTCGGAAAAGGTCTGGCTGCCGATCCGGCAGACGCGACGCCCGAGATCGATGGACAGTGCCGGACAGGCCACCAGGCAGACCTTGCCAAGCTGCCGCGCCACCACCGCGGCGTGCGAGGTGCGTCCTCCGGACCCCGTCAGAATGCCCGCTGCCCGGGCGATGCCCGCGATGTCGGTCGTCGCCGTCTCCGCTCGCACCAGGATCACCGGCCCGTCGGCCGCGAGACGCTCGGCGGCCGGGCTGTCGAGCGCAATTGCCCCGGAGGTCACGCCGTTTCCGGCCACGAGCGCGCGTGCCAGCGGCACCGTGCCGGCGTCGGCGAAGCTTGTGTGCGCCACTGCCGCCAGATCGACATCGGCCAGCCGCGCCAACGCGACCTCCGGTGTCACCAGCCCCTCCTGCACCATGTCCACGGCGATCCGCAATGCAGCCCAGGGCGTCCGTTTGGCCCGCCGGGTCTGCAACAGCCACAGCGCGCCCGCCTGCAGCGTGAACTCGAAGTCCTGGACATCGCCGAACTGCGTCTCCAGGGTACGGCATACGTCCGCCAGCTCGGCGAACACCGATGGCAGCCGCCGCCGCAGCCGTTCGCCGTCGGGCAACACCTGCCGTCCTGCCACGACATCCTCGCCCTGGCCGTTGAAGACGAAGTCGAAATAGAGCTCGTGCGCGCCGGTGGCGGGGTCGCGGGTGAAGCCGACCCCGGCGCCGGAGGCCCCGCCGGCATTGCCGAAGACCATGGTCTGCACCGTCACGGCAGTACCGGCGTCGTGGGCGATGCCGTTGAGCTGCCGGTAGGTCGCTGCCTTCGTGGCGTCCCAGGAGCGGAACACCGCCTCCGCCGTCGTCCGCAACTGCACGCGCGGGTTATGTGGAAACGGTGCGCCGGTGAGCTCCTTGAATTGCTCCAGCATGGCCAAGGTCACCCGGCGCAGGCTGCGGTGGTCCAGTTCGCGGGCGGCCTCCACCCCCGCCTCGGCCATCGCCTGCGTCATGATCTCGCCGAACGGGCCGGGCGGCAACCCTGCCACGACCTCGGCATAGCCCTGCACGAACCGCCGATAGCAGTCCCAGGCCAGCCGCGGATTGCCGGTCAGGAGAACGAGGCCCTCCACGCTGTCGGGGTTCAGGCCGACGTCGAGTACCGTTTCGAGCATGCCCGGCATGGAAACGGCAGCACCGGAGCGCACGGACACCAGCAGCGGCCGCCGCGGGGCACCGAAATGCAGCCCGGTCGCCGCCTCCAACCCACCTATCCCGGCATCCAGCGCAGCCGCCAGCGCAGGGTCGTCCGCCGTGCCACGGCGACGGCACCAGGCGGTCGGCAGCACGAAGGCCGGCGGCACCGGCAAGCCGACGACGGCCATGCGCGCCAGGTTGAACGCCTTGTTCCCGACCGCCTCGGCGCCGCCCGGCGGCAGGGTCACGCCGGCGGCGATGGCAAACGGCTCCAGCGCGTCAGCCACCGAGCACGGCTCCCAGCACGTAGTCGCGCGTGATCAGGCTGGACCGCTTCAGCGCGTCCGCCGCGGCTTCCATGCTGCGGCCGATTTCTGAATACAGATGCAACTGACGGAAATCCTGTGCATGCTGCACGGCGGCATAGCGCAGCGCACGCTCGGCGTCGTCGGCCTGATGCTCCAGGGCGCCGATGCGATCGATCGCCACCAGGAAATCGTCGGCGTCCTCGTGGGCACGACCATCGATGTAGAGGGCGTGGCCGAGCGCCTTGATCCACTCCTGCGCGTCCTTCACCAGCAGCTCGGACAGCCCGCCCAGAGCCTCGATGGCCCAGGCCTTCACGTCGGTCTTGAGGAGCAGTTCGAGCAGGAACGCCGCCTCCTCCAACTGGTCGGCGGCATCGTCGGCGGATTCCAGCACCTGCAGCAGCACCTGGTGGTCCGGCCGGCGGCGCACCGCCTCGCGGGCGGCGATGACGAGCAGGTCGGCATCGTGCTCGAAGCGCCGGGCGCGGCGGGCCAGCTTGGCGAATTCGTTTTCGCCCGCGCCGCCCCCAGCGATGCCTTCGCGCACCAGGGTGGCGATTTCGAACACCAGCCCGGCATGGTCGCCGGCCAGGCGCAGCAGGCGCTTGCCCTCGTTGCTGAAATGCGTCTGCAGTTCGGCACGGATGCGGTCGCGCATCAGGCCCTGCGACTGGCCGGCACGCAGCCCCTCGCTGGTGATGCGCAGCACGAAGCGCAGCAGCTCCTCGGTCGGCGCGTCGCCGAGCACGTCGCACAGCCGGTCGCCGAAATGCATGGCCGAGCCGGCGGTCGCCTCGATCGCTTCGTTGACCAGCCGCGCCCCGCCGAGTTGCAGGAATGCGCGGTGGCCGAGTTCCTCGGCCGCGGCCCATTGCAGCAGCGCCCCCCGCTGGCCGCCACGCAGGAAGCCACGCAGTTGCTTGCGTGCGCGGTTCCAGTCGATCAGGAACACCAGGCGCGAGGCCAGGTATTCGAGGTAGGCCGACAGGTCCGCGGCATCGGTGGCCACGTAGCTTCCGACCACGAGATGGAACGGTTCGCCGTCGGCGAGCGTCGCCACCTGGCCGGTCTGGCCGGCGCCCCACGACAGCTTGAAGCGCTGCAGCATCGCTTGCAGGAACCGCAGCCGCTCCAGGTGCACATCGGTGTAGGTGAGCTGCACCGCCATGTCCTCGATATGGATGACGATGACATGGGCGTCGGTGGTGCCGATGTCGTTCTGGATCACCAGTCGGGCGCCGGCGCGGGTGGCCGTGGTGGCGAGGCCCGGATGGTCGAATTTCAACGGTGCGGTTCGATTGAGCCCGGCCATGAAGGCGAGCACCAGCGGCCGGTCGGCGGGATCGAGGTGGTACACGGCCGCCCCCTCGAGGGTCTCGCGCGCCAGCCCGGCCTGCAGCGCATTCAACGCCTTGTGCAGGTCCATCACCAGTTGGTGCAGGCTGTCGTCGTGCCCATGCCCCGCCCGGGTGATGCGGCCGATGTCGTCGGCCCCCAGCACGTCCTCCTCTGCCGCCGGCAGAGCGGCCAGCAGCGTTTCCAGCCGCTTGCCGAATGGCCCCCCTGTCGGCGCGGCCAGCACCGGCGCCGCCATGGTGCGCGCTTCCTCGGCAATGCACGCCAGCAGGCGGCGGCACTCCGGCAGCATGACCCGACCACCTGCCTGCAGGCGCGCGTCAGCCGCCACCTTGTCGAAGGCGGCGTTCTGGACGCCGCTGGCCAACCGCTCGCGACGCAGGTCGGCGACGCTCTGGCCGGGCTGCTCGGCATGGCTCTGCGCCATCTGCAGCAGGGAGAAATAGTACTTGATGCGATCATTGGCCGCCAGTGCCGCGTTCACCGCGGCGGCCTGCTGCAGGTCCGTCTCGCCGATTGCCTCGAGTACCTTGGTCTTCACGGTTTGGCCCCGTCACTACGGCGACGGTACTCTGGGGTCATCCGGCGCCAGGCGCGATGATCCAGATCAAGCGTGGCCATGATGTCACGAGACCGCAACATGCGGCCGGGGACGCTCCTGTTTGCAGCGCCGGGGCGCGCATGGCAGGCGCGGATCCGGCGCACCGCGCAGACGGCCAGCCGGCAGCTTCAGGCCCGGCACCGCCAGCGTGATCGCCGGCACGGGCCGGACGATTGCCTGCACCGGCAGAACCTGTTGCGACGTCCGGAGCAGCGCTCCCGGACCTGCTTTCGGAGCGTCACACCACCCTTACGTTTCGGAATTGCCACGGGTCGGTGATATCGATGTCCTCGGGGAACAAACGGCCGCGGTCGGCCAGCGGCGTCCAGCCGGAGTAGACGCCGGCCAGTTCGCCGAGATACGGCTGGCAGATTCTCCAGGATCCTGGCGTGATCCAGCTCGTCGGCCTCCACCACGCCGAGGCCGGGGTGCTCGATCGCCCAGACCACGCCGGCGAGCACGGCGGCGGTGACTTGCAGGCTGGTGGCGTTGTTGTGCGGCACGAGGCGCCGCGCCTCCGCGATCGACAGCCGCGACCCGTACCAGAACGCGCCCTTCGCGTGGCCCAGCAGCAGCACGCCCAGCTCGTCGCTGCCGCCCATGATCTCGTCCATCATCAGCCGTTGGCGGGGCTGGACGTTCCAGTTGCGCCCCGCGAGTTCGTGCAGCGACAGCACGGCGTCATCGCACGGGTGATAGGCGTAGTGCACGGTGGGGCGGTAGCGGACGGCGCCGTTCTGCCGCACTGTGTAGTAGTCCGCGATCGAGATGGATTCGTTATGGGTGATCAGGAAGCCGTGGATCGGCCCGGCGAGCGGTGTCCAGGTGCGCACCCGCGTCGCGGCGCCGGGGCGCAGCAGATAGACCGCCGCGTCGCAGCCGAAATCGTGCCGCCGCCCGTCCGGCGGCAGCGCGTGCTCGTGCGTGCCCCAGCCCAGCTCGGCCGGCTGGCAGCCCTCACCCACGAAGCCATCGATCGACCAGGTATTGACGAACTCATCCGGCGCCTTCGGCCGGTTCGCGACCTGCGTGTCGCGCTCGGCGATATGGATCGCCTTGATGCCGAGCCGCTCGGCGAGCAGCGCCCAGTCCCCGCGCGTCGCCGGCAGCGTCGCCGGCGTGCCGGTGTCGTGCGCGATCTGCAGCAGCGCCGCCTTCACGAAATGCGAAACGAGGCCCGGATTGGCGCCGTGCGTAAGGACTGCGGTGGGGCCGGGCCCGGCGCGCAGGGCCAGCGCGCTTTCGCGCAGCGCGTAGTTGGAGCGCTGCGACGGGCTGAGCGCAGGGTCGGTGTAGCCGCCCGCCCAGGGCTCGGTGCAGGTGTCGAGGTAGAGCGAGCCAAGCTCGCGCGCAAGCGCGATGAGCGCGACAGAGGACACGTCCACCGACAGGTTCAGCAGGAAGTCTCCCGGCCCGAGCAGCGGCCGCAGCACCGCCTGGTAATTCCCGGGCTGCAGCGGCGCGACGATGCGCCGGATGCCCGCCTCCGCCGCGACCGTGGCCCCCCGCTCGTCCGCGGTCAGGATGGTGATCCGCTCCGGCGCGATGTCGATGTGGCGGAGGAGGAGCGGCAGGACCCCCTGGCCGATGCTGCCGCAGCCGACCATGACCAGTCGGCCGCCGAAGGCGACGTGCTTCATCGCATCCTCTTTCTGCTGTCGTGCCGGATGATGGCGGCGCCTCTATAGAAGACGGCCGTCGGGTTGGCACGCGGTATCGCGTTGACATCGAACTGACACAAACGTCGGACGGATTTTCCGGTATGGCGGCGGCGGATCAAAGGCAGGGACAGCGATGGAATACGAGCGCCGGTTCAAGTTCCTGGTCTGTGCCCCCGCCTTCGACGCCGACGACCTCGAGGGCCAGCGGCTCGCACAGATCATCGAGGAGATCGGACGCATCGGCTTCACGGTGGTGAAGGCGCGCAAGTCCGACGATGCCGAGCTCGTGATCCGTACCGACTCCGCCATCGGCTGCGTGCTGCTCGATTGGGGCAAGCGCGGGCCGCAGGGCAAGATGGCGGCGCTCGTGCAGTTCATCCGCGGGCGCGGGCTGGAGACGCCGATCTACATCCTGGTCCGCCATCATCGGCTGGAGGACATCCCGACCGACGTGATCCACGAGGCCGACGGCTACGTGTTCCTGGCCGAGGAAACCCCCGAGTATATCGCCAAGACCCTGGCCGGCCGGCTGCGCCAGTATGCGGAGAGCCTGAAGACGCCCTTCTTCGGCGCGCTCGTCGACTATGCGGAGGAAGGCAACCAGCTCTGGACCTGCCCCGGCCACAACGGCGGGATGTTCTATGCGCGCAGCCCGATCGGGCGCATCTTCGTCGATCATCTCGGCGAGGCGCTGTTCCGCGACGATCTCGACAATTCGGTGGTCGAGCTGGGCGACCTGCTGGTGCACGAGGGCCCGGCGCTGGCCGCGCAACGCGCCGCGGCGGAGGTGTTCGGCGCGGAACGCACCTATTTCGTGCTCAACGGCACCTCGATGTCGAACAAGGTGGTCCTGCAGGCGCTGGTGGCGCCGGGAGATCTTGTTCTGTTCGACCGCAACAACCACAAGGCGGCGCATCACGGTGCGCTGTTCCTGGGCGGCGGCATCCCGATCCACCTGGAGACCGACCGCAACGCCCATGGCCTGATCGGCCCGATCGACTGCGAGGCATTCGACGAAGCCGCGATCCGCGCGCGCATCCGCGCCCACCCTCTGGTGACGGATCCCGACGCGTGGCGCCGCGAGCGGCCGTTCCGGGTGGCGGTGATCCAGCAGTGCACCTACGACGGCACGATCTACGCGGCGGACCGCATCATCGATCGCATCGGCCATCTCTGCGACTACGTGCTGTTCGACGAGGCCTGGGCCGGCTTCATGAAGTTCCATCCGCTCTATCGTGGCCGGTTCGCCATGGGCCTCTGCGACCTCGATGCGCGCGCGCCCGGCGTCTTCGCCACCCAGTCGACCCACAAGCAGCTCGCGGGGCTCAGCCAGGCGAGCCAGATCCACGTCCGCGATTCGCACCTGCACGGCCAGCGGCGGCGGCTTGAACACCGGCGACTGAACGAGGTGTTCATGATGCACGCCAGCACCTCGCCCTTCTACCCGCTGTTCGCCAGCCTCGATGTTGGCGCGCAGATGATGAAGGGCCGTAGCGGCGAGGTGCTATGGGATGATACCATCCGCCTGGGCATCGAACTGCGCAAGAAGCTGCGCGCGATCCGCCACGAATTCGAGCAGCGCGAGACCGACCCGGCGCGGCGCTGGTTCTTCGATCCGTTCGTGCCCGATACGGTCGTGCTGGCCGGCACGGACGGGCCGCACGAGGTAGCATGGGAGGATGTTCCCACCGACGCCCTGGCCGCCGACCCCGCGTTCTGGGCGCTGGCGCCGGGGGCCGCCTGGCACGGGTTTCGCCACGTGGCCGACGGCTGGGCGATGACCGACCCGAACAAGCTCACCCTGCTCACGCCGGGCTTCGACCGCCCGGCCGGCACCTATGCGGCGCACGGCGTGCCGGCGCCGATCCTTGCGGCCTGGCTGCGCGAGAATCGCATCGTGCCGGAAAAGCACGACCTCAACTCGATCCTGTTCCTGCTCACCCCGGGCGTGGAGAGCAGCAAGGCGGGCAACCTGATCAGCGCGCTGGTGTTCTTCAAGCGGTTGCACGACGACAACGTGCCGCTGGAGGAGGCAATGCCGGAATTCGTGCACGCCCGCCCGCAGCGCTATCGCGGCGTGCGGCTGGCCGACCTGTGCGCCGAGATGCACGGCTTCTTCCGCGATGCCGGCATCAGCGCGCTGCAACGGGCGCAGTTCCGCGCGGAACATTTCCCCACCCCGGCGCTGCTGCCCGCCGAGGCCATGCAGCGCCTGGTGCGCAACGCGGTCGATTACGTGCCGGTCAGCGAGGCGGCCGGGCGCATCGCCACGACCTTGTGGGTGGTCTATCCGCCCGGTATCGCCGCGATCATCCCGGGCGAGCGGCTGGACGCGCGCGCCGCGCCGATGCTGGCCTACCTGGCCGCGTTCGAGCGCGCCGCCAACCTGTTCCCCGGCTTCGAGACGGAGATCCAGGGCATCTATCGCGAGACCGGACCGGACGGATCAGTGCGGTTCTGGACCTACGTCGCGCAGGAACCGTGATCCTGCTTTGTTGATCCATGCGACATTTGCGATCGACTGGGGACGGATCGGCGGGCCGGCGCGGGGGTCCGACCCGATGTCACGTGGTTGCCATCGCGCCGGCAAGCTCCGCCACCTCGGCGGTAATCTCCTCCTGCCGGGTCTGCCGCTCGCGCCCTTCGAGTCGGGCGCGGACACGTTCGATATTGGCCTTGGCGGCGATCATCGCCGCCACCCGCGCCTCGTTCTCGGCAGCGAAGGCCGACATTGCCGCCGCGCATAATTCGGCAAAGACGTATTCCTCGGCCAGCCGGGCCAGCAGCACGCCGGCGGGCAGGGTGGTGAGCGGCGGCTGCGCGGCGGGCGGGCCGGCGAAGCGGCGGAAGTCGAACGGCAGCAGCACGCGGGTCTCGGCGGCAAGACCGGTCTCGGCGGACCAGGTCGGAAACACCATCGTCATGCGGTCGAGCCCGGTCGCGGCGATGCGGTCGTACAGTGCATCGGCGATACGACCCGCCACCGCCGGAACCGCATCGACATGCGGCGCCATGACGCTGCGCCAGGCGACCGGCAGCCGCCGTTCCTCGGCCAACACGAAACCGCGCGTGCCGACCAGGAACAACACCGCCCCGGGCAGCAGCGGCGCCGCGGCGTCCAGCATCCGGTCGCTGAACGCGCCGGCGAAGCCCTGCTCGGCGGCGAACAGGATCACGCCGGCGCGCCTGGCTGCGCGCGTCCCCTCCGGCGGGTCCGGCGTCGTCAGCGGCAGCGCGCGCCCGATCGCGCCCGCGATCACCTCGGCGTAGGCGCGCATGCCGGGCAGTCGCGCCCGGCATTGCTGCGCGCGGCTCGCCGCGATGCCGCGCATCGCTGTCACCACCGCCTCCAGTTGCCGCACGTTGGCGATGCGGCGCGTGACGTCGGCCAAGCGTTCGGTCATGACGCGACCGGAGCGATCCGGCCGGCGAGCGCGGCGAGCACCGGGCGCAGAGCCGCGCGATCCTCCGCCGCCAGCCGCCGGGTTCGCCCGATCGTTCCGGCGACCGTGCCGGCCTCCTGGTCGAGCCAGCCCGGCAGCGCCGCGCGAAAATCCGCCACACGCTCCGGCGGGAGGGGATCGAGCAGCCCCTCCTGCAACGCCAGCGCCAGCGCGACCTCGTCGGCCAGCCGCAGCGGGGCGAACTGCGGTTGCGTCAGCAGCGCCCGCAGTCGCGCGCCGCGCGCCAGTTGCGCCCGCGCCCGCGGGTCCGACACGCCGCCGAACCGGCTGAACAGCTCAAGCTCCAGGAACTGCGCGTAGTCGAGCCGCAGGGTCCCGGTCACGTCGCGCAACGCCGGCGCCTGCGTCTTGCCGCCGACGCGGCTCACGCTCAGCCCGATGTCGATCGCCGGCTTCTGCCCCTCGTGGAACAGCCGCGTGTTCACCACGAGCTGCCCGTCGGTGATGGAGATCAGGTTGGTCGGGATATAAGCACTGAGGTTGCCCGCGTCGGTCTCGGCGATCGGCAGCGCGGTGAGCGAGCCGCCGCCCTCGGCGGGGGAAAGTTTCGCCGCCCGTTCCAGCAGCCGTGCGTGCAGGTGGAAGACGTCGCCCGGATAGGCCTCGCGCCCCGGCGGCTGGCGGGTGAGCAGCGCGATCTCGCGGTGGGTGGCGGCGTGGCGCGTCAGGTCGTCGATCACGATCAGCGCGTGGCCGCCGCGGTCGCGGAAATACTCGGCGATGGTCATGCCGGCAGCGGGCGCGATCCATTGCAGCCCTGGCGTGGCGGCGGCCGAGGCGACGACGAAGATCGTCCGCTCCGGCGCGCCATGCGCGCGCACCGCCGCCAGCGCGCGGGCCACGGCGGCGGATTTCTCGCCCACCGCAACATAGACGCAGATCATGTCGGAGGATTTCTGCGCGATCATGGCATCGACCGCGATCGCGGTCTTGCCGGTGGCGCGGTCGCCGATAATCAGCTCGCGCTGACCGCGGCCGAGCGCGAACAGGGCATCGATGCCCAGGATGCCGGTCTGCACCGGTTCGGTCACCAGGTCGCGAGCGATGATCCCCGGCGCCGGGCGATCGATCGGTTCGTGCGCCGCCGCCGCGACCGGCGGGCCGTCGTCGAGCGCCCGGCCGAGCGGATCGATCACCCGGCCCAGCAGCCCCGGACCGACCGGCGTGCGCACGACCTCCCCGGTGCCGCGCAGGATGTCGCCGGCGGCCACGCCCGACGCCGGGTCGAGCAGCACGCAGCCGAGCAGGTCGGCGTCCAGGGTGTGGACGAAGCCGAGTGCGCCGTTATCGAAGCGAACCAGCTCATCGAGCCGCGCATCCGGCAGGCCGGAGACGAGCGCAATGCCGTCGCCCACGTGCTCCACCCGCCCGAAGCTCTCCACCGCCGGCGCCAGCCGGGCGGCGGCGAGGCGCGCGGCGGCGCGGTCAAGCCAGGATCGGGCCGGCATCGGCGTCGTCCAGGCGGAGGTCGTCGCCGATCCGGCCGAGCTCGGCCTGCCAGCTCCGGCGCAGCACGGCGTGTGTGCCCCGCAGCTCGATCCCGGCGAGCAGCGCCGGATCGACGCGGAAGCGCAGCGCCGGCGGCGGATCGAGCCGCGCGGCCAGCCGCGCGCCGCAGGCCGCCTGCTCGTCCGGTGACAGCGGCGCGGCACTCACCACCTCAAGCGACCCGGCAAGCGCGTGCCGTTGTTCCGGCGGCAGCGCCGCCAGGTCGGCGTCGAGCGTGCCCAGCATCGCCGCGGTCACTGCCGGTCCGGGCACGTCGGCGAGCAGGCGGGCCGCGATCGCCACCGCCAGGGTGCGCGCCTGGGCCTCGAGGGCCTCGCGCTGCGCCGCGCGGTCGCGCCGGATCGCCGTGGCGGCTTCGGCGCGAATCCGGCCGACGTCCGCGCGCGCTTCGGCCAGCAGCCGCGTCGTCTCGGCTGCCGCGTCCGCGACTGCCGTCGCGCGCGCCTGCTCCGCTTCGGCCGCGCTGCTCGCGGTGCGGCGCGCGAGCTCGGCGGCGGTGGCCGCTGCCGCGCTTCGTTGCGCCGCCGCCTCCGCCAGCAGCGCCTCCGCCGCCTGCCGCCGGGCAGCGACGATCGCCGTCACCGGGCGAAACAGGTAGCGTTGTAGCAGCCAGAGCAGAACAAGGACGTTGACCGTCTGCAGCGCCAGGGTGGACCAGTCGAGATGCATCAGTGCACGAACGGGTTGGCGAACAGCAGCAGCAGCGCGATCACCAGGCAATAGATCGCCATCGTCTCGATCATGGCGAGGCCGACGAACAGGGTGCGCGAGAGTGTGTTGGCTGCTTCCGGCTGGCGGGCGATGGCGTCCATCGCCGCGGCGACGGCGCGGCCCTCGCCCAGCGCGGGGCCGATGGCACCGAAGGAAACCGCCAGTGCGGCACCCAGGATGCTGGCGATCTGGATCAGGTTCATGGCGTGGGTTCCCTCGTTGCCTTGTCGGAAGCGTCGACGTCCGGCCCCGCGGGCACTGGCGGGCCGACGACGGCGCTGATGAACACCATCGCCAGCACGGCGAAGATGTAGGCCTGCACGGTGCCGGTCAGCAGTTCCAGCGCCATCAGCGGCACCGGGACCAGCAGCCCGACCAGCGACAGCACGATGCCGATCACGAACACGCCGCTCATCACGTTGCCGAACAGGCGCACCAGCAGCGAGAAGCTGCGGGTGAGGGTCTCCACCAGGTTGAGCGGGATCATCAGCAGGCTTGGTTCGGCGAAGGTGGCCAGGTAGCCGCGCAGGCCGCGCGCGCGGATGCCGAACCAGGGGATGGCGCAGAACACGATCAACGCCAGCGCCGCGTCGGTTTCCAGATGCGCGGTCGGCGGCTCGATCCCCGGCAACAGGGAGGACCAGTTCGCTGTCAGGATGAACAGGAACAGGGTCCCGATCAGCGGCAGGTAGGGCGCCGGATCGGCCCGCATGGTATCACGTATCTGCGCCGTGATCGCATCCACCACCAGTTCAAGCGCCGCCTGCCGGGAGGTTGGATGCACCGCCAGCCGGCGGGTCAGCAGCCGGCTGCCCGCGGCGAGCCCCGCCATGATCCCCCAGGTCGTGACCACCGGCGTGGTGATCGCCACCGGCCCGATCCGGAACAGGACAGAAACGGACAGCGGCGAGGCGATCATGGTGCCATCCCGGTCGTGCCGCGCAGCACGAGTTGGCGCGCGACCAGCACGCCGAGGGCCCCGAGCAGCAGCGGCAGCGCGCCCTGCCGCGCCAGCACCACCAGCACGCCGGCCAGCAGCGCCAGCCGCAGCGCCTGCAGCGCGATCCCCCGTCCCAGCCCGCGCGGGCGCAGATAGAGCTCAGTATTCCGCCGCAGCAACGCGAAATGCAGCCCCCCGGCGAGCAGCCCGGCGATCAGGCCGCCGACATCCGCGAGCCCGCTCATTGCCGGTGCATCCAGCGCCAGGCGGCCCAGCAGCCGGCTGCCAGCCCGAGCAGCAGCAGCGGCCCGGTCCAGAAGATGCCGGTGCCGAGCCGGTGGTCGATCCAACGGCCGAGGAACAGCCCGGCCAGGGTCGGCAGCACGATGGTCCAGCCCAGCACGCCGATCTGTGCCAGGTAGAAGGCGAAGGACGGCTCGCCCGAGCGCCGCCAGCGGCGGTGGCGGTCGCGGCGCTGGCGCACCGCATGCAGCAGGCGGTCGGGCTCGCCGGTCATGCGGATGTCCCCACCGGCGCCCGGTCGGGGTAGAGGGCGGCGATGATCCGGCGGATCGCCTGTGTGTGTAGCCTGGTGGCGGCGACCCGTGCGGCGCGCTCGGCCTCGTCCTCCGCCCGGAAGCGCGCGATCACCGCGCGTTCCAGGGTCTCGAGGTCCGCCCCGAGCTGGGCCTGGCGCGTCGCCACCGCCACCTCCCGTCCGCCCCGCACGCTGAGCACCCCCTGGCGGACGGCGCAGTAGCCGCGGCGGCCATCGGCATGCCGCCAGGCCAGCACCGAGGGGGTCAGCACGGTCAGGAAATCGGCGTGCCCGTCGAGGATGCCGAACCCGCCGCTCTCGTCCTCGGCGCGCAGGCTCACCACGTCGGGGTGCTCGGCCACCAGCAGGGTCGGCTCGGTGATCAGCAGCTTCATGCGGCAGCCTTTGCCGCAGGGGGGGCCGGCCGCGCTTCGTCGAGCGCGCCGATCATGTAGAGCGCGTTCTCCGGCCACTCGTCGGCGTCCCCGTCCAGGATGGCGCGGCAGCCGGCCAGGGTGTCGGCCAGCTTTACCGACCGTCCGGGCAGGCCGGTGAAGGCTTCCGTCACCGCGAAGGGCTGGGTCAGGAAGCGTTGCAGCCGCCGCGCGCGGGCGACGATCTGGCGGTCGCGCGCGCCCAGTTCTTCGACGCCGAGCAGGGCGATCACGTCCTGCAACGCGCGCCAGTGTGCCAGGGTCTCCCGCACCTCCCCGGCGATCGCGGCGTGCGCCGCGCCCACCACCAGAGGGTCGAGCAGGACCGAGAACGAGGCCAGCGGATCGACCGCCGGATACATCCCCTCCGCCGCCAGATCGCGCGAGAGCACGAGCGCGCTGTCGATATGGCCGGAGATCGCGGTGACCGCCGGATCGGTGAAATCGTCGGCCGGGACATAGACCGCCTCGATCGCGGTGATGGCCGCGCCCGCCACGGACGCGATGCGCTCCTGCAACGCCGCCACCTCGGTGGCCAGGGTCGGCTGGTAGCCCACCCGCGACGGCAGCCGGCCCAGGAGGCCCGAGACCTCGCTGCCGGCCTGGACGAAGCGGAACACGTTGTCCATCAGCAACAGCACATCCTGCTGCTTCCGGTCGCGGAAATACTCGGCGATGGTGAGCGCGGCGAAGCCGACCCGCAAGCGCGCGCCCGGCGGCTCGTTCATCTGCCCGTAGACCAGCACGGTGCGGGCGAGCACGCCGGAGCGCTGCATGTCGGTGAGCAGCTCGTGGCCCTCGCGCGAGCGCTCGCCGATGCCGGCGAAGACGGAGATGCCATGGTAGCGCTCCACCATGGCGTGGATCAGCTCCATCACCAGCACCGTCTTGCCGACCCCGGCGCCGCCGAACATCGCCGCCTTGCCGCCGCGGGCGAGCGGGCACCAGCAGGTCGATCACCTTGATGCCGGTTTCGAACACCGTGCTGGTGCCGGTCTGCGCGGCGAGCGGCGGCGGGCTGCGATGGATCGGCCAGCGTTCGGTCGCCGCCGGCAGCGCCGGGCCGCGGTCGCCGGGCACGCCCAGTCACGTCGAGCAGGCGGCCCAGCACCGGATCGCCGACCGGGACGGTGAGCGGGCCGCCGATTGCACGCACCGCGGTGCCGCGCCGTAGGCCTGCGGTTTCCGCCAGCGCGATGGCGCGCACGGTGGTGGGATCGAGATGGCTCTGCACCTCGGCCACCAGCGTACCCGGCCGGTCCCAGGCGATCTGCAAGGCTGCGTTCAACGCCGGCAACGGCGGCGCATCGAAGCGCACGTCCAGCACCGGCCCGCGCACTGCGATCACGCGTCCGGAGGGAATCGGGGTCGACATGGCGGGCCGTCGGGGCGTGCGGTCGGGGCGTGTGGTCAGGGCTGGCTCACGGCCGCCGCATCCGCTTGCGCCAGGGCGCGGACGATGTCGGCGCGGCTGACAATGCCGACCAGCTTGCCGTCGCGCAGGATCGGCACCCGCTTGATGCGATGGCGCGACAACAGGTCGGCGAGTTCCGGCAGGCTCGCGGTGTCGGGCGCGGTGACGACGCGCGGGCTCATGAGGTCGCGCACGCGGTGGCGATCGAGCCGGATGTAGTCCAGGAACTCCTTGGCGAGGTCGGTGCCCTCGGCGATCATGTTGAGCCACCAGTCGCGGCGCAGTGCGTTCTCCTGGCCGAACGGGCGCATCAGGTCGCCCTCGCTGATCATGCCGGCCAGGGTACCGTCCGGGGCAACCACCGGCACCGCGCTGATGCCATGTTTGGTAAGCACCTCGGCCACCCGGGCGACGGTATCGTCGGGGCCAACCGTTACCACGGTGCGGGTCATGATGGCGGCGGCGTCGAGCAGCATCGGGTCCTCCTGCGCAGTTTATGGTGGCGGGTCGGGTACGGCCAGCAAGCACGTGGGCGGCGGGCGGCGCATTGATCTGGCGCAAATGCGCGGGCTGCGGCGGGTTGACGCAGGTCATGGTGCGGCGGCGCGCCCGGTGCCAATATGTAAATTATGGTTGCCGCGTCCGCCCCCGCATCCCCCCAGCCGCCTGCATCCACCCGGCCCGTTGTCGAGCTCGCCGGGCTCACTCGCCGTTTCGGCGATTTTACCGCGGTCGATCGGGTGAGCTTCGCGGTGGCGCATGGCGAGGCATTTGGCCTGATCGGCGCCAACGGCGCGGGCAAGAGCACGATCATCCGTATCCTGACCACCCTGCTGGCGCCGAGCGCGGGAACCGTGTTGGTGGCCGGTTTCGACGTGGTGCGCCAGGCCGGCGAGGTGCGGCGGCGGATCGGCTATGTGCCGCAACTTTTGTCCGCCGACGGCGCGCTCACCGCCTGGGAGAACCTGCTGCTGTCGGCCCGGCTCTACGGCATTCCGCCGCGCGACGTGCGTGCGCGTATCGACCATGCGCTGGCGGCGATGGAGCTCACAGCGTTCGCGCACCGGCTGGTGCAGGGCTTCTCCGGCGGCATGATCCGCCGCCTGGAGGTGGCGCAGAGCATGCTGCATCGCCCCGCCGTGCTGTTCATGGACGAGCCGACCGTCGGCCTCGACCCGGTGGCGCGCCGCGCCGTGCTCGACCACGTGGCCGAGCTGCGCCGGCGGCTCGGCACGACCCTTGTGGTGACCAGCCACTACATGGAGGAGATCGACGTGCTCTGCGATCGCCTCGCCGTGCTGAACCAGGGCCGGCTGGTCGCGCTCGGCACGCCGGCGGAGCTCAAGGCGAAGGTCGGGCCGGGAGCGACCTTGGACGACGTGTTCGCGGCGTTGTCCGGCAGCGCGGCCGACACCGAAGCGATCGAAGGCTACAGCGATGTCCGCCAGTCACGCCGCGCCGCAAGCAGCCACGCCTGACGTCGCGCCGGCCGCGCCGGCGGCCTATCTGCGCCAGGTCTACGGCGTCGCCGCGGCCGAGGTGCAGAAGCTGCGTCACGACCCGTTCGAACTGGTGACCCGCGCGGCGCAGCCGCTGCTCTGGCTGGTGCTGTTCGGCGAGGTGATGGCGCAGATCCGTGGCCTGCCGACCGGGCACATGAGTTACCTCGCCTTCCTCGCCGCCGGCATCCTGGCGCAGAGCGTGTTGTTCGTGGCGATCTTCTACGGCATCGCGGCGATCTGGGAACGCGACCTCGGCATCCTGCACCGCTATCTGGTGAGCCCGGCGCCGCGTTCGGCGCTGGTGCTGGGCAAGGCGGTCTCCGCCGGCGTGCGCGGGCTGTCGCAGGCGCTGGTGGTCTATGTGCTGGCCGCCGTGCTGCACGTCGCGGTCAGCTTCGATCCGCGCCGGGTGGCCGGGATGGTGGTGCTGATCGTACTGGGGGCGGCGGTGTTTTCCACCCTGTCGCTGATCATCGCCTGCCTGGTGAAGACCCGGGAGCGGTTCATGGGCATCGGCCAGGTGCTGACGATGCCGATCTTTTTTGCCAGCAATGCGATCTACCCGTTGCAGATCATGCCGGCGTGGCTGCGCGCCGTGGCGCATGTGAATCCGCTGACCTACGAGGTCGATGCGCTGCGCGCGCTGATGATCCGCGGTGGGGTGAGCGTCTTCGGCCTGGGCACCGACTTCGCCGTGCTGGCGGGGACGTTCGCGGTGTTGGTGGGGATCGCCGCGCGGCTGTACGGGCGGATGGGAACGTAGGCGCGGTTGGAGGAACCCCTTGCCTATTCGTACCGCAGCGCCTCGATCGGATCCAGTTGCGCCGCCTTGCGGGCCGGATAGTAGCCGAAGAAAATCCCGACCGCGGCGGAGAACAGGAAACCGCCGCCGACCGCCAGCGGGGAGACCGGCGCGTGCCAGCCGGACAGGGTCGAGATTCCCGCCGAGAACGCGACCCCGAGCACGATCCCGGCAATGCCTCCGGTCACGCTGAGGAACACCGCCTCGGCGAGGAACTGCAGCAGCACGTGCAGCCTCCGGGCGCCGATCGCCATGCGCAGCCCGATCTCGCGCGTGCGCTCGGTCACCGAGACGAGCAGGATGTTCATGATGCCGATCCCGCCCACCACCAACGAGATCGACGCGACGGCAGCCAGCAGCAGCGCCATGATCCGGCTGCTGCCCTCCGCCGCCGCGGCGATCTGGCTGAGGTTGTGCACCGAGAAATCCTGGATCGCGCCGGCTTTGATCCGGTGCCTGGCGGCGAGCGTCGCGGTGACCTCCGTCAATGCGGTTGCGACCGCACCCGGGCTGATTGCCTGGACGTAGAGCTGGTTGACATAGCCGGTCAGCCGCGGCGTCAGTCCGTACGGGTTGGGCCAGGCCGGATAGGGCCAGTTCAGCGGGGCCGCTTGCTGGGTGGGCGCGGCGACGCCCAGCACCCGGCGTTCGGCGGTGCTGAACGGGATCATCACGACATCGTCCTGGTCCTGGCCGAACGGCGTCTGTCCCTTCCCCACCAGCAGCCCGATCACCCTGAGTGGAGTGCCTTTCCCCTGGATGATCGCGCCGATCGGATCCTCGCCGGCGGGGAAAAGCTGATGATACACGGTCTGGCCGATGGTCGCGACCAGCGCCGCGCCGGCCTCGTCGCCGCGGGAGATACTGCGGCCTTCTGCAATCTCCCAGTTCGTCATGGCAGCGTAATGGGTGCTGATGCCCTGGATGCTGGTGGTCCAGTTCTGGTTGCCGTACTGCACCTGGCCAAGCCCGCGGATCAGGTAGCTCACGCTGCCGACCGCGCGGTCCTGGCGCAGGATCGCCTGGGCGTCATCGACCGTCAGGGTCGAGGCGCTGCCGAACCCCGCTCGCACGCCGCCCGTTGTCGTGGCGCCCGGCAGGACGACCAGCAGGTTGGTGCCGAGGCTCTCGATCTGTTTGCGCACCGCTTCGTTCGCGCCTTGGCCGACTGCGACCATGGCAATCAGCGCCGCGACGCCGATGAACACGCCGAGCATGGTCAGCGCCGAGCGCATCCGGTTGCGGCCGAGCGCCTGCATCGCGGCGGCCAGGATCATCGCCCCGAAGGCCCAGCGTGCCGCCGCGCGCCGGCCGGTGGGCGGTTCCTGCCGCGGTGCCGGCACGATCGGACGAGGCGCTTCGCCCGCGGCGGCCGCGCGCCGTTCGTCGCCGACGATCCGGCCGTCGCGCATGGTCACCACCCGGTCGGCGTAGCCGGCGATGTCCGGCTCGTGGGTCACGACGATCACGGTCACGCCCTGCGCGCGGTTGAGGGTAACGAGTGTCTGCATGATCTCGTGGGAGGTGCGCGAATCGAGATTGCCCGTGGGTTCGTCGGCCAGCAGCAGGCTGGGCACGTTGATCAGCGCGCGCGCGATCGCCACCCGCTGCTGCTGACCGCCGGAAAGCTGGCCGGGCGTGTTGCGCTCCCGCCCGGCGAGGCCGAGCAGAGCGAGCGCCTGGCGCGCGCGGGCGAGCCGCGGGCCGCGCCGCACCGGCCCGGTCGCGGCATAGAACAGCGGCAGCGCGACGTTCTCGATCGCGCTGGTGCGTGCCAGCAGGTTGAAGCTCTGGAACACGAACCCGAGGCGTTCGGAGCGGATCCGCGCCAACTCCGGCTCGCTCAGGCCGGCCACGTCCAGGCCATCGAACCGGTAGTGGCCGCGGTCCGGCCGGTCGAGGCAGCCCAGGATCGCCATCAAGGTCGATTTGCCGGATCCGGAAGCGCCCATGATCGCGACGAACGCGCCACGCTCCACGACGAGATCCACGCCGTCGAGCGCGTGGACATCGACGTCGCCCACCCGGTAGGTGCGCGCCACGGCCTCTACCTGGATGACAGGGTCCGCCATGGGCCCGTTCAGAACCGCGGCACCGGCACCGCGGCGGATGCGGCGGTGCCGCGCTGCTCGCCCAGGAGCACCGGCTCGCCGGGTTGCAGGTTGCCCGTGAGTATCTCGGTGTCGGTGTCATCGTCGAGGCCAGGCACGACCGGGACCGCCATGGGCTTGCCGTCGCGCAGCACCCACACCCGGGCGGTGCCGGCCGGTGCCGCGGCGGCGCCGGCCGGCGCATAGTGCAACGCCTGGTCGGGTACCCGGATCACGCCGGTCCGCTGTGCGGTGACGATGTCGGTGGCCGCCGTCATGCCCGGCATCAGTGCGAGATCGGTGTTATCGACGGCCACCACCACGTCGTATGTCACCACGTTCTGCACCGTCTGCGGCGACTGGCGAACCTGCGCGACGATGCCGTGGAACACCCGCCTGGGGAAGGCATCGACGGTGAAGCTCGCTGCCTGGCCGTCCTTGATGACGCCGACGTCGCTCTCGCTGACGTTGGTATCCACCTCCATCTGGGCGAGATTGGTGGCGATCAGGAACAGGGTCGGGGTCTGGAAGGTGGCGGCGACGGTCTGACCCATGGTCACGTTGCGCGAGACCACCGTGCCGTCCACCGGGGAGGTGATATTGGTATAGTCCAGATTGACCTGGGCCGCCGCCATCTCCGCCTGGCGCTCCTCGATCGTTGCCTTGTCGTACGTGATCTGTGCCTTGGCCTGCTCATAGACACTGCGGGCGTTGTCGGCCACGTCCTTCGAGACGTAGTTGCGCAGGACGAGCTGCTGGTCGCGTTGGTAATTCACCTGCGCATAGGCCAGGGCGGCCTGGTCCTTGCCGAGCTGCGCCCGGGCGACGTCCAGGTTGGCCTTGTCCTGATCAACCACCGCCTGATACGGGCGCGGATCGATCTTGGCACAGACCTGGCCTTGCTTCACCTGGGTATTATAGTCGCAGGAAATCTGCTGGATCACGCCCGAGACATAAGTGCCGACGATAATGGTGAGCACCGGGTTGACCGTGCCGGTGGCGGTCACCGCGCGGGTGACGTTGCCGCGGCTCACGGTCGCCGTGAGGTAGCGCGGCGCTGCCGGGCGGCCGGCTTCCCACCACGACGCCGCGGCGAGGCCGAGCAGCACAAGCAGCGCCGCGCCGATTGCCCCGGGGTGAAGGCGCCGCCGCCGCCGCCCCAGGGCACCGGCCGGCGCCGGTTCGGCAGCCGAGGTGAGCCGGGCCGTCTGGTCTGGCATCGCAGTCCTTTCTGGGCGTCCGTATGCGGCCATCCTTAGGTTAACCGCATCCGTCGCCGGCGCATTGACCTCGATCAACCGCGTCGCGGCCCCATCCGCATCGGCGCGCTGCGTTGATCCACGTCAACGTCGTTCGTGCGCCGCGCCGCTACGAATTGTCGGAACGGAACGACGCTTGGACGAACGCATGAACCGACCCGGATTGGGGATTGATGAAAGGCGCGGCAGGTGCCGCATGGCGTCAACCGACCGGCCCTTGGGTCCACCGTCGTGAGCCGGCACCTGCGCCTGCTGCTGCTCGCCGCCGGGGCGATTGTGCTCGGTCTCGGCGCGGCGGTCTGGTTCTGGCCGCCGGCGCGGCATTTCCTGTTCGGTGCACCGCCCGCCACCGCGATCGACGTCTCGGGCAATATCGAGGCGCACCAGAGCGTCCTGAGCTTCACCCAGGTGCAGGCGCCGATCGTCGAACTGCCCGTTCGACGAAGGCGCGCGCGTCGCCGCGCGGCACCGTGCTGGCCCGCGTGGACGAGCGTCTCTATCAGCAGCCAGGTCGGGATCGACCGCGCCGATCTGGCGGTCGCCGCGGCGCAGGTAGCCGTGGACGAGAAGCACCCTGGTTGCCGCGCAGCAGCAGCGTCGCTCAGCGACCGGTTCGACCTGGCCGAGAAGCAGCGCGATGACGTCCGCGCCGAGGCGTTGGTGCAGGGCAACGCGGTCTCGGTGCAGGCCCGCGACCTCGCCTTCACCGCCGCCGCGCAATCGGCGGCCACGCTGGCGCACGACCAGGCGATGGTTCAGGTCGCCGAGGACCAACATCGTCCTGGCCCGCGCCAACGCTCGCCGCCGACCAGGAAAAGCTGGAGCTCGATCAGGTCACCTTGGCTACACCACGCTCTGCGCCCCGTTCAGCGGCGTGATTTCCGTGCGCGAGGCCGAACTCGGCGCAACTGGCAGGACCCGGGGTGGCGATCTTCACGCTCGACGACCTCGACCACGTCTGGCTGCGCGCCTATGTGAACGAGCCGGATATCGGCAAGGTCCGCCTGGGCGAGCCGGTCGATGTGACGACGGATACCTACCCGGGCAAGATCTACCACGGCCGCATCAGCTTCATCTCGCCGGAGGCGGAGTTCACGCCGAAGACGGTCGAGACCCATGCCGAGCGCGTGACGCTCGTGTACCGAATCCGCATCGACATCGACAATCCGACGCACGAACTGTTGCCGGGCATGCCGGCCGACGCGCAGCATCGCCCTGCTGCCGGCCGGGACGATGACGCCGCGCTGCCGCCGTCGCGGTGGTTGCGCGACGGCCTGAGCCGGCGCTTCGGTCCGGTCGCGGCGGTGCGCGGGGTCAGCTTCGCCGTCGCGCGCGGCGAGATCTTCGGCCTGGTCGGCCCGGACGGCGCCGGCAAGACCACCATCATGCGCATGCTGGCCGGCGTGCTGACGCCCGGATGCCGGCGCGATCGCGCTCGACGGCATCGACGTACGCGGCCGACCCGGAGCGCGCCAAGCCGTACCTGAGCTACATGCCGCAGCGCTTCGGCCTCTATGAGGACATGACGGTCGCGGAGAACATCTTCTTCTACGCCACGCTGTTCGCGGTGCCCGGGAACGAACGTCGCGGCGCGCAGCGCGGAACTGCTGGAGGCGGCCGGCCTGCTGCCGTTCCGCCGCCGGCTCGCCGGGCAGCTTTCCGGCGGCATGAAGCAGAAGCTCGGCCTCGTCTGCGCGCTGATCCACACGCCCCGCGTGCTGCTGCTCGACGAGCCGACGACCGGCGTGGATCCGGTCTCGCGCCGCGACTTCTGGGCCATCCTGTACGGGCTTGCGCGAGAGCGGCGTCACCATCCTGCTCTCCACCGCCTACATGGACGAGGCGGAGCGCTGCTCGCGTCTCGCGCTGCTGCATGCCGGCGAGATCCGCGCACTGCGACACTCCCGCGCGGCTGAAGCAGGCGATGCCGGGCGCGCTGCTCGCGGTCGTGACCGGCGCCGATCCGCGCGGCCTGCGCGATGCGCTGGAGGGCGCGCCGGGCGTGCTCGGGCTGCTGCTGATGGGCGACCGGGTCAACGTGCGGGTGGACGACGCCGACGCGCCGCCTGCCCGAGCTGCGGCGCAGCCTGGCCGCGGCGCGGCATCGCCGATGCCGAGATTCACGCGGATCGAGCCCGGCATCGAGGATGTGTTCGTCGCCCTGGTCGGCGCCGGAACGCCGGCATGACGGACGCCGGACCCGCCGTGGTCGCCGAGGGCCTGACCAAGAAATTCGGCGCCTTCACCGCCGTCGATCGGCTCGATCTCAGCATCGCCAAGGGCGAGGTCGTGGGGTTCATCGGCCCCAACGGCGCCGGCAAATCGACCACCATCCGCATGCTGTGCGGACTGCTGCGCCCGAGCGCGGGGCGCGCCACGGTTGCCGGCTTCGATGTCGGCCGCCGAAGCCGGAGGCGGTGCGCGCGCATATCGGCTACATGTCGCAGAAATTCTCGCTCTACGGCGACCTGACCGTGGCGCGAGAATCTGCGCTTTTTCGCCGGCATCTACCGGGTGCCGCGACGCGGTCTACGACGAGCGGACGCCGTTTCGCGGTCGCCATGGCCGGGCTCGAAGGGCGGGAGGACGCGCTGGTGCGTACCCTCGCCGGCGGCTGGAAGCAGCGGCTGGCGCTCGGCTGCGCCATCCTGCATCGCCCGCCGGTGCTGTTCCTCGACGAGCCGACATCGGGCGTCGAGCCCGAGGCGCGGCGGAGGTTCTGGGATCTGATCCATCGCCTCGCGGCGGAGCGGCGTCACCATCCTGGTCTCCACCCACTACATGGACGAGGCGGAATACTGCAACCGCATCGCCCTGATCGACGCGCGGCCGGCTGGTGGCGATCGGCAGTCCCGGCGAGCTGCGCCAGCACGAGCTGGGCGGCAGCTGTGTGCGCTCGACTGCACCCCGCTCGGCGCGGCGCTGCGAGGCGCTGCGCGACGCGCCCGGGGTCGTCGAGGCGGCGATCTTCGGCGACAAGCTGCACGTGCTGCTGACCGCCGGCGGCTGGCTGCCGCCGATCTGCCCGGCTTCCTCGCCGCGCGCGGCGATCAGCGCCGGCGCCGCCGCGGCCGATCGAAGCCGAGCCTCGAGGATGTGTTCGTCCAGCTCGTCGCCGGCCACGCGGCGGCGCGGGAGCATGAGGCCGTGAGCCCGCGCCGGATCCTGGCCATCGCGTTCAAGGAGACGCTGCAGGTCTGGCGCGATCCGCGCAGCCTCGCCATCGCGCTGCTGATGCCGCTGATGCAGATGGTGCTGCTCGGCTACGGCGTCAGCCTCGATATCAAGCGTGTGCCGCTGTGCATCTACGACCAGGAGAACAGCCAGACCAGCCGCGAGCTGGTGGAGCGGTTCGTCGCCTCCGGCTGGTTCGCGATCCGGGCTACGCTCGACAGCGACCGGGTAGTGCGCGAGGCGATGGACCGCGGCGCCTGCATCGGCGCCGTCGACCATTCCGGTCGATTTCTCGCGCGTTCTGGCGAGCGACCGGCACCGCGCCGGTGCAGACGGTGTTCGACGCGACCGACGCCAACACGACCAACATCGCCATCGGCTACGCGCAGGGCGTGATCGCCCAGGCCACGGCCGATTTCGATGCGCGCTGGGCGGCCGCGCACGGCATCCGCCCGTCGGGCGGTCGGCGTGGTCGATCTGGAGCCGCGGGTCTGGTTCAACGAGGGGCTGGACAGCCGCAATTTCATCATCCCCGGCGTGGTCGCGGTGATCCTCGCCCTGGTCGGCGCCCAGCTCACCTCGCTCACCGTCGTCGCGCGAGTGGGAGCGCGGCACGATGGAGCAGCTCATCTCCACGCCGGTGACCGCCGCTCGAGGTGATGATCGGCAAGCTGGTGCCGTATTTCGTGATCGGGGTGGTCGACGCGGCGTTCTGCCTGTGCGCGGCGGTCTATTGGTTCGGCGTGCCGTTCCGCGGCAGCGTCGGCACCCTGCTGCTCACCACAGCGCTGTTCACTCTGGTGGTGCTGGGCATCGGCTATCTGATCTCGGTGCGCATCCGCAGCCAGCTCGGCGCCAGCCAGGTCGCGCTGCTGCTGACCATGCTGCCGACCACCATGCTGTCGGGCTACACCTTCCCGATCGATCAGATGCCGGCGCCGATCCGCGCGATCTCGCTGCTCGTCTATGCGCGCTACTTACGTCACCATCCTGCGCGCCGTGTTCCTCAAGGGCAGCAGCGCTTGCCGATCTGATCGGCCCGGTGCTGGCGTCTGCGTGCTCTATGCGGTGGTGGTCATGTGGCTCGCCGCCCGCGCCTTCCGCAAGCGGCTGGACTGAGCGATGTTCGAGCGTCTCCAGGTCATGCTGATGAAGGAGTTCCTGGAACTCCGCCGCGACCGCTGGGCGATGTTCCGCCTGGTCGTGCCGCTGCTCATCCAGATGATGGTGTTCGGCTATGCCGCGACCTTCACTGTCAATCACGTGGCGACGGCGGTGCTCGATCTCGACCAAAGCCAGGCGAGCCGCGGCCTGATCTCGCATTTCGTCGCCACCGGGCGGTTCGACATCGTCGATATCGCGCAACCCGGCAGAGCCAGATCACGCGCGACATCGACACCGGCCGGGCGACGGTCGCGATCGTGATCCATGCCGGATTCGCGCAAGGACCTGAACAACGGGCAGACCGCGCCGCTGCAGGTGTCGGTCGACGGCACCAATTCCAACACCGCGCTGATCGCGCTCGGCTATGTCAGACCAGATCGTCGCGCAATTCCAGGCCGAGCAGACGGCGCAGGCCTGGCCGGCGCCGCCGGCGTCACCTCCGCAGTTCCGGCGGTGCAGGTGTCGCTGCAGGAGCGCCCGTGGTTCAACGAGGGGCTGGAAGACCGCTGGTTCTTCATCCCCGGCGTGATCGGCACGCTGACCCTGATGCAGGTCGTCAGCCTGACCGCCTTCGCGATCGTGCGCGAACGCGAGGTCGGCACCCTGGAGCAGATCATGGTGAGCCCGATCCGGCCGGTCGAGTTCATCCTCGGCAAGACCCTGCCGTTCTTCCTGATCGGGCTGGGCGACGTGGCGCTGGTCACGCGCCTTCGGCGTGCTGTGGTTCCACGTGCCGTTCGTCGGCAACCCGCTGGTCATGCTGCTCGGCGCGTCGCTGTTTCTGCTGGCGGCGCTCGGCCTCGGCCTGCTGCTGTCGACCTTGTCGCGTACCCAGCAGCAGGCGTTCGCGCTCAACTTCTTCCTGGTCAATCCGCTGTTCATCCTGTCGGGCTTCGCCTTCCCGATCGCGGCGATGCCGCGTCGGCTGCAATGGTTCACGTTGATCAATCCGCTGCGCTACTTCCTGGTGGTGATCCGCGCGGTGTTCCTCAAGGGCGTGGGGATCGACGTGCTGTGGCCCGATCTGCTGGCGCTGGCGCTGCTGGCGGCGGGGTTGCTCGGCCTCAGCGTGCTGCGGTTCCGCAAGTCGCTCGATTGAGCCCGGCGGCCCGCCGCCATGCGCCGCCATGCGCCGCGGCGGCTATGCTTTCGGGTAGCCGACGGTCTGGGCGAAGGTGACAAACTGCGTGGCGGCCAGCTTCAAGCTACGGGCAAGCCGCTCCTGGTCCAGCGAGCCGCGGAACACGGAGGCCAATCCCTCCGACGCGCAATAGAGATAGACATTCTGGCCGATGAACCCGGTGTCCGCGGCGGCGACGCGGCGCTGCTCTTCGCGCCCGACGCCGCTCAGATGCTCGGCGTTGGAGACATAGACGAGATCGAGCGGCGCGCTGCCGACGAAATCCTGCACGCCGGTCTGCGCGCGGATGTCGGCGGCGAGATGCGGCAGCAGCCGATGCGCGATCGGATCGTAGCGCCAGGTACCCTCCGCCATGACGGCGAAGATGTCGGTTTCGCGCGCATCCCGCCAGGAGGGGGCGGTACGGTCGGCGGAGGCCGGCCGATTGACGCCGTAGGCGGACCACAGCAGCTCCGACAGCACCTGCAGCGGCAAGGGACGCGGGGCGAATTCCCGGGTCGATCGGCGCAGCTTCAGCGCCTGTGCCAGGGAGGTGCCGAAATCGGCACGCGGGAGCGGCAGCGCTATCGGTCCGAACGCGCGGGCCGCAGCAGGCGCGGCGCCCGCTGCTAGGCCGACCGCGGTTGCGAGCAGGCCGAGGCTGGTGCTGCGCCGTGTGGTCATCGGAGGGTCTCCTGATCGGATTGGCCGGCAGCGTGCAGCACGGCCCGGCGCACCAGGGTGGCCAGGATCGGCAGCTTGTAGGCGTTGTGGCTGAGCGGTTCGGCGTCGGCGATGGCGGCCTGCCCTGCGGCGTGCGCTGTCGCCGTGTCGATCGGCCTGTCGAGCAGCGCGGCCTCCGCTGCCGTCGCGCGCCAGGGCACCGGCGCGGCGGCCCCCAGCACCACGGCAGCGTGAAGGCAGCGCCCGTCGGCGGCCAGGTCCAGCACCACGGCAACCTCGGCGATCGGCCAGTCGAACGCGGGCTTCTCCGCCTGTTTCAGATATATCGAGCGGGAAGTGGAAGGGAGCGACGGCAGCAGCACGGCGGTCAGCACCTCGCCGGCGTGCATCGTGTTCTCGTGGTGCACATCGGTTCCGGGTCCGACCAGGAAGGACGCCAGCGGCACGGTCCGTGCGGCGCCGGTCGCATCGACCAACTCGACCCGCGTCGCGAACGCCGCCAGTGCCGTGGCGGCGGTGGAAGGATGCACGATTGCGCAGTGCGGGTGGCCCAGCACCGCATGGTATTCGTTCTCGCCGGCGAACGCGAAGCAATGGCTGCCGCCCTTGCGCAGGCAGGGGTGGGCCGGCGAGCGGAAGTACCAGCACTGCGGGCGCTGCAACAGGTTACCGCCCAGGGTCGCCACATGGCGCAACTGCGGGCTGGCGGCGCCGGCCGCGGCCTCGGCCAGCGCCGTGTAGCGCTGCCGCAGCACGGGATGCGCGCCGAGTTGCTCCAGAGTGGCGAGCGCGCCGATGCGCAGGCCGCCGGCGCCGTCGCCCGCGATGCCATCGAGCCCGGGGATGTCGCGCAGGTTCACGACCCGGGCCGGGTGCAGCAGCCCTTCCTTCATCAGGTCGAGCAGATCGATCCCCCCCGCCTTCAGCACCACGGCCCCCGGTGCCCCCGGCGCGGCGAGCATCGCGTCCACCACCGTGTCGGTGGAAAGCCCCGCCGCTTCCGCCGCCGTCCGCGCGGCCTGCCAGGCAAAGCGGTCCATCGCTCAGGTCCTCTGGGCCAGGGCGGCCAGCACGGCCGCCGGGGTCATCGGCAGCGAGGTCAGGCGGACGCCGATCGCGTTGAACACGGCATTGGCGATCGCCGGCGCGGTCGGGATGCTGGCCGGTTCGGCGATCCCATAGGCGTCGGTGGCGCTGCGGCCCTGGTAGTTCTCCAGCACCAGCACCTCGATCTCGGGCAGATCGCAGGGACCGACCAGTTTGTAGTGGTCCAGATCGGCGTTCATCACATGCCCGGTTGGCCGGTCGAGCACCCGGTTCTCCAGCAGGGCGTAGGAGAGGCCCATCAGCACGCCGCCCTGTACCTGGCTTTCGATCAGCTTCGGGTTGATCGGCCGGCCGCAGTCCTGCACCGCGACCACCCGCTCCACCCTGATCGTCCCGGTTTCGGTATCGACCGCGACGGCGGCGAAATGCACGCCGCCGAGGTCGGTCCAGGCCGACGCGGCATCGCCCACGTGCCGGCGGAAGCCGCCGTAGTCGTCGCTGCGCGCGGCCACGGCGCTGATCTGATCGGTGCGCAGCCGCGCGGCGGCCTCGCGGAAGGCCAGGCGGCGGGTCGGGTCGTCGGCCACCACGACCCAGCCGTCGCGTAGTGCCAGCCGCTCGGGCGCAGCCGCCAGCACTGGCGCGACTGCGCGGAACAGGGCCTGCTTCACCTGCCAGGCGGCGGTGCGCGCAGGCGGGGTGATCGAGGCGGTGGTGCGGCTGCCGTAGGACGGCGGGCCGGCGGGAAACTCGGTGTCGCCGATGCGCACGATGATGTCGGTCGGCCGCAGTGCGAATTCCTCCGCCACCACCTGCGCCAGTACGGTGGCCGCACCGGTACCGAGGTCCTGCACGCTCGACAGCACCTCCACCGAGCCGTCACGCAACAGGCGTACTTCGCAGGCGGCGTTGGTCTGCACGTTGGCGCCCCACAGAGACTGCGCCATGCCGATGCCGCGCTGCACCGGGCCGGCGTCGGCGCCGGGTCGGTGGCGGCCGTTCCAGCCGATGCGCGCGGCGCCCCGGCGACGCTCCTCGCGCCGGACCGGGCTCGGGTCGATGCGGTCGCGCAGGATCAGCGGATCGAGGCCGAGCGTCTCGGCGAGGGCGTCGATCGCCTGCTCCATGGCAAACGCGCCCGGGGTGTTGCCGGGACCGCGCATCGCCGCCCCGCGGCCCGCATTGATGAACACGTCGTACTGGGAGATGGCGAAGTTCGGGCAGGTGTAGAGCGCCTCGGCGAAATTGCCGACCCCCGCGCCGGCGCCCACGCCGGCGGTGCCGTATTCCAGCAGGTCGATCGCGGTCAGCGTGCCGTCGCGCCTGGCACCGAGGCGCAGTCGCTGCCAGGTCGCGGGGCGGTTGCCGGTGTCGAGCTGTTCCTCCGTCCGCGTGTGCACCAGCCGGACCGGCGCGCCGGCCTGGCGCGAAAGTGCGACGGCGAGGCGGCCGTATGGCGCGAGTGAGGATTTGGACCCGAAGCCGCCGCCCATCGCCCCCACCTTCACCCGCACCTGGCTGAGCCGGAAGCCGAACTCCCGCGCCAGCTCTCGTCGCACCCCGGCGGTGAATTGTGTGGACATCCACACCGTGAGCCCGTCGGTGTGCCAGTCGGCGACGATCGCGTGCGGCTCCATGCAACAATGCGTCTGCACCTGGGTGCGATACGCGCCCTCGACGGTGACCGCAGCCTCGGCGAACCCGTGCGCGACATCGCCGCGGCTGCCCTGCCGCGCCGGTCCGCGTACGTTGCCCGCCATGGGCAGGTCGCGGGCCACCGAGGATCTCGGCGCCGGTCAGCGGCGGCTGTTGTCCGGCCGGATAGACCGGCGGGGAGTCCGCCTGCTGCGCGGTGTCGAGGTCCACGACGAAAGGCAGCGGCGTATATTCGACCCGGATCAGCCCCAGCGCCTCGGCCGCGGCCGCCGGGGTCGTGGCCGCGACGGCGGCGACCGGTTCGCCGACGTAACGCAGGATCGCGCCGGCCGCCGCCACCACAACTACGGCGCGGACGCCCGGGTGCCGCGCGGCGGCGCCGGTGTCGATCGCGCGCACTCTTGCATGCGGCAGCGGTGCGCGCAGCAGCGCCGCGTGAAGCATCCCGGGCCGCGTGATGTCCACGGTGAAGCACGCGGCGCCGGTGACCTTGGCGCGCGCATCGAGCCGCGCGACCGGCTTGCCGATCACCGCCAGGCTCGCGTTGGGAGGCAGCGGCGGCGGTTCGCCGGCCGGGACATGGCGCGCGACCTCGCCCAGCTCCAGGCCGACGATGCCGAACGGGAATGTCTCGGTGTGCAACGGAGCGGGATCGCTCATGCTCGACCCTTCCCTGCCGCGGCGGCCGCCAGGGTGGCGGCGATCACGTGCGGATAGGTGCCGCAGCGACAGAGGTGCCCGCTGATCGCCTGCTGCACGTCGGCCGGCGTGGGATGCGGCGTGCGGTGCAGCAGGGCGGCACAGCTCATCACCATGCCCGGTGTGCAATAGCCGCACTGTACCGCATCGTGCGCAATGAACGCCTCCTGCACCGGATGCAGTGTGTCGCCCTGTGCGAGGCCCTCGATCGTGGTGACGGCGCGGGGGCCGACATCGACGGCAAGGATCATGCAGGCGGGAACCGGGTGGCCGTCGAGCCAGACCGTGCAGGCGGAGCAGGCGCCGCGGTCGCAGGCGATCTTCGTGCCGGTCAATCGCAACGGGCCG
Source organism: uncultured Pseudomonadota bacterium (assembly GCA_963832525.1). Classification (GTDB taxonomy): domain Bacteria; phylum Pseudomonadota; class Alphaproteobacteria; order Acetobacterales; family Acetobacteraceae; genus JAJZVS01. Next base: position 38,080 of record CAWHUC010000003.1, read on the forward strand.
CGCAGCGCCTCGGCGAGCGTGGTGCGCGGTTCTATCGTGACTGTGCGCGGCGTGTTGTTGACCCGCAGCTCGACGGCCACCGGTCCCGGGCCGAGAACGGGCGGCGCGGCAGCCACTGGCGCGCCGGTCTCCGCCGCATGGGTCGCGTGCGGGGCAGTGGTCGTCATGGCGAGGGTTCCCCCGGTCGCGGCGGCGCCTGAGATCAGGGCCCGGCGGGAGATCGTCGGCTGAGGTTGCGTCTGGGCTCCTGGCGGCATGGATGACACGCACGGCTCCGCGAAAGGTTCGGCCGTCGCTTCCGCTCCTCCGTTTCCGGCGGCGGACGATGATCACTCGGAAGCCTAGGATCTCTGCGCCGCGGCACGTTGATCCAGATCAAGCTATGCGCACGCGCTTTCGGGCTGACGGCCCGGGTGCAAGGGATGAACGGATCGGCGTCCGGAGCGGACCATCCGGCGGCCGGGGCGACGACTGGCCGCCCGACGAACGGGCGATCGCCGCGCGGGCGCGCGCATTCCTGCGCTCGGCCGGATCGCCTGCGCCGGGCCTCAGGTGGCCGTGACGAAATCGTAGCGGCCGACCCCCTGCACCAGCAGATAGCGGCTGATGCCGTCGGCGGCGTTGCCGGAGCGGTGCACGACCCTGGGCGGTATAGACAGGGTCTCGCCCGGATGCAGGCGCTGTTTCCGCGGCGGCTCGCGCAGCTCCACCTCGATCAGGCCCCTCCAGGCAATAGAAGCGGTCGGTGACCTCGGAATGATGATGCCAGGACAGGCTGTCGCCAGGTCGCAGCACGTATTCCACCACCCGTACCTCCGGGGTCTGCAGGACGATCCGGGTCGTTCTGCCCGCCGTTGCAGGCGCCCCGTCGGTCCGTTCCATTGTCCATGCTCCTTTGTCGAATTCGGCCATCCCGATGTTTGCCCGCGCGTGGGTGGCCCGCTCCAGTCGCATGCGCCTTGTCAACCGGGGCAATGCCCGGATAGGCATTTACAATATAAATTATAGCGCTGCCGGACAGCTCAGTCACCCCCGACCGCCCCGCTTCGCTCCGCAGGGCAGGGCGAGGGAGAGGCGGGACGAACGCCACCCGAGGCCGGGCATGACCCGGGCCGAATTCACACGTGGCTCGCCCCCGGTGCCTCGTCCTGCCGGCCGAGGCCTTGTCGCAGCGGGGATCCCCCCACTACCCAGGCGGTGCGTCCGGCCGGCATCTCGGGGAGAGGCAGGGTGATCGGGCGAAACTCCGAGCGTTCACCTCTCCCGCGCTGCGGGAGAGGTCGCCGTGCGCAGCACGGCGGGTGAGGGCGGGAGGCACGGCACCCTCGCCCAGTTCGCTGCGCAAACCGATCTCTCCCGCCAGAGCAGGAGAGGTGAAGGAGCCACCGGCCGCGCCGATTTTTACGGTTCCCCCGATTGCCCTGCGGGGAGAGGTGCGGCCCGTTGACACAGATCATGGCGCCGTCCCCAGGCACGGAGGAAAGCGAACCGAAGCTTTGTTCGCAGCCATCCCGGCGAGAAGGATTCCGCCATGTCCGAACTGTCGCGCGCGCGACACGTCGTTGCCGCCACTTATCTGGGCTGGACGCTCGACGCGTTCGATTTCTTCGTGCTGATCTTCGTGCTGAACGACGTCGCGAAGACGTTCGGCACCAGCCTCACGACCATGACGCTGGCCATCACCTTCACCCTGGCGATGCGGCCCGTGGGCGCGTTCGTCTTCGGACGGCTGGCGGACCGCTACGGGCGCCGCCCGGTGCTGATCGCCAACGTGCTGTGCTTCGCGGCGCTCGAATTCTTCACCGGCTTCGCACCGACGTTGCTGAGTTTCATGATCCTACGCACCCTGTTTGGCATCGCCATGGGCGGCGAGTGGGGCATCGGCGCCTCCCTGGCGATGGAGACGATCCCGGTGCACTGGCGCGGCTGGGTCTCCGGGCTGCTGCAGGCGGGCTATCCCAGCGGTTATTTCCTGGCCGCGATCGTCTTTGGAGTATTCTATCCGCTGGTGGGCTGGCGCGGCATGTTCATGATCGGCGGCCTGCCGGCGCTGCTCGTGATCTATCTGCGCACCAGCGTGCCGGAGAGCCAGGACTGGCTGATCCGCACCCAAGCGCCGCGTCCGGCCATCGGCCTCGTGCTGCGCCGGCACCTCGGCCTGCTGGTCTGGGCCGTGGTGATGATGACGGCGTTCAACTTCTTCAGCCACGGCACGCAGGATCTGTATCCGAGCGCGTTCCTGTCGGTGCAGCACCATTTCTCGCACGCGACCGTGACCACGATCGCGCTGGTCTACAACGCGGGGGCGATCCTGGGCGGCATCGGCTTCGGCGCGCTGTCGGAACGGATCGGCCGGCGCTTCGCGATCATCCTGGCCAGCCTGCTGGCGCTGCCGGTCCTGCCGCTGTGGGCCTTCTCCAGCACCCCGTTCTGGCTCGGGGTGGGGGCGTTTCTGATGCAGATCTGCGTCCAAGGCGCCTGGGGCGTGGTGCCGGCGCATCTAAACGAGCTGTCGCCGCCGGAGATCCGCGCAACCTTCCCAGGCTTCGTCTATCAGCTCGGCAATTTCCTGGCCTCCTACAATGCCACCATCCAGGCGGCGATCGGCGCGCATATGAACCATATCTATAGCTGGGCGCTGGCCGGTGTGGCGGGCACCGTCGCGGTGCTGATCGCGCTGCTGGTCGGCTTCGGGCCGGAGGCGCGCGACATCGGCATGGGTGGCCCCGACCTGTCGGGCGCCGCGGCGCCGCCGGGGCAGATGCCCTGAAGCGGGCGGCCGATGCGCCCGGGGGATGAAAACGGTGGACGCGCCGTCCTTCTCCCACTCCCGCAAGCGCGGGGGGAGAGGGGGAAGGACGGCGCGCCGCCGCTCCGCCCGTGACCTTGGATCCGGTCCGGTCGGCGTCGCAGGACGCACCCGACGACGCCTGGCACCGCCGGGTGCGGAGCGGTGCGCGGGCGGTGTTGCGGGTCTGGTTCCGGCTGGTCCATGGGGTTGTCCCCACCGGTCTCGACCGCTATCCGCCGCCCGGCGTGCCCGCGCTCGTGATCGCGAACCACCTCAGCCTCGCCGACGGCCCGCTGCTCGCGGCCTTCCTGCCCGGCGATCCCACCTTCGTCATCGATGCGGAGATCGCCGCGCGCTGGTGGGTGCGCCTGCTGTTGTGGCCGGCGCGGACGATCCGGATCGATCCGCGCCAGCCCTTCGCGGTCCGCGGCATGATCGCCGCGGTGCGCGCCGGCGAGCGGCTGGTGGTGTTCCCAGAAGGCCGCATCAGCGTGACCGGAGGTCTGATGAAGGTGCTGGACGGCACCGGGCTGATCGCCGACCGGGCCGACGCCGCGATCGTGCCGGTCCGCATCGAGGGCACCCAGTTCTCGCGCCTGTCCTACCTGAAGGGCAAGCTGCGCCGGCGCTGGTTCCCGCCGGTCGCCCTGACCATGCTGCCGCCGCGGGCGCTGGGGCTCGACCCAGCGCTGCGCGGGCGTCGCCGCCGTCAGGAGGCGGGGGCGGCGCTGCAGGACATGATGACCGCAGCCGCATGGGCCGGGCAGGACATCGAGCGGACGCTGTTCGCGGCCCTGCTCGCAGCACGGCAGCGCCACGGCGGCGGTCTGCGCATCCTGACCGATGCCGATCGCGCGCGCTACAGCTACCGGCGGCTCGTGCTGGCGGCCTGCGTCCTGGGCCGCGCCCTGGCGGCGCGCACCCGCCCCGAGGAGACGGTCGGCCTGCTGCTGCCGAATGCCGCCGCCACCGTGATCGCGTTCCTGGGGCTGCACGCCCATGGCCGCGTGCCAGCGCCACTCAACGTCACCATCGGCGCCGAGGGGATGCGCGCCGCCTGTGCGACCGCGGGGATCCGCCTGATCGTCGCGTCCCGCCGCTTCGTCGCGCGGGCGCGGCTGGAGCGGGCGGTGGCGGCGCTGGAGGGCGCGGTCGCGGTCCTGTGGCTCGAGGACCTGGGCTCGGAGATCGGCCTGGCGGCGCGGCTGCGCGGCCTCGTCGACGCGCTGCGCGCACACCGCCTGCCCGGCTGCCGCGCCAGCCCGGATGCGCCTGCCGCGGTGCTGTTCACCAGCGGCACCGAGGGTACGCCGAAAGGCGTCGTGCTCAGCCACCGCAACATCCTCGCCAACTGCGGCCAGGCTGCGTCGGTGCTGGATTTCACCTCGGCCGACACCGTGTTCAACGCGATGCCGGTGTTCCATGCGTTCGGGCTGACGGTCGGCACCCTGCTGCCGCTGCTCGCCGGGGTGCCGGGGTTCCTCTATCCGACACCGTTGCACTACCGGCTGATCCCGGCGCTGATCTACGCCACCGACGCCACCATCGTGTTCGCCACCGACACGTTCCTGGCCGGCTGGGCGCGCTACGCCCATCCGTACGACTTCCGCAATGTGCACTACCTCCTGGCCGGCGCCGAGAAGCTGCGCGAGACCACGCGGCGGGACTACGCCGACCGGTTCGGGGTGCGCCTGCTCGAAGGCTACGGTGCGACCGAGACCGCCCCGGTGATGGCGATCAATACCCCGCTGCGCAACGCCGAAGGCAGCGTCGGGCGGATCCTGCCCGGCATTGCCTGGCGGATCGAGCCGGTCGAGGGCATCCCCGACGCCGGCCGGCTGTGGGTGCGCGGCCCGAATGTGATGCGCGGCTACCTGCGCGCCGACCAGCCGGGGGAGATCGTGCCGCCGCCGGACGGCTGGTACGACACCGGGGACATCGCCGCGGTCGATCCCGCCGGCTTCCTGTGCATCCGCGACCGCGCCCGGCGCTTCGCCAAGATCGGTGGCGAGATGGTGCCGCTTTCAGTGGGCGAGGCGCTGGCTGCCGCAGTCTGGCCGCAGGCCGCGCACGCCGTGGTCGCGCTTGCCGCGGCGGGGAAGGGCGAGCGGTTGGTGCTCGCCACCACCGCCGTGGATGCCGATGCGGCCCGGCTGCTGGCCGCGGCGCGGGACCGCGGCATCGCCGCGATCCTGGTGCCGCGCGCGATCCTGGTGCTGCCCGCGCTGCCGCGCCTCGGCACCGGCAAGCCGGACTATCCGGCGATCGCGGCGCTGGTAGCGTCGACTGCGCCATCCGGGTGAATGGGGCGCCGGGCAGGCCCGGGGGCATCGGCCGGCGCCCCTAGCAACGTGGCGATGCGGGCTGGCTTCAGCCGGTGAATCGCGGGAACAGAAGGTTGTTCTCGGTGTGGATGTGCTCGACGAGGTCGTCAGCGAGCTTGTGCGCGCCGAGGTAAAGCGCGCGCCACGTCGTGCAGGCGTCATCCGGTGCGGTAAAATCGGCGGTCAGGCGCTCGACCGCACGCAGATGCGCGCCGTGGTCGTCGTGCTCCGCGCGCATCACGGCGATCGGCTCTGCGATCGCGGGATGACCGCCCCGGCGCAGCAGCGGGAACAGGATCTGTTCTTCCGTCTGCATGTGCGCTTCGAGCTCGGCCGCCATGGTTTCCAGCACGGTCGCGAGCCCGTGCGGCGCCGCGGGATGGGTCTTGTGGACGGCCTCGACCCGGCGGGCGAGCCGGATGAGCTCGGGAAACTCGCGCCGGTGGGCCGCATGGTAGCGTGTCTCGATGAGCGTGATCAGCGCCTCGGTCGGCTCGGGCCGCGCGACGGGGAGCGCCAGCGCGGCGATGGCATCGAGCTCGGCCTCCAGCTCGGCCAGCGGAAGTCCTTTCGACGTGGCGGCCTCGGCCAGCGACACCTTGCCGCCGCAGCAGAAGTCCAGTTTGCGGCGGCGAAACACGCCGGTGGCGCCGGGCAGCGTGGCGGCAATGTCCGCCAGGCTGCGGGTTGCGAAGGCGGCTTCCTGGGAAGCGGTCGCGCTCATGAGGCACTCTCCTGGCCCGCCCGGATGCGGGTGTTGCCCCCGCGTCACGCGGCAGGGCGATGGCGATCGCCATGAATTGGTATTGGCGATACCAGTATATCGGCCCATGAACATGGTATTGTCAATGCTAATTATGGGGTCGAACCATGCACCTTCTTGCCTCCACCGACATCGCCCTGCGTGTCCTGATACTGCTTGCCGGCGCGCCTCCCGGACGCCCGGTGAGCGTGGGCTGGATGGCACGGGAGCTCGGCGGCCTGTCCCGCGATCATCTCCACAAGATCGTCCAGGAGCTGACGGGTCTCGGTATCACCCGCACCGTACGGGGAGCGGGGGGGGCGGCATGCTGCTCGCCAGGGCGCCAGCCGAGGTGCGCCTGGGAAGCCTGGTGCGGCACCTGGAGGCCGACCAGGCGGTGGTCGAATGCTTTCGCGCCGAGGGCTGCGCCTGCACGCTTCTTCCGGGCTGTCGGCTGCGCGGTATGCTGGCGGCTGCCGAGGCCGGATTCTACGCGAGCCTGGACGGTTATACACTGGCCGACTGCAGTCCCGACCCGGAGCGCGACGCACCGCTGCCGGACCGTCGCCGGGCGCTACGGGACAGGCCTGCTTCGGGGTGACAAGCGGACGCCGGCCCGACGGAAGAAGGATGCCATGTCGGCTGTGATCCGGTGCCGATCGCGTCGATCGATACCCTCCTTGTGCCGCGGAGTTGCAGGGACGTCGGACGCCGGCAGGGGCGCCCTGGTCGACGTGACCGCGCCATACGCGCGATGATGCCGCTGCGATGCTGCTGCCCGGCACGTCTTGCGATCCCCCGCCGCATCCGCTCTTGTGCGACCCCGACCCACCGATCCGGAGCAGCGCGATGCGCGTCAGCGTGGTGCAGATGAACCCCGGTGCCGACAAGGCCGCCAACATCGCGCAGGCCCGCCGCCTGCTGGACGCGGCGATCGCTGCCGACCGGCCGGATATCGTGAGCCTGCCCGAGGTCTGGACCTGCCTCGGCGGCAGTCGCGCCGGCAAGTTCGAGCAGGCGGAGGACCTGCCCGCCAAAGGCTCCAACGCGCCCGGCGGTCCGGCCTACGAGTTCCTGCGCGAGGTCGCGCGCGGGGCCAGGCTGCACGTGCATGGTGGATCGTTGCAGGAACGCGGCGGCGACCGGCTGTTCAACACCACCGTCGTGTTCGATCCGGACGGGCGGGAGATCGCCCGCTACCGCAAGATCCACCTGTTCGACATCACCACCCCCGACGGCACCGGCTTCCGTGAAAGCAGCACCTACGGCGCCGGCGACGAGATCGTCACCTACCGGGCGGGTGACGTCACCGTGGGCGCCGCCATCTGCTACGACCTCCGCTTCCCCGAGATGTTCGCCCGTCTGCGCCGGGCCGGCGCCGAGCTCATCATGCTGCCCTCCGCCTTCACCTTGCAGACCGGCAAGGACCATTGGGAGCCGCTGCTGCGTGCCCGCGCGATCGAAACCCAGTGCTGGTTCGCCGCCGCCGCTACCTGGGGCAAGCACCTCGACGGGGCGCGGGAGGAGGCGCGGTTCACCTACGGCCATTCCCTGGTGGCCGATCCGTGGGGCCAGGTCGTGGCGCAGGTCTCGGACGGGGTGGGCTGGGCGACGGCGCGCATCGATCCCGCGCTGACCGCGCGGGTGCGGCGGGATATGCCGGTCGAGGAGCATCGGGTCGAGGCGCATCGGAAGCTCGCATGAACGACGCCCCGGCCGTGCCGGGCGCGGAACCGGCCGCGGCGTCCTGCCGGCGCACGGTGACCCCGGGACGGGTGGCGTTCGCCGCCGCCGCCACCGAGCTGGCGCAGGACGCGCGCGCCCGCTTGGTCGCCCGCTACGGCGACTGCGCGTTCGACCAGGCGGAGGTGGTCGTGCCGCTGGGCGGCGACGGCTTCATGCTGGAGACCCTGCACCGGGTGCTGGGGCGGACCACGCCGGTGTACGGGATGAATTGCGGCTCGGTTGGATTCCTGATGAACCCGTTCGCCGAGGACCGGCTGATCGAGCGGCTGGAGGCGGCGCAGGAAGCGCTGTTGCACCCGCTGCGGATGCACGCGATCACCGCCACCGGCGCGGTGGAGGAGGCGCTGGCGCTCAACGAGGTGTCCCTGCTGCGCCAGTTGCACCAGACCGCCAAGCTGCGCATCACGGTCGACGGCCGGGTGCGGCTCGCCGAACTGATCTGCGACGGCGTGCTGGTCTCCACTCCGGCCGGCTCGACCGCCTACAACCTGTCCGCGCACGGGCCGATCGTGCCGCTGTCGGCGAACCTGCTGCCGATGACGCCGATCAGCGCCTTCCGTCCGCGGCGCTGGCGCGGTGCGCTGCTGCCGTCCACGGCCGAGGTGCGGTTCGACATCCTGGAGGCGGAGAAACGGCCGGTGGCGGCGGTGGCGGATTCCTACGAAGTGCGCGACGTGGTTTCGGTCGCGGTGAGCGAGGACCGCACGGTGTGCGCTCTCGTGCTGTTCGATCCCGACCAGGGCCTGTCGGAACGCATCATCGCGGAGCAGTTCACGGTCTAGAGCATCATCGCTTGAGGTTCGATCAATCGGGCGATGGCATTGCGCGCCGGAACAAAGGCCGGAGCACGATCGGTGCTTCTTTTCGCGCCGATCGTGCTCTAGCTCGTATCGCCCTTCGGCAGCAGCGACGCCTCGATCCGTGCCACCAGGGTGCGGCGCCGCTCCGGCGTCAGGCCGGCGATCATGGCGGCGAGCAGGCTTGCGTCGTCCTGCGCACGCTTCAGCATCGAGGAGCGCGTGTCCCCGCGCTTTTCGTCGCCCATTCGCCCCCCTGCGTTTCTTGCCGCGCCTATCCGACCCGATTGTCCACCAGTTCCGTCACCACCGCCGGATCGGCAAGGGTGGAGGTATCCCCCAGGCTGTCGGTCTCGTTCGCCGCGATCTTGCGCAGGATCCGCCGCATGATCTTGCCGCTGCGGGTCTTGGGCAGCGCCGGCGCCCACTGGATCGCGTCCGGTGCTGCGATCGGCCCGATCTCCTTGCGCACCCACGCGACCAGCTCGCGGCGCAGAGCCTCGGTCGGTTCCTCGCCGAGCTTCAGGGTCACGTAGGCGTAGATGCCCTGGCCCTTGATGTCGTGCGGGAAGCCGACCACCGCCGCCTCGGCGACCTTCGGATGCGAAACCAGCGCACTTTCGACCTCGGCGGTGCCCATGCGGTGGCCGGCGACGTTGATCACGTCATCGACCCGCCCGGTGATCCAGTAGTAGCCGTCGGCGTCGCGCCGCGCCCCGTCGCCAGTGAAATAGAGGCCCTTGAAGGTGGAGAAATAGGTCTGCACGAAGCGCTCGTGGTCGCCATAGACGGTGCGCATCATGCCGGGCCAGGACTCCGCCAGGCACAGATTGCCCTCGCAGGCGCCGTGCAGCTCGTGCCCGTCGCCGTCGACGATCATCGGCCGCACCCCGGGCAGAGGCAGGGTGGCCGAACCGGGTTTCAGCGCGGTCGCGCCGGGCAGGGGGGAGATCAGGATGCCGCCCGTTTCGGTCTGCCACCAGGTATCGACGATCGGGCAGCGATGCGCGCCCACGACCCGGTGGTACCAGAGCCAGGCTTCCGGATTGATCGGCTCGCCCACGGTGCCGAGGATGCGGATCGACTTGCGCGAGGTCTTCTCCACCGGCGCTTCCCCGTCGCGCATCAGGGCGCGGATCGCGGTCGGCGCGGTGTAGAAGATGTTGACCTTGTGCTTGTCGCACACCTGCCAGAAGCGGGAGCTGTCGGGATAGTTCGGCACGCCCTCGAACATCACCGTGGTGGCGCCGTTCGCGAGCGGGCCGTAGACGATGTAGGTGTGGCCGGTGACCCAGCCGACATCGGCGGTGCACCAGTAGATCTCGCCCGGGCGGTAGTCGAAGACGATCTCATGGGTGAACGACGCCCATACGAGATAGCCGCCGGTCGTGTGCAGCACGCCCTTGGGTTTGCCGGTGCTGCCGGAGGTATAGAGGATGAACAGCGGGTCTTCGGCCCCCATCGGCTCCGGTGCGCAGACCGGCGCGGCGGCGGCGATCAGCGCGGCGTAGTCGTGGTCGCGCCCGGCGGCCATTGGCACGTCGGCGCCGGTGATCTTCACCACCACGACGTTCTTCACCCCCGGGCATTGCGCCAGCGCCGCGTCCGCGTTGGCTTTCAGGGGCACGCGGCGCCCGCCGCGGCGGCCCTCGTCGGCGGTGATGAGCAGGGTGGAGTCGCAATCGATCAGCCGGTTCGCCAGGCTGTCGGGCGAGAAGCCGCCGAACACCACCGAGTGGATGGCGCCGATGCGCGCGCAGGCCAGCATCGCCACCGCCGCTTCCGGCACCATCGGCAGGTAGATCGTGATGCGGTCGCCCTTCTGCGCGCCCAGCCCGCGCAGCGCGTTGGCCAGCCGGCAGACCTGCTCGTGCAGTTCTTTATAGGTGACATGGCGGGAGACGGCGGGATCGTCGCCCTCCCAGATGATCGCCACCCGGTCGGGATGCGCTGCGGCATGGCGATCGAGGCAGGAGACGGAGGCGTTCAGCACCCCGTCCTCGAACCATTTGATGGCGACGTGGCCGGAGAAACTGGCGTTCCTGATCTTCGTCGGCGGCTGCATCCAGGCGACCCGGTGGGCTTGTTCGGCCCAGAATCCGTCGGGGTCGCGTCCGGCGCGCTCGTACATTTCGCGATAGCGTTCGGCGGTCACGTGGGCATGGGCGGCGATTTCCGGGCGGACCGGGAACAGCAGCGTGTCGGCGGGGTTTGTGTCGGGCATCGGCTTGTCCCTCCTTTCGTTCTTGATTCGCGCGCGGCCGGCAGGACGATGGCTCCGCAGGCTACGCAGCGCGCGCCGCCGGTTCAAGCGATCGCCCTCGGGCGGGGCGTCGCGGCCGGCGGTTACAGCGCAGCGTCCTCGGGAACCCAGATCGCGCCGGCGTTGATCTCGATCAACACCGGCTCCAGCGCCGCGCCGTAGCAGGGGCCATGCACGCAGCCGCCGTCCTGCAGCCGGAACAGCGCCCTGTGGGTCGCACAGACGATGTGCCGCCCATCGACCGAGAGAAACCGGTTCGGGGCCCAGTCGAGCGGAACCCCGAGATGCGGGCAGGCGTTGACATAGACCGCGATCCGCCCGCCGGCGCGCACCGCGAACAGCCCGGTGAACCCGCCCGGGGGAGGCGGGAACCCCTTCGCGCCGCCTTCGGGGATGTCGGCCTCGGCACACAGCCGGCGCAGCCGCGGCGCGGCGGGCGGGATCAGTCCCACCCGCCCATACGGCACAGCGCCGCCCAATGCGCGGCCGAGACCGGCAGCACCGACAGGCGGGACTGGCGGACCAGCGCGAGGTCGGCGAATGCCGGGTCGGCCTTGATCGCCGCCAGCCCGATCGGGCGTGGCATCGGCCCCACCGCGCGCATGTCTACCGCGACCCAGTCGCCCGTCTCGGCCGTGGGGTCGGGATACGCCGTGCGCGCGACCTCCACGATGCCGACGATCTCCTTGCCGGTGTTGGAGTGGTAGAAGAATGCGCGATCGCCTACCCGCATCGCCTTCAGGTTGTTCTTGGCTGCGTGGTTGCGCACCCCGGTCCAGGGCTCCACGCCGTTGGCCACTTGCTGGTCCCAGGAGAACGCTTCGGGTTCGGATTTCACCAGCCAGGTACCGGCGCCGCGCCGTCATGCCGGCGCCGCCGCGGGTTTCGGCAGGCCGTCGTAGATGTCGGCCAGGCGCAACCCGGCGGCGGCGGGCAGTTCGAGCTCCAGCGCCGACTCCCGTCCGGTCAGCGCGGCGATGAGCCGTCCGCTGGGGTCGCGCCGCCAGACCGCGACATGCGGCTCGTCCTGGGCCACGACGGCGTAGAGCAGGATCGAGGGCGTGGCGTCGTAATCGCGCAGCCTGATGGTGGGGTCGATCCAGGCGGCGGAGCGCGACAGCATCTCGAACACCGCGACCGGTTCGGAGGCGTCGTGAGACGCGGGGCGGAACGGACCGCAGTCGATCAGCGCGTCCGGGTAGCGCCCGTTGCCGTTGCCGGTGACGACGCGCAGGTCCGATCCGCCAGGGCGACAGGGGAAGCCGCGCAGCGCGCCCCGGAGGTTCGTCGTGATGTTGAGGGATATCAGGTTGTGCGCCTGGCTCCCCCCGGTCATCAGCCGGGGCGCGTCGTCCGCCAGCTCGTAGCGCGCCGGCTGGGAGGCTTCCCACGCCAGGAACGTCGCCAGATCCCAGTCCTGCCGCCGCGCCTCGCTCACCCACGCCTCCGCCGCATCACTGCCACTCAGTGTAGCACGGACGTCGCGGCGGGGGAGGGTGCGTCCGCTCCCGCCTCCCCACGGGCCGGGCCGTGGCTGGCGCAGCCAGGTATTTTCGTCGGTGGGCATTACAGCAATGCAATCCCCTGGACCTTCTGCGGGGGCCGGCCCTGCGCTAGACACGCGGACGAGGGAACCGAGTGACCGTGGACGCTACCGCCAGTCTCGCGCCACCGCGGCGCAACCTGCATCGTTTCGCCAATCCCGGACGCTTCCTGCGGCTGGCCGGGGTCGTGTTGCCGTATCTTGCGGTCGGCGGACTGGTGCTGAGCGTGATCGGCCTGGTCTGGGGGTTGTTCTTTTCCCCGGCCGACTGGCAGCAGGGCGACGCGGTGCGGATCATGTATGTGCATGTGCCTGCCGCCTGGCTTGCGTCGGCCGGTTATGCGGGCATTGCCGCGTGTTCGGTGGCCTCGCTGGTGTGGCGCCATCCGCTGGCCGACCTGGCAGCGCAGGAGATCGGGCCGGTGGGAGCGGGGTTCACCGCGCTCTGCCTGATTACCGGCAGCCTCTGGGGCAAGCCGATGTGGGGGGCGTGGTGGGTGTGGGACGCGCGGCTGACCTCCGTTTTGGTGCTGTTCTTTCTCTATCTCGGCCACATCGCGCTGATCCGGGCGTTCGACAATCCCGAGCGCGGCTACCGCGCGGGGGCGATCCTGGCGCTGGTGGGCGCGGTCGATCTGCCGATTATCAAGTTCAGCGTCGACTGGTGGCATACGTTGCACCAGGGCAGACACCTTCACGTCTGACCGGCGCGCCACATATGTACATTGTCGATGCTGTGGCCGCTGCTGTTCACCACCTTCGGCTACAGCCTGGTGTTTGCCGCCATCGTCGCGGCGCGCGCTGCGCGCGGCGGTGATCGAGCGGCGCATCCGCGCGCTGCTGCTGGCCCGCGTGGAAGAACGGGGCGTCAAGGAAAGGGTCGCGGCATGACGCTTCCTGCCCTATGTCGCCGCCTCCTACACGTTGGGCGTGCTCGTGCCGGCCGGATTCGCCCTCGCGGCGTGGCGGCGGATGCGTGGGGCGACCGCGCGGCTGGCCGCCATCGACCCGCGCCGTGCCCGCCGCGCCGCCGCCAGAGCGGAAGAACGAGGCCGGGCGGAGGATCAGCGATGACCCGCAAGCGCCGCCGGCTCTGATCTGCTGCTGGCCTGCGGCGGTCGGCGTCGGCTCGGCCAGCGCGTTGGCGCTGAGCGCCTTCAGGGCAGCCTGGCGTTCTTCGTCACGCCCATCGCAGATCGTCGCAGAAGGAACCGCCGCCCGGCCGGTACTTCCGCCTCGGCGGGCTGGTGCAGGCGGGCAGCGTGCGTCAGTGATCGCGATGGACGGCAGGCCGGAGGCGACATTCCGCGTCACCGACGGCAGGTCCAGGCGGTGACGGTGCATTACGTCGGCATCCTGCCCGACCTGTTCCGCGAGGGGCAGGGCGTGGTGGCGATGGGCTCGATCGCGCCGGACGGCAGCTTCCGCGCCCCGGAAGTGCTGGCCAAGCACGACGAGACCTACATGCCCAAGGACGTGGCCGACGGCGCTGAAGAAATCCGGCCACTGGAACCCGGCCGCGGGACCGCCGCCGCCGGCCGCGACCTGGGACACGAGTAAGCGGTCGATGCAAGAGCCAGACCGCCCGATAGAACGCGCAGGATGATCCCCGAACTCGGCCATTTCGCCCTCGCCCTCGCCGTGGCCCTGGCTGCGCGCAGGCGGTGCGTGCCGATCGTGGGGCGCGCAACGCCGCGACGCGCGGCTGATGGCGGCCGGCCCGGCGCTGGCGCTCGGGCCAGTTCATGGCGCTCGGCGTCAGCTTCGGCTGCCTCGTCTGGAGCGCGGTCGGTCAACGACTTCTCTGTGCTCAACGTGGCCGAGAACTCGCACCTCGACCGGAGCCGCTGATCTACAAGATCACCGGCACCTGGGGGAACCACGAAGGGTCGATCCTGCTCTGGTGCCTGATCCTGGCGATGTGCGGCGCCGCGGTCGCGGCTTGTTCGGCGCGCGATTTGCCGTCGAGCCTGCGCGCGCGGGTGATCGGCGTGCTGGGCATCGTCCGGCGTGGGTTCCTGCTGTTCGCGCTGACGGCGATCGAACCCGTTCGTGCGCATGTGGCCGCCGCCGATCGAGGGGCGGCGACCTGAACCCGCTGCTGCAGGACCCCGGCCTCGCGATGCACCCGCCGATCCTCTACACCGGCTATGTCGGCTTCGCGATGCCGTTCGCGTTCGCCGTCGCCGCGCTGCTGGAAGGGCGCGTCGATGCCGCCTGGGGGCGCTGGGTGCGGCCGTGGACGCTCGCCGCATGGTGCTTCCTGACCTGCGGCATCGCGCTCGGATCGTGGTGGGCCTATTACGAACTCGGCTGGGGCGGATTCTGGTTCTGGGACCCGGTGGAGAACGCATCGCTGCTGCCGTGGCTGACCGGCACGGCGCTGCTGCACTCGCGCCCTCGTCGTGGAAAAGCGCGAGGCCTGAAAGTCTGGACCGTGCTGCTGGCCATCGGCACGTTCTCGCTCAGCCTGTCGCGGCACGTTCCTGGTGCGCTCGGGCATCCTCAATTCCGTGCATAGCCTTCGCCAACGACCCGACGCGCGGCGTGTTCATCCTGACCCTGCTCGGCGATCGTCATCGGCGGCTCGCTGCTGCTGTTTGCGCTGCGCGCGCCGGTGCTGGCGGCGACCGGCATGTTCGCGCCGGTCTCGCGCGAGGGCGCGCTGGTGCTCAACAACATCCTGCTCTGCTCGATCGTGCGCGGTGGTGTTCGACCGGCACCGATCTATCCGCTGTTCGCCGACCTGCTGTTCGGCGAGCAGCTCAGCGTCGGCGCCGCCCTATCTTCCACGCTGACCGTGTTGCCGCTGCTGGTGCCGCTGTTCCGGCGATGAGCGTGGGGCCGATGCTGGCGTGGAAGCGCGCCGACCTGGCGCGGCGCTGCTGCGACTGTGGTGGGCGGGGGCGATCGCGGCGCTGATCGGGATCGGCACGGAATTCGGGCTGCATGCGCGCGGCTTTGCCGACGCTCGGGTTTGCCGCCGCCGCCTGGCTGATCCTCGGCGCCTTCGCCGAGCATGGTCGAGCGGATCCGGCTGTTCCGCATGCCGCTTCGGCGATCCTGCGGCGCGGCTGCGCGGCCCAGCCGCTCGGCTCGTTGGGCGGCCTCGATCGCGCATGCCGGGATGGGGGTGACCGTGGCCGGCATCGCGGGGATGTCGCTCGCGCTAAGCACCGATCGTCGCGGCTGCGTCCGGGACAGACGATCGCATTCGGCGGCTACGAGTGGAACCTGCTCGCCTGCATGACGAGCCGGGTCGGATTACACCGCGCATGTGGCCGACCTGCGCATCCTGCGCGACGGGCGGCAGGTGGCGGTGGTGCATCCGTCCTTGCGCACCTTCGGCGCAGCAGCACCAGACCGTCACCGACACCGCGATCCAGACCAACCGGCTGCGCGATCTGTATATCGCCCTCGGCGGCGAGCAGGGCGGCAAGGTGGTGCTGCGGCTGCACGTCAACACCCTGGCGCCGTTCGTCTGGCTGGGCGCGCTGGTCATGGCGTTCGGTGGCGCGCTGTCGCTGGTGGATCGGCGGCTGCGGGTCGGTGCGCCGGCGCGGCGCGGCGCAGTCGGCGTGCCGGCCTGAACGGAGGCACCGCGGATGGACGCCGTCACCCGCCGCCGCCTGCTGATGCTGGGCCCGCTCGGCGCCGCCGCCGCCGGCAGCGGCGTGTTCTGGGCACTGCTGCTGCGCATGCAGCAGGGCAAGTACGATCCGCATGCGCTGCAGAGCATGCTGGTCGGCAGGCCTTTGCCCGATTTCACTCTGCCGGGACAGGCGTCCTCGTCGGGCTTCTCCAACGTCGACGTGAACCGCGGTCCGCTGCCGGCGCTGGTGAATTTCTTCGCCTCCTGGTGCATCCCCTGCGTCGAGGAAGCCGCGGCGCTGGACGGGCTGGCCCGGCAGGGGGTGACGATCTGGGGCATCGCCTACAAGGACAAGGTGCCGGCGACGGCGGGGTTCCTCACCCGCTACGGCGATCCGTACCACCGCGTGGCGCGGGACGCGGACGGACGGACGGCGATCAATTTCGGCGTGTATGGCGTGCCGGAGACCTATGTGGTCGATCGCACCGGTATCGTGCGGCTGCGCTACGCCGGCGGGCTGTCATCCGATTCGGTGGACGACACGATCCTGCCGTTGCTGCGGAAACTGGCATGAGCCGGGTGGCTGCCCCCCGCCTGGCTGCGGCCCTCGGCCTGCTGCTGCTGGCGATGGGGCCTGCGCTGGCGCTCAGCAGCCCGTCCGAGATGCTCGCCAACCCGGTCCTGGAAAAGCGCGCCGAGGCGATCGGCATGCAGCTCCGCTGCGTCGTCTGCCAGAACGAGAGCATCGAGCAGTCGGATGCCACCCTCGCCGCCCAGTTCCGCGCCATCATCCGCCGCCGGGTGACGGAGGGCTGGTCCGATCAGCGCATCATGGACTGGATGGTGCAGCGCTACGGCACCTTCATCCTGCTTCGTCCGCCGTTCGACCCGATGACCTGGGTGTTGTGGGGCGCCCCGGCGATCGCGCTCGCGGTCGGCGGCGTCACGGTGGCGCTGGCGCGCCGGCGCCACCCGGAGCGGCCGGAACCGCTGTCGCCCGCCGAGCAGCAACGCCTCGCCGACCTGTTGAAATGAGCCCACGCACATGATCTGGCTGGCCATCGCCGGGCTGGCGGCGCTCGTGCTCGCGCCGCTCGGGTTCTCCCTGTTCAGCACGGCGCGCGCGCGGGGGCGGCAGGACGCGGCACTCGCGCTGCACCGGGCGCAACTGGCCGAGCTCGACCGCGACCTTGCGGACCAGCGCATCGGCGTGCCGGAACACGCCGCCGCCGTGCTGGAAGTGCAGCGGCGCATGCTCGCCGAGGCCGGGCGCGCCGATCCCGAACCGGTCTCCGCCGGCCGCTCGCCGGTCTGGGCGGCACTGCTGCTGGTGCCGGTGGCGGCGCTCGCGCTGTATCTGGTCGGTGGCTCGCCCGAACTGCCGGCCGCACCGCTGGCCGCCCGCATCGCCGCGGCGGAAGCGCGGGCGCGGAAGGAAGTGGCCTTGATCGCCGAGTTGAAAACCGCGCTGACCCGGATCGATCCCGCCTCGCCGAAGGCACGCGAGGGGTACCTCCTGCTCGGCAGCGCCGAGGCCCGGCTCGGCAACATGCCCGAGGCCGCCGCCGCCTGGCAGAAGGCGCTGGCGGCCCGCTTCGACCCTACCCTGGCGGCGGAAACCGCCGAGGCGCTGACCGAAGCCAACGGCCATGTCACCCCGGAGGCGGCGGCCCTGTTCCGCCGTGCGCTCGCCGGCGCCCCCCCGAATGCGCCCTGGCGTGTGATGGTCGAGCGCCGCCTCGGCGGAGGCTGATCGGGCGACCGTCCGGGCGCCACCTCTCCCGCTTGCGGGAGAGGTCGGTTCGCGGAGCGAACCGGGTGAGGGAACCGTGCCTCCCACCCTCACCCGCCGTGCTGCGCGCGGCGACCTCTCCCGCAGCACGGGAAAGGGAAGCAGCCGCCATCCGCGCCGATTTTCCGGTTCGGGCGATGGCCCCGGGGCCTGATCTGGGCGCTGATCCGGGCGCTCCGCGGGCGCGTCTTCACCTTGCCTTCATGGTCCGCTGCCAGAACGGGTCCGGCCGGCCCGCACAGGCTGGCGGCACCGTTCGGGAGCGCAGATATGGCGGCGACAACCGCGGATCTCGATTTCTACCAGGACATCCTGGCGCGCGATCCCGCCTGCGCCCCGGTGCGTGCCCAACTCGCCGCCGCGCTGCTCGCCGCCGGGGAGGCGGATGCCGCCATCGCCGCGGCGGACCAGGCGCTGGCCGCCGATCCCAGCCTGACGCAAGGCTGGCTGACCCGGGCGGAGGCGCACAAGCGCCTGCACGCCTATACGGCCGCGGCGGCGGATTTGGAACATGCGGATGCGTTGGTTCCCGGCCGCGCGCCGATCCTGCTGGCGCTCGGCACCGCCTACGCCGAGGTCGACCGCCTGGCGGAGGCCGAAGCCTGCCTGCGCCGTGCCGTGGCGTGCGACCCCGCCAGTGCCGCGGCGTCGGCCAGCCTGGGCTCGGTGCTGGTCCGGCGCGGCCGGTTCCAGCCGGCCGAGGCCGAGTGCCACCGCACCCTGGCCCTGGCGCCCGATCTGCGCGCCGCGCATCAGAACCTCGCCGGGCTGCTGAGCCACACACGGCCGGAAGAGGCGCGCGCCCATCGCGACGCGGCGTACCGGGACCAACAGGTGTTCATCGAACCCGCGGCGCGGGCGGAGCGGACGGTGCTGGTGCCGACCGTCGCCGACAGCGGCAACATCCCGCTGCGCCACCTGCTGCCGCGTTCACGCACCACCCTGATCCGCTGGTACGTGGACTACGCGACGCCGGACCAGGACCGCGCGCTGCCGGACTACGACCTGATCTTCAACGCGATCGGCGATGCCGACCAGATGCCCAGGCTTCCGCCGGCCGCGGCGCGGCTGTTCGCCGCCCCGCCGCGCCCGCTGCTCAACCCGCCTGATCGTGTGGCGCGCACTGGGCGGGCCGACCTGCCCGGATTGCTCGCCGGCGTCCAAGGCATCGTGGTGCCGGAGGCCGTGCGGGCGGCGCCCGACGCGATCCCGACCGGTCCGTTGCCGGGCCTGGTCCGCCCGATCGGGGCGCATGGCGGGGATGGGGTGCGGCGGGTGGAAACTCCGGCCGCGCTGGCCGCGGTGCTGACCGAGACGGGACCGGCCTATCTCACGCGGTTCGTGGAGTCGCGCGGGGCGGACGGGTGGTATCGCAAATATCGTGCGATCTTCGTCGATCGGGTGCCCTATGCCTACCACCTGGCGATCGCGCGCGACTGGCTGGTGCACTACTGGACTGCCGGCATGGAACTGGACGCGGCGCGGCGTGCGGAGGAAGCGCGCTTCCTGGCCGATCCCGCGGGCGTGCTGGGAGCGGTAGGCATGGCGGCGCTGGCGGCGATCGGGGCGCGGCTTGACCTCGATTTCGC
The DNA here is from genome assembly GCA_963832525.1 of uncultured Pseudomonadota bacterium. Taxonomy (GTDB): domain Bacteria; phylum Pseudomonadota; class Alphaproteobacteria; order Acetobacterales; family Acetobacteraceae; genus JAJZVS01. The sequence continues at coordinate 57,259 of CAWHUC010000003.1, forward strand.
CGGGATCGATTTCACCCTGCTCCCGGATGGGCGGTTGCTGGTGTTCGAGGCCAACGCGACGATGCTGGTCCATCCGGAGGACGAGCCGGTGTTCGCCTACCGCAACCCGACAGTGGCGCATATCCTGGACGCGTTCGAGGCGATGCTGGCGCGGCGGTTGGCGGCGGCGGGCTGAACGCCGGGCGGGCGCCGGGCCTGCCGCCCGGCGCGACCGATAGGGGCGGGTCAGCCGCCCAGATAATCCCTGGTCCGCGCGGCGTAGTCGCTCTCCCGCAGCACGCGGGCCATCAGCTCGGGCGGGGCGATGCCCGCGAGCTTGCCGGGCGGCGTGCCCTCGCGCAGCGCCTTCAGGGTCGCATAGACCGCCTGCACCGCGGCCGAGAACGGCTGGTGGCCTTGCAGTGCGATCCGCACCCGCCGGCTGGCCAGATACGCGCGGTCCTGCAGATCGCCCGACACGCCGCCGAGCAGCAGCGGCAGCTTCACCGCCCCGGCGATCGCGTCGAGCTGGTCGCGCGTCATGCCGCCGGCGAAGAACAGGCCGTCGACGCCGGCGGCCTCGTAGGCGCGGGCGCGGGCGATCGCGTCATCGGTGTCGGTGATGGCGGTGGCGGAGGTGCGGCCGATGATCGCGAGCGCCGGGTCCTGCCGGGCGGCCACCGCGGCGCGCATCTTGCCGGCACCTTCCTCGATGGAGATCAGCCGGGGTTTGGCCTCGGCGTAGCCGCGCGGCAGCGCCGTGTCCTCAATCGTGAGGGCAGCGACGCCGGCGGTTTCCAGTTCCTCGACCGTGCGCATCACGTTGAGCGCGTTGCCGTAGCCATGGTCGGCGTCGACCATCAGCGGCAGGGTGCCGGAGCGGTTGATGCGGAGCGCCTGGGCGGCGAACTCGGTCAGGGTGAGCACGATGATGTCGGGGGCGGCGAGCACGGTGAAGGAGCCGATCGAACCGGCGAACATGCCGACCTCGAAGCCCAGGTCCTCGGCGATGCGCGCCGAGATCGGGTCGTAGACGGAGCCGGGGTGGATGCAGGCATCCCCGGCCAGGACGGAACGATAGCGGTCGCGGCGCGCGGTCCAGTGCATGGGCGTGGTTTCCTTCCCCGGAGTGGCGGGACGAGTATGGCCGCGGCCTGGGCGGGCGACAACGCACGCCCGGGGCGCGGCGCGGACAATCGTCGGAGCGGCGCCTGTGGTTGGCTCGGGCGATACCGGCACGCCGCACGCGCGGCGACCTGGGGCGAGAAATTCCGTTCCCGGGGCCTGCGGGCAGGGCCGGTGCCGGGGGATCGATTCGATTCCAACACAGAGAAGGCAAGGCGAGGAAGCACGAGGTTGCAGAGGGGGCGGAGCGCGATGGGGCTTCCTGCGTTCCCGTTATCCTCCGCCGCGGCGGCACGTTTGCATGCGACCAGGCCGTGGGTGGCACGGGACGCATCCGACCGCGGCAGGCAACCAACCCTCTGCGGCCTCAGTCTTCCTTGCCTTGCCTTCTCTGCGTTGGAATCGGCGGCGGCTGACAGCTCCGGACCGGGGGGCAGACGCGAGCGGGACCGGCCGCGGGGCACACGCCGGGCGCCGGAGCGCGGCCTCTGCCGGGGGCAAGTGCGGCGGGCGTCTCGCCGACCGTGCCGCGGGCAGCGCGCCCGGGGGCGGGAGGACTTCGCCTGATCCCCCGTCCGTCGGGATCGGGAGCGGCTGACCGCGCAGGGCGGGGGCGCGTCCGCGGCCGGCGCCGGGAGCCCCCGCGGCGCGCTCCGTTCGGGCGAGCGCCCCGCGGGTTCAGCCTGACGCCGGACCGCCGTTCAGCGTGTGCAGCACCAGGCCGGGGGTGAGGATCTGCGGCAGCACCTGCCCGCGCCGCACGCCGGGCGGATAGAAGACATAGAGCGGCACGCCGTCCCGCCCGTGCGCGCGCAGATAGGCGGTGATCGCCGGGTCCTGACGGGTCCAGTCGCCCAGCAGATACGCCACCCGATGCGCGGCGAAGGCGGCGCGCACCGGCGCCGGCGCCAGGGCGATCCGCTGGTTCACTTGGCAGGTCAGGCACCAGGTCGCGGTCATGTCCACGAACACCGGCCGGCCGCCCGCCCGCAGGGCAGCGAGCCTTGCAGGCGAGAACGCCTGCGCCCCCCGAATGCCTGCCCCCTGGATGCCTGCTCCCGAGACCGCCGCCCCTTGCGCGGCGGCGTCCCCGCCCGCCACCGCCGCCGGCGTCGCGGCGAGCCAGCCGAGTGCCGCCAGCGCCGCGATGCCCCCCGCCGCCGCCAGCCCGTACCCGGTCGCCCGACCGCGCCGCGCTTCCTGCGTCAGCCCCAGCACCCAGGCGGCGAACCCCGCCGCCACCAGCGCCGCGCCGAGGGCGAGCACGCCCGCCGGCCCTGCCTCCGCGCTCACCACCCACACCAGCCAGACGGTGGCGGCGTACATCGGGAAGGCCAGCGCCTGGCGCAGCAGCACCATCCACCGCCCCGGCCGCGGCAACAGCCGCCCCAGCCCCGGCAGCACGGCCAGCAGCAGCACCGGCGCCGCCAGCCCCGCGCCCAGCGCCAGGAACACCGCGAGCGCGCCGGCTGCCGGCGCGGCCAGTGCGCCGCCGATCGCCGCGGCCATGAAGGGCGCGGTGCAGGGCGTCGCCACCACCACCGCGAGCAGCCCGGTGAAGAAACTCCCCGCGTGCCCGCCGCGCGCTGCCAGCCCGTTGCCGATGCCGCCCATCCCCGTGCCGACCTCGAACACGCCCGACAGGTTCAGCCCCACCGCGAACAGCACGAGCGCCATGCCGCCCACCGCGGCCGGGGAGGCGAACTGGAAGCCCCAGCCCGCGCTTTGCCCCGCCGCCCGTGCCGCCAGCAGCGCGCCGCCGAGCGCCGCGAACGCCGCCAGCACGCCGAGCGTGTAGGACAGTGCGAGCGCGCGCATCCGTCCGCGCTCGACCGCCTCGGTCAGGGCCATGGCCTTCAGCGCCAGCACCGGGAACACGCACGGCATCAGGTTCAGGATCAGCCCGCCGAGAAAACCGAGCGCCAGCAGCCGGAGCAGCCCCGCCGCCTGCCGCCCGGGTGCCGGAGCGGCGACCGCGGGCACGGGGCCCGCGTGCGCGCTGATCGCAAGCGCGGTGGTCATCCCGCTGCGGTCCGCGATCTCGATCACCCCGGGCAGCGGCGCCGCGGGCACGAACGCGCTCCCCGGCGCCAGCCGCAGCACGATCCCGTGCGGCGTGCGGCCGAGCGGCTGCGGCGCGTCGTCGCGGATCGCCCCCGCGTGGTCGGGGATGAACCGGGCGCGGCGGACCGCCGCCGGATCGAGCCCCGGGCCGTGCAGCCATAGCCGCCCGTCCGGCGCCACCACCGCAGCCCAGGGCGAAGGGCGCGGCACCGCACCCGCGGCAGCGGCGAACAGCGGCGCCTGGGCGGACGGCGCCGGCGGGCCGAAGGGCAGGGTCAGGCGGAAGGTGCCGTGCTCCGGCACGCAGATGTCCTTGCAGACGAGCCAGTCGGCCTGCGCCACGATCGGCAGGCTGGCCGCGCCCAATGGGGCGGTGCCGGAACCGGTGGCGGGCGGGGTGACCGTCAGGGCCAGGAGGAGATTACCGGTGTAGGCATAGGTCGTCAGCGGCCCCTCCCGCACCACCTGCGGCGCGGGCCAGGCGAGCGGGCCGGCGGTGACGCCGGCGGGCAGGACGAGGTGCAGGTCCGGCGCCGCGCCGGCATCGCCCGGGTTGCGCCAGTAGGTGTGCCAGCCGGGCGCGAGCCGGAGCAGCAGGCCCAGGTGGAACGGCGTGCCGGGGGCAACCCGGTCGGTGTCGGAGACCAGCGCGACCGTCGCGCGCGGGCTGCGGACCGGGGTGCTCTCCGCGGCACGCGCGGCGACACGCGCCCCAGGGAGCACGCCGGGAAGCGCTGCAAGCAGCAGGGCAAGGATGAGGCGACGGATGGCGCGAATGGCGGGGAGCCCCTCGGCCGGCCGCTGGATAGGCGGACGCGGTCGCGGAAATATAGGCCGCAGCGCCGCCGGGCGCCACGCAGGAGCGAGGGCGTTCGCTTGAACGGCGCGTACTGTCACGCCCCTGCTATGGAAACTCCCGGTTTCGGGGATCTGGCGGCACCCCCGCCTTTTTCGTCCCTGGTGGCGCATCGGTCGCCCAGTGCGGCGCGTCTCTCCCCTCCCCTTGCGGGCTTGGGCTGCGAAGCGGACCAAGGCCGGGGGAGGGGTGCTTCGGCGGCCGGGCTTTCGCACGCCACCGGGGCCGCCCGCTGGCCCGCGATGCAAAGCCGCGGTCAGGCCATCGGCGCGGCTTTCGCCTCCCGGAACGGGGTGCCGCTTTCGGCCAGCTCGGCCAGCAGCCGCGCGGGCGTCCAGCGGTCGCCGTAGGCCCGGTGCCAGGCGGCGACCTGGTCGTGCACCGCGCGCGGGCCGATCTGATCGGCCCAGAACATCAGCCCGCCGCGGTAGCGGGGGAAGCCGAAGCCGTGCAGCCACATCACATCGATATCGGAGGCGCGGTAGGCCTTGCCCTCCTCCAGGATGCGGCAAGCCTCGTTGACCGAGGCGAACAGCAGCCGGCGCAGGATCTCCTCGTCGGTGAAGCTGCGCTGCGGCACGCCCATCGTGGTCGCCGTTTCGCGGATGATGCGCGCCACGTCCGGGTCGGGGTGCGGGGTGCGGTCGCCTTTTTCGTAGCGATACCAGCCGGCACCGGTCTTCTGGCCGTAACGGCCGAGCTCCACCAGTTTGTCCGCGATCGGCAGGGTGCGGTAGTTCGGATTGGCCGCGGCGCGGCGGCGGCGGCCGGCGGCGCCGATGTCGAGCCCGGCAAGGTCGCCCACCGCGAACGGGCCCATCGGGTAGCCGAAATCGACCATCACCTTGTCGACCTGCTCGGGCAGGCAGCCTTCCTCGAGCAGGATCACCATTTCGCTGTTGAAGGGCGCGCGCGAGCGGTTGGCGACGAAGCCGTCCGTGTTGCCCGCCATCGCCGGGATCTTGCCGATCCTGCGCCCCAGCGCCATCGCGCTGATCAGGGTTTCAGGGGAGGATTTCGTCCCGCGCACCACCTCCAGCAGCTTCATCACATTGGCGGGGCTGAAGAAATGCGTCCCCGCCACGTCGGCCGGCCGGCCGGTCTCGGCGGCGAGCGCATCGATGTCGAGGGCGGAGGTGTTGGAGAAGATCAGGGCGCCGGATTTCATCACCTGGTCGAGGGCGCGGAAGACCGGGCGCTTGACGTCCATTTCCTCGAACACCGCCTCGATCACCACGTCGGCGTCGGCGATGTCGGCGTAGGCGGCGGCGGGGTGGATGCGGGCGAGGCGGCGGTCCATCTCGTCCTGGGACAGGCTGCCGCGGCGGACCGAGGTCGCGTAGTTGGACCGGATGCGCTCCATGCCGCGCGCTAGCGCTTCCGGCGTGCTGTCGATGATTTTCACGGGGTAGCCAAAGTCGGCGAAGCTCATGGCGATGCCGCCGCCCATGGTGCCGGCGCCGATGACGGCGGCGGAGCGGATCTCGCGTGGGGCGATGTCCTGGGGCAGGTCGGGGAGCTTGGCCGCCTCGCGCTCGGCGAAGAAAGCGTAGCGGAGCGCGCGGGCTTCGTCGGAATTCTCCAGTTCGGCGAACAGTTCCTGTTCACGCGCGAGGCCCTGGTCGATCGGCAGGCGGCAGGCGGCCTCGACCGCGAGGATGCAGGCGTACGGGGCCTTCTGGTTGCGGGCGCGGCGGGCGATCGATGCGCGGACGGTGTCGAACAAGGCGGGGTCGGCGGCGGCTTCGGCCAGGCGATCGGTCTTGTCGCGCACCCGCGGCAGGGGGCGGATATCGGCCACCCTTTGGGCGCAGGCGATCGCGCCCGCGCGCAGGTCGGCACCGTCGGGCAGCACGTCGTCGAGGATGCCGAGCGCGCGCGCTTCCAGCGCCGGGACGTGGCGGCCGGAGACGATCATCTCCACCGCCGCCCGCGGCCCGATCAGCCGCGGCAGGCGCTGCGTGCCGCCGCCGCCGGGGAGGATGCCGATCAGCACTTCCGGCAGCCCGACCTTCGCCGACGGCACCGCGATGCGGTAGTGGCACGCCAGCGCCACTTCCAGTCCGCCGCCGAGAGCATAGCCGTGGATCGCCGCGACCACCGGTTTGGTTGCGGCGTCCAGCACGTCATAGACGCGGCTTCCGAGCGGCAGGCGCGGGCGGCCCTTGCCGAACTGGCGGATGTCGGCGCCGGCGATGAAGCTGCGGCCGGCGCCGATCAGCACGATGGCGCGGATCGCCGGGTTGGCCTCGGCTGCGCGCAGGGCGGCAATAATGCCTTCGGGCACGCCGGGGCTGAGCGCGTTGACGGGCGGGTTGTCAACGGTGATGACGCCGACCGCGCCTTCGGTGTCGAGGCGGACGAGCTGGGCTTCGGACATGGCGGTTTCCCCTTGGCGATCGGGGGCGACGATAGGGGGCGGGGGGCGGGGCGTCCACGCGGGGGGCAGCAGCCGGGGCGGGGGTGTGTCGGGGCTGGATGGGATCGGGGCACGGGTGCCGCGTGCGGGTCGTCCGGCGGCGGCGGGGGGCGTGTACGGCGAGTGGGGCGTTTGGGGCGGCGGTGTACGCTCGCTGGGGTGCGGTCGACGGCCGGACGCGATGATGCTGCTGTCGGTCGGAGGCCGCGCGCGGAGGGCGACGGGGTTCCTCAGTGGAAGATGCGGCCGGCGTCGATGACGATCGTCTGGCCGGTCATAGTCTCGGTGCGGCACATGGTCACCACCATGTCGGCGCAGTCGTCCTTGTCGGCGGCCTTTTTCAGGAGCGCGCCGGCGGCGGAACGCTCGATCTGCTCGGGGCGGAGGTTCTCGGTTGCGCGCGTGCCCTCCAGAAGGCCGGGGGCGACGCAGTTGACGAGCGTTTCGGGGGCGAGTGCGACCGCCATGCAGCGGGTGAGGTGGATGAGGCCGGCTTTCGACACCGCATAGGCGATGGACGAGCCGGTGGGCGCGAGGCCGGCGACGGAAGCGATGTTGACGATGCGGCCTCGGCCCTGCGCCCGCATGACGGGGGCGACCGCCTGGATGAGGCGGGTGGGGCCGGTCAGGTTGACCGCCATGATCCGGTCCCAGACTTCGGGGGTGAGGCTGTCGAGATCGGCGAAGGGGATCGCCTTGTTGTAGGCGGCGTCGTTGACCAGGATGTCGAGGCGGCCGAAGCGGGCGGTCACGTCGCCGACCAGGTGGCGGATGGCGGCGCCGTCGGTGATGTCGCAGGCGAAAGCGGCGGCGTTGATCTGATAGCGGACGGTGAGGTCGCGGGCGACGGTCTCGGCCCGGTCGCGGCTTTGCGCGCAGACGACGGCGATGTGGGCGCCTTGTTGCGCGAGGGCGTGGCAGATGCGCTGGCCGAGGCCGCCGTTGCCGCCGGTGACGAGGGCGACTGCGCCGTTGAGGTCCATGGGGGGTCTTCCGGTTGGGGGCGCGGGTGCGTCCCGGGGTGTGGGGGTGAGTTTGTTACCCGGGCGATGGGGCAGGCAAGCCATTGGCCGGGGGATACGGCGGGCCGTGCGGTGGCATATTGTCCACGGGTGGGGGCTGGGCTATGTTTATTTGCGCTGGAAACCCTTACGGCGATGCCCATGGCCACGTTCGACAGAATCACCTCCATTCCGACGATCCTCAACGGGCAGCCGACGATTCGGGGCATGCGCCTGTCGGTGCGGCGAGTCGTGGAGGCGCTGGCGCTCTATCCCAACTGGGATGATCTGCGTCGCGAGTACCCCGAACTGGAACCGGAGGATATCCGCCAGGCGCTTGAATTCGCTGCGCGGAGCCTGGACGAAAGCGTGCAGCCGCTCGAAGCGGTGTGAAACGCCCGCTGCTCGATCAGGGCTTGCCGCGGTCAACCGTTGGTTTTCTGATGCAGGGCGGCTGGGACGTGGTCCACGTGTCCGAAATCGGCATGAGCCGCGCGGATGATGTGGACATCCTGGAGCGCGCCCGTGCCGAAGCGCGTATCTGCGTCACCCTGGACGCGGATTTCCATTCCTTGCTCGCGATCGGCGGCGTGCGTGGGCCATCCGTGATACGCATTCGGAAACAAGGTCTCGATGCGACCGCGCTCGCAGCGTTGCTGCAAGGAATCTGGGCGGGTATCGAGGACGCGTTGCTCGGTGGCGCGATGGTGACGGTAACGGACCGGTCGGTCCGGGTTCGGCGGCTGCCGATCGTCAGGGCCTGATCGGCTGCGGCTTCTATGGTCTGACCCTCATACCGATCCGCGCGGCTCCAGTCAGCACCAGCGAACACTGCCGCCTTTGAGCACGAAATGGCTGCAGCATCCGTCCGTGCGCCAGACCGAAGGACTGAGGGAAGTCACCCCGCGTCGGTCTGCTTGGGCAGCCCAATGTTCCCCGTCGCCCGGCACGAGGTCCAGTCAATCTGGGCGAGATCGACAGCTTCCGCCCCAACGTACGCGCGGCGTTCTCCGCCAAGCCGGTCATGGTGCGATCGGTTCTCTATTCCATCGCCGTCATCGGAGAGGCCGCGAAGAACATCAGCCCCGCGTTCAAGGCGCGCGCATCCTGATATGCCGTGGCGGGCCATCGCCGGGGCCTGCACCCCCGCCGGCCTTGAAACCAAGCACGTCACCTGTCATCTGTCCAGCGACAGCTGACTGAACCGTACCCATGTCCTCCACGCTCTCCCAGATCGAAGACCCCACCATCGGCCAGACCGTGGCCCTTCTCGGCGGCCGACGCACCGTGCACCGCCCCATCCGCTCGCGCCTGGAAGCCCACGACCTGCTCGCCGAAGGCCTGCCCGGCCACGCGCTTGCCCACCTCGTCGCGGCCGTCGCGATCCTGCGTGCCCCAAGCCACGACAGTCTGGAAAAAGCCGTCGGCATCAGCCTGCGCACCTACCAGCGCCGCAAGGACGCGCCCGACCGCAAGCTCAGCCCCGAACAGAGCGGCCGGACGTGGAAATTCGCCGAGATCCTCGCCCGTGCCACCGCCCTGTTCGGCTCCCAGGCCGAGGCCGAGGCATGGCTGGAACGCCCGGCGATGGCGCTCGACCAGCGCCGGCCGATCGACCTGCTGTCCACCCCCACCGGCGTCGGCACGGTAGAAGACCATCTCACCCGGCTGGAATACGGCGTCTATACATGACGCCGCTGCCGCCACGGCGATGCGGTCGGGTTAACGGCGATTTTGGCTTGACCGGCGGGGTGTGATTCCGTGCGGCTCTGATTCGCTGGAGCCGCCCATGACCCCGATTGCCGAACCGGAGTTCGCACCCGCCCGCCTGGCGGTGTTGTTGCAGCACTTCGCCGAGATCGACGACGATCGCGAGAGCTGGCGGGTGGCCTATCCGCTCAAGGAGGTGCTGTTGCTGGTCACCTGCGCCACGATCGCCAACTGCGACGACTTCGAGGCGATCGTCGCCTGGGGCGAGCACCACCTGGATTTCCTGCGCCGGTTCAGTGACTTCCATCATGGCGTGCCATGCGCCCGCTGGCTGCGCGATCTGATGAACCGGATCGACCCGGTCCTGTTCGCCCGCTGTTTCGAAGCCTTCGTCGCTTCGATGTGGCCCCAGCGGCACGACTTCATCGCCATCGACGACAAGACCGCCCGGCGCACCCATGACAAGCGCAAGGATCTGAAGGCCCTGCATACCCTCAGCGCCTACGCCACCAGCGCCCGCCTCACCCTGACCCAACTCTCCGTGCCCGAGAAGACCAACGAGATCACCGCCATCCCCGACCTGCTCGACACTCTGGCCGGGGCCGGCCAGCTCGACGGCGCCGTCGTCACCATCGACGCCATGGGCTGTCAGGTCGCCATCGCCCAGAAGATCATCGACCATGGCGCCGACTATGTGCTCAGCCTCAAAGGCAACCAGCCGACCCTCGAAGCCGACGTGCTCGACTACTTCCGCACCGCACCGGCCGGCGAGATCGTCTCTACCACCACGATCGAAAAGGACCACGGCCGGATCGAGACCCGCCACTACAGGGCCTCCGCAAACGTCGACTGGATCGCCTCCGACCGCAGATACCCCGGAGAGCCCCGCTTCCCGGGGATCAAGACCCTGGTCCAGGTTCACAGAACCACAGAACAAGCCGGCCAGATCAGCTGCGAAACCAGCGTCTACCTCGCTTCGCCGCCCCTCGACATCGACCGCATCGCCACCGCCATCCGCGGCCACTGGGGCGTCGAGGCCATGCACTGGATCCTCGACGTCCAGTTCAAGGACGACCTCTCCCGCTACCGACAGGGCTACGGAGCCAAAAATATGGCCGTCGTCCGACGCTTCGCCCTCGACCTCGTCCGCGCCCGCAAGACCAAGGGTAGCGTCAAAACACGACGCCTGATCGCCACCTGGAGCCCCGATTTCCTCCTCCACATCCTCAATGCTTAATCACCGTTAACCCGGACTCTTTGCCGTGCCGCTGCCGCCGCCCCTCGGGTCCGGTGCGCTCGTCTTCTGGAGGCTGGATCAGGCACAATTCGCCCCGACCTGGGACAGCGGCGAAGGAAGCCGGCGCGTCGGCGGGCGCTGGAGCGCGCGCGGGGTGCGCGCCGTCTATGCCGCGCTGGACCCCGCCACCGCCGTCCTGGAGGTTGCGGTGCACACGGGCTTCCGGACGCTTGATACCGTTCCTCATGTTCTGATTTCGGCGCGAATCGCCGAGCCCGGCCAGGTGCACATCGTCGTTCCGGCCAACGTGCCGAACCCGGCCTGGCTGCGCCCGGGCGCCGTCAGCGCCGGGGCGCAGGCGTTCGGCGACGCCCTGCTGAAAGCGCACCAGATTCGTCCTGATCCCGAGCGTGGTGTCCGCCCATAGTTGGAACGTGATCTTCGATCCCGTGGCGGCCCAGGGGGCCTATGGGCCGGCGGCGCAGGAACGCTTCGCCCTCGACCTGCGCCTGCATCCGCCGCCCGCCGCGGCCGGATGACGCCGCCGGGCAGCCGGGCACGCGCCCCGCACCAGGCCCGCCCGCTCACCACCCCACCGCGAATCCTTCGAATCGCGTCGGGATCCGCCGCAGATCCGCCACCAGCTCCGCCGGCAACCCGGGCGCGACCGCGACCGCATCCACCTCGCTGCTGAACCGCGCCGCCACCGCCGCTTCCAGCCGATCCCACCGCCCGATCGCGGTGAATAGCGCCACCACCTCGTCCCCCACCACCCCCGCCATCTCCGCCCACTGCCCCGCCCGGGTCATCGCGTTCAGCTTGCGGCCGAGATCGCCGAGCCCATGCATCTCCAGCACCGGCCAATACGCCGGCGTGGAGCCGTAGAACGCGATCCGCCCGCGCACGACTTCGATCGCCCGCGCCACCGCGGCGTCGTCCGCCCCGGTGGCGACGAAGCCGCCGCCCACGATCTCGAAGCGTTCCCGCGCGCGGCCGGTGCGCGCGAAACCTTCCGCCAGCCGCGGCAGGATTGCGCGCTCCAGATACGCCCGCGTGCAGAACGGATGCAACCGCACCCCGTCCGCCACCTCGCCCGCCAGGCGCAACGTGTTCGGCCCGACGGCCGCAAGCGTCACCGGCACCATCGGCAAATGCAGCGACGGCGGCACGAAATAGGGCGGCATCAGGGTGAAACGATAGTGCGTGCCCTCGTACGCCAGCCGCGCCCCGCTCTCCCACGCCGTCCAGATCGCCCGCAGCGCTTGCACGTACTCGCGCAGCCGAGGCGCCGGAGCCGACCACGCCACGCTGAACCGGCGTTCGTTATGCGGCCGGATCTGCGGCCCGAGCCCCAGCACGAACCGCCCGCGCGAGGCCACCTGCAAATCCCAGCTCGCATTCGCCACCACCATCGGGCTGCGCGCAAACGCGATCGCGACCGAGGTCGCGAGCCCGATCCGCTCCGTCCCCACCGCCGCGACGGCCAACGGCAGGAACGGATCGTGCTTGTTTTCCGCGGTTGTCAGCCCGTCGTAGCCCGCGGCCTCGGCGGCAAGCGCGGCGTCCGGCACGGTGCGCAAATCGTCCTGCGGCAAGGTGGTGAGGATGCGCATGGCCTACAGCACCGCCTCCGCCACCACCCGCATCGCCTCCTTCGAAGCCCCCGTCAGCACCATCGTCCCCACGTGCCCATCCTTCGCCGCGTCCTGCCAGACTGCTAGCCGGTCGCGGATGCGTTCGGCCGGCCCGACCAGCGAGATCTCGTCGATCAGCGCATCCGGGACCGCCGCTGCCGCCTCGGCCTTCTTGCCGTCCAGGTACAAATCCTGGATGCGCTTCGCCGCGTCCGGGTAGCCGAGCCTGATGGCGACATCGTTGTAGAAATTCTTCGCCCGCGCGCCCATGCCGCCGATGTACAGCGCCAGCTCCGGCCGGATCGCGTCGCGGCACGCCGCCACGTCCGGCCCCATCCGCGTGCGCACATAGGGCGCGACGTCGAACCCGGCCAGGCCCGCCTGTCGCCCCGCCGCTGCCATCCCCGCCAGGATCGGATCGGAAACGATGCGCGGCTGCTCCGGCGAATAGAAGATCGGCAGGGTGCCGTTCGCGACTTCCCCCGCCGTGCGCAGCCCGGCCGGCGTGATCGACGCGGTATAGACCGGCAGCCCCGGATCGCCGTGCATGATGCTGCGCAGCGGCTTGCCGAGACCGGTCGCATCCGGCCCGTCGTAGGGGATGGTATATTCCTCCCCGGCAAACGTCAGCGGCGCCGCGCGCGCCAGGATCTGCCGCACGATGGCGATGTATTCGCGCGTCCGGGTCATCGGCTTGCCGAAGCGCACCCCGTGCCAGCCCTCCACCACCTGCGGGCCGGACATGCCGACGCCGAACAGGAACCGGCCGCCCGACAGGGTCGCGAGCGTCATCGCCGTCATCGCCGCGCAGGCGGGCGTGCGCGCGGGGATCTGCATGATCCCTGTCCCCGCCTTGATCCGCGTGGTGCGCGCAAGCACCCAGGCGACCGGGGAGACGGCGTCGGTGGAATAAGACTCCCCCGTCCAGACCTGGGAAAAACCGAGCCGCTCGGCCTCCAGCACCGTCTCCATGTCCGGCTGCGGCGCCGCGCCGGCCAGCTTCAGGGTGATCCCGAGTTGCATCGCACATCTCCCGCCCGTTGTCCGTCCGGCGGGAACCATAGGAGGGCCGATCGCCGCAGGCCACCGGCCTCAGCCCCGCCGGCGCCGCCCCAGGTCCGCGAGCGTGCGCAGCGGCGCCGTCAGCCGCCAGGACGTGCTGGCCGCATAGGCGCCGGCGGCCTGGGTGGCCTCGTGCGCCCGCGCTTCGGCCGCCGCGGCGCGGGCCTCTGCCACCAGCGCCCGTGCCTCCGCCGCTGCGACCGACGCCTCCGCCCGCGCGACGTCGGATGCGCGCAGGGGCGCGGAAACCGCCGGCCAGTGCTCGCCGTACACGTCGATCGTGCCGGCATGCAGTTCGATCCCTTCGCGTTCCAGAGCGAGGCCGAACCGGGCACGGAAGCCGTCACGATAGAAATCGTATGCGGACGGCCGGCACAACACGAGCTTGTTCGGGAACAGCGCCACCGGCACCAGTCCCGGTGCAGCCGCCAGGAACGCGAACAGTCCTGAAACGACACCGGTCCAGTGCGGGTTCAGTACGTCGTCCAGCCAGCACACGCCCTGCGCGCCCAGCGCCGCATCGGCGATGTGCAGATCGTTCTCCGTCAGTGCCCGCGTGTGGCCGCCGTCGACCGACAGCATACGCAGCCCCGCCAGCCCGGACGCCGCCTCGGCCCCGCGCAGCAGGCGCGAGGACCCCTCGATCAGCTCCGCCCGCGCCGATGGGAAGAAGCGCGCCAGGTTTGCCAGGAATACCGCGCGGTTGCCGCTGCCATAGGCGGCGACGTCGTACTCCACGCGCTCGGCGGCAGGATCGCCCGCGTCGAACAGGTCGATCGCGATCAGCCGCTCCCCCCCGCGCGCGCCGGCCGCGAGCGCGAGGAACGACTTGCCACGGTACACCCCGATCTCCGCCACGTCGCCGGCAATCCCGGCGCGCTCCTGCATCCACAGGGTCTCGATGATCGCGAGCGCCGTGGTGGGGACCAGCCAGCCCTCGATGCTGTCGAGCCGATCGAGATAGCCCAGTGCTGCCGCGATCCGCGCGACCGCGACGGTCATACCTTGGCCGCCACCTCCTCGCGGAAGCGACGCATGTTGTCGAGCGTGGCGGCCAGGCTCGGGCCGAACAGTCCGAAATCCACCGCGGTCACGCCAAGATCGCGCAGGCTCCGGATGTCGCCCACGAAATCCACCGCTCCGCCGGTGAACAGCTTGCGTTCGCCATCGACGGTGCCCTTCGGCTGCGCTTCCGGATTGGACGACACGCGATAGGCGAGCGCGACGGCGGCCGGGTCGCGCCCCGCCTTTTCGACCAGCGCGCGCAGCCGCGCGACGCCGGCCTTGTAGCGGCTGAGCGTGTCCATCGGATGCGCCGGGTTGGTGCCGATCGGATACCAGGCGTCGCCATAGGCGGCGGTGCGGCGCAGGGCCGGGCCGCTCTCGCCGCCGATCCAGATCGGGATCGGCTGCTGCACCGGCTTGGGCTGGAACACCACGTTGGAGAACTTCACGTATGTGCCGTCGAAGCTCGGGTCTTCCTGCGACCACAGCTCCTTGCAGGCGCGCATGGTTTCGTCCGTGACCGCGCCGCGCTCGGCGAAGGGCGGCGTGCCCACGGCGGCGAATTCCTCCGCCATCCAGCCGGCGCCAATCCCCAAGGTCAGGCGGCCCTTGGACAGCACGTCCAGGGTCGCGAGCAGCTTCGCGGTCAGCACCGGTGGGCGGTGCGGCACCACCATCACGGATGTCACGATGCGCAGTTTCGACGTCTTGGCGGCGATGAACATCGCGGTCATCAACTGTTCGTGCCGATCGACCCGCGCGCCGGAGGGGAATTCGCCGCTGTCGGTATACGGGTAGCGGGAGGCGATATCGGTCGGGATGATGATGTGATCGCTCACGGTGACATAGGCGAAGCCGAGCATCTCGGCCTCGGTGGCGATCCGCGCGATCGTGTCGGGGTCGGTCAAGGCGCCGGCGGTCGGTGCGCTGCAGCCGATCTGCATGGGAGTTCCTCCGGACGGGGATTTGCGTCGGGGGCGACGTTACCACAGGATGCCGCCCGCGGCACGGAGGGGGACGGCAGGCGTGGAGTTCGGCATCCATATCGGCGCGCGTGGGGCCCTGGCGGCGCCGGCGCACCTGGCCGCGGTCGCCCGCCAGGCCGAGGCGCTGGGCTACGCGACCATCGGCATCCCCGATCGGCTGGTGCTGCCGCGCGCCGTCGCCACGCGCTATCCCTATACCGAGGACGGGGTCTGGGTCGGCGCGCAGACCGGGGAATGCCTGGATGTAATCGGCGCGCTCTCGTTTCTCGCCGGCATCACGAGCCGGGTGCGGCTGCTGCCATCGGTGCTGGTGGTGCCGTACCGCCCGGCGGTGGTGGCGGCGAAGATGCTTGCCACAGTGGATGTGCTGTCGGGCGGGCGGCTGATCGCCGGCGTCGGCGTGGGCTGGCTGGCGGAGGAATACGCCCCGCTCGGCGCGCCGCCGTTCAACCGTCGCGGCGCGGTGACGGACGCCTATCTTGCCGCCATGCAGGCGCTGTGGACCGAGGAGGCGCCGAGCGTCGCCGGCCCGCATGTCGCGTTCGAGAACCTGCTGTTCCAACCCAAACCCGTGCAGCCCCGCGTGCCGGTCTGGGTCGGCGGCGAAAGCGAAGCCGCGATGCGCCGCACGGTGCGGTTCGGGGATGCGTGGTATCCGGCGTCGCACAACCACGCGACGCCCTTCGACATGCCCGCGCGGCTGGCCGCCGGCATGGCGCGGCTGGCGCAGGTGGCGGAGGCGGCGGGTCGCGATCCGGCCACGCTGGAGACCGTGCTGCTCTGGTTCAAGCCGGTGGACTGGACCGAGCGGCGCACGGAAGACGGCGCGCGGCAGATGTTCAGCGGTAGTGCCGCCGATCTGCGCGAAGACGCCGCGGCGCTGGAAGCGATCGGCGTGCGGCAGGTGATCGTCATGCTGCAGGCGCCGACGATCGAGGAAACCGAAGACCGGCTGGCGCGTTTTGCCGCCGACGTGATCGCGCCTGCGCGTGGATGAGCGCGCGCACCCCTCTCCCCGGCCCCCTCCCGCAACGGGAGGGGGAGCGTTTCTTCCCCTCCCGTTGCGGGAGGGGGCCGGGGAGAGGGGGTATGCCGAGATGGAACCCATGACCGACGACGCTCTGACCGCCGATCTGCTGCACACCTCGCTGCCCGAGATGATGGCGCGCGCCTGCGCCCGGCGCGATGCGGCCTTCGGGCGGACCGTTTCCTACTCGCGCAAGGTGTTCATTCCGCTTACGCAGCTCTGTCGCGACGTGTGCCACTACTGCACCTTCGCCCACAGCCCGCGCGCCGGGCAGCCGGCGTTCCTGGCGCCCGACCAGGTGTTGGCGATCGCGCGCGCCGGGGCAGAGGCGGGCTGCACGGAGGCGCTGTTCACCCTCGGCGACAAGCCCGAGTTACGCTACCGTGCGGCGCGCGAGGGGCTGGCGGCGCTGGGCCATGCCAGCACCATCGGCTACCTGGCGGCGATGTGCGCGGCGGTGTTCAAGGAAACCGGGCTGCTGCCGCATGTGAACCCGGGCGTGATGACGCGCGAGGACATCGCCGTCCTGCGCGGCGTGTCCGCGAGCCAGGGGGTGATGCTGGAATCGGCCGCCGCGCGGCTGTGCGAACCTGGCGGGGTGCACTACGGCTCCCCCGACAAGCGGCCGGAACGGCGGTTGGAAACCATCCGGCTGGCTGGCGAGCTGGCGGTGCCGTTCACGACGGGGATCCTGATCGGCATCGGCGAGACGCGGGCGGAACGGATCGAGGCGCTGCTCGCGATCCGCGATCTGCATGCCGCGCACGGGCATATCCAGGAAGTGATCGTACAGAATTTCCGTGCCAAGGCGGGCACGAAGATGGCGGGGACGGCGGAGCCCGACCTGGAAGATCTGCTCTGGAGCATTGCCGCGGCGCGCCTGATCCTGCCGGACGATGTGCATGTGCAGGCGCCGCCCAATTTGTCGCCCGGGGTCTTTCCGCGGTTGCTTGCGGCGGGGATCGATGACTGGGGCGGGGTGTCGCCGGTCACGCCCGACCATGTGAACCCGGAAGCGCCGTGGCCGGCGATCGCCGCGCTGGCGGCCGGCAGCGCGGCGGCGGGCAAGGTGCTGGTGCCGCGTCTGCCGGTCTATCCGGCCTTCGCTTTTGCGGCCGATCGCTGGCTGGCGCCGTCGTTGGCCGCCGCGGTGCGGCGGGGGATCGATTCCGACGGGTTCGCGCGCGAGGACGACTGGGCCCCCGGCCGCGCGGTAGCGCCCGCGTTGCCGGCGCCGCGCCTGGCCTCGGCCGACCCCGTGCTGGCGGCGGCGGTGGAGCGCGCAGCGGGCGGGACGCGACTGGACGAGGCGGCGATCGTGCGTCTGTTCGCGGCGCGGGATGCGGATTATGCGCACGTGGCGGCGGCGGCGGACGCGCTGCGGCGGGAGGTTTCGGGAGAAACCGTTCGTTATGTGGTCAACCGCAATATCAACTACACCAACATCTGCTATTATCATTGCAAGTTCTGCGCGTTCTCCAAGGGCAAGACGCACGAGGCTTTGCGCGGCACGCCGTATGATCTCGATCTGGAGGAGATCGTGCGCCGGGCGGTGGAGGCTTGGGATCGGGGCGCGACCGAGGTCTGCCTGCAAGGCGGTATCCATCCGGACTATACGGGGGCGACCTATCTCGGCATCTGCCGCGCCATCAAGCAGGCGCTGCCGGGGATGCACGTGCACGCGTTCTCGCCGCTGGAAGTGACGCAGGGGGCGGCGACGTTGGGGATTTCTGTGCCCGACTTCCTGGCGCAATTGAAGGAAGCGGGGCTCGGCACGTTGCCGGGGACGGCAGCGGAGATACTGGACGATCCGGTGCGGGAAGTGATCGCGCCGGACAAGATCATGACCCGGCAATGGCTGGACGTGGTGCAGGCGGCGCATCGGTTGGGGCTGCGCACGACGGCGACGATCATGTATGGGCATGTGGAACGGCCGGAGTCCTGGGCGCGGCACCTGCTCGCGCTGCGCGATGCGCAGGCGGAGACCGGGGGGTTCACGGAGTTCGTGCCGCTCCCGTTCGTGCATATGGAAGCGCCGATGTATCTGCGCGGGCTGGCGCGCAAGGGGCCGACGTTCCGCGAAGCGGTGCTGATGCACGCGGTGGCGCGGCTGGTGCTGCATCCGCTGATCCCGAACATCCAGACGTCCTGGGTGAAGATGGGGCCGGAGGGGGTGGCGGCGTGCTTGCAGGCGGGCGCCAACGATCTCGGCGGGACGTTGATGAACGAAAGCATCTCGCGCGCGGCGGGGACCGAGCACGGGCAGGAGTTTCCGCCGGAGGCGATGGAGGCGCTGATCCGGGGAATCGGGCGGGCGCCGGCGCAGCGGAGCACGTTGTACGGGGCGGTGGGGAACGAGCGGCGGGCGCGGTCGTTCGGGGCGGCGGAGTTGGCGCCAGTGGTGCAGACGGCGCCTCGGAAGGTGGTGGCGGTGGGGTAGGGGGGTTATTGGCTATCCGCCGGGCGGAAGCACACACAGACGGGGATCACGGTCAGGCTCCCAGGAGCGACCGTTCACCTTATCATAGAGTTTAAGATAACTCGGTTGGACCCTTTGGTAGAGGGATGCCCCCGATCGAGCGGCTGCCCCTTTTACGGCGACGCCTGCGGTGATCCTCAGGTCAATATCTCCGTTGGCGGTAGCTCTTGTCGGTTTTCCAACGCCCCGTTACACTAGTCATCTGGTAGGGCGTCGTCGGATTTAGCACCATCAGGTGGTCTTACGATGCAATGCGTGAAAGCTTCGTACAGATGCTGTGATGAACCTGACAACATGATTAACTTTGTCGCAAAGCTGGTTGACAAGCCGTATTGGGCTATCGCACTCATTTTGGGCGTAGTCCTTGTAGTCTTCCCATGCGTGACGATCGACAGAAACTATCATTGGAGCTCACATCCTCCAGACGCGCTTGTGCCAGTGGTGGTTGGAATCTTGCTTGTGCTGATTTCAGCGGTTGCCTTTGTGTTATCTCTGGTTCGACGTGATACCGTAGATCGCGGTGCAGGTATTGATCTCACACACGTCAAAGAGGATCGTGAAGCACTTTGGACGACTGTCGGAGATTGTGAGATTCGTGTTGTCGAGGGGCGTATTGAAGACCAATCTGGAGTGACAGGTGCTGCAATAGCTCTTCCTTGTAACGAATATTTCGATGACGAATGTGTTGACGACAGAAGAAGTGCGCTCGGTGCATATGTGAGTTGGATATTCGATGGTCAGGTCGCCGCATTCAGCGCGCTCACAAAGGAGGAGTGCAAGAGGAGATTTGGTACCGGTATCCTTCAACAAAAGGCCGATGGCGTGAGTTGCGAAAGCTTTGGCGTAGGCCGATGTGTGCTGCTCCTTAATCCGCTTGGTCATTCTCTCGCAGTCGCTCTTGTGTCCACGACAACGCAGCGAGCTGGTGAGGGCCTTGCCAGTCGGATATCCTATCTATGCGATGGGATGCGCGACTTGTTTACGCGCTTAGCAGATGCGCGTCTCAACGAAGTTGTAATGCCGGTTATGGGCTCTGGCCACGGTGGCATATATCGACCGCTTGCTCTGGTTGGCCTGATTTTGGCGGTTGCCGAAGCGGCCCGCTACGGACAGGGCGCGCAGCGCCCAAAGAGGGTCGCCATCATAGTGTTTAGGAAAGATGCGAACAGTCCTAGCGAAGTCGAAGCGGTGGTAGTCCGTCGCGCTTTGGGTCTCGTAGGATCGCGAGAATGAAATCCGTAATTTTCTACACGTGTCCATTTCGGGGACTCCGCAGACGTCGCTGCGAGTTCCTGAGCGCCCACCCCAAGAATCTTGCCGCCAACACGATCCACCATAGCGGACAGACCCCACGAATTCTATAACTGTAGATCCTAGAGTCGCACTGTCATCGCATCTGCATTTGATCCGCAACAACCGCAAATTTTACCCCAAGCGCGTGCAGCACCGCACTGATGGTTTCATAGCGAGGATGCCCCCCAGCGTTCAAAGCCTTCGCGGCCAAGCCCCGCATCCTCGGCGATCTGCGCCATGCCGCGCGCCTTGGCCACGTCGCCAAGCGCGGCGAGGAACACGTTCGGGTCAGGGTCTTCGACGGCGGCAGAAAGATACTCGGCAATGACCTCATCATTGTCGAGATAATCCGCCGCGTCGAACGGGCGATAGCTCATGGTCACGGCTTTGTCTCCTTGCGTTCGCGGGCCATCCGCTGCGCGCGCGATGTCCTGCTGTTGCGTGAGCTTATCGCCGCCGGTCAGCGGTAGCCAGACGGTCGCTCTCCTGTGCACGCCCCCCACCCCGGCTCTCCCCCGCAAGGGGGGAGGGAGAAGGACCGCACCCCCACCCTTGCCGCGCCCCCCCGCGCCGGTCCACAAACGTCGCCATGCCTCCGCCCCCCGCCCGGCTCCGCATCGGCGTCATCGGCGCCGGCCACTTCGGCCGCTACCACGCGCTGAAGCTCGCCGCCGCGCCGCGCGCCACCCTGTCCGGCATCTGCGACCGGAACCCCGAACGCGCGCAGACCATCGCCTGGGAAGCCGGCGCGCCGGTGCGCGACCTGCCCGACCTGCTCGCCCATTCCGACGCGGTCGTGATCGCCGCCCCCGCCGCCACGCACCACAGCCTCGGTGCCCAAGCCCTGCGCGCCGGCCGCCACGTGCTGATGGAAAAACCGATCGCCGCCACCCTCGCCGAAGCCGACGACCTTGCCGCACTGGCCGCAGAACGAAACCTCGTGCTCCAGGTCGGCCACCTGGAACGCTTCTCCGCCGCGCACGGCGCCCTGTCCGGCCGCATGGGCGCCGCCCTCTATATCGAGGCCACCCGCATCGCGCCCTTCAAGCCGCGTGGCACGGATGTCTCGGTCATCCTGGACCTGATGATCCACGACCTCGACCTGATCCTGACCCTCACCGACAGCCCGATCGAGAGCGTGGATGCCGTCGGCGCCGCCGTCGCCAGCGCGCACGAGGACATCGCCAACGCGCGCATCCGTTTTGTCTCCGGCGCGGTCGCCACCATCACCGCGAGCCGCGTCTCCGCCCGCACCGAACGCCGCATGCGCATCTTCGCCGCCGACGGCTACCTCGCGGTCGATTTCGCCAACCGCACCATGACCGTCATCCGCCGCGGCCACGGCCAGGCGCTGCCCTTCATCGAAGGCTTCGGCGTTGAGGAAGTCTCCTGGCAGGACCACGATGCGCTGGAAGCCGAGCACGCGGCCTTCGTCGCATCCATCCTGGACGGCAGCCCGGTCGCCGTCGACGCCGCCGCCGGCCGCCGCGCCCTGGCCGCCGCACTTGCGATCACGGACTCGATGGCCGCGTCCCGGGCCCGCATGCGGGAGTTGGGGCTGATCGAGGGCGCGGGTCCGTGAAGCAAGGCCAGGGGGCAGCGCCCTATACGCGCTAGGACAAGGGGCCGGGCGCCGTTCTTTCACCTCTCCCTCCGGGAGAGGTCGCCGCGAAGCGGCGGGTGAGGGTCGTGCCGCACGGACAAACCATCGGACGTGCCGCACCACCCTCACCCGGAGCGCTGACGCGCTCCGACCTCTCCCAGAGGGAGAGGTGAAAGAACGGCGCCCGCTCCTTTAGCGCTTATGAGGCAGTGCCCCCTGGCCTTGCCGCATTAACCGATCCGAAGCCTGGGCCGTGCACCCTGCGGCCATGACCCCGGCACTTGCCTGGCCGCGCCCTGCGGCGCCAACCCTCGTCCGTCCGGCGGCACGCCCCCGCGCGGGCGTTGCGCGCCTGCTCGCGGTGCTGGCCGCCTGGCTCGCCGCCGCCGCGCTGGCCGGGGCGCTGGCGGCGGTGCTGATCGGTCCGGGCGCCGACTACGATCTGCGCAACTATCATTTGTATAACGGATTCGCGCTGCTGCACGGGCGGGTCGGGACCGATCTCGCGGTGGCGCAGTTGCAGAGTTTCTATGCGCCCGGTCTCGACCTGATCTACGCCGCGCTGCTCGGGGCGCTGAACCGCCATCCGGCGGTGCTCGGCGCGACGCTGGGGCTGCCGCAGGGGCTGGCCGGGTTCCTGGCGTGGTGCCTGACCCGGCGCCTGCTGACGGAGGCCACGCCGGGGCGGGATTGGATCGCCGGCGCGGCGGCGCTGATCGGCGTCACCGGAGCCGCCGGGGTCTCGACCTTCGCCGGCGCGATGAGCGAGATGCTGCCGGCGTGCTGCGTGCTGGGCGCGGTCTTGCTGCTGGGCACGCCGCCGTCGCGCCGGGCGTGCGCCGCGGCCGGGTTGCTGGCCGGGCTGGCGGTGGGGCTGAAGCTGACGGCGACGCCGTTCGCTTTGGGGCTGGCGCTGGCGGCGGTGCTGACCGGGGGCGGGGGGCGGCGCGGCGCGGTGGCGTTCGCCTGGTTCGCGCTGGCGGCGGCGGGCGGGGCGACGCTGACCGGCGGCGCGTGGTGGGCCTGGCTGTACGCGCATTACGGTGATCCGGTGTTTCCCTATTTCAACGAGATCTTCCGCTCGCCCTGGGCGGCGCCGGTCGCGGACACCGACACCCGCTTCCTGCCGCGCGATGTCTGGCAGGCGGTGGCCTATCCGCTGTTCTGGGCCTTCCGGCGCTGTGCGCTCGTGAGCGAGCTGCCGCTGCGTGATCCGCGCATCGCCCTCGGCTGGGCGGCGGCGCTGGCGCTGGCAGTCCGCGCGGTGTGGCGGCGGCAGGCGGCGCCGGGCGTGGTGGTGGCGCTGGCGGTGTGGATCGTGGGGTATGGGGTGTGGGAGGCAGCGTTTTCCATCCTGCGCTACCTGGTGCCGCTGGAAGTGCTGAGTGGTCCTCTGCTGGCGGCAGCGCTGGCGCCGTTTCTGGCGCGGGCGCCGGCGTGGCGGAGCGTGCCGGCGGCCTGGGCGCTGGCGGCGGGGCTGATTGCGGTGACGGTCTATCCCGACTGGGGCCACGCGCCGCCGGGGCCGGTGGCGGTGGCGGTGCGCCCGCCGGAATTTCCGGCGGGGAGCCTGGTGGTGCTGCTCGATCCGTCGCCGATGGCCTACGTCGCCGCTTTCGTGCCGGCGTCGATGCGCTTCGTCGGCGGCGACAACAACCTGGTGCGTCCGGGGGCACCGGATCTTCTGGCGCGCGCGGTGGCGACGGCGATCGCGGCGCAACGCGGGAAGTTGTGGGGGCTGGAGGCACCGGCGGAGAGCCCCGGGGTGGCCAATGCCACCTTGCGTGCCTACGGGCTGGCGCGCGCACCGGGCTGCGTGCGGGTGCGGTCCAACCTGGATGCGGACGCGATCCTGGCCTGTCCGCTGCGGCGGGTCAGGTGAACGCCGGGACCACCTGTTGCGCGACGCGGCCCATCTCGGCCGGCACCATTGCATGGGGCGTGAGGCCGACGTCCAAATGCGATCCGCCCTGGGGTCGCCGCGTCGAACCCGGCCCCCTGGACCCGCTTCGGCACGTCGGTGATGTGCGCGGCGTTGCCAAGCTGCCCGGCAGCGATCGCCTCGATGACGATATCGGCAACGAACCGGTTGGGGCTGCGCGTGCAGTCGGCGTAGGCGTGATCGCTGGGGGTGAAAGAGCCGAACGGCATGGGGCTGCCTCTTGCGGGGGCGGGCGGCGCTACAGCGTGCCCTCCGCCCGCAGCGCCGCGATCGCGTCGGGGCTGAGCGACAGCCAGTCCCGCAGCACCGCTTCGGTGTGCTCGCCGAGGCCGGGCGAGGGTGCGACGCGGGGCGGCGTGCCATCCACCCGCACCGGCCAGGCCGGCATGGTGAAGGGCGCCTGACCCGGGCGCTGCACGGTCTGCATGATGCCGCGCGCCGTGAAGCTGGGTTCGTTCTGCAACTCCATCGTGTCGAGCACCGCGCCGGCGGGCACGCCGACCCCGCCGACCAGCGCCATCGCCTCGTGTTTGGTGTGGCGGCGGGTCCAGTCGGCGATCAGCGCATCGACTTCGGGTTCGCGCGCGACCCGGTCGGCGGGGGTGGCGTAGCGCGCATCGCCGATCAGGTCCTCGCGCCCGATCAGGGTCAGCAGCCGGGTCCAGTGTTCCGGGTTGGCACGGCTCGTCATGATGTAGACGTAATCATTGGGGCCGCCGGGCTTGCAGGGGTAGAGCCCGAGCGGGGCGTTGGTCACGCCCGGCACCTTGGCGCCCCCGCGCGCGGCGGGCTGGCCGGTGCGCGCCTGGGTGGCGAAATTGGTGCGCATGTAGTGCAGCATCGAATCCTGCATCGCCACCTGCAGCCGCCGTCCCTGGCCGGTCTGCTGGCGGCGGAACAAGGCGGAGGCGATGGTGACGGCCATCAGCATCCCGGTCCCGGTGTCGCCGAGCGACAGGCCGGGTTTCAGCGGCGGGCCGTCGGGCTCGCCGGTCACGCTCATGGTGCCGCCGCAGGCCTGCGCGATCATGTCGAAGGCGAGATTGGATTCGTACGGGCTGCCCTCGCCGAATCCCTTGATCTGGCAATAGATCAGGCGCGGGTTGAGGGCGTGCGCGACGTCCCAGCCGAGGCCGAGGCGCTCGATCGTGCCGGGAGCGAAATTCTCCACGCAGACGTCGGCGCGCCCGAGCAGATCTTTCACCAACGCGAGGCCGCGCGGGGATTTCAGGTTGACGGTGAGGGATTTCTTGTTGGCGTTGAAGACGTGGAAATACCACGGGTCGTCGTCCGGCTGGCCGGGACGCAGGCGGCGGCCGGGATCGCCCGCGCGCGGGTTCTCGATCTTGACCACCTCGGCGCCGAGCCAGGCGAGGGCTTCGGTGCAGGACGGCCCGGCCTCGAACTGGGTGAAATCGACGATCCGGATGCCGGCGAGCAGCCCGTCGGGTGCGTCCGTGACGGGAGTTTCCATCGGCGTTTCCTCCGCAGGGCCGGCCCGGTGCGCTCCGGGGGCTGGGGACGAAGGCTGCCACAGCGGGGGCGGCGCGGCTACCGGGGCAAGTTCAAGACCGGGGCCATCGGGCGCTCCTCCGGCGTGTCACCTCTCCCGCAGCGCGGGAGAGGTCGCCGTGCGCAGCACGGCGGGTGAGGGCATGCGGCACGGCACCC
Source organism: uncultured Pseudomonadota bacterium (assembly GCA_963832525.1). GTDB lineage: Bacteria > Pseudomonadota > Alphaproteobacteria > Acetobacterales > Acetobacteraceae > JAJZVS01. Next base: position 82,352 of record CAWHUC010000003.1, read on the forward strand.
TCACCCGGTTCGCTGTGCGAACCGACCTCTCCCGCGAGAGCGGGAGAGGTGAACCCGATTGCCCTGCGTTCAATACGACCGCGGCATCCCCAGCACATGCTGGCCCACATACGCCAGCACCAGGTTGGTCGAGATCGGCGCGATCTGATAGAGCCGCGTCTCCCGCCATTTGCGCTCGATCTCGTATTCCTTCGCGTAGGAAAACCCGCCGAAGGTCTGCATCGCCGCCTCGCCCGCGTGCCACGCCGCTTCGGAGGCGAGCAGCTTGGCGATGTTGGCATCCGCCCCGCATTCCCGCCCCGCATCGAACAGCGCGGCGGCGCGGCGGCAGACCATGTCGGCGGCTTCGAGCTCGGCCCAGGCGCGCGCGATCGGGAACTGCACCCCCTGGTTGGCGCCGATCGGGCGGCCGAACACCACCCGGTCGTTGGCGTATTGCGTCGCCTTGCGGATGAACCAGCGGCCGTCGCCCAAGGCTTCGGTCGCAACCAGGATGCGCTCGGCGTTCATCCCGTCCAGGATGTAGCGGAAGCCGCGGCCTTCCTCGCCGATCAGGTTTTCCGCAGGTACCCGCAGGTTGTCGAAGAATACTTCGGTAGTGTTATGGTTGATCATGGCCTTGATCGGGCGGATCTCCAGGCCTTGGCCGCGGTGTTCGCGCAGATCGACCAGGAACACGGACAAGCCATCGGTCCGCTTCGCCACCTGGTCGGCCGGCGTGGTGCGCGCCAGCAGCAGCATCATGTCCGAATGGAGCGCGCGCGAGGTCCAGACCTTCTGCCCGGTCACCACGTAATGATCGCCGTCGCGCACGGCGCGGGTCTTCAGTTTCGTGGTGTCCGATCCGGTAGTGGGCTCGGTCACGCCGAAGGCTTGCAGGCGCAGCCGACCGGCGGCGATCTCCGGCAGGTAGCGGCGCTTCTGCGCCTCGCTGCCGTGCCGCAGCAGGGTGCCCATGATGTACATCTGCGCATGGCCCTGGGAGGCGACGCAGCCGGAGGCGTTGATCTCCTCCAGGATCACCGCGGCGGCGCGCAAAGGGAGGCCGGAGCCGCCGTATTCCTCCGGGATCAGCGCGCCGAGGAAGCCGGCGCTTGTCAGCTCGTCCACGAACGCGGTCGGATAGCCCTCGGTCTCCTCCAGCTTCTGCCAGTAGGGCCCAGGGTAGCCCGCGCAGATGCGGCGCACGGACTGGCGCAGCTCCGGGTAGTCCTCGCCGATTTCGAGCGTGGTCAGTGCGTCGGACATTGCCATCCCTCCTGCTGCCGCGGCGCACGCTGCCCAGGCGCCGCGGACGGGTCAATCGCGGCCCGCGCGCGGCGGACCCGCATCGTGTTCAGCATACCGCGCCCGATGCGCGCAGGGCGGCGATCCGCGCCTCATCGTAGCCGAGGCCGCGCAGCACCTCTTCCGTATGCTCGCCGAGCGCCGGCGGCTGGCGGCGCAGGCCGGGGGTTTCGTCGTCGATGCAGACGGGCAGGGACGGGAAGCGGACCGTCTCTCCGCTCGGCATCCGCACCGGCAGGGAGCGCACCGCCACCTGCGGATCGTGGAACAGATCGGACGGCGTATTGACCGGGGAGAACGGGATGCCCGCGCGGTCCATCATCGCCGCCAGCTCGTCGAGGCTGCGCTGGGCGGCGAGGCCGGCGACGATCTCGCGCAGGGCGGCCCGGTTCTCCACCCGCAGGGTGTTGGTCGTGAAGCGCGGGTCGGCCAGCAGGTCGGGACGCTCGAACGCGGCGCAGAAGGCGCGCCAGTGCGGATCGGACGTGATGCCGATGAACAGCCGCGCGCCGTCCTTGCAGGCGAAGGCCTCGTAAACGCCCCAGGCGCTGCGACGCACCGGCATCGGCGGCGGCGCCTCCCCGGTCGCGGCCTCGCCGGCCATGTGCTGGCCGGTGAGGAAGGCCGCCGCTTCGAACAGCGATGCGGTGACCTTGCGCCCCTGCCCGTCGCGATCGCGCTGGCGCAGGGCGGCGAGGATCGCCACCACCCCCATCACGCCGCCCATGATGTCGATCACCGAGGCGCCGGCGCGCAGCGGCTGGCCGGGCGGGCCGGTCATGTAGGCGAGGCCGGACATGAACTGCGCGATCTCGTCCAACGCCGGGCGGTGCGCGTAGGGGCCGGGGAGGAAGCCCTTCAGCGCGCAATAGACGAGCCGCGGATTGATCGCGTGCGCCTGCTCCCAGCCGAGTCCGAGCCGTTCCATGGTGCCGGGGCCGAAATTCTCCACCAGCGCGTCGGCCCGCTTCACGAGGTCCGCCGCCACACCGCGCCCGGCGTCGGATTTCAGGTCGATGCCGACGGCGCGTTTGTTGCGGTTGAAATAGACGTAGAAGCCCGACGCGAAGCCGGTCAGCCGGCGGGTGTGGTCGCCCGCAGGCGCCGGTTCCACCCGGATCACGTCGGCGCCGAGGTCGGCGAGCACCACGCCGCAGCTCGGTCCCATGATGGTGTGGGTGAACTCGAGGATCATGAGGCCTTCGAGCGGCAGGGTGGTCACGCGGCACCTCCTGGGATCGGTCGGCGGGTTGCATCGGCGCAGGGCGTGTAAGGTGTCAAGCGCTGCCGCAGGGGGCCATCGCCCGAACAGTCACCTCTCCCGCGCTGCGGGCCGCCGATGCGCCACCGGGGATGAAAAAGGCAGGAGTGCGGTTCCCTCTCTCCTCCCGCGCTTGCCGGGGGGGGGGAGAGGGCGGGGTGAGGGGGGCCAGCTTGCCCCCCGATCCGCATCTCGTGCCGCGCGGCCCCTCACCCCGACCCTCTCCCCCCGCAAGCGCGGGAGGAGAGGGAGAAGGGCGGCACCCCCGCCGCCAGATCCCCTGAACCAGGTGTTTTCGTGGCAGGTGAGGGAACTGCTGCCCGCGCCGATATTCCGGTTCACGCGATTGTTCTGTCGCCGGCGGCCGCAGTCGGCGGGCCGGTCCGTCATCGCAGGCTGAACACCACCCGCAGCGGCATGGACGCCCGTACCGCCTGCCCGTCGCGGATCGCGGGGAGGAAATGCCAGCCGGCCACGGCCTGCTCGGCGGCGCGATCGAGCAGGCGGAAGCCGGAGCTGCGCAGCACGTCGACCCCGCTCGGCCGGCCGTCCGGCCCGACGTGGATCAGCAGCACGACGGTGCCCTGCTCGCCGCGCCGGGCCGCGGCGTCGGGGTAGACTGGCTCGTGGTTGCGGAACCGCGCGTCGGGCTTGGCCGGCACGACCGCGTCGCCGCGGACGATGGCATTGGTCTCGCTGTTGGTGCCGCCGAGGTTGAACTGGAACCCCGCGCGGGCGGGGGCGGTGGATGGCGCCGGCTGGGGTGCCGGCTGTGGCGGCGGCGCGGGCTGCGGCCGTGGGGGTGGCGGGGCGGGTTGTGCCGGTGGGGTGGGCATGGGCGGTGCGGGGATCGCCGGGGGCGCGGCCGCATGGGTGGCGGCGACGCGCGTGTCGGGTCGGGCCGGCGCCGGCCGGGTCGCCGGCGGCACCTTGGCCGGCGGCGGCGGGGCGGCGGCCGGCTGCGGCGCGGCGGTGTGCGGCGTCAGCGGATGCGCCACGGTGGGCTGCGCCGCGGGGGGATGGGGATGCGGCGGATGCGGCTGCGGCGGGCGCGGCGCGGGCGCGGCCGGGGCCTGCGGATGACCGGCGCCCTTCTGCTCGCGCAGCACCAGCGCCACCCGCACGCCCTGTTGCGCCGGCGAAAGCTTGACATGCCGCGCCGCTGGCCGATGCAGCGCCACGTAGACGATGCCCCCCAGCAGCAGAAGATGCAGGACCAATGAGGCCAGGCCGGCCGCCGACAGACGCCGGACATCGCGCCCGCGGCGGCGCGCGTCGGGGCCATGGTCCGCACCGTCAGGTCGGGCCGGCAGGCGCCCGGAATCGCCGTCCGCCGCCACTGGCGCTCAGGGCCAGTGCGCGACGGGCGGCAGGCTCATGAGGATCGCCTCGATATTGCCTCCGGTCCGCAGGCCGAACAGGGTGCCGCGGTCGTACAGCAGGTTGAACTCCACGTAGCGGCCGCGGCGGACCGCCTGGTGCGCGCGGTCCTCGGCGGTGAACGGGGCGGCCATGCGGGCGCGGACGATGGCCGGGAAGACGTCCAGGAACGCCTCCCCCACGTCGCGGACGAAGGCGAAATCGGCGGCGGGGTCGGCGGTCGCGTGGTGGTCAAAGAAGATGCCGCCGGCGCCGCGCGGCTCATTGCGGTGGGGCAGGAAGAAGTAGCGGTCGCACCAGGCCTTGAACTCCGGGTAGTAGGCCGGGTCGTGGCGGTCGCAGGCGCTCCGGAAGGCGGCGTGGAATCGGGCGGCGTCTGCCACCGAGTTCGGGCGTTTCGGGCCGCATCGGCGTCAGGTCGCCGCCGCCGCCGAACCAGCCCTTGGTGGTGACCAGCATGCGGGTGTTAAAATGGGCCGCCGGGACGTGCGGGTTGCGCATGTGAGCGACCAGGCTGATCCCGCTTGCCCAAAAGCTTGGGTCTTCGGCGGCGCCGGGGATCTGGGCGCGGAATTCCGGGGCGAATTCGCCCCAGACGGTGGAGACGTTGACGCCCACCTTCTCGAATACCCGCCCGTGCATTAGGCGCATCTCCCCACCGCCGCCGGGGCTGCCGTCCGCGGTGGGCCGCGTCCATGGGGTGGCCGCGAAACGGCCGGGGGGCATGGCGGCGTCGCTTGCCACGTCCCCTGGCGCGTCCTCGATCGCTTCGAAGGCCGCGCAGAGCCGGTCGCGCAAGGTTTCGAACCAGGTCTTGGCGTCCGGCTGCAGCGCCACGTAGGCAGGCGGAGGGGGGGGGGCAGGCGGAGGGGGCATCGGCGGGGCGATTCCTTCGGTTCGGGGGCGCGGCGCCGGGACGATGGCGGCACGTCGGTCGCGGTGCTGCCCAGAGGGGCTTGTCCGGATCGGGTGGACAGTCTAGCCCGGGGCCGCGGTGTGTTGCAGGGGCGAACGAGACTTCCTAATATGCACCGCCCGCGGCCGGGCCGCGCGCCGGCGTGCGGTCTGCGGGGAACGACAACAGAATCGAGGGGACCGATGTCCATGCCGCCCGGCGCCGTCGTAACGACGGTGCAGTCTCGCCAGCGTGCCGCCGACGCGTGCTTCAGTGCCCTCCTCGCTCCCGTTCGGCCCGCCCCCGCTCCGCCCGCTCCGGATTTCCGCATCGGCTGAGGCCGGTCTGTTTCGTCACGAGGATCCCCTATGGCCGGTCTGCACAAGAGCGAATTCCAGAACCCGCTGCTCAACTGGATCGACACGCCGCCTGCCGATCTTCACGATGATGCAGAAGGAATACGCGGTCTTCCCGACGCCGAAGAACTTCAACTACTTCTGGAATTTCGGCGCGCTGGCGATGGTGACCCTGGTGATCATGATCGTCACCGGCATCTTCCTGGCGATGAACTACCAGCCGAACACCGCGCTCGCGTTCGATTCGCGTCCAGCACATCATGCGCGACGTGAACTACGGCTGGCTGATCCGCTACGTGCACCAGAACGGTGCGTCGATGTTCTTCATCGTCACCTACATCCACATGTTCCGCGGCCTGTACTACGGCTCCTACAAGGCGCCGCGCGAGCTGCTGTGGATGCTGGGCGTGGTGATCCTGCTGCTGATGATGGCGACCGCGTTCATGGGCTACGTGCTGCCCTGGGGGCAGATGTCGTACTGGGGCGCCACCGTCATCACCAACCTGTTCTCGGCCTTCCCGGTCGTCGGCCATGCCGATCGTCACCTGGCTGTGGGGCGGGTTCAGCGTCGACAACCCGACGCTCAACCGGTTCTTCTCGCTGCACTACCTGCTGCCGTTCGTGCTGGTGGGCGTGGTGTTCCTGCACGTCGCGGCGCTGCACATCACCGGGTCGAACAACCCGCTGGGCATCGACGTGAAGAGCGCCGCAGGACACGGTGCCGTTCCACCCGTACTACACGGCCAAGGACAGCGTCGGCATCTGCGTGTTCCTGCATCGTCTGCGCGTGCGTTCGTGTTCTTCGTGCCCGAACCTGCTGGGCGACCCGAACAACTTCATCCCGGCCAACCCGCTGCAGACGCCGGCCGACATCGTGCCGGAATGGTACTTCCTGCCGTTCTACGCCATCCTGCGCTCGGTGCCGAACAAGCTCGGCGGCGTGTGCATGATGTTCGGCTCGCATCCTGGTGCTGTTCGTGCTGCCCTGGCTCGATACCTCGCCGGTGCGCAGCGCGCGGTTCCGGCCGATCTACCGGCAGGTGATCTGGCTGTGGGTGCTGGCCGTCGTCGGTGCTCGGCGTGGTGCGGCGCGCACAAGCCGGAGGGCATCTGGGTGATCGCTGAGCCGGGTCGTGCACGCTCTACTACTTCTTCCATTTCCTGGTGCTGCTGCCGATCCTCGGCAAGCTGGAGCGGCCGCTGCCGCTGCCGGAAAGCATCAGCCGCGCCGGTGCTGGGCGGAGGGGGCGGACCACTGCCCAGTGGCGCCGCCGCCAAGCCGATGGAGAAGGCATGATGCGCGCGCTCCGTTCACTGCTGTTCGCCGCGTTGCTCGGCCTGGTTGCCGCCGGTCCGGCACTGGCGCAGGACGCTGAGACCCCGCCGCTGCCGAACGAGCAGTGGAGCTTCGCCGGCCTGTTCGGCGGCCTTCGACCTGGCCGCCGCGCAGCGCGGCTTCCAGGTCTATCCCAAGGTCTGCTCCAACTGCCACTCGATGAACGCAGCTGCACTACCGCGACCTGGCGGGCATCGGCCTCGACCCGGCGCAGATCAAGGCGATCGCCGCCGCGGTGACGGTGCCGCAGGGCGTCGACGACCAGGGCCAGCCGAAGGACCGGCCCGGCCACGCCGGCGAGCCAGTTCCGCTCGCCGTTCCCCAACGAGCAGGCGGCGCGGGCGGCGCTGAACGGCGCGCTGCCGCCCGACCTGTCGCTGATCGTCAACGCGCGCGAGGGCGGGCCGACTACGTCTATGGCATCCTGACCGGCTTCGTCGACGCCGCCGGCCGGCTTCAAGATGCCGGCGGGCATGAACTACAACGAGTATTTCCCCGGCCACCAGATCGCCATGCCGCAGCCGCTGCATGACGGCCAGGTGACCTACGCCGACGGCACCAAGCCGAACCGTGCCGCAGGAGGCGCACGACGTGGTGACGTTCCTGCACTGGGCCGCCAATCCGGAGATGGTCCAGCGCAAGCAGATCGGCGTGCGGGTCGTGCTGTTCCTGATGCTGCTGACCGGCCTGACCTACGCGGTGAAGCGCAAGGTCTGGGCCGACGTGCACTGAGCTGCACGTTGACCCGGGCGACGCGACCGCTGCCGGCCCGGTGGACCGGTCATCGGACCCGGTCGAACCGGTCATCGGCATCATCGGCGGCTCCGGCCTCTATGACATCGAGGGGCTGGAGGAGAAGGCCTGGCGCGCAGGTCGCGACGCCCTGGGGCACGCCGTCCGATGCGCTGCTGTTCGGCCGGCTGGGCGGCGTGCGCTGCGTGTTCCTGCCGCGCCACGGGCGCGGCCATCCGCTGTCGCCCACCCATCTGAACTACCGCGCCAATATCGACGCGCTGAAGCGCTCGGGCGTGACCGACGTGATCTCGCTGTCGGCGGTCGGCAGCCTGCAGGCGGACCTGCCGCCCGGGCATTTCGTCATCGTCGACCAGTTCATCGACCGCAGCTTCGCCCGCGAGAAGAGCTTCTTCGGCGAGGGCGTGGTGGCGCATGTGTCGATGGCGCACCCGGTCTGCGCGCGGCTGGGCGACGCGCTGGAGGCGGCGGCGCGGGGCCTGGGCCTGCCGGTGACGCGCGGCGGCACCTACCTGGTGATGGAGGGGCCGCAGTTCTCCACCAAGGCGGAGAGCGAGCTCTACCGCACCTGGGGCTGCCAGCGTGATCGGCATGACCAACATGCCGGAGGCCAAGCTCGCCCGCGAGGCCGAGCTTTGCTACGCGACCGTGGCCATGGTGACCGACTTCGACTGCTGGCACCCGGACCACGACCACGTGACGGTGGAGGCGGTGGTGAAGGTGCTGCTGGAGCAACGCCGACCAGGCGCGCGGCGCTGGTGCGCGCGGTGGTGCCGGGGCTCGGCCGGCGCGCGGGGGCTTGCCCCGGCGGCTGCGACCGGGCGCTGGACAACGCCATCATCACCGCGACCGCACATGCGCGATCCGGCGCTGGTGGCGAAGCTGGATGCGGTGGCGGGGCGGGTGCTGGGGGGCTAGTACCCTCGGCATAGAGGTTTTGACGGGTGGCCGGAGATAGTTATCCCGGTTGCGCAGCCCTGATGCCGGTGGGTTCGGGCTCCTTCGGACGGGCGGCTTTGGGCGGGGAGCGGACCTTAAAGAAGGTGCTTGACGCAACGAGCCGAGAAACGGCAGGCTCCTGTCAGGATGTGGCAGACCCAGAGCGCCGCTGACCGACACCAACTCCGTCTCAACCGCGGCGGGTTTGTCGTGTGTGCCGAAGTCTGGCCAGGCTTGTGAAGGATAACACCATCGCCTGAGCCAAGGCTCTTTCGAGGACACGCTCCAACCCCCGCGACAACCGTTGCGGGGGTTTTTGCATTTGGAGAGACCCCACAATGGACGCCAGCAGCACCGCCGACGTCGAACGACCTGTGCAGAAACAGCTCGATGCCTACAACGCCCGCGATATCGACGCCTTCATGCCTTGGTGGTCCGAAGACTGCCATTACTACGAGTTCCCCGACCGCCTCCTGGCGCGTGGAGCGTCAGAGATTCGCGAGCGCCACCTGGCCCGGTTCAAGGAACCGAACCTGCACGGGCAACTGATCAAGCGCATCGCCGTCGCCAACGTGGTGGTCGATCAGGAGACGGTCACGCGCAGCTTCCCGGACGGTCCTGGCGAGGTGGATGTGGTCGCCATCTACGAGATTGAGGATGGCAGAATCGCAAAGGCATGGTTCAAGATGGGGCCACCCAGGCTTCACGCCCCCGTAGCCTGCTCGCTGCGGCCGGCAACCGCGGAAGATGCTGGAGCCATCCGTTCTCTGACACGCGAAGCCTATTCCAAATGGGTTCCGGTCATCGGGCGGGAGCCTTTACCTATGACCGCCGACTACGATGAAGCCGTGCGGAAACACCGCATCGATCTCCTGCATATGGATGGCAAGCTGGCGGCTCTTATCGAGATGGTTCCAAGTGATGGCCATCTTCTCATTGAGAATGTCGCAGTATCTCCCGCATTTCAGAACAGGGGCCTGGGTCGAAAGCTGTTGGCTCATGCCGAGCAGGTGGCTGCGGCGCAGGGTCATCCAGTCATTAAGCTTTTCACCAACAAGCTTTTTGCCGCGAACGTACAGCTTTACGGCAAGCTGGGTTACGGCGTGGATCGGGAGGAACGGTCCAGGCTCGGGATCACCGTTTACATGAGCAAGCCAGTCCAGGCTGAAGGGTGACCGGCCGAATGGCGCTGAAGGGAAGCTGCCTGTGTCGGGCAGTGCGCTACGAAGTGGACCAGCTCGATATGCCGATCGCGCATTGCCATTGCGTGACGTGCCGTAAGGCTCACGCGAGCGCGTTCGCGACCACGGCCGGTGTCATGCGGGAGCACTTCCGCTGGAAGATGGGCGAGGACCACCTGCGCGCGTTTGAGTCCTCGCCAGGTAAGCTGCGTTGGTTCTGCTCGGTATGTGGGACGCATCTCATGGCGGAGCGGCCCGCCCAGGCACACGTCATTCTGCGTGTGCCGACGCTGGACGATGATCCTGGCGCCAAGCCTGCCATGCACATATGGACGTCACACGACGTGGGCTGGCTTCTCGATCCAGAGGACGTACCCCGTTACTCCGGATGGCAGCCGGGCCGGTAGGCTGTCCAATTCGTACGGCCGCTCTGGGTCGAATGCGGCGCGCTGTTCAACCCGTCCAAGCCTCTGTGCCGAAGTACTGGCGCGTCGGGAGGCTACAGGGACGTGCTCCCCGAAGCCCCCGCCAAGGGCGAGCCCTTGGCGGGAGGCGGCGGAGCAGAGCTGTCCTGGCCTCGCTGCCGAAGTGTAGAACCCTCGCCTCAGGCGGCGGCGCGGACGATTTTGCGGCGCGCAAACGCGAGCCCGAAGATGCCGACGAAAAGGACCGCAAGCGTCGAGGGTTCTACGACCGCCGAACTCTGGCTGACGGTCGTGGTAGGCAGGCCGCTCAGGATGTCGGTCGGCAGGTTGTAGTCATGGATTTCTGATTGCTGGTTGATCGATTGGGCGAAGACGGTGCCGTTGAGATCGCCGTCGTTCGTGATCGTCGCGTCCGGCGCCAGGATATCGCCGTACCAACTGCCGTTGAAGGTCAAGCTGGTGGCGTCGACGAAGTCCCAGATCACGTTGGTGTCGCCGTTGTTGGAGTTCATGCCGGGCAACGTCGCGGAGGTCGCGCCGGGGGCGCCGGTCACGACCACGAATACCTCGTCCAACCCACTCGTGACGATGCCTTCGAAGTTGCTGTAACTCGCCAGGTTGGCCAGCGATATCGTAATGAATCCGTAGTTCTTGCCGCCGTAGGTGCCGGCTGCCTTCGTTGCGGTGATCTGCGACGGGTTGTTCTGGACATAGGCGCCGGCGGCCACGGTGCCCGTGTCGGCATGGGCATCGGCGGCAATGCTGTTGGCGAGGTCGGCGAGCGGGGTCGCGAACGGCATGGGCGAGGCGAAGGGGAACGAACTCTGGAGGGCGCTCCCGCCGTTCAGGGTGAAGCTGACGCCGGTGTGGCTACCTTGGACGTAGACGTTGCCCCCGCCTGACGTGACGCTGCCGCTGACATTCCCCCAGACGTTCAGCGAGCCATAGGCCGCCCCGAGCGCGCTGGAGGTCGTGTTGCCAGCACATCCGTTGAAGCAACTGTCGGTGAGCGACCCCGTCAGATTGCCGCCGACCGCGATGCGGCCTTCCGTCTCGTTATCCGCGTTGTAGTCGCCGGACGTGACGACGTTGAACTGGTTCAGGACCGCTTCGTCCAGCGCAAGCTCCGACGCCGTCAGGGCGGCCTTGGCTGGAGCGGCGGCGAGAAGGACGGAGAGGCACAGGGCGGAGCCGGCAGCAAGGAGCGAGCGCATAGGAACATCCATAAATTGAGAATAAGAATATAAAGATTATGCAACCTAAGAGTCAAGTGTAACCGTTACCGACGGCTCTGCGCCGGATTGCGTGACAGATGGTCGAAAATATCGTGGCAAGACGTCTTTTTTATCTGTATAACATCTTTTATATTACAATGAACAATAATAGCACGGTTGCCAGAACCCGGCGCATCGGCCGACCGCGCCGACCGACGTCCTACGGCTGAACACCAGCCGTCTGGACCGCCAGCATCAGATCAAGCCGTTGATCGAGCGCATCCGACACCGAACGGATCGTTCCGTTGCTCGCATAGGCGCGCTGCGCCAGCGCCGCGGCGTTCACCGCCTGCGGCGTATTTCCCCCCGCGCAGCCGCTCAGGATCAGCAGCCCGAGACACGCCAGCGGACCGACCAATCCGGGCCGATCACGCGTGCAGGGCGCGGGCCGGCCGGGAAATGCGGAGCACCGATCCATGGGGACCTCCTGTGGCGACGCTCCGCAGCGTCCGCCGGAAACCTTTCCCGACGGTTAACCGCCGTTTCCGCATGTGGGAAAATCGCCCCGGCCCGAGACCGCGCCCGCCGCACGGGAGCAACCCGCTCGCGCCGGGACGCGCCCCACGCCCGGCCCACGCCAGCCGAGCCCAGACCGCCGCCCCCGGCGCGCCGCGCCAAGTCCCCGCAGGGCCGGACAGTCAGCCGGGCGCCGTCGCGCGCTCGCCGCGGTTCATTGTCCGGCGCGTGTCGCCGGTGCCGCCAGCATGTGGTCGAGCCTCTGGTTCAGTGCGGCGGAGACGTCATCCACCTTCTGGGGCGAGGCATAGGCCGGCGGCGCCGCCGCCGCCGCCGCGGGCACCGGCGGCGTGGGCCCGGGGCCGGCACAACCGCACAGACCCAGCACGACAAGCCCCGCGCAGGGACCCACGCGCGATGCCGCGCCGGCGGCGCGGCGCGGCGATGTCTCCAGGAAGAAAAACAGGCGATTCCAGGGCAAAGCGGCGTCCTCCGGTCAACAGCGCCGTCACGCTGTGCACGAAGGCGTTATCCGGTGCGACCAACGATCACGTGAGGCGGGAGGCGCCCTCGTCCCCGATCCAGGCGACCCGCCCGCCGGCGATGGTCGCCACCAGACGCGCCGACCGCTCCGCCGTCGCCGGCGCCAGCACCACGAGATCGGCCCGCCGCCCCTCGGCAATCACGCCGCGATCGTCCAGCCCTGCCGCCGCCGCCGGCGCGGCCGAAATCAGCCCCCAGGCCCGTTCCAGGTCGAGCACCCCGCGCCCGGCGAGGACCAGCGCCGCACGTGGCAGCGCGGGGTAGAAATAATCCGACGTCAGCACCGAGCAGATACCCGCCTCGGCCAGCCGCGCCGCCGAGGCCCAGCCGAGATGCGACTTCCCGCGCAGCACGTTCGGGCTGCCCATCGCGACCGCATCGCCGGCGTCCCGTGCCGCCTGGCCCACCGCCTCGGCCATCGGGAACTCGCAGATGCGCGCGCCGAGGTCGCGGAAGCGGATGCGGTCGTCCACCGTCGCATCGTCATGGCTGGCGAGCGGGATGCCCGCCGCCCGCGCCGCGGCGGCCAGCCGCGCCTGGCCCGCCGGGATTTCCGCCGCGCGTGTCGCCACCTGCTTCGCCAGCGCCCGGAATGCGTCGGGGTGCACCCCGGCGCGCTCGGTGTATTTCGCCGCCGTCGCCGGATCGCCCATCTTCTCCAGGATCGCCGGGGTATGATCGTTGAACGCCAGCAGATGCACGCGCCCGGCGCGGATATCGGCCTCGGCCGTCTCCAGCGCATCGAGGTTGTAGGCCTCCCAGCGCAGATGCACGCGCAGGTCGCAGTATCCCCGGTGCGCTGCCAGCGCGGCGAGCAGGGTGCGCCAGGTCTCGATCCCGCGCAGCCCAGGTTCCCACGACAGGGTCACGCCGAGATAGGCGGTGGTGATGCCGTTGGCGAGCAACTGCGCCTCGGTATCCTCGATCGCCAGGGGCACCGGGAAATCGACGCCCGGACGTGGCTGCACCTGGCGCTCGAACGCGTCTCCGTGCAGGTCGATCACCCCCGGCAGCACCCAGAGGTCGGAGGCGTCGAATTGCCGCCCCGCCGCCTCCCGCCCGGATCCGGCGCGATCGACCGCCGCGACATGGCCGCCGGCGAGGCTCAGCGCCACGGGCCGCAGCCCGGCGCCGGGCAGCAGCACCGCGCCGCCGGTAAGAACGAGATCGGACATCGGGGGGACCTTCAGGGTTCGAACACGATCTGCACGCGCGGGGTGGGATAGCGTGCCAGGCCGAACTCGACCACCCGCCCCGTGGCATCGACGTTGACGTTTTCCGTCACCAGCAGCGGGCTGGAGCGCGGGGTGCGCAGCAGCACGGCTTCCTCCGGCGTGGGCAACCGCGCGGTGACGCGGGTCACGGCACGGCGATAGTCGGCAATGCCGATCGCGGCCAGCGCCTCGGTAATGCCAGGGGCGATGCGCAACGCCTCCAGCAGGCCGGGGCCGAGCGTCGTCGGGAAATGATGCGCCGCCAGGCTGACCGGGCGGTCGTCGGCAAAGCCCAGCCGCTCCAGCAGGATCACCGCGGCACCCGGCGCGATGCCGAGCCCGCGCGCCACCGGCGGCTCGGCCGGCACCTCGGCGAGCCGCAGCACCTGCCCGGAGGGTTCCTTGTTGTGGCGGCGGATCCATTCCGAGAACCGGGTGCGCGGACCGACCGTGTAATCGAGCACGTCCTCGGAGACGAAGCTGCCGCGGCCCTGGGCAATGCGGACCAGGCCGGCGCGCGCCAATTCCTCTAGCGCGTGGCGCAGGGTGTGGCGGTTGACACCGAAACGGCGGGCGAGCTCGGCTTCCGAGGGCAGTCGCGCGCCGGCGGCGGGCGTGCCGGCGACGATCTCGGCGCGCAGGTGCTCGGCGATTTCGCGCCACAGCGCCACACCCTGCTGGCGCGGCAGGTTTGCGGCCGGATCAGGGGGGCGCTCGTGCGACATCATCCTCCACGCCGCGCCGCCGGTCAGCCGGGCGGCGGGGCGATCCAGTTATAGAGGGCCAGGCCGCCGTCCACCGCCACCGTCGTGCCGGTGACATAGGCGGCGAACCGGTCGGACAGCAGCGCCACGGCCATCGCGGCGATATCCTCGGGCGTGCCGGTGCGGCCGAGCGGGATCATCCGCTCCAGCGTCGCCACATCGGCGGCGAATCCGCCGCCCGGGATCGCGCCCGGGGCGATCGCGTTCACCCTGATGCCGTGCGGGCCGAGGGCGCGCGCCAGCTCCTTCACCAGCATCGTCTCGCCGGCCTTGGCAGCGCTGTAGTGCGGCAGGTTGCGCGGGGTCTCGGCGTGCAGGGAAGTGACGAAGACCATCCGCCCGCGTACCCCGGCATCGATCATGTGCCGCCCCGCCGCCTGGCCGAGCACGAAGCCGGCGCGCAGGTTGGTCGTGATCATCGCGTCCCACTCGGCTTCCGTCACCGCGAGCAGGTGCTGGGTCTCCGGCCGGCGCGGGGAGGCGCTGTGCATGAACAGCGACAGGCGTCCGCCGGCGGCGGCAAGGGCCGCGTCGAACAGCGGGCGCGCGGCGTCCGGGTGCGACAGGTCGGCGGGCAGGAAGGCGGCGCCGAGTTCGGTGGCGACGGCGCCGCCGCGCACGGGATCGATGTCGGTCAGCACGAGGCGGGCGCCCTCGGCGGCCAGCGCGCGGGCGATGCCGCGGCCGATGCCGGAGGCCGCACCGGTCACCAGTGCCGTCTCGCCGGCGAGCAACTTCTCAGCCATCGGCGGTCTCCTTGGCGGGGCGGCGGGTCACCACCAGCTTCGGGGTGAAGCTCTGCACCGTCTCGCCGTTCTGGTTCACGGTCAGGCAGCGTACCCGGACCGTGCCGCGAGCGGGGCGCGAGCGGGAAGGGGTGATCTCGAGCACCTCGCAGGTTACGTGCAGGGTGTCGCCGGGGCGCACCGGCCGTTCCCAGGCGAGCATGCCGCCCGAGCCGATGATGCCGCCGGCGAGCGGCAGGCCGGAGGTGACCAGCAGCCGCATGGTCAGCGCCGCGGTGTGCCAGCCGCTGGCGGCGAGGCCGCCGAACAGGGTGGCCGCCGCCGCCGCGTCGTCCAGGTGGAACGGCTGCGGGTCCCAGGCGGCGGCGAACGCGCGAATCGCGTCCGCATCGATCGTCTGGGCCGCGCTGGTGAAGCGCTGGCCGACCTGGAGGTCTTCGAGGAACAACGCGGACATGACCGGATCATAACGGGAAGCGGGCGCCATGCCAGCGGCCCGGTCCTGCCATGAAAACTCCCGGTTTCAGGGAAACTGACGACGAGGGTGCCGTTCTTCTCTCCCTCTCCCCCCGCAAGCGCGGGTGGAGAGGGAGAAGGGCTGTACCCCCGCCTTTTTCATCCCCGGTGGCGCATCGGCCGCCCGATGCGCGGCGCCTCCTCTGCAGGCGGGGAGGGAGAAAGGACGGGCTCAGCCTTCCGCCACGCCGAGCGCGCGGCGGAAGCGGTCCGCGAGATAGGCGCCGTCGCGCGGGGGCAGGTGGCGCGGCACTTCGGCGGGGGCGATCTTCAGCACCGCGAACAGCGCCTCGCTGCGCAACCGGGGCTTGAGCACCGCGACCGCGTCCATGTCGCGTGCAGTGGCGACCTCGGCCCAGCCGCAGGCGGCGGCGACGGCGGCGAGGTCCGTTGCGTGGCCGGTGTGGGAGCGCTGCGCCCCCGTCTCGCCGAAGCGGGCGTTGTCCAGCACCGCGATCGCGAGGTTCGGTGGCTTTGCCGCGGCGATGGAGGCGAGCGCGCCCATGCCCATCAGCATCTCTCCGTCCCCGGTCAGCACCAGCACGTGCCGGCGCGGTTGCGCCAGTGCGAGCCCGAGGCCGATCATTGCCGCCCCGCCCATCGCTCCCCACAGGTAGAAATTCAGCGCCCGGTCGCCGGCCGCGCCCACGTCGTAGGTGGCCGAGCCGAGGCCGCTCACGACCAGCAGCTCGCCTGGGTCCCTTACCAGCTCCGCCACCACGGCGCGGCGGTCGAGCGTGCCTTCGTTGTGCATGCGGTCGGGAGTCATTTCACGAACACCTTGCTGCCGATCAGGCGTTGGGAAAACAGCACCGCCACCGGCACCGCCGAATCGAACGCGAGCGACGCCGCGGCGGCCACCGTCTCGGCAGCCTCCCCCGGATGGTCGGCGCGGCGCACGTGCACGCCGGTGGCCGTCAGCACGGTGGGGGTGGCGCTGCCCATCGGCACCTGCCACGGATTGAACTCGCCCCACTCGCCCCGCATGGTCACGAGGGTCAGGAACGGCATCCGGCAGTTCACCGGCAGGGACAGCATGTTGATGCAGTTGCCGACGCCGGAGGACTGCATGAGCAGGCAGGCGCGTTGGCCGCCCAGCCAGGCGCCGGCGGCGAGCGCGATGCCTTCTTCCTCCGTCGTGAGCACGATCGCCTGCATGGCGGGGTCGGCGTGCGCCGCCTCGATCAGATGCGCGTGGCCGGCGTCGGGCACGTAGGCGAGTTGGGTGATGCGGGCGGCTTGCAGCGCGGCGAAGACATCCGCCTGCCAGGTCGTTCGGTCCATGGTCCCTCCGGGGTCGGGCCGCATCCTGCAAGCGGATGCGGCGGAGGGCAAACCCGGCGTTATTTCAGGACGGCCAGTCCGGCGAGGCCCGCGGCATAGGCGGCAACCAGCACCGCCAGGATGCCCCACATATAGAGCTTGCCTGGTTTTTCCCCGAGGTCGGCGCGAAGTTCGCCGCGCAATTCGGCGAGTTCCGCCCGCGTGGCGAGATGCGGCAGGGCGGCGGCGAGCATCGCCTTGATCTCGGCGAGCGCGGTTTCTACCCGCGCGATCCCGGCCTGCATGTCACGCATGTCGTCCTCCCGCGAAACGCGGCGGTCGAGGCCGGGATCGTAGGGGAACGGCGCATTCGGTGCAACGGGCGTGTCGGGCATTCTGGCATGCTGCCAGAGCCGGGTTAAGCAAAGGTGGAAGCAGGAACACCAGTTTTGCACACGATCGTAACCGTCACGGCATGGTTCCGTTTGATCCAGGTCAATGCCGCCCCCCGGCCGCTCCCCCACCCCTTCCCGCCGAGGCCCCGCGGCACCACCGGGGGCGGGCAGGAGGAACCACCACCATGCACCCCACCGAAGCGCCGCTGGCGCTGTTGGACGAGGCCGCGATCGCCGCGGCCGAACTGCGCCACGACCCGTACGACTACGCCTTCGTGGACCAGGCGATCGACCCCGGGTTGAAGGACGCCGTGCTGTCGCACGCCCCGCGCATTCCCGACCGCGGCAGCTACGGCCTGCCCGACCTGCGCTACGGCCCGCGCTTCGGCGCCGTGGTCCGCGACCTGTTGAGCCCGCGCTTCCGCACTCTGGTGGAACGCAAGTTCGACATGGACCTGTCGCCCTATCCGCCGGTGATCGTGATGATGGGCAACACCACCGGCCACTACAACGAGGGCCACGCGCACCCGGATTCGAAGCACAAGATCGTCACCGTGCTGCTCGGGTTCTCGCGCGAATGGCCGTACGAGCGCGGCCGACTGCGCGTGCTGCGCAGCGGCGACCGGGAGGATTACGCCTTCGAATTCGCGCCCGAATTCGGCCGCATGCTGATGTTCCGCGTCTGCGACCATTCCTGGCACGGCTTCCTGCCGCAGAAGGGCCAGCGCATGAGCCTGCAGCTCTGCTACGTCGACAGCCCCTGGTACGTGCGCAGCGAATACTGGCGCCACAGCGTCAGCGCCTTCGCCAAATCGGTGCCGGTGCTGCGCAAGCTGATCGAATACGCGCCCCGCTGAGCCCGAAGGACCCGACACGCATGACCTATCCCCCGGTGCCAATGGCCGATGCGATCGCCGATCATTTCGCCGCCGCGCTGCGTGCCGCCCGCCGCGACGACACGCCCTATCGCCACTGGACCCTGGACAACGTGCTGCCCGAGGCGCTGTGCACCGCCATCCTGGTGCTGCCGATCGTCCCACCCGCGCTCGGCCGTACCGACGGCACCCGCAACAGCTACAACGACCGCCGCTGCTTCATCACGCCGGCGATGCGGCGCGACTATCCCGCCTGCGCGGCGCTGACGGACGCGCTGCAACGCCCGGACGTCGCCGCCCTGCTGGGGCGGACCCTGGCCATCCCCGCCGCCGGCAGCTTCCTGCGCATGGAATACATGCAGGACACCGACGGCGCCTGGCTGGAGCCGCATCGCGACATCCCGGAGAAACTGTTCTCCATGGTGATCTATCTCTGCACCGGACCGGAAGCCGCCGGCTGGGGTACCGATATCTACGACGCCGACAAGCGCTGGGTCGGGCGGTCGGCGGCCACGTTCAACTCGGCAGTGATCTTCGTCCCCGGCACGGCCACCTGGCACGGGTTCGAGCCGCGACCCATCATCGGCGTGCGCCGGCTGATGGAGATCAACTACGTGCAGGCGGACTGGCGCGACCGCGAGCAGCTTGCGGATCCCGGGCATCCGATCCAGGCCGTCTAGCCTCGCTCCGCCCGCAGCTTCGCCCAGAACGCCAGCCGCTTGCCGATCTCGCGCTCGAATCCACGATCGCGCGGGCGGTAGAACGATTCGCGCGCCATCCCGTCAGGGAAGTAGTTCTGACCGGAGAACGCTTCCTCCACGTCGTGGTCGTAGGCGTAGCCGGCGCCGTAGCCGAGCTCCTGCATCAGCTTGGTCGGCGCGTTCAGGATATGCGCCGGCGGCATCAGGCTGCCGGTGGCCTTCGCCGCCCGCCGCGCTTGCCCGAAGGCCGCGTACACCGCGTTCGATTTCGGTGCGGTGCCGAGATAGACGACCGCCTGCGCCAGCGCCAGTTCGCCCTCCGGGCTGCCGAGGCGCTCGTAGGTTTCCCACGCCGCCAGGGTCTGGCCGAGCGCGGCGGGGTCGGCCATGCCGATATCCTCGGCGGCGAACCGGGTCAGGCGGCGGGCGATGTAGCGCGGGTCCTCCCCGCCGGCCAGCATGCGCGCGAACCAGTACAACGCCGCATCGGGGTCCGAGCCGCGCAGCGATTTGTGCAGCGCGGAGATCAGGTTGTAGTGCTCCTCCCTATCCTTGTCGTAGAGCGCGGCGCGGCGGGCGAGCAGGTCGGCCAGCGCGGCAGGATCGAGCGGCTTGGTCTCCGCCGGCAGGGCCGCGATCTGCTCGACCATGTTGAGCAGATACCGTCCGTCCCCGTCCGCCATCGCGCGGAGGCTGGCGCGGCCGTCCGGATCGAGCACCAAGACGTGGCCCAGCTCGGCTTCGGCGCGTTCCAACAACAATTCGAGTGCCGCATCGTCCAGCCGGCGCAGCACCAGCACCTGGCAGCGCGACAGCAGCGCGCCGTTCAGCGCGAAGGACGGGTTCTCCGTGGTGGCGCCGACCAGGGTGACGGTGCCGTCCTCCACCACCGGCAGGAACCCGTCCTGCTGGGCGCGGTTGAAGCGGTGGATCTCATCGACGAACAGCAAGGTGCCCTGGCCGGTGCGCCGGCGCCGGCCGGCTTCCTCGAACGCGCGTTTCAGATCCGCAACGCCCGAGAACACCGCCGAAAGCTGCACGAAGGCGAGGCCCGCGCGCGCCGCCAGCAGCCGCGCGATCGTCGTCTTGCCGGTGCCCGGCGGCCCCCACAGGATCAATGACGCCAGCGAGCCGCGCGCCAGCATGCGGGTCAGACTGCCCTCCGCCCCGACCAGATGGTCCTGGCCCACCACCTGGTCGAGCGCGCGCGGGCGCAGCCGGTCGGCGAGCGGCCTGGCAGCGGGCGACGGAGCGGCCTCCTGGTCCGCGGGCGGGCCGAACAGGTCCTCCGGCGCGGCGCTAGGCATGGACGGAGGACGGCATCGGGCGTGCGAGAAACATGGCGGACCAAAGCTGTTCGCCCACGGGCGCCGATGCAAGGGGCCGATGCAAGAGGCCCGAGGGACGTTGCGGGGTCCCGGCGGTGGGCACTATACCGACCGGCGTACGGTCGGGCGGTATCGCGAGCAAGGCCAGGGGCAGCGCTCCCTGGCCTTGCTCGCGATACCGCCCCACCGCACGCCGCCCACCGCACGGCGATTGCATTGGACGCAGCGAGGCTCGCCACGAAAGGCCCCCGGCGCATGGATCTCAAGGACCACATCCGCGGCATCCCGGATTTTCCGAAGCCCGGCATTCTGTTCTACGACATCTCGACCCTGCTGCGCGACGCCGACGCCTGGCAGGTGGCGATGGGGCGCATGGCCCGTGCGGTCCGCGCCTTCCAGCCCGATCTGCTGGCGGGGATCGAGAGCCGGGGGTTTCTGATCGCCGCGCCACTGGCGCTCAAGCTCGGCTGCGGCTTCGTCATGTTGCGCAAGCGGGGCAAGCTGCCGGGCGCGACGCGGGGGCTCGACTACGCGCTGGAATACGGCACCGACCGGATCGAATTGCAGGCCGACGCGGTGGCGCCCGGCCAGCGGGTGGTGGTGGTCGACGACCTGCTGGCGACCGGCGGCACCATGGCGGCGGGGATTGCGCTGCTCCGTTCGGTGGGCGCGGTGGTGCCGGCGGCGGCGGCGCTGATCGAGCTCACGTTCCTGAATGGGCGGTCGCGGCTCGATGTGCCCTGCGAGGCGCTGGTCGCGTACCAGAGCTGAGCCGGCGAGAGCTCGGCCGGGGCAAGGCTCAGCCGCCCAGCAGCTCCGGCGCCGCCTCCGGCCGGCCGGCGATCGCCCATTGCCCCGTGCTCAGCCCGGCGGCACGTCGTCCATTGCCGGCCGGCCCGTGACATGGCGCCAGTGATGCCAGAGCAGCCGCGCCGCCAGGGCGCGCGACGGGCGCCATGCCTCGGCGAGCGTACGCAGCGCGACAGGTCCCGGCCGTGCAGGCAGGCCGCGGAGATGAGCCACGGCGGCGGCCAGCGCCAGATCGCCCGCGGGAAAGACGTCCGCCCTCCCGAGTGCGAACAGCAGGTAGATCTCGGCTGTCCAGCGGCCCAGCCCGCGCACGGTGGCAATGGTCGCGATCGCCGCCTCGTCGTCCATCTCCGCCAGCCGCGCCGGCTCCAGAATGCCGTCGGCGAACGCGAGGGCGAGGGCGCGGGCGTGCGCCACCTTCGGCCGCGACAGGCCGGCCCCACGCAGTGCCTCGTCGGACAGCGCCAGCACCCCTTCGGGTGTATCGGCGCCGGGCAGGGCGCGCAGCCGCCGCCAGATGGCGCCCGCCGCCTGGTTGCTGATCTGCTGGCCGACGATGGCGGCCAGCAGGCCCGGAAACCCCGCCGGGCGGGCCCGCCAGGGCAGCGGCCCCGCCCGCGCCTCGATCGCCGCAAGGCCCGGATCGAGGGCGATCAGGCGATCGAGCGCGGCACGCGCCGCCAGCGGTGGGTGGGGAAACTCCATGCCGGGCGAGTGAAGCACTATCGCCTCCGGCCTGGCATCCCCCCGCGCTGGCCGGTTGTCAGCCGACCCGGCGGATGCGCCCGGTCCGGCTGTCGATGGTGAAGCTGGCGATCACGCTGTTGTCGGCGGTGGCATAGGAAAAGCCGATCTTGCCGTCCGACATCTGCTTCACGTCCACCACCTTCCACGTGTGGTTGCCGTTCCAGCGCAGGAACCCGGTCGCGATCTCCTGCGCGTCGGCCGTCGTGATCTCGCGGTCGGCGGGATGGAACAGCAGGGCAAAGGTGCCCGGCGTGATCAGCGGCTTATGGTGACGCCAGTGCCCGTGGTGCATCCAGTGCGCCCAGCCCGGGCCGCCATGCGGCCCGTGCGCCGGCGGGCCGCCGGCCGGGCCGGGCGGCGGCGGGGGGGGCGCGGCGTGCGCCACGAGAGCGACGCCGGTCGAGCCGCCGGCGATCGCGAGAGCGGCTGCCGCCGCCAGGACTGTCATTCTCCGCATGATGTTTTCTCCATTTGCGCCGCGGTTCCGCTGCGGCAGGCCGGGACATAGGGGGGCGGGACCCGCGGCTGCCGCTCGAACTGGCGACGAAGTGAAACCGAATGCAACACGCACCTGCCACAGGGCCTGCGGTTCGCCTATCATCACGGTATGGAGACCGTTCCGCATATCCTGGTCGTGGACGACGACCGCGAAATCCGCGATCTGCTCGCCCGCTTCCTGGAACGCCACCAGGTGCGTGTCACCGCCGTGCGCGACGCGCGCGAAGCCCGCCGCGCCTGGCCGAACGGGCACTACCACCTCGTCGTGCTGGACCTGATGCTGCCGGGGGAAAGCGGCCTCGACCTTGCGCGCTTCCTGCGCACCCAGTCGAACGTGCCGATCGTGATGCTGACGGCGATGGGGGAGGAAACCGACCGCATCATCGGCCTCGAACTCGGCGCCGACGACTACGTGGCGAAGCCGTTCAACCCGCGCGAGCTGCTGGCCCGCATCCGCGCCGTGCTGCGCCGCGCCGGCGACGCCGGCGGGCCGCGCGCGGAAACCGCCAGCCGCAGCCTGCGCTTCGCCGGCTGGACCCTGGAACCGGCGCGACGGCGACTGCTCAACCCGGAGGGGGCGGAGGTCGCGCTGACGGGCGGCGAATACGACCTGCTGCTGGCGCTGGCGGAACGCGCCAACCGGGTGCTGACCCGCGACATGCTGCTGGACTTGCTGCGCGGGCGGCAGGCCGGGCCGTTCGACCGCGCGATCGACGTCGCCGTGAGCCGGCTGCGGCGCAAGCTGGAGGACGGCGGGCACAATGCCCAGCTCATCAAGACCGTGCGCGGCGGGGGGTACGTGCTGGCGGCGACCGTCGAGCGGGGGTGATCCCGGGCCATCGCGCGACCCTCCGAGCGTTACCTCTCCCGCAAGCGGGAGAGGTGCAGGAACCGCCGCCTACGCCGATTTTCCGGTGCAGGCGATTCCCCTGGGGGGTGATCGCGACGGCTTGCCAGCGGCGGCGCCGGTTTGGCATCCTGCGCGGCGGGGATGGAGTCCCCCCTCAACCGCCCCGACCGGGCTGATGACTCCTACCAGACCCCTGAGCGGCCAGGCGCGATGCCTGCCTCGGACCAGGCAGGAGCGGGCGGATGCTGAACTACGCGCTGATCGGGTTGGGCGGGGCATTGGGCAGCATGGCGCGCGCCTGGGTCGCGATCGCCATGGCCCGGGCGACCGGACCGGCGTTCCCGTGGGGCACCATCCTCATCAACATCACCGGCTCGTTCCTGATCGGCTTCGTCGGTAGCGTGACGGCGACCGACGGGCGGTTGTCCGGGCTGGTCGAGCTGCGCACCTTCCTGATGATCGGGTTCTGCGGCGGCTACACCACCTTCTCCTCCTTCAGCCTGCAGACCCTGGACCTGATGCGCGACGGGCGCGGAGGCCAGGCACTCGGCAACGTGGCCTTGTCGGTGCTGCTGTGCCTCGGTTCGGTCGCCGTGGGGCATATCGCCGGCGTCGGGCTGCGGCCCGGGCGGGAGACGGCGGCGGCGATGCCGGCGGAGCGCGGGGCCGGCGTGCTTGCCGTGCTGGACCGGCCGGAGACCGCCGGGATGGTGCTGGATGCGGCGGCACGCTGGCAGGCGTTGCAGGGGGGCGGGACGGTGCGGGCGCTGGCGATCCACCCCGCCCCGGCCACCTCGTTCCTGCCGAGCGAGGAGGTGCTCACCGCCGAACGCGCCGCCGAACTGGCCGCGACACGGCGCGACCACCTGGGTGCCCTGCGCACCGCCTTCGACGCCTGGGTGCGCGCCCAGCCGACCCCGCCCGAGGCCGTCTGGTCCGAGGTCGAGGGCCACCCCGCCGCCGTCGTCGTCGCGCACGGGCGGGGAGCGTCGGCGATCGTCATTGCCCACCCGCGTCCGCATGACCCGCCGATCGGGCCGGGGGCGCTGCACGCCGCGCTGTTCGACACCGCAAAGCCGGTGCTGGTCCTGGCCGCGCCCGCGCCGGACTTCGGCCGCAGGGTCGCCATCGCCTGGCGCGACGGCGATCCCCGCGCCGACGCCGCCGTGCATGCCGCGTTGCCCCTGCTGCGCCAGGCTGCGCACATCTCGGTGCTCGTCGCGAACGACCGGCCGCTTACCCTGCCGCCGAGCCTGCAGGTCGCAAACCTGCCGTCGCATCCCACCGCTCTGCCGCGGGCAAAAGACCCGATCGGCGCCATCCTGCTCGCCGCCGCCGAGGCGGAAGGCGCCGATCTCCTGGTGATGGGCGCCTACACCCATGGCGCCTGGCACGAGGCCCTGCTCGGCGGCGTCACGCGCCACGTCCTCGCCCACGCGCGCCTGCCGGTGCTGCTGCGGCACTGAGAGTTTCGGAGACTTCCGCTACAACATCACGAACCTGTGGAAGCGCAGTGCAACCCCCCGATGGCTGCTTCGGACGCAGACGGCGCGCCATGAAAGTGCGGCAGGGAGAATGAAGACTGCCGGCCGTGTCTCTTCTCCGTGTCCTCCACCTTCCTCGCCTTTCTTCTCCGTGTTGAAATCGGGGCGAGCCCTCGGCACCAGCCATGCAAGTCGCCCCCTGCTTGAAAAGGGCGATCGACGGAAAACCCCCGAGATGGCGGCGTTCCCCCGATGCTCCGGGCCCCGCCCACCCATGGCGCTCCCCCCGCGCCCCGCGCCATAGTGGCGTGCATGCACCCCAGGCACGCACCCCACCGCCCATGAGCAGACGTCCCCCCACCGAACCCCAGGTGGCAGATCTCACCGAAGCCGAGGCCGCGGCCGAGCTCGCCCGCCTCGCCGCCGAGATCGCGCATCACGACCGCGCCTACCACCAGCGCGACGCGCCCGAGATCACCGATGCCGCCTATGACGCGCTGCGCGCCCGCAACGCCGCGATCGAATCCCGCTTCCCCGCCCTGGTCCGCCCCGACAGCCCCTCCCGCCGGGTGGGCGCCGCGCCGGAGGGCGGCTTCGCCAAGCTGCGCCACCTCCAGCCGATGCTCTCGCTCGACAACGTGTTCGACGCCGCGGGCTTCGCCGAATTCGGCGCCCGGGTGCGCCGCTTCCTCGGCCTTGCCGCCGACACGCCCCTGCGCCTGGTGGGCGAGCCGAAGATCGACGGCCTGTCGATCAACCTCACCTACGAGCACGGGCGCTTCACCCGCGGCGCCACCCGCGGCGACGGCGCGGAGGGCGAGGACGTCACCGCCAACCTCCGCACGATCAAATCGGTCCCGCAACGCCTGCACGGTCCCGCCCCCGCGCTGATCGAGATCCGCGGCGAGGTGTTCATGACCAAGGCCGACTTCCTGGCCCTGAACGAAGCCCAGGAGAAGGCCGGGGAACGCCTGTTCGCCAACCCGCGCAACGCTGCCGCCGGTGGCCTGCGCCAGCTCGACCCCACGATCACCGCGTCGCGTCCGCTGTCGCTGTTCGCCTACGCGATGGGCGAGGCGAGCGAGGCGCCGGCCGCCACCCACAGCGGCTACTTGGATCGGCTGCGCAAATGGGGCTTCGACGTCAACCCGCTGTCGCGCCTGCTCGCCGACGAGACCGAGGCCGCCGCCTTCCAGGCCGAGATGGCTGCTGAGCGCGCCCACCTGAAATACGACATCGACGGCGTGGTGTACAAGATCGACGATCTGGCCCTGCAACAGCGCCTCGGCTTCGTCGGCCGCGCCCCGCGCTGGGCGACCGCGTGGAAATTCCCCGCCGAGCAGGCAACGACCGTGCTGCGCGCGATCCGCCTCCAGGTCGGCCGCACCGGCGCGCTCACCCCCGTTGCGGAACTGGAACCGGTGAACGTGGGCGGCGTGCTCGTCTCCCGTGCCTCCCTGCACAACGAGGACGAGATCGCCCGCAAGGACGTCCGCATCGGCGACACCCTGCTGATCCAGCGCGCCGGCGATGTGATCCCGCAGGTGGTCGCGGTGGTGGCCGACCGCCGTCCGCCGCACACCACCCCGTTCATCTTCCCCGACCATTGCCCGGTCTGCGGCAGCCTGGCGCTGCGCCCCCCGGGCGAGGCGGTGCGCCGCTGCACCGGCGGCCTGACGTGCCCCGCGCAGGTGGTGGAGCGGCTGATCCATTTCGCCTCCCGCCCCGCCTTCGACATCGACGGCATGGGCGACAAGACGGTGGCGGAATTCCATGCCGCCGGCTGGCTCACCGGCCCTGCCGACATCTTCCGCCTGCCCGCGCGGGAGGCGGAGATTGCCGTGCGCGAAGGCTGGGGCGAGCTTTCGGCCCGCAACCTCGTGCGCGCGATCGAGAACCGGCGCACCATCCCGCTCGATCGTTTCATCTACGCGCTCGGCATCCGCCGCATCGGCGCGCGCAATGCGCAGTTGCTGGCCCGCCACTACGCGAGCTTCCCCGAATGGCGGGCGCAGATGCTGGCCGCGACGACGGTCGGTTCGGAAGCGCGCGAACGGCTCGGCAGCATCCTCGGCATCGGCCCCGCGATCGCCGAGGAGCTGGCGGATTTCTTCTGCGAGCCGCGCAACGTGGAAACGCTCGACGAACTCGCCGGCCTGCTGCGCATCGTCCCCCCGGCGCGCGGAGCGGAGGCCGACAGCCCGGTCGCCGGCAAGACCCTGGTGTTCACCGGCACGCTGGAGACGATGAGCCGGCCGGAAGCGAAAGCGCGGGCGGAGGCCTTGGGCGCGAGCGTCACGGAATCGGTGTCGAAGAAGACCGATTTCGTGGTGGTCGGCGCCGACCCCGGATCGAAGGCGCGCAAGGCGCAGGAGCTTGGCGTACGCATCCTGACCGAGGCGGAGTGGCGCGACCTGGCGCGGATGGACGCCGCGGGATAGCGGGGTGGCCCGCCGCCATCGCCGGCGCTAGGCTCGCACCTCTGTCGGGGAGGAACGCCATGAACCAGGCCGCATCGGTGACGATCACCAGGCTGTCGCCGCACACGGGGGCGGAAGTCACCGGGCTCGACCTGCGCCGCCCGGTGGATGCGGCACTGCGGGCGCGGCTGAACCGCGCCTTCCTCGACCACGCGGTGCTCGTGGTACGCGACCAGCAGCTTGCGCCGACCGAAATGCGCGCCGCGGTGCAGGTGTGGGGCGAGATTTTCCGCCAGCAGGACCCGCGCTTCGCACTGCCGGAGTGCCCGGAGATCCACTACATCTCCAACCAGGACCGCTTCCCCGACGGCCGGCGCTACATCCCCGGGGAAGGCTACCATACCGACCATTCCAACGCCGCTGCGCCGCCCAAAGCCACGGTGCTGCACGCCGTGAAGCTGCCGGATCGCGGCGGGGACACGCAGTATGTGAACATGGCCCTGGCCTACGAACGGCTGGACCCGGCATTGCGGGCACGGATCGATAGCCTGCGCGCGGTGCATGTCTACCAGAGCCGGCACAGCGCGCGGAAGCTCATGGGCCTGTCGGAGACGGCACGCGCCGCGGTGCCCGACCAGGTGGTGCACCCGCTGGTGCGCACGCATCCGGAAACCGGACGCCGGGCGCTCTATCTCAACCCGATCCGCATCGAGGCGATCGAGGGCATGGCGGAGGCCGACGCGCTGGCCTTGCTCGACACCCTGCTCGCGCACGCGACGCAGCCGGCGTTCGAATACCGTCACCGCTGGCGGCGGGGCGATCTGGTACTGTGGGACAACCGCTGCCTGTTGCACAAGGCCAACGGTGACTACGACATGGACCAGGAACGCTACCTGTACCGGGTGATGCTGCGCGGCGACCGGCCGGCGTAGATCAGCCGCGCGGGCTTGGCGCGCCGATCGGGGGGACCTCGCCCTCCATGCCCGCCAGCACTTCGGCGACATGGCGCGCCGCCACGGTATGGCCTTCGCGCGTGAGGCGCCCGGCGATGTTGAGCAGGCAGCCGAGATCGCCGGCGAGCACCGTGCCCGCCCCGGTGGCGGCGATGTCGCGCGTCTTGTCGCTCGCCATGCGCACCGAGATCTCGGGATATTTCACGCAGAACGTGCCGCCGAAGCCGCAACAAATTTCCGGCTCCGTCATTTCGGTCACCGCCGCGCCGGCCGCCGCCAGCAGCCGGCGCGGCTGGTCCTTCACCCCGAGTTCGCGCAGGCCCGCACAACTGTCGTGGTAGGTCACCGCGCCCCCGGTCCAGCGCCCCGGCGGCTGTGTGAATTTCATCACGTCGACGAGAAAGCTCACGAGTTCGTAGACTCGCCCGGCCAGCGCATCGGCCCGGACGCGCAGGTTCGGATCGTCATCAAACAGATACGGCAGGTGATGGCGCAGCATCCCCCCGCAGGAGCCGGACGGCACCACGACATAGTCGTAACCCCCGAACGCATCGAGCAGCCCGCGCGCCAGATCCCGCGCGGTGGTGCGGTCGCCCGAATTATAGGCCGGCTGACCGCAGCAGGTCTGCGCGCGCGGCACCTCCACCTGGCAGCCCGCGGCCTCCAGCAGCCGGATGGCGGCGAAGCCGACGGTCGGCCGGTGCAGGTCGACGAGGCAGGTCACGAACAGGGCGACGCGAGGCTTCGATTGGGTCATGGGCACCGTCGGAAAGCGGAAACTGATACAGGGCACCGGCTCGGCCCGCCAGGGTGCCCCGCGCCGGGGTATCGCTCACGCGGGCCGGGGCACCGGCGATCCGCCGGCGAATTTGACAGGCCAATCGGCCGGGTGTTGCCTCGGCATGCTTGCATCTCGGGGCGCGGCCTCGGTCGCGGCCCGGCGCGACAGAGAGGGTTGGCCTCATGCGCAAATCCGTCATGCGCGCCGCGAGTGCGCTCAACACCTGGGTCTATCGGCTGAGTGGCGGAAAACTGCTGGGCCGCTTCCCGTCCGGGGCGCCGGTCGGTTTGTTGACCACCACGGGCCGCAGGTCGGGTCGGGCGCGCACGGTGCCGGTGCTCTATCTCGCCGACGGACGCGATTTCATTCTCGTCGCGTCACAGGGCGGAGCGCCGACGCATCCGGTATGGTTTCTGAACCTCGAGGCCGATCCGAAGGCCGAGCTGCAGATCGGCCCTCGCCGCATTCCGGTCACGGCCCGGCCTGTCGCGGAGGAGGAGCGCGATCGGCTCTGGCCGCGTCTGGTCGCGATGTATCGTCCGTACGACGACTATCAGCGTCGCACGACGCGGCGCATTCCCGTCGTGAAACTGACCCCGGCGGGCGCATAGCGCCGTCACCGTCTCCGGCCGGTGACGGTGCCCCCCGGTCGGTCGCGCGGGCGCGGTCCGTCCGCCCGCCGGCGCACCCGCAGAGGTGCGTCGCCTTGCCGCGGCGTGCGGGCGGTGGTCTGCTGCGCCGCCAGCCGGACGGAGAGCAGAGATGACCACGATCCCCCCGAGCGAGCGTGAGCGCGCCCTGGTCGAGACCGCGCGCCGGGTGCTGCCCGGCGGCAGTTTCGGCAACATGCCGGGCGACCTGATCATCGCCGAGGGTCTCGGCGGCCGGGTGCACGACGTCAGCGGCAACGAGTACGTCGATTTCCTGCTCGGCTCCGGCCCGATGTTCGTGGGCCACGGCCACCCGGAGGTCCTGGAGGCGGTGCGCGCGCAACTGCCCCGCGGCACCACCTTCTTCGCCAACAACGAACCGGGAATCCGCCTCGCCGCCGAGATCGTCGATGCGACGGCCTGCGCCGACCAGGTGCGCTTCGTCTCCTCCGGCAGCGAGGCGGATCTGTACGCGATGCGCCTCGCCCGCGCCTGGCGTGGCCGCGACAAGATCCTGAAATTCGAGGGCGGCTACCACGGCATGAGCGACTATTCGCTGATGAGCCTGGCGCCGCAGCGGCCCGGCAATTTCCCCCGCCCCGTCCCGGATTCCCCCGGCATCCCGGCGAGCGTCGCCGACGAGGTGCTGATCGCGCCGTTCAACGACGCCGACGCGGCGGAGGAATTGATCCGCGCCCGGCACGACGAGCTGGGCGGGGTGATCGTCGAGCCGTTCCAGCGCCTGCTGCCGCCGGCGCCGGGCTTCCTCGCCCGCCTGCGCGCGGTCACCGCGGAATACGGCATCCCGCTGATCTTCGACGAAGTCGTGACCGGGTTCCGCTTCGCCTACGGCGGCGCGCAAGCCTATTACGGCGTGACGCCGGATATCTGCACCCTGGGCAAGATCATCGGCGGCGGCTTCCCGCTCGCCGCGATCGCCGGGCGGGCCGACATCATGGCCCTGTTCGACCACGAAACGGTTGGCGCGGGGCGCTTCCTGATGCAGATCGGGACCCTGTCGGGCAACCCGGTCGCCGCCGCGGCAGGGCTTGCGACCCTGGCGATCCTGCGCCGGCCCGGGGCCTATGAGACGGTGTTCGCGACCGGTCGGGCGCTGATGGCGGGCATGCGCGAGATCCTGCGGAATTCCGGCCTGCCGGCGCAGCTTTCGGGCGAGCCGCCGCTGTTCGACGTGGTGTTCGCCGACGCGCCGCCACACGACTATCGCGGCGTGCTGCGCGCCGACGCCGAGCGTGCGCGGCGGGTCAACCGGCGCCTGCGTGCGGGAGGCGTGCTGAAGGGGGAAAGCAAATACTACGTTTCGCTCGCGCATACGGAGGCAGACGTCGCCCACACGCTCGCAGCCTTCGCCGCTGCGATCGAGGTCGAAGCGGCGGGGGGCTAGGCCCTGCGCTTCACCGACCAGGTGGCCGTCATCACCGCCGCGGCGAGCGGACCACGTAACCAACTGGCTGGACAGGATCGCCAATTCCGCATTCGCCGAGGCGGCGCTGCTGTCGGCGTAAGCCGCCCCGGCCGATCCTGAAAGAGCGCCCGCGCGGCGATCGCGGGCGCCCTCTTTCATGCCTGCATTTGGTATCAGGCCTGTTGGCAGGCGCGCACGAAGGCCAGCAGCTCGGCGTTGAAGCGCCGCGCGTCCTCGGCGAAGGGCGAATGCCCGCATGCGTCGTACCAGGATGTCTGCGCGTGCGGGATGGCGGCCTGGGTCAAGGTGGCTGCCTCGGGCAGCACGATCGCGTCCTGGCGGCCATGGGTGATCAGCACCGGGACGCGCACGCGCCCCAACGCGGCAACAGTCGCCGCCGGGTCGGTCGACCAGCCGCCGATCGCGCGCCGTGTCTCGCCCGGCACCAGCATGTTGTAGGCAAGCGCCGTGCGGAACACCGCCTCGTCGGGCTTGACGGCGAAGCAGCCATCGAGGAAGGCGATCGCCGAGGCGATCTCGGTCCCCAGCGGTTCTCCCTCCGGCAGTGCCCGCACCGAGGCGGGACCCCGGCAGCGCGGCTCCTCGATCACCATGGAGCCGATGAAGTTGATCCCGGCAAGCCCCGCATCGCCATGGGTCATCAGGTATTGCCGGATCACCCGCCCGCCCATCGACCAGCCGGCGAGAACCGGGCGCCTGAGCCGCGTCGCGGCAAGCACGGCGGCGATGTCGTCCGCCCAGACGCGGCTTCCCTGATAGGCAGCGGGCTCGCGCGGGCGCTCCGACGCGCCATGGCCCCGGAAGTCGAAGGCGATGATGCGGCAATGCGCGGCCAGCGCGCTGGCCACCTGCGGGGCGAAGCAGAGATGGCATTGCGCGAAGCCGTGGATGAGCACCAGCTCCATCCCCGCCGGATCGCCCCATTCGTAGACGGCCAGGCGGGTGCCGTCCGGCCCGCGGACATCGCTGCGCGTTCCATAGGGCGCGGGCGGCGGGGCGACGGTCATTGCGAGATTTCCTCGAGCGACTGATTGAGCGTGCGCGGCCCCATGATGGAGATCACCAGAATGACCCCCACCATCGCGACCCCGATGAAGCTGGCCACCGCCAGCGTGCCGCCCTTGTGGAAGAAGAAGCCGATCAGCAGGCCGACGAAGGCGGCGCTGGCACGGCCCCAGGCATAGACGAAGCCCACGGCGCGGGCGCGCACGCGCGTCGGGTAAAGCTCCGCCTGGTAGTTGTGGAAGGCGAAGGACAGCCAGTTGTTGAAGAGCGTCACCAGCACACCGTAGGCGATGATGGCGAAATCGTTGGTTTGCAGCGCGAACAGCAGCATGAATGTGCCGATGCCGACGCTGGAGCAGACGAGCTGCCATTTCCGCTCCATCCGGTCGGCCACCAAGAAGCCCAGCAGCGGTCCGACCGGATTGGCGATGGCGATGATGAAGGCATAGAGCAGGCTTTGCGTGACCGTGATGCCCTTGTCGATCAGCAATGTGGGCACCCAGGCCGCGAAGCCGTAATAGCCGACGACCGAGAGCGAATTGAACAGCGACATCATGATCGTCCGGCGGAGATAGGGCGGTCGGAACAGCTCGGCGAAGCTGCTGTGTCCGGCACGCTCGGCGATCGTCGCGGTGACCAGCGGCAAGGGGCCGCCGATGTCGCGCGCGACCCGTGCCTCGATGTCGCTCAGCGTGCGTTCGGCTTTTTCACTCTGGCCATGGCGGGCCAGCCAGCGCGGGCTTTCCGGCAGGCCGCGCCGCAGCCACCACGCGACCAGCGCCGCAACCGCCGAGATCAGCGCGATCCAGCGCCAGCCATCGAGCCCCAGCGGGGCATGCGGCACCAGCAGCCAGCCCAGGAAGGCGACCACCGGCACGATCAGGAAGGCAATGAACTGGTAGAAGGCGAAGGCGCGGCCGCGCCCCTGCGGCGGCACCAGCTCCGGGATGAAGGTGTCGATCGTCACCTGCTCCAGCCCGATGCCGACCGAGGCGATGAAGCGCCAGAGATCGATGCCCTCGGCGCTGGTCTGGAAGGCCATGATGGCGGAGGCGAGCGAGTACCAGATCAGCGAATAGGTGAAGATGGCGCGCCTGCCCATCCGGTCGGCGACGAAGCCGAAGCCCATCGTGCCGACAAACATGCCGGCGAAGGTGCAGAAGACGAAGAAGCCGATGCCGTCGGCGGCGAAGAAGCTGGCCGGCTTGGCGACGAACAGGCCCGCCCTGACCAGGCCCGGCGCGATATAGGCGGTCATGAACAGATCGTACAGCTCGAACACGCCGCCGAGCGCGATCAGCAGGACGAAATACCAGAGGGTGCGGGAAAAAGGCAGTCGATCCAGGCGGCCGCCAATCGTCGTCGTGAGATCCCGGTCCACCGTACCCTCCCCAGTTTTAACGTTGCGGGGACGCTAGGCGGCGGATCGAAACGTGTCGATTTCCCATTTGGCAAAGCTCCTTCGCCGTCTGCGATGGGGCGCCGCGACGGTGGACGGTGCCAAAGGGGGAAATGGGCGGGCGCCGGCGCCGGCCCAGGCCATCACGGCTTCTGTCGCTTATGCCGCGGCCAAGGGCGGGATCATTGCATCCACGAAGAAGCTGGCAAGCGAGCTTGGCCTGCGCTTCGGCGGACGCCGATTTCGTGACCGGGGGGCGTAGGGCCGCGGGGGGACGTTCCGGACGCCGCGCGCGGCGGCTTCGGTACGGGAAGCATCCTCCGGTCGGTGCTGCGGGTTAACGGTTGTCGTGCGGATCGCGCGGCGACAGCCGAGGCTCGGAGATTTGCCATCGTGCGCCGTCGCGATGGCCGTCCTCTCCCACTAGAGCCCGCTCTGTCGCGGCGGTCGCTGCCACACCGCATCCGTCCGGCTGGGCATCCGGCCCCGGCACCTGCGACCGCGCAAGATACTGAAGATGCAGGAACCTTTCGCGCGCGGGCACCAGATAGTTCACGTTGCTGCGTCGTCCCCACGGGGCATCCGCGTCGCGCAGCCACATGAAGCCCAGCACGTCCAGAAGCCTCTGCGCGATCTCCACGTCCTGCTGCTCGCAAGCCTGGTGGAACGCCAGCAGGAGTTTGTCGCTCAGTCGGCGTCCGAAGGCCGAATCCAGGCCGGCGCCGAGTTGCCGCCTGGGATTTGCATCCCTCGACGCCTCAGAAGGGTCCATTTCGCCACGCAGGAACAAAGGGTACGCCAGGAATCAGGCGTACGCCCGAATCAGGAGCCAGATAACGCCAAGCCATAGAAAAAGACCTAGAATCACCGCGATGGCAATCCCTCGTGCCGCGGCAAGATCGTCGGTCTTGTCGCCGGCGTCGCCCTCCTCCAGCTCCACGGGAACGGGCAAGGGCGGCGTGCGGCGTCCTGAACGCAGCAGTGCGACCAGGTGCGGGTTGCGGTACAAGGCGCGTCCGGGCCGCCGGCGGTCTGCGAGCGTCGGCGTACCCGCTTCGGGAAGCTGGTCTCGATGAGGTTGTCGGTCGTCGTGGTCAGTATGCAAGGTCGCTTCTCTGAAACGGTCGGACAGGACGACGGGTTGGACAAAGCTGCGATGTCGGTCTGGCGGTTTTCGAGTTTCAAAATATGGACAAGAGAGATGATGTTGCCGTGAGCATATATGCTGACACCCCCCGGCAATTCCTGCCGGGCCATTAACCCCCCGCTAACCCGCACACCCGAGAGTGCCGCACGGCAGACCCTGTGTTGGCGATGATCCCGTTTCACTCCCCCTCTGGCCCGCGCCCGCAGGCCGCACGCCGATGAAGCCCCTGCTCGACGGGCTGAAAGCGCTCGGCCCCGCCCGCCTCGGCGCGCTCGCCGCCGTCGGCCTCGGCACCCTCGCCCTGCTGGCCCTGCTCGTGCTCAGCAGCGGCGCCCAGCCCATGTCGCTGCTCTACGGGGACCTCGCGCTGCGCGATTCCGGCCAGATGACGGAAGCCCTCGCCCGCGCCCACGTTCCCTACCGCCTCGCCGCCGGCGGCTCCGAAATCCTGGTCCCGGAAGACCAGGTCCCGGCCGCCCGCGTGCTGCTCGCCCGCCAGGGCCTGCCCTCGGGCGGCACCGTCGGCTACGGCATCTTCGACCATGCCGACATGCTCGGCATGACTCCGTTCCAGGAACGTATCGACGAAACCCGCGCCATGGAAGGCGAGCTCGCCCGCACGATCGAGGCGATCCAGGGCGTGCGCGCCGCCCGCGTGCACCTCGTGCTGGCGCACCGCGCGCCGTTCGCGCGCGAATCCCGCGCGGCGCAAGCGAGCGTGTTGCTTACCATGCAAGGCGCGGCTTCGCTCGACCGCGACGGGGTGCAGGCGATCCTGAACCTGATCGCCGCGGCGGTACCCGGGCTCAAGCCGCAGAATATCGCCATCGTCGATTCCCGCGGCGACCTGCTGGCGCGCGCCGGCGCCCCGGTCGGCGCCGCCGGCATGGTGCTGTCCGACGAGGGCATCCGCAGCGCCACCGAACTGCGCCTCGCGCGTGCGGTGGAACGGATGCTGGCGCGCAGCCTTGGTCCCGACCATGTGCGCGCGGAAGCCGCGGTGCAGATGGATTTCGACCAGGTGCACGAAACCGCCGAGACCTACGATCCCAACGGCCAGGTCGCGCTTAGCGAGCAGAGCATCACCAAGCGCCGGCAATCGACCCGTGCGGCGCCGAGCGTCTCCGTGCAGAACAACCTGCCGAACGCGCCGGGCGCGCAGTCCGGGCCCGGCAGCACAGAGAGCAGCCGGCAGGACACGACCAACTACCAGATCAGCAAGACCGTCCGCACCCTGATCCACCAGCAGCCGAAGATCACCCGCATCAGCCTTGCGGTGATGGTCGATGCCGCGCGGGCGCATACCCCGGCCGAGCTCGCGCGCATCACCGATCTTGTGAAGACCGCGATCGGCTTCGACGCCAAGCGCGGCGACACGGTGCAGGTGGTGGCGATGCCGTTCGCCGGCTCGGATCTCCCACCCATGAAGGCGCTAGCGCACGGCTGGTTCGCGGTCTCGCTCGACAAGGCCGACATCCTGCGGCTGGCCGAAAGCGGGATCGTCGGGCTGATCGGGCTGCTGGCGCTGCTGCTCGTGCTGCGGCCGATGGTGCTGCGGCTGACCGCGCCGCCGCCCGCCGGGGCCGGCCTGCCCGCGCTCGCCGGCGGCGGGGCGATCGCGCTGGGCGGCGTGCCGGCGCTGCCCGTAGCCGGGCCGGCGCCGGTGGCCGGCGGCGCCGAACTCGCCTTGCTGGAAGACGAAAGCATGGTGAACGTGGCGCAGATCGAGGGCCAGATCCGCGCCTCCTCGATCCGCCGCATCTCGGAGATGGCAGAAAAGCACCCGTCGGAGACCTTGTCGATCGTGCGCGGCTGGATGGCCCAGGAGAGCGGATGATGGAGAGCGGGTGATGATGAAGGCCGAGGATTGGCGCGCGATCTCCGGCGCGCAGAAGGCGGCGATCCTGATGCTGGCGCTGGGCGAGGAGCAGTGCGGCCGCCTGCTCGCGCTCATGCACGAGGATGAGATCAAGGACGTCTCCGCCGCCATGTCCCAGTTGGGCCCCGTGCGCGCGGAGGTCGTGGAACGCCTGTGCGCCGACTTCACCGAGAACATGGGCAACGCCGGCAACCTGGTCGGCAGCTTCGAAAGCACCGAACGGCTGCTGCAGAAATCCCTGCCGCGCGAACGCGCCGCCCAGATCATGGAGGAAATCCGCGGCCCCGCCGGGCGCACCATGTGGGACAAGCTCGGCAACGTGAACGAGGCGGTGCTGGCGAACTACCTCAAGAACGAATACCCGCAGACGGTCGCCGTCGTGTTGTCGAAGGTGAAGCCGGAACACGCCGCCCGCGTGCTCGTGCTGCTGCCGGAAAGCTTCGCGATGGAAGTCGTCATGCGCATGCTGCGCATGGAGAGCGTGCAGAAGGACGTGCTGGAAGGCGTCGAACGCACCCTGCGCGCCGAGTTCATGTCCAACCTCGCGCGCAGCGCCCGGCGCGACGCGCATGAGCTGATGGCCGAGATCTTCAACAATCTCGATCGCCAGTCGGAGACCCGCTTCCTCGCCGCCCTGGAGGAACGCAACCGTGACGCCGCGGAACGGATCAAGGCGCTGATGTTCACCTTCGACGACCTCCAGCGCCTGGGCGCACCGGCGGTGCAGGTGCTGCTGCGCGAGGTGGAGAAGGACAAGCTGCCGCTGGCCCTGAAAGGCGCGTCGGAAAAGCTGCGTGCCCTGTTCTTCGGTTCGATGTCCGAACGCGCCGGCAAGATGCTGCGCGAGGAGATCGATGCGCTCGGCCCGGTGAAATTGCGCCAGGTCGACGAAGCCCAGGCCGCGATCGTCGCCACCGCCAAGGAGCTCGCCGCGCAAGGCAAGATCGAGATCGGCGAAGGCAAGGACGAGGAGGTCGTGTACCAGCATGGACGGTCTGTTCGACATCCCCGCCGGCGCCGCGCGCCCGAGCGCCCCCGCCGGCGTGCTGTTCGCGGAGGATTTCGACCTGCCGGAAGATGCCGCGCCGGCGGAGCCGGAGGTCATCCGCCCCACCTTCACCGCTGACGAGCTCGCGGAAGTGCGCGCCACCGCCTATGCCGAAGGCCGCGAACTCGGTTTCGCCGAGGCGGCCGCGGAACACGAGGTGGCGCTGGAAGCCGCGTCCCGCTCCGTCGCAGCACAGCTCGCTGCCCTGCGCACCGAGGCGCACACCGCGGCCGAAGCCGCGGCGCACACGGTCGCACAACTGCTGCTCGACAGCCTGGCGGCGCTGTTCCCGACCCTCTGTGCCCGCCACGGCGCGGCGGAGGCGCACGCGGTGCTGCGCGCGATCCTGCCCGGGCTCGGCGGCGAACCCGCGCTCACCCTGCGCGCCAACCCGCGCCTGCTGCCGGCCCTGCGCAGCGAACTCGCCCGGCTCGACCCCGAGCTGGCGGGGCGGACCAATTTCGTACCAAGCGAGATCGCCGCTCCCGGCGATATCGCCATGAGTTGGCAGCACGGCAGCGCCACGCGCGATGCCGCTTCGCTGTGGATCGCGGTGGCGGACGCGCTCGCTCTCGCCGGACTGCACCTCGCCCCCATCGCGGAGACCGTGGATGCCTGACGACCTGGAACTCGCCGAACTGCCGGACGCCGGCGCGGGCGGCGATCCCACCGGCCCGCGCGGCGCCCGCGACCTGGAGGCGGTGTACGACATTCCCGGTCACCGTCAGCGCCGTGCTCGGCAAAGCCACCATGCAGGTGAGCCAGTTGCTGAAACTGGGCCGCGGCGCGGTGGTCGAACTCGACCGCAAGCTGGGCGAGGCGATCGACATCTACGTGAACAACCGCCTGGTCGCGCGCGGCGAGGTGGTGATGGTGGACGACAGCCGGCTCGGCGTGACGATGACGGAAATCGTCAAGGCCGATCGGACCGGATGAGGGAGGCCTGACCGCCATGCGGGTGCTGATCATCGGCTCGCTCGCCGGCGAGCTGGGCCAGGCTGCGCGCATCGCCATGGCGCGCGGCGCGAGGCTCGACCAGGCGGACGACGCGGAAACGGGGCTTGCCCGGCTGCGCGCCGACGCACGGGTGGACCTCGTGCTGTGCGAGCTGTCCCACGACGTGGGCGCGGTGGTGCGCGCGCTGGCTGCCGAACGCATCGCCGTGCCGGTGGTGGCCTGCGGCAGCAATGCCGACCCGGACGCCGCGGTGGCCGCGATCCGCGCCGGCGCGCGCGAGTTCCTGCCGTTGCCGCCCGACCCCGACCTGATCGCTGCCATCCTGGAGGCCGCCGCCGGCGAGACCCACGCGCTGATCGTGCGCGACCCCGCCATGGAAGCCGCGGTGCGCCGCGCCGAGCAGGTGGCGGGCTCGGAAGCTTCCGTGCTGATCACCGGCGAATCGGGCACCGGTAAGGAAGTGCTGGCGCGGCACATCCACCGCCGCTCCCGCCGGGCGGGCGGGGCGTTCGTGGCCCTGAACTGCGCGGCGATTCCGGAGAACCTGCTGGAATCGGAATTGTTCGGGCATGAGAAAGGCGCGTTCTCCGGCGCCGTCGCCCGCCGGGTCGGCAAGTTCGAGGCTGCGGACGGCGGCACCCTGCTGCTCGATGAGATCAGCGAGATGGACGTCCGCCTGCAGGCCAAGCTGCTGCGCGCGCTGCAGGAACGCGAGATCGACCGGCTCGGCGGCGCTGCGCCGGTGCGGGTGAACGTGCGCATCCTGGCGACCACCAACCGGGACCTGCCGACGGAAGTCACGCACGGAACGTTCCGGGAAGACCTCTATTTCCGCCTGAACGTCATCAGCCTGCGTATCCCGCCCCTGCGCGAACGCCCGGGCGACATTACAGCACTGGCCGAACACTTCGCCCGCCGCTACGCCGAGGTGAATGGGCTCGCCTACCGCCACCTCTCACCCGCCGCCCTCGCGCGCCTCGGCAGCCACACCTGGCGCGGCAACGTGCGCGAACTGGAAAACACCATCCACCGCGCCGTGCTGCTCGCCGACGGGGCGCAGATCGGCATCGAGGCGATCGAGCTCGGCCCGCAAGGCCAGGCTCCGGCAACCCCGCACATCCCGGGCGGCATCACGGGCCTGGTGGGCCGCACCATGCAGGACGTGGAACGCGACCTCATCCTGGAAACCTTGGGCCACACGCTCGGCAACCGAACCCACGCCGCAACCATCCTCGGCATCTCCATCCGCGCCCTGCGCAACAAACTCCGCGACTACGCGGCGCAGGGTATGCCGGTGCCGCCGCCGGGGGCCGGGGTGGCGGCGTGAGGGGGGAAGCAAGCAAGGCCAGGGGGCGCTGCCCCCTGGACCCCCGCCAGGGAACAAGTCCCCTGGACCCCTTCTTTTGGGTTCCGTGCATAAGAGGGGTGGCGCATCCGGGCGAGCGGCGGCGG
Source organism: uncultured Pseudomonadota bacterium (assembly GCA_963832525.1). Lineage (GTDB taxonomy): Bacteria > Pseudomonadota > Alphaproteobacteria > Acetobacterales > Acetobacteraceae > JAJZVS01. Next base: position 121,767 of record CAWHUC010000003.1, read on the forward strand.
CGCGGCATGGGCGGCGGAGGGACCATGCGCTTTGGCGCGTGGTCCCTCCAACCGCCCATGCCGCGCCGCCGCCGCTCGCCCGGATGCGCCACCCCTCTTATGCACGGAACCAACGGACGGGTTCCAAGGGCCCTGCCCTTGGCGGGGGTCCAGGGGGCAGCGCCCCCTGGCCTTGCTTGCTTCCTTCCCTGACGCATGCCCCCGATCCTCGCCCGGCTGCGCCGCTACGCGCCTGGCACCGACATTGGCCTGGCGCTAGGCGTTGTGGCGCTATTGTCGGTGCTGGTGCTGCCGTTGCCGGCGGCGCTTCTGGATGTCGGGCTGGCGCTGTCGATCACGGCGTCGGTGCTGGTGCTGATGGTGGCGTTGTTCCTGGTGCGTCCGTTGGACTTCACCAGTTTCCCGACCTTGCTTCTGCTGACGACGTTGTTGCGCCTGTCTCTGAACGTGGCGACGACGCGGCGCATTCTCTCGCATGGCAACGAGGGGCCGTTGGCGGCGGGGCATGTGGTGGCGGCGTTCGGCGGCTTCCTGATGGGCGGGGACATCGTCATCGGGCTGATCGTATTCGCGATTCTGCTGGTGGTGAATTTCACCGTCATCACCAAGGGTTCCGGCCGCATCGCGGAGGTTGCCGCAAGGTTCAGCCTGGATGCGATGCCGGGCAAGCAGATGGCGATCGACGCCGACATGTCGGCCGGGTTGATTGACGAGAAGGTGGCGCGCAAGCGCCGGCGGGAGCTGGAGCAGGAGAGCGGTTTCTACGGAGCGATGGATGGTGCGGCCAAGTTCGTGCGCGGTGATGCGATTGCGGGGCTGATCATCACCTCGATCAACATCGTCGGCGGACTGACCATCGGCATGGTCCAGCACGGCATGAGTTTCGCCGACGCCGCCGATTCGTTCACGAAACTGACTGTGGGCGACGGGCTGGTGACGCAGATCCCCGCGCTGCTGGTCTCCACCGCGGCCGGTATCGTGGTGACCAAAGGGGGCATGGAGGGCACCGCGGATGCGGCGCTGATCGCGCAGTTGGGCGGCAGTCCGAAGCCGCTCGCGATGGCGGCCGGCGCGGCGGTGGTGCTGGCGTTGCTGCCCGGGCTGCCGGCGCTGCCGTTCCTCGGCATCGCGGGGCTCGCGGGCGGCGGGGCGTGGCTGCGTTTCAAGCATCCGCCGGTCTCGCCCGACCAGGCTGCACCGGCTGCGCCGCTGCCGACCGAGCCGCCGATCGGGGATTCGTTGCGTCTCGATCTGATCCGGCTGGAGCTCGGCTACGGGTTGCTGGCGCTCGCGGGCGGCGACACGCCGCGGCTGACGGAACAGATCAAGAGCCTGCGCCGTTCGATCGCCGCCGAAATGGGATTCGTGCTGCCGCCGGTGCGCATCCAGGACAACATGCAGCTTCCCGCCGATGTCTACTCGATCCGGGTAAAGGAGATCGAGGCCGCGCGCGGCGAGCTGCGCCCCACCATGCTGCTGGCGATGAATCCGAAGGGCGGCATGCCCGACCTGCCGGGAGAGCGCACCACGGAACCGGCCTTCGGCCTGCCCGCGCTCTGGATCGCGCCGGAGGCGAAGGAGGAAGCCTTGTTCCGAGGCTGCACCGTCGTCGATCCGCCGAGCGTGCTGACGACCCACCTTACCGAAGCCGTGCGCGAAACGATGGCCGAGCTGCTGTCCTACGCGGAAACCCAGAAGCTGCTGGAAGAGCTGCCGCGGGAACAGCAGAAGCTCGTCTCCGACCTGATCCCCGCGCAGGCGAGCATGGGCCTGGTACAGCGCGTGCTGGCCGGGTTGCTGGCGGAACGCGTGTCGATCCGCGACCTTGGTACGATCCTGGAGGGGATCCAGGAAGCCGGCCCGCAGCGCCCCATGCCGGCGATCCTTGCGCATGTGCGCGCCCGCCTCGCGCGCCAGATCAGCGATGCGCAGACCGGCCCGGCCGGCTATATCCCCTTGGTCACCCTCTCGCCGCAATGGGAGGGCGCGTTTGCCGACGCGCTGACCGGGCCGCCGGAGGATCGCCAGCTCGCCATGGCGCCCACCCAGTTGCAGGAATTCATGCAGCGGCTGCGCGCGGTGTTCGACGCGGCGATCGCCGGCGGGGATTCGCCTGCTTTGCTCACGAGCGGCGGTATCCGGCTGCACGTGCGCGCGATCGTGGACCGTATCCGCCCCAACACGCCGGTGCTGGCGCAGGCGGAGATTTTTCCCCGCGCGCGGATCCGTACGGTCGGAACGATCTGATCAGACGCCCCCGGTGGCCTTGTGCGCCGGCATCGCCTATCACCGCCCGACAATCCACCCGGCCACGAGCACCATGCCCACGGGCGCAGGACCCGCATCGAACGACCACACGCGCGCCGGCCTCGCCGGCCCGGCGTGTCCGGTGTCGGTGGTCACCGGCTTTCTCGGCAGCGGCAAGACCACGTTGATCGGCCGGGTCCTGCGCGACCCGGCCTTCGCCCGCACCGCCGTGATCGTCAACGAATTCGGCGAAGTCGGCATCGACCACGCCTTGATCGCTGCCGGCAGCGAGGCCTTGCTCACGCTCACCACCGGATGCCTGTGTTGCCGGATGCAGGGCGACCTGGCGACGACATTGCGCGGGCTGGCGGGGGCAGGGGGCTACGACCGGGTGCTGATCGAGACCTCCGGCCTCGTCGATCCGGGGCCGCTGCTCGCATCCCTGTTGGGCTACCGGGAGGTGACGGCGGCGCACCGGCTCTGCTCCGTGGTTACCCTGGTTGATGCCGCCGCCGGCGCCGCGACCTTGGACCGGCACACCGAGGCGCGGCGGCAGGTGGCGGTGGCGGACCGGATCGTGCTGACCAAGACCGACCTTGCCGGCCCGGTCCCGGACCTGCGCGCCCGGCTTGCTGCCGTTGCGCCGGTGCTGGAGTCGGTGCGCGGCGCGGTCGATCCCGCGCTGCTGTTCGCCCAAGCCGATCCGGCCGCGTGGGCCGGACGGCTGGCCGGGCTCGCCCCTGGGGGCGGCGCGAGCCCGTTCGCACGTGGTCGGCACGGCGCGGGCCTCGGCAGCACCGTGCTGGAACGCGACCGCCCGATCGCCGGCGCCGCGCTCAGCCTGTTCCTGGAAGCGCTGCTGGCCAACACGGGGCCGCGCCTGCTGCGGCTGAAGGGCCTGGTGGAGATTGTCGAGGCGCCCGGTCGGCCGCTGCTGCTGCAGGCGGCGCAGCACGGCCTGGCCCCGCTGGAGTGGCTGGATGCCTGGCCGCCGGGGTGGGAGGGTGGCAGCCGGCTCGTGCTGATCGGCCAGGATCTTCCGCCGTTTTTCCCTGCACGACTGCTGGCGGCGGTGGAAGAAGAGGTGGCCGACGCGGCGGGGGCGTGACGGTCGGACCCGGTGGGAAGGTTTCCCCGACCGCGCAGGTGTGGTGCCGACGGCGCCTGGCCGGTCGTCCCGTTCGGGCTGCCGGCCGCGTGTGTTATTACTGTCGCGCCATGGCGATGCGGACGGCTTCCTCCGGCGAAACGAGGTGATCCGAATTTTCGGCAGCGTCGGCGATGGCGATCTGCACGCCTTTGATCCGGCCATTGAAGGCATTGCCGCGTGCGCCGTAGTCTGGGGACACGGGGGCACCCCCGTCCTCGCCGACGTCGCAGCCGTCATCGGCGGAGAAGACCATCGCCAAGGTCATGGGAATATCCCCTTCGCCAACCTTCTTGCCGTCAACATAAAGCGTCACCGTGCCGCCCTTGCCCAGTCCGCCACCGGCATAGGCGAACTCCATGCGTACCTGGTGCTCGCCGGCGGGTAACCTGGTCGCGGCCTCCACATAGAAGTGCTGCACGCCACCCAGGTTGTAACAGTATTTGAGTTTGCCACCTTTGGCGTACAGGCTCCAGCCGCCGATGTTCGCCCCCTGAGCAATGATCACGCCCTCGGCATCAGAGTCGGGCACCTCGATTTCGGCAGTCACCGAGTGGGATTTGTTCTTGATGTTGATGACGCAATTCTCGGACAATCGGCCCATGCCGGGGAAGAGGAGCTGGGTCTTCCCCTTAATCAGCACCGGCCGGCCCGCAACGTCGGGGTTCAGGCGCCTTGCGAGGTCGTCGTCCATCGGCAATACGTTGTAGCGCGTGGCTTCGATAAGCCACAGGCGTTGCAGCTCGTGCAGCTTCTCCGGCATCTGCTTGGACAGGTCGTTGCTCTGGCTCCAGTCCTTTTCCGTGTCGTAGAGTTCCCAGACGTCGTCGTCGAAAGCGGGGGTCTTCTCGCCGATGAGCAGCCAGGGCGTCTTGTGTCGCGTCACTGCGGTCCAGCCCTTGTGGTAGATGCCGCGGTTGCCGAACATCTCGAAATACTGCGTCTCGTGCCGTTCCGCTGCGTTGGCGTCGTTGAACGAGTAAAGCATGCTGACGCCCTCGATGGGCCGCTGCGTCACGCCATTCACCGAAACCGGCTCAGGCAGCCCGGCCGCTTCGAGGATCGTCGGCGCAACGTCGATGACGTGGTGAAACTGCCACCGCATCTCGCCCCTCGTGGCGATCCCGTTCGGCCAGTGGATGATGGTTCCGTTACGCGTCCCGCCCCAGTGCGAGGCAACCTGCTTGGTCCACTGGTAGGGCGTATCCATGGCATGCGCCCAGCCGACCGCGTAGTGGTTATAGGACTCCGGCCCGCCGAGCTTGTCGATCCGGGCGGTGAGGAATTCCGGCGTCTCGACCGCGGACATTCCGTTGAAGTTCAGCATCTCGTTGTACGTGCCGTTCAGCGTGCCTTCGGCGGAGGCGCCGTTGTCGCCGATGATATAGTAAATCAGGGTATCGTCGAGGATGCCCAGCTTGTTCAGGCCATCGAGCAGGCGGCCGATATGATGGTCGGTGTACTCCATGAAGCCGGCGTAGACTTCCATTTGCCGGCGCAGCACCGGTTTGAACGCCTCCGGCATGTCGTCCCATGCCGGGATTTCCTTGTGGCGCGCCGTGAGCTGGCACTCGGGCGGAATGACACCCAGGGCCTTTTGCCGCGCGAAGATCTCCTCGCGAAGCTTGTCCCAGCCCTGGTCGAACTTGCCCTTGTACTTGTCGGCCCATGCCCGCGGCACGTGGTGGGGGGCGTGGGTGGCGCCGGGCGCGAAGTAGGCGAAGAAAGGCTTGTCGGCAGCCAGCGCCTTCTGCTGCGCGATCCATGCCATGGCCTTGTCGGTCATGTCCTCCATGAAGTGGTAGCCCTCTTCGGGCGTCTTCTTCGGATCGACCGGCGCGGTCCCTTCGTAAATCGTCGGGTACCACTGGTTCGCCTCGCCACCGAGGAAGCCATAGAAATACTCGAAGCCGCCGCCGCCCGTCGGCCAGGCATCGAACGGTCCGACCTGGCTCGTCTCCCACACCGGCACCTCGTGGCACTTGCCGAACTGTGCGGTCGAATAACCGTTGAGCTTCAGCGTCCGTGCCAGCGGCGAGATGGTGTTTGGGAGCACGGAACTATAACCCGGCAAGCCGCTGGCGATCTCGGTAATGCCGCCCATGCCGGCGGAATGATGATTGCGCCCGGTCAGCAGCGCCTGGCGGGTCGGCGAGCAGAGGGCGGTCGTGTGGAAGCGATTGTACTTCAGGCCGTTCGCTGCCAGCTTCTCCGCGTTCGGCGTCTGGCAGGGACCGCCGAAGGCGCTCGCGGAGCCAAACCCTGCGTCGTCAAGCAGGATGAGCAGTACATTGGGCGCGCCTTTGGGGGGGCGCAGCTGCGCGATCGGCGGGAACGTCGTGTCCGGATCTTTTGCGTCATAGGTGATCAGGCCGCGTCGCGCCGTGTTCGGCATCGGGAGGTGGGAGCGGTCGTTCCTGTCGTCGCTGTTCATGATCCCGGATCCTTGGCGCTGACGCTGATACGAGCCTTCTTCGGTACGGCCTTGCAACAGGCCCCAACGGGCGGCTACCGGGTGTGGTGGCACGCCGCAGGCCCGTAGACGATCAGGTTGGTAGCCGACCCATACAACACGCCACTATGCGGAATCGGCATACGGTCTCCCGCAACCCCGGACACACGGCGCCAGGTGCGGATTATTTGCGGGTCTGTTCCCGGCAGATTTGCCGGTCGGTCAATGACTTGCGCGGCCTACAGGACGGTTTCACGGGTTGGATATCGCCGTCCGATCGGCGATTCCATGCTCGCCGCGCGCAGACACCCGGTGGCCATGTAAGCTTTGGGTCGAGAGCCGGCGTTCAAACCGACCCGTTGCCGCAGACCGGCATCACAGCGCCGCCCGCAGTGCCGTCGCCTCCGGCTCCCCGATCATCCCCCGCCGCAGGAACAGGTCGATCAGCACCAGGTTCACGTTGAACTTGAAGTCGTCGGTCGTCCGCACCGTCTCCAGCACGCGCGGCAGCGGCCAAAGGGCGAAGCTTTCCACCTCGCCGTCCGCGGCGTGCGGACGGAAATCGGCCGGTAGCACCAGGTCGTAGGCCAGCACGCGATCACGCCGCAGCCCCTCCGGCCGTTCCATTGCATAGTCGATCGTCGCCACCTGCCGTGCTGTGGCGGCCAGCACGGCGGGGATCGAGGCCTCCTCCGCGGCCTCCTTCACCAAGGTCTCCGCCGGGCTCAGCCCGGCCGGCACGCCGCCGGCGACCAGGTGGTCGAGCTTGCCGGGATCGAGGCTCTTGTTCGCCGCCCGCCGCGCCACCCAGACCAGCGGTCCGTCCGGCGCCTCCACCAGCCCGTTCACATGCACTCCCACTGCGGCGATTCCAAAGGCAGGCAGGGCGCCGCGGTCGATCTGCGCCAGCACCGCCCCGTCCGGGTCGGCGCGTACGTCGAACGCCTCTCCCCGCCAGCGGAAATGTCCGGCGTCGGCCAGGGGGCGCGCGAGCGCCGGAAGCCGTTCCGGCGCCTCCAGCCGCAGCCCTTCGGGTCCGGCGGTAATCGCGGGCTGGTCGCGCAGCACCGCGGCGAACCCGGGTGTGACCCAGCCCACGGTCGCGTCCCCGATCCGGAACGCCAGCCGCAAGCCCGGCAGGATCGCGTTGCGGCAGGCACGCAGGTGGCGGAGCAGGCAGTCCGGCACCGTGCCCCCTCGGGACGGCTTTCCAATCGCGTCCCCCGGTGCCACATCCTTCGGCATGGTAAGTTCCCCGTCATCTGCGCCGGCCGCTGCGGCGCCGGCGTCCGCGCGCCGGCTCCCGCGCCGGGCCCATTGGCAAACTATCCGCTCGCTACTCCCCTATCTATGGCCGAAGAATGACATGGGAGCGCGGGCGCGCGTCACCGTTGCCATGCTGTTCCTGGTGGCGGCAAAGGGCGCCACCGTGCTGCTGCCGGTGGTCTACGGCCGTGCGGTCGATGCGCTGGCGCCGAAGGGGGCAGGGGCGGCGCTCGCGGTGCCGGTGGCGCTGATCCTGGGCTACGGGCTGCTGCGCGTCGCCTCCTCCGGCTTCGCCGAGCTGCGCGATGCGGTGTTCGCAGCCGTGCAGCAGCGCGCGACCCGGCGGGTGGCGCTGCGGACCTTCCGCCATCTGCACGCGCTGTCGTTGCGCTATCATCTGGATCGCCAGACCGGCGGCCTCGCGCGCGTGATCGACCGCGGCACGCTCGGCATCCAGTCGGTGCTGCGACTCGCGGTATTCAACGTCGTGCCGACGGTCTTCGAAATCGCGATGGTCACCGCCATTCTGTGGGCACTGTTCGACTGGCGCTTCGCGCTGCTGACCTTCATCGCGGTCGGGCTCTATCTCGCCTTCACCCTGCTGTTCACCAACGCGCGCGTGCGCATCCGCCGGCGCATGAACGAGAGCGACAACGAGGCGCGGGCGAAATCGGTCGACAGCCTGCTGAACTACGAGACGGTCAAGTATTTCGGCAACGAGGCGCACGAGGCGGCGCGCTTCGACCGCGCGCTGGCGTCCTACGAGAAGGCCGCCGTGCGCAGCCAGGTGTCGCTCAACATGCTGAACCTCGGCCAGGCGGGGATCATCGCGGTCGGCCTTTCGGGGATCATGCTGCTGGCCGCGCGCGGCGTCGCGTCCGGGCACATGACGGTGGGCAATTTCGTCGTCGTGAACACCTACCTGATGCAGCTCTACCAACCGCTCAATTTCCTCGGCTTCGTCTATCGCGAGATCAAGCAGGGCCTGGTGGACATGGAGCACATGTTCGACCTGCTGGGCGTCCCGGCCGAAGTCGCCGACCGTCCCGGCGCGCCCGCGCTGGCCGCGCCTGCCGGGGCGGTGCGGTTTGAGGCGGTGCGCTTCGGCTACCGCCCCGACCGGGAAATCCTGAAGGGCGTCGATTTCACCGTCCCCGCGGGGCGCAAGCTCGCCATCGTGGGTCCCACCGGGGCCGGCAAGTCCACCATCTCCCGCCTGCTGTTCCGTTTCTACGACCCGACGGGGGGGCGGATCCTGGTCGACGGACAGGATATCCGCGCCGTGACGCAGGCGAGCCTGCGCGCGGCGATCGGCGTCGTGCCGCAGGACACGGTGTTGTTCAACGACACGATCCGCTACAACATCGCCTACGGCCGCCCCGGCGCGAGCCAGGCGGAGATCGAGCATGCGGCCAGGCTCGCGCAGGTGCATGATTTCGTGCTCGACCTGCCGGACGGCTATGACACGATGGTGGGCGAGCGCGGGCTCAAGCTGTCGGGGGGCGAGAAGCAGCGGGTCGCGATTGCGCGCACCATCCTGAAGGACCCGCGCATCCTGATCCTGGACGAGGCGACCAGCGCGCTCGATACGAGAACCGAACAGGAGATCGGCACGGCGCTTGCCGCCGCGGCGGCCCATCGCACCACCCTCGTGATCGCGCATCGGCTTTCGACCGTGGTCGATGCCGACGAGATCATCGTGCTGGTGGACGGCGCGGTGGCCGAGCGCGGCAGCCATGCATCCCTGCTGGCCGCGCGCGGGGTGTATGCCAGGATGTGGACCTTGCAGGCGATGGAGCGGGAGACCGATGCCGTCGCCGCGGAGATACTGCCGGAGGAAGCTGGCGCCGGCTGATCCGGGCGCCGCCCAGAGTTGCAGAACAAGAAAGGAACGAAACCATGGCGATCGATCCCACCACGCCCGATCCCACGCCGACCGAACTGTCCCATGCCGGCGCGGTGGTCGACAAGGCGATCGAGTACATGGCTGGGCAGAACGTCCCGCCGCTGGCGATCGCCTCCGCCCTGCTCGGCGGCGCCGTGACCTTGCTCGCGCGCCACGTGTCGGACGCGGCGATCATGCGCGTGCTCGGCAACGCGATCGAGGGCGTGCGCTCGGGCGACGTGCGCCGGACGGTGGAGGAAGGGGAATAGGCCGCCGCCGCTTTCCTCCCGCATTCCCCTGGGGCATTCCCTTGGGGCGGCAGCCCTGCACGCCCGGGGGCTTGGCGCCGCGCCCCGACTGGGCTATCGGCAGCGCGCGAGCCGGCACCCCTGGAGGCCGGCCGTTTGGCATGTCTAGGAGCGAACCATGGCCACCATTGTGACGATCGAGGCCGAGGCGCGGGAGCGGGCAGGTAAGGGGGCGGCGCGCGCGACGAGGCGGGCGGGCAAGGTGCCCGCGGTTATCTACGGGGCGAAGCAGCCGCCGAGCCTGATCGCGCTCGATCCGCGCGCGGTGCTGCGCGAGCTGCACCGGCCCGGCTGGCAATCGCGCGTCTACGAGCTGTCCGGCACCGGGGCACCGGTCCGGGCGCTGATCCGCGACGTGCAGTTCCATCCGGTGTCCGACGCACCCGAGCACGTCGATTTCCAGCGCCTGGCCCCGGGCGAGCGCATCCGGGTCGCGGTGCCGGTGCATTTCGATAACGAGGGCCTGTCGACCGGCCTCAAGCGCGGCGGCGTGCTGAACGTGGTGCGCCACGCGGTGGAAGTGACCTGCGAGCCGGACCACATCCCCGAGCAGTTCGTCGCCGACCTCTCGGGTCTCGATTTCAACGACACCGTCCGCTGGCACGACCTCAAGGGCACCGAGGGCACCAGGCCGGTGATCGCCGACCGCGATTTCGTGGTGGCAACGGTGGCGCCGCCCACCAAGATGGCGGAGGTCGCGACCGAGACCCCCGGCGCGCCGACGGCGCCGACCGCAGCCGCCGCCCCGGCCGCGAAGGCCGCCGCGCCAGCCAAAGCCGCTCCCGCCAAAGCCGCCCCCGCCAAGGCTCCGGCGGCCGGCGGGGCGAAGGGCGGCGGCAAAGGCAAGAAGTGATCCGCGGCGCCGGAGCCGGGTGAACCCCCGTGCTGCTCTGGGTCGGGCTTGGCAATCCGGAGCCGGGGATGGCGCGCAACCGCCACAACATCGGCTTCATGGCGCTTGATACCATTGCGATCCGCCACGGGTTCGGCCCGTGGCGGCCTCGCTTCAAGGGTCTGGTTGCCGAAGGCCAGGTGGGCGGGGAGAAGGTGCTGGCGCTGAAGCCGCAGACCTACATGAACGCCTCGGGCGAAAGCGTGCAGGCGGCGGTCGCGTTCTACAAACTGCCGATCGAGGCGATCACCGCCTTCCATGACGAGCTCGACCTCGTGCCCGGCAAGGTGCGGGTGAAGCGCGGCGGCGGCGCGGCCGGGCACAACGGGCTGCGCAGCATGGACCGGATGCTGGGCACGCCCGACTACTGGCGGGTGCGGCTCGGCATCGGCCATCCGGGCGACAAGGCGCGGGTGCTCGGCCACGTGCTCGGCGATTTCGGGCGCGAGGATCGGGACTGGTTGCTCCCGCTGCTTGATGCGGTGGCGGATGCCGCGCCGCTGCTCGCGTCCGGGCGGGCGGAGGATTTCATGACCAAGGTGGCGGCGGTGATGCAGCAGGCGGACGGGGCGTAGATGGGATTCAACTGCGGCATCGTCGGGCTGCCCAATGTCGGCAAATCGACCCTGTTCAATGCGCTCACCGCGACCGCGGCGGCGCAGGCGGCGAATTATCCGTTCTGCACCATCGAGCCGAACGTCGGCCGGGTCGCCGTGCCCGATCCGCGCCTTTCGGTGCTGGCTGCGATCGGCAAGTCGGTGAAGATCGTGCCGACCGCGCTCGAATTCGTCGATATCGCCGGCCTCGTGCGCGGGGCCTCGCAAGGGGAGGGGCTTGGCAACCAGTTCCTCGGCAACATCCGCGAGGTGGACGCCATCATCCACGTCCTGCGCTGCTTCGAAGATCCCGACGTCGTGCATGTGGAAGGCGCGATCGACCCGATCCGCGATGCGGAAACGGTGGAAACCGAACTGATGCTGGCCGACCTCGAAAGCCTGGAGAAGCGGCTGCCCGGTTTGCAGAAGCGCGCCCGCGGCGGGGACAAGGAAAGTGCCGCTCAACTGGCGCTGATCGAGCCGCTGACCGCGGCGCTGGAAGCCGGCCGCCCGGCCCGCAGCGCCATCCCCAAGGGCGAGGCCGACGCGGTGCGCCGGCTCGGCCTGCTGACCGCCAAGCCCGTGCTCTATGTCTGCAACGTCGAGGAATCCGCAGCCGCTACCGGCAACGCCTTCTCCGAACGCGTCGCGGCGCGGGCGGCGGCGGAAGGCGCGCGCGCCGTGGTCGTTTCGGCCGCGATCGAGGCCGAGGTGGCGCAACTGCCGGAAGCGGATCGCGGCGAATTCCTGTCCGGGCTCGGCTTGGCCGATAGCGGGCTCGATCGGGTCATCCGTGCCGGCTACGACCTGCTCGGCCTGATCACCTATTTCACCGTCGGACCGAAGGAGACCCGCGCCTGGACCATCGTGCGCGGCACCCGCGCGCCGCAGGCGGCCGGGGTGATCCACGGCGATTTCGAGCGCGGGTTCATTGCCTGCGAAACCATCGCCTACGCCGACTACGTCGCCGGCCATGGGGAGGCCGGCGCGCGCGAGGCAGGCAAGCTCCGCATCGAAGGCAAGGACTACGTGGTCGCCGACGGCGACGTGCTGCTGTTCCGCTTCAACGTCTGAGGGGGAGGGGCCATCCCCGCGCCGATCCCCGTCCTGATCGACTGCGACCCCGGAACCGACGACGCGCTCGCCCTGCTGCTCGCATTCGGCTCGCCGGAACTGGACGTGCGCGCCGTGACTGTGGTTGGCGGCAACGTCGGGCTTGACCGGACCCTGCCCAACGCCTGCGCCGTGGTTGCATTGGCCGGCGCGGTGGTCCCGGTGCATCCCGGCGTCGACCGGCCGCTGCTCGGCCACTTCACCTCCGAGCCGCGGGTGCACGGCCCCGACGGGCTCGGCGGCATTCCGCTGCCCGAAGGCGCGCCCGCCGCGGCCGAACCCGCGGCCGATGCGATCCGCCGCCTGCTGCGCACCAGCTCCGAGCCGCTGACCCTGGTGGGCCTCGGCCCCGCGACCAACCTGGCGCTGGCGCTCGCCACCGAGCCGGCAGTGGCGGGCAATATCGCCCGGATCGTGCTGATGGCGGGCGCCTGGGGCGAGGGCAACGCCACCCCGGCTGCCGAATTCAACGCCTGCAACGATCCCGAGGCTTTGGCGATCGTGCTCGCCGCCGGGCGCCCGGTGGTTCTGGTGGGGCTGGAGCTCACGGCCCAGGCGATCGCGACCCCGGCGCGGCTCGCCGCGTTACGTGCCGCCGGGCCGGGCCGCGCGTTGGCCTCGGCCTGTGCCATACAGGGCAGCGTGCCGGCGCCGGCCCGCCTCGGTCGGATCGGCGCCGCGCTGCACGACCCTTGTGTGATCGCCTGGCTGCTCCGCCCGGACCTGTTCACGACGCGGGCGTGCCCGGTCGCGGTGGACCTCAGCCCCGGCCCGAGCCGCGGGCGCACCGCGATCGACCGCTGGGGCCGCACCGGAAGCCCGGCCAACGCGACCGTGGCCGAGGCCCTGGATGCGGACGGCTTTTTCGCCCTGCTCGGGGAGCGGCTGGCGCGGCTGCCTTGACCCGATAACGTCTCGTTCACAAAATGCTTCACGTGAAGCATCGTTCGATATCGAAGTATCTCCGTGCAGGCTACCCGGCGCCGCCGTTGATGGTCAGGATCGATCCCGACGTGTAGCCCGAGGCAGGGCTGGCCAGGAACGCCACCGCATTGCCGATCTCCTCCGGGCTCGCCGCCCGGCCGAACGGCATCGGCGCGAACAGCTCGGCCCAGCGTTCCGGATCGCCGAACTGCTCCTTTGCGCGCGCGCGCTGCAGCATCACCAGGCGTTCGGTCGCCACCGGGCCGGGGTTGATCCCCACCACCCGTAGCCCGTCGCGCGGGGCCTGGCGGCCGAGCGCGCGGGTCAGCGCCATCAGCGCCGCGTTCCCGGTGGCGCCGGCGATGTAGTTGGGCGGGAACTGCTCGCCGGCCGCACCCACCACGTTGACGATCACGCCCGACTTCCGCTCCGCCATGCGCGGATAGACGGTGCGGCAGAACGAGATGAACCCGAATACCTTCAGGTCCCACGCGCGCCGCCAGGTCTCGTCCGACACGGCGGTGATCTCGCCCGGCGGGATGGCGCCGGCGTTGTTCACCAGGATGTCGGGCAAGCCTGCTTCATCGGCCACGCGGCGGATTGCGGCGTCGTTCGACAAATCGGCGGCAATGGTGCGCACCGCCACCTGATGGCGGGCGCGGATTGCGCCGGCCGCCGCCTCCAAGGTCGCGGGATCACGCGCGACCAGAGTGACGTCGCAGCCTTCCGCGGCCAGCACCATCGCGCTGGCCTGGCCGATGCCCTTCGAGCCGCCGGTGATGAGCGCCCGCTTGCCTGCGAGTTTGAGGTCCATGCTACGCAGCCTCCCTTGAAAAATCGTTAAAGCGGCGACAGGCATCGCCGAAGGCGCGGAACAACGCAAGGCTGGCCGGGTTGTCCGCATAGGCCCATTCGGGATGCCACTGCACGCCGAACGCAAAACCGTGCGCGTCCGCAACCCGCACCGCCTCGATCGTGCCGTCCGACGCCACCGCCTCCACCACCAGCCCGGGCGCCGGACGATCGATCGCTTGCGCATGCAACGAATTCACCATGATCCGCTCGGCGCCGAGCAACGCCGCAAGCCGCCTGGAGATCACCACCGGATGGCGCGGACCATACCGTTCCGCCATCGCCCCCGGCCCGCCGCGATGATCCATCCGCCCCGGCATGTCCTGCACCGCCTGGTGCAACGTGCCGCCCAGCGCCACATTCAGCTCCTGAATCCCGCGGCAGATCGCGAGCACCGGCATCCCCCGCGCCAGCGCCGCACGAATGAGCGGCAAAGACGTCGCGTCGCGCGCCGGATCATGCAGGTCGGGCGTCAGACTGCACCCGCCCCCATAAAGATCGGGATGCACGTTGCTCGGACTGCCGGGAACCAACAAACCGTCCAGACGATCAAGCACCGCTTCCTGCACCTCCCCCAACGGCGGAACCATCACGGGCAAAACACCAGCAGCGCCAAACAAGGCCTCCGCATACCTGGCCGGCGTATCATGACGCAGCAAACCATTCACTAGCTTGGCACAGGCTGGAATGCCAACGATCGGGTGGGCCATGGCGCGGTCGGGTCTCCGGGCGGGATAGTGCGGGAAGCAAGCAAGGCCGGGGGGGCAGCGCCCCCCTGGCCTTGCTTGCCTTCCGAACTATGCCCGCCCGCGGACCCGGTCCGCAATTGCCAGCGCGAGTGCGCCGGTCAGCATCAGGGCGGCCATGCCGCGGGGGGTTCCGTCGGTGAAGACGCCGACCAGCAGGCCGCTGATGGCGCCCATCAGGAACTGGCCGGTTCCCATCAGGGCGGAGGCGCTGCCCGCGTGGGCGGCGTGGCGCGACAGGGCGCCGACGGTGGTGTTGGGGTTCAGGATGCCTTGCAGGCTGACCATGACGAACACCGGGGCCAGCACGGCGGCGAGCACATGGATGCCGGCGAAGGCGACGGCGGCCAGCGCCACGGCGGCGGCGAGGTAGGTGCGGGACGCCCAGCGCAGGATAGTTCCGTGTCCGAATCGGGGCAGCAGCCTGGCGTTGAGCTGTGCCATGGCGATCAGCCCGGCGGCGCAGAGGCCGAACAGCGCGCCGTAGGCGGTGGGGCTGAGGCCGAAGCCGTCGATGAACACGGGCGAGGAGCCGGCGAGGTAGGCGAAGAAGGCGAAAATCCCGGCCGCCCCCATGGCGGCGTGGGTGAGGAAGCCGCGCTCGCGCAGGATCGCCGCGTAGCGCGCGACCTGGTCGGGGAAGCCGAGCGTGGTGCGGGCGGCCGGCGCCAGGGTTTCGGGCAGCAGCGCCAGGACGAGCACGAAGGAAACCGCGCCGTAGGCCGTCATGATCCAGAAGATCCAGCGCCAATCGGCAAAGATCAGCACCGCGCCGCCGAGCGTGGGGGCGAGGATCGGGGCCGCGCCCATCACCAGCATGAGGCGCGACAGCATGGCCGCGGCGGCGTGGCCGTCCGCGAGATCGCGCACCATGGCGCGCGGGATGACCATGCCGGCCGAGGCGGCGATGGCGGCGAGCACCCGCCATCCGGACAGCGCGAGGATGGAGGGGGAAAGCGCGCAGGCGGCGCAGGTGGCGGTGTAGAGCGCGCTGGCGACGATCAGCGGGCGGCGGCGGCCGAAACGGTCCGCAAGCGTGCCGAGGGTGATCTGGCCGACGGCGAGGCCGGCGAACCAGGCGGCGAGCGTGTATTGCGCGGCGCCGGCCGGCGCGTGCAGCCCGGTCTCGATGGCGGGGAAGGCGGGGAGGTACATGTCGGTGGAGGCGGGGCCGATGGCGGTGAGGAAGCCGAGCAGCAGGGGGAGGCGAGAGGAGGGGCGCATGGGTTGTGTGTGGCGGAGGGGCGGTGGCGTGCCAAGGGTCGAAACGAGTATGCCGCCCCGGGCGCGCCGCCGGGGCGCCTCCATCGGCCCACTTGACCCTGCCGCCGGGAGGCAGCAAGGACCATAGGCGTGACGAGGGAGCGTCCTGCCGTGACCGACCGGAAACCTGCGCCCTATCGCGGCGTGTTCCCCGTGGTGCCGACCGTGTTCGACGACCACGGCAATCTGGACCTTGCCGGCCAGCGGCGCGCGCTTGATTTCATGATCGATGCCGGCTCCGAGGGCCTGTGCATCCTCGCCAATTTCTCCGAGCAATTCGCGCTGACCGACGCCGAGCGCGACCAGGTGATGCACGGAGCACTCGATCACGTGGCGGGACGGGTGCCGGTGATCGTGACCACCAGCCATTTCAGCACGAGCATCTGCGCCGAACGCAGCCGCAGTGCCGAAGCCGCCGGGGCGGCGATGGTGATGGCGATGGCCCCCTATCACGGCGCCACCTTCCGGGTCGCCGAGCCGGGCATCTTCGACTTCTTCCAAGTGGTGTCGGACGCGATCTCGATCCCGATCATGATCCAGGACGCGCCGGTCGCCGGCACGCCGCTGTCGGCCGCCTTGCTCGCCCGCATGGCGCGCGAGATCGCGCAGGTCAGCTATTTCAAGATCGAAATACCGGGCGCGGCGGCCAAGCTGCGCGAGCTGATCGCGCTCGGCGGCGCGGCGATCGAAGGGCCGTGGGACGGGGAGGAAGGCATTACCTTGCTCGCCGACCTCGAAGCCGGCGCGACCGGGGCGATGACCGGCGGCGGCTATCCTGACGGTATCCGCCAGATCACCGACGCCTTCGCCGCCGGCCGGCGGGAGGATGCGGCGAGCGCCTATGCGCGCTGGCTGCCGCTCATCAATTACGAGAACCGCCAGTGCGGGCTCGCGGGGTGCAAGGCGCTGATGCAGGAGGGCGGGATCATCGCCTCCGAGGCGGTGCGGGCACCGCTGCCGCCGTTGCATCCGGCAACCCGGGCCGGGTTGATCGAGACCGCGCGGCGGCTGGATCCAATGGTGCTGCGCTGGGGGCGGTAAGGCAGCAGAGCCAGGGCAATCGCGCGAACGTCCGGTGTCTTACCTCTCCCGCTTGCGGGACAGGTCGCCGTGCGCAGCACGGCGGGTGAGGGCGGGAGGCACGGTTCCCTCACCCGGCGCGTGACGCGCGCCGACCTCCTGCAAGCGGGAGAGGTGAAAGAGCAAGCCGCCCGCACCGATTTTCCGGTTCGAGCGCCGGCCGTCACTCCGCCCGTACCAACCGGTGCTGCTTTCGTCCCGCCGACAGCTTCACCGCCCCGTCGCGCAGATCCCCCGTCCCGATCACCAGCCCTTCCTCGCCCACCACCGCATCGTTCACCCGCGCCCCCCCGCCGCGGATCAGCCGCCGCGCCTCCGCGTTGCTGCCCGCCAGTCCGGCCAGCACGAACAGCCGGAATGCCGGTACGCCCGCCGCGAGGTCGGCCGCCGGCACCGAGACGGACGGCAGGTCCTCCGCCGCTTCCCCCGCCTCGAACGCGAGCCGCGCCGTCTCCGCTGCCGCCGCCGCGGCGGCATCCCCGTGCGCGAGGGCGGTGGCCTCCGTCGCCAGCACTTTCTTCGCTTCGTTGATCTCGGCCCCGCCGAGCGCTTCCAGCCGGGCGATTTCGGGAAGCGGCAGGTCGGTGAACAGACGCAGGAAGCGGCCCACGTCGGCGTCTTCCGTGTTGCGCCAGAACTGCCAGGTACTCGGTACGGCGACACCCGGTCCGCCGTCAGCCACACCGCCCCGCGCGCGGTCTTGCCCATCTTCGCGCCCGAGGCGGTGGTGATGAGCGGCGTGGTCAGCCCGAACAGCCCCGTCCCGTCGGTGCGCCGCGCCAGTTCGATCCCGGCGATGATGTTGCCCCACTGGTCCGAGCCGCCGATCTGCAGCCGGACCGCGTGCCGGCGCGACAATTCCCGGAAATCGTAGCTCTGCAGGATCATGTAGTTGAATTCGAGGAAGGTGAGCGGTTGCTCGCGCTCCAGTCGCAGCTTCACGGAATCGAACGTCAGCATGCGGTTGACGGTGATGTGGGTGCCGACGTCGCGCAGCAGCGGGATGTAGCCGAGCGCGTTCAGCCAGGTCCCGTTATCGGCCAGCATCGCCTCGCCCGGTTCGGAGCCGAACCGCAGGAACGGATCGAAGCAGCGGCGGATGCCTTCCATGTTGGCGGCGATCTGATCGTCGCTCAGCATCTGCCGGCTTTCGTCCTTGCCGGACGGATCGCCGATCCGCGTGGTGCCGCCGCCCAGTAGGACCAACGGGGTGTGGCCGTGCTTCTGCAGCAGGCGCAGGATCATGATCTGCACCAGGCTGCCGACGTGCAACGAATCCGCGGTGCAGTCGAAGCCGATATAGGCCGTGAGCGAGCCCTCGCGCAGCGCCGTATCCAGCCCGGCAGTATCGGTGCACTGGAACACGAAACCCCGTTCGGTGGCTTCGGCGAGGAAATCGGCATGCGGCATCGGCGCTTGTCCCGTTCTGGCCGGCCCCGGGCTAGCATGAAGCGCACGGCGGGCAAACGCCCGCGACGCAGGGCGGGAGGTCAGGGTGCTGCGCACGATCGGGCTGATGAGCGGCACCTCGCTGGACGGGGTGGATGCCGCCTGGGTGGAGACGGATGGGACCGCGATCGCCGCCTTCGGCCCGCGGCTGACGCTGGCCTATCCCGCGCCGTTGCGGGCGGCGCTGCGCGGCCTGCTCGATCGTGCGCCGGCGCTGGCCGCCGACGATCCCGATCTTGCCGCCGCCGTCGCCGCGCTGACCGAGCAGCATGCGCGGGCGGTGCTGGCGCTCGGCATGCCGGCGGACCTGATCGGCTTTCACGGCCAGACCCTGCTGCACCGGCCCGATCAGGGGCGCACTTGGCAGGTGGGGGATGCAGCCCGGCTGGCCGCGTTGACCGGGGTTCCGGTCGCGCATGATTTCCGCTCGGCCGACGTCGCCGCGGGCGGGCAGGGCGCGCCGCTCGTCCCGGTGTTCCACGCGGCGCTGGCGGCGGGGATGGAGCGTCCGTTGGCGGTGCTGAACCTCGGCGGCGTGGCGAACGTGACCTGGATCGGCGCCGACGGGGCGCTGGCGGCGTGCGACACCGGGCCTGGCAACGGGCCGCTCGATGATTGGACGATGCGCCACACCGGCGCCGCGTTCGACCGCGACGGCGCACTGGCGTGCGCGGGGACGGCGGATCGGGCGGTGCTGGGCCGGCTGCTGGCGCATCCGTATTTCGTGCGGCCGGCGCCGAAATCGCTCGATCGGCTGGATTTCGCCGCCGCCCTGGCCGAATCGGGGCTGGCGGGGCTGGCGCCGGCGGACGGCGCGGCGACCCTGGCGGCCTTCACCGCCGCCGCGGTGGCCGCGACCGCCCTCCCGGCCCCGCCGCGGCGCTGGCTGGTGTGCGGCGGCGGGCGGCACAATCCGGCGATCATGGACGCGCTGCGCACGGCCCTGCCCGCCCCGGTCGATCCGGTGGAGGCGGTGGGCTGGGACGGCGATGCGCTGGAGGCGCAGTGCTTCGGATTTCTCGCCGCCCGGGTGGCGGCGGGGCTGCCGCTGAGTTTCCCCGGTACGACGGGGGTGCCGCGGGCGATGGCCGGAGGGCGGATCACGCGCTGAATGGGAGCGCGGCTGCTTGCCGGTGCGGGGGCGATCGGGTAGCGCTACCGCACGCATGGGGGGCAGCGGCACGGCACGATGGGGCGGGTCCGATCGGGAGAATACGGTCTGCATCGGTTCGCACGGCGGCACGGCGGCCCCGTCGGCCTGATCCCGCTGTCCACCTGACCGCATGTCCCGCTACCTCGCCGCCATCGACCAGGGCACCACCAGCACCCGCTGCATCGTCTTCGACCGCGCCGGCGCGATCGTCGCACAGGCCCAGCAGGAACACCGCCAGCTCACCCCCCGCCCCGGCTGGGTCGAGCACGACCCGGACGAGCTCCTCGCCAACACGGTCGCCGTGGCCGGCGCCGCGCTGGCCCGCGCCGGGATCGGAGCCGCCGACCTCGCCGCCGTCGGCCTCAGCAACCAGCGCGAGACCACCGTGCTGTGGGACCGCCGCACCGGCCGCCCGCTCGCCAACGCGATCGTCTGGATGGACACGCGCACCGAGGCGCTGGTGCGCCACTTCACCGCCGACGGCGGCCAGGACCGGTTCCGCGCGCGCACCGGGCTGCCGCTGAGCACCTATTTCTCCGGCCTCAAGCTCGCCTCGCTGCTCGATCAGGTGCCCGGCGCGCGGGCGGCGGCGGAACGCGGGGAGGCGCTGTTCGGTACCGTCAATTCCTGGCTCGCCTGGTGCCTCACCGGCGGGCCGGCGGGCGGGTTGCATGTGACCGACGTCACCAACGCGAGCCGCACCCAGCTCATGGACCTCGCGACCTGTGCCTGGGATGCGGCGATGCTGGCGCAGTTCGGCATTCCGCGCGCCTGCCTGCCGCGCATCGTTTCGTCCTCGGCGGTGCTGGGGGAGATCGCGCTGGCGCCGCTGCGCGGGGTCCGGCTGGCGGGGATTCTCGGCGACCAGCAGGCCGCGCTGGTCGGCCAGACCTGTTTCGCGCCCGGGGAGGCGAAGAACACCTACGGCACCGGTGCGTTCCTGATGATGAACACCGGGGAAGCGCCAGTCTTGTCGCATGCCGGCCTGCTGACCACGCTCGCCTACCGGTTCGGCGACGAGCCGCCGTGCTACGCGCTGGAAGGCGCGATCGCGATCACCGGCGCGCTGGTGCAGTGGCTGCGCGACAACCTGCGCATGATCGACACCGCGCCGGAGATCGAGGCGCTGGCCCGCGAAGTGCCGGACAACGGCGACGTCTATATCGTCCCCGCATTCTCCGGCCTCTATGCGCCGTACTGGAAAAGCACCGCGCGCGGCGTGATCGCCGGCCTCACCCGCTTCGCCACGCGGGCGCATATCGCCCGCGCCGCGCTGGAGGCCACGGCCTACCAGGTGCGCGACGTGGTGGAGGCGATGGCGGCCGACAGCGGCATACGGCTCGCGGCGTTGCAGATCGACGGCGGGATGGCGGCCAACGACCTGCTGATGCAGTTCCAGGCGGATATCCTCGCCGCCCCGGTGGTGCGGCCGAAACTCATCGAAACGACCGCGCTCGGCGCCGCCTATGCCGCCGGGCTCGCCGTCGGCTTCTGGCCCGACCGCGACAGCCTGCGGGCGAATGCATCGGTCGAGTGCGTCTTCACCCCGGCGATGCGCGCGCCGGACCGCGCGCGCTACTACCGGTCATGGCAGAAGGCGGTGCAGCGCTCGTTCGACTGGGCGGAATGAGCGCCGCCGCGGGATCGCCGGGAACCCGTGCGCGCGGCAGGCCGTTGCGCCGGGCGCATTGATCCAGCGCAATGACCCGGCGGCTGCCAGCCGCCATGGATGGCGCCGGGACGCGGCATCGGGAGCGATCGGGTCGCGCGCTGCGCGCGCGGAGAGGAGAAGTGTCGGGCGCCGTGCGCGCGGCAAACCAGTGTATGACCCGTCGTCCGGCCCGACTTTCCGCAGACTCGGCGCCGTCGGAGAAGTGGAACCCCGCCCGCCATGCGCAGCCCGCTCCGGATCGCCCTTCTCATTCTGATCGTGCTCGCGCTCGGCGCCGGCACCTGGTTCTACCTGCATCGCGATAGCACCGCGGAGGCGCAGGTGCTCACCCTCTACGGCGACGTCGATATCCGCGAGGTGCAGCCGGCGTTCAACGACAGCGGCCATGTCACCGAACTGCTGGTGCAGGAAGGCGCGGTCGTGCAGAAAGGCGCGCTGATCGCGACCCTGGACGATACCCGCACCGCCGCCGCGCTCGCGGAGGCCGAGGCCGAGATGCGCAACCGGCAGGCGGTGCTGGCGGCGCTGATCGCCGGTTCCCGTCCACAACAGATCCAGCAGGCAAAGGCGACGATGGAGGCGGCGCGCGTCACCTATCTGAACGCCGGCGTCACCTACAAGCGCGTCGCCCGCCTCGCCGTCACCAGCGCGGCGACGATCCAGCAGCGCGACGACGACAAGGCGATCTACGACGCCGCGCGCCAGCAGTACGAGGCGGCGAACCAGGCCTATCTGCTGGCGGTGGAGGGGCCGCGGCAGGAGGACATCGCCGCCGCCCGCGCGTCCCTCCAGGCGGCGGAGGCCGCGGTCGCGCTCGCGCAACGAGAATATCACGACACCAGGCTGTATGCCCCGTCCGACGGGGTGGTGGAGGATCGCATCCTGGAGCCGGGCGACATGGCCTCGCCCGCCACGCCGGTGTTCACCATCGCGCTGCCGAGCCCGCTCTGGGTGCGCGCCTACGTGCCGGAGGGCGACCTCGGCCGCATCCGCCTCGGCATGGCGGCGACGGTGACGACCGACAGCTATCCGGGGCGGGACTATCACGGCTGGATCGGCTATCTCTCGCCGACTGCGGAGTTCACGCCGAAGACGGTGGAAACGCCGGAGCTGCGCACTGCGTTGGTCTACCAACTGCGGGTCTATGTGTGCGATGCGCGGGGCGAGCTGCGCCTCGGGATGCCCGCCACCGTGCACATCGACCTCGCGCGCGCGTCGGGAACCGCGCCGCCGGGCTGCCTGCCGACCGATGCCCCCGGACACTGATCCTCCCGCCCCTGAGTCCCCAGGGGTCGATGTGCCACGGGTCGATATGCCAGGGGGCGACGTGCCAGGGGCTGGTTCCCCCGGGGCCGATCCCGCGCCGGCGCTGCGGCTGCTGGACGTGCGCCGGAGCTTCCGTACCGCCGGGCGTGTGATCGTGGCGGTGGACGGGATCACGGCCGGCGCGGCACGCGGCGCCGTCACCGGGCTGATCGGCCCGGACGGCGCCGGCAAGACCACCCTGATGCGGCTGATCGCCGGGCTGCTGCGCGCCGATGCCGGGCGGATCGAGGTGCTGGGGATCGACGTCCGGCGCGATCCGCTCGCGGTGCAGGCGCGGCTCGGCTACATGCCGCAGCGCTTCGGCCTCTATGAAGACCTCAGCGTGCGGGAGAACC
Organism: uncultured Pseudomonadota bacterium; assembly: GCA_963832525.1. Taxonomy (GTDB): domain Bacteria; phylum Pseudomonadota; class Alphaproteobacteria; order Acetobacterales; family Acetobacteraceae; genus JAJZVS01. The sequence continues at coordinate 144,473 of CAWHUC010000003.1, forward strand.
TCGACCTCTATGCCGATCTGCAAGGCGTGGCCCCGGACGCGCGGGCCGCCCGTTACGCCGAGCTGCTGCACATGACCGGGCTCGGGCCGTTCACCGGGCGCATGGCGGGGCGACTGTCGGGGGGGATGAAGCAGAAGCTCGGGCTCGCCTGCACGCTCGTGCATCCGCCCGAGCTACTGCTGCTGGATGAGCCGACCGTTGGCGTCGATCCGGTGTCGCGGCGGGAGCTGTGGCAGATCATCGACCACCTGACCCGCGAGGCGCACACGACCGTGCTGTTCAGCACCGCCTATCTGGACGAGGCGGAGCGCTGCGAAGCGGTGCTGCTGATCCACGACGGCCGGCTGCTGGGCAGCGGCCCGCCCGGGTCCTTCACCGCCGAGATGGCGGGGCGCAGCTTCCTCGCCACCGCCGGGCTGGGGCGGCGGCGGTTGCAGGCGCGGCTGGCCGAGTTGCCTTGGGTGACCGACGCGGTGATCCAGGGCAGCCGGGTGCGGGTGGTGACGGCCACCGCCACGCCGCCCGATCCCGCCGGGCTGGTCGCGGCGGCGCCGGACCTGACGTTCACGCCCGTGCCGCCGCGCTTCGAGGACAGTTTCGTGGCGCGATTGCGGGCGCAGCAGAATGATCAGCGGGCGCATGCCGCACGGGCCGCCATGCCGGCGCCCGGTGCGGTCATGCCGCCTGGGGCCCAGGCTCTTCCCGCCCCCGACGTGATCACGGTGCGGCACCTCACCCGCCGCTTCGGCGCCTTCGTCGCGGTGGACGACGTCAGCTTCACCGTCGCCCGCGGCGAGATTTTCGGCCTGCTCGGCGCCAACGGCGCGGGCAAATCCACCACTTTCCGCATGCTCTGCGGCTTGCTGCCGGCGTCGGAGGGGACATTGCGGGTCGCCGGCTTCGACCTGCGCACCGCCGCTGCCCCGGCGCGCGGGCGGATCGGCTACATGGCGCAGAAATTCTCCCTCTACGGCGATCTGTCGGTGGCGCAGAACCTGCGCTTCTTTTCCGGCGCCTACCGGCTGTCCGGCGCGCACCGGCGCGCGCGCATCGCCTGGGCCGAGGCCGAGTTCGCCCTCGGTCCGATGCGCGACGCGACCGCACGCGACCTGCCGCTCGGCTTCAAGCAGCGGCTCGCGCTCGCCTGCGCGCTGATGCACGAGCCGGAGATCCTGTTCCTCGACGAACCCACCTCCGGCGTCGATCCGCTGGCGCGGCGCGAGTTCTGGCAGCGCATCAGCGCGCTGGCGGAGGCCGGGGTCACGGTGCTGGTGACCACGCATTTCATGGAGGAAGCCGAGGACCGCGACCGGCTGGTCATCATGGCGCAAGGCAAGGTGCTCGCTGCCGGGGAGCCGGAGGCGATCAAGGCCGCCGCGCACACCGAGGCGCGGCCCGATCCCACCATGGAAGATGCCTTCATCGCGGTGATCGAGGCGGCCGCCCCGCCGGCGCGCGCGGCATGAGCCCCGGCCTGCGGCGCCTGTCCGGGCTGCTGCGCAAGGAGTTCCTGCAGGTCTGGCGGGACCCCTCGGCGCTTGCCATCGCTTTCCTGCTGCCGGCGGTGCTGCTGCTGCTGTTCGGCTACGGCGTGTCGCTCGATGCGCGAAACGTGCCGATCGCGCTGGTAGTGCAACGTCCCGGCGCGCTGGCGGCGAGCTTCACCGGCGCCTTCGCCCGCTCGCCCTTCTTCCGTCCGCGCCGCTACCTGACGATCCAGGACGCGGAACGGGCGATGGCGGCGCGCGACGTGCAGGGTATCGTCTGGCTGCCGAGCGATTTCGCCCGCCGTGCGATCGCCGGCGACACGGCGTCGATCGGGGTGATCGTCAACGGCGTCGATGCCAACGACGCGCGGCTCGTCGAGGGCTACGTGCAGCAGGTCTGGGCCGTCTGGCTCGCGGCACGGGCACGCGCGGGCGGGCAGCCGCCGCCGCTGCCGCTCGCTGTCGCGCCGCAGGTGCGCTTCAACCCGGCGGTGAGCAGCCGCGACTACCTGGTGCCCGGCCTGATCGCGGTCATCATGACCCTGACCGGCGCGCTGCTCACCGCGCTCGTGATCGCGCGCGAATGGGAACGCGGCACGATGGAAGCGCTGATGGTCACCCGTGTGACGATGCGGGAGATCCTGACCGCCAAGCTGATCCCCTATTTCCTGCTCGGGATGGGCGGCATGGCCGGCTCGGTGGTGATCGCGGTGTTCCTGTTCTCGGTGCCGCTGGTGGGCTCGCTCGCCGTGCTCACCGCCGCCTCCGCCCTGTTCATGCTGGCAGCCCTCGGGATGGGGCTGCTGATCTCGAGCTTCGCGCGCAACCAGTTCGTCGCCGGGCAGATCGCCCTCATCGTCACCTTCCTGCCGGCCTTCATCCTGTCGGGCTTCGTGTTCGACATCGACAGCATGCCGCGCGCCCTGCAGGTGATCACGCATATCGTCGCGGCGCGGTATTTCGTCGCCATCCTGCAGTCGGTGTTCCTGGCCGGGGACGTCTGGTCGGTGATCCTGCCCAACGCCGCGGCGCTGGCGGTGATGGCGGTGATCTTCCTCGGGCTCGCGCGCGCGATCGCGCGCAAGCGGCTGGACTGAACCCGATGTGGCGGCCGGTTCTCGCGCTGATCGTCAAGGAACTGCTCGCGGTGCTGCGCGATCCGAAAGGCCGCATGGTGCTGATCGGCCCGCCGCTGATCCAGCTCATCGTGTTCGGCTATGCGGCCACCTTCGACCTCAATCATGTGCCGGTGGCGATCTACGACCAGGACCGCAGCGCGGCGTCGCGCGCGCTCGTTGCGCGCTTCCTCGGTTCGCCCACTTTCCGGCTGGAGGCGATGCTGCGCAGCGGGCAGCGGATCGACGCGCTGATCGACTCGCGCCGGGTGGAGATGGTGCTGGTGATCGACCGCCGCTTCACCCGCGACTTGCTGACCCGCCGGCCGGCGCCGGTGCAGGTGATCGTCGACGGCCGTAACTCCAACACCGCACTGCTGATCGAGGGCTATGCGAACACCATCCTGACCGATTTCTCGCTGGCATGGGGCGCGGCGCACGGCGGCCCGGCGCCGCCGGCGGCGCTCGACATGCGGGCGCGCTACAACCCGACCCTGAGCTCGCGCTGGTTCATCGTCCCCGGCATCGTCGCGCTGCTGACCCAGGTGGTGTCGCTGCTGGTGGTCGGGCTGTCGGTCGCGCGCGAGCGCGAGACCGGCACGTTCGACCAACTGCTGGTCACGCCGATGCGCCCGGTCGACATCCTGCTCGGCAAGGGCGTGCCCGGACTGCTGATCGGAGTGACGGAGGCCTCGGTGACCATCGCCGCCGCAGTGTGGTGGTTCGACGTGCCGCTGCGCGGCGGTCTGCTGCCGCTCTATCTCGGGCTGTTCCTGTTCGTGGTCGCGTGCGTCGGGATCGGGCTGATGATCTCCTCGCTCGCCGCGACCCAGCAGCAGGCGCTGCTGGGGGCATTCCTGTTCATGGTGCCGTCGATCATCCTGTCGGGATTCGCGACGCCGATCGCCAATATGCCGGTGTGGGTGCAGGACCTGACCCTGATCAACCCGATGCGCTACTTCCTGGTGATCGTGCGGGGGGTGTTTCTGGAAGGGTCCGGGGTCAAGGCGCTGGCGGGGCAGTACTGGCCGATGGCGGCAATCGGCGCGGTCAATCTCGCCGCCGCCGGCTGGCTGTTCCGTCGGCGGGTGACGTGAGCGGCGGCGCGATGCGGCGGGCGCCTGTGCGGCTGCGGCGCCCAGTTCTATATGCGGGTCCCCATATGCGGGGCCCATATGAGGGCGCACGTCGCGGCCGGCTGCAGCGGCGGGCCACACGGAAGGAGAGCGGCAATGGATGATCGTCGGCTTGGCGCGACCGGTCCGCGCGTCTCGGCCATCGGGCTGGGCTGCATGGGGATGTCGGGCATGTACGGCCCGGCCGATCGGGCCGAAAGCATCGCCACCATCCACGCCGCGCTGGAAGCGGGGATCACCCTGCTCGACACCGGCGATTTCTACGGCATGGGCCACAACGAGATGCTGATCGGCGAGGCGCTGCGCGGGCGGCCGCGCGAGCAGGCGCTGATCAGCGTCAAGTTCGGCGCCCTGCGCGATGCCGCCGGCGGCTGGTCCGGCTATGATGCGCGGCCGGCGGCGGTGAAGAACTTCCTCGCCTATACGCTGCAACGGCTGGGTGTGGCGTATATCGACATCTACCGCCCCGCGCGGCTCGATCCCGACGTGCCGATCGAGGACACGATCGGCGCCATCGCCGAGATGGTGCGGGCCGGCTGGGTGCGCCACATCGGCCTGTCGGAGGTCGGCGCCGCCACCTTGCGCCGCGCCGCCGCAGTGCATCCGATCTCTGATCTGCAAATCGAGTATTCACTGATCTCGCGCGGGATCGAGGACGCGATCCTGCCGACCTGTCGGGAACTGGGGATCGGTATCACCGCCTACGGCGTGCTCTCGCGCGGGCTGATCGGCGGGCACTGGCGGCCGGACGTGGTGAGCGCCGGGGATTTCCGCGCCTTCAGCCCGCGGTTCCAGGACGGCAACGTCGCGCGCAACCTGGCGCTGGTGGAGGCGCTGCGCGCGATCGCGGCAGCGAAGGGCGCCAGCGTGGCGCAGGTCGCGATCGCCTGGGTGGCCGCGCAGGGTGATGACATCGTCCCGCTGGTCGGTGCCCGCCGGCGCGACCGGCTCGCCGAGGCGCTGGGAGCCTCCGACGTCGCGCTCACGCCGGAGGATCTGGCGGCGATCGCGCTTGCGGTGCCGAAGGGCGCGGCGGCCGGCGCGCGCTATCCCACGGCGCAGATGGCGCATCTCGACAGCGAGCAAGGACATCCCGGCTGAGACGGCGCGGAAGGACGCCGGTGGGGGGAGCCGCATATGCGGGCCTTCCCGATGGGGTTTCCCGGGCAAGCCGGATTTTGCGCCCCGTGTACCGGTGCGCCCATGCATCGGGGCGTTGGCCAGGGCGATCGCATTTGCCAGGGCGATCGCATCGGGGCGTTGACAGGTCGCCGCGGACGCCAACCTGACGGCGAGGCGTCCCGTTCAGCCTACCGCTGGCCGGTGCGCCGCATCTCGAACGGAGGCCCGCCATGCCGGAGACCCGCCCACCGCTCCCGCCCTTCACCCGCGAGAGCGCCATCCGGAAAGTCCGCGGCGCCGAGGACGCCTGGAACAGCTGCGATCCGGAGCGGGTCGCGCTTGGCTATTCGGCCGACAGTTTCTGGCGCAACCGCGCCGAGTTCGTCGCCGGCCGCCCCGCGATCATCGCCTTCCTGGCGCGCAAATGGGCGCGCGAGCTCGACTACCGGTTGATCAAGGAGCTCTGGGCCTTCACCGACGATCGCATCGCGGTTCGGTTCGCCTATGAATGGCGCGACGATTCGGGGAACTGGTTCCGCTCTTATGGCAACGAGAACTGGGAATTCGGCGCCGACGGGCTGATGCAGCGGCGGTTCGCCTGCATCAACGACCTGCCGATCGCCGCGGAGGACCGGCGCTACGCCTGGCCGCTCGGCGCGCGCCCGGCCGATCATCCCGGGCTCTCCGACCTCGGGTTCTGAACCGCGCGCGCTGCGGGCGTCCCGACCCGACCGGGCCAGGGCGATCGCATCTGGCAGGAACGCACCGGCCGTCACCCACCGCCCCCTCTCCCGCACGCGGGAGTAGGGTCTGGGTGAGGGTGCCTGGGTCGTTCCTCGACACCCTCACCCCAGCCCTCTCCCGCACGCGGGAGAGGGGGCGGTGGGTGACGGCCGGCGCCTTTCTGCCAAATGCGATTGCCTTGGCCCGGTCGGGGGGCGCTGTCGACCTGGCTCGGCATCGCTGCCACGATGGCGGGCCGACCCTCGGGCGGCGCCGGGTCGGAACGGAGTCCGTGCATGCCGCTGCCGTCGCAGGAAACCATGAGCCGCCGGCGCGCGGGCGTGCCCGCATGACGCCCGGCCCGGTTGGGCCCGGGGCGCCGGAGCCGCTCGGCCTCTGCCCCGACGCGCAGGGTGTCAACGTGGCGGTGTTCTCGGCCCATGCCGAGGCCGTCACCTTCTGCCTGTTCGATTCCGTCGGCGCGCAGGAGATCGCGCGGATCCCGCTCCCCGCGCGCACCGGGGACGTGTTCCACGGCCATATCGGCGGCATCGGCCCCGGCGCCCGCTACGGGCTGCGCGCGGACGGGCCGCGCGATCCCTCCCATGGCCACCGCTTCGATCCGACCAAGCTGCTGTGCGACCCGTTCGCCACCCGGCTCGACCGCCCGTTCCGCCTGCACCCGAGCCTGTTCGCGGCCTCGGACGCCGACAGCGCACCGGCGATGCCCAAGGCCGTCGTCGAAGTGCCGCTGCCCGCCCTGCCGCCACGCCCGGCCTTCGCCTGGGACCGGCAGGTGATCTACGAGCTGGCGGTGCGCGGCTTCACCATGCGCCACCCCGGCATTCCCGCCCCGTTGCGCGGCACCTTCGCCGGGCTCGGCCATCCGGCCGCGGTCGGCTACCTGCGCCGGCTCGGGATCAGTGCGGTCGAGCTGATGCCGGTGGCAGCCTGGATCGACGCCCCGCACATGCCGGCGCTCGGGCTCACCGACACGTGGGGCTACAACCCGGTGGCGTTCCTCGCCCCCGATCCGCGTCTCGCGCCCGGCGGGTGGGCGGAGGTGCGCGCGGCGGTGGCGGCGCTGCAGGCGGCGGGCATCGCGGTGCTGGTCGATATCGTGCTGAACCATACCGGCGAGTACGACGCGCGCGGACCGACCGTCTCGTTGCGCGGCCTCGACAACGCCACCTACTACCGGCTCGACCCGGACGACCTGTCACAATACCGCAACGACACCGGCTGCTTCAACACCCTGGCGTTGGATCGGCCGGCCGGCGTGCGCCTGGCGCTCGATGCGCTGCGCGCCTGGGCGCTGCGCGGCGGGGTGGACGGGTTCCGCTTCGACCTCGCCACCATCCTCGGCCGCCGCGCGGGCGGCTTCGATCCGGAGGCACCGCTGCTGGCGGCGATCGACCAGGACCCGGTGCTGCGCCGGCTGGCCCGCATCGCCGAGCCGTGGGACGCCACCGGCGACGGCTACCGGCTCGGCGCCTTTCCTTGCGCCTGGGGCGAATGGAACGACCGCTACCGCGATACCGTGCGCCGGTTCTGGCGCGGCGATGCGGGCCAGCTCGCGGAGCTGGCGACGCGCGTCGCCGGCTCGGCCGATATCTTCGCGCCGCGGCGGCGGCCGATCTCGCGCTCGGTCAATTTCGTCGCCGCACACGACGGCTTTCCCCTCGCCGACCTCGTTGCCTATGCGAGCAAGCACAACGAGGCCAACGGCGAATCAAACAAGGACGGGAACGATACGAACTGGTCCTGGAACCACGGCGTCGAGGGCCCGACCGACGATCCCGCCATCCGCGCCCGCCGCGCCGCCGACATGCGCGCCCTGCTCGCCACCCTGCTGTTCTCGCGCGGCACGCCGATGCTCGGGATGGGCGACGAATGCGGGCGCAGCCAAGGCGGCAACAACAACGCCTATGCGCAGGACAACCCGGTCGGCTGGTTCGACTGGCAAGGAATGGACCCCGCCCTGCGCGCGTTCACTGCAAAGTTGCTGCGGCTCAGACGGCGCTGCCGGATGCTCGCCGGCGACATGCCGCTGCGCGGCACCCCGGTGGACGCAAGCGGCCTGCCCGACGTGGCCTGGCGCCGCCGCGACGGCGAACCCATGCAAGCGGCAGAATGGAACGATCCCGAAAACAAAACCCTGATCGCAGCCCTCTATGCCCCCCAGACCGCCACCGCCCCGGCACACCGCGCGGTGCTGGTGCTCCACGTCGGTGAAACCCCGATTGAGGTCGCGTTGCCCCCGCCGCGCCCCGAACACCACTGGCGTCTGCTGCTCGACAGCGCCAACCCGCGCCGCCGCGGTCCGCGCGACGAACGTCTGCCCGTCGCTGCCCGGTCGGTGGCGCTGACAGAGGAAGCGCCGCGGCGCCGGTAGCGCAAAGAAGGCCAGGGGCTCTGCCCCTGGACCCCGCCAGGGAACTTGCCCCCACCTGCACGGAGCCAAAACGGAGGGTTCCAAGGGCGAGCCCTTGGCGGGGGTTCAGGGGGCAGCGCCCCCCTGGCCTTTCTTCACGCCTCGCGCGTCCGCAGGTGCATGTCCTGGCCGGCCCAGGTGCCGCTGTCGCGCCATTTCCAGGTGAAATCGAGGGTGGTGTTGGGCGGCAGGCGTTCGACGCGCAGCTCCGCGGTATGCAGTCCGAGGCCGCTATCGACGGTTGCGATGTCGCGGGGGCGTTCCCAGCCGTCGATGCTCCAGTGGACTTGTGCCGGTCGGGGCAGGGCGACCACGAGGCGGGTTCCGGCGAGGAAGGTGGTGATCGGTGCTTGCGGCAGCCAGACGCTGCGGCGTGCCGGGCGGCGTTGGCTGCGGTAGCGGCGCGCGACGGCGGCCGGGGCGTCGATCGGCCGGCCGGCGCGGCGGGAGACGACCAGCTTGACGAACTCCGCGTGCGCCCAGGCGAGCGGCGTGGCCGAGCCGGTCGGCCGCCCGAGGAACAGGAAGCGGCGCGGGATGGCCTCGGTATCCCACACCTGTTCGGGGATCATGCCGCCCTTGCCGGCCATGGCTGCCATGGCGTCGAGCAGCGGCAGCGGGTCGCGTCCCGCGGCGACGTCGTAATGGCCGCGTTCGCCGGCGAGCAGCGGCCAGGCGCGCCCGCGGCCGGCGCCGATGAACGGGCCGCCGTCATCGGATTCGCCGTAGCCGTCGCCGACGTAGCGGTGCCAGGCCGGGCCGCTCGGCGTTTCCACCTTCAGGAGTTCGTCGGCGAGGCGCAGGCTGTCGAGCACCAGCGGATCGGCGGCGCGGCGCAGGCCGAGCCGCACGAGATGCAGGAAATCGAGCGAGATCAGGTCCTTGGCGGGGATGCTGCGCGGCTCCGGCTGGTTGTGCAGCGGGATCGACGCATCGAGTGCGGCCGGGTCGGTCAGGATGCCGGCCGGCGCCAGGTGGATGTAGTGAGCGGTGATGCCGGCCTTCTCCGCCAGCGCGCCGCCGCGAGCGACCAGCCAGGTCTCGATCTGGTCGTTCCAGAAATCGGCGACCGTGAGCGCGAGCCAGCGGCTGCGCAGCGGCAGGAACGGCGCGCCGGCGACCAGGGCGGCGATGCAGGCGGCCAGGGTATAGGGGGTGATGCCGGCGCTTTCCTCCCACCGGTCCTGGTCGCTCGCCGGCCCGTGGCGCAGCAGGTAGCCGAGCGCGCCGGCGATCATGTCCGCGACCTCGGTGCCGCCGAGGGCGTTGCGTTCGGCCAGTTGGGCCGCCAGCAGCACGGGCGAGGCGGTCTGGTCGAGCTGCTTGCCTTGCCAGTAGGGCCGGCCGCCGAGCCACTGGTTCTGTTCCCAGTGTCCGTCCTCCCGCTGCGTCGCGATCAGGTAGCGCAGCGCGTTGCGCGCCTCGTCCTCGGCCCCCAGCACCAGCAGCGCGCCGGCGCAATGCACGAGGTCGCGCGGCCAGACCAGGTGGTAGCCGCCGCGCTCGCTGCCGCGGTCGCCCCAGGGGATGCTGAGGCTGGCGACCATGGCGCCGGGATAGGTCTTATCCAGGTGGCTGCGCAGCACCATGGTCGAGACCATGAACTGGTCCCGCAGCGCTTCCGGCGCCTCCCACCGGACCGGGTTGCGTCCGTTGGCGAGTGCGTACCAAGCCTGCCAGTCGGAGACCTGGCGCAGCAGCACGGCGTCGAACGGTTCGAGCAGGCTGGAGACCGCGAGGGTGGCCGCGGCTTGCTTGGTGGCGGCGAAGCCGACTGCCAGCACGGCGGAAGCGGGCAATGCTGCGACCAGCGCGACGTTGCCCGGCCCGGCGTGGTCGTATTCCCACGTGAGCGCGCCGTGCAGCGCGAAATCCTGCCAGCCGTCGCTGAAGCCCACATAGCCGGCGCTGGCGGCACCCATGACGTCGCGCTGGTTTGCGTCGACGGCGGCGAGGGCGAGGCCGAACGGCCCCTGCTCCGCCCACAGCACCCTCCGGCCGCGGTAGCGCGCGACGGCGGCGACGTTGCCCTCTCCGGTGGCGCCGAGGCGGGGGGCGAGCAGGGCATAGAGCCGCAGGTCGGGATCGCCGGTCAGGGTCGCTTCCACCAGCAGCACGTCGCGCAGCGGATCGGGGGTGACGCGCAGGCGCAGGCGGAAGCGCGGGTGGGTGTGCAGGATCTCGACCGCGGGCACGCCGGGGGCGGCGAGCTTGATCGCGTAGGTGCCGAGGCGCTTGACCTCGACCCAGAAGCCGGCGCCGTCGGCGACGATGAAGCCGAGGTCGCGCAACTGCGGCAGGTCGACGCGCGGGTAGTAGACCTCGGTGACGATGCCGAAGCCGAGGGTGAACCACAGCCGCGCCGGGCCGAGAGTGCAGCCGACGACGTCCTTGGCGCTGCTGGTCCAGGTCGGGGCGATGCCCGGCCGGCCGGGCGCCTCCGTCATGGGCGGGGCGCTGGGGCCGGAGAGGGGACGATTGGCATCCAGGGGCATAGTGAGGGTCACGCTTACTTGGATATGTTAAGCTTGTTCTAATCGTCACCGGGGAGTCGGGGCCAGGGGGCCGGGTGGAGGACGCCGCGGCGGCGTTTGGTTCTCAGGCCGCCTGTGACATCGGGACAACGGCCGCAGGGCGGGTGCGCCCCGGGTTTCAGGTTTGGTCTTTCAGGTCTTGTCTTTCAGGCCGGGTCGGCCGCCATGTCCACCAGCACGAACCGGCCGAGCCGGTCGAAAGGACGCAGCTCGAATCATTATGGCCTCCTGGATTATCGGTCGACCATCATGGTCTCCAGGATTATCGGTCGGCGTCGGGCGAACGGCGCGGCAGATGGGCGGTGCCGTATTCTTCGGCAAGGGGATCGGGCTCGACTGCCGGCTCCCATGCGCCGCTCGCGGTTCGCGCCAGGGTGTGGAGCAGGTCGCCCATCGTCTCCAGCTCCGTCGCGCTCAGCCCGGCCATGGCGGCGGCGACGGCGGCCGCATAGCGCGGGAACAGCGCGGCGATGTGGGCACGCCCCGCCTCGGTGAGATCCACCCGCACGGCGCGGCGATCCCCCGGCTTGCGGCCGCGGGAGACGAGGCCGCGGCGCGCCAGCTTGGCGATCACGTCGGTCATGTTGCCCGCGCTGGTGAGCAGCTTGCGCCCGAGCTCGACCTGGGTGAGGGAGCCTTGGCGCAGCAGCGCCTCCAGCACACCGAGCTGAGTCGGCGTCAGGCCGGCGTCGTGCAGGTCGGGTTCCAGCCGCGCCTCGATCGCGCGCGCCGCGCGCAGGAGTTTTATGTAGGCGCGGAGTGCCGCCTCGGTTTCGGGGTCGGCGGGCGCCACCTCCGGCTCGGGCGCGCGCTCCGCCGCCTGGGGGGAGGGGCTGTGCCGGGCGGCCTTCGCGTCAGGGTCGTGCGACCCGGGCATGGTCGCGGTGACGCGCGGCAGGGGCGGCGTTTCCGCTGCGCCGGCGGCCGGTTGGTCCGGGTGGCTCACGCCGCGCCGGCCCGGCCAGGACGGAAGGGGGCGGGGCGGAAGGGGGCGGGGCGCCTCAACGGTTCATCATCACCGGCAGGTTCGCCCGTTCCAGCACGTGACGGGTGACGCCGCCGAGAATGAGCTGGCGCAGGCGGGAATGCGAGTAGGCCCCCATCGCCAGCAGGTCGCAGCCGAAATCGCGCGCCGCCGCCAGCAGTCCGGCGCCGACCGCGCCGCCCGTCGGCTGGAACATCACGATGTCCGCCTCGACTTCGTGCAAGGCGAGGTAGGCGGCAAGTTCCGGCGCTGCCGGGCCGCGCCGCTGGTAGCCGTCGGCCGAGAGGATACGCACCGCGTCCGCCCGCTTGAGCCAGGGGATCGCGGCGCTGACGGCAGAGGCCAACTCGGCGGTCCCGTTCCAGCCCAGGCAGATGCGGGTGCCCACCGTCGCCGGCGCCACCTGCGGGGACAGGAGCACCGGCCGGCCGGAATCGAACAGCACCGCGTGCAGCGCGTCGGAGGAGGAGACGTCCTCCCCCGCCTCCGGGTGCGGCACCACCGTCAGGTCGGCAAGGCGTGCCTGCTGCGCCACGAGGTCTTCCTCGCGCCCGATGACGGCGGCGAAGCTCGCGGTGGCGGCGGGGCTGCCCGGGCGGGGCTCGCCGACGACGACCTGGTGCTGGGCCACGAAGCGGTCGAACATGGCGCGCACCGCGTGGGCGCGGTCGCTGCTCTCGCGTTCGGTGGCGGTCATCATCTCCTCGATCATCGCGCCCGACAGGCCTTCGCCGGCGAGCGGGGCGACGTCGCGGCTGTCCACCCGCACGTGCAGGGCAAGCACATGCGCGTTCCAGAGCCGGGCGATCTGCAGCGCGGTGGCGAGCGCGGCTTCGCCGGCGGCGGTGCCGGTGAGCGGCAGGAGCAGCTTGCGAACGGCCATGGCCCTCTCCTCGATGCAGGTCTGGATTGCAATTCTAGCACGGATGGCGGGTCGGCCGATAGCGCGGCAGGACCGATCGAGGTCCTTCCCACGCCGCGACTTTCTCCCGCAAGGGAAGCGGGGAAGGCACCGCTCCCGCTTGCGTGGGAGAGACGCCCCCGAATTGGGCGGCCGATGCGCCATCGGGGATGAAAAGGGCGGCGGCGCCCCCCTTCTCCCTCTCCACCCGCGCTTGCGGGGGGAGAGAGTTCGGGGTGAGGTTGGGCGTGCGGCACGAGACGCGGATCGGGGGGCGAGCTGCCCCCCCTCACCCCGCCCTCTCCCCCCGCAAGTGCGGAGGGAGAGGGAGAAGAACGGCCCCCCCGCCGCCAGATCCCCCGAAACCGGGAGTTTTCATAGCAGGAGGGCGCCGACCGGTCCGCGCGTCAGGGCAACGCCCGGCCTACACCCGGTGCATCCCCCACGGCACCGCCGTCGGGGCACGGACATGCCCGGCGAGCGAGGTCCGGTAGCCGGTGTGGATGAAGAACTGGCCGAGCGGCACGCTGGGGACGTCGTGGAACCCGAGCGTCTGCATGCGCGCGACGATCGCGTGCCGCTCGGCCGAGGTCTTGGCCACCAGCCAGGCCGCGATCATCGCCTGCATCTTCGCGCTCTTGTACCAGCCGAACCAGCCCTTGCCGCCCTGGCCGCCGATGATCGGGTTGATCGCCGGGTTCAGGATCGCCTCGCCGGTCCACCAGGTATGGAAGATGCTCCAGCCGCCCTTGTCCGGCGGCGTCTTCAGTTCGCGCCGCTGCACCACCGTGCCCCAGTCGGTTTCCACCAGGTCGACGTTGAGGCCGAGCTTCTTGAGGTTGGCGTACGTGATCTCCCCGAACGGCTGGATGGTGGCAAAGTCGGTCGGGTTGATCAGCACGATCTTCTCGCCCTTGTAGCCGGCTTCCTTCACCAGCTTGTGCGCGAGCGCCCAGTCGGGCTTGGCCATCATGTCGGGCGTGGGCGTGGTGCCGTACGGGGTGCCGCAGGGGAAGAACGAGTGGCAGACCTGGAACGCGCTCGCATCGTTGCCGGTGACGGCGCCCATGTATTCCTTCTGGTCGATGGTGTGCAGCACGGCCTGGCGCATCTTCACGTTGTCGAACGGCGGATAGAGCTCGTTGAAGCGCATCACGCCCATGTAGCCGGCCGGATCGGCGAGGCCGATGTGCACGCCCTTGTCTTGTTTCAACATCGGTATGAGGTCGGCGAGCACGAGTTCCCACCAGTCGATCTCGCCCGATTGCAGCGCCGCGGAGGCGGTGGCGGGGTCGGGGATGATGTGCCACTCGACCCGGTCGAAATGCGCGATCTTGCCGCCCGAATACCAGCTCGGCGGCGTGGCGAGGGGCTGGTACTTGGCGAATTTGTGGTAGACGGCCCGGCTGCCCGAAACATACTCCTTCGGCTCGAACACGTACGGGCCGGAGCCGACCGCCTCGGTGATCTGCTTGAACGGATCGGTCCTGGCGACCCGTTCCGGCATGATGAACGCGGACTGCGCCGGTTCCGCCAGCGCATCGATCAGCAGCGGGAACGGCTTCTTGAGCTTGACCTGCAGGGTCTTGTCGTCCTTTGCCACCCAGGCGTCGACGAACGTGGTGAGCGACTGGCCGATGGTCGCGCGCACGATCCAGCGCTGCAGGCTCGCCACGCAATCCGCGGCGCGCACCGGGGTGCCGTCGTGGAAGGAAAGTCCGTCGCGCAGCTTGATCTCGTAGGTCCGGCCGTCGGGCGAGACGGTGTAGCCTTCGGCCATCTGCGGATGCGCCTTGGCCTGGCCGTCGACCGCGAACAGCGTCTCGTAGACGTAATTGCCGTGCTCGGCGGTCACCGAGGCGGTGGTCCAGATCGGATCGAGCGACGTGAGATTTGCCTGGGGGACGAATTTGAGCACCCGCGCCGCTTCGCTCTGGGCCAGCGCCGGGGCGGCAAGGGTTGCCGGCAGGCTGGCTGCGGCGGCCGCCGCGCCGAGGAAACTCCGTCGCTTCATGCGCATGTCGTGAAACCTTCCTGTTGGTGATGCCTCGTTGCAGGTGCCTGGGCCTGGCGATCCCGGGGCGGGGCGACGCCGTTAGGGGGGCGGATCGTTGCCGCCGTCCCGTCGCCGTTCGTCCGGCCCGCAGTCTGTCTCCGCCGGCCTGCATAGGCAACCGGGCGCGGGGGATGTGGTGAAATCCGGGTCACGAGGGGGGCGGGTAGCGAAAAAAAGGCGACGCCCGTGTGGGCGCCGCCAAGTTCAGGGAGGAAACGCAAGCTTCGGCGCGGAATGTGCGCCGAGGAGGCCAGAAGACCTGTTGCGGCGCGCCGGCGCATTGATCTGGGTCAACGCCGGGCTTCATTTCGAACCCTGAGGCTGCCTCCGTGCATCAGGGCAGCCCGGGGCCGCCATCGCGCCCGGGGGCGGTCGCAAACACCCGCTGCCGGCCCCGCGAGGGGGCGACGACGGCCCGGTGCTACGGCGACGTCCCTTCCGGCGCGAACCCCATGGCCGCACCGTTCATGCAGTAGCGCTGCCCGGTCGGCGCCGGCCCATCCGGGAACACATGGCCCAGATGACCACCGCAGCCGGCGCAATGGACCTCCGTGCGGGTCATGAAGAAGCTGCGGTCCTCGGTGGTGCCGACCGCGTCGGGCAGGGGCGCGGTGAAGCTCGGCCAGCCGGTGCCGCTCTCGAACTTGGCCGCCGTGTCGAACAGCGCCCGCCCGCAGCCGGCGCAGACGAAGTGGCCGGGGCGCTTCTCGGCGTTGAGCGGGCTGGTGCCGGCGCGCTCCGTGCCGTGCCCGCGCAGGACCTTGTATTGCGCCGGGGTCAGCCGCGCCTGCCACTCGGCCTCCGACAGCGCGACCGGATAGGCCTCCGCCGTCGCGGTCGTACCGCCATCGCCGAACAATCGCCGCATGCGTCCTCTCCCTCTCCCTCTCGCCGTGCCGGCCCGGAGGCCCCTATAACCCGCCCCATATGGCGTCGGCTTGACGCGATGCGGAGGGGAATGATGAACGGATTCGGCGATGCGCTGCGGCCGGTGCTGCCGGACGATGCGGACACGGCGGCGCTGGTCGGACGGGTCTGGCGGCCGGAGATGGCCGGACCCTCGGTGGTCGCCGTGCGCGACGGCGGGCTGATCGACGTCACCGCCGCGTTTCCCACCGTGCGCGACCTGTGCGAGGCCGAAGACCCCGCCGCCGCCCTGCGCGCGGCGCATGGCGAAGCCATCGGCCCGCTCGACGCCGTGCTCGCCAATACCCCACCGGAGACGCGCGACCGCACGCGCCCGTGGCTGCTGGCGCCGATCGACCTGGCCGCGATTAAGGCCGCCGGGGTCACCTTCGTCGTCTCCCTGATCGAGCGGGTGATCGAGGAACGCGCCCGCGGCGACCTCGCCGCCGCGGTGGCGATCCGCACCGAGGTCAACCGGCTGGTCGGCGACGACCTGGCGAGGCTGCGTCCCGGCTCGGCCGAGGCGGCGCGGCTCAAGCAGGTGCTGATCGCCCAGGGCGCTTGGAGTCAGTACCTGGAAGTGGGCATCGGTCCGGACGCGGAGATTTTCACCAAGGCGCAGCCGATGTCGGCGATCGGCACCGGGGTGCCGGCCGGCCTGCATCCGGGCTCGGCGTGGAACAATCCCGAGCCGGAGGTGGTGCTGGCGGTCGCCTCCACCGGGCGGATCGTCGGTGCCACCCTCGGCAACGACGTCAACTTGCGCGACGTGGAGGGGCGATCGGCGCTGCTGCTCGGCAAGGCGAAGGACAACAACGCCTCCTGCGCCATTGGCCCGTTCCTGCGGCTGTTCGATGCGGGCTTCGGGCTGGACGCGATCCGGCGCACCACGGTCGCGCTGACGGTCGCCGGCGCGGACGGATTCCGGCTGGAGGGCAGCTCCTCGATCGCGCAGATCAGCCGCGATCCGGCCGATCTCGCGGCGCAGATGCTGAATGCGCACCATCCCTACCCGGACGGCGCGGTGCTGTTCCTCGGCACCATGTTCGCCCCCACCGAGGATCGCGGCGCGCCCGGCCAGGGCTTCACCCACCATCCGGGCGACATCGTGACGATCGCGGCGCCGGGGCTGGGGCGTCTCGTGAACCGGATGGCGGCGACCGATGCCTGCGAGGCCTGGAGCTTCGGCACCGGCGCCCTGATGCGCAACCTGGCCGCCCGCGGGGTGCTGCGGGGCTGAGAGCAGGTAAGGCCAAGGGGGGGAAGGCCCAGGGGGAAGGCCCAGGGGGGAGAAGGCCCAGGGGGGAGAAGGCCTGGGGGGGAGAAGGCCCGGGGGAGCCTCTCAGCCCCGCAGCGCGGCCGCGATGACCGGGGGGCTCTCCTTGGCGAGCAGGGCCCGGACGCAGTCGAGGTCGCCCGGTCGGCCGTAACGGAATCCCTGCGCTTCCAGATACCCTTCGGCGCGGAGCAGGTCGTGCTGGGCCGTGGTTTCCACCCCTGCCGCCACGGTGGCGATCCCGAGGCTGCGGCCCAGCCCGCCCACCGCGCGCACGATCGCCAGCGCGTCCGCTTCCGCCGGCATGTCGTGCACGAACGAGCGGTCGAGCTTGATCCTGTCGAACGGGAAGCGCCGCAGGTGGCGAAAGGAGGAGTGGCCGGCACCGAAATCGTCCAGCGCGATCCGCACCCCGATCGCGCGCAGCGCGTGCAGCCCGGCGATGATCGTTTCGTTCCCGTCGAACAGGATCGATTCCGTGATTTCGAGCGAGAGTCGCCGCGGGCACAGCCCAGCGGCAGCAAGCGCGGCGCTGGTGCCGTGTGCGAGGGTGCCGTCGCGCACCTGCGCCGCCGAGAGGTTCACCGCGACCGCGATCGGCTCCGGCCAGCGCGCGGCGTCGGCGCAGGCCTGGCCCAGCACCCAGGCGCCGATAGGGGCGATCAGCCCGGTGTCCTCGGCGAGCGCGATGAAGGCGTCGGGTCCCAGCAGGCCGCGCGCGGGGTGCTGCCAGCGCAGCAGCGCCTCGAACCCGGTGATCCGCTCGGTGGCCAGCGCCACGACCGGCATGTAGTGCACCCGGAATTCCCCGTGCGCGAGGGCACGGCGCAGTTCGAGCACCATCCGCTCGCGCGCCACCCGCCGGGCCTCCATCGCCGGTTCGAAGAAGGCAAAGCGCCCGCGGCCGTCGGTCTTGGCGCGGTAGAGCGCGGCGTCCGCCCGGCGCAACAGGGTCGGATAGTCGCTGCCGTCCATCGGCGCGACGGCGATGCCCAGGCTTGCCGAGACCGGCAGTGCCTGGCCTTCGAACACGAACGGCACGGCGAGCGTGCTGAGCAGGCGCGAGGCGAGCCGCCCGGCGTCCTCCGCGCGGTCGAGGCCTGTGTGCAGCACTGCGAACTCGTCCCCGCCGAGCCGCGCGGCCGTGTCGCCCGGGCGCACGCAGGCGGCGATCCGCTCGGCGACCTCGCACAGCAGCGCGTCGCCGGCGGCATGGCCCAGGGAATCGTTGGTCGCCTTGAAAAGATCGAGATCGAGGCAAAGCATCGCCACCAGGCCGCCGTGCGCGAGCCGGGAAGTTGCATCCGCGGTCCGTTCCTCCAGCAGCGCACGGTTGGCCAGCCGGGTCAGCGGATCGTGGCGGGCGAGGAAGGCGATGCGGTGCTCGGCGGCGACCCGCTCGGAGATGTCGCGCACG
Organism: uncultured Pseudomonadota bacterium; assembly: GCA_963832525.1. Lineage (GTDB taxonomy): Bacteria > Pseudomonadota > Alphaproteobacteria > Acetobacterales > Acetobacteraceae > JAJZVS01. Next base: position 162,565 of record CAWHUC010000003.1, read on the forward strand.
ATCGCGACCACGTCGCCGGCTTGGTCGGGCGGCTCCGGTGGCTGGGTGGTCCAGGTGGATTCCACCCAGATGAAGCCGCGGGTCTCGTGGTGCAGCCGGAAGCGGACGGTGGTCTGGCCGCCGTGGCGGACGAAGTCGTCATAGGCGGCTGCCACCCGCATCCGGTCCTCGGGGTGGGTGGCGGCGGTGAAATCGAGGTCGCGCAGCGCCTCCGGCGTGTAGCCGAGGACGTTGAAGGCCGAGGGGGAGACGTAGGCGCGGGTGCGATCGGGGCGCACCCGCACGATCATGTCCCCGGCGTGCGCGGCGATGAGCTGGTAGTTCCGCTCGCTGCGCCGCGCCTCGGCCAGCGCGGCCTGCCAGCGGGTCACGTCGCGCAGCACGCAGACGGTCTCGCCGCGCTCGACAGCGGCGAGGGTGAGTTCGATCGGGATGAAATGCCCGTCCGCATGGCGCAGGCGGAACAAGGTGCGGACCGGTCCGGCGGGCGGCGGCACCGTGGCCAGCAGGTCGGCGAGCCCGGCGGCATCCGCCGGATCGCAGAGACGGATCAGCGGACCGCCGATCAGGGCCTTCGGGCGGTATCCCAGCACCGGCAATGCGGCAGGCGAGACGAAGAGCAGCCAGCCTTCCGCATCCACCCGGACCGTCACGTCTCGCCCGTTCTCCGCGAGCAGGGCCGCGAGCCAGCGTGCTTCCCCGAGGGCACCGGTGAGGCAGCCGAGCAGCACCGCCCCGGCCGAGAACGCTCCCGCCAGGACTGCGGCGTGTGGTCCCGCGGTCACGGCGAGGGCAGGGGTCGTCGCCACCCCTCCGAGCCCGAGCACGCAAGCGGCCCCCGCTCCCAGTCGCCAGGTGCGCCGTGAGAGCCGCCGCGGTGCCCAGGCGGGGGGAGGGTTCATGCGGGCCAGTTCAGATGCGGGTCCGGATGCTGCGCCGGTGGTGGTTGCAGAACGGTTAAGCGGGCTCCCGCCGATCCTCCCTTCCGCGCCGCCCGCCCCAATTCAGCGCAGCACGGCCTCGGTCTGTCGTTCGATCAGCGCGAAGTCGATCTCCGCCCCGAGGCCGGGGCCGGTCGGGGCATGCAGCAGGCCGTCGGCGTCGATCTCGATCTCGCGCGCCATGCCGTATTTGTGCGCGCCGTGCGGCAGCAGCACCTCGAACATCGTGGTGTTCTTCAGGCTCATGCAGAGATGCAGGTTGCCGAGGTTGTTGAGCGAATTGCCGCTGTGGTGGATTTCGTAGTTCAGGCCGAAGGCCTCGGCGAGATGCGCGGTCTTCAGCATGGGCGTGAGGCCGCCCTTGTTGGGGATGTCCCCGCGCAGGTAGTCGGTGGCGCGTTCCGTCAGCCAGATCGGATAGGAATCGAGCCCGCCGGCGGGGTATTCGGTGGCGAGGATCGGGATATCCAGCTTCTGGCGCAGCTTGACGTAGTTGTAGATGTCCTCGTCGGCCAGCGGGTCTTCGTACCAGTAGTAACCCATCTCCTCGATCGCGCGGCCGACCCGCAGCGCGTCGGGGTAGGTGTAGCTCCAGGTGGAATCGAGCATCAGGCGGTAGTCGTCGCCGACCGCGCGGCGCACCGCGGCGCACACCTTGATGTCGGTCGCCGGGTCGCGGGGCGGGTGGATCTTGTATGCGCGCCAGCCTTCGGCCTTGAACGCCTGCGCCTGGTCCACGTAGGCAGCGATGTCAGGCAGGACCTGGGAACTGGCGTAGGCGGCGATCTCGGTGCGGAACGTGCCCATCAGCGCGTGCACCGGCAGGCCGGCGATCTTGCCCGCGAGGTCCCACAGCGCCACGTCCACCGCGCCGATGGTGCGGTAACTGACGTTGCGCGACTGCAGGCGCATCGCCTGGTGCAGCCGCTCGCGGGCCAGCGGGTCCTGGCCCATCAGCATCGGCTTGAGCGAGCGGATCAGTTGCGGCCCGTCCATCGCCGCGGGGTTGGTGGCGGTGCCGAGGAAGGCGTGGCCTTCCAGCCCCTGGTCGGTATGGATCCGCAACAGCCCGAGGCTGCTCGCCGCGCCGGCGGTCTGCGACGCGGCGGTGTAGCGGGTCGCGGGAATGCCGGGCCAGGTGAAGATCGTGAGGGAGACGTCGTCGATCTTCATGGCGGTCACAGGGTCTTGTGGGTGCCGTCGCAACGCGGCGCCTTGGCGCTACGCTTGCAGCCGCAGAAGCCGATCGGGCCGGAGGCGTCCGCCTTGAACTCGATCGGCGCGAAGCCGGTGCCCTTGTGCGAGCCGTCGCAGAACGGCTGGCTGGCGGATTTGCCGCAGGCGCACCACCAGTAGGATTTGCCGGCCTCGACATCGATCCGGTACGAGGCTTTCTGCGCGATCAGGGGCAGGGTCTCGGACATGCGTTTCTCTCCCGTGTGAGGCGCCGACGGCACGTGCCGGGTCGCGATCGGGGAGAGCGTAGAGGCTGCGGTGCAGGGCGCATAGACCGCCGAGGGGCGACGATCGGATCGGGTGGCTGGGGGACCTGGATTCGAACCAAGGCTGCCCGGGTCAGAGCCGGGAGTTCTACCGCTAAACTATCCCCCATCTGGACAGCAGCGGCCCGGCAATAGCACGCTCCCCCCGACCGGACAACCGCGCCCCGCGGGCCGCCCGGCGGACCTTGGACCCGTGCCCCATGCTCGAATTCTCGCCCGCGCCGGCCGCTCTTGCCCCCGATCAGCGGGTCTATGCAGTGGGCGATATCCATGGCTGCCTCGACCGGCTGCACGCGCTGCATGCGGCGATCGCGGCCGATCTCGCGGAACGCCCGGTGGGGCGAGCGGTGCTGGTGCATCTCGGCGACCTGATCGACCGCGGTCCCGATTCCGCCGGCGTGGTGGATTTCCTGGCCGGCGACCCACGGCCGGAAGGGATCGGCGAGACCACCACCCTGCTCGGCAACCACGAGGCGCTCATGCTCGCCGCCCTCGACGCGCCGGAGGCCGACGAGGCGCCCCGGCTCTGGATCGTGAACGGTGGCGCCGAAGCCCTGCACAGTTGGCGCGTGCCGCGCCAGACGGAGCCGCAGGACTGGGCCGCGCATCTGCCGGCGGCGCATGTGGCGTTCCTGCGCGACCGGCCGTTGAGCCTCCGGCTCGACGGCTACCTGTTCGTCCACGCCGGCATCCGGCCCGGTGTGCCGCTGGAGCATCAGGAGCAGCACGACCTGCTGTGGATCCGCGAACCGTTCCTGTCGTCCAAGGCCGATCACGGCGCGGTCGTGGTGCACGGGCACACGCCGCGGCCGGCGCCCGAGGTGCGGCCCAACCGGATCGGCATCGATACCGGGGCGGTGATGGGCGGGGTCCTGACCTGCCTGGTGCTGGAGGCGGATCAGCTCGGTTTCCTGACCGCGTGATAGCCGGCGGCGATTGACCGGCGGTGCGGAGCGGACCAGCCTTGGCGTGGTTTGCAAAAGGGGGACTTCCGAGCCATGGCGAGCGATTACACCGTGGGCGACCTGGTCGCCGAATTCCTTGCCGCGATCGGCGTCAGCACCGCGTTCGGCATCGCCTCCGTGCACAACATTCCGATGCTGGACGCGATCGGGCGGCGCAACGCGATCCGCTTCATGATGGCACGCGGGGAATTGGGCGGGGCGCATATGGCGGACGGGTATGCGCGCGCTTCGGGCGGGCTGGGGGTAATCTTTTCCTCCACCGGGCCGGGCGCGGCGAATGCGGTGGGCGGGCTGATCGAGGCGCGGTTCGCGTCTTCGCCCGTGCTGCACATCACCGGGCAGACGGCGACGAAATTCGCCGATCGCGGACTGGGGACGGTGCATGACGCGTACGACCAGCTCGGCATGCTGGGGTCGGTGTGCAAGGCGGCGTACCGGGTGCGCTCGGCCTCGCAGGCGCTGGGCGTGCTGACGCGCGCGGCGGTCGATGCGTTGAGCCCGCCGATGGGGCCCGTCAGCGTGGAGGTGCCGATCGATCTGCAACGCGTCGCGATCCCCCGCCCCGCGGCGCTGGACGGGTTCGCGCTGCCGCTGGCGGCACCGCACGCGCCGGCGGCGGGGGAGCTGGACGAGCTGGCCGCGCGGGTGCTGGCCGCGCGGCGGCCGATGCTGTGGGTGGGGCGCGGTGCGCGCGACGCGGGGCCGGCCGTGCGGCGGCTGCTCGCTCTCGGCTTCACCATGGTCAACAGCTTGCAGGGGCGGGGGCTCGTGCCGGAGGACGATCCGCGCTCGCTCGGCGCGCTGCACGGGGGCGGGATGCCGGCGGTGGCGGAATTCTGGCGCGGGGTCGATCTGCTGGTGGTGGCGGGGGCGCGGCTGCGCGGGCACGAGACCGGGGATTTCTCGTTGAAGCTGCCGGAGAACCTGATCCAGATCGATGTCGATCCGTTGGCCAACGGGCGCACCTATCCGAACCGGTATTTCGTGTGTGGCGATGCGGGGCTGGCGCTGGCGGGGCTGGCGGAGCGCATCGATGGACGTTTTCGTGTCGATCCAGAGTTCCAGCCCGAGTTCGCGGCGATGAAGGCGCGCGCGCGGAGCGAATTCCTGGCAAGCCTGGGCGTATACGGCAGCTTTCCCGACCAGCTTGCCGCGGTGCTGCCGCGGGATGCGATCTTCGCGCGCGACGTGACGCAGAGCAACACGACCTGGGGCAACCGCGTGTTCCCGCTGCACGACCCGCGGCAGAACGTTTATCCGGTGGGGGCGGGGATCGGGCAGGGCTTGTCACTCGGCATCGGCGCGGCTGCGGCGGCGGCGGGACGGCGGACCGTGGTGATGACCGGGGACGGGGGATTCTTCCTGAACGTGGGCGAGTTGTGGACCGCGGTGCAGGAGAAGCTCGACCTGGTGGTGATCGTGATGAACGATCGCGGCTACGGGGTCATCAAGCGCATCCAGGACGCGACCGCGGAGGGGCGGCGGTTCTTTGCCGATCTGCAAGGGCCGGATCTGGCGGGGCTGGCGGCGCTGGCGGGGATTCCGTTCTTCCGCGCCGAGACCGCCGATGCGTTCGGGCCGACGGTGGCGCAGGCGCTTGAGCATCGGGGGGTGTCGCTGGTCGAGGTCGATATGACCAAGGTGGGCGAGTTCCCGGCCTACTACCCGTTCAACCAGCGCCGCTGAATGTTCCATGCCGTGGCGGGGGAGGCGGGGTTGCTGGGCCTCGCCTGGGTGGTGTCGGAGGATCGCTGGCTTGTGCGCTGGCGCACGGTGGCGGCGGGGGTGGCGTTGCAGGTGGCGTTGGCGTTGCTGCTGACACGGTTTCCGCCGGCGATCGATGCGGTGTTGCTGTTGAACCGGGCGGCGAATGCGGTGCAGGCGGCGACGGCGGCGGGGACGGGGTTCGTGTTCGGCTATCTGGGCGGCGGTCCCCTGCCGTTCGCGCCTTCGCGTCCCGGCGCGGGGTTCATCCTGGCGTTCCAGGCGCTGCCGCTGGTGCTGGTGATCAGCGCGCTCGCGTCGTTGCTGTTCCACTGGGGGGTGATGCAGAGGATCACGGCGGCGTTCGCCTGGCTGCTGCGGCGGGTGATGGGGATCGGCGGGCCGCTGGCCTTGGGGGCGGCGGTGCATGTGTTCGTGGGCATGATCGAGGCGCCGTTGCTGGTGCGGCCCTATCTCGCGCGGATGTCGCGGGGCGAGATGTTCGCGCTGATGACCTGCGGGATGGCGGGTGTGGCGGGGACGGTGATGGTGATCTACGCCGAGTTCCTGTCGGCGCTGATCCCGCACGCGCTGGGGCAGATCCTGACGGCCTCTGTGATCAGCACGCCGGCGGCGGTGGCGGTGGCTGCGGTGATGGTGCCGTTCGGGCCGGGCTCGGACGCGGCGGTGCGGCTGGAGCGGGAGGGGGCGACGGTCAGCGCGTTGGATGCGCTGGTGAAGGGGACCTTGGAGGGGATTCCGATCCTGGCGGGGATCGTTGCGGTGCTGATTGTGGCGGTGGCGATGGTGGCGCTGGCGAACGGGGTGCTGGGGCTGCTGGGGCACTGGGGGGGCGCGGCGATCACGTTGCAGCGGGTGTTCGCGTGGCCGTTCCGGCCGGTGATGTGGCTGATCGGGGTGCCTTGGGGGGAGAGCAGGGCCGCGGCGGGGCTGATGGCGACGAAGACGGTGCTGAACGAGTTCGTGGCGTATCGGGCGCTGGCGGGGATGGCAGCGGGGACGTTCGATCCTCGGGCGCGGATTATTTTGACGTATGCGCTGTGCGGGTTCGCGAATTTCGGCAGCCTGGGGATCGTGATCGGCGGGCTGGGCGCGATGGTGCCGGAGCGGCGGGCGGAGGTGGTGGCGCTGGGGCTGCGCTCGGTGCTGGCGGGGACGATCGCGACCTGCATGAGCGGGGCGCTGGCGGGGTGGCTGGTGGGGTAGCACTTATCCGATATCAATGAGTTACCAGGGTCTTTGTCCGGCAAGCGGCATTGTCGTACATCGAGGGACAATTCTGATTGAGATCAAATTCTCGTGTTGCGGGCAGGCGCACGACAATAATTGATATTTCGTTAGTATCATTCGGGGCCCCGCGGAGCGGATCACGTACGCCGGGTGGAGGATTGAGCAATGAGCGAGACCAGGCTTGAAGCGGCCGTTTCACTGCCCAGCGGCTTCAGATTCGGGGAGGTGTCCAGCCTCACGGCACTCAGGGCAATCAGCTCCTCGGTTCCCGGCCTGGGACCGCTCGCCAACTTCACCGGTACGTTCGCGGGCAACGGGTTCAACACCATCTTCCGGCCCGACAGCACTGCGACGCCGACGCCGCTGCCAATTCCCGTCGCCGGCAGCGACAACGTTCTCGAACTCAACCTCACATCCGAAACCCTGTCCTTTTCAAAGAGCCTCGGCTCCGTTCCCAATCGAGGTATGATGCAGGGCGATGTCTTCCTGAATGGGGTTCCCTACCTGCAGTCCATCAGCGACATCACTGTCCCCAGCCAACCCACCGGCATTCACCTCGAGCCGGGGCTCTGGATGATCGTTCCGACAACCACCGACCCTGCCGAGGGGCAGACTCTGGTGCGCATGGCCTCGATCCCCCACGGCACGACGATCGTTGCCCAGGGAACCTCGGTCACCATCAGAGGAAAACCGACGATACCGGCCGTCGATATCACCCCGTTCACGACGGCCCCGCCCAACACCAAGATACCCTTCGCCAGCCAGACCGCAACCAACAAGAACACGGCGCGGATTCCACAGGACCTGACCTCCTTCGTTGCCGCCGGCACCATCACGCAGGCCATGTTGACTGATCCCAACACGCTCTTGCGCAATCACATCGCGTCGCAGAACATTACCTCCACCACCACGATCTCCGTCTCCACCAGCCCGGCCGCCCCCCTGTTCGGCGGCGGTACGGACAACATCGCCTTCCTCCTGGGCGATGCCGCTGCGCTGACCAATCCTGCGCCGGCGGGCCCGAACGCCCAGACGTTGAAGATGAACGCAACATTCTGGATCGAGACCGTCGAGCACGTGATCGTGGTGCCCATCTTCAAGCCCGGCCACCCGCCGCTGACGATCCCGGCCGAGACCGGGGATGCCGGGCAACCCGTTCCAAGATTCCTCGTGAACCCGCCGATCGAGATCACGGCACCACGCAGGATCACGGTCCAATCGACACAGATCCAGTATTCGCAGGAGGTCTTCCTGAACTTCAACACTCTCACCTGGCCGCATGTCTCCGTGGCTACCCTGGTGCAGAGCGGCGCCATCCCGGTTCCACCCTCCGCCTGGACCTGAGGCGGAGCGCACGAGGGGGCAGATTTTTCGCGGCAGGCCTCTTTTCCGACCCCTGCCCGTTGGTCACGCGGCCACTCGCGCAATTGCGCCGTGGTGGACGTTGTCGCTGCGCGCGACTGCTCATGGCCGAGCGCCGCGTTTAAGATGTCATCTCCAGCAGATCGGTTACCACCCGTTCCAGATCGCGCAAGGTGGAACAGGCTCGCACCAGCTGGCAATGCGGCGCATACCGGAACATGTCCGAATCGCCGGTCCCCCAGGCGCTGCGGTATTCGGGGTTGAGCCAGATCACTCGTTTCGCCCGGCTGGCGACGCGTGCCAGGACCTCCACCCGTGGGTCGGTACGATTGCCGCGCGCATCGCCCAGAATCAGAACGGTCGATTTGCGGTCGACAATGCCCATCCACCCGTCCTCGAAATCCGCCAGAGAATTGCCGTAATTGGACGACCCGAACCCGATGATCGACAGGATCTTCGCGATCGCCGCCTCGATCGGCTCCGCCTCCAAGATTCCGCTCACCTCGATCAGCGAGCCGGCAAACGCGAACGAGCGGATATCCGCCAGCGCCTCGTTCAGCGCATAAAGGAACATCAGCAGGAACTGCGTCATCGCGGCGACCGACCCCGACACGTCGCACAACACGATCACCCGCGGCTTGTCGATCCGCTTCTCCTTCCACGCGGTGATGAAGGGAATTCCCTCCCACCCCATGTTCCGCCGCATTGTGCGGCGAATATCCAACTGCCCGCGCAACTGCCGCCGCCGTGGCCGGGCATAGCGCGCCGCGAGCTTCTTCGCGATCGCGCGGACCAGCATCTGGATCCGCGCATAGTCGCGCCGATCCAGATTGGAAAGCCGAGCGGATTTCAGCAGCTCCTCGCGAAACGCCTCCGTCTCCCCGCGCGCGAACAGCAGCAGGTTGCGTTCCACAAAATCGCGCACCTGGCCGCGCAGTGCACCGACCGCCGCCTCCAGCCGCCCCGCCGCCGCATCCCCGGCGCCCTCCAGTGCCGCGATCTCCTGCTCCACGGCGCGCAGCCCCATGTGGTCCAGCACCCGCCGCGCGTACAGGTTCCGTTGCGTGAAGAAGCGGATGTTCGGCAGCGCGGCCGCCTCGCCGGCCGCCTCCATTGCCGCCGCCAACGCCGCGGCATCGCCCGCGAGCAGCATCGGCCCCAGGCCGCCGCCGTCGCCCGCACCCGCGGGCGACGGCACCACAGCGTCGGATTCCGACGGCTCCGAAGCCTCCGGCCCCGCCAGATCGTCGCGTCGGAAATAAAGATCGAAACATTCGGCCAGCGTGGCCTTCTCCTTCGGCGTCTTGGCCAGCACCAGGCCCAGGGTATCGCGCAGCACGGCTCGATCCGCGTAGCCGACGACTTCGACGGCACGCACCGCATCGATGCTCTCCGCCGGCGACAGCCGCACCCCGGCCCCACGGGCGGCGGCGAAGAACCGGCGCAGCGGTTCGGTCGCGGACCCGCGCGCGGGCGGGGCCGGTAGATCGCCGCTCGTGCTCATCCGCGCGCCTTGGCGACGAGCTCTCCCAATTGCCGTCCCGCCGTCTCGATATCCGTTTCGAACTTCAGCAGCACGTTCAAGGTATCGCGCACCAGCTCGGTATCCAGCGACGTTGCGTGCAGCAGCACCAGCACCCGCGCCCAGTCGATCGTTTCGCTGACCGAGGGCGGCTTCTTCAAATCCAGCCCGCGCAGGCTTTGCACGAACGCCACCAGTTGCGCGCGCAGCCCCGCCTCGGCCTCCGGCACGCGCGATGCGATGATGCGCGCTTCCAGCTTCGCATCCGGAAACCCGATATGCAGATGCAGGCAGCGGCGTTTCAGCGCGTCGCCCAGGTCGCGCATGGAATTGGACGTCAGGATCACCACCGGCGGGACGGTCGCGGCGATGCGCCCGATCTCCGGGATCGTCACCTGGTAGTCGGACAGGATTTCCAGCAGGAACGCCTCGAACTCCTGGTCCGACTTGTCCACCTCGTCGACCAGCAGCACCGCCCCCCCCGGCGCCTGCAAGGCGCGCAGCAGCGGGCGTGGTTCCAGGAACTCGGGGGAGAAGAACAGGTCGCCGAACCCGTGCAGCTTATCGAGCGCGGTATTCAGGCTGTCAGTCACGCCCAGCACCTCACCGATCTTCTCGCGCAGGATCTGGGTGTAGAGAAGCTGCTTGCCGTATTTCCACTCATACAGCGCCTTCGCTTCGTCCAGCCCCTCGTAGCACTGCATCCGGATCAGCGGCAGGTCGAGCCAGGCGGCGATCGATTTCGCCAGCTCCGTCTTGCCGACGCCGGCCGGCCCTTCGACCAACACGGGCTTCTGCAGATGATGCGCCAGGTAGACCGCGGTGGCGATCTGCCGGCTGGGGATATAGCCCGAGCCGGCAAGCCCGGCTTCCACCGCGGCGATCGAGGTCACCTGCCTGTCCGCCGCCGCCTGGCCGCGCGGCAGGTCTGCTGAATACGGCATCTTCCTCTCGGGGTCCTACTGAACGGTAGTCCCCCTAGCATCCTTCGCCGGTTTGCCAAACCCCGGCCCACTCGCCATCCTCGCGCCCGCGCAGCGGGGGGACACAGCATGGAATTTCGCCTCAAGGCCGAACAGCGGGAGATGCGCGAAGCAGTGCGCGCGCTGGCGCAGGAGAAGTTCCGCGCCCGCGCCCAGCGCTGGATGGACGGTACCTTCCCGTGGGAAAATCTGCGCGAACTGGCCGAGATGGGCGTGCTCGGCATGTCGGTGCCGGAGGAATACGGCGGCCTCGGTCTCTCCATCATGGACACGGTGCTGATCCTGGAGGAGATCGCCAAGGTCTGTTATCCGACCGCAATGGCCGTGCTGGGCGAGGCCGGCGTGCAGACCCGCGTGATCGCCCGCTACGCCCCGGAGGCGATCAAACAGCGCATCCTGCCGCGTGTCGTCAGCGGCGACTGCATCCTCGCGGTCTGCATGACCGAACCGCACGCCGGCACCGATGTCGCGAACTACCGCACCAACGCGCGCATTCAAGGCGATCGCGTGATCCTGAAAGGCACCAAGACCCTGATCAGCCGCGCGCGCGAGGCCGGCATGTTCGTCGTCTTCACCCGCGTCGATGGCCGCGCCGGGCGGGAAGGGATCGGCTGCGTGCTGGTGGAGCCCGATACCAGGGGCTTCGCCGTCACCGGCACCTTCCACACCATGGGCGGGGAGAACCTGCACGAGATCCAGTTCGACGATTGCGAACTGCCGCTCGAAAACCTCGTGATCCGCGAGGACGGGTTCCGCAAGCTGCTCTCCGCCTTCAACACCCAGCGCTGCCTGAACCCCGCGATCTCGCTCGGCCTGGCGGAGGGCGCGTTCGACGAAGCGGTATCCTACGTGCGCGAGCGCACCGTGTTCGGCCGCCCGATCGCCGACCACCAGGGGGTGCGCTGGAAGCTCGCCGACATGTTCAAGGACATCGAGGCGGGCAGGGGGCTCCTGTATCGCGCCGCGCTGACCGCGAACCCGTTCCCCGACCCGTTCCTGGCCGCGACCGCCAAGGTGTTCAACAATGAGATGTCCTTGCGCGTCACCAGCGAAGCGGTGCAGTTGCACGGCGGCTTCGGCTTCACCGACGAATACCCGGTCTCGCGGCTGTATCGCGGCGCCCGCTACGGCTCGATCGGCGGCGGTACGACGGAGACCCTGCGCGACCTGATCGGCAAGCGGCTGGTGGCCGAGGTCGATCGCGGGCGAGGCATCCTGGGGCTCGACACGCACTGACCGCTGCATCCGCGTCGGGACCGGCATCGGACGTCGGCGCCACCGGCGCACGCATCTCTCTCTCTCTCTCTCTCTCTCTCTCTCTCTCTCTGTTGACCCAGCGGCGCTGTTTGTGGTCGGGGTAGTCCGATGATGCGCGTCTTCCTGCTGCTGTCCGTGCTGTTCTGGGTGGCGGTCGTGCCGGCTCTGTCCGGCCCCGCGCGCGCCGCCGCCGCGCCGGAGGCCGGCAGCGCGCCGTCCGCGACCGCCGTCCCGTCCCTCAGCGTCACCGACGCGCGCCAGGCGCTCGCGGTGCTGCGCGATCCGCGCCAGCGCGCGATGGTCGAACACACCCTGGACGCCATCATCCGCGCCGGCTCCGCCGCCTCCGCCGCGCCGCAGCCGGCGCCTGTGACCGCGGCGCCGGCTGCGGCGGCCAAGCCACCGGTGCAGCTCAATCCCAATGGGCTCGGCGTTCTGGTCCTGGTCGGCGCCTCCCGCTTCTTCACGCAGTTGTACAGTCACGTATTCGCGACCCTGCAGTCGGCGCAGAGCCTGCCGCTGCTCTGGGGCTGGGTCGTGGTGATGGCCACCAACCCGCTGGAACGCGGCATGGTGCAGGACGCCGCGTGGCGGGTCGTGGTGGTGTTCCTGCTCGCCCTCGGCGCCGAACTGGCCACCCGGCGGGTGCTGCGCCGGCCGCTCGCCCGGCTCGATCTTCGCATGGCGGCGACCGGCGGCCCGGACCCGGCGGACGAGCCGGTGCTGCCCCTGCCCACGGCGCTGGGTCTGGAGGACGAGGCGGCTGCCGCAGATGCGGCCGAAGAGGGCGACGATGGCGGCGCCATCGTTCCTCCCGCGGTCTCGATCGACGTCGCCCCCGGCGCGGAAGCCGAAGCACTGGCAGAGGAGGGGCAGACCGAACCGCCGCCGCCGCGTGCGCGTGCCCGGCGGCGCCGGCACGCCCGGATGCGCCGGCTCGGTCTCGCGGTGGCGCGCTTCGTGCTCGATCTCCTGCCGGTGCTGGCCTTCGCCTTGCTGGGGCATCTGCTCGGGGGCAGTCCGCTCGCCGGGTCGGCCCAGGCGCGCCTCGTCATCCTGGCGCTGGTCGACAGCTATGCGCTGTGGCGCGTCATCATCTGCCTGGGGCGGATGCTCTTCGCGCCGGAGCACCGGCCCCTGCGGCTGCTGCGCCTGGCCGACCCCGCGGCGGCCTGGGCCAGCCGCTGGCTGGCGCGCATCGCCGCGGTGGCGGTGTTCGGCTACGGCATCGGTCAGGTTGGCCTGCTGCTCGGCCTGTCGCAGCCCGCCTACGAAGGCCTGATGAAGATCGTCGGGCTGATCAATCACATCTTCCTGGCCGTGATGGTGCTGCAGAAGCGGCGCGTGGTACGGCACTGGCTGCGCGCGCCGGAGGACAGTCGCGGGCCGTTCGCCCGGCTGCGCAACACGCTGGCCCCGGTGTGGCACTGGATCGCGCTCGCCCTGCTGGCCGGCGAGTGGCTGGTCTGGGCGGTGGAACTGCGGCACGGCTATTCTGCGATGGTCCGCACGATCGTGATCGTCGCCCTGGTCGCCACCGGCGCCCGCATCGCGCTGACGGAGCTGCATGGCGCGCTCGAGCGGGCAATGCATCCAAGACCGGAGATCGCCGAGCGCTACCCCGGCCTGGAGGCGCGGCTCGCCCGCTATCATCCGGTATTGTCCGCGCTGGTGCAGACCATCGTGCTGCTGGCCGCCCTGGTGGTGCTGCTGGAGCTGATGGGAGTCGCGGTGGCCGGTTGGGTCGCCGGGACGATGCTCGGCCAGCGCCTCGTGAGCAGTATCGGCACCATCGCCGTCACCTTGGTGCTGGCGCTGGTGGTGTGGGAGGGGGTGAACGCCTCCCTGCAACGTCACGTGGCGCGGCTGACGCGCGACCAGCATGCGGCGCGTGCGGCCAGGCTGCGGACCTTGCTGCCGCTGCTGCGCGCGGCACTGATCTCCGCCATCGGCGCGATCGCCGGGCTCACGGTGCTGTCGCAGATCGGGATCAACATCGCGCCGCTGCTGGCCGGCGCTGGGATCATCGGCGTGGCGATCGGCTTCGGGTCGCAGAAGCTGGTGCAGGATCTGATTACCGGCATCTTCCTGCTGCTGGAGAACGCGATGCAGGTAGGCGACTGGGTCACGGTCTCCGGTCTGTCGGGCTCGGTGGAGAATCTCTCGGTGCGCACCATCCGGCTGCGCGCGGGCGACGGGTCGGTGCACATCATCCCGTTCAGCGCGGTCACCAGCGTGACCAACACCAACCGCGGCCTGGGCAACGCCGCGATGTCGGTGACGGTGAGTTTCGCCGAGGATACCGACCGCGTGGGGGCCGAGCTGAAGGCGATCGCCGCCGGGATGCGACGGGAGCAGCCGTATTCGGCCATGATGCTGTCGGAGCTGCAGTTTTGGGGAGTGGACAAGGTGGATGGCGCAGCGGTGACCCTGACCGGGCAGATTCCCTGCACCGATACCGGCCGCTGGCCGGTGCAGCGGGAATTCAATCGCCGGATAAAGCGGCGGTTCCAGGAGCTTGGCATCACGCTCTACAACCCGTCGCAATCCTTGCTGATCGCGCCGGCGGCCGGGCCGGGTGCGTCGGAGGCGACGGCCCCGGCCGACGCCGCGGGCGGAGCGGCCCCTCCGCCTGGTGCTTCCGCCGCCGCCGCCGCCCCTGGTGCCGTCCCTGGGGCTGCCCCTGGGGCCCCGTCGGCCGATGCCGCGGGCCGGCGGCCGGAGGCAGCGCAATGACCGCGGCGGACCCGAACGGCGCCACGGCGGCGCTCGCCAATGCCATCGCCCGCGACGGCTTTGCCTTCGTCCCCGCCGAGACCGTGCGGACGGCGCTGGCCGCGCACGGCAGCCTGGCCGACTGGGACGCGTTCGCGGCGAGTTGGGACGCGCTCGGGCTCGATACCTTCATGGCCGACGGCGGGCGCTACCGGAAACGCCGGCACGCCGTGTTCGCGGCCGATGCGGGGGGGATCCGCCGCAAGCCGCACCAGCCGCACTACCAGAGCCGCGACTACAATCCGCTGAACGGCGGGATCGAACGCTGGTTCGCCCCGGTCGATCCCGCGATCGGCGCCGGGGCCAGCCTGACGACGATCCTGGCGTTCTGCCGCGCCCTGTTCGACCGCCTGACCGAGACGCCGGCCTGGCACATCGAGGTGCACCAGTTCCGTATCGAGGCACGCGCCGACACGCCGGGGCGTCCGACGCCCGAAGGCACGCATCAGGACGGCGTCGATCACGTGCTGGTGCTGCTGATCGGCCGGCGCAACGTGCGCGAGGGCGAGACGACGGTGACCGACCTCGCCGGCCGCAAACTCGGCAGCTTCACCCTGACCGCGCCGCTGGATGCCGCCCTGGTCGACGACAACCGGGTGATGCACGGGGTGACGCCGGTCGCGCCGATCGATCCCGAGCAGCCGGGGTCGCGGGATGTGCTGGTGGTGACGTTCCGGCGGTAGACCGGCCGGATCGCTCCGGTGGGCGCCCCCCGGGCGATTGTGGGGCGTATATGTTGCGACATAGCAACAATATGGACGTGCGAGTCCTGGCCCCGGCCTAGCCGCCGAAAAGCGGGGGGCGGTAGCCGAGCGGGCCGTGCTCGCGGATCGCCGCGGCTTCGGACTGCCGGCGCAGGCGCTCGGGGTCGGGCACTGCCGCCGGCGCGCGCCGCGGTGGCGTGGGCGGCGGTGGCGGCAGGGTCTCGGAGGGCGTGATGCCGAACATGCGGCAGACCGGACGCAGCACGCGCCACAGGCGCGGGGCGGTCGCCAGCAGTTCCGCCAGTTCCGGCTGGGCCAGGAGATAGGCGAAGTCGACACCGGACGGCACCGTTTCCGGCGCCATCCGCGCCAGCCAGCCGAAGCCTCGGGGCAGGGGGCGGCGCGGCCGGGTGGGACGGGCCGGCATCCTATGGGCGGGCGCCGGATCGGCCGGCATCGCATCTTCCGGCCCGGGAGTGGGTTCGGCGGGGCGGCGACGGGTCCGGGCCACCGGATGGGCGGCGATGACGGCGAAGCGCTCGGCGGCCTCCGTGAGGCGGTTCCATAGCCGGGCCGCGATGGTCATCAGGGCCGGGTTGTGCTCGATGCTGACCGCCACCACCTCGCGCAGCCCGCTGATGAAGCGGGCGAAGCGCCCGGCGAGGGCCCAGGCGCTGGTGTTGGGAGGGGAAAAGGCGGCACGCGTCATGAACATAACAGGAACACAAATCCGCCGCCGTGTCAAGCGGACTTTACGGCGCCGCCGCCGCGCGCGCCCCCCCCCCGGGAACGGCGATCGGGGGACATGTCGACCCAAGCCGGTTACGGGTGCGCGCCGCCTTCCCACTCCCGCTCGCGCGGCAGAGACGCCCCGCAAATCAGACAGGTTCGTTAGGCGTGCGTCCAGTTATATCGAAGGGCACGCGGATTTTTCCAGAACATACGGGGCAGCCCCAGATCGTTCCCTGGCCGTTTATCGGATGTATCTGCAGCGCTTGTGCCTGCAAGACAGATTTCTTGCGATTTTCGTAGCATGTTGTACAAAGCCAATGCGGAATTTCGGTGCCGTCTGTATTTGGCTTCAGAGAATAAGCGTAAGCACCCAATGCAACTTTCTTCAATTCATACCTCTTCTTCTCAATCTCCCATTTTTTCCATATCAGCAATTTCTTTTTCAAGCGCGCGTATGCGCTCAACCAAATTCGCCTGCGCCGCATTGGCCGCCATTGCGTTTTGCTGGGCGGTGATGATTTCTCTGTTCAATTCGATGGACTTTGCCTGAAAAAGGGCTTGATCCCGGACGCCAAGCATAGTCTTGCTGATATCAAGAGCCGCGTTGAGCGCGCTTGTCACGCCTGCTATCGTCGCGATATCTGGCATTGAATTCACTCCATTGTTCGGTCGGCGCCAACCAAGTTAGCGAACGGCGGAGCGGGAGTCATTCCCGCTCCGCCGCCGGCAGCCTCCACTACACACAAGGCTTGCCCCCGATCCGGAAGATCAGCCCCTTGGCCGCGATCCGGTGCAGTGCCACCCCGACCTGGACGGTGACGGTGGCTCGAAGTTCTGCGTCGCCGGTGTCCATCTCCTTCGCCCGCATCGCATACTCGGTCACCTGCCGAACCCTCATTGGCGCGGTCGCGGTCCGCACAGCGTCCATGCAAAGCCGCTGCTATTCGGCATGACGGAAATAAAGGCCCCGTATCATGGGGCGGATGGAAGGGATCAGCGACGGGTCGCCGCTGGCGTCGAACAGCAGGATCGCGACGGCGGGATCGATCTGCTTGACAGGCCGCAGGGCCGCGGGTACCCATTCCGGAACGTGAAATAAGATTTCACGATATGAAATACGATGCGCGATTGGCCCCCGGGACGGGTCGCTCCCCGACTGGCGAAGACCAGCATGGTTAACGGACAGGAAGGAAATGCAGGAAGCCTTGCGCCACCGGTCGCCGTCGCCGCAGCCTCCCGCCAACGCGGCCGAGGCCGGTCCCGCGGCGCGCGGCGCCAAGCCCACCATCCAGTCGGTGGACCGCTCCTTCGATATCCTGGAAGCCCTCAGCCGGTCGTCCGGGCGGATGTCGCTCGCCGAGCTCAGCGTGCGGGTCGGGCTCAACCTCAGCACCTGCCATCATCTGGTCGCGACCATCGCCCGGCGCGGCTACATCAGCCAGGATCGCGCGACCCGCCAGTACTCGCTCGGCAACCGCATCTTCGAGCTGAGCGATGCGCGCACCCGGCAGATCGACCTGCACGATCTCGCGATGCCCTTCCTCGATCGGCTGCGCCGCGAGACGGGCGAAGCGATCCAGCTCGCGGTGATCGAGGGCGCCGATCTCGTGACCATCGCCAAGGTCAGTTCGCTGCATGCGGTACGCGTGGACAGCGCGCTCAGCACGGCGAACGCCGCACATGCGACCGCGGTCGGCAAGGCGATCCTCGCCTGGCTGCCGGAGGGCGAGATCGATGCGATCCTGCACGCCAAGGGCCAGGCCTGCTTCACGCCGCACACGATCCCGACCCGCGCGGCACTGATCGAGGCGCTGCGCCTGGTGCGCCGGCACGGCTACGCCGAGGACCGGGAGGAATTCCAGCCCAACGTCTACGGCGCCGGCGCGGCGATCCGCAGCCACAAGGGCACGGTCGTCGGCGCGCTCGGCGTGTCGTTGCCGATGATGCGCGCCACCGAGGACGCGATGGCCGCAACCCGGCGCGCGGTGATGGACGCCGCGGCCGACCTCAGCAAGGAGCTCGGCTCCCGCGCCGCGCCCTGACGGAGCCGGCCGCTCGTGCCGGCGAGATCGAAGATATCGTTCAAAGGGAGTAATAAGACGTGTCAGCGACCAGCCCGATCCGCAGCAACCAGTTCGAGATCCCGCCGACCATGCAGGCCTGGGTGCTCGGCGGCCCCGACGAGCTGAAGATGGTCGAGAAGCCGGTGCCCGAGCCCGGCCGCGCCGAAGTGCTCGTGCGCATCGACGCGGTGGCGATCTGCGCCACCGACATCGAGATCATGAAGCACGGCCTGCCGGCGATGGTCGAAGGTGGGTCCCCGTTCAACAAGAACTTCACCATCGGCCATGAGTACATGGGCACGATCGTGAAGCTCGGCCCGTCGGTGGACGAGTTCCAGGTGGGCGAGCGCATCGCCGTCGAGATCCATGCCGGTTGCGGCCGCTGCCCGCGCTGTCGGGAGGGGATGTACACCTCCTGCCTGAACTACGGCTTTCCGTCCAAGGGCCACCGCGCCAACGGCTTCACCACCGACGGCGGCTTCGCCCAGTATGCGATCAACAACGTCAACACGATGGTGCACGTGCCGGACGAGATGTCCGACGAGGAGGCGACCCTGATCGTCACCGCCGGCACTGCGATGTATGGGCTCGACGTGCTGGGCGGGCTGATCGCGAGCGAGGGCGTCGTGGTCACCGGACCGGGCCCGATCGGGCTGATGGGAGTTGCGGTCGCCAAGGCGCTCGGCGCCGATCCGGTCATTCTGACCGGCACGCGCGACTCGCGCCTCGAGATGGGCCGCAAGCTCGGTGCCGACGCGGTGGTGAACATCCGCAATGAAGACCCGGTGGCCGCGGTGCGGCGCCTCACCGGCGGCAAGGGCGTGCAGTACGTGCTGGAATGCTCGGGCGCGACCGAGGCGCTGAACGAGGCGGCGCGCATGGTCACGCGCGGCGGGCGGATCTGCCTTGCCGCCTTCCCGCACGAGCCGGTGTCGGTCGACCTCGCCTATATCGTGCGCAACAACATCTACGTGTTCGGCATCCGCGGCGAGGGCAAAAGCGCCACCCACCGGGCGGCGGCGCTGATGAAGCAGAAGCGCTTCGATGCGAAGATGATCCACACGCATACCTTCCCGCTGGGCGAGGTGCCGACGGCGATCAAATACGCCCGCGAGCGGATCGAGGACGCGATCAAGGTGGTGGTGAAGATGCGCTGAGCGGACGCCCGCCGGGCGCCGCCAGGGGAGTGCCCGGCGGCGCCCGGCGGAATGCCGGGGGAACAAAATGACAAGAAATCATTGCGGGGAAAGGATACATGGGATGGCAATGACCGAGGTTCCGGATCGCGGTGTCGCAGGCCATGCGATACCGCCGCATCGACGCTACGTGACCTTCGTCGCCGCGTTCTTCGCCATGTTCGTCATCAGCCCGTTCGAATACGCCTGGAGCTCCATCTCCGGTCATATCGGGCAGGTTTACGGCTGGTCGCATCCGCAGATTGCCCTTCTGTTCACCCTGTTCATCATCTGCCAGTCGGTCGGAATGCTGCCCGGCGGCATGCTGCGCGACCGGTTCGGGCCGCGCTGGACCACGGCGGTGAGCGGCGTGCTCGCGGGGCTCGGCATCTTCGCGCTGTCACTCGGGCCGTCCTATCCGCTGGTCGTCACCCTGTGGTGCATCGGCAGCTTCTTCACGGGTTTCATCTATAACAATGCCGTCAGCACCGGCAACAAGTGGTTCCACGACCGGCGCGGGCTGATGACGGGGCTGATCGCGGGTGCCTTCTCCTGGGGCTCGCTGCCGTTCATCTTCCCGATCCGTGCGATCCCCCACACGGCGCCGAGTTCGGTGTTCTTCCATGTCATCTACGCGATGGCCGCGATCATCGGCGGCGTCTCGGTGCTGGCCGCGCTGTTCATGCGGGACCCGCCGCGCGGCTGGACGCCCCCGGGCTGGGTGCCGAAGACCGGCGCGCGCGCCCGGCCGTCGCAGCAGGACTACAGCGTCGGTGAGGCGCTCGGCACCTGGCAGATGTGGGTGCTGATCGCCTCCTTCATCCTGATCTCGAGCGCGGGCCTCGCGGGCATGAGCAAGATGGTCGCCTATTCGAACAGCTTCGGCTTCACCGCGACCGCCGCGACCGCCGCCGCCGGGGGGATCGCGATCGCCAACGGCTTCGGCAAGCTCATTCTCGGCGGCCTGTCCGACCGCTTCGGGCCGGAGAACATGATGGTGCTGAGCTATACCGTCTGCGGGCTGCTGCTGTTCGTGACCGTCTACGCGGGGCTTGCGCACAGCGACATCCTGTTCGTCGCCGCCGCGATCGGGGCGATCTTCTTCTGGGCGTCGCTGTTCTCCTTGTTCCCGATCACCATCGGCCACTATTACGGCCACAGCGCGGCGGGCGGGAATTACGGGGTGCTGTATGCGATCGCGAAGGGCACCGGCGGGTTGTACGGCGGCATCCTCTCCACCCTGCTCATCGTCCGGCACGGGTTCCCGTTCGCGATCACCGTCGCCGGGGTGATGGCGATTGCGGCCGGGCTGATCATCGTTCCGTTGCGGTTCCGCCCGCCGGTGCGCGCAGGAGTGCCGGCCCCGCGCGTGGATGCGATCGCCGGGGAGTAGCCGCGCCTACGGAGGGCCGGTCCGGGCTGAAGCAGGCCTCGCACACGGATACCTCGCGCACGACCCTGGGGCCCCTTCCGGCCGTCGCTTACGGCGTCCGGTCGCCGGGAGGCGACTTGCCCCCGGTGCATCGGCGGCGGAAAAGCCGGCGGCAGGGGAACCACGACCGATGCCAGGCAGCACCATCTTGCCGACCGACCCGACCTTGTCGGAACAGATCCGACCGGACCCCACCGTGCCCGGTCCGCTCGGCATCCTCGCCGGCGGCGGGGATCTGCCGGGGCAAGTGGCCGCCGCCGCCGCCGCCGCGGGGCGGCGGGTCTTCATGGTCGGCCTGGCCGGTCACGCCGATGCCGACGTGCTCGCCCCGTGGCCGCACATCGTTCTGCGCATCGGTGCTGCCGGCGCGATCCTGGCGGCGCTGCACGCCCAGGGCTGTCGCGACCTCGTGCTGATCGGCCGGGTACGCCGGCCCAACCTGCTGGCGTTGCGCCCCGACGCCGGGGGGGCGCGCATCCTCGCCCGTCTCGGTCGGGCCGCCATCGCCGGCGACGACGGGCTGCTCGCCGCGGTAATCCGGGTGCTGGGGGAGGAAGGGTTCCGCGTCCTCGGCGCGCAGGAGGTGCTGACGGCGGCCCTCGCACCAGTCGGCCTGCTCACGACCGCCGCACCGGACGCCACCGCGCGCGCCGACATCGCCCGCGGCATCGCCGTCGCCCGCGCGCTGGGCGCGGCCGATGTGGGTCAGGGCTGCGTCGTGCAGCAAGGCCTCGTGCTGGCGGTGGAGGCGATCGAAGGCACCGATGCGATGCTCGCCCGCGCCGCCGGCCTGGCCCGCCCGGGTCCCGGCGGGGTGCTGGTGAAGCTGGTCAAGCCCGGCCAGGACCGCCGCGCCGACCTGCCGACGATCGGGCCCGAGACCGTGCGCGCCGCCGCCGTCGCCGGGCTGCGCGGCATCGCTTTCGAAGCCGGGGGCACCTTGCTCGCCGAACGCGACACCCTCGGGGGGGTGGCAGACGCGGCGGGGGTTTTCCTGCTAGGTCTCGACCCTACCTCTTTCACCAGCCACGGAGAGACCGCATGAGCCGCTTCCTGCACACCATGCTGCGCGTCGGCAATCTGCAGCGCAGCATCGATTTCTACACCAAGCTGCTGGGAATGAAGGAGCTACGCCGGCGTGACGTGCCGGACGGCAAATACACCCTCGCCTTCGTCGGCTACGGCGACGAGGACAGCACCTCGGTGATCGAGCTCACATACAACTACGGCGTGGACCACTACGAGCAGGGCACCGCCTTCGGCCATCTCGCGATCGGCGTGCCGGACGTGAAGGCGACCTGCGACGGCCTGCGCGCCGCCGGGGCGAAGATCAGCCGCGAGCCCGGCCCGGTGAAGTTCGGCACCACGATCATCGCCTTCGTCGAGGATCCGGACGGCTACAAGATCGAACTGGTGCAGCGGGGCTGACCAGCGGGCCTCGATCATGGCGGCGGTGCGCTGTCCGGTCTGCGGGCGTCCGGTCACGGCTGCCGCGCGCCCGTTCTGCTCCCGCCGCTGCGCGGATGTTGATCTCGGCCGGTGGCTGACCGGGCAGTACGTACTGCCCGGCCGCCCGGTCGGGGAAGAGGACGCCTCGATGCAGGATAGCCCTGAGCGCGACGCCGAGGCACCGGACGGGACGGTGCCGTTTCCCACCGGGCGGCGGCTTGATCGTGGCTCTGGCATGGGCTAATCCGGCGCGGCGCCCAGGTAGCTCAGTTGGTAGAGCATGCGACTGAAAATCGCAGTGTCGGTGGTTCGAATTCCGCCCCTGGGCACCATTCCCCCGCCGCCGGTGATCGCCGATCGTTCGCCCATTCAGGCATGTGGCGATGCCAGGCCGGCGACGTCGTTATCCACAAGAACTGCATGCCGGGTGGGGCGAGCGCCGCTGGTCTCCGCAGAGATCGCGCCCTGCGTTCCGAATGCCGCCATGTCCCGCGCCGGGGCCGTCAATTCTCCGCGCGGCGTTCCCCGATGCGTTGACCTGTTCGACCCGCCTGCCCCATGTGAGTAACGATCGGCCGAGGCGACCCCGGGAACGCGACGGGCTCGGGACTCGCCATCCTGCAAGAGGGCGGCCGGCCGCCCCGTCCGTCCATGCCGGCCGAGCGGCTTCGTCCCTCCAGTCGAAAGGGCGATGCGCGTGGCTGCGAAGACCAAGGTTGCCGCCTACCAGGCAAAGCGCGATTTCACCCGGACGAAGGAGCCGAGCGGCCAGGCCGAGATCGCCCCCGCGAACCGCCGCCGCTTCGTCATCCAGAAACACGCAGCGACGCGACTGCATTACGACCTCCGCCTGGAACTGGACGGCGTCTTCAAATCCTGGGCCGTCACCCGTGGCCCGTCCCTCGATCCCGCCGACAAACGCCTTGCCGTGGAGGTGGAGGATCACCCGCTGGATTACGGTGACTTCGAGGGCACCATCCCGAAGGGACAATATGGTGGCGGAACGGTCCAGCTCTGGGACCGCGGCACCTGGGAACCGGAGGGTGACCGGACGCCCGAGGACGCGCTGGCCGCCGGCGACCTGAAATTCTCCCTGGATGGGCAGCGCCTGCATGGAAGCTGGGTCCTGGTGCGGATGAAGCACGACCGGACCCGCAGCAAGCGCACCAACTGGCTCCTCATCAAGCACCGCGACGATCATGCGCGCGACGGCGACGGCGACGCACTCCTCGCCGAGGACCGCTCCGTCGCCTCGGGCCGATCGATGGCCGATATCGCGAAAGGCACCGGCCCGAGCCCGAAGCCGTTCATGCTTGCGGTCGAGCGCCCCGCAGAGCCCGATGCCGTGCGGGACAGCACGCAGGGTCTCGCGGCCGCGGGCCACCGGCAGCGCGCAGCGACGCCGAAGCCGGCGCCGGCGCGGCCGGGTCCGTCGCACGGGCTCCCTGGCTTCATCCCCCCGCAGTTGTGCCAGCCGGTCACCCGTCCCCCCACGGGCGCGGACTGGGTGCACGAGATCAAGTTCGACGGGTATCGGATGCAACTGCGCGTGCAGGGCGGCAAGGTCGCGCTGAAGACCCGGAAGGGCCTCGACTGGACCGACAAGTTCCCCGCCATCGCCGCGGAGGCGGCGGGGTTGCCGGACGCGATCATCGACGGGGAGATCGTGGCGCTGGACCGGGACAGCGTCCCCGATTTCGCCGCACTGCAGGCCGCGCTTGCCGAGCGGAACACCGCCGACCTCGTGTTCTACGCGTTCGACCTGCTGTTCGATGGCGATGGCGACCTGCGCCCGCTGCCGCTCGTGGCGCGGAAATCCCGGCTCGAAGCAATGCTCGCCGGGCGCGCCATGCACCAGGCCCCGCGCATCCGCTTCGTCGCGCATTTCGCCACGAGCGGGGACGCGGTGCTGCGTTCGGCCTGCCGGCTGGCGCTGGAGGGTGTCGTTTCCAAACAGGCGCAGGCTCCCTACCGGTCCGGTCGCACGGAGACCTGGACCAAGGCCAAGTGCCGCGCCGGGCACGAGGTCGTCATCGGCGGCTGGACCACCACCAACGGCAGGTTCCGCTCGCTGCTGGTCGGTGTGCATCGCGGCCGGCACTTCGTCTATGTCGGACGGGTGGGAACCGGCTACAGCGAGCCGAAGGTCCGCCGGTTGCTGCCGCGGCTGAAGGCAGTCGCGGCCAGGACCTCGCCCTTCACCGGTGTCGGCGCACCCCGCAAGAAGGAGAACGTCACCTGGCTGCGCCCGGAACTCGTCGCCGAAATAGAATTCGCGGGCTGGACGGGCGACGGAATGGTCCGTCAGGCGGCGTTCAAGGGCCTGCGCGAGGACAAGCCGGCGGCCGAGGTCACCACGGGGGAACCCGCGGCGCCGGAAGACGCGGATGTGCCCGCGCCGGTCGCGGCGAAGGCGCCCCGCAAGACGGCGGTGAAAGCGCCCACGGTCGGGAAGTCCGTCGTCATGGGCGTGCCGATCACCCACCCGGACAAGCCCCTGTGGCCCGACGCGGGCGACGGCGTGCCGGTCACCAAGCTGGAGCTGGCGCGTTATTACGAAGCCGTCGGCGCGTGGATGCTGCCCCATATCGAAGGCCGCCCGTGCTCGATCATCCGCGCACCGGACGGGATCGGCGGGCAACAGTTCTTCCAGCGCCACGCGATGGCCGGGACGTCGAATCTGCTGGAACTGGTCACCGTCTTCGGCGACCGGAAGCCCTATCTGGAGATCGACCGGATCGAAGGCCTCGCCGCGATGGCGCAGGTTGCCGCGCTGGAACTGCATCCGTGGAACTGCCGGCCGAAACATCCCGAGGTTCCGGGGCGGCTCGTGTTCGATCTCGATCCTGGCCCGGACGTCGCCTTCGCGGCGGCGGTCGCGGCGGCGCAGGAGATGCGGGAGCGGCTTGCGGCGCTCGGCCTCGAGAGCTTCTGCAAGACGACGGGCGGGAAGGGGCTGCACGTCGTCACGCCGCTCGCGGCGCGGAGCGATCGCCGGCTCGCCTGGCCGGATGCCAAGGGTTTCGCGCATGAGGTCTGCATGCGGATGGCGCGGGACAACCCGGATCGCTATGTCGTCACCACGGCCAGGCGCGTGCGCCAGGGCCGGATCTTCCTTGACTACCTGCGTAACGACCGGATGGCGACCGCGGTCGCGCCGCTGTCGCCCCGCGCCAGGCCGGGCGCGACCGTCTCCATGCCGCTCACCTGGGCGCAGGTGAAGTCGGATCTCGATCCCCGACGCTTCACGATCCGAACGGTTCCCGCACTGCTGCGCAAGACCAGGGCGTGGGCGGAGTACGACGCCGGCGAACGCCCGCTGGAGGACGCGATCAAGCGCCTGGGCCAGGCGAAGCGCGCGGCATGACCGCATCCGCGGTGCGCGCCGATCGGCGTCTTCCGGGGCCTTCGCGAGCAAGTCCAGGGGGCGCTGCCCCCCATGGGCCCTTGGGACCCCCGCCAAGGCCTCGCCCTTGGAACCCTTCCGTTGGTTCCGTGCGTGTGGGTGATCGGATCAGGCTTGGGTATCGACCAGGACGATCTCGGCGTCCTCCAGCGCAACGATGCGCAGCTCTGTCTCGTCGCGGATCGCGACGCCGTCGCGGGCATTGGCGCGCACGCCGTTGACCTCCACCGCGCCGCTGGCAGGAACCAGGTACGCCAGCCGGTCGGCGCCGAGCGCGTAGGTGGTGCTCTGCCCTGCTTGCAAGGTGGCGCCGAGCACGCGCGCCTGGGCGCGGATCGGCAGCGCCTCGGTATCCGCGGGGAAGCCGCTCGCGAGCGGCACCAGCCGACCGGCGCGGCCGTCGCGCGGGAAGGGCTTGGCGCCCCAGGTCGGCGCGCCGCCGGCGGCATCGGGGATGATCCAGATCTGGAAGATCTCGGTCGTCTCCGGCTCCCGGTTGTATTCCGCATGGCGGATCCCGGTGCCGGCGCTCATCACCTGCACGTCGCCGGCTTCGGTGCGCCCGGTGTTGCCGAGGCTGTCCTGGTGCGTGATCGCGCCCCGGCGGACATAGGTGATGATCTCCATGTCGCGATGCGGGTGCGGCGGGAAGCCGGTGTCGGCGGCGATCGCGTCGTCGTTCCACACCCGCAGCGCGCCCCAGCCCATGCGGTTGGGATCGTGGTAGTCGGCGAAGGAGAAATGGTGCCTTGTGTCGAGCCAGCCGAACTGTCCGCCGCCGAGGCCGTCATGGGGTCGAAGGTCGATCATGTATGCTCCCCGCGCCCGCAACCGGGCGCCGCTGATGGACGCAAGGTCATGTGGACCCGCTGGGAGGTAGAAGAAAGGGAAACAATGGAAATCCAACGTTTCCGCTGTGCGCATGCCCCGATCGCCCGATCTTGAAGCCTGGGGGGTGTTCGCCAGGGTGTCCGAAACCGGCTCCTTCGTGCGCGCCGCCGAGGAGCTTGGCCTGTCGAAGGCGACGGTGTCGAAGATGGTGGCGCGGCTGGAACGGCGGCTCGGCGTGCCGCTGATGCAACGCACCTCCCGCCGCCTGTCGCTGACCGAGGCGGGGCGGCGGTCCGCCGCGATCGCCCAGCGCCTCCTGACTGAGGCACAGGGGTTGGAGGCGGCGGCGATGGCGGAGGCGGCGACGCCGCAGGGACTGGTGCGCCTGGCGGCGCCGATGTCGTTCGGCCTCGCCTACCTGCCGATCCTGCCGGAGTTCCTGGCGGCGCATCCGCTGGTGTCCGTCGACCTGCGGCTGAGCGATGCGATCGAGGATCTGATCGGCGGTCGGTTCGATGCCGCGCTGCGCATCGCGGACCTCGCGGATTCCACCCTGCGGGTGCGGCGGTTGTGCCGGGTGCGGCGGGTGCTGGCGGGTGCGCCGGCCTATTTCGCCCGCCACGGACGGCCGGAGCACCCGCGCGATCTCGCCGGCCATGCCTGCCTCGGCTACGCGAACCTGCCGGAGCCGGACCGGTGGCGCTTCACCCATGCCTCGGGCGAGGTGGCCGTGGTGGTGCCCGCGGGCCCGCTGGTCGCCAACAACGCCGATGCGCTGGGCCCGGCACTGCGGGCCGGTCTGGGGCTCGCGGTGCAGCCGGAGTTCGTGGTGTGGGAGGATCTGCTGGCCGGCCGGCTGGAAGTGGCGCTGGCGGAATGGTCGGCGCCCGAGATCGTGGTGAATATCGTGATGCCGCCGGGGCGGGCGCGGCCGGCGAGCGTGACCGCGCTGGTGGACTTCCTGACGCGGCGTTTCGCGGCGGCGCCCTGGGCCATGGCGGGGGAGGGGTGAGGGGGAGGGATGAGGGCGCGTGGAGGTCTGCCGCAGGTCCCCATGCGCACCAGGAATGTACGCCGGCGGCGCCGGGCCCCGGCCAAAAGCACCGACTTCTGCCACCCGATCGTCGCACTCTGGTGGGCGTAACGGACTCAGCTTCGCATGCGGGTTCTCGGCGAAGCGACGATACCCGTCACCGCTGCGACGATCCCGCCGACATCCACGATTGGCATCGCATGGTACTTGCCGTGTGGAGCGCCGGATGAGGAGGACACGTAAAGAGCCGCAAATGACCGCAGGAACGTTCCATCTCGATCCGCTCGGAAACCCGAAGGGCGGCAGGGCGGCTGCACATCACCGTATCGGTGGTACGATTCCCTTCCGTACATCACGGCAACGGTCGCGCGACCATCAGCCCGCGTGCGTGGTGGGCGGTGACGGGTTCGAACCGCCGGCCCTCTCGGTGTAAACGAGACGCTCTACCGCTGAGCTAACCGCCCTGCCCGCAGGCGCGCCTATTGCACGGCATCCTTCAGGGTCTTGCCCGGCTTGAAGCGCACGGTGGTGGAGGCGGCGATCTGCATCGTCTCCCCGGTGCGCGGATTGCGCCCGGTACCCGCCTTGCGCTCCGCGGTGGCGAAAGTACCGAATCCGACCAGCCGCACGTCGTCCTTGCTCTTCAGCGCCTGCTCGATCGCGGCGAACACCGAGTCGACCACTTCGGTGGCCTTGGCCCGCGAGAGATCGGTATTCTCGGCCACGGCCGCGATGAGTTCCATTTTGTTCACAGGCACGATCTCCCTGGTGCGATTGGCATGAGATGAAGAGACGCCGGCCACGACGATGCGGCCGGATCGGCGGCAGGACACTAGAGTGCGGGTTTCATTCCCGTCAACGGATCGGTCCCATCAGTGATCGGGACCCCGATCTGCAGCGGCGAACCGAGCGAAGCCCAGGCACGATCCGGCCTTGCGGCCGGATCGTGCCCTGTCCCGGATGCGGGATCGGTCAGTGCGTTAACGAGGCAGTGGCCTCGATCGGCTTGGGGGGCGCCACGGGCTCGGCCGGCTCCTCCCATTCGATCGCCTCGGGCCGGCGGGCCAGCGCCTGCGCGATCACCTCATCGACGTCGGCAACCGGAATGATCTTGAGGCCCTTCTTCACGTTGTCGGGAATTTCCGCGAGATCCTTCTCGTTGTCCTTCGGGATGAACACGGTGGTGATCCCGGCCCTGAGCGCGGCCAGCAGCTTCTCCTTCAGCCCGCCGATCGGCAGCACCCGGCCGCGCAACGTGATCTCCCCGGTCATCGCCACGTCGCGGCGCACGGGAATGCCCGTGAGCACCGAGACGATGGAGGTGGCCATCGCGATCCCGGCCGAAGGCCCGTCTTTCGGTGTGGCACCCTCCGGCACGTGCACGTGGATGTCGCGCTTCTCGAACAGGGTCGGCTTGATGCCGAACCTGATCGACCGCGACCGCACGTAGCTCAGCGCGGCCGACACGCTCTCCTGCATCACGTCGCCGAGCTTGCCGGTCTGCTTGATGTTGCCCTTGCCGGGCAGCAGCACGGATTCGATGGTCAGGATCTCGCCGCCCACCTCGGTCCAGGCAAGCCCGGTGACGACGCCGACCATGTCCTCGGCTTCGGTTTCGCCGTAGCGGAATTTCGGCACGCCAGCGTATTTTTCCAGGTTCTTGCGGGTGATCATCACCTTCTTCGTCTTCTTGGTGACGATCTCGCGCACCGCCTTGCGCGCCAGGTTGGCGAGCTCGCGTTCCAGGTTCCGCACCCCGGCCTCGCGGGTATAGGTGCGGATCAGCTCGTGCAGCGCCTCTTCCGAGAGCGACCACTCGTCGGGCTTGAGGCCGTGCGCCTCGCCCTGTTTGGCGATCAGGTGGCGTTTGGCGATCTCCACCTTCTCGTCCTCGGTGTAGCCGGGGATGCGGATGATCTCCATCCGGTCCATCAGCGGCTGCGGCATGCGCAGGCTGTTGGCGGTGGTGACGAACATCACGTCCGACAGGTCGTAGTCGACCTCCAGGTAGTGGTCGTTGAACGTGCTGTTCTGTTCCGGGTCCAGCACTTCGAGCAGGGCCGAGGACGGATCGCCGCGCCAGTCGGCGCCGAGCTTGTCGACCTCGTCGAGCAGGAACAGCGGATTGGAGGTCTTCGCCTTCTTCATGCCCTGGATCACCTTGCCGGGCATGGAGCCGATGTAGGTGCGCCGGTGGCCGCGGATCTCGGCCTCGTCGCGCACGCCGCCGAGCGACATGCGCACGAAGTTCCGCCCCGTGGCGCGGGCGATCGACTTGCCGAGCGAGGTCTTGCCGACGCCGGGCGGTCCGACCAGGCACAGGATCGGGCCGCGCACCTTCGGGCTGCGCGCCTGCACCGCCAGGTACTCGATGATCCGCTCCTTGACCTTGTCCAGCCCGTAGTGGTCGGTCTCCAGCACCTTCTCCGCCTCGATCACGTCGTTGCGGATCTTGCTGCGCTTCTTCCACGGGATCGACAGCATCCAGTCGAGGTAGTTGCGCACCACGGTGGATTCCGCGCTCATCGGGCTCATGGTCTTGAGCTTGCGCAGCTCGGCCATCGCCTTCTCGCGCGCTTCCTTGGTGAAGCGGGTCTTCTTGATGCGGGCTTCGAGTTCGGCGGTCTCGTCCTTGCCGTCCTCGCCTTCGCCGAGTTCCTTCTGGATCGCCTTCAACTGCTCGTTCAGGTAGTACTCGCGCTGGGTCTTCTCCATTTGCCGCTTCACGCGGTTGCGGATGCGTTTTTCCACTTGCAGCACGCCGATTTCGGATTCCATGTGGCCGAAGACGCGTTCCAGCCGCTCGTTGATCTTCGCGGTTTCCAGCACCTCCTGCTTTTCCGAGATCTTCAGGTTGAGGTGCGCGGCGACCGTGTCGGCGAGCTTGCTCGGGTCCTCGATCTGGTTGAGGCTGACCAGGACTTCGGGCGCGATCTTCTTGTTGAGCTTGATGTACTGCTCGAACTGGGAGACGACGGTGCGGCCGAGCGCTTCCAACTCCTTGCCTTCGGCGCCGGCATCCTCGATCGGTGCGACCATGGCCTCGAAATAGGTGGAGGTCTCCTGGAAGCCGGTGATGCGGGCGCGGCGGCCGCCTTCCACCAGCACTTTCACGGTGCCGTCGGGCAGTTTCAGCAGTTGCAGGATGGTGGACACGGTGCCCACCCGGTAGATGTCGTCGGCCGAGGGATCATCCTGCGCGGCGTTCTTCTGCGCCACCAGGAGGATCTGCTTGTCCTCCTTCATCACCGCTTCCAGCGCGCGAACGGATTTCTCGCGGCCGACGAACAGCGGCACGATCATGTGCGGAAAGACGACGATATCGCGCAGCGGCAGCACGGGCAGCGATTCCGTGGCGGCGGCTGACACGACGGCGGGGACCTGGGCGGGCCGCTCCGGGCCGGGCCGATCGGATTCAGTCATAATGGACCTCCTTATGGACAGTCACGGCGGCTCCGCCCGCATTCGGCACGGAGCGCACCCTGGACGGGTGGTGCCCCCGTCTACAGTCGATATCGGCGGCGGGACCGCCGGTGCAAGGTCTGGCGCTGCCTGGAGAGGGATTCCCCCGCCGTTCAGGCCCCACCTTCCGCCCGCTCCTTGCCGTAGAGGAACAGCGGGTTGGCGCGGGATTCGGCGACTTCGCGGTTGATGACGACCTCCTCCACCCCATCGAGCCCCGGCAGGTCGAACATCGTGCCGAGCAGAATCTGCTCCATGATCGAGCGCAGGCCGCGCGCCCCGGTGCGCCGGGCGATCGCCCGCGTCGCGACCGAACGTAGCGCGTCATCGGTGAACGAGAGCTTCACGCCCTCCATCTCGAACAGCCGGCCGTACTGCTTGACCAGGGCGTTCTTGGGCTTGGTCAGGATCTCGACCAGCGCCTTCTCGTCGAGGTCCTCCAGGGTCGCGACCACCGGCAGGCGGCCGATGAACTCGGGGATCAGGCCGAATTTGAGCAGATCCTCCGGCTCGACCTCGCGCAGGATCTCGCCGGTGCGGCGGTCCTCCGGGGCACGGACCTCGGAGCCGAAGCCGATCCCCGCCCCCTTGCCGCGGGCGCCGATGATCTTTTCCAGCCCGGAGAACGCTCCGCCGCAGACGAACAGGATGTTGGTGGTGTCGACCTGCAGGAATTCCTGTTGCGGATGCTTGCGCCCGCCCTGCGGCGGGACGGAGGCGACCGTGCCTTCCATGATCTTGAGCAGCGCCTGCTGCACGCCCTCGCCCGACACGTCGCGCGTGATCGAGGGGTTGTCCGACTTGCGGCTGATCTTGTCGACCTCGTCGATATAGACGATGCCGCGCTGCGCCCGCTCCACGTTGTAGTCGGCCGATTGCAGCAGCTTGAGGATGATGTTCTCCACATCCTCGCCCACGTAGCCGGCTTCGGTCAGGGTGGTCGCGTCCGCCATGGTGAAGGGGACGTCGAGGATGCGTGCCAGGGTCTGCGCCAGCAGGGTCTTGCCCGAGCCGGTCGGGCCGAGCAGCAGGATGTTCGACTTCGCGATCTCGATGTCGTTGTTCTTCTGCCCGTGCGCGAGGCGCTTGTAGTGGTTGTGCACCGCGACGCTCAGGACCTTCTTGGCGTGGTCCTGGCCGATCACGTAGTCGTCCAGCACCTTGCAGATCTCGCGCGGGGTCGGCACCCCGTCGCGCGACTTGACCAGGTGCGTCTTGTGCTCCTCGCGGATGATGTCCATGCACAACTCGACGCATTCGTCGCAGATGAACACGGTCGGGCCGGCGATGAGCTTGCGGACCTCGTGCTGCGACTTCCCGCAGAAGGAGCAGTAGAGGGTATTCTTGAACTCGCCGGGCTTGCTCATGCGCACTCCTGTCCCCTTGGGCTGGGACCAAATCTCAGTCTAACCCCCCTCGGGCGAGCCGGACAAGGACCGGCCCGGCCCGGGCGGGCGGGAAGAACCCCCGCCAGCTTTCGCCGGCCCCGGTCGGCAGCCCCCCTACCGACATGGTGGAAGGCGGCACAGCGCCGGCGGGGCAGGGCGGACGGCGGTTCCCCGCCGGCCGGCCGCTCACGGAAGGAAATCAAGGGAAGCAAAACTTGTGCCGGAACATCCCGGCCGCAAGACCGCGCCCTGCGCATCCCTGGGCGCCGTGCGGCGCCGGGGGTGGGCCGTCTTCGGTCAGGACTTCGACGCGTCCTCGGCCGGTGCCGGGCGGCTTTCGACCACCTGGTCGACCAGGCCGAAATCGCGCGCTTCCTCGGCCGACATGTAGCTGTCGCGCTCCAGCTTGCGCTCGATCGCCTCGATCGGCTGGCCGGTGTGGCGGACGTAGATCTCGTTCAGGCGCTTGCGCAGCGACAGGATCTCGCGCGCCTGGATCTCGATGTCGGTCGCCTGGCCCTGCGCCCCGCCGGACGGCTGGTGCACCATGATCCGCGCGTTCGGCAGCGCGTACCGCTTGCCCTTTGCCCCCGCGGTGAGCAGCAGGCTGCCCATCGAGGCGGCCATGCCGATGCACACCGTGCTCACCGGGCTGCGGATGTACTGCATGGTGTCGTAGATCGCGAGCCCGGCCGAGACGACCCCACCCGGGCTGTTGATGTAGAACGAGATGTCCTTGCTCGGGTTTTCCGACTCCAGGAACAGCAACTGCGCGCAGACGAGGCTGCTGACTTCGTCGAACACGGCGCCGGTCAGGAACACGATCCGTTCCTTGAGCAGGCGCGAGTAGATGTCGAACGCCCGCTCGCCCCGGGCGGTCTGCTCGACCACCATCGGGACCAGGGTGTTGACGTAGGTCTGAACGGGATCGGGATCCCTCATGGCGGGCACCTTCGCGGCCTGACTGGGTGAGCGACGAGATCGGGTGGGCCGATCGACTGGACGTGAAGATAGGAAGCCGCCGGCCGTTGTGAAAGCGGGCCGGGCAACCCGGGTGTTCGTCAGTGCGCCGCCGGCGGTCAGCCCCCGGGCGGTGTGTCGGTGGCCGGCGCCTCGGTGGCCGGCGCCTCGATAGAGGGTCCGCCGGGGGCCGATGCGTCGGCGGCAGGCGCGGCGTCTGCCGCCGGCGCCGCAGCGTTCGCCGGTGCCCCGCTCTCCGCCCCCGCATCTTCTGTGTCCTCGGCCAGCGCTTCGGGCGCCACCGGACGGTCGGTGATCCGCGCCAGCTCCAGCACGAAGTCGATCACCTTGTCCTCGAACAGCGGCCCGCGCAGGGTCTCGGCGGCCTGCGGGTTCTTGCGGAAGAACTCGAACACCTGGGCTTCCTGGCCGGGATAGCGCGCCGCCTCGGCGCGCACCGCGCGGGTCATTTCCTCCGGCGCCACGACGATGTTGTGCGTGCGTCCGGTCTCGGCGAGCAGCAGGCCGAGCCGCACCCGGCGGTCGGCGATCGCACGGTATTCGCGGCGCAGGGTTTCCTCGTCCTTGGACTGGTCCTCGGCGTCCAGCCGTCCGGCCTGGCGGTCGGCGTCGAGCCGGGCCCAGATCTGAGCGAACTCCGCCTCCACCAGTCCTTCGGGCGCAGGGAAGGCGGCCAGCTCGTTCAGCCGGTCGAGCAATTCCCGCTTGAGCCGCATCCGGGCGAGCTGGTCGTATTCGCGCTGCAACTGTGAGCGGATCAGGTCCTTGAGCTCGTCCAGCGTATCGAAGCTCAGCCGCTTCGCCAGCTCATCGTCGATCGCGGGGATTTCCGACCGGCGGATCGCCTTGACGGTGATCTCGAACTGCGCCTCCTTGCCGGCCAGCTCGGCGGCGCCGTACGGGTCGGGGAAGCGCACCGTGATCGTGCGCGTCTCGCCGGGGCGCAGGCCTTCGAGTTGTTCGGAGAAGCCTTCGATGAAGCCGGGCCCGCCGACCTCCACATCGGCGTCGCTCGCGGTGCCGCCGGGGAATGCGGTGCCGTCCACCCGGCCGAGATAGTCGAGCTTCAGCACCTCCCCCTTCGCCGCGCCGCGTTCGCCCAGTTCCTCGGGCGTCAGCTCGACCAGGGTGCGGTTGCGCTCGGCGAGGTTGTCCAGCGCCTTCGCCACCGCCTCATCCGTCACCTCGGCCTTGAGGCGGGTGAGCGGGATGGCGGCGAAATCGGGTAGCGCGATCTCCGGCAGCACTTCGAGCGCGACCGTGAAGGCGAGGTCCTGCTCGGGGAAGATGCGCGCCTCTGCGGCCTCGGCGTCGACCAGGTCGATCTTCGGCTGCAGCGCGGGACGCAGGCCGCGTTCGGTCAGCACCTGGCGGGTGGAGTCGGACACCGTCTGCTCGATCACCTCGGCGGTGACGGCGGTGCCGAAGCGCTGGCGCAGCACCGGCAGCGGCACCTTGCCGGGACGGAAGCCGGGCAGGCGCACGGTCTTGCCGAGGTCGGCGAAGCGGGCGGCGCGGCGGCTTTCCACCTCCGTGCCGGGGACCACGACGGTGTAAGCGCGCTTCAGCCCTTCGGCGAGCGTCTCGGTGACCTGCATCGGCTTCGGAACTCTCCAGTGAATGCTCTGTCGTCGTCCGGCGGCCGCCCCCGCGTGGTGCGGGCGGGGGGACTCGAACCCCCACGGCTTGCGCCACCAGAACCTAAATCTGGCGTGTCTGCCATTCCACCACGCCCGCCGGACGGCCCGCCGGCCGGCCTGCGGCCGTGCGCGGGCTTTAGCCGGTCCGTCCCGGCCCGGCAAGCGGGCGGTCGGCGCCCCGAGGACGCGCACCGCTTGGCCCCCGCCCCGGCCAGAGGGTAAGCTGCCAGGCTATGAAGCACTGGCAGATCGACCAACTCGCCTGGGACCGGTTCGACCCCGCCAAGGTCGATCCCGCCGTCGTGGCCCTGGTCAAGGCCGCGGCCCTGGTGGAGCGCAACGGCGCCGACTACGCGACCTATCTCAACCGGGTGTTCCACGACGACCCGGATTTCTGCGCCGCCGCCGATCGTTGGGCGGACGAGGAAGTGCAGCACGGCGAGGCGCTCGGCCGCTGGGCCCGGCTTGCCGATCCCACCTGGGATTTCCCCGCCGCCTTCGCCCGCTTCAAGGCCGGCTACCAGATCCCGCTCGACGCCCCCGCCTCGGTGCGCGGCTCGCGCACCGGGGAGCTGATCGCCCGTTGCATGGTCGAGACCGGCACGTCCTCCTACTACACCGCGCTCGCCGAGAGCACGGACGAGCCGGTGCTGCGCCAGATCTGCCAGCAGGTCGCCGCCGACGAGTTCCGCCACTTCAAGCTGTTCTACGACCACATGCGCCGCTACCTGGGGCGCGAGCGAATCGGACTGTTGCGCCGGCTGCGCATCGCCGCCGGGCGCATCGGCGAAAGCGAGGACGACGAGCTCGCCTACGCCTGGCATTGCGGCAACGAAGCCGCCGATGTGACCTATGCAAGGGAGCGCTGTTCGGCCGCCTACATGGCCGGCGCGATCGGCTACTACCGGTTCCGCCACGTCCAGCGCGGCATGGGCATGATCTTCAAGGCGGTCGGCCTGCCGCCGCGCGGTCGGTTGTCCGCACTGACCGCGCGCGGGGCGTGGCACCTGCTGCGCCGGCGGCTGCGGCGGATGGCCCGGGCGAGCGCCGCGGCACCGCCCGCGAGACGATCCGCCGCCGTCGCCGGATTACGGCCGCTTTACCCGCAGCCACCGGGGCGCTAGACCCCCGCTCCGGTTCCCGCCCGGGGCGGGAACGGCGATGCGGCATCGCACCATGCGCCCTTCGGGGCGCATGCCCGGCAATGCCTGCGGCGCACGAGGGTCCACGGGGCAGCACGTCCCCGATCAACGCCAGGAAAGGAACAGCCGCGATGCATCGCTGGCACTGGGCGCGCGTCCTGCTCATCATCCCGTTCATCGCGGTGCTGTGGGTGCCGTTCTACGACCGTATCGAACCGCGGGTGTTCTCATTCCCGTTCTTCTATTGGTACCAGCTTCTCTGGGTGGTGCTCAGCGTCGGCGTGATCGGCATCGTCTATCTGCTGGAACATCGCGGGCCGGCGCACGGGGGCGAGGGGTAAGGCCATGAACATCGTCGCGCTCGCGGTCTTCATCGCGCTGTTCCTGGCGGTCGCCGTGCTCGGCTTCGCCGCCGCGCGCTGGCGGCAGGGGGATCTCAGCCTGCTGCACGAATGGGGCCTGGGCGGGCGCCGCTTCGGCACCTGGGTCACCTGGTTCCTGCTCGGCGGCGATCTCTATACCGCCTACACCTTCATCGCCGTGCCGGCGCTGCTGTTCGGCGCCGGGGCGATCGGATTCTTCGCGGTGCCGTACACCATCATGGTGTACCCGATCCTCTATCTGGTGTTCCCGCGGCTGTGGTCGGTCTGCCACAAGCACGGCTATGTCACGGCGGCGGATTTCGTGCGCGGGCGGTTCGGCAACCGCTGGCTCGCGCTCGCCGTCGGGCTCACCGGCATCCTCGCCACCATGCCCTACATCGCGCTGCAGCTCGTCGGCATCCAGGTGGTGATCGGGGCGATGGGCGTGCACGGCGCGGGCCTCGCCGGCGACCTGCCGCTGATTATTGCCTTCGTCATCCTGGCGGCCTTCACCTATACGTCCGGCCTGCGTGCGCCGGCGATGATCGCGGTGGTGAAGGACCTGCTGATCTACCTCACGGTGATCGTCGCGATCGTGGTGATCCCGACCCAGCTCGGCGGCTTCGGCAAAATCTTCGCCGCCATCCCGCCGGCCAAGCTGCTGCTGCCGCACCCGCCGAGCGGGTCATGGGGGGCGTTCGGCGCCTATGCGAGCCTGGCGCTCGGTTCGGCCTTCGCGCTGTTCCTGTATCCGCACTCGATCACCGGGGTGCTCGGCGCCTCCGGGGCACGGGTGATCCGGCGCAACGCGGCGATCCTGCCGGCCTATTCGCTGATGCTGGGGCTGCTGTCCCTGCTCGGCTTCATGGCGGTCGCGGCCGGCGTGGCGGCGATGCCGCAGTTCGCCGGCGGGTTCAAACTGTTCAGCAACAGCTTCGCGGTGCCGGCGCTGCTGCTGAATGCCTTTCCGGCCTGGTTCGTGGGCGTGGGCTTCGCCGCCATCGCGATCGGCGCGCTGGTGCCGGCCGCGATCATGTCGATCGCCACCGCCAACATCTTCACCCGCAACATCTACCGCGAGTTCATCAACCCGACCTGCACCGACGCGCAGGAAAGCGGGGTGGCCAAGATCGCCTCCCTGGTGGTGAAGGCCGGAGCGCTCGTGTTCATCTTCGCGCTGCCGCTGAAATTCGCCCTCTACCTCCAGTTGCTCGGCGGCGTCTGGATCATCCAGACTCTGCCGTCGGTGCTGCTCGCGCTGTATACCCGCATGCTGAACGGCTGGGCGCTGCTGATCGGCTGGGCGGTGGGCTTCGGCCTCGGCACCTGGATGGCGGCCTCGGTCGGTTTCGCGCCGATCTATCCGCTGCACATCCTGGGCGTCGTGGTCCCTTGCTATATCGCGCTGTCCTCGCTGGTGGTGAACCTGGTCGTCGCCGTGGTGCTGTCGCCGGTCCTGAACGCAATCGCCCCGGACCGCGCCCAGGACGTCACGGTGGCGGCGGACTACGCCTGAGGCGCTCCGCATTGTTGCGCCAACGGGCGGGATGACCGGCTTATTCAGAAAGCAAGGCCAGGGGGCGCTGCCCCCTGGACCCCCGCCAGGGAACAAGTCCCCTGGACCCCTCGGTGTGTTCCGTGCCGATGGGGGGTGTCGCGGCTGGGCGCGGGGCGGCGGGGAGGCTGGGACGCCGGCAGGGACCGGGCGCCGATGCGCCCGGTCCCTGCCGGCGTCCCAGCCTCCCCGCCGCCCCGCGCCCAGCCGCGACACCCCCCATCGGCACGGAACGAATGGAAGGGTTCCAAGGGCTTGCCCTTGGCGGGGGTCCAGGGGGCAGCGCCCCCTGGCCTTGCTTCCTGGATACCCGGCCCCCCCCCTCGTTGGCGCAAGAGGCGGAACATCCGCGGCGGCGGTCGCCGTGCCGCGCCGCGGGTGGGGCTGAGTGCGTATCGTCGCCGGGGCGTGGCGGGGTCGGCGCCTTGCCGCGCCGGCGGGCGGGGGGACGCGGCCGACGGCGGATCGAGTGCGTCAGGCGCTGTTCGACATGCTGCTGCATGCGCCTTGGGGTGGGCGGGGTGTGATCGAGGGGGCGACGGTGCTGGATGCTTTTGCCGGCACCGGGGCGCTGGGGTTGGAGGCGTTGTCGCGTGGGGCCGGGCGGGCGGTGTTCATGGAGCACGACCGGGGGGCGCTGGCGGCGGTGCGCGCGAATATTGCCGCGTGCGGGGCGGCGGATCGGTGCAGCGTGGTGGCGGGGGATGTGCTGGCGGCGCCGGCGGGGGAGCGGTGTGGGCTGGTGTTCCTGGACCCTCCGTATGGGCGGGGGCTGGTGGAGCTTGGGGTGGCGCGGCTGATGGCTGCGGGGTGGATGGGGGCAGGGACGCTGGTGGTGGCGGAGGTGGGGCGCGAGGAGGCCGTTCCGGCAGTGGGTGCGCTGCTGGCCGAGCGGGCGCATGGGGCGGCGCGGGTCCTGGTGTGGCGGATGGCGTGAGGCGGCGATCGCGGCGCGGGCCGCGAGGGTGTGGCCGGGCGAGGGCCGCGCCCGGATCACGCCGGCCTCGGTCCAGGCATCCACGGCTTGGGTGCGGTGGCTGAACCGTCGCGCTGTCGTCGGGGTTTCGGCCTTCAGACCAGCGTATCGTCCGAGCCGCCGCCCTGGTCCCAATCGCTGCCGCCCTGGTCCCAGCCGCCATCGCCGGGATCGTTGCCTGCCGCGGGGTCGGGTGCGCCCTGGTCCCAGCTGCCCGGATCGGCCCCAGGGTCCTGGAACGTCGGGTCCTGTGCGAACGTCGGGTCCGGTGCGGCCCAGCCGGCCTGACCGGTCGGGTCCGCGGGCGTGCCCCAGGTGGTGTCGGGCACCGCGCCTGGTGCCGCCTCGTGCGGGGACAGCATGTTCATCAGCGCGTTGCCCACCACCATCCCGCCGGCAACCCCGGCCGCGGTGGTGAGGGCCGAGCCGAGGAAGCCCGAACCGCCGCGGGAAAACATCCCGCCACCGGGGGGATAGCCGCCGGGCGCGGCCTGGGGGTAGGCGGATGGATATCCTGGCGGGTACCCGGGCGGTGCGCCCGGCGGATAGCCGGGCGGCGCTGCCGGCCCGGGTCCGGCCGTGGGCGCCGCACGTCCGCCGCCGAACAGCCCGCTGAAGAACCCGCCGTGCGACTGGGCGGGGGCGGTCTGACGCAATTGTGCCTCGAGCTGGTGGATCCGCGCCTGGGCGGCGGCCAGCGCGTGCTCCTGCACGAAGGCGAGCTGGGCCAGCCGGTAGCGTGCCTCCGGATAGCGCTGGAACAGCGCGGCGAGCAGCGCGTCGGCCTCCGGGTCGATCGGCGGCAACGGCGGGGCCGGGGCGGCCGGTACCGAAGGGCTTGCCCAGGGACCGCCCTGGGAACTCGCCACGCCACCGGGCGGCTGCGGCGCGACGCCGGCCACCCGGGCGATGAAGGCGGTGATGAGATCGCGTTCCTCGTTGGTCATGACGCCTGCGTCTCTCGCTCGGGAATACCGGTCGGACGAGCCCGATCCGGCGGTAGGCGCGTCTGCAACGGCGCCGCCACGGGATGGGCCTGTCGTGCGGATCGCATCCGGTCCGGACGATGCGTCGCCGGCCGGCCGCGGGGCGACCTGCCCGAAGGGGCGGTACGAGAGGAAGTGGCGCCGCCGCCGGCGCGGTTCAATCCCGCCCCCGGGCCCGCCCCCGGGCAAGGTGCGGTGCAGCACCCGTGCCTTGCCCGGGGGCGGGCGGGATGCTTTACCGGGCGCCTCATCCAGGTCGAGCGTCCGCATGTCCCGCCCCGCCGCCCCCAGCTTCCAGGAGCTGATCCTCCGCCTCCAGCAGTTCTGGAGCCGGCAGGGCTGCGTGCTGCTGCAACCTTACGACATGGAAATGGGCGCCGGCACCTTCCATCCCGCGACTACGCTCCGCGCGCTCGGGCCGAAGCCTTGGCGGGCGGCCTACGTGCAGCCCTGCCGCCGCCCCACCGACGGGCGCTACGGGGAGAACCCGAACCGGCTGCAGCACTACTACCAGTACCAGGTCATCATGAAGCCGAGTCCGCCGGACGCACAGGAACTGCTGCTGGCGAGCTACCGGGAGATTGGACTGGATCCGTTGCACCACGACTTCCGCTTCGTCGAGGACGACTGGGAAAGCCCCACCCTGGGCGCCTGGGGCCTGGGGTGGGAGGTCTGGTGCGACGGCATGGAGGTCGGCCAGTTCACCTATTTCCAGCAGGTCGGCGGCATCCCCGTGACCCTGCCGAGCTTCGAGATGACCTACGGCCTGGAACGCCTGGCGATGTACGTGCAGGACGTGGAGAACGTCTTCGCGCTCGATTTCAACGGCGCCGGCGTGACCTACGGGGACGTGTTCCTGCGCGCCGAGCGCGAGTTCAGCGCGTTCAATTTCGAGCATGCCGACACCGGCCGGCTGGTCGTGCATTTCGCCGACGCCGAGGCCGAATGCGCGGCGTTGCTGGACCATCGCCTGGCCCTGCCGGCCTACGATCAGTGCATCAAGGCGAGCCATCTGTTCAACCTGCTCGACGCGCGTGGGGTCATCAGCGTGACCGAGCGGGCGAGCTACATCGGCCGGGTGCGGACCTTGGCGAAAGCCTGCTGCGAAGCCTTTGTGGCGGGGGAGGGGGGATGACACCGATGACCGGCCGCCCTATTTCTACCACTGGAGCAGAATTTTCTACCGAGGGCATGATGGGCGCGCAACTCAACATCAAGAGCGACGACGCCTACCGGCTGGCGTCGGAGCTTGCCAGCCTGACCGGGGAAAGCCTGACCGCGGCGGTGACCGCGGCACTGCGCGAGCGGCTGGAGCGGGAGCGGCGGGAGCGGGGCGAGGAACAGGCAGCGCGCCGGGCGCGGATTGCGGCGCTGGCAGCCGAGATTCGCGCCAGCATCCCGGGGCCGGTGTCCAGCGCCGATCACAACGATCTCTATGGCCCGGACGGGCTCCCGGCGTGATCGTCGATGCCTCCGCCCTGCTGGCGGTCGCCTTCGGCGAGCCGGAGGCCGGCCGTTTTGCGGACGTGATTACCAGGGAGCCGGGCGCACTGATGGCGGCTCCGAGCTGGGTGGAGGCGGCGATCACGATCGCCCGCCGCGGCGGTGCGGTGGCGTTGCTGGACCGGCTGGTGGACGAGCTGGGGATCACCCTGCGCCCGTTCACGCCCGAGCACGCGCACGCGGCCCTGTCTGCCTTCACCGCGTTCGGCACGGGGCGGCACGGGGCGGCACTGAACTACGGGGACTGCATGACGTACGCCTTCGCCCGCTGTGAGGGGCAGCCATTGCTGTTCAAGGGTGACGATTTCACGCAGACCGACATCGAACCGGCGCTGCGGGGCTGAGCCATGCCGGAACTGTTCCTGGAATTGTTCAGCGAGGAAATCCCCGCACGCATGCAGGCCGCCGCGGCGGCCGACCTCGCGCGGCTGCTGGGCGCCGCGCTCGCCCCGCTCGCGCCAGGGGGGATCGCGACCTTCCACGGGCCGCGCCGGATCGCACTGCGCGCCGACGTGGCCGCGGCAGTGGCCGCCGCCAGCAGCACCGAGCGCGGCCCGCGGCTCGCGGCACCCGAGCAGGCGGTGGCGGGGTTCCTGCGCAAGCACGGCGCGGACCGCGCGCAATTGCATGCGGAGGGCGACTACTGGGTGCTGGAGAAGCGGGCGGAAGCAGTCTCGGCCGCGGTGCTGATCGCGGGCGCCCTGCCGCCGCTGCTGCGCCGGTTTCCCTGGCCGAAATCCATGCGTTGGGGTGGGACCAGCGCGTTCACCTGGGTCCGCCCGCTGCGCCGCATCGTTTGCCTGCTGGACGGTGCGGCGGTGGCCTTCGATCTGGCCGAGGGGGAGGACGACGGGCACGGCCTGGCCGCGGGCGATCTGACCGAAGGCCACCGGTTCCACGCCCCGGGCGCCTTCGCCGTGACCTCGGCGGCCGACTGGGCGGACAGGCTGGCACGCCATCGCGTGCTGGTCGATGCCGCCGAGCGGCGGACCCGCATCGCGCACGGCATCGCGGCGGAGGCGGCGGCCCGTGGTCTGACGGTGGTCGAGGATCCCGGGCTGCTCGACGAGGTCGCCGGCCTGGTGGAATGGCCGGTGCCGCTGCTCGGGCAGATCGATCCGGCGTTCATGGACCTGCCGGCGGAAGTGATGCAGGTGTCGATGCGGGTCAACCAGCGCTATTTCGCGCTGCGCGATGCCGCCGGCGCGCCGGCGCCGTGGTTCGGCTTCGTCGCCAATATCGAGGCCGAGGACGGCGGCGCGGTGATCGTCGCCGGCAACGAACGGGTGCTGCGGGCGCGGTTTGCCGATGCGCGGCATTTCTGGGACCTCGATCGCAGGACCAGGCTGGCGGCGCGGGTGGCGGCGCTGGATGCGATCACCTTCCACGCGAAACTCGGCAGCCAGGGCGACCGGGTGCGGCGGCTGCGGCGGCTCGCGCGGGCGATCGCCCCACTGGTCGGTGCCGATCCGGTGCCGGCGGAGCGCGCGGCGGAGCTGGCGAAGGCCGATCTCGTCACCGGCATGGTGGGCGAATTCCCGGAACTGCAAGGCGTAATGGGCAGCTACTACGCCCGCCACGACAACGAGGACCCGGCGGTCGCGGACGCCATCCGCGCGCATTACGCGCCGCGCGGGCCGAACGATGCGGTGCCGGAGGCCGCGGTCTCGGTCGCCGTCGCGCTGGCCGACAAGCTCGACCAGCTCGCGGGGTTCTTCGCCATCGACGAGAAGCCGAGCGGATCGGGCGATCCCTATGCGCTGCGGCGCGCGGCGCTCGGCGTGGTGCGGCTGATCCGGGAGAACCGGCTGCGCCTGGCACTGCTGCCGCTGATCGCGACGGCGGGGTGTGCTTATGCCGATGCCGGGCTGACCCAAGCGCCGGCGGCGGAAGTGCTCGGCTTCATCATCGAGCGGCTGCGCGTGCAGTTGCGCACCGAGGGCGCCCGCCACGACGTGCTGGCCGCGGTATTCGCCGCCGGCGCCGATGACGACCTGGTCCGCCTGCTCGACCGGGCGCGGGCGGTAGCGGCGCTGCTCGGTACCGGGGATGGGGCCAATCTGCTGGTCGCGTATCGGAGGGCGGCCAACATCCTGCGCATCGAAGCCCAGAAGGATGGGGCGATCGTCGGACCGGTCGATCCCGCTCTGTTGCACATGGACGAGGAACGGACGCTCTGGCAGGACTGCGGGGCGGTGGCGGAGATCATCCGCCATGAGACCGCGGCGGAGCGGTTCGCGGCAGCGATGTCCGCCATGGCGCGGCTGCGCGCCCCGCTCGACGCGTTTTTCGATCGCGTCACCGTGAACGCGGCTGAACCGGAATTGCGCCGCAACCGCCTGCGCCTGCTCGCCGCCGTGCGCGATATGATGAATCAGATCGCCGACTTCTCCCAGATCGAAGGCTGAACGGAGTTTCCCCTCGCCATGACCCCCCCGCCTGCCAAGACCCAATGGGTGTACAGCTTCGGCGCCGGCCACAACGAGGGCAGCGCTGCGATGCGCGACCTGCTCGGCGGCAAGGGTGCCAA
Source organism: uncultured Pseudomonadota bacterium (assembly GCA_963832525.1). GTDB lineage: Bacteria > Pseudomonadota > Alphaproteobacteria > Acetobacterales > Acetobacteraceae > JAJZVS01. The sequence continues at coordinate 206,177 of CAWHUC010000003.1, forward strand.
CCTCGCCGAGATGGCCTCGATCGGCCTCCCGGTGCCGCCCGGATTCACCATCACGACCGAGGTCTGCACCGCGTTCTATGACAACGACCGGCAGTATCCGCCGGAGCTGGAAGCCCAGGTTCGCGCCGCGCTGGCGCGGGTGGAGAAGGCCGTCGGCCGGCGCTTCGGCGACCAGCACAAGCCGCTGCTGGTCTCGGTCCGTTCCGGCGCGCGCGTCTCGATGCCCGGGATGATGGATACGGTGCTGAACCTCGGGCTGAACGATGCCACGGTGGAGGGCCTCGCCAGCGCCGCCGACGACGCCCGCTTCGCCTGGGACAGCTACCGCCGCTTCATCCAGATGTACGGCTCGGTCGTGCTCGGCGTCGCGCACCACCGGTTCGAAGAGATCATCGAGCACGTGAAGATCGACGAGGGCGCGGTCGAGGACACCGCCCTCAGCGCCCAGGACTGGCACCGCGTGGTCAGCGCTTACAAGGACATGGTGGAGGAGGAGACCGGCAAGCCCTTCCCGCAGGATCCCGAGGAACAGCTCTGGGGCGCGATCGGCGCCGTGTTCGGGAGCTGGATGAACCCGCGCGCGCTGACCTACCGCCGCCTGCACGACATCCCCGCCGCCTGGGGCACCGCGGTCAACGTGCAGGCCATGGTGTTCGGCAACATGGGCGAGGATTGCGCCACGGGCGTGTGTTTCACCCGCGATCCCTCGACCGGGGAGAACATGTTCTACGGCGAATACCTGGTGAATGCCCAAGGCGAGGACGTGGTGGCCGGCATCCGCACCCCGCAGCCGCTGTCCTCGGCGCGCGCCCGGCCCGACGAGACGCCGATGGAAGTGGCGATGCCGGCTGCCTACAAGGAGCTGCTCGCGGTGCGGGCGAAGCTCGAACAGCACTACCGCGACATGCAGGACATCGAGTTCACGGTCCAGCAGGGCAAGCTGTTCATGCTGCAGACCCGCAACGGCAAGCGCACGGCGGCGGCGAGCCTGAAGATCGCCGTCGACATGGCGCGCGAGGGACTGATCGACCAGACCGAGGCGGTGCGGCGGGTCAACCCGACCGCGCTCGACCAGTTGCTGCACCCAATGCTGGATCCCAAGGCGCCGCGTACCCTGCTCGCCAAGGGCCTGCCGGCGAGCCCGGGGGCGGCCTCCGGCGTCGTCGTGTTCAGCGCCGACGAGGCGGAATCGCGCGCCCAGAAGGGCGAGGCGGTGATCCTGGTGCGGATCGAAACCAGCCCGGAGGACATCCACGGCATGCACGCCGCCCGCGGCATCGTCACCACCCGCGGCGGCATGACGAGCCACGCCGCGGTGGTCGCGCGCGGCATGGGACGGCCCTGCGTCGCCGGGGCGGGCGGCATCGCGGTGGATTACAACGCCCAGACCCTGCGCGCCGGGGCGCGGGTCGTGCAGGCGGGCGAGACCATCACCCTCGACGGCGCCACCGGCGAGGTGTTCATGGGCAACGTCGCCATGATCGAACCGGCGATGTCGGGCGATTTCGGCACGTTGATGGGCTGGGCGGACAAGGTCCGCCGGCTCGGCGTGCGGGCGAACGCGGAAACCCCGCTCGATGCGGAAACCGCGCGCAAGTTCGGCGCCGAGGGCATCGGCCTCTGCCGCACCGAGCACATGTTCTTCGACCCCGAGCGCATCGGCGCGGTGCGCCAGATGATCATGGCGCATGACGAGGCCGGGCGGCGCGCCGCGCTCGCCCGGCTGCTGCCGCACCAGCGGGCGGATTTCCAGAAGCTGTTCACCATCATGGCGGGACTGCCGGTCACGATCCGCCTGCTCGACCCGCCGCTGCACGAGTTCCTGCCGCATGGGGAGGCGGACCTGGCGGCGGTGGCGGAGGCACTCGGCACCGATGTGGAGGCAATGCGCACCCGCGCCGCGGAACTGGCCGAGGCGAACCCGATGCTGGGCCACCGCGGCTGCCGGCTCGGCATCAACTATCCCGAGATCTACGAGATGCAGGCGCGCGCGATCTTCGAGGGCGCGCTGGCGGTGGCGGCCGAAACGGGAAGCGCGCCGGTGCCGGAAATCATGATCCCGCTGGTCGGCATGGTACGCGAGCTGGAGCTGACCCGGGCCGAGGTGGACCGGGTGGCGGCGGAGGTGTTCGCCGAGGCCGGCCGCACCATCGAATACCACGTCGGCACCATGATCGAGCTGCCGCGCGCCGCCCTGACCGCGGATGCGATCGCCGCCTGCGCCGATTTCTTCAGCTTCGGCACCAACGACCTGACCCAGACGGTGTTCGGCCTGTCGCGCGACGATGCCGGCAAGTTCCTGCCGTTCTACGTGGAGAAGGGGATCCTGCCGAAGGACCCGTTCATCTCCATCGACGTCGAAGGGGTGGGGGAGATGGTGCGGATCGCGGCCGAGAAGGGCCGGGCGGCGAAGCCCGGGCTGAAGCTCGGGATTTGCGGGGAGCATGGGGGCGATCCGGCCTCGATCGCGTTCTGCGAGCAGGTGGGGCTGGATTACGTGTCGTGCAGCCCGTACCGCGTGCCGGTGGCGCGGCTGGCGGCGGCCCAGGCGGCGCTGGAGGCGGCGTCCTCGGGCGCAGCGGAGGATCGCACCGCCTGAGCGGCCCCCGCGTTCTTACCTCTCCCGCCCCGCGGGAGAGGTCGGTTCGCGGAGCGAACCGGGTGAGGGCGCGCGCGACGGCGTGGGCCCGTACCCTCCCGCCCTCACCCGCCGTGCTGCGCACGGCGACCTCTCCCGCGGGGCGGGAGAGGTAAGAACGCGGGGGGCCGCGCTTGAAGCGGTGCCGGCTGCGGGATGATACTTAGGTGGGACACTACCCAGTCCGCGGGAGAAACGCTCATGGCCAAACGCGCCAGTTCCTCTGCCCCTCACCGCCGCAAGGCGCGCGCCAAGCCGAAGCAGGGCACCGTCCGCAAGCGCGCGGCGCCCGCCAAGAAGGCCGCTGCCGCCCGCAAGGCGCCCGTCACCCGCAAGGGGGTCGGCAAGGCCGCCGTTCGCAAGGCGGCCACCCGGGGCGCCGGCCGCAGCACGGCCGCCGCGCCGTCGCCCGCCGCGCGCAAGGCCGCATCCACCCCGGTGCGGCGCACGGCCGCGGGTGCGATGCCGACGCGCAAGGCGGCAGCGGGCACATCCGCGCGCAAAACCCCCGCCAGCAAGACCCCGATCCGCACTGCCAAGCCCGCGCCGCAGCGCTTCACGGTAAGCCATCTGCGGGAGGAGGATTTCCAGCCCAACGGCCTGCGCCCGTACGCGCGCTACCGCGACCTCGGCATCGCCGAGGCGACCGGCGGGCTCGCGCGGGCGCATGTGATCCGGATGATCCCGCCGGTGACCGACGAGGTCCGCCAGCGCCACTCCCATACCGTCGATCTGCAGCTCGTCTACGTCCTGAAAGGCTGGATGAAGAACGAGTTCGCCGGCCACGGGGTGCAGATGATGGAGGCAGGGAGCTGCTGGCTGCAACCACCTGGAATCGCTCACACCGTGCTCGACTACTCCGACGACCTGGAGGTGCTGGAGATCATCGTGCCGGCCGATTTCGACACCCGCCTGGTGGACTGACCCGCCGCGCCGGCGTTCAGGCGAACAGCGCGGCGATCTCGGCCGGGACGACGTCTTCCACCCGGCCCGGGGACCAGCGTGGGCTGCGGTCCTTGTCGACCACCATGGCACGCACGCCCTCGACGAAATCGGGGTGGCGCATGGTGGTGCGGCCGAGCGCGAACTCGGCGGCGAGGCATTGGGCCAGGGTGCGGGTCTCGCCCTCGGCCAGCAGGCGACGGGTCCAGAACAGCGCGGACGGGGAGACGGCGCGCAGGGCGGCCAGGGTGTCGGCGGCCCAGGTGGCGTCTGGCGTGGCGTCGTCCTCGGCGGCCAGGCGGGCGAACAGCTCCGGGACGGTCGGGGCGGCGAAGCAGCGGTCGATCGCGGCGCGATGCGGGGCCAGGCTGAAGGATGGGAGCGGGGCGGCGTGCGTGGCCAGGGCGGCGATGCCGTCCGCGGCCAGCGCGGCTGCCAGAGCGGGCAGGGCGGCGCGGGGGGTGAAATGCGTCGCGAGGCCGGCGTGGACGGCATCGGCGCCCCGGACGCGCGCGCCCGTCAGGCCGAGGTAGACGCCGATCCGGCCGGGCAGGCGGGGGAGGAAGAAGCTCGCGCCGATATCGGGGAAGAAGCCGATCGCGGTTTCCGGCATGGCGAAAATCGCGTGCTCGCTCGCGACCCGGTAGGGCGCGTGGACCGACACGCCGATGCCGCCGCCCATGCAGACCCCGTCGATCAGCGCCACGTAGGGCTTGGGATAGGCGGCGATGGCCGCGTTCAGCGCATATTCCTCGGTGAAGAAAGTGTCGATCGGGGGACGGTCGCCGTCGAGCTGGTGCTGGCGCAGCGCGCGGATGTCCCCGCCGGCGCAGAAGGCGCGCTCACCCGCGCCCTCGATCACGACCAGGTGGACCTCGGGGTCGTCGCGCCATTCGGCGAGCGCGGCCGAGATCGCGCGGATCATCGGCAGGTCGAGTGCGTTCAGCGCCGCCGGGCGGTTGAGCAGGATGCGGCCGGCCCGGCCGTCGCGGCGGGCGATCACGTGCGCTTGGGTGTCCATCGTCGGTCCTTGTCGGGAGGCAGCGGGGGGCGGCTGGCGGAGTTTGGAGGGCGGCGGGGCTGTAGCGCGGGCACGCCAGGGACACCAGACGTGGGGGGCGGAACGGCTGCGGGAAGCCGCACGGGAGGCTCGACAGCGCGCAGCCGGCTTGCCACTTTGCCGCCGCCATCACCTGGGAATTTCCAAGCCATGCGTATCGCGCTGATCGGACAGCAGGATTTCGGACGTGCCGTGCTGGAGGCGTTCCTCGCCCGCGGCGACACCGTCGCCGCCGCCTTCTGCGCGCCCGAGACCGGCCGGCCCGACCCGCTGCGCCTCGCGGCCGAGGCGGCCGGCGTGCCCGTGCATCGCTTCGCCCGCCTGACCGACCCCGCCGCGGCCGAGGCGCTGCGCCAGGCCGACGCGCAGGTGGGCGTGATGGCCTATGTGACCGACTTCGTGCCGCAGTCCTTCTGCACCATTCCGACCTTCGGCACGATCCAGTTCCACCCGAGCCTGCTGCCCGCGCATCGCGGCGCCAGCTCTATGAGCTGGGCCATCATCGCGGGGCGCAAGCAGACCGGGCTTTCCATCTTCCGTCCCATCGACGGGCTGGACGAGGGCCCGGTGATCCTGCAACGGCGGGTGAAGATCGAGCCGGATGACACGCTGGGATCACTCTATTTCGGCAAGATATTCCCGTTGGGCGTGGCCGCGCTGATCGAGGCGGCGGAGCTTGTCGTGGCCGGCAAGGGCGCGGCGGTGGCGCAGCACGAGGCGGGGGCGGGGGACCAGGGGCTGATCCGGGAGGCGGAGTTGGAAATCCACTGGGCGAGCCACATCGGGGCGACCTACGACCTGGTGCGGGGGTGCAATCCGGCTCCGGGGGCCTGGACGACGGTGGCCGGGCGGCGGCTGTTCATTTTTGACTGTACGAAGCGGGTCGCGCGGCGGTTCGCGGAGGTGAAAGGGCGGGCGATCGGGGAGGTGGTGGTCGCGGGGCCGGAAGGGATCACCGTGCTGGGGCAGGGGGGCTTCCTGGAGGTGGCGCGGGTGCGCTGGGACGGGGGGAAGAAGATCGCGGCGGGGGAGGCGGGGATCGCGGTGGGAACGGTGCTGGGGGGGTAGGTGTTGGGCGGCGTTCATTCGCGGCGGGGATGCGGGGGGCGGATCGGCGGGGCGTGAGCGCCTGGCGGGCGCACCGGCCGAGGGTGGATGTGGCGCACGCGCGCGGTGCGGGCAAGCGTACACCGGCTGGGGCGTTTGGGACGGGTTGGGGTGCGGTTGGCGAGGGTTTCCAAGGGGTTGGGCGCGATCGGGGGCGTGCGCCCGGGATTGGGGTTGGAATGTACGTCGGCTGGGGCGTTTGGGGCACGGGTGTACGGTGACCCGTGACCGGCAGCGGTCCTGGGCGCGCAACCATCGTGCGGGTGCGGGGCGAACGGGTACCGTTCGTCTTTACCGGTCGTTCACGGGTGGGCGCGGGCGGGCGATCGGCTCGGGGGGCCAGGATCGCGGACTGTGGCGGAATCCAGCAGAACCGGTATTCATCCTGATACGTGTAGCCGAAGTGCTTGGCAACGGGAATGAAGATATTGGACGACTTCGGGAGTAGGGGGTCGATATACACGGCATCCCCTTCGTGCATGTTTGCCTCAGGAAGCACGGCACGCGCCGCATTCACTAGTCTCGACCTGAATGCGGCTCGGTTGCGGATGATGACGCATGCCTCGGCATCGAAGTCGACGAAGTGCCTTGGCGAGACGGTATTGCTCACGCAGTAAAGCCAGAAATCACCTCGGAACGCGAACTCGACATCGATCCGATGTTCGGGGGCGTCGGCCGGGACGTCATGTGGGTTACGGACAAGTTGAACCACCTGCGCGCGACTAAGGGCAATCGAGATCGGCATTGTTAACTCGTCATCGCGTATCGCACTGTTATGGACTGTGTTGGAGAAGAAGCTGGCAGGCTGGACGCGCAATCTTCCCTCTCGGTGCAGCATCTCCATGTACTGCCGTTTCCCGAGCTTCACGAAGACGTCGCTACGTTGCACGCCAAGCGATCCGAGCCGCACGGCAGCTCTTTGACCCAGTTCAGATGCCAAGTTGGGGAACGGTTCAGAATGGAGGATATCTCGGTCCATGCCGGCCGGATAGGGACCGTATCGCAGGGCCATTTCTTCGAGGACATGTGTCCACTTCTGCATCCAGACGTCCATGCTCGGTGAGATGGGCGGAAGGCCGATCTTCCCTTTTGGTGATAGCATTAGGAGATTGAGGAAGATGTCTCGGATGCGCTTTGCAAGTTCCGATCGGTTCAGGTGCCGCGCGTAGCGGTTCTCACGGTAATGCCTCCGCCAAAGCTCGTGGCACGGCACGAACTGGGGCGAAGGAGAGGCGACGTTCCACGGGCTCTCGGACATGGACGATCCTGTGTGTGGGAGTGGCGTTCGGAAAAGAGGTTACTACCACCGGCATGCAGAGCGAGCACGATGATCGGCTTCGTTCGGCACCGCCCAGAACCGGACAGTCCGGTCCTCACCCATCGCCACGGTCTTGCCAATGCCTGGGTATGTCGGCTCTGGAGCGAATGCCCCAAGGCAATGGATGACCGCGATGGGCGCGAAGCTTCCGTTGGAAGACCTTCGGATGGACTTCCGCTTGCCCCCCATCCCCGCCGATCGGCACTGCGTCGGAGACCCCAACGCCAGCGCGGCGCATCGCGCCCTCCCCGGGGTCAAGATCGCCCCTCCATCTTTGCAAGGTTGACGGGCTTCCACGATCCGGCCAACTACCGCTCCTGCGCGCGCCGGAGGCACGGGGAATGACCTGTCTGCACGTTCGCTCGCGCCGCCTTTCGCCCCGCGGCGCACCATGAGCGGGGCAGCGGAACTGCACGGCGCGCTGCGCCAGGCGCACGAGCTGATCCTGCTTGGCGGCGTGCTCGGCATCCTGAGCGTGGTGGCGGGCGTGATCTCGCGCAGGATCGGCGCGCCGATGCTGCTCGCCTTCCTCGGCCTCGGCATGCTGGCCGGGGAGGACGGCGTGCTGGGCCTGCCGTTCGACAGCTATCCGGCCGCCTACCTGATCGGCAGCCTGGCGCTCGCCGTGATCCTGTTCGAGGGCGGGCTGAAGACGCCGCTTGCCACGTTGCGCGCCGCGTTCTGGCCGGCGGCGGTGCTGGCCACGGTCGGCGTCGTGATCACCGCCGGCGTCGCGGGTGCCGGTGTCGCGTGGCTCGATCGGGTCGCGCTGGTGCCCGGACTGCTGGTCGGCGCGATCGTTGCGCCCACGGATGCCGCGGCGGTCGCCGTGCTGCTGCGCGGCGCGCGCGTGGCGGTACCGGAACGTCTGCTCGCGGTGCTAGAGGTGGAGTCCGGGCTGAACGACCCGATCTCCGTGCTGCTCACCTTCATGCTGTTGCGGGTGATGGCCGCGGGCGGGGCGATCACCGCGGGGGATATCGCGCTCGGCGTCGCGCGGGAGATGCTGGGCGGGGCCGCGATCGGCCTGGCCGGTGGATGGGTGCTGGCGGTGGCGCTGCGGCGGTTGCGCATGGAACCGGCGCTGGCGACCGTGCTGGCGCTGGCCGGGGCGCTCGCCGTGTTCGGCCTGGCGCAGGTGCTCGGCACCAGCGGATTCCTGGCGACCTACCTCGCCGGCATCATGGCCGCGCGCAGCGGGCCGGCGGCGCGCGAGCGGCTGGAGCCGTTCTTCGAAGGCATGGGCTGGCTCGCGCAGATCGTGCTGTTCCTGATGCTCGGGCTGCTGGTGACGCCGCACAAGCTGCTGCCGTTCATCCCCTCGGCGCTGGTAGGCACCGCGGTGCTGATCTCCGTCGCCCGCCCGGTGGCGGTGTTCGCCTGCCTTGCGCCGCTCGGGTTCGCCTGGCGGGAGAGCGCGTTCGCCTCCTGGGTCGGGCTGCGCGGTGCGGTGCCGATCTACCTGAGCCTGATCCCGGCGCTGACGGAGGCGGGGCGGGGGCGGGACGAGCGGCTGTTCGCGTCGATCTTCATCGCCGTGATCGCGTCCCTGGTGGTGCAGGGCTGGACCATCGGCCCGGCGGCGCGGCTGCTCGGGTTCCGCCGGCGCTGAGGCGGGCGGGGCCGGGGCGTGCGCGCGGCGGGCTTGTGGTATACAAAAGACTTTGTTAGGCATGGCCCCATGATGTATGCGCCCGGGGCGGCAAGCGCCGGGGGACAGGAGGGGTGCCTGTGGCGGACGTGACCGCATTGCCGCGGCTCAAGGTCGAACGCCTGTCGGTCACGATCAGCCTGCGCCGATTGGCGTGCGAGGCCATCAAGCGCGCCATCACGGAGATGGACATCTACGGCCAGGCTGGGGAAATCCGCCTGGACGAACGCCAGCTTTCCGAAGATCTCGGCGTCAGCCGCACCCCGATCCGCGAGGCACTGACCGTGCTGGAGCAGGAGGGCTTCGTGCGCTCCGTGCCGCGCCGCGGCATCTATGTCGTGCGCAAGAGCAAGCGCGAGATCATCGAGATGATCACCGTCTGGGCCGCGATCGAAGGCCTCGCGGCCCGGCTCGCCTGCGAACGCGCCAGCGACGAAGATCTGGCGCGGTTGCGGGCGCTGTTCGGCACCTTCGACGTCGATCCGTCTGAACACATTTCCGAGTACTCGCAGGCGAACATGGCGTTCCACCAGGCGCTGATCCGCCTCGGCGGTTGCGCGCTGATGACCGAACTCACCGAGAACCTGTTCATCCACATGCGCGCGATCCGCGACGTGACGATCCGCCAGGACAACCGGGCGCAGCGGTCGATCGTGGACCACATGAACATCATCGCCGCGCTAGAAAGCCGCGACGCCGACCGCGCGGCGCGGCTGGTGCGCGAACACACGTTCGGCCTCGCGGCGCATGTCGAGAAATACGGCGACCACCTGCACGACGTGCCGGTATCGCCGCACGAGCCGGCACGTCGGAAATACGGCTGACCCGCCGCACACGTACACCGCGACACGAGCCCAACGGGAGGAAAAGCGACCATGTCCACAACGGCAGCGCCGGAAACCAAGGCTACCACCGCCGCCGCCCGCGGCTCGACCGCGGACGACACCCTGGCGCGCAAGAGCCGCGACGCCGGCGTCGTCTCGGGCGGCCACCTGGTCGCCAAGGCGCTGAAGAACGAAGGCGTGGACACGATCTTCACCCTGTGCGGCGGCCATATCATCGACATCTACGACGGCTGCGTGGACGAGGGCATCCGCATCATCGACGTCCGCCACGAGCAGGTCGCAGCACACGCCGCCGACGGCTACGCGCGCCAGACCGGCAGGCTGGGCTGCGTCGTCACCACCGCGGGTCCGGGTTGCACCAATGCGATCACCGGCATCGCCACCGCCTTCCGGTCCGAAAGCCCGGTGCTGCACATCGGCGGGCAGGGCGCGCTGACCCAGCACATGATGGGCTCGTTGCAGGACCTGCCGCATGTCGACATCATGCGCCCGATCACCAAGTTCGCGGCCAGCGTGCGCTCGACCGAGCGGGTCGCCGACATGATCTCCATGGCCGCGCGCGAATGTTTCGCCGGCGCGCCGGGGCCGTCCTACCTCGAAATCCCGCGCGACGTGCTGGACCGGGAGATCGAGGTTGGCAAGGCGGTTGTTCCCCAGGCGGGCCATTACCGCGCATCGACCAAGGCGCTCGGCGATCCGACGGATATCGAGAAGCTGGCCGACATGCTGGTGGCCGCCGAGCGGCCGGTGATCCTGATCGGCAGCCAGGTCTGGACCTGCCGCGGGCACGCGGCGGCGATCGATCTGGTGCGCGCGCTCGACATCCCGGCCTATTTCAACGGCGCCGGACGCGGCCTGCTGCCGCCGGGCGATCCGCATCATTTCGACCGCACGCGGCGCGAAGGGTTCGACAAGGCGGACGTCATCGTCATCGTCGGCACGCCGTTCGACTTCCGCATGGGCTACGGCAAGCGGCTCGGGCGCGGGGCCAAGGTCGTGCAGATCGACATGGACTACCGCACCGTCGGCAAGAACCGCGACGTGGCGCTCGGGCTGGTGGGCGATCCGGGGGTGATCCTGGCCGCGGTGCGCCAGGCGGCGAGCGGGCGCATCGCCAAGCCATCTGCTCAGGCGCGCAAGGACTGGATGGCGGGGCTGCGGGCGGCGGAGCAGGCGGCGACCGAGAAGCTGATGCCGCTGTTCCGCTCCGACGCCTCGCCGATCCATCCCTATCGGGTGGCGTGGGAGATCAACGAGTTCCTGACCGACGATACGATCTACATCGGCGACGGCGGCGACGTCGTTACGATCTCGGCGCAGGCGGTGCGGCCGCGTCGGCCGGGGCATTGGATGGACCCGGGTGCGCTCGGCAGTCTCGGCGTCGGCACCGGGTTTGCGTTGGCGGCGAAGCTTGCGCATCCGGGCAAGGAAGTGCTGTGCTATTACGGGGACGGCTCATTCGGCATGACCGCGTTCGACATGGAGACGGCAAACCGGTTCGGCGCGCCCTATATCGCGGTGATCGGCAACAATTCGGCGATGAACCAGATCCGCTACGGCCAGTTGGCGAAATACGGGGAGCAGCGCGGCAACGTGGGCAACCTGCTGGGCGACGTGCCGTTCGGCAGGTTCGCCGAGATGCTGGGCGGCTACGGGGAAGAGGTGCGCGACGCCGCGCAGGTCGCCCCGGCCCTGCTGCGCGCGCGCGAGGCGGTGCGGCGGGACGGCAAATCGGCGGTGATCAACATCTGGGTCGATCCACGCGAATACGCGCCGGGGACCAAGGCGCAGACGATGTACAAGTGACGGCACGCGTCGTTTCTCGGCACGGTTGAGCGAAGCAAGCGGGGGCAGACTATGGCGAAGGCATTGGACGGCGTTCGGATCCTCGATTTCACCCATGTGCAGTCGGGGCCGACCTGCACGCAATTGCTGGCGTGGCTGGGCGCGGACGTGATCAAGGTGGAACGTCCCGGCGGGGGCGACATCACGCGCGGCCAGTTGCGCGACATCCCGAACGTGGACAGCCTCTATTTCACGATGTTGAACCACAACAAGCGCTCCATCACGATCGACAGCAAGCACCCGAAGGGCAAGGAGGTGCTGGAGGACCTGGTGAAGGTCTGCGACGTCCTGGTGGAGAATTTTGCCCCCGGCGCGCTCGACCGGATGGGGCTTGGCTGGGAGCGCATCCAGGAACTGAACCCGCGCATGATCATGGCCTCGGTCAAGGGCTTCGGCCCGGGGCCGTATGAGAATTGCAAGGTCTACGAGAACGTCGCGCAATGCGCCGGCGGCGCGGCCTCGACCACCGGTTTCGACGACGGGCCGCCGCTGGTGACGGGGGCGCAGATCGGCGACAGCGGGACCGGGCTGCATCTGGCGCTCGGCATCGTTGCCGCACTGTACCAGCGCAACGCGACCGGGCGCGGGCAGAAGGTGCTGGCGGCGATGCAGGACGGCGTGCTGAACCTGTGCCGGGTGAAGCTGCGCGACCAGCAGCGTCTGGCGCACGGCGTGCTGAAGGAATACCCCCAGTATCCGCACGGCACGTTCGGCGATGCGGTGCCGCGTGCCGGCAACGCCTCGGGCGGCGGCCAGCCGGGATCGATCCTGAAGTGCAAGGGCTGGGAGACGGATCCGAACGCCTACATCTATTTCATCACCCAGGCGCCGGTGTGGAACGACATCTGCAAGGTGATCGGGCGGGAAGACTGGATCACCGATCCGGACTACGCGACGCCGGATGCGCGGCTGCCGCGGCTCAAGGAGATTTTCGGCGTCATCGAGCAATGGACGATGACCAAGACCAAGTTCGAGGCTATGGAGATCCTGAACGAGCACGACATCCCCTGCGGCCCGATCCTGTCGATGAAGGAGCTCGCCGAAGAACCGTCCCTGCGCAAGACCGGCACGGTGGTCGAGGTGGACCACCCGACGCGCGGGAAATACCTGACCGTGGGCAATCCTGTGAAGCTGTCGGACAGCATCACGGAGGTGAAGCCCTCGCCGCTGCTCGGTGCGCATACCGACGAGATCCTGCGCGAGGTGCTGAAATTCGACGATACGCGCGTGGGCGAGTTGCAGGCGTCGGGCGCGCTCGGGCGCGCCGCGCACGCCTAGGCCCGGCGGGGCGCGGCGGGTCCGCGCCCCGCCGCGGCAAATGAATGGGAACGAAACGTCTGGGAGGGAAGTCATGCAAGACACGACAACGAGCGCCGATCGGGCGGCGGTGCGCCGCGTGCTGGACAAGGTGCGGGCGGCCGGCCGCCAGTCGCTGACCGCGCCCGAGGGCAAGCTGGTCTGCGATGCCTATGGCATTCCGGTGCCGCAGGAGGCGCTGGCCGGCTCCGCCGCCGAGGCCGCGCAAGCTGCCGCGGCGATGGGCTTCCCCGTCGCGCTCAAGATCGTTTCGCCCGACATCCTGCACAAGACCGAGGCCGGCGGCGTGCTGCTCGACCTCAAGTCCGCCGATGAGGTCGCGTCCGGCTACGCGCAGATCATGGCGAACGCCCGCAGGCATCAGGCGGATGCCAGGATCGACGGCGTGCAGGTGCAGCAGATGCTGACCGGCGGGCAGGAGGTCATCGTCGGCGCGGTGACCGACGGCAGCTTCGGCAAGCTGGTGGCGTTCGGTCTCGGCGGCATCCTGGTCGAGGTGCTGAAGGACATCACGTTCCGCTTAGCGCCGGCGACGGAAGCGGATGCGCTCTCCATGCTGGACGGCGTGCAGGCGGCCGAGATCCTGCGCGGCGTGCGCGGGGCGGAGGCGGTCGATCGCGCGGCCCTGGCGGGGCTGATCGTGAAAGTCTCCCAACTGGTCACGGATTTCCCGGAAATCGCCGAGCTCGACCTCAATCCGGTATTCGCCACCGCGCAAGGCGCGATCGCGGCGGACGTGCGCATCGTCGTCGATTTCGCGCCGCAGCCGGAACGCTATCGCCCGGGCACGGACGAAATCCTGGCGGCGATGAACCGCATCATGAAGCCGGCGACGGTGGCGGTCATCGGCGCCTCCGCCGAGGACGGCAAGATCGGCAACTCGGTGATGAAGAACCTCATCAACGGGGGATACCAGGGCCAGATCTGCCCGATCCACCCGAAGGCGCAGGAGATCATGGGCCGCAAGGCCTACGCGTCGGTCAAGGACGTGCCGTGCGACATCGACGTCGCGGTGTTCGCCATCCCCGCCAAATTCGTGGCCCAGGCGCTGGTGGAATGCGGCGAGAAGGGGATCGCCGGCGCGGTGCTGATCCCGTCCGGCTTCGCCGAGACCGGCAATGTCGAAGGCCAGCACGAGATCCAGCAGATCGGGCGGAAATACAACATCCGGCTGATGGGCCCGAACATCTACGGCTTCTACTACCTGCCGTCGAACCTGTCGGCGACGTTCTGCACGCCGTTCGACGTGCGCGGCCACGCGGCGCTGTCGTCGCAGTCGGGCGGGATCGGCATGGCGATCATCGGCTTCAGCCGCTCGGCGAAGATGGGCGTCTCGGCGATCGTGGGGCTCGGCAACAAATCCGATCTCGATGAGGACGACCTGCTGACGTTCTTCGAACAGGACGACAACACGTCGATCATCGCCATGCACCTCGAAGACCTGAAGGACGGACGGTCCTTCGCCGACGTGGCGCGGCGGGTGACGAAGAAGAAGCCGGTGGTGGTGCTGAAGGCGGGGCGCACCGCGGCGGGGGCGCGGGCGGCAAGCTCGCACACGGCCGCACTGGCGGGCAACGACAAGATCTATGACGACGTGCTGCGCCAGTGCGGCGTGATCCGCGCTCCCGGCCTGCGCGACCTGCTGGAATACGCCCGCGCGGTGCCGGTGCTGCCGACGCCGAAGGGCGAGAACGTCATGATCCTGACAGGCGCCGGCGGGTCGGGCGTGCTGCTGTCGGATGCCTGCGTCGACAACGGGCTGAACCTGATGACCATGCCGCCCGATCTGGATGCGGCGTTCCGCAAATTCATCCCGCCGTTCGGTGCCGCCGGCAACCCGGTCGATATCACCGGCGGCGAACCGCCGACCACCTACCAGAAGACCCTACGTCTGGCGCTGGAGGACGAGCGCATCCACGCGGTGATCCTCGGCTACTGGCACACCATCATCACGCCGCCGATGGTATTCGCACGCGTGGTGCTGGAAGTGGTCCACGAGATGCGGGCGAAGGGGATCACCAAGCCGATCGTCGCATCCCTGGCCGGCGACGTTGAGGTGGAGCAGGCGTCCGAGCACCTGTTCGCCAACGGCATCCCCGCCTATCCCTACACGACGGAAACGCCGGTCGCCGTGCTCGGCGCGAAATACAAATGGGCGCGCGGAGCCGGCCTGATCAAGTGACGTGGCTGCCGCGGGCGGATGTCGCCCGCGGCATCTTCATTCGTGTGCAACCAATATGGAGGACCATCGCCATCGGCTTGACGAACGCCGTTCCTGATCCCTGACGGGATCGCACTGCGCGCCAGGAAAAGAAACAAATCGTCCGGCGCATCAATGGGGGAAGTCCAAGACATGAACGGATCGACCGCAGGCGGCGGGGTTCCCGTGAATCGGTGGACCCAGCTTATCATTGGCGTCATCTGCATGGTGCTGATCGCCAATCTGCAGTACGGCTGGACCTTGTTCGTCCATCCGATGGCGAGTGCGAACAAATGGCCGGTGGCCGGCATCCAGGTCGCCTTCAGCATCTTCGTCGCGCTGGAGACCTGGCTGACGCCGCTCGAAGGCTGGATCGCCGACAGTCTCGGCCCGCATCGCGGACCGAAGCTGGTGGTCGCGGTGGGCGGCATCCTGGTCGCCATTGCCTGGATCATCAATTCCTTCGCAGGCTCGCTGACGGCGCTCTATTTCGGCGCTGCGCTCTCCGGTGTCGGCGCCGGGGCAGTGTATGCGACCTGCGTCGGCAACGCGGTGAAATGGTTCCCGGACCGGCGCGGTCTCGCGGTGGGCATCACGGCAGCGGGCTTCGGCGCCGGCGCCGCCATCACGGTAGTGCCGATCCGGATGATGATCGCCTCGGTGGGCTACGCCTCGACGTTCTTCTGGTTCGGCCTGATCCAGGGCGGCATCATCTTCCTGGTGGCATGGCTGCTGAAGGGGCCGCTGCCGCATGAGGTGCCGCCCGTCACCGCGAGCAAGGTCGCGCAGACGACCGTGAGCGTGTCGCCGCGCGAGATGCTGAAGACGCCGGTTTTCTGGATCCTGTACGTGATGTTCGTGCTGGTCTCCGCGAGCGGCCTGATGGCCACGGCGCAGATCGCACTGATCGCCGGCAACTACCATGTCGCGCGCACGGTGATCCTGCTCGGCGGGTCGACCCTGACGGTGGCGCTGATCATCAACAACGTCGCGAACGGTGCGGCGCGGCCGTTCTTCGGCTGGGTGTCGGACCATATCGGGCGCGAGTACACGATGGCGATCGCGTTCGGGATCGGCGGTATCGCTTACTGGATCCTGGGCTGGGCGGGCCACAGCCCCTGGGCCTTCGTGTTCAGCTCGGCCCTGATCTTCTTCACCTGGGGTGAGATCTTCAGCCTGTTCCCGTCCACCTGTACGGACACATTCGGAACGAAATACGCGACTGTGAACGCCTCGTTCCTCTACACCGCCAAGGGGCTGTCGGCGTTCCTGGTGCCGCTGGCGAACGTGCTGAAGGACGCGACCGGGAGCTGGCATGCGGTGTTCGTGACCACCGCGGTGATGAACTTCGTCGTGGTGCTGCTGGCGATCTTCGTGCTGCGGCCGCTGCGCCATTCGGTCGGTGCGTTGCAGCCCCTGCACGGGCACGCCGGCGAATAGCCGCCCGAGGGGCCTCCCTCCGTCGCGCCGCGCGGGGGGAGGCCCGTCATCGCGACACTGTGACCGTCGCTCCGGCAGGCGCATGTGCTGCCGGGCGCGGCCGGTTGGTGCTATGCAGGGCCGGTGCCGGCCGGCGTTCGTCGCGTGGCGACCCCCGGGCTTCCCGCGGAACCGGAGGATGCCATGCAGGCGATGGTGCTGAACGCGGTCGGGACCGCCCTTCGCTGGACCGAGCTTCCCGACCGACACCCCGGCCCGGGCGAGGTGCGCGTACGGGTGGCGGCCTGCGGCGTCTGCCGCACGGATCTGCATGTCGTCGACGGCGAACTTGCGAACCCGCAGGTGCCGATCATCCCCGGCCACGAGATCGTCGGCCGCATCGATGCCGTAGGCCCCGGCGTCACCGATCTGCAACCCGGCGCGCGTGTCGGCATCCCCTGGCTCGGCCACACCTGCGGCGTCTGCCCGTATTGCCTGGAACAGCAGGAAAACCTGTGCGATCGTCCGCTGTTCACCGGCTACACGCGCGACGGCGGCTTCGCGACCGCCGTGATCGCCGATGCGCGCTATGCGTTCCCGCTCGGCGAGGCCGGCGATGACGTCGCGCTCGCGCCGCTGCTCTGCGCCGGCCTGATCGGCTGGCGCGCGCTGGGCTTCGCCGGTCCGGGCAAGCGGCTGGGGCTGTATGGTTTCGGTGCAGCGGCACATATTCTCGCCCAGGTCGCGCGCTGGCAGGGGCGCACGGTGTTCGCCTTCACGCGTCCGGGCGATGCCGCCACGCAGGCCTTCGCCCGCAGCCTCGGTGCGGCCTGGGCGGGCGGATCCGAGGAAGCGCCGCCGGAGTCGCTCGATGCCGCGATCATCTTCGCCCCGGCGGGCGAACTGGTGCCGCTCGCGCTGCGTGCGGTCCGCAAGGGCGGTCGCGTGGTCTGCGCCGGCATTCACATGAGCGACATCCCCGGCTTCCCGTACCGTCTGCTGTGGGAGGAGCGGCAGATCCGGTCCGTCGCCAATCTGACACGCCAGGACGGGATTGATTTCCTCCGCCTGGCGCCCGAGATCGGCATCGTCACCGCGACCACCACCTACCCGCTCACCGCGGCGAACGAGGCGCTCGCCGATCTGCGCGCCGGACGGTTCGAGGGTGCTGCGGTTCTCGTGCCCTGAGCGGCATTTTTTTGGAGCCCCCCCGATGCCGGATCCGTTGTCGCCCGAGCTGCTGGCGCGCATGGACGCCTATTGGCGCGCGGCGAACTATCTGTCGATCGGGCAGATCTACCTGAAGGAGAATCCGCTGCTGGAGTCTCCGCTGCGGCCGGAACATATCAAGTCCCGCCTGCTGGGACACTGGGGCACCACGCCGGGGCTGAACTTCCTGTATGTGCATCTGAACCGGCTGATCACTGACAACGATATCGACATGATCTACGTCACCGGTCCCGGCCATGGCGGCCCGGGCCTGCTGGCGCAGACCTATCTGGAAGGCTCCTACACGGAGCGCTATCCCGCGATCGAGCGCAGCCGGGAGGGGCTGCACCGGCTGTTTCGCCAGTTCTCCTGGCCCTATGGGGCACCCAGCCACGTCTCGCCCGAGACGCCCGGCGCCATCCACGAAGGCGGCGAGCTCGGCTATTCGCTGCTGCATGCCTATGGCGCGGCGTTCGACAATCCCGATCTGATCGTCGCCTGCATCGTGGGCGACGGGGAGGCGGAGACCGGCGCGCTCGCCGCCAGTTGGCATTCCAACAAGTTCCTCAACCCCGTCCGCGATGGCGCGGTGCTGCCGATCCTGCATCTGAACGGCTTCAAGATCGCCAATCCGACCGTGCTCGCGCGGATCACAAGCGAGGAACTGACCGAGCTGCTGCGCGGCTACGGCTACGAGCCGCATTTCGTCGAGGGTGACGATCCTGCGCGCGTGCATCAGGCGCTGGCCGGCACGCTCGATACCATCCTGGCACAAATCCGCCGCGTCCAGGGGCAGGCGCGGGCGGCCGATCGGCGCGGGGGCGTGCAGCGTCCGCGCTGGCCGATGATCGTCTTCCGCACGCCGAAGGGATGGACCGGTCCGAAA
This sequence comes from uncultured Pseudomonadota bacterium, assembly GCA_963832525.1. GTDB lineage: Bacteria > Pseudomonadota > Alphaproteobacteria > Acetobacterales > Acetobacteraceae > JAJZVS01. Next base: position 224,614 of record CAWHUC010000003.1, read on the forward strand.
TTCGTCGACGGCAAGCCGGTGGAAGGCACCTGGCGGGCGCATCAGGTGCCGATCGCGGATTTCGACAATCCCGAGCACCTGAAACAGCTTGAGGCGTGGATGCGGAGCTACCGGCCGCAGGAATTGTTCGACGCCGGCGGCAAGTTCCGTGACGAATTCGCCTCGCTCGCACCGACCGGGCATCGCCGCATGGGCGCGAACCCGCACGCCAACGGCGGCGAGCTGCTGCGCCCGCTGGCGATGCCGCATTTCCGCGATTACGCCGTTTCCGTTCCCGCGCCGGGCGGTGTCGAGGCGGAATCGACCCGGGTGCTGGGGAAATTCCTGCGCGATGTCATGCAGGCCAATCTTGAAAGCCGCAACTTCCGCCTGTTCGGCCCCGACGAGACCGCGTCCAACCGGCTGGAATCCGTCTTCGAGGCCTCCGGCAAGGAGTGGATGGCCGCGATCGAGGACGTGGACGTCGATCTCAAGGTCGACGGCCGCGTCATGGAAGTCCTGAGCGAGCATCTGTGCGAAGGCTGGCTGGAGGGATACCTGTTGACCGGGCGCCACGGCCTGTTCAACTGCTACGAGGCCTTCATCCACATCATCGATTCGATGTTCAATCAGCACGCGAAGTGGCTGAAGGTCAGCCGCAACATCCCGTGGCGCCAGCCGATCGCGTCCTTGAACTACCTGCTGACCTCGCATGTCTGGCGGCAGGACCACAACGGGTTCTCCCACCAGGACCCCGGGTTCATCGACCATGTCGCCAACAAGAAGGCCGATATCGTCCGCATCTACCTGCCGCCGGATGCGAACTGCCTGCTGTCGGTGACGGACCATTGCCTGCGCAGCCGCAACTACGTCAACCTGATCGTCGCCGGCAAGCAGCCCGAGTGGCAGTGGCTGGATATCGACGCCGCTATCCGCCACTGCACCGCCGGTGCCGGCATCTGGGACTGGGCCGGCACCACGGCGGACGATCCGGATGTGGTCATGGCCTGCGCCGGCGACGTGCCCACGCTCGAGACCCTGGCCGCGGTCACCCTGTTGCGCAGCTACGTGCCGGACATCCGCATCCGGGTCGTCAATGTGGTCGACCTGATGGCGTTGCAGCCGCAATCGGAGCATCCGCACGGCCTGGGCGATGTGGATTTCGATGCGCTGTTCACCACCGACAGGCCGGTGGTCTTCGCCTACCACGGCTATCCGGCGATGATCCACAAGCTCACCTACCGCCGCCGCAACCATCACAACATCCATGTGCGCGGCTACAAGGAAGAAGGCACCACCACGACGCCGTTCGACATGGTGGTGCTGAACAACCTCGACCGCTACCAGCTCGCGCTCGACGCCATCCAGCGCATCCCCCGCCTCGCCGGCGAGGTGGAGCGCGCGACGGCGCGCTATTGGACGGCGATGGAACACCACAAGCTCTATATCAGCGAGCACGGCGAGGACATGCCGGAAGTCCGGAACTGGCGCTGGACGGCCTGAGGCCGCGCGCGCATATCCTCGCCGCAACGGAGGACGCATGATGGACGAAGAACACATCCAGGCGGCGGGCCGGGCGGGGGAGGGCGAAAGCACGCCGCTCGCCGAACGCCCGATCGACGAGGTCTGCATCAACACCATCCGCACCCTGGCGATGGACGCGGTGCAGCAGGCGAATTCCGGCCATCCGGGCACGCCGATGGGCCTGGCGCCGGTCGCCTATACGTTGTGGCAGTCCTTCCTCCGCTACGATCCGGAAGACCCGAGCTGGCCCGACCGCGACCGGTTCGTGCTGTCGAACGGTCACGCGTCGATGCTGCTGTACGCGCTGCTGTATCTCGCCGGCGTGCGCGGGGATGGTTCGGGCGCGGCGGTGACGTTGGACGAGATCAAGCGGTTCCGCGAGCTTGGCAGCGCCTGCCCGGGGCATCCGGAATACCGCCATACCGCCGGGGTCGAAACGACGACCGGCCCGCTGGGGCAGGGTTGCGCCACCAGCGTCGGCATGGCGATCGCGCGCCGCTGGCTGGGCGGGCATTTCAACAAACCCGACGCGGTGATGTTCGACTACGACATCTACACGCTGTGCGGCGACGGCGACATGATGGAAGGGGTAACGAGTGAGGCTGCCTCGCTCGCCGGCCATCTGAAGCTCGGCAATCTCTGCTGGATCTACGACAGCAACCGCATCACCATCGAAGGCAGCACGGAGCTTGCCTTCAGCGACGACGTCGCCATGCGCTTCCGCGCCTACGGCTGGAACGTGCACCGGGTCGGCGACGCCAACGATACGCAGCGGGTCGCGCAGGCGATCCGCGCCTTCCGGCGCCGCAACGACACGCCGACCCTGATCGTGGTCGCCAGCCACATCGGCTACGGCGCCCCGCACAAGCAGGACACCGCCGCCGCCCATGGGGAACCGCTGGGCGCGGACGAGGTCCGCCTCGCCAAGCGCGCCTACGGCTGGCCGGAGGAGGCGAAGTTCCTCGTGCCCGCCGGGGTGCGCGAGCATTTCGCGCGCGGGGTCGGCCGCCGCGGCCGGCGGCTGCACGCCGACTGGACCGCGCGGATGGAGGCCTACCGCCGCGACCATCCGGAGCTCGCCGCCCAGCTCGCGCACCTGCTGGCGGGCGAGCTTCCGGAGGGCTGGGAGTCCGCACTGCCCACGTTCCCCGCCGACGCCAAGGGCGTGGCGAGCCGCGACGCCTCCGGCAAGGTCGAGAACGCCATCGCCCAGCACTACCCCTGGCTGATCGGCGGCGCCGCCGATCTTGCGCCATCGACCAAGACGTTGCTGACCTTCGACGGCGCCGGCACATTCGGCCTCGACACGCCGGCCGGACGCAATCTTCATTTCGGCATCCGCGAGCACGCGATGGGCGCGGCCGCGAACGGGATCGCGCTCTCCGGGGTACGTCCCTACGGCGCCGGATTCCTGATCTTCTCCGACTATATGAAACCGACGATCCGCCTGAGCGCGCTGATGGAACTGCCGGTCGTGTATATCTTCACGCACGACTTCGATCGGCCTCGGCCAGGACGGGCCGACCCACCAGCCGGTCGAGCAGCTGATCGCGCTGCGCAGCATCCCCGGCCTCATCACCCTGCGCCCGGCCGACGCCAACGAGGTGGTGGAGGCGTGGCGGGTCGTGATGGGCCTGAAACGGGAGCCCGCCTGCCTGGTGCTCAGCCGCCAGCCGCTGCCGACGTTCGATCGCACGCGCTACGCCCCGGCCGCGGGGCTCGCGCGCGGCGCCTATGTGCTGGCCGATGCGCCGGGCGGGGCGCCGGCGGTGATCCTGATCGGCACCGGCAGCGAGGTCGGTCTGTGCGTCGAGGCGCAGGAGGTGCTCGCACAGGAAGGCATCGCCGCGCGCGTGGTCAGCATGCCGTCGTGGGAATTGTTCGAGCGTCAGGACCAGGCCTATCGCGATGAGGTGCTGCCGCCGGCCATCGCGGCGCGGGTGTCGGTGGAGGCCGGCGCGGTGATCGGCTGGGACCGTTACGTGGGCAGCACGGGCGCGCGGATCGGGATGCAGACCGTCGGCGCCTCGGCCCCGATCCAGGCGCTGATGGAGCATTTCGGCTTCACGACCGAGAAGGTGGTGGCGGCGGCGAAGGCGCAGCTCCGCCGGGCCGGCTGACCCGCCGGCGGCGGGATTATCGATGATCCCCTTGACCTCGGGATATTTCGCGATAATCCTGCCGCCGCGCCATGACCGAGCTTGCCCCCCCGATCCCCCGCACCAAGGCCGCCGCGGCCTATGAACGGCTGCGCGCCGACATCCTGAGCTGCGCCATCCCGCCCGGCGCCCGGCTGCCGGTCGAATTCGTTGCAGAACGATACCATGTCGGTCCGACCCCGGCGCGCGAGGCGTTGAACCGCCTGGCCGCGGAAGGGCTGGCGACACTTGCCGAGCAGCGCGGCTTTTCCGCCGCCGAGGTCAGCCCCGCCGACCTCATCGAGCTCACGGAAACCCGTTGCCTGCTGGAAGAAGCGGCGTTGCGCCGTTCCATGCAGACCGCCGATCCGGCGTGGGAGGAGCGGCTGCTGCTCGCCGCGCACCGGCTGGCGCGCACGCCGAATTCCGCCGCCGCCGCCGATTTCCGTGAAAACCCGGACTGGGAACGTCAGCACGCGGCGTTCCATGCAGCCCTGATCGGCGGCGCCAACTCGCGCTGGATCGCCGGCTTCGGGGAGACGCTGAACCAGCAGTTCCGCCGCTACCGCGCGCTTGCGATGCGCGCCGCCTTCCCGACCCGCGACGCCCGCGCCGAGCACGAGGCGCTGGCTCGCGCCGCGCTCGCCGGCGATCCCGACCCCGCCGCGCTGCTGCTGCGCGCGCACTATCGGCGCACCGCCGGCATCATCCTCGGCGCGCTCGGCGCGCCCGATCCTTGGGGGCCATCCGGCTCCGCCTGATGCGAACCCAAAACAGAGAGTCCAAGATGTCCCAGACCTATCACGCCGGCCGCCATTTCCTGCACATCCCGGGCCCCACCAACGTGCCCGACCGGGTGCTGCGGGCGATCGACCAGCCGACGATCGACCATCGCGGCCCGGCGTTCGGACGCATGGGCAGCGAGCTGCTCGCTAACCTGCGGCGCATCTTCCAGACCAAAGGCCCAGTCGTCGTCTATCCTGCCTCCGGCACCGGCGCATGGGAAGCGGCGCTGACGAATACGCTGTCGCCCGGCGATACCGTGCTGATGAGCCGCACCGGCTGGTTCGCCACCTTGTGGAACGAGATGGCGACGAAGCTCGGCCTGACGCCGATCTTCCTCGATACCGACTGGCGGCACGGTGCGGACCCGGCGGCCATCGGCGCGGCCCTGGCGGGTGACAAGGAGCACCGCATCAAGGCGGTCTGCGTCGTGCACAACGAAACCTCCACCGGATGCACCTCGCGGATCGACGAGGTGCGCGCGGCGATCGATGCGGCGAAACATCCCGCGCTGCTGCTGGTGGATACGATCTCCTCGCTCGCCTCGATCGACTACCGGCACGACGCCTGGGGCGTGGACGTGACGGTTGCGGGCTCGCAGAAGGGGCTGATGCTGCCGCCGGGGCTGAGTTTCAACGCGGTCAGCGCCAAGGCGCTCGCGGCGGCGGAGCACGCGAAGCTGCCGCGCAGCTACTGGGACTGGCGGCCGATGCTGGAAGCCAACAAGACCGGCTTCTTCCCCTACACTCCCGGCACCAACCTGCTGTTCGGCCTGAACGAAGCGGTGAAGATGCTGCTGGAGGAAGGGCTCGACAACGTCTTTGCCCGCCACGACCGCCACGCCGAAGCCACCCGCCGCGCGGTGCGCGCCTGGGGGCTGGAAGTGCAATGCGTCGAGCCGCGGCACTACTCGTCGTCCCTGACCGCCGTGCGCATGCCGGAGGGCCACAGCGCCGATGCGCTGCGCGCCACCATTCTCGAAAAGTTCAACATGAGCCTGGGCAACGGGCTGGGTCCGCTGAAGGATCGCGTGTTCCGCATCGGCCATCTCGGCGATTTCGGCGACCTGCAACTGCTGGGCACCCTGGGCGGGGTGGAAATGGGGCTGCGCGCCGCCGGCGTGCCGCATCGGCCGGGCGGCGTACAGGCGGCGGTCGACTACCTGGCGGGGAACGCCTGACCCGGTTTACAGCCCGCGCGATCGGGGCAAGACTGCCGACCTGACACGGCGCACGCAGCCGCAAAAAAACAGGTCGGAGGAAACGTCAATGCCCCGCGGAACCTTGTCCCGCCGCGCCATGATCGCCGGTGCCGCCGGCCTCGCGCCGGCCGTGCTGGCGCGGCCGGCGCGCGCGGCACCGCTCGCGATTCGGGTCGGCTGGGCGACCATGCCGGGCCATCTGATCCCGGTGCTGTTCGACAATCCGGCGCAGAAGGGGCTGAAGCACTACGGCACCTCCTACACCGTGCAGCCGATCCTGTTCCGCGGGTCCTCGCCGCAGTTGATGGCAATGGCGGGCGGAGAGCTTGATTTCTTCGCCTCCGCCGGTTCCACCCTCGCGCTCGGCGTGACCAACGCGCATCTCGACCTGCAGGTCGTTTCCGATATCATCCAGGACGGCGTTCCGGGCTGGCATTCCGATACCTGGCTCGTGAAGGCGGCGGGGCCGATCCACAAGATCGCGGACCTCAAGGGCAAGCGCATCGCCACCAACGCGATCGGCTCGGCCTCCGACACCGCGATGCGTGCGCTGCTGCTGCGCCACGGGCTGGTGGATCGCCGCGACTATGTCGTGATCCAGGCGGCGTTCAACGCCATGCCCTCCCTGCTCGAAAAAGGCGAGGTCGACTGCTCGATCATCCTGATGCCGATGCTGGCGCAGATGCTGAAGACCGGGCAATACCGCGCGCTGTTCGAGGGGCGGGACATCTTCGGTGCGTCGGAAACCATCTTCCTCGCCGGCCGCGCCTCCTACATGCACAAGCACCAGGCGGTGGTGGCGGACTTCATGGAGGACTGGGTGCGCGCGCGGCGCTGGTTCCTCGATCCCGCGAACCGCACTGCCGCGATCGGCATCATCGCCCGCTTCATGCACCTGCCGACGTCGGAGCTTGATTACGTCTTCACCCACCAGGACTACTACCGCGATCCGTGGAGCGAACCCAACATCCCCGGCGTGCAGAGGCCGATCGACATCGCCCATCAGATCGGGATGCTGAAAGAGACGATCCAGGTGGCGCCGGCGCATACCGACCTGCAATACCTGGCCGAGGCGAAGAAGCGGATCACCGGGGCCGCATGACGCCGGCCGCCGACGCCCCCGGGATCGTCGTCGAGCATCTCTCGCACGCCTATGCGCCGACGGCCGGGACCGGCGTACGGGCGCTCGACGACGTGTCCCTGGTCGTCCCGCCCGGCAGCTTCCACGCGCTGCTCGGACCGAGCGGCTGCGGCAAGAGCACGTTGCTCTACTGTATCGGCGGCTTTCTGCCGGTGCAGTCGGGCCGTATCCGCACCGCGCGCGGCACCGTGACCGCGCCGGGGCCGGAACGCGGGGTCGTGTTCCAGAACTTTGCGCTGTTCCCGTGGAAGACGGTGCGCCAGAACGTGCTCTACGGCATCGGCAAGCGCGGCCTGCGTGGGGCCGAGGCGCGCGACCGGGCGCAGCATTTCATCGACCTCGTGCACCTCAGCGGCTTCGAGGAGAATTTCCCGGGCCAGCTCTCCGGTGGCATGCAGCAGCGCGCGGCCCTTGCGCGCACCCTGGCCGCTGAGCCCGACATCCTGCTGATGGACGAACCCTTCGGCGCGCTCGATGCGCAGACAAGGCGGATCATGCAGGAGGAACTGCTGGGCATCTGGCGGCAGACGCAGAAGACCGTCGTGTTCGTCACCCACGACGTTGCTGAAGCGGTCTATCTCGCCGACACCATATCCGTGATGAGCGCGCGGCCCGGGCGCATCAGCCGCAGCCTCGCCGCCGGCTTCAACCGGGAGGCCGATCCGGCGGTGTTCAAGCGCCCCGCCTTCACGGATCTCGTCGAGCAGATCTGGCAGATGGTGCGCGCCGAGGTCGACCAGGCGCGCCGCCCCGCGCCCTCTGCCCCGGTGGCGGAACCGGTCGCGGAACGGGCATGATGGGCGTCGCCGTCCGCTACGCGCCGCTCGCGATCCTCGCCCTGCTGTGGGAAGCAGTGACCAGACTGGGCCTCGTTTCGCGCGCGTTGCTGCCGCCATTCTCGGTCGTGCTGATCGCGTTCTGGCACATGCTGGCGGACGGCACCCTGATCGACAATGCCGTGCCCTCCCTGCTGCGCGGCGCGGCTGGGCTCGCGCTCGCGATCGTGGTCGGGTTCGGCATCGGCGCGGGCATGGCGTTGGGACGGCGCTTCCAGACGATCATGGGGCCGCTCGTGCAAGCGTTCTATCCGTTGCCGAAAACCGCGCTGGTGCCGCTGGTGATGGTCTGGTTCGGGCTCGGCAGTACCGCGAAGATCGTGCTGATCTTCCTCGGCTGCCTGCTGCCCGTCATCCTCGGCACCTACAACGGGCTGCGCGGCATCGATCGCGTGCTGGTCTGGTCGGCGCGCAGCCTCGGCGCGTCGCGCCGCGCGGTGCTGCTGGACGTGCTGCTGCCGGCGGCCATGCCGCAAATCCTGACCGGGCTGCGCACGGCCACCGCTTTCGCGTTCCTGCTGATGGTTGCGTCCGAACTCATCATCGCCAACAACGGGCTCGGCTACCTGATCGGCTCGCTTGGCGACGACGGCGCCTATCCGGCCATGTTCGCCGCCATCCTGACGATCACCGCGCTCGGGTTCGCCGCCGACCGGGCGTTCGCCGCGCTGTCGGCGCGGCTGCTGCGCTGGCGTACATGAGCGCCGGAACCCTCCGCGCGCGCCCTGCCGTTCTGCCCCCGGTGCTCCGGCGACTGCGCCACCTGGCGTTGCGCTCCGCCGCCTTCCTCGTGCTGCTGGCGGGCTGGGAAATCGCCAACCGCTTCGACCTGATCCGTCCCTTCCTGCTTCCCCCGCTCGGTGCCGTCCTGGGCCGCCTCGGCAACGACATCGTTTCGGGCGCATTCGAGCTGAACGCCGCCCTGACCCTCTATCGTGCCTTGGCCGGCTTCGCCATCGCCTGCGCGATCGGCATCCCGCTCGGCATCATGGTCTCGCGCCGGCGCCTGGTCGGCTGGTTCGTGGAACCGATCGTCTCGGTCGGGTTCCCCATGCCAACCATCGCCTTCCTGCCGATCTTCATGCTGTGGTTCGGCGTGTTCGACCTGTCCAAGATCGTCATGACAGCGTTCTCCGCCATCTTCACCGTGATCGCCGCCGCCGACGCCGGTACCCGCGGCGTCGAGCGCCACCTCACCTGGTCGGCACAGAGCCTGGGCGCCAGCCGGACCGACATCTTCTTCGAAGTCATGCTGCCCGCCGCCATGCCGCATATCCTCACCGGCCTGCAGGTCGCCCTGCCGCTCGCCCTGATCGTCGAAGTCGCCGCGGAAATGCTGATGGGCGGCGCCGGCCTCGGCGGCATGATGGTGAACGCCGAAAACTACGCCGACGCCGTCGGCGTCTACGCCGGCATCGTCGAAACCGCCGCCGTCGGCGGCATCGCCGTCGCCCTGATGGCCCGCCTCCGCCGCCGCCTGCTCCGCTGGCACGCCGAGTCCGCGGCGGGGTAATACCGACCGTTCCGAGTGGTTGGTGCGGGCGTAAGCAAGGCCAGGGGGCTTTGCCCCCTGGACCCCCACCAGGGAACTCGTCCCCTGGACCCCGTCTACTGGTTCCGAGCGTGTGGGGGGTGTCTCGGGTCCGGGACGGGGCTGCGCGGGCGGGGCGGCAGGGGCAGGGCGCGCCCTGCCCCTACCGCCCCGCCCGCGCAGCCCCGTCCCGGACCCGAGACATCCCCAACACGCACCGAACCAACGGAAGGGTTCCAAGGGCGTGCCCTTGGCGGGGTCCAGGGGCGGAGCCCCTGGCCTTGCTTACGCCCGCACCAACCACTCAGGGCAGTCGATATGACCCGGCGGTGGTCTGGGCATGGCGGTCAGATGGGGATGGTCATTTCGAGGACGTACAGCCCGCCGGCGAAGCGGTCGACGGCGTAGACCATGCGGTTTTCGTCGACGTAGACGTCGTTGATCTGGGCGGAGGGGACGCGTGAGCCTGCCGGGGGTTCGGGGATGAAGCTCGCGATTTCCTGTGGCTGGAACGGGTTGGTGGTGTCGTGGACTCTCGAGTCCGCCGTTGAACCAGGTGCTGAAGATCACGGTGTCGGAGCGGTAGGCGGGGCCGGGGCGGTTTTCGTGCATGTTGTGGGCGCCGTAGCGGCCGCCGCGGTGCGCCTGGTCTTCCACCGGGGGCACGGGCAGGGTGGCGATCGGCACCAGGTTCTGTTCCATGCGCGCATCGAGGATCCAGCCGAGCTTGGGCCAGTCCTCGCCGTCGTCTTTCACGCATTCGTCCGTGACGACCAGCAGGTCGCGGGAGAACAGGGGCAGGGTCGTATGGGTGAATCCGGGAAAGGGCGGGTGCGGGTTCCAGTGGCCGACCATGCGCGGGCGGGCGATGTCGGAGATATCGAGGATGATCGATCCGCCATCGAGGTAGCCGAGGTAGGCGCGGTCCGGCCGTTCCGGGTAGACGTTGGTGTTGTGGGCGCGGAAGCCGGAATCGAAGCGCGGGTGGCGGGGCGGCGGCGCGGCGGAGTCGCCCTCGGCCGTGCCGGGGTACCACCAGCGGCCGATCTCGCGCGGCTGGGACGGGGTGCTGACGTCGAGGCAGCGGTAGCACTGGTCGTCGCGTTGGTTGCGCGGGTGGAAATCGGCCGCGCCGCCGGAAAAATGGATGGTCTTGCCGTCGACGAACCAGAGCTGGTGCACGCCGCGCGATTGCGGGCCGGAGCAATCGAAATAGGAAATGCGTTTCGGGTTTTCCGGCGTGGAGATGTCGAACAGCTCGATCCCCGCCGGCGTCTGGCCGGGCAGTGCGGTCTGGTAGGCGACGGCCATGATGTCGCCGGTCACTTCGAGCGAGTTGGAGCGCACCGTACGGTGCGGCAGTTCGGTCTGCACGATCACGCGTGGCGTGCGCGGATCGGTGACGTCGACGCCGGTGAAATTCTTCGGCGCCGATTCATGCGCGAGCCAGAGGATGCGCCGCCCGTCGCGCGCGCATTGCAGGCTCACGCCCTCGCCGACGCCGCCGAAGCCGGCGAGCCGGTCGTGGGCGAGCAGCCGCATGTTGTGCAGTTCATCCCGCGCCATCGCGCCGTTCCTCCCGCTGCGGGCGGAACGGGGCGGCCCCGTTATCGCCCATTTTCCTGCCCCCGATGATGCAGGACATGCCGCACCCCGGCAAGCGCGGCACTCCCCGTTGGCGCCGGGGCGTGATAGGTCGGGTGGGCGTCGGACAGGGAGGCAGACACGGATGACGGAACGATCCAGCATCGGGGCCTCGCCGCGACGGCGGGAGGACGCGCGCTTCGTCACCGGGCAGGGCGCCTATCTCGACGATCTCCGCTTTCCCGATCTCGCGCATGCGGTGCTGCTGCGCTCCCCGCACGCGCATGCACGGATTGCCGTGATCGACACCGCGCACGCGCGCGCCGCGCCGGGCGTGCGGGCGGTGCTCACCGCTGCCGACGTGCGCGCGGACGGGTTGCAGCCGCTGCTGCCCACCGTCATCGCGAATCCGCATACCGGCGAACCCTTCGCCTTCCTCCCGCAGCCGCTGTTGGCCGGGGACCGGGTGCGCCATGTAGGGGAGGCGGTGGCGCTGATCGTCGCCGATACGAAAGCGCAGGCGCTGGACGCGGCCGAGCTGGTTGCGGTCGAGTACGATCCGCTGCCGTCCGTCACCGAAGCGGCCGATGCCGCCGCACCCGGCGCGCCGGAGCTGGCGGCGGAGGCTCCCGGCAATCGCTGCCTGGCGTGGCGCACCGGCGATGAAGCTGCGGTCGCGGCGGCGTTTGCCGCCGCGGCGCATGTGGTCCGCCTGCGGGTCGCGGCGCGGCGGATCGTCACCAACCCGATGGAACCGCGCGGCGCGGTGGGCCTCTACGACCCGGCGAGCGGGGGCTACACCTTGCATGTCTCCAGCCAGAGCCTGCATGCCAATCGCGATGCCGCCGCCCGCGCGCTCGGCGTTCCCCCCGAACGCGTGCGCTTCGTCGCCCCGGATGTGGGTGGCGGGTTCGGGGCGAAGAACTTTCCCTATCCCGAGCATGCGCTGCTCGCCTGGGCGGCGCGGCGGGTCGGCCGGCCGGTGAAATGGATCGCGAGCCGCAGCGAGACCTTCCTCGCCGACCACCAGGGCCGCGATCACCAGGCCGACGCGGCGCTGGCCTTGGACGCCGAGGGCCGGTTCCTGGCGCTGCGGGTGGAGAGCCTGGCCAATCTCGGCGCCTACCTGGCGGGCAGCGCCGGCGGTGTGCAGACCGGGCAGTACGCGCAACTGCCCGGCGCGGTCTACGCCATCCCGGCCGTTGCGCTCGATATCACCGCGGTGTTCACCAATACGCCGCCGATCGGCGTGCTGCGCGGCCCGGGATTTGCGGAGCAGAACGCGATCATCGAGCGGCTGATCGACGCGGCGGCGCGCGCGTGCGGCTTCGACCGGTTGGAATTGCGTCGGCGCAACCTCGTGCCGGCGGCGGCGATGCCGGTGACCAACGCGCTCGGCTGCACCATCGACAGCGGCGATTTCCCGGCGATGTTCGATCTCGCGCTGGCTCGCGCCGATGTGGCGGGCTTCCCCGCGCGGCAGGCGGGCAGTGCGGCGCGCGGCCGGCTGCGCGGCCTCGGCGTCGCCTGCCACATCAAGGGCACCGGCGGGGCGCCGCGGGAGAACGTGGACATCCGCTTCGCGCCCGACGGCACGGTGGCGCTGATCACCGGCACCCAGACCATCGGCCAGGGGCACGAGACGACGTTCCCGCAGATTCTCGCCGACCGGCTCGGCCTGCCGAACGCGGCGATCCGGCTGGTGCAGGGCGACACCGATCTCACGCCCCTCGGCGGCGGGCACGGCAGTTCGCGTGCGACCTACATGGGCGGCACGGCGATCTGGCGCGCGGCGGAGGCGATCATCGCCAAGGGCAAGCGGATCGCGTCCGCGGCGCTGGAGGCGGCGGAGGCGGATATCGGCTTCGCCGACGGCCGCTTCACCGTCGCCGGCACCAACCTCGCGATCAGCCTGCCGGAGGTCGCGGCACGGGCGCGTGCGGCCGGCACGCCGCTCGACACCTACGAGGCCTGGACGCGGGAGGCGATGACTTTCCCCAACGGCGCCCATGTGGTGGAGGTGGAAATCGATCCCGACACCGGCCAGGTCGCGCTGGTCCGCCACGCCGCGGTGGACGACTACGGCGTGCTGGTGAACCCGATGGTGGCTGCCGGCCAGGCACATGGCGCGATCGCCCAGGGGGCGGGTCAGGCGCTGGGCGAGTGCGCCGTCTACGATCCCGGATCCGGCCAGCCGCTGGCCGCCTCGTTCATGGACTATTCATTGCCGCGGGCCGCGGATTTGCCGGATTTCGACCTCGGGTTCAACGCGACGCGCTGCACCACCAACCCGCTCGGCGTCAAAGGCTGCGGGGAGGCGGGAACGATCGGCGTGTTCCCGGCGATCGTGAACGCGGTGCTCGATGCGCTGGCCCCACGCGGAGGGGCCGGGTTCGAGGCGCCGGCGAGCCCCTTTGCGGTCTGGCGGGCGCTGCGGGAAGGGGGGCGACCGCCCCTTCCGTCCAGGACCGGCCGCACTACATGACCAAGGCGTCACCGACATGACCCCGCTTTAATCGCTCCACCATTGGAACGGTCACCCGATGGACGGCATCTGATCCCGACAGGCGGCGTCGTGCCCACCCGGGTTGCGGCGAATTCGAACCCGAAGCTCAAGCTGGAAGGAGACACCGATGGATCACCGGACGGAGCGCGCGCGCGCGCCGCGGCGGCGCATCACCCTGGCGGCCCTGTTGCTGGCCGGCACCACCCTTGCCGGCGGGGTCCTGGCGCTGGTCCAGCCCGGACCGGCCGCCCATGCGGCCCCCCCCGCAGCCGCCTCTGCTACCCCCTCCGGGCCCGCCGTGACGACCCCGAACGGGACCACCAGCGCCGCGTCCACCGGAACGCCGCCCAACGGCAGCCTGGCGCCGCACGCCGGCGCGCTGAACACCAACCAGCAGGCGGCGATGCCGGAGCGGCTGCCGAGCTTCACCCATCTCGTCGCCGAGGTGAAGCCCGCGGTGGTTTCCGTCACCAATTACCTCAAGCAGCAGCCGGAGCCGCAGCAGCAGGGGCCGAACGGGCCGCAATTGCCGTTCCCGTTCAACCAGTTCCCGTTCAACCAGATGGTGCCGCATCCGCAGGCGGTCGAGGCGCGCGGCTCCGGTTTCATCATCAACCAGGACGGCCTGATCGTCACCAACAACCACGTGGTGAAGGGGGCCGGCCGCATCACCGTCACGCTCGACGACGGCAAGACGGTGCCGGCCAAGGTGGTGGGCACCGATCCGCGCACCGACATCGCGCTGCTGAAGATCGCGGTCGGGCATCCGTTGCCCTATCTGCAGCTCGGCGATTCCGATCATGCCCAGCCTGGTGAGTGGGTGATCGCCATCGGCAACCCGTTCGGCCTGTCGGAGACGGTCACCGCGGGCATCGTCTCCGCGCTCGGGCGCAACATCGGCGCCGGGCCGTACGACAAGTTCATCCAGGTCGATGCGCCGATCAACGAGGGCAACTCGGGCGGCCCGCTGCTGACGCAGGACGGCAAGGTGATCGGGATGAACACCGCGATCCTCTCGCCCTCGGGCGGGTCGATCGGCATCGGCTTCTCCATCCCGTCCAACATGATCCGCAAGATTACCGACGATCTGCAGAAATACGGCCACGTCACCCGCGGCTACATCGGGGTGGAGGCGCAGCAGGTCACGGGCGCGATGTCGGCGGCGCTGAGCCTGCCGCAGAAGGGCGGCGCGCTGATCGCGGCGGTTGAGCCGAACACCCCGGCCGAGCGGGCCGGGCTGCAGCCCGGCGACGTGATCATCAAGGTGAACGGCGACGCGATCAAGAATCCACGTGACCTCGCCAACCACATCGCCGACGTGAAGCCGGACGCCGAGGCGAAGCTCGACGTGATCCGCAACGGCAAGGCGCAGGTGATCGGCGTGAAGGTGGCGGAGATGCCGAGCCAGCAGCAACTCGCCACCAACCTGAGCCCCGACCACACCGGCTCGCGGCTCGGCCTCGCGCTCGGTGGACTGTCGGCGGGGATGGCGAGCCAGCTCAACATCCCGGAGGGCACCGAGGGCGCGCTGGTGACCGCGGTGAAGCCGGGCTCGCCGGCCGACGAGGCCGGGATCGAGGCCGGGGACGTGATCGTGGGCGTCGGTGCCAAGCCGGTGCGCAATCCGGTGGAGGCGGCGCACGCGATCGAGGCGGCGACGCATCTGCCCGGTCACGCGGTGGCACTGCGCATCCTGCACAACGGCCAGCCGGCGTTCGTCGCGGTGAACCTGTCCGGCAAGCCGGATAACGGCTGACCGCTGCGCTCCCCTCTCCCCGCCCCTTGCGGGGGGAGGGGCGCGAGCGACGGCTTGGCGCGCATGCGCGCGGGGGGTAAACCGGACCTCCGGCAACGACCGCTCCGGAGGAAACCAGCCGCATGATCGACAAGACCGTCCGTACCATGGCCGAGGCGATGGCCGGCATCGAGGACGGCGCCACCGTGCTGGTGGGCGGCTTCGGCGCCGTCGGCCAACCCAATGCGCTGATCGACGGGCTGATCGCGCAGGGCGCCAAGGATCTCGTCATCGCCGCCAACAACGCCGGCGTCGGCCACACCGGGCTCGCGCGGCTGATGGAACTCGGGCGGGTGCGCAAGATCATCTGCTCCTTCCCGCGCTCCTCCGATCCGGTGGTGTTCGAAACCCTGTACCGCGCCGGCAGGATCGAGCTCGAGATCGTCCCCCAGGGCACCCTGGCCGCGCGCATCCATGCCGCGGGCGCCGGCATCCCCCTGTTCTTCACCGCCACCGGCGCCGGCACCAAGATGGCGATGGGAAAGGAAACCCGGGAGATCGACGGGCGCACCTATGTCGCCGAAACGGCGCTGCACGGCGACGTCGCGCTGGTCGAGGCGTGGGAGGCGGACCGCTGGGGCAACCTCACGTTCCGCAAGTCGGGACGGAACTTCAATCCGGTGATGGCGATGGGCGCGAAGCTCACCATCGTGCAGTCCCAGCACATCCGCGCGCTGGGCGAGATCGATCCCGACAACGTCCACACGCCGGGCATCTTCGTCAATCGCGTGCTGCACGTGCCATACGGCGACCCGTCCGGCTTCTGACAGGAACGGAGAGACATCCATGTCCGCGACCGTTGCAACCGACACCAGGCCGCTGAGCCGCACCGAAATGGCCGCGCGCGTGGCGCGCGACATTCCGGAAGGCTGGTATGTCAACCTCGGCATCGGCATGCCGACCGCCGTCGCCGACCATGTGCCGCTCGACCGCGAGGTGGTGTTCCACTCGGAGAACGGCGTACTGGGGATGGGCCCGGCACCGGCGAAGGACGCGATCGACCCCTGGCTGATCAACGCCGGCAAGCAATACGTGACCCTGCGGCCGGGCGGCAGCTTCTGCCACCATGTCGACAGCTTCGCGATGATCCGCGGCGGGCATCTCGATCTGTGCGTGCTGGGCGCGTTCCAGGTGGCGGCGAACGGGGATATCGCCAACTGGGCGACCAGCGAGAACGATACCGCGCCGGCGGTGGGCGGCGCGATGGACCTCGCCGCCGGAGCCAAGCGGCTCTGGGTGATGATGGAACACACCGCCAAGGACGGCACGCCGAAGCTGGTGCGCCAGTGCAGCTATCCGCTCACCGCACTGGGCGCGGTGAAACGAGTCTACACCAACCTCGCCGTGATCGACGTGACGCCCCAGGGCTTCGTGGTGCGCGAAATCGCGCCGGGGCTCAGCTTCGACGCCCTGCAAGCCCGCACCGACGCGCCCCTGATCGACGAACGCGCGGGGTGACGGCCGCAAGCAAGGCCAGGGGGCTCTGCCCCCTGGACCCCCGCCAAGGGCGAGCCCTTGGCGGGGGTCCAGGGGGGCAAAGCCCCCCTGGCCTTGCTGCGGGCCGTCGCTACGCCGCGCCGGGGTGGCGGATGTTGGCGCTTTGGCGGGGGATGCCGGTTTGTTCGCGGCAGATGCGGGCGAAGGCGGCGACCCCTTCGCGGATTTGCTCGGCGGAGGGGAGGGCGAAGCAGAGTCTGAGATGTGATTTTGCCGCTTCGGCGTCGACGGCCCATTCCGGTCCGGGGTTGAACGCAATGCCGGCGGCTTGGGCCGGGGCGATCAAGCGGCGCACGTCGACCTCCGCCGGCAGTTTCATCCACAGGAAGATGCCGCCGTCCGGATGCCACGTTTCGATGGCGGTGCCGAATTCGCGCGCCAGGGCTTCCTGCATCACGTCGAGCTTGATTTTGAGGCCGGCGCTCAGTCGTTCGACATGGGCGCCGAATTCGGTGGTGAAATATTCCGCAATCACCATCTGGTCGATCGCGCCCGTGCCGCCGTCGGATTTGCAGGCGAGCATGCGTGCCAGCACCGGCCAGTCGGCGGTGGCGTAGCCGACACGCAGCGCGGGGGCGAGGGATTTCGAGAACGATCCGATATGGATCACCTGCGCCGGCGCCAGCGCGCGCAAGGCCGGCGGTGCGTCGACCGCGTGCCACAGCAGGTCGGCGTAGCACTCGTCCTCGAAGATCGGCACGCCGAAGCGGGCAGAGAGCGCGACCAGCGCCTGGCGGCGTTCCAGCGGCAGGATGCTGCCGGTGGGGTTCTGGATGGTCGGGATGGTGTAGAGGTATTTCGGCGTGATGCCGCGGCCGGCGAGATCGGCGAGGATCGTCTCCAGCGCGTCCGGGCGGATGCCGTGTTCGTCGAGCGGCATGGGCAGCACGGTGGCGCCCGACTGGCGCGCGCGGGTGATGGCGCCGGCGTAGGAGAATTCCTCGATCAGCACGGTATCGCCCGGGCTCACCAGCAGCCGGTTCACGATGTCGATGCCCTGGCCGGAGCCGGAGGTGATGAGCACGTCGTCGGCGCCGGCCGGAACGCCGCGGCGATCCGCGAGCTTGCCGGCGACGAAGGCGCGCAGGCGCGGGTAGCCCTGGGGTCCTTCGGCGAGGTTGTACATCGCGAGCTTCGCGCCTTCCCGCCGCAGCACGGCGGCGGCGGCGTTTGCCAGCGCCTCGGTCGGAATCAGGCTCGGGTCGTTGTGGCCGCCGATGAAATTATAGGGCGGGAAGCCGGTGAAGCGCGGCGCCGGTGCCGGGACCCCGGGGGCGAGGCGGGAGACGAGATCGAACCCATCCATGGCGTGTTGTTTCCTCCTGCGGATTGCGCGGCATGCTGCGCGGGGCGGGGGGCTGGTGCAACCCGCCGTGGGGGCATGGTAGCCTGACCGCCCGCGCCGCAAAGGATGCACCCCGCATGGACCTGCTCGCCGATCTCGCCCACGACCTCGTCACCCTCGACAGCCGCAGCTTCGTCTCCAACCTGCCGGTGGCGGCGCGCCTGGCTGCCGCGCTGGCGGGGTTCGAGGTCGAGGCGCTGGACTACGCCGATCCCGCAGGCGTCGCGAAGCGGGTGCTGGTGGCCCATCGTGGCGGCCCGGGCGGGCTCGCGCTGTCGGGCCACATGGACACGGTGCCCGACACCGGCTGGCAGGACGATCCGTTCTCCGGCCGGATCGATGACGCCGGCGTGCTGCACGGGCTCGGCAGCGCTGACATGAAGGGGCCGGTGGCGGCAGCGGTGATGGCGGCGCGCGCGCTGCCGGAGACGGTGCCCGTCACCTTGCTGCTCACCACCGACGAGGAGACGACGAAGCAGGGCGCACGCGAGATCGTCGCCCGCTCCGCGCTCGCCCGCCGCGCCGCCCCGCGCGCCATCGTGGTGGTGGAGCCGACCCGGCTGATCCCGGTGCGCGGCCATCGCAGCAGCGTGAACTTCACGATCACCGCGACGGGCGTGCAGGCGCACAGCAGCACCGGCCTGGGGCGCAACGCGAACTGGGCGCTGATCCCGTTCCTGGCGGAGATGCCGGCCGTGTTCGAGCGCCTGCGCACCGACCCGGCGCTGGCCGACACCGCCTACGATCCGCCGTTCAGCGATTTCAACCTGACGATCGACAATCACGGCGCTGCGGTGAACGTGACGGTGCCGCGTGCCACCGCGCGGATCAAGTTCCGCTATTCGGCGAAGATCGACCCGACGCCGGTGTGCCAGGCGGTGCGCGACGCTGCCGCCCGCGCCGGGGTTGCGCTCATCGAGGCGCGGGAGGGAAAGCCGCCCGAGCTCGGCGCCGACCATCCGCTGATCCGGCTCGCCTCCGACCTCGCCGGGGCGGCGCCGTGCACGGCGGCGTTCGGGACGGACGCATCCGAACTCTCGGCGCTGGCGCCCTGCGTGGTGCTGGGGCCGGGCGATATCGCCCTCGCGCATCGTCCCGGGGAGCACGTGTCCCTGGCCGAGCTTGCCGCTGCGGTGCCGCTGTTCACCCGCCTGGCCGAGGCCGTCGCCGCCGGCTGGTAGCCGGTTGCGCCCGGGCCGCCGGGCGGGCCATCATGCCGCGCCGGCCCGCCGACGCGCGGATCGGCGGCAGGCAGGCAAATCAGGATCAACGGGCAAAAACCCCACCAAACGGGAGCAGACGAATCATGATCGGCAGGAGATCGATTCTGGCGGGCGGCGCAGCCGTGGCCGCGTCATCCCTGGCGCCGCGCGCCCGGGCCGCGGCGATGCCGGGAGTCACGAAGACCAGCCTCAAGATCGGCAACACCATGCCGTACAGCGGGCCGGCCTCGTCCTATGGGGCGATCGGCCACGCCGAGACCGCGTTCTTCAACATGGTCAACGCCCAGGGCGGCGTCGCCGGCCACAAGATCGATTTCATCACCTACGACGACGGCTACCTGCCGCCCCGTACCGTGGAGGACGTGCGCCGCCTTCTGGAACAGGACAAGGTCGATTTCCTGTTCAACACCCTGGGCACGCCGACCAACTCGGCGATCGAGCGCTACGTGAACCACGAGCAGGTGCCGATGCTGTTCGTCGCCACCGGGGCGAGCAAGTGGGGCCACTACAAGGAGTTCCCCTGGACCATCGGGCTGCAGCCGAGCTACCGCACCGAAGCGCAGATCTATGCCAAGTACATCCTGCAGAACAAGCCCGCCGGCAAGATCGGAATCCTGTATCAGAACGATGATTTCGGCAAGGACTACGTGACCGGCCTGCGCGACGTGCTGGGCAAGACGTGGGGCAAGCACGTCGTCAGGTCGCTGTCCTATGAGGCGACCGACCCCACGGTCGATTCGCAGATCACCGAGCTGCAGGCCTCGGGTGCGGACGTGTTCGTCTGTGCCGCCGCACCCAAGCAGGCGGCGCAATCGATCCGCAAGGTGCACGACCTCGGCTGGAAACCGCTGTTCTTCATGACCAATGTCTCGATCTCGGCCGGTTCGGTGATGAAGCCGGCGGGCGCGGAGAACGGGGTCGGGGTCATCACCAGCGGCTGGATGAAGGACCCGACCGAGGCCGCGTTCAAGAACGATCCCGGCATGAACGAATGGCGCAAGTTCATGGACACGTACATGCCGCATGCCGACCAGACGGACAACAATTTCGTCTACGGCTACACCGCCAGCGTGGTGTTGCGGCACGTGCTGGAGAGCTGCAAGGGCAATTTCGCCCGCGCGCACGTGATGAAGCAGGCGACTGCGATCAAGCGGCTGGAGGTCGGCACCCTGCTGCCGGGCATCACGGTCGCCACCAGCCCGACCAACTACTACCCGATCCGGTCGATGCAGTTGCAGCGCTGGGACGGGCAGAACTGGGTCCGCTTCGGCAGCATCATCGAGGGCGCCTGAACGGAAACCCTCTCCACCCGGAGCGATGGTCCGGCTGCTGCTTCACCTCTCCCGCTTTCGCGGGAGAGGTCGGTTCGCGCAGCGAACCGGGTGAGGGAACCGTGCCTCGTGCCCTCACCCGCCGCGCTGCGCACGGCGACCTCTCCCGCTTTCGCGGGAGAGGTGGACCGAGACCCTGTTCAGCCGGCTTCCTCCGGCACCTCCGGCGGCGTCGCCTCCAGCGCTGCCACCCGGTGCTCCAGCGCAGCGAGCCGCGCTTCCATCGCGGCGAGCTGCGTCGTCGCCGCCTCCTGGCCCGTGCGCGCGTTCGCCGCCATCTCCTGGATCGCCTCCAGCTCGTCGCGGCGCACGAGGTCGAGCCGGCGCAGCGCCTCGTCGATGCGGGCGCGGACCATCGCCTCCGCCTCCTCGCGCATCCCTGCAAGCGCAGAGATCGCCCCGCCGGCGACGCCGGCCAGGTCGTCGAAGAATTTCGGCCGCTCGCTCATGGTTCTAACCCCTTGTTCATCCCGCCCTGGCCGGGACCCCCTGCCGTGCGGCGACGGATGCCTCTATAAGCCGCGCCCATGATTATGGTCACCGGCGGGGCCGGTTTCATCGGCTCGATGCTGCAAGCCGCCCTGGTCCGCCGCGGGGCGGAGACGGTGGTGGTCGACTGGCTAGGCAGTACCGGCAAGTGGCGCAACCTCGCCGCCCACCCGCCCGCCCGCCTGATCCCGCCCGAGGCGCTCGACGACTTCCTTGCCGCCCGTCCGCCGCTGGAGGCGCTCGTGCATCTCGGTGCGGTGAGCGAGACCACCGCCACCGACGGGGATCTGGCCTGGGCCACCAATGTCGAGCTGCCGGGCCGGCTCTGGACCTGGTGCGCGTCGCGCGGGGTGCCGTTCCTCTATGCCTCCTCGGCGGCGACCTACGGCGACGGGTCGGCGGGGTTCGAGGACGACCCGAGCCCGGCGGCGCTCGCCCGGCTGCGCCCGCTCAATCTGTACGGCTGGACCAAGCACGCCTTCGACCTGCGGGTGGCGGCGCTGATCGCGCAGGGCGCGCCGCGGCCGCCGCAATGGGCGGGGCTCAAGTTCTTCAACGTCTACGGGCCGAACGAATACCACAAGGGAAAGATGATCTCGGTGGTGAAGGTGAAATACGACGAGGTCGCCGCCGGCCTCGCCCCGCGCCTGTTTCGTTCCGATCGCGCCGGGCTCGCGGACGGGACGCAGGCGCGCGACTTCATCTGGGTGGGTGACGTGGTCGAGGTGATCCTGTGGCTACTCGACACCCCGGCGGTGAGCGGGCTGTTCAACGTCGGCACCGGGAAGGCGCGCACCTATCTCGATCTCGCGCACGCGGTCTGCGACGCCGCCGGGGTGGCGCGCGCGGTGGAGTTCATCGACATGCCGGCGACGCTGCGCGGCCAGTACCAGTCCTTCACCGAGGCCGGCATGGCGCGGCTGCGCGCCGCCGGCTTCCCCGGCCAGTTCACGCCGCTGGAAGAGGGCATCCGCCGTTACGTGCGCGATCACCTGGCGCAGCCGGATGCGTACGTATGACGGGCGCGGGCATAATGGGGGTGCTGGTCTACCCCGGGTTCGATCCGGTGGCGATCCATCTCGGGCCGATCAACATCCGCTGGTATGCGCTGGCCTATATCACCGCGCTGCTGCTCGGCTGGCGGCTGGCGCGGTATCTGGTGCGTCGGGCGCCGGTGGTGGCGACGGCGGAGCAGGTGGACGATTTCCTGACCTGGGCGACGCTCGGCGTCGTGCTGGGGGGGCGGCTCGGCTACGTGCTGTTCTACCAGCCGGCGCTTTATTTCGCCCATCCGGCGCTGATTCCGGCGGTCTGGGACGGGGGCATGAGCTTCCACGGCGGGGCGATCGGGGTCGGGATCGCGATCTGGTGGTTCTGTCGCAGGAACGGGCTGCGTGTGCTCGCCTTCGCCGATCGGATCGCAGTGCCGGTGCCGATCGGGCTGGGGCTCGGCCGGGTGGCAAATTTCATCAACGGGGAGCTGTGGGGGCGGCCGGTGGCGGGCTGCACCGCGGCGCATTGCTGGCTGCCGGTGGCGATGATCTACCCCGCGGCGGGGCCGGTGCCGCGCTATCCCTCCGAACTCATCGAGGCGTCGCTGGAGGGCATCATCCTGCTGGCGGTGATGCTGGTGCTGGCGCGGCGGGACTACTGGCGCGCGCGGCCGGGGTGGCTCGCCGGCGTGTTCGTCTTCGGCTACGGGGTGTGCCGCATCGTCTCTGAATGCTTCCGCCAGCCGGATCCGTTCCTGGGCTATCTCGCCGGGGGTCTGACGATGGGGCAGATCCTGTCGATCCCGATGCTGGTGATCGGGGCCGGGCTGATCTGGTACGCGCTGCGCCATCCGTGGGTCGCCCCGGTGATGCCGGCCGATCGCGCCGAGGCGGCGGCAGGCGGCGGTCGTGTTCGTCCGGGCGCTGGCTGAGCGCCGCTGGGCGGCGCGTGGCGTTGGCATGGCGGCCAGTGCGTTCCGGCCAAATGCGATCGCCCTGGGCTGGCGGCGCCGCCCAGCCGCGGCGGCGTGGCGGCGGCACGAGGGGGCCCGCATGACGGACGCTGCATGACGGGAGCAGGGGCGGGCGCAGGGGCGGCGCGCAGTCCGGCGGTGCCGGGCGAGCGGCTGGACCGCTTCATGGCGCGGGCCAACACTGCCTATTACGCGACGCACGATCCGTTCGCCGATTTCACCACCGCGCCCGAGATCGCCCAGGCGTTCGGCGAAAT
The DNA here is from genome assembly GCA_963832525.1 of uncultured Pseudomonadota bacterium. Taxonomy (GTDB): domain Bacteria; phylum Pseudomonadota; class Alphaproteobacteria; order Acetobacterales; family Acetobacteraceae; genus JAJZVS01. Next base: position 247,740 of record CAWHUC010000003.1, read on the forward strand.
CCTCGGGTTGTGGGCGGCGGTGACCTGGGACCTGCTCGGCCGGCCGGACCCGGTGCTGCTGGTGGAGGCGGGGCCGGGACGCGGCACCCTGCTGGCCGACGCCCTGCGCGCGATCGGCCAGGTCGCCCCCGGCTTCGCCGCCGCGCTGTCGCTGCATCTGATCGAGACCTCGCCGCGGCTGCGCGCCGCGCAGGCCGCCGCGCTGCCGGCGGGGATGGCGGCGCGCGCCACCTGGCACGACAGCCTGGACAGCGTACCGCAGGCGCCGCTGCTGCTGCTCGCCAACGAATTCCTGGACGCGCTGCCGATCCGCCAGTTCGTCCGCGACGGCGGGGGCTGGGGCGAGCGCTACGTGGCGGACGGGGGTTTCATCACCCGCCCGGCGGCGCCGGGGGAGCCCGCCGCGCTTGCCGCCTGGGCCGCATCCGACGGTCCTGATCCGACCGCGCGCCCGGCGGCGGCCGACCGCCAGGCCCGAGGCGAGAGCGACGCCGGTGCCGACCGGGCCGAGGATGACGGCCGGGCTGGGGACCATGACCAGGTGGCGGCCGGGATCGTCGAGGTCTGCGAGCCTGCGCACGCGTTCGTCGGCGCCCTGGCCGCACGGCTGACCCGGCACCCGGGGGCGGCGCTCCTCCTCGACTACGGGCCGGCCGCGCCTGCGACCGGCGATAGCCTGCAGGCGCTGCGGGCCGGGCGTCCGGCCGACCCGCTGGCCGCTCCGGGGGAGGCCGACCTGACCGCGCATGTGGATTTCCCCGGGCTTGCGAGCCGCGCCCGCGCCGCCGGCGTGGCGGTGCACGGGCCGCTGGCGCAGGGGCTGCTGCTCACAAGGCTCGGGCTGTTCCAGCGCACCGACCGGCTGGCGCGCGGCCAGCCGCCGGCGCGGGCGGCCGGGTTGATCGCGGCGGCGCGGCGGCTCGCCGAGCCGCATCGCATGGGCCGGCTGTTCAAGGCGCTGGCCTTGTGCCACCCCGACTGCCCCACCCCGCCGGGATTCGAGCCATGACCGCCGCGCCGCTGCGTTCCGCCCTGCTGCCCGCCACGCACGGGTTCTTCACCCGCCGGGGCGGCGTCTCCACCGGCCCCTACGCGGCGCTCAATTGCAGCCTGTCCGGGGCCGATGCGCCGGCGGCGGTGGCGGAGAACCGGGCCCGCGCGGCTCGGGCGCTCGGGCTGGCGCCGGCGGGGCTGGTGGGGTTGAACCAGGTGCATGGCACGGCGGTGGTGATGGTGGACGCGCCGTGGCCGGCCGGGGCGGGGCCGCGGGCGGATTCGATGGTGACGGACCGGCCCGGCGTCGGGCTCGGGATCATCACCGCCGATTGCGCGCCGGTGCTGCTGGCCGATCCCGCGGCCGGCGTGGTCGGTGCCGCGCATGCCGGCTGGCGCGGCGCGGTGGCGGGCGTGATCGAGGCGACGGTCGCCGCGATGGCGACCCTGGGGGCGCGGGCGGAGCGCATCGCCGCCGTGGTCGGCCCCTGCATCGGCCAGGCGTCCTACGAGGTCGGCCCCGACCTGCGCGCCGCCCTGCTGGCGGCGGATGCGGAGGGCGCACGCTTCCTCGCCCCGGGCCGGCACGCGGACCGCTGGCAGTTCGATCTTTCCGGCTATTGCCTGGCCCGGCTGCGCGCCGCCGGGGTCGGAACCGTCGAAGCGCTGGCGGCCGATACGGCGGCCGATGCGGAGCGATTCTTCAGCCACCGGCGGCGCACGCTCGGCGACGGGGGGCCGATCGGGCACCAGATTTCCATCGTGGCGCTGGGGGGTTGATGCGCTTCCTGAGCCTGATGCTGGTGTTGGCCGTGCTAGCCCCGCTTGCCGGCTGCGGGGATTTGCCGGAACCGTTCCTCGGCAATCCCGGCCCCGTCGGGCTGACCCTGCGCCAGCCGCCGGAGCCGCGGCTCGCGGTGCCGCCGCCGGCGACCGCGCTGCTGTCGGACGGGGCGGCGCGCAGCTTCGCCGCCGTGCTGGCGCACGGCCTGCGTGCCCACGAAGTGCCCGCCTTCGCGCTGGCGCCGGCACGGACCGATTGGCGGCTCGCGGTCGCCGCCACCGACCGCGGGGCCGAGGTGATCCCGCGCTACACCGTGCTGAACCCGCAGGGCCAGGCGCAGGGAAGCGTGGTGGGCGCGCCGGTGTCGGCCGCCGCCTGGGCCGCCGCGGAGCCGGCCACCTTGGCGGCGGCGGCGGACGACGCGGCGCCGCAGCTCGCGAAGCTGCTCACCGGGGTGGAGGTCGCGCTGATGCGGGCGGACCCGAACAGCCTCTACAACCGGCCGGCCCGGGTGCTGGTGAGCGGGGTGACCGGGGCGCCCGGGAATGGCGATCCGCTGCTGAGCGGGTCCATGCAGATGGCGCTGAAGGCGGTCGGGGAGGTGGTGCAGCCCAGCCGCAAGGGCGCGGATTTCGTCGTCCGCGGCCAGGTGCGGATGGTGCCGCTGCCGGGCGACCAGCAGCGGGTGGAGGTGCAATGGATCGTCGATACCGCGGCGGGGGCCGAGGGGGGGCGGGTGGTGCAGCTCAATGTCGTGCCGGCGGGGTCGCTGGATCACGACTGGGGGGCGGTCGCCGGGACGGTGGCGGAGCAGGCGGCGGGCGGGGTGCGGGAGGTGATCCTGCGGCAGTCGCGGCGGAAGTAGGGCGGCTTCGGAGCCGGGTGCGAAACGTCGGAAATTCAGGTGAATCAATGTCGCACGACTTGCACGGCGAAATGTTGCGTTCAGGAATCAAAAAACCATGCCGGACGGCCTTGGCTCGGGGCCGGCCATGACGGGAGGCGCTGGGCGGGTGATTACGTTGTAATATCGTAACAATATGGGCACGCGACCGCCGGCCCCGGTCTAGCGGCCGAAAAGCGGCGGGCGGTACCCGAGCGGACCGTGGTCCCGGATCGCCGCGGCTTCGGACCGCCGGCGCGGGCGGTCGGGGTCGCGTGCTGCCTCCGGCACGCGCCGCGGGGCCGTGCCCGGCGCGGGCGGCGGGCACGGCAGGGCCTCGGGTGGCGTGATGCCGAACATCCGGCAGAGCGGGCGCAGCACCCGCCACAGGCGCGGGGCGGTCGCCAGCAGTTCCGTCATTTCCGGCTGCGCCAGGAGATAGGCAAACTCGATGCCGGACGGCACCGTTTCCGGCGACATCCGCGCCAGCCAGCCAAAGCGTCTGGGCAGGGTCCGGCGCGGCGCACGGGACCAGGGCGGCGCCGCATCGTCGGGCACCGCATCCGCCGGCATGGGGGCGGATTCGGCGGGGCGGCGGCGGGACCTCGCCACCGGATGGGCGGCGATGGCGGCGAAGCGCTCCGCCGCTTCCGTGAGGCGGTTCCACAGCCGGGCCGCGAGGTCCATCAGGACCGGGTTGTGCTCGGCGCCGGCCGCCATCGCTTCCCGCAGCCCGCCGATGAAGCGGGCGAAGCGCCCGGCGAGGGCCCAGGCGCTGGTGGTGGGGGGGGAAGCGGCGGCGGCGGACATGAACGAAACAAGAACACGAATCCGCCGCCGTGTCAAGCGGTTTTCGCGCGGGGGCCGCCGCGGCCCGGGCGGTCACGCTGGCCCGCCGGGGGATCGCGCGGGGCTGCGCCGGGGATCGGGCGGGGCGGCAGGGTCGATGCGGTCGGTGGCGGCGCCGTCGGGTGCGGGCAGATCGGGCGCGGGGAAGGGCCGCGTGTGCGGGGAGGTTTCTCGGTTCGGCTGGATGGCGTTTCTCCGTCCCGGCCGTGGCTCAGTCGGACGTGGCGGGGTGGGCCGGGTCACGGTTCGGCGCTGCTTCGGCGCCGACCGCTACGCGGCGCGACCGCTTGGGAGCGTCCTTGCGGCGGTCCATCCCGCCGCGTCACGGCTGCTGACAACACTATGCCGCAGCTTTCGCTTGCAAAGCGACAATGTGCGCCGCCATCTCGTTCCGAATTCTTTCCCCATCTGGGGGAGATACGCATTCGATGAAGGAGTTCAGCGTGTGCATCATCGCGGCGATGGTAAAAAATAGATTCGTGACAAGTTCCTGATCATCTTCCGCCACTTCCACGGCAATTTCAAAGTCGCCCGTCTCGGGATTTTTCACGAGATGCCGCAGGAGGGAAGTTGAAGAGGGATGCGCGGCACTCATGCTAAGACGACGAAACTCGGCGTAGTCCTCAGTGGCACCGTCGAGTGTTGAGGAACCCCTCACGTCAATTCGCTTCCGTCCTTTGCCCAAATCTATATGCCCTTTAACCTGCGCCAGCGTGCTCTTGTCCGCGGCCGTGGGCGTGATCAGACTGGCAAAGCTGGCTTCGTTGAATAGGCCGTCATCCGAAATGGCCTTCGCGAAGGCCGTTCCTTCGTGCGCCAATCGTCGGAGCCAGAGAGAGTTTTCAAAGCAGGAACGCTGGAGCGTCTGGGCTTCGATGATGAGCCCTTGTTGGAAAAGGCTCATAGCCCCCTTGAAGTTCGTGATTGTGCGGCAGAACAGCAGGACAGCAAATAGGCCCGGGCTTTCCTCAAGCGAGCAGGCGGTTTGAACTTGAGCTTTAGACACGAGCGAAAGGCAAGCGCTCCTTAAGTCAGAGCCTAAGCTAAGCCACTCGGCTATCAACTCCGCGTACCCCACGTCAATCCTCACATTCAGCCAAATCCTGGCAGCCGCTCAATGTCTGATATCCCATGGCGCTTGCCAAGGACCAGACAGGCAGCTTTCCACCCATAGCGGCGGTAGCCGACGCGGTAGGGACGCAGAAAAGTGCCCATGCCGGGCAAGTGACTCGCCACGACCACGCTAAAACGTGACGCTGTTAGCGTGTCACATCACCAGTGCCGCCTGCTAGGGCTCGGACTTAATCTTCAACGGGTGATCACCAGAAAGAGTTTTCAATAGCGCCTCCTGCACTAATTGCTGATTCTTCAGTGCCTCTTCCGATACCGGGAAGCTAACCACTGCCATGTTCACTGGTTGCGCGCCAGTCAGGACTTTCACAAGATTATCCCGAATAATGGCGCGGGCTGCACTTTCATTAGCATGACCTTGTGGATAATAACCCCCGCGTTTCAGCTGCACTTTGTTAAAGTCGTATCCGAGGGTTTTGGCTATTGCCTCTAGAAGAGCGACGAGCAAATCGACCCCCTTTTCATTGTGCGCCCTCGCGTTGTCTTCTCCAGTCGGAACCGGTTGATTGAAGAAGTCGAGATAAACCAACCAGGCATTGCGAACTGCCTTGTCCTTGGAAGATTTCCCATTGAAGAATACGTCAATTAGATTCAGCGCTTGAACGTGCTCATTTGAGCCAGCGCGAACCGCGCGGGTCGCCATAAGCGTTTGAAATATCCAAAGTCGGCGACTGCGTTGTTCTCGTGTACGCTCAATCCATTTTTGTGCCTGCACCGCGGCTATGGGCCCACAGAACGTTGCGAGGACAAGCAGGGTGTCTGAAATCGTCATGTTGGAAGCCTCGAAATCGTACTATGGCTGACATTGTAGCTGCGCGCGATCTCCCGCAAGGTCTCCTCGCCCCGATCCCGACGCCTGATCGCCTCCTTCATCTGCTGCGGGGTGAGTTTCGGCCTCCGGCCAAGCTTTACCCCGCGCGCGACGGCCCGCCGGCGACCCTCGCCCGTCCGGGCGCGGATCAGCTCGCGCTCGAACTCGGCCAGGCCGCCGAGCACGGTCAGCATCAGCCGGCCATGGGCGGTCGTGGTGTCCGCCCAGGTCTCGCTCAGAGATCGGAACCCGGCCTTGCGATCGGCGATCGCGGCAAGGGTGTTCAGGAGGTCCCGGGTCGAGCGGGCCAGGCGGTCGAGCCGCACCACCATCAGCACGTCACCGGCGGCGAGCTGGCCGAGCACCCGGCGGAGCTGCGCCCGGTCGGTCCTGGCCCCGCTCGCGGTCTCCCGGAACACCTGGCCGGCCCCGGCCGCCCGGAGCTGGCGTACCTGGGCGTCCACGCTCTGGCCATCGGTCGCAACCCGCGCATACCCGTAGATCATGGGGTCTGATCTGCACCACATTTCGGCAACGGAAAAGCCCCAAGGAATGAAGACGCCGTGTCTGGTGCAAAGTCTTTGATATTCTGCACAGGGACTTGCGCCATGCCTCCGACCCCGCCGTCACGCCGCAACGGCAACGTCGATCTCACTCTGCCCCTTGGCGGCAGTGAGGGGCGGGCAAACCGCCCGCCCGGCCGCCCCGCCCTCTACGCATCCCCACCCAGAATCTCCGCGATCTCCCCCGCCCCGAACCCCGCCTCCCCCAACACCTCCACCCCATGCTCCCCCAGCCGCGGCCACAGCCGCCGCACCCCCGTCGGGCTCGCCGAGAAGCGCGCCGGGATCGCCGGCACCCGCACCCGCCCTTCGCTCGGATGCTCCGCCAGCGCGAAGAACCCGGTCTCGCGCAGATACGCATTCTCCAGCAGCGCCGGCAGGCTCGATGCCGCCCCGCACGGAATATCCAGCGGGCGCAGGATCGCGAGCCATTCCGCCGTCGTCCGCGCCGTCAGCCCCTCGGCCAGCACCGCCAACAGCGCATCGACATGCGCGGACCGCGCGGCGATGGTCGCGAAACGCGGATCGGCGACCAGCGCCTCCCGCCCGATGGCGCGCAGCACCCGCGCCCATTGCGCATCGCTCACGCAGATGACCGAGATGAACCCGTCGCGCGTCGCATAGGGCCGCCGGTGCGGGGTCAGCATGCGCGGATAGCCCATGCCCCGCTCCGGCTCGTCGATCGTGGCACCCCACATGTGCTCGACCAGCAGGAACGACAGCATCGACTCCATCATCGGCACGTGCACCGCCTGGCCCTGCCCGGTGCGTTCACGGTGGAACAGCGCCATGCCGATCATCGACGCCAGCAACTGCCCGGTGAGCTTGTCCACCATCACGGTCGGGAAATACCGCGGCGCGCCATCCGGTCCCGCGTTCAACGCCGCCGCCCCGCTCATGCCCTGGATCAGATCGTCGAACGCCGGGTATTCGGCCATCGAGCTGCCCTCCCGGAACCCGGTCGCCGCCGCATGGATCAGCCGCGGATAGCGCGCCCCGAGGGGCGCGTCATCGAGCCCGAGCCGTGCCGCCGCCCCCAGCCGCATGTTGTGCACGAACACATCCGCCCCCGCGATCAGCCGATCGAGCGCCGCGCGCGCCACCGGGCGCTTGAGGTCCAGCACGACACTGCGCTTGTTGCGGTTGAGGTTGGCGAAATAGGACCCCATGCCGGCCTCGCGCGACGGCCCGATCTGCCTTGTGGGATCGCCCTCCGGCGTTTCGATCTTCACCACGTCCGCACCCATGTCGCCGAGCGTCTGCGTGGCGAACGGCCCGAGCACCACGGCGGTGAGGTCGATCACCCGCACGCCGGCGAGCGGTCCGCCCGCTGCCTCGCCCGGCTCGGCCATGCGCTGTCCCCCCGTCCGTTGCCGCCGGCGGGCAGAGTGCGATGGCGGCAGGATCGTGGCAATCTGCCCGCGCAGCGGGAGGGGCGGCCATGCCGGGTCAGCGCTTGGCGGAGCAGGGCGGATCGCGCGAGTCTGGCGCCATGCCGGAAACCTCGCCACCCACCCCGCCTGACACGCCTCCCGATGCGCCTCCCGTCGGGGCTCCCACCGAGGTTCCCATGGGCGGGCGCCCGCCGCGCCTGGTCAGCACCCGCACGGTCGCGCTGATCGTCGCCAGCTCGATGCTGATGGAACAGCTCGACGGCACCGTGCTGGCGACCGCGCTGCCCGCCATGGCGCATAGTTTCCATGTGCCGCCGCTGCGCATGAACATCGCGCTCACCTGCTACCTGCTGACCCTGGCGATGTTCATCCCCGCCAGCGGCAAGATGGCCGACCGCTTCGGCTCGCGGACCGTGTTCCGCGCGGCGATCGCGCTGTTCACCCTGGGCTCGATCCTGTGCGGCGTGTCGCAGAGCCTGCCGGAGCTGGTGGCGGCGCGCATGCTGCAAGGCACCGGCGGGGCGATGATGTCGCCGGTCGGGCGGCTGGTGCTGCTGCGCACGGCCTCGAAGGCGGAACTGGTCTCGGCCATGGCCTGGCTGATGATCCCGGCGACGATCGGGCCGATCCTGGGCCCGCCGCTCGGCGGGTTCATCGTGACCTACATCGACTGGCGGTGGATCTTCTTCATCAACGTGCCGATCGGCGCGGTCGGCATTCTGCTCGTGACCCTGTTCATCGAGGAGATGCGCGAACCGGTGAAGACGCCGATCGACTTCGTGGGCCTGGCGCTGTCGGGCACGGCACTCGCCTGCCTGATGTTCGGGATCGAGATGGCGGCGCGCGGCGCGGGGGCGAGCCTCATCACCTGGGCGCTGCTGGCGGCAGGGGTCGCGGTGGGCGCGCTCTATGCCGGGCACGCGCGCCGGCATCCGCATCCGATCCTGGATTTCCGGCTGATGCGCTACGCGACGTTCCGGTTTTCCGTGTTCTCCGGCGCGTTCTCGCGCATCGGCGCCGGCGCGACGCCGTTCCTGCTGCCGATGATGATGCAGCTCGGGTTCGGCTATTCGGCGGCGCGCAGCGGGGTGATCACCTTCGCGGGCTCGCTCGGCTCGCTCGCGATGCGGCTGGTGGCGCCGGGGCTCCTGCGCCGGCTGGGGTTCCGGCCGGTGATGGTGTGGATCGGGTTCGTCGCCACGGCGCTGCTGGGCACGATGGCCGGGTTCCGCCCGTCCTGGCCGATGCCGGCGATCTACCTGGTGCTGATCGCCGGCGGGTTTTTCCAGTCGCTGATGTTCATGGCCTACAACACGATCGCCTATGCCGAGATTCCCCGCCCGGACATGAGTGCCGCGACCAGTTTCTACACGACGCAGCAGCAGATGATGCTGTCGCTCGGGATCGCGATCTCGGCCGCGGCGCTCGGGGCGTCGATGGCGGTGCGCGGGCACGCGGCGCCGGAGCTGGGGGATTTCTCGGTCGCGTTCCTGGTGGTGGCGGGGCTGGCGATGGTCGCGCCGGCGATCTCGACCCGGCTCGATCCGGATGCGGGGGCGGAGCTGAGCGGGCGGGCGCCTGCGGCGGCGATCCCGCCGGGCCCGCCGGTGCGGGCGGGCGCGGCGGGGAAGGGCTAGTGGGCGTTATACGTTCGCCCGTTCCAGCTCCGCCTCGGTGATCCCGAGCTTGCCCGCCGCTTCCCGGATCTGTTCCCAGGTCCGATCGTCCACCGGGATCCCCCCGCCCGCCGCGCGGCGGCGGAACGGCGTTCCGGCTCGCCCGGCAGCAGGATCGCTTCGAACCCGGGCGCCACGCGCGACGACCGGATATGCGCCTTCGTCGCCTCCACCCCCGCGAGCACCCCCGCCGCGTCGCCGCCGATGCGCGCGAGGTCGATCACGACGGCGAACAGGCTGTTCAGGATGCCGCCCTTGTTCGGCTCGCCGGCGCGCTGGCCGCCCGCCACGGCGCCGGCCATGATCTCGCACATCACCGCAAGCCCCGATCCCTTGTGGCGGCCGAACGCGGTCAGCGCGCCGATGTGCTCGTCGATGAACGGGGTCGGGTCGTTGGTCGGATGGCCGGCCGCGTCGATCAGGCAGCCGTCGGGGACCGGGACGCCCTTGTTGCGCGCGACGCGGGCCTTGCCGGCGGCGATGGTGGTGGTCGCCATGTCGAGCAGCACCGGACCCTCCGCGCCCGGCACCGCGGTGACGAACGGGTTGGTGCCGAGGCGGGGTTCGGCGCAGCCCCAGGGGGCGGCGATGTCGTGGTGGTCGGCGACGTTCACGTAGCCGATGAACGCCATGCCCGCCGCCACCGCCTGCTCCCCATAGGTGCCGACCCGGCCGATGTGCGACGAATTGCGCATCCCCAGCACGCAGGCGCCGGTCTGGCGGGCGCGTTCGATCGCGCGCCGCACCGATTCCGCCGCCATGTGCTGGCCGTAGCCGCGGCGCGCGTCGAGTACCAGCAGCGCGCCGAAATCGAGCACCGTTTCCGGTTCCTGGTTCGGCACCAGCAGCCCGTCCTGCAGCAGGCGCACGTAGGCCGGCAGCATGCCGACGCCATGGCTGTCGTGGCCGGCGAGGTTGGCGCGGACCAGGTGGTCGGCGACCAGCGCGGTTTCCTCCGAATCGCTGCCCATGCGGCGGACGATAAGGGCGGTGACGGCGCGAAGGCGGTCTTCGGTGAAAGTCGGCATCGGGGCGTTTCCTGTGGCCGGTCGGGGACGAGCGTTGGTCTTTGCAAGGCCGGGGTCTTTCATAAAGCTTCCGCGCCGGGGCGAAAGGGGCGCCCCGGTCCGATGCCGCGCGCGGGGCGATGCCCGACAGGCCCGCCGCCCGCGCCGCTTTCCCCATTCAGGCGCTTGCCCTCGGCGTGCCGGACGTGCGGTTGACGCAACAGGGGCAAGCCGGGCATCTGGCAATTCCTCGTTCGTCCGCTGCCGGAGTGTGGTCATGCGCCGCCTGAGCTTCCTGGTCCTGCTCTGCCTGCTGTCCCTGCCGGCGTATGCTGCCGCGCCGGCGCGCAACTTCGTCGTGTTCTTCCGGGAATGGTCCGCCGCGCTCGATGCGTCGGCGCAGCACGTCATCGCCCGCGCGGCGGCATGGTCGAAGGCGCATCCGGATGCGGCGCTGACCGTGTCCGGCGCGGCCGACCGCACCGGCTCCGGCAAGGCCAATCACCTGCTCTCGGAACTGCGGGCGCAGGTGGTGACGGACCGGTTGGCGGCGGACGGCGTGCCCGCGAGCGGGGTGCGGCAGCTCGGGCTCGGCTCGGTCGGCTACGCGCTGAAGTCGCAGATGAGCCGGCGGGTGGTCATCTCCTTCGCGCAGCCCTGATCGCCCGCTCGGTCGCGCCGGGCGGCGCCCGGCTTCGGCCGTCGTTCGGCTTGAGCCCGCAGGCCGGCACCAGGCCGAGGGCACCCAGCCGGGAGGCCGGGAGCAGCTGCCTCCCGGCGTCTCGGTGTGTTGCCTACTCCCCGGCGAGGCGGGTCGCCTCCAGGGGCGCCGCAAGCCGCATCAGCGCGGACACGTCCGCCGCCTGCGCGATCCCCAGCACCGCATCCGCGAGCCGCGCCGCCCGATCGGCGCCCAGCACCGCGTCGGCGAGGCCGTGGAACTTCGCCCGCAGCTCCGCCTCGGTCAGGAAATTCGCCGGCTCGCCTTTCGGCACCACGATCTTCTTCACGAACATCTGGCCGCGGGCGCGCAAGCTGACCTTGCCCGACATGTTGGCGGGGAACTCGGCCTCGATCTCCGGGTCGAATTCGCAGCGGATTTTCGGCAGCAGGGCGCGGATCTCCGCATCTTCCAGCAGCTTGTAGCTGTCCCAGCCCATCGCCCCGGTGGCGAGCGCGCAGGCCACCACGAACGGGCCGCTGAACTGGCCGTCCACGACGTTGCGCGGGTTGGATTTCTTCTCGGCAGGCTGGCCGATCAGGGTCATGCCGGAGTGGGGCAGGCCGAGGGTGACCGCCTCGATCTCCCCGGCGCGCAGCCCGTGTTCGGCGCGCAAGGCGAGCGCCGCGTCGATGCTGGCGTGGCCGTAGCGGCAGGACGGGTAGGGCTTCACCGCGGTCGCCATCAGCTCGAACACCTGGCCGAGGTCCTGCGTGACACGTTCCGGCTTTGGGTCGGGGGCGTAGGCGCGGAGGAAGCCGTGCCGCCCTTCCAGCGCCTCGGCCGCGCCCTTGAAGCCCTCGCGCACCAGGGTGGCCGCGACCAGGCCGTTGGTGGCCGCCCAGCCGACCTGGAAGCGCTTGGTCCAGGCGCCGTTGACCAGGAATTCGAGGCTGCCGGCGGCCTGGCTCAGCGCGGTGCCGAGCGCGCCGGCGATCCCCTCGGCATCGAGCCCGAACACGCGCCCGGCGGCGGCGGCGGCGCCGAACGCGCCGCAGGTGGCGGAGGGGTGGAAGCCGCGGTCGTAATGCGCCCCGGCGGGCAGCGCGAGTGCGATCCGGCACGTGACCTCGTACCCGGCGACGATCGCGGCGAGGACGTCGGCGCCGGACGCGCCCACCATCTCGCCGGCGGCCAGCGCGGCGGGGATGACCGGGGCGCCGGGATGCAGGCTGCCGGCGGCGTGGGTGTCGTCGAAATCGAGCGAATGGGCGAGCGCGCCGTTCAGGAGCGCGGCGCCGGGCGGGGTGTAGCGGGCGGCGTCGCCGAACACGCCGGAGGTGCCGCCGGCGAAGCCGAGGGCGCGGGCGGCGCGGAGGAAGCTCCCGGTGCTTTCGGCGTCGTGGCGGGCGCGGACGATGTTGCCGACCAGGTCGAGCACGAGGAAGCGGGCGCGATCGGTGACCTCGGGCGGCAGGCGGTCCAGGGTGAGGGTGGCGACGAAATCGGATAGGGCGGCGGTGGGGGCCATGGGTCCCGGTCTCCTGCGCTGCAACTGGCGGCGGGGAGTTTGGCGCAAAGCCTGGGTGGGGGGAACCGGGGCCTCCGGATTCAATTTGTTCCCGGATGGATACTCAGGGTCTGCCCGGCCTCAGGGGCGACCTTCAGCTTCGCGTGGTCGGCCGCGATCAGCATATAGACGGCGGGCACGACGAAGAGCGTGAAGAGCGTCCCGATCGCGAGCCCGCTCGCGATCACAAGCCCCATGTCGAAGCGCGACGCCGCCCCCGCCCCGCTCGCCGTCAGCAGCGGCACGACGCCCAGCACCATCGCCGCCGTGGTCATCAGGATCGGCCGCAGGCGGATCGCCGCCGCCGTCTCGATCGCCTCGCGCTTGCTTCTCCCCTCCTGCTGCAACTCGTTGGCGAACTCGACCAGCAGGATGCCGTGCTTGCTGATCAGACCCATCAAGGTCACCAGGCCGACCTCGGTATAGATGTTTAACGTCGCCCCGCCGAGGCCGATGGAGACGAAGATCAGGGCCCCCGCGATCGACATCGGCACCGAGACGAGAATCACCAGCGGGTCGCGAAAACTTTCGAACAGTGCGGCAAGCGAGAGAAAGATGATGATCAGCGCGAGGCCGAACGTGCCCAGGAAGCCTGCCGATTCCTGGATATACTGCCGCGACGGGCCGCCGTAGTCGATCGTGTAGCCCGCCGGCAGGGTGCGATGCGCAAGATTTGTCAGGTAATCGAGCGCCGTTCCCAGTGCCACGCCCGGCGCCGGCACGCCCTGGATCGTCGCCGAATTGAGCTGCTGGAAGTGGTTGATCGACTCCGGCACCGTCTGCGTCGTGATGTGCACCACGGTCGAGAGCGGCACCATGGCCCCGCTGGCCGTGCGGATATAGTAGTCCAGCAACTGCTGCGTGTTCAGGCGGAAGCGTTGCTGCACCTGCGGGATCACCTTGTAGGAGCGCCCGTCCAGGCTGAAATAGTTCACGTAGCCGCCGCCCAGCATCGAACTCAGCGCGCCGCCGATATCGCTCATGTTCAGGCCGAGCAGCGCCGCCTTGCTGCGATCGATCACCACCGTCGCCTGCGGCTGGTCGATCCGCAAATCCTTGGTGATGAAGATGAACAGCCCGCTCTTGGTCGCCGCCGTCACGAACTGCTGTGCCACGCCGTCGAGCGCGCCGAACCCTTGCGTGGTGTCGATGACGAACTGCACCGGCAGGCCGTTGGACCCCGGCAGCGGCGGCGGCTGGAAGGCGACGGCCTGCAGCCCGGCGATGCGGCCGAGCGCCTGCTGCACCAGCGGCTGCAGCTGGTTGGTCGTGCGCGTTCTCTCATTCCACGGCTTCAGCACCATGCCGCCGATGTTCTGCCCCGGCACGTCGAGCTGGAAGACGTGCGCGTTCTCGGGGAAGCCCGCGAACGCCTTGTACACCTGGTGGTCGGTACATCAGCTTCTGCTGCAGGGTTGCGTTCGGCGCCGCGGTCGAGCTCTCGATGATGACCCCCTGGTCCTCCTGCGGTGCCAGCTCGCTGGTGGCGCTCGAATAGAGGAAGAAGATGCTGCCGAGCACGATCACCGCGAACACCGCGGTCACCGGCAGGGTGTCGAGGCTGCCGTGCAGCCGCCGCTCGTAGCCCCGGCGCAACGCACCGAACCCGCGATCGATCAGCGCGATGAAGCGCCCTTCGATCCCGCCCTCCGCGCCCGCATGCGGGCGCAACACGCGCGAGCACAGCATCGGCGACAACGTGAGCGCAATGATCGCCGAGACCGTCACCGCGCCGGCCAGGGTGAACGCGAACTCGGTGAACAGCGCGCCGGTGAGCCCGCCCTGGAAGCCGATCGGCAGGTAGACCGCGACCAGCACCACCGTCATGGCGATGATCGGGCCGGCCAACTGCCGGGCCGCGCGGATCGCCGCCGGGATCGGCTGCATCCCCTCGGCCAGCAGCCGGTTGACGTTCTCCACCACGATGATGGCGTCATCGACGACGAGCCCGATCGCCAGCACCAGCGCGAGCAGGGTCAAGAGATTGATCGAGAAGCCGAACATCAGCATCATCGTGAAGGTGCCGATCAACGACAGCGGAATCGCGACCACCGGGATCAGCACCGAGCGCACCGAGCCGAGGAAGACGAAGATCACCGCCGTCACGATCAGCATCGCCTCGCCCAGGGTCCACACCACCTCGTTGATCGCGCTGTTCACGAACTCGGTCGAATCGTAGACGATGCGGCCCTGCATGCCCTGCGGCAGGCTCGCCTGGATGCCGGGAAACGCGTTGCGCACCTGCTTGATCACGTCGAGCAGGTTGGCGCCCGGCGCGATCTGGATGCCGATATAGACCGCCTGGCCGCCGTCGAAGCTCACCTCGGAATCGTAATCGTCGAAGCCGAGCGAGACATTGGCGACGTCCTTCAGCCGCACGATCGCCCCGCCGCTGGTCTTGACCTCGAGATTGCGGAACTCGGCGAGCGTGTGCAGGTCGGTGGACGCGGCAAGGTTCACCTGCACCATCTGCCCCTTGGTCTCGCCGAGCCCGGAGATGTAGTCGTTGGCGGCGAGCGCGGCCGAGACGTCGCTCGCCGTCACGCCGTAGGCCGCCATCTTCACCGGGTCGAGCCAGGCGCGCAGGGCGAAATTCTTCGCCCCCAGCAGCTCCGCCGTCTGCACGCCCGGCACCGCCTGCAGCTTCGGCTGCACCGCGCGCACGAGGTAGTCGGTCACCTGGTTCGGCGCCAGAACCTTGCTCGAGAAGCCGATGTACATCGCATCGATGGTCTGCCCGATCGCGACCGTCAGCTGCGGCCGCTCCGCTGCCGGCGGCAACTGGTTCAGCACCGAGCTGATCTTGGTGTTGATCTCCGACAGCGCCTTGTCCGGATCGTAGTTCAGCACGAGGTTGACGGTGATCGTGCTGACCCCCGGCGTGCTCGTCGAGGTCATGTCGTCGATGCCGTTCGCCTGGGCGATCGCGTTCTCGAGCGGCGTGGTGATGAAGCCGGCGATCGTCGCGGGATCGGCCCCCGGATAGGGGGTCGTGACCGTGATCACCGCGTTCTCGGTGCGCGGATACTGCAGGATCGGCAGCGAGCCCGCGGCGCGCAGGCCGAGCACCAGGATCGCCAGGCTGAGCACGGTGGCCAGCACCGGCCGGCGGATGAAGATATCGGTCAGGAACATCGCGCGCCCCTCCTCACGGGTCCATCAGCACGGGATGGGCGCTATCCAGCGGTTGCACCGTGTTGCTGATCAGCACCGGCGAACCGTTGCGCAGCTTGATCTGCCCGGACGTCACGACGACCTCGCCCGCTGTCAGCCCCGTCAGCACGGCAACCTGGTCGCCGCGTGTCGGGCCGGTTGTGACGAATTTCTGTTCGGTGAACAGATCCGGCGCGCCTTTCGCGGCAGGCTTCCGGTGCACCACGACGAAGACCGAATCGCCGTAGGAATTGTAGGCAATCGCGGTCTGCGGCAAGGTGATGTGCCGCTCCGGCGCCCCCGAGCCGACCGCGAGGGTGGCGAACATCCCCGGCCGCAGCAGGTGACCGGGATTCGGCAGTGCCGCGCGCACTTCCATATTGCGCGAATTCGGATCGACCGCCGGGTTGATGGCGACGATCCGGCCGGAGAACGTCCGCCCCGGATAGGCATCGACCGTCGCCGTCATGTCCTGCCCGACCCGGATCCGCGACAGGTCCTGCTGCGGCAGGTAGAAATCGGCGAACAGCGTCTCAAGCGCCTGCAGCCCGACCACCGTGGTGCCGGCCGGCAGATACTGGCCGAGATCGACGGCACGGATCCCGAGCCTGCCGGAAAACGGCGCGCGCAGCACCTTCTGATCGACCACGGCCTGCTGTGCGGCCACCTGCGCCGCGTCGTTCTTCAGCGTCGCCGCGTCGGTATCGATGGTCGCCTGGCTTACCGCCTGCGCCCGGTATTGCTTGCGGTCGCGGTCGTAATTGATGCGCGCGAGCGTCGCCGTCGCTTCGAGCGCGTGCAGCCGCGCGATGTCGTCATCGGCGCGCAGGCGCAGCAGTACCTGGCCCTTTTGCACGTCCTCCCCGGAATGGAAGTCGATCTCGGTCACGAGTTCCGCGAGCTCGAGCGACAGATTGGCACCCTGGACCGCCGTCAGGCTGCCGACCGCGTCGATCGCCGGATGCCATTGCTGATAGCCGGCGGTCGTCGTCGAAACGGTCTGCGGCGGGTTGGCGAACGAGGCCAGGACGTGCTTGATGATGTGCGCCTTGACCATCTGGAATCCGAACACCGCGCCCAGCACTACGCCGACCGCGATCAGCATGACGATCATGCGCTTGATCATTGTTTCGCCTCCGTCATCGGCCGCTTCCCTGAGTGCTTGTGAAAGAATGCCCGCGAACCGCTGAAACCACCCGGAAACACGAGCATTTTCAAGGGGCGTTCTTTCGCAAGTTCGATTTCTCGTCACGTTCCGAGTGTTCGGCAGCCTCGCCCGGCAACCAGAACCGGTCCGGACTGCCCTCTGCCGCGGCGGCGACGTCCGCCCGATGCCACCAGCCGCCGCCGAGCGCCTGGAACAGCCCGGCGGTGTCGGCAAAGCGGATGGCCTCCGCCTGCACCAGGCCGATCCGCGCCTGCTGGTAGGTCTTCTCGGCATCGAGCAGGGTCGGGTAGTTGATCGCGCCGAGCTGGAACTGCCGCTGCGCGAGGTCGAGGCTCGTCGCCGCCGCCCGCTCCGCCGCCACCTGCGCGGCCAGCGCATCGGCGTCGGAGACAAGGGCGTGCAGCGCGTCGGCGACGTTCTGGAACGCCCCGAGGACGGTGCTGCGGTATTGCGCCGCTGCCTGGTGGAACGCCGCCACCGCCGCGCGTTTCTTATGCAACAAGGTGCCGCCGTCGAACAGCGGCGCCGTCACCCCGCCCGCCATGTTCCAGATAACCGTCGCCGGCGTGAACAGCGAGCCGAAGCCGAGCGCCACGCTGCCGACCTCACCGCTGATGCTGAAATGCGGCAGCTCGTTGGCGGTGGCGACGCCGATGTCGGCGCTCGCCGCGTGCAGGGTCGCCGTGGCGGCACGCACGTCGGGCCGCTCGGCCACCAGCGCCGAGGGCAGGCTGACCGGCAGATGCTGTGGCAGGGTCAGCTCCGCCAGCTCGAACTGCGCCCGCGGTGCCTGGCTCGGATAGCGCCCCACCAGCGCGGCGAGCTGGTCGCGCGTCTGGCTCAGCGCCTTTTCGAGTGGCGGCAGGGTGGCCTGCGTCGCCGCAAGCGTCGCCTGCTGCGACAGTACCTCCGCCTTCGGAACCGCCCCCAGCACGAACTGCTGCTGCAGCACCTTCAACTGGTCGGCCTCGATCCGGATGATGTCCTGCGTCACCGCGATCTGGCCGCGATAGGAAGCCGCGTCGACCGCCGCGACGACCACGTTCGAAGTCAAGGTAAGATAGGCGGCCTCGAGTTCGAAGCGTTGGTATTCGGCTGTCGCGGCGAGCTGCTCGACCTGCCGGCGGACGCCGCCGAACACGTCGAGCGGATAGGAGACCGCGAGCGTCGGCGTCACCAGGTTGAAGGTGGCGGCGCTGCCGCTGTTCTGGCCGAACTCGGCGCCGGAGAAGGCCTGCCGTTCCGCCTGGAAGCTGCCGGTGACCTGCGGGAACAGCCCGCCCTGCGCCGCATAGACGTTCTCGTTCGCCTCGCGCAGCGATGCCTGGGCCGCCGCAAGGGTGGGATTGGCGCGGAGCGCCTCGGCGATCAGCCGGTCGAGCGAAGGGGAGTGAAAGAGCGCCCACCACTCCCCCGGGATATCGCGGCCGGCGACGAAGTGCTGGGCTGCGCCGCCGGGCGCGTCTGTGGCGCTGGTCGCGGCGGGCAGAGGTCCACGCGTATAGCCGCTCACCGCCGGCGCCGCGGGCGTATGGAAATTCGGACCGACGGCGCAGCCGGCAAGCAGCAGCGCCGGGAGCAGAGCCACCGCCATGCCTGTGCCGCGGCTGCTCACGCTGGCACGCCCGTCGTTTCGGCGATTGCCGCCTGGAAGATCGCTTTCGTGTGCGCCCGCACCACTGCCTGGACCGCCGCGGTGTTCGCCGCGCCCGGATCCACCCGGCAGCCGAGCACGCGCGCGGTCTTGCGATTGCAGAAGATCGTCACCTGGCCGATGATCGCGATCGCGCGCAGCAGCGTCTCGGCATCCTCGGCGGGCCGCCCGAGCAGACGGCCGACGAGCACGGCACAGGGCTCGACGATCCGGAGCATCACCCGCCGATAGAGCGGCTCCAGGGCCGCCGCGGACTCGATTTCCGCGCGGGCGAAAAAGAGTGCGCGGCTTTCCCAGTCCGCGCTCTCCCGGTCCATGATCAGCTCGACGAAGGCGTCGAGCATCCGCAGCAGCAGGACCAGGATCTCCTGGCGCGACGGCTCCCCGAGGGGCGGCGAATCGCCGAGGGCGGCACGGATCTCCGCCGTCACCGGCGCCATCCGGCTTTCCATCCTGCCGGCGATCTGGTCCACGACGGCCTCGTAGAGGCCCTCCTTGCTGCCGAAATAGTACTGGATCGCCGGCAGGTTCACGCCGGCACGGCGCGCCAGTTCGCGGGTGCTGGCGCCCTCGTAGCCTTCCGTGGCGAAGACCTCGAGCGCGGCGCGGAGGATCCTGAGCTTTGTGTCTTCCCCGCGCGAATGCGTGCCGGCGGGGAGCAAAGCCGTCTCACGGCTGGGGGGCGGGATGGACATGCCGGTCTATCTATATCAGTCGAACGACAATATCAATCGATCGATCGGCTACCCGCCGAGGCAGCGTCTCACCTCCCCGGCGCCCCGGCCGCCTGCCGGTTTGGAGGCAGTCCCAGCAGGCGAGGCTTGTCGTCGCTCAGCAAAAAGTGAAGGCGTGCCGCGTCTCGTCCCCCCTCATCGCCCCACGAACACTTGCCCGGTCGCATACGACAGCCACACAAGATGCGTCCCCAGCCAGTCCACCCCCAGCAGCAGATCGAGGATCGGCGTCAGGATCACCGGCGCCGTCACCACGTTCACCCCCTGCGACACGCTCGCCCCCACCGCCAGCCAGCCCAGCCGGTAGACCCGCACCCGCAGGCTCCGCGGCCCGATCCCGCGCGCCTGCGCCGCCGGCTCCCCCGCCAGCCCCGCGACCGTCAGACCCAGCCGCGCCATCCCCGACGCCGTCAGCAGATCGGCGGTGGAGCCGGTATCGATCATTGCCCGCAGCACACGCCCGTCCACCCGCACCGGGATCGCCAGCACGTCCCGATACCCCGCCAGCGCCGGCACCGCCGCATAGGCCCGCCGCCACGGCAGGAACCGCCCCGAGCAGCCGCGCACCCGGTACAGCGTGACCCGCCGCCGCGCGAAATCGAGCGCCAGGTCGAACGAAGCCAGCACGTCCCGCCCCAGGATGCCGTCCACCGGCACGCCGCCCATCTGGCTGACGGGGATGGCGCCGACGCTCAGGCTGAGGCCGCGCACCAGCGTGTCCTGGCGCAGCGAAACGCCGCCCAGGACCAGGCTGGCGACCTCGGCGTTGCGGTGGCGCTCGATGCCGCCGATGCCCACCACCGTGGTGCCGACCCAGGGATCGAGCTTCAGGTGCAGCCGGCGCACCGCCGCCGGCGTCAGCAGGCTGCGCTGCGCCCCCGTATCCAGGATGAAGGTCGCCGTCTGCCCGTCCAGCACCGTCGTCACCAGCGGGTGGCCGGCGCGGAACGCGATCGGCAGCACCGCCCGCCGCGTCACCGAGCATCCCAGCGCCGGCGGCACCCCGGCCGCCGGCAAGGGGGCCAGCAGCAGGGCGGCGGCCAGCACCAGCCAGGCACGCGCCCCCGACGCTCCCCGCGCCAGGGGCGACGGGGAACCGGTCCGCGGTCCCGATCGGGGCAGGCGGCGGCGCGCGGTCACTGCGCCGCGGCGCGGGCGGCGATCACCGCGTCGAACGCCGCGCCGAGCGCGGCGATCGGCGGGCGCACGCCGGTGAACAGCGCGAAGGCGTCGGCGGCCTGGTGGATGGTGAGCGCACGCCCGGTCACGGTGCGCGCCCCGGCCGCGCGCGCCGCTTCCAGCAGCGGCGTGACCAGCGGGTAGTAGACCACGTCCGCGACCCACAGCCCGGCGTGCAGCAGCGCCGGCGGGATCGGCGTGCCGCGGTCGGGCAGCATGCCGACCGGCGTCGCGTTCACGACGCCCGCGGCGCCGGCCAGCGCCGCGGCGAGGTCGGTCGCGGCGCGGGCGTGCGGGGCGCCGACCCGTTCCAGGTCGCGGGCCAGCGCGGCGGCCTTCTCCGGTGCGCTGTCCAGGATGCGCAGGTCCGGCACACCGAGCCGCGCCAGCGCGAATCCGGCCGCACGGCCCACGCCGCCGGCGCCGACCAGGACGACCGGGCCGGCGGCGGGGTCGGCGATGTCCTCGGTGATGGCGGCGGCAAAGCCGGTGGTGTCGGTGTTGTGGCCGATCAGCCGGCCGTCGCGGACCACGACCGTGTTCACCGCGCCGATCGGCGCCGCCGCGGGGTCGATCGCATCGAGCAGCGGCAGCACCGCTTCCTTGTAGGGGAAGGTCACGTTCACCCCCGCGAAGCCGAGGCGGCGCACGCCCTCGGCCAGCAGCCGCAAGGTGGCGGCGTCGGCGCCGGGGACGTCGATGAGCTGGTAGTGGACGCGCATGAAGGTGGCGCGCCCGGCGGCCTCGTGCATGGCCGGGGCGGCGGAATGGGCGATCGGGGAGCCGATCAGGCCCAGCAGCACGCGGCGGTCTTCCATCCGATCGGTCTCCGTGCTGGGTTCCTCCAGGCAGGCCGCGCGCGTGCCCCGCGGGGGGCCAGGCGGCGCCCGTCCTGGATGTCTCCGGGCCGGCCTGCCGCGGCGGGCGGTGGTGGGCGACGGACTTTGCCCCGGGCGCGGGGCTGCGCCAAGCTGGCCTGCGCGCACGACCGGGACCGGGGAACCCCCCGCGGCGCGAGACCGACAAACCCGGCACGGTCGGCACCCGGCCTGCCCGGCGCGGGCCGGCAGGAGCGGGCCAGCAGGAGCGGGAGGGCGGGATGCAGTTCGGCGCAGCAATGTTCTTCACCGACTATTCCATGTCCGCGGCGGTGCTGGCCGCGGCGCTGGAGGCGCGCGGGTTCGACTCCATCTGGGCGCCGGAGCACTCGCACATCCCGGCCTCCCGCCGTTCCCCGTTTCCGGCCGGCGGGGAGCTGCCGAAACAATATTACGACGTGATGGACCCGTTCGTGTCGCTCGCCGCCGCGGCGGCGGCGACGGTGCGGCTGAAGCTCGGCACCGGCATCGCGCTGGTCGTGCAGCGCGACCCGATCCAGACCGCGAAGCTCGTGGCCTCGCTCGATGTCCTGTCCTCGGGCCGCTTCCTGTTCGGCGTCGGGGCCGGCTGGAACGCCGAGGAAATGGCCGACCACGGCACCACCGACTTCAAGGGCCGCCACCGGCTGATGCGCGAGCGGATCGAGGCCATGCGCGCGATCTGGACCGAAGCCCCGGCCGAATACCACGGCGAGCTGGTCACGTTCCCTCCGCTGATCGCGCGCCCGCACCCGAAGCAGCGCCCGCACCCGCCGGTGATCGTGGGCGGCGCCTTCCCCTGGGGCGCGCGGCGCGCGCTGCGTTACGGCCAGGGCTGGATCCCGCACGCCGCGCGCCCCCAATACGACGACGTGACGCGTTTCATGCCCGAATTCCATCGCATGGCCGCCGAGGCCGGCCGCGATCCGGCCGAAGTTCCGGTGACCGTGTTCGGTGCCACACCGGACCCCGATCGCCTGCACCGCTGGTGCGATGCCGGCGTGGCGCGGGTGGTCGTGTCGCTGCCGGCGGCCGGCGCGGCGACAGTGCTGCCGATCCTCGACCGGTGGGAACCGGTGATGCGGGCGGTGCAATGAGCCCGTCGTCGGGGTGCGTCGCGGTGCCGTGCCGGGTGCGGCCGGCGTGACGCTCGATCAGTTGCGCATCTTCGTGGCCGTCGCCGAGCGCCAGCACGTGACCCGGGCGGCGCAGGCGCTCAATCTCGCCCAATCCGCCGCCTCCGCCGCGATCGCCGCGCTGGAGGCGCAATACGCGACCCCGCTGTTCCACCGGGTCGGCCGCGGCATCGAGCTGACCGAAGCCGGCCGGATCTTTCTGGTGGAGGCCAGGGCGGTGCTGGCGCGTGCCGAGGCGGCGGAACTGGCGCTGGCCGAACTCGGCGGCCTGCGCCGCGGCATCCTGAACGTGCACGCCAGCCAGACCATCGCGAGCTACTGGCTGCCGCGCCACCTGGTCGCCTTCCATCGCGCCTGGCCCGACGTGGAGATCCGCCTGACCGCCGGCAACACGGCGCAGGTGGCCGCGGCGGTGGCGGGCGGTGCGGCCGAGCTCGGCTTCGTCGAAGGCGAAGTGGACCACCCGGCGCTGGTCGGGCAGGTGATCGCCCGCGACCGGCTGGTCCTGGTCGTCGGACCGGAGCACCCCTGGTCCGACGGCCGGCGCATCACCCCGGCCGAGCTGCCGGACACCGACTGGGTGCTGCGCGAACCTGGCTCCGGCACGCGATCGGCGTTCGAGACCGCGCTGGTCGGCACATTCGGGATGGCGCCGACGCAGCTGCGGGTCGCGCTCGAACTGCCGTCCAACGAGGCGGTGCGGGCGGCGGTGGAAGCGGGGCTGGGGGCGACGGTGATTTCGGCCTCGGTGGCGGCGCCGGGGCTGGAGGCGGGGTTGCTGCGGCTGGTGGGGCTTCCGTTTCCGGAGCGGGCGTATCGGGTGCTGCGGCACCGGGATCGGGCGCCAGGGCGAGCGGCGGAGGGGTTGCTGGCGTTGGTGGCGGCCGGGGGACGGGTGGGGAAGGGGCGGGTGGGGCCTGGGTGAGTCCGGTGCGGAGAGGGGGTGCCGGGGGGCAGCGGCGTCATATAGGTGCGACAACGTAACGATTAGACCATGCGTCCGCCACGCCCGCTCAGAGTGGAAATTTCGCCGTCCCCGCCGGCAGCAGGCCCGCGCACCCGCGCCAGACCGGCCGACGGTCCCGCCCCTCCGCGGCGGTCGCGCAGCAGAGCGCGACAAGGTCCCGCGCGGAAACACCCTTCGCCCGCGCAGCGGCGTAGTCGGCCGCCGCCGCCTCGGCCGCCGCGCGCGTGCCGGGCACCAGGATCACCGTGCGGCGCGATGCTGGCCGCGGTTGGCGCGATCCTGACGCTCCGGCCGCGCTGACCGTGCGGCTCGCGACATCGCAAAATTCTTTGTCACGGAGGAAGCGCGGAGGGCCACGGAGGGCCACAGGAGTCGGAACGGTGGGTCCGTCGGCGGCTACACCACGTAGCGGCGGATGCCTTCGGCCAGGCGGCGTGCGTTGAAATTCAGGATCAGCCCGATGCGGAGACCGCTCATGTGGAGGTAGGTGTGCAGTTGCGCCTCGTGCACCGGGAGGATGGCGGCGACGGATTTGACTTCAAGGATCACCTCGCGCGCGACAACGATGTCGGCCTTGAAGCCATCGCCGATCGGCACCGATTTGTACATGATCGGAATGGCAACCTGCCGCTCGAACGGGATGCCGGCAGCACGCAGTTCGTGACAGAGGCAGTGCTCATACACGGACTCGAGCAGGCCCGGGCCGGTATGCCGGTGCACCTCGATGGCCAGCCCGATCACCCGCTCCGTCAGTTCCCCGGCCATCAGCATCGGCACGACTCCTGTGGCCCTCCGTGGCCCTCCGCGCTTCCTCCGTGATAAAAAAGAAGGAAACGTCAACGCACGGTCGGCGGGGCGATCCCCGGGAGCGGGAGCGCACGACGAGGCACAGCCCAAACCGTTACCTGAAACCATGCCTGCTCCGGCGGTCCAGCCCCCGCTCATGCCGTTCCGCAGGAGTTTCGGAATGGCCTATCAGGGACCGATGGCCGGACTGCCGGGCCGCTCGCGCGGTCGGATGGGCAGGAGATATTTGGCAGGTCCCGGCGCAGGGCCCATAAGGTGGTAAATCCAGGCGAAGTCGATAAAGAGCGCATGCTGGCTCGATGCATAGAATGGACCGAGCGGAATGGCCGGCCGGCGGCTCCGGCCCGAGCGAGCGGCCTGCGCTGCCGCGCGGGTGAGGGGAGGAGCGCCGAAGCGGCACGCGGCATTTGCGCCTGTTTGCGGCCATTGGCGTTATTTGCGTTTGAAATCTTCCTTGCTTCCTGCCGGAGCCACGGACCGCCGGCTGCCGCATTCGGCCCGCAGCCGCCGCCGAACCCGGCGCCCCACCCGCAGCAGACTTTGCGACAAGCGCAAATCAAGAATTATGCGCCAAATCCAGGGCCTTGATTCCTCGGGGCTTTTCCGTTGCGGAAATCTGGTGCAGATTAGACCCCATGATCTACGGGTATGCGCGGGTCTCGACCGACGGCCAGAGCGTTGACGCCCAGGTGCGCCAACTCCGGGCGGCCGGGGCCGGCCAAGTGTTCCGGGAGACCGCGAGCGGGGCCAAGACCGACCGGGCGCAGCTCCGTCGGGTGCTCGGCCAGCTCGCCGCCGGCGATGTGCTGATGGTGACCCGGCTCGACCGCCTGGCCCGCTCCACCCGCGACCTGCTCAACACCCTCGCCACGGTCGCCGACCGTAAGGCCGGCTTCCGCTCGCTCGGCGACACCTGGGCCGACACCACGATCGCCCGCGGTCGGCTGATACTGACCGTGGTCGGGGGACTGGCCGAGTTTGAGCGCGAGCTGATCCGCGCCAGGACGAGCGAGGGCCGCCGGCGGGCTGTGGCCAACGGCGTGAAGCTTGGCCGGAGGCCGAAGCTTACCCCGCACCAGATGAAAGAGGCGATCAGGCGTCGGGATCGGGGCGAGGAGACCTTGCGGGAGATCGCGCGGAGCTACAATGTCAGCCACAGTACGATTTCGAGGCTCGCAGCTTGAACGCTATCACGTCTTATCTTCGCAAAATCGGGCTCTCCTTTTCGCATGTATGGAGGACGCTATGCGTAGAACATTGCTACTCGCAAGTGTCATTGCATTGATGGCGGCAGGACCAAAGCCGGATGCATGCTGGCGCAATATGATCGACGTGCGTCCGCCACCGCCGCTCAATACCATCCAGCAAGATCGCGTCACGCTTTGCCACGACGCACTTGCGGCGATGGATGCTGGTCCCGAGCAGTTCTCGCGTACCGGCGCTAAGGTCGACGCGGATATCGAGTCGCTGAACGCCGACATCGCGGACGATCCCCAGGATGCGGAACAGGATGCGGGAGAACTGCGAATGATTGCGAACGAGGTCATAGTGCTGGGTAACCTGGAACAGGCATTCGCGATGAACCCCAGTCAGGAGATGTGGCTGCGTGTTCGGGATCGACTCGACTTACTCGCCGCCGACGCAACCATAGTCACGCCGTAGGAGGTCACCATGAAAGTAGTTGCGTTAGCGCCCGGCCTTGCAGTCGCCGCGTAACCAGCGCTCGTCCGCAAGCAGCACATGGGCCGCCCGCCGAAACTCACCCCGCAGCAACAGAAGGAAGCACGGCGGCGGCGGGCGCAGGGCGCGACACTTGCGGAACTCGCCAAGAGCTACAATGTTGGCCGGGCGACGATTTCAAGGCTTGGAGCATGAGCAATGAAATTGAGGCGGCTCGGATTGCGGCAGATGCCGCAATCCGAGCGGCACGTGTTCAAGGAGAATGGACGCTTGCTGCTGGTGTTTTCGCATTCCTCGGCGGTTTTCTAACGATCTTTGGCGCGGTTATCGCGGCTAGAATCCAAGTCTGGCTTGAGCATAGAAAGCACAACGGACTTGTCTCTGCCTATAGAACCAGGATGGCGCAGATAGTCGAGGACATCTCAGACCATGCGTTTTGTGACAAAGTGCATATTGACCAGAGTGCAGCAGTCATCAGAATGGAACCCTTTGCAATCCCGGAAGAGCTCAGCCCTTCGAATTGGCGTGACCACGCTATGCTTAGCCATGAGGAGATGGTTGCGCTCTGTGAGCTGTATAAGAGAGCGAAGACTTATCACAACTTCTTTGAGCAGATGCGCGGAGAGCCAGCCGACGCCAATGCCGAAAAATTCGGGGACGAACGCGCGATTGACGCATATCGGCACCTCAACCAGTCATTGAGCGACAAAACTGAGAAGCTTCGATCAGCTCTGAAGCCGCAACGGCGGTGTATCTAGGTGCGCTTTCCATAAGCAGCTTATCGTGCGCGGACAAGGCCCTACCCCGGAATGTCGGCTCCCGGCGCAGCGCCGCTACCCGAGCAGGTGAGGAAGCCCAGGAGGAACCACGGCACCATCCGGTGCCGCGGCAGCCGCCCCGCCACCGGGTGGTGGCCCGCGGCCAGATGCGGGGGAAGCTTGTCCGGCGCCTCGCGCAGCCTGCCGGGCGCAAGGAACAGCCCCACTGCCCCCGGACCAGACCTTCAGAACGGCACGCCCTCAAGCCGCCCCATCTTCCCCGCCAGGAAATCCTGCTTCGCCCGCGCCAGATTCTCCACCGAATCCATCACGAATGGACCGGAGAACAGGATCGGCCGCGCGGCCGGCGCCCCGCCGATGAGCGCAAGAGCGGCGCCCCGCTCGGACGCCGTCAGCCCCACCGCCGCGCCCGGCGTGAGCAGCGCCAGCGCCCCCACCGGAAGCACCTGGCCAGGCCCGCCCGCCAGCCCGCCCTCGATCACATAAACCCCCAGCTCCGCCTCCGCATCGACCGGCAGCGTGACCGAAGCCCCCGGTTCCAGGCGCACATGCGCGAACAGCGTGGGCGTGGCGAGACGCATCGGCCCCTCGGCGTCCCCGACCCGGCCGGCGATCACGTCCACCCGCGCGCCCGGCCGATCGAGCCGCGGAATGGCGGCGGCACGCCAGGACGCATAGGCGGGCGCGGCGAATTTCTCCCCCGGCGGCAGGCTGGTCCAAAGCTGCAACCCGTGCCGCGCGCCGGACGGTTGTTCGGCATGCAGAATGCCGCGGCCGGCCCGGATCCACTGCGCGTCGCCCGGCCCGAGGCGGTCGCGGAACCCCATGCTGTCGCGATGCTCCATGCCGCCTTCCAGCAGGTAGCTGATGACCTCGATCCCCGCATGCGGGTGCGGCCGGTCGCCGATGCCGCGCGCGGTGCCGGAACGATAGTGATCGACGAACACGAAGGGGCCGACCGCCTCCCGCGCCGCCGTCGGCAGCGCGCGAAACAGCCGCATGTCGGGCTCGTCGATCGCCAGTTGCGCGGCCACGACGGTCCGGATCTCACGTTGCATCGCTGTCGGCTCCGCCAGGAATAAGGATTTTCGATCCGCCGGCACGCCGATCAGGCGGCCGGGCGCCGGGCGACCAGGTCGAGCAGCCCCGACAGGCCGGAATGCGCCGGGCCTTCCTCGATCACCGCCTCGTAGCTGCGCAGCAGCAGCACCTCCGCCGCGGGCAGCAGGTCGCGCATCATCGCGTCGGTGTAGAGATGCGCGACATCGCCCGGCCCGCCGGTGCGGTGGTCGAGCTGTTTCGGCGTGTAGCCCTCGACCAGCAGCAGCCCGCCCGGCTGCAGCGTGCGCCACATCCCGGCGAACAGGCGCGCGCGCATCGCCGGATCGGCGAATTGCACGAAGATCGCAACGACCGCATCAAACGCATCCGCCGCCCAGTCCCAGTCATCGACGCCGGAGAGATGCGCATCGATCGCGACCCCGCGGGACTGCGCCCAGGCGCGCGCCTTCTCCACCGCGACGGTCGAGGCATCGAAGGAGGTGACGCGGTGCCCCTGCTCGGCGAGCCAGAGGCCGTTGCGGCCCTCGCCGTCGGCGATGCAGAGAACGCGGCTGCCCGGCGCGAGGCGATGGGCCTCGCGGCGGAGGAATGCGTTGGGCGCTGTGCCGAACAGGTGATCCGATTGCGCGTAGCGTGTGTTCCAGTCGGGTTTCGACATCAGGCGTTCTCGCTCCGGGCTGATCGGCGTGCGGCATATCGCCGGGCGCAAACCGGGGGGTCAAGCGGGACGCGACACTCGGGACGGGACGCGGTCAGGCGGGCCGCCTCATGCCGCGTGCAGGTCCCGCCGGCGCGCGCACCCGCCCCCTCTCGTCCCCGCCCCTCACGCCAGCCCCAGCACCCGGATCAGCCCCAGCGCGATCCCCCCCAGAACCGCCAGCGACCCGGTCACCGCCATCGTCACCCGAACCCCGGCGCGCGCCACCATCCGCACGTCCACGCCGAGCCCGAGCGCCGCCATCGACAGGATCGTCAGCCAGTTGGTCAGCTCCGCGATCGGCGCCAGGCTCGCCTGCGGCACCAGCCCCAAGGAGCGCAGCGCCGCCAGGCCGAGGAAGCCCAGGATGAACCACGGCACCAGCCGGTGCAGCGGCGGCCGCCCCGCCGCCGGGCGGTCGCCGGCGGTCAGGTGTGGGGGAAGCTCGTCCGGCGCCTCGCGCAGCTTGCTGGTCGCCAAGGACAGCGCCAGCACCACCGGCCCCAGGGTCAGCACCCGCACCAGCTTGACGAGGGTGCCGATCTGCACCGCCATCGCGCCGACCGGGATGGTCGCCGCCAGCACCTGCGGCACCGCATAGACGGTCAGCCCTGCCAGCACGCCGTATTGCATCCCGCTCAGCCCGAGCGGCGCGATGAGCAGCGGCAGACCCACCACCACCACGACGCCGAGCACGGCGGTGAAGGCGATGGAGGCGACGATGTCGTCGCTGTCCGCTCCGATCACCGGGGCGACCGCGGCGATTGCCGAGTTGCCGCAGATCGAATTGCCGCAGGCGACCAGCACCGCCATCCGCCGGGGCAGGCCGAGCAGCCGGCCGAGGCCGTAGCTGGCGCCGATCGCCACCGCGACCACGCCGACCACGCCGGCGAGCAGTTCGGGGCCGACCTGGGCTAGGGTCTGCACGCTCACCGAGGCGCCGAGCAGCATCACCGCCACTTCCAGCACCGTCTTGGCGCTGAACTGGATGCCGGGAAACCAGCGTCTGTGCGGGGTCCAGGCGGTGCGGATCGCCGCGCCGAGCAGGATGGCGAGCACCAGCGCCTCCAGCCAGGCGCGGCCGAAGACGCGGGCTTCGAGCGACTCGAGCGCGGTGGCGGCGGCGGTGACGCCGACACACAGCAGCACGCCGGGAACAAGAGAACGGAGCAGGGCCGGGGAGGGGCGGGACATGGACATCTTCCGTTGCCGATGCCGCGTATCTGGTGGCCGGGGCAGGGGCGCGTCCAAGAGCGTTTGGCGATGGGATCGATCTGTGGGCGCGATCGATCGCTGCGAGCCGGGTCGGCGCGCGATCCGGGCCGTTCCGCGCCCGCCCGCCGCTACGTGCACCGGGTCGGGTCGACGGGCGCCCGGGGCTATGGCTTCGTCGTTCCCCGCACCACGTCCCGCGCCCACACGCCGAAGATCACCACCAGCGCGCCGGCCAGGGTGAACCAGATCGTCAGGTAGACCAGGTGGTGGTTCGGCGGTCGCGGCAGGGACCGCGCCGGCACGGGATAGACCCTCGGCTGCGCGCGCCCCAGCGCGATCAGGGTGAACCCCGCCACTCGCTGCAGCCCGACCATCCGCCCGATCATCGCCGGGTCCAGTGCATAGACCTGGCGCTGCTCCGGTTCCGGCCGAGGCGTGAACCAGCCGGGATGCTCGGCGGCGGCGACGTAGCCGTCGACCGTCACCTCGCCGTTCGCGCCTCCCTGGGGCCCACTTCCCTGGGGCCAGGCGACGGGGGCGGCGAAGGAGAGCGGGATCCAGCCGCGATCGACCAGCACCGGCGGCCCGTCGGGGCGCGCCAGCGGCACCACGAGGTCGGTACCCATCGCCGGCCCGCCCGGGGTGTCGCGCACCACGTCGCCGAAATGCACCGCGCGGTCGGGCAGGAACCGGCCGGTCACCGCGACTTTCACGAACGGGCCGGGATGCGGCGGCAGCGGGATCGCCGGCGCGGCCTCCGCCGCGGCGATGCGGGCCAGGATGCGTTCCTTCCAGGCCAGCCGGTGCACCTGCCAGACCCCGAGGGAGATCAGGATCGCCACCATGACCGCCGTCATCAGGCCCGGCCACAGCAGCCGGCGCCAGAGGGGGCGCCAGGGGGGGGGAAGGTCCGGGCGTCGTTCGGTGGCTCCGACGGGCCGGGGCGGTGCGGGGGAGGGGGCTGACATCGGTCGCGAACGGGCAAGGCGCGGCGCCAGGCCGGGCCGCCTCAGTGCCCCATTTCCGAGCTGCGGTAGCGATACTGGATGCCGACCAGCGCCGCCTTGGCCAGCCGCATCAGCAGAATCGCCAGCGGCACCGTCACCAGCCCGAGCACCAGGGCGAATACCCAGAGCGGCGGGTCGAACCGCACCTCCATCCAGAACGCCAGGATGACCAGGATCGGGCCGAGCACGAACATCACCCCCACCGGTGCGCCGTCCCCGGCGTCGTTGCCGCGCAGGTCGAGGCCGCAGACGTCGCAGCGATCGCGGATCGTCAGCACGCCC
Organism: uncultured Pseudomonadota bacterium; assembly: GCA_963832525.1. Classification (GTDB taxonomy): domain Bacteria; phylum Pseudomonadota; class Alphaproteobacteria; order Acetobacterales; family Acetobacteraceae; genus JAJZVS01. The sequence continues at coordinate 278,439 of CAWHUC010000003.1, forward strand.
AGGAACAGTCGTCCCTGCCCGCAGCGGGGGCAACGTCCGCGCAAGGCTACCGTCAGCAGCGGCGGCGGCGGCCCGGCCCAGGCTGGAGTCGTCGAGGCTGGCGTTGTCGACGCGGGCCTTGTCGAGGCCGGATCGGTCGCCGCAGGCTCGATCGCGGCTTGACCGACCGCGGTTGGATCGGCGGCGGCGCGATCGGTCGAGGCTGGGTCAGCCGGCAACGATGGCGCTCGCCCCCCAGACATAGACGCAGGTGAACAGGAACAGCCACACGACGTCGACGAAGTGCCAGGTACCAGGCCGCCGCCTCGAAGCCGAAATGCCGCTCCGGCGTGAAATCCCCGCGCCGGGCGCGGAACCAGCAGACCGCCAGGAAGCAGGTGCCGACGATCACGTGGAAGCCGTGGAAGCCCGTGGCGAGGAAGAACACCGACGGATAGACGCCGCCACCCACGAAATGGAACGGCGCATGGGTGAACTCCCACGCCTGGAAGCAGGTGAACGCGACGCCGAGCAACACGGTGAGCGCCAGCCCCGTCACCAGCCCCTTGCGATCGTTGTGCAGCAGCGAGTGGTGCGCCCAGGTGACGGTGGTGCCCGAGAGCAGCAGGATCATCGTGTTCAGGATCGGCAGGCCGAGCGGATCGATCGAATGGATCCCCGGCGGTGGCCAGATCGGATGCGCAACCCCGGCGACATTGTCGGGGAACAGCGCGAAGTTGAAGAACGCCCAGAAGAAGGCGACGAAGAACATCACCTCCGAGGAGATGAAGAACATCATCCCGTAGCGCAGCCCGAGTCGCACCACCGCGCTGTGCATCCCCGGCGTGCGGCTTTCGACCAGCACCGAGCGCCACCAGAAGAACATGGTGGTGAGCGCGAGCAAGGTGCCGAGGACCAGGAACGTATAGGTGCCGTAATGCGCGGCGAAGACGATGCCGAGCACGATCAGCAGCGCGGAGACCGCACCCACGATCGGCCACGGGCTGGGATCGACCAGGTGGTAGGGCTGCTTCAGCCCGGAGCTTCTGATGACGGTGGTGCCGTGCGCGTGCTCGCTCATTCCCCGACCCGTTGCGGCAAGGGCCGAGGAGGCCGCCTCGGCACGGTAAGGCGCCATCATCCCCAAATCGCCAGCCGGTTCAAGGGGCGAACGTCACGCCGGCCGGGCGATCGCCCCAGGGAAGGGCTGCCGGGGGGCAAGCCGGGGTCAGCCCACCACCAGCGCGAGCGGCGCCGGGGCGTCCGCCACCAGCCGGGGCGCGGTGCCGGCCGGATCGCCGTCGGCCTGCGCGGCGAGTGCGCGATTGGCCGGGAATTCCACCCGCGCGGCCCGCACCCGGCGCACGCCCGCCATCCGCGCCAGCCGCCCGAGCGGCAGGGCGGCGCCGTAGCACAGCGCCGCGCGCGGGCCGGACCGCTCGAACAGCACCACCGAGAATCCGGGTTCGCCCGGACGTGCCTCCGGGGCCAGCAGGTAAGGCCCGCCGTAGAGCCGGCCCTTGCTCACGATCACGCTCGCGGCCTCGGTCTCCACCCCGTCCAGGCGCACCCGCACCGGGGCGAAGTCGTAGCCGGGGAGGCGCTTCAGGGTTTCGGCCACATAGGCGCCGCGGCCGAGCAGCCGCTTCAGCCCCGGCCTGATCCCGTGCACCACCGCGGCGTCGAACCCCACGCCCAGCATCTGTACGAACAGCCGCGGCGGCCCGTCCGCGCTGGTCGCAACGCCGGGCCATAACGGACGGGTGCGGCCGAAGGCCAGCGCCGCGGCGACCGCGCGCGGGGCGAACGGCAGCGCGTATTCCCGCGCCAGCACGTTGGCGGTGCCGAGCGGGATCACCCCGAGCGGCACCCTGGTCGCGAGCAGCCCGGACGCCACCTCGGCGATCGTGCCGTCGCCGCCGGCCGCGACCACCAGGTCCGCACCTGCCGCTGCGGCGGCAGCGGCGAGCGCGCGGGCGTCGCCGGCGCCGCCGGTGCGCAGCACCTCGCAGCGGATGCCGTTGGCGGCGAGGATGTCGAGCACGCGCCACAGCCGGTAGACTCGCCGGTTGCCGGCGGCGGGGTTGAAAATGATCACCATCAGGTCAGGACATCGGGATTGGAATGATACGACTCGGTGCGCGACGGGAGCGTAAATTGTTCCAATCGCAGCCCGACGTGTCGGGGCGATGACACCGCAGTGACCGCAGGATGACTTTGCACCGGCGCCGTCATTTCGCTCCAGGTCATGGAAGTTTCACTCGTGCGACGCGGGCGCAGCGGTTCTTGTGCCGCCGTCATGACCCACAGCAGCAGCAGCACCGCCGCCATCGGGATGCCGGGCAGCCTCGGGGCCACCGGCCCGAACCTCCGCCCGCAGTACCGCGCCGTGTTCATCTCCGACACCCATCTCGGCACCCGCGGCTGCCGCAGCGACTTCCTGGCCGATTTCCTGCGCCGCACGAGCTGCGCCCAGCTCTATCTGGTCGGCGACATCATCGACGGCTGGCGGCTGCGCCGATCGTGGTACTGGGATGCGCAGCACGACGAGGTGCTGCGCCTGATCCTGCGCCAGGCCCGCGCCGGCACCGAGGTCACGTATATCCCGGGCAATCACGATGAATTGTTCCGTGCCTGGGTCGATCCGGCGATGCCGGGCGGACTCGAGATCGCCGGCATCCGCCTTGCCTCCGAAGCGGTGCACATCACCGCCGCCGGCAAGCGGCTGCTGGTGATCCACGGCGATGCGTTCGACAGCGTCGTGCGCTACGCGAAGTTCCTCGCCCTGCTGGGCGACAGTGCCTACACCGCAGCACTCGTGCTGAACCGCTGGTTCAATGCGGTGCGCCGGCGGCTGGGCTATCCGTACTGGTCGTTGTCGGTCTGGCTCAAGCGGCGGGTGAAGGAAGCGGTGAAGGCGATCGACCGGTTCGAAACCGCGCTCGCCGCCGAGGCCCGCCGCCGCGGCCTCGACGGCGTCGTGTGCGGGCACATCCATCATGCCGAAATGCGGGAGGTCGCGGGCGTGCTCTACATCAACGACGGCGACTGGGTCGAAAGCTGCACCGCGCTGGTGGAGCACCACGACGGGCGGCTCGAACTGATCGACTGGGCGGCGCGCCAGGGGCTGTCCTTTGCCGCGCCGCGCCGGGTCGGGGTGGCGCAACCTGCCTGACATGATCCCCCAGCTTTTGGGCCCTCCGCTTGCCGGCCCGCTGCTTCCGCCCCCCCTTCTTGCGCCCGATTTGCTGGCGCCGGAGCCCGCCGACGTGCTGCCACCGGCCGCCTCGCACCGTATCCTGATCGTCACCGACGCCTGGATGCCGCAGGTGAACGGCGTGGTCCGCACCCTGTCGACCGTTGCCGCCGAACTGCGTGCCATGGGCCATGTGGTGGAGGTGATCGGTCCGGACCGCTTCCGCACCCTGCCGTGCCCGACCTATCCCGACATCCGCCTGGCGCTGCGCCCCGGCCGGCGGCTCGCGGCGATGATCGAAGCGTTTCGCCCCGACGCACTGCACATCGCGACCGAAGGCCCGCTCGGCCTGGCGGCGCGGCGCTGGGCGCGGCGGGAGGGGTTCGACTTCACCACCGCCTTCCACACCCGCTTTCCCGAATACCTCCAGGCGCGCACGCGGCTGCCGGTGCGGCCGATGTACGCCTGGCTGCGCCGCTTCCACGGCGCCGGCTGCGGCACGATGGTTGCCACCGAGAGCCTGCGCCACGACCTCGCGGTGCGCGGCTTCCGCCACCTGCGCGCCTGGTCGCGTGGCGTCGATCTCGACCTGTTCCGCCCGGAGCCGCGGGAGGACTGGGGGCTGCCGCGACCGGTGCTGCTCTACGTCGGGCGGGTGGCGGTGGAGAAGAACATCGGCGCCTTCCTCGATCTCGATCTGCCCGGATCGAAAGTGGTGGTCGGCGCCGGCCCGCAGCTTGCGGCGCTGCGCCGGCGCTATCCGGGGGTGCATTTCACCGGCCCGCTGTACGGGCCGGCGCTGGCGCGGGCCTACGCGGGGGGCGACGCCTTCGTCTTCCCGAGCCTGACCGATACGTTCGGCCTCGTGCTCCTGGAGGCGCTGGCCTGCGGCACGCCGGTCGCGGCCTTCCCGGTGACCGGGCCTATCGACGTGCTGGCTGGCGCCGTCGGACGCGTGGGCGCGGTGGACGCCGACCTGGCCGCGGCGGTGCGCACGGCGCTGGCCGGCGACCGCGCCGCCTGCCGCGCGCATGCGGAACGTTTCAGTTGGCGCGCCTGCGCCGAGGTGTTCCTCTCGCACCTCGTGCCGGCGGCGGGCGAGGCGGATTAGACCCGCCGCCTCCCGGTCGCGGCTGCGCCTGGCGGCGCGGGGCGATGCGGGCAAGGGCGCAGGCAGGGGCCGTATCGACGCGGCGCACGGATCGGAGTAGCAACGGGACGCGTCCCACCGCTCCGGAGCCGATCCCATGTCTGCCGCGCGCCTCCTGCCTTCCTCGCGGCGCTGGATGTTCGGCGCGCTCCTGTGGCTGCTCGCCGCGTTGCCGGCGGCGCACGCGATCGCCGCCGCGTCCGGCGCCCCCGGCCTCGGCGTGCCGCCGCCGCCGGCACTTCCCGCCGCGCGCATCGCCGCGCTGCTGGTGCCCGCCACGGACAGCGCGCCGCGCCGCCTGGTCGGCGCCAGGCCCTGGCCGGGCCATCCCGGCCAGTTCGTCGCGATCGTCTGCACCGGCGGGGCCGCGCCCTATTCCGACACGCCGGACGCCCCGCGCTGCGCGCAGCCGGAAAGCAAGAACGAACCGAAGCTGCATGTCTATCTCGGCGTGATCGCGGCCGGTCCCGGCACGGCCCCGCGGCTGATCGCCGGGGGCGGGCCGATCCGCACGGCGGTCGATTGGGGCCTGTCGGATCTGCCCGCGCCGGAGGCGGCGCAGGACGCCGGCGGGCCCGTTGCGCCGGCGGAGATCGGTCGTTTCGATCTCGCTGCCTATCGTATCGCCCCGGGCCAGACCGCGTTCGGGCTGCGGGTGGTCTGGCGGGACATGTATTCGGGCGGCGGGGGGCGTTTTTCCGCGCTGTGTCTGTATGCGATCGAGGGCGGCGAGCTCCGCCGCGTCCTCGCCGTGCCGATGCACGCGGAGCAGCTGATCGCCGGGGATTGGAACAAGAACGGCACGCGCAATCACCAGGACACCGACGCGGCGAACCTGCTGGTGGTGGCGCGCACCCGCACGGCGGGGCACTTCGACCTGATCGTGCGTCCGACCGACGCCGACTACGCCGCGCGGCCCTGGACCGGCAGGATCGGCGTCGGCGCCGCGGTGGCCGAGCAGGGCGGAACCGTGACGATCCGGTCCACCATCATCGGCGGTCCGGCGGCGCAAGCGGGGCTGCGCACGGGGGACCGCATCGCGCGGATCGACGGGCGCACGGTGCGGGGGATGGACGCCAAGGCGATCGCGGCGGCGATGAACGGTGTCCTCGGCGGGCGCGTCGTGCTGACGATCCGCCGTCCCGGGCAGGCGCCGTTCGACGTGACGCTCACGCGCACGACGTTCACCCTGGCGCCGAGTTCGCATCTGCGCTTCCGCTGGTCCCGCGCGGCTGGTGCCTATCGCGCGGCGGTCTGCACGGACAACTGCCTCTGATCGCCGGCCGGCCGCCGCGGCCGGATGCGTCATTCGGAGCGCGATACGTTGCTGGGGGTCGCTCCCGCGCGAGCCGCAGAGGGACGTTCGTGGGGACGTTCGTGGGGACGTTCGTGGGGACGTTCGTGCGCGTGCCTTCCGGTCGCGGCATGGCCGCTTGCGCGACGGTGCCGGCGCGACCAGGATCGCCGCGGGAAAGGCAGGATCGGCCGCCCCCGGGATGCACGGTCGGCACGGATGTGCCGACCGTGCCGCGCCGGCATCGAAACCGTTCGGGGAGGACCGCATGGGCCTGCATATCGACTACTACGCCTCGTTGAATTCGCCCTGGACGCATCTCGGCGCCGCGCGGATCGAGGCGCTGACGGCCCGCCACGGCGCCAGCCTGCGCATCCATCCGGTGGATTTCGGCACGATCTTCCCCGCCTCCGGCGGCCTGCCCCTGCCCAGGCGCGCACCGCAACGCCAGGCGTACCGGGTGATGGAACTGGCGCGCTGGCGCCGCCGCCTCGGCATTCCGATCCACATCCGGCCGAAATTCTTCCCCGCGGCGGAACTGCCCGCGGCGTCCTGCGTCATCGCCGTGCGCGAGACGATCGGCGATGCGCCGGCGATCGCGCTGGCGCATCGCGTGCTGAAGGCGCTGTGGCAGGAGGAGAAGGACACCGGCGACGCTGCGACGCTCGCCGCACTGATCGCCGATGTCGGCCTCGATCCGGACGCGGTGATGAAACTCGGCGCGGATCCGCAATGGGCGGAGCGGCGCGCGGCGGACACAAGGAGCGCACTCGACCGCGGTGTGTTCGGCGCGCCGAGCTATGTCATCGGCGAGGAGATATTCTGGGGCCAGGACCGGCTGGATTTCGTCGCCGAGCGGCTGCAGGAGGGCTGAGCTCGCGGACCGATGCGGGCCACGGTTGGCGCGGTCCCGCCGCACCGGCCGCGCGGATCGTGCGGCTCGCGAAATCGCTGAATTCCACCACGGAGGAAGCGCGGAGGGCCACGGAGGTTTTGTGCCTCCCCGACGGCCGGGGCAGCACGTGGTCTCCGTGACCCCTGTATCTTCCCCCTGGTTTCGCGGTCATCCTGCGAAGCTGCACCGGGACCGGTGGCCGCCGGTCCCGGTGCGCGCCCCGTCGTCGTCCCCCGGCTCCGATCAGCAGCCGGCTCGCGAGATTGCCCCCACGACGCCGCGAAATTGCAGAAAGCCGAGCTGAGAACGTGAAAGAATGCCCGCCATCCGCCGAAACCGCCTGAAAACCCGAGCAATGGCAACGGGCGTTTTTCCCCAAGTTCGATTGCTTTTCAGGCTCTGGGACAAGGAATCCCGCCGATGACCGGACTGCGTGCCGTCGCCGTGTTCTGCGGCTCCCGTGAGGGCAACGACCCCGCCTTCCCCGCCGCCGCCGCCGCCCTCGGCCGCGGGCTGGCGGAGGCCGGGCTGCGGCTCGTCTACGGCGGCGGCGGCATCGGGCTGATGCGGGTGCTGGCCGATGCGGCGCTGGCCGCCGGCGGGCAGGTGACCGGGGTGATGCCGGCCTTCCTCCGCCGCCGCGAGGTCGCGCACCCGCGGGTCGCGGATCTCATCACCACCGACAGCATGCAGGCGCGCAAGCGGCTGATGTTCGAATTGTCGGACGCCTTCGTCGCCTTGCCGGGCGGGCTCGGCACCCTGGACGAGACGGTGGAGATCCTCACCTGGCGCCAGCTCGGCCGGCACGCCAAGCCGGTGCTGCTGTGCGACGTGGCCGGCTCCGCCGCGCCGCTGGTCGCGGTGGTGGAGGCGGCGATCGCGCAGGGCTTCGCCGGGCCCGGGGCGCGGGAGATGTTCGAAGTGCTGCCGGGCGTGGCGGCGACCCTCGCGCGCCTCGGCACGCTTTGACAGGCCGGCGGCGGCGGACTTTGCTGGCCCGCCCCGCAGACGGAGAACCGCGACCGTGCCTCCCGCCATTCGCCCCCCTCCTACCATTCGTCCCTTGGAAGGCTACCGCGTGCTGGCGCTGGAACACGCGGTGGCGGCGCCGCTGTGTACCCGCCACCTGGCGGACCTCGGCGCCGAAGTCATCAAGATCGAGCGCCCCGGGGGCGGCGATTTCGCCCGCGGCTACGACAGTTTCGTGCTTGGCCAGTCGAGCTTCTTCATCTGGCTGAACCGCGGCAAGCGCAGCCTGACGCTCGATGTGAAACATCCCGAGGGCCGCGCGGTGCTCGACCGCCTGGCGGCGCGCGCCGACGTGGTGGTGCAGAACCTGGCGCCGGGGGCGGCGGCGCGGCTCGGCCTCGGCTACGCGGCGCTGGCAGCGCGCAATCCGCGCATCGTCGTCTGCGACATCTCGGGTTACGGCGAAAGCGGGCCGTTCGCGCGCAAGAAGGCCTACGACCTGCTGATCCAGGCCGAATCGGGGCTGATCAGCGTCACCGGGTCGGAGGCGGAGCCGTCGCGGGTCGGCATCTCGATCGCCGACATCGCCACCGGGATGTACGCGCAGTCCGCCGTGCTGGCAGCGCTGCTGCGACGGGAACGCACCGGGGTGGGTGCGCATGTGACGGTGGCGATGCTGGATGCGCTGGCGGAATGGATGACGCATTCGGCGCTGCGCTGGGGCTACGCCGGCTCGCTCACCGAACGGGTGCCGACCAGCCATCCGCTGCTCGTCCCCTATGGCGCGCACCGGACGCAGGACGGCCAGGTGATCTTCGGCCTGCAGAACGAACGCGAATGGGCGGTTTTCTGCACCGAGGTGCTGGCACGCCCGGAGCTTGCCACCGACCCGCGCTTCGCCAGCAACCTCGCCCGCCGCGCGCATCGGGACGAACTCACGGCGCTGATCGAGGCGTTCTTCGCCGACAAGACCGTGGCCGAGGTGGTGGAGCGGCTCGATCGTGCCGGCATCGCCAACGGCAGGCTGAACACCCCGCGCGAGCTGTGGGAGCACCCCCAGCTCGCTGCCCGCGACCGCTGGCGCGAGACCGCCACCCCGGCCGGCCCGGTGCGCGCGCTGCTGCCGCCGGTGACCTTCGCCGATACCGAGGCGCCGATGGGCCCGGTGCCGGCGCTGGGCGCGGATACCGATGCGGTGCTGGGCGAGCTCGGCTACGGCGCGGCGGAAATCACGGCCCTGCACGCCGCCGGCGCCGTGTGAGCGGCATCGTTCCGGCCACGGCCCCCGGTCTCATCCGGCGGCGAAGGACACCCTGACCCCGGCAGCGGAGGCGGGGGCCGGCGACGTCGCCGCCGGCGTTGCGGGGCCCGGCGCAGCGGCTTGCGGGCGGCCGGCGCCGGGCGCCGGCAGGCGGAGTCGCACCGTCGTGCCCTCCCCCGCGACCGCGGCGATTTCGAGGCTACCGCCTTGCAGGGCGAGCGCGGACTCCGCCGGGCGCAGCGCCCCGCGCCTTGCCTCCGGGTCGACGCCGGCGCCGTCATCGAGCACGGCGACCTCGATCACCCAGCCCTCCCGCCGCGCGGTGAGGAGCACCTTGCCGCCGGGTGCCGCGTCCATCGCCTGCTCCAGCACGCCGTCGAGCGCCGCGCGCAGCGCCCGCCGGTCGGTCGGCAGGGCAAGCCCGGACTGCACCGCGCTGGCCAGCACCACCCGGAGCCGGCCGGCCGTCGGGGCCGCCCTGCGCAGCGCCCGCCCCAGTTCGGGCGCGAGATCGAGCCATTGCGCGCCGGTCGCCCCAGGTCCAGCGCCGGGATCGGCGTCGCCCGACGGATCATGCCCTTCCGGCACAAGCGGATCGGCAGGCAACATCGCACCCAGGACGAACCCGGCGCATACCGTTGCGCACGTCACGCTCAGGAACACCCACAAATCGAAAAATCCGGCCATCGCGAGCCCGATCACTCAATAACCGATCCCAAATACACCCTCAGGTTGTGCGTTGGCAAATAATTTCTCGCCTGCGTCGCAGCGGAGGCCGGCCGGCTTTCCTTCACGGGCCGGGGCTTTACGCTCCGCCCGGCGCTTTCCGCCCCGGCCCCGGGACGATATGAGACCGGCACGGCGTCGCATGGGACAACTGCCATCGCTTCCAACTCCATCCTGGTCATCAAGCTGGGCGCGCTCGGCAATGTGGTGCTGTCGCTCGGGCCGATGGCGGCCATCCGCCACCATCATCCCGAGGCCGCGATCACCCTGCTGACCACCGATCCCTATGTGCGCTGGCTGGCCGGCGCGCCCTGGTTCGACCGCATCTGGTCGGACGGACGGCCGGCCTGGTGGGATGCCCCGGCGCTGCTGCGGCTGCGGCGACGGCTGATCTCGGGCGGCTTCCGGCGCGTCTACGATCTTCAGACGTCCGGGCGCAGCAGCCGCTATTTCCACCTGTTCCCTCGTGCCGGCCGTCCGGAATGGTCCGGCATCGCGGCCGGCTGCTCGCATCCCGACCGCCAGCCGCACCGCGAGGCGATGCACGACATCGATCGCCAGATCGGCCAGTTGCGCCAGGCCGGGATCACCACGGTCGCACCGGGCGATCTGAGCTGGAGCCGGGCCGATCTGTCCGACTTCGGCCTGCCGGCGCGCTTCGCCCTGCTGGTCCCGGGCAGCTCCGGCCACCGCCCGGGCAAGCGCTGGCCCGCGGCGCAATACGGCCGGCTGGCCGCGGCGCTGGCGGCGCGCGGGATCACCCCGGTGGTGCTGGGCACCGCCGCGGAGCACCCGCTCGCGGCCCAGATCGTGGGCGCCTCCGGGGCGCTCGACCTCACCGGGCGGACGGGCTTCGCGGAATTGGCCTCGCTCGGGCGCGCCGCCGAGGTCGCGGTCGGCAACGACACCGGCCCGATGCATCTGCTGGCCGCCGCGGGGTGCCGCGCGGTGGTGCTGTTCTCACGCGAGTCCGATCCGGCGCTGTGCGCCCCGCGCGGGTCGATGGTGACCGTGCTGCAACGCCCCGATCTCATTGCCCTGCCGGGCGAGGACGTGCTGGCGGCGGCGCTGGCCCGCTGAGGCCGGCGGCGTGCCGCCGACGGCATCCGACAAATCCGCTGCGGGCCGGCAGGCGACATGCAAATCGCCCCTCTGGTCACCCGCCCCGCCCGGCCCTATACTGGCGACCCATGACCATCCGGACCACGGGGACGCGAATTAGCCGCCCGGCTGCCTGAGCAGCCGGGGCCCGTTTCGCGCCTTCCCCTCTGTGCCTGTCCGGAGCCATCCTCCCATGCCCGACCCCGATCTCGCCGACGCGCCTGCGTCCGTGCTGTCCGTGCGCTTCTTCCTCGACGCCGACGCCGATCCCGGCCTGCTCCCCCGCCTGCTCGCCCCGTTCGCCCGGCGCGACCTCACCCCCGATCGCATGTGGTCGCATCGCAACGGCGCCACCGTGCATGTCGAGATCGCGCTGGAGGCGATGCCGGCGGCCGAGCTGCACCTGATCGAGGGCAACCTGCGCCAGGTCGTCGGGCTGCGCCGGCTGACCCGCGGGGACGAGGCAGATCTGTCGCGCGCGGCGTGAGCGGTTGCACCCCGCCTGATCTTTCGTACCCGACCTGACGCTCCCGCGGAGCCCGCCTATATGTCCCGCGCGTGCCAAGCGGCGGCGCGCGGGAACATACGGAGGGGCCGGTGACGACCGCCATCCTGCTGGCACGCGCCCAGTTCGCCTTCACCATCGGCTTCCACATCGTCCTGCCGGCGTTCTCGATCGGGCTCGCGAGCTACCTCGCGGTGCTGGAGGTGCTGTGGCTCGCCACCGGCCGCGGCGTCTACCTCGACCTCTTCAACTACTGGCTGCGGGTGTTCGCCGTGGTGTTCGCCATGGGCGTCGTCTCCGGCGTGGTGATGGCCTACGAGTTCGGCACCAACTGGTCCGTCTTCGCCGAGAAGGCCGGCCCGGTGATCGGCCCGCTGATGGGCTACGAGGTGCTGAGCGCGTTCTTCCTGGAAGCGGGCTTCCTCGGCGTGATGCTGTTCGGGATGAAGCGGGTCGGGCCGGGGCTGCACATGTTCGCCACCGCCATCGTGGCGATCGGCACCCTGATCAGCGCGTTCTGGATCCTCTCGGCCAATTCCTGGATGCAGACGCCGGCCGGCTATGCGATCGGCCCGCACGGGCGGTTCATCCCGGTGGATTGGTGGGCGATCGTGTTCAGCCCGTCGTTTCCCTACCGGCTCGTGCACATGGTGCTGGCGAGCTACCTGTCGGTCACGTTCCTGGTGGGCGCGGTGGGCGCCTTCCACCTGCTGCGCGACCGGCAGAGCCAGGCGGCGCGGGTGATGTTCTCGATGGCGATGTGGATGGCGGCGATCGTCGCCCCGCTGCAGGTGATCGCCGGCGACCAGCAGGGGCTGAACACCTTGCGCTACCAGCCCGCCAAGGTCGCGGCGATGGAGGGCGACTTCACCACCACCCAAGGCACGTCGCTGAAACTGTTTGGCCTGCCCAACCTCGCCGCCGGGCGCACCGAGGACCAGATCGCGATCCCGCATCTCGGCGCGCTGATCCTGACCCATTCCTGGAACGGCACGGTGCGCGGGCTCGATTCCTTCCCCCGCCAGGACTGGCCGCCGGCGCCGTGGATCTTCTGGTCGTTCCGCCTGATGGTCGCCCTCGGCTTCGCCATGGTGGGGCTCGGCTGGTGGAGCCTGTGGCTGCGCTTCCGCCGCCGGCTGTTCGCCACCCCGCTGCTGCTGCGCGCGGCGCTGGCGATGGCGCCGGCGGGGTTCATCGCCCTGCTCGCCGGCTGGGTCACCACCGAGGTGGGGCGGCAGCCGTTCACCGTCTTCGGGCTGCTGCGCACGACGCAGAGCGCCTCGCCGATCGACGCACCGGGCGTCGCCGCCTCGTTCGGCGCCATCGCGGTGGTCTATTTCATCGTCTTCGGCGTGGGTTTCCGCTACATCCTGCGCCTGCTGCGCCAGCCGCCCGAGGTGGGCCAGCACGGGCCCGAATCCGGGGTGCCGGTGCGCTCCGCCGGCCTCACCCCGGTGTCGGCGCTGGAGCCGGACGCCGCACCGCATCCGGCGGGGGAGTAGCACCATGGCCTATTGGTTGCCGGTGGCCTGGGCGGCGCTGATCGCGGTGGCAGTGCTGGCCTACGTCCTGCTCGACGGGTTCGACCTCGGGGTCGGGATCCTGTTCGCGGTGGAACACAATGCGGACGACCGCGACGTCATGGTCAACACCGTCGCCCCGGTATGGGACGGCAACGAGACCTGGCTGGTGCTGGGCGGCGGCGGGCTGTTCGCGGTGTTCCCGATGGCCTACGCGGTCATCATGCCGGCGTTCTACCCGGCGATCATCGGCATGCTGCTTTCGCTCGTGTTCCGCGGCGTGGCGTTCGAGTTCCGCTTCCGCGCCCGCCGCCCCGGCAGCAAGGCCTGGTGGGACCGCGCCTTCATGCTGGGATCGACCCTCGCCGCGTTCTGCCAGGGGCTGACCCTGGGGGGACTGCTGCAAGGCGTGCACGCGGTCGATGGGCAATACGCCGGCGGCTGGTTCGACTGGCTGACCGGATTCACCCTGCTGTGCGGGATCGCGGTGGTGTTGGGCTACGCGCTGCTCGGCTCGACCTGGCTGATCTGGCGCACCGAGGGGCGGTTGCAGCGCTCCGCCCGCCGCCACGCGCATGTGCTGGGCATGGCGGTGCTCGGGCTGATCGTGATCGTGAGCCTGTGGACGCCGATGCTGAACCCGCGCTTCGAGCACCGCTGGTTCGGTTTCCCGGGCATCCTGCTGACGAGCCCGGTGCCGATCCTGGTGGCGCTGGTCGCCTGGGCGTTCTGGCGCGGGCTGCGCGGACGGCGCGACCTCGTGCCGTTCCTGTGCGCGGAGGCGTGGTTCGCGCTGTGCTACGCGGGGCTCGGGATCAGCCTGTGGCCGCTGATCGTGCCGCCGGGGATCACGATCTGGCAGGCCGCGGCGCCGCCGTCGTCGCAGTTGTTCCTGCTGGTCGGCGCGGTGGTGCTGATCCCGGTGATCCTGACCTACACCGGGTTCGCCTACTGGGTGTTCCGCGGGAAGGTGAAGGCGGGGGCGCATTATCACTGAGGGGGCGGGTCGCGAGGGGGCCGATCGGCCGGACGCCGCGGGGGCGGGCGGCCGGGTCGGGTCGCGGTTGGCGTGGTTCGGGCTGCTGTATGCGCTGGGGCTGGCCGTGTTCGGCGCGATGGGATTCGGATTGCAGCGGGCGATCGACGCGCTGCGCGGACCGGCCGCGGCTGTGTCCCCGGCCTCCGCCCGGGCCGCGTTGGCCCAGGACGGCGGTGCTGCGCCTGGTCCGGCCGCCGCCGCCGCCGCGCCGTCGGAGGCTTCGGCCGGGCGCACGCGGTTCGACGTCGTACGGGTGGCGCCGGACGGGCGGGCGGTGGTCGCCGGCCGCGCGCCGCCGGGGGCTGTGGTGGCGGTGAGCCTGGACGGTCGGGTACTTGGCACCGTGCGCGCCGACAACTCGGGAAGCTGGCTGCTGTTGCCGCGCGAGCGGGTGCGGCAGGGGCGGTTGGCTTGGGGGGTGCGGATCGTGGAGGGGCGTTAGCCCGCATGTCTCGCAGATTAGGTGCGCCGGGCCTCAGGGAGCACGACGCGCTCGATTTCATCGAGGCGGCGGCGGAGCGAGGCGATGATTGGCCGCGAAGCGGGGCGATCTGATCACAGTTGCCCTGAGCGGGGACGACGGGAAGCCTCGGCCGGCGCTGGTGACCCAGTCGGATTTCCTGGCGGTGACGGGGCAGCGTGCTGGTCTGCCTGACTGACGATGGCAGTACGGGCGGCGCCGCTCTATCGGCTGTCGCTGCCGGTGGGGGAGGGGACCGGGCTGCGGGAGCCGCCGCAGGTGATGGCGGACAAGATCATGGCGGTGCGGCGGGAGCGGTGCGGGGCGGCGATTGGGCGGGTGGGGGAGGGGGAGCTGGTGGCGTTGGGGCGGCTGCTGGCTTTCGTGGTCGGGGTCGCGGACTGAGGGGCCACCGCCGCCGCGTCGATGTGGCGGATCGTCAGAGTTACGCCATCTTGTTCTGCCATTTGTATCGCTGCATTGACTGCGATGCAAGCATTGACTACATTGCACCGATGCATGAGGCGGGATGCGCATGACGACCCTGACGATCCGCAATGTCGACGCGACGGTGAAGGAGCGCTTGCGGGTGCGCGCGGCACAGCATGGCCATTCCATGGAAGCCGAGTTGCGCGCCATCCTGAACGAGGCCCTGGCAAGCGCTGGCCGCCGCGAGCCCAACCTGGCGGAAGCGATCCGCCGGCGTCTCGCCCCGCTCGGCGGGGTGGACCTGGAGCCACATCCGCCGGTGCCGATCGGGGCGCCGCCCGGGTTCGAGGCGTGATCGTCCTCGACACCAACGTTATTTCGGAACTCATGCGTGCGGAGCCGGAGCCCCGGGTGGTGGCCTGGGTGGCGGCGCAGCCGCGGGCGTTGCTATACACGACGTATATCAATCAGATCGAAATCATGTACGGGGTGGGCGCGTTGCCGGACGGACGGCGGCGTACGGCGCTGGCGATGGTGGCGGAGGCGATTTTTGCCGAGGATTTTGCTGAGCGCATCCTGCCGTTCGGTGCTGCCGCGGCGGCGCGGTATCCGGGGATCGTGCTGGCTCGCCGGCAGGCTGGGACGCCGATCGAGGGGTTTGATGCGTTGATTGCGGCGATCGCGTTGGGGGCGGGGGCGCGTGTTGCGACGCGGGATACAGGTGGGTTCGCGGGGTGTGGGGTTGGCTTGATCGATCCTTGGAGCGAGTCGTGAGTGGGCTCCAGGGGAGGGAACGGTTTTCTCTTCGCTGATTCGCTAAACGAAGCTGCGGCCGCCCAGTACCGATTTCGTCCCAGTCTGGCCACATGCCCAATTCAAGCACGGTGGCGATGATGCGACCCATGAGAACGATGCCAGCCTCGATTGCGTCGTCCGTTTTCTGCCATGTATTCGCCGAGGTTTTGACGATCCCAGAATGTGCCGCATCCGACCGAAACTGATAAAGGCGACCGACCTGTTGAAACAACGTTTGTCGATCGCTCAGATTTCTACCCAACAACCACGCTGCACGCGTCCGCAGTTTGTAGTTGATCTCGCTCTTATCGTTGTTCCTCCCGTTCGCCGTGTACATGAGTATCGCCTCAAGTGCGATTCCCAAATCAATAGCTCGTTCCTCGCGCTGCCACCCGCCCCATGCTTCGGTCAGCCTGGCCAGGGCGGTCTCAATGGGATGCAGGTCTCCGTGGAACGCTCGGTAGCTCGCAACGGTAGCTTGGAAGCGAGTGAGGTCCAAAACGTATGGTTCTGCTGCCGTGCTTCCCCAACGTGGGTCGGAAAAGGCCACTCCGCTCGATATTAGCGGAAGGCGGGGATCGTCATTCTCGAACCAGACCTTAAAGATGGCCGCAGGGCGCTCCGCAGTGAGAGCAATACAGTGAGCCAGCGTTCGAAGTTGCGCGATCGTCTTTTCAGGGAAATTGCCTGTCGTGGTGCCCTCGACCCCGAAAAGCGGCGTGAACGGGGTGTGTGCTACCAATGCAGCAGAGGGAGCGACAGGATCGAATGTTCGTGATAGCGGCCACCGTTCCGGAACAAAATCTTTCATCCACGAAGGAGGCAGCAAATCTTTGAATGAAGCGAGTTGAACGCCTGGCTCGACTTCGGTCGGTTCGCTTATCTGGACACCTGCCAAAACCATGACGACCCGCGCGTGTCCTATGTTCTCCGCAACCAAGTCCAGCAACTCCTGGACCGCGGTTTCTGGGCCGCTGAGGGCATGGGTACGCCTTACCAGGGCGGACGCCAGGAGCCGAGGATAAAGAGGTTTGCCTTCGCTGGAGCCGAACGAGAATTGCTGCAGACCTGTGAGCGCCTGGATATTCGGCGTGACAGCAATGGCCTGGAGAACAGGTTCGATGATCGGACCAGGCAGAGGCCGAGACATCCAAGGCTTCTCTGTCTCGAGGGCAGATGGCGTGCTGTCAGCCGCATACATGGCAGTAGCTGTTCGCAACGCCTGGAGGAGTGAGTCCATTTCGAGCTCCGGGTATAGTGCCCCTTGATGTCACATCGGCGACTGCGGTGGTTGCGAAGATCGCTCACTGATTGCGATATATGCGGCCAATGGTGTGGTGTTTTCTCTTGTCGTCTCACATCCCCCATCACTCCCCGCTCTACCTTCGCCGGCCGCCCCCCTTCGCCCCGTTTGCCCGCCCCGCCGCCTTGGCCGCAGACGTCGCCCGCCCGGTCCGGCGCGCCATGTACCTCCCCGTCCCGAACACGCCCGCCAACAGTCCCGGGATCGACAAATCCACGTCCAATGCCTCCCAGTGCAACCCGTAGCCGGCGCTCAGAAGCGCGACCTCGGCCAGGTGCGCCTCGGTCGCCGTCTCCAGCCTCTGCACCAGGCGCGGCTGGAAGGCGAAGGTGCAGCCGTTCGTCAGCTCCACGACCACCCGGCCGAGCGCGCGGTCATACCGGGCCGCCACCGCGCGCGGCTCGGTCAGGCGTGCGATCCTGCCGCGTTCCGTTGCAGCATCGATCGCGGCATCAGTCAATTCGGCCATGGATATCCTCCCACCGGGCCGGCAGCAGCGTCCGCCGCTAGCCGGGGCACCAGCGCCGTACTACCCCGAAATCTCCGTGCCTCCGTGTCTCCGTGGTTAATCTAAACCTGCAACGAACCCCCTCACACCACCGGGCTCGCCCCCCCATCCATATTGATCGCCGTCCCGGTCGTGAACCCGCCCAGCTCCGAGCACAGCAGGCACGCCATCGCCGCGAACTCCTCCGGCCGCCCCAGCCGCCCGAGCGGGATATTCGAACCGAGCTTCGCCGCGAACGTCTCGAACGGTTCGTTCGACCCCTGTGCCGCGTGCCGGCGCACCCACTGGTCCGAAACGATCTGCCCCACCAGCATCGCGTTCACCAGCACGTTGTGCGCCGCGCCCTCGTTGGCCAGGATTTTCGTCAGTGACAGGCCGGCGGCGCGGGAAACGGCGGTCGGCGCCCCGTTCGCGCGCGGCGCCTTGGCGCCGATGTTCAGCACGTTGATGATCCGCCCCCAGCGCCGGCTCTTCATCCCCGGCAGCGCGAGCCGGCACAGCCGGATCGCGGCGAACAGTTTCAGATCCAGATCCTCCTGCCACATCGCGTCGGTGATCTGCTCGAACGGCATGGCGCGCGAGGTGCCGGCGTTGTTCACCAGGATGTCGACGTGACCGAACGCCGCTTCGGCCGCGGCGAAGGCGCGCTGGCAATCGGCCGCCTGCGACACGTCGGCGGTGACGGCGAGCACGCGCCCCTTGGCCTCGGCCTCGATCGCCGCCTTCGCCTCGGCCAGCACGTCGGCGCGGCGGGCGAGGATGGCGACGTTGGCGCCCGAGCGGGCGAACTCGGTCGCCATCGCCAGGCCCAGCCCCTTCGAGGCGCCGGTGATGACGGCGCTGCGGCCGGTGAGCGTGATGTCCATGGGCAAGCCTCCCTCGGTCGATTGTGTTCGGTCCTCTTGGGCGGCAGTGTGCGGGCCGGCGCGGCGGCCGGCAAGCCGGGCGCGGAGGGGAACATGCTGGATCGGGACCATCTCGCCGCCGCGGCGCGGCTCCTGGAGGCGTGCCGGGCGCGCGGCGTGCTGTTGGCGACGGCGGAAAGCTGCACCGGCGGGCTGATCGCCGCGGCGCTGACCGCGATCGCGGGCTCGTCGGACGTGGTGGACCGCGGCTTCGTCACCTATTCGAACGCGGCGAAGACCGAGATGCTGGGCGTGCCGGCGGCGCTGATCGCGGATCAGGGCGCGGTGAGCGAGGCCGTGGCCCGCGCGATGGCGGAGGGCGCGCTGGCGCGCTCGGGCGCGACGATCGCGGTCGCGGTGACCGGTGTGGCCGGGCCGGGCGGGGGTTCGGCGGAAAAACCGGTGGGCCTCGTGTGGTTCGGCCTGGCGCAGCGCGGCGCGCCCACGGTGGCGGAGCGGCAGGTGTTCCCCGGCGACCGCACCGCGGTCCGGGCCGCGACGGTGGCGCGGGCGTTCGCGCTGATCGCGGCGCGTGTGGCATAGCGCGCGGGGCACGCGAGCGGGGGCCGGGCGTCGCCCGCGGCGGACAGCCCGGACCGATGCGGAACGACATCGAGGATGAGAACGGAATGACCAGGATGCTGCGGATCCTCTGCGCGAGCCTGCTGCTGGCCGCTGCCCCGGCCGCCAGCGCGATGGCGGCGCAATTGCGGCCGATGCCGGACGTGGCGCCCGGGGTCGCCGCGTTCCCCCGCCTCGTTGCGCCGCCGGGCGATCGCGCGGCGGCGCGGATCAACGCGGCGCTGACCAAGGCGGACGCGCGGGCGAAAATCGCCGCCGGCGGCTGCACGCCCGACAAGGCGCAGGGGCGCGACGGCTGGACCCGGAGCATCACGGTGACGATGCGCGGTCCCCGCTACCTCAGCCTGCTGGCGAGCAACGAGTGGGATTGCGGCGCCTATCCGGACACCGATCAGGTGGCGCTGGTCTACGACCTCCACACGGGCGCGCCGGTGGACTGGGCGCGGCTGCTGGCGCGGGGAATGCTGGCCGGGTCGACCACCAACACCGCGAGCGACGAGACGACCGAAGGCCTCGTGACATCGCCCGTGCTGGCGGCGGCGTTCCGGAAGGCCGCAGCGGCCGACGCCGGGCGCGACAAGCAATGCGCCGAGGTCCTGAGCGGCAAAGGGCAATTTGGCGCGCTCGTCTTCCAGCTCTGGCCGGATGCGCAGGCGAACGGGCTGGCGCTGGAATTCCCCACCCTGCCGCATGTGGTGGCGGTCTGCGGAGCGCCCGAGATCATTCCGGCAGCGGAGCTGCGCAAGCTCGGCGTCGGCCCGGTGCTGCTGGCCCCGCTGGCGACGGCGCATCGGGACAGGCTGTACGGCATGGGGCGCTAGTGGTCCGATGCCAACGCCTGCTTCGGGGCGTTGGCTGAATCGGCCCGCAAAAACAAGCTCGTGCTCTGACCCATGCTGAATCACCTGTTTGTGTCAGAGCACGAGCGCGGCGCTTGCCCCCGCGGCGCGCTTGCGGCAAGGCACGCGCGCAGTCCCGCTGCTCGGAGGCTCCCATGCAGATCGACGGCCGCGCCTATCGCACCATCTGGCCCGACCCGGCGGACGGGTGGTCGATCCGCATCATCGACCAGACGAAGCTGCCCTGGGCGCTCGAGATCGTCCGCCTGACCACCGCCGCGGAGGCCGCGCATGCGATCCGCGCCATGCTGGTCCGCGGCGCCCCGCTGATCGGCGCCACCGCCGCCTACGGCCTGTGCCTCGCGCTGCGTGACGATCCGGGGACGGCGGCGATGGAGGCCGCCGCCGCGCATCTCGCCGCCACAAGGCCGACGGCGGTGAACCTGCGCTGGGCGCTCGATCGCATGCTGACGGTGCTGCGCAACACGGCACAGGCCGACCGGGTCGCCACCGCCTATGCCGAAGCCGCCCGCATCGCCGATGAGGACGTGGCGCAGAACCAGATGATCGGTCGTCACGGCCTGACCCTGATCGAGGCCGCGGCGCGTGCCCGCCCCGGGGCCACGGTCAACGTGCTGACCCATTGCAACGCCGGCTGGCTCGCGACCGTGGACTGGGGCACCGCGATCGCGCCCATCTACGCCGCGCACGCCGCCGGCATTCCCGTGCACGTGTGGGTGGACGAGACGCGGCCGCGCAACCAGGGGGCCGCGCTCACCGCCTATGAGCTCGGCAAGCACGGGGTGGCGCACACCGTCGTGGCCGACAACGCCGGCGGGCATCTGATGCAGCGCGGCAAGGTGGATCTCGCGATCGTCGGCGCCGATCGGGTGACAAGCAGCGGCGACGTCGCGAACAAGATCGGCACCTACCTGAAGGCGCTGGCGGCGCAGGACACCGGCGTGCCGTTCCACGTCGCCGTGCCGTCCAGCAGCATCGACTGGGCCATCGCCGACGGCATCGCGGAAATTCCGATCGAGGAACGTGCCGAGGCCGAAGTCGCCAGCCTGACCGGCCGCGCCCCGGACGGGACGGTGACGACCGTTCGGGTCATCCCGGACGGCAGCGCCGCCGCCAACCCGGCCTTCGACGTGACGCCGGCGCGGCTCGTCACCGGCTTCATCACCGAGCGCGGCTGCTGCCCCGCCAGCGCCGCGGGGCTCGCGGGGCTGTTCCCGGACCGCTGAGGCCAGCCGACGCGGCCTCCAACCACCCTCGTTCCGCGCGCCCCCGGGGCATGACCTCAGCCGCTCGTCCCCGCGGGACGCTCGAGGCCGGCCATGTGGCGCCGGCGCAGCGGCCAGAGCTCGGCCATCCGCCCTGCCGCCAGCCGCAATGCGGCGACGAGGGTGGGGTAGGCGGCGGGTGGCAGCCGGCTCAGCGGGCCGGCGACGCTGAGCGTGCCGGCCACCGGGGCGTCCGGCCCCTCCCAGGCGCGGAACGCCACCGCCAGCGCGACCGTGCCGGGCTCGCCCTCGTCCACCGCCAGGCCGTACCCCTGCCGGCGGGTCGCCGCCAGATGCTCGGACAACGCCGCGGCGTCGCGCACCGCCCGCGGGCCGAAATGCGGCGGGACCGCGAAGCCCCGCGCCGCCACCAGGGCGAGCGCGTCGGCCTCCGGCATGGTGGCGAGCCAGGCCTTGCCGGTGGCGGTGGCGTGCAGCACGACGGTCTGGCCCATCTCCGGCTCGTAGCGCAGCGCCTGGGTGGCGCCCTGCGCGCGGGCCACCCAGATCAGCTCGCTGCCCTCGGCGAGCGCGAGGCGGCAGTATTCGCACGTGCGCCGCGCCAGCTCGTCCAGCACGCCCTGCGCCAGGTCCGGCAGGCGCCGCCGGTCCAGCATGGCAAAGGCCAGTCCCGCCAGCCGCAGGGACAGGCCATACATCTGCGTCACCGGATCCTGCGCCACATAGCCGCGCGCGCTCAAGGTCGCGAGCAGCCGGTGCGCCGCGCTCTTGGGCATGCCGAGCCGTCGTGCGAGGTCGCTGAGCGGCATCCCTTCCGGCGCCGCAGCCAGGGACTCGATCAGGTCCAGGGCACGATCGAGGGAGGCGACGGGCATCTTGACTCCGGTTTTGATATGGAACAGCGTTCCAAATCTATCGAGGAACGTCAACCGTGCCGCCGTCCCAGGCTCCGCGCCGCCGTCTTGCCCCAACGGCCCCCGCGCCGTCCCGCCGCGTGCCCCCAGCCCGCGGCCCGGTGCGCGCCCGCACGACCCGCGCTCCGGGCGGGGAGGCCGCCCCCGGCGCGGGCCGGGTGGCGATCGTCACCGGCGGCGCCGGCGGCATCGGCCGCGCCCTGCTTGCCCGCCTCGGCGCGGACGGCTGGCGGACCGTCTCCTGGGACCTCACCGCCGATGTCCCCGGCGCCGATCTGGCGCTGATGGCGGATGTGACCAGCGCGGCCTCGCTCGCCGCCGCCGCGGCCGAGACGGAGGCGCGGTTCGGCCCCCCCGGCGCGCTGATCGTGAACGCCGGCATCCTCGGCCCCGTCGCGCCCTGCTGGGAACCGGGGGAGGCCGAAATCCGTCGCGTGCTCGACACCAACCTGCTCTCCGCCTTCCTCACCCTGCATGCGGTGGTGCCGATGATGCTGGCCAACCCGGCGCCCGCGCTGCCGGGCGGTGGGCGCGGGCGGATCGTGCTGATGAGCTCGGTGCAGGCGAAGGAGGGCACGCCGCTCTCCGGCGCCTATGCTGCCTCCAAGGCCGGGCTGATTGCGCTCGCGAAGACCGCCGGCAAGGAACTGGCGCCGCACGGCATCCTGGTGAACGCCGTCACGCCGACGGTGGTCCGCACCGCGATGGAGCGCGCGATCGATCCCGCCCGGCGGGCCGACCTGCTCGCGCGCATCCCGCTCGGCCGCTTCCTGGAACCGGAGGAAGTGGCGGCGATGGTGGCTTTTCTGTGCGGACCCGAGTGCAGCTTCTCCACCGGGGCGGTGTTCGACCTCTCCGGCGGCCGGGCGACCTCGTAGCGTGATGCCGGCAGGAACAGCGGTGGTGGCGATCTGGAACGATATCGTCCCGTCGGCGCGGGCGGCGTTCTACGACTGGCACATCCACGAGCACATCCCCGAGCGGGTGGCGATCCCGGGCTTTCGCCGCGGCGCCCGCTATGTCGCGGCCCGGAAGGCCACCGCGCCGCGATATTTCACCCTCTACGAGGCGGCCGCGCCCGAAGTGCTGCGCGGGCCGGATTATGCCGCCCGGCTGAACGCGCCGACGCCTGCCACCAGGCAGGTGACGGCGCAGTTCCGCGACACTGTGCGAGCCATGGCGTGCGTGGTCGAAAGCCATGGACCAGGCCGCGGCGGGATGCTGCTGACCCTGCGGTTCGAGGCGCCGGACCAGGCGGCCGGCCCGCTCCGTGCCCTGCTGGCCGCGGCAGCAGCGGCGCCGCGGGTCACCGGCGCGCATCTCTGCCGCACCGACACCGAAGGCTCGGGCGCCGCCACGGCGGAGAGCCGCGGCCGGACCGACCTGCGCGCCCCGCCCGGCTGGTTCGTCCTGGTGGAGGCGACGGACGCCGCGGCGCTCGCCCGGGTGCTGCCGGCGGCGGAACTGGCGGCGGCGGGGGCGGCACCTGGCGTGGTGCGCGGCCTCTACCGGCTGGAATATCGGCGCGACGCGCCGGGCGTCCCGCCGGACGGCGTCTGAGAGTTTGTGAAAGAATGCCCGCAGCGCACGAACTCTTGAATGAAACCGCAATGATTCCAGCGGGTGTTCTTTCGCAAGTTCGATTTCTTCACAAACTCTGAGAGGCGGGAATGCGCGCGAGTGACCCACCATGACGGCCCGTACGCCGACCGGCTGCGACGGCGGGTTCCCGGTACGCTCCGTCCCGTTTCGCGTTCTGAGCTGTCCGCGACCCGAAACCCAAGGGGGAAACCAGAAATGACCAAAGGGAGGATGCCAATGAAACGAACACTGCGCCGTGTCGGCCTGGCTGCGGCCGGTCTGCTTGCCCTCGGCCTGGCCGCGCGTCCCGCCGCCGCCGCGCCGCCCGTCGTCGTCACCTTGTGGTCCTGGACTCCGGTGACGCCGACCATGAACGCCATGGTCGCGGCGATCGAGAAGGCGCATCCCGGCATCGAGGTGCGGGCCACCATCCAGCCGCACACCGCCGACTTCACCGCGATGAAGGCCGCCGCCGCATCCGGCACGCTGCCCGACATCATCGGCCTGCCGCCCGGCGCCTATACCCAGGAATACCGCCCGCATCTGCAGGACCTGACTGCCACCGCGGAAGGCGCCTGGGGCAAGGACTGGCAGACGCATTTCGCCCCCGCGCTGCTGACCGAAGCGCGCCTCGGCAACCCCAAAGGCGATCCCGCCTTCTACATGCTGCCGGAGGAGGCGCAGGTCATCAACATCTGGTACAATCGTGACGTATTCAAAAAGGTCGGCATCGCCGGCCCGCCGCACAGCTTCGACCAGATGATCGCCGATGCCGCGAAACTGCGTGCCAAGGGCTACATCCCGTTCTATCAGGGCGGGGCGACCGGGCTGTTCGACGGCTGGATGTTCATGCAGATCGCCGCGCAGACGGACCTGCACGACCTGCTCGCCGCCCAGCAGGGCGCG
The DNA here is from genome assembly GCA_963832525.1 of uncultured Pseudomonadota bacterium. Lineage (GTDB taxonomy): Bacteria > Pseudomonadota > Alphaproteobacteria > Acetobacterales > Acetobacteraceae > JAJZVS01. The sequence goes on from CAWHUC010000003.1 coordinate 302,543, forward strand.
CCCGTCTGGGACAAGCCGGGCATGATCGCCGCCGCGCGTGCCTGGCAGCGGCTGTTCACCGCACATGTGGTGCAGCCCGGCGCGCTGGCGGCGTTGCAGTATCCGACCGGGGCCAATCTGTTCGCGGCCGGGCGGGTCGGGATGATCTCGCTCGGTTCCTGGTGGTTGCAGGAGACCGGGCTGTCGTCCAACCCGCCGCTCAAGACCATGTCGGGCTACGGGATCTTCTTCTTCCCTGCCTTGACCGCACAAGGCCAGGCGAGCCCGCCGCTTGGCGGCATCGACATCGGCTGGGGCCTGACCAAGACCGCGGCCAGGTCGCCGGCGGTGGAGGCGGCGGCGAAGATCGTCATGAAGGAGCTGATCAGCGGCGTGGGCGAGCAGGTCGCGCTGAACCAGCTCAACGACCTGCCGGCGTTTACCGGCATGAAGCCGCAGCAGACCCTGAGCCCGCATCTGCAAAACCTCTACGACACCTACATGCGGCAGCTCGCGACCGCGCACACCCATGCGGTCGGCAATCCGGTGGTGTTCCAGGCGCTGGTGAGCGGGTTGCAGGCGATCGGTGCCGGCAGCGAGACGCCGGAAGCGGCGATGGCGGCGGTGCAGAAGACCGCGCTCGCCCAGCAGGGCAAGTAGCGCCGTGCTGACCGCGGGGGCGGTCGAGGCTGCCCCCGCGCGCACCGCGTCACGCTCGCGGCGCGCGCGGGAAACTTCGGTCCTGGGCCGATCCTCACGCGGCAGCTTCCTTTATGTGCTGCCGGCGGCGGCGCTGTTCGCGACCTTCACCGTCTATCCGATCCTCGCCAATATCGCTGCCAGCCTGACCGGGGCGCACGGCAGGCTGGTTGCCGCCCGCTACACGGAGGCCGCCGCCGATCCCGTGTTCTGGACCGCACTCGGCAATTCCGTGCTGTGGGTCGTGCTGTGCGTGATCGGAGAGATCGCGATCGGCTTCACCCTCGGCGTGCTGATCGAGCTGTCGATCCGCCGCTTCCGCACCGGGTTCCGCACCTTGCTGTTCCTGCCGATGGTGATCACGCCGTCGGTCATTGCGCTGGTGTTCACCACGCTCTACGCACCTGATTACGGGTTGCTGTCGGGCGTGTTCGGCAGTCTCGGGCTGGCCGACTGGTTCCCTGCGATCCTGGGCGATCCGCGCACTGCCACTTTGGGGCTCGTTGCGGTGAACGTCTGGCAGTGGTGCGGGTTCTTCGTGCTGCTCTATTGCGTGGGCATCGCGCAGGTGGACAGCGAGCTGCTGGCGGCGGCGGCGATCGACGGCGCCACCGGCTTCGCGCGCGTGCGCTACGTCGTCTGGCCGCTGGTGCGGTCGACGCATGTCTCGCTGATCGTGCTGGGCACCATCCAGGCGCTGCAACAATTCCCGCTGATCTGGCTGATGACCCAGGGCGGTCCGGCCAATGCGTCGCAGACGCTCGCGACCTACATCTTCCAGACCGGGTTCGTGGAGAACGAGATGCCGTATGCCTCCGCCGTCGCGGTCGTGCTGTTCGCGCTGGCGCTGATCTTCGTCGCGGTCGAATACGCGCTGACGGGCACGGTGCGCCTGCCGCGCCGGCGGCGCGCCGATGTCTGAGCGCCGCGGCCGCCTGATCGCCGGTGCCGTGCTGACGGTGGCGACCGCGATCAGCCTGGTGCCGACGATCTACATGATCGACATGTCGCTGCGCACCAGCGACGACAGTTTCGCCCCGGTGCTGTTCGCCGCGCATCCGACATTGGCGAACTACGTGACCGTGCTGCACGGCGGGCACCTGGCGCGGTTCTTCGCCAACAGCGTAATCGTCGCGGCCGGCACCGTGAGCCTGACCCTGATCGCCGTCACCGGGCTTGCGTTCGCCATCTCGCGGCTGAAAATCCGCTTCGGGCATCTGATGCTGCTCGCGGTGGTCTCGGCGCTGCTGCTGCCGCTCGCTTCGTTGCTGATCCCGATTACCGTGCTGCTGCGCGAGTTGCACATGACGAACTCCTGGTTCGGGCTGATCGGGCCGGAGACGGCGCTGGGGATTCCGTTCGGCACCGTGATCGTGAAGGGTGCGATGGACGAGATCCCGGTCGCCTTGGAGGAGGCGGCGGTGATCGACGGTGCCGGATCCTTCACCGTGCTGTGGCGGATCGTGGTGCCGCTGATCCGCCCGTCGCTGATCGTGGTCGCGGTGTGGCAATTCCTGTTCTCCTGGAACGAGTTCTTCTTGGCGCTGGTGGTGATGACCCGCAACGCGCTGAAGACCCTGCCGCTGGCGCCGCTGTATTACGAAGGCCCGTACATGACCGATCCGGGCAAGCTGTTCGCGGTGCTGACCCTGATCGCGGTGGTGCCGATGCTGATCTATCTGATCCTGCAACGCTGGTTCGTGGCCGGCCTGCTCGCGGGCAGCGTGAAGGGGTGACGCCCGGGGCAAACGACGCGACGCCGGGCAGGGGGAACCGCAACAGGGCAATCGCCCGAGCGGCGTCCCCTGACAGAAAGCCGGTCGCGATGCGTCGCTGGCACTTGTCGTGCGGTCGGCGACCTGGGACGCTTGCGTCGGCATTCCGACCCGGGGGCGGTCGGCAGCCGCCGCTTCAAACACAGAGAAGTTAAGGGGAGGAAGATAGATGTTGCAGAGAGTTCGTCGCCGGCGCCGGCCCCACCCGCCAGCCCTGGCACCTGCTTTCAGAGCAAGTCGTCGCGTGTCGCACGGCGGATGAGGACCATGCGGCACCGGGCATCCGGCGTTGTCCCGTCGGCGCCCGGTGTGCCGCCGCCGCCCGCCTCCCCTGGCGGGTCGCCGCTGGCCCCCATCTTGCTTGGCTTTCCCCGTTCTCGATCAGGGAGTTCCGACGCATGACCCTCCGCCGACCGCTGCTCGCGGCCGTACCGCTGTTGCTTGCCGGGCTGCTGTGTGCCCGCACCGCCCCCGCCAAGGAGCTGCCGCCCCTGCAGACCGGGGTCGACGCCACCTACGCCCCGCATGCGTTCCCCAAGCTTGGCGGCGGGCTGCAGGGCTTCCAGATCGACCTGTTCAACGACGTGGCGAAGCGCATCCACCGCAAGATCATCTTCCACGGCGGCAGCTTCAGCGGCCTGATCCCGGCCTTGCTCGCCGGGCGCTACGACTTCCTGACCGCGCCGGTGACGGTCACGCCGGAACGGGCGCAGGCGCTGATCTTCACCCAGGGCTACCTCTGGACTGCCTATCAGTTCGGCTACCTGAAGGGCACGAAGCCGATCACCGGCTGGGCGGACCTGAAGGGCAAGTCAGTGTCGGTGAACAAGGGCACGCCCTACGAGCAGCTCGCCGACAAATACGCGAAGCAGTACGGCTTCGCGGTGGAGAGCTTCGATACCGAGCCGGATGCGGTGCAGGCGGTGCTGTCCGGGCATGCGTATGCCAATCTCGCGGGCAACACCGTGGTCGAATACGCGGCAAAGAAGACCCCGATGTTCGTCGCCGGCCTGACCCTGACGGACACAAAGCTGCCCTGGGCGACGCCGTTCCGCAAGGACGAGGTGACGTTGCGAAACGAGATCGACAACGTGCTGAAATGCATGAAGAAGGACGGCACGATCGACCGCCTGGCGGAGAAGTGGTTCGGCGTCACGCCAGCGCCGACCGATCTGGAAAACGTCGTCTATCCCGGCAACGGCATCCCCGGCGATCCCGGCTACCAGCCGAACAATCCCCCGCCCGATTGTTCGAAATACAAGTGAGCGCCGCCGCGTGACCCCGGGGCCGATCATCGACGCGCGCGGGCTGCACAAGCAGTTCGGCCCGCTGCACGTGCTGAAGGGCGTCGATCTCGTGGTGGCGGAGCGGGAACTCGTGTTCCTGATCGGTCCCTCGGGCTCCGGAAAATCCACCCTGCTGCGCTGCCTCAACCGGCTGGAGGAACCTTCCTCCGGCTCGGTCGTGGTGGACGGGATCGACCTCTTGGACCGCCGCACGGACATCAACCACGTGCGCACGCGCATCGGCATGGTGTTCCAGTCCTTCAACCTCTATCCGCACATGACGGCACTCGCCAACGTCACGCTGGCGTTGCGCAAGGTGGCGGGGAAGTCGCGCGCGGAGGCGGACGCGATCGGGCGCGCCGCGCTCGACCGGGTCGGGCTTGCCGACCGGGAGAGCCATACGCCGTTGCAGCTCTCCGGCGGCCAGCAGCAGCGGGTCGCGATCGCGCGCGCGATCGCGCTGGAACCGCGCGTGATGCTGTTCGACGAACCCACCAGCGCGCTCGATCCCGAACTGGTGGGCGGCGTGCTGGCGGTGATGCGCGAACTGCGCGCCAGCGGCATGACGATGGTGGTGGTCTCGCATGAAATGGGCTTCGCCCGCGCCGCCGCCGACCGCGTGCTGTTCATGGACCAGGGCGTGATCGTCGAGCAGGGCACGCCGGAGCAGGTGTTCGGCGCGCCCACCGAGGAACGCACGCGCGCCTTCATCGGCCAGATCCAGCGGCACTAAGAGGATGACTGCCTGGGACCGCTTCACCGACGCGTTCTTCAACGTGCCGATCATGCTGAAATACCTGCCCGGCATCGAATCGGGCTTCGTGCTGACGGTGGAGCTCGCCGTGCTGGTGGTCATCACCGGCATTGCCGCCGGGCTGGCGCTGGCGATGCTGCGCAGCCTCGGCCTGCGACCGTTGAACTGGGTGATCGTGTTCGTGGTCGATCTGTTCCGCGCCTTGCCGCCGCTCGTCATCATCGTGCTGATCTATTTCGGCCTGCCCTCGGCCGGCGTGTCGCCGTCGGCCTTCGGCGCCACCTGGGCAAGCCTCGCGCTGGAATTGATGGCCTTCGCCGAGGAAATCTTCTGGGCCGGTATCACCGCCGTGCCGCGCGGCCAGTGGGAGGCAGCGCGCTCCACCGGCCTCTCGTTCGGCCAGACCCTGCGCGCGGTCGTGCTGCCGCAGGCGCTGCGCCTGACCGTGCCGCCGCTCACGAACCGCACCATCGCCATCACCAAGGGCACCGCGCTCGGCTCGGTGATCGGGCTCGCGGAAATCCTGTCGCAGGCGTCCTCCGGCAAGTCGCTGAGCTTCAATCCCTCGCCGCTGACCCTCGGTGCGGCAGCCTATCTGCTGCTGTTCCTGCCGGTGGTGGCGCTGGGACGCTGGATCGAGACCAGGTTCGCCTGGAAGCGATGATCGAAACCTTCTTCAACCCCGGCATCATCGCCGCGGCGTGGCCGATCCTGCTGCGCGGCTTCGGCGCCACCCTGCTGCTTGCGGTCATCACCGTGCCGCTCGGCTGCGCCTCGGGCCTGCTGCTGGCGCTGGGTTCGACCATCCGCCATCCCTGGGTGCGCTGGCCGCTGGTCGCCTGGGTCGATTTCTTCCGCGCCTTCCCCCCGCTCGTGTTGCTGATCTTCCTCTACGCCGGCCTGCCCTTCGCCGGCCTGCGGATCGGCGCGTACGGGTGCGTGGCGCTGGGCTTCTTCCTCAATACCGGCGCCTATTACGGCGAAATCCTGCGCGCCGGGATCGAAAGCGTGCCCGCGGGGCAGATCGAGGCCGCCCGCTCCACCGGCCTCTCGCGCCTCCAGGCGCTGGGCTTCGTCGGTACTGCCGCAGGCCGTGCGCGCCGTGCTGCCGGACCTGCTGTCGAACACGGTGGAAGTCGTGAAACTGACCTCCATCGCCAGCGTCGTGGCATTGCCCGAACTGTTGTACGAGGCGCGCCAGGCGCAGAGCGTGACCTATAACCCGACGCCGATCGTCGCCGCCGCGGCGCTGTATTTCCTCCTGCTGTGGCCGGCGGTGCGGCTGCTGAGCCGGCTGCAGAACCGGGCCATTGCCGGGCGAGGGTGAGACAAGCAAGGCCAGGGAGCGCCGCCCCTTGGACCTCCGCCAAGGGCAGCCCTCCTGGTCTTGCTTCCTTAGTCCCCCGACGGCGATACCGGCGCGCCCTCGGTCGCCGGTGCGACTGCGACGACCGGCGCGGCGCCGCGCGGCGGTTCCGGCACGATGCCGAGCGGGGCGGGATGGATCGCTTCCGCGCGCGCGGCGAGCGGGGCCGGATGGTGCAGGCGCTGGCGCAGCCACCGGCCGGCGCCGCGTTCCAGGATCAGTTGGCTGTAGTGTGCCGTCAGCAGCGACGGCGGCAGCGCGAGCAGGAAGAACGCGAGTTGTGCGCCCGGGCCGACCGCCCGCACCATCCCGCTCACGTACATGGCGCGCTTGACGCCGGCCATGACGATCGGGTGCCAGAGGTAGAAGCTGTAGCTGATGGTGCCGAGATACTGCATCACCGGCAGGGTCAGGAATCGCCCGAGCAGTCCGCGCCCGGCGACGAGGCCGGCGAAACCCAGGGTTGCCGCGGCGAATGCCAGGATCGTCAGCGGCAAGCGGATGTCGTGGGCGAATTCGAACATCGTCGACATCGTGAGCGGGATCGGCCGCGAGAGGACCTGGACCTCCCGCCACGCGCACAGGAACAGCAGCAGCAGCGGGAGCGGGTAGCGGATCAGCCGCGCCGCCCAGCGCCGCCGGCCCAGGCCCTTGTCCACGAGCCCTTCGGCCACGAGCACGCCGGCGAGGAAGAAGAGCGCGCGCGGATAGAAGGCGAACGCGATGACCGCGATCGGCACGCCGAGCCAGAGGATGCCCGCCCCGCGGCGGGCCATCAGCCACCAACCGGCCGCGCAGGCGAGGTAGAACGCCGCCTCGTAGCTGAGCGACCAGGCGGCCGGATGATAGAGCGGCACCGGGATGAAGTTCGGCAGCGCGAGCAGGTTGGCCGGCAGCCAGAGCAGGTAGCGGGCCACCGACAGGCCGTTGAACCCGTGCGTGCGGGTGATGAAGCCGAGGATCGATATCACAACGATCGTCGCCCACAGCACCGGGAAGATGCGGATCATCCGGTCGGTGAGGAAGCTGCCCGGGCCGCGCGCGCGCCGCAGGGTGCCGGCGATCACGAAGCCGCTGATGCAGAAGAACAACTCGACGCCGAATTCGGTCGTGCGCAGCAGGTCGATCGCCGGCCAGGCGGCGAGCAGGGGAAGGGTGGGCAGCCCCGAGTTCACGACATGGAAGACGTAGACCGCGCTGGAGAAAAGCCCGCGCGCGCCGTGCACCTCACGATTGAACTGTGGTCGCTGTTTCTGCTGAGCTGAGGACAAGGCGACCGGGGACCTCCGTATGGCGCGGACGGGGCACCGTGCCGCCGCGCGCCATGCCGGAGCAACCGCAATCACGCGACGGCGGCATCAACTATACTTGTGATCGCTGTCGCATCGTGCGTGCGCGTTCATACCCGGGTCAGCGGCTCGTCATGATCGTGCGGCGCCCGGCGGCGCGGTGAACAGGCTGCCCCAGTCGAGGACGCGCCCCGGATCGACGTCCGCAAGGCGCAACGATTTCCACACCGCAGTCGCCACGGTGTCGAAGATCGGGATGCCGAGCGTGCGCTCCAGCCCTGCGACCAGCGGTGCGGCGCGCATGTTGGTGCAGATGACCGCGATCGCATCCGGCGCGGCGGTGGCGACCTCGCGCGCCATCGCGGCGATCGTCTCCGCCGGCACTTCGGAGAAGGAGAAATTGTCCCGCAGACCGAGATGCCGCTCGGCCGTGCAAGTCAGCCCGTGCGCCGCATAGTTCGCGACGATGCGCGCCTGCACGTCGTCGAGATAGGGCGTGACGAAGCCGATCCTGCGCACGCCGCGTTCCGCCAGCACCTCGTTCAGCGCCAGCATCGAGGTCGTCGCCGCCGCGCCGGTCGCCGCGGTGATGCGTTCGCACAGGCGCTCATCCGCCTCGAACCCCAGCCAGCCGGAGGAGGTGCCGTTCCACGCGATCACGTCCATCCGCGCGTGGGCGAGCAGTTCGGCGGCGTGCAACAGCGGCGTGTCGTCGAACTGCGCCAGCGCGCCGCCCGACAGCGCGATCTCGGTGACCGGAAAGCGCTGGAAATGGACCGAGACCTCAACGAGGCCGGCAACCATCTGCTGGCTGACCGGTTCGAGCACGGTGTTGGACGACGGCGTGAGCATGCCGATACGAACGCGACGGGACATATGTTTCTTTCGTGGACTGGCTGGGTGGGCGTGGTTGGTGGGCCGGCGTCAGGCCGGAACGGCAAGGCTCGCCGGCGGGCTCCCCGCATCCTCGCCGCGGAGCAGGGACAGGAGGTGGCGCTTATAGTCGTTGAAGCGCGGGCTGGTCACGTCGCGCGGGCGCGGCAGGTCGACCGGCAGCAGCGCCTTGATCCGCCCCGGCCGGGCCGACATCACCGCGATATGGGTGCCCAGGGTCAGCGCCTCGTCGATGCCGTGGGTGACGAAGACGATGGTGCCGCGATGGCGTTCCCAGATGCGGACAAGCTCGGTCTGCATTTCCATCTTGGTCTGCTCATCCAACGCTCCGAACGGCTCGTCCATCAGGATCACGCGCGGGTTCATCAGCAGCGCGCGCGCGATGCCGACCCGCTGGCTCATCCCGCCCGAAAGCTGCGCCGGGTAGTGGTCGGCGAAGCCGGTGAGGCCCACCATGTCGATATAGGTGGCGGCGGCTTCGCGTCGGGCGCGCCGGCCGGCGCCTTTCAGCCGCAGGTGGAAGGCGACGTTCTCCCATACCGGCAGCCAGGGCATCAGGGTCGGCTGCTGGAATACCATGCCGCGGTCGGCGCCGGGGCTGCTCACCGCCTGGCCGTCCACCGCGACGGTGCCGGCGGACGGCGTCTCGAACCCCGCGATCATGTTGAGCAGGGTCGATTTGCCGCAGCCGGAGGGGCCGAGCAGGCAGAGGAAGTCGTTGCTGGCCACCGCGAGGTCGATCCCCTCCAAGGACACGAGTTCGGCGCCGGAGGCGGCATTGCGGAAGATCTTGCGGACGCCGGTGATTTCGATCGCGGCCATGGTTCAGCCCTGCCTGCCTTGAACGGTGGTGCTCTGCTGCCAGTGCAACGTCGCGGTCATCAGCGCCTTCACCGCAAGGTCGGAAGCGTAACCCAGCAGCCCGATGCTGGCCATCGCGGCGAGCACCAGGTCATAGCGGAAGAAATTGTAGGAATCCCACAGCACGTAGCCGAGCCCGTTCTTCACCGCGATCATCTCGGCCGTCACGGTCAGCATCCAGGCGCTGCCGATGCCGATGCGCAGCCCGGCGAAGATGCTGGGCAATGCCGCGGGGAAGACGATGAAGCGGAGCAACTGGTGTTCCCGTCCGCCCATCATCGCGCCGGCGCGGACAAGGTTCGCATCGACCGTGCGCACGCCGTGGATGGTGTTCATCAGGATCGGGAAGAAGGCGCCGAGGAAAACGAGGAAGATCGCCGGCTTGTTCGCGATCCCGAACCAGATCACGGCGAGCGGGATCCACGACACCGGCGGGATCGGCCGCAGCATCTGCAAGGTGGGTTCCAAGGACGCCTCGGCAATGCGCGACCAGCCGATCGCGATCCCGGCCATGATGCCGGTGACCGCGGCGAGGGTGAAGCCGGTGAACACGCGCATCCCGCTGGCGGAGGCGTCCATCAGCCAGGTGCCGCTGTCGCTGCCGGCGCTGCGGTTGAAGCCGACGATCCAGTCCGCCCAGGCATACAGCACGGCCGAGGGCGGCGGCAGCAGGTTGCGGGGCAGGAAGCCTGCGCGCGAAAAGGCCTCCCATAGCGCGAGCAGGCCCAGCGGGACCAGGATCCGAAGCGCGCGCCGCCCGTTGAACCGGAACATGACCGTCAGCCGCCCAACTGCGTCTCGGTCTTGCCGGTCGCCTTCATCAGGAACCGGTAGTCGAGGTGGGCGGACACCGGCTTGGTGTCGTCGTTCTGGATATAGCCGAGCGTGTGCATCATCTGCGCGATCGCCAGCACCTGCGTGCGGCTCATGCCGGCGTCGGGATAGAGGTTCTTGATCGCGAGCTTCGACAGATCGAGCGGCAGGCCGGTGACCTTGGTGATGGTGCCGGCCCATTTCGCGTGATCGGCCATCATCGCGTTGTTGTCGGCGATCACCGCGTCCACGGTCGCCTGCACCAGCGCAGGGTGGTCGTGGATCATCTTCGGGCTGGTCAGTATGACGTTCGCGAGCTTGCCCCCCGCCTGGTCGTACGGAAAGGCGAAGAACGTGCCTGCCTTGGAGGCGCGGATTTCGGTCGCGAAGGGATCGACCGCGCAGATCATGTCGGCGCCGCCGTCGGTGAGCGCGGTGCTTTCGGTCGCGGGGTCGGAGATGTTCACGAACTGGACCGTCCCGCCCACCTGGATGCCGTGCTTCGCGAGCACGCCGCGCATATCCATATCCTGCGGGCTGCCGCGGCTGGCGGCGATGGTGAAGTGCTTGCCTTCCGCCTTGGCCTTGGCGATCGCGGCCTTGAGCGCGCCCCAGTCGCCGGCGGCGATGTGCAGCGCCGGCCGCAGCACGAGCTGCGAACCGCCGCCGATCTGCCCGGCGACCGCGACCACATGGAAGCCGCGGTCGATCGCGGTGATGTAGGCGACATAGGTGATCTGGGCGATCTGGATGCTGCCCGAGAGCAGGGCGGTCAGCACGTCGTTGCCGTTGGTGAACACGGTCGGCTTGATGGTGACGCCCTTGGCGTAGTCGGGCAGCAGCACGAGCGGCACGCAATGCGCGCATTTCGCCAGGCCGAAATCGACCGTGGGCGGTGCGGCGGCGGCACCGCGCACGGTGCCGGCCGCGAGGCCGAGCGCGAGCAGGAGGGGGAGCAGCAGGCGTCGCATGAGGGGGCTCCGGAAAGAGGGACGACCGCAGTGCAGCAAGTGGTGTGCCAATTGCATTATGAATGCAATCCAACGGCGCACGGCGGCCCGAATGGGCCGATTCTCGGGCTGCCGACAGGACGGAGGGGACGCTTCTTGACCAGGATGCTTAAAATGTCGGCAAATATGCCTATGGAACGGACAATTGCACCGGCGGCTCCGGACCTCGCGCTGCCGCGCACCTCCCTGCACGGGCTCATCGTCCCGCGCATCCGCGCCATGATCCTCTCCGGTGAGCTGCCGCCGACGGCGCCGATCTCGGAAGCCGAACTCAGCCGGCAGTTCGCCGTCTCTCGCACGCCGCTGCGCGAGGCGCTCAAGGTCCTCGCCGCCGAGGGGCTGGTGGTGCTGCGCACCCATCGCTCGCCCATGGTCGCCGGGGTCGATCCGGACGAGATCGCCGCGACCTTCGAAACGATTGCGCCGCTGGAGGCGCTGGCCGGCCGGCTCGCGACGGAACGCGCGGACACGGCGGGGCGGGCGCAGTTGAGCGCGTTGCACGCGCGCCTGCTCGGCCTGCACGCGGCCGGCGACCGCACCGGCTATTTCCGCCTCAACCGCGACTTCCACCTGCAATTCGCCGTGCTGTCCGGCAATCCGGTGCTGCACGCGACCTTGGCCGACCTGCTCGGCAAGACCATGCGTGCGCGCGCCAGTGCCAATCTCGACCGCACCCGCTGGGAACAGGCGACCAGCGAGCACCGCCAGATCCTCGCGGCCTTCGCCGCGCGCCAGCCGGACCGGGTCGCGGCGCTGCTGACGGAACACGCACAGCACACCGCCGCGGCGGTGCTCGCCACCCTGGCCACCGGGAGCGCACGCGCATGATGCCCCCGATCCCCTGCGACATCCTGCTGCGCGCCGGCGCCGCCGTGCTCGGCGACGACACGGGCGGCGTCCTGCGCGACGCGGCGATCGCGGTCGATGCCGGGCGCATCCTGGAGATCGGGCCTCACGACGCGATGACGCCGCGCTACGCGCCGCGGCGGCGGCTCGGCTCGGCCGCGCATATCGCACTGCCCGGCCTGGTCAACACGCACAACCATACCCCGCTCGCGCTGGTGCGCGGACGGGTGGAGGACCGCGGCTTCGCCCCCGCCTATCTCGCCGGCGTGCCGCAGGGCGACGCGCTGTCGGCGGAGGAGGCCTATCTGCTCGCCCGGCTCGGCGTCTACGAACTCCTGCGCTTCGGCACCACGACCCTGGTCGATTTCTACCGCCATCCGGAGGCGCTGGCGCGCGCCGCGGCGGAAGCCGGGCTGCGAGGCTTCATCGGCGGGCGGATCATGGATGCCGATACGGCACGGCTCGGCCACGGCGAACGCCGCCACGACCCGGCATTGGGCCGGGCGATGCTGGACGAGACCGAAAGATTCCTGGCCGGCTGGACGGGACGGCACAAGCTGATCACGCCGGCGCTCGGCCCGCACGCCGCCGACACCTGCTCCACCGCCCTGCTGGACGAGGTGGCCGCCTTGGCGCAGTCGACCGGGCTCGGCGTGCACACGCATCTGCATCAGTCGCCGGGCGAGGTGGAGGTCGTGCAGGCGCGCGACGGCTGCCGGCCGGTCGAATTGTTCGATCGGCTCGGCCTGCTCGGCCCGCGGCTGCTGGCTGGCCACTGTATCTGGATGCAGCCCGAGGACCTCGCCCGCCTCGGCGCATCGGGCGCTTCGGTGGCGCATGCGCCGATCGGCAACGCTGCGCATGGCGCGATCGCGCCCGCCCTGGCGCTGGAAGCGGCCGGCGCGCGCATCAGCCTCTGCACCGACAGCAAATCGGGCGACATGTTCGAGGCGATGCGCTGCGCGGTGCAGGTGGCGCGCATCCGCGGCGCCGGGTTCGCGTTCGGCGCGGCACAGGCGCTGCGCTGGGCCACGCGCGGCGGCGCCGCCGCGCTCGGGCTCGATGACGTCGGCGCGCTGATACCCGGCTGGCGGGCGGATATCGTGCTGCTGGATGGCGCCATGCCAAACCTGCGCCCGCTGCCCGATGGGCCGGGCCTGATCGTGCACAGCGCCAACGGCGGCAATGTCGATTGCGTGCTGGTGGACGGCGCGCTGGTGCTCGACGCCGGCCGCCCGTGCCGGTTCGATGCGGCGGAGGTCGTGGCAAGCGCACAGGCGGTGGCGGAACGGCTTTGGGAACAGGCAGGGAGGGCGTGATGACCGACTACGATCTGGTGGTGCGCGGCGGCACGGTGGTGACCGCGCTGGAGCAGTTCCGCGCCGATATCGGCATCAGCGGCGGGCGGATCGCCGCCATCGGCGCCGGGCTGGACGGCGCGGCGCGCATCGACGCGGACGGGCTGCTGGTGATGCCGGGCGGCGTCGACACGCATTGCCACCTGGAGCAGCTCCGCCCCGAAGGCGGTACCGACGAGGAAAGCTTCGCCACCGGCAGCACCTCCGCGCTGGCCGGCGGCACGACGAGCGCGATCAGCTTCGCCGTGCAGTTCAAGGGCTGCGGCCTGGGTGCGACCCTGGACGAATACCGCAAGCGCGCCGCGACGGCCATGATCGACTACAGCTTCCACCAGATCATCACCGACCCGACCGAGGCGGTGGTGCGCGAGGAAATTCCCCAGGTGGTGGCAGCGGGCATCCGCAGCCTGAAAGTGTTCCTCACCTACGATGCGCTGCGCATCGACGACCGCGCCTACCTCGCCGTGCTGTCCGCTGCGCGCCGCACCGGGGCGCTGGTGACGGTACATTGCGAAAACTACGACGCCATCGCCTGGCGCACCGCCGCCCTGCTCGCCGACGGGCGGGAGACGCCGAAATACCACCCATGGTCGCGTCCGGAGGTGGTGGAGCGCGAAGCCACCTACCGCGCGATCGCGCTCGCCGAGCTGGTGGACCAGCCGATCCAGGTCTTCCACGTCTCCTGCACCGAGGTCGCGGAGGAAATCGCCCGCGCGCAGGCGCGCGGCCTCAAGGTCTGGGCCGAGACCTGCCCGCAATATCTGGTGATGACCGAGCACGACATGGATCGCCCCGGCTTCGAGGGTGCGAAATTCATGTGCAGCCCGCCGCCGCGCGGGCCGGAGGCGGCGGCCGGGCTGTGGGAGCAGATCCGCCGCGGCACGCTCGATGTGATCTCGTCCGACCACAGCGGCTACAGCTACGACGGGCCGGCCGGCAAGCGGGTCAACGGCGCCGACGCGCCGTTCCGCGACATCCCGAACGGCATCCCCGGCATCGGCTCCCGCCTGCCGATCCTGTTCAGCGAGGGCGTGAGCAAGGGCCGCATCACGCCGAGCGACTTCGTGCGCCTGACCGCGTTCAACCCGGCGCGGCTGTTCGGCCTGGCGGAAAAGGGCCGGATCGCACCGGGCGCGGATGCGGACCTCGTGCTGTGGGACCCGGCGTGGCGGGTGACGCTCACCAACGCAGTGTTGCAGCACCGCATCGACTACACGCCCTACGAAGGGCTGGAGGTCACCGGCTGGCCGGTGCTGACCCTGCGCCGCGGCGAAGTCGTCATGCGCGACGGCGTGGTGCAGGCCGAGCCCGGCAGCGGGCGGTTCCTCGCCCGCGGACCCTACGACTTCATTCGCCCGCTCGGCCGCCTGCCGCATGGGTTTGACGCCGCTGCCGCGCTTGCCTGAAAGGAAAGTATCATGTCCTTTGCCGCCCCGGTCCGCCTGGTCGACCTTAGCCTGCCGATCCGTAACGAATCCTTCGACCCGCAGGAACAGCGGATCGAGTATTTCGATCACCGCCAGGTGGCGCGCGGTCGGGCCAAGGTGTACGGCATCCAGCTCGACGACCTGCCGCTGCCCGGCGTCCATGCGGCGATGGAGCGGGTGACCCTCTCTACCCATGCCGGCACGCATGTCGATGCGCCGATCCACTACGGGCCGACCTCGGAAGGCAAGCCGGCGCGCACGATCGACCAGATGCCGCTCGACTGGTTCTACGGTCCCGGCGTGGTGCTCGATTTCTCCGACCGCGCCGCCGGCTACGTGATCGTGCCGGCCGATCTGGACGCGGCGCTGGCGCGCATCGGCCACCGGTTGAGCCCGGGTGAAATAGTGCTGATCCGCACCGATCGCTGGCGCGACTTCGACCGGCCGGATTTCGCGCTGCGCCATCCCGGCATGGGGCGGGAGGCAACCTTGTGGCTGGTGGAACGCGGTATCCGGATGATGGGGACCGACGGCTGGGGCTGGGACATCCCGATCCCGACGATGGTGGAGAAACTGAAGCGCGGTGACCGCGCCGCCTTTTTCCCCGGCCATTATGCGGGGCGCGAGCGCGAATACTGCCACGCCGAAAAACTCGCGCGGCTCGACGCGCTGCCCGCAAGCGGCTTCCAGGTGGCGCTTTTCCCGGTGCTGATCGAAGGCGCGTCCGGCGGATGGTGCCGACCGGTTGCGTTCGTGCCCGCGTGAACATCGTCGCGCGCGTAAGCACTCTGTAAGGCCGCCGCGCCTACGCAGCGGGCGCGGCGTCTTCTCCATGACGAGTGTGTCAGTTGGATGTGACCACGCCGAACGCCATGGCGCGAGGAACACCACATGACCACCACCGCATTCCCGCTGGGCAGCTATGTCGGCAATCCCGATGGCAGCGACCCGACGGCGCAAGCCGCGTTCGAGGCGCAGGTACAACGCCTTCGTCCAGGACATGGGCGGCGCGCGGCCGCAGTTCATGGACACGTTCACGGATTACACGCAGGCGCCGTCGGCCTGGGGCTCCAACGCCGCCTGGGATGCCTGGTCCTGGGCGCAGACGGGTGCGGCCTATGTCGGGCCGGGCTCGGGCATCGTGCCGGTCGTCGGCGTCCCGCTGGCGAGCAACGCCGGCGGCTGGGGCAACGTCGATACGTTCTATCAGCAGATCATCGCCGGCGTGTACGATGCCGATTACAAGGCGATCGTCGACGCCTGGGCGACCAACGGCTACAAGACGGTGCAGTTCCGCATCGGATACGAGTTCAACAGCAGCCTCATGCCGTGGTCGCCCTCCAACAGCGCGAGCCCGGCGGCGGATGCGGATTTCGTCGCCGCGTTCCAGCACGTCGCCACTCTGATCCATGCCGAAGGCGCGGCCGACGGGATCACCGCCCAGGTGGTGTGGAACCCGACCGACATCAACCAGAGCGCCGACCCCACCCTGCTCTATCCCGGCGATCAGTACGTCGACATCATCAGCACCGATGCCTATTCGCCGGCCTATCCGAACGATCTGACCACGTGGTCGAGCGCGACAGCCACCAGCGCGGGGCCGCAGGCGACGAGCCAGAGCGCCTGGGCGGCGAGCACCACGGATCTCGCACATTTCTGGCAGTATTCGAACGGATCGCAATCGAACCCGACGCCGGCGCTCGGCAGCAGCGGCTGGTCGCTGGAAAACACGATCGAATTCGCCCGGCTGCACGACAAGCCGCTGTCGATCTCCGAGGCCGGCGCCGGCACGAACGGCTCCGGCCTCGGCCCGGCCGACGATCCGGCGTTCGCCCAGTGGCTCGCCGCCGCCCTGGCGGCGGCGCAGGCGGGCGGCGTGACAATCCAGAACGTCAACATCTGGGACACGAACGTCAGCGACGGCACCTGGGGGTTTTCCGGCGGCGCGCTGCCGCAGGAGGAAGCCGCGTGGGGCCAGTCGTTCGGCGCCGGCTCGGGGGGCGGCACGGCTGCCGTCATCCCGACGGTGACGCTCGGCAGCGGCCCGGACACGCTCGCCCTTTCGGTGTCGGAGGATGCCTGGCAGGGCGACGCGCAGTTCACCGTGGCAGTGGACGGGGTGCAGATCGGCGGCGTGCAGACAGTCAATTCCGCCGCGCTCATGGCCGCCGGCCTGACGCAGACCTTCGCGATCGGGGGCGCATTCGCCGCCGGCCAGCATAGCGTCACGGTGGATTTCCTGAACGACGCCTGGGGCGGAAGCGCGGCGATGGACCGCAATCTGTATGTCACCGGCGCCACGATCGACGGCACCGCGATCGCCGGCGCAACCCTGACGGAGACGGGCAACGGGGCGCAAAGCTTCACCTTCACCGAAGCCGCGACGACTGCGTTCGGCTTCACCGACAGCCAGGGGCACAGCTTCACCGAGGCGCCGATCGTCTCCGGATCGGCCGCATTCTACAGCAACGACACCGGGCTCGACAGCAACGTCTACCAGTGGGTCTATGACGGCGTTCACAACGTCAGCACCGGGGCGTGGGCCTACGTCACGACGGCGAGCCTTGTCGACAACACCGGCGCGTCCTACGCGATGCAGGGCTTCGTCGAATCCGACGCGAGCCTGACCGGCGGCCCCACGCAAGCGGGCCAGGCGGCGAGCCTCACGATCGACACCGCGCAGCGGGGCACGATCCTGCTCGGCAGCGGCAACTATGATGTCGCGTTCACCGCGGCGAACGCCTGGGGCACCGCGGCCGAGAACACCGTCGGGGTGACGATGGGCAGCGGCAGCGACGTCTTCTCGCTGGTCGGATCGAACGACGTGACCCAGGCGGTGGTCTACGCCGGCAGCGGCGTCGACCAGATGAGCTTCGTGGGCGTCGCCGGCGCAACCGTCTATGGTGGCGCCGGCAGCGCCAGTGTCACGGCCGACGGCGGGACGAACACCTTCGTCGCCGGCAGCGGCAGCCTGACCGTTGCGGCCGGCAGCGGCGCGGATGCCTTCGTGTTCCATGCGGGCGGCGGTCTGATGAGCATCGCCGATTTCAGCCCGCTCCTCGGCGACACCTTGAACGTGGACAGCGCGCTGCTGGGCTCGGTGCACGAACAGGCAACGGCCGCCGGGCTGATGATCAGCTTCGGCACCGACACCACGCACGGCATCCTGCTCCAGGGTGCCACCAGCCTCGGCACGACGGTCCTGCATCCGATCTGATGCCGCCCACATCCCGGCGGGGTGCCGGCCGCGGCCTTGACAAGCCTGCCGGCCGCCCCGACGTGCCACCTTGCGACCGCGGACTGGGTTTGGACCATGCGCCGGTGGGCCGTGGGCGCACCCGCCGCCGCGTGCAGGGAGGACGCTTTGCCGGTCGCCCATCTCAACCGGATCGGCACGTCGGTGCCCGATCACGACATCCATTCCGCCTTCGTGGAATTCGCGCGCACCCTGCTGCCTGACGAGCGCGGGCAGTACGTGTTCGAACGGATGGCCGAGCGCTCCGGCATCGCGCACCGGTTTTCGTTCCTGCGGCCGGGAAACCTCGCCGCGGGGGAAGTGGATGCCGACGGCTTCTACCGGCGCGGGCGGTTCCCGACCACCAGCCAACGGATGGCGCTCTACGAAGCCCAGGCGCAGGTGCTGGCGTTGCGCGCGATCGAGGCGCTCGGGCTCGGCGACGAACGGGCGCGCATCACGCATCTGGTGGTCGCGTCCTGCACCGGCCTCGCCTCGCCCGGCCTCGATATCCAACTGGTGGAGCTGCTGGGCCTGCGCACCGACGTGAAGCGGACGATGATCGGCTTCATGGGCTGCGCAGGCGCGGTGCCGGCGCTGCGCGTCGCCGCCGAGGCCGTGCGCGCGGATGCGCGGGCGCGGGTGCTGGTGGTGAATGTGGAGCTTTGCAGCCTGCACATGCAGGAAACGTCCGATATCGCGACGATCCTGTCGTTCCTGCTGTTCGGCGACGGAGGTTCCGCCGCACTGGTCACCGCGGATGCCTGCGGCCTGGCGCTCGGCGCCTTCCATGCGGAGCTGATCCCCGAAAGCCAGGATCTGATCACCTGGCATATCGGCGATCACGGGTTTCGCATGCATCTCTCCGGCCGCCTGCCGGCGCGCATCGCCCGCGCGCTGCACGCCGAGCATGCGCGTGGCGACGCGCGCGGCATGATCCGTCCCGACGACCCCGCAGCGGTGGACCTCTGGGCGGTGCACACCGGCGGGCGCACTGTGCTCGATGCGGTGGAAACGGGCCTGGCACTGCCGCGCCGCGCCCTGTACCATTCGCGCATAGTGCTGGAAGACTACGGCAACATGTCCTCGGCGACGGTGATGTTCGTGTTGCAGCGGATGCTGTGCGAGCCGCATCCCGGCGCACGCGGTCTCGCGATGGCGTTCGGCCCCGGCGTCGTCGCCGAGACGTTCCGTTTCGTGCAGGTGGGCTGAGCCGGTGGACCTGTCGCAGCGGAGCGCCGCGCCGGAAGTCATGGATTCCGACGCGGTTGACGCCGACACCTATGCCCGTTGCCTCACCGATCTCGGCCGGCTGAACCGCGTGACCTTGACGCACCGGCCTACCCTGCGCTGGCTGGCGCAGGCGAGCGGCGACCTGCCGCGCACGACGCCGCTTTCCATCCTCGATGTCGCCTGCGGCGGTGGCGACCTGTTGCGGGCGATCCGGCGCTGGGCGGACCGCTGCGGGCGGGCGGTGTCCTTGCAGGGGATCGACCTCAACCCGCGCAGCGCCGTCGTCGCCAGGGCCGCCACGCCGCCGGCCATGGCGATCACGTACCATACCGGCGACGTGTTCGCCTATGATCCGCAACCCGCGGCGGATGTCATCGTCTCGTCGCAGTTCATGCACCACCTGTCGGACGCCGAGGCGGTGCAGTTCCTGCGCTGGCTGGAGCATCACGCGGGCCGTGGCTGGTACGTTGCCGACCTGCGGCGTCATGCCGTGCCCTACTACGGATTCCGGTTCCTCGCGATCGCGGCGCGCTGGCACAAGATCGTGCGGTCCGACGGCACCATCTCGATCGCGCGCGGCTTCCGGCTCCCGGAACTGCGCCGAACTCGTCGCTGCCGCCGGCGTGCCGGCGGAGGTCTCCGAACAGACCTTGTTCCGGGTCGGCATCGGGCGGGTCAGGTGACGGACGTCGTCGTGGCCGGCGGCGGGCTCGCCGGCGCCGCCGCCGCCTGCCTTCTGGCCCGCGCCGGCCGTCGCGTCCTGGTGCTGGAGCGGGAGAGCGTTGCCGCCCACAAGGTCTGCGGCGAATTCCTGAACACGGCGGCACAGCAGTACCTGCACGCGCTCGGCCTCGACCCGGCGGCGCTCGGCGGCCACCGGATCGGCGCGCTGCGCCTGGTGCGCGGCGCGCGGGTGGCCGAGGTGCGGCTGCCGTCCGCCGGCATGGGGCTGTCGCGGTTTCGGCTGGACGAGGCGCTGCTCGCGCATGCCGCCGCGGCGGGTGCCGAGGTGCGGCGCGGCCACGCGATCACGGCCGTGCGGGTCGACCCCGCCGTCGGCGATGCGGACCGGCAACGAATGCACCCCGCCATCGCGCTGGATATCGCCGGCCTGCCGAGCCTGCGCACCGCGACCCTGTTCCTCGCTACCGGCAAGCACGACCTGCGCGGCCTGCGGCGCACCCCCGCCCGCGCGCCGGAGGACCTGGTCGGGTTCAAGGCCCATTTCCGTCTCGCACCGGAGCAAGCCCGCGTCCTGTCTGGTCATGTCGAAATCATCATGTTCCCGGACGGGTATGCCGGCTTGCAGCCGATCGAGGACGGCAGCGCCAACCTCTGCCTGCTCACCAGCCGGCGCCGGCTGATGCGCTGCGGCGGACGATGGGAGACTGTGCTGCCCGACCTGCTGCACGACAGCCCGCACCTGCGCCGCCGGCTCGACGGCGCGACCAGCCTGATGGCGCGTGCGGCCACGATCTACCGCGTGCCGTACGGCTTCGTGCACGCCCCGTCCGCCGCGGATGCGCCGGGCGTGTTCCGTCTCGGCGACCAGGTCGGCGTCATCCCTTCCTTCGCCGGGGACGGCATGTCGATCGCCCTGCACAGCGCTTCGGTCGCGGTGGACCACTTCCTCGTCGGCCTGCCGGCCGCGGCCTACCACCGCCGTCTGCGCAGGGACATCGCCGGGCGGATCCGGCTGGCGTCGGCACTCTATCGGTTCGGCCGCTGGCCTGGCGGCCAGGCGGTCCTGATGGGGCTCGCGGCGGCCTGGCCCGGCGGCGCCGCGATCGCCGCCCGGCTCACCCGGCTTCCCCCGCGCGGGGTGTCGCAGGCGGCGTCGTAGGTCCGCCGCGCAACGACCCCCAGGGCGGTTGCATTTGGCAGGAACGCACCGGCCGCTACCCCTCGCGAAGCCCGCCGCCCCAGCACCACCAGCCGGGCCGCGCCAGCGCTGCCGCCGCGGCCTCCGCCTCGGCGGGCCCGGGGAAAATTCCGAAGCAGGTGGCGCCGGAGCCGCTCATGCGTGCCAGCAGGCACCCAGGTGCGGACGCCAGGACTTCCAGCACGGTATCGATCGCGGGGCACAACGCACGCGCTGGTGCTTCCAGGTCGTTGCGGCAGCGGGCAAGATCCGCCGCCATCGCCGCGGCGTCCACCCAGTGTTCCGCCAGTACCGGCAGGCGCCGAGAACGCCCCGGTGCGGGCGCGAAACACCGCCGCGGTCGCCACCGGCACGCCGGGGTTCACCAGCACGAGGCCGCAGCGCGGCAGACGCGGCGCCGGACCCAGCACCTCCCCCACGCCACCCATCCGCGCGGGCCGCCCGGCCAGGCACACCGGCACATCGGCCCCCAGCCCGGATGCGGTCGCCGCCAGGTCTGCCGCGCCGGCCGCCAGTCCCCACCAACGGGACAGCAGGCGCAACGCCGCCGCCGCGTCCGCCGACCCGCCGCCGATGCCGGAGGCCACGGGCAGCGCCTTCTCCAGCCGGAGCCGCCCCGTCGGGGCGATCCCCCCGGCCGCCGCCAGGGCGCACGCGGCCCGCAGCACAAGGTTGTCGGGCTCTGCTGCCAGCGCCGCGCCGAACGCCCCGGCAAGCTCCAGGGACAGCGTCGCAGCCGGCGTCACGCGCAGCCGGTCCGCCGCACCGGCGAACACCGCCAGACTGTCCAGCACATGGAACCCGTCCGCCCGTTGCCCGAGCACGTGCAGGAACAGGTTGACCTTGGCCGGCGCCAGTTCCTCGGCCGCCGCCGCGCCGCGGTCTGCGGGGACCGGCACCACTGGAGCGGCGGGCCGGATCAGCGCAGCCGGGTGGCGGGCACGGCCGCGCCCGCCTTGGCCGTGGCGGCGGGCGAGCGCACCACCGCGGCGTCCTGGTCCTGGCGCAGCCGCGCGCGCAGCCTGGCCGCCTCGGCCGGCTCGGGTTTCAGGGTCAGCGCCCGCTCCCACTGGTAGCGCGCTTCCAGCTTGCGCCCGGCGGCCCAGTAGACATCGCCGAGATGGCCGTTGATCGTCGCATCCTCCGGCGCCAGCTCGGCCGCCCGCTGCTCCGTCGCCACGGCGTGGGCGATGTCGTGGCGGCGCAACAGCACCCAGCCCAGGCTGTCGGTGATGGCCGCACTGTCGGGGTCGGCCTTCGCGGCGGTCTCGATCATCCGCTGCGCGTCCGCCAGGTGGATGCCGCGGTCGGCCCAACTGTAGCCGAGGTAATTCAGCACCAGCGGCTGATCCGGGGCGAGGCGCAGGGCGGCGTGGAAATCCGCCTCCGCATGCGTCCAGTCGTGCGCATCGTCATAGGCGATGCCGCGATTGTAGAGCAGCACCCAGTCGCGCGCGGCGAGCGGCGCGGCGTTCGCCAGCGCGTGCGTATAGGCGGCGACGGCGGCGTGCGGATGGTGGGTGTCGCGCAGGATGTCGCCCGCCTCCCCGAACGGCAGCGGGTTCTTCGGGAACAGGCGTTCGAGCTGGGCCAGCCGATGCAGCGCGGCGTCCGTTTGGCCCATCCCGCGCAGCAGATCGGCCGCTTGCAGCGTCGCCACCGGCGCCAGCGGGTCGTTCACCGCGATCCCGGCGAGCAAGGCCAGCGCATGCTGCGACTTGTGCTGGTCGCCGAGCAGCTCGGCGGCCAGCAGCCGCGCGGCCGCGAAGTCCGGACGGACGGCGAGCGCGAGACGCAGCATCAGCAGGGCCGATTCCGGCCGCGCCGCCGCCTGCAAGGTGGCGCCGAGGCCGAGGAATGCCTCCGCCATGCCGTCGACGGCAGTCGCGACGGGGGGATGCCCCAGGCCGGCAACCAGGGCCGGCAGGGCGATGGAGAATTCCGGCGTATCGCTGCTCAGGCTGTCGAGCCGGCGCAGCGCCAGCGCGCGGTGCCCATGCCGCAGGTCGAAACTGGCGAAGATCAATGTCGTGCGCAGATCCCCGGGGCCGAGTGCGGCCTCGGCACGCTGGAACAACTGCGCGGCCTCCGCGCCCCGTCCGGCCAGGTCGGCGATCATGCCGGCATGGAGCAGGTAGAAGCCCGGCGCGTGCGGCTCGGCGACCAGTGGCGCAAGGGTGGCGAGCGCCTGGTCGGTCCGCCCCGCGCCCTGCTCGGCCCAGGCGAGCAGCACCGGGCGCAGCAGTCCGGCCTGGCCGTCGTGCGGCAAGGTGGCGATGCGTCGCTCCGCTGCCGCCCAGCGGCCGGCGCGCGCGTCCGTCCCGGCGAGCAGCAGGACGGCGGCGTCGTTGCCGGGCAGCCGTGCGGCGAGATGCAGCGCCTCCGGACTGCCGCTCATCAGCGCGGCGTCGAAGGCGCGGCGCAGCAGCACCGGATCGCCCGGCCGGCGTGCCAGCGCATGGGAGAAATAACCCGCCGCGATGCCGGGATTGCCTTGCGAGAGCGCGAAGCCGCCGGCGATGAAATCGGCATCGACGCCGGCAGACGGGCTCGGCGCGGCGGTGCCGGCGCGGGCCGGCGGCGCGGCCACGACCATGGCGGCGACCAGGGCGAGGCCCAGGGGGAAGCCCAGGGGGAAGCCCAGGGGGAGGCCCAGGGTGAGGCGAGGCAGCGCGGAGCGATGCAGGCGATCGAAGAAGCTCATGGCCGCAGACTAGCCGGCCCCGCAGATCACGGCCATGGGGATTTGCGCCGCGCCCGTCCCGGCGCACCGTCTTGACCCCAGGGCGATCGCATTTGGCAGGGCGGCCGGTGCGTCGGGCCAAATGCGATCGCCCTGGTCTTGACCCCGCGCGGACAACTGGCGACGGTCCGCCCATGCCGCGCCAGATCCACCTCAATGCCTTCGACATGAATTGCGTCGTCCACCAGTCCCCCGGCTTGTGGACGCATCCGCGCGACCGTGCCGACACCTACAACACCTTGGGCTACTGGACCGGGCTCGCACGGACCCTGGAACGCGGCTGCTTCGACGCGATCTTCCTCGCCGACGTGCTGGGCATCTACGACGTCTACCGGGGCTCGCCCGACGCCGCGCTGGAAGGCGCGGTGCAGGTGCCGGTGGGCGATCCGATGCTGCTGGTCCCGGCCATGGCGGCCGTCACCGAGCACCTCGGCTTCGGCGTCACCGCCACCCTGTCCTACGAGCACCCGTACCCGTTCGCGCGGCGCATGAGCACGCTCGACCATCTGACGAACGGGCGCATCGGCTGGAACATCGTCACCGGCTATCTCAATAGCGCCGCCAAGGGCATGGGCCTCGCACGCCAGCAGGGCCACGACACCCGCTACGAGATCGCCGAGGACTACATGCAGGTGGTCTACAAGCTGTGGGAGGCAAGCTGGGAAGACGGGGCGGTGCTGCGCGACCGCACCACGGGCCGCTTCGCCGATCCCGCCCGCATCCATCGGGTGGAACACGACGGGCCGTATTTCAGCCTGTCGGCGATCCATCTCTGCGAGCCCTCGCCGCAGCGCACGCCGGTGCTGTTCCAGGCCGGGGCGTCGACCCGCGGGCGGCAGTTCGCAGCCGAACACGCCGAATGCGTGTTCATCAACGGCCCCTCGATGCAGGTGGTGCGTCCGATCGTGGCCGACATCCGCCGCCGCGCCGAAGCCTGCGGGCGGGATCCGCGGGAGATCGTGATCTTCACCATGATGACGGTGATCACCGACACCACGGCGGAAGCCGCGCGCGAGAAATTCGCCGCCTACGGCGCCTATGCCAGCGAGACCGGCGGGCTCACGTTGATGTCCGGCTGGACCGGCATCGATTTCTCGAAGCTGCCGCCCGACCGGCCGATCCGCTACGGCGAGCACGACGCCATGACCTCGGCGCTGGAAGCCTTCACCATTGCCGATCCGGACCGGAGCTGGACCCCGCGCGAGATCGGCGCGCATGCCGCGATCGGCGGTCGCAGCCCGGTGATCGTCGGCTCCCCGTCCGAGGTCGCCGATGCGTTGCAGGCCTGGGTGGAGCAGACCGATGTCGACGGTTTCAACCTCGCCTATGTCGTGACACCCGAGACCTTCACCGATTTCGTCGATCTGGTGGTGCCGGAGCTGCAACGCCGCGGCGCCTTCCGGACCGCCTACGCGTCGGGAACGTTCCGCGAAAAGCTGTACGGCCCCGGCCGCGCCCGCCTGCCGGACACCCACCCGGCCGCCCGCGTTCGCATCAAGGGATAGATCATGGACGCCACCGAACTGCGTGCCCTGCAAGCCCCGATCAAGCAGCGCTACCGCGACGACCCGTCCGCCGCGCGCGTGCCGGCGCGCGCCGAGGCGCGGCTCGACCCCGACGCCGTCGCCTGCGCCGTCCCCGGCTGGCACGGCGAGACGCGCGCCGGGCTGCATCCGGCGGCGGGCGGGGACGGATCGCTCGCCTGCTCGGCCGACATGCTGCTGGAGGCGCTGGTGGCCTGCGCCGGCGTCACCTTGCGCGCCGTCGCTACCGCGATGGGGATCGGCTTGCGCGGCGGGCGGATCGTGGCCGAGGGAAGCTGGGACGCGCGCGGCACACTTGGCATCGACCGCAGCGTGCCGGTCGGGATCACCGACATCACGTTGCGCTTCGAGCTCGACACCGACGCGCCGGCCGACAAGCAGGCGCAACTGATCGCCACGACCGAGCGTTACTGCGTCATCCTGCAGACCCTGAAGGCGCCGCCGCGCATCGTGCTCGGGCCGGCGTCCTGATCGCGCCCGGCGCGGCCGCTTCCCGCACGGCGGCGCCGTTCGCGCTGCTGGTCGCCGTCACCGCCTGCGGCACGCTCGGGATGCACCTCGTGATCCCGGCGCTGCCGGCGACGGCCGTGGCGCTGCATGTCTCGGCCGGAACGATCCAGCTCACCATCACGCTCTATCTGATCGGGCTGGCGATCGGGCAGTTGGCCTACGGGCCGATCTCCGACCGGTTCGGGCGCCGGCCGGTGCTGCTGGCGGGGCTGGCGCTGTTCACCGTGGCGGGGGCGGCGACCGCGATCGCGCCCTCGGCGGCGCTGCTGATCGCCGCGCGCATCGTCCAATCGGTGGGCGGCTGCGCCGGCCTCGTGCTCGGGCGGGCGATGGTGCGCGACGCGGTGGCGGGGGATCGCGCCGCCGCCCAGCTCGCGCTGCTGACGTTGGTGATGTCGCTGGCGCCGGCGGCCGCCCCGGTGCTGGGCGGCTACATGGTGGACTGGTTCGGCTGGCGGGCGGCGTTCGGCCTGCTCGCCGTCGTGGGGGCGGTCACCACCGCCGCGGCGGCCTGGCGCCTGCCGGAGACGCACGGCAGCGGGAGTGGCCGCGGCGCGATGCTGGCCAGTTCGCTGCGGCTGCTGCGGTCGCGCGCGTTCCGCGGCTATGCGCTGGGCGGGGCCTGCACCACGACGTCGTTCTACGCCTTCATGGCCGCCTCGCCGTTCATCTTCATCGACCGGTTGCATCGGACCCCGCAGCAGGTGGGCGTGCTGTACATGCTGCTGATGGTGGGGCTGGCGGCGGGCGGGCTGTCGGCCAACCGCCTGGCCGGGCGGGTGCCGGCCGCGCGCATCCTGCTGGGTGCGAACCTGATCGCGATCGTCGCCGCGACGTTGTTCCTACTCGCCTGGGCGAGTGGGGAGCTGACGGTCGCAAGCGTGGTGGGCACGATCGCGCTGTTCATGATGGGCGCCGGCATCGCGAGCCCGTTCGCGCTGACCGGCGCGATCTCGGTGAACCCGCAGGCGATCGGGGCGGCTTCGGGCTTGTACGGCTGCGTGCAGATGCTCTACGGCGCGTTGTGCACGGTGGTGGTGGCGACCTGGAGCCCGGGGTCGGTGCCGACGGTCGGGGTGGTGCTGCTGGGCTCGGCGCTGGTCGGGCAGGCGGCGCTGACGGTGGCGGTGCGGGCGCGCTGAGGGGGGCGGGGCGGATACGCCGCCGGTGCCGGCATCGTGCCGCTTCCTCTTGCATCACTGCGTATATGCCTACCATATACGGTGGGTGATCGACCTCGCCCGGATCGAAGGCTTCCACTGGGATGCGGGCAACAGCCGCAAGAACGCCGACCGTCACGGTGTCAGCCAGGCTGAGGCCGAGCAGGTGTTCTTCAACGACCCTCTTCTGCTGCTCGCCGACGATCGCCACAGCGGGACCGAGCCCCGTTTCCACGCGCTCGGCAGGACCGATGAAGGCCGCCGCCTGCACATCACCTTCACCTTGCTGGCTGGGGATAGCCTGATCCGCGTGATTTCGGCGAGGGACATGCACCGGAAGGAGCGAACCCGCTATGCGCAAGACCCTTAAGCCCGTGCCCGCGTTCCGCACCGAAGCCGAGGAACGCCGGTTCTGGGAAACCCACGATTTGGGGGATCACCTGGACTGGAGCAAGGCCGAGGCGGTGCGGCTGCCGTCGCTCAAGCCGAGCACCACGGCGATCTCGCTGCGCCTGCCGGTGCCGCTGCTGGAACGGATCAAGATCGCTGCGAACAAGCGCGACATGCCGTACCAGTCGCTGATCAAGGCGTGGCTGGCCGAGAAGGTCGATCG
Organism: uncultured Pseudomonadota bacterium; assembly: GCA_963832525.1. Taxonomy (GTDB): domain Bacteria; phylum Pseudomonadota; class Alphaproteobacteria; order Acetobacterales; family Acetobacteraceae; genus JAJZVS01. The sequence continues at coordinate 329,820 of CAWHUC010000003.1, forward strand.
TGCCTCATAGGGCGTAGCGCCTGGGCTTCGCGCCGGCCGGGGCGGGTGCGATCGGTCGGGGAACGAAAGTCAGGGCAGGCCCTGACAGAACCTCTCCCTCCCCCACAAGGGGGAGGGAGCATCTCTCCGCCAAGGCGCAGCTGGTCCGCGTCGAACCCTTATGCCGCCGTCCCCTATGCCGCTGCCTGGTGCGGCACACCCTTCTCCTCCAGCAGGCTCTCCAGCTCGCCCGACTGGAACATCTCGGTGATGATATCGCAGCCGCCGACCAGCTCGCCCTTCACGTACAGCTGCGGGATCGTCGGCCAGTTGGAGAACTGCTTGATCCCGTCGCGCAGCGCCGGCTCCTCCAGCACATTCGCGGTGCGGAACGGCACGTTCAGGTGCGACAGGATCTGCACCACGCGCGCGGAAAACCCGCACTGCGGGAACAGCGCGGTGCCCTTCATGTACAGCATCACCGCGTTCTCGGTGATCTCGGACTGGATACGGGCGAAGACGGGGTTGTCGGACATCGGCTGGGGTCCTTCCTGCAACAGGGTCACTCGGGGGCGGAGGTCTGCAAGGCCAGCGCGTGCAGCACGCCCCCCATCCGCCCGCTCAGCGCCGCATAGACCATCTGGTGCTGGCGGATGCGCGGCAGCCCGCGGAAGCGTTCGGAGATGACGGTGGCGGCGTAGTGGTCGCCATCGCCGGCGAGGTCTTCGATCGTGACGGACGCATCCGGCAGCGCCGCCTTGATCAGGGCTTCGATCTCACCGGCCGGCATCGCCATCCACGGTCTCCTTCTCAGCTTCCCATCCAGGCCGGGAAGAAGCGTTCGTGCGCCGCACGCAAGCTGGCAATCGATATGGTTCCGCCGTCCGGCACTGTCAAATCCGCTCCGCCGGAATGGCCGATGCGGACCGCCTGGATGCCGGCCGCCTCGGCGGCGCGAACCAGGGCGGCGTGGTCGGGGACCGCCAGCACGTAGCGGCCCTGGTCCTCGCCGAACCAGTAGGCGTGGCCGGGGATGTCGCGCGGGCCGGTGGACAGCCGGACACCGACATTGCCCGCCAGGGCCATTTCCGCCACCGCGACCAGCAGGCCGCCGTCGGAGACATCATGGCAGGCGCGCACCGCGCCCGACAAGATCTGGGTGCGGACGAAATCGCCTACCGCCCGCTCGGCCGGCAGATCGACCGGCGGCGGCGCGCCCTCTTCCCGCCCCGCTACTTCCCGCAGCCACAGCGACTGCCCGAGCCACCCCTGCGTCGCCCCCACCAGCACCAGGTCCAGCCAGGGCCGCAGCGCGATCCCGACCGCTTTCACCGCGTCGTCGATCACGCCCAACCCGCCGATCGCCGGCGTCGGCAGGATCGCCCGCCCTTCCGTCTCGTTGTAGAGGCTGACGTTGCCCGACACGACCGGGAAGTTCAGCGCCTCGCAGGCCGACGCCATGCCGCGGATGGCGGCGGCGAACGGCGCCCATCACCTCGGGCTTCTCGGGATTGCCGAAATTGAGGTTGTCGGTGATCGCGAGCGGCCGGGCGCCGACCGCGGTCAGGTTGCGCCAGGCCTCCGCCACCGCCTGCGCGTCCGCCCGCTTCCGGGTCGGCGGCGCAGTAGCGCGGCGTGCAATCGGTCGTCAGCGCGAGCGCCATCGCCTGGCCCTCGACCCGCACCACCGCCGCGTCGGCCGCCCCCGGCCGCTTCACCGTCTGCCCGCCGATCGGTGGAATCGTACTGCTCCCAGATCCACGCCCGCGAACAGAGATCGGGGCAGGCGAGCAGAAGCTCCAGCCCGCGCGCCAGCCCCAGCCGGTCCTCGACCCGGGCGGCGGCCAGCACCGCCGGCTTCGGGGCCTCGATCGTCGGGCGCTGATAGAGCGGTGCCTGCTCGGCGAGCGGGGCGAGCGGGATATCCGCCTCCACCCGCCCCTGATGGCGCACCACGATCCGCCCGCTGTCGGTGATCCGGCCGATCACCGCGAAATCGAGCCCCCATTTGGCGAAGATCGCCCGCGCCGCGTCCTCCCGCTCCGGGCGCAGCACCATCAGCATCCGCTCCTGGCATTCCGACAGCATCATCTCGTAGGCGGACATGCCGGTCTCGCGCTGCGGCACCGCGTCGAGGTCGAGCGCGATGCCGACGCCGCCCTTGCCCGCCATCTCGACCGAGGAGCTGGTCAGTCCCGCGGCCCCCATGTCCTGGATCGCGACGATCGCATCGGTCGCCATCAGTTCCAGGCAGGCCTCGATCAGCAGCTTCTCGGTGAACGGATCGCCGACCTGCACGGTCGGTCGCTTCTCCTCCGCGTCCGCCCCGAATTCCGCCGAGGCCATGGTTGCCCCATGGATCCCGTCCCGCCCGGTCTTCGAGCCGACATAGACCACCGGATTGCCCACGCCGGCGGCGGCGGAGAGGAAGATGCGGTCGGCCGGCGCGATCCCGACCGTCATCGCATTGACCAGCGGGTTGCCGTTGTAGGCGGGGTGGAAATTGACCTCGCCGCCGACCGTCGGCACGCCGACGCAATTGCCGTAGCCGCCGATGCCGCGCACCACGCCGTCGACGATGCGCTTCGTCGCCGGATGGGCGGGATCGCCGAAGCGCAGCGCGTTCAGGTTGGCGACCGGGCGCGCGCCCATGGTGAACACGTCGCGCAGGATGCCGCCGACGCCGGTCGCCGCGCCCTGGTAGGGCTCGATGAAGCTCGGGTGGTTATGGCTTTCCATTTTGAATACGGCGGCCAAGCCCGTCGCCGATCTCGACCACGCCGGCGTTCTCGCCCGGCCCGTGCATCACCCAGGGCGCTTTCGTCGGCAACTGTTTCAGCCACACGCGGGAGGATTTGTAGGAGCAGTGCTCCGCTCCACATCACGCTGAACACGCCGAGCTCGGTCAGCGACGGCGGCGGCCCATGATCTCCAGCACTTTCGCGTATTCGTCGGCGATCGAGCCCGAACTCGCGGGCCAGCGCCTCGTCCGCCGCGCGGATCACGGGCGCGCTCACGCCGCTGCCAGCGCTGTCGAACAGGGGCTTGCCGTCCGTGCCGCCGAGCAGCGGATCGACCAGGTCCTCCGGATGCGGCATCAGGCCGAGCACGCGCAGGTTCGGGCTGTAGATGCCGGCGATGTTGCGGGCGCTGCCGTTGCGGTTGGCTGCCGGCGTGACCTCGCCGGTCGGCGTCGCGTAGCGGAACGCCACCAGCCCCTCGCCCTCCAGCCGATCGAGCGTCGCGGCGTCGGCGAAGTAATTGCCGTCGCCATGCGCCATCGGCGCACGGAACACCGCGCCGCGCTGGTAGCGCGACGGTGAACACCGTATCGGCGCGCTCGACCCGCAGGTGGCAGTCCGGCGGAGATGAAGCGCAGCGCCGGCGTTGCGCAGCAGCGCGCCCGGCAGCAGCCCGGCCTCGGTCAGGATCTGGAACCCGTTGCACACGCCGAGCACATAGCCGCCGCGCGCGGCGTGGGCGCGCACCGCGCCCATCACCGGCGACTGCGCCGCCATCGCCCCGCAGCGCAGGTAGTCGCCGTAGCAGAACCCGCCGGGCATGCACGACGCAGATCGAGCCCGTCGAGCGTCGGTCTCGGTGTGCCAGATCATGCGCGGCGCGTGCCCGGCGGCGCGTTCCAGCGCGATCGCCATGTCGCGCTCGCGGTTGATGCCGGGGAAGAGGACGATGCCGGCCTTCATGCGCCGTCCACCGCGACCGTGAAGCTCTCGATCACCATGTTGGCGAGCAGCTTGCGCGCCATCTCCTCGGCCTGCGGTGCGGGCGCGGGTCGGGTCGGTCTCGGCGAGATCGAGCTCGATCACCTTGCCCGCCCGCACCTCGCCCACGCCGGCGAAGCCGAGCCTGGCCAGCGCCTGGCCGATCGCCTTGCCCTGCGGGATCGAGCACGCCCGGCTTCAGCATCACGGTGACCATGGCTTTCACTGCCCGAACTCCTTCACTGCATGATCTCCGGCCCCTTCATGTCGCGCATGCCGGCCTCCGGCAGGATGCCGAGGCGCTTGGCCACTTCCTGATACGCCTCCTCGACCTTGCCGAGATCGCGGCGGAACCGGTCCTTGTCCATCTTCTCGTTGGTCTTGCTGTCCCACAGGCGGCAGTTGTCGGGGCTGATCTCGTCGGCCAGCACGATGCGCATCTCCTCGTTCTCCCACAGCCGGCCGAACTCCAGCTTGAAATCGACCAGGGTGATGCCGACGCCGAGGAACAGGCCGGTGAGGAAATCGTTGATCCGCAACGTCAGCGCCACGATGTCGTCGAGGTCCTGGGTGTTGGCCCAGCCGAAGCAGGTGACGTGCTCCTCCGATCACCATCGGGTCGCCCAGCGGCGTCGTTCTTGTAGTTGTATTCGATGATCGAGCGCGGCAGCCGGGTGCCCTCGGGGATGCCGAGCCGCTGGCTCAGGCTGCCGGCGGCGACGTTGCGCACCACCACCTCCAGCGGGATGATCTCCACCTCGCGGATCAGCTGCTCGCGCATGTTCAGCCGGCGGACGAAATGGGTCGGGATGCCGATCTCGCCCAGGCGCAGCATCAGGTATTCGCTGATGCGGTTGTTCAGCACGCCCTTGCCGGTGATCACGCCCTTCTTCTGGGCGTTGAACGCAGTGGCGTCGTCCTTGAAATACTGCACCAGGGTGCCGGGTTCCGGCCCCTCGAACAGGATCTTGGCCTTGCCTTCATAGAGCTGGCGGCGGCGAGCCATCACGGTTCCCTTCACGACGAGCCGCCGGCCCCGGGCGGGCCGGCGCGCGCGGCGCCGCCGCACGGGCGCGGCGACGCGCGGGGTATAGCAAGCACCCGGGCTGCCTGCCATGGCCCCCCCCGCCGCGACGGGGGGACCGGCAAGGCCAGCGGGTGCGCGGACCGGAGGCATATCCGGCACGATGGAGCGGAGACATCGATGACGCATGTCACCCATGCCTTCGGTCCGAAGTGTCACGGATATCTCCGAATCATGCCGCGGCTCCGCCCAGGCCTTTGCCCGCGCAGGGGTCAGACCTTCGGCCGGGCGGTCGCGCGCCGCAGCCGCCATACCCACCAGGCGGCGCCGGCCAGCAGCAGGACCACCGCCGCCACGTCCAGTCGCCGCATCACCGCATGCAGCAGCGGGCTGCGGTCCCATGCTTCGCCCAGCCGGTAGCCGGCGTAGGCAAGTCCGAAGCACCAGGGCCACGAGCCGACGAACGTATAGACCTGGAACCGCAGCATCGGCATGCGCGCGATCCCGGCCGGCAGGGCGATGAAGGTGCGCACCACCGGCAGCAGCCGCCCGATCAGCACGGTGATGCCGCCCAGGTGGCCGAAGAACCGCTCCGCCAGGACCAGTTCCCGGTGGCCGAGCAGCACGTAGCGCCCCCAGCGCTCCACCGCCGGACGGCCACCGTAGAAGCCGACGGCATAGGCCAGGGTGGAGCCGAGGTTGCAGCCGAGTGCGCCGGCGGTGGCCACCCAGAACAGCTCCATCCGCCCGAGCGAGGCCAGGTAGCCCGCGAACGGCATGATGATCTCGGAGGGCAGCGGGATGCAGGCGGACTCGATCGCCATCAGCCCTGCCACGCCGGCGTAACCCAGCGCGGAGATGGCGGCGACGATGAAGCCGCCAACGACGCCCATGACAGACAGGGGGAGGCTCCGTCGGATCGGGAGGGAAGGGGGACCGGCGCCTTATGGCACGCCCGGGTCGGCCGCCGCCAGCCCCGGGGTGCCTCCGGCCGCGGCAACTCTGCGGCACGCATCCCGTTCCTCGGCCTTCGCGCACTGCGCGGGGCGGGACCATTGACAGCAGGGCCAGGGCCCCCTATCGACCTCCTGCAAGTGCGAATAACTCGCATTTGCGCTTTCCCTCGGCTCGCACGCAGGACGGTCTCGCATGCATCTCGCCCAGCCTCGCCTCCTTGCCCGCCGCCGCAGCCACCGGGTCCGCGCTCTGGTTGCGCCCCTGGTGGCAGCCTTCCTCGCCGTCGGCGCGCCGCAGGCGGCGCGGGCGAAGACGATCCTTACCCTCTACAGCGCCCAGCATCCGCAGGTGGTGCAGATGCTCACCAAGGCGTTCGAGGCCGAGACCGGCATCGCAGTGCGGGTGCACAGCGGCGAGGGACCGGAGATCGCGAACCAGATCATCCGCGAAGGCCGCAGCTCCCCGGCCGATATGGTGTTCGTCGAGAATTCGCCGGAGCTGAGCCTGCTCGACGCGCATCACCTGCTCGCCCCGGTCGCGGGCGCGAGCCTCGCGCAGGTGCCGCGCGCCGACAGCGCCTCGGACGCCGACTGGCTGGGCGTGCTGGCGCGGCAGAACGTGCTGGCCTGGAATCCGTCCATGATCCATCACCAGGACCTGCCGTCCACCCTGCTCGCGCTCGCCGGGCCGGAATGGAAAGGCAAGGTCGCGATCGCGCCGAGCGATGCCGATTTCCTCCCCCTGGTGGGTGCCGTGCTGCACACCGAGGGCGAGGCGAAGACGCTTGCCTGGCTCGAAGGACTGAAGCGCAACGCCGAGATCTATCAGGACGACGAGGCGGTGGTCGCGGCGGTCAATCGCGGCAGCGTGGCAACAGGCATCATCAACAACTACTACTGGGCGCGGCTGCGCACCGAACTCGGCGCCGCCCGCACGCCGAGCCGGATCGCGCATTTCGTGCCGGGCGATATCGGCAACCTCATCAATGTCTCCGGTGCGGCGGTGCTCGCCTCCTCGCACCAGCAGCCGGCCGCGCAGCGGTTCCTCGCCTTCCTGGTGAGCCGGCGGGCGCAGGAGATGCTGGCGAAAAGCGCGATCGATTACGAGTACCCGCTGCGCCCCGGGGTGGCGCCGAACCCGCTGCTCGCGCCGATGGCGGGTCTGCATCCGCCGGCGATCGCTCCCGCGCAGCTTGGCACCGACCGGGCGGCGGCGCGCCTGCTGCAACGGGCCGGCCTGATCTGACCCGGCCGGAGGTGAGCCTGATGAGCGAGGCCGCACGGACAAGGGCTGCGTCCGCCTGGGCGCCGGTGCACCGGCCGCCCGGCCTGCTGCTGCTGGTGGCTGCGGTGCCGGCCGCGCTGGTGCTGCTGCCGATCGTCGTGACCTTGGCCGATGCCGTCGCCGCCGGCGCGGCGGAGATTTTCGCGCTGCTCTGGCGGCCGCTGGTCGGCACCTTGCTCGTCAACACGGTGGCGCTGACCGTCAGCGCAGCGGCCTGCTGCGTCGTGCTCGGCACCGGGGCGGCGTTCCTGATCGAGCGCACCGACCTGCCGGGCCGGACCACCTGGGCGATGCTGATGACCGCGCCCCTCGCGGTGCCGGCCTTCGTCGCCAGCTACGCCTGGGTGTCGATCAGCCCCGCCTTCGAGGGCTTCGGCGGCGCGCTGCTGGTGACGAGCTTCGCCTATGCCCCGCTCGTTTACCTGCCGGTTGCCGCGGCGCTGCGCGGGCTCGATCCGGCGCTGGAGGAAAGCGCGCGCGCACTCGGCGACCCGCCCTGGCGCTGCGTCCGGCGCGTGGTCCTGCCGCACCTGCGCCCGGCGATGCTGGGCGGCGCGCTGCTCGTGGCGCTGAACGTGCTGGTCGAGTTCGGCGCCTTTGCCTTGATGCGCTTCCGCACCTTCACCACCGAGATCTATGCCGCCTACCGGTCCGGGTTCGACGGCGGGGAGGCGGCGGCGCTCGCCCTCGTGCTGCTGGCGTTCTGTTTCGCCTGCCTCGCCGCCGAGGGCGCCCTGCGCAGCCGGGGCGGCTACGGCCGGGTCGGCCGCGGGGTGCGCCGCAGGCTGCCGCTGTACCGGCTGGGCGCCTGGATGCTGCCCGCCGGGCTTGCCCTGGCGCTGCTGGCGGCGGGCGCGCTCGGCGTGCCGATCGGCACGGTGCTGTTCTGGCTGACCCGTCACGGTTCCGCGGCGGTCACGCCGGACGAGGCCTCGCCGCGCGCCCTGCTGATGGCGACCGTGAGCACGGTTGGCCTCGGCCTCGGCGCTGCCTGCCTGACCCTCGTGCTGGCCCTGCCGCTTGCGGTGCTGTCCACCCGCTGGCCGCGGTTCGCGCTGACGGGCGTGCTGGAACGCGGCGCCTGGCTCGCGCAGGGGGTGCCGGGCATCGTCATCGCGCTGGCGCTGATCACGGCGACAGTGCGGACCGTGCCGCCGCTCTATGAAAGCACCGCCCTGCTGCTGATCGCCTATGCGATCCTGTTCCTGCCCTATGCGCTGGTCGGGCTGCGGACCGCGCTGCTGCAGGCCGACCGGCGGCTGGAGGAGGCGGCGCGGTCGCTGGGTGCCGGCTGGCCGCGCGTGCTGGGCCGGGTCGTCCTGCCGCTCGCCGCCCCCGGCGTCGGCGCCGCGGCGGCACTGGTGTTCATCGTCGTCAGTACGGAACTGACCGCGACCTTGCTGCTGGCGCCGATCGGCACCGAGACCCTGGCCATCCGCATCTGGGGCGATACCTCGACGCTCGCCTTCGCCGCCGCCGCGCCGTACGCGGCGGTGCTGGTCGCGCTGTCGATGACGGCGAGCTGGCTGCTGGCGCGGCGCTTCGGCATCGGCGCGTTCGGCGCCGGGTTGGGGGGCTGAGCATGGCGGAACTTGCGATCGAGGGACTGGTGAAGCGCTTCGACACCGGAACGGTGACTCGACCGCGCCAGCCTGGTGGTGCGCCCCGGCCACCTGCTCGCGGTGCTCGGCGCCTCGGGCAGCGGCAAAACGACGTTGCTGCGGCTGATCGCCGGGTTCGAGCGGGCGGATGCCGGGACGATCGCGATCGGCGGCGTGCCGGTCGCCGCGCCCGGGCTGCACTTGCCGCCGGAGCGGCGGCGGATCGGCTACCTGGCACAGGAAGGCGCGCTGTTCCCGCATCTGTCGGTGGGCCGCAACATCGCCTTCGGCCTCGGCCTCGGCCGCGGCGGCGAGGCCGCGGCCCGGGTCGCGGAGCTGCTGGAGATGGTTGGGCTTCCGGCGGCCTACGCCGCGCGCAGTCCGCAGCAGCTTTCGGGGGGTGAGCAGCAGCGCGTGGCCTTGGCGCGGACCCTGGCACCGGAGCCGCGGCTGGTGCTGCTGGACGAACCGTTCTCCGCCCTCGATGCCGGGCTGCGCCAGGAGGTGCGCCAGACGGTGGCAACCGCCCTGCAGCGCACCGGTGCGACCGCCGTGCTGGTCACGCACGATCAGGCGGAGGCGCTGTCGATGGGCGATGCCGTCGCCGTGCTGCGCGCCGGGCGGATCGTCCAGCTTGCCGATCCGGTCGCGCTCTATCGCCGCCCGCAGGATGCCGAGTTGGCGCGGTTCGTGGGCGAGGCGGTGCTGCTGCCGGGCCAGGCGCGGGGCGGGGTCGTGCAGTGTGCGCTCGGTGCGCTGGAGCTTGCCGCGCCGGCGGAGGGGTCGGTCAGCGTGCTGATCCGCCCCGAGCAGATCCGTCTGGTGGGGGAGGGCACGCCGGGCAGCGCCGCGGCCGAGATCCGGAGTGTGCAGTATTTCGGCCACGACGCGCTGGTCGGCCTCAGCCTTGCCGCGGCGCCGGATCAGTCCGTCGTTGCCCGCGTGTTCAGCCATGCCCTGCCGCCCGCGCCCGGTCGCACCGGCCTGCTGGTGGACGGCGCGGTCAGCGCGTTTCCCGCGGAGGGTGCGGCGTGATCGTTATTGTTTCCGTTTCATCGCGAAGGCGGCCGATATGACCCGAAGACACAGTTCGAGACCGGCATGGGCCGGGCTTGCCCTCTGCGCCACCCTGCCCCTCTGCGCCACCCTGCTCGGTGCGGCGGCACCGCCGAATGCCCCGTTCCTGGCGGCACTGCACCGGCATACGTTGCTGACCTCGTCGATTCCGACCAGCGGCGACGAAAATCCGTATTCGGTCGTGGTGGCGCCGGTGACGTCCGGCGCGGTCCGCAAGGGTGACGTGCTGTTCGACAATTTCAACGACCGGCGGAATTTGCAGGGCACCGGGACGACGATCATGCAGTACGATCCGACCACAAGCGCGACCCGCCTGTTCGCGACCGTGCCGCCGCATCTGCCGGCCTGTCCCGGCGGGATCGGCCTCACGGCAGCGATGACGATGCTGACCTCGGGATGGGTGATCGTCGGCAGCATGCCGAGCACCGACGGTACGACGAAGACGCGCGGCCGCGGCTGCCTGATCGTTCTCGATTCGCAAGGCAAGGTCGCCGGGACGATCAGCGATCCGCGGATCGACGGTCCCTGGGGCAACATGGCGGTGGTCGACCATGGCGACCGCGCGGTCCTGTTCGTGAGCAACATCGGCTTCGGCCTCGGCGCGCCGGGCCAGCCGCCGCAGCACCGGGCGACGATCCTGCGCCTCGATCTCGCCGTCCCGGCCGGCAAGCCGCCGGAACTCCGCTCCGCGACCGTGATCGGCAGCGGCTTCGGCGCGCGGGCCTCGGCCGACGCGTTCGCGGTGGGACCGACCGGGCTCGCGCTGGCGCCGGACGGCACGCTCTATGTGTCCGATGCCGTCGGCAACCGCATCGTTGCGATCCCCGACGCCGCGGGCCGCACCGGCAGCGCCGGCACCGGGGAGGAGGTGACCTCCGGCGGCCTGCTGAAGCGCCCGCTGGCGATGGTCCTGACGCCGGGCGGCGCGCTGCTGGTGACCAACGCGCTGAACGGCCAGGTGGTGGAAGTGGACCCGCATTCCGGCACCCAGCGCGGGGCGCAGTGGATCGACGCCGATGCGGCGCAGACGCCGCCCGGCAGCGGCGATCTTTTCGGGATCGCGCTGACGCCGGACGGCACCGGGTTCTACTATGTCGAGGACGATACCAACGTGTTGATGGTAGCGCGGCCATGATCGGTGCATCCCGCCGCGGCTTCATCGCCTCCGCCGGTGCGGTGGTGGGCGCCCTGGGCACCGGTCGTGCCTTCGCCGCCGGGCAGGCGGCGCTTCCAGGCGGCGCGCCGGCGAGTGGGAGCGTATCGTTGCACGGTCCGCATCAGAACGGCATCGCCACGCCGACACCGATGCAGGGCCATACGTGTTTCGCCGCACTCGACATCGCGGCGACCAGCCGCCAGCCGATCGTCGACGTGCTGCAGGCCTGGACCGTCGCGGCGGGGCGGATGGCACAGGGCCGCCCGGCGGCGCCGCCATCGGGCGGGCCGGCGGATGCCGAACCGGATAGCTGGGACGCGCTGGGCCTGGAGCCGGCGCGCCTGACCGTCACGTTCGGCTTCGGCCCCGATCTTTTCCTGCTGGACGGCAAGGATCGTTTCGGCCTCGCCACACGGCGTCCGGCTGCGCTGGTCGACCTGCCGGTCTTTCCCGGCGATCAACTGCTGCCGGCCTACACCGGCGGCGCGCTGTCGATTCAGGCCTGCGCCGACGATCCGCAGGTGGCGTTCCACGCCGTGCGCGAACTGGTCCGGCTGGGAAAGGACGCCGTCGCGGTGCGGTGGATGCAAACCGGGTACTCGACCGCGAACCGGATGCAAGGGACGCCGCGCAACCTGATGGGGTTCAAGGACGGAACGATCAATCCGTCCCCGGCCGACCCTGCTTCCATGACCGGTTTCGTCTGGGTGGGCTCGGAGGGACCGGGCTGGATGCAGGGCGGCAGCTATGCGGTTTTCCGCCGCATCCGCATCGCGCTGCAGCACTGGGATCAGATGCCGCGCGGCTTCCAGGAGCAGACGATCGGCCGGCACAAGCTGAGCGGCGCGCCGCTCGGCTGCGCGCACGAGCACGATCCGCTCGATCTCGATGCCACCGACAAGGACGGGGCGCCGCTGATCCCGGCGACCGCGCATGCACGGCTTGCCGCGCCGCAGGAAAACGGCGGCGCGCAGATTCTGCGGCGGTCCTACGGCTACAGCGACGGCGCCTCCTTCATCGCCGAACGCTGGCCGCCGTGGAAGCAGGCGATGGAGTACAACGCCGGCCTGATGTTCATCGCCTACCAGCGCGATCCGCGCACCGGCTTCATCCGGATGTTCGAGAAGCTGTCGCGGCTGGATGCGCTCAACCAGTTCACGACCCATGTCGGCAGCGCGATCTTCGCCTGTCCCGGCGGCATCCGCGCAGGCGGGTACATCGGGCAGTCGCTGTTCGAGTCGGCCTGAGCATGCGCCGGGAAGCACCGTTCGGAAAAGCAACCATTCCGCCCGGACGGAGCGTTTCTGTGCGGGAACGTGACACTCCGGGACCGCACCGCGCGTCGTAACCTGCGGCGTTCACCGAAAGGCAGATTTCGATGGGAAAGACCTTGTTCGGCCCGGCACGGGCCGGCGCGCGGCTGCTTGCGTGCGCAGGGGCCGCAGTCGGCATCGTGCTTGCCGCCGCGGCACCCGCAGAAGCGCAATCGGCCGACAGCGACATCTGGACGCGGAGCACCCTGCTCGGCGATCCCGGCGGATGGCGCGGGGAGCTTGGCGCCGACGGGGTGACCCTCGGCGTTCAGGACACCGAAACCCTGCTCGGCAACGTCGCCGGCGGCGTGAAGCAGGGCGCAACGATGCAGGGCCTGACGACCGCCACCTTGCAGATCGACACCGGCAAGGCCTTCGGCGTGGCGGGAGGTACGTTCAACGCCAGCGCATTGCAGATCCACGGACGCAGCCTGAGCCCCTTCTACCTCGACGATCTGCAGACGGCGAACGGCACCGAGGCCGACGATGCCACCCGCCTGTGGGAGCTATGGTACGACCAGTCGTTCGCCCGAGGTGCGGCCGACCTCAAGCTGGGTCAGCAAAGCATCGACCAGGAGTTCATCGTCAGCACGTATTCGGCCGTGTTCGTCAACACGATGGCGGGTTGGCCGCTGGTGCCGTCCGCGGATCTGTACGCCGGCGGCCCGGCCTATCCGCTGTCGTCGCTGGGCGCGAGGCTGCGCGCGAAGCCGACCGCCGACGCGACGGTGCTGTTCGGCGTTTTCGACGACAATCCGCCGGGCGGTCCGTTCGCCGACGATCCGCAGAGCAGCGACGCCGGGGGCACGCGCTTCAACACGACGACGGGGGCCCTGGTCATCGCCGAATTCCAATATGCGGTGAACCGGCCCGCGGTCGGCGACATGGTGTACTCCGGCGATCAGCCCGGCCTGCCAGGCATCTACAAGATCGGGCTCTGGTTCGATACGGCACGGTTCCCCGACCAGGCCTATGACACGGAGGGCAACTCCCTGGCGAGCGCCGCCAGCAACGGCATGCCTGCCGGGCACCTGCATAACGACGGCGTCTATGCGGTGATGGATCAGACCGTCTGGCGGCCGGCGCCGGGGAGCGCGCGCAGCCTGAACCTGTTTGCCCGCGTGATGGGGGCGCCGGGCGACCGCAATCTGGTTTCGTTCGCTTTCAACGGCGGCGTGGTCCTGACCGCGCCGCTGCCGGGCCGGGACAACGATTCCGCGGGGATCGATGTGGGCGTCGGCAAGGTCGGCAGCGGGGCGGCGGCGTATGACCGCGCGCTCGGCCTTGCGACCGGCACCGCTTATCCGGTCCGTGGGGTCGAGACCTTGATCGAGATCACCTACCAGTACCAGCTTGCACCCTGGTGGCTGATCCAGCCCGACGTCCAGTACGTCATCAACCCCGGGGGTGGGGTGCCGGACCCCGCCGATCCGGCGCGCCGGTTGCGCAACGAGCTGGTCGTCGGCGTTCGTACCGCGGTGACGTTCTAGTGTCCTGCCCCTGAAATGCCTTCCCATTTCAGGGACCAGCAGGCCACTGAAAACAAAGAGCTAGTGTCCCGACGCATGATGACGATATTTACGGGTCGGGACACTAGCGTGCCGATCCTGACGCATGTTGCCGTTGCCGGCGATCAGGATCGGGACACGAGTTCTTTATTTTCAGTGGCCCGCTGATCCCTTACCTGGAGACATGGGTCAGCGGATTGCCCTGCAGCAACAGCAGGGGCGGGCCATTGCCGCCGTGGCGCAGATGGATGCGTGCGCCGCTGGTCTCGATGTATTCCTGGGGGTGCGGGGCCGACAAGGTCAGACGTGGAAGCTCTCGCCGCAGCCGCAACGGCCCTTTTCATTCGGATTGACGAACGTGAACCCGGACGTCAACGCCTTGGTCTCGTAATCCATGACGGTGCCGATCAGGAACAGGCTGGCGCGGCGGTCGACCAGTACGGTCAGGCCCTGGTCGGAGACGACCTCGTCCCCCGGTCCCGGCGCATCGGTCCAGGACATGTCGTAGGAGAGGCCGGAACAGCCCTTGGTTTTCACGCCGATGCGCAGCAGCTTGCCTTGCTCGCCTTTGGCGTAGAGCGCGCGCAGCCGTTCGGCGGCTGCGTCGGTCAGCGTCATCAGCGGCGGCAGGGCGCGGCGCGCGGGACGGGGAGGGTGCGTCGTGGTGCTCATGATCGTATCCGATGTGGCGTCGGGTCAGTACATGTTCAACTGCAGCCGGGCTTCCTCGCTCATCCGGCTCGGGTCCCAGGGCGGGTCCCAGACGGTTTCCACCTCGCAGGCGGCAACGCCGGGGACGGCCATGATCGCCTCGCGCACCTGCTCGGGCAATTCCTGTGCGCTCGGGCAGGCCGGGGCGGTGAGGGTCATTTCCACCTTCACCTTGCCGGCGTCGTCGATGTCGATCGCGTAGATCAGCCCGAGTTCGTAGATGTTCACCGGGATTTCCGGGTCATAGACGGTGGCGCAGGCATCGATCACCGCGGTCTCGGTGACCGGTGTTTCGGCGCCCGGGGCGGCCACTTCGCCGTCCGGCGTCCAGGCGGTCGCGGGGCTCTGCGGGGCGTCATTCACTGCTGGCCTCCTGCGCGCCATCCAGCGCGGCAATCAGCGCGTGCCAGGGGAGCGTGGCGCATTTCACGCGCGAGGGGTACTCGTGCACGCCGGCAAGCGGGGCGAGCCGTTCCAGCGGGTCGGCCAGCGTGGCGTCGCAGGCGGGGCAGGTGCCGGTGCGCACCAGGTCGCGGAAGGCGGCGAACAGCGCGCGCGCGTCTTCGGGGCGTTTGCCCGCCACGGTTTCCGCCATCAGATCGGCCGAGGCGATGCTGATCGCGCAGCCGCGCGCCTCGAACCCCGTCTCGGCGATGGCCCCGTCCGGCGCGCGACGGACGAAGACTTCCACCCGGTCGCCGCACATCGGGTTGTCGCCTTTGGCCGAGGCGTCGAACGCGGCCAGGCGGTGGCCGTGGCGCGGATGCCGGCCGTGATCGAGGATCACGTCCTGATACAGATCGCGCAGGTCGTCGAGGCTGCCGCTCATGCAAAGAACTCCCGGACCCGGGCCAGCGCCGTGGCCAGGGTATCGATCTCCTCGCGCGTCGTATAGACGCCGAAGCTCGCCCGCGCGGTGCTTTCCAGGCCGAACCGATGCATCAGCGGCTCGGCGCAGTGATGCCCGGCACGCACCGCGATGCCGAACCGGTCGAGCAACGTCGCCACGTCGTGCGCGTGCGCGCGATCGAGCACGAAGGACACCACGCCGCCACGATCCTGCGCAGCGCCGAGGATGCGCACGCCCTCGATCGCCGACAGCGACGCCAGCGCGTGTTCGGTGAGTGCCGCTTCGTGCGCGGCGATGGCCGGGTAGCCGATGGCGCGCACGTAGTCGATCGCCGCTTTCAGGCCGATGCCTTCCAGGATCGCCGGCGTGCCCGCCTCGAACTTGTGCGGCACCGCGGCCCAGGTGGCGCGTTCGTAGCTGACCGAGGAGATCATTTCGCCGCCGCCGAGGAACGGCGGCATACGCTCCAGCAGCTCGCGCCGCGCCCACAGCACGCCGATGCCGGTGGGGCCGTACAGCTTGTGCCCGGTCCAGGCGTAGAAATCGGCGTCGATCGCCTGCACGTCCACCGCGCGGTGGACGATCGCCTGCGAGCCGTCGAACATCACCTTGGCGCCGTGCGCGTGCGCGATGCGCGCGATCCGTTCGGCGGGCGTGTAGGTGCCGAGCACGTTCGACATATGGGTGATGGAAACGAGCCCGACCTTGCCGTCTTCCAGCAGCGCCTCGAACGCCGCCATGTCGAGCTCGCCCGTGTCGGTGATCGGCGCCACCCGCAGCTCGATGCCGCGCTCCTCGCGCAGCATCAGCCAGGGGACGATGTTGGAATGGTGCTCCATGGCCGAGATCAGCACCGCCTGGCCGGGGCGCAGCAGGTGGCGGCCGTAGCTGTGCGCGACCAGGTTCAGCGCCTCGGTGGAATTGCGCACGAAGACGATCTCGTGCCGGTCGGGCGCGTTCATCAGCGCGGCGACGGCGTCGCGCGCGGCTTCGTAGGCCTCGGTGGTACGCTCGCTCATCCAGTGCAGGCCGCGATGGACGTTGGCGTATTGCGTCTCCATCGCGGTCTTCATCGCCTCGATCACCGCGACGGGCTTCTGGGCGGAGGCGGCGCTGTCGAGGAACACGAGCTTCTTGCCGCGCACCGTCTGGCGCAGGATCGGGAAATCCGCGCGGATGCGCTCGACGTCGAAGCCGGGGGATGAGGTCATGTCGTTCATGCGCCTGCGCGCTCCCACCAGCCTGTGACCGCCGCATCCAGGGCCGCACGCGCCGGTGCGTGCGCCACCGCTTCCAGCGCGTCGGTCAGGAAGGCGTGCACCAGCATCGCCCGCGCCTCGGCTTCCGGCACGCCGCGCGAGCGCAGGTAGAACATCTGCTCGGGGTCGAGCGCGCCGACCGTGGCGCCGTGGCTGCATTTCACGTCGTCGGCGAAGATTTCAAGTTCCGGCTTGGTGTCGATCTCGGCCTGATCGGACAGCAGCAGCGCCTGGCTCATCTGGTAGCCGTCGGTCTTCTGCGCATCCCGCGCCACTTCGATGCGGCCCTGGAACACGCCGCGGGCGCGCCCGGTGAGCACGTTCTTTACCGCCTGGCGGGAGGTGCCGCGTGGCGCGTCGTGGCGCACCACCGAGGTTACGTCCGCATGCTGCGTCCCGCCCAGCAACTGCGCCGCGTTGATCGCGGCGTGCGCGTCGGGTCCGGCAAGCCGGACATGGAATTCGCTGCGCGCGACCCGGGCGCCGAGCATCAGGGTGAAGCCGTCATAGACCGCGCCCTCGGCAAGCTCGGCGTAGATGGTGGCGAGATGGAACGCACCGGCGGCTTCGTCGACCAGGCGCACATGGGCAAGGACCGCGCCAGGGTCGAGCACGATCTCGGTGACCGGGTTGTGCAGGTAGCTTCCGGCGCCGGTCGCGGTTTCCAGCAGGGTCAACCGGGCGCCGGCGCCGAGGCGGATCGCGTGGCGGGGATGGAAGGCGGTGCTGCGTCCCTGCGATTCGGTCGCGAGGCTTGCGAGCTGCACCACCCCACCGTCGATGCCGGCAGGCACCTCGATGCGCGCGCCGTCCTCGGCCAGCATGGTATTGAGCGCAACCAGAGGGTCGCGCTCGGGCCGCGCTAGGGTGCCGAAGCCGGGCGCCGCGGCGAAGCTTGCGAATGTCGCACCTTCCGGCAGGTCCGAGAGGTCCGGCCGGAAGCGCCCGTCCACGAACACGATCCGGGACCGCGCTAGGCGCAGCAGCCCGGCGGCATCGGCGCCGACCGTGCTCAGGGGCGCATGGAACGGCGCCTCGGCGAGCGGGCGGAGCGAGGTGTATTTCCACGCCTCCTCCCGCCGCCCCGCCGCCGCACCGGGCAGGCCCAGAGTGCGGAAGGCACGGGCTGCGGCGTCGCGCGGCGCGGGATCGCCCGGCAAGCGGTCGCGCAACCCGTCGTAGCAGGCGAGGAAGCCCGCTGCCCCGGTCGTGGCCGGCATGGTCATGCCGCTTCCGCGGTCAGCGCCGCGTAGCCGCGCGCTTCCAGCTCGCGCGCCAGCTCCGGCCCGCCGGAACGGACGATGCGCCCGGCCGCGAGCACATGCACCCGGTCCGGCACCAGCCGTTCCAGCAGCCGCTGGTGGTGCGTGATGACCAGCGCCGAGAACTCCGGCCTCCGCTGCGCATTCACCCCGTCGGCGACGATCTTCAGCGCGTCGATATCAAGCCCGCTGTCCGTTTCGTCCAGGATCGCAAGCCGGGGCCGCAGGATCGCCATCTGCAGCACTTCGTTGCGCTTCTTCTCGCCACCCGAGAAGCCGACGTTGACGTTGCGCTTCAGCATGTCCTCCGGCATCGCCAGCAGCTTCGCCTGCTCGCGCGCCAGCCGCAGGAACTGCACCGCGTCCAGCTCGGCTTCGCCGCGCGCGCGCCGCACGGCGTTCAGCGCGGTGCGCAGGAAATTGGCGTTGCCCACGCCCGGCAGCTCGATCGGCGCCTGGAAGGCGAGGAACACGCCGGCGGCGGCACGTTCTTCCGGTTCCATCGCCAGCAGGTCGGCGCCGTCGAACGTGACCTTGCCGGCGGTCACTTCGTAGTCGCCATGGCCGGCGAGCACGTAGGACAGGGTGGACTTGCCCGACCCGTTCGGCCCCATGATGGCGTGCACCTCGCCCGACGGCACGACAAGGTCGATGCCGCGCAGGATCGGTTTGCCGACGACGGACGCGGCGAGGTCCTTGATCTCGAGCATCAGCCCACCGAGCCTTCCAGGCTCACGGCCAGCAGCTTCTGCGCCTCCACGGCGAATTCCATCGGCAATTCCTTCAACACTTCCTTGCAGAACCCGTTCACGATCAGCCCGACCGCGTCTTCTTCGGTCAGCCCGCGCGAGCGGCAGTAGAACAACTGGTCGTCGGCGATTTTCGACGTGGTCGCCTCGTGCTCGATCTTCGCGCCGGGGTTGCGGCATTCGATATAGGGCACGGTGTGCGCGCCGCAGTGCTGGCCGATCAGCAGGCTGTCGCATTGCGTGTGGTTGCGCGCGCCGGACGCACGCGGCCCGATGCGCACCAGGCCGCGATAGGTGTTGTCTGACCGGCCGGCGGAGATCCCCTTGGAGATGATGGTGGAGCGCGTGTTGCGCCCGATGTGGATCATCTTCGTCCCGGTATCGGCCTGCTGGCGGTTGTTGGTCACCGCGACCGAGTAGAATTCGCCGACGCTGTCGTCGCCCTCCAGGATACAGGACGGGTATTTCCAGGTGATCGCAGAGCCGGTTTCCACCTGGGTCCAGGAGATATGCGCCCGCACGCCGCGGCAGGCGCCGCGCTTGGTGACGAAATTGTAGATCCCGCCACGGCCTTCGGCGTCGCCCGGGTACCAGTTCTGCACCGTGCTGTATTTGATCTTCGCGTCGTCCAGCGCCACCAGCTCCACCACCGCGGCGTGCAACTGGTTCTCGTCGCGCATCGGCGCGGTGCAGCCTTCGAGGTAGCTCACCTGCGCGCCGGCGTCGGCGATGATCAGGGTGCGCTCGAACTGGCCGGTGTTGCGCGCGTTGATGCGGAAATAGGTCGAAAGCTCCATCGGGCAGCGCACGCCGGGCGGGATGTAGACGAAGCTGCCGTCGGTGAAGACCGCCGAGTTCAGGGCGGCGAAGAAGTTGTCCGCCACCGGCACGACACTGCCGAGGTATTTGCGCACGAGTTCGGGGTGCTCGCGCACCGCCTCGCTGATCGGGCAGAAGATCACGCCCGATTTCGCCAGGGTGGCGCGGAAGGTGGTGGCGACCGAGACGCTGTCGAACACGGCGTCCACCGCGACGTTCGAACCGGCCCCCTCGACCCCGGCCAGGATGGCGCGCTCGCGCAGCGGGATGCCGAGCTTCTCGTAGGTGGCGAGCAATTCGGGATCGACCTCGTCGAGCGACTTCGGCCCGGCCTTCGGCCGCGGGGCCGCGTAGTAATGGATGTCCTGGTAGTCGATCGGTGCGTGCCACACGCGCGCCCAATGCGGCTCCTCCATCTTCTTCCAGCCGGCGAAGGCGGCGAGCCGCCAGTCGAGCAGCCAGGCGGGTTCGCCCTTGCGCGCGGAGATCAGGCGGATCGTGTCCTCGGTCAGCCCCTTGGGGGCGAGGTCCATTTCGATCGCGGTCTCGAAGCCGAACTTGTAGCCGGAATCGGACAGCGCGCGGACGGTCTCAAGGGTTTCGGTAACGGCGGGCATCGGCTTGTCCTATTCGGCGGCGGAGCGTGCGTCCGCGGAGGCAGCAGGCAGGGCGGCGGCGGGGGCCATTGGGGCTGGTACGCGGAAGGCACGCGGGACGCCCGCCGCCTGCATGTCGGCGAGCGTGATGGCGCCCAGCGCCTCCTGGATGGCGGTGTTCACCGGGTCCCATCGGCCGCGCACCGGGCAGAGGCTTTCCGACTCGCAGCCGCCGGCGGAGCCTTCCACGCAGGCGGTGAGCGCGATCGGTCCGTCGATCGCGGCGATCACGTCGGAGACCGGGATCGTGCCCAGCGGACGGGCCAGCCGGTAGCCGCCATGGGCGCCGCGCTGGGAGGCCACGAGGCCGCCGCCGGCCAGGATTTTCAGCACCTTGGCCACCGTCGGTTCCGGAATCCCGGTCGCGGCGGCGATGCCGGGGGAGGTCTGCATGCCGGCCTCCCGGCCCGAGATACGCTCACCGGTGGGACGCTCGTCAGCGCGCGCGGGCACGGGGACAGCGGTTCCGGCCTGGGCCAGCCGCACCAGCACGACCACGGCGTAATCGGTGAGTTTCGACAGCCTCAGCATGACAGACGATCCTGGTGACCGCGGCAGATACCCATAAGAGGACCGATGCAGTCCTGATTGACCGGAGATGGCCCATCCGGTCGTACCCGTCAAGGGGAAGGCGCCCGCACATCGCCCGCGGGGTGCGCCCGATCCGGGATATCCCGCCCGGCGGCCCTCAGCGCGGGGGCGCGGGCGCCCGGCCGGACCGGGTCGCGCGGGCCGGCTGGCCGGGCGGCAGCGCCGCGCGCATCTGCGCAAGTTCCGCCGCGCCGCTGGCGGCGGCCGTGGCCTCAAGCTTGCGGTAGGCCGCCAGCATCTGCTTCCCGAGCGGCGTGAGTGCCGCCCCGCCGCCGCCGGCGCCCCCTTTGGCGGCGTCCACCAGGGGTTCGGCGAACATGGCGTTCATCGCCTCGACCAGCAGCCAGGCGCGCTTGTAGCTCATGCCCATGCGCCGGCCGGCGGCGGCGATGGAGCCTGTGAGGGCGATGCCGTCGAGCAGCTCCGCCTTGCCGGGGCCCATGGCGACCTCGGCGCCGAGGACGACGCGCAAATGCAGGCCCAGGCGGTCGGGATGGCGGAGACGTTTCATGGGACGGGAGGAAAGCATGGGCGGGGAAGGGAGGGTAGGGCCCCTGCCGCCAGGGCAATCGGGCGAACCTCCGGCAAACCACCTCTCCCGCAGCGCGGGAGAGGTCGCCGTGCGCAGCACGGCGGGTGAGGGCGGGAGGCACGGCACCCTCACCCGGTTCACCCAGGATTGCCCTGCCACGGCCGCATCGGCCGGCGCCGCCGCCCCGTTATGCCAGCCGTTGGCGCAGCGCGGCCGAGGCGCGCTCGGCGACCACCACGATCACGAAGATCACGATCAGCAGCAGCGACACCTCGCGATACTGGAACAGGCTCATCGCGGTGAGCAGCTCGAACCCGATCCCCCCGGCGCCGACGAAGCCGAGCACCAGGGAGGACCGGATGTTCTCGTCCAGTCGGTAGAGTCCGATCCCGAGCAGGGACGGCAGGACCGACGGCACGACGCCATGGGTGAACACCTGGATACGGCGCGCGCCGGTCAGCGCCAGGGCGTCGATCGGGGCCATGTCCATGTGCTCGATCGTCTCGGCGAACAGCCGCCCGAGCATGCCGACCGAATGCACCGCCAGCGCCAGCCCGCCGGGAAACGGGCCGAGCCCCACCGCGGTGACGAACAGCAGCGCCCATACGAGGTCGGGCACCGCGCGGGTGAAGCCGATCACTCCGCGCGCCATGTAATAGAGGAAGCGCGACGGCGTCACGTTGCGCGCCGCCAGCACCGCCAGCGGCGAGGCCAGCAGGATGCCGCCCAACGTGCCGAAGATCGCGATGTCGATCGTCTCCAGGGTCGGCCACAGCACGGCGTGGAATTTCGAGAAATCCGGCGGCATGGCACGCCGGATGATGTCGGCCATGCCGTAGGCGCCGGACACGAGGTCCTGCGGCCGGAACTCGACGACGACCAGCGACTGCGCAACGACCGCGAGCGCCAGCAGGACGCCGACCGTGCGCCCGGCGTTCCTGAGCACGCGCCGCCAGCCGTCCGCCTCCGGCGCGCCGGCGTCGGGGCGCGGCATCGCGGTGCCGGTCATGCCGCCTCGCTCAGATAGAGGCGCCGCACCGCGTCGCGCGACACCTCGCCGCACGGCAGGTCGAATTCCATGCGGCCCGCACGCAGGCCGACGACGCGATCGGCATAGCTGTAGGCGAGCTCCACCTGGTGCAGGACGCACAGAATGGCGAGGTCCTGTTCGTGCGCGAGACGGCGGAGCAGGCGCATGATCTCCTCCGCGGCCTCCGGATCGAGGCTGGCGACCGGTTCGTCGGCCAGGAGGACCCGCGGCCGCTGCGCCAGCGCGCGGGCGATGGCGACCCGCTGGGCCTGGCCGCCCGACAAGGTGCCGGCGCGCTGGCCGGCAAGCCCAGGGGATCCGATCTGGGGAGAGCCGGCCTGGAGCAACCCGACCTGGCGCAGATAGTCATGGGCGGCGGCAAGTTCGGCGGCGGGCAGGCCGCCGAGCGCGGTGCGCAGCCCGTCGTAGCGTCCGAGTGCGCCGGTGGCGACATTGGCGAGGACGCTGCGGCGACGCACCAGGCTGGCGTGCTGGGAAATCATCGCCAAGGCCAGCCGCGCGCGCCGCAGCTTCTCGCCTTCGAGTTTCGTCAGGTCGGACCCGTCCAGCCAGACCTCGCCGCTGCTCGGCGCCACCGTGCGGGTGATGCAGCGCAGCAGGCTCGTCTTGCCGCAGCCGTTGCTGCCGAGCACGATGACAAGCTCGCCCGCCCGCACCGCGAGGTCGAACCCGGACAAGGCAAGCTTGCCGTTCGGGTAGCGCAGCGACAGGTCGCGAACCACCAGCATGCGTCGTCGTCCTTCGGTCAGGGCACGAAAAGAAATCGAACCTGCGAAAGAACGCCCGTTGTCATTGCCCGGGTTTTCAGGCGATTTTGGCGACTGACGGGCGTTCTTCCACAAACTCTCAGCACTGCCCGGCGGGCAGGGCTCGGTTCAGAGCTTCGCCAGATCGATATGCAGGGTCGAGATCAGGTCGCGGATCGGATCGTAGGCGGCATCCGTCTGCGGCACGAACCGGGCCCCGCTCATGCCCATGATCTTGCGGTCGTTGGCGGGCAGGTCCGAGAGGTCCAGGTTCTGCAGCACGGTGGTCAGGCGCTGCTTGAAGCCCGCCGGCAGGTCGCCGCGCACGACGATCGGATCGGTCGGAATGGGCTGCGACTTCCACAGGAACACGAACGTGCCGGGTTTGTACTCGCCGCGCTGCGTCGCGGATTGCAACTGCTCGCTGTTGAGCTCGCCGGCCATCACCTTGTGATTGTACAGCGCCTCGAAGGACGAGGTGTGGCTGCCGGCGTAGATGCCGCGCACGTCGGTGTCGGGATCGAGGCCGGCCTTGCGCAGGCCGTAGGCCGGGAACAGGTGGCCGGAGGTCGAGGCCGGGTCGGCGAAGGCGAACGATTTGCCGCGGATGTCCGCCACCGTTTTGATGCCGGAGCCAGGATAGGTCACGATGCTCGCCCAGTAGGTGTCGGGCTTGCCGTCCTTGCCGGCGAAGGCCGCCACCGCCTGGGCGCCGGCGACCTGGTGCGCGAGCACGTAGCCGAGCGGCCCGAATTCGCCGGCTTCGAGCTTCTTGTTGCGCATCGCCTCGATTTCGGCATTGTAGTTCGTGGTGATGTAGATCCGCACCGGGCAGCCGAGCTTGGCGGCGATCGCCTTGCCGATGTCGTCATAGATCGGCACCAGCTTGGCCGAGGTGTCGTAGGGCTCGACCCCGAAGCGCACCACGCCGCCGTTGGGACAATCCGCGGCGGGGGCGGCGAAGGCGGCGGGACCGGCGAGCGCTGCCGCGATGATCGCGCCGGCGAAAGCGGCGACGGGATGAAGCCAGGTTTTCATGGTCTGCTCCGTTATGGGTGGGAAACTGTCCGGGCCGGGAATGACCGGGGGCGGGGAATGCCGGGCCTGGCATCCGCCGCGCTCCGGCGACGGTTGCGCGGCCGGTAGGGTGTGCGGTTGTGCGTGGCGAGGAACGCGCCCCGAACGCCCGGCTTGCCGCCCGGGCTCCGTTCGGGTTCGGCGCCGCGGTGGCCTACGACCGCGGCGTTGCCTCCTCGGGTGCCAGGCTCGCCGCGAGATGGTCCGCGAAATGATCGAGATCGGGCGTGGCAAGGTCGCGCGTCTTGGCGGCGTCGTCCCAGCGCCGCAGCCGGATCGCGGCTTCCGCGTGGGGCAAGGTCAGGAAATCCTGCGCCTCGGCTGCGGTGAAGGGGCCGCCCTGCAGCCGCAGGCTGGTCACGGAGGCCGGCGACAGCAGCGCGTCGTAGCCGGGCTCCGCCATCGCCAGGTAGCGCTTGGCGGGAACGTGCAGCCGCACCGGTTCGCTGACCTCGGGGCCGAACCATTGCGCGAGCACGACGGCGCCGGTCTCCTCGTGGCGGCCATCCTCGTCGCGCAGCAAGGCCGGATAGTCGTCCGGGTTGGCGAGGTGGCCGATGTCGTGCAGCAGTGCCGCGGCGATCAGGGCGGATGACGCGCCCTCGGCCTCCGCCAGCGCGGCGCATTGCAGGGCGTGTTCGAGCTGGGTGACGTCGGTTTCGCCGTAGCGGCCCTGGCCGGCGGTGCGGAGGAGCCCGAGCAAGCTGTCGATCGTGGTCACGGTCGTATCCTTCATGCAATCATGGTCCGGCGCGCACCAGCGCGGTGGCCGGGCGGCGCCGCCGGGTGGTCCGGTCTCTGTTGCCTGGACGTGACCTGGGCGCCGTCCGGCCATCGGTGGCCGGCGGGCTCCTGTGCCCTCCCTCTTCGACTGCCTAACGATAGCCTGCCGTCTTGACGGATCGGCGACAGACGGGTGACCGAATGATGAAGCTGAGCCGGATGGCGGGACCCGCGGGGCGGCGGCGGCACGACGCGGGCGGGCGCGCCGGAATGGTGCCCGCGCTGTCCTATTCCGCCGTCCGCCGGATCGTCGCCCAGGCCGCCGCGGCCCCGCACAGTTGCACGCATCCGCCGGCCAGCATCGCCACCCGCAGCCCGGCCGCGCCGCCACCTTGGGACGCGAACGCCGCACCGAGAAACGCGACCCCCAGGCTGGCGCCGGCCATCCGTGCGACATTGATCAGCGAGGACGCGGTGCCGGCGCGCGCCGGGCTCACGGCCTCGACCGCGACCGCCATTAGCGGTCCGGTGTTCAGCCCCATGCCGAGGCCGGTCAAAGCCAGCCCGGCCTCGGCGAGCGGCAGCGGCCGGCCCGCGGCCGTCGCCGCCAGCACCAGCAGGCCGCAGCCGACGGTCGCGGTGCCCCCGGCGGTCATCGCCCGCACACCGATCCGTTGCGTCAGGTGGCCGGAGCGCTGCGAGACCAGGAAGAACACCAGCGCGCAGGGCAGCAGCGCCAGCCCCGCCTGGGACGGCGCCAGCAGCCCGCCCGCCTGCCAGACCAAAGGCAGCAGGAAGATCATGCCGTATATGCCGAAGGTCATCGCGCCGGTGGCCGCCACGCTGCCGCAGAAGGCGGATTGGCGGAACAGGTCGAGCGGCACCAGCGCCGCCGCCCCGCCCCGCCGCTCGGTCCATAGGAATCCTGCCAGCGCCGGCACCACGAACGCCGCCGCCCACACCCCGCCGCGCGCCGGACCGGCGATGGCCGCGAAAACCAGCAAGCCGAGCGCGAGCGCGCCCAGCGCCTGGCCCGCGAGGTCGATATTGCGTCCGCGCGGATCGGCCGATTCCGGCACCGCCGTCCGGGCGAGGATGCAGGCGCCGAGCGCCAGCGGCACCGCCAGGACGAACACGCTGCGCCAGCCGAAGCGGTCGATCAGCACGCCGCCGAGCGGCGGCCCGATGGCGAAGGCGAGCCCGTTGCAGCTCGCCCAGACGCCGAGCGCGCGCCGCCGCGCCGCGACCTCCGGCCACACCACCCGCACGATCGCGAGCGAGGCGGGCAACAGCAGCGCCGCACCCGCCCCGGCGAGCGCGCGGGCGGCGATCAGCACCCGCACATCGGGGGCAAGCGCGCAGCCGACCGAGGCCGCGGCCATGATCGTGGCGCCGGCCACGAAAGCGCGCCGCCGGCCGAAGAGATCGGCCATCAGCCCGCCGCTCAGCAGCAGCACTGCGTAGACGAGGTTGTAGGCGTCGAGCACCCATTGCAGTGCCGTTACGGAGGCGCCGAGCGCCGCGCCGATCGGCTGCACCGCGAGGTTGACCACCGATGTGTCCACCTGGGCGATCAGCACGCCGAGGCACATGGCGAGCAGGACCAGGCCGCGGCTTGTGGCCGCAGCGGCCGGGACGGCGAGGGCGGCGGCGCGCGGGGGCGTGTCGGGCATGGCGGGGTCGTGTCCAGGGGCACTCGCCAGAGGCGCTGGTGGGTTACGGCGCAGCATAGGACCGGGCTGCTGACAGCGTTGTGTCAGGAGATCAGCGCCTCCCTGGGCCCGCCGCGCCAGCGCGATGCATCCGGGCGATCCGTACGCGCCATCGGTCCGCCGGCCGCGTTCCCCGCTCGGGCTACCTTGGCGCCGCCAGGCTCCAGCTTTCGCTGCCGCGTTCGGTCAGCTTGACCGGGTAGGCCTGCCCGCCGGACTCGTTCAGCGCCGCGATCAGCCGGTAGCGGCGCTCGCTCGGCACCACGAACATCATGAAGCCGCCGCCGCCGGCGCCGGAGACCTTCGCCGCGGTGGCACCGTTGCGGCGCGCCAACGCCTCCAGGAGTTCGATCTGCGCGGTGGAAACGGCGCTGGCGGTGCGCTTCTTGGCGAGCCATGACCGTTCCAGCACTGCGGCCAGGGTCGCGATGTCGCCGTGCAGCACCGCCTGCTTCATCGCCACCGCGTCGTGGCGCAACTGGTGCATCGCCTCCAGCGCCTCCGCGCTGCCCGCGCTCAGCCGGTCGGTCTGCTGGCGGATGATGCTGTCGGAGCTGCGTGAGCGGCCGGAAAAGCACACGACCAGCGAGGATTCGAGCTCGTTCACGACCGCGGCGGAAAACCGCAGCGGGTTCACGATCACCCGGCCGCCTTGCAGGAATTCGATGAAGTTGATGCCGCCGAACGCGGCCGAATACTGGTCCTGCTGGCCGCCGGCGAGGCCGAGCTCGATCCGCTCGATCTCATAGGCCATGTGCGCCACTTCGTAGCGGCCGAGCGGGTAGTCGAGATAACCCGCGTAGGCCTCGATCAGCGCCACCACCAGCGCCGACGACGAGCCGAGGCCGGAGCCGAGCGGCGCATCGACCGAGGTCGTGACCGTGACCGCAAGCGGGGCGCCGCCGTTCGCGTCCCGCACCATGCGTTCGTAGACGCCGCGATGCAGCAGCAGGCGCGAGTCCGGCAAGGTGGCCGCGGCAGGGTGGATTTCCTCCCGGTCGAGGTCGCAGGCGTCGAACGCCACACAGCCGTCGTCGCGCGGGCGGATGGAGGCGAAGGCGTAGCGGTCGATGGTGGCGTTCAGGACGGCGCCGCCGTAGGTCTCGGCGTAGCCCGAAAGGTCGGTGCCGCCGCCGGCGAGGCCGAGGCGGAGCGGGGCGCGCGCCCGCACGGCCAACGGCCGCGCGACGGAAGCGCGCGGGCGGCCGGGCGGCGTGTCGATGCGCTTGTCCATCCGGCGGCCTCTCGTGAGCCTGCGGTTGCGCATACGCTCCCTTGGCGCGGCGGCGCAACGACGATCGCCGTCGCGCGCGCAGGGTTGCGCTTGGCAAGGCGGCCCGCATCGGGCACAGATCGCACCATGACCGCGCACGAACCCGACTACGTCGCCGCCTATCTCGACCGTTCCCTCGCCGCCCTCGGGGCCTTCGCCGCCGACCGCACGGCGCAGGCGCTGCTGGGGGAGATGGCGAGCGCCACCGTTGCTGCGCTGCGTGCCGGCGGCAAGCTGCTGGTCGCCGGCAACGGCGGCAGCGCGGGGGATTCCCAGCACATCGCGGGGGAATTCATCTCCCGCCTGATGTTCGACCACGCGCCGCTGGCGGCGATCGCGCTCACCGTCGACGGCTCGGTGATCACGGCCACCGGCAACGACTACGGGTATGAGCATGTGTTCGAGCGCCAGGTGCTGGGCCTCGGCCGAGCCGGCGACGTGTTCCTCGGCATCTCCACCTCCGGCCGCTCGCCCAACGTGCTGCGGGCGTTCGACGCGGCGCGCGGCAAGGGGCTGGTCTGTCTCGGCTTCACCGGCACCGGGCCGGGGGCGGGTGTGATGGCGGAGCGCTGCGACCTGCTGTTCCGTGCGCCGTCCACCGAGACCGCGCTGATCCAGCAGATCCACATCACCGCCGCGCATGTGTTCTGTGCCCTGGTCGAGCGGGCGATGTTCCCCGAACTGGTCCCGCCGGGCCCGGCACGATGAACGGGCGGGCGCCTGCGGTCCCGCGGCGGGGCTGATCGGGTGGTGCGCGCGCCGATCCGGCAATGCGCGATCCTGGTGGGCGGGCGCGGCACCCGGCTCGGCGCGCTGACCGCGACCACGCCCAAGCCGGCGCTGGAGGTGGGCGGGCGGCCGTTCCTCGCCTGGCTGATGCGCGAGTGGCAGCGCTTCGGGATCGAGGAATTCGTCCTGCTCGCCGGCCATCTGTCCGACGCACTGACCGCGGCGGTGGCGGCAGCGGAGGCCACCCTTCCGCGTCCGGCGCGGATCCGCATCTCGGTCGAGCCCGAACCGGCCGGCACAGGCGGGGCCCTGCGGCACGCTGCGCCGCTGCTGGCGCCCGCGTTCGTGCTGTGCAACGGCGACAGCCTGTTCGATGCCAACCTCGCCGTGCTGCTGGCCGCCCGTGCGGCCGATCCCGAGCCGGTCCTGGGCCGGATGCTGCTGCGCGCGCTGCCCGACGCGTCCCGCTATGGCGTGGTGGCGCTGCACGACGGCCAGGTGACCGCGTTCCGCGAACGGCCCGCGCCAGGGAAGGCGGGGATGGAGGCAGGGATCATCAACACCGGCATCTACGTGCTGGACCGCGCCGTGCTGGACCGCATCGCCCCGGTCTGCTCGCTGGAACGCGACGTGCTGCCGGGCCTGGCCGCCGCCGGCGCCCTGGCCGGCAGCCTGGCCGATGGCTGGTTCATCGACATCGGCGTGCCGGAGGATCTGGCGCGGGCGCGCGGCGAAGTGACAGCGCGGCTGCACCGCCCGGCGCTGTTCCTCGATCGCGACGGGGTGCTGAACCACGACCACGGCCATGTCGGCACGCGCGACCGCTGGGACTGGATCGACGGCGCGCGCGGCGCGATCGCCGCGGCCACCGCGCGGGGCTGGCACGTGTTCGTCGTCACCAACCAGTCGGGCGTGGCGCGCGGCATGTACGACGAGGCGGCGGTGCGCGACCTGCTCGGCTGGGTGGGCGACGAGGTGCGCGCCGCCGGCGGCACCATCGACGACGCGCGCTACTGCCCGTTCCATCCCGAGGCACCGCTCCCCGCCTATCGCCAGGCCAGCGACTGGCGCAAGCCGGGGCCGGGGATGCTGGCCGACCTGATCCGCGCCTGGGAACTCGATCCGGCGCGCTGCCTGCTGGTGGGCGACCAGCCGACCGACGTGGCGGCGGCAGCGGCGGCCGGGGTGCGGGGGTATTTGTTCCCGGGGGGGGACCTGACGGCGTTCGTGGTGCCGCTGCTGGACGCGGAAGGCGGCGGCGCGAGCTGACGGCGCCCGCACCGCCCGGAACGTCCGCTTGCCCCCTGCGGTTCGGAGGCTCGCGCTCTCCGCTCAGGGTGGCGACATGCGCTCCAGCCGGCGGTCGTGGCCCACCAGCACCAGCACGATCGCCGAAAGAACCGGCCCCACCGCCAGGCACAGCAGCGCCTCGTTCGTGCTGCCGGTCGCATCCTTGATCAGCCCGTACACCGACGGCCCGAACCAGCCCCCCAGGTTGCCGAGGGAGTTGATCATGGCCAGGCCGCCCGCCGCGGCGGTGCCGGTCAGCATGGTGCCGGGGATCGACCAGAAGCACGGCGCAACGGACTGGTTGCCCATCACCGCCACGCAGAGCGCGATCATCATCAGGACCGGGTTGCTGCCGCCGATCAGGGTGCAGGCCGACATGCCGGCGGCCACCACCAGCAGCGCACCGGCCGCGTGCCAGGTACGCTCGCCGGTGCGGTCCGAATGATGACCCCACGCGTTCATCGCCACGAACCCGCACAGGAAGGGCACCGCGGCCACTACCCCGATCCAGTCGGTGGCGACGCCGAGCCCTTTGACGATCAACGGCATGAAGAACACCAGCCCGTAGCCCGCCATCTGATGGCCGAACTCGACCAGGGTCAGCAGCCATACTTTCGCATTGCTGAAGGCCGTCGCGAGCGAATACGTCCGGATTGCCTCGCGCTGCCTCCGCTCCGACGCCAGCCGCTCGTCCAGCCAGGTCTTCTGCTCTGGCCTGAGCCAGGCTGCATTCTTCGGTCGGTCGGTGAGCAGCCGCCACGTCACGAAGCACATGACGATCGAAGGCAGTCCCTCGACGAGGAACAGCCACTGCCAGCCTGCCAGGCCGAGCGCTCCGTGCAGGCGCAGCAGAAGCCCGCCGATCGGCGGCCCGACGATCTGCGAAACGACGCCGGCCGACATGAACAGCGCCGTCATCCGGCTGCGATAATAGGAGGGGAACCACCAGGTCATGTACAGGAGCACGCCCGGGAAGAAGCCGGCCTCGGCCAGGCCGAGGAGGAAGCGCAGGCTGTAGAAGCTCCAGTCGCTCCACACGAAGGCCGTCAGCGCGGAGATGATGCCCCACGTCATCAGGATCCGCGAGATCCAGCGCCGCGCGCCGACCTTGTTGAGGATCAGGTTGCTCGGGATCTCGGCCAGGAAGTAGCCGAGGAAGAAGACGCCGGCGCCGAAGCCGAACTGCGCGTTGGAGAAGCCCAGATCCGGGCTCATGGTCGTCGCGGCCATGCCGATGTTCGCCCGGTCCAGGCTGGCACAGAAATAGCCGAGCATGAGCACCGGGAGCAGCCGCCGGACCACGCGCCGGATGGTTTCCTTCTCGAGCGGGTCGATCCCGCGCGCGGCCGGCGCGTTTGCGGCCAGCGGTTCCCCTGCATCCATGGTTGTTTCCTTCCCTTATTCGTGAGAAACGATCTGGTGTCCTGCCTCGGAAACGCCTTCCCGTCTCAGAGACCGGCAGACCACTGAAAACAAAGAGCTCGTCCCGAAAGTCCGGAAACGAATTTCGGAAACGGGACGCTAGACCCGCAGCCGCCCGATGGCGTCCTCGTTCAGGTCGAGCCCGAGGCCGGGAGCGTTCGGCAGGTGGAACAGGCCGTCGACCGGCTTCGGCGGATTGACGAACAGCGCATGGCGGCGCGCGGAAGGATCGTCGAGCTCGCACGGCTTGGTGGCCTGGAACTGCGCGGCGCAGACATGCAGGTTGGCCATGTGGCCGATCGTGGGCTGGGTCTGGTGCGGCACCAGTTCCACGCCATGCGCCTGGCAAAGGGCCGCGCAGCGCATCAGGCCGGTGATCCCGCCCATCTTGACGATGTCCGGCTGGACCATACGCACGCCGGCATTGATGAGGTCGGCGACGGCCGCGGTCGTGTAGCTCTGCTCGCCGGCGGAGACGGTGATGTCGAGCGCGCGGGCCACCTCGCCCGTCTGCCTGACATGATAGTGTTGCACCGGCTCCTCGAACCACCAGTAGCCGAGGTCCTCGAGCGCACGGCCGACGCGGATGGCGCCGCCGACCGAATATCCGTTGTTGGCATCGAAGGCGAGCGGGAAATCGTCGCCGACCAGGCGGCGCACGGCGCGCGCCTTGGCGATGTCGCCCTTGATGTCGAGGTCCGGCGTGGTGCGGTCGTTGTCGAAACGGATCTTGATCGCTGCCGGTCCGTCCTTCAGGCGCTGCTCGACCACGCGGCAGACCTCGTCGACGGTGCGCTCCCCGCTGTTGTTGTGGCCGATGGAGGCGTAGAACGGCAGGGCGGTACGCCAGGCGCCGCCGAGCAGCTTGTAGATGGGCTGGCCCAGCAGCTTCCCCTTCAGGTCCCAGAGCGCAATGTCGATCGCGGCGAGGGCGCCCGTCAGCGCTCCCTCCGGGCCGAGCTTGACCAGGCGATGCAGCAGCCTGTCCTGCAGCACGGCGTGATCGAGCGGATCGGCGCCGAGCAGCAGCGGGGCGATGTCGTGCTCGATCATGCCGAGCGAGGCGCGGCCGCCCTGCATCGGCGAGGCCTCGCCAATTCCGATCCGACCATCATCCGCGTGGACACGAACGAATGCGCTGCGCTGCGCGGGTTTGTCGCCCGGTGCCCACTGCACCTGAAAGGTCTCGATACGAGCGATTTTCATGGCCTGGGTCTCCTTCATTGGGGCGCGCCCTCCGGCGGACGGAGTGCGCAACAGGGTACGCGGTGCGGTGGCCGGCGCGACGTCCCGGAATGCGACGACGACGGTGCTATGGAAAGCGGAACGGTCCGCGTGGCCGGGCGCCGCGGCCGCGTGGCGATCGCGCCAGGCGACGTTCGTGGGCCCATCTTTCGTGCGTCGTATCGGGTGAAGGTCCGCGCGTGGCCGGGCGACATGCGCCGCGAAGAGTGCTCGCCTTGAAGGTCATGAACAGGCTTCCTCCTTTTGCGCGCGCGTTTGGGGTGGCCGCGAATGCCTTCGCTGGCAGGCACCATGCCGCCAGGATCCGTGTCGGATCGGGCCTTGGGTTTTAGATAATAGATTATCCGTGACGGCGCAAGACCCCCGGGCAGAGGCGGCGGACGCATACATAATCTCGAAGATGCTGTATTGAGCGCCGCAGTGAGGGGGAGATCCATGACCGAAAGCCTTCCCGAGACGTCTCGCGCCCGGCTTGCCGGGAGCGGAGAGCGTGCGCACGGGAGGCAACAGCGGGCCGGAGAGGGGCGCGCGCACCAGGTGCTCGGCGTGCCCAATTACCAGCGCGTGCGCGACGCCATCCGTTCCGACATCGCGCACGGCACTCTGCCGCCGGACGCCCGGCTGAAAATCGGCGATCTCACGGTCCGCTACGGGCTGAGCCCGGCGCCGATTCGCGAGGCCTTGAGCCAGCTCGCTGCGGAAGGCTGGGTCGTCATCCACCCGAACCGCGGTGCGCGCGTGCGCGACATCAACGAGGCCTTTCTCCGCGAACTGAACGAGATCCGGATCGCACTCGAGTGGTACACCGTCGGTCTCTGCGCCGCTGTCGCGACACCGGCGCAGGTTGATGGGCTGGACCGGATCGAGGACGAGTACGAAAATTGCCTCGCCGACGTCGGCCGGAAGAAAGGGAAGGACGTCCCGGCTCTGGTCCGGATCAATGCCCGCCTGCACGAGGCCATTCACGCCATCCGCCCAAATCACGAGGCTATGATGCTCTTCGAGCGGCACAGCAAATTCTTCAACGCCATGCGGACGGTGTGGGGCTACGGCGATTACCGGCCGCACCAGATCGCACAGGAGCACCGGGCCCTGCTTGCCGCATTTCGCCGCAACGACGGCGCCGAGGCTGAGCGGATCTCGCGTCTGCATATCGGCAATGCCATGGAAGACCTGCTTCTCATGTGGCGCGAGCGATCGCGGCAAAAACGGGTCGCTCACGCAGCGGTCGGAGCTTCCAAAACGGGCGCGCGCGTCGGAAGCGCGACCTGAACCGGACCGTGCGCTGCCCGCCGCATGCGGGTAAGGGCGCACCGGTCTGCCGGCCCGGCTCCTGCCGCACCGCCGCGGATCTCGCTGGCCCGTCCTTGCCCTCGCCCGGGACCCGTGGCACGGCTGTGCGGAAATTCACGCCGTCCCGGAAGGATCCTGCGATGACCCTGCTCCGCAACCCCGCCCGCGACGCCCTCGACGCCGGCCGCCTCTCCCTCGGCTTCACCGTGCGGATGGTCCGCAGCGTGGAGATCGCGCCCGCCATGGCCGCCTGCGGCTACGACTGGCTGTTCCTCGACTGCGAGCACGGCACGATGTCGCTCGATGCCGCCGCGCAGATTTCGGTGGCCGCCCTGTCGGCCGGCATCGCGCCGATCGTGCGGGTGCCGAGCGGGGAATACGCCATGGCGACACGGATGCTGGACAGCGGCGCGCTCGGCATCGTCGTGCCGCACGTCGATACCGCGGACGAAGCGCGCGAGGTGGTGGACAAGTTGAAATACCCCCCGATCGGGCATCGCTCCATGGGTGGCATCGGCCCGCACTACGGGCTGCGCGCGCTCTCGGTGGGCGACGCCGCGGTGGCGCTGAACGCGGCCAACCTGACCGTCGTGATGCTGGAAACCCCGCGCGCGATCGAGAATGCCGAGGCCATCGCCGCCGTCCCCGGCGTCGACGTGTTGCTGATCGGCTCGAACGACCTGTGCGCCGAGATGGACATCCCCGGCCAGTTCACCCACGCCCGCCTGGAAGACGCCTATCGCCGCACGGTGGCCGCCTGCCGCAAGCACGGCAAGCACCCCGGCATGGGCGGGATCTACAACGAAAAGATCATGGCGACCTACATCGACATCGGCGCGCGCTTCCTGCTCTCGGGCCAGGACGGCTCCTTCATGACCGCCGGTGCCACCGCCCGCGCGAGCGCCCTGCGCGGGATGCACGACGCCTGATCCCGCCGAGCGTTAAAACCGGCCATGGGGCGATGCCGAGCAAAGGGGGCGACGCCGGGCGGTCCACGGCCGGTCTGGGGGCAATGCGTCTCCTCTTCGGCGGGCACGCGCTCTGTCATGAAACCTTCATCGAATTGCAATCGAGGCGTCGCCCCGCCACTTTAGAAGCGGGCGGGGCCCGGAACGCGGCGCGCCGGGGCACAGGACGCTCCGACAGCCGGCCCACTGGGCACATGGCGCTTCGGGCAGCAGACGCGGTGCGCCGCCCGGCAAAGACACAGGGGACCGGATGAACGTGGACAGCGGGATGGAGAGGCCGACCGTGGCACCGGGCAGGCTGTCGGCCGCGGCGGCGGAGCGGCCGGCGCAGGCCGCGCCGCGCATCAGCATCCGCAACCTCGACTTCTTCTACGGCACCACCCAGGCGCTGAAGGGCATCGCGCTCGACCTGCCGGACCGCCAGGTCACCGGCATGATCGGCCCCTCCGGCTGCGGCAAATCGACCCTGCTGCGGGTGCTGAACCGGATGTACGACCTCTACCCCGGCCAGCGCGCCACCGGCGACGTGATGCTGGACGGGCAGAACATCATCAGCCCCGATGTCGACGTGATCGCGCTGCGCGCGCGCATCGGCATGGTGTTCCAGAAGCCGACCCCGTTCCCGATGTCGATCCACGAGAACATCGCCTTCGGCGTGCGCCTGCACGAGAAACTGTCGAAGGCGCGGATGGACGAGCGGGTGGAGCAGGCGCTGTCCCGCGCCGCCCTGTGGGACGAGGTGAAGGACCGGCTCGGCGCCTCCGCCCTCGGCCTCTCCGGCGGTCAGCAGCAGCGCCTCGTGATCGCGCGCACCATCGCGATCCGCCCCGAGGTGATCCTGTTCGACGAGCCGACCAGCGCGCTCGACCCGATCAGCACCATGAAGATCGAGAAACTGATCGACGAGCTGAAAAGCGAGTTCACCATCGCGCTCGTCACCCACAACATGCAGCAGGCCGCCCGCATCGCCGATCAGGTGGCCTTCTTCTATCTCGGCGAGCTGGTCGAGGCATCGAGCGCGGCGCAGATGTTCACCGCCCCGCGCGAGAAGCGCACCCAGGACTACATCACCGGCCGGTTCGGCTGAGGCGCCGTCCGGCATGACCGCCCGCCACGTCCCCGCCCGGCCCACCGGAACCTGCCCGGCCGGCACGCGGGCACACATTCGACATCTTCCCCGGCATTAGGCGCGGAGAGCACCCATGGCATCCGAACCGCAGCACCTGCTCCGCAGCTTCGATCAGGAGCTGGCGCGGCTGCGCGACCTCATCAGCGAAATGGGCGGCATCGTCGAGAGCCAGGTGGCCGGCGCCGCGCGCGCCATCCTGGACCGCGACACCGCCGCCGCCGCGCAGGTGATGGAGGCGGACAAACGGGTCGACGCGCTGGAACAGGAGGTGGAGCAGTTCGTCATCCGCACCCTGGCGCTGCGCCAGCCGATGGCCGGCGACCTGCGCCAGGTGGTCGCCGCGCTGAAGATCACCGGCGACCTGGAACGGATCGGCGATTATGCCGCCAACGTCGCCAAGCGCTCCGTCGTGCTGGCGCAGTTCCAGCTTCCCTACAGCCTCGCCGGCCTCGGGCACATGGCGCGGCTGGTGCAGGAGAATCTGAAGACCGTCATCGACGCGGTGGGCGAGGCCGACGCGGAAAAAGCCGTGCGCGTGTGGCGATCCGACCTCGCGATCGACGACATCTACAACGGGCTGTTCCGCGAACTCATCACCTACATGATGGAAGACCCGCGCAACATCACGCCCTGCACGCACCTGCTGTTCATCGCCAAGAACCTGGAACGGATCGGCGACCACGCCACCAACATCGCCGAAACCCTGCACTACGTGGTGACCGGCGCGCCCCTGACCGAGGCGCGGCCGAAGGGTGACACCTCCGCCTATGCCGTGGTCCGCCCGAGCGAATGAAGGATAGTACCCCATGCTGGATATGACCACGAGCCGGCCGCTGGTGCTGGTAGTGGAGGACGAGGCGGCACTCGCCACCATGCTGCGCTACAACCTGGAAAAACAGGGCTTCCGGGTTGAGGAAGCGGCCGACGGGCAGGAAGCGCTGACCCGCATCGCCGAAACCCAGCCCGACCTCGTGCTGCTCGACTGGATGCTGCCGGCGCTGTCGGGGCTGGAAGTCTGCCGCCAGATCCGCCGCCGTCCGGCGACGCGCGACCTGCCCGTCATCATGGTGACCGCGCGCACCGAGGACCAGGACGCCGTGCGCGGCCTGAACACCGGCGCGGACGACTACATCACCAAGCCGTTCAACACCGAAGCGCTGGTCGCGCGCATGCGCGCCCTGCTCCGCCGCTCCGGCGCCATGCCGACCAAAAGCGCGCTCGGGTTCCACGACATCACGATGGACCTCGCCACCCACCGCGTCACCCGCAACGGCCGTGCCCTGCACCTCGGCCCGACCGAGTTCCGCCTGCTCGAATTCTTCCTCCAGCATCCGCGCCGGGTGTTCTCGCGCGAGGAACTGCTCGACGCCGTGTGGGGCAAAGACATCCACGTCGAACCCCGTACCGTCGACGTCCACATCCGCCGCCTGCGCAAAGCCATCAACGGCTCGGACGAACTCGACCTCGTCCGTACCGTCCGCGCCGCGGGTTACGCGATCGACACCGAAGCCGTCTGACCGCCAACCGCGCGTCGTGTGAGGCAAAGGCCAGGGGGCAGAGCCCCCCTTGGCCGTTGCCGCACGCGGTGCCTGCGGTGCGCGGATAAATCGGCTACGGTGCCCTTCGGCTGCGCCGGTCGGGGATATTTCGTACCCTGCCGCGTCTATGCCCAGGGGACCAGCGATTCCGCCCGACCTGCCGACGTCCGTCCGGATTACGCTTCCCGCTGCGCCGGCGCTGGCTGCGGGGCATGGGCGTGCGGCGTTGCTGACGCCGGACGGCGAGCTTCTGCTGTTGCCTGCGGACGCCGTCGCCGAGCGGCTGCGTGGGCTGCCGCCGCCGCTCGTCGTGCATGCCCCAGCGACCTTTCGCCGGCTCGGTTTGCGGCACCTGCCGGCGTTCGACCTGCTGGAGTTGTTTGCTTTTGTCCTGCCCGCACGGTCGGCCGCCCCGACGGCGCGAGGGCTGGCGCTGGCGCTCGACCATGACCTGCCGGCGCCGGGACTGGAGGCCGAGGCGGCGGTGTTGCCGGCGCTGGCGGCCGGCCTGTTGCGCCGGCTGGCCGCGGGGCGGGAGGTCCCGCTCAATCGCGACGCCGCCGGCCTGGCTGCCTTGCTGGGCAGGGGTGGGGGCGCGGCGTGGCCGTGGGCGCCGTTCGTCCTGGCGGCACTCGGCCAGCCGCACGCCGCGCCGTCGGCCGAGGCGCTGAAGGTCTGGAAGCATCTGCCGGAATGGCAGGAGGCGCCGCCGCCGCCACCACCGTCTTCCTACCCGGTCGGGGAGGCCGAGGCGCGCACCCGGCTTGCCGACCTCCTCGGCCCGCACGCGGAGCAGCGGCCCGGCCAGGCCGACTACGCCGGCGCCGCCGCGGCGGCGTTTGCCGCGCGCGAGGTGCGCGGCGATCCGCACCTCGTGCTCGCCGAGGCCGGCACCGGCACCGGCAAGACCCTCGGCTACATCGCGCCCGCCAGCCTGTGGGCAGAGAAGAACCGCGGCGCGGTATGGATCAGCACCTACACCCGCCATCTGCAGCGGCAGATCGACCAGGAACTGGCCCGGCTCTACCCCGATCCCGCCGAGCGTCGCCGCCGCGTCGTGGTGCGCAAGGGGCGGGAGAACTACCTCTGCCTGCTCAACCTGGAGGATGCGGTGGGCAGCGCCTCCGGCGGCCTCGGCGTGGGCGCGCCGGTGGCGCTGGCACTGATCGCGCGCTGGGCGCTGGCGACGCGCGGACGGGGATTTGCAGGGCGGCGACCTGCCGGGCTGGTTTGGCGAGCTGTTCGGCACCGGGCGGCTCGCCGGGCTCGCGGACCGGCGCGGCGAGTGCATCCATGCCGCCTGCCCGCACTGGAAGCGCTGCTTCGTCGAGCACACCATCCGCCGCGCCCGCGGCGCCGATCTGGTGGTGGCGAACCATGCGCTGGTGATGGCGCAGGCGGCCTGGGGCGGGTTGCGACGACGCGATGGTCCCGACCCGCTACGTGTTCGACGAGGGGCATCATCTGTTCGACGCGGCGGACGGCGCCTTTGCCGCGGTGCTGTCGGGGGCGGAGACGGCGGAACTGCGCCGCTGGCTGCTGGGTGCGGAGGGCGGGCGGTCGCGCGCCCGCGGCCTGCGCCGCCGGCTGGACGATCTGGTGGCCGGGCTGGCGCCGTTGGAGACCATGCTGGACGCCGCCGTGCAGGCTGCCGGCGCGCTGCCCGCACCTGGCTGGACGCGCGCGCCTGGCCGACGAGCCGCGCCCGGACCTCGCCGGCGTCGAGCCGGGCCAAGCCGAACCCGACCGAGGCGGTCCTGCGGCTGTTCCGCCGCCAGGTGCTGGCCCGCGCCGGGGCGGAGGCGGAGACGACCGGCTTCGCGCTGGACTGCGACCTGTTCCCCACCGTGGCGGACCTGCCGGGGGCGGCGGAGCGGCTGGCCCGCGCGCTGGAGCGGCTCGCGACGCCGCTCGCCACCCTGCGCGAACGCCTGCTCGCCCGGCTGGACGCGGAGGCGGAGGAGATGGACAGCCCGACCCGTCTGCGCATCGAGGCCACCGGCCGCTCCTTGCTGCGCCGCGCGATCCAGCCGCTCGGCGCCTGGCAGGCGATGCTGCGGAGCCTGGCCGCGCCGCCGGCGGAA
This sequence comes from uncultured Pseudomonadota bacterium, assembly GCA_963832525.1. Lineage (GTDB taxonomy): Bacteria > Pseudomonadota > Alphaproteobacteria > Acetobacterales > Acetobacteraceae > JAJZVS01. The sequence continues at coordinate 369,150 of CAWHUC010000003.1, forward strand.
CCGGGGGCGCGGGCGGACCACGTGATGTTTCTCCGGCTCGAACGCCGCTTCGGCGCCGGCGGGGCGTACGGGCGGGACGCGGCGCGGGAGGCGGATGTCGGGCTGCACCGCCACTGGCTCGATCCCACGGTGCCGTTCGCCGCCACCCTGGCCGCCCCGGCGCAGGGGCTGCTGGTGACGTCGGCCACCTTGCGCGATACCGGCGATGCCGATCCGGAGGCCGCCTGGCACGCCGCCGAGGGGCGGGTCGGCGCGCCGCACCTGCCCTCGCCCGCGATCCGCGCCGCGCTGCCGAGCCCGTTCGACTATGCGGCGCAGACCCGGGCCTTCGTCGTGACGGATGTGGCGCGGGACCGACATCGCCGCACTGGCCGCGGCCTACCGGGCGCTGTTCCTGGCGTCCGGTGGCGGGGCGCTCGGGCTGTTCACCGCGATCGGGCGGCTGATCGCGGTGCAGCGGCGGATCGCCCCGGCGCTGGAGGAAGCGGGGATCCCGCTGCTGGCGCAGCACGTCGACGCGATGGACAACGCCACTCTGGTGGAGATTTTCCGCACCGAGGAGGAAAGCTGCCTGCTGGGCACGGATGCGATGCGCGACGGCGTGGACGTGCCCGGCCGCGCGCTGCGCCTGGTGGTGTTCGAGAAAGTGCCCTGGCCGCGACCCGATATCCTGCACCGCGAGCGGCGGGTGCATCTGTCGGGGGGCGATCCGCGCGGCTACGACGACCGGATCGCGCGGTTGCGGCTGCGCCAGGCGTTCGGGCGGCTGATCCGCCGGGCGAGCGACCGCGGCGTGTTCGTGCTGCTCGACCGGCGGACGCCGGAGCGGCTGGTCTCGGCGTTCCCGGCCGGGGTGGCCGTGCGGCGGGCGGGGCTGGCGGAGGCGGTGGCGGAAACGGCGGCGTTCCTGGCGGGCGGGGGCGGATGAGGCGGCGGGGATCGTCCGCGGTCCCGTTCGCCCGGCCATAGAGCCACCACGAAGGGGAAGTTTACGCCTTGTTGGCGGGCGGCAGGCATCTTGGGTCCGCGCGGGCCGTTGCCGCTCTTGACACCAAGGTTGTTGTAGATACATAAACCTTCGTATTCGTGGGATGAGGCCAAGCGCCGAGCCACTTTGGCGGCGCGCAGCCTGGATTTCGCCGACGCGGCCCTGGTCTTTGCCGGGCGGTCCCTGACGTTGCCGGACCGGCGCCGGGCGTACGGGGAGGAGCGGTTCATCACCGCGGGCCGGCTGCGCGGCCGCTTTGTCGTGCTGGTCTGGACACCGCGTGACGGGGGACGGCGCATCATCTCCATGCGGCATGGACATGACGATGAGGAAGCCTGGTTTGACGCCCAACTGGACTGATCCCGACGAAGCGCCTCCGCTCGATCGCGCGTGGTTCGAGCGGGCGGAACTGCGCGAGGGGGAGCGGGTCCTCCGACCCGCCGGCGGGCGGCCTCGGCTGGCCGCGCCCAAGCAGGCGGTCAGCCTGCGGCTGGACGCCGAGGTGCTGGCCCGGTTCCGGGCCGACGGGCCGGGGTGGCAGTCGCGGATGAATGCGGCGTTGCGCAAGGCGGTGGGGCTGTAGAGAGAATCAGCCGCTGCGCCGGGGCGACCTTCGCAGCCGGCGCATGGGTCATGCGGACGTTGCCGAGAGCCGGGCGGCCGGATGGAAGGGAAGCCCCGCCCGGTCGCCGCTCAGAATTGCTTCAGCAGCCGGTCGATATACTCCAGCTCCTGCGGCGGCCGGGTCCGCTGGCCCTGGCGCCGGCGCAGCTCCTCCTCGATCTGCCGCGTCCGCCCGCCCTGCGCGTCGGCCGGCAACGTCACCTGCGCGCGCGGGTCGATCGCGTCGCCGCCGGCGCCTTCGCGGCGGCCGAACGGGTCCTCGTCCAGCCCGCCCAGGCCGGGCAGCCAGGAGGGGCCGCCGTCCGCCCCGTTGCCGGGACGCGCGAGGCCGAGCTCGCCGCCAGGCTGGCGCCCCTGGCCCTCCTGGCCGGAGCCGAACTGCTTCGCCAGTGCCTGGCCCAGCTCCTGCCCGCCTTTCTGCAAGGCGGCGATCGCCGCCTGCTCGGCCGCCTCGGCCGGCCCGTCCTTGCCTGCGCCCAATGCGGTGCTGGCCCCGCCCATCGCCGTGCGGGCCCGCCCCAGGCTCGGCGGGCGCTGGCCGGCGAGCGCTTCCAGGCTGTGCATCAACTGGCCGAGCTGGTGATGCAGCGCCTGCTGCGCGCTCGCATCGGCGGCGCGTTGCGCCGCGGGGTCGGATGCCGGCGCGTGACCCGGCGGCTGAGCCGGGGGGCCCCCCGTGGTCTGGGCCTGCTGCAACCGTTGATGGGCATGGTCGACCAGCCGGCCCTCGCGCCGGATCAGGGCGTTCAGTTCTGCAAGCTCCTGCTGCGCCCGCTGCTGCGCCGCCAGCTCCCGTCGTGCCTGTGCCGCCATCGCCTTGGCATTGTTCGACGAATCGAGCAGCCGTTGCAGCGCCGCGATGCGCGCCTGCGCGCTCTGCATATCGCCCTGCTGCGCGGCCCGGCGCGCGGCCTCGGCCATGTCCTCCAGCCGGTGCGCGGCCGCGGCGGTGCGCGGCGGCACGATGCCCTGGCGCGCGAGGTCGCGGCGCAGCGCGTTCAGTCGGGCGTCGATTGCCCGCTCCAGCCGCCGCAGCCGTGCTTCGAGCGCCCGCCGGTTGGCCGCGGACGGGTCGTGCAGCGCCCGGTCCAGCGCGTCACGCACGGCGCGGCGGGCCTGGGCCAGGGCACGGGCCGAGGGATCGAGCCCGGCGTCTTCGAGATGCTGCGCCACTTGCCACAGGCTGCGCTGCACCCGGTTGAGCCGCCCGTCCCCTGCCGGCAGCAGCAGCCGCTGCGCGTCCAGCCGCAGCTCCAGCCAGGCGCCGTATTCATTTCCGAAGGCGTCGGTGCGATCGAGCAGCCCGGCGATCGCCCCGGCCGCCGCCGCCCGGCGATCGGGGGCAAGGCTGAGCGCCTGGCGGACCGTGACCAGCGCGCGCGCCAGCGGATTGCGGAAATCGGGCGCCGGCAGCACGAACGCCGCCGTGGCGCTTGCCCCGCTCTGGCCCGCGCCGTCGCGGCCCACGAGCCGCGCCCGCACCGGCAGCCCGGCCCAGGGATGCGCCGTGAGGTCGACGATCTCGTCGCCGTTCCGGGTGACGGTCCCGCCGGCGCGCTCCGCCCCGGCCGGCGCGTCCGCGTCGCCCCCGGGAGCAGGCAGGGGGATTTTCACCACGAGCGGCGGGGCGTCGGGCCGGCCGGCGAGCCGGAGCCGGGCCTGGAGCGCCACCACCCCATAGTCGTCGCTGGTCCGCCAGGGCAGGCGGGTCTGCACAGGGTCGACCGGCAGCGGTCCCGGCGGGGCTGCCCAGGCGACCGAAGGCGGCCGGTCCGCCACCACGACGAGCGGCCAGGCGCCGAGCGTGTGCCCGCCGCGGCGTACGGCCAGCCGGCCGCTGGCGACCAACGTGGCGGCGGCGGAGAACCCGTCCGCCCCGATCCGGTGGAACGCGATCGCCCGCCCGTCCAGGCGCAGCGCCGGCTGCCCCGACCCGCCGGCCAGGCTCACCGAGAGGCGCGATCCGGCCGGGATCGGCTCCGGTTGCGCGTGCGGTCGCAGGTAGATGGGCGCCAGCCCGGTGTAGGCGGGCGGCGTGATCCAGGCGAGCAGCCGGGGCACCGGCGCGGCGCCGGCGCTGGTGGCCGGCCACAGCGCCTGCGCGAGCCGGCCCGGCGCCTGGTCGCCGGCAATCACCGCGGCGGCGACCAGCGCCACCACCAGACCGCCGCGCAGGCCGCGCAGGTCGCGCCGTGCCAGGCCCGGGTGCGGCCAGCCGACCCGCAGCCGGCGGACTGCCAGCGCCGCACGCGCCCGGTGCGCCTGCCACAGCGCCAGGGTGGCGGGGTCAGTACCCGAGGGCCGGTCTACGAGTGCGGCCAGCGGCCGGTGGGCAAGGCCGGAGGCGTGTTCCAGTCGCCGGTCCGCCGCCGCCGCATCGGGCCAGGCCACTCCGCGCAGCCCGCGCACGGCGAGCCACAGGACAATGCCCGCGATCGCCGCCAGCAGGTCCTGCGGCCCCTGCCGGCGGCAGCAAGCCCGGCAGGCCGAGCAGAGCGACGGCGACGAAGGCACCTGCCGCGCCGGTTGCAGGCCAGAGCGCCGGCCAGAGGCGTTCGACCAGCAACACGCAACGGGCGAGCCTGCGCCGGCCGCCCAGCGCGGGCAGGGAAGGGACCTGCGCCGTCCGCGCTGCGGCCGGCGGCGAGGTCCGGGAGATCATTTCAGCCAGTCGGGCACGGTCTCGTCCCGCCAAAGGGTTGCGACATCCTGGCGCGGCCGGATCACGGCCCAGCGCACCGCCGGCCGGCGTTGGCCCCGCGCGCCATCGCCGGCACCTATATTGGCGCGATCATCGGCGCCGACACCGGTGCCGTCTTGTGGGCCGGCATCGGGGCCGGCATCGGCGCCGCCGTCGACCAGCACCTCGGCCGCCAGCGGGCGGGCGTTGTAGGTCGAGCTCATCACCGCGCCATAGGCGCCGGCATCCAGGATCGCCACCAGCGCGCCGGGGGCGAGCGGGGGCAGGGCGCGGTCGCGGGCGAAGGTGTCGCTGCTCTCGCACACCGGACCGACGACATCGGCCGGCGCCACGGCGGCCGACGAGGTCGGCGGCGGCGACCGGCACGATGCCGTGCCAGGCGTCGTACATCGCCGGGCGCAGCAGGTCGTTCATCGCCGCGTCGAGCACGACGAAGCGCGCGTCCCGTCGCGCTTGACCAGGATCACGGAGGCCAGCAGCACGCCCGGCCGGCCCGACCAGCCAGCGGCCCGGCTCGATCAGCAGCGCGACATCGAGGTCCCCGAACGCCGCCGCGATGGCGCCGGCGAAGGCCGCCGGGCGCGGCGACCGGCTCGTCGCGATAGGGAATGCCGAGGCCGCCGCCGCAATCCACCACGGCGCACCCGCTGGCCCGGCGGCGCGCAGGTCGCGGACCAGTCCGGCGATGCGGGCGTAGGCGGCGCGGTACGGCGCGAGCGCGCAGGATCTGGCTGCCGATATGCATCGCCAGGCCGACGCGGCTCGATCCCCGGCAGCGTGGCGGCGTGTGCATAGAGCGCGGCGGCGCTCGGCGTAGGGGATGCCGAACTTGTTCGCGCGCCCGGCCGGTGGTGATCTTGGCGTGCGTGCCGGCATCGACATCGGGATTGACCCGCAGCGCCACCCGCGCGATGCGGCCCATGCCGGCGGCGATCGCCGAGAGCATCGCCAGCTCCTCGGCGCTTTCGACGTTGATCTGGGCGATGTCCTCGGCCGAGCGCGAGGCGCAGATTCGGCCGCGGTCTTGCCGACGCCGGAGAACACGATCGCGGCGCGGGAATGCCGGCGGCGCGGGCGCGCAGCAGTTCGCCCGCGCTGACCACGTCGGCGCCGGCGCCCTCGCGGCCGAGCAGGCGCAGCACGGCCAGATGGTCGTTCGCCTTGACCGCGTAATGGATATGCGCCGGCAGGCGCGCCTCGGCCAGCGCCGTGGCGAGGGCGCGGAACCGGGCGCGGATCGTGGCGGCGCCGCAGACCCAGGTAGGGGTGCCGACGGACTGCGCGATGGCGGCGAGCGGCACGCCTTCCAGCAGCAGCCCGTCCATCGCGTGGCGGGCGAGGTGCGGACGGGCGGCGATCAGCGCGTCCGGTGTCGGATCGGGATGGTCGGCAGAGGGGGGGAGATCGGCGGGCATGAAAGCCAGTCTACTACCAACGGGCCGACGGTTCGACCAGGAAGCAAGGGTCCCCAGGGCCATCGCGTCACCTCTCCCGCTCTCGCGGGAGAGGTCGCCGTGCGCAGCACGGCGGGTGAGGGCGCGCGGCACGGGACCCTCACCCGGTTCGCTGCGCGAACCGACCTCTCCCGCAGCGCGGGAGAGGTGAAGCAGCCGTCCGCGCCAAATTCCCGGTTCAGGCGATTGCCCTGAAGGCCCCCCTGGCCTCGCTTGCGGCGCCCTCAGGCCTCCAGCATCCGGCGCAGCAGTTCGACGTCGTCGGCGAAGCTGGCGTCGCGTGCCATCAGTTCGCCGACGCGGGAGACGGCGTGCATCACGGTGGTGTGGTCGCGGTTGCCGAACTTGCGGCCGATTTCCGGCAGGCTGCGGCTGGTGAGTTGCTTGGCCAGGTACATCGCCACCTGGCGCGGTCGGGCGACGTTGCGGGCGCGGCGCGGCGGAGGCCATGTCGGTCAGGCGGATGTTGTAATGTTCGGCGACCTTGCGCTGGATTTCCTCGATCGTCACGCGGCGGTCGTGCGCCTTCAGGATGTCGTGCAGGACCTCCTGGGTGGTTTCGAGCGTGATCGTCCGGCCGAACAGGTTGGCGTGCGCGATCAGGCGGTTCAAGCGCGCCTTCCAGTTCGCGCACGTTGGTGGTGATCTTGTGGGCCAGGAACTCCAGCACCTTGGCCGGCACGGCGACGCCGGCGGCGGGCGCCTTGGCTTCCAGGATCGAGATGCGCAGTTCGAAGGTGGTGGCGTGCAGGTCGGCGACCATGCCGCAGCCGAGCCGCGTGCGCAGCCGGTCCTCCAGCCCGGAGAGGTCCGAGGGCGACTTGTCGGCCGAGACGACGATCTGCTTGCCGGCGTCGACCAGTGCATTGAAGGTGTGGAAGAATTCTTCCTGCGTGCCGTCCTTGCCGATCAGGAACTGCAGGTCGTCGATCATCAGCACATCGACGCTGCGCAGTTGTTCCTTGAACTCCATGGTGGCCTGGCTGCGGATGGCGGCGATGAAGCGGTACATGAACTTCTCGGCCGACATGTAGGCGACCGCGGCGCCGGCGCCGCCGGCGCGGGCGGGTCAGGTCCCAGGCGATCGCGTGCATCAGGTGGGTCTTGCCGAGGCCGACGCCGCCATAGAGGAACAGCGGGTTGAAGCCGTGGCAGGCGGGTTGTTCGGCCACGCGGCGGGCGCAGGCATAGGCGAATTCGTTCGGTTTGCCGACGACGAAACTCGTCAAAGGTGAAGCGCGGATCGAGTGAGGCCGCGAGGTCGCCGCCGCGGCCGGCGGCGTCGGCGCCGCGCGCGGCCGGGCGTGCCGACGCCGGTATGCCGTTCGCCGCTGTTGCGTTGGCTGCCGCTTGCATGGCGCTGTCGGGCTCGCTGGCGGACGGCGGCGGGACGATCGTTCCGACCCGCACATCGACCCGGCGCACCGCCGGGTTTTCCGCCTGCCAGGCTGCGCTCAGGCGCGAGCCGTGCTGGCCGCGCACCCAGTCGCGCAGGAAATGTGTCGGCAGCAGCAGGGTGAGTTCCTCGCCGTCGAGGCCGCCGACGCAGGCCTGCCGCAACCAGGAGCGATACTCGCCTTCGCCGAGTTCGCTCTGCAGCCGGCTTCGGATCCGGTCCCATTGGGCGTCCAGTCGAGGATCCTGCCGCAACCTCGCCTCCCGTGCCACTGGTCATTCCGTGCTCCGCTACGTCGTTCCCTGCCACCATTCCTGGTTGCCCCCCGCAGTCACGGCGGCTCTGGCGGCCGCGCGCAGCATTCTTCTGGCCGACCGGCCGGAACACTCCGCTATCGTGGCGGATACTGCTCCATGGCTTACCATGAGGTAACAATTAAACCGAACGGCGGAGAGGGACAACGAAAAACCGTCATCAACTCGACACACACAAGCACAACGCAAGAAGATTGCGCCCTGGCGACTGAATTGCCCGGCAGCAATACTTGGCTTGATCTTTGATTTAGTTGCGATCCGGTCCGGAGAATGGATCGGCACGAAACTTGTGCCTACCACCGGATGCTGTCGGCCGGCGCGCGCGCGCGCCGCCCCCGGGCGCGATCAGACGGTCGCCAGCGCCTTGACCCGCGCCGACAGCCGCGACAGCCGCCGCGCCACCGTGTTGCGGTGCATCACGCCCTTGCCGACGGCCCGCTGCAGCTCCGGCTGCGCAGCCCGCAGTGCGGCATCCGCCTGCGCCTGGTCGCCGCCGGCGATCGCCGCCTCGACCTTCTTGACGAAGTTGCGGACGCGCGACTTGCGCGCCTTGTTGCGCGCCGTGCGGCGCTCGGTCTGACGAATGCGCTTGCGCGCGGAGGCAGTGTTGGCCATGCGTCCTGTCGCTCGGATAGGTCGGTTCGGGAAGGGGCGGTTTGTAAGAGCCGGCGGGGGGGGTGTCAAGGCGCCGATCCGATGTGCGGGAGGGAAATTGCTACCAGGGCGTGTATGCCGGGACATCAATTCGCCCGCACCGCCGGACGGTGCCGGGGCATTCCGGGTCTTCAGCGGCGGCCGAACGCCGGCTTGCGCTTCTCCACGAAGGCCGCCATGCCTTCTTTCTGATCCGGCGTGCCGAACAGCGGCAGGAACAGGCTGCGTTCGGCCCGCACGCCCTCGGCGAGCGTGGTCTCGAACGCGCGATTGACCGCCTGCTTGGCCACCGCCACCGCCACCGGCGAGAGCGCGGCGATTTTCGTGGCGAGTTTCAATGCCTCGTCCAGCAGGTCGGCGGCGGGCACGACGCGGGCCACCAGGTTCGCCCGCTCGGCCTCGGCGGCGTCCATCATCCGCCCCGTCAGCACCATCTCCATCGCCTTCGACTTGCCCACGGCACGGGTCAGGCGCTGGGTGCCACCGGCGCCGGGGATGATCCCGAGGTTGATTTCCGGCTGGCCGAATTTCGCGGTGTCGGCAGCGATGATGAGATCGCACATCATCGCGAGCTCGCAGCCGCCGCCGAGCGCGAAGCCGGCCACCGCGGCGATCACCGGCTTCTTCACCTTGGTCACCGTCTCCCAGCGCGCACCGATGAAGTCTTCCAGCAGCGCCTCCGGGTGGGTGCGGTCGCGCATCTCCTTGATGTCGGCGCCGGCGGCGAAGGCCTTCTCGCTGCCGGTGAGCACGATGGCGCCGATCGCCGGATCGGCGTCGAAGGCGAGCAACTGGGTGCCGAGCTCGGTCATCAATTGATCGCACAATGCGTTGAGCGCCCCTGGGCGGTTGAGCCGGATCAGCCCGACCGCGCCGCGCGTCTCGACGAGGATGGTTTCGAATGTTTCTGCCATCGGGAGCACTCCGGTGCGGGCGGGGCGCGGCCGCCCGCCGGCAGGGCTGCCGGCGGCGGCGCGTGGCCCGAACCCTGCCCGGATTTCGCCCGGCACGCAAACCGGGCCGCCGTGGCACGGACCGCGACGACGAACGAACCTGGTCCGATACGAGAACGATAGAGGAATAACGTCACGGTGCGGACGGCGCGATCGGGGCGAAGACGGTATCCCATTATGATTTCGCTACGAAATCGGCGCTGCGTAGCCTCCCCTCGCGCCGCCGCAGGCGGGCGGCCGCGGACATGCTGGCGCGGCCGGCCGGGCAAACCGGCGACCGGGTGCGTTGCAGCACGCGAAGGCGGGCCGGGGCAGCGGATGGCCGCCTGATCCCGTTCACCCGGCCGCGGGCGCGGCAGGCTCGGGCCAGGCGCGCGCGGGCAGGTCGGTCTGGCCCAGCGCCCAGCCTTCCCAGCGCCGGATCCAGGGGTCCGCCGGCGCCGTGTCCGGCCGCGTGCCGGCGAGCACCGCCAGCACCGCGAGCACGCCGAGCACGCAATCGAACCGATCCTCGCCGGCCGCGTCGGCGCCGAAGCCGCCCGCGATCGCCGCAGCCAGCGCCGGCGCCGGGCGCGCGCCGAGCGTGGCCATCGCGGCACGGAGCGGGCGGGCGAGCGCGGTGCGGTCGGCCTGGCGGCGCTTGCTGCCGGCCAGGCGCAGGCCCAACTGGCGCAGCGCCTCGGCCGGGTAGGTCTCGGCGATCGCCACCGCGCCGGGGGCGAGCAGGCTGCGGAACGGCCCGGCGAACGGCCACAGCAGGGGCGCGGGCGCCCCGCCGGCCGCCGCCTCGGCCAGTGCCGGCAGCAGCATCCCGCGCCAGGCGGCGATGGCGGCCTTGCCGGTCTGGTTGGCGCCCAGGGTCCAGAACAGCGGCGCGCCGGCCGGGCGGCGGGCGGTGGCGCGGTCGCAGGCGCGCGACAACTCGGCCGGGCCGGCAAGGCCGAGTGCCGCGGCATGCGTCGCGCGGGTCATGCCGCGCCGCCCGCGCGCCGGGTAGAACGGCCGCTCCGGCCCCACCTCCGCCAGTTCCGCGCAAACCGAGAAGAAATCCGGCCGTGTCGCCAGGGCGGCGAGGAAGGACGGGAAATCGGCCTCCGGCCGGCGCGCGGCGTAGGCACGCGGCAGGCCGAGCGGGAAATCCACCCCGAGCGCCACCGGCGCCCCCGCGGCGGCTGCGCGCAGCCGGGCGAGCAGGGTGGCGACCTCGCCGACCGGGACGGGCGCAGCGAGGCGCCAGCCCTCCGCCTCCGGCACCGCGAGGGCGATCCAGCGCTTGGCGGCCGCAGCGCTCCAGTCGGCATGCGCGGCGAATGGGCGCAGCGGCGCGGGCCGGCCTGGGTGAGGAGGGGCGGCGGGCGATCGCGGGGCCGGGTTCATCGCACGGCCGCGCGGCATGTGGGGTCGGGCGGCGGCGATCCGGCGCCGGGTGCGCGCGGGGCGATCTAGAGCGGCTTGTGCGCCCGCTCGATCAGCCGGGCGAAAAACCCAGGCTTGCGGGCGGGGCGTTGGGCGGCTTCGGCGGCCTTGCGCTCGGCCCGTGCGGCGGCTTCCTGGGCACGGGCCTTGTTTTCCAGCCATTTGTCGAGGCTGACGCCGGCCTTGGCGGCACGGCGGGCTTCGTAGCTGCGCTGGCCTTCGGTGAGGGAACGAGGGTCGGATGCCATGCGCTGCTTCTGGCAGGGAGACGGGCGGGATTCAAGCCGGTTCCGCCACCTCCAGGGCGGGTCGTGCGCGGGGCGGCCGGGTTGCCCGCCGAACGCGGTGGACGCATCCGCCGGCGCAATGCGCGGCGTGTGTGGCGTTCCGCGCCCCCCGGTCCCTCGGCCGGCGCCCGAGGCGCGGCGGCCGACCTCGATACGCGACGGCTCCCGCGCAACGTCCGGCGGCCCGACGAGCGGCGCCTGCCGCCCGATGCCTGCCGTGTGGTGTGGTGTCCGGAGTGTGGTGTCCGGCGCATGGTGTCTGGCGCGCGATCCGGGGGGCGCCCGGTGCACGGGGCGGCCATGCACGGCGCGCGATTGGTCCTGGGGGCGGCGTGTGGTTGCCTGTCTGGCATGGTATCGTCTCTTCCCGGCGCGGCGGCTGCGGCTTCCCGCGAACGGCGGATCGGGTGGCTTTGCGCCGGGTTCGTGCTGCTGATCTGGCTCGCGTTCCAGATTTCCGGACGGCTCTCCGTGCGCCAGGCGCTGACGCCGTGGGACGTGGCGGGGCTGCGCTACGTGGGCGCGCTGGCGGGCGTGCTGCCGCTGCTGTGGCGGCGCGGCATCCCTCGGCTGCCGATGCGGCGGGCGGCGGTGCTCGTGGGGTTGTCGGCGTTCGGGTTTCCGCTCGGCGCCTATGTCGGGTTCAGCCTGGCGCCGGTGGCGCAGGGGGCGGTGATCCTGTTCGGCGCGCTGCCGATCTCCACCGCGCTGCTGGGCGCGGCGCTGTTCGGCATGCGGGTGCCGGGCGCGCAAATGGCGGCGCTGCCGGTGATCGCGGCGGGGATCGTGCTGACGGCGGCACAGTCGGGGCTTGCCGGCGGCGCGGCGTGGGGCGGCGATCTGTGCTTCCTGGCGGCGGTCGGCTGCCTCGCGGCGTTTACCCTGCTGCTGCGGCGCTGGGCGATCGGGGCGCTGGATGCGATGCTGACCCTGTCGCTGTGGGGGCTGCCGCTCTATCTGCCGTTCTGGATCTGGCTGCTGCCCTCGCATCTGGCACAGGCGCCTGTGAGCGCCGAGGTCTACCAGGCGATCGTGCAGGGGCCGGTGACGGCGGTGCTGGCGATGTTCCTCTATTCCCGCGCGGTGAATGCGCTCGGGTCGGGGCCGCCCACCCTGGTGGCGGCGTTGGTGCCGGGGCTCGCCTCGGTGCTGGCGTGGATGCTGCTGGGGGAGCGGCTGGGCAGCCTCGGCGTCGCCGGGGTGGCGCTGGCGACCGCGGGGATGGTGGCGGGCGTGCTGGGGCCGCGGATGGCGGCGCGGGCCGCGCCGGCGGGCTAGGGAATGGGCCGCGCTGGCGCGCGAGGGCGCGGACGGCAACGGATCGGGATCATGCGGTCGAGAAGACTCGAACTTCCACGGGGTTTCCCCCACAAGCACCTCAAGCTTGCGCGTCTACCATTCCGCCACGACCGCATCGTGGGTTCGTCGGGCGCGGGGTATAGCCGATGACCTTGGAGGCAGCAATCGCCCCCGGAGCGGTTCCGGAGTGGATCGTCGCCCCTGGCCTTACCCCCTATCCCGACGCGCTGGCGGCGATGGCGGAGCGGGTCGCGGCGATCGCCGCCGGCGCCGCGGCCGAGCGCGTGTGGCTGGTCGAGCATCCGCCGCTCTACACCGCCGGGACCTCGGCGCGGGCGGAGGAACTGGTGGCACCCAGCCGCTTTCCGGTGTTCGCGGCGGGGCGCGGCGGGCAATGGACCTATCATGGGCCGGGGCAGCGCACCGCTTACGTGATGCTCGATCTGACCCGGCCGCACGGGGCCGTGCCGGCGCGCGACGTGCGCGGCTACGTGCACGGGCTGGAGGAATGGATGATCCGCGCGCTGGCCCGGTTTGGCGTGGTGGGGGAGCGGCGGGAGGGGCGGGTCGGCATCTGGGTCGTGGACCGGGCGGGCACCGAGGCGAAGATCGGGGCGATCGGGGTGCGGGTGTCGCGCTGGGTGAGCTGGCACGGGGTGGCGCTGAACGTGGCGCCGGATCTGGGGCATTTCTCGGGGATCGTGCCGTGCGGGATCCGGGGGCATGGGGTGACGAGCCTGGCGGCGCTCGGCGTGCGGGCGGGGATGGGGGACGTTGACGCGGCGCTGCTTGAGGCTTGGGGGGCGGTGTTCGGGTGAGGCGGGGGCAGTTGGAGGAATTGTACGACGGGTGGGGCGTTTGGGGCGGCGGTTGAGGTGGTTTTGGCGGAGTCCTGCAGGGTTGGGCGTGGTTGGGCGGGCGCTTGGGTTTTGGTGGGGGAATGCACGGTGAGTGGGGCGTTTGGGGCGTGGGTGTACGTTGGGTGGGCGAGGGTCGGGGAAGGGCTGTAGGGGGTTTCCGGTCGCGGCGGAACCGAACATTCGTTCAGCCCGGCTGGTGGGCGGCATAGGCGTTCGGACGTCGGCTGCCTGCAGAAACCCAGCCTTTGATGTGGCAAGTCCCTACATTCGGCCATCTGCGGTCGCCGGGCCGGACCAAAATGTAGCAGCCCGTGGGGCAATCTGTCGCCCGTAAACCACCATCCAGCCTCGGTTTCCGAAATGCCGATGTTGGCCAAGCAGCGTGATGCCACCCGATCATTCCGCCGCTATTGTCAATTCAGCCTCAACAGTGTCCTCGTCGGCCTCAACATCCTCGCCTTCCTCTTGCACATTGCCTGTATAGGGGACCTTTCCGGTCGCCTGCTCGATGAGCACCAGAAGATGCTTTTGTCGATCTTCCATGAAGGCTTCAAAATTATCGGCACGCAAAATCGAAGGATTAATTAGATGGGATTTAAGGTAAGCATCAAGCCTCTTACCTTCAATCGGCGGAGTTTCCGCATTGCCTTCCTCTAGTTTGGCAATGTAATCGGATGGAGCGATTCCACCGATAATTCGGTTTGTCCGGTAAGATAGCGGGGTCTTGTTGATAATAGAGTCAAAAACATCCGGATTGATATGGTGTTTTTTGCACCAGTCTTGCGGAAAAATGTGATGGATGTCCACGTTCTTTCCGAAGAAGACTGCATGGTCGAACTTCTGACCTGAACGAAAGTCCTGCGCCCCTTCCTTCATCAAAAGGGCGTTGACGCCCTTATATGCAGCAGACAGACGCATGCGCATGGTCTTCAATCTATCTGCTCGGAACAGGGTCTCGCTAACCGTTGATGGCTCCGCACCTCCCTTCAGCCAGACCGGTACTTCCATAAAATCACGTGCTATGCGTGTTTCCACCGCCGAACCGTAAAGCTCACCAAAGACGCCATTCCAATACCACTGCACCAGCTTCGCGCGGTTTGCCTCGTGCTCCCAGGCGTCGCCAATGTCGGCGAGGATGGCGGCCAACGGAACGATTTGTGATTGATAGGGAAGATCAAAAATACGATAGATGTGGAGGATATGCAGGAACTTTGCCGCCTGCACAAACCCGCGCTCCACCTGGGTTTCATATTTTTTGTATGCCTCAAGGGGCAGGTTCAAGAGTGCCTGCCGGTTGCCCGAAACGGCTGGCAACTCCTTGCCTTGCTTCCCAGACGTCTCTGCAATACGCCGCCTGTCACGGGTATAGAAGAGTGAAACCGCCTGGAGGAAATCGGTATTGCTGACACTAGCGATGATCCCGGTATCCTCACCGGCAGGCCGGAGAGTTTCTGCAAAGCGTCGATGGCGGCCCTTCACTCCGTCGTCACCGTACCAGTCTTTTCGTAATTCGTGGCCAGAGGCAGCATACATCGCGGTAACAAGCTCGAACGCGTCGAGCGGCTTCCCTCCCGTGTTTACCTTTTCAAAGACGACGCACATAGCTTCCTTGGTAGTAGATCGATCTAGAGCGATCACCGGGACGCGGTAATATTTGAAATTTTCGAGCACTTGCCGCTTGAAGATCCGGAATTCCTCGCGAACGCTCTCGTTCTGGTCGCCGCGCCAGTGCTTATCGAAACCATCTTGCCACTTGTCCCAATCGAAGACTTGGGAAACCGGGTACATAAGGTGGGCGTATTCCTGCTCGGCAGATGAGAGATTTAGCTCTTCTCCACGCCCGAAATCGGATCGGACAACTTTGTCTTCGGGCACGCCAACAATAGCCTCTTCACGATCCAAGGAAAGGTCAAGCGCTTTTTTGATGTCGATGTAGAACCAGCGCTTAACCTTCCTTTTTTTCGGAGTAGTCGTCTCGACAACCTTCCTACGCAAAGTGACTTGATAAAGCGAAGTCATTCGTTGTTGGCCATCCAGCAGTAGAGACTGAGCGGATATCTTTTTCGCTTCTGCCGGCGCGCCTTCTACAGACCTTGGCTTAAAATTCACTGGTCCACCAGTGTCAAGCGACATCAGTGCGCCGACTGGAAAGGCTCGTGAAATTGAGGCAATTAAACTCTTGATGCGATCTTCATCCCAAACCCAGCTGCGCTGAAAATCGGGCAACTGAAGCACACCCCGATGGCAATCATCGAGAAGTTTGTTTAGGTCAATGGGGTTTGTCTGAAACGTTGATCCCGGCACTAGCTGATGGTCTCCATGGTGGACAACGTCGAAATCGTAGTGTGGCTGACGTTGTAGCTCCGGGCAATCCCCGCACCGGGTCACCCCGGTCGCGGCGCTTGGTTGCCTTCTTCATTTGGTGCGGGGTCAGCTTCGGCTTGCGGCCGAGCTTCACGCCGCGGGCGACAGCCCGTCGGCGGCCCTCGCTTGTCCTGGCCCGGATCAGCTCGCGCTCGAACTCCGCCAGGTCGCCGAGCGCGGTCAGCATCAGGCGGCCGTGGGGGGCGTGGTGTCGCCCAGGCGTCGCCAAGGGAGGGGAAGCCGGCCTTGCGGTCGGCGATCGCGGCGAGAGCGTTGAGGAGGTCGCGGAATCGAGCGAGCCAGGCGGTCAAGCCGGGTCATCAAGAGCACGTCGCCGGCGGCGAACTGGCCGAGCACGCGGCGAAGCTGCGCCCGCTCAGTCTTGGCCCTGCTCGCGGTCTTGCGAAACGCTTGGCCGGCCCGGGCTGCCCGGAACTGGCGCACCTGGGCGTCCACACTTCGGCCGTCCGTCGAAACCCGCGCACAGCCGTAAATCATCGGCGCCGCCCGAACCATCCCATTTCAACAACGCGACGATAACACGACGCCTTGGGGCAGACCAGGGCGCGCGACGTGGTTACAGGCGGCCGGGAATGTTGGCCGTCTCGTAGAACACGGCGACAATGACGGGCCGCTGCACGGTGCTGTAGGCCACCCAATAGCGCCCTGTCTTCACCCAGGCCCGGCCCCTGCGTGCAAGGTGCGGATAGGGGCGCGGTGCCGGCAAACCGGCGGCCGGGTTGGTGGTGATGGCCTGCCAGGCCGTTTCAAGCGCCGAGACAAGGGCGCGGGTCGCCTCCGGGCGTTCCAGGTCTTCATAGTATTGGCGGAGTTCTCTGACCTGTCGTCCGGCCCGTGGAGTAAGGACGATCAACGGCGCGGCGTGACTTTGCGCCTCGGCTTGTTCGCCTGCTTGCTCTCAAGCCGGGCAATGCTTTCGTGGAGCTCGCGCATGACCTCATCGCCCGGCACGGTCAGCCCGGCAGCAAGCTCCGCCTCGCTCTCCTCAAGGATTTCGAGCCAGCCCGGCGGGGTCTTGTCGGCTACAGCATCCATAGTTGAACTATAACGCCGAAGTCGTCGGATTTCCAGCCCCCGGGATAGCCCCCTTCGCGGGCTTCAATGACGCACCGGACGTTCACGTGAAAGTAAAGCCCTTTTGGATCAAAGCCGGCCAACCGGCACGAAAATCTTGAATATCGGCCAGGTTTGCGAGCGGCCAGGCGGTGTTCGATCTGGTGCGGCCGAGCGCGGTCTCGGTCGCGTTCGCCGCCGCCAAGTTCCACGACCTGGCGCGGCTGGAGCACCCGCCGGCGCGCATCGCCGTGGTGCAGCGCAAGGCGCTGGGGGCCTGCTGGCGGTGGTGGCACAGGCGGCGCGGGTGTGGTGGTGGATGTCGCGGACAGCGCCTTCCGGCGGGCTGCGATGGCCGGATGGCCGGGACGCGCCGTCCGCCCCGCTCACCCCGCCGGCGTATGCCGCCGCAGGAACGCCACCACCCGGCTCTCCTGCGCGGCCAGGTGCTCCGGCCCGCGCCAGTCCGCCAGCACCTCCACCCCCGGCAGCAGCGCCGCCAGTTCCGTGCTCGTCGCCGCCGGGTGCGGAATATCGCTCCCCGGCAGCAGCATGGTCGGCACCGGGCACGCCCGCACGAACGCCCGATCGACGCAGAAGACGAACCCCCCGTCCCACATGTTGTGGCCGAAGGCGGCAATCGCGGCCGCGTCCAGCTCGGGCCGAGCGGCGCGCTGCTCGCGGCTCCAGTCCGCATGGCTGTCCGGGAAATACGCGGGATGCTCGGGATGCACGCCGATCGGGTTCTGCAACACCGCGGCGGTGACCCGGTCAGGCGCCATCTCGATCGCCTTCAGGCAGAAGCTGCCGCCGATGCAGGCGCCCAGCGTATGGAACCGATCGAAACCGAGATGGTCCATCAGTGCTAGGTGGTCCGCCGCGTAGGTGTGCCAGCCGTGGTCGGCCCTGATATCGGCGCGCGAGGCGCCGGCGTTGCGCTGGTCCATCGCGACCGCGGTGAAGCCCGCCGCCGGCAGCGCCGCGGTCCAATCCACCCACGGCCGCGCCGGCCCGCCGGCGGGGGCGGGCCACATCGCCATGCGCGAGCGCAGGCCACCGGCCGCGAACAGCAGCACCGGGTAGCCGGTGCCGTAAGTCCGGTAGTGGATCTGGCCATCCGGCCGGGTCAACACGGGCATCGTTTCCTCCGGTTCGCTGTGGCGCCCGCCGGGGGAGGGGCGAACGCCCCACGGCCCAACTGGCGGCGGATTTTGCTCCATCCGGCATCGCCTCGTCGACGGCCGGACTTCTGCCGACGTTTGATCGGGATCAATGCCGCGCGAGGCGGATGACGCTATTCGTCTATCTGAAATCCTGGAAACAGGCCATGGTCTGGCTCACATTCTCGGCAGACGAAATCAAGGCGGCGCCGCCCGAAGTGCGACGCTGGTTCGGACAGGAGATGGCGCGCATGTTCCGCTCGTCGCACATGCCGGAGCCGTCGATGGGCACGGTGATGCCGTCAGGGCGCGGGGTCACGGAAGCACACGAAAGCACGGAAGCGGAGTCCGCAATGAAAGCGGGAACCCGCAAATGCTGGACCGGAGAACCCGCAAGAGAAGCGGAAATCAGGCATCTTGTTGCGCAGCGCGCGTATGAACTCTGGGAGAATCAGGGACGGCCGCACGGTCATGACGTGACCCATTGGCACCAGGCCGAACAGGAGATCATGAATTGCGTGAGAGATCCATCAACGGATCATCGGCAGGCGACCCGATCCGCATGCTGATGCCGGCATCACGGTCCGCGAAACCGGCCGGAATCCATCAACACCGACACGCGCTGCCGGACCTGCCGCCCCTGCCGGCAGGCCGACGCTGACGGCCCACGCACGCCGTCGCCTTCGCCGACAGCCGCGGCACAGGGAACACAAGGCCAAGACGCGTGGTGCAGGCCACCGGCGGCCAACTGGCCAGCCTTGTCCGCTGGGCGGCAAGGTCAGCGACCCGGGCGTCCTCCGCCACCGTGGGGACCCCCGCCGCCATGGGGCGCTCCGCCACCGTGGGGAGCCCCGCCACCATGGGGATATCCACCGCCATGGGGAGCCCCGCCGCGAGGGCCGAAGTTGCGCCCCCCACGTGGCCCCCCGCCGCCGTAAAAAAAGTCGAACCCGAAATCCGGGTAGGGGTAATAGGGCGGCACATAGAAATAGCCGGGCGGTACGCAGCCATATTCGGGATAGTAATAATATCCGGGTGGACACGGGTATTGGGCGCGAGCCGGCGCAGGCAGCACGAACGCGGCAAGGGCAAGGCCAATGCCCAATGGAATAAAGAGGGCGCTGGCCAAAGTCCGGTCTCGATTCATCGTGACCTCCGGGAGCCTGGCTCCCTCCGCTGCAAGGCGCTGGCCGTCGCGGGTCGACATGCGACCGCTATCTGGACCTGGGAGGAAGAGGCCGCTGCGCGAGCCACTGGAACATCGCGTCGGCGGTCTTTCGTTGGCTGTTCGACAGCGCCGTGTAGAGCGCTTCGAAAGCCGGAACGAATCTTTTCAGGGCCGCAGCGTGGGCCGCGGTGATCCGCTCATACCAGCGAAGCGCCCCGACCGCAGTCGTGACCTTGTGCCGGGCCCGTTCTCCAAGAAGCGCCTGCATCGATCGTGCGTTGGCACGCATGACGTCGGCGACGGCAGCGAATCGGGACTCCTGAGCCGCCGTGATCCGAAGCTTTGTCCGAAGGTCCTTGATCCTGGCTTCGACCAGCTCGGTTGGACTGCGCGGGTGCGACGTCGCAGCGGTCCCGCCAGGCGGCGTCGGGTTCGACACGCCGGGCGCCGGCGTGGCCTGGGCGAGCTCCCGCGACGACGCGTTCGCCATCGGTGCGCCCAGGGCCAGCGCAGTGAGAAGGCCCGTCGCCGCAACGGCGCGCACCACACCCCTGATCGCGTCGGTCATCGTCAAGTCCCTCGAAAGGCCGTAGCGGCGGTTGTCAGATGGACGGTGCCAAAGGCGACCGCCACTCATAGAATGGACGCATCTCCTGGGCGGCCTCATTGATCTGGATCAAGCTTCTGTGCACCCGCCATATCAGGGCAATGGGGCGAACCTCCGGCAAGCCACCTCTCCCGCGTTGCGGGCTTGGGCCGCGAAGCGGACCAAGGTCGCCGTGCGCAGCACGGCGGGTAAGGGCATGAGGCGCGGGACCCTCACCCGGTTCGCTGCGCGAACCGACCTCTCCCGCAAGAGCGGGAGAGGTGAAGAAGGCGCTGTCCGCGCCGAATTTCCGGTTCACCCGATTGCCCTGACCGCGACATCTTCCCCGTATCCGAACCGCCTGCGTGGCTGCGGGGTGTTTCTCGCCATGCCGTCACAATTGCAACGGTGCAGGGGTCGTGCCGCGTGCTCCGCCGCGGCAGGTCTCTTGCGCACAGTATCGGATGTGTGGTGCCCGCCGGGGGACTCGAACCCCCACGCCCCAACGGGCTGCGGATTTTAAGTCCGCTGCGTCTACCGTTCCGCCAGGCGGGCCAAAGCTCCGGGCCGAGGCCCCGGGGTTACGCAAGCCCCCGGGCGATGTCCAGCGCCCGCCGCAACAAGGTCTCCGACGCCTCCGGCGTGCGGAACCCGCTGTGCGCCGACAGGGTCACGTTCGGCAGCGTGATCAGCTTATGCCCGGCCGGCAGCGGTTCGGTGTCGAACACATCGAGCGCGGCGTGCCCGATCCGCCCCTCCCGCAGTGCGGCGATCAGCGCCGCCTCATCCACCAGCGCGCCGCGCGCGGTGTTCACCAGGATCGCCCCGGGGCGCAGCGCCGCCAGCCGCGCCGCGTCCAGGAAGCCGCGGGTCGCGTCCGTCAACAGCAGATGGAGGGACAGCACGTCGCTCGACGCCAGCAGCACCGGCAGGTCGACGAAGGTCACGCCCGGCGCGCTGCGCGGCGTGCGGTTCCACGCCAGCACCCGCATGCCCATCCCGCCGGCGAGCCGCGCGACCTCGGCCGCGATGCCCCCGAAGCCGAGCAGGCCAAGGGTCTTGCCGGTCAACTGCGGCCCCTCGGTCCGCGTCCACAGCCCCGCGCGCATGTCGCGGTCCATCCGCGCGATCCCGCGCGCGGCGGCGAACATCAGCGCGATCGTGTGCTCGGCCACCGCGGTGTCGCCATAGCCCTTGATGATGTGCACGGTGATGCCGAGCGCGGCGAGTTCCTCGGGGTGCATGTAGCTGCGCGCGCCGGTGCCGAGGAAGATGATGTGGCGCAGCCCGGCGCAGCGCGCCATCGCCGCGGTCGGCATCCGGCTGTGGTCGTCGAGCACGAAATCATAGCCGGCGAGCAGGGCGGGGAGCGCCTCCGGCGGCACCTCGTCCTGCTCGCGCACGTCGACCGGCGGGTCGTCGGGGCGGACCACCCGGCGGAACACGGTGGCGAGGTCATCGACCGCGTCCAGGAACAACCCCCTCATCCTGCCTTACTCCTTCGCTGCCCGGCGCCGGCCTGATGGAAGCTTCCCGCCGCGGGCACGATCCCGTAACACGCGGGGCCGCGTAAAGGCCCCGTGCCGGAGTCCCGGATGCCTCGTCCTTCCCGCCCGGCCGCTGCCGCCCCCGTCGACCCGCGCGCTGCGGGCGGGCGGCGCGGCAGCCAGGGAGCGCCCGCCGCGGCGGCGGAGCCGGCAGGGCACGCGCCGGCCGCCAGCGCACGGCCCTCCGGCGCACGGTCTTCTGGCGCACGGTCCGGCCGCGGCCAGGCCGCTACCCGCGATCCCGTCGCCCGCCGCCGCCCCTGGCGGCTGATCCGGTTTGCCGTCGTCGCCACGATCTGGGGCGGCCTCGCCTGCGCCCTGCTCCTGCTGTGGTTCGCGCGCGACCTGCCGCGGCCGGAAGACGCGCTCGCCCCATCCCGCCGCCCGAGCCTGGTCCTGCGCGACGCCGCGGGCCGTGTGTTCGCCCGCTTCGGCGACATTGCGGGCGAGCCGGTGCATCTCGCCGACCTGCCGCCCTACGTCGCCGAGGCCGCGGTCGATACCGAGGACCGGCGCTTCTGGACCGAACCCGGCATCGACCCGATCGGCATCCTGCGCGCGGCCGTGGTTGATCTGGTGCACTGGCGGGTGGTGCAGGGCGGATCGACCCTGACCCAGCAGGTGGCGAAGACCCTGTTCCTCAGCGACGCGCGCACCTGGCGGCGCAAGGCGCAGGAACTGCTGCTGACCCTGTGGCTCGACCGGCATTTCAGCAAGCGGCAGATTCTCGAGATCTGGCTGAACCGCGTCTATTTCGGCTCCGGCGCCTGGGGGATCGATGCGGCGGCGCGGGTCTATTTCGGCATTCCCGCCAGCCGGCTCGCCCTGTGGCAGGCGGCGGTGCTGGCCGGGCTGCCACGTGCGCCCTCCCGCTTCAATCCGCGCGCCGATCCGGACGCGGCGGCGGCGCGGGCGCGCCAGGTGCTGGCAGCGATGGTGCGCGCCGGCGACCTCACCGCCCAGGGCGCGCAGGCCGCGGCGGCGGCAATCGCCTTCCCGCGCACGCCGCCCATGCAGGCAGGCTGGTTCGCCGACTGGGCGGCAGGCGCGGCCGCGCCGCTGCTCGCCCCGGGCCAGGACGCAACCCTGCGCACCACGCTCGACCCCGGGCTGCAGCACGCGGCGGAGGCAGCGCTCAATACCGTGCTGGACGGGCCGGGGGTGGCGCGCGGCGCACACGAGGGCGCGGTGGTGGTGCTCGACGCCGCCACCGGAGCGGTGGCAGCGCTGGTGGGTGGACAGGACTACCAGGACAGCTCCTACGACCGCGCCACCGAGGCGCGCCGCCCGCCCGGCTCGTCCTTCAAGCCCTTCGTCTGGCTGGCGGCGCTGGAGCGCGGCGTGCGGCCGGACGATCTTGTGCTGGACGCGCCGATAAGGCTCGGCGCCTGGCATCCGCGCGACTACGAGCGGCGCTACCTGGGGGAGATCTCGGTGCGCCGGGCGCTCGCGCTGTCGATCAATACCGCGTCGGTGCGGCTGCTGCTGCGCGCCGGCGGGCCGCGGGCGGTGGCGGCGGTGGCGCACCGGCTGGGGATCGCGGACCGGCTGCCGGACAACGCCTCGATCGCGCTCGGCACCGCCAATGTGGGCCTGCTGGAGATGGCGTCGGCCTATGCGACGTTCTTCAACGGCGGACTGCGGGTCACGCCGTTCGGCCTGCTGGCCGTCGATGCCGGCGGAACGGTGACGCCGGTCACGCGCCCGCCGCCCGAGCCGGTGATCGCGCCGGCGCTGGCAGGAATGATGGCGGGCATGCTGCGCGCGGTGGTGGCCGAGGGTACCGGAACCGGGGCCGCCGTCCCCGGGCGCATCGTCGCCGGCAAGACCGGCACCACGCAGGACTACCGCGACGCCTGGTTCATCGGCAACGTCGACGGACGGATCATCGGCGTCTGGATCGGCAACGACGACGACCAACCCATGCGCGGCGTCACCGGCGGATCGCTGCCGGTGCTGGTGTTCCGGCGCGTCGCGTTGGCGCTGCGCTAGTCGGATGGGCTGAGGAAGCAAGGCCAGGGGGCAGAGCCCCTTGGCCTTGCTTCCTCAGACCCGCTCGATCAGCGCCGCGATGCCCTGGCCGACGCCGATGCACATGGTGGCGATGGCGCGCCTGGCGCCGCGTGTCCTCCAGCTGCGTTCACCGCGGTCAGCGCCAGGCGCGCGCCGCTGGCGCCGAGCGGGTGGCCGAGGGCGATGGCGCCGCCGTGCGGGTTCACGTGCTCCGCGTCGTCCGGCAGGCCGAGCTGGCGCAGCACCGCCAGGCCCTGCGCGGCGAAGGCTTCGTTCAGTTCGATGACGTCGATATCGGCGAGGGTCAGGCCGGTGCGTTCCAGCAGCTTGCGCACGGCCGGCGCCGGGCCGATGCCCATGATGCGCGGCGGCACGCCGGCGGTGGCCATGCGCGACCACGCGCGCCCGCGGCGTCAGGCCGTGCCGTTTCGCCGCCGCTTCGGAGGCCAGCAGCAGCGCCGCGGCGCCGTCGTTCACGCCCGAGGCGTTGCCGGCGGTCACGCTGCCGTCGGGGTGCGGAACGGGGTCTTCAGCTTCGCCAGCGTCTCCAGCGTGGTATCGCGCGGGGATGCTCGTCGCGATCACGACGATCGGTTCGCCCTTGCGGTTCTGTGGAGCGTGACCGGCGCGATCTCGCGGGCGAAGAAGCCGCTGGCTTGCGCGCGGCCGCGGCTTTCTGCTGGCTGCGCAGCGCGAACGCGTCCTGGTCGGCGCGGCTGATCTGGAATTCCTCGGCGACGTTCTCGGCCGGTCTCGGGCATCGCAGTCGATGCCGTACATCGCCTTCATCAGGCTGTTGACGAAGCGCCAGCCGATGGTGGTGTCGTAGATCTCGGCCTGGCGGGAGAAGGCTTCGGTGCCTTGCGCATCACGAAGGGCGCGCGGGTCATGCTTTCCACGCCGCCGGCGAGCATCAGCTCCGATCTCCCCGCTGCGGATCGCGCGCGCGGCAGTGCCGACCGCGTCCAGGCCGGAGCCGCACAGCCGGTTGATGGTGGCGCCCGGCACCGTGATGGGCAGGCCGGCGAGCAGCACCGCCATGCGGGCGACGTTGCGGTTGTCTTCGCCGGCCTGGTTGGCGCAGCCCAGTAGCAATCATCGAGCGCATCCCAGTCGACACCTGGGTTGCGCTCCATCAGCGCCCGGATCGGGTGCGCGGCGAGGTCGTCGGCGCGCACGTCGCGCAGTGCGCCGCCGTAGCGGCCGATCGGCGTGCGCGTGAAGTCGCAGATGTAAGCATCTTGCATGGGCGTGCCTCCGGTTCGGGCGCTTGGTGGTGGGCCGGATCGCGGGACGAGGCCGGCCCGGGTTTGTACCGCAGCCGCAGAGCGGGGGCAAACTGGCCTCCCGCGCGCAGCCATGGCAGGCTGGGCCCGGGGGAGCGCCCGCCGTGGGCGACCGTTGCAGATGGAACAAAAACCATGACCGAACCGCTGATCCGCAACCGCCTGCGCGAGACGCTTGCCCGCGGCGAGGTCGCCGCCTCGATGACCGTGCGCGCCTTCCGCGGCATCGAGATCGCGCGCATCGCCGCCAGTGCCGGCTTCGATTCGATCTACGTCGATATCGAGCACAACACCCTGTCGATCGACACCGCCTGCCAGATCTGCATGGCGGCGCTGGAGGTAGGCATCACGCCGCTGGTGCGCGTGCCGGGCCGCTCGCCCGACATGATCGGGCGGCTGCTCGACGGCGGCGCGCTCGGCGTGATCGCTCCGCACGTGCAGACCGCGGAAGACGCGGCCCGCATCGTCGCCTGCGCGAAATTCCCGCCGCACGGCGAACGCGGCGCCGGCGGCGCACTGCCGCATTTCGGCTATCGCACCATCCCGCCGGCGGCGGCGAACGCGGCGATGAACGCGGCTACGATGGTGGTCGTGATGGTCGAAACGATCGCCGCGCTCGATAACGTGGCGGCGATCGCCGCGGTCGACGGCGTCGACCTGCTGATGGTCGGCACCAACGATCTGTGCGCGGAGCTTGGCATCACCGGCCAGTACGATCACCCGGCGGTGGCGGACGCCTATGCGCGCTGCATCGCGGCGGCGCGGGCTTCGGGCAAGCATGTGGGGGTGGGCGGCCTGTCGGGGCGGCCCGACCTGGTGGCGAAATGCGTGGCGGCGGGCGCACGCTATGTCTCGACCGGCACCGACCTCGCGTTCCTGATCGGGGCGGCGAACGAGAAGGCGGCGTTCGTGCGCGGGCTGCAGGTCTGATACCGGGCGCCGGGCGGGTGGGCGGTCCGCAGGCAAGGCCAAGGGGCTTTGCCTGCGGACCGCCCACCCGCCCGGCGCCCGGTATCAGACCTGCAGCCCGCTCATGTTTCGCTAATTCTTCCGCGCTATGCCACCGCCATGCGAGGGGCGGCGATCGCGGCCGGGCTGGTTGTGCTGGCGGCGATGGGGGCGGCGGCGTTCGCTCCGGCGCTGTATGGGCTGGGGCTGGCGCTTGCCGCCGCCGCCGCGCTCGCGCTGCTGGCCTGGCGGCATCCGGTGGCGGCGTCGGTGCTCTGGCTGCTGGTCGTCGGCAGCACGCCGGAGATGTCGCTCGGCGACCTCCTCGGCCCCGGCTTCTACCAGCCGATCATTGCGGTGGAGAAAGGGGCAGGGCTGCTGCTGGCGTTGCTGGCGGTGTTGCGGTTCGGGCCGCGGCGGGATTGGGCCAATCCGGGGCTTGCGTTCGTGGCGATGTTCGTCGCCGGCCTCGCGCACGGGCTGTATCCGGGGCTGGGGGTGCTGGAAAGCCTGCGCTCGCTGGTCGGCTCGGCGGCGCCCTATGCGTTCTCCTTTTCGCGCCTGTCGCGGCCTTGGGCGCGGGCGGTCATTCGCACCACGGTGCTGATCCCGCTGCTGAACGTGGCGGCGGGCGGGGTGCTCGATCTTGCCGGCGTTCGGCCGCTGTTCGTGGCCTCGGGCGGGTGGCGGCTCGGGGCGCTGAGCCATCCGGCGTTCCTCGCCGGGTTTGCCCTGGCGGCGATCTATGCCTGCCTGATCGAGCTGTATCGGGAGGGCGATCGGCGGCATATCGCCTTGCTGGCGGTCAATTTCGTGATCCTGGTGCTGACCGGGGCGCGCGCGCCGCTGCTGTACGGGGTGGCGGTCGTCGGGCTGACCCTGGGGTTCGTGCCCTCGCCGGCGTTTTCGCGGCGGGAGCGGCTGCTGCTGTTGCTGGGCGCGCTCGCCCTGGCGCCGCTGCTCGCCGCCCTGGCCGGCAGCCTGAACGAACTGCGGCTGTTCAACCTGCTCGACCACGACGCCGACGGCTTAAGCGGTCGGGAGGAAATCTGGGCCTATTTCGAGCATGCCGCCGCCGGCTCCCCCTGGGTCGGTTGGGGCGTCGGCGCCGGCAATGTCGTGATCCCGCAGACGAGCCTGGTGGTGCGCATCATGCACACCTGGGCCGCCCATAACGAGTATCTGCGCATCGAGGTGGAAGGCGGCCGGCTCGGCGAGGCGCTGCTGCTGGCCTGCTTCGTGCTGTGGGCGGCGGGCCACATCGCGGTGCTGCCGCGCACCGACCGGGCGATCATGCGGCTGGCGTTCGTCGCCTTCGCGTGCCATGCCGTGACCGACAACGTGCTGATCTCCACCTCGGCCTCGGTGCTGTTCGCCTTCGTGGCCGCGGTGTTCGCCCGCGGCGCGCTGGAAGCCGAGGACGCGGACCGGGGCGGGGAGGCGGTCGGCACGGGCTGAACCGCTTGCCGTGCCCGAGGATCTCCCATGCGCCTGCCCCGCCTGCTGCCGCTTCTGCTTGCCCTGTTCGCCTGCGCCGCGCTGGCCTTCGCCGTGCCCGGGGCGGCGCGTGCCGAGGGCCTGGCGTTCGTGATGAACTCCGGCGCTGCGTCGATCAGCGTGATCGACATGAGCACGCACAAGGAACTGCGCCGCATCCCCGTGCTGCGCGAGCCGCACCACTGGGCGCTGAGCCCGGACGGGCACAGCCTGATCGTCGGCGATTCCTCGGGCAACACCTTGTTCTTCCTCGATCCCACGACCGGCGCGGTGCAGCGGCGGGTGCTGGTGGCGGATCCCTACCAGCTCGGTTTCAGCCCGAACGGGAAGTATTTCGTGGTGAACGGGCTGGCGCGCAACCAGATCGACGTCTACGCCGCCGACAGCATGAAGCTGCTGCATCGTTTCCCGATCCGCGCGATGCCGAGCCACCTGGCCTATTCGCCGGGATCGCACCGGGTGTTCGTGACCTTGCAGGAGACGAACCGGATGGTGGCGATCGACCTGAGTACCATGCGGGTGCTGTGGGACCGGCCGGTGGGCAACACGCCGGCGGGCGTGCTGTGGCAGAACGGCAAGCTGCTGGTCTGCGACATGGGCACGGACTACGTCGCCGAGGTCGATCCCGCCGACGGCCGCGTGATCGGGCACATCGTCACCGATCGCGGCGCGCACAACCTGTTCCGTTCCCCGGACGGCAAGACCATCTGGGTGAACAATCGGGTCTCGGGCACCACCACGGTGCTGGATGCGGGGTCGTTGCGGCCGCTCCATACCTACCACATTCCCGGCGGGCCGGACGATTTGTTCTTCGCCCCCGACGGCAAGGTTTGGATTACGCGCCGGTTTGCCGAGTCGGTGGCGGTGCTCGATCCGGCGACCGGGCATTTCACGACCATCGACGTCGGCCGTTCGCCGCACGGGATCTTCCTCAACCCGCGCGCGCCGTCGCCGGACCGGCTGGCTTCGGCGCGGTAGCGCACGATGCGCGATCCGTTCGATCTCGCGGCCGGCTGGGTGCAGGAACACGTGCTGCTGCCGTTCCTGTATGCGATCGGCTGGATGCGGTGGGAGGAGGTCTCCTACGGCTGGGCGCTGGCCGCCGTGTACGGCCTCGTGCAGGTGGGCGCGACGTTGGCGCTGTGCACGCCGCTGGAACGCTGGCGTCCGGTGGAACGCTGGACCGATCGCGGCGCGGTGTGGGTGGACGTGGTCTACACCTTGATCTCGCGCGTCGGCGTGCTGCCGCTGGTGACGTTCGTGCTGTTCTACCAGGTGCAGGTGAGCCTGACCGGCTGGCTGGTCGATCACGGCTGGACGCCGCCGATGCTGGAGCTGCTGATCCCGCAGTTGCTGGGCCATCCGATCGTGACGTTCTTCGTCTATGCGGCGATCCTGGATTGCGCCGACTACTGGCGGCACCGACTGTCGCACCGCTTCCGCTGGTGGTGGGCGCTGCACGCGCTGCACCATGCGCAGACGCAGATGACGTTCTGGTCGGATGATCGCAACCATCTGCTGGATGATCTGATCGGCTTCGTCTGGTTCTCCGTGATCGCGCTGGCGATCGGGGTGCCGCCGTTGCAGTTCCCGCTGCTCGTGCTGGTGCTGCGCTTCGTGGAAAGCCTGTCGCACGCGAATGCGCGGATTTCGTTCGGGGTGGTGGGGGAGCGGCTGCTGGTCTCGCCGCGCTTCCATCGCGCGCATCATGGGGTGCTGGCGGCGGGGCAGCGCAGTTGCAATTACGGGGCGGTGCTGCCGTGGTGGGACATGCTGTTCGGGACTGCGGATTTCTCGCGCGATTTCCCCCCGACCGGGGATCCGGCGGCGGATGCGGCGCTGGTGCGCGGGGGGTATGTGGCGCAGCAATGGTCGGGGCTGCGCCGGTTCGGCCGCGCGCTGGCGGGGCGGCGGGCGGCGTGAGGCGCTGACGGGCGGGGGATTGTGCCGCCCCCATCGTCCGTGCCCTTCCCGTCGGCCCTGCTTCGCGCCATGGTGCGGCCATGCGCACCAATGACCCCACATCCGCGATCGCCGAGGCGGTTCGCGGCATCGAGCCGGAGCTGATCGTCCTCCGGCGCGATATCCACGCCCATCCCGAGCTCGGTTTCCAGGAGCACCGCACCGCCGGCGTGGTGGCGCGCGAACTCACCAGGCTCGGCATCCCGCACCGGACCGGCATCGGCAGGACGGGCGTGGTCGGGATGATCGAGGGTGGGCGGCCCGGCCCGTGCCTCGCCATCCGCGCCGACATGGACGCGCTGCCGATCACCGAGCAGTCGGGCCTGCCCTTCGCCAGCACCGTGCCCGGCCTGATGCACGCCTGCGGCCATGATGTGCACACCACCACCCTGCTCGGCGTCGCTGCGGTGCTGCGCGAACTGGCGCCGCAGCTCGCCGGGTCCGTGAAGCTGATTTTCCAGCCGGCCGAGGAAGGCCTCGGCGGCATGGAGGCGATGCTCGCCGACGGGCTGCTGGATCAGCCGCGGATCGATCGCGCATTGGGCTTCCACAACCATCCCGACATGCCGGTAGGTCGTTTCGGTTTCGCCCGCGGCGCGGTGCTGGCGGCCTCGGACCGGTTCGAGATCACGGTGCACGGCAAGTCCGGCCACGCCGCCTATCCGCACACCACGGTCGATCCCATCGTGGCGGCGGCGAGCCTCGTGATGCAATTGCAGACGGTCGTTTCGCGCGAGGTGCCGCCGATGCGCCCTGCCGTGGTCACGGTGGGCGCGATCGCCGGCGGCGAGGCGCACAACATCATTCCCGATACCGTCGAGATCAAGGGCACCGTGCGGACCTTGCACTCCGAGGTGCGCGACCTCGCCGAAGCCGCGATCGCGCGCCTGTGCGCGGGTCTCGCCGGCACAATGCGCGCCCGCGCCGAGCTGACCTATCGCCGCGGCGTGCCCGCGCTGGTCAACGACGATACGGTGCTGGATGCCGCGGTGGCCGCGGTGCGCCGCCAGCTCGGCGATGTGGTGGCGGAGGGCGAGGCCAGCCTGGGCGGGGAGGATTTCGCGCTGCTCGCCGAGCTGGTGCCGTCCTTCCAGTTGCGGATCGGCTCCGGCCAGCCGGGACGGGCGGATCGGCTGCACAATTCCGCCTACCAGCCGGACGAGGCCTGCATCGGGCTCGGGGTGCAGGCGCTGGCCCGCGCCGCGTTCGACATGCTGGGCTGAGAGTTTGTGAATGAATGCTCGTTTTCCGCCGAGACCGCCCGGAAACCCGAGCATTTTCAACGAGCGTTCATTCACAAGTTCGATTTCTTTTTCACGCTCTGAGCAGCGGCGGCCCGCGGGAGTGCCGGATCAGACGCCGGCGAACCTGTTGGCGGGGCGGGCGCCTCGCGCCGCGCGGAGGTGTTGCTGGCGGTGGACCTCGGCGCGCAACGAGGCCAGTCGGTCGGCCTGCGCGCGCCGGTCGGGACCGTTCCGGAGCGGCTGGCGCACCTGCATGTATTCCAGCACCTGGAGTAACTCCTCGGCGGTCTGCAAGTCGCCGATCACGCAGGCTTCCTCCAGCACGTTCTCGATCTTGTCGGTCAGCCGGCGCTTGAGGGAGACGTACATCCGGGTCATGCGCTCCGCCGGAATGGCGAGGCCCTGGTCGGCACGCGCGGGCGGGACGGCGCGCCCGCGTCGCGCCAGCAACCAGGACCGGGTCTTGTTGAGCAAAACTGCCTCCCTCTGCGAACAGATCCGCAGGGCGGTGTGTGCGGCGACGGGCGTCCCTTTCGTCCGGCTTCGGGTTCCTTCGCATGCGGTTGGTTACAGTGCTGTTTCAGGGTGGCGGCGACGGGAAACGCGCCCCCTGGACCCCATGGCCTGATTTCGAGCGTGGAGGGATGTCCCGGGTCCGCGACGGAGTGCCTCGCCTGGCGGGCATCGAGCCGAACGCGGGGACCGTTCGAACCGAAGAGAGGGGGGCCGTGCGCGGAAAGGCGTCCAGGTGGGAAAAAAGGCCTCCCGGCGGCCTGCAATTCCCTATATAGCACTTTGTGCTAGAGTTCGGGCATGAGGGTCTTTCTGGTTCCGCAGGTGGCCAGGCTGATGCGCAAGGAACGTCTCCCGGAGGCAGCACTGTGCCGAACGGGGCGCGAGGTCGTGGCTGGCACACTCGGCGCCGGAGAGGCCGATCTCGGGCGAGGGCTCTTCAAGAAACGCATCGCGCGGCCGGGCGGCGGCAAGAGGGGCGGCTACCGGGTGATTGTCGCCTGCCGCCAGCCGGGAACGGAGAAGGTTCTGTTCACGTATGCCTTCGCGAAGAATGCAGCCTCGACGCTGACGCCACAGGGCCATGAGGCGCTGGCGACGGTCGCGGAGGCGTTCCTGACTGCCGACGACGGACAGGTCGCGGCGTTGCTGGCTTCGGGTGACGTGAATGAGGTGAAATGCAATGACGACGAACAGGGCTGAGCCCGCGAAGCGCATGGGAACGCGGGCCATGGAAGACGACGTCCTCGCGACGGCCCACGGGCTTGCGGCGGCGCTGCATCGTGTCGGTGCCATGGATGCGCTGAGCATGCGCGACATGGACCGGCTTTGCCTGCCGCCGCGGCCCGACTATGGCAGTGCGGAAGTGAGGCGGATCAGGGCCGCGACGCGGATGAGCCAGCCGGTATTCGCCCGTCTTCTGGGCGTAGACAGGTCCGCCGTTGCGCAATGGGAACGCGGCGCCAAGCGACCGTCCGGGCCGGCGTTGCGGCTGCTGGAGGTGCTCGACCCGGATAAGCCGGACAGCCCGGTCGTGCAGGTGCGGCGCGGTATGGTCGAAGGCGCAGCCCGACGTTGATGCGCAATCGACTGTTTCGCTCCTGACCCTCCATCCTACGGGTGGACGGGCCGTTTCCGCCACGCATGCACCCAAAGCAAGGATTCCAGGGGCGCGCGCCCCGCCTTGCCTTCGCCCATTCCCCGCGCAAGGATCGCCCGATGCTGCCGCCCCTGCCGCCCGACGACCGCCTGACCATCGCCTTCGCCCACGCCGCCTACCGGATGGGCGAGCGTTTCGCCGCCCGCAACACCGGTATCGGCTGGTTCGAGGTCCGCACCCGTCCCGAGCTCGAGGCCCGCATCGCCGAGGCCGACGTGCTCGTCGTGTCGATGCTGTGGGACAACGTGCTGATCGCCCGCGCCCCGCGCCTGCGCTTCATCCAGTCGATCAGCGCCGGGACCGACCAGTACGACCGCGCGGCCATCGGCAGCGCCGGCATCCGGCTCGCCTCCGCCGCCGGGGCCAATGCCAACGCGGTGGCCGAGCACGCGATGGCGCTGCTGCTGGGCCTCGCCCGGCGGATTCCGGAGGCACGGGACAACCAGGCGCGCCGGCACTGGCGCGGCATGATCGGCGATCCGGCGGCGCGCGAGTTCGAGCTTGCCGGCAGGACCATGGTCCTGGTCGGTCTGGGCCGGATCGGCGGGCGGCTCGCGCAACTCGCGAAAGCCTTCGACATGCGGGTGATCGCGGTGCGACGCGACCCGGCCGCGGGTGCCGGCGCGGCCGATGCGGTGCACGGGCTCTCGGCGCTGCCGTCCTTGCTGGGGATGGCGGATTTCCTGGTGCTCGCCTGTCCTCTGACGCCGGAGACCGAACGGCTGGTCGACGCCCCGGCGCTCGCGCGGCTGCGCCCGACCGCGGCGCTGGTGAACGTCGCGCGCGGGCGCTGCGTCGACGAGCCGGCGCTGGTTGCGGCGCTGGCCGAGGGACGGCTGGCGGCGGCGGCGCTCGACTGCGCGGCGGCGGAACCGCTCGATCCCGCCTCGCCCTTGTGGGCGATGGCGAACGTGCTGATCACGCCGCACACCGCGGGCGAAACGAGCGCCTACGAGGACAACGTGATCGACCTGCTGCTCGAGAACCTGGGCCGGCTGCGGCGGGGCGAGGACGCGCTGCGCAATCAGGTCGTCTAGCCGCGCCCGCCGCCGGGATGCAGGCATTCGCGGCGCTGCTGGAGCGGCTGACCTTCACCCCCGGGCGCGACGCGCGGCTGGCGCTGATCGGGCGATATTTCGATACGGAACCGGACCCGGACCGCGGCTTCGGCCTTGCCGCGCTGGCCGGCGGCCTGCGCCTGCCCGCGGTCGGCCCCAGCCTGATCCGGTCGCTGATCGCGGCGCGCACCGACCCGGTGCTGTTCGCGCTCTCCTACGATTTCGTGGGCGACCTGGCGGAGACGGTGGCGCTGCTCTGGCCGGCCTCGCCGGCGGAGCCAGCCCCGGCGGGCATGCCGGGCCTGGCGGAGGTCGTGGGGGCGCTGCTGGCGAGCCCGAAGGCCGCGCTGCCCGACCTGCTCGCCGGCTGGCTGGACGCGGCGGGGCCGGCGGAGCGCTACGCGCTGCTGAAGCTGGTCACCGGCGGGCTGCGCGCCGGGATTTCCGGCCGGTTGGCGCGGCGGGCGCTGGCGGCATGGGGCAAGCTCGACCCGGCGGAGGTGGAGGAGGTCTGGCACGGGCTGACCCCGCCCTACCTGCCGCTGTTCGCCTGGGCCGAGGGCCGCGCGCCGCGGCCCGACCCGGCCGGGGTGCCGCTGTTCCGCGCGCCCATGCTGGCGCATCCGATCCTGCCGGCGGAGCTTGCCGCGCTCGATCCCCCGGCGTTCCGGGCGGAGTGGAAGTGGGACGGGATCCGGGTGCAACTGGTCGCGACGCCGGGCGGGCGACGGGTGTTCTCGCGCGGGGCCGACGACGTGTCGGCGGCGTTCCCGGAGATCGTCGCCGCACTCGATTTCCATGCGGTGCTGGACGGGGAACTGCTGGCCCTGCGTGCGGCACCGGCTCCGGGCGACGGGCTCGGGCCGGTCGCGCCGTTCGCCGCGTTGCAGCGGCGGCTGAACCGGCTGGCGCCCCCGGCCGCGCTGCTGCGCGACGTCCCGGTCGGCGTGCGGCTGTACGACATCCTGTTCGAGGGGACGGAGGACCTGCGCGCCCTGGGGTTCGACGCAAGGCGTGCGCGGCTGGAGGCGTGGTTCGCCCGGGTGCGCCCGGCGGCGATGGACCTGTCGCCGCTGCTCGACTTCGCCGATGCCGCCGATCTCGTGCGGCTGCGCGCGGAGGGCGCGGCGGCGGGCAGCGAGGGGCTGATGCTGAAGCGGCGCGACAGCCCCTATCTCGCCGGCCGGCCGCGCGGGCCGTGGTGGAAATGGAAGCACGATCCGTATCGGATCGATACCGTCCTGATGTATGCGCAAGCCGGCCACGGCAAGCGCGGCGGGTCGTATTCGGACTACACCTTCGGCGTCTGGGACGGCGATGCCCTGGTGCCGGTCGGCAAGGCCTATTTCGGCTTCACCGACGCCGAACTCCGCTGGCTGGACCGCTGGATCCGCGAACACACGATCGGTCGTTTCGGTCCCGTGCGGGAAGTGGAGAAGGCGCTGGTGCTGGAGGTGGCGTTCGATTCCGCGCAGGCCTCGACCCGGCACAAATCGGGCGTGGCGCTGCGCTTCCCCCGCATCGCGCGGCTGCGGCCGGACAAACCGGCGGCGGAGGCGGACCGGCTGGCGACGGTGCGGGCCTTCGTGGGCGCGCGGTCGGGCTGAGCCGTGTCGTCAGCGACCGCCGTCCGCCCGCGCGGGCAGGACGACCGGCTTGCGCGGGCCGGCGCGGCCCACGGCGTGCAGTTCGCGCAGGATGCGCAGCAGCCCCGGCTTGTCCTTGCGGGCGACCGCATCCGCGAGCTCCGCATTCACGCGCGCCTGGGCGGAGGTATAGCCCGGTGGCCCCGGAATGGTGAGGAAGACCGGCACGTCCGCCGCCACCGCGGCGGCGACCGATTCCGCCAGGCCCTCGGCTTTCAGGGCGGCCTTGGTGAGCAGGGTGAAGGAGACGCCGAGGCGCCCGGTTCCGTCCGTCGGCGAAATCTCTCCCTGCAACTGGACCAGCACGCCCGATGTGTCCGGGCGGAGATTTTCGCGCACCCATTTCAGCCGGCGCCAGCCGCAATGGAAGGTGCGGCAGGTGTCGGGGCGGGTGGCGTAGATGCCGCAACTGTTGTCGCGCTGGGCATGGCGGCAGCGGTAGCCCTGGGCTTTCTGCAGTTCCGGGTCGTCGATCGTCAGGGCGACGCAGCAGACGTTGCAGGACCCGCAGCTGCGGCCGGCGACGAGGGGCAGGTCGTCGGAGAGGGCGGTGGGGGGCATCGATCGCGGGCCATGGGGACAGTCGATGACGACAGGCGCTCGCGCAGGGCGGGCGCGGTCGGGGGCGGCGGCACAGGATCGCGCAAACGGGTGATTTAGGGAAGCATATCCGGGATGGCAGGACCGTCGCGGGACTTCCCCGAATTCATGGGGACTTCACGGCAATGGCTCGCGGGGGCGGCTTACGACGTGGCCAGGCAAACCGGTGCCAGGGAAGGGTAGCGCGATGGCTCGTTCACCACAGGGCCGCAGGCCGAAGGGGCCGGGACAGTCCGAGCCGATCGACAACACCGGGCCGACCGACCTCAGTCATCCCATCTTCGCGCAGCCGCAGCCGACGCTCGATCCGACGCGGTTCGAGGTCCGCCACCCGTCCGACGGGCCGGCCTACAAGCGCATCGACGAACTGAACCGCGAGCACCGGCTGGCGCCGCTGCCGTTTCCGCCCCCGCGCGGGCTGCCCGAGCCGCGACTGAGCCTGGCCGCGGTGCTGGGCGACAACGACGCGGCGTTGCAGCGGCGCATCGCCACGCACGGGCAGATCGTGTTCCACGCGGTCGGCGACACCGGCAACACGCGCGGGCCGGAAAGCCAGAGCTTGGTCGCCGACAAGATGGTGAGCGACTTCGCCGATCCGGCCGCGGACGCGCCGAGCTTCTGCTTCCATCTCGGCGACGTGATCTACAGCTTCGGCGAGGCGCAGTACTACTACGACCAGTTCTACGAGCCGTACCGCGACTACCCCGCGCCGATCATCGCGCTCGCCGGCAATCACGACGGCATGGTCGCGCCCGGCACGAACGCCGCAACCCTCGCGGCGTTCCTGGAGAATTTCTGCGCCGCCACGTTCGAGGTGACGCCCGAGGCCGGCGGGCTGTCGCGCACGGCGCAGATCCAGCCCGGCGTGTTCTTCACCTTCGAGGCGCCGCTGGTACGCATCCTGGCGCTGTACAGCAACACCCTGGAAGATCCCGGGGTGATCGCCAACGAGACGATCGGGCATTCCCAGCTTGCCTATCTGAAAGCGGCGCTGGAACGGGTGAAAGCCGAAGCCTTCGCCGGCGCGCTGCTGCTCGCGCATCATCATCCGGCCTACACCGCCGGCAGCAAGCATGGGTGGAGCGAGCACATGCTCTCCCAGATCGATGCGATCTGCGCGGAGGTGGGGGTGTGGCCGCACGCGGTGCTGTCGGGGCACGCGCACAACTACCAGCGGTTCACGCGGCTGCACGGGCACACGCAGATCCCCTACATCATCGCCGGCAACGGCGGGCACGGGCTGGCGAAGCTGATGCGCCGGGGCGAAGGGCCGCTGCGCACGCCGCAGGCGTTGCAGGTTCCGGGCCACGCCGACAGGGTGATCCTGGAGAACTACGATGACCAGGACTATGGGTATCTGCGGATCGTCGTGACTTCGGCGCAACTGCGGATCGAGTACCATCCGGCGAGCGACGGGGCGGAGGCGAAGACGCCGGACGATTTCGTGACCGTCGATCTGGCCACGCGCAAGCTGGTGCATTTCTCGGGGTGACAAGCTCGTGGCGGCGGGGCCTGGTGAACGGGGCCAGCCGGGGGCATCGCGGAGGCCGGGTGCGCCTGCGGCCGGATTCCCGCCGGCGGGTGGCCTGCGGCCGCAACATGGAGGGCGCAGGCGTCAGTGCCGGCCGCCGGGGCGCCAGTTGTGGATCTCGAGCGTCTCATAGAGGCCGTGGCGGACGTAGGGTTCGCCCGCCAGCATCGCTTCTGCCGCGTCGCGGGACGGGAGTTCGATCAGCATGGCGCTGCCGATCCAGCTCGCGCCGTCGTCGGACAGCAGCGGGCCGCGGGCGAGGAAGCGGTCCTGGTAGTGGTTGTCGATGAAATAGGCCCGGTGGGGAAATGGGCCCGGTGGGCGTCGAGCAGGTTGTCCGTGTGGCGTTCATGCCGGGCTTGCCGTGACTGATGACGAGGAAGCGGCGGTTGTGCCCGGGGTCGCCCTGGAACTGCCAGATGGTGCGGCCGAGGGCGTTGCGCCAGCGGTGGACCAGGACGTCATGGAAGACGCCGGCTTTAGCGCAGCAGTTCGATGATGTGGCCGCGCAGGGCTTCATGCCGGGGACGGGCGGCGATGGCACGCACGAGCTCGGGCAATCTGTCGCGGCGCCAGGTCACCCGGGCACGATGCGCGTTGCGACCGGCGTCGACAAGTCTGGCCCAACTCGGAGGGCGGGTGCTAGGGACCGACTGGTGTCCGCCATGCAAACTGATCTGTTCGCCGTTTCCCCGCCTCGCGCCGAGCGCTCGAGCGATGACGTCGTGGCCGTGATCCGGGCGCGGCTGCATGCGACTCTGGCGTTGGTGCAGTCGGCGGCATCGATACCGTGGACGGGCACGCTAGCGATCATTCGCGAGGATAACGCATTCCGGTTCGGCAAGGACGCGCTGCCGCCCGAGGAAGGGGCGGCGCTGTGGGCGGCGTTCGACGCGGAGATGGACCGGCTCTATGCGGCGATGAACGAAGGCAAGGAACCGGACCTGGGCGAATAGCTTCCGGGGAGGTCCCGCGATCTCCCGCACGCCTTGAACCCGTTGACCCAATCCCCCCCGCATGCTGCCCTCCACCCGCCCGGACCAGCGGCGATCCCCCACCCCGCGCGCGGCCGCCCGATAGGAAGACTGCCATGCGCTCCCCCCGCCCGACCCTCCTGGCCGCCTGCCTGCTCGCCCCCATCGCCGCCGCCGGTCTCGCCCCGCGCCCCGCCCACGCCCGCACCACCGTCGGCGCCGTCAACACCAATTTCCGCTGGCTCGGCCCCGACGACAAAATCGTCGTCGAGCGCTACGACGACCCCAAGGTCCAAGGCGTCTCCTGCTACGTCTCCCGCGCGGAGACCGGCGGGATGACCGGCTTCGTGGGCCTCGCCACCGACCCGTCGCGCTTTTCCATCGCCTGCCGCCAGGTCGGCCCCATCGTGGTGCCGGCCGACCTGCCGCAGAAGCACCTGGTGTTCACCGCCTCGGCCTCGCCGATCTTCAAGGCGCTGCGCATCTGGCGCATCGTCGATCGGCAGAAGCAGGTCCTGCTCTATCTCGTGGTCAGCACGAAGCTGGTGCACGGCTCGCCCTACAACAGCCTGTCCGCGGTCGCCTACGGTCCCAGGTAAAGAGACGGGCAAGCAGAAACAAAAACCACCCCAAGGGAGAAAACGCCGCCATGGCCCCAGTGCAGAACGCCACCAAACGCAAGCTCGCCGAGGGCCACGTCGTGCTCGGCTTCCTCGTCCACCACCTGCGCACCGTTGCCGTGCCGCTGCTGGCCGCCGCCTCCGACCACGACTTCCTGTTCATCGATACCGAACACGGCGCGTTCAGCGTGCAGGAAGCGAGCCAGCTCTGCCTGGCCGCGCTGCCCACCGGCATCACGCCGCTGGTGCGGGTGTGCGCCGGCGCGCTCGATGAAGCGACCAGGCTGCTCGACAACGGCGCGCTCGGGATCGTCGTGCCGCATGTCGATACCGCGAAGCAGGCGCGCCAGATCGCGCAGGCGTTCCACTATCCGCCCGTCGGCACGCGCAGTTGGGGCGGCCCGCCGCCGGCCTATCTGTATCAGCCGCCGGCCGACGTGGCGGAGGCGCAGGGCGCGATCAACGCCGAGATCCTGACGGTGGTGATGATCGAAACGGCGGAGGCGGTGGCGAACGCCGCCGACATCGCCGCGGTGGACGGTATCGACGTGCTGCTGATCGGCAGTTTCGATCTCACGACGGACCTCGGGGTGGCGGGCCAGATGGGGCACCCGAAACTGGTCGATGCGTATGAAACCGTGGCGCGGGCGTGCCGCAAGCACGGCAAGGTGCTGGGCATGGGCGGGATCAACGGGCGCGAGGACTCCGCGCGCTACATCGGGATGGGTGCGCGCTTCGTCACCAACGCCTCCGACCACGCCTATGTGCTGGAAGGGGCGCGGGCGCGCACGGGGTTCCTGCGCGGCCTCACGCCCGGCGCGGAGATCACGGACCCGCCGGCGGGGAAGAAGGCGCGGAAGGCGAAATCGCACCGGCCATGAGCCGCCGCGCCGGCCCGCGACCCGGCAGCCTGCTGCCCAGCAGGCGCCGCAACCCGTGCGCCACCGCGACCGATTGAACGATCTGCCACGGCTCGGACAGATGGTCCGGCGTGTCGAAGAAATCGGCGCGCGGATACAGGCTGCGGTTCGGCAGTTCCAGGAACCGGGCGCCGTTGGCGCGATAGATCGCGGCGATCGCGTGCCGGGCCGCGGGGGACATCGGGTCATCGATGAACTCGGTCGGCAGGCCGCCGATCGTGCGCACCCCGTGCGCGCGCGCCCAGGCAAGGAAGCGCACGATCAGCCGCGTGCCGTAGCCGTGCGCCACCTGCGCCGCATCCGGGTAGGTCGGGTGCGCGCGCGCCAGCACGGCGCGATACGGTGCGGCGAGCGCCGCGGTATGGCCGGTGTGGTCGCCCCAGGCGTCGGTGCGTCCCTCGTCGGCGGCACGCGGATCGTGGAAGCCGCCGGCGAGCAGCGCGCGCTCGATCACCGCCATCAGCGCGTAGCGCAGGTCGAAGGAGAACAACGCCGCCACCCAGCGGTCGGGCGGCAGGTGCGCCAGGGTGCGCCAGTCGTGGCGGAACATGATCGACGCATCGGGGCCGAGGTCGGTGGCGGCGCGGGAGCGGCTGTACTGGGCGGCCTCCATCGGCA
This sequence comes from uncultured Pseudomonadota bacterium, assembly GCA_963832525.1. Taxonomy (GTDB): domain Bacteria; phylum Pseudomonadota; class Alphaproteobacteria; order Acetobacterales; family Acetobacteraceae; genus JAJZVS01. Next base: position 408,584 of record CAWHUC010000003.1, read on the forward strand.
GGTAGACGATATCGCCCGGATGCAGACGGCGTTCCCAGCGGGCAAACAGGTAGTCGAGCCCGATGCCGACCGCGACGCCGCCGTTCACGCAGGGGATGCCGAGGATCGGCTCGATCGTTTCGCAGCGGTGCGAATAGGGCCCGTTCGAGCCGGCCAGGATGACGAGCTTCGGGCTGCCCACTGCCGCCCCGCGGGCCAGCTTCAGGTCGATCTCCCGGCGCAGGAAGCCGTAGGCGAGCGGGCGGTCCAGCACGCAGCCGAACAGCAGCGCATACAGCACCAGGGATGCGGCACAGGCGGCGAGCAGGCGGAGCAGCGGGGCGAAGCGGGCATGCGCCCCGATGGCCGCCTGTGCGGCGCGGACCCTCCCCTTGCGGGGGAGGGCCCGCCCCGTGCATCCCGGGCCAAGCCCCCGCGCATCCCCGACCCGTTCCGCCACTGCGCCCATCAGAACCGGAAATACAGGAACGGCACCACCTTCGGCGCGAAGAACAACCCCTGCACGGTGAACGCGAAGCTCGCCGTCAGCGCCAGGCTGCGCGCCCGCCCGCCCAGTTCGTGCAGGTGTGGGGCCCCCAGCACGATCCCCCAGCCGAGCGCGAGGCAGGCGGACACCTCCGGAAAGCTCAGCGTCCGTGCCGCGCCCAGATGCGCGAGCAGCGGCACCGGCCGCGCCAGCACGCCGAGCGCCGGCAGGAACTGCACGATCATCGCCGGCAGCGCGATCCCGTGCAGCCCCGCCATCCCGGCCAGCACGGAAAGCGCGGTCGCCATTCCCGCGGCGCGGAACGGCACCCAGGCGGCAACCACCGCAAGCAAGGTCAACGCCTGCGCGACCGGCGCCCACAACCGCAAGCCAGCGCGCCGCCAGCCCGCGTGCCCCACCAGGAACGCCCCGTGCAGCCCGCCCCACAGCACGAACCGCCAGGCCGCCCCGTGCCACAGCCCGCAGGCGAGCATGGTCAGCATCAGGTTGCGCACCCGCCTCCATTGCCCCGCGCGCGAACCGCCCAGCGGGATATACAGATAGTCGCGCAGGAAACCGCCCAGGGTGATGTGCCAGCGGCGCCAGAACGCGGCGATGTCGCGCGCCTGGTAGGGGCTGGCGAAATTGAGCGGGAAGCGCACGTTCAGCATCCGCGCCAGACCGATCGCCATGTCCGAATAGCCGGAGAAGTCGAAATCGATCTGCAACGCATAGGCCAGCGCCGCGTACCACGCCGAGAAGAACGTCAACTGCGCCCCGTGCGCGGCGGCATCGAAGCCGACATCGGCGAAGCGGGCGAACAGATCCGCCAGCACGAGCTTCTTCGCGAGCCCGAGCAGGAAGATGGTGGCGCCGTCGCACAGCGCCGCCTGCCGCGGCCGGGCGATGTCGGGGGCGAGCAGTTGCGGAATGATCTCCGCCGGCCGCACGATGGGTCCTGCGATCAGGTGCGGGAAGAAAGCGACGAACGCCGCATAGGCCAGGAACCCGCCGTCCGGGCGCGCCGCCCGGCGGCTGTCGACCAGGAACATGATCTGCTGGAAGGTGAAGAAGCTGATCGCGAGCGGCAGGAAGATGTGCAGCTCCGGCGCATCGGCGCCGAACAGCGCCGCGACGCTGCCGGCAAGGAAGCCCGCGTATTTGAACCAGCCCAGCAGCACCAGGTTGGCGGCGACGCCGGCGGCCAGCCAGGCCCGCGCGGCGCGGTCCCGCTGCGTCCCGGCGAGATGCAGCAGGTGCTGGCCGATCGCGTAGTTGCCCGCGATCGAGGCCGCGAGCAGCAGCACGAACGGCGGGTTCCACCAGCCGTAGAAGAACAGGCTCGTAACGATCACGAACGCCAGCGCGGCGCGCGCGCCACCCAGCCGGCCGGCCAGGAAGTAGCCGGCCAGCACGGCAGGCAGGAAGCCCAGCACGAAGGGCTCGGAATTGAACAGCACCGGCGATCCCCGCGACGGAGGCGGTCAGTCTCCGTCGCGGGGGCTAAGCGAAGGTAAACGCAGCGGGCCGATCAGCCCCGCCGGCCGGGGGTCACGTAGTCGCGCTTCGGTGCGCCGGTGTAGATCTGGCGCGGCCGGCCGATGCGCTGTTCCGGGTCCTCGATCATCTCGCTCCACTGGCTGATCCAGCCGACGGTGCGGCTGACCGCGAACAGAGCGGTGAACATCGAGGTCGGGAAGCCCATCGCCTTCAGGATGATCCCGGAATAGAAATCGACGTTCGGATAGAGCTTGCGATCGACGAAATACTTGTCGTTGAGCGCGATCTTCTCCAGCTCCATCGCCAGGTCGAGCAGCGGGTCGCCCTTGATGCCGAGCTCGGACAGCACGTCGTGGCAGGCCTTCTGGATGATCTTCGCGCGCGGGTCGTAGTTCTTGTAGACCCGATGGCCGAAGCCCATCAGTTTGGTGTGGCTGCCCTTGTCCTTCACTTCGGACAGGAATTCCGGGATGTTGCGGACATGGCCGATGTCGGCCAGCATCTTCAGCACCGCTTCGTTCGCGCCGCCATGCGCCGGACCCCACAGGGACGCGATGCCGGCGGCGATGCAGGCGAACGGGTTGGCGCCGGTGGAGCCCGCGAGCCGCACGGTGGAGGTCGACGCGTTCTGCTCGTGGTCGGCGTGCAGGATCATGATGAGATCCATCGCCCGCGCCAGGATCGGGTTCACCTTGAACGGCTCGGCCGGCACCGCGTTGAACATGTAGAGGAAGTTCTCCGCGTAGCCGAGGTCGTTGCGCGGATACATGAACGGCTGGCCGATGTTGTATTTGTGCGCCCAGGCGGCGATGGTCGGCATCTTGGCGATCAGGCGGAAGGCGCTGATGCGCCGGCTCTCCGGGTTATTGATGTCGAGGCTGTCGTGGTAGAACGCGGACAGCGCGCCGACCACGCCGCACATCACCGCCATCGGGTGGGCGTCGCGGCGGAAGCCGTTGTAGAACTGGCGGATCTGCTCGTGCAGCATGGTGTGGCGCAGGACGCCGAGCTCGAACTCCTTCAACTCGGCCGGCTTCGGCAGCTCGCCGTTCATCAGCAGGTAGGCGACTTCGACGAAGGTGGAATGTTCCGCCAGTTGCTCGATCGGGTAGCCGCGATAGAGCAGCACGCCCTCGTCGCCGTCGATATAGGTGATCTTGCTTTCGCAGGCGGCGGTGGCGCCGTAGCCCGGATCGTAGGTGAAGATGCCGAGGTCGCCGTACAGCCGGCGGATGTCGGCGACGGCCGGGCCGATCGTCCCGTCCATCAGGGGCAGGGTGGACGATTTGTTGGAGCCGTCGAGGCTGATGGTAATGGACCGCTTGGCCGAGCCGCTCATGAGGGCATCCTTCATGTAAGATAAGGCGGCGCCATTGCCGCCGACCGCGCATGCGGCGAAATTATGACCGCGCACGCCGGTGCGCAACCTTCGCGCCCGCAGCATACACGGAGGTCACGGTACGAACATACAAGCGCATGCGCCTCTCATGGGATTTTTCTCTTTTCCCGGGATTTTTCGCTCGCCTCCTCGTGCTTCATGGTTTATTAACCATTGCCGCAACCGGGGACTTCGTCATGCCTGCCAGCGCCCAGATCATCCCGTTTCCCGCTCCCCCGGCCGCCGCTGCGGCGGAACCGGAGGCGGCGGAGCGGCTGGCGCGCGCCCTCGCCCTGCTCGACGCCGCGCTGGCCGAACAGCACGCGGCGGTGGCAACCTGGCGCGACGGGTTGAGCGCGCTGCACGGCAGCGTTGCCGGACTCGACGGTTCGGTGCGCGCCTACCACGCGCAGCTCACCGGCCTGCGCGGACGCACCGAGGACGTGCACGCCGCGGCCCGGCGGCTGGAAACCTGGGCCGACGCCGCGCTTCTCGGCCGGAAGTGACCCGCTCCGCCGCCTGACCCTGCCGGGATTCAGCTCGGCTGGGATTCGGTGAAGAACTTCTGCCCGGCGGCGAAATGGTTGGGCCGCATGAACACGCCGATAATCAGCGCCCCGTGCGGCGCCCGCGCCTCATGCGTGTTGCCGGCCGGGCGCCAGACGAAATTGCCGGCGGTGCAGGACCCTTCATCGTCCTCCAGGCTGCCCTCCAGCACATAGGTCAGCTCCACCCCGGTATGTTCGTGCAGCGGCACGACCGCACCAGGCTCCAAGCGGAACAGCAGGGTGGACATCCCGCTCGCCGGATCGCGATACAGGACCTTGTGGCGAATGCCGGGGAATTGCGACGTCTCCCACGCCATGCTTTCCACATCGACATAGCAGGATGGCGGCGAGGGATCGGGACCCAACAGGCGCGGACGCGCCGGCGGGCTGGGGGCGAGGCCTTCGGGCATGGTGTTTCCTCCTCTGGCAGCAGCCGGGCGGTATCGCGCGCCGGCCTGTGCGGGCTGTCAAGCATTGCCGCACCGGCCGGCTGATGCACGATGTCATCCACAGGATTTTGTGGTCATCATGCCAACAGACCGCAAAATACCCTTCACCGCACCCGGCGGACGGTCCTAAGCTCCGGGGCATGAAAGCACATCCCATCTGGCACGGCGTCCGCCTGCGCCGGCTCGCGACCGGCGCCGACCCCGACGCCGCCCCGCGGCTCGTCAGCTTCCCCGCCGCCTGGGAAGACAGCGCCGCCGCCGCGCTGGCCGTGCTCGCGCCGGGGCAGGGGCCGGTGGCGCTGCCGACGGCGGCGGCGGCCTGGATCGCGCCGCTCGCCGCCCGCGCCGCGCCCCCCGCGGCGGGGACGCCGTCGCTGGCCGAGCGGCTGAACCTGCTGCTGCTGCGCCGGCGCGCGGGGCCGGAGGCGGCCCTGTGGCAGGGCCGGGCCGAGCTGCCGGTCCGCTTCGTGCTCAACCTGCCGGGCTTCCTCGACCCGCTGGGCGGCTTCGATACCGCGGGTTTCGTCGACGCGGTCGACACCGTCGCCGCCGCCCTCGCCATTGCGGCCCCGGCCCCCGACGCCTCCGACCGGACGCCGGGAGGGTTGTTCGCGCCGCAGCCGGCGGACAAATCCGGGATCGGCTTCGCCGACCTCGCCGGGTTGCTCGCCGCGCTCGGCATCGACTACGCCGCCGCCGCGGCGCGGGACGTGGCGCGCGCCCTGGCCGCAATCCTGCGCGGGTATGCCGGTGCGCCACCGCGCCCGGGACACGCCGCGCCGCCGCACGCAACCGTGCTGCCGGGCCTCGCCGAAGCCGCCCAGGCCGCCGCGGGCAAAGCCGCCTCGGCGCCGCGCTTCGCCGTCGCCATCACCGCGCCCGGCGCCGCTGAGGCACTGCTCGGCGCCGAAACCGGCGGCATCGCCCCGGCCTTCTCGCCGCTCTCCGCCGCCGGCGGCCTCACCCGCGCCGCCCGCGCTTGGCTCGGCGCGCAGGGCCTCGACGCCGAGGCAGCGCTCGCCGCGCTGCTCGCCGGCGCCAGCCCGTTCCCCGCCGCCGGCGCCGCGGCACACGCGGCCATGCACGACGCCGTGGCTCCGTTCGTCGACGCGCTGCCCGCCCGCCCGGCCGAGCCCGCGCCGCGCCTCGTCGCGCCCGCTCCTGCCAGTCCCGCCCAGCCCGGCCACCGCCGCGACCTGCCGCCGCGCCGCGCCGGCTACACCCAGAAAGCCGCCATCGGCGGCCATCGCCTGTTTCTCCGCACCGGCGAATACGCCGACGGCACCTTGGGCGAACTCTCGATCGCCTTGCATAAGGAAAGCCCCGCCTTCCGCGGCCTGATGGACAGCTTCGGCGCCGCCGTCAGCCTCGGCCTGCAACACGGCGTGCCGCTCGACGAGTTCGTCGACGCCTTCACCCTGACCCGCTTCGGCCCCGCCGGCGCGGTGGAAGGGGACCCCGCGGTCGCGCAGGCGTCTTCCCTGCTCGACTACGTGTTCCGCCACCTCGCCGCCAACTACCTGGGCCGGCACGATCTGCCGGCGCCGGAGCCCGAGGAAACCGAGCCCGCGGCCCCGGGCGCGCCGCTGCTGCCGCTCGAACTGCCGACCGAAACCAGCGTCCAGGCACGCCGCCGGCGGTTCCGCGTCGTCGCACGCTGATGGGCGAAGGCTCGACAGCAAGGCCAGGGGGCGCTGCCTCCTGGCCTAGCTTCCCAGCCTCTCAGCCCTCGCCGCGGCGGCGCAGGAGCAGGGTCGCGAGGGCGCCGAGGGCCGTGTTGATGCCGATGCCCGCGAACGCCAACAGCACGAGCGCGGCGAACATGCGCGGGATTTCCAGCCGGTAGCCGGCTTCCAGGATGCGGTAGGCGAGCCCCGAGGCGAAGCCGCCGGAGCCGGCCACGAACTCGGCCACCACCGCGCCGACCAGCGCAAGACCGCCGGAAATCCGCAAGCCCGTCAGGAAATAGGGCAGGGCCGCCGGCAGCCGCAGCAGCCACAGGGTCTGTCGCCGTCCGGCGCCGTAGAGGCGGAACAGGTCGAGCAGCTCCGCCGGCACGGCGGCGAGGCCGGCGGCGGTGTTGGCGAACACCGGGAAGAAGGCGACGATCGTTGCGCACACCACCAGCGCGGCGAACGGATTGCCGACCAGCACGATGATGAGCGGTGCGATCGCGACGATCGGCGTGACCTGCAGGATCACCGCCCAGGGCTGGATGGCCGCGCGCGCCAGGCGGCTGAGTTCCATCAGCAGCGCCATCGCCCCGCCCAGCACGGCGGCGGCCAGCAGCGCGACGCAGGTGACGGCGAGGGTGGCGAGCAGCGAGCCCAGCAGCAGCCGGGGGGCGGCGAGGAAGGCGGCGACGACCGCCGCCGGGCCTGGCAGCAGGTAGGCGGGCACGGCGAACGCCCAGACCAGCCCCTGCCAGGCTGCCAGCACGAGCACGCCCAGCGCCGCCGGCGCCAGGTGTTCGAGCCGGCGCGGCGTCATGCCAGCACCGCGGTCATGGCCTGCGTGACCTCCGCCACCAGCGCGGCGTAGGCGGGATCGAGCCGCCGGCCGGGGCCTTCGGGCAGGGTTTGCGCCAGTTCGCGCGCGATGCGCCCCGGGCGCGGCGTCATCAGCACGATGCGGCGGGCGAGGAAGCAGGCCTCGTAGATGGAATGGGTGACGAAGACGATCGTGCACCGATGCGCGCGCCACAGCGCCAGCAGGTCTTCCTGCAACCGGTGGCGGGTGAATTCGTCGAGCGCGGCGAAGGGTTCGTCGAGCAGCAGCAGGCGCGGGCGGGTCACCAGAGCGCGGGCGATCGCGACCCGCATGCGCATGCCGCCCGAGAGCTGGCGCGGGCGGGCGTGTTCGAAGCCCGCCAGGCCGACGTCGGCGAGGGCGGCGCGCACGCGCGGGGCGGTCTCGGCCGGGTCGGCGCGGCGCAGGCGGAACGGCAGCGCGACGTTGGCCGCCGCGGTGGCCCAGGGGAGCAGGGTGGGGTCCTGGAAGACGAAGCCGATCTCCCCCGGGGCGGGGGGCTGGCCGTCGGTCCAGGCGATGCGGCCGGTGTCGGGCTGGTCGAGGCCGGCGATGAGGCGCAGCAGGGTGGATTTGCCGCAGCCGGAGGGGCCGAGCAGGGCGACGAAATCGCCGTCCTCGATCGTGAGGGAGACGTCGGCGAGCGCTTCCACGCCGCCGGGGAAGCGGCGGCCGATTCGGTCCAGGCGCAGCATGGGCTGTCTCACCCGCGTGGCAGGCGGCCCGGGGCGGCGTGCGTGCCGCGGGCGGAGCGCGCGGGGATAGCGGGGACGCGGGGATCGGGCAACCTGCGGGGGGGTGGTCAGCACGCCTCATTTTGCCGGGCATGCGCGCCTGACCGGGGCGCGCGGCGGGCAGCAGGTTCCACCACGGCGGCACGGAGAAGGGGCGGGAGTCCGCGGCGGCGGGGACTTTTTCGTGCCGCCGTGGCGGAACCTGCTTTTGCGCCTCGCCCGCTCCTTCGCCGGCAGAACGAGAAGTGCTGCGAGATACCGCCCCAAGCCCTTCGGGGGCGGCTATTAGATTCGATATCGCAACAATAAGCCCGCGCGTGCGCCGCCCCCGCTCAGCCCGAAATTTGCGTTCCATCCCCCAGGGTCAGCCCCGCGCACCCGCGCCAGACCGGCCGCTTGTCCCGCCCGCCCGCGGCGGGCAGGCACCACAGCGCGAGAATGTCCGCCACGGAAACGGCCTTCGCCCGCGCGGCAGCGTAGTCGGCCGCCGCCGCCTCGGCGTCCGCGCGCCCGCCGGGCACCACGATCACCGGCCGGCGCCGCCGCCGCGAGGCGGGCAGCAGCGCGCGATCCACCCCGAGCATCCAGCCAAGCGGGCGCAGGATCGGCCCCAGCCGGGGATCGGCGGCCAGCAGATCGACCGTCGCGGGGTCGCGCAGCAGGTCTTCCATCTGCGCCCGGCCGGCGGCGGCTTGCGGGGCCAGCCGCAGCAGCCAGCGCCAGGCCCGCGGCAGCCCGGTGCGCTCGGGCGGCGGGTCCGCCAGGGCGAAGCGCAGGCTGTGGGTGGGAACGAACCTCGGTTCGGGCGGCTTGGGAGCGGGCTTCGGGGGCGGGATCGGGGTGGACGCGACGGCGCGGAACCGGGCGGCGAGATGGCGCAGCCGGGCCAGCAGGGCGCCGGCGTGCGCGGGTTCCAGGCCCGCCCGATGCGCCCCCGCCTGGTCGCGCCCTGCCGGATCGCGCCCGGCCTGGTCGCGCCCCGCCGGATCGCAGAAGCCGCCGATGCGGTCGGCCAGCCAGGCGATGAGGCTGGTCAGACGGTCGAGGAGGGGGGTGGGGGTCATGGGTTGCGAACAAATATAGAACATACGCCCGGGGCGAGGCAACAGGTTTGTGCGGGCGGTAGCAATTCTCATTTTTCCGGGCATGCGCGCATGACCGGGGCGCGCGGCGGGAAGCAAGGTCCACCACGGAGACACGGAGAAGGGCAGGGAGTCCGCGGTGGCGTCGGCCTTCTCCGTGCCGCCGTCGTGGAACCTGTTTTGCGTTTCGCCCGCCCCTTCGCCGGCAAAACGAGAATTGCTGGGGGGTGGTTGGGGATCTGGTCTTGGCCCATGGCGGCCGATCGACCGGCCGGTTGGGTGGCGGTCGAAGTTGGCCGGAAGCGGCCAGACCGGTTGCATGGTGGTAGTGACCTTATGCGGACCTTCGACCATTATCGGTGGAAAGGGCTTGCGCCGGAATTCTGGCTGCACTCAACCGCGTTTGCCGAAATCACGAGCATACCGTTACACTGGCAGTGCATTGGGTCGGGCACGCTTTGAATGGTCAGAGACCGCGTGGCGCTCGCCCACCGGCCGGCTGGCCATGTCCCAGAACCTAACCTACCAGGCGGCCACGACCGAATTGGGATATGTTCTCGGGCTAGCCGCCGAGTTGCAAGCGTCGCGCTGAACCGGAGGCCGCGCTTGCCGCGCCGCCCGATCAAACGCTGGGAGCAGATGGACTTCAACGACTTACAAATCCTACCGCCGGGAAACTGGGAGAAGTTCGAAGATCTCTGCCTCGACATCTTCCGGGCGCAATGGGGAGATCCGTATGCCTCGAAGAACGGACGTAGGGGGCAGCCGCAGCACGGAACTGACATCTGGGGCCACCCGCGGCAGGTAGCCGGGCAACTCCATGGCGTGCAATGCAAGGGTAAGGATGTCCTTTACGGAGCCGCTGTTACCGAGGCAGAGCTCGAATCCGAGGTCGAGAAGGCTCTCAAATTCGAGCCTCCGCTCGACTGCTGGATTTTGGCCACAACAGCACCCAAAGATGCGTCTATCGAAGCGGCAGCCCGCCGAATCACAGCCAGGCACGCTACAAAGGGGCTCTTCTCGGTCAGGGTCTTCGGTTGGGAGGACCTACGCACTCGCATCGCCGACTCCGATGGGGTAATGACGAAACACTACCCAGACCAAGCGCCGCGACAGAGGGAGATACTCGCCAAGCTTGGCGCCATTGAGGACTTGGTTCGAGGCAATGTCGCAACGACTGCAGCGATGGCCGAAGTTCGCGCGGTCCAGATAGAGACCAGTGAAAAACTTGGGACTATTAGCGTACTTCTCCAAGAGCTGCGGGGTCCGACAGCGGGTCGGGTCAATGCTTCCGAAACCGTCCTTCACGCCCGGATAGACGACCTTCGAACCCTCCTCCAAGAGAATCAACCGAAGACTGCTCTGCGTCGGCTGGAACAGCTGATTGTCGAGTGCTTTGAAGGGGCCTCCAACTTCGCCCGGTTCCGGTTGCTGGCGAACAAGGCGTCGGCACTATTCAACCTCGGACGCAATGAGGAGGCGGCCCACGCCTGCCTGGCGGCGCTGCCGTTCGCACCGAACGACTCGAGGGCCATCGTGTATGCCTCCCAGGGACATTTCCTCCTTGGCGATACTGACAAATCGCGCAACATGCTAGACGAGCTGTTGTCCCGGGAACCGGGCAACGATGACGCATTGGCGATGCGGATCGCCGTATCCGTCAATGAGGATGCCGTCCACGATCCCTACTGGAGGGTGGCGGATCCGGCATCTGTCGGCTGGAACGTAGTTCTCTCGGCAGCGCGGTGGTACCGCCATCGCGGAATGTACCAGGAGGGTATTGCAGCATTTAGGAGAGTCCTCTCCGCTCAGCGTGGCAGGCCTGAGGTGGTGGCCGAGGCAGCTTCATACACGCTGGAGCACCTCCTTAGAGACAAGGCTGCTGTATTCGCTCACCGGCTCGACCCGTCCCAGTTGGATGACGTCCGCTGGGCGGTCGACCTCCTCGGAAGGGTCTGGGACGACGTGAAGCACTCAGAGATGCGTGACAGCTATCTCTGGAGCCTACTCAACCTATGCAGCGGTCTCCGTTACCTCGACCGGATGGATGATGCGAAGACACGCATCGCCGAAGCGATTGCTCTCGCCCCCCAAGACCGCGCCCTATTGCAGCAGAGGGCACTCCTGGAGGCGGCGACCGGCCAGCATGAACAGGTGCTGCGCACCCTCGACACTGTCGGCTTCAGCGATGCCACGGCTTGCCTCATGCGCGCGGAATCCCTGGAGGCCCTCCAGCGTCCAAAGGAGGCCTTGGCAGCGCTCGACGGCGTGCCGGAGGCAAGCGGCACACGCCTCCGGGTGGCGGTCGCAGGCTCAAGAGTGCGACTGCTCGTCTCACTCGGCAGAGACGCTGAGGCTTTGACGATTGCGACGGATACGGCATCCACGTTCTCCGACAATGCATTGGCGCGGCTCGTGGTCAGTGATTTCTACAACCGTACGTCAAGGCCCGAGGAGGCGCTCGGGCAGGCAAGGGCGGCCGTCGGTATCCTCAAGGATCACGGAAGCGAGGATGGCCTGGACGCTGTCGTCGTCGCGGAAACCCTGTCGAAGCTGGGCGACTGGGAGGGCTCTGCCGATCTGCTCGCCGACGTTGGGGATGTGCGGCACGATAGTCAGCCCCTGCGGCTCCGGGTTCATGCTCTGCTCAACTCTGGTCGGCGGCAGGAGCTCCGTGAGCTCCTGGGCGATATGCCTCAGGAAGTTATCGGGAAGCCGCCATACTCTCGCGTAGCGGCATGGCTATTTCGTCTCAGTGGGGACTACCCCCAAGCCAGGAGTCACCTTGAGGCCTACATCCGGCAGGTGCCAGATGACCTAAGCATGCGGCTGCTCTGGCTGGAGGCAGTCGAAAGGCAGGGTGACGATGCTGCCATGCACTCGTTTCTCTCCGGTGAGCTCCCGTACCTCAAACAGGGCAGTGCTACTCGAGATCTCATGGCGTTGGCCCAGGCATTGGCCCGGCATGGGTTTCCCGAACGCGGCCTTGACCTGGGTTATCGAGTCCTTCGGGATCGGTGGCCTAAAGCGAGGGCCCACCTCGGCTTTTTCGGCTTGATGATGATGGTCGAGAAGGTGAGGGGCGCGATCCCATCACCAACTTCCATCGCCTCAGGCGTAGCGTTCACAGTCGAGGACGATCTCGGGCACCGCCGGATCTATGTCGTCGAGACAGCACCCGACCTAAAGATTGAGCTTAATGAAATCGCGCCGGATTCGCGACTGGCCAAGGCTGCCCTAGGCCTGAAGGCGGGGGACACCATCAGGATCAACGACAACGATCTCCTGCCGGAGCAAAGAATAGTTGAGCTGGCTCACAAATATCTCAGCCTGTTCCATCGCTCCTTGAGGGAGTTCAATACCCTCTTTCCGGACAACAACGGCCTCATCGGAATTAACGTCGATCATGCAGACCCCGTGCGCGTCCTGGCACAGCTCGCGCCAGCCCTGGCGGCGAGGAGCGCTGCGGGACGGGAGATGCTTGAGCAGTATAGGGGCGGCAGCCTGCCAATCGCTTTCGCCGGTTGCATGATTGGTCTGGACCCGATCGAGGCATGGCAGGCCATCCGCGGTGCCGGCATGACTATCGACGTGTGTTTCGGGATCAAACCAGAACGGGACAGAGCGGCGGGCGTGCTTAGGGGCCGCCCACCATTGATCCTGGATCCAATGACGTTCTGGATTGCGGGCGTGCTTAGCCTGCTGGATGCGCTTTCTAGAACCTTCGGGCCACTCGGCATGACGGCGACCGGCATCGAACTGCTGGCTCAACGGGAACGGGCTGCCTCAGACAACCTCGCACGCAGTAGCGGCGTGATGTTCGAGCGAGACGGCAAGATTGGCTTCGTCAAGCCGACCGACGAAGAGAAGCGTGCGCCGGCGGAACTTGCATCAGGGCTTCTCGCCTGGGCCCGGACGAATGCAGTCGTGATCCCGGCAATCCCCGACACGGACATGACGCCGGAAGTCCGCCGCCTGGGGAAACTAGCGCATCCGTCAATAATGGACACAATTGCCGCAGCGAGCGGGAGCGGGCGCGTCCTCCTGTGCGAGGACAGGCGGCTGCGCCACCTCAGCGCGGAGGTCGGTGTGCCCAAGTCCGTCTGGCTGCAGCCGGCAATCTCGGTCTGCCTCTCGGCTGGGAGCCTGTCCAGGAGAGGTTACGACGACATGCTGATCGACCTCACTTTGTGGGGTCATTCGCTCACATCCCTCGATGGCCCATCGCTCATCAGGGCAACCAGCCGCTGGGGCGCGGAATCCCCGGCCTTTTTTCAACGGATTGCGGGCGCCCTGGCATCGCCGATCCTTGAGGCGAACTCCCTCCGCAAAGTCTGCTTCGACTTCGTCCAGAAGCTGTGGCGGCAGCCAAGAGCGAGGAGCACGAAGGAACGCCTGACCGCGATCCTGCTGGCTTCCTGCCGCAAGGCTCACCACGAGATGCCAGTCGATCTATGCGTGTTGCTGGAACGGGCACTTAAGGAACAGAGAGCAGTGATAGGTGAGGCCGATGCCCACCATCTGGCGCATGCTCTGCAGTATATGCGGGAATGGTCAACAGCCAATCCTATTACGACAATCAAATAGACCAAGGACGGCTAGGCGTAGCAATGTTGCATTACAGTCCCATTATTTCTGGCCGAGGCACAGACTTGGATTTAATCGTAGAAGGGGAGCGGCAGGTGTCGTCGGTTACAAAGGTTATGGCGATTCCGCCGGCGGCACCTCCAAGCCGCGCGAATGGCAGGTATCGGGAAATCGCGCAGCGGCCTGGAACGGCGACAATGGGCGCGAACCCGCCGTTGGAAGACCTTCGGACGGAATTCCGCGAACACCCTCCCCATCCCGACACATCCCGTTCCGGCGGTTCGCCGCGGGCCGTCCGACCGCAACCGATGCGGCGCGCCGAGGGGGATCGGAAAAATGAGGCTCTCCGCTGCCTGGCGTGATTGCGGGCCAACCCGCTGGGCACCCGCGATCACGCCAGCCGATCGGGAGATGGCTGCACCTCCGCAAGGTTGCCCGACCTGATCGAGCCTGGCGCCGTGCTCGCCGCCGTCAAGGACGCTGTGCGCCGCGCGAAGGGCGCGGTGGCCCGCCGAAGAGGCGGGCCATCCTTGGGTCGAACCCAAGGACATGCCCTTGACCGCGGCTCCGCTCGGCGCCTTGGGGATGTCAGGCCGGGACGAAGAAACGGCCCCCAGCCGAACCAAGAAACACCGGAGGAAGTCAGGGGGCGAGCCCACCCACCCCAGACAGCGAGGCGGCAGGAACTCCCGCACCCGCGCACCGAGCGATAAAACCGGGTCGGAGGATGGTCCCCCGCGATCACTCCTCGCGCCGGTCCCGATCGCGAAGGGCGGAACGATCGCCCCCGAGCCCACCCGCGCGCGGCGACGAAAACGGGGCGCGCCGCGCCGATCGGCCGCCCCACCAAACGTACATCAGCGCCCCAAACGCCCCACAAGCTGTACAAGTCGCCCCGCCCCCCAGGAACCGGCCCGCGTCTCGCCCGCCCCCCCCGGGCCGGCCCGCGCCTCGATTGACCCACCCGCGCGCGTGCCCTACGGCGGGACCATCCTCGAAGGACCGCAAAGCCGGCACCCGGGCGCCCCGCCGGCGCGGTGCGCCGACCGGCAACCAGGCGGAAGGGCGTGCCATGACCGAGCCGGCGCCAAGGCCCTGGACCGATCCGACCGGCTCGGACAAGCACACCTGGCATCGCTTCAGCGCGTTCTACCGGCGCCGCTTCGCGACCCTCGGCCCGGTGGGCAGGGTGCTGGAATTCGGCGTCCTGAACGGCGCCTCGATCCGCTGGCTGCGCACCCTGTTCCCGGCCGCGGAGATCGTCGGCCTCGACCTCCTGCCCGTGCAGCCGGAGTGGCCGACGGGACCCGCGATCCGCTACGTGCAGGCCGACCAGGGCGATCGCCCGGGCCTCGAAGCCGCGCTGGCCGGGCTGGGCGGCGGCTTCGACCTGGTGATCGAGGACGGCAGCCACATCCCGCAACACCAGGCGGCCTGCCTCGCGGCGGCGTTTCCCCTGCTCCGGCCGGGCGGGCTCTATGTGCTCGAAGACCTGCACACCTCCCTGCCGTGGCACCCGCTCGCTCTGCGCCACTGCGCGCCGGGGACGCCGACCAGCCTGCATCTGCTGCTGGCGATCGAGCATGGGCTCGCCACCGGGCAGGCGCTGCGGCCGGCGGAGGCGGGGCGTCTGGCGGCACCGGGCCTCTTCACCGCCGCCGAGGTCGCCCTGCTGGGCGCGCGGATCGCCGCGGTGGACATCTTCCGCCGCGCGACCTTGCCGCTGTGCTGCTGGTCCTGCGGGTCGGACCGGTTCGACCCTGTCGCGCTGCGGTGCGACTGCGGCGTGAGCCTGTCGCTGGCCGAGCCGGACTCGATGACGGCGGTGCTGCGCGCGGGGGCGCCCGGGTGCGCCGCCGCCGACGGATGAGAAGACCAGGCCTGCTACCGGTCGCCCCCTCGACGTGGCGTTTCAGCCCGCGGCCACCGGCACCGGCCGCCTGCCCAGATCGCCGAAGAATCGCAGCAGGTAGCCATCGGGATCGACCACGACGAATTGCCGGTTGCCTGCTTCGGTCTGACCCTGCCGATACCAACGCTCTTCCAGCGGAATGAGAATGCTCAGGTCCGACCGCTGCACGTCGGCGTACAAGGCATCGACGTCAGTCACCTCGATCTGCAGGTTCATGCCTCGGCCAAACGGAAACGCCAACGGTGCGGTATGGAAACGCCGGCCGGGTCCACTCGCCTCCTCGAGCATGAGGTGCGCGCTCTCGCGGACCAGATAGGCAAACCGCTCTTCCGGGCGGCTCACGTGGAGCTTGAAGCCGAGCACGTCCAGGTAGGCGGCAAGCGAACGGTCCAGGTCGGCAACATCCAGCTCGGGAATCAAAGGAGGTGGACGGAACGCCATCACGCATCATAACAACCCGGGCGATCGTCGGCCAGGCGGCTCTGTTGCCACAGAGCCCGGGCCGATGGCGGCGCTATCCCCCGGGCGCTTCCAGCCCCGCCCCGCGCCCCGTCCGGCGCGCCAGGAGCCGGGCGGCCAGCCGCGTGCCACGCCGGAGCTGACCAGCGAGCCGGCCGTGCCGGGCGGCGAAGCGGCGCAGGGGGGCGGTCGCGCGCCAACTCGTGCTGCGGTGCAGGAGGTGCAATGCGGCCTCGAGCGCGCCGGCGCGCTCCTGCGCCGCCCGCAGGGTCGCCGCCGCCAGATCCCGCTCGGCGACGGCGCGGTCCCGCTCGACCCCCAGTCGGCCCAGCTCCCGGACGGCGCGTCCGCGCTCGGCGTCGGTGCGCGCCCGATCCGCGGCGCCCCGCTCCTGTTCCGCGCGGAGCTGCGCCTGGAGGGCCGCCGCCTCGGCGCGGAGCGCGGCGCGTATCGATTGCTGCGCGGCGGTCTGCGCCGGCGCCACGGCATCGGCATCGGCGGCGGTGCGCGGGGCCGGCGCAGGGGCAGGCGGCAGGCAGGCGATCCCGGGCGCGCGATGCGGGCGGCGCAGGTGCGCGAGCCGCTCGGCATAGGCCGCCTGCAACGTCGCGCAGACGTCGCGGAACGCCGCCGCGCCGTCCAGCCCGCGCTCCTCCTCCCACGTCTTCAGCCGGTCGACGATGTCGTAGGTGGCGCGCAGCAGCGCCACCGCGCTCGGCGCGTCGTCCGCGGCGTCGGGACGGCTGGCCGCGCGCCAGCGGTCGATCGCCTGGTGGGCGAAGGCGGCGAGGTCGGTCTCGGTCACACCGGCCCGCACCCGGTCGGGCGCGGCGGTGTAGCGGTTGGTCTTCTCGATCCATTCGGAGACGGAACGGTGCGACAGATGATGGATGCAGGCGCCGGTTTCGGTCGGGATGCGGTGGACGCGCTCCGACCGCAGCGCCATGCCGCCGTGCACCGTGTCGGCGAAGGAGACGGCGTCGCGGCGGAACAGGCGCGGATGCCATTCCGGCCAGTAGTAGCAGCGCTCGTCGTGGCACCCGAGGATGTAATGGCGCAGCGGCAGGCAATAGATATCGGCGCGCGGTGCCGCCAGCTCCGCGGCGATCAGCAGCACCGCTTCCGGGTTCAGGCATTCGTCGTCGTCGAGCAGCAGCACCCACGCGTGCGTGCATTGGGCCACGGCGAAGGCGCGGGTTGCCTCCACGGTCGGCGACCACGGCACGCGGATGACCCGGTCGGCGTGCTGCGCCCCGCGTTCGGCGGTGCCGTCGGTCGAGGATTTATCGACCAGGACGACCTCGTCGGCGAAGGCGAGGGCGGCAAGGCAGGTCTCGATCGCCCAGGCCCGGTTGCAGGAGACGACGACGGCGCTGAGCCGGGCGCGGGGGATCGGGTCGGAGGAGGGCATATCCGGTTCGGCCGGGGCGCTCGTGGGGTTGCGGGGAGAGGTGCGGGCGACGCCGGACATGCCGATCGGCTCAGAGCGTGGAACGCGATCGAACTTGTGAACGAACGCCCGTTGTCATTGCTCGGGTTTTCAGGCGGTTCTGGCGGCCGACGGGCATTCTTTCACGAACTCTCGGGGAAGGGCGGCCCGGGCGGAGCGACCCGCTGTAGGCGCAGAAAATGAAGAAAGGGTTGAGACAAACGACGCGGCCCGGTCGGGCGTGCCGCCCCGCCCATGATCCGGCCCAACAGGACGGGGCCGGCGTGACAGGACGCGAAGAGTTTGCAAAAGAAGGCGCACACACACCCGAACCGCGGAGGACGAACCCCATGGGTCCAGCCGGCATTCCTCCCCGCGGTCGGGCAGACCCTCGCCGCGCCGGCTCCGTCCGCGCCGATCGCCCCCCACCGGCGAGCGGGCGCACGCGGACCGACGCGCGTCGGCAGGAGGGCCGGTGACCTTCCGCCTCTGGCCGCGCAGCCTGGCGGCGCGCACCACGCTCCTGCTGCTGGTCGGGCTCGCCGTCGTGCAGGCGGCGGGGCTGACGATCCACGCGCTCGACCGCATGGACCTGCTGCGGCTCGAACAGGCGCGCAACCTGGCGTTCCGGGTGATGACGGTCTACCGCACGGTGGACCTGTCGCCGCCGGACCGGCGTGCGGCCGTGCTGGCCGGGCTGCCGCACGGCCCCGGCCTGCACGCGAGCCTCGATGCCAGTCCGCCGCTGGTGCCGATGCCGCCGGCCCCGTTCTGGCTGCAGCGGCTGCTCCGGGTGAACCTCAACCTGATTCCCATGCCCCCGCACGAGCGCCCGCGGGAGATCCTGATCCGCGGCGATCTCCCCCGGCGGCAACTGGTGCTGGGGCTGCTGCTGCCGGACGGCACCTGGCTCAACGTGCACGCGATGATACCGCCGCTGCGGCCGTGGCACTCGCCGTCCTTCCTGTGGGCGTTCGGGCTGATGACCCTGGCGGCGGCGGCGCTCAGCCTGTGGGCGGTGCGCCGGCTGACCGCGCCGGTGCGCACCCTGGCCGAAGCCGCCGAGGCGCTCGGGCGGGACGTGAACGCGCCGGCGCTGCCGGAGACCGGGCCGTCGGAAGTCGCCGCCGCGGCGGCCGCCTTCAACACCATGGCCGTGCGCATCCGCCGCTTCGTCCAGGACCGCACCGAATTGCTGACCGCGATCGGCCACGACCTGCGCACGCCGATCACCCGGCTCAAGCTGCGCGCCGAGTTCGTCGAAGACGACGAACAGCGCCGCAAGATGCTGGCCGACCTGGAAGAACTGGAGCAGATGGTCGCCGCCACCCTGGTGTTCGGCCGCGACGCGCGCACCGGCGAGCCGGTGGTGCCGCTCGACCTTGCGGAACTGCTGCGCACGGTGCTCGACGAGGCGGCCGACGCGCGGCCCGAAATGGCGGAAAATCTGGGCTATGAGGGGCCCGCGCACCTGACCCTGCGGGCCCGCCCGCTCGGGCTGAAGCGGGCGTTCGCCAATCTGACGAGCAACGCCGTGCTCTACGGCGGTGCCGCAAAGCTGCGCCTGCTGCCCGCAGGCAGCGACGGCATGGTCACGGTGGAAATCGAGGACGAGGGGCCGGGCATCCCGCCCGAACAGCTCGATCTGGTGTTCGAACCCTTCCACCGCGGCGAACCCAGCCGCAACCGCGAAACCGGGGGCGTCGGGCTCGGCCTGCCGATCGCCCGCAACATCCTGCGGGCCCACGGCGGCGACATCACGATCGCCAACCGGCCCGGCGGGGGTCTGAAAGCGACGGTGCGCCTGCCGGCCTGAGCAAACCTCCGGAGGTTTGCGTTCAAATCAGGAGCCTACGCTCTTATTGCGAACCCTGTTGGTGAGCGGCCAGACAGAAGAAGGGTTCAACGCAGATGCACGCAAATGGACGCAAATAAACGCAAATGCACCGAGCGGAACGGCCCGCCGGCGGCATAGGCCCGAGGCGCCCGCACACTCCGCCGCGCGAGGTCGGCCGGGGTCGCTGAAGCGGCACGGTCCATCCGGTATTAGGTAGCAACGGCCACCACAGAAACAACCCGACGCAGCACCATTCCGGCTAGACCAGGGACATGGCGGAACGCAACACTTTCGTCCTTTCGGGCCTGCGCCAGAAGCGCGCCCGGGTAGCCGGCGAGATCGCCCATGCCAGGGAGATCGTGGCACGGCGTACTGAGCAACTGGCCGCGATCAACTCGGTATTGCGCTTGTTCGCCCCCGACTGCGACCCGGACATGATCCCCCCGATCAAGCCGGCGTTGCACGGTCTGTTCTTCCGCTACCGTGAGTTGGGGCGCATCTGCATGGGCGTGCTGCGCGATGCCAAGGGGCCGGTGGCGCTGGATCGCATCGTCGCGGTAGCTATCGAGGCCAAGGGGCTGCCGGACGACAGGCGGCTGCGGAGACATATCTCCGACACGGCCAGGGCGAGCCTCATGCGCCTGGAACGGCGCGGCCTGGTGCGGCGCGTGGTGCGGGAGCCGGAGACGTGGTGGGAGTTGGTCTAGGCGGCCTACGGGGCGCCCACCCGTCGCTATGGCACTTCGACCGGATGCTGGGGCGCGGGGCGGTCACGAAGCAGGGACGGGGAACGGCGGCGCGGTGGGGAAAGGCGAGAAACTAAGGGCGCCCATTTTTGCCGAGAGCAGCAATAAGCTTATCAGTAATGACCGTCAGGTCTTGGATATTCAACTTCCTGGCGACAACGAAAAGGACAACGATTTCGAGAAACAGAATAGAAACCGGGCCTCCCCAACTGGGCATTCGCATAAATACATAAGCATCGACTATGATTATGATAGCCGTCAGGAAACAGAACCGGTCCTCATTCCTCTTTTCTTTGAGTTTTGCAATCTCATCCTCAAGGCTGTCTATCTTTTCATCAATTGGCAGTGCGGGGCTCCCCCCACTAAGCTTCCCGAAATCATCTTCAGGCACTCATCCTCTCCCTGAATTCGGCAAGGATGTCTGCATTGGGAATACGGATACCACGCCTTCCCTTTTGGTAATTTTTGGCCCAGGCACCATTATCCCAGTGAGTGATCGCGACGAGTTTGCCTGGTTTTTCTCTCCCCAAGGCTTCCCATGCTTTGTCAACGAAAGAACCTTCTTCGGTTCCGTTTATGGCCGACTCGGAATAAAATACGTCCTTTACGGGGGCGCCCCCAAAAATCTTCAGCCGGTGGTACAGGGCCGGGACGACTGGGCCGTAGTCCCACGCCTCAAACGGCTCCACGACAAGAGGAGCGCCGTTGTGCTCGCCCAGGAAAACCATATGGGCAATATAAAGGAGTTTCTGGAGGGCGAGATTCGAGAATCCCCAGCCGCTGCGCTCCCCCAAGTGCTTTGCCGCAGATGCGGCAGATACAGCCACTTCGTCGCTCCCGTTTCACCCACCGGCTACCGCGGGCGTCCGCTGCCGTAGGGTTCTCCATGCGTTCCGCCTATATAGCACTGCGGATTCCGGTTGCCTAGGGCAATCAATCATCCCCGAGCCGCCCGCTGCCAATACCCGCACCAGTCCACGCTCGGCTCGCTCGTCATCGCCAGCCCGGCGATCGCCTGGACCTGCTGCCCATTCGCCACCCGGCGGTGATCCTCGCGCCAAGCCGCTTCCTGCGCATACCGGACCAGATAGGTGCCGGCTACATGGTGGTGATGTCCGATCTCGGCCCGGCGCATCCGGGAAAAGAATTCCTCGGCCCCGTTCGTATAAACCCCGGCGGTGTCGCTGTAGAGCTTGCTGTGGTCGATCCGGGAGACCGGAAAGCCGGCTGCCAAGTCATTCCAGGACGGGGCTTCGTCCGCCATGAGGCTCGTGCCCTTGGCGACCCGGGCCGTGATGAAGCCGAGCGCGGCCGATTCGCTCTTGAACACCGCCGGGAGAGTCTGGCCGCCCCGCTCCCGCATCACGACCACGACCTGCCGCTTGCCGTTCTGGTTCTTGGCAAAGCGGCGATCCCGGCGAAGCTCCTTGTGGTTCGCCGGCTTGATGTAGCCGCCGAAATAGCCGCCATCGACCTCTACCGTCTCGCCGTCGCCGCCAAGCTGCATCCCCTTCAATTCGGACGCCATGGCCTCCCGCAGCTTGTGCGCCAGGACGAACGCCGTCTTGTACTGGCAGTCCAGATCGCGGGATAGCGCTAGGGCGGACTTGCCTTTGACTTCGTTGACGAAAATGGCGATCGCCGCAAGGGCCGCAAGGTAGGACCGAAGCGGCATCTTGTGGAACGCGAACAGGGTCCCGGACGTGACCGAGAAATCCTTGCGGCACGCCTTGCAGCGCCAGCGCGGGGCGCCGTTGGCCTTTCGGCAGTCATACACGGTCGGGCATTCGCAGTGCGGGCAGACCGGCTTGCCATCGGTCCAGCGGATGCGGACGAAGGTTGCCTCGGCTTCCTGGACAGACATCCGCAGCACGGCTCCAAGGGAGAGGGTCCGGGCCTTGGCAGAGAGGAGGAAGTGCTGAGATATTAGATCGTATCCGCTTTGTATAGAGCGAATATGATCTATTCAGACCGGCCTTGTCAATCGGAAAAGATCGTATATGATCGGGTCAAGTCGATTTCGACCGGAGGCGATCATGGCGATATCAGCCAAGGAACGGGAATGGGCAGATAAGGCCCGGCGCTTCCTCAAGGCCGAGCTAAAGCGGGCCGACGTGACCTATGCCGAGCTTGCTCGGCGGCTCAATGAGCATGGGTTTGAGGGAGAGACCGAGGCATCCGTGAACAGTAAGTTGGTCCGAGGGACATTCTCAGTGACGTTCTTCCTGGCCTGTCTGGCCGTGCTGGGGATCGCGGCGCTGGTGCTGGCGGACCTGTGAGCGAACCGTTACGCTTAAGCCCAACGCAAACGGGCAGGGGATTGAGCGGGCGCCTTTGGGTTCTGGCCTTGGCCGCGATCGCAATGATTGGGTGGCTGGTCAGTAGCTCACCGGCGTTCCAAGAATGCGTACACAAAGGCAAAAACCAGTACGCCTATCGCGCCCTTTATGAAAACCATCCCGTCGCCGCTGGTCTGGCGCGGCTTCATTTGCAAACCGTTTGTGTAGAGAACTGGACGAACGAATACCAGGGGGCCATCGGCGCCTTGGCCACTCTCATGGTCGCTATATTCACGCTCACCTTGTCCAATACCACCAAACGCCTCTGGCAGTCGGCGGAAGACCAACTCGCGGAATTCCGGCGGTCTTTGGCCATCGCGGACGCGCATGCCACCCATATGAGTAAATCTGTAGCGGAATCGGCTAGGGCCGCTGACGCCGCCGAGCGGAGCGCGATCGCCGCGGGCAAATCGGCCGAGGTGGCCGCGCGCTCGATTGAGCTTATCCCTACGTACGAAAGAGCTTATTTGTCTATCGGGTTCAATCCAATTCCGAGCCATGGGGGTTTGAGATTTCAATCCTTTTTCACAAACGCCGGCAGGACACCCGGAATACTTAGGAAAATATCGTTCCGAATCCAGACAGAACCACTTCCAGATATACCGGACTATAGCGGGCTCACAACAGAAGAGATCAGAACTGTCGTAGTCACGGGGAGCACGGCCCAGGTGCCCCAATTCAGCATTCCCGCAACTCCCGGGTATTATTGCGGATACTTTGTATATGCAGATATCTTCCGCATTTTGCGTACAACATGGTTTGCGGGTCGGGTCCATGTTAGCGGGATGCCGCCCAGTATCACCGTTCGGGTGGACGGCGGCGATGCCTATAACCACTATGATTAAAATAGAGACCAAGCGCCACACAACTCACCTACCCTCCGGAATATGGGGATAAGACCGCCCCGGACCTAATTTCGGTCTGGTGGCCGTTGCTACCTAATACCGGGTCCATCTGCGTGCATCTGCGCGCATCTGCGGTTGAAATTCCTTGCTTCCTTGAACCGACACCGGGTCCGGCTCCCGGCCCGCGTGGCGATCCGCGCAAGCCTGTTCAGGCCGGGACACGTCGCGGGAGGGCGGAGGGGCCGCTACCCCGGGCCGGCCGGCGGCGCATCGGCCGCGCGCGCCTGCAGGTGGTGGCGGAAGCGCTCGCGCAGTACCGTCTTCTGCAGCTTCCCGGTGGCGGTGTGCGGCAGTTCGTCCAGCACGACGACAGCATCCGGCACCCACCAGCGCGGCACCTTGCCGGCGTAGACCGCCAACACCGAGGCCGGATCGATGCGCCGCCCGGCGCGCGGAACGACGATCAGCACCGGCCGCTCGTCCCATTTCGGGTGCGCCGCCGCCACGACCGCGGCCTCCGCCACGTCGGGGTGGGAGACGGCAAGGTTTTCGAGCGTGATCGAGCTGATCCATTCCCCACCCGACTTGATCACGTCCTTGGAGCGGTCGGTGATCTCCATCATGCCCTGCGGGTCGATCGTGGCGACGTCGCCGGTGGCGAACCAGCCTTCGGCGTCGAGCGCGCTGCCCGGCGGCTCGCCGTAGTAGGCGCCGGTCACCCAGGGGCCGCGCACTTTCAGATCGCCGAAAGCAACGCCGTCCCATGGCAGTTCCGCGCCGGTGTCGTCGACGATCTTCATGTCGAGGCCGCACAGGATGCGCCCCTGCTTGAGGCCGAGCCTGGTGCGCCCGGCCCGGTCCAGCCCGAGATGGGCGGGCTTCGGCTTGTTGTAGGTGCCGACCGGGCTCATCTCCGTCATGCCCCAGCCGTGCTCGACGGTGATGCCGTGTTCCTGGCCGAACGCCTCGATCAGCAGCGGCGGGCAGGCCGATCCGCCGGTCATGATGATCTTCACGGTCTCGAGCCGGCCGCCGGTGGCGCGCAGGTGCGCGAGCAGGCCCATCCAGACGGTCGGCACCCCGGCGGCGAGCGTGACCCGCTCGGCGTTCATCAGCGCGTGCAGGCTGGCGCCGTCGAGGTGGCGGCCCGGCAGCACGAGCGCCGCGCCGGCCATCGCCGCGGCGTAGGGAATGCCCCAGGCGTTGACGTGGAACATCGGCACCACCGGCAGCACGCGGTCGATCGCGCGCAGGCCCAGCACGTCGGCCATGTTGATCGCGTAGGCGTGCAGCACGGTGGAGCGGTGGCTGTAGACCACGCCCTTCGGCCGCCCGGTGGTGCCGGAGGTGTAACACAGGGACGAGGCCGTGGTTTCCGCGAACTCCGGCCAGGCGAACGCTTCGTCCGCCGCGGCCAGCAGCGTATCGTAGCACAGCAGGGCCATGCCCTCGGGCAGCGCGACGCTCGGCATCTGCGCGGGCGCGGTCAGCATCACCACCGCGCGCACGGTTGCGCGGATCAGGGGCGCGATGGTTTCGAGCAGCCCGGCGAAGCCCGGATCGACGAACAGCACCGCGTCGCCGGCGTGGTTGATGATATAGGCGATGTCGTCGGGATGCAGCCGCGGGTTGATGGTGTGGCAGATCGCCCCCATGCCGGGGGCGGCGTAGTAGATTTCGAGATGCCGGTGGTCGTTCCAGGCGAGCGTGCCCACCCGGTCCCCCGCGCCGAGGCCGAGTGCTGCCAGCGCGCGGGCCAGCCGGCGGGCGCGCGCCTCGGTTGCGCCCCAGGTGGTGCGGTGGAGCGCGCCGTCGTCGGTGCGGGAGACCACGTCGGCCTCGGCGTGGTGGCGTGCGGCGTGCTTCAGCAACGAGGAGATCAGCAGCTCGTGCGGCTGCATCAGGCTTTGCATGGACGCCCTCCGGGAGCTTTGCGCGAGTCTGGCGCGGCTTCTGCGCCGCGTCCAGCGACGCCGGGGCGCGCGGGCAAAGGCCGGACGGGGCAGGGGGGCGGGCGGCCTGCCTCAAGCCCGGCCGGGACGGGGGCACGGCGAGGGCGAGCTCGGACCCTGCGGGGTAGTGCGTCATTCTAAAATTCTCAGTTTATAGACCCGAGGCCGCCTGGCCGGCTCGGCCCGCGCGTCGATCAGGGCCAGGATGTTGTCCATGGTCCAGAGTGTCGGGGAGAGGCCGGCGGCCATTGCGGGCGTGCACCGGAGCGTCTTGTGCACGCGGACGAAATTGTGGAAGACGGTGTAGAGGCAGACCATGTGGTAGTGCGGCTCGGCCTTCTTGCTGAAAGCGTTCGTCAGGCGCGTGAAGCGGCGCATTCCCATCCGGAAATTCAGGTTCTGCCGCTCGGCATATGAGGTGCTGACGTGCTTGGGGTCGGGGCGCCCTTCGACGCGCTCTTTCGTGGCGCCCGTGCACTGAGCCGGACTGTAACGGCCTGGCGGGGTAGCGGTCTCGCCGTAGTGCTTCACCAGCATTGCGTAATCGATATCGGCACCAAAGGCGCCTTCGATCGCGTCGAGGTATGCCCGATGCCCATCCGTCGTCATTTGGACCCGGTTGGCGAGCCGGTCGGCTACGTCTTCCATGAAGGCGTTCGCGTAGCCCGCATCCCGGCCGCCGACCGCATACGCGATAATCAGCTTGTGGTCGGCGTCCAAGGCCGTCCAGGTCCATAGGTCGCCAGCCTCGGCGGGGGCAGCCTTGGCGGTCTCGACGTTGCGCTGCTTGCAGTGAACGAAGGACCAGATTTCGTCGCACTGCACCCGCTTGGAACGGACGCCACGGACCGTCTCATCGTGGAACGCTTCGCAAGCCTCCCCGGCGTCCCGAAGCAGCTTCACGACCGAATTGAAGGATACGTCCACTACCCGGGCGATCGACTGCATAGAGGCCCCCTCGCACAGCATGTGGAGGATTTGGGCGCGCTTGGCGGACGGGAGCTTGTTCATGCCCCACGTGATATGAAATTCTATGCTTAACGTCAAGCCGTTTTTTAGTATTTGCGTGTTTGCGCAAATCTGCTAGCATGGATTCCATGAGCGATGATAGTGTCTTTCGGACCCCCGGCCAGTTTATCCTCTCGCTGATGGCGGCTAGGGGGTGGAACAAACGCACGTTTGCCGTAATCCTCGGTGTCAGCGAGGCGACCGTCACCCGAATAACCGGTGACAAGCAGGGGGTGGATGCCAAACTGTCGCTCGTGCTGGAGGAGCTGTTTGGCGTCCCTGCGGAGCGGTTCCTGGCTTTACAGAAGGAACTTGATCTGGCTCAGGCCCGGATCGTAATGCAGCCTGACCCTTCTCGCGCAACTCGGGCGCTTCTGTTTGGAGACCTGCCAGTCGGCGAAATGATCGAACGCGGCTGGCTTAAGGCCGAGGGCGTGCGTGACATAGCGGCTGTCGAACGCGAGCTAATGAGATTTTTCGGAGTTAATCGGCTAGAAGATATCGAAATTCTGCCGCATGCCGCAAGGAAGACAAATGCGGAAGGCGCCCCGTCGCCTGCCCAGATGGCATGGCTCTATCGTGTGCGCGGGATTGCTCAGAACATGCTGGCGCCGAAGTACTCTGCCGCACAGCTTCGAGCATCTCTGCCAAAGCTGAAAGCGCTGATGGTCGCTCCAGAAGAGGCTAGGAAGGCATCACGCATTCTGTTGGAGTGCGGCGTCCGCTTCCTGCTTGTTAAATCGCTCGCTTCAGCTAAAATCGATGGTGTCTGCTTGTGGCTGGATGACCACTCTCCCGTCATCGCACTATCCAGCCGATATGACCGCATCGACAACTTCTGGTTCGTGCTGCGACATGAGATCGAGCACGTCTTGCAGGGCCACGGGCAACATGCGGCAGCATTAGACGCGGAGCTAGAGGGTGATCGCGCCGGGACTGGACCGGCGGTCTCTGCGGAGGAGCGCGTCGCCAATCAAGCGGCCTCCAATTTTTGCATTCCGCAAGCTCAGATGGATGCCTTCATAACTAGGAAATCCCCACTCTTCTCAGAGTCAGATTTGCGAGGATTTGCTAGAATACTTCGGATTCATCCCGGTATCGTAGCCGGGCAATTACAATATAAAACAGGGAGGTTTCACATATTCCGTTCGCATCTGGCGAAGGTCAGGGCGAACGTGATGCCGAGCGCTATGACCGACGGCTGGGGCACTGTTGCTCCGCTAGGCAATTGAGGGAGACTTTGTTGTCCAAGGTAGTTGAACGGCAGCGGCTTATCCGTCTGTACCGTGATGAAACTGGCGAGTCAGAAATCGACATGCGCAAGGTGGCCGAATTCGCCGCGCGCAAGGGTTGGCCCCTTCCACAACCGGCCGACCCGATGGATATGTTGGCAAAGCAGTTCGCAGATGCCGCCCGCTTAGAAATCCGCCAGGACCCAAAAACCGGCAATCCATACCGGGCTAACCACGCAGTCCCACGTCGGGGTGCGACCGGGCAATTGTCGTTTGGGTGGGTTGATATCGACGACCCAAAGACGACACCGACGAATATGCGGGCATCTTTGGTGATGCGCCGAGAGGGAATGGTCGATGATGGCCTTCAGCTCACGTTCGATATGGAGCGTTGGAACAGTATTCGCCCATCGGAGGATCACATCGACCTTCCGATGGACCTGACGTTCGATGTCGAGCTACGCAGGGCGGCGCGTGACGAAAAGGATGAGGCGGCCTAGACCTTCCCCCACCGCTTCGCCGCCGCCTTTCGGGCGATCTCGGCCCGCTGCTCGGGCGTGAGCTTCTTCGCCCGCGCTGCGCCCCCTAGCTTCCCGAGCTGGGCCGCCGCGCTTGGCGCGGGCGCGTCCTGTCGGTCGTCCGGTTCCTCGCCGGTCGCGATCCGCATGATCTGAACCGCCCGGCCGATCACGTCGGCGGGGCGCTTCTCGCCTCTGGGGCCTCTAGGCATGATGCTCAGCCTCATATTTGGATATTAGGGCGGCGAGATCGGCAATCATCCGCTCTAGAGTCGTCATATAAGCACCGGATTCATCGATCCGCGCGCCTCCGGGCGCTAGCGCCCAAAGGCCGAGCGCGCCCGAGCGGAAGAACTCCAAATTCTCTTCCAAGGAGACCTTCCGTCTCTTGCATTCTTCAAAGAATGCAACCGCGCCTGGCGGGATTTTCTGGTCCATAACGGCTCCTAGATATGCTTGGCGGTAAGCATAGCGGAGGGGGCGCCGGGTAGAAAGCACCGTGCGCGCTCTCAACTCCGTGATTGCTTGGCGGTAAGCATACCCGAGGAAGAGGGCGCGCGCGAGAGGGAAACCGCATGAGAGGGATTGCCCGGCTTTTCGTCTTCGGGACCGCCGCTGCGATAGTGACAGCGCACGCGGCCGCGGCGCCGGTAAGTGCGCCGCTTGCGCCCCCATCTTGCTATGAAATTTCCCAGCCCCAGAAGGGCGACATGCCGTTCGGCCCGATCTTGCTAAACAGATGCACGGGACTGACTTGGGTTCTGGTCAAGGCTTCAATGACAGACGTTCACGGGAAAGACACCGGGAATTTCGTTTATCGGTGGTCCCCTCTCCTTCTGAACACGGGAGAGGCCCAGCTATACGTCCCGTCCCCGCATTTCCCTCCGATCATTCAATCCCACCCGCCCGCGAAGTAGCCGTCGTCCCATTCTTGGGATTTTCAAAACGACGCACTACCCCCTGCGGACCGCGGTTGACGCGGTCCCGACGCACCGGCCGCGCGGTTCGTGCGGCTTGCGAAATCGCCAGATTCTTTATCACGGAGGAAGCGCGGAGGGCCACGGAGGGCCACGGAGGGCCACGGAGGCTTTGTGCCTCCCCGACTGCCGGGGCAGCACGTGGCCCTCCGCGCTTCCTCCGTGATAAAGCCTTGCTGGAGCGCGGAGGCACCCGCTCCGTCGTCGTCCTCCGGCTCCGATCAGCCGCCGGCCCACAAGATTGCCCCCACGACGTCACGAAATCGCGGAAAATCGAGCTCAGGGCAGCGAGACGAACGGATCGTGCGTCGTCACGCCGAGCGGCTGGAAATGGCGCAGGTTACGGGTCAGAACGGTCAGCCGATGCGCCGTCGCCGTCGCCGCGATCGCCAGATCGGCAAAACCCGGCGCATGGCCGCCTTGGCGCGCAAGATCGGCGAGGCGGCCGGCGATGCGGGCGGCCGGGATATCGAAGGCCAGGACACGATCGCCGTACAAATGCAGCACCGTTTCCAGCCAATCGGCCAGACGCGCGGCCTTGCGGTGCGCACCCTGCCGGCGTGCGCACGCGATCCCATCTTCCACTTCGGCAACCGTGACCACCGACAGGAAGAGCAGGTGGGAATTCCGCTCCATCCACTGGCCGAGCGCGGGCGCGGCGTGCGCCTTTGTGGGAGCGCCCGCCGAAATCACGTTCGTATCGACAAGATACACAAGCTCACAACCCCGCATCGCGCGGCGGGGCGGCGTTTCGCTCCGGCATGTCGTCCGGCTCGATCGGGGCCGCCATCAGCAGTCGCCCGAACGAGGGCACGTGGGACAGCCGCTCCCATTCCTCGAAGCTCAGGATGACTGCCGCGCGCTTGCCGTGCCGCGTGATGATCGCGGGCTCGCCGCGCCGCGCGCTGTCGACGACTGCGGAGAGCGTTGCCTTGGCGTCGCGGAGTTGGATTTCGCGCATGGGGATACCTTGGGACTACAGTGGTCACATTATGGATCACCGTCCCTGGGCGCAAGCGCGACCGGTCGGCCTGCACGGGGGCCTTGTTCCCCGCTGCCCGATTCCCCTTCGCCCGACGCCCGTGCCTTCTGCGCCGCGTCCAGGCGTGCTTTGATCGGCGCCAAAGCAGCGGGAGCGCGTCGCATGCAGCCTGTCCTATTGGTCACCGGCGGCAGCCAGGGGATCGGCGCGGCCGTCGCCCGGCTTGCCGCCGCGCGCGGCTACGCGGTGGCGCTGACGTATCGCGGCAACCAGGCGATGGCGGAGGCGGTGGCAGGTGGGATCGAGCGCGCCGGCGGCCGGGCGTTGCCGATCCGCGCCGAAATGGCGGCGGAGGCCGATATCCTCGCCGCCTTCGCCGCCGTCGATCGCGCTTTCGGCCCGCTCACGGCACTGGTGAACAACGCCGGCATCACCGGGCCGACGGCGCGGATCGATGCTGTGACTGCGGCGATCCTGGACGAGGTGCTGGCGGTGAACGTGCGCGGGCCGTTCCTGGCGATCCGTGAAGCCGCGGCCCGCATGGCGACCGATCGCGGCGGCGCCGGCGGGGCGATCGTGAATGTGTCCTCGCGCGCCGCGGAACTGGGCGGGGCAGGGGAGTGGATCCACTACGCGGCGTCGAAAGGTGCGCTGGATTCGCTCACTCTCGGCGCGGCGCGCGAGCTTGGTCCGCGCGGCATAAGGGTGAACGCGGTGAGCCCCGGGCTGATCGAGACCGACCTTCACGCCCGCGCCGGCCTGCCGGACCGGGTGGCCCGCCTCACCGCCGGCGTGCCGATGGGCCGCGCCGGCTCGGCCGAGGAGGTGGCGGAGGCGGTGCTGTGGCTCGCCTCGGACGCCGCCGCCTATGTCTCCGGCGCGATCGTGCCGGTTTCGGGAGCACGCTGATGGAACCCCGTCTTGCCCTTATCGTCGGCGCCGGCAGCGGCCTGTCCGCCTCGCTCGCGCGGCTGTTCGCGCGCCACAACGTGCAGGTGGCGCTGGCCGCGCGCACGCCCGAACGCCTGGCGGCGTTGTGCGCCGAGACCGGGGCCGCGTCGTTCGCCTGCGAGGCCGCCGAGCCGGAGGAAGTGGCCGGGCTGTTCGACGCCATCGTGGGTTCGCTCGGGGAACCGGACGTCGTGATCTACAACGCCGCCGCCCGCGCGCGCGGGCCGATCGGCAGCCTGGTGCCGGAAGACGTCGCCCGCGCGATCGCCGTGTCCGCCTATGGCGGTTTCCTGGTGGGCCAGCAGGCGGCGCGGCTGATGGTGCCGAAAGGGGCGGGGACGATCCTGTTCACCGGCGCCTCGGCCTCGGTGAAGGGCTATCCGCAGTCGGCGGCCTTCGCGATGGGCAAGTTCGCCCTGCGCGGCCTGGCGCAGAGCATGGCGCGCGAACTGGCGCCGCAGGGCGTGCATGTCGGCCACGTGGTGATCGACGGCGCGATCCGGAATCCCGGGCGGGCGGAACCGGCGGACGCGCCGGACAGCATGCTCGATCCGGACGCGATCGCCGCGACGTACTGGCACCTGATCGGCCAGGACCGCAGCGCCTGGACGTGGGAGGTGGAAGTGCGGCCCTGGGTCGAGCGGTTCTGAGAGCAACGCCGTCCCGGGGCGGCCGTGGCGATCCCGGCCGAGGGTCGGGACCGCCCGGGCAGCCTCAGAGGTGCGCGTCCCGCTGCCGACCGCCGAGCGCGGCGGCCACGCAGGCGATGAACGCGCCGACCAGCATCGACAGCCCGGTGACGATGGACAGCGTCGCCCCCGCCTTGCGCGCCGTGTTCGCCCCCAGCGCGAGCAGGATCAGGGGGGTCAGCGCCGCCGCCGCGAATGCGCCCCCGATGATGGCGGGCCAGGCGACGGCGGAGGTCCGCGCCTCCAGCCCCGGCCGATCGTCCCCGGGAGCGCCGGTCGCGACGCCGACGGCCATGCCCCCGGGAACACCGGTGACCGGCGGTGCGGACATGATGGTGTCTTCCCTCGGCTCAGCGAAAGATCAGCAAGAGAAGAATGATGACCGGGATCGGGACACCCAGGAGCCAGAGAAGAATTCCGCCGCCCATGGTCGCCTCCATTTGGTTGGGAAAGTCTTGCTCAAGTCGTCTTCCGCCGGTTCATCGGCGCGGCCGTTCCCGCCGCGCCCGCGCCGATGTGGCCGTCAGCGTCGCCCGAGAAGAAAGCCGAGCGCGCCGCCGAGCAGCCCGACGGCAAGCAGGAGCGCAAGGTTCTGCCGCTCCACCGAGCCCGCCAGCGCGGCTGTACAGGTCTCCGGTCGTGCCGCCGCCCCGCGGGGCGCGCGCTTCGTCAGCGCGACTTGCCTTTCGCGCTCCGTTCGTCATCGGGGTTGACCGGTGCCGGCGGCATGCCGCCCTCGGGTTTCGGGTTCGCCACGTAGTCGAAGGCGGGCGCCTCGTTCCACGGGCCGCGGACGTCTTCCCCATGCGACAGGTTGAACACGATCTTCACGGTCTCGTCGGGCGGGATGTTGCCGAACATCGGATCGGTGAGCTTGCCCATGGAGTCGAGCGCCTTCATGAACATGTGCGCGTGCGTGATCTCGCGCGTCAGCAGATGCGTGAGGGTCTTCTTGGTGCCCTCGTCGTCGCACGCCTTGATGAGCGCTTCGTAGGTCTGGCGCGCGCCGGCCTCCGAAGCGATGTCGGCGCGCAGATCGCGCACCACGTTGCCGCCCTCGTTGATGTAGGCGGCGGTCCAGGCGTTGCCCTGGCTGTCCAGGAAATGCGGGCCGACGCCCTTCACCCGGAACAGCGGCGCGTCATGGACCGCGGTCTGGTCGATCTTGCTGGTGTGCTGCGCGATCAGCTTGCCGACCATTTCGAGATGGCCGAATTCCTCCACCGCGATGTCCTGCAGCATGTCGCGGATGCCGGGGTTCTCGACGTGGAAGGACTGCACCCAGTACCTGCAGCGCGGCGGTAAGCTCGCCGGTGGCGCCGCCGAACTGCTCCAGCAGGAAGGTGCCGAAGCGCGCATCGGGCTTGCCGACGCTGACCGGCTGGACGGTTTCCTTGCGATGTACGAACATGGTTCCCTCCTTTCTGGTCCTCGGGCCGTAGAGGAGGACATAGGAAATCAGCGGACGCACGCGGGGGAGATGCCGTCTTGTTGATCCGTCCCGGTGGTCCGTCCTGCTGATCCGCCTGGCAACGCAGCCGGTCGTACCGATCGGAGTGGAACGACACGATTGTCGGATCTGGAAGCCGGATGGCGGTTGACAGTTGTCAGCGATCGGGCGCGCCCGGGGGGGTACAACTTTTTGACAGGAGCGCATGTTTCTTAGGGGGCGCATGTCTCTGCCGTCCGTGCGCCGGCGGCTGCCGGTTCCGCTGTCGAACCGGGGACGATGCTGCGGCG
Source organism: uncultured Pseudomonadota bacterium (assembly GCA_963832525.1). Classification (GTDB taxonomy): domain Bacteria; phylum Pseudomonadota; class Alphaproteobacteria; order Acetobacterales; family Acetobacteraceae; genus JAJZVS01. The sequence continues at coordinate 441,473 of CAWHUC010000003.1, forward strand.
CGGTATCGCCGGCGCGGGCAGCATACGGTCCGGCGGCTCGCCCGCTTCAGCCGGCCCGGGCCAGCGGCAGCTTGGTGCCGGCAACCGCGCGCTCGGCGCGCACGGCGCGGCGGAAGCGGAACAGCTTGGCCGGGCGGCCGCCGGTTTCGCGCACCGTCTCTCCCGTCTCCTCGACCAGGTCCTGGCTTTCCACCAGGCGGCGGAAGTTCTGCTTGTGCAGCAGGCGGCCGGCGAGCGCCTCCACGGTGCGCTGCAGATGCAGCAGGGTGAAGGCGCCGGGGAGCAGTTCGAACACCACCGGGCGGTATTTGATCTTGGCACGCAGCCGGGCGATCGCGGTGGCGAGGATGCGGCGGTGGTCGTGGTGCATGGGCGTGCCGGGAACCGGCGGGGCGGTCGCGCCGGCTTCCGCGACCAGGCCGGCCTCCCACAGCAGCTCGTAGCGTTGCAGCACCAGCTCCTCGTTCCACGCGCCGCCCTCGAGCCCGAAGGTGATCGCCGTGCGCTGGCGGCGTTCGCGCCGCGCCGCGGGGTCGGGGGCAGTGTCGGCCCAGGCGAGCAGGTGGGGCGCGATGGTCGCAGCGACGATGTCGGCGCCGCCCGCCCGCTGGTCCTCCCACGGGAAGAAGCGGTACCAACTGTGCCAGCCGACGCCGGGTTCGCCGCCGGCGCGCGCCTCCCGCGTCAGGCCAAGGTAGCTGATGGAGATGTGGCGCGCGTCCGGCACCGCCCGGTCGCGGTCGGCGAAGGTGTACAGCTGCTCGACATAGCCCAGCGGATGGTGGGTCTGCCGCTCCACCCAGGCGCGCAGGCCCGCTTGCAGGGAGCGGTGGCCGGGCTCCAGCGGGCCGGAGGGCAGGGCCTGGCCGCCGGCGATGGTGAGGACGCGGGGCTCGCCGTCCGTGACTGCGGCGAGCACTGCGATCAGCTCGGCCACCGCAAGGCCCGGTGCCGCCGACGCCGCCGCGCCCCCGGCCGGGGCGCCCACGGCTGGCGCGTCCCGGGCGACTGCGCCCTCGGCCGCGGCGTCCGACGCCGTTGCGCCGGACGCCGCGGCATCGGGCACCGCCGGCATCGCCGTCGCGATGGCCCCGCCCCGCGCCGTCCGCGCTCGCATCCTCAGGGCAATCGGGTGAACGTCCGGCGTGTCACCTCTCCCGCTTGGCGGGAGAGGTCGCCGTGCGCAGCACGGCGGGTGAGGGCGCGAGGCACGCCACCCTCACCCGGTTCGCTGCGCGAACCGACCTCTCCCGCGCGAGCGGGAGAGGTGAAGAAAGCGCGGTCCGTGCCGATTTTCCGGTTCTCCCGATTGCCCGGCTCGCATCCTGCTTCTCCCTTGCGTGATCCGGCCCGATCCTACACGTTCGCCGCGCAATAGGGGGAGAGACGTGATGGTGACGGGCGCGCGCACGCCGCTGACGGTGGACCTTTCCGGCCTGCGGGTGGCCATCAGCGCCGGGGCGGCCGGCATCGGCCGGGTGATGGCCGACAGCTTCGCCGCCTGCGGCGCCGCGGTGTTCGTCTCCGACGTCGATCCCGCCAGCCTCGCCGCCTGCCCGCACCCGCACATGCGCGCCGATGCCGGCGTGGTGGCGGACTGCGAGGCCTTCGTCGACACGGCCGTGGCGCATCTCGGCGGGCTCGACGTGCTGGTGAACAACGCCGGCATCGCCGGCCCCACCGCGCCGGTGGCGGACGTGGACCCCGCGGCGCTGGACGCTACCTTGCGCATCGACCTCGCCAGCATGTTCCATTGTGCCCGGCGCGCCATCCCGGCCCTGCGCGCGGCCGGCGGCGGGGCGGTCGTGAACCTCTCTTCGGCGGCCGGGCGCTTCGGCTTCCCGCTGCGCGCGCCCTATGCGGCGGCGAAATGGGGGGTGGTCGGGTTCACCAAGTCCTTGTCGATCGAGCTCGGCCCGGACGGCATCCGGGTGAACGCGATCCTGCCCGGCCCGGTCGACGGCCCGCGCATCCGCGCGGTGATCGCCGCCAAGGCGAAGGCGGCCGGGGTCTCGGAGAACGAGATGACCGAGCGCACCATCGCCACCACCAGCCTGCGCAGCTTCGTCACCCAGCAGGACATCGCCAACATGGCGCTGTACCTCGCCAGCCCCTTCGGCGTCACGATCAGCGGCCAGGCAATCGCCGTCGACGCCGACATGCAGATGCTGATGTAGCCGGGTCGGCCGCGCCACGATCCGGCGGGCAGGGCCTGCGCCGCCGCCGGCCGTTCAGGGTGTGGTCGGGATCTCCCGGTACACGTTGCGGACGGAACGGATCCAGTGCTTCTTCGTCTCGTTGGTCCAGGGGGTGCCGGCCAGCAGCTTCATATAGGCCTCGGTCTGCAGCACGTCCGGGCTTTCGAGGTCATAGAGCGCCAGGTATTTCGGCTCCCCTTCCACCGCCACGAAGCGGCGCGCGTTCAGGATCCCCGGGACGGACAGGCGCTCGGGCACGTGCTCCTCATTGTACCAGCGGTTGAAATCCGCCTCGTGCGCGGGCTCGACCTCGATCATCACCAGCAGCAGCCCGCGCGGTTTCGCGTCAGTCATTCTCCCCTCCGGCATCCTCGTTCCCTCCGGTTGCCAACCGGGGCAGGATAGGCGGGAGCGGCCAAATGCAGAAGCGGGGGAGGCGGCGATGCGGGTGGTGCTGATCGGCGTGGGGCACTGGCACACGCCATTCTATCTCGATCCCTGCCTCGCCCTGCCAGACGTCGCCGTGGTGGGCGTGAGCGATCCCGATCCGGCGCGGGCGGCAGCGGTCGGGGCGCACGCCGGCTGCCCTTCCTTCACCGACGCGGCGGCGCTGTGCGCGCAGGCGCGGCCCGATTTCGCCTTCGTCCTCGGCCGGCACTGCGACATGGCCGCGAGCGCCCGGCTGCTGATCGCGCTTCGGATCCCGTTCGCGATCGAGAAGCCGGGCGGCGTCACCGCCGCCGAGGTGGCGGATCTCGCCGCCCGCGCCGCTGCCGCCGGCTGTTTCGCCGCCGTCCCGTTCGTGTTCCGCGACAGCGCGCTGCTCGACGCGATTCGCGCCGCCGCGCCGGGCGAGCGGGTCCAGGTGGCGAGCTTCAAATTCATCGGCGGGCTGGTGGAGCGCTACCGCGCCGAGGGCTGCGACTGGATGCTGTCGCATGCCACCGCCGGCGGTGGGGCGCTGCTCAACCTCGGCATCCATTTCCTCGACCTGGCGCGCGCGCTGCTGCCGGGCGCGACCTTGCGGGTGAGCGCGGCGGCGCGGTCGAACGCGACGGCGGGGCTGGATATCGAGGACCACGCCGTCGTCCTGCTGGAGGGCGGCGGCGCGCGCTGCCTGGTGGAGACCGGCTACCTCTACCCGGCGCCGCATTCGGTGTTCGACCTGCACTACAGCCTGCGCACCGAGCGGCACTTCTTCGCCGTGCGCGGGCCGGATGCGCTCGAGATCAGCGACGATTCGCGCGCCCGGCGGGTGGTGGCGCTGCCGACGATCAACGCCCCGCTCTATCCGGGCTTCGTCGCCGAGGTGCTGGCACGCGCCGCACGCGGTGCGCCGCCGGTGGCGGGGCTCGGCGAGCTTGCTGCCGCCGTGGCGCTGGTGGAAGCGGCCTATGCCGCCGCGCCCCTGCCGCCGGTGGAGCGCTGAACGCGGGCTCGCCCGGGGACTGACAACGGGGGCTGGCAGCGGCGCGCCCGGCGGGCCATGTTGGCGGCAAGGAGGGCCCGATCATGGACCAGCAGATCGACGCCGGCGCGCCGCATGCGGCCCGGACGGATGCGAAATTCCCGCCGCCAGCGCACCCCTGCCGGCCGCGGCGGGGGCCGGCACGCGGATCGACATCGTTTCCGATGCCATTTGTCCGTGGTGCTACATCGGCAAGCGCCAGCTCGAACGCGCGCTGGCGGAGTTGGGCGGGCAGGGGCTGCGCTTCACCGTGCAGTGGAATCCGTTCCAGCTCAATCCCGACATGCCGCCGGGCGGCGTGGCGCGCGCCACCTACCGCGCCGCCAAGTTCGGCAGTGCCGAGCGTGCCCTCGCGCTCGATGCGCGGGTGAGCGAGGCGGCGCGCGCGGTCGGGCTCGATTTCCACCTCGATCGGATCGTGCGCACGCCGAACACGATCGACGCGCACCGGCTGATCTGGCTCGCCGGCCGGGAAGGCGTGCAGGACGCCGTGATGGAGGCGGTGTTCGCCGCCTATTTCATCGACGGCCTCGACATCGGCGATCCCGCCGTGCTGGAGGCGTGCGCGGTGGCGGCGGGGCTGGACGGGGCTGCGGTGCGCGGCTTCCTCGCCGGCGGGGCGGTGGCCGCGGAGATGCGCGCGGCCGACCAGGCGGCGCGGGAGGCGGGGGTGAGCGGCGTGCCGTCATTCTTCCTCGACGGCTACGGCCTGTTCTCCGGCGCCCTGCCGGCGGCGCAGATGGCCGAGGCGCTGCGCCGCGGGCACGACGTGCTGCGCCAGCAGGCTGCGACCCCGGCGGGCTGAGCGGCGGTGCGCGGCGCCTCTTTCTTCGCTCCGTTGCCTGCCGCTTGCAGGAGGCCGCCCATTCCAGGAGACCACCCATGTCCGGCCGCGAACCCGTCCTGCTGCTGACCGGCGCCAGCCGGGGCATCGGCCACGCCACGGTGAAGCGCTTCAGCGACGCCGGCTGGCGGGTGCTGACGATCTCGCGCCAGCCGTTCGACCCGCGCTGTCCGTGGAAGGGGGGGGCTGCCAACCACATCCAGCTCGATCTTGCCGATATCGAGGCGATTCCGGACGCGCTGGCGCGCGTGCGGGAGATCGCCGGCGGGCGGCTCGATGCGCTGATCAACAACGCGGCGATCTCGCCCAAGCATCCGGGCGGCGGCGGCAAGATCCGCGCGCTGGAGATGGGCTACCGGGACTGGCTGACCGTGTTCAACGTGAACTTCTTCGCCCCCCTGGCGCTGGTGCAGGGGTTCCGTGCCGAGCTGATCGCGAGCCGCGGCAGCGTGGTGAACATGACCTCGATCGTCGGTTCGCGGGTGCATCCGTTCGCCTCGGCCGCCTATGCGACGTCGAAGGCGGCGCTGGCGGCGCTGACGCGGGAACTGGCGGCCGATTTCGGGCGTGCCGGGGTGCGGGTGAACGCGGTCTCCCCGGGGGAGATCGAGACCGCGATCCTGTCGGCGGGGACGGAGGAGATCGTGGAACGCTCGATCCCGCTGCGCCGGCTGGGGCAGCCGCGGGAGGTGGCGGATCTGCTGTTCTTCCTGTGCTCGGACCAGGCCCAGTATATCAATGGCTCCGAGGTGCATATCGACGGCGGCCAGCGGGTGTGACGGCGGCGCGGGTGCGCGCCGGGGTGAGCCGATCGCGGGCGTGACGAAGCGGCGGCTGCGCGGGGCTTGGACGTCGTCGCGGGTGCCCCCGGCTCATTCGAAGCGATACGGTCACATTCCTATTTAGAAACAAATTGGGTGCACGGTGCGACAGCGTCGGGGCGGGCGGGCCGCGTAACGACGGCCTGGCGGTGGTTGGCAGGGGCCGCACTGCCGCCCGCAGTGCTCCCGCGGGTGGTCGGTCGTTCCGGCCCCGCTCGCCCGCACGGCTCCGCCGCCGAGAGCCCGCTGATCCCGTCACCGGCGCTGCTGGCGGCGTAAGCCGGGGCGGGCGGGGTGGTCAGGCGGGCGGCGGAAGTCCCGCAGCCGTGATGGTTGCGATCATGGCGAAGACCAAAGGCCGCATGGACTCCATTCACGCCGGCTTCTGCAACGCTGCCGGCACCCGCTCCCACCGCTTCACGCGGCCGGAGCCGGCGTCGGCAACGGAACCCTCCTGCGCCTCGGATGGCGGCGGGTGACACGACTGCGGGAACGGGCCAACATGTGATCGCGGCGCACGTCGTGGGGCGTTCCAGTCCAACAGGAAGTGCCGCCATTGGGTGGCCATGCGCCTGGATCTGCTGACGCTTGAGCTGTTCGTTGCCGTTTGCGAAGAGCGGAGCATTTCCCGCGCGGCGGACCGCTCCCACACGGTCGCCTCCGCCGTGAGCAAGCGCATCTCGACCCTCGAGGCCTTGCTCGGGACGCAGTTGTTCTACCGCCAGGCGAAGGGGCTCACGCCCACCCCGTCGGCGGAGGTGCTGCTGCGCCACGCGCGCCGAGTTCTGCGCGATCTGGTGGAGATCGAAAGCGAGCTCGGCGAGCATGCCAAGGGCCTGCGTGGCCATGTCCGGGTCCGGTCCAGCGTCTCGAGCATCGTCCAGCATCTGGCGCAGGATCTGGGGCGCTTCCTGAGCCTCTATCCCGGCGTCCGTATCGACCTCGAGGAGGACACAAGCTGCGAGATCGTCCAGGCAGTGGCCGAGAACGCGGCGGATGTCGGCATTTTCGGGGGCAATGTTCCGGCCCCGGGACTGACCCTGTTCCCCTATCACAGCGATCGGCTGATGGCCCTGGTGCCCGCGGGGCACCCCCTGAGCGAGCGGACTGCGATCCGCTTTGCCGATCTCCTGGCGCATGACCTCGTGGGTCCCAAGAAGGGCAGCTCGCTCGACATGCTGATCGAACGCGCGGCGGCGGGCATCGGTCCTCCGCTGAAGCTCCGCCTGCGCGTGAACGGCTTCGAGACGGTCTGGGCGATGGTGGAGGCGGGCCTCGGCATCGGCCTCATCCCGGAGACAAGCGTGGCGCGCTACGTTCCCAGCCGCCGCGTGACGCCGGTCCGGCTGGACGAGAGCTGGGCGGTGCGGGAATGGAAACTCTGCGTGCGCGACGCTGCCTCCCTGCCGCCGGCGGCGGAACGCCTGGTTGCGTACCTGAGCCAGGCGTGAGGGCGCGAAGGCTTCGCGAATCGCGAACCCCTGTTTCCGAACGACCAATCGGCCCCGGTCGTCGGGTGCGCTAGTACCTCGCCCGCTACAGCGACAGGACGGTCCTCCGAGGACCGTCCGGACGGCGGGGGGAATTCGCATGAGTACGGAGTCCCAGTTCGGGCCTCGCACGATGTTCGACAAGATCTGGTCGGAGCACCGGATCATCGAGCGCGACGATGGGCAGACATTGCTCTACGTCGATCGCCATCTGATCCACGACGGCTACGCACCCGCCTTCGACTCCCTGGAGGAGCGCGGTCTCATGCCGCGCGCGCCGGAGCATATCTTCGGCACCCCGGACCATTACGTGCCGACCGACACGCGCGAGCTGGCCGAGATCGCCGATCCGGAACGGCGGTTCATGGTGGGGTCGCTCATGCACCGCGCGGCGGCGGCGGACATCACGGTGTTCGGGCTCAAGGATCGCCGCCAGGGGATCGTCCATGTCATCGGGCCGGAGCAGGGCATCAGCCAGCCGGGGCTGATCCTGGTGTGCGGCGACAGCCACACCTCCACCCACGGGGCGCTTGGCGCGCTCGCCTTCGGGATCGGCATGACCGAGGTGACGCATGTGCTGGCCACCCGGACCCTGTGGCAACGCCGGCCGCGCGTCATGCGCATCGTCGCGGACGGCGCGCTGGCTGCGGGCGTCACGGCGAAGGACCTGATCCTGACGATCATCGCCACGATCGGCACGGCCGGCGCCACCGGGCACGTCATCGAATATGCCGGCCCCGCGGTCACCGCCCTGACGATGGAAGGCCGGCTCACCCTCTGCAACATGTCGATCGAGGCCGGGGCGCGCGCCGGCATGGTCGCCCCCGACGAGGTGACGTTCGCCTATCTCGCCGGCCGGCCCTATGCCCCCACGGGGCGCGACTGGGACCAGGCGCTGGCCCGCTGGCGCGCCCTGCCGTCCGATCCCGGCGCCCGGTTCGACCGCGAGGTGGTCATCGACGCCAGCGGGATCGCGCCGATGGTGACCTGGGGGACCAGCCCGCAGGACGCGATCCCGATCGACGGCCAGGTGCCGGACCCCGACGCCGAGCCGGATGTCGAACGACGCCAGGGCATGGTCCGCGCCCTGGCCTACATGGGCCTGACGCCCGGTGCGGCACTGACCGAGATCGCGGTGGACCGCGTGTTCATCGGCTCCTGCACCAACGGCCGCATCGAGGACCTGCGCGCCGCCGCGGCGATCGCCGCCGGGCGCAGGGTCAGGCCGGAGGTCGAGGCCTGGGTCGTACCCGGCTCGCGCCCGGTCAAGGAGCAGGCCGAGGCGGAAGGGCTCGACCGGATCTTCAAGGCCGCCGGATTCCAGTGGCGGGAGGCAGGCTGCTCCATGTGCCTCGGCACGAACGGCGAAGTGGGCAGGCCGGGGCAGCGCTGCGTCTCCACCTCCAACCGCAATTTCGTCGGCCGCCAGGGGCAGGGGGTGCGGACGCATCTGGTCGGCCCGGCGATGGCGGCGGCGGCGGCGGTGACGGGTCGTTTCGCCGATGTGCGCCGCCTGACGGCGGAGGCGTAGGGCATGGAACCCATCACACGGATCACGGCCGGCGCGGCGCCGATCGACCGGCCGAATGTCGACACCGACCAGGTCATTCCGGCCCGCTTCCTGCACAAGCCGCGCGACGGCACCCTGGGCCGGTATCTGTTCCACGACCTCCGGTTCGGCCCGGACGGCGCGCCGAACCCCGATTTCGTGCTGAACCGGCCACCCTTCGACAGCGCGCGCATCCTGGTCGCCGAGCAGAACTTCGGCTGCGGCTCCTCGCGCGAGAACGCGGTCTGGGCGCTGCACGACTACGGCATCCAGGCGGTGCTCGCGCCGAGCTTCGGCGACATCTTCCGCAGCAACAGCCTGAAGAACGGGCTGCTGCCGATCGTGCTGCCGGCCGAGGTGATCCACGGCCTGCTCGCCCAACTGGCCGAAACTCCCGGCGGGACGATCGCGATCGATCTGGAAGCGGAGCTTGTGATCCTGCCGGACGGCACGCGACACCGGTTCGAGATCGACCCGTTCATGCGCCACTGCCTGCTCAACGGCATCGACGAGCTCGACTACACGCTCTCGCAGATGGACCAGGTGGAATCGTTCGAACACCGTTACGGACGCCGCAACGCCTAGAGCGTGACTCACGCGATCGAGCAAGGCTCTGCACGCGACCGGGCCGGCGGCGGCGCGCCGCCGATGGCATGGCAAGACACGACGATATGGAGTGCTCCGAATGAAGATTGCGGTTCTGCCGGGTGACGGCATCGGCAAGGAAGTGACGGCGGAGGCGGTGAAGGCGCTCAAGGCCGTGCTCGGCAATGCGCAGCCGTACGAGATGCAGGAAGCGCCGATCGGTGGTGCGGGCTACGAAGCGGCGGGCGATCCGCTGCCGCCGGCGACGCTGGAGCTTGCCCGCAAGTCGGACGCGATCCTGCTCGGCGGCGCCGGCGTGCCGGAGGACGAGCACCGCCCGCCGAGCGCCGGGGCCGGCATCGGCCTGTTGCGCCTGCGCAAGGCGCTCGGCCTGTTCGCCAATTTCCGCCCGGTGTTCATGTTCCCCGAGCTGGTCGGCGCGTCCACGTTGAAACCCGAGGTGGTCGAAGGTCTCGATCTGCTCATCCTGCGGGAGCTGAACGGCGATCTCTACTTCGGCGAGCCGCGCGGCGTGACCACCGAACCGTCGGGCGAACGGGTCGGGATCAACACGATGCGCTATACGGCCTCCGAGGTGGAGCGCATCGCCCATGTCGCGTTCCGCGCGGCGTCGCGCCGGCGCGGCAAGCTCTGCTCGGTGGACAAGGCGAACGTGCTTGAGACGATGCAGCTCTGGCGCGAGGTGATGGTCGAGGTCGGACGCGGCTATCCCGACGTGCAGCTGTCGCACCTCTACGTGGACGCCGCGTCGATGGCGCTGGTGCGCAACCCGCGGCAGTTCGACGTGATGGTGGCGGGCAACGTGTTTGGCGACATCCTCTCCGATGCCGCCGCCATGCTGACCGGATCGATCGGCATGCTGCCGTCCGCGTCGCTCGGCGCGGACCGCAAGGGGCTCTACGAGCCGGTCCACGGCACCGCGCCGGACATCGCCGGCAAGGACATCGCCAATCCGCTGGCCGCGATCCTGTCGGCCGCGATGCTGCTGCGTCATTCGTTCGAGCGCGAGGCCGACGCCGCGCGCATGGAGCAGGCGGTCCGCTCCGTGCTGCAGGCCGGCTATCGCACGGCGGACATCATGCAGCCGGGCATGCGGGCGGTCGGCACCGTCGAGATGGGCGATCTCGTCACGGAGGCGATCCACCGCCTGGACCACTGAACCATGACGCCGCCGGCGCGATCGCGCCGGCGGCAAAGCGCAATCAAACGGAGGAAAACGAGTGAGCGAACGAACGTCCCAGAGGCATGCTGCCGAGATTGCGGCCCGGCTCGATCGACTGCCCTTCACGCGCACCATCTGGCGCATGGTGTTCCTGATCTCGCTCGGCGGCGTATTCGAGCTGTACAGCCTGTTCATGACCGCCTACATCGCCCCCGGCCTCGTGAAGGGCGGCCTGTTCACGACCAGCACGGTGGGGCTGTTCGGGATCAGCGGCGTCGGCTTTTTCGTGTTCTGCACCTTCGCCGGCATGTTCGTCGGCACCATGGGCTGCGGGTTCGTCGCCGATCTCATGGGGCGGCGCTGGATCTTCACCATCTCCCTGGTCTGGTACTCGCTGGCGAGCGCGATCATGGCATTCCAGGGCACGGCGGGCGGGGTCGATCTCTGGCGGTTCATCGCCGCCATCGGGGTCGGCCTGGAGCAGGTAACGATCGATACGTTCCTGTCCGAGCTCGTGCCGCCGAAGGGCCGCGGCAAGGCGTTCGCCTTCTACCAGTTCATCGAGTTCTGCGTGGTGCCGGTGGTGGCGCTGCTCGGCTGGCTGCTGGTGCCGATCCATCCGCTCGGGCTCGACGGCTGGCGCTGGGTGGCGCTGATCGCGGCGGTGGGTGCGCTGGCCGCTTGGTGGGTGCGCCTCGGTCTGCCCGAAAGCCCGCGCTGGCTCGCGATGCGCGGTCATGCGGAGCGGGCCGAGCAGGTCATGCGCGACATCGAGGCCCAGGTGTCCCAGGACATTCGCGGGCCGTTGCCGGCCCCCGGCGCGCTGCGGGAGATCGTTTCGGCCAGCACCAGATTCTCCGAGGTGCTGAAAGCCCCCTATGGCAAGCGCACGCTCGTGCTGTCCATCTTCAACCTGCTGCAGACGATCGGCTTCTACGGCTTCGCCGCCTGGGTGCCGACCCTGCTGATCGCCAAAGGCGTGCACATCACGACGAGCCTGCAGTATGCGTTCATCATCGCGCTCGCCAATCCGGTCGGGCCGCTGCTCGGCATGCTGATTGCCGACCGGATGGAGCGGAAATGGCAGTTGGTCTGGGCCGGCGTGGGGATCGGCGTGTTCATGCTGCTGTTCGCCGAGCAGCAGAACGCCGCCGCGGTGATCTTCTTCGGGGTTCTCGTGACGCTTGCCAGCAACTGGTTGTCGTTCGCGTTCCATAATTACCAGGCGGAGCTTTATCCGACGCGCATCCGGGCTCGCGCGGTCGGCTTCGTGTATTCCTGGAGCCGGGTCAGTGCGGCGTTTGCCGGCCTTCTGATCGGCTTCTTTCTGCGCCAGGGCGGAACGGTCGGGGTGGCTCTCTTCATTGGCGGCGCGATGGTCCTGATGATCATCACGGTCGGCGGTTTCGGCCCGCGGACGCTGAACCTGCAGCTTGAGGAGATTTCCCACTGACGGGCTGCCGGAAGCCCTCCACGCCTGGAGGGTTCTCCGGCCGGCTTTCTTGCAAGTGCGCCGGGCGACGCCGGCGCGGTCCGGCCGGTGGCAGGAACAAGGAGGAGGTGCCGGCCATCTGGCCGACGCCCTCCCTGCCGCTTTGTCGGTCCGGAAAACGCCGCCCCGCCGGCACCGAGACGATCCCCACGGGGAGGTCCGGGGCGTCCGGCGATTTCGGGGAAGAGCGTGGGACCGCGGTTCCCCACGCGGTGACGGCCGAAATCCGTTGATTTTC
>CAWHUC010000004.1:2500-3378773 GCA_963832525.1 uncultured Pseudomonadota bacterium
GCGCAACGCCACCAGGCTCGCCAGCACCGCGGCCAGATCCATCCCCGGCGCCGGCCAATGGACCATGAACAGGTCCACGTAGTCGGTCCGCAGCATCCGTAGGCTGTCGTCGAGCGCCGCCCGGATCCGCTCCAGCGCCAGGTTCTGCCACCATACCTTGGTGGTGATATGCAGATCGCCCCGCGTCACGCCGGCGGCCGCGATGCTGGCGCCAACATCCGCCTCGTTGGCGTACATCTGCGCGGTATCGATGTGCCGGTAGCCCAGCGCCAGAGCGGTCTCCACCGCCGCCTGGCACGTCGCCCCGGTCATCGGCCAGGTGCCCAGACCCAGCTTGGGCATCGCAAGCCCATGCCTGGTGATCACGTCCATCCGCGCGCCCCTTCGGCTGCAACCCTGCCTACCGCTTCGACAAATCCACCGCCGCCGCGAATCCTTCCTCCGTCCCGATCGCCAGATGCGTCCCGGACGGCGACCAGGCCAGTGTCGAGACCGGCCCCCGCCCCGGCGGCGCGATCGGCAGGATGCGGGAGGAATTCACGTCCGCCAGCACCACCAGCCCGTCCGCGAACCCGCCGGCCACCACCTCCTCCCGCGGGTGGAACGCCACATCGGAGCACAGCACGCCGTCGCCGCCCGCCAGCTCCATCGGCGCCTTGCCCATCGGCCCGCCGCCGAAGAACGGCCACAGCACCATCGCATCCGCCCCGCTGGTCGCCAGCCATTTGCCGGTGCGGCTGAACGACAGGGCGCGCGTCTTGCTGGGATAGCCGCTCATGCGCATGTGCTTGCCATCGGGCAACGCCCAACCGTGCAGGGCGTTCTCCTGCATGGAGGTCACTAATGCCTCGCCCTCCGGATGCAGCGCAATCCCGGTGTGGCTGCCCTTCCATTCCAGCACCCGCGGGCTGTCGGTCTTCGCCGCGACGAACCACAGGCTGGCGCCGTTGTAGTGCGACGCCGCGATCCGCTTGCCCTTGGCATCGAACGCCAGGCCGGTGACCGAGGACGGATGCGCCAGTTCCTTCAACTTGTGCCCCGCCGCGTCGAACAGATGCACGGTCTTGCCGACGGCGCAGGCGATCAGCCCCTTCTCCCCGGGAAAGCAGGCGACCTGCTCCACCCATTTCATGCCGAACGCGGCCAGCTCGTGCACGGAACCGTCCGCACCCAGGTGCAGCAGCCGCCCGTCATCGCCGCCGGAGACGAACCCCGCCACCGGATGCGCCGCCAGCGCCAGCACCGCGCCGTCGTGCAGGTTCGCCGTGCGCCACGGCCCGGCGGGCGTGGCGGGATCGGCCAGCCGCAAGGTGCCGTCCCCCAGCCCGAAGGCGAGTTTGCGACCGGTGCGATCGAACCGCGCCGCGACCACGAAGGCGCCAAGCTCCTGCGTGCTGCCCCTTGTCTCGACCGCGAACCGGGCCGTTGCCTGCTCGCTCACCGTCAACTCACCGGGTCCGCTTGGCAGGAACTCGAAGCCGCGGCGCAGTTGCGGGCGGTTGAGGTTGCGGCCGATGAACACGATCCGGCTCCGGCGCGGCTCGCCTGCTTTCCAGGGCCCGATGAAATCCCCATCGGCGATCATATGCACGGCCTGGAAGGCAAAGCGGCGATCGTCACCGCGGTAGCTCAGGATGCCCTTGGTGCGCAGCAGGTCCGGCCCCTTGTCCGCCAGCAGGACGCCGATCCAGGCATTGAACTTCTCCGGGTCGATTGGTTGCTCTACCTCGAAGCTCACCGACGTCACGTCGTCGTTGTGCTCGTGCGCATCGTCCTCCAGGAAATCCGGCTCGCGCTCCAGCACCCGGGCGAGGTCGAAGGCCCCCTGGTTCAGCACCTGCGCGATCGGCAGCGCGGCGCGTTCGGTGCGATGGATCACGGCGAAGCGGTTGATCTGGCGGATCCGGCCTTCAACGTCGGCCAGCTCCTCCGGCGTCACCAGATCGGTCTTGTTCAGTACGATCACGTCGGCGAAGGCGATCTGGTCCTCGGCCTCGTGGCTGTCGTCCAGCCGCGCCAACACGTGCTTGGCATCGACCACGGTGACGATCGCGTCCAGCCTGGTCTTCGCGCGCACCCCTTCATCGATGAAAAACGTCTGTGCAACCGGCGCGGGATTCGCAAGCCCAGTGGTCTCGATGATGATGCCGTCGAACTTCTCGCGCCGCTTCATCAGTCCGCCGACGATACGGATCAGGTCGCCGCGCACGGTGCAGCAGACGCAGCCGTTGTTCATCTCGAAAACTTCCTCGTCGGTATCGACGACGAGCTCGTTGTCCACCCCGAGTTCCCCGAACTCGTTGATCACCACCGCGTATTTGCGGCCATGCTGCTCACTCAGGATGCGGTTGAGCAGGGTGGTCTTGCCGGCGCCCAGATAGCCGGTCAGCACCGTCACGGGGATCAGATCGGCCCCGGATGAGGCAGAGGTATCGCCCGAGGGGGCAGAAGTCGCGGCAGCCGCCATCTTCGTCGCTCCAATACGTGGTCCGGCGGAATATAGGGGTGGCGGCGGTCCGCAACCACCTCCGCCCCGCGCAGCCCGGCCGTGCCGGCCGCTGCTTTCGCAACCGCCGCATCCGGCGTAAACCTGCCCGGGTCACACCAAGGCGCCGGCCTGCGGCCCGACGCGCCCAACCAGGGGAGAGCCCGCCATGGACGACATCGTCATCGTCTCCGCCGCCCGCACGCCGGTCGGCAGCTTCAACGGCGCCTTCGCCACCGTGCCCGCGCATGTGCTCGGCACCACCGCCATCCAGGCCGCGATCGCGCGCGCCGGCCTCGACCCGGCCGACGTGGACGAGGTCATCCTCGGCCAGGTGCTCGCCGCCGGCGAAGGCCAGAACCCGGCCCGCCAGGCCGCCCGCGCCGCCGGCATGCCGGACGCCAAGACCGCCTTCGGCATCAACCAGGTGTGCGGCTCCGGCCTGCGCGCCGTGGCGCTCGCCGCGCAGCAGATCCGCACCGGCGAAAGCGCCATCGTCGTCGCCGGCGGCATGGAGAGCATGAGCACCTCCGCCGCACGCCGCCTATCTGCGCGCCGGCACCAAGATGGGCGCGGTCGAGTTCATCGACACCATGCTGAAGGACGGGCTGTGGGACGCCTTCCACGGCTACCACATGGGCACCACGGCGGAGAACGTCGCCCGCGCGTATCAGATCACCCGCGAGGAGCAGGACGCATTCGCCCTCGCCTCGCCAGCAGAAGGCCAGCGCGGCGCAGAAGGCCGGCCGCTTCAAGGACGAGATCGTCGCCGGTCACCATCAAGGGCCGCAAGGGCGACACGGTCGTGGCCGACGACGAGTACATCCGCCACGACGCGACCATGGAGGACGATGGCCAAGCTGCGCCCGGCCTTCAGCAAGGACGGCACGGTCACCGCCGGCAACGCCTCCGGCATCAACGACGGCGCCGCCGCGCTGGTGCTGATGACCGCGGCCGAGGCCGCCAGGCGCGGCCTGAAGCCGCTCGCCCGCATCGCCGCCTTCGCCACCGCCGGCGTCGATCCGGCGATGATGGGCACCGGCCCGATCCCGGCCACCCGCAAGGCGCTCGCCCGCGCCGGCTGGAAGCCCGACGACCTCGACCTGATCGAGGCCAACGAGGCGTTCGCCGCCCAGGCGATCGCGGTGAACAAGGACCTCGGCTGGGACACGGCCAAGGTCAACGTGAACGGCGGCGCCATCGCCATCGGCCATCCGATCGGCGCCTCCGGCGCGCGCGTGCTGATCACCCTGCTGCACGAGATGGGCAAGCGCGACGCCAAGAAGGGCCTCGCCACGCTGTGCATCGGCGGCGGCATGGGCGTCGCCATGTGCGTGGAACGCTGAGCCGGGACCGAGCCCATCATTCCCCCTCCTGCAAGAGGAGGGGGAGACGTGCACCCCCATCCCGGAGCCCAAGATGGCAGGCCTCTATTTCGAGGAATTCCACGAAGGCCAGGTATTCGAGCACGCGATGTCGCGCACCGTCACCGAAGCCGACAACGTGCTGTTCACCTGCCTCACGCTCAACCCGCAGCCGCTGCACCTCGATGCCGAGTTCGCCAAGACCACCGAATTCGGCCGCCCGCTGGTCAACAGCATCTTCACCCTGGGCCTCGTGATCGGCATGACCGTGGGGGAGACGACGCTCGGCACCACCATCGCCAATCTCGGCATGAGCAAGGTGGAGTTCCCGAAGCCGGTCTTCCACGGCGATACCATCCGCGCCCGCTCGATCGTGCGCGGTCTGCGCGCCAGCCGTTCCCGCCCCGAGGCCGGCGTGGTCGAGTTCGAGCACCAGGGGATCAACCAGCGTGGCGAGATCGTCGCCACCTGCCTGCGCGCAGCGTTCATGAAGCGCCGCGCGGCCCCCTGACCGCCGCAGCTCAGCCGGTCCGCAGCAACTCCGGCAGACGCCGCAGTAGGGGCTCCAGATCGCGCTCGGCGACGCACACCAGATATTCGTCTGCCGGCGAGGCCTGCCCGGCCGGCAGCGGCCGGCCGTCCGTGCCCAGCGGCAAGGCCGTCAGCCCCAGGTCGGCATAGACCTTCAGCAGCGCCGGGCCGGCCCGCCATACCGCCGGGTCGCGCCCCTCCTGCTTGGCCAGGTCGCGCAGCCGCCAGACCGCCGAGACCCGATCCCCCTCCGGGCCAGCTGGATCGCCGAGCGCCAGCAGCACCCGGTCCAGGCGATGAAAGGCGATCACCGCCCGGCCGGCCTCGCCCAACACCACCCCATCCGCGTGCGCCGGCAGGATCGCCCCCAATCGCGCCAGCCGCGCCCGCGCCGCGTCATCCCACGCCGCCCAGGTGATCCGTCCGGGCCGCAGCAGAAACCACAAGGCGAGCAATCCCGGCACCACGGTCAGCGCCACGCTGATCCGCAAGCCGAGCGGCGCCCGCCCCGACAGCACGATCTGCCACCAGGCGACGTCCCCGAGATCGACTGCCCCCCGGCGAAACCCCACCAGCGCCAGCACCCCCACCACCAGCGCCAACAGGGAGGCGGCGGTCGATGGTTCCAGTTTGCCGCCAAACAGTCGGGCCGGCCGGTAGAACCGAACCCGGAACGGCACCAGCATCGCCGCCGACAGCGCCAGTACCACGGCGAGCCACCGTGGCTCATGCCGCACGGCAACAAAGACCGTGCCCACCGCCAACAGCAGCAGGGTCAGCCACCAAGTGAGTGTAACTCGCTTCCCCAGCGCCGCCGCCAGCACGACGAGGCCGGCCCCGATCAGCGACGGCGCGAACACCCCGGCCTGCGCCGCCAGATCGGTTGCAGCCGGCGCCGGGGGCGGCGCCAGGAGGCCCAGTCCGAGCAGCAGGACGCCACATATGGCCACCACCCCTGTGGCGGCAGCGAGCGCGAAATCCGGCTCCGGCGCGCGCGCCAGCCCGCGCAACGGCGCCCGCGGGCCGAGAAGCGCGCCGCCACGCACTGCCGCCTCGTTCGCGGCGAACAGGCCGCCGGCCAGGAACAGCGGGATGACGTAGTAGTAAAGCCGGAACACCACGATCGCCGCCACGATCCGCGGTGCCGGCAAGTAGGGGGCGAGCCCGAACAGGATCGCGCTGTCGAAGACGCCAAGCCCGCCGGGCACGCTGGCGGCCAGCCCCGCCGTATACGCCGCCACGTAGATGCCCAGGAAAATGAGCCAGGTCAGCCGCGGCGCGTGCGGTACCAGAACCCAGAAGATCGTCGCCGTCAGGGCCACATCCGCGGTTGCCAGCGCCACCTGCGCCAGCGCCATGCGAAACCCCGGCAACTCAATCCGATGTCCAAACGGCCGGATCGTCCCAACCAGCCGCGCCAGGAACACGTAGCCGACGACAATTCCCCAAAGGAGTGTACCGACCCCGTACAACATCACCCGCGGCAAGGTGGCGCCGCAATACGGCACCGCCTGCGGCTCGATGAACAGGATTGCCCCGCCCAGCACCATCCCGCCGAGCCCGAACGTCAGGCTGCAGAACGCAACCACTCGAGCGATCTGCCCGGTCGTCAGCCCCCAGCCACCGTACAGCCGGTAGCGTACCGCCGCACCCGAGACCATCGCAAACCCCAGGCTGTGCGACAGCGCGTAGGCACAGAAGGACGCGAACGCGACCCGCCCGTAACCGACCTTGTGGCCCGCGTAGATCGTGCCGAGCCGGTCATATAACGTCAGGCCCGCATACGACAGAACGGTGAACAGGAACGCCAGGCCCAGCGCCCATGGCGGGATCGCGCCCAACGCTTGTCCCACCGCGTCCAACCGAAGAGTACGAAACTCCCGTTGCACCGCGTACAGCGCCACGAACAGCAGTACGACACCGAATAGCGCCGGGAGGGACCGCAGGCGGCGGGACATGGGGGGTCAGCAGGCAAGGCCGGGGTGCGCCGCCCCCGCGGCGTCGCCCGGTCCCGTCACGCCGCCTCGGCGGGCCGGGCGAGTGCGGCTTCGATCAGCGCGACGGTTTCGGTGATGCCATAGAGCGCCACGAACCCGCCGAAGCGCGGCCCCTCCGCCTGGCCCAGCAGGACCTGGTAGAGGCAGCCGAACCAGGCGCGGAGTTCTGGGAATGCATGGCGCTTGCCAACCTCGAACACCGCGTTCTGGATCGCCTCGGCATTCGTGCCGGCGTCGAGGCCCTTCAGCGTTTCCGCCAGGTCGGCGAGCGCGGCGCGCTCGGTGGCATCAGGCTGGCGATAGCGTTTCGCGGGCCGGACGAAGTCGCGGTAGTAGGCGATGGCATGACCGACCAGACCGTCCAGGAACGGCGTCGTGGCCGGGCTGGCCTCCGGCGCATAGCGGCGGATGAAGCCCCAGAGGATTTCCGGGGTGTCCGCATTCACGACGCTTGCCAGGTTCAGCAGCATGGCGAACGAGACCGGACTGCCGCCCTGGTTGGGCAGGCGCCCGGCGTGGATGTGCCAGGCCGGGTTGGTCAGGCGGTCCTCGTCAGACTGGGTGGGCAGGCGGGCGGCGTTCGCCAGGTAGTCGTCCACCGCGCGCGGGATCGCGTCGAAATAGAGCCGCTTGGCCCGTTGCGGCTGGTGGTACATGAACTGGCCAAGCAATTCCTGGGGCGCGTAGCGCAGCCATTCCTCCACCGACAGCCCGTTGCCCTTCGACTTGCTGATCTTCTGCGCGTGTTCGTCGAGGAACAGTTCGTAGGTAAACCCTTCCGGCGGCGCTGCACCCAAGATGCGGCAGATGCGGCCCGACAGGCGCACTAAATCGATCAGGTCCTTGCCCGACATCTCGTAATCGACGCCGAGGGCGAACCAGCGCATCGCCCAGTCTGCCTTCCATTGGAGTTTGGCGGCCCCGCCGGTCACCGGCGTCTCGAACGCCACGCCTGTCTCGGGATCGCGCCAGACCACCGTGCCCGCGTCCGGATCGCGTCGTTCCATCGGCACCTGCAGGACCTGCCCGGTACGCGGGTGGATCGGCAGGATGGGCGCATAGGTGGCACGGCGCTCCGGACCCAGGGTGGGCAGGATCACCGCCATCACCTCGTCGTAGCAGGCGAGCACGCGCAGCAGCGCGGCATCAAATCGGCCGGAGGTGTAATAGTCGGTGGCGGAGGCAAATTCGTACTCGAATCCGAACGAATCCAGGAACGCCCGCAGCCGCGCGTTGTTGTGCGCGCCGAAGCTCGCGTGCGCGCCGAACGGATCGGGGATGCGCGTGAGCGGCTGGCCGAGATACCCCGCCAGCATGTCCCGGTTCGGCACGTTGTCCGGCACCTTGCGCAACCCGTCCATGTCGTCGCTGAACGCAATCAGCCGCGACTTCAGGCCGGTCAGATGGGTGAAGGCGTGCCGCACCCAGGTCGTGCGCGCCACTTCCCCGAAAGTGCCGATATGCGGCAGGCCGGAGGGGCCGTACCCGGTCTCGAACAGCGCCTGAGGTTTGCCGGAAGCCGCAAGCCGGGCGGCAACCTTGGCGGCTTCCTCGAACGGCCAAGCCTTCGGGATGGGCGGATGCGTGACGGAGGGGGCTGACATGGCCGGAAGCTAGGCAGTGCGATCTGGCCGGTCAATTTGCCGCGCCCCCGACGCCTCGCTACGGTTCGCCCCGATCGTCAACACCGCAAGCGGGAGGACGCCCATGATCGAAGCCTGGACCTGGCCCACGCCCAATGGCCACAAGGTGCACATCGCGCTGGAAGAGCTCGGCCTGCCCTACAAGGTGATCCCCATCAACATCGGCCAGGGCGAGCAGTTCAAGCCCGAATTCCTGGCGATCACGCCGAACCATCGCATCCCCGCGATCGTCGATCCGGACGGCCCGGGCGGCAAGCGGCTCGCGTTGTTCGAATCAGGTGCGATCCTGATCTACCTGTCGGAAAAGACCGGCGGCAAGCTGATCCCTGCCGATCCCGGCGGGCGCTATGCCTGCCTGCAATGGCTGATGTTCCAGATGGGTGGCGTCGGCCCGATGTTCGGCCAGTACAACCATTTCGCCAACTACGCGGTGGACAAAATCCCCTACGCGATCGAGCGCTACACCAACGAGGTGAAGCGCCTGCACCGCGTGCTGGAAACCCGCCTCGCCGAGGCGCCCTACCTGGCGGGTGCCGAGTACAGCATCGCCGACATCGCCACCTTCCCCTGGGTGCGCAATCCCGACCGGCGCGGGATCGACTTCGCGGACTACCCGCACATCCGCCGCTGGCACGACGCGATCGCCGCCCGCCCGGCCGTAGAGCGCGGCGTGGCGGTGCTGGCGGAGAACCAGCGCCGCGGCCAGATGACCGAAAAGGAACGGGAAAACCTGTTCGGCGCCACGCAGTTTTCCAAGCGGTAGCGGCGCGATGCCAACGCCCACGTCAGGGCGTTGGCGGACCGGCCCACAAAAACGGGTCGCCTCCATCCGCCAGATCGGAAGTCGCGGCGGGACAGGTCAGCGGACCGCGACCCGCCGCGGCACGGCGGCGGGTACCGGGCGCCCGCGGCTCACCAGCCAGCAGCCCAGCGCGGCGACGACGAAGCCGGCGATCGCCAATGGCGACAGGCTTTCGCCCAGTAGCGGCCAAGTGAGGATCGCGGTCGTCCCCGGCACCAGATAGAAATTCGCCGTCACCCGCGCCGCCGCGCCCTCGCGCAGCATGAAGAAATAGAGCGCCATCCCGCCCAGCGACACCGCCAAGGTGTTCCACCCCACCGCGGCCACGGCGCCCACGGTCCGGTCCAGCCGCGGGGTTTCCAGCAGCCCCGTCCCTGCCACCGCCACCGCGGCGGCGGCCAGGAACTGCACCGTCGCCCCCGGCAGCAGCGGCACCCCGCGGCAGAACCGCCCGAACCACAGCGTGCCCGCCACCAGCCCCAGCACGCCCACGAACGCGAGGCCCAACCCGTCCAGCCGCGCCGCGCTCTGCGCCGCCGCCAGCCCCACCACCAGCGCTACCCCGACCACCCCGAGCGCCATCCCGAGCCACTGCGCCCCGCGCAGCCGCTCCCGCAGCAGCACCACGCCGAGGGCCGCCGTCAGCAGCGGGGTGAGCGACTGCACCAGCGCGATCGGCGCCGGCGCCACCAGGGTCAGCCCGACATGCGGCGCCATCAGCCCGACCGCGTTCATCAGCGCCCCGGCGATGGCGCAGTGCAGCCAGCGTCCGCCGCGCAGCGGGGCCCAGGACACCCGCCCGACCAGCATCAACGCGACCAACACCGCCGCGCAGGCGGTCAGCCGGATGGCGACGAAGGCGAGCGGGCTCAGATGCCGCAACCCCACTTTCGCGGCGATGAAGGAGGAACTCCACAGTAGCACGAAGGCGAAGGGCGCGCCCCGGGAAAAAACCCGGGCGAAGCTGCCCGCCGGGCCGTGCTGCGCCATCCGTTCCCCCACGCGGCGCCGGCCGCGGATTTTATCCCGTCGGGGTGTAGCGCCAGACGCTGGCAGGGGGGAAGTTGAGCGGGGTCCACGCCTCCCGCCGCGCCGCGAGCCCGTGCTTGCGCCAAGGCAGCGGGGAGGTGGCACAGTAGCTGTAGTGCAGGAAGCCGCGCCCAGGGGCCACGGTGGCGATCGCGTCGAGAAAGCGGCGCTGCTCGGCCACCGGCAGCAGCACGAGCGGGATACCGCAGACCACGCTGCCGATCCGTCCGTGCCAGCTGCGCGCCAGCAGCTCGGGCAGGCGGCGGGCGTCGCCCTCGATCACCAGCGCGCCCGACAGGACCTGGCGCAGATGGGCGGCCATCTCCGGCACGATCTCGACCACGATCAGCCGTGCGGGCGGCAGGCCGGATTCGAGCAGCGCCCGGCCGATCACGCCGGTGCCGGCACCGAGCTCCAGCACCGCCTCGTCCGGCGCACGGCGGATCGCGGCGACGATCCGGCGGCAGAGCGCAGGGGAGGACGGGATGATGGAGCCCATCTGCAACGGATTGGCCAGCCAGCGACGCAGGAACAGCACCGGGTTGGCGACCGGGGCCGGGGCGGCCGGGTAGGAGCGCGGTAATGCGTTGGACATGGAACTGCCACCGGATTGTCATGTTCATTGTTCGTATGGAACGAATAGCCGGTGCGACCGCCGAGGGGAAGAGGCCGCCGCCACATCCCGGCCGGCGGGGCCGGGGGTCGTTGCGGACAAGGCGATGGGACGCCGTGCGGGCCGGCGGTTACCGGCCGCGGAACCGCGGCGCGCGCTTCTCGGCGAAGGCGGCGACCGCTTCCCGGTGGTCCTCGGTCAGGCCGGTGCGGGCCTGGTGCACGGCCTCCATGTCCAGCACCGCGTCCAGCGGTTCCGTTTCTGCAGCGAACAGGTTGCGTTTCATGTAACCGAGCGCGACACGCGGCCCGGCGGCCAGCCGACGGGCCAGCGCCATCGTCTCCGCCTCCAGCGCCGCTTCCTCCACGACGCGGGTGACGAGGCCGGCGCGCAGTGCCTCCTCCGCGCCGATCATCTCGCCCAGCAGGTACATCTCCCGCGCCCGCGCCGGCCCGACCAGACGCGTCAGCAGCCAGGAGCCGCCGAAATCCCCCGAATACCCGACGCCACCGAAACCGGTGCCGAACCGGGCCGCGGCGGAGGCGAGCCGCAGGTCGCATGCCATCGCCAGCCCCAGCCCGGCGCCCACCGCCACGCCATTCACCATCGCCAGGATCACCTTCGGGTGCCGGCGCATCAGCAGCGGCAGCCGGTGCATGCGCCCGAGCCGGGCAACCCGCTGCTCGAACGTCTGCGCGCCACGGTGCGCCATGTCCTTCACATCGCCGCCGGCGCAGAACGCGCGCCCGGCGCCGGTGATGACGACCGCGCCCACCGCCGCGTCTTCCGCGCACCGTTCCAGCGCCGCGCGCAGCGCGCCCAGCATGTCCTGGGAGAACGCATTGAGCCGCTCCGGCCGGTTCAGGGTCAGCACGGCGACGCCGTCGGCGAGGGTTTCGGTCAGGTCGGGCACGGGCGTGGTCCTCGGCTGCGCGGCGGCCAGCTTGGCGGTCTGCCCGGGCGTCTGCAACACTGCCTCAGGTCGGGCCAGCGCCACCGATCGTGGACCGGCGCCGCCCCGCCGTTGCGATCAACGGACCTGCGCCATGACCCTGATCCTCGACACCAGGCTTCGGATCGGCATCCAGACGGTGCATCGCCGCACCGAACCCGCGGACGCGCCGTGGCATCCGACGATCGACGAGCTGGTTTCGTTCACCAAGCTGGTCGACCGCTGCGGCTACAACTCGCTGTGGGTAGGCGATCACATCTCGTTCCCGGTGGCGATCCTCGATCCGCTGCTGCAACTGGCGCAATGCGCGGTGGCAAGCCGGCGGTTGACCCTCGGCACTGGGGTCTATCTGCTGCCGCTGCGCCATCCGGTGCCAGTGGCCAAGCAGGTGGCGAGCCTTGACCACCTGACGGAGGGTCGGCTGATCTTCGGCGTCGGCGTGGGCGGGGAGTTCCCGAAGGAATACGAAGCCTGCGGCGTGCCGCGCGCCGAACGCGGCGCCCGGCTGACCGAGGGCGTGGACGTGCTGCGCAAGCTCTGGACCGGCGCGGCGGTCAGCCATACCGGCCGCTTCTACGGCCCGTTCACCGACGTGCCGATGGCTCCGCCGCCGCGCCAGCCCGGCGGTCCGCCCATCTGGTTCGGCGGCCGGTCGGCGGCGGCGCTGCGTCGCACCGCCCGGCTCGGCGACGGCTACCTGTCCTATGTCGTCACGCCCGAGATGTATCGCGCCGCCCTCGCCACCATTGCCGCGGCCTGGGGCGATCGGCCGCCGGCCCGGTTCGGCACCGGCCACCTGCTGTTCGCCCGGCTCGACAAGACCTACGAAGAGGCACTGGACGCCGCGACCGAGACGCTGTCGGTGCGCTACGCCATGGATTTCCGTCGCGCCGCGCAGCGTTATTGCGCGCTTGGGCCGCCCACGCTGCTGGCCGAGCGGATTCGTGCCTTCCACGCTGCCGGCGTGCGCCATGTGGTGCTCGATTTGCTCGGCCCCTCCGGGGAGCGCGACCGGCAGATAGAATGGTTCGCCGCCGAAGCGATGCCGTTGCTGCGCGACCTTACCACCGCCCCGGCAGGGGAGTCGCCCACCGTCGTCTGAGAAAGGCCGCATCACCCCCGCCCTAGCCGCGCGCGGAGCTCTGGCCCGCCCGCCCCCCTGGGGGATTGCCACCGCCGGCGCCGCGCCGCAGGATACGCGCGCCATGATCCTGCTCATCGACAACTACGACAGCTTCACCTTCAACCTCGTCCATTTCCTGGGCGACGTCGGCGCACGCTGCGACGTGCGCCGCAACGACGCGCTGACCGTGGACCAGGCGCTCGCGACCGCGCCGGAGGCGATCGTGCTCTCGCCCGGCCCCTGCACGCCGAACGAGGCCGGCATCTGCCTCGACCTCATCGCCGCTGCCGCCGGCCGCATCCCGATCCTCGGCGTCTGCCTCGGCCACCAGGCGATCGGCCAGGCCTTCGGCGGCCGGGTGGTGCGCGCGCCGGTGCCGATGCACGGCAAGACAAGCTGCATCCATCACGACGGCAGCGATATCCTGGAGGGCGTGCCGAACCCGTTTACCGCCACCCGCTACCACAGTCTGATCGTCGATCGCGCCAGCCTGCCCGACGTGCTGGTGCCCACAGCCTGGACCGAAGACGGGATCATCATGGCGATGCGCCACCGCGCCCTGCCGATCTTCGGCGTGCAGTTCCACCCCGAAAGCATCGCGAGCGAAGCGGGCCACGCGATCCTGGCGAATTTCCTGCGCCTCGCCCGCGGCGGCAATGCCCCCGCCTGCGCGGCCTGACCGCACCGTCCGGCGTGTCGAGCAGCCTCAAGCCCATCCTCGCCCGACTCGCCACCGGCGCCACCCTGTCGGAGGCCGAGGCCGAGGCCGCGTTCGACACCATCATGGCCGGCGAGGCCACGCCCGCGCAGATCGGCGGCCTGCTCATGGCCATGCGGGTACGCGGGGAGACGGTGGCCGAACTCACCGGCGCGGTTGCGCGCGATGCGCGCGCGCATGACCGGGATCGCCGCGCCGCCCAACGCCATCGACGTCTGCGGCACCGGCGGCGACAATGCCGGCACGTTGAATGTCTCCACCGCCGTCACCTTCGTCGTCGCCGGCTGCGGCGTGCCGGTCGCCAAGCACGGCAACCGGGCGCTCTCCTCGCGCACCGGCGGGGCGGACGTGCTGGCCGCGCTCGGGATCAACGTCGACGTGCCGCTGGACCGCCTGGCCGACATCCTGCGCACCGTCGGCTGTGCCTTCCTGTTCGCGCCGCGCCACCATCCCTCGATGCGCCACGCCGCCGGCCCGCGGGTGGAGCTTGGCACGCGCACGATCTTCAACCTGCTCGGACCGATGGCGAATCCGGCCGGCGTGCGGCGCCAGCTTACCGGCGTATTCGCCCCCGACTGGGCGCGCCCGATGGCCGAAACCCTGGCCCGGCTCGGGACCGAGACCGCCTGGATCGTGCACGGCGACGGGCTCGACGAGCTGACCCTGGCCGGAGAGAACCATGTGGTTGCGCTGGCGAGCGGGTACCCTGCGGGAGTTCCGGCTGACCGCCGCCGACGCCGGCTTGAGTCCCGCCCCGGCCGATGCCATCTGCGGCGGTGAGGCAGCGGAGAACGCCGCCGCGCTGCGGGCCCTGCTGGAGGGCGCCCCCGGCGCCTACCGGGACACCGTGCTGCTCAACGCCGCCGCCGCGCTCATCGTGGCCGGACGCACCGACCGGCTGCGCGCCGGCGTGGCCGCTGCCGCCGCCGCGGTTGACTCCGGGGCGGCACTCGGGGCCTTGGAACGGCTGCGGCGCGAAACCACGACGACACCCGACCCGGTCGGCTAGCCTGATCGGAGCGGGCGTCGCGACCTCGCGCCGACGCAAATAAAGGATTGCCGATGGCCGAAGACACCACCGCGACGCAGCCCGCGATCACCGGCCCGATGGTCAACGGCGAAGACGTGCTCGCGCGCATCTGCACCAGAACCCGCGCCGAGGTGGCGGCGCGCAAAGCGGCCGCCAGCGTGGAAACCCTGCGCCAGGGCATCGCCGCCCAGGGAGACAAGCCGCGCGGCTTTGGCCGCGCGATCAAGCATGCGACCGGCGCCGGTCGCTATGCGTTGATCGCCGAAATCAAGAAGGCCTCGCCGTCCGGCGGGCTGATCCGCGCCGATTTCGATCCGGCGACACTCGCCGCGCCTATGCGGCGGGCGGCGCCACCTGCCTGTCGGTGCTGACCGACGCGCCGCTTCTTCCAGGGCAGCAACGCCGCACCTCATCGCCGCCCGCGCCGCCTGCCCCTGCCGGTGCTGCGCAAGGACTTCATCCTCGACCCCTGGCAGGTCTACGAAAGCCGCGCCATGGGCGCCGACTGCATCCTGCTGATCCTCGCCGCGCTGACCGACGCCGAGGCCCGCGACGCTGGAAGCAGGTGGCGCGCGAACTCGACATGGACGTGCTGGCCGAGGTGCACAACCGGCGCGAACTGGATCGCGCGCTCGGGCTTGCAGACGCAACTGATCGGCATCAACAACCGCAACCTCAAGACGTTGCAGATCGACCTCGCCACCACCGAGGAACTGGCGCCGCTCGTGCCGCCCGACCGGTTCCTGGTCGCCGAAAGCGGCATCCGCCGGCCCCGCGGACCTGCACCGGCTGGCCGCCGTCGGGGCGCTGCTGCTTTCTGGTCGGCGAAAGCCTGATGCGCCAGCCGGACGTGACCGCGGCGGTACCACGCTGCTCGCCGACCCGCCGCCGGGAGCGTCCGCGGCGCCTGCCGCGGATGCCTCCATCCAGGCGGCCACACCATGACCGGCACGCTCACCCATTTCGACGCCGCCGGCCAGGCGGCGATGGTCGATGTCTCCGCCAAGCCGGAGACCGACCCGCAGCGCCACCGCCCGGGCGCGCGTGGTGATGCAGGCCGAGACGCTGGCGCTGATCGCCGGCCGGCACCGCGGAGAAGGGCGACGTGCTCGGCGTTGCCCGGCTCGCCGGCATCATGGCCGCCAAGCGCACCGCCGAGCTGATCCCGCTCTGCCACCCGCTGCCGATCGACGCGGTGGGCGCTGGAGCTGACCGCCGGATCCCGCCGGCCAAGGCGGTGGAGATCGCGGCGACGGTGCGCACCACCGGGCGGACCGGGGTGGAGATGGAGGCGCTCACCGCCGCCTCGGTCGCCGCGCTGACCGTCTACGACATGTGCAAAGCGGTCGACCGCGGCATGCGGATCGAGGGGATGCGCGTGACCGCCAAGGAGGGCGGCAAGTCCGGCACGTTCCGGCAGGACTAGGACACGAACCGATGATCAGCGTCGAGGAGGCCCGCGCCCGCATCCTGGCCGACCTGCGGCCGACGCCGGCGGAAATGGTTGCCCTCGCCGAGGCCTGGGGCCGCGTCGACCGCCGCCCCGGTGCGGCGCGGCTGACCCAGCCGCCGGCGGATGTCTCGGCGATGGACGGCTACGCGCTGCGCGCCGCGGACGGGGTGGAAGGCGCGAGCCTGGACGTGATCGGCGCCGCCCCGGCCGGGCCATCCGTTCGTGGGCATCGCTCGGGCCGGGCGAGGCCGTGCGCCTGTTCACCGGCAGCGTGGTTCCCGCCGGAGCGCGATGCGATCCTGCTGCAGGAGGACGCCACGCGCGAGGGCGAGCTGGTGCGGGTGAACGAGACGGTGCGCGCCGGGCGCCATATCCGCCGCGCCGGGCAGGATTTTGCCGCCGGCGATATCGTGGTGCCGGCCGGGCGGCGGTTGGGCGCGCGCGATATCGGCCTCGCGGCGGCAGCCAACCACCCGTGGCTGGTGGCGCATCGCCGCCCGCGCGTCGCGGTGCTGGCGACGGGGGACGAGATCGCGTTGCCGGGGGAGCCGATTCCGGCAGGGGGGATTGTGTCCTCCAACTCCCACGCCCTGGCCGCGCTGATCCGTGCGTCGGGCGGGGCGCCGATCGTGCTGCCGGTGGCCGCCGACGATCCGGCGGCGATCGGGGCGGTGGCGGATGCGGTGGCCGGCGTGGACCTGTTGGTGACCATCGGCGGGGCCAGCGTGGGGGACCACGACCTGGTGATCTCGGCGCTGAGCGCCCGCGGGCTGAGCGTGGATTTCTGGCGCATCGCGATGCGACCAGGCAAGCCGCTGGTGTTCGGTTGGCTGGGCGCCGCCGGGTCCGGCGTGCCGATGCTCGGGCTGCCGGGCAACCCGGTCTCCGCGCTCGTCTGCGCGGTGCTGTTCCTCCTGCCGGCGCTGGCACGTCTGTCCGGCCTGCCGGCCGCGGCCCCGCCGGTGACCCCGGCGGTACTGGGCACGCCGGTGGCGGAGAACGACGGGCGCGCGGACCATCTGCGCGCGACCCTGGCCGAGGACGCGGCGGGACGGCTGGTCGCGACACCGTTCCCGGTGCAGGATTCGGCGATGCTGCGGCGGCTCGCGCATGCCGACGGGCTGGTGCTGCGGGCGCCGCACGCCCCGGCGCTGCCGGCGGGCGCGGCGGTGGGCATAATCCGGCTCGACCGGCTGGGCCTGTAGCGGCCGGCGAGGCGCGACCCTACCGCGGCGCCCGCAGCCGCTCGGCGAACGCCCGCCACCGCCTAGCCGGAGGCGGCTGGGTGCCGTTGGCCGTCGCGGCCGCGGGCAGGTCTGCCGGGGCCGCGGCCTCCACCGTGGCTGTCTCCGCATGCGGCGCTGCGGCCTCGGCCGCCAGGCGATCGCGGTCGGCTTGCAGGCTGGCGGCCGCGTCGCGCAGGCGGGCGACCTCGGCCCGCAGCACCTCCGCTTCGGCGACGGCGCGCTGGCGGGCGGTTTCCACCTCGGCCAGGACCGGGCGGAGCAATTGCAGTTCCCGCGCCAGCGCGATGCGGTCGAGGCCGCGGGAATCGGGATAGGCCACGGGCGTTTCCGCCCCCGCGCGCGGGGACGGCGCTGCGGCCTGGAGCTCGGCGCCGACGCGAAATCTTGCCGGCCTCGGCCAGGGTCGCATGCACCGCGCCGGCCGCGGCCTCGGTGGCATCCTGCGGCAGGAAGGAGCGCAGGCGGGCGAACAGGTAGGCGGCGTCCTGGGCCAGGCGAGGGAAATCGAGGAACACCACCGGGATGTCCGCTCGCACCAGCCGCTGCACCAGGCGATGGAACGCCACGGCCAGCAGCCGGCCCTGATCGATCGGGTTGAGCGAATAGATCACGCCGCCCGGCGTCTGCCCCCAGCTCTCCCACGGCTGATCGAGATCGGCCATCCAGAGCATCGCGGCATGCATCGCGCGGCGTTCGAGGGCGATGCGGCTGACCGCCGCCTCCGCCAGGTCGCGCAGCGGGATGATGACGGCGTCGATACCGAACGCGTTGTCGCGCAGCAGCGCGTCGATATGCTCGTAGAGCCAGGGGGATTTGGCGACGTAGGGAAGCGTGTCCGGTGCGCCGGGGAGCGGCAGATCCTCGAGCCCGGCATTCGCCGGATGGTCCCATTCCGGCACCGGCGTGTGCGACAGATGGGTTTCGAGGCCGAGATGGGTGAGGTAGCGCACCAGGAAGCTGGTGCCGGTGCGGCCGGTGCCGGCGATGAGCAGGTGGCGCCGGGGCAGCGCGGCTGGGTCGGTCGGCATGGGGCGTCCGGTCGGGATGGCGGCGGGGCAGGCAGGCGCGACGTGTCGCGGCCGATCCGGTATTCACGGCGGAACGGTGCCGGTGCGCAAGCCTCTCGGCTTGGGGATGGACAGCGGTTGCCCGGCGTGCGCCGGCGGTCTGCCCCTGGTCGTCCGGACAGGAGCCACGGCGCGCGATGCGGAACGGGTGGATTCGGTCCGCCGGCCGCGGCTTGCGGCTACCCGGCCACACCCCAGGGATCGAGAAGCGGAACGCCGGCGCGCGCGAAGTCGGCAACATTGCGGGTGACGACGCTGAGGTCGTGCACCAGAGCGGTCGCGGCGATCAGCGCATCGGGTTGGCCGTAGGCATCATTCGCCTTCTGGCCCGCCCAGGCCAGCCGCCGCCAGGCCAGCAGGACCGCTTCGTCCACGTCCAGGACCCGCTCCCCGAACCAGGGCCGCACCCCGTCGCGCAGCCAGGCCTCCAGCTCTGCCCGGAATCCGGGGCCGGCGACCAGCGCGATGCGGGAGCGAAGCTCGGCCAGGGTGATCCGGCTGAGGAAGCAGGCGGCGGGCGGCACCGTGTCCGCCCACGCCCGCACCGCTTGGTGGCAGCGCGTGCCTTTACGCAGTTCGGAGATGACGTTGGCATCGAGCAACCAGCCGCGCGGCACGCGGGTGCTCAGGCTTCGAAATCGGGCGGGGCGCGGAAGCGCGCGGGCGCGCGGGCCAGGCTGTCTTCGAACCGGTCGAGGCGGGTGAAGGGGCCTTCGGCGAACAGCGCGGCCAGGGTGGGGGTGCTGGCCGCGGGGGCGAGGCGCGCGTAGTCGGCCGCCGAGACCACCACCACGGCGTCCTGGCCGCGCAGGGTGACGCGCTGGGGTCCGCGCTCGCGCGCACGGCGGACCAGCTCGCTGAAATGGGCCTTGGCGTCTTCCAGCTTCCAGGCGGGGAGGCCGGCGGCGGGCTGGGGGGGGCGCGGCGTGGGGTGCGGGCGTGTATGGCCGCCGTCTTTCTAACTGACCAGTTTGGTCAGATTAGTGGTGAAACGCGCCAGATGCAAGCCATGGCAGCGGTCGGTGCCGGTGCGGGCCTTCATCGCGTTCAATCCGGGGCTCACGGCGACAGGAATCCCCCCGGCCTCTTGCGAGGCCGGGGGTCGAGGCCCTTTCGGGCATCCTTCAAGTGGTTATGAAAACCACCTTGCCGTGGCTTCCCAACCGATTTCCCCGCGCGCACTGTCGGCGCAATGATGCGATGGTGTCAAGACCCGGTAGGAGGAACGAATGGTGCGCATTCTGGGGCTGGACGGCGGGATCGCGTCGATCGGCTGGGCAGTGATCGAAACGGGGGCGGACGGCGGGGCGATCCTTGGTGCCGGAACGCGCATGTTCGACGCACCGGAGACCGACAAGGAACGCACGCCAACCAACGCGCTGCGGCGGCTGCACCGCGGCCAGCGGCGGGTGATCCGGCGGCGGCGCCAGCGGATGACGGCGCTGCGGCAGCTTTTTGCCGAGCGCGGGTTGCTGGCCGAAACCGGGCGGGATGCGCTGAAACAGCCCGGACTCGATCCGTGGGCGCTGCGCGTGGCGGGGCTGGACCGGCTGCTGGCCCCGGTTGAGTTCGCCGTGGCGCTCGGCCACATCGCCCGGCATCGTGGGTTTCGCTCCAATTCCAAACGCGATCGCGGCGCCAACGCGCCGAGCGACACCTCGAAAATGCTGAAAGCCATCGCCGCGACCGAAACGCGGCTGTCCGGCTGGCGCACCGTGGGAGAGATGTTCACGGCCGACCCGGCCTTCGCGGAGCGCAAGCACAATCGGGACGGGGATTTCACCCGCTCGGTCCTGCGCCGCGACCTGGAGGCGGAAGCCCGGAAGCTGTTCGTCGAACAGCGCCGGCTGGGCAATCCGGCTGCCGGCGAAGCACTGGAGGCGGCGTTTGCCGATCTCGCCTTCTCCCAACGCCCGTTGCAAGACAGCGAGCACATGGTGCAGCGTTGCCCGTTCGAGCCGGCGGAGATGCGCACCGCGCGGCGTGGCTACGCGTTCGAGATGTTCCGGCTGCTGTCGCGGCTGAACACGTTGAAGCTGGTTTCAGGCGGTCAGGAGCAGCGGTTGACCCCGGAGCAGGTGACGGTGGTGGCGCGGAATTTCGGCAGCCAGAAGAAGATCAGCCTCAAGTCCCTGCGGCGGGTGCTCGATCTTGATCCGCACACAAGGTTCGACGGCGTGGCGGTGGAGGACGAGGGCCGCGACGTGGTGGCACGGTCCGGCAACGCCGCGGAGGGCACCGCTTCCCTGCGCGACGTGCTCGGCGAGGCGGGATGGCGCGCGCTGCTCGGGGCACCGGCAAAGCTCGACCGGATTGCCGAAGTGCTGACGTTCCGTGACGATCCGGCCTCGATCCGGAAAGGACTCGACGAAATCGGGCTGGAACCGCTGCTGACCGAGGCGCTAATGGGAGGCGTGGCGGCGGGGAAATTCGCCGCCTTCACCGGCGTCGGCCATATCTCGGCCAAGGCAGCGCGGGCGCTGCTGCCGGGTCTGGCGCGCGGGATGGTCTATTCCGAAGCCTGCGCGGAGGTTGGCTACGACCACGCGGCGCGGGCGGTCGTGACGCTGGACGATATCCGCAACCCGGTGGCGCGCAAGGCGCTGGGAGAAATGCTGAAACAGGTCCGCGCCGTTGTGCGGGAATACGGCCTGCCGGACTTCATCCATGTCGAGCTGGCGCGCGATGTGGGGAAAAGCGCCGAGGAGCGCGATAAGATCACCCACGGCATCGAGGACCGCAACAAGGAGAAGGACAGGCGGCGGGCAGAATTCCGCGAGTGCCTGGAACGCGACCCGGACGAAGCGGAGTTGCTGCGCTACGAATTATGGAAGGAGCAGAACGGCCGCTGCCTCTATTCCGACGAAGCCATTCCGCCGACCGCGCTGCTGGCCGCCGACAATTCGGTGCAGGTGGATCACATCCTGCCGTGGAGCCGGTTCGGCGACGATTCGTTTGCGAACAAGACGCTGTGCACGGCGCGCGCCAACCAGGAGAAGAAGGGCCGCACGCCGTTCGAATGGTTCGAGCAGGACCGAACGCAAGCGGAGTGGGAGGCATTTGCCGCGCGCGTTGATGGCTGCAAGGGAATGCGCGGGCGGAAGAAGCGCGGCTTCTACCTGCGGCGCAACGCGGCCGAGGTGGAGGAAGGGTTCAAGGCGCGCAACCTCGGGGACACGCGCTATGCGACGCGGGTGCTGTTGGGTCTGCTGGCGCGGCTGTATCCGGCGGACGGTCAACGCCACGTCCTGGCGCGGCCGGGGGCGCTGACGGCGAAGCTGCGCCGCGCCTGGGGGCTGGAGGACCTCAAGAAGGATGAGGCCGGCAAGCGGCGCGCCGACGACCGGCACCACGCGCTGGACGCGATCGTGATCGCGGCGACGGGTGAGGCAACGTTGCAGAAATTGACCCGAGCGGCACAGGCGGCGGAGCGGTCGGGCGCACCGCGCGGGTTTGATTTCGGCGTGGTGGACGAACCTTGGATCGGATTCCGCGACGCGGCACGGGCGGCGACGGAGCGCGTGTTCGTCTCGCGCGCGGAGCGGCACCGGGCGCGGGGAGAAGCGCACGCAGCAACGATCCGCCAGGTGCGGGAACGCGATGGCAAGACGGTGGTCTATGAGCGGAAGCGGGTGACGGACCTGAAACTGGCGGACCTTGACCGGATGAAGGACGCGGATCGCAACGCGGCAGTCGTGGCGGCGCTACGGGCATGGATCGAAGCGGGCAAACCGAAGGACGGATTGCCCCGGTCCCCCAAGGGGGACGTAATGCGCAAGGTGCGGCTGGCGACGGACGGGAAGGTCGCGGTGGAACTACGCGGGGGGACGGCGGATCGGGGGGAGATGGTGCGGGTGGACGTGTTCCGCGAACCGGGCGGTACGCGGCGGGACAGGTTCCATTTGGTACCGGTCTATCCGCATCAGGTGGCGGATCGTAACGCGTGGCCGAAGCCACCTGATCGGGCAGTAGTCGCGTTTAAGCCGGAGAACGAATGGACGTCAGTCAGAACAGGATTTGAGTTCCTGTTCAGCGTCCACCCGAACAGCCTGTTGTCGGTGACGAAACCGGATGGTGAGATTATCGAGGGATACTTCAAGGGAATGGACCGACAAGGTGCGCAGGTAACCGTCGCCGCACCGGAAAGTGCCCAACGGCTCACCCGGGGGATTGGCAGCAAAACTTTGTTGGCGTTCATCAAGCTGTCCGTAGATCGGCTTGGGCGCGTTCATCCCGTGGTGGGTGAGGTCCGGACATGGCATGGCGCGGCTTGCACCTGACGCAACCGGCGCGCCTCACTCTGGCTGACGGCCAAATGGTCGTAAGCCAAGCAGATGGCGACGTGCGGCTGGCGATCGAGGATCTCGCCTGGGTGGTGTTCGACA
Source organism: uncultured Pseudomonadota bacterium (assembly GCA_963832525.1). Taxonomy (GTDB): domain Bacteria; phylum Pseudomonadota; class Alphaproteobacteria; order Acetobacterales; family Acetobacteraceae; genus JAJZVS01. Next base: position 24,940 of record CAWHUC010000004.1, read on the forward strand.
CGGCGCAAGCGACCCTCACCACGGCGTTGATCGCCGTCTGCATGGAAGCCGGCGTGGCGCTGATCACCACCGATGTGCGTCACACGCCGAGCGGCCTGCTGCTGCCGTTCCACCGCCACCACCGGCAGGCGGAGGTGGCAGCGTTGCAAGTCGGCGCCTCGGCGCCACTGAAGAAGCGGCTCTGGCAGGTCATCGTGCAAGCCAAGATCGGCAATCAGGCGGCGGCGCTCGCGCGCTGCGGCCAGGACGCGCAGGCGTTGCGGGCGATGGCCCGCAATGTCGGCTCGGGTGACCCGGACAACGTGGAGGCTCGCGCGGCCCGCCACTATTGGGGCTGCCTGTTCCCGGTCTTCGTGCGGGAAAACGACGCCGATCGCCGCAACATGCTGCTGAACTACGGGTATGCGATCGTCCGCTCGGCAGTCGCGCGTGCCGCGGTGGCGTTCGGGCTGCTGCCGGCGCTGGGATTGCACCATGCGAGCATCAGCAACGCCTTCAACCTGGCGGACGATCTGGTCGAACCGTTCCGCCCCTTTGTCGATGCCGTGGTCTGGGAAATGTCGCAGCAGGGCCGACTGGCGGACGGTACCCCGACGGTTGCGGATCGGCGGACTCTGGCATCCCTGTTGACGCGGGAAGCGCGCTTCGGCCGGGAAACGGTGACGTTGCTGACCGCGAGCGAGCAGACGGCGGAAAGCCTGGTACGCGCGCTGGAAGCGGCGTCGCCCGCCCTGCTCCGCCTGCCGTTACTGGAATAGCGTGCCGGGATGCGGTCGGAGGAGGTCCGTTTCGTGTGGCTGTTCGTCTTCTTCGATCTGCCGGTGGGCACGAAGCCGGAGCGGCGGGCGGCCACGCGATTCCGCAACTTCCTCAAGGACGACGGGTATATGATGTTGCAGTTTTCAGTCTATGCGCGGGTCTGCCGCGGGGAGGACGGGGCGTTAAAGCATGTCGCGCGGGTGACCCGGAACCTGCCGGGCAAGGGCAGCGTTCGGGCGTTGCAGGTCACCGACCGGCAGTACGCACGAATGCGGCTGCTGCTGGGGCAGGCGACGAAAACCGAGTCGGTCGGCGCCCGGCAGATGGTACTGCTGTGATTTTTCGCCCGGCAAGAGGCGGAAAATCACAGCGAGACCAAAGGCTTGGAGCGAAGGCAGCCTACCACGGGGAAATCGGTAGGGAAGCCACGGCGCCAAGAGCCATGTCACAACTGGTCAAGTCCCAGCCTACCACGGGGAAATCGGTAGGGAAGCCACGGCCTACGAGGCCAAGATGACTCCGATCTATGCAGCCTACCACGGGGAAATCGGTAGGGAAGCCACGGCAACCTCGCGCTGCGATTGTCTGCGATCTATAGCCTACCACGGGGAAATCGGTAGGGAAGCCACGGCATTCACCCTGACAGATTCATCGATGCCGTGAGCCTACCACGGGGAAATCGGTAGGGAAGCCACGGCCGATCATGCGATTGGCAAGCCAATTGCTGCAGCCTACCACGGGGAAATCGGTAGGGAAGCCACGGCGCTTGTGGGCAACTGGTTCGCGCGGGTCGTAGCCTACCACGGGGAAATCGGTAGGGAAGCCACGGCCGCGCTCGCGCCGGCCGCGCCGGTTTGGACAGCCTACCACGGGGAAATCGGTAGGGAAGCCACGGCACGGCGGATCGGCGACCAAAGTCCTGCTAGAGCCTACCACGGGGAAATCGGTAGGGAAGCCACGGCAGTCGATATGCTGCACCGCGCCGTCGGCACAGCCTACCACGGGGAAATCGGTAGGGAAGCCACGGCCAACCGGCTCTTGTAGGGAGGGGCGGGCTTCTTCTGTCCGTAGCCGCACACTCAGCCCGCCCCTCCCTACAAGAGCCGAACCGGCGGGTTCCCATTTGGCTCATGAAGATCGTCCTCGACGCCGCGCCGTCACAAGCGGCCCGCGCCGTCGCCCCCGGTTGCCCGCCCTGCCCGCCTGCCCGATGATACTGCCGCCCACCGCCCCCCCCGCACGGAGACCACCCCCCGCATGGCACCCAACGCCCGCGCCGGCGGGATCGGCCGCGTCATCCCGCCCCCCGCGTCGGCCCTCGCCGCGTCCACCCCCCAGGCCCGCCCCATGCGCATCCTCTACAGCCACCGCGTCCAGTCCCGCGACGGCCAGAGCGTCCACATCGAAGCCCTCGTCGCCGCCCTGCGCGCGCTGGGGCATCAGGTGCACGTCGTCGGCCCCGGCATGTACGACCAGGCCGCCTTCGGGGGCGAGAACCGGCTCGCCGCGCACGCCCGCCGCCTGCTCCCCAAAAGCCTCGGCGAACTGGCCGAGCTTGCCTACAACCTCCCGGCCTATCTGCGCCTCCGCCGCGCCGCCGCCGCCTTCCGCCCGGACATCATCTACGAGCGCTACAACCTGTTCTTCGTCGCCGGCACACTGCTCGCCCGCCGCCGCGGCCTGCCGATCCAGGTGGAGGTCAACTCCCCGCTCGCCGACGAGCGCCGCCGCACTGGCCTGCTGCACCTGGAACGGATCGCCCGGATGCTGGAACGCTTCGTCTGGCGCCGCGCCGATCGCATCTATTGCGTCACCGGTCCGTTACGTGACCTGATCGCCGCGCAGGGCGCCCCCGCGGACCGGATCGAGGTCGTGCAGAACGGCACCGACCCGGACGAATTCCGCCCCCGCCCCGAAGCCGTACAGGCGTCCGCGGGCGCCGTCCTCGGCTTCATCGGCTTCGTCCGCGCCTGGCACGGACTCGATTCCGTGCTCCGCGCGATGGCCGAAGACCTCGCCGGCGGCGCGCTCCGCTTCGTGGTGGTGGGGGAAGGCCCGGCGCGGCCGGAGCTCGAACGCCTGGCGCAGACGCTCGGCATCGCCGACCGGGTCCGCTTCACCGGCCTTGCGGCGCGGCAGGACGTGCCCGGCCTGCTCGCCGGGTTCGACATCGCCTTGCAACCCAGCGTCGTGTCCTACGCCTCGCCGCTGAAGATTTTCGAATACATGGCCGCCGGCCTCGCGATCGTGGCGCCCGACCAGCCGAACATCCGCGAGGTCCTGGTGCATGGGGAAACGGCGCTGCTGTTCGATCCCGAGGCGCCGGGGGCGATGTGGCAAGCGGTCGCCACCCTGGCGACGGATGCCGGCCTGCGCCGGCGGCTCGGGCAGGCGGCGCGCGCCGACCTGCTCGCCCGCCGCTTCACCTGGCGCGACAATGCGGTCCGGGTGGCGGACTGGGCGGCGGCCGATATCGCCGCCCGCAAAGGTTAAAAAACGTCACTATTAGTTCCGATATCGAACAATTCTTCACGTGAAGCGCTCGGGTCCGACCCAGCCGGCGCGTGCACGGGCCTGCGCCGGAGTGGCGCCCGCCGCCCGGAGCGCCCGGAGGCTCGCAGCCCCGTCGCGCTTGGCGAGCCGCCGCCCGGCCGCATCCGTCACCAGCCGGTGGTGGGCATAGGCCGGCGCCGGCCAGCCGAGCAGCGCCTGCAGCAGCCGGTGCAGGTCGGTGGCCGGACGCAAATCCTCCCCCCGCGTCACCAGGGTGACCCCCTGCGCCGTGTCGTCGTGGGTCACGCACAGGTGGTAGCTGGCGGGGGCATCCTTGCGGCCCAGCACGACGTCGCCGAACCGTTCCGGGCGGCAGGCCACCAGCCCTTCGCCGCTCTCGTGGAACTGCAGGGGCCCGCCGGCCTCGATGACCGCGCGGGTCATGTCGAGGCGCAGGGCATAGGGCGCGCCGGCCGCGATCCGCTCCGCTCGATCGGCCGGCGAGAGGGCGCGGCAGGTGCCGGGATAGAGGGGCGCGCCGTCCGGTCCCTGCGGGGCCGCCGCCGCGCCGGCCACCTCGCCGGCGATGGTCGCGCGGGTACAGAAGCAGGGATAGAGCAGCCCGCGGGCGGCCAGAGCATCCAGCGCGGCGCGATACTCCGGCAGATGCGCCGATTGCACCCACACCGGCCCATCCCAGTCCAAGCCGAGCCAGGCGAGGTCCTCCAGCAGCGCCGCGGCGAATTCCGGGCGGCAGCGGGTGGGGTCGATATCCTCGATCCGCAGCAGGAACCGCCCGCCCGCCGCCCGCGCCTGGCCCCAGGCGGTCAGCGCCGCGAAGGCGTGGCCGAGATGCAGATATCCGGTGGGGCTGGGCGCGAAGCGGGTGACGATGGACATCGCCCCAGGGATGTGGCTACCCGGGCTCCCGCACAAGAGGCGAAGGAGCGCGCGATGGCAGACGGGATCGACGGGCCGCGAAAGGCCCCGGCGGCGGGCGGGGCGGCGCGGCAGTTGGTGGTACTTTGCCATGGCCTGGGCGCCGACGGCGGCGACCTGATCGACCTCGCCATGGCCTGGGGCCCGGCGGTACCGCATGCCGCCTTCGCCGCCCCCGATGCGCCCTTCCCCCACGATTCCGGCTTCGGCCGGCAGTGGTGGAGCGTGGCCGACCGTACGCCTTTGGTGACCGAGGCCGGGGTGCGCCGCGCTGCCCCCTATCTGGACCGCTTCATCGACGCCGAACTGGGCCGCCTTGGCCTCCCCCCCGACGCGTGCGCGATGATGGGGTTCAGCCAGGGCGCGATGATGGTGCTGTTCACCGGGCTGCGCCGGCCCGTCGCGCCGCGCGGGATCCTGGCCTTCTCCGGCGCCTTGATCGCCCCCGACCATCTGGCCGCCGAGCTCACCCATCGCCCACCCGTCCTGCTGGTGCACGGCGAGGCAGACGAGGTGGTGCCGGTCGCCCGCTCCCGCGACGCCGAGGCAGCGCTGCGCCAGGCCGGGGTTCCGGTGGAGGCGACGTTCGTGCCCCGCCTCGGCCACGGCATCGATCCCACGGGGCTTTCGATGGGCGCCCTGTTCCTCCAGCGCGTCTTTGCCGCGCCGGCCCCGGGATGACCTTCGGGTGACACTGCCGGCCCTGGCTTGCGCCGCCGCCACCGGCTTGCCATAAGCGCGCCGAGGGACCTCGGCGGCGTCAGCGATTCGACGGGCAGCCCATCCGCCCGCCGTCTTGTCCGCGCGCCGCATTCCGGCGGGTCCGTGAGGCAGGAGGGCGCGGTTTGCCTGATGGCGGACAGCATTTCCCGGCGCTGGTGCTGAACGCCGACTTCCGGCCTCTGTCCTATTTCCCGCTGTCCGTGTGGGCCTGGCAGGACGCGGTGAAGGCGGTATTCCTCGACCGGGTCTCGGTGCTCAGCGAATACGATACGACGGTGCGCTCGCCTTCGATGCGCATGCGGCTGCCGAGCGTGATCGCGCTGAAAGACTACATTCCCTCGGCCCGGCGACCGGCGTTCACCCGGTTCAACGTGTTCCTGCGCGACGGGTTCCAGTGCCAGTACTGCGGCGGCCGGCGGGCGGCGACGGAACTGACCTTCGACCATGTCATCCCGCGCTCCCGCGGCGGGCGCACCACCTGGCAGAACGTCGTCACCGCCTGCGGGGAGTGCAACCTGCGCAAGGGCTCCCGCCTGCCGCGCGAATGCGCCATGTTCCCGCGCGCCCATCCACGCCAGCCCACCACCTGGGAATTGCAGGACCAGGGCCGCGCCTTCCCGCCCAACTACCTGCACCAGAGCTGGCGCGACTACCTCTACTGGGACAGCGAACTGGAGAGCTGACCCGCCCGGCCCGCCCCCACGCCCCCTTGCAACACCAGGGGACGCGCGCCAAATTCCTCGCTGACCGGGATGCCATTTCGTGGGTCCCGGGCGGCTGCTTCGCTCTGAGGAGGGGGCTATGACCACGCGAATGTTCGCGTCACCGTTGTTCCTGGGCTTCGACCATCTGGAACAGATGCTGGAACGGGCATCCAAGAACTCGTCCGACGGCTACCCGCCGTACAATATCGAGCAGATCGGCCCCGGCGGGCTCCGCATCACCCTGGCGGTGGCGGGGTTCACCATGAACGACCTGCAGATCACCCAGGAAGACAACCAACTGGTGATCCGCGGCCGGCAGGCGGACGACAGCGCGGACCGGGTGTTCCTGCACCGCGGCATCGCCGCCAGGCAGTTCCAGCGGGCCTTCGTGCTCGCGGAGGGGATCGAGGTGACCGGCGCGTCGCTCGACAACGGGCTGCTGCACGTCGACCTCGCGCGGCCGCAGCCGGAGACGCGGGTGAAGACCATCCCGATCAACCGCCCGGCCGGCAACGGCGCCGGCAACGGGGCGGCGAAAGTGGTGGACGGCAGCATCAGCCGGGACTGAAGGACCGGCGCAGACATCCCATGCAGGCGGCGCCGACCGACGGGCTGCCCAGGAGAAATCGATATGAATACTGAACGATATGAAAACGAACAGGCCGCGCCGGTCGGCGGGGCCACCGACATCCGGCATCTGAGCGAAGGTCAGCTCGCGCGCCTCGGCCTGTCGCAGATCGCCTATGTGCGACCGGTGGTGGTCGACGGGACGCCGGGCTTCGCGATCCACGCCGCCGACGGCACGCCGATGGCGGTGGCGCCGGACCAGGCGACCGCGGTCGCGGCCATCGTCCAGCACGAGATGGTGCCGGTGACGGTGCACTGAGGCTTCGGCCCGACGCACGGCAGCCGGATGGCGGACGGTTCCGGTCTGGACCGATCATCACGCGGTCGGCTCCCAGACGCCGGCGACCGGGACCGCTTCCTCGGCGCCGGGCCAGGGCGGCATGGTGACGCCGGCGATCACCAGCGGCTCCGCCCCGTCGCTGCGGAACTGAAATGAGGTGCCGGCCGGCAGGCTGACCGAGATGCCGGGGTGGAGGGCAGCGGTTTCCTCCCGCCCCGGTAGCCGCCGCCAGATCCGGCCGGCGCCGGCGACGACGTACCACAGCTCCTCCACCGTGCGGTGGACGACGGCGCGGGCGACGGCGCCCGGCGGGAGGGTGAACAGCGCCATGCTGCCGCGCGGCCCGGCGCAGAGCAGGCGCACCTCCGAGCCGTCCGGAGCGATGGCGTCCGGCGCCGCGGCGGCCTGCCTGGTCTGGAATTCCGGTTGCGCTGGCATTGGCCCTTCTCCACGTGGCAGGTCATCTTGATCCCCCGCAGCCGGCCCGAGCGCCAATCAAGGCGATAGGGTCGGTCCGCCGACCATCCGCATGCCTGGCGCGCGGCACGCCGGAGACCGCGGCGGACAGCATCCGCCGGGAGAATCACCGCGCCGCAGATCGCCGCCGGGTGCGCGGGCTGCGATGCGCGGCGCCGAGCGCCTCTCGCGCCCAGGCGAGCAGCGTCTCCGGCTCGTCATACAGCGCGTCCGGCACCGCGTAGTAGGTCTCGATCGCGACGTCGCGCCCGGCGCGATTGTAGCGGAACGGACCACAGCCGGCGTCCTGGAACGACGGGCGCGTGCGCGCGTCGACGCGGAAATACATCGTGTCGTTCGACAACAGAGTGAACATCAGCCCGTCGCGCATGATCCCGACACCACCGAACATGCGCCGCGCGCCCGGCCCCAACGGCGCCAGCAGATCGAGCACGAAGGCCTGGAACTCGGCGCCGACCGGCATTTCCGCAACCTCTCCGTGTTTCTCGCCGCCAACCGCTGCGGTGCGATGCCGGTCTTGCCGCGCCGGCGTTCGCCTCGCCCGCCGCAGGGGAGCGGATCAGGCGGCTTCGTCGCCGGGGCGTGGCGGTGCGCCGCCGGGGCGGGCCATCAGCCGGTCGAAGGCGGCCCAGTCGGCGCGGCCCCGCCGTTCCGCAAAATAGCTGGCGGTGCGCAGGGCGGACAGTTTTTCCGCGACCGCCGTGGCGACGAACTGATTGAGGCTGGTGCCGTCGGCGGCGGCCAGGCGCTCGGCCTCGGCCTTGATGGAGACGGGCAGGCGCAGCGGATAGGTCGCGGTCTTCGTGGTCATGTCAGGCTCCGGAGGGCTTCGGAGGGAAGCAGGATGTCGAGGCCGAACCGGTCGGCCGCCGGGCGGAAATCCCGCCGGTTGAAGGTGACGATCGCTTGCGCCCGGCCATTCACGGCGGCTTCCAGCACCAGCTCGTCGCCGGGGTCGCGCAGTTGCGGGCGCCAGAGGAACCAGGGATCGACGGGCCTTGCCAGATCGATGACGGCATCGAGGAAGACGTTGAGATCAGCAGAAGAGAGACCTGCCGCCAGGACGTGTTCGGCCCGGCGGCAGACGGTTTCGTACTCGATGCACAGGGCGACGGTCGCCAGCAACAGCACGCGGCCCCGCCGTGCCGCGTGCATCAGCGCGGCCGAAGCGCCGGACGGGCTACGCATAGCGGCCACCAGGGCATCGGTGTCCAACACCAGCCTCATTTTACCAATGATGTCACATCGTCAGCGATGTGACAAGAACCCTTGTCGGAACGGGGGCTTGAATGTCCGCGCAGGATGGGAAGCGGTCATTCGCGGCTGTCGCGGGCGGGTTGTCCCACCCGGAGCATTCCCAAGACGACGATGCCGGCATGAGCCAAGGCGCGATTGCCTTAGGGGGACTCTCTTACGAGTATTGCTCACTTCCCCTCTCCGGACGCCGCCCTCGGCCGGTTTCGATGGCTGCAGGCGACGTTGTGACGCTGGAACACGTCAAACCGAGCCGAATTCGTCCGTAACGCCTCAGGCGTCGGGGGAGGTGAGTGATGACCTCTACGGCGGTGTCCCGGCAGCGCCGGCAGGCCAGGCACGAAGGCCCGGAATGCCGCACCCACGCCTATCTTCACACACGCCCGGCACTATCCGACCTCCCGCCCCAGCGCCTGCTCATAGACGCGCAGCAGCGAGCTCGAATCGTCCCCGCCCATCCCTTTCGCGCGCCCCATCCGCATCAGGGTCATCACCTGCGGCGCGATCATCCCCGGCATGCCGCACTCGTCTGCCATCTCCAGCGCCAGGCGCATGTCCTTGTGCGCCAGGTCGAGCGCGAAACCGGGCTTGAAGTTGCGTTCGAACGCCTTCGGCCCCAGGCCGCGGAATGCATCGGAATTGCCGGACGCGTTGCAGATCACGTCGTACAGCTTGTGCACGTCGATGCCGGCGGCAGCGCCCAGCAACAGCGCCTCCGACGCAGCGGCGAGATTGCAGAACGCCAGCATGTTGTTGCACAGTTTTGCAACCGATCCCATGCCGATCGGGCCGACATGGATCACTTCCTTGCTGAAGGATTTCAACAGCGGCAACTGTGCCTCGAACACCGATGCTTCCCCGCCCACCATGATGACAATGCTGCCGTCGGTCGCACGCGGCACGCCGCCCGAGACGGGGGCTTCCAGCATCGTCATCCCCTTCGCCGCCATGCCGTCGTGCACGCGGCGCGCGGTGGCAGCGGAGTTGGTGGAAAGGTCGATATAGACCGTGCCCGGCCGTGCATGTGCCGCGATCCCGTCCGGGCCGAGCGCCACCGCTTCCACGTGCTTCGGCATCGGCAGGGAGGTGAACACCACGTCCGCCGCCGCGGCCACCGCCGCGGTCGAGGCGCCGGCGGAGGCGCCGAGTGCTACGCAGGCGGCAACCGCGTCGGGATTGAGGTCGAACACCGCAACCTCGTGGTTGGTGTTGCGGATGATGTTGCGGCACATGGGCCCGCCCATGTTGCCGACACCGATGAAGCCGATTTTCATGAGTGAGGTTCCTCCCGGTTCGATGCGTCTGCGCGGAGCGGAAGCATGGCAGAGGGGGAGGCTGGCGTCACCCGGCCACGGGACGGCACCCAGGGCGATCGCATTTGGCATGAACGCACCGGCCGTCACGCCAACGCCCCCTCTCCCGCGTGCGGGAGAGGACTGGGGTGAGGGTGTCGGCGACGACCCGAGCACCCTCACCCCGACCCTCTCCCGCACGCGGGAGAGGGGGCGTTGGCGTGACGGCCGGTGCGTTCATGCCAAATGCGATCGCGGACGGCCCCCTGCGGCGGCGGGAATGGCGGGCAATGCGCCCGTCACCACCCCCGGCACCGCGGTCAGCCGCGGGAGCGAACCTGCGCCGGCAGGCCGGAGGTCACGGCGACGGATTTCTGTGCTCCGCCGACGGCCGCGACCGCACCCGGCTTCTTCAGCGTCTCCAGGAAGGCGATCAGGTTGGCGCGCTTGGCGGCATTGTGCAGACCACTGTACGGCATCTTCGTCCCGGGCACCACTTGCTGCGGGTTCGCGATGTACCGATCCAATACTGCCGGCGTCCAGACGATGTTGACGTTCTTGTTCGCGACCGAATAGTCGTAGCCGGGCTCCGATCCGGTATGGCGCCCGACCACGCCGAACAGGGACGGACCGATCTTGTTCACACCGGGCTGATCGGAATGGCAGATCGCGCATTGCGCATGGAACACCTGCTTCCCGGCGACCGCATCCGCGGCGCGGGCGATGCCCAGGGAGACACCCAGGGAACCGAAAAGCCCGATCGGCGCCAGCAGTACGGCGGTGCCGAAGCGTTGAGCCAAGCTGCGCATCCGAAATCATCCTTCTTCGCCATCCGGGGCGGCCCCGGCGGATCGTTGTCGTACCCGGCCACACCGCCCCCTGCCGAGACGGAAAGCGGCCGTCACGCCGAGAGTACCCGAGGACCACGGCGGGAATTCCACACCGCGCTGCCCGCGCCAATGACCTGGATCAAACGTTCCCGCGCCGGTGCCGCCCCCACCGCCCGGGGCGCGGGCTTAACCGGGCGGGCAGGCGTCCCGGATCGCGCGCCACACGCGCTCCGGCGTTGCCGGCATCTCGACATGCCGCACGCCGAATTCCGCCAGTGCATCGACGATCGCGTTCACGACCACCGCCAGCGCCGCCGTCGTCCCACCTTCCCCACCCGAGCGCACGCCGAGCTTGTTGGTCGGCGTCGGCACCTCGCTCAGCGCCGTGCGCAAGGCAGGCAACGTCGTCGCGCGCGGCATGGCGTAGTCCATGAAACTCCCCGTCAGCGCCTGCCCACTTGTGCCGTCGTAGATGCACTGCTCCAGCAGCGCCTGGCCGACGCCTTGGGCGATGCCGCCATGTGTCTGCCCGTGCAGGATCATCGGGTTGATCGCGCGGCCGACGTCGTCGACCGCGGCATACGCAACGATCTCCACCGCACCGGTCTGGGGATCCACCTCCACCTCGCAGACCTGCGCGCCGTAGGGGAAGCTCGCCACCGGCAGGGTCTCGTCGCACACGGCAGCGAGCGACCCGCGCAGCGCCGCCGGCAGGTCTTCCCGGTCGCGCGCGGCGGCGGCCACCGCGAACAGCCCCACCGAGCGATCGGTGCCCACCACCCGGTAGCGCGCGTCGGCATAGGCGATGTCGGCCTCCGCCGCCTCCAGCAGCACCGCGGCGATCGCGCGGCCTCGGGCGATGATCCGCGCGCTCGCCGTGCCGACAATGGTCGCGGCAAGCTTCATCGAGCGGCCGGAATGTGATCCGCCGCCCGCCGCGACCCGGGCGGTGTCGTGCGCGACATAGGTGATGGCGGCGTGCGGCACGCCCAGGAACGTCGTCACCAACTGGGGAAAGCTGGTCTCGTGGCCCTGACCGGAGGACATGGTGCCCATCACGAGCTCCACCCGTTCCTCCGGGAACACGGTGATCTCGGCGCGCTCGCGCGGGGTGCCGCTGGTGATCTCGACGTAGTTCGCGACGCCGAGGCCGCGCCAGCGTCCGCGTCGGCGTGCGTCGGCCTGCCGGGCAGCGAATCCGTCCCGGTCGGCGAGCGCCACGGCGCGTTCCATCGCGTCGGCGTAGCAACCGCTGTCGTAGGTGAGGCCCAGCGGGTTGGCGTAGGGCTGCGCTTCGGGCGGGATCATGTTGCGCCGGCGCAAGCTGACCGGATCGATCCCCATGCGGGCGGCGGCGCGGTCGATCAGCCGCTCGATCACGAAGATCACCTCCGGCCGGCCGGCGCTGCGATAGGGCGCAGTCGGCACCGTGTTGGTCAGCACGCCGCAGCCGCGCACGTAGCCCACCGGGATGCGATAGACGGACGAGAGCAGGCCCATCCCTTTCTGCAACGGCACGAAGGCCGCGGCATAGGCGCCGAGATTGCTGCGATGCGTCCCGCGCACGGCCAGGAACCGCCCGTCCGCATCGAGCGCGAGCTCGGCCTCCACCTCCAGGTCGCGGCCCTGGTAGTCGCTGAGGAAACAGTCGCTGCGGTCGCCGCGCCAGCGCACCGGCCGACCGAGCCGCCGTGCCGCCCAGGCGACCAGCGCGTATTCGGGGAAGAAGAGATTCCGCGTGCCGAAATTGCCGCCCATGTCACCGCAGACGCAGCGCACCTGCTCCGGGGGAACGCCCAGGACCAGCGCGAGGTCGGTGCGCAGCTTGGGCAGGCCGCGGCCGCTGCCGGCATGCAGGGTATAGCCGCGCGCGGGGTCGTATTCGGCGGTGGCGGTGCGCGGCTCCATCGGCACGCCGGTGACCCGCGGCGCCCAGGTTTCGAGCTGCACCACATGCGCGGCGCGCGCGAAGGCCGCGGCGGTGGCGGCCTCGTCGCCGACCTCGACCTCGAGCGCGAGATTGCCCGATGCCTGTTGCCACAACAGCGGCGCATCGGGACGCAGCGCGTCGGCCGTGCGAGTGACGGCGGGCAGCGGGTGGTAGACGACGCCGAGCGCCTCGGTGGCGTCGCGCGCCTGCGCCAGGGTGTCGGCCACGACCATGGCCACCGGCTCGCCTACGTGCCGCACCACCTCGGGCGGCAGCGGCCAGTGCGTGGTCGCAACGGGCAGGCCGTCGCGCAGCCGCACGGCGAGATCGGGCGGCCCCATCAGGGCCGCGTTGTGGGGAATGGGCCCGAGCCCGTCGGCCGCATAGTCCGCGCCGGTCAGCACCGCGCGCACGCCCGGCATGGCTTCGGCCGCGGTTCGATCCACCGCAACGATCCGCGCATGGGCGTGCGGGGCGCGCAGCACCACGGCATGCGCCATGCCCGGGAGCACCCAATCGTCGGCAAACCGACCCCGGCCGGTCACCAGGCGCAGGTCTTCGGTTCGTCGCACCGGCTGGCCGATACCGTTCGCGGCGCCATCCGACACCTGGTCCATGGGCGGTTCCTCCGATCTCGGCCGCTGGAGTGGGAGCCGTTGCCGGGACTGTGCCAAGGGGGGCACGGGGTTGTCGATGGCGCGCGGGGGCGAAGGCCAGCCCCTTGGCCGTTGCCCCTTGGCCGTTCCCTACGCCGACCGCCGCCCCCGCAGCGCCGCCGCCAGGGTGCCGTCGTCCAGCACATCGAGCGCGCCGCCGATCGGCACGCCCTGCCCCAGCCTTGTCACGCTCACCCCGAGCGGCCGGAGCCGGTCGGCCAGCCAGTGCGCGGTGGACGCGCCGTCGACGGTTGCCCCCAGGGCCAGGATCACTTCCCGCACGCCGCCCGCTTCGACCCGCGCGAGCAGGGGCGCCAGGTGCAGGTCCTCCGGCCCGATGCCGGCCAGCGGCGACAGCACGCCGCCGAGGACGTGATAACGCCCGCGGTGCACGCCGGCACGTTCCAGCGCCCAGAGTTCGCCCACGCCCTCCACCACGCAGATCACGGCGCCGTCGCGGTCGGGATCGGCGCAGATCGCGCACGGGTCCTGGCTGTCGAGGTTGCCGCACACACTGCAGGTCCGCACCGCCCCGGCGGCGGCGGTGAGTGCCGCGGCGAGCGGGCGGAGCCGCGTCTCCGGCTCGGTCAGCAGCTTCAGCGCGGCACGCCGGGCGCTGCGCGGGCCGAGCCCCGGCAGTTTCGCCAGCAACGCGATCAGCCGTTCGACCTCCGGCCCGCCCATCATGCCTCCCCGGTCACAGCCCGGTCAGCCCCAGCCTGGTCAGCCCCAGCCTGGTCAGCCCCGGCCCGGTCAGCATGGCGCAATCAGGATGGCGCGGATGTCGTTGACGTTGGTCAGCGTCGGCCCGGTGCGGATCAGGTCGCCGATGGCGGCGAACAGCGTGTAGCTGTCGTGGCCGGCCAGCACGGCGCGCGGATCGAGGCCCGCGGCCCGCGCGCGGGCCAGCGTGTCGGGCGCGATCAACGGCGCCGGCGGCGTCCTCCGTGCCGTCGATGCCGTCGGTATCGCCGGCCACGGCCCAGATGCCGGGTGCGCCGTCGAGCGCCAGCGCGAGGCCGAGCAGGAACTCGGTGTTGCGCCCGCCGCGCCCGGCCGGGCCGTGGCCGATCGTCACCGTGGTCTCGCCGCCCGAGAGCAGCACCGCGGGCGCGGGCAGCGGCTCGCCATGCGCGCGCGACGGAGCGGGCGATGCCGGCGAGCACGATGCCCATCTCGCGCGACCTCGCCTTCCAGCGCGTCGCCCAGGATCAGCGGCGCGAGCGCCGCGGCCGCGCGCGGTCGCGGCCGCGGCGCGCAGCGCCATCATCGGCGTGGCGATCAGGCGGAAGTCGCCGTGCGGCAGGGCGCCGGGCTTCGGGCGTCTCGTCGGTCGCGGCAGCGAGATGCGCGGCGACCGCCGCGGGCGGGGTGATGCCGTAGCGCGCGCCAGGATCGCGCGCGCGTCGGCGAAGGTCGTGGGGTCGGGCACGGTCGGGCCGGAGGCGATCACCGCCGGATCGTCGCCCGGCACGTCGCTGATCGCCAGCGTCACCACCCGGGCCGGCGCCGCCGCCGCGGCCAGCCGGCCGCCCTTGATCGCCGAGAGGTGCTTGCGCACGCAGTTCATCTCCGCGATCGTTGCGCCGGAGGCGAGCAGCGCCCGGTTGACCGCCTGCTTGTCGGCCAGCGTCAGCCCGGGCGCCGGCAGCGCCAGCAGCGCCGAGCCGCCGCCCGAGATCAGCGCCAGCACGAGGTCGTCCGGGCCGAGGCCGCGCACGCGGTCGAGCAGGCGGCGCGCGCCGCGCCTCGCTGTTGGCGTCGGGGACCGGGTGGGAGGCCTCGATCACCTCGATGCGGCGGGTCGGCACGGCGTGGCCGTAGCGGGTGACGACGGCGCCGGTCAGGGGCACGTCCGGCCAGGCGTCCTCCAGCGCCGCGGCCATCACCGCGGCCGATTTGCCGCCGCCGACCACGACGCAGCGCCCGCGCGGGCTTGGCGGCAGGTGCGCGGCCAGCACCCGGCGCGGGTCGGCCGCCGCCACCGCGGCGTCGAACAGGGCGCGCAGCGGCGGTCCGGGCGCGCGCTGTCGTCCCAGGCAGGTGCGGCGGGAGGGGCGAGGTCGGGCGGGGCCATGCGACGGAGGGTCCTTGCGATCGGATCCGAGGAACGGGCGGGACGCCGGATGCGCCGATCGCGCCTCCGGGCCGCCCAGGGGAGTATGGCGGGGAGTATGGCGGAGCGGCCCGTGCAGCGCCATGTTGCGGGCTCAGCCTGGGAGGACCAAGCCATGACCGCCACACTCGACGACACGACCCGCACCGAGCTGGAAGCCGCCGCGTTCCGCCGCCTGGTCGAGCATCTGCGCGAGCGGACCGACGTGCAGAACATCGACCTGATGAACCTGGCCGGCTTCTGCCGCAACTGCCTCAGCCGCTGGTACCGCGAGGCGGCCGAGGCCCAAGGGGATCGCGCTGGCCGACCCCGATGCGCGCGAGATCGTCTACGGCATGCCGTACAAGGAGTGGCAGGCGAATTACCAGAAGGAGGCTTCACCCGAGCAGAAGGCCGCGTTCTCGAAGGCCCCGCCCGCGCATTGACCGCGTCCCGCCTCGCCGCTATCCCCGCCCGCCTTGCATGGGCCGGCGGCCCCGGCACAACCAACGGAGCATGCGGATGGCCACGGCAGACGTGACGAAACCCGAAACCGGCGGCATCGCCGCCGACCGGCTGCGCAGCATCGTGGACCGGATCGAGCGGCTGGAAGAGGAACGCAAGGCGCTCGGCAACGATATCAAGGACATCTACTCGGAGGCGAAATCCGCCGGGTTCGACGTCAAGGTGCTGCGCCAACTGATCCGCATCCGCAAGCAGGAGCCGGCGGAGGTGGAAGAGATCGAAACCCTGCTGGACGTCTACCGCCGCGCGCTCGGGATGTAGCGCCGCGCCCGCCCCGTTGCCGCCGGATCAGGCCTCCGGCGCGACGGCGATCGGGATTTCGCGCGCGTCCGGCTGGTCGCCGGTGCCGGGGGACTCGACCCGCCCTCGTCCGCCCCGTCCTGGCCGAAGGAGGACGTCTCCTCGCCGTTGTAGCGGCGCGGTTGCTGCTGCTGCGGGCCGCCGGGCTGGTTCTGCTGCACCGCCTGGGCCATGGCGTTCAGGATGCGGAAGTAATGTTCCGCGTGCTGGAAGTAGCTCTCGGCCATCACCCGGTCGCCGCTCGAGGTCGCATCGCGGCCGAGCTGCAGGTATTTCTCGAACAACTGCTGCGCCGTACCGCGGATGCGCAGATCGGGTCCGCTGCTGTCGAAGACATGGTTGCGATTGAGCGGGGCGCCGCTACCGCCGGCGTGATGGCGCGGCGCACCGCCGCCACCACCACCGCCTCCGGGACGATGCCCGCGGCCACGCATGCGTTTCATATTCATTCTGGTGCCGTCGCGCCTTCCTGTTGCAACCGGGGGGGAGCATGGCGGGACGCACGGGGGGGAACCCGTTGGCGTTCCGCGGCGTGCTGCCCGGCCGGACTTCACTACCGTCGACGTGCGGGGCGGCTACCGCCCCTGGGCCGGCCGACCTTCGCCCATGCGCCGTGTCGGCGCAACCACGGGCGGCGGGCGACCCTCTTCGGATGCCCGGGACCAGCCGCATCGCAGCGGTCCCTTCCACGGGACATCAACCTAGTCCCCCCGACCGCCGCTGCCAAACGGTTTTTCGTGCCGGCGGGATGCGACGGGGGCATGGCACCCCAGCGCGGTCAGGGGTGAGCGGGGCGCAGCACCAGGGCGCGCGGGGCGCCGGCCAGATCGGCGCGCACCGTGGCATCCAGCCCGGTGGCCGCAGCCAGGGCGGTGACCGGCGCCGTCTGATCGGGGCCGAGTTCCAGCACGGCCACACCGTCCGGGGTGAGCTGGCCCGGCAGCACCGCCACGATCGCGCGGTAGGCCGCGAGCCCGTCCGGCCCGCCGTCCAGCGCGGCGCGCGGCTCGTGGCATGCGACCTCCGGCATCAGGCCGGGGATGTCGGCACTCGGGATATAGGGCGGGTTGGCGAGCACGAGGTCGAACCGGCCGGCGATCGCCGCCCCCCAGTCACCGCAGACGAAGGCGGCGCGCCCGCCCATTCCCAGCCGTGCGGCATTCTCGCGCGCCAGCGCCGCGGCGGCCGGGGCGCGGTCGATGCCCACCCCGAACGCGGCGGGGAACTCGGTCAGCGCCGCCAGCAGCAGGCAGCCGGTGCCGGTGCCGAGATCGAGCACCCGGGCAGGAGCGGCTCGCCCGGCGAAGGCGGCCTCCGCCGCCTCGATCAGGGTTTCCGACTCGGGGCGCGGCACCAGGGTGGCGGGGGAGACCGCCAGATCGAGGCTCCAGAACTCCCGCCGCCCCAGGATCAGCGCCACCGGCTCGCGCGCGGCGCGGCGGGCGATCACGGCGGCGTAGGCGGAGGTAGCGGGCACCGGGGCGGCCAGGTCGCCGAGCAGCGCGGTCGCCGAGACCCCGAGGGCGGCGGCGAGCAGCAGCCTGGCGTCGAGCCGCGGCTGCTCCACCCCAGCCGCGGCCAGGCGATCGGCGCCCCAGGCCAGGGCGGCGCGGCGGTGGGGAAATGGCGGGGAGCCGGGGAGCTTGGCCCCGCTATGAAAACTCCCGATTTCGGGGCATCCGGCGGCGGCGCATCGGCCACCCGATGCAGGCGGTCGGGGGAGGGGGAGGCCTCCCGGCGCCGCGCCATTCCCGCCCTGTCATTCCTCGGTCGCCAGCCGGGCGGCCTGGTCTTCCGCGGTCAGCGCATCGATGAATTCATCGAGTTCGCCCGCCATCACCCGGTCGATCTTGTAGAGCGTCAGATTGATCCGGTGGTCCGACACGCGGCCTTGCGGAAAGTTGTAGGTGCGGATGCGTTCCGAGCGGTCGCCGGTGCCGACCTGCGCGCGTGCGGTCGGCGGCCCGGGTGGCGTGCAGGGCGGCGCGCTGCTGTTCGTACAGGCGGGCGCGCAGGATCTTCATCGCCTTGGCGCGGTTCTTGTGCTGGCTTTTTTCCTCCTGCATCGCCACCGACGAGGCCGGTCGGAAGATGCGTGATCCGCACCGCGCTTTCGGTCTTGTTCACGTGCTGGCCGCCGGCGCCTGACGCGCGATAGACGTCGATGCGCAGGTCGTCCTCATTGATCTGCACATCGACTTCCTCCGCTTCCGGCAGCACCGCGACCGTCACGGTGGAGGTGTGGATGCGGCCCTGGCTTTCGGTCGCCGGCACGCGCTGGACGCGATGGACGCCGGATTCGTATTTCAGCCGGGCGAAGACGTTGCGACCGGTGATCTCGGCGATGCCCTCCTTCAAGCCGCCGAGTTCGGTGTCGGTGTAATCCAGGATCTCGAAGCGCCAGCCGCGCAGGGCGGCGTATTTCTGGTACATCGCGAACAGTTCGGTGGCGAACAGCGCGGCCTCGTCGCCGCCGGCGGCGGGGCGGATTTCCAGGATGGCGCTGCGTTCGTCGGCTTCGTCGCGCGGCAGCAACGCCAAGCGCAGCTCGCGTTCCAGCGCCGGCATCCGTTCCTTCAGGGTGCGCAGCTCGGCTTCCGCCAGTTCGCGTAGCTCGGGATCGGCGAGCAGCGCTTCGGCCTCGGCGCGGGCCTGCTCGGCGGCGCGCAGCTCGGCGATGCGTGCGGCGATCGGTTCGAGGTAGGACAGTTCCTTCGACGCCCGGGCATACAGCTCCCCGGCCACGCCGGCGGCGAGCTGGTCGCGCAATTCGTCGGTGCGCGCGGCGATGCGGTCGAGCTTGAGAGCGAAGCTCATCGCAGCCGGTCGGGCAACTCCGCCAGCGGGATCGCGATCTGTTCGCCGCTGGCGAGGTCCTTCACTTGCGCAACGCCGGCGGCCAGGTCGTCCGCGCCCAGCAGCACGGCGGCGCGCGCGCCGATCTTGTTGGCGCGCTCCATCCGGCGGCGGAGGTTGCCGCGATAGGCCATCTCGGCGCGCAGCCCGGCCTGGCGAAGCGCTTGCAGCACGTCGAGCGCGGCGGGTTCGGCGGCGTCGCCGATGGGGATCACGGCGATCGGTGCGGGCGCCGGCGGGGCGGCGGCGAGCAGCATGGCCAGGCGCTCGATCCCCGCGGCCCAGCCGACGGCGGGGGTGGGCGGGCCGCCCATCTCGGCCACCAGCCCGTCGTAGCGCCCGCCGGCGAGCACGGTACCCTGGGCGCCGAGCCGGTCGGTGACGAATTCGAACGCGGTGTGGCTGTAGTAGTCGAGCCCCCGCACGATGCGCGGGTTCTCGCGATAGGGGACGCCGATGCGGCCCAGGTGGCGCTTCACGCCGTCGTAGAATGCGCGGGCGGTGTCCGTCAGGTAGGGGGCAATGGTGGGGGCGTCGGCGACCAGGGCGCGGTCGGCGGGGTCCTTGCTGTCGAGGATGCGCATCGGGTTGCGGTCGAGGCGGGTGAGGCTTTCTTCCGACAGGGCGGCGCGGTGGCGGGTGAAATACTCCACCAGGGCGGCGCGGTAGGCGCTGCGGCTGTCCGTGTCGCCGAGCGTGTTCAGTTCCAGTGTGGTGTCGGCGGCGATCCCGAGCGCGGTCAGGATGGCGTGCCCGCAGGCGATGGCTTCGGCGTCGGCGAGCGGCTCGGCGGCGCCGATCAGTTCGAGGCCGATCTGGTGGAACTGGCGGTAGCGGCCTTTCTGCGGGCGCTCGTAGCGGAACATCGGGCCGGCGTAGAAGATTTTCTGCGGCAGGGTCTGGGTGAGGCCGTTGCTGACCAGGGCGCGGCAGACGCCGGCGGTGCCTTCCGGGCGGAGGGTTATGCTGTCGCCGCCGCGGTCTTCGAAGCTGTACATCTCCTTGGTGACGACGTCGGAGGTCTCGCCGAGGGTGCGGGCGAAGACGGCGGTGGCTTCGAAGATGGGGGTGGACCATTCGTCGCAGCCGTAGGTGGCCGCGACGGCGCGGGCGGTGTCGATGACGTGGCGGTGGCGGCGGGAGTCCTCGCCAATGAGGTCGGCGGTGCCGCGGATGGGTTGGAGTGGGGGCACGGACGGGGGGAGCCTTGGGGTTGGGGGTGGATATGGTGTTTGCCGGCTTCGTTTGCGGCGGGCAAGGCGGGGTGTCCCTCGTGATCTGCGGTGTTGCTGTGCTTGACAACGGCCCCGTGTTGCTATTAGTGACAACATGACAGCCATGGTGCTGGTCCGCCGGCGTGAACGGCGGCGGCCCGGGACGTTCACCAAGATCGTCATCTGGCGGCTTCCGTGCCGGCTGCCCGGCAGCGAGCACCGGTACAAATATCGGCTGGCGCTGGTCGATCTGGGGGCGTGCGTGCTGCGCTACGACAACGAAGCGGGCAAGGGCGATCACCTCCATCGCGGCACGGCGGAGGCGCCGTATCGCTTCACCACCATCGAAGCCATGCTGGAGGATTTCGATGCGGAGACGGGGAGATGGCTTGATGGACACCCTCATCATCGGTAACCAACCCTTGCCGAAGCGGCGGGCCGCGATTGCGCGCGCCTGGCAAACGGGCGTGCCGGAGGCCGCGGCGCGGCTCGATTTCGAAAGCCTCGACGCGGCCTGGAGCCTGCTCACGGCGAAGCGCCGGGCCATCCTGCAGGCGATGGCGGGGCAGGGGCCACTGTCGATCCGCGAGGTTGCGCGCCGGGTGGGCCGCGACGTTCACGCGGTGTATAACGATGTGCGGGCGCTGCATCTGTCCGGCGTGATCGACCGGACCGAGGACGGCAGGATGATCCTGCCGTATGAGGTGATCCGGTTCGATTTCACGTTCGACACGCGGCAGGCGGCATGAGAACGGTCTGAGCGAGCGGGGGCCCGCTGGCAAAACGGCTGCGCGGTGAAGGGATGCAGTGACATGGCGTTGAAGCTCACGACATACGATCCGGCTGACGACCTGGCTTCCGACGCGGCCATTGCGACCTTCATGGCGGAGGCGTTCGCAACCGAGGGCCCGGGATATGTCGGGCATGCTCTTTGCGTTGTGGCGCGCGCGAAAGGTATGGCGCGGATCGCCGGACAGACCGGTCCTTCACGCGAGTAGTCTCTATCGGTCACTCAGCGAACACGGTGATCCGATGCTAAAGACAACGACGGCGGTGATGAAGGCGCTGGGGATCGAATTGACGGCCAAGGTCCCTGCTTGAGAAGGCATGCCGTAACCATGATCCAGGCATTCAAGAATAGCTTCCTCGCTGTTTGGTGTGGGTAGCCTCGCCCTGCCTACACCTGAAGTATTTCTCGGTTCCGCTTGGGCGCCGTTTCTCCGTCCCGGCCTGTCCTCCCCAGGGCGCCGCGCGGAGCCACGGGCCACCGCGCCCTTGCGCGGCGCGCAGCGTCCTTGACGGCGGCGAGCACGGCGCCAGGCTCGGGCAGGGCAAGCGCCCCGCGGAGGCGCAGCTCTCTGCCGGCTGGCAGCCTCGATTGCGGGCTGCCCGGCCGGTGGGCCGCTACCCACGCCAAACAGAGAAGAACCCAAAGAATGCCAATGGTTTCAGCACCCCACCGCTTTCCTAGTTGTGCTGCTCTCCATTTTCGTCGAGGTACTCACGGCGTCGCTGAGGTGGCCGCTAGGGCGTGTCGTCATTTAGGGGATTCCCATGAAGGGAATCGCGTGATTCCTAGCGGGTCAACCGATTCGGAGGTTGACCTGTGCGCCGTTATGCCCTGCGTGATGATCAATGGGACCGCATTCGCGATTTGTTGCCGGGCCGGGAGGGTCACGTCGGCGTGACGGCGGCGGATAATCGTCTGTTTGTGGAGGCGGTGCTCTACCGCTATCGCGCTGGCATTCCCTGGCGTGACCTACCGGAACGCTTTGGTGATGGAGTGCAGGTGCATCGGCGCTTCAGCCGTTGGGCCAAATCGGGGGTCTGGGAGCGCATGTTCAAGGTGCTCGCTGCGGATGCCGACAATGAATACGCGATGGTCGACAGTGACCATCGGTACGCGCCCATCAGCACAGTGCCGGCGCCCAAAAAAAGCCGGCGAGGACCAGGCGATCGGACGATCCCGCGGTGGATTGAGCACCAAGATCCACGCCTTGGTCGATGCGCTCGGCAACCCAATCGGCTTCCACCTGACCGGCGGGCAGGCCCACGATCTGGTCGGGGCGGATCATCTGCTGCCCGGGATGCAGGCCGACACCCTGATCGCCGACAAGGGCTTCGACGCCGATCAGCGCGTCATCGAACCGCTGCAAGCCGCCGGCAAAACGGCGGTCATCCCGCCCAGAGCGCATCGCCACCTGCCGCGCGACTTCGACAGAGACCTCTACAAAGCGCGCCATTTGATCGAGAATTTCTTCGCCAAACTCAAGCAATTCCGCGCCATCGCCACCCGCTACGACAAAACCGCCCGAAACTTCCTTGCCGCCATCCACTTGGCCTCCACAGCCATCTGGCTCAATTGACGACACGCCCTAGTGTCCTGGTTCGCAAATACCGACCAGTTCCACCAATGGGCAAAGCGCATCGTGGTGGGCCGCGTGGCGGCCTTGGCCAGCGTTACTAGCCCTGCACGGCGCCCAGCCGTGCGTACTTGGTCCAGATGGTTATTGGTGGGCAATAGAGAGTCAGGGCACTAGCAGCACGACAAGTGCAGATGCTCAGGGAGCGCGCGGCATGGACGGTGGTAATTCCGGGCCGTCACCGAGGATCTCCCATGGAAACCCAACCCAGTAGTTCCTGCCGTTGAACCTGACGCCGGCGATTGCATAGGTCGGGCCAAATGGATGGGAGATGGTGACTGTGCTTCCAGGCAAGATGAAAATGCAATGATGCTCCCCTATTTGGCGGAAGAAGGCCCTCTTGGCTGCAGCGGCGGCATTCGCGCTATTAGGTTGTAGCCAAGTGTGTGCGTTGCCATAGGCGAATGAGTCGGACAGAATCTGCAACGTGTGATTGTATTCGGAGCAGCCGACGCCTTCCCTAGTTAACCGGACTTGTCTGCCAATACTGGTTGGGCTCTGAGCCAAGGTTGCCGTTACAGTGAAGGCAAGGATCATGAATACCACTGCTATCGTGGCCCGACCGAGTCTCCTGCGCGACGGGCTCTCGTCAATCATAGCGTTTTTCTCCTAGCCCTTCTTGCCGGTCGGTCCCGGTGCCTAGGCCGGAAGCCTATCGGTCCTCCTCCGAGCCGACGCATCCTCGTCACGCCAAGGGCGGCAGCTTGGGATCAGGCAGCCCCAAAGGACAGCCGGTGGCACCGTCGCCCGCGCACCGCAACATCGACTCCCCCTTGCTCATGCAGATTTGGCAGTAGCTGCTGCCGCACCGCGGACAGTGGGGCAGCTCATCGAGAGTCCTTGCTGCCACGCTGTTACAGATTAGGCAAACAATTCGCCTTGGAATACTGTCGATTCTGTACCCGTCCGGCATGATGTTCCTTGCCATGATCAGGGATCTGTACTTCCTGCGAGGATGGAACTATCGTTTCTGTGCTACAGTTATCGCCAGTTGCCAAACCTAGTTGTTCGAGTGTAATTCTTGGGCGCAGACTGTCGAGGAGTTTCCAACCATCCTCGCCCGGCAGCTTAACCTGCCAGTAAATCCAGCCGTCTAGGCGCGTCTTCTTCCCCTTCTTGGTCACAGCAACGCCACTAGCCGCTCCCGATGGGGAGTCGAATCTCTGTTCCTCGATTACCCACGAGCCATCGACGATTTGCCCCTCATAAGTGCGTCTGTTGTATCGCATTCGGACTGGAGTCCCGTGCGGGAGCGTTATCCCACGGTCGCTCCAGCTCGCCCGGCTCGGCGGAGACGAAGGGGGTGCCATTGCCGGGGCGAACTTTGGCTCTCCCAGTCGTAGGAGTTGCCGCAGTGCGTCATTCGGACTTTCGTCGAACCCGCGGCGCTCGTTTTCGATGCACCTGTGCACGTCGAAATCCACCTCGATCGCGCGGAAGCCGGGCATCCAGTCCTCCTACTACTATCACTCCTGAACAGCGATAAGAGATATATGCAGAGTTTCTGGCGGTTCAACGCGGTCAGTCGGCTCTCGATGAAAAATTTGGTGAGCCCACACCTCGTGCGGCCGCCGGGTGTGCTGAAGCGGGCAGAGACCCTGCGGGCCACCGGCCTGGACACCGCCGACGTCGATCGTTTTCTGGACGATTTCATCGCCCATGCCCATGCGGTTGACGTGCACATCCGCTACCGGCCCTCGGTTCGGGACCCGGACGACGAGATGTTCATGGAACTGGCGATCAACGGCGGGGCGGAGGCGCTGGTGTCGTTCAACGTCGGGGACTATCGGCCCGCGGATCGCCGGTTTGGTGGCCCGGACATCCTGGTCTGCCGGCCAGGGGATATCCTGAGGAGGCTCACATGGCGGCCATCAGCAATTTCGCACTCCGGCTGCCGCCGTCCGTGATGGAGGACGTGAAGACCCTGGCGGCCCAGGATCAGGTTTCGGTGAACCAGTTCCTGGTGCAGGCGGCGGCAGAGAAAGTCGCCACCCTGAAAGCACGCGGCGCCCTGGCCGAGCGCGCCGCGCGCGCACGGCCCGGCGACATGGGGCGGGTATTGGCAAAAGCGGGCACGCCGATCGCGGTCCCGGGGGATGACGTGTCGGAGGGATGGCGGGACGGCGCGGACTGATGCAGCCGGTCCCGGCGCCGCGCAGCCTGAAATCGACGCACAGGGAGGTCCGGGGCAATACGACCCGGCCCCGTCCTCGATACGGTCCGCCCCCGGGCATGCGCCCGCACCTCCGCGCGCACGCCCCGCGCCTCGCACCCGAGCCAGCGGGTCCCGGCGCCGATCGCCTTCGCCTCCCGCCCGGCCACGGTTATCAGCGGACCCGCGCCCCCCGAACGTGCATGCGCGCCCCAATTCGCCACACCGGACGTACACCCGCGCCCCATGCGCCCCACAAGCTGTACGTTTCGACCCTGGGGTCCGGCCCGCCGGCGTGACCGCGCCCAACCCCGCGGATTTCCGCACTTTCCGGGTCGGCCGCCGCCCCAAATGCCCCACCCGGCGTACATTCCATCGCGCCGGACGGGTGCGCCGCCCCGACCACGCGCTACGCCGCGGATTTCCGCGCAAATCGCCCCCGCCGGCGCCCCGATCACCTCGGCCGACGTGCAGCCGAAGCCGCCCGGCCACGGCGCGCCCGGACCGCGCCCCTAATGCGCGAAAATGTCCGGCGTCTCGTACCCCAGCAGGTCCAACCGCCCCCGCGCCGGCAGGAAGTCGAAGCACGCCTGCGCCAGCTCCAGCCGCCCCTCCCGCCGCAGCAGCGCCTCCAGCTTGGCCCACAGCGCATGCAGGTGCAGCACGTCGGACGCCGCATACGCCAACTGCTCGGCGGACAGTTCCGGCGCGCCCCAGTCAGACGTCTGCTGCTGCTTGCTGATCTCGACGCCCAGCAATTCGCGACAGAGATCGCGCAGCCCATGCCGGTCGGTAAAGGTCCGCACCAGCTTGGCCGCGATCTTGGTGCAGGCCACCGGGGCGACCGTGATCCCCAGGCTGTGCTGCAACACCGCCACGTCGAAGCGGGCGAAATGCATCAGCTTCAGCACCGCGGGGTCGGCCATCATCCGCGCCAGGTTCGGGCAGTTGAACCCGCGTCCCCCCAGCGAAACCGGGCGAAGCTGCACCAGATGCGCCACGCCGTCCCCGGCCGAAAGCTGCACCAGGCACAGCCGATCGCGATGCGGATTGAGCCCCATGGTCTCGGTATCGACGGCGACCACCGGGCCGAGCGACAGCCCCTCCGGCAGGTCGTCGCGATGCAGGTGCAGCGCCGCGCCGGGCATGAACTGGGTCACGCCCATGCTGCCGGTGCCGCCGCCAACCGAAGACCGATCATTGAACTGGTGCCCAGGAGAAGACTCGAACTTCCACGACCTTGCGGCCACAGGTACCCTGAAACCTGCGCGTCTACCAATTCCGCCACCTGGGCATCCGCCGGCGGCCGATGCGGCCGGCCGGGAGGAGCGGGGGTGTAACGGCGAGGGCCCGACCCGTCAAGCGCAGGCCCCGACGCGCGCGGCGGCTAGGCACATCGCGCCCCGACCTACGGCGCGGCCTCCCACCAGGAGAGACGCCCCGCATCGGCTACCGATGCACCACCGGGGATGAAAACCGCCCTTCCCCAACTTCGGGGAGTTTTCGTAGCAGGCAGCGGAGACGTGTGGACCGCAAGCCTTGTGCGCGCGGCCCTTTTCCGCCCTATCGTCGCCCCTTCCCCCGCCCATCACCGAGACCGCCATGCCCCGCATCGAGATCGCCCCCAGCCTGCTCGCCGCCGATTTCACCCGGCTGGCCGAGGAAACCGCCGCGGTGGAAGCCGCCGGCGCCGACTGGCTGCACCTCGATGTGATGGACGGGCGCTTCGTGCCCAATATCAGCTTCGGCCCGCTGGTCCTGCGTGCCCTGCGCCCGCACACCCGCCTGCCCTTCGACGTCCATCTGATGATCGCCCCGGTCGATCCCTACCTCGCCGAATTCGCCGCCGCCGGCGCCGACCGCATCCTGATCCACCCGGAATCCGGCCCGCACCTGCATCGTTCGCTGCAGGCGATCCGCGCGCTCGGCAAGCGGGCCGGCGTGGTGCTGAACCCGGCGACCCCGGTGGAGGCCGTTGCATGGGTGCTCGATCTGGTCGACACAGTGCTGATGATGACCGTCAATCCTGGATTCGGTGGGCAGGCGTTCCTGTCCTCGCAACTGCCCAAGATCGCCGCGGTGCGGGATATGATTGCCGCCTCCGGCCGGCCCATCCGGCTGGCGGTCGATGGCGGCATCGCCCCGGGCACCGCGGGTCCGGCGGCGGCGGCAGGGGCCGATACCCTGATTGCCGGCAGCGCGGTGTTCGCCACCCCCGACTATGCGCACGCCATCGCCGGGCTGCGCGCCGAAGCTGCCGCCGCCACGCCCCCCGCCGATCCTTCCCGCGCCGGAGCGTTCCCCGCCGGAGGGGGCGCAGATTGAGCGGGAGCGATCCGCGCCGCTGGCTGCGCGACCTGCGGCGCGTCGTCGCACGCCTGCCCGATCTGCGCATGAGCCGGGTGCCCGACGCGCCCGCCCTGCCGGTGCGCGACCCCTGGCCCGGCGATCCCGCGCGCGGCGCCCGGCTGCTCAAGGGCGAGCTCGAACTGGGCGGCGGCGTACGCGGGCTGCGGCCTGGGTTCTGGGCCGAGCCCTCCGGCGCCACGCTGCTGCGCGCCGCGGGCCACGGCTTCACCTGGCTGCGCGACCTGCGTGCGCTCGGCACCGATGCGGCCCGGCTGCGCGCCCGCGCGCTGGTGTCGGACTGGATCGCCACCGGCGCGTCCGACCCGCTGGCGCAGCGGCCGGACGTGGCCGGGGCGCGCATCGCCGCCTGGCTCGGCCACTACGATTTCTTCTTCGCCGCCGCCGACGACGGGTTCCGCCAGAAGCTGATGGGCCGTCTCGTCTCCGACGCGCGCAGCCTCTCGGCCGCCCTGCCGCCGGAGGAGATCGACGCCCGCGCGCTGACCGCCCTGAAGGGCCTGATCGCCGCGGCGGTGGCGCTGCCCGAGCATGGCGGCTTCCTCCTGCGCGCCCAGCGCTTCCTGCCGCAGGAGATCGCCCGCCAGGTGGCCCCCGACGGCAGCCAGGCCGAACGCAGCCCGGCCGCACTACTCGCCGCCTTGCAGGACCTGACCGAAATCCGCGCCCTGCTGCAGGCGGCGCAGGCAACGCCGCCGGCCGCGCTGGGTCCGGCGATCGAGCGGCTCGCCGGGGCGCTGCGAACGCTGCGCCACGGCGACGGCGGCCTCGCGTTGTTCAACGGCAGCAAGGAGGACCACGCCGGGCTGATCGAGCTGGTGCTGACCCAGGCCGGGCGCGGCGGACGCACCCCGCTGGCGCTGCCGGACGGCGGGTTCCACCGCCTCGCCGCCGCCCGCACCCTGGTGCTCGCCGATTGCGGCGCGCCGCCGCCGCCGGGGCTCGACCGCTCCGCCCATGCCGGCACCCTGTCGTTCGAGATGTCGGTCGGGCGGGAACGGCTGATCGTGAACTGCGGCGCCTTCCCCGCCGGCGGCGCCGAATGGCGGGACGCGGCGCGCGCCACCGCCGCGCACTCCACTCTGGTGATCGCCGACGTGAATTCCTCCGAATTGAAGCCCGAGGGGCTGGGCCGCCGGCCGGGCACCGTGGACGTGCAGCGCCAGGAGGCGAACGGGGCGCACTGGCTGGAAGCGAGCCACGACGGCTGGGCGAAGCCGTTTGGCGCCGTGCATCGCCGCCGGCTCTACCTCGCCGAAAGCGGCGAGGACCTGCGCGGGGAAGATACGATCGAGGCGGCGACGCCGCAGCCCTTCGCCATTCGCTTCCATCTGCACCCGACCGTGCACGGCAACCTCCAGCAGGACGGCGGCGCGGTGCTGCTCCGCCTGCCCGGCGGCGGCGGCTGGCGGCTGCGCGCCGACGGGGCGAAGGTCTCGGTGGAGGAGAGCATCTACCTCGGCGGCCCGGAGCCAAAGCGCGCCGAGCAGGTGGTGCTGAGCGGCTACCCGGACGGGCCGCAACACGTGAAATGGGCGATCAGCAAGGTGAAGTAGGTCGACGCGTGCGCCGCCGCGTCCCGCCCTGATCCGCATGAAAATCCTGGAGATCACCAACGTCGATTTCTCGCTGCGCCAGTTCGTGCTGCCGCTGATGCGCGGGATCCGCGCGCGCGGGCACGAGGTGGTGGGCGTCTCGGCCGAGGGACCGCTGCTGGCCGGAATTCGCGCCGAGGGGTTCCGGGTGGTCGCGGTGCCGTTCGCCCGGCGGGTCTCCCCGCTCGCGCACCTGCGCGCCTTCGCCGCGCTGGTGGCGCTGATCCGGGCGGAGAAGCCCGACCTCGTGCACGCGCACATGCCGATCAGCGGGTTCCTGGGGCGGCTGGCAGCGCGGCTCGCCGGGGTGCCGCGCGTTGCCTACACATGCCACGGGTTCCTCTACAAGCAGGAGGGCTCGTTCGCCCGGCGCGCGGTCGCCTTTGTCATGGAATGGGTGGGTGGGCGGCTGACCGACGTGTTCCTGACCGTCTCGGCGACCGAGGCGGCGGAGGCGCGGCGACTGCTCATCTCCCGCCGCGCCGTCGCGGTGGGCAACGGGCGCGACCCGGCCGTGTTCCGCCCCGATCCGGACGCGCGGGCGCGGCTGCGCGCGGCCCTCGGCACGCCGGCGGACCGAGTGGTGGTGCTCGCCGTCTCCCGCCTGGTGCGCACCAAGGGATACCCGGAACTGGCGGCGGCGATGCGGGACGTACCGGAGGCCGAGCTGTGGGTGGTGGGCGAGCGGCTCGCCTCCGATCCCGGGGAGGACATGGTGGCGCTGCTGGAGGCCGCGGGTCTCGGGGCGCGGCTGAAGCGGCTCGGCTACCGCGACGACGTGGCGGCCGTGATGGCCGCAGCCGACATCTTCACCCTGCCGAGTTATTTCGAGGGGCTGCCGGTCTCGGTGATGGAGGCGATGCTGTGCGGCCTGCCGGTGGTCGCCTCCGACATCCCGGGGCCCCGCCAGCAGGTGGTGGAGGGCGTGACCGGCCTGCTGGTGCCGGCGCATGCGGTGGCGCCGCTGGCCGCGGCGCTGGCCCGGCTCGCCGCCGATCCGGGCTTGCGTGCAACGATGGGTGCAGCGGGGCGGGCGCGGGCGGTCGATTTGTTCGATGAATCGAAGGCGGTGGCGCGCACGCTGGACCTGCTCGGGCTGTAGGGCTATTGCGCGGCGGCATGAACGACATCGTCCCGATCCGCCGCGCGCTGATCTCGGTTTCCGATAAATCCGGCTTGGTGCCCTTCGCCGCCGCACTCGCCGCGCGCGGGGTGGAGATCCTGTCCACCGGTGGTTCGGCCGCCGCGCTACGCGCCGCCGGCGTGGCGGTGACGGAGGTTTCCGAGCACACCGGGTTTCCGGAAATCTTGGATGGACGTGTCAAGACCCTGGTGCCACAGATCCATGGCGGCCTGCTCGGCCGACGCGACCTGCCCGAGCACGTGGCGCAGATGGAGGCGCACGGGATCGCGCCGATCGACCTGCTGGCGGTGAATCTCTACCCGTTCGAGGCCACGGTGGCGCGCGGCGCCGCCCCGGACGATTGCGTGGAGAACATCGACATCGGCGGCCCGGCGCTGATCCGCGCCGCGGCGAAGAACCATGATTTCGTCACCGTGCTGACCGAGCCCGACCAGTACGCCGAGGTACTGGCGGAGATCGCGGCCCAGGGCGGCACCACCCTGGCGCTGCGCCGGCGGCTGGCCGGTGCGGCCTATGCCCGCACCGCCGCCTACGACGCCGCCATCGCGGCCTGGTTCGCCAGCCAGCGGGGCGAGACGTTCCCGCCGCGACTGGCGATCGCGGGCACCCTGCGCCAGACCCTGCGCTACGGGGAAAACCCGCACCAGCAGGCGGCCTTCTACGTCAGCACGCCGCGCCCGGGCGTGGCGACCGCGACGCAGGTGCAGGGCAAGGAGCTATCGTACAACAACCTGAACGACACCGACGCCGCCTACGAATGCGTGGCCGAGTTCGACGGGCCCACAGTGGTCATCGTCAAGCACGCCAACCCCTGCGGCGTCGCAACGGCGGCGCATCTGGTCGATGCCTGGGAGGCGGCGCTGCGTTGCGATCCGACCTCGGCCTTCGGCGGCATCGTGGCGCTGAACCGGACCCTGGACGGGCCGACGGCGGAACGGATCGCCGCGATCTTCACCGAAGTCATCATCGCCCCCGACGCCGATGCGGACGCGCGCGCGGTGCTGGCGCGCAAGAAGAACCTGCGGCTGCTGCTGGCGGGCGTGCTGCCCGATCCGGCGGCGGCAGGGACCGTGTTCCGCAGTGTGGGCGGCGGTTTCCTGGCACAGACGCGCGACGCCGGGCGGGTGGCGGAGGGCGATCTGCGGGTCGCCACCAGGCGCGCGCCGAGTGCCACGGAACTCGCCGACCTGCTGTTCGCGTTCCGTGTCTGCAAGCACGTGAAATCGAACGCGATCGTCTATGCCAAGGGCGGCGCGACGGTGGGGATCGGCGCCGGGCAGATGAGCCGGGTGGATTCCGCGCGCATCGCGGCCTGGAAAAGCGCCGAGGCGGCGAAGGCGGCCGGGCTGGATACACCGCTGGCGCAGGGCAGCGTGGTCGCCTCGGACGCGTTCTTCCCCTTCGCCGACGGGCTGGAGGCGGCTGTGGCCGCGGGTGCGACGGCGGTGATCCAGCCCGGCGGATCGATGCGTGACGCCGAGGTAATCGCCGCGGCGGATGCTGCCGGGGTCGCGATGGTGCTGACCGGGATGCGGCATTTCCGGCATTAACCGCGGCAACCTGCCGGCGGGAAAGCACCCGTCACCCGCTCGCGCGAACGGGACGCCGGATCGCGAGACGGCCGATCAGGCGCCGGGCCGGCTGCTCGATGGCGAAGTAAGAAAACGTGGACAACACGAAGGTGGCGACCCAGGCACAGGCTGTGACAACGGAGCGGTGCGCCGCCAGGTCGGTCCCTGCGAGCAGCCGCCGCATGCCCTCCAGCAGCGGATCGTGCACCAGGTAGATCGAATAGGAAATGACGCCGAGGAAATAGATGACGCCGGACCCGAGGAAGCGCGCGACCACGCCTTCGTCGGCGGACAGACACAGGACCAGCAGGCCGAACAGGGCGACCACGGCGAGGTCGGTCCCGCGGAAGCACAGCAGCGCCAGCACCGCAACGGCGACGCCCGCACACAGACCGGGACTGGACCGCAACCATTTCCCCACCGGGTGACCCGCGACGCGGCAGAGGGCGACGCCGATGCCGAATTCGGCAAGGCAGCGCAGGCCGGGCGCAAAGGTGGACCCG
Organism: uncultured Pseudomonadota bacterium; assembly: GCA_963832525.1. Lineage (GTDB taxonomy): Bacteria > Pseudomonadota > Alphaproteobacteria > Acetobacterales > Acetobacteraceae > JAJZVS01. Next base: position 56,649 of record CAWHUC010000004.1, read on the forward strand.
ACCCAGATGTCCAGCGGGCCGCTGCGCTCCGCCTGCTCGCTGATCCAGGGCGTCGGCAGGCGCGCGAGGATCACGAGCGTCACCGCGGATGCGGCGATCGTGATGAGGGCACGGGATTTGTCGCCGCGCAGGATCAGCCAGCAGAACACGGGAAACAGAATATAGGCGCCCCATTCCGAGCTGATCGACCAGCCCGGACCGTCCACGCTGCCGGCACGCGAATGCCACGACTGGATCAGCAGCAGGTTGGGCGGCAGCGCGCGGTCGAGCCCGGCGAAGGGCGGCAGCACGCCGCCGCGGATGAGCAGGAAGCAGACGATCGTCACGACGAAATACAGCGGATAGGTGCGGGCGAACCGCTTCTTCAGGAAATCCGCGTAAGCGGCGGGGGTTCGCCTGTGCCGGAAGGTCTCCCCGTAGTTCAGCGCCAGGACGAAGCCGCTCAGGATGAAGAACAGATCGACGGCGAGATAGCCGTGGTCGATCAGCACATGCGCGGGGTGCCAGACCGCGACCTGCTGCTCGGCGTGATAGACCATCACCCAGCATGCCGCGAGGCCGCGCAACCCGGTAAGGGATCTGATCTCGGAACGGCGTTCGTTCATGGACGCTGAGGCTCTCCGCTCCGTTGTCGGCATCGCAAGCTGGGTGTCGGGGCCGCCACGCCCATCAGCGCCATACCGCCCGGAAGTTCCGTCGGGATGTGCGCCGTGCCGGTCCCGCGTGCGACCGGCGATCTGCGCGAATGGGGAGACTCTGATCCGCTGCGGCGCAGCATGCCAGCGGTTCGGTGGCCGATCGCACGTAACAAGATATTGAACGGCCCGGCCGGATACGCCGACACGAATCGCTTCGTCGGCCTTTGCCCAGGGATGGCGCCGCTGTGTGCGGAGGGCGTTGGAGCGCGTACAACGGACCGTGATATCCCGGACCCGCGCAGCTTTTGAGAACGGTAGCGTTCTGGACTCCAGAATCCGGCCCGGCGCCGGCCACGACTGGCAACCGACGTGCAGATCGCTATAACCAGGGCCCGCGCAAGGTGCGTGGACTGTCGTCCGGGACCGCGTGGCGGCTCCCGCGGCCCGCGGCGGCGGCACCGTCGGCACCACTCGGCCGGTTGACCGAAGGAGACCTGGATCATGACGCCATCGGATATCGCGCGGCTGGAAGCCTATCTGCGCACCACCCTGGGCAACGACCGGATTCGCATCGAGGCACCGAGCAAGCGCGGAGCCTCGGTCGAAGTCCATATCGGTGCGGAATTCATCGGCACGGTCCACCGGGACGAGGACGACGGCGAGGTCTCGTTCTCGCTGCACATCACGATCCTGGAGGAAGACCTGCCGGTGCTCGCCGCGGAAAAGCGGGCGGCGCCGAAACGCTGAGAGGCGCGGCGCGCCGGTCGCTCCGGCGCGTCATCGCGGTCACCTGGACGCGGGGCGACAACGGGAATGCGTGGGCGCAACGAGCCGGCACGGTTCGGCATCGTTCTCTATGATGGCGTCGAGCCGATCGACCTCGGCGGCACGATCGGGGTGGTGTCGATGGCGACGCGCGTCCTGCCGGCGCTGGCGGCGGTGACGATCGCGCGCGCGGCCGGACCCGTCGCCCTGGCCGGCGGCCTGCGGGTGATCGCGGAGCATGGGTTCGCGGACGCGCCGGCGTGTGACGTGGTGGTCGTCTGCGGCGGGCCGGGGTGGCGGGCGCAGCTGGAGGATGGGGCGATGCTGGGCTTCCTGCGGGGGCTCGATCCGTCGCGTGTCGCGTCGGTCTGCACCGGCGCGCTGATCCTGGGCGCGGCGGGGCTGCTGGACGGACGCGCGGCGACCACGCGGCGCACCGCGTTGGGGGCGGAACGGGAGGCGCCGCTGGTCACCTTGCACGCGGTCGCGCCAACGAGCGCGCCCCGCGCCGCGGCGGTGGTCGACGCCGGGGTGGTGACGAGCGGCGGGGTATCGCTGGCGATCGACGGGACCCTTTATCTGATCGGGCGGATGTATGGGGCGGCGGCGCGCGACGAGGTGGCGCGGGTGATCGAGTACGATCGGGCCTGGGCGGCCAATTGCGCGGCGCTGGGGGTGGTGGGGGCTGGGTGAGGCGCGAGGCCCCGCGACGCGCCGCCGCACCGGCGGGCGCACATGAAGGCGGTGGACCCACAGGCGGGCGATTACGTTGTTGTATCGTAACGATATCGGCGCACGAACGCCGGCCCCGGCCTAGTAGCCGAAAAGCGGTGGGCGGTAGCCGAGCGGACCGTGGTCCCGGATCGCCGCGGCTTCGGACCGCCGGCGCAGGCGGTCGGGGTCGGGCGCGGCCGCCGGCGTGCGCCGCGGGGGCGTGTCCGGCGGGGGCGGCAGGGTCTCGGGGGGCGTGATGCCGAACATCCGGCAGAGCGGGCGCAGCACCCGCCACAGGCGCGGGGCGGTCGCCAGCAGTTCCGCCATTTCCGGCTGCGCCAGGAGATAGGCGAACTCGATGCCGGACGGCACTGTTTCCGGCGCCATCCGCGCCAGCCAGCCGTAACCTCTGGGCAGGGTCCGGCGGGGCGCGGGGGGCCAGACCGGCGTCGCATTGGCCGGCACCGCATCGGCGGGCATGGGGGCGGGTTCGGCGGGGCGGCGGCGGGTCCTTGCCACCGGATGGGCGGCGATGGCGGCGAAGCGCTCCGCCGCCTCCGTGAGGCGGTTCCACAGCCGGGCCGCGAGGTCCATCAGGACCGGGTTGTGCTCGGCGCCGGCCGCCATCGCTTCCCGCAGCCCGCCGATGAAGCGGGCGAAGCGCCCGGCGAGGGCCCAGGCGGTGGTGGTGGGGGGAGAAGGGGCGGCGGCGGACACGAACGAAACAAGAACACGAATCCGCCGCCGTGTCAAGCTGTTTTTGCGCCGGGGGCGTGGCGGCCCGGGCGGGCGTGCTGGCCCGGCGGTGGATCGCGTGCGGCGGCACCCGGGATCGGGCGGGGCGGCAGGGGCGATGCGGTCGGCGGCTGCCGCGCCGTCCACGCAACCCGCGCGCTGGGGGCGCGGCCGGCGCCGGCGAAGCCCCGTGGGGCGTCCCGTCCGGCGGTCCCGGGGGGCGGCGCGGAAGAGGGCGCGACGATGGAGGATGGCGGGTTCGCCCAGCAGGCCGGACACCTGTGCAACGAAGCCTCGCAGGCCATGCTTCGGCAGCACTCCGAATTTTCCGCCGCCCGGACGGAGCGGCGTCGTCCCCTGACCTGCTGCAAGGCTGCGCGAAAAAAATCCACTTCCAACTGCTGCTGGCCGATCTTGCGTTCCAGCTCGGCAATCCGCTGCTGCGCGTCCGGCACCGTATGCGCTGCTGGTTCGCCCGGCGGCTCGCATTCGGCGGACCCTGCCGCCGAGGGGCGGCCGGCGCGACGAAGATTCTCCGAGCCGCCAGCCGCATATTTGTCGCGCCAGCAATACAGCAACTTGCGCTCGAGCTTCAGCTCCTGCGCCAAACCGACGATGCTCTCCGCCTGCTGCATCCGCGCCAGCACCGAGAGCTTGAACTCCCGGGTGAAACTGCGCCGCTTCTTCTTGTCTGACACACCCGTTCTCCTTTTCGAACAGTGTGTCTAATTACCGTGTCTCATTCCAGGGGGACAGTCCAAATGGTTACCCTTGCCGGCTTCATTGTCGTAGCGGAGCACGCAGGCGCCGTCGCGGAGGATTGCGGGGTTTTAGCGGGCAGGAACGGGCGATCGGAGGGCGGCGCAGGGGGGTCTTCATCGGATGTTTACGGAGGGCGGGTTTGATCCGAGGTCTGCTCGCGGGGGCTGGGGTGCTTGCGAAGCAGTAAGGGAATGTAACCACAGATACACACAGATGCACACGGATGAAGATGAGATCAACCTGATGTCCGAGCGGGTGATCGGAGGGGCTTTTCGGGTGATCAATGCGCTCGGGGCCGGGTTTCTGGAGAAGGTGTACGAGAACGCGCTGGCGCATGAATTGCGCAAGGACGGGCTGACGGTGGTGCAACAGCACGGGATCGTGGTTCGTTACGATGGAATCGTGGTTGGAGATTACGCCGTCGATCTGCTGGTGGAGGGGCGCGTCATGGTGGAATTGAAGGTGGCTCGGGCGATGGACGAGGTGCATGCGGCGCAATGCCTCAACTACCTCAAGGCGACCGGGCTGCGGGTTTGCCTGCTGATCAATTTCGCCAGGTCTCGGCTAGAGATTCGGCGGTTCAAGCACGGGACTTGAAGCGGCACGATGCATCTGTGTGCATCTGTGTGCATCTGTGGTTCAGTCTTCTTGCTTGCTGTTTTGGTTCGTGGCGGAAGGGTTGCGGGGTTTTGGCGGGGGACGGGACGTGGGGCCCCGAAGGGGTGCTCAGGGTCGCGGGACCTTGCGCGGATAGGCATCTCCGGTCGATACCGGCGCGCCCCGCTGACGGTGCCACCCGGGGTTTCGTTACGATGACTTGCTGGTCAGGAGCCTCGAGTGACTGTCTTCTTACGTAACATAATTCCGCTTCGTCGTAGGGCCTGTACTCTCCGGACCAATCGGGAAAGGCAGCATCACGCGCGCGGCGTGGCGGCACCATGCGAGGGCTATGCAGTGATCGACCCCGACACCATCCGTTTCTAAAGCGCAGCCCGGCTACCCCCGCCACCCGGCAAACCCCGCCGCCCGCTCGATCGCCGCTCCCACCGCGATCACCGTCGCCTCATCGAACGCCCGCCCGATCACCTGCAACCCCAGCGGCAGGCCGTTCGCATCCAGCCCCGCCGGCACGCTGATCGCCGGCACGCCCGCCAGATTCGCCGGCACGGTGAACACGTCGTTCAGATACATCGTCACCGGATCGTCCATCTTCTCCCCCTGCGCGAACGCCGCCGACGGCGCCGTCGGGGTCAGCAGCGCATCCACCTGCGCAAAGGCCTGATCGAAATCGCGCAGGATCAGCGCCCGCACCTTCTGCGCCCGCAGGTAGTACGCATCGTAATAGCCGGCCGACAGCACATAGGTGCCGATCAGCACCCGCCGCCGTACCTCCGCCCCGAACCCCTCGGCCCGGGTACGCTCGTACAGATCCCGCAGATCCTCGCCACCCGCCGCGCGCCGCCCGAACCGCACCCCGTCGTAGCGCGCCAGGTTGGAAGACGCCTCCGCCGGCGCCACGATGTAATACGTCGCCAGCCCGTATTTCGTGTGCGGCAAGGACACGTCGACCACCTCGGCGCCGGCGTCGCGCAACCACGCGATCCCCTGCTGCCACAGCGCCTCGATCTCGCCCCCCATGCCCTCGGCCCGGTATTCCCGCGGCACTCCGATGCGAAGACCCCGAACCCCGCGCGCGCACGCCGCCCGATAATCCGGCACCGGAACATCGGCAGACGTCAAATCCTTCGCATCATGCCCCGCCATCGACCCCAGCAGGATCGCGCAATCCTCCACCGTCCGCGCGAACGGACCCGGATGATCGAGCGAGGACGCAAACGCCACCACCCCCCAGCGCGAGCAGCGTCCATACGTCGGCTTCAGTCCGACGATCCCGCAGAACGACGCCGGCTGGCGGATCGAGCCCCCCGTGTCCGTCCCGGTCGCCCCCATCGCCAGCCGCGCCGCGACTGCCGCCGCCGAGCCGCCCGAAGACCCGCCCGGCACCAGCACCGCGTCCGCGTCCTGCACCCGCTTCCACGGGTTCTCCACCGGCCCGAACGCCGAGGTCATGTTGGACGAGCCCATCGCGAACTCGTCCAGATTCGATTTGCCGAGGAACACCGCCCCGTCGCGCAACAGGTTGGCGCTGACCGTGCTTTCGTACGGCGGCACGAACGGCTCCAGGATGCGGCTCCCCGCTGTGGTGCGCACGCCGGCGGTGCAGAACAGATCCTTGATCGCGAGCGGAATGCCCGTGAGCGCCCGCCCCTCCCCGCGCGCCAGCGCCGCGTCCGCCGCGTCCGCCTGCGCCAGCGCCTGCTCGCCGGTCACGGTGATGAATGCGTTCAACCGCGGGTTCAGCGCGCCGATTGCCGCCAGATGCGCCTCGGCGAGCGCGCGCGCGGTGAAATCGCCGCGGTCGAGCCCGGCGCGGGCGGCAGCGATCGTGAGGTCGGTCAGCATCACTCCACCACCTTCGGCACGACATAGAAATCGCCGATCCGCTCGGGCGCGTTGGCCAGCACCTGCTCGACGATGCCGCCGTCGGTCACCACATCGTCGCGCATCGGCAACGCCCGCAGCGCGGCGCCCGCCAGCGGCTCGATGCCCTCGACATCCACCTCGTTCAATTGCTCGATCCAGCCCAGGATGCCGTTCATCTCTTCCATCAGCCGGGGCACGTCCTCCTCCGCCACCCGGATGCGGGCGAGCGCGGCAATGCGACGGATGGTCGCGGGATCGAGCGACATGGGCGGCAACGGTCCTTTTCCGGGAACAAGGCGCGGACCATAACCACGCCCATGCCCCTGTTCAACCTGAGCGACCTCCTGGCACACCTCGGCCGCGACGACCGCCTGATCGGCATCGATCCCGGCAGCAAGACGATCGGCCTCGCGCTGTCGGACGTGCGCCGCACCCTGGCCACGCCCTACGCCGCCATCCGTCGCCGCAAACTACGCGACACCGCCCCCGAGATCGCCGCGATCGCCCGCAAGGAAGGCGCCGGCGGCCTCGTCGTCGGCCTGCCGCTCAACATGGACGGCAGCCTCGGCCCCGCCGCCCAGGCAGCGCGCGACTGGGCCGGCGCCCTGTCGGACGCCACCGGCCTGCCCGCGGCGATGTGGGACGAACGCCTGTCGTCGGCCGCCGCCAACCGCTTCCTGATCGCCGAGGCGGACGCGAGCCACGCCAAACGCGCCGCTTCCGTCGATCGCCTCGCGGCGGCCTTCATCCTCCAGGCCGCCCTGGACGCGGCGGGGCGCGGGTGAGGCCCGGACGACGCGCCCACACCCGGGCCCGGTTGCCCCGATCAGGCCGGCCGTTCCAGGCTGGCGAGCGGCCGGCCGCGAGTTTCCGGCAACAGCAGCAACGCCACGATCATGATCCCGTACGCGACCAGGCTGAAAATCGCGATCGCCGCGCCAAGCCCGAGACGAAGGGACAGGAACCCCACGAAGGCCGGGAACAGCGCGCCGATCCCGCGCCCGGCGTTGTAGCAGAACCCCTGGCCGGCCCCGCGCACCGCGGTGGGATAGAGCTCGGTCATGAACGCGCCCATCGGCGAGAACATCATCAACGAGATGTAGCCGAGCAGGAAGCCCACCAGCAGGATCATGTCGTTGCTGAGCGGGGCGAAGATGTAGACCACGGTCAGCACCATCGAACCGATGGCGGAGACCATGAACGTCGCCTTGCGCCCGATTCCGTCGGCCAGGTAGGCGCCGCTGACGAAGCCGAAGAACGCGCCCAGGATCAGCACGAGCAGGTAGCTGCCGGTACCCACCGCGCTCGATGTGCTTCACGGTCTTGAGGTAGGTGGGCAGCCAGATGGTCAGCGCGTAGCTGCCGCCTTGCGCACCCGTGACCATCAGCGCGACCCGCCAGGTGGTGGAGAGATAGGGCGGTTTCAGCGCGGCGAAAATCTGCGTCAGCGCGGTGCCGACCGGGCGCGTGTCGCGCGGCAGGTTGGGCTCCTCCACGTAGCGCCGGATCCAGAACACCAGCAGCGCCGGCGCCAGCCCGATCCAGAACAGCGCCCGCCAGGCATAAGCCTCCGGCATAATGGAGGAGAACAGGGTGTAGAGCAGCGCCGCCGCGCCCCAGCCGATCGACCAGCCGGTCTGCACGATGCCGACCGCCCGGCCGCGGTATTTGTCGCGGATCACCTCGCCCATCAGCACCGCGCCGGCCGCCCACTCGCCGCCGAAACCGAGGCCTTGCAGGGCGCGGAACCAGAACAATTGCTGGTAGTTCTGCGCCAAGCCGCAGAGGAAGGTGAAGAACGCGTACCACAGGATGGTGACCTGCAGCACCCGCACCCGCCCCCAGCGGTCGGACAGCGCCCCGGCCAGCCAGCCGCCGAAGGCCGAGACCAGCAGGGTGATGGTGGCGAGTTCGCCCGCCTGGCCGGCGGAGATGTGCCAGAGCGCGATCAGGCTCGGGATGACGAAGGTGAAGATCATCACGTCGAGCGCATCGAGCGACCAGCCGCCGAAGCAGGCGCCCATGGTGCGCCGCTCGCGCGCCGTCAGGTCGTTGAACCAGGCCAGCATGTTTCCCCCCGGGGTGCGGATTCTTGCCGCAACTCAAGCATACCGGCGGGTAGGATGGCAAATGTCCCGCGGCCGGCGCTAGCGACCGGTCAGGATCCGCTCGACCAGTTGCTTCACCGAGGGAATGAATCCGTTCGAGTAGAACGGGTCCCGCGCGAAGCGGAAGCCGCGCTCGATGCATGGGAGAATGTGGCACTCAGCACGAATACACGCCCCTGACTCTGCTTCATATGTTACGGTTTAGGTCGAGGTTGTATAGACAAATTGGCATGAGGGGCATCGCACCTTGCCAGACTTGCCAGTTGGCAGTCGAATTTTTGTACTACACGTCGGGCAAGGACGTATCACGCGTTCCATCGTTGCGCCTTGCGATGTAGACGCGCGACGGTTGGGATTCTGCGCGTGCGACGACGGATCTTGCCAGAAACGTTCAGGGAGACCCAACAGGCGATCAATATTTCTGAGGTCGCTGAAATGAAGGAGGAGTACCCCAGCGCGCTGCGCAAGCTCCCGCGCCGCCGGTGTATAAGGCTGATTGCTTACTACCGCTGCCGATGTTGCGCGCTTATATACTTTTGCAGAAATGACTTCTTGTACGGCTTTGTTGCCAATTGGCTTCGCATATTTCTTACATTGTAGGACCAGAAGGTGCCCAGCTTTACGTGCAAGCACATCCGCTCCTTGATCCCCAGAGCCTTTTGTCGTTTCAGAAACCCACCCTCTCAAATTGAGATAATCGGCACAGCATCGCTCGAATTCCGTAGGGGACATTCTCTCGTGCCACCGAAAGTCGAGAAGCGCTTTCTGGTATTCGACACGCTCTCGCTCACGAGCAGCCGCGTTTCGTGCCTCTTGTTGCTGTCGCTCAACCCATAATCTCTCCTGCTCAGCCCGCCGTTGGTCAAGAAGAATTCGATCGCGCTTTCGTTTTTCCTCTGCCTCTCGAAGCTTGCGTGCGCTCGCCTTCTGCATTGCTCTCAAGGCAAGGAGGCAGACTATACCGATTCCGGTATATTCTGATTTCGGGTCACCTGTCTCACGATATATGACCAATGCTGAGATACCCACGACGCAGAGAATGGCGGCTGCCTTCTCCTGTCCCGTCATCGTCGAAAAGCGCTCGATAAGACGGAGTACGGGCCTTCGCAGGTTGGTTGCACCCTTCTGCGGGGTGAAGGCCATTTGCTTCAGCGCCCGGTCAGGATGCGCTCGACCAGTTGCTTCACCGTGGGGATGAAGCCGTTCGAGTAGAACGGGTCGCGCGCGAAGCGGAAGCCGTTATGGCCGCTGAACATCAGGTTGCGCTCCACCGCTTCGGGCAGGTCGCTCGTCGTGGGCGATGTCCTGCAGCGTCTTCTGGATGCAGAAGCTGCGCGGGTCGGCGCGCTTGCCGGTGCTGTGCTCGGCCTCGTGCTGCGACCAGTTGGAGAAGCGGCACTGGCTGAGGCAGCCCATGCAGGCGATCTGGTCCGCCGTGATCTCGCGCGCCTGCTCGGGGGTGACGAAGATCAGGGTGGAATCCGGCGTGCGCATCGCCTCGGTGAAGCCCTGCGCTTCCCAGGCGCGCGCACGTTCGAGGTCGGCGCGGGTCAGATAGACGATGCGCTTGCGCGGGCCGACGCCGTATTCCGCGACGTGCTCGCCGACCGGCTCGGCGGTGTAGGCCACCTGGCGCTCGTTGCGCTCGCGCAGTTCCTGGATGAAGCCGTTGTTCACCGCACTGGAATAGAAGCCGGTCGGGCTGAAGCGGTTGAGGAAGACGTCGCCTTCCTTCAGCGTCAGCAGCCGCTTCTTCCAGGCCTCGCCGATCGGGCTTTCCTGGGTCAGCAGCGGGCGGGTGCCGAACTGGAAGGCGATCGGGCCGAGCTCCGGGTTGTCGATCCAGTCCTCCCACTCCTCCAGCCACCAGACGCCGCCGGCCATGATGATCGGCGTCTCGCCGAGGCCGAATTCGCGCATCACCTTGCGCAGCGCCAGCACGCGCGGATAGGGGTCCTCCGGCCTGGTCGGGGTCTTCGCTGTTGGACAGGCCGTTGTGGCCGCCGGCGAGCCAGGGGTCCTCGTAGACCACGCCGCCCAGCAGTTCGGCGGCCTTGCTGTAGGCGCGCTTCCACAGCGCGTTGAAGGCGCGCGCCGAGGAGATGATCGGGTAGTAATAGACGTTGAACCGCGCGGCGATCTCGGACAGGCGATAGGGCATGCCGGCGCCGCAGGTGATGCCGTTGATGATGCCCTTCGCCTGCTCCAGCACCTCGGTGATGATGCGCTCGGCGGCGCCCATCTCCCACAGGATGTTGGCGTGGATGCGCCCGTGGCCGCCGGCGAGGTCGTAGGCGCGGCGCGCCTGGGTCAGCGCGCCCCTGATGGCGTAGGCGACCAGTTCCTCATGCCGCGTCGGTGCGGGTGCGGCCGTGATAGACTTGTGGAATGGGACGGCCGTCGGCGTCGAAGCTGTCGGCGTTGACCGCGCTGAACGTGCCGACGCCGCCCGCGGCCGCCCAGTTGCCGGAGGAGAGGCCGTTGGAGATGGCCACGCCCTTGCCGCCTTCGACCAGCGGCAGGACGTCCGTTCCGCCCATGCGGATCGCGTTGATGCAGCCTTCATGGCGAGGTCAGCTCGGCACGCCGCGACGTACCGCCTCGCGGCGTAGCCTCGACATCGTCGCACCGTCACGGCCTGCATCCCCATGGTACCCGGTTCTCCGCCCCCAAATTGGAGAGAAATGGCGACGCGAGGCAACTGTCACGCGCGGGCCGGCCAAGTCCGCGGCCCGCGCGCGGCCGTCTCGCTGCTCTCCGGCGGGCGCCTCGAACGCCGGCTCGGTCACGCCGGTCGCCGCGGTCGCGGTCCCGATCGCCGCGGCCGGGCTTGGCGCCGACCTTGTCGGTGATGTCCTCGCCGGTCGCCTGATCGACCACCCGCATCGACAGCTTCACCTTGCCGCGCTCGTCGAAGCCGATGACCTTCACCTTCACCGCGTCGCCGACACTTGACCACGTCGGTGGTCTTGCCGACCCGGCCCTGCTGCAGCTCGCTGATGTGCACGAGCCCGTCCTTGGAGCCGAGGAAGTTCACGAAGGCGCCGAAATCGGCGGTCTTCACCACCTTGCCGTTGTAGATCACGCCGATCTCCGGTTCCGCCACGATGCCGCGGATCCAGTCGATCGCCGCCTGCGCCTGGGTCCGGGTCGGTGGCGGCGATCTTGATGGTGCCGTCGTCCTCGATGTCGATCTTGCAGCCGGTCTGCTCGACGATCTCGCGGATCACCTTGCCGCCGGTGCCGATCACTTCGCGGATCTTCTCCTTCGGCACGTTGATGATGGTGATGCGCGGCGCCGTGGCCGCCACGTCGACCGCGCGCCCGGTGATGCGCCTTGCGCCATCTCGCCCAGGATGTGCATCCGCCCGTCCTTCGCCTGATCCAGCGCGATCTGCATGATCTCCGGCGTGATGGACGTGATCTTGATGTCCATCTGCAAGGCAGGTCACGCCGCGCTCGGTGCCGGCGACCTTGAAGTCCATGTCGCCGAGATGGTCCTCGTCGCCGAGGATGTCGGACAGCACGGCGAAGCCGCGGTCCTCCTTGATCAGGCCCATGGCGATGCCGGCCACCGGGCGCTTCAGCGGCACGCCGGCGTCCATCAGCGCCAGCGACGAGCCGCACACCGTCGCCATCGAGGAGGAGCCGTTGCTCTCGGTGATCTCGCGAGACCACGCGCAGCGTGTAGGGGAACTTGTCCTTCGCCGGCAGCAACGGATGGATCGCGCGCCAGGCCAGCTTGCCGTGGCCGATCTCGCGCCGGCCGGGCGAGCCCATGCGCCCGGCCTCGCCCACCGAATAGGGCGGGAAGTTGTAGTGCAGCATGAAGTGCTCGCGGTACTCGCCTTCCAGCGCGTCGATGATCTGCTCGTCCTGCCCGGTGCCCAGGGTGGCGACGCACAGCGCCTGGGTCTCGCCGCGGGTGAACAGCGCGGAGCCGTGCGCGCGCGGCAGCACGCCCACCTCGGCGACGATCGGGCGCACGGTCTTGGTGTCGCGGCCGTCGATGCGCAGCCCGGTGTCCAGGATGGCGTTGCGGACGATGTCGGCTTCCAGCTCCTTGAACGGCGCCCTTGGCCTTCTCGGCGTCCAGCGCCCTCGGCGGCCAGCGCCGCGAGCGCGTCCTTCTTGGCGGCGCCGACCTTGCTCGTGGCGGACCTGCTTGTCGCTGCTCGTGATAGGCCTCGGTGAGCGCGGCGCGGGCCAGCGCGTCGAGCGGGCGGCCAGCGCCTGCTCCTCGGCTCGACGGCTCCGGCAGCGGCCAGGGCTCCTTCGCGGCACGCTCGGCCAGTTCGATGATCGCCTGCGATCACCGGCTGGAAGGCGGCATGGCCGAAGGTGACGGCGCCGAGCATGACGTCTTCGGACAGCTCGCTGCGCCTCGGATTCGACCATCAGCACGCCTTCGGTGGTGCCGGCGACCACCAGGTCGAGCGCGCTGTCTTCGATCTGCGTCGGCGGTCGGGTTCAGGATGTACTGGCCGTCGATGTAGCCGACGCGGGCGGCGGCGACCGGGCCGAAGAACGGAATGCCGGACAGCGTCAGCGCCGCCGAGCAGCCGATCATCGCGACGATGTCGGGATCGTTCTCCAGGTCGTGGCTGAGCACGGTGGCGATGACCTGCACCTCGTTGCGGAAGCCGTCCGGGAACAGCGGGCGGATCGGCCGGTCGATCAGCCGGCGAGGTCAGGATCTCCTTCTCGGTCGGGCGGCCTTCGCGCTTGAAGAAGCCGCCGGGGATCTTGCCGGCGGCGAAGGCCTTTTCCTGGTAGTTCACGGTGAGCGGGAAGAAATCCTGGCCCGGCTTGGCGGTCTTGCACCCACGGCGGTGCACAGCACGATGGTGTCGCCGTAGCGCGCCAGCACGGCGCCGTCGGCCTGGCGGGCGATCTTGCCGGTTTCCAGGATGAGCTTGCGCCCGCCCCAGTCGAGTTCCTTGCGGAAATAATTGAACATGCGTCGTCCTTGCGATGCGCCGGGCATCGGCGGACGGCAATCCGGACGATCCGTCGTCTCCGTCCGTTCGCGGGATACGGCGTCTCGGGTCGCATGGGGGCGGTCGGCGCCGAGGGCCGCAGCCGCAGAGCCATGTGGCCGGAAACGCCGTCCTTGCCCCGCGTCCGGGCGGCCGGATCGGCGGTCGTTGAGGTCCGCCGCGGTCGCGGCGTGTAGGGGGCCTGTGCCCCCGCGTTGCCCTCGCGCCCCGATGGCACGAGGGTCGTTGCCGGCTGCCGCCTCATACGGGGCGGCAGCCGGATATCAGGACGGACGCCGCCGCCTGCGGAGAAGTGTGCCGAGTCCGGTCAGCGCCGCAGGCTGAGGCGGCCGATCAGGGTCTCGTAGCGCGTCTGGTTCTTGTCTTCAGGTAGTCGAGCAGCCGGCGGCGGCGGCCGACCAGCATCAGCAGGCCGCGGCGGCTGTGGAAATCCTTGGCGTGGGTCTTCAGGTGCTCGGTCAGGTTGCTGATCCGCTCGGAGAGCAGGGCGACCTGCACCTCCGGGCTGCCGGTATCGTCGGCGCCGTTGGCGTATTCGGAAATCGAGCGCCGTGCGGCGCTCCGCGGTGATCGACATCGGGGTACTCCTGATCGGGGTTGCGGGTCGCGTGCGGGATCAGAGGATCCGTTCGGGCTTCAGCAGCCGTCCTGCAGCCGGCACAGCCCGATCACGCGGCCCCCCGCCATGGCGCGGGCCAGACCCCCTTCGGGGTCGGCCGTGCCTGGAATCCGGCCCATCAGCGCCACCAGGCTGATCGCCTGGCCGTTGCATGAGGTCGGTGGCCTCCGCCTCGGTCAGGGCCAGCGCCGGGATGTCGGCCAGCGCGGTCGCGACCGGAAGCAGCAGGTCCGGGGAAGCCGCGCGGCGTATCGTCCGGACCGGCGATCTTGTCCAGCGGAATCGCGCTGCTCCTCGGAGAAGGGGCCGACCCGCAGGCGGCGCAGGGCCGCGACATGGCCCAAGGTGCCGCAGGCCGCCGCCAGGTCGCGTGCCAGGCTGCGCATGTAGACGCCCTTGCCGGATTGGACCTCGAACACCGCCGTGTCCGGCGTCCGGGCGGTCCATCAGCTCGAAGCGATCGACCCGTGCGGCGCGGGGTTCCAGCACCGGGGCGCGGCCCTCGCGGGCCATGTCGTAGGCGCGCTCGCCGGCCACCTTCACGGCCGAATAGGCGGGCGGGATCTGCATGATGTCGCCGCGGAAGGTGGGCAGGGCGGCCTCGATCTCGGCGTCGCTCGGCCGGCGCGTCGGAGGTCCCGGTCACCTGCCCGTCGGCGTCGTCGGTGTCGCGGGCTTCGCCGAACCTCAGGGTGAAGCGGTAGAGCTTGGTGCCGTCCATCACGTAGGGGACGGTCTTGGTGGCGGCGCCGAAGGCGATCGGCAGCACGCCGGTCGCCAGCGGATCGAGCGTGCCGCCGTGCCCGGCCTTCTGCGCGTCGAAGGCGCGGCGGACACGGTTGACCACGTCGGTGCTGGTCGAGCCCCGGCGGCTTGTCGATGATCAGCCAGCCGTCGAGCGGCCGACCGCGCGGCTTGCGGCGAGGCATGGGGGTCTCCGGGTCGGAGGGCGGGGGGCGCGGCACGGCGCCGGTCCCCGGGGCGGGCGCGCGTTCTGGCACGCGCGGGCCGGCGGCGGAATGGCCCCCGGCGGCGGGGGCGGAAAATTCCGCGGCAAAAAATCCCGCGCCGCCTGCATCCGCCAGGGGGGCTGCAAGCGATCGGGAACATGCGGCCGCGCGTGCCGCGCCATCCCCCGGCCGCCCCCGTTCCGGAACCGTTCGCGCCCCGGCGCGGACCCGGCCCTCTCGCCCGCCGTGCCTTACGCGCCGCGCGGCAATTCCCGTTCGATCAGGCGCGCGAACAGCGCCGAACCGTACGGGATCGCCGCGTCGTTGAAATCGTATTTCGCGTTGTGCAGGGCGGCGCTGTCGCCGTTGCCGACGTTCAGATAGGCGCCCGGCACCTGCTCCATCATGAAGCTGAAATCCTCCGAGCCCATGCCCGGCGGCTTGGCGCGCTCCACCGCCGCATCGCCGACGATGTCGGCCGCCGCATCGGCGAAGGCCTGCGCCGCCTTGGGATCATTCACCAGCGGCGCGAAGATCACCCGGAAATCGCTGGTGGCCGTGGCGCCGAACGCGGCGGCGACGTTGGTGGCGATGCGCGCGATCCCGCTTTCCAGCATCTCCAGGGTTTCGCGCTGCATTGCCCGCGCGGTGCCGGCCAGGCTGGCGCTGCCGGGGATCACGTTGAAGGCCGCGCCACCCTCGATCCTCGTGACGCTCAGCACCGCCGCCTTCCAGGGCGAGAGATTGCGCGCGATCAGCGATTGCAGGGCGGTGCCGATGTGGCAGGCGACCAGGACCGGGTCGATGCTTTCTTCCGGCCGCGCGCCGTGCGCGCCGCGCCCGGTCACCGCGATGTCGAAGAACGCGCCGCCGGCGGAGGACGCGCCGGGGCTGATCGCATAGGTGCCGACCGCCATCCCCGGGCGGTTGTGGATGCCGAACACCTGCTCGCACGGGAAGCGCTCGAACAGCTTGTCTTCCAGCATCGCGAGCGCGCCGCCGGCGCCTTCTTCCCCGGGCTGGAAGATGAAATTCACCGTGCCGTTGAAGGCGCGCGTTTCCGCCAGGTAGCGCGCGGCGCCGAGCAGCATGGTGGTGTGCCCGTCATGGCCGCAGGCGTGCATGGTGCCCGGGTTCTCGCTGGCGTAGCGCACGCCGGAAGCTTCGGTGATCGGCAGCGCGTCCATGTCCGCTCGCAGGCCGATCGCGCCGGGGCCGTTGCCGGATCGCAACACACCGACCACGCCGGTGCCGCCGATGCCGCGATGCACCTCGATCCCCCATTCCTCCAGCTTGCGGGCCACCAGGTCGGCGGTGCGGTGTTCGGCCATGCCGAGCTCGGGGTGGGCGTGCAGGTCGTGGCGGAACGCGGTGAGGTCGTCCTGGTGGCGGCGGATGGCGTCGAGCGGGGACATGCGATGGGTCCTGGCAGCAGGGGGCGGGAGCATTAGTCTGCGCCGGCGCCCGCGCGGCGCCAAGCGGGCGCGGTGCGTATTGCGGCCGGGGGCTTGATCTGCATCAATGACGGGGCGGCGCACCGGCGCCAGCCTGCGCCGCGCAATGCGGAGGCGAGAATATGACAAATAAAACGGCATCGGAACGTGAAATCCATGCGCACGGCCTGCGCATGTGGCGGGAAGACGGCGCGCCCGCGGGGCGCGAGGCCGAATACCTGGAACGCGCCCGGGAGTTGCAGGCCATCACCGACAACCCCACCGCCGGCCTGCTGCCCAACCCGATGACCCAGCACGGCGGCGCGATCCCGCCGGTCGAGCCGGTGGAGGAAGCGGCGATCGAGGAGAACCTCGGCGAATTCCCGAGCCGCCTGACCGATCAGGGCGATCGCCCGGCGTCGCCGATGCCGCGCAAGAAGGCCGAGCGCTTCCTGCGCGAGACCTGAACGCCGGCATCGCGTCAGTCGCCGGCGCGCGCCCGCAGCCGGAACGGCGGCGCATGGTCCGGCTGCGTCGTCACGATCGCCACCGGCAGCACCGGCCGGTCATCGGTTCGCGCGATCTCAAACATGCCCACGAGCGATGCGAGCCCCAGGGTCGCTTCCATCAGCGCGAACTGCGCGCCGACGCACACCCGCGGTCCGGCGCCGAACGGCAGATAGGCGAAGCGCGGCGGCGGCGGAGCGGCGGGGCCAAAACGATCGGGATCGAACGCGCCGGGGTCGGGCCACAGCCTGCGATGGCGATGCAGCACCCAGGGCGCGATCAGCATCAACGTGCCGGGCGCGATTGCGCAGTCCCCCACCGTATCCGCCGCGATCGCCGCGCGCGCCAGGGTAAAGGCGGGCGGATAGAGCCGTAACGTTTCCGCCACCACCGCGCGCGTGCGCGGCAGGTCCGGGATCGCGCCCGCCGCGACCGCAGCCGCGACGTCGATCGCCCGCGCCTCGGCCGCGACCTGCGCCTGCACATCGGGCGCCGCAGCGAGCAACGTCAGAGCCCAGAACAGGGTCACCGCGGTCGTTTCGTGGCCGGCGAGGATCATCGTCGCGGTCTGGTCGCGCAGCGCATCCGGCGCGAAACCGGCCCCGGTTTCCGGATCGCGCGCGGCGCGCAGCAGGTCGAACAGGTCGCGCGGGGCCGCCGGCGGCGGGCTCGCCAGGCGATCGCGGATCAGCCCGGACATGATCGCCATCCAGCGCCGGCGGAAGCGGCGGCGGCGCAGGTCGCGCCAGGTGGGCACCGCCACCGGCAACAGCAGGTCGGCAAGATGCGGGCGCGCGAGATCGAGCCCGTATTCCCGCACCATCGCCCGCAAGGCCGGCGCCGCGCCGGCGGTTTCCACCGAGAACATCGAGCGCCCGGCAATCTCCAGCGCCATCGCCTGCATCGAAGCCAGCAGATCGACCGGGTCGTCCGCCTGGGTGCGCAGCGCCGTCACCGTCTCCTCCGCCACCGCCAGCACGTGGCGCGCGAGCAAGGGCAGCATGCGCGGGGCCAGGGACGGTGCGATGGTGCGGCGTTGCAGGCGCCAGGCCTCGCCCTCCGACAGCAGCAGCCCCGCCCCGGTCAGCGGGCGCAGGATGCGGATGGAGGCCGGCGAGCGACGGTAGTTGCCGGGGTTGTCCACCAGCACGCGATGGATCACCTCCGGCGCGTTCAGCAGCAGGGTGGTGCGGCCGAGGAAGTGCGTGGCATATAAGTCCTGCTCGTATGCCGCCTCCGGCCACAGGCCGAGCGCATTGGTCCGCACCGCACGCAGGAAGCCGCGCAGCCCGCCGACGTCGCGGGGGATCGGGGGCGCGGGCGGATGGTGGCGCGGCACGGCTGTCACGCCCCGAGGCTAGCCGCCCCTGCCGCCGCATGCCAGAACCGGCGGGGCTGGCGGGGGCGCTACCGATGGGTATAGTCCCCCCCCGCACCGTTCATCCGGGGAGAGACGCACATGAGTTTGAAAGGGGCCGCCTATATCGCCGGCGCCTACGAGCACCCGACGCGCAAGGCCACCGACAAATCGGTGGCGCTGCTGCACGCGGAATGCGCGATCGGCGCGCTGGCCGACGCGGGGCTGAGCAAATCCGACGTCGACGGATATTTCTGCGCCGGCGACGCGCCCGGCATGGGCCCGCTGTCGATGGTCGATTACCTCAACCTGCGCGTTCGTCACATGGACGCGACCGACATCGGCGGCTCCTCCTACCTGCTGCACGTCGCGCACGCGGCCGAGGCGATCGCCGCCGGGCGCTGCAACGTCGCGCTGATCACCCTGGCCGGCCGGCCGCGCAGCGAGGGCATGGCGACGGGCACCACCCCGCGCGCCGGCAACGTGGCGCAGCCGGACGTGCAGTTCGAATACCCGTACGGGCCGACGGTGGTGAACGTCTACGCGATGGTCGCGCAGCGCCACATGCACGAATACGGCACGACATCGGAACAGCTCGCCTGGATCAAGGTCGCCGCATCGCACCACGCGCAATGGAACGAGCACGCGACGCTGCGCGACGTGGTGACGGTGGAGGACGTGGTGAAATCGCCCGTCGTCGCCTCGCCGCTGCACCGGCTGGATTGCTGCGTGATCAGCGACGGTGGCGGCGCGCTGGTGGTGGTGAAGCCGGAGATCGCGGCCAGCCTGAAGCGGCCGAAGGTGAAGATCATCGGCATGGGGGAGGCACCGAAGGGTCAGATGGGCGGCGCGGTCGACCTGACCTATTCCGGCGCGCGCTTCTCCGGCGCGGCGGCGTTCGCGATGGCGGGGGTGAAGCCGGCGGACGTGAAATACGCCTCGATCTACGACAGCTTCACCATCACCGTGCTGGTGCAGTTGGAGGACCTGGGGTTCTGCGCGAAGGGTGCTGGGGGCAAGTTCGTCGCCGACGGCAACCTGATCTCCGGCGTCGGCAAGCTGCCGTTCAACACCGACGGCGGCGGCTTGTGCAACAACCACCCGGCCAACCGCGGCGGCATCACCAAGGTGATCGAGGCGGTGCGCCAGTTGCGCGGCGAGGCACATCCCAAGGTGCAGGTCGCCAACTGCGACCTTGCGGTGGCGCACGGGACCGGGGGATTGCTCGGCACGCGGCACGGCTCGGCGACGCTCATCATGGAACGGGAGTGAAGGGGATGGCCTATCAGCAACGCAAGATCCCGTTCGCGGGCACGATCGAGTCCAATCCGGAGACCAAGCCGTTCTTCGAGGCCTGCGCCGCCGGCAAGTTCGTTCTGCCGACCTGCGGCGCCTGCGGCAAGGCCCACTGGTACCCGCGCGGCGTATGTCCGCACTGCATGAGCCAGGACCTGGCCTGGAAGGATGCCTCCGGCCAGGGCACGGTCTATTCGTTCAGCGTGATGAAGCGGGCGGAGGTGCCGTATGCCATCGCCTACGTGACCCTGGCCGAAGGTCCGACCATGCTGACCAATATCGTCGAGTGCGATCTGGACAGCATCCGCATCGGCCAGAAAGTCGCGCTGCGGTTCGTGCCGACCGAGGGCGGGCCGCCGCTGCCGATGTTCACCCCCGCCTGAGTTGACGTCCCCGGCCGATCCGGCCGGGGACGGACTTCCCTGCGTCTCCCGGAGGAAACAAAATCCATGACCCTGTCCCGACGCTCCCTGATGGGTGCGGGCGCCGCAGCGCTCGCGCTGCCCGCGACCGGCGCGGCGCGTGCCGCCCCACGCCCCAAGCTCAAGCTCGGCGTGCTGAACGACATGTCCGGACCCTACCGTGACGACGGCGGGCCGAACGGCGTGATCTGCGCCAAGCAGGCGGTGCTGGAATTCGGCGCCTCCCATAAAGGCTTCGATGTCGAAGTGATCTCGGCCGACCACCAAAACAAGCCCGAGGTCGGGGCGGCGATCGCGCGGCAATGGTTCGACCGCGATGGCGTCGATTGCATCATCGACGTGCCGACGTCGTCCGTGGGACTCGCGGTCAACACCGTCACGCGCGAGAAGAACAAGGTCTATCTGAATTCCGGCACCGGCACGTCCGATTTGTTCGGCAAGGCCTGCTCGCCCAACACGATCGACTGGACCTACGACACCTGGATGCTGGCGCATTCCACCGGCGGGGCGATCGTCAAGCAGGGCGGCGATAGCTGGTATTTCATCACCGCGGACTATGTGTTCGGCCACACGTTGGAACGCGATACCACGGCGCTGGTCAAAGCTGCCGGCGGCAAGGTGCTGGGCGCGTCGCGCTATCCGTTCCCGGGCACCACCGACTTTTCCAACTTCCTGCTGCAGGCGCAATCGTCGGGCGCGAAGGTGCTGGGGCTCGCCAACGCCGGCGGCGACACGATGAACTGCATCAAGCAGGCACAGGAATTCGGCACCGCCAAGAAGATGCGGGTCGCCGCGCTGCTGATCCAGAGCACCGATATCCACGCCCTCGGGTTGGACGTGGCCCAGGGCATCTACTGGACGGAATCCTACTACTGGGACATCAACGACCGCACCCGGGCCTGGAACGATCGCATCCGCAAGAAGACCGTGAACGGCATCTGGCCCAACATGACGCAGGCCGGGGATTATGCCGCCACCTTGCATTACCTGAAGGCCGTTGCCGACATGGGCGTGAAGGCGGCCAAGGCGGACGGGCGCGCGGCGGTGGCACGCATGAAGGCGATGCCGACGGACGATGACTGCTTCGGCCCCGGCAAGATCCGCATCGACGGGCGCGCCCTGCACCCCGTCTACCTGTTCCAGGCCAAGACACCCGGCGAGAGCAAGCAGTCCTGGGACCTCGCGAAACTGGTCCATACCACGCCTATGGATGACGCCTGGCGTCCGCTGGACCAGGGCGGCTGCCCGCTGGTCAAGAGCTGAGCGGGCACGGGACCCCGGACGCGCCTGCGTCCGGGGTGCCCGTCGTTCAGCCTTCCCGCGGCAGCAATTGTTCCGCGAGCGTCGCCCAGTAGGACGCGCCGACGGGCAGGATCTCGTCGTTGAAATCATAGGCCGGGTGATGGACCATGTGGTCCCCCGCGCCCCGCCCGCCACCCAGCATGATATAGCTGCCCTGCTTGGCGTTCAGCATGAAGGCGAAATCCTCCCCGCCCATGGTGGGGTTCTTCATCGGCACCACGCGCGCCTCGCCGGCGACGGTACGGGCGGCGCCGACCGCCATCTGGGTTGCGGCCGCGTCGTTGACCGTGGGGGGATAGGCGCGGTCGAACACGACCTCGGCGGTGGCGCCGAAGCTCGCGGCGATGCCGATGGCGAGCCGGTGTACCCCTTCTTCCAGCTTGTCGCCGACCGCGGGATTGAACCAGCGAGCGGTGCCCTTCATCGCCACGGTTTCGGGAATGACGTTGTAGGTGTGCCCGCCGGTGATATGGCCGATGGTGACGACACCGCTTTCGGTCGGATCGATGCTGCGCGCCACGATCGACTGGAATGCCGAGACGATCTGCGCCGCGACGACGATCGGATCGATCCCGTGATCGGGATGCGCGCCGTGCGCGCCCTTGCCGGTGATGGTGATCTCGATATTCGCCACTGCCGCCATGACCGGGCCTTCACGCCAGGTGAACGTGCCGGCGGGCACGGTCGGCCAGTTGTGCATGCCGAACACCTGCTGCATCGGGCAGCGCTCGAACAGACCTTCCTTCACCATGATCTCCCCGCCGGCGAGGTTTTCCTCTGCCGGCTGGAAGATCACGTACACCGTGCCGTCGAAATTGCGCGTCTCCGCCAGGTAGCGCGCGGCGCCGAGCAGCATGGTCGTGTGCCCGTCGTGGCCGCAGGCGTGCATCACGCCCGGGTGCTTCGAGGCATAGGGAAGGCCGGTCGCTTCCTCGATCGGCAGCGCGTCCATATCGGCGCGCAGCCCGATCGCCCGCCCGCCGGGGCCCGACTGCGCGCCGCGCCCACGGATCACGCCCACCACGCCGGTGCGCGCCAGGCCGGTGATGACCTCATCGACCCCGAATTCCGTCAGCATCGCCTGCACCACCGCGCTGGTGCGCTTCTCCTGCAAGGCGAGCTCGGGATGCGCGTGCAGGTCGTGCCGCCAGGCGGTCATGTCAGCGTGGAATTCGGCGATGCGGTTGAGGATTGGCATGGGTGGCTCCTGCGCGGGGAATGACGCGCGGTTGTGCGGGCGGCCGATGATGGGCGCAAGAACTTTCCCGCCGCCGGCGGGCGGCGCGCCCGGCGTCACGACAGCATGATCAGCTGCGCCGGCCGGTCAGCGCATGACGGCGAGATCGCAGCCCTCGTCGGCCTGCAGCACCTGTTCGGCGACGATCCGGTCCCATCCGCGCGCCGGGGTTGGCCGGCGTGCGCCAGACGGCGCGGCGGCGGGCCAGCTCTTCTTCCGCCACCAGCAGGTCGAGCGTGCGATCGCTGCACCGACAAGCCGGATGCGATCGCCGGTCTCGACCAGCGCCAGCGGCCCGCCGGCGGCGGCCTCCGGCGTGATGTGCAGCACGATGGTGCCGAACGCGGTGCCGGACATGCGGCAGTCGCTCATGCGCACCATGTCCTTCACGCCGGCGCGGGCCAGCTTCTTCGGGATCGGCAGGTAGCCGGCCTCCGGCATGCCGGCCGGCGTCAGCGGGCCGGCGTTCTTCAGCACCAGGATGTCCTGTGCGGTCACGTCCAGCGCCGGATCGTCGATCCGCGCGGCCAGGTCCTCCAGCCCGTCGAACACCAGCGCGCGGGCCTCGGTCTCGAACAGCGCCGGCGTCGCCGCGCTGCGCTTCAGGATCGCGCCGCGCGGGGCGAGCGAGCCGAACAGCGCCACCAGGCCGCCCACCGGGGAGACCGGATCGTTGCGCGGCGCGGATATAGCGGCGGTCGACGAAGGCCGGTTCGGCCAGGCGGTCTGCCAGCGTCGCGCCGGTGACGTCGATCGCGTCCAGGTGCAGCAGGTCGCGCAGTTCCCACAGCAGCGCCGGCATGCCGCCGGCGGCGTGGAAATCCTCCATGTAGCCCTCGCCGGTCGGCTTCAGGTCGACCAGCACCGGCGTGGTGTCGGACAGCTCGTTCAGCCGGCGCAGGTCGATCGCGATGCCGCGCCGCCCGGCGATCGCGGTCAGGTGGATCAGCGCGTTGGTCGAACCGCCGAGCGCCAGCAGCACGCGCAGCGCGTTTTCCACCGCGTGTTCGCGTGATGATCTCGCGACGGGCGGATCGGGCTTGGCGATCAGCCGCACCGCCAGCGCGCCGGCATCCTCCGCCGCGCGCAGGCGGTCGGCGTGCACCGCGGGGATCGAGCGCGGTGCCGAGCGGCATCATGCCCAGCGCCTCGGCGATGCAGGCCATGGTGGAGGCGGTGCCCATCACGCCGCAGGTGCCGGCGGTGGTGGCCAGCCGGCCCTCGATCTCGGCCGATCCGCTCGGCCGTGACGGTGCCGGCGCGATACGGCGCCCAGTAGCGGCGGCAATCGGTGCAGGCGGACAGGCGCTCGCCCTGGAACGGGGTCGCCAGCATCGGGCCGGTGACGAGCTGGATCGCCGGGATGTCGGCCGAGGCGGCGGCCATCAGCTGCGCCGGCACGGTCTTGTCGCAGCCGCCGATCAGCACCGCCGCGTCCATCGGCTGCGCGGTCAGCATCGCCTCGGTGTCGAGCGCGGCGAGGTTGCGGTAGTGCATCGAGGTCGGGAACAGCGACGGCTCGCACAGCGACACGGTCGGGAACGCCAGCGGCAGGCCGCCGGCGGCGAGGACGCCGCGCTTCACCGCCTCGATCAGCTCGGGGACCGTGCGGTGGCAGTTGTTGTAGTCCGAGCCGGTATCGACGATGCCGACCACCGGGCGGTCCAGCATCGCCTGGGAATAGCCCATGGATTTGGCGAAGGACCGGCGCAGATAGAGCGCGAAATCGCGGTCGCCGTAGTTGGCGGTGTTGCGGGCGAGGCCGCGTTTCGTGACCGGGGCGGGGGGTTCTGTGGACATGGGCCGGATGGTAGAACGGCCCGGGCCAGCCGGCAATTTCCGCCTCCCGCAGAGTGCTGCGCCTGGCTCCAGGAGCACCGAAAGATGACCACCATCCCCGACGCGTTCCATGACCTGCTCGAACACAAGAAAGCCTTCGCCAACCTCGCCACCGTGATGGCCGACGGCTCGCCCCAGGTCACCCCGGTCTGGTTCGACTACACGGGCGGCAAGGTCCGGGTGAACACCGCGCTCGGGCGCGTGAAGGCGCGGACCTTGAAGCCGGGCGCGCATGTGGCGCTGGCGATCATGGACCCGGACAACGCCTATCGTTACATCCAGATCCGCGGCCAGGTGGCCGAGGTCACGGAAGCGGGCGCCGACGCGCATATCGACGCGCTGGCGAAGAAGTATCTCGACAAGGATACCTACCCGTTCCGCCAGCCGGGCGAACGGCGGGTGACGATCGCGATCGCGCCCGAAGCGGTGCAAACGATGGGCTGAACGGGTCCGCCGCGACGCGCGGTTGCAGCGACCGAACAGCGTGGCAGAAGAAGCCCCAAGCGTGCCGCCCGCACGCCCTGTCGGCGCGAAGGATCTGCCTGCAATGTCGGACCGGCGCCTCGTGCGCGCACCGCGACCAGGGGGCCGGACCGGCGAGATGTGCCGTTGCCTGGCGCGCGCCTGGCTTCGGTGGGACGTCCGCCTTGGTGTCTGTCTTCTCCTCGGCGGGCTGCTGTCCCTGCACGCGGGCCTCGACAACAACTGGGACCTGCACAACTACCATCTGTACGATCCGTTCGCGCTGCTGCAGGGGCGTCTCGGCCGCGACCTGAACGCGGTCGGTACGCAGACCACGTTCAATCCGCTGCTCGACGTGCCGTATGAGCTGCTGGCGGTGCAATGGCTGCCGCACATGCCGCGCATGGTCGCCTTCCTCGCCGGCCTGCCATACGGGGCGCTGGCGTTCCTCGTCCTCGCCGTCGCACGGCTGCTGCCGGGGGGACGCACGCCCTGGCAGGCGGAAGTCACGACGGCGATCGGCCTCTGCGGAACGACCGTCGTCTCCGAGATCGGGCAGAGCTACGGGGATATCCAGATCGCGGTCTTCGTCGTGGCGGCACTCTGGCCGCCGCTGTGGTGCCTTGCGGCCGGACACGTCCGGACCGGCCGCTGGATCGGCGCCTGCGCCGCGGCGGGGCTGCCGACCGGGATTGCGGCGGGCCTGAAGCTGACCGCCTGCGTCTATGCCCCGGCCCTGGCACTCGGCCTGTTCGTTGCGGTCGGTCCATGGCAACGGCGCATGGCGGGCGCTGCGGCCTTCTGCGCCTGTTGGCTGCTGGGCGTCGGCATCGCGGACGGGTGGTGGGCCGCACATCTGTGGGCGCGCTTCGCCAATCCGATGTTTCCCATGATGAACGACCTGTTCCGCTCGCCCTGGGCCGTAGCCGGATCAGGCAGGGACACCCGCTTCCTGCCCCGCAACGTACTGCAAGCCCTGTTCTACCCGTTCTGGTGGCTCGGCGGGCATCCGTTCGTGGCGTCTGAAACGGGAGTGCGGGATTGGCACTTCGCGCTGGCCTACCTCGCGGTCGTCGCGTTCGCCGTGCGCGGGCTGCTACGCCGGGTACGCGACCGTGTCGCTCCCGATCCCCGCACCCTGCTGCTTTTTGTATTCTTTACGGTCGGATTCGCCCTCTGGGAGGCGGAGTTCTCCATCCTGCGCTACGCAGTGCCGTTGGAGGCCTTGACCGGCACCGTGATCGTCGCAGCCTTGCAGTCCGCCTTGCGCCAGCGGCGCGCGGTGCAGGGCGGCGTGCTCGTGCTGGTCTTCGTGCTGGCCAGCGCAGGCTGGCCCGGCTGGGGACGGATCAGCGTCAATCGCCACGTCGTCTTCGATGTCCACGCGCCGACGCTGCCCGACCACAGCGTCGTCGCCGTCGCAAGCAAACCGGTGGGCTTCGTGCTGCCGTTCCTGCATGGTCGCGACAGCGCGTTCGTGGGCGTCGTGGATCTGTCTCCCGGCACCGGGCTTTACCGCGCCGTGGCGCGCCGGCTCGACACGGCCAGCCCGGTCTTTGCCTTGCTATTCCGCAATGATGCCGGGGCGATCGGCATGCTCGCGGCCATGGGGCGACATGTCGACACCGCCGCCTGCCGGCCGGTACGCACGCCGCGAGCCAGCGGAATCCTGCTCTGCCCGACCAGACCGTCCCACGCACCGCTGCGCGACGGTACGAAAACCTGACCCGGCTCCCCCGTATCAGGCCAGCCCGAAATACGCCCGGTGCAGCGCGTCGTCCGCGTGCAACTGTGCTACCGTGCCTTCGAAGCGGATCCGCCCGCCCTCCAGCGTGTACACCCGGTCCGCCAGGTCCAGGAACGCCACGTTCTGCTCCGCGATCAGCATTGCGAGCCCCGCGCCGCCGCCCGCCCCGCCGGCGCGGAACCGCCCCAGCACCGAGATCACCTGCTGCACGAACAGCGGCGACAGTCCGGCCGAAGGCTCGTCCATCACCAGCAGCTTCGGCCCCGCGGCCAGCGCCTTGGCGATCCCCAGCATCTTGCGCTGGCCGCCGGACAGCGCACCGGCCAGCGCCCGCTTGCGGCTCGCCAGGTCGGGGAACACCGCGAACAATTCCTCGATCCGGGTACGCAACACCGACCGCTCGGCGAACTGGCCACCGATCTTCAGGTTTTCCTCGATCGTCAGACCGGGGAACACGCCAAGCTCCGACATGTACGCAAGCCCGAGCCGCACCCGTCGGTCCGTGCGCAGCGCGGTGATATCGGTCGCACCCAGCCGCACCGCGCCGTGCCAGGCCGGCATCAGCCCCACCAGTACTTTCAGCAACGTGGTCTTGCCGGCGCCGTTGGCGCCCAGCAGCACCACCGATTCGCCCGGATGCACCGCGAGGCCGGCGCCCCACAGCACCTGCACCTTGCCGTAGCCGGACTCGATGCCGTCGGCCTGCAGCAGCGCGTCGGGGGATGTTTCACTCATGCGGCGCGCCGCCCAGGAATACGCGGATCACCTCGGGGTCCTTGATCGCGGTCGCCAAGGTGCCCTCGAAGAACTCCCGCCCCGCGTTCATCACCACCACCCGGTCGGTGACGCGATCGATGAACCCCATCAGGTGCTCCACCACCAGCAGCGCCATACCGTCCCCGGCCAGCGCGCGCAGCCGGTCGGCCATGCGCCCGAGCTCGGCCGGATTGAGCCCCGCCGCCAGTTCGTCGACCAGCAGCACGCGCGGGCCGGTCGCCAGCGCGCGCGCGAGATCGAGCGTCTTCTGCTGCGCGCTGTTCAGTTCCCCCGCTGGCCGGTCCGCCAACGTATCGAGCTCCAGCGAGGCGAGCAGTGCGTCGAGGTCCGGCGCCGGGCCGGCGTTGCCGTAGGTGGCGGCAACCTCCACGTTCTCCCGCACCGACAGCGACAGGAAGGGCTTGGGAGACTGGAACGTGCGGTTGATCCCGCGCCGCGCCAGCGCGTGCGAGGCGACCCCGCCGATCGCCCGCCCCTGGTAGGTGACCCGCCCGCCGTCCGGCGGATAGAGGCCGGAAATGACGTTGATGCAGGTGGTCTTGCCCGACCCGTTCGGGCCGACCAGCCCCAGAACCTCCCCCGGGGCGAGGTGGAAGGTGACGCCATCCAGCGCCCGGAATCCCCCGAAGCGCTTGACCAGGTCCTCGACAACGAGCAGCGGCGGTTCAGGGGACACGGATGCCCCGCGCGGTCAGCAGCGAAACGAGCCCGTTGGGCAGGAACAGCACCAGCCCCACGATCAGCGCGCCGTAGATGAACTGGAAATACTGCGGCACGGTGATGCCGATCGCATTGTACACCCCGTACAGGATCAGCACGCCGAGCAGCGGTCCGGTCAGGGTGGTGGCACCGCCGAACAGCACGAACACGGTGGCGAAGATCGAAACCCCGAGGTCGAAGGCAGTGTCCGGATAGAACACCGAGATGTGCCAGGCGAAGGTCGCACCCACGAGCCCGGCCACCAGCGCCGACAGCAGCCAGGCGATGGTGCGCCCGCGCACCACGGATACGCCCGCCATGCCGGCGCTCACCGGATCGTCGCGGATCGCCTGCAACGCGAGACCGAAACGGGAATTGCGCAGCCACACCACCAGCAGGAACGCGAAGGCGAGCACGCCAAGCCCCACGTCGTAGGAGAACCGCGGCGCGAACACGGCCGAGAGGGAGACGCCGTACGGCCCCTTGGTGACGTTCTCCAGCGCCGGATTGGAAACGACTTCATACACGGCCTGCGCCGCAGCCAGGCTGGCGATGGCGAAATACGCCCCCGACAGGCGCAGCAGCGGCAGCAGCACCACCGCCAGCACCAGTGCCGCCGCTCCTCCCGCCGCCAGCGCAACCAGCGGCGGCGCGTGCAGGTGCATCACCGCGAGCGCGAACCCGTAGGCCCCGGCGCCGTAGAAGCCGACGTAGCCGAACGGCAGATAGCCAGTGAAGCCGTAGACGATGTTCAACCCCTGCGCGAGGGCCAGGAACATGACGAAGTTGAACAGCATCAGCTCGTTGGAATAGACGTACGGGCCGATCGCGAACGCGATCAGCACCAGCGCCGGCAACGCAAGATCAGGCAGCAGGGTCCGCTTACGCACGACGCACCTGCCGGCCGAACAGCCCCTCCGGCCGCACCAGCAGCACCGCGATCAGCAGCAGGTTGGGCAGCAGGTTGGCCCAGGAGCTGAAATAGGTCTGCATCAGCATCAGCGACACGCCATAGACGATCCCGCCCACCACGGTTCCGAGCGGATTGCCCAGGGTCCCCACCACGATCACCGCAAACGCCGTGATGTTCAGCCCGACGCCGATATCGGGCGTGATGCTGCCCAGCATGAACGGCGCGAACACGCCGGCGATGCCGGCCAAGGCGAGGCTGATCCCGAACGCGATCGCCGAGACGCGATGCACGTCGATGCCCGTCGCCAGCGCCTCGTCGCGCGAGACCATCACCGCCCGGGTCAACGTCCCGAGCCGGGTGCGGTAGAGATACACATACACCGCCGCCACCGCGACGGCGCTGACGACGGCGCTGAACACCCACGGCTTCGGCAGCCGCGCGCCCAGCACGATGATCGGCCCGATCCCCAGCACCCGCCCGGGCAAGGAGCGTTCCGTCGTGCCGAGGACGATCGTCGCCACCGCCTCGATCATCTGCGACAGGCCGAAGAACAGGATCAGCGACAGCATCTCCAAATCGCGCGCACGCTGCAGGCGCGGCACGATCAGGTAATAAAGCGGCATGCCGACCACAACGAACACCACCAGCACGATGGCCGCGGCCAGCAGCGGGTGGATGCCGAACGCCGACAGCAGCCACCACGCCGTGTAGCCCCCCAGCATCAGGAAATCGCCATGCGCCAGGTTGACGATGCGCATGACCCCGAACACCAGGTTGAGGCCGAGCCCCACCAGGGTGAAATAAAGGCCGAACACCACGCCGGCGACGATCGCGCCGATCAGCATGACGGCTCGTCACCCGCCGCGGCGCCGGCCTCCTGGCACATGCTCACTTGCCGAACACGGCCTTGCCGTAGGCGAACTGCGGCGGATAGACCGACACGAGATCGAGCCCGCCCTTGGCGTTCGGCTGCAACTGCCCGATCGGCGTGAGTTCGCCCACCTGCGCGCCTTCGCCGTTCAGCTCGAACGGCCCATCCAGGGTCTTGAGCTTGCCCGACAGGGCGAACACCGCATGGTGCAGGTCGAGCTGGCTCATGCCCGAGGTCGTGGCCAGCGCCCGCTCGATGACAAGGCCGGTCATGTAGCCGTAGACCGCGTTCGACCCCCATTCGACCCCCGAGCCCTTGGGATAGGCCTTCTCCCACGCCGCCCGGTACTGCGGCAGGGTCGGGCCGAAATTCACCTTGTACCTGGTACAGCGCCGACGGGACATAGCTGAACGTGCCCTGCATCGCCGGGACGCCGGCGTTCTTCAGCAGTTCGTCCATCTCGGCGCCGCCGTAGATCGTGAACACGAAGCGGAAATTCTCCCCGGAATCCTGCAGATTGCGCAGGAAGGCGATCTCGTTGCCGGGGAAGCCGAGCTCGACCACCGCATCCGGCTTCGTCGCCGCGATGTTGTTGATCAGCACGGTGTAGTTGGACGTGCTGGTCGGCACGCCCTGGTCGTAGACGATCTTGAGCTTGCCGTCCTTTTCCAGGAAACCCTTCAGCGCCGAGGCCTGGGTGCCGGTGAAATCGTTGGTCGCGTACAGGATCGCGACCGTCTTGATCCCGTGCTTCACCCCGACGTCGTCGAGGAAGTCGGAAATCGCCTTCGGCCAGATGGTGGAAACCGGGATCGCCATCAGCCCGATATACGGATTGTCCTTGGTGAAGAACGTCCCGCCGGTGCCCGACACGTCGAACAGGAACATCTTGTGTTCCTTCGCGATCGGCACCGCGACCGAGGTCAGCACCGACCCGGAATCGGCCAGCAGCAGGTTCACATGGTCCTGGGTGATCAGCTGGTTGTAGAGCGTGGCCGCGGTGGCCGTGCTGCTCTGGTCGTCATATGCGACCAGCTTGATCGGGATCTTCTTGTGGAACGGCTTCACATACACGCCGCCGTGCGCGTTCACCTGCTGCACCCACAGCTTGATGCCGTCGAACACCGGCATCGAAATGCTGGCGAACGGCCCCGAGCTTGCGTAGAGCGTGCCGATCCTGATCTCGGCCGGCGCGGTCGCGGCGCGTGCCGCCAGCCCGCCCGTCATCGTCGCCAGCAGCGCAAGCGCCGCCAGCACTCCCCGGTGCAGTCTCATTTTTTGCCTCCCCGCATCATAAACGATGCAGGGGTTCTGCCCGAAGCCCGGCCGCCGGGCAAGCCGGGGAAGGTGCTTCCCCGGCCCGGCCCGCGAGAGGACAATCGGCCGTCACTTGCCCAGCACGGCCTTGGCGTTGGCGAATTGTGGCGGATAGACGGACACGAGCTTCACGTCCTTGCCGTCCGGCTGCACCTGGCCGAGCGGGGTGATGGCTCCGATCTGCGCGCCCTCGCTGTTCAGCACGAACGGCCCATCCAGGGTCTTGAGCTTGCCCGACAGGCCGAACACCGCATCGTGGATGTCCGTCTGGCTGAGCCCCTTGGCGGTCGCGAGCGCCCGCTCGATGACCAGTCCGGTGTGATAGCCGTAGATCGCGTTGGCGCCGAAATCGATGCCCGAGCCCTTCGGATATTTCTTGTCCCACGCCGCCTTGTACTGCGCGAGGTCCATCCCGAAATTCACCTTGTAGGTGTAGTTCGACGGCGGCACGTAGGTGAATGCCCATTTCAGCCCGTCGGCGCCGACGTTCTTCTTCAGGAGGTCGAATTCCTCGCCGGCGTAGATGCTGAACAGGAAGCGGAATTTCTCGCCGGAATCCTGCAGATTGCGCAGGAAGGCGATGTCGTTGCCGGGATAGCCAAGCTCGGCGACCGCGTCGGGCTTGGCGGCCGCGATGTTGTTGATCAGCACGGTGTAGTTGGACGTGCTGGTCGGTACGCCCTGGTCATACACGATCTTCAGCTTGCCGGCCTTCTGGATGAAGCCGCGCAACGCCTTCGCCTGGGTGCCGGTGAAATCGTTGGTGGAATAGAGGATGGCGATCGTCTTCACCCCCTCCTTCGATGCCACTTGGTTCAGGTAGTCGCCCACGTATTTCGGCCAGATGGTGGAAACCGGGTCCGCCATCAGCGCGATGTAGGGATTGTCCTTGGTGAAGAACGTGCCGCCGGTGCCCGACACGTCGAACAGGAACATCTTGTGTTCCTTCGCGATCGGCACCGCGACCGAGGTCAGCACCGAGCCGGAATCCGCGACCAGCAGGTTCACGTGGTCCTGGCTGATGAGCTGGTTGTAGAGCGTCGCGGCCGTCGCGGTGCTGCTCTGGTCGTCGTAGGCGATCAGCTTGACCGGGATCTTCTTGTTGTAGGCCTTCACGTACACCCCGCCCTGGGCGTTCACGAGATCGACCCAGAGCTTCAGCGAATCGAACACCGGCATGGAGATGCTGGCGAACGCGCCGGAGCTGGCATAGAGCGTACCGATCTTGATCGCGGCCGGTGCGGTCGCCGCCTGTGCGGTGCCGCCCAGCAGCGCGGGCAGCAGCCCCAGCGCCGGCAGCAGTCCCTTGAACTTCATGGCCAGTCTTCCCCCGTTGGGTCGTGAACGACGGGGGGGTTCTGCCGCAAGGCAGCGCGGGCGGCAAGCCACCCGCCGGGCGGAGGGGCCGAGCGGAAGGATCAGTCGAAGTCGCTCGCCAGTTCCGCGCGCACCACCTCCGGCAGCACCGCCATGTGGCCGTAGTTCGGATGATCCAGCCCGAGCACGACCTCGGTCCCCGGGCGGGAGAAGACGGCGATCTGCGCCGGGGTGAAGGGGAAATGCACGAACTGCACCGATGACGCCTTGCCGTCCGCGCTGGTGCGGTCCTGATCCGCCTCGGGCCGGCCGCGGATCGTCTCGCCGGCGACACGCAGGAATGCGGTCTCCTCGATGCCGCCCAACCGCTCCAGCGCGCTCGCGCGCCGCACCGGATCGTCGATCTCGATCATGAAGGTGGCGACCAGCTCCGCGCCCTGCGGGATCAGCGGGTTGTAGGCGGCCAGCTCGTCGGGCACCTGCGCCGCGCCGCCCTGCTCGATGTGCAGCATCTCCTGGACCTGCAGCCACATCGTGTCGTAGGATTCGAAATAGAACATCACGTGCGGGCCGACCTCCACCTGGCGGCGGCGCTTGCGCGTGCCGATGGCGCGGCGCCGCTCGGCGCGCACCTTGGCATATTCAGCGGCGGGAAGAAGATCGGCTTCGGTGATCGCGTGCCGGTTCGCCATGGCTGCGGCTCCTGCTTCGGTCAGAGCGTGAAAGGTCTTTCGCAAACTCTCAGGCGAGCCCGTAGGCCCGCGCGAGGAACTGGATCGGGTGCCCTGCCAATGTGGGGCGCGGTGCGTCGCCGCCAAGCAGCTCCATCCCCTGCGCCAGATGCACGCCGGCGAGCGGGCATTCCGACGCCACGAAGCCCTTGCCGCCGTCACGCGCCTGGCGCGCCGCCGGACGCCCCACTTTCAGCGCGGTGTCGAAATTTGCGCCCTTGAACCCCCACGACCCGCCATGGCCGGAGCAGCGCTCGATCACGCCTACCTCCGTCTCCGGCAGCAGGCGCAGCAGGTCGGCGCCCTTCTGGCCCATGTTCTGCGCGCGCGCGTGGCAGGCGAGATGCACGGTGACGCCGCCCGGGATCGGCGCGAGCCCGGGCGCCAGCCCTTCCTTGCGCGCGATCCCGACCACGTATTCGCTGATGTCGAACGTGGCCCGCGCCAGCCGCGCCACCGCCGGCTCGTCGGGCAGGATCAGCGGCCATTCGAATTTCAGCATCAGCGCGCAGGACGGCACCAGCGCGATGACGTCGTAGCCCTTGTCGATCCAGGGGCCGAGCGCGCCCGCGACTTCCCGCGCCGCCGCCGCCACATCGGCGATGCGGCCCTGTTCCAGCAGCGGCATGCCGCAGCAGTGCGGATGCACCACCTCGGTCTCCACCCCGTTCTGCGCCAGCACCGCGCGGGCGGCGCGGCCCAGTTCGGGATCGTTGTAGTTCACGAAGCAGGTGGCATACAGCACCGCCTTGCGCCCGAACGCCGGCGCCGCCGCGTTCACCGGCGGCGGCGCGGCCTTCGCTTCGGCGACGAAGCTGCGGGCATGGTATTTCGGTAGTTCCGCGCGCGGATCGAGATCGGCGGCCTTGCCGAGCATCGCGCGCATGCGCGTATTGCCGCGAGCGGTCGCCCAGTTCGCCACCGGCGCGGCCAGCGCGGCCAGCTTGCCGTTGCGGTCGGTTGCCGCCAGTTGCCGGTCGGCGAAGGGCACCTTGCCCTGCGCAGCCTCCATCGCCCGGTAGCGCAGCATCAGATGCGGGAAATCGAGGTCGAATGCGTGTGGCGGCACGTACGGGCACTTCGTCATGAAGCACATGTCGCAGAGCGTGCACGCGTCCACGACCGGTTTGAAATCGGCGCTGGCGACGGTCTCGAGCTCGCCGGTCGGCGCGGCGTCGATCAGGTCGAACAGCTTCGGAAACGAATCGCAGAGATTGAAGCAGCGCCGGCAGGTGTGGCAGATATCGAACACCCGGCGCAGCTCGGCGTCGATCTTCGCCGGATCGGTGAATTCCGGATCCTGCCAGGCGATGTGGTGGCGGGTGGGTGCGTCGAGGCTACCTTCGCGCATGCGCTCTCACCTGTCGGGCAGGGGGCCGGGTCGGCCGGATGGGACGGAGCCGCAA
The DNA here is from genome assembly GCA_963832525.1 of uncultured Pseudomonadota bacterium. Lineage (GTDB taxonomy): Bacteria > Pseudomonadota > Alphaproteobacteria > Acetobacterales > Acetobacteraceae > JAJZVS01. Next base: position 91,057 of record CAWHUC010000004.1, read on the forward strand.
CGGCCTCTCCCGCACAAGGCGGGAGAGGCGAAGCCGGCAGCGCGATGCTTACTTCGACAGCTCGTCGAGCGCGCGCTGGAAGCGGCCGGCGTGCGAGCGCTCGGCCTTGGCCAGGGTCTCGAACCAGTCGGCGATCTCCTCGAAGCCTTCCTGACGTGCGACACGCACCATGCCGGGGTACATGTCGGTGTACTCGTGGGTCTCGCCGGCAACCGCCGCTTTCAGGTTGTCGGAGGTCTTGCCGATCGGCAGGCCGGTGGCCGGATCGCCCACGGCTTCCATGAATTCCAGATGCCCGTGCGCGTGCCCGGTCTCACCCTCGGCGGTGGAGCGGAACACTGCGGCCACGTCGTTGTAGCCCTCCACGTCCGCCTTCTGGGCGAAATAGAGATAGCGGCGGTTGGCCTGGGATTCGCCGGCGAAGGCGTATTTCAGGTTCTCTTCCGTCTTGCTGCCCTTGAGCGATGCCATGACCCTCTCCCTTGTCTGCAACGGATGCGGGACGCGCGCCGGCTTCCCCGGCGGCGTCCGACGAGAGGCAGGGTTAGGCGATCGTTCGGGGCGAGTCCAATGGCATTTCTCGATCAGCCTGAGCAGGTTTTTCGATCAGCCGCCCGGCCTCGTCCCTCGCCCGCTCAGACCGGGATCAGCCGCACCTGTCGCCCGGCCACGCCGAGCGCCATGCGACCGTCGCGCAGCGCCAGCGCATCGGCGCCGAACACCTCGCGCCGCCAGCCATGCAGGGCCGGCACGCCGGCTTCCTCGCCCAGCGCCAGGCGGTCGAGATCCTCCGACACCGCCACCAGGCGCGGGGCGACGTGGTGCTGCTCGCATTTGGCGGCGAGCAGCACCTTCAGCAGCGCGACGAGCGCCGGCGACGGCCGCGCGGCACCCTCGATCCCGCGCGGGGCGGCGGGCAGCGCCTCCTCCGGCAGGGCGCGCGCGGCGGCGATCGCTTCCAGCAAGGCGACGCCGGTGCGCCCCTCGGCGAAGCCCTTGCTGATGCCCCGCGCGCGGGCCAGCGCGTCCGGCGTCTCCGGCGCGGTGGCGGCGATCTCCAGCAGGGTCTCGTCCTTCAGCAGGCGCTGGCGGGGGATGTTGATCCGCTGCGTCTCCCGCTCCCGCCACGCCGCCAGGGCGCGGACCATGCCGAGGTAGCGGCGGTTGGTGCTGCGCGGGCGCAGGCGGAGCCACATGTCCTCGGGCTCGGCCCGATAGGTGGCGGGGTCGGCGAGCACCGCCATCTCCTCGCCCACCCATTCCAACCGGTGCTCGCGCGCCAGGCGGTCGCGGAGCTGCTCGTAGACGATCCGCAGCCAGGTGACGTCGGCGGCGGCATAGGCGAGCTGGGCGGGCGACAGCGGCCGTGCGGACCAGTCGCTGAACCGGTGCGCCTTGTCGATCTGCCCGCCGGCCAGGGTCTGCACCAGGGTGTCGTAACCCGCCTGGTCGCCGAAGCCGGCCACCATCGCCGCCACCTGGGTGTCGAACATCGGGGTCGGAACGGCGCCATAGCGGAGAACGAAAATCTCGACGTCCTGCCGCGCGGCGTGGAACACCTTCAGGACGGCCGGGTCGGCGAGCAGCTCGCCCAGCGGCGCGAGGTCGATCCCTTCGGCCAGCGCATCGACCACCGCGACATCCTGCGCGCCGGCGAGCTGCACGACGCAAAGCTCCGGCCAGTAGGTGCGCTCGCGCATGAATTCGGTATCGACGGTGACGAAGGTTTCCCCCCGCAGCCGCTCGCACAGCGCGGCGAGCGCTTCGGTGGTCTCGATCAGGACAGGGGTGGGGAAGCTCGGGCGGGCAGGGCGGGACATGGACGGGGGTTGTACACGAATGGCGCCGGGGCGCGAAACCGGGCCGCCGACGGTCCCGCCCTGCTATGAAAGCTCCTGGTTCGGGGAGTACGGCGGCGCCGAGCTTCTCCCCCCCGCAAGCGCGGGGGGAGAGGGAGAAGCTCGGCGCCTCGATCGGCGACATGCCTCACATGGCCGCAACGAGAGCAGGCGAGGCGCGCTAATCTTACTGTGTCATAAGGCGCATCCTGCGTGTGGCCTGCTGGCAGCAAGGGCAGCGCGGCAGTGTTCTTGCGATGGCACGCGCTATCGCGATCCGGACAGATGTGATCGAGGTCGGGACATGACGTTCAGGTCGGATCGGGGGATCCGCGGGGTCGATAACCGTTGGGAAGGCGATGCTCTTGGATGAGAACGGTGTTGCATGGTCCTGAGGGGGGAATCGCTCCCCTTTCGGAGATCAGGAATCCGTAGGCGGCGATGCACAGCGTGGCGTGATGGTGAAAGCCACGCCACCCTCGCCCCTCGTAATGGCCGAGCCCAAGTTCCTGCTTGAGGTCCTGGTAATCCCGCTCGATCCGCCAGCGCAGCTTGGTAGCGTTCACCAGTGCGCACCGGCTGATGTTTTCTGGCAGTGTGGACAGAAAGTATTTCGTCGGCTCGGCTTCGTCCGCGGGCCATTCGATCAGGCACCATTCCTCAGGACGTGGTGTGGAACGGTGATAATCGCGATGCGCGGGACGCACACGCACCGCCGCGAAGCGCGAAGCGAGTTTGGTGTTGGTCCCTTCGCGCCAGGTGACCCGCCGCCACGCCTTTTGGGGAAGGTCGAGCGCCAGTTGCCTGGCCGAGACCGGCTGATGCGCTCCGTCGCGACGGATCGCGGACGTCGGACGGCCCCGCCCGCTCCATGGCTTGGCCGGCAGCGGTTCCACCCCGGGCGGCCACAGGCTGGTGGAGGATTGGATACCGACAGCATAGGCAAGGCCGATCCCGGTGATGCCGCCGCGAAAGTCCGTGTCGTTGCCGTACCCCGCGTCGGCCAACACCACCTCGGCATCGATCCCGGCTGCGCGGGCGGCACGCAGTTGGTCCAGCGCGATCTGCTGCTTGGTCTGGAACACGACATCGTCGGGCACGCCCGCCTGGGCGCGCCGGTCGGGGTCATCGACCCACTCATGCGGCAGATACAGACGGTAGGCGATCGGCAGGCTGGCATGGTCGTTGGCGGCTGACAGGCTCACCGCGACCTGGCAGTTGTCCTGCTTGCCGAGCTGTCCGCAGGTCCTGCCGCGCCACCCCGACCGAGTGCTTGCCCTTCTTCGGCATGCCGGTGTCGTCGATGATGAGCGCGCGGATCGGACCGCGTTGCTCGATGATCGGCAGGACGCGGGCACGCACCGCCCCGAGCACCGCATCGTCGGACCAATCGGACTTTGCCACGAAGTGATGCAGCGACTGATGCGCCGCCTGCACGCGCCCCGGCTGCACGCGCGCGGCCATCGGCTCAACGCTCTTGCGATCGCCCGGCAGCAGCAGTCCGGCACAATAGGACCGGAACGGCGCCGCGCGGTCGGCGTGACCGAGCGTCGACGTGAGCGCCTCGACATAGGCCGCGAACCGTGATTCGCTGCCGTCCACGCCCAATTCGAGACCCACGACCCGCCTCCACGAGTGAGAATCTCCATCCCTGACAAATCCGCGCCGAATCGGTCAAGAAGTTTATGACACAGTAAGATTAGTGTCCTGCCCCTGAAATGCCTTCCCATTTCAGGGACCAGCAGGCCACTGAAAACAAAGAGCTAGTGTCCCGACGCATGATGACGATATTTGCGAGTCGGGACACTAGAACCCGGTGGGGCCTACCGATCCGATCCAACTGCGGACCTTGGAAGGATCCGCTTCGTCCATGTAGAAGAAATGCGTCATCACGGGCCGCACGGTCGTTTTGCCGGCGTCGTCAGGCGTCATCGTGACGATGCCGCGAAAGACCTTGAGCAATCCGCCATCCCAGTATTCGGTAACATCGTGATGCGCGGTAAACCCGGTGTCGATGAATGCGCGCAGACTCGCACGGATCTGTTCGCGCCCATTCCATTCAGCCACGCCGAGGCGGCACGTCGCATCCTCGGCAAAGCAGTCGAAACCCTCGCCGAAGGTCTTATCGTCGATTTCCTTCCAGAAAGCCAACAGCCATTCGGGTGCGTCCTTCTTCGTGAAGGTCAACGTCGTCATTCTGCTCTCCTGTAGTGGATTGATGCCACCTTCCGCGATGAGGCTCATCGCGCGGCCAGGGGAACGGCGATGCCGAGGCGGGCAGCCACGCGCCGCGCCGTTTCCTCCCGCTGCGCCGTGATGCCCCGCACGGATCGCCGCACCTGCTCCAGTATCGCGGCCGGGGCGGTCTCGGGCGTGCCGCTGTCGAAGGGCGGTTCCGGCGCATACGCCATCTGGAGCTGGATGGCCCGCGCGGCGTCGTCGCCTCGCAGTTCGGCCGCCAGACGGAGGGCGCCGTCGATCCCGGCCGTAACCCCGGCTGCAAAGACCCAACTCCCGTCCACGACCACCCTTTCGTTGACAGGTATCGCGCCGAAGAACGGAAGCAGGTGAAACGATGACCAGTGCGTCGTCGCCCGGCGTCCCTTGAGCAGGCCGGCCGCACCACAGAGCAACGCGCCCGTGCATACGGAGAAAACGCTGTGCGCCCCCGCCGCCTGGCTGCGCACCCAGCCGAGCACGTCTTCGTCTTCCATCAAGGCTTCCTGGCCGAAGCCACCGGGGATGTGCAGGACGTCGAGCTGCGGCGCCTCCGCCAGGACGGCGTCCGGGGTCAGCCGCAGGCCGCGCACGTCGCGCACCGGCGCGGGCGTCCTGGCAAAGATCCGATACGTCGCGTTCGGGAGGCGCGACAGGATTTCGAACGGTCCGGTGAGGTCGATCTGGTCCACTCCTTCAAACAGGAGCGAGCCGATCTGGATATGGGTTTCGGCGGGGATCATGCGCGTGGCGTCTCCTTGCGGGTGCCGATGCGGGGTGGACAGGACGAAGATAGGCGAGCAAGGTCTGGCGGAGATGCCAGATTCCCCTCGCTTTCCGCCAGTCGCACCGCGCAGCATCGAGGTGCTCGCCTTCCCGTCGGTGCAACTGCTCGACGTGGCCGGACCGTTGCAGGTGTTCGCCTCCACCAATGACCTCGCAGGCGGAACGGGCGAGGCCCCGCCTTATGCGCTGCGTGTGGTCGCGGCCGGCGGGGGGCTGATGAGCGCCTCGGCCGGGCTCGGGCTCGCGACGGCGCCGCTGCCGGCGATCGATGCGGCGCTGGACACGTTGCTGATCGCCGGCGGCCCGGGCGTGCACGCGGCGGCGGCGGACCCGGCGCTGGTCGGCTGGGTGGCCGCACGCGCGGGGCGGGCGCGACGGGTGGCCTCGGTCTGCACCGGAGCGTTCCTGCTCGGCGCGGCGGGGCTGCTGGACGGGCGGCGGGCGGCGACGCATTGGACCCATTGCGCCGAGCTTGCCCGCCGCTTCCCCGCCGCGCGGGTGGAACCCGACCCGATTTTCGTCCGCGATGGCCCGATCTGGACCTCCGCCGGCGTCACCGCCGGCATCGACCTGGCGCTGGCGCTGGTGGAGCAGGACCTGGGCCGCGCGCTGGCGCTGACGGTGTCGCGGCACCTCGTGGTGTTCCTCAAGCGTCCGGGCGGGCAGGCGCAGTTCAGCGCCGCCTTGTCGCTGCAGGCGGCCGAGGATCGGTTCGGCGCGCTGCACGCCTGGATCGGCGATCATCTCACCGGCGACCTGTCGCTGCCCGTCCTGGCCGCCCGGGCCGGGATGAGCGAGCGCAGCTTCTGCCGCCACTACGCGGCGCTCACCGGAGCGACACCGGCTCGCGCGGTGGAGCGGCTGCGGGTGGAAGCGGCGCGGCGCCTGCTCGCCGATTCGCGCCTGCCGGTGAAGCGCGTCGCCGCACGCTGCGGCTTCGGCTCCGAGGAAACGCTGCGCCGCGGCTTCCTCCGCCTGCTGGGCAGCACGCCGCAGGACTACCGGGCGCGGTTCGGCCCCCAAGCGCCCGCCGCCGGCTGATGCACGAGACGCCGGCCCCTCCGCTTCTTTCCTCCCCTTGCGGGAGGGGAGACGTGCAACCGGGATCGCTTGACCTGCCGGGGACGCTGCCGCTAGCCCGGGCGCCATGCTCCTCCCCATCCCCCGGCAATGATCCCGACCGCGCACGTGATCGGTGCCGGGCTCGCCGGCCTCGCCGCCGCGCTGGCGCTGACCGCGGCCGGGCGCGCCGTGGTGCTGCACGAGGCCGGCCCGGTCGCCGGCGGGCGCTGCCGGTCCTACGCCGATCGCGACCTCGGCCTCACCATCGACAACGGCAACCACCTGCTGCTCTCGGGCAACCGCACGACGCTCGCCTATCTGGACGCGATCGGCGCGCGCGCGACCATGACCGGGCCGGGCAGGCCGTGCTTTCCGTTCATGGACCTCGGCACCGGCCGGCGCTGGACGGTGCGGCCGAACCGGGGACGGCTGCCCTGGTGGATCCTGGACCCCGGCCGCCGCGTTCCCGGGACCGGTGCCGGCGACTACCTGCGGCTGCTGCGCCTGCCGAGGATCACGGATGACCGCACCGTGACCGCGGCGCTGCCGGACAACGCGCTGTTCCGGCGGCTGATCGCGCCGCTGGCCATCGCGGCGCTCAACACCCCGCCGGAGGAAGGCCTGGCCCGGCTGCTCGGCGCAGTGGTGCGGGAGACCTTGCTGGCCGGCGGCGCCGCCTGCCTGCCGCTGCTGCCGCGCCACTGGCTGGCGGCCTCGTTCATCGACCCCGCCGTTGCCACCTTGCGCGCGCGCGGGACCGAGGTCCGTTTCAGCCACCGCATCGCGGCATTGAGCCTCGCGGGCGGGCGCGTGGTCGGGCTGCGCGGCACGGAAGGGACGATCCCGCTCGGCCCGGCCGACACGGTGGTGCTGGCGGTGCCGCCCTGGGTCGCCGCCGACCTGCTGCCCGGCCTCGCCGTGCCCGACGCGTTCGAGGCGATCGTCAACCTGCATTTGCGACCGCGGCCGAGCCCGGGCTCCCGATCCCGGACCGGCCGGCTTCATCGGCCTGATCGGCGGCACCGCGGAATGGGTGTTCGTGAAACCCGGCCATGTCTCGGTCACCATCAGCGCCGCCAGCCGCCTGATCGATCGCCCGGCCGAGGCGCTGGCGGCGCAGGTCTGGCCGGAGGTGCGCGCCGCGCTCGACCTTCCGTCCGGGGCGCAATGCCGCCGTTCCGGGTGGTGAAGGAGAAGCGTGCCACCTTCGCCGCCACCGCCGCGCAGGATCGCCGCCGCCCCGGCCCGCGCACCGGGCTTGCCAACCTGGTGCTGGCCGGCGACTGGACCGCCACCGGCTTGCCGGCCACCATCGAAGGTGCGATCAGGTCGGGCAACCGCGCGAGCGCCCTGCTGCTGCATCCTCCGGCATGACCGCCCTCCCCGCCTTCGACCGCGCCGCCCACACCATGCCCGGTGGCGCCCCCGAACCCGGCCTCGGCGCCGCCTCGGACGACCGCATCGACCGCGCCGTCGCGCGCGCCGCCGCCGCGCTCGCCAGCCGGCAGAACCCCGACGGGCACTGGGTCTTCGAGCTGGAGGCGGACGCCACCATCCCGGCGGAATACGTGCTGCTGGAACATTTCCTCGACCGCATCGACCCGGACCTGGAAGCGCGCATCGGCGTCTATCTGCGCGCCCGCCAGGGCGAGCACGGCGGCTGGCCGCTGTTCCACGACGGCGCGTTCGATCTGTCGTGCAGCGTGAAGGCCTATTTCGCGCTGAAGCTGCATCGGCGACGATCCGGCGGACGCGCCGCACATGCTCCGCGCGCGCGCCGCGATCCTGGCCGCCGGCGGGGCCGAGCGGACCAACGTGTTCACCCGCGCCCAGCTCGCGCTGTTCGGCCAGGTGCCGTGGCGCGCGGTGCCGGTGATGCCGGTCGAGATCATGCTGCTGCCGCTGTGGTTTCCGTTCCACCTCAGCAAGGTGTCGTACTGGTCGCGCACCGTGATCGTGCCGCTGCTGGTGCTGATGGCGCTGCGCCCGCGCGCGCGCAACCCGCGCGGCGTGCGCGTGGCGGAGCTGTTCCGCACGCCGCCGGAGCAGGTGCGCGACTGGATCCGCGGCCCGTACCGCTCCGCCTGGGGCCGCTTCTTCAAGGGCCTCGACAGCGCTGCTTGCGCGTCGCCGAGCCGGCCTTCCCCCGGCGCTCGCGCCGGCACGCGATCGACAAGGCGGTCGCGTTCGTCACCGAGCGGCTGAACGGCGAGGATGGGCTGGGCGGCATCTACCCGGCGATCGCCAACAGCGTGATGATGTTCGACACGCTGGGCTTTCCGCCCGACGCATCCGCCGCGCCGCCACCGCCTGGGCAGCGGTGCGCAAGCTGCTGGTGAGTCGAGGCCGACCGCGCCTAGTGCCAGCCCTGCCTGTCGCCGGTGTGGGACACCGGCGCTGGCCGGGCCATGCGGTGGCCGAGGCCGCGGGCGCCGCCGCCCCTGACGTCGCCGCCGCCTGCGCCTGGCTGCGCGGCCGGCAGATCACCGACGTGGTCGGCGACTGGGCGGTGCGCCGGCCCGGCGTCTGCGCCCGGCGGCTGGGCGTTCCAGTATCGGAACGCCGCACTACCCCGACGTGGACGACACCGCCGTGGTCGGCATGCTGCTGCACCGCCAGCGGCGACCCGGCGCATGCGGAGGCGATCGCGCGGGCGCGCGACTGGATCGTGGGCATGCAGTCGCAGGGCGCGGACATTTCGACGGCGGCTGGGGCGCGTTCGAGCCGGAAAACACGCATCTGCTATCTGAACCACATCCCCTTCGCCGACCACGGCGCGCTGCTCGACCCGCCGACCGCGGACGTGACCGCGCGCTGCGTCTCGTTCCTGGCGCAGATCGGCATGGCGCCGGACGACCCGGTGCTGGCGCGCGCGCTGGCGTTCCTGCGGCGCGAGCAGGAGGCGGACGGCAGCTGGTTCGGCCGCTGGGGCACCAACTACATCTACGGCACCTGGTCGGTGCTGTGCGCGCTGAACGCCGCCGGCGTGGCGGCCCGACGACCCGGCGGTGCGCCGCGCCGTGGACTGGCTGATCTCGGTGCAGCGCGAGGACGGCGGCTGGGGCGAGGACGAGGAAAGCTACGCCGGCGCCCCGCACGGGCGCTACCGGGAAAGCACGCCGAGCCAGACCGCCTGGGCGCTGCTCGGCCTGATGGCGGCCGGCGCGGCGGACCATCCGGCGGTGGCGCGCGGCATCGCCTATCTCGCCGCGACCCAGCGGGCGGACGGGGAATGGGACGAGGCGCCGTACACTGCGGTGGGTTTTCCGCGCGTGTTCTACCTGCGCTACCACGGCTACCGGCTGTATTTCCCGCTGCTGGCGCTGGCGCGCTACCGGGCATTGCGGCAGGGGAATGCGAAGCGGGTAGCGTTCGGGTTCTGACGTCCCTTCTCCCTTCCTCGTACGGACGCGCCTATGTACGGGCGTAACCCAGCGCGGTCAGGCCACAGCGTTCAGCCGGCGGCCTCGCGAGGCTTCAGCGGCCGAGCGACCCGCTGGAACATCCCGGTCTCGCTAATTTGGCGCGCCGCGTACTTGTAGAGGCCTTTTTGCGCCTCACTCCCGGGGTGGAAGTCCAGCTTCTCAAGTAGGCGAAGCATCTCGGTTCGGCTCGGCCGCGTGCGGTCAAAGTACGCTAGCAACGCCTCCGATGTCATCGCGAGCATGTCGTCGATCGTCTTGTCGATCTTTTGGTCCGCGAGGAGCATCAGTTGATCGATGACATCCGCCCGCTTTGACCTTGCCGGGATTGGTACGCCCTGGGCTTCTGCCATATTCCGAAGCTCCGCCACGCTAAAGTGACTGAAGTCCAATCCCGCTCGGGCGCCGTCCGAGCCAAGCCACTGGATCAGCGTCTTGATTTCCTCGGTGCTCAGGGACATTTCGCCAAGAACTCCGATGTCAGGCGGCGGAACGCCGCTGCCTGCTTTTCTGCATTCGACCCGGAAACATTATATACCGGAACCCGGCTTGCGGCGGCACGGTTCAGGCCATCGCCTTGGGTAACGTATTCCTGAAAGACATACCCCGTGGTTTGCAGCCTCCGAAGTTCATCTCGTTCCGACTGCTTAAGGTCACCCGCGTACTCCCGAGCCATCATGCCCATCGCTCCCGCAAACAGAGTCGGCGTGTGCTCAAGGTCAGGCGCGATCATCTTCTTCATCAAGAAAACATCCGAGTTAACCGTATCGATCTCGGCGATCACGGAGGGCACACCAATGGCCGATTGCAAATCCAACTTGACCGGAGAGACGCAGTAATCTGATGCATATATGATCGACCTGAGAACGTCTGAGAGTTCAGGATGAGAGTCGATCAGCACATAGTCATACTTCTTCTCAAGGTTCTTTACCACGTAGTCGATGACCTGAAGGTGTCGGAGTAGAGAGAGGTTGTTGTCTTTTATGTTGTTGGTTGAAGGAAGTTTGTCAACTGACACATTCGCGAGCCGCTTATCAGCCACCACGACATCCACTCCTTGCTCCTGTGGCAGCGCGGGTAGAATGGTGATTCCTGGTGTCCTTGGGCTGGCGGAGTACAGTTGCTGGTACTTGTGGAAGAGGGTCTCCCCCTCCGTCGATCCAGCCGCGAAGCTTTCGATCAGTTGCGGGAAGAATCGGCCGGTTATGCCGCCTCGCTGGTAATCAGCGTCGATCACCAGGACCGACTTCTGGTGGAACCAGGTCAGCGCAACCGCGATGTGATAGCAGGCGGTCGTCTTGCCAACGCCACCCTTCTCGCTGACAAAGCTCACTACCGTCGTCACGGTCGGACCTCCACGAAGTCGTCAGAGTGATTTGTATTGTAGCCCCCACTGCGGGGGTACACAATCGGCGGGTCCCGGTGATGCAGGGCGATCGCTCGGGTCCGAGCTCCTGCTACTTCGGGGCATCCCAAGTGGAGTGGAGGTTCAATTCGAGAGCGCTTCCCCCGAGATAACCCCCTGATGGTCAAGCCTCCCGAGCCGAGCTTTCTGATTCACTTCGTCGCCCTGAGCGATCCCCGCCAATCGTCCAAGGTGTTGTATCCCTTGACAAAGATCCTTCTGCTGTTGCTCTGCGCCACGGTGGCCGGGGCCGATGAAATGGTCGAGATCGGCCTGCGGGGTCGCGAGCACCTGAGCTTCCTGCGCCGCTTCATCCGCTTCCGCCGCGGCATCCCGAACCACGACATGCTGCGCGACGTGCTCGCTACGATCGACCCGGTGCTGCTCCGGCACTGCTTCCAGACCTGGGTCGAGAGTCTGCGGCCGACGGAGCCCGACCTGATCGCGATCGACGGCATTACCTCCCGCCAGCCATGCCCAAGGCAAGTATCAGGTGCCGCTGCGGCGGTTGGAGCTGACCGGCGCGCTGAGGGGAGCAGCGCCCGCCACCTACGCCGAAGTCAATACCGTCTTCGCTGCGATGTGGACTGGCTGTTCTCCGGCCGTCGCTATCCCGACGAGCCGAGCGGACCTCTGGCGTTTGCCGGCCCCTTTTACCTCCAACTGGTTGATAGCAGATTAAAGCACGGGCACCCTGCCAATCAGTCCGTGCCACGATCACCCCATCATTCGATGTTCTTTAGCTTCGCCGGCAAGAAGTTCCACCTTGAGACGCCCGGGCACTCCCCGCCTCGTATTGGGCCGGGGACGGGAGAAGAAGGCGGCCGATCCCCTACTCCCGCCGCAACACCCGGTCGTTCAGGAAGCTCGCCACCCCGCCGGCATGGAAATCCCGCTTCAGGGCCGCAGGATCGTACTCCTCCCGCACCCAGTCCAGGAACGGCTTGCGCCCCTCGGCCTCCCGCGCATAGCGCAGGAAGAACGCGTCCAGGATGCCGGTGCGGGAGCGGCGCACGTGGCCGAAGCGCCAGGACAGTTGCCCCAGCGCCTGGGACACGCTCCCCCCGCGCAGCAACAGGTACAGCCCGGCGGCGAGGCCGGCACGATCGGCGCCTGATTTGCAGTGGATCAGCGTCGGGACCGGCATAGTGCGGTAGATCTCCGCCAGCCGCAGGATCCGTTCCGGCTGCGGCGCGCCGCGGCTGTCCATCGCCATGTCGATCACGGTCAGGCCCAGCCGATCTGCGGCCTCCCGCGCGAGCGCGTCCGAGCCGTTGCCGGTGGGGCCGCGCAACGTGATCAGTCCGCGCAGCCCCCAGCGCCGGGTCAGTGCGGCGAGCGTCCGCGGCGTCGGGTGGTTGCAGCGGTACAGCATCCCCGGCACCACCGGCGCGGCGTTGGTCCAGACCAGGCGGAAGATCGCGTGGTCGACGAACAGCGCGTCCACCCAGGCGGTCGCACGGCCGCGCGGGGTGGAGAGATCGCCGCGGAAAATCTTGTCCATGCTGCGGCAGGCGCTCAGCGGTCGGGGCCGGACGGCCCGGCGACCAGGGTGGCCACCTCCGGCCGACCGGCGTCGGTGAGGCCGGCGACCACACCGGCGCGATCCTCGGGCGGGCGGTTCTGGCTCATCTTCCATTTGCCTTCCAGGCGCGCGATCGGCAGCGCGAAGCCGACGATACCCTTCAGCATCCCGGCGATGAACGATGCCGGCGCGTCGCCGACGGCCCAGGGGGTCATGCCAGGGATCATACCGGGGGCGGCGCGGCGGGCTTCCTCGCGGTCGGTCAGGCGGGTCACGATATCCAGCAGCCGGGCCGGGTCGTCGAAGAACGTGACCTCCCCGTAGGCATGCACGGCGACATAGTTCCAGGTGGGCACCACCGCGCCGGTGCGGCGCTTGGTTTCGTACCAGTTCGGGGTGATGTAGGCATCCGGTCCCTGCACGATCACCAGCGCCGGCACGCCCGGCACGGCCCCGCGCGCCTGCGGGTTGGGCCGCGCCAGATGGCCGAGCAGGGTGCCGTACGGCGCCGGATCGGGATCGAGCAGCACCGGGATATGGCTCGCAATCAGGCCGTCCGCGGTCATCGTCACCAGGGTGGCGAGGCCGGCGGCGCGGATCGTCGCGTGCAGCGGCGCGATCTGGTCTTCGCGGAACGGGGCGGGCACGTACATCGGGCACTCCTTCCGGGGCAGGCCCCGCGGACGCGGCTGCCGCGGCAGGCGCGCGGCACCGGCGGCTCAGTGTTGATTATGAGCCAGGCCGAGCGCTGCATAAACCCGCAGGCTCGGCGGCCAGGCCTGCGCGATCCGGTCCCGCCAGACCACGGCCGCGACCAACGCCGCCACGAGGATGACGACGCTCGCCACCCAGGCCAGGCGCAGACCGGCCGACCGCCGCGGCGCCGCCGCCGGAGGCGCAAGCCGCGCCAGCGGTGTCGCCACCTCCGGCGTGACAAAAACCGGGCGGACCGGATCGGGAAACCCCTCGGGAGGCGCCGGCTCGTCGGCGGGTGGCGGCGTCCATTGCTCGCCGCAGCGGGCGCAGCGCACCGCCTTGCGGCCGGCCAGCAAACCGTCCGGCACGTCATAGCTGGCGGCACAGGAGGGGCAGACGATGCGCATGGTACCCCGTACGGTTACACCTGCGAATGGTGCGGGAGAGGAAGCAACAAGGCAATGCGCGGGGGGCCGCGCCGCCTGACGTCCGGCTCGGGCGCCTCTGACCGGTGCTCCCGGGCCAACGCCTTGAGTCCCGGCGCCCCGGGTCTGGCGCCGCCGTCCGGCGTCCGGGTCCGGCGCCGCGCCGGCGCGGCTGCCGACGCGGGTGCGAACCGTCCGCTGCCGCTTACGCCGTGCCCCGCATCTCGATCTGCGCCTGGCTGCGCAGGTCCTGCTGCAACTGCCGCGACAGCAGGTCGACCCGCTGCGACAGGAGCTGCATCCGGATTTCCTGCGGCGTGAGCTGGGCCAGATTCTTGCGGTCCCTGGAACACACGATCAGCACCGCGATGCCGTCCGGCGCCACCACCGGCTGGGTGGCCTTGTCGAGGGGCAGACCGGCGAGCATCTGGCGGAACGTGATCGGCTGCACGTGGTCGAGGTCGACCTGACCGAGATCGGCGGGACGCGGCGAATGATCCTGCACCGCCACCTGCTCCATCTGCGGGCAGCTCTTGACCGTGGCGCTGATCTGGCGCGCGCGCTGCAACGTCTGCACCTGCTGCGCCGTGGGCGCGGTGGGATTGAGCGGGCTCGAGAACGGCAGGAACACCTGGCGCACCGACAGCACGGTGTGGATGTCCTGCCCGACCGTGCGCGTGCCGGCCAGGGTGACGATGTCGAGGCCGCCGGGCACCGCGATCGGGTTGCTGACGGCGCCGACCGGCATCTCGGTCACGATCTTCGCGACCGCGGGATCGAGCTGGTTGGCCTGCACCCAGCCGAGGTCGCCGCCGGCGAGCGCGGTCTGGCTCTGGCTGAACTGCGCCGCCGCCACCGGGAACGGCGCGCCGGCGCGCAGGTCCCCGATCACGGTGTTGGCGAAGCTCTGCGCATCGGTGCGGCCGGCGGCGCTTTCGATCGGGATGAAGATTTCCGCGACATGGTATTCGGGCTGGCCGTCCTGCTGCGCCATCAGCCGCTGCCGCGTCGCCACTTCCGCGGTGCTGATGGTCGCCCGCGCGCCGAGCGTCTGGCGCAGCAACTGGGTCCAGCCGAGCTGGGTGCGCACCTGGTCCACCAGGGTGGTGAAGGACACGCCGGTGCGCTCCAGCCGCTGGCGCAGCGCGCCAGGCGGCATGCCGTTGCGCTGCTCGATCTCGCGGATGGCGTCGGCGATCGCCTTGTCCGGCACGACGATATGCGCCTTCTCCACCGCTTGCAGGCGCAGCCGCTCGTCGATCAACTGGCGGACGATCTGCGGCTTCAGCCGGTCGAGCAGGGCAGGATTCGGCGGCAGGCCGGCAGAGAGCGCAAACAGCCGCGCCCGGTTGTCGACGTCGATATTGGTGATCGGCGAGCCGTTCACGACCGCGACGAGGCGCACCGCCGGCGCGGCCGGGGCTGCGGCGGGTGCGGACGGGGGCCGCGGCGGGCGCGCGGCCAGCGCCGCGGGCGCCAGCCCGACGCCGGCCAGCGCGAGCAGGGCCGCACCGGAGCAGGCAGCAGCGAACTTGGAGGACGTCAGCATGACAGATCAAGTCTCACAAGGCGTTGAAGCCGAACTGGCCGATGGTCTTGAAGGTGACTTGGAACAGGAGGGTGGTCGACCCGCCGTCGCCCGCGAGCTCCGTATAGCGGCGATAGAAGCGTAAATCCAAAATCATGCATTCGTTCTCCCAGACCACGTCGGCCCCGGCGGCCACCATCTGGTTGCGGGCCAGGTCGCGCTGGGCGAAGCCGTCCAGGTGGTACTGGCCCCAGGAGGTCTGGAACCCCAGAATCACCTCGTTGCGGGGGAAGTAATAGGGGGAGCCGGTCGGCGGCGGCTGCGCCTGGTCGTAGAAATAATAGGGATCGAAGGTGGTATAGAGATACCCGCCGGTCACCTGGAATTTCTTGGTGCCGACCGCAGCGGTGGCATCCGCATACTTTGTCGCCAGATCACGGTGGTCGAGGCGGGTGCGGTACGTCAGATCGAGCCATGGCGTCGGCGTGAAGCTCAGCCGCCCGACGATATCGGAGACCGTGTCGTGCAGGCCGGAGGCTTCGGGGAACACCGGATCGGGCGCGGTGCGGAACGACTGGCCGATCAGCCCATCCAGCACCGTGCCGCCGACGTACCACGCCCCCTTCAGGCCGAGGTTGGCGCGCGGCCCGCCGTCCAGCCGATCGACGCCGGGAAAGCGGTTGAAGCCGAACAGGTTGGCGTCGGTGAACTCGAAGTCGAAGCTGTCCTCGTTCGGATAGCGGACGTTCTGGCTGGCGCCGACCGCCGGTGCCACCACGACCTCCGCCATCGGCTCGATCAGTTGCGTGCCCCAGGCGCCCGAGTCGCGCATGAACGGCCAGCGCACGTCGAGCGCCATCTGCGGTAGCGCGCGGGTCGCATGGACTGCGTCGGTGGGGCCGAAATTCGGCTGCTCGTTGAAATCGGTGGCATCGTAGGTCATCGCGTCCATGTGCAGCTTCAACGTCCACAGGTCGCCGAGCGCGCCGGTGAAAGGCCGGTCCCAGTCGAGGGTAAGCCGGCCGCGCTTCGTGTTGGTCCCGTCGGTGCGCAGCACGTTGAAGAAGTCGGTGGCGATCGAAAACCGCCCGCCCAGCGCGTCCGGCTCGCCGAAATACCGGTAGCGCGCATACGGCAGCACCACCGGCAGTTCGCTGTTGACGATCGTGGTGGGATCGAGGCCCTGGAACGATTGCGCATCGACCCGCGCATACGCGCCCTCGCCGAAGCCCTCGGCGTAGATCTGGCTTGTCAGCAAGGTGGAGTTGATGCCGGTCGTGTTGCCCAGGTGGAAATAGTCGAGGTAGTTGGCCGACGTGGCGCGGTTGACGTTGAAGCCCCAGCGCCAGGTATCGTTCAGGCTGAATTGCCCGTTCGCATAGATCGTGCCTTGCGGGGACTGGTTGAGGTAGCCCACCGATCCGTTCAGATCGAGGTAGCCGCTGTTGAAGCGCCGGCGGTAGTCCACGTCGAGATCGGGCCCCGCCCGGCTCGTCATCATCGGCGTGATGGTCGCGTCGGACTGGTCGTCGATCACCCAGTAGTAGGGCTGCGCGAAGAAGGCGCCGATGTGGCTGTTGTAGCCGAAGGACGGGATCAGCAGGCCGCTCGCGCGTTTCACCGAGGGATCGGCGGTCCAGAAATACGGGAACCAGGCAACCGGGATGCCGAGGATCTGCATCTCGGCATCGGTGAATTCGATACGCTTGTGCTGCGCATCCTCGCTCGCCGTGACGGCGTGCAACTGCCACAGCGGCGGCAGGTAGGGGTTCTTCTTGCACAGGTTGCAGGTCGAATAGACCACTTTCGAGAGCTGCTCGAGCACCCCCCCGGTGCGCTTGCCGGCGTTGGCAGCCAGCCGGGCGTTCTGTGCCAGCCGCGCCTCCAGCACGCGCAGCACGCCGTCGCGCATCTGATGCGACAGCACCGCCGAGCGGGCGTAGAGCACCGTGCCGCTCGGCTGGATCAGGACGACGTGGCCGGTGGCGGTGGCGACCCCGGTGGTGCGGTCGAACGTCACCTGATCGGCGCGCAACACGGTGTTGTTCTGCCACGCCTCGACATGGCCGCTGGCGATCACCAGGGTGCGGTTGCGTTCGTAGCGGACCCGATCGGCGGTGAAGCCGACCGGCGCCGTGCGGCTGATGCCACTTCCGCCCGGCTCCAGTGCGCCGAGTTGCGCCCGTGCCGGGACGATGGCGGCCAATAACCCGATCAGCACCGCGGCCAGCGTTGCAGCCAGACGCACCGCCGGCGCCCGCGGCGCCCCTCGCCGCCACCGCCCCCCCTCCGTCATCAGCCGTCTTCCATGTGCAACAGCAACGTCAGCGCCAGCAGCAACCCCGCCGCCGCCGGCGCCCAGGCCGCCAGCACCACCGGCAACGCGCCCGACTGGCCGAACTCCTCCGCCAGCTTGGAGATCATGAACAGCGCGAATCCGGCCGTCACCCCGCCGCCGATCATGCGTGCCACCCCGCCGCGCCGCGCCGGACGCATGGAAAACCCCGCCGCGACCAGCGCCATCGTCGCCGTGAGCAGCGGCAGGGCGAGCAGCGCCTGGAAATGCAGCCGGTCGCGCACCGAGGAGAAGCCGGAGCGTTCGAGCAGCGCGATGAACCCCGGCAACTGCCAGACCGACAACGTATCCGGCGGCGCGAAGCTCTCCTGCACCCGCCGCACCGTAAGGTCGGTCGGCAGGTCGATCGTACGGGGCGGGCTCGGCAGCGCATCCGGCAGCATCACCCGGGCGGCGGCCAAGGTCCAGGCGCCATCGGCAAGCCGTGCCGACGTCGCCTCGATCCGGCTGATCAACTGACCGTTGCCGTCGAGGCGGAAGACCGTGACGTCGTGCCCGGTCAAGGTCCCCCGGCGCACCGCCACGCCGCGCGCATTGAGGATCGCGACGCCGGGCCGGCCGGACGTCGCCCCCGCTCCGGCGCCGACGGCCCCAGCGTTCGTGGTCCCAGCGTTCGTGGCCCCAGCGTTCGTGGCCCCAGCGTTCGTGGCCCCAGCGTTCGTGGTCCCAGTGTCGGCGGCCCCAGTGTCGGCGGCCCCGGTGTCAGCCTGGCGCAGCCAGAGCTGGCCGCCGTTCAGCTCAAGCGGGCCGCCGCCGGTGCTCAGGTTGCGGTTGATCAACTGATTGGCGCGCGCGAACATCGCCGAGGACAGCGGGCTGACGCCGGCCGTCGCGACGGCACCGAACAGAGCCGCGCACAGCACCGGCGCGGCCAGGAATTCCCAGGCGGACACTCCGGCGGCGCGGGCGACGATCAGCTCGGAGGAGCGGGTGAGCCGCCAGAAGGCGAACATCCCCCCCAGTTGCACCGCAAACGGCAGCACCTGCAGCCCCAGGTAGGGCAGCCGGAGCAGCGCGATGCCGCCCACCAGCACGAGCCCGACGCCGGGATGGCCCGAGGCGCGGCGCAGCAGGTCGATGAAGTCGAACAGGGCCACGAAGCCGGTCAGGGCGAACAAGGCGCCGACCACGGCCAGGCTGAACTGCCGGGCGATATAGATCGACAGCGTAACCGGCGCGATCACGGCGCCACCGCGCCGTCGCCGGTGGAAACCCGCCCCGGCGGACCGCGCCGCCCGCGCCGCAGCTCCGGACCCAGCAACAAGGCCAACCCGACCAGCGCCGGCACCGTCGCCTCGGCCCAGACGAGGCCGAGCAGCGCGTTGCTGCGCGCCGCCAGATCGCCAACTCCGAGCTCGACTGCGACCAGCACGACGACCGCCCCCACCGCGGCGAGCGGGCGCAGCAGGCTGCCGTGGCGCCGGAACGTGCCGGTCAGCACCGACAGCAGCGCAATCGCCGCATAGGCAACGGTGGAGAGCGGGCTCGACAGCCGCTTGGCCGCCTCGGCCACCCAACGGGGCCGATCGCCCGCAGCCACGAAGGGCGGGGGATGCAGCAGCGTGTGCAGGGACACTTCCGCCATGTTCGGCAACCGCGCCGCGCTGGACTGCCCGGTATCGGAAAGATCGAGCACGTTGCGCTGGAACGTCAGCAGGTCCAGCCGGCCGCTGCGCGCGTCGATCTGCTGGCGCGAGCCGTCGAGCAGCAGCACCTCCGGCCCGTGCGGCCCGTCGATCAGCCGTCCCTCGCGGGCCAGCACCGTTGTCTCGGCCGCCGGGTCACGCGCGTCGTCGATCAGGATACCGTGCAGCACGCCATCGGGCGTGCGGGAACGGATATAGACCGTGAGCCCGGAGGAAATCTGGGTGAAAACCCCGTCCTGCAACAGAAACGCGGCGATGCGGTTGCGGATCTCCCACTGGAAATCCTGGAAGCCGCGGAAGCTCGCCGGCACGATCCAGAGATTGAGCGCATAGCCGGCCAGGGTCGCCAGCAGCGCCAGAGCCAGCGCCGGCCGCGCCAGGGCGAAATCCGACCGCCCGGCCGCCCGCATCACCGTCAGCTCGCGATCCCCGGCCAGGCGCTGGTAGATGAACTGGATGACGACGAAGGTGGTGATCGGCAGCACCACCGCGACGAAGCTCGGCACCAGCAGCGCCGTCAGCTCCAGGAACACGCCGAACGACAGGCCATGGTCGACCACCAACTTCACGAAACGCAGTGATTGCGTCAGCCAGATCAGCGCGGTCAGGCCGACCGTCACCGCCACCAGGGCCGCAGCCAACTGACGAAAGATATACCAGTCCAGCCGTGAAACGAACTTGCCGCCAAGCATCGTCCATCTACCCGGGTCGGGGGGATCCTGACAGGAAGCCAGCAAGGCCAGGGGGCGCTGCCCCCCTGGACCCCCCGCCAGGGAACTCGTCCCCTGGACCCCATTCTTTTGGTTCCGAGCGGGTGGGGGTGTCTCGGGTCCGGGATGGGGCTGCGCGGGGCGGGCGCCGGGTCAGGGACAGGGCGCAGATGCGCCCTGTCCCTGACCCGGCGCCCGCCCCGCGCAGCCCCATCCCGGACCCGAGACACCCCCACCCGCTCGGAACCAACGGAAGGGTTCCAAGGGCGAGCCCTTGGCGGGGGTCCAGGGGGCAGCGCCCCCTGGCCTTGCTGGCTTCCTCTCGCGATTTACCCGGTCTGCCCCGGCGCCGCCATCCTGCGCAGCCAGTCGTTGCTGGCGCCCATGGCGGCGCGGGCTTTCTCCACCGAATCGGTGCAGCGCACGAATCCGTGCACCACGCCGGTATAGAGGTCGGTCTCCACCGCCACGCCGGCGGCGCGCAGCTTACGGTCCAGCGCTTCGCATTCTCCGCGCAGCACGTCGCATTCCGCGATCTGCAACCGGACCGGCGGCAGGCCCGCCAGGTCGGCGCGCAAGGGTGCGGCGAGCGGGTGCAGGCGATCGGCCGCGTGCGGCACGTAGACGGACCAGTAGAACGCCATTTTCTCGGTGGTCAGGCCGAGGCCGCTGCCGTAGTCGCGGTAGCTCGGCGTATCCAGTCTGCTGTCGCAGACCGGATAGCTGGCGAGGATGCCGCGCGCGACGGGCCCGCCCTGGTCGCGCAGCAGCAGCGCGGTGGCGAGTGCGAGGTTGCCGCCCGCCGAGTCGCCCCCCAGCAGCAGGCGGGTGCCGTCGATCCCCCACGCGCTGCCGTGCTCGGCCAGCCAGCGGACCACGGCGGCGCATTCCTCGATGGCCTGCGGGAACTTCGCTTCCGGGGACAGAGCGTAATCCACCCCTACCACCGTCACGCCGGCACCGGCGGCATATTCGCGCATCAACCGGTCGTGGGTGTCGATCGACGCCCAGACCCAGCCGCCGCCGTGGAAATAGACGAGCGCCGGCGCGACGGCCCCTTGCATGGTGCCCTGAGGCGGGCGGTGCACCCGGCACTGGATGCGCCGCCCGCGCGCGAACACCCAGCGATCGGCGCTTTCTTCCATGACCGGGCCGCCGCCGGCCATGCGCATCGCCAGCACGTCGTTCACCACCCGGTGCGGGTCGAGCGGAACCTCAAGCCGGATCGGCGGGTATCCGGCCGCCGCCACAGCCTGGTCCTGCATCCAGGCCTGCATGTCGGCGTCGAGCTTATGGGCGGGCATTGATCTACCTCCTGTCGACGGAGCCACCATCTGTGGCAGTGTGCCGGGAGGGGGCGGCGTCCTCAAGCCTATCCGAGGAGATGCCGATGTCGGCCTACCCGGCGGAACTCGCCGAATACTGGAATGCCCCCTGGGACGCGGGCGGCGAGCCGCTGGAGATCCGCCCGATCCGCCCCGAGGATGCGGCAGCGCACGATGCGTTCTTCCACCGGCTCAGCCCCGAAGACGTGCGCCTGCGCTTCTTCGCCGCGGTGCGCGAACTCACGCCCGCCATGCTGGCCCGTTTCACCCGACTGGATTACGATCGCGACATGGCGTTCATCGCAGTACGCGCGCGCACCGGGGAGACGGTGGGTGTGGCGCGCCTGGTGCGGGAGGGCGATCGGTCCGTGGGAGAGTTCGCAGTGGTGGTGCAGCCGGACGTGAAGGGACATGGGCTGGGGCAGCATCTGATGGAACGGCTGCTGGCCTGGGCCTGGGCGCATGGCGTCGAGCGGGTGGTGGGCGAGATCCTGGCGTGGAACGTGCCGATGCTCGATCTGGCGCGGCATCTGGGGTTCCGGCTGAGCCACGTGCCGGGCGACCCGGGGGTGATCGAGGCGGTGCTGGACCGGCCGGAAACCGCACCGGCATGCGAGGGCCGCACGGCGGTCGCCGCGTGAGCGTGCTGCCGGCGCTGCCCCGCCGGCTGCTGCTGGGCGGGGCGGCAGCGCTGGGCGGATGTAGCGTGCTGCCGCAGCCCGCCTACGTGCAGCGGACGGTATGGCCGTTGATCGTGCGCCGACCCGCGGTCCTGCCGCCGCGGGCGCGCGGGAAGGTGCTGGTGGTGCGGGACCTCACACCGGGACCCGGGCTCGATCAGCCCGGGGTGCAGTGGCTGCGCGCGGACGGCAGCCTGCATGTCGATTTCTACAACCAGTGGGCGGTGCCGCCGGCCGAGGGGATCACGGACGATCTGCGCCGATGGCTCGCCGCTTCGGGGCTGTTCGCGGCCGTAGTCGGCCCGGACAGCGGGTTGACGGGCGATCTGGTGCTGGAGGGGGAGCTGACGGCCTTCCTCGGCGATCCCGCGCACCGGGAGGCGCGAGCGGCGCTGGCGCTGGTGCTGATCGGGGCACGCACGACGCCGCCACGGGTGCTGATGCAGCAGACCATCGCGGCGCGGGCGCCGGTCGAGGCGACCACCCCGGCGGGGATGGTGGCCGCGTTGCTGGCGGCGCTGCGCGCCGTTCTGGCCGGCACGGAAGCGCGAGTACGGCGGTTCGCCGCGGGGTGAATTCGCCGCCGGGAAACGCGCAGATCGCCGCACCCGTTTTCCCGGATGCCGCGGTGGTCCGAGCTTGCCGTCCGCCAGGGTGGAGCGCGCCAGGAGGCGCGCCGGACGTTCATTGCCCCGGAGGGCGCTGCCTGCGAATCTCCCGGGATATTTGAAGAAGGAAATCGCAAATTGAGGACCGGTGCGGCCATCAGGGCGTTGTCGGCCGCCGCGAGGTGTGGCGTACGCGGAGAATCACAACGACGTCGCCGTCGATACGATAGCGGATGATGTAGGGGTAGGTGGTGATCAGTTCGCGCATGCCGGTTCCTGGAACAGGCCGGCCCCGGTGCGGGAAGATCACCAGGCTGTCGCCGGCAGCACGCAGGGTTTCGGCGACGTGCACGGCGGCGCGAGGATTGAAATCGAGGATGTAGTCATGAATGCGGGCAATCGCGTCGAGGGCCGGCTCGGTCCAGATGACGTGCATGGCCTAGGCGCGCGGCGGCGGGACCCGTTCACCCTTCGCCAGTTTCGAAAGCCATTCGCGTACCCGGTCATGCGGCACGACGCGTCCCGCCTTGTAGGCAGCTTCAGCCTCGGCGTCGAGCCGCGCTTCCAGGGCTGCATCGGGCGGAATGTCGAAGATCGAGCGGGTTTCGGTTTCAGCCATGGTACCTTCCTCAATCGACGTAGTCTATCACGATCCGGGCTGGTGCGCAGCAAGGCCGTTCGTCACGCCTGGACACATCAAAAGGTGGCACCCCGCGGTGGTCGTCCGCCCGCCAACCGCCCCCGCCCCGCGCGCCGCACCTGTTCGGAGGGCATCGGGACATCACTGTGACGCTCGCCGCCGGGGTCCGTGAAGGCTGGCAGGCAAGCCGGCGCCGGGGCTCGACCAGCTCGGGGTGCAATGGCTGCCGGCAGACGGCAGCCTGCATGTGGATTTCTACAATCGCTGGGCGGTACCGCCAGCGGAGGGTGTGACGGACGATCTGCGCCGCTGGCTCGCCTACTCGGGAGTGTTCGCGGCGGTGGTGGGGCCGGACAGCGGCCTGAGCGGGGATTTCGTGCTCGAAGGAGAGCTGACCGCGTTCCTGGGCGAACCGGCGCGAGACGTGGCGCGAAGTCGCGCTGGCGCTGGTGCTGATCGGGGCACGGGCGGCGCCGGCAAAAGTGCTGCTGCAGCGGACGGTGGCGGCGGAGGTGCCGTTGGCGACGACGACGCCGGCGGGGGTGGTCGCGGGAGTGCTGACTGGGCTGCGGCGGTGCGGGGGGGCGACGGGCGGCTGAGGTCGCTCATCAGCCAAGCGTGACCGCTTGGGTCTGCGTGGTGGCCGCGAAGGGTTGCGCGACGTGACCGGCGGCGAGCGGCAGCGCCCGCGCGGCCATCACAAAGCGCCGAAACAAATCGCGGCGCCTTACGGCGCCGCGACGATATTCACACCAGCCGGGGCGGGTCAGACGATCTTCTTGCGCAGCACCACCAAGCCAAGCAGGCCAGTGCCAAGGATGGCGATCGACGCCGGCTCCGGAACCGTGGGGGCGAACGGCGGCGACGCAAACGTGCCGCCATAGGAATAGGAGGCGCCGGTGTTGGTGATGCTGACCCGCGCGCTACCGGCGGTAGCGGTATCGCCGGTGAAGGTTGTGGTGCCAGTGAAATACAGCGTGATGGCGCTGGACGTGTCCTGCAGAAATTCGCCGAAACTGGCCGTGAAGCTTACGGTGTTGCCGACGCTGTCGGTGCCGGTGAACGTAAAGCCACCGCCGCTACCAATGGTGGCGAGATCGATCTGGCCACCGCTCGCGATCTGACCACTGAAGTTCTGGAACTGGTTAGGGTTCCCGAGATAGGTCGGCGTCAGGACACCGGACAACGAAATGGTGTTGATCGTAGAGGCATAGGGGGTGATGACGCTATCGCTGTTGAGCCCGTCCGTTACCGTCGCGCCATTCGCGGCCCCGACCGATGCCGAGCCGTTGATGCTCGGCGTTGCCATCGCCGCCCCCGGAGCAGCCGCCACCGCCAGGGCCATCCCGACGCCCGCCGCTGCGCCGCGCATCCATGAAGAGATTGAAGACGTCATCTCACCGAACCTCGGTTATATGTGTGCCGCGCAGCCGACCCGTCGCCCGCCGCTGAAACGCATAATACCGTTAACAGACGTTTAGGGAAGCGAAAAATACAGGCGTCCCAAAAAAAATCCCGCGCGCCTCCCCAACGGTTCCCGCAGCCAGACATCTCCCAATCCCCCGCTGTCACCGGGATACTCCCCGCAATAGATTGAATTCTTCGGTATAAAAACGGCTCCACCCCCGGCCAGATCGAGCGGCCCGACCGCCCGCTCCGCCGCCGCCTCACGCAATCGTGCCGGGCGCGCCTCCGCTCGGCTGACCGCAACAACCGATACGGCGGCGGCGGACCACGTTCCAGGCGTGCCCCCCCGCTACGCCGCCACGCCTCTCCCCCGCGCTGCTGAAGCGGCGGCGCGCCCGAGGTTCGAGCACGTGCCGTGCCGCAAGCGCCATGCCCAGGCCGTGGCGATCGCGGCACCGCCCGCCGGCCAGTTCCCGAAGCACGGGGAAGCCACGCCGCAGAGCGCTCGCGCGTCTCCCACCCGGGCGCTTACAGAGCTATTTCATGACGGCTTGCACAGCGCAGCCTTGGCCACCACCGGATCAACCGTCGCTCCGGAGCGGTGCCCCGCCACCGGAGGGATGGCAGGCGGCCATAAAGAGGCCCCCCGCGCAGCGCCACCCGCGCGTATCGCCCCTTGCCGCCAGCACTTCTCGTTTTGCCGGCGAGGGGGCGGGCGCAACGCAAAAGCAGGTTCCACCACGGCGGCACGGAGAAGGCCGGCGCCGCCGCGAACTCCCGGCCCGTCTCCCTGCCGCCGTGGTGGAACCTGATCCCTACGGCGCGCCCTGGTCATGCGCGCAGGCCCTGGCTGAATGAGAATTGCGGCCGCCCGCAGAAATCTCTTGCCTCGCCGCGGGCGAATGTTCTATATATGTTCGCACACATGATCCCCGCCCCCCTCCTCGACCGTTTTATTGCCTTTGTGGCCTGGCTGGCCGAGCGCATCGCCGAGATACGCGAACGGAACGCCTTGCGCGACCAGGCGGCGCTCGACCAGGCGGGGGACGTTCAGGCGGAGACCGATCAAGCGAGCCTGGACCTCACGCTCGCCGGCGCCCTGCTGGCCGACGGCCCCCTCTCGCCGCCCGGTTCCGCGCTGTCGTCGGCCCCCCAATCTCCCCAAAGCCCGCTCCCAAGCCAGTCGGACCGCGATTCGCTCCCCCAGTCCCCGCCTGCGCTTTCCCCCGCTACGCCCGCACTCTCGACTGCCGCGATCGCGGCGCCGGCGGCCGCGGCTGCTCCCCCACCCCGCCATCAGGCCCGCGCAGACGCAAGCGTTGCTGCGCCCCTCGCGAAGGCCGACCTGCCGGCCGCCGATCCCCGGCCGGGGCCGATCCTGCGCCCGTTTGGCGGGATGGCTCGGGGTGGATCGCGGGCGCTGCTGCCCGCCTCGCGGTCGGCGGGACAGGCGGCCGATCCGGTGGCGCGGGTGGGCGGGGCTGAAGCTGTCGGATGGGACGCAAATTCGGCGCTGAGCCGGGCCGGCCGACGCACGCCCATATTGTTTCGATATCGAACCGATAAGCCTCCCCCAGGGCTTGGGCCGGTATCCGGCTTCATCGCGGAGGTCGGCGCGCGCCCGCCCGCGCGCACCGGCCTGAAGGCGCGGGGCACGGCGGGAACCGCGCCCTGCGAATAGGACCGGTCGCGTGGCCGTGCCCCGGGGCCTCGGTCAGCCCGGCAGCAGGTCCTGGATCTGAACGTTCAGCGCCCGCGCCAGCGCCCGATAGGTGTCCACGCCGCCTTTCCGGTCCCCGGCCTCCAACTGCGCCAGGTAGGCCTGCGAGATCCCCGCCGCACCCGCGAGCGCCGTCTGCGTCAGACCGCGCTTCCTGCGCCAGAAGGCCATCGGCGTGGCCGCGGCGAGGTAGTCGTCCATCTCGGCCTCGATCACCCCCTCGTCCTCGCCGCGCGCATGCGCGGCCATCGCCATGGCATGGTCCCGAGCGTCCACCAGCGCCTCGAACTCCCGCGCCGGCAGGATCACCATTTCATCGCCGGACGGCGTCGTGATCTTCTGAACCTGCATCGCGCGGTCTCCTGTCAGTCATAGACCGAACCGCGCGGCCCGATCCGGGTCACGAGAAGCTCGGTCTCCGTTTCCTCGAAGACGATCCGGTCATCTCCGACCCGCATTCGCCTGGCCGGGCGCCCGACCAGAAGGGTCACGTTGTTGGCGTGTGCCGCCGGGTCAGCGGCATAGTCTGCCAGTGCCTTCCGCAACCGGCCCGCGACATTGCCATGCCGCTTCAGATCGGCCTGAGCGGCACGGAGGTAGCGGACCGTCTTCATCGCCGGAGAATATAGCTCAAAGCTATAGACCCTGCAACGGGACGATGGAGGAATCGGGAGCGTGCCGGAACAACATTCGCCGCTTTCGGCGACCCTATGCGGGCGGCCAGAGCGGAACGTCCGCCTTCCCTCCCACGCTCTATCCCCCGGTCGCCGCCCCGGTCAGCCAGTCCTCGCACCGCAGTCCCTCCACCCGCCGGAACTCACCCAGGTTGCCGGTCACCACCACCAGCCCCAGGCTCCGCGCATGCCCGACGATCAGCGCGTCATAGGCGCCGATCGTCTCTCCCCGCCGTTCCAGCGCCGCCCGGATATCCCCGGCATGGGACGCCGCCGCCGGATCGAAGGCGAGCACCTCCAGCCGGGCGGCGAACCGCTCCACTTCCTGCCGGTTCTCCAGCGGGCGCGCGGATTTCGCCGCGCCGTGCAACAGTTCCGCCAGCACCACCGCCGAGGTGCAGAGCGCCGCCGCCTCGGCGTTGAAACGCGCCCGCAGTCCCTGCGGGCGGGCGCGCAGCAGGCGAATGCAAAGGTTCGTATCCAGCAGGTAGCGCAGCATCAGAACCGCTCGCGCAACTCCGCCCGCGGCTCGTCCCGCTCCGGCAGGTCAATCCCCGGGGCATCGAAGAAGCCGTCCCACACCGCATCCACCGGCACGATCACGCGGCGCGCGCCGTCCCGCAGGACAGTCACCTCGTGTACCCCGGGCGGAAACGCGACCGCCTTCGGCAGACGCACCGCCTGCGAGCGATTGGATCGGAACAGGGTCGTACAATTCATGACAGAAATGCCTCCCGGAATGGTGAGGACCGATAGCGCCCAGACGGGATATCCCATTGATATATACAAGCGGCCGGCACTTTCACCGGAATCATCGTCCGCACGGTGCGTCGCCTCGACCGACCTCCCCGGTATGGCGGAAAGGCGACTGCACACACGGGGCAAGTCAGCAATGTTGCCGGCAAAAACGATACGTGCCCACCCTACTCCGGCTCGATATCCCCCACCCGTTCCAGGTCCGCCACCGTCCGCCCGGTCGCGTCCACCGACACCGCATCGGCGTAGCGCATCCCGAACACCACGTCGTCGACCCCGTAATCGTGCATGTCGTGCA
Organism: uncultured Pseudomonadota bacterium; assembly: GCA_963832525.1. GTDB lineage: Bacteria > Pseudomonadota > Alphaproteobacteria > Acetobacterales > Acetobacteraceae > JAJZVS01. Next base: position 118,781 of record CAWHUC010000004.1, read on the forward strand.
CCTCGGCGGCCAGGGTCGGGTCGCGCGCGGTCACCGCCAGGAACAGGCGTACCTCCTCGGTCTGCAACCGCGCCTGGTCGTAGCCGGCCAGGGAACTCGCCTCGTCCAGCACATGCATCAGGGTCCAGGTCAGGCCGAAGATCGGGATCCGCGCGCGCATCAGCGCCAGCTCATGGATGCGGCGGTAGAACTGCCCCTCCGCCGAACGCTCGGCGATCAGCGCGTAGAGCCGCGCCACGCCGTCGACCAGCAGGCTGGTCCGCCCGTTCGCGACGCGGATCATCAGGGTCGGCCGGCCGTTGTGCCGGGTCACCACCGCCTGATCCGCATAGAGAATTTTGGCGTGCGGACGGGAAAACCGCACGAAGGTCAACCCGGTCGCCAGCGCGGTGAACATCATGCCGGCGACGATCTCCGTGGCCGAGACCACGTGCCCGTACGTCGTCAGCGGCGCCATCCGCCCGTAGCCCACCGTGGCCAGGGTTTCCATGCTGAAGAAGAAGGCATCGCTGAACGAGCCCGGCCGCGCGTTCTCCAGGCACCCGGGCACCGCCCAATAGAGCGTCGCGAAGCCGGCGTTGACCGCCAGATCCAGCGCGACCAGCAGCGCCAGGAACCGCGGCCAGGTCAGTCCCACCGCCACGTGATAGGGATCGCGCCAGTCGAACCGCACTGCGCCGCGCTTGCCGAGCTCGTAGGCCCCGGCCCGCAGTTGCATGCTGCCCGCCCGGCGCCTCTTCGGCCGGGGCTGCGCGCTACGCCTCATGCCGCCGCACCTCATGCCAAGGGGCATCGCACCCGGGCGCACCGGGTTCCGGGCCGGCGGGAATGGTCGGAGTGAGAGGATTCGAACCTCCGGCCCCTGCGTCCCGAACACAGTGCTCTACCAGGCTGAGCTACACTCCGGCCGACGCGGCACCACGGCCGCGAGGGGCGCATATAGCCGCCGGCCGTCCCGCCGGCAAGCGCGTTTCCCGAGGCCTCGCCTGCCAGGACGAAGCAGGTGCATGCCCGCCTTTTCCCCCTCCCCTGCGACAGGGCGGACAGCGACCCCGATCCTGCTTACACTTCCCCGCCCCATGACCCTTCCCCGCCCCCCCTTGCGCGAGGTGATCGCCCGCCACGGCCTCGCCGCCCGGCACGCGCTCGGCCAGCATTTCCTGCTCGACGCCAACCTCACCGCCCGGATCGTCCGCCTCGCCGGCGATCTGGGCGGCCGGCATGTCATCGAGGTGGGGCCAGGCCCGGGCGGCCTCACCCGCGCCCTGCTCGACAGCCCGGCCGCCTCGGTGACCGCGATCGAGATCGATCCGCGCGCGATCGCCGCCATGCAGGAACTGGCCGCCGCCGACCCCGGCCGGCTGCGCGTGGTCGCCGGCGACGCCCTCGCGCTCGACCTCGCCACTCTCACCCCGGCGCCGCGGCGGATCATCGCCAACCTGCCCTATAATATAGCAACGCCACTGCTGATCGGCTGGCTGCGCCAGGCCGCCGCGTTCGAGAGCCTCACCCTCATGTTCCAGCAGGAGGTCGCGGACCGCATCGCCGCTGCGCCCGGTTCGCGCACCTACGGGCGGCTGTCGGTGCTGGCGCAGTGGATCTGCGACGTGGAACTCGGCCTGCGCCTGCCACCGGCGGCGTTCGTGCCACCGCCGCAGGTGTTCTCGGCCGTCGTCTGCCTCACACCGCACGCCGTGCAGCCGGACCCGGCACGCTTCGCCGCGATGGAACGCCTGACCGCCGCGGCCTTCGGCCAGCGGCGCAAAATGCTGCGGGCTGCATTGCGCAGTGCACTCGGGCCGGCCGCCGCGGACCTGCTGCGCGACGCCGGCATCGCCCCCGAACGCCGGGCGGAAACCCTCTCGGTGGCGGAGTTCGACCGCCTCGCCACCCTGCTCCCGCTCTCGGGCATGCTGCACTGCAAATAACCCTACCTTGACGGTCGGGAATTACGGCCTGTATCTCTGCGGCAGACCACCGGAGCCCCGTGATGTCCGAGCCGTCCGATACGACCGCCGCCGCCCGCGCCTTCATCACCCTGGCCGGGGCGCACAGATGGCGGCAGCGGCAGGCGGAGATCGCCCGGCTCGCCGTGGCCGGCCCGCGCGCCGGCCGGTCGGCCCGCCAGCACCATGTGGTGGAACGCACCTTGGCCCGCCTCGCCCGCGGCACGCCGCCCGCCGGCCCGGCGGAGGCGGCCATCGCCGCGCTCGCGGCCGCCGCCGTCACGCTCGCTGCCCGGCTGAGCGCGGCGGGGCGGGTGCGGCTGGCCGAGGCGCTCGCCACCGCGCTCAGCGGCGAGGAAACCCTGGTCCCGCTGTTCCACCTGCTGCGCACCGCGGCGCTGCAACGCGCCCGCGGCTTCGACATCCGCTTCACCGGCCTGGAGGAAGGCACGCCGTTCGACCTGCTGCTCAGCCGCGGCGGCGCCGAGGCGGAGGTGGTCTGCGACGTCGTCTCCGCCGAGGCCGGCCACCCGCTGTCGCGCGCCGCCTGGCTGCGACTGGCCGACCGGATCGATTCCGACCTGCAGACCTGGCTCGCCGACCACCCGGGCCGTTACCTGCTGAAAATGACCCTGCCGGACGGGCTCGCCGACGATCCGCCGAACGGTGCCGCGCTGGCGGCCCTGCACGCGCGCATCCGCGACATGCTGGCGCGCAGCGCGCGGATCGAGCACGACGCGGCGGTGGTGCTGCGGCTCGACCCGCTGCTGCTTGCCGGCGCGCAGGCCGAGCCCGCGGGCATGATGGCGTTGCTGCGCCGGGACTTCGGGCCGGAGGCGCAACTGGCCGCGATCGCCGCCGGCACCGGGCTGTTCGTGCTCGCCGCCCGCGCCGGCCGGGCCGACGAGGTGGCGGGCGCGCTGCGCCGGCGCATGGCGGACCTCGCGCCCACCCGGCTGTCCAGCCGCCGCCCGGGCATCCTGGCGATGTTCGTCGAGGACACCGACCGCGGCGAATGGCGCGGCCTGCGCGAGCGGTTGGAACTGGAAGGCGAAGCCCGCCAGTTCCTCACCCATCCCGATGCCCGCCCGGTGGTCGCCGTCACCTGCGCTTCGCGGCTGGAGCTGTTCGGGATGAGCCCGCCGGATGCGGCCGAGGGCGGCGAATTGCGCTTCCGCAACCCCGCCCACCCGGCGGCAAGCCTGGCAGCGCTGGCGCCCGCGGTGCTGTCGTCGGTCTGAGCGGGGCCGCCGGACGGGATCCGGCCGCGCTCGAAGAGTACACTTGGCTGCGCCGCGTACGCCCAAGGGTACGGTTCAGGCCAACCCTTCGTTCACGCCTTCCCGCGCCGCTTGGAGCGCCCGCCAGATCCGCTCCGATGTCGCCGGCATGTCGAGATGGCGCACGCCGCACGGCGCCAGCGCGTCCAGCACCGCATGCATCACCGTCTGCGGCGCGATCATCGCCCCGGCCTGGCCGGAGCCCTTCACGCCGAGCGGGTTGGCCGCGGTCGGATGTTCCGATAGCGTCACGCGTAAATCCGGCAGGTCGGCTGCGCGCGGCAGTGCGTAGTCCATCAGGCTGCCGGACAGGAGCTGGCCCGAGACCGGATCGTAGACGGTACGTTCCAGCAGCGCCTGGCCGATCCCCTGCGCGAGCCCGCCCTGCACCTGGCCCACGGTGAGCAGCGGGTTGATCAGGCGACCGAAATCGTCGACGGCGAGGTAGCGGTCGAGGGTCACCATGCCGGTTTCGGGATCGATCTCCACTTCTGCGACGTGGCAGCCGGAGGGGAAAGTGAAGACGTCGCAGATATTGTCCGCCTGCGTATCGAGCGGCACGGTGCGGTCGGGATCGGCGGCGATCGCGGCCAGGGTGACGGCGCGGCCGTCGGGCGTGCGGTAGGCACCGTCGGTGTAGGCCAGGTCGTCCGCGTTCGCCTGCAGCAGCCGCGCAGCGAGCGGGCGGGCTTTCGCCAGCAGGGCGTCGATCGCACGCACGAGCGCGGTCCCGCCCATATGCATCGACCGCGCACCGCCGTGGCCGCCGCCGGTGCGCACCTGCGCGGTATCGGCCTGCACGTAGCGGAACGCGGCGAGGGGCAGGCCGAGGTGCGCCGCGGCGATCTGCGTATACGCGGTCTCGTGGCCCATGCCGGTGGATTGGGTGCCGACGACCAGGGCGATGGTGCCCTCGGGGTCGAAACGGATTTCTGCGGCCTCGTTCGGCTGTCCGCGGGAGGTTTCGAGATAGCAGGCGACGCCCTGGCCGCGCAGCTTGCCGCGCGCGGCGGCAGCCTGCTTGCGCGCCGCCAGGCCGCGGCGGTCGGCGGCAACCTCGGCGGCATCGAGGTTGGCGATGAAGTCGCCGCTGTCGATCGTGGTGCCGAGCGCGTTGCGGTACGGGAACGTCGCGATCAGGTTGGCACGGCGGAGCGCGAACGGATCGCCGCCCAGCGTGCGCACGGCGGCTTCGATCAGGCGTTCGGCGAGGTAGTTGGCCTCCGGCTTGCCGGCGCCGCGATAGGCGTCGATCGGCACGGTGTTGGTCAACACGCCGCGCACGTCCATGTGCACGGCCGGGATGGCGTAGGGCCCGCCCATGGCGGTCGCTGGCGCGTTGGTGGACGTGCCCGGGCCGAAGCCGGCGACATGCGCGCCGAGATCGGCGATCGTTTCGACATCCAGCGCCAGGAAGGTGCCGTACGCGTCGAGCGCGAGACGGGCAGTGGTGCGGTTGTCGCGGCCTTGCGCGGTGGAGACGAAATCCTCGGTGCGGTCGGCGATCCATTTGACCGGGCGGCGCAGCCGGCGGGCTGCCCAGAGCAGCAGGACATATTCGGGATAGACCGCGTTCTTCACGCCGAAGCCGCCGCCGACTTCGGGAGCGCTGACACGCAGCGTTTCGGGGGGTTGGTGGAAGATCGCGGCGAGCGTGTCGCGGATGCCGTGCACGCCGGCGCCGCTGATGATGAGGTGCTGGCCGTCGGCCTCGGCAATGGCGCCGCGGGGTTCGATCGGGACGACGATCAGGCGCGGGTTGACGAGATCAAGCGTGACGCTGTGCGCGGCGGCGGCAAAGGCGGCATCCACCGCCGCGCGGTCGCCCTTGTGGAAGCGATAGGCGAGGTTGCCGGGAGCTTCGTCGTGCAGTTGCGGCGCATCGGGGTCGAGCGCGGCGGCGGCGTCCGTCACGGCGGGGAGCGGGTCGTAGCGGACGGCAATGCGCTCGGCGGCATCGCGCGCCTCGGCCGCGGTGGCGGCGACGACGAAGGCGACGGGTTCGCCCACGTGGCGCACACGATCGGACGCGAGGGCGAAACGAAGCGGCACGATCATCGGATCCACGGTGGCGACCTGCGCGGTGCAGGGCAGCGGGCCGAGCGTATCGGGGGCGAGGTCGGCGGCGGTGAAGACGCCGGCAACGCCGGGGGTGGCGCGTGCGTCTGTGGTATCTATTGCGACGATATGGGCGTGCGCGTGCGGGGAGCGGACGATGGCGGCGTGCAGGAGGCCGGGCGACGCGAGGTCGTCGATGTAGCGGGCGGCGCCGGTGAGCAGGCGCAGGTCTTCCAGGCGGCGGAGGGATTGGCCGAGGGGGTGGGTCACGGAATTGTCTTCGCGCTCCCATCGACGGCGGGTGGGGGCCGGCACGTCCGAAGCAGGTCCTCGATGCTCTGGAGAAGTAGAAACCACCCTCCATCCTTGGCTATATCCATGCCGTAGCGGTCGAGACGCTCGATCAGGGACCGGGCGATCTGGACGTAGCGATCAAGATCGGTATTGCCCGCTATTGCCTCCATGATTTGCGCCCTTTCCTTTGCTCGATCAGGGCGTGGGTCTTTTCCCAGAACGCTTAGAACTGCCCGAAGGTTCAACGACTTCGCGAACGCTCGCAGCACGGGCTCGAGGTTCCCAGCCGGTGGATTGCTGAATTGTGCTGGCGTTATCAAACCCATCTGCGTATCTATCACCACTGCGAGACCCGTGAGCTTCTGCTCATAAGTCATCTTCTCATGCGCGAGGAAGGTGGCACGCCGCTGTTCCTCGACCTGCTCGGAAACCCCTCGGAACGACTGCCACGCCCAGTAGGACGCTACCGAGGCAAATGCTGCCGTCAGCCAGGCCGCATAGGCTTCCAATGTGCGGTCGTGCGGAGGAAACCGCAGATGGCAGTTGATCCAATCCAGACCTGCATGGAACCAGCTCATTTCCCCGCGTGCCGCTGGGCGGCAGGCTTGATGCCCGAAGTAGGCGGGCAGCCACCCCAATACGATGAGATAGAGCGCTGTCAGAAGGACCGCCCAGTACGGCCACCAACGGCCGAAACTCCCGCCGCGCCGTCCGCGCATCCGTTCAGCGGGCGATGCTGCACCCATTGCCGCCTCGCCTATTCGCCCGCCGCAGTCTTCGTCGTCTTCCCTGTGCGTCCGCGGCCCACACGCGCCCCGCCTGGGCCACCCGTGCGCAGGCGCCCGTCCGCCTCCCGCCGCGCCGTCATCCAGCGTTGGGAGCCGAACAGCCCTTGCAGCAGCCCCGGCACATACAGAATCCGCGTCCAACCGAGGAAAATGCAACCCAAGCCCGGTCGGACTGATCTCGATCTCCTCAAGATCGGCCACGGTCGCTCGCTCCAGCCCCTCGGCGTCATGCGGCGCGAACATCACCTCGAGCCCGGTGTTCAGGCGGATCACGACCCGCCCGCGCCCGCGGTCATAGCGGGCGGCAACCGCGGTCGCGGTATGGCGCAACTCCTCCGCCAGCCGCGCCTCCGCCTCCTGCACATCCCGCTCAGTGATCGCCATGCAAGTCACTCCACTGCGCGCACAGCGCCGGCAATGCGCGCTCCAATTCTAGCACGATCGCCGCCAGTTCGCGTGCGACGAAACGGTGGCTGCCGCGCAATTCTGGAGGACCATCGGGACAATGCAGGATGAAGACCGCCTCCCGCCCGCCGCCCAGCACATGCACATGCGCCGGGCGGTGGTCGTTCGGGTAGATCGCCACCCGCCGGCCGGCAAAGCGCAGGACCGTCGGCACGCGACGCTCGGCAGCGCCGGCGCCCTACAGCCCCGCCCGCTCCGCCACGCCCAACTCCGAAGCCAGCTTCCGCAGCCCCTCCCAGGTCGACTCCTCGATCGGAATCCCGCCCGCCCGCCGTTCCTTCTCCCGCTCGAACTCGACCTCCCCCGGATAATACACCCGCTCGAACCCAGCCGCCGGCGGCGTCGCTTTCAGATACGCCGCGAACTCCGTCACCTCCCGCTTGAACACTCCCAGATCGCGGAACGCCGCCACGTTGAACACCGCAATGAAACACCCGTCGTTGTGCCGCCCGGTCGGTTCCACCCCGAAGCCCAGCCCCGTCAGCAGACCGGAGAAAATCTCCACCATCGCCGCCAGGCCGTAGCCCTTGTACCCTTCCGCCCCGCCCAGCGGCAGCAGCGCGCCGCCCTTGCGCAACTGCGCGGGATCGTTGGTCGGCCGCCCCTCGGCGTCGATCAGCCAGCCCGACGGCACCTCCTTGCCGCGCGCGATCGCCACGCCGATCTTGCCGGCCGCCGCCGCGGACGTTGCCATGTCGAAGAACAGCGGGCCTTCCAGATCGGACGGCACGGCGAAGCAGATCGGGTTGGTGCCCAGCCGCGCCTGCGCGCCGCCGAACGGCGCCACATGCTTCGGGCTGCGCCCGGAATCGGCGGTGATCATCGCGATCATGCCCTCTGCAGCCGCCATCAGCGGATAGGACGCGAGCCGCCCGATATGCCCCTGGCGGAACACCGTCGTCGCCGCCACGTTCTGCGTCTTCGCCTTCGCGATCGTGTGGCGCATCGCCCGTTCCGTGACGACGTAGCCGAAGCCCCAGTGTCCATCGACCACCGTCGTCGTCGGCGTCTCCTGCACGATCTGCCAGGGCGCGTCGGGGACGATGTGGCCCTTCTTCACCCGGTCGATATAGGTCGGGATCAGCATGATACCGTGACTGTCATGGCCGGCCAGGTTGGCGGCGATCGACAGCCGCGCGATCAGCGCGGCATCGGCGGGTGGCGTCCCGGCGCCCTCCAGCAGCACGCGGGCGATGGTTTCCAGCTTCTCGGCGGCGACGTTGGGCATGGCTTCCTCCTGGCTTGCGCAGCACCGGCCAGTATTCCCAACTGGGGCGCTCCCGCCTAGCCTGCCTCCAACGAACACAGGAGGAAACCATGGCCACCGAAGCGACCCTGCTGGTCGGCACCGCCGCCACCAAGGACGGGGGCGTCGGCGGGCTGTTCCGCCGCGCGGCGGGCGGGACCTGGCAGCACGTCTTCACCGCCGCCGACGTGCACGCCATCACTCCGCATCCGACCGAGGCGGACACCGTCTTCCTCGGCAGCAAGGACGGGCCCTACGTCAGCACCGACCGAGGCGCGCGCTGGGAGCGAGCCGGGTTTCCCGATCGCGGCGTGCAGGTGTGGTCGCTCCTGGTCGATCCGGTCGATCCGCGCATCGTCTATGCGGGCGCCTCGCCGGTGGGCGTCTATCGCAGCACCGACGGCGGGGCGCATTTCGTCCGCTTGCCCGATCCTGGCCTGCCGGACCGGGTTCGCATGGACTTCCCCTGCCGGGTCATGCGCTTCGCCGCGCATCCCACGCACGCCGGCGAGCTGTATGCCACCCTGGAGGTGAACGGTGCCATGCGCAGCACCGACGGCGGCGAGACCTGGCACGATTGCAGCGCCGACCTCGGTCCGGCTGGCCGAGGACCCGCGCCTGAAGAGCCGTATCTTGAGCGATACCGATACGGAAGGCATGCTCGACGGCCATGCGATCGCGATGACCGCGGCGGATCCGGATGCGGTCTACCTCGCCGTGCGGATGGGCATCTTCCGCAGTACCGACCAGGGGCGAAGCTGGCAGGATATCGAGGTGGGGCGGTTCTCGCCCTTCACCTACGGCCGCGACATAAGGATCGCGCCGACCGATCCAGGGGTGATGTACGCCGCGCTCAGCGTGGCGGCACGCAGCGCCGCGGGGTCGTTGTGGCGGAGCGGCGACCTGGGGGAAAGCTGGCAGCGGTTCGACAAGGTCACGCCACACGCGACGGTGATGGGGATCGGGCTGCATCGGACCGACCCCGGCCAGGTCGCGATCGCCGCGCGCGGGGGCGAGGTATTCGCCACCGCCGATGCCGGCGCCACCTGGGCGGAGCTGCCTCTGCCACCCTCTGGGCGCGACGCCTACGCGATCGCTTGCGTCTGAAAGGATACCCGTCATGAAGGGTTATGTGCTGGCCGAGGTCGAAGTAACCGACCCCGCCATGTTCGAACGGTACCGCCCGCTGGCCGCCGCCTCCATCGCCGCCTTCGGCGGGCGCTACCTCATCCGCGGCGGCGCGGCCGAACGGCTGGAAGGCGCCCGTCCGACCCACCGCGTCGTGCTGCTGGAATTCGCATCCCCCGAACGCGCGCGGGAATGGTATCACTCGCCGCAATACCAGGAAGCCAAGGCGATCCGCGAGCGCGCCGCGCGCACCGATCTGTTCCTGATCGACGGTCACGATTCGGGCTGAGGGGGCTCGGCTGGTCCGTTCCGGGCCGTCACCGGTGCGCCGGCGTCAGCACTGCGCGCGCCGCCCGCGCGAGGATACCGGACGTTGCCGGGACGCACGCCGGGCTTGCCTTCACGCGCCCGGCCGGGCAACGCTGGCCCGGCATGCGGTGGGTGATCCTGGTTCTTGCGCTCGCGGTCTTCGTGGCCGCCATGATCTTGGACACCGCAGCGCTGTTGCGGATTGCCGCGTGCCTACGGGGGCGTCCTGCTGCGCACCCATCCCTGGGCCGTGGCGGCGGTGGTCGGCCTGGCACTCGTCGCGCTGGCCTGGCCGCATCGCCCCTGGCCGCACCGCGGGTCGCGTCGCTCCCGCCGCCGAGGTAAGCGCCGTGCAGGACGCTCGCGGGGGCATTCGCGGCCCCGCCCGCCCGCCGGCGGGTCGGCGAAACGGGCGCGTGCCGCGGCCGCCCGGCCCACGGAGACGGCGGTGGGCAAATCGCCAGCCGGAAAATTTTCCGCCGGGAAATCAGCCGCCAAGTCATCCGCCGGCAAACCTCCTGCCGGCAAGGCACCTGCTGCGGAGTTGCCCGTGGGAAAATCCGCCACCGGAAAATCCGCCACCGGCAAAGCCATCGACGCGAAATCCAATCGCGGCACCTTCCCCGCTGGCAAATCCGCCCCTGGCAAATCCCCTACCGAGGAACTCTCTTCGGTCGGCAAACAGCCTGCCGCCACACCCCCGGGTGAGCCGCCCGCCGCTCGCAAGCCCCGCGCACCGCGTCGCCCGAGCGTCGCGCCGGCCGCACCGATGGCGCGGTCCACCGCGACGATAGGTCCGTTCCAGACCTGATCGGCCAAGCCGTCCCAGCCCCCGGTGAAGCGCGGCATGTTCGTGCTCCACGGGTGTACGCCGGTGCCCCAGCCGCCCCGATGGGCGTACATTCCGAAGCCGCGCCGCAGCCCCCAAATTGCCATGTTGGATAACCCGCCGGGTGGAGTTCGGATGCCTATTTTCGGGTCACCGGCCTTCCCGTCGCCAGCGCGTGCGGGCGCGACCACCAAGTGCAGCCGCACGTCCCCATCGGCTCCACCTGCCCGAGCGGGTGATCTCCGCGGCCTGCGCCAGCCGCATGGGCGCCCTCGTCAGCGCCAGCAGGGCAACAAGCCCGGCCAGAACGCAATGCATGATGGACATTGGAGGTCTCTCCTCCGACTCCGGACCGCGGCAGCCTGCATTTGTAGCAGAGTGGGCCCGACGGCCGGACCGGGGCAGCCCGCGGGCGGGGGTTATCACCGCGTTCCAGAAGCAGGCACGCGCGTCTGGCTGGGGCGGGAGGATTCGAACCTCCGCATGGCGGAATCAAAATCCGCTGCCTTACCACTTGGCGACGCCCCACCGGCCCGAGGGGTGATAGGTCCGCCGCCGCCCCAGGTCAAAGCCCACCTTGAGCATCCCGCCCCGCGCACCTATCAAGGCCCCGCAACAGAGCCAGGGCAGACAGGCGATGGCAACCCGCACGATCGCGACGGTATTCGGCGGCTCCGGCTTCATCGGCCGCTATGTGGTGCAGCGGCTGGCCCGGCGCGGCTTCATCGTCCGGGTGGCGGTGCGCGACCCGGTGGGCGCCGGCTTCCTCAAGCCGATGGGCGCGGTCGGCCAGATCGTCCCGCTGTTCGGCCCGATTACCGACGAGGGGCACGTGCACCGTGCGCTGGAGGACGCCACTTGGGCCGTGAACCTGGTCGGCATCCTGGCCGAACACCGCCGCGGCGATTTCCACCGCGTGCATGGGGAAGGCGCCGGCCGGGTCGCCCGGATCGCCGCCGCCGCCGGCGGTCGCCCGCCTGGTGCACCTCTCGGCGATCGGCGCCGATCCCGCGAGCCCGAGCGCCTATGGCCGCAGCAAGGCGGCGGGCGAAATCGCAGCGCGCCAGGCGTTTCCCGGCGCCACCATCCTGCGCCCGTCACTCGTGTTCGGGCCGGAGGATGCGTTCTTCAATCGCTTCGCCGGCATGGCCCGGCTGTTCCCGATGATGCCCGTGATCAGCGGGGCCACACGGTTCCAGCCGGTCTATGTTGGCGACGTGGCCGACGCGACACTCGCCGCGCTCGACCGCGCCGACGCGACCGGGACGATCTTCGAACTTGGCGGGCCGGACGTGCGCAGCTTCCGAGAGCTTATGGAAGCGGTGCTGACCTGGACCGGCCGGCGCCGTAAGCTGGTCAATGTGCCGATGGGCCTCGCGCGGCTGCAGGCACGGTTCGGCGAGCTGATGCCCGGCAAGCCCTTGACCCGCGACCAGTTGCTGATGCTGGCGCGCGACGCGATCGTTTCGGCGGGAATGCCAGGCCTTGCCGAGCTTGGCATCGTGCCGACACCGATGGACCTCGTGGTGCCGGATTACCTGGCGCGCTTCCGCCCCGGGGGCGGGCGGCGCATCTGGCCGGACCAGGAAAGGTCCGGATCGGACCGATCATCCCTGACGGAGAGGATCGCCTGACCCCAACTCCGGAGTCATCGTCGGATTTTAGGCATAGATACTGTCCTATCTGGACCTATTGCTCTGGCCAAGCCGCACCGGATCGTGTATAAAACCCTCCGGCTCCGGGCGATCCATGCCCGTTTGCCCAGCCGAGGGGGTCTGGCATGCCGGAGCGCATGCTGCGGTTCGTCAACGTGCCGCAACAGACGCCGGAGAAGCGCGCGGTCGCGCGAACGGCGCCAGGACTTCGCCGAGATCTACCGTATCTTCCAGGATCGCGAAGCGGCAGCGCAAGCCAGCCGCTGCCGCCAATGCGGCGTGCCGTTCTGCTCGGTGCATTGCCCGCTGCACAACAACATCCCGGACTGGCTGAAGCTGACCGCCGAGGGACGGCTGGAGGAGGCCTACGAAGTCGCCGTCCGCCACCAACAACTTCCCCGAAATCTGCGGCCGCATCTGCCCGCAGGACCGGCTATGCGAGGGCAACTGCGTCATCGAGAAGGGCTTCGAGGCGTCACCATCGGCGCCGTCGAACGCTACATCACCGATACCGCCTTCGAACGCGGCTGGGTCGAAGCCGATCGTCCCGCGTCGACGAGCTGGACGCCTCGGTCGGCATCATCGGCGCCGGCCCGGGCGGCCTGGCCGCGGCCGAGCAACTGCGCCGCCGCGGCTACCAGGTCACCATCTACGACCGCTACGACCGCGTCGGCGGGCTGATGATCTACGGCATCCCCAACTTCAAGCTGGAGAAGGACGTCGTGCTGCGCCGGCGCGCGCTCGCCGAGGCGGCCGGCATCAAGCTTCGAGCTCGAACTGCGCGGTCGGCAGCGATATCTCGCTTCGACGAGCTGCGCGCGCGGCATGACGCGGTGCTGATCGCAACCGGCGTCTACCAGGCGCGCGAGATCGGCGGGCCTGGCGCGGGGCTGACGGGCATCGTGCCGGCGCTCGACTACCTGACCGCGTCGAACCGCGACAATCTCGGCGATCACGTGCCGGACTTCGCCTCCGGCCTGCTGAACGCGGCGGGCAAGCGGGTGGTGGTGATCGGCGGCGGCGACACCGCGATGGATTGCGTGCGCACCGCGGTGCGCCAGGGCGCGACATCGGTAAAGTGCCTGTACCGCCGCGACCGGGCGAACATGCCGGGCTCGATGCGCGAGGTGAAGAACGCCGAGGAAGAAGGCGTGGAATTCGTCTGGCTGTCGGCGCCGGAAGCTTTCCTGGGCGACGGCGCGGTGAGCGGCGGTGCGCGCGGTGCGCATGCACCTCGGCCTGCCGGACGCGTCCGGCCGGCAGTCGGTGGAGCCGATCGCTGGCAGCCATTTCACCGTCGCCGGCCGATCTCGTCATCAAGGCGCTGGGCTTCGATCCCGAGGACCTGCCGGCGATGTTCGGCGAACCGGCGCTGGAGGTCACGCGCTGGGGCACGCTGCGGATCAACCACCGCAGCTTCATGACGTCGCTGCCGGGCGTGTTCGCGGCAGGCGACATCGTGCGCGGCGCGTCCTTGGTGGTGTGGGCGATCCGCGACGGGCGGGACGCGGCGAAGCAGATCCATGAATACGTCATGCAGCAACAGGCACTGCCGGCGGCGGCGGAATAGCAGTAACGGAGTGACAGGACCATGAGCGACAGGATCGAATCCGGCCCGGACTTCCTCGCGGCGTGGCGAAAAGAACCGCGAAACCCTCCGCCACACCTACGACCCGTCGCAGGAACATGATGCCTGCGGCGTCGGCCTGATCGCGGCGTTGGACGGCACGCCGCGGCGCGACGTGGTGCAGGCCGGCATCGACGCGCTGAAGGCGGTCTGGCACCGCGGCGCGGTCGATGCCGACGGCAAGACCGGCGACGGCGCCGGCATCCACATCGAGATCCCGCAGGACTTCTTCGCCGACGGCCGTGCGAGCGCGGCGGCGCCAAGCTGCATGCCGGGCCGATCGCGGTCGGCCAGGTGTTCCTGCCGAAGACCGACCTCGGCGCGCAGGAACGCTGCCGGCAGATCGTCGAGACCGAAATCCTCGAACTTCGGCTATCAGATCTACGGCTGGCGCCAGGTGCCGATCAACGTCGAATGCATCGGCGAGAAGGCCAACGCCACCCGCCCCGAGATCGAGCAGATCATGATCTGGAACGCCCAAGGGCAGCGACCAGGACAGCCTTCGAGCGCGACCTCTATGTGATCCGCCGCCGCATCGAGAAGCAGGCGATCGCGGCGCAGATCCCCGAGCTCTATTTCTGCTCGCTGTCGTCGCCGCTCGATCATCTACAAGGGCATGTTCCTCGCCGAGACATCTGACCGAATTCTATCCCGACCTGCTCGACGCACGCTTCGTCTCCCGCTTCGCGATCTACCACCAGCGCTACTCCACCAACACTTTCCCCACCTGGCGGCTGGCGCAGCCGTTCCGCATGCTGGCGCATAACGGCGAGATCAACACCGTCACCGGCAACATCAACTGGATGAAGAGCCACGAGACGCGGCTGGCGTCGCCGAGGACTCGGCGCCGTGGCATGGACGACATCAAGCCGGTCGTGCAGGCCGGCGGATCGGACACCGCGACGCTCGACAACGTCTTCGAGCTGCTGGTGCCGCGCCGGGCGCGACGCGCCGATGGCCAAGGCGATGATGATCCCGGCCTAGCATCGGCCAGGACGCGACGATGCCGCAGGCGCATCGCGACATGTTCCTGTACTGCAACGCCGTCATGGAGCCCTGGGACGGGCCGGCCGCGATCGCCGCCACCGACGGACGCTGGGTGATCGCCGGGCTCGACCGCAACGGGCTGCGCCCGCTGCGCTACACCATCACCACCGACGGGCTGCTGATCGTCGGCTCGGAAACCGGCATGGTGAAGCTCGATCGAGGAGCGGATCGTCGAGAAGGGCCGGGTCGGCCCCGGCCAGACGCATCGGCGTCGATCTCGCCGACGCGCGCTTCTACCGCGACGAGGAACTGAAGGACACTGCTCGCCGCCCGCCAGCCCTTCGGCGAATGGGCCAAGCGCATCACGCGAGATCGACCACATCGTGAAGACCGACGCGCCGGAGCCCGTGCTGTACCAGGGCGAGGCGCTTGCGCCGCCGCCAGGTCGCCGTCGGCTTCACGCTGGAGGAGCTGGAACTCATCCTGCACCCGATGGTGGAGGACGCGCAGGAAGCCTGTGGGCTGCATGGGCGACGACACGCCGATCGCCGTGCTGTCCGATCGCTATCGCGGCCTGCACCATTATCTTCCGCCAGACCTTCAGCCAGGTCACCAATCCGCCGATCGACAGCCTGCGCGAAACGCGGGTGATGACGCTGAAGACGCGGCTCGGCAACCTCGGCAACGTGCTGGACGAGGACCCGAGCCAGTGCGATCTGCTGCAGCTCGAAAGCCCCGGTGCTCTCCACCGCCGAGTTCGCAGGCGATGCGCGCCTTCATGGGCCGCTCGGTCTGCGTGGTCGACTGCACCTTCCCGGTGGCCGACGGGCGAGGCGGGCCTGCGCGCGGCGCTGGAGCGCATCCGCCGCGAAGCCGAGGACGGCGTGCGCGGCGGCTGCACGCATGTGATCCTGACCGATGAGAACGCCGGGCCCCGATCGCGCCGCGATCCCGATGATCCTCGCCACCGGCGGCGTGCACACCCATCTGGTGCGCCAATCGCTGCGCACCTTCACCAGCCTGAACGTGCGCAGCGCCGAGTGCATGGATGTGCACTACTTCGCCGTGCTGATCGGCGTCGGCGCCACCACGGTGAACGCCTACCTGGCGCAGGAGAGCGATCGCCGACCGCCACCGCCGCGGCCTGTTCGGCGACATGACGCTCAAGCAGGCGATCAGCCGCTACAAGAAGGCGGTCGACAAGGGCTTGCTGAAGGTGATGTCCAAGATGGGCATCAGCGTCATCTCCTCCTATCGCGGCGGCTATAATTTCGAGGCGATCGGGCTGTCGCGCGCGCTGGTGGCGGAATTCTTCCCGGGCATGCAGTCGCGCATCTCCGGCATCGGCCTGCCCGGCATCGCGCGCAAGGTGCTGGAGCAGCACGCGCTCGCCTGGGACGAGCGACGCGATCACGCTGCCGGTCGGCGGGGTCTACAAGCTGCGCCGGCGCGGCGGGGAGACGCACGCGTTCGACGCCGGCGCTGATCCACATGCTGCAAGCGGCGGTCGCCTCCGACAGCTACGCGCTGTATCGCCGCTACGCCGAGGCCGTGCGCAAGCTGCCGCCGATCGCGCTGCGCGACCTGCTCGACTTCCGCACCGAAGGCCGCACGCCGATTCCGGTCGATGAGGTCGAGAGCATCACCGAAATCCGCAAGCGGCTGGTCGCGCCCGGGATCTCGCCTCGGCGCGCTGTCGCCCGGAAGCGCACGAAACGCTTGTCGATCGCCATGAACCGCATCGGCGCCAAGTCCGACAGCGGCGAGGGCGGCGAGGACCCGGCACGCTCCAAGCCGCGCGCCAACGGCGACAACGCATCCTCCGCGATCAAGCAGATCGCGTCGGGCCGGTTCGGCGTGACCGCGGAATACCTGAACAACTGCCGCGAGATCGAGATCAAGATCGCCCAGGGCGCCAAGCCCGGCGAAGGCGGGCAGTTGCCGGGCATCAAGGTCTCCGCGCTGATCGGCAAGCTGCGCCACTCCACCCCGGGCGTGATGCTGATCAGCCCGCCGCCGCACCACGACATCTACTCGATCGAGGATCTGGCGCAGCTCATCTACGACCTCAAGCAGATCAACCCGGACGCGACGGTCTGCGTGAAGCTGGTCTCGCGTCGGCGGCATCGGCACCATCGCCGCCGGCGTCGCGAAGGCGAAGGCCGATGCGATCCTGATCTCCGGCCATTCCGGCGGCACCGGCGCCAGTCCGCAAAGCTCGATCAAATACGCCGGGCTGCCGTGGGAGATGGGTCTGTCGGAAACCCACCAGGTGCTGATGCTGAACCGGCTGCGCCACCGGGTGAAGCTGCGCACCGACGGCGGCATCAAGACCGGGCCGCGACGTGGTGATCGCGGCGATGCTGGGCGCCGAGGAGTTCGGCATCGGCACCGCCTCGCCTGGTCGCCATGGGCTGCATCATGGTGCGGCAGTGCCACTCCAACACCTGCCCGGTCGGCGTGTGCACCCAGGACGAGACGCTGCGCGCCAAGTTCGACGGCACGCCGGAGAAGGTGATCAACCTGTTCTCCTTCGTCGCCGACGACGTGCGCCACATCCTGGCCGCGCTCGGCGTGCCGCACGCCTGGCCGAGGTGATCGGGCGCACCGATCTGCTGCAGCCAGGTCAGCCGCGGCGCCGACGATCCTGGACGACCTCGACCTCAACCCGCTGCTGGTGCAGGCCGATCCCGGGCCGCACGCGCGCTACTGCACGCTGGTGGGCCGCAACGAGGTGCCGGAGACGCTCGATGCGCAGATGATCGCCGATGCCGGCGCCGCTGTTCGAGCACGGCGAGAAGATGCAGTTGCAATACACCATCCGCAACACGCATCGCGCGATCGGCACCAAGATCTCGTCGCAAGATCACCCGCCGCTTCGGCATGACCGGGCTGCAGCCCGGCCACCTGACGGTGCGGCTGCGCGGCTCGGCCGGGCAGTCGCTCGGCGCCTTCGCGGTGCAGGGGCTGAAGCTGGAGGTGTTCGGCGACGCCAACGACTACGTCGGCAAGGGGCTGTCGGGCGCCACCATCGTGGTGCGCCCGGCGCCGTCCTCGACGCTGCTCAGCAACCAGAACACCA
The DNA here is from genome assembly GCA_963832525.1 of uncultured Pseudomonadota bacterium. Classification (GTDB taxonomy): domain Bacteria; phylum Pseudomonadota; class Alphaproteobacteria; order Acetobacterales; family Acetobacteraceae; genus JAJZVS01. Next base: position 136,475 of record CAWHUC010000004.1, read on the forward strand.
TCATCGGCAACACGGTGCTGTACGGCGCCACCGCGGGTTCCCTGTTCGCCGCCGGCCAGGCGGGCGAACGCTTCGCCGTGCGCAACTCCGGCGCCGACGGCGGTGGTGGAAGGCTGCGGCTCCAACGGCTGCGAATACATGACCGGCGGCGTGGCGGCGATCCTGGGGCCGGTCGGGGATAATTTCGGCGCCGGCTTCACCGGCGGCATGGCCTTCGTCTACGACCCGGAGGGGATGTTCGAGCAGCGGATCAACCCCGATACCCTGCTGTGGCAGCGCACCGCCCACCCGCACTGGGAACAGGTGCTGCGCGACCTGGTCGCCCGCCACGTCACCGAAACCAGCTCCCGCTATGCCGCCCGCCTGCTGCACGACTGGGCCCGCACCCTGCCGCACTTCTGGCAGGTGGTGCCCAAGGAGTACGTCAAGCACCTGCCGGTGCCGCTGGCTGAAGCCACGGAAGGCGCGTTGCGCGCCTGATCCGCCGCCGGTCCTGGGGGTTGGATGGGTTGCGTTCCGACCGTGCCTAGACGCCGTGATTCAGCGGCCCGTTCCCCGCACCCAGGCCCGGGGCGGCGAGGATGGCAGCGCGGACGAAGCCGCGGGCACGAAGTACTGCATCGCGCAGGGGCATTCCCTGGGCCAGGCTGCTGGCAATGGCACTCCCGAGGGTGCAGCCGGTGCCGTGGGTATGGTGTCCGGGAAGGCGGGGGGAGGCGAATTCTTCCACCCCGTCTTCGGTTGCCAGCAGATCGACCACGGTTTCACCCGGCAGGTGACCGCCTTTCAGCAGGACTGCCGGCACGCCGAGGGTGAGCAGGACGGCCGCCGCGTGATGCATGGCGGCGCGGTCGGGGATGGCCATGCCAGCCAGCATTTCTGCTTCCGGCAGGTTGGGGGTCAGCAGGGCGGCTCGGGGCAGCAGGCGACGTTTCAGCACCGTCAGCGCAGCCTCGGCGAGCAGCCGCCGGCCGGCGGAGGCGCGCAGCACCGGGTCGACCACCAGCGGCACCTCGGACGGCGCGGTGGCGAGGGCGTCGCACACGGCTTCCACTACCTCCGGGTTGCCCAGCATGCCGGTCTTGATCGCGTCCGCGCCGATATCGGCGAGCACCACTTCGATCTGCGCGCGCACGAAGGCCGGGGCCACGATCATGATGTCATGGACGGCACGCGTATCCTGCACGGTCAACGCGGTGATGGCAGTGACGCCGTAGGCACCGAAAGCGGCGATGGTCTTGAGATCGGCCTGGATTCCAGCCCCTCCTCCGGAATCCGATCCGCCGATGGCGAGAACCCGGCCCGACAAGTGTACCATACGCTAAGCCGCCATGCGGGCGGCGTCGGCGATGACGGCGCAGAGCGTATCGACGACCTCGGCGACCAGGGCGTCGTCCTCGGCTTCTGCCATCACCCGGACCAGCGGCTCGGTACCGCTTTCGCGGATCAGCAGGCGGCCGGTACCTGCCCAGGCGCGCCTCCGCCGCGGCGATCGCTGCCTGCACAGGGCGGGCGTGCAGGGGCGAGGCGTCGGCGAAACGGACGTTGCGCAGCACCTGCGGTAGAGGGGCGAAGACGCGGCCGGCCTCGCTCGCCGGGCGTCCCCGCTCGACCAGGACTGCAAGCACCTGCAACGCGGCCACGAGGCCGTCGCCGGTGGTGGCGTAGTCGGACAGGATCATGTGGCCGGATTGTTCGCCGCCGATGTTCATCCCGTCGGCGCGCATGCGTTCGGCGACGTAGCGGTCCCCCACCTGGGTGCGGTGCAGGCGCAGGTCGATGCCGGCGAGGAAGCGCTCGAGCCCCAGGTTGGACATCACGGTAGCGACGATCCCGCCGCCACGCAGCCGGCCGCTCGCGGCCCAGGAACGGGCGATCAGCGCCAGGATCTGGTCGCCGTCAATGAGTTCCCCCTGTTCGTCGGCGAGCAGCACCCGGTCGGCGTCGCCGTCGAGCGCGATGCCGAGGTCGGCGCCGTGTTCGGCCACCTGCGCGCAGAGATATCCGGGCACGGTGGAGCCGCAACCTTGGTTGATGTTGAACCCGTCGGGGCTGACGCCGACCGGGATCACGGTGGCGCCGAGTTCCCACAGCACGGTAGGCGCGACCCGGTAGGCGGCGCCGTGCGCGCAATCGACCACGATCTTCAGGTCGTCGAGCCGCAGGCCGCGCGGGAAGGTGGCCTTGGCGGCCTCGATATAGCGGCCGGCGGCGTCTTCCAGCCGGGCGGCGCGGCCGAGCGCGCGCGGGGCGGCGAGGCGCCCTGACAGGTCGGCAGCCATCAGCGCCTCGATCTCGCGTTCCGTCGCATCGGAGAGTTTGCAGCCGTCGGGGTCGAACAGCTTGATGCCGTTGTCCTCGAACGGGTTGTGGGAGGCCGACAGCATCACGCCGAGGTCGGCGCGCAGGCTGCGCGTCAGCATGGCGATCGCCGGGGTCGGCAGCGGGCCGACGAGGGTCACATCCATTCCAGCGCCGATGAAGCCGGCGGTGAGTGCGGGTTCCAGCATGTAGCCGGAAAGCCTGGTGTCCTTGCCGATCACCACCCGGTGACGATGCGGCCCGCGGGTGAACAGGAGCCCGGCGGCCTGGCCGAGACGGAGGGCAGTTTCCGCGGTCATCGGGTCGGTGTTGGCGGTACCGCGGATACCGTCGGTGCCAAACAGGCGGCGGGGGGGGGTCATGCGTTCGTCCTCGGGGCGACAGAAGGTCGGCGGGTCGGCCGCGGCCCATGACGGTTTAGCGGCGCGATGCCGATCAGGGAAGCGGAGAGACATCCGGAGGTGCCTTTACCTTTGGCGGCCTCCGGTACACCGCGGGGGCCGGCCGGACTCGCATAACCCGACCAATCCCATCCCGACACGATCTCTTGTCGCTACAGTTGCTAAGTGTACGAGCACATTACGCATGGTGACAAGCATACGACGGTTACGTCGGTTTCCTGTCCACAATGTCATTCCACGTCGGTAATTCCCGCCTGGTCGCCCGTTGTCGGTGGATCACCACCCATCCGGGCAACATTGCAAGGAGAGCGTGATGGACAGGTCGTTGGTAACGGGCAACGGGAAGAAACGTCGAGGGTTTGCCGCTCGGCGCGGACTGATCCTGGCTGCGGCTGCGACAGCGTGTGGGCTGGTGGCGGTACCGGCGGCGTACGCCTTGCCGGTGAGCATCCAGCTGTCGGAGAGCGGCTACACGTCCCAAACATACACCGGATCAGGAAGCGCGGGCACTCCTGGGTATGTCAGCATCGGAACCTTCGTTTCCGTCCAGGCCTCTGCATTAGGGAGTCCCTTCGTCCCGACGCCGGAGTTCCTGAGCAACAGCATCAACGTCTCGGGCGCAAGCGCCGGCACACTCTTCATCTTGGCGACCGAGACCGGAATCACGTCGCCGCTCGGTACCAATCTCGGATTTCTGAGCTCCTTCACGACCAACGAGGTCGACCCGGGCCTCACCGTGACCGAGACGACGTATGTCGATCCGGGCGATACCGCCTTTGCCACAACCGACATGCTCGACAGCGCCACCTTCAGCAGCATCGGAACGGATGTGCTGACAAACGTCGCCACTTTGCCCTCGGCCTATTCAGAGACCGAGATCTTCCGGATCACGGCGACCGGCGCCGGCAGCACCAACGACACGATTGAGATCGATCCCGTACCGGAACCGGGGAGTTTCGCCATCCTCGGCGTCGGGCTTCTGGGCCTGCTGGGGTTCCGGGACCGGCATTCACGTACGTAACCCCCCCACCTACCGGACCCGCCTTGCCCATTATCTGAGGCGGCTTCGGCCGCCTCTTTTTTTGGCTTGGCCGCCACTTCATGTTATATTTCAAGCGGGTGGTTCTCTCCGGGGCCCTGGCAATGGGGGCGCGAGCCCCTGTGGGAAGCCGGATGGCCCGTTAAACTTTGTGCGACCGCGATCAGTCTTTGGCGCCCTTCCGCGCGCACGCGGTCTGGCCGCAGGGCGGCAGAGCATCCAAAATCAGGCGCCGATCGATTGGCGCTCGGCCCCGATGCCCTCTGTCACGGCCACCTCGCCTGCTCCCCCTACTCGGGGAGCCGGGCCGCTCCTATGCCCGCTCGGCGGGCAATCGCACGACGGCGCTTCCTTCTGGCCAAACGTTAATCAACGTAAAACGTACACATACGTTTACAGGCGCTTCGTCGTTTTTTTCCGATCAATCCTTCGTTTACGGCGTAGCACTATACCGAAGCCCGCTAAGCCACTCGTAGCCTACGGGGGCTGCCCCGTCGCAGGTTGCGGTGCACAACGAGGTCGTGGGCCCACGGGGTACGGAGTCCTGCGGAATGCTGACATGGTTACGTATGCTGCGGCGCCGAAAGACCCGGACGAACCGATGGGTCCACGGTTTCTTTCCGCAGGCGGATAGAGTTTTCGGCCGGCACCGAACGGGCTGGCCGATCGCCGCTTCGCCCACCGGCAAGCATGCCATGCCATGCGGTAGCGGGGGCGACATCGGCGCGGCAGGCAGCAGCCAACGGTCGACCGGCCGGGATCGTCGCGACAGGCCGCACAAAGCCGCGCGCAGAAGTGACTTGACATTGTCTGTCTTATTAGACGATTGGTTGCGAGCTTCGCCTGGGGAAGCCCTTCGCAACCGAGAACTGTCCCGTTTTATGGAATGCGAGGAGAGCCCATGTTGACGATTGCGCGCTCACCCGATCCCGTTGCTGTCACACAGGTGCCCCAACCCAATCATCCGCCGAAGACCGCACTCTCGCCAGACATGCCGCCGGCCGTGATCGCGGAAAGCCAGGCCATGCGGGCCGTGCTCGAAAAAGCCAGGCAGTTCGCGGCGACCGACCTTCCCGTCCTGATCACCGGTGAGATCGGGACCGGGAAGTCGATGCTGGCACGCTTCATCCACGATCGGTCCCGCCGACGGGGTTCGGCTTTCGTCTCCAAGCATTGCGGGACCATCCCGGCGTCACTGACCGATCTCGAACTGTTCGGCCATGGGCGCACGCTGGTTCCTGGCGCCGGACTCAAGCGCGGGCTGGTCGAGCGTGCCCACGGCGGTACGATCTTCCTCGATGAAGTCAGCGAACTTCCGGCTTCATCCCAGACAGGCCTGCTGCACCTGCTGCACACGCGGGAGATCGTGCGCGTCGGGGAGCGGGTACCGATCCAGGTGGACGTGCGGCTGATCACCGGCATCACTCTGTCGGAGTCGGAACGGCCTGTTTCCACTTCATTGCGACCCGATCTCTATTATAGGCTGAGCGTGCTGCGTCTGCATCTGCCACCTCTACGACAGCGGATCGAGGATATCGGGCCGCTCGCACAGCTTTTCCTGGATCAGATCGGCAGCCGCCTGCAGGGGCGCCGCTACGCCTTTACCCCTGATGCGATCGCCCGCCTGAAAACCCATACCTGGCCGGGGAACGTGCGCGAACTGATCGGCGTCGTCCAACGCGCGGCGATACGTTCCCGGGGTGAACAGATCGGCCCGGCGGAGATCGATATCGAAGAACCGGCCCCGGTCGCTCCGGCAGCGCCAGCCACCGACAACCCCACGCGGCCGCTGCCTGGATCAAGCGGGGAGCTGAGTTCTGATGCTCGAGGCCCTGGAGCGGACCCGGTTCAACATCACCCGCGCGGCGTCGGAACTGAAGGTGTCCCGGGTGACGTTTTATCGCATGTTGAAGCGCAACAAAGTGGAGTTGCGGCAGGATTGGGTGCTGGGCCACCCTACGAAGGAGGATGAGACCTAGCGGTCGGATGCCAATGCCCGCTTCAGGATGTTGGCGTCCGGCCATAACAACAACGAGCTCGTGCTCTGACGCATTCTGAAACATCTGTTTGTATCAGAGCACGAGCCGACAGATTGCTGCTCCTCGGCACGCGACGGCACCCGATCACACGCCGTCGGACACGCCTTGCCAACGGTGCACGTCCAGCACGCGCCACACGCGCACGGCCTCCACCGTTGCACCGACATCGTGCACCCGCAGGATGGCCGCCCCGCGGGAGAGCGCGAACAGGCCGGCCGCCAACGACCCGGCCAGCCGGTTGCGCGGCTCGGGGACGCCGGAGATCCGGCCAATGAAGCCCTTGCGGGAGATACCGACCAGCAGCGGACGGCCGAGCGCGGCGAGCTCGGGCAGGCGGCGCAGCACCTCGATCGAGTGGGCTGGATGCTTGGCGAAGCCGATGCCGGGATCGAGGCAGATGGCGTCCCGGGCGATACCGGCCGCCTCGGCAGCGGCGATCCGGGCAGAAAGCTCGGTGGCGATGTCGGCCGCGACGTCGCCGTAGGAGGCCTGCGCCATCATGGTGGCCGGCGTGCCGCGCATGTGCATGAGCACCATCGGCACGCGGCGGGCGGCGAGCAGCGGGGCCGCGGCAGGGTCGTGCGCCAGGGCAGAAACGTCGTTGACAATCGCCGCACCGGCATCCAGCGCGGCTTCCATGGTGGCGGCGTTGCGCGTGTCGATGGAGACGCGGACCCCGGCCGCGGCGAGCGCGCGGATGACCGGGATCGTGCGGCGGATTTCCTCGGCGGGGTCGATCGGATGCGCGCCGGGGCGGGTGGATTCGCCGCCGACGTCGACAATATCGGCCCCGGCCGCGGCCAGCGCGCGGCCGGCGTCGATCGCACCGGCGGGGTCGGCATGGGCGCCCCCGTCGCTGAAACTGTCCGGGGTGACGTTCAGGATCCCCATCACGCGCGGGCGGTCGAGGGTGAGACCGGCCCAGGTGGGCGGGGTCATGGCGAGGGGCGTCTGCCGCCCGGTCACCACCGATCACCCGCTGTCGGGAAGAAGCCCCGCATTCAGCCCGGCTGCGGCGCTGCCCCCAGCCCGCCCGGCGGCGGCGTCGGCGCGGCCGGACGCGCCGTGGTCGGCACGGACGCGCGCCGGTTCTCTGGCGCCGGCTCGTCGACCACTTTGCGGATCACCGGCTCGCCGCGCAGGATCGTGCGGATCTCGTCGCCCGACAGGGTCTCGTGCTCCAGCAGGCCGCGCGCCAGCCGGTGCAGCTCCTCGATGTTCTCGGTCAGGATGTGGCGCGCCTTGCCGTAGGCGCGGTCGATCATGTCCTTGATCTCGGCGTCGATCTCGCGCGCCGTCGCCTCCGACACGTTCTTGTTCTGGGTCACCGAGTGGCCGAGGAACACCTCCTGGCTGTTGTCGCCATAGGCGATCATGCCAAGCTTCTCGCTCATGCCCCATTCGGTGATCATCCGCCGCGCCTGATCGGTCGCCATCTTGATGTCGCCGGCGGCGCCGTTGGAGACCTTGTCCGGCCCGAAGATGATCTCCTCCGCCGCGCGCCCGCCCATCGCCATGGTGAGCTCGCCCAGCAGCTTCGACTTCGACTTGGAGTAGCGGTCGCCCTCCGGCAGGCTCATGACCAGGCCGAGCGCCCGGCCGCGCGGGATGATGGTGGCCTTGTGCACCGGGTCGCATTCCGGCTCATGCAGGGCGCAGAGCGCGTGGCCGCCCTCGTGATAGGCGGTCATGCGCTTCTCGGCTTCGGACATGACCAGCGACCGGCGTTCGGCGCCCATCATCACCTTGTCCTTGGCGTGCTCGAACTCGGCCATCGCGACCACCCGCTTGCCGATGCGGGCCGCGAGCAGCGCTGCCTCGTTCACGAGGTTGGCAAGGTCGGCGCCCGAGAACCCGGGGGTGCCGCGGGCGATGGTCTTGGGATCGACATCCGAGCCGAGGGGAACCTTGCGCATGTGCACGCGCAGGATCTTCTCCCGCCCGTTCACGTCCGGGTTCGGCACCACCACCTGGCGGTCGAACCGGCCGGGGCGAAGCAGCGCCGGGTCCAGCACGTCGGGGCGGTTGGTCGCGGCGATCAGAATGACGCCTTCGTTGGATTCGAAGCCGTCCATCTCGACCAGCATCTGGTTGAGCGTCTGCTCCCGCTCGTCGTTGCCGCCGCCGAGGCCGGCGCCGCGATGGCGGCCGACCGCGTCGATCTCGTCGATGAAGATGATGCAGGGGGCGTTCTTCTTGCCTTGCTCGAACATATCACGCACGCGCGAAGCGCCGACGCCGACGAACATCTCGACGAAGTCCGAGCCCGAGATCGTGAAGAACGGCACGTTCGCCTCGCCGGCGATGGCGCGGGCGAGCAGGGTCTTGCCGGTGCCGGGGGGGCCGACCAGCAGCACGCCCTTGGGGATCTTGCCGCCCAGGCGCTGGAATTTCTGCGGGTCGCGGAGGAATTCCACGATCTCCTGCAGCTCGCTTTTGGCCTCGTCGATGCCGGCCACGTCCTCGAACGTCACGCGGCCCTGTTTTTCGGTGAGCAGACGCGCTCGCGACTTGCCGAAGCCCATGGCGCGGCCCCCGCCCGACTGCATCTGGCGCATGAAGAAGACCCAGACGCCGATCAGTAGCAGCATCGGGAACCAGGACAGCAGGTAATGCAGCAGCGGGTTCTCATCGGCGTCGCGCGGCTTCGCGATCACCCGGACGTTGTGGCTGGTAAGCTTGCTCACCAGAGTGGGGTCGTCGGGCGTGTAGGTGGCGAAGGTCTGCCCGTCCGAAAGCTGCCCGCTGACGGTGCGGCCCTGGATCACCACGTCGCGCACCCGGCCCTGATTTACCTGGTTCAGGAAGTCCGAATAGGCGACCTGGGTGGACGGGGCCTGGGTGGTGCCCGGCTGGAACAGGTTGAACAGAACCACGAGCAACAGGAGAATGATCACCCAAAGCGCGAGGTTGCGGCCAAAATTGCTCATGCGTTCGTGCTCACGTTCATGCCCACACGGTAAGGGCCGCTTTACCCCTGCGACGTCCGGCGCGGTGCCGGGGCCGGAAGGCTCCGACCGGATAACATAGTGCGTTGCCTGCCGCCGCGCATCCCCGCCCGTGGCGCTTTCGCCGCAGGTCAGCAGGGCGGCGCAGCGGGCACGAACGGCGCGCCGGAAACGGGCCGGGCAGGCGCGAAAAGCACGAGGAACCCCTCGCTCCCGGGCAGATGGTAGCCGAGGTGCGGCACCGCGAGAAGGGTTTCGCCATGATACAGCGCCGGCAGGGTGCGCAGGACCACGGCGGGGAGCGCCGACCGCCGCCGCAACGCCGCCGCCCTCGCCGCCCCCAGGGCATCCCCGAGGGCACCCATGGTTACGCCGGAGGCGATATGGGGATCGGCGTCCTGGGACGGCACGCGAGCCAGCCGGAAACGCCCGTCCCAGACGGCTCCCGGTTCGGCCGGAACCGGGGGGGCCAGCCGTGCCGCCTCCCGCACGATCAGCAAGCGGCCGGGGCCGAGCCGTCCGGCGGGCAGCAACCGCACACCGCCGAGCGTGGCCGGCCGCGGGGCTGCGGCCAGGGTGGCGAGCGCCCGGCTGCGCGGCGGGTGGGCGGTGCCGGCCACCGCCTGGATCAGGGCGCCCAATGCCTCCGCGGGCAGCGGTGCCGGATCGAGCAGGGCGAATTCCTCGGGGCGAAGCGCCGCGCGTGCGGCCAGCAGCGCCGCGCAAGCCGCCTCGGCCGTTGCCCGGGCGGTGCCCGCTTCGGCCGCGGCGGCACTCAAGGCGCGCGTTGCCGGGCCGGTGCCGGCGCGATCGGCGCGCAGCGTGCGCAGCCGGGCGCGAGTGGCCGCGGGATCGGCATTGGACGGATCCTCCGCCCAGCCGAGCCCGGCCGTGTGCACGGTGGCGCGCAGCCGCGTCGGCGGAATGTCGAGCAGTGGCCGCAGCCAGCGCAACCGCGCCGTTTCCGTAAGCGCCGCCATGCCCGCCAGCCCGGTCGCGCCGCTGCCGCCAAGCGCACGCAGGATCACCGTCTCCGCCTGGTCGCCGGCGTGATGGCCCAGCAGCAGATGGACGATCCCCGCGTCCGCACAGGCGGTTTCCAGCGCGGCGTAGCGCGCCCGCCGCGCCCGCTCCGCCAGCCCCGATCCGCGCGTCAGTCCGGCGAGGCGGAGAACGCGCGACGGGACGCCGATGCGGGCGAGCCGGGCTTGCGCCTCAGCCGCTTCGGCGGCCGCCTCCGCGCGCAATCCATGATCGACGATCAACCCGAGCACTGCGCCCCCGCGCGCCGCCGCCCAGGCGCGCGCGAGCAGCGCCAGCGCCAGGCTGTCGGCGCCCCCGGACACCGCGACGGCGAGCAGCGGCGTCGGCTCGAACGGACCGAGCGGATCGAGCCGGGCGGCGAATGCGGCAGCACCGACCGGAGTACTGCTGTCGGCGGCCTGGCGCGGGACGGTCATGCGGGCAACAACGAGGCTGGCAACGTCAAGCGCGACGGCGTTGAGAGCGGCGGGTGGCATGCCATCGCGCCGGGCCGCGGTGGCGGGACGGGCCAGCATGCCGCGCGTACCGCGCGCTGTGTCGGACCGGCCGGGTCGCGGCGCACGGGACACGCTGACCGGTCCGCCCCGGCCTCATCCCCTCCCGCATGGAGAGAGAGGGGTAGCGTTTCCCCCGCCCCCGCTCGCGGCAGGGAGAGCATGCGCGCCGGCGCCGGAGAGCAGCACCTGACGCAGCCCTGGTCAGCCGCAGCCGGCGCGGTGCGCGACGGCGACGGCCTGGGTTCTCAGCGCGGTGCCCTGGCGCGGGTATTGCGCGTGCAGCTTGGCCAGCGTTTCACAGGCGGCGCGGCGTTCGTTGATCGCGGCCAGCGATTCCGCCAGGCCAAGCAACGCGGCCGGGGCGTGCACGCCGTTCTTGGAGCGATTGTAGGCGTCGTCGTAAGCGATGGCCGCGCGCGACCATTGGTGCTGACCGGCCAGCGCCTCGGCCAGGACGAACTGCGCGTCGTAGGCGCCCGGTGCGGCGCGGCGCGCCAGCACGCTGCGCGCGCTGCGCTCCGCTGCGGGATAGTCGCGGCGGTCGAGCGCGACATAGGCCGCCTGCAAGGGGCCGGCGGGGTGGCGGGCCGATGGCGCGGGGCCCGGGGCTAGCGGGCGCGGCGCGCCATCCTGCGTCTCGGCCCGGCGGGCGGGCGGCGGCTCGGATGGGCGTGCGCGCGGCGCCGCCAGAGTGCCGGGCGGTGGGCCGACCTGAGACGGCGCGGGGCCACCGGTCGCGGTCGGGCTGCCCGCGCCGGGATTTTCGACCTCGAACTTGAGATCATCGATGCGCTTGCCAAGGTCGGCGATCTTCTGGGCGTCGTCGTTCTGCAATTCGTCGATCCGGCCGCGCAGGTGGCGGATGTCGTCTTCCAGGCCGTTCATCCGGTCGAGCAGATGCGCCACCATGTCGGACGTGCCGGCTGCTGGCGCCGCCTGCGCGGGGGCGGCGCCGCCGAGGTAGGAGCCGCCGCCGTTGGCGACCTGCGCGCGCAGTGCGTCGACCTCCTGGCGCAGTTCCAGGATCTGGTCGCGCAGCGCGATCCCTTCCCGGCTTTCGATCTGCGCCGCCGCGGGGCGCGCCTGCGCGAGCAGGAACGCCGCCGGCAACAGCGGCAGCACGGCGATCACGAGCGCTTTCACGGGCGGCAGACGCATGCGCGGCATCCTTGCGTGGACCTGGGGTGAACCGGATGGGGGGACGCGCGGCGGGACGTCCGTTCCGGGGACGGGCGATCGCCACAGCGGCCCATCGCCCGACCCGGCATCCCGCCAGACGCCGGATGCGGGCGGGATGGACCGCTGTAGCCAGTCTATCCGCTCGGCGGCCGCAGCGGAACCGCCGGGCACGCCAACGGGGCACGAGGGCGAGTCCCGACCGGCGGAAACGCAACGAGGCGCCGACGGATCAACCGGCGGCGCCTCGCGATCGTGTCGTCGGTCGGGTCGAACCCTGCCGCTTGCCTGGTCCCGGTCAGGACCATCGGTCATTCGGCCGACATGTCACGGCAGACATGCGGCGATGACGATGAGCGGCGAGGATCGGTTCCGTTAATTAGTTCCCCTGCGGGTTGTCGCCCTGCACGGAGGTGATCGCGTTGCGGTTCTGTGCCCACGCCTGCTCGTTGTCACCCAGTGCGACCGGACGGTCCTTGCCGTAGCTGATCGTCTTGATGCGCGACGGGCTCACGCCCTTGGCCGCCAGGTATTCGCGGGCGGCGTTGGCGCGGCGATGGCCGAGCGCGAGGTTGTATTCCTCGGTGCCGCGATCGTCGCAATTGCCGGCAACCAGCACCTGGACCTGCGGATATTTCGCGAGCCATCCGGCCTGACGGTCCAGGGTCGCCTGATCGGAGGAGGTCAGGACCGACCGATCGAACGCATAGAAGACGCGATCGCCGACATTGGCGACCAGGTCTTGCTCGCTGCCCGGGGCGGGGCCCGAGGTGGCGGCGGCGGCGCCGGCGCCACTTGCCATGCCGGTAGTGGCCGGCTTGTTCGCGCACGCCGCCAACAGGGCAACGGCGGCGAAGGCGCCGAGTATCTTGATGTTCATTGGGAGTGGTCCCTGGATGAAGGGTGCAGCGTCAGGTCACGGACAAAGCGGCGCAACGGCGGGACCGTTGCGACCGAGACCCGGATTAGTCGGCAGCGCCCGCGGCGTCAAGTTTGCAGAGACCACTCATCGCCTCATGGCTTGCATGCACGCAACAACTGCGGCCGGAATGTCACAGCCCGAGTCGCCCCTGCGCTGCTGCCGCTGACGGCCCGGTGGCGCGCCGCTGCGGCCCCGGATCGACCTGTGCCGGACCGGCCGGATCGGCCGTTGCTCCTATGGTACCATCGGCAAACCGCAGCCGCAGACGCGCACCTGGCGCCACCGAAGCTGCCGCAGTCAGCGCGTGCCCGGCCGGATCCGTGACCAGCGCATAGCCGCGGGCCAGCACCGCGAGCGGGGAGACCGCCTCCAGCCGCGCGCCCGCACCCTCGGTGCGCACCCGCGCCTCACGCAGAAGTGCGCCGAGCGGGGCCGGGGTCAGCCGGGCCAGGGTGGTGCCGGCCCTGCGGTGCACCCGCGCCACCGCCTGGCGCAAGGCAAAGCCGAGCCGCTGACCGCCGAGCGCGAGTCCGCTCCGCCTGCGTTCGAGCAGGGCCGGGAGGGCGCGGGCCAGCCGCGCCTCGACCTCCGCCGCCCCGCGCCGCGCCTGCACGATCAGCCGCGGCAGGTCGGGCAGCCGCGCCAGCGCCCGATCGAGCCCGGCCCGGCGCGCCGCCAGTAGATTCGGTAGCGCCAGAGCCAGCCGTTCGCCGCGGTCGTCCAGCCGCTGGCGCGCGGTGCCGAGCAGGGCGGGGAGGTCGGGAAGCCCGCGCTCGGCGCGGCCGAGGCGCAGGCGGCGTTCCTGCGCGTGCCGGTTCAGCGCGCCGGCCAGCCGCGCGCCGGTCTGCGCCAGGGCGGCGGCCAGCTCGGCGCGGGAGGGCACGGCGAGCTCGGCCGCGGCGGTGGGGGTGGGAGCGCGGCGGTCGGAGGCGAAATCGATCAGGGTGGTATCGGTCTCGTGGCCGACGGCGGAGATGACCGGGATCGCGCAGGCAGCGACGGCGCGGACCACGGCCTCGTCGTTGAAGGCCATGAGGTCTTCCAGGCTGCCGCCGCCGCGGGCGACGATCAGGACATCGGGGCGCGCGATCGGGCCGCCGACGGGGAGCGCGTCGAAGCCGGCGATGGCGGCGGCGATGCGCTCCGCCGCGCCGTCGCCCTGCACCGGGACGGGCCAGAGCAGGATCGGGCGGGGGAAGCGGCGGGCGATGGTGGTGCGGATGTCCTGGATCACCGCGCCGCGTTCGGAGGTGATGACGCCGATGGTGGTCGGGAGGAGGGGGATCGGGCGCTTTCTGGCGGGGTCGAACAGGCCCTCGGCGGCCAGGCGCTGCTTCAAGGCCTCAATGCGGGCAAGCAACGCACCGGCGCCGGCATATTCCAGGCGTTCGACGATGAGCTGGTAGGAGGAGCGGTCGGCGTAGGTGGTGATGCGGCCGGTGGCGATGACCTCGATACCGTTTTCCGGGGCCATGCCGAGGCGGGGGACGGCGTTCTTCCACACCACGCCGGCGAGCTTGGCGGTCTCGTCCTTGAGGGAGAAGTAGATGTGGCCGGAGGGGTAGCGCTTGAGCTCGGTGATCTCGCCGCGCACGCGGACGCGGCCGAAGGTGCCTTCGAGGGCGCGTTTGATGGCGCCTGAGAGGTCGGAGACGGTGAATTCGGGGAGGTTGGAGAGGGGGGCGGGGGCGTCCATGGGGCGGAGGGTAGGATGGGGAGGGGGTGGGGGTGAAGCGGGGAGGCGCGGTGGAGGGTTGCCCGGGGTTGGGGCGCGGGGCGCGCGCGGCGGAGCACTGTACAGCCGTTGGGGCGTTTGGGGCGTCTGTTCGCCGAAATGCGGCCTGGCGGCGGGGGGAGCGGGTGGCCGGTGGGGGGGCACGGCCATGGTCTGGGTGTGCCCTGGCGCGCGTGTACGTTTGGTGGGGCATTTGGGGCGTTGTCGGGCGGTAAAAACGGCCTGACAGTAGGGAGAGCGGCTGGTTTGCGGGCGCACGGCCGTTTTCGGCCCGGGGCTGGCCGTCATGTACGTCGGGTGGGGTGTTTGGGGCGGCGCTGTGCCGCTCGGTGGGACGGCCTGGCTTGCGGAGGCGGGTGCCGAGAGGCTCGCTGCAGACCCGGGGAGCGCTGGTGCCGGGGGCGACGGTTCCGGTACGAGTGGGTTCTGAATTGGAGCCGGTTCGGAACCGATGCTCGTTCATCTCTCGTTCAAGAACGCTCCGGACGAGGTCGTGCAGCGGCTGCGGCAATGGGCTGCGGGGCATCATCTGTCGTTGCAGGGTGAGCTCTTGCCATCATCGAGGAAGCGGTGCGGCCGGAGGCGGCGCTGAGCCCGTCGGAGGTGCTGGCGGAGGTGCGCCGGCTGGGCGTGCACACTCCCGCGGATTCCGCTGCGATCGTCAGGGCCGATCGTGACCGGGATTCGGATGATGAATTCCTCTGCGCTCGCGCTGGTGGTGTTCGGCGAGGCGGAGGGCGAGGCGATCGCCGGGCGGCTGGAGGAGGCGCGGTTGGTGGCGCCGGTAAGCAATGCCGGGGTTACGGCGCCGGGAACATTGACTATGGTCGGGGGGGGGTGAGGCGGTGGAGGATATTGCAAACGCGGTGAGGTTTCTGGCGGGGCGGGGTCTGGGTTCGTAACGGGGCAGACTCCGATGAAGGATGCGAGGCGGGCGAATTATGTTGGTCGTCGTTAAGGGGCGTGTCGTGTATAGTGGTTCTGTCTTCTTGGGCGGCAATAAGGCGACAGTGGGAACTTGCCGGCCCACTCTAGTTCACAGATGTCACCAGAGCGGATGGTTGACGTGGCATCACCTGTAGTCGATTAGTCACGAAGCGACGTTGTTTGGAGTTCAACGGTGAAGTTGGTTCACACTCTTGTTGATTACGATAACGCCACTTCTCGCCCCGAGAAGACTGCGTCTGATGTGAGTGTAAATCTTTCCGTATTGACTGCTGAAATATCGAGTATGTTGGGCGGTTTGATACCCGATTCCCAAGAGCTACTGCGTCGCCTCTATGGTGGTTGGATGACGCTGGAGCGCCAGTTCACCCAAAGGGCCACATGGCTGCTGACCGAGCTCTCTAACTTCAGGGGGAGAAGGGCCATTAAGGGGATGCGGGGAGCAGAAAGCCTTCCGCCTCTCGGCACCTCCGCCGCCGCCACCCAATCCGCCCCAAACGGGTTGACGATCCGCATCCCGAACAACGTCCCCCCGTCCGCCAGATCCTCGGTCAGCATGGCTGCGCACCCCGCCGCCGCCGCGTCCAGCGCCAGCCGCACCGTCTCGGCCGAGGCCGCCGCACAAGGAAACAGCTCCATCCAGTCCGCCGCGATCATGGCCGCGTCCCACGCCGGCACGATCCCCTTGCGCGTCACCGCGGCGTAGAATTCCGACACCGCCTGCAAGGTCAGCCGACAGTCGCGCTCCGCGGCGCGCACGATCAGCGCCTCCGCCACCAAGTGGCGCTGGCCGGCACTTCGATCGACGGCGTAGACCAGGATGTTGGTATCGAGCGTGAACCGCCTACCGCTCATGCAACGACGCCCGATCGAGCGGGCCGGCGCCGAGCCTCCACCCCTCGGCCATGCGGGCACGGAGGCGCTCCAGCGCCGCGGCCCGGCGCGGCGACAGCGCCGCCTCGACCGCCATCGGAACCAGACGCGCAACCGGGCGGCCATTGCGGGTGATCACGAATTCCTCACCCTCCTCCACCGCGCACACGCAGCGGGCGAAGCTCTGGTTGGCGTCGCGCAAGGTGATGGTGCGGGTCATGCGCGGTGTGCAGCACGCAACGTGCTGCGGCAAGCCGGGCGTCCGCTCGGCCTCCGCCCAGCGCCGCGGCAACCTGGGGCGCGTTTCCCAATACTCGCAGTTTGCCACCGCGGCACGAAAGGACTAAGTTGACTAGACTTAGTCCATTTGGCCCCCTCATGCCCATCGTCAACATCCACGACGCCAAGACCCACCTCTCCCGCCTCATCGATCAGGCTGCCCAGGGCGAGCCCGTCATCATCGCCAAATCCGGCAAGCCGCTCGTGAAGCTCACCGCGCTCGACGCCCCGGCGGCGCCCCGCCGCCTCGGCTTCCTCGACGGCCAGATCGCAGTGCCGGATGATTTCGACCGCATGGGCGAGGACGCCATCGCCCGCCTGTTCGGCGCCGACGCACCATGAAGCTGCTGCTCGACACCCACCTGCTGCTCTGGGCCGCCGGAGCGCCCGACCGTCTGCCGCCCGACGCGCGCACCTTGCTCGAAGACCCCGCCAACGATCTGCTCTTCAGCGCTGCCAGCCTGTGGGAGGTCGCGATCAAGAACCAACTTGGCCGGCCCGACTTCCACGCCGACCCCAGGCTGCTCCGCCGCGGTCTGCTCGACAACGGCTACGCCGAAGTGCCGATCGCGAGTGCCCACGCGGTTGCCCTTGACCTCCTGCCGCCGCTGCACAAAGACCCGTTCGACCGTATCCTGATCGCCCAGGCATTGGTGGAGGGGATCACCCTGCTCACCGCCGATCCCCTGCTCGCGCGCTATCCAGGCCCGATCCGCCAGGTCTGAGCGGGGGTGCCCATCGACCCCGATCGGGAGGCGCCTTAGTACGCGGCCCGAGCGCACATACCCGCCCGGGGTCGGCGGGCATGGCCCCGCTCAGGGTTCGCTGCGCACCGGCAGCGCGGCGAGCATGTGGTCGAGCTTGCCGCCCAGCGCGTGGGAGACGACGTCAACTTCCTGGGCCGGTGCATAGGCCGGCGCCGCCGCCATCGGGCCGGACGCGCTGGACGCGCGGACCGCGGACCCGACCCCAGGGCCGGCGCAGCCGCCCAGGATCAGCAGGGCAACACCGGCGATCACGCCGGTTGGCATGCGCACTTTGCCTGTGCCGGGGGAATTACGATGCAGGCACGCAATGGGAAGGCTTCCGGTCATCATGGTCTCCGGTCTTGAAGGGAGGCACGCTGAGCCGAAACGAGTTGCAATCCGCTGACGGTCCGCAAATATCGCGTGCGTCCGATCTCAGTGCGTTCCGTTCGACGGCGTGCGGACGGCCCCGAAACGCCGGGATGACGGCGTCCCAGGCATTCGGCCGGCCGCACGCGCCGGCGTTGACAACGACGGCCGGGAAGGCTTCATCGCGGGTGAACAGGGCTGCGGGAAGGACCCTCGGCTTCCCGCGACGCGGCGCGGTCGATGCCGCCGGGCTCGGTCGGCGCGGGGCTCGGCCGGCACAGGATTGGGCCCGGAGTGGCGCCCGCGTCCGGAAACTTCCGCCGAGGAGACAACGCATGCGGGTACTGGTGGTCGGATCGGGCGGACGCGAGCACGCGCTCTGCTGGGCGCTCGCCGCCAGCCCGCTGCTCACCGAACTTTTCTGCGCCCCCGGCAACCCCGGCATCGCCGAGCTCGCCACCTGCGCCCCGATCGCCGCCACCGACATCGACGCCCTGGTCGCATTCGCCCGCGCCAACGCGATCGACCTCGTGTTCCCCGGCCCGGAAGCCCCGCTCGCCGCCGGGCTGACGGACGCCATGGACGCCGCCGGCATACCCTGCTGCGGCCCCACCGCGGCTGCCGCCCGACTGGAAAGCAGCAAGGCCTTCACCAAGACGATCTGCGACGAGGCCGGCATCCCCACCGCCGCCTGGGAACGTTTCGATACTGCGGACGCCGCGCGCGACTTCGTCCGCCGCCGCGGCGCGCCGATCGTCGTGAAGGCCGACGGCCTCGCCGCCGGCAAGGGTGTGGTCGTCGCCGCGACGGAAGCCGAGGCGCTCGCCGCCATCGACGCGATCATGACCGATCGCAGCCTGGGCGAGGCCGGCGCGTCGGTCGTGATCGAGGAATGCCTGACCGGGGAAGAAGTCTCCTTCTTCGCGCTGTGCGACGGCACAAACGCGATCCCGCTCGGCGCCGCGCAGGACCACAAGCGGGTGGGCGAGGCCGACACCGGACCCAACACCGGCGGCATGGGCGCCTACGGCCCGGTCGCCGCCTTCCCGCCCGGGGCGGAATCCGCGATCATGGACCGGATCATCCGCCCCGCGCTGGCCGCCATGGCCGCGCGCGGCACGCCCTTCCGCGGCATCCTGTTCGCCGGCCTCATGCTGACCGCGGACGGGGCGAAGCTGATCGAGTTCAACGTCCGCTTCGGCGATCCGGAATGCCAGGTGCTGCTGCTGCGGCTGAAATCCGACCTGCTGCCCGCGCTGCTCGCCGCCTGCGAGGGCGAGCTTGCCCAGTTCGACCTGCGCTGGCACGACCACGCCGCCATCGCCGTGGTGCTGGCCGCGCGCGGCTATCCGGCGGCGCCGGAACGCGGCAGCGCAATCCGCGGCCTCGATGCCGCCGCCGCGCTGCCGGGGGTGCAGATTTTCCACGCCGGCACCGCGCGCGACGCCGACGGCCGGCTGGTCGCCGCCGGGGGAAGGGTGTTGAACGTCTGCGCCACCGGCCCCGACCTGCCGACCGCGCGGGCGCGCGCCTACGCCGCGATCGCCGCCATCGACTGGCCGGAAGGGTTCTGCCGCCAGGACATCGGCGCCCGCACGGCCGCCGCATGACCCACCGCGCGGTCATCTTCGCCTGCGCCCGCGACGAAACGGCGTATATCGCCGAATGGCTCACCTACCACCGCGCCATCGGCTTCGGGCACGTGTACCTCTATTGCAACGACGACGACCCGGGCCCGCTGTTCGCCGCGGTGCTGCCGTTCCTGCAAGCTCCGGATCCGTTCGTCACCTTCCACCACTATCCGGTGCAGGGCGAGCAGTTCCGCATGTACATGCACGCGCTCGCCCGCTACCGCACGGCGGCGGAATGGATCGCGTTCCTGGACATCGACGAGTTCATGGCCCTGCGCGCCGGCGGTACGCTCGACGACCTGCTGGACGAGGTGCCGCCCAACCAGGGCTGCCTGCTGGTGCACTGGGCGATGTTCGGCCCCAACGGCCACACCCTCCCGCCGCCAGGCAGCGTGCCGGCGAACTACACGCGGCGCGCGGCCCGCATCCAGACCACCACCAAGACCATCACCCGCAGCGCCTGTATCGATCTCGATCTGATCGACCACCGCATCTACATGTGGCACGGCTGGGACGGGCGGCTGATCCCGGGGGCAGCCAGCCGCAGCGTGCTCGGCCTGCCGCCGGAGGCGATGCCGTCCGACGGCGCCTATCTGAGCGACCCCGCGATGACGGACGCCATCCTGAGCCGCGCCGCCGTGCACCATTACGTCTTCCGTTCGGAAGCCGCGCTGGCCAAGCGGGTGGCGCGCGGCCTGGGCGGAGATTTCGCCGGCCAGGTGATGTGGCAGCGGGCGATCGAGGACGGCAACGTACCGGTGCTGATGGCCGACCTGAATGCGGTCGAGGATCGTTTCCTGGCCGAATTCTGGGCCGGCTGGCGCGCCCGCCGGATGGCGCCGGGCCTGCTGCTGCCGCACCCCGCCTGGCCCAAC
Source organism: uncultured Pseudomonadota bacterium (assembly GCA_963832525.1). Classification (GTDB taxonomy): domain Bacteria; phylum Pseudomonadota; class Alphaproteobacteria; order Acetobacterales; family Acetobacteraceae; genus JAJZVS01. Next base: position 156,316 of record CAWHUC010000004.1, read on the forward strand.
CTCGCTCTCGGCCGGCCGGCGACGCAAAGCTCGCTGGGCGCGCCGGCGCAGGGCGCGAGCGTGGAGCAGGACGCCGCCGGCGCCGTCAGCGGGCGCCTCACCGGCGCGTTCCAGTGCCATACCGACCGCGAGGCCGCGCCGTTCTGGCAGGTCGATCTCGGCGCGCCGGCCCGCGTGCGCGAGATCCACATCTTCGCCGGGCTGGATGAGGTCGCGCACGCGGAGCCGCTGCGCCGCTTCGATCTCGATACATCCTCGGACGGGCGGCACTGGATGCGCGTCTGCCGCAAATCCGACGATGCCCCGGTGGGCGGCATCGACGGCGGCGCGTTCCGCTGCGTCCCCGCCGCACCGGTGCCGGCGCGCTTCGTCCGCCTGCGCCGCACCGAGCCCGGGGCGCTGCTGCTCGACCAGGTGAAAGTTTACGGGGAGCTCGTGTCGGGCGGCAGCGGCCGGTAGCCGCGCGCCGCGCCCACCGCCAGGTAATGGTGGTGGAAATCGAGGAAATCGCCCTGCCCCACCTCCACCGCCGCCAGCGGATAGGCACGCGCGTACCAGATGCGGTCGAGCCGGAACGGCGCACGCTGCTCGGCCAGACCCTCTTGCAAGTAATGATCGCGCCCGCTCGCGTAACTGCCGCCGGCCACCGCGGCGGCGACGTCCGGATAGTGGTCGAGATAGAATGCCTCGTCGAACGCGGCGCGCAGCGCGTAGGGATCAGGGCGGAAGCGCGGACGGCCCAGGCGCAGCGCGGCCAGCATCTCCGGGCGCAGCAGACGCCAGGTGCCGGCCATCGCGCGATGCGTCGGCAGCACATGTTCGACCGGCACGGCGTAGTTGATCGGGAACAGGTAGAACCGGTAGCGCGGGTCGGTGAGCGGGAGCAGATCGACCTCCGGGCACTGCGCGGGGTTGAGAAAGCCCGTCAGCGGCAGGAACACCCGCTCCGCCCGACCGATCCAGGCGGCGATCCAGGCGAAGGTGCTGACGCTCGGAACGATATTCGTTGCATGGCGCAGGATGGCGAAATCGGCCATCGGGTCGCGGCTGGCGATGAAGCGCGCGTGCGGGAAGGCGCGCCGCAGCCGCTCGGTATAGGGATTGGGATCGAGCTGGCCGAGGAAAACCGGCGCGAGCCCCGTCTGCGCCACGAGCTCCCGGTAGAAGCCGATCGGGACCAAGGTGTAATCCGCGTGCGGAGCCGCGAAAATCTCGTCGCCGCGGATGCTGATGAGCAGCGTATCTCGGCCGCAGCGCTCGCGCGGGACGGCAGTGTCGGGAAACAGCGCCGCGGCCACCTCCCGCGGCGGGAAATTGTTCATGTGCTGGGCGTAGTGCGCGAGATCGACCCGCGCCAGCACGCCCGCGTTCAGGGCTTCGGCCAGCAGCGCCAAATCGATCGCGAAACCGGTCGCCGGGTCACGGTGGTCCACCCGCACCGAGGCGCCCGGCCCGCGCGGCAGGGCCGGATGGATCAGGCCCCATTCCGGCAGCGCCACGCCCGACAGGCGCGCGCCGGGCACGAGCGAGGCCAGCCGCCAAGCGGCCAGGAATTGCAGCATGCGGTTGCCGAGCCGGCCCAGCGGCTCGATATGCACGATCGGGGCCGGCGGCGCGGCCGGCGCGGCCTCGCTCATCGCCGACGCACTTTCACGACGGCCCAGATGCGATAGCGATCCATTTTCATTCCGGATCCGGTGAGGCGGCGGGCGTACCGGGTCGGCGGGCGGCGAAGAAGCGGCGCAGCAGCGCCTGGGCGTCGCGCTCGCGCACCCCGCCCACCACCTCCGGGCGATGATGGCAGGATGCGGCATCGAACACGCGCGCGCCATGCTCCACCCCGCCGCCCTTGGGGTCATAGGCGCCGAAGATCAGGCGGCGGATGCGGAACAGGCTGATCGCCTGGGCGCACATCGGGCAGGGCTCCAGGGTCACGACCAGATCGCACTCGGGCAGGCGCGGCCCGCCAAGCGCCGCCGCCGCCGCCCGCAACGCCAGCAGCTCGGCGTGGGCGGAGGCGTCTGCCCGGGCCTCCGTCTCGTTGCCGGCCCGCGCCAATACCGCCCCGTCCGGGCCGAGCACCACGGCGCCCACCGGCACCTCCCCGCGCGCGCCGGCCGCCGCCGCCTCGGCCAGCGCCAGCGCCATCGGCTCGTCCCCCATCGCGCGCGGAGCGGCCGGAGCGGGCGCCGTCAGGTCTGCCGGGAGCGTCGTCATGCCAACCGCTTCTTGCCCGCTGGCCGGTGCGGGGTCTAGCACGATCGCATGAACGCACCCGCGCGACGCCCGCTCATCGGCGTCACCCTCGATGCCGAGCCACCCGGCGGCTACTCGGCCTACCCCTGGTACGCCCTGCGCCGCAACTACGCCGAGGCGATCGGCGCCGCCGGCGGCCTGCCCGTCGCCCTGCCGCATGATCCCGCCCTGGCCGCCGCATTCCTCGACCGCCTCGACGCCCTGGTGGTCACCGGCGGCGCCTTCGACGTCGATCCGGCCCTGTACGGCGCCGGCACACGGCACGCCACCGTCAGCCTGAAACAAGACCGCACCGCCGCCGAACTCGCCCTCACGCGCGGCGCCATCGACCGCAACCTGCCCGTGCTCGGCATCTGCGGCGGCGAACAACTGCTGGCCGTCGCCCTCGGCGGAACCCTGGTCCAACACATCCCTGATACGATCCCGAACGCGCTGGAACACGAACAACCCAACCCACGCCACGAACCCGGCCACAAGGTCACCATCGTCCCCGGCACAAAACTCGCCGCCATCGTCGGCACCCCGACGATGAACGTGAACTCCGCCCACCACCAGGCCGTCGCCACCCCAGGCCCGAATGCCATCACCAACGCCACCGCCCCCGACGGCGTCATCGAAGGACTGGAAAACCCCACCGCACGGTTCTGCCTCGGCGTACAATGGCACCCCGAATTCCTGATCGACCCCGGCGACCGCCGCCTCTTCGACGCCCTGATCGCGGCCTGCGCGCCATGATGCGAACCAACGATGCCTGTGTGGGTCCGCAAGGAAGGCCAGGGGGCTCTGCCCCCTGGGCCCCCGCCAAGGGCTCGCCCTTGGAACCCTTCCGTTCTGGTTCGGAGCAGGTGGGGGGTATCGCGGGTTTGGGCAGGGGGGTGCGTGGAGGCGGGGCCTGCGCCCTTCGGCGCGCAGGCCCCGCCTCCACGCACCCCCCTGCCCAAACCCGCGATACCCCCCACCTGCTCCGAACCAAAGTGATGGGGTCCAGGGGACGCGTCCCCTGGCGGGGTCCAGGGGCAGAGCCCCTGGCCTTCCTTGCGTATCCGCACAGAGATCGGTGGTTCGCGTGACGGCGGCGGACGAGGCGGCGCGGGGGGAGCGGATTGCCAAGTTCCTGGCGCGGGCGGGGGTGGCGAGCCGGCGGGATGCGGAGCGGTTGATCGGGGAGGGTCGGGTTCGCTGCAACAATGTGGTGGTGACCCATCCGGCGACGTTTGTCGGTCCGGACGATCTGGTGGTCGTGAACGGGGTTCTGGTGGAGCCCCCGGCGCGCACGCGGCTGTGGCGCTACCACAAGCCGGAGGGGCTGGTGACGACCCACCGCGATCCGGAGGGGCGCCCCACCGTGTTCCAGAAGCTGCCGCCGCAATTGGGGCGGGTGATCAGCATCGGCCGGCTTGATCTCAACAGCGAGGGGTTATTGCTGCTGACCAACGATGGCGGGTTGGCGCGGCGGCTGGAATTGCCGTCCAACGGCTGGCTGCGCCGCTATCGGGTGCGGGTGCATGGGCGGCCGGAGCCGCAGGCGCTGGCGGCGTTGGCGCGGGGGATCACGGTCGAGGGTGTGCGCTATGGACCGATCGAGGCCGGGCTCGATGCGGTGAAGGGGGAGAATGCCTGGCTGACGATCAGCCTGAGCGAGGGGCGCAATCGGGAGGTGCGCCGGGTGATGGCGGCGCTGCATCTGCCGGTGAGCCGGCTGATCCGGGTCGCCTACGGGCCATTCCAGCTCGGCAACCTGCCGCGCGGAGCGGTGGAGGAGGTTCCGGCGCGGGTGCTGCGCGATCAGTTGGGGCGTGGGGCGTAGGCGGCGGGATGCGCACGGCGGCGATGACCCTGGCAGTGTCGGCGCCCGGCGCGCCTGTGGCCGCGCGGCGGGACGAACCGGGACTGCCCGGTCTGCTCGGCCTTGGGCTGGTGGCCGCGGCCCTGTTCAGCGTCACGTTCGTGCTGAACCGCGCCATGAGCCTGGCGGGCGGGCCGTGGGTCTGGACGGCGGCGCTGCGCTACGTCGATACGGCCGTAATCCTGTCGGGCTGGATCCTGCTGCGGCGGGGGCCTGGCGCGCTGGCGGCGATCGGGCGGCTTTTCCTGCGGCGGGCGGGGCTGTGGCTGACGGCGGGCGGGGTTGGATTCGGCGTGTTCTATCTCGGCATCTGCTACGCGGCGGGCCATGCGCCCGGATGGGTGGTTGCGGCCACCTGGCAGGTCACGATCCTGGCGACGCCGCTGGTGCTGCGCGGTTTCGGCAGCCGGGTGCCGCGGCATGGCGTGCTGTTCGCGGTCGTGATCCTGCTGGGCATCGTCCTCGTGAACCTGCACGCGCTCGCCGGCGCGGCCGGCGTCGCACGGACGCTGATGAGCGGCCTTCCGGTGCTGGTTGCGGCGTTCGCCTATCCGTTCGGCAACCAGCTTCTCAATCGTGCGCGGCATCACGGGCACGACCCCGAGCGTGTGCTGGCCGATCCGGCGGCGTGCGTGCTGCTCATGACGTTCGGGTCGCTGCCGGTCTTTCTCGGCGCGGTGCTGCTGGCGGCACCGCCGCCGCCCACGGCCGGGCAATGGGTGAGCACGGCGGTGGTGGCGCTGGTTGCCGGCTGCGGCGCGACCACCTTGTTCCTGCATGCCCGCAACAGCACCGCCGATCCCTACCGGATCGCCGCGGTGGACGCGACGCAGGCCGGCGAGGTGGGGTTTGCCCTGCTGGGCGAGGTGGCGCTGCTGGGGGCGGCGCTGCCGGACGTCGCGGGATGGCTCGGGCTGGTTGCCGTGACCGCGGGGCTGATCGGGTTTGCCGTGCGGCCGGGGCAGCCGTGGGCGGGCTGAGAGTTTGTGAAAGAATGCCCGTCAGCCGCCAGAACCGCCTGAAAACCCGAGCAATGACAACGGGCGTTCTTTCACAAGTTCGATTGCTTTTCACGCTCTGAGCGGCGTTTCCGGGCCGGGCCTGCGCCAGGACGTTTCCGCTTACGGGTTCGTCGTCATCATTGCCTCGCCGCCGGCGGGGTCGTTCACGGTGCTGACCAGCATGAGCCATTTGCGGTCGCCGGCCGCGGCATCGTAGGCCCGGTTGCGCAGATCCTTTTCCAGCGGGTCGGGGCCGTCCGCGGTGATCTTGTAGGCGATGCCGGCGGATTTCAGGTCGGCGTCGAGCCGGTCGAGCAGCGCCTTCCCTTGTGCGTTCTCTGCCACCACCGAGCAGGAACCGCCGTCCTGCGACACCAGCACGAGCTTCCCCGCGGGGGTGGTCGCGTCGTAGACCCTGCCCGGCAGCCCGTACAGGAAGTCGTTGGCGTAGGGAGCCGGGAGGCGCGCCAGATGCTTGCTCGTGACCCAGCTCCGTAGCGCGGCCGGTTGCGCGGCGAAGCGGACACAGCTTTGCATGAACAGTCCGGCGGCCTGCGCGGCCGGGTCGTGGGACGCGGTGCCCGGGCCGGACGACGGGGAGGCGGGCGCCGATGCGGCGGGATCGGCGCCGCGCGCCACGGGCATCGCAGCCAGCGCCAGCACGGCGGCCAGGCCGACCACACGGAACCTTGTCGTATCGATCATGCGGGAAGCATAGCGCCATCCGAGTCAGTACGGAACACGCGACGGTACTGAACGAGCAGCCGGCGGGAACGCACGCACGGAACGCACCCCGGGGGCAGCCGCACGGCAGCGGCACGGCGGCGGGACGCGGCTTGCCGTGCGGCCAGCCGTAGGGGCAAGATGGACGCAACGAACCCGTGGGGGGAGGAGCGTCGCCGTTGGACCGCCTGCCGACCGGCCGCGCATGCCCGAAGCCCCGAGCATCCCGAGGCGCAGCATGACCCGCACTCCCGCCGATCCCACCGCGCCCGCCGGCGCGACCCCGCCGCTCGAATTCGGCAATCGTGCCTTCGTCGGGCTCGCGATCCAAGGCGGGGCCAACGCCGCCGGCCGGGCGATCGTGATCGATTCGCCGCGCGAGTTCGACGCCTCCCTGGTGCCGATCGACCCGGCGCACGACGTGCTGGTGCACGGCGCCTACATGGCCGAGGCGGTGGCCGTCAGCCTGCTGCGCCGGGGCCTGCGCGGGATCATCGGCGTCGATGCCGGGATCGGGCGCAACGACGCCGGCGTCGCCGGGCTCGCGGTGGCGGACGCGCTGGGCGTGCCGGCCGCGGCGGTCAGCGTCTACAGTTGCGAGATGTGCGACGGGCGCTCGGTCTGGACCCAGGGCGTGATCAGCCGGGTGAATGCCGCCGCGGCGGCGCTCGGCGCCGAGCCGGGCCAGGGCGTACCGGCGGCGGCGGAACGGATGCTCGCCGCGCCTTCGGGCCAGGTCCGCGAGGTCGCCTCCCGCCTGCCGGAAGCGCCGCAGCGCCTGGGGAGCGGCGACGGCGGGGAGATTTGGGGCTGCTGGAGCATGAGCCTGATCCGCGAGCCGCATCGGCGCGACGTGTTCTGCGTCGGCACGCCGGTCGATACCACCATGACGGTCTACATGTATCGCCACGGGGTGCGGCCGGCCGGCGTGATCGGCTCGGACGGCGGGTTCGGGCGGGCGCAGATGGCGATCGCCGGGCTCGGCATCCTGGAGCGGATGAGCATCGCCTGCGCGGCCGTGTCGCATCTGTCGGCCGATCTCGGCGACGGGGCGAGCATCTACCGCGACGGGCTTATCACCAAGGCGAACCGGCAGGCCACCGCCGCCGGCGTAGTGGCGGGCATGCGCGCGACCGAGGCGGCGGCGTTGCTGCTGCGCCAGGCCGCGCGGCACGAGGAAGCCGGAGCATGAGCGAGACCTTCGCTTTCACCTTGAACGGCCGGCCGGCACACGTTGCCGGCCGTGGCGATGACGTGCTGGTGCATGCGTTGCGCGGGGACCTCGGCCTGAATGCGACCCGTTTCGGCTGCGGCGCGGAGGCGTGCGGGGCCTGCATGGTGCTGCTGGACGGCACGCCGGTGCAAAGCTGCACCTTGCGCCTCGATCGTGTGGCGGGACGGTCGGTGGTCACGGTGGAGGGGCTGGGGACGGCCGAAGCGCCGCATCCGCTGCAGGCGGCGTTGCTCGATGAACAGGCCGGTCAGTGCGGCTATTGCCTATCGGGCATCCAGATCGCCGCCGCGGCGCTGCTCGCGCGCACCCCGGACCCGTCGCGGGCGGAGATCGCCGCCGCGCTCGCCGGCAACCTCTGCCGCTGCGGCGCGCAGAACCGCATGATCGCCGCGGTGCAGCGCGCGGCCCGCAGCCTGCGCGGAGAGACATCATGAGCGAGCGCGTGCTGCCCACAAGCCTGCGCGACAACCCGCGCCCCGAGCAATGGATCGGCTTCGAACCGGACCGGCGGGTGCGCCTCGCCACAGGCAAGGTGGAGCTGGGCCAGGGTATCCTGACCGCGCTGACGCAGATTGCGGCGGAAGAACTGGATGTCGCACCGGGACGATTCCGCGTGGTCTCGGGCGACACCGACGCGGCGCCTGAGGAAGGCTTCACCGCCGGCAGCCAGTCGATCGAGGCCTCGGGCGGCGCCATCCGGCTGGTGGCGGCCGAGGTACGGATGCGGTTCCTGGAAGCCGCGGCGTTGCGGCTGAACTGCGCGCCCGAGGCGCTGCGGATCGAGGACGGGGCGATCCTGCAGGACGGCTTGGCCACGGCACTCGACTACTGGTCGCTGGCGCCGCTGGTCGACCTGGCGCGGCCGGTGACGGGCACCGCGGTGCTGCGCGCGCCGGCTTCGTTCCGCTATGTCGGCCGGGCACTGCCGCGGGTCGATCTGCCCGGCAAGCTGTTCGGCGGCGGGTTCATCCACGACATCGCGCCCGAGGGCCTGCTGCACGGGCGCAGCCTGCACCGGCCCTGGCCGGGCGCCGTCCTCGGCCCGCTGGACGAAGCGGCGATCGCGCGCGCCGCGGGCGGGGCGGTGGAGGTGCTGAGGATCGGCGATTTCGCCGCCGTGATCGCGCCGACCGAGGCGCTGGCGGAGCGGGCGCTGGCCGCCGCCGAGGCGCGGGCGCGGTGGAGCGGCGGGACGCCGCGGCCGGTCGTGGCCTCCGAGCCGCTGGCCCTGGTCGGCGCCCCTGCCACTGATCGGCTGCTGGAAATCCCGGCCAAACGCAGCGATGCCGCGCCGGCGGTGGATCGGCTCGAAGCGCGCTATCTGCGGCCGTTCCTGGCGCATGCGTCGATCGGGCCTTCGGTGGCGCTGGCACATTGGGATGGCAAGCGGCTCGACGTGCAGACCCATTCGCAAGGCGTGGGGATGCTGCGGGTCGCGCTGGCGCAGGCGCTGGGGCTCGATCCCGCCGCCGTGTCCGTGCACCACCGGCCGGGCGCGGGGTGCTACGGGCACAACGGGGCGGACGACGTGGCGCTGGACGCGGCACTGATCGCGCGCGCGCGGCCGGGGCGGCCGGTGCGGGTGCAGTGGTCGCGGGCGCAGGAGATGTCGGTGGTGCCGTTCGGCTCCGCCATGGTCGTCGACCTCGCGGCCGGCCTCGATGCACACGGCCGGCCGGTGGATTGGACGATGGAGGTCTGGAGCGGCACGCACGGCCAGCGGCCCGGGCACAACGGGCGGACCAACCTGCTCGCCGCCGAGGCGCTGCCGGGCGCCGTGCCCACCCCACCGGCGCCGGACGTGCCGGACGTGGCGGGCTTCGGCGGCTTGCGCAACGCGGTGGCCCTCTATGACCTGCCGGCGCAGCGGATCACGCATCACCTGATCGAACGGCCGCGGCTGCGCACCTCCTCGATGCGCGGGCTGGGCACGCACGGCAATGTGTTCGCGTTGGAGGGCTTCATCGACGAGCTTGCCCTCCGCGCTGGTAAGGAACCGCTGGCCTACCGGCTGTCCCTGCTGTCCGATCCGCGCGCACGCCGGGTGCTGGAAGCGGTGGGCGAACTCTCCGGCTGGGCGGCACGGCCCCCGGGCGGGGAAGGCACCGGCTGGGGCATCGCCTTCAGCCGCTACAAGAACCGCGCCGCCTACGTGGGCCTGGTGGCGGAGATCACGGTCGACCAGGCGATCGCGCTGCGCCGCATCTGGTGCGCGGTCGACGCCGGACTGGTCGTCAACCCCGACGGTGCGGCCAACCAGATCGAGGGCGGGATCCTCCAGGCGGCGAGCTGGACCGTGAAGGAAGAAGTGCGGGTGAATGAGGCCGGCGTGCTGACCAACACCTGGGAGCACTATCCCATCCTACCCTTCCCCGAAGTACCGGAGGTGACGGTGCGCTTCGTCGGCGATCCGGCCGATCCGTCGCTGGGGCTGGGCGAGGCCGCGCTCGGCCCGACCGCGGCGGCGATCGGCAACGCGCTGGCGCACGCGCTGGGTGCACGGGTGCGCGAGATGCCGCTGACGCGGGAGCGGATCGAGGCGGCGCTGCTGGGGTAGGCGGGGCGGAGCGCCGGACGCCCCGGGCCGGCGCACGACCTCGGCCCAGAGGACCGCTTGCCCTCGCCGCCGCGTCGTCCCATTTGGAGCCGGCCATCCATCACCCCGTCATCCATCGCATGGAGGAACCCCGATGTCCGAACAAGGTTCAACCGGTATCGCCCGCCTCATGCTGCGCCGCCACGGGTTGCAGGCGCGTGCGGTTGCATTTGAAAGATCGCGCGAACTTCGGCTTGCTGGCGATGCTGCCGGGCTCGATCGCTGGCAGCAGGTGCTGGCGGCGATCGAGGACCGACCTTACGCGGCCGGGCGGCCGGCGTCGGTCCCGCCCACGGAGCCGGCACGCTGACCCGGTCCCACCCGGCCCACATGGGCACGGGCGCCACGGCATCCAGCAGACGCGCTGATCACTGGCGCGTGTAACGAGCGGGAGTGGGGGCGTTGGCAGGGCAGCCGGTGCGTTCGGGCCAAATGCGATTGCCCTGGGGCCGCTCTGCTTGCCCCTGGTCCCCGTGCACGTGCTTGGGTATGCTTCCCCCATGACCTCGGACCCTCCTCGCGCGCATCACGACATGGGCGGCATCCCGCGTTACGCCTGCGAGCCGGTCGATACCGAACCCCATACCTTGACCGATTTCGACAAGGAGGTGGACGCCCTGCGCCAGGTGCTCGGCCTCAAGGGCGTCATGACGGTCGACGAACTACGGCGCGGCATCGAAGCCATCCCGGAAGCCGAGTACCACCGCCTCACCTACTACCGCCGCTGGATCCGCTCGATCGCCGACACCCTGCTGCGCAAGGGCCTCATCACCGAGGCCGAACTGCGCGCCGCGCTGGACGATGCGCCGTGACGGACCTCTCCCCCGGCACGCGCGTGCGGGTGAGGGACGACTGGCCGGAGGCGCGCGGCCCCTGCCACATCCGCACGCCGCACTACGTGCGCGGCCGGCAGGGCGTGGTGGTGCGCCGCCTGGGCGCGTTCCCGAATCCCGAAGACCTCGCCTTCGCCCGCCCCGCACCGATCCGCGCGCTGTACCACGTCCGGTTCGACGAGACTGTGCTGTGGCCGGACGGGCGCGCCGGCGACGACCTGTTGGTGGAAATCTTCGAGCATTGGCTGGAACCGGCATGAGCACGATCCTGGATACCGACGGCGAGGCGCTGCTCGGCGCCCTGCGCGGGCTGCTCGCGGCCAAGGGGCTCGCGACCCCGGCCGAGGTCGCCGAACGCCTGGCGCTGACCGAACGCGCCTCCCCCGCCCAGGGCGCGCGGATCGTGGCGAAGGCGTGGACAGATCCCGACTTCCGCGCCCGGCTGCTGGCGAACGGCACCGCGACGGTGGAGGCGCTCGGCATTCCGATGCGCGGCGCGCCGCCGCTCGGCGTTTTGGAGAACACGCCGGCGCTGCATCACCTCGTCGTCTGCACCCTGTGCAGTTGCTATCCGCGTGCGGTGCTGGGCTATCCGCCGTTCTGGTACAAATCCGCCGGCTACCGCGCCCGCGCCGTGCGCGACCCGCGCGGGCTGATCGCCGAATGGGGCACCGTGCTGCCCGCGGGCACCGCCATCCGCGTGGTCGATTCCACCGCCGACTACCGCTGGATGGTGCTACCGCTGCGCCCCGCCGGCACCGACGGCTGGAACGAGGCCGCGCTCGCCGCCCTGGTCCGCGAGGGCGACATGGTGGGAGTGACCGTTCCGGTCGCTCCCTGAATTGCCGGTCCGCAAGGTCCGGCTTGCTGCGAGGAGCCGCCGATGCCCACGCCTGAATCCCGCCTGCACGCGCTTGGCCTCGTCTTGCCGCCGCCGCCGGCGCCGCTTGGCACTTATGTGCCGTTTCGCCAGGCCGGGGGGTTGCTGTTCCTCTCCGGCGTCGGCCCGCGGCTGGCCGACGGGAGCAGCGTGCGCGGCCAGGTCGGGAGCGAGCTGTCGATCGGACGGGGGATCGAGGCGGCGCGGCAGTGCGGGCTCAATCTCCTCACCAACATCCGCGCCGCGACCGGCACCCTGGACGCGGTCGATATGGTGCTGAAAGTGTTCGGCATGGTGAACGCGGCGCCGGGATTCGGCGAGCATCCGAAGGTGATCGACGGCTGCACCGACCTGTTCGTGGCGGTCTTCGGCGAGGCCGGGCGGCCGGCGCGCTCCGCCGTCGGCATGGCGAGCCTGCCGCAGAACATCGCCGTCGAGATCGAAGCGATCGTGCTGCTGCGCGGCTGACGGCCGCGCCGCGGCGGTGCGGCGCGGCCGTTGCGGTCCGGTTCTGTTTTCATTGTGGAATTGGATGCTCGGAGGCTGCGCGCTCCCGCCGTCATGGCCGCCGCCGCCCGGGCTCCCGCCCGGGCGGCGTTCGTTTGTGCGGGTCGTTCGCGCCTCCGCTCAGCACGGCCCGTCCACCACCAGCATCAGGTCGGTATCGCCGGTCGCCTCGCCGGCGGCGGTGATCAGCGCGTGCGCCTGGCCGCGGTGGTGGGTCTGGTGGTTGAAGAAATGCGCGACCAGGAAGGTCCGCGGGGCGCGCATCTCGCGCTGAGCGGCGCCGCTGAACCAGACGAGGTCCTGGTCGAGCCAGGGCTGATCGACCCGCCCTGCCCAGTCCTCGATCCGCGCATCGGCGCCGGCGCGGGCTTCCGCCAGGATCTCGAATGCGTCGATCATGCCGGCGCTGGCCTTGATCGCCACCGCCGGTCGCTCCCAGCCGTCGAAGCGCGCCATCCACATGGAATCGCCCCAGACGAGATGAGTGAGGGTGCCGTGGATCGAGCCCCAGAACGCGCCGCGCTGCTCCCGCCGCACCGCATCGGGAAGGCGCGCCGCGGCGGCGTACAGCCGGCGGTTCATTTCGGTGTTGTAGGCCGCCATGGTGCGCACATAGGAGGGTGTGATCATGTCGCTTCCTTTCGCCCGCGAGTGGCCCGCGCCAGCCGAGCAGGGAGGCCGGCGCCCGTCAATCCTGGCCGCCGGGGCGTGACGGCTGCCGCGGGGCGCCGGGCGCGGGTCAGTCCGCGCGCACCACCGCCACCGCGGCGCCGGTGAGGCGGCGGAGCTCGGCGGCGGTGGTGCGAAACACATGGCGCGGGGAGCCGGCGGCGGCCCAGATCGGGTCGAGCGCCAGCAGGTCCTGATCGAGCAGCAGCAGCGGCGGGCTGGTGTGGACGATCGGGGCGACGCCGCCGACGGCGAAGCCGGTCGCCTCGCGCACCCAATCGGCGTCGGCACGGGCGAGCGCGACGCCGAGCGCGGCGGCGGCCCTGGCCGGGTCCACGCGGTTGGCGCCGGAGGTGACGATGATGGCGGCGCGGGTGCCCTGCGTGCCGCCGGCGCGGAAGACGATGGATTTGGCGATCTGGGCAATGGCGCAGCCGACCGCAGCGGCGGCGTCGGCGGCGGTGCGGGTGCCGGCGGGGAATTCGGTGACGGTGTCAGGGTGGCCGGCGGCGCGGAGGGCGGCGCGGACCCGGGCGACGGAGGGGGGTGTGTCGGGGGGCATCCGGGGTCGGGTTCTGCGGGGCGGGATGTCTATAGCGGCGACGGGCCGGCCGCGGCCAGGGGTCTGCGCGGGGCCTTGCGCCGGCCCGCCTCGGGTGTGGTCCGATGGGAGGCCTTCTTCGGATGATCTTTCTCCGCTGGGATCAGCGAGATTCTATAGCGGCCGGCCCGCGGCCGAGGACCGGCAGCATCCACTTCCCCGATTCCGCGTGTCAAACGAGCGGCGTGCCGATGACCGCTTTCGACCCAACTGCGACACTCGGAGCCGGACGACCACGGTTCGGTCTCGGAGACAAAGCTGGCATAGCTCCTCGATCGAGAGGACCGGCAGCTTCGCGCCCGTCTCGGTGATCAACTCTCATGCGCCCAACGCCCGAAAGCAGATGTTCCGTTTCCCCGCCAATTCCTGTCGCACCCCGGCCCCCTCGGATGTCCATCGCTCCTCGCCGCTAGAATTTAACGTGATTCCACGAGCCCATGGAACTCAGGGGGCGTGCATTGTTCGATCTATTTCTCAGGTATTTCTATTCGGTCTCCGGCGGATCGGGTCTCAAATAAACTATGAGGCAACAAACACAAATTCCGAGACCAACAAGCGGATATTTCAGCGCTACAACAGCAGCCATCGCGAAAAGACACAAGGTCGTGATCGATCGGAAGCGCATGATCCTGCGTACACGAGGAGAAACTTCGCCAATTGTCGTTCGATCGATGAGCTCCCAAATCAAGCAAGTGTAAGTGGCATTTACGAGAAAGAAAACCACCGCATAAAAGGCTACCGGCTGTGGCGCCAATTCGCTTACGGCCATCCAGGCGGTAGAGAGTGGAAGGAGCGACATCGAGAACAAATGCGCAAAATTGAACCATAGTAGACGAGGAGTGGCCTCGGCAGCATATCGCATGAGGTAGTGATGATTGGTCCAGACAATGGCGATGAATAAATAGCTCACAGCGTAGCTGAGCCATGTGGGCCAGAGCAGCAGGAGCGCCTTGAAGGTCGGAAGCTCGGGCGGCCGCAGTTCCAAAACCAGCACGGTGATCAAGACGGCGAACACGCCATCGGAGAACGCGCTCAGTCGCTCGGGGGTTGGCTTGCGGAGCATGGTCATATCGCGTCCTTCCAACCTGGATGAATGCGTCTGTTCGAGGAGCCGCCCAAAGCGATCGCGCACCAATTCGCGGTCGGCATCGCCGCATACCTGAACTTCGAACCAACTGGGGCTTGGGGATTGAGCGTCAACATCTAAAGTCGATGCGCCTTGAGCCGACTGCGATGCGTCGCCTGCTTCGCACGGTTGCCGCAGATCGCCATGCTGCACCAGCGTCGCGCATGGCCCCGGGTGTGGTCGGCGAAGAGGAGCGTACAGGGTGGGCCTTCGCAGGCCTTCACGTTGGAAAAGTCCTCCGTGCAGACGAGACGCGCCAACGCTTCGCCGACGGGGAGCAGAAGCGAGTCGGGATTGCCCCAACGACGCACGGTCTGAAGCTCGAAGGGCGCTTGCCCGATCGGCCGAGGGGTGATCCGGCTGAAAGTCTCGTCACGCTCGAGCAGACGATTGAGCGGCGCCAGCTCGGCGAACGCCTCGGCCGTCAGAGGGCGGCCCTTATGCCGATGCACGAAGCCTCTGAACCATTCCCGTAGGCTCCGCGCCTGGTCCGCTACCTTGTCGAGCTCGCCGGGCAGCGCGCGCACCCTCATATCCCGGAGCACGTCGCCCGGCACCAGGTGGGCTTGCTCGAGCCAGCTCAGATAGCCCTCGCCGTCATCGATCCAATCAATGGGGGTATCGGCCGGCGTCGCGAGCGAATTCAGGAAATCCAGCCCGAGCGCATCGCCGACAAAGATCGCAGGCGGACGGCGGTCCATCACAGCTCCTTTTCTGGCCCGGCGCCTGCACGCCCCCCACGCCTTCGTGAACAACATCGATAGGTAACCCTACCAAAGCTTCTTGACAAGTTATGGCCAACGGAAATAACCGTTCTGAGGCAATCGGAGGGGTTATGAACCATCTGGTCCGCTTTGAAGGAGAGCGATGATGTCCTCGAGTGATGTGAGCGTGGTGCTCGTGCATGGCGCCTGGGCCGACGGATCGAGCTGGGCAAAGGTCATCGGGCCACTTGCAGCCGACGGCCTCGAAGTATCGGCGGTGCCACTGCCGCTGACGTCGTTCCAAGACGACGTGACGGCGCTCGATCGCGCTCTGGAACGGGCGCCGGGGCCGGTCGTCCTCGCGGGCCACGCCTATGCCGGCGCGGTCATTGCGGCCACGCGCAGCGACAAGGTGAAGGCGCTTGTCTACGTCGCCGCGCTGGCGCCGGATGAGGGCGAGACGGTCGCGGACGTGTTCTACCGCACCGAGCCGCATCCGCAGGCGCCGAAACTCGCGCCTGACGATCATGGGCTGATCTACCTGCCCGGCACGGCATTCGCCGCTGCCTTTGCGCAGAATGCCACGGCGGAAGAGCTGGCGGTGCTGGCGGCGGTCCAGCGGCCGATCTCGCCCGCCTGCATCACCGTCGCCGTGCCTCGGCCGCTGTGGAAGGACCGCCCGGCCTGGTTCCTGGTGGCCGAGCAGGACCGCATGATCGTGCAGGACAATCAGCGCTTCATGGCCGCACGCATGCAGGCCCGGGTTCGGTCGCATGCCGTCGACCACGCGCCGATCGTGACCGCGCCGGCCGTCGTCCTGGACGTGCTCCGCGAGGCGGTCGCCGCGGTCCGGGCCGAGAGCGTCGCATAACCTCGCGGACCGATCTGGAACGGTTTAGCGAGTTCGCCGCCAACCGTCTGTGAGTTCCCTGGAAGGTTACAATCCGATCAAAGGAGATGCGCCATGACCGCCATCAAATACCGAACCGCCGACGTGGACGGCTGCAAGATCTTCTATCGCGAGGCCGGTCCGGCGGGCGCGCCGAAACTGCTGCTGCTGCACGGCTTCCCGAGCGCCGGCCACATGTTCCGCGATCTCATCCCGCTCCTGGCCGATCGCTTCCACATCGTCGCTCCCGACCTGCCGGGCTTCGGCAACTCCGACATGCCGGGCCGCGGCCATAGCTTCGAGCGGATCGCGGACGCGATCGACCGCTTCACCGAAGTCGTCGGCTTCGATCGCTACGCCATCTATGTCTTCGACTACGGTGCGCCGACCGGCTTCCGGCTTGCGGTGAAGCATCCGGACCGGATCGCCGCGATCATCTCGCAGAACGGTAACGCCTATGAGGAGGGGCTGAGCGACGGCTGGAACCCGATCCGGGCCTATTGGCAGGATCCGTCCCAGGCCAACCGCGAGGCGCTGCGCACGTTCCTCAAGCCCGAAACGACCATCTGGCAATACACGCACGGCGTGCCCGACCGGACGGCGGTCTCGCCGGACGGATATTCGCTCGACAATTTCTACCTGGCCCGGCTCGGCGTTGACGAGCTGCAGCTCGACCTGTTCGGCGACTACAAGAGCAACGTCGCGCTGTACCCGGCCTTTCAGAACTATTTCCGGACGCACAAGCCGCCCTTCCTTGCGGTATGGGGCAGGAACGACCCGTTCTTCCTGCCGGCGGGCGCCGAAGCGTTCAAACGCGACATCCCCGGCGCTGTCGTCCGCTTCTTCGATACTGGGCATTTCGCGTTGGAGACCCACGCAGCGGAGATCGCGGCGGAGATCCGCGGCTTCCTGTCCTGCTGAGCCCGCAACCTGGCGACCGTCCCGCAGTGCCAGCGGGCGGGCGCCGATCAAACCCACGGAGTGAAGGAGAACTGAGATGTCGAAGTCGGTTGCCGTCGTCACAGGGGCCAGCCAGGGCATCGGCCAGGCCACCGCGATCCGTCTCGCGCGCGACTTCTCCGCGTTGGTCCTGGTGGCGCGCAACCGCGCCAACCTGGAACAGACCGCCGAGGCGGTCAGGGCCGCCCACGCGGAAGCGCTGGTCATCGATGCCGACCTGGCCCAGCCGTCGGCCGCGCAGACTGTGGTCGATCAGGCTTTGGCCGCGTTCGGCCGGATCGACGCGCTCCTCAACATCGCAGGCGCGGTGCCCCAGATCGACCTGTTCGAGATGACCGACGTGCAATGGGAGAGCGGACTGGCGCTGAAGCTGCACGGCGCGCGACGGCTCACAATCGCCGCATGGCCGGCGCTGAAGGCGGCGAAGGGTTCGGTCGTGCTGATGTCGGGCAACTCGGCCCTGTTCCCGAAGGCTCCCTATGCAGCCGTGGGCACGATCAATGCCGCGATCGTCGCTCTGGCGAAGGCGTTCTCCGACCGCGGCATCACGGATGGTGTTCAGGTCAATAGCGTCCTGCCCGGCCCGGTGATGACCGGCCGCCGTCGCTCCTATCTTCAGCATTGGGCACCGCTCCACAACATGACGGTCGAGGAGGCGACGACCAACTTTCCAAAGGAAGCCGGCATCGCCCGCTACGGCGAGCCGGGCGACATCGCGGAGCTGATGGCCTTCCTGGTGTCGCCGGGTGCCCGCTGGATGACCGGCTCGACGCTCCGCATGGACGGCGGCGAGGTGAAATCGATCTGACGGACATTACGGGCGGGACAGCTCCCGCCCTCTTTTTCCGTTTTGGGGCCTCGACCTCTCGATGGCGGCCATTTCGCTTGCGGCCAAGACCGGCCGGCGGTTGGTGCTTGAAGTCTGACTGACGGTGCTCTGCTTTTGGCAGCCGGCGCTGCTGCCCGCGGGCCCGGCTAAACCGGCGGCTTTCCAGACCCAAAGCGGTCCCTGGATCGGCGGCTTCGTCACCTTGACAGTTCGTGGTCGCCGCGCCAGCGTGATTGTAGGCGAGGCATGCATAAATGCACATCGACCTGACATCCGGCCACCGAGTCCTGTCGAAGGGCGGCCTGGATGATCCGCCCGGCAGGCGGAAGGTCGTACGCGATGACTGCCACATTGTGGTTGCTGCCTCTCATCAGAGCCCTGGCGACAGCCTTGCTTGTCGTATCGGCTTCCGCTGCCGCCGAAGCTCTTGGCCCCTTCTGGGGCGCTTTGATCGCCAGCCTTCCGGTGTCGGCAGGACCAGCCTACGTGTTTCTGGCAATGCGGCACGGGGCGGATTTCCTCGCTGAGAGCGCACTCAGCAGTTTTGCGGCCAACGCGGCAACCGGCTTGTTTCTGATCATCTACGGCGTTCTGGCCAGGCGCACGTCTGCATGGCGGGGCCTCGGTACCGCCGTGCTGGCCTGGATGGTAACAAGTATCGCGATACAACGGGTCACCTGGACTCCGTTCATGGCGCTACTACTGAACCTCGCCGTCTACGGCATCGGATTCGCCGTGCTGGACGCAGTCCGAAACACCGAACCCGTATCGGCTCCTCCTGCGCGGCGGCGGTGGTTTGATCTGCCTGTCCGCGCCGCGGCGGTTGCCGCCTTCGTCTCGTTCGTTGTGGCGATCAGCCCGATACTCGGTCCCGGCGTGACCGGGATCGTGGCCGTGTTTCCGATCAGCCTCATCAGTCTGATTGTCATCGTGCGGCCACGGATCGGTGGTCGGGCATCGTCGCTGCTGGCGGCCAACGCTCTCCGGTCGATGTTGGGGTTCGGCATGATGCTGCTGGCGCTGCATCTCCTCATCCGCCCGTGGGGAACCGTGACAGCCTTCGTCGTCGCGCTGTTGGTCTCGGCTTTCTGGTCTGCCGCCTTGCTCCTCCAGAGAAGACGACAGCGGCTTGGCTAGTGTGCCGATCCTGACCGCCGACGACGGCAACATGCGTCAGGATCGGCACACTCGCCAAGCCGCCGCCGGGTCCTTGCCCCCTCACCGTCCCAACTGCTCCACCACCTCCCCCGCCGTCACCACCCCCTCGGCCCGTACCTTCAGCCCCGCCACCTGCAGCGCCGCCGCCGTCCACCAGTTGCACGTATGCGCCAGATCGTAGCGTTCCGTGGCCGCATAGAACACGCACCCCGCACACGGCCCCGGCCCCACCGGCACCGGCGCCCCATCCGGTCCCGCAGCGAATGCGCGCGCCAGAAACCGTCCCAACCCCGCCGCCCCGCCCGCCGGCGCGCACAGGTGCCACACCCGCTCCTCCCGGCTCCACCCGGCCGGCAGCGGCGTCACCAGCAGCACCGCGGGCCCGGGCACGGTCGCGCGCAGCAGATCGCCCAGCCCCGGGTCCGCCGCCATGTAATACGCGCGCTGCCCGAACCCGAACCCAAACGCCCCTGCCCCCGGGTCCGCCCGCCGCAGCATCGCCAGCCGCCCATCCAGCAGCGCGGCCGGCACGCCGATCCCGGTATGCCACCCGCCCGCCGCCACCGTCAGCTTCACCCCGTCCCGACACGCGGCGACCGGCCCTGAAGGCGGCGCCGGCCCCGCGCACGCCGCCACCCAAGCCAGCACGCCGCCGAGCACCACCCAGGCCGCCCGCCGCATTCCCCCGCCCTACCGGAACACCCCGCTGTCGCGCAGTCCGTCGAACAAGAACTGCATCGCCAGCGCCGCCAGCAACACGCCCGACACCCGTGCCACGACATTCGCCCCGGTGCGCCCGAGCAGCCGCACCAGCCGGTCCGCCGCCAGCATCGCCGCCAGGGTCACGGCCATCACCGCGACCAGTGCCGCCGCCGCCACCGCCCCCTGCACGCCGACCGGCGCCGGACCCGCCAGCAGCACCATCGCCGTCATGCTGCCCGGCCCGGCGATCAGCGGGATCGCCAGGGGGAACACCGCGATATCAGGCAGCGCCGCCGCCTCTGCCTCCTCATGCGCGGTGATCGAGGACAGGCCGGAATGTTGCGCAAACAACTGATCGCGCGCCACGCCCAGCAGCAGCACCCCGCCGGCGGCGCGGAATGCCGGCAGCCCGATCCGCATCGCCGCCAGCAGCCGCTCGCCGCCGAGGCCGAATGCGACCAGGACGCCGAACGCGATGGCGCTCGCCCGCCACGCCAGCCGCCGCCGCGCGTCCGGCGGCCGGCCCATGGTCAGCGCCAGGAACATCGCCGCCACTTCGACCGGCCCCACCGTCACCAGCAAGGTGACCAGCGCGCGGAGCACGGTTTGGGTCATGTCACTGCGCGGAGCGCGGCTTGGCTGATACCGACGCGGAGCGCGGCTTGCCTGACGTCAACGCGGCGCGCGGCCTGCCCCATCGCCGGCCGCTACAGCCCGAGCGGGCCGAGAAAGCCCCCGATCGCCTCGGCCACCAGCGCCGGCGTCTGCACCGCCATGAAATGCCCGGTCTCCAGCGCGCGGAACCGGGCGTTCGGCAGCCGCGCCGCCAGCGGCTCCACCAGCGCCGGCGGACGCAGCCTGTCGCGCGTGCCGGCGAGGAACAGTGCCGGGCAGGCGATCCCGGGCAGCGCCGCGTCGAGGCTGCTGTCCACCAGCATGCGGTAGATCGCGGCGTAGCTTTCCGGGTCGTTCGCCAGCCAGCGGGCGCGGAAGCGGCGGTACTGCTCGGCGTCGTGGCGCACCTCGGGCGGATAGGAGCCGGCGAAGCTTTCCTCGATCACCCCACGCGGGCCGAGCGTCGCGATCGCCTCCGCCCGCGCCAGGGTGGCGGCGCGGCGGTCGGGGGCGACGCCGGTCGCCGGGCCCATCGCCACCAGGGCGGCGACCCTTGCGGGGAAGCGGGCGGCGAACGTCAGCACGATGCCGCCGCCCACCGCACAGCCGGCCAGCGCCACCGGACCCGCGATCGCCAGCGCGTCGAGCAGGGCGGCGAGGTCGTCGGCCATCGTCTCGAAGCTGACCGTGCCGCGGATCTTCTCCGATTGGCCGGCGCCGCGGGTATCGTAGCGCAGGACGCGGCGACCGGGGGACAGGGCGGGGAGCACCTGGTCCCAGCTTTCGAGCGTGCCGCCCATTTCATGCACCAGCACGAGCGTGCGCTTGCCCTCCCCGCTCAGCTCATAGCGCAGGCTGGTGCCGTTCACCTCAATCCAGTCCATGTCTCTCCCCGCCCTCCCGTTGCGTCGCATTCGGTGGCAGGGTGCGCGGGAGGAGAATGCCATGCAACCCAGGATGACTTTGCACTGGTCGCCGCGGTCGCCGTACGTGCGCAAGGTGATGATCGTGGCGCACGAGCTGGGGCTCGCCGACCGGGTCACGCCGGTGCGCACCGTGGTCGGCGGCACGACGCCGCACCGCGGGCTGATGGAACGCGCGCCGCTGGGCAAGATCCCGGTGCTGGAACTGGCGGACGGGACGGTGCTGTACGATTCCCCGGTGATCTGCGACTACCTGGACAGCCTGCACGACGGGGCAAAGCTGTTCCCCCTGGTTTGGCCGGAACGGGGGGTGGCGCTGCGGCGCCTGGCGCTCGGCGACGGGATGCTGGACGTGGCGCTCGCCTGGCTCAGCGAGCGGTTCCGCCCGGCGGAGCGCCAGTCAGCGCCACACATGGCGCTGTGGCGGGAGAAGCTGGTGGCCTGCGTCGCGGCGCTGGAAGGCGAGGCGGCGGCGCTGGGGGCCGGGCCGTTCACGATCGGGCAGGTGGCGATCGGGGTGGCGCTCGGGTACCTCGATTTCCGGTTTGCCGAGCTGGCATGGCGGGACGGGCATCCGGCGCTGGCGGGGTGGTACGAGGGGTTCGCGCGGCGCGAGTTGGTCCTCGCCAGCCCGCAGGTGGACGACCGGTAGCCCGGGGCCGGCAGCGTCAGCCGGTGGCGGCGTCGAACAGGTCGGCCAGCGCGGCCAGGCTGGTGCAGCGCAGGTCGTAGCGCACGTCCGGCGGCGGCGGCACGGTCGCGCCCCAGCCATCTGCGTTGCCGCCGTCCATGTCGCCGACGGCCGCGTCTTCCCCAGCCACATTCCTGGCCGCCCGGCGATCGATCCAGGTCGAGGCGATCCCCGCGCGGTTCGCCGGCCCATGATCGTGGAACAGGCTCTGCGCCACGTGCAGCAGCCCGCTCCGCGCCACGCCGAACCCGGCGACGCACCCGAGCAGCGCCACGAAATTGCGTGGATCGGGCTTGTACGACCCGATCGCCTCGGCGGTCAGCACGGCGTCGAACGCCACCCCGAGCTTGGGCGCCGTCACGGCGAAGCCGGCGCGGTCGACGTTGGACAGGATCACCAGCCGGTGCCGCGCCTTGAGGCGCCGCAACGCCGCCGCAGTGTCGGGAAACGCCGGCCAGTCGGCGATGCTGGCGGCGAAGGCGCGGTCCGCCGCCGGGTCCGCCGCCACGCCCCAGGCGCGCGCCAGCCCGGCGTGCACCGTCTCCAGCACCGCGGCATAGAGCGGTGCCGGATCGGACGCTTCGACCGCGCTCTCCGCCGCGGCGAAATCCGCCAGCGCTGCCTCCCGCCCGATGGCCCCGCCGGCGCGCGCGACCAGCGGGGCGAGCGCGGTCCAGATGCCGCTTTCCCAATCGATCAGGGTGCCGAAACAGTCGAAACTGAGCACCTCGATATCCTCGAGCCGCATCGTCACCACCCCTGCTCCGCCGCCCGGACCAGCCAGGCGCGCACGTCCGCCGGACCGCCGAACGCCTCATACACCCAAAGGCCGACGCCGCCGAGCGCGCGGGCAGCGGCGATCGCGTCGCGGTCGGTGATGTCGTCGCCGATGAACACCGGCAGCCGGCCGGCGAAGGGCGGTGCGCGCATCAAGGCGGCGAGCGCGGTCCCTTTGTCGGCGCCGCGCGGACGCAGTTCCCACGCCATGTTGGCTTCCAGCACGGCGAAACCCGGCGCGTCCGCAACCAGCGCGCGCAGCCCTGCCGCCAGGGCGGGGCCGGCGGCGGGGGCGCCGCGATAGTGCAGGACGAAGCCGCGCGCTTTCGGCTCCAGCAATGCGCCGGGATGGGCAGCCACCAGGGCCTCGGCGGCAGCGCGCCAGGCGGCAGGCGGGCTCGGCAGGTCGGGGCGGTGCAGCGCGGCGCCGGGGGCGAGGCGTAGGGCGCCGCCGTGTTCCCCGGCGACCGCCTGCGCGACGTCAGGGAACAGCGCGTCCACCTCGGCGACCGGCCGTCCGCTGATGAGGGCGAGCGCACCGCCCAGCCGGTCGCGCAGGCGGCGCAGGCTCGTGGGAAGGCGCGGCGGCACCACCACCTGGTCGGGCGCCGGGGCGAAATCGAGCAGGGTGCCGTCGACGTCGAGCAGCAGCGCGGCGCGCTCCGGCGGCGGCAGCGGGCCGATCATGTGCTGCAGCCGACCACGCGGACGTCGTAGAGCGGGTTCTGGTACATCGACAGGAACGGCTCGTTCTTCAGCGTCCAGCCCTGGAAGCCGGGATCGTCCTGGGCATGGTCGGCGATGCCGAGGAATGCCGCCGCATCGCCGGGCATCGTCGGCGGGCGCACCACGCAGGCGCGCACGGTGATGATGAGCGGGCCGATCCTGGTCGACTGCCCGACCGCCACCGTCAGGGTGCGGGCGGCGGCGGTTTCCTTGTTGAGCACCTGCAGCACCGCGGTGGGGCGCGGCACCCAGGCGGCGGGCAGCGGCGTGCCCTGATCGGCCGGCGCCCCGGCGGGCGCCCCGGTTGGCGCCTGGGCCGTCGCGCCCGCGGCGGGCGGATTCGCGGCTGCCGCGGCGGGTGGCGCCGCCGGCGTGCCGCCCCCCGTGCCGGCCGCCGGAGCAGCGCCCGTCGAAGCAGCGCCTGCTGGGGCGGAGCCTGTTGGGACAGCGCCTGACGGGCCGCCTGTCGGTCCATTGGCCGGGAATGACGACGCGGTCGAAGCACTCCCGGCCGCCCCCGCGGCGGCGCCTGGCGCTGCCGGACCGCCGCCCGCAGGCTGCGCGCCCGCGGTCACGCCCGAAGCCGTGCCGGGGGCCACGGACGCACCCGACAAGCCGGGCGGCGGCGGCAACGGCGTGGCGACGATCGCGCCCCCGCCCCCGCCCGAACCGGGCGACGCCCCGCCGGGGTACACCACGGCCGGGCTGCCGCCACCGTATTGTGGTGGAGGGTACGACGGAGCAGCATCCGCGGGCGCCGGGGCATATGGCGCCGCCCCGCTGCCCGGCCCCCCGCCCGCACCCTGGGCTGCGGCGGCGAGCGGCCAGAGCAGCAGAATTGCGGCGAGACCGCGTCTCACTGTGCCCGCTTCGGGCTCTCCAGCCCCTCGACCATGCCGAGCAGGATGCGCCGCATCGCCTGCTCGTCCACGCCCATCAGCACCGCATCCTCGAACGCATCGGTCAGCGCCTGGGCCAGCTCGGCATGGGTCTCGGCCAGCATGCGCAGCTTCTCCCGGCAGGAGATCTGCGCTCCGTCGGCCTGCGGCCAGCTTGCGGGCGGCGGGGGGATCACTTCGGTCCCGCCGGCGCGGCGGGCGACGCCGGCGCTGCCGACCCGGACGCACCGGCCGGCTGGCCGCCCTTCGTGGTGCCCATCGCGCTCACCATGTTGGTGGCGCTGAAGATGAACTTGCCCAACAGCTGCTCCAGACTGATCGCACCCTGGGTGATGGTGATGGTCTGACCGGGCTTCAACGTGGTCTCGTCCGCACCGGGCTCGATCGCCAAGTATTCGCCGCCGAGCAGGCTCTCGCTCGACACGGTGACGCTGCTGTCCTTCGGCAGCTCGATGCCGCGGCGGATGGTCATGCGCACATTGGCGAGATAGGTCTTCTGGTCCACGTCCTCGGCGTCCACCCGGCCCACCTGCACGCCGGCCAGGCGCACCGGCGCGCCCACGTTCAGCCCGGCCACGTTGTCGAACCGCGCATACAACGTGTAGCCCGTGCCGATGCTCTCCTGTCCCGAATGCGCAAGAGCGTAGGCCAGGAAGCCGAACGCCACCGCCAGCACGAGCAGCCCGGTCAATACTTCGGTCGTGTTGCGGCGGAGCATGCGGACCCGGAAACCGGAGGGATGGAAGACGGCGGAACGGGCGCCCGGGCATACAGCGCCCTGGCCTCAGGCGTCCGGGGGTCAGGCGTCAGCGGATCAGGCTTCGGGCGACCAGGCTTCATAGTCGCCCGTGGCGATGGCGCGCGTGCCGCCGCGATAGTCGTGGCCCGGCGGCCGATAGCCGCCCGCGGTGCCGGTCAGGTTTGCCAGATGCGGCTGTTGCCACGGTCGGCGTGCGGCCACCGGCAACGGGGCATCGGTCGTGTAGTGCAGCCAGGCATGCCATTCGGGCGGCACTTTCGATGCCTCCGGCACGCCGGCGTAGATCACCCACCGGCGGGTCCGCCCGTGAGCGGTCGCCTTGCGGGCGGTGTAGTAGATGTTGCCATCGGCATCGGTGCCGACGCGACGGCCGAACAGACGCGTGTGAAGCCAGGTGCCCAGGGTCATGGGCATAGATATACGCAGGCCCGCCGCCGCGGTCCATGGGGGCCAAGCAAGGCCAGAGGGGGCAAAGCCCGGCAGTGCCACCTGGCCTTGCTGCTATGCGCCGCTTGCCGGGCGGCCCGGGGCACGCCATCTGGTGGCGCCATGAACCCCATTCCCTTCTCCCTTCCCGATCCGATCGGCTGGCACGGCACCACGATCCTGTGTGTGCGCGCGGGCGGCCATGTTGCCATGGCGGGCGATGGCCAGGTGACGCTTGGCCAGACCGTCATCAAGGGCAATGCCCGCAAGGTGCGCCGCATCGGCCCCGGCGCGAGCATTCTCGCCGGCTTTGCCGGTGCGACGGCGGACGCCTTCACCTTGCTGGAGCGGCTGGAGGCAAAGCTCGAGCGCTTCCCTGGCCAGCTCGAGCGTGCCTGTGTCGAGCTCGCCAAGGACTGGCGCACCGACCGCTATCTGCGCCGGCTGGAGGCGATGATGGCGGTCGCCGACAAGGACCGCAGCTTCACCCTGACCGGCAACGGCGACGTGCTGGAGCCGGAGGACGGGGTGATCGCGATCGGTTCCGGCGGCAACTATGCGCTCGCCGCGGCGCGCGCGCTGCTGTCGGTCGAGGGGCTGGCTGCCGAGGAGATCGCCCGCCGGGCGATGAAGATCGCCGGCGAGATTTGTGTCTATACCAATCACAACGTGATCGTCGAGACCATCTGATGGACGTCCCCACCTATTCCCCACGCGAGATCGTCTCTGAGCTGGACCGGTTCATCGTCGGCCAGGACGACGCCAAGCGCGCCGTCGCCATCGCCTTGCGCAACCGCTGGCGCCGCCAGCAGCTCCCGGAGGGGATGCGCGAGGAGGTGGTGCCGAAGAACATCCTCATGATCGGCCCCACCGGCTGCGGCAAGACCGAGATCGCGCGCCGGCTGGCGAAGCTCGCCCAGGCGCCGTTCCTGAAGGTGGAGGCGACCAAGTTCACCGAGGTGGGCTATGTCGGGCGCGATGTCGAAAGCATCGTGCGCGACCTGGTGGAAGCAAGCCTCACCATGCTGCGCGATGCGTCGCGCAAGGAAGTGCAAGCGAAGGCCGAGCTCGCCGCGGAGGAGCGGCTGATCACCGCCCTGGTGGGCGAGGGAGCGGCGGCCGACACGCGCTCCAAGTTCCGTCGCATGCTGCGCAACGGCGAGTTCGAGGCGAAGGAGATCGAGATCGCGGTGGCGGACGGCGGCGGGATGCCGATCGGGCAGTTGGACATTCCGGGCATGCCGCCGGGGCAGATGATCAACCTCGGCGAGATGATGAAGAACATGATGGGCCGTCCGCCGCAGCCCCGGCGGATGACGGTCGCCGCCGCCCGCACCGCGCTGGAACGCGAGGAGGCGGACCGGCTGCTCGACAACGACCGTCTCGCCAAGGACGCGGTGGCGCATGCCGAGAACAACGGCATCGTGTTCATCGACGAGATCGACAAGATCTGCGCCCGCACCAGCGAGGGCGGGTTCCGCGGCGGCGACGTCTCACGTGAGGGCGTGCAGCGCGATCTGCTGCCGCTGATCGAGGGCACCTCCGTCTCGACCAAATACGGACCGGTGAAGACCGACCATGTGCTGTTCATCGCCTCCGGCGCGTTCCACCTGGCGAAGCCCGCAGACCTGCTGCCGGAGCTGCAGGGGCGGCTGCCGATCCGGGTGGAGCTGGCGGCGCTGTCACGGACGGACCTGCGCCGCATTCTGACCGAGCCGGAGCATTCCCTGGTGAAGCAGTATGCGGCGCTGCTGGGCACCGAGAACGTCACCCTGGTGTTCACCGAGGATGCGGTGGACGCGCTCGCCGACCTCGCCGCCGACATCAACGACCGGGTGGAGAACATCGGCGCGCGGCGGCTGCACACGGTGCTGGAGCGGCTGCTGGAGGAAATCAGCTTCACCGCCACCGATCGCGGCGGGGAGACGATCACGGTGGATGCGGCCTATGTGCGCGACCGAGTGGCGCCGCTGGCGCAGAAGGGCGACCTGAGCCGGTTCATCCTGTAGCGCGACGTTCGGACATATGTTATTACCGGATCGGACAGGAGGTCCGGTGATGACCGCTTTGAAACTGACCGGGATCGGCAATTCGGTGGGCGTCGTGCTGCCGAAGGAGCTGCTGGCGAAGCTCGGCGTGGGCAAGGGCGACACGCTCTACGCCGTTGAAACCCAGGACGGGCTGCGGCTGACCGTGGCGGATGCCGAGTTCGAGGCGCAGATGCAGGTCGCGCGGCGGATCATGCACGAGCGTCGGGCGGTCCTGCGCGAACTCGCGAAGTGACGGTCTGGCTGTCGCGGCCCCTGATCCTCGCGATCCACGAAGAGCAGATCGCCGCGCATGGCGGCGCGCCCGGGCTGCGCGACGCCGGGCTGCTGGACAGCGCGCTGGCCCAGCCGCTGAACCGGGCCGGCTACACCGATCCGGACGTGGCCGAGCTTGCCGCGGTCTACGCGCTTGCCATCGCGCATAATCATCCGTTCATCGACGGCAACAAGCGCACCGCCTACGTGGCGCTGGAAACCTTCCTGGCGCTCAACGGCCTGCGTTTTCCAGTGACCGACGCCGACGCGGTGATCACGACGCTGCGGATGGCGGCGGGGGATCTGGCGGATGCGGATTTCATCGCCTGGGTTGCGCGTCCATGCGGAGACGCCGCCCGGCTGAGCGCGCCTACGCCGCCTCCGCCAGCACCAGCCGCCGGCGCGGCGCGGCGCGCAGCGGCACCGCGGCATAGACGTCCTTCACCGCCTCAGTGATCGTGACCCCGGCGAGGCCCGGGGCGACCCGCCGCCCGGCGCGTTCCCATAGCGGTGCCCCGCGCAGGATCACCCGTCGCCGCGACGGCGGCAGGTAGAGCGCGCTGTCGCGCCGCTCCACCCGGAACAGCGAACCTGCCAGCAGCCGGCCGAGTTGGCCCGAGGAATAGGGCTGGCCGTGCCCGAACGGCGTCGATTCGAGATAGGCCCACGGGCCGCTGCGGTTGGGCGCCACGATCAGCAGCCTGCCGTCGTCCTTCAGCACCCGCCACAGCTCGCGCAGCAGGCGGCGCGCGTTCTCCGCCGTTTCCAGCCCGTGGATCAGCAGGACGCGGTCGAACAGCAGGTCGGGGAACGGCAGCGCATCCTCCTCGGCCGTGCAAGTGAGGTTGGGGGCGCCGGCGGGCCAGCGCGCGGCACCGGTCTGCACCGGGATCACGGCGACGCAGCGGGCGGCCGTCTCCCGCCACAGGCGCAGGTAGGGCAGCGGGTAGCCGAGGCCGAGCACGCTCTGGCCGGCGAGGTTCGGCCAGAACTCGGCCAGCCGCTCGCGCAGCAGCCGCGCCGCCACCGCGCCGCGGGCGGTGGCGTAGAACTGCGCCTGGCCATGCACATCCGCCATCCGCCGAGCTTACCGCAGGCGGCAGGTGGGCAGAAGCGCGGATCAGGGTCAGGCGGCGTGGAGTTGACGCGGCGGCCCGGGCCGCCCTATCTCCCGCCGCGGATCGGATGGCGGCGTAGCTCAGCGGTAGAGCAGGGGAATCATAATCCCTTGGTCGGTGGTTCAAATCCGCCCGCCGCTACCATCCGGGACATGCGCGCACGTCCCGCAGCAGCCGGACGTCGCCGGCAGTTCAGGCAGGCGGACCGCCCCCGGGCGGAGGCGTGCCCGGGGGCTCCAGCGACCACTCCACCGCCAGCCGTGCGCGCCGGGCACGCAGGCGCGCCGCCTGCGCCGCGGCTGCGGCGTCCAGCACCAGCCGCAGCCCGAACGGGCAGAGTTCCGCCAGCAGCCACCCCGCCGCGCCGGCCGCCCAGGCGGTCGCCAGCAGCCGCGGATCGCCGAGCAACGCCGTGGCGGCCGCCAACCCGTGGCCGCTCGCCCATAGGGCGCGCACCGGGGCGACACAGCCGCTGGCGTTGCACAGCGCGACGCTGCGCAGCACCGGCCGGCCGGATGAGCGTTCGAGCGCCAGCGCCAGCAGGCTGGGCACGAGCAGCACGGCCAGCAGCACCGCCAGGGCCGGCGCCATGGCAACCAGCGCGCCGCACAGCAGCCCCTGCAGCCACGTCAATGAATGCGGCGGGCTTGCGCCGGGCTCCGCCATGCGCCGCCTGGCCTTGCGGCCCGCGGGCCTGGCACCCGCGGCTCCAGCCGCTTTCGCCGCCTTAGCCAAGGGCTGCCATCCCCAGCACGGCGGCCAGCGCCGCGATGCCCAGGCCCGCGGCAAGCTCCTGGCCCCACTGGCGCGCCAGCGCGGCACGCCCGGGCCCTCCCGTCTCGACCGCGGCAAGAGCCGCATCGATGCGCGCCACGTCCAGCCGTGCCGCCAGGAAGCCGCGCTCGTCGGCGAGCCGGCTCGGCGGATCGCGCAGCAGGGCCAGCATCGGCGCGATCATTCCGGCCTCGGCAAGCGCATCGAGCCGATCGGCGAGCTCTGCACGGCGCCCATGATGGTGCCACTCGGCGGTGAGCGGCCTCGCCACCGCAGCCAGCCACCGCGCGAGCCCCGGTAACGGCGCCGGGTGGAAGCGGGCCTGCAGCCGCGCAAGCACCTCCATCTGCACCAGCGCCGGCACGCTGCTGGGGGAGATGCCGCCGGCGCGGTCGGCGCCATCGCCGACTTGCTGGGACGGACCGCCGCCGAGTTCCTGCCGCGCTGCAATGAAGGCCATGACATCGGCATCGACCGGCCCGTCGCCGGTCGGCGGCGTCGGTGTCGCCACCGCGTTCAGCGCCGCCGGCAGCATCGCGAGCACGGCCACGGCGCGGCCGGCGAGCGGCGGGCTGGCGCAGGGCAGCAGCGGGTTGAGCGCGTAGAGCAGGCGGCGCACGCCGCCTCCCGGTCCCCGGGCTTGCAGCCACGTGCGCCATTGCCTCGCCTCCGCCCGGTGGGCAAGCGGGTCGATGCGGACACTGCGCGCGTCAGCCCAGGCCGAGGCCGCGTCGGCCTGGACCATGCCGATCAGGTGCCGCACGGTGTCGCCCGCGGCCAGGGCGGGGAGGGCCTCCGGCGCCGGCTCGGCGCCGACGGGCACGGTCCCGGGTTGGGGTGTCCCTGGGGGCATTCCTGGGGGTGCCGCTGGGGGTGTCACTGGGGATGTCCCTGGGGCGACGCGGGGGGAGGTCCACTGCCCTGCCCCGTTCTGGGCCGCCGCCAAGGCCGGGCCGAGCCCGTCCGGCCAGACGACCACGCCCGGCCAGCACACCGGCGCCAGCGGATCGAGTGTGGCCACGGCGCGCACCAGCAGCAGCGCCTCCGCCCGGGAATCCTCGGCGCCGCGGTCGGTGGCGCGCAGGCGCAGGGTTTCCTCCAGGCGCATCGACAGGGTGGTGTCGCCGAGGTCGCGCCGCAGCCATAGATCGACGGCGCCGGTGCGCAGCGCGCGCAGCCCGGCCTCCGGCGCGGCAGCGATCGCGTAGGCAAGCGCGCGCGCGCCGCTGACGCCGACCGCGCCGACCCGCAACGGGCGCTGTGCCCGCCGCGGCGGGCGCGCCGCGACCCGCCGCGCCCGCGCCGCCGCCGGATCGGCGAGCAGGGACGGCGGCGGCCGGTGCTCCGGATCCTCCGCCAGCATCCCGCGCAGCAGGTCGGCGAGCAGCGCCGGCAGGCGGGTCTCGCCCACCAGCGCCTCGAAACTGCCGAGTTCGAGCTTGCGGCGGATGATGCCAGCCGGATCGAGACCGGCGAGCGGCGGGGCGCCGGCCGCCAAGGTCAGCAGTAGCACGCCGAGGGCGTAGACGTCGTCGGCGATGCTGCCCTCGCCGCGGCCGGCGGGCAGGCACATGGCGACATAGGGCGGCTCGTTCGCGGCCGGCTGGTGCATGGCCGCCGGCGCGGCCCAGGCGGCGCCCAGCACCACCGGCTGGCCCGGTGCGGCACGGAAGACGTTATCGGGACGGATCGCGCGATGCGTGAGCCCGCGGTCGGCGAGCGCCTGCAGCACCCGCGCCGCCGGGCGCAGGACGTAATCGAGCAGCGCGCCCTCGGTCCAGGACGCCGGCGCGGCGGCGAGCGACGGACCGGGCGGGATCGGGCAGATCACGTAAGTGCCGCGCTCCCCTGGACGTTCCCCGGGACGTTCCCCCGGCCGCCCGCCGGCCAGCGGGCCGGGACCGTGCGCGATCGGGGCCAGCAGCCCATCGATCGGCACCGCGAATCCGGCCAGAACCCGCGCCCGCGGCGGCAGGCCCGGAGGCACCGCCAGCGCCATGAGGTCGCGCCGGCCGGAGCGGCGATCCACTGCCGCGAACGCCGCCACGCCGCCGCCGGCCCCCGGCAGCGGGCGGGCACGGTCGACGGCGAAGGCGCCCGCGATCAACGGTTCGGGGGCCCCGCTCGCCGGGGGGCCCGGCGGGGTGGAGGCTGCGGACGGGGTGGGCAAGCCGGAGGCCATGATCGCGCCAGCATGGCGACCAATGGTTGCCGAAATCGCAACGCGCGCTGGCGCCCGTGGGATCGTCGCCGGCCAGGGTAGGACCGATCAGGGCGGGACCGGCCGGAGCGGGACCAGTCGGATCGGAGCCGGTCGGGCGGTCCCCGGCGCAAACCTGCGCCGGGGACCGGGTCGGTCAGTGCAGGAAGCCTTCGAGCTCGTCCTTCGCCCATTTCATCGACTGCTCCGGCGTGCCGCCGGCGAGCATCTTCGCCACCATGGTCGGGATCGTGCCGCGGTTCCACATCTGGACCGCGATGTCGGCCGGAGCGGCCATGCCGGTGATGTAGTAGCGCGCATCGTGCCAGGCCGGACCGGATAGTTGTAGACCGTGCCCTTAGGCGGCTCGACATCGCCCCAGACCGGGAAATTCGCCATCGATTTGAACGGTGGGATGTCGTAGCCGTCCACCGCGGTGGTGAGGTATTCGGTCTGCGGCCGTTCCATGATGTAGTGGGCAAGGTCCTTTCGCCGCGCTCTGGTTCTTGGCGAATTTCCAGATGCCCCAGAAATACGGCCGGTGCGGCACCAGCCTGCCCTTGAGCCCGACCGGGTTGGGGAAGGTCCAGCAGTCCTCCGCCACCTTCGGCGCGTCGCGCTTGGCCACCGCCCAGGCCGAGGGCGGGTTCCAGATCAGCGCCGATTTGCCCGAGATCAGCGCCCGGTTATTCGACGCGTCATCGTAGCTGACCGAATCCTTGGGCAGGAACGGCACCATCTTCTTCGCGTATTCCAGCGCCGCGTGCACGCCATCGGAATCGACCGTGACCTTGCCGTTGGCATCGACCAGGTCGCCGCCGAAGGCGCCGAAGATGGCACCCCAGGTCTGCACGGAATCGGTGGTGGTGCCGCAGCCGATGCCGAACGGGTAGCCGGCCTTGGCGCAGGCCTCGGCCGCCTTCAGGTGCGCGTCGTAGGTCCAGGCGGCGCCTTCGCCCGATGCGACCTCGTGCGCCGGATACAGCGTGGTCACGTCGATGCCGGCGAATTTCTTCAGCATGCTGATCCGCGCGCAGGGCGGCAGCGGCGCGCTGCCGGGGCCGACCGGGACCGCCATCCAGTGGCCGTCGATCTTCGACAGGTATTCGATGCCGTCGATCACCGGGCCGTTGAGCTTGAGCAAGGAAGCCATCACGTCGTCGACCGGAAGCAGTTTCTCGTGCCACTGGTGCACGGTCCACTGGTCGAAGGCGAAGATGTCATGACCGGAGTTGGCGATCGCCTCGGCGCCCATCGTGAGGTCGATCTTGTTGCCGATGGCGGTGAGGAAATCGAGGTGCACGTCGACGTGGTTCTTCGCCGCCCATTCGGCGACGATCTTGCGCATGGCGTCGTTGCCGGCGGGGACCCAGTGGTCCCACAGCGCACAGGTCAGCTTCCCCGCGGCGCCGGCGGTCTGGATATGCACCAGCGGCAACGCGGTGGACGCGGCGGCAAGCTTCAACGCCCCGCGACGGGTTATTTTTCTGCTCATGGACGGTCAGTTCCCCTGCGTGCCCGGCATGCGCCGGGCGCTTTGTTGTCGTTCGGATTGAGTTCTGTCTTCGTTCGGCACGAACCGGATCCCGGCGGCGCGACCGCACCCCGCGGCCGATAGCCACCGCTGGAACCATCCCCAGTATTGAACAATGTCAGGTGCGACAAACATGAATAATCTGTCATTTGTTCCGGTCGCGGGGCCTGGGGAGATGCCTTCTGCAACCGTCGCGCCCGTGGCCCCAGGGGGGGCGACAGGGGAGGCGACCACGGGTCACGTTCCCGAGGACGCCGCGCGTGCCGCTGGGCAACGCCGGGCGGGGCGGGATAAAATCGCGCCGATGCGCGCTCCGCCGCTCCAGGGACACTGCGTCGTGCCGCCGCTGGCGCGGCAGCGGCGCGACGGCCGGTCCGGGCCGGTGCCGGGCGGCGTCCGCTCATGAGCCGCCCGCCCGGCTCGGCCGCGCCGGCGGACCTGGGACACGTGCGTCGCCGCCCGGCCCGATCGCTGCTCCGGGCGACGGTGCTGGGCGGCATGCTGCTGGGCGTTGCGGCGCCTGCGCACGCCTCGCTGCTCGACCGGGTGGTGCCCTGGTTCACGAGCACGGTCCGGACCCGGGGCCTCGCGATCGGGTGGGGCCTCCACATCACGGCGCAGCGAATCGCCCTGCGCGATGCCGGCGGCACCTGGGCGACCTTCGACGGGGTGAGCCTGCGCTGGGCCCCGCTCCGGCTGCTCCACGGGGCGCTGGATGTGCGCCGGCTGCGGGTGCAGGACGCAACCTTGGAGCGGCTGCCGCGCAGCGCCGCCACCGCCGGCAACGCCGGCCGCAGCAGCGACCCGCTTCCCGAGCGGTCGGCGCTGCACGCCCTGGTGGTCCGCCGGCTAACCCTGGGGCCGGCGCTCGCCGGCACGGCGGTATCGCTGCGCATCGAGGGCGACGCCGTGCGCAGCGCCGCCGACCAGGTCCAGGCGCGGCTGCGCGCCACCGAAATCGGCGGGACGGCGCGCTATCGGGTGCAGGCGCGGATGATGCCGTCGGGCGTCCAGGCCAGGGTGACGGCACGGGAGCCGCCCGGCGGCCCGCTGGAACGCCTCGCCGGCCTGCCACCGCCGGTTCCGGGGGCGCCGGCCGCGCCCACGTCGCCCGCGGGTGCCCCACTCCCGCCCGCGCCGGGGCCAGGGGCGCCATCCGTCGCGGCGCCTCTCCCAGCCCACCCCACCGGCGTCCCTCCGGCTACCGGCACCGCGGCTGGCGGCGCGGGAGCACCGGTCGCCGCGCCCCCCGCGGCACTGCCGGGCGTGGGCGGCAGTCTTACCTTCGTCGCCACCGCGGCCGGCCCGCTCGCGGCGGTGGCGACGAACGTCAGCCTGACCCTCGGCGCGGCACAGGCGACGGCGCACGGGACCGTCAATCTGACGGCTCGGCGCCTGCACCTGGAGCTCGCGGCCACCACGCCGGCCATGGCGTCACGGCCGGATGTCCGCTGGAGCGGCGCCCGGCTAGCCCTGCATGTCGACGGCAGCTTCGCCGCGCCGGAGGCCAGCGGACAGCTCGACCTCGCCGACCTCGCCGCGGCCGGCGCGGGCGCCCGCGCTCTGGTGCTGCACCTTGCCGGGACGACGGCCGCCGCACGGCTGCGCGGGCGGTTGGACGGCGTGCGCCTCCCGGGCGGGCAGCCGGGCCTGCTGGGCGCGGCCCCGGTCCGCTTCACCGTCCGGCTGCAACGGGGGACGGCGACGCAGGTGGTGGTCTTCGCGGTCGATCATCCGCTGGTGCAGGCGCGCGGTCGGCTGGACCTTGGCGTCGCACAGCGGCTGACGGCGCGGCTCACCGTCCCGGATCTCGGAGCTTTCTCGGCCCTGACCGGCATGACGGCGGCGGGCCAGGCGCAGCTCGCTGTGCGCGCGACCCGCGCGGGGGGTATCGCGCAGATCGCGGTGGACGGCACGCTTGGCCTGACCGGAGGCCCGGCGCCGGCGGTCGCGCTGCTCGGGCCGGACACGCGAATCGCCGCCGCGGCCAGCTACACCAGCGCCGGCCTGAGCCTGCAACGGCTGCACATCGCCGGGCGCGACCTGACCTTGGATCTGCACGGCGTGCTGGCCCCGGCGCGGATCGATCTGGCCTGGCAGGCCGCGCTCGCCCGGCTGGGCGCGATCAATCCGCAGGTGGCCGGGCATCTGGATGGCGCCGGCCGCGTCTTCGGGCCCACCGACGCGCTATCGATGACGGCCGAACTCTCCGGCGCGGTGACCCAGGGGCCGCCCCCGGCGGCGACCGCCCCGCCCTCCACCGCCGGCGGGTTCACCGCGCGGCTGATCCTCGACGGCTTGCCCGGTCGGCCGCACGGCAGCCTGGACGCCGACGGCGAGGTGCTCGGCGCGCCGCTGCGCCTCGGGTTGCGCACGGCGGAAGCGGCGGACGGCGCGGTGACCCTCGCCATCCGGCAGGCCACCTGGAAGAGCGCGCACGCCGAGGGCAGCCTCGGCGTGCCCGCCCTGGCCGGGCTTGCCAGCCGGCTTCCCACCGGCGACCTGCGGCTGACGGTGGGCCGGCTGGCCGATTTCGCGCCGCTGCTCGGCAGCGCCCTGACCGGCAGCCTGCAGGCCGAGCTACGCGCCACTTCGGACCGCGCAATCCTGACGGCCGCGGCGCGCGACGTGCAGCTTCCCGGCGCCGCGGTGGGCGACGTGCAGGTACAGGCCACGCTTGCCGCGCCGCTGCCGCGTGGGGCGCTGCAGGCGCGCCTGATCCTCGCCGGGGTGCGGGCGGGGGGGATCGACGGGACGGTGCGGCTCGACGCCAACGGGGCGCTCGCGGCGCCGGGGCTGCGCCTCGCCGCATCGGTGCCGCGGCTCGACGGGGCGGCGCTCGCGCTGACGGCCGCGGGCAGCGCCGATCTCACCGCGCGGTCGTTCACCCTGGCGGCACTGGACGCGCACTGGCGCGGGCGGCGCCTGCGGCTGCTGGCCCCGACCCGGCTGGCGCTGGCGGCGGGCGGCGGGATTACGATCTCCGGTCTGCGCGCCGACCTGGCTGGCGGGACCCTCGCGGCCGACGGGCAGGTGGGTGCGGTGCTCGCCCTCACCGCCAGCCTGCGCCGGTTGCCCGCCGGCCTCATCACCTCGTTCGCGCCGAGCTTGCCGGCGGCGGGGCTGCTGTCGGCCGACCTGCGACTCTCCGGCCCGCTGGCCCGGCCGGTCGGGACGATCCGGGCGGAGGGCAGCGGGCTGCGCCTGCTCACCGGTCCGGGCGAAGCGCTGCCGCCAGCCCGGCTGGACGCCAGCGCGACCCTGACCGGGACGACGGCGCGGGTCACCGCGCGCTTCGCCGCCGGTGGCTCGCACCTGACGCTGGCCGGGACGGCCGGCGGGCCGAGCGGCCTGGTCGCCAGCGCCCCGGTAGCACTGCGGGCGGACGGGGCGATCGACCTCGCCCTGGCGAACCCGCTGCTGGCGGCCGGGGGACAGCAGGTGGGCGGGCGGCTGGCGATCGCGGCCCGCATCGACGGCACGGCGGACGCGCCGCGGCTCGGCGGACGCGTGCAGCTCAGCGGCGGGGATTTCCGCGACGAGGTGCAGGGCGTGCACCTGCGCGACCTGGCTGGAAGTTTCGTTGCCATCGATGACGGCCTGCGGATCGTCGGCCTGAACGGCCGAGCCGGCGCCGGCACGATCGGGATCGACGGCTCGGTGGGGCTGCTGCGCCCGGGGCTGCCGGTGGCGCTGCGGCTCACGGCCCGCAACGCCACCGTATTGTCGGGCGGGCTGGTCACGGCCGACCTCGACACCGATCTCGTGCTGAGCGGCCTCCTGCGGCCCGAGGGGCTGGCGCCGGGCCGTACGGTGCCGGGCACGGCCGGTTCCGGGCCGGGCGGCGGCCGGACGATGGTCGCAGCGGGCGTCGCGGCGGCCTTGCGCGGGACGGTACGGGTGCGCACCGCCACGATCCGCGTTCCGAACCAACTGCCGGCCTCCGTGCAGATCATCCCGGTGCGCATCGCCGGCGCGCCGCCCCCGGCCGCCGCTCCGGCAGCGGGTCCGGCCGCCCCACCGATCGCGCTGGCCGTGCAGATCGTGGCGCCGCAGCAGGTATTCGTGCGCGGGCGCGGCCTGACCGCGGAGCTGGGCGGGACGGTGGACCTCGGCGGCACCCTGGCGTCCATGCAGCCGCACGGCGCGTTCCGGCTGATCCGCGGCTCCTTCAACCTGGTCGGGCAGAGCCTGAACTTCACCTCGGGCGAGATCCGCTTCGCCGGCGGCAGCATCGCTGATCCGCTGCTGCATCTGGTCGCCAGCACGGTCAGCGGCGACACCACCGCGACCCTGACCGTGGGCGGCACCGCGTCGGCGCCGCAGATCACCCTGACCTCGGTGCCCGAACTGCCGCAGGACCAGATCCTGGCGCAACTGCTGTTCCACACCGGCGCCGGCAGTCTGACCCCATTGCAGCTCGCCTCCGTCGCGGCGGGGCTCGCCGAAATCTCGGGCGGGAGCAGCGTGCTACCGAACCCGCTGGAGGCGCTGCGCGGGGCGTTCGGGCTGGATCAGCTCGGGGTCGGCAGCGGGGCGGGCGGGGCGAGCACCTTGCAGGCGGGGAAGTATATCGGGCGGCGGCTCTACGTTGGGGCGCAGCAGGGGACGGGCGGGCAGAGCACCCAGGGAAAGGTCACCTACGACCTGACGAAGCGGGTGCAACTTCGCGCCACGGCGGGGACGGGGGAGACGACCTCGGCGATCGGCGCCAGCGGCGCGGCGAGCGGGGAGAGCGTGGGGATCCGCTACCAGATGCAGTACCGATTCCGGTCGTTGTGCCGCTCAGAGCGGGAACGACTGGTGCAGGACCGGCATCTCCACCCGGCCCGGCGGCAGCAGCGCGGCGAATTTCCCCATCGCCTCCAGCTCCCCGTGCACCAGGAACGTCGTCGTGCCCCCGCCCACCGCGCGGCGCCAGGCGAGCAGCTCTTGCTGGTCGGCGTGGCCGGAGAAGCCGTTGATCGTGTGGATGGCCGCGCGCACGGGGATTTCCTCCCCGAACAGGCGCACCGAGCGCGCGCCGTCGATGATCTGCCGCGCCAGGGTGCCGATGGCGGCGAAGCCCACGAACACGATGCCGGCCTCCGGGCGCCAGAGATTGTGCTTGAGGTGGTGGCGCACCCGTCCCCCCGTGCACATGCCGGAGCCCGCCATGATGATCGCGCCGCCGGGGATGCGGTTGAGCGCCATCGACTCCGAGGCATCGCGCACGACATGCAGCCCCGGCACGCTGAACGGGTCCTGTCCCTGGGCGAACAGCGCGGCGAGCTCCGGGCCGTAGCATTCCGGATGGCGGCGGAAAATCTCGGTGGCGGAGATCGCCATTGGCGAATCGAGGAACACCTGCACCGACGCCTGCTCGCGCCCGGCGGCGATGCCGGTGCGGATGGCGTAAAGCAGCTCCTGCGCCCGTTCGAGCGCGAAGGTCGGCACGATGACGTTGCCGCCGCGGGCGAAAGTGTCGCGGATCGCGGCGTGCAGCTCCTCGATCGAATCCCGGTAGGAGCGGTGCCGCCGGTCGCCGTAGGTGGTTTCCATCACCACGATATCGGCCGCGGCCGGCGGGGCGGGCGGGTCGAGCAGCGGACGCCCGGTGCTGCCGAGATCGCCCGAGAACAGGATGCGGCGCGGCGCGCCGTCCTCGGCCGCTTCCACCAGGATGCTGGCCGAACCGAGGATATGCCCGGCGTCGTGGAAGGTCGCGCGCAGCCCGTCGGAGATCGTAACGGTTTCGTTGTAGCCCACGCTGCGGCCGAAACGGTCTAGCGCGTCGAGCGCATCGATCAGGGTGTAGAGTGGTGCTTCCGCCGCCCGCTGGCCGCCGCGCTGCGCCTGCCGGGCGCGCCGGTGCGCTTCCTCCTCCTGCAGGTGGGCCGAATCGAGCAGCACGAGGCGGGTGAGGTCGCGGGTCGCGGCGGTAGCGACGATCTCGCCACGAAAGCCCTGCTTCACCAGCAGCGGCAGCCGCCCGCAATGATCGAGATGCGCGTGGGTAAGCAGCACGAGGTCGATGCTGCGCGGATCGAAACCGAACGGCTCGGCGTTCTCGCGCTCCAGCGCGCGCCCGCCTTGCAGCAGGCCGCAATCGACCAGGATGCGCTTGCCGCAGGCTTCGAGCAGGTGGCAGGAGCCGGTGACGGTGCGCGCGGCGCCGTGGAACGACAGCTTCATGGGGCGTCCTTTTCGGCCGGGGGCACGGGGTCCGGCCGCAGCAGGGGGGTGCCGTTGGCCTCGTACCAGCGCAGGATGCCGGCCCAGATGTCCTCGGCGGTCTCGGCGAACCAGAACAGGTCGCGGTCCTCGGGATCGATCATGCCTTCCGCGACCAGGAAATCCGCATCGAAGGCGCGGCGCCAGTAGGCCTCCCCCACCAGCACCACCGGCAGCGGGGCGATCTTGCGGGTTTGCACCAGATTCAGCACCTCGAACAGCTCGTCCATGGTGCCGTAGCCGCCGGGGAATACGACCAGCGCGCGGGCGCGCAGCAGGAAGTGCAGCTTGCGGATGGCGAAGTAATGGAAGCTGAAGCAGAGCTCGGGGGAGACGTAGGGGTTCGGGTATTGTTCGTTCGGCAGCACGATGTTGAGCCCGATCGACCGGCCGCCGGCATCGTGCGCGCCGCGATTGGCGGCTTCCATGATCCCGGGACCGCCGCCGGTCATCACCATGATCCGCCCGCCGCGAGCGCGCCCGTCCGCGGCCCCCACCAGGGCGCCGAAGGCGCGCGCGATGTCGTAGTAGCGGCTGTTGGCGAGAACGCGCCGCGCAATCGCCAGATTCCGTTGCAGGGCCCGATCTTCCGGGCTGGCGGCAAGCGCGGCGGCGGCGGCATCGGCCGCGCGTCGCGCCGCCCGCGGCTCGATGATGCGGGTGCCCCCGAACACCACGACGCTATGCGCGACGCCGTGGCCTTCCAGCAGCAGCTCCGCTTTCAGGTAGTCGATCTGCAACCGCACGCCGCGGGTGTCGTTGCGGTTGAGGAAATCGACGTCGCGGTCGGCTGCGCGGTAGCTCGGGTGGCGCAGGATCGCAGCCACCGCTGCGGGTGCGGCCGGATCGTCCTCGCGCGGCTTCGGCTGCTGGCCGGGCAGGGCCGCCTGGCGCCGGGTGGGGTGCGCCGGCGGCGGCACCCTGGCTGGGGTCTCGGTCACGGGGCGGCGCCGGCATAGCCGTGCAGCAGGGCGATGTAGTCGCCGCGATCGGCGCCGGCGGGCCAACCGCCGAACGTACGACTCATGTGCCCGCGCAGATCGGACAGGGCGGCGAAGCCGCGCGCCTCGCCCCAGCGCGCCAACCCGTCCAGCAGGCTGCGCAGATGGCCCGGCCCGTGCCGCAGCAGGGCGGAGGTGGTCATCACCGTATCGGCGCCGACCAGCAGGTATTTCACCACCTCGTCGGCCGTTTCGACCCCGGTGCTGGCCGCGATGCCGGCGCGCAGGGTGCCGGCGAGGGCCGCGATCCACAGCAGGCCGGGGCGAATCTCCGCCTTGGCGCTCAGCGCGGGATGTCGCCACAGGCGCAACGTGACCAGATCGATGTCCGGCTGGTAGAAGCGGTTGAACAGCACGAGCCCGTCGGCCCCCGCGGCGTCCAGCCGGCGGATCATCGCGCCCGGGGCGCTGAAGCCGGCACTGAGCTTCATCGCCACCGGGATCCGCACCGCCCGCTTGACCGCCGCCAGCACGTCGACATGGCGCTGCTCCACCGCCGCGCCGTCGAGCGCCGAATCGGTCGATGGGAAATAGACGTTGAGCTCGATCGCCTGCGCGCCCGCCTGCTGGGCGAGCCGCGCGTAGCCGGTCCAGCCGGCATCGGTCGTCCCGTTCAGGCTGGCGATCACCGGGATGGCAAGCGCGGCACGCGCGCGGGCGATCAGGTCGAGCTGATGCTGCGGCCCCGCTTGCGGCAGGCTGCCGGCAGGGAAGAAACCGTTCGCCTCCGCAAAGCCCTCGGCGAGGTCGTCCAGCCGGTCGAGCACCGCGGCTTCGGCCTCGATCTGCTCCTCGAACAGCGACGGCAGCACGACCGCCGCCGCGCCCGCATCCTCCAGCCGGCGCAGACCGTCGAGCGTGCTGGTGAGCGGGGAGGCCGATGCGATCAGCGGGTTCCGGAGCGACAGGCCAAGATAGCGCGTGGTCAGGTCCATGGCGCCCTCACCCTGCGGCCGGCACGGGCGGGTGGAAACGTTCCGACTGCCAGCCCGCCATGTCCTCGTAGGCGCGGTATTTCTCGACGATCGCCGCCTGCGCCGCGGCGAGGAGCTGCGCCGCCTCCTCGGGCCGCGTCTGCGCCAGGGCGCGGTAGCGGATCTCGTTGTAGGCGTAATCGCGGAACGGGATGGTCGGCCGCGGCGAATCGAGCCGGAACGGATTCTCCCCCGCCGCGTGCATCGCCGGATTGTAGCGGAACAGCGGCCAGTAGCCGCAGGCCGTCGCCAGGTCCTGCTGGTGCAGGCCCTGGCGCAGGTCGTAGCCATGCGCGATGCAGTGCGAATAGGCGAGGATCAGGGACGGGCCCGGATAGGTCTCGGCCTCGCGGAAGGCGAGCAGGGTCTGCTGCGGATTGGCGCCCATCGCCACCTGGGCGACGTAGACGTTGCCGCAGGCGATCGCCTGCAACGCCAGGTCCTTGCGCGCGGTGCGCTTGCCGGCGGCGGCGAATTTGGCGATCGCGCCGAGCGGGGTGGCTTTCGACGCCTGGCCGCCGGTGTTGGAATAGACCTCGGTGTCCAGCACCAGCACGTTCACGTCGCGCGCGCTGGCCAGCACGTGATCGAGCCCGCCGTAGCCGATGTCGTAGGCCCAGCCGTCGCCACCGACGAGCCAGATGCTGCGCCGGACCAGATGGTCGGCGACCGAGGCGAGGTCGCGCGCCGCCGGGTCGGGGCCGAGCGTCGCCAGCCGGCGCATCAGCTCCGCCAGCCGTGCGCGCTGGGCACGGATTTCGGATTCTTGGCGCTGCGGCGCGGCCAGCAGGTCTGCGACCAACTCCGAGCCCAGGCGCGGCGCGAGGTCGCGCGCCAGCCGCCGCGCCAGCGCCAGGTGCTGGTCGGCGGCGAGGCGGAAGCCGAGGCCGAATTCCGCGTTGTCCTCGAACAGCGAATTGGACCAGGCCGGACCGCGGCCCTCCGCGTTCTTCGCCCACGGCGTGACCGGCAGGTTG
This sequence comes from uncultured Pseudomonadota bacterium, assembly GCA_963832525.1. Classification (GTDB taxonomy): domain Bacteria; phylum Pseudomonadota; class Alphaproteobacteria; order Acetobacterales; family Acetobacteraceae; genus JAJZVS01. The sequence continues at coordinate 198,741 of CAWHUC010000004.1, forward strand.
CCGCCGTAGATGGACGAGCAGCCGGTGGCGTTGGCGACCATCATCCGGTCGCCGAACAATTGCGACAGCAGCTTCAGATATGGCGTCTCGCCGCAGCCGGCGCAGGCGCCGGAGAAAGCGAACAGCGGTTCCAGGAACTGCACCCCGCGCACGTTGGCGAAATCCACCCGTGCGCGATCGTTCATCGGCAGGCGCTCGAAGAAGGCGATGCGCGGGCGCTCGGCCACTGCGTGGCCGCCCTTCGGGGTGAGGTTGATCGCCTTCTTTCCCGGCGCGGTGGCGCTGAACGCCGGGCAGGCTTCGACGCAGAGACCGCAGCCGGTGCAGTCCTCCAGGTAGAGCTGCAAGGTGAAGGCGACGTCGGGGAAGCCGCGGGCATTGATCGGCGCCGAACGGAACCCTTCCGGCGCGCCGGCGAGCTGCGCCGCGTCGTAGTATTTGGCGCGGATCACGCCGTGCGGGCAGACGAAGCTGCACTGGCCGCATTGCACGCAGGTCTCGGGTTCCCAGATCGGCACGTCCTCGGCGACGTCGCGCTTCTCAAAGGCGGAGGTGCCGGAGGGGAAGGTCCCGTCGATCGGCATCAGGCTCACGGGGATCTCGTCACCGCGCCCGTCCAGCATGGCGCCGGTGACGCGCCGCACGAAGTCGGGCGCGTCTTGCGGCACCGGCGGCGGGCGGTCCCAGGTGGCGGTGACGGCGGCGGGGACGGGCACCTCGGCGAGGCGCGCGATCGTGCCGTCCACCGCCTGGAAATTGCGTTGCACGACGTCCTCGCCCTTGCCGCCGTAGGTCTTGCGGATGGCGGCCTTGATCCGCTCGACCGCCTCGGCGGGCGGCAGCACGCCGGCGATGGCGAAGAAGCAGGTTTGCAGGATGGTGTTGGTGCGCCCGCGCAAGCCCACGTCCTGTGCAGTGCGGGAGGCGTCGATCACGAACAGCTTCAGGCCGAGGTCGCCGATGCGCACCTGCATCGCCCGCGGCAGATGCGCCCACAGCCGGTCCGGCCCGTATGGGCTGTTGAGCAGCAGGGTGGCACCGGGAGCGGCCTGGCGCAGGATGTCGCGGCGGCCGACGAAACCCCAATGGTGGCAGGCAACGAAATTCGCGCGCTCGATCAGATAGGGTGCCTGGATCGGCCGCGGGCCGAAGCGCAGGTGCGACACGGTTTCGGCACCGGATTTGTGCGAATCGTAGACGAAATAGCCCTGCGCGAAGCGGCCGGCGTCTTCGGCAATGATCTTCACGCTGTTCTTGTTGGCGCCCACGGTGCCGTCGGCGCCGAGGCCGTAGAACACCGCCCGCACCTCGTCCGCGGGCTCGATCGAGAAGCCGGGATCGACCGTCAGGCTGGTATGGCCGACGTCGTCGGTGATGCCGACGGTGAAGCCGTGCCGCGACGCCGGGACGGCCAGAGCGTCGAACACCGCCTTCGCCATCGCCGGGGTGAAATCCTTCGACGACAGCCCGAAGCGCCCGCCGATCACGCGCGGCATGGTGGCGCGCGCGCCGGTGGCGACCGCCTCGGCGAGCGTGCTGATCACGTCCTGATAGAGCGGCTCGCCGCTGGCGCCCGGTTCCTTGGTGCGTTCCAGCACCGCAATCGTCCGCACGCTTGCCGGCAGCGCGGCGAGGAAGGCCTCAGCGGCGAACGGGCGGAACAGGCGCACCTGCAACACCCCGAGCTTCCCGCCCTGCGCACGCAGCGCCGCGGCGGTGGCACGCGCGGTCTCGGCCGCGCTGCCCATCACCACCACCACACGGTCCGCGTCGGGCGGGCCGTCGTAGTCGAACAAGGTGTAACGGCGGCCGGTCAGCGCGCCGAGCCGGTCCATCGCCGCCTGCACGTGGCCGGGCATGGACGTGATGAACGGATTCACCGTCTCGCGCGCCTGGAAGAACGTGTCGGGATTGTGCGCAGTGCCGCGCACAACCGGATGCTCAGGGTCGAGCGCGCGGGCGCGGTGCGCCTGCACCAGCCCGTCGTCGATCAGCGCGCGGAGCTGCGCATCGTCCAGCAACTCCAGAGTGTTCACCTCATGGGAGGTGCGGAATCCGTCGAAGAAATGCAGCAGCGGCACCCGCCCGGCCAGGGTCGCGGCCTGCGCAACCACCGCCATGTCGTGCGCCTCCTGCACCGAGGCCGAACAGAGCAGCGCGAAGCCGGCCGCGCGCACCGCCATCACGTCGGAATGGTCGCCGAAGATCGACAGCGCCTGGGTGGCGACCGAGCGCGCCGCGACATGGAACACCGTGGGCGTGAGTTCGCCCGCGATCTTGAACATGTTGGGCAGCATCAGCAGCAGGCCCTGCGACGCGGTGAACGTCGTCGTCAGCGCGCCGGCCTGCAGCGCGCCGTGCACCGCGCCGGCCGCGCCGCCCTCGCTTTGCATCTCCTGCACCACCGGCACCTCGCCCCAGATGTTGGGGATGCCGGCGGCGGCCCATTCGTCGGCGAGCTCGGCCATGGTGGACGAGGGCGTGATGGGGAAGATCGCGCAGACCTCGTTCAGCCGGTAGGCGACATGGGCGACGGCGGTGTTGCCGTCCATCGTGGCGCGGGTGCCCATCTCAGCCCTCCACCGGTTCGGCGATCATCTCGATCGCGTGGCACGGGCATTGTTCGTAGCAGACCGCGCAGCCGGTGCATTTCGCGTAGTCATAGCGGTAGCGGTTGCCGGGACCGAGCTTCACGATCGCGTCCTCCGGGCAGGCGGCGTAGCAGTTGTCGCATTCGAAACAGACGCCGCAGGACAGGCAGCGCTGCGCCTCCCGCCGCGCCTCCGCCGGCGCGAGGCCGGCGGTCACCTCGGTGAAACCGATCCGCTCGGCGGGCGGGGTTTCGCGCTGCGCGGCCGGATCGGCGTCGCTGAACACCGGCAGGTGCAGCATGGCGAAGGTCGCGAGCGGCGGCGGTTCCGCCTCGGCATGGGCCGCGCCGCGCAGCCAGGCGTCGATGTGCCGCGCCGCCCGCTTGCCGTGGCCGACCGCGACGGTAACGCTGCGCTGGGCGGGGATCATGTCGCCGCCGGCGAAAATCCCCGCTGCGCCGGTCATCATGTCGGGACCCACCGCCACCGTGCCGTCCAGACGCACCGCGACACCGGGGACGCGGCGAAGAAAACTGCTGTCGCTGTCCTGGCCGAGCGCCAGCACCACCGCATCCGCGCTCAAGGTCTCGATCTCCCCGGTGGGGTGCGGACGGCCGTCGGCGTCGATCGTCATGCGCTCGACCGTGAGCGCGTCGGCAGCGATTTCCCTGATCGTGGTCAACCAGCGGATCTTCACGCCCTCGGCGAGCGCCTCGTCGGCCTCGAACCCGTGCGCCGGCATATGCGCGCGGTCGCGGCGATAGACGATCAGCGCCTCGGACGCGCCCAGCCGGCGGGCGGTGCGGGCGGCGTCCATCGCGGTGTTGCCGCCGCCATAGACGATCACCCGACGGCCGAGCAGCGGGCGTTCACCGGCGCTCACGTCGCGCAGCAGGCTGACGGCATCGAGCACGCGGGCGGCGTCGCGGGCGGGAATCTCCACATGGTGTGACAGTTGCGCGCCGATCGCGACGAACACGGCGTCGAAACCTCCGGCGTCGCGTTCGGCCAGCAGATCCTCGACCTTGCGGTTCAGCACGATGCGCACGCCGAAGGCTTCGATGCGGGCGATTTCGCGCGCCAGCTCGGCGCGCGGCAGGCGATAGGCGGGGATGCCGAAATGCAGCATCCCGCCGGCGACCGGCCCGGCCTCGTGAATCTCCACCGCGTGGCCGAGCCGGGCGAGGTGATAGGCGCAGGACAGGCCGGACGGGCCGGCGCCTACCACCAGCACCCGCCTGCCGGACGCTGCTGCTGCGGGCGGGAACGTCCAGCCCCGTTCGGTGGCGCGGTCGCCGAGGAACCGTTCCACCGCATGGATGCTGACCTGGGCATCCAGCTCGTTGCGGTTGCACGCGGTTTCGCACGGGTGATAGCAGACCCGGCCGTGCGTCGCCGGCAGTGGGTTGTCGGCGACCAGGTGCTCCCACGCGGCGCGGTAGTTCCCGGCCTGGGCGAGCGCGAGCCAACCCTGGATGTCTTCCCCGGCCGGGCAGGCATGGCTGCACGGCGGCAGCAGGTCGACATAGACCGGCCGACGTGCGCGCACCGGGCCGGCACCGGGCATGGCGGTGAGGTCGACCGCCGGGGTCATGTCGGATCGTTTCAGCATGGTGCCCGTCCCGTTGTCGCGCCGCTGCGCGCATCCTTGTCGTCGCGCGGTGGCGCGCGGTCGCCGTCGCGCGGCAGGGTGTGGTAGCGCGCGGTCACGTCCTCGCGCCGCAGCCGCGCCGTGCCGACGCCGGCCACTGCTGCCGCCCCGGCGGCGATGCCCCAGTCGAGTGCTTCCGCCGGCGCCGCCTCACGCGCCAGGGCCAGCACCATGGCGGCGAGGAACGCATCGCCCGCCCCTACCGCGCTCTGCACCGGGCCCACCAGCGCAGGGCGGCGCAGCACGCCGGCGTCGGTGGCCAGGATCGCTCCGGCCGCGCCGAGACTGACCGCGACCATCCGCGCCGCGCCCGCGTGCACCAGGGCGAGCGCCTCGGCTTCCTGCGCCACCGGATCGGGCAGAGGCCGGCCGACCAGGGATTCCAGCTCGCCCAGGCTGGGCTTCAGCAGCGCGATGCCGGCGCCGAGTGCCGCGCGCAGGGCCGGGCCGGAGGTGTCCAGCACGAAGCTCCGGCCGCGCGCCGCGGCCGCGCGGGCCGCCGTGGCGTAGGCGTCCGCCGGCACGCCGGGCGGCAGGCTGCCGCTGGCAACGACGAAACCGCCCTCCGCCGCATCCAGCGCGGCAAGGGTCGCGCGCCATTCCGCCTCCGACAGCCGCGGGCCTTCGGGGACGAAACGATACTCCGCGCCGTTGTCGAGCGCGCGCACGGCGAAGGACACGCGGGTGCGCCCGGCGATCGGCACCGCGCGGTACGGCACATCGGCTTCCTCCAGAAGTTCCGTCAGGAACCGTCCGGTCGCCCCGCCGGCGGCGAGCACCGCCAGCGCGTCCCCCCCCAGCGCGTGCACCACGCGGGCGACGTTGATGCCGCCGCCGCCGGGATCAACATGCTCGCCGGTGGTGCGGATCTTGTGGGTGGGACGCACCGCCGGCGCCGTGGTCGCGAGATCGATCGCCGGGTTCAACGTGAGGGTGACGATCCGGGCCGTCACGCCACGCTCAGCCGATTGTCCACCGCGGCGACGCCGGCGGCGGACCAGGCGGCGTTCTCCGCCGTATGTCGCGCCAGCAGGCTGCGTGTCGTGCCGGTCAGCACCACCGTGGCGCCGTCGACCGCGACCGTGATCCGGCCGGCGTCAAGCTCGGCGTGGCGGGCGAAGGCGCGACGCACGTTGGCGGCGATGTCCTCGGCCGTGGTGCCGGGACGGACGGCGATCTCATTCTCCACCGCACGCACGCCTTCGAGCGCGCGGACGCGGGCTTCCGCCTCCTGCTTCTGGTACTGCCAGTCGAGCGTGCCGGTCAGGGTCACGATCCCGTCCTCGACCGTGATCCGCAGCCGCGCATCGGGGATCTGCGCGTCCCAGCGCAGCACGCTTTGGGCGCGGGCCGCGATCTCCGCGTCGGAATGGCGATGCGCGGCCGGCAGCCGGACGTCGATCTCCTGCACCACGTTGCGCACGCCGTGGACGTGCCAGACCGCGCGCTCGGCGGCATGCTTCTCGGCCAGGCTGCCGACCACGCCGCCGAGGCGGACGCTGCCGTCCTGCACATCGACCGTGATGTGCGCCGCATCGACGTGCGGCGCCCATTCCAGTTCCTCGATGACCGTGTGACGCAGGGTCTGGTCGTCCATGGGCGCGGTCTCCTCAAGCTGCCGCTTTCCGGGTTTCCGCCTGCCGCACGATCTCGATGGTGCGCAGCAGGCTGCCGGGATTGACGCTGATCGAATCGATGCCGAGATCGGCGAGGAACGCCGCGATCTCGGGATAGTTTGCCGGCGCCTCGCCGCAGATGCCGACCTTGCGGCGGTTGCGATGCGCGCCGGCGATCGCGAGCCGCAGCATCTCCAGCATGCCCGGATCGCGCTCGTCGAAATCGAACGCGACGATGTCGGAATCGCGATCGACGCCGAGCGTGAGCTGGGTGAGGTCGTTCGAGCCGATGGAGAAGCCGTCGAACACGCGCGCGAAGGCATCGACCTGGATGACGTTATTGGGGATCTCGCACATCACGTAGACCTCGAGCCCATCCTCGCCGCGTTTCAGCCCATGCCGGGCCATCTCGGCCAGCACGGTTTCCGCCTCCGCCACCCGGCGGCAGAACGGGACCATCACCACGAGGTTCGTGAGCCCCATGTCCTTGCGCACCCGGCGGAGCGCGGCACATTCGAGCGCAAAGCCCTCGGCATAGGCGGGATGGGCGTAGCGCGCGGCGCCGCGGAAGCCGAGCATCGGGTTCGCTTCGCGCGGTTCGAACGCCGCGCCGCCGACCAGGGCGGCGTATTCGTTGGTCTTGAAATCCGACAGGCGGATGATGACCGGGCGCGGGTGGAAGGCGGCAGCGATGGTGCCGACACCTTCGGCCAGGGTGCGGACGAAGAATTCGACCGGGGAGGCATCGGCGGCGGCCCGGGCGGCGATGGCAGCGCGGTCCTCGGCGCTGATGCGTTCGGGATGGATCAGCGCCATCGGGTGGATGCCGATGTGCTCGTTGATGATGAACTCCATCCGCGCCAGGCCGACGCCGGCGTTCGGCATCATCGCACTGCGGAACGCGAGGTCGGGGTTGCCGAGGTTCACCATGATCGCGGTCTTCGGCATCGCCAAGGTGCTCGCATCGACCCGCGCCACGTCGAACGCCAGGGTGCCGGGATAGACCACGCCCACTTCCCCGCCGGCGCAGGAGATCGTGACCGCCGCCCCGGTCGCGAGCGCGGTCGTTGCGTTGCCTGCGCCGACCACCGCCGGCACGCCGAGCTCGCGTGCGACGATCGCGGCATGGCAGGTGCGGCCGCCGTGGTCGGTGACGATGGCGCCGGCGGTCTTCATGACCGGCTCCCAGTCCGGACTGGTGGACGCGGCGACCAGCACTTCCCCGGGTCGGAAGGCGCCGAGGTCGCCGGTGTCGCGGATCACCCGCACGGTGCCGGTGGCGATCTTCTCGCCGACCGCCTTGCCGGTGACGAGCGGTGTGGCGGCGGCGCGCAGGCTGTAGGTTTCCAGCATCCCGGGCTGGCGGCGGGAGGCGACCGTTTCGGGCCGTGCCTGGACGATGTAGAGCTTGCCATCTACTGCGTCCTTGGCCCATTCGATATCCATGGGCTCGGGATGGCCAGCGGCGGCGGAGTAGTGGTCTTCGATGCGGATCGCATCGTCGGCCAGAGTGAGCACTTCCGCGTCCGTCAGGCAGTAGCGCCCCTGCTGCGCCGGCGGGGTCGGCACGTCGCGGGTCGTCGCACCGGTATGGCCGTCGGCCAGCACCATGGTGAGCTGCTTGCGGCCGAGCACGCGGCGCAGCACTGCGCGATGGCCGGCGCGGAAGGTGGGCTTGTGGACGTGGAACTCGTCGGGATCGACCTTGCCTTGCACCACGTTCTCGCCGAGCCCGTAGGAGCCGGTGATGAACACCACGTCGCGGAAGCCGGATTCGGTATCGAGGGTGAAGATCACCCCACTCGATGCGGCATCGGAGCGGACCATCTTCATCACGCCGACCGACAGCGCGACCTTGAAATGATCGAAGCCGTTGTTGGCGCGGTAGACGATGCCGCGGTCAGTGAACAGGGAGGCGAAGCAGCGGCGGCAGGCCTCGAACAGATCCCTCCGCGCCGATGATGTTGAGGTAGCTCTCGTGCTGCCCGGCGAAGCTCGCGGTCGGCAGGTCCTCGGCGGTGGCGGAGCTGCGCACCGCGACGGCGACGCCCGGCCCGTATTCGCGTTCCAGCGCGGCGTAGGACTCGGCGATCGCGGCGCGGAGCGTTGCGGTGCCGGTGGCGCCATAGACGATGGCGCGCGCCGCCGCTGCCGCACCCGCCAGTGCGGCCACGTCGGTCACGTCCAGCGGATCGAGCAGCGCATGCAGCCGCGGCCAGGCGTCGGCGTCGGTCAGGGCCTGGCGATAGGCGTCGGCGGTGAGCGCGAACCCGTTCGGCACCCGCACCCCCGCCGCGCCCAATCTGCTGTACATCTCGCCCAGCGAGGCATTCTTGCCCCCGACCTCCGGAACATCGGCGATCCCAAGCGTGGCGAACCAACGGACGAACGGGGATGTGGCGGACATGGCTGCTTTCCCTCCGGCGCCTACGAAAAGCTAGGTGGGGGGCGGTGGAACGACATTGATCTGGGTCAAGCTTCCTGAACGGGCCGGCGGCGCGGGCGATCACACGAATCGCTCGGCCGGACCGCTCCCCTGGTGGCGCCCCCCTGGCGCCCTCCGGGCCGTGCTTGCCTTTACGGCGGACCCACCAGCGGCCCACGGAGAGCGTCGCGCAGCGGGGGAAGCAGCGCGGCGGCGTAGGCGGCGGGGTTGTCGATCAGGAAGTGGGCCACTTCCAGGTCGAGTTCCTGGCCGACAGCGGCGGGGCAGGCGTTGCGGATCGCCACCGCCTCGGCAGGCGGCACCGGGGCGCGGACGGTGCGTTCGCGCAGGATCGCCGACGCCATCGGCTGGGTCCCGTCGTTCAGCGCTTCAAGCTGGCGTTCGACCGCGCGCTGCCCCAGGCTCGTGCAGACCTGCGGCAGCACGCCGAGCCCTTGCAACGGCCAGCCGCGCGGGGCGAGCACCCGGCTCCAGGTTACGAACAATTCCCCGCCACCGGGCAAGCGGGTGAAGGTCTGTACCAGGCCTTTGCCGAAGGTGGCGCTGCCGACCACCACCGCGCGTCCGCGATCGGCCAGTGCGGCGGCCAGGATCTCGGCGGCGCTCGCGGTACGGCCATCGACCAGCACGACGACCGGCAGGCCCGGCGCGAGTTCTCCCGGCTTGGAGCGCCAGACGTCCGAGGCCGCGGGGTCGCGCCCTTCGGTCCACGCCACCACGCCGGCCGGCAGCAGCCCGTCCGCGACCGTCACCGCCTGGCCCAGCAGCCCGCCGGGATCGCCGCGCAGATCGAGCACGATCCCGTCCGGCGGGGTGCGCGAGGCCATGGCCTGCTCGATCGGCGCGGCGAAGCCGGTTGCCGTTTCGCGGTTGAAGCGGGTGATGCGGATCAGCAGCATGCCGGCCAGCCGGTCGCTGAACACGGTGCGCGGCGGCACCCGCGCCCGGACGATGGCGGTGCTGCGCGCCAGGCCGCCGGGCGGCAGCCAACGCAGCACGACGGCCGAGCCCTCGGCGCCGGCGAGTTCTGCCGCGATGGCCCGGGCCGAGCGCCGCGTCGTCGGCTGGCCGTCGACCGTCAGGATCGCGTCGCCCGGCCGCACCCCGGCCCGCGCGGCCGGTCCGTCCGGGGTGACGGTGCCGGCCAGGATCGCCGCGCCCTTGCGGATCGGCCGCAGCCCGATGCCGACGTCCCCGCCGCGCGCCGCCTCGTCGGCCGCCGCGGCGGCCGGCGCGTCATAGCGGGAATAGGGGTCGAGATGGTTGAACATCTCGTCGAAGAAGGCCTGGATCACCCCCTGGGTCCCGGCGCTGCGCACTGCCGGAGAGGCATTCCACGCCGCCGCTGCCATCGCCGCCGCCGCGTCGGCCCAGGCGTCGGGCGCTTCGTCGCGCGGCACCGGTGCGGCGTAGAACGTGCCGGCGCGCCCGCTGAGCTCCAGCCGCCCGGAGCGGAGGACGGCGGTCAGATCGGGATCGAGGGCAGTCAGCCCGCGCAGTCCCCATACGGTGAGCTCCGGCACGTTCACTGGTTCCAACGCCCGCGGCGCGATGAACGTCAACGCGGCGGCGTAGACCTGCCGGGTCAGCGCGACGTCGAATCCCGGTGCTGACGCGGCGTTGAACGCGGCGGCCGGGCCGGCGCGCGCGGGACCCGCGAACGCCAGCAGCAGAAACAGGAGACCGAAGCCTCTCACCGACGGCGGGACCGATTCCCCGTTTGCCCGCCGCGAGATGAGGGACGCGACGGAAGGCCCTGCATGAGCTGGAACACGAGGCCTCCGGTCACCGGCGTTGCCTCCGCCAGCCGGACCTCGGCGGGTTCGCCGAGGCGGAAGACAAGGCCGGTGCGCCGTCCGGTCAGGGTCTGTGCGCGCGGATCATGCTGCCAGAAATCATCCGGCAGCGCGGAGCGCGGGACAATGCCGCTGGCGCCGTTTTCCACCAGCGTGACAAAAAGGCCGAAGCGTGTGACCCCGGAGACACGGGCGGCGAACACCGCGCCCACCCGGTCGGCGAGGAAGGCGGACAGGTAGCGGTCGATCGCCTCGCGTTCCGCCGCCTGGGCGCGGCGTTCGGTGGCGGTGATGTGGGTGGCGATGTCGGGGAACTCGGCGTCCGCGTGCGGCGGCAGGCCGTCGGCCCCGAGCTTCAGGGCGCGGATCAGGGCGCGGTGCACCAGCAGGTCGGCGTAGCGGCGGATCGGACTGGTGAAATGCGCGTATTGGCGCAGGGCGAGGCCGAAATGGCCGATGTTGTCGGGGCTGTAGGCGGCCTGCGACTGGCTGCGCAGCATCACCTCGTTCACCAGCGGCGCTTCCGGTTTGCCGGCGATCTGGCGCAGCACCCGGTCGAGGTCGCGCGGGTGCACCTGGTCGCCGGGCGGGAGCGACAGGCCGAGGCCGTGCAGGATGGTGCGGAGTTCTTCCAGCTTCTCGGCCGTGGGGGGCGGGTGGATGCGGAACAGGCAGGGGGCGCGGTGACGGCCCAGTTCCTCGGCCGCGGCGACATTGGCCGCAATCATGAACTCCTCGATCAGCCGGTGACTGTCGAGGCGGGGACGCGGGATCACGTCCGCCACCCGGCCGTTTGGGTGCAGGATCACCCGGCGTTCGGGCAGGTCGAGGTCGAGCGTGCCGCGCGCGGTGCGGGCCGCGAGCAGGGCGCGAAAGGCGGCATAGAGGGGGGGCAGCAAGGCCTGCGGCGTCGGGTCGAGGCGGCTCGTGCCATCGTGCGCCTGCTGCACCTGTTCGTAGGTCAGGCGGGCGGCGCTGCGCATCAGGCCGCGGCCGAAACGATGGCCGGTCTTGCGGCCCTGCGCGTCGATGCGCAGTTCGGCGAACAGGCAGCCGCGGTCCTCGTCCGGGCGCAGGCTGCACCAGCCGTTCGACAGCGGCTCGGGCAGCATCGGCACGACGCGGTCGGGGAAATAGACGCTGTTGCCGCGCTCACGCGCGCTGCGGTCGAGCGCCGAGCCCGATGGCACGTAGTGGGCGACGTCGGCGATGGCGACGATCAGGCGGTGGCCGCCGGCGGCGGGCTCGGCGAACACGGCGTCGTCGAAATCGCGCGCGTCCGCGCCGTCGATGGTGACCAGCGGCACGGAGCGCAGGTCTTCGCGCCGGCCGAGCGGCGCGGCGCTGGCAGCGTCGGCTTCCTCCAGGGCTTCGGCGGGGAAGACGTGCGGGATGTCGTTGCCGGCGATGGCGATCAGGCTGACCGAGCGGGCGTCGCCCATGTGCCCGAGGCGCTCGATGATGCGCGCCGGCTTGAGGCCGAGCCGGTGGTGCGGGAGGGGTTCGGCCAGCACGATCTCGTCGGCCTCGGCGTCAGCGGTTTCCCCGGCCGGCACGATCCATTCGGCCTTGCTGCGGCGGTCGGTGGGGGTGATTCGGGCGTCGCGGTGGGTGGCGGGATCGGCAGGACGGAAGATGCCGATGACACGGCCGGGGGATTCGGCGAGGCGCTTGAGCGTGCGCCCCTCGTAGCGGCCCGGCCCGGCGGGGCGCAGGCGGGCGAGCACGCGCTGGCCGGGGGCAAGGGCGGGGTGGCCGTGCGGTTCCGGGGCCATGAGGATCTGCGGCGGCGGTCCGGCGTCGTCCCAGGCGACAGGGCGGGCGATGGCGTCGCCGTCAGTGTCGGTGCCGGTGATCTGGACCAGGGTGACAGGGGGGAGATGGCCGGCAGGGCGCGGGGCGCGGTCCGGGAGGGCGCGCCGGTGCGATCGGGGCTTGGCGCTGGAGGGGCGGGGCAATGGGCGGTGCTTTGGTCGGAGGAGGCGGCGCTGCGCGGGGACGTTCCTGGAAGGCGGGATCAGGCGGGAAAACCGGGGCGGATGCAAGCAGCCCGACCGAGGCGGTGGCGCTGCACCGCCGCCGGGAAACGATCCGTCTGCTCGGGAGGTTCGTCGGCTGACCTGGCCGGCCGGTCCGCTCCGGCCCCTTTGACCCACGTCAAGGTCCCCTCCCCGACGCCAGCCTACGCCGCTCGCCGTGGGCCCGGGCGGCCATGCCCGGCCACAGTCCTGAGTTGGAGCCGATGGCAGAGACCGAGTTCCCCGCCACGATCGCGCGCGGCGCCATGCGCCTGCTGCCGCCGCCGCTGCTCGGCGCCGGCGCGGCGCTGCTGCTGCGCCGCATGGGCCGCGCGCATCCGGCCCTGTTCGGCGACCTCGCCGCGTTGCCGCCAGCGGTGCTGCGCATCGAACCGACCGACCTGCCGCACCACTTCCTGCTGCACCTCGGCGGCGGTCCGCCCCGCCTGACCCTGGCGCGGGGCGATCGCGCGCCCGCCGTCGCCTGCATCGCCGGCCGGCTGGAGGCGCTGGTGGGGCTGCTGGAAGGCCGGCTGGACAGCGACATGGCGTTCTTCTCGCGCGCCATCACCGTCACCGGCGATTCCGCCGTCGTGGTCGGCCTGCGCAACACGCTCGAACGCGACACGATCGACGTGATGGCGGAGGCCGCCGCCCTGCTCGGCCCGCTGGCCGGGCCGGCGCAGGCCGCGGCGCGGCGGCTCGATGCGATCGCCGTGCGCGCCCGCGCCCACGCCAGGCTGGCCGCCGCGCACGCGGCACTGCACGCGCCCGCCGCGCCGCCCGCCGCGCCCGAGCTTGCCGCGCTGCGCACCGAAGTCGCGCGGCTCGCCACCCGCCTCGCACGCCTGGAACGCAAACCGCAGCCGACACCGGAGGACACCGCCGCGTGACCGCCTCGCCCTATCTCGAACTCGTCTGCCCCGCCGGCACCCCGGCCAGCCTGCGCGCCGCGATCGATGCCGGCGCTGACACGGTCTATTGCGGCTTCCGCGACGCCACCAACGCGCGCAACTATCCCGGGCTCAATTTCAGCGTCGCCGAGATGCGCGACGGCATCGCCTACGCCCACGCGCGTGGCCGGCGCGTGCTGGTGGCAGTCAACACCTTCCCGCGCGCCGGGGAGACCGCGCTCTGGCATCAGGCGGTGGACAACGCCGCCGCCGGCGGCGCCGACGCGGTGATCCTGGCCGATCTCGGCGTGCTGGACTACGCAGCGACCCGCCATCCGGGCCTGCGGCGGCATCTTTCCGTGCAGGCCGCGGCGGCCAATCCGCCGGCGATCGATTTCTACCGGGAACGGTTCGGCATCAGCCGGGTGGTGCTGCCGCGCGTGCTCGCGGTGGCGGAGGTCGCGGCGCTGGTGGCGCGGCTGCAGGTGGAAGCGGAAGTGTTCGCCTTCGGCTCGCTCGGCACCATGGTGGAGGGGCGCTGCTATCTTTCCTCCTACATCACCGGCCGCTCGCCGAGCAGCGACGGGGTTTGCGCCCCGGCCGAATACGTGGCCTACCGAGAAGACGGTGGCTGCTTGCGCGCCTGCCTCGGCGAGGTCACCCTGAACCGCTTCGGCGCCGACGAGCCGCGCTCCTACCCCACCCCGTGCAAGGGCCGTTTCGTCACCAACGGCGCGCCCTCCTACCTGTTCGAGGAACCGGTTGGCCTCAACGCCAGCGCGATCCTGCCCCAGCTCAAGGCCGCCGGCGTCACCGCGCTCAAGATCGAGGGCCGCCAGCGCGGCCGGGCCTATGTGACCGAGGTAGTGAGCGCCTTCCGCACCATCCTGGACGCCCTGGCCGAAGGCCGCCCGCCGCCGCCCGCCGCCGCGCAGCTCCGCGCCCTGAACGAAGGCGGGCAGGAGACATTGAGCGCCTACCGGAGCGGCTGGCGATGAGCGCCCCCCCCGCCGCGGAGCGGCCGACGATGAGCGCCCTGCCGCGCCTTACCCTCGGCCCGCTGCTCTATCACTGGCCGGCGGCGCAACGCCGCGACTTCTATTTCCGTCTCGCCGACGAGGCCGCGCTCGACGTCGTCACCCTGGGCGAGGTGGTCTGTTTCAAGCGCGAACCGTTCTTCGCGGAGGACCTGCCCGCCGTGATCGACCGGCTGCGCGCCGCCGGCAAGGAGGTCGTGATCGCCACCCTGGCGCTCATCACCACCCCGCGCGAATTGGACGTGATCGCCGACCTCGCCGCCGCCGGGCTGACGGTGGAGGCGAACGACGTCACCGCGATCCGCGCGCTGGCGGGAAAACCCTTCGTCTCCGGGCCGCTCATCAATCTGTTCAACGAAGGCACGCTCGACTTCCTGCTGCACCAGGGCGCCAGCCGGGTGGTGCTGCCGGTGGAGCTGTCGGCGGACGCGATCGGCACGCTGGCGGCGCGCAACCCGACCGGGCAGACCGAGGTGCAGGTGTTCGGCCGCCAGCCGCTGGCGATCTCCATGCGCTGCTACCACGCCCGCGCCTACGGGCTGCACAAGGACGCCTGCCAGTTCGTCTGCGAACGCGATCCGGACGGGCTGGCGGCCGACCAGCTCGACGGGCGCGGCCTGCTCGCGGTGAACGGCACTCAGACCCTGTCGCACGGGTACCTGGTGGCGCTGGCCGAGCTGGCCGGGCTGCACGCCGCCGGCGTCAGCCATTTCCGCCTGTCTCCGCAGGCCGGGGTGGACATGGTGCAGGTCGCCGCCCTGGTCCGCGCGGTGGCCGAGGGCACCTGCGCCCCGGACGCGGCGGAAGCGGCCCTGCGCGCGCTCACCGGCCCGGTGCCATTCATCAACGGCTACCTGCACGGACGCGAGGGGATGGCGTGGGTGCCCGCCGCATGAGGCGCGCCGCCGCGGCGCACCGCGCCTGGCCTGCCCGCGCAGGCAACGGAATTCGGTTCATACCTGCAAGGAGACCGCGGCGATGACAAGCCGAGACGGGTTCGCATCCCGCAGCTTCTGCGGCGCCGATGGCAGCACGGAACATTACATAACGGTCGAAGCCCCGCCGGAACTCGACCTCGCCGGACAGCTCGACATGCTGGGCCGGGCCTACGCGGACGCGGCGGCGGCGCTGCGCCTGCCGGCGGACAGCGCGATCTTCCGGCGCCTCTACCTGAGCGACGCCGCCAACCAGGCTGCCGCGGTACGCGCCAGCGACCTGTTCGGCGAACCCGCCGCAGCCCCGCCCGCCGTCTCCATCGTGCAGCAGCCGCCGCTGCCGGGGGCAAAGGTGGCGATGCTCGCCTACCACCTGGAAGGCGATGCGCCGGTGGTGAAACGACCGCTCGCCCCCGGCCACCTGCTGGTGGAGAAGAACGGGCTCGGCCATCTGTGGAGCACGGGCCTCTGCGCCGGCGCCACCGCCGCGCCCAGCCCGACCGCGGCGCAGACGGACCACGTGTTCGCCCGGCTGACCGACGTGCTGGCCGGCAATGGCGCCACCCTGGCCGATCACTGCGTGCGTACCTGGATCTACGTGCGCGACGTCGACGTGTTCTACCAGGAGATGGTGGACAGCCGCACCCGTCTGTTCGCCCGCCAGGGCCTGACCCGCGACACCCACTACCTCGCCAGCACCGGCATCCAGGGCGCCTGCGCGCACCGCTACGACACGGTGCTGATGGATGCCTACTCGGTCCTCGGCCTCGATCCGCGCCAGGTGTCGTATCTGAACGATTTTGACCGGCTCTGCGCCACCAAGGATTACAACGTGACGTTCGAGCGCGGCACAAGGATCGGCTACGCCGACCGCGCGCATTGCTTCATCTCCGGCACTGCAAGCATCGACCCCGCCGGCCAGGTCGTGCACCCGGGCGACGTGCTGGCCCAGCTCGGCCGCGCGCTCGACAACGTGGCCGCGCTGCTGCGCGCCGGCGGCGCGAGGCTCGCGGACCTGATCCATCTGATCGTGTACCTGCGCGATCCGTCCGACTTCCCGCCGGTCGATGCGTATCTGCGCGAGCGGTTCGCCGACCTGCCGCTTCTGATCCTGCAAGGCGCAGTGTGCCGCCCGGACTGGCTGATCGAAGTCGAAGGCATTGCCGTCGCCGTGAACGCCGACCCCACGCTGCCGCGGTTCTGACCGCGCCACCGCCCCGCACCCGCCGCGGTTGGCATCCCTCCCGCGCCGGCGCATGAACCCGCCGATGCAAGACCCCACCCGCGATGCCGCCTTCGCCCTGCTGACCTCGGTGCTGGACCGCCACCGCCCGCTGGAGGAGGCGCTGGACGCCCTGCCCCCGCTGGCCCCGCGCGACCGCGCCGCGGCGCACCGGCTCGCCGCGGCAACCCTGCGCCGGCTCGGCACCCTGGACGCGGTGCTGGAGCCGTTCCTGCGCAAATCCCCGCCCGATCCCGTGCGCCACATCCTGCGCCTTGGCGCTGCCGGGCTGCTGCTGCTGGACACGCCCGGCCACGCCGCGGTCGCCACCGCGGTCGCGCTGGCGCGCACGCGCGGGCTCGCCCCGTTCACCGGCCTGGTGAACGCCGTGCTGCGCCGCCTGGCTGCTGCCGGCCCCGCGGCGCTGGAAGGACTGGACGGCCCGCGGCTCGACACGCCCGCCTGGCTCTGGGCCGCCTGGGGCCCGGACGCCCGCGCGATCGCGGTGGCGCATCAGGTTCCGGCCCCGCTCGACCTCTCGCTCCGCCCCGGCACGCCGGCGCCGGAGGGGGGTGTCCTGCTGCCCACCGGCTCCGTCCGTTTCCCGCCCGGCACCCGCGTGGACGACATCCCGGTCTTCACAGCCGGCGACGCCTGGGTGCAGGACGCCGCCGCCGCGCTGCCGGCGGCCCTGCTCGCCGCCCGGCCGGGAGAACACGTCGCCGACCTCTGCGCCGCCCCCGGCGGCAAGACCGCCCAGCTCGCCGCCGCCGGCGCCCGTGTGGTCGCGGTGGAACGCGATCCGGCGCGCCTCGTCCGCCTGCGCGAGACCCTGGCGCGCACCCGGCTCGCCGCCGAAACGGTCGCCGCCGACGCAGCGACCTGGGCACCGGGCGAGACCTTCGACGCGGTGCTGTTGGACGCACCGTGCAGCGCCACCGGAACGATCCGCCGCCATCCGGACGTCGCGCATCTGAAACGCCCGCGTGACATCGCTGCACTCGCCGCCACCCAGGACAGACTGCTCGCCGCCGCGACCGCCCTGCTGCGGCCCAGCGGGCGGCTGATCTACGCCGTATGCTCGCTCCAACCCGAGGAAGCCGAGCCCCGCATCGCCGCTGCCCTCGCCGCCGGCGGGCTGCGCCATGACCCGTTCACCGCCGCCGAACTGGCCGCTGTGCCCGAAGCCCGCACGCCGGAGGGGTATCTGCGAACGAGTTCGGCGTGCTGGCCCGACCGCGGCGGGATGGACGGATTCTTCGCCGCCCGCCTGACGCGGTGCTGAGGCGGCCGCGCTTCCTTCCCCTCAATCGATCGCCGCGTGCGCCATGTTGCTGATGCGGTCCAGTCGCAGCGAGTGCCATGGGTCGGGCTGCACGTAGTTCGTGACGTAGGTAAACGACACGCTGCTGGTGGGGTCGGCCCAGGAGTACGATGTTCCGACGCCGCCGTGGCCGAAGGTCGAGGGGGCGGCGATGGTGCCCAGCCCGCGGATGCGATCGCTTTCCCCGCGCACATGCGGGCCGAGGCCGCGGTGCATCGGAATCCCCTCCATTTGCAGGTCCGGGGTCTCGCCGGTCTGGTTGCGCGTCGCGTAAGCGATCATCCGTGGCGACAGCACCCGCGCCGGCCCCAGCCGTCCGCCGGCGAGCAGCATCTGGTAGAATGCCGCCATGCCGCGCGCGGTGGCATAGCCGCCGGAATGCGGCAGGCCGGCTGCGCGGAACTCCGGCGAGTTGTCACGCGGCTCGGGCGCGTAGGTGTCGGCGCAGCGGTGCTGCTGGGCGGGCGGGACGCCGACGAAGTATCTCGTTCTGGAGACCCAACGGGGCGATGATGCGCTCGGCGATCACCTCCCGGTAGTCGCGGCCGGTGACGGCCTCGATCACCATCGCCTGGGTCAGGTGCGCGGCGCGGCCGTGGTATTGCATGCGCGTGCCGGGGGTCCAATCGAGCGAGAAGTCGCACACTTCGGCGCGCATCCGCGCATGATCGGCCCAGCTTGCACGGGTCACGTCGCTGTTCGGGAAGCCACCCTGGTGGGTCATCACCTGGTGCAGGGTGATGTCGGCTTTGCCGCGGGCGGCGAACTCCGGCAGGTGGTCGGCGATGCGGTCCATCGGCGAGAGCACGCCATCCTCGATCAGGGTCCAGACGGTGGCGGAGGTCAGCACCTTGGTCTGCGAGAACAGCAGGAACAGGGTGTCGTTGGTCGTCGGCATCGTCTCGGCGCCGTCGCGGGCGCGGCCGAAGCTCTGGAACAGCGCGAGCTTGCCGTGCCGCGCCAGCGCGATCTGGGCACCGGGATAGCGCCCATCCTCGATATGCTCGGCGATCAGCGCATCGAGCGCGGCGAGCGGGCGGGGCGCGAAGCCGAGGCTGGCGGGATCACTCTCTGGCAGCGGGAAAGCGCTGGGCATGGCAGGTTCCTTCCTCCGGGGTTGCGCCGATGCTAGGCAGGATGGCGCCGCGCCGCCAGGGCACGCGATGCCGCGGAAAGGAAGCCGGATGACCGACGATACTTTCACCCTGCACCCGATCGGGACCATCACGACCCCATTCCGCACCCTGGACGCATGCCCCCGCAACGGCCGCCTGCCCGATCCGCCGCCGGTCTGCCGAGTGCGTCTGTTGCCCGAATTCGCCCCGAGCCTGCGCAGCCTGGACGGGTTCAGCCACCTGATCCTGCTCTACTGGCTGCGTCGCGGCCGGGCGCCGAAGCTCCTGTTCACGCCCCCCTTCGATACCGAGGAACGCGGCGTGTTCGCCACCCGCTCCCCGGCGCGGCCGAACCCGATCGGGCTGTCGGTGGTCGCGTTCGACGGGTTCGACGGGGCCGACACGTTGCTGGTGCGCTACCTCGATTGCCTGGACGGCACGCCGCTGCTCGACGTGAAGCCCTACCTGCCGAGCACGGACGCCGAGCCCGACGCGCGCATGGGCTGGCTCGGCCCACACCGCACGCGCTGACGGCGCGGATCAGGCGGTGGGCAGCACGCGGGCCAGGATGTCGGCCAGCCGCGCGTAGTCCTCCATCGTGTTGTAGGCGTGCGCCGACAGCCGCAGCCACACCGCGTCTCCGATCAGATGCGGCGGCGCATCGGTGCCGGCGGCGAGCAGGCGCTTGGCCAGTGCGGCGGCGCGGGCCTGCGTGACCGGCCCGGCCAGCGGCAGCCGCACGGTCGCCATGCTGCCGGTGATGGCGCCCGTGGTTCCGACCTCGGTGCCGAGCCGATCGGCCAGCCACGCTCCGGCCGCCGCGGCCAGCGCCCGGTTGCGCGCCACCAGCGCGGCGCCGCCCAGCCGGGCACAGAAATCGAGCGCCGCCGGCACGGCCAGGAACGCACTCGGATCGCGCGTGCCAGTCCAGTCGAACTCCGCAACGAAACCCTGGCCGTAGCCGTGCGAGATCACCACTGGATGCAGCCCCGGCTGACGCGCCGGCGCCGCCCACAGGAACCCCGCTCCCTTCGGCGCGCACAGCCATTTGTGGCAATTCCCGACGTACCAATCGGCGCCGAGCGTAGGCAGATCGAGCGGCACCTGCCCCGGCGCGTGCGCGCCATCGACCAGCACCGGCACGCCCGCCGCGCGGCAGGCGGCCACGATCTCCGCCAGCGGCAGCACGATCGCGCTGGGCGAGGTGATGTGGTCGAGCACGGCCAACTTCGTGCGCGGGCGCAGCGCCGCGGTCACGGCGGCCACCAGCGCCGCCGGTTCGGGGCGGGGAAACGGCAACGCGGCCTCGATCACCCGTGCGCCGGCGCTCGCGGCGACGTGGCGCACGGTGTTGCGGACCGCGCCGTAGCCGTGGCTCAGCACCAGGATTTCGTCGCCCGGGGCAAGCGCGAATGAGCGCAGGGCAGCATTGCAGCCCTCGGTCGCGTTGGCGACGAAGGCGATATCCTCGCCCGCCGCGCCCAGGAAATCGGCGAGCCGGGCCGCGGCGACGTGCAACGCGCCCGGCAGCTCCGCCCGCATGAACCGCCCCGGCTGCGCTTCCATCCGGTCTCGCCACGCCACCTGCGCCGCCAGGACCGCGCGCGGGGTCGCGCCGTAGGACCCATGGTTGACCGAAACGAACCCTGGATCGAGCGTCCATTCCGCCCGCACGGACACGCCCCAGCGGTCTTCCGCTCCGTCCATTCTCACCCCCTCCTCCTCCGCCGCCACCACTTCCCGCCGTTCCCGGACGGGGCTCGGTCCGCGCGCCGGCAATCTGGCATGACGCGCCGGGGATTTGTATGACGGGTCGAACAGCCAATCGGAGCCGCCCGCCATGGCCGAGCACTACGACCTGCTGATCCGGGGCGGCACCTGCCGTCCTGCCCTGGGGCATGGAGGCCACCGACATCGGCGTGCGCGACGGCCGCATCGCCGCAATCGGCGTCCCCGCCGCCGCCACCGCGGAGGCCACGATCGACGCCGCCGGCCTGCACGTCCTGCCCGGCCTGATCGACCCGCATGTGCACCTGCGCGACCCCGGCGACCCGGCCGTGGAAACCATCGCCACCGGCACCAGAGCCGCCATCCTCGGCGGGCTCGCTGCGGTGTTCGACATGCCGAACACCGCCCCCGCGATCACCGATGCCGAACGCCTGGCCTGGAAGCAGGGCTACGCGGAGCGTACCGCCTGGTGCGACATCGGCCTCTATGTCGGCGGCACGAAGACCAACATCCCCGCCCTCGCCGCGCTTGAGACCGGTCGCGGCGTGTGCGGGATCAAGATCTTCGCCGGCAGTTCCACCGGCGACCTGCTGGTGGAGGACGACGACCACCTGGAACGCGTCATGCGCGCCGGCCGCCGCCGCATCGCCTACCACTCGCGAGGACGAATACCGCCTGCAGGCGCGCAAGACGATGTTCCACCGTGGCGAACCCTACGCTCGCCACATGGACTGGCGCGACGAGGAGACCGCCTTCCTCGGCACTCGCCGGCTGATGGCGCTGGCCCGCGCGACCGGCCGACCGGCGCATATCCTGCACGTCTCCACCGCCGAGGAACTGGACTACCTCAAGGATTTCCGCGACGTCGCCACCTGCGAGGTGCTGGTCAACCACCTCACCCAGATCGCCCCCGAATGCCTACGAGACCGCTGGGCGGCTTCGGCGGTGATGAACCCGCCGATCCGCGGCCGCCGCCACTTTGAGGCCGCCTGGGCGGCGATCGCCGACGGCACGGTCGATACGGTGGGATCGGACCACGCCCCGCATCCGCGCGAGAAGAAGACCTTGCCCTGGCCCGACTGCGCCGCCGGGCTGACCGGCGTGCAGACGATCGTACCGCTGATGCTGAACCACGTCAACGCCAGCCGCCTGTCGTTGCCGCGCCTGGTCGATCTGATGTGCGCCGGCCCCGCCCGGGTCTACGGCGTGGTCGGCAAAGGCCGGCTCGCCGCCGGCTATGACGCCGATTTTACCGTGGTCGACATGCAGCGCCGGCGCCGGATCGAAGAGAGCTGGATCGTCTCTCCCTGCGGCTGGACCCCGTTCGCCGGCATCACTGTGACCGGCTGGCCCGTTGCGACGATCGTGCGCGGCCGCACCGTTATGCGAGAGGACGAAGTCCTGGGCTCGCCCGAGGGCCGGCTGGTCCGCTTCGCCGCTTGACGTAGGTTTGACGGAGGCCACATGACAGCGCGATGATCGGCCGGTCAGGTGCCGGAAAGAAACGGGGGATAGAACGATGCAGGCAGCATGCGCAGCAATGCTGAAGCGGTTCGTCATCCACGGCCGGCTGCGGGTGCAGTGGCCCAACGGCAGCACGCAGGACTTCGGCGGTCCCCCCGGCTCCGGACCGGAAGCGGCGGTTCGGCTGAACGACGCCCGCAGCGTGCGCCGCCTGGTGCTGAACCCCACCCTGAGCGTGGGGGAGTCCTACATGGACGGCGGGCTGGAACCGCTCGGCTGCCCGATCTACGACGTGCTGGACGTGCTGGTGACGAACCTGATGGACAATGGCGCCAGCCACCCCCTCGCCCGGCTGCACGCAACCTTGCGCTGGGCGCGCCGACGGCTCGACCAGTTCAACCCGGCGGGGCGGGCACGACGCAACGTTGCGCATCACTACGATCTGAGCGGACGGCTCTACAGCCTGTTTCTGGATCGCGATCGGCAATATTCCTGCGCCTACTTCCCGACTGGCACCGAAACCCTGGAAGCCGCCCAGGCAGCGAAGAAACGCCATATCGCCGCCAAGCTGTGCCTCGACCGACCCGATCTGTCGGTGCTTGATATCGGCTGCGGCTGGGGCGGCATGGCCGTCACCCTGGCCCAGGACTACGGGGCCAAGGTCCTCGGCATCACCCTTTCGGTCGAGCAACTGAACGAGGCCCGCGCCCGCGCCGCCGCCGCCGGCCTCGCGGACCGGGTGACGTTCGAGCTCATGGATTATCGCGCAGTGACCGATCGCTTCGACCGGATCGTTTCGGTCGGCATGTTCGAGCACGTCGGCGTCGACCACTACCGCACATTCTTCGAAACCATGTCGCGCTGCCTCAACCCCGACGGCGTCGCCCTGCTGCACGCCATCGGCCGCAACGAAGGTCCGGGCAGCACCAATTCGTGGCTCGCCAAATACATCTTCCCCGGCGGTTATTGCCCGTCCGTATCGGAAACTCTCACCGCAAGCGAACGCTCCGGCCTGCTGCTCACTGACATCGAAATCCTGCGGCTGCACTACGCCGAAACCCTGCGCCACTGGCGCCGCCGCTTCGCCGCCAACCGCGATACCATCGCCTCCCTCTACGACGAACGGTTCTGCCGGATGTTCGAATTCTACCTGGCTGGATCGGAATTGTCGTTCCGGAGAGAGAACATGATGGTCTTCCAGATCCAGCTCGCCCACCGCCAGGACGCCGTCCCCCTCACCCGCGACTACATCGCCGCCGCCGAAACCAGCACCCCCCGCGACCGGCGGGTGTCGGCGTAGGACGGGGCGAGGCAGGGTTAAAGCAAGGCCAGGGGCTCTGCCCCCAATGGGCCCTTGGGACCCCGCCAAGGGTTCGCCCTTGGAACCCTTCCGTTTTGGGTCCGGGCGGGCGCGGCGCGGCGGGGCGCGAGGAGCCTTCTTCCCCAAGCGGCATCTTCTCCCCGGTTGGCGGGACATGGCGCGGATCATGCTTGACCAGCGCGTTCGATCGACCAGGATCCCGCCGGCACGCAACACGCAAGGAGATACGCACGTATGGCCACTCATCGTCTCGCCGCTTCACCTACCACAGTCCGCTGGGGCAGTTTCGACGCCGGCTATCCGCCGCTGCTCACGATCGCCTCGGGCGAGACGGTGGTGCTGGAATGCGTGTCCGCCGGCGCGCCGGACGTATTGCCGCCGCCCGAATCCGGTCTGGCGATCCCGCCGGCACTGAGCGCCATCCTGGCGGCCAATCCCCCGCGCCTCGGGGGCCATATCCTCACCGGCCCGGTAGCGGTCGCAGGCGCCGAGCCGGGCGACATGCTGGAGGTGAAGGTCGAGGCGATCGAACTCGGCGCCGACTGGGGCTACTGCGGTTTCCGCCCGCTCGCCGGCACCCTGCCGGAGGATTTCTCCGAGCGCTACCTGAGCCACATCCCGATCGACCGCGCCGCGCGCACCTGCCGCCTGCCCTGGGGCACCGAGCTCAAGCTGGCGCCATTCTTCGGCGTGATGGGCGTGGCGCCGCCGCCAGAGTGGGGCACGATCTCCACCGTGGAGCCGCGCGCCCATGGCGGCAACATCGACAACAAGGAGCTCGGGGCCGGCGCTACGCTCTATCTGCCGGTCTTCGCGCCCGGCGGCCTGTTTTCGGCCGGTGACGGCCACGGCGTGCAGGGCGACGGGGAAGTGTGCATCAACGCGCTGGAAACCTGCCTGACCGGCACTTTCACCCTGAACCTGCACAAGGGCGGCGGGGTGCGCGATCCGCTGCTGCGCTATCCGCGGGCGGAAACCGCCACCCATTTCATCACCATGGGCATGCACGAGGACCTGGATGTGGCGATGAAGACCGCGCTGCGCGAGATGATCGCCTTCATCGCCGCGCGCACCAACCTGTCGCGCCAGCAGGCCTATCAGTTCTGCTCCCTGGCAGTGGATTTCCACGTGACACAAACGGTAAACCGGGAAAAGGGCGTCCACGGCATGCTACGCAAGGGGTTGTTGTTCTAGCCGGGGTTTTCCACAAGTTTTTGTGGTTGCGCCCAATTCGTGCTTGCCGCGGCCGGCGAAGCCCGCTACCAGATGATGCGTGTCTGGTGCGGGAGGCCACAAGATGGAGTGGACGGAAGAGTCGATCCAGCGCCTGCGCGCGTTCTGGACGGAAGGGCTGTCCACCGCCGAGATCGGTCGTCGGCTGGGAGTGTCCAAGAATGCGGTGGTCGGCAAGGCGCACCGACTGGACCTCACGGCGCGCCCCTCGCCGATCCGGTGGGAGGCGGTCGGCGACACGACCCGCCGGCGGAGTCGACGGCCGATCGCAACCCCACGGCCGGAGGGGCCGACCTTGCCGCCACTCAGCAGCATTGCCGGCACGGCGCAGGCGCCCGCCGCCGCGCGGCCACGGCCTGCGCGGCCGGCACCTCCCACCGCGGCGGCGCAGCCGATGACGGCCCCCTCTTCTGCGGCCCCCCGGGCGGCGACTGCGCCTGTGGTGGCGCCACGAGCGGTCACGGCGGCCCCGCTGCCGGCGCCGCCGCGGTTGCAGGCAGTGGCGGCCCGGCCCTACGGCCGGGTGGTCACCTGCTGCTGGCCTCTGGGCGAGCCCGGTACCAAGAGCTTCCGATTCTGCGATGCCGCCTCGGTTCCTGGCAAGCCCTATTGCGAAGAACACGCCCAGCTTGCGTATGTGAAGGTACGGGATCGGCGGGAAGATGCGGCCTGACGCCGGGAGCGGCTGGCACGCCTCGTTATTCAGGCCCGCGATCTACCAGGGGCCGTTGCACTTCCCTGGCATGACAGCCGGCGCACCGAGTACCGGTCAGATCAGTTTCGCCTCGAAGGGAAGCACGAGGTCGGGAGTTTCGAACTCCACCACCCAGAGGTCGGGGTCGCGGCGGAGCTGGCGGGCAAGGTACTCGTCGGCCGTCGCCTGATCGACCGGGTCGGTGCCGGTGCCGCGCGCCCAGGCCGGCGCGCCGTCGCCGGTGCGCGCCTGGGTCAGGACCTGCACCCCGGCGCGCCCGTGCAGCACGACCAGCACGCCGCCCGCGTCCGCGTCCCCCTTGCGCAGTACCATCCCCGGCTGGCCCGCCAGATCGCCCATCCGCAGCGCCATCTGCACCCAAAGGCCGGCTTTGACCCGCAGCTCCGTCATGGCGCCACGCACCTGGCCCCGGCGTCGCGGGCGGCGATGGCTTCGTTGTAGCGGTCGGGGGCAGGGCGGACCATGGGGCAAGCCGGATGTGGCGGACGGTCCCACCATCGCATGCCGGCACGGCCGATGTCATACGCCCGCTTCCCCGCGGCGCCGACACCGCCCCCTACCCTGCCCGGCGCAAGGCCCGTTCGTGGAAGATCGCGCCGATGAAATCCAGGCTGACCCGCGCCGCCAGCAGCGACGTGATCCCCGAAGGATCATAGGGCGGCGACACCTCGACGAAATCGACGCCGACGACCTCGGTGCGCCGGGCCAGTTCCTTCAGGATGTCCCGCGCCTCGACATAGGCGAGGCCACCGTGGCTGATGGTGGCCGTTCCCGGCGCGATGGCGGGATCGAAGGCATCGATATCGATCGACACATAGACGCGCGTCCCGTCCGGAATGTGGCGCAGCGCCGCCGCCGTCCCTTCGGCGCGCAGCTTGCGCATCGAAGTGACACGGGTGCCGTAGGCCCGCGCCGCCTCCCAGTCCTTGCGGCTGACGGCGGCCATGTTGCGCGCGCCGAGGGTCGTGATGCCCGCCACATGGGCCATCTCCGACGCGCGCCGCATCGGGCTGCCATGTCCCCATGAGATGCCGTTGCGCGCATCGATGAAATCGAAATGCGCATCGAGGTGCACGATATGGATCGGCGCCTGCCCCGAATAGGCGGCGACCGTCGCCATCGTGATCGCATGGTCGCCGCCGAGGATGTAGGGCATCGTCCCGGCATCGAGCAGCGCCCGCACCGCCTGCTCGGCGTTCGCCAGGCTGCGCCGCGTGTCGGCATAGATCATGTCCGCATCGCCGGCGTCGACGATCCGGACCTCCTCGGCAGTCAAGTACGTCGTCTCGTCTTCGAAATCGAACACGCCGTCCGGGCCGAAGCCGTGGAACATGGACGCCTCGCGGATCGCGCGCGGCCCGAACCTTGTGCCGACCCGGTAGCTCGATGCGGTATCGAGCGGAATGCCGAGGACGGCGACGTCCGCGTCGTCGAGCCGGTTCCAGTCGGGGCAAGCCGGCTGGCGGGCGAAGGTGACGAGCCCGACGAAGGGCAGGTCCATGCGGTCGGGCGTGTTCCGCCCGGGATGCGTGGTGGTCATGGCGTGCTCCCTGGACGGGACCGCCGCGGCGGTCCCGTTCCGTTCAAACAGGATCGTTCAGCAGATCAACTCGAGGATGCCTTCCTGGGCGTAGGCGCGCCGCACGGCGGGCCGCGCGGTCACGGCATCGAGCAGGCGGGCGATATGCGGGCGAGCGCGCGGCGGCGTGGTCGTCGGCCGCGCCCAGCGGGCCAGCATGACGAGATAGAGGTCGGCGGCGCTTGGTTCGGCACCGAGGAAGAATGGGCCATGCGCTGCCAAGTGCTGCTCGATGACATCGAGGAACCCGCTCGCGCGGCCCTCGGCCCCGCGGCGGACGATCGCCGCGGCCGCCGTGTCGTCGCCGGCCAGGCGTTCCGGATACTGGTAGATCATCAGTTCTTCCTGCAACGAATTCGTCAGGAAGGTGAGCCACTGGTAGAACGCCGCGCGTTGCAGCGTGCCGACCGGCGGCGCGAAGCCCGCCTCGGGGTGGCGATCGACGAGATGCAGCACGATCGCCGCCGCCTCGAACAGGACCATGCCGTCGTCTTCCAGCACCGGGATGCGTCCGTTGGGATTGATCTTGAGGTAGGCAGCGGATTTCTGCGCGTTCGCGGTGCGGTCCACCAGCGCCAGCGCGTAGTCCGCGCCGATCTCTTCCAGCAGCATGTGCGGCGCCGCATTGGCGTTGGCCGGGTAGTAGTGCAACCGGTACATCGGCTGGGTCCTTCCGTGACCATGGCGACGCACGGAAGATAGGCTCGGTCGGTACGGCCGCAATGCGCATCGGCCGCCGGATCCGGCCAAAGCCCCGCGCGATCCGGCCACCGCCCCGTGCGGCGGCAATCCGGTTGCGGGTGGAACGTATTGCGCCGGATGCGGCGCCGGCGGAAGGAGGACCGATGAGCGGAACACCCGAGCCGATCCAGGTGGCGATCGCGGTGCCGCCGAACGCTCAGTCGCTCGACGTCTCGGGCCCGCTGGACGCCTTCGTGGAAGCCGGGCGGCAGTCGGGCGGGGCGGCGTCCTACGCGGTGCGGCTGATCGGGCTGGAGCGCGAGCCGGTCATCCGAGCGGGCGGTCTCGGGCTGCTCGCCGACGGGTCGATCCACGATCCGGATACGCCGGTCGATACCCTGCTGGTAGCCGGCACGCCCGACTTCGCGCAGGCGGACACGCGGGCGGATTTTCAGGCCTGGCTGCGGCGACGCGCCCCCACCGTGCGCCGCTACGGGTCGGTCTGCACCGGGGCGTTCTTCCTCGGCGCCGCCGGGCTGCTGGACGGTCGGCAAGTCACGACCCATTGGCAGCACGCGGCGGAGCTTGCGTCCCGCTATCCGGCGGCACGCGTAGAGCCGGACCGGATTTTCGTGCAGGATGGGCCACTCTCGACCTCCGCCGGGGTCACCGCCGGGATCGATCTGGCACTACACCTGATCGAGGAGGATTACGGGCGCACGCTGGCGCTGACAGTCGCGCGCCGGCTGGTGATGTTCCTGAAGCGCCCAGGCGGGCAGTCCCAGTTCAGCGCCCACCTGGCGGCCCAGCTCGCCACCGAGAGCCGGATCCAGGGTGTGCAGCGCTGGATCCTCGACCATCTCGATGCCGATCTGTCGCTGGCAGCGCTGGCCGGTTGGGCGGCGATGAGCGTGCGCAGCTTCACCCGCGCCTTCCAGCGCGAGACCGGCGGCACGAGCGCCGATTTCATCGAACTGGCGCGGGTGGATGCCGCGCGCCGGCTGCTGGAAGACACCGACGTGCCGCTGCAGCGCGTGGCATCCCGCTGCGGGTTCGTCACCGCGGATACGATGCGACGCGCATTCCTGCGCCGGATCGGCACCGGTCCGCACAGCTATCGCGCGCGGTTCCGGCGCTGAACTGGCGGGCACGGTCAGAACCCGCCGCAGGCCCAGTTCAGCAGGACGCCCACCGACTGCTGGCGGAACCGTTGCCGGTAGACCGCGATCGCCCGCCGCACCCGGGCAACCTCCGCCGGCCGGTCGGGCAGCGCCGCCAGCACGTCCTTGGTCGTCTCGGTCATCATGTGCCCGGAGGCCGGGTCGCGCCACGCGCCGGTGGCGTCGCGCACGGTGAACCCGTCGGGGAAACTGCGGGCCAGGGTAGCGGCGGCGAAGCGGTTCCACTCCGCCGCGGTCACCCGCGACGGATGCGCGCCGTCGCCGATCGTGCGGCCGAAGAACAACTCCGCCACCAGCATCTGCTGCGTGCCGATCGGGCAGGGCGTCTCGGCGGACGCCGGGGCCGGGACCGGCGCGACCCGACCGGCCCCCGCCGATCCTGCGACCGCGGCCGACGTTGTCCCGGGGCCGGCTATCCCGATCGGGCGAGGCCCGAGCGACGCAGTTCCGCATCCCGCCAGCAGCAGGGCGAGCCCCGCCGCGACGCAGAGCCACGGCGCGTGACGCCGGCGCAGGCCTTGCGGCCGCCCGAACGCCCTGCGCCGGGCAGGCGTGGGCGTCGCCGCAGCCTGGCTCAGAGCGCGGCCAGAATCGATTCCGCCTTGCTCACTTCGAACCCGCCCGGCTGCTCCACCGCCAGGTGCGTCACCTTGCCGTCGTCGGCCACCAGCGCGTAGCGCTGACTGCGCACGCCCATGCCGCGGCCCATCAGGTCAAGCTCCAGCCCGAGCGCCTTGGCGAAGGCGGCCGAGCCGTCCGCCAGCATCAGCACCTTGCCGTCGGTGCCCTGGTCCTTGCCCCAGGCGCCCATCACGAACGCATCGTTCACCGAAATGCACGCCACGGTATCGACGCCCTTGGCACGCAGGGCCTCGGCATTCTGCACGAACCCCGGCAGATGCCGCGCACTGCAGGTGGGCGTGAAGGCGCCGGGCACGGCGAACAGCACCACCTTCTTGCCCTTGAAAACCTCGTCGGTCGAAATCTCCTTCGGCCCCTCGGCCGTGGCCTGCATCAGCTTCATCGACGGAATCGTGTCGCCAACCTTGATGGTCATGGCTTGCCTCGCTCCTCGTTGTGTTTCTGCGCCCGCGTGTGGCGGACGGCCTTCTGGCCGCGCCGTCGGGTATGCCGATCGGGCCGGGACTCCTAGCCCGGCAGGCCGGCGCTGTCACGCCGCTTGCGGGGCGCGGGGGGCGGCCCCACATTCGCCGCCATGGTAAAGTCACATAGCGCCAAGGCAGGAGCGGGGAAGGCCAGCGCGGAGAAGGCTGGCGCGGATGCATTCCTGACCGGCCAGTTGCTGATCGCCATGCCGGCGATGCAGGACCCGCGCTTCGCCCAGAGCGTGATCTATGTCTGCGCCCACACCGCGGACGGTGCGATGGGGCTCGTCATCAACCGCCCGCTCGCCCGCCCGAGCTTCGACGAGTTGCTCCGCCAGTTGGAGATCGCCCCGGTGCCGCCGGCGCGGCGCATCCGCCTGTGGGCCGGCGGGCCGGTCGACGGCGGCCGCGGCTTCGTGCTGCACACCGCCGACTGGACCGGTGAGGGCAGCTTGCGGGTGAACGAGGCGCTGGCCCTGACCGCCAGCCTCGATGTGTTGAAAGCGATCGCCGAGGGCGGCGGCCCGCGGGAGGGCCTGCTGGCGCTCGGCTATGCCGGCTGGGGGCCGGGACAACTCGACGTGGAAATGCAGCAGAACGCCTGGCTGTCGGTGCCGGCGGACGAGGCGCTGGTGTTCGCCGCCGAACACGACAGCAAGTGGCGCCGTGCGCTGGCCTGCCTGCACATCGACCCGCTGGCGCTATCGTCCTTCGCCGGCCACGCCTGAGAGTTTCTCCCTGCTATGAAAACACCGGTCTAGGGCATGTCGCCCTTCTCCTCCCGCGCTCGCGGGAGGAGAGGGAGAAGCGGGGGTACCCCCGCCCCGCAAGGGGGAGGGAGAAGAACGGTTACCCGGCGAAATACGCCATCGCGGCTTCCACGCCGCCCTTGCCATGCGGCACGCCGTTCACCCGCAGCGCCATCTCGATCGCGGCCAGGGTGCCGAGCACCATCGGCTCGTTCAGATCGCCCATATGGCCGATCCGGAACACGTGTCCGCCCAACTTGCCGAGCCCGCCGCCCAGGCTGACGTTGTAGCGGGTCCGCGCGGTGCGCCGCAACGCGTCTGCATCGTGGCCTTCCGGCATCCACACCGCGGTCACGGAATCCGACACCCTGGCGGGGTTGGTGCAGAACAGTTGGGGGCCGTTGTTGCCGGCCCAGACGGCAACCGCGCGGCGCACGCCCTCGGCGAGGCGGTGATGGCGTGCGACGACGGCGTCCATCCCTTCCTCGTCCAGCAGGCGCACCGCCTCGCGCAGGCCGTAGAAGGCGTTGATCGGAACGGTGCCGACGAAACTGTCGTGCGGCTTGCGGGTCAGCATGACCGACCAATCGAAATAATACCGGCCGAGCTTCGCCTTCCTGTGCGCCGCAAAACCCTTGTCGGATACCGCGGTGAAGCTCATGCCGGTGGGGTTCATCAGCCCCTTCTGGCTGCCGCCCACCACCGCATCGATCCCCCAATCGTCCATGCGGAATTCGAGGCTGGCAAGCGAGGAGATGGTATCAACCAGGAACAGCGCCGGGTGCTTCGCCGCATCGATCGCCGCGCGCACCTCAGCGGGCGGGATCATCAGCCCGGTGGCGGTTTCGTTGTGCACGACACAGACCGCCTTGATGGCGTGGCCGCGGTCGGCTTCCAGCGCCTCGCGGATGCGCGGGATTTCCACCCCGTGGCGCCAGTCGGCGGCGACGGTCTGCACCTCCACCCCGTGCGCGGCGGCCATCTTGCCCCATTCTTCCGAGAAATGGCCCGATTCCACCACCAGGATCGTCTCGCCCGGCGACAGCAGGTTGGTCAGCGTCGCTTCCCAGGCGGCATGGCCGGAGCCGGTGTACATGAACAGATGGTGCTGCGTGCCCACCACCCGCTTGATGCCGGCGAACACGTCCCGATAGACCGGCATGAAGTCCGGATCGTTGAAATCGAGCGTCGGCCGGTCGATCGCGCGCAGGATCGAGTCCGGAATGTTCGTCGGTCCCGGATTGGCGAAGAAATGCCGGCCCCGCAGGGTCTTCGGCGTGGCGTTGTCCATGCGCGGTGTTCCTTCTCGTTTATTCCAGCTCGCCGGCTATTCCCACTCGATGGTGCCGGGCGGCTTGCTGGTGATGTCGTAGGTCACGCGGTTGATGCCGCGCACTTCGTTCACGATACGCCCGGCAACCCGGGACAGAAACCCGGCGTCGAACGGGAAGACGTCCGCCGTCATCCCGTCGGAGCTGGTCACGGCGCGCAGCGCGCAGGCGTGGTCGTAGGTGCGGCCGTCGCCCATCACGCCCACGGTGCGCACCGGCAGCAGCACGGCGAAGGCCTGCCAGATCGCGTCGTACAGGCCGGCGGCGCGGATCTCCTCCAGGAAGATCGCATCGGCCCGGCGCAGCAGCGCCAGCCGCTCGCGCGTGATCGGCCCCGGGATGCGGATCGCGAGGCCGGGCCCGGGGAACGGGTGCCGTCCGACGATGCTGTCCGGCAGGCCAAGGGTGCGGCCCAACGCGCGCACCTCGTCCTTGAACAGCTCGCGCAGCGGCTCGACCAGTTGCATCCGCATCCGGTCCGGCAGCCCGCCCACGTTGTGGTGCGACTTGATCGTGGCCGACGGGCCGCCGCGCGGGGCGACGAACTCGATCACGTCCGGATAGAGCGTGCCCTGGGCAAGGAAATCCGCCCCGCCCAGCTTTGCCGCTTCTTCCTCGAACACCTCGATGAACAGCCGGCCGATCGTCTTGCGCTTGGTCTCCGGGTCGGTCACGCCGTCGAGCGCGTCCAGGAACAGATCGGCCGCGTCGCGGTGCACCAGGCGGATGTTGAAGCGGTCACGGAACGTCTCCACCACCTCCGCCGCCTCGTTTTCGCGCAGCAGGCCGTGGTCGACGAAGATGCACGTCAACTGGTCGCCGATCGCCTCGTGGATCAGCACCGCGGCGACCGAACTGTCCACCCCGCCCGACAGGCCGCAGATCACCCGCCCGGTGCCGACCTGGGCGCGGATGCGGGCGAGCTCCGTGGTGCGGAAATTCGCCATCGTCCAGGTGCCGGCCAGGCCGGCGACGTGGTGGACGAAATTGCGCAGCAGGGCGGCGCCGTGCGGGGTGTGCACGACCTCGGGGTGGAACTGCACGCCGTAGAAATGCCGGGTGTCGTCGGCGATGGCGGCGTACGGCGCGCCCTCGGTGGCGGCGACGGCGCGGAACCCGGGCGGCAGGCGGGTCACCCGGTCGCCGTGGCTCATCCACACCTGCTCGCGCGCACCGGTCGGCCAGACGCCGGCGAACAAGGCGCAGTCTTCGGTCACGGTGATCTCGGCGCGGCCGAATTCGCGGTGGTCATGGGAGTCCACCGCGCCGCCCAACTGGTGACACAGCAGTTGTTCGCCGTAGCAGATGCCCAGGATGGGGATGCCGAGGCGGAAAATCCCCTCCGGCGCCAGCGGCGCGCCAGGCTCGTGCACGGACGCCGGGCCACCGGACAGAATGAGCGCGCCGGGCTTCCAGGCGGCGATCCGGGCGGGATCGGCGTGATGCGGCCAGATCTCAGAATACACCCCCGCCTCGCGCAGCCGCCGCGCAATGAGCTGGGTCACCTGGGAGCCGAAATCGAGGATCAGGGCGCGCTGCGAAGCCGCGTCCGGGACGGTGTCGGGCATGGCGGGGGAACCGGATGTCACGGGCTCCGGGCACGTGGCACGCGAACCCTGGGTTGGCAAGGGGCCGACCCGCCCTTGCCGTGCCCCCCGCCCTCCCATTGAATGCCCCCGACAGCAAAGCGGGAGGCAAGGTCATGGGCAAGCTGAGTGGCAAGATCGCCTGGGTCACCGGCGCCGGCAGCGGGATCGGCGAGGCCGCCGCGCTGGCGCTCGCCGCCGAGGGCGCGGCTATCGTGCTCACCGGCCGCCGCCGTGCGCCGCTGGAAGCCGTCGCCGCACGGATCGCAGACGCCGGGGGTACCGCGCATGTGCAGCCCGCCGACCTGACGCACGCCGCCGAGGTGAAGGCGATCGGCGCCTTCATCGCCGGCACGATCGGCCGGCTCGATATCCTGGTGAACAACGCCGGGCTCAACATCGTCGAACGCACCTGGGCGCAGCTCACGCCGGAGGGGATCGATGAGGTCGTGGGCGGCAACCTGAACGCGCCGCTGTACTGCGTGACGGTGGCGCTGCCGCTGATGCGGGCGCGGAAGGACGGGGTCATCATCCACACCGCCTCAATGGCTGGGCGCTTCATCGGCGGTCTGTCGGGTCCGATCTACACCGCCGCCAAGCACGGCCTGGTCGCCGCCAGCCACACGATCAACATGGAGGAATGCGTGCACGGCATCCGCTCCACCGTGATGCTGCCCGGCGAAGTCGCCACGCCCATCCTGGACAAGCGCCCCAATCCCGTAAGCGCCGAGGACCGCGCGCGCATGGTCCAGCCGGAGGATTGCGGCGACCTGGTCCGCTACATCGCGACCCTGCCGCCGCACGTCGTCATCAACGAGGTGATGATCGCGCCCACCTGGAACCGCACCTACGTCGCCAATCTGCAACGCAAGCTGTAACGAAGGACGCACGCCGCCATGGCCACCAACCGCAAGCTCGTGCTCGTACCGCACACCATGGGCCGCGCCGGCACCGACCTGTTGTCGGCGCGCGAGGATATCGAGATGAAGGTGTATCCCGCCGACATCGCCCAGGCCGTGCTGCTCCCGCTGCTGGGCGAGGCTGCGGGCATCGCGCTGT
This sequence comes from uncultured Pseudomonadota bacterium, assembly GCA_963832525.1. GTDB lineage: Bacteria > Pseudomonadota > Alphaproteobacteria > Acetobacterales > Acetobacteraceae > JAJZVS01. The sequence goes on from CAWHUC010000004.1 coordinate 233,118, forward strand.
CGGGCACGCCGTACCGGCAGAAGGAGATGGATGCCTCGCCCGCGATCGAAGTGGTGGCGCGCATCGGTGTCGGCTACGACGCGGTGGAAGTGCCGGCGCTGACCGCGCGCGGCGTGCCGCTGATGACGGCGGGCACGTCCAATTCCACCTCGGTCGCGGAGCACGCGCTTTATCTCATCATGGCGCTCGCCAAGCGCGGACCGGCGATGGACACGCTGGTGCGCGGCGGGCGCTGGAAAGACCGCCACGACGCGCTGCCGACGGAGATTGCCGGCAAGACGGTACTGATCGTGGGCTTCGGGCGCATCGGCACCCGCTCTGCCCGGCGCTGCGCGGCGATGGAAATGAACGTGCTGGTCCACGATCCGTATATCGCCCCCGACATCATCCGCGACGCCGGCTACGAGCCGGTGACCGACCTCGACACCGACCTCGCGCGGGCGGATTTCGTCTCCGTGCATTGCCCGAAGAATGCCGAGACGGTGGGGATGTTCAACGCCGCGCGGCTGGCGCGGATGAAGCGCGGGGCGGCGATCGTGAACACCGCGCGCGGCGGGATCGTCGACGAGGCGGCGCTGGCCGCAGCACTGCGCTCCGACCATCTGTCCGGCGCCGGGCTCGATGTGCTGGCGGAGGAACCGACGCCCACCGACAATCCGCTGCTCGCCCTGCCGCAGGTGATCGTCTCGCCGCACATGGCCGGCGTCACCACCGAGTCGGTCGCGGGCATGGCGCGCACCACGGCGGAGAACATCCTGTCCGTGCTGGACGGCCACCCGATCCGCGCGCATGCCGTGAACCAGGAGGTCTTCGACTGATGCCCCAGCCCAAGCATATCTCCCGCCTCGGCGTGCCGGATCCGGCCACCCTGGATGACGACCTCAAGGCAATCTGGCGGAAATGCGAGGAAAAGCTGGGGTTCGTGCCGGCGGTCTACAGCGCCTACAGCCTGAAGCCGCAGCGGCTGCGGAACTTCATGGCGATGTACAACGAGATCATGCTGGCCCCGTCCAATCTTTCCAAGCTGGAACGCGAGATGGTGGCGGTGGTCGTCTCCTCGGCCAACCGCTGCTACTACTGCCTGGTCGCGCACGGTGCCGCGGTGCGCCAGTTGTCGAACGACCCCGAACTGGGGGAGATGATGGCGCTGAACTATCGGGTGGCGCGGCTCGACACGCGGCAGCGCGTGATGCTCGATTTCGCCTGGAAGATGACCACCACGCCCTGGCTGATCGAGAACACCGATCGCGACGGCCTACGTGCGGAGGGATTGTCCGAACAGGATATCTTCGACCTTTCCGAAACCATCGCCTTCTTCAACCTGTCGAACCGCATGGCTTCGGCGACCGACATGATGCCGAATCCGGAGTACCACCGGGCAGCGCGCGGCTAGCAGCGCGGGAGCCGCGGGCCACGATCCGGGTGACGACCCGTCGTCTGCTCCGGTGCGCCGATGGCGGAGCGAGGGCGCCAGGCGGCTGGCAGATGCACCCCGCCGACGACGTCGCGGCGGCCGAAGCGGCCTTGCCGGGGAACACCGGCGATGCCCGGGCCGGCTTCCTCCATGCCGGCTTCGCCGCGGGTTCACGGCGTTGTCGCGGAACCGTATCCGCGCCGAGACGGAATCCTTCTTTCTCTGATTCGACTCCCCGCTGCCGCGCCATTACGGACTTTCCGTCATTGCGAAATCTCGGTATGGTGGATTATTCGGCGCGGATCTGCTGATCCCGGATGAATCCGTACATTCCGGCTGGGCAGACATGGATAAATTGAATACGACTCCGGATCAGAACCAACTCGATCCGCCCGTGGCGGCTGCGCCGTCACAACTGCAAGTCTCCGTGGCAGCGGCACCCGATGCGGGCGGCAGGCCGCCTTATCCGCCGCCGGCGGCGCAGCCGACCCAGGAAGGGTCGCTGGGCATCCGGTTCGATTTCAACCAGGGCGCGCGGGTCGTCCTGCCCAACCGGACCGAAGGTTCCTGGCGGGTCCGGCTGCGCGACCTCGACACCGGCAACATCCTGTTCCAGTCCGAGAACCAGGGCGCCCTCGTCCGCTCCGCCAAGCAGTGGTTCGTCCGCTTCGGCATCGAGGTGTGGGAGCTGGACGCGGCCGGGACCGCGACCCTGGTCGTGACGCACGACTACGACGCGCGCGACCGCGAGGTGCTGATCCTGTTCCCGGTCGGCACCGTGGGCGACATCCTGGCCTGGTTTCCCTACGCGGCGAAGTTCGGGCAAGCGCATGGCTGCCGCCTGACCTGCGCCCTGTCCGACCTGCTCATCCCGCTGCTGCGCGACGCCTATCCCGACATCACCTTCGTCACCCATGAAGAGGCGGAGGCGCAGGACCTGCCGTCCCGGGCCTATGCGAGCTACTGCATCGGCCTGTTCTTCGACGACCAGGAGTTCATCCACCAGCCGATCGATTTCCGCCATGTCGGCCTGCACCGCACCGCCGGCCACATCCTGGGCGTCGATCCGGCCGAGCAGCAGCCGCTTCTCGCGCTGGCCGACGAGACCCGGCCGATCGCCGAGCCCTATGTCTGCATCGCCGTGCAGAGCTCGACCCAGTGCAAGAAGTGGAACAATCCGTACGGCTGGCGGGAGGTGGTCGCCTGCCTCAAGGCCGCCGGCTACCGCGTGGTCTGCATCGACCGGGAGCCGGTGCACGGCGCGGGCCTCGCCTGGACCCAGATCCCGAATGGCGCGGAGGACGAGACCGGCGACCGTCCGCTGACGGAGCGGGCGCGCTGGCTGCGCCATGCCGCGGCCTTCGTCGGGCTCAGCAGCGGGCTGTCGTGGCTCGCCTGGGCGGCGGGAACGCCGGTCGTGCTGATCAGCGGCTTCACCCTGCCCGACAATGAATTCGCCACGCCGTACCGGGTGATCAACTGGCACGCCTGCACCGGCTGCTGGAACGACGTGCGGCTGCACTTCGACCACAAGGATTTCCTGTGGTGCCCGCGCCACGCCGGCACCCCGCGCCAGTTCGAGTGCACGCGGCTGATCACGGCCACCCAGGTGATCGCCGCTTTGAAACGCATACCAGGGCTGATCGCACCGGCCGGGCACCCCCCGTCGCCGACTGACCGGAAACCCAGGAGGGGCACCAGGTGACGACCTACAACGTAACATCCGGGCACACGTCCAGCGGCATCACGCTGACCAGCGGCGACTTCGAATACGTCTCCTCCGGCGGTTCCGCGACCAGGACCACGGTGAACAACGGTGGCCAGGAGATCGTGTCCAGCGGCGGCACGGCGACCAGCACCACGATCAGCAGCGGCGGCGTCGCGAACGTCTATGGCACGACCAGCTTCACCACGATCAGCAGCGGTGGTTACGAGAACCTGTTCAGCGGCGGCATCGCGGTCGACGCCACGGTCAGCGACGGCGGCACCCAGGCGGTGTTCAATCACGCCACGGCGAGCGGCACCGAGGTGACCGCGGGTGGCGTCCAATTTCTTGTACTCGGGAGGCATCGCCAGCGATACCGCGGTCTCCGGCCCCGGTGCCATCGAGGAGGTGTATTCCGGCGCGGTGGCGATCGGCGGCACGATCGGCAGCTCCGGCATTGCGGGTGTTATCGACGGCACCACGAGCAATGTCACCGTTCTGGCCGGCCTCGAGTTCGGTGTACTCCGCCGGCAGGACGTTCGGCACCACCGTCAGCAGCGGCGGCCAGGAGAGCGTCTTATCCAGCACGGCGAGCACCACCACGGTGGATAGCAGTGGCTCTCTGAACGTGGAGGCCGACGGCACCGCGATCAGCACCACCGTGAACGACGGCGGCCAAGTGTACGTGTCCAGCGGTGGCACGGCCAGCATCACCACCGTGAACAGCGGCGGCTATCTGTACGTGTTCTCCGGCGGCTCGGCGGTCAGCACCACGCTGAGCAACTCCGGCCAGGAGATCGTGTCCAGCGGTGGCACGGCCAGCTTCACCACGGTCGGCAACGGCGGCATCGCGGTCGTCCATGGCACGACCAGCTTCACCACGATCAGCGGCGGCGGCTACGAGAACCTTTCCTCCGGCGGCTCCGCGGTCAGCACCACGGTCAGCAATGGCGGCGAGCAGACACTGTTCAGCGCCACGGCGATCGGCACCGAGGTCACGGCAGGCGGCGAGCAATTCGTGTATGCCGGTGGCACGGCCAGCGACACCACGATCTCCGGCATAATCTCCGGCGCCAACGCCTTCCAATACGTGGATTCCGGTGGCGTGGCGGTCGGCGCCACGATCGACAGCGGCGGCATCGAGTATGTTCTCAACGGCCGCGCGAGCAATACCACCGTGAGCAGCGGCGGCAAGGAGACTGTCTTTTCCGGCGGCAGGACCACCGGCACCACGGTGGATAGAGGTGGCTCCCTGGAGGTGTACGCCGGCGGCGTCACGGTCAGCACCACCGTGAACAACAGCGGTTCCGACACCGTTTCCTCCGGCGGCACCGCGAGCACCACCACCGTGAGCAGCGGCGGTTCCGAGACCGTTTCCACCGGCGGCACCGCGGTCAGCACCACGGTCAGCAACAGCGGCGCCCAGTCGGTGTACAGCAGCGGCACGGCGATCGACACCGAGGTGGCCGCAGGCGGCGCCCAGTTCGTGTACGTCGGTGGCACGTCCAGCGACACCACGATCTCCGGCCCCAGCGCCTACGAGGACGTGGGTGCCGGCGGCGTGACGATCGGCACCACGATCAGCAGCGGCACCGAGTATGTTGCCGGCGGCGCCGCGCGCAATACCATCGTCCTGGACGGCACCGAGGACGTGTCCAGCGGCGGCACGACGACCGGCACCAAGGTCAGCAGCGGCGGCAAGGAAACCGTCTCATCCGGCACCGCCAGCGCCACCACGGTGGACAGCGGCGGCTACCTGTACCTGAACCTCGACGGCACCGCGATCAGCGCCACCGTAAGCAGCGGCGGGCAGGAGAGCGTGTCCCGCGGCGGCATCGCGAGCAGCACCGTCATCGCCGGCGGCCGGATGGACGTGTCCTCCCGCGGCAGCGCCATCGACACCACGGTCAGCAACGGCGGTTACGATTACGTCTCCAACGGCGCAACGGCGGTCAGCACTACCGTGAGCGGCGGCGGCATCGAGCAGGTGACGGCCGGCGGCTTCGCGACCGCGACGACGGTGAACAGCGGCGGCACCCAGGACGTGTTCGCCGGCGGTTCGGCCGTCAGCACCACGGTAAAAGACCATGGCACGGCGGAACTGTACGGCGGCACGGCCAGCTTCACCACGGTCAGCAGCGGCGGCCTGTTCTATGTGCAGAGCGCCAGCGGCATGGCGGTGGATACTACGCTGAGCGGCGGCTCGGCCTATATCTACGGCACGGCGACCAGCACCACGGTCAGTGGCGGCGCGCTCAATGTGATCGGCACCGCCAGTGCCACCACGCTGGACAACGGCGGGTTCGAGGACCTGTCCAGCGGCGGCACGGCCATCAGCACCACCGTGAACGACGGCGGCACGCTGGAGGGGCACGACAACGCCACGCTCAGCGCCACCACGGTGAACAGCGGCGGCTACGAGGCGATCCTGGGCACGGCGATCAGCGGCACGCTGAACGGCGGCAGCGCGCAGGTGTACGCGGGCGCCACCGCCAGCGCCATCACGGTGGACAGCGGCGGCACGCTGGGCGTGTCCGGCAGCGGCAGCGCGATCAGCACGACGGTGAGCAGCGACGGGTTCGAATACGTCTCCTCCGGCGGCACCGCCAGCTATACCACGGTCAGCAACGGCGGCATCCTGGTGGTGTCCAACGGCGGCGCGATCGACCTTACCTCGCTGACCTCGGGCGGCGCGATCGACCTAGCGTACGCTACCTTTACCTCCGGCGCGACGGCGAGCGTCGATTCCGGCACCGACATGCTGACCGTTTCGGTCGGCGCGCAGACCTACACGGAACAACTGGCCGGGGGCTACACCGGCGCAACCTTCGCCGTTACGTCCGCCGTCGGCGGCGGCGTCCTTGTCACCGACGAGACCCCGTGCTTCTGCCGCGGCACGCGCATCCTGACGGCGCGCGGCGAGGTGGCGGTGGAGGACCTCGCGGTCGGCGACGTCGTCGTGACCGCGGCCGGGGCGACGGCGCCGATCACCTGGATCGGCTTCGGCCGCACACTGGTCACGCCGGCGCAGCGCTGCGCCGCGACCCCGATCCTGGTCTGCAAGGACGCGCTCACCGCCAACGTGCCCTGCCGCGACCTGCGGATCACCAAGGGCCATTCGCTGTTCCTGGACGAGGTGCTGATCCCGGCGGAATACCTGGTCAACCACCGCTCCATCCGCTGGGACGACCACGCCCAGGTGGTCGAGTTCTACCATATCGAACTCGCAACCCATGCGGTGCTGCTGGCGGACGGCGCGCCGGCGGAAAGCTATCGCGACGACGGCAACCGTGAGCGGTTCCAGAATGCCGACACCGGCCGCGATCAGCGGGCCAAGGAGCCCTGCGCCCCGGTGCTGACCGGTGGTCCCGTGGTCGATGCGCTGTGGCGGAAGCTGCTCGATCGCGCCGGCCCGCGCTCCGGCCTGCCGCTCACCGAGGAGCCGGACCTCCATCTGCGCGCCGACGGCGTGCGGGTGGATGCCCGCTCCCGCCAGGACGATCATTACACTTTCGATCTTCCCTGCTGCCCGCAGGAGCTGCGCCTCGTCTCCCGCGCCGGATCGCCGGCGGAGCTCGGGCTGGCGCGCGATCCGCGCGTGCTCGGGGTGGGGGTGCGCCAGGTCCGGCTGTGGCAGGGCGCGCAGTTGCGCGTGCTGGACGCCGAGGACGCGGCGCTGGCGATCGGCTTCCACGATTTCGAGCCGGACAACGGCTTCCGCTGGACCGACGGTGACGCCCTGCTGCCCGCCGGCCTGTTCGCGGGTCTGCACGGTCCGTGCCAGATCGAACTGCTGCTGGGCGGCGCAACGTGGTATCCGCTGTTCGACGAGGCGGAGGGAACGATCGCGGCCTGAGCGGGAGGACCCCGGCGACCGCGATCGCCTCTCCCGCAAGCGGGATGAGGCGAGCGAGGGCGGAGGAAAGGAGCGACGTCGTGCCGAGCTGGGCTGACCATCAGGCCGCGCTGACGCACCTGGCCCGATGCCAGTTGTTCTTCGTGGGCGGCGCACCGCGCTCCGGCACCACCTGGCTGCAATCCCTGCTCGACGCCCATCCCGACGTCTGCTGCGCCGGCGAGGGGCTGTTCATGAAGCACCTGGCCGAGCCGCTCGATGCGCTGATGGCGGCGCGGCGCCGCGCACTTGCCGACAAGAACGCCGCCGTGTTCGCCCATACCTCCGGCTACCCGCTGCCGGACGCCGACGACGCCGACCTGCTGCTCGGCACCGCTATACTGGCGGCGCTGGCGCGGCAATGCGCCGGCCGGACGTACCGCGCGGTGGGCGAGAAGACCCCGGAGAACGTGTTCCTCTTCCCCCGGCTGCGCCGCCTGTTCCCGGGCGCGAAATTCATCGGCATCGCGCGCGACCCGCGCGACGTGCTGACCTCAGCCTGGCACTTCTTCCACCGCCCGACGCCCGGCGAAGACGAGGTCGCCGCGAAGATCGCGTTCATCGGCAGCGCGCTCGCCTCGCTCGACCACGGCGCACGCACGATGCTGGCGCTGGCGGAGCAGGTCCCTGCTGACTGCCTGATCGTAACGTACGAGCGCATGCGTGCCGCGCCGGCCCAGGTCGCGGCGCAGCTGTTCCGGTTCCTCGGCGTCGCCGACCATGACGGCGTGGTGGCCGATTGCGTCGAACGCGCATCGTTCGCCGCATTGTCTGGCCGTGCCCCCGGGATAGCACAGGACGGATCATTCTTTCGCAAGGGCGTCGTCGGCGAGTGGCAAGCGACCCTGAGCCCGGAGATGAACGCGATGATCCGGCAGGCCCTCGGGTGGATGTTTCCCCGCTTCGGCTGGACCCCCTAGCCCCGGGGCATCCGGCCGCTGTACGCTCAGCCGCCGATCAGCGCCTTCACCCGCGCGAGGCTTGCCGTCGCATCCCAGTCCTGGCCGCCCTCGATCCAGCCGGCCTCCGCGCCAGTCGGGGTGACGAGGTAGGTCGTGGGCACGCCGCGCACGTGCAATGCTTCCAGCACGGCCCCATCGGGGTCGAGCAACACCGGCAGGGCGGTAATGTGGTGCGCCGCGTAGAAGCGCTGCACGACCTTGGCACCGCCGAGGTCGGACGACAGCGCCAGCACCGCAATGCGGCTGCCCCGCAGCGCCGCTGCCGCCCGATCGAGCGACGGCAGCTCCGCCACGCAGGGCGCGCACCAGGTGGCCCACAGGTTCAGCACCACGCCCCGCCCGTGGTACTCGGCCAAGGTATGCACGCGCTCGGCGGCATCGCGGAAGCGCAGCGGCGGCAGCGGCTTCGGCGGCGCCAGCACATGCAGGTCGGGCAGCCCCGCGGGCTCGGCGGCGCGCGGTTTGCGCGGGATCAGCCCCGCGGCTAGGGTCCCGCCGGCCAGGACCGCGCGTCGGGTCAGTGTCTGCATGGAAGAACGCCTCCGGTGAACGATACGCAGGATCCTCCGAGCCCCGCGCCCGCCGCCAATCCGCAATGGGGCGGGCGATTCGCCGCCGGCCCGGCCGCGGTGATGCGCGAGATCAATGCCTCGATCGGCTTCGACCGCAAGCTCTGGCGGCAGGATATCGCGGGGTCGCGCGCGCATGCCGCGATGCTCGCACAGACCGGCATCATCGCCGCGCCCGACGCGAACGCGATCGACGCCGGGCTGGAAGCGATCGCCGCAGAGATCGAAGCCGGGCGCTTCGCCTTCGACAAGGCGCTGGAAGACATCCACATGAACATCGAGGCGCGCCTCGCCGAACGCATCGGCGAGGCCGGCAAGCGCCTGCACACCGCGCGCAGCCGCAACGACCAGGTGGCGACCGACTTCCGCCTGTGGGTGCGGGGGGCGATCGACGGCTTGTCGGCCCAGATCACGGACGTGATGCGCGCGCTGGCGGGGCGCGCGGCGGAGCACGCAGCCGACCCGATGCCCGGCTTCACGCACCTGCAGACCGCGCAGCCGGTCACGTTCGGGCATCACCTGCTCGCCTATGTGGAGATGCTGGCACGCGACCGCGGGCGGCTGGCCGATTGCCGGCGGCGGCTGAACGAATCGCCCCTCGGTGCGGCCGCGCTGGCCGGCACGTCGTTCCCGATCGATCGGCACATGACCGCCGCGGCGCTGGGGTTCGACCGGCCGGCGGCCAATTCGCTCGATGCGGTATCGGACCGGGATTTCGCGCTCGAATTCCTGGCCGCGGCGGCGATCTCGGCGATGCACCTGTCGCGCTTCGCCGAGGAGGTGGTGATCTGGTGCAGCGCGCCCTATCGCTTCATCCGCCTGTCGGACGCCTTCACCACCGGCAGTTCCATCATGCCGCAGAAGCGCAATCCGGACGCGGCCGAGCTGGTGCGCGCCAAGACCGGGCGGATCACCGGGGCGCTGGTGGGCCTGCTCACGGTGATGAAGGGCCTGCCGCTCGCCTATGCGAAGGACATGCAGGAGGACAAGGAGGGCGTGTTCGACGCCGCTGGCGCCTGGGCGCTGGCGCTTGCCGCGACGGCAGGGATGGTGCGCGACCTGACGGCGGACACCGCGCGGATGCGCGCATTCGCGGGATCCGGCTTCGCCACCGCGACTGATCTCGCGGACTGGCTGGTACGGGTCCTGCGCCTGCCGTTCCGCGACGCGCACCATGTGACCGGGCGGATCGTTGCCCTCGCCGAGGCCAAGGGGGTCGATCTCGCCGGGCTGTCGCTGGCGGAGATGCAAGGCGTGGAACCGCGCATCACTGCCGCGGTGTTCGCGGTGCTTTCGGTGGAGGCCTCGGTTGCGTCGCGCACCAGCTACGGCGGCACGGCGCCGGCCAACGTCGCGGCGGCGGCGGCGCGCTGGATCGGGGCGCTGGCATGAGGGGCGCGTTGCTGCTCGCCGGGCTGCTCGCGGTGCTGGCGCTGGCCGGGTGCGGGAAGAAGGGGCCGCCGTCGCCGCCGGGGCCGCCCAGCCAGGTCACTTGGCCGCGGATCTACCCGACGCATTGACGGGCCCTCCCGCCGCGGGGGCATCCCGCTGCGGCGCAGGTTACGCCCGTCCGCCGTCCAGGTGCAGACCGCAGCCGGGACCGCTCGGTAAATCTCTGGTTACTTTCAACACGTTTTCGTAACCACATTCGTTATTATATCAATGCGTCACGCAGCGCGATCGCCGGGCGTGGTGTCCTATGCTCCCGCCTTCCACCATCCGCGTGCCGGCCGCGCGAGGCCCAGGTTCTCGCGCAACGTCGGGCCGCGGTACTCGCGTTGGAACAGCCCGCGCCGCTGCAATTCCGGCACCACGAAGCGCACGAAATCCTCGAACGTGCCGGGCGTGTGGGTGCCTGCGACCACGTAGCCGTCGCAGCCGCGTTCGACGAACCATTGTTCCAGCCGGTCGGCGATCTCCTTCGGCCCGCCCACGATCGCCTCCCGCGGACGGCCGCGGCGAGTGATCTCCAGGAAGTCGCGCGGGGTCGGGTTGGGCTTGCGGTCGGTCACACGTTCGCGCATCGCCTGCATGCCGGACATCGAGGCCAGCTCCTCGGCGGTGAACGGCTCGTCGATCCCCTTGCTGGCGAAATCGAAGTTCAGGGCTTCCGACAACAGGGACAGCCCGTCCACTTCGCGATAGCCCGCCTCGATCACCGCCATCTTGTCTTCCGCCTCGGCGCGTGTGGCGGCGCAGACCGGATAGGCGATGGTGTTCAGCGTCACGCTATCTGGATCGCGCCCATGGCGGGCGATGTCGGCTTTCGTTTCGGCATATTCCCGCTTGGCCGAAGCGAGGTCGCCGTAGGCCACGAACACCGTCTCCGCCCAGCGCGCCGAGAACCGCTTGCCGCGGCCGGACGAGCCCGCCTGGATCAGCACCGGATGGCCCTGCGCCGAGCGCGGCACGGTGAACGGCCCGCGCGAGCGGAAGAACCGCCCTTCGTGGTCCAGCCGATGCACCTTCTCCGGACGCGCGAACAGGCCCGACGCCTTGTCCACCACCAGCGCGTCGTCTTCCCACGAATCCCAGTGGCCGAGCACCACCTCCATGAACTCGTCGGCGCGGTCGTAGCGCAGGTCGTGTTCCATGTGGTGCGCGAGGCCCATGTTCGCGGCCTCCCCATCGTTCACGGATGTCACGATGTTCCACGCCGCCCGCCCGCCGGTCATCAGATCGACGGTGGCGAACACGCGCGCCACGTGGAACGGTTCGTAGTAGGTCGTGGAGTAGGTCGAGCCCAGGCCGAGCCTCTCCGTCGCCGCACCCAGCGCCATCAGCACCGTGACCGGATCGAGCTTCACGCAGCGGATGCCGTTCGCCACCGTGTGCGCGTGATCGCCGCCCAGCATGTCCGGCATCGCCAGCCGGTCGTCGAAGAAGGCAAGCTGGAATTTGCCCGCTTCCAGGATGCGGCCGATGGTCCGGAAATAATCCGCGGTCAGGAAGTCGGTGCGCGACTCCGGGTGGCGCCAGGAACTGGCGAGCGTGGTGCAGTTCTGCGCTTGCAGGAAGCCGACCAGGACCATCTGGCGATCTTGCGGCATGTTGGCGATCCCTCCCCCCGGCCCCCTCCCACAAGGGGAGGGGGAGCGTTGTTCAGAACTGATACCGGCGCAACCCACCGTCCACCGGGATCACCGTCCCGGTGATGTAGCGGGCCAGGGGCGAGGCGAGGAACACCGCCATCACCGCCAGATCCTCCGGCTCGCCCCAGAAATGCACCGGGATTTCGGTCTCCGCGAAATGGCGGCGATAGTCCTCCGGGTAGTTGCGGCGGATCTGTTCGCTCATGATCCGGCCCGGCGGGATGGAGTTCACCGTGATCCCATGCTGGCCGATTTCGCGCGACAGGCCCTTCGCCCAGGCATGCACCGCGGCCTTGGCGGCGAAGGCGGCGTTCAGGCTTTCCGGCTCGGACTTGCCGGTGATGTTGATGATCCGGCCCCATTTATGCGCGATCATCTGCGGCAGTAGGGCGTGGGTGATCTGCCGCTGGCGGGTGAAATTCAGGGTCAGCGCCTCGGTCCAGGCTTCCTCAGGCGCATCGATCGGCAGCTTGCGGCTGCCGCCGGCGTTGTTCACCAGGATATCCACCTGGCCGAGCGCGGCCAGCGCGGCGTCGCGGATGCGCAGGGCGGCGTCCTCGGCCATGATGTCCTGTACGATCAGCGCCGGGCGCGGGCCACCGGCGGCGTCGATTTCGGCGGCCAGGGTCTCCAGCAGTTCGGAGCGGCGGGCGAGCACGGCCACGCGCACCCCCTCGGCCGCCAGGCCCTTGGCGATCGCCCGGCCGATCCCCATCGAGGCACCGGTCACCAGCGCGGTCTTGCCGCGAAGCTGCAACTCCATCCCGTTCTCCTGCCGTTCGATCCGGCGCCGCATGGGCGCTTTCCCCGCGTGCGGGGGCCGGGTACGCTCTAGGCGAAGAGCCAAACAACGGCAAGGAAGCGTCCGATGTCGATCTACGCCCGGGACCTCGACCGCGCAGCCCCGAACTACGTGCCGCTGTCGCCGGTGTCCTTCCTGCTGCGCGCGGCGCTGGTCGCGCCGCAGCAGGTCGCGATCGTGCACGGGACGCGGCGGATCACCTATGCGGTGTTCCTGGAGCGCACCCGCCGGCTGGCCTCGGCACTGGCGCGCGCCGGGGTGGGCAAGGGCGACACGGTGGCGATCCTGGCGCCCAACATCCCCGCGATGCTGGAGGCACACTACGCCGTCCCCGGCCTCGGCGCCGTGCTGTGCCCGATCAACACCAGGCTCGATGCGGCCGCGATCGGCTTCATCCTGGGCCACAGCGAGGCGAAGGTGCTGCTGGCGGACCGCGAGTTCGCCGCCACCGTGGCCCGTGCGCTGGAGGGGCTTGCGCACGCGCCGCTGGTGATCGCCATCGACGATCCGGGCGAGCCGAGCGGGGCGCACATCGGCGGCACCGACTACGAAACATTCCTCGCCGGCGGCGATCCCGCGCACGAGCTGCGGCTGCCGGATGACGAGTGGCAGGCGATCTCCTTGAACTACACCTCCGGCACGACCGGCAACCCGAAGGGTGTCGTGCTGCACCACCGCGGCGCCTATCTCAACGCCTGCGCCAACGCGCTGGCGTTCGGGTTGAACCCGCGTAGCGTCTATCTGTGGACGTTGCCAATGTTCCATTGCAACGGCTGGACCTACACCTGGGCCGTGACCCTGGCCGGCGGCACGCATGTCTGCCTGCGCCGGGTCGATCCGGCGCCAATCTTCGCCGCCATCGCTGCCGAGGGCGTGACGCATATGTGCGGCGCGCCAGTGGTCCTGACCTTGCTGATCCACGCGCCCGACACCGCGCGGCGGTCCTTTCCGCAGACGGTGCAGATCGCCACCGGCGGCGCAGCGCCACCATCCGCGGTGATCGCGCGGATGGCGGCGATGGGCTTCGCGGTCACCCATCTGTACGGCCTGACCGAAAGCTACGGCCCCTCCGCGATCTGCCAGTGGCAGCCGGAACTCGACACCATGGACCCCGAGCGCAAGGCGGCGTTCATGGCGCGCCAGGGCGTGGCGCACCCGTTGCTGGAGGAAGCCTCGGTGCGCGATCCCGACACCATGGCGCCGGTGCCGGCGGACGGGACGACGATGGGCGAGCTGATGTTGCGCTCCAACACCATCATGATGGGCTATCTGAAGAACCCGCAGGCCACCGCAGCGGCGTTCGCCGGCGGGATGTTCCACACCGGGGACCTCGCCGTGCTGCATCCGGACAATTACATCGAGATCAAGGACCGGGCGAAGGACATCATCATCTCCGGCGGGGAGAACATCAGCTCGCTGGAGGTGGAGGAGACGCTCTACAGGCATCCCGACGTGATGGAGGCCGCGGTGGTGGCGCAACCGGACGAAACGTGGGGCGAGACCCCGCACGCCTTCGTGACGTTGAAGCCGGATGCCGGGCCGGTGCGCGCGGCAGACATCATCGCCTGGTGCCGCGACCACCTGGCGCACTACAAATGCCCGCGCCACGTCACCTTCGGCCCGTTGCCGAAGACCTCGACCGGGAAGATCCAGAAGTTCGAGCTGCGGGCGCGAGCGCGCGCGGCGGGCGCGCCCGCGCCGGACGCCTGATCAGCCGACGGCGCGGGGCGCGATCAGCCCGCGTGCTTCCATCAGCGGGTAGATGCCGCCGCCCTGCATGATCGCCAGCAGTTGCCCCGGTACTGGCATGACCGCCAGTACCTGGCCGGAGCGACCGTTGCGCACGGTCCAGGTTTCCAGCGACAAATCCGCCGTGTCGCCCTCGGTGAACGCTGCGGCGACGCCGGGGCATTCGCAGGCCAGCAGCCCGTAGTTCACGCTGTTGCGGAAGAACAACCCGTTGATCGTCTCCGCCAGCACGAAGCCGACGCCGCACAGGCGCAGCGATCGCGCGGCCGGCCGGCTTGATCCCATGCCAAAATTGAGGCCGCCGATGATCGCATCGCCCGGGCTGACCTGATCCACCCAGCCGGGGCGGTTGGCCTGGAACACCGCGTGGGCCTGCTCCTCCGGACTGCGGTACAAGTACGGACCCGGCAGGATCAGGTCGGTGTTGATGTTGTCGCCGAAGCACCACACGCGCGCGCCGCTCATGCGAACACCTCCTCCGCCCCGGCGATCTTCCCGGCCAGCGCCGAAGCCGCCACCGTCGCCGGCGAGGCCATGTAGATGCGCGCCGAGGGATCGCCCATCCGGCCCTTGAAGTTCCGCGTGCTGGCGGTGATGCAGACCTCATCCGGCCCCAGTACGCCCATGTGGCCGCCGATGCAGGCGCCGCAGGTCGCGGGTGTCACCACCGCGCCTGCCTCCAGCAGGGTTTCGACGTAGCCGGCCTTCAGCGCGGCGCGGAAGATCGCCTGCGTGCTCGGCGTCACGATGAACCGCGTGCCGCGCGCCACTTTGCCCCCGCGCACCACGCGCGCGGCGATCTCCAGATCGTCCAACGTGCCGTTGGCGCAGGAACCGATGAACGCTTGGTCGATCCGCGTGCCCGCGACCTCGGCGAGCGGCACCGACTGGTTCACCACCGCATCGGGCAGGGCGACCAGCGGTTGCAGGGTCCCGAGGTCGATCGTGCGGCGCTCCCGGTAGGATGCATCCGCGTCCGGCCACACCGGCTCGAACGCCCGGTCGTTGCGGGCGCGCACGTAGTCGATCAGTGCGTCGTCCGGCTCGAAGATGGTGAACTCGGCGGAAAGCTCGGCGCCCATGGTGGCGAGCGTGCGGCGAGCGTTGATCGACAGGCTCGACATCCCCGGGCCGCCATATTCGACGTTCTGGTTCACATGTGCCCCGAAGGTGCCGGCGATATGCAGGAACAGGTCCTTCGCGGTCACGCCCGGGCGCAACGCACCAGTGAAATCGTAGCGGATCGTTTCCCCCACGCGGAACCAGGCGGTGCCGGTGGTGACCGCCCACAGCATGTCCGGGCCGCCGACGCCGCGCGCCGCGCAATTGAAGGCCCCGCCGGCACAGGTGTGGGAATCGGCATTCACCAGGACCTTGCCGGGCAGGGCGTAGGCGCGGTCGGCGATCACCGCGTGGCTGATGCCCTGATCGGGGCCGACGTCGTGCAGCCGCTCGATGCCGAATTTCGCGGCGAATGCACGCCCGGTCTTGTGGCAGGTGGCAGCCTGCACCGTAGCGGCAGGCACCAGGTGGTCGAACACGATCGCGATGCGGGACGGGTCGTGGACCTTCAGGACGTCCCGCCAGCCTTCAGGGAGAAAGGACAGATCGAGCAGAACGGCGGTGTCCACCTCCACCACCGCCACGTCGCCGGGGGCCACTTTCGCGCTTCCGCTGGCGCGGGCGAGGATTTTTTCGGTGATGGTCATGCCCATGGGTGGTTTCCTCCCGCATGTTGCTTATCGGGAGCCTAGCGCGCGTCTCCGCCCGGGGCCAGAGGCGGGCCATTCGCGCCACCGGCCGGCTCGCCCGATCGGGATCAGACCGATCTGCTGTCGGCCGGAACCGGGCCGCGTCACGCTCGGCGTGACCCGGCCGGCGGGGGACCCGACTTTGTTCCCGCCGCCGCGGCGAAGCCCGCAGCGAACGCCTCCGACGCCAGCTCCCCCAGCGCCGCCCGCAGCCGCGCCGCGCGGTCCGGCCCGAACGCCCTCTCGAACCGAGCCTGCGCCTGCCGCCACAAGACGCGCGACTCCGCAAGCTTCGCCCGCCCCGCCGGCGTCAGCCGCACCAGCCGGCTGCGCTGGTCGCGCGGGTTGGCCGACAGCGCGACGAACCCGTCGCGCTCCAGCGGTCGCAGGTTGTGCGCCAAAGCCGAGGGGTCGATCACCAGCGCACGTGCCAGTTCCCCCAGCGCCGGTGGCTCCCCCGCCCGCGCGAGCTGCACCAGGATGGCGTGCTGCGTGGCGCGCAGGCCGCAGGGGGCCAGCACCTGGTCGTAGAGCAGCGAGACCCGCCGCGTCGCTCGGCGCAGCGCGGCGCCGTTGCACAGCCCGGCGTCCGCCAGCGCCGCCGTCCGGCGCGCGCCTCGGGTGGCTTGACGTGATATCGGCATCTGCCTACATCCTCCGTTATCAGCATATGCCGGTAATGTCCCGGCCCGCAAGCGCCGGACGCATCCCGTGTCCGGTCGCCGTAACGAACGAGGCACATGATGCGCATCCTGGTGGCCGGCGCCGGCGCGATCGGCGGCTATTTCGGGGGCCGACTGGCCGAGGCCGGCCGGGACGTCACCTTCCTCGTCCGTCCGGGGCGCGCGGCGCAGTTGCGCGCCGACGGGTTGCGCATCACCAGCCCGCACGGCGATCTCATGCTCGCCCCGCAGCTCGTGACCGCAGGAGAAATCGCGGCGCCGTACGACCTCGTGCTGCTGACTGTGAAGGCCTTTGCGCTCGACCAGGTGCTGGCGGATGTCGCGCCGGCGATCGGCCCGACCACGATGATCCTGCCGCTGCTCAACGGCATGCGCCATCTGGATACGATCGGCGAACGGCTCGGCGCAGCGGGCCTGTTGGGCGGCGTCTGCTACGTGGCCACCATGCTGGACCCGGAAGGACGCATCGTCCAACTGAACGAAATGCAGAAGCTCACCTACGGGGAGCTGGACGGTGCCGCGTCGGACCGGATCGCCGCGCTGGATGCGACCCTGGGCGACGCTGGGTTTGCCGCCGCGGCGTCATCCACCATCCTGCAGGCGATGTGGGAGAAGTGGGTGATGCTCGCCGCGCTCGGCGCCATCACCTGCCTGTTGCGCGGCACGGTGGGGGAGATCGCGGCAGCACCCGGCGGGGCCGACCTGGCACGGCAGATGCTCGACGAATGCGCCGCCGTCGCCACCGCGGCCGGCTTCCCGCCGGAGGCGGCGTTCCGTGCACGCACCGAAGCGATGTTGACCGCCGCCGGCTCCGGCCTCGCCTCATCGATGTATCGCGACCTGAGCCAGGGCCTGCCGGTGGAGGCGGAGCACATCGTCGGCGACATGCTGGTTCGTGCGCGCGGGTTCGGCGTGGCGGCGCCGCTGCTCGCGACGGCGTTCGCCCATCTGATGGTCTATCAGAACCGACTCGCCGCGCGCTGAGCGTCCGGTTCAGCCCAGTAGCCGCAGCACCGGCGGGTCGGCCAGCAGATCGACCTCTACCTCCGCCCCGTCCGGCACCGCCCGGGTGATGTCGGTGGCGAACCCGGACAGCAGGGTGAACCCGGCCAGCGCCGCGCCCTGCACCATGATCGGATTGACCCGGTTCAGCACCAGCGCCGCCGGCGCGATCCCGCGCGCCGCCATCTCGTGCAGCATCCAGGCGGTGGCGACGCCGCCTTTCGCCGCGTCCAGCACCAGGATGCGCCCGACATAGGACTGCCCGGCCAGCGCGTGGTCGGGGCGGGAGAACACGCCGCGCAACCGATCCAGGTCGTAGCGGGCGGAGAATCCGTCCGATGCGACCAGCGCCCGCCCACGCACCGGCGCGCCCATGCCCGCCGCGGCCATGAATGTCGTCACGACAGCAACCTCCCGGTGCAGGCGGCAGCAACGCAGGCCTCCATCGACGCCAGCACCGGGCGGTAGCCGTAGCCGCCCAGGATGTTCACGAGCTTGGCCGAGTTGGTGGCGAGGCGCTGCCAGCCGTTCGCCTCCGCCATCTCGCGCGCGTAGCTCTGGTAGAAGCACATCCCCGCCAGCAGCATCCCGCCGGCGGCCTCGATCCGCGCCGTCAGCCCCATGCGGTCGGCGTCCGGCTTCACCTGCGGGCTGGTCACCGCGAGCAGCGGCACCGTGGTCCGCCGCCCGTCGAGCAGGCCGGCGAGATCGCGCAGTTCCAGCAGGCTGAGCTGCGGGGCGGAGAACACGACGACGTCCACCGCCTCCCCCGCATCGCGGTCGGTGCCGCGCCGGAACGCCGCCAGCTCGTCGGCCGCGATCGTCGCGCGCAGCGGCAGCGCCGGATCGGCCACATCGGATAGACGTTCCGACTTCGGCGTGATGCCGACCATGTGGAACAACGCCACCGATCCGTAGCTCGCCAGCGCCGCGCCGAAATGCTTGAGCTCGTCCGAACCGGGCGCGCGGTCGATCCCGCTCAGCACCGGCACCTGCCAGTAATCGCCCGCCAGCCGCCCGACCAGCGCGCCGAGCGCGCCCCATTCATGCAGCGCGCGCGGCGTCGCGCGCACCGCAATGTGCAGGCTGGCACGGCGATGCGCGTCCAGATGGTAGCCGTAGCGCGGCGTCCGCCCGGTCAGGCCGGCCGCCAGTGCGGACGGTCCGCCTTCGAAATTGGACCGCGCGCCGAGCACGCTGTTGGTGTAGATCACCACGCCGGTGTCGCCGTAGGCCATGTGCTCGCCGCGTACCGCCGGCATGATAGTCTGGTAGTTGATGCAGGTGTCGGTCATCAGGATGCCCAGCGCCTGGAACGCGGCGATGGCGCGGCGTTCCAGGGCCAGCATCCAATCCTGCTGGCGCAGCCGCGCGGCGGCGGCGAAATCGGTGCCGCGCGGGTCGGTGATGGTGGGAATGCGGACCTGGCGCTCTGCCTCCGGCAGCGCGGCCCAGCGCTCCAGCCATGCAACGCCGGCTTCGCCCAGCGATTCCGTGTCGGCCATGATGTGCGCCTGGGACACGGGGACGAAATCCGCCGCGCCCAGGTAGCGGCCGACGGCGATCTGGTGGCCGATCGCCCATTGCCGGGCGAGGCCGCCGGCACCGGCGGCCAGGGTGCGTTCTTCGTCGGACAAGTGCATGTCAGCCTCTGGCTCCGGCACGCACGCGCAGAAATCCCTCCACCACCGCGATGAATCCCTCCGGGTTGTCGGCGTGCAGCCAGTGGCCGGCATGGCGCAGGGAGACGAATTCGGCAGGCAGGGAACAGGGCCCGGAAGGCGGGCCGGTGCTCGGGCAACACATAATCGGACTCCGCGCCGGACAGCACCAGCACCGGCCCGGGATAGCGCGCTCCCTCCGGCGTGTCCCACCCGCCGATCACCGGCAGCGCGGCGATGATCTCATCGAGCCCGATCCGCCACTGCGGCAGCGCGTCCGGCCCGGCGCCGGGCGCGAAATTCTGCAGCAGGAACGCCCGCAGCGCCGGATCGGGCACCGCATCCGCCAGCGCCGCATCGGCCGCCGCGCGGGTCAGGCCGGGGCGCAGCGGCACCGCCGCCATCGCCGCGGCGATCTCCTGAAAATGCGGCGGGTACGGCACCGGGGCGATATCGGCGATCAGGAGCGCCGTCACCGCCTCGGGCCGATCGAGCGCCGCGCGCATCGCCGCCTTGCCGCCCATGGAATGGCCGATCAGCACCGCGGGCAGCGCATCGCGCGCCGCCAGGGTCTCGATCACGTCCGCCGCCATCGCCGGATAGTCCATCGCCGCCGCGTGCGGGCTCGCGCCGTGGTTGCGCAAGTCGAGCGCGATCACCCGGTGGGTCGCGGCCAGCCGCCGCTGCACCAGGCCGAAATTACGCGCCGAGCCGAACAGCCCGTGCAGCAGCGCGACGGGAGCGCCGGTGCCGGCCTCGACGGCGTGCAGGATCACGGCTGCCGCGCGGCCGGCACCGCGCAAGGGGGGATGGGAACCGAAGCCGGCGTGATCGGGACTTCCATGCGTCTGTGCGTTGCCAAGCGGGTACGCCCCCCAGAATGCCGGAGCCCGCTGCGGCGCGGAAGCCCCGGCCATGCCGTCCGCCGGTCTTGTCCCGGCGCACCACCGTCGATACGCTGCAAAGGTGGCGTCGACCGCCGCGCGACTGTCCCATGCGGGCCTGCGCGCCTGCTCCCCGCCGCGTTCGCGCCCATGCCCGCTCCGTATCGCCAGGACAAGTCGGATTGATCTTCGTCCACTCGAGCTTTCGTGTCGCCAGCACCTGGCTGTGGTCGCGGTTCCGGCAGGCGGAGGGGACAGTTGCCTATTGCGAGATCTTCAACGAACAGCTCGCCACCATCACCCGCGCGGCGGTGGAAAAGGCGACCCCCGACAGTTGGTATTCGAAGCACCCGGCGACCGCGCCCTACTTCCTGGAGTTCCTTCCCTTCATCGGCGACACGGGGGGGGTGGCCGGGTTCGATTCCGCGATGGCGTTTGCGCGCTTCGTGCCGCCGGACGGGCCGGCGGGGGACATCGGCGCCGACGAGCAGGCCTATATCGCCGGCCTGATCGCCCATGCCGACGGCCTCGGCAAGGTCCCGGTCCTGACCGCAACCCGCAGCCTGGGTCGGACAGGCGGCATCCGGCGTGCGTTCCCCGGACTGCATATCGGTACTCTATCGCAACATGTTCCGGCAGTGGTGCTCCTACACGGAACAATACGGGTGCAACAACTCGTATTTCCTGGATACGTTGAAGCGGACGATCGAGGGCAGCGGGCACGACCGGTTCCTGCGGGTGATACACGATCTGTGGCCCTTCGAGCAGGCGGATCCGACCGATCGGCGGCAGTTCCTCGCCTTCGCCGCAATGCATGCGTATCTTTACGCGCACACAGCGAACGCGGCCGATCTCGTGATCGACATCGACCGGCTGGCGAACGAACCGGCCTACCGCAGCACAATGGAACAGCGGATCAGGGAGGCGAGCGGGCTCGTGGTCGACCTCGCGGGGGCGCGGACCGGGATCGCCTATTCCACCGTCGACGCCGGCACGCGCGCGGAGCTCGCGGAGGCGCTAGGTCCGATGCTGGATCTCGCGCTGAGCATGGTGCCCCGCGGCACCGGGCGGGAGTTCGCGATTACGGCGATCGACACGATGATCGACGAATATGCGCAATATGCGCACTACACCTCGTCGCTCGCCGCGGTGCTCGCGCAGGTCCGCGCCGAGCGCACGGAACTGGCGCAAGAGCACGCGCGGCTGATCGGTGCACGCGACAACCTGGCGGCCGAGCGGGAGCGGCTGATCACCGAGCGGAACATGCTGGCTGCCGAACGGGATCGGCGCATCGCCGAACGCGACGTGCTCGCCGCTGAGCGCGACGGCCTGCTGCGCTCCACCAGTTGGCGGCTGAGCCGGCCGATCCGGATCGCCGGCGGGTGGTGGCACGGCGCTTCGCCGCGCGGCGGGACCGATTCCTGATCGAAGCAGGCGGGCACGCCGGTCAGGCTCAGGTCCGGCGCATGCGGGATCATCGTCGCCGGGCCGGCGCGGATCATCGTCGCCGCGTCGGCCAGGCGGCCAGTCCCACGCCGGCCAGGATCAGCGCCGTGCCGAGGACCAGATCGGGCGTGATCGGCTCGCCCAGTATCCAGTTCGACAACAGGATGCCGAAGGCCGGCGTGGCGAGGAAACCCACCGAGGCCACCACCGCCGGCAGCACCACCGTCGCCTCGATCACCCCCCAAGTGCCAAGCGGCCCGGCGATCAGCCCGACGTAGCCGAGCGCGGCCCATGCCCCCCAATGCGGTCCCATGCCGCCGTGCGGCGCCTCCCACAAGAGCAGCGGCAGCAGTACCAGCGCGCCGACCAGGAAGCACCAGGGCAGCAGCTCGAACATGGAACTGCGCGGCGGCGCCCGGCGCAGCACCAGGATGGCGACGGTCCAGCTCAGCGCCGCGGCAAGCAGGAAGAAATTACCGATCAAGGTCCGCCGCGCGCTCCAGTCGATCGCCCAGGGTCCGATCAGTACCGCGACGCCGGCCAGCGCGATCCCCGTCGCGACCCAGCGGCGCGCCGGGATCGGCTCGCGCAGCACCAGGAGGGAGAGCGGCACGACGAAGATGGTCGTGGTGTTGGACAGTACGGCGGTGCGCCCGGCCGCCACCCAGGCGAGCGCCAGGTGTGCGAAGGCGAAGAAGGCGCCGAGTTGGAACGCGCCCACCGCGATCACTGCCGGCCAGTCGCCGTGCCGCGGCAGCCGCAGCCGCCCGCGCGCGGCCAGCACCGCGGCGGGGACCAGGCCGGAGAGCACGGCTCGACCCTCGGCGAACCACAGCGGGCTGGCGCCGAGGTCGATGGCGAGCTTGGTCAGCGGCCAGCCGCTGCTGAGGAACATGACGGAGAGCAGCAGGGTCGCGAAGCCGCGTCCCGCCGCGTCCGGCGTTCGTTGCGGCACGGCAGCGGGGTCAGCGTGCCCGCCGGGCGTGGGTTGCTCATCGTAAAAGCAGCGTGACATAAGCGGAAATGGCCTTTTCCCTGATCGCGCGGTGTCCGCGCACGAATCACATCGGCGCGGTATCCTGTGCTGCCGTCATGGCAGCCGGCGCCCGCATCGTCCATTGCGCCGCAGGTATCGGCGCAGTGGTGACGCAATCCCGCTCCGATGCGCAACTCGGCGCGCACGGGATGGCGCTGCTTGCCGGCGGGCTCACGGCGCAGGAGACCGTGGACGCGATGGTCGCCTCCACTCCCCATGCGCAGTGGCGCCAGATCGCGGTGCTGGATGCCGCCGGCGATACCGCGGTGTACAGCGGTGCCCGAATCCTGCCCGAAATGAGCGAGGCGCCGGCGCAGGATGCCTGCGCGATCGGCGCCGGCCTCGCCTCTGCCCTGGTGCCGCCGGCCATGCTGCAGGCGCTGCTGGCCGATCCTGGCCTGCCGCTGGCGGAACGGCTGATGCTGGCGCTGGAGGAGGGTGAGGCAGCGGGCGGTAACCAAGGACAGACGCAAAGCGCCCTCCTGCGGGTGATGGCGGGACGCGACATGCCGCTGGTCGATCTGCGGGTCGACTGGGATCCGGCGCCGGTCGCCGCGCTGCGTGTCCTGTGGGACCGCTATGCGCCGCTTGCCAACGACATCCTGCTGCGCGCGATCGATCCGGACAACGCGGCCATCCGATCGTAGCGGCTGGTCGGACCGGCTCCCGGGGCAATGGCCGGTCCGTCGGCGGTGGGGGGACGAATACCCGGCAGGCGGCTATTCTTACTGTGTCATAAACTTCTTGACCGATTCGGCGCGGATTTGTCAGGGATGGAGATTCTCACTCGTGGAGGCGGGTCGTGGGTCTCGAATCGGGCGTGGACGGCAGCGAATCACGGTTCGCGGCCTATGTCGAGGCGCTCACGTCGACGCTCGGTCACGCCGACCGCGCGGCGCCGTTCCGGTCCTATTGTGCCGGACTGCTGCTGCCGGGCGATCGCAAGAGCGTTGAGCCGATGGCCGCGCGCGTGCAGCCGGGGCGCGTGCAGGCGGCGCATCAGTCGCTGCATCACTTCGTGGCAAAGTCCGATTGGTCCGACGATGCGGTGCTCGGGGCGGTGCGTGCCCGCGTCCTGCCGATCATCGAGCAACGCGGTCCGATCCGCGCGCTCATCATCGACGACACCGGCATGCCGAAGAAGGGCAAGCACTCGGTCGGGGTGGCGCGGCAGGATCCTGCGGACAGCTCGGCAAGCAGGACAACTGCCAGGTCGCGGTGAGCTTGTCAGCCGCCAACGACCATGCCAGCCTGCCGATCGCCTACCGTCTGTATCTGCCGCATGAGTGGGTCGATGACCCCGACCGGCGCGCCCAGGCGGGCGTGCCCGACGATGTCGTGTTCCAGACCAAGCAGCAGATCGCGCTGGACCAACTGCGTGCCGCCCGCGCAGCCGGGATCGATGCCGAGGTGGTGTTGGCCGACGCGGGGTACGGCAACGACACGGACTTTCGCGACGGCATCACCGGGATCGGCCTTGCCTATGCTGTCGGTATCCAATCCTCCACCAGCCTGTGGCCGCCCGGGGTGGAACCGCTGCCGGCCAAGCCATGGAGCGGGCGGGGTCGTCCGACGTCCGCGATCCGTCGCGACGGAGCGCATCAGCCGGTCTCGGCCAGGCAACTGGCGCTCGACCTTCCCCAAAAGGCGTGGCGGCGGGTCACCTGGCGCGAAGGGACCAACACCAAACTCGCTTCGCGCTTCGCGGCGGTGCGTGTGCGTCCCGCGCATCGCGATTATCACCGTTCCACACCACGTCCTGAGGAATGGTGCCTGATCGAATGGCCCGCGGACGAAGCCGAGCCGACGAAATACTTTCTGTCCACACTGCCAGAAAACATCAGCCGGCGCGCACTGGTGAACGCTGCCAAGCTGCGCTGGCGGATCGAGCGGGATTACCAGGACCTCAAGCAGGAACTTGGGCTCGGCCATTACGAGGGGCGAGGGTGGCGTGGCTTTCACCATCACGCCACGCTGTGCATCGCCGCCTACGGATTCCTGATCTCCGAAAGGGGAGCGATTCCCCCCTCAGGACCATGCAACACCGTTCTCATCCAAGAGCATCGCCTTCCCAACGGTTATCGACCCCGCGGATCCCCCGATCCGACCTGAACGTCATGTCCCGACCTCGATCACATCTGTCCGGATCGCGATAGCGCGTGCCATCGCAAGAACACTGCCGCGCTGCCCTTGCTGCCAGCAGGCCACACGCAGGATGCGCCTTATGACACAGTAAGACTAGGAGATCTTGCGGAACTTGTGCAGGCTGCGCAGGTTGTCGGGTCGCGGCACGCCGGGATGCGTGGTCGGCCAGTTGGTCCAGGACACCTCGCCCACGTAGAGATCGCCATGCTGATCGACGCACAGCCCGTGCGGCGCCATGAACTCGGTCGGGCCCATGCCGGAATGCAGACCACCCAGCCGTGCAAGGCGCTTGCCCGTATGGTCGTGGATGCTGATGCGCGGCCCGAGGTTCGGCGTGTTGAGATTGACCGGCATCCCCGGCCCCAGCTCGCCGATGTAGCAGACCGGGCACTTGCCCGGCGGCATGAACAGCCCGCACGGCCGGTGCAGATTGTTCCATTGCGTCTCGTACCGCCCGTTGCCGTCGAACACCTGCACCCGATGGTTTTCCCGGTCCGCCACGTACACCCAGCCATCGCCGTCGCAGGTGATGTTGTGGACGATGTTGAACTCCCCAGGATCGGTGCCCGGGCCGCCCCAGGAGAACAGCAGCTTGCCATCCGGCGAATACTTGTGCACCCGCGCATTGCCGTAGCCGTCCGAGACGTAGATGTCGCCCTGCGGCGACATCGCCGTATGGGTGCAGCGGTGGAACGGCTCCCCGCTCATGTACGGCGCCGGCTTGCCGGGGATGCCGAGCGTCATCAGCACCTTGCCGTCCAGGGTGCACTGGCGCACCGAGTGGTCGCCGTCGTCGGTGAGCCACACGGTCCCGTCGGGTGCCATGTGCAGCCCGTGCGCGCGGGGGAACAGGCCTTCGCCCCAGGAGCGCAGGAAATTGCCGTCGCGGTCGAACACGATCATCGGGTGCTCGCCGCGGTTGAAGACATAGACATTGTCGTTCGCGTCGACGCCGACCGAGCCGATCTCCTTGAACGACCAGCCGGGCGGGAGCTTCGCCCAGTCGACGATCGGTTCGTAGGTGTACTCGCCGCTGCCCGTGGTCACCATGGTGCGTTTCCTCCTTGAGGCCGTTGGCCAGGCGGGAGCTTGTCACCTCTGGCGGCATCTTGCCAACGGCCGCGGCGCCGGCAAGTAACCCGGCCGTTCGCACCGCCGTGTCATCGGGCCCCCTCCAGACGGACATCCACCGGGGTTGCAGCCGCTCCGGCCTGGCCACTCGCTGGCCGGGTTTGCATTGCCAGCGCCCAGGGTACCCAAGCATAGCCGCGCCGGCTCCAAACGTGCGACATTCCCCCCACACACCAGACCTCACGGATACCCCCGCCCATGCGCCCTTCCGGCCGCGCCGCCGACGAACTCCGCCCGCTCAACCTCACCCCCGGCTTCGCCCGCCATGCGGAGGGTTCCTGCCTTATCCGCATGGGCAACACGGAGGTTCTTTGCGCTGCCAGCGTCGAGGGCCGGGTACCGCCGTTCCTCCGCGGCACCGGCCAGGGCTGGGTGACCGCCGAATACGGCATGCTGCCGCGTGCCACGCACACCCGCGGCGACCGCGAAGCCGCGCGCGGCAAGCAATCCGGCCGCACACAGGAGATCCAGCGCCTGATCGGCCGCTCCTTGCGCGCCGTGGTGGACCGCAAGGCGATGGGCGAAATGAGCATCACGCTCGATTGCGACGTGCTTAACGCCGACGGCGGCACCCGCTGCGCGGCGATAACCGGGGCCTTCGTGGCGCTCGCGCTCGCCTTTCGCCATCTGCGCAAGATGAACGTGCTGGCGCGTGACCCGCTGTCCGGCCAGGTGGCGGCCGTCTCCTGCGGGCTGGTCGGCGGGGAGGCGGTGCTCGACCTCGACTACGCCGAGGATTCCGGTGCCGACGCCGACGCCAATTTCGTCCTGACCGATGCCGGCGGCATCGTCGAGCTGCAGGGCACCGCCGAAAAGACGCCGTTCTCGGAAGCGCAGTTCACCACCCTGCTGGGCCTCGCCCGCGTCGGCACCGCGTCCCTGTTCGCCGCCCAGCGCGCGGTGCTGGACGCCGGCTGATGGCGCGCCGGCTCGATCGCGGCGGCCGGCTGGTACTCGCCAGCCACAACCCGGGCAAGCTGCGCGAGATCGCGGCGCTGGTGACTCTGTTCGAGCTCGAAATCGTCTCCGCCGGTGCGCTCGGGCTGCCCGAACCGGTGGAGGACGCGCCCGATTTCGTCGGCAACGCGCGGATCAAGGCCTTAGCGGCGGCGCGCGGAGCGGGGCTGGCGGCGCTGGCGGACGATTCCGGGTTCTGCCTTGCCGCCCTCGATGGCGCGCCCGGCATCCATTCGGCGCGCTGGGCCGGGCCGGAGAAGGATTTCGCCGCCGCGATGGCGCGGGCGAATGCCGGCCTGGCGGCGACCGTCGACCGCCGCGCCTGGTTCGTCGCCGCGCTCTGCCTCGCCTGGCCGGACGGGGAGACGGCGAGCTTCCTCGGCCGGGTCGACGGGGTGGCGGTGTGGCCGCCCCGGGGGGCGCACGGGTTCGGCTACGACCCGATGTTCTGTCCGGCCGGATCGGCGGTGACCTTCGGCGAAATGCCGCCCAAGGCGAAGGAGGAGATCAGCCACCGTGCCCGCGCGTTCGCGCAGCTTCGCGCGGCGTGCCTCGGCTGACCCGAGGCGCGGCCCGCGCGAAGCCGGCCTGGGGACGACTCGGCGGACGGGGAGGGGGGCGCGGCCCTCCGGCTCAGGTTTCCGCGGACTCCGGGTGGCGCAGGTGCCACAAGCGCTCGTGTGCGGCGACCAAGCTTTCCATATTGCGCCGGCGCGTGCCGTCCGGCGTCAGCGGGCGGCGGGTCAGCATCATTTCCAGCACATGGAGCAATTGTTCGGCGACCTCGAAATCACCTTGGTCGCAGGCGTGATGGAACGCCACCAGCACCTTGTCGGACAATCGGCGTGTATAGCGCTGTGGCGCGCCAGCCTTGGCGTCGCTCCCCGAGGATGCGCCGAGGGCCGCGGAGTCCCTGACTGGATGGTCTTCGATCTGACTCAAGGTACCCCTCATCGCGAACCTTGGTTGAGCGTCCCCGGCGCAGCGGGGGCGTGCCCGGCAGGCACCCCCCGGCAGGCGCCATGAACCATATTTTGCGACACGGCGCGACCAATTGCGTCAACGCCTCGCCATGCCACCGTGATTTCGACCGCCCCTCGACACGTCATACGACAGGACCCGTCGGAAACCTATGCCCGCGGCCGCGCCGCGGCAAGAGGCAATCCGCCTGAGCTGGGGACGAGCGGCACCGGGGCGGCGGCAGGTGCCACCTGTCCGGCCGCCGGCGGGTCGTCGAATGCATCTTCCCAGCTCCCAGTGGTGGAGGCACGGCTGTATTCCGTGGCACGATTCTCGAAAAAATTGGTGTGCTCCACTGCGTTCAGCATCTCGTCCAGCCAGGGTAGCGGGTTGCGTTCCAGCCGGTATAGCGGCTGCAGGCCGAGTTGCACCAACCGGCGGTCGGCGATGTAGCGGATGTACTGCTTCACCTCGGCCGCGGTCAGGCCTTCCACCGGCCCCTGGCCGAACGCCAGGTCGATGAAGGCGTCCTCGTGATCGACGATGGTGGCGCACGTCAGATAGAGGTCGCGGCGGAACGCCTCGGTCCAGATCTCGGGGTTCTCGCCCACGAAGGTGCGGAACAGGCGGATGACGAAATCGCAGTGCAGGGTCTCGTCACGCACCGACCAGGAGATGATCTGGCCCATCCCCTTCATCTTCCCGAAGCGCGGGAAATTCAGCAGGATGGCAAACGAGGCGAACAATTGCAGCCCCTCGGTGAAGGCGCCGAAAGCCGCAAGCGTCCTGGCGATCTCGGGCCGGCTGTCGACCGAGAACCCCTGCATGAAATCGTATTTGTCCTTCATCTCCTTGTATTTCAGGAACGCCTGATACTCGAGCTCCGGCATCCCGATCGTGTCCAGCAGGTGCGAATAGGCGGCAATGTGGATGGTTTCGGTGTTGGAAAAAGCGGACAGCATCATCAGCACTTCTGTCGGTTTGAAAACCCGGCTGTAGTGCTTCATGTAGCAGTTGTTCACCTCGACATCCGCCTGGGTGAAGAAGCGGAAGATCTGCGTCAGCAGGTTGCGCTCGGCGCCGGTCAAGTTGCGGTGCCAATCCTTCACGTCATCGGCCAGCGGCACTTCCTCGGGCAGCCAGTGCACCCGCTGCTGGGTGAGCCAGGCCTCGTAGGCCCAGGGATAGCGGAACGGCTTGTAGACCGGATTCTCGGTCAGCAGGTCGAAGCTCACCTTGTGTTCGTCGGCAGAGCGCGAGAGGGGGGAGCTGTCCATGCGGGCTGGCCTTGCGAATCGGGGGGAAGAGCCGGGCGCCCAGCATAGCAGCGGCAGGAAGGATGAGGCCAAGCGGGTAGGACGCGGCGCGGCCGAACCGCGCCAAGTCTGCAGGCATTCATGCCGCAGATCAGCGACGCGCCGCCCAGACCCGCGCCGCTTCCCGCTCCGCCGCCGCCGGCGTCGCGGCCGTGCCAAGCGCCAGCAGACCGAGCGCGATGGTCGCCCGCACCGTCGCCACCGGACGCGCTGGGGCCACGTCTCCGCGCCAGACCGCCGACAGGGCGGCGGGATCGGGTTCCGGTGCCGCGGCGGCGCCCAGACCCGGCCAGGCCGGCAGCTCCAGCGTGGACCTCCCGGCCTCGGCCGACCAAAGATGGGCCACCGCCGGCTTCATCGGGACCAGTTCCGCCTCCCCGCCGCCGCCCTTCAGCACCAGCAGGCGCGGCCGGGCCAGCAGTTCCGCCACCCGCAGATGCACATCCATGTACGCCGGGTGGAAGACCCCATCGATCCCGGCCGGCGCCCGCCCCGGATCGAGCAGCCGTACCACGGTATTGACCGGCGAACGCAAGCCGAACAGCCGCCGCAGCCCGATCAGGCGGCCGAGTTCCGGCGCCAAGGTTGCCAGCGGCAGGTAAGCGAACCGGTCCCGGGCCAGGGCCACCGCCGCCCCGTCCTCATCCGCCGCCGGCGCCAGCCCGAGCGCGGCCAGGCCGGACGCGACCGAGGTGCCGGCGGAAAACGCGTTGCTGCCGTGCATCAGCACCCGCACGCCGGCGCGCGCCAGCGCCAGGGCCGCCAGCAGGAACCAAGGCGCCCCGCGGGTCCGTCCGGCGCCGTAGGACGGCCAGTCGAGCATGACCGCGGCGTCCACCCGGGGAATCGCCGCCTGCGCCGCCTCCACCAGCCCAGCGATCTCCGCCGCGTCCTCGCCGCGATAGCGCAGCAGCATCAGGAAGGCGCCAAGTTGTATCGGATCGACCTCGCCGGCGAGGATCAGGGCGAAGGCTTCCCGCGCCTCTTCCCGGGTCAACGCCCGCGACCGGCCCGGGCCGCGGCCGAGTGTAGCGACGAACGGAGCGAATCGGTCGGGCCGGATCGGGGTCATGGCCGGAGCCTGCGCGGACATCGAAGCATATTCCATCGCCGAGGGTAGGGACAATCGCCGCTTGCCGGCGCCGGAAGACGACGCGCAGGCCGAGGCACCGGCGCGACGGTCGTCGGACCGCCGCCGACAGGACTATTTTGCCGCAGCGGGGCGGACGCTCGCGTACCTACGCGAGGGGCGGCGCCATTCCAGCGCCACACCCGCACTCCCGGCGGCCGCCGGGGACGCAAACCCGCGCGGCCGGGGGCCGCCGGCGTAGACCCCAGCATCAGGACACCCGCATCAGGATGCCGGCATCAGGACGCCGGCATCAGAACAACAGACCGCGAGCACAGCCGAACCAGCGTCGGCCAGGGGCGCCAGCGGAGGGCAGGAGCAACACCGGCAGCGCCTCCCCGGCGCCCACCGGGGCGAGCGTGCCGCCGTCCAGCAGCAGGGCCACTCGGCCGACGGTCTGGTCGTCCAGCCGCAGCGCGGCGACCGCCAGGCTGCCCGGGCCGATCCGGGCGGTTGCCGTCCAGCCCCCGGCGGCGCCCCGGAAGCCTAGCGCGCCAGGTGCCGTCGGACCGTGCCGTTCCATGCCACGCGCCGCGTAGAGCACGAACAGCGCCGCATGCCCGGCCCGCAAGGTGATCTGCAGCCGGGCGGTACGTCCGATTGCCGCCGCGGTGCACGCGCCAGCGGAGGAGTCGAAGTGCCAAATCGCCGGCTCGCGCACCTCGGCCGGGGGCGGGGGGCGGGTCGGGGGCAGCGGTAGCGGCAGCGGCGGGGGCGGCGGCGGGAGATGGGATACCGCCTTGCATCCGCTGAGCAGCAGCAGGGCGATCATGGCGACGCGGCTTGCGGGCAGGCGCACGGGCGCAGATTCCTGTCGTGGGACGGCGATCGGGAGCGCGACAGTCAACATAGGGTGCGACACGCCGGTCCGGACAGGGGGCACAGGCGGGACGATGCAGGTTTTGATTCCGGTCAAGCGCCGCCGCGGGCGGGTTCCCTGCGGACAGGCCCCTTACTTGGCCGCGAGCCGCACCCGCCGCGACGGCGGACCGCTCCAGCGCCGTTCGATCGTGACGTGCAGCGCCCAGGCGATGGCGAGCGGCAGCGCCGTCGCGCCCGGCAGCCACAGCGCGGAGAACAGGATCGCGTTCCCGTGCGCCACCCGCGCGAGCCCGAGCCCCAGCAGTTTCTGCACCGGCTCGTTCACCAAGGTACAATGCATACGACATCGCACCAAGCCATTGCATCACGGGTAGCCGCAATGCCGCGGCGAGCGGCGCCAGCAGCCACGGCGCCGAGCGATCACTGCGTTCGGCGAGCAGACAGACGATCCAGACCAGCGGGGCGCCCAGCTTGTCCGTCCCGCCCGCTGCCACGCATAGCATCAGGACGCCGACCAGTACGGCGAGATGGCGGCCGCCGGTCTCCGGACGGT
Source organism: uncultured Pseudomonadota bacterium (assembly GCA_963832525.1). Taxonomy (GTDB): domain Bacteria; phylum Pseudomonadota; class Alphaproteobacteria; order Acetobacterales; family Acetobacteraceae; genus JAJZVS01. The sequence continues at coordinate 264,782 of CAWHUC010000004.1, forward strand.
CCAACCAATCCGCCCCGGCGGTGCCGAGGGCGAAATACTGCGCCTCGTTACCCAGGAACGCGCGGCTGAACCGCCAGTCCGGTGGGGCCAGGTGACTCCAGGCCAGGCCGGTCGCCGCCAGAGCCAGGAACAGCCAGGGCAGGCCGGCGCGCGCGCGCGGCCCACGGGCGACCGCCAGCGCGGCGAGCAGGACGTAGAACTGCCACTCGGTGCTCAGGCTCCAGGCGGCGCCGAGGAAACTCACCCAGGCGTACGGCAGCACGGCATGGGGGAACAACCCATGTGTCATGGTCAGATGCGCCGCCAGCTCGCCGGCCCAGGCGGGCGGCCAGCCGCCGGACCAAATCTCCCGCGCCGGGCTGGCGGGGCCGATCCAGGGCATCGCCGGGAACGGCAGCGCCAGCGGCTGGAGCGCGGTGGCGAAAGCCAGGGCGACCAGGAACAGCGGGAATATCCGCCAGGCACGGGCGCGCAGGAACGGCCCGGCACGCCAGCCTAAACGGTCGAGCGAGCGGACGATCACCATCCCGCTGAGCACGAAGAACACGTCGACCGCGGCGCCGCCGTGCGACAGCGGCAGCGCGATCCAGTCCGGCAGCACGGCAAACGGCGCCTGGTGCGACAGCATCACATACACCGCCAGCGCCCCGCGCAGCCCATCGAAACAGGTCAGTCGTCGCACCAGAAACCCTCCGATGGGAGAGCATGGCGGCGAGGGATTAACGGCCTGCGAACGGTGGCGCGGTGCCGACGACCGGCGCTCACCGGCGGGGGATCATGGCCGGCGTTGCCGGCGGGGGGATTACGGCCGGAGCGCCAACCGCCCGGTCACCGCGCCGCTGCGCGGATCGACGAGGACCAGTCGGTCCGGGCCACCGCCGTGCAGCGCGATCGCCAGCCAGCCGCCGGCGTCGGCGATCCCGGCGATGGCGGTGCCCGCCGGCTCGTGCAAGGTCAGTGCAACCGGCTCTGTCGGCGCGACGGGATGCGGGATCGTCGCGCGGTGGATGATGGTCACCACCAGCACCGTGGTGCCGAGCAGGATCAGCACCCCCATCGCGATCGTCGCCGCCGTCAACACCCGCATGGCCTGTCCCGCTCCTGCCGCCCGACAGCCGCGCCCTCGCGCCCGGACCCGCATCGGGTTATCTGCATCCCCCATGCCCGACAAGCCGCCCGCCCGGCTACCCTCCCGCGGCCCTGCCAGGGTCCCCGCGCCTCCGGCGGCCGCCCCCGATCTGAATCCGGGTCTCCCTCTCCCGCCCGGTCCCGCACAGGTGCATGCCGAGGCGGCAGAGGCGGGGGAGCGGGTGGACCGGTTCCTCGCCCGTCACCTGCCCGCGCTTTCGCGCGCTCGCCTCCAGGCGCTGATCGCTGCCGATGCCGTGTGCCGCGATGCCGCGCCGGTGCGCGATGCGGCCGAACCGGTGCGCGCCGGCGCGATCTATACGGTGACCGTACCCCCGCCCCGGCCGGCGCGGCCGGAAGGGCAGGCAATCCCGCTCACCATCCTGTTCGAGGACCGCGACCTGGTCGTGCTCGACAAGCCCGCCGGTCTCGTCGTCCATCCCGCGCCCGGCAACGAGGACGGCACGCTCGTCAACGCGCTGATCGCCCATTGCGGGGCCGAACTGGCGGTGGGTGGGGAGCAGCGCCCCGGCATCGTGCATCGGCTGGACAAGGACACCTCCGGGGTAATGGTGGCGGCGAAGACGGAGGTGGCGATGGCCGGGCTCGCCGCCGCCTTCGCTGGGCGCACGGCCGATCGCGCCTATCTGGCCCTGGTCTGGGGCTGTCCGACACCGACCGCGGGGGAGATCGAAGGGGCGATCGGGCGAGATCCGCGCGATCGCAAGCGGATGGCGATCCGCTTGCACGGCGGCGGACGGGAGGCGCTGACCCGCTACCGCACCCTGCGCGCCTGGACCGGCGGGGCGGTGAGCCTGCTGGAATGCCGGCTGGCGACCGGGCGGACGCATCAAATCCGGGTGCACCTGGCGGCAAGCGGGCATCCGCTGGTGGGCGATCCGGTCTATCTGCGCCGGGTGCCGGCGCAGGCGCGCGGGCTGGAGGCGGGGCTGCGCGACCGGCTGCTCGATTTTCCACGCCAGGCGCTGCACGCGGCGCGGCTCGGCTTCGTCCATCCGCGCACCGGCGCGACCCTGGCGTTCGAGACCCCGCCGCCGCCCGATATGGCGGCTTTGCTGGCTGCCCTGGACGCCGCGGAAGGAGGGGCGCGGGAGGGGCAACCCTGACCTGCAAAAGGTCAGCGGTATTGACAGGACTGAATTAGTCCTGTATTAAACGCGGCGTCGGAGGCGGATCGGCAAGCCCCTCCTCCGACGGTCGTCCAGCCTGCCTCCGCCGCTCAACGGACCAACGCAGCGGCAGGCAGCTCACCGAAACGTTTGACCCTTGCCATTTCATGGACTGTTATTCAGTCCACGGCGTCGCCGTCCTGTGCCAGTGTGATAGCGACACATCTGCACGCGACAACAACGCCGCCAGGCGAAAGGAGCCGATCGTGGCCTCTGCCGTCATCAACATCGCGCCCGAAGGCAATCTCACGCGGTATCTCCAGGAGATCCGCAAGTTCCCGATGCTCACCGCGGAGGAGGAGCTCGACCTCGCCCGCCGCTGGCGGGACAAGGAGGATATGGACGCGGCGCACAAGCTCGTGACGTCGCATTTGCGGCTCGTTGCCAAGATCGCGATGGGCTACCGCGGCTACGGCCTGCCGGTCGGCGAGCTGATCAGCGAAGGCAACGTCGGCATGATGCAGGCGGTGAAACGGTTCGATCCGGACCGCGGCTTCCGCCTTGCCACCTACGCCATGTGGTGGATCCGCGCCGCCATCCAGGAGTACATCCTGCATAGCTGGTCATTGGTAAAAATGGGCACGACCGCCGCGCAGAAGAAATTGTTCTTCAATTTGCGCCGGCTCAAGGGCCAGATGCAGGCGATCGAAGACGGCGATCTGCAGCCCGAGCAGGTGGCGAAGATCGCGCACATGCTGGACGTGCCGGAACAGGACGTTGTCAGCATGAACCGGCGCCTCGCGGCGCCCGACCACAGCCTGAACGCACCGGTGCGCGCCGATTCGGAAGGCGAATGGCAGGACTGGCTGGTCGACGAGACGGAAAGCCAGGAAACCGCGATCGGCGATCGCGAGGAACTGACCGGGCGCAAGGCCCTGCTGGCGAACGCGCTGAAAACCTTGAACGAACGCGAACGCCACATCCTGATCGAGCGGCGGCTCAAGGACAATCCGACCACGCTCGAAGATTTGTCGCAGCAATACAACATCTCACGCGAGCGAGTGCGGCAGATCGAGGTGCGCGGGTTCGAGAAGCTGCAGAAGGCAATGAAGGCCGCGATCGCCGAGCAGCGGATGCAGGCCGCCGGGGCCGGACGGATCACGGCGGCGGAGGGCGCGGGCGCGCGCTAGACGACGAAAGACGACGCCCTGCCGGGAGAGACCCCCCGGTGAGGTGTTCAGGCGGCGACCGGCGCGCCCGCACGGGCGCGTCGGCGTGTCAGGGAACGTCCCTGGGCCATGAAATCCTAGCCATGACACGGATGCGTGACACGTCGGCCCGGACAGCATAGATTCCCCGCAACCAGTGGAGGGAAGCTATGCCATGGCTGACAACGCCCCGCTGACGGCACGGGTGGTCATCCCAGACGACGTCACCCCGATCGCCCCGTTCGGCCTGAAAATGCGCGTGATGCTGCGCAGCGCCGACACCGGCGGGCGCTTCTCCGCCATCCATTGCATCCACCGCCCCGGCGAAGGGCCGCCGCCGCACCTGCACCGCGAGCAGCAGGAGTATTTCCTGGTCCTTGCCGGCACCTACCGCATTCAGGTCGGCGACACGCCCGCGCGCGAGGTGGGACCCGGCACCCTGATCTTCGTCCCCAACGGCACGGTGCACAGTTTCAGCAATGTCGGCACCACCGACGCGGCGATGTTGGACTGGAGCCTGCCCGGCGGCCAGGACCGGTATTTCGAGGAGATCGACGCCTTGCAGGCCGGCGCCGGCTTCGATTTCGCGGCCATCGCGGAGGTGAACAGCCGGCACGCGACGGAGTTCCCCGGCGGCCATTGAAGGGGCAACGAGTCCTCATCGTCCCGCGGCTGTCTCATTCACCCCGGCGCAACCGCCCCTGCCAGCTCCGCCAACGGCCAGCGCGGCCGCGGTGCCACGTCCAACCGATCGACCAGCCCGAGCCGCAGCCGCTCGATCCCCGCCCAGGCCACCATGACCGCATTGTCGGTGCACAGCGCGGCCGGCGGTACCGCGAGTCCGAAGCCGCGCGCCGCCGTCGCCGCCCCCAGCGCCGCCCGAACCGCCCCGTTCGCCGCCACACCCCCGGCCACCACCAGCAGCCCGGCGACCCCCGGATAACGTTCCGAGAACATCTCCATCGCGTGCCGGACGCGATCCGCCAGCACCTCGGCCACCGCCGCCTGGAACCCCGCTGCCAGGTCGGCCGCCACGCCCCCCGCCAGCGCGCCCTCCCCGAACCGGGTCACCGCTTGCGCCACCGCGGTCTTCAACCCGGAAAAGCTGAAATCGCACCCCGCCCGCCCCAGCATCGGCCGGGGGAACGCGAACCGCCGCGGATCGCCCGCCGCGGCCAGCCGCTCCAGCGCCGGCCCGCCGGGCCAGGGCAGCCCGAGCAGCTTCGCCACCTTGTCGAAGGCCTCCCCCGCCGCGTCATCGACCGTGCCGCCGAGGCGCATGTGCCGGCCCACCCCCTCCACCGCCACGCACTGGCAATGCCCGCCGGAGATCAGCAGCAGCAGATACGGGAACGGCGCCCCGCCGGGCACCAGGCCAGGCAGCCGCGCGGTCAGCGCATGCGCCTCCAGGTGATTCACCGCGACGAAGGGAAGGCCGGCGGCCAGCGCGATCCCCTTGCCCATCTGGCTGCCGACGATCAGGCCGCCGATCAGCCCCGGCCCGATCGTTGCCGCCACCCCGCCGAGATCGGCGAACCCCAGCCCCGCCTGATCCATCGCCCGGCGCACCAGCCCGGGCAGCAGCGCCAGATGCGCGCGCGCCGCAACCTCCGGCACCACGCCGCCGAACGGGGCGTGGCTCGCCTCCTGGCTGGCCACCAGCGCGGCCAGCACGCTGCCGTCGCCGGCGAGCACCGCCGCGGCGGTTTCATCGCACGAGCTCTCAATTCCCAGCACCGGTCGCCTGTCCGTCAGGTCCATCAGTCAGGGGTTCTCCTCACGCCAGCCATGTCCGTCACCCTCATGACAGCCCCGCGCCTCTTTACCGTCCGCGCCCGACGGTAATAGGACAGGCCGATGAACCCGGCCACAGCGCCCGAGCCGCGCAGCCTCGGCCCGACCCCGCCGGCCGCGCCCGCGCAACCGGGAGACGGCGCGGTGCGCGCCGGGGCGCGGCCGCTGCGCGTGGGCACCCGCCCCTCGCCGCTGGCGCTGATCCAGACCCGCGGTTTCATCGCGCTGTTCCGCAGCACCGGCGCAACCCTGCGCGACCGGGAGGGGGTACAGGAAGTCGTCATCCGCACCACCGGTGATACCGTGCAGGACCGCCGGCTCGCCGACATCGGCGGCAAAGGGCTGTTCGCCAAGGAGATCCATGAAGCGCTGGCCGGCCACCGCATCGACTGCGCGGTGCACAGCCTCAAGGATCTGGAAACCGCGCTGCCGTCCGGCATCGTGCTCGCCTGCGTGCTATCGCGGGAGGATGCGCGCGACGCTCTGATCCTGCGCACCACCCCTGCCGGCCCGACCGACCCCATGCATCCCTTCGCCGCCCTTCCTGCGGGCGCGATCGTCGGCACCGCCTCGCTCCGCCGCCAGGCGCAACTGCTGCACGCCCGCCCCGACCTGCACGTGACGATGCTGCGTGGCAACGTGCAGACCCGGCTGGACAAGCTCGCCGCCGGCACCGCCGACGCCACCATGCTGGCCATGGCCGGGCTGCGCCGGCTTGACCTCGCCCACCACGCCGCCGTCGCGATCGATCCTGACGTCGTCGTGCCCGCCGCCGGCCAGGGCATCGTCGGCATCACCGTGCGCGCCGACGACACGGAACTGCGCACTCTGCTCGCCAGCATGGCGGACACGGAAGCAAGCTGCACCGCGGACGCCGAGCGCAGCCTGCTCGCCGCGCTCGACGGCTCCTGCCGGACCCCGATTGGCGCCCACGCGCGGTGCGACGCGAACGGCATGCTGCACCTGACCGGGCTGCTGGCACGCGCCGACGGCACATACCTCGACCGCCGCCGCCTGAGCGGGCCGACAACCGACGCCGTCCGCCTCGGCTCTGAACTTGGCGCCGCCCTGCGCACCGACGCGCCGGCGGACGTGCTCGGCTGACGGCGGCCATGGGGGGCTCCGGATCGTGGGAGGCAAAAGCCTGGGGAGCGTTGCCCTCAACAGCCGCGATCTCCCCGGCGCGGCATGAACGTAGCCGACGTCTCTCATGTACGTGCTGATCACCCGTCCGTTGCCGGCCGGGGCGACGACTGCCGGCGCGGTTGCCGCTCTGGGCTTTGTTCCGCTGCTGGCGCCGACGTTGGTCATTCGCCCGCGAGAGGTGGGAGCGCTACCGACGGATTTGGCCGCGATCGCGGTGACCAGCGGTAACGCGCTCCTGGGGCTGCCTGCTTTGTTGCATCGGATGCCGTTGTTCGCGGTTGGCGATGCCACGGCTACCCGGGCGCGGGCCTCCGGGTTCGCCGATGTGACCAGTGCCGGTGCCGATGCGGCGGCGCTGGCGGGATTGCTGGCGCGGCGGGCGCCGCCGGGGCCGTTGTTGCTCGCGGTTGGGGAAGGTCAGGGCGCGGCGCTGGAGCAGGCGCTGCGTGCGCAGGGGCGGGAGGTACATCGCCGCGTGCTTTATGCCGCCGAGCCGGCGGCCGAGTTGCCGGAGGAGGCGGTGGCGGCATTGCGGTCCGGGACCGTGGCGGCAGCCTTGTTCTTTTCTGCCGAGACGGCGCGGGCCTTTGTTCGGCTCGCAGTGGCCGCGGGGCTTGCGGACGCAGTGGGCGCGGTGCGTGCTTGCGCTATCGGCGCACCCGCGGTCGTGGCATTACGGACTCTCCGCTGGCGTGAGATCCGCCAGGCCTCCCGTCCCACCCAGAATGCAATGCTCGCGCTGCTGCAATGACCGAACCTTCGCCCCCGTCCCGCCCGCCTGCGTCTGGCTCCGAGGCTGCGCCGGGGTCGAACGCCATTCGTGACGCATCGCGCTCGGACCGCATGCCGGAAGCCGCGCCGGATGGGGCGGGTGCGGCGCCCGCGGATCAGGTCGTGGCCGCCCCCCCGAGCGGCGCTGCGACGCGTCCGGACACGAGCCGGGCGGGCGGGGCACCGTCTCCTGTGCCGGGGTCTGGAATGCCGGCTTCGGCGTCGCACCCGGAGCGAGGGACGGTGCCGACGACCGTGCCGAAGGAAACTGCCAGCGGGACGACCGGGGCGGTTCCTCCGGGTTCTGGTGCCGGCATGTCGGGCCCCGATACGCCGGGCGATGGACCGCCGCTCGGCAGCTCCCCGCTCGTCGCCGGGACGTCGCCGGCGGCCCGGCGGGGTATCGGTCCCTGGCTGACCGCCGCCGGGTTCGTGATCCTGGCCGCCGGCCTGGTCTGGCTGTGGCAGCGTCAGGCCGCGCTGCCGGGCGGACAAGCAGCGCCGGTGGCCGCACTGCGTGCCGAGGTCGCCGGGCTGCGCGCCGCCCTCGCCCGCCAACATGCCGCCACCGCGGCGGCGCTTGCCGCCTTGGCGCAACGGGTTACCGCGCTGGAGCAGCGGCCAGCCGCCGGCAGGCCCGAGCAGTCTGCCACACTTGCCGCGGAACTCGACGCCGCCAACGGGCGCATCACGGCGCTCACCCGGCAGACGGCGGCGCTGACGCAGCAGCTCGCCGCCCTCAGCGCGCAGGTTGGCGGCTTGTCGCAGCACCAGGACGGCGCCGCACAGCAGCTCGGCGGGCTCGCCCAGCAGGTCGCGACCCAGGGTCAACACCTGGCCGCCTCGGATGAACGGGTGGCGGCGCTGGCGGCACGGCGCGACGCGCGGGCGGAGGCGACGCAGACTGCGGTCACCACGCTGCGCCAGGACCTGGCCGCCCAGCAGGCGACGGTCGCGACCTTGACGCGGCAGGTCGCCGCGCTCGCCAAGGCGTCGGGGCAGATCGCGCGGCTGGCGCAGATACAGGCCGCGCGCGCGGCGTTGGATGCGGGGCGTCCGCTGGGTGCGCTGCCCGGCGCGCCGCCGGCGCTCGCCCGTTTCGCCACCACCGCGCCCCCCACCGAGGCGGCGCTGCGCCTCGCCTTCCCCGCCGCGTCTCGCGCCGCGCTGGCGGCGAGCCGGCCGTCCACCGCCGGGCAGCCATTGCTCGACCGTCTCTGGACCCGGGCGCAGAACCTCGTGACCGTGCGCCAGGGTGATCGGGTGATCCTGGGCGACCCAGCCGCCGCGCCGCTGGCCATGGCGGCGGCGCGGCTGCACGCCGGCGACCTGGCCGGGGCGGTTGCCGCGCTCGGCGCGCTGGAGGGTCCCGCGGCGGCGGCGATGGCGCCCTGGCGCGATCAGGCCCAGACGGTGCTGGCGGCGCGCACGGCGCTGGACCGCACGGCGGCCGACCTCGCGGGCACGGACGGCTGATGCGCAGGGTGCTGGCCATCCTGCTTGTTGTCGCGGTGGTGCTGACGGCCGCCTGGTACGTCGCCGGCCTGCCCGGCACTGTCACCGCGCGGATCGGCGCCACCACGATCGAGGCCCCGACCGCAGTGGCCGCGTTCGCCGCGGTGGTGCTGTTCCTGCTACTGCATGTGCTGCTGCGCCTGCTCGTCGGGCTGTGGTACCTGCCGCGGCGGGTGCGCTTCTGGCGCGGCGCCCGCCACCGCCGCCTTGGCGAGGTCGCTGCCACCCGTGCGATGGTGGCCCTGGCCGCCGGCGAGGCCGGCGATGCACGGCGCGAAGCGGCCCGCGCCTGCCGCCTGCTCGGCGAGACCGCGCAGACTCTGTTGTTGTCCGCCCAGGCTGCCCGCCTCGCCGGCCGCCCGGAGGAGGCGGAAGCCGCGCTGCAGGCCCTGACCCGCCGGCCGGAGACGGCATTCCTCGGCTTTCGCGGCCTGCTCCGCCGCGCCACCGAGCGCGGCGACTGGGACGCGGCAGCACGGCTCGCCCACGCCGCCGAAGCGGCCCACCCGGGCGCAGTATGGCTGCGCGGCGAACGTACCCGGCTCGCGGTTCGCGCCGGCCGCTGGGAGGAGGCGCTGGCGCTGACTGACGCCGATGCACCGAAGGCCGCCCTCGAGGTTGGTGCGGCGGAGGCGGCGACCGATCCGGCGCGGGCGCGGATGCTGGCACAGCGGGCCTGGAAGGACGATCCGGCGCTGGCGCCGGCGGCACTCGCCTACGCGACCAGGCTGCGCGCGGCGGGGCGCGAGCGGCGGGCGCAGGCGGTGATCCGCCGCAGTTGGGCCCTGGCGCCGCACCCGGACCTGGCAGACTTCGCCCTCGCGCCGACAACCGACAAGCTGGCCCGAATGCGAGCCGCACAGCGCCTGGCCGCGGCGCGCCCGGACCATCCGGAGGCGCACCTGATGCTCGCCCGCGCCGCGCTCGCCGCCGGCCTGTTCGGGGAGGCACGCCGGCACGCCGAGGCCGCGGTCCAGACCGGGCTGACCCAGCGGCGCGTGTGGCTGCTGCGCGCGGCGATCGAGGAAGCGGCGGACGGCAGTACCGAAGCCGGCCGCGCCGCCCAGCGCGACGCCCTGCGCCAAGCGGCGGAGGCCGACCCAGATCCGGTCTGGCGCTGCACCGCCTGCCAGGTCGTCGCCGCACGGTGGACACCTGCCTGCCCCGCCTGCGATGCCGCGGGAACCCTGCGCTGGTCGGAGCACGCGCCGAACCCGTTGCTGGCGGCTGCCGGCTGAACGCCACCCCGCGGTAGTTTCGATGCGGCTTCGCCTCCGCCGGCTTGTCCGCGCCGGCCGGGCGTCCTAACTGATCGGCCCATGAGCACCGACACTGAACCAAAATCGTCCGATCCGACCTCGAACCAGGCCGAGCCCGCCGCCCCGCCGCGCACCGCGGAGGAGCTGATGTCGGCTGCCACCGCCCGCATCGCGGCGCTGGAATCCGAAGCCGCCGATTTCAAGGACCGCTGGGTCCGCGCCGAGGCCGAGATGGCCAACGTGCGTGCCCGTGCCCGCCGCGAGGTGGACGAGACGCGCCAGTACGCGGTGCAGAAATTCGCCGCCGACGTGGTGGAGGCGGCGGAGAACCTGCGCCGCGGTCTCGACAGCCTGCCGCCGCCGCAGGCCGACGATCCCCCGATCGTCGCCCGCCTGCGTGACGGGTTCGAGGGGGTGGAGCGCAGCTTCCTCGCCCTGATGGAGCGCAACGGGATCAAGCGCGAGGACCCCACCGGCCAGATGTTCGACCCAAATTTCCACCAGGCGATGGCCGAGCAGGAAAGCCCGGCCCATGCCCCGGGCACCGTGATCCAGGCCTGGACTCCGGCCTGGACCCTGCATGGGCGGCTGTTGCGCCCGGCGATGGTGGTCGTGGCCAAGGCGCCGCTGGCCGAGCTTTCCGGCGGCGGAGGGCACGGCTGAAGCCACGCCTGCGGGCGGAAAATACACCGCCCCCGGGGCGGCGGCCCTTGCCGCGCGGCAGCCGGCTCAATACATCCGCAAAGACAAAAATCCACTCTTAGGGACGCAGGCGGTGCCTCGGGCCACCGGCGTCCGCTGCAAGGAGCACGACATACATGAGCAAGGTCATCGGGATCGACCTCGGCACCACCAATTCCTGCGTCGCGATCATGGAGGGCAAGGATGTCCGCGTGATCGAGAACGCGGAGGGCGCCCGCACCACCCCCAGCATGGTCGCCTTCACCGAAGGCGGCGAGCGGCTGGTCGGCCAGTCGGCCAAGCGCCAGGCGGTCACCAACCCGACCAACACGCTGTATGCGATCAAGCGCCTGATCGGCCGGCGCTTTGACGATCCGATGGTGGACAAGGACAAGGGCCTCGTTCCCTACAAGATCGTCCGCGGCGACAACGGCGACGCCTGGGTGGAAGCGCGCGGCGAGAAATACGCTCCGTCCCAGATCAGCGCCTTCATCCTGGGCAAGATGAAAGAGACCGCGGAGGCGTATCTGGGTGAGCCAGTCGCCCAGGCGGTGATCACCGTCCCGGCCTACTTCAACGACAGCCAGCGCCAGGCCACCAAGGACGCCGGCCGCATCGCCGGCCTGGAAGTGCTGCGCATCATCAACGAACCGACCGCCGCCGCGCTGGCGTACGGGATGGACAAGAAGGGCGCCGGCACGATCGCGGTCTATGACCTCGGCGGCGGCACCTTCGATATCTCCGTGCTGGAAATCGGCGACGGCGTGTTCGAGGTGAAATCCACCAACGGCGACACGTTCCTGGGCGGCGAGGATTTCGACCAGCGGGTGATTGACTGGCTGGCCGACGAGTTCAAGCGCGAGCAGGGCATCGACCTGCGCCGTGACCGGCTGGCCTTGCAGCGCCTGAAGGAAGCCGCGGAGAAGGCGAAGATCGAGCTGTCGTCCGCCAAGGAGACCGAGATCAACCTGCCGTTCATCACCGCCGATGCCTCCGGGCCGAAGCACCTCGTGATGAAACTCTCGCGCGCCAAGCTGGAACAACTGGTCGACGACCTGATCCAGCGCACCCTGGAGCCTTGCCGCGCCGCGCTGAAGGACGCCGGCGTGACGGCCGGGGAGATCAACGACGTGATCCTGGTCGGCGGCATGACCCGCATGCCCAAGGTGATCGAGGCGGTGAAGCAGTTCTTCGGCCGCGATCCCGCCCGCAACGTGAACCCCGACGAGGTGGTGGCGATCGGTGCGGCGGTGCAGGCCGCAGTGCTCAAGGGCGACGTCAAGGACGTGCTGCTGCTGGACGTGACGCCGCTGTCGCTCGGCATCGAGACCCTGGGCGGCGTGTTCACCCGGCTGATCGAGCGCAACACGACCATCCCGACCAAGAAGTCGCAGACCTTCTCCACCGCCGACGACAACCAGCAGGCGGTCACGATCAAGGTCTACCAGGGTGAGCGGGAGATGGCGGCCGACAACAAGCTGCTCGGCAATTTCGACCTGACCGGTCTGCCGCCGGCGCCGCGCGGCGTGCCGCAGATCGAGGTGACGTTCGATATCGACGCCAACGGTATCGTTTCGGTACAGGCGAAGGACAAGGCCACCGGCAAGGAGCAGCAGATCCGCATCCAGGCGTCGGGCGGTCTGAACGAGGCCGAGATCCAGCGCATGGTGAAGGAAGCCGAGGCCAATGCCGCGGCCGACAAGCAGCGCCGCGAACTGGTCGAGGCACGCAACCAGACGGAAGCGCTGGTGCATCAGGTGGATCGCAGCCTGAAGGAAGCCGGCGACAAGGTGGGTGCGCAAGACAAGGGCGAGGCGGAGGCGGCCCTGGCGGCCGCACGCAGCGCCTTGGAAGGCACCGACGAGGCAGCCATCAAGCAGGCAGGCGAACGGCTGAGCCAGGCGGCGATGAAGCTTGGCGAGGCGATGTACAAGGCCCAGTCGGCAGGCGGGGGGCCCGGCGCGGCCGGCCCGCAGGCCGGCGGCGCGCCACCCGACGAGAAGGTGGTGGACGCCGAGTTCGAGGAAGTGGACGACAAGCGGAAATCCGCCTGATTTCCATGCTCCGGCGACGGCATCCCGTCCGCTCGCAACGCGCCCGCGTGCCCCCGCACGCGGGCGCGCGGCGTTCCGCGGTCGTTTCTGCCCCGATCGGTTCCACCGGGGTCGTTTCCACCGTTGTCATTTCCTCCGGCACGACGAAAACCGACGCGATGAAAGACTGAGATGGCGAAGCAGGATTATTACGCCACCCTGGGCGTGCCGCGCGACGCCGGCGCCGAGGATCTCAAGAAGGCCTACCGCAAGCTCGCCATGCAGTTCCACCCGGACCGCAACCCAGGGGACAAGCAGGCCGAGGCGCGCTTCAAGGACGTCAGCGAAGCCTACGACGTACTGAAGGACGAGCAGAAGCGCGCGGCCTACGACCGCTTCGGCCATGCCGCCTTCGAGCAGGGCAACGGCGGCGCCGGCCCGTTCGGTGGCGGATTCGATTTCTCTGGCGCCGGCGGGCTGGGCGACATCTTCGATCAGGTATTCGGCGACTTCATGGGCGGCGGCGCCCGACGGAGCAGTGGTGGAGGACGGGGGCGCGCCGGGGCCGATATCCGTCAGGCGGTGGAGATCGATCTCGCCGAAGCATTCGCCGGCACGAAGGCTCCGATCCGTATTGCCACCCGCGTGGCCTGCGAGGCCTGCGCCGGCACCGGATCGGAAGACAAGGCACGCAACGGCGGCGACACCTGCGCGACCTGCCAGGGGCATGGCCGGGTGCGCGCCCAGCAGGGGCTGTTCCTGGTGGAGCGCACCTGTCCCACCTGCGGCGGCTCCGGTCGGGTGATCCGCGATCCGTGCCGCATCTGCCGCGGCGCCGGCACGGTGCAGCGCGAGCGCAGTCTGACCGTCACGATTCCCGCAGGGGTGGAGGACGGCACCCGGATCCGTCTTGCCGGCGAAGGCGAAGCGGGCGCCGCCGGTGCCTCGGCGGGCGATCTTTATGTGCATGTCGCCGTCCGGCCACACCCGATCTTCCATCGCGAGGGTGCGAACCTCATCCTGCGGGTGCCGCTGCGCATGACCCTCGCCGCGCTCGGCGGGGAGATCGAGGTGCCCTCGATCGACGGCAGCAAGACCAAAGTGAAGATCCCCGCGGGCACCCAGACCGGCGAGCAGATGCGGCTGCGCGGCAAGGGGTTTTCGGTGCTGCGCAGCGCCGCCCGGGGCGATCTGTTCCTGCAGGTGATGGTAGAAACTCCGCAACACCTGACCCGCCGCCAGCGCGAACTGCTGGAAGCGTTCGAGACGGACGCCGAAAAGGGCGACAAGCACCACCCCGAAAGCGAAGGCTTCTTCGCCAAGGTGAAGGAATTCTTCGAAGGCGGCCGCGGCTGAGCCTGCGCGCCGTGGTGCGAACCGCCCGCGGGCCGCGTCGCGCGCCCTTCGCCGCCCTGCCGTCCCGCCGGCATCCCCGGCCGTCGCGGCAGTACCCCCTCCAACGGCGGCGCCTCGCGCGTATCGTGTGCTTCGTTATCGCTGTTTTTCTCGTCGGAATGGCGTAGCATTGGCATCGGCCGGGCGCGTCCCCGCCGCTCCCGGCCGGCGGGCCGGCGAGCATGCCCCGCCCGCGCCCGACGGCGGCGGCGTTTGCGACGAAAGGGGCCACCCATGCCATTCGATGGTTCGGAGTATTGCCCGGGTTCCGGTCCGGCGGAGGCGGCGCTGCCGCCGGCTGCCGGGACGTCCTGGCTGCGCGGCTTGGCGGAGCGGCTGCGCGCCCGCCCGCTCTGGGCTTTCGCCCCCGGCGAGGTCCGTCCGGAGGTCACGCCGGCGCACCTGCTGCGCGCCGCCCGCGCGCTGATCGAGCATGAGGATCGCTGGGTGCAGGGGCGCTACGAAACCCTGCGCGGCCGGCGGTGCGCGATGGGCGCGCTGCAGGCCGCGGCGCGGGTACTGCGCCATCCCGGGGCGTTCGACCAGGCGCGGGACTATCTGCGCACCGAGGCGCTGATCCGCGGCTACAGTCATGTCGAAAAGATGAACGACCGCTCGACCCACGCCGAGGTGCTGGCCGCGTTCGACCACGCAATCCGCCGGGCCGAGACGGGCGGGCACGACTAACCCGCCTTCTCGCCGGAAGTTGATAGCGGACGCGGCCGGCGGCGGCCGGTCCACGGGATGGTCGGCGCGCTTGCTGAGCGCGCCGGGCCCGACGGATCGCGTCGCCGCGGGCCGGCGAACCTGCCACGCCAGATCAGGCAGGATGCCGCGCCCGGGCGCCATGGCCTGCCCGGACTGTGGCGCCCAGGTGTGACCTGTGGCACTGGGGCAACAGGTGGGCTCAAACCGAGCCGCCCCTCTCGTCTTGGCGCGTGGACAGGACTATCAATAGCCAAGCGGAACCGGACTGTTGCGCCGGGTATCCGATCCGATTGAAGCGGATGGTCGTGCCGTTCGGGGCACCGCCGCCGGGCTGCTGACGTTAACGAGGAGAAAACAGATGAACCTTCGGACCGCGCTTCTGGCGGCCACCGTGCTGGCAGCTCCCATGGTAGCTGGCTCTGTCGCCGCGCTGGCGCAGCCGGTGACCGGCCCCTACGTCAGCCTCGGCGCCGGCGTGAACCTCAAGCAGGACCTTAACCTGGAGGGGGCCAGCGTTGGTGGCAATTCTCTCGGAACTAGCGGAGGCAACCTTCAATCTGACGTGGGCCCGGCATTCGTCGGCGCCGGGGGCTATGGCTTCGGCAACGGATTCCGCGCCGAGATCGAGGGCAATTACTACAACAACAAGTTCAACAAGGTCGGCGGCTTCTCCGGCTTCAGCGCGGCCGGTGGGCATGAGCAGCTCTACGGCGTGATGGTGAACGGCTACTACGACTTCAATGGCCTGATCCCGGTGGTCACGCCCTATGTCGGTATCGGCGTCGGCTACGAGTGGGCCAACGAGCAGGGCCTGAAGGCCTATGGTCCGGCCGGGACCTTCAATGCCTCGAACAGCACCGAAGGCTCCTTCGCCACGCAGGCGATCCTGGGCGCCTCCATGCCGCTGACCGCCATTCCCGGCCTCTCCCTGACCGCCGAATACCGGTTCATGGCGCTGATCGGCGATCGCTCGTACAGCGGCACCGCGACTTCGCCGAGCGGTATGGTCAGCCCGGCCTCGATCAAGCTCGGCAACGACTACAACCACACCTTCCTGATCGGCGTCCGGTACGAGTTCGGCGTCGCGCCGCCTCCGCCGCCCCCGGCGCCCGCCCCGGTCGCCGCACCCGCCCCGGCGCCGGCCCGTTCCTATCTCGTGTTCTTCGACTGGGATAAGGCGACCCTCACCGGTCGTGCCCGCCAGATCATCCACGAAGCGGCGGAGAACTCGACCCACGTCCAGTACACCCAGATCGAGGTGAACGGCTACACCGACACCTCCGGCAGCCCGAAATACAACATGGGTCTGTCGATCCGCCGCGCCGACGCGGTCGCCGGAGAACTGGTGCGCGACGGTGTGCCCAAGAGCGCCATCGCCATCCACGGCTTCGGCGAAACCCACCTGCTGGTGCCGACCGGCCCGGGTGTGCGCGAGCCGCAGAACCGCCGCGTCGAGATCATCATCCAGTGATGCCTCGCCGCCACGTGCTTACCTGAGGAACGGGGCGCCTTCGGGCGCCCCGTTTTCGTTGTACTTCGGCAGGGTGCACCACTCCCTTGTCAGGCGCCGCCGATCCGCCTTTAAGCGTTGGCGGATACCGGGCTGGGCGGAAGCAGGAGACGAAGACGCATGCGCTTTCTTGGTGCCTGGCTGGGCGCGGCGGCGCTGGTCGCCATCCTCCTGACGATGCCGGAGGGCGCACGTGCACAGCCGATCCAGGGTCCTTATGTCGGCGCCGGCGCCGGCCTGGACCTGCCGCAGAACACCATGGCCACGCCGCCCACTTCAGGCTTCGGCACCGGGCGGCTCCGCTTCGAGCGGAACGACGGCTTCGCCCTGCTCGGCAGCGCCGGCTACGCGCTGGGCGACGGCTGGCGGTTCGAGGTCGAAGGCGATTACGCCCGCACCGGGATCGAGGGCCTGACCCGCACCCCGCTGACGAGCAGCACCAGCGGGCGGATGCAGACCTACGGGGTCATGGTCAACGCGCTCTATGACCTCGACATCGGCAACCGCTACGTCTTCCCCTACCTCGGCTTCGGGGCAGGCTACATGTGGTCGCATCTCGACAATTTCGGCACCGCCGAAGCGGGGTCCGCCGCGGTGTTCCACAGCAACGCGACCTCTGGCGCCTTCGCCTGGCAGGCAATCCTGGGGTCGGCATTTCCGGTCCCGAACATGCCCGGCCTGTCGCTCACTGCCGAATACCGGTTCCGCGACATAACCAGCGGCGAGACCTTCGGGGGCACCGGCACCGGCGGGGCGCCAGGGATGCTGAAGCTCGGGCCGCAATTCGATCACCGGTTCCTGCTCGGCGTGCGCTACGCCTTCGACGTGCCGCCGCCGGCGTCCCCGGCCACCGCCGCGGTATCGCCCGCAGCACCGGCGGCGGCCCCCGCCCCGGCGCCGGAACGCACCTACCTCGTGTTCTTCGACTGGGACAGCGCCGCGCTGACGACCCGCGCCCGCGCGATCGTCCACGCCGCGGCCGAGAATGCCGCCCGGGTGCAGGTCACCCGCATCATGGTGAACGGCTACACCGACACGTCCGGCAGCGCGGCCTACAACCGGGCCTTGTCGAAACGTCGGGGCCGGTCGGTCGCGGCCGAGCTGGTGCGCGACGGCGTGGCGGCGCGCATGATCGTCATCCGCGGCTACGGCGAGACCCACCCGCTGGTGCCCACCGGCCCCGGCGTGCGGGAGCCGCAGAACCGGCGGGTCGAGATCATCCTGCACTGAGAACGAACACGGGACCGCCCGTCGGCCGCAAGCGGCCGGCGGGCGGGTGCCCGCGCGCAATGCGCGCCGCAGCACGCAGGTACGCGCCCGGCAGTCCAGGGGTTGCATGCGCGGGCGTCGTTCTGTAGCGTCTGCTCCAGAAAAAACCCGGGAACCACGCTCGGTATGGCGCGACCACGCGGCTTCGACGAGGCGACGGCGCTGGATGCGGCGATCGGCCGCTTCTGGGCGGATGGCTATGCCGCCACCTCGGTGCGCGAGCTCGGCGCTGCGATGGGCCTCGGCCCGGCCAGCCTGTACAACTGCTTCGGCGACAAGCGCGCGCTGTTCGTCCGCGCGCTTGACCGCTACCTCGATGCCTCGATGCGCGCGCGGATCAAACGCCTGGAGCGCGAACTGCCACCGCGGGCGGCGATTGCGGCGTTCCTCGCCGACACCGTCGTGCTGTCGCTGGGTGACCGGCGCGGCTGCCTGCTGGTGAACACCGCGGTCGAGCTTGCCGCTCACGATTCCGAGATCGGCGCCGTCGTCGCTGCGCGGCTGGGTGAGCTTGAAGCCTTCTTCCGCCGCGCCATTAGCGCCGGCCGGCGTGACGGCACGATCGCCGCCACGGCGGAGCCCGTCGGCCTGGCGCGGCTGTTCGTTGCGACCGTGATCGGCTTGCGCGTGCTGGCCCGCGCGCGGCCCGACCCAGACCTTCTGCGCGACATCGCCGACCAGGCGCTGGCCGTGCTCGACCCCCCGGCCCCGGAGAGACCGCAATGATCGACCTCTACTACTGGACCACGCCGAACGGCCACAAGATCACGATGTTCCTGGAGGAAGCGGGGCTCGACTACCGCATCGTCCCGGTCGACATCGCCAAGGGCGAGCAGTTCCACCCCGAGTTCCTGGCGGTCGCGCCCAACAACCGCATTCCCGCCATCGTCGACCACGCACCCGCCGGCGGCGGGGCGCCGGTGTCGCTGTTCGAGAGCGGGGCGATCCTGCTTTACCTCGCCGACAAGATCGGCCGCTTCATCCCCGCGCCCACGCAGGTGCAGGCGCGCGCCGAGGCGTTGCAATGGCTGTTCTGGCAGATGGGCGGCCTCGGCCCGATGGCCGGACAGAACCACCATTTCGTCCAGTACGCGCCGGAGCCGATCCCCTATGCGATCGACCGCTACGTCCGGGAAACGAATCGGCTGTACGGCGTGCTGAACCGCCGCCTCGCCGACCGCGACTTCATGGCCGGCGCCGACTACACCATCGCCGACATGGCGACCTATCCCTGGGTCGTACCGCACAAGCGCCAGCGCCAGGATCTGGCGGAGTTCCCCCACATCGCCCGCTGGTTCGCCGCCATTCGCGCCCGCCCGGCGACGATGCGCGCCTATGCCAAAGCCGAGCAGATCAACACGACGCCGACGGTGAACGAAGCCTCCCGCGCGGTGCTGTTCGGTCAGACCGCAGACGTCACGAAAGGAGGTTAGACCCATGGCGCGCGAACTCTACGAACTTGTCGGTGCGGACCCAGAACGTCGTTTCAGCCCGTACTGCTGGCGCGCGCGGCTGGCGCTCGCGCACAAGGGGCTCGATGCCACGCCGGTGCCGTGGCGCTTCACCGAAACCGAACGGCTGGCCTTCGCCAACCACGACAAGGTGCCGGTACTGGTGGATGGCGAGATGGCGGTGGGTGATTCCTGGGCGATCGCGGAGTATCTCGACCGCGCCTATCCCGACCGCCCGTCCCTGTTCGGGGGCGCGAAGCCTGCCATCCGCTTCGTCACCGCCTGGACCGATCAGATCGTGAATCCGGCACTGGTCCGCCTGATCGTGAGCGATATCGAACCGCTGCTCGACCCCGGCGCGCGCGCCTATTTCCGCACCAGCCGGGAGGCCAGGCTCGGTGCGACCCTGGAACAGGTCACCGCAGGGCGGGAGGAGCGGCTGCCGGAGTTCCGCCGGCTGCTGGCACCGCTGCGCAGCGCGCTGCGCGCCCAGCCCTTCCTCGGCGGCGCTGCGCCCGACTATGCCGACTACGCCGTCTTCGGCTCGTTCCAGTGGGCGCGCGCGGTGAGCCCACTTCCCCTGCTCGCCGCTGATGACCCCGTACGCGACTGGCGCGAGCGCCTGCTCGACCTGTTCGACGGCCTCGCGCGGAAGAACCCCGGTTTCGACACCTGATCCACCCGGAGGGAACCACGATGCCCACCCCGCTCACCGGCATCCGTGCCTGCGTGTTCGACGCCTACGGGACCTTGTTCGACGTCGCCGCCGCGGCGGCCGCCTGCCGCGACGTGCTGGGCGAGCGCGCCGGCCCGCTCGCCGCGCTGTGGCGGGACAAGCAGTTGCAGGTACCTCCTGGCTGCGCGGCCTGGCGGACACCTATGTCGATTTCTGGCAGGTGACGCAGGACTCGCTTGATTTCACTCTGGAAACGATGGACATCGCGCCCGCCGGCGTTCGCGATCGGCTACTGGGGCTGTACCCGTACCTTGGCCGCGTTCGCCGAGGTGCCCGGCGTGTTGCGCGCGCTGCGCGACGCAGGCTTCGCCACCGCGATCCTGTCCAACGGCTCGCCGGCGATGCTGGCGAGCGCGGTCGAGGGCAATGGGCTCGGCGCGCTGTTCGACGCCGTGATCTCGGTCGACGAGGTGGGCGTGTTCAAGCCGCACCCGTCGGTCTATCGGTGCGCGCTGGATCGGTTGGGCGTGCCGGCGGCTGCGGTGTCGTTCCAGTCCTCCAACGCCTGGGACGCGCACGCCGCCTCGGCGTTCGGGATGCGGGTGGTCTGGTGCAACCGCTACGGCCAGCGGCGGGAACGGCTGCCGGGGGGGCCGGACCGGGAGATCCGCACGCTCGCCGAACTACCGCCGTTGCTGGCGCCATAGCGCCGGCTACGCGCCCGCGGCCTCGTCCGCCAGCGGCCGGTCCTCGACGCCAGAGGCATGGACCAGTGCCTCGGGATTGGAGATCAGCAGCCTGCCGCGGCGCAGGCGGACGATCCCCTCTTCCCGTAGTCGGCGCAGAGTGCGGCTCACATGTACCGCTGTCAGCCCCACCGCCTCGCCGATCAGAGCCAGACTCAGCGGCAGGTCGATGATCTCACCCGGGCGGTACGGCAGTTCGTGGCGCTGGCGGAAATAGAGCTCGATCAGCAGGTGCGCGAGGCGCGCCCGCGCGTGGCGG
The DNA here is from genome assembly GCA_963832525.1 of uncultured Pseudomonadota bacterium. Classification (GTDB taxonomy): domain Bacteria; phylum Pseudomonadota; class Alphaproteobacteria; order Acetobacterales; family Acetobacteraceae; genus JAJZVS01. The sequence goes on from CAWHUC010000004.1 coordinate 285,461, forward strand.
CCGGTACTGTTCACCAGGTGATCGTGGGCGCGCGCCTCGTGGACCGCGATCAGGTGCGACAGATACGCGGCGACCGCCGGGTCGGCCCCGATCAGCGCCTCCAGCCCCGGGCGCGGCAGCGGGCAGAGGCCCACCGCGGTCACCGCCAACGCCGACTGCGGACGCGGCATGACCGGATTGGCCTGGAATCCGAAGAACCCGCCGGGCAGCACATAGTCCAGCACCACCCGGCGCCCGTCCTCCAGCGCCGCGGTCAGCGCCACCCAGCCGTCCAGCAGAGTGAAGTATTCGCCGCAACGTTCTTGCTCCGCATAGATCGTCGTCCCCGCCGGCAGGCGGCGCGGTGGCTGCTTCAGCAGCGCGACACGATCGATCGCCGTCGTCGCCAGGGGGGCACAGACGGTGTGCACCCGGGCCGGACAGGCAAGGCACCCGTTGCGCCGGGCCACGACCTCCCGCGTCGGCATTGCGAGCCGAGGCAGCGGGGGCGCCGTGTCGGGCGCTGGCATGAAGACGGCCTCCGGGTCTCAATTGACATGGATTAATGCGTACGGGTCCCGCCGGGGTCAATCTGACCTCCGGTTCGCGGCGTGCGGGCCGGCAACGGGAGTGAAGAACATGGACGGAAGCAAGGATCTGTTCGGAGCCTTGACGGCAACCGCACTGCGCGACGGCAGTCTGAACGGCGCTCGCGCGATGCTCGCGATGCAGGGCGCGGCGCTGGCGGCGATGACCCCGCTCGCGCACGGCTGGCTGCGTCGACGCGAGGAATCGCTGACGGCGGCGCGGCGCCTGCTCGACAGCCTGGGTACGGCGACCGACCCGATGGGGGTCATCCAGGCGCAGCAGCTCTGGTGGACCGGCGCCACCGAGCGCCTGACGGAGGACGCCGGCGCCTGGGCGCAGTTCGGCATGGCGCTGCTGCGCGTGAGCGACACCGGGGTGCCACCAACGGGGCAGGTCGTGCCGGTGCCGCGCTCGCGCACGGCGGAGATCGCCGCCGCCTGATCCGGCCTCGTCGGCCGGCGTCCGGCACGCTTGCCCGGCTTGCGCGCCGCGGCGTGGCCCCTTACCCCGGCCGCGGGCGCACCCTGCGCCCGCGAGAGAAGGAGCCGTGCCGCCATGAAGATCACCCGCCTGCGCACCGAGGTGGTGCACCTGCCGGTCGACCCGCCGATCCTGACCGCGATCCTGGGCTCGATCCGCTCCGCCGATTGCGTCCTGACCTTCCTCGAGACCGACGAGGGCCTCGTGGGCGAAGGGCTGGTATGTTCTATCAACAACCGCCGCCTGCCCGTGATCCACACGATGATCCGCGAGCTCGAGGGCCTGGTGATAGGGCTCGATCTGCGCGAGGGCGGGACGCTCAACGCGCGAGCCTGGAAGGAGCTCAATTTCCTCGGTTACGAGGGCGTTTCCATCGTCGGCCTGGCGGCGATCGACAACGCGCTATGGGATCTGCGTGGCAAGGCGGCAGGGCTGAACGTCGCGCATCTGATCGGCGCCTGCCGACCCGCCCAGCCCACCTACGCGAGCGGCGGCCTGTGGCTCGGCGCCTCGATCGACGAGCTGCAGAAGGAAGCGGCGGGCTTCGTCGCACGCGGCTTTCGCGCGATGAAGACGCGCGTCGGGCCGACCGAGCCCGAAAAAATGGTCGCCCGGGTGCGCGCGGTGCGCGAGGCGGTGGGTCCGGACGTGGCGCTGATGGTCGATGCCAACCAGCAGATGTCGGTGAAGCAGGCGATCCGCATCGGACGGATGATGGAGGAGCTCGACCTTACCTGGTTTGAGGAACCGGTGATCTGCCACGACCATGACGGCGAGGCGGCGATCGCCGCGGCGCTCGATACGCCGATCGCCTCGGGAGAGACCGTCTATACGCACCGCGGCGTGCTCGCGATGCTGCAGGCGAACGCCGCCGATGTGATCATGCCTGATTTGCAACGCATGGGTGGGCCGACGGAGTTCCTGAAGGCGGGGCACCTGTGCGAGGCGTTCCACATCCCCTGCGCCTCGCATCTGTTCCCGGAAATGAGCCTCGCGCTGCTCGCCGCGCTGCCTGGCGGGCACTACCTGGAACACATGCCGTGGTTCGAGAAGATCTACCGGGAGCGGATCGAACTCGACGCGGACGGGAACGCCGTCGTGCCGGAGCGGCCGGGCTGGGGCTTCAGCTTCGATCCGGCGGCAATCGCCCGCTTCCGGGGCTGATCCCACGCAGGCACGGTTACGACATCGGTCGCAGGCGGCCAGAGGCGGCAGCCCCCCCCTGGCCTCCCCTGGCCTCCCTGGCTATCGGGGCAGGCCGGCGCCCTTGGTTTCCCGCCCCAGGATCACGGCCAGGATACTCAATGCCGCGAAGCAGGTCATGAACGCCGTCACCTGCCGCCGAAGGCGCCCACCATCAGCCCGGCAACCAGTGGACCGAAGCTGGTCACGATGCGCGCGCTGCCGGTGCAAAAGCCGACGGCGGTCGCACGGACCTGCGTCGGGAACAGTTCGGGCAAGTAGATCGCGAAACCGGAGAACACGCCGAAGACGAAGAACCCGAAGAGTGGCAACAGGACGGGGTACCATGGCTGGTAGGTCGGCAAGCCCAGGTACGAGGTCAGGCCGGCCGCAATCGTGCCGACGCTATAGACTACGATGGTTCCGCGCCGGCCGATCGCATCGGCGGTAAAGCCGAACACGACGTAACCCAGCACGCCGCCGAAGCTCCAGAGCATGATCCCGCGGCTGACGAATGGAACGGCGGCGGCGCCGACGTATCCGTTCTTCTGTACCATCAACGACAGGATGGTGGGCAACCAGATGTTGGTAGTCCAGATCGCGAGGAGGGTGCCAAGGCCGAACAGCATCCCGACCATGGTGTTGTGGCGATGCTCGCGGGTGAACAGTTGCATCGGCACGAAGCGCATGAACTCGCGGTCGTCCGTCGCGGTCCGCTGCGCGGCGATAATGGTGCGGCGGCGGTCGCGCACCGCTTCGAAGCGATCGGGCTCGATCATGCGCCGGCCGATCACCGCAAGCAGCAACGCGGGCACCAACCCGATGAAGAAGACCATGCGCCACCCGTAGCTCCCGACCAGGCCATAGGCCAAGGCGCCCAGGAAGGTGCCGAGCGCGCCGCCCGTCATCATCACGCCGGCGATCTTCGCCCGATGCGTCTCGCCCAGGGTCTCGGCAAGCAGCGGAAAGCCGACCATCAGCTCGGCGCCGGTGCCGAGGCCGGCCAGGAAGCGATAGGCGCCGAATTCCCAGACATTGTGCGATACCCCCTGCAGCGCCGTGAACACGCTGTAGATCAGGATGCTGAACGCGAGTGCCCGAACGCGGCCGATGCAGTCGGCAATGACGCCGAACAGGAAGCCGCCGAAGGCCCAGCCCAGCAGCCCGGCCATGCTGAGCAGGCCGCCGACCCGGCCGATCAGCGCCAGCGGCGGGTGGCCGCCGAGCAGTTCCGTGAGCGCCGGCCGGAGCACCAGTGCATAGAGACCGAAATCCACCGAATCGAGCGTCCAGCCAAGCCAGAGCACGAAGAAGACCAGCCATTGGTAGCGGGTGACGGCGCGGAGCCCGGTCGGCTGCGCGATCGCGGTGCCGAATTCGTTCATTGGCGTTGTCCCTCCCAGGAGGTGAAGCTGGGACCGGACTCCGTTCGAGGGACGGTGCTGCCACGTTTGCCGGCTGCAGCCACGATCGACTCGCCCGCGACACCCCGGGGTCGGCGCGCTCCGATCGTCACGCGATACCGGACCGGGTCCGGTCGTCGTCGATCGACACCTGCGGTTCCGGGCGAAGAATGACGAACCGGCCGCAGGCCGGATTCGATTACATCTGATAGCGAGTTATGTCAATATCGGATATCAGATATGCATTTGTGCCGTGCACGCGATGCCTTGCCCCCTCGGGCTACGCCGCCCGGCCCTGGCGGCCGTCAAGTCGGCAACTTTCTTCGATATGCGCGGCCAGCGCGTCGGCAACTTTCTGGCCGGCGCCGCGGCCCCGGACAAGTACAATGCCATAGTCAGGCAGCCCGGGCAGCCCTTCCTCCGGCCGCACGGGCCGCAACCCGTCCGGCAACCACGCCTGGGCCGAGACAGTGACCGCGAGCCCGGCCAGCACCGGCGCATGGGTGCCGACCTGCGAGCCGGAGGTATAGGCGATGCGGAATCGCCGTCCGGCGCGTTCCAGCGCCTGCACCGCCGCCCGCCCCCAGTCGCAGCCGCGCCGTTCCGCCAGCGGATCGGGGCTGGCCAGCGCCAGCGGCAGCGGGTCGAGCCGGTGCGGCGCGTAGCGGGTGGAGGTGACCCAGACGAGCTGTCCCCGCCAGAGCAGGACACCGGCGAGGCCGCGCGGTTCGGTGCCATCCGACAGCAGGGCAAGATCGAGCTCGCCGTGCTTCAGTCGTTCCACCAGCGCGCTCGAAGGTTCGCACAGGACATCGACCTGCACGGCAGGATGGGTATCGGCGAAGCGCTTCAGGACCGGGGGCAGGTAGCCGAAGGCGTAATCGTCCGGCGTGCCGAGGCGGACCGTACCGGCGATCTGCGGGGCGCGGAAGGTTGCCACCACCTCGTCGTTCAGTGCCAGGATCTGACGGGCGCGGCCGAGCAGGAACTGGCCGTGCGGGGACAGCTCGATGCTGCTGCCCTGGCCCCGGTGCAGCACCGGCTGGCCCAGTATTTCCTCCAACCGTTTGATCTGCATCGAGACGGCAGACTGGGTACGCCCGACAAGGTTCGCGGCTTCGGTGAAGCTGCGGCCTTCGGCGATCAGGACGAAGGCGCGGAGCAGGTCGGGATCGATCGTCGCGGACTGGCTCATGACATCAATATAGGTGATCTGTAGCATCACAACAATTCGTTTTTCTGATGCCGCCGGCACGCCTATCTTGTGACTGTCCGAAACATCTGCTGGTCCGGGAGGTCCCCATGTCCGGCTCGTCGCGCATCACTGCGTTCTTCGTTCCCGATCTGCCTGCCGCGCCTGGCGGCGGGGCCTGGGCCGTCCCGGTCCGGCGACGCGGATGGCCGCGGGCCCTCCGCCGGCTTGGGCTGGTCGTGGCGGCGCTGCACGCGGCCTGGCGGCGGCAGCGCTCACGGGCGCGGATCACGACTTTGGACGCCCACCTGCTGCGCGATATCGGCGTGACCTTCGCCGAAGCCGAGCACGAGGCGAACAAGCCGTTCTGGCGCGTCTGAGCGCCACCGCGCCCCGGTCCGCAAAAAGTGGAGGGAGCGCGCGGTGGCTCAGACGTGTGGCATCACATGCTCGGCGGCGAGGCGCATCGCCGCCGCACACGCCGCCGGGTCGATGCCGCCGATATTGAACCACAGCGCGAACTCGGTCAGGCCGAAGCGGCGTTTCATCGCGCGCAGGCTTTCGATGCAGGTGTCGGGATCGCCGGCGACGGCGGCGCCGTACTGCAGCAGCTTGTTGAACGTCAGGTAGCCGAGCTCGCGGGTGCGCCTGCCTTCCGTCATCGTCAGTTCGTAGCCTTTCACCAGACCGCTTTCCGGCGTGCCAGCGAGCTGATTCGCCGTGACCTTGGCGTAGAACCATTCCACGTGCCGGCCGAAGACCGCGCGCGCGCGTGCCGCATCCGTATCGACGAAGAACGGCACCAACAGCATGCGCTGCGCCGCTTTCGGATCGTGGCCGCGCGCGCGGCACTCCGCTTCGTAACCGGCCAAGTGCGATTCCAACGCCTCCATCCAGCGTTCGCGGTAGGTGCGATAGGTGAACGGGGTAGCGAGCTGCAGGTGGTAGCCGCCCTCTGCCGCCTGGGTAAAGCTTTCCGGAGAAACCGTGGCCTGCCAGATCGGCGGATGCGGCTGCTGCACCGGCTTCGGCAGCACCTCCACCGGAGCGGGGACGGTCCAGAATGCGCCCTGGTGGGATACCTTCTCCTCGGTCCAGGCGCGGCGGATCAGGTCCATGCCTTCGATGAACATCGCCCGACTGTGCTCCATGTTCACGCCGAGGCCCGCGAACTCGTGCGGCTGGTTGGCACGGCCGACGCCGAAATCCAGCCGGCCGTGCGACAGCACGTCGATCAGCGCGAAATCCGACGCGGTGCGCAGCGGATGGTTGAATGGCACCACCACAACCGCGGTTCCGATGCGAAATCGTTTCGTCCTCTCGGCGAGCGCGGCGGCATAGACCTGGGTGGAGGTGACGACGCCATAGGTGGAGAACAGGTGCTCGGCGATCCAGGCGCGGTCAAAGCCGAGCTGCTCGGCAAGCTCGAACAGCTTCAGGTCGGCGTCGAACGCCTCCACCCGGCGCGACTGGTCGGGGATCTGGCTCAGGCTGAAGACGCCCCATTGGGTCATGCGTGCGCTCCTTCGATTGCGGTTCAGCGTCCGGCGGACCAGGCGCCGTCGATCGGCAGAGCGGCGCCGTTGATGTCGGCACCGAACGGGCCGCAGAGGAAAACGACCAGACCGGCGACGTTCTCGGCGGCAACGAAGCGGCCGGAGGGCTGGCGGGCACCGATGAATGCAGCCTCCGCCACGGCACGTGGGATGCCGGTGCGCGCCACTTCCAATTCCAGCCGCGCGTCGATCGCCGGCGTGAGCACGGTGCCCGGGCAGAGTGCGTTGCAGGTGATCGCGGTCTTCGCCACTTCCAGCGCAACGCCGCGGGTAAGGCCGAGCAGCGCGGTCTTGGTCGTGATGTAGTCGATCCGGTTCACCGTCGCGAACAGCCCGTATACCGAGGCGAGGTTGACGATCCGCCCCCATCCGGCGCGCTTCATGCCCGGCAAAGTCAGCCGGATGGCGTGGAACGGGGCCGAGAGATTGACCGCCAGCGCCTCGTCCCAGGCGGTGGGAGAGAAATCCTCCACCGGGGCGAAAGCGCGCACCACGGCGTTGTTCACCAGGATGTCGGGCGGGCCGAGGGTTCCGGTGGTGGCCGCGACGAGGGCGTCGATCTCCGCAGGCTGACGCAGGTCGGCGCCGTGGAAGCCCACGCGGGCGCCGGTTGCGCGCAGCTCGGCCAGGCGGGAAGCCACTGTCGCCGGGTCAGCCAGGCCGTGCAGCATCACCGCTGCGCCGGCGGCCGCGAGCGCGCGTGCCGTGGCGAAGCCGATCCCGCCGAGCGAGCCGGTGATCAGGGCCGTCTTGCCGTTCAGCATGATTATTTCCTCCCTTCCGCAGCCTGCGTCCTTCCGGCCCGGGCCGCAACCGTGCCGCCCCCGCGTCGTTGTAATGTGACGTTGCGGGCCCCATCTGCATGTCTCCCTCCGTTCTTCCCGCTGGCCGGTGCATTGGCGCCGCTGAGCGAAGTCCGGGCAACCGAGGACATCGCGCATGCACGCCAAGGCCGCACCGGGACGGTGGGACGACCATCAGGTCCTGTTCGAGATCGAGGAAGGCCAGCGGGAAATTGCCTGCTCCGTCTCCGTCGAGGCGCTGGAGGAAGCCGGTCCCGGCCACGGCGCGCGCCGCTGGCAATTGCTCGAAGCTTTCGATCGCCTGCGTCCGCGCATCGAACGCATCGCCCGCGACCGCCATCGGTCCTGCCACCGGCGGCCCGGTCGGCACCATCCACGTGAATGCGGGCGATCTGAACGATCCCGCCCCGTCCGCGCCCGCCGTCGCGCTGCGCCGGAGCGTGGCCGGATGAGTGAACCTTCCGGCTTCGTTGCCGCTCCGCCACGCTGGGACCGCAACCGGGTGCTGTTCGAGATCGAGGATGACGGCCGGCGCATCGCCTGCGCGATTTCGTTGCAGGCGATCCAGGATGCGAGCGGGCGGCGCTTCCACGATGCGGCGCGACTGCTCGACTGCTTCGGCAAGGTGCGCCCGCGGATCGAACGGATCGCGCTCGGCAAGCTGCGCGCGCGCCCCCACGAGGACGACCAGGTGTTGACGATCTGGTCGGGCGATCTCGATGACTGAGCCGCGCGCCGGGGCGGCAGGTGTGTTCTGGGGCCGGGTGGAGCGGCAGGACGATGCGTTCCGCGCGCGCTGCGGCGTGCGCGATGCCGCAGACCCGATTCCGGAGCCGGAGCCGCCGGACACCAGCGCCTTTACGAGCTACGACGACGCCCGCGCCTGGGTGCATCTGTCGGCCGCCCAGGCGGGCTTCCGCTCCATCGCCTGGGATGCGGACAGTTGTGCCGCGCCGGAGACGTGCGCCGCCGGCTGATCCGCCGCGCTGTGTTCCCCGGGTGGGGAGCCGGCGCACGGAGCGGAGGGCGCGTCGCGACGTCCCGCGCTATCCTGTGCTCCAGGGCCGGCCGGACGCCGTGGCCCGGCGAGCGCGGGAGAGGCTGTGCATGGACCAGATGGCGGGGCAGCATGCCGTGGCCGATGACCTCCGGATCGGCGGGCTCGACCCGGATACGCTGGCTGCGGCAATGGATGCGAATGGGGCGGCCGTGATTCCGGGGCTGCTCGATGCGGATACCTGCGTGGCGATGGTGCGCCTGTTCGATGACGCGGCGCGGTTTCGCAAGCGGGTGGTGATGGAAGCGCACGCCTATGGGCGGGGCGAATATCAGTATTTTGCCTATCCGCTGCCACAGGTGGTAGCGGGACTGCGGGCCGCGCTCTATCCGCCGCTGGCGGCCATCGCGAACCGCTGGGCCGCGGCGCTGGGAGAGGTGGCGCGGTTCCCCGCCGACCACGCCGCGTTCCTGGCCCGCTGCCATGCAGCCGGACAGACCCGGCCGACCCCGCTGCTGTTGCGCTACGGCCCGGGCGACTACAACCGATTGCACCAGGATTTATACGGCGCCGAGGTGTTCCCGTTGCAGATCGTGGTGCTGCTGTCACCGCCGGGGACCGGGTTCCGCGGCGGGGAATTCGTGCTGACGGAGCAGCGGGCGCGGATGCAGTCGCGGGTGGAGGTGGTGCCGCTGGCGCAGGGGGATGCGGTGGTGTTTCCGGTGCACCACCGGCCGGTGACGGGGCCGCGCGGCGTGGCGCGAGCAGTGATGCGGCATGGGGTGAGCCGGGTGCGGGCAGGGGCGCGGATGACTCTGGGGATTATTTTCCACGACGCGGCGTGAGGGAATATTCTGGTTGGCTGTGGCCCGGCCCGACTTTCGGATGCGGCGCCCCTTCGGCTAATCTCCCGAATGGCCGCGCCGCCGATCCGGGCCGTGCCGGTGTCCCGGACAGGAACAGGTCCATCATGCCTCCGCCCTTCATCCGCCGGGTCAGCATCCGGAACTACAAGAGCATTGCCGCCTGCACGGTCAAGCTACGGCAGCTCATGTTCGTGGTCGGCCCGAACGGCGCCGGCAAAAGCAATTTTCTCGACGCATTCCGCTTTGTGGCTGACGCGCTCAGGACGTCGCTCGACCACGCGCTGCGCGATCGCGGCACGATCAAGGAGGTACGCCGTCGTTCCGGCGGGCATCCAAACAGCTTTTCCCTGGGGTTAGACTTCGCGCTGCCGACAGGTCAGGCCGGCCAGTACCGAGTTTCAGGTCGCAGCGCGGGCCGCAGGTGGCTATGAAGTGCAGAGCGAATTCTGCCAGCTTGAACCGATTCAGGCGCTTGCGCGCCCGCAGTTCTATCGCATCGAGGCCGGCAAGGTTGTCGACAGCTCCGTCGCGACTCTGCCTGCGGCGTTGCCCGATCGCCTGTTGCTAGGGCGTGTCGTCAATTGAGCCAGATGGCTGTGGAGGCCAAGTGGATGGCGGCAAGGAAGTTTCGGGCGGTTTTGTCGTAGCGGGTGGCGATGGCGCGGAATTGCTTGAGTTTGGCGAAGAAATTCTCGATCAAATGGCGCGCTTTGTAGAGGTCTCTGTCGAAGTCGCGCGGCAGGTGGCGATGCGCTCTGGGCGGGATGACCGCCGTTTTGCCGGCGGCTTGCAGCGGTTCGATGACGCGCTGATCGGCGTCGAAGCCCTTGTCGGCGATCAGGGTGTCGGCCTGCATCCCGGGCAGCAGATGATCCGCCCCGACCAGATCGTGGGCCTGCCCGCCGGTCAGGTGGAAGCCGATTGGGTTGCCGAGCGCATCGACCAAGGCGTGGATCTTGGTGCTCAATCCACCGCGGGATCGTCCGATCGCCTGGTCCTCGCCGGCTTTTTTTGGGCGCCGGCACTGTGCTGATGGGCGCGTACGATGGTACTGTCGACCATCGCGTATTCATTGTCGGCATCCGCAGCGAGCACCTTGAACATGCGCTCCCAGACCCCCGATTTGGCCCAACGGCTGAAGCGCCGATGCACCTGCACTCCATCACCAAAGCGTTCCGGTAGGTCACGCCAGGGAATGCCAGCGCGATAGCGGTAGAGCACCGCCTCCACAAACAGACGATTATCCGCCGCCGTCACGCCGACGTGACCCTCCCGGCCCGGCAACAAATCGCGAATGCGGTCCCATTGATCATCACGCAGGGCATAACGGCGCACAGGTCAACCTCCGAATCGGTTGACCCGCTAGGAATCACGCGATTCCCTTCATGGGAATCCCCTAAATGACGACACGCCCTAGTCGCGGCTTCCGGCCTGCCTGAATTCCGGCCGGTGTTCGATGCGCTGTCGCGCATGGAGATCTACAATCTCAATCCCCGTGAGATTGCTTCTATGCAGCGACCCGATCCGGGCGATATCCTGCGCCGTGACGGCAGCAACGCGGCGAGCGTGTTGCAACAGCTTCCCGCATCCATCCGCGAACGGATCAACGCGCACGTCGCCCAGATCGTTCCCGGCGTATCGGATGCGACACCCCGCACGCTCGGTTCGCAGGAGACGATCGAGTTCCGCCAAGCCGTGCGAGGCCAGGAACATCCGTGGCGCTTTCTTGCAGGATCGATGCCGGACGGCACTTTGCGGGCCTTCGGCGTGCTGCTGGCAATCTTCCAGGCAGCCGCGCCACGCCCCGGCGTGCCGGCGCCACTCCTGATCGGGATCGAGGAACCGGAACTGGCGCTGCATCCCGCGGCGCTCAGCGTGCTGCTCGCCGCCTTGCGCGAGGGAATGCGGCATTGCCAGATGCTGGTGACCAGCCACAGCCCTGACTTGCTCGACAATTCGGACATCCCCCCTGACGCGCTGCTCGCCGCCGACGCCGATGCCGGAGTAACCGAGATCGGCCCGATCGATGCCGCCGGGCGCGAGGTGTTGCGCAATCGCTTGTTTACACCGGGCGAGTTGCTGCGCCAAAACCAGTTGGCCCGCGATAGACGCCCAGACAGCGATCCGGTACGCGCGGCGTCGGCCGATCTGTTCGGGAATGGCGCCGCGTGACCGAGCGCCTGATCGTCCCCGTCGTTGAGGGCCATGGCGAGGCGACGGCGCTGCCCGCAATCCTGCACCGGATGACCGCCGCCATCGGCCATTCGGGCAGGCTGCGGGTGAATCCTCCGATCCGGGTAAAGGCGGGATCGTTCGTGCAGCCGGGCCACGGCGACTTCTCCCGCTATGTACAACTGGCTGCGGCAAAATCAGTGCAAGACGCAGGGCTGGTACTAATCCTGCTCGACTGCGAGGACGAATGCCCTGCGCAGCTCGGCCCTGCACTGCTGCAACGTGCTCTCGCCGTGCGTAGCGACGCGGCCTATCTGGTCGTCCTGGCTTGCCGCGAATTCGAGACCTGGTTCATCGCCGCGGCGCGGTCGCTGCGCGGCGGCGACGGGCTGACCGAGGGTACCGAACCGCCGACCGACCCCGAAGTCATTCGCAACGCCAAGGGATGGCTGGGGGAGCGCATGGCGTTCGGCTACGATCCCGTTATCCATCAACTGGCGTTGGGACGCCGCTTCGATCTGAAACAGGCCAGCACCATCGCTTCGTTTGACCGGTTCTATCAGCGCCTGGAGCAGTTCCTGGATGCAGGAACCGTCACGTCGTAACCCTACCCCGCCACCGGCACCCCCGCCTCCGCCAGCGCTCGGGCCTGCCGCTCCGCCAGCGCGCCCTCGTCGAACCCCTCGACCAGCCCCGAGAACAACCGGAACCAGTTCAGTTCCGCCTTCAACCGCACGAACACCCCGCCCAGCCCGATCGCCGAGCGGTCCATCAGCACGAACTCCCGCGGCGGCTTCACCCCGCCCGTGCGTTGCAGCCCGGCGTGCACCCGTTCCGCCACTTCCCGCCCGAACTGCGGGTCGTAGCTTTCCTGGATCGGCCGCACTCGGTCCTCGATCAGCGGCTCGTACAGGAACCGCGCCCAGTCGTTCAGTACCGCCATCTTCTCGTCCGACAGCCCGACGAAGCCCCAGGTCTCGTACGCCCGATGCGCCTTCGCATCGTCCCCGTCGCGCACTGCCTCATAGAGGTCGATCACGCCGCGCACGAAGCGCGGCGCGAACACCCGGATGGCGCCGAAATCGAGCAGGTTCACCGACCCGTCCGGCCGCACCTGGTAGTTTCCCAGATGCGGGTCACCATGGATCACGCCGAACCGGTAGAACGGCACGTACCAGGCGCGGAACAACGCCGCCGCGATCCGGTTGCGCTCTGAAGCCGGCGGGTCCTCCTCCAGCCGCCGCATCAGCGGGCGGCCTTCCAGCCACGTCATGGTCAGCAGGCGCTTCGTGCAATACCCCGGCACCGGCACCGGCACATGCACGTCCGGCTGGTCGGCGAGCATGATCCCATACAGCCGCATCTGCGCCGCCTCGCGCTCGTAATCGAGCTCCTCACGCAGCCGCGCGGTGAGTTCCTTGTAGATTTCCTCGTGCTGGATCGCGTTGTCCATACGGTGGTAGATCGCCATCGCCAATTTCAACTGGCGTAGGTCAGCCTCCACCGTGCTCGCCATATCGGGATATTGCAGCTTGCAGGCCACCTCGGTGCCGTCCGGCAGCACCGCGCGGTGCACTTGCCCCAGACTCGCCGCCGCCGCCGCTTCGCGCGAGAAGGAGGCGAATTTCCGTTCCCAGTCCGGTCCAAGCTCGCTCGCCATGCGCCGGCGCACGAAGCTCCACCCCATCGCCGGCGCATTCGATTGCAACTGCGCCAGCTCCTCGGCGTATTCTGCCGGCAGCGCGTCCGGCACGGTGGACAGGAATTGCGCCACCTTCATCAATGGGCCCTTCAGCCCACCCAGGATCGCGCGCAGATCTTCCGCGTGCGCGGCGCGATCGGTCTTGATGCCGAACACGCGCGCGCCGGCGACCCGCGCAGCGATCCCGCCCACCGCACCCGATGTGCGCGCCATCCGCCGCAGCTCGCCGAACAGCGTGCTGGCTTCGTCCCGCTCGGCCATCAGCCCGTGGCCTCCAGCTCGTCGATGAAGCCGGCGATCACGTCGAGGCCCTTCTTCCAGAAGGCCGGGTCCGCCGCGTCCAATCCGAACGGCGCCAGCAGTTCCCGGTGCCGCTTCGTCCCGCCGGCGCGCAGCAGATCCAGATACTTCGCCTGGAACCCGGGATGGCCGCCGCGGAATACAGCGTAGAGCGCGTTCACCAGGCAATCCCCGAACGCATAGGCGTAGACGTAGAACGGCGAGTGGATGAAATGCGGCACATAGGTCCAGAACACGTCGTACTCGGGGGTAAACTCGAACGCCGGCCCCAGGCTTTCCACCTGCACCTGGCGCCATAGTTCTCCGATCCGTTCAGGCAGCAATTCGCCTGACTTGCGTTCGTCGTGCAGCAGGGTCTCGAACCGGTAGAACGCGATCTGGCGCACCACCGTGTTCAGCATGTCCTCCACTTTCGCCGCCAGCATGATCCGCCGCCGGCGCGGATCGGTCTCGGCGTCGAGCAGGGCGCGGAAGGTCAGCATCTCGCCGAACACGCTCGCGGTTTCCGCCAGGGTCAGCGGCGTCGAGGATCGCAGATAGCCCTGCGCTTGCCCGGCCAGCACCTGGTGCACGCCATGGCCGAGCTCGTGCGCCAGGGTCATCACGTCGCGCGTGCGGCCGTGGTAATTCAACAGCAGATAAGGGTGCGCGGAGGGCACGGTGGGGTGCGCGAACGCCCCGCCCGCCTTGCCCGGGTGCAAGGTGGCATCGATCCACGGCTGCGCGAAGAACCGGCCCCCGACCTCGGCCAGTTCCGGGCTGAACGCGCCGTAGGCGGCCAGCACCCGGGACTTCGCCTCGGGCCAAGGGATCTGCCGGTCGTCGTCCTCCGGCAGCGGCGCGTTGCGGTCCCAGTGCTGCAGCTTCGGCAGGCCGAGCCATTTCGCCTTCATGGCGTAATAGCGATGCGCCAGCCGCGGGTAGTCGGCGCGTACGGCGGCAACGAGTGCGGCCACCACCTCGTCTTCCACCATATTGGCGCGGTTGCGCGCACTTGCGGGGGTCGGGTAGTGCCGCCAGTCGTCCAGGATCGCCTTGTCCTTGGCGAGCGTGTTGGTAATCAGCGCGAACAGCTTCACCCGCGCACCGAACGCCGCGCCGATCGCGCGTCCGGCGGCTTCGCGCACCGACCGGTTGCCGTCGGACAGCTTGTTGAGCGCGGCGCTCACCGTCAGTTCCTCGCCGCCGACCGTCACCCGCATACCGGCCATGGTCTCGTCGAACAGCCGGCTCCACGCGGAATGCCCGGTCACCTCTTTTTCATGCAGCAGCTTTTCCAGCTCGTCGGAAAGCTGGTGCGGGCGGAACACGCGCAGGTCGCGCAGCCACGGGCGCCAGGGGGCCAGGGCGGAATCAGCGAGCTTCGCCTCCAGCGCTGCGTCGTCCAGCCGGTTCAGCTCCAGGGTGAAGAACAGCAGGTCGCTGCCAATCTCCGTCACCCGTTCCACTACCGTCTGATAGAATCGGCCGATCGCGGCGTCGGTGGAATCGGCTGCGAACAACAACTGGGCGTAGGAGGCGAGCCGGCCCAGGGTCTCGTCGATCCGCTCGTACTCGCTGATCGCCGCCGCCAGGGCGCCGCCGGACAGCGCGCCGAGCTTGCCCGCATGGGCGGCAGCGAACGCCTTCGCCCCCTGCGCGGCGGCCTGGAAGTCGCGCTCGACGGCGGGACTGTCCGGGGCCGGGTAAAGGTCGGACAGATCCCACCGGGGCAGGTCGGCGGCGAACGCGTCGGCCGCATCGGCGGCGGGCACGCGGGAAGCGTCGGAAGCGTCGGTCGTCCGCATCGGGCAGGGAGTCCCTGTTGCTATGGCCCCGGCACGGTCCCGTCCCGGTCATTCTGGATATTGACCCCGCAGCCCCCCAGGCCAACCCCCCGCGGCAAAGCCCAGACGGCAAACCCCGCAGGCAAACCCCTCTGCGGCCACCCTGCTATACTGATCTCGAGTCCCCGCAAGCGGGGCGAGGCACAATGGCGGAGGCGACGTGCAGCACGACCCGACCTGGCCCAACCTGCCGGCGATGATGCTCGCGCTGGCCCGCACCTGGCCGGACCGACCGATGCTGCGCGTCTTTCGCGACAGCGCATGGCAGCGCACCACCTGGGGAGGGTTCGGCCGCGCCGCTGCCTCGGTGGCCCGCGGCCTGACCGCGGCCGGCGTCGGCCCCGGCGACCGGGTATTGATCGTGGCGGACAACCGGCCCGAATACCCGATCGTCGAGACCGCGCTGATGGCCATCCGCGCCGTTCCGGTGCCGGCCTATGTCAGCAACACGATCGAGGACCACGCCCATCTGCTGCGCGATTCCGGCGCCAGGGTGGCGATCGTCGGCTCCCAGGCGCTGGCCGGGCGGGTGCGGGAGGCGGGGACGCGCGCCGGCGGACTCGATTTGCTGGTGGTGATGGACGGCGCGCCGGAGGCCGCGGCCGGCCGGCCGCGCCTGCTGCCATGGCGCGTGCTTGCCGCCGACACCGCCGCCCCAGACGACGTGGCCCGCGCCGCCGCCGCCATTCCGACCGGCACGCTCGCCTGCCTCATCTATACGTCCGGCACCGGCGGCGCGCCGCGCGGGGTGATGCTGCCGCACCGTTCCATCCTGTCTAACTGCCGCGGCGCCATCGAGCTGTTGCGGCCGCTGCGACTGGGGGAAAACGAGGTGTACCTGTCGTTCCTCCCCACCGCGCACAGCTACGAGCACACGGTGGGGCTGTTCTTCCTCCCGAGCCTCGGTATCGAAATCGCTTATGCGCGCGGGATCGAGCATCTGGCGAGCGACCTGCGCACCGTCCGCCCCACCATTTTGACCGCGGTGCCGCGGGTGCTGGAAGCGGTGCGCGGACGGGTGCTCGGCCAGATGGCGCGCCAGCCTGCCTGGCGGCAGGCGCTGTTCGCCCGCGCGCTGGCCCTCGGCACCAAGCGGCTCGACCGGCTGCCGCTCAGCCTGGCCGAACGCGTGGCCGACCCGCTGCTCGACCGGCTGGTGCGGGCCAAGGTGCGGGCGCGGTTCGGCGGGCGGGTGAAGGGCATCATGTCCGGCGGCGCACGGCTGGAGCCGGAGGTGGGACGATTCTTCCTCGCCCTCGGCCTGCCGGTGATGCAGGGATATGGCCAGACCGAGGCCGGACCGGTCATCAGCGCCAATCCGCCGGACGCCATCCGCATCGACACTGTCGGCCGGCCGCTGTGCGGGGTGGAGCTGCGGCTGGCCGAGGACCACGAAATCCTGGTGCGCGGCGATCTGGTAATGGACGGCTATTGGCGCCGCCCGGACGACACCGCGGCGACGATCCGGGACGGCTGGCTGCATACCGGCGACATCGGCGCGCTGGACGGCGACGGCTACCTGCGCATCACCGATCGCAAGAAGGACATGATCGTGCTGTCGGGAGGCGAGAACGTCTCGCCGGCGAAGATCGAGGGGATGCTGGTGGCCGAGCCGGAGATCGCCCAGGCCGTGGTGGCCGGCGACGGACGGGCCGGGCTGTCGGCATTGGTGGTGCCAGCGGAGGGACAGGACGAGATCGGCGTCGCGCTCGCGGTGGCGCGGGTGAATCTGCGGCTGTCGGTCACCGAGCGCATCCGCCACCACGCGGTGGTGGGAGCGTTTACAATCGAAAACGGATTGCTGACCCCGTCGCACAAGGTCCGCCGGCTGCTGGTGCTGCGTGCCAATACCGAAGCGCTGGCGCGGCTGCACGGCTGACGCGGGCGCCGGTGGCGTCCGGGTAGGCGGCGGGGCATTCTGGCGCGGTCATCGCACTTCCGGAGCGCCCCCCGATGCTCGATCATTCGCTGGACTGCCTGGCCGAGCCCAGCGCCGATGCCCTGCCGCTGCACGCCGTGCGCCCGCAAGGACTGGCGCAGTTCCTCGCCGCGCTGCCTGAGGGGCAGGCGTCGTTCCTGCGCCAGTCCGGCTTCACCGGTGCTGCCAGCGATCCCGTGCTGCTGGCAAGCGAGGCCGGTCTTGCCGGCGCGGTGCTGGGACTGGGCGGCGACCGCTCCCCGCATGCCTTCGGCGGCGCCGCGCTGCGACTGCCGGAAGGCACGTCGTGGCGGCTGCAGCCGGGCGACTATGACCTGGTGGACGCGGTGCTTGGGTTCTGCCTGGGCGCCTATCGGTTCACCACGTTCCGCCCGGGTAAGCGGACGCCGGCGCGGCTGGTGCTGCCGGCCGAGGCAGCGGCGGACGCACGCGCCGATGCCGAGGCGGTGTGGATGGTGCGCGACCTGATCAATCTGCCGGCGAATCTTCTCGGCCCTGCGGAGCTGGCGGAGGCGGCGGCCAAGCTGGGACGTCGGCACGGGGCGGCGGTCGTGATCGCGGCGGATGCGGCGCTGGAACGCGACTATCCCGCGGTCGCCGCCGTCGGCCGCGGCTCCTCCCGCCCTCCGCGCGTCGTCACCCTGCGCTGGTCCGGCAGCGGAGCCGCGGGGAGCGCGCCGTTGGTGGCACTCTGCGGCAAGGGGGTCTGTTTCGATACCGGGGGATACGATCTCAAGCCCTCGGCGGGCATGCTGCGGATGAAGAAAGACATGGGCGGGGCGGCGACGGTACTCGGGCTGGCGCAGCGCATCATGGTAGCGGATCTGCCGATACGGCTGACGGTACGGGTCGGCTGCGTGGAGAATTCCGTCTCCGGCACGGCCATGCGCCCGTCCGACGTGCTCGCGACCAAGGCCGGGCTGTCGGTGGAAGTCGGCAACACCGACGCCGAGGGGCGGCTGGTACTGTGCGACCTACTGGCCGAAGCTGCGGCCGAGGTGCCGGCGCTGCTGCTCGACTGCGCGACCCTGACCGGTGCAGCCAGGGTCGCGCTGGGTCCGGACCTGCCGGCGCTGTTCTGCAACGACGAGAGCTGGGCAGCCGCGCTGCTCGCCGCAGGAATCGCGCGCAGCGACCCGTTGTGGCGGCTGCCGCTGTGGGATGGCTACGATTCGTGGTTGGACAGCCCAGTGGCGGATATGAACAATGTTTCATCGAAGCCGTTTGCCGGGGCGGTGACCGCGGCCTTATTTCTTCGCCGCTTCGTTGCGGCAAGTGTGCCGTGGGCCCATATCGACCTTTATGCGTGGAACGACCAGCCGCGCCCCGGCCGACCGGAAGGCGGTGAGGCGCAAACGCTTCGTGCGGCTTTCACCGCCATTGCCGGGCGGTTTGGCGCGAGGTGAGGCTGATTGCGGTGCCCGGCCCGTCCGCCCACCGCCACGATTTTGGCTTTGTTCGGTCCCGTATCCTGAGAGGCGGTCGAAATGTTCAGGCGCGTCGCGGCGTGGACATGTCGGGTACGAAAAGAAAATATACGAAATGTCAATCACTTGCCGGAACCCCACATCGGATGCGAACGCCCGGTCGCGTGCCGGTGCATGCCCGTGCGGGGCCGAGACCGGCGCTGGCGCGCACCGAAACAACGTGGTAACATCTCCGCGAGTTCAACAGCGCGGACCGCACCGTTGGCGCCCATTTCGACCTAGGGTTTGCGCAACGGAACGCGGGCGATTCGCCGAGTCGCTCTCCGCCCGCGATGCGGCACGCATGAAAGGAACCACCATGGCAACATCTCCTGCTACCGCTCCCGACCAGATGCTGAACCTCTTCCGTGATACAATTGTCGCACTCGTGCGCCGGGAGGGAAGCGACCTTTCGGCCCGCCAGCTCGGCGTGCTGCTGACCTGCTATCTGCAGGAGGGCGGTCACACGGTGCGCGGGCTCGCCGCGGAACTGAACGTGTCGAAGCCGGCGATCACGCGCGCGCTCGACCGGCTGGCGGAATTCGATCTTGCGCGCCGCAAACCGGACCCCGCCGATCGGCGCAGCGTGCTGGTACAGCGTACGCCCCGGGGCAACGCCTACATCCGTGACCTCCGCTCCATCATGGCCTCAGCCGCGAGCGGCGGGCGCAAATCCGAAGCCGGTTCGAAACGAAGCTCTGCCCGCTGAGCCGTCGCCCCGGTCGCCGCCGCCTCCGGTGAGAGCCGGACGGCTGACCTGTCGCGCGCTGCCATGCAGGTGCCGTAACGGCGCGAGGACGGCTGCCTTCCGATGCGGGTCGGCGACGCATCGCCGGTTGCGCACATGACCCCGCCCCCGCATCGCGCCGGACGCGCCGCTATCCTCTCGTGGTGCCTGTTCGATTGGGCGGGTAGCGCCTTCAACACCATTATCGTCACCTTCGTTTTCGCCACCTATTTCGTCCGCGCGGTGGCTCCCGATCCGGTCTCCGGCACCGCCGCCTGGGCCACGGCGCAGACCGCCGCCGGCCTGACCATCGCGCTTGCCGCGGCACCGCTGGGCGCGGTGGCCGACCGAGGCGGGTCCGGCCGCGTGCTGCTCGGCGTCTGCACCGCCCTGCTAGTCGCGTGCACCGCGGCGCTCTGGTTCGTGCGCCCGCGCGCAACCGACGCGCCGCTGGCACTGGCGCTGGTCGCCGGCGCCACCGTGGCCTTCGAAATCGCCTTCGTGTTCTATAACGCGATGCTGCCCGATATCGCGGGGCCGGCGCGGCTCGGCCGGGTCTCCGGCCTTGGCTGGGGGATGGGCTATGCGGGCGGGATCGTGTGCCTCGGCCTTTGCCTGGTGCTGCTGATCGATCCGCGACCGCCGTTGTTCGGGCTGAGCGGCGCACAGGCGGAACCGGTACGTGCCACGGCACTCTTCGCTTCCGCCTGGATCGCGATCTTCGCGCTGCCGCTGCTGGCTCTCGCCCCGGCCCCGGTGCGGCACGCTCCGTGGCGGACGGCGCTGCGCCAGGGGCTGCGCACGCTCGGGGCCAGCCTGCGCGCGGCGGCGGCGGACCGGGTCCTGCGGCGGTTTCTGGTGGCGCGCATGCTGTACACGGACGGGCTGAATACCCTGTTCGCCTTCGGTGGCATCTTCGCCGCCGGAACCTTTGGGATGGGTGCGCGCCAGGTGCTGCTGCTGGGCATCGCGCTCAATGTCACGGCCGGCATCGGCGCCGCGGGGTTCGCTCTGATGCAGGACCGGATTGGCGATCGCACGACCGTGCTGGTGGCGGTCGGGGCGCTGGCGGGGATCGGCGCACTCGTTCTGCTGGCGCGCTCGGCTTCGGTGTTCTGGGTGCTGGCGCTGGGGCTCGGGCTGTTCGTGGGACCGGCGCAGTCGGCGAGCCGCAGCCTGATGGCGCGGCTGGCGCCAGAGGACACGCGCAACGCCCATTTCGGGCTGTATGCGCTGTCGGGACGGGTCACCGGGTTCGTCGGCCCGGCCGTACTGGGCGCGGTGACGGCGGCGTTTGCCAGCCAGCGCGCAGGGATGGCGGTGGTCGTAGCGCTGCTGGCGTCGGGCTGGGCGTTGCTGGTGACGACATCGATGGACGATGGCGTGGGGTAGGCATCCCGAGGACTTCGATTCGCTGCGACGACGTCGCCGATAGCGCTATGACCCCGCGTGGTCTCCGCACTTCGTCGGCATCGGCGGTCCCTACCACCGCCCAATCGCAGCCGCCCGCGCCCGGGTGCGCACGAACCACCACCACACCACCTGCGGCGGCAAGGTCAGCAGCGGCACGTAGGGCTTCCAGGCCGGGGGCACGGCGATGAACGCCAGGCAGCACACGCCGCCCCACGCCGCGAACCCCCAGTGCACCAGCGCCACCGCCGGCGCCGGCACGCCGGATCGCTGCGCCACCTGATAAAGGTGGCCGCGATGCGGCACGGTCAGCCGCTCGCCGGCCAGCGCACGGCGGACCAGAGTGAAGGCCACGTCACACAGCACGCCCGAGAGCAGCATGGGCACCAGCAGCAACGACAATTCCACCCCGTCGAACCGTCCGGCCACCACGCCCAGCATCGCCAGCATGAAGCCGCAGAACTGACTGCCGACGTCGCCCATGAAGATGCGCGCGCGGGGAAAGTTGAACGGTAGGAACCCGATCAGCCCCGCCGCCAGCAACAGCGCGGCGAAATAGGCGAACCAGCTTCCCTGCGACGCCGCGATTCCGGCCAGGAACGCCGCCGCGATCAACGCCACCCCGGCGGCAAGGCCGTTCAGCCCGTCAATGAAATTCATCGCGTTGGTGGCGAACAGGATCCAGACCAGGGTCGCCGGCGCCCCGACCCAGCCGACATAGAACCCGCCGAGGTAGGGCACCCGGTAGTCGCGCACGTAGATCCCACTGCCCACCGCCACCAGCGCGGCGAGCAGTTGCGCCCCTAGCTTCACCGTGAACGGCCAGTCCCACACGTCGTCCAGCAGCGCGACCCCGGCGATCAACAGCGCTGCGCCGATCACGCCCAGGAAATAGGGTTCGGCGATCCGCGAAAAGCGGGCGAAGACATACAACACCGCCACGCCCACCAGGAACGCGACGACGATCCCGACCCCTCCCCCTTTTGGGATCGGGCGGTCGTGCGCCTTGCGCGCATCCGGCGTGTCCATCACCCGTGCAGCGATCATCAGGCGGACGACCACCGCCGACAACGCTGCCAGCCCGGCGGCGAAGGTCAAGTGGCGCAGCAGGGCGAACCAGGTCATGGCGCGGCGGCCGCGCCGGGGCTGGGTTTGAGCATGGCCGGGGGTGGTAAAGAATCCAGGCCAGAGAGGAAAGCCCGCCCGAGGTCACCGCCCCGCGAAACCGTCCCGAGTCTGCGGCAGCTTCCAGCCCAGCAGCCGCCCGGCGATCATGGTGCGCAGCACCTGCGCGGTGCCGCCGCCGATGGTGAACATGCGCGCATCCCGCACCATGCGTTCCAGCGGCCAGTCGCGCGAATAGCCGCGGGCGCCGAAGATCTGCAGCGCGTCGTTGGTGACCTTGATCGCCATTTCAGAGGCGAACAGCTTCACCTCGGCCGCCAAGAGCGGGTCGGGGAACGGATCGGCGGAAGCCGCGGCCCGCCAGATCGACAGGCGCGCGGCATTGAGTTGGGTCGCCATGTCGGCCAGCATCCATTGCAGGCCCTGGAACTCGCCGATCGGGCGACCGAACTGGTGGCGGGCGCGGGCGAAGTCGAGCGCGGCGTCGAACGCGCCCTGCGCCAAGCCGAGGGCCACCGTCGCCGCGCCGACCCGCTGGGTGTTGTAGGCGTCCATCAGCGCGCCGAAGCTGACCAGAGCCCCGTCCGGCGGGTGGCGCAGGACCATGTCGTCGGAGATGTGCAAATCCTCGAAGATCAGCTCGGCCTCGGGGATGCCGCGCAGGCCCATGGTGGGTTCGCGCTTGCCGACCCGAAGGCCCGTCGGGGCGCCGGTGGCCGGGTCGCGCACGGCGAGGAAGCCGCCGATACCGCGGTCCGTCCCGTCGGCGTCGTGCACGCGCGCGAAAATCAGGTGCAGGCGGGAGACGCCGGCGCCGGTGATCCAGTGCTTGCGCCCAGTGATGCGCCAGCCGTCCGCGCAGCGCCGGGCGGTGGTGGTCATCTCGGTGGCGGCCGAGCCGGCGTCCGGCTCGGTGATGCAGATCGCGGGCTTGTCGCCGTCCAGCACCAGGCGGGCGGCCAAGCGGCGCTGCGCCTCCGTGCCGTAGCGCAGGATGGCGGAGACCGCGCCCATGTTCGCCTCCACCACGATGCGGCCGGTGACGCCGCAGACCCGGGCCATCTCCTCGACCACCAGAACGGCGTCGAGCAGACTGCCGCCACCCCCGCCGAGCTCAGCGGGGAGGGTGAGGCCGAGCAGGCCGGCGTCGTGCAGGGCAGCGACATTGGCCCAGGGATAGGCTTCGTCGCGGTCGGTCGCGACGGCATGCGGGGCGATCGCAGTCTCGGCGATACGGCGGGCGAGGGCGCGAAGGTCCTGCTGGGCTGGGGTGAGATCGAATTGCATGGAGCGCGGATCCCGAGCGACGATGCGGGGACGCTGCCAGCAGGGCCGGGGGCTGTCCAGCGGCGGCCCAAGGATGACAAGACGAGGGGGGCGCGGCGGCGTCCTCTGGCCTTGCTCCTGAACGCGCCCTAACCAAACTCGCGCCGCTGGCCGCGGTGCCTCCGCCGGGCGCGCTATCCTGCGACGACGCTCTGCCGGGCCGCCCCTTCGGCGGCGTCTGGTTCATCGCCGACCGCGGTGACGTTCACTTCTACCGTCATCCCCAGGCTATCGGAGGGAAACCCGGTCCAGCTTCCCGACAGCGGCACCGCTTGGCGGGGATCGCGCGCCACCGCGACGCGGATCAGATCGCGGTTGGATCCCGAGATCCCGTTGGTGGGGTCGAACTCCACCCATCCCGCGCCAGGCAGGAACACCTGCACCCAGGCGTGCGTGGCCCCGCCACCCACCCGGCACCCCGCGCCCGGACCCGGGCTGTACAGGTACCCGGAGACGAACCGCGCGGCGAGGCCGAGTGCACGCACCGCCTCCATCATCAGCAGCGCGAAATCGCGGCAGGTGCCGCTGCGACTGGCCAGGGTGACCAGCGGGTCCTGGATGCCGGCGGCCTCGCGCGCGACATAGCTGAACCCCTGATGGATCGCACGGGTGATGTCGGCCAGCAGCGCCTCGGTCGGGGTGGAGCGGCCGTGGCGGAGGAACTGGCGCACCCAGGTATCGACGATCCGCTCGGGATCGGGCCACTGCCGCTCGATCGAGCGCAGCAGGTCCGGCATGTCCTCGGCGTCGTAGCTGAACGGGTAGGTCGCGGCATGCTCATCGAGCGCGAAGGCAAGCGGATGCACGGGCAGGTGGTCGATCGCGCTGCTGCAGACGAAGCGTAGCAGGTCGGCGCGACGGTCGAAGCGGGCCAGCGCCACGCAGTTGCCGAACACGTCGTGCACCCAGCGCAGACTGGCAGGTGCCGGATCGATCGCGATCTCGGCCGAGACCAGCCGCTGGTCGTGGCCGTCGTGCGGGCGGAACATGATCCGGTGCTCGCCGAAGGCCACCGGCTGGCGGTATCGGTAGGTGGTGACGTGGTGGATCGACAGCAGGGGCATGCGCAGCCTATTGGGCCGGGGCGGGCGGCCCGGAGGACGGCCCGAGGGGCGATATGGGGAACTCGGGAGGCGGGCCCCCAGGATAGCCGAAGAACCCGGTGCCGAGCGCCTCCCCCAACAAGTTGAGCCGTTGTTGCACGAGGTCAAGGAACTCGTGCAGCCCCTGGACCAGGATTTCCCCGATCCCCACCCCGCTCAGCAGCGCGCGCAGCCCGTCAAGCTGTTCCGCCGCTTCGTTGCCCCGCCGTAGCCCGTAGCGGGCCTTGAGCTCGGCGAGCAGCAGCTCCGCCTCCCGCACGCATAGGTAGACCGAGCGCGGGAAGCGCCGGTTGAGCAGCAGGAACCCCGCGACCTGACGCGGCGTGATCCCGGTCGCGTGCAACCGCCGGTACGCATGGTAGCCCGCCGCCGATCGCAGCAGCGCGTTCCACTGGCTGACATCGACCGGCGAGCCGTGGTCGCGTGGATCGGGCAGTAGCACGTGGTACTTGATATCGAGCAGCCGCGTCGTCTGGTCGGCGCGTTCCAGGTAGCGGCCGAGCTGGTAGAAATACCACCCCTGGTCGCGGTAGAACGTGCCCTCGGTGATGCCGGTATGGAGCTGGCAGGCCTCCTTGATCCAGGCGAATAGCGGGCTGAGCCGGCCGGGCGCGAGGTCGGCGGGGCCGAGTGCCGCCATCCGGCTGTGGAACATGTTCAACTGCACCCACATCTCGGTCGAGATCAGCGGGCGCAAGGTGCGCGCGTTCTCCCGTGCCGCGCGCACCGCACTGGCAATCGAGCTGGGGTTGATGGGGTCGATCACGTAGAAGCCGAGCACGCTCGCTGCGGTGGCGATGCTGTGGCGGGCGAAGAACGCCTCCTCCTCCGCATGCAACTGCACGATCGACAGCCAGTTCTGCCCGCCGGCGCGATCGCGGGAGAAGGTGTCGTTCACCTCGAGGATACGGGCCAGGTTCTCCGCCCGCTCGACATAGCGGGCGAGCCAGAAAAGTGCATCCGCCGAACGGGCGAGCAAGGTGTCACTCAAGGACCCAGGTATCCTTCGAGCCGCCGCCCTGCGACGAATTGACGATCAGCGACCCCTCGCGGAGCGCGACCCGGGTGAGCCCGCCTGGCAGTACCCAGGTCTTCGCGCCGGTGATGGCAAACGGGCGCAGATCGACGTGCCGCGGCGCCACTTGGCCGCCGACCAGGGTGGGTGAGACCGAGAGCGAGATGCAGGGCTGGCTGATGTAGTTGGCTGGATCGGCGAGCAGCCGGTCGCGGCAGGCGCCAAGCTCCGCGCGAGAGGCCCGGGGGCCGATGGTGATGCCGTAGCCACCCGCCTCCCCCACCGGCTTGACCACGAGCTGGTCGATATGGTCGAGCGTATAGGCGAGCCCCTCGGGTTCGCGGCAGAGATGGGTTTCCACGTTCGGCAGGATCGGATCCTGCCCAAGATAATAGCGAATGATGCGCGGCATGTAGGCATATACGGCCTTGTCGTCGGCAACGCCGGTGCCGACGGCGTTCGCCAGGCTGACGTTGCCGGCGCGGTAGGCGCGCATCAGCCCGGGCACGCCGAGCGCGCTGTCCGGACGGAACACCTCCGGATCGAGGAAGTCGTCATTGATCCGGCGGTAGATCGCATCGACCGGGGCGAGGCCGCCGGTGGTGCGCATGTAGACCCGCTCGTCCTCCACCACGAGGTCGCGGCCCTCGACCAGCGGCACGCCCATCTCGCGTGCCAGGAACACATGTTCGAAGAAAGCTGAGTTGTAGCTGCCGGGGGACAGGAGGACGACCGCGGGATCGCCTTCGGTCCGGGGCGCCGTCTCGCGCAGCGCGGCGAGCAGTTGCAGCCCGTAGGTATCGATCGGCCGCAACGCGACGCCGTCCACGAGATCGGGGAAGGCGCGCAGCATCATGTGGCGGTTCTCGATCACGTAGCTGACACCGGAGGGGGTGCGCGCGTTGTCTTCCAGCACCAGGAAGCTGCCGTCAGTGTCGCGGATGATGTCGGTGCCGCAGATATGCACATAGGTGCCGTGCGGCAGGTCGATGCCCTGCATCTCCGGGCGGAACTGGGCGTGACCGAGGATGAGGTCGGCAGGCAGCACGCCGTCCTTCAGGATGCGCTGGCCGTGGTAGAGGTCCGCGAGCAGCAGGTTGAGCGCCGCGACCCGCTGGATCACCCCGGTTTCGATCTGCCGCCATTCCGTGGCAGACAGCACGCGGGGGATGACGTCGAACGGCAGGATGCGGTCGATCGCGTCCTTGTCGGAATAGACGGTGAAGGTGATGCCGAGGTTGTAGAGTTCGGCCTCGGCGGCAGCGGCGCGGCGGTGCAACGCCTCGATGGACAGGGCGGCGAGGCGCTCGCGCACCGGGGCGGCGGCGGCAGTGTCCGTCATCTCGCAGTAGTATCCGGGGGCGGCATAGTCGGAGAGGATCACGGCAGGCCTCGGCACGGGCGGGAAACGTGGGCGCCGGAGTGGAGGCTTGCAAGCGCCGGGCCAAGGGAAGAGCGTGAGAGGATCGGCAGCGCGGGTACGAACCGCCGGCGCCGCGCCGCTCAGAGCGGCACGGGGTAGCGTGGCCAGCCACGCAACAGCCGGCTCAGAGCCGCAGCCGAGACGACGGCGGCGAGCACGAACGGTAGCACCACCGCAGCGGCGAACCACGGCCCGGGATGCAGCAGCGCGGGATACAGCGCCAGCGCCACCCCGGGCGGATGATAGGCTCGCGCTCTCGGCAGCACCATCAGCGCGGTAAGCGCCGCCACCATCGCCGGCCCCGCACCGAAGCCGAGCGCCCAGACGACGAGCGTGCCGATCGCAGCACCCAGGGTCGATCCGGCCACGACGGCAAACGGCTGCGCAATCGCGACCTCGGGCAGGCAGAGGAGGATCGTCATGGTCGCGACGAAGGGCGGCACCAGCACAAGGCCGTCGTGCCGACCCGCCAGCCAGACGAGAAGGCCGAGCAGCACGGCCATCCAGATCACGCCGACCATTGCGGGGCGCTGGGTGGTGCCCCAAGCCGCGACGATCCGACCCGGCAAGCCTCCTCGCCCGCCCGATGCCGCGCGGGCCGCTGTCGCAGGCGGGACGCCGGGGAGCCGGGCGGATCGCGTCGGCCGCGGACGGGTGCGCGTCGTTTGTCTCCCGCGACGCTCCGACGTGCTTTCAGTATCCGCCTTTGAAGCCGGCGTAGGCGACTTCGGTCATCATGCCGCTCGCCATGTGGTAGAGGTTGTGGCAATGAAACAACCAGCGGCCCGGGCTGTCCGCATCGAAGGCAATGCGCACCGTGCCGCCGATCGGCACCAGCACGGTGTCGCGCATGGCGCCGCTGAAGCGGACACCGTTCAGCGCCTGCACCTGGAAATGATGTCCATGCAGATGCATCGGATGCGCCATCGCCGTGCGGTTGACGAGGTCGAATGCCACGCGCTTGCCCTGCGCAACTTCCAGCGGCAGCCGATCGGACCAGGTGCGCCCGTCGATACCCCAGACGAACGGCATCATCTGCCCGGTCAGCGCCACGCGATACACGAGGTCGGGGCGGCGCGGGGCCAGCGGAAAGCGCGCCCGGAGGCGGCGTTCCAGCGACAGGTCGACCGCCCCCGCCGCGGCCTGCGCATCGGGCGGCAGCTTGCGGACCGCGGCGCCCGGGGTCGCCAGGACGATGCCGGTACGCGGCCGATCGCCCTCGCGCTGCGCGAATACCGGGAATGCCCCGCCGCCGGCGGGGATGCGCACGAGCACGTCGACCCGCTGGGCCTCGGCTATCGGGACGCGACGGACCGCCACCGGATGCACCGGATCGCCGTCAACCGCGACGACCGTGCCGTCAAGCGCGCCGAAATCGATCCAGAACGCAGTGGCGGCAGCACCGTTGATCAGACGCAGCCGCACCTGGCCGCCCCGTTCCGTGCGCACCACCTCAGGGTCGGTCAGGGTCCGGTCATTGGCGAGGAAGGCGTCGTAGGCGACATCGTTGAGGTCCATGCCGCCGGCGGCAGATCCGTCCGACCGCATGCGCATCCCGCTGCCAGACATCGTCGCCCCGAACTTCGCCGCATCGGGCATCGCCCGGCCGCCACCCAGGGTCGTTGCCATCCCCGATATGCCGGGCCGGCTTCCCCCCGGGGCCGCGGGGGCGCGTATCACCATGCCGGCGTGCCGGAGCCCGGCGAGGATTTCCTGCGGATCCCTGAAAGTAAAATCCTGCAGCAGCACCGTCACTTCCTGTGCGTCGGCGCGCAGGTCCGCGCGCGTGCGTACAACGAGCGGCGCCGCCATCAACTGCTGCTCTTGCAGGCCGTGATGCGAGTGCATCCAGTAGGTCCCCGGGCGAGGCACATAGTCGTAGGCCCGATCGGCTCCGGCCGGGATCAGCGTCTCCAGCCCGGTTTGGGTGACACCGTCCTGGCGGACCGGCGGAATCTGGCCGTGCCAGTGGATGATGGTCGGTACGCCGGCGCGGTTACGCAGATCGACGGCGAAGCGCTGTCCGGGATCGAGGGCGATGCCGAACGCCCCGTTGTCCTGGCGGATGCCGAATACCGTGGCAGGCCTGCCGTTCACATCCAGGCTGCGGCGTTCGATAGTGAGCCGCGTGGCGCCGGCGCTGGCGCGGCCCGGCAGCAGCGCGGCAAACGAAGCCGAGGCCGCTCCGGTGGCCAGCAACCGACGGCGGGACAGCACCCGGAGCGCGGGGTATTCGGTCGCTTTCTCATCCCGATCAGCGGCATTGGTGCCCCGATCGTCCGGCCGATCTGCCGGATCGCGCGCTGGGTTGTCGGGCGCCGGAATGCCGGTCACGGGATCGTCGAGGCTGGCGCGCCCGTTCGCCGGCGGCAGTACGACCTGCTGCGCTCCGGCCCTGGCCGCTGCCGCCCCCTGCTTCGTTGCTTGCCGCATCGCCGGGATCCCCTTCAGTCCATACCCGGACGGGGCATATTGGCGCCGGACGAAGTCCCGCAAGCGGTCCAGCCTTGGGCAATACTGCCTCCACCGCGGCGATCCGAAGGTGGGTCCCGTCCCCGACTGCCACGGGGCATCGGACCGGGTGCCGGGGGTTGCCCGCCCCCGCACCGCCCGCTTATAGGCCTCCTTATTGTAGGAGCGTCCATGGCCAGCGTCGCCGAACCACTCGCCGCCACGAACCCCGCACTTGCCCGCCAGGCAGTGATCCTCGCTCGCCCGCTCACGATGGCCCGGCGGATGGCGGACGCTATCCGCGTGCTTGCGATCGATGCCGTAGAGACAGCCAAGTCCGGCCATCCAGGCCTGCCGATGGGCATGGCAGACGTTGCCACCGTGCTTTGGACCCGGTTCCTGAAGTTCGATGCAGCCGATCCACGCTGGCCGGACCGTGATCGCTTCGTGCTGTCCTCTGGGCACGGGTCGATGCTGCTCTATGGGTTGCTCCATCTGACCGGCTTTGCCGGCATGGGTATCGAAGACCTGAAGCGCTTCCGCCAGTTGCACTCCCCTGCCGCCGGCCATCCAGAGCATGGCGCCCATCCCGGCATTGAAACCACGACCGGCCCGCTGGGTCAGGGCGTGGCCACTGCGGTCGGGATGGCGCTGGCCGAACGCATGATGGCGGCGCGGTTCGGCCGCTCGCTGGTCGATCATCGCACCTGGGTGATCTGCTCCGATGGCGACCTGATGGAAGGGATCAGCCATGAGGCGATCGGACTCGCCGGCCACCTACGCCTCGACAAGTTGACCCTGCTTTATGATGACAACCATATCTCGATCGACGGGGACACGGCACTCGCGCGGTCCGAGGACACCCTCAAACGGTTTGCCGCGGTAGGCTGGGCCACCAAGGCAGTGGATGGCCATGATCCGACGCAGATCGCCGCGGCATTGTCTTTTGCGGTGCGGTCGAAAAAGCCGACTCTGATCGCCTGTCGTACCATCATCGGCTTCGGCGCCCCTACCAAGGCCGGTACCGCGGCGGCACACGGGGCGCCGCTTGGTGCCCGGGAAGCTGAGGGAGCGAAAGAGCTCCTTGGCTGGCACGAACTACCGTTCACCGTGCCGGACGATCTTGCCGAGATGTGGCAGGCGGCGGGCAACCGCGGCGCCGGTACACGGCGTGGCTGGCTGAAACGCCTTGCGCGCCATGCGCAGCGCATGGAGTTCGAGCGTGCGCTGGCCGGCAGGTTACCCGAGGGTTGGCACGAAGCGGTATCGACGCTGAAGACCGAAATCGCGGAGGCGAAACCGAAGCTGGCGACCCGCGCTGCCGGGCAGCGGGCCCTGGAGGCGCTGATTCCGGCG
Organism: uncultured Pseudomonadota bacterium; assembly: GCA_963832525.1. GTDB lineage: Bacteria > Pseudomonadota > Alphaproteobacteria > Acetobacterales > Acetobacteraceae > JAJZVS01. Next base: position 315,848 of record CAWHUC010000004.1, read on the forward strand.
ACGCCAGACCTGGTCGGCGGTTCAGCCGACCTGACCGGCTCCAATCTCACTTTTGTGAAGTCCATGGGTACGGTGACCCCCGGAAATTTCGGCGGACGCTATCTGCATTTCGGGATCCGTGAGCACGGCATGGCCGCCTGCGCCAACGGCTTGGCGCTGCACGGCGGACTGATCCCGTACGTCGGCACATTCTTCGTATTCACTGACTACCTGCGCCCGGCCCTGCGCCTATCCGCTCTGATGCGCCAGCGAGTCATCTATGTGATGACGCACAACTCCATCGGCCTGGGCGAGGACGGTCCCACCCACCAACCGGTGGAGCATCTGGCATCCGTGCGGGCGATGCCGCACGTGCACGTGTTCCGCCCGGCGGACGCGCTCGAAACCGCCGAGTGCTGGGAACTGGCCCTACGTCGCGCTGACGGCCCGAGCTTGATCGTGCTGAGCCGTCAGACCGTGCCGGCGGTGCGGACGGATGCTGGGGAGAACCGGTGCGCCTGGGGCGGTTACGTGCTGGCCGAGGCGGATGGGCCTCGGCGCGCTACCCTCCTAGCCACCGGCACGGAAGTAGCGATCGCCATGAATGCGCGCGCGCTGCTAGCCGCCGAGGGGATCGGCGTTGCCGTCGTCTCTCTACCCTGCTGGGAATTATTTGCCGCTCAGGAGCCTGTTTACCGTGACGTGGTGCTGGGCGATGCTCCACGGATCGGGATTGAGGCAGCCGGAGCGCAAGGGTGGGAACGCTGGCTCGGATCGGATGGCGTTTTCATCGGCATGACCGATTTCGGGGCCTCTGGGCCCTTCGAGGACCTATACAAGGAGTTCGGAATCACGCCTGAAGCAGCAGTCGCCGCCGTAAGGAAGTGTCTGCAATAGTCCGAAGTCAGATATAAGGGGAATTGGAACAATGTCCGTCAAGGTCGCCATCAACGGGTTCGGGCGGATCGGCCGCCTCGTGCTGCGTGCACTGGTCGAGAGTGGGCGCGACGATATCGTGCCCGTTGCGATCAACGATCTCGGCAGCGCCGAGGCCAATGCGCATCTATTCCATTACGACAGCGTACACGGCCGCTTTCCCGGTCAGCTCGAAGTATCGGGCAATTCGATCACGATCCGCCACAACGGGCGCGTTTGGGGCCCGATCAAGGTCTCCGCCGAGCGGGATCCGACCAAGGTACCCTATAATGGCGTTGATGTGGCACTGGAATGCACCGGGCATTTCACGAGCAAGGACTCCGCCGCGGCGCTACTCAAGGCCGGCGCCCGCAAAGTGCTGATCTCCGCCCCGGCCGACGGGGTGGACGCGACGATCGTCTACGGGGTGAACCATAAGACCCTGACGCGCGAGATGACGGTGGTTTCCAACGCGTCTTGTACCACCAACTGCTTGGCGCCGATGGCCAAGGTCCTGCACGAAAGCTTCGGTATTCTGCGCGGCTATATGGTGACGATACACGCGTATACTGGGGACCAACGTATCCAGGATACCCTACACAAGGACCTGCACCGCGCGCGCGCCGCGGCTGTCTCGGCTATCCCTACTACAACAGGCGCGGCGCGTGCTGTCGGGCTCGTCCTGCCGGAATTGAAGGGAAAACTTGACGGCACCGCAATTCGCGTTCCGATGCCGAACGTGTCGCTTGTTTCGCTGGATGTGAATCTGGCGAAACCGACCGACGTGGCTTCTGTGAACGCGGCGATGCAACGCGCGGCAGCCGGCGATTTGCGTGGGATCTTGGACTACAACACTGAAAAACTGGTCAGCATCGATTTCAACCACTGCCCGGCATCTTGTACTTTTGACGCGACGCAGACCGCGGTGGTGGATGGCGCGATGGTGCGGGTTCTGGGCTGGTACGATAATGAGTGGGGATTCTCTAACCGGATGGCCGACACCGCAGCGCTGTTCGGTACCCTATAAGCGGGCGAGGCGGAGGTGGCGTTTCGAACGCTTGACGGCGTGGTGGTCGCTGGTAAGCGCGTACTGCTGCGTGCCGATCTGAATGTTCCGCTGCACGATGGTCATATCTCTGATCTGACGCGAATTGCTCGATTGACGCCGACCATCCGCGAACTGGCTGGTAAGGGAGCCAAGGTCATCGTGTGCAGCCATTTCGGTCGCCCCAAGGGCAGGTCGGTGGCGGAGATGTCGCTCGCGCCGGTTGCACGGGCGCTGGGGCAAGCGCTGGGACGTGACGTCGGCTTCGCAGGAGACTGTGTCGCCCCGGTGGCGACGGAAGCGGTGGCCCGCATGGCAGATGGCGACGTGCTGGTGCTGGAGAACACCCGCTTTCATCCAGAGGAGGAGAAAAACGATCCCGATTTTGCAGCGCGCCTGGCTGAGTTGGCAGATTTGTATGTGAATGATGCCTTCTCCGCTGCACACCGGGCACACGCGAGGACCCGAGGGCGTGTCGTACTTGCTACCGGCCTATGCCGGAAGGTTGATGCAGGCGGAACTAGAAGCACTGGAGAGCGCACTGGGCCACCCGATTCGGCCGGTGGCGGCTGTGGTGGGGGGCGCCAAGGTTTCCAGCAAGCTCGGTCTGCTCGGCAACCTCGTCGGGCGGGTAGAGATGTTGGTGATCGGCGGTGCTATGGCCAACACCTTTCTTGCTGCCCAAGGCCACGATGTCGGGCGATCACTTCAGGAAGTGGACCTGCATGCGACGGCGCGCAGAATTCTGGAGCAGGCGGCGGCTGCGGACTGCGCCGTACTGCTGCCCGAGGACGCTATGGTAGCGTCGGCGCTGAAACCTGGGGTACCAACACAGACGGTGCTGGTAGGCGCGGTACCGCCTGAAAGCATGATCCTGGACGTGGGGCCGGCGACCGTCGCGACAGTCACGGCGCGCCTGCGGGAAATTCGGACCCTGATCTGGAACGGTCCGTTGGGCGCGTTCGAAACCTCGCCGTTCGACGCGGGAACAACGGCACTCGCCCGGGCAGTGGCGACGGCGACTGCGGCGGGTATCCTGCGCAGCGTTGCTGGAGGCGGGGACACTGTCGCGGCGCTGAAGAACGCCGGGGTGCTGGAGCAGATCAGCTATGTTTCTACCGCAGGAGGGGCGTTTCTCGAGTGGATGGAGGGCAAGACACTGCCGGGGATAGCGGCGCTTTCGCGCTAGTGTCCCAGTTCTCAATTATCCTCACATCACTGCCTGAACGCGATGGAGTTGTAGCCTGAAGGCATTCGATCTTTGGCAGGATTAGGGCTCATTTGGCCTTCCACTTGTACCACCGCCGGATTGGCAGTCGGGTCGGCGAGATAGGCCCAGGTAACGGGCACCAGTTCCAGGACCAAAGCGAAGCTGCCGGCTTGGATCTTGTCCCCGTCGGGTCGATGAGGAAGCGCTCGACGAGATTGAGCCAGGATGAGTTGCTCGGCGTGACGTGAACCGTGAAGTGCGAAGGTTTTGCCAGCCGTGCGCGCACGGCGACGTCCTTTATTTTGACGCCTTCCAGGCGTTGCAGAAATGATCCCGGTGCGGAAGGGCTCGCGGTGCTCGTTTGTTCGGCGGCGGGCACGGCGGCGCACCTCGGTACCGACCTCGCCAGTCGCCGTAAGCAACTTGACCGGAGGGCCATGACTCGCCCCCCAAACGCGCTTGGGTTGTAGGGAATTATATAGACCCATCCGAGAGACAGGACGTTAGCGACGGCACCTCTCGCCGCGGCGACAGGGCCCGATTGGCACCGCGCCCTGACAATCCGTCCGACTGAAATCCCAAAAAGTCGGGTTTCAGGGGCGGATTGAGATATTGTTAACCTTTACATGCTATCCTTTTTGTTATGATTTCCTCGGCGTCCCTTACCGCTTTTTCATCTGCGGCCGGATTCTCGGATCTGCGTCCCCTGCCCGCCGGGCGGCCCCCGGGGGCCCAGATGCGGCCGGGAGGCCTTTCGGCCACCCCCGTCGAGCCAAGCCCGAGCGCTCAAGGGGACGTAGCCCAACCGACGCGGTTGCTACCTAGAGGGTCCCTACTTGATCTTTCGGTCTGAAAGGCCTCAAATATTGGGCACGTCCACCTGCGAGAGCAAGCGCAGGGCCTGCGCTAATCAGCCTGCCGGAACTTTATCTGCGTCGTCCGCATAGGGACCACCGAGAGCGTCTCGGCCCAATCGATCGCAGCCTTGTCCGGAGGGACATCAGCGTGCAGGCCCGGTGGGCCGATTGAGGGCCGCGATTCAGCAGATCCAGCGTGCGAACGGGTGTGCCCATTTTTTGAAACCCGTTCAGCGTTCCAGGCTCGCCTGCATGGCCCCGACGGCAGGCATTCTCTCCGCCGTCGTGCGCACGCCGCGGGGGCCGGTTAAACTCCACCGCATGCGGGCACGTTCGCCACCGTCGGACGAGTGCCTCCGGTCACCGCCACCTCGTCGCGCGGGAAGCAAGCCGAAATTCACGCTTTCGTGATCCCGTGCTCCCTCACGTGGGGGTTATCCGAACCGAGCGAAGTGGTCATGATTGGAGAATGTCGTTCGGCTGGCTGCGGCGCAAACTAGGAGATGAATGGCGAAAAGCTGGCATAGTACCGCTGTTTGTTCGTACGCGCCCACTCTCGATACCGCCGCGATGGCTGCCATCGGACTGCCGGGCACCAACGCGTGAACAGCACTTGGAAGCGCTCCTGCGCATGACGCAGTCGCAGCGCATGGCCGGACAGATTGCTGGTAGTATCGCGCACGACTTCAATAATTGCCTTGCGATTATTTCTGGCAGCCTTGACCTGCTGGAGCATCGAATTGGTACCGGGCTCGACGTGCCTCCGACGAATCTGATGCAGCTCGTTGTTCGGGCCCGTGACGCGGTACAGCGCGCAGCCGACCTTTCGGCGGGCCTTCACGCCCTATCCCACCTAAAATCCGAGGGCACACATCCGGTCGACCTCGGACCACTGGTCAAAGGGTTGATACCATTATTGGCGTCTGTCGTGGGACGCCGGGTACGGCTGCAGGCGACTATCGCCCCAGATCTGCCGCCGGTCGCAGCCGATCCCGGCCGGCTAAAGGCAGCATTAGTTGCGTTGTGTCTCAATGCGCGAGAGGCTATGACTGGAGGAGGAGATGTCGTCCTCGATTTGGCCGCATCCACGACGGCGGAGGGCCTGTTCGTTCGGGTGCAGCTCGTGGACAGCGGCATTGGCATCCCACCTGAGGTGGCGGCGCGTGCTACAGAGCCATTCTTCACCACGAAAGACGCGACGAGGGTGGGCCTTGGACTCACCGAGGTTGCTGCTTTCGCACAGGAAGCAGGCGGACGGCTCCAGATTGAGGCCTTGCCGGAAGCGGGAACCGCAGTGTCGTTGCTGCTGCCGTGCGCGGGACGTTGACGCGCCGGTGATCCAACAGCTTAGGCCGAGTTCCGAGCGCCGCTGATCTGGAGCTACCAGGCGAAGCGATCTACGCTCGCCACCGGCGTCGAGAGTCCAGCAACGGCGACCGCGGTTTCCGCTCGAGCGATATCGAATTCGCCGTCAAGGCCGCTGCGAAGGTCGGCGCCGTGCAGGCCGCCCAGTACCCAGCACGAGGCAAGACCGACGCCGGTTGCTCCGGCAATGTCGGTGCGCAGGGAATCACCCACTGCCAAAACCCTCTCCGGCGCCAGCCCGAGTGCGGTCAGTGCCGACCAATAGATAGCCGGGTCGGGCTTGCCCAACGATCGCACATCGCCGCCCAATTCGTCGTAGCGCGCGGCAAGAGCGCCAGCACACAGGATGCGCACGCCGCCGCGAATGACCTCCAGATCCGGATTGGCGCAAATCATCGGCAGGCGATGACGGACGCAATTCCGGAGGACTGTCTCGAACGCTGCGAGATCGGTAGGGTCGGAGTGATCATCGGGACCGGTGTTGAGCACGAAATCGGCTTGATCGGGTCGCTCGACTGGCTGATACGCCAGCCCCTCGAGGACCGGCCGATCCCGCTCCGGCCCAAGATGGAACACGCGCCGACCCAGTTCCGCCCACCAGAGGTCGGGCGGGGCGGCAAGTGCTCGCCGCACAGCTTCGCCGCTGGTCAGAATACCGCCGTAGAGACGGTCCGGAATGTGCATACGACGCATCATGATCTGGACGGCGTCGTTGGGACGCGGCACGTTCGAGAGCAGCAGGGTCCGCTTTCCGGCGTGACGTAGACGGCTCAGGCAGTCCACCGCATGCGGAAAAGCAGTCACCCCATCATGGATTACCCCCCAAAGATCGAGGATAAATCCGTCGTAGCGAGCCGCCAAAGGCGCGAAGCCAGGGAAGTGTTCCATCAAGCAAGGGCCGCCAGACGTTCCGAATCACTACCGATTGCGTCTGTGGCGCAAGCGAACCCGGCCGCGTGGAGGGCTAAAGTGAGCTCGCGCTTGATCCGAGGTACAAGGGCAGGTCCACCATAGGCGAAGCTGGTATAAATTTGCACGAGTGAGGCTCCGGCTTGAAGCTTGGTGAGCGCATCCTGGCCGGTGAAGACGCCGCCCACGCCAATCAGTACCAGTCGCCCACGGGCCAGCAATCGGGCCCGGGCCAGGACCGCGGTGGACAACCGGAACAACGGTGCGCCGGATAGTCCCCCGGCTTCCGCAGACGCAGTACCGTGCAAACCTGGGGGACGGGAGAGGGTAGTGTTGGAGACAATCAGCCCTTCTATCCCCGCGGAGATGCAGGTTTCCACAACTCCCGACAGATCGGCAGGCGCCACGTCAGGGGAAATTTTGACCAGCACCGGCGGGCGATGCGGAACCTGTGCAGTAATCGCGGCCAGGAGCCCTCGCAACCTGCTCGGCCCCTGCAGATCACGCAGCCCCGGAGTATTAGGGGAGGAGAGGTTAATGACTGCATAATCCACCCACGGCCCGACGGCTGCAAGCGACGCGGGATAGTCCCGTTCTGGGTCGGCACCTTCTTTATTGATGCCAATATTGGCTCCCACCGGCACGCCGCCCGGCCGGTTGCGTGCCAGCCGAGGCACGACAGCGGCAAGGCCGGCGCTATTAAATCCCATCCGGTTGATCGCAGCTCGATCTTCAGCGAGGCGGAACAGGCGTGGGGGCGGATTGCCTGGCTGCGCCCGAGGCGTGATCGTGCCGGCCTCGACGAAGCCGAAGCCAAGGCGAGCCAAGCCGCGGATCGCAATCGCGTCTTTGTCGAATCCTGCAGCCAGACCGAGCGGATTGCGGAACCGGAGGCCTAACGTTTCGACGGCCAGTCCGGGATCATCCGGTATCCGGTCAGGACCCGGCAAGTCCCGCCCGTAAGGCAATCAGCGCGAGACGATGCGCTCTCTCGGGATCGATCCGACGTAGGAGTGGCTGGGCGAGCTGGACAAAAGGACCAATCATAGGACGACGAATTATGCCCGCATATGGCGGCGAGCGGAAGGGTCACGACCTCCCACGATCGATCAGCGTGGGAGGTCGTATGCCCGAACGTGGTGAAGGGGCCACCTCTCCCGGACGGATTGCGCTGCCCTGGTGAGGCTGCCAGCGCGCCGGTCGCTCCAGCAGGCTACTGGCCGCCAGCATCGTCACCGCTTGGGCGGGGCGCGCACCGCCGGGGAGCGCGCAGGACCCGCTTGCCAAGCGAGGGGGTCTCGCTCCAGAAGAAGTGGAGGATGTGGGATCAACTATACCTTGAGACATGCTGCCGATCCGCCCTACATCGGCTGCTTCTGAGCGGAGAGATAGGCCGTCCGGCGGAAGAGAAGGACGGGCCGTGCCTACGGCGGTTGGCAGATAGCGGTCTTGCGCGGAGCCGCCCGGATGGTCGGTACGAGGCGACGCCCATAGGGAAGGCTCGTCACGCCAGGGAGATTGGCGGCCCGATCAAGCCAGCTGGACGAGTTTGACGCCGTCGCACGCAGCCCTCGGCTCATTGAGGTTAGCAGGCCCGCCGACACATAGGATACGCGCGCCGTCAGCGGCCGACACCATCATGATGTCGCCCGCGACCAGCATGTCCGCTGCATTGGCGAAGAAGTCTCGCGTGCCGATGTCTTCGAGCAATTCCTTGTCGGCACGATAATGCCAGAGAGTGAACCCGTTGGCATATGCGAGGACCGATAGGTTGCGGATGGTGAAGGCCATGGAAGACTCCTTCTGTCCAACAAAAAAAGCGCCGCTGCGGACGCAGCGGCGCATGATGGGGTGGGGGGTAATAAGCACGGGCGCAATGAGCCCGTTGACATAGCCAGCCTAACCGGGCCACTCGACGCAAGTCAAGGATTATTTTCCTCTATGACCAGCGCGCGCCCTCTGTCCTTCGGCGGCGCGTGATATGTTACGATGTTCCTACCGTCCTCGGGGGACGGCATAGCGTGAAGGCGGCATTCTGTAGGGATGTTTTGTGGGGCGGCCCGAGGAGGTGCTGGCCACTTTGGGCGACGACACCAGACGGCGAAGGAGACCAGTTCGCTCCTGGGGACGTTGGGGCGCTTGGTCACTATGCATCGCTTCGATGCTATTCCAAGCCCAGGTTTTCACCCAATCAAACCGTACCGTTGCCGCACTGGGCGGCGACGCCTTCGGTCCCGGGGATCAGCCGACGATGCCTTTGATGCGCAGCGGCCACTCCAGTCGATCCACCGCCTCGCGCCAGAGCTTCCAGTCGCCGCGCTCGCCCAAGCACGCCGGATTGGGGCTGACCTGCCTGTTGCCCCAAACGCGGAGCACCCGAGCATGGTCCAGGCTAATGCGTTGGCGCCGGTACAGTGCATCGAGGCATTTGACGATATCGTCCGGCTCGCAAGGCCGCGTCACTCGCCCCTGATTGGCTGTGAATTGGGCGCCGTCCCGCCGGGCGGCCAACGCTGCCATGGTCCAAAACCAAGCATCGTCGGCCGATCGGAACGGCTCGCCGCCGGCAGAACTATAGGACCGGGGGAGGTCAACACCCCTGGGGCGACTGGCCAAGCTCGACATCACGGTTCTCCCGACTGTTACACGCAATAAGAGAGATATCCGCAGCGATATAACCATGGGTTGCATACCATGGCAAGGACGAAGGTGATTTTCCTATTTTGCCGGCTAAAAATCCTATACGAGGTGGCTGCCGGCATGTTGGGCCGGCTGGCACTGATAGGCTTGGACCCGTTTGATGAAGCATGCGGACATTTGGCGCGCTCTCGACACTCTCGCGGCAGAGCACGGGTTGTCCGCCTCAGGCCTGGCAAAGCGGGCCGGCCTCGATCCGACGACCTTCAACCCCTCGAAGCGCCGGATGCCGGACGGTCGGGCGCGCTGGCCGGGCACAGAAAGCCTCGCCAAGGTCTTAGAAGCGACTGGCGCAAGCTTGGAAGCGTTCACGGCGCTGATTACGGGGGCTCGGGCCCTGGCGAGCAGCGGGAGCATCCGGCAGATTCAGCGACGCATTCCCTTGATCGGGCTGGCTCAGGCAGGGGGCGAAGGCTTCTTTGACGACGGCGGCTATCCCGTCGGCGGGGGCTGGGATGAGGTCACCCTGCCGGATATCGCCGATCCGAACGCATATGCCCTCGAGATCAGCGGTGAATTGATGGACCCGGTGTTTCGTGACGGCGACCTTGTGATCGTCTCGCCATCCGCTCCGATCCGCCGTGGCGACAGGGTGGTAGCCCGAACGATGGGCGGCGAGGTCATGGCGAAACAGCTCGCACGACGCTCAGCTCGGCGCGTAGATTCTGCGCAGCTTGAATCCGACCTACCCGAATTACAGCTTCGACCTGGCAGAGATCTCCTGGCTGCATCGTATCGTCTGGGCCAGCCAATGAGGCTAGAGACCTCGACGCATGGGTCGCGTCGCCCGCTGGATAATCTGCGCGCAGCATCCCTTTCACTGTCGCGTGCAACCGGAAACGACAAAAACGGCCCCGGGATTCCTTCCCGGGGCCGCACTTGATCGCGTTTGGTCTGTTCATAGAGACATCGCGAGCTGTAGTCTCAAGCCTTCCGTCACCGGAAGCTCCCGCAACCGGGGCGATAGGAGCCCATCCCGCGGGCTGCCGCGGTTCAAGTGCCGCAGCTGCAATAGCGGCCAACCCACAGCCTCGAATGCCGCCAGCCAAAGCTCCATGCAGAACCATGCCGCCGGGTCATGCCAATCCCGGCGGACAAAGAAGCCGGCAATTGCCGTCCAGTCGTAGGGCTTGCCGATCTGGCAGCGTGCCCAGGCAATGGCCGCTTGCTCGGTCTCGGGGGAGCACCCCACGGCAAACAATCCCACCACCCGGCCGGCAATGCCCGGGTGCAGCGCCACGCCTGCCGACGGGGTAGCGTCGAGCACCAGACCGTCGTCCAGCAGCCCACCAACGTGGGCTGCCCGTGACCAGGTGCCGGCGCGGATGACCGCACCAGTCACCCCTTCGCCGGCAGTAAACACGAGGCGTAGGCTCACTTGCCCGCGCTCGTCACGCCGGGCGATGCTGTGGTCACCATCGCGGGTGCCGCAGCAGATGCCGCGACGACAGCGGGCTTACCGCCAAGCTGGGCGCAAGCCGCCACCACCGCCGGATGAACCAGCAGGGCATCAGCGGTCGCCAAGCTTGTGCCAGCCGCACCAAGGCTCGCAACGACGGGCGCAGCCAAAGGCTGCACGACCCCGTCTACAGCGCACCCCACCTGGAGAGCCGCCGTCTTCTGTGTCGGTGAAAGGGTGCAGCCGGCCAGCAGGCACGCGGCGCCAACTGCGAGCAAGACCTGTCGCATCGAACTTCTCCACATTTTTCGAAGGGCGCCGGACAACGGCCGCCCCGACGCGGGCGGTTCAGGCTCCTCGGGGGCGGTCGGGAAATCCCCCGCGCAATCGCCGTTCCGGACCAGGCAGCCAATTCACGGTTCGCCTATGTGACAAGGTGCCCATCACGGCTGGTTACCTGCCCTTGGACGGCCCGGAACTTTCGTATGGTGCCAGGCCCGCCCGCTCGAAATCGCGCGATTATGCCTGCGCCGAAGCCTGCCCCTCGCCGGACATGATCGCCGTGCCGGGCAGCGTGACGGGTTGGGTTCGTTTCGTAGTAGATACGATACTTACGGTCGGGTCTGCCGCCAGCAAGCCACCCAGCCGTGCGTCGACCATCGCGTGCACACGCTGGGGCGTGATGTTCAGCGCCTTGAGTGCCGGGGCGACACCCGCCACCACATGGTTCGCCCCGATGGCGACCGCGGCGTTTCGCGTCGATGCTTCAAGCACGCTGCCGCCACACGTAGCCAGGAAGCCATAAGCTGCCTGCGCACCGGAATCGACAGCAGCAATGACGCACGCCTGCTGCTGCGACGTGAGCTTTAATCCGATCGCCCGCCGCGCGAGGACGAGTCCATAGGGCACCGCCGCGGTAAACGCGGCGAGCGCAAGCGGCGCCAGCGCCCGTACGAGCGGTGCAAGGTCGATCTCCATGGCACTATCTCCTGGTGGGATAACGGCAGGAACAGTCGAGGCGGCCGACCGATACATCGGAAGCCGGATCGGTCACGGGATGCTCCCCGACGCAGGCGGGGAAGCGGACGGCTTCAGAGCGTTGGATGGCCATGCGCGCCACCGTCGTCTGCCGGGCGAACGCTCAATCGCGTGGCCAAGGCCGGGTTGTGCTGTGGCTGCCTGACATGGCAAGCAGGTGTGGGTTGCTACGCATCCGAAGCCGACCGGCATGGGCCGGCCGGCAAGACAAGTGCTGCGGAGGCCATTTCATGATTGCCCCCTTTGCGCCATGGCATGCGTCGGAGGGACGACCATGAATGGCACCGGAGCGCTCGCAGGCAGAGAAACCGCCGAACAGGCCCTGGCACGTGCTCAGGCGGCACTCCAGGCCAAGCGCTTCGGCGAAGCGCTTGGCATCTGCCAGGATGTGCTGTCCAGCAGTCCCGATCACCCCAGCGCGCTTGCGCTCCAGGGCGTGGTCGCAGCCCATACCGGCGATCCGGAACGGGCGATCGAACTGCTCGACCGTGCGCTGCACCGACACCCTGGTGTCGCATCATGGCATGCCAATCTCTGCTCGCTCTATCGCCTCCTCAACCGCGTGGAAGAGGCCGTTGCCTCGGGGCGGGAAGCTGTTCGCCTGGCACCCGACAGTGCTGACAACCTGGTCAACCTTTCGCTTGCCTTTACCGACCTTGATGAGCGCGAGAGCGCGATCGCATGCCTCCTTCGCGCGGTCGGCCTCAATCCATCGCATGCGGATGCCCGCTTGGCGCTGGCCCAGAACCTGCTTGCCCAGGGCGAGCTCGAACCAGGCTGGATTGAATACGAGTGGCGCAATGAAACAGAAGCGGGCCGGGGGCTTTTGCCGCGGATCACCTCCGCGCCATGGAACGGCATGAGAATCCCGGGCGGCCGCGTGCTGCTCGTCGGTGACCAGGGGTATGGCGACACCTTGCAGTTCGCCCGCTATATTCCTTTGGTTGCGGAGCGATGCAAGGAGGTGATCCTTGGATGCAGCGCGGAAATGGCCTCTCTACTGGCTAAAATTCCCGGCGTGGCGCTCTGCTGCCACCGCTGGAACGAGATCCCGGGCCACGCCGCATATGCTCGGCTGTCGAGCCTGCCGGGTTTGTTCCACACGACACTTGATACGGTTCCGGGTGGGGTTCCCTACGTGACCGCCGATCCGGTCCGACAGACGAAATGGGCGGCACGCCTTGCCGAGAGCGCACCGAGGCCCGCCCAGCGGATCGGTCTCGCATGGAGTGGGCGGCCGACCCATCCGAACGACCGTCGCCGTTCACTTCGCCTTGCCCAGTTGGCGCCCATAGCCGGCGCAGGACCGGCATGGTTTGTCTCTCTTCAAAAGCCGCTTCCGGCAATGGACGTTCCGGACCTTAGCGGTTTTCCAGGCCTGATCGATTTGTCGGGCGAATTGGATAATTTTGAGGAAACAGCGGGTCTTATTGCCAATCTTGACCTTGTGATCACTGTTGATACGTCCGTGGGACATCTCAGCGGCGCACTGGGTAAGCCGGTGTGGATCATGCTGGCGAAGGCAAGCGACTGGCGGTGGTTGCTCGATCGATCGGACAGCCCGTGGTACCCGACGGCCCGACTGTTTCGTCAGCGCCGGCCGGGTGCCTGGACCGAGGTGATCTTTGATGTCGCCGAAGCTTTGTCCATGACGTTGCGGTCCGCGAGCAATTCAAGTCTTGACTGAGACCTGAGTCCCGAGAGTTCCAGCGTCGTAGGGTAGTCGGAACAGGCGACGCCCCCATCCGAGCCCAAATGTCTGCCAGGTTGACAGTCCAGTCATGAACAAAAGGCGCTGTGTGAGGAACTCGACACACAGCGCCGTCGTGCCATCCGGTCGTGCCGCAGCCTCCCTGACTGCATCCAGCGTTATCGCGCCAATCCTTCCGTCCACCGCAACCCCAACTGTCTGTTGGAGCCAGAGACAAGCACGGTGTCCGCCGTTGTTTACGGCAGCGTCGAAGACCATCAACGCAAGCGGCGGGGGTAGCTGATCACCGGATATCTTTGCCCAGTAATCCCGACGGTACAACGCCTTTGCCTGATCCTCGGTCAGTGTGAAGATATCCAGATCAGGGTATGCTGCGGCGCTGATACCAAACTTTGTCCCATTGCAGGCGCCAAGGCCCACACTCCCGCCCGTCCAGTTCCCGGGATCGGCGGAGTCGTTGGTGAACGCCCCCTCCATTCCAAGAACAATCTCGAAGCATCGGTCAAAGCTATCCATGACTTAGTCCCCGATCTTGCGATGTGTTGCCGGAGGTGTCAGTCGATTTAGTCCCGTCCCCGTTTTCTTCTGCGGCGATGTCGTTGCTTTTGTTTTGTTCACTGCCCCCCGGTCGATCTGATCAGCCTCTTCTGCTGATCAGCGTGGTCCAGCCGTACGCAATCAACGCCAGAAGTGCCGCAGTCAGAAGACTTTTCCAAAAAGCCCAGTCTTCACGGCTCACGAACTTCTCGGTCACATCCCGCAAGCTATCTCGGAAAGTCTCGGCCTGCGCATCGAGCCCGGCGGCAAACCGATCCGCCAGCGCGCGAAGGCTCGCCTCCAACTCGGCATCGCGGTTCGAGAGTCGTTCAACCGCCGCCAGAACTTGCCGCATCTGCTCCTCCAGTCTGGCCAGTCGTTCCACCAGCTCGTCAGCCACTGCGACGAGGGGACCGATCTTAGTTGCTTGATTGGGTGGTCGCATATGATCCTCTCGGTCTGTGGAGCCGCGGAAGCGGAGAACCGCTACTGGGGTTGATCGCTAAGCGCGATCGGCATGGTGGTGGCAGCCAGCGGATAATTCACGCTCCAGGCGCTTCCCAGGTCGCCGGCAATGTTCCATCCCGCTGGCGCGGCGAGCGACGCAAAATTGTCGGTGACCGAATTACCGCGCCCGATGGCCGTGGAACCAAACGGGTAATAGAGCCAGCAGGCGCTGCTGGCATTTACGAGGGAGTTTGCCAGGACAAGCTGCAGGTGCGTTGTGTCTATGCGGGTACATGACGTAGCCTGGACGATTGTGCCGGGACTGGTAATCGATCCACCATCCATCACTGCGAAGCCCGCTCCGGTGGCGGCCTGAAGGGGCACTTCCAGGTCCGTGCCCGCATCATGCCGCACCGTCAGAATGAGAGTCGTCGCAGCCTGCCGAAAGACGTGTACGATCTGAGGCCCCCCTGCCACCGGCAGGCCCGCTGGGATGGCGGTCAGGGTATCCCCGCGCCCGGTCTGCAGGACTGCCCGGGCAACCGGACCTACGGCCAGCCGGGCAAAGCGCTGGTTGTCGGCACTGTCCCGGTGTGCCGCGTCGCCCCCGGTTGCGAGACCAGTTGCGGGATTCCAGCTAGATCCCCGCGGATTGCTGTCCGTGGTTTGTGGATTACCGATGACCACGTTGTTGGTCGGGTCAGCCGCGAGCGCCGCAACCACCTCCCGGTGCATCTGGATGCCATCATTCGCGCCATACGGAATGGCGTTCCACCATACCAGCGGCAAGTCGGTTGCCGCTCGCCCAAGCATCCCGCGTTCAAGGGCGGCCAGCCTCTGAGCCGCAGCAAGAAACGTCGGCTTTTCACTATAGCTGCGCAGGCTGTCGGTTTCGTTCCATGGCCATACCAGAGCCACGATGTCGGCCTGATCCTCCACGTCCAAGCCGGCGATGGCGGTCTGCACCGCAACACCATCGGCCCCGAGACCCCAGGTAACGGGTGAAGATCCGTCATTCGGATCATTCAGAAAACTCCCGGGATAGGCACCATTGACCGCCGGATAGATCCCATGCCCGCTCTGCATTGTGTAGCTTGAAGGACTTCCCGTGGTCGCTAGAACATTATATGCAATCGCCCCGAGGTACCATGCGATTCCCTGCGCCAGTAGTTGTGCCCCGTTGTCATTCATGGCGTAATTAATGGCGTTCGACTGTCCATCGATCACCAGCATCACACCGCGGCGAGGCCCTCGGACCCAGCGCTCGGCGGCAGCCAGTAGCGTTGTGATTTCACTGTCGGCCAGTGCCCGCTCCCAGGATGCTGCCTCGTGAAACCAGCATTGAGCCGCGCCCAGCAGAGTTTGGTCATGGAGCAGAACCTCGGGACCAGTTGCCGTACTTGCCAGCGGATTTGCTGCACCCGCGAGCAATTTGCCCCCATCCAACCAGGCATCGATGCCCTCCCCGGGTGTGAACCGAAGAATGACTGAATGGGTATGCCGCCGTTCCAGTGCGGTCGTCAGCACAGGCCCCGGCAATCCAGGAAACAGCACCAGCCGTCCCGTACCTGAAGGACTGTCTGCCTGGAGCACGGGTACGCCGCCGACGGAGATCAATGTGACCGGGTTCATGTCCCGTCCCGAATTCTGTCTTCGGTTCGGGCGCGACCAGACCAGATAGCGGGTCCAGGCCGTTGTCGACCCCAACCCACCGGACATGCGGCGGAAGCCGACATCCGGATCAAGCGCCGGGGCCAGGGTTGCCACCCCGCCCGCCACACGTCCAACGCCGCCCAGGAACGCGTTCAAACGTGGGGTTGCGATCGGCGGACCGGCCGGAGTAGCAAACGAATATGGGATCAGCGCAGAACCGGCACCGGATTTATCGGTTAGGCCGCCGACCGGTTCATTCCAGCTACTCAATGGGGAGCCACTGGGATCAAGGACTGCACTGACCGTGCCGCCATCCCACCATCCTGACAGACCGGTCAATGCGCTTGGCAACGGGCCAGTGAACCCGGGGGGGGCGGGGGGGGTAGTCCCTCGCAGTGGTCGCCACAACGCGACCCTTCCGACACCGATGCGCATCGAGGCAGCGGGCGCTACCAGGGCAACGCTCATGTCAGGTCACCGTAAACGGAGTCGCATACACCGTCGGGCTGCTGCCGTCGGAGCCTTCACACCACGCATACCAGGTGCCGGCGGTGGCCGGGATCGGTACGAAGGCCCCCCAGAGGTCGGTGTTCACGAGGCTACCTGCCATCCAATTGGACGGGGCTATCGTCGCGGAAGTTGAGAATCCGAACTGTCACCGCCGCGGTGCTCGGGGTGACGTGGGCGTTCACGCCGATCGTACCGCTGCCGTGCGCATAGCTGCCAGACGGAGCAACGTTCCAAGTGATTGCGCTGACGGCGCCAGCCGCAGCCAATGTGGATGCAGTGACCACGGACGAAGCTGGCCCGGCGCCGGCGGCGTTCACGCCGAAGGCCTGATAATCATAGCTGGTACCAGCTGCAAGACCAGTGAGCGTGAAGGTAGTCCCGCTGATCGCTCCGCTTGCGGTCGTCCAACTGGTGGTCCCCGTCACCCTGAATTGCACCGTATAGCTGGTGGGTGCCCCCCCGGTGGTTGGCTCGCTCCACGACAGTGTCATCGTGCTGGACGTGGCTCCGCTTGCTGCCAGACCTGTTGCCTGACCCGGAGCAGCCAGCGTGCTGCCCGAGAGGCCCGCATAGACCACGCCGCCACCGGAATAGCTGGCGCAGCGCAACATCGCCCACTGCCCAGGTGGTAATGTCGCGTTCCCGGTGGACGTGGTTATCCCGGATGCAAATGTGACCCCGCCACTGCTCAGGTTGATGACGTCGCAGGAGAACCCGCTGCCCATGTTGATGAATGCCGGAACTCAACGTCACTGCCTGACTGCAGACGAGCACGGCGCCATTGTGCATTGTACCGTCCAAAGTCGTGTTGGTCGTGATCTCCGCCACCGGGCGCTTGTAGCTGGGAAGCTTGGTGACAAGCCAGCTCCAGATTGCGGCAAAAGTCTGCCGCAGCATCGTGCTTGTTCCCTGCGCAACCCAGAGAGTATCGCTGTCCGTCGCCGGGGCAGCCGGTTGCGCCAGATCGATTGTCATCCCGTCAAGGAAGGCCGCATATGGGATGTTGCGATCAGCGCCGCCTTGGCTAATGCCGACCAGGTCAGCGGCCGCGATGGTCCCTGTCTCGGTCAGGCCCGTGATCCCAATGGCCGAAAGCGTTCCGGCATTCAGCCCCAAGCCGGAGCCGACACTGACGGCTTCGGGCCCGCCGGTACCGAGGCTGTTGCGCCCCAACAGCGAACCGGTAGGGGCAAGGATCGCGGGTTGCACGCCGGCGAGCAGATTGCCGACGGTGGTGGCCGCTGTGGTTCCAGACTGGCTGACGGGAACCAAATCGGCCGCACCAACCGGTGCTGCCTGGGGCAACTCGGAGATTGTGGGCATCGCGTCCGCCTGCTATAGAACGTTCTAATAAGACATCAAGCTAGGACTTGAGTCCCGCTCAGACTGGAAAGCCATTTATAGCCACTGACCCAAACCATGACGCCGGTGCCGGCTCCGGCTGCCTCCCCGGGTTTGCGTCCGTTGCTCGCATAGGCGAGCGCCCCATTGGGCGCGGTCGGAAGGCTTGCGACGGTGTAGCTCGGCAGGGCCAAATACCCTCCTCCGACGGTCACACCACCACTGGCGGTCAACATGCCGTTGAATTGCCCGCTGCCGTACGCGAGCAAATTGCCAGTCAGCGCGAGGCTCGTTCCGGTAAACCCTCCGGACGATGAAACCGAGCCGTTTGCTTGCACTCCCCCGTTGAAGGTCGCGACCCCATTTACGGTCGCGGTGGTCGTCACCAAGCCCCCCGACGCGTTCACCTGTCCATCGACGAGCAGAGGAGCGGTCAAATGGGTCGCATTTACCCCTAAATCGTAGAAGAGATTGACCCCCCCCGCGTAGTCGAATGCGATCTGCTGGCCGGTCGCCATCCAGATGGTCCGCGAGGCGCCGATGACCGCGCTCCCTGAAGCACCGTCCGTGACCGAGATGGGTGTGGTGAAGGTCAGCACCCCGGATGTCTTCCCCGGTCCGTCCAACGTGCAGCCTACCTGGGTGTAGGTGTTGTTTCCGACCTTGATCTGGGCTGTATTCGTTGACGAGACTGGCGATCCATAGACGCCTGCCGAGGTAAATGGCAATGCGGTATCCACTGCGAGTGTTGAACTGGGGGCCGTCAGGCCCGTGGTGACCTTCGCCTTCCCCGGGAACGCATTACGTGTGTCCAGTACCGCGATGGAGTAGTTTCCGCCGGCTGAGATCTGGAATTTGTAGAATCCGCTGGGGGATGTCGTGAAGTAGACGCCATACCCCCATTCGTTCGGGTAGCCGCCGGAGGTCAGCGCCTCCGCCTCCCCCAGGACGAATTGGAACCCCTTGCGATTGTTACCAGGGTCAAGGTTGTTCGCGACCGTATCGAGCTCTATGCCGGTCGTCGCACCGGAATTGGCGCTCGACAGGTTCGTTCCGTCAACCGTGGGAAGCCAGAACTCCAGACCTGTGCCCCAGTTCGACCAGTCGGGTATCCGCCCGTGGGTGTTTTCTTGGTCGCGGCACCGATGATGGCGACATGTTGGGACGCGGTCGGTGACGCTCCGGAACCGGTCACCGCATTCACATTCAGGTTTGACATGAAGGCATAGACATTGCTTGTCGTGCCATCAATGAAATTGCCGGAACTATCGACTGCATCGTTGACGGTGCTTGTCAACGCGATGTTAGAATATGCATTGGGCGCCCCGCCCGAATGATTGACGGTGATATTGCTGGTGATCGCGGGGGCATCGCTCGGGCCGGAGCTGGGACGTACCAGATTGATCTCCGACGGGAGCGTCGTCGTCTGGGTTCCGATCTGCGTGACGTTCAGTGACCCCGCGGAGAGCGAACCCTGGACGACCGCGGATCCGGTGGCGGTCACGGTTGGCACCGTCAGGGTACCGGTCAGAGTCCCTCCCGCAAGGGGTACACTCAGTGCTGCCTGCGAGTCCACATAATGCTTGGACGCCGCCTGCAACGGAGCGACCGGGTCCGCAGCGAGGGTGATTGCGCCAGTTAGCGTTCCGCCTGCAAGCGGAAGGGCAGCCGCAGCGGCCGCATCGACATACTGCTTCGGCGCGGCGGCCTGTGGGACGGCCGGAGGTCCCGCCAGATACAGCGTGCCCGTCATCGTGCCACCTGCCAGCGGTACCGCGGTCGCCACCTGGCTGTCCACATATGATTTGGGAGCAGCCTGGAGTGCTGTTGTTGGCAAACCGGAGAGCAGCAACCCGCCGGTCAGGCTGCCGCCCGAAAGAGGCAGTGCCGCGGCGGCGTGTGTGTCCACATATTGCTTGGTCGCGGCCTGAAGCCCCGACGTGGGATCACCGGCCAACCCCAATGGGCCAGTCAAGGTCCCTCCGACCAGCGGAAGCGCCGAAGCGATGGCGGCATCGACATATTGCTTGGGCGTCGCGGCAAGGCTGCCAGTGGGGTTTCCGGGCAGGGTCAGGCCGCCGGACAACGTGCCACCTGCCAGCGGAAGCGTGGTTGCCACCGCGCTGTCTACATAGGCTTTTGGCGTGGCATGCAGCGGTGCCGTCGGGGCCACGTCCAGAGTGAGGGCTCCGGTCATCGTACCGCCGGCCACCGGCAGGCTTGCCGCGGCAACGGCATCAACGTCACTGCCGGGGTGCCGCCGCCAGAACGGAGGTTGGGTTGCCGGCGAGGACCAGCGACCCCGCCATGGTGCCTCCGCTGAGCGGGAGCGCCGCGGCGAATGACGCATCGACATACCCCTTGGGTGCGGCATCCAGTGGGGCCGACGGAGTGGCGGGCAGGACGAGCGCGCCGGTCAGAGTGCCGCCGGCCAGCGGCAGTGTTGTCCCAATCGCGCTATCCACGTATTGTTTCGGGTACTGCCTGCAACGGGGCGGTAGGGTTGGCAGACAGGATCAACGTGCCGCTCAGCGTGCCGCCGCTTAGCGGCAGGGCCGCCGGGCCAGCCGTCTGGCTATCGACGTACTGCTTCGTGGCTGCCTGCAATGGCGCTGCAGGATTGGCAGCCAACGTCAAAGGGCCGCTCAGAGTTCCACCCGTCAGCGGGAGCCCAGACGCCACGTGAAGGTCTACATATTCCTTCGTGGCTGGGCTGAGCGCGGCGGCGGGGTCTCCCGCCAGTGTCAGCACACCGGTCAGGGTGCCCCCACTCAATGGCAGCGTTGCGGCGAACAGGCCGTCGACGTATTCCTTCGGCGTTGCATCGAGCGCCGCCGAAGGGTTGGCTGGAACAGCGAGGGCACCGGTCAGGGTGCCGCCAGCCAGCGGCAACGCCGTTGCGATCGCGGCATCAATGTATTGTTTCGGTGCCGCCTGCAACGGAGCCGATGGGCTACCGGACAAGGTCAACGCGCCGCTCAACGTCCCACCGCTCAGGGGCAGGGCCGCCGGTCCGGACGATTGGCTATCGACATATTGTTTGGTCGCCGCCTGCAAAGGCGCGATCGGATTGGCGGCCAACACCAATGGACCGCTCAGCGTGCCGCCGCTCAGAGGCAATCCGCTGGTCGCGTGGTTATCCACATACTCCTTGGTTGCCGCGCCCAGGGGTGCCGTGGGATCGGCCGCCAACGTCAACGTCCCGGTCATGGTCCCGCCGGCGGTCATGAGCACGCCCGCCGCGAATGTACCCAAGGTCTGGACCGCGCTCGATCCGGCCGGCTGTACGAGAAGCCCCGAGGCATTGAGGCTGCCGACATTCATCAGCCCGCTCGCGAACTGCGCGAGCGGAACGGCGGTGTTGACCCCTCCCTGCCCCAGTGGAACCAAGTCGGCCGCCGCAGGAACCGTCCCAGCCGGCAACTGTGCCACCGCATAGGTAGAGGCCGCGGCAGACAGGGTCCCGGCGGACAAGACCATGTTTGCGCCGACGGTCAGTGTTTCCACATTCCCCACGCCGGCGCTGGCACGGCCGAGTATCGACCCGCTTGGCAGCGCGAACTCGGGCTGCACGCCGGCAAGAATCTGCGCTCGTGTTGCACGGAGCGTCACTCCGCTCTGGTTCACGATGAGTTCGTCGGTATCGGACGAGGCAGTTGCCGGGGCGAGTTGATCGATCGTCGGCATCGGGAGAAATCTCCGCGCGAATAAGATCGGGAAGGACCAGGAAAAGCCACGACCGGGCGTGCGGTTCGCGACCAACTGGTGCGTTGGCCAGACTGACGTGAGCAGATACGGCGCACGGAACGGTCGATACGCACGATGCGGACACGGTTGCCGTGCGATAGCCGCACGTCGGTAAAACTACCCGGTGAGCACCGGGTTGCCATTCTGATCGGTAATGACCAGACCCGCGTTAGTCTCGATCGCCGTCGGCGGGATGGTCGGCGTCGAGAGGAACAGGACCGGAAGCAGGATACTGCGTTGGAGCGTCCGGCCGCTGGTGGTCCCGATCACGATCGTGATCACGTAGACGGTTCCCGTCTGCCCGGCCGAGAGCCAAAGCACGGCGACACTCCCGTCGGCCGAGGCCGAATTCACTGCCAGGTCACCCGGGTTGCTCGGACTGATCGTGACGTCCAGCGTCGCGATCGAATCTCCCGGATTACCAACCAGTGCTGGCGATATGTCGAAGCCGTAGTCGAGGACATCGCCCGGATCTTTGGTTGGCCAGTTCAACGGTGGCGGCGCCACGGCCGCTGCTCCGCGCGGCACCGGGATGAACGAATCAAGCACGACGACGCGAGCCGAGCTGGGCTTGGAGACGTGCGTGGCCGGTGTGGACATGGATCGCTCCGGGAAACCGGTCAGGAATTCTTGGCGGAAGGCGTAACCTGCGCCTTCATTGCCGCAACCTCGGCCTTCAGCGAGGCGAGGTCGGCCAGAATCTGCGGCATGGTCGGCAATCCAGCCAACTCCACTGGCATCGCGGCCGGCGCAAACCGCGTCCCGTCGAACGTCCACCCTTCGCCGACTGTCGGCTGGCCGGAAACATCGATCCAGGTCATACCGGGATGAAACAAAGTAGAGATGGACGCGTCTGTGTGTATGACTTCGGCGACTGCGCCGTCCTGGATGCGAGCGTAGGTTTTCAAGGTCATCACCATCTTACCACCACAAGCCCGTTTGCGCCCGCCGCCCCATTGTACGGCGTGGTCCCGTTTGCACCTGTGCCGGCGCCGCCGGCACCGCCACCTGGGAATACTCCGGCAACGCCGACGCTCCCCGAACTCTGCATTCCGCCGAGCGGGGCGGCGCCCCCAACTCCAGCAGCGCTCATGAAGGCGGATTGGCCGGACGACCCCATCAGGTTGAGGTCGCCTCCGATGCCGATACCGCCGGGTGTCGCGCCGTTCTGGGGATTGGTCACCGACGCTGTCGCGTTCAACCCGCCACCGGTCGCGCTGACGTACGTCCCGAAGCTCGAACTGCCCCCGGCGCCCGCAGAGGCTCCCGCCGTGGTTCCACCGGCGCCGCCAAGCCCGATCGTGACCGGGATCGCCTGGCCCGGCGTGAGGCCAGTCACCCGCTTGCGCGCGTAACCCCCGCCAGCCCCCCCACCGCTTGCGACGGTGCTGGTAGAGGCAAAGGAGCCGGCACCGGCACCCCAGACCTCAACCTCCACCTGGGATATTCCTGCGGGAACGGTAAACGTCCCGCTGGTCGTGAGCACTTGGACCCCCGACCCGAAGCCCGGTACCAGATGAGGCAGCTTCCACGTCAGAAACGGCGCCGTGGGTAGTGTCGAGATGTTCGAAGCCGTGACGGCGGTCTGACCATATGAAACTATGACCACATAGAGACCCACCCACCCGCTATCCACCGGAGGCGTTGTCTGCGAGCCAATATTGGCCGCAGCACCGGGCTTGAGCTGGAGCGCCACCCGCTGAATTCGTTGCGTGTTTTGTGCAGTGCCCGCGTTGTTGGGGCCGCTATACGGCTGCGTCGGGTTGGCTGCATTGTAATAGGGCAGCACGATAGGATTGGCATCGCTTTCCTGGAGCGACGCCTCGATAAGGTAGTTGATCGCTTGCCCCGAACTCGTCGGTGCAATCAACGTGAAGGTCGTAGCGGCGGTATTAATTCCCATCTTCACCAGCGGATCGCTGGTGTCCGCCGGCAGCGAGCCGTATGACAGCGCGTCGATCACGAGCGTCTGAGTGATGCTGCCGGGCCCGACGGTCAGGCTCATTGACGCCGGCGCCGTGGGAGAGCAAATGAGGCCGTCCACGACCATGTTGCCGCCCAGGACCGCCTGTGCCAGATACCCCAGCGCGACCATAACGTTGCGGTTCACCGACAACATATCCGTATCGAGCGGAATGCTGCCCGGATAGACGATATTTCTGTCCATGTCTTCCTCTGTTGAAGCAGCCCGTCAACTGCTGATCTGGACCCAGGCGATGCTCGCTGCGGGCATGACGGCGGCGATCGCACCCGTGATGTCGGCGTCGGTGACCTGCCCCTGCACCATGGCCAGGCTGGCGTATTGGACCGCACCGGTACCGTATCCGCCGGCCGAGTCACCCCAACCCGAGACTGTGCTGATACCAGAGCCATTGGGGCGGAATGCGGTGACGAAGCACTGGAACGGCAGGGCCAGACTGCCCCAGCCGCCGGCCACCCCGTAACCGAGGCCGGTGCCAACAGCCGCGACGCCGCCGTAGCCACCCGTGTCGGTCGTTCGCGCCGGCTCGAAGATCACTGGCGTGCGTCCGGTCATATCAGTTACCACATGCGACAGCGCGGCGCGCGTCGCACGATCCCGGAACAGCTCGAGCTGGATGCGCTGGCGCAGCCCGTCATCGTCCTGACCGGGCGCACGCACCAGAGAGGCGCCAAAGAGGTCTTCGGCAACGATATCAAGCCAGACATCGGTGGCAGTCGCTATCCGGGTTTGGGCGCGCACATAGGCAAGAAGACCGAAGCACCAAGCCCATGCCCAGGCCAGCCCCTGCAGCAGCGCACCCAGGATCGGCGCATTGTCGGGGAACCACCGGGCGGGCAGAACTGCCTGTAGCCGGCTTAGCATGTCCTCACTGTCGCCCTGCATGTCAGCTTACTGCCACCATGCCAGCCTTCACCACCCCGGAGAGCGGGGGCACCAGATCGCTCGTTACGCTATTGATCTGGAGCTGCGCCACGTTCGTGACGCTTGCACTGGCCCCATACGCAATCTGCGCCAGCTTGGTCAACGGCAGGGTCGCACCGATCGGCAGCGTGTTGATGTAGGTCTCGATGGCTTGGGCGACAACCGCCACGACGGGCGGCTTACTCGTCGCCCCGGGAACCGTCAGGGTCATACTGACGTTTGCGACCACCACTGTGGGGGGCAGGACCGTAAAGGTGGACCCGACCGGCCGAACCGCCTCCACCGCCGTTGTTGCCGTGGCAAGCAGGGAGGCGGGGGGATAGCCGGACCCGTCATCCAGCGTGATAACGAAGCTCCCCATCCGGGCGGCGCCACTTGGATCCACATTTTCCTGCAAGACGTAACTTAGCCCTTGCTGGATGCTGCTGACCGCGTAGCCAAGTGCAAGAGGGGTGGCGCGGGACCGGCTCTGCACGAAATTCTGGAAGCGTACCCGCAACGCGGCGTCCGATTCCGCATCGAGCCCATTCTGCATCGGCGCCGGATTTGTTACCGCATCGACCCCCGGGATGGCGCTGGCCAGGAGAGTGATGGACCCGGCTTGCACGTTACCGGCGCTGCCGGAAGTCTGCGCAGCCACGGCGACGGTTAGTGACGCAAGCCCCGCCGCGACCACGTATCCGTTCGATCCGGCTGACCAGGTCGGATTGGTCGGATCAATAGTGACCCCAAAAGTCTGCGATCCGTCCGCTGTCCGCACCAGTGCGCCGGCCGGTATCAGGGCGGTTGCGGTCGGTGTGATGCGGGAAAAGGTTACCGTCCCGATCGCCGCCACGGCAGGCAGGCGGGTCAACGACATATCTGCCATCCAGCTGTCCAGATCGGGGCCGTTACTGGTGGCGGCGCGGGTCGTCTGCAGGACCTGGAGGATCATCCATTGCATCCATAGTGCGACAGAGGCGTTCGCCTCCAGCACCGCCCGCATGGCTGATCCCACTGTGAGATCGAGCAATTGCGTCGCCGCCGCCTGGACGGCCGCGGCCATGTTCTGTACCAGCGACGTGAACGTCTGCAGAGAGAGTTGCATTGCCTACGCGCCTATTGAGAACGAAAGGACCTGGGTCTGACCCGAGCCGGCGTCCTGGTATTGGATATAGACGTACACCGTGCCCGCGGCGCCCGCAGGCGATACGGAGACGTCGATGACCGGTTCCGGCGTGCGTGCCACGGCGCTCTCCTTGAAAATCTGGCTGCGAATCAACGCCTGGATCTGGAGCGGGCTGGCGGGTTGGCCGATGAACCGGGCGAGACCCGCGCCATAGTCGAGCTGCCAGATGTATTCGCCCGGGTTGGTCAGCAGCCGGCGCAGCACGCGCTGCTGACCGAGCGCAGGGCCCGTAGCGAGGGCAAGGTCTCCGGTCGGGCCGACCGACAGGTCGGCCCCCCATTGGTGCGAAAGATCGGGCATGGCGGATCAGTCCTGCTGGGTAGGAACCGAGGTCGCGCCGCCGCGTGAATCGATATGTGTGTGCGTGTCGTAATGCGACCGGAGATCGGCAAGCGAGGCATGCTGATCGGAGACGTTGCCAGCCACCATAACGTCCCCGGTGACGGTCACGGTACCCTGGATAGTCACCGGCCCGGTCATCTCGATCGTGCCACTGTTCAGCAGTCGGATGGACGACCCACTTGCGTGCACGAGCCACAACTCCCCGGCAGCGGCGGCTGGCGGGGCATCGACAAGCGAGAATGCGCGACCGACGATCACCCCCTGTTCCGCATCCCCCTCCTGCGCCAGAACCAGAACCTGATCACCCGGGCTTGGCGGGCACCAGATACCCCAGCCGGCGCCGGTGCTGGGCGCGAGAATCGGCAGCCAACCGCTCAGCACGCCTTCCGGCTGCAAGCTGACACGTGCGGTTGCTGTGGCAGGATCGACCGAGGTTACCAGAGCGAAGCGGGGACGCGCGTGACCGTTGTCGAGCGCGCTTGCATGCGCCTTCAGGACGTTCAGGAGCCGGTCCATGGTGCTATCCGGTAACCGCGCCGACCGTGTCGGCCGGGGTGGTGGTCTGCACACGTGGGGAGGTGTTTTTGGCCCGGATGCGCTGGGTGAAACCGTCATTCCAACGCAATTCGCGCTCGATGACATCGATCAGGTAGGCCTGATCGAAGTCGGTGCCGGTTTGCGTCAGCAACAGGGTGCTGCGGGGCATGAGGGTCAACTCCCCGGGCATCTGGAGGTCGATCACCCGCTCGTGGAGGGTGAGCTCGCTCAGCCGTTGTTGCGCGAATTGCAGCGCCTGGTTGGGCGTGAGGTTCGGACGAACATAGACATACTGCTGGGGCGGGGCTGGAAGGCCGCCGCCGCCTCCCGCCGCCGGCAGGCCCGATGCTCGCGCCGTCTGGGTGAAGGCATTCTTCTGCCGGGAGTTCCAGCTCTTCACCGTCACCTCGATGTCCCGCGCCAGCGTCAGTGAGCGCTGGAGCTGGAGGTCGATCAGCATGTCCGGACGCAGCATGAAGGGTGGAACCGTTGCCGTGGCCGGTGGCTGGAAATATAGCGACGTGCCCTGGACGAAGACGTCGAACCCCTCCTGGCGGGCCAGGAACACCAGCAGATCCCACTCCGTCGTCGCATGGCTGAACTGGTCGAGCGTGATCCGATCATGCTCGCTCTGGTAGTAGCGTCCGACCGGGGTCGTGGTCGGCGTCACGACTGGTAGCAGGTTGTGCCGCTGCGCAAGCAAGGTGGCGATCTCGCTGGCCGTGCGGTTGCTGAAGGTCTCCTGGGTACGTGCCTCGATCAGCGCCGCCGTCAGATCGCGCCCCTGCATGTGCAAGGTGCCGGAGATCGGGTCGAGCCCCACGCTGTCCACCGCACCCTGGATCAGGCTTACGAAACCGGCTCCATCCAGGCTGAATTGCAGATCGACCATGACCTCGGTCGTGCCCGCCCAGAACGGTGCCGTGAACATCGTATCCACGCCCAATGCCAGCTCCACGCGGAAGCTGTCGGCAGCATAATGATTGTTGGCGATCACTTCCGCCTGCGTGACCCCCGCGACGGTCTGGCCGTTGATCAGCACGCGTGCGGTCGGCGTTCGCCAGGGCAGCAGGGTGCTATTGAGCAGCAATGCCGCCCCCGGCGTTGGGGTTCCGATCGGGAATGAGCAGGGTGACGACCCCCGAGAGCATCGGATCCGACAGGTTGTTGAGCTGGGCGATGCGAATCCGACTGAGTGGCATCCCCGAGCTCTGTTGCAGCGAGCTGGAACAGGTTCCCCCCCGCAATCGTCATGGTTTGCATCGTTCAAGTCCCGGCGTTGGCAAGGTTCACGCTGGTGCGCCCGAGATACCCCTGCGCCGCCGTCAGGGACGCGAGCTGCTGGGACGCGGCCGTGGCGCCGGTCAGCCCGGCGACGCCGGCCGCAGCCGGCCCGGCGGTGAACGGGCCGGCGCCGGTGAGGGTTCCCTCGGCCGTGGCAACGGCCTGGCTCAGCGATGCCTGCACGCCCGCCACGGCTGTCTGGGCGCTCACGTAGGCGCCGGTGTCCCGCACGGTCGCGCCTGGTGCGGACAGGGCCGTCTGCGCCGGCGTGAGATCGATCCCCCCCGGCGCGGCGAGGCTGAGTGCAGTGCCGATGTCGGAGAGGGCGTTGGCTGCCAGGGAGACCGCGGTCTCGATCAGCGCGCTCGCTTCGTCGCGCAAGACCGTGCAGGTTACGTGGTAGGGGATCCACCCACTGTTCTGGTAGTCGGCCTGGAATTTGCCGATCACCACGGTGTAGAAGAACACATCCCACGTCAGCGGCAGGGTGAGCCCGCTGGAGCGCAACTCATCAAGGAGCCTTGCCCGCAAGGTTGCGTCACTGCCGGAGAATGTTCCGGAGAACGTGATGTCCGCATCGTCGCGACCGAGGGAATCGATAACTCGTGCCCCGCCGGCCAGCTTGTGTATGGCGAGGCGCTGGGCACCACCGAAATTGATCCGAGACGGTATCTCGAAGTCGCGGAAGGCGACGGGTCCCAGCAGCAAAGCAATGTCGAACATAGAGCCGGGTTTCCTGAGGATGTACGTTCGTTCCGATACAACGCGTGGCCACGCAACACGATTCGGCGATGAGCCAATGGGGTGAAGCCGGGGCGGGGACCCCGCGGGCGACACCACTCGCCGGGTTGCGGGCCGTCGATGATCGGAGCACCCGCACTATTTGCCACCAACGACACAGGCTGCGCGTCTCGCTCGCCGAGTGTGACGATGATACGGCACGCCGCGCGAATGTAGGCTGCATTCTCGCGACTCGGCTGGTGAGGATGCGGCGAATTGTCTTCTTGCAGCGCCGGAGCCGATGATGGCTGCCATCGCTTCCGCGGGGTCGGACGCGACTCGGCGTGCTTGCGGCAGCCAACTGCGCGGGAAGGTGGGTCCTTGGGGGGTTGCCCCGCGTGCGGCTACCGGCGGTCCCTGTGTTCCGACACTCGCAGCCAAACAATGGACGTGCGGCCGTACGTCTTGGGCTTCGGGGTCTGAGCTATCGCCTTTGGGATCTGCACCACAAGCCTGTGATTACCGTCCCACGACACCCGGTAGCCGCTATCCGAGTTGGACTCCTTGAACCTTCCGATCTCGTGTGGCTTGTGTTGCCCTGTCTGATCTGATATCCAAATGGAGATACAAAATCGTGTGGAGATCGCGTTACCGCAATCTCCCTCGATGATCTGAGCCGCCGTTCGTCCATCGGGAGCCTGCACGGAACTCAGAAGTTCGGTTTCGCATCCCGTGTCGGTGCCTGCAATGATGTCCGGGGACGCTATGATCCCAAAGAACCCAACGCCAAGAACCGCCAATAGTGTGAGAATGACCCGATTGAATATGTCAAGGGTTCTTGTGGACCTACTCTGCGCCATGATGGAAAAAGTCCCGGTATCCCATTTCGATCAGAGTTCTCATTTCGTCTGGACAGGCCATAAAGCGTTTGAGCCGACCGCCGCCGGATCGTAGTCGCTTCTACCTGGAGCGCGCGCCCTCAGAAGGTTGTGCAACACTTATTCGGGTGTCCTGGTGGGAACCCCGCGACCCGTCGAGATCGTGTGTTGGTCCAGACTGGGAGGTGGGCGCGACCGCAACTGCTGCCGTCGACGCGCTCCCCGCGTAGGGCAAGAAGGTAGATGGAATCCTTATGGGATCGGAGAATTGCGGCAAGTCAAGCAGCGGGTCCCCGTGGAACCAGACGATGCAAGGAATGCGGATATCGTCCATGTCCGATCACCCAATCGACGCGCCGGGCCAGGTCGGCGTTGCTCTTGGGTCTGTCCCGGTGAAACCAGCCCGCGGCCGGTCGAGATGGCGCGCCAGTCGCTCTGCCATGAGCCGTCCGAACCGCACTCCGTCCAGGACGATGTCGCCACCATTGGCTCGGCTCGCCGGTGCGCTGTCCGGATCTGACCCGGGGAGCGCGGGAGCCTGATGCCGGCGCATCGGGCCCGCGGCTGTGGAGCGGGTAAGAACTCGGCGCACGGGGTTGCGCTGATGCTGCCGCCGAGAGGGGCTGGCCCATCCATGCTGGCTGCCGCCCAGGCGTGGAGGGCGCGTTCGGGCGGGCGTCCGCGGCCGGTCGGGGTGCCGCCCCCCTGTCATCCCGCGACCTATCCCGGGCATGCGACAAGATTGGCCGCTGAACGAAGCCGTCGCCGAGCCGGCAGGTACCTGCCACCGACTGCGAACCTGGGGGCGGCTGTGACGCGAGGCGCCCTGCGGGCGTCTGGACCGCCACGGCGGGCACCGAGAGCACCCTGCCCGCCAGCAGGCGACGGGCCAAAGCAGCGAAGTTCTCCGGTGCTACAGGCGCCCCTCGCCGCGCAGGCTGCGCGCTATCGGGAGCGGCCGTGCGCTGTGCCCCGGCGACCTCCCGGATGAATCTGGGATCCGAGGCGCGGTGCGGTGCGGCGGAAACAGGCAGATTTGGTCCCGGACCGCTCTTCGATACCGGCCTCGGTCGCTCCGGGGCGACAATCGAGCGCCTGGTGGATGCGGGATGGTCACCCACCGAAACAGGCCGTGGCTTGGGCGTCGGCCGCTGAGCGACCGGCGTGGTCGCCGCACGTTGCCCCACCGCCGAAGCGGCCGTGGCAATGGCCGCCCCCCGCGGCGCAAGCGGGAGCACCGGGGGACCGCTCCGTCCGGCGCCGACGATGCGCCGAGCCAGTGACATCGCCGTTTCGAGCGGGAAGCCGGCGCTTGCCGGGTCGGTGCGCAGCCGCCGCATCGGTTCGGTCACAGCCGATTGCGCTGCCGGTACCACGTCGCCCCGGCCCGCGGCGGGCGCCGTCGGCCGTACCGGCCAAACCCTGCCCGCGCCGCTCGCCTCCACGCCCGCACGCGCCCGCGGGCCGATCTCCGCGCCGATCTGGCCGAGCGCTCGCAGTCCAGCACCGCTGACCGTGACCGCTCGATCCAACGCGACCAGTTCGCGCCGCACGGTCTTGAGCCCGGCCGAAATTTCGTCGCTCAGCGCCAGCCGAACGCCGATTGTGTAAGCGTCGATCATGTCAGCGCCACCCGCAACCCGTCGAGCACCGCCACCGCAATGCCGGTCACAAGCCCGTCCGCCTCGGCCGCGGCCACGGGAGCCAGGAACGGCCGTGGCGGATCGACGCTGGTCCCGCACTCCTGATCGGCCGCAACGGGGTCAGCCGACCCGACCAGCGCCTCTGTCCCATCGATCTCGTGCGTGATGGAGTCTCGCAAGGTGCCGCCGCGCAGCCAGGGCGCATCGTGCAACTCGCCGGGGGGCCGCGACAGACGCTGGCGCACCGCATCCTGCAGCCCGGAGGCCGCCCGCTCCAGTGCCGCGCGTTCGATAGCAGCAAGATCGAGTCGGGTCATCCGGTCGGTTAGCCGCTGCAGCCCTTCGACACGGATCACGGTGGTTCCTTCCAGCTCAGATCGTTCCAGTCGAATACCAATCCGTCAAGCGTGCCGAGCGCGACCACGAAGGCCAGGCGCTCGTCTTCCGGCAGGCTGAAGGCCACGTCGAACGGCACCCCGTTCCTGACCAGGTAAAGGCAGTCGATCAGGTCGGGGTGCCGACTCAGTTTCCCGCCGTGGCCACCGCCTCGGGCGAGTCCGTGGCCGGTTCGGCGTCAAGCGCGACGGCGATCGCGTTGATGCCGGCATCCCCCAGCCGCGCAACCATCGACTCGATCTGCTGTTCGGTCGCGGGCACCGGCACCGGCACGTCGTCGATCGCAGTGACCGAGCACGCGAGCACCGCCATCCCGAGCCACGGCTGGTTCTGCGCCAGCACCGGCCCCGCAGCCTTGAATAGCCGCAGCTTGTCGAGCGCGGACAGCCGGCGCAACGCGATGCGCCGTCCCTCCGCATCCGTCACCACCGGCGCTGTGCCGGCGGTGGCGAGGATCGCCTCGGACGGGATCATCAGACGCGGCGCCGGCGGGAAGCGAAGAAGTCCAGCGTCTGCTTCACGCTCGCATCGCCCTTCCACTGCCCGGCGCTGGCCAGCTTGAACGTCACGCTGTCGTACTGGTAGGTGGAGGTCGATCCGTCCGTCTCGGTCACGTACTGGTACATCGTGCCCGGCGTGGCGATCGTGCCATTGAAATACTGCTGCTCGGCCGCAGCGATGAAGTCATCCGCCGCTGAATTGCCGCGTTCCAGGTCAAAGCTGCCTTCCCAGCCCTTCGGCAGTTCGGTACCCATGGGCGTGCCATCGAGCCGGCTGACCCGCACCGACTGGGTAACCTGGCGCGCTTCGAACCCGGTGACGTGCGCGAGGTCCACGCGGCCAGCCGGCCCCATCACCACAAGCTGGGTGTCGCGACCGACGGAGAAATTGGTCAGAGCCATGTTCGCGTCTCCTTACGCCGTAGGCTGGCCGGTCGGCAGGGTCTGCTGCGACACCTGCACGGTCTGGCCGCCCTCCAGATTGACGATGAATTTCTCGTTGATTCCCTGATATTGCACCTGTGTATCGGCTTGCACGTAGCCAAGGCCGGTGCGACTGGCAGGATTGTTGGACGTGTCGCAGACCACGCTGAACGGCAGGCTGCCATCGGTGCTCCCGAGAAGCCCCTGACCAAGCATGTTCTGCAGGAACGACATCAATGTTGCCCGGATCTTCCCAAACAGCGTCGCGTTGATGACCTGGCCGACGTAGACGCCCATGCCGGCAGCCAGGGTGGCCGCGATGTAGTTCGTCAGTCGGGTGTAGTTGTCGCCGTTGACTGCCGGGTTGGAGGAGGAGTTGTGCCCGCCGCGCACGCCCCAGAAGCTGCCGCCCGGTTGCGGATTGGCGATCACATCGATTCCCACCCCCAGCAATGCGGCGAGATCGGCCGACGAATAGGACGTACTCTGTCCCGTACCCGGGGTGCCCGACTTCTGGCTGCCGATAACCCCATAGAGCGGCTTGTTGAGGCTCGACTGTTCGGGCGAAAGATTGGCCAGACGTCCGGCGGTAAAGCCCTGCGGCGAGACCAGCCGGATCGTATTGTTGACCTGATCCGACCACCACAGCCAGTCGCCGAACATCAGCTTGGCGGAATAGCTGTCGAGGCCCGCCTGGCTTTTGATTGCGACTGCATCCAGGATGGTGTCGCCGGCGGGACCTGTGAGGATCATGTAGATCCCTTCCTGCAAACCGAACCCGGCCTGGGTCGTCCATTGCGAGGAATCGTCGGCATCGGCCAGCAGGGCGACCCCGCAGCCCTGACCGCGCAGGGCATACATTCCGGTGCGCGGCGGGATGTCGTTGCCCACCAGCAGCGTCGCGGTGATGGTATTGGCGCCATCCGCGCCCGCTGTACCGGCGCCCAGGCTGAGCGAGAACGCGGCCGGAGACGCCGTGACCCCACCCGCGTTCGCGACCACCAGTTGCGAGGGACCACGCTGCGGCCCCTGCCCCTGGTTCACTGCTGCGGCCAGCGCGGTCCAGAACGCCGCTCCGGTGCCGGCAATGTTGTCGTACACTTCCGGCTGCAAGCCTGGCAAAGTGATGGTCAGCCGCCAGGTGTTCGCCTTCGAACCGGTGCCCAAAGCAAGCATTACCTGGTTGCCGAGCGAGCCAGTGTAGAGCGCGGTGAAGGTGAACGTGGTGGCGGGTACCATCACCTGCGCGGCGGCGTCGGAGCCGTCGGTCACCCGCACGCAGCGGAAGTTCTGCGCGCCCTGCTGGACCGCGGTGGCGACCTGGGTCCCGAGGTCGTACTTGCGCGCAACGATCGGGCCGAAGCTCTGCGCGTAGTCTGCCATAGTGGCAACGATCACCGGCTGGCCGACCGGCCCCCAGGACGCGCTACCGACGACGCCGACCACGTTTGTCGGCACACCGTTCAGCACCAGGTTCTGCGGCGGCACGATCTGCACATACAGGTCAGGCACCACCAACGCGGTGGTGTTGACGCTGCCTTGCTGGACGATCGGCATGGCTCAGCCCTCCTTCGCAGGGGTGACGACGCGAACGACGTCGTGCGCGTGCTCGCTTTTCAGGATTTCGGCGATGCGCGCCGCGTCGGCGACGACGTCGCCGCGCGCGAGACCGGCAAACGGCCTCACCACGACCAGATGCATGTTCATGGGATCTCCGGGTTGGGAAGAAGGTTCGAGGCGAATTCGATGGATTGGCGTTCCGGCCCGAGGGGCAGGGGGGCCACGCGTCGCGAGTTGCTCCGCAGGATCCGAGTGGTAGGGTCGTCAGGGCGAGGGCGCGTTCATGCGGCAGGCAAAACCGCGGCCGAGCTCCCGTTACGCCGTCGGCGCCATCGCTGGATCGATCGCCCCGGCCGCAGCATCGCGGGTCTGCGGCGTCGGGCACCAGTACGTCATCCGGAACACCTGTGCCTGCCGCCGCACTTCCTGCTGCGCCGGCACATCGGCCACCACCCGCAGCAGCACCGCCGATAGATAGCCCCACATTCTGCGCGCCACCGAAGGCAAGCATCCTCGGCAGGAACTCAGTGCAAGTCCCTATGGTTTTTCCGGCATTCCTTCAAAGTCTTGCTCGTGCCGGGAGATCGCTTCACTTAGCGATGAATACCAATCGCATCTATTGTCTGGATCATCATCCAAAAGCAACTCGACAAACCGCAAGTCACTGGAT
Source organism: uncultured Pseudomonadota bacterium (assembly GCA_963832525.1). Classification (GTDB taxonomy): domain Bacteria; phylum Pseudomonadota; class Alphaproteobacteria; order Acetobacterales; family Acetobacteraceae; genus JAJZVS01. Next base: position 350,234 of record CAWHUC010000004.1, read on the forward strand.
CGAACTGCCGAGACAGATAACGGATTACGGAAATAATCCGCATTCTGCACCGCAAACATGCCGTCGGATGCACGCCTTAGGCATTGGAAGCGGATTACGGATTCGCTTCCGACTCGCTTCCATATCTCAATTCTCTCGTACATCAGGTGCGCTACCTTCTAGTTTGGAATCCATTTTCCTGACCGCACTCTCGCTTCCGTATTCTTACGAGAGTTCTTGAATTGCGTCACCCGATTCCCGCGCGGATCGACCACCACGACCCTATTTCCGTCCACGTAAACAGAATTACCAGTCGTTGGGTCAGTATACTTTCGGCCCTGATTAATGACCCTATTAGGGTCGCCAACCCTCCGGTCCGGGTTGGATTGAGCTTCATCTTGTCGCTTTTGGCCATGGTCAGTCACGCCAGACGCAGGTTGATCCTGATTCTCTTGGTCCTGGTTATTGAAGATGCTTCCGACCGCATTTTCGATCGCTCGGCCGGTGTTGATCGTAGAATCGACAAAGTCGTTGTTCTGGGGAGTCCCCGGCAAGAAGACCGGCGGCACTGGGAGTGGCGCCGGTCCCACCGGAGCGTATTGCGCAAACCGCATCAGGCTGTTTGCCGCCGCCACGCTTCTGCCAATTATCGCACGGTCCCGGCGGTTCGGACCGGTCGGGCGGATCATCCCCCAAGCGTGCATTAGGGACGATACCGCCGGCCGGTCACCACCTATACCAGCGTCCGTAGGGTGCCCGAAAATCATAGTCTGGGCGGGGCGGGGACCTTCCTGCATGCCAGACCAGCGAAAGTCGCGGGTCTGCGAACTGTACCGATTGACGCCGGAACCGCTAGGCGGCGTGTCGGCTTTGCCTTGCCGCTCGAACCCTGGGTCGGGTAGCTTCGCGGGGTCTGATGGGAATATCCTAACTGGCGGAAGGACGATGGCCGGAGGTTCGCCAGTTAGAAGCGGCGGCCCGCTTTGCCCTTGGGTGACCGCACCGGAAGGCGTGGGATAGCGGTCCGCCGGAATAAACGATTGCTCCCTCTCACGAGCCTGCAGCGTGAACGGAATCCTGATTGGGTCGGTGAACCCAGACAGGTCAGGCGGCAGATCGCCATGAAACCACACGATGCACGGAATGCGAATATCGTCCACACTCCCCCCTCAGGCCACGATCTGCGCCGCGTTCACCCCCAGTTCCCCGAACAGCATCGCCGGCTGCGTCGCCGTCAGGTACGGTCGCGTATTCCACGGAGTAAAGCAGGTCCCGCCGATACAGCAGCGCGTCCTGCGACTGATCGAACACCGTGGTCCCCGCGTAGATCACCCGCCCCTGCGATCCATCCGCGAGATCGAGGAACGTCAACGGCGCCATCGCCAGATCGATCGCCCCGGCCGCGGCATCACGGGTCTGTGGCGTCGGGCACCAGCATGTCACCCGAAACACCTGCGTCTGCCGCCGCACTTCCTGCTGCGCCGCCGCGTCCGCCACCACCCGCACCAGCACCTCGCCTGCGCCTGGCAAGATGATCGTGGAGCCGGAGACCTGCGCCATCCGATTCGCCCGCACCAGCACCGCCAGGTTCGCCGCCACCAGCGCCGGATTGTCGCTCGCCCGCACCCGATACGCATAGGCCACGCCGTCGATCGCCAACCCCGCCACCTGGCCCGGCGCGACCGACCCGCCGAAGGTCACCGACACGCCCGACACCTGCGCGGTCAGGCTCGGCTCCACTGGCGTGCCGACCCATTCCTGCACGTAACGAGTGCTCACGCGCCCCGTTCCGGAGGCCGGGTACACGGTGACGTTCACCTTCCCCGCGCGCAGGTCCGCATCCAGCGCCGCCGCGTTCGGCCAGCCGCGGTAGATGCGACAGTCCGGCCCCGGTACGCTCGCCGCGTCGGGACCGTTCGGATAGAGCGCGGTCGCCACCAGCCCAACCAGCGCCGTCTCTACATCCGCTTGGTCGGCCATCAGGTGATCGCCTGCTTCACGGTCAGCCGCCAGCCCAGCGCGGTCAGTTCCGCCGCGGAGACGACAGCGCTGCGCCCCAGATCGTCGGTCATCAGGTCGGCCGGCAGCAGCACCACCCCGGGAAACGCCGGCAACAGCACGGTCCAGTACGGCACGGTGCTGTCGGACGGCAGCCCTGCCTCCGGCTGCCCGCCGCCCGCCGCCCCCATCACGCTCGCCGGCCAGTTGGTCAGCAGCGGCGTGGTGGTGGTCGCGGTCACGCCGCCATAGGCGTTCACCCCCGTCGTGGATGGAGCGACGGCGCGTGCGAAGGAAACCACCCGGGTCGTGCGGACGCACAGTACCGGCAGCAGCGGCTCCTGCGAGGCGATGAACCAGACCCCCCCGCCCTGTTGCACAAGGTAGTCGCCCGGTTGCGTGTAGGCCGCATCGAAGATGCCGTGCACCAACGACTCGCCGTACCCTTCGGGCCGCAGGAACTTCCCCATCATCCCGGTGAACAGCGCATGCAGCCGCAAATAACGGTTGGTTGGATCGAGCGGGTTGGTCACGTCGCTCGGCCGGTAGGCGTCCATACTGGCGCCCGCCGTGCGAGCGGCGACGTTGAACCCCCACTGGATACGATCCTGGATGCGAGTCTGCGCCATCTACACCATCCAGGTGATGCCGCCGTCGGTGAGCGCAGGCCCGGGCGGGATGCCCAGGAACCCGCACAGCCGCCGCCGCCAGTCGTCGAATAGTCGCGCGCGGTCGCGCGCCTCGTCCCGATTGCGGGTCCACACCGCCGCCTGGTCGGTGTCCATCCCGTCCCCGGCGCGCGGCACCGCGAATTCCAATGCGGCGAGCTGCGCCAGATAGGTCAGCACCACGTTGGTCTCGGCCGCCGAGAGGTTGTTCAACCGGAATTCCAGCAGGCCGTACACCTGATAGAACCGCCAGTTGTCGAACCCCGCGGGCGTCGCGCCATAGGCCGGATAACCGCAGAACCGGCGGATATCCGTCTTCTGCGCATCGGTGAACATCAGATGAAGGATCCGTCGCCGACAGTGAACAGCACGCTGCCGCTGCCGCTCGCGAGCACCGCCGCACCGTAGGTAATAAGCGAGTTCGCCGCCAGCATCACCCGCGCGCCTGGCAATACCGGCATATCCGCCGGGCTTGCCGCCACCGAAGGATCGGCACCGAAACGCACGAACGCAAGCGCAGTGGTGGTGTTGGTCACCACCACCGTCTCACCGCCACCGGCTAGCGCGACACTCGCGGAGCCGGTGCCGGCCGCCAGGCTCACCGTTCCGGCGGGGCGGAACGGCTGGGTTGATCCGATCGCCATGTCACTTTCGCCCCTTCGTGGTTCAGCCGATGTGCTCGATCATCACCGCGCGCTTGAACGCAGCGTTGGTTGCGGTCGGGATGGTGGTCGGGTTGGTGGTGGTATCGGACGGGGTGCAGAACCCGCCGATCCAGTACCAGGATTGGGCGATGATCTGCTGCAGCCGATCGAGCGGCTCGCGGGTCACCATCGCAACGCCGTCGACCAGATGCACGATCGAATCCTTCGGCGCCACGTCGTCCGCCGCCATGCCGGCGAAATCCCCCTCGATCAGCGCGCCCTGGCCGCAGATGATCGGGCGGCGCACCATCAGACCCGCCAGGGTGGGATGCGGCTGCACGAACGCCTCGGTGGTCGGAATGAAGCGCAGACCCAGGAACTGATTCACCATGCCGCGACGGAATACCTGGTTGGCCGAGGTGGCGCCCTGGAACAACTGCTTGAAATCCGGATCGGCGAACAACTGCCGCGCCGACACGGGATCGAGGTAGCAGTTGTATACGCCGTCCACTTCCGGCACCGCGTTCATCCGCAGCTTGGAGACGGCGTCGAGCAGGTTGCTCATGGTCAGCGTATCGCCGGCCAGCAGCCCGCCGGTATTGCCGCGTGCCGCCGGGCGGAGGATGACCGAGGCATTGGCTGCGGTCACGGTGTTGCCCGCGGTGCCGTCCGATACCGACACGTTGGTCGAGAGCGTCAACACGCCGGAAACCCCGTTCGGCGCGGTGGAGACGTTGGTGGCATCCGCCACGCTGCCGATCAGGGTATAGGCGTCCGCCCCGATCGTGACGGTCAGCGGGTTGGCGCTGCTCACCGGCTGCTGCACGCCGTTCACGAACCCGGCCAGGAAACCACGGACGTCATCGACCGCCAGCGCCGGTCCGGCGGCGCCGAGCGTCACGCGCACCCTCGTGTTGCCACCGAAATAGCTGTTGAACAGCGCGTTGCGCGCCAGTTCGTCCAAGCTGCGCGCTGCCTGCTCGCCGTTCACATAGGCGTTCTGTAGAAACTGGCTGGCGATCCCAACCCGGCTTGTCACCATGTTGAGATCGGTGGTGGCGGCGTAGTGGTTGATGGTGATGGTGTACTGCTCCACGCCCCAGGTGGTCGGCGATAGCCCGTTGTCGAAATTGTTGTTCGACGCCGGCGGCAGCGGCGTGGTCACGCTGGGCTTCAGCCCGGCGCGGGTCTTGGTGAGCGTCTCGCCGATGCCCACCGCGATCTCCTCGCGATCGGCGATCGCGCGATAGCCCAGGCGGGAACGCAGCGCCTGCTCGAACTCGCGTTCCAGGAAGCCCTGCTGGATGATCGGCTGCAGGGCGGGGGGGAAATTCTGGATACCCATGCCGGGAGCTCCTTCGAATCAGAGGAAAGCGGGGTCCGCGATCAGCCGCGGCGCTTCAGCAAAGCCGCACGTGCGGCCCGGGTACTCGTCGTCGGTCATTTCGGTAGCAAGCTTCTGGCGTGGCGGCTGGGCCGCCGGCGGCTTGGCGCTGGCCGAGGAGGAGGCAGATCCGAACAACCACGGCTTTGATCGCTTCAGTCCGGAGATCAGTGCGCTGCCGCCCTCGATCTCCCCGCTCGCGTTGAGTTTCACACCGGACAGGTCGATCAGCTTCAGCCCGTCCAGGTCGACGATGCCCGCGCGCAGTGCCTCCGCCTTCAGCTCCGCGAGCACCAGCCGCGATTGTGCTTCTCGCTGCAGTTCGCCAAGCTGGCGTTCCAGCGCCTCGGCACGGGCGCGCAGTTCGGCCATCCCGTCCGCGGCAGGTTCCGCGTCGGGTGGGGTCTCCGATTCCGGCATCAGGGCGTCCTTGGTAATTGAACAGGGGGATCGGTGGCGATGCGGACAAGTTCAGCCGGCACATCCTCGATGTCGTAGGTGGCAGCGATTGACTTCACGGCCGTTTCGCGGCTGATCTGGCGGGCGGCGGCCAGGGTGGCGAGCGTCTGCGCGTCCTTCATCCGGTCGTCCGCGGTGGGGGCCACCCAGCGTGGCCAGGTCAGGCCGAGCCGTGCAGTGGGATCGAGCGGAGGGATTTCCTCGCCCATGACCAAAAGCCGATAGCGCTGCGCAGCCAGGAGGACCATGCGCGCGAGGCCCAGCAGCGCCCCCTCGCCGTAGCTTACGCGCAGCGTATCGGCGAGCGAGATCAGGCCTTGGTTCATCAGCTCGATGGCGCGACCCGACTGTGCCGCGGTCAGACGGTCGGCGCTGGCGCGGTTGCCGTGGATGCTCTCGAGCGCCATCTCCCGCAGGACGCGCACATAGTCGAGCACCGCGGCGGATGCGGTGCCCCCGATCTCCAGCAGCTTGGCGTCACCCTTTTCGCTCACCACCAACGCATTGCCAGCACCCTTGACGATTTCGCTGTCACTGGTCGCCGGCTCCTTGATGAGCAAGGTGGGGTCGCTGCTGTATTTCAGGCCCCGTCCGGCCTGGCTCAACTGGTAGTCGATCTCGATCTGAGTTTCGATCGCCGACCGGAACGTACAGGCGCCGTCATTCGGGTCGCCCGATGCCGAGGGGCCGGGCAGATTGCGCACCCACACCATTGGCACGAAGCCAAGGTCGTGTGTCACGGTCCGGGTCGGATCGACCTCTGGAGCCGCCACGATGCCTACCGGCACAGGCAGATACCAGGTCTCCGTCTGGCGGTCCCAGCGGCGCATGAACCAGTATTCGGCCCCAGGATCGTCGATCGCATACCCTTCGGCCACCAGTTGCGCGCCGGTGACCTTGTACTTCTCGTTCACTGCGATCAGGGTATCCGGAGCCTCCGGGTCCCACGAGGGCGTGAGATAGGTACTCCCCAGCGCACTGAAGAACAGCCGCCCGCGCAACACCCGCATCAGGATCGCGACCGAGCCGACCGAACCACGCAGCGCTGCCTCGGTCATGACCTGGTTGAGCCGCGTGTCCTTCACCAGATCGGCGAATACGCCACGGATTGTCGGGTCGGTGCAGTCGATCGCCGGGAAGTGTCCCTCGCTGAACAGCAGCGCGACGCTGTCTTCCACGACAATCCGGCTGAGCGCATAGCGAACGCTCGGGCGTCGGTTGCGCAGTGGAATGTACTCCCCGCCGGCGCCTCGCTCCTCGTGGAACTGGTGCGGCAGCACGTCGTACAACGTGCCGTCCAGCACCCGCTGCAGGATGTCCAGTATCCGGCTGCGCGCCGAATAGTCCGGGTCGCGCGGGATCAGGTCGCAGATGGTTTCGAACATGCTGTCCTGGTCTGCTAGCGGGCGAGGAACGGTACCGCGATCCGGCGAGCCGGCGCGCTCATCTCGGCGGCAATCGAAAAGCCGCGCGACAGCGCATCGACCTGGTCGTCCTTGCGGCCGTAGGGAAAGTCACGCAGCTCGTCGATGAAGTCGTGGTTCCATGCGGCATGGACCAGGGCGAGGTTTCCCGCCTCGATCTGGGCCGCGACCGGCAGGGCCCGGGTCAGTTTTGATCCGGTCTCCCGCGATGTGACCACCTGGTAACCGGCAAGCTTGCGCACGTAGCTCGCTACCTGGGACTTGCCGGCCTGCCCTGGGTCCTCCGGCAGGCTGACGAGCACGGACTTGCCGTCCGCTGCCGCCACGCCGAGCAGGGCCTCCTCCACCCCGAGCGCGCTGGTCCGTTGTCGTACCATATCCAGCACGACCAACCTTCCGGCGGCGTCACGCAGCAACTTGATGCCGACCGTGTAATCGGGGTCGTTGCGTCCGTCGGAGGCAGTCGCGGCGAGGTCCCAGGCCCGCACGATAACGCCACCCGCCGAGTCTGGCGGCGCGGCAATGATCTCGATCTTCCCGACCTTGAACAGGCTGCTCTGCGAGGGTCGTGGCGTCTGTTGGAAGAGTGCCGACCAGACCCGTTCGCCGACCTGGTCACGTTTGCGCAGAAGCGCCGCCTCGTCCTCCCATTCCGGCCACAACGCCTGGCCGGGCAGCCGGCCCAGTGGGTCGTCCGCCTCGGCCAGGGCCGGCAGCCGCAGCACGGACCACTCCTCCGGGTTGTGGTCGAGCAGTCGTGCCGCCAGGTCGTCCTGATGCCAGCGCGTCATCACGATCACGATCCGTCCCCGCGGCTTCATCCGGGTGACCAGATCGGAACGGTACCAGTCCCACAGGTGGTTGCGCTGGCGCGGGCTTTCGGCATCGGCCAGGCCGCGGATCGGGTCGTCGATGATTGCGAGGTCGGCCCGCCGCCCGGTGATTGGCCCGCGGACTCCGGTGGCAAAATACTGACCGCGGGCCGAGGTGACCCAGCGTGACGTCGCGCGCTCGCCGCTCTGCAGCTCATAGCCTAGGGCTGTTGCGTGCTCGATCACCAGGCTCCGGGCCTGGCGCCCGAAATGCTTGGCCAGGTCAGCGGTATGGCATGCCGCAATGATCGAGGTGCCTGGATGGCGAGCGAACCACCAGACCGGAAACAATATCGAGGAATAGGTCGATTTCGCCGCTCCCGGGGGCATCAGCACCATGAGCCGGTCGATCGTCCCCTCGGAGACCGCCTGCAGCCGCGCCATGAGCAGCCGATGATGCGCGGCTGGCACCAGCCCGTCCGCACCCATGACATGTTCGGCCCATGCCACCAGATCGTCCCGGATCGTCTCCGGAGCCGGACCGGCTTCGGGTCGGTCGGGCGCAGGCCCCTCTGAGCGGCCCAAGGCGCGCGACATCGATCGGTGGCGGGGACGGAGGCGAAAAACGCAGCAGCCGCTGGTCGCTTAGACCGAAGCAACGGCGCCGCGGCACCTAGCTTCCGTGCCGTCCGCGCAAACCGCCATCATGCCAATTCATATACCCGAAATTGGGGCGAGTGGGCAAGGCTTTTTTTCTTAATGAAGGACTTAATTCCTTTGACGGCTCACACTGCGACGATCACCCGGAGGGCCACCTCCCTATCGTGATTCCTCCGGTCGCCATTTTTGACGGACATTCACGATCGCGTGAGCAGTTTTGACGATTGGACCCGCTGTTTTCGGTCAATCGTCATGCGGCAGGATACGCCATCGCACCACTCCGGCACACATCGACGACACACCATACCGTTGGGGAAAGTCATGAACCATCTCGCCGAACCTCTTCGTATCCCATCCGCGCCGCGCCCCCGGGCCATCGCATCCCGCCCGTGCCGCACACCGCTGGTCCTCGTGGTGGAGGACGAGGTCAGGCTGAGCGAAGCCATCTATGGACTCTGCGAATTCCTGCACGTCGGTGTCGCGACCATCGGCGGGGAGGGCGATCTCGCCCGCACCCTCCGCAACTCCCGGCCGATGGCTGTCCTGGCCGAAATGGACGGCAAATCGCAAGACGGCGGCTACGTGATGATGCGCATCGCCGAGCACGACCGGACCCTGCCGCTCATGCTCCTGACCGGCCCCGATCCGGCCTTGGTCGGCGCAGCGGAGGCAATCGAGGAACTCTGCGACCTGTCGGCCGTCGCCCGGCACCCGGTGCTGCCAACCATCGGGGAGGTCGTCGAGTTCCTGTTCCACGCCGGCCAAAGTGGTTCGTGCCTGGGATTAATGCCGGCCTGAGCGTGTCAGGCTGCGCCATCCCGCCACAGCGGCTCCTTCAATCGGCCCAGAAGCACATCATGGGCGGCCAGTTCGGCGGCATCCGGCACGACCGACCGGGGAGTTCGTCGTCCTTCATACGTATAGACGATCGGCTGAGCGGGGCCGGCCTCGTTCTCCAGGGTCAACCCGCGTTGGCGCCCGCCAGTCAGCTCCACATACACCGCCGCAAGCAACCGGCAGTCCAGTAGCGCATTATGGGTGGACCGCGCAGAAAGATCGATGGAGAAGCGACGGCACAGCGCGTCCAGGCTGTTCGGCATCCCCGGAAAGCGTTGCTTGGCAAGCGCCAGCGTATCGATCATGCGAACCTGATCGAGCGCGGGCTGGCTGATCCGCGCAAATTCCGCATTGAGGAACCCGAAATCGAACGGCGCGTTATGTGCGATCAGCGGGCCGTCGCCAAGAAACGCCAGCAAGCCGTCAATAATCGCTTCAAAGCGTGGCTTGCCGGCCAGGCGCGCCGCAGTCAGCCCATGGATCCGCGCGGCCTCCTCGGGAATATCGCGCTCGGGATCAATCTCGGCATGGAAATGCCGTCCTGTCGGGAGCTCGTTGATCAGCTCCAGCGCCGCGATCTCCACGATCCGGTGCCCTGCAGCCGGGTCGAGCCCGGTGGTTTCCGTGTCGAACAAGACACTACGGCGCATCGCGAAGCTCCTGAATAAAACGGCTCAAGACACGCAGCGCGTGGCGGCGGGACAGACCGGTGCGGATGACGACGTCGGCGCGCCGCCGCTTCTCGGCATCCGGCATCTGATGTCGGATCATCGCATCGGCTTCGGCGGCGGTCATCCGCCGGCGCGACGCCACCCTGCGGCGCTGCACGGCGGTCGGGGCAGAGACCACCACGATCCGGTCGACCCGGCGGTCGCCGCCGGTCTCCAGCAGCAGTGGAATGTCCAGCACGGCGATGCGATGTCCGCCGCGCCGCGCACGAGCAAGAAATGCCGCCTCCTCACTGCGGACCATAGGATGCAGTATCCGCTCCAGGATACCCAGGTTGTCGGGCCGCTCGAGCACTGCACGACGCAGACAGACGCGATCCACGGCGCCGTCGCGTACGCAGTCGGGAAACGCGGCGCCGATCCGCGGCACCGCCCGCCCGCCGCGGGCCTGCAGCCGATGCACTGCGGCGTCGGCGTCGAACACCGGTATGCCGGCCCGACGGAATACCCCGGCGGCGGTCGACTTGCCCATACCCATGCCGCCAGTCAGCCCGACGATGATCATGCCGGCGGCAGATCGGCCAGCACGAAAGCGCGGAGTGCCGCATCCACTTCGGGATCGACCCCGAACCAGGCAGCAAAGCCCGGGCGCGCCTGGTGCAGCAGCATGCCCAGCCCATCGACCGTGCGCAGCCCGCGCCGTCGCGCCGCTGCCAGCAGCGGCGTTTCCAACGGCACATAGACCAGGTCGGCCACCACCAGCGTGGGGTTCGCGCGATCGAGGGCAAGCCCGAGGTCGCCCTGCCCCCCCATGCCGAGCGTGGTCGAATTGACCAGCAACGCATGGTCGGCGAGCGCGGCCGAGCGATCCTCCCATTCCACCACCCGCAACCCGGGCAGGTCGCGGGCCAACGCCACCGCACGTTCCGGGGTCCGGTTGGTGATGCTGACCGCCTCCCCCTGATCCAGCAACACCGCGGCGACCGCCCGCGCCGCCCCCCCGGCTCCCAGGATCAATGCCGGGCCGGCGGTCGGGTCCACCTGCGCGTCACGCAGCCCGGCCAGGAACCCGAAACCGTCGGTGTTGCTGCCCTCGATCCGCTCGGGCTTGAATACCAGGGTATTCACGGCGCCGGCGCGCCGCGCGCTTTCGTCCACCCTATCGCACAAGGCGAACGCGGCGAGCTTGTGCGGCACGGTAACGTTGGCACCGGCGAATCCCGCCGCCCGCAGCCCTCGCATGGCGGCGCTGAACGCGGCGGGCACGACCGGCAGCGGCACGTAGGCGCCGTCGATCCCGTAGCGGTCGAGCCAGAACCCGTGGATGCGCGGTGAACGGGAATGGGCGACGGGCCAACCGGCGATACCGGCAACTCGTGCCCTGGCGGAGACGATATGCATGGCCCTACCATTCCGCGCCGGGCCAGGAAGATCAATCGGGCCCGTAGCTTGGCGGGCTGCATCGCCCATGCTTCGGGCTTCACCTCAGCAGCTTCTCCTTCGTCGGCGGGGCCGCACCGCTGACGGCCGGCGGGGAGCCGTGGTCGATGTCGCGGTGACCTCGCCGCAGCGCAGCCGTGCCGCCGGTCATGGACGGGCCAGCGCGACTGCCTCCCGCTGCGTCTGCGGATTGCGGCCAAACTCTGAGACGTGCCGAGGGCGATGCACCCCGCACCGTTGTCGTCCACAAGTCTGAACCCATTGTGCCTATTCGCTGATCGGGCGCGCCGGTGCGATGCTCGGACTCGGGACGCCGGTGGGATTCCGGCTCTGACGACAAGAAAGGAATTTTTCGATGCTGCCCATGCAGTTCCACACCATCCGGGACTTCCCCCTGACCGGCGGCGCCGTGCTGGCGGAGGCGCGGATCGGCTATCTCACCATGGGACGCCTGTCGGCAGACGGGCGGAACGCGGTCCTGGTGACCCACGGCTACACCAGCGGCCCGCGCATGATCGAGGGTGGCGAAAGCGCGTCCGAGGGTTCCTGGGCGGCGCTTGTCGGGCCCGGGCGGCCAATCGACACCGACAAGTATTTCGTCATCGCGTCGAATATGCTGGGTTCGTCCTTCGGTTCGACCAACGCAGCCAGCATCGATCCGGCGACCGGGCGCCCGTACGGCCCGCGCTTTCCCGAACTGACGGTAAGCGACATCGTGGCGGCGCAGAAGTGCCTCCTGGATGCGATCGGCGTGCGCCACCTGGTCGCCGTGGTGGGCCCTTCCTACGGCGGATACCAAGCGTTCCAATGGGCCGTGGACGACCCGGATTTCATGCACGGCATCGTCGCGGTGGTGACCGGGCTGCGGTCCTCGGTGGCCGGGATCGAGCCACTGCTGACGCAGTTGGAGCGTGATCCGAACTGGAACGGTGGTGACTACTACGACCGCGGCGGGGTTGCCGACACCACGACCGAAATGCGGATCGAAACGCTGAAGGGCTACGGCCTCGACGCCGGCCTGGCAGCTCGCTTTCCGGACCCTGCGGCGCGAGCGACGGAGCTGCACCGCATCGCCCGCGCCTGGGCCGAGCAATTCGATGCCAATTCTCTGGTGATCCTGCGCAAGGCGATGCTGCGCTACGACGTCACGCCCCGACTGTCGCGCATCCGCGCACGCGTTCTGTATGTCCTGTCGAGCACCGACAAGCTGTTCCCGCCCTCGCTCGCGCCGGAGGTGATGGGTGCCCTGCGCGGCGCCGGGGTTTCCGCGGAGTACGTCCCGCTGGTGAGCCCCTTCGGCCATCTGGCGTCGGGGCTGGACGCTGACAAATGGGCCCCGGCACTGCACGCCTTCATGCAAGCGTTGCCGGCGGCGTAAAAAAACCGGGCCCCGCGCCGGGGGCGGAGCGGGCGAGCGACCTCCAGAGGAAGCCGCTCGCCCATTGGCACTACGCGATCGAGGAGTTGAATGCCCCGCCATCCAGCAGCAGGTTGTGCCCGACGATGAACCCCGAGGACGCGGCGCACAGGAACGCGCACGCCTCCCCGAACTCCGCGGGGTCGCCCACCCGGCCGGTAGGGTTCTCCTTCCCCCGTTCCGCCAGCACCTCCTCGACCGGCCGGCCCGCCTTCTTCGCCGCGAAGGCCGCGCCGCTGCGCAACCGGTCTGTCAGGAACGGCCCGGGCAGCAGGTTGTTGATCGTCACGTTATGCTTGGCTATCTGTCGCGCCAGGCCGGCAACAAATCCCGTCAGCCCCGTCCGTGCGCCGTTGCTCATGCCAAGCTGCGGGATCGGCGACTTCACCGAAGCCGAGGTGATGTTCACGATCCGCCCGAACTTGCGTCCGGCCATCCCGTCGACCACCGCCTTGATCATGAAAATCGGTGCCAGCATGTTGGCGTCGATCGCCTTGATCCAGTCGTCCCGCCCCCAATCACGGAAATCGCCGGGCGGCGGGCCGCCGGCGTTGTTCACCAGGATATCGGGTTCGGGACAGGCGGCGAGCGCCGCGGCACGCCCCGCTTCGGTGCTGATATCGCCAGGTACGGCCGTCACCTTCACCCCGGTCGCGGCGCGGATCTCCGCCGCGGTCGCCTCCAGCGCTTCCGCCGTCCGCGCCGTGATGATCAGGTCCACCCCTTCGCGCGCGAGCGAGAAGGCACACGCCCGCCCCAGCCCCTTGCTTGCGGCGCAGACGATCGCCTTGCGGCCCTTGATGCCAAGATCCATGTGTGGTGCTTCCCCTGTTATTGGATCGATATGGTTTGCAGGACGGTCCGCGCGGCGGCCGGGATCGGCGTCGGCCGTTGATCGCCGCGGGTGACGAAAACGTGCACGAAATGCCCCTCCGCCGCCGCCGTGTCGTCGTCACCACGGAAAATCCCGATCTCGTAGCGCACCGAGCTGCCGCCGATCCGCGCGACCCGGATGCCCACCGTCACCCGGTCTGGCCAAGCAATCGAGCTGTGGTAGCGGCACGCCACCTCCGCCACCACGCAGTGCACCGGCCCGTCCAGCAGATCGACCACGCCGTGCGACATTTCGAAATAGGTCACCGCGGTGTCGAAGAACGAGAAATAGGTGACGTTGTTGACATGCCGGAACACGTCGTTGTCCATCCACCGGGTGGTGATGTCGTGGAACCAGCGATAGTCGGCCCGGCGGCCGGGCGGTTGTCGGCTCATGCGTCCCCATGCAGTGCTCGGCCGCGCCGGTAGTCCGGGGCGGCTGGTCCTGCGGCGCAGTAGACCGGAGAAGGTGCGTTTCGTCCATCCGGACGCAGTCCCGGGATGACATGCGGTCTCGGTGCTCCTAGGACACGCGGCCATGAGTCTTCCCGAGGCGATCCATGCTGCCCGCCGTCGTCACGGCCTTTCCGCGGCGGACCCGGTCCTGGTCCTGCCGGCCTACCAGGGACGGCTGGTGCCGCTGCCGGCCGCACGCCGCCGCGCCTTCACCCGGCACCTGACCGAGGCGATCGCCGAAGCGGTCGGCGAACCGGCTGCACCGCCGAGCAGGCCCGAGCCGCCGCTCGCGCCCGGCCTCACGACCTTGGCAGGGGCGGCCTGCGCCTGCTGCCGCGGCCACTGCTGCTCGCGCGGCGGCGAGCACGCCTATGTCGATGCCGACACGATCCGCCGGTTGCGTCGGACCGAGCCCGACCTTGGCCGGGCTGCCATCCTGACCCGCTACCGCGCCGCCCTGGGCCCGGAGAGCTACGAAGGCTCTTGCGTGTTCCACGGGCCCTCGGGCTGCCGGCTGGATCGCGCGCTGCGCTCCGATTTGTGCAACACCTTCTACTGCACCGATCTGAAGCGTTTCCTGCGTGCCCAGCCGACGACCCCGCCGCGCACCTTGCTGCTGGCCCATGACGGCGAACAGGTCCGCCGCGCGTCCGTCCACCGCGCCGGCCCGGTGCCGGTGACCGTGGCCTGAGCGCGACAGTAGACTTGATCCGCCGCCCCGCCGGGGCCAGCCTGCCCTCCGCGCAACGGGGCCGGCCCGGCGAGTGTCGCGGCGTGCCCGAAGGAGACCCATGGACCATCTCGACCTGCTCGCCGACCTGATCGCCCGCGCCCGTGTCGCCGGGGCGGACGCCGCCGACGCAGTGCTGATCGCCGGCGCGGCGCTCTCCGTCCAGCGCCGCCTCGGCCGCACCGAGCACATCGAGCGTGCCGAAGGCCGCGACCTCGGCCTGCGCGTCTTCGTCGGCGCCAAATCCGCCATCGTCTCCGCCACCACGATCGATCCCACCGGGTTCGCGACCCTGGCCGAACGCGCCGTGGCAATGGCGCGCGTGGTGCCGGACGATCCCTATGCCGGTCTCGCCGACACTGCCGCGCCGCCCGAGGCCCTGTCGCTCGACCTCGAGGATCCGACCGAGCCCGACGCCGACGCCCTGCTGGCCCGTGCCGCCCTGGCCGAAGACGCGGCGCTCGCCGTAGCCGGCGTCACCAATTCCGAAGGTGCCGAGGCCGGCTGGAGCCGCACCGAGGCGGCGCTGGTCACCTCCGCCGGTTTCGCCGGCCGAACGGTGCGGACCGGGCATTCCGTCTCGGCCAGCGCCCTGGCCGGAAGCGGGACCGGAATGCAGCGGGATTTCGACTACCACTCGGTCGTGCATCTGGCCGATCTCGACGATCCAGCGGCGATCGGTCGGAGTGCCGGAGAGCGTGCGGTGGCGCGGCTCGATCCGATCCGACCGAAGACCGCGAAGCTGCCGGTGGTGTACGATCCGCGGGTGGCCGGCAGCCTGCTGGGGCACCTGATGGGTGCGATCAACGGGGCGTCGATCGCCCGCGGCACCTCCTTCCTGAAGGACCGGATGGGCGCGCGCATCTTCGCCCCGGGCATTGTCGTGCACGACGATCCGCGCCGGTTGCGTGGGCTGCGCTCGCGGCTGTTCGACGGCGAGGGCACCCCCACCGCGGCGCGCGCGCTGATCGACGACGGCGTGTTGACCACCTGGCTGCTCGACAGCCGCTCGGCGCGGCAGTTGGGACTGCGGTCGACCGGTCACGCCGCGCGCGGGACCGGCGGGCCGCCGTCGCCGGCGCCGAGCAATCTCTATCTGGCGGCCGGTGCCTTGTCCCCGGCGGCGCTGATGGCCGATATCAAGCTCGGTCTCTACGTCACCGAACTGATCGGCATGGGCGTGAACGGGGTGACCGGCGACTACAGCCGCGGCGCCGCCGGATTCCTGATCCGCGACGGCGCGCTGGCCGAGCCGGTGGCGGAGATCACCATCGCCGGCACCTTGCCCGAGATGTTCGCCCATCTCACGCCTGCCAACGACCTGGTATTCCGCCGCGGCACCGATTCGCCGACGGTACGGGTCGAGGGAATGACCTTGGCTGGCGCATAGGCGTCGCGATCCGGTCCCGCGGTGGTGCCCTCGTTCCGGCGCGACCAGGATCAGTCGGGGACGCTGTCGGTTGCGGCTGCTTCGGCTTCGTCGCCGTAGCCGAGCAGCCGTAGTTCCCGACCGCGTAGCCCCCGTTGCACCAGGGCGTGGATCAGCGCCTCCTCGCGGCCATGCGTGACCCAGACTTCGGCCGCCCCGGTTTCCGCGATCGTCGTGAGCAGCCCGTCCCAATCGGCGTGGTCCGAAATCACCAGCGGCAGTTCCACCCCGCGCGCACGGACCCGCTGGCGCAAAGCCATCCACCCGGAGGCGAGGGCCACCACCGGATCGACCAGCCGCCGCACCCAGGGTTCCGTTGCGGCACCGGGCGGGGCAAGCACGACGGCGCCGGCGAGTTCGGATTTCGCCGCACCGATCGCGGGACGCAACGATCCGAGGTGTACCCCGCGCGCTTCATACGCCGCGCAGAGCGCACTCTGCGCACCATGGAGGAAGATCGGACGGTCCCACCCTGCCGCCCGCAGCAGCGCGATCAGCCGTTGGCTTTTGCCGAGCGGGTAGCAGCCGAGCAAGTGCGTCCGTTCCGGGAAAACGGTCAGGCTGGCGAGCAGACGGGCAATCTCCTGTTCCGGGGTGGGGAAACGGAAGACTGGCAGCGCGAAGGTTGCTTCGGTGACGAATACGTCGCAGGACACGGGCGTGAAGGCGGCGCAGGTGGTGTCCGGCTGGCGCTTGTAGTCGCCGCTGATCACGACCCGGCTGCCGGCGTACTCGAGGACGATCTGGGCGCTGCCCAGCACATGCCCGGCAGGAGCCAGCCCGATCTGCACCCCGCCGTGCTCCAGTCGCTCTCCCCAGGCAAGCGGTTGCTGGATCCGCCCGGCGCCGGCATCGCCGAGCCGTAGACGCATCAGGGCGAGCGTATCGGGATGCGCGAGCACATGGCTATGCCCCGGTCGCGCGTGGTCGGAATGGGCGTGGGTAATGACCGCACGATCGACCGCCACGACTGGATCGATGAAGAACCCGCCCGGCTCGCAGAATAGCCCTTGCGGTCGGGGGCGGAGCCAGGCGGCGGGGGCGGGCGAGGCAGACATCAGGCAGACCGGGGGACGAAGACAAATATATTATCTTGGGATGATGGTGCCCGTTGCCAACGCCTGCGCGCGTCCACCGGTCGGATCGGCAGCGCCGGCCGACCTGCACCGTTTCCGCCGGCCAACCTGTCAGACAACTTGACAAAAAATGAAGCCCGTGAGACGTCCTCCCACAGGAGCGCGAAGGGCCGACCCGTGGCATCATGGGCTGCGGTCCGGAAGCGAACCGATAACGGAGGAACGTCAAAATGCCCGACCACACCGATCCGGCTGCCGAGGACGCGGCGCAAGAAATCGTCGCCAAACGCCTGCCGCGCCGCGCCATGATGCATGGCGTCACCGCAGGCGGCGCGGCGGCCCTGCTGGCCGCCGCTGCGACGCGAGCTCAGGCCGCAGGCACCGGGCCGTTCCCGGCGCACCCGCGCTGGAAGTTCGTGTTCGTCAACCACGTCACCACCAGCCCGTTCTTCGTGCCGTGCCAGTACGGCATCCACGATGCGTGCACGCTGCTGGGGTGCGATTATCAGTGGACCGGATCGGAAACCTCCGACGTCGCGCAGATGGTCAACGCGATGAATACGGCGATCGCCGGCAAGGTCGACGCGATCGCAACGTGTATTGTCGATCCACGCGGCTTCGATCGTCCGGTCGCGCGCGCGCTGGAGGCCGGTATTCCGGTGTTCAGCTACAATGCCGATGCTCCGCGCGGCAGCCCGAACCGGCGGCTTGCCTATATTGGCCAGGACCTGTTCCTGTCGGGACAGATGATGGGCGAGCGGATCGTCAAGCTGGTCGGCTCCGGCAAGGCGGCGCTGTTCATCGCCACACCCGGGCAGCTCAATCTGCAGCCGCGCGTTGACGGTGCCATGGACGCGATCAAGAAGTCCGGCGCCAAGATCACCGCAACGATGATCGCCACCGATCCGACCGTGAACGTGGCGCTGTCCAAGATCCGCGCCTACTACCTGGGCAACCAGGACGTGAAGGGCATGTTCGGCACCGGCGGCGGCGACACCATGAACGTCGGCCTTGTCATGCAACAATACGACCTGCCGAAGAAGGGTGTCCACGGCGGCGGGTTCGACATGCTGCCGAAGTCGCTGCAGGCGGTCAACGACGGGTATCTCGACTTTGTCATCGACCAGCAGCCCTATCTGCAGGGGTTCTATACCGTGATGGAGATGTTCATGTTCAAGGCCTCGGGCGGCTTGGTCGGGCCCGCGGACATCAACACCGGCCTCAAGTTCGTCACCAAGGGAACGGTCAAGCCCTACCTCACCACCAAGACCCGCTACGAAGGCAGCTCCGGCGCCGCGCAGATCGTGCCGCGCTCCGGCCCGATCGCGAGCTGAGTCTTGGTGGTGGATCAAACCGCAGCAGCGGCCGGGTCGGCGAACGCCGGCCCGCGCCGAGGCCTGGCCGGGCGTCTCCATGGCTTCCTGCTGCGCCCGGAGGCCAGCGTCATCGTCGTGGCGGTGGTGCTGGTGCTCTATTTCCAGTTCACCAACGCGAATTTCCTGACCGACGCGAACCTGCAGACGGTGTCGCAGTTCATCGCCGCACCGGTCATTATCGCCTGCGGCGAGATCATGTTGCTGATCTGCCGCGAGATCGACCTGTCGGTCGGCCAGGTGTTCGCGCTTGCGCCCTTCGTGATGGAACGCGCCGCTCAGGCCGGGGCACCAGTGGTACTGGCGATCGTGGCCGCGCTCGCGGTCTGCGCGCTGATCGGCTATGTGATCGGGCTGATCACCATTCGGCTCAGCGTGCCATCCTTCATCACGACGCTCGGGATGCTGTTCCTGATCACCGGTGTGACCTTGACGATCTCGCGCGGATTCCCGGCCAATACGCCGGGTGGGCCGCTGCTGACCAATATCATGGGCAACTGGGGTTACGCCGAGATCGTCTGGGCGCTGGGTGTGGTGCTGGTCATGCACGTCGTGCTGCGGCACACGCGCTGGGGGCTGCACACGATCGCCACCGGCGGCAACGTGATTGCAGCCGCCGAGGCCGGGATCAACATCAACCGTATCCGGATGGGGAACTTCGTCCTGACCAGCACCCTCGGCGGCTTCGCCGGCCTGCTGGAAGCGTTCCGCATCGGCTCCACCGATCCGCTGGCGGGCGGCAGTAACATCATGTTCCTCGGCGTCGCGTCGGGCGTGATCGGGGGCACCGCGATTGCCGGCGGGGCCGGCACGATCGTGGGCGGGCTCGTCGGCGGCATCGTGCTCGGCGTGCTGCAGGACGGGTTCACCTTGCAGGGCATCAATGCGTTCACCTTCGATATCATCATCGGCGCAGCGATCCTGCTCGCGATGGTGGCGAACATCCACCTGGCGCGGCTGCGCGGGGCAGGGCAAGGATGAGCGCGACCGCAATGGGCGCCGGCACCGAGGCGCTGCGGGCCGAGGGCATCGTCAAGACCTTCGGCCGCGTCACTGCGTTGAATGGTGTGTCGATGCATGTGGCGCGCGGCGAGATGCTCGGCATCCTGGGTGACAACGGCGCCGGCAAGTCGACCCTGATGAAGATCCTGACCGGCTATCACCAACCCACCACGGGACAGGTGTTTGTCGACGGCACGCCGGTCCATCTGGGCTCGGTCGATCAGGCGCGGGCGCGGGGAATCGAGTGCGTCTATCAGGACCTGGCGCTGGTCAACGGCCTGTCAATCTACCACAACCTGTTCCTGAACCGCGAGATCCTGCGGCGCGGACCGTTCCGGTTGCTTGACCATCGCACGATGCGGCGGCGCGCCGAGGCGGCGCTGGCGGATATCGGCGTGAACGTCGCCTCGGTGGATCTCGAAGTCGGCGCGCTCTCGGGCGGGCAACGCCAGGCGATCGCGGTGGCGCGCGCGGTTGCCTCCAACGCGCGCATTCTGTTGCTGGACGAGCCGTTGGCGGCGATGGGCGCGCGTGAAGCCGGTCTCATCATTGGACTGATCGAACGGTTGAAAGCGCGTGGAGACATCGCGATCGTGATGATCGCACACAATTACGCGCAGACGCTGGAGATCTGCGATCGCGTGATGCTGATGCAGCATGGAGAGGTAACCTATGAGAGCCATGCCGCGGAAACCTCTCCCGCCGAATTGCTGGAGATCGTACGGCGGGAGTACCGGGCGGCACGTGCGGGATAGCACGCCGGGGCGATCGGGAAGGCGGCAGGGCCGCGCGCTGTACAACAGGTTCAGGACCCCGGTTTCCGGGTTGGGTGGATCGTACAATACCGCCGCGCCCGTAGGCCGCGGTGTACGTTTGCGGGTAAACTTCGGTCAGCTTGCCGCAGGCGGCCGACCGCGGCGACAGGCTCCCGGAACCGCCGGGTCCACGGGTGGCCATTCAGCCTGTGTCGTGCCGGGCAGGGAGCCGTCCGCCAGGTCCCCGCGATGGGGGCTCGCTCAGTAGCGCCGCAACAGCGCCACCAGCCGTCCCTGCACCTTCACCCGGTCGGCGGGAAAGATACGCGTTTCATGCCGCGGATTCGCTGGCTCCAGCGCAATCGAATTGCCGCGCCGGCGCAGCCGCTTCAAGGTCACCTCGGTCTCGTCGACCAGAGCGACCACGATCTGCCCGTTCTCGGCCGTCTCGTCCTTGCGAATGACCACCGTATCGCCGTCCAGGATGCCCGCTTCGATCATCGAATCGCCGGCCACTTCCAGGGCGTAGTGCTCCCCGCTGCCGAGCAGCGCCATCGGCACATCGAATTGGGCGGCGGGATCGGCGCGCAGCGCCTCGATCGGCAGGCCGGCGGCAATCCGGCCGTACAGCGGGATCTGCACCGCCGCGGCGTCATTCGCAGCGCGCACGCCGGACAGGCGGGGCGAGAAATCGCCGCGGATCACCGTAGGCGCAAAACCGGATGCCGCGCGATCTGCGGTGTCCTCCATCGGTGCCGCCGCGGCGCGCGGCAGCCGGTCTTCCGGCAGACGCAGCACCTCCAGCGCGCGGGCCCGGTGGTGGTGACGGCGCAGGAATCCCCGCTCCTCCAACGCCGAGATCAGCCGGTGGATGCCGGATTTCGACCGCAGGCTCAGCGCGTCCTTCATCTCCTCGAACGAGGGGGAAACGCCGGTCTCGTGCAGATGGCGGTCGATGTAGACCAGCAGTTCGTGCTGCTTGCGGGTGAGCATGGCAGACGAGGTTTCCTTTCGCGCACGCCGGGTCCGTATCCGGCCTTACCCATCGGCCAATTCGGAACAAATGAGCAACCGGCGCGCCGTTCTAGATAGGTTCGCGTCGGGCCGTCAAGCGGTTTCCTTTCGCCGCCGCTGTGACCTGGTCTCCCCACCGGCACCGCCGCGCCCACGCCGCGGCCGGATGGAAGGCATCCGAAACGATTGCGGGACGGCTGCTCGGTACGGCCTTCCGCGCAGCACGGTATCGACCGGCGCGCACCGCACGCGATCGACGCCCCTCGACCTTGCGCCCGCGCGCCGGGTGCGGGATGCAGATGCCGGCCATGCCTTCCCGCCCCCCTTCCCGTCGCGCCCGTTCCGCCGGCACCGCCGTCGCGAGCGGCCAGACCGCGCCGCCCAGCTCGCCGGATTACGCGGCCCTGGCTGCGTTCCGCCACGCGCTGCGCAGCTTCACCGCGTTCAGCGAAGCGCAGGCGCACGCGGCCGGCCTGACGCCGCGCCAGCACCAGGCATTGCTTGCGATCAAGGGCGCGCCAGGCCCGCAGCCGCTCGGCGTCGGCGCGCTCGCCACGCAGTTGCTGATCCGGCCGCACAGCGCGGTGGAGCTCATCGACCGCCTGGTCCAGCTTGGCCTGGTCGCGCGCCGGGAAGCTCCCGAGGACCACCGTCGTGCCCAGCTCGACCTGACCGCACGGGCCGAGACAATCCTGCGTGATCTCTCGGCCGCCCATGCGCGTGAACTCCAGGCGATCCGGCCGACGCTGATCGAGCTGCTGCGCCGCTTCGCCCCGCCGGAAGCGGACCCGGACTCCGAAAAGATCGGCCGGCCGCGATAGTTTTTTCTACTCTTCGCAGGATGGCCGGGGGACCGCAGGCGCCGGGGTGGCGGCCGATAAAGGAGCGGGCGCCGTTCTTTCACCTCTCGCTCTGGGAGAGGTCGGAGCACGTCAGCGCTCCGGGTGAGGGTGGTGCGGCACGTTCGATGATTTGTCCGTGCGGCACGACCCTCACCCGCCGCTTCGCGGCGACCTCTCCCGGAGGGAGAGGTGATGTCATGGCGGCTCAATCCCTTATCCTGGCGCGCATGAGGCAGCGTCCCCAGACCTTCCTCCCCCCAGCGATCACTCTTCCTGCGCGCCCGTCTCCGCCGCCCCACGCCGCTGCACCGTCGCGACCCGCAGCACGTTCGTCGTTCCCGAATGCCCGAACGGCACCCCCGCGGCCACCACGATCTCCTGGCCCTGCTCGGCGAACCCCTCGGCCTGGGCGATTCGCACCGCACGCGCCACCGCCTCGCTCAGCGAATGCGCGTCGGGGCTGATCACCGCGTGCACGCCCCAGACCACCGCCAGCCGGCGCGCCGTAATCAGATGCGGGGTGAAGCCGATGATCGGCGCTTCCGGCCGCTCCCGCGCCACACGCAAGGCGGTGGCGCCGGAGGCGGTGAAGGCGACGATCGCCGCGGCGCCGATGGTGTGGCAGATCTGGCGCGCCGCGGCGGCGATCGCATCGGCCGCCGAATGTTCCGGTTCCGCCCGGCTCGCCTCGATCATCGCACGCCAGCCCTGGTCCTGCTCCACCCGGGCGACGATGCGGTCCATGATGTTCACCGCCTCGAACGGGTATTGCCCGGCGGCGGTTTCGGCCGACAGCATCACCGCGTCGGCGCCATCGAACACCGCGGTGGCGACGTCGGAGGCTTCGGCGCGGGTGGGCGCGGGCGCGGAGATCATGCTCTCCAGCATCTGCGTCGCCACCACCACCGGCTTGCCGAGCGCGCGGGCGGCGCGGACGATGCGCTTCTGCGCCAGCGGCACTTCCTCCGGCGGCAGTTCCACGCCCAGATCGCCGCGCGCCACCATCACCGCATCGGACAGACGCAGGATCTCGTCCAGATTGTCGAGCGCCTGCGGCTTCTCCATCTTGGTCATGATCCAGGCGCGGCCGGCCGACCAGGTGCTTTCGCCTCCGCCACGTCCTCCGGCCGCTGCACGAACGACAGGCCGATGTAGTTGGCGCCGTGGTCGAGCGCGAAGGCGAGGTCGTCGCGATCCTTGGCAGTCAGCGACGGGATCGGCAGCACCACGTCGGGCACGTTCACGCCCTTGCGGTCGGACAGCGGGCCGCCGACCACGACCTCGGTCTCCAGTGCGTCGGCGCGCTTGCGCACGACGCGCAGGCGCAGCTTGCCGTCGTCGAGCAGCAGGGTAGCGCCGATCGCGGCCGCCTCGATGATCTCCGGATGCGGCAGGTTCACCCGCTGCGCATTGCCCGGGGTCGCATTGAGATCGAGCCGGAACGTCTGTCCGGTCTGCAGATGCACGCGGCCGCCGGCGAACTGCCCGACCCGCAGCTTGGGGCCCTGCACATCGGCCAGGATGCCGATCGGGCGGCCGACGCGGGCTTCCAGCTCGCGGATCATGGCGAAGCGGGCGGCGTGGTCGTCGTGCGTGCCGTGGCTGAAATTCAGCCGGAACACGTCCGCGCCGGCATGGAACAGCCGCGCCAGGACCTCGGGCGAGGAGCTGGCCGGTCCGAGGGTGGCAATGATCTTGGTACGCCGCCGGCGGCGGATTTTCGGTCGGGTCGCCATTGTCGTCTCCTCCGCGATGGGCCGGCGGTTTCTCTCCCCTCCCGCGAGGGGAGGGGGAGAAGGTTCAGAACGGCAGCTTCATCCCGGGCGGCAGCGGCATTCCGGCGGTGAGTTTCTGCATTTCGGTCGCATTCGTCGCTTCGATCTTGCGTTTCGCGTCCGCGTGGGCGGCGACGATCAGATCGGAGAGCATCTCGATATCCGCCGGATCGACCACTTTCGGATCGAGCCGCAGGCGCTTCAGCTCGCCCTTGCCGCTGAGCACCACGGCCACGAGGCCGGCGCCGGCTTCGCCCTCCATTTCCATCGCTTCCAGCCGCGCCTGCATCTCCTGCATGCGGTCCTGCATCTGCTGGGCCTGTTTCATCAGGCCGGCGAGGTTCTTCATGGCTCTGGCTCCATCTGGGCGAAGACGGCGGGCGGCTCGGAGGGATCCGGCGGCTCGCCGTCCATCGGTTCGGCATCGGCAGGCGCGAAATCGGGCATGTCCGGGGGGAGCGCGGGCAGCCCATAGGCGTCGGCGGCGGCGTCGTGCACGGCTTCGATGCGCGCGCCGGGAAAGGCATCGAGGATGGCGCGGACCAGGGGGTGCGCCGCAGCCTCGGCGCGGCGACCGGCATCCGCGGCGCTGCCTTGTTCGGCCAGGGTGGGCTCGCCCTGTTCGGCCGACAGCGCGATCGTCCAGCGCTGGCCGGTGACGGCCAGAAGAGCGGCGGCGAGCTTTGCGGCCAGGTCGCGCGGGGCTTCAGGCAGCGGGCGCAGTTCGATCACCGGGGGGGCAAAGCGGACCAGGCGGACGGAGTGGACCAGATGGGCGTGCAGCAGCGCTTCCCGCTGCTCGGCGACCAGGGCGGCGACGGCACGGAAGCTGGTGGGGCGCGGCGCGGCCGGCGCCGAATTCGACGGCGAGCGCGGCGCCGCCGGCGACCATGCGGGTCCCGCCGTTGCCTCCGCCGCCCCCCGAAGGCGCGGCGGGCCCGGGCGCGGCAGCACCGGCGGTCAGGCGACGGACCAGATCGCCCGGCGGCGGCAGGTCGGCGACATGGCACAGGCGGATCAGCACCATCTCCGCAGCGGCGCGGCGATCGGGGGCGAATTCGACCTCGCCGACACCTTTCAGCAGCATCTGCCAGGCACGCGCCAGCGCCGGCACGGACAGACGCTCGGCAAGCGCGGCGCCGCGGGTCCGTTCCGCCTCCGGCAGCTCGGCCGAGCTGCGCAGCTCGGGAATGGATTTCAGCCGGGTAAGCACGTGCACGAGGTCGAGCAGGTCGGCGAGCAGCAGGCCAAGATCGGCGCCGCGTTCATAGGCGCGCTCCGTCAGGGCCAGGGCGGCGGCCGGCTTTCCGGCCATGACGGCGTCCATGAGGTCGAACACCGCTTCGCGGTCGGCCAGCCCCAGCATCTCGGCAACCTGGGCCGCCGTGATCGGCGCGTCCTCACCCTGCTCGCGCTGCGCGATCGCCTGGTCGAGCATCGACAGCCCGTCGCGCACCGACCCATCCGCGGCGCGCGCGATCAGGTCGAGTGCGGCGGGGTCGGCCGCGACGCCCTCCGCCGCGCTGATGCGGGCAAAATGCGCGGCGAGCTCGGCCACCCGGACCCGGCGCAGGTCGAAGCGCTGGCAGCGCGACAATACCGTGATCGGCACCTTGCGCAGTTCCGTGGTAGCGAACACGAATTTCACGTGTGGTGGGGGCTCTTCCAGCGTCTTCAGCAGCGCGTTGAAGGCGTTGCGCGACAGCATGTGGACTTCATCGACGATGAAGACCTTGGTCCGCGCCTGCAACGGACGGAACCGTGTCGCCTCGATGATCTCGCGCACGTCGTCAACGCCGGTGCGGGAGGCGGCGTCCATCTCCATCACATCGGGATGCCGGTCGGCGAGGATCGCGCGGCATTCGGCGCAGACGCCGCAGGGATCGGCGGTCGGGCCGCCCTGCCCGTCGGGTCCGGTGCAGTTCAGGCAGCGCGCGATGATGCGCGCGGTGGTAGTCTTGCCGACGCCCCGCACGCCCGTGAGCATGAAGGCGTGCGCAACCCGCCCGGCGGCGAAGGCGTTGCGCAGGGTGCGCACCATCGCCTCCTGCCCGATCAGGTCGGCGAAGCTCGTCGGGCGGTATTTGCGGGCGAGCACCCGATACGGGGTGGCAAGCTCGGCCGGCGGCGGGACGATCGGCAGGGCTTCGCCGAACAGGCCAGGGCCGGCGGGCGGCTCGGGCGGCAATTCCGGTGGCGGAGGATCGTCCTGGAACAGGCCGGACATGCGGAGCTTGTTCAGCCGCCGCGGCGGCCCCCTCGGACAAAGCGGTCGGCGTTGCGGGGTGGGAGGCCGGACCGGCGACCCGGGCGGAAACTCGCTGCGGCTGCTTCCTTCCGGACCTGACCGGGTTGGCAAGGCGCCCGTCCGCGGCCGACCTCCCAGGCGCTATATCGCGCGTTGAGCGGCGGGGCACAAGGCTGGGGAGCAGCTCAGCGGTCCTTGCCCTCTTCCGCGCGCAGGGCGGCGGGCGCGGTCTGGAAGAAGCGGGCGAACTCGTGGACCGTGGTGTCGGCCTGGTCCCAGCAGAAATAGCCGCGGCAATCTTTCGGGCGGCCGGCATAGACCGTGCACATCCGGTCTTCGCCGAGGAACTGACAGGTGTCGTAGCCGGATTTAATGCGCTTCGCTCCCTTGCGGGTGCGTTCCACGATGTGGCGCCGCTCGAACTCCGGCACCGTCAGGCCGAGGAACTTCGCCAGGCGGCGGATGTCGGCGCGGGTCACTTCCACATAGCCGGCCATGCGGCAGCAGAGGCTCGGGCATTTCAGACAATCGAGCGTGTGGCCGGTCATGGGCGATATGTGCCATGGAGAGACGTAGGGCGGAAGCCGGGGGGCGCGGCGGCCGCTTGCCATTGACCCGGCGCCCCGGGTCCTGGAACATGGTCTCGGACGCCCATCGCATGACCTACAAACCGCCGCGCCGCCCGCAGTTCTTCTACACCACCGCGCCGCTGCCCTGCCCGTACCTGGCAGGCCGGACGGAGCGAAAGGTGGTGACCGAAATCACCGGGCCGGATGCCGAGGCGCTGCACGACCGGCTGTCCCGTGCTGGATTCCGCCGCAGTCATAACATCGCCTACGCCCCGGTCTGCCCGTCGTGCCAAGCCTGCGTGCCAATCCGCATTCCGGTGGCGAGCTTCCAACCCGACCGGGTGCAGCGCCGCATCGCGCGCGCCAACGCCCGGCTGGACGGGTTCGAGGTGCCGGCACGCGCCACCGCCGAACAGTTCCATCTTTTCCAGCGCTACCAGAACGCCCGCCACGGCGAGGGCGACATGGCCACCATGACCTTCTACGACTACCGCGCCATGGTGGAAGATACGCCGATCGAAACGTTCATCGTGGAGTACCGCGACCCCGACGACCGGCTGGTGGGCGCCTGTCTCGCCGATCGGCTGGCGGACGGGATGTCGGCCGTCTACAGTTTCTTTGCTCCCGAGCTGGAGCGTCGCTCGCTCGGCACCTACACCGTTCTGTGGCTGATCGAGCGGGCGAAGGCGCTGGGGCTGCCGTACGTATATCTCGGCTATTGGGTCGCAGAGAGCCGCAAGATGGCCTACAAGACGCGCTTCCGGCCGAGCGAAGTGCTGCTGGGGGGAGCTTGGCGCATCCTGACGGAGGCCGATCTGGAAGCGCCGGCCCCGCTGCCCGGTGCGATGGTGACCGAGGCGACACGCTAGTGTCCTGCCCCTTACCTTCGCTGCCCTTCGCAGCGAAGGTAAGGGGTCAGCAGGCCACCGAAAATAAAGGGCTAGTGTGCCGGGTCCGTTCGCCCCGCCGCGGCAGGGGTGCTGCCGCGGCAAGCGCTGCTCGGCGTCCCTGCCTCAGGCGCTGGTGATCGGGAACCGGCACTTCGGATTGAGTGGATGCAGCGCCTCGGCCGCCGGGGTGATGTGCAGCAGCTTGTAGAAATCCCACGGCATCTTGCTTTCGGCGGGCGTCTTCACCTCGAAGAGATAGGCCGGGAACTCGCCGCGCCCATCGGCCCGGATGCGCCCCTTGCCGAAGGCGTCGTCGTCGGTGGGGATGCCCTTCATGCGTGCGACCGTCGCCCGGCCGCTTTGTTTCGCCTCCGCCGCGCCCATCGCCGCCGCCGTCTTCAGATAGTGCAAGGTGATCGCGTAGCTGCTGGCGTGCGCCTGGTTGGGATAGTTGTTCGGGGTCTTTGGCAGCACGCGCTTGGTGAAGGCGCGGGTACGGTCGTTCAGGTTCCAGTAGAAGGTCTCGGTCGTTACCAGCCCCTGCGCGAGCGGGAGGCCGAGTGCGTGGACGTCGGTGATGAACATCAGCAGCGGCACGATCTTCATCTTCTTCTCAAGGCCGAATTCGTGCGCCTGCTTGACGCAGTTCTGGGTGTCGAGCCCGGCGTTGGCGAGCCCGAGCGTGGTCGCGCCGCTGGCCAGAGCTTGCTGCAGATAGGCGGAAAAATCGGTCGTGGTTGGGAACGGATAGCGCACAGTGCCCTTGACCACGCCGCCCGCCTTCGTCACCAGCGCGGCGTTCTGCTGCTCCAGGATATGGCCGAACACATAGTCGGCGGTGATGAAGAACCACGACTTCTGGCCGGCCTTCACCATTGCGCCACCAGTGGATACGGCGTTCTCGTAGGTGTCGAAGCTCCAGACGATGCTGTTCGGACTGCACTGGCTGTCGGTGATGTCGGTGACCGTCGCTGAGGCATTCAGCATGATCTTGTCCTTCTCGCGCGCCACCTGGGCGACCGCCAGCGCGACCGAGGAGGTCGGCACGTCGATCACCGCATCGACACCTTGGTCGAACCATTGCCGGGCGATCGAGGCGGCGAGGTCGGGCTTGTTCTGATGGTCCGCCTCGCGCACGTCGACGGTGAAACCATGGGCGGACGGGTTGAACTCGGCGACCGCCTGGCGGGCGCAGATCACGCTGGTCGGACCAGTGTTGTCACGATAGGTGCCGGACAGATCGGTGAGTACCCCGACCTTGATCACGGGCCCGGCCGCGGCACGGGCGCGCGCGAGCGGAAGGGTCGCCAACGGAAGGGTGGACAGCGCGGCGGCGCCGCCGAGGACGGTGCGGCGGGATACGGACATGGAGATTCTCCCAGGATGGTTTGTTATGACTTGGGCGGGTCACACGATTGCCCGCGTCGGCATTGGACAGGTCTGCCATCGAACCGTCAAGGCAAACGTGGCGAATGCGGACGCCTCGATCAGGCGCGCCGCCGGCGTGGCCGAGGCAGCAACCGTGGCACCGCCGCCCGGTAATGCGCGTATTGGTCGGGAAACCGGGCTGCGAGCAGCCGTTCCTCCGCCACGCTCTTGCGCAGGAAGGCGACAAGCAGGAACGCGAACGCGGCCACACCACGCCAGCGGCCGAGGACCAGCGCCGTGCCGGCGACGCCCGCCAGGATCCCGGTATAAATCGGATGCCGACTGAGACGATACGGCCCGTCCTGGATCAGGATATGATCCTGCTTGAGCGTCACGCGCCCGCTCCATTCCCGTCCCAGCCACCGGCGCGCCCAGACCGTCCAGCCGAGACCGAGCGCGAGCAGCGCCAGACCAAGCCACGCCAGGGGGGAGCCGTGCGGGAACCAGCGCCGATCGAGCCACGCCGGAACACGCCCGACCAGCAGCCAGACTCCGAGCGCTGCAGGGACGAGATGAAGTAGGGCGGCCCACGGCCCCTCTCTGCGCGCGATCGGCTTGGTGCCCCGAGCGGAGACCAGCCAATATGCCAACCAGAGCAGCCAAAAGCCGGCGACGAGCGTGGACGGCGGAGGGGGCATCGCATGGCGCCTCAGTGACGCAGCGAAGATGGGACCGCCCACGTGATGTTTCCACCCGCTCGGGCGCGACCCGCTCCTTGCCGCGTGCGACCGTCGGGGCGACACTGTCCCGCTGTCACAGCCGACCGCCCCGGGGAGAAAGCACACCATGAAGATCGTCGCGATCGAGACCAGCCTGACCCGCATCCCGTTCGACATGGGCGCCAAGCCCGTCTCTTTCGGCGGCGTCGGCTGGCAGTCGATGAACAGCCTGTGGTTGCGGGTCATCACCGATACCGGAATCGAGGGCTGGGGCGAGGGATTCGGCCATGCCTGTGTCGCCGCGACCCGCACAGTGCTCGATACGCAGGTAGCACAGCTCGTGCTCGGCCAGGATGCGCGCGACATCGCCGGACTGCGCGCGCGCCTGTCGCGGACCATGCACCTGTTCGGCCGCAACGGGCCGCATGTCTATGCGCTGTCCGCGCTGGACATCGCGCTGTGGGACATTGCCGGCAAGGCGGCCGGGCTGCCGCTGTGGCGGCTGTGGGGCGCCACGCCGCCGGGGAAGCTGCGCGCCTATGCCAGCCTGTTGCGCTACGGTGCCCCCGACCTCGTGGCCGCGGCGGCCGAGCGCGCCACCGCGCGCGGCTACGCCGACTTGAAACTGCATGAGATCGAAGTCCCGATGGTCCGCGCGGTGCGCGACGCGATCGGCTCCGGGCCGCAACTGATGGTCGATACGAATTGCCCCTGGACGGTGGCGGAGGCGACGGCGATGGCCCGCGCGCTCGCCCCGTGCGACCTCGCCTGGCTGGAGGAGCCGGTCTGGCCGCCGGAGGATTTCGCCGGCCTCGCCCGCGTGCGCGCCGCCGGCGGCATGCCGATCGCGGCGGGGGAGAATGCCGGTGGCGCAATGGATTTTCGCGCCGCCTTCGTCGCCGGCGCGCTGGATGTGGCGCAGCCAAGCGTGATCAAGATCGGCGGTCCGTCGGCGTTGCTGGAGATCGCGGCGCTGGCACGCGCCGCCGGCGTGCGGCTGGTGCCGCACAACGCGTATTTCGGGGCCGGCTATCTGGCGTCGCTGCATCTGAACGCGACGGTGGCGCCGGGAGAACCGTTCGAGCGGCTGTTCATCGATCTGGAAGCCAGCCCGTACCATGAGCTGGTGACGGCGACGGACGGACACGTCATGGTGCCGGACGGGCCGGGCCTCGGGCGCGACCCCGATCCGGAGGTGCTGGCCCGCTACCGCCTGGGCGACGTCACGCTGCATCGCGCCTGAGAGTTTGTGAAAGAATGCCCGCAGTGCACGAGGTATCTAATGGGACCGCAATGATTCCGGCGGGCATTCTTTCGCAAGCTTGATTTCTTCACAGGCTCCGACGCGCGACGGTGACGTCGATCACGCCCGCCCGCCGGCGAAATGCCGCCGGAGACCGTTCCAGACCGCGTCGTAATCCCGTTGCAACTCGGGCAACGCCAGCGCCTGGCGGGTGGGGCGGAGCAGAGCCCGGGTTTCGAACATGAAGGCGAGCGTGTTGTCGATCTTCTGCGGCACGAGCTCGGCCGCCATCGCCGCCTCCGTCACCGGAGCATCGGGTCCGTGCGCGCTCATCATCCCGTGCAGACTGGCCCCGCCAGGCAGGAAGCCGCCGCGCTTGCCGTCATAGGCCCCATGGATGAGGCCCATGAACTCGTTCATCACGTTGCGATGGAACCACGGCGGGCGGAAACTGTGCTCGGCCACCGACCAGCGCGGCGGGAAAATGACGAAATCGAGGTTGGCGGTGCCCGGCGTGTCGGTGGGCGCGGTCAGCACGGTGAAGATCGACGGGTCGCAATGATCGAAACTGACCGTGTTGATCGCCATGAAGTACGCAAGGTCGTAGGTATAGGGCGCCAGGTTGCCGTGCCAGGCCACGACGTCGAGCGGCGAATGATCGAGCGTGGTGGCCCAGAGCGCGCCCTGGAATTTTTGCACGAGTTCGGTCGGTTCCTCGCGATCCTCGAACCACGCGACGGGGGCGAGGAAGTCGCGCGGGTTCGCGAGGCCGTTGGCGCCGATCGGACCGAGCTCGGGCAGGCGCAACGCGGCGCCGTGGTTCTCGCAGATATAGCCGCGTGCGGTGCCGTCCGGCAGGTCAATGCGGAAACGAATGCCGCGCGGAATGACCGCGATCTCCCCCGGGGCCACCGTAAGCCGGCCGAGCTCGGTCGCGAGCGCGAGCCGTCCCTGTTGCGGTACCGATCAGCCATTCCCCGTCGGCACTCCAGAACACGCGTTGCATCGGACGGTTGGCACGATAGAGATGCACGGACACGCCGGCCGTCGGCGCTTCCGCCGCGGCGGCGAGGGTGAAAAGCCCGGCCACGAAATCCGCCTCTCCCTCCGGCAACGGCAGTGGATCCCAGCGCAGCCGGTTGGGCGTGGGGTCGACCAGCGGCGCGCCCAGGGCGCCGCTGTCGATTCGCCGGTACGCCGGATGCGCCGCCGAGGGGCGAATGCGATATAGCCATGTCCGCCGCGCTTCCCGCCGCGGCACGGTAAAGGGCGTGCCGGAAATCTGCTCGGTATAGAGCCCGAGCTTGTGGCGCTGCGGCGCGTTCTGCCCCGGCGGCAGGGCGCCGGGCAGCGCCTCGGTGGCAAATTCGTTGCCGAAGCCGGAAAGCATGCGCAGTTCAGTCATGCCAGCCTCATGGGAACGGAGGACAAGGTGCGTCTTCCCCGGTTGCGCGCGCGGCGGCGATCGCCTCGGCAATCACCGCGGCATCGCCGATATGGTTGGCGAGCAGCAGGATCAGCCGTGCATCCAGCCGGCGCGACGCCTCCGCCGAAAGGCCGCAATGCGCCGCCACCAGGGCCGCGAACAGTGCGTCCGGGTCAACGAGGCGGGGGGTGGTATCAAGCGCCGGCATGCACGCACTCCTCGATTTGTGCCGCGCGCGGGCTGCGCGCCAGGGCACGGTTGCGCGCCGCCCCGACGGTCGTGGGATCGAAACGGTGCCAGCGCGCGGCCACATGCTGGTCGGGACGGAATAGGATGGCATCGCCCGCGGCGGCGGCATAGCGCCGCGCCACCAGCCCGGCGCGATCGTGCAGCGCGCCGGGCTGCAGCGTCGGCGTGACAAAGATCGTCTCGATCTCGGGCAGGCTGGCCGCTTCCGGCCCAGCGAACCGCAGCAATGCGAAGCCCGGCGTGCGGTTGAGCCGGTCCAGCAGCCAGCCGGACTCCCCTACCGGCGCGTCGATCGCGGCGCTACCGGGCGGGACGCCGCCGTCCCACGCCGCGTCGTCCGCCGTATTGAGCGGGCTTTCCGTCAGCACGGCAGGACGCGACAGCCTGCCCGAGTTCACCAGCCCCTGGGCGAACGCGTAATGCTCGGCGAGTTCCAGCACCGCATCCCGATACGCCCGCGCGGCGTCCGACTTCGGCGTGATGAAATCGGTACTGCGGGTCGAATGCAGGATGTTCTCGTCGTTGGCCGGGATCCGCTCGGCGTCGTAGCTGTCGAGCATCCGCTCCGATGCCGAGCCCCCGAGCACCGCGGCGAGCTTCCAGCCGAGGTTGTCCGCGTCCTGCACACCGGCGTTGCCGCCACGGGCGCCGAACGGACTCACCTGGTGGGCCGCGTCGCCCAGGAACAGGATGCGCCCGTGGCGGAACCGTTCCAGCCGGCGGCAGCGGAAGGTGTAGACACTGATCCATTCGATCTCGAACCGGACCTCCGGCCCCAGCATCCTGGCCACCCGCGCGCGCACCCGGGCGGGGTTCCGCTCGACCTCCGGATCGGCGTCCCACCCGAGCCGGAAGTCGATCCGCCAGAGGTGGTCCGGCTGGCGGTGCAGCAGGACGGAGCCATCGGGGTGGAACGGCGGGTGGAACCAGAAGCGACGGATCGGGGGGAACGCGGCGTCCATCACCACGTCGACAATCAGGAACTGGTCGCGGAACACCCGCCCCACGAAATCGAGCCCCAGCCCAGCGCGGATCGTGCTGTGCGCGCCGTCGCAGGCGAGCAGCCAATCCGCCGCCATCCGGTACGGCCCCTCCGGCGTTTCCACCGTCAACACCACCCCGCCGGCGGCCGGTGCGACCGCCGTCACCCGATGTTGCCAGCGCAGCTCCACAAGGCCGCTGGCACGGCAGGCGTCAACCAGGTATTCTTCCACATCGTACCTGCTGCAGGTTGATGAAGGCCGGGAAGTGATGACCCTCCTCCGCCAGCAGATCGAAACGGTACACCGGTACGGTCGCGGAACAGCACCTCCCCGCGATTCCAGGTGACCCCCTTGTCCAGCATCCGCGCACCGACGCCCAGCCGGTCGAAAATCTCCAGCGAGCGCTTGGCCATGCAGATGGCGCGCGAGCCGGCGCCGACGGTTGCAGCCGCATTGAGCACCACAACCGCGATCCCGCGCCGTGCGAGATCGAGCGCGGCGGTGAGTCCCACCATCCCACCGCCGGCCACGACGACGCGATGACGTGTCTCGCGCCCGGGGCGCGCCGCGGCCTGAAAGATTGGAGAGATGTAGGTCGGCATGGGGGCGCTCAGCCTGCCGGTGCGTGCCAGATCTTCCGCTCGGGTCGGCCGATCCCGTTCCGGCTGACATCGGAGCAGATGATCCCACCGCCGTCGCAGCCGGAGACGCCGCGCACCGATACCGTGCGGTAATGCGCTCCGTGGTCATGCCCCAGAACGCTCCGGTTCATTTTCGTCTCGACCCCGGTGGCAATGCAGGCACGCAGCGCCCGCATGGTTCGGGCATCGACCATCGTCGTCCCGTCGCCGTCGGCAGCATCCACGCAAATACGCGGGCAAGCTTCGGCGAAGGAAACGCGCCTGCCGGCACGGTCGGCGGCGGAGGCGAACTCGGTCATCGGACGGCTCCCCGGACTTGTGGTGTTTGCAGCGATCCGGCGCACCGGCCACTGGTTTTCGGCGACAGGACAGCGGTGGTGATGATCCGCTGTCAAGCGTCCTTCGATTGCCAGCCAGCGCCGGCAGGGGAGACTGCCGCCGTGCGGGAAATTTTGTGACGAACTGTCTCTCCCAGGGTGATGAAACAAAAAATATCTCCCGGGGCCATTCCGGTCTGCGTCGATCCGGGCTACACGACGCCGCAACCGGAACCGCCGGCACGCTGCGCCGTGCGCGACCGGTTTCCGATACGAAGGAGAAGACACCGATTATGAGAGCCAAATCCGCAGTTCGCGAGGCCGACCCGGAGACCGTCTCCGACGACTTCAAGCTCGAAGACTTCCTCCCCCACCGCCTGGCGGTTGCCGCCACGCGCGTCAATCGCCTGATGTCCCGCCGCTTTGAGGAAGCGAGCGGCGTTTCCATCCCCGAATGGCGGGTACTGGCGGTGATCGCCCAATTCGGCGTGCTGTCGCCGAGCGTCGTCGGCGAGCGCACCAACATGGACAAAGTGAAAGTAAGTCGCGCCGCCGCCAGCCTGGTCGCCCGCGGCCTGCTGAAGCAGAGCCAGGACCCGACCGACGGACGCGGCCGCCTGCTCCGCCTGACGCGCAAGGGCGCCGGCGCCTGCCAGAGCCTGATGCCGCTCGCCCATTCGCTGGAGGAGGAACTGTCCCAGGGCCTCGGCCGCGCGGAGTGGACGACCCT
Organism: uncultured Pseudomonadota bacterium; assembly: GCA_963832525.1. Lineage (GTDB taxonomy): Bacteria > Pseudomonadota > Alphaproteobacteria > Acetobacterales > Acetobacteraceae > JAJZVS01. The sequence goes on from CAWHUC010000004.1 coordinate 385,332, forward strand.
GCAGAAGGCCCTCGTCCGGCTCGATCAGCACGTCCTGGCGATCGAGCAACCGGAAGTGGCCGAAGCCGCGGATTGATCGCCTCGCCTGCATGCCGGCCGCCCATCGGCCGGCATGCAAGCGTGCCGCCCAGCTAAAACGGCACCGATACGGACAGGGAATCGAACCAGAACAGCCCGCCCGACTGGCCGCGGAAGCTTTGCGTCTGCATCACGTGGGTGAAGCTGGCCCGCACGCCGTCGACAATGACTGCGATCCCCATCTCCGCTTCACCCAGCAGCGGCTCGAGCGTGACATGGCGGGTGCTGGCAAACGGCTCGCCCTCGATGGTTTCGTCCCATGCCACCGCCTGGCCATCGACGCCGACGAAGGCGTACCAGGCGAAGCGACGCGCGGTCTGATAAGCGTCGTCGCCGGTAAGGCCCGGCTGGATGCGCGGGGCGCCGAAATCCGCCCCCAGCCCCTGACCGATGCGCATCATCGCCCCGGCCTCCCCCGCCACGCGCCAGGTGCCGACCGAGCCGGTCAGTTCCGGCAGCATGTCGACTTCCAGCGGACCAGCCGTGCCGAGCCGGACCCGCCAGATCCGTTGCTCGATCACTTCCACGACCGGCTGGTTGGGAAGCTGGTACGACCAGCCCTTGTTGGTCGCGTCGCCGATCAGATGGTGGAAGCCGTTCTGCACCTGCTCGCCGAGCGCGTCCGGACCGATCACCCCGAGATCGAGCCGCAGCACGTCACGGCGGGCCGGGGTGTCCTGAATCAGCGACAAGCCGCCGAGCAGCAGCCCGGCATACGGCCGGTCCTTCGGATCGGGCGGGTCGATCTGGGTATTGGCCGGCGTGAACAGCAGTTGCGACACGCCAAGGGAGATCCGCTGCTGTCCGTCGCCCCACAGCCGATGGCCGAGCTGACCGAGCACGTCCGGGTACTTCCCCCACCGGTCCGGTCCATCCGATGGAGTCGCCGGCGGTATAGTAACGGTCGGTACCGTTCAGCGCGTCGTTCTCGATGCGCAGGGTCAACGTGCCATCGCTGCCCACCGGCGCCGCCGCGCGGGCCGGGCTTGCCAGGGGCAGCAGCGTCGCGAGGGCAAGCAGGCAGAGGCCGCGCGTCCTGTCGATCATGGGTCGTATCCTGCCTGCCGGAGACTGTTGCGCGCTGCACATGGATATACGTTCATCACGTGCGGTACCGATGCCTGTCAAGGGCCGGGGCCCGGTACAAGCGCGTTGCGGCGTCTGAAGCGGGGGGCGCAGCGCGGCGCTCAGCCGGCTCCCCACAGCCGGATCGCCTCCGCCGGGAAGCTCAGGATCACAGACTCTCCCGGCCCCAGCCCGGCCCCGAGCGGCGCCGCCACCATCACCTCGGCCGCGCCGCAGCGCACCACGCAGACGGAGCGGTCGCTGAGCGCATGCCGTGCCACCACCTCGCCCGCGACCCGGTTCTCCCGCCCGGTGCCACCGAGCGGGCCCGGCGGCAGCAGGTGCACGGCGCCGGCCGAAATCCCCCACGAGACCGCCGCGCCCGGCAGCATCGGCGGACGCGCCCGCAATCGCAGCGCCACCCCTGCCGCCTCCCATGCCAGCAGCCCACCGCCGGCGGCATCGGCAGCGCGCAGGCTGCCCGTGAACAGGTTGCGCCACCCGAGCAGTGCCGCGGCCTCCGGGTCGACCGGGGCGGCGAACACCTCCTCCGGCGGCCCTTCCTGGACCACACGACGTCCGTGCATCACCGCCACGTGGTCAGCCATCGCCGCCAGCAGCGCGTCATGGGTGGTGACCAGCGCCGGCAGGCCCAGCTCGCGGGTGCGCGCGATCAGTTCGGCCATGATCGCCTCCCCGGTGGCGGCATCGAGGGAGGCGGTGGGCTCGTCGAGCAGCAGCAGCGCCGGGTGCCGCGCCAGCGCCCGCAGCAGCGCCACCCGCTGCTTCTGCCCGCCGGAGAGCTGCGCCGGATAGCGCTCGGCCAGCGCCCCGAGACCCAGCCGATCAAGCCACGCCACCGCCGCCGCCCGCCGTTCGGCGCGCGACCCGTCCAGTGCATAGGCGACGTTGCGCCATACCGACAGGTGCGGGAACAGCGCCGAGCCCTGCGGCAGGTAGCCCACCGGTCGCCGATGCGCCGGCAGCCCGCCGAACGGCTCGCCCAAAGCCGGCAACAGTCCGGCCAGCGCCTTGAGCAGCGACGATTTGCCTTCTCCGCTCGCCCCCAGCAGCACAGTGAAGCCATGGATGGTGAAGCGCGCAGCCAGCGCCACCGGCCGGGCGAGCCGCAGGTCGACCGCCAACCCCGCCGCGGCAGGCGAAGGCGGCGCATCCGGATCGGGCCGCGGGACCGGGTCAGGCCACATGCCGCCCACGCCCCCATAGTCCCAGCAGCAGCGGCAGCGGCAGCCCGATCAGGAAGAATACCCACACTACCGGGTACACCGCCGACAGCCCCGTATCCTGCAGATCGACCCACAGCCGCACCGGAATGCCTTGCGGATAGTAGGCGATGATGAGCGCGATCCCGAACTCCCCCAGCGCGCGCACCCAGGCGAGCGCCATCCCGGTGGCCAGCCCCAGCCGCGCCAGCGGCAGGCTGACGTGCCAGAACGTATGCCACGGCCCGCGGCCCAGGGTGCGGGCGATGTCCTCGTATTCGCGCGGCACGCCCTCGAACGCCGCACGGGCGGCGAGCACGTAGTAGGGCGCGCTGGCATAGACCTGTGCCAGCAGGAATGCCGCCGGGGTGTTGGAGAGATCGAGTCCCATTCCGCCCGCGGCGCGCCCGATCGCACTGTACGGCCCGTAGGCCATCGCCAGCAGCAGCCCCATCGCCAGCGGCGGGGTGAGCAGCGGCACCAGCAACAGCCCATCGAGCAGTGCGCGCCCGCGCCGCCCGCGCCGCGCCATCCACCAGGCGAGCGGCGTGCCCCCCAGCACCACCAGCCCTAGCGCCAGCAAGGTCCCCGCCACCGAGGTCCGCACCGACGCCCAGTCCCCGGCGTCGGGCGCCATCCGGGTCCAGGGCGTGGTCAGGACCAGGCCGGCATATGGCAGCAGCAGGAAGCCGAGTGCCAGCAGCCCCAGCACCGGCAGGGTCCAGGAGCGGGCGGGCGCGGCGGCACTGTCCGGAACTCGGCCCCCGGGCCGGCGACCCGGGGGAGAGCAGCGGCTCGGCGCTGGCCGACATCAGGGTACTGAGGACAGGGCCACCGGGCTTGCTGTAGCCGTAGTCGGCGAACAGCTTCTGGCCGGCCGGGCTGCGCAGGAAACGGATGAACCGCTGCGCCGCCGCGGGATCGGGCGCGTTGGCGAGGGCGACGGCGTAGAATTCGAGCGGCTGCGGGCTCGCCGTGATGGTGGTTCCGTGCGGACCCGGCACCGGGATGCGGGCGCGGCTGTACCAGCGCGCCGCCATGGTCGGATCGCCGAGATTGATCTCCGCCGGAAGCGGGATGAACGGCAGATGCTGGGAGTGCACCGCGCTGAGATAGCCGGAGGAGGCGTCGATCTGCCCCGCCTCCAGCCGCGCCAGCAAGGACGGCTCGGTGAAGATCTGCTTCGGGTTGAGCGCCGGGCCGAGCAGCTTCGCCGCCAGGCCGGGGCGGTGATAGAAAATCTCGGCCAGACGCAAGGTGAACAGGATGTTGCGCCCCTGCGGATCGGTGCGCGGATCGGTGCGGCCGAAGCGGACGCCGGGTTTCAGCAGCACCTCATACCAGGGGAGCCGACCTGCGGCGGCGGCGGCGAACTCCTTGGCGAAGCGGCTTTTCGGGCTGTAGGGGATGCACATCTGCGTGCTCGCCACCGGCACCGCGTGCGGCCCGAGCCCGGCTTGGCGCACCACCTCGAACGGGGCGGCGGTAATGGGGATGAACACGTCGGCGATGAGTTGCTTCGCCGCGATCAGCCGGGCGAGGGCGAAGGCGCCCTGGCCGACGCCCTGGTAGGCGACGTGGTCCACGGCCGCGAAAGCCGGGCCGATGCCGTGGTCCATCAGCGCGCCCATCGAGCCGGCGTAGGCGACGCGGAACGGCGGCGCGGCGGCGGCGCGACCGGCGAGGGTCGGCACGGCAGCGAGCAGCGGCGCGGCAAGCGCCTGGCGGCGGGTGAGCATGGGCTGGATCCTTGGGGCCGTTGCGATAGGGTCATCTGACGATATCGCCCGACGGGAATAACGGCAAGTGTGCCCGCCTGCCGTTTGTCCTCCCCGTATCTTCGGATAGCCCCTGACTGCCGTCGCTGGTCCTGGCGTATCCCTGGCCGACCGCACGCCGAACGATCGTGGCCTGACGATGCCTGCTACGGCACCTGCCGGCCGGTGCCGCGCGCTTCCGCGGCGTTACGCTTCCCGGACGTCGCGCGCCACGGGAAGGAACACACCCCGCGCTCTGCCGGAGGCCTCTCGGATCACCCCACCGCCCGCAGCCGCGGCCGGGCCTTCGCCCCCAGCCCGCGATACAAGGTGAGGTAGTCGGCGGCCATGCGTTCCACGCTGAACCGCTCTTCGAACCGCGCCCGGATGGCGCTGCGGGAAAGCTCGCCGAGGCGGCCGATCGCGGCGACCGCGGCGGCCTCGTCGCGCACCACGAAGCCGGTCAGGCCGTCGTCGATCACCTCCGGCACCGAGCCAGCGGGGAAAGCGATCACCGGCGTGCCGCAGGCCATCGCCTCGATCATCACGAGGCCGAACGGCTCCGGCCAGTCGATCGGCAGCAGCAGGCCGAGCGCGCCGCTGAGGAATTCGGGCTTGTCGGCGTCGCCGATCTCGCCGATCATTTCCACATGGCGGCCGTCGATCATCGGGCGGATCTTGGTGCGGAAATATTCTTCATCCACCCGATCGACCTTGGCGGCGATCTTCAGCGGGATCCCGGCACGTCGGGCGATGCGGATGGCGCGATCGGGGGATTTTTCCGGCGCGATGCGGCCGAGGAAGGCGAGATACGCCGGCTTGACCGGGCGCGGCGTCAGCAGGTCGAGTGGCAGTCCGTGATAGACAGTGGCCACGTAATTCGCCTCCGGCAGCGGTCGGCGCTGGGCGTCGGAAATCGAGACGACGGGGGCGTCGCTGAACCGGCTATAGACCGGCCGCAGTTCCGGCAGGTCGAGACGGCCGTGCAGGGTGGTGACGAAGGGCGTGCGCTGACGGCTGAACAAGGGATAGGACCAGTAGTCCAGGTGAAAATGCAGCACATCGAACTCGTCCGCGCGGCGGTAGACCTCTTCCAGCATCAGCAGCATCGGCGCCATGGCATCGCGCAGGCCCGGCTCGAAGCGCAGCGCGCGCGGGGCCATCGGCACGAGGTCGGCCGCGGTGACGAAATCGCCGCTGGCAAACAGGGTCACCTCGTGGCCCTGACGGACCAGTTCTTCGGTGAGGAAGGACACGACCCGTTCGGTGCCGCCATAGAGGCGCGGCGGAACGGACTCGGTAAGCGGTGCGATCTGCGCAATTCGCATGACGGCGTTGTCTCCTTGGTCCGCCCGCGGGATCCGGCGGCCGTTGGGACCCTTAAAGCCAGCGGATTGGGCTTTTTTACGGCAGGTGCGGTCCGGAACTTGCCTCAAACGGGCCAATGCGCATGAGACGCGCCTGCTGCCTGGGGATCGCGGCGCAACTTGCCGTGTTCCTGGCTGCGGCAGCGCCCGCGGCGCGGGCGGCGGCCGCCCCTGCCGTCGCCGCGGGGAGCCAAGCCTCCGGCCCGACGGGCACCGCCGGTGGCTTACCAGCCCTGCCGGCCGCCGCTGTCGCCCCTCCTGCCGCCCTACCGGCTCCGCTACACCCGCGGGTGCGGCGCGTGCCGCCGAACGAGTTGATCGCGGTGCTCGGCCAGCCGGTGAGCGGATCGGACGGCAAGAAGATCGGGCGCCTGACCGACGTACTGGTGGATGCCGCGGGCGTGCCGGAGGCTGCGGTGATCGATTTCGGCGGGTTCATGGGCGTGGGCAGTCGCACCGTCGCCGTGCGTTGGGGCACATTGCGGTTCCATCCGGGCAAGCGGGCCAGGATCAGCATCACGTTGCTGCCGGCGGAGATCGGCGCCGCGCCGCAATACAAGGGCACGCGGCGCCCGGCTCCGGTCGTCGTCGAACATCTTCCGCCGCCCGCGTCCGTCGCGAGTCCGGCACCTGCATCCCCGCGCGACGTCCCGGCCCGGACGACGCCCCGTCCCGCGGTGGCGTCGACCGCCCCGGCGGCGCCGTCGACCCCGACTGCTCCCCAGGTCGCCATCCCCTTCGACGCGCCCGCCACCACGCTCTCCACCAATCCCCTGGCCGATCCCTTGGCCACGCCGTTGACCGCGCCTTTGGCCGCGCCGCCGGTCGCTGCCCCATCGGGCGAGACCAACACTCCCCGCTAGCCGATGCCCGATCTTCGCCCACCGGGTCCTGGCCACGGCCAGCGCGCTCTCGATCTGCTGAATTTCTTCCTCGCCAACGTGCAGACCGGCTTCGGCCCGTTCGTCGCCGTCTATCTGGCCGCGCATAAATGGACCGAAGGCGACATCGGCCTCATGCTCAGCGTCGGCACCATTGTCGGCGTGGCGAGCCAGTTGCCGGCCGGCGCGCTCGTCGATGCCGCGGAGTTCGAAGCGGGCGGCGACAGCGGCAGCGATCGGCGGGGTGATGGCGGCAGCGCTTTTGCTGGCGGTCTGGCCGGTGGCGTTGTCGGTCATGGTGGCCGAGGTGCTGCATGGGGTGGCGAGCAGCGTGTTGACCCCCGCGATCGCGGCACTCAGCCTCGGCCTCGTGGGTCGTGCGGCGCTGGGCGAGCGGTTGGGGCGCAACGCGGCCTTCGGCGCCGTCGGCAACGGGCTCGCGGCGGCGGCGATGGGAGCGGCGGGCAGTACACTCGGCACCCGCGCGGTGTTCTGGCTCACCGCGACGCTCGGGCTGCCGGCGCTGGCGGCGGTGGCACTGATCCCGCGGGATGCGGGTCCCCAAGCTGTGGCGCCGGAGGCTGCGATTTCGGGGACGATAGCGCGAGCATCCGCGCCCGGCGAGGCTCCCCCCGCGCGCGGCGCCTGGCTTCGCGTGCGCGGACGCCAGGGCGGTCGCGCCACTGCCGGCGGCGCGGCACCGCAGGACGCATCCAGCGCGGCGATGCCGACCCCGAAGGAGGGGGCGGCGGCGCGCGCAGTCCCCCCCTTCAGAGTCGGCATCGCCGCGCTGCTCGGTGACCGGCGACTGCTCGTGTTCGCCGGTGCCATCGTGCTGTTCTTCCTGGCCAACGCGGCGGTGCTGCCGCTGGCGGCCTCACTGATGACACGCCAGGCCGGCATGCGCGCCAGCCTGATCATCGCCACCGCCATCGTGCTGCCGCAGGCGGTGGTGGCGGTCACATCCGGTTGGGTCGGGCGGGAGGCCGAGCGGCGTGGACGGCGCCCGCTTCTGCTGCTGGGCTGGACCGTTCTGCCGCTCCCCGGGCTGCTGCTGGCGCTGCTGCCGACGCCGGCGGTGCTGCTGGCCGGGCAGGCGCTGGGCGGGATCAGTGCCGCGGTCATCGGCGTGATGCTGCCGCTGACTGCCGCCGACCTCACCCGCCAGAGCGGGCACTTCAACCTCTGCATCGGCCTGTTCGGCCTGTGCGCCGCGGGGGGAGCGACGCTCGGCACCGCTTTCGGCGGAACGGTCGCGGACATGGCGGGCAACCGGGTCGCCTTCTTCTGCCTGGCCGCGATCGGACTGGCCGGAGTGGCGCTGCTCGCGGCGGCCATGCCCGAGACGCAGGTCGACACCCCCACCGGCCGGCCGGCACGCGTTGACCCTTGGGAAACCCCAGAGTAAGGGACCGCAACGGCTTGGTGCAGTGCGCCGGCCGGAGCAACAGGATGCCGCCGTGCAGGATGTCCGCGACGCGCTGATGGTAGCGCGCACTTCCGAGGGCAAGCTGGTTCGCCGCCCGCTGTCGCCCCATCTGCAAGTCTATCGCTGGCCGGTCAGCATGGCGTTGTCGATCAGCCACCGGGTCACCGGCGTGGGCCTGGCGCTCGGCACGTTGCTGCTGACCTGGTGGCTTGTCGCCGCCGCGCTGGGGGATGCCAGCTTCGCCGTGGTGCAGGGGTTCCTGGGTTCGGTGATCGGGGTGCTGCTGCTGCTCGGCTGGTCGGCGGCGCTGATCTTCCATCTGTTTACCGGCATCCGACATCTGCTCTGGGACATCGGGTGCGGCTTCGACGACCGCGCCTATCGCTCCTCCGGCTGGGCAGTGGTGGCGGCGACGACAGCGGTCACCGTGATCGTATGGATCGTCGGATTGGTGGTGTGGTGATGGCCGGTTCGGACCCGACGCCGCATGTCGTGATCCGCCGCTCGCAGCTCGGGCGCGTGCGCGGGCTTGGTTCGGCGCGCGCCGGATCGGCGCAATGGTGGGCGCAGCGGGTCACCGCGCTGGCGCTGGTGCCCCTGTCCCTGTGGTTCATCGCCAACATGATGCGGATGGAAGGCAGCGGCCCGGAGACGGTGGCGCGCTGGCTGCACGGGCCGGTCTCGCTCGTGCTGCTGCTGTGCCTGATCCTCGCCAGTTTCTGGCACATGGCGTTGGGCTTGTGCGTGGTGATCGAGGACTATGTTCATCGTGAATCCGCGCGCCTCGCGCTCGGTACTGGTCGTGCGTGGCGGATCGGTGGTGCTGGCGCTGCTGTGCATGGTGGCCGCGCTGCGGCTCGGATTGTAGCAGCCGGGACGGACAGAAGGGATTTCGGGATGAACGCGATCACCATGCCGTCGGCGCACGCCTATCCGGTGGTGGATCACACCTATGACGTGGTGGTGGTCGGCGCCGGCGGGTCCGGACTGCGCGCCACCCTCGGCATGGGGGCGGCGGGGCTGAAGACCGCTTGCATCACCAAGGTGTTCCCGACCCGCAGCCACACCGTGGCGGCGCAGGGGGGCGTGGCCGCCTCGCTCGGCAATATCGACGCCGACGACTGGCGCTGGCACATGTACGACACCGTCAAGGGGTCGGATTGGCTCGGCGACCAGGACGCGATCGAGTACATGTGCCGCGAAGCGGTGCCGGCGGTCTACGAGCTGGAACATTTCGGCGTGCCGTTCAGCCGCACGGAAGAAGGCAAGATCTACCAGCGCCCGTTCGGCGGCCACATGAAGGAATACGGCAAGGAACCCGCACGCCGCGCCTGCGCCGCCGCCGACCGCACCGGCCACGCCATCCTGCACACCCTGTATCAGCAGAGCCTGAAACATGAGGTGGAGTTCTTCATCGAATACTTCGCCCTCGATCTGATCCTGGACGAGGAAGGGGTCTGCCGCGGGGTCACCGCCTGGTGCCTGGACGACGGCTCGATCCACCGCTTCCGGGCGCAGAAAGTGGTGCTGGCCACGGGGGGCTACGGCCGCGCGTTCCTCTCCTGCACCTCGGCCCATACCTGCACCGGCGACGGCAACGGCATGGTGCTGCGCGCCGGCCTGCCGTGCCAGGACATGGAGTTCGTGCAGTTCCACCCCACCGGCATCTTCCCCGCCGGCTGCCTGATCACCGAGGGCGCGCGCGGCGAGGGTGGCTACCTGACCAACGCCGAGGGCGAGCGGTTCATGGAGCGCTATGCGCCCACCGCCAAGGACCTCGCCTCCCGCGATGTCGTGTCGCGGTCGATGACGATCGAGATCGCCGAAGGGCGCGGCTGCGGTCCGGACAAGGACCACATCATGCTGCACCTGGAGCATCTCGGGGCCGAACTGCTGCATGAGCGCCTGCCGGGGATTTCCGAGACCGCCAAGGTCTTCGCCGGCGTCGACGTGACCAAGGCGCCGATCCCGGTGCTGCCGACCGTGCACTACAACATGGGCGGTATCCCGACGAACTATCATGGCGAGGTGCTGCGTCCCACGCCGGAGAATCCGGACGCGACGATCCAGGGGCTGATGGCGGTGGGCGAGTGCGCCTGCGTCTCGGTGCACGGGGCAAACCGGCTGGGCTGCAACTCGCTGCTCGATCTGGTGGTGTTCGGCCGCGCCGCGGCGCATCGCGCGGCGGAGACGGTGAAATCAGGCGCCGCGCAACCGCCGCTGCCGGCGCGGGCGGGAGAGGGTTCGCTCGACCGCTTCGACCGCGCGCGCCACGCCAAGGGCGGCACCAAGGTGGCCGACCTGCGGCTGGCGATGCAGCGCACGATGCAGAGCCACGCTGCGGTGTTCCGCAACAGCAAGACCCTGGCCGACGGTGTGGCGAAGATGCGCCAGGTCTGGGACGGCATGGAAGATATGTCGGTCGCCGACAGCAGCCTGATCTGGAACAGCGACCTGATGGAGGCGCTGGAGCTGCAGAACCTGATGGGCAACGCCATGGTGACCATGTTCGGCGCCGAGGCGCGCACCGAAAGCCGCGGCGCGCATGCCCATGACGACTATCCGGACCGCGACGACGCGCACTGGATGAAGCACACCTTGGCTTGGTGCAACGATACCGGGGCCGTGCGCCTCGACTACCGGCCGGTGAAGATGCAGACGTTGACGAACGAGGTTTCGGTGTTTCCGCCGAAGAAGCGGGTGTACTGAGCGGCAAAGGAAAGAACGCAACGATGGTCGCCTTCACCCTCCCCGCCAACAGCCGCATCGGCAAGGGCCGCACCTATCCCGCCCCCGCCGGCGCCAAGCGCGTGCGCCAGTTCCGCATCTATCGCTGGAATCCCGACGATGGGCAGAACCCGCGCACCGATACCTACGAGATCGACCTCGACGCCTGCGGTCCGATGGTGCTCGACGCGCTGATCAAGATCAAGAACGAGGTCGATCCGACCCTGACGTTCCGCCGCTCCTGCCGCGAAGGCATCTGCGGCTCCTGCGCGATGAACATCGACGGCGGCAACACGCTCGCCTGCCTCAAGCCGATCGAAGACGTGAACGGCGCGGTGCGCATCTCGCCGCTGCCGCACATGCCGGTGGTGAAGGACCTGGTGCCCGATCTGTCGCAGGCCTATGCACAGTTGCGCAGCATCGAGCCTTGGCTGAAATCCGACACCCCGCCGCCGCCGGACGCCGAACGCCAGCAGAGCCGGGAGGAACGCGCCAAGCTCGACGGGCTGTGGGAATGCATCCTGTGTTTCTGCTGCACCACGTCCTGCCCGAGCTACTGGTGGAACGGCGACCGCTACCTCGGCCCGGCGGTGCTGCTACAGGCCTATCGCTGGATCGCGGATTCGCGCGACGAGGCGACCGGCGATCGGCTCGATGCGCTGGAAGACCCGTTCAAGCTGTATCGCTGCCATACCATCATGAACTGCACCGATACCTGCCCGAAGAACCTCAATCCGGCGAAGGCGATCGCGTCGATCAAGCAGTTGCTGGTCGAACGCCGGCTGTAACCGGCGCGCCGCCCCGGCACCTCGAAGCGGCGTCGCGAACGCTGCCGCGCCGTTTCGAAGCGCGGTGGTCATTGACATACTCCGTCATCGACCCAGATTGCCCGATGCGCGTCGGACTGGGCTTCGTCCAGGAGCGACGGCAACGCGCGAGCGGAGCTTCCCTTCGCGGCCAGCATGACGCTATTCGACGGGTGCTCCCGTCAGCCTGGGCTAAGCCGACGAGGGTCAGAACCATGCCGTCCGCACCGCGTTCCCGCAGCCGGCGCCAGCGCGTCTGATGCCAGCGATCGTTTCCATCTCCGGCCTCTCCAAGGTCTATGCAACCGGCTTCCGTGCCCTCAACGGCGTCACCCTCGACGTCCGGCGCGGCGAGATTTTCGCCCTTCTGGGGCCGAACGGCGCCGGCAAGACGACCCTCATCAATGTCATCTGTGGCATCGCCACCGCCACGGCAGGTCGTGTCCTGGTTGGCGGTCACGACATCGTGGGCGAGTACCGCGCAGCCCGTTCCATGATCGGCCTCGTGCCGCAGGAACTCACCACTGACGCCTTCGAGACGGTCTGGGCCACGGTCAGCTTCAGCCGCGGCCTGTTCGGGCACCGGCGCAATCCGGCGCTGGTCGAGCGCGTGCTGCGCGACCTGTCGCTGTGGGACAAGCGCGACAGCACCATCATGACCCTGAGCGGCGGCATGAAGCGCCGCGTGCTGGTCGCCAAGGCCCTCGCGCACGAACCCGAAATCCTCTTCCTCGACGAACCCACGGCCGGCGTCGATGTCGAGCTGCGCCAGGATATGTGGCAGCTCGTCCGCCGGCTGCGCGACTCCGGCGTCACCATCATCCTCACCACGCACTACCTCGAAGAGGCCGAGCAGCTCGCGGAGCGTATCGGCGTGATCAACAAGGGCGAGATGATCCTGGTCGAGGAAAAAGCCGCCATCATGCGGAAGTTCGGCAATCGTCGCGTCATCGTGACCTTGCAGAGGCCAGCGGCTCGAACTCCCTGAAAGTCTCGCCGCTTACGCACTCGAGCTGTCGTCCGACGGAGGACAGGTGACCTATACCTGCGATACCTCGCAGCGCGACACAGGCATCCGCCCCCTGCTCCAGGCGCTGGACGCCGCCGGCCTTCCCTTTGCCGACCTGCAGACGAAGGAGAGCTCGCTCGAGGAGATTTTCGTCGGCCTGCTGCGGGCCACGCCATGAACCTGCGCGGCGCCGGAGCGATCTACGGCTACGAGATGGCGCGCACGCGCCGTACCTTGCTGCAGAGCATCGTCTCGCCGGTGCTCTCGACCTCGCTCTACTTCATCGTCTTCGGCAGCGCGATCGGATCGCGCATGACCCGTATCGACGGGGTCAGCTACGGCGCGTTCATCGTGCCCGGGCTGGTTATGCTGTCGCTGCTGACGCAGAGCATCGCGAACGCATCCTTCGGCATCTATTTCCCGCGCTTCGTCGGCACGATCTACGAACATCTGTCCGCCCCGGTGTCGGCGTTCGAGATCGTCCTGGGCTACGTCGGCGCCGCGGCAACGAAATCGACCATCCTCGGGGCGATCATCATCGCGACGGCGAGCCTGTTCGTCCCCTTGCGGGTCGACCATCCGGCGTGGATGATCCTGTTTCTGCTGCTGACATCGATAACATTCAGCCTGTTCGGATTCATTATCGGCATCTGGGCCGATAACTTCGAGAAGCTGCAGCTCATCCCCCTGTTGGTCGTCACACCGCTGACGTTTCTGGGCGGTACGTTCTATTCGATCGACATGCTGCCACATCCGTGGAACCGGATCGTTCTCCTCAATCCGGTCGTCTATCTGATCAGCGGGTTCCGCTGGAGCTTCTACGGTAGGGCGGATGTCGCCATCGGCGTCAGCGTGGCGATGACAGGGGCATTCCTGGTGTGCTGTCTGGTCCTGATCGGCTGGATATTCAGGACCGGCTATCGACTGAAGAAATAGCGGAGGTAGCCGCCCGCGACGTCTGCCGTGCTCTTGGCCGCCCTATCCCGCGCCCAGCAGCTCCGCCGCCGCCGCCCGCGCCGCCTGGGTGACCGTCTCGCCGGCCAGCATGCGTGCGATCTCCTCCCGTCGCGCTGCCGGATCCAGCGCCTCCACCAAGGTGGCCGTGCGACCGGCCGCGCTCGCCTTCGCCACCCGCAGATGCGCCGCGCCGCGCGCCGCCACCTGCGGGCTGTGCGTCACCACCAGCACCTGCACGCCCTCCGCCACCCGGGCCAGCCGCTCCCCCACCGACGCGGCCGTCGCGCCGCCGATGCCGGCATCGACCTCATCGAACACCAAGGTCGGCACCGGCGAGCCCGTCGCCAGCACCACTTTCAGCGCCAGCATCAGCCGCGACAGTTCCCCGCCCGAGGCCACCCGCGCCAACGATCCCAGCTCCTGGCCCGGGTTGGTGGCGATCAGGAAGCGCACCGCATCGGCGCCGCCAGCGCCCCATTCGGCCTCGGCGAGCGGTGTCGCCTCGGCACGGAAGCGCGCCTTGTCGAGCCGCAGCGGCGGCAATTCGCGCCCCACCGCGCGATCCAGCTTGCGTGCTGCCGCGGCGCGCGCCGCCGATAGCGCGCCGGCCGCCGCCTCGTAGCGCGCGCGCGCGGCCGCGGCGGCAGCCTCCAGCGCCGCCACCTCGGCCTCCCCGGTCTGCAACGCCGCCAGCCGCGCCAACAGCGTATCGAGCAGCCCGGGCAGATCGGCCACCGCCACCGCGTGCTTGCGGGCGGCGGCGCGCAGGGCGAACAACCGTTCCTCGGCCTGTTCCAGCCGGCGCGGATCGGACTCCGCTTCCGCCGCCAGGCGCGAGAGCAGGGTTTCCGCCTCGGCCAACGCCTCCTCGGCACGTTCCAGCGCTGCCAGCGCGGGGTCCACGGGATTTTCCGGCGGCGGCATTGGTTGCGCCGCCAGTTCCCGCGGCGTCGTTGGAATCAGCCGCTGCAGGGCACGCGCGGCGGCGCGCAGCGCGGCACCCGGGCCGGGATTGCGGCGGTCGCGACCGTGGCTGCCGGGGGAGAGCTCCGCCGCGGCGGCGGCGATCGCCTCGGCCCGGCGCTCGGCTTGCTGCAGGCGCTGGCGTTCGCCGGCGAGCGCCTCCTCCTCGCCCGGCTGCGGCGCCAGCGTGGCCAGTTCGGAAACGGCGTGGGTCAGCCACTCCTCGTCCCGCCGCGCCGCCGCGATCGCGTCCCGCGCGCGCGCCAGCGCATCCCGCGCGCCACGCCAGGCGGCCCAGGCCGAGGCCACCTCCGCCCGCAAGAGTGGCGGGACGCCGAAGGCGTCCAGCAGCGCGGCATGGCTCGCTGGATCGGCAAGCCCCATCTGCTCATGCTGGCCCTGCACTTCCACGAGCGCCGCGCCGATGCGGCGCAGCAGCGCCACCCCCACCGGCTGATCGTTGACGAAGGCACGCGAGCGTCCGTCACCGCCAAGCACCCGGCGCAGCACGATGTCTTCGCCCGGCTCGGCCGCGATCCCGCCTTCGCCCAGCAGCGCCGCCACAGGGTGCCCGGCCGGCGGGGCGAAACACGCGGTCACGCTGGCCTGGGCGGCACCGGCGCGCACCAGCCCCGCTTCGGCACGGGCGCCGAGCGCCAGGCCAAGGCTGTCCAGCAGGATCGACTTGCCGGCCCCGGTCTCCCCGGTCAGCACCGTCAGCCCCGGGCCGAACCCAAGGTCCAGCCGTTCGATCAACACCACGTCGCGGATGGCGAGCGCGGTCAGCACGGTCCGGGTCGGCTCAGAACAGCCAGCCGAAGGTGCGGTCGAGGAAGCCGTGCCCGGCACCCGTGGGCGGCGGCAACCCCTTCACCAGCTTGTCGTTGTAAAGATCGGCGTAGGTATCGGCGTACCAGGAGCTGCCCGGATAATTGTAGCCGAGCACGGAGGCGGCCCGCAGCGCCTGCTGGCGCATCCCGAGTCGCAGGTAGACCTCCACCAGCCGGTGCAGCGCCTCGGCAACGTGGTTGGTGGTCTGGAAATCCTCCAC
Organism: uncultured Pseudomonadota bacterium; assembly: GCA_963832525.1. Classification (GTDB taxonomy): domain Bacteria; phylum Pseudomonadota; class Alphaproteobacteria; order Acetobacterales; family Acetobacteraceae; genus JAJZVS01. The sequence goes on from CAWHUC010000004.1 coordinate 400,645, forward strand.
CACCCGTTGGTAGCGGCCGATCGCGGCTTCGTACAGGTGCTGGTGCTCATAGAACAGGCCGATTGCCATCTCGTGGCCGGCGAGATGGTCGCGCGCGAGGTCGATCTTGAGCCGCGCGTCGCGGGCATAGGCGGTGCCGGGGAAGCGATCGACCACCTGGCGCAGCGCCGCGATCGCCTTCAACGTGTTGTCCTGGTCGCGTTGGACGTCCTCGATCTGCTCGTAATAGCAGAGCGCGCGCAGGTAGTAGGCATAGGCGATGTCGCGGCTGGCGGGGTGCAACTGGATGTAGCGGCCGATGGTGGCCAGCGCCTCGGTGTAGTTCTGTTGCAGGTACTGGCTGTAGCCCAGCATGAGCTGGGCCTTCGTCGCCCATTCCGAATAGGGATAGTTCTCTTCCACCGAGGTGAACTGGTCGGCGGCCGTCTGGTACCGCTGCGCGTTCAGCGCGTCGACGCCATGATTGTACAACACGTCGACCGGGGCCGGCGGGATGCCAGGCGCGCCGGGCTTGGGCGTGTCGGACCCGCCGCAGCCGGAGAGCAGCAGCAGGAACGCGGCACAGCAGACGGCGCGGAGGGCGGGGGTCATCGGATCGGCTCCATCGGCCGGCTTATAGCAGGCGGAGCGGGGCGGGAGGCAAGAAAGGGCCCGCCCGGCCCCCGCGCCTTGTTGTCGAAACGTCACAGTGCCGTCGGCGCAGCCGATCGCCTGCCGGGACGGCGGAAGGGCATATGCTGCGGCGTTTGCCGCCGCGCGGCGCGGTCGCTATGGTCCGCCGCCCCAGGAACCCAGGACCGGCCAGCGGCCAGGCGGGAGTACGTGCGTGCCCGACATCTTTGACGAGGTCGAGGAGGATCTGCGCGCCGAGCGCATGCGCCACCTCCTCACCCGCTACGCCGGCGTCGTCCTGACCCTCGCGCTGTTCGCCATCGGCGGCGTGGCCGGCTGGCAGGGCTGGCGCTGGTATGAAGCGCGGCAGGACCGGACGGCAGCGCAGACATACGTCTCGGCGATGCTGGAGGCCGAGGCCACCGGCCCGACCGCCGCCGCCGCGCATGCCAGCGCGCTTGCCGCTTTCGATACCCTCGCCCGCTCTGCCCCGCCCGGCTACCGCACCCTGGCCCGACTGCGCGCCGCGGCGCTGGATGCCGACAACGGCCATGCCGCCGCCGCGCTGGCGCTGTGGAATGCGGTGGCCGCCGATCACGAGGCCGATCCGCTGCTCCGCGGCCTTGCCAGCCTGCTGTGGGCCAGCCGGCAGCTCGATACCGCCGATCCCGGCCTGCTCGCCGCCCGGCTCCGCCCGCTCGCGATGCCCGGCGGTGCGTGGCGCACCCTGGCCGAAGAGGATCTCGCCCTGCTCGACCTGCGCCAGCACCGCACCGCGGAGGCAAAACGACGCCTGACCAACCTGATGCAGGACACGACCGCCCCCGGCGGCCTGCGCCAGCGCGCCAACGCCCTGCTCGCGGACCTGAACGGATGACCGCACGTCGCGCCCTGTCGCCCGCACAACTGTCCCGCCGTGCCGCGCTTGCCCTGCCGCTGGCCCTCTCCGGCTGCGGCCTGTGGAACGGCTGGTTCGGCAAGATCAAGCCGAAGCTGCCCGGCGTGCGCGAGCCGGTACTGACCGCGCGCAACACCCTGGCGGTCGGCAAGACGCCGCCCACCGTGATGCTGCCGCCACCGGTCGCCAATGCCGACTGGCCGCAACCGGGGGGCAACCCGGCGCATGACATGGGCCAGCTCGCCGCCCGGCCGGCGCTCGCCCAGGCATGGGAAACCGGAGTCGGCGCCGGCGGAGGCTACCGTCAGCAGTTGCTCGCCACGCCGGTGGTGGCCGACGGTGTTGTCTACACGATGGATGCACGCGCCCGCGTGCGCGCGTTCGACCTCGCCACCGGCGCCCCGCGCTGGGAGGCCGAGACCCGCGGCAAACATGTGCGCAGCACGAATGTCGGCGGCGGACTTGGGATCGCCGACGGCGTGCTGTATGCGGCCAACGGCCTCGGCGACCTGGTGGCGCTGGACGCCGCACATGGCAGGGAACGCTGGCACGTCGGCCTCGGCGCCCCGGCGCGTTCCGGGCCCACCATCGTCGCCGGACGGGTGTTCCTCACCACGATCGACGACCAGGTGCTCGCACTCGATACCGCGCACGGGCAAGCGCTGTGGTCCTACCAGGCCAGCAACGCGGTCACCGCACTGCTCGGGGAGCCGGCGCCCGCCTTCGCCGACGGGCTGGTGGTGGCCGGCTTCGCCTCCGGCGAGATCGCCACCCTGCGCGCCGAGTTGGGCAACGTGGTGTGGACCGATACGCTCTATGCGCCGGCCATCGGCGGCACCCTGCCCGACATCGCCTCCATCCGCGGACTGCCTGCCATTTCCGACGGACGGGTCGTGGCGATCGGCATGGGCGGGCTCGCCGTCGGCATCGACCTGCCGTCCGGCCGCCGGCTCTGGAGCCACGCCGTTGCGGGGGAAGACAGTCCCTGGGTGGCAGGGGAATGGGCGTTCCTCATCACCCTCGACCAGATCATCACCGCCATCCGGATCGACGACGGCACTGTGGCCTGGGCCACCCAGTTACCGCGCTGGAAGAACGCCAAGAACCACAGCAACCCGCTCACTTGGTTCGGCCCTGTGCTGGCCGCCGGCCGCCTCGTCGTCACCGGCACCAGCGGCGAAGCGCTGGCGATCAGCCCCTATACCGGCGCCATCCTCGGCCGCCAGAAACTGCCCGGGCCAGCCGCCCCGGTGCAGCCCATCCTCTCCGGCGGAATCCTCCTGCTGCTATCCCAGGACGGCCGCCTGATCGCACTGCGGTGACCAGCTTGCCCGCGATGCCGGAAAGCAAGGCCAGGGGGCGCTGCCCCCTGGACCCCCGCCAGGGGACAGTCGTCCCCTGGACCCCTCGGGGGGTTCCGTGCCGGTGGGGGGTGTCGCGCGCGGGTGGGCGGCGGTCGGGTGGCGGGGGCGCCGACAGGAACAGGGCGTATGCGCCCTGTTCCTGTCTGGCGCCCCCGCCACCCGACCGCCGCCCACCCGCGCGCGACACCCCCCACCGGCACGGAACCGACGGAAAGGTTCCAAGGGCGATGCCCTTGGCGGGGTCCAGGGGCAGCGCCCCTGGCCTTGCTTTCTTGCGCCCGAAGCACACCGAATGGCCGGCATGACAGGCGAGCGGCTTCCGCTGGTCGTGATCGCGGGCCGGCCGAATGTCGGCAAGAGCACGTTGTTCAATCGGCTGGCGGGCCGCCGGACGGCGTTGGTTGCTGACACGCCCGGGGTGACGCGCGATCGCAAGGAGGCCGAGGCTTTGCTGCGCGGTCAGAGAGTGATGCTGGTCGACACGGCGGGGCTGGAGGAGGCGCCGCCGGACAGTTTGGCAGGGCGGACCGCAGCCTCCGCCGCGGTCGGTGTGGGTCAGGCTGATCTGGTGTTGTTCGTGGTGGATGCGCGAGCGGGGATCACGCCCACCGACCGGCATTTCGCGCAGTGGCTGCGCCGGCAGGGGCGGCCGGTGCTGCTGGTTGCGAACAAGGCGGAAGGGCGATCGGCGGCCGCCGCGACGTTGGAGGGGTATGAGCTCGGGCTAGGCGATCCGGTGGCGGTTTCCGCCGAGCATGGCGAGGGCGTGGCCGATCTGATGTCGGAGATCGCCGCCCGCCTGCCGGAGGCGGTTGCGACGGCCGAGGAGGAGGCGGCGCATCCGCTGAAGCTCGCGATCGTCGGCCGCCCGAACGCCGGAAAATCCACATTGCTCAATCGCCTGGTGGGCGAAGAGCGAATGGTGACGGGACCCGAGCCTGGCCTGACCCGCGATGCGGTGGCGGTCGTGCTGGACGATCCGGAGGGCCCGATCGAGCTCGTGGACACCGCCGGGTTGCGCCGGCGCGCGCGAATCGAGGCGCCGCTGGAGAAACTGTCCGTCGGTGCCGCGATCGGCGCGCTGAAGATGGCCGAGGTGGTGGTTCTGGCGGTCGACGGCACCGAGGGCCTGCACGACCAGGACCTGCAGATCGCGCAATTGATCGCGCGCGAGGGCCGCGCCTGCGTGCTGGCGCTGACCAAGTGGGACGCAGTGACGGATCGCACGGCGGCGCGCCGGGCGGTGACGGAGCGGCTGGAGGAGTTGCTGTCGCAGATGAAGGGCCTGCCGGTGGTGACCCTGTCGGCGCTGACCGGTGCCGGCATGGCGCGGTTGCTGCCGGCGGTGCGCCAGGCGCATGCGGTGTGGAACACGCGATTGCCGACGGCGGAGCTGAACCGCTGGTTCGCCGAGGCGCTGTCGCGCCATCCGCCGCCGATGCTGGGGCGCGGACGGATCAAGCTGCGCTACATCACCCAGGCCAAGGCGCGCCCGCCGACATTCATTGCGTTCGGCACGCGGGCGGAGGCATTGCCGGAAGACTACCAGCGCTATCTGGTGAACAGCATCCGGGACCGGTTCGGGTTGCCCGGGGTACCGATCCGGCTGCAGTTGCGCGGAACGCGGAACCCGTTCGCCGAGGAGTAGAGGCGGGATCTGCCGCCTCCAGCGCCGCCACCGGTGCGCGGCGCCGGCTGCGTCCGTCGGCGTCTCGCTCGCCCGCCGATGAGCATCTGCGGCCACCGGCTGCCGGCGCCGCGGGGGGCTGAATTGCAGACGGCTGCTGGTTTGGCCGCGCTGTCGGCCTTTGTGCGGCGGTACCGACGGAGGCGTCGCTGTGATCGGCGCAACAAGCCCTCAGACAGCCGGACGCCGGCGGAAAAGGCGGATAGAGATTCGGACCGCCAATCATAAAGTTCTTGCTTAACTATCTACGCCGCGATACTAAAGCGAATGCTTATCCAACAATCCCGGATCGATCTCGCCTTCCACGCCCTGGGCGATCCTACGCGGCGGGCGATGCTGGAGCTTCTGTCGCGCGGGCCGGCTTCGGTCAGCGAACTGGCCCGCCCGTTCACCATGTCGCTGCCGGCCGTCATGCAACATCTGGCCGTGCTGGAGCACTCGGGTCTGGTGGTGTCCGAAAAACGCGGACGGATCCGGACCTGCCGAATCGAACCCGGTGCGCTGGGCTTGGCGGAGCAATGGATCGCCGCGCGGCGCACGGAGTGGGAGCGCCGGCTCGATCGGCTGGGCGCGCATCTTCAGGAATTGCAAGCCAAGGGAGGCGACGATGACCGACCCGCATGACGCCACGACCGGGCAGCCGGAACCGCTGGTGATCTCCCGCGTCTTTCCCGCCCCGCGCGAGCGTGTATTCGCCGCGTGGAGCAGCGCCGCACACATGCAGCGCTGGTTCAGCCCCGCGAGCTGCAGCGTCTCCGCGGCGGAGGTCGACTTCCGTCCTGGCGGGGTGTGTGCGATCTGCATGCGCCTGCCCGACGGGCGGGAGTTCTGGTCCCGGGGCACCTATCTCGAAATCTCGCCGCCGGACCGGCTGGTGGTCGCGTTTGGCGTCTCGGTCGACGGGGCGCTGAAATTCACCGCCCACACCACCGTCACCTTCGAGGAGGTCGCCGGCGGCACGCGCATGACGGTGCGCCAGGCGTACGACATCAAGGATCCTGCGTTCCGCTTTGCGATCGAGGGATCGGCGGAGGGCTGGCGCACCACGCTCGACAAGCTGGCGCAGGAGGTGACGGGCGCGCAGGCCCCGGCCGGCCGCTGCGTCGTCCACGCCGACTTCACCCTGGAGCGTGTCTTCGCTGCTGCCCCTACCTTGGTGTTCCACGCGCTCACGGACCCGGCGGCGAAGGCGCGCTGGTTTGTCGGCGGCGACGGCTACGCGGTGCTGGAACGCGAGATGGACGTGCGGCCCGGCGGCTGCGAGCGCTTGCGGGGACGCTGGGCGAGCGGTGTCGTTTCCACCTTCGAGGCCGTCTATCATGATGTCGTTCCGGACGCGCGCCTTGTCTATTCCTATGCGATGAGCCTCGACGAGCGGAAAATCTCCGTCTCGCTGGCGACCTTGGAATTATATCCTGCGGACGCCGGAACCCGGCTCGTCGTCACCGAGCAGGGCGCCTTTCTGGACGGCTACGACGACGCCGGCTCACGCGCGCGCGGCACGGCCGAGCTGTTGGATCGGCTGGGCGGGTCGCTCCTCGGATGAGGCTGCCGGACGGCGCCGGCGCGGCAACGGCTCTCCACTGAGGCCGCTTGCAATCGTCCGGGCCACGGGACGGCGCACCATCCAGACGTTTCGTGCCGTGAGACCAGCGGCGCGGCAGCCACGTGCCCCCACGGGAAGGAGAGGCAGCCCACCGCCTGTCCCCATCTGCGAGCGGCGAAAGCGCGATCGTCCGCAAGTTTGCCCGGCCTGCCGCCGCGTGCCAGTCTTCGGCACAAGCCCAGGCACCCGTTTCAGTTCGCGTCTCCGGCCGCGGGTAGGAGCCCCCCGCATGTCCGCACCCCTCATCCTCCGCACCGCGATCGGCGACTATCCGCACGTGCGCGCGCTGCGCGACGGGCGCGTCGCCTCACCGCGCGTCGCCTTCGAGTTCGTGTCCGTCGCCCCGATCTCCCGCGCGTTCCGCCCGATGGCGCGGGAGCTTGCGTTCGACCTGTCGGAAATGGCGGTGGCGACGCTGGCGCAAGCGCGAGCCCGGGCAGTGCCGATCGTCGGCCTCGCCGCCGTGTTGATGCGCGGCTTCCATCACGGTGCGCTGGTCTGCCGGCGCGACAGCCCGATCGCCGGGCCAGCAGACCTGCCGGGCCGCCGTGTCGGCGTGCGCGCGTTTTCGCAGACGACCGGCGTCTGGCTGCGCGGCATCCTGGCCGAGGAGTACGGCATCGCCCCGGCGCAGATCGCCTGGGTCACGACGGAGGGCGCGCATGTTGCCGACTGCCCCGATCCGCCCTGGCGACTCGCGCCCCGCCAGGCACGGATCTCGCCACACTGCTGCGCGACGGTGCGCTGGATGCCGGGATCGCGCTGAGCGGCCTTGATCGCGCCGAAGTCCGCAGCGTCATCCCGGCTCCCGACCACGCCGCCGCCGTCTGGTACCGCCGCACCGGCGTCTACCCCGTCAACCACGCCCTGGCGCTGCGCGCCGACGTACTGGCGGCGCATCCCTGGCTGGCCGCGGAGCTGATGGCGTTGTTCGCAGCCGCCAAGGCCGCCGACCCGCCGCCGCCGCACCCGCTTGTCGACGGCGACCCGCTGCCTTACGGGCTGGCAGCGAACCGCGCCGCGATCGAGACCCTGACCCGCTACGCTGCCGCGCAAGGCCTGATCCCCGCAGCGGCCCGCGCAGAAGACCTGTTCGCCGCCTGACAAGAAACGCCTGTTGCCTGGAGGAACGTCCACCCATGCCCGTCATCCCCCGCCTGAACGGCGCCATCCGCGCGCTGGAAGCCGGCAAGCCCGCCTTCACCACCTTCGCCCCGCCCGAGATCGGCAGCGCGCTCGCGGTCGGTGCCGCTGCCTACGACGCGGTGGTGTTCGAGATGGAGCACAACCCGTACGACATCGCGATGCTGCGCCACTGCCTGCAATACATGCTGAACCGCAAACAGATCCTGGACGGCGGCAGCCTCGCCCCCGCGGTCACGCCGATGGTGCGCATCCCGCCCAACGGCGGTGAAAACAGCCAGTGGATCGCCAAGCAGGTGCTGGACGTCGGCGTCTACGGCGTCGTCTGGCCGCATGTCAGCACGGTGGAGGACGCCCGCAACGCCGTCGTCGCCTGCCGCTACCCGCGCCCGCGCGAAGCAGCCCACTACGACCCGCCCGGCCAGCGCGGCGACGCCCCCACCGCCGCCGCCCGCTACTGGGGCCTGAGTGCGCAGGACTACTACAAGCGCGCCGACGTCTGGCCGCTGGCGCCGGAGGGCGAGATCCTGGTGGCGATCATGTGCGAGGAAAAGCGCGCCATCGCCAATCTGCCGAAGATGCTGGAACAGGTGCCCGGCATCGGCGTGGTGCTGGTGGGAGAGGGCGACCTGTCGCAGGACCTCGGCCATCCGCGCCAGTACGAACACCCCAGCGTGGCCTCCGCGATCGCCGACGTGGTGGCAATCTGCAAGCAGTACAACGTCCCCTGCGGCCATCCGCATGTGGACAGCAAGAACGTGGAAACCGTACTGGCGCAGGGCTTCCGCTGGCTGATGGCCGCCCCGGCGCCGTCCTACGCGGCGTTGGAGCAGGGCCGGAAGCTGGCCGGGCGCTGAGCGGGAAAGGACATACGCCATGATCATTGATGTGCACGCGCACTACACCCAGGCCTCGCCGAAGCTCGACGCCTACCGCGGCCGGCAGGTTTCCGCGCAGAACAAGCCGGCCAAGGGCTCGCTCGGGATTTCCGACGACGAGATCGCCGGCGCGCTTGCCGGCAACCTGCGGCAGATGAAGGATCGCGGGATCGATCGGCTGATGTTCTCTCCCCGTGCCTCCGGCATGGGGCATGATTTCGGCAACGAGCTGATCAGCCGCTACTGGACGGAGACCAACAACGACCTGATCGGACGGGTCTGCAAGCTGTTCCCCGAGCAGTTCTCCCCGGTCGGGCAACTGCCGCAGACGCCCGGTGTGTCGCCGAAGAACTGCCTGGAGGAGATGGACCGCTGCGTGCACGAATGGGGCTTCGTCGGGTTCAACATCAACCCCGACGTCTCCGGCGGCGCGCAGCCCTTCACGCCCTCGCTCGGGTCGGAGTGGTGGTATCCACTGTGGGAGAAGATGGTGGCGCTGGATGTGCCGGGGATGATCCACGCCAGCTCCACCCTGAACCCCGGGCTGCACGTGAACGGCTCGCACTACGTGAACTGGGACACCGCGGCGGTGGTGGAGCTGTGCAACTCCCGCGTGTTCGACGACTTCCCCAAGCTGAAGCTGATCATCCCGCACGGCGGCGGCGCCATCCCCTTCCAGTGGCGGCGGCATTCGGCGCTGCATGCGCTCGAGAAGCGCCGCCCGTTCGAGGAGATGGTGAAGCATCTGTATTTCGATGCCGCGCTCTATGACCAGGATTCGCTCGAACTGCTGATCCGCCGCATGGGGCCCGACAACGTGCTGTACGCGAGCGAGATGTTCGGCACCGCGAAGGCGGTCGATCCCTCTACCGGCCGCTGCTACGACGACACGGTGCCGATGGTGAAGGCGATCGACTGGCTCTCAGACGCCGACCGCGAGAAGATCTTCTCCGGCAACGCGCGGCGGCTGTACAGCCGAGCGAAGCTGTAGCTGCGGATCACCCTGCGCGCGCCTGCTCCTCCGGCGTGTGCAGGGTCAACGCCAGGGCATGCAGGCCGGAGGCGAATTCCGCCGCGAGCAGCGCATGCACCTGGCGCGAGCGCTCGACCCGCGACAGGCCGCGGAAGGCGTCCGCCACCACCAGGACGCTGTAATGGGTCTCCCCACCCGGCTGCGCGCCGGCATGGCCGGCGTGGCGGGCGCTGTCGTCGGTGACGGCGACCCGCTCGGGGGCGAGGGACTGGCGGAGTGCGGCTTCCAGCCGCTGGGCGCGGGTCTGCATGCGGGTCATATCGGCCGACTGCCCGGGCCTGCCAAGCGGGCATTGCCAACCCGCGGGAGCCGACGCACATAGGACGCATGCCCCGACGCCCCGCACGACCCCGGGCCTACGCTCCCGACCCGGCGGCGCCGGGCCGGTGCTGCGAGATGCCGGGCTGCACCGCGCAGGGCGAATACCGCGCACCGAAATCCCGCTCCAACCTGAACGAATACTGGTGGTTCTGCCTGGAGCACGTGCGAGCCTACAACGCCGCCTGGGACTACTACAAAGGCATGAGCCCGGGGGAAATCGAGGTCGAACTGCGCCGCGACAGCGCTTGGCAGCGCCCCTCCTGGCCGCTCGGCAGCCTGGGCGCTTCGGCGTGGGAAGACGCGCTGGCGCGCGACCCGCTCGGCCTGCTTGAAGCCGGGCGGCTACGACGCGGGGCGGCGACGCCGGCGGCCGACCAGGCACCGGCCGAGCTGCGGGAGCCGCTGGCAACCCTCGGGCTGAGTTGGCCGGTGACCATCGCGGCGGTGAAGACCCGCTACAAGGAGCTCGCCAAGCGCCATCACCCTGACGCCAACGGCGGCGATCCGGCGGCCGAAGAGCGGATCAAGACCATCAACCTCGCCTATGCCGCCCTGCGCTCCCGCCTCGCCGCCCCGGCCGCCGCCACAGTGGGCTGAGCCGGGTGTTTGACAGGAACCCTCCGGAGCTTAGACTTTCGCCCGAACGAACAGGATACGCGCACTGATGAGCAACGTCGCCGCCCTCGCCGAACTCCGCCCCACCTCCGCGATCGACCTGCCGGACACCAAGGTGGTTGCGCGCGAGGCGTTCGGCATCGACACCGACATGGTGGTGCCCGCCTTCTCCGTCCGCACCGAGCATGTGCCCGACATCGACACCGCCTACCAGTTCGACAAGGAGACCACCTTGGCGATCCTGGCTGGGTTCGCCTTCAACCGGCGGGTGATGATCCAGGGCTACCACGGCACCGGGAAGTCCACCCATATCGAGCAGGTGGCGGCGCGGCTGAACTGGCCCTGCATCCGGGTCAACCTCGACAGTCATATCAGCCGCATCGACCTCATCGGCAAGGACGCCATCGTCCTGCGCGACGGCAAGCAGATCACCGAGTTCCGCGAGGGCATCCTGCCCTGGGCCTTGCAGCACGCCTGCGCGCTGGTGTTCGACGAATACGACGCCGGCCGGCCGGATGTGATGTTCGTGATCCAGCGGGTGCTGGAAGTGGAAGGCAAGCTCACCCTGCTCGACCAGAACCGGGTGATCCGCCCGCACCCGTCGTTCCGCCTGTTCTCCACCGCCAATACGGTAGGATTGGGCGATACCACGGGGCTTTATCACGGCACGCAGCAGATCAACCAGGGCCAGATGGACCGCTGGAACATCGTCGCCACGTTGAACTACCTGCCGCACGCGATGGAAACCGGCATCGTGCTGGCGAAGATGGGGATCGATGCGGCGGACACGAAGATGAAGAAGCAGGTGGAGGCGATGGTGGCGCTGGCCGACCTGACCCGCGCCGGCTTCATCAACGGCGACATCTCCACCGTGATGTCGCCGCGCACCGTGATCACCTGGGCGGAGAACGCACGGATTTTCGGCGATGTCGGTTTCGCTTTCCGGATGACGTTCCTGAACAAGTGCGACGAGGCGGAGCGGAGCACGGTGGCCGAGTACTACCAGCGCTGCTTCAACGAGGAGATCCCGACGGGCGGCTTCACGCGGAAGATGGGGTAAGCCTTCCGCCATGAGCGGCACCACCAAGGACAACGCCCGCACCGAGGACTTCAAGCGCGCCACCGCCGGCGTGCTACGTGCGATCGCTGAAATCCCCGACGTGCAGGTGAATTTCCAGCCCGGCCCCTCCGGCGTCTCCGGCAAGCGCGCGCGCCTGCCGCTGCCGACCCGCGCCCTGCCGCCGGCCGAGATGGCGAAGCTGCGCGGCGCGTCGGACGCGATCGCGCTGCGCCTGCGCCATCACGACGATGCCGTGCACAACGCGCGCATGCCGAACCGACGCGAAGCCCGCGACGTGTATGACGCGCTGGAGCAGGCGCGGGTGGAAACCGTCGGTGCCCGCCACATGGCCGGTGTCGCCGCCAACCTGCACGCCAAGCTCGCGGAGGAATGCGAGACCGAAGGCTACGACCGCATGACGCGGAAAGAGCAGATGCCGGTCACCGCCGCGCTCTCCCTGCTCGCCCGCGAACGCATGTCCGGAGAGCCGGCGCCGGAAGCCGCCCGCCGCGTGCTGGACCTCTGGCGCGACGGGCTGGCTCCCAATGTCGAGGACGCGCTCGGCGAACTCGGCCGCACCCAGGACGACCAGCGCGCCTTCACCCGCGCCGCGCGCAAGCTGCTTGCCGCGATGGAGCTCGCCGAAGCCGAGGCCGATGCGGAACCCGACGACCAGGAGCAGGACGGCGAACAGGGCGGCGAACAATCCGGCGAACAGGACAATCCGGAACAAGGCGAAGGCCAGTCGGAATCCGAGCAGGAGAGCGCCCTCGGTGCCCAGCCGGAGGAGATGGAAGGCGACGCAGCCGACGACACCGGCGAGGAATTGGAAGACGAGGCCGCCATCGCGGAGGGTGATGACCGCCCCGGTGGCCCGCAGCCGCGGCGCGAACGCCCGAATCCCGATGACGGCACCGCCTATCGGGCCTACACGCGGCAGTACGACGAGGAAGTCGCCGCCGAAGACCTCTGCGACCCCGACGAGCTCACCCGCCTGCGTCAGCAGCTCGATCAGCAGTTGCAGCACCTGCAAGGCGTGATCTCCAAGCTGGCGAACCGCCTGCAGCGCCGCCTGATGGCGCAGCAGACGCGGGCGTGGGAATTCGATCTGGACGAAGGCATGCTTGACGCCGGCCGCCTGTCGCGCGTCGTCGTGAACCCGCTGCTGGCGCTGTCCTACAAGCGCGAGCACGAAATGGAGTTCCGCGACACCGTGGTGTCGTTGCTGATCGATAACTCCGGCTCCATGCGCGGCCGGCCGATCACGGTGGCGGCGATGTGCGGCGACATCCTGGCCCGCACCCTGGAACGCTGCGCGGTCAAGACGGAGATCCTGGGATTCACCACCCGCGCCTGGAAGGGCGGACAGTCGCGCGAGAAATGGGTGCAGGACGGCAAGCCGCGCAATCCGGGGCGGCTCAACGACTTGCGCCACATCATCTACAAGGCCGCCGACAATCCGTGGCGCCGGGCGCGCAAGAACCTCGGGCTGATGCTGCGCGAAGGGCTGCTGAAGGAGAACATCGACGGCGAGGCGCTGCTGTTCGCCTATCGCCGCCTGCTCTCGCGCCCCGAGCACCGCCGCATCCTGATGGTGATCTCCGACGGCGCGCCGGTCGATGACTCCACCCTGTCGGTGAACCCCGGCAACTACCTGGAAAAGCACCTGCGCGACGTGATCCGGGAGATCGAAAGCCGCGATCAGGTCGAGCTGATCGCCATCGGCATCGGCCACGACGTGACCCGCTACTACCGCCGCGCGGTCACGATCGTCGACGCCGAGGAACTTGGTGGCACGATGATGAAGAAGCTCACGGAACTGTTCGACGAAGACGCCGAGGCCGCCTGGTCCCGCGCCGCCGCCGAACGGGCGCCCGTGGTGGTGTGAGGTCGACGCCCGTTCAGGGCGTCACCGATCCAGGACCGCCTGCAAGGTCCCGCGCAGGGCCGGCAGCAGGTCGGAAGCGAACCAGGGATTGCGCCGTTCCCAGGCGATGGTGCGCCAGGACGGATGGGGCAGCGCGCAGCGGCCCGGCAGCAGGTCGCGGAAGCGGGCCACCTGGGTGGTCATTGGCCCCGGCCCAAACGTGTGGGCGGTCGCGTAGCTTCCGACCAACAGGGTCAGGCGCAGCTCCGGCATCAGGGCCAGCAGCCGCGCCCGCCACAGCGGCGCGCATTCCCGCCGCGGCGGCGCGTCGCCGCCATTCGGCAGCCGGCCCGGGTAGCAGAAACCCATCGGCACGATGGCGATGCGGGTGGTGTCATAGAACTGCTCTCTGGTGAGGCCGAGCCAGCCGCGCAGGCGTTCCCCGGATGCATCGTTCCAGGGAATGCCCGTCTCGTGCACGCGGGTTCCCGGCGCCTGCCCCGCGATCAGCACCTGGGCGGTGGCGGAAACCCGCACGACCGGCCGCGGCCCAAGCGGCAGGTGCGCGGCGCAGGCGTGGCAGGCAGCGATCTCGGCGGCCAGCGCCGCGAGCCGGGCCGCAGTCGCGCGGCGATCAGGCGACGATTCCACGCTGCCGCAACTCCGCCACGACCTGCTCGGCCAGGCGTTCCGGTTCTGCTTCGAGGGTGCGCAGCCGGATCTCGGGCGCCTCCGGCACCTCGTACGGCGCATCGACGCCGGTGAAGTTGCGCAACTTGCCGGCGTCGGCCCGCGCATACAGGCCCTTGGGATCGCGCCGGCGGCATTCGTCCACCGGCGTATCGACGAAAATTTCCAGGAACTCGCCCGCTTCCACCCGTTCGCGTGCCATGCTGCGCTCGGCGCGATAGGGGGAGATGAAGGAGACCAACACGATCAGCCCGGCATCGACGAACAGTTTCGCCACCTCGGCGATGCGGCGGATGTTCTCGACCCGGTCCGCTTCGGTGAAGCCGAGGTCACGGTTCAACCCGTGGCGGACATTGTCGCCGTCCAGGCTCATGGTGTGCAGGCCGAGCGCGTGCAGGCGCTTTTCCACCAGGTTGGCGATGGTGGATTTGCCGGCGCCGGACAGGCCGGTGAACCACAGCACCGCCGGGCGCTGGCCCTTCAGGGCCGCGCGCGCCGCCTTGTCCACGTCGAGCCGGTGCCAATAGATCGCCCGCCCGTTCGGCTGGATATAGGTGATCATTCCGGCGCCCACGGTGGCCCGGGTCAGCCGATCGACCAGGATGAACCCACCGAGCGCCCGGCTGGTCGCATAGGTCTCGCAGACAACCGGCTGTGCCAGCGAGAGGGTGACGGTGCCGATTTCGTTGCCAGCGAGTTTGCGGGCCGGTTCGTCCTCCATGCGGTCGAGATCGAGCCGCCCACCGATTTCGGTGACCGTTGCGATGCTGGTCGCCGCGCCGAGCATCAGAAGATAGGCCCGGCCGCGGAACAGGTCGGTGTCGTCCATCCAGACCACGCGCGCGGTGATCTGCTGCGTCGGCTCCGGCAGCGGGGCACCGACGGGCACGTCGTCGTGCCGGCGCGCCGGCGTCGGCGCAGCGGCGAGCACGTCGCCGCGGGAGACGTCGATGTCGTGGTCCAGCACCACGGTGACTGCCTGGCCCGGCTCTGCCGTGGCGCGATCGCCATCCATGCCGGCCAGCCGCGCCACCCGGGCGCTGGTTCCGGCGCCGACGTTCACGAGCGTATCGCCGACCCGCAGACTGCCGCCGTGGAGGGTCCCGGCGTAGCCGCGGAAGTCGGCGTTCGGACGCAGCACGAGTTGTACCGGCAGCCGGGCCGGCGCGTCGGCAGGAGGCGTCGGGATCGGTGCCGCTTCCAGCGCGGCGAGCAGGGTGGGGCCGCAGTACCAGCCCATCCGCGGGCTGAGGCGGGTCACGTTGTCGCCGTCGCGCGCCGCCACCGGGATGGCGGTCAGGCCGTAGGCGCCCAGCCGGTCGAGCAGCAGGTGGATCTCCGTCGCGGCGGTGGCGAACGGCTCCTCGGCGAAGCCGGCGAGGTCCATCTTGTTCACCGCCAGCACGAAGTGGCGCACGCCCATCAGCGCGGCGATCGCCGCGTGCCGCCGCGTCTGTGCCAGCACGCCCTTGGTGGCATCGACCAGCAGCACCGCCACATCGGCGGTGGACGCACCGGTGGCCATGTTGCGCGTGTATTGCTGGTGGCCCGGCGCGTCCGCCAGGATGAAGCGCCGCCGCGGAGTTTCAAAATAGCGATAGGCGACATCGATGGTGACGCCTTGCTCGCGCTCGGCAGCCAGTCCGTCGACCAGCAGCGCGAAATCGAGGTCGCCGGGCACCGTCCCGAACCGCCGGCTGTCCTGTTCCAGGGTTGCCATCGTATCGTCCGGAACCGCACCGGATTCGAACAGCAGCCGCCCGATCAAAGTGGACTTGCCGTCATCGACGCTGCCGCAGGCGAGCACGCGCAGAAGCTGTTCAGGCATCAGAAATAGCCCTCGCGCTTCTTCAGCTCCATCGAGGCGTCCGCGTCGTGATCGATCAGCCGGCCGGCCCGTTCCGACAGCCGCACGCCGCGCGTCTCGGCGATGATCGCCGGCAGGTCGGCGGCCTCGGATTCCACCGCGGCCGACAGCGGATAGCAGCCGAGCGAGCGGAAGCGGACCATGCGCGTCACCGGGGTTTCGCCCGGCGCCAGACGCATCCGCCCGTCATCGACCACGATCAGCACGCCGTCACGCTCCACCGTGGGACGCGGCGCGGCGAAATAGAGCGGCACCACCTCGATCCCCTCCGCCAGGATGTAGGTCCAGACGTCGAGTTCGGTCCAGTTCGACAGCGGGAACACCCGCAACGTCTCGCCCGGCGCGCGCTGGCCGTTATAGAGCTGCCACAACTCCGGGCGCTGGCGCTTCGGGTCCCAGCTATGGCCGGGGCCACGCACCGAGAAGATGCGTTCCTTGGCGCGCGAGCGTTCCTCGTCCCGGCGCGCGCCGCCGATGGCGCAGGCGTAGCCGCCGGCGTCCAGAGCCTGCTTCAGGGCCTCGGTCTTCATGATCCGCGTATAGGTTGCCGGATCGTGGTCGAACGGGTTGATGCCCTGGCGCAGGCCGTCGGGGTTGGTGTGCACATGCAGATCGATCCCGTAACGGCCTGCGGTGGCATCGCGGAAGTCGATCATCGCCCGGAATTTCCAGGTGGTGTCGATATGTAACAGCGGGAACGGCGGCGGCGCCGGATGGAACGCCTTGCGTGCCAGATGCAGCAGAACCGAGGAATCCTTGCCGATCGAATACATCAGCACCGACGGCATCGCCTGCGCGACAGCCTCGCGCAGGATATGCAGGCTCTCGGCCTCAAGGATGCGCAGATGCGCGGTCGCGGGAGATGTCATGACGGGAGGAGCGGACCTGGCGAGCGATGAAGCGAAGGAGGTACAGCAACGCGACCGACGGTGGAACACTCTCCCGGAAAAAGCATGATCGTCCTCGGCACAACAGCCCCCCGAGCAAATCGTTTCCGCCAGGCTCGACCAACGAGAACGGAACGGAACCGTGCTCGGTTGGCTTGGCAGCGGGGCTGCATCTGCTGCTGTCGAATCGCCGCCGCCCGGCACGGATCGGGACTCCGGAGCGCGATGATGCGGCCGAGGTCCGCGCAGGTCCCCCCTGCGTACAGCGCCGGGCGGCGGCATCCTCGCGCGGTGCGGCGCGGCAGGTCACGGGTGCGGGCGGCGCCGACGGCGGCCATACCCGCGGGGGTAGATCGCCGGGTCGGGTGTGGCCAGGACGACGTAGTCCGGGTCGTCAGCGGGCTACCGCGACCCGGGGCTTTCGTCCGCAGGTACAAATCGTATTCGCGTCGATATGACACGCCTGAACCGCTATCGAACATATTGCTGATACGCACACGCCCTGCGGCGGCCACCGTCAAGATCGGAAGGCCGCGCAACCGGCATGCCGAGGCGGAGTCGAAAATATGCGCCGGCGTCAGCATATCCGAGCCATCACGCGTCAAATCAGCAAATCCCTCCAACCTCCTGAAACAAGGCGGCTACCAGCCGCCCCACGTCCGTTCCCGCCAGCGTCAGCCTGTAGTCGAGCCGCGCCGCTCGTGCAATGCTCGCATCGGTTGGCTGCTCCCCGCCCGGCAAGCCGGCACGCGCAAGCGTGACGTCGTTGGCTGCGTCGGGCGGGACGCGGCCGGGCCGGGCCGGGCCGGGCCGGGGAAGCTCATCCCGGGACGCTCATCGGGGAAAGCCCTTCAGGAAACTGCCACCGCCATGCACCACGACGCCCAGGGCCTCGAACTCACCGCCGCTTCCGCCGCCGCCGTCGCGGCGTGGGACCACACGATCGCCGGCTACCTCGGCTACCGTGCCGACACGTCGAGCCGCCTCGCCGCCGTCCTCGCCGCCGACCCCGACTGCGGCATGGCGCATTGCCTCGGCGCGTATTTTGCCCTGCTCGGCTTCAACGCGGCCCTGCTGCCGGCTGCCGCCGCGGCAGCGGAGCGCGCCCGCCCCCTGCTCGCCGCCGCGACCCCGCGCGAGCAGGCGCATTTCGCCGCGGTGGACGCCTGGCGCGCCGGCGCGCCCGATCGCGCGGTCGCGATCTGGGAGCGGATTCTCGCGGCGCATCCGCGCGACGTGCTGGCCTTCCGCCTGCACCATTTCGTCAATTTCTGGCTCGGCCGGCCCGACCGGATGCGCGCCACCTTGCTGGCCGTGGAGCCGCAGTGGGACCGCGATGCTCCCACCTATGCCACCCTACTCGCCTGCCGCTGCTTCGCCTTCGAGGAATGCGGCCTCTACACGGAGGCCGAGGCGGCCGGGCGGGAGGCGATCGCCCGCGATCCCGCCGATCTCTGGGCCGCGCATGGCGTCGCGCACGTGTTCGAAATGCAGGGACGGCGGGCCGAGGGCATCGCCTGGATCACGCACCTCGCCCCCGGCTGGGACGGCGCCAACAACCTGCGCCACCACCTCTACTGGCACGCGGCCTTGTTCCACTTCGAGCGCGGGGCGTTCGATCACGTCCTGGCGCTCTACGACACCGCCTTCCGCAACCTCGCCGCGCCACTGACCGCGGCGCAACCCGATCTCTACATCGACATCCAGAACGCGGTGTCGATGCTGTACCGCCTCGCGCGGCAGGGGGTCGATGTGGGCCGTCGCTGGGAAGAGCTGGCCGACAAGGCGGAGGCGCGGGTGGGCGACTGCCTGTCCGTGTTCACCCTGCCGCACTGGGCGATGGCGCTGGCCGGCGCCCGGCGGTGGGACGCGGCGGAACGCCTGCTCGACGGCATGCAGGCCGGCGCCGCGGGGACCGGCCTGCTCGCCGCCCAGGTGCGCGACGTGGCGCTGCCGATCAGCACGGCCGTTCTGGCAGCGGCGCGCGGCGATCCTGCCGGTGCGGTCGCGCTGATGCGCCCGGCGCTGGGCGCCATGAGCGGATTGGGCGGCAGCCATGCCCAGCAGGACGTGCTGGAACAACTGTTCCTGGATGCCGCCATGGCCGGGTTCCTGAAGGAGGACGCGATCCTGCTGCTGGAACGGGTTGCCGGCCGGTACCCCCTGCCCCCGCACCGTCGGCGGGGCTACGCCGCCGCGGCGCACGAACTCGGGTTCGGCTGAACCGGACCTTCCCGACCGTAGGGTCTCTGGGGGTTCGGCGGGCGGCGGACGCAACCGGTCAGTGGGCGAAACCGGGCTCGCCCGGCCGTCATGGCCGACGATCGAAACGCGGTTCCACCCGAGGCTCGACCCGGGGTTCGCGCCGCGGCGGGCGCGGGGCGGCGAGGTGCGGCGCGGACAGCGGCGGGGCAACGGGCGGCGGCTCCGGCTCGTACGGCCGGGAGCGCGGACCGGGCGACGCCGGAGGAATGGGCGGGCGAAGGATGCCGGGCGGACGCCGCAGCGCCCCGATCGACGGCTCGGCGCGCGCTGCGGGCTCGTTCGGGATGGTGTAGACTTCGTCGAACGGGAGTGCCGAAGGGTGCTCGGGCAGCCGCAACGCCAGGGTACGGATCTCGCCCTGGATTTCGTCCAGCCGTGCTTCCAGCCCCTCCAGCCTGGCCTTCACCCCGATCACGCTGAATGGCACCAGCAGGAACGCCAGGCCCCACAGGACCACCGCGACCAGCAGAACGAGCGAGGCCCACCAGGGCAGCCAGGCCGGAAGCGCGATGGGAAGGTTCATGGCCTGTCCCTACCACCACCGCGGCCGTGCAATCCAGCACCCGATGACGACGCGCGGCGACCGGCATGCGCCGGAAAGCCCAGTGGAGGATCGGCGTTTTCGCCGCCGCCCATCGGCCACCGCGACGGTCTGCCCCGCGCTTTCAGCCGCCGAGCCGGCGCGGCAGCATCCGTCGCAACGTCGGATCGCGCAGCACGTAATGATGCCCAAGCGCCGCCGTGGCATGCAGCCCGGCCAGGATCAGGATCGCATCGGCGCAAAGGCTGTGCCAGTTACGCAACGTGTGCGGCAACGTCGCGTGCGGTGCCGCGTAGGTCGGCAGGCTGAACAGGCCGAACAGGCTGTCACCCTGGCCGAAGGCGGTGAGCAGCCCGAGCACGACGGTAACGCCGACCAGCGCATACAATACCCAGTGCACCGCCCGGGCGGCGAAGGCGAGCAGCGCCGGCCCCTCGATCGGCAGGCGGGCACCACGCGTGGCGCGCCAGGCAAGCCGCGCCACGATCACGCATCCGAGCAACGTGCCCAGCAGAATGTGGACCGAGCGATAGTCCACCCGCAGCGGCCCCTTCGGCCAATCATTGATGGTCTGGCCGATGATCCACAACGTCGCGACCAGCAGGGCGGTGATCCAATGCAAGGCGATCGAGGTCGCATCGTAGCGCACCGTGACGGCGCGCACCGTTCGGGTCGAAGACATGTACGCAATTGCCCTAACTGCTGCCGATCAGGATGCCGCAGGCGAACACCAGCGCACCGCCGAACATGACCTGGAACGCAGCCGAAAACGGCGGCGTATCCATGTATTTCCAGCGTACCCAGGCGATCACCGCCAGTTCCACGATCACGACCACGACGGCAACCGCCAGGGCAGTGTGGAAATCGGTAATCAGGAACGGCAACGTATGGCCGATGCCGCCGAGCGTGGTCATGAGCCCGGTGATCGCGCCGCGCGCCAGCGGCTGGCCACGTCCGGTCAGGCTACCGTTGTCAGACAGCGCCTCGGCGAACGCCATCGAGATGCCGGCGCCGATCGAGGCGGCGAGACCGACCAGGAACGCTTCCCACGACCGTCCGGTCGCCAGCGCCGAGGCGAACACCGGGGCCAGGGTGGACACCGAGCCGTCCATCAGGCCCGCGAGCCCCGGCTGGATCACCCGCAGCAGGAATTGCCGGCGCGCGGCCTTGTCTTCCTCGGCGCGCACGCCCGCCGGCAGGTTTGCCTCGGTCAGTTGCTCGGCAATCGCCTCGTGATGCGCCTCGGCATCGGCCAGGTCGCCGAGCAGGCTGCGGACCGACGCATCCGAGGTGCGCGCCGCGGCGCGACGGTAGAAGCGCTGGGTTTCCAGCTCCATGCTTTCCGCCAGCGCGCGCACGGCGTCGAGGCCGAGCGGGCGGATCTGCCAGATCGGCTTGTGGGTCAGGAAGCCGCGCACGTCCTGGCGGCGGATCAATGGGATGTGCTCGCCGAATTTCTGCCGGTAGAGCTCGATCAGGCGCCGGCGGTGGTCGCCCTCCTCCGTCAGCATCTCGGAGAAGACGCGGGCGGAGGCAGGGTAGGTCTCCCGCAAGCCTTCGGCGATGTCGGCGTAGATGCGCGCGTCCTCCTCCTCGTTGGCGATCGCCAGGGCCAGGACTTCACGTTCGCTGAGGTCGGAGAAATCGCGCATGAGGGCGTATGTGCGGTGCCGGCGGGCGGCGTCAAGTCACGGACGGAACGATGCAAATGCCTCGCAGGCGCGGGTCGGGCGGACGTACGGCGCATGGGGCGGCCGCCGCG
Source organism: uncultured Pseudomonadota bacterium (assembly GCA_963832525.1). Taxonomy (GTDB): domain Bacteria; phylum Pseudomonadota; class Alphaproteobacteria; order Acetobacterales; family Acetobacteraceae; genus JAJZVS01. Next base: position 421,741 of record CAWHUC010000004.1, read on the forward strand.
GGGCTCGCCGGTCCGCCGGTCGTGGCGCCGCGGCCTTGCACCGTGCGCCATCGTCCCCTCATGTTCTGCGCTCGCCCGCAAGGACCCTGCCCATGCTCCGGCTCTCGGTGCTCGATCAATCCACCGTGGTCACCGGCCGCGCGCCGGATACCTCGATCCGCGAGTCCCTCGCCTTGGCCCGCCATTGCGAGGCACTCGGCTACGCCCGCTACTGGGTGGCCGAGCACCACAACTCCGCCTCCATCGCCGGCACCGCGCCGGAGGTGCTGATCGCCGCCATCGCGGCGACCACGCAGCGCATCCGGGTCGGCAGCGCCGGGGTCATGCTGCCGCACTACGCGACCTTGAAGGTGGCCGAGCAGTTCCGCGTGCTGGAAGCGATCGCGCCGGGGCGGATCGATCTCGGCCTCGGCCGCGCGCCCGGCTCGGACGGGCGCACCGCCTATGCGCTGAACCCGCTGGCGGAAACCGCGGCGGCGGAGTTCCCGGCTCAGATTCGCGACCTGCTCGCCTGGCTCGCCGGCGAACCGCTGGTGGCGGGGCATCCGTTCCACGACATCGTCGCGCAGCCGCAGGGGCCGACGGTGCCGGAGGTGTGGCTGCTCGGCAGTTCCGACTACGGCGCCCAGGTCGCGGCCTTCTTCGGCCTGCCGTTCTGCTTCGCCCATTTCATCACCGACGGGGCGGGAACGGAGGAGGCGCTCAGCCTCTACCGCGCCCAATACCGCCCGAGCCCGCGCCACCCGACCCCCCACGCCGCGCTGTGCGTCTGGGCGCTGGCGGCGCCGACCGAGGCGGAGGCGGAGCATCTGTTCGCCTCGCGTGCGTTGTGGCGGCTCGGCCGCGATCGCGGGGTCTACGCCGCGTTGCCGTCGCCCGAGGAGGCGTTGGCGCACCCCTACACGGAGGCCGAACGCGCCCGCATCGTCCGGCTCCGTGCCCGGGCGCTGGCCGGCACGCCGGCCGCGGTGGGCGAGAAGCTGCGCGCGCTCGCCGCGACGCAGGACGTGGACGAGATCGCGGTGCTGACCACGGTGCACGATCCCGAAGCCCGGCGGCAGTCATACAGCCTGCTCGCGCAGGAATTCGACCTTGGGGTCGGGGCCGGAATGATCGCTGCGCCTGTGTAGCACCGTCCAGGGCGTTGTGCCGGCTGCGGCCCGGGGCTCGATGCGGTTCCGCTGCCGCGGGTCCTGAGGTCCCCGCGCCGTTCCGGGCTGCTTCCGGCGTTGGGGTGGTTGGTTTCGTTGTTATCTCGTAACGATACCGGCGCACGACGGCCGGCCCCGGTCTAGCGGCCGAAAAGCGGTGGGCGGTAGCCGAGCGGACCGTGGTCCCGGATCGCCGCGGCTTCGGACCGCCGGCGCAGGCGGTGGGGGTCGGGCGCTGCCTCCGGCGCGCGCCGCGGGGCCGTGTCCGGCGGGGGCGGCAGGGCCTCGGGTGGTGTGATGCCGAACATCCGGCAGAGCGGGCGCAGCACCCGCCACAGGCGCGGGGCGGTCGCCAGCAGTTCCGTCATTTCCGGCTGCGCCAGGAGATAGGCGAACTCGATGCCGGACGGCACCGTTTCCGGCGCCATCCGCGCCAGCCAGCCATAACTTCTGGGCAGAGTCCGGCGCGGCGCACGGGACCAGGGCGGCGCCGCATCGGCGGGCAGCGCGTCGGCGGGCATGGGGGTGGGTTCGGCGGGGCGGCGGCGGGACCTTGCCACCGGATGGGCGGCGATGGCGGCAAAGCGCTCGGCCGCCTCTGTGAGGCGGTTCCACAGCCGGGCCGCGAGGTCCATCAGGACCGGGTTGTGCTCGGCGCCGGTCGCCATCGCTTCGCGCAGCCCGCCGATGAAGCGGGCGAAGCGCCCGGCGAGGGCCCAGGCGCTGGTGGTGGGGGGGAGAGCGGCGGCGGCGAACACGAACGAAACAAGAACACAAATCCATCGCCGCGTCAAGCTGTTTTCGCGTCGGGAAGTGTCTCAGTTTGAGAATCCCAATTTATGAGACGGACAACATACGCGCAGGGATGAGATGCATGGGAGCAGAGGTTGCCTATCGCACCAAAATCCTATATCAAGACTGGTCTCGGCACATTTCGCGCCTCCTGCCAAGGGGGCGGCTCTCACAATCACGCGATTGTGATGAGGTTGGCCGAGTTCAGATTGGTTAGCATCGGCCGACCGCACGAGCGGACGGCCGGGAGAGAATGATATGCCCAAAGGACCCCAAGGCCAGCAGCGCCCGGCCGACGTGATCGGGTGCGCCGTCCAGGTGGCGCGGTTATCGGTCGGGCTGGAGACGGAGGAACTGCGCGAGCCGTCCGGGCGCGTGCGGAGTGGGCATGCCGGGGCGACGGCGCGGGCGGAGAGACTTACGCCCGAGGCGCGTCGGGAGATCGCCACAAAAGCTGTGGAGAGGAGGTGGCGATAATGCGTCGATTTGTGCTTGCGGTCGCCCCAGATCGCCCCTCGAAAAAGGAGGAGACAAGTCCGTCTCCCGTGAGGCGGCCTATCTTCTTAACGCCACGCATAGAGCCAAACCTAAAAAGCGCCACGCTATACCCGGCGGAGAGGCAGATGGGTTTCCGTATCCATGAAAGAAAGAAAGATAAAGGGCCAGTTCCCTCGGACGCCTGATCTACCGGCACAATCTCCGAAGTTCTGGGCTAAAGAGAAAGATAGGTTTCTGCGTCAGTTGCTGCTGTCCGACATAGAGGCGGAAACTGGCAGGGAGCTTGTTGTCTATTTTTCGAGACTAGACCAAGCTATAACAGAAATGGACGCAGACGATCTTTCTGAAGTGATTCAAGGAACTGAATCGAAGGACATCGACATCCTCATCCATACGCCGGGAGGCTTAGTGGATTCGGTTGAGAAATTTGTTTCTGTCTTAAACCTTTTGGGCCTCAATTACAGAGTCATCGTGCCGAGCTTCGCAAAAAGCGGGGGGACTCTCATTGCGCTTAGCGCACAACGTATTCTCATGGGGGTAAATTCGGAACTCGGCCCCGTAGACTCTCAGATGACGACTCCTGATTACCGATCTGTCTCTGCTGAGTATGTCGCCACAGACAACACGCAACCACCGATACTAGTGAGTATTGCAAAGGCAAATATGGAGCGCGGGAAGAATCTCGCAGCCAAATATCTACAGGTTATTCTGGGACCGAAATCTAAAAACCCCACCCCGGGAGAGGTCGCAGAATGCCAGAAGAAGATAGATCAAGTAAATGATAAGCTTTGTTCTCCTACCGGTTATGGGTCACATGGTGCTGTCATAGACTACGCCGAGGCTCACTCACTCGGGCTTCCGGTCGATTGGCTTGCTCCGGACACATCGCTTTGGAAAAGAATCTGGCTTCTTCATTGCTTGTACGATTTCGACACCAAACAGGGAGATATCGGGAAAATCTTTGAAGGTGCGTTTTATAGCATTTCCAGACCTCCGCTGGTCTGGGAATGAAAGTAATGCTTGCTATTCTCGCATAGCCAGCCTACGTGAGGGGCACGAACAGGCTCCCGCACGCCAAGCGAGTCCAAATCCTCTCCATGCTAGTGGAAGGCTCTTTCATGCGGTCGATCAGCCGCGTGGCGGACGTGGGCATCAATACGGTGGCGAAGCTGCTGGCCGGGGCCGAGGAGGCTTGCGAAGCCTTCCACGACGAGACCGTCCGCAGCGTGAAGACCCAGCGGGTCCAGTGCGATGAGATTTGGGCGTTCTGCTACGCCAAGGCCAAGAACGTCGCCACGGTGAAGGCCGCGCCGGAAGGCGCCGGGGACATCTGGACTTGGGCCGCGATCGACGCCGACTTCCAAGCTGATCATTTCCTGGAACGTCGGCGGCCGGGACGCGGGCTATGCGAGCGTATTCATGGACGATGCAGCGGGCCGCCTGGCGAACGGGGTGCAGCTTACGACGGACGGCCACAAGCCCTACCTACAAGCCGCAGAAGGTGCCTTCGGGGCCGACGTGGAGTACCGCGCGCCGGGGGCGCAGCGGGCCCTACTTCGTCAAGCTGGTCCTCGATCGCATCATAACGCGCACGGAGACTAACGCACCCGGACGCCCGTGCGGGCAGCTCAGCGGAACAGCGAACCCCCGCCGCCGCGGCCGAAACGGCGGCCGTTCCGCCAAACCTGGAACCGGATCGCCGCCCAGGCGACCACCCCGGCAACCAGCGCCACCGGAATGAGCGCGAGCGCCAGCCAGAAGGCGAGTGCCGCGACCGCGATCACCCCGGTCAGCACCGCGACGATGATCGCGGCCCCCGCCAGGCGCATCGGCCAGGTCGGGTGCGGGGGCAGCAAATCGCCGTCGAGGCGCATTTCGATCTGGGGCGGCAAACGGTGCTGGGTCATGCCCGAAAAATGGCTTGCCGAGGCGATGGCTTCAACCCCCGCCGCCGGCGGCCGGCCGGTTGGCAAACCCCGGGCGCGCGGTCCACACTGCGGTAACGGAGCAGGGAGGATCAGATGGTCGAACGTGTGGCGGTGGTAACGGGTGCGGGCAGCGGCGTGGGACGCGCGGCGGCACTCGCGCTGTTGAACGACGGCTGGGCGGTAGCGCTCGCCGGACGACGCAAGGACGCGCTGGAAGAGACGGCCGGGATGGCGAAATCCGGCAACGCGCTGGCGGTCCCCACCGACGTGCGCGATCCGGACTCGGTGGCCGCGCTGTTCGCCGCAATCAAGTCCCGCTTCGGCCGGCTCGACGTGCTGTTCAACAACGCCGGCGGCAACGTGCCCAGCACGAATTTCGGCGATTTCACCTGGGAGCAATGGACGTCCGTGGTCGCCGTCAACCTGAACGGCATGTTCCTTTGCGCCAACGCCGCGTTCCGCATGATGCGCGACCAGTCGCCGCAGGGCGGGCGGATCATCAACAACGGCTCGATCTCGGCGCATGCGCCGCGGCCGGGGTCGGTGGCGTATACCTCCACCAAGCACGCGATCACCGGGCTCACGAAGTCGATCGCGCTCGACGGGCGCAGCTTCGACATCGCCTGCGGGCAGATCGACATCGGCAACGCAGCGACGCCGATGACCGCGCGCATGGCCCGCGGCGTGCCGCAGGCAAACGGGGAGGTGAAGGTGGAACCGACGATGGATGCCGATCACGTCGGCAACGCGGTGCGCTTCATGGCCGACCTGCCGCCCGATACCAACGTGCAGTTCATCACCATCATGGCAACCAAGATGCCGTTCGTCGGCCGGGGCTGAACCGGCCGATGCGCCGGCGGACCGCCCTGCTCGCGCCGCTGCTGGCGCTGGCGGCGGCGCGTCCGGCGGCAGCGGGCACGTCGGGCGCGGACAAGGTCGTCTTCGGCCTCGATTGGCAGGCCGAGGCGGAATACGGCGGTTTCTACCAGGCAGTGGCGCGGGGGATCTACGCGCGCCACGGGCTGGACGTGACGATCGTGCAGGGCGGCCCGCAGCTCAACCACGTGCAGTTGCTGCTCGCCGGGCGGCAGCAGTTCGACCTCGCCGGCGGACGCGCGGTCGAATTCGCCCGCCACCGCCTGCCGTTCGTGGCGATCGCGGCGATCTTCCAGAAGGACCCGTCGGTGCTGATCGCCCATCCCGGCACCGGCGTGCACGGGTTTGCCGACCTGCGCGGCCGGCCGATCGAGGTCGCCGCCGATGTGCGCGCCGGCTGGTGGCGGTTCCTCGCGGCCAAATACGGCTACGGCGACAGCCAGATCCGCCCCTACACGTTCAGCCTGGCGCCGTTCCTGGCGAACCGGATGATGGTGCAGGAGGGCTATCTGGGGTCGGAGCCGTTCCTGATCGAACAGCAGGCGCATTTCACCCCGGTCGTGCTGCCGATCGCCGACGCCGGCTACCAGGGCTACGGCAACATCATCGCCACCAGCCGGCGGCTGATCGCGACCGACCCGGGGCTGGTGCAGCGCTTCGTCGATGCGTCGATCGAGGGATGGTATTCGTATCTGTACGACGACCCCGCGCCGGCGGATGCGCTGATCCGGCGCGCCAACCCGGACATGCCGCAGGCGCTGATCGACTACGGACGGGGGGTGATGCTGGCGCACGGGGTCGTCGATTCGGGGGATGCGAAGCGGCTCGGCATCGGGGCGATGACCGACACGCGCTGGGCCGCGTATTATGACGGCATGGCCGCGGTCGGGGTGTATCCGAAGGGGATCGACGTGAACCAGGGCTACACGTTGCGCTTCGTCGATCGCCGGGTCGGCATGGGCCGGAAGGGCTGACGATGGGCCCAGGCACGCGTGGCCCGGGGCACGTCATGTCGTCCCCGTGGAAAGGCCTCGACACCAGCCGGATGCCGCATTTCATCGGCTACGATCAGGCCGAGCGGATGCTGAACGCGCTGCTCGACCGCGCGAGCGCCTGGAGACCGGACGCGGTGGCCGGTATCGCCCGCGGCGGGCTGGTGCCGGCGAGCATGGTGGCGAGCCTGCTCGCCCTGCCGCTCGCGATGCTGTCGGTCGCGCGTGGCGGCGCGGTGTCCTGGCTGGGCCCGGCGCCGGCGGGACGGCGGCTGCTGCTGGTCGACGACGCCTGCTCCACCGGGGCGACGATGCTGACGGCGCGCGCGGCCCTGGCCGCCGAGGGGCGGGACTGCCTGACCCTGACGATCGCCTACGACCCGGAGCGCTCCGCCTACGTGCCCGACCTGTCGCACCCGATGACGGCGCTGTTCCGGTTTCCCTGGGAACGGGGGGAAGCCACGCCCACGTCCCGTGCCGCCCGGGCGGCCGGGGCGCCGCCGGACCGGCTTGTGGAGGCGCCGTTCTTCGGCCTCGATCTCGACGGGGTGTTCCTTCCCGACTTGCCGGCGGCGGAGTACGAGGCGGGGCTGGAAGCGGCACTGGCGGCGCGCTTGGCGCTCGATCCGTTGCCGCACCTGCCGGGGTTCGATCCGGCGCGGGCGGTGGTGATCACCGGCCGGCCGGACTGCGATCGCGACATGACCGCGGCCTGGCTGGCGCGCGTCGGGCATGGCGGGCTGCCGCTGGAATGCCGGCCCGCGGACCTCGCGCACGATCCGGCCACCGTCGCGGACTACAAGGCGCGGGCGGCGACGCGCTGGGGCTGCACGCATTTCGTGGAGAGCGATGCCGAGCAGGCGGTGCGGATCGCGGCGGCGGCGCCGCATCTGGTGGTGCTATGGTGGATCGGCTCGGAGCGGCGGGGCGTGGTGGTGGGGGCAGCCGGATAGCGCCGCTGTGGCCTTGGCTGCCGCCGTGCGCCTGGACCGGGCTGGAGATCGGACCGACGGCTGCGCGCCTGGACGCCAAACATTTCGCCGCCGAGGCTGATCCGCATTTCACGAATGGCGTGATCCTTTCGCCGAGTCCGTAGTGATCGGTATCGGATCGCCAGATTGAAGCACGGCGCGGCCGGCTCTATCAGCGGGGCCGGACAGGGCAGCGGGAGCGCGTTCGGATGACGATGATCAGGCTGGGGATTCTCGGAGCTGGCATCATGGGGGAGCGGCTGCTGCGCGCCGCCCTCGAGCATGCGGCGGAGGCGGTGCGCGTGAGCGGGATCTGGGACCCGGCGGAGGGGGCACGGGCGCGCATGACCGCGTCGTTCCCCGGCCTGCCGGTCGCCGGCAGCGCCGCAGAGGTGATCGAGAACTGTGATTGTCTCTACATCGCCTCGCCCCCCGCGACCCATCTCGCCCACGCGCGGGCCGGGCTCGCCGCGGGCCGGGCGGTGTTCTGCGAAAAGCCGCTGGCGGTCGATGTCGCCGAGGCCCGAGCCTTCGCGGCCGAAACGCAGGGCGCGCGAATCGCGGTGAACTTCCCCATGGCCTCGAGCTTCGCAGTCGAGCAGTTGCGCGACTGGATCGCGCAGGGCGCGGTCGGTACGCCGCGGACGCTGGACATCGAGGTCGCCTTCGCCGCGTGGCCGCGCGGATGGCAGCGTGAGGCCGCGTCCTGGCTGGACCGGCCGGAGCAGGGTGGCTTCACCCGCGAGGTCCTGTCACATTTCCTGTTCCTCACCGGCCGCCTCGCCGGTCTGCCCCGTCTGGAGGAGGCGTTCGCCGCCTTCCCGGTGCCAGGATGCAGCGAGCGAGCCGTGCGCGCGCGGCTGCGCGCCGGGGCCCTGCCGGTGACACTCATCGGCTCGGTCGGCACCACGCCGAAGGACGACCACAACACCTGGACGTTGCAGGGCCCAAACGGCGCCGTCCGCCTGCGCGACTGGGCGATCGCGGAACAACTCGGGCCGGACGGCGCGTGGCACGCCAGTCCGGACGCCATGCCGAACGAGCGCGCCCGTCCGATGGTGCTGCGCCGCCAGCTCACGGCGGTTGCCGCGATGACGCGCGGGGAGGCGCACACGCTGGCGACGGTGGCCGAGGCGCTGGCCGTGCAGGAAGTGGTCGAGGCGATCCTCGCCGCGCGCTGATACCGCTGACCGCCTTGCTGCGCGCATTCGCCCCGCACGGTTTGGTCGCGCACATCGAGATGTGCGTGTTGCGGCCGAGGTGTGAAATCCCGCTGGGGGCGTGCAAGTCTCAAGACTTATGCACCAAACCCAAGCCTTGAAAAATGGTGGCTTTCCCGGTGCATAAATTAGATGCAGTTTAGACCCCATGATGTACGGGTATGCACGAGTCTCGACCGACGGCCATAGCGTTGACGCCCAGGTGCGCAAGCTCCGGGCGGCCGGGGCCGGTCAGGTGTTCTGCGAGACCGCGAGCGGAGCCAAGACCGACCCGGCGCAGCTGCGCCGGGTGCTCGGCCTGCTTGCCGCCGGCGACGTGCTCATGGTGACGCGGCTCGACCGCCTGGCCCGCTCGACCCGCGACCCCTTGAATACCCTCGCCACGATCGCCGACCGCAAGGCCGGCTTCCGCTCCCTCGGCGACGCCTGGGCCGACACCACGACCGCCCGCGGCCGGCTGATGCTGACCGTGCTCGGGGGCCTGGCCGAGTTCGAGCGCGAACTGATCAGCGCCAGGACGGGCGAGGGCCGCCGGCGGGCCGTCGCCCGCGGCGTGAAGATGGGGCGCAAGCTGAAGCTCACCCCGCATCAGGTGAAGGAGGCGATCAAGCGCCGCGACCGGGGCGATGAGACCTTGCGGGAGATCTCCCGTTGCTACAATGTTAGCCACAGCATGATATCGAGGTTGGCAGCGTGATGGAGAAGCCAACCAAAATATTGGCTTGCGGCGTTCTTATCGCTGGGGTTGTCGCGGCAGCCAATGCTGGACTTAATAGAATCGATGCGGCAGACCATCAGCACCGACTTGAAGTATTCCGACGCACGCGCGACGAGTTGCAAGCGCGCTGTGTCGCAGAAGGCAAGTCGTCAGAATGGGGGAAACATAGTACCATTATTCCGACTGTTCCGACGCGGCTCCAGTCGCCAGTCGTCGGCGCACCGCCGCCGCAGGTGGCGACTGAGACAGCGCGGCCGAAGCCTGGGGCACCGGTAGGTGCCTCAGCGTCCAACCCAGACACCTCCTGGATGGATGCGCTCCCCGCCGTCGCTCCCACGGCGGCGATGCAGATGTTGGCCGCGGAGCGGTGTGATCCAGCCATCTTGGCGACCTCCAACACAGGTCTGGTCGGGGTTCAGAAAGAGCTAGCAGATGCTGAGGGAGAGCTTGATGTTGAGATGCATCGCCGACCCCGCGAGTGGCCCTACATAGTCGCAACGTTGACTCTCGGGTTTTCTCTCAGCCCTTGGATTTGGTATTTTTTTCTTCGGCGCGTTCGCGAGTTAAGCAATGCCGCGCGCGGCAGATGATAGCCGACAGAAGTAGTCTGGCAGCGGGATGAATTCAGCGTCCACCCCGGCCTGGGTCACCGAGCTCTCGGCTCTGCTCACGTCCGCCATAGCGATTCTCGTCGCAGTTATAGCCTACCGGCAGTGGCGCACGGCTCATTATCGATTGAAGCTCGACATGTTTGAGAGTCCGTCCGGGAACATCACGTGGGATTACAGAGCTTTCTCAGCATCATCCGGATGGAAGCGAGCCGCAGGAAGGCGAGGGCTCTGCGATTGAGGTTCTCCCAATCCTTCGCCAATCGTCGGCAGCGATTGAGCCAACCGATGGTGCGTTCGACGATCCACCGTTTCGGCAGTACCACGAACCCCTTGGCGTAGTCGGACCGCTTGACGATCTCGACTCTGATCTGCCGCACGACCCGTTTCAACGCCGCCCGGAACTTTGGCCCCTGGTAGCCGGCATCGGCATAGAGCGTGCGCAGGAATGGGAACAGACCGAACAGTGTTGCCATCACCATCACGCCACCATCGCGGTCCTGCAAGTCAGCCGCATGGACGATCGCGTGGAGCACTAAACCCTGGCTATCGACCAGTATATGGCGCTTCTTGCCTTTGATCTTTTTGCCGGCGTCGTAGCCGTGTGGATCGATCGAGGCCCCCCTTTTTCTGCGCTCTTCACGCTCTGGCTGTCGATAATCCCCACCGTCGGACTGGCCTCGCGTTCGGCCTGCTCTCGACATTGCACATAAAGCGCGTGGTGGATGCGGTTCAACGTGCCGTCGTAGTCCCAGCGTGCGAAATAGTCGTGCAGCGTACTACGCGGCGGCAGGTCCTTGGGGATCGCCCGCCATTGGCAGCCGCTGCTCAGCACATACATCAATCCATCGACCACCGCGCGGACGTTGACCGTGCGCTTGTTGCCTCCCCGCTTTGCCGGCGGGATCAGAGGAGCCACCAACGCCCATTCGGCATCGGTCAGGTCACTCGGGTAGCGAAGCCGGCTGCGGTCGTGGCGGGCGCGAGTCTCGGGCGTCCACATGGGCAACCTCCTGCGAATCGGGACGTCACCAGGGAATCATAGGTGACTCCAACGATTTAAGATGTCCCCGGACGGACACTGAGAAACGGCTCGCTATCCACGCTGCGACGCGTGACCTAATCGCCTCTATTGTAACTAGCGGTCAAGTCGATAATAGCAAGCTGGTCGGTTTCGTATATGGAACTCGCCAAGCCAGGTGGCTGTTGGGGAATGACGTTGCGCACTACCTTGATAGTGAGATGTATAGGAAGACCCTAGATCTACAGAGTTTGATTTCGGAGGAGGAGAACTTAACCGGCGACGCTCAGGCGGCAAATGTGCGAAACCAACGTGAAATCAAGGCGTGGATATCAAAGCAGTACGACGTTTTGGACACGAAGTTCGACAAATACCTCAAGATACCGTCTGAGGGCATGATGCGCTGATGCTGTCGGCGCTGAGGAAAAAGGGCGTCGCCCGCAGGATGTCGGGGTAGGAGAAAAACCGTCCGTTGCTCAAACGGTCACGCTGCGCCATCGACCATACTTCGCCGTACCTGTACGACCGGGCTGTCCGGTTCGTTGAGGTCAAGCACCTCCAACAGCCACAACGCCGGTCCCGACGGTCGCTCGGCGTGCGGCTGATCTATGTACGATAATGTCCTTTATCAGATAAAGTCGTGTCGACAATCGGCCCAGGCTAGCACAAAGCGCTCCGGATCACATCGGATTACCCGCGGCCGTACCCAATGTCCGCTTCGGGTCGAGAGCGGCGATTTAAACTGACCCACTACCCTGCACGTCGCGCTTGTTCGCCTACCCAACCCCAGCGATGATGCCCCCCGGCCAACCGCCCGCCCCCAACCGCGCGCGGAACCCAGGGAGCCCGACGCCCATCATGTCGCCGCACGGCAACGCCGCTTGGTATTTCCTGCACCGCCATCTGGCGGAGGGCCGCGGCGATCGCCTCGCCTTCCAGGACCCGCACCGTCGGCTCACTTATGCCGACCTCGCCGCCGCGGCGACCCGTTTCGCTGCGGCGCTGCTCGCCGCCGGCATCGGCCGCGAACGCCGCATCGCGCTGGTGCTGCTCGACACGGTGGATTTCCCGGTCGCCTTCTGGGGCGCGCTCGCCGCCGGCGTCGTGCCGGTGCCGGTGAACACCCTGCTCACCCCCGAACAGACCGCCTACGTCCTGGCCGACAGCCGGGCGGAGGCGCTGGTCGTCTCCACTCCGCTCGTTCCGCCGCTGCGCCCGCTGCTCGCGCACCTGCCGACCTTGCGCCAGGTGATCCTTGTCGCCCCCGACGGCAGCGCTGCTACCCCGGCCGCCGCACTGGAGATCGGCTGGGACGATTTCCTCGCCATCGGCACCGACGCCGGCATCCAGGCGCGCGAACCGGTGGCGGTTTCGCCCGACGAGGTCGCGTTCTGGCTCTATTCCTCCGGCTCGACCGGCCTGCCCAAGGGCGCGCGGCACGTCCATTCCAGCCTGCGGGCGACCGCCGACACCTACGGCGCGCAGGTGCTCGGCATCGAACCGGACGACGTCGTGTATTCGGCAGCGAAACTGTTCTTCGCCTACGGCCTCGGCAACGCCATGACCTTCCCGATGGCGGTCGGCGCCGCCGCCGTGCTGCTGCCCGATCGCCCGACGCCGGAGGCGGTGCTGGCCACCCTGTCCCGCTTCCAGCCGAGCATCTTCGCCGGCGTGCCCACCTTGTACGCCGGCCTGCTCGCGCACCCGTCCATCGGGCCGGGCGCCGGCTCGTCCCGCCTGCGCCGGTGCATCTCCGCCGGCGAAGCGCTGCCCGAACCGGTGGGACGGCGCTGGGACGCAGCGGTCGGGGTGGAAATCCTGGACGGTCTCGGCTCGACCGAGATGCTGCATATTTTCGTCTCCAACACCCCCGGCGCGGTCCGCTACGGCACCACCGGCCGCCCGGTGCCCGGCTATGAGGCCCGCATCGTCGATCCGGACGGCGCCGACGTGCCGGACGGCACCGCGGGCGAACTGATCGTGCGCGGCCCCTCCGCCGCCGAGGGCTATTGGAACCAGCGCGACAAATCCCGCCGCACCTTCCGCGGCGAATGGACCCATACCGGCGACACCTACATCCGCGAGCCGGACGGCAGCTACCGCTACCAGGGCCGCGCCGACGACATGCTGAAAGTGGGCGGCATCTGGGTCTCGCCCTTCGAAGTGGAAGCCGCGCTGCTCGCCCACCCGGCGGTGCAGGAAGCCGCCGTCGTCGGCCAGCAGGACGCCGACGGCCTGACCAAGCCCAAAGCCTTCCTCGTGCTGCGCGACGCCTTCACCGGAACCCCGGCAGACGTTTTGCGGGAGGAACTGAAGGCCGAAGTGCAGCACCGCATCGGCGTCTGGAAATACCCGCGCTGGATCGAGATCGTCGCCAGCCTGCCGAAGACCGCCACCGGCAAGATCCAGCGCTACAAGCTGCGCGAGGACACGGCGTGAGCGCGCCGACGCGCTGCGATGCCGATCTCACCCTCGACGGCCACCGCATCGAAGCTGCCTGGTGGGGACCGCGCCGCGACGTGGCGCCCACTCTGGTCCTGCTGCACGAAGGGCTTGGCTCGGTCGGCCTGTGGCGCGACTTCCCTGCCCGCCTCGCCGCTGCCACCGGGGCCGGTGTGTTCGCCTATTCCCGCTTCGGCTACGGGCGCTCCGCCCCGGTCGCGCTGCCCCGCCCGCTCGATTACATGCAGCGCGAGGCGCGCGAAGTGCTGCCGCGTGTGCTCGACGTTGCCGGCATCCGCCAGGCGGTGCTGGTCGGCCATTCCGACGGCGGCTCGATTGCGGCGATCGCCGCCGGCACGCGCGACGATCCGCGCTTGCATGGCCTCGCGCTGATCGCGCCGCATTTCTTCGTGGAACCGATCTCGGTCGCCAGCATCGCCGCGATCCGCGCCGAGTACGAAACAGGCGACCTGCGCGCCCGTCTCGCCCGCCACCACGCCGACGTGGACGGCGCCTTCCGCGGCTGGGCCGACGCCTGGCTCGACCCGGGGTTTCCTGGCGCCTTCGACCTCACGCCGGAGCTGCGCCGGATCCGCATCCCGACCCTGGTGGTGCAGGGCCGGCAGGACCCGTACGGCACCGACGCGCACGCGCATCGCGCGGCCGACGAAATCCCCGCCGGCGCGCGCATCGTGCTGCTGGACGCGGGCCACGCCCCGCATGTGGAAGCGACCGAGGCCACCGTCGCCGCGGTCGCCGCCTTCGCCCACGATCTGTTCCAGGAGCCGCGCCATGCGGATTGATTTCCAGACCGATCCGTCCCGCTACCGCCACTGGCACCTCACCACCGCCGGCCCGATCGCCACGCTCGCGATGGACGTCGATCCCGCCGCGTCCCTGTTCCCCGGCTGCGAGCTGAAACTGAACTCCTACGACCTCGGCGTGGATATCGAGCTCGCCGACGCGGTCCAGCGCCTGCGCTTCGAACACCCGGAGGTCCGCGCCGTCGTGCTGCGCTCGGCCAAGCCGGGCGTGTTCTGTGCCGGCGCCAACATCCGCATGCTCGCCGCCGCGAGCCACGGCCACAAGGTGAATTTCTGCAAGTTCACCAACGAAACCCGCCTCGCGATCGAGGACGCGTCGGAACATTCCGGCCAGACCTGGATCGCCGCGCTGCACGCCGCGGCTGCCGGCGGCGGCTACGAGCTGGCGCTTGCCTGCGCGCACATCATGCTGATCGACGACCGTCGCGCGGCGGTGTCCTTGCCGGAAGTGCCGCTGCTCGGCGTGCTGCCGGCAACCGGCGGGCTCACGCGGTTGACCGACAAGCGCCGCGTGCGCCGCGACCGCGCCGACGTTTTTTGCACCACCGAGGAAGGCTGCCGCGGCACCCGCGCGCGCGACTGGCGGCTGGTCGATGAGCTGGTCCCGCCGTCGCGCTGGGACACTGCGGTCGCGGCGCGCGCCGCCGCGTTGGCTTCCGGGTCGGACCGGCCGGCGGAGGCGCACGGCATCGCGCTCACCCCGCTCGAGCGCCGGTTCGCGCCCGATGCGGTGACCTACCCCCACCTGCACGTCGCGCTGGACCGCCCCGACCGGCGTGCCGTCCTGACCCTGCGCGGCCCCGACACCTTGCCCGCCGACCTCGCCGGCCTGCACGCCGCCGGCGCCGCGTTCTGGCCGCTGGCCGCTGCGCGCGAACTCGACGACGCCATCCTGCACCTGCGCAGCAACGAACCGGGGCTTGGCCTCTGGGTCCTGCGCACCGAGGGCGATCCCGCCGCCGTGCTGACGGCCGACGCGCTGCTGGAAACGCACGCAGCCGACTGGCTGGTGCGCGAGATCCGCCTCTATTGGAAGCGGGTGCTGAAGCGGCTGGACGTGACCTCGCGCTCCCTGATCGCGCTGATCGAGCCGGGGAGTTGCTTCGCCGGCACGCTCGCCGAGCTCGCCTTCGCCGCCGACCGCTCGGCGATGCACGCCGGCCCCGGCGCGGGCGCCAACCGCGCGCCGCCCACCCTGGCGCTGAGCCCGCTCAATTTCGGCGCCTATCCGATGGGCAACGGCCTCACCCGCCTCGCCACCCGTTTCCTCGGCGAACCGGACAGCCTGGCGCGCGCGCGGGACGCGATCGGCACCGCGCTCGACAGTGCCACCGCCGAGGCGCTTGGCCTGGTGACCGAAGCGATCGACCCCATCGACTGGGACACGGAGCTGCGCCTGCTTCTGGAGGCGCGCGCCAGCTTCTCCCCCGATGCGCTGTCGGCGCTGGAAGCCAACCTCCGGTTCGCCGGACCCGAAACGATGGAGACCCGCATCTTCGGCCGCCTGTCGGCCTGGCAGAACTGGGTGTTCCAGCGTCCCGGCGCGGTGGGGGACGCGGGTGCGCTGCATCGCTACGGAAGCGGCACGAAACCCGCCTTCGACCCGGAACGAGTGTAACCCGCGCGCGCGTTACGCGCTGCCCGCGGGATGCAGATCCCAGGGATGCAGATGCGCCGCCAACGCCGCGTCGGGCGTCTTCAGCAGGTCCTTGTCCAACGTGCCGCCCAGCTTCCCGCGCGCCCCGGCGTCCAGCGCGTCCTGGAGCCGCGCCAGGGTGTGCGACGGTGCGACCAGCAGCAGCCGGTCGAACGTCTCGGACGCGATCCGCGCGGCGATCACACGGGCAAACACCTCCCGTGCCCCCTCAAGCGGATCGTGACGGGGGGAGATGCCGTGGCGGGTCGTCCCGGCACTCTCGAAGCTGCGCCCCAGCCGGTCGGTCATCAGCTCCGCCGCACGCTGGCCCGCCGCCTCGGAGGTGAGCGTGTCCACCGTGACAAACCCGGCCGCCGGACCGTGGCGAACCAGCCGGGCGTGCTCGGCGTCGGCAAGGACGATCAGTGTATCCGGGGCATGCGGCATGGCGGGACCTCCATCGGGCGCGAGATCGCCGCACCATAGGCCGCCCCGCGGCTCTCGGGTTGATCTCGATCAAGGCCGACCGGCGCGGGGCGTGTAGAATGGTTTTGCGATCCCCGGGGAGGTCCAATGCCCTATCCCGACATCACCGACCTGCCGCCATCGGTGCGCCACGCACTCCCGCTCCACGCGCAGGAAATCTACCGCGCCGCGTTCAACCATGCCTGGGCGCGGTATGCCGCCAGCGGCGACGAAGGCACCGCCCATCGCATCGCCTGGACCGCGGTCAAGCGCGCCTACACGAAGCGCGACGGCGCCTGGGTGCCCCGGCTCTTGCCGGACGCCTAGCCGGCGGACGAAACTCCGTCGTGCGCGGCCGCACGGAAACGCAATCATGCGCGCCCGCACGGAGGAACCGACCGATGCAAACCGGATCCCTGGTGGACTACGACGGCCTGATCCCGAACAACGTCGGCCTCAACGCCGACGCCAGCCTCCGCCGCGCGCTCGAGACCTGGCACCCCGGCTATATCGACTGGTGGAAGAGCAGCGGCCCCGCGGGCTTCCAGGACAGCCTCGTCTATCTGCGCACCGCGATCGGCGTCGATCCCGAGGGCTGGGCCCGTTTCGGCTTCGTGAAGATGCCCGACTACCGCTGGGGCATCCTGCTCGCCCCCGCCGTGGAAGGCCGCCGCATCGGTTTCGGCGCGCACAAGGGCGAGCCCGCGTGGCAGGAGGTTCCCGGCGAATACCGCGCCGCCTTGCGCCGGCTGCTGGTGATCCAGGGCGACACCGAACCCGCGTCGGTGGAACAGCAGCGCCATCTCGGCGCCACCGCGCCCTCGCTCTACGACCTGCGCAACCTGTTCCAGGTGAACGTGGAGGAGGGCCGCCATCTCTGGGCCATGGTCTATCTGTTGCAGAAATATTTCGGTCGCGACGGCCGGGAAGAAGCCGAGGACCTGCTGCGCCGCCGCTCCGGCGATCCCGACGCTCCGCGCATGCTGGGCGCGTTCAACGAGGCGACGCCGGACTGGCTCAGCTTCTTCCTGTTCACCTTCTTCACCGACCGCGACGGCAAGATGCAGCTCGCCGCCCTGGCGCAATCGGGCTTCGATCCGCTGTCGCGCACCTGCCGCTTCATGCTGACCGAAGAAGCGCACCACATGTTCGTGGGCGACACCGGCATCCAGCGCGTGGTGCAGCGCACCTTGGAGGCGATGCGGGCGGCCGGCATCGACGATCCGGCCGACAGCGAGCGGGTGCGCGCGCTCGGCGTGATCGACCTGCCCACCTTGCAGCGCAAGATGAACCTGCATTTCTCGCTGACCCTCGATTTGTTCGGCAACGAACTGAGCAGCAACGCCGCCAACGCCTACACCGCCGGGCTGAAGGGTCGCTATCGGGAAGACAAGATCGACGACGACCACCTGCTGCGCGAGGCCACCTATCCGGTGCTGCGCTGGCGCGACGGCGCGGCGGTCACCGAATCCGCCCCGGCCTTGTCGGCGCTGAACATGCGCCTGCGCGACGATTACGTGGCCGAATGCGAACACGGCGTCGCGCGCTGGAACAAGGCGATCGCGCAGGCGGGTTACGACTTCCGCCTGACCCTGCCGCATGTCGGCTTCAACCGCCGTATCGGCGCTTTCGCCGGCGTACCGATCGCACCCGACGGGGCGGTGCTGGGAACGGCCGCGTGGCAGGCGCAGCGCGACGCGTTTCTGCCCTCGGCCGCGGACGGCGCCTATATCGAAAGCCTGATGCGGCCGGTCGCCGCGCCGGGGCAGTACGCGCCCTGGATCGCACCGCCGCGGGCGGGGATCGATAACAAGCCGGGCGATTTCGAATACGTCAGGATCGCGGAATAGGCGGGTTCCCCAACCGCCGGATCGTCCCGCTCACGCCACGATCGCCGCCAGCAGCGCGTTCAGCCGCAGCCGTCCGGCGTCCGTCGCCCGCAATCGGCCCGCCTCCCGCACCAGGTAGCCCGCGTCTTCCGCCGCGGCCACCATCGGCGCGTCCAACGCGTCCTCCAGCGTCACGCCGGTACGCGAAGCGAACCGCGCCGCGTCCACCCCCTCGGCCAGGCGCAGCCCCATCAGCAGTGCCTCCCGCGCCGCCTCCGCGGGCACGACCGGGGTTTCCTCCACGGTGCCGTGCCCGTCCCGCTCCACGAGGCCGGCCCAGGCCTCCGGTGCGCGGTGACGGCGGGTGGCGCACAGGGCACCGTCCACCGTCACCCGTCCGTGCGCGCCGGGGCCGATCCCGGCATAGTCCTCGTAGCGCCAGTAGCTCAGGTTGTGCCGGCTCTCCGCCCCGGGGCGGGCGTAGTTGGACACTTCATAGGCGGCGAGGCCGAATGCGCCGGCTTCCTCCGCGGTCGCCTCGTACAGCGCCGCCGCCGCCTCCCCCTCCGGCAGCACGATCTCGCCGCGCGCCGCCAAGGTGGCGAACCTTGTGCCCGGTTCGATGGTGAGTTGGTACAGCGATAAATGGTCCGCGGCGAGCGCCAGTGCCGTACGCAGCTCGGCCCGCCACGCCGCCTCGGTCTGCCCCGGCCGTGCGTAGATCAGATCGAAGGACACCCGCGGGAACACACGCCGCGCCAGTTCCAGCGCCGCCACCGCCTGGTCCGCCGAATGCTGCCGGCCGAGGAACGCCAGCGCCGCGGGATCGAGGCTCTGCACCCCCACCGAGACCCGGTTCACCCCCGCCGCGCGGAACCCCGCGAACCGCTCCGCCTCCACCGAGGTCGGGTTGGCCTCAAGCGTGATCTCCATCCCCGCCACCGGATCGAACCAGCGCACCGCGTCGTCGATCAGCGCCGCCACGGTGGCCGGCTCCATCAGGCTCGGCGTGCCGCCGCCGAAGAAGATCGAGCCGAGCCGCCGCCGTCCCAGCCGCGCCGCTTCCCAGGCCAGTTCACGCCGCAGCGCGGCGGCGAAGCGCGCCTGGTCGATGCGGTCCCGCACATGCGAGTTGAAATCGCAATACGGGCATTTCGCCAGGCAGAACGGCCAGTGGATGTAGAGCGCGAGCGGCTCCATGTGCGCCCCCGCACGGGGGAAGGGAGAAGACGAGTGCGTCACCCTGCCGGGGCGACCCACGCCGCCCGCGTCGGCATCCCGAGCGCGTCCAGTGCCGCGGCCACGATGTCCTTCGCCGTCAGCCCGGCCGCGGCCAGTTGCTTGGCCTGCGAATCATGGTCGATGAACCGGTCCGGCAGCACCATCGGCCGCATTTTCAGCCCCGTATCCAGCAGCCCCTTCCAGGCCAGGTGGTGCAGCACGGCGGAGCCGAACCCGCCCGCCGCCCCTTCCTCGATGGTGATCACCACCTCGTGGTGCCGGGCGATCTGCTCGACCAGCGCGGTGTCCAGCGGCTTGGCGAAGCGCGCGTCCACCACCGTCGCCGGCAACCCGCGCGCCGCCAGCTCGTCCGCCGCGCGCAGCGCGTCGCCGAGCCTGGTGCCCAGGGAGACGATGGCGATGCTGTTGCCTTCCCGGAGCAGCCGCCCCTTGCCGAACGCCCACGGCACGCCGCGCTCCGGCAGGGCCACGCCGACACCTTCGCCGCGCGGGTAGCGGAACGCGCTCGGCCGGTCGTCGATCTGCGCCGCGGTGGCGACCGCGTGCACCAGTTCCGCCTCGTCCGCCGGTGCCATCACCACCATGCCCGGCAGGCAGCCGAGATAGGCGATGTCGAAACTGCCGGCATGGGTCGCGCCGTCCGCCCCGACCGGCCCGGCGCGATCCAGCGCGAAGCGGACGGGGAGCGACTGGATCGCCACGTCGTGCACCACCTGGTCGTAGGCGCGCTGGAGGAAGGTCGAATAGATCGCGCAGAACGGCCGCATCCCCTCGGTCGCCAGGCCGGCGGCGAAGGTCACCGCATGCTGCTCGGCGATGCCGACGTCGAAACAGCGGTCCGGGAAGCGCTTGGCGAAGCGGTCGAGCCCGGTGCCGGAGGGCATCGCCGCGGTGATGGCGACGATGTTCGGGTCCCGCTCGGCCTCGGCGATCAGCGAGTTGGCGAACACGCGGGTGTAGCTCGGCGGCCCGGGCGGCGCCTTGGCCTGCTCGCCGGTGATGACGTTGAATTTGGAAACGCCGTGGTATTTGTCCGCCGATTGCTCGGCCGGCGCGTAGCCCTTGCCCTTGACGGTGATGGCATGGACCAAAATCGGCCCCTGTTCCTCGGCTTCGCGCACGTTGCGCAGCACCGGCAGCAGGTGATCGAGGTTGTGGCCGTCGATCGGGCCCACGTAGTAGAAGCCCAGTTCCTCGAACAACGTCCCGCCGGTCAGGATGCCGCGGGCGTATTCCTCGGCGCGGCGGGCGGTGCGCTCGATCCCGCGCGGGAAGCGGCGGACCATCTTGATGCCGAGGTCGCGCAATCCCAGGAAGCTGCGCGAGGAGATCAGCCGCGACAGATAGGCGCTCATCGCCCCCACCGGCGGGGCGATCGACATGTCGTTGTCGTTCAGCACCACGATCAGGCGCGAATGCAGCGCGCCGGCGTTGTTCATCGCCTCGTACGCCATGCCGGCGCTCATCGCCCCGTCGCCGATCACCGCGATCACGTTGCGGTCGTCATGCTCCCCGCGTGCGGTCTTGAGGTCGCGCGCCACCGCCATCCCCAGCCCGGCCGAGATGGACGTGGAGGAATGCGCGGCACCGAACGGGTCGTACTCGCTCTCCGCCCGCCGGGTGAATCCCGACAGGCCCCCGCCCTGGCGCAGGGTGCGGATGCGGTCGCGCCGCCCGGTCAGGATCTTATGCGGATAGGCCTGATGGCCGACGTCCCACAGCAGCCGATCGCGCGGCGTGTCGAACACCGCGTGCAGCGCCACCGTCAGCTCCACCACCCCGAGCGCGGAGCCGAGGTGGCCGCCGGTCACCGAGACGGCGTCGATCGTCTCGGCCCGCAGTTCGTCGGCCAGTTGCCGCAACTGCTCCGGAGAGAAATTGCGGAGGTCCGCTGGGATATGGACCCGGTCCAGCAGAGGCGTCTTGGGGGACTCATGCGATGTGCCTCTCAGCTGCGGCGCGTCACGACGAAGTCGGCGAGTTCGCGCAAGGGATCGGCGCGCGGTCCGAAGCCGGCCAGATGGTCGGCCGCCTGGCGGGCAAGCATCGCCGCATGGGCGCGCGCCCGCTCGGGGCCGAGGGCGGCGACCATCGTCGCCTTGCCGGCCGCGGCGTCCTTGCCGGCGGTCTTGCCGGTTTCCTCGGTGGTACCCTCCGCATCGAGCAGGTCGTCGGCGATCTGGAACGCGGCGCCGAGGTCGCGGCCGTAGGCGGCAAACAGATGGCGCTGTGCGGGCGCGGCCCGGCCGAGGATGGCGCCCAATTCGGCGCTGAACTGGATCAGCCGGCCCGTCTTGAGCGCCTGCAACCGGCTGACCTCGGCAGTATCGAGATCGCGGCCCTCGGCCAGCATGTCGATCATCTGCCCGCCCACCATGCCGCGCGCCCCGGCAGCAGCGGCGAGGCCGAGCACGAGCTCGGCGCGTGCCAGCGGGTCGGAATGGGTGTCGGGCTCGGCCAGCACCTCGAAGGCGCGGGTCTGCAAGGCGTCGCCGGCCAGGATGGCGGTCGCCTCGTCGAAGGCGCGATGGCAGGACGGCTTGCCGCGGCGCAGGTCGTCGTCGTCCATTGCCGGCAGGTCGTCGTGGACCAGGGAATAGGCGTGCAGCATCTCGATCGCGGCGGCCACCCTTGCGGCGCAGGTGGCCGAGACGCCGAACAGCGCCGCGGTCTCGATCGCCAGGAAGCCGCGCAGCCGCTTGCCGCCGCCGAGGGCCGCGTAGCGCATCGCCTCGGCGAGCCGTGCCTCCGGCCCCTCCGGCAGCGGCAGCAGGGTATCGAGTGCGGCTTCCACCTCGCGGGCGGCGTGCGCCAGGGCGTCGGGAAGGGCGGGCACGGTCAGCGGTTCGGCCGGCGGAACGCTCATGCGCGCTGGGTCCATACTGCGGTCTGGGGACAGGATGTCATGGCCGAGATGGTCATATCGGTGCGCGGAAGGAGTGTCGCCGCTGTCCGGAGCACAACCGGCGCCTCCTGTTGCAGGTCGGCCACAGTTGGGCGGGGACTCTGCGCTCCGGCTGCCATGACATTTGGTGGGTTTAGCCCAGGCCACACGGCCTGGCCAGACACGCCCGCGCGGCGCCCCGCGCGAACGTCCGGCGCATCACCTCTCCCGCTCCGCGGGAGAGGTCGCCGTGCGCAGCACGGCGGGTGAGGGCGTGAGGCACGGAGCCCCTCATCCACGCGCCCTCTCCCCCCGCAAGCGCGGGCGGAGCGGGAGAAGGACGGCTACAGCAGCGCGAGCCGCGCCGCCAGGGTGGCGTCGGCGCGCCGCTGCGCCTGAGCCCCCAGCCGGGCGCCGGCGTTGGCGGCGCCGAACTGCCGGTAGCCGCGCCGCTCCACGATCTCGCAGAAGAACCGATCCTGGAAGGAGGTCGTGTAGGCCTGGAAATACGCGCCGCCTTCGTCGCGGTCGTACATCAGGTGCAGGCGTTGCAACCTGGCCAGCAGCTCGGGCGCGAGATCGAGCCGTGCCGCCAGGTCGTCGTAGTAGTTGGGCGGGATCGGCAGCATCCTTGCGCCGCGCGCCACCGCCGTGCTGACCGCATCCTCGATATCGGTGCAGGCGAAGGCGACATGGTGCACGCCGGCGCCGGCATAGGCGGAGACGAAACGCCCCGTGGCCGTCTCCCGTCCCTCGGAGATGTTGAGCGGCAGGCGGATCGAGCGGTCGGCGCTGACCAGCGCACGCGAGCGGATCAGCCCGTACCGGATCCGGCAGCTCCCACAGGGGCTGCGGCTCGAAGCCGAACACCGCCTTGTAGAACAGCACGAAACTGTCCATCCGCGCGGCCGGCAGTGCCTGCGCCACGTGGTCGATGCCGAGCAAGGCCGCGTCCGGCGCCGCCGCGGTGGGGTCGAGCACGAAATCATCGTCGTAGATCGAGCGCCCGTCGCGGTCCGGCCCGACCAGGAAGATCAACGTGCCGTCGGGCGCGCGCACGGCGGGCAGCGGGCGTTCGCCGGCGCCGGTGCGCTCGTGCCAGGGCGGCGCGAGCAGGGCGCTGGCGCGCGCCGCGGCGCGGGCGGGATCGTCCACCCGGAACGCCATGGCGCAGACCGAGGGGCCGTGCAGGTGGAAATGCTCGGCGGCAGCGCTGTCGGGTTCGCTGTTCAGGATCAGGTTGGCACGGCCCTGACGGTACAACTCCACCGCTTTCGACCGATGCTGCCCGGCGTAGGCGAAGCCGAGCGTGCCGAGGTAGCGCGCCAAGTCCTCGCGCGAAGCCGCATCGACCGCGAATTCCAGGAATTCGATGCCGTCGTAGGCGGCCGGCGGCGGCAGCGCGGCGGCGGGGACGCTGGGCCGCGCCTCGGCTTCCAGCAACACCAGCGAGCGCAACCCGTCGCGCGCGGTCAGCCGGGCCGGGGCGGCGCGCATCTCGTCGTTGAAAATCTCCAGCGACAGCGGCCCGGCGTAGCCCGCGGCGAGCACGTCGGCGAGGAAGCGCACCACCGGCAACTGGCCCTGGCCGGGGAAGACCCGATGGTGGCGGCTCCAGGACAGCACGTCCATCGACAGCGCCGGCGCGTCGGCAAGCTGGACGAAGGCGAGTTTTTCCGCCGGCACCCGCTCGATCCCCGCCAGATCGTCACCCACCGCGAGTACATGGAAACTGTCGAGGATCAGCCCGAGCGCGGGATGCCCCGCCTGCTCGATGATCCGCCAGGCGTGGCGCCATCGGTTGACGTGCCGGCCCCAGGCCAGCGCCTCGTAGCCGATCGCGAGGCCGCGCGCGGCGGCCCGCGCCGCGAGCGCGGCGAGATCGGCCGCGGCGCGCGCGTCGTCGGCCAGCGCTGCCGGGTCGGTGCTGGAACAGACGAGCATCAGCGGCGCGCCGAGCGCCGCCATGACGTCGAACTTGCGTTCGGCGCGGTCGAGGTTGCGGACCAGGCGGGACGGCTCCACCGCCTCGAAATCGCGGAACGGCTGCCAGAGCGCGATGGCAAGGCCGAGGTCGCCGGCGATGCGGCGGATGTCGGCGGGGCTGCCATCGAAGGTCATCAGGTCGGCGTCGAAGATTTCCACCGCGTCGAACCCGGCGCGCGCGGCGGCGTCCAGCTTGTCGGGGAGGGTGCCGGAGAGGGTGACCGTGGCGATCGAGCGCGGCAGGCGGGCCGGGGCTGGCGACATGGGGTTCCCTCCGGGCAAAGCGCGCGCAATGCTAATATCAACCCGCGAAGTGTTCGAACTCTTCGGAAGCAAGGCCAAGGGGCTTTGCCCCCTGGACCCCCACCAGGGAACAAGTCCCCTGGACCCCTCGGGGGGAAGGGTTCCAAGGGCTAGCCCTTGGTGGGGGTCCAGGGGGCAAAGCCCCTTGGCCTTGCTGGCGATGGGTCAAACATTCCGAGGGTTGGTATTAGCTGCCAGCAGGCGTCGGTGCCTCCCTGTGCAGCAGCCCCTCCTGCTTCAGCTCCGCCCACAGCGCCGCCGGGATCGGCGCGCGGATCAGCGCGAGGTTGGCGTCGAACTCGGCGGCCGAGCGCGGCCCCGGGATCACCGAAGCCACCGCCGGATGCGCCAGCGGGAATTGCAGCGCCGCCGCCGGCAGAGCCACGCCGTGGCGGGCGCACACCGCGCCGATCGCCCGCGCCCGCGCCGCAACCGCCGGCGGGGCCGGCGCGTAGTCCCAGGAATCGCGCCCGGCCAGCAGCCCCGAATTGAGCGGCCCGCCCACCACGATGGAGGTGCCGCGCGCCAGGCACAGCGGCAGCAGATCGTCCAACGGCGCCTGTTCCAACAACGTGTAGCGCCCGGCGAGCAGGAAAGCGTCCCACTCGCCCCACGACAGCGCCTCCAGCAGCACGGCGGTTTCGTTCACGCCGATACCGAAGGCGCCGATCGTGCCCTCCGATTTGAGCCGGGTCAGCGCCCGGTAGCCGCTGTCGCGCAGCACCTGCATATGCCCCGCCGCGGCGTCGCCGTGCTGGTAGGCGCCGATGTCATGCACATAGAGGATGTCGATCCGCGCCAGGCCGAGGCGCTGGAAGCTGTCCTCCACCGAACGCAGGATGCCGTCGTGCGAATAGTCGTACTCGACCCGGAACGGCAACGGCGCCAGCCTGCCGTCCAGCGACGGGCCGCCGCCCGGGTTCGGGCGCAGCAGGCGGCCCACCTTGGAGGACAGGACCCAGTCCCCGCGCGGCTCGTCGCGCAGCGCATCCCCCACCGCGCGCTCGGCGGCGCCGACGCCGTAGAACGGTGCGGTATCGACATAGCGTACGCCGGCCTGCCAGGCGGCGCGCACCAGCGCTTCCCGATCTGAGCGGGTCATGGGGACCCGGCTGCCGCCCATGGTGGCGGTGCCGAGGCCGAGGGTCGTCACCTGCACCGCGGTGCGGCCGAGGCGACGGGTAGGCCATGCGGTCCTGGACGGTGCGGTCATGGACAGTGTCCTTCTTTTTCTGCGGGTCCGACGGCGGGGCGGAGCGCCGCGACGCGGTCGCTCCCCTGTCCGCCGCGCCGGTGCGGCCATCGCCGCCCGCGGGCGGTGCCGCACCATCGGGCCGGTCGGCACCGCGGCCGACGCGGAGTTTGCGCGCGTGCGACCCATCCGGGAAGGGGCGGACGGAGCGGCGCGATGTCCTGGCAGGGGCGGTTCGTCCCCGGCTCGCTCCTGGACGGCTGCCGAACGACTGCCGCCGCCGGCGCTGCATTCGTGCCGAGCGGGTGCACGGCGGGCATCGTCCGGCGCATTCCCAAAAAGACGAACTTCGGTTGCGACTTCGTGACATCAAACCGGTTGCCCCGCGTAATCAGGCGCCGTATGGAGCGCGCGGCGAGACGGTTGAATGAGGAAGGACCCCGCAGATGCCCGGCTTCCCGGGGAAGCGCTTTTCCTGGCTGCTGACCGGATCGGCACGATCCGATCCCGATGCCGGCACGCGCGCAACCTCCATCCTGCCGCCCCGTGCTTCAGCCGCCGTGCCGCACACCCTCGCCGACAAGCTCGAAGGGCTGGTCCAGGCGGCCTATGACGCCGGCGACCGCGGCACCGGTCGGCACCTGGCCATCGTGCTCCGCAATATGCAACGCCGAACCGGCCAGGGCGGGCCGCTGAGCATGGCCTGGGCGAGGGGGCAGGATCCCCGCGCGGACCTCCCGGCCAGCAGCAGATCGGCCCCCAGGGCAGCCAACGATCCCTGAACGGAACGATATACTGGCTCGGCCGCCGGCCCATCCAGGGTGCGGTTTCGCCTTGTGCCTCCGTCGGCAGTCCGTCGCCGCAGTGTCATACCAATAGTCTCAGAGTGTTCGACCCCGCGGCAGCAAGACCGGCGGGAAGCCCCCCTTGGCCTATCCGCCGCGCCGCGGCACGATCAGCGCATCCACCGCCACGACCCGTTCTCCCGTGCCGATCAGCGGGTTGACGTCAAGCTCGGCGATCGTGTCGCGATGGTCGGCGGCGAAGCGTGACACCGCAGCGATCACCTCCGCCAGCCGGGTCCGATCCACCGCCTGTCCGCCCCGGAAACCGTCGAGCAGCCGCGCCCCGCGCAGCCGGTCCAGCAGCGCCCGCGCCTCGGCTGCGGAGACCGGCGCCGGCGCCAGCGCGGTGTCCGCCAGCACCTCGACCAGCACGCCGCCCAGGCCCACCACCAGCAGCGGTCCGAACAGCGGATCGACGCGCGCGCCGACCACCAGCTCCACCCCCGCCGGCACCATCGGCTGCACCAGCACGCCCCGCACCCGCGGGACCGGCGCGATCATCGCCGCGCGGGCGGTGATCTCGGCATACGCGCCGCGCACGGCGTCCGCGTCGCGCAGATCGAGGCGAACCACCCCGGCCTCGGTCTTGTGCAGCAGGTCGGGGAACTCGACCTTGAGCACCGCCGGGTAGCCGAGCGCCCCGGCCGCGGCCACCGCCTCCTCCGCCGTCTGCACCAGCGTTTCGCCCACCACCGGCACGCCGTACAACGCCAACGCCGCCTTGGCCGCCCGCTCGGTGAGCGGATGACCGTCCGCGGCGGCGATCAGGGCGGCCGCCTCGGCGCGCGCCGCCGGCGGCGTGGGCGCCGGCGCGGCGGGCGGGGCGGCCAGGTGCGCCGCCCGCTCGGTCCAGGCGGCCAGCGCGGCGAAGCAGGAGGACATGGAGCGGAACAGCGCCACGTTCTCCGCCGCCTCGGCCTCCGCCGATCCCGGACCGGCGAGGAACTCGGTGATCCACACGATGCACACCGGCTTGCCGTGCGCGGCGGCCAGCGCGTCGAACACCGGCACCCGCAGGGCGGTCGTGGCGTAGGAATAGACCTGCGGATACACGAGTGCGGCGTAGTCTTCATGGCCGAGCAGCGCGCCGGCGCAGGCGGCGAGCAATTCCGGATTGGCAATCACCTGCGCGGTCACGTCGCACGGATTGCGGGCGGCGCCAAACTCCGGGATATGGCTCTCCAGCACCGCACGCACCGCCGGATCGGGCTGCGGCATCGGCACGCCGTGCCGCTCCGCCGCGTCGGCGGCCATGATCCCGGCACCGCCCGAGGTGACCAGTACCGCCGCGCCGCGCGCTTTCGGCGCCCCCGCCTTGGCGAAGAACGACGCCGTCTCCAGCAGCCGTTCGTAGTCTTCCACCAGCACGGCGCCGGCGTGGCGGAAGGCGGCGCGATAGGCTTCGTGCGTCCCGGCGAGCGCACCGGTGTGCGACATCGCCGCTTGCGCGCCCTCCGACCCGGTGGCCATCTTGTAGACGACCAGCGGCTTGCCGCGTTCGGCCGCGAACGCCGCCGCGTCCAGGATACGCCGCGGTTCGGACGTGCCCTCGAAGGCGCAGGCGATGGCGGCGCAGCCCGGGTCCTCGGCGAGGTAGGCGATGTAGTCGGCCATATCGACGTCGCAGGAATTGCCCGAGGTCAGCACGTGGCTGATCGACGCCCCGCGCGCCACGCCCTGCGCGAGCGACATGCCGAGCGCGCCCGACTGGCTCACGATCCCGATCGCCCGCCGCCCGGGCGGGGGGATCGGTGTGATGGTCATGAAGGTCGCCCGCGCCTCCAGTGCCGCGTTGACAAGGCCGATGGTGTTCGGCCCGACGATGCGCAGCCCGGTGGCGCGCGCGATGCCGGTCAACCGCTCCTGTTCGGCACGGCGCTCTGCCTTGCCGGTCTCGGCGTAGCCGGAGGCGAAGACGATGGCGCCGCCGACGCCGGCAGCGGCGGCCTCGCGCACGATCGGCTCCACCGCCTCGCGCGCTGCGGCGATCACCGCGCAGTCGACCGGTGCACCGATCGCGGCCAGGGAGGGATGGCAGGGGCGGTCGCCGATCCGTTGGTAGCGCGGGTTCACCGCGTGCACGGCGCCGGTGAAATCGACGAGGTTCGCAAGCACCCGTTCCCCGAACGAGCCGGCGCGCGGGGAGGCGCCGACCACGGCGATGCTCGCCGGATGCAGCAGCCGGTGCAGCTCGGCATGGCGATAGAATCCGGTGCGCGGCGCTGGCATGGGTGCGATCCGATTGACGTTTCCCGGGCGCGAGCATACTGACCGGTAGCAGCACCGCACAAGCCGAGGGGGAAACCGATGCCGTCCTTGTTCGACCTGGCCGGAAAAGTTGCCGTCGTGACCGGATCGAGCAAGGGGATCGGCCGCGCCATCGCCGAGCGCCTGGCCGAGCACGGCGCGCGGGTGGTGGTGTCCTCGCGCAAGGAAGACGCCTGCGAAACGGTCGCGCAGGGCATCCGCGCCCGCGGCGGGGAAGCGATCGTGGTGCCTTGCCACATCGCCCGCAAGGAGGATTTGCAGGCGCTGGTGGACCGCACCGTCGCACACTGGGGCGGGATCGACGTGCTGGTGTGCAACGCCGCGGTGAACCCGTATCTGGGGCCGGCGGCCGGCGCCTCCGACGAGGTCTACGAGCGCATCATGGGCGCCAACGTGCGCAGCAATTTCTGGCTGTGCAACATGGTGCTGCCGCAGATGGCCACGCGCGGCGGGGGATCGGTCATCATCATCTCCTCGATCGGCGGGTTGCGCGGCTCGGCCCAGCTCGGGCTGTATGCGATCTCCAAGGCCGCGGACATGCAGTTGGCGCGCAACATCTGCGTGGAATGGGGGCCGAAGAACATCCGCGCCAATGCGATCGCGCCCGGCCTGGTGCGGACCGATTTCGCGCGCGCGCTGTGGGAGGACCCGGTGCTGTACCGCAAGCGCACGCGCGATACGCCGCTGCAACGGATCGGCGAGCCGGACGAGATCGCCGGGGCGGCGGTGTTCCTGGCGTCCCCCGCCGGCAGTTTCGTCACCGGCCAGACGATCGTGATCGACGGCGGCACGACGACGGGCGCCGTGGCGGCGAAGGACGACTGACGGCCGGCGCGCGCCCCGGGCCGCCCGGCCCCGGGGACGCGACCGGTGAAACCAGCGCGATCTGCCTGGGCCGGAGAATCAGCGCGCGCGGCGCCTCATTCACCTCTCCCGCGCTGCGGGAGAGGTCGGTTCGCGGAGCGAACCGGGTGAGGGAACCGTGCCTCGCGCCCTCACCCGCCGTGCTGCGCACGGCGACCTTGGTCCGCTTCGCGGCCCAAGCCCGCAAAGCGGGAGAGGTGAAGGAGGCACCACACGTTCGCACGACGCTCCCGCCGGTGGCCGATTGCGTGGCCCCCGGCGGTCCGCTAGCCTCACCGCGGCACATCGTGGGAATTTCCGCCGACATGGCCTACTACACCAAAGTGCTGCAGCCAGATGAGACCGTGCGGTACGTTGGGGGATTGCACTGGATCATCTACCGGAACGCCATCCTGTTCGGCATTCTGGCGCTCATCGTCGGCGTGTTTTCCCTGGCCCAGCCGGCGAACCAGCCGCCGATCGCGCTCGTCGTATTCGGAATATTCCTCTTGCTGGCCGTCATCTCCTTCGTGCGCGCGTGGCTGATCAAGGTGGGCACCGAAATCGTGGTGACCGACAAGCGCATCATCCACAAGGTCGGCTGGATTGCCCGCCACACCGAGGAGATGAATATCACCAAGGTTGAAACCGTCGACGTCAGCCAGGGCGTCGCCGGCCGCATCCTTGGTTTCGGCACGGTGCTGATCCGCGGCATCGGCGGCAGTTGGGAGCCGCTGCACCACGTGACCGCGCCGCTCGCGTTGCGCAACGCGGTCATCGTCGGCTAGCCGAACGACGGCCGACTGCGGTCGGACACCGGCTGGGCCGCCACGGCGGCCGGAACCCGCTCGGGCCCCCGGAGCGCACGAAAGCCGAACGGCCACGGGCCGGGGAGGGTCGGTGCGATCGCGCCGCACCCACCCGGCCGCATCAGCCCTCGCCGCCGCCCTGCCGATTGCTGTAAGGATCGTGCGGCATCGGGCCTGACCGGCCTGCGGATCGATCGGAAAGGGGTTCGGTGTGCGTATCGCGATGATCGGCGGCGGTTACGTCGGCCTTGTCTCCGGCGCCTGTTTCGCCGAATTCGGCACCGAGGTCGCGGTGGTCGAAACCGACCCCGCCCGGCTCGCCGCCCTCGCCGAAGGGCGGATGCCGATCTATGAACCCGGTCTCGATCGGCTGGTCGCCGATAACGTCGCCGCCGGCCGCCTGCGTTTCGGGGCCGACCTCGCCGCCGCGCTCGACGGCGCGGAAGCGGTGTTCATCGCCGTCGGCACGCCCACCCGCCGCGGCGACGGCCATGCCGACCTGAGCTACGTCTATGCCGCCGCCGAGCAGGTGGCGCGTGCGCTGACCGGCTACACGGTGATCGTGACCAAATCCACCGTCCCCGTCGGCACCGGCAGGCGCATCGCCGAGATCGTCCGCGCCACCCGCCCGGACCTCGATTTCGACGTCGCCTCCAACCCCGAATTCCTACGCGAGGGCAATGCGATCGGCGATTTCATGCGCCCCGACCGGGTGGTGATCGGCGCCGAGACCGACCGTGCGCGCGAGGTGCTGCGCCGCCTCTATCGCCCGCTCTATCTGATCGAAGCGCCGATCGTGTTCACCGCGATCGAAACCGCCGAGCTCACCAAATACGCCGCCAACGCCTTCCTGGCGATGAAGGTGACCTTCATCAACGAGATCGCCGACCTGTGCGAACGCACCGGCGCCGACGTGCACGACCTCGCCCGCGGCATCGGCCTCGACGGCCGCATCGGGCGCAAGTTCCTGCATCCCGGGCCGGGGTTCGGCGGCTCCTGCTTCCCCAAGGACACCCTGGCGCTGATGCGCATCGCGCAGGAACACGGCGCGCCGACCCGGCTCGTGGAAGCGACCGTGGCGGTGAACGACGCGCGCAAGGCGGCGATGGCCGGACGGGTGGTGGCGGCCTGCGGCGGGTCGGTGCGGGGCAAGACCATCGCCGTGCTCGGCCTGACGTTCAAGCCGGAAACCGACGACATGCGCGAGGCGCCCGCGGTGCCGCTGATCTGGCGGCTGGCCGAGGATGGCGCCGCAATCCGCGCCTTCGACCCGGAGGGGATGGACCAGGCCCGCCCGCTGCTGCCGGAGGCCGTGACGTTCTGCCGCGACGCTCCCGATGCCGCCGCCGGCGCCGACGCGCTGGTGCTGGTCACGGAATGGAACGAGTTCCGCGCCCTGGCGCCCGAACGCCTGGCGGCGACCATGCGCGGGCGGGTGCTGGTCGACCTGCGCAACGTCTACGACCCCGCGGCCATGCGCGCGGCCGGCTTCGCCTACCACGGCATCGGCCGGCCGCACGGCTGACGGGTGCGCCGCCCGCCCCACGCGCTAACCATTCGGCAATCCCGGCGCTCTATCCCCACCGGGCATGCCGGGGCCCGAACTCAGCGTCTGCATCTGCACGCATAACCGGCCGGAGGACGTGCACCTCTGCCTCGACGGCCTGCGCGCGCAGACCTTGCCGGCGGAGCGGTGGGAAATCCTGGTCATCGACAGCGCCAGCGCCCCCGCGCAGGCGGCGGCGCTGGCGCGGCTGGTGGGCGGGTGCCGCGCGGCGCGGCTGATCCGGCTCGACATCCCCGGCCTCAGCCTGGCGCGCAACGCCGGCGCGGCGGCAGCGCGGGCACCCTGGATCGCCTATCTGGACGACGACGCGGTGCCGACCCCCGACTGGGCAGCCCAGGCGCTCGCCGCCCTCGCCGCCCCCGGGCCGCCGCCGGCCCTGCTCGGCGGGCGCGTGCTGCCGGTGTGGGAAGTGCCGCTGCCCGCCTGGTGGCCGCCCCGGCTGCGCGGCGTGCTGTCGATCGTGGAGGCACCGGGCGCAGGCGAGTATTTCGGCGCCGGCCTGCTCCCCGGCCTGGAACCCTGCGGCGCCAACCTGCTCGTGGACGTGGCCGCGCTGCGCGCCGCCGGCGGCTTCTGCCCCGCGATCGGCCGGCGCGGCAGCACCGTGCTGCTGTCCGATGAGGAAGTGCATCTCGCCCGGCGCTTGCAGGCAGCCGGACTAAGGGCGCGCTACGACGCGCGGCTGGTGGTACATCATCGCATCGCGGCGGCCCGGCTCACACCGGGGTGGCTGCTCGCCCGGCTCCATTGGCAGGGGGTGTCCGCGGTGCTGACCCGGCGGCTGCTCGGCCAGGGCGCGGCGGTGTGGCGGGAACTGCCGCGGCGGCTCGCGGTGGCCGCGGTCTGCGCGCCGGCCGCGCTGGTCCCCCGCTCCAGCACCCGCCTGCTGGCAGGGCGTTGGCGGCTGGCCTACGCGCTCGGGTTCATTCGCGGCGCGCTGGGTGCGGGCGGCTCCCGGGCGATGGCGGACCGGCCGGTCGCCTCCGAAGCAGCCGGCGCGCGCCACCTGCCGCGGCGGCTCATTCCGGGATGGCGCGGCGCGACGCCCCGGCGCATCGGCGGGGCGCAGGGCTGATCCGCACCGTACGCCCAAGGTGGGGCAGGAAGTGCCCCTGGCGCAGCGCCGGAGCATTTCGATATGGAGACCGTGCGGCCGCTGGGCTATGCCCATGGTCGCCACCAACGTCCCCGGCGTGAAAGAACCTCCCATGACCCCGTCCCATTGGCCTTCCGATGTCGTCCCGCCGGCGCCGGCCTGGCCGGTGCCGTCGCTCGCCACGGCGATCGGCCGCGGCCTGTTGGGACATTGCCCGGCCTGCGGGGAACGGCATCTGTTCAACGGCTACCTCAAGGTCGCGCCGGAATGCCGCCGCTGCGGCGCGCCGCTGGGCCTGGCGCGCGCCGATGACGCGCCGCCCTATTTCACCATCCTGGTGGTCGGGCACATCGTGGTCCCGCTGATGCTGGTCATGCAGCGCATGAGCAACCCGCCCACCTGGGAACTATCGGTCATCTTCATCCCGCTCACGCTCGTGCTCGCGCTCGGCCTGCTGCGCCCGATCAAGGGGGGTACCGTCGGGCTGATGCTCACCATGGGGATGCTGAAGCCGAACCCCGCTCCGGGATGACCGAAGGGCCCTCCGAGCCACCACGGCACGCCCGGCCCGCGCGATCGGCGGCGGCCCAGCCTGCCCCCCAACCCACCCCTGGGGCGGCCATACCAGAGCACCGGTTGATCCGCGTGGTGGTGGCCGGCGAGCCGCCGGCCCGCCTGTCGCCGTTGCAGGAAGCCGACCGGGCGCAGGCGGTGACCGATCTCGCGGCGGAAAACCGTTTCGCCCCGATCCCCCCCGCCGGCGCGCGTCAGCCTGCCCCGGCCGGGCCGTTCGTGCTGCACCTCGCCGTGCAGGACGGGAAGCTGGTGTTCGACATCCGCGGCCCCGACGACGCGCCGCTGGCCGGCGTCGGCCTCGCGCTCGGGCCGTTCCGCACCTTGATGAAGGACTACGACCTCGTGGTCGAAAGCTATGCCAAAGCGATGGCGGAAGGGCGGGAGGCGCGCATCCAGGCGATCGACATGGGCCGGCGCGGCCTGCACGACGAAGGTGCGCGGCTGCTGATGGCCCGGCTCGCCGGCAAGATCGCCATCGACTTCGCCACCGCCCGGCGGCTGTTCACCCTGCTCTGTGTCCTGCACCGCCGGGCCTGACGCCGGCGCCGGCGCGCGGGTGCGTTGCGCTGCCGGTCGCGTCAGGGAACCGCCCGGTTCACCACCCGTTCGATCTCGGCACGCACGAGGCGTTCCACCAGCTCCGGCAGGTGGGCGTCCAGCCACTCCTTGAGCAACGGGCGCAGGGTCTGGCGCACGATGTCCTCGATCGTCGGCCCGCCGGCGCGCACCTGCAAGGCGCGGTCGGAGGCGAGGGTGCGCAGCAGGCCGGCAACCGACGCGGTTGCCGCCGCCGCCGCCTCCGGGGCCACCAGCCCGCCGGCTGCCTCGGCTGCCTCGGCTGCCGGCGGCACGGCGAGGGGTACCTCGGCTGCGGCCTCCGCAGCCGCGGCAGCGGGCCGGTCGGCCGGCGGGGAAGCGGGGGGCGCGGGTTCCGCACCAAGCGGGTCGACGGCGGCGGATTCGGCCGTTCGGGGTTCAACCGGACCGGACTCGGCCGGCGCCCCGGCGGCCGGTTCCGCCGGCGTCAGCATGGACTCGTCGAGGACCAGCACATCCGGATCCGGCGCCGCGAGGGGCGCCGTCTCGCCCGCCGGCGGGGTCTCCTCCTCGCTCAGGATCCGGCGGATCGAGGCAAGGATATCCTCCATCGACGGGTCGCCGCCGGCAGAAGGGGAGGCTTCGGGCTTGCTGGATCCGCTCAATCGTCAGTCCTTCGCTCTCACGCGCCCTCGCTCTCACGTGCCCGGGGCTGGCGCTCAGCGCCCCGGCTGGTGCGGGCCGGGGTCGCCGAGACCGAACCAGCGGTTGCGCACCGCATCGTAATACGCCGTTTCGTCATAAAGTGGCACCTGAAGATGCAGGTCGCGCGCGGTCAGCCGCCCGACCGCCGAGGCCACCGCGTAGGAGGCGGTGACCAGGTTGGCGAGGTTCTGCACCAGGGTCACCCGGGAGTTGAGCAGCGCCTGCTGGGCGTTCAGGACGTCGAGCGTGGTGCGGGTGCCGACCAGGTGCTCGCGCTCCACGCCGACCAGCGCGATCTCGTTGGCGCGCACCGCAAGCCGCGTGCTGGCGGCGGCGGCGCGGGCGGCGGCATAGGTCTGCCACGCGTTGACGGCGGCCTGGATGGCGGTGCGGCTCGCATCCGCCACCAGCCGTGCCTCCTGCTCCTCGGTCTGCCGCGCCTGGCGCACCGCGGAGTATTCCGAGCCGCCCTGGTACAGCGGCACCGACAGATTGAGCAGCGCGGTGTAGCCGTTATTGTTGGAACTGCGGGCGCTGTCATTTTGCAACTGGAACGCCTGCGCCTGCAGGCTGAGCTGCGGCAGCAACTGGCCGATCGCGGCCGCCACCGCGTTCTTTGCCGCCGCGTCGTTGAACTGCGCGGCGACCACGTTCGGGTTGTTGGCCGCGGCCATGGCGGTGGCCGCCTGGACGCTGACCACCGGCAGCGACAGCGGCTGCGGCGACACCAGGCCCTCCGGCGGCGCGTAGCCGATGATCTGGCTGTAGGTGGCGCGCGCCGTCTGCAGGTTGCCCTCGGCGGTTTCCCGTTGCGCCACGGCGCCGGCCAGTGCCGCCTGCGCCTGCGCCACGTCGGTACGGGTGACCTCGCCCACCTGGAACTGGTCGTTGGTGGCGCGCAGTTGCTGGCGCAGCACCTGCTCGTTGTTGATGTTGAGGGCGAGGAGCTGCTTCGACTCGATCACGCCGACATAGGCGTTGACCGCATTGGTGAAGCTGGTTTCCTCCTGCGCGATCAGGGTGGCGCGCTCGGCCATCACCAGGTCCGTGGCGCGGTGCACGTTGGCGGTCGTGCGCCCGCCGGTATACAGCGGCTGCGTGATGGTGGCCTGGCCGGTGGCGATGTCGCGATCATTCTGTGTCTTTTCCCAGCCGCCGAGCAACGGCGTGTAGCTGCGTACCGTCCCGTCCCCGTAGCCGGCGCTGCCGGCGATCACCACGGTGGGGCGCCAGCCGGCCAGCGCCTGCGGCACGTCCTCGTCCGTCGCCCGCAGCTTGGCGCGCTCGGCCTGCAGGACCGGCTGCTGCAGGTAGGTCGCCGCCAGCGCCTGGTCGAGCGTCTGCGGCACGCCGGACGGGGCGGCCTCAGATGGGGCGGCCGGGGCTGGCGGCGCCGCGCGCGCGACGGTCGGGGCGGCGAGCAGCACCGCGAAACCACACATCAGCGCCGAACTCAGTCTCATGCGGTGGTTCCCGTTCCGAGCGATCCACGTCCCGTGTGCCACATCGCGCCCGCCCGCGCCAAGCGCCCGCTGACGGTCCGGCGCGGCGGACCCGGTGCCACGTCCCATTCCGGCCCTCGTTTCGGACCCTCGTTCGGATTGGCGGCCATCGGTCATGGGATCTGATTGAGCGATATCGCGGGCGGATGCGCCGCCGCACGATGGTAGGTGACTTCGTACAGCACGACGCTCGTTCCCATGATCCCGACGATCATGCCCACGAACCCGAGCAACCCCAGCACCACCCGCCGGTTCGACGCCCGCTGCCGGGCCAGCCAGCCCGCCCGGTCGGCGCCGGGGTGCAGGCGCGGGCCGCGCAGCCGGTCCTCGTCGCGCGCCCAGCGGAAGATCACCACCATCGCCGCCACGCCGATCATCGCGGTGTCGCACAGCCACAGGGTCTGCCCGCCGTACATCTGGTTGGCGAGCGGCGTCAGCCCCCACAGCAGCCCGTGCGCCGCATAGGCCCCATAGAGCGGCAGGCTGGTGTAGGTCAGGTAATAGCCGAGCAGGATGTTGCCCAGCTCCGCCCCCCAGACCATCAGCAGCCGCGTGCCGATGGTCGGCCCCACCGGCTCCGGCCGCAGGTCGAACAGGGCGCGGAAGAAGGCGAGCCCGCTCAGCACGAAGGACAGGTCCATCGCCGCGCGGGCCGCGGGGTCGAGCAACGCGGCGTCGCGCGCCGGCGGCCAGGCCCAGAGATAGGCGGTGCCGACATAGAGCGCGGTCGCCGGCAGCGGGTGCGACAAGCCGTTCGCCACCGCCCGCAGCAGGCGGACCGCCCCGCCCGGCGCGGCCGTCCCACGCCCGTGCCGCCGCAGCCCGCGCCCCAGAGTCTCTACCGGTGCGGCCATCGCCAGCAGCGCCGGGGCGATCGTGCGCAGCAGCATCTGCGCCACCGCGTCGAGCGCGAAGGACCGCGGCGCCATGCTGGAGATCGGCGATTGCAAGGCGAGCGCCAGCGCCGCGAGCGCCCCCAGGAACGCCGCCTGCCGCCCCGCCGAGGGCACCGGCGCCGACCGCCGCGCCCCGCGCAGATAGACCGCGGCGCACAGGATCAGCGGCACGGCGATGGCGGGGTCGAGCGGCCAGACCTCCCACGGGGCCCGGTGCAGCAGCGCCGGGCTGTCCGGCAGGACCGTCGCGGCCAGCGCGATCGCCGCCCAGGCCAGCAGAGCCCCGGCGAGGAAAGCCCAGCCGCCGATCCGGCGACCCGTGGCGGCGATGGTGTCCATGCGTGCGAGGTCCGTTCGAAACCCGAGCGTCACGCCCATTCGGCCCGAAGGGACGTGACCGGGGGTGCGGCCGGCGCTCCGACCGGGGGGCTTGGCTCGCGTCTTACCGGGCGGCCGCCGGTGCCGAAAGTGAAACCGGGTTCATCACCACCCGCCAACCTCCGACACCGTGCGCCGCACCGGGCCGGCGCAGGCGCTCAGCCGGCCTCCCGCGCCAGTTCCAACCAGCCGGAGGCCGCCACCGTCGCGGTCCAGCCCGGGCCGACCAGGGTGGAGGTCTCGGCCTCGGCGACGATCGCCGGGCCGGCAACCCGGGCGCCCGGGGTCAGCGTCGCACGCTCGTACACCGCCCAGTCGGCGAGCGCGCCGGTCGTCGTATCCCGCACCGGCTGATGGCGATCGGGGCGCGCCGCCGCGGCAGCCGCCGGCGCCGGCGGCAGGGCGGGGGATGGGGCGATCGCGGTCGCCACCAGCACCGCGTAGCTCATGATCTCCACGTCCGAGCCCGGCACCGGGCGGTCGTAGAACCGGCTGTAGGCGGCGTCGTAGGCGCTGCGGATGACGGCCGCCGACTCCGCCCCCAGCTTCCCGGGCGGCAGCGGCACCGGGATCTCGTGCCCCTGGCCCACATAGCGCATGAACGCCACCCGCCGTTCCGCGGCCGGCGCACCGAAGCTGCCCGCCACCACCACCGCCTGCGCCTCCGCCGCCATCGCTTCCAGCAGCGCGGCCACCGCCGCCGGATCGAAGCTGGAGAGACGCTGATACAGGCTGCGCACCACCTCATAGGCGACCGGCGCGCGCAGGAAGCCGATCGCGCTGCCCACGCCCGCGCCCTGCGGCACCAGCACGCGCGCCATGCCGAGCTTCTCGGCGATGCGGCAGGCGTGCACCGGCCCGCCGCCGCCGAAGGCGATCAGCGCCCGGCCGGCGAACGAGGTGCCGGATTCCACCGCGTGCACCCGGGCGGCGTTGGCCATCGTCTCGTCCACCATCTCGATCACACCGAGCGCACCCAGCTCCGGCGTCAGCCCCAGCGGGCCGCCGACCGAGGCCGCCATCGCCGCCCGCGCCGCCCCGGCATCGAGCGCCAGGCTGCCGCCGGCGAAGCGCGCGGGATCGTAGCGCCCGAGCAGCAGGTTGGCGTCCGTCACCGCGGGCTGGGTCCCGCCCCGGCCGTAGCAGGCCGGCCCGGGGTCGGCGCCGGCGCTGTCCGGCCCGACCGCGATCCGCCCCAGCGCATCCACCCGCGCGAGCGATCCGCCGCCGGCGCCGATCTCCACCATCTCGATCACCGGGATGCGCAGCGGCAGGCCCGACCCTTTGCGGAAGCGCCCGATCCGGGCGACCTCGAAGCTGCGCGAGGTCTGCGGCTGGCCGTCGTCGATCAGGCAGATTTTCGCCGTGGTGCCGCCCATGTCGAACGAGACCACCCGATCCAGCCCGGCCGCGCGGGCAAGGCCGGCGGCGAAGATCGCGCCCCCCGCCGGGCCGCTTTCCACCAGCCGGATCGGGAAGCGGCAGGCGGTTTCGACCGTGGTCAGCCCGCCGCCCGACAGCATCAGGAACAGCGGCGCCGCCACGCCGCGGGCACGCAAGCCGGCTTCCAGCTTGCGCAGGTAGCGCGCCATCAGCGGCTGCACGTAGGCGTTGGCGGCGGTGGTGGAGAAGCGCTCCCATTCGCGCATCTCCGGCGAGACCTCGCAGGAGAGCGACACCGGGATCTCGGGCAGCGCGGCAGCGAGAATGTCGCGCGTGCGCAGTTCGTGGTCGGGATTGACGAAGGCGTGCAGATAGCCGACCGCGATCGCCTCCACCTGTTCGCGCTGCAGCAGGGGGATCAGCGCGTGCAGCGCGGCCTCGTCGAGCGGACGCAGCACCTGGCCTTCGTTGTCCAACCGTTCCGGCACCGGCAGGCGGAGGTGGCGCGGGACCAGCGGTTCAGGCAGCACGATGTTGAGGTCGTACTGGTCGTAGCGGCTCTCGTTGCCCATCGCGAGCACGTCGCGGAACCCCTCGGTCGTCAGCAGCGCGGTGCGCGCACCCTTGCGCTCGATGATCGCGTTGGTGGCAAGCGTGGTGCCGTGGATGACGAGATCGAGCGCGCCCGGCGCCAGGCCGGCGTCGGCGAGCACGCGGTCGAGGCCGGCGAGCACCGCCTGCTCGGGGGCGGCGGGGGTGGTGAGCACCTTGGCGGTGATCTGCCGGCCGCCGAATTCGAGCGCGAGGTCGGTGAAGGTGCCGCCGATATCGACGGCAAGGCGGGCGGCGACGGGTTGGGACATCGGGGCGGTCCTTCGCAGTGCAGCATCGAACCCGGCCACTCATACAGGCGGGGTACAGGCTGGCAAGGCGATCGCCCTTGATTCCCGCAACCGACGCAGCGCACCGTCCGGGCGCGACGACTTAGGGGGAAGTCAGTGCCATGCCGACGCGGTGGGGCCGAGCCGGATGCCATGCCGGCTGGGTGGTCCTTGCGGGGCTGGCGGGGGGAATGGCCGCGCAGGCACAGACGCCGCCGGTGCAAGCCGGGCTCCCCACGCCCGCCGGCGCGGACGTGCAGACAGCGCCGATCGAGGTCTCGAGCCGGCCGCACATCCGCACCGGAATTGATCCTGCCACCGCACCGCAGGCGGTGCAGGTGCTCGGGGGTGCGGCGCTCGCGCCCAACGGCCAGCCCGATCCGTTCGCCGCGCTGGACCGGCGCGCGACCGGCGTGAGCCTGTCGGACGCCGCCGGCAATCCGTTCCAGCCCGGCATCGTCTATCACGGGTTCGAGATTTCGCCGCTGCAGGGCACGCCGCAGGGGCTGGCCGTCTATGTCG
This sequence comes from uncultured Pseudomonadota bacterium, assembly GCA_963832525.1. GTDB lineage: Bacteria > Pseudomonadota > Alphaproteobacteria > Acetobacterales > Acetobacteraceae > JAJZVS01. The sequence goes on from CAWHUC010000004.1 coordinate 462,127, forward strand.
ATGGTATCCGTTTCAACCAGCCGTTCGGCGACACGGTGGAGCTGGACCTGCTGGCGCCGAACGCGATCCGCAGCCTGACGGTGCAGGACGCCAATCCGGAATTCGGCCTGAACGCGCTGGGCGGCGCCATCGACGTGCAGATGAAGAACGGCTTCACCGACGACGGCGGGCAGATCGATCTGTCCGGCGGCTCGTTCGGCCGCGCGGGAGGGGATATCGAGTACGGGCGCCAACAGGGCAACCAGGCGGTCTACGTCGCCGCCGGCGAGCAGCACGAGGCGGGCTGGCGCGACGACCAGTCCTCCGACATCCAGAATTTCTACGGCGATCTCGGCTGGCGCACCGCGGCGGCGGAGCTGCATGTCAACCTGACGGCCGCGCACGCGGCGCTGAACGGGCCGGGGACCGCGCCGGTGCAGCTCATCGCAGCCGATCCCTCAGCGCAATATACGGCGCCGAACTCCATCGACACCCAGGTACGCGCGCCTCGGCCTGTCGCTGACGACGCGGCTCGATGCGCATCGCAGCCTGCGGCTGCTCGCCTATTACGACTATTTCCACGAGGCGGTGGCGAACGGTAATGCGCCGAACGATCTGCCCTGCCACCCCGGCGCCGCTACGCTGTGCCAATCCTCCGGCGCCCCCAGCACGACGTCGGGCGGGGCGCCGATCGCGGCGTTTGCACCGGGCGATTTCTATTCCGAGCTCGACCGCGAGGTCACCGATACCAACGGCTACGGCGCTTCGGCGCAGCTCGCCGACACGCGGCAGATCGCCGGCCTGACCAACCGCCTGGTCGGCGGCCTCGCCTACGACGGTGCGGAGACCGGCTTCGCCGCCAGCGGACTGATCGGCGGGATCACACCCGTCAGCCGGACGTTCATCGGGCCAGGCGTGCTGATCGACGAACCGGGTACCAATGTCCCGGTCTCGGTGGGAATTCAGCAGCGGCGACTACGGCGCCTATCTGGCCGACACGCTGCATGTCACGCAGCGTCTCGCGCTCACCGCCTCGGCGCGGCTCAATGTCGCGACCATCGGCCTTACCGACCACAACGGCGGCGACCTGAGCGGGAATCACGCCTATGCGCATCTGAACCCGGCGCTGGGCGCAACCTGGCAGCTGACGTCGCTGGCCAGCGTCTACGCCGGGTATTCCGAGGCGAACCGCGCGCCGACGCCGGCCGAACTGTCCTGCGCCGGGCCGCAGAACGCCTGCAGCCTGGCCAATTTCTTCGTCGCCGACCCGGCGCTGAAACAGGTCATCGCGCATCGGATCGAGGTCGGGCTGCGCGGGCTGGCGCCGGTGTTCGACGGTGGAACCCTGAGCTACGATGTCGACTACTTCCACTCCGTGCTCGACGACGACATCGCCTTCATCACCGCGCCCACCCAGGGCCGTGCCTATTTCGCCAACATCGGCTCGGTGCTGCGCCAGGGCATCGATCTCGGCCTGCATCTGGAGACAGACAGGTGGAACGCGTGGCTTGCCTATTCGCGTGTCGTGGCAAGCTACCAGAGCAGCTTCGTGGAATCGGGCGGCGCCAATCCCCATGCCGGCGCCGACGGGACGATCACCGTGCTGGCCGGTGATCTGCTGCCCGGCGTTCCGCAGAACACGATCAAGCTCGGCTTCGATTGGAACGCGACCCGGCGCTGGAGCATCGGTCTTTCGGCCGTGGCCGTGACATCGAGCTACCTGTACGGCGACGCCGCCAATCTGGACAAACCGCTGCCGGGTTATGTCGTCGTCAATCTCGTGACCCGCTACCGGCTGACGCCGAATGTGGAGCTCTTCGGCAGCGTCGAGAACCTGACCGATGCGCGGTACTACACCTATGGAACCTACACGGCGCTCGGGACCGTTCAGGTGGCGCAGGTGGCCAGCCTGACCAACCCGCGCAGCTACAGCATCGGGCCGCCGATCGGCGGGTTCGTGGGGCTGCGGGTGCAGTTCCGCTAGTGGTCCGATGCCAACGCCTGCTTCGAGGCGCTGGTTGAATCGGCCCACAAAATCAGGCTGGTGCTCTGACGCATGATAAATCACTTGTTTGTGTCAGAGCACTAGGCTCGGAGAGCGACCGCCCCATCCGTGGGCCAGGGAGACGGGTTCGCGGCACGCACCGCTGGTCGGTGTTCAGGCTTTGCCGTCCCCGGCGCTGTCGTCGCCGCTGTCCCCGGGGCCGCCGACGCCCCCGCCCGCAACCGCGGCCACGGTCGTCGGCGCATAGCGATGGTAATAGTTGCGCGAGAGGATGTGGTAGACGCCCTCCGGGCAGATCAGCCGCGAGCTGACGGTCCCGATCATCGACGTCGCCATCAGCGGCACGATCATGTTGTGGTCCGCGGTCATCTCGGCAACGATCGCGAAGGCGGTGATCGGCGCCTGCACCACGCCGGAGAAATACCCGACCATCCCGAGGATCACGAGCGCATCCACGGGCGCCCCCGGCAGCAGCCGCGCGATGTCGAAACCGATGCCCCCGCCCACCGCGAGCGAGGGCGAGAAGAGCCCGCCCGGAATGCCGGCGATCGACGACAAGATGGTGGCGATCAGCTTCAACGGCCCGAAGCTCAGCGACAGCGGGCCGCCATGGTCGATCACCGCCTTGATATGCCGGTAGCCGGTGCCGAAGATCGTGTTGCCCGACAGCACCCCGCAGATCGCCACCAGCAGACCGCAGCCGAACGCGAACACCACCGGATGCGCCTTGCACGCAGCTCCGAACTTCCCCGGCAGGCCGCGCGCCACGACCACCAGCGCGCGCGAGAACGCCCCGCCCAGCAGCCCGCCCACCACGCCGCACAGCGGCACGCCCAACCAGCCGATACCGCCGCCCAGATCCGAAGTGGTGACGCCGAAATACGTATAATTGCCGAGCAGCGCGGTGGAGACGATGCCGGCGGCCACGATCGCGCCGATCACGAGGCCGTTGGAGCGTTCATCGAACGCGCGGCTCATTTCCTCGATCGCGAACACCACGCCGGCGAGCGGGGTGTTGAACGCGGCGGCGATCCCGGCCGCGGCGCCGGCGAGGATCAGCCCCGGCTGGCGCGCCGGCGACAGCCGCCCGATCGCGAACATGATGGAGGCGCCGACCTGCACCGTCGGTCCCTCGCGCCCGATCGAGGCGCCGCACAGCAGCCCGGCCAGGGTCAGCACGATCTTGCCGAACCCGATGCGCAGGCTGACGAGCTTGCCGCGCGCCGCCTGGTCCCACAGCTTGCGCGCCGCGATCGCCTGCGGGATGCCGCTGCCTTCGGAATTGGTCACGAAGCGGCGGGTGATCCAGGCGAGCAGCGCGAAGCCGACGGGCGTCGCCACCAGCGAGGCATAGGACCAGAGCGCGAGCAGGCGGTCGAACTGCACCTCCGCCGCGGTGGCGCCGACCGCCATCCCGACACCGGCCACGCCGATGAGCGCGCCCCCCGCGAGGAACAGGATGCCGCGCTGGCCGCGCATCCGGTGCACCCGCACGAGCCGTCGCCAGGTGCGCGATAACACTTTGTGTCGGCGCGCGAGGCCGGCGAAAGGAGGGACGACGGGGACGGGAATGGAGTCGGCGCCGGGTCCCGCGGCCTCAGACATTCACGCCGCCGCGGCCTGGGGTCCGGAAGGGGGGAAGCAGCGGAAACGGGAGGGAGTCGCCGGGCATCGTCTGTCGCCACCTCTGCACCCCATGGGTGCTCTGCGTGATTCGTGCGCGCCGTCCCGGCGGTCGCCGGTGCCGGCGGGTGCTGTTCTCTTGCCCGTCGGGGCATAGCCCTCAGGCGCATCGCCCGCAACCGGTGGGGTCAAGTTCGTGACGGACCGGCCCAGTGGCGCCGGCGCAGGCCCCGAGCGATGACATCGGGCAAATGACGCTGTCGTCATCTGGACCGGTTCTGACCACGGGACCGGCGCTGTCGTTGCGATCGTATCGAGGCGCCGTCCCGCCCGTGGCGCGACGAGGCACGGGTGCGCGCACAGCTCCCGGTGACGGCGCGGGGAAGCGGAGGTGCCGATCCGGCGCACCCGCGGCAAATCGAACCGCGACATCGCCGAGATCCTCGGCCTCGGTCCGCGTACCGTGAACACGCATCTGGAGCCGGTCCATGCCAAGCTGGGGATCGAGAACCGTTCCTCGGCGGTGGCGCCGTCCTTGCGGGCGCTGGCGACGTAGGGCGGCCGGGCCCGGGCGGCGCCGGGCGGCGGGCAGGGAACCGGACGCGTGGCGCCGGCGTTCGCACCACGCGAGCCGTCATGGGCCGCGCGGGACGGCCCGCACAGGCCGGCGCGCGGATGCATTGCAACCACGGGGGTGAAGGATGACCGACCCGTTCGACCTCGATCGCTTCGTCCAGGCCCAAGACCCGGTCATGGAGCAGGTCCGCCGCGAGCTGTCCGCGGGCCGCAAACGCAGCCATTGGATGTGGTTCGTGTTTCCGCAACTGAGCGGGCTCGGCCACAGCGCGATGGCCCGGCGCTACGCCATCGCCTCCCTCGACGAGGCGGCGGCGTATCTGCACCACCCGGTCCTGGGGCCCCGGCTGATCGCCTGCACCGAGCTGGTCAACGGTCAGGCGGGCCTGTCGGCGCACGCGATCTTCGCCAGCCCGGACGATCTGAAATTCCACGCCTGCATGACGTTGTTCTCCCGGGTCGCCGACGCGCCGCCGGTGTTCGGGGAGGCGCTCGACACGTATTTCGCCGGCGTCCCCGATCGGCTGACCGAGGACCGCCTGGCCCGGCAAGGGACGGAACCATGATATACGAAACCCTGAGGCTGGAACCCAACGACTGGGTGCCGAACAATCCCCGCCTCCCCGTGCTGCTGTACCGGAGCGCGCTCCCGCCGGGGACGCCGGAGGCGACGGCGGCGGCGCTGGAGCGCCTGTTCGGCCGCAACGGCTGGCCGCCGCAATGGCGGAACGGCGTCTATCCGTACCACCACTATCACGCGACCGCCCATGAAGTGCTCGGGTTCGCGGCAGGATCGGCGCGGCTGATGCTGGGCGGACCGGGCGGGCGGGAGGTGGAGGTCGCCGCCGGGGATGTCACGCTGCTGCCCGCCGGCACCGGCCATTGCCGCATCGCGGCCAGCGCCGATTTCCTCGTCGTGGGCGGCTACCCGCCGGGACAGGCGTTCGACGTCTGCCGCACGGCGCCGACGGCGGCCATGCGCCGCGCGATGGCGGCCGTCGGCTTTCCGGCGACCGATCCGGTCGGCGGCGCCGACGGCCCGATGGGCGGGCTGTGGCCGCGATCCCAGCCGGGCACGTGAACCACCCAAGGGCGGGGTCGCGACCAGGACGAACGCGAGGATGCCGGCGACAGCGGGAAGCCCGTGGGGCGGGGTCTTCGCAGCGACGTTGCGCATTGGCCGTGACGCAGCGGCGGCGCCCGATCAACCCGCCCCCCCCGCGCGGGTCCCCGAATGGCCAACGCGTTGCGGAAAGCTGGAGGTCCGGGCGGTACACCCGGGTGCACAATATAACACGGATTTGCGGACGCAACCCACCAAACCGCATCCCACGGCGGTACAAGGGGTTGTGAACCAGGTGGCAACCCCGGTTCGGTTTGGGCCCGGCTACGGCCTTCCGATCCTCGAGGGGCAGAAGACCTACGCCGCCTGGCCGGTATGGTCGGACAGCACGACCAAGGAGATTCGCTTTCAGCCCGTGCCGAAGAAGGCGGCGGTGCGCCTGTGGCATCGCGCCCGCGACTTCGACCGCCAGACCCGGCGCAAGGATCGCCACGGAGGAGCCGTGGGGCATGCCGCGCTGCAAGTGCTGCACGCGCTGATCTTCGACTTCCTGAACTACGCCAGCGGCCGGCTCGACCCGTCCTATGCGGCGATCGCGCGCAAGGCGAATGTGTGCGAGCGCACGGTCGCCAGTGCGCTCAAGCGGCTGCGCGAGCTCGGCATCCTCAATTGGGTGCGACGCTGCGCCGAGAGCTGGCGCGAGGGCCGGTTCGTGCTTGAGCAGGAAACCAACGCCTATGCCGTGCTGCCGTCCTCGCAGTGGAGAGGCTACAGGGAGCCGCTGGAGGCCCCGCCGCCCCTGCCTGGCACCTGGGGCGACCACCCTCCCCTGCCCTCCCTCTTGGCGCAGGCGGCGGCCGAGAGCCGCGCCGGCGGCACGCCGCGCAGCACGGTCGGGATCCTCGGCAGCGATCCGACTGACCGGCTCGCGGCGGCGCTGGCCCGGCTCGGCCGGGCCATCCAAACGGGGAATTAGCAGTGATTTACTGGAATGCACCCCATGCGAAGAAACCCTCCTCCAAGTTTATTGCTCTGACCGCATGACCTGACCAGACCCACCAGAGCAGAGATACGGAGCGCGCCAAGGGGCGCGCATAGTTTTGTTTTGTCTGTGCAACCGTGCTCGGGCGCATCAAAAGGCGGGTGCTCGCCATGCTCGCCCGCGAAGGGCGGGCTGCGCGTGGCTCCGCTCCCGCCGCGCCAAGGGGCGCGGCGCTTTTGACCCGCCCTCCGCGCGGCTGCGCGCCGGCGGCGTCGGGACGAAGGGCGTCCCTCCTAATCAACCCGCCTCCGGCGGGTCGAACAAAGGGCTGGGGAAGGGAGGAGGAAAAGAAGCGGCCGGGCATCACCCGGCCGCCTCTTTCGTCACGCTGTCTGTAGTTCGCCGGCCGCGGCGAGCTTAGCCGCAGCAATCGTCTGCGGAGAAGCCTCGTTGCACAGCAGCTCCTCGGCTTGATCGGCTACGAGTTCGCAGAGCCGGATCGACACGTGATCCTGCGGCCATCCAGCAGCGATCAGGGACTCTGCGATCGCGCGATTCGCAGAGACGGCGCGCGCGATGGCCAAGGCAGTTGGCAGATCCAGCGCGTCGGGGTCGCATGGGTCGACTATAATCCGAGACAGCCTCGGCATCGGTATTCTCCCTGCTAGGGTCAGGCCCGCCGGCCGGCTGTCCCCGGTCGACGGGCCGCTCACCAATGCGATGAGCGGCACACCGTAACGGGACGCCGACTCGCATGTCAACTTTTTGTGATAGAAAAGTACAGCGCCCTGTCTCATGACTCTGCATGAGACAGCATGAGCGCCGATGCAGTCAGGATCGGATGAACCGCTGGCCAATACCCCAGATCAGAACGCCGACGGCAGGGGGGAAAAGCAGCAACCAGAGCGGCACCCGAGCACCGAGCAGCGCGAGCGGGGCGGCGTGACCCAGCAGCCCGGCGCCGCCGAGCAGCCCGACCCCGCCGGAGGCGCAGATCGCTGCTGCGACCGCGACCGCGGCGGACGCACTTGCCGCTCGCGTGTCGCGGTGGCCGACCCTACCGATCGCCGCCAGCGCCGCGGTAGCCAGCCGGTCCGCGAGTTCGGAGGCGCCGGCGGCGGCAGTCTCGGTCATCGCCGCCCGCGCGCCGGCCGCCAGGGCGGCAGGCAGTGTGGCGCGGGCATCGTCCAGCACCGCGGCCACCTCCGCGACCGCCGCTTCGGCGGTGGCGGCAGATTGTTGCGCTTTCGTCTGCCACGCTAGCAGCAGCCAGGCCGGGTCATTGGCCGGCAACCCCGCAAGCTGCCCGCTTGCGAGAAGCGCCTCGCGGGCGGCCGCGGGCATCATCCCGAGCGCCGTTTCGCGCGGCGAAACCACCGCCGTCGGGGAGTCAACCATGGGTTTCGCCCGCAGGCGCCAGGCCAAGCAGTGCGCCGGCGAACCCGCCGCAGACCGCGCGCCAGCGCGCGATCCGCGACCTATCCACGATGAACAGCTCGGCCGCCGGCGAGATCAAATCGTCCAGCGGGCGGTCGCCGTGCCCGAGCACAAGATTTATCGTTTCTGAGTTAAGGAACGGTAGAGCAACCTCCGCGATCCCCGCCGCGAGGGCGGCGGCGCGAACGTCGCTTTGCCGCCAGCGCCAGCCCGCCGGGTCACCCAAAAACGGCGCGGGGACTATCGTCCGGCGAGCGTCTATCGAGAGCAGACCGCCATCCATGCTTTTCCGCACGGACTCGAGATCATCCAGGCCCGGGCCGATATTCCAGCTTACCGACAGGGCGAAACCGAGCGCAGCGGCGAGCGCCGCGAGATCCTCCCCGAACGGATTCAGCACGTCGCCGCCGCCGGCAGGCGCGTTCACGACGACCGCGTACAGCGCCGATGACTCACGCTCGACCCACCTGCCGAGACGGACGAACGCATTTCCCGGGTCACCATCGAGCGCCAGGATTCCGCGCCGAACGCCAGACACTGCGCTGAAACGATTGGCCACGTCGGGCTGACCTGAATTGCATTCCACGATCGCGACAGCAGTGTCAGCCGGTCGGCGGGCGAGCAGCGCGTCGGCAACCGCGACGGCGGTGCAGGATTTGCCGACCCCGCCCTTCGTCCCTGCCGCGATGTGGAAGATCTTTTGCATCATCCGAAATCCTCAAGTTCGCCGACCCGCGGCCGGCTGGGTGATGGGCGGGCGGGCGGCGGTGCCACCGGCGGCGGAGGGGTAGGCTCGGCGGCTGCCCCCGGGGCCGCCACAGGCTGTGGGGCAGCCGTCCGTCCCGACAACCCAGCGCGCCGGCGGGCGCGAAAGCAGGCGGCGACGAACGCGCGCCGGCGGTCGGCTGGTACTTGCGCGGCGGCCGCGATGTCGGGCCATGAGTAGCCGTTTCGTCTCGCTAGTAGAATGTCATCCAGCACCGCGGCGACCTCATCCGTAAGGTTTCCGCTGTCCGTCCTACCTTCCGCCGGCGTTGCGCAGATCCTTTTTAGACTTTCCGCGTTTATCCGCATTTTACTCGATCCTTCCCACCCGTGCTCTTGGTTTCGAGCGCTACGGCCCAGACCCCGTTTCGCCGGTTGTGGGCTAATTCTGTGCGGGCCGCGAGCTATTTTTCGAGGACCTAACGTCGCTGTCATATCTTTCTCGTCTTTGTGCCCTGCGTTGACGTGCTTTGGTTCGCTTTGACGCGATTTGTCGTTGTTAATCGTTAACTTGCACCATGGCTTCGTCCGGCCGCAAAAGAGCCCATCGGCGAAAGTCCGAAAAAGAAGACGAAATGAACCACACCCCGGCATTGGATGCTGGAGCAGCAGGAGACAGGCAGTGAACAACAAGAATATCGACCCCGAACTCGAGGCCTACCCGCGCGCCGCCGCGGCGGCGGCCGGCGTCCGGTTCGAGGACGACCTCGCGAACGTCGCACGCGCGCAGTCTGGCCCGGCGCTCCGGCGGCTGGCCAGGGCCGCCGACCGTTACGAGGCCGCAGCGGACATTTGGGACGCGTGGGCCGCGGGGAAGGAGCTGCTGGCCGCCGCCCGCGGCGTTCAGCACGTGGTGGACGCGCTGGTGGCCACCGCACCCGCCGACGGACAGGTTCCGCAGCCGTGACCACCCGCCCCGAGCTCGCCCGCGCGAGCCAGGCCGGCGCCGGCCTGGCCGCCGGCCTGTTCGGCGCCGCCGGCCTGGTCGGCGGCTTCACCGGCGTGGCGGATCTGACTCGCCTGCCGGTCGGGCAGGCGGCCCTGGCGGCCGGCCGGTGGTTCTTGTGGACGGGCGGCCGGGCCTGGCCGCCGGCCCCACTGGTCGCTCCGCTTATTGCCGGCGGGCTTCTGGCAACGGCCGGCGCGATCGCCGGCTGGCGGCTCGGCCGGGTCGAAAACGAGCAGCACCTCGCGGGCGCTCGGATGTTGCCGCGTCTGCCGCCGGCGCCGGGCCGGAAAAAGGCCGCCGACGGCCTCGAACTTGCCCCGGGCATGCGGCTCTCGGAGCGCGAAGAGACCGAACATTTCTTGATTCCCGGCGGCTCTGGCGGCGGCAAAACGACGGTTATAATGCCACTCGCGCGGGGGGCCGCGGCCCGCGGCGACAAACTTTTGATATTCGATTTCAAGCGCGACTTTACCCAGAGGTTCGGGACCGACGCTGCGATTCTTGGCAGCTGGGACGCTCGAAGCTGGCGCTGGATGGCAGGCGAGGACATCGCGACGATTCCCGCGGCTCGCCAGTTTGCGGCGGCGATGATCCCCGAAAGTAAAGATCCGCTGTGGGCAAAAGCCGGCCGGGCGATCCTGAGCGGCCTTATTTTCGCGCTACAAGCCGACCGAAAACTGAGTTGGAGTCTGGGAGACCTCTGCGCGACATTTGCAGACGCCGCGGCCGATCAACCCAAGATCGAAGCGCTGCTCACGCGCTTTTCTCCGGAAACGCTGGCGTTGCTCAACAGCGAGCCCGCCACCCGCGCCGGGTTTTACGTGAACGTTGCAGCGTTCATCGCGATCTTGTCCGACATCGCTGTCGGCGAAATGGCGATCCCACGGGATCGTGCGTGGTCCGTGCGGCGGTGGTTGGCAGACAAGGCGCCGCGGATTGCGATCCTGGCCTGGTACCCGCCGTCCAGGGAGATGGCGTCCGCCTTCGTGCTTCCACTGATCGAGGCTGCGACGGTGTCGATTCTGTCGCTGGACGAGGCCCGACCAGACCAACGGCGAATTTGGTTTTTCCTCGACGAAATCCCGCAAGCCGGCCGGGTGCCGAGCTTGGTCCAGGCGCTGGAAACGGGGCGGTCGAAGGGGCTGCGCGTTTTGATCGGGCCGCAAAGCTTCGCGCAATTGGACCGAGAGTACGGCCGTGACGGAGCGACAGTTATCGAGGCGCAGACTGCGACCAAGGTCATCGTGCGCCAGCGCAGCACAGGGGATGCCGAGCGTGCCGCGCGGCTGGGCGGCGCGCGACGGGTAGCGCGGTACGTGCGCGGCCCGGGGGGCGAAGCGACGTGGCAGACCAGCGACGAGCCGGTCCTGGAGCCTGCGGATCTCGCAGGCCTCGGCCTCGGCCTGCGGGGCGAGGAGGAAGTGGTTTGGGGGCTCGTGATCGCGCGAGACGCGGTGGTGCGGACCTTTTTCCGGTTTGCTCCGGACTTCGACCCTCCGACGGGTCGGGGCTTCGTCCCTGCCGCCTGGCTTGAACCCGGTTTTGCCAGACCTCCCATGGGTGAAATCGGCCGGGCTCTCGAGTCCGCGGCCGGCGGACCAGGCCCTGCCCGGCGGCCCGCGGGGCGGAGACCGCAGGCATGAGCGACGATCCGGACGAAGCGACGATCGCGATTGCAGCTGCGCACCACGCGATTGAGTCCGCGGTCGCGGCCGGCCTGATCAGCGCGGCGCTGGCCCCGTTCCTGCTCGCGTTCCTGATCTTCGGTCTGGCCGCCGCGCCGCCGGCGCCTGGCCCGACGCCGACCCGGAGGCAGTGAAAGTGCTGTCGATTTTCGCGCTGAAAGCCGGGTCCGCCGGCGGGATCGCGGGATACCTCGAGGAGGCCGACGCCGCGGATTATTACGGTGAAGGCGAAACGGCGCCGGCCGAGTGGCTTGGCGGGGGAACGGAAACGCTTGGGCTTGCGGGCCAGCCGTACGACCGGCAGGCATTCGTTAGCCTGCTCGAAGGCCACGGGCCGCAGGGCGAGGATCTGGCCCGGATATACAAGAATCACAGTCCTGGTCTCGATCTTACATTCTCCGCGCCGAAATCGGTTTCAGCCGTGTGGGCCGTTGCCGGCGAGGCCGACCGGGCGGCGCTGGACGCGGCGCACGACGAGGCGGTGCGGGCGGCTGTCCGTTACATAGAGCAGGAGGGATACGTCCACCTGCGGAGCGGCAAGGACGGCTGCGAGTTCTGAGCCCGCGGCCCGCCTGATCGCGGCGGCGTTCAGCCATGGCGCGAGCCGGGCCGGCGATCCGCAAAAACACTCGCATTTGCTTGTTCTGAATCTCGCGCAAACCCGCGACGGAGCTTGGCGCCGGCTGACCCCGCGGGAAGTTTTCCGTCGGCAGGTCGAGCTTGGCGCTGTCTATCGCGTCGAGCTCGCCGCACAGGTTGCGAAACTCGGGTACGCCATCGAGCGCGACGGCCGCAGTTTCAGGATCGCCGGCGTGCCGTCCGGGCTGATCGAGCAGTGGTCCACCCGGCGGACCGAAATCGTCGATTCGCTCGGCGGGCTGTCGCCGAGCGGCGGCAAGGCCGCCGAGGTTGCGGCGCTCAACACCCGCGGCAAGAAACACAAGCCTGTGTCAGCGGAATTGCGGCATGCGGTGTGGCGCGCCGAGGCCGCTGCCCACGGATTTACCCCCGAGCGTGCGCAGGAGCTTCGTGCGGGACCCCGCCCGGAGGCCCCGGCGCCGACCTTCGATCCGGCGGCAGTTCTTTCCGCGCTCACCGCCCAGCAGAGCACGTTTTCAGAGCGCGAGTTGGCGCGCGAGGTCGCGCTTGCGGCACAGTGCACCGCCGGCGCGGCCGAGATTTGCGCGCTGCGCGAGCAGGTCTTGCAGCACCAGGACATAGTCAAGCTTCGCAGCACGGACGGCCAGGAACGGTTCACAACCCGGGAAATGCTCCGGGTCGAAAGCGAGTTGCTGACCGGCGCGGAGTCTCGCCGCGGCGAGAACCAGCACCAGGTCTCGGGGCACCGGGCCGAAGCGGCGATCAAAAGAACCGAGGCGGAGCGTGGCTTTTCGCTGTCCGGCGAGCAGCGCGCCGCCGTCCAGCACCTAGTCGGGGGCACCGACGGGGTGGCGCTGGTCGTCGGGGTCGCGGGCGCTGGCAAAACCACGATGCTGGCGGCCGCCCGCCGGGCGTGGGAATTTGCCGGCTTCGAGGTCCGGGGCGCCGCGATTGCGGCCCGAGCCGCCGGCGGACTGGCCGAGGGGGCGGGGATCCGGAGCCAGACGCTCGCGGCGCTGCTGTACGAGATCGAAGGCCGGGATGGCTTGCCACCAGCCCGCCCGCTGACCGCCCGCGACGTCGTCGTGATCGACGAAGGATCCATGATCGGGTCGAAACAAATGGCCCGGATCGAGGCTGCGGCCCGCGCCGCCGGCGCGAAGCTCGCGATCATCGGAGACGAGCGCCAGTTGCAGGCGATCGCCGCCGGCGGTGCCTTCGCCGCGCTGCGCCGCAGGGTTGGCGCTGCGGAAATCGCGACCAGCACACGACAAAACGACGCCACCCACCGCGAGGCGGTGGACGCGATCCGGAGCGGCGAGATCGGCCAGGCGCTCGACTATTTCCACGAGCGCGGGCTGCTCGGGGTGGGCGACGGCAGCGGCGTGCATGAGACGGTCGCGGGCTGGATCACGGACCGGTCGGAGGTCGGACCGAGCCAGGCACTGATGATAACGGATCGCAACAGCGCGGCGCGAGCGCTGAATGCCGCGGCCCGGGCCGCGCTCGGCCTCGCAGGTCAGGGCGTCGAGGTCCAGGTGACAGACCGCGAGGGCCATCCGTCCGGGCTCCGCGAGATCGCGGCAGGCGATCGGATCATGGCCCGCCGGAATGACCGCAAAATCGGGCTGCGGAACGGCGATCTTTTGACCGTGACTGAAATCGTCGGGGCGAATGAAGCAGCGGCGGCGATCCGCGCGCGGAGGGACGACGGGATAGAGGTCGAGATCAGGACTGACGATTATGCGTGTCTGGATCACGGTTATGCGGTGACGGTCCATAAAGCGCAGGGCGCCACCGTGCAAAAAGCAACAGTTCTGATCAGCGACCCCGCGATGGTAGATGTTCACTCGTTTTACGTCTCCGCATCGCGGTCGCGAGCGACGACCCGGGTTGTCGTGTCTGAATATGCGCTCTCTGACGCCGAGGCGGCGGCGGGGGAGGAGGGCGAGCAGGCCAGCCCACGCCAGAGGTTATCTAATTTTATCAAGACCTTGAGCCGCGAACGGATGAAGGATGTCAGCAGCGATTACGAGTTGGTCGCACCGGCGCCAGCCGCCAGGCCAGAGGCGCCGGCGGCGCGGCCGAGGCTGGCACAGTGACGCCGATCGCGCGCACAATCTATCGCTGGAGCGAGGGCCGAGTGGAGGCACTCGAGGCCCCACTGCAGATCCGGAGTTGCGTCCTGGACGCCGGGCCGGCACAGCCTGCGGCCATCGATTTGATCGACGACGCGATCGCGGTGGTGGCGCGGGTCGCGCCTTGGGTTACCTGTTATTTTACTCCGCAACTGTACCGGCTAGCACCGCCCGGAAACACCGCCGAAGCGCCATGCGAACCGGCCGGCCAGAGATCTGAGCCGCTGTGTGGCACTGCCTGGGTGGGTCAAAGCACCGTCGCAGTCGACTATTCGGTCGAGACCTCCCTAATTGCCACTACATACCACGAGATTTTTCATGCACTTGAGCCTCAATTGCCAAGCGCAGTGCAGGACCGAGTCCGCGGCGCAGCAGGCGCGGCGCGACGCTATCGCGGCGCCTACGCGGACGCACCGATCGAGCGCGCCGCGCGGCTATTCGAGCACTTCGCAGAGTACCTCGACGAAGGCGGCACGATTTTGTGGCCGGCCCCGCTCGACCCCGCGCGCTCCGTTCACGAAGCGCTATACTGGATTTACCGGGGAGATTTTGCGCGCTGGCGGGCCGACCAGGCGGCGGCGCGCGCGGCCGAGGCCGCGAAACGCGCCCGCCGCGCGCGGCGGTGGGCGGCGGTGCGCCAGCTTATAGGCGTGTGAATCTTGTAGAGCGAAGCGGGAGAACCCGATGCAAGCACTGTTCTTTTCGATCTTTCTGATATCGATTCTGTTCACCCATTCGTGGTCGTTCCTGACCCCGCCTCCCCCGTCGTCGCAGCGGGCAGCGGAGGGCACGGCACAGGCCATTGTCATGGTGGCGATCCAGGCCGCCGCCCAGTGCGGCAGCCCCGCAGGGTGCGCGGCCGGGCTGGCGCCCCCGTCGGCCGCCCCAGAGATGGCAACGACGGTTGTGGACACCGCCGGCATTCGCGTCGGCAACGACGGACAGGGCAATATCATCGTCGGATTCACGGGCACGGCATCGGTTTCGCCCGACGAAGTCATGCCGTAATTGGTCGCACCGGAGGCAAGACGACAACTGACAAGCGAGCTAAACCCCACGCTTTTTGGCGCCTCGGTCGGCTACCTCACAGACGGGGGCGACGAGATTCAAAGCGAGACCACGACAGGGACGGTCAGCATTCCAGAATCACTGGCGGTCGAGGGCGGCGGCGACCTCATTCCGGACGGTAGCGCGGTCGTCATGCTCCTAAACGGGCACTGACGGCCCCCCCCCTCAATTTTTTCTTGCGCAGCCGGCTGTCCGGGGTTAATTTGAATGAATGCTGCCCGTTATGGCTGCATCAGGTGTGGTGACCCCCAAAATGACGGGGGGCTGAAACTAGCAGGTGTCGATCCTGTCGCGAAATTCAGGTGTGGTGACCCCCAAAATGACGGGGGGCTGAAACCTTCGGGACTGCATGGAGAGAGTCCGGTTAGGTGTGGTGACCCCCAAAATGACGGGGGGCTGAAACGAGAAAGGCCGGCGCGAGTTGGCCTTTTTGATTCAGGCCTCCTTGGATAGCAGAGCGGACGGAGATACAGCCCCGTGAGTTCGTAGGCGAAAGAGCAGCCGGAGCTGCTTCGCGGCTATCAGGCGCTTGGTCAGCCTGTAGATGCCAAGCACCGGCTCGGATCACTGGCCAGCGGCTATCGATCGCCGCTCGTTGACCTGGGTTAGAATCTCGCACCAGCGATCGAGAACCTGCTTATCCCGTGAAGTGAATTGCCATACCGGCTTCGACACGTCAGCTACCCGCACAAATAGCCCACTCTGATCGTAGGCTTCCCTGAACGAGGTCGTGTTGTGCTCAAGATCCTTTACTCCGTCGCCAGCGTTGCCACCGCGGGTCTCTATCAGAGTATAGCCCGGAATTGTCAAATGCCATTCTCGTATAAGACGGGACGGAATTTTTGCAATCTCGCCTCGATCCAAAAAATAAATAGAGTCATCCTTAATCGCGATTCCAGTGCCGACAAAGCCTTTCTTATCCCTGGTTAGGGCACAACTGGTATCAATATGTTCTGGTGATTCTCCGACAAACTCTATCATTTTCGACTTGGCCTCTAGAGCAATCTTGTGTTGTATGTGCTTGCCGTACACCAAGCCCACAACTTGCCATACAGGTACAAAACCAAGGATCGGCCCGATAACGAGCAAGAATTCAGCGTACCAAGCTGCGATCGGCCACACAACCAGCGCCGGAACGAGCGTGAGCAACAGCGCAATTACCGCGGTGGTTCCCCTACACCTTATCTCATTAGTTAGAACGCGACGCTCTATCATTGCGTGCCTCCCATAACGTTTTGACGGACCCGCACAGGCCTGAAACGCATCGGCTGGTGACTTCTCTGTACCCTAGCGAAATCGTGACTACTTATGCAAGCCCCCGGGGCGGGCCCGGTGCTGCGAAACGCTGCGGATGAAGGAGGACGCAACAATCGAACTTACAGCTTCGCCAGAATGACTACACCAAGTAACAGAAAAGGTAGCTACATCAAGCGCCCACTCCATTGTGACGCTTTATATGGCGACCCAGTGTACGCCGGTCGACGTTCTCGGCCCGAGCCGCCGCCTTCGTGCTGCTGCCTGCGCGAGCTAGCTCCGCCGCGCGGTCAAGCGCAGCCGGATCGGCAGGGCGGCGCCAACCTTGGCGCTTGCGGCCTGCTGAGGTAATTTCGCTCCACATCGCTTCCACGGCGTCCTTCCGCGCCTGGACGTGGAATGTACTGCCACGCCACCACGTTCTCTTCCAGCCTCCGTCGACGGGATCGAGTTCCTCACAGGCCTCCCGCTCGCCACCCTGGGGCACCACCAGCCACTCACCAGCGCCGACGAAACTGCCTTTCGCTTTCACCCCCTTCTCGGCAAGCGATCTTTCGACATTGGCGCGCTGCCGCGCGAGCAGCTCGCCAGTCCACGCACCACCTGGGTCATCGCCGCGCTCGGGCCACACCAGCTCGGCGGTGACGGCCCTACGCCGGGCCTGAACGCGGGCCGCCCGTTTGTGGTGCTCGTCGCACAACCAGTCCGGGCTTAAGTAGTGCGCTGCCGTGCGCCAGCAGAAATTGCATGGAACAGCCAGGCTGAAGCGCTGCCGAGACGACACGTCCCGTTCGCGCTCCTCCCTCTCGCGCTCCGCCTGCACTCGGGCATACCAGATGATGTCCTCGACGAGGTGCGCGGACAGCGGGTTGGCACCCCACCCTTGCGGGTACAGCTCGAGCTCGGCCAACTCGTACATCCGCGCCAGGGCGGCCACCTGCTCCCAGCTTCTCGCGGTCGCGAGTGCCGGAATTCCGCAGCGAGCGGCATTCCCTCGGAAGTGCCGCAGGAGAATGTCTGCGTCGACCTCTGAGTCCCAGGGCGGGGGGAGGAGCCGGCGGGTGTCGGGCAATGGGGTGGTCGACGTTGTGTGCAACCCATCGCTACCACTCTTGCGCAGCGCCGTCCAGGATCGACCCCAGACAAAAGGGGCCGCAGCGTGACCGACACCGACACAGCAGATAGCGTACTGGCCCAGGCATACAGAGTGCTCGGCGACGACCTCGCCGAGGACATGACCCTGCTGTCGGCCCGGCAGGTAGCGGGCGTGCTCGGCATCTCCGTGCGACAACTGAGCCGCTGGATCGATGCTGGCCGGTGGCCTCGCCCGACCCGGCCGCGTGGATATCGGAGGTGGTCCCGCCGCGCCGTCCGGACAGCGATCGCCGATTTCTCGGAGCGATAACCGATCTATGGCTCGGCACGGCGCCCTACCGCCCGGAGTTCGCGCCGCGCGGCCTGTGCCGCGAGGCAGCAGCAGAATATATTGGCGTGAGCCCCGGGAAATTAGACGAAATGGTTCGAGACGGGCGCATGCCGGGACCCAAGAGGATAGATGGGCGCAAGGTCTGGGATCTGCGCGCGCTCGATATCGCCTTTACTGCGCTGCCGTCAGTTGAGGATGTCAACCCATGGGATGAGGTGCTGAGCCGTGGGCACGATTGACCTGGCCTATGTGCATCGGTTCAGAGATCGGCATGGCCACGTGCGGCACTACTTCCGGCGGCCAGGCTACCCGAGCGTTCCGCTGCCCGGCCTACCCGGCTCTGCTGGATTTATGGAAGCGTATAAAGCGGCGCTGTCCAGCAAGCCGCGGCCGATCGGCGAAAGTCGGACACAACCAGGCGGCTTCGATGACCTTGCAGTGCGCTACTACGCCAGCGCCGAATTCCGCCAGCTCGCCGCCGTCACACAGGCAACGTATCGGAACCGGATCGAGGTGCTGCGCACGGCACACGGCTCCAAGCCGGTGACTGGGCTGCGCCGGGAGCACGTGCGGGCGCTGATGGCAACCAAGGCAGACAAGCCGGCCATGGCAAACGGACTTCTGAAGCTGCTGCGCATCCTCATGCGCTTTGCCATCGAGGAAGGATGGCGCCGGGACGATCCCACCCTCTATGTCAAGTCGCTGCGCATGCGCCCTGACGGCTGGGCAACCTGGTCGGAGGGGGACATCGCCGCCTTTGAGGCGCATCACACCACCGGTTCGCGGGCTCGGCTAGCCCTGGCGTTGCTGCTCTATACCGGGCAGCGCAAGAGCGACGTGGTGCGCATGGGCCGGCAACACCTGCGCAACGGTCGCATCGAAGTCCGACAAAGCAAGACTGGGACGCGGCTGTCACTGCCGATTTATCCTGCCTTGCAGGCCGAGCTGGACGGACTTCCGACCGATCGTTTGACCTGGCTGGCCACGGGCGACGGCCGGCCGTTCACGCCGGCCGGCTTCGGGAACTGGTTTGCCGACTGCATCCGCGTGGCGGGTCTACCCGCGGGACTCTCGGCTCACGGACTGCGCAAGGCCTGTGCCCGCCGCCTAGCGGAAGGCGGATGTACTACCCACGAGATCGCCGCCGTGACCGGCCACCGCTCCCTGCGGGAGGTTGAACGCTATACCCGTGCGGCAGATCAGGTCAGACTCTCCACCACCGCCATCGAATTGTTGGGTGGCATGAGGCGTTGCAACGACTCGAACGAAGCGTGAAGGTGATTGGCAACCCGCCGGCAAGCGGGTTGCCAATCTGGGCACTAACTCATTGGAAGGATTACCAAAGATGGCGTCTTTGGAGGTCCGGGCGGGAATTGAACCCACATTCGCGGATTTGCAGTCCGCTGCATCACCACTCTGCCACCGGACCGGCCTCGGGGCAGCGGTATATCGGCTGCGACCGGGGGGCGGTCAAGCGGCGTAAACGGCCTGCACCCTGGCGTCCCGGCGCCGGCCGCCGTATAAGCCGCGCCACCCCGATCATTTCGCGAGACCGCAATGGACCTGGCCGCGTTCGACTTCGCCGATGCCCGCGCCCGCATGGTGGACAGCCAGGTCCGCCCGAACAAGGTGACCGATCCGCGCATCCTGCACGCGATGCGCACCCTGCCGCGGGAACGCTTCCTGCCGCCTGCCCTGGCGCCGCTCGCCTACAGCGACGACGACATTCCGCTCGGCGGCGGGCGGGTGATGCTGGCGCCGATGGTGATCGCGCGGCTGGTGCAACTGCTGGGGCTGCAGCCGGGGGAACGCGCCCTGGTGGTGGCGGCCGGCCCGGGCTACGGCGCCGCGCTGCTCGCCGCCTGCGGCGCCCGGGTCACCGCGCTGGAGGACACGCCCGACCTCTATGCCCTCGCCAGCCGCGCGCTGGCGGAAACCGCGCCGGGGGTGGAGCTGGTGGCCGGCCCGCTCGCCGCCGGCTGGCCGGCCGGCGCGCCCTACGACGTGATCCTGATCGAAGGCGCGGTGCGCGAGATCCCTCCCGCCTACGCCATGCAGTTGCGTGCCGGCGGCGGGCGCCTGGCCGCGGTGCGCCAGGCCGCCGGGGCGATGGGGCAGGCCGTGCTGGCCGAGCCGACCCCGTTCGGCCTGCGCAGCCGCCCGATGTTCGACTGCGCCGCCCCGCCGATCCCCAGCCTGCTGCCGAAGCCGGCGTTCGTCTTCTGAACCGGCGCGCCCCGCCCGCCCGCTGAAGCGCTGCCGGCGCGATCGGAACCGCCGCATCCTGCCGCCGTCTCCCCTGCCGCCGCTGTCCCGCCGGCGCAGCCGCCGGTCGTGCGTCTGCCCCCGGGTGGCGAGGCGACGGACACCGCGTTAGCCTGGGCGCACAACGGGCACCAGGAGACCGCCGGCATGCTGCCATCGCAACGCGCGCTGTTCGATATGCCGCGCGAGGTCTGCTACCTGAACGCGGCGGCCTGGGGGCCGTTGCCGCTGGCCAGCCAGGAGGCGGGGCGCATCGGCGTGGCACGCAAGGGCCGTCCCTGGACGCTCGATCCCGATTTCGCCGCGCAGCAGTACTCCCGTGCCCGCGCCGCTGCGGCGCGGCTGATCGGTGCCGCGGCCGAGGACGTGGCGCTCATCTCCTCGGTCAGCTACGGCGTCGCCACCGCGGCCAAACTGCTGCACCTGCCGCACGGCAGCCGGGTGCTGCTGCTGGGTGACGACCATTCCTCCCCGGTGCTGGAGTGGCTGACACGGGCGGAGGCTGCCGGGCTCGCGATCGACATCGTGGCGCGGCCGGCGGACGGCGACTGGACAGCGGCACTGCTGGCCGCGATCGGCCGGCCCGGGGCGGCGCCGCCGGCGCTGGCGTCCATTTCGTCCGTGCACTGGTCGGACGGCGGCGCGGTCGATCTGGCGCGCGTCGCTGCGGCGCTGCGGGCCTGCGGCGCGGCGCTGCTGGTGGATGCGACACATGCGGCCGGGGTGATGCCGCTCGACATGCGGGAACTCGATCCGGACTTCCTGGTGTTTCCGACCTACAAATGGGTGCTGGGTCCGTACGGGCGGGCGTTCCTCTACATCGCCCGGCGGCATCAGGACGGCACCCCGCTCGAACAGACCGCCTACGGGCGGCGCGGCGTCGGTGCCGAGCAGGCGACCTACCTTGCCGATACCGGGTTCGTCGCCGGGGCACGGCGTTTCGACATGGGCGAGCGGGACCATTTCGTGTCGCTGGAAATGGCCTTGATCGGCATGGAGATGGTGGCCGGGTGGGGCGCGCGTGCGATCAGCGAACGCCTGGCCGCGCTGACCGCCCGCCTCGCCGCCGGGCTGGCCGATGCCGGCGTGACGATCCCCGATGCACGGGTGCGGGCGCCGCATATCCTGAGCCTCGGCTTTCCAGATGGCATGCCGGCGGGACTTATGGACCGGCTGGCGGCAGCGAACGTGCACGTGGCGGCGCGGCTGGGGCGCATCCGCATCAGCCCGCATGTGTACAACGACGAGGCGGATGCGGATCGCTTCGTCGCGACGTTCCGCGGGCTGGCGGCCGATCTTCGACGGTGATGCGCCCGCCTTACTGCACCCCGACCGCAGCCCCGAGCGTCTCCCCGATCGACCGGTGCAGCACCAGATCAGCGAGCGGATCGAGCTCCGTCTCCTCCCGGTTCAGGATCGCGAGCCGCGCCCCGTTCCGCTTCGCCAGCCGCGGAAACTCGGCCGCCGGATAGACCACCAGCGAGGAACCGATCGCCAGGCACAGATCGGCCTCCAGCACGGCCTCCTCCGCCCGCACCATCGCCGCTGCCGGCATCGCCTGGCCGAAGGAGATGGTGGCGGTCTTCACCAGCCCGCCGCAGCCGGTGCAGCGCGGCGCGCACCCGTCCGCGGCGAACGCGGCGCGCAGGTCGGCAATCTCGTGGCGCCGGGCGCAATCGAGGCAGGTGGCGTAGGTGGTGTTGCCGTGCAGCTCGATCACCTGGCGCGCGGGAATACCCGACGCCTGGTGCAGCCCGTCGATGTTCTGCGTGATCACGAGGCCCACCTTGCGCTCCACCACCAGCGCCGCCACCGCGACGTGGCCGCGATTGGGGCGGGCGGCGCGCAGGATCGGCTCCATCTCGAACCGGCGGCGCCAGGTCTCACAGCGCGCCTCCTCCGAGGCGAGGAACTTGTCGAAATAGATCGGGTTCTGCCGGGTCCAGATGCCGCCGGGACTGCGGAAGTCTGGGATCCCCGATTCCGTGCTGATGCCAGCGCCGGTGAAGACCACCACCCGGCGCGCGTCCTCGATCAGGCGCCGCAGCGCCGCGATAGCCTCATCCATCCGCCCTGTCCCGCCGGCGGCATGGACCGGCGCTGTTGCCTCGGTTAGCCTGCCGCAAAACCGTGGGGGTGAAAACGCCGGCATGATCGACAAATTCGTGCGCTCCGCCGCCGCGGCGCTGGACGGCGTGCCCGACGGCGCCACGGTGCTGCTGGCCGGGTTTGGCGATGTGGGCATGGCGACCGCCCTGCTCGAAGGGCTGATCGAACAGGGGGCGAAGGACCTTGTGCTGGTCTGCAACTCCGGCGGGCGCGACGGCAGCGCGGTGGCGCGGCTGCTGACCCTGGGGCGGGTGCGCAAGCTGATCTGCTCCTTCGTCCGCGCGGCGAGCGACGCCGGCCGGTTGCTGCTCGCCGGCAGGCTGGAGGTGGAGGTCGTGCCGCAAGGCACGCTCGCCGAACGCATCCGCGCCGCCGGCGCCGGCATCCCCGCCTTCTACACGCCGACCGGGGCCGACACGGTGCTGGCCGAAGGGCGCGAGGTGCGCGAGATCGCAGGCCGACCCTGCCTGTTGGAATATCCGCTGGCCGGCGACGTCGCGCTGATCGACGCCTGGCAGGCCGATCGCTGGGGCAACCTGACGTATCGGGAAACGCAACGGAACTTCAACCCGGTGATGGCGATGGCGGCGAAGCTGACGGTCGCGCAGACGCGGCACGTGGTGGAGCTCGGCGCGCTGGCGCCGGAGCACGTGATGACGCCGGGGATTTTCGTCAACCGCGTGCTGCATGTGCCCGGCTGAGAGTTTGTGAAAGAATGCCCGTCAGCCGCCGGAACCGCCCGAAAACCCGAGCAATGACAACGGGTATTCTTTCGCAAGTTCGATTGTTTTTCACGTTCTGAGCAGGCCCGGCGGAGCAGGAAGGTACGGACGATGGCAGACGGTTTCACCCCGCTCGACCGCGACGGCATGGCGGCGCGGGCGGCGCGCGACATTCCCGAAGGCTGGGTCGTCAACCTCGGCATCGGCATCCCGACCGAGGTGAGCAATTTCATCCCCGCCGACCGGGAGGTGATCATCCATTCCGAGAACGGGGTCATCGGCGCCGGTCCGGCGCCGGCGCCCGACCGGATCAACCCGTTCCTGGTCAATGCGGGCACCCAGCCGATCACCTTGCGCACCGGCGGCTCCTACGTGCACCACGCTGACAGTTTCGCCATCGCCCGCGGCGGGCATCTCGACCTCACGGTACTGGGCGCGTTCGAAGTATCGGAGGACGGCGACCTCGCCAACTGGGCACGCGCGGCGCACGAACCCGTGAAGCAGATCGGCGGCGCAATGGACCTCGCGATCGGCGCCAAGCGGCTCTGGGTCATCATGGAGCACACGACCAAGGACGGGGCGCCGCGGCTGCGTCGGCGTTGCGCCTACCCGCTGACGGCGAAGGGCGCGGTGAAGCGGGTCTACACCAACCTCGCGGTGCTGGACGTGACGCCGCGCGGCTTCGTGGTGCGCGACATGATCCCGGGCCTGTCGTTCGAATCTCTGGCGGCGCGCACCGACGCGCCGCTGGCGCGGGACTGAGAAGATGATCACGGATGTGAACGTCCGCGCCACCCGCCCGTTCCTGGACGGGGCGCGCTTCGGCGCCGCGGGCGCCTACGTCTGGGCGGAAGGGGTGGCGTCCGGGGAGGTCGATCCGACGCATCCGGGCAATGCGGTGATCGACGGGATCGACCTCACGCCGCGCAACGCGCGCGGGATGGTGGCGTATCGCACCGATTTCGTGGTGCTGCGCCCGGCGGATGCGGCGGCCCGGCCGGGGCGGCTGCTGTACGAAGTGAACAACCGCGGCCGCAAGATGATCTTCGCCAACGTCTGCGCCGGCGCGGCGGGAAACGTGCCGCGAACGGAGGCCGAGGTGGGCAACGCCTTCCCGCTGCGGCGCGGGTTCACCCTCGCCTGGTCGGGATGGGATGCGGGGGCACCGCGAGTCAACGGCGGCCTGGCGATGGACGCGCCGGTCGCCATGCAGGACGGGGCACCGCTGCGCCGGCGGATTCGGGAGGAATTCATCTCCGGCACCCGCCTTGGCGTACTGGAGACATTCCGGCTCGCCTATGAAGCGGCGGAGCGGCAGGACGCGCGGCTGACCGTGCGGCGCACGCAAACCGCGCCGCGCCGCGACGTTGCGTTCGGCTTCGTCGATGCGCGCACCATCCGCCTGCTGCCGGAGGGGACGGCGCCCGAGCCGGGCTCGATCTACGAATTCCACTACCTGGCGACCGGCGCGCGGGTGCTGGGGCTGGGCTTCGCGGCGACCCGGGACTTCGTGAGCCACCTGCGCGGGCCCGGCGCGGCGCTCGCCGGCGGGACGGTGGCGCACGCGCTGGGGTTCGGGATTTCGCAGGCGGGGCGCTATCTGCGCGATCACGTCGCGCTCGGGTTCAACCGCGACGAGGCCGGGGCGCGCGTGTTCGACGGCGTCTTTACCCATGTCGCCGGCATCGGCCGGCTGTTCCACAACGCGCTGTTCGCCCAGCCGGCGCGCACCCGCACCTGGCACGAGGACCACGACTTCCCGGAGGTCGTGTTTCCGTTCTCTGCGACCGCGCTGACCGACCCGATCTCCGGCGCAACCGGCGCGCTGCTGCGCGGGGATGACGGCGATCCGTTGCTGATCGAGACCAACACCTCCACCGAATACTGGCAGAAGGGCGCAAGCCTGCTGCACACCTCGCCGGACGGGATGCGCGACGTGGCACTCCCGGAGGGCGTGCGCGGCTACTTCCTGGCCGGCACGCAGCACGCAGGCAAGGCGGGCATGCCGCGCGACCGCGGGCCTTGCGCCAATCCGCGCAACGGACACGACCCGATGGGTGCGGTGCGCGCGCTGCTGGTGGCGCTGGACGCCTGGGTGGCCGACAGCGTCGCGCCGCCGCCGTCCCGCCTGCCGCGCATCGACGACGGCACCTTGGTGCCGCCGGAGTCCCTCGCGTTTCCCGCGATCCCCGGGGCGGCATCGCCACCGCCGCCGAACGACGTGGCGCCGCTGGCCGATTGGGTCGATCCCGTCGTGCCGCCGCAAGCCTGGGTGGCGCTGGTGCCGCAGGTGGACGCAGACGGCAACGAGATCGCCGGCCTGCGGCTGCCGGACATCGCGGCGCCGGCGGGGACGCATACCGGCTGGAACTGCTACGCGGCGCCGTACCCGGTGGGGGAAATCGCCGACCGCGACGGCAGCTTCCTGCCGTTCGCGGCCACAAGGGCGGAGCGGGAAGCGACGGGCGATCCGCGCCTGTCGCTCGCGGAACGCCCGGGCGCCGAGGCGCGGGCGGCAGCGGCGGCGGCCCTGGTGCAGGACAGGCTGCTGCTGGAGGAAGACGCCGCGGCGTTCGGACCGGCCGCCTGACCGGGCGCGGAGGCTGGGGTCAGAACCCCGTGCGCGTCTCCGCCACCACGTAGCCCTTGCGCGGGAACTCCTCCCAGGTACTGCCGCAGCCCCTTGCCGCCCATGTCCCGCCACGGCCGCTTGCGCAGCCCTTCCACATCCAGATCGATCCCGTGCCCCGGCACCGTCGGCAGCTCCACGAAGCCGTCGCGCACCGTGAGCGGCGCCACCGCGATCGCATCGCACGCCGGCTTCAGGTTCACGAAACATTCGGCGATCCAGAAATTCGGGATCACCGCCGAGACCGCCACCGTCGCCGCCAGACCCACCAACGTCGAGTTGTAGTTGTGCGGCGCGATCGCCACCGCCTGCGGCACCGCCATCGCGGCGATGTCCATCAGGGCCGAAATCCCGCCGCAGTTGCACACGTCCGGGTTCAGGATGTCGGCGGCGCGGCGTTCCAGGCAGTGGAAGAACGCCTCCCTGGAATACATCGCCTCGCCGGTGACGATCGGCATCGGCAGCGCGCGCCGCACCTCCGCCACCAGTTCGATGTTGTCGCACAGGCAGGGTTCCTCGTACCAGCCGATATCGAATTCGGCGAGGCGCCGGCCCAGCCGGATCGCGTGCATCGGCGCCAGGCGCCGGTGCACCTCCACCAGCAGCCCGAATTCGGGACCCAGCGCGTCGCGCATGGCGCGCACGTAGCGGACCACATGGTCCTCGTCCTCGCGATGGATGAAGCTGCGCCAGGGGCCGGGGAACGGGTCCCATTTCAGCGCGCCGTAGCCGGCTTCCTTCACGGCCAGCGCCCGTTGCACATTGGCTTCGATCAACTCGGCCCCGCGCGACCAGCCGTTCGCATACACCTTCACCGCCGCGCGCGACGCCCCGCCGAGCAGGTTGTAGAGCGGCATCCCCGCCTGCTTGGCGACGATATCCCACAGCGCGATCTCGATCGCGCTCCAGGCCGAGCCAAGTTCGAGGGATGCCCGCCGCATCGCGAAATCCTCGAAGATCACCTGCGCGGTGTGGCGGATGGAGAACGCGCTGCGGCCGATCACCACGCCGGCCATGGCGGCCAGGATATCGGCAACCGGCTTCTCCTTGCCCGGGGTCACGTAGGCCTCACCCCAGCCGTGCAGGCCGCCCTCGGTCTCCACGCGGCAGAACAGCAGGTTCTTCGCCGTGCCCGGGTCGAACAGGAACGTTTCGATGCGCGCGATCTTCATGGCCGGCTCCCTCCGCAACCCGGCCACGATGCGGCCCCACGGCGGCGCTGTCTATCCGCGGCTCTGTCTATCCGCCCGGTGCGGCGGGGCCGAGGGAGACGCGGGCCTCGATCGCGATCGCCACCTGATTGGCGATGACCAGCGGGTCGGCGGTCATGCCGAAATCGCGCCGGTCCAGGTGGCCGGTGAGGGCGAAGTTCTCGACCCGCCGGCCGGTGGCCGGATCCTGCGACACCTGCTTGAGGCGGGCCGCGAGGACGATCGGGCGGGTGACGCCGCGCAGCTCGAGCTGCCCGCGCACCAGGTAGCGGCCCGGACCGTCCGCCGTCACCGTCTGGCTTTCGAACCGGATCCTCTTGTGCTGCGCCACGTCCAGGAAAGCCGCCGAGCGCATCAGCGCCGCTCCCCCTGCCCAGGACATGCGCAACAACTCCGCCGCGACGGTGACGGCAATCCGCGTCGCGGCCGGATCGGCGAGGTCGAGGGTCAGCCGACCGGCGTAGCGGGCGAATGTCGCTGTCGAGTGGAACAGGCCGAGGTCGCGCACGGTGACGGCGATGCTGCCGTAGCGCGGGTCGAGCGGGTACCGCTCGGCCGCGCGCGCGGCGAAGGGCACCAGGCAGGCCAGCAGCGCCAGTGCCGCGAGCCCGTGCCGCCAAACCGTCGCGCCTCCTGCCGCCACCTGGCCGCCTCCGCCCATGCCCTGCGTCGCCACATGGGGATGCCGCACCCGCTTGGGGAGGCTTACGGCGGGGCGAGGGACCGCATGGGCGGAGCGTCGCGCGCGTGGCGCAGCACGATTGCTCAGATGCCGGTGCTCAGATGCCGGAGCAAAGCCCGCCGGCTTCCTCGATCATCACCCGCGCCACATAGGCGGCGGCCTGATCGCGGGTCATGCCGAAGTCGCGCATCATCACCCCGGTGCGGAAGCGCGCCTTGGCCACCGCCGTGGCGGGATCGCGGCCGTTCAACGCTGCAGTGGCGCGGATATCGGCGAACATCCGCTGCGCGATCGTGCGGGGCGCGAAGGCGACGCGTGCGCCCAGCACCACGCCGGCAGCGCCGAGGCCGATCAGCATCCCGAGCACGAACCAGCCGAGGCGTCGCGCGCGCGGGCGTGCGGGGCGGCAGGCGCCGCGCCCCATGGACAGCATCTCGATCGGAAATTCCGTCCGCATCGCCCGGCTCCTCCGGCGCGTCGCCTGGCTGCTCCGCGGGCACCTTCTCCTGCGGGACGCAGTTGATCGCGGAACCGGGGCAGGGTGCAAGCGCGATCGTGCGGCGGCGCACCCGATTTTGCGATGGGCGGGAGGCCCTGCGACGGGTACTGTCGCCGCGGCGAAACGACGGGCGAAGGGGCAGGCGATGGGCTGGAACGAGCAGGTGGCGCTGGTGACCGGATCGGCGCGGGGCATTGGCCGCGCGATCGCGCGGGAACTTGCGCGGCGGGGTGCAGCGGTGGCGGTGAACTACGCGACCCAGGCCGCGGCGGCGGAGGCGCTGGCCGCCGAGCTCGGGCCGCGGGCGATCGCGGTGGGTGGCGATGTGGGGGATCCCGCCGCCGTGGCGCGGATGGTGGCGGCCGTCACGGCGGCGCTGGGTTCGGTGACCGTGCTGGTGACCAACGCCGGGATCGCCGTGCCGGGGACGCTGGAAACCTATGATCCGGAAGCGATGGCGCGGATGCGGCGGGTGAACGCCGATGGGGTGATCCACTGCGTGCGCGCGGTGGCGCCGGCGATGGCGGCGGCGGGATACGGGCGGATCGTCACCATTGCCTCCAACGCCGCGATCGGCACGGCGCTTGCGGGCACGACGTTCTATGCCGCCACCAAGGCGGAGGTCCTGGCGCTGACCCGCCGCTTCGCGCTGGAACTGGGCGGCAAGGGGATCACGGTGAACGCGGTGGCACCGGGATGGATCGTGACCGACATGACGCGCGGGACGATGTCGGAGCCGGAGTTCGCCGAGCGGGTGCGCGGGATGGCAGCGCGCACGATGGTGGGACGGGCGGGGGCGCCGGAGGATATCGCCAATGCGGTCGCCTTCCTGGCGGCGCCTGACTCCGGCTTCGTAACGGGCCAGACCCTGGTGGTGGACGGCGGCAGGATGGATTACATTGGACACGGATAGGCAACAACTCGCGGGTGTTGCATGAGCGCCGCCGACGAGACCTTCATGCGCCACGCGATCGCCCTGGCACAGGCAGGCGAGCGCTCGGACGGCGCCGCGCCGATCGGGGCCGTGCTGGTGGCCGACGGCGTGGTGATCGGCGAGGGCCACAACCGGGTGGGCGAGCTGTGCGATCCGTCCGCGCATGCCGAGATCGTGGCGATGCGCGCCGCCGGGCAGCGCACCCGCCAGCCGCGCTTCGCCGGCGCGACGCTCTATTCCACCCTGCAGCCGTGCGGGATGTGCACCATGGCCTCGATCTGGGCCGGCCTGCGGCGGATCGTCTACGGCGCGGAGCGGGGCCAGGTCCACCAGATGTATTTCGAGGACCGGCATTTCGAAACGATGGACTTCATCCGCGACGCGTTCCGCGATGATATGCAGGTGGAAGGCGGGGTGCTGGCCGCGGCATGCGCGGCGCTCTACTTCGGGCCGGACGACGATCCGCCGCGGGACGAACAGGCCAATCTGCCGCCGGAACAGCCGGGGAACCCGGTCGGATGAAACCTTTTACGCGCCGAAGCTGCGGGCATCCGCCCTGACGCCGGCGTCCGGCGGTGCAGGGCGCCGGCGTATGTCCTGCTCACTCCACCGGGACGAAGATGGACCGTCGCATCTGCCCACCCACCGATTGCGAGAGGTGCCCCTTGCCGGAGGTATCCTCGACCAGAACGACTTCTCCCGCGCCGATCACCCGGCTTTCCCCGTCGCTTGCCGTGAGCCGCACGCCGCCCTCGAGGTTGATGATGTACTGCCGCCGCGGCGCCGGGTGCCACCCCAGGTCGTAGTCACCCCCGGTCTCCCGGAAGATGATGCCGGCCGCCGGCAGGCGTGCGGACAGCTTGCTCGCGTTCCGCTGCTCCACCCATTCCACTTCGATGTCGCGGAAATGGCTCTCCCCGGCGGGATCGGTGTAAAGATTATGGATCCGCATCGCGGTTCCTCCCCGTTGCACCGCCAGCTTCGGCCCGCCGCCGCCGGAACGTCAATCCCTTGGCGCCGGTCTGTCCCGCCGCCTGGCAGCCTCCGCGCGCGCAGCCTCGCCCCGAATTGCGCTTGCGTTGACCTGCATCATGGGCGCGCCATCGCGCGTGGGCGAGGCTGCGCGCACTTCCCGTCCACAGGATCGTCTCGATGCGTCTCAGCAAGGTGATCGCCGCCGCCGGCGTGCTGCTGACGGCCGCGTGCGTTCCCGCACCACCGCCGTTACCGCCCGCGCCCGTCGCTGTTGCCTGCCCCGCCTGCCCGGCGCCGGCGGCGATCGCCGCGCAGGCAGCGCAATTGCGGCAGGCCCTGGACCTTGCCGTCCCGCAGAACCCGGCGGCCGCGGCGGGCGGCGACGCGGCGTGGATTGCGCACGCGCGCCGAGCCCTCGCGATGGCCGGACTGCGGCTGCGCCGCCCGCAGTTGCTGGTCGTGGTCGATCGCAATCCCGCGGTGCAGCGGCTCGCGATCGTGCTCGCCGATCCGCATGGATCCTGGCAGGTGATCGGCGGCAGCAAGGTTTCCACCGGGCAGGCGAGGCGGCACGGCTATTTCATCACGCCCACCGGCGTGTTCGTGCACGACGGCGAGATTCGCGACTACCGGGCACTCGGCACCTTCAACGAGAACCATATCCGCGGCCTCGGCCTGAAGGGCATGCGGGTATGGGATTTCGGCTGGCAGACGGCCGAGAAGGGCTGGGAGCCGGATGGCGCGACCGGCGAGATGCGCCTGCTTCTGCACGCCACCGATCCCAACTCCCTGGAGCCACGCCTGGGCCGGCCTGCCTCCGAAGGCTGCGTGCGCATCCCGGCGGCGATGAACCGCTTCCTCGACCTGCACGGCGTGCTCGACCGCGAGTACGAGGCCTTGGCACGCCAGGACCCCGCCTATGCGGCGGTACTGGCACCCGATCGGCAGCCGACGCCGCTCGCCGGCGACAAGCTGGTGGTGATCAATTCGGCGGTGCCGACCCTGGCCGGGCCGGGCGTTCCACGGCCGCCGCCGGGCCGGGATCGCGGCGTGCCGCCCCCCGCGCCGGCCGGTTGCGCACGTTGCGCCGTCACCGCCGGCGCATCCGTCGACGCGCCGCTCTCCCGGGCCGGTATCCCAGGTCCGACCAGGCCGGCGATGGACGCTGCCCGCCGCCTCCCGTAGCTTCCCGCCCGGTCAGAGGAGACACGAGGAATGCCCAGCGAGCTCGCCGAAGAACACCGCATGCTGGCCGACATGGTCGCGAAATTCGTCGACCGCGAGTTGATGCCGCTGGAAAAATCCGTGCTGGCGCGCGAGGCGGCCGGGCAGAAATACGGGCTGACCGCCGAGGAGGAAGCCCCCCTGCTCGCGAAATGCCGCGAACTCGGGCTGTGGGCGCTCGACGTGCCGGAGGAGCTGGGTGGGGCCAACCTGCCCACCGTCTCGCTGATGGCGATCAACGAGGAGTTGGGCCGCACCGTCGTGCCCTTCACCTTCCCCCCCGACAGCCCGAACCTGCACATGCTGCTCGCGGTCGCCAGTCCGGAGCAGCGAGAGACATACCTGAAGCCCTACGCCGAAGGCCGGGCGACCTCCTGCATCGCCATCTCCGAGCCCGGCGCCGGCGGCGATCCGGCGGGGATGACCACGCGCGCCGTGGCCGACGGCACGGACTGGGTCATCAACGGCCGCAAGATCTGGGTCTCGCGCGTGCCGCAGGCCGATTTCGTCATCGTCATGGCGCGCACCGGCGACGGCAAGCGCCATGACGGCATCAGCGCCTTCATCGTCGAGCGCGGCACCAAGGGCTTCATCATCGAGCGCGAGATCGCCATGATCGGCGGCAGGCGGACCTACGAACTCGTGTTCGAGGACTGCCGCGTCCCGGCATCGCAGGTGCTCGGCCAGCTCGGCCGCGGCTTTGCGCCGATGCAGTTGCGGCTGACCGTGCGGCGGTTGCAGATGGGCGCCTGGTGCCTCGGCATCGCGCGGCGCGCGCTGGAGATGCTGTGCGAGCAGGCGCGCAACCGGGTCACGTTCGGCGCCCGGCTGGCGGACCGCCAGGCGATCCAGTGGTGGGTCGCCGAGGCCGCGACGCAAATCCACGCCTGCCGGCTGATGGTGATGGATGCGGCGGCCAAGCACGACGCCGGCCAGGACGTGCGTACCGAGGCCTCGATGATCAAGGTGTTCGCGACCGAAATGGCCGGATCGGTCACCGACCACGCCATGCAGACCTTCGGCGCCATGGGCATGACCAAGGAACTGCCGCTGCAACTGCTCGCCCAGCAGGTGCGGGTGATGCGCGTCTATGAGGGGCCGAGCGAGGTGCACCGCATGGCGATCGCGCGGCGCTACCTGAACGATCGGCGCTAGCCGCCGCGCGGGCTTGCGCGCAGCGCGCTCCCGGCCGAGCATCGCCGGCGGATCGAGGGGGAAACGGGTCGATGCAGACCACGGAAGAATGCGACTACGTGATCGTCGGCGCCGGTTCGGCCGGCTGCGTGCTGGCCAACCGGCTGAGCGCGAACCCGCAAACGAGAGTGCTGCTGCTGGAAGCCGGCGGGCGGGACCGCAACCTGTGGATCCATATCCCGGCCGGGTTCTTCCGTAACATCTTCCACCCCAAGCTCACCTGGGTGTTCGAGACCGAACCGATCCCCAGCCTCGACAACCGGCGGCTGCCCTGGCCGCGCGGGCGGGTGCTGGGCGGATCGAGCTCCATCAACGGGCTGATCTACATCCGCGGCCAGAAGCAGGATTTCGACCTGTGGCGGCAACTGGGCTGCACCGGCTGGTCGTACGACGACGTGCTGCCCTATTTCCGCCGCGCCGAGGACCAGGAACGCGGCGCCGACGACTACCACGGCGCCGGCGGTCCGCTCGCGGTGTCCGACCTGCGCTCGCGCCACGAGCTGAACGACGCGTTCGTTGCGGGTGCGGTCGAATGCGGCATCCCGTTCAACGCCGATTTCAACGGCGCGGAGCAGGACGGCGTCGGGCCGTTGCAGGTCACGGTGCGCGGGCGACGGCGGGCCAGCGCGGCGGTGGCCTATCTGCGCCCGGCGCTGCGGCGGGAGAATTTGCGCGTGGAGACCGGCGCGCTGGCGCATCACGTGCTCTTCGAAGGGCGGCGCGCGGTCGGGGTGGAATTCGCCCAAGGCGGCGCGTTGCGCCAGGTACGCGCGCGCGCGGAGGTGCTGCTGGCCGGCGGGTCGATCAATTCGCCGCATCTGCTGCAACTGTCGGGCATCGGGCCCGGCGCGTTGTTGCAGGAGCACGGCATCCCGGTGGTCCACGACCTGGCAGGCGTGGGGGAGAACCTGCAGGATCATATCGGCGGGCGCATCACCTACCGCGCGCGGCACGCCAACACCTACAACGAGATTTCCCATAGTTGGGTGCGCCAGGGGATCGCGGGGCTGCAGTATGTGTTCGGCGCCGGCGGGCCGCTGATGACGGGGGCGGGGCCGATCGGGATGTTCGTGCGCACAAGGCCGGAGCTGGCCTCGCCGGACGTGCAATACCAGTTCCTGGCCGGCAGCCTCGATCGCGCCGGGGCGCCGATGCACAGCTTTCCCGGCTGCTCGGCGGTGACGATCCCGTGCCGGCCGGAAAGCCGGGGGTGGTTGCGCCTCCGCTCGCCCGATCCCGCCGTGTATCCGGCCATGCAGCCGAACTACCTGGCGACCCAGGGCGATCGCGATACCATGGTGGCCGGGATGCGCATCCTGCGCCGCGTGTTCCAAAGCGCTGCGATGCGCCGGCTCGTTACAGAAGAATACCTGCCTGGTGCTTCGGTGGAGGCGGACGAGGACTGGCTTGCGCATGTGCGCGCGACCGGCGGGACGACGTACCACCAGACCAGCACCTGCACGATGGGGACGCATCCGATGGCGGTGGTCGATCCGGAGCTGCGGGTGCGCGGGGTGGAGCGGCTGCGGGTGATCGATGCCTCGGTGATGCCGACGGTGATTTCGGGCAATACGAACGCGGCGACGATCATGATCGGGGAGAAGGGGGCGGAGCTGGTGGCGCGGGGGTAGGCGAGGCGTCCGGCGGGCAAGGCGCGACGGGAACTTCCCGCCGCGACCGAACCGGGAAACGGCGCGATAATCAGAAAACGCATCGCGCCGGCCCGCGCCAGAGCGACATCCACAGGTTGGGCGTTGTCGATACCGTGGCCCATCTGATAGACGTCGCGCCCCAAGGTATGCCCCGCGCCGGCCATGCGTGCAAAGATCGAGGATCGTGCCCCGCGCTGTCTGCCGGCGGACGGTAGCGACAGCGCCGCGCGACATGGAGCCCCGAGGATGACAGACGTACTGATCAAGCTGCCGGACGAATTGGAACGGCGCGCCAGAAGCGCCGGGCTGCTCTCCGATCGCGCGATCCAGGACCTGCTGGAGGACGCGATGCGCCGCCGCGCCGGACGCCGGCTGCTTGCGGTCGCCCGAGACCTGCAAGCCGCCGGCGTCCCGCCGATGTCGATGGAGGAGATCGATGCAGAGGTGAAGGCGGTCCGCGCCGAACGCCGCGCCCGGGAGGATCAGGGCGGCATTGCGGATCGTTCTTGACACGAACGCGGTCGTCTCGGCCCTGGTCTGGGGTGGCACGCCCTTCAAGCTGGTGCAGGCGGCGGTGGATGGCGATCTCGTGCTGTGCACCTCCCCGGCGCTGCTGACGGAGCTGCGCAGGGTGCTGACCCGCGGACATCTGGCTTCGCGGCTCGAACAGCGGCGCTCTTCGGTGGAGGAGACCCTATTGCTCTATGGCGCCCTGGCCATCGGCGTGTCGCCGCTCTCCGTCCCGCGCGTGGTGCCCCGCGATGCCGACGATGATCACGTGATCGCGGCGGCCGTCGCGGCCGAAGCCGCGTTTCTGGTCTCCGGCGACCGCCATCTGCTTGCGCTCGGCAACCATCAGGGCGTCCGCATCGTTACGCCGGCCGAGGCCGTTCGGTTGATCGCCGTCGGGTGATCCCGCCGCCCCCCGCTCGACGCCCCACCTTCTCCGGTCCATCCTCCCCACTCCCAACTCCCCCAGCCGAGCACCCCCACCATGCACTTCGGCGTCCACCTCCCCCACATCGGCCGCAAGGCCACCCCGACCCTCATCCGCCGCGCCGCCGAGCAGGCGGAATCCCTCGCCTTCGACGACGTCTGGGTGAGCGAGCACATCATCGTCCCCGCTGGCGCCCCCTACCCGCCGTCGCCCGTGTTCTACGAGCCGGTCCTGACCCTCGCCTGGGCCGCCGCCGCCACCA
This sequence comes from uncultured Pseudomonadota bacterium, assembly GCA_963832525.1. Taxonomy (GTDB): domain Bacteria; phylum Pseudomonadota; class Alphaproteobacteria; order Acetobacterales; family Acetobacteraceae; genus JAJZVS01. The sequence continues at coordinate 496,972 of CAWHUC010000004.1, forward strand.
GCCGGATCCGCCTCGGCACCTCGGTCCTGGTGCTGCCGATGCGCCACCCGCTGCCGCTGGCGAAGGAACTCGCGACGTTGCAGAATCTATCCGAGGGCCGCCTGATCCTCGGCGCCGGCGTCGGCTGGATGGAAGCGGAATTCGCCGCCCTGGGGGCCAAATTCCACGAGCGCGGCAAGCGTATGGACGAAGGCCTGGCCTTGATGCGCGCGGTCTGGACCCAGGACCCGGTCACCTTCCCGACGCGCCATATCGAGGCCGCGGTGGCCGAGATGCGCATGCTCCCGCTGCCCTGCGCGCCCATCCCGGTCTGGATCGGCGGCAGCTCGGACGCGGCCCTCGCCCGTGCCGCCCGCCACGACGGCTGGCACGGCAGCCGGATCGCGCCCGAGCAGGCCGGCCCGCTCGCCGCCCGGCTGCGCGTGCTCCGCCCCGACCCGGGCTTCACCCTGTCGTTGCGCGTCCGCTGGGACGGCGCCGACGAACCCGCCATGCACGCCGCCTTCGCCACCTACGCCGCGGCCGGCATCCAGCACCTGCTGGTCGAGCCGCAGGAGCGCGAACCGGAGGAGTGGCTGCGCGCCGTGGAACGCATCGCCCGCGCCCGTCCCGCCTGACCGGCCGCATGGCGCGCGTCCTGGTCATCAACCCCAACAGTTCGGCCGCCTGCGGCGCCGGGATCGCGGCGGCGATCGCCCCGCTCGCCGGCGCGGACGGCGTGCGGTTCGACGTGGTCTCCCTGCCCGACGGCCCGACGGCGATCTACACCTGGGCCGACTGGCACGCCGCCGTCGGCCCGATCCTGCGCCGCATCGCCGCCGATCCGGCCGATGCCTATGTGATCGCCTGCGCCTCCGACCCCGGGATCGAGGCCGCTCGCGCGGCCACCGCCCGCCCCGTGTTCGGCGTCTTCCGCGCCGCCGTCGCCGCGGCCGTCGCGCGCGCCGAGCGCTTCGGGGTGGTCGCGATCGTCGCGGCGTCCAAGGCGCGCCACCGCGCCGCCCTGCGCGCCATGGGGCTGGAGGCGCGCCTCGCCGCCGAGCATGCGTTGGATGTCAGCATGGACACCCTGCTCGACCCCGAGGCCGCGCGCGCCGCGCTGATCGCCGCCGCCCGGGCCTGTGCCGACGCCGGCGCGGAAACCGTGATCCTCGGCTGCACCGGCATGGCGCATCACCGCGCCGCCGTGGAAGCCGCCGCGGGCGTGCCGGTGATCGAGCCCTGCCAGCAGGCCGCGGCACTGGCGTGCGCGGCGCTCGTGGGCACGACGGCCGGTCGGTAAGACCTGCCTCCATTCCACCCGCCCCCCCACGGCAAAGAGTCCGGGTTAACGGTGATTAAGCATTGAGGATGTGGAGGAGGAAATCGGGGCTCCAGGTGGCGATCAGGCGTCGTGTTTTGACGCTACCCTTGGTCTTGCGGGCGCGGACGAGGTCGAGGGCGAAGCGTCGGACGACGGCCATATTTTTGGCTCCGTAGCCCTGTCGGTAGCGGGAGAGGTCGTCCTTGAACTGGACGTCGAGGATCCAGTGCATGGCCTCGACGCCCCAGTGGCCGCGGATGGCGGTGGCGATGCGGTCGATGTCGAGGGGCGGCGAAGCGAGGTAGACGCTGGTTTCGCAGCTGATCTGGCCGGCTTGTTCTGTGGTTCTGTGAACCTGGACCAGGGTCTTGATCCCCGGGAAGCGGGGCTCTCCGGGGTATCTGCGGTCGGAGGCGATCCAGTCGACGTTTGCGGAGGCCCTGTAGTGGCGGGTCTCGATCCGGCCGTGGTCCTTTTCGATCGTGGTGGTAGAGACGATCTCGCCGGCCGGTGCGGTGCGGAAGTAGTCGAGCACGTCGGCTTCGAGGGTCGGCTGGTTGCCTTTGAGGCTGAGCACATAGTCGGCGCCATGGTCGATGATCTTCTGGGCGATGGCGACCTGACAGCCCATGGCGTCGATGGTGACGACGGCGCCGTCGAGCTGGCCGGCCCCGGCCAGAGTGTCGAGCAGGTCGGGGATGGCGGTGATCTCGTTGGTCTTCTCGGGCACGGAGAGTTGGGTCAGGGTGAGGCGGGCGCTGGTGGCGTAGGCGCTGAGGGTATGCAGGGCCTTCAGATCCTTGCGCTTGTCATGGGTGCGCCGGGCGGTCTTGCCGTCGATGGCGATGAAGTCGTGCCGCTGGGGCCACATCGAAGCGACGAAGGCTTCGAAACAGCGGGCGAACAGGACCGGGTCGATCCGGTTCATCAGATCGCGCAGCCAGCGGGCACATGGCACGCCATGATGGAAGTCACTGAACCGGCGCAGGAAATCCAGGTGGTGCTCGCCCCAGGCGACGATCGCCTCGAAGTCGTCGCAGTTGGCGATCGTGGCGCAGGTGACCAGCAACAGCACCTCCTTGAGCGGATAGGCCACCCGCCAGCTCTCGCGATCGTCGTCGATCTCGGCGAAGTGCTGCAACAACACCGCCAGGCGGGCGGGTGCGAACTCCGGTTCGGCAATCGGGGTCATGGGCGGCTCCAGCGAATCAGAGCCGCACGGAATCACACCCCGCCGGTCAAGCCAAAATCGCCGTTAACCCGACCGCATCGCCGTGCCCGCCCCCCCCACCGCGGTTGACAAAGCTCCCCCCGCGTCCCTTCCGTGCCGTCCATGCTACGCGGCATCTTGACTGTCGGATTGTGGACCCTGGCGAGCCGCATCCTCGGCTTCGCGCGCGACATGCTGATCGCCGCGCGCCTCGGCGCCGGCCCGATCGCGGATGCGTTCTTCGTCGCCCTCCGCCTGCCCAACCTGTTCCGCCGCCTGTTCGGCGAGGGCGCATTCAACGCCGCCTTCGTCCCCAGCTTCTCCGGCGCCCTGGCCGCGGACGGTCCCGCCGCGGCGCGCGATTTCGCCGAGCAGGCCTTCGTCGGCATGCTGCTCATCCTCGGCCTGCTCACCATCGCCGGCGAGGTCTTCATGCCGCAGGTGATGCTGGGCCTGGCGCCCGGCTTCGCCGCGGTGCCGGCCAAGTTCGCGCTGGCCGTGACCCTGTCGCGGATCACGTTTCCCTATCTGCTGCTGATCTGCCTCGCCGCCCTGGTCTCCGGCATGCTGAACGGGCTCGACCGGTTCACCGCCGCCTCGGCCAGCTACATCCTGTTCAACGTGGTCACGATCGCGGCGCTGCTGTGGCTGGCGCCGTTCCTGCCGACGCCCGGGCACGCGCTGGCGTTCGGCGTAACGGTCTCCGGCGTGGCCCAACTCGGCGTGCTGTTGCTGGCGGTGCGGCGTGCGGGGATGCGGTTGCGGCTGCGCCGGCCGCGCTTGACGCCGGAGATGCGCCGGCTGCTGCGGCGGATGGCGCCGGGGCTGGTCGGAGCGGGGGTGACGCAGCTCAACCTGGCGGTCGACGTGATCATCGCCAGCCTGCTGCCGGCGGGGACGGTGTCGGTGCTGTATTACGCCGATCGGATCCAGCAACTGCCGCTCGGCGTGATCGGCTCGGCGGTGGGCACGGCGATGCTGCCGCTGCTGTCGCGCCAGGTGCGCACCGGGCAGGATGCGGCGGCGGTCGGACACGCAGAACCGGGCGATCGAGTATGCCCTGTTCCTGACCCTGCCGGCGGCGCTGGCGCTGCTGGTGGCTTCGGGCGCGATCATGGGGGTGCTGTTCGGCCGCGGCGCATTTCAGCGGTGCGGACGTGGTTCTTTCGGCGCATGCGCTGTCCGCCTACGCGGTGGGGCTGCCGGCTTTCGTGCTCGTGAAGGTGCTGGCGCCGGGGTTCTTCGCCCGCGGCGACATGGCGACGCCGGTGAAGATCGGGGTGGCGGCGGTGGCGCTGAATCTGGCGCTCAACCTCGCGTTCATGCGACCGTTGCAGCAGATGGGGCCGGCGTTGGCGACCAGCCTGGCGGCGATGTTCAACCTGGGCGGTCTGGCGGTGGTGCTGGCGCGGCGCGGGCATTTGCGGCTGGACCCGGCGCTGCGCCGGCGGGCACCGCGGATGCTGGCCGCGGCGGGGGCGATGGCGGTGGTGCTGCTGGGGATGCAGCACCTGCTGGGCGGCGCGTTGGCGACGCGGCGGCGTGCTGCGCTGGGCGGCGCTGGCCGGGCTGGTCGCAGCGGGCGGCGGTCGCGTATTTCGGCGCGCTGCCGCTGTTCGGCGCCTATTCCGCACGCCAGGCGCTGCGCTTGCTCGCCCGCCGCCGCTTGCGCCCGGGCGGGGGATCGGCCATCACGCCTGCCGCCTCCGACCACTGAAACGGCGCTCCATGCACCGCATCTTCTCCGGCATCCAGCCGTCCGGCATTCCGACGCTCGGCAACTACCTCGGCGCCATCCGCAACTGGGTGCCGTTGCAGGACGGCGCACGAGTGCATCTGGTGCGTGGTCGATCTGCATGCGATCACCGTCTGGCAGGAGCCGGCGGCGCTGGCGCGGCAGACGCGGGAGATGGCGGCGGTGCTGCTGGCCTGCGGCATCGATCCGCGCAGCACATCCTGTTCCTGCAGTCGCACGGTGCGCGCGCACGCGCAGCTGGCCTGGATCTTCAACTGCGTGGCGCGGCTCGGCTGGCTGAACCGGATGACCCAGTTCAAGGACAAGGCCGGCAAGGACCGGGAGGCACGCGTCGGCCGGCCTGTACGTCTATCCGAACCTGATGGCCGCCGACATCCTGGCCTATCACGCGACCACGCGTGCCGGTGGGCGACGACCAGCGCCAGCACCTGGAACTGGCCAACGACATCGCGCAGAAATTCAACCACGACTACGGCGCGGCGTTCTTCCCGACGATCGAGCCGCTGATCCTCGGCCCCGCGGCGCGGGTGATGAGCCTGCGCGACGGCACCAAGAAGATGTCGAAGTCCGACCCGTCGGACCAGAGCCGGATCAACCTGAACGACGACGCCGACACGATCGCGCTGAAAATCCGCCGCGCCAAGACCGACCCGGACCCGCTGCCGTCCGAGCCCGAGGGCCTGGCGCTCCGGCCCGAAGCGCGCAACCTGGTCGGCATCTACGCGGCGCTGGCCGGCACCGACGCCGCGGCCGTGCTGCGCCGAGCACGGCGGCAAGGGCTTCGGCACCTTCAAGGACGCGCTGGCGGACCTGCTGGTCGAGCGAGCTGGCGCCGATCGCGCGCGAAACCGACCGGCTGCTCGCCGATCCCGCGGAGATCGACGCCGTGCTGCGCGCGGGTGCGGCGCGCGCGCGCGGCGATCGCCGATCCGATCGTGGCGGAGGCCGAACGGCTGGTGGGCTTCCTGCCGCCGGGGTGAGCGGTGAGCGGAGTTTGGACCCTACCCTACGGCCCGCAGGTATCGTTCGAGAGCCGAACGCTCGCCTCTACTTGAAGGGGTCAGAGCCGGCGCCTTCTCCTTTCGCGCGTATACCCGCGCAGGTCAGAAAGGCAGTGGTGACCTTGTTGCTTCCATTCAGGGAGACGATCTGAGGCGCTGAATCCCCTGGCGTTACGGTCATCGACCCGGAGTTGTTCATTGCCCCGATAAGAGACTGTAGCGTTTCCTTCGAGATGGTCGCCATAACCATGTTGCTTGTATTGTCGCCAATGTCGAGATCATAAGACTTCTTGTCAACAGAGATGTGGATTTTGCCCGTTACGCCCGCCGGGAGTGACCAGTGAGTGTCGAGCAAGCGAATCTCAACATCGTTCTCGTCTGCTCTGATCACGAAGCTGATATTTTCTCCACGCTGCACGGCAAGACACATATCTGGTGCGGCCAGCATCAACTCCGAATGTGAAAGTGCAACCCAGTCCCCGCTTATGGCCAGAGGTCGTACCTGCTCGTCAGCCAGCGCCCTATTGGCAAAGACACACGGTGCGATAAAGACACTCGACGCGATGATCGCGAAGGCGAAATTTCGTATTGCCATCTCCGTCCTCCTCCCGAACCGTCGTGCATATTCCCGAAGATCGATTTCTGTCCATCAATTGCGGTCCCGGCGGCACTGCGGGCCCGCGGAGAATCAAGCGAGTAGTCCCCGCTTCGGGAGCCATATCCTGCCCGCGGTCCCGATCGTCCGAATACCCTCATATGTCCGATCCCTCACCAAATCAATAATGGTGAAAGGCTCCCACGCATCTGGACAGCTAAGCGCCCAGATATAGCGGAGACGCTCGACCTAGCAGGGGGCGGCCGCGGCTTCTGCCTCCTTATGCTCCGCCCACTTAGCTATTGAGCGAGATCACCGCTCCATCACGGTTGAACCAGACCGCTCCACCGCCAAGCATGAGGCCCTGCTCGTTCACGAACATCAGGTGCGGGATGTCGGCGCGGATGCGGGCGAGATAGGCCGGGGTGAAGATCGCGTCGTACCGGGCGCGCAACACGGCGGCATTGGGCAGGTGCATCCGCTGCCCGCCGATCGAGACGAACACCGGATAGTGGAGGGCGGCAGCCACCAGGGCTCGCCTTCCGGCGAGGGCAGCGGCGCGGAAGGCGACCGCCGCCCGCTCGATCCGCAGGGTGGCGGGGCTGAGGTAGTAGGTCAGGGGGCGCATGCTGGTGTCCGACATGCGCAGCCGGACCGGGAGCGCGTGGCCGGTGGCGGCCTGGGTCCAGGTGCCGCGGATCACGTCGCAGTCGGCCTTCTTCGCGCCGGGGATGGTGGTGGCGAAGGTCGCGGCAGGGCTGCCGTGGGCGCCGAATTCGGTGAGGGTGAGCGTGTGGCCTCCGGCCAGGCGGCCGGCGAGGCGGAGGGTGGTGGGCGAGGCGGGATAGGCGTAGCGGCCGGCGACCGTGCCGCCAGGTTCGAATTGCAGGCCGAGGCGGATAGGGTAGGGGCCGATCGTGCCCTCGTACATCGTGACGATGCCGATCATCTGCGCCGCGGCCGGGTCGCAGGCGATTGCGGGGCGGGCGGGGAGGAGGGTCGCGGCGAGGAGCGCGATGGCGATTGGCAGGGGGCGGGGGAGGCGCGGTCTTGGGGGCATCGTTGGTTCCGTTGCGGGGGTGGCCATGGCGGTGCGCGGGGCGGAGGTGCCGCGCGCGGCGGGCCGCCGGGCGGCTGGGCCGCGGGCGGGTTCGATGCGGCTTGCCGAAGCGATCCTTTTCCGACCTTGCACTGACGGCAGAGCATGTCCTGCTTAGGAGCGTGCCGCAGCGTCACGTAGGAGCATAATGCCAGCCAAGCTCGGATACTCGTTTGCGAGCGAACGTCGTAAGAGTTCCCTCGACCTTGGATCCTGAATAAGGGCGATCTCGCGCGCCCGGTGAAATAGGTTTGGCAGCTCACGGAATGGTTCGGTAGGTAGAGCCGGAGCTTCTTCAGGTAGAGCCGGAGCTTCTTCGGCGCCAGCGCGTAGACGGTGGAGTGTTCTTAGCGCAAGGCCAGGAGAACCCCACGGGCTGCGGTTTCCGCGGCCGTACGAACACAGCAAGCAGTGGAGCGGCAGCGAGTGGCCGCGGTGTCTGTCGAAGCTTTGATTGTTCAGTGCAGCGCGAACCCTATAAGAGTCTGCTACCGAGATACCCCAGCATTCAGGCATCGTAGCTGAATCGAATGATCCGCAATTGTTAGGAATCCGAGCACGATCACTCAGATGGTTATAGAAAGCATAGATGGAAGGCCAGCCAAACCCATTTGCGGTATTGATTAGTAGATCGATTTGGCGCCCGGATGTCTTGGTCCGACCTACGTACCGTTTGATGCCGGAGTAATGTCTTTCTCTGAGATCTAGGGCTTTTGCTTGAACGAGCATTGGGATATTCCATGAACGGCTTGCGTCTTCAAACACCCAAGCCCAATCAGCTCCGTTTTTTCCTTCTTGTGCCTTGTTGAATGGAACGATCAGGACATCGCCGGGGAAATGTTCGGCGAGATCCATCAGAATTGTCTCAGTGATAAACTCTTCGCTAAACTGGAGGCCATGCCTTCTGGCGATGGCGCGACGCCGCCAACTTGTCGTGGCCAATCTAAAAAAGCAAATCTGTTCGGGGGTAAATGGGTAATCCACCGATTGAAATTCCTAGCGAAGAAACCGTGGATTAAGGCCACGCTTCAACGCAAAATCATGAAGGGAGCGTCTTGTTACAGGCGTGCCAAGATTAATATGGTCAGGGGGTTGTGTGGGATTAGGACCGGAAGGTCCTATTTGTCCTCTCTCAAGATCGCCGCGGTGTACGGCTTCGGCAAGCGTCCTATAGAACGCCAGGGAGTCCGATGTCGGGAAGAGGCCTGACGCCATCGCTGGCGCTGGGCTTACGTCGGCAAAGAGACAAGCCGCCTCGCCGAGTGTCAGGTTCTCAACATAGCGCCACGCCGCGACATTTGGCCGTGATGACATTAGGTTGGCGATCGCCGGCAACTTGGTGGCATACGCGATCCCAATAAACAGGTAGATGGCACTCATGGTGAGGGTGACAACCGGCTCGTCTCGGACATAGCCGTACGCCCATCCGGCAAGAGCGACCGCCACACTAACCAAAAGAGACTTCCAGCCGAACCAGCCAAGGACGGTCAAAAGGGTGTCCACCCATGACACTGCGCCTCTGATTCGCCCAGCGAGATCGCAACTCGGCATGTCGTCCGGTTTACTCATACTGACAGATTAGCACCGATGATTGGAGCGGAGACCAGGGGCCGCCATATATATATGATAACGGGCGGTTATCGTATATAGGGTTCTGTACCTCGGTGGATATCACGTCGTAAGCCTCCCGAGGGCAAATATAGGATGCATCGCCACAGATCGAGATCTGACGGGGCACCGCACTGTATCGTAGCTCTGGAGCAACCGGTTCTGGCCCAGGGGCAACTTCAGGCAATGGATGTCCGCTCCGGGTCGGTAGCCGACATTCAAACCAACCCACTCCCCGGCCTTGACCTCCGCCATCGCCATGACCACCCTACGCCATCGGCGTGCAAGTGCCGCCGCCATCCGACAGCCGGCCCGTGCCCGCCCACGCCACGCCGCTGGAAAGCCTCCCCGATGCCCCCTACCCCCCCCGCCCCCCCAATTACCCCGCCACCAAGTTCGAACGCATCACGTTCGAACCCGGCAAGATGGGTGGCCGTGCCGTCATTCGCGGACTGCGGATCACCGTCGGCATGATACTGGCGCTACTCGCAGACGGTTGCCCCGAGGCGGAGATTTTGCGGGAATACCCCGACCTGCAACCAGAAGACCTGCGCCAGGTCGTCGCCTACGCCGCCTGGCTCGCCCGCGAGGACGTGCTGGCCGTCTGAGCCTCCCGCCGCATGCGTCTGCTGCCGGACATGAACGTGCCGCTATCGCTGGCCGCGTCCCTGCGCGCCGAAGGGCACGACGCCGTCCATCTGCACGAACGCGGCAGCGGCCGTCTCCCGGAGCCGGATGCGCGAGCGGTTGCTCTTGCAGCAAAGCCGCGATCACCGCCCCCGGCATAGGGGCGGCCGGCCCGGTCCCTTGGTATGCAACCGGCTCTTCGTCTCTGCGATCTCGTCTTCCTCTGTGATCTCTGTGTTGAATCCCAACAACCCAGTGGCACCAGACCCGCCGGATCAGGCAACCCCGGCCCCGCCGCTCCGGGTCTCCCCACCCGATCATCCCGTCGCGCCGCAGCCACGGATTCAACACAGAGATCACCGAGGAAGACGAGATCGCAGAGCAGCAGCACATCTTCCCCCCACCGAAGTGCGCGCCGTCGCGCAGGTCATTGCTCACCCTGCCCCCGAAGCCTGAAGACCGCCCGGCAAATGCAGCCCGGTTCGACGTAGTCCGGCGGCACAAAATCGCCGACCGCCATCAAACCCGGCGGAGGGTGGCGTCCGGGGGGATGACGCCTACCGCCCCCCTGACCGCGCGCCCCCCTGGCCAGCCCGCCCCCGCGGCCCCATCTTCCCCCCATGTCCGCCACCACGCTCCGCCCCCAGGCGCCGGTCCTCTTCATCCCCGCCAAGCAAGCCCCGCGCCCGCGCACCACCCGCCTGCGCGTGGTCTCCGACTACGAACCCGCCGGCGACCAGCCCACCGCCATCGCCACCCTCACCCACGGCGTCGAAGCCGGCGAGCGCGACCAAGTCCTGCTCGGCGTCACCGGCTCCGGCAAGACCTTCACCATGGCCAAGGTGATCGAGGCGGTGCAGAAACCGACCCTCATCCTCGCCCCCAACAAGACCCTCGCCGCCCAGCTCTATGCCGAGATGAAGGGCTTCTTCCCCGACAACGCGGTGGAATATTTCGTCTCCTACTACGACTACTACCAGCCGGAAGCCTACGTCCCCCGCACCGACACCTACATAGAAAAAGACGCCCAGATCAACGAACAGATCGACCGCATGCGCCACGCCGCCACCCAGGCGCTGCTGGAACGCAATGACGTGGTGATCGTCGCCTCGGTGTCCTGCATCTACGGCATCGGCTCGGTCGAATCCTACGCGCGGATGGTGGTGAAGCTGGAACAGGGTGGGCGGATCGACCGCGACAAGCTGGCGAAGGCGCTCGCCGAGCTGCAATACCGCCGCAACGACGCCGCCTTCCAGCGCGGCACCTTCCGCCTGCGCGGCGAGATCGTCGACATCTTCCCCAGCCACTACGAAGACCGTGCCTGGCGCGTCACCCTGTTCGGCGACGAGATCGAATCGATCCACGAATTCGACCCGCTGACCGGCGAAAAGACCGCCGCCCTGCCGGCGATCACCATCTACGCCAACAGCCACTACATCACCCCGCGCCCGACCCTGGCGCAGGCGGTGGTCGATATCAAACGCGAACTGAAAGGCCGGCTGGAAGAACTGAACGCCGAGGGCAAGCTGCTGGAAGCCGAACGCCTGCAGCAGCGCTGCACCTTCGACATCGAAATGATGGAGACCACCGGCTCCTGCAAGGGGATCGAGAACTACTCGCGCTACCTCACCGGCCGCAATCCCGGCGAGCCGCCGCCCACCTTGTTCGAATACCTGCCGGAAGACGCGCTGCTGATCGTCGATGAAAGCCACGTCACCGTGCCGCAGATCGGCGGCATGTACCGCGGCGACTTCAACCGCAAATCCGTGCTCGCCGATTTCGGCTTCCGCCTGCCCTCCTGCATCGACAACCGCCCGCTCAAGTTCGAGGAGTGGGAGACCTACCGCCCGCCGACCCTGTTCGTCTCCGCCACCCCAGGCCCGTGGGAAATGGAACGCACGGCCGGCGTGTTCGCCGAACAGGTGATCCGCCCCACCGGCCTCGTGGACCCGGTGACGGAAATCCGCCCGGTGGAACACCAGGTGGACGATCTGCTCGGCGAATGCCGCGCCGTCGCCGCGCGCGGTGGCCGCGTGCTGGTCACGACCTTGACCAAGCGCATGGCCGAGGACCTCACCGACTACCTCACCGAACACGGGATCAAGGTCCGCTACCTCCATTCCGACATCGATACGTTGGAACGGATCGACATCATTCGCGACCTCCGCCTCGGCGTGATCGACGTGCTGGTCGGCATCAACCTGCTGCGCGAGGGGCTCGATATCCCCGAATGCATGCTGGTGGCGATCCTGGACGCCGACAAGGAAGGCTTCCTGCGCTCGGCCACCAGCCTGATCCAGACCATCGGCCGCGCCGCGCGCAACGTCGACGGGCGGGTGATCCTGTATGCCGACGTGATGACCCGCAGCCTGCGCCAGGCGATCGAGGAGACCGACCGCCGCCGCACCCGCCAGACCGCCTGGAACGAAGCGAACGGCATCACCCCGCTGTCGATCCGCAAGCAGATCGGCAACGTGCTCGCCTCGGTGTTCGAGCAGGACTACGTGACGGTCGCGCCGATCGCCGACGCGGGCACCGCGGAGTTCGTCGGCAAGGACCTGAAGTCCGCGATCGCCGAGCTGGAAAAGCGGATGCGCGCCGCGGCGGCCGACCTCGAATTCGAACAGGCGGCCCGGCTGCGCGACGAGATCCGCCGGCTGGAGGCGCTGGAACTCGGGATCGAGCCGCCGCCGGCCGCCTCGGTCACGCAGCGCCCGGGGGGCGGACGCTCGGGCGGCGGACGCGGCGGCAAGGACTGGGCGCCGGAGCCGCTGGGACCGGGCGGCGGCGGCTACGACCCGAAGCGGCGCGGCGCTCCGCGGCGACGACGCGGGCCGTGATCGGCGGGCGGCCCGCCCGCCCGGCACATCCCTCGATCCCCCGTGGCATCTGTGCCCCTGCGCCGGCCGCCCGAAGGCCGCCGGCTGCGCATGCCGCTGCGCCCGGGAACGGAGATCACGGTCAGCCCGGAGCCCGCCGGCGGCTCGCCGACCGGCCCGATGCTGTTCGCCGGGCGGCCGGAGCGGATGTAGGCGCCGACCGCACGGCAGGCGTTTCCCACCGGCGCGAGACCCTCTAAGGAGGCTTCGGTGCCGTCTTTCCCGCCGGCAGACCGGGAAGCACGGCGATTCGTTCGCATATTCGGAGTATCCATGGCCAGCCTTGCCTCCATGACCGGCTTCGCCCGTACCGAGGGCCGCGCCGACGGCCTGATCTGGGCCTGGGAATTGCGCTCGGTGAACGGCCGCGGCCTCGATCTGCGATTGCGGCTGCCGCCCGGCTGGGACGCGCTGGAACCCGGACTGCGGGAGGCAGCGTCCCAGGCGCTGCGCCGCGGCAACGTCGCCGCCACCCTGACCGCGAAGCGGGAAATCGAGCCGGTGCTGGCGCCCGATCCGGCGGCGCTCGCGCAGGTGCTCGATCTGGCGCTGGACCTCGCCACACGCATCCCCGGCTGCCCGCCACCGCGGGCCGAGGCGCTGCTCGCCCTGCCCGGCGTGCTGCGCCCCGCCGCGACCGAAACCACCGGCCCGTCCGCTGCCGCCGTCCTCAAGCTGCGCGCCGGTTTCGCCGAGGCGCTGTCCGGTCTGATCGCCGCCCGCACCGCCGAGGGGGCACGACTTGCCGCCACCCTGTCCGGCCTGCTCGACGAGATCACCGCCCTGCACGCGGCGGCGACGGAGGAGGCGGCGGAACAGCCGGCGCAGCAGCGCGCACGCATGCTGGACTCCATCGCCGCGCTGCTGGGCGAAACCCCCGCCCTGCCGGAGGAACGCATCGCCCAGGAAGTGGCGCTGCTCGCCGCCCGCTCCGACGTGCGCGAGGAGCTCGACCGGTTGTCCAGCCACATCGTCGCAGCGCGGGTACTGCTGGAAGAAGCCGGCGCGGTCGGCCGGCGTTTCGATTTTCTGGTGCAGGAGTTCAACCGGGAGGCCAACACGCTGTGCAGCAAATCGGCCTCCGCCGCGCTGACCGCCACCGGGTTGAAGCTGAAGGCGACGATCGAGCAGTTGCGCGAGCAGGTGCAGAACATTGAGTGATCCGGGGCACGCGGGGCCGGCGGCATGACCACGATCGCGCGGCGCGGGGTCTGCCTGGTGCTCGCCGCCCCGTCGGGGACCGGCAAGAGCACGGTGGCGCGCAGGCTGCGGGCGCGCGAACCGGGGCTCGGGGTGTCGGTCAGCGTCACCACCCGCGCACCGCGGCCGGGCGAGCGGGACGGGGTGGACTACCATTTCCGCGATCTGGCGGCGTTCGAAGCGCTGGTGGCGGCGGATGGGATGCTGGAATGGGCGCGCGTGCTGGGGCGGGACTGCTACGGCACCCCGCGCGCGCCGGTGGAGGCGGCGCTGGCCGCCGGACAGGACATGATCTTCGACATCGACTGGCAGGGGTTCCGCAGCCTGCGCGCCGCGCTGCCGGGAGATGTCGTGGGGGTGTACCTGCTGCCGCCGTCGCTCGATGCGCTGCACGCCCGGCTGGAAGGCCGCGGCGGTGACGCGACCGGCGAGATGGCGCGGCGGATGGCGCTGGCGCTGACCGAGATGGCGCATTGCACGGAGTTCGACCACGTGGTGGTGAACGACGATCTGGGCGCAACGGTGGACGCGGTCGCGGCGGTGCTGGCGGCGGCGCGGGTGGCGACGCCGCGGCTGGTCGGGCTGGCGGGATTCGTGGCCGGGCTCGGGGGGTAGCGGGCGCATCTGCCTTGCGCAGGTGGCGGCGCCCGTGGCGCTACCGAACCGGTGACGCAACGGACCGGCGTGCCATGCGGCGGTGCCGTCGTGACGATCGGCCCGCGCTCTGGGCGGCGGCGGCGACGGCGGCTATGCTCCTCCCAATCACGAACCCGGAGGAGACGAGATGGCCCCGCGCATCCTGGTGACCGCCAACCCGCTGAGCGCGCTCGATGTGATGCGCGAGCTTGCCCCCGCCGGCTTCGACATCGTCGTGGCACCGGCCGGCAGCCCGGAGTTCCACGCCGCGCTGGCGGAGACCGAGTACCTGGTGGGCCTGGGCGAGGCGTCGATGGACGCGGCCTTCTACCGCGCCAGCCCGAAGCTGAAACTGGTGCAGCTTCTGTCCGCCGGCTACGACCGCGTGGATATCGAGGCGGCACGCCACGCGCGGGTACCGGTGTGCAACAACGGCGGCGCCAATTCGGTCGCGGTGTCGGAGCATGCGATGCTGCTGATGCTCGCGGTGTGCCGGCGCCTGACCTGGCTGCACGGCAACGTGGTCGCGGGGCGCTGGCGCGGCAACGACGTCGCCAATGTGCGGCTGTATGAATTGCACGGGCGGACGCTCGGGATCGTCGGGCTGGGAACGATCGGCAAGAAGACCGCACGGCTCGCGCGGGCGTTCGGCATGGCGGTGCAATATTACGACATCGCGCGGCTGACCGAGGACCAGGCGGACGCGCTCGGCGTGCGCTTCCGGCTGCTGGGTGAGCTGCTGCGCACGTCCGACATCGTGACCCTGCACGTGCCGCTGACCCCGCGCACGAAGCACATGATCGGCGCGGCGGAGCTGAAGCTGATGCAGAAGACCGCGTATCTGATCAATACCAGCCGCGGGCCGGTGATCGACGAGACGGCGCTGCACGCGGCGCTGACGGACGGGACGATCGCCGGCGCCGGGCTCGATGTGTTCGACCAGGAGCCGCCGGCGGCGGACAATCCGTTGTTCCGGTTGGACAACGTGATCCTGACGCCGCACTACGCGGGGCCGACCTGGGACAACCAGTACAGCCGGTTCCGCAACGCGTTCGACAACGTGCAGCGGGTGGCGCGCGGCGAGGCGCCGCTGTGGGTGATTCCCGAATTGCGCTGATCGGGGGAGCCCGCCGCAGCCATGACCGGACGACCCGGC
The DNA here is from genome assembly GCA_963832525.1 of uncultured Pseudomonadota bacterium. Lineage (GTDB taxonomy): Bacteria > Pseudomonadota > Alphaproteobacteria > Acetobacterales > Acetobacteraceae > JAJZVS01. Next base: position 512,042 of record CAWHUC010000004.1, read on the forward strand.
GCATCTCGATCGCCGGGCCGATCACCCGTTCGGCGCGTGAGACCCACCCGGCTCGCCGTGTCCCGGGTTCGGCACGGCCGCCACGAAGACGTCTTTCAGGGTGACGCCCAATCAGGTCCGGAAATGGCGAGCAGCGATCAGCCCGACGGGGCATGATGCGCGGCATGCATCTGGATCGCGACGCCTGCTACCGAGCCCTGCTGACGCGCGATGGCCGTTTCGACGGGCAGTTCTTCATCGGCGTCCGCACCACCGGCATCTACTGCCGGCCGATCTGCCCGGCGCGGACGCCGAAGCTCGCCAACGTCGTCTTCCTGCCGAGCGCGGCGGCGGCGCAGGCGGCAGGCTTCCGGCCCTGCCTGCGCTGCCGGCCGGAAACCTCGCCCGACCTCGCCGCCTGGCATGGCACCGCCGCGACGGTCTCCCGCGCGATGGCGCTGATCGCCGCCGGCGCGCTGGCCGAGGGGTCGGTGGACGCGCTCGCCGCCCGGCTCGGCATCGGCGAGCGGCAGTTGCGACGGCTGTTCCGTCGCCATCTCGGCGCGACGCCACAGGCGATCGCCCAGACCCGGCGCGTGCTGTTCGCCAAGCAACTGATTACCGACACGACCCTGCCGATGACCGAGGTCGCGCTGGCCGCCGGCTTCGGCAGCACGCGCCGGTTCAACGACACGTTCCGGACCTTGTACGGGCGGGCCCCGGGGCGCCTGCGGCGCGCCGGCGTGACGGAGACGTACGCCTCGGCGATCGGCCTGATCCTGGCGTTCAAGCCACCGTACGACTGGGACGCGCTGATCGGCTTCCTCGCTGCCCGCGCGATCCGCGGCGTGGAGTCCGTCCGCCCCGACAGCTACACGCGCAGCATCGCACTCGGCGGCGCGGTCGGCACGGTCACCGTCCGTCCGGCGGCGGGGCGGCCGGGCCTCGCGGCCACCATCCGGTTCCCGGCCGTCACGGCACTGCCGGCCATCGTGGCGCGGCTGCGCAACCTGTTCGACCTTGGGGCCGATCCTTCCGTGATCGGCGCGCATCTCGCCGCCGATCCGACCATGGCGCGGCTCGTTGCGGCGCAGCCCGGCCTGCGGGTGCCCGGGGCGTGGGACGGGTTCGAGCTCGCGGTGCGCGGCATCCTCGGCCAGCAGATCACCGTCGGCGCGGCGACCGCCCTGGCCGGGAAGCTGGTCGCCGCCTACGGGGTGGCGCTGCCGCCGACGGACGATCCGGCGCTGGCCGGATTGACCCATGTGTTCCCGTCGCCCGAACGGCTGGCGGAGGCGGGCGACATCGGTGCCACGATCGGTATGCCGGGGCGGCGGGCGGCGGCGATCGTCGCGCTGGCGCAGGCTGCCGCGGCCGACCCGAGGCTGTTCCAGCCCGGGCGAGGCCTCGATGAAGCGGTCGCGCTTCTGTGCGCACTGCCCGGCATCGGCGCCTGGACGGCGCAGTACATCGCCATGCGCGCACTGCGCGAGCCGGACGCCTTTCCCGCGGGCGATATCGGGCTGCTGCGGGCGATGGCGACGCCGGCCGGGCGGCCGACGCCGGGGGGATTGGCCGCCCATGCCGCCGCCTGGCGGCCGTGGCGCGCCTATGCGGCGCTGCATCTCTGGGCGTCCGACGCGGCGGGCGGGGGCGGCGCGCGCGGACGATTGAAGGAGACGCCACATGAGACTGTTGCTCGACCGCATGGCCTCGCCGATCGGCACGATTCTGCTGGTCTCTGACGGCGCGACGCTGCACGCGCTCGATTTCCAGGATTACGAGGAGCGGATGCACCGTCTGCTGCGGCGGCAGTACGGGACGTACGCGCTGACCGACGGCCGGGTCGCCGACGGTGTCCGTCGCGGACTGGAGGCATATTTCGAGGGCGATATCGCCGCGCTCGATGCCATCCCGGTCCGGACCTGCGGCTCGGCGTTCCAGCGGCGTGTCTGGGCGGCATTGCGGAACATTCCCGCCGGCACCACCACGACGTATGGGCGGCTCGCGGCGACGATCGGGATGCCGACGGCAAGCCGCGCGGTCGGGCTGGCCAACGGCGCCAATCCGGTCGCGATCGTGGTGCCCTGCCATCGGGTGATCGGCGCGGATGCGAGCCTGACGGGCTACGGCGGCGGCCTGCCCCGCAAGTCGTGGCTGCTGCGGCACGAGGCGGGGGCGGCAGCAGCAGGCATACGCGCGGCCTGAGGCGGCGTCCGGGACATACCGCGATGCGCATGGCAGGGCGCGCGCGAACCGGTCATGCCGGCGAAGCGTGCTCGGGCGAAAAGTCGGAGGCCAGGGCCGGCACCGACGACTTTGCGGCCGGGCACCGTGGACCGTGGGGCGGCGTGACGAAGAAGGTTTTTACCGCAAATAACGCAAATGGACGCAGATGAACGCAAATAGGTCCTGGGCTGTTGGACTGTCCCCCACTTGTGAGACAGGAAATCAGATACAGTATTCAAGAAGGAGAACAGGTGTATCTAATTTCAGAGTCTCACAAGTGGGGGACGGTCCAGACAGTCCACAACAGCCCAGGACCTATTTGCGTTCATCTGCGTCCATTTGCGTTATTTGCGGTCATTTGCGTTTTTTGCGTTCCACCTTCTTCTTCCCCGCCACCAACGCCCCGATGTTGATTTGGCGATGCCGTCCTGGAGTTCGCGGCGGCAACACGCCGAACCAAACGCGTCAGGATGACGCGCTCCGACGGGCAGCCGACAAGCGCGCGGCCGTCTTCGCACGACCCGGTTGATTGCGGGCGTCCCCTAACGACCGGAGAGCGCCCACTCCACAGCCGCTTCGGCATGGATGGCCGTGGTGTCGAACAGCGGCACGGCGCTGTCCTCGGGGCGAACGAGCAGCATGATTTCGGTGCAACCCAGGATGATCGCCTCGGCACCGCGGTCCACCAGGCGCGCGATGACCGCGCGATACGCCTGCCGCGCGGTCGGCTCGATGCGTCCCTGCACCAGTTCGTCGTAGATCACGCGATGGACTTCGGTGCGGTCCGCGTCGCCGGGCACCAGCACGTCCAGCCCATGCCGATCCGCCAATCGTCCCTTGTAGAAATCCTGCTCCATGGTGAAGGCGGTGCCCAGCAGGCCGACGCGCCGCAACCCGGCCGCGCGGATGCGCGCGGCAGTGGGATCGGCGATGTGCAGCAGCGGCAACGAAATCGCCGCCTGCACGGCATCGGCCATCCGGTGCATCGTGTTGGTGCAGATCACGACGAAATCGGCGCCGCCGCGTTCGAGCCGACGCGCGGCATCGATCATCAGGGCGGTCGCGTCGTCCCAGCGGCCGGCATGCTGCAGGGATTCCACATCGGCAAAGTCGAACGACCACATCAGGCAACGCGCGGAGTGCAGGCCGCCGAGACGGTCGCGCACCCGCTCGTTGATGATCCGGTAGTATTCGGCCGAGCTTTCCCAGCTCATGCCCCCGATCAGCCCGATGGTTTTCTGCGGCACCTGCGTGCTCCCACGATCCGCGGCCGTTCCCGCGACGCTGCGCACCGGCCCCCGCCCCCGGACGGAGGCCAAAACTTAGAGCGTGAAAAAGAAATCGAACTTGTGAATGAATGCTCGTTGAAAATGCTCGGGTTTCCGGGCCGTTTCGGCAGAAAACGAGCATTCATTCACAAACTCTCAGGCGACGACCCGCCCCCCGCCCTCGGTCCGCAACTGCCCGCACGCCGCCAGGATATCCCGCCCCCGCGGCGTCCGCACCGGCGAGGAAAACCCCGCATCCATCACGATCCCCGCAAACCGCGCGATCGCCGAGGCGCTGGAGGTCTCATACGCCGACCCCGGCCAGGGATTGAACGGGATCAGGTTCACCTTCGCCGGAATCCCCGCGATCAGCCGCACCAGCTCCCGCGCGTCGGCCAGGCTGTCGTTCACCCCCCGCAGCATCACGTATTCGAACGTGATCCGCCGTGCGTTGGACGCGCCCGGATAGCGCCGGCAGGCGGCGATCAGCTCGGCGATCGGATATTTGCGATTCAGCGGCACCAGTTCGTCGCGCAACGCGTCGCGCACGGCATGCAAGGATACCGCCAGGTTCACCCCCAGCTCCGCCCCCGCCCGGTCCATCATCGGCACCACGCCCGAGGTGGAAAGCGTGATCCGCCGGCGCGACAGCGCGATCCCCTCGTTGTCCATCACGATCGTCATCGCCTTGGCGATGTTGGCGTAGTTGTACAGCGGCTCGCCCATCCCCATCAGCACGATGGTGGAGAGCAGCCGTGGGGTTTCCCCCTTCGGGCTCGGCCATTCGCCATAGGAATCGCGCGCCGCCATGAACTGGCCGACGATCTCGGCCGCGCCGAGGTTGCGGGTCAGCCGCTGCGTGCCGGTGTGGCAGAACCGGCACGACAGGGTGCAACCGACCTGGGACGACAGGCAGACCGCGCCGCGATCCTCCGTCGGATCGGGGATATAGACCGTCTCCGCTTCCTGGCCGTCGCGGAAGCGGAACAGCCATTTGCGGGTCTCGTCGGTGCTGGTCTGCACCACTGCCGCCTGCGGTCGGCCGATCACGAAGCGCTCCGCGAGCTTGCCCTGGGTGGGACGGGCGATCGTGCTCATGGCGGCGAAGTCGGTCACGCCCTGGTGGTAGATCCAGTGCCAGACCTGGCGGGCGCGGAACGGCGCCTCCCCGATCGCGGCGAGTTCCGCCGTCAGCTCCGCCCGCGACAGGCCCACCAGATCGCGCCGCCCGTCGGCAAGCTGCGCCGGCGGCGGGTCGAACAGGGCGGACTTCGCCAGGATGCGGTCACGCTCCGTCGCCGTCAGCACGGCCTCGATCGGCGCCGCCGCGACCGTGGACATCAAGCCGTCCGGGGCGGCGCCGGGCGGCTCATCGCGCGGGGCACGCCTTGGCGATCGCGGCATGCGCGGCGGTGAACCCGGTCAGGCTGAAGGTCAGCGGGTGCGCGCCCTTGCCGGGCGGATGCAGCACGGCGGAGGCGCCGCGCTCGAACGCCGCCGCCGCCGCGTGGCCGTCGCGGGCGAAGGCGTCATGGCCCGAGGTGTAGAAATCGAGCGCCGTCTGCCCGACCTCCACCATCACCCCTGCGCCCTTGGGATACAGCGGGCCGCCGCTGACCGCGACCTGATCGCGGCCGGTCGCCCGGTCGGTGATGCTGAGCACCGGACCGGTGCCGGTCGCCGCGTCCTGCCCGTTGGCGCGGGTGAAGGCGTAGCAGAGCTTGTCGTGCCCGAGCCCATGGGTAGCGGCGATCCAGGCACCGAACGCGCCGAGCTCCTTCGGCGCCGCGGCGGCGGCCGGATGACGGGGCGCGGCAGCAGCCGGCGGGGCCAGCGCCGGGGCGAAGGTCAGAGACACCGCCACGGCGAGCAGCGCGGCGAGCGAACGGGGACGATGGAGCGGTGCGTGCATGGGCGCACAGATACGGCGCCACGACGGGCGGGACAAGGCGGCCCGCTACGCCAGTCCCAGGAACAGCGCGATCGCCCGGTTCACGGCAACCAGAAGCGCCGGCCGCGCCCGTCCGATCACCGCGCCGACCCGTTCGCGCCGCACGGTCTGGAGCTTGTCGATCTGGATCTGGGACGGACGGTCAAGCCCGCTCTTCGTCCCGATGTCGATCCGCAGCAGCGGCGCCGCGACCAGGTGGGACGTGATGGGCAGCAGGCTGACGGTGGGGTGGTCGGGGAACAGGTCGGACTGCACCACCAGCGCCGGACGGGGTTTGCCGAAGTCGCCGGGCAGGGCGACGACGATCAGGTCACCCCGGATCACGCAAGGTTTCCATCGCCGCCGCTTCCCAGGCGTCGTCCTCGGCGCGCGGGGCCGGCTGGGCCGCGATCAATGCAGATTGCCGGCGCGCTTCGGCCGCAAAGCCGGGCGCGGCACGGTCCGGGACCCAGATCTGAATCGGGCGCAGGCCAGCGGCGCGCAATGCGGCGCGGCGGCGGGCGACCCGTTCGGCGGTGGATGCGGTCATCATTGATCTCCGCCGTTACATGTAGCGGGCCGCGGAGAACGATTCAAGCACCGACGGCTCTCCCGGCGTGGCGCGTGCCGTCATCGTCGGCGGACAAGGCCTCGCCGGGGGCGACGGTACATGGGCCGTCGCGCACGACGCACGGATGCGGCGCGACGGGTCCCGCCCAAGCCCAACGAGGTCCCGGCATGTCAGGGTGCCGATATGCCGGATCCGTGATGACGCCGGTCAAGAACCGGCGTCTCCCGCCCTACGCTCCGCTCCCGTCAACCCAGTCCGGAACCACGCGGCGAAACCGCGGCGGACCGTGACGCGCCGGCGAGCCGGTCGCCTTGGCCGCCGGCACTCCACCCCCGCTTCCCACCGGCCGCTCGGCAAACCGCCCCTGCTGCAGCAGCCGGTCGTACAGCACCAGCGCCCCCGCCACCGCCAGGTTCAGCGAGAACTTCGTCGGGATCCGCACCACATGCCGGCAGCGCGCGAGCAGAGCCGGCGACAGCCCCGCCCGCTCCGGCCCCAGCACATAGGCGGCGCTGAGCGGGTGACGGAACGACGGCAGCTCGGTCGCCCCGTCCAGCATCTCGATCCCCACCAGCGCGCAGCCGGCCGGCAGCGCCAGCGCGTCCAAATCGGCGAAGCGCCACAGCGGCACATGCGCCGGCGTGTCGGCGGTGTCGGCCAGCCGCTCGGCCCGCGCATCCCAGCCGGCGCCGATCGTGAAGCAGAACGACGCCCCGAACGCGTGCGCCGTGCGCAGCAGCGCGCCGACATTGGCGGATTTGGACACGCCCTCCACCCCGATGCCGAAATAGCCGCGCGCGCTGGTGCCCTGCATGGCGGCTGGTCTATGCCGCTGCGCATGACCGACGCAACCGACGCCCTGCTCGCCGCCCAGTACCGAGGCCTACCCGTACCCCAAGCGCGACCCGCGCGAGGAAGCCAAGCGCCTGATCGTCGGTAGCCCCGGCCATCTGCGGGAGGTCGACTATTGGGTGTTCGGCGCCACCCGCCCGGCCAGCCGCCCCCTGCACGCACTGATCGCCGGCGGCGGCACCGGGGATGCGACCATCATGCTCGCCCAGCAGATGGCCCGCGCGGGGCGGGCGGGCAGCGTCACCTGGCTCGACCGCTCCGCCGCCGCGCTGCGGGTCGCGCAGGAACGGGCTTCGGTGCGGGGACTGGGCAATATCGTATGGGAGCAGCGCTCGCTGCTCGATCTGCCCGGCTCCGGCCTCGGGCCGTTCGACTACATCGACTGCTGCGGCGTGCTGCACCATTTGCCCGACCCGGCGGCGGGGCTGCGCGCGCTGACCTCCGTGCTGGCGCCGGGCGGCGGCATCGGGCTGATGGTCTACGCGCCGCACGGACGCACCGGCGTCTACATGCTGCAGGACGCGCTGCGCCTGCTCGCGCCGGCGGACCAGGCCCCGCCGGCCCGCATCGAGACCGCGCGGCGCGTGCTGCGCCACCTGCCGGAGACGGCCTGGTTCCGCTTCAACCGCAACTTCCAGGACCATATCAGCGGCGGCGACGCCGGGCTGTACGACCTGCTGCTCAACCCGCGCGACCGCGCCTTCACCGTGCCGCAGGTCGCCGCGCTGCTGGCCGACGCCGCGCTGGAAGCCACCGCCTGGATGGAGCCGCTGCGCTACGACCCGCTGCCGCTGCTGCCCGACCCCCGCCTGCGTGCTCGCGCCGCAGCGCTGGATCCCACCGGCCGCGCCGCGCTCGCCGAGGCGATGGCCGGCAACATGTGCGTGCACGTGCTCTACTGCCGCCGCGCGTCCGAGCCGGTGGTGCGCGCCGATCCGCGTGATCCCGCCGCGGTCCCGGTCGGGCGCGAGGTGCCGGGGCCGGAGATGCCCCGCTTCCTGCAGCCCGACGGCGGGCTGACCCTGCTGATGGACGGGCTGCGCGTGCCGGTCCGGCTGCCGGCGCTCGCGCCGGCCATCCTCGGCCTGGCCGACGGCACCCGCTCCGTCGGCGCCATCGCCGCAACGCTCGAAGCACGGGGCACCACCCCCGCGGCCTTCGCCCGCGCCTGGTCGGAGACGTTCCACGCGCTGGAACACGCCAACCGCCTGCTGCTCGCGCCGCCGCCGTGACCCCGTTCCGGGGGGTGTTTGAGGCCTCGGGAAGAAGGCCAGGGGCTCTGCCCCTGGACCCCGCCAAGGGCTCGCCCTTGGAACCCTTCCGTTTTGTTCCGGGTGTGCGGGGGGTGTCCCGGGTCCGGGCCGGGACTGCGCGGGGAGGGCCGCGGAGGCGGACAGGCGCCATGGCGCCTGCCCGCCTCCGCGGCCCTCCCCGCGCAGTCCCGGCCCGGACCCGGGACACCCCCCACACACTCGGAACAAAGTAGAATGGGTCCAGGGAACGAGTTCCCTGGTGGGGGTCCAGGGGGCAAAGCCCCCTGGCCTTCTTCCCCGGCCCCAAACACCCCGTCCGAGCGGGATCAGCACCGGCTCGGCAGTGGCCGGAAGCCGATCAGTTTGCCCGCCATCACGAAATCGCCGAAGTCCATGCGCAGGTTGTCGGCGACGCCGTTGGTCCAGTAGCGCATGCCCACCTCGTAGTCGGGCAGGATGTCCGTCGGCGCGGTACCGAAAAAGGCGATGTGCACGACCACGCTGGGCAGCGCGGCCAGCGCCGGCCACGGTCCGGGGGTCGGGGCGCGGCGGGCGAGCGGGACGATGCTGCTGAGTTCGGCACCGGTGTCATCGGTGCCGTCGAACACCGGGATGGTGAAGAACTTGCGGCCTTCCTCGGCGGCGCGGATGACCGCCGCGGTGTGCGCCATCGGGAACAGGGTGCCGGCGGGCAGGGCGACCTGCTTCACCTCCGGCTGGGCGTAGTCGGCGACACCGGGTCCGCCCGGGCGGTCCAGCCGGGCTTCGCCCTCGGTCCGGCTGGTGGTCGCGCCGTCACTGCTCTGGGTGGTGTGGAAGCGGAGGGTAAGGCCGTTCTTCGCCTCGTTCGTCGTGTAGTCGGACACGAGTTGGGTGGTGTCGCCCGCGGTGTTGGTGAGCGTCATGTCCAGCCGCTGACGCACGGTCCAACTGCGGCACGCGTCGATGACCTCGTAGCCCATGATGCCGGTGGCGCCGATCACCTGGTCGCGGCCGTTCTTCAGGGTGAGGCGATACAGCGCCTGGTGCGCGACCAGGTGGATGGGGGGCACCTCCGCCGCGGCGGGCAGGGCGAGCAGGAGCAGGGCAGCCAGCACGGCCAGACGGCGCATCGGAAACTCCGGGTGCGGAGGGAAGGCGACGATACGGGGGGACCCGGCACCGCGCCAGGGAGCGCCGGACGGGGCCGATCGTACTTGCATATGGGACGCGTCAAGGGCATGGCGACGGCACGGTGGAAAACCGAACGGCGGCTTCAGCGGCAGCAGCGCCGGGCGTCGCGTCACAGACCACCGGCGGCGCGGTCGGTCGGGAATTTTCGTCCCCGCCGCCGTGACCGCCAGCGCCGCCGCGGACCAAGATGGCCCAGCGGAAGCGGGGCAGCGACGTCGTGCGCTGCACGGGTGCGAAGGGGATCGGCCAAACCTCTGCGCCCAGGTTCCGGCCACCGCGGTGGCCGGCGGGATCAGGGGACCTTCACCTTCGGCGGCAGGTCGAGCTTGAGCGACAGCTCCTTCAGCCGCGCCGGCGTCACCGGCGCCGGTGCGCCCATCATCAAATCCTGCCCCTGCTGGTTCAGCGGGAACAGGATCACCTCGCGGATGTTCGGCTCCTCGGCGAGCAGCATGACGATGCGGTCGATCCCGGGCGCCGAGCCGCCGTGCGGCGGGGCGCCATAGCGGAACGCGTTCAGCATGCCGCCGAAGCGGGCTTCCACTTCGGAGGCCGGATAGCCCGCGATCTCGAACGCGCGCAGCATGATGTCCGGACGGTGGTTGCGGATCGCGCCCGACGAGAGTTCGACGCCGTTGCACACGATATCGGTACTGGAACGCCTTGATGGTCAGCGGGTCCTGGCTGTTCAGCGCCTCCAGCCCGCCCTGCGGCATGCTGAACGGATTGTGGCTGAAGTCGATCTGCCCGGTTTCCTCGTTCAGCTCGTACATCGGGAAATCGGTGATCCAGCAGAAGCGGAACGCGCCCTGTTCCCCCAGCCCGAGGTCGGTGCCGAGCCTGGTACGCACGGCGCCCGCGAACTTCCACACCTCGTCCGGCGAGCCTGCGGCGAAGAACACCGCGTCCCCGGCGCCCAGGCCGCAGGCGCTTCGGATCGCCGCCGCCCGCTCCGGCTCCAGGTTGCGCGCGATCGGGCCTTTGGCGCCCTCCGCGTCGAAGGTGATGTAGCCGAGCCCGCCGGCACCCTGCTCCTTCGCCCAGTTGTTCAGCTTGTCGAAGAAGCTGCGCGGATGCGCCCCGGCACCAGGCGCTGGGATGGCGCGCACCACGCCGCCGGACGCGGCGATGCGGGCGAACAGGCCGAAGCTCGATCCGGCGAACTGGTCCGTGACGTCACTGATGCGCAGCGGGTTGCGCAGGTCGGGTTTGTCCGTGCCGTATTCGAGCAGCGCCCTCGCGTAGGGGATGCGCACGAAGGGCGCCGGACTCACCGCACGGCCGGCGGCGAATTCCTCGAACACGCCGGCGATCACCGGTTCGATGGTGGCGAACACGTCGTCCTGGGTCACGAAGCTCATCTCGAAGTCGAGCTGGTAGAACTCGCCCGGGGAGCGGTCGGCGCGCGAAGCCTCGTCGCGAAAACAGGGCGCGATCTGGAAATAGCGGTCGAAGCCCGCGACCATCAGCAACTGCTTGAACTGCTGCGGCGCCTGCGGCAGGGCGTAGAACTTGCCCGGGTGCAGCCGCGCCGGCACCAGGAAGTCGCGCGCACCTTCCGGGGATGACGCGGTCAGGATCGGCGTCGTGAACTCGGTGAAGCCGGCATCGATCATCCGCCGGCGGATCGAGGCGATCACGCCCGCACGCAGGATCATGTTCCGGTGCAGCTTCTCGCGCCGCAGATCGAGGAAGCGGTAGGTCAGGCGCAGGTCTTCCGGATATTTCTCCTCGCCGGCGACCTGGATCGGCAGCACCTCGGCGGCGGATTGCAGCTCCAGCGCTTCGGCCCGCAGCTCGATCTCCCCGGTGGGCAGACGCGGGTTCACCGTGCCCTCGGCGCGCGGAACGACGGTGCCGGTGACGGTGATCACGCTCTCCGGGCGGGCGGAGTCCGCGGCGGCGAAGGCAGGGCTGCCGGCCGGGAACACGCACTGGGTGATGCCGTAATGATCGCGCAGATCGATGAACAGCAGCCCGCCATGGTCGCGCTTCGCATGCACCCAGCCGGACAGGCGCGCGGTCCGCCCGGCATCGGCGGCGCGCAGCGCGGCGCAGGTATGGGTACGATAGGCGTGCATCGCGGGTTTGCTCTCGGGTCAGGAGGGGGGGCGGAAGGGCGGGGAGAGAAACGCCGGGGGTTCGGGGAAGTCAAGCCGAACGCCGGGGCTGCGCCCCACGCCCGCTGCGCCGGTCTGGCCTGCGCGGCCGGGCTGCCCCACTATGGCGCCCGCATGTTCACCACCGCCGCCACCGGCCGGAACGGCCGCAGCCAGGAGACGCCGCCGGTGCCTGCCGCCCCGCCCGCCGCATGAGCGACCGCGAATACCCGCCGCGCCCGATCGTCGGCATCGGCATCGTCGTGCTCAAGGACGAGCACGTCCTCCTGATCCGCCGCGCCAAGCCCCCCAACCTCGGCAGTTGGAGCCTGCCCGGCGGCGCGCAGGAACTGGGCGAGACGGTGGAACAGGCCGCGCGGCGCGAACTGGAAGAAGAAACCGGGGTCGCGGTCGGCCCGCTGCACCTCGCCGCCGTGGTGGACAACATCCGCCCCGACCCCACCGGCCGCGTGCACTACCATTACACGATCATCGACTTCGCCGCCCGCTGGCACGCGGGCGAGCCCCGCGCCGGATCGGACGTGGGGGAAGCCGTGTGGGCGCGGCTCGACGCGCTGGACGCGTTCGGCCTCTGGCACGAGGCGCACCGCGTGATCGCGCTGGCCCGCCGGCTGCTGGCGGAGGCCTGAGAGTTCGTGAATGAGTGCTCGTCTTCCGCCGAAAGCGCCCGGAAACCCGGGCATTTCCAGCGAGCGTCCCTTCACAGGTTCGATTTCTTTGTCCCGCTCCGACGTCCCGCCCGCTACAGGGTCAGCCCGCCATCCACCACGATCGTCTGCCCCGTCACCATCGCCGCACCGAAGCCGAGGAACAGGATCACCTCCGCCAGGTCCTCCGGCGTGCAGCGCCGCTTGAGCGCCGCGTTCTCGATCGAGCGGCGGCGTTCCTCCGCGGTCCAATCGACCATCCAGGAACTGTCCACCGCGCCGGGGGCGATGGCGTTCACCCGGACCGAAGGCCCCAGCGCGCGCGCCAGGTTCTGCGTCAGGCTGACCACCCCCGCCTTGGTCGCGCCATAGGCCAGGCTGGACCCCGCCCGCCCCAGCCCGGCGATGGAGGCGGTGTTGACGATCGCGCCGCCCGCCGCCTTCAGTGCCGGCGCCGCAGCGTGTGCGCAACGGAACACGCCGAGCAGGTTCACCGACAGCAGGCTGGCCCACAATTCTTCCGTGATGGCGTCGAGCTCGGCCGGCGGGATCCGCCGCGTCGTCCCCGGCGTGCCCGCATTGTTCACCAGCAGGTCGAGCCGGCCGAGCGCCGCGACCGCCGCCGCCACCATCCGCTCCGCCTCCCCGGCGTTGCCGACATTGCCGGGGGCGGCGATCGCCTTGAACCCTTCGGCGGCGAGCCTGCCCACCGCCTCCGCCCCGCGCGGATCGTCGGGCAGGAAGTTCACCGCCACGGTGGCGCCGTTCTGCGCCAGCATGCGCGCGGTGGCGAAGCCGATGCCGGAGGCGGCCCCGGTCACCAGCGCGGTGCGGCCGGCGAGGTCGTAACGGATCATGTTCCCTCCTAGGGTCCGATGGCGCGCAGCCCACGCTTGCATGCCAGCAGCTTGCGGTCGCGCGCGGAACGCTTCCCGGGGCGGCGGGGAGCGGACGTGCCGCACCCATCTCCGCGTGTCCGGCGCGCTATTTCGGCGCGACTGTACCCGTCTGGCCTCGCCGGGGGCAAAGCGGGCCGGGCGGCGAAGGCCGCTTGCAGGAACGCGCGCGCCTGCGCCGCGGCGGCGCGGGTGGCGTCCGGATCGTATTCCAGCAGGTGGCCGAGATAGCGCCGGCGGGGTTCGGGGAAGTCGAACGCATGCGTCGCCCCCCGCAGCACCACAAGCCGCACCGGCGCCCCCTTGCCGGCTATGCGGGCCTGCGGCCGCGCATCGCCTCCAGGAACGCCGCCATCATGCGCGCCGGCTCGTCGCTGTCCCAGGCGCGGACGAAGCTTTCGACGCCGCGGGCGATCGCGGCCTCCGGCGGCAGTTCCTCCCAGGCGGCGATCAGTTCCTTCTGCAAGCGGATCGCCCGCGGACCGCCGGCGAGGATGTTGCCGACCGTCTGCTCGACCGCCCGATCCAGCATGTCCGCCGCCACCATCTGCTCGATCAGGCCCCAGGCCAGCGCCTGCGTCGCGTCAATCGTCTCCCCGGTCAGCAGCAGCCGGCGGGTGCGGCCCCAGCCGATCAGGCCGGGGAGCAGCGCGGCTTCCACCACCGAGGGGATGCCGATCCGCACCTCCGGCATCCCGAACCGGGCGGTGGTGGCGGCGATGCGGAGGTCGCAAGCGGCGGCGATTTCCAGCCCCGCGCCCAGCGTCCAGCCGCTGAGCCGGGCGATCACCGGCACCGGGCAGCGGCGGAGCGCGGCGCAGCACGCATGGATCTGGGTGATGAACGCGCGCGCACCGGCGGCATCCAGCGCGGCCATCACCTCGATGTCGGCGCCGCCGATGAAGGCGCGCGCGCCGGCGCCGCGCAGCACGACGGCGCGCAGGGCGGGTGCTGCGGCGAGATCCTCGACCGCGGCGACGAACGCCTGCATCAGTGCGGGCGTCAAGGTATTGAGCTTGCCCGCGTTGGCGATCGTGACGGTTGCGACGCCGCGTGCGTCGATGGAATGCGAAACGCCTGGTTCGCTCATGCCGGCCCCCGGATCATGGGCCCCCTCCTGATCAGACGCCCCAGTGTCCGGCAGCCTGGGGCCACGCGCAACCGCCGGGGTATCGCCTGTAGGGAGGCTCGCATCGCGGTCCGCCGTCTGGCACCCTCGGCTGCCATGCGCGCGACCCTTCTGGCCGAAGCGATCCTGGCGCTCCATCTCGTCGTGATCGCGTTCAATGTCGCCGGGCTGATCGTCATCCCCGCCGGCGCCTGGCGCGGCTGGCGCCTCGTGCGCATCGTCTGGCTGCGCCTGCTGCACCTGGCGCTGCTGGCCGTGGTCGCGGGTCAGGCGCTGGCCGGGCGGGCGTGCTTCCTGACGCTCTGGCAGGACGAGCTGACCGGGCGGGCCGCAGCGCCGCTGGTCATGCGGGTCGTCGATGGTCTCATCTACTGGACTCTGCCGATGTGGGCGTTCACTGCGATCTACGTCGCGGTGTTCCTGTATGTCGTCGCGCTGTCGTTGCTGGTCCCGTTCGGCCGGCGCCGCACGCGCCGCGCGGTCTGACGCCCGCGCAGCAGCCGGGTTCTATTCCCCCGCCGCCACCGCGAACCGCCGCAGGTCCACAAGCGTGCAGTACTCGAGCGCGCCCTCCGCCGTCGCCGCCAGCACGACCCCCGGCGCCATCCCGGCCGCCAGCGCCTCCTGCCAGCGCGGCGCGCACAGGCACCAGCGGTCGCCGGGGCTGAGGCCGGGGAAGCCGAACTCCGGGTGCGGCGTGGACAGGTCGTTTCCGGCGGCTTTGCTGAACGCCAGGAACTCTGCCGTCATCACCACGCAGACCGTGTGGCTGCCGAGGTCCTCCGGGCCGGTATCGCAGCAGCCGTTGCGGAAGAACCCGGTCATCGGGCGGGTCGAGCACAGTTCCAGCATCCCGCCCAGCACGTTGCGCGAGGACCGCCGACCCGGGCGCCCATTGGTTTCATCGAACGGCATCGCCTTATCTCCATTGCCGGCGCCATTATTCCCGGCCGGGCACCCCGGCGCGGCCCCGTCCGCCCCACGGACGCCGGGCCGGGCGATGAAACCCGATTGGCGCGCCGACGGCAAACCGCGCTAGCCTCCGCGGGACAGCACGGCCAGGGAGACCCACCATGGATTTCGGCGCTTCGATCTTCTTCACCGACTATTCAATCACGCCCGTGGAGTTGGGCCCGGCCATGGAGGCGCGCGGTTTCGAATCGCTCTGGGCACCGGAGCACTCGCATATCCCGACCTCCCGCCGCTCCCCCTATCCCGGCGGCGGCGACCTCCCCAAGCCCTATTACGACGTGCTCGACCCCTTCGTCACGCTCACCGCTGCCGCGGCGGTGACGAAACGGCTGATGCTCGGCACCGGCATCTGCCTCGTGATCCAGCGCGACACCATCCAGACCGCGAAGCTCGTCGCCTCGCTCGACCAGATCAGCGGCGGGCGCTTCCTGTTCGGCATCGGCGGCGGCTGGAATGCCGAGGAGATGGAAGACCACGGCACCGAATTCGCCACCCGCTTCAAGAAGATGCGCGAGCAGATCGAGGCGATGGTGCAGATCTGGACCAGATCGAAGCCCGAGTACCACGGCGAGTTCGTGAAGTTCGACCCGATGATGACCTGGCCCAAGCCGGTGCAGAAGCCGCACCCGCCGGTGATCGTGGGCGGCGCCTTCCCGCACGCTGCGCGCCGCGCGATCCGTTACGGCCAGGGCTGGATCCCGATCGCCGGCCGTGGCGACGTCATCGATCAGATCCCGGAGTTCCGCAAGATGGCGCAGGAAGCCGGGCGCGATCCCGCCACCCTGCCGATCAGCATGTTCTCCGCCAAGGAGGACCTCGACACGCTGAAGCGCTTCCGCGATCTCGATGTCGCGCGCGTCACCGTGGCGCTGCCGTCATCGCCGGCGGCGGACGTGCTGCCGATCCTCGACCGCTGGGCGGAGTTGCGGGTGAAAGTGAACGGCTGACCCCTTCGCCCCTGCGGGGAAGATGTGCTGCATCGGGGCCTCGACGCCGCCGTAGATGAAAACGGCGCGGATAGGCGGGCACGCCTGTGATCGGTATGACCGGCAGCCCGCCGCGGCAGAAATCACCTCTCCCGCAGCGCGGGAGAGGTGATCCTGCGCGACGTCGTCCGTTCGACCGGGACGTCTCATGGCAAGCTTGGGGGTGAGGGGTGTGAACCGTACACGGTTTCGTGCGATTCGCCCTTCCCACCCGGCCCGCAGGGGAGACGCCTACCCGCCGAACCTGCCCAGCAGCCGCACGTGCGAGCGGATGCCGTGGTGGAAGCAGCGCTGCTCGAACTTCTCGTTCGGGCTGTGCACCTGATCGTCGTCCAGCCCGAAGCCCATCAGCAGGCTGTCGATCCCGAGCACCCGGCGCAAGGACGAGACCACCGGGATCGAGCCGCCGCTGCCCATCAGCAGGGTCGGCCGGCCGAATTCCTCGGCCAGCACGTCCCGCGCGCTGCGCACATACGGGCTGTCGGCGGCGATCTCGATCCCCGGCGCCGCGCTCAGTACCGCGACCTCCACCACCGTATCGGCCGGCACCCGTGCGGCGAGGAAGCGGCGGAACCCGTCCGCGATCGCGTCCGGGTCCTGATCCGGCACCAGGCGGAACGAAACCTTCGCGAACGCCTCCGCCGCGATCACCGTCTTCGCCCCCGGGCCGGTGTAGCCGCCCCAGATGCCGTTGATATCCGCGGTCGGCCGCGCCCACAGCCGTTCCAGCGCCGGACGCCCCTGCTCGCCGGCGGGGAGGCGCAGGCCGATGTCGCCGAGGAACGCCGCCTCGTCGAACCCCATCGCCTGCCATTCCGCCGCCTGCGCCGCGCTAACCGGCTTCACCGCATCGTAGAAGCCGGGAACCTGGATCCGTCCCGCCGCATCGGCGAGCCCGCCCAGCGCGGTGCACAGCACGTTGATCGGGTTGCGCGCCGAGCCGCCGAACAGCCCCGAATGCAGATCCCGCTTCGCCGCGCGCAACGTCACTTCGGTATAGACGAGGCCGCGCAGCCTGGTGGTGATCGCCGGCGTGTCCACGTCCCACATGCCGGTGTCGCTGATCAGCGCGAGGTCGGCGGCAAGCTCGGCCTTGTTGGCTTCCAGGAACGGATCGAGGTTGAGGCTGCCGACCTCCTCCTCGCCTTCCAGCAGCACGGTGATGCGGGCGGGGACGCCGCCGCCGGCGTCGTGCCAGGCGCGCAAGGCCGAGAGGAACATCATCACCTGGCCCTTGTCGTCCACCGCGCCGCGGGCGACGAAGCGCGGGCCGCGCGGACCGTCCACCAGTTGCGGCTCGAACGGCGGGCTGGTCCAGAGCGCCAGGGGATCGACCGGCTGCACGTCGTAATGGCCGTAGAACAGCACGTGCGGCCCCTGGTAGCCGGCCGGGCCGGGATGGTGCGCGACCACGATCGGATGGCCCGCGGTGGGGCGGAGGTCGGCGGTGAACCCGACGCCGCCCAGGAAGTCCCGCACCCACTCCGCCGCGCGCCGGCAGTCCGCCGCGTGCTCCGGCCGGGCGCTGATGGAGGGGATCCGCAGCAGGTCGAACAACGCTGCGCGCGAGGCGGCGAGCGTGGCATCGGCGTGGCGGAGCACGGTGTCGGTGGCGTCGGCTTGCATGGCAGCATCCTTCCGGGGACCCCGGGCGGCGGGGCGAGCGGGGCGAGCGGGGCGAGCGGGGCGAGCGGGGCGAGCGGGGCGCATGTTCTCACGCCGCGCGCCGCCGGCACAAATCGGCGGGCGCGCCGCTCAGAGCGCGAAAAAAAGAAATCGAACTTGTGAATGAGTGCCCGTTGAAAATGCCCGGGTTTCCGGGCGATTTCGGCGGAAGACGGGCATTCATTCACAAACTCTCAGCGCCCCGGCTTCGGGCGATACCCGTCCGTCAGGGCGCCAAGGAAGGCGATGATGTCGCGTTCCTCGGCCGCACTCAGCGGCGGGCGATCGCCGCGCTTCAGGGTGAAGGGCGGATCGACCCGATCGATGTTGCCGCGATCGCGCGCCGGCAGGTCGTTGAAGGTCTCGATCTTGCCGTCCGGCCCGCGCGGATAGATGCGCCCCGGCTCGGTATCGCGGAAATCGTAGAAATCCAGCACCTGGCGCAGGGAATGATAGATGCCGTTGTGGAAGAAAACACGCCGAGTGGCGGCATTGCGCAGAGTGGGCGTGAGGAACAGGCCGCAATACTGCGTCTGCCGCGCCATGTCGGTGCGGTACGGCCCGCAGATGCCGAGGTCGAAATAGGCCGGATCGCGATTGACGCGCAGCGCGGGATTGCGCGGCGCGCCCAGCGCCTCGTACTGATGGTCGGTGAACAGCGGCGGCCGCCCGTCCGGGGTGGGCTGATCGAGGTGGCAGGCGGCGCAATCGCCCTTGCGCGGATCGTTGAACAGAAGGTAGCCGCGCAGTTCGGCCGGGGTCAGCCGGGCCTCGCCCTCCAGCCAGAAATCGTAGCGGCTCGTGTAGGGATGAAAGGCCGGGTCCTCGATCTCGTACCGCGCGACCGCGAACAGGGCTTCCGACACGGCCATGCCGGGGCTGGCGAAGATCGACGGTCCGAACAACTGCGTGAAGCGTGCGGCGTAGGGTGCGTGTTGCAGCAGGCCCGCCACCCGGGCGATGCTGCCACCGTCCATCTCGAACGGGCTGAGCAGCGGACCCATCGCCTGGTCCTGCAACGTGTCGGCCCGCCCGTCCCAGAACAGCCCGCCCTGCGGCACCAGGTTGGCGGCCGTCGCCGCGGTGTCCTGCGCGGTCTTGGTCGTGCGCGCCGCCTGCTGCCCGGCGGCGGCGAGTTGCGTCAGGGTGACGGTCTCGTTTTCCTCGTTATCGGGACCGACGCTGAAATTCGGCTGCCGCTCCAGATACATGAGCGACGGCACCGCACGCACGCCCTGGCGGGTCAGATGCGGGCCGCCGAACATCGCCGGCAGCGCGCCGGGCGGCCCGTAGGCGTGGGCCGGGCTATGGCAGGACGAACACGACAGCCGCCCCGACGACGACAGGCTGGGGTCGAAGAAAATCCGCCGCCCCAGCCGCGCCATCGCCGACAGCGGCGCCACCGGCGGGCGAACCAGCCGCACCGGATGCGGGTTCAGCC
Source organism: uncultured Pseudomonadota bacterium (assembly GCA_963832525.1). Lineage (GTDB taxonomy): Bacteria > Pseudomonadota > Alphaproteobacteria > Acetobacterales > Acetobacteraceae > JAJZVS01. The sequence goes on from CAWHUC010000004.1 coordinate 531,153, forward strand.
CCTGCGCGAGCAGGAAGCTCGCCCGCGGGTGGCCCAGCCAGGTCCCGGCCGGGATCGGGCTGCGGGCCACGAAGACGCCGATGCCGGCCAGGGCTGCGAGCAGCAGGCCGGCACCGTACCGAAGCCAGCGGCGGCGGCCCGGTCGGCCAAGCAAGATCCGACCGAGCCGCATCCGCCGCCGATCGCCCCTACCGGGGCGCCGGCAGCGGCATGCCGGTCACCGGGTTGAGATACAGCGGCGCGACCCGCCCGCCACCGTGGGCGAAGTCGAACATGCTCATGATCGAGCCGGTGGTGGCATCGAACGAGCCGCCGCCCAGCCGTTCCCCGTGCAGCCAGTTGTCCTCGATGAAGCGCACGACCGAAGCCTGGGCGATCTCGGTATGGCTGACATGGTCGGGCTTCGCCCAGGGCGAGATCACCAGGAACGGAAGGCGCGTCCCCGGCCCGCAGCGCCCGTTCACCGGCTTGCCGTCCACCCCCGGCAGCGGCGTGCCGCTGCCGCAGACGCCGGGTCCGTCGAGCTGATCGGCCTCTTTGTCGAAGGACGGGTTCGTCGTCTTGGCGAAGGCGTGGTCGTACCAGCCATCCGAATCATCCCAGGTGATGACCACCGCCGTGCTCTTCCACTCGGGCTGGTGCTGCAGGAAGTTGATCAGGCGCACGACGCCCGCCTGCTCGTCCAGCGGATCGGAATAGCCCGCGTGGCCGTCCTGATACGCGGGCAGCTTGATGTAGGAGACCGCGGGCAGCTTGCCGGCACGCACGACGCGGTAGAAATCCGCCAGCCCGTACTCGTGGTTGGCCGGGTCCGGGGTCTTGCCGTCATGTTCGAAACTGTAGCCGACGTCGGCAAGCACGGCGGGCCGCGCATGCGTCGGGTTGGCGGTGGTCGCGTAGTACTGGAACCAGTTGTGGTGCGGAATGTAATCGACCACGTTGGCACCGACCACCACCGAGTGGGTGCTGCGCTTGCAGCCCGTGGTGCCGTTCGGGTCGTGGCCGGCAAGGTCGAAGCCGCCCATGAAGCCGCCCCAGGTCAGATCCGCGGCATTCAGCAGGTCGCCGATGTTCTTCCCCGTCATCATCACCTGGTCGGCGGGGGAGGAACAGACGTCATGCGCCGGATCCACGTCGTTGATCAGCGCCAGCCCGCCCTGGCCGTCGTTGATGTAGTAGGACACGGCGGTCACGGTGGACGGCTTCTTGGTGGTGGCGACGATCTGCATGCCGTTGGTCTGGCCGGACACCACTTCCAGCGCCCCGGGCGTGGAGGGACCGTAGGTGTCGGTATAGGCATTGTCGCTCATTGCGTAATGCTGCGCGTAGCGCCAGATCGCGCCGACGGTGTTGCCGTCGTAGTAGCCCATCACCTGGCCCTTGGTGCCGAACGCGCCGACGCCGCCCGGCGTCGCCTTGCCGGTATATTTCGGGAACAGATCGGCGCGGCCGTGGTCGTAGGCCATCTGCTCGGCGGTGTAGGCGTGGTTCTGGTCGGCGGTGGCCGCCTGGGTGCGGTCGAGCCGGAACGGCTCCGCTGCATCGGCGCCGTTCGCCGTGTTGGTGAAGTTGGGGTTGTTCGTCAGCAGATGCGCGGCGACCAGGGTGTCGGCGCGCGGCGTGCCGACAACGGCGACGAACGGCGGCTCGCCCTTCGGGTTGGCGGCTTTCGGGTAGGTGGCGAAATAATGATCGAACGAGACGTTCTCGTCGTAGATCACCACCAGGTGCTTGATCGGCGTCGCGGTCCGGGCCGCGTCGGCCGGGTTGGGCCCGGCCAGGCCGGCCGGCGCCGCCGCGCCCGCCGGGGCGGCGGCGGACGCGGTGCCGGGCCCGGCGAGCGCGCCGATGAGAAGGCCGGCGCAGAGCGCCCCGGCGGCGGGAGCCAGTCGATTGGTGCGATGACGCATGACACCTCGGCAAAGAGTGACCAAACCCGGGCCGCGACCTAGCCGGAAATCCGGCCGGCGCGCATGACGTTCTGATGACGCCGCCTGGTCGCACCGCGGGCCGCCGATGGGACATGCCGGCCCGTGCCTCATGCCCTCACCCGCCGGGCTGCGCCCGGCGACCTCTCCCGCGCCGCGGGAGAGGTGCGGCGCGGCGCGCGAGGGGCGCTGGGCTCGGGCGCCGCCGGTTGATCCCCCGATCACGATCCATTAACGTCTTCATTATTCCACGCGCCGCATGGCCCGGGTGCCGGTCGCACGCGGCGCGGCCGGCATCCCTCCGTCCCCCTGCCTTTCCCGCTGCGCTTGCCACCTGCGCGTCCCCTGCCGTTGGTCTCCGGCGCGTCCGGCGCCATAATAAGACAGTTGGTTGAAACGCCATGCACATCGAATCAGAACCCACCCGCCAGCTTCAGCGTGCCGCCACCGCTGCCCGCGACGCCGCCCGCATCCTCGCCCGCACGCCCGCCGCCGGACGCGACGCGGCGCTGCGGGCCATGGCCGCCGCCGTGCGCGCCCGCGCGCCGGAGATCCTGGCCGCCAACGCGGCCGACCTCGCCGCCTCCTCCGCCGGCGCCGCCTTCCGCGACCGCCTTGCGCTCGACCCGGCCCGGCTCGAAGCGATCGCCGCCGGCCTCGAAGCCGTGGCCGACCTGCCGGACCCGCTGGCGCGCGACCTCGGCCGCTGGACCCGCCCCAACGGTCTCGCCATCGCCCGCATCCCGGCGCCGATCGGGGTGATCGGCATGATCTACGAAAGCCGCCCCAACGTCGGCGCCGACGCCGCCGCCATCTGCCTGAAATCGGGCAACGCGGTGATCCTGCGCGGCGGGTCGGACAGCGCGCGCAGCGCCGCCGCCCTCCACGCCGCCATCACCGACGGCCTGCGCAGCGCCGGCCTGCCGGAAGCTGCGGTCCAGATCGCCCCCGGCACCGACCGCGCCTACGTCGCCGCCATGCTCGGCGCCGTCGGGCTGATCGACCTCATCATCCCGCGCGGCGGCAAATCGCTGGTCGAACGCGTGCAGCGGGAAGCCCGCGTGCCGGTGCTCGCCCACGCCGAAGGCCTCTGCCATACCTACGTCCACGCCGCCGCCGACCCGGACATGGCACGCAAAGTGCTCGCCAACGCCAAAATGCGCCGCACCGGCATCTGCGCCGCCACCGAAACCCTGCTGATCGACCGCAGCATCGCCCCCAGCCTGCTGCCCCTGCTGGTCGCCGACCTGCGCGCGCTCGGCTGCACCTTCCGCGCCGACCCGGCCGCCCAAACGATCGTGCCGGACCTGCCCGCCGCCGCCGCAGACGATTTCGACACCGAATGGCACGACGCCATCCTGTCGATCGCCGTGGTCGACGGCGTGGAAACAGCCCTCACCCACATCGCCCGCCACGGCAGCGGCCATACCGACGCCATCATCACCAACGACGAAACCGCCGCCCAGCAGTTCCTCCGCGGCATCGACAGCGCCGTCGCCCTGTGGAACGCCTCTACCCAATTCTGCGACGGCGGAGAATTCGGCTTCGGCGCCGAAATCGGCATCGCCACCGGACGCCTCCACGCCCGCGGCCCCGTCGGCCCCGACCAACTCACCACCTACCGCTACATCGTGGAAGGCACCGGCCAGGTGCGGCCCTGAACGCAGCCTCGCGCTTCCTATGCGGGTCGAGAGGGTGAGCGGCCTTCCAGGAAGCAAGGCCAGGGGCTCTGCCCCTGGACCCCGCCAAGGGCTCGCCCTTGGAACCCTTCCGTTGGTTCCGAGTGTGTGGGGGGCGTCACGGGTCCGGGTCGGGGCTGCGCGGGGCGGGGCATGGGGACGGGGAGGGCGCATCTGCGCCCTCCCCGTCCCCATGCCCCGCCCCGCGCAGCCCCGACCCGGACCCGTGACGCCCCCCACACACTCGGAACCCAATAGACGGGGTCCAGGGGACGAGTTCCCTGGCGGGGGTCCAGGGGGCAGCGCCCCCTGGCCTTGCTTCCTGAACGGCCACCCACCCCCCCACCCCGCATAGCATGCGCAAGGTCGCGCTCGGGCCGGGCCCGGCGGCGCCGCCCAGATTTGGCGATGGGCGGCAGATGCGGGTTGGGTTGTTGGGGGGGTCGTTCAATCCGGCGCATGCGGGGCATCGGCATGTGGCGGAGTGGGTGCGGCGGCGGTTGCGGCTGGACCAGGTGTGGTTGTTGGTGTCTCCGGGCAATGTGTTGAAGCCGCAGGCGGGGATGGCGCCGTTTGCGGTTCGGCTGGCGGGTGCGCGGGCTTTGGCGGACGGGCGGCGGATCGTCGCGAGCGGGATCGAGGGCGCGCTGCATGTTCGCTACAGTGTCGATACGGTCCGGCAGCTTCGGATGCGGTTCCCGCGGGTTCGCTTCGTGTGGGTGATGGGAGCCGATATTCTGGAGCAGTTGCCGCGCTGGCGGCAGTGGGACTTATTTATCCGCAGCGTGCCGTTTCTTGTGATGCCGCGTCCGTCGTATAACCTGCGCGCGCTGTCGGGGCAGGTGGCGCGCCGGCTGCGGGCGGCGCGTTTGCCGGCGCGGGCCGCGCCGATGCTGGCGGGAGCGGTGCCGCCGGCGTGGATATTCCTGCCAGCGCCGCAACATCCTGCTTCGGCGAGCGCGATCCGCGCCGCCCGCAAAGGAGCCGTGCCATAGCCAAGCCGCCCTCGTCCTCCGGTCCTCGCACCCCGGCTTCCCGCGGGGCCGGGCCTCGCACGCAGCCGCCGCGCAAGGCACCGCGGCCGCTGCCGGCGGCGGACAAGTCGCCCGGCTCGCCGCGCAAGAAGGCTGTCATGGCCGGCCCCGCCCGCCGTGTTGCCCGCGCCGCCGCGCCGGCGCCGGAGGCGGCGATCGAACGGCTGCAGAAGGTGATCGTCGCCAGCTTGGAGGACGACAAGGCGGAAGCGATCGTCGCCCTCGATCTCGCCGGGCGCGCCTCGTTCTGCGACCGGATGGTGATCGCAAGCGGGCTCGCCGACCGCCAGATCGCGGCGATGGCCGAGCATCTGGTCGAAAAGCTGAACGCCGCCGGGCTCAAGCGCGTGCTGGTGGAAGGGGCCGGCGGGTCGGACTGGGTGCTGATCGACGCCGGAGACATCGTCGTGCATCTGTTCAAGCCGGATGCGCGGGCGATGTATGCGCTCGAGAAGATGTGGAGCGCCGACCTCGACGAAGTGGCCGGCGGCTGACTTCGCGCGGCGCCCGTCTTTCCTCGATGCCAGTCGCCGCGCCGCACGCAAGCCTGCCGTCGTCCGACGGCGCCTCGCCGGTCATGGCGCAGTGGTTCGCGCTCAAGGCGGAGCATCCGGATGCGCTGCTGTTCCTGCGCATGGGGGATTTCTACGAGCTGTTCTTCGCCGATGCGGAGGCCGCGGCCAGTGCGCTCGACATCGCGCTCACCGCCCGCGGCGAGCATGCCGGTGCGCCGATCCCGATGTGCGGCGTGCCGGTGCATGCGGCCGAGGCGTATCTCGCCCGCCTGATCCGCCGCGGCTTCCGGGTTGCCGTTGCCGAGCAGATGGAGGACCCGAAGACCCGCACCGGCAAGGCGCCGATCCGCCGTGCGGTGGTGCGCCTGGTGACGCCGGGCACCTTGACCGAGGACAGCCTGCTGGAGGCGGCGCGGCCGAACCTGCTGCTGGCGCTGGCGGCCGAGCGGGCGGAGCTGGGGGCGGCCTGGCTCGATATTTCCACCGGGCTGTTCGAGACGGCGGCGCTGCCGGCGGGCGAGTTGCCGGGCCTGCTGGCGCGGCTCGATCCCGCCGAGATTCTGGCCCCGCAGGTCTTGCCGCTGGGGGACTGGGAGGCGCGGCGGGGGCCGGAGATGCTGGCCCCGCCGCCGGACGCGGCACGCCGGCGGCTGGCCGAGGCGTTCGGCGCCGCGAGCCTGGATGCTTTCGGCAGCTTCGCGGATGCGGAGGCCTGCGCCGCCGCCGCCGCGCTCGATTATGTGCGCACCACGGCGGCCGGGGCGCTGCCGCATCTGGCGCGGCCGTCCCCGCGCGGGGCGGAGGGCGTGCTGGCGCTCGATCCGGCCACCCGGACCAGCCTCGAATTGCTGCGCGCGCGCGATGGCGGGACGCCGCATAGCCTGTTCGCCGCGATCGATCGCACCTTGACCGCGCCGGGGGCACGCCGGCTCGGCGCCTGGATTGCGGCACCGCTGACCGCGCCGGCAGCGATCGGGGCGCGGCAGGACATGTGGTCGTGGATGGGGGCGAACCCGGACGCCACGGCGCGGCTGCGCGGCGCGTTGCGGTCCGTGCCGGACATGGCGCGCGCCCTCGGACGGCTGTCGATGCAGCGCGGCGGCCCGCGCGACCTGGCCGCCCTGCGCGCCGGGTTGGGGGCCGCGCGGGAGGCCGGATCGGCGCTGGCCCCGCCGCTGCCTGCGCTGCTGGAACAAGCGCGCGCGGCGCTGGCGACCGATCCGGCGCTGGAGGCGACATTGGCCGCCGCGCTCGCCGAACCGGCGCCGCTGCGGCTGGACGACGGGCCGGCGATCCGGCCCGGTTTCGATGCCGAGCTGGATGCCGAGCGCGGTTTGCGCGACGACAGCCGCCGGGTGGTGGCCGGCATGCAGCTCGACTACGCGCAGCGGTTCGGCGTCGCCAGCCTGAAGATCCGCCACCACGCGCAGCTCGGCTACGTGATCGAGGTGCCAGCGGCGGCGGCAGAGCGGCTGCGCGCCGATCCGGCGCTGACGTTGCGCCAGTCGATGGCGAACGGCGCCCGGTTTGCGACCGCCGAGCTGGCCGTGCTCGATCGCCGGATTGCCGAGGCGGCCGAGCGCGCCGCGACCCGCGAACGCGCCGTGTTCGCCCATCTCGTGCGCCTGGTGCTGGATGCGGCGGCGGCGATCGCGGCGGCGGCGGAGGCGCTGGCGCTGCTGGACGTGGCGCAATCGGCGACGAAGCTGGCCGAGGCCGGGCGCTGGTGCCGCCCGGTGCTGACGGAGGAAACCGATTTCCTCGCCCGCGGCGCCCGCCATCCGGTGGTGGAAGCGGCGCTGGCGGGATCCGCCACCGCCTTCGTTCCCAATGATTGCGACCTGTCCCCCGACCGCCGCCTGCTGCTGCTCACGGGCCCCAACATGGCCGGCAAATCCACGTTCCTGCGCCAGAACGCGCTGCTGGTCGTGCTCGCCCAGGCCGGCCTGCCGGTGCCGGCCGAGGCGTTCCGGCTCGGCGTGGTGGACCGGCTGTTCTCCCGCGTCGGCGCCGCCGATGACCTCGCGCGCGGGCGCTCCACCTTCATGGTGGAAATGACCGAGACGGCGTCCATCCTGCACCAGGCCGGCCCGCATTCCCTGGTTGTGGTCGACGAGATCGGCCGCGGCACCGCGACCCTGGACGGGCTCGCGATCGCCTGGGCAGTGCTGGAGGCGCTGCACGGGGCGATCCGTTGCCGTACCATTTTTGCCACACATTTCCACGAACTTGCGGCGCTGGCGGATCGCCTGCCGCGGCTGAAGCCGCACACCATGCGGGTGAAGGAATGGAAACGTACGGTGGTATTCCTGCACGAGGTGGCGGAAGGCGCCGCGGGCCGTTCCTGGGGCGTGCATGTCGCGGAACTCGCCGGCGTGCCGGCGCCGGTGGTGCGCCGGGCGGCGACCTTGCTGTCGGCGCTGGAGGGCGCGGGCGGCCCGCTCGGTGCCGGCTCCGCCCTCGGCGCATTGCCGCTGTTCGCCGCCGCCGCTACGCCGGAGCCTCCCGCTACCCTATGTGAGGAGGAGCCCCCCGCGCTCGCCGCCCTCGTCGCCCTCGACCCTGATCGGCTCTCCCCGCGCGAGGCACTCGACGCGCTCTACCGTCTCAAATCGTTGCTACCGGCTTGCGCCGGCGGCACTGCCGAGTAAGCATCACCAGATGTTGACCCACGCTCCCGAACCGCCTGCCGCCGGCTCCGCCGTTCCGCTGTCCGAAACCCTGGCAGCCTTGGCGGAGCCTGACGGGTCGACGCCGCGCGAGGCGGCACTCGCTGCCTTCCGCCGCCACCTCGCGCGCATCCAGGCGCAGGTGCGCGAAACCTTCGAACAGGGGGAGATCACCGGCCTGCAGGCCGGCCACCAGCTCGCCGAACTGACGGACGGGCTGGTGAGCGCACTCTTTTCCCACGCCGCCGCCGCGCTCGGCGGGGTCGAGACCTTGAGCATCGCCGCCACCGGCGGCTACGGCCGCGGCACCCTGGCGCCGTTCAGCGACATCGACCTGCTGTTCCTGACCCCGCACGAGCCGTCCCCGCATACGCTCGCGGTGGTCGAATACATGCTCTATTTCCTCTGGGACCTCGGGCTGAAGGTCGGCCACGCCACCCGCTCGGTCGAGGAATGCCTGAGCGAAGGCGCCAAGGACATCACCATCCGTACCGCGCTGCTCGACGCCCGCCCGCTCGCCGGCGACGCGGCGCTGTTCGAGGATTTCCATCAGCGCTTCCGCGCCGCCTGCAAGGCCTCCGGCGCGGCCGAATACATCGCCGCCAAGCAGGCCGAACGCGAGGCGCGCCATCGCCGCTTCGGCGACAGCCCGTTCGTGGTCGAACCGAATATCAAGGAAGGCCGCGGCGGTCTGCGCGACCTGCAGACGCTCTACTGGATCGCCCGCTACGTGTTCGAAACCTACACCATGGGCGAGCTCGCCGACGTCGCCGGCGTGCTGTCGCCGGTGGAAGCGCGCCACGCGCGCCGGTCGTGGGAATTTCTCTGGACATTGCGCTTCCACCTGCACTACGTCGCCGGCCGCGCCGAGGAGCGCCTGACCTTCGACCTGCAACCGGTGGTCGGCGCACGCATGGGCTACACCCGCCACGGCCGCCAGGACGGCGTGGAGCGTTTCATGCGCCACTATTTCCTCACCGCCCGCGACATCGCCCGCCTGACCCGCGTGCTGGAACCCGCCATCCTGCGCGCCGCCCTCGGTCCGCCGGCGGTCGCCGCCGAGACCGACAAGGGGTTGATCGCCGCGGGCTTCGTGCTGGCCGAAGGCGAGCTGATGCCGATGGTCGGGCGCGAGTTTCGACATCGAGCCGATCCAGATGCTGCGCATCCTGAAAATCGCGCGCGACCGCGACCTCGAACTGCATCCGCTGGCGATCCGCTCGTTGATCCGCAACGAACGGGCCGCGGCGCAGTTGCGCGGCGATCCGGAAGCGGCCGGGCTGTTCATGGACCTGCTGTGCGGCCATCCGCCGGAGCGCAGCCTCGCCCACCCGCACGAAAGCCGCCATCCGGACGGCGCGCGCTGGCTCTCGATCCTGAACGAGGCCGGCTTCCTCGGCCGCTTCCTGCCCGACTGGGGGCGCATCGTCGGGCAGATGCAATTCGACACCTACCACGTCTTCACCGTCGACGAGCACACGATCGAAGCCGTCCGCGTGCTCAACACCCTGGAACGCGGCGAGCTCGCGCAGGTGGCGCCGATCGCCTCCGGTCTGGTCGACCACATCCAGTCGCGCCGGGCGCTGTACCTGGCGATGCTGCTGCACGATATCGCCAAGGGCCGCGGCGGCGATCATTCCCGCATCGGCGCAGAGATCGCGCTGGAAGTGGGCCCGGCGCTCGGCCTTTCCGCAGAAGAAACAGAGACCGTTTCCTGGCTGGTCTTGTACCATCTGATGCTGAGCGAGACCGCATTCAAGCGCGACATCGACGATCCGAAAACCATCCTCGACCTCGCCGATACCATCCAGTCGCCGGAACGGCTGCGCCTGCTGCTGATCCTGACCGTCGCCGACATGCGCGCGGTGTCGAAGAAAGTCTGGAACGGCTGGAAGGCCACCCTGCTACGCGAACTCTACACGCGGGTGGCGGAAGTGCTCGAAGGCGGCCTCGCCACCACCGAACGCGACGTGCGCGTGACGCGCGCCAAGGAAGCCGCGAGCGCCCTGCTGGCCGATTGGCCGGCGGAGGAGGTCGCGCATTTCGCCGACCTCGGCTACCCCGGCTACTGGCTGTCGTTCGACCCGGAAACCCACGCCCGCCACGCCAGGCTGATCCGGGAAGCGGAACGACGCGACGCCCCCCTCACCGTCCACACCGAACCGCTGCCGGCCCGGGCCGTGACGGAAGTCACCGTCTACTGCGCCGACCACGCCGGGCTGTTCAGCAAGATCTCCGGCGCGCTGGCCGTCGCCGGCGCCTCGATCGTCGATGCGCGCATCCATACCATGACCAACGGCATGGCACTCGATACGTTCTGGGTGCAGGACGCCGCCGACGGCACGTTCGAAGCGCCGCACCGGCTCGCACGCCTTTCTGCGCTGATCGAACAAGCGCTGTCCGGCCGCCTGCGCCTGTCCACCGAAATCCATAAACTGTCGAAAATCCTCGTCGGCCGGCGCATGCGCGCCATCCACGTCCCACCGCGCGTGGTGATCGACAACCGCGCATCGAACACCCACACCGTCCTCGAAGTGAACGGCCGCGACCGTCCCGGTCTGCTGCACGACGTCACCGCCGCCATCAGCGAACAAGGCCTGCAAATCGCTTCCGCCCACGTCACCACCTACGGCGTGCGCGCCGTGGACGTGTTCTACGTGAAGGACGTGTTCGGCCTGAAAGTCGAAAACGAACAGAAACTGCGCCAGTTGCGCACCGCCCTGCTCGCCGCCCTGGCAAGCCCAGAAGACGTCCCCGCCCCGGCAGTCGCCCCCGCGGTCCCCCGCCGCCGCCGTGCAGTGGGCTGAGCCGTAAGCAAGGCCAGGGGGCTTTGCCCCCTGGACCCCCACCAAGGGCAGAGCCCCTGGCCTTCCTTGCGGCCTCAGAACAACCCGAACAGCCCGCGGAGGAACCCTGGGGTCAGGGCGGTCAGGGGGTTCACCGTGACGGTCGGAGTTTTCAACGCGCCGTGCACGGCATAGCTGGCGGCGAACACGCCGCCGCCGCGTTCGGGACTGAACAGGCGCCCCACCAGCGGCACGCGGCCGAGCAGTGCGTTGAAGAAATACGCCGGCACGATGGTGCCTTTCAGGTCGATGCGGTTGCGATCGACGTCGATCGTGCCCTCCGCCGTCACGCCCAGCGACGGGCTGAAGGCGCGTGCGCCGGTCAGGGTGAGTTCGCCGCCGCGCAGGCGGAACGGCGCGACCAGACGGCTCACGCCGAGCCCCGGACCTTGCAGCAGTTCCATTACGCCGTAGAGCGTGACGGCTTGCAGCAACCGGGCCAGGATCGGGGCGCCGCGCAAGCGGAAATCCTCGAGCGTGGCGGTGCCGGCGAGCGTGGAGACCGGACCGGGGCCGAACTGTCCGGTGATGGCGAGCGTGCCCCCTTGCAGGGTGCCGGGCAAACCGAGGCCATGCGCGAGGGCGCCGGCATTGCTGGCGTGCACGAGCAGCGACCGGCCCCCCGCCGGGCCGGCGGCGGCAGGGTCGATGCGCAAGCTGAGCCGGCCGGGACCGCCGATCCTTGCGTCGAGATGCAACTGCTGCCACACGAAACCATCGTTCGATCCGGTGGCGGTGAGATCCGCCAGGGTTTCGCCGCCCGCCAGGTACACGGTGGCGAAGCGCGCGGCGAGGGTCCAGGGCGGCCCGCGCCGCGGCGGCGCCGGTGCAGGCGCCGCCGCGGACGACGCCGGCCTGGGGGCGAAGTGCGCCGCCAGGTCGAGCACCGGGCCGGACAGGCGCGCCACGATCGGCCGGCCGCCACCGGGGAAGTCGATCTCGCCGCTGACCTCGGTGCGGCCGAGGCGCAGCCGGGTCAGGCGCAGCCGTGCCAGCCGCCCGGCGGTGAACCCGGCACTCGCCGCCCCGTCCAGCGCCGTGCGCGCGCCCGCGGCCGACGTGGCCGCCGCGCCGGCCAGCGCGATCGGCGCCGCCCCCTCCAGCCGGTCGTGCACCAGCGGCAGCTCCGCGCTGAGCTTGGCCGGCTGTCCCGCCGGCTTGTCCCAGTGCAGCGGCGCAACGGAGACGCGCGCGCGGGTGAGGTTGGCGCCGAGTGCGACGGTGCCCTGGCCGTCGCGCCGCTCGGTCAGCACGGCGGAGACCCCGACCGGGCCGGACACCAGCCCCAGGCTCGGCACGCCGGCCGCCGCCAGGGCCGCGGCGGTGGTTTCCGTCGTTGCGGTCAGGCGCTGCTGCACCTGCTCCGGCGGTCCGGCGCGGAAATCCATCTGCCCCGCCAGCCGGGCCGGGATCCCGCCCAGCCGGCCGTTGCCGGACAGCACGAGCCCGTCGGTGCCGGCGGTCAGGTCGAACTGCCCGTCATCGAGGTTCCATCCGTTCACCACCCGCGTCAGATGCACGCCGCTCAGCCGCGCCGCCGCGCCCACCTGCACCTGTGCGACCTGCAGGTCCGCCAGCAGCGGAAACGCCACCGAAAGCCGGGCGGCGACGGTGCCGGCCGGATCGATCAGCGGCATGGGGTGGCGGGAGAGCAGTTCGAGCCGCGGCTCTTGCAGCAGCGCCAGCGCGGCCGGCACTGGGCCGGCGATGCGGGCCTCGATCCGCATGTCCTGATCGTGATGGCTCAGGCCGGTGATGTGCAGGAGGCCGTCCTGCACCGCGAGTCCCGCCGGCTGCCCGGCCTCCCCCGCCTGGCGCCCGCCGCTGACCGCGATATCCAGCCGGTCGGGGTCGTGCAGGCGCAGCTCGGCCGTGCCGTCGACCAGCGGCGGCACCGGGCGCAGCCAGTGCACGACGAGGCCGGTGCCGCGCAGGGTGCCGGCCGCCTCGAACAGGCGCACGTGCGAGAAGTCGGCGTCCATGGCGAGGCCGAAGGTGAACACCCCGTCCCGCGCCTCCCCGCGCGGGATGTTCTCCAGGATCCAACGACGGGCATCGTGGGCCACGGCGGCAGGCCAGAACACCGGCAGCCGGGCGAACGCCACCTGGTCGAGATGCAGCCCGAGGGCGGCCATGATCGTCCCGTCGGCGCGGGCGAGCGTGCCGCGCAGGCTGAGCACGGAGGGCGGCGTGCCCGGCGCCCCCGGCAGGGTGAGCCGCAGCAGGTGCAGCGCGATCCGCTCGGGCGTGCCGCCGGCGTGCAAGGTCGCCGCCGTGATCGGGATTTCCGCGCCGGCCACACGCACCTGGCCCGGCCCGGCGTCGAGCGCAAGCACGATCTGTCGCGGCCGGAGATCGGCGCCGAGCGCGAAGGAGACGGTGCCCCCCACCGGGGCATCGACCGCGGTGAGCGCCGCCAGCCCCGGTGCGTCACCCGCCAGTGCGGCCGGGGAGATGTGGTCGAGCCGCGCCGCCACCTGCGCCGTCTGCCCGCCGGGCGGCAACTGCGCGGTCAGGGTCAGGTTCGCCGCCGTGCCGCCGAGGCTCAGCCCGAGCCGCGCCTCCCCGGTCACGCCGCCGCCGGGGGCGCGTGCGAGGTCGAGGAAGGCGTGCGGCGCCCGCCACACGGCGCCAAGCTGGCGGTCCACCACGTCCAGGCTGGCGTCGCGCACCAGCAGCCGCTGCAGTTCCGACAGCAGGCCGAAGCGCGACGGCTCCCGCGCGCCGGCGGGCGGACGGGCGAGTTCGGCGAGGATCGCGCCCGGGTCGAGCTGCGGCGCGGCGCCGGGGGCGGGCGGCGCGGCCGCAGGGGCGACGGCCGGCGGCGCGGCGGGCGCAGGCGGCGCAGGCGGGCCAGCCGCCGGCGGGGCGACGGCGGTGCCGACATCGAGGCCGATCCTCCCGTCGGCCGCCCGCCGCAGCAGGATGCGCGGCCGGTCGATCGCCACGGTGCGCGGCACCAGCCGCAGCCGCAACAGCGCCGGCAGCGACAAGGTGATCGCCGCGCGCGGCACCGCCATGATCCGACGCCCCGCGCTGTCGCGCACCGCAACATCGGTCAACCGCAAGTCGAGCGGGGCGCCGAGCCCGCCGTGGAATCCCTCCCAGGCCAGCACCACCTGGCCGAGGTACAGGCGGTCCGGGGCAAGCGGACGGTCGGCCGCCGCCTCGATCCGCGCGATCAGCCAGGGCAGCGCGATCGGCCCGCGCCCCAATCGCCAGGCGAGCACCCCGAGCCCGGTTCCGGCGAGCAGCGCCACCGTCAGCGCGACCGTGATGGCCCCATGCAGCATCCGCCACAGCAGCCGCGCCGCTTGACCGGAGAGCCGCCTCATGGCGAGCCTGCGCCGAGCGGCGCCGGCCCGGCGCAGCACCCCGCACCGGATCCGAATTCCATGCGCGCCTTCCGCTCCGCATCGCCGGCGCTGTGTCCCCCGGAGCTGCGTGCCCCGAAGCTGCGTGCTCGGGTGATGTGTCCCCTGGCGTTGTTTCCCTTGATGCTGCGTCCCCTGGCGCGGTCTCCCCTGGCGCGGTCTCCTTTGGCACGGCATCCACTGGCGCTGCGTCTACCGGCACTGGGTCCACTGGCGCCGAGCGCCGTGATGACCCCGCGCGCGCGGCCAGCCGAGACGGGGCGGTAGTCGCCGTGGTATCCGCCCGGCCGCACCGCCAGCCCGCGGCTGCTCTCGCGGCCGCCGGCGCACCTCGGTCCGGCTGGCCCGCGGCGCACGACGTGGCGGCGGCGGCACGGCTGGTCGAGCGCTTCGCCGCGCTTGGCCGGGCGGAGGCGAAGCCTCGCCGCGCGCCCGGCGGTGGCTGCGGTGCTGGCGGCCCTCGGCGGCAACAGCCCGTTCCTCGCCGACCTGGCGCTGCGCGAAGCCGCCGCGCTGCGGGCTCTCGTCGCCGACGGGCCGGACGCGGTCGCGCCGCGCGCCATGGCGGCCCTGGCCGCCCTGCCCCGCCGCCGCGCCGCGCCCGCGGTGGCCGCGGCGCTGCGCCAGGCCAAGCGGGTGGTCGCGCTGGCCGCCGCCATCGCCGATATCGGCGGCATCTGGCCGCTCGAGCGCGTCACCGCGGCGCTGTCCGACCTGGCGCGAGGCGGCGCTTGCGCTGCGCGGTCGCGCACTGCTGCGCGCCGCGCACGACGCCGGCGAGCTGCGCCTGCCGCGACCCGGAGGCGCCCGAGCGCGGCGGCGGGCTCACGGTGCTCGGCATGGGCAAGCTCGGCGCCCGCGAGCTGAACTATTCCAGCGATATCGACCTCATCCTGCTGTGCGACCCGGCCGCCGACATATACACGCCGCGCAGCGCGGGCGACGCCCTCGGCGCGCGGCTTCACCACGCGGCTGGCGCGCGGCCTGGTCGCGCCTTATGGAGGCCCGCGACGCCGACGGCTACGTCTTCCGCACCGATCTGCGGCTGCGCCCGGACCCCGGCGGCGACGCCGCCGGTCGTCGCCCTGCCGGCCGCCATCACCTACTACGAAAGCATGGGCCAGAACTGGGAACGCGCGGCGATGATCAAGGCGCGCCCGGTGGCCGGCGACCTGGCGCTGGGCGCGGCGTTCCTCGAGGCGATCCGGCCGTTCGTCTGGCGGCGCGGCCTCGATTTCGCCGCGGTCGCCGACATCCACGCCATGAAGCGGCGGATCGACGAGCATCGGACCAGGACCGGGCGCGCGAGCAGCCCGCGCGTGCCGGCAGCCGACCCGGTGGCGCGCATCGCCGGGCACAACGTCAAGCTCGGCCAGGGCGGCATCCGCGAGATCGAGTTCCTGGCGCAGACGCTGCAACTGGTCTGGGGCGGCCGCGATCCGGCGCTGCGCCAGCCCGACCACGCTGGGCGCGCTGGCCGCTGCTGGCCCGCGCCGGGCATCTGCCGCGCCGCGCCGGCGGCGAGCTGGCGGCGGCCTACCGGCTTCCTGCGCCGGGTCGAGCACCGGCTGCAGATGGTCGCCGACCGGCAGACGCACAGCCTGCCCGCGCGGCCGAGGACGTGGCCGCTTCGCCGCCTTCATGGGCTACGCCGATGCGGCCGGCTTCGCCCGCGACGCTGCGCCGCACGCTCGAGCGGGTGCGCGCGCGCTACGCCGACGGTGTTCGAGCGCGTGCCCGACCCGCTCGGCCCGGCGAGCCGGCGTGCGGCGAGCTCGACTTCAGCGGCGACGACCCGGCGCCGGCGGAGACGGTGGCCGCGCTGGCGCCCTCGGCTTCGCCGAGCCGGTGCGCCTGATCGCCAGGCGGTGCGCGGCTGGCTGGCCGGGCGGGTGCGGGCGCTGCGCTCGGAGCGGGCGCGCGAGCTGATGGCGCGGCTGCTGCCGGCGCTGCTCGCCGCGCTCGCCCGCCAGCCGCAGCCGGACGCCGCCTTCGCCCGCTTCGACGCGCTCCTGGCCCGGCTGCCGGCCGGGGTGCAGATCCTGTCGCTGTTCCAGCGCAACCCGGCCTGCTCGAACGGCGTGGCGGCGGTGCTGGGCGCGGCGCCCTCGCTCGCCGAGCACCTGGCGACCCATCCCGGCGCGCTGGACGGGCTGCTGCGCCGATGCCGACGCGCCGGCCGACCCGGCACGGCTGCTGCGCGCCCGGCTGGCCGACGCGCGCCGGGCTGGAGGAGGCCATCGCGATCATCCGCCGCACCGTGCGGGAGGAGGATTTCGCCATCTCGGTCGCCACGTTGGAGGGGCGGATCGACGCCGATGCCGCCGGGCTGCGCCGCGCCGCGCTGGCCGATGCCGCGCTGGCCGCGCTGGCGGGGCCGGTGCTCGCCGATTTCGCGCAGCGCTTCGGCCGGGTGCGCGGCGGCGCGATGGCGGTGGTGCTGCTCGGCAAGGCGGGCGGGCGGGAAATGATGGCCGGCTCCGACCTCGACCTGATGCTGGTCTACGACCATCCGGAGGGCGTGACGGAGATCCGCGCGCGGGCCGCGGGCGCTGCCGGCCGGCCAGTATTTCATCCGCGCCGCGCACGCCTATGTCGCGGCGCTGACCGCGCCGGGAGCGGACGGGCAGATGTACGCGGTGGACATGCGGCTGCGCCCGTCCGGCAACAAGGGCCCGGTCGCGGTCTCGCTGGCCGCCTTCCGCCGCTACCATGCGGAGGCGGCGTGGACCTGGGAGCGCATGGCGCTGACCCGGGCGCGGGTGGTGGCCGGCCCGGCGGCGCTGCGCGTGCGAAAGTGGCGGCGGCGATCGCGCGATGCGCTGGCCGCCGCCGGCCCGCCCGAGCGCATCCGCGCCGACGCCGCGGCGATGCGCGCCCGGCTGGCTGCGCGACCTGCCGCCCGCCGGGCCGTGGGACGTGAAGCTGCGCCCCGGCGGGCAGATCGAGGTGGAGTTCATCGCCCAGGCACTGCAACTGGTCGCATGCCGCGCTCCGGCCGGGCGGAGCTGTGCAGTCCGACCATGCGGGAGCGCGCTGGCCCGGCTGCGCGAGGCGGGCGGGCTGCTGGCGGCGGCGGATGCGGCGGTGCTGATCCGCGCCGATCTGCTGTGGCGCAGCGTGCAGGGGATGCTGCGCATCACCGTCGGCCGCGCGCCGGCTGTGGACCTGCCGGAGGCGCTCGGCGCGGGCGCTGCTGCGCGCGGTGGCGGCGGGGTGGCGCCGGCGCCGTTGACCGGCCCCAGGTTGACTTGGCGGCGCTGCGTGCCACCCTGGATGCGACTGGCGGCGGCGGTGCGCGCGGTCTTCGTGCGCCATGATAGGGGAGATCGCGCCATGAGCGTGCGGAAGGCGAGGCGGCACCGGATTTCGAGCTGCCGGCGACCGGCGGGCGGACGGTCAGCCTGGCGGCGCTGAAGGGCAAGCCGTTCGTGCTGTATTTCTACCCGAAGGCGGACACGCCCGGGCTGCACCAAGGAGGCCTGCGCGTTCCAGGAGGCGCTGCCGCAGCTCGGCCGGATCGGCGTCGACGGTGATCGGCGTGTCGCCGGACAAGCTGCCGCCGATGGAGAAGTTCGCCGCCAAATACAAGCTGACGTTTCCGCTGGCGTCGGACGCCGAGACGACCGCGGTGGCGGAGGCGTACGGGCACCTGGGTGGAGAAATCGATGTACGGGCCGGAAATACATGGGGATGGAGCGCAGCACGTTCCTGGTGGACGAGACGGGGAAGATCGCGAAGGCGTGGCGCAAGGTGAGCGTGACCGGCCACGCGGCGGCGGTGCTGGCGGCGGCGGCAGCGCTGGGGTGAGGGGGGGTGGAGAAGGATTTTCGCTCTTATTGCGAACTCCGTTGGCGAGAACCCAGACAGAAGAATTCTTCAACCACAGATGCACACAGATGAACCGAGCGGAACGGCGAGCCGGAAGCCTGCTCGGTCATGCGAGGTTGGCCGGCATCGCTGAAGCGGCACGGGGCATCTGCGTGCATCTGTGTGCATCTGTGGTTGAAATGCCTTGCTTCCTGGCGGCGGCACGGGCCCCCGGAAGCCAAACCCGGCACCCGGCCGCCCGCTCCGACGTCGCCAGCCGGCAACGGACTTCGCAATAAGAGCGAGGATTTTCCAGAAGCGGGGGTCATCCGGTGAAGCCTCCGCGCTCGGCGAGCGCGGCACTGTCGCGGGCGCCATCCACCACCCGGACGATGACCACGGCATCCGGCGCGGGCTTATAATAGATCGCGTAGGGACCGTGGAACGTCACGCGTAACCCGGGAGCAAACTGTTCGCGCGCGGGCGCGGCCAGCGGAAAGTATTGCACCGGCTTGAACGCCGCCTCGATCTCCTGGACGAACCGGATCGCAACCGCTTCGGACGCTGCCGCGGCGAGGTGGCTCCGGATATCGGCAAGATCGGCTTCGGCCGCGTCGGTCAGGCGGAGGGGGAGCGGGTCGCTAATAGCTTTCTTCCTCGTTCGATGATGCGTCTGGCATCGAAGTCCTTCACGCGGCCCTCGGCCAGGTCGGTGAGGCCCTTGTCGATATCCGTCTTGAGCGCCGCCAGCTCTTGCAGTTGCAGCGCGCGCTTCATCTTCCAATCACGCAGCGCCTCCCGCACCACCTCGCTGTTGGAGGCGTAATCTCCGCCCTCGACCGCGCCTTTCACCACCGCTGCCATGTCGGTCGGCAGGGTGATCGTCAGACGCTCGATTTCAGCCATGAGGCACCTCCTTGGAGGCGCATACTTTGTCATACTTATGAGGGGGCTTTCAAGCGGGCGGGCGGACGGTCAGGGCGATCGGGCGAACGCCTGGATCGCCCCATGGCCGGCGCCTCATGCCCGGCCGCGAGAGACCGAGGGGGGATTTTCGGTTCGATATCGTAACGATTAGGTCGTGCGTCGGCCGCAGCGGCTCAGCGCCGAATTTGGGTTCCATCCGACAAATTCATCCCCACGCACCCGCGCCGGATCGGCCGCTTGTCCCGGCCACAGGTGGCGGGCAGACACCCCAGCGCGATCATGTCCGTCGCGAAAAAATCCTTCGACCGCGCGCCAGCGGACTCTTCCGCCGCCGACGCGGCGGCCGAGGGCCCGCCGGGCACCAGGAACACGAGCCGGGGCCGCCACCGCGAGGGGGGCAGTCGCGCGCGATCCCCCCCCGAACCTCCAGCCACGCGGGTGCAGGATCGGCCCCGGCCGGGGGTCGGCAGCCAGCAGGGCGGCCATCGCTGGGTCGCGCAGCAACGCTTCCCTCTGCGCACGGCCGGTGGCGGGGTGCGGGCACGGCCGCAGCCGCCGGCGCCACGATCGCGGCAGCGGAGGAAAGCGCCGGCGGGGGATGGGGGAACGAATCGCTGTCCGGCCGGCTTGGGAGCAGGCTTTGGGGGCGGGATTCGGGTGCCGACGACGGTGCGGAACCGGGCGGCGAGAGGGGGCAGACGGCCAGCAGGGCGCCAGAGAGCGTGGGGTCCAGGGCGGCCTGATCGGTCTCCGTCTGATCGTCCCCCGCCTGGTCGAGCGCCGCCTGGTCGCGCAAGGCGTTCCGTTCGCGTATCTCGGCGAGACGCTCAGCCAGCCAGACGAGGAAGGCGGTAAAACGATCGAGGAGGGGGGCGGGGATCATGTGTGCGAACATATATAGAACATTCGCCCCGGGCGAGGCAAGCGATTTCTGCGGGCGGCCAACACTTCTCGTTTTGCCAGGCCGGTCCGCACGACCAGGGCGCGCGGCCGGAAGCGCGTTCCGCCGCGCAGTTGGCCAGCGGCCGGCTGCACCGCGATGGGAAAAATGGTGCGGGATGAGGCGGGGCCAGCCAAGGCCGCCCGCGCATCCCCGTCAGCTACGTGTGATAAAGGTCGTTATCATGCGTGAGATTCCACCCGGACGGGGCAGTGGCTTGGTCCGGGATTCCTGACAAAATCTGTTATCAAGAGTAAATCGGCCAGGCGGGGAAGGGCACGACTCCTCCAGTCTCGAAGGATGATATTCCGTTGGACAGGCTAGCGAACGTCACACGCAACCAGCATTTCCTGACCAGGGTCGAGCAGAAGCTCAACGCCATGAACCCGCAGGCCAACGAGCGCAAGCTGCGAATCTACTCGTTCAAGTTAGTCGATCGGGAGAAATACACCCTGGCGCTGGAAAGCCCGAGCGGCAGGCCAATCGGTAGCAATCTATCGCTCTTCGACCTCTTTAGTTTCGACGTTCCGAGCCGCAGCTCCGTGCGGCGTAACTTTGAGTCTTTGTTCCACACATATGAGGTTAACATCGAGGCTCACACAAAAAGCCTGCTCGCGAAGGTCAACGCGCTCGGCAGCG
The DNA here is from genome assembly GCA_963832525.1 of uncultured Pseudomonadota bacterium. Lineage (GTDB taxonomy): Bacteria > Pseudomonadota > Alphaproteobacteria > Acetobacterales > Acetobacteraceae > JAJZVS01. The sequence continues at coordinate 551,514 of CAWHUC010000004.1, forward strand.
ACATCAAAACCGAGATCATCGATCTGTTGACAGCGAAGCTGCTTAATTTCGTGCGTAATCCGTTTTCCATCGTCAAGGTGCTCAATAGCTTCCCGGTGCTCGCCAGCTACGAGCCGACGAACCCTGCCTTGCTCGCGGACTACCGCCGCATCGTGAGCGGCAGGAAGCCACACCAGGCGCATCTGTGTGCCCAGCTCGGTATCACCGATGCGCAATATGTCGAGTGGCTGCGCTTGCTGTTCAAGCTGCTGGTGCCTATGGTCGAGGGGCAGCCAAACTTTTTCGCGCTTCTAATCAAGGGACTACTTGAAGACCAGAAGAGGTATGTCGCCGCCTACGTCTGCGAATACGACAGTGCCCGCTGCTTGCTATCCGACCGGGGATTCAGCCAACCGATCGCGGACGGCCCGCATATGGCATTCTCGTTCAACCTCTGTGCCACCGCCTTTGTGGACTACATCTTTGCCGACCCCACAACACTTGTGCAGGGCAAGGCATCGCCGGAGTTCATCGCACAGGCGGTTGCCAATTGGGAAAGCCTTCCGAGCAGACAAGTCATTGTCACTCCCCTACGCAACCACCTCGGCATGCTCGCACGCTACAATCGGCGCACGATCGAGCAGTGCTACGAGCGTGTATATTGCTCAGTAAAGGACGGCCTGGTGCTATGGGAACCTGGTGTTGATGGGAAAGCCGCCGCAACCCCGTGTTAAACTGGATTATCACGCGCTAATCCGGCAGCCCCGGCGGAGTCAGAAGCGGCTTTATGGAAAGTGGCCGCCTGCTACGAATTGTCGATGAGAATGCCCTTGTAAGCAGGCTCCGGACTCGCAAAAAAACCTACCTGAACGTTTCCGCCCATTTGGGTAACTTCAAGAAACGTCAAAAATCCGAAGCGGCTTCCGCGCCTGATGATGCGATGTGCGCTTAGGAGGTTTAGCAACTTCTGCCCCCATACACTGACATCAGAATAGTCATTTTGTGTGGGTGTTTTCGGCAAAATCCGTTGTTTCAAGTTTCCCATGTGCAATTCATCACCACATCTCCCGTATAGCGCGAGTAGCTCCGGCTTGGTCAAGAAATCGGAGTCCACATCATCAAGGTGCACTGCATTCGGAGAAAAGACGGGTTTTACTGGCACGGGATAAAAGTCTGGATGCAGTCTTTCTAGCTCCTTCAAAATCACGGCTGGATGCCACTTCGTTTGCAAACTTTGGGCTTCCTTTATATCACCGTGGGCAACCAGACAACCAAGGGCAATTAGCTCACAAAGCATCCGAAGCTGAAGGAAACAATACTCTCGAATTAGCGGCGCGGGTAGACCGTTCGGAACGTTCGTTGCGGTGTTTATGCTGAAGGCACGGGCCTTAACCTCCTCCATTACGGACAGATAGAGGGCAAGCGCAGCGTTATCAACCGGTGTGGCAGGGGGGATGTCGGACTTTTTCGCTTGCATCTTCGGCTATCCATCCAGCCTCGAAATCGTACTATGACTCACGTTGTAGCTCCGCGCGATTTCCCGCAAGGTCTCGTCGCCCCGGTCGCGGCGCTTGATCGCCTCTTTCATCTGGTGCGCAGTGAGCTTCGGCTTGCGGCCCATCTTCACGCCGCGGGCGACGGCCCGCCGGCGGCCCTCGCCCGTCCGGGCGCGGATCAGCCCGCGCTCAAACTCGGCCAGGCCCCCGAGCATGGTCAGCATCAGCCGGCCGTGGGCAGTCGTGGTGTCGGCCCAGGTGTCGCCAAGGGAGCGGAACCCCGCCTTGCGGTCGGCGATCGTGGCGAGGGTGTTGAGCAGGTCGCGGGTCGAGCGGGCCAGGCGGTCGAGCCGTGTCACCATCAGCACGTCGCCGGCGGCAAGCTGGCCGAGCACCCGGCGGAGCTGCGCTCGGTCGGTCCTGGCCCCGCTCGCGGTCTCGCGGAACACCTGGCCGGCCCCGGCCGCCCGGAGCTGGCGCACCTGGGCGTCAACGCTCTGGCCGTCGGTCGAGACAAGTGCATATCCGCGGATCACAGATCAAGCTCGCTATGCGAGCCGAGACGGATCCGCCGCAGCGTGTCGGCGTCCGGTTTTTCGGAGATCAGAACAAGATCGGGCTTGATGTGGCAATCGCGGTAGCCCGACCGGTTTCCCGTCAAAGCATGGTCGCGATACCGCTCCGGCAAGGGCATATCGGCCACCAGGGAACGGAGCACAGCGATCAAACCTTCATCCAGGGCGGAACGGTGCCGGCCTTTGGTCTCCCGCTTGTAGTCACGCTTGAAGCGGCTGGTCCGTTCAATCTCCCGCATTCAGATCTTTCATGAGGTCTTCAACTGTCTTGAACCGCGGCAGTTTCCCTCTGCGGGCTTCCCGCATGGCCTCGATCGTTTCCTCATTCGGAACCAAAGGCTCAAAAGGCAGCGCCTTTTCCCTGGCGATGCGCGTCATCATCATGCGAAACGCGTCCGACGCCGTAAGGCCCATCGAGGCCAGCACGGCGGAAGCTTCGCTCTTGATCCGCTCATCGATGCGCGCCCGGACAACGGTGTTTTCGGTCATGGTCGGTCTCCTTTAGGCTACGTTGTAGCCCAAGCGCCGCCCTTTGTCCAACGGCATGAGGCGTTCGCGGGGCAGAACCGGGCTTTATTGCGCACCGGATTTTCGCACCGAGAGAATTCCTTGTTTTCAGTGCCCTAGCCACGATGCAGAGGTCTTGATTCCGCACCAGGTTACCGGAACCCCCCACCCTTTGGACAAACGCGGGGAACGAACATCGGCGCGTTGCGGAACGTCCTCGTCGGCAGCGTCAGCCGAACCCCCCGGATGACCACCCCGGCCGCGAAGCCGTCAGCGCCAGCCGTCGCGGAACAGCCGGTTCCGGGATCGCCTGATCGGCGCACCTCCGGCCGGCCCGGGTCGAACCCGGCCCTCGGATCGGCCTCCCGGTCCAAGCGCGGCCCCCACGCGAGACGCCGGCGCGACAGCGCCCGTCGCCGCTGCCGTGTCGGCACCCATGGCGGCATCCCGCCAGGCCCCGCTCCGTCCTTCCCCCGGCACGATCCGCCGCGGGCCGCGCCGGCGCGCCCAGGGTGTCGCCCCGCCTGCCGCGCGGCGGCTCTCTCTCTGTTCGCCGCCGCCGCCCCATGATAGGACTCGGCAACAAGGGGCCCGGTCCGCGCGGCGGTGCGTCCTATCGTCGGTTCCACAACGAAGGGGGGGTCGGATGGGCGACAGCAAGGGACAGGGTCTCCGCGCCGTGCTGGCGGCGGGGATGCTGGCAGCGGGGCTTGCCGGCGCCGCCGCGGCGGCCTCGGCGCAGACGATCGTCGACGAGTGGGCCGGGATCAAGGCGCCGCCGGCGCCGGCGCTGCAGACCGTCACCGTCGATCCGCACACCACCGCGCTGCTGGTGCTCGATCTCGTCAAGCAGGTCTGCAACCCGACCTACCGGCCGCGCTGCCTCGCAACTCTGCCGAAAGTGGCGGCGCTGCTGAAAGAGGCCCGCGCGCACAAGGTGCTGGTCGTCTACAGCCTGGTGATGGCGAACAGGAGCATCGCCGAGGTGCTGCCGCCGGTGGCCGCTCTCGGCACCGAGCCGGTGGTGAAAAGCGGGGTGGACAAGTTCTTCCACACCGATCTCGCGCAGGTGCTGAAGGCGCACGGCATCACCACAATCATCCCGGTGGGTTCGGCGGCGGACGGGGCGGTGATGTACACCGCGAGCCGCGCCGCGCTGCTCGGCTATCGCGTGCTGCTGCCGGTGGACGGGATGTCCTCGCATCTCGCCTATACCGAGCAGTACGTGACCTGGAACATGTCGCACGCGCCGGTGATCTCGCCGCACGTGACCCTGACTTCGATCGACCGGCTGCATTTCTAGCCTGGGCGGCAGGCGCCCGGCCGGCGTGCCGGGGGGAGCGGTTCGGCACGGCATGATTTTCGGTCGCCGCGCGGGGCCGGCGCCGCCGCGCCGGAAGGCGTCCCGGCACGCGGCTCAGCCGGCGCGTCGCCTCAAGGGTGGACGGCGGCCGGGCTGGTGCGGGCGGCGGCCGGCCGCGGCTTCGGCTCGGCGGGCGCGGCCGGCTCGGCAGGCGGCGCGCCCAGCGCATGCGACAGCTTCCCCGCCGCTTCCAGCACCTGCGGCAGCAGGGCACGCGGGCGCGGCGGGCGCATGCGCATGGACGGTGCGGTGACGCTGAGCGCCGCCACCACCTGCCCGCCCGCATCGCGCACCGGGGCGGTGACGGAGACCGAGCCGGGCGTGACCTCGTCGGCGGTGATCAGATAGCCGCGCGAGCGGATGCGCTGCAGATCGGCGGCGATCCAGGCCGGGTCGGTGCGGGTCGCGGGCGTGAAGCGCGGCAGGCGCTGCGCCAGCACCTGGGTCTGCACCGCCTCCGGCGCGTAGGCCAGCAGCAGGCGCGAGGGGCCGGCGTGCAGCGGCTTGCGATCGCCGGCGATCGTGTAGAGCCGCAGCGCCGGATCGGCCTGGAACACGCCGAGGGTTTCCGATTCCAGCGCGTCGCGCCGGCGCAGATAGACATTCTCCCCCACCGCCTGGCCGAGCTCGGCCAGGAACGGGGCGGCGGTGGCGAGCAGCGCGCCCTGGTCCTGCGCCGCCTGGCCGAGCATGGCCCAGCGGGCGCCGAGCCGCCACACGCCGCGCGCCTCGTCCTGGATCGCGAAGCCGCGCGCCTCCAGCGTGCGCAACAGGCGGAAGGCGGCGGTCCGGGTGCAGCCGGCGGAGTCCGCGAGCGCGACCAGCGGGGCGGGCGCGATGCGGGCGAGCGCCTCCAGCAGGTCGAGCGCGCGATCCACCGCCGCGATGCTGTAGTCGAGCACCTTGTCGGCCGTCGGCGCCGCGCGCGCGGCGGCAGGCGGGCGCGCCGACCGTGCGGGGCGCGCCGGGGCGCCCTTCTGCGGCTTAGCCACCTGCATGGCACAGACCCGCCCTTTCGGGCGCAGCCGACCCCGCGATGGCGGATGAATTCCCTACTGCAACGAACTGGATCACGGTAACCGTGGCAAAAACCCGATCTGAGAACGCAGACACGTCGGCAGGCGCCGTGCCTGCGCCGCAATTTTGTCACCGTCCCGGCATGAGGTCAAAGGGGAAAGCGCCCGGAGGCCCGCACCGGACGCAGCCCTGGGGAGCCGTATCCGGCACACGGATGAATTCTTGGTGTGCGCACCCCGTCCGCTCCCGCCGCTGCGACCGGCCGGCGCGACCCGCCGGCGCCGCTGCGCGCTGCGCACCCGCGCTTTGCCGGCCGGCGCGCGGCGGTGCCGACCCCAGGCGGCCGGCGTGACCGGCCCGCCGTTCCGCTGGCCCCGCGCCGCCGCCGCCGCTATGATCGCCGCCATGCCCGACTCTGCCCGCAGCGACGCGTTCGCCCACCTGGCCGCGCTGGCCGCCCGGCCGGGAGCGCGACGCATCGGCGCCCGTCTCGCCGCCGAGCCCGAGCGCGCCCGCCGGCTCACCTTCGCGCTCGACGACCTCAGCCTCGACCTCTCGCGCACCGCGCTCGACGAGGCGGTGCTGGCGGGGCTGCTCGCGCTCGCCGCCGCCGCCGACCTCGAGGACTTCCGCGCCCGGCTGTTCGCCGGCGCGGCGGTGAACGTGACCGAGCACCGGGCGGCGATGCACATGGCCTTGCGCGCCCCCGCCGATGCCGGCCTGCGCGCCGCGCTCGCCGGCGGCGGCTCGGAGGACGCCAGCGCACTGGCCGGCGCCGAACGCAACCGCATGCGCGATTTCGTCGCCGCGGTGCATGACGGGCGCCTGCGCGGCGCCACCGGGCAGCGCTTCACCCATGTGGTCAACATCGGCATGGGCGGCTCCGACCTCGGGCCGCGGGTGGCAACCGAGGCGCTGACCCTCGGGCGCACCGATGCCCGCATGGAAGCGCGCTTCCTCGCCAATATCGACGGGCACGCCTTCGCCGCCGCGATCGCCGGGCTCGATCCGGCGCGCACCCTGTTCCTGATCGCGTCGAAATCCTTCACCACCCAGGAAACCGCGGCCAACGCCGCCGCCGCGCGGGAATGGATCGCCCAGGCGCTGGGCGAGGCCGCGGTGGGCGCGCATTTCGTCGCGCTCTCCACCAACCTGAAGGCTGTCGCCGCCTTCGGCATCGCGCCCGAGCGCGTGTTCGGCTTCCGCGACTGGGTCGGCGGGCGGTATTCGCTGTGGTCGCCGGTGGGGCTCGTGATCGCGCTCGCCGCCGGGTGGGACAAGTTCCAGGCGCTACTGGACGGCGCCTGGGCGATGGACTGCCATTTCCGCGACGCGCCGCTGGCACAGAACCTGCCGGTGCTGCTGGCGCTCGCCGGCATCTGGCACCGCAACGCGCTCGGCTGCACCACCCACTGCGTGCTCGCCTATGACGAACGGCTGCGCCGGCTGCCGGCGCATCTCCAGCAGGTGGAGATGGAGAGCAACGGCAAGCGGGTCGCGCTGGACGGCAGCCTCGCCGAGCAGGCGACCGCGCCGGTCATCTTCGGCGAACCGGGCACCAGCGCGCAGCACAGCTTCATGCAGTTGGTGCACCAGGGTCCGGCGGTGATCCCGGTGGATTTCATCCTCGCCGCCACCCCCGACCACGGGCGGATCGAGGCGCACCGCGCGCTCGCCGCCAACGCCTTCGCCCAGGCCGCCGCGCTGGCGTTCGGTCGCGACGAGGCGTCGGTGCGGGCGGAGATGAAGGCTGCCGGCAAGTCCCAGGCGGAGATCGACCTCGTGGCCCCGGCGCGGGTCTGCCCCGGCGACCGGCCGTCCGCTTTCATCCTCTTCCGCCGGCTCGACGCCTTCAGCCTGGGCCGGCTGATCGCTCTCTATGAACATAAAGTGGCGGTGCAGGGCTGCCTGTGGGGGATCGACAGTTTCGACCAGTGGGGGGTCGAGCTCGGCAAGCAACTGGCCGGCGGCATCGAGCCGGCGCTGACACCCGGTTCCGGCCGGACCGTCCCCGATCCCGCCATCGATCCCGCCATCGATCCTGCCACTGGGGCCACCATCGCCCGCTTCCAGGCGCTGCGCGGCGAGACCTGATGCCGGCCATCCGCCTGCTGCCGGAGGGGCTGGTCAATCGGATCGCCGCCGGGGAGGTGATCGAGCGGCCGGCGGCGGCGGTGAAGGAGCTGGTGGAGAACGCGCTCGACGCCGGCGCCACCCGCATCGCGGTGATCCTGGCCGGCGGCGGCATCGACCGCATCGAGGTCACCGACGACGGCGCCGGCATGGATGCGGCGGAGCTGGCGCTGGCGGTGCGCCGGCACGCGACCTCCAAGCTGCCGGACGACGACCTGGTGCGCATCGCGACCTTGGGGTTCCGCGGCGAGGCGCTGCCCTCGATCGGCGCGGCGGCGCGGCTCGCGCTGACCTCCCGCCCGGCCGGGGCGGCGCACGCCTGGACCATCGCGGTCGACGGCGGCGCGGTCTCGGAGGTGGCGCCGGCGGCCGGCGCGCCCGGCACCCGGGTGGTGGTGCGCGAGATGTTCTTCGCCACCCCGGCGCGGCGGAAGTTCCTGAAAACCCCGCGCACCGAGGCCGAGCACACCGAAACCGTGCTGCGCCGCCTGGCGCTCGCCGCGCCCGGGGTGGCGCTGCGGCTGGAAAGCGACGGTCGGGTGGTGTTCGACCTGCCGGCGCAGGACCGGCGCGCGCGCGCCGCGGCGCTGCTCGGCGCCGATGCCGCGGCGGCGCTGCTGGCGGTTGCGGGCGAGCGCGGGGCGCTGCGGCTCGCCGGCTTCGTCGCCAACCCCGCCGTGACCCGGATCAGCCCGGCGTCACAGGCGCTGACGGTGAACGGACGGCCGGTCACCGACCCGGTGCTGAAGACGGCCATCCGGGTGGCGTTCCGCCCGGTGATCGCCGCCGGGCGGCATCCGGTGGCGGCGCTGTGGCTCGACCTGCCGCCGGAGGAGCTGGACGTGAACGTCCACCCCGCCAAGGCGGAGCTGCGGTTCCGCGACCCCGGCGCGGTGCGGGCGCTGGTGATCGGGGCGATCGGACGCGCGCTGGCGGGATCGGCGGGCACCGACGTGCCGGCGGGACGGCCGGCGCTGAGCCTGGGCGGATCGCGACCGGGATCGTCGTTCCGGGGGGCGTCTTCCTGGGCGAGCGGCGCGCCCGGAGCGGACTGGGGGGCAGGCGGGGGCCTCGCCGAGGCCCGGCTGCCCTTCGCAACCCCGCCGGCAGCGCGCACCGAGGGGTTCGGCGGGACGCCGGCCGAGGCGCACGGCGGGCCAGGGTTGGACGCAGCGCGGAGTACGCCGCCCGCCGGCGAGGCAGCGGGCGCGGCGCATCCGCTGGGCGCGCCGCTCGGCCAGGTCGCCGAGACCTATATCGTCGCCGTCGCCGCCGACGGCGCGCTGGTCCTGGTCGATCAGCACGCCGCGCACGAACGGCTGACGCACGAGGCGCTGGCGGCGCAACTGCTGGACGGCGGCGTGCGCAGCCAGGCGCTGCTGGTCCCGGCGGTGGTCGATCTGCCCTCCGCCGACGCGGCCCGGCTGGCGGCGCACGCGCCGGCACTGGCGCGGCTGGGGCTGGAGATTGAACCCTTCGGCGCCGGCGCGGTGCTGATCCGCGCCCTGCCGGCGCTGCTGGGCGCACCCGACCCGACGCCGCTGCTGCACGACCTCGCCGAGGAGCTAGCGGCGTGGGAGGCGGACGGCGAGACGCAAGCGGCCGGACCGGCCGACGCGCCGCCCGTCGCCGCGCTGCGCGCCCGGCTGGACGCGGCGGTGGCGCGGCTCGCGTGCCACGGCTCGGTGCGCGCCGGGCGGCGGCTGCTGCCGGCCGAGATGGACGCGCTGCTGCGGACGATGGAAGCCACGCCGCGGGCGGCGACGTGCAGCCACGGCCGGCCCACGTTCCTGCGCTTCAGCCCGGCCGAACTGGCGCGCCTGTTCCACCGCGGCTAGCGGGGAGGCGCGGTGGGCGGGCGATGTCGTGCACCCGTCGCAACAAGCCGAGGCCCGCGACCGCCACGCCCAGCACGGCCAGGGGGGAAGGTTCCGGGATCGGTCCGGCCGGGATCGCATCGCCGCTCGTGACCGTGGATGTGAAACCGCCTTCGCCGCAACACACGACCGAAACCAGCCTGATGGGGTCGAAGGCACCGGCACGGAGCGGATTTGCAAAGTCGATCGTGGTGTATTTTTCGTAGCCGCCGGCCTGGATCTGGTTGTCCGGCATCGACTGCGAGCCGTTGAAGGTGAGGGTCTCGAATCCGGTCCCGACCATGACGATCGTGGCCGAGAGCTCGGTATCGGTCGCCGGATCGAAGATGAAGCTGCCCTCGATCGGCGTGGTGCCGCCGAACGGATTGGCGGCCGCATCGGACGAGAAGGTGAAATCGAGCGGTGTCGCCCGCGCCGCCGGCGCGCCGGCGAGGACGCCCGCCGCCGCGCACCCCGCCAGCAGGAGACGTCGGATGCCGGTCCGGCCGGATGCGGTCTTATGCGACGTTGCCAGCCATTGCGCGGGAGTGATCCCTGATCCGGGTCGCGTCATTGCACGAAACTCCTGATTCCTGCTGCCCCGGATGCTCCTATCAGATTGCCTCCGACTTGATATTCCGTAGAATTCCGCGGATCGAAACGCATCGGTCGATCGGGGGGATTCGAGATGGCCATCATTTCGCGCTACCGCAAGCGGGAGAACGAAGTACTGGTGGATTGCGCGGCCGCCAGAGTCGTCTACGATCAATTGGATCGGACCGTACGCCATGAGATCAAGGAACGACTGGGCGGAACGTTACGGCGTATCCTTGGGTTGGACGGCCGGGGTATCGTGCAGACGGCAAGCCTCGCCGATTTCTGCCGTCGATCCGGTGTCGTCATGGACGATCTGATCGCCCGGGACGGGGGCCGCGATGTCGCCCCGTCGGCATCGGACCAAAGCTTCCGCATCACGACCCCCGCGAACGGCGATCGCGTCGGGCCGTTCGATCCGGTGGCCGGCATTCTGGCGCCGGCGGGCGAGGGGGCGGTGGTCTGGGTGCTGATCCAGCCCGATGCCGACTTCTGGTGGGTGCAACCCGAAGCCGTGGCATCGGAAGGAACCTGGCGCGCGACGACCCGGTTCGGAGATCCCTACACCCGCGCGGGACACCATTTCCAGCTGCGCGCGCTGATCGGCCCGGCCGCCAGGCTGCAAACCGGCGATACGCTCAGGCAGGTGCCCGCCGCCACGCGCCGGTCGAACCTGGTGCACGTCTACTTCAAAGGATAGTCGCCGCGGTCCGCGCGGACCGTTACCCCGCCAGCGCCGCCCGCACCGCCTCCAGCGCCGCGTCCGCCCGCGCCGCATCCGGCCCGCCGGCCTGCGCGAGGTCGGGCCGCCCGCCGCCGCCCTTGCCGCCCACCGCGGCGGCCGCGGCACGCACCAGCTCCACCGCGCTGAACCGGGTGCGCAGGTCGGCCGACACGCCGATCACGATGCTGGCCTTGCCCTCGGCGGTGGAGACCAGCGCCACCACGCCGCTGCCAAGCTGCTGGCCGATGGTCTCGGCCAGACCTTTCAGTTCGCGGGCCGGGATTTCGCCCAGGTTGCGCGCGGCGAGCGCGACCCCGGCGATTGTCTCCGGCCCCGCGGCCGCCGTCCCGCCGGTCGCCAGTTTCTTCTGCAACTCCGCGCCCTGGCGTTCCAGCCGGCGACGGTCCTCGATCAGTGCGGCGATACGGTCGGGCAGGTCCGCCGGGCTGGCGCGCAGCGCGCCGGCGGCCTCGCGCAGCAGGCGGGTTTCTTCCGCGGCCACGGCTTCCGCCGCCGCGCCGGTCACCGCCTCGATCCGGCGCACGCCGGCGCTGACCGCGGTTTCGGCGGTGATGCGGAAATAGCCGATATCGCCGGTGCGGCGGACATGGGTGCCGCCGCACAGCTCGATCGACCAGGCGAGCCGGTTGCCGTCCGCGCCGCCCATCGTCACGACCCGCACTTCGTCGCCGTATTTCTCCCCGAACAGGGCCATCGCGCCGAGATCGACCGCCGCGGCGGGGGTCATCAGCCGCGTCACGACCTCGGAATTCTCGCGGATGCGGGCGTTCACCTCCGCCTGCACCGCATCGAGTTCGGCCTGCGTGATCGGGCGCGGCTGGGAGACGTCGAAGCGCAGCCGGTCGGGCGCGTTCAGGCTGCCCTTCTGCGCGACATGGGTGCCGAGCCGGCGGCGCAGCGCCTCGTGCAGCAGGTGGGTGGCGGAATGATGCGCGCGGATCGCGCCGCGCCGGACGTGATCGACCTCGGCCAGCACCGCGGCGCCGACCCGGGCGGTGCCTTCGGCGACGCGGCCGAGATGCACGATCAGGTCGCCGAGCTTGCGTTGCGTGTCCGTGACGTCGATGCGCAGGCCGGCGGCGCTGATGGTGCCGGTGTCGCCGACCTGGCCGCCGGACTCGCCGTAGAACGGGGTCTGGTTCAGCACCACCGCGACCTCGGTACCGGGGCCGGCGCTGTCGGCCGGCGCGCCGGCGACGACCAGCGCGCGGATCTCGGCCTCCGCCGTTTCGGTGCTGTAGCCGAGAAATTCCGAGGCGCCGACGCGGTCGCGCAGCTCGAACCACACCGTTTCGGTGGCGGCCTCGCCGGAGCCGGCCCAGGCGGCGCGGGCACGCGCGCGCTGCGCGTCCATCGCCGCGGTGAAGCCGGTGAGATCGACGTCGTGCCCCTGCTCGCGCAGCGCGTCCTGCGTCAGGTCGAGCGGGAAGCCGTAGGTGTCGTAGAGGCGAAACGCGACCGCCCCGGGCAGGGTGCCGCCGGTGCCGAGCCGGGCGGTTTCTTCGGCAAGCAAATGCAGGCCGCGGTCGAGCATGGCGGTGAAGCGCGATTCCTCCAGCCGCAGGGTTTCCTCGATCAGCCCCTCGGCGCGCGGCAGTTCCGGGTAGGCGGCGCCCATCTGGCGCACCAGGGCCGGAACGAGGCGCCACATCACCGGGTCCTTGGCGCCCATCATGTGGATATGGCGCATGGCGCGGCGCATGATCCGGCGCAGCACGTAGCCGCGGCCTTCGTTGGAAGGCAGCACGCCGTCGGCGATCAGGAACGACGTGCTGCGCAGATGGTCCGCCACCACCCGGTGGCTGCTGCGGTACGGCCCGTCCGGGTCGGTGCCGGTGGCCTCGGCGGAGGCGAGGATCAGGGCGCGGAACGTGTCGGTATCGTAGTTGTCGTGCTTGCCCTGCAGGATGGCGGCGATGCGTTCCAACCCCATGCCGGTGTCGATCGAGGGCCGCGGCAGGGGCGTGCGCACCCCCGGCGGGCCTTCCTCGAACTGCATGAACACGAGGTTCCAGATCTCGATGAAGCGGTCCCCGTCGGCATCCGGACTGCCGGGCGGGCCGCCCGCGATCTCCGGGCCGTGGTCGTAGAAGATTTCCGAGCACGGGCCGCAAGGCCCGGTATCGCCCATGCGCCAGAAATTGTCCGAGGTCGGGATGCGGATGATGCGGTCTTCGGGCAGGCCGGCGACATCGCGCCAGTGCCGGGCGGCGTCGTCGTCTTCCGCATAGACCGTGACCAGCAGCCGGTCCTTGGGCAGCGCGTAGTCGCGCGTGACCAGTTCCCAGGCATAGGCGATCGCCTGTTCCTTGAAATAATCGCCGAAGCTGAAATTGCCCAGCATCTCGAAGAACGTGTGGTGGCGGGCGGTGTAGCCGACGTTGTCGAGATCGTTGTGCTTGCCGCCGGCGCGCACGCATTTCTGCGCCGTCGTGGCGCGGTTGTACGGGCGCTTCTCCTGGCCGGTGAAGACGTTCTTGAACTGCACCATGCCCGCGTTGGTGAACAGCAGGGTGGGATCGTTGCGCGGCACCAGCGGCGAGCTGTCCACGACCTCGTGGCCGTGGCGGGCGAAGTAGCCGAGGAAGGCGGCACGGATGTCGTTGCTGCTGGCCATGGGGCGGGGGTGGGTCCTGGGCTTCGGGCGAGGGGAAAGGCATTAGCGCAGGGGGCCTGTCCTGTCACGCGGCGGCCGGCGCGTTCGCGCCAAATGCGATCGCCCGATGGGATCGGCGCCCCGCCGGCACCGGCAGGGGCGCACGCCCGGCGGAGGCGGTGGTTGCCTTTGCATCGGTGATCCGGTGCATCGATGACGGGGGCAACGATCGGTGCGGCTGCGGCCCGCCCGGGGACGGTGGCTGCGCGCGCCGCGGCGGTTAAGCCTTTGTAGAGGCTTCTGCGGTTTCCTCGACGCCTGCAACAACGCAAGGAGACGCCCCATGCTCCTGGCCTCGTCCGCGCCCCAGCCGGTGCTTGCCGAAGTGACCGCCATCCTGCGCGACGTGCTGGACGACCCGGAGATCGAGCTCACGCCGGACACCGTCGCCGCCGACGTGCCGGGCTGGGATTCGATGGCCCATATCGCGCTGGTGGTGGAGACGGAATGCCGCTTCGGCATCACCTTCCAGATCGCCGAGATCGAGGCGCTGCACCGGGTCGGCGACCTGGTGCGGCTGGTCGAGGCGAAGCGCGGCGCGGCCTGATCCGCCGGCCCGCGCGCCTCCGTGCTGTTCACCTCCTGCGTCTTCCTGCTGGGTTTCCTCCCGCTGGCGCTGGCGGGCTTCTTCGCCGCCGCCCGCCTGGGCGGGCCGGGCGCGGCCGGGACGTTCCTGGTCGCGGCGTCACTGGTGTTCTACGGCTGGTGGAACCCCGCGTTCCTGCCGCTGCTGGTGGGGTCCATCGCGCTCAACTACGCCGCCGCACGCGCGATCGCCGCCACGGCGGGGCGGGGGCGGATCCAGGCGGGGCTGCTGGCCGGCGCGGTCGCAGCGAACCTCGCGGCGCTGGTCTATTTCAAGTATCTCGCCGACCTGCTGGGCTTCCTGCATGCGCGGCTGGCAATCGGGCCGACGATGGCGGCACCGGAGCTGCCGCTCGGGATCAGCTTCTTCACCTTCACCCAGATCGGCTACCTGGTGGATTGCCGCGCCGGCACCGCGCGGGCGCGAGGGGTGCTGGACTACCTGCTGTTCGTGACCTTCTTCCCGCACCTGATCGCGGGGCCCATCCTGCACCACCGGGAGCTCATGCCGCAGTTCGCGAACCCGGCGACCTGGCGCGGCTCGGCACGCAACCTTGCCGTGGGCGGCAGCATCTTCCTGATCGGGCTGCTGAAGAAGACCCTGCTCGCCGATCCGCTGGCGCCGGTGGTCGCGGCCGGGTTCGGCCATGCGGGGGGCTTGCCGCTGGCAGCGGCGTGGCAGGCGGCGGCGGCGTATTCGTTGCAGCTCTATTTCGACTTCTCCGGCTACTCGGACATGGCGATCGGGCTCGCGCGGATGTTCAACCTGCGCTTCCCGCTCAATTTCAATTCGCCCTACAAGGCCGAAAGCATCATCGACTACTGGCAGCGCTGGCACATGACGCTCACGCGCTACCTGACCCTCTATCTGTTCAACCCGCTGGCGCTGGCCGCGGCGCGGCGGCGGGCGGCGCACGGGGGGAAGGTGGGCCGGGCCGGGCAGGCGAGCGTGGGCGGCTTCGCCGCGCTGGTGCTGGTCCCGATCGGGATCACCATGACCCTGGCCGGCATCTGGCACGGCAGCGGGCTGACCTTCGTGGCCTTCGGGCTGCTGCACGCGGCCTATCTGTCGGTCAATCATGCCTGGCGGGTGTTCGGCCCGCGCCGCCGTCCCGGGCGGACGCAAGGCGGAGCGGCGGGGCGGCTCGGGCGGATCGCGCTCACCTATCTTGCGGTGCTGGTGGGCGCGGTGGTGTTCCGCGCGCCGAGCCTCGGCGTGGCGGGGCAGGTGCTGGCGGGGATGGCGGGGCTGCACGGGGCGGGTGCGGCGGGTGCGCTCGGGGCGCGCGGGGTGTTGCGGGCGGCGCGCGCGGTGGGCTGGCTCGGCGTGCTGTATGCGATCGTGTGGTTCGCCCCGAACACGCAGCAGATCATGCGCCGCATCGGCCCGGCGCTGGAGGCGGTGCGCCCGGGGCCGCTGCCGGGCCTCGCCTGGCGGCCGAGCCTGCCCTGGGCGCTTGCCATGGGCGCAAGCGCGGCGCTCGGCCTGCTGTCGCTGGGGGGGACCAGTGAGTTCCTCTATTTCCGGTTCTGATCCCGGCTCTCATCCCGCTGGGGACGGCGGGCTGTCGCCGGCGCGCTATCTCGCGGTCGCCGGCGCGACCTGCGTCGCGGTGTTCGCGCTGGTCTGGGCCTGGGTGGCGTTCATGCCGCTCGCGTATCTGGACCCGGAATACCCGGCCTGGCTTGCCAAGGAACGCCTGCTGGCCGCCTGCGACGTGGGCTCCGTCCTGGTGGTGGGGGATTCGCGGGCGGCGGTGGACGTGATGCCGCGCCGGCTGCCCCGGCGGGTGGTGAACCTCGCGGTCGGCGGCGGCGAGCCGGTCGAGGCCTATTCCGTGCTGCGCCGCGCGCTGGCGTGCCCGCACCCGCCGCAGCGGATCGTGGTGTCGTTCGACGCGGCGCATTTCACCGCGCCGGACCTGTTCTGGGAACGCAGCGTCGCCTTCGGCTTCGTCGGCCCCGCCGGGGTGGCGCGGCTGCGGGCGGTGTCGGCGCGGCTCGACGACTGGTCGGTCTATGCACTGCACCGCCCGGCCTTGCTGCCGCCGGGGCTGCGGGCGGCAGCGTATGCGGTGCGCTTCCCGACGCTCTATTTCGCCGCGCTGAGCCGCGCCGGCGGGTTCCTGCGCTGGTGGGAGAACCACCGCGCCTTGGCCGCCGTGCTGGCCGCACGCGGGCAGTATTTCTTCGGCACCGCGCCCGGCTCGGCGGTGGTGGCGGCGGACGGGCACCTGCGCCACTTCCGCCCGCTGCCGGTGCTCGACTGGTATTTCGACCGGCTGCTGCGGTTGGCGGCGGCGCGCGGCATCCCGGTGGATTTCGTCGCCATGCCGATGAACACGGCCACCTGGCGCGCCGTGCGGCCGGGGGTGCGCGCGGGCTTTGCCGCCTACCTGGCCGGCTATGCGGTGCGCTACCCGAACCTGCGCATCGTCGGGCCGGTCATGCCGCACTGGCCGGACCGGTATTTCGGCGACGGCTTCTCCCACCTCAATCCCGCCGGGGCGGCCCGCTACAGCGCGGCGTTCGGCCGCTGGCTCGGCCGCGGGCAGGCGGCTCAGCGCCCGCGGAACACCGGGCTGCGCTTCTCGATGAAGGAGGCCGTGGCCTCCCGATAGTCCTCGCTTTCCGCCGCACGCCGCTGGGCGGCCAGGATGTCGCCGCCGCGCACCTCCGCCTCCCCGCGCGCCAGCGCCTCCAGGGTCAGCTTGGCGCCACGTTGGGACAGCGGCGCGCAGGCGGCGAGCTCATGCGCCAGGCGCTTCGCCGCGGCCAGCGCCCCGTCCTCCCCCACCTCATCGAGCAGCCCCATGGTCCGGCAGGCCTGCATCGGGAACAGCCGGCCGGAATAGAGCACGAGCTTGGCGTTCGGCAGCCCCACCGTGCGCAGCAGGTTCTGGCTGTCGAGCACGCTGTAGACGATCCCCCGTTTCGCCGCCGGGATGCCCATCCGCGTCGTTTCGTCCCCCACCCGGAAATCGCAGGCGAGCGCGATCCCGCAGCCGCCGCCCACCCCGAAGCCCGGAATGGCGGCGATCGTCGGCTGCGGCAGGTCGCGGATCGCGATCGTGGCGGCGTGCCCGGCCTCGCCATAAGCTTTGATCCCCTCCGGCGTGCTGCGCAGGCGGGGAAACTCGGAGATATCCGCCCCGGCGGAGAAATTGCCGCCGGCGCCGGTCAGGATGACGGCGCGCACGTCGGCGCGATCGCGGAAGCCGGCGAAAACCCCGCCCAGCTTGCGCCACATCTCGTAGGTGACGGCGTTGCGCTTGCGCGGATTGTGCAAGGTGACGACGGCGATGCCCGCCTCGTCCTGCTCCACCAGCACGTCGGGCTCGTCGGCCATCGTTTCCGTCCCTTTGCCTGCGAACCCGGAGCATGCCATCACGACGGGGCAGCGCCAAGCCGGCGCACCACAGCGGGAGTGCGACGATGGCGGGAGCCCTTGAAGGCCTGCGCGTGCTGGATCTCACCAGCAACCTTTCGGGTCCCTATTGCTGCGTGCTGCTCGCCGACTTTGGTGCCGACGTGCTGAAGCTGGAACAGCCGGGCAAGGGCGATGCCGCGCGCCAGATGCCGCCCTTCGTGGCCGGCGAGAGCGCACCGTTCATGATCTGGAACCGCAACAAGCGCTCGGTCGAGATCGACCTGAAGACCGACCGCGCGCGGTTCCTGGAGCTGGTGGACGGGGCCGATTTCGTGGTGGAGAACTTCCGCCCCGGCGTGATGGACCGGCTCGGCCTCGGGTGGAGCGCGATCCATGCACGCAATCCGCGCGTCATCATGGGGTCGATCTCCGGCTTCGGCCAGACCGGACCCTATGCGGCGCGCGGCGGCTTCGATCTGATCTCCCAGGCGATGTCCGGACTGATGAGCATCAACGGGCCGGAGGACGGGCCGCCGTACCGGCTGCCGATCGCGATTTCCGATGTCGCAGCAGGGATGTTCCTGGCGTTCGGTCTGCTCGCGGCGCTGGAGGCGCGCCACCGCAGCGGCCAGGGCCAGTATGTGGAGACGTCGCTGCTGGAGGCCGCCACGTCGTTCTGCGTCTACGAGGCGGCGCATTACTTTGCGACCGGCACACGGCCGCCGCGCATCGGCCAGCAGCACCGCGGCAGCTCGCCGTATCAGGTGTTCGCGACCGCGGACGGGTTCATCACCATCGGCGCGTCGCAGCAGAAGTTCTTCGTCGCATTCTGCACCATCGTCGGGCTGCCGGGCCTGGTGGACGACCCGCGCTTCGCCTCCGTCGCCGAGCGGGTGGCGCATAATCGCGAGCTCGTTGCGCTGCTGGCGGAACCCTTGCTGGCGCAACCGTCGGCGCATTGGCTGGACGCGCTGGAGGCGGCGGGGATTCCCGCCGGGCCGGTGCTCGGGTTCGATCAGGTGTTCACCGATCCGCACATGCTGGCGCGCGGGATGGTGGCGGAGACAACGCATCCGGTGACCGGGAAATTCCGCACCCTCGGCGTGCCGGTGAAGCTGTCGGCCACGCCGGGGTCGGTGCGGCGACCGGCGCCGCGCCTCGGCGAGCATACGGACGACGTGCTGGGGTAGGGGAGACGCAAGATGCTGGTCCTGGTCATCAGCGATCCCGTGCCGCAGCCGCCCTCCACCGTGACGGCCGCGCGGCAGCACTATTGGCGCTGGATCCAGCCGCTGATCGACGCCGGCACGATGCGGAGCGTGCACGCGAAGCTCGGGCGCGGCGCGGTCGTGCTGTTCGACGTCCCGTCCCACGAATCGCTGCACGCGCATCTGAACGCCTGGGCCGATATCATTCCGGCGCGGTTCGAACTGCACCCGCTGCTGGACCCCGCCGCGGCGCAGGCGTTCCTGCAAGCGCAGGCGGCGGCGCCCTGACCCGGCGCACCGCCGCCGCAGGCTTCAGAATATCTTGTTGATCAGGTCGTCGCCGAGGCCGAACCCGGCGCCCATCTCGATCGCCCGGCCGAAGCCGGAATTGAGGAAGCCGCCCAGCATGCCGCCGAACCCGCCGCCCTGCTGGCCGTAGCCCTGCTGGGGCGGATAGCCCTGCTGCGGGTAGCCCTGGGGGGGATAGCCGGGCGGCTGCTGCGGTGCACCGCCCCAGGGCTGGCCCGCCGGCGGCACCGCGACCTGCTGCTGCTGCGCCTGGTTGGCGACGAACCCGTGCAGGGCGGTGAGCAGCCCGCCCACCTGGTTCTGCTCGGCCTGCATGGCGAGCGCGATCTCGCGCAGGTCGAGCAGCCATTCCCGCGCGTCCTGGTTGCCGCCCTTGGCCGCATCCTGCAGCTTGCCGGCGAGCGCCGTCAGGGTCTGCGAGGTCTGCTGCGCCTGGGTCTCCAGTTGCTGGTACTGCTTGTCGATCGTGTCCACGT
This sequence comes from uncultured Pseudomonadota bacterium, assembly GCA_963832525.1. Lineage (GTDB taxonomy): Bacteria > Pseudomonadota > Alphaproteobacteria > Acetobacterales > Acetobacteraceae > JAJZVS01. The sequence goes on from CAWHUC010000004.1 coordinate 570,383, forward strand.
CCATGACGGTCTCCTGGGGGATCGAGGTGGGGCGGATGTGGGGGCGGCGCGGGGGAAAACGCAAGCCCTCGGCGGCGGGTCTAATCGAGGGCAGCGAGCCGGGCGATGAACTGCCCCTTGCGGGCATGGCGCAGGCGGATGTCCGCCAGCCGGGCGGCGAAACCGGCCAGCGCATCGCGTTCCGTGGCCAGGGCGCGCAGATCGGCGAGCATCACCGCCGCGGCGTCGTAGCCGGCGGCGTTGCGGCGTTCGATCTCGGCTTCCAGCGCGCCCCAGGCGGCCTCGCCGCGCTTCGCCAGCAGGGCGACCCTGGCGCGCCGCGCCTGCTCGGCTGCGGCGACGGCGCGCTGGCGTTCGGCTTCCTGCCGCGCCGCCTCGGCTTCCTCCGCGGCACGGCGGATGTCCTCGGCGCGCTCACGCAGCGCGCCGGCGGTGCGCGGGGCGGGGCGGCGGAGGGCGGGGGCAGGCGGTCGCGCAGCGCGCGCCGCAGCGCGACCCCGACATGCGGTTCGCCGGCATAGGCCTGGGCGAGCAGCTCGGTCGTCGTCGCGGGGCTCAGTGCCGCGATCGCGGCGCGCACCGCGGCCGGGTCGGGCGTGGCGCCGGCGGCGGGGCGTTCGGCGGCGGCGGCCAGGAGGTCGGGGTCGAGGGCGAAGAAATCCGCGAACGCCTCCAGCGGCGCGGTCAGCGGCCCGAGGCCGGGCAGCGGTTCGGGCGCGTCGTCCGCCACCGCCTCCTGTTCGACCGCGATCAGCCACAACAGGTAGAGCAGCCGCAGGTCGCCCGCCAACAGATCCGCGCGCAGCGGGGCGAGGCCGGCGAGCCAGCCGCTGCCGTCGTCGTCTGCGTCGTCCTCCACTTCCTGGCGCGTGACGTCGAGGATGACGTGCTCGCCCGCAACCAGCAGCGCGGCGTCTTCGAGCGGGGCAAGGACGGTGGCGAACCGGCGCCGATCGACCAGCCGCGCCGGCAGGCGGATCATCAGGCGGCGGGTGCCCCAGTTGGCGGCGTACAAATGCAGGTCGAACCAGTGCGCCATCAGCGCGACCGGATCGCCCTTGAAATCGCCCCACTGGTAGGAATTGGTGAAACTGGTGGCGGTGATCCGCGCCCGCGAGGAGATGGCGCGCAACGCCGCGCGGGCGTCGGCATCGAGCGGCCGGTCGATCGCGAGGAATTCGTAGGTACTGGTATTCGCTCACGCGCGCCTAGCCCAGCAGTGCCTGCGCGCAGGCATCCAGGATGGCGTCGGTATCCATCCCGTATTCCCGATACAGATCCGGAATATCCCCGCTCTGGCCGAACTGGTCCGGCCCGAGCGGCACCACGCGCTGCCCGCGCACCGCGCCCAGCCAGGCATGGCTCGCCGGATGCCCGTCCAGCACCGTCACCAGCGCCGCCCCGGGCGCCAGCGGGGCGAGCAGCCGCTCGACATGCGACGCGAGCTCCGCGCTCGCCCGTCCGCCGCGCCCGCTGCGCCGCCAGCCAGCCGGCGTGCAGCCGGTCGGGGCTGGTGATCGCCAGCAGCCCGGCGCCGGGCTCTTCCGCGCGCAGTTCGGCGAACGCGGCCTCGCCTCCGGCGCCACCGGCCCCTGATAGGCGAGCGCGATGCGCGCCCCCGCCGCCGGCGGCACCACCCAATGCGCGCCCGCGATCACCGCGGCCGGATCCAGCACCCGCCCCGGCTGGTCCAGTTGCCGGGTGGACAGCCGCAGCCACACCGCCGAGCCGTCCGGGCGCCTGCATGTGCGCGAAGGCGTGGCGCAGCAGGATGCCGAGCTCGTCGACATGCGCCGGCTCGAAGCTCGCCAGCCGGTCCGCCGCCATGCCGATCAGCGGCGTGTTGACCGACTGGTGCTGCCCGCCCTCCGGCGCCAGGGTCATCCCGGACGGGGTGGAGACCAGCAGGAAGCGCGCATCCTGGTAGCAGGCGTAGATCAGCGCATCCAGGCCGCGGTTGACGAACGGGTCGTACACCGTGCCGACCGGCAGCAGCCGCGCCCCGGTCAGCGCGTGCGCGAGCCCCGCGGCGCCCAGCAGCAGGAACAGGTTCTGCTCGGCGATGCCGAGTTCGACATGCTGGCCCTCGCGGCGACATGCCCCAGCGCTGCGCGCGACGCCAGCTTGGCATCGCGGAACACGTCGTTGCGGGTGTGCCGGTCGAAGATGCCGCGCCGGTTCACCCAGGGGCCGAGATTGGTGGACACCGTCACGTCCGGGCTGGTGGTGACGATATGCGCGGCCAGTTCCTTGTAGTCGCCCTGGCCGCGGCCGATCTCGGCCAGGATGTCGCCGAAGCCGGCCTGGGTGGACATCCGCCGCCCGACGGTGGTCGGGACCGGCAGCGCCGGCGGGACCGCAACGAGCGGGGCGCGCAGCGCGCGGCCCTCCGGGGTCAGCGTCGTGGCGAAGGGGCAGGCGTCCAGGAAGGACTGGAGTTCGGCTGCCGGGACATCCAGCCCCTCGAACCGGTCCCATTCGTGGCCGGGGCGGATGCCGCATCACCTCGCGGAACGTCTCCATCTGCTCCTTCGTCATCAGCCCGGCGTGGTTGTCCTTGTGGCCGGCGAAGGGCAGGCCCATGCCCTTGATCGTGTAGGCGATGAAGCAGGTCGGCTGGTCGCCTTCGGCGTCGGCCGCGCGGAACGTTTCGATCAGCGTCTCGATGTCGTGGCCGCCGAGGTTGGTCATCAGCGCCGCGAGTTCGTCGTCGGACAGCGGATCGATGATGGCGCGCACGCCTTGGGAGCGCCCCAGATCGGCCAGCAGCGCCTGCGCGCCAGGCGGCGCCGCCCTGGAAGGTCAGCGCCGAGTACAAGCTGTTCGGGCAATCGTCGATCCAGCGCCGCAGCGCCTCGCCGCCCTGGCGGGCGAAGGCGGCCTCCAGCTTGCGGCCGTATTTGATGGTGACGACGTTCCAGCCCATGTCGCGGAACAGGCCCTCGATGCGGCCGAACAGCCGGTCGGGGACGACGGAATCGAGGCTCTGGCGGTTGTAGTCGATGACCCACCAGACGTCGCGGACGTCGTGCTTCCAGCCCTCCAGCAGGGCTTCGTAGATGTTGCCCTCGTCGAGTTCGGCGTCGCCGGCGATGGCGATGTGCCGCCCGGCCGGCAGGCCTTCGCGCGCCAGCCCGTGCAGCCGCACGTAGTCCTGCATCAGCGCGGAGAACGTCGTCATCGCGACGCCGAGGCCGACCGAGCCGGTGGAGAAATCGACCTCGCCCCCGTCCTTGACGCGCGAGGGGTAGGGCTGCACGCCGCCGAGCGCGCGCAGCCCCGCCATCTTCTCCACGTTCTGGCGGCCGAACAGATAGTTGATGGCGTGGAACACCGGCCCCGCGTGCGGCTTCACCGCGATGCGGTCCTCCGGGCGGGCGATCGCGAAATAGAGCGCCGCCATGATGGAGATGACCGAGGCGCAGGACGCCTGATGCCCGCCCACCTTCAGCCCGTCCCGGTTGGGCCGGATATGGTTGGCGTTGTGCACCATCCACGCCGACAGCCAGAGCAGCTTGTGTTCAAGCTGGTGCAGCAGCACGACCCGCTCCGGGTCCATCCCCGCAGCAGTGGCCGCCGGCGGTGCGGCGATCACGTTCACGCCGGCGCTCCCGGCTGGCGGAAGATGCCCGTCTGCCCGCCCACCACCGACCAGGACCGCCCGAGCAGCCGGCGCACCGCGGAGGAGGCATTGCGCCTTCCTTCCCCCGCGTAATCCTCGTGCTAGTCCTCGATCTTCCCGAGATCGTAGAGGTAGTTCACCATCATGCGTCGCGCTGGCCTTCACGCCCTTGTCCGACGTATCGGCGCCGATGCTGATCCGTTCCAGCCGCGCCCCGTTCGACAGGTGGAAATGCGCCACCGGATCGAGCGCCCGCTTGCCGTTGCCTTCCCGCAGCAGATACTGCGCGCAGAGCCGCAGCAGCGCGGGTTCGACCGCGCGCAGCAGCGCGGGATCGCGCCAGAAGCCGCGCCGGCCGAGGATGTCACGCAACGCCGCGGCCGGCGGTCCGGGCAGCACGGACGCCAGCGCCTGCGTCTCCTCCTCCGTCAGCAGCCCCGGCTCGTCGAGCTTCGGGTCGAGCCAGCGGCGGAAGCCCGGGATCGGCGACAGGGTGGCGAAGGTCTTGAGATTGCGGAATTCGCCCGACAATTCCTCGGCCACCCGCTTGATCAGGAAATTGCCGAAGCTGATCCCGGCGAGGCCGCGCTGGCAGTTGCTGATGGAATAGAAGATCGCGGTGTCGGCCTCGCGCGGGTCGAGCACCGGCGCTTTCTCGTCCAGCAGCTTCTGCACGCTGCCGGCGAGCCCCTTCACCAGCGCGACCTCGACGAAGATCAGCGGCTCGCCCGGCATGCGCGGATGGAAGAAGGCGTAGCAGCGGCGGTCGGAATCGAGCCGGTTCTTGAGGTCGCGCCAGGAGCGGATCTCGTGCACCGCCTCGTAGCCGACCAGCTTTTCCAGCAGGGCCGCCGGGCTCGACCAGTCGATCCGTTGCAGTTCCAGGAAACCGATGTCGAACCAGGCAGCGAGCAGGCCGCGCAGGTCCGATTCCAGCGCCGCCAGCAGCTTGTCGTTCTTGCGGTGCGCGAGCAGGAACTCGCGCAGGTCGACCAGGAACTTGCGCCCGTCGGGGATCGAGGTGAACTGGGTCAGCAGGCGCAACCGCGGCGGTTCCAGCGCCCGGCGCAGCGCGGCCTGGGCTTCGGCGCGCTCGGCCGGGTCGGCGGCGTGCTGCACGGCGGCGTAGGCGTGCGCCACCGCTTCGGGGTCGGAATCGTAGCCGGCGAGGGTGCGCAGCAGGTCGCGCCGGCCGGGGATGTCGAGCGACAGATAGGTCTCCGCCAGCTTGGCGGCACGGTTGCGGGCGCTGACCTCGCCGCCGCGGCCGTGCAGGCAGGCGCGGATCTGGGCCTCGACGCTGTCGCCTTCCTCGGCGCCGACGCTGGCCGCCATCTCGCGCCAGACGGACGTCAGGCGGCGCAGCGCCCGATCGAACAGCCCGGGCGCGGCGATGGGGATGGACATCGGGGCCGGTGCGGGGACCGGGGCGGTGGTCGCGACGTCGCTCATGGCAGCACCATCAGGCTCGTGTGGGTCGTTTGCTTGCGCGGACGCCCACTATAGCCCCCCGGGCCGCCGGCGCGACCCGGACGTCAGCGCATCAGGCATCGGCGCGGCGGGGGAACTGCATGGCGAGCAGATCGAGCCCCGCGGCGCCGGCGCGCGCGGCCAGGCCGGGCTCGTCGGGCGCGACGAACAGGCAGGAACGCGGGCCGAGCGCCGTATCGTCCCGGAGCAGGCTGCCGCCCAGCACAAGCCAGGTACTGGCCGGCGCCGGCGGCGGGATCGGGGCCAGCGAGCGGCGCGCCGGCCGGCAGGCGATAGCGCCAGGCGGCGAGCCCATCGGGCCCCGCCGGCAACGCGGGTTCGCAGGTCGGCCCGGCGGCCGGATCGGCGCGCACCGGGGCCGGCGTGCCGATCGCCTCCCGATGGCGGCGCGGGCGGGGCAGGTCGCCGCGGGCGCCGGGCATGTAGCGCGCGCCGGGGTCCCAGCCGTTGCGCAAGGTGAAATAGGCGAGGCCGTCGGCGCCGGCGCGGATCGGGCCATAGGCCGAATAGGCGGCGGTGAAGTGCACCGCGACGGGCGCCACCGCGTGCGTGCCGAGCGTGCCGCCGCCGGCCACCACCACCTGGAACTGGTCGGCCTGGTGGAAATGCGCCTGCACGGTGGTGTCCGGGTCCTGCTCGACCAGGAAGGCCATCGCATACAGCGCGCCGGGCGGCGGCGGCGGCCCGGGATCCGGCCGGTAGCGGCTGCCGCCGAGACAGGTGGTGTGCCAGAATCCCATGCCGTTCGAGCTGGCGCGGCGGCGGGTGGCGCTGGCGGCCTCGGCGGCGGCGATCAGGGGCATGGGACGGTCTCCGCTACCGGGGCGGCGGCGCAGGATGCGCACAGGCCCTCGGCTTCGATGGTGGCGGCGCCGACGGTGAAGCCGCGGCGGGCGGCGGCGGCGGCGAGGGCGTGGGCGAGTTCCGGGTCGTCGAGCTCGATCGCCCGGCCGCAGCTTCGGCAGATCAGGAACTGGGCGGCGTGGGTGTGGGCGTGCGGCATCGGCGCGGCGCCTGCCGGCGGATGGGCGTCCGGTTCGGGATGGGCGACGCAGCCGACGAAGGCCGCGAGCCGCTCCACCCGGTGCACGAGGCCCTGGGCGCCGAGGAATTCGAGCGCCCGATACACCGTGGGCGGCACCGCGTTGCCGCGCGAGCGGCGCAGCCGGTCCAGCAGGTCGTAAGCGCCGACCGGCGTGTCGGCCTCCAGGATCAGGCCGAGCACGTCGCGGCGCAGCGCGGTGAGCTTGGCGCCACGGGCGGCGCAGATGGCATCCGCGCGGGCCAACAGGTCTTCGGTGCGGGGCGAGAAGGCGGCCTCGCTCACGGGTCGGGCCTCCTTCCTTTGATCCGGCGGCATTGCGGTCCAAGATAGCACGCATGAGCGCACAGGACACCACGGCGGCCGTACTGGCCGCCCTGCACTTCGATGCCGCCGGCCTGGTGCCGGCGATCGCCCAGCAGCACGACACCGGAGAGGTGCTGATGCTCGCCTGGATGAACGCCGACGCGGTGGCCGAGACCCTGGCGACCGGGCGCGGGTGCTACTTCAGCCGCTCGCGCGGGCGGTTGTGGCGCAAGGGGGAAACGTCGGGGCAGGTGCAGCGGCTGGTGGAGCTGCGGGTGGATTGCGACGGGGATGCGGTGCTGCTGCTGGTCGATCAGACCGGGGTCGCGTGCCACACCGGGCGGCGGTCGTGCTTCTTCCGCGCGGCGCGGGACGGGGGCCTGGTGGAGATCATGGCGCCGGAGGTGGCGGAGGGGGTGTTGTACGGGAAGGCGGAGGGGTCGTAGGGGGGCGGGGGCGGCATGCGGACAGACCAGGGCCCCGTCAGGACTTCAGGTACCGTCCAAGCGAGCAATGGGCCGGCCGAGCCGTTCAGGAAGCCCTGAACCTCGGCGGGATGCTCGACAGGGTCTGCCCATACGACCCCGCGGAGGGCGGTGATTCCTACCCTGCGTAGCAGCGATCTCATTCGGGCATCTAACGACAGAATTATCTTGTCTGCTCCCAGTGCCGCCTCGATCAAATGGAGGTCTTTCTCGATCTGTGCCACCTGCCCTGGCGTAAGGGTACGATTTGACAGGACGGCGCGGCGGATCGGTGCGCGATCATGGACGGCCGGCGGCGCAATTTTTCTCCGGGCGTACATGCTGGTGAACCAACCACGCGCGAAAACCGACTGGTGGCGTTTCCACTCCTCCCGGATCGCCGGCGTAGCGCAGGCACGATGGCAGATCTCCAGAATATCGATCAGCACCTTCCGGCAGGCTGACGCGGTCGGGTTTTGACGGGCGCTGGCCGCGTGAAGGATCGATGCGTCAATGACAAGAAGGCGGGAGGGGGTAGTCGGTCGTCGAGCCGGCCGTTCAGCCATGCTGGGCCTCTACCAGGGTGAGATACTCGTCCTGCAGACGCAGTTCGATCGAATCGAAATCGACCGGCCAGTCGCCATAGCTGCCGTCCGATTCAAGTTTCGCCTCCGCTACGTGAGTCTGACCTTCAGTATCGCGCGTGAACCAGTTCATGGAGATATTTTCGGGATCGATGTCGCCCTTGGCGATCAGCTTTTGCAACGCGAGAAGAAGCAAATGGCTGTGGGTTTCAGCGATGACGCGCACGCCGCGGTTGGCTGCATCGACCAACAGGGAGGCAAGTGCGACCTGGGCTTTAGGATGAAGATGAAGTTCGGGTTGCTCGATAAACACGAGCTGTCCCTTCTCCGCTGCGAGCAGCGCGACAAGCACCGGCAACGTCTGCGAGACTCCGAAACCCACGTCGGCTATATTTACGGTGTCGCGTTGCCCTCCTTGGTAGGCAGTCGGCAGGCGACCGACCAAAACTTCAACCCTGGTATCATCGATACGGTTAGCGGCGACATGCGAAGTAAGCCCAAGCCCGTGGAGGTTCCGTCCGAGATTTTCCAGTCGTGTGTCCTTAACGGATTGCCAGTGATTCACGACACTTGCGACATAGTCGTTGAAGCTGCCGGGATACCGAGGCCCGAAGATGCTGATCGGGTAGCTTCTCTCCGGGTTGCCTCGTAGTCCAGGCAGATGGATGAGCCCTCTTGCGTCCTCATTAACCGCGTTGGCCCAGACAACCGAATAGTGGAGGGTATCTGACAGGCCCCCGACCAATCGGGCCGCCAGTGTCGCGCCATCGCGGACAACTTCCAGGCGATCACGCTCATCCAGGTTATCATCAAGAGATGACCGCCCCTGAGTTCTTAGAGAGGGATCAGACCTCTTTAGCGTCTGACCTAGACGCCATGTGAAGCTCCTGTCTGGCTCTGTCACTGACATCTTCAACAAATCGATCCCGGTGGTCTCGGATCGTCCGTAGTGAAGCGAAAATGTTCTACGATCGTACTGGAGAGTAAGGTCATATCCCCCGGTTCTCTGCCGTCCCGATCGTCGAGACAGAAACTGATCCGCGCTGGTAAACCGCACCAGCGGTCCGTCGATCGCCAGCCCGCCCGGATCATACGGTTTTTCGATCGTCTGCTTGATCATCAGCAACGGCTGCATCACCGTGCTCTTGCCGGCACTGTTCTGGCCCGCAAGAATGGTCAGGTTCGCGATACGCACTTCGACCGGCTCCATCGCAGATTTGAAGCCGGAGATCTTGATGGAGATCAGTCTGTCAGCCTGCTTCGCCATTCTGCCCCCATTATGGCCGTCTAGTGTCGCGCGCCGCGGTGCGGTTTCCGTGCCGTCTCGCCTCCCGTAGCATCCGATCATGGCCCCTCACTGGCAAGCGCCCGTCCCCCCCAACGACAGCGCCCCCCTCATCTACCTCATCGCCGGCGAGGCCAGCGGCGACGCGCTCGGCGCCCGGCTGATCGCGGCCCTGCGCGCCCGCCGCCCCGACCTCCGCTTCGCCGGCATCGGCGGCGAGGCCATGGCGGCCCAGGGCCTGACATCCCTGTTCCCGCTGCGCGAGCTCGCCCTGATGGGCCTGCTCGAAATCCTCCCCCGCCTGCGCCTCCTGCGCCGCCGCCTGCGCGAAACCGCCGCAGACATCGCAGCCCGACGCCCCGCCGTCGTCGTCACCATCGACAGCCCCGGCTTCACTTTGCGCGTGCTGCGCGAAATCGCCCCGCTCGGGATCAAGCGTGCCCACTACGTCGCCCCGCAGGTCTGGGCCTGGCGCGAATCCCGGGTCCGCCATTACCCGGGCCTCTGGGACCGCCTGCTCTGCCTGCTGCCGTTCGAGCCGGCATTCTTCGCCCGCCACCACCTGCCGGCGACCTTCGTCGGCCACCCCGTGCTGGAATCCGGCGCCGACCGGGGCGACGCGGCCCGCTTCCGTGCCCGCCACGCGCTGCCGCCCGAGGCGCGCATCCTGATCCTGATGCCGGGCAGCCGGCGCACGGAGACGGCCCGCCTGCTCCCCATCCTCGGCGCCACCTTGGACCGGCTGCGGCCGGCCGTGCCGGGCCTGGTCCCGGTCGTCCCGCTCGCCGGCCCGGTCGCCGAGGCAGTGCGCGCCGGCACCGCCGCCTGGCCGGTGCCGCCCATCCTGGTCTCCGACCCCGCCGAGAAATACGACGCCTTCGCCGCCGCCGCCGCCGCGCTGACGAAATCCGGCACCTCCACCCTGGAACTCGCGATGGCACGGGTGCCGATGCTGGTGGCCTACCGGGTGAACCCGGTCTCGGCGGCGATCGCGCGGCGGCTGGTCACCGTGCGCTACGCCTCGATCCTGAACCTGCTGGCGGAGGCGCCGATGGTGCCGGAATTCATCCAGGAGGCCTGCACGCCGGACCGCCTGGCCGACGCACTGCGCGCGCTGCTGACCGACCCTGCCGCCGCCGCGGCGCAAGTCGCGGCGACCGGCGCCGCGCTGGCCCGCCTGCACGCCCCGGCGGGCACGCCATCGGAGGCGGCGGCGGCGGCGGTGCTGGACCTGCTGGCCGAAGCCGAGGCGAGCCCGGCGGAATGCGGTGCCCGCGTCGGGGGCTGAGGCCGGCGCCGCGCCCCCGGCGGGCCGCTTCGCGCCGGCCCGCTACGCCGCCGCGCGCACCGCCGGGACCACGTCCTCCGCCAGCCAGTGCATCTGCTCCAGCGACTGCGCGAGCGACATCCCCGGCCAGTGGGCGCCGAACACCACGTAGTTCACGCCGAAACGCCGTTTCAGGTCCAGGGTCTGTTCCACCACCTCCGCCGGCGAGCCGAACAGGAAGCGATCGTCCAGCAGGGCATCGAAATCGCCCTCGAAATTGTCGTCCTTCGGCATCACCTTGTCCTGCCCCCAGGCGCGGTAGGCCGCGTATTTCACCTCCAGCGACGGGCGGGCGAGGCGGATCGCCTCGGCGCGGGTCTTGGCGATGAACACCTCGCGCATGATCGGGAACTCCGCCGGCAGCGGCTTGCCGACGGCGTCCAGGGCACGCTTGTAGACCTCCATCTGGCGTGCGATCGTGGCGAGCTTGTTGTGCGGATTGATGTACCAGCAATCGCCCATGCGCGCGGCGCGGCGGATGCCGATATCGGCGTTGGCGCCGAACCACACCGGCGGGCCCGGCTGCTGGATCGGCTTCACCGTGCTGTTGGCATGATCGAGCCGGAAATGGCTGCCTTCCATTGTCACGAAGTCTTCCGCCCACAGGCGGCGGATCGCGGTCAGGCATTCCTCGAAGCGCGGGCCGGCGTCCTTCATCGTGGTGCCGAAGGCCTGGAACTCCACCTCCCGATATCCCACCCCGACACCGAACACGAACTTTCCCCCGCTCATGATATCGAGCGTGGCGAGTTGTTCGGCGAGATCGAGCGGTTTGTGCAGCGGCAGCAGCACCACGCCGGCGACGATGCGCAGTTTCGGAAACAGCGCGGCGACCTGGGCCAGGAACGGGATCTGCTGCACGCTCTGGAACGGGTACAAACTGTAGTGCGAGCCCTTCAGGATCGAATCGTAGCCGAGCGCCTCGGCCTGGCGGGCGGTCTCCAGGTCTTCGCGCAGACGCACGCGCATGTCGTCGCCCTGCGGATACTGGCCGCGGATCATGATGCCGAATTTCATTGCCGGTGTCCTTTCGTTCAGCCGCCGAAGGTGAAGCGCTTGCCGACCGCGCCGGGAGCGACCGTGCCCTCGCCGTAGGCGGCGACCAGGGCACCCACCGCGCGCCAGCCGGTGCAGTGGGACGGGATGATGAGGTCGAGGCCGAAGCCGCCGAGGTCGCGCACCGTCTCCGGAATGATCGCCTCGTTCTCGCCCGACAGATGGAACCCGCCCATCACCGCGTGCAGGTGCTCGCCCGGAAACGCCTCCTGCGCCGCGTGCAGCACGTTGACGATGCCGGCGTGCGAGCACGCCGAGAACACCACGATCCCCTTGCCGCGCACGTTTGCGGCGAGGAAGCGTTCGTCGAGCAGCAGCGGATCGGGCACCCAGCGGTTCCCTCGGCGGTGCGGCGCACCTGGCCGGGCAGGCCGCGTTCATAGGCGGTGCGGCGAGGGATTTCGCCGCTCAGGTAGAACATGCCGTCCGCCAGCGTTTGCGGCTCGACCGCGACGATCGGGGTGGCGCCGTGCGCGGCGAGCGTGTCCGGGGTGGGGATGAAATCCATCGGGAACACGCCGCCGTCCGGCTGGCCCATGCCGCGCTCGGCGAACATGCCGGGGTGCAGGTGGCAGGGAACGGGCCGGCCGCCGTTGGCGGCGTGGATCAGGTCGAAGGCGGCCAGAAGCCCGCCCGCGTGGTCCCAGTGGCCGTGCGAGAGCATCACCGCCTCGATCGCGGCGAAATCGACGCCGAGGCGGGCGCCGTTGCGGGTGACGGCGTAATCGGCCGGGCCGGCGTCGAACAGGATGGTGCGCGCGCCGGCCTCGGTATGGGCGGTGACCACCAGGGACAGGCCGTGGTTGGCGCAGCACATCGTCGCCCCGCTGGTGCGGATCATGCCGTTGCGGCGCAGCACCTGTTGCTCGCGGGCGACGAAGGCGGGGGTGGTGGAGAGCGGGTCGGTGACGTTGTCGACCAGGACCTGGATTTCGAGGCGGTCTGCCGCCGTCATCGTGGTCATGATGCGCCCTCCCGTGGACTGCGCCGCAGTTAACCGCGCCGGCGCGGCGCCGGCAAGCACGACCGCGGGCCCTCGACCGCCCGGCGCCCGGCATGACACGCCGTGTCGTACCGGGCTTGACGCGTCGCCCGCGCAACGGGTAGCGTGAGAAAGTCCTGTTAGCAAGCTTGTCGGTTGCATGACATGACGCCAGGGGAGGACCCGCGTATGACTGCGATGCGCCAGGAATCCGATAGTCTCGGAGACGTCGCGGTTCCTGCCGACAAGCTATGGGGAGCGCAGACGCAGCGCTCGCTTGAGCATTTCAGTATCGGCAAGGACCTGATCCCGCGCGAGATGATCACCGCCTACGCCGTGCTGAAGAAGGCTGCGGCGAGCGTCAACGCCGCCGGCGGGCGTCTCGGCACGCGCGAGCGCGACCTCATCGTGACCGCCTGCGACGAGATCCTGGCGGGTCAGCACCACGACATGTTTCCGCTGCATGTGTGGATGACCGGCAGCGGCACGCAGTTCAACATGAACGTCAACGAGGTCATCTCCAACCGCTGCTGCCAGCTCGCCGACACGCCGTTGGGCAGCAAGGCGCCGGTGCATCCCAATGATCACGTGAATATGTCGCAATCCTCGAACGATTCATTTCCGTCGGCGATGACGATCGCGGCGGCGGTGGGCGTGACGGGGCGGCTGCTGCCGGCGGTCACCGCCCTGCGCGATGCGATCGCTGCGAAAGCCGAGGCATGGAAGGACATCGTCAAGATCGGTCGCACGCACATGCAGGATGCGACCCCGATCACCCTGGGACAGGAGTGGTCCGGCTACGCCGGCATGCTCACCGACGACATCGAGCGGATCCAGGCCGCGCTGCCCGGCGCGTTCCGCCTGGCGCTCGGCGGCACCGCCGTCGGCACCGGGATCAATGCGGCTCCCGGCTTCGCCGAAGCGGTCGCGGCGGCGATCGCGACGCTCACCGGCCTGCCGTTCGTCACCGCGCCCAACAAATTCGCCGTGCAGGGGGCGCACGACGCGCTGGTCCAGCTGTCGGGGAGCCTGCGCACCCTGGCTGTCTCGCTCTACAAGATCGCGAACGACATCCGCCTGATGTCCTGCGGCCCGCGCGCCGGCTTCGCCGAGTTGCTGATCCCGGAGAACGAACCCGGCTCCTCGATCATGCCCGGGAAGGTCAATCCCACCCAGGCCGAGGCGCTCACCATGATCGCCGTCCAGGTGATGGCGAACGACGTCGCGGTGGGATTCGGCGGCGCCGGCGGCTATCTGGAAATGAACGTCTACAAGCCGCTGATCATTTTCAACGTCACCCATTCGATCACGATCCTGGCCGACGGCTGCACGAATTTCCGCAGGTTCCTGGTCGAGGGGACGCGCCCCAACCTCGCGAAGATCAAGGAATACGTCGACCGCTCGCTGATGCTGGTCACGGCGCTTGCCCCCGTCATCGGCTACGACAAGGCGTCCAGGATCGCACACCACGCGATGGACAACGACCTCACGCTCAAGGCCGCTGCGCTGCAGCTCGGCTTCGTCACCGAGGCGGAATTCGATCGCGTGGTCGATCCGACAAAGATGGTCAGGCCGTACGTCGCGCAGGGCGCCTAGAGCGCGATCGTCGCAGGCGGAATCGCCGGAGACGTAAATCGCGCGAAAAAACAAAGAGCTAGAGCATGATCGGACATCTATCTGGTCCGATCATGCTCTAGCGCGATCGATACCGGCCCGTTGCCGGCAAACGCGAAAACGGAGTGTCTCGACATGGCCACCACCGCAAAGCGCGGCCTGGAGCTGATCCAGGATCCCTCATTGAACAAGTCGACGGCCTTCACGGAGGCAGAGCGGCAGGCGCTCGGCCTGGTCGGCCTCGTCCCCGACGTGACCGAGACCGAGGAGCTGCAGCTGCGCCGGGTGATGAGCCAGCTCGCCGAGAAGAACACCGATCTCGAGCGGTATATCTACCTCATCAACCTGCTCGATCACGACGAGGTCCTGTTCTATCGCGCCATCATGTCCGACCCGGCGCGGTTCCTGCCGATCGTCTACGATCCGACGATCGGCGAGGCCTGCCTCAAATTCGGCCACATCTACCGCCAGGCCCGCGGCATGTACCTTTCGATCGCGCGCCGCGGGCACGTCAAGGAGATCCTGAAGAACTGGCCGCAGAAGGACATCCGCTTCATCTGCGTCACCGACGGCGGCCGCATCCTCGGCCTCGGCGACCTCGGCGCCAACGGCATGGGCATCCCGATCGGCAAGCTGCAGCTCTATACCGCAGCCGCCGGGGTGCCGCCGCAGTACCTGCTGCCGATGTACCTGGATGCCGGGACGAACAACGAGCAATACCTGCGCGACCCGCTGTACCTGGGGTTGCGCAAGACGCGTCCGGCGACGCAGGACCTCTATTCGTTCGTGGACGAGTTCGTCGAAGCCGTGCAGGACATCTTCCCGCATTGCTGCATCCACTTCGAGGACTGGACGGGCAGCGACGCGATCCACCTGCTGCAGCGCTATCGGCAGAAATACTGCGTCTATAACGACGACGTGCAGGGCACGGCGGGCATCACGCTGGCCGGCATGATCAACGCGGCCAGGATCAAGGGCACGAAGCTCAAGGACGAGAAATATCTCTTCCTCGGCGCCGGTTCCGCCGCCATCGGTCTGGCCGACCTGCTGTGTTCCGCCCTGGTTGCGGAAGGCATGGACCGCAAGGCAGCGGAGGCCCAGGTCCATATGTTCGACGTCAACGGCCTGCTGCAGTCGCAGCGCACCGACCTGCTCGATTTCCAGAAGCCGTACGCGCATGACCACGCGCCCACGCACGACTTCGTCGCGGCGATCGAAAGCATCCGCCCGACCACCATCATCGGCGTGAGCACGATCGGGGGCGCGTTCACGCAGAAGGTCGTCGAGGCGATGTCGCAGATCAACGAGCGCCCGGTGATCCTCGCGCTCTCGAACCCGACCGACCATGCCGAGTGCACCGCGGAGCAGGCCTACACCTGGTCGCAGGGGGAGGCGATCTACGCGGCCGGCGTGCAGTTCGCGCCGGTCGATTACAAGGGCACGACATTCCTGCCCGGCCAGGCGAATAATTTCTACATCTTCCCCGCCGTCGGCATGGCGATCTTCGCCACGCGGGCGCGCCGGGTGACCGACGAGATGTTCATCGCGGCGGCGGCCGCGGTCGCCGACCAGGTCTCGCCGGCGCAACTCCGGCAGGGCCTGCTCTATCCGCTGCAGGCGAATATTCTCGAGACCGAGATCAAGACCGCGGCCCGGGTCGCCGGACTCGTCTTCGACGCCGGCCTGGCGCGCGTGGACCGGCCCAAGGACATGGAGGCGTTTATCCGTCAGCATGTCTACAAGCCGGAATACCCCGCGCTGCTCTGAGCCGAACGCGGGAAGAGGCCGTCCGTGGCGCCGGATCGCAGGCCCGATGCGGCCGGCGCCGCAGGCTGGCGGTGGGGGGCGAAAACGCCCCTCAGATCGGCTTGCCCGCGCTGCCCGCCCAGGCGTCGGCCAGCAGCGCGTTGCTCGGCAGCGTCTTGTCCAGCACCTTGCGCGCCGCCTCGGCGCCGGCGACCGGCAGGCCGGCCGGCGCCAGCAGGCCGACCTGCACCAGCACCGAGGCCTGGTCCCAATAGATATGCTCGTGCACCAGCCTGTCGCCTTCGAACTGCACGATGGCGACGCCGGCGATCTCCACCCTGCGCCCCGTGGGGGCGATGCCGGGCAGCATCCAGTCGATCTCGGTCGTGTGGGTGAAGCGCATCACGAACTCATCGACCAGGCGGTCGTCGCCGATCGTGCGGCTGACCGGCACCAGCTCGAAATCCGGCGGGTTGGCGCCGATGAAATGGTATTTGTAGAACCGCTTGAGCTGGTCGTGGCCGACCCCGCCGGCCAGGGTCGGGATGTGGTTGACGTAGGGTTCCGCCACCATCGTCGCCATCGTGGCGTCGACGTCGCGGGTTTCGAATTCGTAGCGGCAATGCGCTTCCCACAGCGCCGCCAGATCGTGCCCGGCCATTCCTGCCCCCTTCTCTTTCTGCGTCGCGCGGCACGGTGGAAGTGCCTGCCGGCGCGGGCAATCGGGACGCCGGCGGTGTACGATCGGCACCGATGTGCCCCCCGCCCCATGACAGCGCCGCTCCCCCCGCCCCGCCGGCCGAGAACACCGGCTTCCAGGCGGCGGTCCTGTCGGTCGTCGCCGGCTACGCCGACACCCTCGGCTTCCTGAGCTTCGGCGCCTTCGCCGGGTTGATGACCGGCAACACCGTCCTGCTGGGCATCGCCCTGATCGGCGGTGCGCCGCTGCGCGCCCTGCACACGCTGGCGATCATCGCCGCCTTCCTCGCCGGGGTCGGGGCGAGCGCGCGGTTGCGCGGCATGGGCTGGTCGCTGGCGCGGCTGCTGGTGCCGGAGGCCCTGGCGCTGGCGGCGGCGTCCTTCCTGCCGCCGGCGGCGGCGGCGCCGGCGCTCGCCTTCGGCATGGGGCTGCAGAACGCCGCGGCGACCCGCTTCGCCGGCACCACGCTGAACACGGTCTTCCTCACCGGCGACCTGCAGAAGCTGACCCTGGCGGTGGTCGGCCGTTTCGGCGCGGGTCGGCCGCCGCCCGCCGCCGCGGCACCGCGGGTGGGCGTGCTTGCCCTGGTCTACGCCGGGTATTTCGCCGGCGTGCTGCTCGGCGCGACCGCGCATGCTCTGGCCGCGCGTCCGCTGCTGCTGGCCATCCCGGTGCTGCCGCTGGCGCTGGTGCCGCTCGGGGCACGGCAGCGCGCCCGCCCGACACCGCCGCCGGGGACGCAGCCGCCCGGGTGACGCGCCCGATTGCCGGGCCGGCACGCCGGCCCGAGAGTGCGGCGCATGACCGCCCCGCCGCCCCCTGCCGCGCCCGCCTCCGCCGCGCCTGCCCCTGCCGCCGTCCCCGATCTGCGCAGGGTCGGCATCGTGGTCGGGCTCGCGGCGGAGGCGCGGCTGGCGCGGCGCCTCGGCGCGCCGGTGGCGGTGGGCGGCGGCGAGGCGGCCGGGGCGCAGCGTGCCGCGGCGGCGCTGGTCGCGCGCGGCGTCGCCGGCCTGGTGAGCTTCGGCCTCGCGGGGGGGCTCGATCCGGCGCTGCCGACGGGCGCGGTGCTGGTGCCCGGCGCCGTGCGGCTGGACGGGCGGACGATCCCGGTGGACGCGGCCCTGGCGCGCGCGCTCGGCGGCCCGGACCGCCACGTCCTCCTGTGCGGCACGAGCGCGGTCGCGACCGCGGCGGACAAGGCCCGGCAGTGGCGGGAGACGGGATGCGCCGCGGTCGATCTGGAATCCGGCGCCGTGGCGGCCGTGGCAGCGGCGCACGGCCTGCCCTTCGCGGTGCTGCGCGCGGTGTGCGACCCGGCCGGGCGCGGCCTGCCGCCGGCGGCGCTGGCGGCGCTGGACGGACAGGGCGCGATCGGGATCGGCCGCGTGCTCGCCTCGGTGCTGGCCCATCCCGGGCAGGTGCCGGCGCTGCTCGGCCTGGCGCGGGACGCCGCCGCGGCGCGACGCGCGCTGGCCCGGCGCATCGCGGAACTTCGCTGATCAGCCGCTGCTGATCGCCACCATCAGCACCCCGGCCACCACCAGCAGCAGCCCGCTGACCTCGCCCCGCTTCAGCCGCTCCTTCAGGTAGAAGCGGCTGAACCCCAGGGTGAACACCACCTCGATCTGCCCCAGCGCGCGCACCAGCGCGACATCGGTCAGCGCAAACCCGGTGAACCAGCAGCCCGAGCCGGACGCCGACAGCAGCCCCACCCAGGCCGCGCTGCGCCAATGGAAGAACGCCTTGCGCAATTCCTCCGGGTCGCGCAGCGCGAGATAGGCGCCCTGCATCACGGTCTGCAGCACCGTCATCGTCACCAGCACGAACAGCGCGCGCACCACGAGCCCCGGCGCGGCCACCCCGTGCGTCGCGATCTTGATGAGCACCCCGGTGGTGCCGAGGAAGAACCCCGCCCCCAGCCCGCACAGCGCCGCCGGCTGCACCGTCGCCGCCGCGATCTGCCCCAACCGCAGCCCGCGCCCGGCGAGCGACAGGGTCAGCACCCCCACCAGCCCGACGCCGATCCCGGCCCAGGCGAGCGGACGCAGTTGCTCGTGCAGCACCACCAGGGCGACGAGGCCGGTCTGCATCGCCTCGGTCTTCGCATAGGCGCTGCCGACGGCGAAGTTGCGGAAGCCGAACGCCATGATGAGCAGGTTGGTGCCGATGATCTGCGTGAGCCCGCCGGCGGCGGCGAACACCAGCAGCCGCGGCGTGAGCCCCGGCAGCGGCGTGCGGGTGACGATCAGTGCCGCCAGGAGGAAGGCGATCGCGACCGGCGCGCCGTACAGGAACCGGATGAAGGCGGCGCCGTTGACCGACAGCACTCCGCGCAGCTTCTGCTGCATGGCGGTACGCCAGCACTGGAACAGGGCCGCGGTGACGGTGATCGGGATCCACAAAGGCATGGGGGCCGTTCCGCTGTCCGGGGTCGGGCCGGACGGCGCCGGCGGGCGGCAAGCGTAGAGCGGTTGGCGCCCGGGGCAAACGAGGCCGCCCGGCGGCGGGACGCGGGGCCCGCGATCGCTTGCCGCCGGGCGGCCGTCCGGCGCAGGCTCGCGACGCGCGCCGGGCGGTCCGGCAGGGGAGGGTCCCGGATGATGTTGCGCAGACGGCGCGGACGGGTGGGCGGCCGGGCGCACGCGTGCGTCGTGGCTGTGCTCGCGTTCGGCGCCACGCCCGTGGTCGCCGCCCGCGCGGCCGGCCCGCCCGCCATCGCCGCGCCTGCCGCCGCCGACACGGGTACCTGAGCCTGTCGGCCACCGCCTCGGTCTCCGTCCCGCCCGACGAACTGACCGCCAGCCTGCGGGCCACCGCCGAGGCCCCGAGCGCCGAGCGGGCCCAGGCCGAGGTGAACCGCGCCATGGCGACCGCGCTCGCCGCCGCGCGCGCGGTGCCCGGGGTGCAGGCGACGACCGCGGGTTACGCCACCTGGCAGCGCCCGCCCGGCAGTCCCGGCGGCGGCGGCTGGCAGGCGAGCCAGGGTCTGGTGCTGAAAGCCCATGACGGCCCGGCGCTGCTGCACCTGCTCGGCCGCTTGCAGGCGCAGGGGCTGGCGGTGGACCAGCTCGGCTGGGAACTGTCGGCGCCGGCGCAGCAGACGGCGCGCGACCGGGCGACGGACGCCGCGCTGGGCCGGCTGCGCGGCCGGGCGACGGCGGCGGCGCGGGTGCTCGGGCTGCGCTTCGGGTCGTTCCGCACGGTGCGGCTGGGGCCGCCGCCGGAGATCGCGCCGCGGCCGATGTTCGCCAGCCTGGCCCGCGCGGCGGGGCCGCCGCCGAGTGCAGTGGCGGAGGATGTGGCGGTGAGCGCCACGGTGTCGGCCGAGGTGGTGCTGCTGCCGGCGGCCGGGTCGGGGGGGCGGTAGGCGGCGGGGCGTTTGCGTCCGGCTGGCGGCTTGGCTATAGGGGGCCGCACCCTGATCCCGGATAGCTCAGTTGGTAGAGCAAGCGGCTGTTAACCGCTGGGTCGTAGGTTCGAGTCCTACTCCGGGAGCCAGCTTCTCGCCGAAGAATTGCATCAACGTACCGCTCGCCGAGCGCGGGTCGCTTGCGCCCGCATGCGCTTGCGCCAGAAGCCTTTTTGAGTTTCTGCCATTTCCTCACAATCTTCCCAGGCTCTCATAACTGGACCGACCCGCACCCCCCTACACCCGGGGGCCGGTACGACCCGCCGCTGATGGCTGGTCGAAACAACCTGCCCGGGACGATCTTTCCCCCCGCCAGCCTTGCGAGAGCGAACACGCCATCGACCGCGGCTCGACGACAGTCGGGATCTAGCGCGTCCCAGCCACCAGCCGCCCCTCAGCACGCCGCCACCCCGAACCACACCGACGGCGCCACGATCTCCTCCCGCGCCGAAACGAGCGCCAGCTCCCGCCCGCCCGCCGCCAGGGTCCGCCGCAGCACCCCCTGGACCGCCGAGCCCGCCGCCGCCAGCGCCGCCCCCGCCTCCCGGGTCCGCAGGAAATGGAACAGGAACAGCGCCGCCAGCGCATCCCCCGCCCCGTTCACCGCCATCGGCAGCAGCGGCGTACGCAGCAGCCAGAACCGCCCGCCCTCGGCAGCCAGGACATCGATCGCCTCCGCCGGCGTTGCCTCCGTGCGCAGGCTCGTCACCACCACCACCCGCGGCCCACCCGGGCGCAGCCGCGCCGCCAATGCCGCCGCCGCATCCTTCGCCGTTGCCAAAGTGTCCACCGTTTGCCCCGTCAGCCAGCCGAGCTCGAACCGGTTCGGCGTGACGATATCCGCCGCCGTCATCCCCGGCCCGGCGAGGAAGGCGGCTACGCCGGGGCGCACGTAGACGCCCGGGCCGTCGTCGCCGATCACCGGATCGCAGCAATAGAGCGCCCCCGGATTGGCCGCCCGCACCAGTCCCACCGCATGCAGCACCGCCGCCCCGGTCTCCGCCGCGCCGAGGTAGCCGGACAGCACCGCGTCGCACCCGCCGAGCACCCCGCGCGCGGCAATCCCATCGACCAGCGCGCGGACCTCCGCCGGCTCCGTCACCGTGCCGGTGAAGCCGCCGTAGCCCGGGTGGTTGGAGAAGCGGACCGTCGCGATCGGCCAAACCTCCGCGCCCAACAGTTGCAACGGGAACACCGCGGCGGAATTGCCGACATGCCCGTAGGCCACGGACGAGGCGATTGAGAGGATATTCATCCGCGCAGTCTCCCGCCGGCAGCCCGCGGCCGGCACGCGTCCCGGCAGTCCGGCGCCGCCGCCTGCGCGGGCGTGCCCCCACCGGCGCCTCCCAGCCAAGCCGGGATTCGCGCGGCGAGCAACCTGGTGTTCATCATCTGCGCGGCAAATTCGGCGCATGAGCACCAGCCTCCGTGCCGCGGGTCCGCCGCTGCGCCCCGCCACCAGCGACGTCCCCGCCGGCCTGGCGGGATGGCGCGCCTGGCTCCGGGATGCCTGGGGGCTGACCCGGCTGCGCGCGCCCGCACCCGCTGTCCAGGCCTCGGCCGCCCGAACGGCCGTCAGCCCGGCGCCGGCGTATCCGCTTCCGCCCCGCGCCGCTCCGATCGCGCGGTTCGCCCCGCCGCGCGCCCCCGTCGACACCTGGCGGCTCGCCCTGCGCGCCGGTCCGGACGGCGCGCAGGCCGCCGCGCTGCCGGCCGCGGCGACCGGCACATGGTGCCGCTTCAGCCTCCGCCTGCCCCCGCCCTTGGCCGCCGCGTGCGTGCAGCTCCATATCGAGGCGGGGAACGACCCCGCCGCCATCCTGCCGCTGCCGGGCCGCCGCCGGATGCGCCGGGCCATCGTCTTCGTCCCCGCCGCCGCAACCGGGGTGCGGCTGCACCTGTTCGGCGGCACCGTAGCCGCCCCGAACCTCGCGCTCCGCTGCGCCCGCCTGTCCCGGCCCGCCGCGGCGCTGGCGCTGGGGGCGGGCCGGCTGCCCCATCTCGCGGCCATCCTGTTGCGCGGCCTGTTCACCGCCCCGCGCGCCCTGCCCGGCCGGCTGCGCGCCGAGCTCGGCGCCGGCGCGATCGAGGGCGTGCCGCCGGACCCGGCTGCCGACTACGCTCTCTGGATCCGCCTGTTCGAGGATGGCGCCCCCATCCTGCCGGCCGGCCTGTCGATCACCGTCCTGGTCCTGCACGCGGCCGAGGCCGGCGCCGCGCTCGCCGCCAGCCTTGCGGCCGCGGCCACGGCCCTGGCCGCGTTCCCGACGCCGGCCGGCGCCACGCCGGCCGGGCCGATCGCGGTCGGTCCGGTCGGGGTCTCCCTCGACCGGGCGCTGGCCGCGACTAGGACCGACTACGTGGCGCTTCTCCAGGCCGGAGAAATCCTGCCGCCGCACGCCCTGGCACGGCTCGCCGCCGAGGCCGCCGCGCATGACCGGCCGGCGCTCCTGTATGCCGATGAGGACCGGCTGACCGCCGACGGCACCCGCTGCGACCCCCAGTTCAAGCCGGCCCCGAGCCGCAGCCTGATGCTGTCCGGCGTGCTCGCCACCGGCGTCTGGCTGATCCGCCGCGACCTGCTGGCCGCCCCCGCACCCGCTGCGCCCGGCGCCTCGCCGGGCGGCCCGGCCACCGCCGCGCCCCGCCTCCCGCCGGATATCGCCCACTCTGCGCCCGCCGCCGCTGCCCGTCCGCCCGGTGCTCCCAATGCCCACGCCGCGCAGGCCTGGGCGGAGGCCGTGCGCCTCGACGCCTGGCTGCGGCTGCACGAAGCCGGCGGCGCCGGCGCGACCTGCCACGTCCCGCTGGTCCTCACCCACCGCCGCGCGGATACTGAGATAGCGCCGCCGGCGGTCCTGGCCGCGGCCGCGCAGGCGCATTGCGCCCGCACCGGGCTGCCGGCGCGCATCGTTCCCGCCCGCCCGCTGCAACTCCGCCTCGCCGCCCCGCGCGCCGCCCGGCCGCTGGTCAGCCTGATCGTACCGTCCACCTGTCGCACCGCCTATGCCGCGTCCTGCCTCGACGCGGTGCTGGCCCGCACCGACTATGCGGAGCTGGAGCTGGTACTGGTGCTCGCCCGCCCCGGGCCGCCGGACGCGGCGCAGCGGCGGCGGCTGGACCGGCTCGCGGCCGATCCGCGGGTGCGCCCGGTGCTGGTGGACACGCCGGCGTTCAACTTCGCCGCCGCCTGCAACCACGGCGTCGCGGCGGCGCGCGGCGACCTGCTCTGCCTGCTGAACGACGACGTCACCCCGCGCGACCCCGGCTGGCTCGCCGCCATGGTGGGGCACCTGGCCGATCCGGCGGTGGGCGTGGTCGGCGCCCGGCTGCTCTATCCGGACGGCACCGTGCAGCACGCCGGCATCCTGCTGCGCCCGGACGGCACCGGCAGCCACTGGCACCGTTCCCTGCCCGCCACGGCGGCCGGCTACGGTGGCCGGGCACGGCTCGCGCAGGAATACGCCGCCGTCACCGGCGCCTGCCTGCTGACCCGCCGGCCCCTGTGGGACCGACTCGGCGGCCTGGACGAGGCGTTCGCCACCGCCTTCAACGACGTCGATTTCTGCCTGCGCGCCCGCGCCGCCGGCACCGGCGTGGTGCTGGCCGCGGAGGCGGAGCTGACGCACGCCGAATCGCGCAGCTTCGGCCGCCACTACGGCCCCGGCGAGGCCGCCCGCAACCGCGCCGACCGCGCCCGCCTGCTGGCCCGTTTCCCGACCGCCTTTGCCGCCGACCCGTTCCACAGCCCCAATCTGTCGCCCTGGTACGGCGACGGGCGCGCACTGCGTTTCCCGCCGGGCGAGCCCACCTGACGGTCCCGTCCCGCAGAACACGACGGCGGGCGGAGGGCGTTTGCCCTCCGCCGCCCGGCTCTCAGTGGATCTCGCCCGACCGCCGGATCGCCTCGCGCAGCTTCGCCGAGGTGAAGCTCGGGTCGCGGCACATATCCAGGATCACCTTCTCCCGCCGCGCGATCAGGTCGATCGCCGCCGGCAACGTCTTCACCGACGCCGCCGGGATCACCACCGCCCCGTGCCGGTCGGCATGGATCACGTCGTCATGCGCCGCGTTCATCCCATGGATGTTCACCGGCTGGCCGAACGCGACCATGTGCACATGCGCATGGCTCGGGTTCACCATCCCGCCCAGGATCTGGAACCCCGGCGCCCAGGCGTCGATGTCCCGGTACGACCCGTTGGTCACGCAGCCAAGCGCGCCGAGCGCCTGGTGCACGGTCGAGTGCACCTCGCCCCAGAACGCCCCGTAGCCGGGCGTATCGTCCAGGTCCTGCAACAGCACGATGGTCGGCAGGTCGGCCTGTGCCACGTAGTCGTACCAATCGACCCGGCTCGCCACCGCCCCGCGCGGCGGCTCCTTCGCGCGGATCATGCCGACCCGCGCGAGGCCGACGATTGGCGGCAGCTTCGAGTCCAGCGCCACCAGCGGCGTGGTGGTGAAGCCGATCGCGCGGCGTTCCGGATTGGTGATCTCGAGCCCGTTGCAGATCGTCGGCGTGTCCCACGCCTTGAGCACATCGAGGTCAGCCTGGGTGAAGGGCCGGTCGGCCATGGGTTCGTCTCCTCCGAAGGGATAGGGCAGTCTCGCGCCGGCCCGCGATTTGCGGCAAGCTCGTGCGCATGGACAGCACCATTGCACGCGGCGGCCGCGCGATCTACGGCACCCCCCTCGGCATCCTGATGCTGGAGGCCCGCTTCGCGCGCATCCCCGGCGACATGGGCAACGCGGAGACCTGGCCGTTCCCGGTCCTCTATCGCGTCGTCGCCGGCGCGAGCCCGGAACGCGTGGTCCTGCGCGGCGCCGCCGGCCTGCGCGACGATTTCATCGCCGCCGCGCGCGAGCTCGTGGCGCAGGGCGCCGAGGCGATCACCACCAATTGCGGCTTCCTCGCATTGTTCCAGCGCGAGCTGGCTGCGGCGGTGGGCGTTCCCGTCGCCACCAGCGCGCTGCTGCAGGTGCCCTGGGTGCAGGCGCTGCTGCCGGAAGGGCAGCGGGTGGGCGTGGTCACCGTCTCCGCCGGCTCGCTCTCCCCGCAGCATCTGGCCGCCGCCGGCGTGCCCGCCGACACGCCGATCGCCGGCACCGAGGGCGGGCGGGCGTTCTTCCGCACCCTGATCCTGGGCGAGACGGAGGATCTCGACGTCGCCGCCGCCGAAGCCGACATCCTGGAGGCCGGGGCCGAACTGGTCCGCCGCCACCCCGACGTCGGCGCGATCGTGCTGGAATGCACCAACATGCCGCCCTACGCGGCGGCGCTGCGTCGCGCACTGGACCGGCCGGTATTCGACATCTATTCGCTGGTCACCTGGCTGCGGGCCGGGGTTCGGCCGCGGCGCTTTCCACCACCGGACCAGCGGTGAAAATCAGACGGATGGTACCGAGGCGAGCCCGCGCCGCCCGCCTGCGGTGAGCGTCCGGTCCCGAAGGCTGCCGCCAATGCCATTTGACGCGCGTTTAGACCGGCGGACTGCCAGCGGGTGCCAGAAGCCTTATGGGGACCGCCGGCATGAATGGCGGCCGAGCGAATTAATCGGGCGAACGGGCTAGCCCTGCTGTTGCCCCTGGTGATCTCCGGACTGCGGCCCGGTACGGTATTCCATTAGGATCTGCCGGAGCCTTCCTTCACCCAGGACCGCGCCAAGTTCTCTGAACGTCAGGTATGGAATGAGGATCAGCAGCATGATCAGGCAACTTGCAAGGACCTGCAGCAGCGTTCCACCCCCGACCTCGGCAAGCGAGGCGGCGATCGTCCGCCCATGCACGATCCCGGCGATTACCTCTTCAATAAGCGAGAGGACGAAAAGCACGACAAGGAAGAGCAACGACTTGTGGGCGATGACGTGAAGGAACCTGCGGCGCTTGTATCGCTCTCCCACTCGCAGTGCATGCCCCATGAGTATGAACTTCGCTAGGACCAATGCTTTGACGGCCGCCAGCCCGTAGGGAGCATAGCTGATGCCCTGCCCACGAAGTATCGCCAACTTGTAAAGAATGAGCGCACCGAAGCAAACATACAGATAGGCGGATATCAGCGCGTATTGTCGCAGCTCGTGCCCGAGCTTTTGGGCGACCGTTCTGCCGGACGCAGGCTGGCTACCCATAGCTCATATCCAACATGGATTTGCTCCTGGCAACTTACTGACCGCACGGCGTCCGATATCGGGGTCCAGGGAGAGTACAAGCTAGCCTTTCACCGCCAGAATATCGGGCTTCAGCGGAGCAAGATAGCCGATTTCGCATGCGTACTCCGGCTTGCTGATGCAGGGCTATCTTGATCAAGCAGCTTGGCCGCATATCGGCGGGCACCTTGCCCCAAAGTCGCACGGATGATACATAACATGCCCCGACGGACCATACTTATTGGTATGGAACCATCCTACAAGGTGAAGATTCTCCGCGCGAGTCACACGGTTGCAAGGCCGAACGAGCAACTGCCCTCGTAGAACGCAGGGGCGGCTAAGGAGGCGATCGTCAAGTTTGCACACGTCACCATAGACAGGGCAAGCCCGGAATACGTCCGGCCGGAATGTCGTATCGCCACCTTTGACAATGACGGCACGCTACGGGCCGAGCGCCCCGTCTATTTCCGGCTCGCCTTTGCGTTCGATCGCATCGCGGCGCTTGCACCACAACACCCGGAATGAAAGACGACGCAGCCATTCAAGGCGATTCTTGAACATGACATGACCGCGCTTGGGGAAGCCGGCGAGAAGGGCGTGCCGGACACCATTGATCGGGCGCGATGCAAACGACCGCTCCGGGGCGATCTGAGCCGTTCGATGCCGTGACGGTGAATGACCGTTCGTGGCGCACCTTAGCTGCCCGAGGTGTGTTGGCGTGTGACCACTTTTCCACCCCGGCCACCAAAAGAACGTCGGCAACAGGATGTCCGCCTTTGAAAACAGGAGCCGTCTCGTCGAACGGCCGAGATGGGCGCAGAGCAGACATCGATGCGACAAGCCCTCTATCCGCTTCCTACCCAAAGCGGCCCCCTCGCCTCAGGGTACCATCCCCTGGTTTTCAGCACTCACGGAGCGGACGAAGCACCGCGCATAATCCTGGAACGCCCCGGGCAACGGGCGGGCCGGTCGCGCGACCCCGCACAGGTCGCGGTGCCGATCGCGGTCGCCCACCGCCGCCGGCCGGTGCCGCCAGCGCAGGTCGAGCCGCGTCGGGTCGGCGAACAAGGCCCGCTCGGGATGGATGCCGAGGAACAGCAGCGGCAGCCAGGTCGCGCGGTTGCCGTAGGCCGCGATCCCGCCGCCGTCGCGCGAACGGATCGCGCCGTCCACCAGGTTGTCCTCCACAAGCGCGCGCGAGGGGCCGAACCGCACGTCGATGCCGCCGGTGTCGATCAAGGTGTTGTGCGCGATCGTCACGTTGGCGGAGCGGTTCACGTAGATGCCGTCGTCGTTGCAGAACGCGATCAGGTTGTCGCGCATCGTCCCGCCCAGCGCCTCCAGCCCGGTGCGCCCGTGGTCCCGGCGGATAGAGTCCGGCGAACCGCCGCCCCCGAACGACAGCCCGATCCGCGCGCCCGGCGCGTCGGGCAGATGCCAGCGGCACAAGACCAGGTTGCGGATGAAATCGTTGTCGCTCCCCGCCGCCTTGGCAAACGCGCCGTAGGCCACGCCATTGCCGTCGGCCTTGACGAAATCGGCGATCAGGTTGCCGCGGATGATCCAGCCGGAGGCGGTGTCGAGGTCGATCGGCGTCACCGGGTTGGGCGTGACCCTGGGATGGGTATCGATCAGGCTGTTGTGCTCGATCCGCCCGTCGTCCGGGATGCGCCCGCTCTCGCGGTTGATCTTGATCTGCGCGTTGAAGTTCTCGAGCCGGGAGTTGGCGATGACGACGTGGGCGCCATCCCCCACCACATGGAAGGCGTGTTCGCAGCCCGAATCGTCGCCGCAGACCCCGATCATCACCAGGTTCTCGAACCGCCAGTAGGGCGCGGAGACCTTGAACGCCTCCGTCACGTCGGATCGGATCACCACGTCGCCCAGCCGCGCCGCGCGCAAGGTGATCGGCGCCTGCGCCGTGCCGGCGCGGTCGGCATGGAGGCCGCGCCCTTCCAGCCGGTACGTGCCGGCCAACAGCTCGATCACGTCGCCGGGCTGCGCCCCGCCCAGCGCCGCGCCCAGCGCACCGACAGAATCGACCACCACCAGGTGCCCCGCGCGGGGCGGGGCGGCATCGCGCGCCGGCGTGGCGCCGAACCAGGGCGGCACCGGCACCGGCCCGGCATCGGGCAGCCGGTCGGCCCAGCGCAGATAGCCCGCCGCCATGCCGGCGACCCGTTCAACCAGCAGATCATGGCCGGACGCACGGCGGAGGAGATAGGGCGCCCAGTCGCGCGGCGGTTGCGCCACCCGATCGAGCACGAGCACCACCGCCACGGCGCCGAGGACTCCGCCCAGGGCGGCCAGCACGGCCAGAACCGCAATCACCGCCGGCACCGGCCGCCGCCGCCGGCGCACACGCGTGCGCACCCGTATGCGCGTCCGGGGTCGCGCCGGGTCAGGCCGCCGCGGCATCGTCCGTGATCGGCATCGTTCCGCCACCCCCCACACGCCGGCCCCGCCGGGAACCGCCGGAGCCGCAATGATGCCCGCGTCCCGGCCGGGAGGGAAGCGCGATCGCGCCGGCCGGGGCTACAGCAGCATCCGGATCGCCCGCTCGGCCGCCGCCTGCGGGTTATCGATCAGCAGGTGCAGCGCGGCCTTCGTCGTATCGATGATGCGGTGCGCGTCGCGCTTGGCGGCCAGCACCAGGCTCAGCTTCAATGCGCTGAGCCATCCCCCTCTAAAGGGGTGACCTTCCCCCCCTTGAAGGTATTCCCCGCAAGCTGCGCCGAGGTGGCGCTGATGTTATGGACGAACACCGTGGGGAAACCGGTGTTGTTGATGAGGGTGTTGTCCTTCAGCTCGATCACGTCGGTCGGCTGGCTCACGCCTTCCTCCCCGATCGAGATCGCGGTGCCGTGGTTCTCCGCCTTCGGCCCCTTCTCGAACGTGTTGCCGTCGGCGATCAGGCTGCCGCCGGAGGGGATGTCGATCTGGTAGCTGGAGGTGCCGTCCGGCCCGTCCTCGATCGTGCAATCCTTCACGATCGTCTTCAGCGCGCGCGACTTGATGCTGTGGCCCTGCTGGGTGTCGTAGATCCGCGTGTGCTCGATGTCGAGCAGCGCCAGCGCGTTGACATAGATCGCATGCGCGCAGCCGCCGCCGCTGGCACACGTGCCGTTGTCGACGAAGTTGCTGTTGAGGATGCGGATCGTCGCCTTCGGGTTCGGCGCCGCGAGCAGGCCGTCCTGGTTGTTGATGACGTCGACGCCGTCGAGCGTCAGGTTGCCGCCCTCGGCCCGCACGCCGCCGCCGTTGCCGTCCGGCACCCGGGCACGCTGCAGGGTGAGGTTCTTCACCGTGTCGTCGTTGCCGTCCATCACCAGGATCGCCTTGCCGGCGCAGGTCCTGTCGGTCATCACCGTCTTCGGGCCGACGCCCTCGATGGTCAGGTTGTTCTGCCTGACGCTGGCGCAGTCGAAATAGGTGCCGGCGGCGATCGTCACCGTGTCGCCGTCATGCGCCGCGGCGATCGCCTGGCTCGGCGCCTTGTAGGTCTGGTCGGGACCGACGCGCAGGGTGGCGGCGCTCGCTCCCCCCGCCGCGACGAGCAGCAGCGCGACGGCTGCGGACAAGAGTTTTGTCATGTCTCGGCGTCTCCTCGGGGGCTGCCTGCCCGGATGCGACTCCGCCCCGTTGCAGGTGAGGGAGGATTCCTGTCCGGTTGCTTAGCAGTCCCCCGCACCTTGGGTCACGGGATCGCGAGTAAACTCTTCGCAACCATGCGGGGCATGGGCGTGGCGGCGCACGGGCCCCGGGGCGCCACCACCGCCGGGACGGGCGGCCCCGAGGCCCGGCCGACGCATCACGCGGCCCGACCCCCGAACCGCCCCGGCGCATACGGGGCCGGATCGATCACCGGTGGACGGCCCCCCACCAGATCGGCCACCAGCCGCCCGGTCGTCGCCCCCGCCGCCAACCCCACATGCCCATGCCCGAACGCGTGCACCACGTCGGCACAGCCGCGCGCCGGGCCGATGCAGGGCAGCCCGTCGGCGATCGACGGCCGATGCCCCATCCAGACCTTCACCCGATCTTCCGGCAACGCCCGCGGCAGCCCGGGGAACAGGCGCAGCGCGAAATCGCGCAGGATGCCGGCCCGCCGCCAGTTCGGCGCCGCCGCCAGCCCGGCGAGCTCCACCTGGCCCGCCAGCCGCAGGCCGCCGGCCATGCGCGTGATCGACATCTTGCCGTCCGAGGGCATCACCGGGTGCCGCGGCGCCACCTCCGGCGCGGCGATCACGGCGTGATAGCCGCGCTCGGTCTCCAGCGGCACGCGATCGCCCACCGCGGCGGCGAGGGCGCGCGACCAGGCGCCGGCGGCGATCACCGCGCGGTCGGCGGCGATCTCGCCGGCCTCGGTGCGCACGGCGCGGAGGCGCCCGGATTCGATCCGGAACCCGGTGGCGCGGGTCCGCCGCAGGGTCGCGCCCTGCGCCACGGCATGCGCGACCAGGGCGGCGACATAGGCGCCGGGGTCCAGGCAATGCCCGCTCGATTCCACGAACACGCCGAAGGTGTAGCGCCGGTCCAGCACCGGTTCGAACTGGCGCAACTCGTCCGCGTCGAGCTCGGTCCAGTCCACGCCGTTGGCGCGCCGCACCCGCCAGGCCAGCGCCTCGGCTTCGAAATCGGTGCGGGAGGGAAACGCATACAGCAGCCCCTGGCGCTGGATCAGCGCACCGACGCCGGCTTCCTCGGCGAGGACCCGATGCCGCTCCGGGCAATCGGCGATCAGCGGGCGGAGCGCCCGTCCGGTCGCCATCACGCGGTCCTCCGTGGCGCCGGCGCGGACGAAGCGCAGCAGCCAGGGCAGCAGCCGCGGCAGGTGGCGCCAGCGGATCGTCAGCGGGCCGAGCGGATCGGCAAGCCAGCCCGGCACCTTGCGCCAGATCCCCGGTGCGGACATCGGCACCACCGAGGCGGTGCTGAGCCAGCACCCGTTGCCGTAGCTCGCGGCCTGTTCCCCACCCGGATCGCCCGGTTCGACGAGCGTGACCCGATGCCCGTCGCGCAACAATTCCACCGCGGTCGCCGCGCCGACGATGCCGGCACCGATGACGACGACATGGAGGGGGTCGGCGGACGACATGGGCCGACCCTGCGCGATTACGCCGCGCTCGGCAAGGTGTGTCGTCTCCGCCCGGGCGGATCTGCCCGGGGTCGTTGCGGGAACGAGGACATCGGCGTGACCGGGGGCACCTTGCACCTCTCCCGCTTGGCGGGAGAGGTCGGTTCGCGTAGCGAACCGGGTGAGGGCGTCCCGTGCCTCGCGCCCTCACCCGCCGTGCTGCGCACGGCGACCTCTCCCGCCAAGCGGGAGAGGTGCAGGACAAGGACGGTCGCGCGATGGCCCGCTACGTGTTCATCGCGTCGAAGAAATCGTTGTTGGTCTTGCTGTATTTCAGCTTGTCGAGCAGGAACTCCATCGCATCCACCGTGCCCATCGGGTTCAGGATGCGGCGCAGGACCCACATCTTCGACAGCGTGCTCTTTTCCACCAGCAGCTCTTCCTTGCGCGTGCCCGACTTGGTGATGTCGATCGCCGGGAAGCTCCGCTTGTCCGAAAGCTTGCGATCGAGAATGATTTCCGAGTTGCCGGTGCCCTTGAACTCCTCGAAGATCACCTCGTCCATGCGGCTGCCGGTATCGATCAGGGCGGTGGCGATGATCGTCAGCGAACCGCCTTCCTCGATGTTGCGCGCCGCCCCGAAGAAGCGCTTCGGGCGTTGCAACGCGTTGGCATCGACGCCGCCGGTCAGCACCTTGCCCGACGACGGCACCACGGTGTTGTAGGCGCGCGCCAGGCGGGTGATGGAATCGAGCAGGATCACCACGTCGCGCTTGTGCTCGACGAGGCGCTTGGCCTTCTCCAGCACCATGTCGGTCACCTGCACATGGCGGGTGGCGGGTTCGTCGAAGGTGGAGGCCACGACCTCGCCCTTCACGGACCGCGACATGTCGGTGACTTCCTCCGGCCGCTCGTCGATCAGCAGCACGATCAGGAAGACTTCCGGATGGTTGGCGGCGATGGCGGTGGCGATGTTCTGCAGCATCACCGTCTTGCCGGTGCGCGGCGGGGCGACGATCAGGGCGCGCTGGCCGAGGCCGATCGGCGCGATCAGGTCGATCACCCGGGGGGTGAAGTCCTTGCCCGGCCCCTTCGCCACCGACTGGAAGTTCTCGACCTCCATCTTCAGGCGGCGGTCGGGATAGAGCGGCGTCAGGTTGTCGAAATTGATGCGATGGCGCACCGCATCCGGCGGCTCGAAATTGATGGTGTTGAGCTTGAGCAGGGCGAAATACCGCTCGCCGTCCTTGGGGGCGCGGATCTGGCCCTCCACCGTATCCCCGGTGCGCAGCGCGAAGCGGCGGACCTGGGTCGGGCTCACGTAGATGTCGTCCGGTCCGGGCAGGTAGTTGGCCTGCGGGCTGCGCAGGAAGCCGAAGCCGTCGGGGAGGATTTCGAGGGTGCCCTCGCCGTGGATCGCCTGGTCGTTCTCGGCCAGGTTCTTCAGGATCGCGAACATCATGTCCTGCTTGCGCAGGGACGATGCGTTCTCGATCTGGAGCGATTCGGCGTAGGAGAGCAGGTCGGCGGGGGATTTTGCCTTGAGTTCGGCGAGATGCATCGCGATGCCTTGGCGTGGTCCGAGGGGGAAGGGGCGTAGGGCCGGAGGAGGCGTGTCGGCAGACAGGCGGGGGAGGGGAAACGGTTCGGGCGGACGCACCACCGGCCGGCGGGGAAACCCGCGAGGGGCCGGACCGTTCCATCCTGGAAGGGCGACAGGCGGCCAGGGGCCGCGAGGAAAGGGGAGGGGGAAGCCCGCAACCTAGCCACGAGCCCGGTCCCGGTCAATTGGGGCAAATGGCCTCAACAAGGGGATTTGTCAAGCCGGCGGGCAGCCGCGGGGTAATCGTCTGAACGGAAAGAAGGGGCAATTGCGTGAATCGGGAGCTCAGCGCAAGCGGCGGTTGCTTCACCTCTCCTGCTCTCGCGGGAGAGGTCGGTTCGCACAGCGAACCGGGTGAGGGACGCGTGCCTCATGCCCTCACCCGCCGTGCTGCGCACGGCGACCTCTCCCGCGAGAGCGGGAGAGGTGATGTGTCGGGGCTTCGTGCGATTCTCCTCGCAGGCGAGGGATCAGAATGGCCGCACGATCACCATGATCACGATCAGGATCATCAGCACCGTGGGCAGCTCGTTGGCGATCCGATAGAAGCGCGCGCTGCGGCGATTGCGGTCGTGCAGGAAATCCCGCCGCCAGCCGGAAAACGCGCCGTGCAGCCCCGACATCAGGATCACCGACGCCAGTTTCACATGCCACCACCCGGCCGACCAGTCGATCACCCCGGGGGTCAGCACCAGCAGGATGCCGAAGCTCCAGGTGGCGATCATCGCCGGGTTGACGATCCCACGCAGCAACCGCCGCTCCATCACCTTGAACCGCTCGCTCGCCGCCGAGCCGGGCCGAACTTCGCAATGGTACACGAAGAGACGCGGCAGATAGAACATCCCCGCCATCCAGGCGATCACGGAAATCACGTGAAACGCCTTGATCCACAAATAGAACGGCGCCAGCGCCGGGATCGTCATGCCGCCATCCCCTGCCGCAGCAGCGCCGGCAGCGCCGCCAGATCATGGAACGGCACCGCACCGGCGGCGTGCAACGCCGCACCGTCCCCGTCCGGGGAGAACCCGAGGCAGGCCATCCCCGCCGCCACCGCGCCGCGCACCCCGGGGAGCGAATCCTCGATCACCACGCACGCCGCCGGCGCCACCCCGGCCGAGGCCGCCGCTGCAAGGAACAAATCGGGCGCCGGCTTGCCCCGCCCGCCGCGTGCGATCACGGTCTCCGCACTCCACACCCGCCCGTCCACCAGCGCGGCAAGACCGGTGCAGGCGAATTTCGCCGCCAGTTCCGCGACGCCGGAATTGGATGCGACCCGCCAGTCCAACCCGAGCGCGCCCACGCCGCGCAACGCCGCCTCGGCCCCCGGCACGAGCACCGCCTCGCGCCCAAGCGCGGCGGCGAGCCGCGCCGCCAGCCCCAGTTCCCAGCCCGGCGGCAACGGGGCGCGCAGCTCGGCGGCGATCGCGCCACACATGTCGGCGAGGCTCATGCCGAGGAAACGCGCCTGGCACGCCGCGGCGCTCATCGTCCATCCGAGCTCGCCGAGCGCTGCGGCGGTGACCCGGCCGGCCACCCCCTCGCTGTCGATCAGCACGCCGTCGCAATCGAACACCACCAGCCGTACCGGCTCGGTGCGCGCCCGCAGCAGCGCCGCAATGGCCGCGCTCATGGCTCGATCCCCATCAGCGCGGCCAGGCGCGCCCGCACATCGTCCAGAATCGCCGGATGCACCCGCGCGCCCACCGGAACCACGGTTCGCGCCAGGGTATCGATGCCGCGCACATGGGACGTCAGGACCTCGCCCTGCACCGGCAGACCCGGCGGCAGCACTGTGCTCGTGCTCCACGGACGCACACGCGAGGTGATCGGGCAGACGATGACAAAACGAGAGGCGTCCCATAGCGGGCGGGGCGAGATCACCAGGGCCGGGCGCCGTCCGCTCTGCTCGCGGCCGATGCGGGGATCGAAATCGGTCCAGACCAGATCGCCGGCTTCGGGTGCGTAGTCAGCCGCCACTGTGCGCGCCACCCGGACCCTCGTCCTCCGGGCTCTCACGGCCCTGATCCGGACCCCAGTCGAACGCCGTGCGGATATCGGGCGTGACGGTGGCCAGCAGATCCTCCAGCCGATAGCGCGGGCGTGGGCAGGAGATCACGATCCGGCTTCCCTCCGTCGCGACATCGACTTGCGCGCCCGGCCGCAGGCCGAGCTGACCTGCGACCTCTTTCGGGATGCGCAGTCCGAGACTGTTGCCCCACCGGCTGATACTGACCTGCATCTGCACCTCTCTCCGGATATCAATAAGATATCCAACAGCTCCCGTCAAGCCTGGCCCCGTCAAGCCTGGCGCAGCGGGCAGCCGCCAAACCCCGCCGGGCAGATCCGATGCCCGGCGTGGCTGCACATCCCCGGCCCCGCCGCCCGCGCCCGCCGCACCAGCCCCGCCAGCGCGGCAATGAACGCCGCCCCGGCGTTCTGCGTCGGCACCCGGAAATATCCCGGCACGCCCAGCCGCTCGGCCAGGATGCGATATTCGACATCGAGCTCCACCAGGGTCTCGGAATGTTCCGAGACGAACGCGATCGGCACCACCAGCAGCGCCACCTTGTCGTGCGCCGCGCGTTCGATCTCCTGTTCGGTGCTCGGCTCCAGCCATTTCTGCGGCGTCGCGCGCGACTGGTAGCAGATCGCATGATCGTCCGGCGCGTCGTCCCCCCAAGCGGCAAGTACTGCGGCCACCGTGCGCTCGATCTGCCACTGGTAGGGATCGCCGGCGCGCACGATCGTCTCCGGCAAGCCGTGCGCGGAAAACAGGACCCGCAGCTTCACCCCGGGATCGAGCGCGGCCCGCGCCGCCTGCCACCCGGCCCGCACGCCGTCGGCGGTGGCGGCGGCAAACGCGGTATCGTCCGGATAGCAGCACACGGAGGACACGTCGGCGACCAGCGCCGCGTCGCACGCCGCCTTGCGCCAGGCATCCAGCGAACTTCCGGTGGTGGTGGTGGAATATTGCGGATAGAGCGGCAGCAGCACCACCTCGTCCGGACCCCAGGCCTTCACCGCGCGCGCCGCCGCATCGCTGAACGGATGCCAGTAGCGCATGGCGATGAAGCAGCGCGCGTCGATCTCCGGCAGCCCCGCCGCCAGCGCCGCGCCCTGTTCCTCGGTCAGGCCGAGCAGCGGCGAACGGCCGCCGAGCAGGGCGTAATTCTCGGTGGCCGGCTTCAGCCGCCGCGCCGCGATCAGCCGGGCGAGGAACGGACGGACGAAGAACGGCACCCGCAGGATCGCCGGATCGGAGAACAGATTGCGCAGGAACGGCCCGATCGCCTCCGGCCGATCCGGGCCGCCGAGGTTGAACAGGACAATTGCGACCCGCGGTGCGGTCATGCCGTCCCCGCCGCCCGCACCTGCGCGACCAGAGCCGCGACATGGGGCAGCGGCGTCGCCGGCAGGATGCCATGGCCGAGGTTGACGATGAACCGGCCGTCACGCGCCACCGCCAAAACCTCCTCGGTCGCCGTCGTCAACGCGGCGCCGCCGGCAAGCAAGGCGAGCGGATCGATATTGCCCTGCAACGCCACACCCGGACCCACCTGCCGCCGCGCCAGCACCGGATCGGTCGCGGTATCGACGCCCACCGCCGCAACGCCGGTCGCCGCGGCGTATTCGCCGAGCAGCCCCCCGGCCAGGCGCGGAAAGCCGATCACCTTCAGACCGGGAAACCGCGCCCGCAAGGACGCGACAATGCGCGCCGCCGGGGCGATCGCGTAGGCGCGGAACAGCCGCGGCGCCAGCACGCCGGCCCAGGAATCGAACAGCATCACCGCCTCCGCGCCCGCTTCGACCTGCGCTGAGAGATAGGCCGTCGTGGCTTCCGTCAACCGTTCGATCAAGGCAGCGAACAGGGCCGGCTGCGCATAGGCCATGGTCCGGGTGGCGGCGAACTCCTTCGATCCGCCGCCGTCCACCAGGTAGCAGGCGACGGTGAACGGGGCGCCGGCGAAACCGATCAGCGCGGTGCGCTCGAACCCTTCGGCCGCCAGCCCGGCGCGCGCGCGGCGCACGGTCTCAAGGATCGGCGCGATCGCCTCCGCCATGCGGGCAGGATCGAGCCGCGCCACGCCGGCCGCGTCGGTCAACGGCGGCAGCACCGGCCCCTCGCCTTCACGGAACGCAAGCCCGTGCCCCAGCGCCCAGGGCAGCATCAGGATGTCGCTGAACAGGATGGCAGCATCGAAGCCGAACCGGCGGATCGGCTGCAAGGTGACCTCCGCCGCCAGCTCCGGCGTGGTGCAGAGCGCAATGAAATCGGCGACCTGTGCCCGAACCGCGCGATATTCCGGCAGGTAGCGTCCCGCCTGGCGCATCAGCCACAGCGGCGGCGGCCACACGGCGCGCCCATCCAGCACCGCCAGCAAGGGTTTGTCGCCCGCGCCGCCGTCCGTCCCTGGAATCGTGTCCGGCGTGCTGCGCATGCGGGGCTTCTACCAGAAGAGAAAAGATAAAGAAGAGCTTCGGAAGGGGTAGCAGGGCCCGGGAATGCGGGGATTCCGGTTGCGGCGGCGATGACCCGGCGCCTGTCCACAGCAGAGGCGGCACCCAAGTGCCGGGATGGGAAAGGTTTTCCGGGTTATCCCCGGTGGCGGATCGGAACCTGCCGATCGCTCCCCAGGTCACTGGTCGGGGACGGTTATCCCCGGTGCGCCGGAGGGATGCCGACCGGGGTGCGGGTTATCCCCCTGACTCACCTCGGCTCACAGCCGCTTGCCCGCCGGGGAACCTCCGTGCGGGGCGTCGCGTGCCCGCACGGAGGAAGGCCAGGCCACCTATGGTCAGTCGTCCCCGGCCTGCAGCACCGACAGCGCCTGCGGCTGCGGCATCCAGAACCAGCGGTAGAGCAGCCCCGCGCCCATCGATCCCGCGATCTGCGCCAGGAAGTAGATCGGCACGCCGGTATAGATGTCCGCGGCGACCGCCGGGCCCAAGGTGCGCGCGGGATTGACGCTGCCGCCGGTCAGCACGCCGAAGCCGAGGATGCAGATCGTCACCGTCATTCCGATCGCGAACGGCGCCAGCCTGCCGGCACTGCCGCGCACCGCCGTGTGCAGTACGGTGTTGACGAGGAAGAACGTGCCGATCGCTTCGAGGAGGAAGGCCCCGCCATAGGTGATGCGGTGCGTATCAACGAGGGTCGCGCCGAGGTGGTTCACCGGCCCGCCGAACACGATCCGCAGACACCAGGCGGCAATGATGGCGCCGGCGAACTGCGCCAGCAGGTAGGGCGTGAGGCGCCGGAGCGGAAACTCGCCGGCCGTGGCGAGGCCGATGGAGACCGCCGGATTGATGTGGCAGCCGCTGATGTCGCCGAACGCCGAAGCGAAGACCATGATTGTCAACCCGTGCGCGAACGCCACGGCGGGATCGTGGTTGCCTCCGAGTGCGGTCGCCGCGCCGGCGCCGATGAAGATGAGCGAGAACGTGCCGATGAATTCTGCCGTCAGTGCCCGCGACAGGGTTGCTGGTCGGTTGGCCATGGGGAGGTTACCTTGCGAAGATTGAACCCGAAACCGTCGTACCGGCGCCGCGTGGAATGACGGGCACGCAACGATAGCGCGCTGCGTGCCCGGGTGGTTTCGCGACGCCGCCCGGTGATCGCGATCCTGCCCGGCAGTACGAAAGTCGAGTCGGTGACTTGCAACACATGAGCGACGTGCGTGCAGCGATGGTCTGCGGAAGGCCCCACCGGTGCGACGCGCTCAGAATGGGGTGGTCCACGGGGGCGTCCATGCACGATCACGGAATCGTGAGTTTGGATATTCCGCCCGGTAGGACAGCAGGATTGCGAACCTGTCAGGGCTTCTCGGAGTGCCTGGAAGGACCGCGAAGATGAGCACGTTGCAATACATTCCGGTTTTGCAGCATGGTGTGATGGGCAATATGCCAGTCCCTGTCTGCGCGCCGTGGCAGGTCGCGGCATCGTCCTCTGAAGACCCAGGTTTCTTTTGCGTTCCTTCCTGTTCGGCGTGGAATGCGACTGGTACCCTGCGATGCAAAACGTCGCTTATGTCGCGGGATGGACCGACAATGGCGGCAGGCTGCATATCAGGTGCGTCGTGCGCGGGTCATGCGCTGCGGCGCGGGTGGCGGGAATCGGACCGCGTCCTCCCTGGATCTGACCATGGGCGTCACGGCTCGCGTCCTTGGATGGGCCGACCAGGGGGGTGAGAGGGCGATTGCCTGAACGGCGCGTCCTGTCGCTTGCCAGGATGCGGCGGATAGCGTCGTCCCGCATGCCGCACGCGTGGCGAGTTGTCGCGACCGCTCTCGGCGCCGGCGGGAAGGGTTGGTACCGGTGGACCGCTCCGATTTCAACGCAGAGAAGACAAGGCGAGGAAGCAAAAGGCCGCAGAGGGGTCGGAGCGCGACGCTCGTTCTCCTGATCCTGTGCTGCCACGGTAGGTTTGGATCCATCCATGCATCACGTCGGGCCATGCATCACGTCGGGGGCGCATCCGGCCACGATAGGCAACCAACCCTCTGCGGCCTTTTGCTTCCTCGCCTTGTCTTCTCTGCGTTGAAATCGATGGCTGCCGACCGCTTCGGGCCCGGGTGCAGGCGCAAGCGGTACCGGCCGCGGCTCGCACAACAGGTGCCAGGTCCGCAGCACGCCTCCTGTTGTGCCCCGGAACGATGGGCGCCCCGGGGATCGGACCACCTGCACCGCGCCGGGTTCGGCAAATCTCCGCTCGGCCCGCCGTTGCGTGGGGAGCTGGGAGGGCCTGGTCCGGGGCGCCGGCGCGCGTTCGCGGCCGGCGATGCAGGCCTCCGCGGTGCGTGACGAGAGAGGCGCCGACGCGCCCATCCGGGCGAGCGCCGCGAGGTCGACCGGGGGGATTGCGGACATAAAGATATGCTTATATAGCGCCGCCACCCAGCAGGAGCCCGCCCCGATGACTGACTACAAGGTGAAGGACATCTCCCAGGCCGAGTGGGGCCGCAAGGAGATCTCCATGGCCGAGGACGAGATGCCCGGCCTGATGGCCACCCGCGCCGAATACGGCAAATCGAAGCCGCTCGCCGGCGCCCGCATCGTCGGCTGCCTGCACATGACGGTGCAGACCGCGGTGCTGATCGAGACCTTGCAGGCGCTCGGCGCCTCGGTCCGCTGGTCGTCGTGCAACATCTTCTCCACCCAGGACCATGCCGCCGCTGCGGTGGCTGCCGCCGGCGTGCCGGTGTTCGCCTGGAAGGGCGAGACGGAGGAGGAATTCTGGTGGTGCATCGAACAGACGGTGCGCGGACCTGCCCAAGGGACTGGTGGACCCCAAGGGACTGGTGGACCCCAAGGGACTGGTGGACCATGGACGCCGAACATGATCCTCGATGACGGCGGCGACCTGACCAAGCTGATGCACGAGAAATATCCGGCGATGCTCGCCGACGTGCGCGGCGTGTCGGAGGAAACCACCACCGGCGTGCACCGCCTGCGCGACATGGCGCGCGACGGCAAGCTGCTGACGCCGGCGATCAACGTGAACGACAGCGTGACCAAGTCGAAATTCGACAACCTCTACGGCTGCCGCGAATCCCTGGTGGACGGCATCCGCCGTGGCACCGACGTGATGATGGCCGGCAAGGTCGCGGTGGTGAACGGCTTCGGCGACGTCGGCAAGGGCTCCGCCGCCTCGCTCCGCAACGCCGGCTGCCGGGTGATGGTGACCGAGATCGACCCGATCTGCGCGTTGCAGGCGGCGATGGAGGGCTACGAGGTCGTGACGATGGCGCACGCCGCCCCGCTCGGCGACATCTTCGTCACCGCCACCGGCAACGTCGATGTCATCACGCTCGATCACATGCGGGCGATGAAGCACCGGGCGATCGTCTGCAACATCGGCCATTTCGATTCCGAGATCCAGATCGAGGCCCTGCGCAACTACACCTGGGTGAACGTGAAGCCGCAGGTCGACGAGGTGGTGTTCCCCGACGGCAAGCGTCTGATCGTGCTGTCGGAAGGCAGGCTCGTGAACCTCGGCAACGCCACCGGCCACCCGAGCTTCGTGATGAGCGCCAGCTTCACCAACCAGGTGCTGGCGCAGATCGAGCTGTTCACCGCGCCCCCCGGGAAATACGAGCGGCAGGTCTACACCCTGCCGAAGGCGCTCGACGAGAAAGTGGCCGCGCTGCACCTGGCGAAAGTGGGCGCGACCCTGACGAAGCTGACGCCGGCGCAGGCTGCCTATATCGGCATCCCGGCGACCGGCCCGTTCAAGCACGACCTGTATCGGGTACTGACAGCCGGCGGCGATCGGCGGCACCCCCGCCGCCAGATTCCACGGAGCCGGGAGTTTTCAAGGCAGGTCCCCGTGCGCAGCACGGCGGGTGAGGGTGCGGTGCGCAGTTCCCTCACCCGGTTCGCTGCGCGAACCGACCTCTCCCGCGCAGCGGGAGAGGTGAAGAAGCGGCCGCTCCCGCCGAGGTTCCGGTTCGAGCGCTTGCCCTGGAATGGGTGCCCCGGCGGCTTTTTCCGGACGGCCGCGGATTTGCCCATGTGCGGACTCCAGCCGAAGTCGGTCGCGCGTCCCTACCGCTCCGTCCCCATCGCCCCCGACGCGTGCCGCCACCCCGCCGTCAGGTAGTCCCACCCCGTCAGCAGGGTCAGCACCGCCGCCACCCACAGCATCGCCTCGCCGATCGCGGTCACCGGCACGAACCCCACGTGCAGCAGCCGCGCCGAGGCGTCCCCGGCCAGCAGCACCCCCAGCGCCCCCATCTGGAACCCGGTCTTCCATTTCGCGAGCTTCGTCACCGGCAGCCCGACCCGGATGCCCGCGAGGTATTCGCGCAGCCCGCTCACCAGGATTTCCCGCGCCATGATCACGATCGCCGGGAACAGGGTGCCGCCCGTCAGCCGCCCCTCCCCGGCCAGCACCATCAGGGTGGCGCCGACCAGCAGCTTGTCCGCGATCGGGTCCAGCATCCGCCCGAGGTCGGACTGCTGGCGGCGCGAGCGGGCGAAATGCCCGTCCAGCCAGTCGGTGATCCCTGCCGCGCTGAACACCAGGCAGGCGGCGAGGTCGGTGCCCGGGTGGCGCAGCGCGACCAGCGCCACCAGCACCGGGATGGCGCCGATCCGCGACAGGGTGAGCAGGTTCGGCAGGTCGGTCAGCATGGCGGCCGCACCCTAGTCCCCTGCGGGGCGCGGGGAAACGTCCGCCGCCCGCGCGCCGGGGTGGAAATGCGCGTAGACCCGCCAGGCGATCTCGTGGCTGATGCCGGGTGCCGCTTCCAGATCGGCCTGGCCGGCCATCTTCACCCCGCGCGCCGAGCCGAAATGGTTCAGCAGCGCCCGCTTGCGTGCCGCGCCGATGCCGGGGATTTCGTCGAGCTCGCTCGTGACCAGGGCACGCGACCGGCCGGCGCGATGGGTGGCGATGACGAAGCGGTGCACCTCGTCGCGCAGCCGTTGCAGGAAATAGAGCACCGGGTCGCGCGGCGGGAGCTGGAACGCCGCCCGCCCGTCCCTATGGAACCACTCCCGCCCGGCATCGCGGTCCGGCCCCTTGGCGATCGCGACCAGCGGGATGTCCGCGAGGCCGAGGCCTGCCATCACCTCCCGCGCCGCCGACAACTGCCCGGCGCCGCCGTCGATCAGCACGAGGTCGGGCAGCTCGGCCGTGCCGCCCTCGGCGATTTCGCGCTGGGCGCGGCCGAAGCGACGCTCCAGCACCTCGCGCATCATGGCGAAATCGTCGCCCGGTGTGATCGGGCCGCGG
Source organism: uncultured Pseudomonadota bacterium (assembly GCA_963832525.1). Classification (GTDB taxonomy): domain Bacteria; phylum Pseudomonadota; class Alphaproteobacteria; order Acetobacterales; family Acetobacteraceae; genus JAJZVS01. The sequence goes on from CAWHUC010000004.1 coordinate 612,568, forward strand.
ATCGAGAACTTGCGGTAGGCGGCGCGGCGGAACCCTTCCGGCCCGGCGACGACCATGGCGCCGTACGGGTGCGTGCCCATGATGTGGCTGTTGTCGTAGACCTCGATCCGCTCGGGCGGCGCCGGCAGGCCGAACAGGGTCGCGGTCGCCTCCAGCAGCTTCGCCTGGCCGGCGGCCTCGGCGAGCTTGCGTTCCAGCGCCTCGCGCGCGTTGGTTTCGGCGTGCTCCAGCACCGCGCGCTTCTCGCCGCGCTGCGGGACCGCGATCTCCACACGGCGGCCGGCCTTGAGCCCCAGCGCCTCGGCCACCAGCGCCTGCTCCGGCAGGGCGTGGTTCACCAGCAGCACGGGCGGCGGCGGCTTGTCGTCGTAGAACTGGGCGACGAAGGCACCGAGCACCACCGGCGCCTCCTCCCCGCGCGCGTGCGAGGGGAAGAAGGCGCGATTGCCGTTGTTGCGGCCGCCGCGGATGAAGAACACCTGCACGCAGGTCTGCCCGGCTGCCTGCCAGGCGGCGATCACGTCGGCGTCACCGAGGCTCGTCGGATTGATGACGTCCCCGCCCTGCACATGCGTCAGGCCGCGGATGCGGTCGCGCAGCGCCGCCGCCCGCTCGAATTCCAAGGTCGCCGCCGCGGCTTCCATCTCGGTCGCCAACTCGCGCTGCACGGTGGCGGACTTGCCCTCCAGGAAGGCCTTCGCCTGGCCGACCAGCACCGCGTAGTCCTCCTGGCTGATCCGCCCGACGCAGGGGGCCGAGCAGCGGCGGATCTGGAACAGCAGGCAGGGCCGGGTGCGGGCGGCGAACACCGTATCGGCGCACGATCGCAGCAGGAACACCCGTTGCATGGCCGTCACCGTCTGGTTCACCGCCCAGGCGGAGGCGAATGGCCCCCAGTAGCTCCCTTTGCGGATCTGCGCGCCGCGGTGCTTGGCGATCTGCGGGTAGGGGTGGTCCTCGGTCAGCATCAGCCAGGGGTAGGATTTGTCGTCGCGCAGGACGATGTTGAAGCGCGGCTTGAGGCGCTTGATGAGGTTCGCCTCCAGCAGCAGCGCCTCGGCCTCGGTGTGGGTGGTGACGATCTCCATGGACCGGGTTTCGGCCACCATCCGCCGCAGCCGCTCGGGCAGCCGCGCGGGCTGGGTATAGGCGGCGACCCGCTTGCTGAGGGCGCGCGCCTTGCCGACGTAGAGGGCGTCGCCCTTGGCATCGAGCATCCGGTAGACGCCCGGGCTGGCCGGCAGGGTGGCCAGGGTGGCAGCGATGATGGCGGCGCCGTCCGGCGGAGGTGCAAGGTCGCTCATCCGGCAGTCACAGGAAGTTCATCTTTTCCACCAAACCTGTGGATAACCTTGTGGATCAACCGCGGGGCAACATCGCCAATCCCGCGCGTGCGGCGGCCCCGGCACGGTTTGCCCAAATTCCGAGCACCCCGGCAGGGCATTGATTTCACTGAATTTCCATTCACGATCGAGTCACGCAACCAGTATCAGGCTGCATGTCACTGTTGTTACAGGGAGATAGCTTTACGGGGTGGACAAGTCGGACGCCCGACGCTCGATTTCCACCCCGGCCGATGCCGCATCCGCGAACACGGCGAGTTTTTCCACCCGCACACGGGCGAGCAGGACGCGCCTATCGGTGAGGCAGGCTTCGGCGATCCGCTCCGCCAGGGTCTCCACCAGGAACACGTGGCCGGCCGCCACCAGGGCGCGCACCCGGTCGGCCAGCACTTCGTAGTCCACCACGCGGGAGAGTGCGTCGGGGCCGACCGTGCCGCCGCCGGCATAGGCCGCCGGGGCGCGTGAGCGGGCACGGGCGCCGTCGTCCTCCACCCCGAGGTCGATATTGATGCGCACCGGCTGGCGGGTCGCCCGCTCATGCGGGTGCACGCCGATGCTGGCGGGCAGGGTCAGGTCGCGGATGAATACGTGGCGCAGCGCGCCGGCGGCGGAGGCGATGCGGGGTGTGTCCATGCTCATTCCTCCAGCGGCGGGTCGGTGCGGCCTGATGCCCATTGCAGGTGCTGGCCGCCGTCGAGCGCGATCATCTGCCCGGTCATCGACGGCAAGGCCAGGATCGCCAGCACCGCGCGGGCCACTTCGTCGGGCGAGGTGCCGTGGCCGAGCGGGACCATGGTGCATTGGCGCGCGAACTGCTCCGGGGTCTGGCGCGCGCTGGGCAGCGCCGGTCCGGGGCCGATCGCGTTGACCCGGATATGGCGAGGGGCGAGCGCCAGCGCCATCGATTGCGTGAGCGCCCAGAGCGCGGCCTTGGAGACGGTGTAGGAGACGAAGAACGGCGTCAGCGACCAGACCCGCTGGTCGAGCAGGTTGACGACCAGCCCCTCGGCGCCGTCCGGCAGGGCGCGGGCGAAGTGCTGCATCAGGACGAAGGGCGCGCGCAGGTTGGGTTCCAGATGTGCGTCCCAGGTGGCGCGGGAGGCGCTGTCCCAGGTGTCGCGCTCGAAGGTGCTGGCGTTGTTCACCAGGACGCCGATCGGGCCGAGGGCGGCGGTGGCGGCGGGGAGCAGGCGGGCGGTGGCGGCCTCGTCGGCGAGGTCGGCGGGGAGGACGACGGCGCGGCGGCCGGTGGCGCGGATGGCGGCTTCGGTGTCCTCGGCGGGGCTGGTGCTGCGGCGGACGTGCAGGGCGATGTCGAACCCGGCCCCGGCCAGGGCGAGCGCGATGGCGCGGCCGAGCCGGCGGGCGCCGCCGGTGACCAGGGCGGCCCTCGGGAGGGCGGCGGGAAGGGGCGGGGTCATCGTGAGGTGTTTAACGCGGGGGGGCGGGGGCTGGCGAGGGCGGGGGGAGCGGGCCAAATGACATCGGGCGGTGACGGAGAGTTCTTGCCGCTGGACGTCCGACCGACTGCTGATCCCTCCATCCCTGCCGACCCGTCTGCGTACCGCCCGCGACCGCCGTGACCTCGGCGATGCACTGACAGGGTTCCGTCATGCCGATCCGGCAGGGCGCCCTTCGTCCCGACAGTCACGGGACGGCTTGGCGCGCCCGAGCAGCCGTGGCATCCGGCTTTCTTCCGTGAGGCTTGATCTCCCTCGTTTTGTAGCTACAATACAGTAGCTACATTGACCGCGAGGATGGCGTGCAGTGGGTTTGGACGGATGAGAAGAACCGGATCAACAAGCGGGATCACGGCCTGAGCTTCGAGACGGCGCGGCTCGTCTTTGACGACCCTCTGGCGGTCAGTCGGGTCGATCCCCATCCGGACGGGGACCGCTGGCGAACCGTGGGCGTGGTGGGGACGGTTTTTCTGTTCGTGGTTCACACTTGGCCGGAGTCTGATCCGGCGACGGGGGATGAGGTCGGCCGGATCGTCAGTGCCCGCAAGGCAACCGCGCATGAAAGGAGAGCCTATGAAGAAGGAGCGTTCTGACCTGACCCCGGAACAGACGGCCGAGCTGCAAGCACTGGCCGCGCTGCCGGACGATCGGATCAACACACGCGACATACCGGAGCGAAAGGACTGGAGCGGCGCGCGGCGCGGCCTTTTCTTCCGCCCGGTCAAAAAGCAACTGACCCTGCGCCTTGATGCCGATGTGATCGCCTGGTTCAAGGACCATGCGCCGAACGGCGAGGGCTACCAGACCAGCATCAACAGCGCCCTGCGCAAATACGTCGCCCAGCACGGGAACGAGTAGCTGCCGGAGAGGGAAGCCACCGGAGCCGCGAGCTTACCGGAGCACCGTGGTGCACGGTTTATATAAGTTGGCGCTTTTTGCTATTGCCCTGAGCTCGACTTTCCACATGTCATGCGGCGCGGCAGAGAGGCTGGACGAGCCGGTTCGGCAAGCTGACTGGAATTGCCGCGGTCTCGGCCAGATGCCGGGACATCGATAAATCCGGCGGTATCCAGAGCGCGACTTTCCGCCATTTCGCGGCGTTGGGGGCAATCGCGCGAGCCGGCTGCCGATCAGAGCCGGAGGATGACGACGGGGCTTGTGCGTCCGCTATCCAGCAAGGGTTTATCACGGAGGAAGCGCGGAGGGCCACGGAGGCCGCGTGTTGCCCCGGCAGTCGGGGAGGCACAAAGCCTCCATGGCCCTCCGTGGCCCTCCGCGCTTCCTCCGTGATAAGGAATCTGGCGATTTCGCGAGCCGCACGATCCGCGCGGCCGGTGCGTCGGGACCGGCCAACCGCGGCCCGCATCGGTAAGCAAAGTCCGAGCGATTGCCGCGGTGCCGGGCGAGCGGTGGCGAAGCGATCGCCATCCCCGCAGGCGCGCCGTGGCGGCGAGCGGATTTTCCCATGGTCCCGACAGCGAACCGACAACCACCTGTTGCCGGCCAGGCCATCCGCGGAGCCGGGCCGCGTAGGGTCCAGAATGCGGCAGATCGAGCTGAGCGGCCGGCAGGGAATTCATCAGGGGCTACCTTTGAAAAGGACGGCCCCGATGCGCCTTTCCGATCCGCACTGGCTGTATGCCCTGGCGGCCGTGATCTCGGCTTTCGGCGCTCTGATTCGTGCATGGCGAAGGTGACGACCCGCCGGCGGCAACTCCCGCCTGGTGGTTGGTCCCCAATTTGCGATCTCCTTGTTCAAATATCTCGGGGGGGCCGCGGGGGGCAGCGCCGCCGGAGGCCTCGTTCCGCGATCTTCTGTAGGTGCTCCTCTACACGAACCGCGCCAGCCGCACCGCCGTATGCCCCCGGCTCGGCCGCAGGCTCGGCATCACCAGCAGGCAGTCGTCGTGCGGGGTGCGGATCTCGGTCGCTCCGTCGAACGCCAGCAAGGTATTGCGCCGCGGGATCACCGTCCCCCCGCGCCAGGGCTGCACGAAGGCGAAGGCCGCCGTGGTCGCGGTCACCACCTGCGTCACTTCGGCCAGCCGCGGCCTGCCGCAGGACGGCGGGGACAGCCCGAACGCCGCGCCGTCGCCGCCCAGCATCTCCTGCGCGGCCAGCAGCCCGGCGACGCTGGTCGCCGCGGTCGCAACCGTCGCCGGTTCCCAGTGCTGTCCCGCTTCCACCAGCACCGCCGCGGCCTGGCTGTCCGGGTCGCGGAAGCGCGGATAGTCGATCAGCCGCGGCCCGCCGGCATGGCCGCGATCGGCCACCACCAGCGCCGGCTCGCCGGTCGCCAGCGCCAGCGCCCGCCCCTGCGGCGAGTTCCCGCACAGGATCAGCGGATCGGACTCCCACAGCATCGAGTGCAGGTCGAGCGCCACGTCCACCGTATCGATCAGCGGCCGGATCTCGCGCGCGCGGTCGAGCTCGCAGGACCGGCGCGGCCCGTCCAGCACCGCAGGGTCCCACACCCGGTTGATGTCCTCGTCGACGAAGCGCGACAGGGTCGGCTGGCGCGGGTCGAAACGATCGAACGCCGCCAGGTTGATGAAGCCGAACGTGAGCCGCCCGCGCGCCGGCCGCAGCCCGGCGGCGAGCAGCCGGTCGAGCACGATCGCCCCGCTGATTTCATTGCCGTGCGAGATCGCGAGCAGCGCGACATGCGGTCCCGACGCCGCGGCGGCAAAGCTCGTGAACCCCACGATCCCGGTGTTTCCCGCCCGCCAGGGCGCGAGGTCCGGCACCGTCAGCCGGACCTCGAACCGCGGCAGCGGCAGAAGCGGGATCGCGACCATCGTGCCTATCCGGTCAGCCGGTCGATCAGGCGGCGGAGGAAGCGGTCGCAAGCGACCATCTGCTCTTCCGTCACGAACTCGTCCGGCTTGTGCGCCTGGGCGATGTCGCCGGGGCCGCAGATGATCGTGGGGATGCCGGCGTTCTGGTAGAACCCGCCCTCGGTGCCGTAGCTCACTTTGCCGGCGGCGTTGGCGCCGGTGAGCTGGCGCACGGCGTCCGCCAGCGGATGGTCGGCGGGCAGCGACATGCCCGGAAGCTGTGCGGTGCGTTCGTAGCTGAAGCCGGTGTCGGGATCGACCGCCTGCATGGCGGGCTCGATCGCGCGGGCGACGTGGTCGCGGAAGCGGGCCAGCATCGCGTCCGGGTCGTCGGCCGGGATGGTGCGCCACTCCATCGTGAACTGCGCGTGTTCGGGGATGATGTTGAGGATCGTCCCGCCGGCCATGGTGCCGACGTGCATCGTGGTGTGGGGGGGATCGAACCCATCCTCGAACGGGCCTTCCTGAGCGAGGCGACGGGACTCTGCGGCGACCCAGGCGATCGCCTCGGCGGCGGCCTGGACCGCGTTCACGCCTTTGACCGGAACGGAGGAATGGCCGGGGCGGCCGCGCACGGTGACGCGGAGGTCAAGCTTGCCCTTGTGGGCGAGGATCGGCTGCATGAGCGAGGGCTCGCCGACCACGCAGAACGCGGGGCGGGGTCCGGCTTCGTCCAGGACCTCGATCAGGCGCTGGGCGCCGGCGCAGGTGATCTCCTCGTCATAGGTGATGAAGAGATGCACCGGGCGCGTCAGGGGGCGGGCGGCGAGCTCCGGCACCAGGGCGAGGCAGGTGGCGACGAAGCCCTTCATGTCGCAGGCGCCGCGGGCGGTCAGGCGGCCGTCCTGCCGGCGCAGGACGAACGGGTCGCCGGTCCAGGCCTGGCCATCGACGGGTACGGTATCGACATGGCCGGAGAGGGCGAGGCCGCCGGGGACGGCGGGGCCGATGATCGCGTGGAGGTTGGCCTTCGAGTGGTCCTCGTTGTGGCTGAGATGGAAGCGTACGCCGTGGCGGGTGAGCCAGTCGGCGACGAAGTCGATCAGCGCCAGGTTGGAATTGCGGCTGGTGGTGTCGAACCCGGCCAGCCGGGCCAGAAGGTCGGTGGCGGTCAGGGCGGGGATGGGGGCGGACATCGCTGGCAGTCTAAGCATGCGGTTCCGCGGTTGTCACACCAACCGACGCAAAGAGCGACCCTTCGGCCGGCACTTCTTCGCCGTCATCGCCGGGCTCGGGGCGGCCATCTGCCCGAGGGGATCGGGTCGGGTGGCGCCTCGTGCTCCGAGGCCGTGCGTAGATGGCCGGGTCGGGCCCGGCCATGACGGGGGGCTGCGGGCGGACCGAGAGTCAATCGTTCCGGCGGTTGGTATCACACCGGGGTCACGCCTCCCTCCCTCGTGCGGGGGAGGGTCGGAGTGGTGGACGCGGCACGCCCCGCAGGGAGGGAGGGGGGTCGGTTCTGCTCGACGCGTTCCCGGTCGTTGTTCCCGCCGTTGTCTTCCGGGGCGTCGTGCTAGTTGTTGTTGTTCTGCGGCGGATACATCTGCTCCATCTGCCGCAGCCGGTCGATCCAGTCCAGCACCTTGCCTGCCTGCACCGCGGTAAGTATTTGTTCGACGCCCTTCCACTGGTATCCCGTCTGGTCCTGCAGGGCGATGCGGGGCTTGAGCGCGAGGAACCGGTTCCTCATCTCGGTGACGGCGTTGCCGAGGACCCGGTCCGTCAGCTCGATGACGGCGTCGTACGGGTCGCCGTTCACCTGGTTGTTGCCGATGTCGATGCGGAGTTGCCGGATTTCCTGCTGGAGCGGCTGGGTGACGAGCCCCGGCTCGACCTGCACCAGCCGGTCGAGATAGTCGAGCCCCTTGACCGTCGCCGCGTTGCGGTCGGGCAGCGGGGACAGGATCAGCATCAGCGCCTCGCTCGGGTCCCGCGGCTGCGGCCGGTTCGGCCATTGCTGCATCGCATTCTGCATCGCCCGGAGTTCGCCGGCCCGGCGGAACGCCTCATAGGTCCGCAGCAACCGCCCCCGGGCCGCCATGCTGGCGTAGTCGGGTGGCTCAAACTGCGGGAAGAACTGCCGGCAGTTGTTGACGATGACCTCCCACTCCCTTTGCGCCTGCTCCGTCTCGCGGGTGTTGATCGCGTCCAGGACCTCCTGCAGGGTCTTGAACGACCTCTTGGGATCCTGGAGCAGCACCTGCCGCACGGCGTCCACGCCGCCGGCGCGGCGGATTTTCTTCCAGGTCGCGACCCACTCGCCCTCTTTCTTCCGGTCGAGAGTGATCTTCGGCAGGACCGACCGGATCTCGTCCTTCGTCTGCTGGGCGTCGAGATCCTGTGGCTGCTGCTGCTGCCGGTTCGGCCCCTGCGGCGGCGCGACGTTGGACCGTCCGTAGGACAGGACCACGTCGATGTTCTTGAGGATCCAGTCGGTACTCGATCGGGTGGCCGTTGATCAGGTTATCGGCGACCAGCTTGTTCATGATGGCGTCGCGCTCGTCGCCGGGCAGCATCCAGAATTCCTTGAGCTGCGCGGCCTTGGCGGCGAATTCCTGGATGACCTGGTCGGCGAGGTTGTTCCAGGCGTTCTGATCGCGGCCGAACTCAGGGTCGAGGAGCTTGCGGGCATTGGCCCCGAGCGCCATCTGCAGCACCGCGGGCGCCAGGGTCGGGGCGGCGCGCTTGAGGAACCGTGTGGTCAGCTCGGTGATGGAGAGCGAACTCTGGGTCACGGTTCCCTGCGTGCCCTCGTGGAGCTGCTCCATCTTGACGATCTCGCCCTTGAGGGCGCCGACCAGGACGCTGGGATCGAGCTTGTCGAGCCCCTCCAGGCTTTCCTGCGAGAAGGCTTCGTAGGAACCGGGCAGGCGAAGAAGGACGTTCTTCTCGCCGGCCATGTTGTCGGTGATGCTCGTCGTCTCCAGGACGCTCGTGTCCGGAAAGCTGAGCCCGTGGTCGATCGGGATCAGGCCCGTATCGTCCTTGCCCATCAGCAGGTTGCCGTCATGCCGGTCGAGATTGAGCATGATGGTGTCGAGCATCGCAACGTTCTGGCAGCTCTGCGGGTCGACATCGCCCTTTCTCGTGCAGAGGTTGGCACGCAGGTCGCCGTCGCTCGGCTTGAACTGCTGCAGGGAGCCGGAAACGGTGTTCCCCTCGACGATCTGGCTGCCGGGGTCGTCGCTGTGGAACTCGTTGAGGCGGGTCCGATCGACCGAGATCACGTTGGTCAGCGGCATGTTGAAGTCGAGGCCGCTGTACGCCTGCAGCATTTCCGACACCCGGCCGGCCAGCGCTTCGCGCGTCGGCTCGCCGCCGTCGGACATCCCGGTCATGAGGGCGCCCTTCATGGCGGGCTTGAAGATGTATTGCCGGGTCTCGTTGGTGTTCGGATCGGGCGGACCATCGACCCAGAAGGTCGGGTTGGCGCTGCCGGTCTGCAGCCGCGCCTGCTTGTTGGGCATCCGTTCGAAGGCGAGCGTGGCCTTGATCTGGCTCGCCTTCATCTCCTCGGTGCTGTTCCAGATGCCGTTCTGGTCGAGCGAGTTCGAGAGCTCCTGGAACGCGACCTGCATCTGGTTGACGATGTCGGAGGGCTCATCGTCGTCCTGTTGCAGCAGGCCGGTGATGTCGTTGTTGAGCTTCTGGTGCTCCTGCTGCTTGCTGCTCCAGCCGAGAACCCGGAGGACGTTCACCGACCACTGGCGCTGGTCCTGCGGGATCTGGACGCCCAGGACGATCTGCTGCTGCTGGTTGTTGTTGTTCTGCGGTTGCTGGTTGTTGTTGTTCTGCTGGTTGACCTGGGGGCCGCGCCGCACGCCCATTCTGGGCTCGACCTGCGGCCGGTTCTGGTCCGGATCCGGACACGCTGGAACTGGTTGGGGGGCTGGTTCAGGTTCGGAACCTGGTTGTTGTTGTTGTTCCCGCCGCGCCCCATCTGCGGGGTGGGCCCGAAGCGCCGCGCGCGCTGAACCCGGTCGTTTTCCTTGTCGTCGCTCATGGCGTCGGTTGCCTCGATGTCCGGGGGGTCAGGCGAGCGCGTGTTCGATGCGGTCGAGCGCGGCGCCGAGACGGGAGCCAAGCTCGACCGAAACGCCGAACGGATTGTTGTCGATCAGCCGGACGCCTTCGTTGCCGGCGATGGCGCTGCGGTAGTCGGCGACGGCCTTGCGCAGGCCGCGGGCCGCGGCCTCCTGCCGCTCTGTCGAGGCAGCCTTGTATTCGAACAATGCCTTGCGCAGGGCGACGTTGATCCCCTGCCCGCCGCCGAGCGCGAACAGGCCGAGATCGGCGATCCGCACCAGGTCGGGATCGCCGGTCGCGCGCAGCTTGCCCGCGAGGACGTTGAGCTGCTGGTCCGTCGCTTCCTTGGCGTCGCGCCAGATCGCGTTCAGATCGACACGCTCCTGCGGAGCGGTCGTGGTGGGCCCTGCCAGATCGAGGCCGAGAACCCGCTTGACCCATTCAGCCTTGCTGCCACCCGTATCCGACATACCAATCCCGTCCGCTAACTCCCGCAGCAAATAAACATAATTGTTGCGCCTCGTCCAAGGAATTTACGCCGTCAGACCGTCTGCAGGGCGTCGTTCGTCCGCGAATACAACTTCCGCGCGCAATGACGGTGGCAAGTTCGGGTGACGAACGGATGGCTCCACCCGTGCTTGCGCTAGGGCATGCCCACAAGTAATCCGGGAATTGGAACGTGATTGGCCCGACGCGGCGTGTCTGTGCTTGGGCGCATGGCGGCCACGGGAAAGGAGCCGCCATGAACCGGTCGCTTGGGACCTCGGGGATCTCCGCCTTGCGAAAGGGGGGTGCGATCCTCGAACGGATGGTCGCGCGCAAGACGGTATGGCTGCGCCGGCTGGGTGGGGACCGCAAAGGCGAGGAGCGGGTTGGCCGGTTCTTTGCCAACGCCCCGGTTCTTTGCCAACGCCAAGGTGACGGCGGCGCAGATCGTCGCTTCCTGGAGCGAGCGGACGGGCCCGGCCTGCGCGGGGCGGCATGTTCTGCTGATCGAGGACCGGAGCGAGGTGAAATTCCCGACCACGGCGCAGCGCCGCCGCGGCCTGGGGCCGGTCAGGAAGGGCAACGCCTTCGGCGTGCTGGTGCATGCGATGATCGCGGTGGACGCCGCGAGCGGGTCATGCCTCGGCCTGGTCGGCGGGGCGGTGTGGAGCCGCGACGGGGTAAACCCGGTCCCGCATGCCGAGCGGCCCCTGGCGGAGCGGGAATCGGCCCATGGGTGGACACCGCCGAGCAGGCCCGGGCGATGGCGGACCGCCCGTTGGTGGGCGGCGGCCGGCTGTTTGCCGTCGCGGCAGGCTTCCCGCCGGCGGGGCAGCGCACGATCACGTCGCAGGGGCTGCGGCTGGAGGACAGCCAGATGGCCACGGCGGAGCGGCTGGTGAAGCTCGCCGCTTGCGCGACCAAGGCGGCCTGCATCGATCTCCAACTGACGCAGGGCCGCGACGGCGCCGCCGCGATGCCGGCCACGAACGTGCTCACCGCCCCGGAAATCGACACGCTGGCCGCGCTGAACCCGACCCTGGAAGGCAGCACCGAACGCCGGCAGAACCGCCGGGACCCATCACCTTCCGCCGCGGCATGGAGCAGTTCTACGCTATCCATAGCGGCAGGCCGTCCGAGACGGAATCGAAATAAGACATGACGCTCCCCTGGCGCAAGCGCGGGAGAGAGGGAGAAGAGGGGGGCGACGCCCTCCATTCCGGAATCAGCATGAGGGACGTATGAGGCCGGAACGACAACGTGTCCCGGAAGCACGGTCACATGACCGTGAAGCGCGGCGCCTTCCGCCCGAATGCGGCGTCGACGTGACAGATGTAACGTCGCGGAAAATTCTCCGTCACACGACCGTCATGAGATCGGCGTAAGCACCCCGCCATGCCGCACATGCGGCTGTCATGACGGAGAAAGAACGACAATTCGCGCCTCCAGCGAGATGCATCCTTCCTTTCCGTCCCTTCCTTCCGATCTTTCGCTGTTGAGGTCATCGATGTCGAGCCGCCGTCTGCTTCTGCTCACCGCCAGTGCCGGTGCGATGCTGCACGTCCTCTTGCCTGCGAGCGCCGCGCGGGCGCAGACCGCCGACGGGGCCGCCGTCAATGCCGGATCCGTTTCGGCAACCGGCGCGGCGGCGCCCGCCAGCCCGACCTCGACGGTGCTCAGCCACAAGGCGCGCAAGGAAGCGACCCAGGCGGTGACGTCGATCAGCAAGGCGCAGACCGACCTTTTCAGCCCGCAGGCGTCGGGCCTGCAATCGCTGACGATGGCGCCCGGCGTCACGGTGGCGGGCTACGCCGCGCAGAACGGATCGGCGCGGACCACCTTGTCCGTGCGCGGCGTGAAGGTCGGCTGGAACAGCGTTCCGGGCGACCTCGAAACGAACGGCCTGACGGCGGAGCTCGACGGCGTGCCGCTCAACTCGCTGATCCAGAGCACGGGCTGGCATTCGACCGAGGTGCCGCTCGGCCTGCTGCTCGACGGCACCAACCTCATCTACGGGCCGGGCAATCCGCGCGAACGCTGGTACGACAGCCTCGGCGGCACCGTGAACTTCATCCCCGTGCAGCCGACGAAGACGGCCGGCGTCACGGTGGGCACGAGCTTCGGCAGCTTCGCCAGCATGACCCAGAGCATGATCGCGCAGACCGGCGAGCACGACGGCTGGTCCGGCGTGGTCGGCTACGCACATGCGCAATACGACACCTTCCGCCAGGGCTCCTACGACTGGCCGAGCCATGCGAACCAGGTCTTTGCCAAGGTGCGCAAGCGCTACGACGGCGGCGAAATCAGCGTCGGGTTCTACTACCAGCACAGCGACGAATTCCGCCCGAACATGATCCCGACGACGCCGGTCGCGGGCCTGACGACGGCCGGGGCCAACCAGAACGCGCCGCTGTACAGCCAGCAGACGTCGGGCTTCTATTCCGACCTGCCCAAGGACGTCTGGTTCAAGGAGAACCAGATCGAGAACTTCATCGGCTACGGCAAGCTGGTGCAGGACCTCGGCTCGGGCGTGACCTTGCACGATACGATGTGGTACCGCCACGGCACCGTCACCCACTACCGGGTGAACAACGGCTTCCCGCAGGACAATCCCACCGGCACCGAGTATTATTTCCCCACCTCGGACACGTTCGGCGACAAGATCTACGCCGACATCGACCTGCCGTACCATAACGTGCTGAGCGTCGGCGGCTACGCGATCACCTCGCACACCGTGGACCGGCTGGACCTCTACAACGCGGCCCTCGGCACGTCGCAGCAGGCGCCGGACTTCATCTCCTACGGCACCTACGACAATTTGGACGCCGCGGTGTTCGTGCAGGACAAGCTCACCCTCTTCAACCGGCTGCATATCGTTCCGGGCGTGGAGCTGGTGAACTACCATACGTATTTCTACAACAACAACGCCTCCGCCGCGGCCGGCCTGGCCGGCGGCAGCCTGGTCGCCGGCACGAACTACAACACCGATCCGGACACCGCGAAGGATTTCCAGAACGTCGAACCCTCGCTCGGCGTCACCCTCGACGTGCTGCCGTGGCTGACCGCGTACGGCAACACGGCGGTGACCTACCAGAACCCGACGGCCGGCAATTTCGACAACGCCCAGACCGACCTGCCGGCGCTGGAACCGGTCGAGAGCCGGGACTACGAGATCGGCCTGCGTGCGCTCAACACCGACGTCGCCGGCTTCAGCAGCACCTTCCTCGACGTGAACTACTTCCGCGACGTGATCTCCAACCAGACCATCCCGATCAGCCTCGCGTCCAACCCGGCGGTCACGACCTTCGGCTACGGCGCGGCCACCTTGCAGGGCGTGAACCTGGATGCGGTCGGCGACATCGGCTTTCCCTGGCAGGTGTTCGCCAACGGCGAGATACTGGACGCGCACTGGAATTCGTACACCTCGACGACGACGGGCCTGACCTACGACGGCCAGCCGGTGTCGAACACACCGGTGTTCACGGCGAATATCGGCGTCCGCTACCGCCGCTTCATCGGCACCACGCTCCTGAGCGGCACGGTCTACGACCAGTATGTCGGGCGCCGCTATCTGTACAGCAACCAGATCGGCGCGCCGACCAGCCTGCCGATCGCGCCCTACAACCTGCTGAACCTGTCGGTGTCGGCGAAGTTCCCGATCAAGGACCGCACCCTGCCGGGGCTGCGGCTGCTGACGGTCTCCTTCACGGCGACCAACCTGCTCGGGCGGGAGTACAACTCGACCGCCTATATCTCGGCGGGCGGCTATTTCTCCGGCGTCGACAGTGCGGGTACCGTGCTGGCAAACCCGGGCGCCCCGCGCGCCTTCTACGGGCAGATGACGGTATCGTTCCGGTAGGACCCGGCGCGCGGCCGGCGGTGGCGCGTGCTACCGCCGCGCCGCCGTCTCCGGCACCCGCCGCGGCGCACTCGCGGCGCGCAGCAGGCTCGGCACCTCGACGTCGATTTCCAGGGTGGACACGGGATCGCCGCGATCGAGCTTGATCTGCACCTTGTCGCGGTCGACCGCGATATGCTTGGCGATCACCGCCAGGATCTCCTCCTGCAGCACGGCGATCAGGTCGGACCCGCCGACCACGGCGCGTTCGTGCGCGAGCAGCACCTGCAGCCGCTCGCGCGCCACCGGCGCGGAGTTGTTGCGCCGGAACAGGGCGAGCAGGTTCACGCCACGGCCCTCCGCCCGAACAGCTTGCCGAACAGCCCGCGTGGTTCGGCGGCCGGCATGGTGACCTGGATCTGCTCGCCCTTGAGGCGCTTGGCCGCTTCCGCATAGGCCCGTGCCGGCGCCGAGGCGGGCGAGGCCAGGGTGACCGGCGCGCCGAGGTTGGATGCGCGCAGCACGTCCTGGCTTTCCGGGATGATCCCGAGCAGCGGGATCGACAGGATTTCCAGCACGTCCTCGACCTTCAGCATCTCCCCGCGCGCGGCGCGCGCGAGGTCGTAGCGGGTCAGCAGCAGGTGCTTCGGCATCCGCTGGCCCTGTTCGGCGCGCAGGGTCTTGGAATCGAGCAGTCCGATGATGCGGTCGGAATCGCGCACGGATGAGACTTCGGCGTTGGTGACGACCACCGCCATGTCGGCGTGGCGCATCGCCATGGTGGCGCCGCGCTCGATCCCGGCCGGGCTGTCGCACAGGATCCAGTCGAATTTCTCGCGCAACTCGGCGACGATGCGCTCCACGCCTTCCGGCGTGAGCGCATCCTTGTCGCGGGTCTGCGATGCGGGCAGCAGGGACAGGTTTTCCAGCCGCTTGTCGCGGATCAGCGCCTGCGCCAGCTTGGCATCGCCCTGCACCACGTTCACAAGGTCGAACACCACCCGCCGTTCCGCACCCATCACGAGGTCGAGATTGCGCAGCCCGACGTCGAAATCGACCACCACCACGTTCTCGCCACCCTGCGCCAGGGCCGCGCCGAGGGCGGCGGTGGAGGTGGTCTTCCCCACCCCGCCCTTGCCCGATGTCACCACCACGACCTGCGCCATGCCGTCGTTCCCCCTGTCCCTGTTTCTCAGAGCGTGAAAAGCAATCGAACTCGTGAAAGAACGCCCGTTGTCATTGCTCGGGTTTTCAGGCGGTTTTGGCGGCTGACGGGCATTCTTTCACAAACTCTCAGTCGAGCGCCGCGAGCAGCATGGTTTCCCCGTCCAGCCAGGCCTGCGCCGGCCGGCCGGTGACGGTGGGGTCCATGTCCTCGGCGGTGCGGTAGACGCCGTCGATCGCCAGCAGCTCCGCTTCCAGCCGCCGGCAGAAGATGCGCGCGGATTTGTTGCCGTTGAGCCCGGCGATGGCCCGCCCGCGCAGGGTGCCGTAGATGTGGATCGACCCGCCGGCGACGATCTCCGCGCCCCAGGCGACGGTGCCAAGCACCGTCACGTCGCCCGCTTCGTGCACGATCGACTGGCCGGAGCGGACGGCGTGATCGATCAGCAAGGTGGTTGCGCCGCCGGCCGCGGCGGCCCCGGGGTCGGCGGCGGGCGCGGGCCGCTCCGCCGGGCGCGGTTCGTCCGGCAGTTCGATCGGCCGGCCGGCGCGGGCGCCGCCGGCGGCAGCGGGGCCGGGCGGGCCGATGCCGATGCCCCATTTCTCCACGCCTGCCCAGGATTTGTGCGCGCCTTCGGTGCCGATGACCCGGATGCCGCGGCCGGCGATCGCCTCGATCAGCCCGGCGACGCCGGCCTGGTCCGGCGGCAGCAGCCCGAGGTCGAGCAGCACCGGGCGCTGGTCGAAGAAGCCGGGCGCGCGGGCGATCTGCGCGTCCAGCGCGGCGAGCCATTCGGCAAGCGGCGGCTCGGGCGCCAGTACCAGCGCCATGAAGCTGCGGCCGCGGACACGAAGCGACGGGCGGGAGTTCTGTTTGTGACACGCGGGAGGCGTACCCGCCTCGCCGCCCGCGGTCAACGCGAATCGTCCGCTGCCCACAAGATTTTGCGTGCAACAACCCGAACCAACCCCAGGGAAGGGGTTGCGGCACGGACCAGGTGCAGCGATCCGGCCGACGGTCGGACGCCGGTTCACCCGACCGTTCACCTCTCCCGCAAAGCGGGAGAGGTGAACGGTCGGGGGTCCCGCCGATCGCCCTGCCGGATCCGGAAGCGTCGGACGGCGGGGCGCCGTCGTAAAAAAGAGACGGACGCCTCAGGCACGGCGGAACCCTGGACTCCAGGAACCCGGAAATGCTATGTTGTGTCTCACGGGTACGGTCCGGATAGCGGATTTGGCACAGGCGGGAAGCGGGGAATGTGGAACACGGCGGAGGCGGCAGACGACGGCGGTGTCGATGTCAGCCTGCTGGTCGCGGCCGGCGGAGCGGAAGTGGTGGATCGCTTCTTCCACACGAACTCGGAGATGGCGCGGCCGAACTGGGCCGCTAATCTCGCGGTCCAGGTGTATCGGGCGATGCGGGAGGCGGAGCTGAACGAGCTTCGCTCGCCCGTGCGAACAACAGAGTCAGCTCCAGCAGCAGGGACGCGAGTGTCCGATCGAGCCGGCTGAGCGTCCGCGTCGTCACCCGCCGCCGCGGCGCCTCGCCGGCCAGCAGCGCCCGGCCGGTCGCACGCACGTCCGGCGCCTCCGCCAAGACCCACGCCTCGTGCAGGATCGCCTTGCGGTCGTCGTTCGCGTCCAGCAGCCGCGCGAACAGGCCGGCGATGGCCTCGTGCTCCGCCGGCAGCGCGCGCTGGAACGCCTCGCGGAGCATGTCGGCCTTGCGCTCGATGCCGACCTCCTGCACGTCCTGCATCATGCCGTGCGGCAGCTCGCGGAACCAGCCTTCCAGCAGCATGTCGAGCAACTGCTCGCCCACTTCGGCACGAATGGCGATCATGCCGATGAGGATCAGGTGTTCGTCGGGAAGCGTGATGTCGACCATAAACGGCGGAGAACCTGGGGCGAAGCCGGGGCGGCGCGGCGGGCAGGCGACGGTGGCGCGCGGAAAGGGCGTGGCAGGGCCCCAGAATGGTTCCACCGGGGTTGCGAACGAATGACAACCCCGCCCCTCTGCCGTGCGGCGGCGGGCGCCTATAGCACCGGACGGGGCTGGTGCGCGTCCTTATTTATGTCTTGTCCCCATTTTATGGGACGCGCGCCGGCTCGGTTTCGTCGGCTGGCTCGAACATCTCGTAAACGTTTGTAGCACGACAACCGTAACTGTATACGATTGTAACGTCCGCCGCGGTTGTGGGCCGCGCCGCAACCCGATAGGGATTCTCCCGGCCGCGGCATGCCCGCGGCCCGCACAGCGGGAGCGCGCATCATGGCCGCCACGATCATCCCCGTCGCCCTGTTCGACGCCGTCGTTTTCGGTGCCACCGGCGACCTCACCCTGCGCAAGCTGCTGCCGGCGCTCTACTGGCGGTTCCGCGACGGCCAGATGCCGGCCGGCGCGCGGGTGTTCGGCGCCGCGCGGTCCGACCTCGACGACGCCGCCTTCCGCGATCGCGCCGCCCACGCGCTCGCCGCCTACGTGCCGGAGCAGGCGCGGGAGCCGGCGACGGTCGACCGCTTCCTGGCGGCCCTCTCCTACGTGCGGCTCGATGCCGCCCGGCCGGACGGCGGCTGGGAAGGGCTGGCGGCGCTGCTCGACCCCGAGCGGGTACGGGTGTTCTACCTCGCCACCGCGCCCGACCTCTACGGCCCGATCTGCCGCAACATCGCCGCCGCCGGGCTGGCGAGCCCCGCCTCCCGCGTCGTGCTGGAAAAGCCGATCGGCCATGACCTGGCGTCCGCGCGCGCCATCAACGACCAGGTGGGCGAGGTGTTCGCCGAGACGCAGATCTTCCGTATCGATCATTATCTCGGCAAGGAGACGGTGCAGAACCTGCTGGCGCTGCGCTTCGCCAATTCGATCTTCGAGCGGCTGTGGAACGCCGACGTGATCGACCACGTGCAGATCACGGTCGCCGAGACGGTCGGGCTGGAGGGCCGCGGCGCCTATTACGACGGCGCCGGCGCGCTGCGCGACATGGTGCAGAACCACATGCTGCAACTGCTCTGCCTGATCGCGATGGAGCCGCCCGGCTCGCTCGACGCCGATCCGGTGCGCGACGAGAAACTCAAGGTGCTGCGGGCGCTGAAGCCGATGACGCCGGAGCGCGCCGCGAGCCTGACCGTGCGCGGCCAGTACGACGCCGGCGCGATCGACGGCCAGGGCGTGCCGGGCTACCTGGCCGACCTTGGGGCCGACCTCGGCGGCGGCCGGCGCAGCAGGACGGAAACCTTCGTCGCCTTGAAGGCCGAGGTGTGCAACTGGCGCTGGGCCGGGGTGCCGTTCTACCTGCGCACCGGCAAGCGGCTGCCGCACAAGGTCTCGGAAATCGTGGTGCAGTTCCGCGCCGTGCCGCTGTCGCTGTTCCCCGGCGGCGGCGGGCTGGAACCGAACCGCCTCGTGATCCGCCTGCAGCCGGAGGAAGGCATGCAACTCGCCATGATGACGAAGGAGCCCGGGCCGGGCGGGCTGCGCCTCGCGCCCACCGCGCTCGACATCAGCTTCGAGCAGGCGTTCGGCCTGCGCTACCCGGACGCCTACGAGCGCCTGCTGATGGACACGGTGCGCGGCAACGCCACCCTGTTCATGCGCCGCGACGAGGTGGAGGCGGCCTGGTCCTGGGTGGAGCCGCTCCTGGAGGCCTGGGCCGCGCGCGGCGACACGCCGCGCGCCTATGCCGCCGGCACCTGGGGACCGAGTGCGGCGATCGGGCTGATCGAGCGCGACGGGCGCACCTGGCACGAGGACGGATAGGGCGCGATGCCGCGCGCGCCTTCGCCGCCACGCGCCGGCCGAGGGCGCGCCGATCGAGGACGCATCGCTGAAACGGTTTGGTCACGAAGCCGTGTCTGCTGCGGCATCCACTTGTTTCCTGCCCGGCGCTCGGCAACCATGCGCGGCTCTCCATATCTCCACGTGGCATCAAGGCAGGTTGAGTGGACGGGGACGAACACACCGCCTCGGTTGCGCCCACCGGCCTTGAGCATCCGCAGGCGGAGCTTGAGCGTCTGCAGGCGGAAATCGCGGAGCTGCGCGAGGCCGTGCGTGCGCGCGACATCTTCATGTCCATCGCCGCGCACGAGCTGCGCAACCCGATGGCACCGCTGGTCGGCCGGATCAGCCTGCTGCAGGCGCAGGTGGACCGCGCCGGCGACAAGGTGCCGCCCAGGGTCGCCCAGGGCATCCGCCAGCTCGACGTGATCCTGCGCCGCTATGTCCGCCGCACGATCACCCTGCTCGACATCTCCCGGCTGACCTCCGGCCGGTTCGCCCTCGATCCGGTCGAGATCGACGTCTCCGCCGTGCTCGCCCGGCTGGTGGAGGATTTTGCGGCGCATGCGGAATCGGCCGGCTCGGTCGTCGCGGCCGCGATCGAGCCCGGGATCGTCGGGATGTTCGATCCCACCGCGATCGAGGAGATCGCCGAGAACCTGATCTCGAACGCGGTCAAATACGGCGAAGGCAAGCCGATCGACGTGACCGTGGCGCGCGAAGGCGGCGCGCTCCGCCTGCAGGTGCGCGATCGCGGCCCCGGCATCTCCGCTGACGACCGCGGCCGCATCTTCGAACGCTTCGAACGCCTGGCCGGCACCCGGCCCGCCACCGGCTTCGGCCTCGGCCTCTGGGTCGTCGGGCAGTTGACCGAGGCGATGGGCGGCACGATCGCGGTCGAGGGGGGCGACGGGGGGGGATCCATCTTCACGGTCCGGATTCCGTTGCGGACCGCACCAGGGGGCGCATGAACGTGACGTCGGACCCGCCCGGCCTCGCGCCGCCCGACGACATGCCGGACGGCGGCCTGCCGCGCAATTCGAGCACCCTGCTGCCCGGCCCCGCGGGCAGCGGCCTCGCCCACGACATCCTGCTGGTCCGGGGGGTCCGCCGGCGGTCCCGCTTCTGGCGCACGATCTCCACCTTCAAGGCGCGCGACAGCCGGATCGACGACCGGACGCGGCTGTTCGACATCGGCCGGCACGGGCTCGCCATCGACCCGTCCCCGGACCGGGCCGAGGCCGCGCTCGGCGAAGCCCCGGGGGATGTCCTGGGCGAGCCGGATGGGGGCGACGGGCCGCCGGCCGGGGGAGCGCGGCCCGGGGGCGCGCAGCACTGGCGGCGCCGAGGCGCGTAGGCGCGTGGCCAGGATCCTCGTCGTGGACGACGAATTCGGCGTCGGCGAATTGCTGCGGGAGGTGCTCGACGAGGAGGGCCACGCCGTCCGGCTGGCGATCAACGGCCGGCAGGGGCTCGAACTGATGGTTGCGGAGCGGCCCGACCTTGTGATCCTGGATTACATGATGCCGGTGCTCAACGGCGCCGGCGTGCTCACGGCGATGCGGGAGGACCCGAAGCTCGCGGATATCCCGGTCATTGTCACGAGCTCCCTGCCGGAAGCGACGGTCGCCGAGCGGGCGCCGGGATATGCGGGGTTCATCCGCAAGCCGTACCAGATCGGCACGATCGTCGCGCGCGTGGCGGCGGCGCTGGACGGCGCCGCGCGGGACCCCGGCTAGACCGCGGCGGCGGTCTGCGGCGCGGGCAGTTGCCACAAATCGTCACAGGTCGGGCATGCGGCTGCCACATGGGGGTGCCCAATATGGGGCGTCCAACAGTGGTGGGTTGCGCTCATGTCTTCTGAGATTTATGCGGATTGCGGCCTGCGGGCGATCGTCCGGGACCCGCTGGTGCGGCTCGTGATGGCGAGCGATGGCGTGGCCGAGGCCGACCTGGTGGCGCTCATGCACCGGGTCGGGCGGGCGCTGCGGAGCGGTCGGGCGGGCACGACCCGCGAGATCGGGTTCGGGGCCGTCTCCCTGCCGCCGGTCGCACCGGGGCCGGGCCGGGTGCTCGGATCGTCCTGCTGGCGCTGACGCGGCGTGGGGGGCTGCTCCTTCCCTCTCCCGCGCTGCGGGAGAGGTCGGTTCGCGCAGCGAACCGGGTGAGGGTGCCGTGCCTCATGCCCTCACCCGCCGTGCTGCGCACGGCGACCTCTCCCGCAGCGCGGGAGAGGTAAGGGGCCGGGCGCGGGTCTCTCGCGCGACCTCCGGCGGATTTGACAAACCGACCCGGACCCATAGCTTACGGCCCCCCGTCGCGGGCGCCGGGCGAGACTGCCGACCGCGCCGGCGCGCCCCCTCCCAGAAGGACCACCCAAATGCCCATCCTGTCCGGGCGCATGAGCCAACTCGGCACCGAATCCGCCTTCGAGGTGCTGGCGCGCGCCAATGCGCTCGCCCGCGCCGGGCGGAGCATCATCAACCTCGGCATCGGCCAGCCCGATTTCGCCACCCCGGCGCATATCGTCGAAGCCGGAATGAAGGCGCTCGCCGACGGCCACCACGGCTATACGCCGGCGAACGGCATCCTGCCGCTGCGCGAGGCGGTGGCCGCCGACCTGCATCGCCGCCACGGCGTGAGCATCTCCCCCGATCGCGTGCTGGTGGTGCCGGGCGGCAAGGTGACGATGTTCTTCGCCATCATGATGTTCGGCGAGCCCGGCGCGGAAGTCATCTACCCCAACCCCGGCTTCCCGATCTACGAGAGCGTGATCCGTTTCTCCGGCGCCACCCCGGTGCCGATGCGCCTGCACGAGAGCAAGGGGTTCTCCTTCGACGCCGAGGAGGTGCTGGCGCAGATCACGCCGCAGACCAGGCTGCTGATCCTGAACAGCCCCGGCAACCCGACCGGCGGCGTCGCGCCGAAAGCCGAGATCGACCGCCTGATCGCCGGCCTCGCGCGCCATCCGGACGTCGCGGTGATGTCGGACGAAATCTACGGCGAGATGCTGTACGAAGGCACCCATGTCAGCCTGACCAGCTATCCCGAGCTGGAGGACCGGCTGATCCTGCTCGACGGCTGGAGCAAGACCTACGCGATGACCGGCTGGCGGCTGGGCTATGGGGTGTGGCCGGCGGCGCTGTTTCCGTACGCGGAACGGCTGGCGATCAATTCGCACTCCTGCGTCAATGCGTCGGCGCAATATGCGGGCATCGCCGCGATGACCGGGCCGCGCGAGCCGGTGGCGCGCATGATGGCGGCCTTTGCCGAGCGCCGGGCCTATATCGTTCCGGCCCTGAACGCGCTGCCCGGCTTCCGCTGTGCGACGCCGGGCGGCGCGTTCTACGCCTTCCCGAATGTCATGGCGACGGGGTTCGACTCGCGCACCCTGCAATCGCGGCTGCTGGACGAGGCAGGCGTCGCCACGGTGTCGGGCACCAGCTTCGGCGCGCTCGGCGACGGGCATCTGCGCTTCTCCTATGCGGCGAGCCTGGACGCGCTGAAGGAGGCCGTCGGCCGCATCGGCGACTGGCTGGGCAAGCAGAACACGGACGCGCAGGCGCGCGCCGAGGCGTGAGACCGGGGCGGCCTCTTCCACCTCTCCCGCATAGCGGGAGAGGTCGCCGTGCGCAGCACGGCGGGTGAGGGCACGAGGCACGGGCCGCCCTCACCCGGTTCGCTGCGCGAACCGCCCTCTCCCGCAACGCGGGAGAGGTGGAGGCTCCGGGTCAGGCGATCGCTCTGGCCGGATACCCGCATCGCTTGCATCCGCGCGCCCGGTCTGCGACCTTCCGGTGCCATCGTAATTAAACCAGCCGGAGGTCGGACGTGGACGAGCAGAGTTCAGGGCCGGGCGGCAGCGAAAGCCCCACTGGAATCGCCCCCACTGGGATCGCCCCCACCGGAATCGCACTGTCGGCGTTCAACCCCGAATTCCGGGAGTGCCCGCACCAGGTCCTGAACCGGCTGCGCGCCATCGAGCCGGTGCACCAGGACCGCCAGTTCGATCGCGTGGTGCTGACCCGCCACGCCGATATCGAGGCGGTGCTGGGCGATCGCTCGCTCGGCGCCGATCCGCGCAAATCCCGCCCCGGCTCGTTCGTGCGCATGGCGCAGATCGTGGACGAGACCTACCAGCCGACCATGCTCAACACCGACGATCCCGAGCACAAGCGGCTGCGCAGCCTGGTCGCGCAGGGCTTCAACCTGCGCGCGGTGGAAGCAATGCGCCCGCGCATCGCCGCGGTCGCGGGCAATCTGCTGGATGCGCTGGCCGGGCGCGACCGCTTCGACCTGGTGGAGGAATTCGCCGGTCCGCTGCCCACCATCGTGATCGCCGAGATGCTCGGCGTGGATGCCGCCGACCAGAAGGATTTCAAGCGCTGGTCGGATGCGCTGGTGATGTGCCTCAACCCGCGCCGCTCGGCCGAGCAGGACGCCGCACTCGCCTGGAGCCGGGAGAACCTGGGCACCTATTTCCGCCGGGTGATCGGGGAACGGCGCGCGCAGCGCGGCACCGACCTCATCAGCGCGTTGGTCGCGGCCGAGGAGGACGGGGAGAAGCTCACCGAGCAGGAGGTCGTCAACACCGCGAACCTGCTGCTCGCGGCGGGCAACGTCACCACCACGGACCTGATCGGCAACGCGGCGCTGACCCTGCTGCGCCATCCCGACCAGATGCAGAAGCTGCGTGCGCAGCCCGAACTGATCCGCAATGCGATCGAGGAGGTGCTGCGCTTCGACCCGCCGGTGACCTCGACCTTGCGGATCACGCATGTGGAGCGCGAGATCGACGGCGTGCGCGTCGCGCCGGGGCAGACTTTGGATTGCGTGATCCTGGGCGCCGGGCACGATCCGGCCTTGCATGAGGATGCCGAGCGGTTCGATATCGAACGCGCCGACACGACCCATTCGGCGTTCGGCGGCGGGGCGCATTTCTGCCTCGGTGCGCCGCTGGCGCGGGCGGAAGCGCAGACCGCGATCCCGCTGCTGCTGGCGCGATTCCCTCGCCTGCGGCTCGATCCGGAGCGGCCGGTGGCGCACAAGGTGGCGCCGCCGTTCAACGGGCCGGCGACGCTGTGGGTGCGCACGGACTGAACGGGATCGCCCCGAAGCTGTCATGCAACCATCACTGCCCGCGGCAGGCACGAACCCCGGGGTCGCCCCTACAGGAGGCGCGCGGACGAACGGTTCGCAGCACAGGAGCGCCACATGGAACACGCGACAACGATCGCCGACCACCACGAGAAGGCGGCCGAGCATCACGAGCAGGCCGCGACGCACCATCGTCACGCCGCTGAACAGCACCGCGAGGGCAATCCTGCCGAAGCCGCCGAACATGCGCACACCGCGCACGGCCACGCCCTGCACGCCGAGCATCACGCCGCAGAGGCCACCAAGGGCTACGCCGAACACCACGCCCCGACCGAGGCCTGAGCGAACCACGGTTCGCGCAGGCATCCGGTGGGGCGGTGAGGTACAGGGCAGGACGTCGGCCGAGACCTTCGCGGCCGACGTCCGCTACGTATGGTGAGGGGGGAGCGGCGTGACGCGCCGCTTCGGGTGGCCGGCGGCGAAGAAGGGTCCCCCCGCCGCCATGCCGCAGGGAACCCTCAGGCTTTGCTGCCCGCCACCGGCAGGCTGATCGCCGCGGTCGCCTGCAACTCCGGCTCCGGTTGCACCTGCAACAGGCGCGCGGCCCAGCCGGCCAGCAGCGCGCCGGCGAGGGGTGCCAGCCAGAACAGCCAGAGCTGGGCGATCCAGGGCCCGCCCGCGAACAGCGCGGGACCCAGGCTGCGCGCCGGATTGACCGAGGTGTTGGTCACCGGGATCGAGACCAGGTGGATCAGGGTGAGCGACAGCCCGATCGCGATCCCGGCGAAGCCGGCCGGGGCGCGCGGCGATGTCGCGCCGAGGATCACGGTCACGAAGAAGAACGTCATCACGACCTCGCACACGAGGCAGGCGAGCAGCCCGTAATGGCCGGGGCTCAGCACGCCGTACCCGTTCGCGGCGAAGCTGCCGGCGGCGAAACCGGGCTTGCCGGCGGCGATCACATAAAGCACCAGGGCCGCGACGATCGCGCCCAGCACCTGCGCGACCCAGTAGGGGACGATGTCGGAGGCGGGAAGGCGCCCGCTGGCCCACACCCCGACCGTGACGGCGGGATTGAAGTGCCCACCCGAGATATGGCCGACCGCATAGACCATCGTCAGCACGGTGAGCCCGAACGCCAGGGCCACCCCCGCAAAGCCGATGCCGAGGGCCGGGAATGCCGCGGCCAGCACGGCGCTGCCGCATCCGCCGAAGACGAGCCAGAACGTGCCGATGAACTCGGCGGCGAATTTTCGGGGCATGGTGCAGTCCTCCCGGATGCACGCCGTCGTGCATCCATCTCCAGGGGTTTCCAGGATGCGCGCGGGCTTATGGCAGCGCGGCCTGATCGGTCCCGATCTGCCGGACGCCACGCGCCCGAAGCGACGTCGGTAGCGGCGGCGGCTTTCGGTTTCGCCGCGGCGATCCGCGCCACGCGATGAAACTGCGGGAACGGGCGGGCAGCGTGCATTGATCCATATCAAACCATCGGAACGTCGGATCCGGCTTGCCGCCTGCGGCAGGCAGGCGGTCGCCGGTCCCGCGTGTCGGGGCCGCTCCCGCGCCTCGCGGCGTGACGGCCATGGCCCGGAATGTGGGTCGCTCCCCCTGGAATGATCGCCTCCGGGCGCGACGATCCGGCCCGCGCGCGGCTACGCCTGCCCCGCGTCCGGGCGCAGGATCCCCGGTGCCGGCGCCATGAAACCGTCGGCGTCGGATAGAACCCGTTGCAGGACCGGGGATCCGTTGGACCCGTGGTAGCCGAGTGCGAGCGTGATCGTGGGTGCCCGCCCGTGCAACCGCCGGCCCACCACCGACGGCGGCAACAGCCTTTGCGCATAGGCCGGCAGCAAGCTGAATCCGCCGGTCGAGAGGACCAGGGAGATCACCATCGGCAGGGTCTCCGCCTCATGCGCCGAGACGACGGGGAGCCCCGACCGGCCCAGGTAGTCGTCGATGACCCGCCGTAGCGCGGGGGCATAGGCCGCGGGGAAATTGATGAAGGGCGCATCGGCGATCTCCTCCAGCCGAAGCGACCGGCGCGACGCCAGGCGATGGTCCGCCGGCAGCAGCACGAACAGGGCTTCCTCGGCGACCGGCCGGAACGCGAGGCCCCGCGCGGTCGGGTCCGGGCGGAGGAACGCCATGTCGATCCGTCCCTCCAGCAGCGCGTGCGTCAGCTCCGGCGAGGACGCGCTGTGGATGGTGAGATCGGTGGTCTGCAGCGCCTCGCGCAGGATCGCCAGGACCTTCGGCAGCCACTCCAGCTCGTAGCCGGTAAGGAAGCCGACGGTGAAGGAGGTCTTGGCCGGCCGACCCGCCCGCCGCGCCGCCTCCCGCGCCGTTTCGACCTGCAGCAGGATCATCCGCGCATGGTCGAGGAAGACGCGTCCCGCCGGCGTCAGTTCGATCGCGCGCGGGCCGCGCAGGATCAGCGGCGTGCCCAGCTCGGTTTCCAGGTCGCGGATCTGCCGGCTCAGGGAGGGCTGGGCGGTGTGCAGCCGCTTCCCGGCGGCGTGGGTGAAGCTGCCTTCCTCCGCGACCGCGACGAAGTAGCGCAGGTGCCGAAGTTCCATGCGTGCCATGCCTTTGCGGTCTAGGATGCAGCCTACAAGGTCTTTTTCTGCCACGCCAGGAACCCCTAGATGCCGCCCTGCACCGGCGCAGCGCGCGCCGGGCCGGCAGTCCCACCACCCTGGTGCGATACCCCGGCGCTATCGAAGGAGCGATCGCCATGACATCCCAGGTTGTGCTCGTCACGGGGGCCCTGACCGGCATCGGCCGCGCCACCGCGCTGGCCTTCGCCCGCAAGGGCGCGCAGATCGTCGTCTCCGGCCGCCGCGACGAGGCCGGCGCGGCGCTCGCGCGCGAACTGAACGCGATCAGCGGGGCGGCGCACTATATCCGCGCCGACGTCCGCCATGAGGACGACGTGCGCGCCCTGGTCGAGGCAACCGTGGCCCGCTTCGGCCGGCTGGATGTGGCGGTCAACAACGCCGGCACCGAGGGCGCGCCCGGCCCGGTGACGGAACAGACCGCGGAGAGCTACGCGGCGACGTTCGACACCAACGTGCTCGGCACCGTGCTCAGCCTCAAGCATGAGATGCGCGTGATGGCGGCGCAGGGGCACGGCAGCATCATCAACCTGTCGTCCACGATGGGTCACAGGGCGGCGCCCGGCGCCTCGATCTACACCGCCAGCAAGCACGCGGTCGAAGGCCTGACCAAGGCGGCGGCGCTGGAAGGCGCGGCCTTCGGCGTGCGGGTCAACGCCGTCGCGCCCGGGCCGGTCGATACGGAGATGCTGACCCGCTTCACCGGCAGTCCCGACCGGAAGGCCGGGCTGATCGCCGGCGTGCCGGCCCGGCGGTCCGGGACGCCGGAGGAGATCGCGGGGGCGATCGTGTTTCTTGCCTCCGACCAGGCGGCGTTCGTCACCGGGCAGATCCTGTCGGTGGACGGCGGCAAGTCGGCGCAGTGAAGGCGGGGCGCGCGCTCATAACACGGTCCCAAGCGGGCTATCCCGGCGCGCCTGACCCGAACCGCTGGGCGGCGCTCGCCGTGCTGCCGACGGGTGCGTTCCTGGCCCCGATTGATTTCTTCATCGGCAACGTGGCCGTGCCGTCGATCACAGGGGGCTGTGGGCGCGGCCCAGCGTCTGCCTTTCGGACCGATGACCCGCAAGCAGCCAGTCCGCATCCGGCCACTCTCAGTCCGCCCGGCGCCCATTCCAGTCGCTGCTTCGCGTTCCCCGGCATCCCGATAGCGGACATGGGCCGGCAGTCGGTCGTACGGCGGCCTGGTCTGGCGATCACCAAGGCGTAAACAGACTCCAGATCGTTGACAGGCTCCACAGCCTGGGGTCGGAAGGGTGTCTCACACGAAAGTCCTGATACCCGGCGACTCGCCGCGTAGGGTAGTAAGCCACACGCATCGGTTTGAGAGCCAAACCTTGAGATTCCTTGCCGACGGACCTTCATTGCCCGACGAGCTCCTGACCGCTCGCGACGAAGGCCGAGTGCTATTCTTCTGCGGCGCGGGGGTATCCCGCGAAAATGCCAAGCTGCCCGATTTCTTCGGCCTCGCTCGGGCAGTTCTGGCCAAGCTCCGGGCACTCCCAGACAGCCCTGCCAGTAAACTGGTCGAAGCATCGCAAAATCTCGGGGCGATTTCCGGCGTCGGCTCTGTCATCGCGGCCGACCGGATCTTTGGCTTGCTGGAGCGGGATTTTTCCGTTCCGGACATCGAGCGCGCCGTCGGCGACGTTCTCCGTCCTCCAGCCGATGTGGACCTTCGGGCGCATCGAATTCTGCTCGACCTCTGCCGCAACACGGACGGAAAGGTCCGCCTGGTCACAACCAATTTCGATCTTCTGTTCGAAGCGGCCGCCCCGAAGGCCACCGTCTGGACGCCGGCACGCCTGCCGCAATCCCGGGAGATCGCCAGTTTCGACGGCATCGTTCACCTCCACGGCGTATTCGATGGTGCCTACCAGGAGCCCGTTGGAGGAAGCTTTGTCCTATCGAGCGCCGAGTTCGGCCGCGCCTATCTAGCCGAGGGATGGGCCACCGGTTTCATTCGCAATGCCATGGACAACTATCGCATCGTGTTCGTCGGCTACGCGGCCGACGATCCGCCCGTGCAATATCTCCTCGAGGCTTTAAGCCGGAGCGCCTACTCCAACCCGTCACGCCTCTATGCTTTTCAATCCGGCCGCCCAGACGAAGCAAGAGCCCTCTGGTCGCAAAAGGGCGTTACCGCGATTGCCTATGATTTAACCCACGGACATGCTCCGCTTTGGAACACCCTCAGCGCGTGGGCGGAACGCGCCAGGAATCCAGCGAGGTGGCAGCGGGGACTTCTGCGGCGAGGCGAGAAAGGTCCCCAAGCGCTCCAACCCTACGAGCGGGGGCAAGTCGTTCACCTCGCCATGACCGAGGAGGGCGCGCGGGCCATCGCAAAGTCTACCCTCCCCGCCTCCTGGCTTTGCAGTTTCGACCCGGCGATGCGCTACACGCGCCCGGCCCGGGCAAACTTCATGGAAGAGGATTCGCCGTCCATAGATCCGTTCACTGACTACGGGCTTGATTCCGACACGCCCCCCGATCCTGCAAAACGCGGCGAGCTGCATCCTCAGATCGAAATTCCACCAGATGCAATCAACGCGCTCGGCCGGGCATCGGTCGATCAGCCGGTTGCGGCAGGGCGGCTACGCGGACCTTCACCGCTGCACACCACGGAACTGCCCCCCAGGCTTCAGTCTATCGCGATGTGGTTTCACAGCGTTTGCGATCAACCCGCAGCGATATGGTGGGCCGCAGGACAGAGCGGCCTTCACCCGAAGATGCTGGAGCTCGTCACCTTCGCACTGGAGCAGAAGAAAGTTGCCTTCGAAATACGCCAGGCATGGCACTACCTTTTTGAATGCTGGAAGCTCCCGCGACAGCCTGACTACACGAGCGCAATTGCACTGCAGGCCGCCATCGCCAAGGACGGGTGGACCGGACAGAATCAGCGACGATATGCGGAGGTCTTTAGACCGGCGCTGACGGCTACGCGGCCGATCTGGAGGGGCCACTATCCGGCGAAGGGCGGAAGCTTCAAACTCCGCGACCTTGTCGGCCTCGACGTATCCCATCCGGACCGGCACATCGCTATCGATGTTCCCGACGAACAACTTTCAAACGTGATTCCCCTTGCGAGGCAGAATCTGGAGCTTGCCATCGATCTTGAGGGCGAAGCGAGCCCGTACACGGTGCCCCACGTCGCCTCAATCGATCTCGACCCGGCCCTTGTAGGCACTTCATCCGAACGTACCACTGGCATCAACGTGCCGGTGTTCGAGTACATCGCCCTTTTCGAGCGCTACGTCAGGCTCAATCCTGCGTTGGCACGGCAGGAGTTCGAGGCATGGCGCCAGGGTGGCGATCCAGTGTTCGGGAGGCTGAGAGTGTGGGCCTGCCGACTGCCGGGTTTTCTCGATGACCGTGCTGCCAGTGAGATTCTGGCGGGGGTGCATGACATCGTCTTTTGGGGTTCCCGCGATCAGCGCGATGTGCTGCTTGCGCTTCGCGATCTTTGGAACCGCATGTCGAGTGACGTGAAAGCCAAGACCGAAGACAGGATCATCAAGGGACCACCGCCCTACCCCGGCTTGTCGGCCGCCGACAACCGCAAGCACAAGGCGTGGGCGGCGCACGAGCGCATCGAATGGCTACGCCAGGGCGGCTGCGCCATCAGCAAGAAGCTCGACCGCTGGGCCCAACGGCTTGCGGCGCTGCTCCCCGAAGCCGCGAAGGAAGGGGCGGTGCATGCTGCCAATTCACGGGACAGCCGTGGCGGATTCGTCATCACCGACAAATCCTTCGGAGATGTCGATGCGGTTCCTATCGCGGACCTGATTTCGTGGGCCATCGAAGGGCGGGGCCGGACATGGGGCGTGCTCAAGGAGTTTGATCCTCTAGCCGGGCTTTCCGACAGGCGCCCGGTGCGCCTGCTTGCAGCCCTGCGGTGGAATACGTTGCAAGGCAAGGATGTCAGTTCGGCGTGGGGGGATTTCCTTCAGAGCAACGCGCGCCGAACGGACAAGCCGGGGTTCGCAGCGCTCATCGCCAGACGGCTCGCCGCACTGCCTCTGGCGGGGATTGTGCGGCCGGCAAGCTATTGGCTCGAAAGCGCGCGCAAGCCTCTCTTCGAACGAGACTGCGAAGCTTTCGGGATCATCTTCGGCAAACTGGTCGACGCACTTGCTGCCGAGCCCACGCCCGAGGGCGCTGGAGAGAAGCGTAGGTGGCCCGACGAAGCAGTCGGTTCCGCCGCCGGCCATCTTTGCGACGCGCTGTTCGGCGACCCTCTCCTCCCGGAGATGAAAGGCAATGAGCCTTTGCCTGAGGCGTGGATTGCTATGGCTACCCGGCTTCTCGCTCTCCCCGGAGATCATCGACGGTTCAGTCTCGTGATCTTCGCGCGGCGCCTCGCCTGGCTGCATTTCCATGCGGGAGAGTGGTGCGAACAGTTCGTGCTCTCCGCACTCGACGAGGATGACGCCAGCCGGGATGCAATGCTCGCAGGTTTCTTCCTGTACCCGTTCGCCGGCGACGAAAGACTCTATCGGCTGCTTGCACCCGTGATGACACGGCTCGCCACGGGCGAGTTGCGCTCGCCGAGCTACAGTCCGGAGGGCGTTGCCCGCTTCTGCATCGGCGGATGGCTTACGAAGAAGGACGACGGCCGCTGGCTGTCGGATGACGACTTCCGGATGGTCCTCATCCGTAGCGGCGATACGCTGCGCACCCATGCGCTTTGGCAAGTCGGGCAGTTCAAGGAGATCGACGAAAAGCTTACCTTCCTGCGTGGAGTTTGGCCGCTGCAACTGTCAGCCAGAACGCCGGCTGTCGTGAGCCGCCTCATCTACATCGTCTTTGACGACGAAGCTCACTTCCCTGCCATGGCTGAGGCAGTTCGCCCATTGCTGGCACGCACGGACGCGCGCACTACGCACCTGTCGCTGCTCGGAGACAAGAACGAGCAAATCATCGCGGTCCATCCGGAGATTGTGCTCGATCTCCTGTTGGGCATTCTTTCCGATGATGCTGTCAACTGGCCCTATGGTATTGCCAATGTGCTTGAGAGAATTAGTGAGGCAAGGGCCGAACTATCGGACGATCCGCGTTTTCGCAGGCTTAAGGAATTGTGGGAGAAGCGATGAAAACCTCTCCATTGGATGGTGTATTACTTCCCTCTATCAGGTGTTTAGTCTCAGGAGAACGCACGAGAGGGCCCCTTCAACCTATCGGTGCTCGCAGCGTACTCACGGCATAGCTCATACCGGCTATCGGGTCGTCGGCCGCTACGCCCGCTTCCGAAACGTCAACTGTAGCACGCGGAATGACCGACATTTTCGCGAAGCCGTAGATGCTGATCGGAGATGAGAGTCCGGTTCCGGAAACTGCGCCGGGCTGCTTGAGGGACCGACTTGGGTCGAGAACGGACGCCACGCCAAGGTTAGGGAATGGCGGCTTTTCTCCCCGGCCTCCCCAAAGCGGCCGCTCTGCTATCGGCCATCATAAGACTGACTGTCGGGGGCCGCAGCGAACAGCGATATTCGCAGATGCCGCCGCGCCGCCCCGATGGACTTACAAGGGAGTCCGCGGCGACCAGCGATAGGCCATGGCGCAGGCGCCGCCCATGAGCATTGCCCGCTCGGTGTCGCTCAGGCGGTCGGTACCAAGAAAGGGCCCGACGGCCTGCTCGTAGTTGACGACAGCGAACGCGCGCGTCCAGTCCGTGCCCCACAAGCAGCGATCGAAACCCCAGGCATCGAACACGCGGGCAAGCGGGTCCCAGATGTCCGCGAAGGGATACGGCTCCCGCGACAGCGTGCAGGCGCCGCTGACCTTGATCACCGCGTTCGGGCGCCTGGCGAGTTCCAGCACCTTCGGCAGGTCGGCCCAGGGCTGCGGCGGCGCCGGCGGCACGCGCGGCTGCAGGATGCCCAGATGGTCGATGATGAAACGCGCCTCGGGATGGCGATCGATCAGCGCAGTGCCCGCGTCCAAGTTGTCCCAGCACAGGATGTTGACCGGAAAATCGTGACGAACGGCCGCACGCAGGATCCGGTCGAGGCCCGGGTCGTTCGGGTCGCGCGGTGCCTCCTTGCGAAGCATGATGCGGACTCCGACCGCGCCCGGCGTCCGCTTCCAGTCGGCGATGACATCGGCCACCGCCGGATCGTCCGGGTCGACCGGCTTGACGATGGC
Organism: uncultured Pseudomonadota bacterium; assembly: GCA_963832525.1. GTDB lineage: Bacteria > Pseudomonadota > Alphaproteobacteria > Acetobacterales > Acetobacteraceae > JAJZVS01. The sequence goes on from CAWHUC010000004.1 coordinate 645,353, forward strand.
GAACCGGTCGGGATGCGCCTGCTGCACTTCCACCGCATAGCTGGCGTCGTAGCGGTACATGGAAAAGGAGGAGATGAAGATCGCGCCGTCCACGCCGACTTTGTCCATGGCCGCCACCATCTCGTCACCCGTGACGTGATCGGGCCAGTTCGGCACGCTGTCCCAGGGCCGCTTGGGCGTGTTCGCCTCATAGGCATGGACCTGCAAATCGATGATGGTCATCGCGGACGCTCCCTTGTGCGACGAGAGTTTGGCGATCATGGCAGGTTCGTGTCCAGAGGGCCCCAGGCTTCGTGCGTTGCTTCGGTGTCTTGCGGGCCTATTCCCCGAGGTCATCGTCCGCTTTGCGGTGCTACGTGTCCGCAAGCGGACAGCCCGCTCCCGGCCAAATAGCGCCGTCCAACGTGGCTGAGCCTGCCGGCATGCTAAACGGCGAAAATGAGTCATGAGCGGGCCATGGACGGCAACAGCGGATGTCCACCCCGCCAAACCTCTGCGGGCACGACCCACGCACCGCCCCGTTCACGAGCGCCGGCGTCCCCGTCGTGAACCCCTGGGACGCGGCCTGACCCGCTACCCCTCCCCTTCCGGCTCCCCCGCCGCCATTCCCGCCCGCAGCACCGCCAGCAGCCCGTCCAACTGATCCAGATCTGCATACCGGATCCGCACGATCCCCCCCCGCCCCGACGGCAGCAGATCGACCCGCAGCCCGAGCTGCTCCGACAGCTCCCGCTCCAACGCCTGCACGTCCGGATCGAGCCGCGGCCGCCGCTTCGGCTCGACCAGCCCTGCCCCCAGCCGCATCGCCAAGGCCTCGGTCTGACGCACGGACAGCCCGCGTTCCAGCACCAGCGCCAGGATCGCCTCCGGCGCCCGGTGCGCAATCAGCGCCCGCGCGTGCCCGGCGGAGATGGACCCCGCCCGCAGCGCCGCGCGCACCCGCTCCGGCAGCCCGAGCAGCCGCATGGTGTTGCTGATATGCCCGCGCGATTTGCCGACCGCGAGCGCGAGCGTGTCCTGCGTCAGCCCGAACTCGTCTAAAAGCCGGTTGTAGCCCTCGGCCTCTTCGAGCGGATTGAGGTCGGCGCGCTGCAAATTCTCCACCAGCGCCGCGGCCATCGCGTCGCCGTCGGCAAGCGGGCGCACCAGCGCCGGCACCTCGTGCAGCCCGGCGAGTGCCGCGGCCCGCCAGCGCCGTTCGCCGGCGATGATCTGATAGCGCCCCGCATCCGCCGGGTCGGGCCGCACCAGCAGCGGCTGGAGGATGCCGCGGGCGCGGATCGAGTCCGCCAGCTCGTGCAGCGCGCCGGGATCCATCGCCCCGCGCGGCTGGAACGGCCCGGGTTCCAGCAGGTCGAGCGGCAGGTTCCGCACCCCTCCCGCCGCAGGGTCCGGGGCCAGCGCGGAATCGCCGAGCAGCGCGGCAAGCCCCCGCCCCAGCCGCTGCGCCGGCTCGCGCGGGCTCATGCGCCGGCTCCGGCGGCGCGTTCGCGGCGCAGCAGTTCTGCCGCCAGCCGGACGTAGGCCTGTGCGCCGGGAGAGCGGAAGTCGTAGAGCAGGACGGGCTTGCCGTAACTCGGCGCCTCGGTGATGCGGATGTTGCGCGGGATGACGGTCTCGAACACCTTCGTGCCGAAGAAGCCACGCGCGTCGGCGGCCACCTGGTCGGCCAGGTTGTTGCGCTTGTCATACATGGTCAGCACGATCCCGGAAAGACGAAGCGAGGGGTTGTAGCCGCGCCGCACGGCTTCGATGGTGCGCATGAGGCCGGAGATGCCCTCCAGCGCGTAGAACTCGCATTGCAGCGGCACCAGCACGGCGGAGGCCGCGACCAGCGCGTTGACGGTGAGCAGCCCGAGGCTGGGCGGGCAGTCGATAATCACGTAGTCATAACGGGGTTGTCCCGCCCGTAGTGGCGCGAGCGCATCGCGCAGCCGGGTCTGGCGCCGATCGAGCGCGACAAGCTCGATTTCGGCGCCGGCCAGATCGGGCTCCGCCGGAATGACATCGAGATTGGGGATCCCGCTCGGCCGCACCGCATCCTCGGGAGGGGTATGCAGGATCAGCACGCAATAGCTGCCCAAGGTGCGCTGGGCCGCCCCGATGCCAAGCCCCGTGGAGGCGTTGCCCTGGGGATCGAGGTCGATCAGCAGCACGGTGCATCCGCTGGCGGCGAGCGCGGTGGCCAGGTTGACGGCGGTGGTGGTCTTCCCGACCCCGCCTTTCTGATTCGAAATCGCAATAATCTGCGTGGGTGCGGCGGCCGGGTCAGGGGCGGGCTGGGGCACGTGCGATCTCTGTGATGCGGAGGATGACGGCTCCGGCGGCGGTGCGGCTCGGGATTTGCTCGACGTGCATGTGCCATCCTTCCCGGGCAGCGGTCAATTCCGCGGCGACCCCGGCGCCTTTGGGGAACAGCGCAACCCCGCCGGGGGCGAGCAGCGGAGCGGCCAGTTCCAGCAGACGGGGCAGGGGCGCGAGGGCACGGGCGGTGACCAGAGGGGCCGGGGGCAGGGTGGCGGCTTCGATCCGGACCGCGTGCACCCGGGCCGGGGCACCCAGGACCCGGGCCGCCTCGCGGAGGAACGCCGCCTTGCGCTGGTCTGCCTCGATCAGGTCGAACGGGATGCCCGTGGCGGCGGCAAGCACCAGCCCGGGGAAACCGGCGCCGGAGCCGAGGTCGATTTCCCGGGTGATCCCCGCCGGGATCAGCGGCACCAGTTGCAGGGCGTCCGCCAGGTGGCGGTCGGCCGCTTGGGCGATGTCGCCGCGGCCGATCAGGTTGATGGTGCGGTTCCAGCGCTCCAGCAGTGCCAGATAGGGGGCGAATGCTTCACGTGAAGCATTGTTCGATATCGAAGAATGCTTCACGTGAAGCGCTCCGGGGTGGCTGCAGACGGGATCGGCGCACCCCAGCGGTTGGGGCAAAGGGCGGCGCGGGAAGTCTATCAGAGCCGCCGCCGAACCGACCGCTTCACGTGAAGCATTCTTCGATATCGAACAATGCTTCACGTGAAGCGGTCCGCGGCACCCCCTCGGCGGAGGTGTGCGGCGAGAGTCGCCAGGGCCGCCGGAGTGACCCCCTCCAGCCGGGATGCCGCCCCGAGGGAGGCGGGCCGGCTCTGGATCAGCCGCGCCCGGACCTCTGCCGACAGCCCGGGCACCTGGTCGAACGGGACGGCGGCGAGGGACAAATCCTCGGTCCGCCGGAAGGCCCGCATTTCGGCGACCTGGCGGGGGAGGTAGCCCTGGTACAGCGCCTCCGTTCGGAGATGGGCGGCCACCCGTGGCGGCAGGGCCCGCAGCCAGGGGAAGGCGGCGGCCAACACCTCCTGGGACACCGCGTCCGACCCCAGCAGATCGAGGACCGAGCGGCGGCGGCCGTCGGCCCGCACCTCGATCCCGCGGCGGGCCAGGTCGGAAGGCAGGCCGCCCTCGGCGCCGGCGCGGTCCATCGCGGCGGACACGGCGGCGGCGTAGGCGCCGAAATGGCGCGCCCGCTCGGGGCCGACGCAGCCCCAGCCGAGGCCGATCGGGGTGAGGCGGTGATCGGCGTTGTCCGCCCGCAAGGTCAGGCGGAACTCGGAGCGGGAGGTGAACATGCGGTATGGCTCGGTCACCCCGCGCAGGGTCAGGTCGTCGATCAGAACGCCGACATAGGCCTCCGACCGGTCGAGATCCACCGGGGATGCGCCGCCCGAGCGGCGGGCGGCGTTGACGCCGGCGATCAGGCCCTGGGCGGCAGCTTCCTCGTAGCCGGTGGTGCCGTTGATCTGGCCGGCAAGGAACAGGCCGGGGACCGCGCGGACCTCCAGCGACCGCGTCAAGGCGCGGGGATCTATATAATCGTATTCGACCGCATAGCCGGGGCGGAGCATCTCCGCCCGCTCCAGGCCCGGGATGGTGCGCAGCAGCGCGCGCTGGATATCCTCCGGCAAACTGGTTGAGGATCCCGTTAGGATAGACGGTCGGATCGTCCAGACCCTCGGGTTCCAGGAAAATCTGATGGCGGGTGCGGTCGGGGAAGCGGATCACCTTGTCCTCGATGGAGGGACAATAGCGCGGGCCGCGGCCGGAAATCGCGCCGCCGTAGATCGCGGAGCGGTGCAGGTTGGCGCGGATCAGGGCGTGCGTCGCCTCGGTGGTGGCGGTCACCCGGCAGGCGATCTGGGGGGTCGCGATGCGCTCGGTCAGGGGGCTGAAGGGCTCGGGAGGGTCGTCGCCGCGGTCCTCGGGCAGGCTGTCCCAGGCGATGCTGGCGCGGTGCAGCCGGGGGGGGGTGCCGGTCTTCAGGCGGCCGAGGGGGAGGTTCAGGCGGGCCAGGGTGTGCGCCAGGCCGATCGACGGGGCCTCGCCGACCCGTCCGGCCGGGGTCTGGGTGGTGCCGATGTGGACCATGCCGCGGAGGAAGGTGCCGGTGGTCAGGACGGCGGCGGCGCAGGGGTGGCGGGCGCCGTCGGCCGTGTGGACCGCGGCCAGGCTGCCGTCCGGGGCGAGCTCCAGGTCTTCGACCGCGGCTTCGGCGATGCTGAGGTTCGGGGTCTCGGCCAGCAGGTCCTGGATGGCGGCGCGATACAGGGCACGGTCGGCCTGCGCGCGGGGGCCGCGGACCGCGGGGCCCTTGCTGCGGTTCAGGAGCTTGAAATGGATCCCCGCCCGATCGGCCGCGCGGGCCATCAGGCCGTCCAGCGCGTCGATCTCCCGCACCAGGTGGCCTTTGCCGATGCCGCCGATGGCGGGGTTGCAGGACATCTCCCCGATCGTGGCGCGGCGGTGGGTGAGCAGGAGGGTGCGCGCGCCGAGGCGGGCGGCGGCGGCGGCGGCCTCCGTGCCGGCGTGGCCGCCGCCGATGACGATGACGTCGTAGGGGAGGGGCATGGGGATCTCTGTCCGCTGCGGGTGTGGGGAGTTATAGCAGAGGGCGAGGGGTCTCGCGCGGGCGGGGCAGATGCGGCAAGTTGGGTTTCATGAGTTTGGACATGACGCCTTTGGATCGTTCCATTGCAGGCTTGGCGGAGGCGTTGGAGATCTTTGCGCGGGATCCATCGCAGACATTGATCCGCGATGGATTGGTGCAGCGGTTCGAATTTACCTACGAAGTGGCGCACAAGATGCTGAAGCGGGCGCTGGAAACGACGTCCGCCTCGCCGGAGCAGTACGATCGAATGACTTTTGCGGATTTAATACGTTCTGGCAATGGACAAGGGTTTCTGCTGGGCGATTGGCCGCAGTGGCGCATGTATCGCGACATGCGGGCGCGGACAAACCATTCGTATAACGGATCGGTCGCGCTGGAGGTGGTGGGCGGGATCGGTGGCTTCCTGCGGGAGGCGGAGCACCTGCGCGATACGCTGGCCGCGCGCGGAATATGACGGCTGCGGGCACGCTGGACGTGCCGGCCGAAGCGCTCGCGATCGTGCGCGCCATCCTGCGGGCGCATTTGCCCCCGGGGGCGCGCGTGTGGGCGTTCGGGTCGCGCGCGGGCGGGCGGGCGAAGCCGTATTCGGACCTCGATCTGGCGATCGACGCGGGGAGGGCGCTTGGAATCGACGAGCTGGCGGCGCTGGGGGAGGCATTCTCCGAGAGCGACCTGGCGTGGAAGGTCGATGTGGTGGACTGGCGGACGGCGGAGGCCGGGTTCCGGGACCGGGTGGGGGCCGGGATGGTGCCGGTGGCGTGGGATTGAGGCGGTGGGCGTTGCCGCGATAGGCGCCGCCGCGCCCATGGGGCAATCTCGCGATCGGAGACCTGCCATGATCCCGCTCCTCGACGCCCACCGCGCCGACATCGCCGCGCTTTGCCGGCGGTTCCACGTGCGGCGGCTCGATCTTTTCGGCTCCGCGGCGCGTGGGGACGATTTCGATCCGGCGCGGTCGGACGTGGGCCTGCTGGTGACGTACCAGCCGGAGCACGCACCCACGATCTGGGCGCATCTCGCGCTGCGCGACGCGCTCGCCGCCTTGCTGGGCCGGCCGGTTGATCTCCTCATGGACGGGGCGGTCGAAAACCCCTTTGTCCGGGCCGGGATCGAGCGCTCGCGGCAGCCGTACTATGCAGCATGATCCGCGGGCGTTTCTCTGGGACGTGCTGCGGGCGGCGGACCGGATTGCCGCCTTCCTTCAGGGGCACGGGCTTTCGACCTATCTGAGCGACCCACTGCGGCGCTCGGCGGCGCTGCTGGCGGAGCTGGGGGAAGCGCCGTGAGGGAGCCGCGCGCTTGAGGTAGCTCCGCGCGGCGCGTAACGTTTGCGCCTACGACGGGGAGAACGCCGCGATCCCGATCGGGGCACCGGCACCGCCGCGATCGACAAGGAAGGACGCGTCCGTATCCATGGCTCGCACCCCGCGCTCCGTTGCCCGCGGCACATCGTCCGCGCCCGATCCCGCCGCCGCCGTGAAGGACTACCGCCACGCGCAGGAGGCGACCGCGCGGCCGGAGGTGGGGGCGGCGCCGCGCTTCCGGGCCAAGCGGGAAACCGCGACCTATCGTTACGATAGCAGCCTCTCCCCGGCACTGGACTGGGACACCAACCCAGCGCGCGACACCGCCGCCTGGCTGCTGGCGGCGATCGAGGACGCGGCGGGGCTGCCGGAGCAGGTGTTTCCGCAGCCGCGCGAGTTGCTCGGCGCAGACGGGGCGGTGCTGCTGCGCGTGACGGGGCTGCAGGATGCGCTGGCGGCGTTGAAGCGGATGCAGGCGCCGTTCCTGAACTGGACCGGTAAGGCCGAGCGCCTGTCCTTCGATGTGCCGACCCTGCCGCTGTTCGTGCACGAGCGGCTGTCCACCGAGGCGATCGTGCAGACCCTGGAGGGGCACCGCAAGCGCAGTGACGCGGCGGCGCAGGAGGACATGTTCAGCCTGTTCGCCGACCCGCAGATGCCGATGAACCAGCAGGTGAATGCCTACGCCTACCGCAACGGGTGGGTGAACCGGATGATCCTGGGCGACAGCCTGAGCGTGATGAACAGCCTGGCGCGGTACGAGGGGCTGGGCGGGCAGGTGCAGTGCATCTACATGGACCCGCCGTACGGGGTGAATTATTCCTCCAACTTTCAGCCGTTTATACGGAATAAATCGGTCTCTACGAGCGCCGACAGCGATATGAGCCGTGAACCCGAGACCGTGCAAGCATATCGCGATACGTGGGCGTTGGGCCTGCACTCCTTCCTGACCTATCTGCGAGACCGCCTGACGGTGGCGCGAGACCTATTGACGCCAAGCGGTGCGATCTTCGTTCAAATTAGTGACGAGAACCTCCATCATGTTCGAGAACTTATGGACGAGATTTTTGGCGCTAAAAACCAAATAGCTACGATTCCATTCCGTAAGAAGACAATGCCTCTAGGAGCCAAGCATTTAGAGAGTATCTGCGACTATCTCCTATTCTACGCGAGCGACATCGAACGCCTACGCTACCGTCCGCTGTATGAGCGAATGTCAGTGGAGGGGGACAACCATTGGAGCTATGTCGAGCTAGCCGACGGGAAACGACGGAAAATGACCCGGGAAGAGGTCAACGACCACGCCCTGCTACCGAAAGACGCAATCCCTTTCCAGCTCGTTTCTCTCTACCCGGCGGGGGTCAACGAGAGCGGACTTTTCGACTTTTGTTTTCGGGGCAAGACGTACTCTCCGCCAAGCGGAAATAGCTGGTTCACTAACCCCGACGGGATGCAGAAGCTCGCCGAAGCCAATCGGATAGAGCCCTATGCTGACGGTAAAACACTTCGATACGTACTCAAACTATCTGACGCACCCTATACCTCTCTCACAAACCTCTGGGCGGATACCTCCGCTCCTTCCGACAAAGCCTATGTCGTGCAAACAAGCACTAAGGTGGTCCAGCGGTGCATCCTAATGACGACCGATCCGGGCGACGTTGTGCTCGACCCTACCTGCGGCGGTGGCACAACCGCATATGTCGCCGAGCAATGGGGCCGGCGCTGGATCACTTGTGACACATCCCGCGTACCGCTTGCTCTTACTCGACAGCGTCTACTTACAGCCACCTATCCGTGGTACCGGCTCCGCGACAATGCCGTTGGCCCTACGAGCGGCTTTCTGTATGCCCGTAAGCAAAATCGCCGAGCCGAGGAGGTGGGCGGGATTGTTCCATATATTTCCAAGGGGAGCATCGGGAGAGGAGAAGCGGCAAAAGAGCTGGTCTTAGTAGATCGCCCCGAAACCGACGACGCCACCACCCGCGTCTCCGGCCCCTTCGTGGTCGAAGCCGTCCTCCCCAACCCCCAACCGCTCGATACCACGGACCCGACCACCCCGCCGCCTGAACCCGACGCCCCCGCCGATCACGTCGCCCGCATGATCGAAATCCTCCGCCGTGCCCCCACGCTCGCCCTGCCCGGCGGCGGCAAGGTCACGCTCCGGAACATCCGCCGCCCTGGCCGCAGCCTCAATCTCTCCGCCGAGGCCGTGGTCGATCACGACCCCACCGGCGGCCCCGTCCCGCTCGGCGCTGTCGTCCAGGCCGCGCACGAGACGAACACCAACGCCCTCCCTTTCACCGCCCGCCCGGTCGCCATCCTGTTCGGCCCCGCCGATGGCAGCGTCACCGCGCGCGCCGTGCTGGAGGCCGCCAAGGAAGCCAACATCAAAAACTACGCCCATCTGTACGTGATCGGATTCGGCTTCACTGCCGAAGCCCAGGCCGAGCTCGACGCCGGGGAGGCGGTGCTCGGCCTGCCCGCCAGCCGGGTGACGACGACGATGGACGTGCTGATGGGCGATCTGCTGAAAACCCAGCGCAGCAGCCAGATTTTCGCCATCACCGGCAGCCCGGACATCGACGTGACCCGGCTGCAAGAAGCGGCGGCGGATGGTACGCCGCGCTGGCAGGTGCGGCTGCTCGGCCTGGACAGCTTCGACCCGCAGAACATGGAGGCGCACCATCTGAACGGCGACGATGTGCCGATGTGGATGCTGGATACCGGCTGGAACGGCATGGTCTTCAAGGCCGAGCAGGTGTTCTTCCCGCGCACCTCCGCCTGGGACAACCTCCGCCGGGCGCTGAAATCCACCCATGACGAAAGCGTGTGGGAACATCTGCGCGGCGCCGTGTCCGCCCCGTTCGCCGCCGAGGTCGGCACCGAGATCGCGGTGAAGGTGCTGGACGATCGTGGCAACGAGCTGATGAAGATCGTGCGGCTCGGGCCATGAGCGGGCGCGTGCGTCCCCAGGCGGGATCGGGGCACCGGGCGGCCGCGCAGTTTTTTAACACGGAGGAAGCGCGGAGGGCCACGGAGGGCCACGGAGGGTTGGTCATTCGTTCCGGCTCCGTGCGCCGGCGGGCAAGCGGCGCTGCCCCGGCGCGGCGCCGCGACAAACGGATCGGGGCGGAGGCACGCGCTCCGTTAGGTCTTCTTCTCCGTGTGCTCCGTGTCCTCGCCTTCTTCCTCCGTGTTAGAAAAAGAAGCTCGCCCGCCCCCCGAACCCTGCGTTCGAACGCACGCTCTGCCAACCGTTCCATTTGCCGATCGCGCATCGGTCGCCGACAAAGGGGTTCTCTTCCGCAAGCGGAAAAGGGAACGTGGCGGCCGGCAATGGGGAATTGGCCATGAGCGGCTTCGAGGTCCCGACTCCGATTCTGAATGGCCCGTTCGACGAACCGGACCAGCACTGGCGGCTGGAACCGGGGGAGCCGCCGGAAATTCGTCCCAGCCGCCGCCCCGCCGGCTACTACTACCGCGACCCGCGCCGCGGCGTGCAGGACGGCACCGGCAGCCGCGGCGTGTGGCGGGATATGCCGCTGCCAAACCTGATCCGTGACCGGCTGCGCGAATGGCAGGCGGCCGGACGCCCCGGCCTGACCCGGACCAGCGCCGAGCTGATCGACTGGTGGGAGCGGGAAGGCCGGCAACCGCGCCTGTTCTTCGCCCAGCGCGAAGCGGTGGAGACGATCATCTTCCTGGCTGAAGCGCGGGCGGATTTCTTGCAAGGGATCGACGTGCCGGCCGACCCGCCGCCGCCGGAGCGCATCGCGGAGGGGTTCTCCGCCTTCCCGCGCCGCTGCGCCAAGATGGCGACCGGCACGGGCAAGAGCACGGTCGCCGCGATGCTGGCGGCGTGGTCGATCCTGAACAAGGTGGCCGATCGCGGCGATGCGCGGTTTTCCGACACGGTGCTGATCGTCTGCCCGAACGTGACCATCCGCTCCCGCCTGGGCGAGCTTGATCCGCAGACCGGGGACGCCAGCCTGTACCGGACGCGCGACCTGGTGCCGCCGGGAATGATGGACGATCTGCGGTGCGGGCTGGTGCTGATCACCAACTGGCATGTGCTCGAACTGGGTGCGCCGGACAATGGCGGGTCGCGCGTGGACCGGCGCGGCACGCCGCGCCGCACGACGGAGTGGATCACCATCGCCGCCAAGCGCACGACGGCGCGCGGCAACCGGTACTACACGCCGGAAACCTACGCGGCGGCCCAGGCGGCGGACGAGCTTGTGGTGATCCGGGAAGAAACCGACGACACCGGCGCGGTCGTAAAGGCGCTGGTGCGCGCCACCCGCTACACCGAAAGCGACGACGCCTTCGTCAAGCGGGTACTGGATCGCGCCGGCGGCAAGCAGAACATCCTGGTCATCAACGATGAAGCGCACCACGCCTATCGTATCCCGCCCGAGGCGCCGGCGGAGGAGGACCAGGACGAACCCGATTTCGAGGCGGACGATGCCGAGGATGAGGAAGCCGATCGCAAGGAGGCGACGGTCTGGGTGGAGGGGCTGGACCGCATTCACAAGGGGCGCGGGATCAACCTGTGTGTCGATCTCTCCGCGACGCCCTACTACCTCGGGCGGATGGGGGGCGCGACCAATACCGTGTTCCCCTGGGTCGTGAGCGATTTCGGCCTGACGGACGCGATCGAAGCCGGGCTCGTGAAGGTGCCGCAGTTGGTCGCGGCGGACGATACCGGACGGCCGATGCCCGCGTATTTCAACCTCTGGGGATGGATCAGGGAGCATCTGACCACCGCTGAGCGTGGCACCGCCCGCGGCAGCCCGAAGCCGGAGGCGATCCTGAAATGGTCGCACACGCCGATGGCGATGCTGGGCGGCATGTGGTCGCGGGACCTGCATCAATGGGCGAAGGAAGACGATCCCCGTCCGCCGGTGTTCATCCTGGTGGCGAAGAACAAGCGCATCGCCCGGGCGCTGTATGAATGGATCGGGGAGAACCGCCCGCCCGCCGGCGTCGCGCCGCTGAACCTGCCCGATATGGTGAACGCCGCGGGGCGGATCGTCACCATCCGGGTGGATACCAGCGTGGTGGCGGAGACGGATTCCGACAACGCAAAGGGCGATGACACGCGCTGGATGCGCCTGACCCTGGATACGGTGGGCAAGCCGCTCTGGCCGCGCGATCCGCAGGGCCGACCGATCTATCCGGAAGGGTTCGAGGAGCTGGCGAAGAAGCTCGGCCGCCCGCTGCATCCTCCGGGGCGCGATGTGCGCTGCATCGTCTCGGTGGGCATGCTGACGGAAGGCTGGGACTGCAACACGGTCACGCACGTGATCGGTTTGCGGCCGTTCCAGAGTCAGTTGCTGTGCGAGCAGGTGGTGGGCCGTGCGCTGCGGCGTCGGTTCTACGATATCGGCGAGGACGGGCGGTTCGGCGAGGAAGTCGCCAAGGTGTTCGGTGTGCCGTTCGAGGTGGTGCCGTTCAAGGCCACCAACGCCACGCCGAAACCCAAACCGCCGCAGCGGCGGATCTATGCCGTGCCGGGGAAGGCGCAGCACGCGATCACGGTCCCCAATGTGCGCGGCTACCAGATGGGGGTGCGCAACCGCATCGCCGTGCCGGACTGGCCGGCGGTGCCGCATATCGTGCTGGACCCGCAGCACCTGCCGCCCACCTCCGCGATGGCCGCGATGCTGAACCAGGGCAGGCCGCATGTGACCGCGCCGGGCGGGCCGCAACAGGCGAGTCTGGCGGCGTTCCGCGCCGGGCATCGGGAGCAGGAACTGGCGTTCGAGATGGCTGCCGATCTGACCCGGCAGTACGTCAAGCAGCCGACCTGCGAGGCGCCGGCGCATGTGCTGTTCTCGCAGGTGCTGGCGATCGTGCGCCGCTACCTGGACGAAAAGATGCGCGCACTGCCGCCGGCCGAGAAGCTCGATGCGTTCCTCAGCCCCTATTACGGCTGGATCATCGAGCGGTTGCTGGGCGCGATCCGTCCCGATACCGAGGCGGGCGAACCGCCGGAGGTGCCGGACATCGACGCCGACCGGCCTCTGCGCACGGCCGATATCAGCGTGTTCACGCCGCGGTCGGTCACGGAGGCGGTGCGGACGCATCTGAATCTCGTTGTGTTCGATACCGTCACCTGGGAACAATCGGCCGCGTACCAGTTGGACCGTCATCCGGCGGTGCAGTCGTTCGTGCGCAACGTCGGGCTGAATTTCGCCATTCCCTATCTGCACAATGGGAAGTCCCACGATTACGTGCCCGATTTCGTGGTGCGGCTCGCCGGCGCGGCGGAGCGCTATCTGATCGTCGAGATCAAGGGGGCGGATTGGGAGGGAACCGCCGAGATCAAGGGGCAGGCTGCGGTACGATGGTGTGCGGCAGTGAACGCGACCGGGCGGTTCGGGCAATGGGCGTATCTGCTGGCGTGGAAAGTGAGTGACCTCGTGGCGTGGCTGGATGCGGCGGCCCGCGCCGACGCATGAAGACCACCGCCTATTTCCGTGAGCAGGTCCTACGCAAACGTCCCTATCTCATGGCAGAGTGAGCTGCCGCGATCCTGGCCGCCCCGCTCCGTCGATCGGTCCAGCTCGACGGGTGCATCCGTTTCTGGGGTAAGGTCATCGACCCGCGCGACGGCCAGGAACGGGTCCTGCGGGTCGTCACCCTGGACGACGGCGAAACCGTGCATAATGCCTTCTTCGACCAAGGATACCGCGAGGCTCCCCCATGAAGCTCCACTACGACTCGGAAACCGACAGCCTCTACATCGAGCTGAAACCCACCCAAGGCGCCGAGGTGCGGGAAATCGCGGACGGTCTGAACGTCGATCTCGACGCCGCGGGGGAAGTGGTCGGCTTCGACATCGACCACGCCTCCACCCGCCTCGACCTCACCACCCTGGAAACCGTCGCCCTGCCGTTCCCGGCCATCCGGGCCGCCTGACGCTCGCCGTGACGTCTGCAACCGCCTCCCGGGCCGAGCCGGGGCGCGATCCTCCCCGCACGGCCCCGCCCCTGGTCCCGCCGGCCTGCGCGCCCCCCTCGTCCCCGTCGCGCACGTTTGCCCGCCCGCGGCGGACCGCGCCGCGCCGCCCGATCCGCCCGGCCGCCTGGACCGGTGGCGCCCCGTGCGAGAGGTTTGAAACCACCCCGCTCCTACACACTGATCCGTCGTTTCCTCTGCCAGGGAAGTGAACCCGCCCTCCCCGCCGCCCCGCACCGAGCCCCAGGCCGGCGCGCAGCAAGACAATCCCGGCTGCCGTCCCCCGCGCGCCCGATCCCTATCGACCAAAACCCGCGTTCGGAGCGCCGTCCGGGTCGCACACGATCGAGAAGAAAGGCAAGATGGACTCCGGTCGCCCCCTGTCCGAAACTACCCCCGGCAGCTTCCGGCCGACCGGTGCCGCGACCGCTCAAAGCCTTGCGGGAAAACCCTGCAGCCGAGGATCAGGCGCGCTCCATGATCCAGGACCCAGGGAGGCTCAGGTGGATTTTCCTCGCCCGCCCGGCGCCGTGTCCTGCGCGGCCGACCGGAGCCCGCGAACCGCAGACCCGACGTGCCCGGGGCAGGAGCCCCCGACGGCCCGCGGCGCCGCGCCCGATCCTCTGGCCACGACCGGCGCCAGGCCGGCCGACGCGGACGCCGCTCCCCACGCCGAGGACACGGGCCGGGCGCAGCAGGATGCGCCCGCCCCGCACCAGGCGCCCGGGCCGGCCGCGCCGGACATCTGGGCCGCCGCGATCGCGGGCAGCGGCACGGGGGTCTGGGACCGCAACGCCGTCACGGGCGAGATCTGGTATTCGCCGAGCTGGCACGCGATCCTGGGCTACGCGGACCAGGAACTCTCCAACCGCATCGAAGTGAGCTACACGCGCGTCCATCCCGACGATCTCGCCTACGTCCAGGCGACGATCCAGGCACATTTCGACGGCCAGACCGAAAGCTACGAGGTGGAGCACCGGCTGCGCTGCAAGGACGGCAGCTACAAATGGGTGCTGACCCGCGGCAAGGTCGTCTCCCGCGATGCCACCGGCCGCGCGCTCCGGATGATCGGCACGACGACCGACGTCACCGCGACGCGGACCCTCTCGGAAACGCTCCAGCGCAGCGTCACCCTGATCACCGACCTCACCAACCAGATTCCCGGCCTGGTGTTCCAGTATCGCCGCAGCGCCGGCGGCCGGGCGGGCTTCTCCTATGCGAGCGTGCGCCTGTGGGATATCTACGAGGTCACGCCCGAGCAGATCGCCGACAGCGATGCGCCCGTCCTGGACCGCATTCACCCCGAAGATCGTGCGCGCTACCAGATGTCCCTCGCCGTCTCCGCTGCCGGCCTGACGCCCTGGCATCTCGAGTTCCGGACCGTGCTGCCGGTGCAGGGCGTGCGCTGGCGGCAGGCGGCGGCTCAGCCGACGAGGCTCCCCGACGGGGGCACCGTGTGGCACGGCCTGATCACCGACATCACCGAACGCAAGCAGATGGAGAACGAGCTCAAGAAACTCGCCAGGATCGACGATCTGACGCAGTTGCCGAACCGGCGCCATTTCCGGGATCGCATGGAAGCCGAACTGCGCAGGCTGAAGCTGGATGACGATGACCGAACCGCGGTCATCATGATGGATATCGACTACTTCAAGACAGTCAACGACACCTCCGGCCATACGGTCGGCGATGCGGTGATCCGGCATTTTGCCGAAGCGCTCAAGAAAAACCTGAGGAAACATGATATCGTAGGCCGCCTCGGCGGCGACGAATTTGCCGTCGTCCTGCCCTCCGCGGGACTGCGGGAGGCCGTCGCCTTCGCGAAGCGGACAAAGCTCGAACTCGACGGGACTCCTGCCGTCGTCAACGGCAACACGATGGCATTCACCGTCAGTATCGGCATCACCACCATGGATGGGACGAACGCCAATACCGACGAGCCGCTCGCGCGCGCCGACACTGCCCTCTACCGGGCCAAGGAGCGGGGACGCAACCGCATCGAAGTCAACGCCGACTGCGGACGGCCTGGCCGCCGCTCGCGAAGATCATCCGGAAATGCCGGGGACACGGCGGACGTTGTTCGATACGGAGGCAACGACACCAGCGACGTCAGGCGGTGACGGTTGCCCGGGCTCCGGTCGCGATCTCGCTCCTGATGGAATCCCGTGCCGTCTCGGTTGGGAAACCTACGCCTGCTTCAGCTCGATCAGGCTCCGCCTGATCTTGCGCCCGCGTTCCACCTTGTCCTCGATATACGCCGCATCGCCCCAGCGCACCGCGCGCGCCATCGCCTGCGCGTCCTCCATGAAGCGTGCCAGCATCTCCAGCAGTGCCTCGCGGTTGTTCAGGAACACGTCGCGCCACATCACCGGATCGGACGCGGCGATGCGGGTGAAATCGCGGAAGCCGGAGGCCGCGAAGCGCAGCACCTCCTGCCGGCTTTCGTCCGCGAGATCGTCGGCCGTGCCGCAGATCGTGAACGCGAGCAGATGCGGCAGGTGCGAAACGATCGCCAGCACCCGGTCGTGGTGCGCCGGCTCCATCCGTTCCACCATCGATCCGCAGCGGCGCCACAGTTCGGACACGCGCTCGATCGCGTCCTCGTCGGTGCCGGGCGGCGGCACGATCAGGGTGTAGCGGCCCTGGAACAGGGTGGTGAAACCCGCGTCGGGACCGGAATATTCCGTCCCCGCCAGCGGGTGGGCGGGGACGAAATGCACGCCCGCCGGCACCAGCGGGCCGACGTCGCGGATCACCGATTGCTTGGTCGAGCCGACGTCGGTCAGGATCGCGCCCGGCGCCAGGTGCGGCGCGATCGTCGCCGCCAGCGCGGCGAACGCCCCCACCGGTGCGGCCAGCATCACGCAATCGGCGCCGGCCACCGCGCGCGCCGGGTCTTCTTCCACCACATCCGCCAAGCCGAGTTCCGCAACCCGCGCCCGCGTCCGCGCGGTCGGTGCGCAGGCCACTACGGTCGCCGCGAGGTCGCCCCGCTCGCGCGCGATCCGCGCCACCGAGCTGCCGATCAGCCCGATGCCGATCAGCGCCAGCCGGCGGAACAGCGGCTCGGCGCGAGGCAACTCAGCCACGGGACGCGGCCGCCGGAGACTGATGCATGGAAGACTGATGCATGGGAGACTGGCGCATGAACGCGCCCATCGCCTCGACCACCAGTCCCACCTCCTCGGCCGTGCCGACGGTGATGCGCAGGCAGTGCGGCAGTCCGTAGCTGCCGACCGCGCGGACGATGATCCCGCGCGTGCGCAGGAACGCATCCGCCGCCTGCGCCCGCTCCGGCACGCCGAAATCGGCCAGCACGAAATTGCCCTCGCTCGGCCAGACCTTGATCCCCGCGTCTTCCAGCCCGCGCGTCAGAATCGGCCGGTATTCCAGGTTGTGGTCGCGCCCTTTCTCCACCCAGCCCGGCTCGGCCAGCGCGGCGATCGCAGCGGCCTGCGCGGCGATCGAGACATTGAACGGCGCCCGCACCCGGTTCAGCACGTCGATCACCGCCGCCGGCGCATAGGCCCAGCCGATCCGCATCCCGCCGAGGCCGAACACCTTGCTGAACGTCCGCGTCATCACCGTGTTGTCGCCGGCATCCACCAGCCGCGCCCCCGGTTCGTAATCCGGCCGCGCTACGTATTCAGCATAGGCGGCGTCCAGCACCAGCAGCACGTCCGCCGGCAGGCCGGCGCGCAGCCGCGCCACCTCCTCATACGGCAGCATCGTCCCGGTCGGATTGTTCGGGTTCGCCAGGAACACGAGCCGGGTGGACGCCGACACCGACGCCAGCAGTGCGTCCACATCCGCCGTCAACGCCCGCTCCGGCGCCTTCACCACCGCGCTCCCCGCGTAGGTCGCGGCGATGTGGTAGATCGAGAAGCCGTGCGCGGACATCACCACGTCCCGCCCCTTGCCCCCATAGGCGAGGCAGAGCTGGTAGATGATGTCGTCCGACCCCGCCCCGCACACGATCCGCGCCGGGTCGAGCCCGAAGCGCGCGCCGATCGCCCGCCGCAGCTCGGCCGCGCTCCCGTCCGGGTAGCGGTACAGCTCCCCCGCCATGCGCGCGAACGCCGCCTGCGCGCCGGGCGGCACGCCGAACGCGCCCTCGTTCGACGACAGCTTGATGGTGCGGTTCACGCCCGGGATGGTCGATTCGCCGCCGACATAGGGCGAGATGCGCAGGATTTCCGGCCGCGGGGTGGGTGCCGTCATGACCTCGCTCCTTCGATCGGCACGGCATAGGCGCCGAGCACCACCGGCGGGCGCAGCGCTGCCGCGAGCCGCGCGAGCCGCGTGTCGTCGTCGGCCACGTAGCCGGCCACCTCCACCAACGCCTGCGCCACCGGCGCATCCGCGTCGCGGCGCAGGATCACCCCGCCCGGGATGGCGCCGCTGCCGGGCACCGTGCCGTCCAGCACGAAATCCGCAGTCGCCAGGGCCGTCGCAAGCCGCGCGCGGCTCATCTCCCGGTCCAGTTCCAGGCCGATCAGGGAGCGGTCGGCCCCGCTCGGGTCCGGCGCGACCGCGGCGACCACGAAGGCGGGCGCATCGGGCGCGCCCTCGGCGCGGCGGGACCAGAACGGCAGGCGGCCGACGATGTGGATGCGCGGGTCGTCCTTGTGCAGCAGCCAGGTCCACCAGGCCTCGCGCGGCGGCTCGGTGTCGGTGGGCAGCGGCAGCACCGCGACCGCGGCGCGGCCGGCGCTGACATCGGCGATCGCCTGCGCCGCCGAGCCGTGCGCGCGCAGCGGCGTCAGCGCGCCGAACTGCTCGCGCGCCGCCTGGGTGAAGGCCGCGCCGGGCCCGGGCTCGCAGACCGCAATGCTGAACGGGCCCTGCATCGACGTGGTGGCGGCCAGCAGCTCGCGCCAGATCCGCACGATCCCCTGCGCCGGCAGCGGGCCGGTGTGGCGGGCGAGCAGGCGGCGCACGATCGCCGCCTCCCGTCCCGGGCGCAGCGCACTGGCCCCGTTCGGCTTGGTGGCGGCGACATGGGCCACCACCTCGGCCCGCCGCAGCAGCAGGTCGTGCAGCGCATCGTCGATCCGGTCGAGCTCGGCCCGCAGCCCCGCAAGATCGCCGCGCCAGTGATCCGGCGGCGGCGGCGGCTCGGCCCCAGCCGGAACGGGCACGGGGGACGCAGGCGCAAAGGAGGAGGGGCTGGACATGAACCTTCGGGGGCAGGTTTCGGGCCTCCCCGCGGCGCCGCACTCACGCAGGCAGCGCAGCAGGGGGCGGAACAGATACAGGAAGGAAGCCGGGCTGCAAACCCGCCGGTTGCGGGGCAGCCGTACCTGCGCCTAAGTGGCGGCTGACCATGGACCAGATCGTGCCCCTGCAGGATGTCCCGCACCAGCATGTCGTGTTCGCCGACGGCATGGCGCTCGACTGCGGCGTGAGCCTGCCCAGCCTGACCGTGGCCTACCGCACCTACGGAAACCTCAATCCGGCGCGCAGCAACGCCGTGCTGGTCTGCCACGCGCTGACCGGGGACCAGTATGTGGCGGAACCGCATCCGCTTACCGGCAAGGACGGCTGGTGGGACGCGGTGGTGGGACCCGGCAAGCCGGTGGATACCGACCGGTTCTTCGTCATCTGCGCGAACGTGCTGGGCGGCTGCATGGGCTCGACCGGGCCGCGCAGCACGCGCGGCGACGGCAACGACAGCAACGACGTCTGGGGCATCGACTTCCCGCCCGTCACGATCCGCGACATGGTGCGCGCGCAGAAACGGCTGATCGAGCACCTCGGCATCACCCGGCTGTTCGCGGTGATCGGCGGCTCGATGGGCGGCATGCAGGTGCTGCAATGGGCGGCCGACTACCCGGACGCGGTGTTCGCCGCCCTGCCGATCGCCAGCGCATCGTATCATTCGGCCCAGAACATCGCCTTCAACGAGGTCGGGCGGCAGGCGATCTTCGCCGATCCGGACTGGCGCGGCGGACGCTACCGCGAGGCCGGCACCACGCCGGCGCGCGGCCTTGCGGTCGCGCGCATGTGCGCCCACATCACCTACCTTTCCGAACAAGCCCTCGCCCGCAAATTCGGCCGCCGGCTGCAAGGCGCGCCGAAAACCGCCGACGAAGCCATGAGCCTGTTCGGCGACATGTTCGAGGTCGAAAGCTACCTGCACCACCAGGGCAGCACCTTCGTCCGCCGCTTCGATGCCAATTCCTACCTGACGATCACCCGCGCGATGGATTATTTCGACCTCGTCGCCGACCACGGCGGCGACCTGGCCGCCGCCTTCCGCGGCACGAAAACACGGTTCCTGCTGGTCTCCTTCAGCTCCGACTGGCTGTTCCCGACGGAAGAAAGCCGCACCGTCGCGCGCGCCCTGAACCGCGCCGGCGCCAACGTCAGCTTCGTCGAAATCAGATACCGACAAAGGCCACGACGCCTTCCTGCTCGACGAACCCGACTTCCACCGCACCCTCGCCGGCTTCCTGGCAGGCTGCGCCGTCCACGCCGTGCTGTGACCGGGGTGGGCGGCAAGCAAGCAAGGCCAAGGGGCGCTGCCCCCTGGACCCCCGCCAGGGGACTTGTTCCCTGGCGGGGGTCCAGGGGGCAGCGCCCCCTGGCCTTGCTTGCTTGCCGCCGGGTTCGGTGCGCATGAGTTCGCACGATCCGGTTCGGTTCGTTGCCAAGAACCTGCGGGTTGATCTGCGGCTGATTGCCGAGATGATTGCGCCGGGCGCGCGGGTTTTGGACATTGGTTGTGGCGACGGCACGTTGATCGACGAGTTGTTCACGACCAAGGGGTGTGATGCGCGCGGGATCGAGATCGACATGGCGTTGGTGACGCGGGCGGTGGCGCATGGGTTGCCGGTGATGCACGGCGATGCGGATTCCGACTTGTCCTACTATCCGGACGATGCGTTCGACTATGTGGTGTTGTCGCGCACGTTGCAGGCGGTGGAGCGGCCGCGCGAGGTGCTGGCGCAGATGCTGCGCATCGGGGCGCGGGCGGTGGTGAGTTTCCCGAATTTCGGCCATTGGCTGGTGCGCTGGCAGTTGCTGCGGCGCGGGCGGATGCCGATGACGGCGACGTGGGACCGGATGTGGTACGAGACGCCGAACATCCATCCGTGCACGATCCAGGATTTCTTCGATCTGTGCGCGGCGGAGGGGTATGCGGTGGAGCGCTGGCTGGCGGCGGACGACGCCGGGCGGCGGGCGCCGTGGCGGCGGTTCCCCCGGCTGGCGAATTTGTTCGGGGAGCAGGCGTTGTTTCTGCTGCGGCGGGGGAAGTAGGCCCGGCGCGCGCCGCCCTACCCCTCGAACGCCAGGATCGACAGGCCGCCGTTGTTGTCGGTCAGGTACAGCGTCCCGTCCGCGGCGGCGAACACGTCCGACGATTGGGTGACCTGTTCCGCTTTGGGATCGATCATCCGTTCCGGCGGCGGCGGCACGTAGCGGGCGATCTCTTTCGGGGCAAAGGCGTCGGCGAGGTCGAACACGCGCAGGCCGGCGTTCTGGTAGGTGGCGAAGATCAGGGTCTCGCTCACCAGCGAGCCGGGGCGGTTTTCGTGCAGGTTGTGCGGGCCGAACTTGCCGCCTTTGGAGCAGAAATCCTCCTCCGCGGGGCTCGGCAGGGTGGCGATGGTGACGGGATTTTCCGGCGCCCGCATGTCGATCGCCCAGGTGTAGGCCATGCCTTTGGCGCAGCGGGGCGCGGTCGCCTCGTCGGCGACCACCGCGAGGCTGCGGCCGGGCAGCGGCAGCGGCGTATGGGTGCCGCCGGCGTAGGGGGGCGCCCAGCGGCGGTGCGAGACAAGTTTCGGGGCGACCGGATCGGCGAGGTCCATCACCGTGAAGCCGCCGTCGCGCCAGGCGGCGTAGCCGACGGTGCCGGAAGGGATCATGTGATGCAGCGCCCAGCGCTGGCCGGGCGGGGACATCGGCGTCTCGCCGCCGGCGGCGTGCATGCCCGGCAGCCACCACTGCCCGGCGACCCGGGGCTGCGTCGGATCCGCGAGGTCGATCACCGCCAGGATGTGGTCGGTGAAGCCCTCGAAATGCACCGAGGCGTAGGCGTAGCGCCCGCCTGCCCACCAGATGCGGTGCGGCCCGAGGCCATCGATCGGCAGGAAGCCGATCTCGCGCGGGTTCGCCGGATCATCCAGGCTGAACACGCGGATGCCGGCGGTGAAGTCGCGCGTCTGCCCGGCCAGGGTCTGGGTCAGCGACTGGCCGAAATAATCCCCTTTCATCGCCGCCGGCTGCGCCCACACAGCCGGCGCGTTGACCGCCAGCAGCAGCCCGTCGTGCACCTGGATATGGTGCGAGCGCGTATTGGGCGGGCAGGCGATGAAATGCACCGCGCGCGGCGCTCGCGGGTCGGACACGTCGAGCGTGGTGACCCCGCCCGACAGCATGTGCCCGACGTAGGCGTGGCCGCGCGCCGCCATCACCTGCACCCCGTCCGGCCGGCCGCCCTGGTCGGAATGGCCGAGCAGACGGAGGCGCGCTTCGTTGCTCATACGATCTGCCTTTCGTTGCCAACGGGTCGTTGTCAGCCCGTGGGCGGCGCAATGACGTCGAGCGACAATCCGCGCGCCTCCGGCCCCAGCAACGTCACGGTCCAGGCGGCGATCACCAGCAGCGCGGCGACGCAGCCGAACACTGCGCCGACGCCGTAGCCGTTTTCGATCCACAGGATCGCCGGGATGATGAACGCGGTGGCGAGCCGCCCGGTGCCGGCGGCGACGCCGAAGCCGGAGGCGCGCGCGTTGGTCGGGAACACTTCGGAGGCGAAAATCTGCGCCGAATTGCCCGCCAACTGGATGAAGAACATCATCCAGAACCCGACGATCAGCAGCATGGTGGCGCTGGTCGCGTTGGCGAAGGCGGCGGCGAACAGACCGGCGAGCAGGAACGCGATCACCGAAACCGGTTTCCGCCCGAACCGTTCCAGGGCGAACATCATGAACAGGCTGGCGCAGGGAAAGGCGAGCTGGATGATCAGCGTGTAGGTCAGCGACTTGGTGATCGTCATGCCGCTGCGCGCCATGATGTTGGGCAGCCACACGCCGAGCCCGATCGCCACGCCGAAGAAGGCGACGAAGCAGAACATGCCCGCCAGCACCCGACCGCGGTAGTCGCGGAACACGACCGCGAAGGGATCGCGGTGGGTATCGCTCGCCGCGTCGTGCGAGAGCGCCACCCCCGGCGCCGGCCGCGGCAGCCCCATGCGCTCCAGCAGGCCGAGCGCGCGCTCCCCCTGGCCGTGCGTGGCAAGCCAGCGCGGCAATTCCGGCAGGGAGAAGCGCAGGACGAACACGATCAGCGCGCCGATGCCGAGCACGATCCAGATGCCGCGCCAGCCGATCGGCCCCAGCGCATAGAGCGCGAACAGGGTGGACAACGGCCAGACCAGCGCCCCGCCGATCAGTTGGATGCCGGCCAGCACGCGCCCGCGGATGCGCTTCGGTGCGTATTCGCCGGCATAGGCGAAGCACAGCGGCTGCTCGGCGCCGAGGCCGATGCCGGCGATGAAGCGCAGCAGCGCCAGCCAGGCGTAGTTGGGCGTGAAGGCCGACAGCACGGTGGCGACGCCGAACAGCAGCAGGTTGAACTGGTAGACCGCCTTGCGGCCGAACCGGTCGGTGAACTCGCCCTGCCCCACGGTGCCGACGAACAGCCCGAAGGTCTGCGCGCTGGCGACGGTGGCGACCTCGCCGGCGGTGAGGAAATTGCTGTGGATCATGTTCGGCACCAGCGCGCCGAGCACGATGAAATTGGATACGTCGAAGAAGTAGCCGGCGGCGATCAGCGCGAAGACACGGTAGTGGATCGGGCTGAGCCGCGCATCGTCCATCGCCGCACCGACATAGCCCTCGATCGTCTGGGCCATCGTTTCCCCCTTTGCGGCAGGTCGTGCCTGCCTGTTGTCATTGCTATTTAGTTAGACGGTACGCTAGCGGCCGCCCAACGCGCGGTCAAGCGGATCGTCGCCGACTGTTGGCAGCGCGTCATGTGTCTGCGTTCGGCGCAGCGTTGGGGGGCGGACAGCGGCGGCCGGCTGCGGAGGCGGAGAAGGGGCGCCTATTCCGTCACGATCGCCACCGCCCGCGTCCACCCGGCCGAGGCGCGGTGCAGCTTCACCGGAAAGCACACCACCTCGAACCCATCCGCCGGCAGCACCTCCAGATTGTGCAGCTTCTCCAGGTGCGAATAGCCGATCTCCCGCCCGGCACGATGGCCTTCCCAGATCAGGCCGGCGTCGCCGGTCTCGGCCACTTTCCTGCGCGTAAAGCTGAATGGTGCGTCCCAGCTCCAGGCGTCGGTGCCGACCAGGCGGATGCCGCGCTCCAGCAGCCAGAGTGTGGCGGCCTTGCCCATGCCGCAGCCGCGATCGACGTAGTCCGCTTCGCCGTAGCGCATGCCGGCGGCGGTGTTGACGACCACGATTTCCAGCGGGCGCAGGGTGTGGCCAATTCGTTCCAGTTCCGCTTCCACATCGCCGGGTGTCGCGACGTAGCCGTCCGGCAGGTGGCGGAAGTCGAGCTTCAGCGCCGGCTGGAAGCACCAGTCGAGCGGCACCTCGTCGATCCGCCAGGACGCTTCGCCGCCGGGTTTCAGGGCGTGGTTCATCGAGGAGAAATAGTGGTACGGCGCATCGAGATGGGTGCCGTTGTGGCTGCTGATCTGCACTTTCTCCACCGCGGCGTATTCGCCGTCCGGCAGGTCGGCGACCCGCACGCCCATATATTCGGCCATCTGCCCGGCGGTCTGGTGGTGGTCGAAATATTCGATCTGCGGGAGCATGTGCGGCGGGTCGCTGGCGATCCCGGCCTTGAGCGGGACGGAGATGTCGATCAGGCGGCGGGGCATGGCGTGTCTTTCCTCTGCGGTTGCCGCCAGCATCCGCGGCGGCGATGGGGCGCGCAATCCCGGGGTGGCGCGGCACGGTCGCGCACCCGTCCCGCGTGCCACCTCTCTCGCGAGAGCGGGAGAGGTCGCCGTGCGCAGCGCGGCGGGTGAGGGCGCGAGGCTCGGTTCCCTCACCCGGTTCGCTGCGCGAACCGACCTCTCCCGCCAGCGCGGGAGAGGTGAAGGCGAGCCGCCCGCCGATCTTCCCGTTCAAGCGATTGCCCTGCGGCGCGGCCTTCAGGCCGCGGCGGGTGCGCAGCCCGTGGCTTTGACGACCCGCCTGGTGGACGCCGGATGACGCGCGAGCATCGCTTGCGGGCGGATCGGTCGCGGAACGAGGTTCCCCCCGCAGTTCGGGCAGATACCGGCGAGCACCCCGTCCGCGCAATCGGCGCAGAACGTGCATTCATAGCTGCAGATACGGGCCTCCGCGCTGGAAGGCGGAAGGTCGCGATCGCAGCACTCGCAGCCGGGACGCAATTCCAGCATGTCCGCTCCCGTCGCCGTATGCGGGCAGGCTAGCAGCGGACGAGGGGTCGCGCACGCCACGGTTTGCACGCCGGGGCAAAGCTGCGCAGGTTTGCGGCATGCGGCTTCCGTGCCCCACCCTGCCCTGCCCGCGGCCCCGGCCGGCGCGTCGCGCCCGCCCGTGAGCGCGATCGCGCCGGACGATGTCGCCCAGGTCGACAATCCTGGGGCCGACGATCCTGGGGTCGACGATCCTGGGACTGACGATCCTGGGGCCAACGATCCGCGGGTCGCGCCCGGCGCGGCGCAGCTTCGCCTGCTCCGGCTGGTCCTGACCGGCTTCCGCAGCTACGCGGCGCTGACCTGGCGCCCGGGCGCGCGCATCGCCGTGCTGTTCGGGCCGAACGGCAGCGGCAAGACCAACCTGCTGGAGGCGGTCTCCCTCCTGGTGCCCGGGCGCGGGCTGCGCGGGGCGCGCACCGCCGACCTCGCCCGCCGCCCCGATCCGGCCGACCCGGCGCCGGCGTCGCCCGCCTGGGCGGTGGCCGCCCGTTTCGCCACCCCGGACGGGCCGCTGGATGTCGGCACCGGCTGCCCGCCCGAAGGGGCGGCCGATCGGCGCGTGTTCCGCCTCGACGGCGCCCCGCCGCGCAGCCAGGCCGAGGTCGCCGCCAGGCTCGCTGCGGTGTGGCTCACCCCGCAGATGGACCGGCTGTTCCAGGAGGGCGCCTCGGGGCGCCGCCGCTTCCTCGATCGCCTGGTCTGGGCGCTGGAGCCGGGGCATGCGCGGGAGGTGGCGGCGCACGACGCGGCGATGACCGGACGCAACCGGCTGCTCGCGCAAGCCGGGCGGCGCGGCCGGCCCGACCCCGCCTGGCTCGCGGCGCTGGAGGACGCGATGGCGCGCCACGGCACCGCCGCCACCGCCGCCCGCGCCGCCCTGGCGGCACGGCTGGACGCCATCCTGGCGGCCGGGCTGGTGGAGGGGTTCCCCCGCGTCCGCGTCGGGCTGGACTCGGCGGTGGCGACGCGGCTGGCGGGCGCGCCGGCGGTCGCGGTGGAGGACTGGCTGCGCGCCAGCCTCGCCGCCAACCGCGACCGCGATGCCGCGGCCGGGACCGCCATTCTGGGGGCGCAGCGCTGCGATCTGGTGCTGCACGACGCCGCCGGCCGGCCGGCGGCGCTCGCCAGCACCGGGGAGCAGAAGGCGATGCTGGTCGGGCTGGTGCTCGCCCACGCCGGGCTGATCGCCGCGGCGCGCGGCTTCGCGCCCCTGCTGCTGCTGGACGAGCCGGTCGTGCATCTCGATCCCGCCCGGCGGGAGGCGCTGTTCGCGGCGCTGGCCGCCCTGCCGGCGCAGGTGCTGTTGACCGGGACGGATGCGGAGGTATTCCTGCCGCTGGCCGCGGTCGCCGAGGGGCTCGCCGTCGGCGGCGGCACCCTGACCGGGGACCCGAGGTTCCGCGGCGCCTGGGAAATTCCGGCGTCCGGGTGACACGGCGCCCGCCCGCCCCCTGTCGCGACGCGGCTGTAGCGGTTATATATCTAGAGTATCCCGCAGCTTCCCGGAGCGACCCCTCGGCATGTCCGAACCCGCCGCCACGCCCCCCGAAAACGACGCCTACGACGCCGCTTCCATCTCCGTCCTGCGCGGCCTCGACGCCGTCCGCAAGCGCCCGGGGATGTATATCGGCGACACCGACGACGGCTCCGGCCTGCACCACATGGCCTTCGAGATCATCGACAACGCGGTGGACGAAGCCCAGGCCGGCTTCGCCTCCCATGTCGAGCTGGTGTTGAATGGCGACGGCAGCGTGACCGTGCGCGACGACGGGCGGGGGATCCCGACCGACATCCACGCCGAGGAAGGCGTCTCCGCCGCCGAGGTCGTGCTGACCCGGCTGCACGCGGGCGGCAAGTTCAACCAGACCTCCTACAAGGTCTCCGGCGGCCTGCACGGCGTGGGCGCGGCCGTTGTCAATGCACTATCGGAATGGATGGAGGTGCGCATCTGGCGCCATGGCCAGGAGCATTTCATCCGCTTCGAGAACGGCGACGCCGTCGCCCCGCTGATGATCGCCGGCCCTACCACGCGGATCAGCGGCACCGAGGTCACGTTCAAGCCCAGCCCCGCGACCTTCACCCATACCGACTTCGACTACGCACTGCTGGAACGCCGGCTGCGCGAACTCGCGTTCCTCAATTCCGGGCTGGAGATCGTGTTGCGCGACGAGCGCCACACGCCGGCACAGCAGGTCGTGCTGCGCTACGACGGCGGGCTGGTGGCGTTCGTCGAATGGCTCGACCGCTCCAAGACGCCGGTGTTCGTCCCGCCCGTGAGTCTGCGCACCGCCGACGACGCGCTCGGCATCCGGGTGGAATTCGCGCTGTCGTGGAACGACAGCTTCCACGAGACCATGCTCTGTTTCACCAACAACATCCCCCAGCGCGACGGCGGCAGCCATCTGGCCGGCTTCCGCGCCGCGCTGACCCGGGTGGTATCGAAATACGCCGAAGGGATGGGCAAGAAGGAAAGCCTGCAGCTCGCGCCGGAAGACATCCGGGAGGGCATGACCGCAGTGCTGTCGGTGAAGGTGCCGGACCCGAAGTTCTCGTCGCAGACCAAGGACAAGCTGGTCAGCTCCGAAGTGCAGCCGGTGGTGCAGGCGGCGGTGGCCGATGCGCTGTCGCACTGGCTGGAGACGCACCCCAAGGAAGCGAAGTCGCTGGTCGGCAAGGTGATGGACGCGGCGGCGGCGCGGGAGGCGGCGCGCAAGGCGCGTGAACTCACCCGCCGCAAGGGCGTGCTCGATGTGTCGTCCCTGCCGGGCAAGCTCGCCGACTGCCAGGAGCGCGATCCGGCCAAGTGCGAGATCTTCATCGTCGAGGGGGATTCCGCCGGCGGCTCGGCCAAGCAGGGGCGCGATCGCAAGTTCCAGGCGATCCTGCCGTTGAAAGGCAAGATCCTGAACGTCGAACGCGCCCGCTTCGACCGCATGCTGGGCAGCGCCGAGATCGGCACCTTGATCACCGCGCTCGGCACCGGCATCGGCCAGGGCGAGCCGGAGCAGGGCGGCTTCGATGCGTCCAAGCTGCGCTACCACCGCATCGTTATCATGACGGACGCCGACGTGGACGGCTCGCACATCCGCACCCTGCTGCTGACGTTCTTCTTCCGCCAGATGCCGGAGTTGATCGCGCGCGGGCATCTGTTCATCGCCCAGCCGCCGCTGTTCCGCGCCAAGCGCGGCAACGACGATCGTTACCTGAAGGACGATCGCGCGCTGGAGGAATTCCTGCTCGACAAGGCGCTCGCATCCGCCACCCTGACCTATGCCGACGGCCGCAGCTTCGCCGGGCCCGAGTTGCGCACCGAAGTGGTGTGGCTGCGCGAAGCGACGGCCCGGCTGCGCCGCCTGGCCGGGGGCATCCCGCTGCCGCTGCTGGAACAGGCCGCGATCGCCGGTGCGCTGGCCGCCGATCCGGCGCGCGCCGCCGCGGCGGCGCAAGGCCTGGCCGCGCGGCTGGACGCGGTCTCCGCGCCGACCGAGCGCGGCTGGGTGGTCGCGGCCGACGGGACCGGCCTGACGACCGGGCTGACCCTCGGGCGCGTGGTGCGCGGGGTGACCGAGAAGCACACGCTCGATGCCGCCGCGCTGCGCAGCGCCGAGGCGCGCTGGCTCGCCGAACGCGCCGGCGCACTGGCCGATCGCTTCGCCGCGCCGGCGCGGATGAAGCTCGATGCGCAGGAGGCGCAGGCGAACGGCCCGGCCTCGGCGTACGACCGCATCCTGGCGCACGGGCGGCGCGGGCTGACGGTGCAGCGCTTCAAGGGGCTGGGGGAGATGAACCCCGACCAGCTCTGGCACACCACGCTCGATCCCGCGGCGCGCACCCTGTTGCAGGTGAAAGTGGGAGACGCGGAGGATGCGGCGCAGGTGTTCAGCACCCTGATGGGCGACGTGGTGGAACCGCGGCGGGAGTTCATCGTTTCCAACGCGCTGAAAGTGGCGAATCTGGACGTGTAGGCGCCGCTGTAACGCGACACGTAATCTTGCAACGTGCGTCGCCTACGATCTGCGATCTCCCTCTCCTGCCCGCCGGTATCCAGGAGATCCGCTCAGCCCACCCGCCGGGACTTCGCGCCGGGCACCGACGGCAACTCGGCGCCCGCCAACGGCTGTATCGAGGATACCGAGACCCTGCCTGCCTCACCCACAAGCACCGCCTCACCCGCCGTCGGTCCTGTCGCCGGACCGAAGGTCATGCCGGGGGCGAGGCGGCTGGGCAGACCGCCCGATATTCTAGCCGGCGGCCAGCGTAAGCTCCACGCGTCGGTTCTGTGCCCGCCCCGCCGCCGTGTTGTTCGAGGCCACGGGTTGCGAGTCGCCGTAGCCATGCGCCGAGATCAGATCGGGCTTCACGCCTTGCGATATCAGGTACTGCATGACGTTATCCGCGCGCTTCTGCGACAGTATCTGGTTCGACGTGATGCCCTGCTTCGCAAGCGCCGGACCGATCGGAGTGTTATCGGTATAGCCGTTCACCTCTATCTTTTGTTCCTGGGTCGGCGCGAGCTTTGCCGCCATCCTGGAGATGATCTGCTGCCCGCGCGCACTCAGGTGCCAACCGCCCGGCCGGAACAGCAAGTCGCTGTTGACCGTATATTTGATGGCGCCCTGCAATCGGCTGATCTGCGCGTGCGCGGCGGCAAGCTCCGCCGACTGCGACGCAACCTGCTGCTGGAGACCCTGGTTCTCTGACTTCAGCGCGTCGTATTGGCTCTGGGAGACGCATCCCGTCAGGACCATGGCCGAGACCAGCGATCCGGCGATGAGGAAGGATTTGTTTGGGGTGTTCACAGGCGTGACTCCTCAGTGTTGCGTGGCCTGGGCCGAAGATTCCGCTGATAGGGTACTGGGCAGAGGTCTCCTGATCGCGCATTCCGATCGACTTGATGGCGCATGAAGTCACATGACGAGGGCCGGCGGCTATGCACTTCCGGCAACGACTACCCGGCCGTGGCCGGGCCGGATACCCGAGTGCTCCGTCAGGAGCAGGACCGAGGGTGTGCCGACTTTCGTATCCGGCAGGCCGCCCGCAGGTGCACGTGCGCAACATGGTCAGGTGTCCCGAACGAGGTTCCCGACGCGCGAGCCGCGAACCGCCAGGCAAGCGAAGGACCGGCGCGGCGTGCACCTGGGAGACGTGCCCGCCGCGCCCGAGTTCGCACCGGTTTTCGCCCGTCATGCGACGGTCCAGCGGACCCAGCAGATCGGCCGCGCACCTGCCTGCGAACAGGGAGATCATTGCATGCTGCGAATCAGGTCCAACAGCGGCTGCTGGCTCACACTGATGATGCCCGCTTGCGGATTGTCGAGGTCGAAGACCAGCATGATCACGCAGGCAATCATCACCGCTACGATCACCATCGCAACGGGATGCTGCCCGGCCGCCTGCACGGCTCCATAGCCCGAGAAGCCCAGCGCCACGACGGCAATTCCCGCAAGCATGAGGAAGACGCCCGCCGGCACGGTGTCGCGTGCAACCATCAGCCTTTTCGCATGCACGTCGATCATGGTGTTCAGGGCCTGGATGAACAGGCCGGTCGGGACGACGTTCGGGTTCTCTTTCGCCGCCGCCATGGCGTCCCGCCACAATTCTTCCTGGATCCCGGCCGCGTGGCGCAGCCCCTGAACCGCCGCCGCAGACGTCAACCGAAACCCCCGGCTGGCGACGCGAAGCTGCGCGTACTCCTTGAAAAGAGGCGCGACGGCTGCGGCGTACGGCTCCGCCAGCATGCGGCCGCGGAGGGCTGCGGTCCCGATCGCATTGGCCTCCTCCAGAACGGCTGCCTTGCGCGCGTCGAAGCGCGCCACGGCCATCACGAAGGTGAAGCCGATCATCAGCGCAAGCAGGCCCATCGACGGCGCCGCCAGGCTGGAGACGAATCCCGCAGCTTCGCCGGCGCCGCGCGCGCGACGACGCCGGCCGAGCACCGCTCCGCATTCCACGGAGCCGACCGTGAGGAGGAGCAGCAGCCCGAGGAGGCCCCACTCGTTCGTCGTGTAGAGCCACTCGGTCATCCCTGGCCGGTCGTGTGCCGGGACCGCCGGCGATCACGCCCATGGAGCCAGGGTGCGCGCAGGCCGGTTGCGCCGCGCGCGGCCCGGGCTTGCGGAACCTCCGCACGTTCGGCGTGCGAACCGCAGCTTGCCGAGGATGATACCCCGTCGGGCACTGCGGCAGTCATTGCAGCACGATCTCGACCCGACGGTTCTGCGGCTCGCGCGTGCCCGGGCCTGTCGCAACCAGGAGATGCGTATCGCCGAAGCCCCGGGCGGTGATGACCTGCCGAGGCACGCCATCCCCTACCAGCTCGGCGGCGACGGCGTCCGCGCGTCGCACCGACAGGGCCTGATTGTATCGGGACGAACCGGACGTGTCCGTATAGCCGCTGACGTTGATCCGTGTGTACTGGACCCGTATGGAGTTCTCCGCCGCCTCCCTGACAACCTGCCGCGCACGGGTCGAGAGGGTCGCCTGGTCCCAGTCGAAGAATACCAGGTACGAGCGGGCCGGCGCCGGTGCCGGCGCAGCGACCGGCACCGGCGCCGGAGGCGGGGGCGGGACGTTGAAGGCGTAGCGGATCCCGACCAGCAGGGCATGGTTGAACTCGCTTCCCGCCCTGACCGTTGTCGGAATGGAGCCGACCGCCGGTCCGGTGAACGTCGCGCCGTAATTGCGGTTCCCGGCCAGTCCCATGAATTGGGTACTCGGCCGTGATCGCCAGCCCCGGCGTTTCCTTCATGGGAAACGCGATGCCGACGATCGCCTGGTAGGCGAAGGCCCCCTGCGTGTCGTTGACGGTGAACCGATCCCCGATCGCATCGCCGGCGTTGACGCCTGACCATTGCGCCCACTGATACCCGATGCCCGCCCCCAGATAGGGCGCGACCCAGGGCGCGACGTTGTCGAAATCATAGAGGACATTGACCATCAGCCCGAACTTCTGCTCAGTCCCGCCCGAATGGATGCTGAGGCCGTTGACGGTTCCCTGCACGCTGCCGACGCTATTGTTCCGATACCCGAACTCGGCCTCCGTCCGAAGCCCGTTGCCGAAGCCCCAGCCAACGCTGACAAGGCCTGCGAAACCCGGACTGAAAAACATGTTCGTCGATCCGCTTCCGACGAACCCGGGGACCGGGACCTGGGGAGCAACCCGGACATTGTTGCTCTGCATGAAGTTCGCGCCAAGGCCGGCGCCGACGTAGAGGCCGTCGATCGGCTGTGCGCCCGCCTGCGACCCCACGGCGAGGACCGCGGCGGTCATGACCACACAACAGGCGACGACGCACGTGTTCACGGCCGGAGTTCCTCGGGTGCTGGGCGCTCCGGCAAGCGTGGCGCAGGGGGCATCCACCCACTATGCAGAACCGGCACGCCCCCATCACGGACACGTGAGAACGCTACCGCGAGATACGGCCACTCCATTGCAAGGACCGTCCGCAACCACACCACCGGAATGGAACCGCCGAATCTGCATAGTCGGCGGATGATATCGCAGCTACGCGGCGAGGGTGGGGCTGGGCGATCCCGAGCCCCCCTCCATGAGGGCGGGCTGGGCTCATCATGCAGCCGTGCGGACCGAAATGCGTTGCGCTTGGTACCGTCGGGCGGATTGCGGTCGGCGTGCTGATGGGCATCGTGCTCGGCGTCATGTGCGCATCGGCACAGGCGGACATGTTATCGGCCAGGGACGGCTATGCCGCCGACGGCTCCTACAGAGTACAGATCGAACTCACACCGTACCTGTGGCTGCCCGCAAGCCAGACCAACTACACGCTCGGCCCGCGCGGGGGCGTGAGCGGCGGGGTCAGCACGGGCATCCCGACCGCGCAACAGCTTGCCAACTCGCTGCATGGCGCGTTCATGGGCTATGGGCTGGTGCGCTACGGGCCATGGTCGGGGGAACTCGATATCGACTGGGTATCTGCCAGCGGCCACAACACCGTCACCGCGCAGGCCCTGGGAAGATCGGTCAACCTGAGCGCCAGCGCCTCGATCGTACGGATTGCCCCGGGATTCGGCTATGAGGTACTGAACGGATATGTCGGCGGAACACCGCTCACGGTGGACGCCCGCGCGGGGTTCGCGGTCTTCACCTGGAGCGCGTCCATCAGCAGCGAGCGTGACCTGCTCGGGGGCGTCAGCGGCAATTCGGCCTTCGTGCAGCCCTGGCTCGGAACCCGGATATCCATCTACCCGGCGCATCGCTGGCGTGTGGAGCTGGGCGCGCTGGTGCAGGGTTTCGGCGTCGGGGGCGGTTCGTGGGGGTGGGGCGCCTCGGCGCTGGTATCCTATGCGGTGAACGATTGGCTGGTGATCACGGGCGGGTTCCGCGCGCTCAGAAGCTCACGCAGCGAGGAGACGACGCGGGCATTCCTGCCGGCCACGCGCTCGATCGACATGGTTGCGTACGGACCCATACTCGGCGTGGGATTCAGGTTCTAGGCCGATCGATGGCATCGATGCGGATCTCGGCCCGCGCCGGCGCTGCGTTCCCGGAACACGTGAGGGCCACATGAAATTCCTATCGTTGCTGGTTGTCCTGGCATTGACCGTGGGGGTAATGGTCCCGTTCGTCGCGCGGGCGGAAGACCAGCCGCCGATGATCAGCGAGGCGGCACAAAGCGCCGTGGTCGCGATGGGCAAGAGCCTCGAAGCCCGGGAGTTCTCCTTCAAGGACAGGACGATCCGGGAATATATGGACCGGGGCGGCCAACCGCTCCATATTTTCCATCACGCCACCATCGTCGTGCGGCGCCCGGATCACCTGGCGGTGGTCCTGCGTGGCGACGACGGAACGACCAGGATCGCCTATGATGGCAAGTCCCTCACCATCTACGGCGCGAACCTCGACAAATATGCCACCATCCCGGTCTCGGGCGATCTCGGGACCATGCTCAAGGTGGCAATCGATCGGCTGGGCGTGGATTTTCCGCTCGCCGACTTCCTGGCGACCTCGCCCGACAAGGCCTTCCTCACTGGGGTCACGTCCGGCTACGAGGTCGGCACGGTGCCGATCGACGGCGTTCCGTGTCGCCATCTGTTCTTCATGCAGCCGCCTGGGATCGAGCTCGAGCTCTGGGTGGAAAAGAACGCCGCCGCGGTGCCGCGGCGGCTGATCGTCACCTATCGCTCTCTTCCCGGCGAACCGCGCTTCATTGCCGAGATGTGGGGATGGAACATGAGCGCGCGGCCGACGGACGCGGCGTTCGAACTGCATGTGCCGGCCGGCGCGACGAAGATCGAACTCCCGCAGGGCAAGAAGCCATGAAGCCGCCCATCCTCGGGCCGGTGGTCGCGCTGCTGGCCTTGTCACTGGCGTCTCCGTGCGCGTTCGGCTGGGGCGCAGCCCGCGGGCCGTATGGCGGTGCGGCGTATCGCGGCCCGATGGGAGGGGTGGCCGTGCGTGGCCCGGCCGGGGCGACCGCCTATCGTCCACCCGCATACGGGCACCCCGGCGGGTACTACCGGCCGCCGGCCTATGCCCCGGCCGGCGCTGCCGCCGTCGGGTTCGCTGCCGGTGCCGCGACGGGCGCCGCCG
This sequence comes from uncultured Pseudomonadota bacterium, assembly GCA_963832525.1. Classification (GTDB taxonomy): domain Bacteria; phylum Pseudomonadota; class Alphaproteobacteria; order Acetobacterales; family Acetobacteraceae; genus JAJZVS01. Next base: position 679,500 of record CAWHUC010000004.1, read on the forward strand.
CGGCGCAGGCCTATGCTGTTCCACCCCCCTATTACCAACCGCCTATGGTTGTCGTCGTCCCCTAGGGAAGGCCCGATGCGACCGCGGATGGTGCCGACGCCGGGGGTCCATCCGGATCGGGATGCGACGGCGCCGGCGACCCCGTTCAGCCACGCAGATGATCCGTCGGGCACGATGCCGAGGCCGTTCCGAAAAGGCATCGGGATGATACACTTGACACGGCGCCGCGCCGCGGTCCGGTCAACCCGCTGCTGCCTGGCATGCCCACGGCGCTGCAAATCCATCCCGACGGCCGGTTACAAAACTACCGGCCGATATCATTGATCTATGTCATCTTGCCACCGTCGGCTTCACCCTATACCTTCTCCAGTCCATGTCAGACGTAACGTACGTATCTCTCCAGGGTTCCTCAGGAAGCAGGAGTCGCAACCGATGGGATCACCCGCAACCGAAACTCACCTGGTTCTCGCCGTTGAGGATGTCTTCGCCGGTCTGGAAGCGAATTCAGATGGGCTCGTGCGGCTCCGCGACATCGCAGCCGCAATGGGAATGACCGAAAGAACCCTTCGCAGCAAGTTTGCGGCGAGCGTCGGCATGCCGCCCATGCGCTATCTTCGGCTGCTGCGACTGACGATGGCGCAGCAGGCCCTCCGCCGAGCGGCAGGCGAAGGGATGACGGTCACCGAGGTGGCGTTGCGCTACGGGTTCCTCGAACTCGGGCGGTTCGCGGTGACATACCGCAGGCGATTCGGAGAATGCCCCTCGGCCACGCTGCGGCGATCGATCGACGATCTCGGTGGGGGTGTCCCCGAAGCGGATGGCGACCGGAGGGAGCCGGCGTCGTCCGCAGCGTGTCCGGACAGTGTCAGGCCGGCTACCTATCCGGCTTCGTCTCGAAGCGATCTACCTGGAGCAGAAAGATGACAGTCGAAAACGCAGCCTCCGGCCAGGCCCGGCGTCACGGGGTGTCCCTCATGGTCATCGCCGCAGCCTTGTCCCTGGGCCTGAGCGGCTGCGCGAGCGGGCCGGCGCCCGCCGCAGGAGCCTCCCCGGATGTTGCCGGCACACCACCTTCCGGCACCGTTGAGATGCGACAGGTCCAGGCCGCCTTCATCGGCAGCGGCGGAGGCGGTACCGGGACGCTCCGTTTCCGCGGCCAGACCTACCCGTTCCGGGTTGCCGGACTGGGTGTCGGCGGAATCGGCGTGTCGACCATCGACGCTCGGGGCGATGTCTTTGGCCTCACCAACGTGGCCTTGTTCCCGGGGGCTTATGGCCAGGTGCGCTATGGCGCCGTGGCCGGCACGGCGAGCATGGGCGACCTCTGGCTGCAGAACAACAATGGCGTCGTGATGCACCTCAGGGCCAGGCGGACCGGCCTGATGCTGAGCCTCGGCGGGGATGCAGTGGTTATTTCCATGTCCCGCTAGGCGAGAACGACCGGTAGCCAGGCGGCCGGTGTTGTCGCACCGTCGGCCGACTCGCATCTGGTTCTGGTCGGAATTGCATAGCGCCCGCGTCCGCCGGCGGCTACAGCCGGAGCGTGGGTACATTGTTCGGTGCAATAGCAACCATGGATGCCACGCCAATCGCAATTCTTCGGCACCAGAGCGTCAATCCCGGAGAGTACAGCATGGCTTGGGAAGCAGCACTACGGATTGTGTCAGGTGCCGCCGAGAGCCGTGAGCCCGAAGCGACGACGCGGCGGCGCAAAACCGCACGCGCGGATGTGACGCGCACCGCGAACGTGCCGCGCGCGGCCTGTCCCACCTCGCCATCGCCGAGCGACCCGCGATGAAAGCTATGGTCGCAGACGGGAGCGGTTCATTGGCGGCGGCAGGCATGTCAACCTCAGCCGCCCTAGGATGCGGCACCGAAGCGCCCGGGTACAACGCGATTATCTCCGGAACCGGACCGCATGTCGGCATGATCCGGATCCCGGGCAATACATTCCTCATGGGCTCTGATCGCCACTATCCGGAAGAACGGCCGGCTCACCGTGTCAAAGTGGACGGATTCTGGATCGAACTCGTGCACCGTCACCAATGCCGAGTTCGCGCGGTTCGTGGCGGCGACCGGTTACCTGACATTGGCCCAGCAACCGCTCGATCCGATGCAGTATCCTGGCGCCAATCCGGACCTGATGACGCCCGGCGCATTGGTGTTCCATAGGACCAGCGGCCCTGTGGACAAAGACGACCTCAGCAACTGGTGGCGCTATGTACCGGGCGCCTGCTGGCATCGTCCCGAAGGTCCCGGCAGCGACCTCGCCGGACGTGAGGATCACCCCGTGGTCCACGTCGCCTTCGCGGACGCCGAGGCTTATGCCGCGTGGTCCGGGAAGACGCTCCCCACCGAGGCCGAGTGGGAGTTCGCGGCGCGTGGTGGGTTGGACGGCGCGGAGTTCGCCTGGGGCGACACGTTCGAACCGAATGGGAAGCCGATGGCGAACACCTGGCAAGGTCCGTTCCCGTGGCGGAATTTCGCGCTTGACGGCTACGAGGGCACGGCGCCGGTAGCGAGCTATCCGCCCAACGGCTACGGCCTTTACGACATGGCCGGGAATGTGTGGCAGTGGACCGCCGACTGGTACTCCGCACGGCATCCGGACGAGGTGACCAAATCCTGCTGCGTGCCGGCGAACCCGCGTGGCGGACCGGTCGACGCCAGCTTCGACCCGCGTCAGCCACGTATTCGCATTCCGCGCAAAGTCGTCAAGGGCGGCTCCTTCCTGTGCGCGCCGAGCTATTGCCGCCGCTACCGGCCGGCCGCGCGCCAGCCACAGATGATCGACAGCGCGATGAGCCATATCGGCTTTCGCTGCATCGCGCGCACCCCACAAGGCAGGGAGACAAGCACACCATGAGCAGCACCAAGGCGAAACCGAAGCAGCCGAACATCGTGGTCATTTGGGGCGACGATATCGGTATGACGAACCTGTCATGCTACTCGAGGGGGCTGATGGGGTACCAGACACCCAACATCGATCGCATTGCGAAGGAGGGCATGCTGTTCACCGACTGCTACGGCGAACAGAGCTGCACTGCGGGCCGTTCCTCCTTCATCACCGGCCAGAGCGTGTTTCGTACCGGACTGTCGAAGGTGGGGCTGCCGGGTGCCACTCTCGGGCTGCGCGCCGAGGATCCGACCATCGCCGATCTCCTCAAGCCGCTGGGCTATGCGACCGGCCAGTTCGGCAAGAACCATCTGGGGGACCGGAACGAGTTCCTTCCCACAGTGCATGGTTTCGACGAGTTCTATGGCAATCTCTATCACCTGAATGCCGAAGAAGAGCCCGAGCTGCCGGATTATCCCAAGGAGGCTGAATTTCCCAATTTCAGGAAGCGCTTCGGCCCGCGTGGCGTGATGGACTGCAAGGCGACCACCGTTGATGATCCGACCGATGACCCGCAGTACGGGCGCATCGGCAAGCAGGTCATCAAGGACACCGGTCCGCTGAACCGCGAGCGCATGAAGACCATCGACGATGACACCGCGGCGCGCTCGGTTGATTTCATGCACCGGATGCACCATGCCGGCAAGCCATTCTTCATCTGGGTGAACTTCACGCACATGCACCTGCGCACCCATCCGAAGCCGGAAAGCGTCGGCCAGGCAGGGCGGTGGCAGAGCGTCTATCATGATGTGATGATCGACCATGACCGCAACGTCGGCACCGTGCTCGCCAAGCTGGACGAGCTCGGGCTGGCGGGCGACACCATCGTGATCTACGGCACCGACAACGGCCCGCATGCGAATAGCTGGCCGGATGGTGCGACGACGCCATTCCGTAGCGAGAAGAACACCAACTGGGAGGGCGCGTTCCGCGTACCGTGGCTGGTGCGCTGGCCCGGCAGGATCAGCGCCGGTGCGGTATCGAACGAAATCGTCAGCCATCACGACTGGCTGCCGACCTTCCTGGCGGCGGCCGGAATGCCCGATATCATGGATCGGCTGCGAGCCGGCCATACGATCGGCGATCGCACCTACAAGGTGCATATCGACGGCTTCAACCTCCTGCCCTACCTGACGGGCCAGGAGAGCCGCGGCCCGCGCCCGGGGTTCTTCTATTTCTCGGATGATGATGATCTGCTGGCACTGCGCTACGACAACTGGAAGGTGGTATTCGTCGAGCAACGTTGCGAAGGCACCCTTCGGGTCTGGGCGGAGCCGTTCGTTCACCTGCGGATTCCGAAGTTCTTCAATCTGCGAACCGATCCATTTGAACGCGCCGACGTGACCTCGAACACCTATTACGACTGGTTCATCGACCACGCCTTCATGGCGGTTCCGGTGCAGGCGATCGTCCGCGAGTTCCTGGCGACGTTCCGCGAGTACCCGCCGCGGCAGAAGGCGGCGAGCTTCACGATCGATGAGGTGTTGGCGAAGCTGCAGATGCCCGGGGGAGATTGACAAGGCCGTACCGGCCGGCGGCGGCGCATCCCGCCTGCGTGCGCCAGGCGTGAGAAGTAGGTCGCGTCATGACCGAGACTCCATCGAAGATGCAAATACTGATGGCTCGTCTCGCCATCCTGCTCGTGATCGGCCTGCTCATTGCCGGCGCGACCTTGCACGGCGTGTCCCGGGACGTTCTCCTTCGCGGCTGGCGGAATATCCTCGATCGTCCCGGGGGGCCGATGACATTCCGCTTCATTCTCCAGCCAGCCATGGCCGCAGTCGCGGCGCTGCACGACGGCATCAAGGACGCACGGACGGGACGTTCTCCCTACCTCTGGGTGATCCTCACCAACCGGACCGACCGTGGCGGCCGCCTGCGTGAAGGACTGATCTCGACGGCCCGGATCATCCTCCTGGGGCTCGCGATGGATACGATCTACCAGGTCATCGTGTTCCGAACATACTATCCGGGTGAGGCGGTAATCGTCGCCGCCACGCTGGCGTTCCTGCCGTATCTGGCTCTGCGCGGACCGATCGCGCGCATCGCCCGCTGGCGGCGCGGCGATGCCCCGGCGGACGAGGTCCATTGAGACGCTGCGCAAGCACCCCGATCCTGACGATGAAATGACGGCAGGCGGTCGCATGCCGGCGGCCGAGACCCCGGCAGGCCTGACGGCCCTGCCATTCCCACAACGGGAAGGACATCGACATGACTGCCCCCCCCGCGACAGCGACGTCGCCTCCCGCGCAGGTGTCATTCGAGCTGGCCTCGCGGAATACCGGCCTTGCGATGCAGCGCACTCGTCTGAGCGCGGACCGAACCTTGATGTCGGTGATACGCACGTCTCTTTCGCTGATCAGCTTCGGGTTCACCATCTCCCAACTGTTCCAGAAGCTCCGGGAAAGCGGCGTGCTGCGCAACAGCGGCGGTTCGGTCCGCCATTTCGGCGCCGTGCTGGTCGCGATCGGCATCCTGATGCTCGTCCTGGGCATCGTCTATCATGGGCAATTCATGCTGGCGCTGCGCATTGCGCGAAGGCGCATGATCGCCGATGGTCTCATTCGCGGAAAGAGCCCTTTCCCCCCGTCATTCACTTTGATCACCGCGGTGATCCTGCTTGGCCTGGGGATCGTTGCGATCGTCAGCATGATCTACCATGTGGGGCCGCTCGAATAACGGCGCATCCATATGACGCACGTAGGCGACAGCTTGCGGCACACCTGCCGTCGCAGCGGATGAACCCATTCCTCGCCGACCGGCCATCGGGCATTCATCGGACCGGAGGGTCACGGCTTGCGGAAGCCAGCCCACGTGAAGATCGGCCGCTTCGGGAGGCCCCCGCGTGGCGCCGCCACCGGGGGGCGTTCCGCCATGGCCTGGACTAACCGCCGCCGCCGCCGAAATTGCCAGGGTAGAATGGTACCGTGACACGCTTGCATTTCACGCCGGGCCCGTCGATGTCGGCGATGAACCACCCAAGCGCGTTGATCACCCCGGTGATCTGGGCATGGCGGGCCATGCCGCCGACCTCCGTTGCGGTCATCTGGAAGGTCTTGTTTGTGTTGATGGTGCCGGACGCTCTCGCCATGTCCTTCATGTCGTTCCACGCGATCATCCCGGCCAGCGTATTATCCGTGCCGACCAGGATGTGCCAGTCGAGTTCCGGGCATGTGCCGTTGGCCCGCGAGTGGAAGACGTACAATCTGCCTTCCGGCAGTATCTGGGTCGGCGCAACCTGGGCGGACGCCACGCCACAGCTGGCTGCGATGGCGAGCGCTCCGGCGATAAGACTTTTGACCGAGAGCATGGTGTCTCCTTTCAACCTGCCATGTTTGGCGGCACTCATATCGAACCTGCCGGTTCCGGCGTACCCAATGCAACGACACGACTGTGTGCCTGGCCGCCGACCTCGGCTATGCGATTTCGGCATTGGCGTTCGCTGTCCGGGCGCCAACAAAATCCCTGCGTCGCCGGGTTGCGCGCCGCCGGCGCCGCAAGGAGCGTCGTCCCGTCACCCGGATTGCACGGCGGAGGGACCCACGCGTTGCGCAGCCGCATCCCACATCAGACGCGGATCGAAGGTCTCGGCCGCGATCATGGTGAGGACCACCACGGCGCAGAACGCGACGGCACCGATCCCCGGCTCGATGGTGATCACACTCCCGAACCGGACCAGCGCGCCGAGCAGCAACTCCATGAAAATGTCGATCATCGACCAACGTCCGACCCAGCGCACCACATGATACAGCCGGGTCCGGTCGCGGAGCCAGCCCGCGCGGCCCGTCTGCGTGGCGATGAGCATGAGGCTCAGCCCGACGAGCTTCAGCATCGGCACGGCGATGCTTGCGAAGAACACCAGCGCAGCGAGCGGATACATCCGTGACGTGATCAGCTCGCGCACGCCGCCCAGGATCGTGCTGGGTGAGCCGGCGCCGAGCTGCACCACGGTCAGCACCGGATACAGGTTCGCCGGCACGTAGAGGATGGCGGCGGCGATCACCAGGCACCAGGTCCTGGACAGGCTGTCCGGCTTGCGCACGTGCAATCTCGTGCCGCAGCGCGGACACTTGCCCCCCGGCGGCGGGGCAACCGTCACCAGGCCGCAGGCTTCGCATCCGACGGGCGTCGCCGCCGGCCGGCGCACCTCCCCGCCGCCTGGGGCCGCACCCGCCCGGGTGGCGTGTCCAAGAGCCTCCCACACCGCCTCCCGGTCCAGCGCGCCGTCGAACCACGCCATGACGAACGTCAGCGTCATTAGGGCGAAGACGCCGGCGCCGAGGCGGATGGTTACGACGTCGCCCAGTTTCACGTAGGCGACGAAGACGCCGAACACGAAGACGTCGATCATCGCCCAGGGGGACCATCGCTCCACCAGCACGAAGACACGGCGGAGATGACCCGGGGCGTTGGCCATGCGCAGGCCCGCCAGAACGTACAGCGTTCCCAGCAGCTTGCCGAACGGCGCTGCCACGGTTACAACAATGACGACGAGCCCGAGTGCGCCCATGCCCCGGCGAAGCAGCTCCTCGGGTCCCGAGAAGAGACCGGCATCATGGATGATCCCGGCGCTCTCCACGCTCATGAGCGAGGTCGCGCAGGTGACCGCGAGCAGGATGGTTCCCGCGACCGTCAGCGCCAGGCTGTGTTCGAGGGGGTGGCGTCGTACCCGGTGCAGGGTGGTGCCGCATCGGCTGCAGCACGCGGCGGTTCCCGGTCCGAGCGCGGGCACGCGTTGCAGCAACCCGCAGCCTCGACATTCGCTCAGCCGGGGCTGCGTGAAGTCGGGATCGGGGCGCGTGCGGACCGCCGGCATCACCGTCCTTCCGTCAGCATGAGGGCGATGCCGTCGGCAAGCTCGCCGACTGCGGTGCTGATCGCGGCAACATTCCCCTCGGTGCCGGGAACAGGCGGCACGACGGCGAACCGGAAGGCGCGTGCAAGCGGTTTCTTCTGGCCCGCGACGGTCGTCGCCGCCTCCGCTCGCAGCACCAGCCTTCCCGCGGCATCCTGGTCGAGGCGCGAGACGTCCACCGCGACGGTCGCGTCGCGCGCAAGGGTGAGCGCGCCGGTGTCGGTATAGACCGTGCTTCCCGGCAGCCGCTGACCCAATTCCTCCGCCAGCACGCGCGCCAGCATCGCATCAAGCGGCTCGCCCCACCAATCGTTGGACATCACGTCCAGGCGATAATGCTCGGACGAGCGGACGATCTCGCTGCGTTCAAGATATCGCGCGAGACCGATCTGGCGCAGCTCGATCGCTTTCGGTGCGCCGGTTCGGACCGGACCCGCGATGGGCGCTATGACGTACAGATTCGGGGCGGGCGAGCTGCAGGCGGCCGGTGCCGCAAGGAATGCAATGATCGCGACCCGCACGAGGCGGCGGAGATCCATCATTGCGCACCGCCGGTCGGCCGCCCCTTGATCAGCGCCTCCGGGTGGCGGGCGAGCAGATCGGTGAGCGAGCGGATCGAGCGCACGGCGTCGCTCAACTGGACCAGCAGCCGGTCAAGCTTGCGGCTGAAAGCCGTATCGTCCCCGTAGCCCTCCTGCAACGACAGGGCCAGGCGGTTCGTGCTTGCCATCGTCTTCTCCAGGTCCGCCGTCACGGCTGGCAGGCGTCGCATCGCCGGCGTCAGGCCGGCGTCCACGTTCCTCAGCGTGTCGCGCGTGTCCGCCAGGGCCGCATTGAGGGAGGCGAGCGCCTGCCTGAGCTGCGGGCCGTTGACGAGGTCGTTCAACCCCTTCGACATCTTGTCCAGATTCCGGCCAAGGCTGTCGAACGGAATCGTGTTGACCTTGCGCAGCAACTCGCCGGCCGCGGCCTCCAGACCGCTGACGCTTCCGCTGTCCGCGGTGGGAATGACGAAGGCGCCATTCTCTCTGGTAACGGTCGCAGCGGGGGCGTCGGGCACGAATTCGAGCGCGACCATCATCTGCCCGGTCAGCAGGTTGGCACTCTGCAAGGTCGCCCGCAGTCCGCGACCGACCAGCAGATCCACGGCCGCCCCGCTGTCCTTGAACACGCGCCGTCCGATTCCGACGAGCCGCTCCGGCTGGACCTCGAAGTGGACCGGCGCGAGGATCGCGTCCTTGGCGGCATCGTAGGTGAGCCGGACATCGGTCACCTGCCCCACCTTGAGCCCATGGAGGGTCACGTCCGCGCCGGGGGCAAGGCCGCGCACCGACCCCGGGAAATAGGCGACGAGGGGATCTGGCGGGTGTACGACGCGGCGTCCGCAGTCGCCTTGTCCGCGAACAGCGGGAAGACATGGCCAGCGGCGCTCGGGACTTCATGCCCAGGGGCGACAGGGGGGCGGACGGGGCTCTCGAAGGCGATGCCCCCGAGCAGCAGGGCGCGCAGCGATTCGACCCGGAGCTGGACCCCCCCGGCGCCGAGTTCCACCGACAGGCCCGAAGCGTCCCAGAACCTGGTCTGATCCGTGACATATGTGTCGTAGGGCGCGCGCACGAAGACGTGGATCGTCGCGCTTTCCGCCAGGGCGCCGATATCCCAGCCCAGCACCTCGCCGACGGAGATATCGCGAAAAAAGACCGGTGAACCGACCGTCACCGAGCCCAGCCGCGTTGCCTTCAGCAGGAATGTGCGGCCCGGCACGTTGGAGACCAGAACCGGCGGATCTTCCCGCCCGGCGTAAGTGCGCGGACGCGTGCCGGATGCGGTGCCGGGTAGCATGCCGATATAGGAGCCGGATACCAGCGTCCCCAGCCCGGATATGGTGCCGGCGAACAGCCGCGGGCGCACGACCCAGAACTGGGTGTCCGCGGTCAGCAAGGGCTCTGCCTGCCGGGTGGTATCGACGGTGACCAGGACATGCGCATGATCCGCCGAAAGCGTGAGCGCCTTGACGGTGCCCAGGACGATGTCGCGGAATTTGAGCTGGGATTGGCCCGCCTGCAGTCCTTCGGCTGTTTCGAACGTGATCGTGATGGTCGGCCCCCGCTTCGACACGGTGTCCCAGGCGAGCCATGCCGCGATCGCGGCGGCGATCAAGGGGAGCAACCAGATCGCCGACGGACGACGCGACCGGTGCGTGGACGCCCTGGCCAGGCCCGGTTCCCCGACGGCTTCGCTCATGATTCAATCCTTTGCGGCCCGAAGCGGACGGGGCAGTCGCCGCACGTGTACGGACCCTAGGGCCCTGCGCCTACCGTCGACCATGCATTTTCGGCAAGCCGTGCGACGGGGCGCGATTTCGAGGGCCAGTACATTGGTCGCAACCGGTCGGCGACCTGGAGCGACGATTGACGATCGATGCGGTGACAATCGAGGCCAACCGCTTGCCGGCCGTCGCCTGCCTCGCCGTGGTTGCCATTACAGCGACGGTCAACGTACAAATGACGGAGCGGGCCCCTGCGAGGACCCGCTCCGCAGGCTCGAACGACATCCTGGCTATCTCCGCCGGGACCCGCCCCGGTCCGCGCGGCAGGGTGGAACGGTCCCTCCCGTTACCGGCGCAGGCAAGTCCGGATGTCGCCTGGTGATTGGATCAGAGCGACGGCTCAGCCGTTGCCACCCGGGGAAGAGTAGCTGCTCTGGTCGGCCGGCTGCTGGGCCGATGCCACCTTGGCGCTGGCCGAGACCAGCAGGCCGAGCATCAGAATGGCTGCAACGAACTTCTTCATCGTGACCTCCTCCTGTTTGCGTCGCGGTGCCGCGCATGAAGCGGGTTTGCACCGCCGTGCCGACGAGCGGGATTGCACATCGGCCGGTCCGCCGATTGAAACTCTCTCGCCGTCTGGCAGTCGCGAGAGATGGCCTCTGTGCGGTGGACCGGCTGCACCGTGGACTGCTCGGTGTGAGCCGAGCGTCATGCCGCGGCGTCAGAACAGGTCACGCTGACTTCACGCTCCGGCTGGAATTCATGCCAGCCACCTTGCAAGGGAACGAGCGGCCGGATGGAGTTTCTGAGCGATCTCTTCGAGCGCGCGGCCGGAACAGTGGAGGCCGCATCCGGGGACGCAATGCCGCCCCCGGATGTCGCAGGGCTGCTCGGGTTGCTTGGCTATCGGGATGCGGATCCGATCGCAGCGCCGCACCGCGCCGCTCTGCTGCGTGCGGCCGCCCGGTTCCGGCGCCTGTTCCGCCTCGCCGTGCCCGATGCGCCCGGCCTGTGCTTCTTCGGTGCCGAAGTCGACCCGGCGGCATTCGCGGCGTTGGGAGCGCCCGGCGATGGACTGCCGCTGGTGAGTTCCGCGGGCTCCGGGCTGAGCTGGGGAACCGCCTTCGAGTGCTGCGTCGGCGAGGGGATCGAGTATCTTGCCGGGATCCGCCCGACGCATCTCGACGAGGAGATTGTGGCATCATCGGAGGGGATGGCGTCGCTCGACCCGGCGTCGCAGCTCTACGTCGCGGCCGTGCTGGACCATTGCAGCGTGCCCGCAGAGCGCCCGATCGGCTGGACTTCAGCGCTGCGGCTGCGTGACCGCGCGCAAGGTCGTTTCCCGCTCGATGTCTGCGTGCGGCGCAGTCCGGCCGAACGTGACTTCACGCCGCCGCTCAGGCTTGGGACCGGCTGCGCGGCGGGCCCATCGGTCGCGGCCGCGACCCTGCACGCGCTGCTGGAACTGGTGGAGCGCGACGCCGCTGCGCTCTGGTGGCGCGGTGGCGCACGGGGGCGCCTGCTGCCGGCAGAGAGCGCCGCCGCGTGTCATGCGATCGCACTCGTCCGCAGGCTGCGCGGCGGCGCCACGGGCCGGGAGACCTGGCTGCTCGACATCACCACCGACCTCGGCATCCCGGTCGTCGCCGCTGTTTCGGCGCGCCTCGACGGGCGTGGTTTTACCTACGGGGTGGCGTGCCGCCTGACCCGCGTCGCGGCGGCGGCGGCAGCGGTGTTCGAACTCTGCCAGATGGAACTTGGTCACCGGTTGGCCACGCACAGGCGACAGGAGCAGGGCGACGCGGCGCTCACCGAAGGCGACCGCGGCCACCTTTACCGTGCCGACCTCATCGATGTGGCACGCTGTGCGCTGTTGCATCCGACTGCGCCGGGCCGCCCTGCCTGGATCGGCCCCGCGACGGCGGGCGACGAGTCCGCGCTGCACCACCTGGTCGCGTGGCTGGCAAGCCGGGAGATCGACGCCTACGCGATCGACCTGACCCACCCGGAACTCGGGGTTCCGGTAGTCCGGGTCATCGCCCCTGCGTTGCAGCTTGATCCCTGCGCGATCGCGACCGAACGCCTCACGCGGATGATTGCCCGCACCGGGGGCGGAGACACATCTACCGGTGGCGTTGCATTGTTCCAGGCGCCCGGCTAGATATGTCATTCGCTAAATTACGATGAGTGGCTCCGATGGCGGACGCCCCGACGTTCGGGTGGACGGCCGGTCAGGCCGGCGGGGCTGCAGGCCCGGCCGATGGGTGCCTTGTCGCCTCGCTCCTGGGACCGACGACGTTCGTCTTTGCCGGTCGCCCGCTCCGAAGACTCGGGCGCAAGGCGCGTGCCGCGCTTGCCTACCTGCTGCTGAGCGACGGCCCGCACGAAACTCGCGAGCGCCTGGTTGGTCTGTTGTGGAGCGAATCGGATGAGGCGCGTGCCAGGGCGTCGCTGCGCCAGACCTTGCGCGAGATCCGGCAAGCATTCGCGGACGCCGGCTATGACGGCCTTCGGGCCGACAAGCTCGCGATCGGGCTCGAGAGGGACGGGCCGCAGCTCGACGTCGCCGCTGTGCTGAAGGACGCGGAAGAAGGCCGCGCGCATCCGCTACTGCTGCACCAGCCGAGACTCGCCGACACGCTGCTGCAGGACCTGGACGATATCGATCCAGCATTCCACGTCTGGTTGCTGGCGAAGCGCCACGGTTTGCAGGAGCGGCTGTTGCGTGCGCTGGAAGCCGGCATGCGACGCGAGGATCTCTGCCGTCAGACACGCGGCCATCTTGCGGAAGCGGCCATCAACCTCGACCCCACGCAGGAGGAGGCGTGTCGGCTTCTGATGCGGACACGTGCCGAGGCAGGCGACATCGGTGGCGCGCTGAAGGTGTACAAGCAGCTTTGGCAGTTGCTCGATGACGAATACGGCATGGAACCGTCGCAGCCGACCCAGCATCTTGTCGCGGACATCAAGTCGGGTGCCTTGGAACCTGCGACGGACCCCGCCGCGAGCCTCCCGGCTACGGGTACGGGGGCCAGCAACAAGCTCCTGCTGTCGGTCCGGACGGCGAACGTGCGCGGGCTGGATGCCGACAAGGCTCATCTGGTTGACGGATTCCGCCAGCATCTGATCGGCTGCCTGGTGCGGTTCCGGGAGTGGTATGTCACCGACCAGTCGCTGCCGGCGACCGGCGCCACGAAGCCGCCCGAACTCGGGGGCGTGCTATGAAATCAACATTCTTGCGCAGCAGGCCGGCGGTGCCATCGAGCTGATGCTGACCTTGAAAGAGATCGACAGCAACATCTTCGTCTGGAGCGAGGCATTCGAACTGGACCTGGAAGGCTGGCTCGATGTCCAGTCGCGGATCGTGAAGCGAATTGCCGCGGCGTTGCAGGTGCATCTCTCCACGGAACGGATCATGCGCCTCGCCGGCAAGCCTGATGTCTCGCTCAGCCTCTACGACCGATGGCTGCGGTGCCAAAGGCAGATCCTCACCTTCGGGCCCGAAGACTGGAAGCGGGCGGAGCGGGAGTTCGCCAGCATCACCGCGGAGGCCCCGAACTTCACCGCCGCCTATTGCAGCCTTGTGCAGATGAACAACATCGAGCACATCGTGCATCCCGGCGTCATGCGCAGCCGGGAACGCGCGCAGCGCGCGCTCGATCTGGCGCGCAAGGCGATCCAGATCGATCCGATCGACACCCGTGCGCAACTTTGCATGGGATGGGCCTACGCCATGACGGACCAGTACAAATCGGCTGATCTGCACATGAGTCTGGCATGCGAATTCAATCCGCAGGACCCCTGGACCTTGATCGCCGTGGCGTTATTCGATGCGTTCCGTGGCCGGTTTGACGAAGCCGGCGCGTTGGCGCGTCGGGCGCTCGACCGGGCGCTCCAGCCGAGCCTCGCGCATTGGGCCTACCAGGTCAGTATCGCCTATCTCAGCGGTGACGATGAGGGCGCGCTCCGCGCGGCGGACCGTGCCATGGATACCATCAAGACGTTGCCGGCCTGGCGGGCGGCTGCGCTTTACCGGCTTGGGCGCCACCACGAGGCGCGCGCGCACGCCGCGCAATTCCTGGCGACGATCCGCCGGGCATGGTGCGCCACCGGGCCGCCGACCGACGCGGCCATCATGGGATGGCTGTTGCATCTCTACCCCATCAGCCATCGCGTGAACTGGGAACGGCTTCGCGACGGTTTGCGTGGTGCCGGGTTGCCGCTCGGCACCACGCAATACGGCGCCTGGTGGGGTGACGCTACGCGCAGTTGTTGATCGTGTACTCGCCAACCCGTCGATCGTTGAACTCCAACAACTCGTCCCTGTCGAATGCCTTCTGGTAGCTGCCCCACACGTCGAGGTAGAAGTCCGGCAGCGGGTACGGCGCGCTACTGCGGTTTGCGGCAAGCTCCTCGATCTGCCGTTCGGTCGTATCGATCATGTCGGCGGACGGCAACCGCAGCACGAGGGTGTCGCTGTCGCCCTGTACGATCACAAGTTTCGTCACGCCATCCGAAATCACCATGCCGCATTTGGCCTGTAGGGTCTGCCGTTTGAATTCTTCGAGGTTGCTGGGGCGTGGGTACGGTTTCCCATCTCCGACATGGTCATCGCCGGTTGCCCAGGTCTTCACCAGCCGACCCCAGTTCAGATAGTTGCCCACCCCGTAGCCTCCATAGCCTGCGCCTCCATAGCCTGATGTCGTCATGGCCCTGCCCTCCTCTCGTTGCCCTTGCTTCGTCGCGTTTGCCGTGCCTTCCCGTGCCCGGGTGCACGCGGTCTCAGATGGCTCCCGCAGCGTGAAGCGAGCGTGAAAGGCTCAACCCCCCGTCGCGCCGCGTGCCCGGCGCTGCATGCCCGGCGACCCGAAGCCGGCAATTCTCACGTTCATCATGGGCCGCTCGTCCTTCCGGCCATGTGGCCTTCGTACCAGCAGGTGACTCCGCGCCTGATCTGCCCCCGCGGTGCTCCGTCTTCTCACGTCAGCGAAACGGGGGATGCAGGCTATGGTGGCGGACGCTGTTGATTTTATCTGGCGGATGTGTCTGTAAGTTCCTTGAGGAGAGATTGCAGCATTATGTGTCGTGCTGCAGGTGTCGTTGTGGATCGGTAGCCAGGCCTGACCCCAGACCTCGGCTGCGGACCGCGCTTGTAGCGCGACGAAGCGCGGATTGGGGGAACATCCTGCTATCATGGCCGCCTGGCCATGCGCGCAGAACGGAGGGGCTCATCCCGATGGCCATCACCATGAACCTCGGCAATCGCACCGCACTCGTCACCGGCGCCTCGCGCGGCATCGGTCGGGCCATCGCGTTCATGCTCGCCGAAGCCGGCGCCGACGTCGCCGTGAACTACCGCGCGCGGGCGGAGGAGGCGCACGCCGTCGTCGAAACGATCCGCGCGATGGGCCGCCGCGCGATCGCGATCGGCGCGGACGTCTCCGACAGCGCCGCCGTCGCTTCCATGGTGCAGGCGGTCGCGGACCAGCTCGCCCCGGTGGACATCCTGGTCAATAACGCCGGCATCGCCCTGATCCGTTCGGTGGACGAGCTGACGGAAGCCGATTTCGATACCACCCTGACGGTGAACCTGAAATCGGCCTTCCTCTGCACCCAGGCCGTCCTGGGGCACATGCGCGCGCAACGCTGGGGGCGCATCGTCAACATCTCGTCCGGTGCTGCGCGCGGGGCGGGCGGCATCGGCGTGCACTACAATGCGTCGAAGGCGGGCATGGAGGGGCTGACCCGCGGCTATGCGGCGCGCCTCGTGGGCGACGGCATTACCGTCAACGCCGTCGCGCCGTCGCTGATCGAGACCGACATGATGGCGGCGCGGCGGGACGAGTACGTGAAACGCATCCCGCTCGGCCGCATGGGCACGGCCGAGGAGGTCGCGCAGGCGGTGCTGATGGTGATCGGCAATCCATACATGATCGGCCAGACCGTGCAGCTCAACGGAGGGACCCAGTTCATCTAGGCGGTGCCGGAGGGGGCAACCGGATTTTCACTTTCTTCATGAACCCTGGCGCGGTACCTTCGGCTACACCGTCGCCCAACCGCCACAGATTGAACCGCACCATGCCGGACCAGCACGACACCGCCCTGCCGCTGCCCTGGCTCCGGCCGGGTGCCTATGCCGGAACAGCCAACCCGATCACCCCCGACCCGGTCACTCACGACCTTGGCGACCTCGATCCCGCCGATTGGGCCGCGTTCCGGGCCACCGCGCACCAGGCGCTCGATGGCATCCTCGACCACCTCGCCACCCTGCGCGACCAGCCGGTCTGGCAGAAGACGCCGGAGACCGTGCGCACCGCGCTCCGGACCGGCCTGCCGGACCAGGGCGAGGGCATCGCCGCGGTGCTCGACCAGTTCCAGCGGCTGATCCAGCCCTACGCGACTGGCAACACGCATCCGCGCTTCATGGGCTGGGTGCACGGCGGCGGCAACGTCGCCGGCCTGCTCGGCGAGATGCTGGCCGCCGGGCTGAACGCCAATCTGGGCGGTCGCGACCACGCGCCGATCCTGGTGGAGCGCCAGGTGATCGGCTGGATGGCGGCGCTGTTCGGCCTGCCGGCAGAGACCGGGGGGCTGCTCGTCACCGGGACCTCGATCGCCAACCTGATCGGCGTGCTGATCGCCCGCGCCGCCGCCGCGGGGCCCGCCGTGCGGCGCGACGGGGTGGGGGGACTGCGGCTGGCCGCCTACACCTCCGCCGCCGCGCACGGGTGCATCCCGCGCGCGATGGACATGGCGGGGCTCGGCACCGACGCGCTGCGGCTGATCCCGACCGACGCCCTGGGGCGGATCGACGTCGCGGCGCTGGTAACGGCGATCGCCCGCGACCGCGCCGCCGGGGTGCAGCCGTTCCTGCTGGTCGGCACCGCGGGCACGGTGGACATTGGCGCGATCGACGACCTCGCCGCCCTCGCCGCGCTGGCCCGGCGGGAGGGGCTGTGGTTCCATGTGGACGGCGCGTTCGGTGCGCTCGCCGCCTTCGCCCCGGACTTGCGCCCGCTGCTCGCCGGGATCGAGACCGCCGACAGCCTGGCCTTCGACTTCCACAAATGGGGCCAGGTGCCCTACGACGCCGGCTGCATCCTGGTGCGCGACCCGCGCCTGGCCGAGCAGGCCTTCGCCGCCCCCGCCGCCTACCTGCGCCGGGAAGTCCGCGGCCTCGCCGGCGGCGCCCCCTGGCCCTGCGACGTCGGCCCCGACCTCTCGCGCGGGTTCCGCGCACTGAAGGTCTGGTTCACCCTCAAAACCTTCGGCGCCGAACACCTGGGCCGGGCCATCGCCCACACCTGCGCGCTGGCACAGGACCTGGCCGCACGGGTCGATGCCGAACCGGAACTCGAACGTCTCGCGCCGGTGGCACTGAACATCGTCTGCTTCCGCTATCGTTTCGCCACCGACAGCGACATGCACAACGCCGAGCTGGTCGCCGACCTGCAGGAAGCCGGCATCGCCGCTCCCTCCACCACCACGATCGACGGCAAGCTTGCCATCCGCGCCGCGATCGTGAACCACCGCACCCGCGCCGAAGACATCGCAATCCTGCTCGACGCGGTGCTGACCTTCGGCCGCCGGCGGCATAGCGTCGCGACCGCGGTGGCTTGATAGGAAGGCCAGGGGGCAAAGCCCCCTGGCCTTCCTATCACGCCTTCGGCCGGTCTCGACCACGTCCCGGGACGGCGGCGAGGCCGATGCCGCACAGCACCAGGGCCGTGCCGGCCAGGAAGCACAGGTCCAGGCGGTCGCCGAAGATGACTGCCGACGCGGCGATGCCGATCAGGGGTTGGCCGTATTGGGAGGCCCCGGCGATGCGGGCCGGCAGCCGGCCGAGCGCGCGCAGCCAGATCCAGATGCCCAACACCGTGACCATCAGGCCCAGGTACAGCACGACGCCGATTGCGGTCGGGGTGATGTGGATGGCGTGTGCGGGCGTCAGCCACAGTCCCGGTAGCAGGCCGGCGGCGGCGAACAGGGAGCTCCAGGCGGCGGTGGCGATGACGCCTTCACGCGCCGCCACTTCCACGCTGAACACGTAGTAGCCGGCGACGCAGAAGGAGGAGAGCAGCATCAGCGTCTCGCCCGCCGGCGTGGAGGCGGTCGGGCCGCTGGTAGGGGCGGCGGAGATGGCGAGCCCGACGCCGCCCAGCGCCAGCGCGAACCCCATCGCGTGCGGCAGGCGCACCGGCTGGCGCAGCCGCAGGCTGGCGAGCAGGACGGTGAGCACCGGGATGATGGCGGTGATCATGGTGGCAACGGCGGCCGAGCAGCGCGCCACGCCGAACATCTGCGCCGACTGCCCGGCATCGATGCCGAACAGGCCGAGCGCGGCCATGGCGGCGAGGTTGCGGCGCCGCGGCAGCTTGCGGCCGATCAGCATCAGGGCGAAGCAGGGCGCGGCGGCCAGGTAGCGGAACGCCACCAGCGCCGCGGCCGGCACGTCGTGCAGGCCGAGTTTCGTCAGCGGCACCGAGAGGCCCCAGATCAGGGTGAGCAACGCCAGCAGGGCGAGCGGGGCGAGGTCGGGGCGCGCGGCGGGAGGGCTGGCGGTGGCCTCCATCCTGGGTCTCCGGCGGCCGGTGGCAGCGGGTGGTCCGGTTTAGCCCGTCGCGGCTGGGCAGGGCCGGCTGGCCGAAGTCCGTTTCGACGCTTCCGACATCCCTACGCCCTCCGTCGTGCCTTCGTCCGCACCGGGGCCGGCGCGGCGAGCCTCGGCGCCAGCATGGGCGCCAGGAACCGTCCCGTATAGCTGTCGGGGCAGGCGGCGATGTCTTCCGGCGTGCCTTCCGCCACGATCCGCCCGCCGCCGTCCCCACCCTCCGGCCCCAGGTCCAGCAGCCAGTCCGCGGTCTTGATGACTTCCAGATTGTGCTCGATCACCACCACCGTGTTGCCCTGATCGACCAGCGCGTGCAGCACTTCCAGCAGTTTCCGCACGTCCTCGAAATGGAGCCCCGTCGTGGGCTCGTCGAGGATATACAACGTCCGCCCGGTGGCCCGGCGCGCGAGTTCCTTCGACAGCTTGATCCGCTGCGCCTCACCGCCCGAGAGCGTGGTCGCCTGCTGGCCGAGGCTGATGTAGCCGAGCCCCACTTGTTGCAGGATTTTCAGCCGGTCGCGGATGCGCGGCTGGGCGGAGAAATACGGCACCGCCTCATCGACCGTCATCGCCAGCACGTCGGCGATCGACTTGTCGCGGAACTTGATTTCAAGCGTTTCGCGATTGTAGCGCTTGCCCTTGCAGGTGTCGCAGGTCACGAAGACGTCGGGCAGGAAGTGCATCTCGATCTTCAGCACGCCGTCGCCCTGGCAGGCCTCGCAGCGCCCGCCTTTGACGTTGAAGCTGAAACGACCCGGTTTGTAGCCGCGGGCGCGGGCGTCCGGCAGCTCGGCGAACCAGTCGCGGATCGGCGCGAACAGGTCGGTGTAGGTGGCGGGATTGGACCGCGGGGTGCGGCCGATCGGGGACTGGTCGATGTCGATGATCTTGTCGAGCAGGTCGAGCCCCTCGATCCGCTCGTGCGGCGCCGGCGCCTCGCCCGAGCCCATCAGCCGGCGCGATGCCGCGCGGTACAGGGTATCGACCACCAGGGTGGATTTGCCGCCGCCGGAGACGCCCGTGACGCAGGTGAAGGTGCCGAGCGGGAACGACGCCGTCAGGTCCTTCAGATTGTTGCCGCGCGCGCCCACCACCGTGACCGCCCGGTCCTGCTGCGCCGGTCGGCGCAGGCGCGGGACCTCGATGCGCTTGCGGCCCGACAGATAGGCGCCGGTGAGCGAGTTCGGGTTGGCGGCGACCTCGGCCGGCGTGCCCTCGGCGATCACGTTGCCGCCGTTGACCCCGGCTTCCGGTCCCATGTCGATCAGGTGGTCGGCGGCGCGGATCGCCTCCTCGTCGTGTTCCACCACCAGAACGGTGTTGCCGAGGTCGCGCAGCCGCCGCAACGTGACCAGCAGGCGGTCGTTGTCGCGCTGGTGCAGGCCGATCGAGGGTTCGTCCAGCACATAGAGCACGCCGGTCAGGCCCGAGCCGATCTGGCTGGCCAGCCGGATGCGCTGGCTTTCGCCGCCCGAAAGCGTGGCGGACCCGCGCGCCAGGGTGAGGTAATCCAGCCCGACATCGACCAGGAAGCGCAGCCGTTCCACGATCTCGCGCAGGATGCGGCGCGCGATCTCGGCGCGCTGTGGAGTGAGCGTGTCGATCGCGCGGTCGAACCACGGCAGTGCGGCGGCGATCGGCAGTTCGGAGGCCTCGGCGATGTTCTTGCCCGCCACCCGCACCGCCAGGGCTTCGGGCTTCAGGCGCGCGCCATGGCAGACGGCGCAGGGGCGTTCAGCCTGGTAGCGCGACAGTTCCTCGCGCACCCAGACGCTGTCGGTTTCCTGGTGGCGGCGTTGCAGGTTGCGGATGACACCTTCGAACGGCTTGTTCACGCTGTAGGCGCGCACGCCGTCCTTGTAGGTGAGCTCGACCGGCGTGTCGGTGGTGCCGTACAGGATCGCGTCGCGCACCGTTTGCGGCAGCTCGTCCCACGGCGTGCGGGTGCTGGCCTTGAAATGGCGCGCGAGGCTCGCGAGCGTCTGGTCGTAATAGGGCGAGGATGCACCGGTCCAGGGCGCGATCGCGCCGCCGGCGAGCGACTGGCGTTCGTCGGGCACCACCAGCGCGGGGTCGAAGAAGCTTTCGGTTCCGAGACCGTCGCATTTCGGGCAGGCGCCGTGCGGGGAGTTGAAGCTGAACAGGCGGGGCTCGATCTCCTCGATCGTGAAGCCGCTGACCGGGCAGGCGAAGCGAGAGGAGAAGACGGTGCGGTCCGCGGTATCGGCGTTTTCCGCGTAGGCGATGCCGTCGGACAAGGCGAGTGCGGTTTCGAAACTGTCGGCTAGGCGCTGGCCGAGGCCCTCGCGCACCACCAGGCGATCGACCACCGCTTCGATCTCGTGCTTGATCTTGCGGTTCAGGGTCGGCACGTCGCCGATTTCGTACAGCTTGCCGTCGACCTTCACCCGGGTGAAGCCGCGGCGCTGCAACTCCGCCAGCTCCTTGCGGTATTCGCCCTTGCGGTCGCGCACCACCGGGGCGAGCAGCAGCAGGCGGGTGCCTTCCGCCATCGCCAGCACGCGATCGACCATCTGCGACACGGTCTGCGCCTCGATCGGCAGGCCGGTGGCGGGCGAATAGGGCACGCCGACGCGCGCCCAGAGCAGGCGCATGTAGTCGTGGATTTCCGTCACCGTGCCGACGGTGGAGCGCGGGTTGCGGCTGGTGGTCTTCTGGTCGATGGAGATGGCGGGCGACAGGCCCTCGATACTGTCCACGTCGGGCTTGCCGGCGAGTTCCAGGAACTGGCGCGCGTAGGAGGACAGGCTTTCGACGTAGCGGCGCTGGCCCTCGGCGTAGATGGTGTCGAAGGCGAGCGAGGATTTGCCGGAGCCGGACAGACCGGTGATGACGGTCAGGCTGTCGCGCGGGATGACGACGTCGACGTTCTTGAGGTTGTGTTCGCGCGCGCCGCGTACGTGGATGGAGCCGGTCATGCAGGCTTGGTCCTTAGGATGCCCGGTTGGGGGGCCCGGTCCTTGGTTCTCCGGCCCCGGCCGGGCCGGGCAGGGCGCAGCGTGGTGCGGCAGGCACGAATCCGGGGGCACGAATCCGATTGTTCCCGGGATGTTCCTGGGGTATAGGGCAAAATCCATCGCGTGTGGAAGGGCTGTTAACGGACGTCGGGGTAGGGTGCCAGGGGCTACGGTACAGGGATTACGGTACCAGGGACGAGGGAACGGGTGTCGGGTCGGCGCGGTGGGCGTCCGGCCGTGATCCCGGCGAGACACGGGCGGGCGGGATCGGGTAGTCTCGATCCCTTGGCAGAGGATTTTGGTGCGATGGCAGGCAGCGTCAACAAGGTCATCCTGGTCGGCAACCTGGGCAAGGACCCGGAGGTGCGAACCACCCAGGACGGCACGAAAATCGTCAATTTCACCCTGGCGACCAGCGAGACCTGGAACGACCGCGCCTCCGGCGAGCGCAAGGAGCGCACCGAGTGGCACCGGGTGGTGATCTTCAACGACCGCATCGCCGACGTGGCGGAGAAATATCTGCGCAAAGGCCGCAAGGTCTATGTGGAAGGCGCGCTGCAGACCCGCAAGTGGACCGACCAGTCGGGCCAGGAGCGCTACACGACGGAGGTGGTGATCGGCCGCTTCCGCGGCGAGCTCGTGCTGATCGACAGCAACCGCGGCGAGGACGCCGGCGGGGCGGCCGAAGGCGGCGGCTATCGGAGCGAGCGGGCGCCGGCGGCGGCGCGGCCCTCGGGCGGTGGCGGCGGCGGCAGCGGCGGGCCGTCGTGGGACGCGCCGAAGGGCGGGGATCTGGACGACGAAATCCCGTTCTAGGAAGGAACGTGTTGATTCTGTAAGGCTGAAGCCGAAAAGGGCCGCGGAAACGCGGCCTTTTCTATTCGGCAAAATCGTCTCAGGAGCAAATTTGCTCGCATGCAGCCAGGGATGCAGATCGGCGTGGCATCCCGACCCATATTGCGCCGCCCGGGGGCAGAGGACATGCCGCGATCAGGCGGAGGGTCGACGCGCCGCCGAATAACAGGATAGCGCTGTTGGCGCCGCCTGGAAAGACCTGGGCTGCGGGCAATCGGGCGAAGCCCGGCATGTTACCTCTCCCGCGTTGCGGGAGAGGTCGCCGTGCGCAGCACGGCGGGTGAGGGCGCGCGGCACGGTTCCCTCACCCGGTTCGCTGCGCGAACCGACCTCTCCCGCAAGAGCGGGAGAGGTAAAGCCGTCGCCTGCGGCAATTCTTCGGTTCACCCGATCGTCCCTCCTGGGCCGCGTCGGATCAACCACTGTTTCAACGCGCGTCGGGCAGCCCCCCGGCCATGCCGTCGTCACCCCCGGAACGGCGTGAGATCGACGGGCGCCGGCGCTGTCAGCACGCTTCGGGTCCAGGCGGCCAGCCGCTCTGCCCGGGTCTGGTTCCAGCCGCCATGAAGGGCATTGTCGAGGAATTTCCTTTCCAGCTCAGGGTCCGGCAGCGGCGCGAGCGCCCCGCCGCGCATGTGGGGCTGGCGCAGCTCGATCACCCGGCCGTCGCGCAGGGTGGCGCGCAGGTGGCCCGTGAAGTTCCGCGGGTATTCGTTGTCCGGATCGACCACGTAGCGGATCTTGCCGGCCAGCCGCAGCACCGCGGGGTCGGCGAGCCGCGCCGCCGTGAACTGGGCAAAGCCGGCCCGGCCATCGAGGAATCCGACCGCCATGCAGTAGGGCGTGCTGAACTTGCCGCCGTAGGGCGTGGCGGGGTGCTGCTTGTCGGCCAGCGTCTCCCACAGCCGGTGCACGGTGCCCTCGCCGACCTCGCAGACGATCTCGACGATATCGTCCGCCGCGACACCGCGCTGCGCAAGCTCGATGGCGGTATCGATATAGGGCTGCGTCATGGTGCCGCAGGCGTATGGCTTGAAGGCGATGCTCGGCAGCACCCACGTCTCCCCCAGCCTGTCCAGCAGCTTGGCGAAATCCGGCGCGACACTGGGGGCGAAGGCGTGGAAGAAGCCGTGCGTCCCCTCCAGCACGGTGCGCGGCCCGGTGAAGCCCGCCCGCGCCATCAGCGCCGCGCGCAAGCCGGACTGCGCCGCCCAGCCCGCGTGCATGCGCTTGGTCCAGGTGCCCTCGGCGAGATACTCGATGATCCCCGACGCCATGCTGCCGGCAATGCCGACCGCCGCGACGCCCTGCGCCGCCGGCAGCCCGAGTGCCGCGGCGACCGCGCCCGAGGCCGCCAGCGCGCCCAGCACGGCGGTCGGGTGGAATCCCGCCCGGTGCACCGCCTTGGGGGCCACCAGGCTCAGCCGGCACAGCAATTCGGACCCGGTCGCGATCCCGACCAGCAGCCGGTCACCGCCGAGCCGCTCGCGTTCGCAGGCCGCGAGCACGGCGGGGACGATGACGGCACCGGAATGCACCGGCCCGCCCTCGAACGTGTCGTCGAAATCCTCCCCATGCGCGGCGGTGCCGTTAACCAGGGCGGCGCTGAACGGATCGCGCCCGGCGGCATGGCCGAGCGCGGCGCAGGCGCCCGGTTCGGTGGCGGCGAGGGTCGCCTGCACATAGTCCTCGTTGCGCGCGGCGACGGTCAGGCCGGCGACGTCGAGCAGCAGACGCCGCACCGTCGCCACGACCGGGGCGGGCAACCGGGCCGGCGCGGTGCCGGCGAGCCAGGCGCCGACCTGCTCGGCGGGCGCGGGCCCGCTCATGCCGCCGCGCCGCGGCACGGGCTGCCGGGCACGGGCCGGCACGTGAGCAGGGGGGCGACGGCGGAGGCGATCGGCATCGGCAGGATTCCCGGGACGGAGATGGCACCCGTGTCGCCGCCGTCGTTCGGACGGCGGCCACCGCGGGCGGTACGGACGGCCCCTTTATCTCCGATGTCTCCTTCCTCGGCCACCATCGGCCGGGCGGCGTCCCCCAGGCATCGATGTCCCGGACCCGAGCCTTCGCAGACCCGTCGGCGTCGGGCGTCGATCGTTGCGGCACGTCCCCCTGGCCGCACCGACGCTGCCGGCGATGCCGCCGCGCACACGCGCCGCTACAGGCGACGCCGGGTTGCCTTACGAGCTCCGGACCGCCGCGGGCGCCGCGGCGCGGGCCACCACCTCCAACTGCCCGACCGTCTCCTTGCCGTACAGCAGCGGCGGCAACGCGCCGATCGCCACCACGAGCAGCACCGAGCCGAAGAAGATGATCGGCGAGCCGATATAGGGCGCCAGCAGGAACGGCGCCGCGACGCCGCCGAGCAGCCGCGCCACCGTCTCGCCGAGGAAGTGGCCGCGGCCGCGCAGCGACGTCGGGAACTGCTCGGCCAGATACATCCGGGTCGCCGGGAAGCTGGACAGGACGGTCATGCCGGTGATCAGCGCCCCGATGCTGAACACGATCGCGGCCACGCTTCCGGTCAGATGCGCGATCGCCATCAGCAGCAGGCCGGGCACGGCGCCAAGCAGCGCGAACAGGATGGTCCAGCGCCGGCCGATCGCCTCCATCAGGAACCCCACCAGGACCTTGCCCGGCAAGGTGGCCAGGAACAGCAACGAGCTCAGGCCGAAGCTGAGGCTGACCGCCGCCCCCTGTGCCACCAGCGCGCGCGGCAGCAGGAAGGCGAAGATGTAGTAGGCAACGGTGGAACTCACGCCGCACAGGATGCCGACCATGGTGAACCGGAGCTGGCCGGGGCGGAACAGCGCCGCATAGGGCGGCAGCGGTGTGCCGACGCGGGCCGCGCGCGTAGCCAGCGCGGCGGGATCGAGCGGCGCAATCGCATTGCCGGCGCGCGCGATGATCCAGTTGACGGCCGCGGCGGCCGCGGCGGGCCGCCCTTTGCTGAGCTGCCAGCGCGGCGACTGCGGCACGATGAAATGGACCAGCACCGGCACGACGAACAGCGCCAGCCCGCCCGGCAGGGCGATCAGGCGGAACCCGTCCGGATTGCCCGCCAGCAGGAAGCCGAAGAACGGCAGCAGTACCGAAGGCGGTGGCCAGCACCAGCTCGTAGATTGTCGCGAAGGTCCGCCGGTGCTGCGCCGGCAGCAACTCGGCCCCGATCGGATAGGCCGCCGGAATGGCGAAGCCCACCCCGATACTGCCGAGGATCCGCACCGCGATCAACTGTCCGGCGGTATGCACCAGCGGGATCAGCAGGGTGAACAGCGTCGTGGTGATGATGCCGGCCTGCATCAGATCCTTGCGGCTGAAGCGGTCGTTCAGCAGCGAGCCCGTGAACACCGCGGCCACCACCACGACAGTGGGTACCACGACGAGCCAGGGCGTATCCGCCGCGGTGAGGTGCAGCGGCCCGCGCGCCAACACCAGCAGCGCGCCGGTGATCGCGGTGTCATAGCCCTCGACGAAGCCGACCAGGCCCAGGATCACGACCAGCAGCAGATGATAGACGCTGAACGGGATGCGATCGAGCGTGCGGCCAAGCAGATCGTCGCCGGACAGGGCGGCGTCCGGTCGTGCCGGCGCGAACCCGGCGCTGGGTGTGGACATGTTTCTTCCCCCTTGTGTTCGCGCTCCGGCCGAACGGGACTTATGCCCGGTAGAACGGCCGGTCGCCCTTGATCGTTACGCGGTAGCCGTGTCGCGTCTGCGGGAAATAGTCCCACAGCGCATGGTGCTGGGCCGCGCGGTTGTCCCAGAATGCCAGCGACTGCGCGCGCCAGCGGAAACGGCAGGAGAATTCCGGCGTCTCGATATGGCGGAACAGGTAGGCCAGCAGCGCGTCGCTTTCGTCCTTGCGGAGCTGGACGATGCGGCTGGTGAAATGGCAGTTGACGAACAGCGCCTGCCGACCGGTCACCGGATGGGTGCGCACCACCGGATGCTCGGCGCGCGGGAAGGCCCGGGCCGGATCGCCGCGTCCGTAGCGTTCGCGATAGGCGGTCTCGCCGTCGTGGATGGCGGTCAGCCCGCACAGCATCGCCTGCAGCGGCGCCGACAGCGTTTCGAACGCGCGGTACATGTTGGCGAACATCGTGTCGCCGCCGACCTCCGGCACCGTGTGCAGGTGGAGCAGACTGCCCATCGGCGGCTCGGTGTCGCAGGAGACGTCGGAATGCCACATCTCGCCGGACACGCGCTTGGAGTTCGCATCGGCGTGGATGATCAGGATCTCGGGGTGCCCCGGCGGCGGCGGCGAGGCGGGATGGATGTGCAGCTCGCCGAACTGCCGTCCGAGTGCCTTGTGCTGCTCGTGGGTCAGGGTCTGGTCGCGGAAGAAGATGACCAGATGCTCCATCAGCGCGCGATGGACCTCCTCGAAGGTCCACCGGTCGAGCGGGCGCGAGAGGTCGATGTCGCCGATTTCGGCGCCGATCACCGGCGTGAGCTTGCGGACCGTGATGGTCTCATAGGACATGCGTTCGGTTTCCTTCCCTTCGTCATGGCCGCCGGCTTACCGGTGCGGCGGATCGGTACCTCCGGGCTCCGGTCCCAGCAGGCGCAGCGCTTCGGCGCGCGCATCCATGATGCGCCGCCCGGCCACCGCCGTCGCCGCCGCCACATCGCCGCGGCGGATGGCATCGAGGGACTCCTGCCACAGCAGGAGCGACTGCCGGCGCCGCGCCCGCGCCCGCAGCGCCAGGCGGGAGTAGCGATAGGTCTGCAATGCCAGCGACGTGATCATGTCGGCCAACCGCGCATTCCCCGCCGCGCGCGCGCAGCCCAGGCTGAGGCGGAACACGGTTTCCGCATAGCGGCCGGTATCGTCCGGCAGCTCGGCGAGCCGGCGCAGGTCGCGGACCCCGCCTTCCAGCAGCCGCACGACGGCCGGGTCCGGCTGTTCGGCCAGCCGGCGCGCCACCGCCTGGTAGAGATGGGCGCGGATCTCGAACAGGTCGCGCACGTCCTGGCGTGACAGCAGGCTGGCGCGCGCGCCGCGGCGGGGATGGATCTGCGCCAGGCCTTCGCGTTCCAGGATCCGCAGCGCCTCGCGCACCGGCCCGCGCGAGGCGCGGAACGCGTCGGCGATCTCCTGCTCGACGATGCGGGCGCCCGGCGCGATGGCACCGGTCACGATCCGGTCGCCGAGCCGGGCGGCAATCTGCTCGGGCAGCGACAGCGTGGGCGGCGGGTTGGCGCCGAACCAGCGGAAGACGACAAGCCCGCCCTCCCCGAGGGACGGCTCCGGTGCGACGTCTTCCTTCCGCAGGGCAGCGATGCCGGCCATGATCGTCCGAGGTTGTGAGGGACGGGGTGCGGCGAGCCTAGGCAGGCGTGCCGGCGCTGGCAAGAGGATTGTTGACAATAGGACAAGGATATCTAAACTCGGGTCGATCCGGCAGGCGGCCGGGAAGGAGGAAACGCAATGAACGTTCTGCGTGGCAACCAGGGTCCGCGCTACAAGGCGGCGGCCGGGGACGGCGATCCGTTCGAGACCATCACCGTCGACAAGCTCACGCCGATCATCGGCGCCGAGATCGGCGGGGTCGATCTTGCCCATCCGTCCAACCGCCAGCTTGACGAGATCCATCGCGCGCTCGCCGAAAACCAGGTCATCTTCTTCCGCGACCAGGAGATGACGCCGGAGCAGCACCTGGAGTTCGGGCGCAGCTTCGGCCCGCTGCACCTCCATCCCGCGGCGCCGCACGCGCCGGGCCATCCCGAGCTGATGATCATCCACGCCGACAAGGACAGCCCGCGCGCCAACGGCGAGAACTGGCATTCGGACGTATCCTGCGACGAATTGCCGCCGCTCGGCAGCATCCTCTACATCAGGACCTGCCCGCCGCGCGGCGGGGACACGTTGTTCGCCAGCATGTATGCGGCGTACGAGGCGCTGTCGGAACGGATGCAGACCTACCTCACCGGGCTCACCGCGCTGCACGATGGCGAGCAGGTCTATCGCGGCCTCTATGCGAACTACGGCGTCGCCGACCGGCCGAGCTATCCGCGCGCGGAACATCCCGTGGTGCGCACCCATCCGGTGACCGGGCGCAGGGCGCTCTATGTCAACCGCGGCTTCACCCGCCGCATCCTCGGCATCCCGCGTGACGAGAGCGAGGGCGTGCTGCGCTACCTCTACGAACACATGGAAAACCCGCTGTTCCAGTGTCGCTTCCGCTGGCGCGCCAACTCGGTGGCGTTCTGGGACAATCGCTGCGTGCAGCACCATGCGATGTGGGACTACTGGCCGCACACCCGTTCCGGCTTCCGCGTCACGGTGCGCGGCGAGAAGCCGGTCTGATCGCCGGTGCCGGCGAGGCCGCGGCAGCGGCGAAACCGGCGCAATGACGGAACGCACGCGAGGGAGCGCAGGACATGACCATCGACGTTCGCCTGCCCCGGTCCCGGGTCGAGGGACCGTCCGCCTGGATCGGCGCCGACCTGGCGCAGCGACCGGAGGCGTGGGTCTACCAGCTTTCGGCTGCGGAAATCGCCGAGATCGAAGCGGCCGTCGCGGCCCTGCACGGGCGTGATATCGCCACCCTCGGCCGCGTCGACTTCCCGCTGCCCACGCTCGGCCCGGTTCTGGACCGGCTGCGCGAGGAGGTGCTGAACGGGCGCGGCTTCGTGCTGATCCGCGGCCTGCCGGTGGAGGGCCGACCGATCGCCGAAAGTGCCTGCGCCTACTGGGGCGTCGGCAGCTATTTCGGCAACGCCCGCTCGCAGAACGCGAAGGGCCATGTGCTCGGCCATGTGCGCGACCTCGGCCTGTCCTCGAAGGACCCGAAGGTGCGTATCTACCAGACCACCGAACGGCAGAACTTCCACACCGATTCCTGCGATATCGTCGCACTCCTGTGCCTGAAGGCGGCGAAATCGGGCGGGCTGTCGTCGCTGACGAGCTCCATGAGCATCTACAACACGATGGCGGAACGCCGTCCGGACCTGTTGGCCCGGTTGTTCGTGCCCTTCGCCACCGACCGCCGCGGCGAGGTGCCGGAAGGCAAGCTGCCGTGGTTCAACATCCCGGTGTTCAACGAGTACGCGGGGTTTCTGTCGGCGATCTACGCGCCGCACTACGTGCGCTCCTCGCAGCGCTTCCCGGAGGCGCGGCGGCTGACGGCGGAGGACCTGGAAGCCCTGGAGATGTTCGACCGCCTGGCGGAAAACCCGGTGCTGCGGCTCGACATGGAACTGCAGCCCGGCGACATGCAGTTCGTGCACAACCATACCACCTTGCACGACCGCACCGCCTTCGAGGATTGGCCGGAGCCCGAGAAGAAGCGCCACCTGCTGCGCCTGTGGCTGGCCGCGCCCGGCGCCCGACCGTTGCCGCCGGCCTACGCCGAGCGCTACGGCAGTGTGACGGTCGGCGATCGCGGCGGGATCATCTGCCCCGGCACGCAGCTCCACGCGCCGCTGGAGCCGGAGTAGGGCGCCGTCGACCCGACGCTGGTCGCCACAATGCCGCCGTCAAGGCCGATCGGCCGGGGATGCTCCCCTGTATCAGCCATTCATCCGCACGCCGGGCAATCCAGTCCGGTGGTCACAAAGGAGGAACTCCCGATGTCGCTATCCCAGACTTTCGCAGTCCGGCCGATCAGCGGCGCACTTGGCGCCGTCATCGAAGGCGTGGATCTCGGCCGCGATCTCGACAACCGCACGTCGGACCTGATCCACAAGGCGCTCCTCGACCACTGCGTGATCTTCTTCCGCGACCAGAAGATGACCCCGGAGCAGCATATCGCGCTCGGCCGTCGCTTCGGCACGCTCAACGTGCATGATTACGTGAAGGCGATGGATGGGCATCCGGAGATCATCGTCGTCGCCAAGAACGAGGGCGACACCGCGAATTTCGGCGGTGGGTGGCATTCGGACGTAACCTACCTCGAAAAGCCGGCGCTGGGCTCGATCCTCTACTGCTTGGAAGCCCCGGCCTTCGGCGGGGATACGGTGTTCGCGAACCAGTACCTGGCCTACGACCGACTTTCCCCGGGCATGAAGCGGATGCTCGACGGGATGACCGCGATCCACACGGCGCGCCACGTCTATGGGCCGCAGGGGCGGGCCACCATGGCCTACTCGGAAAGCCTGAAGGCGATGAAGATCGTCGGCGGCACCGAGGCGGAGAAGGAAACGGAACATCCGGTGGTCCGTACCCATCCGGAGACGGACCGGAAGTGCCTGTATATCAACCAGGGGTTCACCACGCGGTTCAAGGACATGACGGTGGCGGAGAGCCTGCCGTTGCTGGAATACCTGTGGCAGCATTGCACGCAGCCGGAATTTACCTGTCGGTTCCGCTGGGAACCGGGATCGGT
Organism: uncultured Pseudomonadota bacterium; assembly: GCA_963832525.1. Lineage (GTDB taxonomy): Bacteria > Pseudomonadota > Alphaproteobacteria > Acetobacterales > Acetobacteraceae > JAJZVS01. Next base: position 710,300 of record CAWHUC010000004.1, read on the forward strand.
CGCGTTCTGGGACAATCGCGCGGTGCAGCACTACGCGCTGAACGACTATCACGGGCAGCGTCGGGTCATGCACCGGGTGACGGTGAACGGCGATCGACCAGTCTGACAGGTCGTGCCTGGGGCCGGGACCCGTCCCGGCCCCGATCTTTTCGGGGAGGAACAAGAATGAACAAGACGTGCGCGGCATTTGCGGTGGCGGCGGTGGTCCTGGGCGGTGGTGCGGCGCGGGCCGCGTCCCCGGCACCGATTCCGATCACCATCGGCCTTCAGACGGATGCCGACTGGCTCACGATCGAAGCCAAGACCCAGCACCTATTCGAGAAGGTGGGGCTCAAACCCAGCTACATCAAGTTCACCGCAGGCGCGGTGATGATGGCCGCCGCCGAGAGCAAAAGCATCGATGTTGCCACGCCGGGCTTCGTGCCCTTCCTGGCCGGAGTCGGGAACGGAATTCCCTGGGTCACGATCGGCCTCGATACCGTCGGACCGAAGGGCGAGGGTTTCGTTGCGCGCACGGGCTCCGGCATCCGCACGATTGCCGACTTGCGCGGCAAGCGCATCGGCTATTTCCGCGCATCGACCGCGCACTACGGATTGTTCATGGGACTGCAAGAGTACCACGTTCCGTTGACCTCCGTGACTTTGCTGTCCATGGCCCCATCGCAGCAGGTCGCGGCCATGCGCTCGGGCAACATCCAGGCCGCCGAAGTCTGGGAACCCTGGATGCACACCATGGTCGCCGATGCCAATGGCAAGATCATCGCGACGGAGGCGGATATCGGGGTGCCCACCGCTGCGTCCGTCTATGCCGTACGGCGGCATTGGTTGGCTACCCACCAGGAGGCGGCGCGCCGGTTCATGCAGGCGATCGTCATGGCCTATGCCGAGGTCGAGACGAACCCCGAGCCGGTGATCCGGATATTCGCATCGGAAACGGGGATCAAGAATTCCTGGTCCGCCCAGATCTATAAGGAAGCCGGTCCGCCCGACGTGCATAAATGGGCCGATCCCAACTATGCCTACTCGCTGGTCCAGGGGAAGGGGCTGCAGCAGATTTTCGGCAAGCTGGCGACGTTCCTCTATCAAGAGAAGATTGTCTCGCATCCAATCGATGTCTCCGACGTGATCGACGATTCCCCGATCGTCAGTGCACTCAAGGAGCATGGAACCGGGAAATGAACGATCTCGATCCGCAGATCGAGGACGGCACTGGCTTGCGGGCGGCACCGGCTCCTTTGGAGGTGAAATCCCCGGTGACCACCCGCACCCGGTCGCGGCCCGCTTGGCTGCGTGACGCGCGGTACACGCTGATCAGCGCCGCGACCATCGTCACGCTCCTGGGCCTATGGGCGCTCGTCACCAATCTGTTCCACATCCCGGCGATGGTGTTGCCGTCGCCGCAGAGCATCTTGGGCACCTTCCGCACGATGCTGGTGCAGGGATATGCGGGCCATCCGCTGTGGGAGCATATCCTGGCCAGCGTGCTGCGCACGCTCACCGGCTTCCTCATCGGGGTTACGCTAGCGATCCCGCTTGGCCTCTGGATGGGCTACAGCCGCACTGTCAATGCAATACTGTGGCCGGTGTTCGGCTTCATCCGGCCGATTCCGCCGATCGCCTACATCCCCCTGGCGATCCTGTGGTTCGGGATCGGCGAATTCTCGAAGGTGCTGCTGATTTTCGTGGCCAGCTTCAACTTCACGGTGCTGGCCAGCGCCGCGGGAATGCGGGCGGTGCCGGAGCAGCTGATCCGCGCGGGCACCAATCTCGGCCTTAGCAAATGGCAGATGTTCGTCAGCGTCATGCTGCCGGCGGCGATGCCGCAGATCTTCACCGGCATCAAGACCTCGATCGCAGTCAGCTGGGCGGTGATGGTTGCCGCCGAGCTGATCGCCGCGCAGATCGGCCTCGGGTTCATCATCGAGGACGCGGGAACATTCTTCCGCACGGCCGAGGTGATGATCGGCGTGGCCATCATCGGCGCCATCGGGCTGGTGTTCGAGGCGACGGTGGTCGCGATCGAGCGGCGCGTGCTGCACTGGCAGGCAAAGGGCTGAGCGGATGGGCAGGATCATCGTGGACGGCGTGTCCAAGCACTATGCGGGTCGCCGCGGCAGCCTGATTCACGCCCTCGATCGCGTCGATCTGGCGATCGAGGAGCAGGAGATCGCCTGTATCGTCGGGCCCAGCGGCTGCGGCAAGAGCACCTTGCTCAACCTCATCGCCGGCTTCGACACGCCGAGCACCGGCGAGATCGGCGTGGACGGCGTTGCGGTGCGCGAGGCCGGGCCCGACAGGATCGTGGTGTTCCAGAGCCCGTCCCTGTTTCCTTGGCTGACCGCGCGCGAGAACGTCATCCTGGGGCCGCGCAAGCGGGGCGTCCCAGCGGCGCGCTACGAGGAGGACGCGCGGACCATGCTCGCCTCGGTCGGCCTGGAGCATTTCGCGTCCCGCTATCCCTACGAGTTGTCCGGCGGCATGCGCCAGCGGCTGCAGATCGCGCGCGCGCTGGTCAATCACCCGCGCGTGCTGCTGATGGACGAGCCCTTCGCCGCGCTCGACTTCCAGAACCGGCTGGCGATGCAGGAACTCGTCATGCGGCTCTGGAGCCGTATCCACCCGACGATCTTCTTCATCACCCACGATGTCGAGGAAGCGATCTTTCTCGGCGATCGGGTGTACGTGATGACCGCCTCCCCGGGGCGGATCAAGGCGACGATCCAGATTCCGTTCCCTAAGCCGCGCGCGATCGATGTCGTCACCACGCCGGAGTTCGTCGCGATCAAGGACCAGGTGCTGCGGCTGATCCGCGACGAGTTCGCTCGCAGCGACCGCGCCGCCCAACAGGCCGGGGCCGACCGACGCGGATAGTCGCAGCCGTTCTACGCCGTCACCATAGCCCGCTGGAGACAGTCCCATGGACGCCCCGATCCCACAGCCTGTCGTGCAGACTACCCGGATCGCCGATGCCACGGCCTGGCGCGCCGCCGATCATGCCGAGGACCGGCAATGGATCGTCCACTGGTCCGCCGAAGCGCTTGCCGAGCTCGACGCCGCAGTGGCCACGGCCCGGCGCGCCGGACAGACCGCCGCCACCGTCACGCGGGAGGCGTTCCCGCTTCCCACGGTCGGTTCCTTTCTCGCCGCGATCCGCCACGATGTGGAGTTCGGTCGTGGTTTCGTGCTGCTGCGTGGCATCCCCGTGCAGCGCTACAGCGCCGAGGATGCCGGGCTGCTGTTCCGCGGCATCGGTTGCCATATCGGTGACGTGGTGACGCAGAACGCCAAGGGCGATCTGCTCGGCCATGTGCGCGACCAGGGCTACGCCGACTACCGCGGACGCGCTGACATCCGCGGCTACCAGACCCGTGCGCGGCTCGAGTTCCATACCGACGTGGTCGACATCGTCGGTCTGATGTGCCTGCGCGCCGCCCGCGAGGGCGGGCACAGCCTGATCGTCAGCTCCACCACGATCCACAACGAGATGCTGCGCGCCTCTCCGCTGCTGCTCGGTTTGCTGTACGGCAATTTCCTGTTCGATCGGCGCGGCGAGGAAACCGAAGACCAGCCCCCCTATTTCGTCAGCCCGGTGTACAGCCTCCATCAAGGCGTGCTGAGCTGCCGCCCGGCGGTGATCGAGTATATCTATTCCGCCGAGCCCAAGACCGGCATCCCGCTGAGCCCGCCGCAGCGGGCCGCGCTGGAGACGTTCATCGGCCACGCGTTGCGCGAGGACCTGCAGCTCGGCATGGAACTCGAGCCCGGCGACATCCAACTGCTGAACAACAGCGTGATCCTGCATGCCCGCACGAATTTCGTCGATCACGACGAACCGGCGCTGCGGCGGCACCTGCTGCGGCTGTGGCTGAACGTCGACGGCGGCCGGCCGATCGATCCGGCAGCCTATCCGTATCGTCGCGGCGTGCCCACCGGCCAGGCCCGGTCGGCCGCGCACAACGTCTGAGTGTCGCAACGAAAACCAAAACCCAGGGGGAGGAAACCATGCCGGCACTGCCCATGTCGCCGCAGGAGGATGCGGCAACCGCCCGGACGCGCTGGACCATCACGCTCGCCGCCGCGTTCGGCTGGTTCTTCGACGGCTATGTGATCACGATCTACGCCCTGAGCGTGCCGCTGATCGCGCTCGAGTTCCACGTCTCCACCGCAGTGCTCGGCGGCACGGTCGGTTCGATCTTCCTGATCGGCTATACCATCGGCACGATCGGCTTCGGCGTCAGCGGCGATGCGTTCGGTCGCCGCCTGATGCTTGGTATCTCGATCTTCGGCTACGGCCTGGTGACCGCGCTCACCGCGCTGGCGCAAGGGGTCGGCGTGCTGGCCGCGTTCCGCTTCCTGACCGGTGTCGGCGGCGGCGGCGAACTGTCGATCGGCAGCCCCTATGTCACCGAGGTCTGGGGCCCGAAACGCCGCGGCTTCGGCATCGGCACGATGTATATCTTCTATCCGCTCGGCTACCTGTTCTCGGTCGTCGTGTTCATGCTGATGACGCCGATCTGGGGCTGGCGCGCGGTCTATGTGTTCGCGATCGTGCCGGCGCTGGCGATCCTGGCGCTGCGCCTCAGGCTGGAGGAATCGCCGCGGTTCAACAAGGTGCTGGAGGAGCTGCGCCACACCCAGGGGCGGCGCGTGAGCATCTTCGCGGCGATGCGCGATCCCCAGTACCGCTACCGGATGTTCGTGGGCTTCCTGATCTTCGTCTCGCTGACCTACGGCTACTACGCGATGGCGTTCTACATTCCGGCCTACGTGGTGCAGCACTATGGCCTGGCGGCGGCGCGCGGCGCCGCGCTGGTGGTGATGATCTTCCAGACCGGCGGGCTGGTGGGCGGGTTTCTGGGCGGCGTGTTCGGCGATCGCTTCGGCCGGCGTATCCCGGCGATTCTGCTGGCGATTATCGGCATTCTCGTCACCTTCGTGTGGTGGGCCGCGATATGGCCGTTGCCGATTTTCGTTGCCCTGGCCACGCTGGGCGGGTTCGTGCTCGGGTTCGAGTGGACCCTGGGCATCGTCTACGTCAACGAGTTGTTCCCGACGGAGATCCGCGCCTCCGGCTTCGGCTGGAGCGCCGGGCTGGGGCGTATCGTGTCGATCGCCGCACCGATCGTCACGCAGATCCTGGCCGGCTCGCTCGGCGTGGGGCATGCGATCCAGGTTTCGTCGTTCATCTGGCTGTCGCTCATCGTGGGCTACCTGATCTCGCATGAGACCAGCGGGGTGGAGGTGGCCGATCGGGTGGTGCTGGGGACTGCGGCGCAGCCTGCGCTGAGTGTCGTGTCGTCACGCCCGGAGTAGCCTGCCGGCCTGTCCAGGCCGGCGCGGCAGGTTGGGACAGGCCCGAAGGCCGGGCAGCGTCAGAAGACCGTCGCACGACGATCGTGGCCCCGGTTGGAGCGGGGCGCCCGCGCGTGATACGCTTCACGCAACCGCAGCGTGTGACGCCGTCATGAACCAGACCACCCGCGCCAACACCGACCTCGACACCGCGCTCGACGAAGCCCGCCAAGCCTATGTCGCGCGCAACCTGCGCTCGCGGGCGCGCTTCACCGAGGCCACCGCGGTGATGCCCGGCGGCAACACGCGCACCGTCCTGCACTACGACCCGTTCCCGCTGGCGATGGCGCGCGGGCAGGGGTGCCGGCTGTGGGATCTGGACGGGGCCGAGTACGTGGACTTCCTCGGCGAATACACCGCCGGGCTCTATGGCCACTCCCATCCGGTCATCCGCGCCGGGATCGACCGCGCGCTGGATCAGGGCATCAGCTTCGGCGCCTCCAACGCCACGGAGGGGCGCTTCGCCGCCGCCGTCTGTGCCCGCTTCGGCCTCGACCGGGTGCGCTTCACCAATTCCGGCACCGAAGCGAACCTGATGGCGCTGGTCACCGCCTGCGCGGTCACCGGCCGGCGCGGGGTGATGGCGTTCGGCGGCGGCTACCACGGCGGGGTGTTCACCTTTGCCGGCGGCGGCAGCCCCATCAACGCGCCGTTCGACTTCGTCGTGGCGCCCTATAACGACATCGACGCGACCCTCGCGCTGATCGATCGCCACGGCGCCGGTCTCGCCGCGATCATCCTGGAGCCGATGCTGGGCAGCGGCGGCTGCATGCCGGCCGAGCCTGCGTTCCTCGCCGCCTTGCGCGCCGCCGCCACGCGCATCGGCGCGGTGCTGATCCTGGATGAGGTCATGACCTCGCGCCTGGCGCCCGGAGGCCTTGCCGCGGTGCATGGCGTGCGGCCGGATCTGACTACACTCGGCAAGTATATCGGCGGCGGGATGTCGTTCGGCGCGTTCGGCGGCCGGGCGGAATTGATGGACCGCTTCGACCCGCGCCGGCCGGATGCCTTCCCGCACGCCGGCACGTTCAACAACAATGTGTTGACCATGTCGGCCGGGCTCGCCGGGCTGACCGAGGTCTATACGCCGGCCGCCGCGGCGGCGCTGAACGCGCGCGGCGAGGCGCTGCGGACGCGGCTGAACGCGCTGTGCCGCGCCGCGGATGCGCCGGTGCAGTTCACCGGGATCGGCTCCATGCTGGCGGTGCACACCCAGCGCGGCCCGGTCCGCACGCCGGCCGACGCGGCGCGGGACGATGCGAAGCTGAAGGAGCTGCTGTTTTTCGATCTGCTGGCGCAGGGCATCTGGCTGGCGCGGCGCGGGATGATGGCGTTGAGCCTGCCGATCGGCGATCCGGAATGCGATCTTCTGGCGGCGGCGGTGGAGGAATTCCTGGCTGCGCGCCGCTCTTTGCTGGAGCGGGCGGGGTAGCGTCCCGGTTCGGTCGTCCGTGGTGCGGGGTACTGTACCCCCTCCGCTGCCCGGGCAGGTGGCGCGGGGATGGCCGCCGCTCGGGAGGGTAACCGGATCCGGGGTGGCGAGGCCCGGGTCGTCCTCCGAACCATCCGGCCGCGCAATCAGGCTGCTTGCCCCGCCGGGGATGGGCCGATAGGGTTTGCCTGTCGTTCGGCAAAGGCATTCCCCGCATGTCCGTGGCCCCGGCCAACGCTTCCGCCTCTCTCAGTCCGGCCGAAATGCAGGTGCTGATGGCGCGCGCCGGGCTCGCGCTCAATCCGGGCCAGATGGCGGACCTTGTGCTGGTCTGGCGGCAGTTGGCCGGGCTGATCGCGTTGTTGCCGCGGGAACGGCCGATGCTGGACGACCAGGCCTTCACCTTCCGCCTGCCGGCCCCCGTCGAGCCCTCCGGCGCACCGAAGCGGGCGCCATCCGGCCGTGCCGCGCCTCCGGCGGCCAGGCCCGTACGCACCCGACCGGCGCGCGCCGCCCCTCCCGCGGCCAAACCGGTCCCGGCTAAAGCACCGACCGCCAAATCGATTCGGCCGAAGGCACCGTCCCGCAAACCACTGCGCGACAAATCCGCAGCCAACAAACCGTCGGCGCCCAAAACGGCCCTTGGACTGGCCGCCCGCGGCCGACCGACCGCGTCGCCCGCATCCCGGCCCCGACCGCCCCGAAAACCCGCCCGGCCGAGGCGATGACGGGGACGACGTCGCCCTTTCTCACCATCGCCGAGGCCGCCGGGCTGATCGCCGCACGCAAGCTCGGCCCGGTCGAGCTTACCCGCGCCATGCTGGCCCGCATCGCCGCGATCGATCCCGCCCTGAACGCCTTCATCACCGTGACCGAGCGTCCGGCGCTTGCCGCGGCCAGGGCCGCCGAGCGCGCCCTGGCGAGTGGTGTCCGCCACAAGCTGCTCGGCATCCCGCTGGCGTTCAAGGACATCTACGAGACGGCGGGCATCCGCACGACCGCGCAGTCGAAGCTGCTCGCCGACAACGTGCCGGCACGGGACGCCGAGACGGTGCACCGGCTGCGCGCGGCGGGCGCGGTGATGCTGGGCAAGCTCGCCACGCATGAATTCGCCATCGGCGGGCCGGCCTTCGACCTGCCTTGGCCGCCGGCGCGCAATCCGTGGGATACGCGCCGCTTCACCGGCGGATCGAGCTCCGGCTCCGGCGCCGCGGTGGCGGCCGGGCTGGCGCTGGGCGCCCTGGGATCGGACACCGGGGGGTCGATCCGGCTGCCGGCGGCCTATTGCGGCATCGCCGGGCTGAAGCCGACCGCGGGCCTGGTGTCGCGCCGCGGCGTGATCCCGCTGGCGCCGAGCCTCGATACCGCCGGGCCGATGGCCTGGACGGCGGAGGACTGCGCGATCCTGCTGGACACCCTTGCCGGGCACGATCCGGCCGACCCGGCCTCGGTCCCCGGGCCGCGCGTGTCCTACGCCCAGGGGCTGCGCGAGCCGATCAAGGGCCTGCGGGTCGGGGTGCTGCGCCGCTTCTTCGAGCGCGACGCGCCGGCCGCGCCGGAAACCCTGCACATGATGGCCGACGCGCTGCGTCTGCTGCGCGACCTCGGCTGCCGGGTGGAGGAGGCGGAGCCGCCGCCGCTCGCCGAATTCAACGCCGTCGGGCGGGTGATCATCTCGGCCGAGGTCTATGCGCTGCACGAGGGGCGGCTGAAGACCCGGCTCGCCGACTATTCGCGCGCGTTCCGGGTGCGCGTGCTGGGCGGTGCGCTGATCAGTGCCGCGGATTACCTGGCGGCGCAGCGCTACCGGACCGACCTGATCGCCGCCATGGCCGGGCTGTTCAGGCATTTCGACGTGCTGGTGTCCGCTCCGGTCGCCGGGCCGGCGCCGCTGCTGGCCGAGCAGCGGCCGGATGACGGCTTTGCCCGCCCGATGGCGACCACGGTCGCGAACGTGGCGGCGGTGCCGTCGTTGGTCGTGTGCGGCGGGTTCAGCGCCGGCGGGCTGCCGCTCGGGATCGAGTTCATGGGGCCGGCCTGGGCGGACGCGACGGTCCTGCGGGTCGGGCACCAGTTCGAGCAGGCGGCGGGGACGCGCGGGCGGCGGCCGGAGATGTAGGCCGTTCAGGCGACTGCCTTGGGTCGTTCCCCGGGGAGCGTGCCCCGACCACCCGACCGTCCAACAACACCGATGCGGGGCGTCTCTCCCGCGAGAGCGGGCGAGGTGCAGGGCAGGGGGGCGTGCATGCGATTGCCCGGGTTGTTCCTCGGGGCGGTTGTTCCCAACTCGGCTCCTCCGGCACACTGGCCCCGCATGTCCGACACCGTCTCCCGCGCCCTCCCCACCCTGGCCGCCACCGAGGCGCTGGCGGCGGCCGTCGCCCGCCTCGCCCACCCGGGCGATGCGATTCTGCTGGAAGGGCCGCTCGGTGCCGGCAAGACCGCGTTCGCGCGCGGGTTTCTCCGCGCCGCCACCGCCAGCCCGGCGCTGGAGGTGCCGAGCCCCAGCTTCACCCTGGTGCAGAGCTACGATACCGGCCTCGGCATGGTGCATCATTTCGACCTCTGGCGGCTCGGCGGCCCTGCCGCGCTGCCCGAACTGGGCTGGGACGACGCGCGGGCCGACATCGTGCTGGTCGAATGGCCGGACCGGCTCGGGCCCTTGCGCCCGGCGGACGCGCTGACCATTGTCCTTACTTCCGCCGGCACGCCGACCCCCGCCGGGGACACCCCGCGGACCGCGGTTCTGTCCGGCTGGCCGGACCGCCTCGGGGCGCTGGCATGAACCGGGACGCGACGATCGCCGACTTCCTCGCCCGGCACGGTTTCGCCGCCGCGCGCACGCTCCCGCTGGCGCAGGACGCGAGTTTCCGCCGCTATCTTCGTCTCGTCGACGGCCCGCGCCCCGCGGTGCTGATGGACGCGCCGCCGCCGGAGGACGTGCGCCCGTTCCTGCACATCGCCGCGCATCTCGCCGGCCTCGGCCTGTCGGCGCCGGAGATCCTTGCCGCCGATCCCGCCGCCGGCCTGGTGCTGGAGGAGGACTTGGGCGACAGCCTGTTCGCCGCCCGGCTCGACGGCATTCCGGACGGCGCCCGGCTGCCGCCCGCCGTGCTCGCGTTGTTCGACGCCGCGATCGACGTGCTTGCCGTGCTGCAACGCGCGGCCGTGCCGGCAGACCTGCCCCTCTGGGGCGCAGGCGCGATGACGGCCGCCACGCTGGACCCGCTGTTCGCCTGGTGGTGGCCCGCAGCCTTCGGCGCGCCGTCGCCCGAAGCCGCCCGTGCCGACATCGCGGACGCGCTGGCCGCCACCCTGGCGCCCGTCGAAGACGCGCCGAAGACCTTCGTTCATCGCGACTTCTTCGCCGGCAACCTGCTCTGGTTGGCCGAGCGGGCCGGCCCGCGCCGCGTCGGAATCCTCGACTTCCAGGGCGCGGCCCTGGGCCATCCCGCCTATGACCTCGTCTCCCTGGTCCAGGATGCGCGCCGCGATCTTCCCCCCGGCCTGACGGAGCACGCCATCGCCCGCCTGCTCGCCGCCCGCCCGGAACTCGATCCGGCCGCCTTTCGCACCGCCTTCGCCGCCTGCGCCGCACAGCGCCACCTGCGCGTGGCGACCCAATGGGTCCGCCTCGCCCACCGCGATCGGCGTCCCCACTACCTGGCGCACGGGCCGCACACCTGGCGCCTGCTCGCGACCGCTTTGCGCCACCCGGCCGCGGCACCGCTGGCGGCTGCGCTCGACCGGTGGGTGCCGGCGGCGATGCGCGGAAATCCAGGGGAAGGCAAGCAAGGCCAGGGGGCGCTGCCCCCTGGACCCCCGCCAAGGGCAGCGCCCTTGGAACGCATCCATTGGTTCCGAGCGGGTGGGGGGTGTCGCGGCTGGGCGGGTGGCAGCGGGGGGTGTGCGGACGGGAGGGTCGGGGCGCGAAAGCGCCCCGACCCTCCCGTCCGCACACCCCCCGCTGCCACCCGCCCAGCCGCGACACCCCCCACCCGCTCGGAACCCAACAGAAAGGGGTCCAGGGGACGACTGTCCCCTGGCGGGGGTCCAGGGGGCAGCGCCCCCTGGCCTTGCCTGCCCGCTCCCGGATCCCCGCGCACCGCCATGGTACTCGCGGCCGGGCTCGGGACCAGGATGCGCCCGCTCACCGAGGCGACGGCGAAGCCGTTGCTGCCGCTGGGGGGACGGTCGTTGCTGGACCATGCGTTGGACCGGCTGGCGGCGGTGGGCGTCGAATTCGCCGTGGTGAACGCCTTCTGGCAGGCCGATCGTGTGGTGGCCGCCCTGGCGGAGCGGCGGGATCCGCTTGTGGAGGTGGTGCGGGAAGCGGAGCTGCTCGACACCGGGGGCGGTGTGCGTGCGGTACTTGAGCGGCTCGGGGACGATCCGTTCTTCGTCGTGAACGGCGATGCGTTCTGGCTGGACGGGCCGCGGCCGGCCTTGGCGCGGCTCGCCGACGCGTTCGATCCGGCGGCCCTGGACGGCGTGCTGCTCGTGCACCGCACCTGCCAGGTGCAGGCCGACGTGGGCCTCGGGGATTTCGTCCTCGATCCCTGGGGCGGACTGCGGCGCCGGCGGGAGCGGGAGGTGGCGCCGTATATCTATGCCGGCGTGCAATTGATCGCGCCCGCCCTGCTGGCCGGGATGCCGGAGGGGAAGTTCAGCATGAACCTCGCCTGGGACCGCGCGCTGGCCGCCGGGCGCCTGCGCGCGATCGTCCACGACGGGTTGTGGTTCCACCTTTCGACCCCGCCGGACCTCGCGGAGGCGGAGGCGGTGCTGCACGAGAGCCGCACCGGCGAGACGCGATGAACCTGTTCACCCTGCCGCCGGACGCCCCGTTCCTGGACGCGATCGCCGGCGCTTGGCTCGCCCGCGCCGGGACGGACGACCCGCTGGCGCGCGCGCGCGGGCTGATCCTGCTGCCGACACGGCGGGCGGCGCGGGCGCTGGCGGAGGCGTTCCTGCGCGTGTCCGGCGGGCGCGCCCTCGTGTTGCCGCGCATCACCGCGATCGGGGCGCTGGACGAGGCGCCGCTGGAACTTTCCGGCGCGCTCGATCTGCCGCCTTCGGTCGATCCCTCCCTGCGGCTGGCGGCGCTGGCGCGGCTGATCCTCGGAATGGGTGGGGCCTATGGCGCGCCCGAGACCGCCGATCGGGCCTGGGCGCTGGCGGCAGAGCTGGCCGCGCTGATGGACGAGGCCGAGCGGGCGGAGATCGACCTCGGCGCCCGTCTGCCGGGGGCTGCCGATCCGGCGTTCGCGGCGCATTGGGCGGTGACGGTGGAGTTCCTGCGCATCGTGACCGCCACCTGGCCGCGCTGGCTGGAGGAGCAGGGGCTGGCAAACCCGACGGCGCGCGCGGTGGCCCTGCTCGATGCCCAGGCGCACGCGTGGGAGCGGCAGGCGCCGGAAGACCCGGTCTGGCTGCTCGGCAGCACTGGCGGCATCCCGGCGGTGGGGCGCCTGACGCGGGTCGTGGCGCGGCTGCCGGGGGGAGCGGTGGTGCTGCCCGGGCTGGACCTCGCGCTGGATGAGGCGGCCTGGGCGGCGCTGGACCCGCAGCATCCGCAGGCGGGGCTGCGGATGCTGCTGGACCGGCTGGGCGCGACCCGGGCGGATGTGCGGATCTGGCCGCTGTCGGGCGGCGGCGATGCGCCGCACGCTGTTGGGTCGGGTGCCAATGGGTCGGGTGCCAGTGGGTCGGATGCCAGTGGATGGGCGGGCGCCGGCGTGCCGGCGGGTCGGGTCGCCCTGCTGCGGCGGGCGCTGCTGCCGGGGACGGCACTGCATGACTGGCAGGACCGGACGGCGGACGCGGACGACGCCCTGTCCGGCCTGTTCCGCCTCGATCCCGACGATCCGCGCGAGGAAGCCGCGGCGATCGCGCTGATCCTGCGCGGCGCGCTGGAACGGCCCGGCGCGCGCGCGGCGCTGGTCACGCCGGATCGGGCGCTGGCCGCAAGGGTGGCGGCGGAGCTGCTGCGCTACGGCGTGATCGCCGACGACAGCGCCGGCGAGAAACTGGCCGAAACCCCGCCCGCCGTGCTGCTCCGCCTGCTGGTGCGCGCAGTGGCCGACGACCTCGCGCCGGTGCCGCTGCTGGCGCTGCTCAAGCACCCGCTCGCCGCGGCGGGGCTGGCGCCGGCGGCTTGCCGTGCTGCCGCGCGGGCGCTGGAGATCGCGATCCTGCGCGGCCCGCGCCCGCCGCCGGGCCTGACCGGCCTGCGCACTGGAATCGCCGGTCTGGCCCCGGATGCGCGCGCCCCCCACGAGGCTTTCCTCGCCCGCGTGGAAGCCTGTCTCGCCCCCGCGCTCCGCATGGAAGCCGGCGTCGCCGCGGCGCCGGCCGAGGCGCTGGACGGGCTGATCGACGCCGCCGAACGCCTGGCCGCGACCGACGACACCGACGGTCCCGCCCGGCTCTGGGCCGGCGAGGAAGGCGCGGCGCTGGCCGAGCACCTGAGCGCGCTGCGCGACGCCCTGCCCCTGCTGCCCGACCAGCGACGCGCGGTGTTCCCCGCCCTGCTCGACGCGATGCTGGAAGGCCCGGTCGTACGCTCCCGCCGTGGCTTGCGCGGGCGCGAGGGCGTGGAGCATCCGCGCGTCTTCATCTGGGGCCTGCTGGAAGCCCGGCTGCAGCAGGCGGACACCATGGTCCTCGGCGGCCTGGTGGAAGGCGTGTGGCCGCCCGCGGTCGATCCCGGCCCCTGGCTGTCGCGGCCGATGCGGGCGACGATCGGCCTGCCGTCGCCGGAGGAAGCGGTCGGCCAGGCGGCGCATGATTTCGTCGCCGCCGCCTGCGCCGCGCCGGAGGTGGTGCTGTCCTGCCCGCGCCGCCGCGACGGCGCGCCCGCGGTGCCGGCACGCTGGCTGGCGCGGATCGAGGCTTTCCTCAACGGACGCGGCGCGGCGCTGGCCGTGCACCCGGCGCTCGGCTGGGCGCGCGCGCTCGATCAGCCCGCCGGCCCGCCGCGCGCCGCCGCGCCGCCAGTGCCGCGCCCGCCGGTCGCGCGCCGGCCGCGTCGGCTGAGCGTGACGGAGATCGAGACCTGGCTGCGCGATCCCTACGCGATCTATGCGTGCCACGTGCTGCGGCTGGTCCCGCTCGATCCGGTGGAGCAGGAGACCGACGCGGCGGATTACGGCACCCTGGTGCATCGCGGCCTGCACGCGTTCCTGGCCGAGGCGGGCGCGCGCTGGCCGCCGGGCGCGGCGGCACGGCTGCGGCATCACCTGCTGGCGGCGCTGCACCGGGCGGGATTGCGTCCCGCACTCGCGAACTGGTGGGCGCCGCGGCTGGAACGCATCGCCGACTGGGTGGCGGAGATCGAGCGCGATCGCCGCTCGGCCGCCCCGGTGGCCGCGCTGTGGCCCGAGGTGGCGGGGAAATGGGACCTAGCCCGCCCGGGTGGACGGTTCGAGCTGCGCGGACGGGCGGATCGGATCGAGCGCTGGGCGGACGGGCGGCTGGCGATCCTGGACTACAAGACCGGTCGGCCGCCCTCGCCGGGCGAGGTGGCCGCCGGCCTCGCGCCGCAATTGCTGCTGGAAGCAGCGATGGCGGAAGCGGGTGGGTTCGGGCCGGAGCGGATCGGGACGGTGGCGGAGCTTGCCTACTGGCATGTGAGCGGCGGCTACGAGCCGGGGAAGGCGATCAGCCTGTTCAACGGCGATCCGGCAGCGATCGCCACGGCGGTGGCGGAGGCGGCAGGCGCGCTCGGGGCGCTGATCGACGCGTTCGACAACCCGGCGCGGGCCTACCTGTCGCAGCCGCATCCGGGGCGGGCGCCGCGGTTCCCCGCCTATGCGCAACTGGCGCGGGTGGCGGAGCGGGCGGCGGCGGGGGAGGGGGACGGGGAATGATTTGCGGGGGATCGGGTGGATATGATATCGTGATAGCGCTCTGAAGGAGGCTAGCCATGACCCAGATTTTGGTACGCAATCTCGACGACGGGGTGAAGGCGGCGTTGCAGCGGCGCGCCGCGGCCCATGGCCGCAGCCTGGAAGCGGAAGTGCGCGACATTCTGCGCGCGGCGGCGCCGGAGGATGCGGTGGCGGGCGGCGGGCTGGGCTCGGCGATCGCGGCGCTGTTCGCCGGCGGCGGGCTGGAGGGGGACATTCCCGAACTGCGCGGCCATCCGGTGCGGCCGGCCGATCTCGGGGCATGATCCTGCTGGATACCGACGTGTTCTCGGCGCTGATGCGGACCGAGCCGGACGGGGTGGTGGTGGCCTGGCTGGATCGCCAGCCGCGAGTGTCGGTGTGGACGACGGCGGTCACGGTGCTCGAAATCCGCCACGGTCTGGCGCTGCTGCCGGCGGGGCGGCGGCGGGAGGCGTTGGCGGCGGGGTTCGCGCGGCTGGTCGATACCTTGCTGGACCGCCGGGTGGCGCCGTTCGATGCGGCGGCGGCGGAGCGGGCGGCGGAGTTGCTGGCGGCGCGGGGGCGGGGCGGGCGCCCGGCGGAGCTGCGCGATACGATGATCGCGGGGATCGCGGAGGCGTGCCGGGCGACGATCGCGACCGGGACTATGTGGCATTTCGCGGATCTGTCCGTGCCGGTGGTGGATCCTTGGGCGACGAGGGGGTGAACGCCCCCCTCACCCCCCGCGCCCGCGCCAACGCCGACCAGCGCGCCGCGGCCGATCCCGCCGTGTCCGCCTTCGTCGCCGCCTCGGCCGGTTCGGGCAAGACCAAGCTGCTCACCGATCGCCTGCTGCGCCTGATGCTCGGCGGCGCGGCGCCCGAGCGCATCCTGTGCCTGACCTTCACCAAGGCCGCCGCGGCGGAGATGGCGCTGCGCCTGCAACGCCGCCTCGGCGCCTGGGTGATCCTGGACGATGCGGCGCTGGGGGAGAAGCTCGCCGAGCTCGATGTGCCGGCGACCGAGGCCACCCGGCGCACCGCGCGCGCCCTGTTCGCCCGCGTGCTCGACCTGCCGGGCGGGATGCGGATCGGCACCATCCATGCCTTCTGCCAGTCCTTGCTGCGCCGGTTTCCGCTGGAAGCCGCCATCAGCCCGCATTTCCAACTGCTCGACGACCGCGACGCCGCCGACGACCTGGCCGAAGCGCGGGAAGACATGCTGCGCGATGCCAATCTCGGCCCGCGGCGCGACGCGCTGGTCACCCTCGCCGGCCTGGTCGGTGCCGGCGAGTTCCAGGGGCTGCTCGCCGCCTTGCTGGCACGGCGTGACCGGTTGGAGACGGCGCTGGCGCTCGGCCCAGAAGGGCTGGAAGCGGCGCAGCGCCGGGTGCTCGGCGTCACCGCGACGGACGAGGCGGCGGTGATCGCCGCCGCCGTGGCCTGGCCGGAGGAAACTGCCCTGCGCGAAGCCCTCGGCCGGATCGCTGCCCGGGGGTCGCCCAGATCCGGGAGAAAGCCGCCGCCCTGCTGGGCTGGCTCGGCTGCGACGCCGAGGATCGCGCTGCCAACTGGGCCGTCTGGGTGGACGGATTCCTGAAGGACGGCGACGAACCGCGCGGCGACGGAGCCTTCGTCAACAAGAACCTGGCTGCCGCCGCGCCGGAGCTGCTCGCCGCCTGCCGCGCCGAGGCCGACCGGGTCGCCGCGGTGCAGGACCAGCGTCGGGCGCTCGGGATGGCCGCGCTCTCCGCCGCGCTGCTCCGCCTGGCCGCCCCGGTGGCGCAGGCCTACGCCGCACGCAAGGATGCTGCGGGGCGGCTCGATTACGACGACCTGATCGGCCGTACCTCCCGCCTGCTGGTCGATCCGGGCGCCGGCTGGGTGCTGTACAAGCTGGACGGCGGGCTGGATCACCTGCTGCTCGACGAGGTGCAGGACACCGCGCCGGCGCAGTGGCGCATCGCCGAGGCGATCACCGGCGAGTTCTTCGCCGGCATCGGCGCGCGCGAGCCGCCCGGCCCGGGTGCCGACACCGCCCCGCGCGGCGTGTTCGCGGTCGGCGACGGCAAGCAATCCATCTTCTCCTTCCAGGGCGCTGACGCGGCGGAGTTCGATCGCGCCCGGATCCGGCTCGGCGCCCGGGTGTGCGCGGCGGGGCTCAGGTGGGAGGAACGGCCGCTCGAAGTGTCCTTCCGCTCCACCGCCCCGGTGCTGGACCTGGTGGATGCGGTGTTCGCCGATCCGCTCGCCGCCGCCGGCGTCGCCCCGCCCGGGACCTTGCGGCACTTCGCCGATCGCGCCGCTCACGCGGGTACGGTGGAGCTGTGGCCGCTCGCCCCGCCGCCCGAGGCCGAAGACCCGCCGCCCTGGACCGTGCCGGAGGACTACCTGGCGCAGGGCTCCGCGCCCCAGGCCCTGGCCGAGACCCTGGCGCGCTGGATCGCGGCGCAGATCGGCACGATGGAGCTTCCGGCCCGTGGCCGGCGGTTGCGCGCGGGCGACGTGCTGGTGCTGGTCCGCCGGCGCAACGCCTTCGCCCGTGCTCTGCTGCGGGCGCTGAAATCCGCCGGCGTGCCGGCTGCCGGCCTCGATCGCATGGTGCTGACCGAGCAGCCGGCGGTCGCCGACCTGCTGACGCTGGGCGATGCGCTGCTGCTGCCGGACGACGATCTGACCTTCGCGTGCTTCCTGACCAGCCCGCTCGGGGGGCTTTCCGATCCCGAGCTGATGGAACTGGCAATCGACCGGCCGGGGTCGCTGGCCGAGGCGCTGCGGGCGCGTGCCGGGGAGCGGCCCGTGTGGGGCGCGGCGTGGCGGTTCTTCGCGACGTTGCTCGCGCGCGTCGATTACGCCACCCCGCATGCGCTGTTCGCCGAAGCGCTCGGCGCGCTCGGCGGCCGGGCATTTCTGTTCGCACGCCTAGGGGCGGAGGCGGGGGAGCCGGTGGACGAACTGCTCGCCGCCGCGCTCGACTACGGCCGCGTCCATCCGCCGGCGTTGCAGGGTTTCCTGCACTGGCTGCGCCGTTCGGCCGCCGAGGTGAAGCGCGAGCAGGAAGCCGCCGGCGCGACGGTGCGCATCCTGACGGTGCACGGCGCCAAGGGCTTGCAGGCGCCGCTGGTGATCCTGCCCGACACCACCGCGCTGCCGCCCGACGACGGCACCTTGCTCTGGGGCGACGATCCGCGCACCGGCGTCTCGGTCCCGCTCTGGGCGCCGCGCAAGGCGCTGCGCTGCGCCGCGGCCGAGCGGTTGCGCGCCATGCTGTCCGCGCGGCGGACGGAGGAGCACAACCGGTTGCTGTATGTCGCGCTGACCCGGGCCGAGGACCGGCTGCTGGTCTGCGGCTGGGCGCCGGCGCGGACCCTGCCGGAGACGTGTTGGTACAGCCTGGTCGCGAAGGGCTTCGCCGCCCTACCCGCCCAGGCCGAGCCGTTCGGGCCGCCGCTCGCGCCCTGGCCGGGCGTGGCGCTGCGCCATGCCAGCGCGCAGGCCGCACCGCCGCAGGGGGAGACGGACGCCATGGCAGCGCCCGTGCCGCCGCCGCCCCCGTGGCTCGGTGCCGCGCCGGGCTGGACGGCCGCGCCGCCGCCGGCGGAACCGCCGCGCCCGCAGCCACTCGCGCCGAGCCGGCCGGAGGGGGTCGATTTCGGTCCGGTGCCCCCCGCGCTCTCCCCGCTGGCGGCGCGCGGGGCGGGGGCGCTGCGGCGCGGGCGCCTGCTGCACGCGCTGCTGCAGCACCTGCCGAACCTGCCGGCCGCACAGCGCGCCGCCGCCGCGCGTGCCTGGCTCGCCCGCGTCGGGACCGGCCTGAGCGAGACCGCGGCTGCCGAGCTGGCGGACAAGGTGCTCGCGATCCTCCGGCACCCCACGCTGCAACCGCTGTTCGGGCCGGATAGCCGCGCCGAGGTGCCGCTGTCGGGGGTGATCGGCGGCATGGTGATCGGCGGGCTGGTCGATCGGCTGGCGGTGCTGGCGAACGAGGTGCTGGTCGCCGATTACAAAACCAACCGCCAGCCGCCAGCGGATGCGGCGCGGACGCCGGTGGCCTACCTGCGCCAGATGGCCGCCTATCGCGCGGTGCTGCGCGCAGCGCTTCCTGGGCGGCCGGTGCGCGGGTTCATGGTGTGGACCGAGTCCGGGGAGGTGATGGAATTGCCGGCCGCGCTGCTCGATGCGCATGTGCCGGGCGCGGTAGCGGACGTGTTGCCGGGGGCGGAGAGGTAGCCGGACTCTCAGCATCGTGTCGCAACCGCCGCCAGGGCAAAACGAGAGTCATTCGTTCTCGCGCGTTGTCCATGGGACGGCTGACGCGGTTCAAGCGGCGAGGAAGGACATTTCGCGGGTCTGACCGGTCAGGCGTGCAGCAAACACGCTTGGGCCGGACGACGCGGCGTGGCCGATGGCATGGCTTCGACGTCATGACCCCTTGTATCGTATCGCCCCGTGAGGCTCCACGTTGCCCCCACCCTCCGCTTTAACGCAGAGGTCGCAGAGGGCCAGAGATCGCCGAGAAGGCAAGATGCCTATGGAATGAAGCGTCGCAGCCCATTCTGCAGCAGCCCATTCTTCAGCAGCACGGTGTTGAAATTCCGTAGCAGCCCGAGTTTGCAACCGCTCGGACGGAGATAGGTCAGCACCTGCGCCTCGTGCAGCGGCAGAATATGCTCGATCGACTTGATTTCCAGGATCACGTCCTGCGCAACGATGATATCCGTGCGGTAGCCACAGGCCAGACGAACATCCTCGTAGTACACCGCAAGCGAGACCTGTCGCTCATACGCCGGATTCGCCGGCTCCAGCTCCCGGCACAGGCAGGCTGTATAAACCGATTCCAGTAGTCCCGGGCCGAGCCGGCCGAATGATCCGCCCGCATCGCTTCCTTCTCTGTGATCTCTGGCCCTCTGCGACCCCTGCGCTAAATCGGCGCGATCCATCCGTCCCGGACCCGGCTGCTTGCCGACCATGGCGCCGCACGGCTTCCAAATCGCCAAGGCAACGGCCGAGAATGAACGAACCGGGCGGCACGGCTCTCCCCTGGGCAGACGCGCAGGGCGAGGTGCACAATTGGCGCGATGAGTGCGGGGGCACCGAAGTCAAATCCGGCCCCGCAGGTCCGGCCCCAACGCCGTGATCCCCCCGCCGCGAGGCGGGCCAGTGGCGGCCATGGCTGGATAACGACGGGACTCCCCCTGGTGGCCGGTTCAGATCCCAGCCCCGCCGATGAAGCTCTCCTCCAACGCGCGACGGAGGTCCGCCACCTGGCTGGTCAGGCCGGCGCGCGGGCGGGGGCGCGGCAGGTCGATCGTGATGTCGTGTGCCACGCGCGCGGGGCTGCCGGCGAGTAGCACCACCCGGTCGGCGAGGTAGGCGGCTTCGTCCAGATCGTGCGTGACGAACAGCACCGAGGCGCCGGTTTCCCGCCACACCCGCAACAGTTCGTCCTGCAACGTGTGCCGGGTGATGGCGTCGAGGGCGCTGAACGGCTCGTCCATCAGCAGCAGATCGGGCGCGACGGCCAGCGCGCGCGCGAGCCCGACCCGCTGGCGCTGGCCGCCGGAGAGTTGCGCCGGCCACTTGTTCGCCTCAGTGCCGAGCCCCACGAGGTCGAGCGCCACGCGCGCGCGCCGGCGCCGCTCGGCCGTATCGAGCCGCAGGCCTTCCAGCCCGAACGCGACGTTCGCCGCCACCCGTCGCCACGGCATCAGCCGCGCGTCCTGGAACACGAGCGCCGCCGGCCGCCGGTCCGGTGTCGGGCGCGCGAGCAGCCGGGCCTCCCCGGCGGTGGGCTGCACCAGACCGGCGACGACACGCAGCAGGGTGGATTTCCCGACCCCCGATGGCCCGACGATCGCGGTGAAGCCGCCGCGCGGCAGGTCGAGGTCGAGGTCGGCAAGTACGTTGCGCCCGGTCGCATCGCCCGGATGGGCGAACGCGAGGCCGCGCAGCGCGACGATAGGCTCGCCGAGCGCCGCGGGTGTGCCGGGCGCGGGGCGTGCGCCCGGCCCGGGTTCGCCGGTCACGGCCGCGTCCATGCGAGAATCCGTTGCGTGATCGATTCGAACACCAGATCCGTCAGCCCGTACAGCAGTGCGATCGTCAGCATGTAGAGCACCAGCACGTCGGTCGCGAGCACCCCCGCCGCTTCCGTCATGCGCTGGCCGATGCCGGGAATGCCGAACAATTCCGCCGCCACCACCGCCATCCAGCCCTGGCCGAGGCCGGCGCGCACGCCCGACAGAATTCCGGGTGATGCCGCCGGCAGCGCGACTTTCCGCAAGCAGCGGAAGAACCCGCCTTGGCCGAATGCGGCGGCCAGTTCCAGCAATCCGGGATCGACCGCACGCACTGCCGATTGCGTGGCGAAATAATTCAGCCAGAACACGCCGATGCCGATGATGAATGCCGCTGCCGTCTCGCTGGCGCCGAACCAGATCAGCGCGAACGGGATCCAGGCGAGCGGCGGGATCGGGCGCAGCAGCCGCGCCACCCAGGCCTGCGCGGCATCGAAGCGCGGCAGCAGCGCGACCGCGGTGCCGACCGCGATGCCGAGCAGGCTGCCGGCGATCACGCCGGTGGCGTAATGGCTGAGGCTGTCGCCCACCGCGGCGAACCAGATGCCGTCCTGGAGTTCGCGCAGGAACGCGCCCGGCACCGCGCTCGGCGCCGGCACCCAGGCCTGCGGCAGCAGGCCGGTGCGGACCAGCGCCTCCCACAGGCCGAGGAAGGCGGTGAGCCCGGCTGCCGACAGCAGGGCCGGATGGCGCAGTCCGGTGCGGCTCATCCCGCCTGCTTGGCCGTCGCCGCGAGGAAGAACGAGGGATCGAACATCCCTGCCACGCCGGCGAGCCTGCTCATGTGGTCGAGCTGCGCCTGGTAGTCGTTCAGCTTTTCGGTCGCGGCGATGATGGCGCGCGGATCGGCGATCGGGTTCATCGACGGCGAAGTAACCGCCTTGAACAAGGTTTCCTTCGTCAACAGCCCCTTGCCGAGGGTCGCCGCCAGGTCGGCCGCCGCGCGGTGTGGATGGGCGCGGAGCAGGGCGGTGGCGCGGACGTGCAGCCCCACCAGGGCCTGCACCGCGGCGCGGTTGGACGCGATCAGCCGGGCCGGCACCGCCAGCACCGCGCCCGGCTGGCCAGGGAACATCGCACCGCCGCGCAGCAGCACCCGCGCCGTGGGATCACGTTCGGCCACCAGGGTCAGGGCCGGTTCCAGGGTGGAGGCGGCATCGACGGAGCCGGACAGCAGTGCCTGCTGCACCCGGTTTTCCCCGAAGCCCAGCACCTGCACGTCCGCCGGCACGACACGGGCGATGCGGTCGAGCCAGTAGTGCAGTACGGTATCGGGCACCGCGCCGCGTGGCAGGGTGGCGATGCGCACCGGCCGCCCGGCCGTTTTGTGGAACGCGGCGAAGGCCGCTGCCGGGGACGCCGCCTTCGCCCAGGCGGCGGCGAACCCGCCGCGGCCGAGCAGCGCCGTCTGGTCGATTCCGTTGGCGGCGACGACTTTCAGATCGACCCCATGCGCGCGTGCCACCATCGCCGGCCCGATACCGATATAGGCGACATCGAACCGGCCGGAGGCGAGCGCCTGCACCATCGCCGGGCCGGAGGAGAAGCTGGTGGTGACGAGGGTGAGGCCGGATTGTTTCGCCCAGCCCTCCGCCTCGATGACGAACAGTTGCGCCATCGCCAGGATCGGGATGGTGGCCACGCGCACGGTGGTGGCGGCACATGCGGGGCGCGCGGCGAGGGTGCCCGCCGCGGCGGCGCCGAGCAGCACCTGGCGGCGGCTGGGGGCGGGGAGGTGGTCGGTCGGCATCGTGGAATTCCCGTGGTGGCGCACCACACCGCCCGGAGGGGCGGCGGGGCGGCCGGTCTGTAGGCCGATCCGTGCCGGCCCCGCAAGACGACGGTCTCAGATGCAACGTCTATGATGTGGCGGGGGCGAACGGGGGAATTTTCTGCCCCGTGGCTGGCCCGAATGAGGAAAGACCCTTCTCCCTCCCCCCTTTGCGGGGAGGGCCGGGATGGGGGTACCCGCTCGGCCCCTCCTGCCATGTTTGCCCCTCCTGCCATGTTTGACGGTCAAACCTTGCGGGGGAGGGCCGGGGCGGGGGCTACACCGGCTTCCAGCCCCGTTCCACGGCCACGTCGATCAAGGTCGGCCCCTCCGCGGCCAGGCCGGCGGCCAGCAGCTCCTTCACCTCGGCGATCGTGCGGGCGCGGTGTGCCGCGAGGCCCAGGCCGCGCGCGACGGTGACGAAATCCACCGCCGGGTTGTCGAGGTCCATGCCCACGTAACGATCCGTCTGGTGCGCGAAGCCCTGCATGGCGTTGGTGCGCTGCTTCAGGATCCGGTACGAACTGTTGTTGATGATGACGAACACCATCGACAGTTTCTCGTGCGCCGCGGTCCACAGCCCCTGGATGGTGTACATCGCCGAGCCGTCGCCGATCAGCGCCACCACCGGCCGGTCCGGCAGCGCGAGCTTGGCGCCGATGGCCGCCGGCAGGCCCCAGCCGATGCCGCCGCCGCGCAGGCCGAAGAAGCTCTGCGCGTCGTCGCTGGCGAGCAGCCGGCGCAGCCCGGCGCCGGAGGAAACGGTCTCGTCGATCACCACCGCATTCGCCGGCAGCACCGAGGCTACCGCGCCCATCAGCGCGAGGGCTGCGATCGGGCTGCGTCCGGCGGCGGCCTCGGCGCTCGCGCGCAGACGGGCCAGGCTCCCGCGCCCCTCCGCCTCGGCCGCCGTGCGCCGCGCCTGCGCCCGTGCGGCGCCCGACCCGCCGTAGGCGGCGGCGACGGCGACGGTCAGTTCCGGCAGGGTCGCCTTGGGGCAGCCGAGGATCGAGGCGGCTTCGGCGTAGTTCTTGCCCAACTCCCACGGGTCGGTATCCAGATGCACGATCGGCATCCCCTCCGGCATCGCATCGACCGCGCCGGGCAGCGACAAGGTGAACAGGTCGGCGCCGATCGAGACCAGGAGGTCGTGCTCGGCCAGGATGCCGCGGATGGTCGCCGGCAGGCGCGCGAAGGACCCGCGGTAGAGCGGATGCGAGGACGGGAACATGGCCCGGCTCGCCATCCCCTCGTCCCACACCGGGGCGCCGATCGCTTCCGCCAACGCGACCAGCTCGGCGAGCGCGCCGGCCGCCGGCACCGCGTCGCCCGCCATGATGACCGGCCGTTCCGCCCGCGCGATCAGTACGGCCGCCTGTGCGATCGCCGCCGCGTCGCCGCGCAGCCCGGCGGCGACGCGGGACGGCGCGCCGAGGTCGAGCTCGGCCGAGGCGGTCAGCACGTCACCCGGCAGCGACAGGAACACCGGCCCCATGGGCGGCGCGAGCGCGGTCTTGGCGGCGCGGTGGATGGCGCGCGGCAGATCCTCCAGCCGGCGCACCTCGTGCGACCATTTCACGAACGGGGCGGCGATGCGCGGCAGGTCGGCCCACAGCAGGGGTTCGGTGAAGTTGAAAGTTTGTTCATGCTGGCCGGCGGTGACCAGCACCGGGCTGCCGGCCTTCTGCGCATCGTACAGCATGCCCATGGCGTTGCCGAGCCCGGGCGCCACGTGCAGGTTCACCACCGCGAGCCCGCCGGAAGCGAGCGCGTAGCCGTCCGCCATCGCCATCGCCGGGGCTTCCTGCAACGCCAGCACGTAGCGCAGGTCCTGCTCGACCGCGAGGGCGTCCATCAGCGGCAATTCGGTGGTGCCGGGGTTGCCGAACATGACCCGCACGCCCTCCTGCTTCAGCAGTTCGAGCAGGGCGGTCTTTCCCGAAAGCGACGGCATGGCAGGCGTTTCCTTCCCCGGCGGCGCACAGACGCCGCAAAGTGGCCGGAACGCGGGGGCGTGGCAACCTTAGAGCCGTGTTAACCGCGTCCCGCTAATCCCTCCGTTCGCGGCACGTCCCGGCTGGACCAAACCCGCACGAGGGGGCAATGTTGTGCCGCCCCCCGGCCGAGAACGTCCCGGTCGGCGGCATCCGGAGCAACGCTCCGGCCGTCCAAAGAAACAGAGAAGGTCAATACCCGATGACGACATCCTGGCGAATGACCAGACGCGGCGCGCTCAAGCTCGGTGCCGCCGCCACCGCGCTGCCTCTCGTGCATATCCGCAGCGGCCACGCCGCCGGCAGGCTGAAGGTCGGCTTCTGGGACCATTGGGTTCCGGGCGCCGACGTGATCCTGAAGAAGCAGGTCGATGACTGGGGCAAGAAGAACAACGTCGATATCGAGATCGATTTCATCACCAGCAACGGCAACAAGCTGCAGGTGACCGCGGCGGCCGAGGCGCAGGCGGGCGCCGGCCACGATCTGATGTCGTTCTTCACCTGGGACACCCACAACTACCACGCCAAGCTCACGCCGATGGACGACGTGGTGAAGGAACTGACCTCCACGGGCGGTCCGTTCAACGCGGTGTCCGAATATCTGGCGAAGATCGACGGACACTGGATGTCGCTGCCGACGTCCTGGGGCACCCAGACCAAGCCATCCTGCGCCCGCATCAGCCTGCTGAAGCAATATACCGGCGTCGACATCACGCAGATGTACCCGGCGCACAAGATGGCGAACGAGGGCGCAGACTGGACCTACGACGGCCTGTTCCTCAAGGCGGCCGAGGCGGCGTTCAAGGACAAGCATGCGTTCGGCCTCGGCCTCGGGCAGACGACCGACAGCATCGACTGGGTCGGCGCGCTGTTCCACGCCTATGGCGCGGATCTCGTGGATGCCAGCGGCAAGTCGCAAGTGAAATCCGAAGCCGTCAACACGGTGCTGGAATACGCGCAGAAGCTGGTGATGTTCCTGCCGCCCGATACCGTGAGCTATGACGACGCCTCGAACAACCGGTCGTTGATTTCCGGGCAGGGCGCGCTGATCTTCAATCCGCCGTCCGCCTGGGCGGTGGCCAAGCGCGATGCGCCGAAAGTGGCGGCCGACTGCTGGACCTTCCCGAGCCCGGCCGGTCCGAAGGGACGCTTCGTCCCGTTCCTGGGCTACTACTGGGGCGTGTGGCATTTCAGCAAGGCGCAGAGCGCGGCGAAGGAACTGATGACGTTCCTGATGCAACGCTCCTCGGTGGAGCAGCGCGAGCCCTACACCGTCGGCTACGACATTCCGCCCCAGAACAGCATGATGGACTTCAAGATCTGGGAGACGGTGGAGCCGCCGAAGGGAACGGTCTACAACTATCCGATCCGCCCCTGGCACGACGCCATCCCGAGCCTTGCGGCGGCGCCGGCCCCGGCCGACATCGCGGTGCAGATCTACAACGGCGCCGTGCTGCCGACGATGCTCGCCAAGCTCAAGGGCGGCAGTTCGATCAAGGACGTGGTGGCCTGGGCCGACAACGAGGTGCAAGGCTACATGCAGCCCTGACCGCTGCGGGGCCGGGGCGGGGAACACCCGCACCGGCCCCGTGCCGCTTTTCTCCGGGCGCGGAATTGGGCACACTGGCCCTGTAACAACACGCCCCGAGGGAGGCACCCGTTCATGAACCCGATCACCCGTCGCGCCGCGCTTGGCGCGCTGGCGGCGGCGCCGTTGGCTCGACCGGCCATCGTGCGCGCGCAAAGCACCTCCAAACCCGTCAAGATCGGCCTGCTGTCCGATATGAACGGGCCCTACCGCGGAGTCGGCGGCCCGGGCTCGAAAATCGTCACCCAACTGGCGATCGAGGATTTCGGCAGCTCCGTGCTGGGCCGGCCGATCGAGATCCTGCAGGCGGACTGCCAGAACAAGCCCAACGTCTCCAGCGCCATCGCCCGGCAGTGGATCGATTCCGACGGGGTGAACCTGCTGGGCGACGGGGCGGCAACGTCCTCGGGTCTCGGGATTCAGCAGGTGTCGACCGAGAAAAAGGTGATCTACCTGGTCACCGGGCCGGCGGCGACCGATTTCACCGACAAGCTCTGCTCGCCCGTCAGCTT
Organism: uncultured Pseudomonadota bacterium; assembly: GCA_963832525.1. Classification (GTDB taxonomy): domain Bacteria; phylum Pseudomonadota; class Alphaproteobacteria; order Acetobacterales; family Acetobacteraceae; genus JAJZVS01. The sequence continues at coordinate 736,896 of CAWHUC010000004.1, forward strand.
CCACTTCGGATACGATACCTATGCGCTGGCCAAGAACGTCGGCGGCACCCTGACCGAGCAGGGCGGCAAGACCTGGTTCTTCATCACCGCCGACTACGAGTTCGGCTATTCGCTGCGCGACAATACCGAGAAATTCATCAAGGCGGCCGGCGGCAAGGTGCTGGGCGACGTGCGCGCCCCGCTCGGGACGGCGGATTTCTCCTCCTACCTGATCCGCGCCAAAGCCTCCGGCGCGCAGGTGATCGGGCTCGCCAACGCCGGCACCGATTTGCAGAACTGCCTGAAGCAGGCCGCGGAATTCGGCATCACCAAGGGCGGCCAGCGGCTCGCCACCCTGCTGATGGCGCTGGTTGACGTGATCGCGGTCGGGCAGAAGAACTGCGAGGGGCTGGTGCTTACCAACTCGTTCTACTGGGACCTGTCGCCCAAGACGCGGGCCTGGACGAAACGGTTCGAGGCGAAGATCAACCAGCCGCCGGTGCAGCAGCACGCCGCGCTGTATACCGGCGTGCTGCACTGGCTGAAGGCGGTGAAGGCAACCGGCAGCCTCGACGGGCCGGCCGTGGCGGCAAAAATGCGCGAAATGAAGGTGAACGATTTCTACAACACCAACGTGAGCATCGAGCCGAACGGACGCGTGCTGAACAACATGTATCTGTGGGAAGTAAAACCGCCGGTGCCGGGCCAGGCGAAATGGGACTACTACAAGCACCTCGCGACCACACCGGGCAAGGACGCGTTCCAGCCGCTGGCGGAGACCGGCTGCCCGCTGCTGAAGGCCTGAATCCCCCGGGAGGGGGGCTTCAATTCTTGGGGGCGAAGGCCAGGCGGGCAGTGCCCCCAAAAGGTCGAACTCTCCGCCAATCGGACCTACAGGTCCGCCAGCCGCACCCAGATCGTGACTGCCGCCGCTGCGACGAGCCCGCTCGCCGCAGCGGCGGGGCCGCCAAGCCCCAGTTCCCAGGCGGCGGCGATCCACAGGGCCAGCACACAGGCTCCGGTGGCCAGGCCGCCGATCAGGCTGGCGCGGCTGCGCTTGATACGTCCGGGCGGAAACGGGGTGGTCATCGCTGCTACTCGGCTGCCGCTGTCCGTGCGTGGCCGATTGCCGGATCGTCCGCGCCTGCCCGCACGCGCTTGAGGTCGGTGCGCACGAACCGCGTGTCGGTTCCGTTGAACACGTGCCGCAGCAGGCCGCAGGCGAGATCGGACGTGCCGAAGAACCAGTCCGCCACCGGGTAGGTCAGGTTGAAGTTCCGCTCCATCATCAGCGCCGGATTGTGGTGCGCAATGTGGTGCCGGCGGATCGAGTTCACGAGCGGGATCTGCCGCACGATCCGGTCGTCCTTCACGTGGCAGCAATAGTGGAACAGCTCGTAGTTCAGATAGAGCGCCACGTTGGTGATCAGCAGCAGCCAGCCGGCATTGGGCAGCCCGAGCGCCATCAGAGCCGCCGCCGGCGGGAGCGACAGGGCGATGAACGCGACCAGGGCGTACGGCGGGAAGAAGACGATGCGGAAATCGCGGCTCGAGTCGAAGCTCGGCGCGATGTCGGTGAAGAACTGGTGGTGTGCCAGGGTGTGGCGCTTGTAGATGCCCATGAAACCGCGCACCGGGCGGTGCATGATGAAGCGGTGGATCCACCATTCGAACACGTTCGACAGTGCGAAGGCGGCCGGGATCACCAGGAATTCGTACTCTGCGGGGTGCGCGATCTGGCGGGCGGCGACGAAGATCGCGCCGGCGCCGATGGCGAAGATCAAGGCGACATGCGCCCAGCCGGAATAGGCACGGGCGATGCGGGCGCGAAAATCCGCGCGGAACGCGGACTGTCGGCGGCTGATCGTGGAGGCGGACATCGGATCCTCCTGGTGGTTTTGCCGGCGATCATAGTGCAGCGGGGCGGAGGGCCCAACCCCGGGCGTTCAGCGCCTCCCGCTCAGCGTCCCTGGCTCAGCGCCACGGCGCGCGGACCCGCAGCACCACCATCCAGGGATACCGCGTGTCCAGCACCACCCCGTCCGGCCCGGCGAGCCTGCCGTCCACGGTCACCGGCACGTGCTTCATCGTCACCGCGTTGTCTACGTTGCCGCCGACCACGCTGATCTCCGGCGGGATAGCACCCGGCGGCGCGTCCGTGACCGGCGGCGCGGTCGCCACGACGAAATCGCAATGGCCGGGGAAGCGCCCGGCGGGGAGCTGGTCGTAGGTGATGCCGGACGCCCAGTCGCGGCCCAGGCAGATCAGGTCGCCGCGGCGCGGGGCATAGGCGTCCGGGCGTTCCGCCGCCACCAGCCAGCCGTGCGCTCGGTGCTCCGCCACCTCCTTGGCGATGTCGATGTAGATGGAATGAGCGTCGGAATACGGAAACCGCGACCCGGCGCCGGCGATGCGCATCACGTACGATACGAAGGCGGCCGACCAGGCGTAGGTGCCGTTTACCGCGGCGGGGAACACCTGGCCGGCGGCATCGTGCTTGCCGGTCCAGCGCGATTCCGGCGTGCCGGCGTTCATCCCCAGCCACCAGTATTCGCCGACCCGTTGCCACAGGCCGGGCATCCGCTCCGGCATGTCATCGGGGGCCTGGGGGGGCAAAGTGCCAGGTGGGGCGTCATCCACGGGTTCGCCCCAGAGCCGCCATTCACGCAGCGCGATCGCCACGATGCTGCGCCGGGTGATGGGCTGGTAGGGCACGCGCGCGAACGGCGGTACATGCGCGTTCGGCGCCGTTGCACAGGCGCCGAGCGCGGCGAGCAGAAGGAGAGACGCAAGCCGGCAGGCAGGCGGCATCGGCGGTGGGGGATCCGGACAGGGGCTGGGCGGGCGGATCAGGCCCCGGATTGCCGGGCCGGCACAAGCCCGGCGGACGGCCGCACGGTGTGCGACCGCCGCCGGGCGCAGCACTCAGCGCTGCAGCGTGCGGCGTCGCCGCCAGCCGAAGCCGGTGATGCCAGCCAGCCCAAGGAGGCCGACCACCAGCAGCGAGACGGACCCGGGTTCCGGCACCGGGGCGGGGGCGTAGACCCCGATGCAGCCGCCGGTGCAGATCGAGTTGCCCGCGGCGAGCGGCACGAACACCTCGTTGGAGACCGGATCGACTGCCACCGAATGCGAGCCCACAGAGGTCGCAACGGTGCCGAGGAACGCGTCGTTCGCGCCGTTGATGATGCCGAGCTGCGCGCCGGTGGAATCGGTGACGAAGAACAGGTTGTTGCTGGGATCGAAGGCAACCTCGTCGGAGCCGCTGAAGGGAATGGTCGCGACCACGGCCCCGTGGCCACCGTTGGCGGTGGGATCAAACACGATCGTCTGGCTGCCCGCAGTGCCGCAGCCGACCAGGAGCTGGTTGCCGTTCCCCTTCACGAGACCTGTAGGGCCGCAGGCGCTGATGCCGAAGCTCGACAGGTTGAAGGTCTGGATCACCGCGCCGGTGAGCGGATTGATCTCGGCGATACCACCCGGATCGCCGGCGGCGCCGATCTGCGGGATCGAGGTGTAGAACCTGTCGTTGCTCGGCATCCACACAGATTGTTCGATGCCACCGGTCGCGTTGGGCGTGCCGCTGCTTCCGTTAAGCACGGTCTGCGCCACCACCGCATGGGTCGACGCGTTGATCAGGCTGACGTACGGGGACGGTGTCGCGGCGTCGTTTGCCACGATCAACCGGTTGTCGGTCGGGTCGAATGCCATCTCGTCGGCGCGTGAATTGGAGGGGGTGCCGGTGGAGATGATCGTTGCTGGCGTATAGGTCGTGCCGCTGATGTTGAACACGTGCACCGTGCTGTCGCCGTCGCCTGCATAAAGTTGGTTGTTCGCGACCAGAACGCCGTTCGGCCCGGAGATATCGGGGCTTGATTTCGCCCCGGAGAACGAGCCCGTGCCGGCCTGGGTGACGACGGAGTTGGTCGCGGACGACAACACGTCGACCGTGTTGTTGGAACGGTCGGCCAGGTAGTAGTTCTGCGTATTGCCGTCGAAGTAGCTGATATCGAAGGCGGTCAGTTGATCCCCTGTCGTGTTGCTGCTGGTGGCCGGGATGTCGATGGTGGTGAGCAGGCTATAGGGTACCGCCAGGGCGGGAACAGCCCCGAGGCCGAGCACGCCGAGGCAGCCCGCCGCCCATGGCAGCAGGGTGCGCCGCAAGCGCCGTGTGTTGTGCATAGAACAATCTCCCCCGTTGCGGATTCGCATCTCTGCGCCCGTCTTTTGCATCCGTCCTCAAGGCCGTTGCCCGACAGCGGCTGGCAGCGCCGTTCCCGTACTCGCAACGGACGCAACTTACCGCCTTTTATGCGGCAAAAGGTACCGCCTCGCGGGGACGTGAAATTCCGGATATCTGCCGGTAACGTGCGCTGCGCCGCGGCACGGCGCGGGGGCGTTGGCAGCGGCGTCGCCGGCTCTCGATATCGTGAAGATGCCGCGGACGACGCGATCGACCACACGTACCCGTGAGCATGAAGCTACGGGCCGCCGGCGAGGAAGCGCCGTCGCCCTGGTATGGTGCGGGATCAAGACGATCGGCCTGCGCCCCCTTGCGGTGACGCTGGCAGGAGCCGGTCCTGCCCCGACCGAACTCCCGTCTCCGCCCGATATGTTCCGAATCCGGACAGGCCAGAGCGGCACCATTACGGTACGGCGTCACTTTTCTGTCAGGCGGCGGCACCTTCATAGTAGAGTTTCATCGGAATCGCTACATCGGAGCCGGGTAGTCTCACGACCTTACCCGGGGCCCACATTTCCTGTCGTGGTCGAGGTCCCCATCATACGGGCCGGCGTGCGCGGCGGAACTGACCTGAGATCGGAACGGAATGCCTGGGATTCATCCTCAGCAGTGCCCCCTGTTCGCATCCTGGCATCCCGACAGGCCGCCCTGCACCTTGCTGCTGATCGTCATGGTGCTGCTCGGCTGCGCCGCCCCGCCGCGGGGAGCCCGGGCACAAACCCCGTCGCCGCTCGCCGAATGGCAGTATTCCGCCGGGGTTCCCCTGCGGGAACTGTTCACGCCGACGGCGCCTCGGTGGCAAATCGAGCTTGGCGCGGCAACCTCGATCGCGCCCCTGTACGACGGCGCGCAGCGCTATCAGGTGATGGGCGGTCCCACCATCGATATCCGCTATCGCGACCGGTATTTCGCTTCCACCGGCGAAGGCATCGGCGCGAACCTGCTGCGGGGCCGGAACTGGCGGGTGGGCATCGCGCTCACCTACGATCTGGGACGCCGGGCAGCCGACTACGCCAGCCATCTGCACGGGCTCGGCAATATCTCGCCGGCGCCGGTGGCGAAACTGTTCGGTGAATATGTGATCTCCAAGCAATTCCCGCTGGTGCTGCGCGCCGACATAAGGCGCGATCTCGGCGGGGCCGACGGCTGGATCGGCGATGTGGGCGCCTATATGCCCATGCCGGGCAGCTCGCGGGACTTCTTCTGGTTCGCCGGCCCTACTGCGACTTTCGCGGATGCCAACGACATGAATGGTTGGTTCGGCATCACCCGGGCACAATCCGTGCTGTCCGGCTACGCCCCCTACAAGGCGGACGCAGGGCTCAGGTCGTTCGGGTTCGGCGTGAGCAGCGTGTGGTTCTTCCGCAAGCACTGGTTCCTGAACGCCGACGTCGCGGTCGAACAACTGGTCGGCAGCGCCGCGCGCAGCCCGATCACCGAAAGCGCGACCAACGGCGTGCTCGACCTCACGATCGCCTACCAGTTCTGAACGTTGCTGGATTTTGTGGGCCAATTCAGCCAGCGCCCGGAAGCAGGCGTTGGCATCGGACCACTACCCCGCCTCGATCCGCAGCATCGTCGGCGGTTCCAGCACGGCATCGAGCGCGCCGATGCGGTCGAGCGCGGCGCGCATCGCGCTCTCCCGCGTCTCGTGCGTGACCAGCACCACGGCGACGGTTTCCCCCGGAGCCCGGCCGCGTTGCAGCATGCTCTCCAGCGACACCCCGTGGTCGCGCAGCACGGCGGCGACGTCGGCGATCACGCCGGGCCGATCGACCACCATCAGTCGCAGGTAGTAGCAGCCGACATGCGCGGCGATCGGCACGGACGGCGCGTCCGACAGCGCGCCCGCCGCGGCGCCCCACACCGGCGTCGCGCGTCCGCGCGCGAGGTCGATCAGGTCCGCGACCACCGCAGACGCGGTCGGCCCGGCCCCGGCGCCGCGTCCTTCCAGCATCAGCCGGCCGACGAAATCGCCTTCCGTCACGACCGCGTTGTAGACGCCGTCGACCCGCGCCAGCGGCGCGTCCTCGGCGAGCAATGCCGGATACACCCGCGCCGAAATCCCGTCTGACGTCGCGTGCGCGAGGCCCAGCAGCTTGATCCGGTAGCCGAGTTCCCCGGCGAAGCCGATATCCAGCGCCGAGATGCCGCGGATCCCCTCGATATGCACCGCGCCGAACGCGACCGGGCGGCCGAACGCCAGGGCAGCCAGGATCGCGAGCTTGTGCGCCGCATCGATGCCGTCGATGTCGAACGACGGGTCCGCCTCGGCGTAGCCCAGGCGTTGCGCATCGCCGAGGATTTCGGCGAAGTCGCGGCCCTCGGCGCGCATGCGGGTCAGGATGTAGTTGCAGGTCCCGTTCAGGATGCCGCTGATGCGGGAAATCCGGTTGCCCGCCAGGCCCTCGCGCACCGCCTTGATGACCGGGATGCCGCCGGCGACCGCGGCTTCGAACGCGAGCGCCACGCCAGCGGCTTCGGCCGCCCGCGCGAGTTCGGCGCCGTGCACGGCGAGCATCGCCTTGTTCGCCGTCACCACCGGGCGGCGGGCGGCGAGCGCGGCTTCGACCAGGGCACGGGCGGGACCGTCGGCGCCGCCGATCAGCTCCACCACCACATCCACGTCCGGGTCGAAGGCGAGCGCCACCGGATCGTCGTGCCAGCGCAGGCCGGCGAGCGACACGCCGCGGTCACGGTCGCGGGTGCGCGCCGACACTGCGGTGACTGCGATCCGCCGCCCCGCCCGCGCCGTCACCACGTCGGCATTGGCGGCGAGCAGGGCCAGCACGCCGGCGCCGACCGTGCCGAGGCCGGCAAGGCCGACCCGCAGTGGCGGGCTCATGCCGAGGTGTGCGCCAGCGCGGGTTCCGCCTGGTTCGATCCGGCCTGGAGGAAGCCGCGGATCGACCGGCAGGCCTGACGCAGCCGGTGCGTGTTCTCCACCAGGGCGATGCGCACGAAGCCTTCCCCGTGCTCCCCGAAGCCCAATCCCGGGGCGACCGCGACCTTGGCCCGTTCCAGCAGCAGCTTGCTGAATTCCACGCTGCCGAGCGAGGCGTAGCGCGGCGGGATCGGCGCCCAGGCGAACATCGAGCCTTCCGGCGACGGCACGTCCCAGCCGGCGGCGGCGAGGCCGCGGATCAGCACGTCGCGCCGTTCCTTGTAGAGCGCGCGCATCTCCGCCACGCAGTCCTGAGGCCCGTTCAGCGCCGCCGTGGCGGCGACCTGGATTGGCGTGAAGGCGCCGTAGTCGAGATAGGATTTCATCCGCCCCAGCGCCGAGATCAGGCGCGGATTGCCGGCGGCGAACCCCATCCGCCAGCCTGGCATGGAATAGGTTTTGGACATCGAGGTGAACTCGACCGCGATGTCCTTCGCGCCGGGGATGTCCAGCAGGGACGGCGGCGGGGCGTCGCCGAAATAGATCTCGGCGTAGGCGAGATCGGACATGATCCAGATGTCGTGCCGGCGGGCGAAGGCCACGATCTCCCGGTAGAAATCGAGGTCCGCGAGATAGGCGGTGGGGTTGGACGGGAAGTTCACGATCAGCGCAGTCGGTTTCGGCACCGAATGACGCACGGCGCGATCGAGCGCACGCAGCATGTCCTCGTCCGGCGCGGCGGGAACCGAGCGCACGGCGGCGCCGGCGATGATGAAGCCGAATTGGTGGATCGGGTAGGACGGGTTCGGCACCAGGATGGTATCGCCCGGGGAAGTGATGGCCGACGCCAGGTTCGCCAGTCCCTCCTTCGAGCCGAGGGTGGCGATCACCTCGGTCTCCGGATCGAGATCGACATCGAAGCGGCGGCGGTAGTAGGCGGCGAGCGCCCGGCGCAGGCCGGGGATGCCCTTGCTCACGGAATAGCGGTGGGTACGCGGGTCCTGCACCGCCTCGATCATCTTGGCAACGATATGCGGCGGGGTGGGGCCGTCCGGGTTGCCCATGCCGAGGTCGATGATGTCCTCCCCGGCGGTCCGGGCGCGTGCCTTGGCGGTGTTCACTTCGGCGAACACGTAGGGCGGCAGGCGGCGGATGCGGTGGAACTCTTCGGGCATGGGAAACTCTCGGGTGGGAGGGGCGCCGGGCGGCGCGCGGGGAAGCCGGACGCAGGGCGGGGCGTGCGCCGACCCCGGCGCGAGACGTCCCGCGCCAGCCCGTTCTTAGGCCAATCCGGCCCGAGCCGGAAGGGACGGAGGGCGTCGCCGCGGCTTCTCCGCCCGTCCCGACGGCGCTAGCATCGCCCGACCGGCACGGAAGGAAACAGCCATGACCGAAGCGGCCCAGTTGCGCGCCCTGCTCAGGGGACCGGAGATGATCGTCGCCCCCGGCGCTTACGACGGGCTGACGGCGAAGCTGGTGGAGCAGGCGGGCTTTCCCGCCGTCTACATGACCGGCGCCGGCACCGCCGCTGCCGCCGGCTATCCGGATTTCGGACTGCTGAGCATGACCGAAATGGTGAAGAACGCGGCCCGCCTCGCCCGCTCGGTCCGCATCCCCGTGATCGCCGATGCCGATACCGGGTACGGCAACGAGCTGAACGCCTTCCGCGCGGTGCAGGAATACGAGCGCCGCGGCGTGGCGGGCATCCATATCGAGGACCAGGTCTCCCCCAAGCGCTGCGGCCATCTGGACCAGAAGGAGATCGTGCCGCGCGAGGACTGGATCGCCAAGCTGCGCGCCGCCTGTGCCGCCCGGCGGGATGCCGATTTCGTGGTGATCGCGCGCACCGATTCCCGTGCGATGGCGGGGTTCGAGGAAGCGGTGGCGCGCGCCAATGCGGCGCTGGAGGCCGGCGCCGACCTCGCGTTCCTGGAAGCACCGGAGACCTTGGAGGAGGTGGCGGCGGTGCCGCGCCTGGTGCACGGACCGTGCCTGCTGAACGTGGTGCATCGGGGCAAGACGCCGGCGCTCGATCTGCGCGACGCGGCGCGGATGGGGTATCGGGTGGCGATCGTGCCGGGGCTGCTGTTCAAGGCCGCCATTGCCGCGTGCGATACGGCGCTGGCGGCGTTGGCGGCGACGCATCGGCATCCGGAGGGGGCGACGGACATGACGGTCCGGCAGGCGTTCGACCGGGTGGGGGCGCGGGAGTGGGACGCGTTGCGCACGCGGTTCCGGGATGGGGATGGGGCGGCGGGGGCGGCGGAGTAGGCCGGCGCGGCGGATAAAAGATCGTGATGGAGCGATTGTCTGATACCGAGGGTGATACTATATGCGTTCTCGCAACCGGGGCGGATGTGTGGCGCGCGCAGACAAGACGCTTGAAGACATGCGCGCCAACCCGCGGGACTGGCGAATCGCCAGCCTGGAAACGGTGGCGGCGGCCTTCGGGGTGAGTGTGCGCAAGCCCGGCGGCAGTCACGTGGTGTTCGAACATCCGGCCGCGGCGGAGGCGCTGACCGTCCCGGCGCGCCGGCTGATCAAGCCGATCTATGTCCGGCGGTTCGTCCGGCTGATCGAGAGCGTGCGAGGCGACGATGGCTGATCCCGAATACCGTTTCACGATCCGACCGCTGACCGAGGACGAGGGCGGCGGCTACCTGATCGAATACCCCGACCTGCCGGGCTGCATGTCGGACGGGGCGACGATCGAGGAGGCGATCGGCAATGGAAGCGATGCGCAGCGCGCCTGGATTGCGGCGATGCGCGAGGCTGGTCGGCCGGTGCCCGCCCCCTCGGCGGAGGCCGAGGGCTACAGCGGCAAGTGGCAGCTTCGCACGCCGAAATCGCTGCATCGGCATCTGGCGGAGCGGGCGCGGCGGGAGGGCGTGAGCCTGAATACCCTGGTCGTCACTTTGCTGGCGCAGGGGTTGGGGGAACGGACGGCGCGCGAGGCCTGAAACTGGTCCGCCGGCGGCGGGGCGGGGCGTTTAGTCCGCGGCTGCGGCCGTTCGGGCACGCACGCCGAGGACCTCGATCGCCACGACCTGGCCGCTCACGTCGATATCCAGCAGTACCCTGGGGGCGACTTCGCGTGTCTCGGTGATGGCGCGATCTTTGGGGGCGAGGCGCACGTGGAAGGCGTCGGCTTCCGGATCGTAGGCGGTGGTGATCATCGGCGCGCGATCACGCGGCGCGGCCCGGCTTGTGGCGGGCGGCTTCCAGATCGTGCGCGATTTGCAGGTTCATCCAGAACTCGGCGCTGGTGGCGAAGCGGCGCGCGAGCAGGACGGCGGTCTCGGCGGTGATCGCGCGGGTGTCGTTGACGATCGCGGTGATGCGGTTGGCCGGGACGTCGAGGTCGAGGTCGCGGGAGCGGGGCGTCAGTGGCGCACAGGGCGATCGCGGAGGACCGGACCGCAGTTCTGGCCGCCACCAACATGGGAGCCTAATCGGCACCTCAACCCTTCATGTCTGGATATCTGACGCAAAGCGTTCCTTGACTATCGCCTGCCAGATTTTTGGGGTCCTTTCGCGAATAGCCTTGTCAAGCTCGTCATACCCAACGCTGTCCAGGACAGCGCGCTTGTCTAGGTCCAGGCAAATCCCGGTCGGCTTCTCTTGCCCGTCAATCGAGTAGCGGAGAAGCACAAAATGCGGGGATTCTTTCCACCACTGGGCCGACGTAAACCGAAGCCGCCCGATAACTTCAAGCTTGTCGGCTTAAATCGTTGGAGTCACCTATGATTCCCTGGTGACGTCCCAATTCGCAGGAGGTTGCCCATGTGGACGCCCGAGACTCGCGCCTGCCACGACCGCAGCCGGCTTCGCTACCCGAGTGACCTGACCGATGCCGAATGGGCGTTGGTGGCTCCTCTGATCCCGCCGGCAAAGCGGGGAGGCAACAAGCGCACGGTCAACGTCCGCGCGGTGGTCGATGGATTGATGTATGTGCTGAGCAGCGGCTGCCAATGGCGGGCGATCCCCAAGGACCTGCCGCCGCGTAGTACGCTGCACGACTATTTCGCACGCTGGGACTACGACGGCACGTTGAACCGCATCCACCACGCGCTTTATGTGCAATGTCGAGAGCAGGCCGAACGCGAGGCCAGTCCGACGGTGGGGATTATCGACAGCCAGAGCGTGAAGAGCGCAGAAAAAGGGGGGCCTCGATCGATCCACACGGCTACGACGCCGGCAAAAAGATCAAAGGCAAGAAGCGCCATATACTGGTCGATAGCCAGGGTTTAGTGCTCCACGCGATCGTCCATGCGGCTGACTTGCAGGACCGCGATGGTGGCGTGATGGTGATGGCAACACTGTTCGGTCTGTTCCCATTCCTGCGCACGCTCTATGCCGATGCCGGCTACCAGGGGCCAAAGTTCCGGGCGGCGTTGAAACGGGTCGTGCGGCAGATCAGAGTCGAGATCGTCAAGCGGTCCGACTACGCCAAGGGGTTCGTGGTACTGCCGAAACGGTGGATCGTCGAACGCACCATCGGTTGGCTCAATCGCTGCCGACGATTGGCGAAGGATTGGGAGAACCTCAATCGCAGAGCCCTCGCCTTCCTGCGGCTCGCTTCCATCCGGATGATGCTGAGAAAGCTCTGTAATCCCACGTGATGTTCCCGGACGGACTCTGAGGGCGCAGTCCTATCGTTTTATGGGTGAGTTTAACAGGGCGATTCCACTTTACCGATCAGTCATAGCCGGCGGATATACTGATGACTCGATTTTGCACGAATTTTGCCTCTGTCTGCGAAGAGTAGGATCCTATGAGGAGGTCCGGTCTACGATAGAAAAATACTCTGACAACGTTTCTCGGAATGTCTATCTTCTTAGCGCCAAGGCTTCTATTGAGATTGGAGCCGGTGAATTCGCCAAAGCGAAGCAGACAATCGACGTGCTCGCTCGTCTCCCCGATAATCGCGAGACGGCTGCCGAAAAACGCGCCGTTCTTATTGCTAAGGAGACCCAGGATTACCAAAAGGCCCTCCGCATCGTCGATGAAGCGATCGAACGGGCCAAAAATTCTCCGGTGCAGCGCGTGCCTGATCTACACGCCACGCGTTGTCTTATTTATTGCAAACTCGGTATGACGAGTGAAGCAAGGGACGATATGAACATCGTGGGCAATCATCATCAGAACGGCGAGGCCGTTGCTCCAAGATTGGCTGTCCATATTCTGCTATCGGAATCGCGGCCCCTCGATGCACTGGCGGCGTTCGAGCAGCTCAAGGGGAAAACTAGGATAGACGGGATCCTTAAACGAGATATCCTCCAGGCAATGCTCAAAGAGCCAACCATATCCCTCTTTCGGCGGAAGGAAATCGAGGCGATGTATGCCGAGTCGGCCATCAAATCGGCGATCTTCACAGAATTTGATATGCATTAGTGACGTTCCAATTGTGATTTGCTACAGATTGCGCTTGTCCCCTAATCCTCGCTCTCCGCCACCTCCAGCGCCACCCGCAACCCCGCCGCCGTCGCCATGTTGACCAACGTATCCAGCCCGAACAGCGCGATCTTGCCGCGCATCAGGTCCGAAATCCTGGGCTGGGTCACAGCCGCCTCCGCCTGCGTCCATCCAAGGCGCCTGATATGCGCCTCCAAGCTCTGCATCAACGCCGCAGGCAATTTCATGTTCTCCGCCTCGGCCGCGGTATCCTCGATCGCATCCCACACGTTTTCGAACCGGGGCATGCCCGGAGGTCCCGCTTCTTCACCAGGTCCCATACCGTCGCCCCGAGGCCGAGGCCCGCATCCCTATCGGTTGGCGAAGCACTTCCTGGCCTGGATACCGCGTGCCGCCCCACTCAGCCCATCGCCGCCGCCTGCTCCGCCCCGCCCGACGCAACCGCCCCCCTGCCGCTCCCGCAGCACCTCCAGCGCCGACGGATCGTGATTGACCAACGCCAACGCGCTGCCGATCGCCCGGCTCGGCAGCAAATCCCCGGCCTCGTATTTCTGGAACGCGCGCGGCCCTCCGCCGGTCAACCGCCCCGCCTGCGCCTGCGTCAGCCCGAGCTTGCGCCGGATGCGGCGAATCTCCCGCGGCTCCAACAAACCCTCGACCCGCGCCCTGAGCCCGTTGAGCGCCCGGTCGGACATCTTCATATCCGTCCGGTATGGATGCTTTCGCCGGACGCATCGCAATACCAGCCCGGCATATCGACGATGACGCTCAGGCCCCGGAAACTCAAGGTCAACGGCCGCGTATCCCGATGCATCGGCGCGCCCGTCCGCTGGCAGACGGGATCAGTCATCGTCTTTCTCCTTGAACGACAGCAACAGGAATTCCGTCACCGCATCGCCAGCAATTCTCGTTTTGCCGGCGAAGGGACAGGCGCAACGCAAAAGCAGGTTCCACCACGGAGGCACGGAGGCACGAAGGCACGGAGAAGGCCGAGGCCGTCGCGGACTCCCTACCCTTCTCCGTGTCTCCGTGTCTCCGTGGTGGAACCTGCTTCCTGCCGCGTGCCCTGGTCATGCGCGCATGCCTGGCAAAATGAGAATTGCCGCCGCCCGCACAAACCTGTTGCCTCGCCCCGGGCGTATGTCCTATATTTGTTCGCACCCCATGACCCCCACCCCCCTCCTCGACCGCCTGACCAGCCTCATCGCCTGGCTGGCCGACCGCATCGGCGGCTTCTGCGATCCGGCGGGGCGCGATCCGGCGGGGGGCGATCAGGCGGGGCGCGATCAGGCGGGCCTGGAACCCGCGCACGCCGGCGCCCTGCTGGCCCGGCTGCGCCATCTCGTCGCCCGGTTCCGCGCCGTCGCCTCCACCCCGATCCCGCCCCCGAAGCCCGCTCCCAAGCCGGTCGAACCGAGATTCGTTCCCACCCACAGCTTGCGCTTCGCTCTGGCGGACCCGCCGCCCGAGCGCACCGGGCTGCCGCGCTCCTGGCGCTGGCTGCTGCGGCTGCTCCCGCAAGCCGCCGCCGGCCGCGCGCAGATGGAAGACCTGCTGCGAGACCCCGCGATGGCGGAGATGCTGGCCGCCGATCCCCGGCTGGGGCCGATCCTGCGCCCGCTTGGCTGGATGCTCGGGGTGGATCGCGCGCTGCTGCCCGCCTCGCGGCGGCGGCGCCGGCCGGTGATCGTGGTGCCCGGCGGGCGGGCGGACGCCGAGGCGGCGGCAGCCGACTACGCCGGCGCGCGGTCGAAGGACGTTTCCGTGGCGGACATTCTCGCGCTGTGGTGCCTGCCCGCCGCGGGCGGGCGGGACAAGCGGCCGGTCTGGCGCGGGTGCGCGGGGCTGACCCTGGGGGATGGGACGCAAATTCCGGGCTGAGCGGGCGCGGCGCACGCGCGGCCTTATTGTTGCGATATCGAACCGAATATCCCCAGAGGCCAACATCCCCCAGAGGCTTGGGTCGGTATCCGGCCGCATCGGCAGTGAACTTGACATCGAGCAGACCCAGATCGGGCGGCACGTGATAGACGTCCTGCCAGATGCGGTGATCAGTGTACGCGGTCATCAATTTGCAGAAATGCGACCGCCGCATGGACTGGATCGTGGAGACCATCTCCTCCCGCCCGAAACCGAGCGCGGCGCCCCCTTTTGACAGCCGTCCCGGTGGCAGGGAGCCGGTCCGGACTTCGGAACGCCGCACTGAAGGCATCCTGGTCGTCGGTGGCTTCCGCTTCCCGGTTACCGACGCATACGACACCATCATGGTGTGACTTCAAGGGAACGACTTCGCCCCCCTACCGCCGCAGCTCCATCTGGATCGGCCCCTCGCGCCGCCCATGGGTGAACTGGTCCACCACCGCATTGCCGCTGTCCATCAGCGCCGCCGCCGGGCCCGACCAGATGATCTTGCCCGCGATGGAGCATCGCCGCCGCGTCGCCGATCCGGCGCGCGCTCGCCATGTCGTGGGTGATCGCCACCGCCGTGCTGCCCAGCCGCTTCACGCAATCGACGATCAGCCCGTCGATCACCGCGCCCATGATCGGGTCGAGCCCGGTGGTCGGCTCGTCGAAGAACAGGATGTCCGGCTGCGCGGCGATCGCGCGCGCCAGCGCCACGCGCTTCTGCATCCCGCCCGACAGCTCCGCCGGCGACAGCTCGCCCACCGCCGGCGCCAGCCCCACCTGCGGCCAGCAACTCGTCGGCACGCGCCCGCGCGCCTCGGCGCGGCGACCATGCGGCGGGCCAGCAGCCCGAAGGCCACGTTCTCCCAGACCGGCAGGCTGTCGAACAGCGCGCCGTTCTGGAACAGCATGCCGATCCGCGCGCGCGCGGCCGCCTCGCGCCCGCGCGCGGCATGCGCCAGCAGGTCCCGCCCGTCGATCTCGATCGAGCCGGCGTCGGGCTCGATCAGGCCGAGGATGCATTTCAGCAGCACCGACTTGCCGGAGCCCGAGCCGCCGATCACCACCATCGACGTGCGCGGCCGGCACGTCCAGATCGATGCCGTCCAGCACCGATCTTGTCGCCGAAGGACTTGCGCAAGCCGCGGATCCGCAGCTCGGGGAAGGACACCGCTCATCGGCTGAAGAACAGCTCGGTCAGCACGTAGTCGAACGCCAGGATCAGGATCGAGGCCGCGACCACCGCGCCGGTGGTCGCCGCGCCCACGCCCTGCGCCCCGCCGCGGCTGTTGTAGCCGTGATAGCAGCCGATCAGCGCGATCAGGAACCCGAACACCGCCGCCTTCACCAGGCCGGAAACCACGTCGGCGGTCTGCACGAACGTGAACGTGTTGTGCAGATAGGCCTCCGGCGTTGAAGCCGAGCTTCACCGCCGACACGACGAAGCCGCCCATCACGCCCAGGATGTCCGCCACCACGCACCAGCAGCGGCAGCGCCACGATCCCGGCGAGCAGCCGCGGCGCCACCAGGTATTTCATCGGGTCGGTCGACAGGGTGGACAGCGCGTCGATCTGGTCGGTGACCCGCATGGTGCCGATCTCGGCCGCCATGGCGGCGCCGATGCGCCCGGCCACCATCAGCCCGGCCAGCACCGGGCCGAGCTCGCGGGTGATCGAGATCACCACCACGTTGGCGATCGCGCTCGCCGCGTTGAAGCGGGAAAACCCGGTGTAGCTCTGCAGCGCCAGCACCATGCCGGTGAAGATCGCGGTCAGCGCCACCACCGGCAGGCTGAAGATAGCCGATCTCCATCAGCGCGCGGCCGAAGCAGCCGGCATAGAAGGGCGGGCGCGGCGAGATGCGACACCGCCTCCAGCGCGAACAGCGCTCACCGCGCCGGCCTCGCGCAGCAGCCGATCGCCGCGCGGCCGATCGCGGCGAGACGTCGAGCAGCGCGTTCACGCGGGCCGGTACACCCGCTGCACGCGCCGGCCGAGCGCGGTCAGCACCTCGTAGCCGTTGGTGCCCGCGGCGGCGGCGACCGCGTCCACATCCTGTCCCGGCCCGATCAGGTCGAGCCAGGTGCCCGGGACGATCGCCCGGATGGTCGGTCACGTCGAAGGTGGTGAGGTCCATGGACACACGCCCTACCAGCGGGACCGGTGCGCCGTCAAAGACCGCCGTCCCGACGTTGGACAGCGCCCGCCGCCAGCCGTCGGCGTAGCCGATCGCCGCGGTGGCGATGCGGCTCGGCCGGGTCGCGGTGCCAGGTGGCGTTGTAGCCGACGCTCTCGCCCGGCCCGATGTCGCGCACCGCCAGCACGCGCGCACGCAGCCGCACTGACCGGCCGCATCGGATTGGGCTGCCCCGGCGTCGGATTGATCCCGTACAGCGCCGCACCCGGGCGGGCGAGGTCGGAGCCGAACGCCGGCCCGAGGAAAATGCCGGACGAATTGGCGAAGCTGCGCGGCGCCGGCGGCAGCAGCGCGCAGGCCGCGGTGAAGCGCGCGCGCTGCGCCGCGTTCAACGGATCGCGCGGCGCAGTTCGGCCGACACGAGGTGCGTCATGACGTAGCGCAGCGTCGATCCCGTCCAGCCGCCCCGGATCGTCGCGCAACGTCGCCAGCGCCGGCGGGTCGAGGCCGAGCCGCGCCATGCCGGTATCGACATGCAGCAGCGCCGGCAGCGCCGGCCTGCACGCCGCGCGGCGGCGCTCCAGGCGTCGATCTCGGCGAGCGAACCAGCACCGGTGTCGATGTCGTGCGCCAGATACTCGGCCTCGGTGCCCGGCAGCGGCCCGCCGAGCACCGCCACCATCCCGTCCGGCGGCATCGCCCCGGGCACCAGCGGCCGCAGCGCCAGCGCCTCCTCCAGCGTGGCGACGAAGAAATGCCGGCAGCCGGCAGCGGCCAGCGCCGGCGCCACCGCCGCCGCGCCGAGCCCATAGGCATCCGCCTTCACCACCCCGGCGACCGGCCCCGACGGATGGCGTGCCGCACAGGTGCGCCAGTTGGCGACGACGGCGCCCAGATCGACCTCCAGCACCGCGCCTGCGCGCAGGGAAGGGTCGCTGCTCCCCGTCTCAGTCATACCCGCTATGGACGATATCCAGATCGCCGAAGCGGGTGAATTCCCCTTCGAAGAACAGATCGATCTTGCCGGTCGGCCCATGGCGCTGCTTGGCGATGATCACCTCGGCCTTGTTGTGCGCGCTGATCCATGTCCTGCTGCCATTTGTCGATCGCGCGCCTGGAACTTGTCGCCGTTGTCGAACGCCATCTCCTTCGGCATCTTCTGCGCCAGGTAGTATTCGTCACGATAGATGAACATCACCGACGTCGGCGTCCTGCTCGATCGTGCCCGATTCGCGCAGGTCCGACAGTTGCGGCCGCTTGTCCTCGCGGCTCTCCACCGCGCGCGAGAGCTGCGACAGCGCCAGCACCGGCACCGCCAGCTCCTTGGCGATCGCCTTCAGCCCCTGGGTGATCTGGCTGATCTCCAGCACCCGGTTCTCCGGCCGCGTGCCGGCGGACGGGCGCATCAGTTGCAGGTAGTCCACCACCACCAGCGCCAGCCCCTTGGTCCGCTTGCAGCCGCCGGCAGCGCGTGCGCATCGCCGACAGGGTGATCGCCGGCGTGTCGTCGATCTGGATCGGCAGGCTCGCGATCTCGCGGCGAGACCGGCCACGAAGCGTGTCGAAATCCTTCTGCCCGATATCGCCGCGGCGGATGCGATCGCCGGAGATGCGCGCTTCTTCCGACAGCAGGCGGGTGGCGAGCTGCTCGGCGCTCATTTCCAGCGAAAACACCGCGATCTGCGCCTTCGGCAGCGCATCCGGCCCGATCGCGCGCGCCTCGGCCAGCAGCGCCTTCGCCGCGCCGAACGCGATCTTGGTCGCGAGCGCCGTCTTGCCCATGCCCGGCCGCCCGGCCAGGATCAGCAGATCCGACGGATGCAGTCCGCCGGTCTTGGCGTCGATGTCGCGCAGCCCGTGGACAGGCCGGAGACATGGCCGGACCGGTGGAACGCCCGCTCGGCGCCCTGGATCGCCTCGGTCAGCGCGCGTTCGAAACTGACGAAGCCGCCGCCGCTGCCGCCGTCGGTGGCGAGATCGAACAGCGCCTGCTCGGCCGCCTCGATCTGCTTGATGCCGTCGAGCTCGGGCTCGGCGCCGAAGGCGTTGTTCACCACCGTCTCGCCGATGTCGATCAACTGCCGGCGCAGCCAGGCGTCGTGCACGGCGCGGCCGTATTCGCCGGCGTTGATGATGCCGACCATAGCGGTGAGCAACTGGCCGAGATAGGCGGTGCCGCCGACCTCATCGAGCACGCCGGAATGCTCGAACTCGGCCTTCAGGGTGACCGCGTCGGCGAGCTGCCCGGCCTCGATCCGCCGCGAGATCGCCTGGAAGATGCGGCCGTGGATCGGGTCGACGAAATGCTCCGGGACCAGGAACTCGGAAACCCGCTCATAGGCCTTGTTGTTGGCGAGCAGCGCGCCGAGCAGCGCCTGCTCCGCCGCCTGGTTGCTGGGCGGCAGGCGCTGGGACAGACCGAGCAGGGGGGTGTCGATGGTGTTCATCGTGCGGGGGCAGTGTAGCCCGGCGGCCCCGGCGGCGGCAGGGGCGGACACTGTGGATAACCGCAGGTTAGCGGGGACGAAACGCAGACGCAGCGAGTCCGCGCCGGCGAAGCCGCGCGCGGCCGCCCCTGCCGGACGCTTCGCAGCGCGTTTCCCGGCCGCGCGCCGGCCTCAGCCCGCCCCCGCTGCCGCCAACGCCAACGCCACCACCACGCCCAGCACCACATCCGGCGCCATCACCGCCGCGGCGCGCAGCCCGGTGGTCTCGAGCGCCAGCCGGATCGCATACCATTCCAGCCACAACGCCCAGCCTTGGCCGAGCAGCGCCGTCGTCTGCGCGAGCCAGACCGGCGCGCCCGCCAGCGCCGGCAGGGCGCCGGCCAGCAGCAGCAGGTACTGCACCACGTTGACCCAGTTCCAGGCCGCGATGAAGCGCGGCCAGCGCGCTTCCTTCCCCAGTGCCGCCACCAGCCGGTGCGACAGCACCGCGTAGCCCGCCCAGGAGATGACGTAGCCCAGCAGTTGCAGGATCAGCACCGGCGCCGTGAGCGACGGCCCACCCTGCCGCGCGCCGACGGCGAGCAGGATCAGGAACGGTGGTACCCCGACCGCCGCGGCCCAGAAGCTGCGCGCCGCGCCCGCCATGTCGGCGGGCATGTCGCGCAGCCCTTCCGGCCGGCCGCGTGCCAGCAGCAGCGCCCCGCGCAGCCCGGCCAGCGCGGAGGCACCGGGCTTCACCCGGCGTGCCCCGCTCCCAGGGCGAGCAGCCGCGGACCCAGCACCAGCACGCCGGTCACGACATTGACGACCACCACCAGCACCACCGCCCGCAGGCGCGACAGGGACAGTCCGTGCCGGGCAATGAACCAGTGCAGCCACAGCGCGTAGCCGCCGATCGCGATCCCCACCAGGCCGAGCGCCAGCCGGTCCGACAGCGCCGCCGCCAGCAGCGGATAGCCCACCAGCAGCAGCACGGACGCGAGCACCGGGATCACCCACTGGCTCCAGTTCAGCGCCGTCGCGTAGCGCAGCCATAGCGCCTGCCGCCGCCACAGCTTTGCCAGCTCGAAGGACAGCACCGCCGGCGCCAGCAGCGCGCAGATCGTGCCCAGCAGCTCCGCCAGCGCGCCGAGTTCACCGCCGGCCCGCGCCGGCTCGCCACCATGGGCGGCGAGCAGCAGGTAGCCGACCACCGGCACCGCGATCAGCGGCGCCAGGCTGGAGAGGAATGCCTGCACCGTATAGCCGAACTGGTCGAGCCCCTCGGCCTTGCCGCGCGCGAGCAACAGCATGCCGAGCACGATGTTGCCCCGCCGCGGCCCCCGCCTGCGGTCCGGCATCCCGCTCATGCCAGTGGCCCGATGCCGACGCCCGCTTCCCGGCGGCGGCTGAATCGGTCCACAAAATCAGGCCCGATGCCGACGCCTGCTTCCCGGTGGCGGCTGAATCGCCCCGCAGGATCAGGTTGGTGCTCAGACGCATTGGGACTCATCTGTTTGTGTCAGGGCCCTAGGCGCCGAACCCGGCGAGCACCGCTCGATAGATGCCGACCAGTGCGCGCAGCTCCGCCACCGGCACACGCTCGTCCGCCTGGTGCATGGAACTGCCGACCAGCCCGAACTCCGCCACCTTGCAGTGACCGGCGATGAAGCGGGCATCGGACGTGCCCCCGCCGGTATCCAAGGTCGGCTGCACACCGGTCTCCGCCGCCACCGCCGCGCGCAGCGCGTCCACCGCCGGGCCGGGCGCGGTCAGGAAAGACTCGCCGCTGACCGACACGTCGAGGTCGAACCGCTCCGCGTGCGGGGCGATCGCCGCACGCAGCCAGGCGCCGAGGGACGCACCGGAATGGCGGTCGTTGAAGCGGATGTTCAGCGCCGCGCGGGCCTGCGCCGGGATCACATTGGTCGCCGGGTTGCCGACGTCGATCGACGTCAGTTGCAAGGACGACGGCTCGAAGAAGTCGCTGCCGGCATCGAGCGGAGCGGCCGTCAGCGCCGCTAGCGCGCGCACCAGCCGATGCACCGGATTGTCGGCCCGTTGCGGGTACGCCACGTGGCCCTGGGTGCCGTGCACCGCGATCTTCGCGTTCAGGCTGCCGCGCCGGCCGATCTTGATCACGTCGCCGAGCCGGGCGCGGCAGGTCGGCTCCCCCACCAGGCAGAAATCCGGGATCTGGCCGTGTGCCGCCATCCAGTCGAGCACCCGCACGGTGCCGTCCGTCGCCGGGCCTTCCTCGTCGCCGGTGATGAGCAGGCCGATCGATCCGCGCGGCGCACGTCCGTCGCCCAGATGCTCGGCGCAGGCGGCGACGAAGGCGGCGATCGCGCCCTTCATGTCGCAGGCGCCGCGGCCGTACAGCACGCCGTCGCGCAGCTCGGCGCCGAACGGATCGCCGGCCCAGGCGGCATCGCCGGGCGGCACCACGTCGGTATGGCCGGCGAAGCAGAAATGCGGGCCCTGGGTACCGATGCGGGCGAACAGGTTCTCGGTCTGCCCATAGCGCAGCCGGGTGACGGTGAAGCCCAGCCGCTCCAGCGCCGCGGCCAGCACGTCCTGCGCACCGGCGTCCGCCGGGGTGACGGACGGACAGCGGATCAGCGCCTGGGCGAGTGGCAGGGGGTCGACCACGGGAACGGTCACTCGCGCAGGAGTTCGTTGATGGACGTCTTGGCCCGCGTGCCCGCATCCACCCGCTTGACGATCACCGCGCAATAGAGCGACGGCCCTGGCGAGCCGTCCGGCAGCGCCCGGCCCGGCAACGATCCCGGCACGACGACCGAATAGGAGGGCACCCGGCCCAGATAGACCTCGCCGGTGGCGCGATCGACCACCTTGGTGGAGGCGCCGATGAACACCCCCATCGACAGCACCGCGCCGCGTTCGACGACGACGCCCTCGGCCACTTCGGAACGGGCACCGATGAAGCAATCGTCCTCGATGATGACCGGCTCGGCCTGCAACGGCTCCAGCACGCCGCCGATGCCGACCCCGCCCGACAGATGGCAGTTGACGCCGATCTGCGCGCAACTGCCGACCGTGGCCCAGGTATCCACCATCGTGTTCCGCCCGACATGCGCGCCCACGTTGACGAAGCATGGCATCAGCACCGCGCCCGGAGCGATGTAGGCGGAGCGGCGCACGACGGCGCCCGGCACGGCGCGGAATCCGGCCTCGCGGAACCGGTTCTCGCCCCAGCCGGCGAACTTCATCGGCACCTTGTCGAACACCGGCGCGCCGCCGGGGCCGGCCATCGGCGCCGAACTCGGTCAGGCGGAAGGAGAGCAGCACGGCTTTCTTGAGCCACTGGTTGACCCGCCAGCCGCCCCCGGCGACCGGCTCGGCCACGCGCACGGCGCCGCCATCGAGCGCCTCCAGCGCCGCCTCCACCGCCGCGCGGGCCGCCCCGCCGGTGGCCGGGGACAGGGTGTCGCGCCGCTCCCAGAGCTGGTCGATCTCGGGCTGCAGAGCAGGATCGGGCATGCGTCGTTCCTCGGCAGATCTCGGGTTCCGCCGGCCCGTCGGGGGCCGGGAACCGATGGCGGCCGGACCATGAAGAGCACCCTGCGGGCTGTCAACGCAGGCGCGGCATGCAACCCGGGAGATCGCTCGCACCGCCACCCCACGCAGGGGGGGAGGGAGAATGGCAGCACCTCCACCGCCGGCCCGGCCTGCGGCGATGGAACATCGAGACGGATCGGGGTGCCGAAGCTCGCGGAGATGCCGGCCTGATGCGAGAGGCCAGCCTGCGGATTGCTCAGGCGCGCCCGGCCGGCGGGTCACAGGGTTCGGTGCCCATCTCCGCCGGGATCGAGATTTCCAGCAGCTCGAAGCCGGCCGACGCACCGGTTTCATTGTGCGGCGTGCCGCCGGGGATGAACACCAAATCACCGGCCTCCAGCCGCACCGTGCGATCGGCGAATTCGAGGTCCACCCAGCCGCTGAGCATATAGACGAACTGGCCCTCGCAGAGATGCACATGCCACCCGGTGGGCTGGGTCATGCCGTCCCGCGCCATGGTGACCTGGGCCCTGATGCGGCCCTGGCTGCCCTTGGTCACGCCGAGGTCGCGATAGGTGAAGAATGCGCGCCGCCCGGGCACCAGCACCGGATCGGTGGCGGAGGCCACCGCGACGGCGGGGGCGGGCTCGGTGGTGATGGACATGGGCTGGTCTCCTCCTATGGCGCCGGTGGACCGGCGCGCGTTGCGCACGTCGATCATGCCGGCGCGAACCCGCCGGGTGCTCGGGAAGGAGCCGGGGTCGACCGGCCCCGGATCAATCCGCCGCCGCAGCCAGCCCGACCCGGCCGCGCACCGCGTCTGCAAAGGCTTCGAAGATGCGGCGGGACAGGGCGTCGGTCTGGAAGTCGTATTCGGGGTGCCATTGCACGCCGATGGCGAAGCCCGGAGCATCGGCGACGCGCACGGCCTCGATGGTGCCGTCCGGGGCGGTGCCTTCCGCGAGCAGGCGCGGGGCGAGGCAGTCGATGCCCTGGTTGTGCAGCGAGTTCACCGCGATTTCGGTGGTGCCGGCCAGCCGGTGCAGCCAGCTTCCCGGCACCACCCGGATCGCGTGCGCCTTGCCGGTGCGGACCTTGGAATTGGGCTGCATGGGCGTCGAGTGGTCGAACCGCCCGGACAGATCCTGCAACCGCTGATGCAGGGTGCCGCCGAGCGCCACGTTCAGTTCCTGGAAGCCGCGGCAGATCGCCAGCACGGGCAGGCCGCGCGCGACGGCGGCGCGGATCAGCGGCAGGGTGGCGGCGTCGCGGGCGGGATCTTCGGGCGTGCCCTCGGGGTGCGGCGGGCCGCCGTACAGGCTGGGCTGCACGTTCGATCGGCTGCCGGTCAGGATGATGCCGTCCAGCCGGTCGAGTAGGGTTTCGGTGTCCGCCCCGGCGCCGCTGGCCGGGATCAACACCGGGACCCCGTGCACCACCTGGTCGGTCGCGCGGACGTAAGTGTCGGAGGCAGCGTGGTTCGGCATGCCGAAGACGCCGAACTGCTTGGTGCAGCAACTGATGCCAATAAGGGGTTTCACCGTATCCCCGATCCCGCTCGTCCTGGTCCCCGCCGGACCTGATGGTTCTGGCCCGCCGGGCATGATTCCGCTCGCCGACCGACACGCCTCCCGCCAGGGTGGCCGGGATTTACGTCAGCATCATGACGCAGTGCGGCATCATGCGCCTGAGAGATCGGAAATCAAAGTGGCGTGCGCAAGGCCCGGTGGCCCGGCCGCCGCCGCCGCGGCCTTGCGGCAGGGCGCGGTTTGCTCCATGGTCCCGTCCGCTCCGGTGACGCGACCGGGGGCGCGGTCCGCCGCGGCCTTCGCAGGCGACGGCAACCCAGGGTTGAGCGCGGCGTATCGACGCCAGCGCCCGCCATGGTCCGGAAAGGGGTTCCGGCCCCGCCGCCACGCCGTGTCATCGCCCGCGCCGCGCATCGTTCGCGCGCCGGGGCGGCCCATGCCGGGCCGCAAGCGCCGTTCCGTCTCACCACGGCCGCGTTCCTTTTGGAACCCCGGCCTCCAATCCCGAGGACCCATGCGCGCCAGCCCGTCCGCAGCGACCGAACTCGGGGGCCTTCTTCCCCATTGCGCCGGATGACCTGCCGCGTTGCCAGCTTCGCCGCCCCGCCCGCCACATTCCGGCACGGGCGCGGCTCCGGGTCCTGTCCGCCCCCTTCACCCTGTTCCGTCGCCCGCCGGCGCCCGCCCCCACCGGGCCAGCGTCGTCCTGCCGGGCGCGCCATCGGAGTTTCCGACTAGATGACCAAGCGTATGCTCATCGACGCCACCCACGCGGAAGAAACCCGCGTGGTGGTGCTGGACGGTAACCGTCTCGAAGATTTCGACGTCGAGACATCCACCAAGCGCCAGATCAAAGGCAACATCTACCTCGCCAAGATCGTCCGGGTCGAACCGTCCCTGCAGGCCGCCTTCGTCGAATACGGCGGCAACCGGCACGGGTTCCTCTCCTTCGACGAAATCCACCCCGACTATTACCAGATCCCCGTCGCCGACCGGCAGCGCCTGCTGGCGATGGAAGCCGAGGAAGCCCGCCGCGAGCAGGAGGAGGACGACCGCACCGCCGAACGGGGACCCGGCGCGCGCGTCCATGCCCCGGCCGAGGAAGACACCGCCCCCGCCGGCGCCTGGGACGCGGCGGCCGACATGGCGGAGGCCGTCCCGCAGCACGAGGCCGGCACCGAGGCGTCCGAAGCAAGCGAGGCGGCCGGCGGTCCGCTGACCGAGCTTGTTCCGCCGATGCAGGCGGAGGGAGCATTTTCCGAAGTCCCGCCAAGCCCGGCCCCGGCGACACCCGCGCCGGTGGCGCCCGATCCGGTGGACGCCGCTCCCGCCGACCCGTCCCCGGCGAACCCGACCGGTCCGGAAGCCCCGACCCGCGGTCCGGCGGAGGCGCCGGCAGGAACCCCGGCGGAGACCCCGGCGCAGCCACCGGCCGAGACCCCCGCCGGAACGCCGGCGGAAGCCCCCGCAGGCACCCCCGCCGAAATCCCGGCCGGCGTCCCGCCGCAGCTCCCCGGCGGTCCGGTCGCCGAGGCCGACGGCGCGACGACGGAAGACGACCCCGCCGGCAGCCCGCGCGCCCAGGCGCTGGCGATGCGCGTCGACCGCCGCAACGGCGAGGCCGTGGGCGACGACACCGACGCCGACGACGATCAGATCCCCGAGGAGCCGCCGCCGGAAATGCTCGGCGGCGAGAACGACACCACCGACGAACCACGCCCGCGCCGCATCCCTTCGCGCATGCTGCGCAGCTACAAGATCCAGGAAGTCATCCACCGCCGCCAGATCCTGCTGGTGCAGGTCGAGAAGGAGGAACGCGGCACCAAGGGCGCCGCGCTCACCACCTACATCTCGCTTGCCGGCCGCTATTGCGTGCTGATGCCCAACTCGCCCCGCGGCGGCGGCATCTCGCGCAAGATCACCGCGCCCGCCGATCGTCGCCGCCTGAAGGAGGTGATGACCGAGCTCGACCTGCCCGACGGCATGGGCCTCATCGTCCGCACCGCCGGCGCCAACCGCCCGAAGCCCGAGATCAAGCGCGACGCCGAATACCTGCTGCGCCTGTGGGACGACATCCGCGAGCAGACGCTGAAATCGGTTGCCCCGGCGCTGATCTACGAGGAAGCGAGCCTCATCAAGCGCGCCATCCGGGACGTCTATTCGCGCGACATCGATGAAATCACGGTCGACGGCGAGGATGCCTGGCGCGCCGCGCGCGACTTCATGCGCATGCTGATGCCGAGCCACGCCAAGAAGGTGATGCTCTGGCACGATCCGTCCGCGCCCCCCGGCACCGCCGGCCAACCGCTGTTCGCGCGCCACCAGGTCGATGCCCAGCTCGACGCGATGCTGAGCCCGAACGTGCAGCTTCGTTCCGGCGGCTACCTGGTCATCAACCAGGCCGAGGCGCTGGTCGCAATCGATGTGAACTCGGGTCGTTCCACCCGCGAGCGGGGGATCGAGGAGACCGCGCTGCGCACCAATCTCGAAGCCGCCGAGGAAGTCGCGCGCCAGTTGCGCCTGCGCGATCTGGCGGGCCTGATCGTGATCGACTTCATCGACATGGAGAGCCGGCGCAACAACGGCCTGGTCGAGAAGCGGCTGAAGGAGGCGCTGAAGGCCGATCGTGCGCGCATCCAGCTCGGCCGCATCAGCCATTTCGGGCTGCTGGAAATGAGCCGCCAGCGGCTGCGCCCGTCGCTTGCCGAAACCTCGCTCGTGGTGTGCGCGCATTGCGGCGGCACCGGGCATGTGCGCTCGACCGAAAGTGCGGCGATCCACGTGCTGCGCGCGATCGAGGAGGAAGGCGCCAAGCGGCGCGCCGGCGAGGTGCTGGTGCACGCGGCGATGCCGATCGTGCTCTACATCCTCAACCACAAGCGCGACCGGCTGGGCGAGATCGAGGCTCGCCACGGGCTGCGTGTCGTGTTCGCCGGCGACGACAGCCTGATCCCGCCGCAGATCCGCATCGAGAAGCAGCGCCCCTACACGCCGCCCGAGGCCGGCACCGCGATCACGCAGGAGACCGGCCGTGCGGCGGCCGCGCTGCCGCCGCCGACCCAGGCCGCGATCCAGGCCGCCATCCAGGCTGCCCCTGGCCCGGCGGCGCAGGCGCTCACCGCCCCCGAGCCTGAGCCCGAGGCGGAAGAGCCGGAGCAGGACGAGGAAATCACCGTCACCGTGACGGCCGAGCCGGCACCCGCGGAAGGCTCCGCCGAGGACGAGGAACGCCGTCGCCGCCGTCGTCGCCGCCGTCGGCGCGGCGGACGCCGCGAGGAAGGCCCCGCCGCGGGCGCACCGGAAGAGGCCCCCGAGGCCGGTCCGGGCGCCGCGCCGGAGCCGGCGGAGCTGGTCGTGACGGCGGAAGCCGCGCTCAGCTTCTCCGCCGCCGCACCGGCAGAGGCGGAAGCGGAAACGGCAGACGCGAATATCGAAGGCGTGCCGGAACATGCCGAACCGGCCGTTGCGGAAGATGCCGAAACCCCCGCCCGTCGCCGCGGCCGGCGCGGCGGTCGGCGCCGCCGGCGCGAGGACGATGTGCTGCCGAGCGTCGCCGCCCCCGGCGCCGAACAGCCGGACCTGCCGCCGGTCTATGTCGGCCCCACCCCTGCCAACCCGTTCGGCGGGCAGATGTTCGACATCTTCGACGTGCTGGAACAGGCCGAGGCCCGCGCCATCGCCGCGCCTCCCGCCGTGACACCCTCGGTCGCCGCCGCACCGGTCGCGTCCCTCGCGCCGGAGGCAGCCATCCCCCCCCCGCCGACACCCGAGCCGCAACCCGCAGCGGACGCCACGGCAGCCGCAGCGGCTCCCCAGGCGAAAACCGCGGCCTCGCCGCCGCCCGTCACCGCGCCGGAGCCGATCGCGTCGCCGACCGACCATGCCCCGGAGGCAACCGCCGCTGCACCGGAGGCGGAGCCCGAGCCGGCGATCAAGCCGATCGTGATCGGCGCCGAACCGGAACCGCCGGCCGAAAAGAAGCGCGGCTGGTGGCGCCGACCGGGGTAACGTCGGCCGCAGGCAGTTCGACCGTTCGCAAGCAAGGCCAGGGGACAGCCCCCCTGGGCCTTGCTGTCGCTCGGGTCCGAACGTCCCCGGGCTTGCGCAGCCACCCGATTTCCCATCTGATCCCGCGCACGGGCGCCGCCCGGCCGTGACCGGCGCGCCCGCCCCCACCCAAGGGTCGCGGAGCGTCATGTGAGCCAAAGCCAGTCCCGCCTTTCCGTCATTCTCCGCCGTCGCCCGACCGGCGCCCCGCGGCAGGAAGATTTCGAGCTGCGCCACGACGCGATCGCCTCTCCCGGACCCGGGGAGGTGCTGACCCGCGCCATCTTCCTCTCGATCGACCCCTACATGCGCGGCCGGCTATCCGACCGGCCGTCCTACGCCCCGCCGGTCAAGCCGGGCGACGTGATGACCGGGGAGACAGTGGGGGAGGTTCTTGCCTCCGACGATCCGCGTTTCGTGCCCGGCGACATCGCCGTCGGTGCGCGCGGCTGGCAGAGCCATATCGTCTCGCCGGCAGATCGGCTGGCGAAGGTCGATCGGGACGGGCCGCCGCTTTCGACCTATCTCGGCGTGCTGGGCATGCCCGGCACTACCGCCTATTCCGGCATGACCGACATCGGCCGGCCGAAAGCGGGCGAGACGGTGGTGGTCTCCGCCGCCTCCGGCGCAGTGGGCTCAGTCGCCGGGCAACTGGCGAAGCGCGCCGGCGCGCGGGTGGTGGGCATCGCCGGTGGCGCCGACAAATGCCTGTTCGTGCAGGAGGAGCTGGAATTCGACGATTGCGTCGACCATCGCGCGCTCGACCTGACCGCGGAACTGGCCGCCGCCTGCCCGGGCGGCATCGACGTCTATTTCGAGAATGTGGGCGGGCGGGTGCAGGAAGCTGCGTTCGCCCTGCTCAATCCGTTCGCACGGGTCGTGATGTGCGGCATGGTGTCGCAATACAACGAGGCGGAATTCCCGCCCGGCCCCAACCTCGGCTTCGTGGTCGGCAAGCGGGTGCTGATCCAGGGCATGATCGTCTCCGACAAGCCGGAACGTTTCGCCGAATGGCGCGCCCTCGCCGGCCCCTGGGTACGCGAGGGCAGCCTGCGCTACCGCGAGGACATCGTGACGGGGCTGGAGAACGCGCCGGACGCGCTCGCCGGCATTCTGGGCGGGCGCAATTTCGGCAAGCTGCTGGTCCGCGTCGGGCCGGATCCGGCCTGACGGGGGGCACGCACGCATGAACCGGACATCCATGGACACGGCGCTGGCCGACACGCTCGCCGCCTGGCGACGCCACCTGCACGCGCACCCCGAGGTTTCGTTGCAGGAGCAGGAGACCGCGCGCTTCGTCTGCGCCAAGCTCGCCGAACTCGGCATTCCGTTCGAGGCCGGCATCGGCGGCCACGGCGTGGTCGCGACCTTGCGCCGCGGCGGCTCCAACCGCAGTGTCGGGCTGCGCGCGGACATGGACGCGCTGCCGATCGCCGAGGCAACCGGGCTGCCCTACGCCTCCACCTCTCCGGGCGTGATGCACGCCTGCGGGCACGACGGCCACACGACCTCCCTGCTCGGGGCCGCGGCCTTGCTGGCGCGCGATCCGGGCTGGACCGGCACCGTGCATTTCGTGTTCCAGCCGGCCGAGGAAGGCAGCGGCGGTGCGCTGGCGATGCTGGCCGACGGGCTGCTGGCGCGGTTCCCGATGGAGCGGATTTTCGGCTACCACAACTGGCCCGGCCTGCCGTCCGGCACCGTCGCGGTGCACGACGGCCCGGTGATGGCCGCCGGCGCGCGGCTGGCCTTCGAGGTCCGTGGCCGCTCCGGCCATGCCGCGCTGCCGCACGAGACGCGCGATCCGATGGTCGCCGCGGCGCATCTGCTGCTGGCGCTGCAAGCCATCGTCTCGCGCGAAACGAGCCCGCTCGATGCCGCGGTGATCTCGATCGCCACCATGGAGGCGGGCAGCGCCGCCAACCAAATTCCCGATCTTGCCGTGATGCGCGGCACCATGCGCACCCTGCGCGAGCCGGTGCGCGACGCGACCGAGGCGGCGCTGCACCGCATGGCCGAAGGCGTCGGCCGCACCTTCGGCGTGGAGATCGACGTGGCGATCCGCCGCGGCGTCACCGTCACGATCAATCGGCCGCAGGACGCCGCGCTGGCGGCCGAAGCCGCGGCCGGCGCCGGCCTCGCCGTTCGCCGCGACCTGCCGCCGGCGATGACCGGGGAGGATTTCGGCTGGTTCCTGAAGGAAATCCCGGGCGCCTTCGTCTGGATCGGCAACGGCGACGGGCCGGGACTGCACAACGCCGGCTACGACTTCAACGACGCGATCCTGCCGGCGGCGTCGGGCTTCCTGGCGGCAACCGCGCGCCGGGCGCTCGGCGGCTGAGCGGGACCGCGAACGGGGGGAAACCGATGATCGGCATTGATTGGGGCACCAGCCGTTTCCGCGCCTTCCGCCTGGCGGCGGATGGCGCGATCCGCGACCACCGCAGCGACGCGCGCGGCATCCTGGCCGTGCCCGACGGGCGTTTCGCCGACAGCCTGCGCGAGGAGATCGGGCCTTGGCTCGCGGCCGGCGAACGCCACGTGCTGATGTGCGGCATGGTGGGCAGCCGCCAGGGCTGGGTCGAAACACCCTACCTGCCCTGCCCGGTGGGTCCCGCCGAGTTGGCCGCGGCAGTGATCGACGTGCCGTTCGACTGGGCCGAAGTGAAGCTCGTCCCCGGCGTGGACGGCGCCGATCCAGACGGCGTCGCCGAGGTCATGCGCGGAGAGGAGACGCAGCTCGCCGGCGCGCTCGCCGCCTTCGACCGGCTCGGGGCGGGGCGGATCGCCGCGGCCTGCCTGCCCGGCACCCATTCCAAATGGGCGCGGGTTTCAGGCGGGCGGATCACCGGCTTCGCCACCCACATGACCGGGGAGGTGTTCGCCGCCTTGCGCGGCCACACCATCCTCGGCCGCACCATGCAGGACGGCGCCGCCACCGACCTTGCGTCGTTCGATCGGGGCGCCGCGCGCGCGGCGCAGGCGGGCGGGCTGCTGCACCATTTGTTCGGTGTGCGCGCGGAAGCGCTGGCCGGGCGGCTCGCCCCCGCGGCCGGCGCCTCCTACCTGTCCGGCTTGCTGATCGGGCACGAGGTGAAGGCGGCGCTGGCCGATGTCGCCGCCGACGCGGTGGTGCCGGTGATCGGCGCGCCGGAACTGACCGCACTCTACGCCCGCGCGATCGAGGCCGGCGGCGGCATCGCCGAGCGGATCAACGGCGAGGCGGCGGCGCGCGGCCTCGCTTTGATCGGGGGGTTGATCGGATGGCGCTGACCGCCTGGCTCGCCCGCTGCCCGCTGCCCGCTGATCGCGATCCTGCGCGGGGTGCAGCCGGAGGAGGCGGAGGGGATTGCGGCGGCGCTGGAAGCCGCCGGTATCGCGATCGTCGAGGTCCCGCTGAATTCCCCGCGCCCGCTGGAGAGCATCGCCCTGCTGGCGCGGCAGTTCGGCGACCGGCTGCTGATCGGCGCCGGCACCGTGACCACGCCGGCGGAGGTCGCGGCGGTGGCGGACGCCGGCGGCCGGCTGCTGGTGACGCCGCACGCCGATCCGCGCCTCGTGGTGGCGGCCAAGGCGCGCGGGATGCTGGCGGTGCCCGGGTTCTTCACCCCGGCGGAGGCGTTTGCCTTGCTCGCCGCCGGTGCCGACGGGCTGAAGCTGTTTCCCGCCGAGGCGGCGAGCCCTGCCGTCCTGCGCGCCCTGCGCGCGGTGCTGCCGTCCGGAACCCTGGTGCTGCCGGTGGGCGGGATGGACGCGATGACCATGCCGCCCTGGCGGGCCGCGGGGGCGGCCGGGTTCGGGATCGGCTCGGCGATCTATCGCCCCGGTGACGATGCCGCGACGGTGGCGGCCAAGGCGCAGGCTTTGCTGAAGGCCTGATCTCCCTACCCCCTCGCGGGGGCGGGACGCCGTGCCACATCTCCCGGTTGAGCCGTCCCCACCCATCGCCCATCTAATCCACCGTCCCCCGGACGCCGGTCCCCGGCCATCCCTGGGCCACGACCCGCCAGCGGAGGCCGCAATGCCCACCACCCGCACCGAAACCGACAGCCTCGGCAGCATCGAGATCGACGCCGCCCGCTACTGGGGACCGCAGACCGAGCGCGCCCGCCGCCTGTTCCGCATCGGCGACGACCGGTTTCCCCCCGACCTGATCCACGCCCTTGGTCTGCAGAAACAGGCCGCCGCGGAGGCCAACCTGGCGCTCGGCGAACTGCCCGAGGCAATCGCCCGCCCGATCATCGCCGCTGCCGCCGAACTCGCCGCCGGCCGGTTCGACACCGATTTCCCGCTGCCGGTCTGGCAAACCGGATCGGGCACCCAGACCAACATGAACGCCAACGAGGTGCTGGCGAACCGGGCCAACGAGATGGAGGGCGCCCCGCGCGGCGCCCGCGCCCCGGTGCATCCGAACGACCACGTGAACCGCGGCCAGTCCTCCAACGACAGCTTCCCCACCGTCATGCACATCGCCGCCGCGCGCGCGACCGAGGCGCTGATCCCCCGCCTCGATCACCTGCGCGCCGCATTGGCCGCGCGCGCGCGCGAGTGGGCCGGGATCGTGAAGCTCGGCCGCACGCATATGATGGACGCCGTGCCGGTGACGCTCGGTCAGGAGTTCGGCGCCTGGGCGCGCCAGGTGGAACTCGGCATCGACCGGCTGCACGCCACCCTCCCGCGCCTGCTGTCCCTGCCGCAAGGCGGCACCGCGGTCGGCACCGGGCTCAACCGGCACCCCGATTTCGATCGCGTCTTCTGCGCGCGCATCGCCGCGCTTACCGGCCTCGATTTCACGCCCAACCCGAACAAGTTCGAGGGCATGGGCGCACACGATGCGCTGGTGGAACTGTCCGGGATGCTGAACGTCATCGCGGTATCGTTGACGAAGCTCGGCAACGATATCCGCCTGCTCGGCTCCGGCCCGCGCGCCGCGATCGGGGAGCTGATCGTGCCGGCGGACGGCCTGTCCAGCTCCATCATGCCGGGCAAGACCAACCCGACCCAGTGCGAGGCGCTGACGATGGTCTGCGCGCAGGTGATGGGCAACCACGTCACCGTCACGATCGGCGCCGCGCAGAGCTTCCTGGAGCTGAACGTGTTCAAGCCGGTCATCATCCAGAACGTGCTGCATGCAATCCGGCTGCTCGGCGACGCGGCCGTCAGCTTCGCCGACAACATGGTGGCGAAGCTGGAGCCGGACCGGGCGCGGATCGCGCTGCACCTCGCCAATTCGCTGATGCTGGTCACCGCGCTCAACCCGCACATCGGCTACGACAAGGCCGTGCGCATCGGCAAGCTCGCTTTGGCGAAGAACATGTCGTTGAAGCACGCCGCGGCGGAGCTTGGGTTTGTTTCGGCGGCGGATTTCGACCGCTGGGTGCGCCCCGAGGACATGACCGCGCCCGGCGCGAGCCTCGGCGACTGACGATGCTGGTCAAGCGCAGCCTGGCACTGTCGGGCCACCGCACCTCCGTCGCGCTGGAGCCGGAGTTTTGGGCCGCGCTCGGCGCCATCGCCACAGCGCGCGGGCAGACCCTGGCGGGGCTGGTCGCGTCGGTGGACGCGTCGCGCGCGGCCGATCGGCCGCTCGCTTCGGCGCTGCGCGTACTGGCGCTGGCCGAGGCGAGCCGGCAGGCAAGCTCTTAACGCTTTCGTAAGCACACACGGGCATTCTGTGCCGCGGTCGAAAACGCGCCCGCCGAGGAGTCCAGGACGATGCTCCATCTTTCCCCGCCCGAGCCGGCAGTTCCGGCCGCACCCACGCCGCTCATGCTGTCCGACCGGCTGATCTCGCTCGCCGAGGCGGCGGAACACGCGGGGCTGCGCGCCACCGCGACCCGGCTCGTGCGGCTCGCCTGCACCGTGCTCGACGAAGCCCCTGTCATCCGAATGGATCGGCCTGTCGTGTGCAGGAGGTCGGATCTACCGGGCAAAGTCCGGGTTACTGCCGCAGCGAGAGGGGCAGTGACCACGCATGGTTGTTCACCGAGGTGAGTTCCAACGTGTAGCGGCCCGGTGCCAAGGTCACGCCGTTCGCCGCCCCCGGCAGGGTGATCGTCGCGACCGCGCCGACGGGCCCGACCAGCCCGAATTTCCCCGTGTGGATCCTCTGATAGGCGAAATCGTTACGCACGGCGCCGCCGGGCAGCGCGGCCAGGGCCGCACCGTTCCAGATCTCGATGATCCTGCCGGCGGCATTCGCTAGGCGCGCCAGGACCATGTTGGAGGGCTCCGCCGGCGTGCCGGCGTCGACATAGGCCCGGAAGTGCACCGTGCCGTCGGTGCCGATCGCGCCCTCGCCGAGGCCCCAGTGATGCCGCGACGGGCTGACCGGCCCGCCGTGGAACGGCGTCACCACGGACCCGCGATAGTAGTTGTAGGTCAGCACCGAGAAGGCGACGCCGATCCAGAACAGGATCAGGGCGAGCCGCTTGAAGGCGATATCGCCCAGCGGCAGGGGCAGGCTGCCGGATGCCCAGCGGAACCAGGCCCTGTCGGCCAGCACGGGGTTGCGCCGCAGCAGGATGTTGTCCACCGCATAGGCGCCGCTGCCGGCCAGGAACAAGGTGATGCCGATCCCGAAATTCGCTGCCGCCATCGTCCATTCGTCGATGCAGGTGGCGCCCTGCCAGCCGAACAGCAGCATCAGCACGAAGGAAAGGCCGATGGTGACGGCCCCGGCCGCGCGGGTGAACAGGCCGATCATCAGGAACAGGCCGGCGAACAGCTCGATCGCGCTGAACAGGATCACGCCCGGATAGAGCAGCCAGAAATGGTGCAGCATATAGGCGATCAGCCGGTCGGTGCCGAGCAATGCGCCGGGCATCGCCGTCTGGAACTTGTAGGCCATCCAGTGCGCCGCATGCGGGTCGAGCTTGCTCGGCGCGTAGATGAAGCGGCGGGTGCCGCCGCCCCAGTAGATGAAGCCCTGGACGAAGCGGGCCGACAGCACCGCCAGCGCGACCGTCGTCCCTACGGCATCGACTTTGGTCGCAGTATCGGTACGGGTGGCTCGTCCGTTTCCTGCCATCGTGATTCCGCTCATCTCCGTTCTCCTTGATAAACCGTGGCCGAAGCCCGACGGCATCAGCGCAGCGTTACCGGCCCGTGTATGGCTTGAACCCGTATCGTTCGAAGATCGACAGTGCCGCTGGCGAGCGGATGAAGTCGAGCCACGCCCTCGCCGCTGCCGGATGCGCCGCACCGCGGACCATGGCGCCGGCGTAGATCGCAGTCGTGTTGTACCGGGCAGGAATCGACACATCCGATATCGGATGGCCCGCCTGTTCCTGGAAGATCGCTTCCGACTTCCAGGTGATGCCAGCATCCGCAAGGCCCTGGAGCAGAAAGAGCGGCGTTTGCCGGTGATGGATATGCGTGAGGATGGTGATGCCGTCTTTCACGCCGGTGTCGTACACCTTCGCTTCGAGTGCAGGACCGCCGGCTTTCACGAGCGATGCCTCGATTTGCCGGGCGATGCCTTCATAGGCGGGGTTCGGCATCACCAGCCGTACACCGGGCCTGGCGAGATCCTGAAGGCCGGTGATATGCGCCGGGTTGCCCTTCGGCACCATGATCGTGAGATCGTTGGTGACATAGGGAACCGCAGGCCCGGCAAGCACCCCCGCGGCCACCAGCGCCTTCACCTTCTTGAGCCCCGCAAAATAGGCATCCGGCTTCACGGTGAACGTCATGTTACCCGAGGTGAAGGTGCCGCCGTCCTGCATGGCGGTGACCAGCATCCCCGGCGGAATCGTCACGTAGAAGATGTGCCCGGCATACGCCGGATGCGCCGCCTCGAACGCCCGGACCAGCGGCGCCATCGCGAAGTAGTAGTTGCCGCCGACATACAGCACGAGCGCGGGATCGTTCAGATCGCCATGAAAATCGGCCATGGAGTCGACCTCGGGCACGGTGAACACGAAGCCCTTGTCGACGGCATCGTTGTTCGCGCCCTGCTGCCACGGCGGGAAGATCCGCTCCCCGGTACTGGGGCGTCTCGGCCTTGCCGTGCCAGCCGGTGTCGCTGGCGCGGACGCGAGGGATCGTGCCGGCGGCGACCGCCACCCCCGCGAGCAGTGAAAGCGCGGTCGCAAGCCGTCGGCGTTTCGGATACCGCATCACCTGGTTTCCTTCTGTCCACACCCCCGACCCGCGCCGATGGCGGGCGGGGCTGCGCGCGGTGTCATGTCATTTCGCGTACTGGTAGCCGGCGAGCTGGAACTGCGGGATCGTGCCGACCACGCCGGGGGTCAGAACGACGCCCGGGATCAGGTGATTGGTGAACTCGGCCGCCATTGCCGGATGCGAGAGCCGGTCCGGATTGATCCCCTTCTTCAGGAGCCCGGCGGTGAGTTCCCAGACCTCATTGTGGCAGCCGCAGAAGACCACGCCGCGGCGCTGCAGGACGGCGATGCTGTTGGCCGCGGCCGAGAAGGCGCCGTTCGGGTTCTCGTAGTCGGTGGGGTCGGCATTCCCGGCAGCCGGCGTCCTGATCCAGGTATTCGATGTGTGCTTTCCGCCGGTAAAGGCAGCGAGGTACTTCTTCCAGATGTAATCGTCGTACAACGCGAGATGGGCGGTCCCGTGCGTGGCAGAGATCGCCAGGAAGTCCGGGTGACCCCAGGACCAGATCTGCGCATTCATCGCGTTGCGCATCAGGTTGAGCCAGGGGCTGTCCAGCTCGGTATTGTCCCAGACCTGCCTCGGCCCGCCGTCGTAGGTCAGGAGCAGGGTAAGCGCGGCGCTGTCCCACTGTGTCCGCTCCGTGAGGGTCATCGGCACCGACCTGAACGCCCGCATCCGTGGTGCGGCCGTGAGCGCGACCGTCAGCGCCCGCAACTTCGCTGCATTGGCCGGCACGAGGGATCGGGCGGTCATCGCGGCAGCGGCACCCGGGGCCTCCGCGATCGCGCCGCCGACCAGGCCGGTGCCGACGAGGCCCGCAAGCGAAAGGGACACGGCCCGGCGTCGGCCGAGAGAAAGATCATTCATGGCAAGGTTTCCAGTCTTGTTCTTGTAGATCGGAGCGCGGCAGTCCCTGCCCGGACCGCACGGGCGAGGCGGACCGGCCGCGTCACATGGAGCGCGGCCGGCACGACGCGGTCGAAAATGGGCCGGGAAGGGACAAGCGCCAGAGCGATCATCGCAGAATCTTCCAATCCGAAGCGGTCTCCGGTGGCGGTTCCGCCGGCGGGCTTCGATGCCGAAAAGGATGGGAACGTGCGGCCGGATGCTCCAACGCATTCTGGCGCACGGTATGATCGCCGTTCGCGATCGATCGCAACGACATACGCCCGACGAGATACGCCTTTTTGGGGAGCGCCCGCCGGCGCGGGCTACGTCGTGCCCTGCCCGGTCAGGCGAATTCCCGCGCCCGGCAGAGCTTGACGAAATGCGCCACTGCCGAGCCTTGCGGCCGGCCGGCGACCAGGGTCAGCAGCACGGAGCGGTGCAGCGACGGTTCTACCAGCGGGCGCGAGACCAGTCCGGCGCCGATCGGCAGCGCATCCGGCAGCAGCGCCAGCCCCAGCCCGGCCGCCACCAGGTCGAGCATCTGCACCCAAGACCCGCCGCAGCGGCGCACGGTGAACGTGCTCCCGGTCGCCTCGATCAGCCGCAGCGCGAAGCCGCCGCAGCGCTCGCCCACCAGCAGGGTCGCGTCGACGAGATCCGCGACGGACAGGCTGTCCTGCGCCGCCAGCCGGTGGCCGGCGGGGAGCACGACGACGCAGCCTTCTTCGCACAGTTTCCAACGGTGCAGCCGGTCTGGCAGGTCGGGGCTGTCGGGCAGCAGGGCGCAGTCCAGCATGTCGGACAGCATGGAATCGACCAGCGCCGACGCGCCCGCCTCCTCGAACTGCACCGAGAGCTCGGGGCAGAAGCGGATGAGCCGCCCCACCACGTCAGCGACCCGCGCCGCCGCGATTGCCGGCCCCAGGCCGACGCGCAGGCTCATCTGCTGGCGGCCGAGCTGCTCGTCGGCGATGCGCCGCGCGGTCTCGGCCGCCGTCAGCATCGCTTGCAGATGCGGCACCATGGCGCGCCCGAGCGGCGTGAGCTGGGTCATCGCACGCTCGCGATACAGCAGCGGGCCGCCCAGCTCCTCCTCCAGCCGCTGGATCGCGCGCGTGAGGGCCGGCTGGGTCACGTTGCATTCCGCCGCCGCGCGCGTGAAATTCAGCGTGCGGCAGAGGGTGACGAAGTAGCGAACCTGGTGCAGTTCCATCGTCGGTGCCCTCAGGCTTCCGGCGCGGCGAGTGCGTGCAGCGCGGCCAGGATGTCGGCCGGCTCGGCACGCTCAGTGAAATCGACGGTGACGAAGCGCCAGCGAATGATGCCGCCCCGATCGACCACGAAGGTCGCCGGTACGGGCAGGAACCAAGCCGGGTTGCCGTGCCGCTCGGCCAGGTCGGTGCCGTATTTCAGCAGCAACAGGCGGTACGGTTCGGGCGCGCGAAACACCACGCCACAGCTCAGCCCGACGCCGCAATCGACGTCGGACAGCACCTCGAACGCAGCGTGATGGTTGCGCTTGGCGACCAGCGCACGGCCGCCCGCCTCTGGCGTGATCGCCACCAGAGCAGCGCCGGCAGCCTGGAAGTCGGGCAGCGCGGCGGCCAGCGCGTCCAGGGTCATGCGGCAATAGGGACACCATTCGCCGCGGAAGAACGTCACCACCAGCGGGCCGCGGCGCAACAGGGTGGTGATCGCGAGCAGGTCGCCCTCGGCATTGGGCAGCACGAGGTCGGGAAACCGGTCGCCGACCTGCAGCACGTCTTCGAGGAAGCCGATCCGGCGCAGCTCCGTCACCGTCGCTTCGTAGGCGAGGCGGACCTCCTCGGACATCGTTCGTCGCTTGGCTTCGAGCTGGTCGCGAAGGCGCGGCATGCACAGGTCTCCTTGCCCGACGGTGCCCTGCCGGCGGGCGCGGGGCAAGCGGGGCGGGGGGGCGCGCCACGGCAATCGCGCGAACGACCGGCCGTCGCCTCTCCCGCAGCGCGGGCTTGGGCCGCGAAGCGGACCAAGGTCGCCGTGCGCAGCGCGGCGGGTGAGGGCACGACGCACGAGACCCTCACCCGGTTCGCTGCGCGAACCGACCTCTCCCGCAAGCGGGAGAGGTGAAAGTGTCGCTCGCCCGGTGCGACGGCGGTGATTACTTCTGGCCGGTCGTGGTCGAATGACCCATGCTGTCGTGATCCATGCCACTGTGGCCCATGGCCGACGGATCCGTCGCCGGATGGCCCATCGTGTCATGGCCCATACCGCCGTGGCCCATGGTGTCATTGCCCATGCTGTCGTTGCCCATCGTGCGGTTGCCCATGGTGTCATGGCCCATCGCCGTGCCGGACGGGGTCGTAGTGTCGGACGCGGCATGACCCGGGAGGCTGCCGGCCAGGGCAAGGCCGCAGGCCAGTGCGCAGGCATATACGAAACGCTTCATTGTCTGTCTCCTCGACGTGAAAGCGGGCGTCACGGGAGCGCCCGACCGACACCAGGATCGCGAACCGCAGCCGCGGTGGCCAATGCCGAGTGGTTATCGTCTTCATGCGTGGACCCGGCAGGATGGCCGGACGCACATCGCCGCCGCACGCAACGCGGAGGCACGCCATGCCGTACCGTCCAGATCCAGGGCCCGATCCGGGGCGCACCCGCCCCATCCATCCCTGGCCGCTGCGCCTGATGCACTGGCTGAACGCCACGGCGATCGTCGTCATGATCATGAGCGGCTGGCAGATCTACGACGCCGCACCGCTGTTCCCGTTCAGCTTCCCCGGCAGGATCACTCTCGGCGAATGGCTCGGCGGCGCGATCGCCTGGCACTTCGCCGCCATGTGGCTGCTGGTGCTGAACGAGGCCGCCTACCTGGCCTGGGGCAGCCTGAGTGGGCATTTCCGCCGCCGGTTGCGCCCGCCCGGTCCGCGCGAGGTCTGGCGCGATACCAGGCTGGCGCTGACGTTCCGGCTCGATCACCGGCACGGGGTGTACAACGCCGTGCAGCGGGCGCTCTACCTGGCGGTGATCGCGCTCGGCGTGCTGGCGGTGGCCTCCGGGTTCGCGGTGTGGAAGCCGGTGCAGCTTTGGTTCCTGTCGGACCTGTTCGGTGGTTTCCGTGCCTCCCGCTACGTGCACTTCTTCGCCATGGCGGGGATCGTGGGCTTCCTGGCCGTGCATCTCGCACTGGTCGCGCTGGTGCCGAAAGTGCTGCCGCCGATGATCACCGGCGGGCGCCTGTCGGAGGACGCGCCATGAGCCACGAGTTGGATCGTCGCCGGCTGCTCGGCCGGGCGCTCGCCTTCGGTGCGCTGAGCGTGCTGCCAGGCTGCAATTACGACGACCTGCAACACCCGGACTTCGCCGACCGCGCGCTGCGGGCGGTGTCGCGCTGGAACGACCGGGTGCAGGCGGCGCTGTTCGACCCGCACACCCTCGCACCCACCTTCCCCGCCAGCGCCATCACCCGTCCGCCACGCTTCAACGCCTTCTACGACGAGGCGCATGTCCAGGTGGTCGACGGCGCGAGCTGGCAGTTGGAGCTGTTCGGCAACATCGCGGAGAAGCGCCCGTGGCGGCTCACCGACCTACGCGCCGCGCCGCAGGAGAGCCAGATCACCCGGCTGATCTGCGTCGAGGGCTGGCGGGTGGTGGGGCAATGGGGCGGCGTGCCGCTCGGCTGGTTCCTGCGCCGCATCGGCGCCGATACGAAAGCGCGTTACGTGTCGTTCCGCTGCGCCGACGGCTATTATGAGAGTATCGACATGGCATCGGCGCTGCACCCGCAGACGCTCCTGGCGCTCGATTTCCTCGGCAAGCCGCTCACCCCGCCGTTCGGCTTTCCGCTGCGGTTGCGCATCCCGACCAAGCTCGGGTTCAAGAACCCGAAGTCGCTGGTCGCGCTCGGGGTGACCAATGTGTTTCCGGGCGGCTACTGGGTTGCGCAGGGCTACAATTGGTTCAGCGGCTCCTGACCCCCCCGGGGCGGGCGCGGGGCCGTCTTGGGGGCGCCGCCGCGCGCTGACGGCTTCGGCCGGGGTACGATCCGGGGGCCGGATCAGGCGGTGCGCCAGGCCTCGCCGTCGCGGACGACCTTGCCGTCGGCGTTCAGTTTCAGGAGATGGGCGAGCACGTTGCGCTCGGCGGCGCGTTGCAGGCGGGGGTTGGTCTGTGAATAGAGCGCATCGCGCAGCGCCGCCGTCGTCATCACGGCCTTGCCGAGCCG
Organism: uncultured Pseudomonadota bacterium; assembly: GCA_963832525.1. Lineage (GTDB taxonomy): Bacteria > Pseudomonadota > Alphaproteobacteria > Acetobacterales > Acetobacteraceae > JAJZVS01. The sequence continues at coordinate 778,199 of CAWHUC010000004.1, forward strand.
GGCAAGGATCGCGTGCTCGCGCTCCATGCGGTGAAACAGCAGCGCGCGCGTCAGTTTCTGCGGCTCCGGCAGGGCCGGCCCGTGGCCGGGCAGGAACACGTCGTCGCGCCGGTCCTGCACCCGTTTCAGGCTGGCGAAATAGGCGCCCATATCGCCATCGGGCGGGCTGACCACGCTGGAGCTCCAGGACATCACGTGATCAGCGCTGAACAGCACCGCGGTGCCGTCCCGGGCGGCGAGCGCGTAGCACAGATGGTCCGAGGCGTGGCCCGGCGTATGGAGCGCGGTCATGCCGGCGATGGTGGCGCCGTCGTCGAGCTTGATGTCGGGGGTGAAGCTCGCGACCGCGCTGGCGCGGAAGCCGGCGGTGCGCGCGCCGGTGGCGGCGGCCAGCGCCGGGGTGGCTTCCAGGTGGTCGTGATGGGTGTGCGACAGCAGGATCAGATCCACCTTGCCGCCGGTGGCGCGGACGATCGCTGCGACGTGTGCCGGCTCGTCGGGGCCGGGGTCGAGCACCACGAGGCCGTCCGGCGTGTCGATCAGGTAGGTGTTGGTGCCGTGATAGGTCATCGGTCCCGGGTTGGCGGCGACGATGCGCCGGATGCCGGGCAGCACCGGCAGCACCGCGCCGCGTTCGGGCTCGGGTTCGGTGAGAAAGGTCATGCTGATTCCTCGCGTCCTGCCTCACGGTAGATGGAGGAAAGGGCGGCGTGTGGCAACGGCGGGCGGGGTCGCGCCCGGCCGCCCGACGTGCCGGCAGACCGGCGGGACCGTGGCTTACGCCGCCGCCCCTGTGAAGGGACACACCCCGCGCGCCCGCTTGCGCGCCGCCACCGCATAGCTACCCGGCGCCCGCTCCGGATCGGCAGCCGGCGCGACGATGGAGCGGTGGTAGTCGTCCCAGTCCGCCGCGGTCAGCCCGTCCATCCCGGGCACGAACGCGCTCGCCGCCAGGGTCGCCTCGGCATAGGCGATGCGCGGCACCGGCTGGACCTGCAGCAGCGGCAGGTCGGCCGACAGCGCCACCGGACGGTCGGTGCGGGTCAGCCGCAGGTTGGTGAACAGCGGGCCGAACCAGCGATCGGTCTCCACGATCCCCTCCCACAGCGCATAGCCGCTGGCCCCGGGCAGGTTCGCCGGCGCGCGGGCGAGCAGGCTCCAGCCCGGCGCGGTACGCGCCATCAGCCCGGTCCAGATTTGCACCGCCCCCGGCTCCGGCAGCACGGTCAGGAACGGCGGCGAGCAGCCGGCCAGGCCCGCCGGCGCGGCGGCGTCGAACCTTGCGGCTTGGTGGGGGAACTGTGCGGCCGGCGCGAGCGCCAGCCACTCGTCGAGCCCGGCGCAGCGCCAGAAAATGTCCGCCCCGTCCCAGCGCAGCGCGAGGTCGATCGGCGGGAACACCCACCAGCCGTAGCCGGTGGCACTGGTGACGGCCTCGCAATACCGATAGGCCCGGGTGGGCAGGGTGCCGGCGGCGGACCGGTCGGCGCGCTGCGGCGGCCGGGCCGCCTCGATCAGGCGATAGAAGCGGGCGATCGGTCCGGCGGCGGGCGCGGCGGCGGCAACGGTTGCGGGGGGCATGGGCCTCGGTCCTTCTGATCTCCGGTCGCACCGGCGGGCGCAGGCTGACCGGCGAGGAAACGCAGATCCGGACGCTGCCGGCGGGGCGGCCCGAACGGCGCAGGCCGCCGCCGGGCCGCTCGGCGGGCACCCGGCGGAAGGGGCCGACGGCGGCAGCCGCCCTCGGCCCCGGGCACGCCACGGCGTTCAGCCGTGCCGGCGGCCGGGCACGCGCATGCCGGCGCCGAGCCGGATGCGGCCGGTGTCGGTAACGCTCGCTGCGGCGACGACGGGGACGGCGGCGGCGGTCGCAAGGGTCGGACGGCGCATGCCCGCGCCCAGGCGGATGGTGCCGGCATCGGCGGTCTCGGCCACATCGATCGCGGCCGGCAGCGGGGCGGTCTGAATGTTCATTGCGAAGGCCCTTCGCGTGCAGGAGGAATGTCAGCCCGGCCGACAGCGCCCGGCGGACAGTCCAACGCAAACGGCCCGGCCACCTGAATAAGGCGGCCGGACCGAAGCGTGCCCAGATCGCGCGGGGCGCAGTTCGCCCGTTGACCCGGGTTTTTTGCCCTATCCTCGTACCGATGTCAAGTATGTTTTCCTATTATAGGCGGAAATTCCTCCTGAATGCCCCGGTTCGGGTGGCATGGCCACCCAGGTTCTCGCTCCGCGACTGCAGCGTAGCAATTGCACCAGCGACGATGCACGTTAGGGTTGCAATGCCGCGCTGCCATACGTTAGTATTTTGTCGATCCTTCGGTACCGAACGGCCGGAGCTTCCCGGTCGCGCCCAGGAAAGGCGTTCGGACCCTGAGCACCCAGCCGGAGCTCGCCCTGAGCCCCGAACCCCTGACCTCGCCCGCCGGCTTGCCGGCGTTGCTTGCGGTCCATCTGTTCGGGGCCATGCGCGCCGCCGACGCGGCAGGCCGACAGGTGCTGCCCCGGGCCCGCAAGACCCGGGCGCTGCTGGCGGTGCTGGCGATGCACGCGCCGCAGCCGGTCCTGCGCACCCAGCTCATTGCCCTGCTCTGGAGCCGGCGGGAGCCGGAACAGGCCCGCGGCTCCCTGCGCCAGGCGCTGCACGAGCTGCAATCCGCCCTGGGACCGCTCGCCGCTTCGCTGGTGCGCGCGGACCGCCGTGAACTCGCCCTCACCGAACGCGGGCTCTGGACCGATGTCGGCATCTTGAGCCGGGTAGGCGCGAACCAGGCGATGGCGCTCGCGCTCCATCGGCCGCTGCTGCTCGCCGACCTCGCCGGGGTGGACCCGGCGCTCGACACCTGGATCGCCGGTGAGGCGCGACGCCTGCTCCGGGTGGCACACAGCTTGGCGCGCGCCGCGCTCGACCCTGCCACGCACCCGATGGCGACAATCGCCGCCGCCGAGCACCTGGTGGCGCACGATCCCGCCGATACCGCGGCCTGGACCGCCCTGATCGCCGCCCTGATCCGCAGCGGCAACTCCGCTGCCGCTACCGCCGCCGAGCGCCGCCGCCGCGACGCGCTGGAGGTGCTCGCCACCGCTGCGGCATCGCCCCCCGGCGCCGCCGTGCCGGCGCCACAACCGGCGGCACACCACAGTGAACCCGTCCCAACCGGATCTGCCCCAGCCGGATCCGCCCCGGTCCGATCCGCGTTCGGCGCCACCCGTGCCACCTGGATCGGCGCCGCCACTCCGCGCGGCCTGCGCATCGGGGTCATCGGCCTGCGCGCGCTCGCCGGCGCCGCCGAGGCTCGGGCGCTGGCCGCCGGCCTGTCGGAGGAGTTGATTGCCGCACTCGCCCGCTTTCGCGGCATCTCCTGCATCCCGCTCGGCGTGGTCGGCACCCTGGCCGGCGATGGCATGGACGCGGCGCGATGGGAATGCGATCTCGACTTCCTCCTCGACGGCATGATCCAGTCGAGCGGCGATCTGGTCCGGGTCAGCATGCGCCTGCTCGATTTCGCCGCCGGCGGGGAAGTGGTCTGGGCCACGCGGTTCGACCGCCCGCTCGAGAACCTGTTCACCCTGCAGGACGAGATCGCGGGCGAGACGGTGGCACGGCTCGAATCCCGCCTGCTGCTGTGGGAAGAAGGGCGCGGCCGGGCGGCGGCCGATCCGACCGCCCGGCGCCTGCTGCGCGAGGCCCTGCCCGGGCTGCTGCGGCTCGATCGCCGGGCCTTCACCCACGCCGGCGTGCTGCTCGACAACGCGCGCCGGCTCGATCCGGAGAACGCCTCGGTGCACGCCTGGCTGGCGCACTGGCACCTGTTCGCGGTCGGCCAGGGCTGGGCGGAGGACCCGGCCGGCGCCGCGCAGCAGGTGCGCAGCCTGGCGGATACGGCGGTGACGCTCGATCCCGAGGACGCGCGCGGCCTGGCGCTGGCGGCACACGTGCGCGGCTTCGTCGATCACGATGCCACGACAGCCGAGCCGATGCACGCCCGCGCCGCCGATGCCAATCCGAACCTGCCGCTCGGCTGGTCGCTATCGGGGCTGAACGAGGCCTATCTCGGCCGCCACGACGAGGCGATCCGTCGCGCCGGGCTGGCGCGCAAGCTCTCGCCGCAGGACCCGCTGCGCTATTTCTTCGACATGGCGCTGGCGGTGCCGCATTTCCTGCGCGGCGACGATACCGCGGCGGTGCGGCTCGGCGGTGAGGCCATCGCCGCCAACCCGGGGTTTTCCTCCGCCTACAAGACCCAGCTTGCTGCGCTCGGCCACCTCGGGCAGCGGGAGGCGGCGGCGGCGGTCCGCGCCCGGCTGCTGGGGCTGGAGCCTGGGTTCTCGGTGGGCCAGGCGCTGGAGCGCTCGCCCATCCAGAGCGCGGAGGGGCGCGCGCGCTACGCGGAAGGGCTGCGGCTCGGCGGGCTGGACTGAGTAATGCTGCGCCTGCGCCGCGTGACCAAGCTATCTGCGCCGAGCAAGGACAGCTCGGGCGCCGTCAACCGCCGCCGGCTCCAGGACCGTTCAGGCCCCGCGATCGCTCAAACCTGGGCGGCGCGTTTGGCCTGGGCGCGCAGCAGGCGGCGCTTGATCGTCTGCACCTCGGCTCCGAGCCGCCGGTTGGGCGTGGTCAGCAGGAAGGCGTCGATCCCGCCCTTCAATTCCACGGTGCGGATCGCACGGGTGCAGAGCCGCAGCCGGATCGCGGTGCCCAGCGTGTCGGACAGCAGCGAGGCCACCTGCATGTTGGGCAGGAAGCGGCGGCGGGTCTTGTTGTTGGCGTGGCTGACGTTGTTGCCCGTCAGCACGGTCTTGCCGGTGATCCGGCAGCGGCGAGACATCGCGGAACCTCTGGTACAGCGCTCAGCCCCCGGAAAGCGGGGCAGGCGAGGCGGGCTTATGGCCAAGCCGGCGGGCGACGTCAAGGCGCCCCCGCCGCCGACTTAGTGCGTCCCTTCGTGATCCGGTGTCCGGCGTCCCGTCCGGGCCTTCACCCATTCGCGCGACGTCTGGAACGTCACGTACAGCATCGGGATCAGGAAGATGCCGACCGAGCTCGCCGCGATCATGCCGGCGAACACGGCGGTGCCGACGTCGCGCCGGCTGAGCATGGCCGCGCCCTGTGCCAGCACCAGCGGCAGCAGGCCGGCGACGAAGGCGATCGAGGTCATCATCACCGCGCGGAACCGCATGCGCGCGCCCAGCACGGCGGCTTCCTGGATCGGCATGCCGGCTTCGCGCTGTTCCTTGGCGAACTCGACGATCAGGATGGCGTTCTTCGCCGCCAGCGCGATCAGCACCACCAGGCCGATCTGCGAATAGAGATCGAGCGACAGGCCGCCGAGCTCGATGCCGATGAAGGCGCCCAGGATGCCGACCACGACCGACAGCAGGACCGGGATCGGGATGGTCCAGCTTTCATACAGCCCGACCAGGAACAGGTAGGCGAACAGTACCGCGATCCCGAGGATGGCGCCGGTCTGGCCCGCCGCCAGTTCCTGCTGATAGGCGGTGCCGGTCCATTCGAAGCCGTAGCCCGGCGGCAGCGTCTTCGCCGACAGCTTCGCCATCGCGGCGAGTGCGGTGCCGGACGACACGCCCGGCGCCGGCCCGCCGTTGATGACGACGGCGCGGTAGTTGTTGTAGCGGGTGATGACCTGCGGCCCGGTCACGACGTGCAGGGACGCGATCGACCGCAGCGGCACCATCTGGCCCTGGTTGTTGCGGACGAAGATCTCCAGATCGCGTTGATGTCGTTGCGGTCGTTCGGCTCGCCCTCGATGTTCACCTGCCAGGTGCGGCCATACAGGTTGAAGTCGTTGACGTAGATGCCGCCCAGCGTGGCCTGCAGCGCGGTGAACACGTCCGCCAGGTTGACAGCCCGAGCGCCTGCCGCCTTGTCGCGGTCGATGTCGAGGAACAGCGACGGGTTGCTGGCGGTGAAGGTGGAGAACACGCGCGACAGCCGCGGGTCCTGGTTCGCCGCCGCCACCAGCCCGCGCATCACCTGCGCCGTTCTTGACCGGGTCCTGGCCTTCCAGCGCCTCCAGCTGGTACTCGAAGCCCGCCGCCGGTGCCCAGGCCGATGATCGGCGGCAGGTTGAACGGAAAGATCACGGCCGATCGGATCTGCTGCACCGCGCCGAAGGTGCGGCCGATCAGCGCCTGCACCGAGTTCGGCGACGCCGGTGCGGTCGGCGAACGGCTTCAGACGCGCGACCATGAAGGCGGCGTTCGGTTCCTGCACGCCCCCGTCGAGCAGCGAGAAGCCGATGATCGACAGCGTGTCGCTGCGACCTGCGGCATCTTCTTGCAGCATGTCGGTCGACCCGCGTCGCCACCGCCGCGGAGCGCGCGACCGAGGCGCCGTCCGGCAACTGGATGGCGACGAAGAACGCGCCCTGATCTTCTTCCGGCAGGAAGCCCGTCGGCGTGTGCGCCGACAGCCAGACCTGCGCCGCACCGCGACCACGCCCACCAGCACGAGGCCGAGCACCGCGACGCGCACCAGCCGCGTGCACCACGCGAGGCGTAGCCGTTGCGCACCCGGTCGATGCCGCCCAGCACCCAGCCGAGCGGTCCGCGCGCGCGTGCCGTGGTGGCGCAGGAACACCGCGCACAGCGCCGGCGACAGGGTCAGCGCGTTGATCGCCGAGATCAGCATCGGCGAAGCTGATCGTGACGGCGAACTGGCGGAACAGCGATGCCCGACAGGCCCGGGGATGAAGCCCACCGGCACGAACACCGACAGCAGCACCAGCGAGATCGCGATGATCGGCCCGGTGATCTGGCGCATCGCCTTGTCGGTCGCTTCGGCCGGCGATAGGTGCGGGTCCTCGCTCCATCACCCGCTCGACGTTCTCCACCACCACGATCGCGTCATCGACGACGATGCCGATCGCCAGCACCATCGCGAGCAGGGAGACCGTATTGGCCGAGAAGCCGAGCGCCGAGCAGCACGGCGAAGGTGCCGATCAGGCTGACCGGCACCGCGACGGTCGGGATGATCGTGGCGCGCACGTTGCCGAGGAACAGGAACACCACGATCACCACCAGCCCGAAGGCCTCCAGCAGGGTGGTCAGCACCTCGTGGATGGTGTCGCGAGACGAAGGTGGTGGTGTCGTACATGCACCGTCGGCTTGCATGCCCGGCGGGAACCGCGCCGAGAGCTTCGTCCAGCGTCTGCGCGCACCGCCGCGGCGGTCGTGCACCGCGTTGGCGCCGGGCGAGAGGTAGATGCCGATCGGCACCGCCGGCTCGCCCGTTCAGCCGGGCCTCGCTGTCCATGTTCTGCGCGCCGAGCTCGACCGCGGCCACGTCGCGCAGCCGCAGCACCGAGCCGTCCGGATTGGCGCGGATGACGATGTTGCCGAACTGCTCGGCCGTGATCAGCCGGCCCTGGGTCTGCAGGTTGAACTGGAACTGCTGGTTGTCGCCGATCGGCCGCGCGCCGATGCGCCCGATCGGCGCCACCACGTTCTGCGCGTTGATCGCGTTGACGATGTCGGTCGGCGTCAGTCCGAGGCTGACCAGCCGGTCGGTGTCGAACCAGACCCGCATCGAGTAGTTCAGCTTGCTGAACAGGTTCGCCTGGCCGACGCCGGGCGTGCGCGAGAGCGCGTCGAGCACGTTGATCAGCACGTAGTTGGTGACGAACAGCGGATCGTTTCCTGCGGCGTCGTCGCTGTAGAACGCCACGAACATCCAGCATCGCCGAGGATTTCTTCTGCACCGTCAGGCCTTCGGCCTGCACCTCCGGCGGCAATTGCGACAGCGCCGTCTGCACCCGGTTGTTGACGTTGACGGTGTCGATGTCGGGGTTGGTGCCGAGCGCGAAGCTGACGCGTCAGGCGAGTAGCTGCCGTCGTTGCCGCTGGTCGACTTCATGTAGATCATCTTGTCGACGCCGACGACCTGCGCCTCGATCGGCTGGGCGACGGCGGCTTCCACCACCTGCGGCGGAGGCGCCGGGATAGGTGGTGGTGACGATCACCTGCGGCGGCACGATGTCGGGCAACTGCGCCACCGGGATGCGCGTCATCGCGAGCGCGCCGGCGATGGTGATGACGATCGCGATGACGATCGCCAGCCGCGGCCGGCGGATGAAGACCGAGGAGATCATCGCGCGGTAGCCGCTCCGGACAGGGAGGCCGGCGCCGCATGCAGCGGGGGCTGGCCGGGCCGGGCGGCCACCACCTGCCCGGGCCGGACCCGCTGCATGCCGTCCACGATCACATCCTCGCCTTCGGTCAGGCCGGTGAGGACCGTGGCGACGGCGGCGTCGACTGGCCGAGCTGACGCGCGTCTGCTGCACCTTGTTGTCGGCAGCCGACCGTATAGACGTAGTCGCCCTGCTGGTCGGTCAGCACGGCCGCGCGCGGGATCGCGAGCAGCGCGACCGGCTGCGCGCCCTCCAGCAGCACGGTGACGAACTCGCCGTCGACCAGCTCGCGCTCGGTGGCGCCGCCGACTTGAGGTCGCTGAGCGGCGGATTGGCGATCGTGCCGCGCAGGATGACGGTGTCGGTGCTGGTGGAGACGGTGTTGTCCACGAAATCAAGCTTGCCGGTCTGGTCGTAGAGCCCGCCCGTCCGGCAGGCGCGATCCGGATCACCACCGAGCCGAACCCGCCCTCGCCGGCGTAGCGGTGGCGCAGCTCCAGCTCGTCGCGGACCGAGACCGGGAACACCACGTACATCGGGTCCTGGCTGACGATGGTCGCCAGCGTGCCGGAGCTGGGCGAGACGACGTTGCCGACGATGACCGCGGTGCGGCCGATCTTGCCGGCGATCGGCGCGTGGATCTCGGTGTAGCCGAGGTTGATCTGCGAGGACCGCACGCTGCGCCTCGGCCGCCTGCAACTGGCCGGCGTCCGACAGCATGGTGGCGCGCGCGGAATCGACCAGGGATTGCTGGCCGGCCGGGGTCTTGAGCAGCGACGCTGCGCGGCGGTAGGCGAGCGTGGCGTTCTGCAACTGCGCCTGCGCCTGCGCCACCGCCGCCTGTCTTCGCCGCCAGATCGGCCTGGAACGGCGGTTGCTCCAGCACGTAGAGCAAGTCGCCCTGCGTCACTTCCGCGCCTTCGACGAAGTCGCGCTGTTCCAGGAACGCGCTGACGCGGGCGACCAGCGCCACCCGGTGCTGCGCCTGGATGCGGCCGACGTATTGCGAGGTCTCGGTGATCTGCTGCGGTTCCGCCTGGGCCACGCCGACCGAGGGCGGGCCGGGCGGCCCGGGCGCTTGCGCGCGGGCCGGGACGAGACCGGCGGCAAGCACGAACAAAGCGGCCACCAGGGCGATGGCCGGAACGCGTGGTCTCATCGGCGGGCATCTCCGGCCGGGCAGGGGACAGGCGCGCGACGCCGCCGCGTGCCGGGGGGACATAGGAGCGGTCGCGGGTTTCTCAAGCGCGCAGGGGTAGGGCCTGCCGAGGTCTGCGGTCAACCGCATATATGCGCCGCGCGGCCGCAAGGCGCCTGCCCCGGGCTTGAGGGACGGGGCATTCCGGCGCCAGACTGGCCGCCAATGCCAACGGGGAAGGAAACGCCGCCATGTCAACGGCCACATTCGAGAACCATGCCCGCCGCCGGCTTGCCGCCGGGGAACTCGTGCTATGCATGGGGGTGAACCAACTGCGCACCCCCAACGTTGCGCTGATCGCCGCCGCCTGCGGGTTCGATGCAATCTACATCGATCTCGAACACAACCCGACGTCGCTCGAGACCGCCGCGGCAATCTGCATCGCCGCGACAGGGCATGGGATGACGCCGATCGCGCGCATTCCCTCGCACGATGCGCACGACGCGGCGCGCATCCTCGACTGCGGCGCCCAAGGGGTGATGGTGCCGCACGTGAACAGCGCGGAAGAGGCGCGCGCGATAGTGGCGGCCTGCCGCTTCGCCCCGCTTGGCCATCGCTCCGCCGCCGGCACGGTGCCGGCGCTGGGCTACGCGGCGCTGCGCCAGCCGGAGATCAACCGGCGGTTGAATGCCGAGACCTTGGTGATCGCGATGCTGGAAACGCCGGAGGCGATCGAGGCGGCCGATGCGATCGCCGCGGTGGTGGGGATCGACATGCTGCACATCGGCTCCACCGATCTGAGCACCGAGATGGGGATTCCGGGCGAGTACAAGCACGACCGGATGCGCGCGGCGTACGAGGCGACGGCGCGCGCGGCGCGGGCGCACGGCAAGAGTTTCGGCGTCGGCGGCGTGCGGGAGGATACCGAGTTCCAGGCCTGGCTGCTGCGGCTTGGCGTGCGCTACCTCACCGGCGGGTCGGACGTGGGGTATATTCTCAGCGCGGGGCGGCGGGACGTGGCGGCAATGCGGGGGATTGCGCTGGGGTAGGCGCGGGTCGGTCGGCGTCCCGACCGCGGCAGCCGCGCGCGCACGCCGGCCCACCGATACCCACCGCTGCCGCTCCCCCGCTTGACCACCGGCCCCCCACCCGACCATTCTCCGCGCCGAACCGGCCTCCGGCCCTGGCCGCGCGCGCGGCAGCGGACCCGGCGGCGGACACGGCTTCATCCACACGACGCAACCCAGCGGACAGAAGGGGGACAAGATGCCTCAGGTATCCCTGACGGTGAACGGCACGCACCATACGGTCGAGGTGGAAAACCGCACCCTGCTGGTGGAACTGCTGCGCGAGACGCTCGGCCTGACCGGCACCCATGTCGGCTGCGACACCAGCCAGTGCGGCGCCTGCGTCGTGCACCTCGATGGCAGTTCGGTGAAATCCTGCACCATGCTCGCGGTGCAGGCCGAGGGCGCCAAGGTCACCACGATCGAAGGCCTCGCCGCCGCGGACGGCACCCTGCACCCGATGCAGGAGATGTTCCGCGAACACCACGCCCTGCAGTGCGGCTTCTGCACGCCAGGGATGGTCATGAGCGCGGTCGACCTCGTGCAGTCGCACCCCGAGGGCCTGAGCGAGCACCAGATCCGCGACGGGCTGGAAGGCAACCTCTGCCGCTGCACCGGCTACCATAACATCGTCAAAGCCATCGCCGCCGCCTGGCCGCTGATGCACGGCAAGGCGATGCCGGCCGCCGCCGAATAACCACAAAAAACCGCAGGGAGGGTTCGGGTCATGGGCTTCGAGGGCATCGGCGCCGCCGTCCGCCGCAAGGAGGATCTGCGGTTCCTGAGCGGGCGCGGCCATTACACCGACGACATCAACCGGCCCGGCCAGCTCTACGCCTCCATCCGCCGCGCCGACCGGCCGCACGCGCGCATTGTCGGAATCGATACCGCGGCGGCAAAAGCCTCCCCCGGCGTCAGCGCAGTGTTCACCGGCGCCGACATGGCAGCGGAGAATATCGGCGGCCTGCCTTGCGGCTGGCAGATCCACAGCAAGGACGGTGCGCCGATGGCCGAGCCGCCGCACCCGGTGCTGGCCGTGGGCAAGGTGCGCCACGTCGGCGATCCGGTCGCGGTGGTGATCGCGGCGACCCGCCAGCAGGCGAAGGACGCGGCGGAAAAACTGGTGATCGACTACGAAGACCTGCCCTCGATCTCCGGCCTGCGCGACGCGATCGCGCCCAGTGCGCCGCTGGTGCACGACGAGGTGCCCGGCAACATCTGCTACGACTGGCAGATCGGCGACAAGGCACTGGTCGATGCCGCCTTCGCTCGTGCGGCCAAGGTCGTGAAGCTCGAGCTCGAGAACAACCGGCTGATCCCGAACGCCATGGAACCGCGCGCCGCAGTGGGCGATTTCGATTCCATGTCGGGCGACTACACGCTGTACACGACCAGCCAGAACCCGCACGTGATCCGCCTGCTGATGGGCGCCTTCGTGCTGCACATCCCGGAGAACCACCTGCGCGTCGTAGCCCCCGACGTCGGCGGCGGGTTCGGCTCGAAAATCTACCATTACGCGGAAGAAGCCATCGTCACCTGGGCCGCCGGCAAGCTGAAGCGGCCGGTGAAATGGACCGCGGACCGGTCCGAAAGCTTCATGTCGGACGCGCATGGCCGCGACCACGTGAGCACGGCCGAGATGGCACTGGACGCGGAGGGTCATTTCCTCGCGCTGCGCGTGTCCACCCTGGCAAACATGGGCGCGTATCTTTCCACCTTCGCACCCTGCGTGCCGACCTACCTGTACGCGACCCTGCTGGCGGGCGTGTACAAGACCCCCGCGATCTATGCCGAGGTGAAGGCGGTGTTCACCAACTCCGTCCCGGTCGACGCCTATCGCGGCGCCGGGCGGCCGGAGGCGACCTACCTGCTGGAGCGGCTGGTCGACGTGATCGCGCAGGAAACCGGGATCGACCGGGTGGAGCTGCGGCGGCGCAACTTCATCCCCAACGATGCGTTCCCGTACCAGACGCCGGTGGCGCTGCAATACGACAGCGGCGACTACACGGCCACCCTGGACGCGGCGCTGAAGGTCGCGGATTACGCGGGGTTCGCGCAACGGCGGGCAGCAGCGGCGGCGCGCGGGAGGCTGCGCGGCATCGGCGTGTCCACCTACCTGGAGGCCTGCGGCATCGCGCCGTCGGCGGTGGTGGGCTCGCTCGGCGCGCGCGCGGGTCTGTACGAATGCGCCAATATCCGGGTCCACCCAACCGGCAGCGTGACGGTGTTCACCGGCTCGCACAGCCACGGCCAGGGGCACGAGACGACCTTCGCCCAGCTCGTGCACAGCCAGCTCGGCGTGCCGATGGACCAGATCGAGATCGTGCACGGCGATACCGACAAGATCCCGTTCGGCATGGGCACCTACGGGTCGCGCTCGCTCGCGGTCGGCGGCTCGGCGATGGTGAAGGCGATGGACAAGGTCATCGCCAAGGGCCGCAAGATCGCCGCGCACCTGCTGGAAGCCGCGGTCGACGACGTCGAGTTCAAGGACGGCAAGTTCACCGTCGCCGGCACCGACAAGAGCAAGGCCTTGGCGGAGATCTCGCTTGCCGCGTACGTGCCGCACAACTACCCGATCGACGAACTCGAACCCGGGCTGGAGGAAACCGCCTTCTACGACCCGAAGAACTTCACCTATCCCGGCGGCTGCCATGTCGCGGAGGTGGAAGTCGACCCCGACACCGGCGTGACCACGGTGATCAATTTCACCGCGGTCGACGACGTCGGCCGGGTCATCAACCCGATGATCGTCGAGGGCCAGGTGCAGGGCGGCGTTGCGCAGGGGATCGGCCAGGCGCTGCTGGAAAGCGCGGTGTACGACAAATCCGGCCAGCTTCTGTCCGGCTCGATGATGGACTACACCATGCCGCGCGCCGACAACCTGCCCAACATCAAGGTCGGCACCGAGGTGACTTTGTGCACCCACAACCCGCTCGGGGTGAAGGGGTGCGGCGAGGTGGGCGCGATCGGCAGCCCGCCCGCAATCATGAACGCGGTGGTCGACGCGCTGCGCGACTACGGCGTGCGGCATATCGAAATGCCGGCCACCGCACCCAAACTCTGGTCCATCATCCAGGCCGGCCGGCCGCGCCTGGCGGCCGAATAGCTCAGGGGACAGCACACGATGTACGATTTCGCCTATCAGAAGCCCGCCTCCGTCGCCGACGCGGTGGCCGCACTCGGCGCCGACCCCGAGGCCAAGGCGGTGGCCGGGGGGATGACCCTGATCCCGGTGCTGAAACAGCGGCTCAACCGGCCCTCCGTCGTGGTCGATCTGGCGAAGGCGGGGCTGGCGGGGATCACGGCCGGCGCCGGCTCGGTCACCATCGGCGCGATGACCACCCACGCCACGGTGGCGCACTCGGCCGACGTGCAGCGGATCATTCCCGCGCTCGCAGCACTCGCCGGCATGATCGGCGACGAGCAGGTGCGCCATCGCGGCACCATCGGCGGCAGCCTCGCCAACAACGATCCGGCGGCGGACTACCCGGCGGCGGCGTTGGCGCTGGGAGCGACGATCACCACCACCAAGCGGGCGATCAAGGCGGACGATTTCTTCCAGGGCATGTTCACCACCGCGTTGGAGCCGGACGAGCTCATCACCAAGGTCGAGTTCCCGGCAGCGACCAAGGCCAACTATCAGAAGTTCCGCAACCCGGCCTCGCGCTACGCGATCGTGGGCGTGTTCGTGGCCCAGACGGCGGCCGGCGTGCGGGTCGCGGTGACGGGCGCGGGGCAGGGCGGGGTGTTCCGGCACACGGCGATGGAACAGGCGTTGAGTGCGAACTTCTCGCCGGATGCCATCGCCAATGTGGTGACGCCGGCGGACGATCTGAACAGCGACATCCACGCCAGCTCCGAGTACCGGGCGCACCTGATCGGGGTGATGGCACGTCGCGCGGTGGCGGCGGCGTAAGAGTGGGGGGCGCTGCCCCCCACACCCCCGGCCAGGGGACAAGTCCCCTGGACCCCTCGGACGGCTTCGCCCGGGTGGGCGGGCGGGTTCGGGGGCAGGGCCCCTGATCTTGCCCCCATGACCGACCCCAAGGACATCCTTCGCCGCGTCTTCGGCTTCCCCGAGTTCCGCGGCCTGCAGGAGCCGGTGATCCGCCACGTGCTCGCCGGTGGCGACGCCCTGGTGCTGATGCCGACCGGCGGCGGCAAGAGCCTGTGTTACCAGGTGCCCGCGCTCTGCCGCCCCGGTACCGCCGTGATCGTTTCGCCACTGATCGCGCTGATGGACGACCAGGTGGCGGCGCTGCGGCAGCTCGGCATCAGTGCCGGCGCGCTGCATTCCGACCTCGATCCGGCCGAGGCGCGCGACACGATGCGCAGCCTGGTCGAGGGCGATCTTGATCTCGTCTATGTCTCTCCCGAACGCCTGCTGGCGAACGGGACGCTCGATCGGTTGTCGCGCCTGAAACTGGCGCTGATCGCGATCGACGAGGCGCATTGCGTCTCCCAATGGGGCCACGAGTTCCGCCCTGAATACCGCCTGCTCGCCAGCCTGCCCGATCGGTTCCCGGGCGTGCCGCGGATTGCGCTCACCGCGACCGCCGATCCGCGCACACGGGCCGACATCCTGGCCGCGCTCGGGATGGGCGGGGCGGAAGTATTCGCCGCCAGCTTCCATCGCCCCAACCTGTTCCTTGCGGCGCAGCCGAAGGCGTCCGAACTGACACAATTGACAGAACTGCTGGACCGCCAGCCCGGCGCCTGCGGCATCGTCTACTGCGGCTCGCGCGCCAAGACCGAGCGGGTGGCGGCGTCGCTGGAGGCGCGCGGCCACCCCGCGGTCGCGTTCCACGCCGGGCTCGATCCCGAGCACAAGCGCGCCGCGGCGGCGCGGTTCCGCTCCGGCGAGCCGCTGGTCGTGGTCGCGACCATCGCCTTCGGGATGGGCGTCGATCGCCCCGACGTGCGTTTCGTTGCGCATCTGGACATGCCCGACAGCCCCGAGGCCTGGTACCAGCAGATCGGCCGCGCCGGCCGCGACGGCGACCCGGCCGAGACCCTGCTGCTGCACGGCGCCCAGGATATCGCCCAGGCGCGCCACTGGCTGGCGCAATCGACCGCGCCGGACGCGCAGCAGCGGGTGATGCGCACCAAGCTGGAACAGATCATCGCGCTGTCGGAAACGGTCGGCTGCCGGACCCGGACGTTGCTCGCCTGCTTCGGCGAGGAGCTTGTCGCCGACTGCGGCCATTGCGACAACTGCCGCGCGCCCCCGCGCACGTTCGACGGCACGGTAGAGGCGCAGAAGCTGCTGTCCGCAGTCTATCGCACCGGCCAGGTGTTCGGCGCCGTGCATCTGGTCGCGGTGCTGCGCGGCGAAGCGACCGAGGCGGTGCTGCGCCACGGCCACGACCGGCTGCCGACCTTCGGCGTGGGCGCGGACCGCCCGGCCGGGTTCTGGCGCGGCCTGGTGCGGCAGTTGATCGCGCGCGGCGTGCTGGACGTCGATACCGCCGGCCACGGCGGCCTCTTCATGGTGCCGGAGGCGGCGCGGCCGATCCTGCGCGGGGAGGTCCCGGTGCTGGTGCGCGAGGACGCGTCCCCGACGCTGCGGCCGGCGCGGGTGCGGCGGGAACGGCGCGGGTGGGCGGCTCCGGTCGCCCCAGGAGCCGTCCCGGCGTATCGGGCCGGCCCCGCGGCGCCCCCTGCCGCGACCGGCATCACGCGCGCGGGCGACGCGCCGGCGGCAGAACCCGTCGCGCCGGCGCCGGCGCCTGCCGCCGAAGATCTGTCCCTGTTCGAAGCCCTGCGCGTCTGGCGCGCCGGGGAGGCCAAAGCTCAGGCTGTACCGCCCTATGTCATTTTCCACGATACCGTCCTGCGCGAGATCTCCGCCGTCCGCCCCGTCGGGCTGGACGAATTGGGTGAGATCAAGGGTGTCGGCGCCTCCAAGCTTGCGCGCTACGGCGCCGCCGTGCTGGCGCTGGTGGCCGCCGCGCCGTGAGTGACGGTGCGCCCGGCGGCCCTGCCGCGCCGTTCGACCGCGCCGCCGTGCGTCGCCACCGCGACCGTGCCGCCGCGCGGGTGGACGCGGTCGCCGACCTGCTGGGCGGGCTGGCGGAGCGATTGCTCGACCGGCTGGACGACACCACGCGGCGCTTCACCGCCGCGCTCGACCTTGGTGGACGCGGCGTGGTCGCGCCCCTGCTCGCCGCACGCGGCATTGGTTGCCTCAGTTGTGACCTGTCTTTGCCGATGGCCGCGCGCAATCCGCGCCCGGCGGTGGTTGCGGACGAAGAATACCTGCCGTTCGCGCCCGGCAGTTTCGATCTGGTGGTGGCCAGCTTGTCCTTGCACTGGGTCAATGACCTGCCCGGCACCCTGATCCAGTTGCGTCACACATTACGTCCTGGCGGATTATTGCTCGCGAGCCTCCCGGCGCTCGGCACCCTCGGCGGATTGCGTGCGGCGCTGACCCGGGCGGAGGCGGCCGTGAGCGGCGGCGCTGCGCCGCGGGTCGCGCCGTTCCCGGACCTCAGCGACTGCGCCGGCCTGCTGCAGCGCGCCGGCTACGCGTTGCCGGTTGCCGACGTGGAAGACGTGGACTTGAGCTATGCCGATCCGATGACGTTGGTGTCGGAACTGCGCGCCGCGGGGGAGACCAATGCCCTGGTCGAGCGCGACCGGCGCATCCCGCCGCGCGCGCTGTTCGCCGCCGGCCTGGCGGGTGCGGCGGGGACGGACGGGCGGGTGGCGGTACGGCTGCGGCTCGCGGTGTTGACCGGCTGGGCGCCGGAATAGGGCCCGCTACCGAGGCTCGCATAACCGCGATATGAAGAGAATTGCCGGTTGACGCAACTCGACGTGTCTGTCAACCTCGTTTCCTATACTAAAAACGGGTGGCTCCATTGTGCGGAGCACACACGAGACCATTTAGGGAACAGGAGACGAACCATGAACGGCGTTGGCCGGAGGTCGGTGATTCGCGGCTCCCTTGGATTGGCGGCGGCTGGGGCGTTGGCGCGCCCGTATATCGCCAACGCCGCGGCCAAGACCGCGACGGTATGGTGGACCCAGGGGTTCGTCCCCGAGGAAGACGCCTCGTTCAAGCAAATGGTCGCCGACTACGAGAAGGCGAGCGGCAACAAGATCGACTACAGCATTCTGCCGTTCGTGGCGCTGGGCCAGAAGATGGTCTCCGCCTTGCAGACCGGCGATACGCCGGATGTAATCTCGTACGACGGGATCCAGACCACCCTGGTGCTGAACGCCTGGAACGGCAAGCTGGTCGATGTGAGCGACGTGGTAGCGACCCAGCAGACGCATTTCACCAGCACCGCCCTGCTTTCGACGAAGCTTTACAACAAGACCGAGAACAAGCGTGCGTTCTATGCGGTCCCCTACAAATGCGCCTCCGAGCCGTTCCATATCTGGTCCGACCTGGTCGAGAAGGCCGGCTACAAGATGTCGGATATCCCAAACACCTGGGATAAGCGCTGGGATTTCTTCAAACCGATGCAGGCCAAGTTGCGTGCCCAGGGCATGCGCAATGCCTATGCCTTCGGCCTGCAGATGACGACCAACGGGCCGAGCGACGGCAACAACGTGTTCCATGGCTTCCTGATCGCCAACGGCGGTCAGGGGCTGGTTACCCCGGACGGCAAGATCCATCTCGCTGATCCGCAGGTGAAGGAGGCGGTGATCAAGACGATCACGTATATCACCACAGCCTACAAGCAGCATTACACCCCGCCGGGGGCGATCAGCTGGAACGACGCCGACGACAACAATGGGTTCCACTCCAAACTGTTCGTGATGGATTTCGACGGCACGATCTCAACCGAGCTCGCGATGATCCACCGTCCGAAGGACTACAACGCGTGCGTCACCATGGGCCTGCCGCTCGGCAACGACGGCAAGCCGACCCCGGCCATGGTCGGCGTGATCGGCGGCTTCATCCCCAAGGTCGCGAAGAACATCGTGGTTGCCAAGGACTTCATGAAATTCGTCATCCATCCGGAGGTCAATAACAAATACCTGAAGGCGGGGCTGGGCCGCTGGGTGCCGGTGTTCCCGGAACTCACGCAGACCGATCCGTTCTGGCTGCACTCCAAGGACCCGCATCGCGCCCCCTACATCGAGGAGACGCTGACCGGCCCGTCGATCCCCGACTACCTCGCCTATACTCCCGCCTATGCCGAAGTCGAGGCCCAGCAGGTCTGGGGGCAGTCCTACGCCGACGTGTACAAGAACGGCGTGACACCGACGGTCGCGGCGGAGAATGCGTTTAAGCAAATCGAGGCAATCTTCGCCAAATACCCCATCGCCTAGGAGGGGCGAACGTCATGGATGGCAGCAGCGCCCGACTTGTCGGGATCGGCCAGCCGTTCGTCGGACGGTCCGTCGTTCGGTATGCTTGGCGGGCCGGTCTGCAAGGACCGGAGCTGATCTGGGCGCTGGCCTTCCTGGTACCGTATTTCGCGACCTTCCTGCTCTTCGTCGTCTATCCGATCGCCTACGGGCTGTGGATGGGCAGCAATCCGGCCCTCTATACCCAGTTGTTCTCGGATCCGATCTACCAGGAGACGGTGGTCAACACGCTGATCTTCGTGGTCATCGGCGTGAACCTCCGGATGCTCCTGGCGCTGGGGCTGTCGGGGTTCTTCATGCGCCGCGAGTGGTGGATCAAGGGCCTGCTGATGGTCTTCATCCTGCCCTGGGCGGTGCCGGCGCTGCCCACCTTCCTGTCGATCCACTGGATGCTGAACGGCGACTGGGGGCTGCTCAACAATCTGATCTGGGACGTGTTCCATGTGAATGGTCCGTCCTGGCTCGATCAGCGCTGGCTCGCGCTGTGGTCGGACGTCATCGCCTATGTCTGGAAATGGCTGCCGTTCTGGACCGTGATCCTGCTCGCCGGCCGGATGGCGATCCCGAAGGATCTGTACGAGGCAGCGGAAATCGACGGGGCCACCGGGCTCGGCCGCTTCGCGCATATCACCTGGCCGCTGCTGGCTAATCTCTATCTCGTGTCCACCCTGCTCGGGCTCCTGTTCACGCTCGGTGACTTCACCACCGTCTATTTCGTCTCCGGCGGCGGGCCGGCAAACTCGACCCAGGTGCTGGCAACGCTCGGGATCCGCGACGCGTTCGTCATGTCCCAGCCGCGGCTCGGCGTCGCGGCGGTGATGTCGGCGATTCCGGTCCTGATCCCGCTGGTGATATGGCTGATGCGGCGGGTGCGCACCGCGGGGGTGGAACGATGAGCGCCGCTCTCACGACTGCCCGCAAGCCTAACTACCGGCTGCGCGGCCTCGCGACGGAGACCGGCGCAGTGCTGCTCGGCATCGTGCTGGTGATCTGGTCGCTCGGACCGATCTATCCGATGGTGATGGTGGCGCTCGATTCCCACGACGACGTGTTCAGCACCCATATCTTCCCGCCGTCGCCTACCCTGCACAGCTTCTGGATCGTCATCACGCAGGGTTACTGGTACCTCTCGTTTTTCTGGCACCAGTTCGCCAACAGCTTCTATGTCGGCTTCGCCACGACGGTCCTGACCTTGCTGATAGGCTCGCTCACCAGCTTCGTGATCGGCCGGATGCGCATCCGCGGCGGCTGGATAGTGGGTAACATGGCGCTGGTGACCTACGTCATCCCCGCCTCCTTCGTGGCGATCCCGTTCTACCGGATCATGCAGATCTACGGGTGGGGCAACAGCCTGTGGTCGGTGACCGCGGCCTACGTCGCCTTCACGACACCCTATGCCATCTTCGTCCTGCAGCAGTATTCTGTATCGATCCCGATCGAGCTCGACGAATCGGCGCGGATCGACGGCGCGTCTCCGTGGCAGATCTATACGCGAATTTACCTGCCGCTGATGGCGCCGGCCCTGGTCGCGGTGGGCACGTTCGCCCTACTGCTGGCGTGGAACGACTACCTCTATCAGTTCCTGCTGCTGTCCTCGGAACGGAACATGACGGTGGCGGTGGTGCTGGCGCAGTTCCTCAACAGCGACGAGGCTCCGTGGAACTACATGATGGCGACCGCCATCATCTATTCGATCCCGCCGATCGTCGCCTACTATGCCTTCCGCCGCTACATGACCTCGGGGCTGACCATGGGCGGGGTGAAGGGCTGACCTACAGCAGCTGAATGAGTTGCGCTTTCAGATACGCGGTTTCCGGCAGCGCCGGGTGCACCGGATGATCGGGCCCCGCGCCGGTGGTGGCCAGTATCCGCCCCGGCCGGCGCGCGCGCTGCAGCCCGTCCGCGATCCGTCCCGCCCACGTATCGAGCGGCGCATGGTGGCTGCACGAGGCGACGAACAGGAACCCGCCGGGCGCGACCAGCGCCGCCGCCAGCCGCGCCATCCGGCCGTAGGCGCGCAGCCCGGCGTCCGCATCCTTGCGGGTGCGCGCGAAGGCCGGCGGATCGCAGATCACGATGTCGAACCGGTCGCCGGCGGCCACGTGCGCGGCCATGATGTCGAACGCGTCGCCCCGGCCGGTCGCCACCGCCGCGGCCACCAGGTTCAGTGCCGCCGCGGCCTCCGCCTGCGCCAGCGCGGGTGCGGAGCTGTCCACCAGCCGCACGGACGCCGCACCGGCCGCGGCGCAGCGGACCCCGAAGCCGCCGGTGTGGCAGAACACATCCAGCACCGACGCGCCGGACGCGAGCGCCGCCACACGATCGCGGTTGCCCCGCTGGTCGAAGAACCAGCCGGTCTTCTGGCCTGCGAGCAGATCGACCGGGAACCGGACGCCCGCTTCCTGCACGATCACGGGCCCCGGTTCGCCGTGCAGGACGGAAATCACCTCGTCCAGTCCTTCCAGCCGGCGGGCGCCACTGTCGTTGCGAGCGACGATCGCGCGCAAGGGCAGCTCGGCCAGCAGCGCCTCGCGCAGGGTGTCCAGCAGCCGGTCCATGCCGGCGACGTTGGCCTGCACCACCGCCACATCGTCGTAGCGATCGACGATCAGCCCGGGCAGGTAGTCGGCCTCGGCGTGCACCAGGCGGTGGAACGGACTGTCGCAGATCCGCGCGCGCAGCGCGATCGCGTCGCGCAGCCGGGCACGGAACCAGTCGGTATCGATCGCGGCGTCCGGATCGCGGTCGAGCAGGCGCACGGCGATGAGGCTGTGCGGGTTGTACATCGCCACGCCGAACCGCAGCCCGCCGTCACCCTCCAGCCGCACCAGGCTGCCCGGCTCCAGCCGTTGCGGGACCACTTCGTTGCTGTAGGCCCAGGGCGCGCCCGCGCGCAGCCGTCGCCCCTGGCCGGGATGGAGCTTCAGGGCCGGCCGGGAGCTGCTCACACCCGTTCGAAGATCGCGGCGATTCCCTGCCCGCCGCCGATGCACATCGTCACCAGCGCGTAACGGCCCTCGATACGGCGCAGCTCGTACAGCGCCTTCACCGTCAGCATCGCCCCCGTCGCGCCGACCGGATGACCCAACGAAATCCCCGACCCGTTCGGATTGGTCTTTTCCGGATCGAATCCGAGGTCCTTCGCCACCGCGCAGGCCTGCGCCGCGAACGCCTCGTTCGATTCGATCACGTCCATCTGATCGAGCCGCAGTCCCGCGCGGGCCAGCACGCGGCGGGTCGCCGGCACCGGCCCGATCCCCATGATCCTGGGATCGACCCCCGCATGGGCATAGGCGACCAGCCGCCCGAGCGGCGTCGCGCCGCGTTTGGCCGCGGTCGCGCCCTCCATCAGCACCACCGCCGCGGCGCCGTCGTTGATGCCCGACGCGTTGCCCGCGGTCACCGTGCCGTCCTTGCGGAACACCGCGCGCAGCTTGCCGAGGTCTTCGGCCGTCGTCTCGGGGCGCGGATGCTCGTCGGTGTCGAACACCGTCTCCCCCTTGCGGGTCTTCAGGCGCACCGGGAGGATCTGCTCCTTGAATCGCCCTTCGCGGATCGCGCGGCCGGCGCGGCGATGCGATTCCACCGCCAGCGCGTCCTGCGCGTCGCGAGTGATCTGGTGCGATTCCGCAAGGTTCTCGGCGGTCTCGCCCATGTGGATGTGGTGGAACGGGTCGTGCAGCGCAGCCAGCATCATGTCGACCATGGCGGCATCGCCCATGCGCGCCCCCCAGCGCACGCCCTGCGCCAGGTAGGCCGCACGGCTCATGCTTTCCGCCCCTGCGCTGACCGCGATCTCGGCATCGCCGAGCAGGATGGATTGCGATGCCGACACGATCGCCTGCAATCCCGAGCCGCACAGCCGGTTCAACGTCAGCGCCGGCGCGGCTTCGCTCACGCCGGCGCCCAGCGCGGCGACCCGGGCGAGGTACATGTCCTTGGCTTCGGTATGGATCACGTTGCCGAACACGACGTGATCGACTTCGTTCCCCGCCACGGCGGCGCGCGCCAGCGCCTCGCGCACGACCTGCGCGCCGAGTTCGGTGGGCGGCACGTCCTTCAACGCGCCGCCGAAATCTCCGACCGGGGTGCGTACGCCGGAAACGACCAGGACTTCGCGTGCCATGTGGGGCTCTCCTGCCGCGGATGGGGCGGGTGCTGTGGCATGGCGCCCGGGCGGAGGCAAGCGGCGACCGGTTTGACACCCCGTGGCGCCGGCGGCGATGCTCTGCCCGGCCGCGCGCCTGCGCGGCCGGGGGAAACGCGGAACCGGGCCATGACCAACGGCACGCTCATCACCATCGCCGGCCCCGTGCGCGCGGGCGGCTCCGCGGCGCCCGCCCGAACCCGCGGCCTCCGCCGCCCGCACCGCACCATCGGAACGGCATGACCCAGCACGACGACGACACCTATGATTTCATCGTCACCGGCGCCGGCTCGGCCGGCTGCGCGGTGGCCGCGCGCCTGTCGGAATCCGGCCGCTATCGCGTACTCCTGCTGGAAGCCGGGATGCGCGACCGCAATCCGTGGGTGCACATCCCGCTCGGCTACTCGAGGCTGTTCAACGATCCCACCCACAACTGGATGTTCGATTCCGAGCCGGAGCCGAACCTGAACGGGCGCGTGATGTATCAGCCGCGCGGCAAGGTGCTGGGCGGCACCAGCGCGATCAATGGCATGGTCTACATGCGCGGCAACCACGCCGACTACGACCAGTGGCGGCAGATGGGCTGCGAGGGCTGGGACTGGGACTCCGTCCTCCCCTACTTCCGCCGCGCCGAGGACCAGGCGCGCGGCGAGAGCGAATACCACGGCGTCGGCGGCCCGCTGCACGTGTCCGATCAGCC
The DNA here is from genome assembly GCA_963832525.1 of uncultured Pseudomonadota bacterium. GTDB lineage: Bacteria > Pseudomonadota > Alphaproteobacteria > Acetobacterales > Acetobacteraceae > JAJZVS01. Next base: position 801,729 of record CAWHUC010000004.1, read on the forward strand.
GCAGCGCTGGGAGCTGGCGGACGCGCTGCTCGCGGCCTGCATCCAGGCCGGCATCCCGCCCAACGACGATTTCAACGGCGCACAGCAGGAAGGCGCCGGCTATCTACCAGACCACCACCAAGGACGGCCGCCGCTGGAGCAGCGCCACCGCCTACCTCCTGCCCGCGCGCAATCGCGGCCAACCTCGTCGTGCAGCCCAAAGCCCACGCCACACGCCTGCTGATCGAGGACGGGCGCGCCGTCGGCGTCGCGTATCTGACCCCGGGCGGCCCGCGCACCGCGCGGGCCCGCGGCGAAATCGTCGTCTCCGGCGGCGTTTACGGTTCCCCGCAACTGCTCCTGCTGTCGGGCATCGGCCCGGGCGCGCATCTGTCGGCGATGGGCATCCCCGTCGTGCGCGATCTCGCCTCGGTCGGGGCCAATCTGCACGAGCATTTCAACAGCTATATCACCTACCGCTGCACCAGGCCGATTACCCTGAACGAGCTCGACCGCAGCGCCTGGCGCAAGCTCAAGGCCGGGGCGGAATACATGCTGCACCGGAAAGGGCCGATGGCGGGCAACGGGCTGTATGTCGGCGCCTTCGTTGCCAGCGATCCGGCGCTGGAACGCCCCGATCTGCAGATCAACACCTTCGCCTGGAGCGTGCTGGAACGCACGCGCCACGGCATCATGACCCACCCGTACCCCGGGTTCTCGATCAGCCCGGTGCACCTGCGCCCCGAGGGCCGCGGCACGGTGCGACTGAAATCGCCCGATCCGCTGGCGCCGCCGGAAATCCGCTTCAACTTCCTCGCCACGCCCTACGACATGCAGGCCATGCTGGCGGGGATGCGCTGGGCGCGGAAAATCGCGCAGCAGCCGGCGCTCGCGCCCTATATCGCGGCGGAGACCCTGCCGGGGCCGCAGGTCGCCTCCGACGCGGCGCTGGAGGCGGATATCCGGGCGCGCGGCGTGTCCAACCTGCACCCCGTCGGGTCCTGCCGCATGGGCCACGGCACGGATTCGGTGGTCGATCCGCGTCTGCGCGTGCACGGCATCGCCGGGCTGCGCGTGGCCGACGCCTCCATCATGCCGCAGATCGTCGCCGGCAACACCAACGCCCCCTCGATCATGATCGGCGAGAAGGCCGCCGCCATGGTGCTGGAGGACGCGCGCGCCGGCGCGCGCCCGCTCGTCACAGCAGGCTGAGCTGCGCCGGCGCCCCGGCCGCCCCGGGCACCGCGAAGCGGGAGCAGTCGAGCCCGGCGCGGGCATTGGACAGTTTCCACTGCCGTGCGGCGCGGGCGAAGCGGCGGGCGAGCAGGTCGGCGTAGACGCCGGAGCCCTTCATCCGCGCGTGGAACCGCGGGTCCGACAGCTCGCCGCCGCGGGTTTCCCGGATCAGGTTCAGGACGTGGCGCGCGCGGTCAGGGGCGTGTTCCGCCAGCCAGTCCTGGAACATCTCGCGCAGCTCGTGCGGCAGGCGCAGCAGCACATAGCCGGCGGAGCTGGCGCCGGCCGCCGCGGCGGCCTGCAGGATGCGTTCCAACTCGGCATCGTTCAGCCCGGGGATCATCGGAGCGGCCATCACCCCCGTGGGTACGCCCGCCTGCGCCAAGGCCGCGATGGCCGCCAGCCGGCGCGCCGGCGTCGCGGCGCGGGGTTCCATCCGCCGCGCCAGGCCGGCATCCAAGGTGGTGACCGACAGGCACACCCGCGCCAGCCCGCGCGCCGCCATCGGCGCCAGCAGGTCGAGGTCGCGCAGCACTCCGGCGGATTTGGTCACGATCGTGACGGGATGGTTGAACCGGTCCAGCACCTCCAGCACCGAACGCGTCAGCTTCAGGGTGCGATCGACCGGCTGATAGGGATCGGTATTGGTCCCGAGCGCCAACGGAAGCGGCGTGTAGCCCGGCTTACGCAGCTCCTTCTCCAGCAGCGCCGCGACGTCCGGCTTGAACACCAGCTTGGTCTCGAAATCGAGGCCGGGCGAGTAGCCGAGATAGGCGTGGGTCGGTCGCGCGTAGCAGTAGATGCAGCCGTGCTCGCAGCCGCGGTACGGGTTCACCGCGCGATCGAAGCCGATGTCCGGCGAGGTGTTCCAACTGATCGCCGAGCGGGTGGCGTCGCGGATCAGGGTGGTGGCGAGCGGCGGCAGGCTCTCGGTCCCGGCTTCCATCGTGTCCCAGCCGTCGTCGAACGGGCTCGCCGTCGCGCTGTCGTAGCGGCTCGGCGGGTTGGACACGGCGCCGCGGCCGCGCCGGGCGAGCGGCGGGAGCGGCGCGGCGGGCGCCGGATCGGGCAGGCCGGCCCGCTCGAGCGCGGCCAGCGCTTCCCGGTCCAGGCCGGCGGCGTCATCGACCAAGGAAGCGTGAGACGGCACCCGGCGTCCCTGCCCCGGCGGGGCGACGGGCGGCGTGGTCGGACGGCTGGCTGTCTGGGCGTGTGGCATGACGAGGGTCCTCGCCGGTTCGCACGCACTGTGCCGCGCCGCCGCTCCGCCGTCAAGAACAATTAGGGAACAGAACTCTCCCGGACCATTCAGCCCTGGGTGGACAACGAATCCCCCAGCAGCGGCATCATGCTGCGGTGCCCGACCCCGAAGCCGCCCGCCGCGGAGGCAAGCGAACCGAGATCCCCGCCGCTCAGCAGCAGCACCGCACGCGGCCCGCAATTATTTGGACCCGTGCTGGTGGGGCCGCCCGCCCAGTGGGCGCGGTAGCGGTCGTGCTCGCCGGGCATGGCAGCCTCGACCACGAGGCTGCCATGGGTCTTGGCCATGATGCGTGAATCGAGCTGGCAGGTCGTCGTGCCGCCCGGACCGACCCTGGTGGCGGTGAACGCCACTTCCGGCGCCAGCGCCGGGCTCGGGGTGGCAAAGCTCACGATGTCGCCGACGCCGGGGCCCCAATGATCCGCCGCCTGTGCCAGGCGGATCATGCTCAAGGTCATCACGCCCAGTGCAAGCACCAAGCCGTAGGCCCACAAAGGCGTGGGCGCCGTCGTTCCGTTCCGCTTCGGTACTCATCGTCCGTTCCGCACCTGCTCGCAGCCCAACCAACCAAACACGAATGGCGGTGGGGCGCGTTGATCTCGATCAAACCGGTTGGCGATCGATCCCGGTGCTGGAAGTGAAGGCTTCCACGTCACCCCGGGTCGGCAGCGATGCCTGCGCTCCTGGACGTGTCGTAGATAGGGCGGCGGCGGCGGCGGCGTAACCCATCGCCTGCACAATCCTGCCTCCCGCTGCAAGCACGGAGGCAATAGCACCGAGGAACGCATCCCCCGCGCCGGTGGTATCGAGCGGGCGGACTGGCACCGGTGGTTGAATATGTAGGCTATCGGCGTCCGCATACACCGCCCCGGCCGCGCCGAGCGTGATCAGCGCCGCCCGCGCCCCCGCCGCCACCAGCGCGCGGGCGCCGGCGGCGGCGTCCTCGGCCGAGCGCAGCGGATGGCCGAGTAGCGCGGCGGCCTCGGTCTCGTTCGGCGCGATCAGGTCGATCGCGGGCAGAAGCCCGGTGGGAACCGGGCGCGCGGGGGCGGGATTGAGCAGCACGAACCAGCCGGCAGCACGGCCGGCACGCAGCGCGTGCGCCACCGAAGCGGGCGGAATTTCGTGCTGCACCAGCAAAATCCCGGGACCGGGGATGGCGGCGAGCGCGCGGTCGATCAGCGCCGGCCCGGTTGCGGCGTTCGCACCCGGCACCACGACGATCTGGTTGGCCCCGGCGGCATCGACTGCGATCAGCGCGGTTCCGGTCGGCCCGGGGACCTCGGCGAGATGCGTGGTGTCGACCCCGGCGGCGGCCAGCCCGGCGCGCAACCCAGCCCCGAAAGAATCGGCGCCGACACAGCCCGCCATGAACACCCGCGCGCCCAGCCGTGCCGCCGCCACCGCCTGGTTCGCCCCCTTGCCGCCGGGCAGCGCGGCGAAGCCCGTGCCGGCCACCGTCTCTCCCGGCGCGGGGAGCCGGTCGCAGGTGGCGACCAGGTCCATGTTGAGGCTGCCGATCACGAGCACGGGACGGGGCGGTCGGGTCATGTGGCCTCCGGGACCGGGCTGGCGCGTAAAGGGGGTGCGTTCGGCGGCCCGGATCAGCGGCGCATGCGGCCGATGGTCTCCACCAGCTCGTCGACCTTCTGCCGCTGCTCCTCCGCATCGCCGGAGGCGAAGGCCGAGGCGACGCAGGTATCCAGGTGGTCGTGCAGGATCTGCGCCTCCACCTTCGCCAGCGCGGCGCGGACCGCGGCGATCTGGGTCAGCACGTCCACACAGTAGCGGTCGGCCTCCACCATGCGGGACAGTCCGGCCACCTGGCCCTCGATCCGGCTCAGCCGTGCGGCCACGGCGCGTTTTGTTTCCTGGTGCATGGATTGATCATATACCCACAGGGGGTATATGTGCAAGCGCCGTACGCGACGCCCCGATGCGCCGGCACGGAAATGGAGACCGGCATGGACCAGCACGCACCCCCCTATCCCACGGCGGACGACACCGCCGCGGCCACCGATCCCGTCTGTGGGATGACGGTCGATCCCGCCACCGCCCGGCACCGCGCCACGCATGGCGGGCAGACGTTCTTCTTCTGCTGCGACGGCTGCCGGACCAAGTTCGTCGCCGACCCGCACCGCTACCTGCACCCGAAGCCGCAGGCCGGCGCGCCGGCCCACACGCACACCCATACCCACGGCACTCCTCACGCCCCTGGCGCCCCCTCTGCCCCCCCCGGCACCATCTACACCTGCCCGATGCACCCGGAGGTGCGGCAGACCGGCCCCGGCGCCTGCCCGCTGTGCGGCATGGCGCTGGAGCCCGCCGAGCCCACGGCCGAGGCCGGCCCCAACCCCGAACTGGTGGACATGCACCGCCGCTTCTGGATCGGCGTCGTGCTGGCCATCCCGGTGGTCGTGCTCGACATGGGCGCGCCGCTGTTCCGCCATCTGCTGGCACCTTCAGTATCCAACTGGGTGCAGCTCGTGCTTGCGACGCCGGTCGTGCTCTGGGCCGGCTGGCCGTTCTTCGTCCGCGGCGTCGCCTCGGTCCGCGCGCGCAGCCTCAATATGTTCACCCTGATCGCGCTCGGCACCGGCGCCGCCTGGCTCGACAGCGTCGTCGCGACCGTGGCGCCCGGCGTGTTCCCCCCCGGCTTCCGTGCCGCCGACGGATCGGTGCCGGTCTATTTCGAGGCCGCCGCGGTCATCACCGTGCTCGTCCTGCTCGGGCAGATGCTGGAACTGCGTGCACGCGAACAGACCGGCGGGGCGATCCGCGCCCTGCTCGGCCTGGCGCCGAAGACCGCCCGCCGCCTCAGCGCCGACGGGGCGGAGGAAGACGTGCCGATCGAAACCGTCGCGATCGGAGACCGCCTGCGGGTGCGCCCGGGCGAGGCGGTCCCGGTCGACGGCACCGTGCTCGAAGGCCGCAGCACGGTCGACGAATCCATGCTCACCGGCGAATCCATGCCGGTCTCGAAACATGAGGGCGAGCGACTGATCGCCGGCACGATGAACGGCACCGGCAGCTTCGTCATGGTCGCCGACGCGGTCGGCGCCGGCACCGTGCTCGCCGGCATCGTCGCGCTGGTGGCGGAGGCACAACGCTCGCGTGCGCCGATCCAGCGCCTGGCCGATCAGGTAGCCGGGTATTTCGTCCCCGCGGTCCTGGTCGCGGCGGGGCTTGCCGCGATTGCCTGGGCGGTCTGGGGGCCGGCGCCCGCGCTCGCCTACGCGCTCGTCGCCGCCGTCTCGGTGCTGATCGTCGCCTGTCCGTGCGCGCTCGGCCTTGCCACCCCGATGTCGATCATGGCCGGTATCGGCAAGGGCGCACAAGTCGGGGTGCTGATCCGCTCGGCCGAGGCGCTGGAACGGCTGGAGCGCATCGACACCCTGGTGCTCGACAAGACGGGCACCCTGACCGAAGGCAAGCCGCAGGTGACCGCGGTCGTGCCCGCCCCCGGCCGCAGCGAAGCCGATGTGCTGGGTCCCGCCGCGGCGCTGGAACAGGCGAGCGAACACCCGCTCGCCGCCGCCGTGCTGGCCGCCGCACGCATCTCGGACATCACCGTGCCCCGGGTCGGGGATTTCGTTTCGATCACCGGCCAGGGTGTGACCGGTACGGTGGCCGGCCATCAGGTCGCGCTCGGCAACGCCCGGCTGATGGAAACGCAAGGGGCGGCCAACGACGAGGCCGCGGCGCAGGCCGAAACCCTGCGCCGGGACGGCGCCACCGTGCTGTTCCTGGCGCTCGACGGCGCCCCCGCCGGGCTGATCGCGGTCGCCGACCCGATCAAGCCGACCACGCCAGCCGCCCTCGCCGCCCTCGCCGCACGCGGCCTGCGGATCGTGATGCTGACCGGCGACAACCGGACGACGGCGGAAGCGGTGGCACACCGCCTCGGCATCACGGAGATCGAGGCCGACGTGCCGCCGGACGGCAAACACGCGGTCGTGCGACGGCTGCGCGCCGAAGGCCGCATCGTCGCCATGGCCGGCGACGGCGTGAACGACGCCCCCGCGTTGGCCGCCGCCGATATCGGCATCGCCATGGGCACCGGAACCGACGTCGCCATGCGCACCGCCGCCATCACCCTGGTGAAAGGCGACCTCGGCGGCATCGTGCGCGCCCTGGTCCTGGGTCGCGCCACCATGCGCAACATCCGCCAGAACCTGTTCTGGGCGTTCTTCTACAACGCCATCGGCATCCCCATCGCCGCCGGCGTGCTCTACCCCGTGTTCGGCATCCTGCTGAGCCCCGTGGTCGCCGCCGCGGCGATGTCGTTCAGCTCGGTGAGCGTCATCACCAACGCCCTACGCCTACGCAGGCTGCGGTTGTAGGAACCCCCACACCAGGGCGATCGCTTTTGGCCCGAACGCGCCGGCCGCCACGTCAGCGCCCCTCTCCCGCGTGCGGGAGAGGGGCGCTGACGTGGCCTTGCTCTCGCCTCAGGGGCTCATCAGCAGCGGCAGAAAGCTGTCGTGGATCAGCCGGCTGGACGTTCCGGGCGCGAGCCAGTTCAGGATCTCGCCACGGCGGAAGGCGCCCATCACGAGCCCGTCGGACTGGTTGGTGCGGGCTTCGTCCAGCAGCGCGTTCGCGGTGCGGCGGCCGGCGGCGGCAACCAGGCGGTAGGTCGCTGCGGGGGCGATCGGGTCGATCACGCTGCGCGCCAGGTCGAGCGAGGCCTGGTCCTGTTCGACCGCCACGACCTCGACCTGCACGGCGGCCGACAGGAACGGAGCGAAGGCGCTGATGGCGCGGCGCAGCGGCGGGACATCTTCCCATCCGATCATCAGCCGCCGGCCGAAGGTGCCAGTCCAGCCGGGCGGCACCATCACCACCGGATGGCCGGTGCGTAGCAGCGCGGCGCGCAGGGTCTCCCGGTGGCCGACCGGCTGCGTGTGCGGGGAGGCGAGGATGACGAGGCTCACTTTGCCGCGATAGTGGCGCATCACTCGCCATTCGTCGCCGCGGAACACGTCGATCGTGGCTGGGGTGCCGCTGCTCTGGTTCCAGGTGGCGACCAGGGCGCGGATCGCTTCCGTCTCCGCCTGTTCGCGGTCGGACAGATGCTCGGCCTCATACTCCGAAAGTTCCTCCTGCGAAGGCAGGATGATGGAGCCGGGGCCGACCTGCACATGCACGAGCTGGATCGGCCGGCCGAGGGTCTGGCCGACCTTCGCCGCGACGCTCAGGCATTCCGTCGCCCCGGTGGTGGAGGCGAGCAGGACCAGGACAAAGGGCGCTTCCATACGGCCGAGACTAGCCAGCGCGCCCGGCCGTTACAAGCACCGCGCGAGGCCCCGCCTGGGCAATCGGGGGAACCGTAAAATCGGCGCGGAGAGCGCCTTCTTCACCTCTCCCGCTCTGGCGGGAGAGGTCGGTTCGCAGAGCGAACCGGGTGAGGGGTTCCGTGCCTCCCGCCCTCACCCGCCGTGCTGCGCACGGCAACCTCTCCCGCAACGCAGGAGAAGTGACGCGCCGGACGTTCGCGCGATTGCCCTGGAGACCCCGCCGCGGGGCTCGCGCGGCCGATGCGGGTCAGCCGCCCGGGGCTTTGTGGATCGGATCGATCCAGGCCACCGCCTCCGGCTTTTCCACCGGCGCGATGTCAAGGTTCACGACCACCGCCTCGTTGTCGCTGCGGACCAGCATGCACTCCAGCATCTCGTCGCTGCTGGCGTTGATCTCCTGGTGCGGCACGAAGGGCGGGATGTAGATGAAGTCGCCGGGGCCGGCTTCGGCGACGTATTCCAGGCGCTCGCCCCAGCGCATGCGGGCCTTGCCGCGCACGACGTAGATCACGCTTTCCAGCTCCCCGTGGTGGTGCGCACCGGTCTTGGCGCCGGGGTGGATGTGCACCGTGCCGGCCCAGAGCTTCTGCGCGCCGACCCGGGCGTAGTTGATTGCGGCGGCACGGGTCATGCCCGGGGTCTGCGCGGTGTTGGTGTCCAGGCAGTCGCCGGGGATCACCTTCACCCCGTTGTCTTTCCAGTCCATGCGTAAGGCCCTTCTGCTGCTGCGGTCGTCGCTGGAGTAGAGAAGGTCCTTATCGCCGCGGGGCAAGGGCGTCCCGAAGAAAAGAGTCTCCCCGCACGCGGTGCTTGAAACCCGGGTTTCCTTGCTATCGGGAAGACCGGCTGCGCCATCCCGCCGGCGGGATCGCGATCCCGCGCACGCCGCCTGTTCCGCTGCCGGCCAATCCCTGATACCTGCCGCCTTGCGATGACCGATGATCCCCCGCCCAATCCCGCGCTGCTGCCCTCCGGCCTGCGCGACCTGCTGCCGCCCGAGGCCGCCACCGAGGCGGCGGCGGTCGAGGCGCTGATGGAGGTGTTTGCCGCCCACGGCTACGACCGCATCCGCCCGCCGCTGCTGGAGTTCGAGGACAGCCTGCTCGCCGGCTCCGGCGCCGCCGTCGCCGATCAGACCTTCCGGCTGATGGACCCCGACAGCCAGCGCATGATGGGGCTGCGCGCCGACACCACGCCGCAGGTGGTGCGCATCGCCACCACCAGGCTCGCGCATGCGCCGCGCCCGCTGCGGCTTTCCTACGCCGGGCAATGCCTGCGGGTGCGCGGCAGCCAGATCGCGCCGGATCGCCAGGTGCCGCAGGCCGGAATCGAGCTGATCGGCCGCGACTCCCCCGCCGCCGACGCCGAAATTGTGCTGGTCGGGGCCGAGGCGCTGGCCGCCGCCGGGCTCGCGCACGTAAGCTTCGACCTGACCCTGCCCACCCTGACCCCGGCGCTGATGGACGCCGCCGGCATCAACGGTCCGGCGGGTGCGGCGCTGGCCCGCGCGCTCGATCGCAAGGACGTCGCCGCCGTGACACGGCATGGCGGCGCGCTGGCGCCCGTGCTGACCGAGTTGCTGCTTGCCGCCGGCCCCGCCGATCGCGCCCTGGGGGCACTGCAAGCCGCGCCGTTGCCGCCGCCGGCGCGCGCGCTGGCCGACCGCCTGGCCGCGACCGTGGCGGCGATCCGGGAGCGTGCGCCCGCCCTGCGCCTGACCGTCGACCCGGTGGAGTTCCGCGGTTACCGCTATCACACCGGGATGTCGGTCACGATCTACGCCCCCGGACGGCACGAGGAAATCGGCCGCGGCGGGCGCTACCTGTGCGGCGACCGATCCGGCCACCGGCCTGACGTTGTATCCGGACGCGTTGCTGCGCGCCGCGCCGGCCCGCGCGCCGCGCCCGCGCCTGTTCGTGCCCGAGGGCGCGGACGCCGATGTCGCCGCCCGCTTCCGTCGCCTGGGCTACGCGACAATCGCCGCGCTGGACGCGGCCGCCGACCCCACAGCGGAGGCCCGCCGCCTCGCCTGCACCCATCTGCTGCGGAACGGCGAGGCCGTGCCGCTGCCCCCCACAGACTGACCCGCCGGAGAACAGGATGGCCAACGTCGCCGTGATCGGCGCCCAATGGGGCGACGAGGGCAAGGGCAAGGTGGTGGACTGGCTCGCCAGCCGCGCCGGGATCGTGGTGCGGTTCCAGGGCGGCCATAACGCGGGCCATACGCTGGTGGTCGGCAACCAGACCTACAAGCTGTCCTTGCTGCCCTCGGGCCTGGTGCGCGGCAAGCTCGGCATCATCGGCAACGGGGTGGTGGTCGATCCGGAGGCGCTGCTGGCCGAAATCGCCCGGGTGGAGGCGCAGGGCTTGCGGGTCACACCGGAGAATCTGCGCATCGCCGACAACGTGCCGCTGATCCTGCCGCTGCATGGCGCGCTGGACCGGGCGCGGGAGGCGGCGCGGGGCGAACATAAGATCGGCACCACCGGGCGGGGGATCGGCCCGGCCTATGAGGACAAGGTGGCGCGCCGGGCGATAAGGCTCGCCGACCTGGCGGAGCCGGAGACGGTGACGGCGAAGCTCGATGAGCTGCTGCTGCACCACAACACCTTGCTGGCGGGCCTCGGTGCGCCGGTGTTCGCCAAGCAGGCGCTGTTCGACGGGCTGATGGCGCTGGCGCCCCGCGTGCTGCCGTTCGCCGAGCCGGTGTGGGAACGGCTGGACGCGGCCCGGCGCGCCGGCACCCGCATCCTCTTCGAGGGGGCGCAGGCGGTGATGCTGGACGTCGATCACGGCACCTATCCGTTCGTGACCAGTTCCAACACGGTGGCGGCCACTGCCGCGTCCGGTGCCGGCGTGGGGCCGGGGGCGGTGGGGTTCGTGCTCGGGATCGCCAAGGCGTATGCGACGCGGGTGGGCTCGGGACCGTTTCCGACCGAGCTTTCGGACGCGACCGGGACGTTGCTCGGGGATCGCGGGGCGGAGTTCGGCACCGTGACCGGGCGGCGGCGGCGCTGCGGATGGTTCGACGCGGCGCTGGTGCGCCAGGCGGTGAAGGTGGCGGGGATCCAGGGGCTGGCGCTGACGAAGCTCGATGTGCTGGACGGGCTGGCCGAGCTGAAGATCGGGGTGGGCTACCGGATCGGCGGGGAGGTGGTGCGGCGGCTGCCGGCGGCGCCGGGGGCGCAGGCGGCAGCGGTCGCGGTGTTCGAGACGATGGAGGGCTGGTCTGGCTCGACCCGCGGCGCGCGGTCCTGGGCCGACCTGCCGGCGCAGGCGGTGAAATACGTGCGTCGGATCGAGGAGCTGACGGAGGCGCCGGTGACCCTGATGTCGACCTCGCCGGAACGGGACGACACCATCCTGGTGCGGGATCCGTTCGAGGGCTGAGGCGGGGGGTTTTCTCCCGCGGCCGGGCTTGGTATAGGGCGGCGGTCCTGGTCGGGGGGTGGTTGGTCCCGACATCGGTGGGCGCATAGCTCAGTTGGTAGAGCAGCTGACTCTTAATCAGCGGGCCGTAGGTTCGAGTCCTACTGCGCCCACCAATATCCTCCTGAAAATCAGGCTCTTACAAAATAGGCTTCAAGCCCCGGGGCACGACGCCCCTAAGCGCGGGCCCACGTGGGCATACGCTCAGGGCGATGCTACGAGGAATTATGGGTGACCAACGGGGCACCGTCCTCAAAACGGGCCTGGCAAGTTACGGGTCGACCGGATCAAGGAACCTCGACATCCGCCGCCGGCCCACGGCCGCCGATAGCGGCGAGGCTTGTCATTCACGCAAAGATTGTAGTGGATTGAAACCATGAAGGCCTTCCGAGTCGCGCCCGCCCATGAAGCGCCCCGTCTGGCCCATACGGGCCTCCCCGGTTCGGTGGAAAGGATGCGCAAATGGCTTCTGCTAGGCGCGTCCGCGAATGCGGAGATATATTTCGTGACCGGATCGGAATGCGGGAAGCGCTCTTCCTCCCACAGCGTCGTGGCGAGGACCGGAACGATCGGCTTGGTCATCGAGCAGATGCGGAAGATCGCGTCCTCGATCATCGGATCGGGTGCCCCCCGGTCGCGCCGTCCGAACGCGCGCAGATAACCGATCCACCCGCGGCGACCGATCAGCGCCACGGCACCAGGGATGTGGCCGGAATCGATGCGTGCTTGCAACGCGGCGCCCAGCCGATCGAGGCCGACGGCGGACATCCCGGCTTCCTCGGGCAAGGCGATCGACAGGCCAGGTGCGGCGGTCATCGCGAGGCTCCTTGCGGTGTCGGGACGGTCCGGCAGGTAATCCGCTCGTCTTCCAACACGGCGCGGGACAATGCCCCGCCCAGCCCCGCCCCGGTATCCAGCCCGATCCGCCCAGCCCCGATGAACGGCGCACGGATCCCCAGCACGACCTCCTGCCGCTGTCGCGCCAGCGCCACGACCGGGCGCAGCCCCGTATGCGCGACCCGTATGCACGAACAGATACCCGCCACCGGACCCGAGGTGATCGAGCACGCCGGCGCCGACATCGCGCCCGACACGGACCGTCGTGCAGCGCCGAGCGCGATCTCGATCATGCCATCCACGAAGGCCGCTTGCCCGGTCGGCTGCATTGGCGACGCAACCGAACGCGATGTCGGTTCCAATGTGAGCTGCACCGGCAGGAACCGCAGACCGATGACAGGTCTCAACACGCCGCGCTGAACCTGCCGCCGCCAGTTCCACAACAACCCGGAGTTCGACAACAGCCCGGCGCTCATCTCGTGGCGCCGGGCCGCCTCAGCGAAGCAGATCCCCGGCTGCCCGACCTCCGCGACAACGCGAAGCTTCTCCTCCACGCGCCAGCGCCGCCGCAGTTCAACCCCGGTGAGGAAATCCACCGCCATCCCGGCTCCCGTCCTTTGCAGCATCCGTACAAGCGCCACTAAATTCAGAGACAAAATTCACCGCAGCAAGGCAGTCGTCGCCAGACGGGTACGCCGCGAAGTGCCTGGTGGCGCTTCTCACGGATTGCTTTCTTGGTGCCCGCACGCAGGCAAGCAAAGCTCGCTTGGGCTCGGCACCTATAGCATGTAACGCAGTTCCATTGGTTACGCCAGGAAGTCCGATGAAAACCGAAGATTCGGTTTCCGTCGGGCGGATGTTGGTATATGACTTATGACAGCTAGATGACAATGCGAGACCGTTGGAGCACGCGACTTGTCTCTGCGTTCGCCAGTGAGGGCTGCTGGAGACGATGAGCGATCCAGGCAGGGGGGGCTGAGGATGGTGTCCAGCAGTTATCATAGCTCACAGGAGCTGCCGGGCCTTGAAGATGGCCATCCCCGGAATGGTCTCTCCGTTTTGGTCAAGGAAGGCGGGGCCGTTCGCTCCATGACGCTTGGCGTACCACGGACGGCCGTCACGATCCGCGGCGGTAGCCGGAGAACACAAACCACGAAGCCGCCTTCGCTTACCGTCGGGGAGAGAGTGCGAGTCACTACGCAACGAGCCGCCGAAGCAGTGGAAGCACCCGCAAAAGCGCACCCGACAAACACCGCCTCCGCGCACCGCGTACCACGTCTTCTGATCGGGGTGGAGCGACGCGCCTTCTTCCAGGGCTGCCTGTCGCTTTGGTTTGGCGGATTTTGCCCTGATTTCGAGGGCCTGGTAGTGGACGACCTCAGGAACTCCGCCTCTGCAACGGTCCTTAGCCAGGCTGCAACCATGATCATCGGTATCGCGCCCGTCGCGGCGGACGATGGCTGGCTCGAAGAGCAAATCAACTGGCTGCGCAGTCGGCACCCCAAAATGCCGATCCTCGCGATCGTGGACGATGCCGATCAGGCCGCGACGGAGAAACTGGTCCGCCGCTTCGGGATCCAGGGATATATACCGGCGTCGACCAATTTGGAGGTCGCGGCCGCTGCGGCGCGGCTGATCGTGGCGGGAGGCTCCTACTTCCCCCGCGTGGCCGAACGGGAGCCCATGCCATTACCCACGCCGCCGGCGACTTCCACGAATATCGTGGTGGCATCGAGGTATCCTGACGCAGAGGACAAGCTTACACCCCGCGAAACGGCAGTTCTTGAACTGTTGAGCCGAGGAACACCGAACAAGCTCATCGCGTACCGGCTCGGCATCTCCCTGAGCACCGCAAAAGTGCACGTGCACAATATCATCCGGAAGCTGCACGCGCGCAACAGGACCGAAGTCGCGCTGGCCGCACAGAAGTTGCGCCATTATTCCCACCAAGGCACACAGGCCGAGCTTAGGGGCGCGCCTGGCGAAGCACCGGCCCTCTGAAGCGATGGCCGATCCGGAAACCTATGCCGTGTCGCCGGCGAGGTCAGACACGAGCGGCAAGAACCCTGGAGTGCCAATCGGGAAAGGCGAAGCGACGCCAGCGGTCTCGGTCAGCGTGAACGTGTTCTGGAAACAAGCCACAGTCTGGCCTCGGCGCAAAAGGCCCCTGGCCTGGCTCTGGTCCTGGTCACCGGCCACACACCGGGAGCCAACCCGACACGCAGCCGGATGAAGACGGCCATGCCCACGTTCCATGCGATCAGCGCCGTCGTGGCGGCAATGGCGGCGCCGGTCTGACCCATGCTGCCAATCAGCAGAGCGCTCAACAACGCGTTCAGCATGGCGACAAAAACCAGTATCAGCGCACCAGCGCGTTCGTGACCGGTCATCGTCAGCACGAACATCTGCGAGCCCGCGCTTGCAGCAACCACCTGACCGACCAGCAGAATCCGGATGGTCTCCAGGCCGCCGGCAAAGTCCCTGCCGAACCATCCGAGCAGCGGCCCGGCAAGAATACCCAGCGGGACCGCAAGACCGATGGCTCCGATCAGTGTCCAACCTGCGGTCCTGGAAACCAACCGCTGCAGTGCCGCGTGGTCGTTCAGGGCATACAGGGCAGAAATGGTCGGCGCGAACCACGCATTGACGGCCGTGCGCGGCAGGGCGACGACAAACGCGAGGTTGAAAGCCAGAGCGTAAATTCCGGCTGCCCGCGTATCGCCAGACCAGCCAAGCAGGACGACGCCGGTGCGATTCATCACAACCTCGCCGATCGCAATGCCGACCAAGGGGAGGGCGGTGCGACGCCATCTCGACGCCAGGTATTCCGCTCGGACCTGACGCGCGCTGTCGGGCCATCTGCGGTAGGCAGCAACGCTTGCAAGACCGAGCCCCAGAGCCGCGGACAGCACGGTCGCCAGCATGGCGATCGGTGCGTCGACGCGCCAGCGCAGGACGAAGCTTGCAATGCCCAGCAGGATAACCAGCATTCCGTCGCGGACGAGCCGGTCCGGCAGCAGACCGGCAACCACGCCGCCGAGCGCGCGTACGGTCGAGCAGCGCACCCATAGCAGTGCCCAGATCGGAACGAGCCCGATGCCGGCCAGGAAGGTCATCCGCAGCCCCGGCGAGAGCGCGGCGGGTCGCGCCAGGATCAGCGCAACACCGAATGCGACGAAGCCAAGACCGGCCAGCGCCACCCGGCGCTCGGCATACTGGTTAACTCCGCGCAGCAATGGCCATGCCCCCTGGGCCCGATAGACGGGAACGAAGCGCAGCATCGAAATATCGAATCCGAGGGCAGACGCGTAGGCAAAGATGGTCATCCAGGAGAACACGTAGGCGTACATGCCGTAGCCTTCGGAACCCACCAATCGGGCAATCATGAGCTGCGCGCCATAGGTGACGCCCGCACCGGAGAGATATATCACAAAGGCTACCAGGCTGGTACTCGCGAGCCGACCTGCCCTCCACGCGCTCGTGGCGGTTCCGGATACGATCAGCGAGATGCGGGAACTGCGGCTGCTCATGCCGGGGTCATTTGCCGCATGTGCCACGCGGCGCTGGCCGCGCGGGCAATCCGACCAGCCCCTTCGTGCAATGTCTCCCGGTCGGCGCACCCGATCCGCATTGGGCTCCAGCCCTGTGCCGTCAACGCCGCATCGATGAGATCGGTGACCGGGACGAACGCCAGGTTTTTGCCGATGTCGAGCTCGAGCAAGCGTTCGAGCCGCCCCTGGCCCTGGTGGCGGTCGGTCAGTCGTGCGGTCAACACAGACATCGGCGCGTCAAGGCGGACAAGCAGATCAGCCGGCGGTATGATCGTGAGGGCACGCGATAACGCTGCGGAGCCATCGCCCTTCCCCAGCACGATCAAGGAGCAGATCGCCTGCACGAAGCCCTGGTCGCAGACGACGATCGCCCGGCCCTGCATCGCGTCATGCCACGCCAGTTGAAGCCGCACCAGATATTGTCGAAGGCGGATCTTCCACATGATTTCCCGCGGCGGGAGCAGCGCCAAAAGGTCGTAGGCAGGCCCGCCGCCGGGTTGGTCGCCGGAGTACCGGCGCGTCGCACCGATCAGCTCGACCATCGGCCGACCAACCCGCTGAAGGACGCTGCCGGCCCAATCGCGCGTTCGCGCCGGGGCGTCGCGCTGCTCGGCAGGGCGATCGCTCAACAGGAACCGGGTGGCGATACCCGCTTCCTCGAAACAAACTCCGAGCGCGCGGGCGAACGTGGTCTTGCCGACGCCTGGAGGACCGAACAACTCGACGATCATTTGCCGCTCCCAGGTGTGGTCACAGCAACCGCCAGACCTCGGCCTTCGCGGCACGAATCACCGCATCCAGCGGCTGGGACGCATCGATGGTGACCACCCGCGCGCCTGGAAACGCCAGCTGGTGCAGATGGCGGGCGCGATCCCGGATCAGCCGCCGGTCCATCGTCGGCTCCCGCTGCGCGAGCGTCTCCGCCGGCGTCGCCAGCTTGAGGACGAGGTCGGGTGGCAACCGGTTGGCCAGCGCGTAGGCGCCCGCCTCGAACCGTCGCAACCAGCGCGGCACCCATCGCAGCCGCGGCAGCAGTGGTCCGTCGTTGAACCCGGCGATCTGGTTCTGCGGATACCGATCGGCGATCACCACCATGCCACGATTGGCCGCACGGCGCGCCGCGAGCAGCTTGCGACGCTTTTCCGTCGCCAGCACTGTCGCCCACACCATCAGCAACGCACTGTACAGCGGCCCCGGCGCATCCGTGACAAGCTCCCCGTGGGAGGCTCCCTCAGGTCGTGTCGGCAGCAACCGGGTGATGAGCGGGACCAGCACCTTGAACGGAAGCAGCAGAAGCGAGGGCCGGCCGTCACCGGTGCCGAAATACATGGGAAGCACGTCCACCTCGCCGCCCAGCCAGCGACGCATTTCCCGCGTGATCGTCGTCTTGCCGCTGCCGTCCACCCCGAGCGCGGCGACCACGATGCCGCCCCCGGGTGCACGCCGCGCCCAAGGTCTTGGCAACCGCAGGTATTTGCAATTCAAGCCGGCCGCCGCCCATGCGAGACCACGCCAGGCACCACGGAGCATGGCCTCGCCTGTGTTGAAGCTGCGATAAGGGGCGAACGCGCGCCGGACGCGATGGCGCAGCAGGACCTGATGCGCAAGCTCCCGGTCACTGAAAAGCGCCGCAGCCACCGGATCGGCCAGGGCCTCGCCCAACAACGCGGCCGCCCGATCCCGCGCTGCGGCGGGCGCGACGGCCGCTCGGAGTACCGCGCGATCCGCCTCGAATTTCGCTCGCGTGCTGGTCCAGTGCAGAAGCGTCACCGGATCGTCGCGGCGCAATTCGAGGCACGCCCGTACCACCAGCAGCACCGCCTCGGAAAGCGGGTCAAGCATGGAGAGGGGCAGGACAGGGTGGGAAACGGCGTGTGCCAGGATCTCGCTTTCCAGGGGAGGCTGGTAATTCTTGAGGAGCCGTGCCCCAAGCACCAGGCGAAAATGTGCGTGGACATGCACAATCCGCCCGCTGTGCGCGTCGTAGCCGAGGAAGCTCTCGACCGCAGGATGCTCGCGCCCCGTCGCGGCCGGAAACGCCTTCAGTCCGCTCGCCACCAGGACCTCTCGGGCCGCGTGCTGGTCCGCTCGGGCAATAAGCAGGTCGAGGTCGGCATCGCCCGCCAGCACGGCCGCCAGGCGGCGAGTACCTCTTCCAATAGCAGTAGCGCACTTCTGCCGACTGCAGCGACCGAAGGGCGTCGCGAATCAGTGGGAGCACTGCAGTGCTATCGGTGTCGGTGTGGTCCTGCGCGGGAGGTAGCGCCGGGGCCGGATATCGGGAATCCGCCCGGCTGTCGACAAGCATTGTCATCGACCTGATCCCGTCGCCTGGCCGTAGTATTGCCCATATCGCACCAGCGCCTCGGCTACGCCGCCGTCATGGGAGCGGGCATGTTTCCTGAGATCGATCTGGGTAAGGACCGCGGCAACCGCGCAGGACTCCTGGTTTACCTTCACCCCGGCCTGTCGCAACTGATCGAGGGCGCTGCGCGCCACCCTTCGATCCGTGCTCCCCCATTTCAAGGCGAACAGCACCTTGTCGGCCATGGTTGCAAGCAGCCTGGTCTCGGTGCTCGCGAGCAACGGCGCGCTATCGGCGACGATGCAGTCGTATTGTCCGCGCAGCCGCTGCAGCAGGTTCGCGATCTGGTTGCCCGCGAACAACCGCATCGGATCGCCGTGGCTATGTCCCATCGGGAGATAGTCGAGGTGCAATGGCGGGATGCGCTGAATAACGTCGCGAACCGGTCGGTCCTGAAGCAGCAGTTGGAGCGTCCGATCGTCTGGCGCGCAATCGAATTCCCGCGATGTGGTGGGGTGGCGAAAGTCCAGGTCGAGCAGGATGGTCCGGCGTCCGAGCCTGGCGGCATAGATCGCATAGCTGACCGCAAGGGCCGTTTTGCCCTCGCCCGGCACACTGGAGGTCACGAGCACGACGCACGGCCCGCGCTTCGCCGCAACGAGCGAGGTCGCAACGATGGAACGAATTGCCTCGACGTACGGCCCGTACGTATCCCTGAGCAGCGTTTGGTGGGCGCGCCGACGCTTGAACCGACGAGACTCGCGGCATGAAACCGATGCAGGGAATGCCCAGTGTGTCGGCAATATCCCCCTCGTGGCGAACCGTGCCGTCCAGGCGCTCCATGCCAATGGCGATGAAGCCGCCGCAGGCTGCCAGAAAGACGAATGCGGGCGGACCGAACAGCAGCGGATTGGGCGAGCTGGGCCGATCGGGCGGAACCGCACTGGAGACCATCTCGAACCCTGACCACGCCGTCTCCAATTGCTCGAGCAAGACCTCCCGACGTTGCAGCAGGTTGTCGTAAAGCTGGCGCGCGGCGCCGGCTCGCCGATCGAGCTCGGCGAGCCGCAGGTCGCCGGTCGTATCCTGCACGGTCGCCAGTTTTCGACTGAGTGTCTTGACCTGGGCGGCCTCGAAGTGCGCCCGTTCGCGCAGTGCCGCCTCGGCACGGCTCACTTCCGCGCCGATCCCTTGTCGCACCTCGCGCAAGGCCGCGCGGATCTGCAACATCGCCGGATTGTTGGGGCCCATGCTCGCGGCAAAACCCGCTTCGGACTGCAGAAGGGCCGCCTGGCGCGCGCGCAGTGCCTCCAACGTCGGCGTATCGGGGATACCTGCGAGGGCCGCGGCTCCCCCCGCCGTCTGCATATTCTCGAGGCGGCTCCTGTCGGCTGCAAGGGCGGCCT
Organism: uncultured Pseudomonadota bacterium; assembly: GCA_963832525.1. Taxonomy (GTDB): domain Bacteria; phylum Pseudomonadota; class Alphaproteobacteria; order Acetobacterales; family Acetobacteraceae; genus JAJZVS01. Next base: position 821,033 of record CAWHUC010000004.1, read on the forward strand.
CGGCCGCGGCAATGCGCCGATCGAGCTCGGCAAATTGCTCGTCGCTGACCGCAGTCGGATTGACATCCGCCAGACCGTGCGCGTGCCGGTAGGCGACGAGATCCGTTTCCGACAATTCCGTCTGTGATTTTGCCAGCGGCACGCGCTTGCCGAGCCAAGCAAGTTCCCGTCGTGCCGTGGCTTGCTTGTGCTCGGTCTCGCTTTGCAGGTAGAGCGTCGTCACCCGGTTCGCTATCAGCGCCGCCAGCTCCGGGCTGGTGGACGTGTACTGGACCGCGATCACTTGTGAGCCTGCCTCCTGCTCCACCTTGAGGTGCCGGCGCAGCTCCGTGACCCGGAGCCGACGGCAAACCAATCCCTCGTTCCAGGGAGACAGCCAGGCCGGCATGCGGCGCCGCAGGATTCCGCGCACGAGATCGCCTGGCGTGCGCGACTGGCGCATCGCCTGATCCTCATCGACCTGAAACTGCGGATCGCGCGACAGACTATTGGCGGTCCGCCGCAGCAAAGCCTCGGATGAAAGCTCCGTCACCTTGGTCAGAATGATCTGCTCGTTCAGTTGGGCGGCGGCGTTGCCGACCGACGTGGGGACAAGCACGATCTCCGCCGTCGCCGTATAATGGGCAGGAATGAGCATGGCGCCGAGCAGGATGAGGGCAGTTCCGCCCAATGAGAGAGCGAGGATCAACCGCCGCCGCTGGCTCAGAGTGCGAAGCAGATCGCGAAAAGGAGGGTTCGTGGTCACGAGAAGCCACCGCCGAAGTTAATCGTTCGTGCCGGGCCGTCGCCTGCCGGTGCCATCGGTCGGGCCGCAGATGCGGCAACCATGAGCGGTCCTTCCGGTTCCGCGCCGGTCCGGACCGGCAGCCTGTCCACGGAAGCAGCGGCGTCGGACAGCCACGCCGAAACCACCAGGGCTGCCCAAAGCCCATGCGCGCAATCGGGGCGTCCACTCAGATGCTGCCGCCATTGCACACCGACGCGCGCCGGGTCGAGGAACCCCTGATCCCGAAGCCGTTGCGGCGCCAGCAGGTCCTCCGCCCAGTCCCGGAGCGGGCCTGAGAGCCACGGCCCGATGGGGAGATCGAACCCGTGCTTTGGCCGGTCGACCAACGCATCCGGCACGTAGCGGCGCAGCACCTGGCGCAGCAGCCACTTTCCCTTGCCGTGGCGCAGCTTGGCCGATGCCGGCAGCCGCCAGGCGAACCCGATCACCCGGTGATCCAACAGCGGACAGCGGGCCTCCAGTCCAACGGCCATGGTCGCGCGGTCGAGCTTTACCAGGATGTCGCCCGGCAGATAGTCGATCGTGTCCCGGAACATGAGCCGGCTTGCAAGGTCAGGCAGGGCGGGAACGCGACCGTCGCATCGCGCCCCGGGGTCGTCCGCCAGCGGATCGGCGCCAAGACCTACCAGCTCGTCATAGAGTTCTTCCTCGTCGTGAGCGGCGAGGGCGCCGGCGAACTTGCTCCAGCGCGGCGCGCCGCGCGCCTGGCGCGGGACGAGCCCGGCCGGTAGCGCAGCCAGCACGTCCGTCAGGTTGTCGGGGTGCAGCCCGCGCAGGGTCGCGGCGGCACCACGTCGCAGCCACCCCGGCAACCCGAGCGTCCGCTCCAGCAGGACCGCCGCGGAATGCCGCCGGTAGCCGCCGAAGCTCTCATCCCCCCCGTCCCCCGACAAGGCGACGGTGACGTGCTGGCGGGCGAGACGGGAGACCAGGTAGGTGGGGATCTGCAATTCATCCGCGAACGGCTCATCCCATATCTGCGGAAGCGTCGGGATGACGGCGCGCGCCTCGGCTGCCGTGACACGGAACGTCGTGTGATCGGTGCCAAGATGATGGGCGATCTGCGCCGCATGATCGGCTTCGTCGAAGGCCTGCTCCGCGAAGCCGATCGTGAACGTGCGCACCGGTCGGGCAGAGTGCGCCTGCATCAGCGCGACCACCGTCGCACTGTCGATGCCACCGGAGAGAAAAGCGCCCAGCGGCACGTCGGCGACCATGCGTTCGCCCACCGCCGTCCGCAGCAGGTCGTCGAGTTCCTGCTCGAGCTCGGCATCGTCGGCCGCAAGCGGGGCGGCCTGCCCAGGGCCCGCCACGTCGGACAGCGACCACCATCGGCGCGCGCGGGAGCGCAGCGCCTGGATGTCGCCCGTCTGCACGTCCTCGGCACGGACGGAAAGCATCGTGCCCGGGGGCACCTTGATCACGTCCCGCCAGATGCAGAGGTCGTCGGGGATCCACCCACGCCGCAGGACCATTGCGATCGCACGGGGGTCAACCGTGGGCCGGAAACCCGGGACTGCGTCAAACGCCTTGAGCTCCGAGGCGAACAGCAGCGCCCCGTCCACGAGCGCCACATGCAGCGGTTTCTTCCCCAATCGGTCGCGAACAAGGTGAAGAACCCGGCTGCCACGATCCCACAGACCGAGCGCGAACATGCCGGCGAACCGATGCAGCGCCGCCTCGACGCCGTACCGCTCGAACGCGGCCAACATCACCTCGGTGTCGCTATGACCGCGAAACCTGTGGCCGCCGCACTCGATCTGCGCGCGCAGGTCGCGGAAGTTGTAGATTTCGCCGTTGAACGTCATGACCAGCCGGCCACTCTCCGAAAGCATCGGCTGGTGGCCGGCCGACGACAGATCGACGATCGACAGCCGGCGATGCGCGAGGGCCACCGCAGCCTCCGGATCGGACCAGCAACCGCCGCCATCCGGTCCGCGGTGCAGCAGCCTGCTCGCCATGACGCTCGCCGCGCTGAGGCGGTCCGGGATCGCCGCGCGAGGGGCCAGGAGGATGCCTGCGATCCCGCACATCGGTCAGCTCCGATACCCTGCCGGGAGCGCCCGGCCAGTGGCCTCTCCCGCGACCAGGCAGAGGGCGACCCCGAACCAGAAGGCCGGCTCGCGAACGATCAGGTTCGTCGACGCAAAGATTACGAGGCTGCTCAGCAACGCGGTCAATCCGGCCATCCGCGCTCGCCACGTGCGAACAAGTGCCATGCCCGTCAGCCACAGCAGGCTCGCGTCCGCAAGCACACCGCCCTGGGTGAAGAGGTCGAGCAACGTGTTATGGGCTTCGAAGTCCGGCGTGCCATTCACAGGGGGATGCCCGGCGCCCTTGTCCAGGGTCGGTTCGGTCTCTCGCGCCGCGACCAGTTCCGGCGGGATGGGCAGATGCGGACCGGGGCCGAGACCCAACATTCGCGCCTCCAACCCGCGGCTGACCGCTTCGCGCCAGAGAGCGAGGCGGAGGTCGGTTTCCTGCGTCGCTTCCTTTCCGCCATTCTTCAGAAGGCCCTGAGCCAGATGGCCGGAATCGGCGGTGGCACGTACCGCGAACGGCACGCCGGCGACGAGCAGCAGCGGCACTGCGATCATCAGCATCCATGCAAGCGCAGGCCGCAGGCACGGCTGCGGCCTGCTCCAGGTGATCCATATCCGCATTTTGCCGAACCCATAGACCGCAGTTGCGCCGATCAGGGCGAACGTGAAGGTGTCGGTTTTGGTCAGCCTGCCCACGCAGAGCGGAACCACCACGCAAGCCAGGCTGATCATCCGCGCCCGCGTCGTCACCGCAGTGTCGGCCAGATGCATTGCGGCGAGCACCAGCAACGCGCACAGAAACGCCAGCTGATTGGGATTGGTGGACCAGCCTTCGAGCCGGTCGCCGAACCAAGGATCGAACAAAGGCATCTGGATAAGATGCCATCCCGCCGCGAGTTGGGGCGCGAGCAACACCGTACCCCACGCCGTCATCGACCGGGCAGTTCGCTGCAAGCGGGCCTCGGCGTCGCTTCCGAGCACGGCCATGCATGCCATGGTGCCGACCAGCGGATAGGCCATGACATCGTGCAGGAACAGCCCGGTATCGTGCTTGTCGCCGATCACGAGTGCAGTCATCGTGCCCAGGGATTCCGCGATGGCAAACAAGGTCCAGAAGATCAGCATATGGCGCAGCGCCAGCGTGAGCAGCAACCCGGGCTGCCTTATCTCGCGCACCAGCGTGGCCGCGATCCAGACGACCAGAAGTATTTCGCCCGGCCCGACCGGCGCGCCGGACAGGCGCAGCTTCGTTGCCGTCGTCAGCAACAGCCCGAGTCCGAGGATGGTCTCCAAACTCACGTGCCGAACTCCGCCTCACGCGCGGGCGCCTGGGATCGCCAGCCTGCCCGTGGTTCGCGTGCCCGTACCCCCAGAACCTGCGCGTAGAGATCGCAATAGCGGGCCACGGTCAGGATCTAGGCCAAACTCTTCCATGACCCGTTCCTTCGCTCGCTGCCCCATGGTCCGGGCTGCTTCGCGACAGGCCAGAAGCGCGAGGATCCGCGCCGCCAGGACGCGCGGCCGGCGCGGCGGAACCAGGTATCCGCTCCAACCGTCACGAATGACGTCATTGCAGCCAGGCATCCTCGTGGCCACAATCGGGAGGGCCGCCAGGCCCGCCTCCAGCAGGGCGCGCGGTACGCCTTCGCGGTACTCCGTCGGAAACGCGAATGCGTCTGCGATGCCAAGCAGCGCCGGAACGTCCGAACGCTGGCCGATCGCCATCACGTAGGGCGCATGACGATCGATCTCCGCCTGGCTGACGGCAAGCGGACCTTCGCTTTCCCGCGGTCCTACCAACAGGAACCGTACTCCGGGCCGGACGGAATGCACGAGTGCCGCGGCTTTCAACAGGGTCGGGATCCCCTTCTGCCGGGTAAGACGCGTGACGGTGAGCACCACTTCGGCCGCGCCCAGACCCAGCGTCACTCGCAGCGTCGTCGCCGGGTCAGCCGAGGCCGCGGCCGCCGCGAAGCGCCCAATGTCGATGCCGGATCCCGGTATCAGACGCGCAAGGCTCCGCCCAAGCATGCCGTGCCGCCTGAAGAAGTCCATGTCATCGCGGTTCTGAAACACGGTCGCCGTCGTCGTGCGCGCCGCCAGGCGATGCAAGACCCTCTGTACCGGGCGCAATCCAAGGGCCGTCGGCGAGCGCGACGAGTACACCCATCCCAGGCCATTGATGGTGCGCACAACGGGGACGCCCGTCATGCCCCGGACCGCCAATGGAACCAGGAGGTTCGGTTTGGTGTCGAACGTCTGCACGAGGTCTGGATTCTCCTGGGTGAGCAGAACACGCAGTTCGCGTAGCGCATTACGATCCGAGAGTGGGCCGATAAAGCGCCCAAACTCGAAATGGCGATAGGCAATGTCCGCATGCAGGAACGGTGCCGGGTCGCCGCTCGCCGCCGCCGTGACACGGAAGCCCTCAGCAGCGAGGGCGCGCAGAAACGGGATGCGGAGATGATGATCCTCGCCGCCGATGCATAGCATGTGCAATCGGCAAGGACTATCCACCATCACACGGGTCCTGGACCCGAACGATATCGCTCGCCGCGCAACGATACACCAACTGTTGAGAAGAAGAAGTGTGGGCAGCACGGGCCGTACGCAATGGCACCCCCCTCTGGTACAAACCTCGTACCAACCGCCGTGTGCAAAATGGATCGATGGCTTCAAGCGGAATAACGCACCATCTTCCGCATCTTGGCGACTTGGTCGAGAGGTTGAGACAGGATTAGTCCCTTCGATCTATACCGGGAGCTCGGGCCGGCGAGCGCTCATAAGCGGCGACGCGCCATCCGGACGCCTGATCCGGCTCTGAAGTATGGTAAACTTTCGGCGCAAAACTCGGGGTTCACCGCATATCGACGGCACCATATGAGACCGGCATAAGCCATAATCCCAGGCTTTGGTCGTACGCCGCTTTGCTCGTTTCATCCGGGACCCGGATATGAAATGCTTGGTCTCAGATGGAGGAGGTCGAACTCCGTCGGGTATGCCGTTTTGTACCATTATCCGACCCCAGGAGAGCGGAGAATGAAAGCAGTGATCCAGGCGGGCGGAAAGGGCACGCGCCTGCGGCCCTATACGAACATCCTCCCCAAGCCGCTGATGCCGGTCGGGTCGAAGCCGGTGCTGGAACTGCTGCTGGGATGGCTCCGCCGCAACAACATCGAGGAAGTCTTTGTTACCACTGGATACCTCGGGCACCTCATTCAAAGTTTCTGCGGTGACGGCGGGCAATGGGATATCCGGATCACCTATACGCACGAGCATGAACCGCTGGGCACCATCGGCCCGCTGACCATGCTGCGCGAGCAGCTCGATCGCCCATTCCTGGTGTTGAATGGCGACGTCCTGACCGACCTCAATCTCAAGGCATTCATGACCGCGCACAGCCGGAGCGGCGCCGGGGTTACGATCGCGACGGCCCGGCGGGAGGTCAGCATTGATTTCGGCGTCATCGAGACAGAGAACGACCGCGTGGTGGAATTCCTTGAAAAGCCCCGGATCAGCCACCTCGTAAGCATGGGCATCTATTGCATGCAGCCGGAAATGCTCAAGCACATTCCATCGCGAATTCCGTTCGGCTTCGACGATCTGATGCACAGGATGCTCGAATGCGGCATTCCGGCACACACCTTCCTGCATCGCGGGTTCTGGCTGGATGTAGGGAGGGTAGAGGATTTTCAGCGGGCGCAGGAGATGCAGTGGGACGGCGACGTGCCCCCGTTCGAGACCTCGGCAAGACATGCGATGGCGGCCGAGTGACGCGCCTGCACCATCGACGATCTTGAGCGGAGCGGTCTGCAATGTTGTTGGTTTCTGAGCCAAGCATCGGCAGCGATGAGAAGCACGCCCTTGCCGAAGTGATAGACAGCAACTGGATCACCATGGGAAGCCGGGTGGAGGCTTTCGAACGTGCCTTCGCCCAGCAGCACCAGGCGGACGAGGCAGTCGCCGTCAACTCCTGCACTGCGGGTCTGCATGCGGCGCTGCAGGCGCTGGGCGTCGGCCCGGGCGACGAGGTGCTGGTTCCCTCCCTGAGCTTCGTCGCCACGGCGAACTGCGTGCTTTATGTTGGGGCGACGCCCGTCTTCGTCGATATAGAGACCGTTGAAGTACCTCTAATCAGCCTGGATGACGCCACGGCCAAGCTCACGGCACGGACCAAAGCCGTGATCGTCATGCATTATGCGGGCTACATGGTGGATGGCCTTGCCTGGCAGAATTTTGCCGACAAGCACGGATTGCTTCTGATCGAAGACTCTGCCCATGCGGTGGGAGCCGCCCGTGGACCGGTTTTCGGAGACGCGGCCGTATTCAGCTTCTACGGCAACAAAAACATGACGACGGCCGAGGGCGGCATGGTTATCGCGTCCGATGCGGAGGTAGAACGGCGGATCCGCCGTGCCCGTGGTCATGGCATGACCAGCGGGACGGCAGAACGTCTACAGAGCCGCGAGCCAACCTACGACGTCACCATGCTCGGGTTCAACTACAGGATGTCCGAGCTGAATGCCGCCATCGGCCTGGTGCAGTTGCGCAGTCTCGATGCCTGGAACCGCCAGCGCGAGCGGCTCGCGCGCGCGTATCGCCGGCGCCTGAGCCAGCAGTGCCCGACCGTATCGGTCCCCTTTCCCGAGCCAAGGCCTGCAGCCTTCCACATTCTCCCGGTGCTGCTGCCGGCGCTCGTGGAGCGTTTTGCCGTCATGGAACGAATGCGCGAGGCGGGCATACAGACCACTTTCCATTATCCGCCGATTCATCTCCTCTGGTACTATCGCGACCGATTTGCGTCGCTTGGTCTGCCGCACACGGAGGCGTTCGCGGCGCGGGAGCTGACCTTGCCGCTGCACCCAAAGCTTACGGAGCTCGATGTGGAGCAAGTGGTGAGCTCGCTGGCTGCCGCGATCGCAAGCTAGTTCAAAGGGACTCTCATGAGCTACATGGACCGATCCCTCGGACACCGTCCGCCTGCGCAGGCTTGGTGGCGTGCCGCGGCCGTCCGCGTTCTCGACCTTTCCATCGCCGTGTCGGGCCTTCTGTGTCTGGGCACGATCATGGGCTTGGTTGCTCTCTCGATCTTGCTGGAGGACGGGCGACCGGTGATCTACACCCAGGCCCGAATAGGCCGATACGGATACGCCTTCCGCTTATATAAATTCCGGAAGTTTCGCGTGGCCGACGGCACTGGACCGCGGCTTACAGTGAAGGACGACCCCCGCCTTACACGGGTGGGCCGGCTGATCGAGCGGACGAAGCTCGACGAGCTGCCCCAATTATGGAACGTCCTGATCGGCAGCATGTCGATCGTGGGACCGCGGCCGGAGGTACCCGAATTCGCTGACTGCTTTGACCGTGGGTGCCAACGTCTGCTTGATTTTAAACCAGGCATTTTTGGGCCGGCTCAGGTGGCGTTTCGCCGCGAAGGGGAACTCTACCCCGACCATGATATCGAGCTCTTTTATCGCGAGGTTCTTTTTCCTGAAAAGGCTCGCCTGGACCTGGCCTACTATCCGAATCGCTCGGTAAGCGGCGATATCGCGTGGATCTGGCGCGGCGTCGGCGCGGTCCTTGATCTCGCCGCTCCCGCAACGGTCCCACCGCCCGGTGCGGCTTTTGCGGCATTGGGTGCGGCGATAGGCGGCCCCTCAGACCAAAGTCTCGACCTTCAGGAGAAGGGGTGAACGGTGGGCTACGAACGCACTCGGGTTCTCGTGACCGGCGCTGACGGCTTCATAGGCTCACACCTGACCGAGACCCTTGTCAACGCCGGGGCCGAGGTAACAGCGCTTTGTCTGTACAATTCCTTCGACTCACACGGTTGGCTGGACGAGGTGCCCGAACAGATGACGCGGCGTCTCAAGCGCGTGCGCGGCGATGTTCGCGACGCGGGCTTGGTCCGCGCGCTCGTTGCGGGGCATGATATCGTTTTCCACCTGGCGGCCCTCATCGCGATCCCATATTCCTACCGGGCTCCACATTCGTATGTCGAGACGAATGTCCTGGGCACGTTGAATGTGCTGGAGGCAGTGCGTGCCTGCGCCACCAATCGGATGGTGCACACATCCACCAGCGAGGTCTACGGATCAGCCATCACGGTGCCGATCACCGAGGATCACCGGCTGCAGGGCCAGTCACCGGTACTCCGCTTCGAAGATCGGCGCGGATATGATGGCCGAGGCCTTTACACGTTCGTTTGAGGTGCCCGTAACGGTACTGCGGCCATTCAATACCTTCGGACCGAGGCAGAGCGAGCGCGCCGTGATCCCATCGATCATCCGGCAAATGCTGGACCGCGACTGCCCGACAGTGAGGGTAGGCGATATCAGGACCGTGCGGGACTTCAGCTTCGTCGAAGACACCGTCGCCGCGTTCCTGGCCGTGGGCCTCGCCGGGAAGACCGACCCCGGTCGCGTCTATAACGCCGGAAGCGGAAGGGCGGTCGAGATTTCCGAGGTGATCGATCTGCTCGCCGAGATCATCGGATCGGACAAGCGCGTTGAGCAGGACGAGACGCGCTTCCGTCCTCCCCAGTCGGAGGTCCTGGCCCTGCTCGCGGACGCGAGCCGCCTGAGCGCCGACACCGGATGGTGCCCTCAGGTGGACCTGCGTGAGGGGCTGCGACGGACTGTCGACTGGTGGCGCGATCGACTGGCGGCCGGCCGTGTGCGGCACGGCACCAGCTTTATGACCTAGGCAGATCACTCACGGCAGTCGTTACGTTCGTCGCGGCGGCCGTCATGAGCAGCATGCGCGATGCCTAGTCGAGCGTGTAGCCCAGGCGTGAAATCGTGGAGAGTAGGATCGGTAGGACAGGCTCGAAATGTCGCATATAGTTCCGGTACCGGAATACGGAGTGCTCATACAGTGGCTTAGCGACCTGCGCGTAGCTTGCAGTGCGGGCGTATCGCCGGTTCTCGTGAAAGGTAAGACAGGCGGGTGCGAATGATTCACCTATGAGGTCGAGCATGCGACGCACGCCCGCTTCCTGCGCACCAACGAGCTCTTCGTACCGGAGCGGAAGGTAGCGCAAGTCCATCTGGGACCTGTAGCGTTCGACTAATTCCATGATCAGTGCATAGTGCCGCGCAATGGTCTCAAGCTCGAAGCCACAGAAAAAGCCGTGGGTGAGCTGGTTCGAGAATACGGAAAGCACGACGTCCAGCGGATGCCGCAGCACATGGAGCAACGGCGCTTCCGGGAACAGAAGAGCGATCAGACCCATGTGCATTTCGTTCAGCGGCATCTTGTCAGTGAACCACGGGGCCGCATCGTCGATCGCCCCGAGTTGGCGGGCGCGGCGAAAGTAGTGATCACGCAGGAGATCAAGATCATCACAATGATCGCCCATCCAGAGCTCTGCCAATGCTTCCGGATAGGCCAGCGGGCTCTCCAGCATGCGCGGTATCAGGCCTGCGATTTCGCTGACGGTTGGCAACTCGTCGCCGGCATGGATGCGCGGATGGGCCGACAGGATCTGCTCGATCAGAGTGGTCCCCGAACGGGGAAAACCCAGGATGAATACTGGTTGCGCGATGTCCAGGCGTCTTCCGGCACGCGGCAGGAGCCGAAGCCGCCCCGCAGTGAAGAAGGCGGCCAGACGGGTGGCGAGGTCGCGAGCGTAGTCGGCAAGATAGACGTGCCCGCTCAATGTGCGGGACCTGTGCTTGCCCGCGGTGAATGCAGCGAAGGCTGCATCGTAGTCGCCCAGGCTGTCGAGCAGGCGTCCCTTCATCAGCAACTCGTCAGGCCCGAGTTCACCGTCTGTGGACATGCGGGCCATCGCATCGAGAACCCCCAGTGCCGCCTCGTATTGCCCCATCCGGCCGAGCAGTACCGCGCGGCTGATCTGAACAGAGGCATTTGCAGGTGATGCCGCTTCGGCGCGATCGAGCAGCGCGGCTGCCGCCTCAAATTCACGGTCGGCCTCTTCCAGCCGGGCCCAGCCGAGAAGGGTTTGAACGACAAACGGAGCGGCTGCCACCGATTCCTGGTAAAGCGCACGGGCCTCCGTCATGCGTCCTTGATTCTTGAGATTCCATGCCAGATTGGCGAGCACGATGGGATCCGGGCGCGACGAGAGCGCCAGAACGCGACGGTAGTGATACTCGCCCACCTGCGGCCGGTGCGACTCCGTCATGACCATGCCCATCAGGTTCTGGGCCTGGGGGCTTTCGGGCGCGAGCCTCACGGCATTGCGGGCATGGCGTTCCGCCTGGTCAAGCGCACCTCGGGCGAGTAGCAGCAACCCCAGCTCGATCGTTGCCCACGCATTGTTCGGGTTCAGCGCGACGAGGCGCCCTGCCAGCGCTTCGGCCGCACGGGCCTCGCCGGCGGATTTGCGGAGTTCGTACAATAGCGCGAGTGCACGGGTTTCACCCGGTGCCCGTTCGAGCACAGCCAGACATAACCGCTCGACTGTTTCCCTGGCGCCCCGTTTCTGCGCCTCAACCGCATGTTCGATCAGGGCCTGCAGCGGCCCGTCCACATCCGCAGCAGCAATGACGGTTGGCTCAAATGCGCAGCAACGAATCTGGCGAAGCCCGCTGCCGCAGGCACATAGAAGATGCTCCTCCGTTTCGGGTTTTGGCGACATCACCGACCCCGGCTTGAATGGGGCATTCCAGTCGGCAATATGGAAACAGGCTTGACCGCTGTCATGGCTGCTCTCGGGCGATGGGATATGCCGCTGGAGAATCCTTCGGCATCGGATGCCGTCGGCGCTCAGCAGTGAGGCTGTCCTTGCGTGTTGCAGGCAAGGATATGCGCTGGAAAGTCCGACACGGAACGTGTGGTACTCCAGCCGAATGCACCCCCGACGTGGTTGTGCCGATCGAAGACCGTGCGCAAAGCAACCGAGTTTTCGAGCGAATGATCCGCCCGCTGCGAGCCCCAGCTATAGGCGTAGTCGAACTTCGGATGCCGCAAAAGGCTCTGCCAGCGCTGTAGGATCCGCCGCTCCTGCTGCGCGCTCGGCAGAGCATACGTTCCTCCGGCTCCATCAGGCCAATCGCCGCCGCCAAAAGATTGGTACACCGGCACTATCTGATCCGGCCTGAAACCCGCCGCCTCGACGGCAGCGACATAGCGGTTGATGATGCGGTAATCGCACGCTTTCAGTTCCGTCCGGCACGGGTAGGGTGCCACCCCGACCAGATCGACGTGCAAGGTAGTGGCATCGTACCCCTCGATGTAGGAGGGGTGTATCCGTGAGGAGAGGTTCATCAGAACGACGAAGGTTATCGCGCCCGGCATTCTGCCGTGGATCCACGCGGATTCTTCGTTGAGATGCTGCGCCGTGCAGAGCCGCTGAAGCCCGTGCGCTGTTATGCGTAACCGAGGATCAGGGTCGTCCATCAGGTAGAAGCCAAAGACGTTGGCGTGACCAATATATGGCGCTACGGACTGTCGAAACTTCGCGGTTACGCCGTCGCACTGCCCGACCCAAACGAGCGCCCGGACCCCTGCGGGCAGCGCGGTCAGCAATTCCGGGCTGCCGACGTCGGCGAGATTGAAGCCGATATTTCCTGGTACGTAATGGCCGGCAGCGTCGAAATTCGCATTCGGCGCGTAATGGAGAGCGGTCACGGGGCCGGCACGCCGGGCCTGGACAAAGACTGCTCCCGCGGCGAGCAATGCTGCAGACACCGCGATGGCGAGCCCCCATCGGCCGACCATCATCCGGACCATCCGCGTAAAGCGCCTCTCCGACCACATGGTTGCCTCCCTCCCGCCGTGACCGACCCGCAGCCGGGCAGCCGGGCGCCGTCAGCTATGTGTGATGAACGTACCGGCCGCGCCGTCGCCAATGGCATGGAAGGTGCCGACCCCGAGACTGGCGGTCTGGAACTGCAAGCTGGCAACTTGCCCTGAGCCATTTGCGAGCTGCAGGAGGCCGGTGGCGGAATTATAGCTCTGCGATTCGCCTGCGAAGGCGAACTGCTTCAGGTCGATCGTCGCCCCGGTGCCGAAGCTTTCCAGCAGTGGCCCTGCGTAGGACGTGCTGCCGACATTGATGCCGAAGGACCCTGCTGCTTCGATCGCCAGCTTGCCACCACCGACGAACTGCATCTGGGTCTGTGTTCCGAGCGCGGCGGCAATATCCAGGGAGCCTGTGGCAGTGATCTGGAACACCCCGTCGCTCCCGGGATCGACAGCGGACGTTATGCCGAGCGATCCGTTCACCGCGAGCTGGCCGTCGTTCGTCACGGATGCCACAGCATTTGCGCCTCCAAGAGACCAGGAAGCCGATCCATCGACGACCAGGCTTTGGAAGTTCAGGAAGGAACCCGCGTTGATGCCGCTGATAGACCCGGCCCCGGCAGCCAGTTCCATGGTGGTGGTTCCACCGCCTCCGCCAACGGCGCCGACGAAAACGGCCCCGGGGTCTACAATCAGGCGATCGTTACCGCTTCCGGAGAACTTGATCGAATAGCTTGCGCCGCTGATCGTTCCGGCATTGGTGACCGTGCCAGCGCCCCCGGTCAGGAATACGCCAAAGGCGCTTCCTGCAACGGAACCGCCGGCGAGGTTGCTGATCGTCCCTCCGCCCTCGATATCCAGCCCGGCGGCGCCAGTCGCGGAAATGCTGCCGGCATTCAAGATTGTTGCCGAGCCTCCGGTAGAAAAGACCCCAGCCACCCCGCCCTCGATTGCGGCACCGGTCCCGTTGGTCACCGTACCGCCGGCCTCCAGGGCAATCCCATGCAGACCACCAATGACGCCACTATTGGCGACCGTCCCCGACGTCCCGGTCACGAACACCCCAAATCCCGGTCCGAAGATGGTCCCGCCCGAGGCGTTACTGACGCTGCCGCCAGCGCCCAGAGCGATCGCTGCTCCCCCGGCCGCCGTGGCATTGACGCTACCGGAATTGGTTACCGTCCCGGCCGCGGCGTTTTCGATATAGATGCCATTGCTGCCGCCGGAAATCGTCGCGCCGGCGGCATTGGTGACGTCACCACCTCGCGCCAGGGCGATCCCGTCGTACGTGGCGCCGACGATCCGCCCGTTGTTCGTGACCGTCCCGGCGGCACCGGTGATGAAAACGCCGAAAGCGCCGCCCGTAATCACGGCGGAAGGGAAATTCGCGACCGATCCGCCGTCCGCAAGATCGATCCCGGCACCGTTCGCCGCCGTTGCACCTATGCTTCCGGCATTGGTGATATCGGCCGGAGCGCGGTATTTGGCATAAACACCATTGGAGCCGCCGACAATGGTGCCGCCCACGTTGTTCAGGACCGCGCCGCCCAGACCGAGGACGACCCCGTCGTAGGTGGACGCAACGATCTGTCCGGAATTGCTCAGAATCCCCTGGCCGCCCTCGATAAAGACACCGAACTTATTGCCGAACACTTTACCGCCGGCGGTGTTCGTGACGGTGCCGCCATCTTCCAGATATACGCCCGAACTGTTGATGCCGGTGGCGCTGATGCCGCCGGTGTTGGTCAGCGTGCCGGGAGCCAGTTCGAAGAAAACACCCGTGTCGGGACCCGAGATCAGGCCTCCGGCGGCATTCGCGAGGCTCCCGCCGGCGGCGATAAGAACCCCGATGTGGTTGGGGCCCTCTATCGTGCCGTGGTTCGTGATCATGGCGTTTCCGCCCGTAACGAACACGCCTGCCCCAAGCGTGCCAGCACCCGAAATCCGACCTCCAACAGCATTGTTGACGGTGCCCCCGGCATCGAGCGCGACCCCGTCGTCCACGGTGGCGACGATGCTACCAGAGTTCACAACCGTGCCGATGGCGCCTTGGATGATGATACCATCTTCGCCGCCCCGTACGGAAGCAAGGTTGGTTACCGTGCCGCCTCGCCCGAAGGCGACGCCATAGGCACCCCCGGAAATCGTGCCGCTGTTGGTCAGGTTTCCTGCCGCACCGGTGATGTACACCCCCGCGCCGGACGTGAAGCCGGATCCGAGCGTGCCCGTGCCTGAGATTCGACCTCCAGCCCGATTTGCGATGCCTCCACCCGCGGCGAGCCATATCCCGTCGGCACCCGAGATGGCGCCGGCGTTGACGACACTGCCCGCACGACCGAGCACCGTGATACCGGCGCTCGCACCCGAGATCACGGCGCTTGCAGCCCCTGACAGTCCGTTGTCGATCGTACCGCCATTTTGAAGCTTGATGCCGACGCCCCCGGAGCTTGCCACCACGCCGTCGTTCACGATCGTCCAGGCCATGAGGCTCGATCCATCCACGCCATCGGCTCCGGCCGCCAGTGAGGTGATGGTACCGGTGGCGGCGATGGTCAGCGGGTCCTGGCTCCTGACCGTGAGGACGACCGGTCCTGCTGTCGGGGCATTGATGAATTCGGTCATGTGAGTGCCCTCCGATACGTTTGTCCGGGTTTGAGGTCGGCGCGGGTCTGAAGGCTTCCGAGAGTGGGCCGACCGTCCCTATTCGTGTTGGTCCGGGCGGCCCACCGGCAATGAAGATCGCGCATTGTACAGCGTCACTTCAGATCTCTCAGAACACCTTTGGACCTAAACCCTTGGATTGAATGTCGCGGATGGACCTTTTTCGTGCGATTGCATCAACCGCCTCTTCCGATATCGGCTTCGCTTCCGCGAACGGGCCTAATTCACAAGAATCATTGCCATATAATGGATTTCACACCGGTGCCGGTGCCCGAAGGCTTTCAAAGCCCGATGTCTGCGCTGTTCCGCCGGCTTCGTTCCGTACCGGTGATGGGACGGATACACAAACGGTCACCCACACGGATATCAGACCGACATCGGCGAGCGCGCGCAGGATACAGCGATCAGGGTACGGCTGGTTGCGGTATCGGCACCGTGATACAGGCAATCCGGTCATCTTCCAGCACGGCGCAGGATAGCCCCCCACCCAACCCCGCTCCGGTATCCAGCCCGATCCGTCCGGCCCCGATGAATGGCTCCGCCACCACGCTATGGCCATGCACCACCACCGCGCCGAACGTCGCCGGTTCGGACAGGAACGGCTCCCGGATCCCCAGCACGTCCTCGCGCCGCTGCCGCGCCAGCGCCACGCCCGGCCGGAGCCCTGCATGCACGAACAGATACCCCCCGGCGCGATACGACACCGCCAGGCCGTCCAGGAACGCATGGTGCGCCTCCGGCACCAGCCTCGGCCACGCCGAGCGCGACGTGCCAGGTGGAATACCCCAACTCGCCAGGCTCGCCCCGCCCCCGGCAGCCAGCCAGTCCGTCGCCGCCGGCGCGTCCCCGGCCAGCGCATCGAGCAGCATCTGCTCGTGATCGCCCCGCAGCGCCACCATCTCCGCCGCCGCCACCGGCGGCGGCCCCGCCAGGCAGTCGAGCACGCGAGCGCTGCCCGGACCGTAGTCGATATAATCGCCAAGCAGAACAATGCTCGCCTGCGCCACCGGCCGCGCCGTGAGGTCGCCGCGGATCGCGCCCAGCAACACCTCCAACGCCGCTGCGCACCCATGCACATCGCCGATCGCGTAAACCCGCCGCTCCGCCGGCAACCAGCCCGGCGCCGCCCGGAACACGAGCGGCGCGTCCAGGCCGGAGGACACGCGCGGCGGCGCCCACTCCGCCACCGCCGGCGGAGCGCGCAGCCGGCGCCCCGCGCGCCCTACCGCCATCCCGCCGCCCACCCCGGGCCGCGGCCGAACGCGCGTCGAGGGCGCACCTGTTCCCCGCCGCCCCGGCCTGATAGGCTCGCCCGCAGCAAGAACCGGACCCGGAGGACAGCGTTGGGCACGATCACCTTCCCCGTCGAAGCCTCGCACATCATGATGTTTGCGCGCGCCGTCGGCGATACCAACCCGGTCTACTACGACGCGCAAGCCGCACGGAAAACCGAGGTCGGCGGCGTCATCGCCCCCCCTACCTTCGGCCAGGCCGTCGCCCAGTTCGACCCCGACTACCATCTGCGCCCGAAACCCGGCCAGCCCTGGTTCGGCTCCGGCAAGACCCCGGCAGGGGTCGACAAAGCCCCATCGGCCGGCGGCCTGCACGCCGAGCAGCATTTCGAATACCACCGCCCGCTGCGCCCCGGCGACGTGCTCACCGTGGAGCTGAAACAAGGCAAGACGTGGGAGAAGGAAAGCAAGCGCGCCGGCAAGCTTACGTTCCGTGAACGGATCGTCGAATACCGCGACCAATCCGGCGCGCTGGTCCTGACGGCGCGCGGCGTCGGCGTGACCACCGAACGTCCCGTCGATCAGGGTTGAAGGAGGCACCCATGGCCCTCAGTGCCAGCCATTTGAAAGTCGGCGACAGCCACAGCGAAACCGTGGTCGACAACCTGACGCGCACGCAGATCGTGCAATACGCCGGCGCCTCCGGCGACTACAACCCGATCCACACGGATGAAATGTATACCACCAAGGCCGCCGGCTACCCGAGCGTGTTCGCGCACGGCATGCTGACCATGGGTCTCACCGGCAAGATGCTGACGAACTACGTCGGCGACGGCCGCCTGACGAAATTCGGCGTCCGCTTCACCAACCAGGTCTGGCCGGGCGACACGCTCGTTGCCACCGCAACCGTCACCGCGATCGAGGACGGGCTCGTGTCGCTCGACGTCGCCACCACCAACCAGGACGGCAAGGAAGTCGTCCGCGGCAGCGCCGAAGCGCGGATCGATCCGTAACGCGGCGGCTGGCGCCGCCCGATCCGCCGCGCGCTGTCACGCCCTTGCGAGCCCGGATCTCTCACGGTCTGCGCTCACGCAGACCGTGAGTAATCCGGGCTAGGCCACGTGCGTGGCGGTCGGGTCGCTCGGGTGGATCGCCAGGATGTTCAGTCCCAGCCGGTAGCGGCGATAGCCGTGCGCGGCCAGCATGGCGTCGAGCTCCGCCTCCGACGTCTTCAGCCGCTCGACGATGATGATCGGCAGCAGCCGCGCGATCGTCTGCTGTGCACCCGTCAACACCGCGACCTCCATACGTTCCACATCGATCTTCAGCAGGTCGAGCCGTTGCAGGTTCAGCGAATCGATGCTGACCGCCTGCACCGGGACAAGGTTCTGCTCGGAATAGTCGACGTTCTGGCCGATGAACTCGGCCTCGGCGCTCGGACGCAGTTCCAGGCTGCCGAAGCTGCCAGGCGAGAGGTAGTCGGGCCGGGGAATGCGCAGCGCGCCCGGCTCCGCATCCACCGCCGCATGGAGCGCCTGCGCGTTGAAGCAGTTGTTGATCGCGATGTTGCCGGCCAGCGCGTAGTAGATGCGCTCCTGCGCCTCGATGGCCAGGACCGTGCCCCAGCCAGTCATGGTCTTCGCCCACGCCACGGTGAACACGCCTATGTTCGCGCCGCAATCCAGCACCATGACGCCGTCGCCGAAATAGCTGCGGCGATGGAGCAGAAGCTTGCAGGCAATCGACAGCTCTTCAGGTTGGTAGGCGGAGCGCTCCAGCAGGTCGTAGCCGACGCCGTAGAGGGTGACGGCATCGACGCGGTGGTAGTCGAACCGGTTGACGATCAGCGTTCCCTGGTCGGTGGAGGCCAGGACGAAGCCGATCTTGCGGGGCGGAACTGCCATCGCTTCGGACCGCGGTGAGTGTGCCGAGCTTCATACCCTGCTGCCGCACCGTTGTCTGCCGGCATCGGCACCGCCCGTCGCGTGTCAGGCACACGGCGGTTCCCGTAAGCTTGCGCCGGCCCGTTCTACCCCGCGGCGCCGAGTGCCCAGGCGAGCACGCCCTTCTGCGCGTGCAGCCGGTTCTCGGCTTCGTCGAACACGACCGATTGCGGGCCGTCGATCACGCCGGCGGTGACTTCCTCGCCGCGGTGGGCCGGCAGGCAGTGCATGAAGATCGCGTCCGGCGCGGCCTGCGCCATCAGCGCTTCGGTCACCTGATACGGGGCCAGCAGGTTGTGGCGGCGTTCGTTCGGGTCGTCCGACATGCTGACCCAGGCGTCGGTCACCACGCAGCGCGCGCCGGCGACTGCGACCGCCGGATCGTCGGTCAGCTCGATATGCCCGCCTTGCGCGCGCGCCCAGTCCAGCAGCTCCGCCGGCGGGCGCAGCGCGTCCGGAGTGGCGAGCCGCAGGGTGAAGCCGAAGCGCACCGCCGCTTCGATCCAGCTTCGCGCGACGTTGTTGCCGTCGCCGCACCAAGCCACCACCTGCCCGGCGATCGGCCCGCGGTGTTCCTCGAACGTCAGCACGTCGGCCATCAACTGGCACGGGTGGGACGTGTCGGTCAGCCCGTTGATCACCGGCACCGTGGCGAAGCTGGCGAGCTCGTGCAGTTTCGCCACCTGGTCGGTGCGCAGCATGATCGCATCGACGTAGCGCGACAGCACCCGCGCGGTATCGGCCGGGCTTTCGCCGCGCCCCGACTGCATGTCGCGGGCGCTGAGCACGATCACGTCCCCGCCCAGTTGGCGCATGCCGACCTCGAACGAGACGCGGGTGCGGGTGGAGGGTTTCTCGAAGATCAGCGCCAGGGTGCGCCCGGCGAGTGGGCGCGAGCCTGGCCCCGGCAGCGGTCCACCCGGCCCCGGATCACGCGCCCGCTTGAACCCGGCGGCGAGGTCGAGCATCCGCCGCAACGTAGCGGTATCGAAATCGCGCAGATCGAGGAAGTGCCGGGGACCGGCGGGGGCTTGCGCCCCCGGCCGATCCTCCGTCGGCGCGGCGCGTCGCAGCGCCGCGCTCATTTCGCCGCGACCTTGGCCGCCGAGGGCAGGCAGCGCCGCGCCGCGCGATCCAGCATCGCGATGGCGGCGTCCACGTCGGCGTCGGTCAGCACGAGCGGCGGCGCGAGCCGCAGCACGTTGTCCCCAGCGGTGATCGCAAGCAGCCCTTCGGCGACGCAGGCGGCCTGCACCTCGCCCGCCGGCAGCATGCATTTCAGCCCGAGCAGCAGGCCCATCCCCCGCGCGTCCTCGAACACCGCCGGATAGTCGCGCGCGATCTTGTCGAGCGCGCTGCGCAGGCGGCGGCCCTTGCGATCGACATCCTCCAGGAATCCCGGCGCCAGGATCACGTCCAGCACGGCGTTGCCGGCGGCGCAGGCGAGCGGATTGCCGCCGAAGGTGCTGCCGTGCGTGCCCGGCACCATGTTCTTCGCCACGAACTCCTTCGCCAGCACGGCGCCCAGCGGGAAGCCGCCGGCGATGCCCTTGGCGAGCGACATCACGTCCGGCACGATGCCCGCCCATTCATGCGCGAACAGCTTGCCGGTGCGGCCCATGCCGGACTGCACCTCGTCCATGCCGAACACGAGGCCGTATTCGTCGCAGACGGCACGCAGATCACGCAGGAACTGCATGTCGGCCGGGCGCACGCCGCCCTCGCCCTGGATCGGTTCGACGATGATGCCGCCGGTGCCGGGGCCGATCGCGTTGCGCACCGCGTTCATGTTGTTGAACGGGACGTGGTCGAACCCTTCCACTACCGGACCGAATCCGGCCAGGTATTTGGCGTTGCCGGTGGCGGCGAGGGTGGCCAGGGTGCGGCCGTGGAACGCGCCTTCGAAGCAGATGATCCGGAACCGCTCCGGCTTGCCGGCTTCCGCCTGGGTCTTGCGGATCATCTTGATCATGCCCTCGTTCGCTTCCGCGCCCGAGTTGCAGAAGAAGACGCTGTCCGCGAAGGACGCATCGACCAGCCGCTGCGCCAGGCGTTCCGCCTGCGGGATGCGGTACAGGTTGGAGACGTGCATCACCTTCGCGGCCTGTTCGGCGATCGCTTCGGCGAGGTGCTTGTTGCCGTGGCCGAGGGAGGCGGTGGCGATGCCCGACCCGAAATCGAGGTATCGTCGCCCGTCGGCCGTCCACAGCCAGGCGCCTTCGCCCCGCTCGAAAGCGAGGTCGGCACGGGTGTAGTTCGGCATCAGGGCGGAGATCATCGCGGGGGGGACCCCTCATTGCGGTGGGCTCCCGCCGGATCGCCCGGGCGCGGAGGCTCCGCGCCGGGTCCGGGGGAAGCGAGTAGTGTTGGCCGACCGCGGGACAGCGGTCAAGCGCATGGCCGCCGGTGCATCTCCCGCCCGGCGAGACCTGCCGGCGGAACGTGATAGACTGGCCGGCGATTCGCCAGCCACCGGAGCCCCGCCATGACCGCACACCCCGCCGCCGGCCTGGAGCCGGGCCTGGTCACCGACCGCAACCTCGCCCTCGAACTGGTCCGGGTGACGGAAGCCGCCGCCCTGTCCGCCTCCACCTGGATCGGCCGCGGCAAGAAGAACGAGGCCGACGGCGCCGCGGTGGAAGCCATGCGCCGCGCCTTCGACACCGTCGCCATCGCCGGCACCGTCGTGATCGGCGAGGGCGAAATGGACGAAGCGCCGATGCTGTTCATCGGCGAGAAAGTCGGCGCCGGCGGACCCGAGATGGACATCGCCGTCGATCCGCTGGAAGGCACCACCCTCACCGCCAAAGGCGGCCCGAACGCGATCGCCACCGTCGCACTGGCCGAACGCGGCGGCTTCCTGCACGCCCCCGATATATACATGGACAAGATCGCGGTCGGTGGCGGCCTGCCCGAGGGCGTGGTTGACCTCGATGCGCCGGTCGCCGAGAATTTGCGCAACCTGGCGCGCGCCAAGAAGCGCGAGGTGTCCGATATCGTCGCCTGCATCCTCGATCGCGACCGCCACCAGGAACTGATCGCGAAAACGCGGGAAGCCGGCGCACGCATCATGCTGATCAGCGACGGCGACGTGGCCGGGGTGATCGCCACCGCCATGCCAGACAGCTACGTGGATATCTACATGGGCTCCGGCGGCGCGCCGGAGGGCGTGCTGGCTGCCGCCGCGCTGCGCTGCATCGGCGGGCAGATGCATGGGCGGCTGCTGTACGAGGACGACGCGCAGATCGAACGCGCGCGCGGCATGGGTGTTACGGATCCGAACCACAAATACACCGTGACGGAAATGGCCCGAGGGAACGTGATGTTCGCCGCCACCGGCGTGACGCCCGGCGCCATGCTGCGCGGGGTGCGTCGGTTCGGCAGCGGCGCGATCACGCATTCGATCGTTATGCGCAGCAAATCGGGCACGGTCCGCTTCGTCGAAGGGCACCACAACTTCAGCACCAAGACCTGGGTCGGCTCCTGAGCTCGGCGCGCCCATGCGCCGGGTACGCCGCGCCATGGCCTCCCGGGCCAACGTGCAAACGAAAAATCTCCCACCCGTCACCTCTCCCGCACCGCGGGAGAGGTCGCCGTGCGCAGCACGGCGGGTGAGCGTGCCATCAACGTTGCTCCGGCCCTCATCCGGCGCGCGCGGCGCACCGACCTCTCCCGCTCGCGCGGGAGAGGCGAAGCGTCTCCCATGATCCCCCCGATTGGCGGCATCGCCCGCAGCCTCACAGGCCGGCGCTGGATCTGGCGCTCGGCCGAGGACCGCGTGGGTCTCGGCATCACCCAGCGTGCCGGCGTGCCGGAGATCGTCGGGCGCCTGCTCGCCGCCCGCGGCATCGGCGTCGAAGCGGCCACCGATTTCCTGGAACCGACGCTGCGCGCGCTGCTGCCGGACCCCTCGCGCCTCGCCGATATGGACGTCGCCGCCGAACGCCTGGCCGACGCCGCGCAGAGGGGCGAAACGGTCGGCGTGTTCGGCGACTACGACGTGGACGGGGCCTGCAGCGCGGCGCTGATGACGACCTTGCTGCGGACCCTCGGCTGCACCGTGCACACCCACGTGCCCGACCGCATGACCGAAGGCTACGGCCCGAACGCCCCGGCCCTGCGCGACCTCGCGCTGCACGGGGCCAGCCTGGTCGTCTGCGTCGACTGCGGCACCGCGGCGGGGGACGCGCTGACGGCACTGGACGGCCGCGCCGACGTCATTGTGCTCGACCACCACAAGGCCGAAGGCCCGCCGCCGCCGATCCTCGCCACCGTCAATCCCAATCGGCTGGACGATGGCTCCGGCCTCTCGCTGCTGTGCGCCGCCGCGGTGGTGTTCCTGGCCGCGGTTGCCACCGTGCGCTGCCTGCGCCGGCGCGGCTTCTTCGCCGCGCGCGCCGAACCCGATCTGCTCAGCCTGCTCGACCTCGTTGCATTGGCCACCGTCTGCGACGTGATGCCGCTCACCGGCGTGAACCGCGCCCTGGTGGCGCAGGGGCTGCGCGTGATGGCCCGGCGGGAGCGGCCGGGCATCGCCGCGCTGCTGGCGATCGCCCAGAAACAAGGGCGCCCGTCCGCCATGACCTGCGGCTTCGGCCTGGGACCGCGGATCAACGCTGCCGGACGCATCGCCGAGGCCGACCTCGGCCTGCGCCTGCTGCTTTGCCCGGACCCCGCCGAGGCCGCCGCGCTCGCCGAACGCCTCGACACGGTCAACCGCCAGCGCCAGGAAGTCGAAGCCTCGATGCTGGATGCCGCGTTCCGCGACGCCGAAGCCCAGGCGGCCGCCGGCCGCGCGGTGCTGGTCGTGAGCGGCGCCGGCTGGCACCCGGGCGTGGTCGGTATCGTCGCCGGGCGGATCAAGGAACGGTTCAACCGCCCGGCCTGCGTCGCCGGCGTGACGGAGGGGATCGCGAAGGGCTCCGGCCGCTCGGTGCCGGGGATCGACCTCGGCGCGGCAGTCATTGCGGCCCGCCAGGCCGGCTTGCTCACGACCGGCGGCGGCCATCCGATGGCCGCGGGGTTCTCGCTGCCCGCCGCCGGCCTCGCCGCGTTCCAGGCCTTCCTGGACGAGCGGCTGGCGCAGGCAGCCGACCTGCCGACTGCGGCGGACCTCCTGGTGGAGGGCGCGCTGACGGTGCCCGGCGCCACCATGGACCTCGCCGCCCAGGTGGCGCGGCTGGCGCCGTTCGGTGCCGGCAACGAAGAACCGGTGTTCGTCCTGCACCGGACCCGCGTGCTGCGCGCCGACCGGGTGGGCCGCGAAGGCACCACGATCCGCAGCTTCATCGAGGGCGAAGGCGGCGGCCCGCGCCTGAAGGCGATGCTGTTCCGCGCCCGCGACGGCGCGCTCGCCGACTGGCTGCTGGCGCGCAGCGGAGTGCCCGTGCACCTGGCCGGGCAATTGCGGCTGGAGGAATGGAACGGCACGGCCGGCGTCGGGTTCGCGATCGTGGACGTGGCGCCGGTGACGTGACGTCGAAGGCCAGGGGCAGAACCCCATACGCGCCAGGATAAGGGGCCGGGCGCCGTCCTTTCACCTCTCCCTCTGGGAGAGGTCGGAGCGCGTCAGCACTCCGGGTGAGGGCGGTGCGGCACGTCCGATGATTTGTCCGTGCGGCACGACCCTTACCCGCCGCTTCGCGGCGACCTCTCCCAGAGGGAGAGGTGAAAGAGTGGCGCCCGGCCCCTTATCCTGGCGCGTATGGGGCAGAGCCCCTGGCCTTCGCCCTCACCCCAACGGCAGGCGCACCACGAAGCGTGCGCCCAGCACAGCGCCCCCCGCGTCGCGTCGGTTCTCCGCGCTGATGCGTCCGTGCAGGGCATCGACGATCTGCCGGCTGATCGCCAACCCGAGGCCGGAGTGCTGGCCGAACCGCTCTTCGCTCGGACGTTCCGAGTAGAAGCGGTCGAAGATCTGGTCGAGCTTGCCGTCCGGGATTCCGGGGCCTTCGTCTTCCACCACGATCTCCGCCATTCCGTCGGCCGCCGTGCCGCGGACCGTGATCGTGCCCCCGGGCGGGCTGAAGGATTCGGCGTTGCCGATCAGGTTGCGGAACACCTGCACCAGCCGGTCCTCCACCCCGCGCACCAGCAGCCCGGAGGCCGGCAGGTCGAGTTCCAGCCGCGGATCGGTCTCCGCCCGCGTCGCGTCGTGCATGTCCTTCAAGGTGCGCAGCATCGCCGCGACGTCCACCTGTTCGGTCAGGGTGCGCGACAGCTCGGCATCGACCCGGGAGGCATCGGACACGTCGCTGATCAGCCGGTCGAGCCGGGTCACGTCGTCGGCCATGATGGCGAGCAGTTGTTGCCGCCGCGCCGGATCCTCGATCCGCCGCAGGGTTTCGATGGCACTGCGGATCGAAGAGAGCGGGTTCTTGATCTCGTGCGCGACATCGGCGGCGAAGCGTTCGATCGCATCCATCCGGTGCCACAGCGCGACTGCGGAATCGGCCAGCGCCACAGCGAGCGTGCCGATCTCGTCGCGACGCACCAGCAAGGAGCGCGGCACGCTGCCGGTGCGACCCTCGCCCTCGCGCATTTCCGCCGCCGCCGCGGTCAGCCGCAGGATCGGGCGGGTCAGGGTCAGCGACAGGTACCACGACAGCAGCACCGTCAGCACCAGGGCAAGGCCGAACAGCCCCAGGATCGACATGCGGATCGCGAACAGCGCGGAATCGACCTCGCGCGCCTCACGGGTGAGCAGGATGATCCCGACCGTCTGGCGGTCGCGCTGCACCGGCTCGGCGACGGTGACGAGCAGGCGGTTGTCCTCCGTGCGGCGGATATAGGGCGGCATCTCGCGGGAATGATCGGAGGAGAGCTTGAGTTCGGTTTTCACGTTCGGCTGCCAGTCGACGCCGGCGCCGCCGCGTTCCAGGTCGAGTTCGCCGGGCGAGGGATGCGGCAGCAGGGCCTGCGCCTTGTCGTACAGCCAGTCGATCGCGCCGAGCAGCCAGCCCCGCTGCGTCCCCGGTGGCAGGTGTTCGCGCGCGGCAGAGCCGGTACCGGTCAGACCCAGCGCCGAATCGGCAATCACCGTGCCGTCCGGCCCATAGAGCCTCGCCTGCGCGTCGGGCGTTGGTTCGGTCAGCCGCCAGAGCAGCGGGCGCGCGAGGTCGGGGATCAAGGTGACCTGCTTGCCATCCACCCGCACTGCACTCTGCGCCAGCGCCCCGGCGTACACCCGCGCCTGTTCGCGCAGCGCGAGGACTTCACCTTCCAGCAGGCCGTTCTGGTACTGGTCCAGATAGAGCAGCGCCGCCAGCAGCAGCGCCAGCGGCACGGCGTTGACGAGCAGCACCCGGCGCATGAGCGGGGAGACCCAGCGCGGCCGGAGCGCCGCCCGCCGGGCGTCCGGGCGCGACATCGACGCCGGGGGGCCTTCCTTGCCGGGGCCGGTTTCGGGGGCGATGCGCATCTCACGCCCCCGCGATGGTGGCAGGAGACGTGCCGCGCGCAGTCACCGCACCTCTGGCGATCTCAGTGCTCCTTGTAGCGGTAGCCGATGCCGTAGAGCGTTTCGATATGGTCGAACGTATCGTCGGTAGCGCGGAACTTCTTGCGCACGCGCTTGATGTGGCTGTCGATCGTGCGGTCGTCCACGTAGATGTTCTCGCCGTAGGCCGCATCGATGAGCTGGTCGCGGCTTTTCACCATCCCCGGGCGCGCGGCCAGCGCCTTCACCAGCAGGAATTCGGTGACGGTGAGCTGGATGTCCTCGCCCTTCCACAGGCACTGGTGCTTGGTCTCGTCGAGCGACAGGTCGCCGCGCACCATGATCCCGCCCGGGGCTGCGCCGGAACCTTCCGCGCGCGAGGCCTCGTTGCGGCGCAGCAGGGCGCGGATACGCTCCAGCAGCAGGCGCTGGCTGAAGGGCTTGCGGATATAGTCGTCGGCGCCGAGGCGGAGGCCCATGAGTTCATCGACCTCCTCGTCCTTGGAGGTGAGGAAGATCACCGGCATGGCGCTGCGGGCGCGCAGCCGTTGCAGCAGCTCCATCCCGTCCATGCGTGGCATTTTGATGTCAAGCACCGCGAGGTCGGCGGGGCGGGACGTCAGGCCTTGCAGGGCACTTTCGCCGTCCGTGTAGGTGCGGACCTGGAAGCCTTCCTGCTCCAGGGTCATGGCGACAGAGGTCAGGATATTGCGGTCGTCATCGACGAGGGCGATGGTCTGTTTCATCGGCGAGGGGTTCCGCTTGGGGGGCCGTGTCGGCTCAAGTGGGGCGGCGTGGGCCGGGGATCAGGGGGACCTGGCATGTGAGGGACAGTATGACGGCAGAGGCCACCGCGGACCACCCCGAACCTTCACCGGCGCTGGCGGCGCGCCGGCTGCTGCGCGCGGCACGGGTGGCGACGCTCGCCAGCGCGACCGATGGCCAGCCGTTTGCGTCTCTGGTCACGCCGGCGACCGCGCCCGACCTGTCCGTGCTGCTGCTGCTGTCGGACCTGGCGGCGCACACGCGGCATCTGCGCGCCGAGCCGCGCTGCGCGCTGCTCGTGGTCGGGGCAGCGGCGGAGGCCAATCCGCAGACCGCGCCGCGGGTGACGGTGACGGGCCTCGCCGCGATCGTGGAGGATCCGGCGCTGACGGCGCGCTACCTGGCGCTGCATCCCTATGCCGCGATGTATGCCGGCTTCGCCGATTTCCATCTGTGGCGCATCCGGCCGGAGGGCGGGCTGTTCGTCGGCGGCTTCGCCCGTGCAGCACGCCTGCGGGCGGCGGATTGGCGGTGCGATCCGGCGGGGGTGGCGGCCATCGCAGCCGCGGCGGAGTTGATCATGGACCATTGCAACCGGGACCATGCGGACGCGCTGGCGCGGATCGCGGGGCGCCCGGGGGCGTGGCGGATGGTGGCGGTGGATGTCGACGGGTGCGACTTGGCCACGGGGGAATTGGCGCCGGGCGAGGGCGTGATCCGCGTGCCCTGGCGCGATCCGGTCGCCGACCCCGAAGGGGTCCGCAGGGAGTTGGTACGTCTGGCACGGCCGGCATAACGTTCTCCCCCTTCCGTGCGGGAGGGGGAGAAGCGCCGTTTCAGCTCCCCGCCGGATCGAGCGCCGGCAACGCCCGCGCCGCGGCGAAATCCAGCCGCTGCAGGCCGGCGCCGTCGTGATAGACGAAATGCAGCCGCCGCCGACGCGAGACCATCCGTTCCGGTAACGGGTCGTACCGCAACCCGGCGCCGCCGAGCAGCGGGGTGACGCTGCCGATATCAGTCACGTCCTCCACCTCCACCCGCAACAGGCCGAGGCGTTCGCCCCCCGGCCCGCGGGCGACGAACCCGATGCCCGCCAGGCGGAGGAAGCTCGTTGCGTCCGAGCAGCGCTGGAACCCCTCCGCGAACGCGGCTTCCACCAGATCGAGGTCACGTTCCGGCGGCACGGCGGACGTGCGGGTCTCCCCGGGCGGCAGGTGCAGGGTCTGCCACTGCACCGCCGCCGCGCCGCCGTTGTGGCCGGGTGGCGCGTGCGGGTGGTGGTGGTGCACATCGCCGTGCCCGTGGCCATGCTCGTGCGGCAGATGGTGCGGACCGTCGTGCATCAGTAGCGCACCGGCTTGTCGATGATCGCCTTGTGCTTGCCCAGGGTGCCGTGCGCCACCATCGAACCCAGCGCCTCCACCACCACCCGCACGCCGAACAGCGCGGTGATATCGGAGGTATCGTAAGGCGGGCTCACTTCGACCACTTCCAGCCCGCAGATGCCGGGGGCGGTCACCAGGCCGAGGATCTTCAGCGCCTCGCGCGGCAGGAACCCGCCCGGCTCCGGCCAGCCGGTGCCGGGGACGAAGCCGCAGTCGATCGAGTCGACATCGAACGAGACATACACCGCGTCGGCATCCTTCCACGCCAGTTCCAGTGCGATCTCGGCGGTCTTGTCGAGGCCGAGGCGCTCGATATCGGCGATCGTCAGCACGTTCGTTTGCCGCTCGCGCGCCACCGCCACGCCCGCGCGCGGGACCTGCCAGCCGCCGATGCCAAGCTGCA
Source organism: uncultured Pseudomonadota bacterium (assembly GCA_963832525.1). GTDB lineage: Bacteria > Pseudomonadota > Alphaproteobacteria > Acetobacterales > Acetobacteraceae > JAJZVS01. Next base: position 849,400 of record CAWHUC010000004.1, read on the forward strand.
CCAGGTTCACCGCCGGCACGTTCGGCAGGTTCGTCGCCCAGTACCAGGGCGTCGTGTGCATGCGCTCGTCCAGGTCCTTCTCCTGGATGTCGATATGGCGGTCGAAATGGATGATGCCGATCCGCTTCGACGTGCATTGCGCGATGCCGCGCACGCAGGGAAAGCCGATGGAGTGATCCCCCCCCAGCATCACCGGCAGCGCGCCGGAGGACGCGACATGCGTCACCCCGCGGGTGATCTGGTCGAAACTTTTCTCCAGGTTCGCCGGGATGGTGAACACGTCGCCGGCGTCGCAGAGGGTCATCTGTTCGCGCAGATCCACGCCGAGTTCGTAGTTGTACGGCGTGTACAGCGCCGAGATACGGCGGATCCCCTGCGGTCCGAACCGCGTGCCGGGCCGGTAGGTGGTGCCGGAATCGAACGGGATGCCGAGCACGGCGGCGTCGTAGCGGCCGACGTCGCGCACGTTCTCCACATACGGCGCCTTCAGGAACGTGTTGATGCCCGCGAAATGCGGCAGCTCTCCGCGCGAGAAGGTGGGGATGGTGCGGTCGGTCAGGCTTTCGGCGCCCGGCAGGCCCATGTCGAGGGCGAATTTCTCCTCCCGCCGCCAGCCGTCGCTGGAGAGCTTGCCCTCGGCGTCGAGCGCCTTCCAGCCCTGGGTCTCGCGGGCGTTGAAATCGGGGTGATGGTGGCGGCGATGCACGGCCCTGGGCTGGTGGCCGGCGTGGCGTGTCGCGCGCACGAGGTTGCGGGGCATGTGTCGGGTTTCCCTCATCGTTGCGTATCAGGCGATAGCCGCGGCGGGCGCACGGACCGGGGCCGACGGGGCGGCGGCACGCGGGCGCACCAGGATGTCGAAGGTGATGCAGGCGCCGCGGCCGGGGTCGTCGCTCGGTCGCTCGAACACCACCACGCGGGTGCCGAGGCGGAAGGCTTCGCTCAGATCGTGCGTGACCAGGAGCACGGTCATCCCCGTCTCTTCCCACAGCCGCCGGGTGAGGGCGTGGATCTCGATGCGGATGCCGGGATCGAGCGCGCTGAACGGCTCGTCCAACAGCAGCACGCGCGGGCGGGGAATCAGGGCCTGCGCCAGCGCCAGGCGCTGCTGCATGCCGCCGGACAGTTGCGCCGGGTAGAGGCTCGCCGCGTGGCCCAGGCCGACGTGGTCGAGCAGGACCCGCGCCGCCTCCTCCGCCCGCCGGCGCGCGGCGCCGAACAGCCGGCCGAGCGGCTTCGATCCGGCAAATTCCAGCGGCAGCACGACGTTGCCGAGCACGGTCAGGTGCGGGAATACCGAGTAGCGCTGGAACACCACGCCGCGTTCCACCGTCGGTTCACGCGGCAGCGGGCAGCCGTCGATCAGGATTTCGCCGCGGCTCGGCGCTTCCTCGCTCATCAGCATGCGCAACAGGGTCGTCTTGCCGCAGCCGGACGGGCCGACGACGGCGATGAAGCTGCCTTCGGCGATTTCGAGCGAGATGCGCTCCAGCACGACCCGGCCGGCATAGATCTGCCAGACGTTGCGGATCGACAGCGCGCTCATGCGCGCGCCCCCATCCCCCTCTCCCCCGCGCTTGCGGGGGAGAGGGTCGGGATGAGGGGGGCAAGCGGCACGATCCCGCCGATCCGGGGGCGGGCAGGACCCCTCACCCCGCCCCCTCCCCCGCAAGCGCGGGGGAGAGGGGGAAGATGGTTGCCTCTCATAGCGTCTTCGCTCCCTCGAACCACGGGAACGCGGCGCGTTGCAGCTTGCGCAGGCCGAGGTCGAACAGATAGGCCAGCATCGTGATCCACACCACGTACGGCAGGATGATATCCATCGCGAAATAGCGCCGCACCAGGAAGATGCGGTAGCCAAGCCCGTCCTGCGCCGCGATCGCCTCGGCCGAAATCAGATAGAGCCACGCCGGCCCCAGAGTCAGGCGGAGGCCATCGATCAACCGCGGCCCCATCTGCGGCACGATCACGCGCACTGCGATCTGCCACGACGACGCGCCCAGGGTCTGTGCCTTGATGAGCTGGGCCTTCGGCGTCTCCTCGATCTTGAGGATCAGGTCGCGCACGATGAAGGGCGCGGTGCCGATCACGATCAGGGTGACCTTCGCCGTCTCCCCGATGCCGGCGATGATGAACAGGATCGGCAGCACGGCGAGCGGCGGCACCATCGAGAACGCCGCGATGAACGGCACGAACAACGCCTTCAGATACGGCACCATGGCGACCGCGACGCCGATCGTGAAGCTGAGCGCGACCGAGATCGCGAGTCCCACCACCAGCCGGTGCAGGCTGGTGATGGTATCGTTCACCATCAGGTAGGTCCCGGTCGCGAGGTCCTGGGTGAACGCCATGCGCCCGACCGCCGCCGCCATCTGGCCCAAGGTGGGCAGCAGCTTGTCGGCGGCGTTCTCGCTGTGGCGGATCGCCGAGGCGATGACATACCCGGCGACGAGCACCACGAACGGCAGCAGGGCGAGCAGCCGCGCGCTGCGCCGTCCCGGATGCAGGTTGATGATGCGCATCGCCGGGCACTCCAGGATCGGCGCCTACAGCTTGTGTTCGGCTGCCATCTGCATGAACGTGTCGGTGTAGCGGAACTTCACGTTCTTCGGATCGCCGAGCACCTTGCCGTCGGGGAAGGCGATCCCGACGACATCGGGGGACGCCGCGCCCTGGCCCATCAACTGATGCGCGAACAGGAACTGGCGCACGTAGTCCATCGTGGTCTTGAGCTTGGCCGAGCGGGTGAAGCTCGCCGCGATGGCGGGGGTAGAGAATAGATGCGTCGTCTTCACCTGCGCATCGAACCCCTTGAGATCGGTGCCGGACAGCTTCGCCATCGCGGTGCGCGCCGCGACGCCGGCCGGCGTGTGCGAGAGCATGATGCCGAGCGTCTCGTACCACGCCCCGCACAGCGCCTTCGCGAACTCCGGATGCTCCTGCAAGGTCTTGGTGTTGACGATGCAGAGATCGAGGATTTCGCCCGGGATCGAGGCCGAGGTGAACACCTCGTGCGCATTCTTGTTCAGCATGATCTGCTGCACGATCGGGTTCCACGTCACCACCGCCGTTACCTGCGGCGTGAGGTAGGCCGCCGCCATGTCGGCGTCCGAGGTGTTCACGATCACCACGTCGCGCTCGGTCATGTGATGCATCTGCAGCCCGCGGTCGAGCAGGTATTGCGATACCGAATACTGGACGATGTTGACCTTCTGCCCTTTGAGATCGGCGAACTTCGTCTTGTTCTTCAGGATGACGGCGTCGTTGCCGTTGGAATAGTCGCCGGTGATGATCGACGTCGAATCCACCCCGCCCACCGCCGGCACCGCCAAGGTGTCCATGTTGGTGATGGTCAGCGCGTCGAACCCACCGGAGGTGTACTGGTTGATCGAGGTCGAGTAGTCGTTGACCTCGATCACATCGATCTCGATGCCGTATTTGTTCGCCCATTTGCGCACGATGCCGGTATCGGCCGCCCACGGCCACGGCATCCAGCCGACATAGACGGTCCAGGCGAGGGTGAATTTCTTCTTCGCCGCGCGGGCGATGGACGGTGCGGCCAGGCTGGCGACCGCAAGCCCGGCGCCGCCACGAAGCAGTTGTTTACGGGTCAGCATGTCGGTCCCTGTTCCTCTCGTTCGATCGTCTTCCTATCGATACGAGGGCACATGGAGCAGCGGATGCGCACCCACGCATCGATCGCTCTCCCGGGCTTTTGTCCCGCCGTGCACCAGGCCGGATGTCTCCCGGCCGGCCGCGGCTCTCGGACCAGTCACCGGACGTTACCGTCCGGCCGGAACCCTAGCCGCCTGGGAGAAGACCAAGCGAGAACCGTGCCAGCCGAATTCGGGCGGCGGACCGCAACGGCACTGCCCGTGCACCGTACGAGATGCCTGAGTTGCGAGCAGCCGTGCCGATTTCCTGAGCGGGCCATGCACATTTTGCCCTCCCCTTGCGAGAGGGGGTCAGGGGGAGGGGGAAAGAGAGAGTCAGCCCTCGCCGGCGGCGAACCGCACCGCTTCCTCCGCCGCGCGGAACAGCGCGCGCGCCTTCTGCCGGCACTCCTCCTGTTCCGATGCCGGGTCGGAATCAGCGACGATCCCGGCCCCGGCCTGCACGTACATCACCCCGTCCTTCACCAGCGCGGTGCGCAGCCCGATGCAGGTGTCCATCGTCCCGTTGGCGGCGAAATAGCCGATGCAGCCGGCGTAGATGCCGCGGCGCACGCCCTCCAACTCCTCGATGATCTCCATCGCGCGGACCTTGGGCGCGCCCGACAAGGTGCCGGCCGGAAACCCGGCGACCAGCGCATCCAGCGCGTCCTTCCCCGCTTCCAGCCGGCCTTCCACGTTGGAGCTGATGTGCATCACATGGCTGAAGCGCTCGACGACGAAGCTCTCCGTCACCTTTACCGACCCCAGCTCCGCCACCCGCCCGACGTCGTTGCGCCCGAGATCGAGCAGCATCAGGTGCTCGGCCCGTTCCTTCGGATCGGCCAGCAGCTCGGCTTCCAGCGCCTGGTCCTCCTCATAGGTCGCGCCGCGCCGGCGGGTGCCGGCAAGCGGGCGCAGGGTCACCACGCCGTCGCGCAGCCGCACCAGGATTTCCGGGCTGGAGCCCACGATCGCGAAGCCGCCGAACTCCAGGTAGAACAGGAACGGCGCCGGGTTGATCCGCCGCAGCGCGCGGTACAGCGCGAACGGCGGCAGCGCGAACGGGGCGGAGAAGCGCTGGCTCAGCACGATCTGGAACGCATCGCCGGCGGCGATGTACTCCTTTGCCCGTTCGGCCGCCGCCATGAACGCCTCCGGCGTCATGGTGGAGGCCGGCGCCGGCGGCGCGGGCAGCGACACGGGCGGCGCCGGGCGCGGCAGCGGACGTTCCAGCGCCGCGCGCGACTCCGCGAGCCGCGCCTGGGCGCCCGCCCAGGCCGCCTCGGCGGTGACGCCCTCGCGCGGATACACCGGCGCGGCCAGGGTCAGCTCGTCGTTCACGTTGTCGAAGATCGCGAACAGGGTGGGGCGCAGCAGCAGCGCGTCCGGCACCCCGATCGGGTCGGGGTTCTTCGCCGGGAGCCGCTCCATCAGCCGCACCATGTCGTAGCCGAGGTAGCCAACCAGGCCGCCGGCCATCGGCGGCAGGCCGAGCGGCACATCCATGCGGGTCTCGGAGATCAGCGCGCGCAGGCTCTCCAGCGCCGGGCGGTCGTCCGCCACGAACGCATGCGGGGCGGACGCGGCGTCGCGGTTCACCTCCGCCCGCCCGTCGCGGCAGCGCCAGATCAGGTCGGGGTCCATGCCGATCACCGAATAGCGCCCGCGCGCGGCGCCGCCCTCCACGCTCTCCAGCAGGAACGCGTTCGGCCGCCCTTGCGCGAGCTTCAGGAACGCCGCCACCGGCGTTTCCAGATCGGCCACGCCGCGCCAGGTCACCAGGGCACCGCGTCCGCTGTCATGGACCGCGCGGAACCCGGCAAAGCCGGTGGCAAGCGGGGCGTTCATCGGGGCACCTCGTTCTATTGGCCGCTGTTGACGAAACTGTCGAATTCGGACTGATCGATCTGCGGCTGCGCGCGGGTGCGCAGCGCATCGGCGAAGCTGGTCGCGACATCGCCGGCGATCGAGCGCGTGAGCACCGTCCGAAGCGCGTCATACCCCTGCGGGTCCTGTTTCGGATCGGGCCGGACGATCTGGTCCGGCACGGCCAGCAGGAACGCATCCGCCGTCTGCACCATGGTCGGCTGGTTCGGCTTCAGGGTGAACAGCACCCGCTGCAAGACGGCCGGCAGGCCGCCGGTCGGTCCGGCGCGGCCAATGAGCGGGGTGGGATGCACCCCGAGACCGGCCGCGGCGGCTGCGGTGGCGAAGGTCTGGCCACCCTGCACGGCGATCAGCACGCCGGCGGCGATCCGCTCCGCCGCCTTGCGCCGCTGTGTCGCGCTCCATTGCGCCGCCACTGCGTCATGCACCGCATCGAACGGCTTCTCGGTTGGCGGCGTCACTTTCTCCACCGTCAGCGCGTAGTAGGCGGAGCCGCCGCCGGGGATCGGCACCTCGGTCAACTGCGCCGGCGGCTGGCCGGGCGCGGTGGCGAAGGCGTCCTTCACGATCGCCTGGCGCAGCGCGGCCGGCCCGGGGATCGGCGCCGGCTTGCCCTCCGGGGTGGTGCCGGCAGCGTCCAATGTGCCTTCCAGCCCGACCAGCCCGGCATCGCTGGGCAGTTTCGACAACCCGGCGCCGGTGCCGAGCACGTTGTCGATCCGGTTGGCGACATCGTAGACGCGGCTCGCGGCACGGTCGGCCCGCACGCGGGCGGCAAGCTCGTTCTGCACGTCGGCGAAATCCTGGGCCGCGCCCGGGACGATCTTCGTCACTTTCAGCAGGTCGGTGCCGAGCCCGGTCGCGACCGGCCCCACCACCGTGCCCTGCGCCGCCGCGAACGCGGCTTTGGCGAGCGCCGGATCGGGCAGGCCGGCCTGGGTCGTGTCCGGCAGTTCGACCGCGGTACCGCCGGCCGCCTTGGCCGCCGTCTGCATTGCCGGCCAGTCCGCTCCGCCCTGCCATTGCTTCGCCAGCGCCGTCGCCTGCGCCGGATCGTGCATCACCAGCACCTGCAGGCTGCGCCGCTCCGGGGTGACGAAGCTTGCCGTGTGCTGGTCGTAATAGGTGTGCAGCTCCTCCGGCGTGACGGTGATCGTCTTCGTCAGGGCCGCCGCGGTCAGCACCACGGCCTTGATCTTGCGGTAGGAGGGGACGCGGTAGAGCCACGGGTGGTTGGCGTAGGTGCGATGCAGCGCCGCCTCACTTGGCGCCGGCGGAGGGGGCGCGGCGGCGAACGGCACCGGGGCCACCAGGGCGGAGCGCCGCTCAGCGCTGAAGGCGAACAACCGACGCAGCAGCAGCCTGGGCGGTGCCACCCCGGCAGTGAGCGCCCCCACCATCTGCTGCTGGGCGATCTGGCCGCTGACCATGCCCAGGAACCGGTCCTCGGAGATCCCGTTGTTGGCGAGGACGGCGTTCAACTTCGTCCGATCGAACGTTCCCCCCGGACCCTGGAACGCCGGCATGGCAAACACCGCCTGGCGCACCGCCGTGTCCGGCACGGCGATGCGCAGGCGGTGGATCTCCGCGTCGATCGCGGCCTGCGCTACGACCTGGTCAAGTGCCGCTTGCGCGACCTGACGGCGCAGCGCGGCGGTGACGTTCTGGCCCTGCGGCAGGCGCTCCTCGGCCACCGCGAGGTCGCGCTCGAACACCTCGTTGAACTGCGCTGGCGCGATCGTGCGTCCGCCGACCTTGGCGACCCATGTCGAGGTGCCGATCTGGCGTACCACGTCGCCCACGCCCCAAACCACGAAGGCGATCACCATGAGCCCGAACAGCAGGCGGACGGGCCAAGTTTCCAGGGCGCGGCGGAAGGCGGCAAGCATGGGCGGATCCGGCCAAAAGGGAGAAGATGCGGCGGGCCTTCCTATACGGGCGCCCTGCGGGCTTTGCCAGCGGGCCGGGGTTCATGGGCGGCCCGCCGAAGCGGGCAATGGGCGCAGGTTGCCCGGCGCGGCGGCGGTAGGCCATGCTGGCCGCCGAGATCCTGAGAGCGAGCGCAAGCCTCCTTGGGTTTCCCCCCTGGGAGCTTGCCGACGGAGGACACCGATGCCCCAGCTGATTGCCGGGAACTGGAAGATGCACATGCTGCGCGCCGAGGCGGTGGCGCTCGCGCAGGCGCTGCGCGCGGGCGCCGCCGGCGGCGCGGCCGAGCTGCTCGTTTGCCCGCCGTTCACCGCGCTCCCTGCCGTCGCCGAGGCGCTGGCCGGCGGTGGGATCGCCGTGGGCGGGCAGGACTGCCACCAAGATGCGCAGGGCGCGCATACCGGCGACATCTCCGCCCCGATGCTGCGCGACGCCGGGGCGCGCTGGGTCATCCTCGGCCATTCCGAGCGCCGGCAGAACCACGGCGAGACCTCCGAGCTCGTGCGCGAGAAGACCCTGGCCGCGGTCGCCGCCGGCCTCATCCCGATCGTCTGCGTCGGCGAGACGGCCGACCAGCGCGGCGGCGGGTCGGAGACCGAGGCGGTCGGCTGGCAGCTCTCCGGCAGCCTGCCGCAAGGGTTCGCCGATGGGGGCGCCGATGGGCTAGGGGGCATACTCGCCTACGAGCCGGTCTGGGCGATCGGCACCGGCAAGACGCCGACCGAGGACGAGGTGGCCGACATGCACGCCTTCATCCGCGCCGAGCTGGTGCGCCAGTTCGGCGACGCGGGGGCGGCGGTGCGCATCCTGTACGGCGGGTCGGTGAAACCCGCCAATGCGCGCGCCCTGCTGGCGCTGCCGGAGGTGGGCGGGGCACTGGTCGGCGGGGCGAGCCTGGCGGCGGCGGATTTCCTGGCGATTGCCGGGGCGGCGACGGGGGGGTAAGAGCCTGCGCAGTCAGGCCGGGCGGGCACTGCTCCCCCGGCCTTCCCGTGCGCGAGGATGGTCCGCCCCCCATGATGGCGATTCTGATGGTGATCCAGGTATTCGTCGCGATCGCGCTGATCGGCGTCGTGCTGATCCAGCGCAGCGAGGGCGGCGGCCTCGGCATCGGCAGTTCCCAGGGCATGGGCGCGTTCATGTCCGGCCGCGGCACGGCGAATCTCCTCACCCGCGCGACCGGCATTCTTGCAGCGGTGTTCCTGGGCCTGTCGCTGACGATGGCGGTGCTCAATCGCGGCGCGTCTTCCGCGGGCTCCGGCATCCTCTCCGGGCCGCCGGCCGCCCCGGCCCCCGTGATGCCGGCACCGGGCGCGCCCAGCGGTGCCGGGAGCCCGGCGCCGGTGCCCACGAGCCCGAACGGCGCCGCGACGAACGGTACCGCACCGGGTGGTTCCGCGGGTGGCACTGCGACGACGGGTACCGCTCCGGCGGGCACCGCCACCACCGGCACTTCGGCGTCGGCGCCGCAGGCCCCCCCCGCTCCGTCCGCACCCACGGTCCCGCACTGACTGCCGCACCATGCCCGCATGGCAACGCACTGCGGAGGCGCGTGCGATCCCTGCTGCTGCGTCCGTGCCTCCATCGCGGCCTGATGCGGCCGTGAGCGGGACGGACCGGCCCGAGGCCGGCCGTAGCGGGCGCCCCGGGGCCGACCGAGGCGGCAGCGAAACCGTCGACCCGGCAAGACCGGGCTTGCGTCGTCCCGATTCGGCTTTCTACAACGGCGGTCCATGACCCGGTTCGTGTTCATCACCGGCGGCGTGGTGTCCTCCCTTGGCAAGGGTATCGCCTCGGCGGCGCTCGGCGCGCTGTTGCAGGCCCGCGGCTATACGGTGCGGCTGCGCAAGCTCGACCCCTATCTGAACGTCGATCCAGGGACCATGAGCCCCTACCAGCACGGGGAGGTGTTCGTCACCGACGACGGGGCGGAGACCGACCTCGACCTCGGCCACTACGAGCGCTTCACCGGCGTGCACGCGGCCCGCGCCGACAACGCCACCACCGGACGCATCTACGCCGACGTGATCGCGCGCGAGCGCCGCGGCGACTACCTCGGCGCCACCGTGCAGGTGATCCCGCACATCACCGACGCCATCAAGGACACGATCGTCGCCGGCACCGAGGCGTTCGATTTCGTGCTGGTCGAGATCGGCGGTACGGTAGGCGACATCGAAAGCCTGCCGTTCCTGGAGGCGATCCGCCAGCTCAGCAACGAGCTCGGCCCCGCGCGGTCGATGTTCGTCCATCTGACTCTGGTACCCTACATCCCGTCCGCCGGGGAGCTGAAGACGAAGCCCACCCAGCATTCGGTGAAGGAGCTACTGAACGTCGGCATCCAGCCGCAGATGCTGCTGTGCCGCTGCGACCGCCCGATCCCGGACGGCGAGCGGCGCAAGATCGCGCTGTTCTGCAACGTCCGCCCGGAAGCGGTGATCGCGGCACTGGACGTGGACACGATCTACGCCGTGCCGCTGCGCTACCACGCCGAGGGCATGGACCGCGAAGTGCTGCGCCATTTCGCCCTGCCGTACGACCGCGAACCCCGACCTGGCGCGTTGGGAACGCATCGTCGAGATCGTGCGTGCGCCGGAGGGCGAGGTGCGCATCGCCGTGGTCGGCAAATACACCAACCTGCTCGACAGCTATAAGTCGCTGGCCGAGGCGCTGGTGCACGGCGGCATCGCCAACCGGGTGCGGGTGAAACTCGACTGGATGGACAGCGAGGTGTTCGAGCAGCCGGGCACGGTCCAGCGGTTGGAAGGCGTGCACGGCATCCTGGTCCCCGGCGGCTTCGGCGAACGCGGCACGCCCGGCAAGATCGAGGCGGTGCGGTTTGCCCGCGAACGCAACGTGCCGTTCTTCGGCATCTGCTTCGGCATGCAGATGGCGGTGATCGAGGCGGCGCGGAACCTGGCCGGCCTGGCGGATGCGTCCTCCACCGAGTTCGGGCCGTGCGCGACGCCGGTGGTGGGTCTGCTGACGGAATGGGCGCGCGGCAACGAGATCGAGCGGCGGCGCGAAGGCGGCGAGCTGGGCGGGACGATGCGGCTCGGTGCCTATCCGGCGGTGCTGGCCGAGGGCAGCCTGGTGCGGGAGATCTACGGCGGTGCGCCGGTGATCGAGGATCGCCACCGCCACCGCTACGAGGTGAACGTGCACTACCGCGATGTGCTGGAATCGACCGGCCTGCGCTTCTCCGGCATGTCGCCCGACGGGGTGCTGCCGGAGATCGTGGAACTGCCGAGCCATCCGTGGTTCATCGGTGTGCAGTACCATCCGGAACTGAAGTCGAAGCCGTTCGCGCCGCACCCGCTGTTCGCGGGGTTCATTGCCGCAGCGGTGCGGCAGATGCGGCTGGTATGAGAGTTTGTGGAAGAATGCCCGCGTCGCACGATCTTCGGAGGAAGATATCAATGATTGCAGAGGGCGTTCTTTCGCAAGTTCGATTTCTTCCCAAGATCTGAGCCAGCTTGCACGGCATGGCGCACGCAACCGGGCGCGCCGACGCCCCGCCCGAGTCGCCGGGCCTTGCCCGGAGCCTGGCGCTGCTTGCCATCTTCACGGTGCTGCTGGCGGTGTATTTTGCCCTCGCCGAGGGGCCGTTCGCGATCAAGCACGACATGGCGGAAGCCTACGCCTGGGGCCGGCAGTTCCAGCTCGGCTACAACCAGCACCCGCCCTTCTGGGCCTGGATCTGCGGGCTGTGGTTTCGCGTTTTTCCGCGCGCCAACTGGGCGTTCTCGCTGCTGAGCGCGCTGAACGCCGGGATCGGCCTATGGGGTGCGTGGCGGGCGATCGGCGATTTCGCCCGCGGCCCGACACGCCGCGCAGCCTGGGTGCTGCTGCTGCTGACGCCGCTTTATACGTTCTACGCCTACAAGTACAACGCCAACATTATCTTTCTGTCGATCTGGCCCTGGACCCTGCATGCCTTCACGCGATCGGTGCAGGGCGGCGGGCTCCGCTACGCGATGGGTTTCGGCGTCTGCGCCGGGCTTGCCATGTTGTCGAAATACTATGCGCTGATCCTGCTCGCGACCTGCTTCCTGGCCGCGCTGTGGCATCCGCGGCGGCGCGCCTGGTTTGCCTCCGCCTCCCCTTATATCGCCGCCGGCGTGGCGGCGGCGATGCTCGCGCCGCATGTGTGGTGGCTGTTGACGCATCGGGCGCCGCCGCTGCGCTACCTGGCCGGCATCTCCGACCGCAGTTGGCATCACGTGCTGGACTACGCGACGAAGGCCGCGGTCGGCGCCGTGGGGATGAACCTCGGCGTGTTGCTGGTCGTGGGCGTGGTGACCGGAACCGCGCCGCGCGCGCCCGCGGAGCCGGTCGCTGCCGACGCTGGCCCCGACCCCGACTTTGGCCCCGCGCCGCCCCGTGGCGTGCTGGCGATCCTGGCCCTGGCGCCGTTCGTGCTGACGATCCTGAGCGCGCTCGTGCTGCGCACGACGATCACCGAGGAGATGATGGTCGGCATCTTCCCGCTGCTGCCGCTGCTGACGATCGAGCTCGCCCGCCTGCGCGATCCCCGCCGGCTGCTGCGCATCGCCGCCCGTCTGGCCGGCGTGCTGAGCCTCGGTGCGGTGGCGCTGTCGCCGGCGATCGCCTACCAGCGCGCCTATCTGGCGGGCAACGCCATGAAGGCGGAGCCGTTCCAGGAGGTGGCGATCGCGGCGACGAAAATCTGGCACGCGCGCACCTCCCTCCCGCTCGACTACGTGGCGGGATCGCCCTGGTACGGCAACGAGATCGTCTTCTACAGCCCCGACCGGCCGCATTCCTTTTCCGACTTCCATTATTCCAACAACCTGTGGGTGACGCCGCAAAAGCTGGCCGCGCACGGGCTGCTGTCGGTGTGTCGGAGCAATGACCGCGTGTGTCTGGCCGCCACCGCCCGGTTCGCGACGCCGGGGACGACGCGGACGGAGATCACCCTGGCGCACCGGTTCTGGAGCCACCGCGCCGGGCCGCGGCGCTACGTGGTGACGGTGATTCCGCCGCGGCGCTGAATGCGGACGGAGATCGGACACGGGATCGGGGGGAACGAACCACGTCGGCCCCGGGTCATGCGGCTTACGCCGTGAGGCGTGGGCCGAAGCGCGGACAGCGGCTTCTGCGTCGGAGCATTGAGCCGGGCGGGGGACGGAAACGGCACGCCCCTGCCCCCCCTTGAGCGCCCGGTCGCTCAGCCCTCTTCGTGGAAGATCGGCGGCCCGAGCTTGCTGAACCGGAACAGGTCGAAAATATGGTGGCCGTCGAAATCGAGCACTCGCAGATCGTCGGTCTGCGCCAGGTCGTCTTCCACCACCGTATAGTGCCCGCCGTGGCGCCAGCGGACCTGTTCGAGCGGCAGGTCGAAGGCGATGAACTTGCGGATGCCCTTGCGTGGCAGGATCGGCGATCGGCGCCCGGAGAAGGAGGGCGAAGCCACGAGACCTCCGGCCTGATCCCGCCGGACGAAGACCTTTTTCTTCGTGTGCATGACGGGCGGGCCTGTGGCCGGCGGCTCTTGCAATATGGGCGTATGCCCCTTACTGTGGGCATATGCCTGTTTCTAGGAGCTTGCCATGGCGGCCCCCGGCCCCGCCCCTGATCCTGCTTCCGCGGAATGCACCTGCACGGCGCTGCGCAAAGCCGCGCGCCGCGTCAGCCTGCTTTATGATCGCATGCTGGCCCCGACCGGTCTCGGCGTGAACCAGTATGGGCTGCTCGCCGAACTCGACCGGCAGGGCGGTGGTCCCGTCACCCTGGGTGCGCTCGCCAGCGCAATGGTGATGGATCGCTCCGCCCTTGGCCATAACCTGCGCCCGCTGGAGCGTGACGGGCTGATCGCCGTGGGGATCGGGGCGGAGGATCGGCGCAGCCGGGCCATCACCCTGACCACCGCGGGCCGCCAGCGTCTCGTCGCGGCCAAGGCGCCGTGGCGCGAAGCCCAGAGCCGCTTCCAGCAGGTGTTCGGCACCGACCACACGCACGCCTTGCGGGCACTCCTCGGCGCGGCCGTCGCCGCGGACTACGGCGATCGCTGAAAGGATCTCCCCGATGCACCGCATTGATCCACGTCACGACACGCCCCCACCCGCCACCTGCGCGGGCAGGTCCATGACAAGCCACCCTGTCACCCCGGCCGCGGAGCGGATGCAGGCCATCCTGATCCTGCTCTGCGTATCGGTGCCCTCGTTCATGATCAATCTCGACGCGAACATCGTCGCGGTCTCGCTGTCGTCGATCGCGCACGCGCTGAAGGCCGAGTTCGCTGGGATCGAATGGGTGATCAGCGCCTACACACTCACCTTCGCCTCGCTCGTGCTGCCCGCCGGCGCGCTGGCCGACCGTTACGGCCGCAAGCGTATGCTGCTGCTCGGCCTGGCGATCTTCACCCTTGCCTCGTTCGCCTGCGGAGCGGCGCCGAGTGTCGCGGTGCTCAACGCCGCCCGCGCGGCGCAGGGTGTCGGCGCGGCGCTGCAACTGAGCGCCGCACTCGCCACCCTGTCGCACGTGTTCCGCGGCGCCGCGCCGGCGCGGGCTTTCGCCTTCTGGGGCTCCGTCATCGGCATCGCCATCTCGCTCGGCCCGGTGGTCGGCGGGTTGATCACCCAGACACTCGGCTGGGAATGGGCGTTCTATGTGAACGTTCCGGTCGGCCTGGTCATGATTGCACTGCCCCTGTACGCGGTCGAGGAATCGCGCGACCCCGATGCGACCAGGGTCGACCTTCCCGGTGTCGTTTCGTTCAGCGCCTTCTGTTCCTGACCACGCTCGCACTGATCTCCGGCAACCGTGCCGGCTGGGGCAGTCGCGCCGTGGGGCTCGAACTCGCTGCCGCCGCCGGGCTCGGCGTGGTCTTCCTGCTCGCCGAGGCGGTCCAGGAGCGGCCGATGCTCGATCTCGGGTTCTTCCGCCATCGGACCCATCTCGGCGCCAACATCGCCTCGGTGGCATTCGCCGCCGCGCTGCTGACGATGCTGACCTACCTGCCGATCTACCTGCAGAACGGCCTGCACTACCGGCCGTTCGCCGCCGGGCTGCTGATGCTGCCGATGGCGGTGCCGCTGTTCCTGGTGCCGCGCCTGGTCGCCACGCAGCTGACCCATCGCCTGACCGGGCGGGCGCTGTTGACGCTCGGCCTCGCGCTCGTCGGCACCGGGCTGCTGTGGATGGCGGCCGAGGCGCCGCGGTTCGACTATGGCGCCATGCTCGGGGGAATGCTGGTCGCCGGCGCTGGCGCCGGGATCCTGAACGGCGAAACCGCCAAGGTCGGCATGACCGTCATTCCGGTGGAACGAGCGGGCATGGCCTCAGGTGTGGCCGGCACGGTCCGCTTCAGCGGCATCGTCGTCGGGTTTGCCGCGCTGGGCGCGATCTTGGTGAACCGGGTCTCCGACACCATCTCGGCCGGGCTGCCGGCCGATCTGGCGGGAGAGCGGCTGGCGCTGATCCGGCAGGTCGCGGCGGGGAACCTGTCGGGGCTGGCGACCGGCTCCGGGCTGCGGGCGATGCTGCGGGCGCTGGCGGTGCGGAGCTTCGGCGATGGCTATGCGACGATCCTGCTGGCCGCCGCGGCGTTCGCCCTGGTCTCGGCGCTCCTGAGCTGGCTGCTGGTGCGTCCGGCCGACACCGCGCCCGTCCCGCGTCACGCCGGCGGGGCCGCATTTGTGGCGCCGCCGGTGGAATAGTCGCGTACCCCGGCAGGGCGTGCGCAGGGCGGCCGAGCGGCCCCGCTTCGGTACGAAGGTGGGACAGACTCCGTGTCGCGCCGCAAGCGCCCGAACGGGCGCACGCACTACCCGCCTTCGTGGAAAATCGGCGCCCCAAGCTCGCTGAAGCGGAACAAATCGAAAATGTGGTGGCCGTCGAAATCGAGCACCCGCAGATCGTCGGTCTGCGCTAGGTCGTCCTGCACGGCGGTATAGTGCCCGCCGTAGCGCCAGCGGACCTGTTCGAGCGGCAGGTCGAAGGCGATGAACTTGCGGATGCCCTTCCCCTGCAGCTTCTCCAGCAGCGCCGGGTGCAGGGGCGAGGCGAAGGACGTCAGGATCACGATCGGACCGCTGGCGGTCAGCAGCAGGATGGCTTTCATGGCGGGCTCCTCCGGCCGGTCTGCGACGCAGGATGGCGCGGCGGCCGGGCGCGGCGCATTGATCGAGATCAAGCGCGACGTGCGGCTTGACGCGCCGGGGACCGGCTTTCACCTTCCGCCCGGCCCGAGCCGCAGGAGGATGCGTGTCCAGAGGACCCCAGGCCGACGTGCGCCCCGCAGCGGACAGCGTTCCGCTCGACTGGGCGCGCGTGCGCAGCCATCTGGCCGCCCACGGGCTGCGGCTCGACGACAACCCGACCCCGCGGCAGTTCGCCGGCGGGCTTGCGAACCTCAACTACCTGATCGGGATCGACGGACGCCCCGCCGTGCTGCGCCGCCCGCCGCTCGGCCCCGTGCCTCCCGGCAGCCATGACATGGCCCGCGAGCATCGCATCCTCAGCCGCCTCGCCGACGCGCTGCCGGTCGCGCCGCGCAGCCTGCACCTCTGCGCCGACCCGGAGGTGATCGGCGCGCCGTTCCAGATCCTGGAATACCGGCCCGGCCTTGTCATCCGCGCCACCCTGCCCGAACCGCTGGCCGGCCGGCCGGAAGCCGGGGCGCGGCTGTCGGAGGTGCTGCTGGAGACCTTGGCCGCGATCCACGCGGTCGATACCGCGGCGATCGGACTCGACGACCTCGGCCGCCCGCAGGGTTTCCTCGCCCGCGCCGTCGCCGGCTGGCGCAAGCGCGGCCTGGCGGCGCAGGAGGATGGCACGGAGGCGCTGCATCGCGACATCGGCGCCTGGCTGGAACGCCACGAACGCCCGGACGGGGCGCCCACGCTGCTGCACAATGATTTCAAGCTCGACAACCTGATCCTGGACCCGCGCGACCTTTCCGCGGTCGCGGTGGTGGACTGGGACCAGGGCACGCGCGGCGATCCGCTGTTCGATCTCGCCACCCTGCTGAGCTACTGGGTGCACCCCGACGACCCGCCGGCGATGCACGACATGGCGCAGATGCCGGCCGACCAGCCGGGGTTTCTCACGCGCACGCAGGCGGTGGAGCGCTATGCGGCGCTGACCGGACGCGACGTGTCGGACTTCCTGTTCTATCGCGTGCTCGGGATGTACAAGCTGGCGGTGATCTTCCTCCAGCTCGGCCTGCGCTTCCGCACCGGCGCCACCACCGATCCGCGCTACGCCGCCTTCACCGGCATCGGCAGCGGCATCCTGGACTTCACCTTTGAGATTGCCCAAGGACGCGCCTTCTGATGGATTTCTCGATCCCGCCGGACCTGGCCGAGCTGCGCGACCGCACGGCGCAGTTCATCCGTGACCGTATCGTTCCGCTAGAGGCCGATCGGCGCCAGACAAGGCACGGCCCGACCGACGCGTTCCGCCGCGAGCTGAACGCGTTGGCCGCGACGGCGGGCCTGCTCGCGCCGCATGTCGGCCCCGAATGGGGCGGGCTCGGCCTGTCGCATGTCGGCAAGGCGCTGGTGTTCGAGGAGGCCGGATATTCGCTGCTCGGCCCGCTGGCAATGAACATCTCCGCGCCCGACGAGGGCAACATGCACCTGCTGGAAGCGGTCGCCACGCCCGAGCAGAAGGAACGCTGGCTGCGTCCGCTGGCGGCGGGCGCCATCCGGTCCTGCTTCTGCATGACCGAACCCGCGCCCGGGGCGGGGTCCGATCCGGCGGCGCTCGCGACCACCGCGCGGCGCGACGGCAACCACTGGGTCATCAACGGCACGAAATGGTTCATCACCGGCGCGGACGGGGCCGGTTTCGCCATCATCATGGCGCGCGGGGAGGAGGGCGCGACCATGTTCCTCGCCGACATGGACACCCCGGGGATCGAGGTGGTGCGCGCGATGGACAGCCTGGACCAGGGTTTTCCGGGTGGGCATGGCGTGGTGCGATTCACCGACCTGCGCGTGCCCGCCGGGGACATACTGGGCGAGCCGGGCAAGGGCTTCCGCTACGCCCAGGTGCGGCTGGCGCCGGCGCGGCTGACCCATTGCATGCGCTGGTTGGGGGCGGCGAAGCGCGCGCACGAAATCGCCGCGGGTTACGCCGCCAAACGCGAGGTGTTCGGCCAGGTGCTGGGCACCCACGAAGGCGTGGGCTTCATGCTGGCCGACAACGAGATGGACATCCGCATGAGCCGGCTGGCGATCTGGCAGACCGCCTGGGTGCTGGACCAGGGCGGGCGCGGGGGCACGGAATCCTCGATGGCGAAGGTCGTCTGTTCGGAAGCGATCTGGCGGGTGGCCGATCGCTGCGTGCAGATCCCTGGGCGGTCAGGGCGTCACCGGGGAGACGTTGGCGGAACGCATCTTCCGCGAGGTGCGCGGCTTCCGCATCTACGACGGACCTTCCGAGGTGCACCGCTGGTCGATCGCGCAGCGGGTGATGAAACAGGGGCCGAACTGGTGAACCGGACGCTGTTCGACCTGACGGGCAAGACTGCCGTCGTCACCGGCGCCGGACGAGGCATCGGGCGCGGGATTGCTGAGGCGCTGGCCTCGTTCGGGGCGTCGGTGCTGCTCGCTGGGCGCACGCCGGGGACGTTGCAGGCGGCGGCCGATGCGATCGGCGAAGCGGGCGGGACCGCCGCCGTGCAGGTGGCGGATGTGGCGCGGGAGGACGACGTGCTGGCGCTGCGGGATGCCGCGCTGGCCCGCTTCGGGCGGATCGACGTGCTGGTGAACAACGCGGGCATCAACCCGATCTGGCGCACGATCGAGAAGACCTCGCTCGCCGACTGGCAGGCGATCCTGGACGTGAACCTGACCGGAACATTCCTATGCTGTAAATATCTCGGCACGGCGATGGCCGAGGCCGGGACGGGATCAATCGTCAACATGAGCTCGGTAGCCGGGCATGTCGGGCTGACCCGGTCGGCGTCCTATTGCGCGTCCAAGGGTGGGGTGGAGATGCTGACCAAGGCGTTGGCGCTCGATTGGGCCAAGCGGGGCGTGCGGGTGAACTGCCTGGCGCCGGGGTATGTCGATACGGATCTGACGGCCGCACTGCTGCATCATGAGACCTTGAGCAAGCCGTTCCTCGACCATACGCCGATGGGGCGGTTCGGGGAGACGCGCGATATCGTCGGCGCGGCGGTGTTCCTGGCGTCGGATGCGTCGGCTTACGTGACGGGGCAGAGTTTGGTGGTGGACGGGGGGTGGACCGCCCACTGAGGCGTGTGGATCACCCCAGCCGCCCCAGCGCCGCCGCCAGCCGCGCCGCCTCCGCTCGCGCCGCTTCCAACCGCTCCCGGTTCTCCGCCACTACCTCCTCAGGAGCACGTGCCACGAAATCCGCGTTGGCGAGCTTGCGCACGATCTTCTCCGCCTCTCCCTCCGCCTTCGTCCGCTCGCGCGCGAGCCGCGCCCGTTCGGCATCCAGATCGATCAGCCCGGCGAGCGGCACCACGATCGTCGCCTCGTCCAGCACCACCTGCGCCGCACCGGCCGGCAGCGCGCCGACCAGCGGCCCCACCGCTTCCGCGCGCGCCAGCCGGCGGATCGCCTCGTCCCAGCGTGTCGCACGCGCCAGGCTCTCCGGCGCCGCGTCACGCAGCAGCACGGCCGCCCGCACCGAGGGCGGCACGTTCATCTCCGACCGCACCGCGCGCACCTCGCCGATCAGCCGCACCACCCAGTCCAGCTCCGCCCGTGCGGCCTCGGGCGCCGCCACCGACGCCGCCACCGGCCAGGGCGCGCGGATCAGGCTGCACGGGGCGCCGTAGCCGAAACGATCCCACAGCTCCTCGGTGACGAACGGCATCGCCGGGTGCAGCAGGCGCAGGATCACGCCCAGCGCGTAGGCCGCGGCGCCCCGCACCTCGCGGGCCGCTTCGGTATCACCCTCGGCCAGCACCGGCTTGGCGAATTCCAGGAACCAGTCGCAATACGTGTTCCAGGTGAAACGATAGCAGGCTGCGGCGTATTCATCCAGCCGGTATGCGTCCAGCGATGCGGTCGCCTGCAGGGTCGCCGCGTTGGCCGCATCCAGCAGCCAGCGCGCCAGCGGCAACCGCGCCGCGGCGGGGTCGAACGCCGGATCGGGGCCGATCCCGTTCATCTCGCAGAACCGCGCCGCGTTCCACAGCTTGGTGACGAAGCTGCGATAGCTCTCCACCCGCGCCGCCCCCAGCTTCACGTCGCGCCCCGGTCCGGTGAGCGCGCAGATGGTGAAGCGCAGCGCATCGGCACCGAACCGGTCGATCAGCTCCAGCGGATCGATGACGTTGCCCTTGGATTTCGACATCTTCTGGCCGCGCTCGTCGCGCACCAGGCCGTGGATGTAGACCGTGCGGAACGGCACCTCGCCCCGGAAATGCAGCCCCAGCATCATCATCCGCGCGACCCAGAAGAAGATGATGTCGAAGCCCGTCACCAGCACGTCGGTCGGGTAGTAGCGCGCCAGCTCGGCCGTCTGCTCCGGCCAGCCCAGGGTCGAGAACGGCCACAGGCCGGAGCTGAACCAGGTGTCCAGCACGTCCTCGTCCTGGCTCAGCGCGACGTCCTGCCCGTACTGCGCGCGCGCCGCCGCCGCCGCCGCCGCCGCGTCATGCGCGACGAACACCGCCCCGTCCGGCCCGTACCACGCCGGGATGCGATGCCCCCACCAGAGCTGACGGGAGATGCACCAGGGCTGGATGTCGCGCAGCCAGGCGAAGAACGTGTTCTCCCACTGCTTCGGCACGAACTGCGTGCGCCCGTCCTCCACCGCGGCAATCGCGGGCTCGGCCAGCACAGCGGCGTTGCAGAACCATTGCGTGGTCAGCAGCGGCTCGATCGCGACGCCGGAGCGGTCGCCGTGCGGCACCTGGTGCGTGTGCAGCTCGGTCTTCTCCAACAGGCCCAGCCGGTCCAGCTCGGCAACGATCGCGGCGCGGGCGTCCTCGCGTGAACGCCCCTCCAGCGCGCGGACGAAACCGGGATCGGCCACGCCCTCCACGGCTTCCAGCGCGTCGGCGATTTCCGCCAAGGTCACCAGCGCCTCGCGATCGAGCACCGACGGCATCGGCAGGTCGTGCCGCTGGCCCACGGCAAAATCGTTGAAATCATGCGCCGGGGTGATCTTCACCGCGCCGGAGCCCTTCGTCGGGTCGGAATACGTGTCGGCAACGATCGGCAGCTGCCGCCCGACCAGCGGCAGCACCGCGTGGCGCCCGATCAGGTCACGCCAGCGCGGGTCGTCGGGATGCACCGCCACCGCGGTGTCGCCCAGCAAGGTCTCCGGCCGCGTGGTGGCAACGGTGATGAAACGATCCGGCTCGCCCGCGATCGGATAGCGGATGTGCCAGAGATGCCCCTTGATCTCGCGGTTCTCGACCTCAAGGTCGGAGATCGCGGACTGGAACTTGGGATCCCAGTTGACCAGCCGCCGGTCGCGGTAGATCAGCCCCTGCCGGTACAGGGTCACGAACACTTCCCGCACCGCCGCCGACAGGCCGGCATCCATCGTGAAGCGCTCGCGCGGCCAGTCGAGCGAGGCACCGAGCCGGCGCAACTGCCGCGTGATCGTGCCGCCCAATTCCGCCTTCCACTGCCAGACCCGCTCCAGGAACGCATCGCGCCCGAGCGCCTGGCGCGATGTCTGCCGCTCGGCCAGCAGACGTTCCACCACCATCTGCGTCGCAATGCCGGCATGATCGGTGCCCGGCTGCCACAGGACGTCCCGGCCCTGCATGCGGCGGAACCGCACCAGCACGTCCTGCACGGTGAACGTCAGCGCATGGCCCATATGCAGGCTGCCGGTGACGTTGGGCGGCGGGATCATGATGGTGAACGGCCGCGCCGCCGAGGCAGGATCGCAGGCGAACGCCCCCGACCGCTCCCAGCCCTCGTACAGGCGCGGCTCCGCCTCGGCGGGCGAAAAACTCTTGTCCAGCATGGGTATCACTTCTCAATTCGCGGGCGCCGCATAGCACACAAGCGACAACGGTGTCTGCGCATGGGCCGGGCACCTCTCCCGCTCTCGCGGGCTTGGGCCGCGAAGCGGACCAAGGTCGCCGTGCGCAGCACGGCGGGTGAGGGAAGGTGAGGGCGGGAGGCACGGCGCGCCCTCACCCGGTTCGCTGCGCGAACCGACCTCTCCCGCAACGCGGGAGAGATGCAGGACCCCGCCGGCGCCTATCGGCGGCGATAGACGCCGGTCTCGAACGCCTCCAGCAGCCGCAGCACCGTCGGATCGCCGAACGGCAGCACCTGGGTCATCAGCACCCCCGCCAAGCCGGCGTGCGGATCAAGCCAGTAGTATGTGTTATTCAACCCCGCCCAGGCCAGGCTTTCGGCCGAGCGCCCGCCCGGCACCGGCTGCGTATTGATCATGAAGCTCAGCCCCCATTTCTTCGCCATCCCGGGGAAGGCTTCGAAATCGTTTGACGCGGCCGGCGTGGTCGTGCGCATCGGCTGCACCTCCAGCGCGCCCATGTGGTTCTGCCCCATCAGCGCCACCGTCTCGGGCGCCAGCACGCGCACGCCGTCCAAGGTGCCGCCGCCCAGCAGCATGCGCAGGAAGCGCAGGTAGTCGCCGGCGGTGGAATGGAGCCCGCCGCCGCCCGGGTAGAACTCACGCACCGGGTTGCTCTCGGCACGCAACGGCACCAGCGCCTCGTCGCGGCGCGCGTGCACGGTGGCAAGCCGCGTCTCCATGTCCGGACGCACGAGATAGCTCGTGTCCGACATGCCAAGCGGCTCGCAGATATGGCGGCGGAGATAGGTTTCGAGGTCGAGCCCGCTCGCCGCCTCCACCATCCGCCCGGCCCACTCGATATTGATGCCGTATTGCCAGGCGGTGCCGGGATCGAACGTCAGCGGCATGCCGAGCGCGGCGAGCTTGCCGGTGCGCGCCGGCGGGATGTCGCACGCCTTCGCATAGGCGTGCAGATCGGCGTTCCAGGTGTCGTAGCCGAACCCGGCCGTATGCGTCAGCAGGTGGCGCAAGGTGATCGGCCCCCGCGCCGGGCGCAGCCGCGGCTTGCCGGCCGCATCGAACCCCTCCAGCACCTGCGGCGCGGCGAGCCCCGGCACCACCTCGCCCGCCGGCGTGTCGAGCGAGAGCTTCCCCTGCTCGACCAACTGCATCGCCGCCGTGGCGGTGATCGCCTTGGTCATCGAGGCGATGCGGAACACCGTATCCAGGCTCATCGGCGCCCCGTCCGGCAACACGCGGCGCCCGTGCGCGGTCTGGAAAAACACCCCCTCCGCGGTGGCCGCCGCGGCGACCACGCCGGGGATCTCGCCCGCGGCGGCCGCCGCCTGGAGCACCTCGTCGATCCGGTCCATGCCTCTTCGTTCCTCTGCTTGCGTCCTGGCCGCTATGATAGGCTGACCATGGTGGAAGGCGAGGGTGCCCCGCATGGACACCGCGCCACCACGCCCCATCCTAACGGAGCATCCATCCGCGGAGCCCGCCCCCCATGCTGCTCGGCCTCTTTTCCCTCCTGCTGTTCCAACTGATCGGCGAGGTGATCGCCCGCGGCTCCGGCCTGCCGATCCCCGGGCCGGTGATCGGCTTCGCGCTGCTGGCGCTGGCGCTCGCCGCCTCCCCGGGGCTGCGGCGGGAGGTCGATCCCGTTGCCTCCGGCCTGCTGCGGCATCTGTCGCTCCTGTTCGTGCCCGCCGCGGTGGGGGTGATCCAGCAATGGGGTCTGTTGCGGGTCGCGGCGGTGCCCATCGTCGCGGCGCTGCTGGTCTCCACCTGGGCGGCGCTGATCGTCACCGCGCTGGTGTTCCGCTTCGTCTCGACCCGGCTCGGCCTGTCCACCCCGGACGGGGAGGCGCGCTGATGGATGGCGTATTCGAGCTCTGGGTCTATCTGTCCGCCAGCCCGCTGCTGTGGCTGACCGTGACTCTCGGCGCCTATGTGCTGGCCGAGCGGGTCGCGCTGGCGGCACGCTATGCGCCGATCGCCAACCCAGTGCTGATCGCGGTGGCGCTGATCGCGGGGCTGCTGCACCTCACCCGCACCGGCTATCCGACCTATTTCGCGGGGGCGCAGTTCGTGCACTTCCTGCTCGGGCCGGCGACGGTGGCACTGGCGGTGCCGCTGGTGCGGGAGGCGGCGCGGGTGCGGCGGCTGATCCTGCCGGTGCTGGCGGCGCTGCTCGCCGGGTCGCTGACCGCGATCGTGACCGCGGTCGGCACGGGCTGGGCGCTGGGAGCCGATCGGGCGATCCTGATGTCGCTGGCGCCGAAATCGGTCACGACGCCGATCGCCATGGGGATCGCCTCCGCCAGCGGTGGCGTGCCGGCGCTCGCCGCGGTGTTCGTGATCGTCACCGGGGTGATCGGCGCCATGTCGGTGACGCCGCTGATGAACCTGCTCGGGCTGAAGGACTACGCCGCGCGCGGCTTCGCGGCGGGCTTGGCGGCGGGCGGCATCGGCACCGCGCGCGCGTTCCAGGTCAACCCCCTGGCCGGCACCTTCGCCGGGCTGGGCCTGGCCCTGAACGGGCTCGCCACCGCGCTGCTGGTGCCGCTGCTGCTGGCGCTGTGGCGCTGAGAGCGGCGTTGACCGTCCCGCCGCCGGCACGGCATGGTCGCCGGCGTGAGTGCGCCTGCCCTGCCCCCGGTATTCGTCATCAACCTTGCCCGCGACACCGACCGTCGCGCGCATATGGCGGCGGTGCTCGGGCGCATCGGCCTGCCCGCGACCTTCGTCCCTGCGGTCGACGGGCGCAGCCTGCCGGCGGCAGAGCGCGCGCGCTACGACCCGGCCCGCGCGTTGCGCGTCTACGGCAAGCCGATGCTGGATGCCGAGATCGGCTGCTACCTCAGCCACTACCGGCTGTGGCAGCGGCTGCTGGACGAGGGGCTGGAGGCGGCGTTGATCCTGGAAGACGACATCGAGATCGATCCGGTGCTGCCTGGCCTGCTCGCGGACCTGCTGGCCTGCCCCTCGTGGCTGGTGGTGCGGCTGCACTCCATGCGCGAACGGGTGCTGGCGCCGCGCCGGGCGGCGTTCCGGGGCC
This sequence comes from uncultured Pseudomonadota bacterium, assembly GCA_963832525.1. GTDB lineage: Bacteria > Pseudomonadota > Alphaproteobacteria > Acetobacterales > Acetobacteraceae > JAJZVS01. The sequence goes on from CAWHUC010000004.1 coordinate 873,883, forward strand.
GCCAGGTGGCCGCTTTGCGCGACGGGGCCGGGCTGTTCCGGCTGCGCACGCATACGCTCGGGGCGGCGGCCTATCTGATCCGGGCGGAGGGCGCGCGCCGGCTGCTGGAGTATGGGCGGCGCATCGTGCTGCCGGTCGACCAGACGATGGACCGGTTCTGGGAGAACGGGATCGTTCCGTACGTGGTGCGGCCGTTCCCGGTGCGGCAGCGGGCGGAGTTCGCCTCCAGCATCGGTGCGCGCGCGGCGGGACCGCAAAGTGAACTGCCGTTCGGCGTGCTGCTGCGCCGGCGGCTGCAGCGGGCCGAGGACGGGCTGCGCAAGCGGCTGCATCTGCTGGCCTCGTGAGCGCATCGGGAGCGCCCGGCGATCCTCGCCCGCTCGTTGCCATGGTGCTGCCGGGCGGGGAGGGATTCAGCCCGGCGGTGGTCGGCGCGATCGGGCTGATCGTGCACCGGCTGGCGGGCGTTGCGGGGTCGTTTCTGAGCGTGGTGCTGGGGCAGGCCGGTCCGGCGGCGCCGTTCGCCGATCGCGCCTTCGTTCCGGTGCAGGCCTGGCCGTTGCCGCGCCTGGGCGCGCGAGCGCGCTATCCCGGCGCAGTGCTGCGTGAGCTGCGCCGCCTGCGGCCGGCGCTGGTGGAGGTGCACAACCGCCCGGTGATCGCGCTGATGCTGGCCGCGCGGCTGCCGGAGACAAAAATCGTGCTGGTATTGCACAACGATCCGCAGTCGATGCGAAGCGCGCACACCGCGGCCGAGCGGTCCCGCCTGCTGCACCGGCTGGCCGGCGTCGTCGCGGTGTCGGAATGGGTGCGTGGGCGGCTGCTGGACGGTGTCGCAGGATCGTCGCCGATCCCGGTGGACGTGCTGCCCAACTGCATCGACCTCGCCGCCTTGCCGCCCGGCCTGCCGGCGGCGGCGCGCGAGAAGGTGATCCTGTTCGCCGGCCGCACCATCGTGGAGAAGGGTGCGGATCTGTTCGTGCACGCCTGCGCCGAGGCGCTGCCTGCCCTGGCCGGCTGGCGCGCGGTGATGCTGGGGGCACGCGGCCATAACCCGGCGGACGACGCCATCGGCTATGCCGCCGCCGGCCCGACGCCGGCACAGGCCGGCGTGCAGATGTTGGGCTACCAGCCGCATCCGGCGGTGCTGGAATGGATGGGCCGTGCCGCGATCGTGCTGATGCCGAGCCGGTGGGAGGAGCCGTTCGGCCTCGCCGCGCTGGAAGCGCTGGCGATGGGGGCCGCGCTGATCTGCTCGCGCCGCGGCGGGTTGGCGGAGGTCGCCGGCGAGGCGGCGGTCTATGTCGATCCCGACGATCCGGCGGGGATCGCACAAGCACTGCTGGCCCTGGCACGCGACCCCGCGCGGCGCGCGGCGCTGGCGGCGGCCGGCCAGGCGCAGGCGGCGGGATTCGACGTGGCGGCGGCCGGCCGCGCGCTGGAGGCGATCCGCCGGCGGGTGCTGGGCCAGCGGGCGCCCTTGTAGCGACGCTCCGGCGGGGAGGGGTCGGGCGCCGAGTTCCCGTCGGCGCGGATGGCCTTACCCGATCCCCCGCTGGTCCAGCACCCGGCGCGCCTTGCCGATCGAGCGCTCGATGCTGCCTGGGCGTTCGACGGCGATGCGCAGGGTCAGCCCGATCGTATCCTTGATGCGCCGGGCGACGGCCAGCGATTCGGCGGCCATAAGGTCGGTGTCGGTGACATGCGGCTGGTGCTCCACCTGCACCGTCACCTCGTCCATGCGGCCCACGCGGGTGAGCAGGATCAGATAGTGGCCGGTCAGCACCTCGCTCGCCAGCAGGTGTTCCTCGATCTGGGTCGGGAACAGGTTCACCCCACGCACGATCAGCATGTCGTCGGATCGGCCGACGACCTTCTCCATCCGCCGCATGCTCCGCGCGGTGCCGGGCAGCAAGCGGGTGAGGTCACGGGTGCGGTAGCGCACCACCGGCATGGCTTCCTTCGTCAGGGTGGTGAACACCAGTTCGCCGAACGCGCCCTCCGGCAGCACGGCGCCGGTGTCGGGGCCGATGACTTCGGGGTAGAAATGGTCTTCCCAGATGGTCGGGCCGTCCTTGGTTTCCACGCATTCGTTGGCGACGCCGGGTCCCATTACCTCCGACAGGCCGTAGATATCGACCGCATCCATGGCGAACCCGGATTCGATCTCGCGGCGCATGGCGTTGGTCCAGGGTTCGGCGCCGAACACGCCGATCTTCAGGGAAGACGCCCGCGGATCGAGCCCCTGGCGGCGGAATTCGTCCAGGATCGACAGCATGTAGCTCGGCGTGATGCTGATCGCGTCGGGGCGGAAATCGGCGATCAGGCGCACCTGGCGCTCGGTCATGCCGCCGGAGACGGGGACCACGGTGCAGCCCAGCCGTTCCGCCCCCGCATGCAGACCGAGCCCGCCGGTGAACAGCCCGTAGCCATAGGCGTTGTGCAGCAGCATCCCCGCCCGCACGCCAGAGGCATACAGCGACCGCGCCACCAGATCCGCCCAGGTATCGAGATCGCGCGCGGTGTAGCCCACGACGGTCGGTCGCCCGGTGGTGCCGGAGGAGGCGTGGATGCGCGCGAGCTTCTCCCGCGGCAGCGCGAACATGCCGAACGGGTAGTGCGCGCGCAGGTCGTGCTTGGTGGTGAAGGGGAATTTCGCCAGATCGTCCAGAGTGCGGAAATCGTCCGGATGTACGCCGGCGGCGTCGAACGCTGCGCGGTAGTGCGGCACGTTGGCGTAGGCGTGGCGCAGGGTCCAGACCAGGCGTTCGGTCTGCACCGCGGCGATCTCGTCGCGCGAGGCGGTTTCGATCGGATCGTATCCCTGATCGTGTCGCTGATCGTATCCCTGGCCGGCCACCTATCCCTCCGTCTCGAAGAACCGACTGCCGGTCAGGCGGGAGTTGCCGCGCAGCTCGGCGACCACGCTGCCGTCGCCGCCCGTGATGCGCACGTCGGTGATGCCGGACCGGCCGGTGCGGATGCGTTCCACCGCCTCCGCGCGCAAGCGTTCCCCACGCCGGCCGGGGCGGAGGAAGCTGATCGCGCAGTGCTGCGCCACCGCGCGGTCGCCGTGGCTGTTGCAGGCGAACGCGAAGGCGGAATCGGCGAGGGTGAAGATGAAACCGCCGTGGCAGATGCCGTGGCCGTTCACCATCGTTTCGGTCACCGTCATGGACAGCACGGCGCGGCCGGGGCCGACGCTTTCGAGCTGCATGCCGAGGCCGGGGCTGGCGCGATCCTCCGCCCACATCGCCTCCGCGCAGGCGCGGGCGATTGCGTCGGGATCGGTGCTCATCCCGTGCGACCAGGAAAGACGGGCGGGGGGAAGACGGGCGGGCGCTTGTCCAGGAAGGCGCGCACGCCTTCGGCGAAATCCGCCCCGCGCCCGGCCTCGCCTTGCAGGTGCGCTTCCAGATCGAGCTGCGCGACGAGGTCGTTGCCGGGCGAGGCGGCGAACGCCTGCTTGATCAGCGCATAGGCCGCGGTCGGGCCGGCGGCGAGTTTCGCCGTCAGCGCCTCGGCCTCCGCGGCCAACGCGGCGTCGTCCACCACGCGCCAGATCAGGCCCCAGAATTCGGCCTGGGCGGCGGAGACGGGATCGGCCAGCAGCGCCAGCGCGCGCGCCCGCGCCTCGCCGATCAGGCGGGGGAGGAAGAAGCTGGCGCCGGAATCGGGCACCAGGCCGATGCGGGCGAAGGCGATCACGAAGCTCGCGCTCCGGGCGGCGAGCACGATGTCGCAGGCGAGCGCGAAGCTTGCCCCGGCGCCGGCGGCGACGCCGTTGACCGCACAGACCACCGGGATCGGCAGCGCCCGCAGTCGGCGGATGACTTCGTGGTGGTAGCTGGAGGCGAGGCGTTCCAGATCGGGCGGGCCGTCGGGGCCGGGCAGGACCGCGGGCCCGAGTTCCTGCCCGGCGCAGAAGCCGCGGCCCTCGCCGGTCAGCAGCAGGGCGCGGCAGGCGGAATCGGCGGCGGCGTCATCGAGCGCGGCGAGCAGGGCGGCGAGCATCGCCTCGTTCACCGCGTTCAGCTTGTCCGGGCGATTGAGGGTGATCCGGTGCCAGCCGTCGCGCCGGTCGATGCGGATCAGGTCGGTCATGGGCCTGCGTATCCTCCGCGCCGACTGTGCGCCGCGCGTGGGTGGCGGTTCAAGGGGCGGCCGTGCCCTTCGCCAACCGGTCGAACGCCGCCAACCGCGCCACCAGCGCCGGCATCTCCCGCAACGGGATCATGTTCGGCCCGTCGGAGGGCGCCCGATCGGGATCCGGATGCGTCTCGATGAACACCGCCGCGCAGCCCACCGCCAGCGCCGCCCGGGCCAGCACCGGAGCGAACTCCCGCTGGCCGCCGGAGGACGTGCCCGCACCGCCCGGCAACTGCACCGAATGCGTGGCATCGAACACCACCGGATAGCCGGTTCGCGCCATGATCGGCAGCGACCGGAAATCGCTCACCAGCATGTTGTATCCGAAGCTCGCGCCGCGTTCGCAGAGCAGAATGTCATGGTTGCCGGTGGAAGCGATCTTCGCCGCCACGTTCGCCATATCCCACGGCGCCAGGAACTGGCCCTTCTTCACGTTGATCGGCTTGCCGGTGGCGCCGGCGGCCAGCAGCAGGTCGGTCTGGCGGCAGAGGAACGCGGGGATCTGCAGCACATCGACCGCCTCGGCCGCCGGGGCACAATGGTCCGGCAGGTGCACGTCGGTCAGCACCGGCAGGCCGGTCGCGGCGCGCACCTCGGCCAGGATCGCCAGGCCCTCGGCCATCCCGATCCCGCGCGCCGCCGAGGCGGAGGTGCGGTTGGCCTTGTCGAAACTGGATTTGTAGATCACCGGCACGCCGGTCTCGCGTGAGAGCGCCGCCAGGGCCGCGGCGACCTCCAGCGCGTGGGCGCGGGATTCGATCTGGCACGGACCGGCGATCAGCACGAACGGCAGATGGTTGCCGACCGGGATCGCGCGAACGAAGACGGTGCGGGCGACGGACTCAGTCATGGCGGGAAACCTCGGCTGGGGGATCAGCGCAGCGGGACCGGGTGCGGCCGGGCAAGGGACGGGTGCCCGACCTCGCGCCCCGCCCCGCTTGCGGATCGCGCGGGTTCCGTCAAGGGCGGAGCCGGCCCTCGCGCGCGCCGGCCGTGGGCCATCGCCAGGCCGCGCGTGCGCGGCTCACGCGTCCGGCCCGAGGAACGCGGTCCGCTCCGCCGCATTCGCGATATGCGTGGCGAGCTGCCGGCGCAGCTCCGCTTCCGATCCCGCCTGCGCCGCCGCCCGTGTCACCAGCACGCGAGCGATCGGCCCCAGCACGCGGGTCAGCTCCTGCTGCACCCGGTCGAGCACGGCGGCCGGCAGGCCGGGCGCGGCAGGCCGCGGCCGGGACCCCATGCCGGCCGCGTGCCGCACCGCATCCAGGAACGCCTCCCGGTCCTGCACCCGCTCGATGCTTTGCCCCAGCCTGGCGCACAGCGCGTCGAACGAGCCTGACTCGCGTGCCGCCTCCCGCACCAGATGCCGCGCGATCGGTCCGATATGGTCGGCGAGGCGCCGCTCGATCGTCGCCAGGATCGCCGGGTCAATGCCGGCCGGATCGGCCGGTGCCGTCTCGCCGGCCAGGGAATCTCCTGTCCCCGGCGCGCCGCGTCCCGTCGCCGCCAGCACCGTGGCGTCCGGCGCCGGCGATCCCGCCGCCGTGGTCCCCGCGAGCCCCGGCAGGGCGGCCCGCAGTGCCGTCGCCATGGCCTCGGCCGAGGGGAACCGCTTCTCCACGCTCTTGTCCAGGGCCCGCCGCAGGACCGCAACGAGTGCCGGCGGCTGGCCGGCCAGCCGCTCCCCCAGCGCCACCGGCGCCGGATCGATCAGCGCCTGCACGATCGCCGTGAAGGTCCGGCCCGGAAACGGGCGTTCGCCGCTCAGCAGTTCGAACAATACCGTGCCGGCGGAAAACAGATCGCTGCGCCCATCGACCGGTTCGGCCCGGCATTGCTCGGGCGACATGTAGCTCGGCGTGCCGACCATGATGCCGGTCTGGGTCATGGCCGTGTTGTCGATCCGGGCGATGCCGAAATCGGCCATCTTCACCCGCCCGTCGGGCAGCATCAGGATGTTCGCCGGCTTCACGTCCCGATGCACGATTCCGTGCGCGTGCGCCGCGCCCAGCGCATCCAGCACCTGCGACATCACTACGATGGCCGGCCTGGCCGCGAACCGGCCGACGCGGCGCATCGTGGCGGCCAGGGTCACGCCGCGCACATATTCCATCGCCAGGAATGGGTTGCCGTCATGCAGCGCGAAATCGTAGATCGTGACGATGTTCGGGTGCGTGCAGCGCCCGGCCGCCTGCGCTTCGTGGCGGAAGCGGGCGATGTAGTCGCCGCGCTCCGCGCCGTCCAGCAGATCGGCGCGGATCAGCTTGATCGCCACCGCGCGGTCGAGCATCGGGTCATGCGCCCGATAGACCACCGCCATGGCGCCCTGGCCCAGCAGCCCCACCACCCGGTAGCGGCCGATCGCGGCGGGGAGAGGCGCGGGGGACGACATAAGTCAGCCTTCCAGCAGCCGCAGGGCGTTCACCAGGCTACGCCGCATGCGGTTGAACGATTGCCCGAGGGAGGCGATCTCGTCGCCGCCGCGCATCGCGAACTCCGGCGCGTCGATATTGCCCAGGCTGATCTCGCTCGCGATCGTTGCCATCCGGCGCACCGGGCGGATGACGACAAAATGCAGCAGCAGGTTCAGCAGCAGCATGGTCACCGCGAACACCAACGCCAGCCCGGCGAGATAGAGCGTGAACAGATGGTTGGCGCGATCGAGCGCCACCTGCATCGGCACTGAGACGATCTCCGCCCCTTGCACGCTGCCCAGGGTCCAGCCGAACCCGCTCTTGCTGCCGTAGATGCGGACCATCCCCGGCGGCGCCGCGGCCGGGGTCGAATGGCAGGCCAGGCACGCCTTGTCGTCGATCCGCACCGGCTGCGACAGCGACATGATCTCGCCGTCCGGCGTCTGCCGCATGGTCATGAGCATGGTCAGGGCGGGATTCTGCTTCAGCCTGGCGATGATGTCGGCTTCCCAGGCGGTCGGCCGATCCGCCGGGTTGAGCGGGTTAAGCGTGGCTGCCTTGAACGTGTAGTCGGGGAATTTCGTCGACATCGCGCGCATGTCGGCTGCCACGGCAAAGAACGGCGAGCTTTGCGGCAGGAAGCGCTGCCCGTCCCGATCCACCAGCTCGGGGGCGATCTCCTGCATGGTATAGGCCATCGTCGCGTCGGCCTGCGCCATCATGATGCCGGCCTCGTGCAGAACCTCGTTGTGCGCGTTGCGGTGCACGATGCGCCAGGCGGCGGCGGCGGCCAGCCCGAGTCCGACCACGAAAGCAGCCACCAGCATTAGGTTGAATTTCGCACGCAGGCCCATGGGGGGATCACCGAAGGTTGCGGGGAAGGTTGCGGGTGACGAGGGTCGTGGCTTCGCCGGCGGTGGGGATGCCGATCATCGACGCATGCGGCTCGTGCTGGAAGCGGCGAATGGCGGCGTTGGTGTCGGCCCGGTCCCGGAGATGCCGGGATCGGGCTGTCCGGGCACGTCCGGCCGCGCCAGGGTGGCGGAGGCCGGCAGGTAGAAGCTGCGCCCGCCGGGACCGACGGCGTAGCCGCAGAGATAGGCGAAGACGGGCGCCGCCGGGGCCGCCGCCGGCGATCCTGCGCCCGCCAGCACCAGCGCGGCCGGCAGGACGCACCGCAGGGTGCGTGCCGCCCTGAGCAGGTTTCGGTGCAGAACCATGATACGTCCCCGCCGTTCCCGTCACACGCCCGAAATGGCCGGACGGCTCCCGTCTAACCGAGATGGGGCGCCCTGGGTAGACGGTTGTCGGTACCGGCGGTTGCAGGCGCCCGGCGGTTGCATGCACCCGGTGCGGCTGCCCGCGCCATGCCGGCTAGACGGCCAGAAATCCGACTGTCGTCCCCTCCAGCACCACTGCGGTCAGCTTGCCGCCGAACACCGCCCCGGTGTCGATCGCGATCCGATTGTCCCGCACCACCGGGGCTTTCACCGGCGTGTGGCCGTGCACCACTACCGCGCCCAGCTTCTGTTCGGTGTAGAGGAAGGGCTGGCGGATACGCAGCAGGTCCTCGGGCACCTGCGCGTCCAGCGGGACGCCGGGACGGACGCCGGCGTGCACGAACAGATAACCCCCCTCGGCGCGCTGCAGTGCGAGGCCGCGGAGGAACGCGAGATGCTCCGGCGGCAGGCCGGGCGCCCAGGCCTCGCGTGGGCCGTCCGGATCGATGCCGTAGCTTTCCAGGGTTGGCCGGCCGCCTTGGAACAGCCAGTCGGTGCCGGCGGCGCGGTCGCCGTCCAGCGCGTCCAGCATGGTGCGTTCGTGGTTGCCCATCAGGTTCACCACCTCGACCTCCGCCGGCAGGGCGGGGCCGGCGAGCAGGCAGGCGATGACCCCGGCGCTGTCCGAGCCGCGATCGACATAATCGCCGATATGCAGCAGCAGCGGCGACGCCACCGGGCGGTGCGCCAGGTCCTCGGCGATCGCGGCGTGCAGCGCGGCGAGTTGCCCGGCACAGCCATGCACGTCGCCCACCGCGTAGACGCGCCGCCCGGGCGGCAGCGCGGCGGGGGCGGGGAAGAGGTCGATCATCGGTGCGGGCATCGATGCGGGACGCCTGTTGCGGGCCACCGGTGTCGCCGGCCGGACGCGGCGGCGTCAAGCCCGCCCGCCAGGGCAATCGGTTGAACGAGCAAATCGGCGCGTCCCGTCGGCGTCTTCACCTCTCCCGCGCTGCGGGCTTGGGCCGCGAAGCGGACCAAGGTCGGTTCGCGGAGCGAACCGGGTGAGGGAACCGTGCCTCGCGCCCTCACCCGCCGTGCTGCGCACGGCGACCTTGGTCCGCTTCGCGGCCCAAGCCCGCAACGCGGGAGAGGTGAAGACGCCGACCGCCCACGCGATGGGTCCGACCGGGGCGGAACGCATCCGGCAACGTCCACGGCGGCAGTGCGGTTTCTCTCCCACCAGGCGCGGCGCCGGGCGTTCAGAGGTGTTCACCCAAGCGGATATTCCGCTTCCGCCATATAGACCGCCTGCTCCTTGCCAAGGCGGGAGCTGAACAGGGTGAAATGTTCCACCGCCACCGGCTCGGCGCGGAACAGGTTGTGCTGCTGCACGAACGCCGCCAGCCTGGTCTCCGCCGCGTTGTCCAGCCGCGCCAGGGTGATGTGCGGCACGAAGCGCCGCCGCTCGGCCGGCAGCCCGACCCGCTGCAACGCGGTCTCGATCTTGACGCGCAGATGATCGAGCTGCGGGCTGCGCTCCACCCCCACCCAGAGCTGCGTGGCGCGGCCGGCTTTGCTGAACGTGCCCACCCCCGCCAGGGTCAGCGGGAATCCCCGTCCGCGCAGGGCGGCGAGCGCGTGGTCGATCTCCTCGGCCTGCCAGCCCTGAATCTCGCCGATGAAGCGCAAGGTCAGGTGGAAATTCTCCGCCGGCACCCAGCGCGCGCCGGGTATGCCGCGCCAGGCGAGCAGGGCCAGCCGCTCGCGCAATTCCCACGGCAGGTCGATGGCGACGAACAGCCTCATTTCCGCGCCGTCCTGCCGGCGATGGGGGTTTCCGCGCGCGCGATCAGGCGCTGCACATAGGGCAGGATTTCCGCCACCACACGGTGCACGCCGGCCGGATTCGGATGCAGCCCGTCCGCCTGCACGAGCCCCGGCACCCGCGCCACGCCGGCCAGGAAGAACGGTTCGTAGACCACCCCCGGACGTGCGCCGAGCGCGGCGTAGACCGCCCGGAACCGCTGCTCGTAACCCGGCCCCATGTTGGGCGGCGCATACATGCCGGCGAGCAGCACCGGGATGCGCCTTGCCGCCAGCCGGTCCAGGATGGCGGTCAGGTTGCGCCGCATGTCGGCCACCGGCAGACCGCGCAGCCCGTCGTTGGCGCCGAGCTCCACCAGCGCGGCCACCGGACCAGTCCCGTCATGCAGCCCGTCCAGCACCCAATCGAGCCGCGCCAGCCCGTCTGCCGAGGTGTCGCCCGATACTGCCGCATCGACGATCCGCACCCGCACGCCCTGCGCGGCGAGGGCGGCGGCAAGCTGGACCTCGAAGCTGTCGGCGTGCGGCAGGCCGTAGCCGGAGGACAGCGAATCCCCCAGCACGACCAGCCGCACCGGTGCGGTCCCCACCGATGCGGTCGCCTGTGCTGCCGCTGGTCTCGCCCCCGGCGCGGGTCCCGGTGCTGCGGCCCCTGGGGGCGCCGCCCCCGGCGCGGCCGCGGCGGCCGGCCGGAAGGGCACCAGGCAGAGCGGAGCCACGCAGAACACAGTCAGACAGAGGGCGGTGCACCATCCGGCGCCGGGCCTGGCGGCGACCCGCGCCAACATCGAGCCGATCCGGGCGCCGCGCACGACCTTCCGTCCGCCGGCGCGGGGGCCATATGCTGCCGCCATGGAGCCAACTCCGCCGTCCACGTCCCCCGCCGCGCCACTCCTGCGCGCTCGGGGCCTGTGCCTGACCCTGCCCGCCGCGGCCGGACCGGTCAATATTCTCCGCGGCGTCGATCTCGACCTGGCGGCTGGCGAGACGGTCGGGCTGGTGGGACCGTCCGGGTCCGGCAAGACCAGCCTGCTGATGCTGCTCGCCGGCCTGGAACGGCCGACTTCCGGCAGCCTGGAGTTCGCCGGGCGGGAACTGACCGGGCTCGACGAGGATGCGCTGGCGCGCTGGCGACGCGACCACGTGGGCATCGTGTTTCAGTCTTTTCACCTGATCCAGGGCATGACCGCGGCGGAGAACGTCGCGGTGCCGCTGGAACTCGCCGGCCGGCGGGACGCGGCGCAGGTCGCGGCGGGGCTGCTGGACGCGGTGGGGCTGGGGCATCGGCTGCGCCACCTGCCCACGCAACTCTCGGGCGGCGAGCAGCAGCGGGTGGCGCTGGCCCGCGCGCTGGCCTCGCGCCCGGCGCTGCTGCTCGCCGACGAGCCGACCGGGAACCTCGATCAGGAAACCGGCGACGTGGTGATGGCGCTGCTGTTCCGCCTGTGCGCAGAGGCGGGGGCGGCGCTGCTGCTGATCACCCATGACCCGGCGCTGACCGCCCGCTGCGCGCGAGTGGTGCGGCTGGCGGACGGGCGAACTCGGGGCGGGGGACGCCGGTCCCCGCTTGTGAGCGACTGCCGGCGATGGCAGGTTGCCGGCGGTGCGGGGAGGTGCGGCATGGCGGTGAACAAGCTCTATCCGGATACCACGGCGGCGCTGGCGGGGGTCTTGCGCGACGGCATGACGATCATGTCCGGCGGCTTCGGCCTGTGCGGCATTCCCGCCGCCCTGATCGCGGCGATCCGCGACAGCGGGGTGAAGGACCTGACGGTCGTTTCCAACAACGCCGGGATCGACGACGCCGGGCTTGGCCTGCTGCTCGCCACGCGGCAGATCCGCAAGATGATCAGCTCCTACGTCGGCGAGAACGCGACCTTCGCGCGCCAGTACCTGGCCGGGGAGCTGGAGATCGAGTTCAACCCGCAAGGCACCCTGGCGGAACGGATCCGCGCCGGCGGCGCCGGCATCCCGGCGTTCTTCACCGCCACCGGCGCCGGCACCGACATCGCCAAGGGCAAGGAGACGCATGTGTTCGACGGCCGGGAGTACGTGATGGAGCGCGGCCTGACCGCGGACCTCGCGGTGATCCACGCCTGGAAGGCGGACCCGGAGGGCAACCTGATCTACCGCAAGACGGCGCGGAACTTCAATCCGATCATGGCCACCGCGGCGAAGACCACCGTGGTGGAGGTGGAGGAGCTGGTGGAGCCCGGCCGGATCGATGCCGACCACATCGTGACGCCGGGGATTTTCGTCGACCGCATCGTGCTGCTGGAAACCGTGGACAAGCGGATCGAGCAGCGCACGGTGCGCAAGCGGGTACTGACAGGGAGACGGGGCAATGGCCTGGACGCGCGATCAGATGGCCGCCCGCGCGGCGCGCGAGCTGCGGGACGGGTTCTACGTCAACCTCGGCATCGGCATCCCGACCCTGGTGGCGAACCACATCCCGGACGGGATGTCGATCCAGCTCCATTCCGAGAACGGCATGCTGGGCATGGGCGCGTTCCCGTTCGAGGGCGAGGAAGATGCCGACCTCATCAACGCCGGCAAGCAGACGGTGACGGAGCTGCCGACCACCAGCTTCTTCGATTCCGCTGCGAGCTTCGCCATGGTGCGTGGCGGGCACATCGATATTTCGATCCTGGGCGCGTTGCAGGTGGCGGAGAACGGGGACCTCGCGAACTGGATGATCCCCGGCAAGATGGTGAAGGGGATGGGCGGGGCGATGGACCTGGTCGCCGGCGTGCGGCGGGTCGTCGTGCTGATGGAACATACCGCCGGCGGCAAGCCGAAGCTGCTGCACCACTGCACCCTGCCGCTGACCGGGGCGGGGGTGGTCGATCTGGTGATCACCGAGTTGGGCGTGTTCGCGGTGGGCCGGCCGGGGGTGACCCTGATCGAGCTGGCGCCAGAGGTGACGGTGGCGGAAGTGCAGTCGAAGACCGAGGCCGCGGTCGCGGTCGGCCCGGACGTGCGCGCGGCGGCCTGAACCGCCTTCTCCCTCCCCCCTTGCGGGAGTTTGGGCCGCGCAGCCGACCGAGCGGGGTGGGGGGCTGCGCAGCACGATCCCGCATGCGGCGTCTCCCGCTACCGGGGGCGGCGCGCGTTTTGTCCGTGCGGCGAGACTCAGCGCCCCGGCATCGGGTCGCGAAACACCGCCCGCTCGGCCGCCGGTCGCGCGTGGACCGGCGACAGCGGGTTGCCCCACCAGTGGTCCCCGGCCTGCGCGAGCAGCATCACGTCCGGCTTGATCCACGCATAGACCCGCGCCCGCGCCGCCGGGGCCATCGGGCCGCCGAGCGCGATCACGCTGCGCAAGGCCGCGAGATGCGGGCGGTCGGGGCGGGGAAACGCGGCCTCGGCGATCCAGCCGGCGGGAGCGGCGAGCACGGTGGTGCCGGTCTCGGCGGCGAGCGGCAGCAGGCGGGCCGGGGTGGTGGTGGCGACGATCAGGGTGGTGCCGTCGGTCAGCGCGGGCAGCCAGGCGTCGGGGGGAACGCCGGCGAGCAGCACGATGTCGTCCGGGCGCAGGTCGGCGTGGAGCAGCAGGGCGGCACGGGCGGCGAGCAGGGCGGCGGGGTCCCAGACGCGCGCCAGGGCGGCGGCGAGCGGGGCGGGGAGGTCGGGGGGCGGGGGGTGTCGGTCCGTGGCAGTGACGGCGTGCTCCGCGGGCGGGTGCAGGACCAGGGCCGCGGCGGGCGGCAGGGCGAGGCGGGCGGGCGCGGCGGGGCAGTCGGCGAAGGCGGCGGCGGTGGCCCGGGGGGCGGCGGCGATCGCCGCGCGCAGGGCCGCCCAGACCGCCGGGCCGTCCGTGCTCGCGGCGGCGGTGGGGGCGAGGCGACGGAGGAAGGCCCAGGCGTTGGTGGTGGCGATGCGCTCGGGGTTGGGTGCGAACAGGGGGGTTGGCATCGGGGGCGGCTTGGGTTCCGGGGCTGGACCTTCGGTGGGCGGATCGCACGGCTGCCGCCCGCCGGACGCGGGCGGAGGGGGGATTGATCGGCCGAAGGGGGGCGGGCTATATGCCGCCTCCCGACGCGATGGGGCCATAGCTCAGTTGGGAGAGCGCCTGAATGGCATTCAGGAGGTCAGGGGTTCGACTCCCCTTGGCTCCACCAGGGTCCCCTGGGAAAATCAAGCGATTACAGGCTGGTCCGCTAAGTCGGGACGCCGCCCAGACCCCGTTTTGGGCACCGCGCAAATTTGTTGACGGCCAGGGTTGGGACACCTCGAGGTGAGGCTCGGCCATTGCCAAGTGCGCCATGCCGGCGCCGCACCTGGGCGGTCGCCCGATCGTCGGGCGCGGAGATATTGGCATCCTTCGGGAATTCAGCTTTACTCTCAGCGAAACGAGCCCTGGGGTGGAGGAAATCAAGGAATGCCCTTGTTCTACAAAGGGGTAGGCGCGGGCACTTTTCTTGCCGGGCAAGACCTTCGCCTCAACGGTCTCACCCCTCGCCGGCCCGGAGCAACTGCGAATCTTAACGCTCTGCTGTCTCATGTTTGCGACGGCACGACGAACAGTGCGTTTCTATCGCTCACGAGGTCTTATGGGGTAGCAGAAGCATACGCATACACCGGCCTGACACCACCCACGATCACGAATCCGGGCTATGTGTATGAAGTTGAGATCGATGATCCTCCGCCCATGGGGGTCAACGTCATCGATCCTGTCCATTACGTAGCGGCCAATTGTGGGAGCCCTTTGGCAAGGCATTCATACCACCACGAAGGCGGTCAAGACTTTTTGCTAGGAATTGTCGACCCTCAGAGTCCGTCCGGGAACATCACGTGGGATTACAGAGCTTTCTCAGCATCATCCGGATGGAAGCGAGCCGCAGGAAGGCGAGGGCTCTGCGATTGAGGTTCTCCCAATCCTTCGCCAATCGTCGGCAGCGATTGAGCCAACCGATGGTGCGTTCGACGATCCACCGTTTCGGCAGTACCACGAACCCCTTGGCGTAGTCGGACCGCTTGACGATCTCGACTTTGATCTGCCGCACGACCCGTTTCAACGCCGCCCGGAACTTTGGCCCCTGGTAGCCGGCATCGGCATAGAGCGTGCGCAGGAATGGGAACAGACCGAACAGTGTTGCCATCACCATCACGCCACCATCGCGGTCCTGCAAGTCAGCCGCATGGACGATCGCGTGGAGCACTAAACCCTGGCTATCGACCAGTATATGGCGCTTCTTGCCTTTGATCTTTTTGCCGGCGTCGTAGCCGTGTGGATCGATCGAGGCCCCCCTTTTTCTGCACTCTTCACGCTCTGGCTGTCGATAATCCCCACCGTCGGACTGGCCTCGCGTTCGGCCTGCTCTCGACATTGCACATAAAGCGCGTGGTGGATGCGGTTCAACGTGCCGTCGTAGTCCCAGCGTGCGAAATAGTCGTGCAGCGTACTACGCGGCGGCAGGTCCTTGGGGATCGCCCGCCATTGGCAGCCGCTGCTCAGCACATACATCAATCCATCGACCACCGCGCGGACGTTGACCGTGCGCTTGTTGCCTCCCCGCTTTGCCGGCGGGATCAGAGGAGCCACCAACGCCCATTCGGCATCGGTCAGGTCACTCGGGTAGCGAAGCCGGCTGCGGTCGTGGCAGGCGCGAGTTCTCGGGCGTCCACATGGGCAACCTCCTGCGAATCGGGACGTCACCAGGGAATCATAGGTGACTCCAACAATTCAAGATGTTCCCGGACGGACACTTAGAGACGCAAGAATCAGGTCGGCAATAGGCGCGGCATATTCATCAATTCCAACCGCGGCACACAGCTCTTCTAGCATCTCAGGGCTAATATCTGGAACCCAACTCAATATCGCCAGCACGTCTCGCTCTTGCTCTTCTAAGTTATTGTATCCCAAGAAGTCTCCGAGCAACGATTTCTGTTCCAATATGGTTTCGTATACCGCTCTTTCCTCCGAGGATTCTCCATAGGTTGCCACGGCATATGAGTAAGCTCTCGCCAGTACTGGATGTCCGCCAATTGACATCTGAGCTTGGGCAGATGGCGTCATCGCATGCCCGGTCCGAACTAGAGTGGTCTTTCTTACGAGAGCGTCAATTTCGGCAGAATCAAGCCTATTGACGTGGTAGTGCATCATATTGTCTAGAGAGAGAGCCTCATGAGGGCGCGGTGCCCGCGTCGAGATTATAATCAGCCGCACTTGCGATTTGGTTGCGCACTCCTGTACGAGAGATTTTGCCCAAGGTAGCATATACCCATTATCATCAAATAACCCTGATCTGCACCTGATAAACACGGATTCGTCATCCTTACAAATAGATTCTATAAAAATCACAGCACGAGAAACCATACCAGACTCAGGAAGATCACGTAACAGTGCGAGTTCTTTTGTATATTTATCGCCAAGGATGCCAGAATATTCTTCGATTAACTTCATGCACATGATCCTCAATGGACGCCGGATCCTCGAGTGAGAATGACGGGCCATTTGAAAATCTGGTGTTTTCGTGGATCCGATTAATCAGAAGCTTGGCGGTGACGCTTCGTCCTATGTTGTCAATGCCAGAAAAGAACATTACGTTTGGTGCTACGCGCTTGTCACTTACACGTTGTAGATAGGTATGATGTGCTCTCTCTGCCCGAAGATTTTCGCCGGAGTACACCGGTTTGAGAAGATTATCTTCCAGGGTGGAGAGGAAACGACGCCCGATAGCCGATGGACGACTTGCGTTCGCGGAGATCCAATAGGATCGCATCCAGGGCGGAAGGTCGCCCAGCGAAACCTGCCCGTCTATAGTAAGCACGAATACCTTGATCCCACGGGTGATGGACTCCACCTGGGCCAGCGCGATCTCGTGTCTGCACCAAACGGATCGAAGAGACTCTTGCGATGCAAGGAAAACGAAGATTTCGCATGTCTTGACCTGTCTCTCCATCTCAGCCAACAGAGATGCAAAGTCCAGGAAGTCATGGGTGTATATTCGGAACAGGCCTTTGGGGGCTTTCTCGATCAAGCGATCTACCATGGCCCGGTCCAGCCCGGCGAAGCTGACGAATGCTTGTCCTAACATCACTTGATCCCAGTGCGTGCAGGAGCCTCCCCGAGACGCAACGTCTGAACGGTGTTCCCCTGACAATTCGCTTTTCTAATGTGCGCCATCTTGGCCGAAACCGCTAGTCTAGGGGCACAGGATCGCCTTTTAGTCGGCTGCTGGCGGGTTCGAGGGTCGGTCGGCCACCGCCGCACTCAGGCCGTTCTGCTCCCCCCTACCTCTGCACCCTCCCGCAATAAAACGTCCTCCTCCCCCTGCACCACCCGCCGGATCCCCAAACAAGGCGCCCCCGGGCACCGCTCGCACGCCTCCCCCTCCCGCCCGTAAACCTTCCAGGCATGCTGGAAATACCCCAGCTCCCCATTCGGCTGCGCGTAATCCCGCAAGCTCGACCCCCCCGCCGCGATTGCCTCCGTCAACGTCGCCCGGATCGCCGAAACGAGCCGCTCCGCCCGCACCCCCGGCACCGTCGCCGCCACCCGGAACGGGCTGATCCCCGCCCGGAACAACGCCTCGCACACATATATATTGCCGAGCCCCGCCACCACGCCCTGGTCCATCAGCGCCGCCTTGATCGACGTCCGCTTGCCCGCCAGCGCCGCCGACAGCACCGCGGGCGTGAACCCCGCCTCCAGCGGCTCCGGCCCCAGCCCCGCCAGCAGCCGGTGCCGATCCTCCGCCGCCGTCGGCACCAGGTCCACGAACCCGAACCGGCGCGGATCGACCAGCCCCACCCGCCAGCCGTCGTCCGTCTCCACCACGAAATGCTCGTGCGGCGTGACCGTGTTCGTCCCCGCCCGCCCGATCACGATCCGCCCGGACATGCCCAGATGCAGCAGCAGGCTGTCCCCGCCGGAAAGCCGCATCAGGATGTATTTCCCCCGCCGGCGGAACCCCAGAACCTCCGCCCCCGTCAGCCGCCGCTCCAGCCCCGGCGGCAACGGCCAGCGCAGGTCGGCCCGATGCACCGCCACCCGCACCAGCCGCCGGCCCGCGAGCCGGGCGGCCATGCCGCGCATCACTGTTTCAACTTCGGGAAGTTCGGGCACGCGCGGACCCTGACCGGTTTCCGGAGGCAATGCGCCAGGGTATAGGGTAGCAAGAATGAGCGCCAACCCCTCCCCCGACACCGATTTCGGCTTCCGTCGCGTTCCCGCCGCGGCCAAGGCCGGGCTGGTGCGCGAGGTCTTCGCCTCCGTGGCGCCGCGCTACGACCTGATGAACGACCTGATGTCGCTCGGCGTGCACCGGGTCTGGAAGCGCATCCTGCTCACCGCGCTCGACCCGAGGCCCAACCGCACCCTGCTCGATCTCGCCGGCGGCACCGGCGACATCAGCTTCGGCTGGCGGCGCATGGGCGGCGGGCCGGTGGTGCTGTCGGACATCAACCCGGCAATGCTGGCGGTGGCGCGCGACCGCGCGATCGACCGCGGCATGGTGGCGGGGATCGAGCTCCTGGTCGCCGACGCGGAACATCTGCCGCTGCCGGACCGCAGCTTCGACCGCGTCTCGATCGCCTTCGGCCTGCGCAACTGCACCGACAAGGACGCGGTGCTGGCCGAGGCGCACCGCGTGCTCCGCCCCGGCGGGCGCTTCTTCTGCCTGGAGTTCTCGCGCCTGCAGGTCGCCGCCTTCGCCCCCGTCTACGACGCCTGGTCGTTCAAGGTGCTGCCGACCTTGGGCGCGCGGATGGCCGGCGACGCGAACTCATACCAGTACCTGGCCGAAAGCATCCGCACCTTCCCCGACCAGGAACGCCTGGCGGGGATGCTGCGCGGGGCCGGGTTCGCGCGGGTGCAGGTGCGCAACCTCTCCGGCGGCATCGCCGCGATCCATTCCGGATGGCGGCTGTGACCCGCCCGACCGTGACCCGCCCCTTGGCACCTCTGCGCGAAGGCTCCCCCCACGCATGAGCCTGCTCGGCAAGCGCGTCCTGCTGATCGTCTCCGGCGGCATCGCGGCGTACAAGGCGCTGGAGTTGATCCGCCTCCTGCGCGGCGCCGGCTGCGACGTCACCTGCGTGCTCAGCCGCTCGGCCGGGCATTTCGTCACCCCGCTGTCGCTCCAGGCGCTCAGCGAGTCGAAAGTCTACACCGACCTTTTTTCGCTCACCGACGAAAGCGAGATGGGCCATATCCAGCTCTCCCGCGCTGCCGATTTGCTGGTGGTCGCCCCGGCCAGCGCCGACCTGCTGGCGCGCATGGCGGCGGGAATGGCGGACGATCTTGCTGCCACCGTGCTGCTTGCCACCGACAAGCCGGTGCTGGTCGCGCCGGCGATGAACGTGCGCATGTGGCAACATCCGGCGACGGTTGCGAACATGGCGACCCTCGTCGCGCGCGGGGTGCAGGTGGTCGGCCCCGACGAAGGCCCGATGGCCTGCAACGAATACGGTCCCGGCCGGCTCGCCGAGCCGCCCGCGATCCTGGCCGCCATCACCGCCCTGCTGGCGCCCGCGCCCGGCCCGCTCACCGGCCGCCACGCGCTGGTCACCAGCGGACCGACGCACGAGCCGATCGACCCGGTGCGCTACATCGCCAACCGCAGCAGCGGAAGGCAGGGCCACGCGATCGCCGCGGCGCTTGCCGCCCTCGGCGCCCGCGTCACCCTGGTCAGCGGCCCGGTGACCGTTCCCGACCCCGTCGGCGTCACCGTGGCCCGGGTCGAAACGGCGCAGCAGATGCTGGACGCCTGCCTGGCGGCCCTGCCGGCCGACATCGCCGTCTGTGCCGCCGCGGTGGCGGACTGGCGGGTCGCCAGCGCGGCGGCGGGCAAGATCAAGAAATCCCCCGGCGCGCCGCCGCCCACGCTCGATCTGGTGCCCAACCCCGACATCCTCGCCCGGCTCTCCGCACCCGGCCCCGATCGCCCCCGCCTCGTCGTCGGTTTCGCCGCGGAAACCGACGCGCTTGCCGAAAACGCCGCCGCCAAGCGCCTGCGCAAAGGCTGCGACTGGATCGTCGCCAACGACGTCTCGCCCGCCACCGGCATCATGGGCGGAGAGGAGAACGCCGTGCACCTGGTCACCGCCACCGGCATTGAGGACTGGCCGCGCCTTCCCAAGGCCGAGGTCGCCCACCGTCTGGCCGCCCGTATCGCTGCCGCGCTCGCATGACCGTGCCGATCCCCGTCCGCCGCCTGCCGCACGGCGCCGACCTGCCGCTGCCCGCCTACGCCACCGCCGGCGCGGCCGGGATGGACCTGCTCGCCGCCGTCACCGACCCGGTGACCCTCGCTCCCGGCGCCCGCGCGCTGATCCCGACCGGCCTCGCCGTCGCCCTGCCGCCGGGATACGAGCTGCAGATCCGCCCCCGCTCCGGCCTCGCACTACGCCACGGCATCATCCTGCCCAACAGTCCCGGCACCATCGATGAAGACTACCGCGGCGAAATCCAGGTTATCGTCATGAACGCCGGCGACGCCGCATTCACCGTCACCCGTGGCACCCGCATCGCCCAGGCCATTCTTGCGCCTGTCGTCCGCGCCACCTGGCACGAGGTTACCACCCTGGACGCCACCTCGCGCGGTGAGGGCGGGTTCGGCAGTACGGGGGGCGTGGGATGAGGAAGCAAGCAAGGCCAAGGGGCTTTGCCCCCTGGACCCCCACCAAGGGCATCGCCCTTGGAACCCTTCACTTGGTTCGGGGCCGTTGGGGGGTGTCGCGGCGGGCGCGGGCCGGCGGGATGGCGTGGGCGGTGGGCGGGGACGGGGCGCTTTTGCGTCCCGTCCCCGCCCACCGCCCACGCCATCCCGCCGGCCCGCGCCCGCCGCGACACCCCCCAACGGCCCCGAACCCACCGAGGGGTCCAGGGGACGACTGTCCCCTGGTGGGGGTCCAGGGGGCGAAGCCCCTTGGCCTTGCTTGCTGTCCTTAACTCAAGATGCCCCGCCCCGTCGCACCCGGCCTCATCGCCGCAAGGCGGCTGCCCAACGTGTGGGATCTTGCGGCCATCGTGGTCGTGTTCGGCGCGCTGATCGGCATCGCGCATGTGGCGGCCGGCACGTTCCTGCCGATCGCGGCGCCGCGGGCGCTGACGGTCAGTCTCGATCCGGCGCGGCTGCCGGTACTACGCGGTGCGCACGACGTTGCGCATGTTCGCGGCTCTGGCGGCGTCGCTGGTGTTCACCTTCACCTACGCGACCGCGGCGGCGAAAAGCCGGCGGGCGGCGCTCGTGCTGATCCCGCTGCTCGACATCCTGCAATCGGTGCCGATCCTCGGCTTCCTGACGTTCACCGTCGTGTTCTTCATGAACCTGTTCCCCGGCCGGGTGATGGGGCTGGAACTGGCGGCGGTGTTCGCGATCTTCACGAGCCAGGCCTGGAACATGGCCTTCAGCCTGTTCCAGTCCCTGCGCACCCTGCCGGCGGATCTGGACGAGGCGGCGCGCAGCTTCCGCCTCACCGGCTGGCAGAAATTCTGGCGGCTGGAAGTGCCTTTCGCCGTCCCCGGCCTCGTGTGGAACACCATGATGTCGATGTCGGGCGGCTGGTTCTTCGTCGTGGCGTCGGAGGCGATCACGGTCGGCAACCGCAGTTGGCAGCTTCCCGGCATCGGCTCCTACGTCGCGCTCGCGCTGGAGCGGCGGGACCTCACAGCGGTCGGCTGGGCGATCGTCGCGATGCTGGTGGTCATTCTGCTCTACGACCAGATTCTGTTCCGCCCCCTGGTCGCCTGGTCCGACCGCTTCCGCTTCGAGACGACTGCGGCGGCGGCGATCGAGGACCCGTGGCTGCTGCGCCTGTTCCGGCGCACCGAGGTGCTGCGACGCCTGGGGGACGTGGTGGGCGCGGCGGCGAACACGCTCACCGGCCTGCGCCTCGCGGTGCCGGTGCGGTCCTCCGCGCAGTCGGTGCGGCCGCCGTCCCGGCTGGTCGATGCGCTGTGGTTGGGCGTGCTGGCGGTGGTGCTGGCGTTCGGCCTGCGCTGGATCCTGGGCTTCCTGGCGGGTTCGCTGACCTGGGCCGAGGTGCCGCACGTCGTGCTGCTCGGCGTCTATACCTTGATCCGGGTGCTGGTGCTGATCGTGCTGGCAAGCCTGATCTGGGTGCCGATCGGGGTCTGGATCGGGCTGCGCCCGGTGTGGGCGCGGCGGGTGCAGCCGCTGGTGCAGTTCCTCGCCGCTTTTCCGGCCAATCTGCTGTTCCCGCCGGTGGTGCTGTTCATCGTCTATTATCACCTGAGCCCGAACATCTGGCTGTCGCCGCTGATGATCCTGGGGACGCAGTGGTACATCCTGTTCAACGTGATCGCCGGCGCCAGCGCCTTCCCGGGCGACCTCCGGGAGGCAGCGGACAGTTTCGGCCTGCGCGGGTGGCTGTGGTGGGTGCGGGTGATGCTGCCGGGGATTTTCCCTTATTACATCACCGGCGCCATCACCGCCTCGGGCGGCGCCTGGAACGCGGCGATCGTCGCCGAGGTGGCGACCTGGGGGCATACCACCCTGACCGCGCAGGGCCTCGGCGCCTACATCGCCGACGCCACCACGCAGGGCAACATGGCGCACGTCGTGCTTGGGGTGGCGGTGATGTCGGGGTTCGTCGTGCTGTTCAACCGGGGGCTGTGGCGGCCGATGTACGGATACGCCAGTCGCCGGCTGACGTTCGGGTAGGGAAACGTCGTATGGCCGATACCGTCGCGCCACCGCCGCTGCTTTCCGTCCGCGGCTGCCGTCAGGCGTACCACAAGGACGCGAGTGCCGATCTGCTGGTGCTCGACAACGTCGCCCTGACCTTGCGGGAAGGGGAGATGGTGGCCCTGCTCGGCCGCTCCGGCTCCGGCAAGTCGACCCTGCTCCGCATCGTCGCCGGGCTGCTGCGCCCGACCGCCGGGGAGGTGCTGTGGCACGGGCGCGCGCTCGAAGGCCCGCCCGAGGGCGTGGCGATGGTGTTCCAGAGCTTCGCCCTGTTCCCCTGGCTGACCGTGCAGGAGAACGTGGAACTGGGCCTGGAGGCACGCGGTATCCCGCGCGCCGAGCGCGCCCGCCGTGCGGAGGAGGCGATCGATCTCATCGGCCTCGGCGGCTTCGAGAGCGCCTATCCGAAGGAACTCTCGGGCGGCATGCGCCAGCGCGTCGGGCTGGCGCGCGCGCTCGTGGTGCACCCCGACCTGCTGCTGATGGACGAGCCGTTCAGCGCGCTCGATGTCCTCACCGCCGAGACCTTGCGCACCGACCTGATCGATCTCTGGATCGAGAAGAAGCTGCCGGTGAAGGCGGTGCTGATGGTCACCCACAACATCGAGGAGGCGGTGCTGATGTGCGATCGCATCCTCGTCTTCGCGGTCAATCCAGGCCGGGTGGAGCACGAGCTGGCAGTGAACCTGCCGCATCCGCGCAATCGCCAGGACCCGGCGTTCCGCCAGTTGGTGGAGGATATCTACGCGCTGATGACCCGCCGCCCTGCGCCGCCGCCGCCGGCTGCACCCGGCCCCGCGGCGCCGGCGGCGGTGCTGCCGCTGCACCGGGTCGGCACCAACCTGATGGCGGGGCTGCTGGAAACCCTCGCTGCCGCGCCGTACCACGGCCGCGCCGACCTGCCGGCGCTGGCCGCGGCGTTGCAGATGGAACTGGATGATCTGTTCCCGCTCGGCGAGACCCTGCAGATGCTCGGCTTCGCGCTGCTGGAGGAAGGCGACATCCTCCTGACCGAGTCCGGCCGCCGCTTCGCCGCCGCCGACACCGACACCCGCAAGGCGCTGTTCGCCGAGGCGCTGCGCACGCACGTGCCCCTGGTGGGCACGATCAGGCAGGTGCTGGAGGAGCGCTGGAACCATCGCGCCTCGGCGGTGCGCTTCCGCGACGAGCTTGAGGATCACATGTCGCCGGATTACGCGGAAGACACGTTGCGCTCGATCATCGCCTGGGGCCGCTACGCCGAACTCTACGGCTACGACGAGGAGGCGGAGCAGTTCTTCCTGGAGGACGAGACCTGAGTGCGGGCCGCTCGCGCCGGCACTGATGCGACGAACGCCGGGCTGCTATGAATTTTCAGATAATCGATGCTACCGGGCAGAATTCGCCATATTTCAGTCACCGCCAGGGACGATTTCCTCCCCTGCGACCGGCCTGGAGCGAGCAGCCACCACTGCCCGCCAAGAGGGCCGGATTCTGTCACGACCGGACGGACCGAAGCGACATGGCAAGCGAGACCTTCAACGGCAAAGTCATTCCCCTCGGCCCCGACGATAATGTTGTCCGAAAGACCGAACTGATCATCAGCAACGTGCTGCGCGGGGGCGTGCTGCTCAGCGTGGCCGTGATCCTGGGCGGCATCGGCTATTTCTACGCGCTGCGGTTCGCCGGCCAACTGCCGCACCCGACCTTTCCCGATACCCTGCCGGCGGTGGTGGACGGGCTGCTGCACGGCGCCCCGCTGGCGATCGTCGTGCTGGGGCTGCTGATCCTGCTCGCCACCCCGGTGCTGCGGGTCGCGGTTTCGATCGTCGCCTTCGCGCTGGAAGAGGATCGCACCTACGTGATCATCACCAGCCTGGTGCTGGCGATCCTGCTGTTCAGCATCTTCGGCATCGGCGCCTGGCTCGGCCGGCCGGAACCGGCAGTGGTGGAAGGCGACACCCTGCCGTTCTTCTTCTTCGTGCTGTTCAGCTCCGCCTTCGCCGGCTTCGTCGGCGCGCTGGTGGGCCTCGGCGGCGGCGTGTTCATCGTGCCGATCCTGACGCTCGTCTTCCACGTCCCGTTCACGGCCGCGATCGGGGCGTCGATCGTTTCGGTCATCGCGACCTCCTCGGGCGCTGCGGCGGCCTATGTGAAGGACCGCATGACCAACCTGCGGGTGGGCATGTTCCTGGAGGTTGCAACCACTCTCGGCGCGATCTGCGGCGCGCTGCTCTCCACCCTGCTCGATCCCACCATCCTGTTCATCGTGTTCGGCGTGGTGCTGCTGATCTCGGCTGCACCGCTCATCATGCGGATGGGCGAGGAACTGCCGGCCGGGGTGGCCAATCACAAATGGGCCGAGAAGCTGCACCTCCCCAGCAGCTACCCCGACCGGCGGACGCACCAGGACGTGAGCTATCATGTCGCGCACATCCGCTGGGGCTTCAGCATGATGTATGTGGCCGGCCTGATCTCCGGCCTGCTCGGCATCGGCAGTGGTACATTCAAGGTGCTGGCGATGGATACGGCCATGCGCCTGCCGATGAAGGTGTCCACCACCACCAGCAATTTCATGATCGGCGTGACGGCCGCCGCCTCGGCCGGCATCTTCTTCCAGCGCGGCGACATCGATCCCGCCATCGCCGCACCGGTCGCCCTCGGCGTCCTGCTGGGCGCCACGGTCGGCGCCATGACCCTGACCCGCATGTCCAACGTGTGGCTCAAGAAAGTGTTCGTGCCGGTGATCGTGCTGGTCGCCCTGAACATGCTGGCGCGCGGCCTCGGCTGGCTCTGACCCCGTTGCGTCCGCGCGGTGCCGCTACCCGGCGGTAGCCCGCCGGGCCCGGAGCGGCTAGGCTCGCGGCGGAGCGCCCGCGGGAGGAGACCATGCCGTTACCGGCCGACACCGACGCCACCACCCCCAAATATCTGCGCGACAAATATGCGATCGTGGGCGTGGGGGAGACGCCGTATGCGCGCGGCTCCGGCCTGAGCACCCGCGCGATGGGCACCCTGGCGGTGCGCAACGCGATCGCCGATGCGGGGCTGAAGCCGGCCGATGTCGACGGCATGTTGTCGTACCAGAGCGGCGACTTCGACGTTTGCGCCGTTCATCGCCGGCGATCTCGGCATAAGGCTGAATTTCTACATGGACGTCTTCGGCGGCGGGTCCTCGACCGAGGCGTTGATCGGGATCGCCATCGGCGTGATCGAGGCCGGCATGTGCCGCACGGTCGCGATCTTCCGGTCCATGAACGGCTATTCTCAGGTGCGTATCGGCGGCACCGGCGCGCGCTCGGCCCCGCCGGTCGTGGGGGATATGCTGCATTCCCGCGCCTATGGCTGGCAGAGCGCGGGGCAGATGTTCGCGCCGACGTTCCTGCGCCACATGTACGACTACGGCACCACGCCCGAGCAAGTGGCGATGGTGAAGGTCGTGCATTCCGAGCACGCATCGAACAACCCGAAAGCGCTGTACCGGAAGCGCTATACCGTGCAGGACGTGCTGGCCAGCCGCTTCATCTGCAAGCCGCTGCACCTGCTCGATTGCTGCGTGGAGACCGACAACGCCACCGCGCTCGTCGTCACCGGCGCCGACCGTGCGCGCGACCTGCGCCACACGCCGGCGCTGATCCGCGGGGTGGCGGGACGGGTGAACAAGCCGCGGCTCGACATGCACTACCAGCACGGGCCGATCTCCACCGTCGCCGGCCACTACGCGAAGGACATCCTCTGGCCGAACGCGGGGGTGGGGCCGGAGGACGTCGACCTCACCGGCGCCTACGACGCGTTCACCTTCACCACCCTGCTGCAACTGGAGGATTACGGGTTCTGCAAGAAGGGCGAGGGCGGGGAGTACGTGTCCTCCGGCATCACCCGTCTCGGCGGCCGGCGCCCGAACAACACCTCCGGCGGGCATCTGTGCGAGGGCTACACGCACGGGATGAACATGGTGATCGAGAACGTGCGCCAGTTGCGCCACGACGTGGACGACAGTTGCCCGATCGGACCGGACGGCCGGCGCCGGCACACCCACGACTACCGGGAGGGCGGCTGCCGCCAGGTGCGCGATGCGGAAGTGAGCGCCAACCTGGGCTGGGCGATGCCCGGCACCGGCTCGGCGATGGTCATGCGGCGCGGCTGAGGGAACAGCGATCATGGCGATCAAGGCCGAGTATCTCGGGATGTCGTTGCAGATCGACGACGTCGACCACGAGAACCTGGAATATTTCCGCCACTGCGCGGCGCACGGCTTCCACCTGCAACGCTGCGATGACTGCGCGTTGCTGCGCTACCCGCCTACCACCGCCTGCCCCTGGTGCGCCAGTCCGCGTGCGCACTGGACCCCGGTGGAGGGGCGCGGATCGGTGCATTCCTATACCGAGGTGCACCACGCGATCCAGCCGCAGTTCAAGCCCTTCACGCCCTACCTGGTGCTGCTGGTCGATCTCGACACCCAGAACGGGCAGCCCACGCCGCACGAAGCGCTGCGCGTGGTCGGCAACCTGGTCACGCCGGACGGCCATCTGGCCCCACCCGAGGACGTGGCGCGCATCGGCATCGGTTCCCGCATGCGCATGGTGTTCACGGATGTGACCGAGGGTCTTGCGCTGCCGCAATGGACGCTGGATGCGGGTGCGGCGCAGCCCGCGCGGCCATGGCGCTATCCCGACCCGGCGGCGGCATAGCGCCTCTCAGCCCAGCGCCCCGATCGCTCCCACCGCGCGGCACGCGTGCCGCGGCAGCCGCCGCACGCTCATCCCCGTCACGCCGCCCAGCGCGGCCACCGCCACCAGCGGCGCGCGCCGCGCCAGCGCCGCCCAGCGCACCGGGCCCAGGGCCGGCGCGCCGGGGTGGCTCGCTGTCGGGAATGCCGGCGACAGGAACACGAGCGCCGCCCCGGCCCGTCTCGCCCGCCGCAGCTCCGCTGCGCCATGCGCCGAGCTCGTCACCAGTCCGCGCCGCACCCGCCGCACGTCCGGCCAGCGCCCGCCGCGCAGATGCACCCCCGCGCCGAGCGCCGCCGCCAGCCGCGTATCCCCCGCCACCACCAGGGCGAGCCGCCGTGCCCGGCACAGCCGTGCCAGGTTGCGCCCCAGCATCGCGCGCCCGGGATCGGCGTCGTGGCGCAGTACCACCCCGGCGCCTCCACGCGGCAGCCGCGCCACGGCGCCGCGCGGATCGGCGAGGCGGGCGGCATCGGTGAACAGCCACAGCGCCGGCAGCCACCGCCCGCTCCGAGCGGTGGTTGCCCGCGCCCAGGCCTGAAGTCCGCCGTCCATCCTCCGCTTCCCCTTGCGTACCGCCCGCCCATGATGCGCGCGATCGGGCATACGCGACCACCGCCCTGCCGGCGCCGCCGGGATATCATCGACAGCGCAACGAACCGCCAGACAAACGGCGGGCAGCCATGCCGGCCCGGCGTGCCGCCGGCCTTGTGCCGCCTGTACCCGCGCCCAATTGAGCTGTCTGACCGGCAACGACAGGAGGCCGCCGATGTCCCGCTCCGTGCTGCGTTGGGCCATGCTGGGCGCCGCGTCCCTTGCTCTGTCCGCCTGCGCCTTTGTCCCCCCGAACCAGAACGCCGCCGTGCTCACGGCGCTGCATCCGGCGCGGGCGTGTTCGGCCAGCCTGCCGACATTCGGTCGCTTCCCGACCGGGGCCGGTGTCGGCGGCGACGCCTACATGCCGCCGGATGCGCAGATCGCGATGGGCAACGACGGCGGCTGGTGCATGATCCACTTCGACTTCGCGGTCCGCGGCGAAATCCCGGTCATCGCGCCGCTGCGCGTCAGCCGTCCGCCGGCGCATGGGGAGGCCGAGGTGGGCTCGGTCGGACGCAGCATGCGGATCGCCTACCGGCCCGCGCCTGGATTCGCGGGGACGGACCGCTTCACCGTCTACATGGCCGGCCCCGAGCCCTGGGACATCCCGGTCCACGTCACCGTCACCCGCTGATCTGCCGGGGGCGAGGCGTCGACGAGCGGTCAACGCGAAGGGGTACCCTCGGCAGCGGCACGCTGTATCCTTCGCGTCCGGCCTCCTGTCCCCGAGGCGGCTTTCCTGCTAGCTCCTCGCCCATCATGAGCAAGCGATCGCAGGCCCTGGACACGGCCTACCAGAGCGTCGTCCGGCTGCAGGCCGCCGGCCGCCTGGCCGAGGCCGCGCAGGGCTGCCGCCGCATTCTCGATGCCGCCCCCGGCCACGCCGACAGCATGCATATGCTCGGCGTGCTCGCGTTGCAGACCGGCCGTCCCGCCGACGCGCTGGCGTATTTCGGAGCGGCCATCGAGCGCTCCTCCCGCAGCGCGCTCTACCACGCCAACCGGGCCAACGCCCTGCTCGCCCTCGGCCGCGCCGCCGAGGCCGAGGCCGCCTGCCGCGATGCGCTTCGTCACCAGCCCGCCGCCGCCGAAGCCTGGGCCACCCTCGGCCACGCGCTGTCCGATCAGGCCCGCGCGCCCGAAGCCGTGGCCGCCTACCGGGAAGCGCTGCGCCGCAACCCGCGCCTGCCCGATCTCCACACCGCCCTCGGCCTCGCCCTGCACGACATGGCCCGGCTGGAAGACGCCGCCGATGCGCTCGCCGAGGCCGCGCGCCGCGCCCCCGGCGATCCGGTGGCGGAGAACAACCTGGCGAGCGTGCTCAAGGACCTCGGCCGCCTGGACGAGGCCGAGGCCCGCTACCGCGCCGTGCTCGTCCGCGCCCCGGGCGACGTCCTGACCCATTTCAACCTCGGCATCCTGCTGCTGCTCGCCGGCCGCACCGCCGAGGCCTGGCCGGAATGGGACTGGCGCTTCCGCGCCGAACCGGCCACCGACCGCCACCTGTCCGGAGCGGAATGGCAGGGCGAGCCGCTCGCCGGCCGCACCCTGCTGGTGCACGCCGAGCAGGGCATCGGCGACATGCTGCAGTTCGCCCGCTTCGTCCCGCTGCTGCCGCGCGACGGGCGGGTGATCCTGGAGGTCCACGCCCCCCTGGTTCGCCTGCTGGAGCAGCTGCCCGGCGTCGCACAGGTGGTCCCGCTCGGCGCCCCGCTGCCGCGCTTCGACCTGCGCTGCGCCATGATGAGCCTGCCCGGACGGCTGCCGATCGCCGCCACAGCCGACCGCGCGGTGGTGCCGCCCTACCTCGCGCCCGATCCCGCCGCGGTGGCCGCCTGGCGGGCGCGGTTGGCCGGACTGCCGGGCCGGCGGGTGGGCCTCGTCTGGGCCGGCAATCCGGAGCGGTTCCGCATGGACCGCCGCCGTTCCGTCCCGCCGGCCCTGCTGGCGCCGCTGGCCGCGGTGCCGGGGATTTCCTGGATATCATTGCAGAAACCGGCCCCCACGCTGTGGCCGTTCACCGAAGGGCCGGCCGACGGCGGACGGGCGGACGGGGCGGCGCCCGACGTATCGTCACCGCCGAACCACGACGGGCCGCCCGTCCCCCGGCTGTTCGATCCCAGCGCCGAGCTGGCCGACTTCGCCGACACCGCCGCGCTGGTCGCGGCGCTCGACCTGGTGATCGGGGTTGATACGGCGGTGGTGCACCTGGCCGGCGCGCTGGGCCGGCCGGTATGGCTGCTCAACCGCTTCGACACCGACTGGCGCTGGGGGCGGGACCGCGTCGACAGTCCCTGGTACCCGACCCTGCGCCAGTTCCGCCAGCCCCACGCCGGCGACTGGGAGAGCGTCATCGCCGCCGTCGCCGCCGCGCTGGACGCTTGACGCCGGCTCCCGGCCCGATAAGCCTGCGCGCCATGACCGACCCCGAAGCCGCCGCGATCGCCGGCCGCCTGCGCGACGTGCGTGCACGCATCGCCGCCGCCGCGACCGCCGCCGGCCGGCCGGCCGACGCCGTCACCCTGGTCGCCGTGTCCAAGACCAAGCCTGCCGCCGCCGTGGCCGCCGCGCTGGCCGCCGGGCAGACGGTGTTCGGGGAAAACCGGGTGCAGGAAGCGGCGGAGAAATTCCCCCCCCTGCGCGCCGCCCATCCGGACCTGCGCCTGCACCTCATCGGCGGCCTGCAGACCAACAAGGCGCGCGAGGCGGTGCGGCTCGCCGACGTCATCGAGACCCTGGACCGCCCGCGCCTCGCCGATGCGCTGGAAGCGGCCATGGACAAGGAATCCCGCCGCCCGGAGCTGCTGATCGAGGTCAATACCGGCGCCGAGCCGCAGAAATCCGGCATCCCCCGCGCCGACGCCGACCGCTTCATCGATGCCTGCACGGCCCGCTTCGGCGCCCGGCTCCGCGGCCTGATGTGCGTCCCGCCGCAGGGCCAGGACCCGCGCCCGCATTTCACCTGGCTCGCCGCCTGTGCGCGGGCGCATGATCTGCCGGTGCTGTCGATGGGCATGTCGGCGGATTTCGAGATCGCGATCGCCTGCGGCGCGACCTGGGTGCGGGTCGGCTCGGCGATCTTCGGCGCCCGCGGCTGAGCGCGGACAGGCACAGGGAAGGGACCGGGCCATGCAGGAGTTGTTGCCGGCGGCGGGGCGCATCGGTGCCCGCCTGAAAGCCCGCGGGGAGACGATCGCGATCGCGGAATCCTCCACCGGCGGGCTGATTTCCGCCGCCCTGCTCGCGGTGCCGGGGGCGAGCGCGTATTTCCTCGGCGGCAGCGTGATCTACACGCGGTTCGCCCGTGCGGCGTTCCTGGAGATCCCCGATCCGCTGCCGGGCGGAATGCGCGCCTCCACCGAACCCTACGCCGCCCTGCTGGCTGCCACCGTGCGCACCCGCTGCGGCGCCACCTGGGGCCTGGGCGAGACGGGCGCCACCGGCCCCACCGGCAACCGTTACGGCGACGCCGCCGGCCACACTTGCCTCGCGCTCGCCGGCCCCACCGCGCACGCGCTTACCCTGGAAACCGGCAGCGCGGACCGGGAGGCGAACATGCGCATCTTCGCCGCCCGCGCGCTGGCGCTGCTCGCCGAAGCCCTGGGATAGGGCAGGATGGTCAGACCCATTGCTCCACCCCGCAAAGGGGGAGGGTCACGCCGATGAGCGTCGTCCCCCTGCGCGGCCCCGAGCCCGGGCCCGAACCGGCGCCCGCACGGGCGCCGGAACTCACCGTCGTCATCCCCTGCTACAACGAGCGCGCCAACGTCGCCCCGATGGTCGCGCGGCTGGAAACCGCGCTCGCCGGCATCGCCTGGGAAGCGGTCTATGTCGACGACGACAGCCCCGACGGCACCGCCGAGGCCGTCCGTGCCATCGCCCGCCACGATCCGCGCATCCGTGCCATCCGCCGCATCGGCCGCCGCGGCCTGGCCTCGGCGGTGATCGAGGGCGCCCTGTCGTCCTCGGCCGATTACGTCGCAGTGATCGACGGCGACCTGCAGCACGACGAAACCCGCCTGCCGGACATGCTCGCCGTCCTGCGCGAGGGCGGCGCGGACCTCGCCGTCGGCAGCCGCCACGTCGCCGGCGGCAGCAACGAGGGTCTCGCCGGCTCCTGGCGTCACCGCCTCTCGGATACCGGCATCCGCCTCGCCCAGATCACCCTGCCGGTGAAACTGACGGACCCGATGAGCGGGTTCTTCATGCTGCCCCGCCCGCTGTTCGAGCGCCTGGCGCCGAAGCTCACGGGCCAAGGGTTCAAGATCCTGCTCGACCTGCTGCTCTCCGCCCCCGCCCCCCTGCGCGTGGCCGAAGTCCCGGTGCACTTCCACGCCCGTGAGGCCGGGGAAAGCAAACTCGACGTCCTCGTGCTGATGCAGTTCGCCGGCCTGCTGCTCGACAAGATGCTGGGCGGGATGCTGCCGCTGCGCTTCATCTCCTTCGCCCTCGTCGGCGCCATCGGCGTCGGCGTGAACGTCGCCGCCCTGTTCGCAGGCCGCGCCCTGGGCATGGGGTTCGCCACCGCACAAACGGCAGCAACCCTGATCGCCATGATCGCCAATTTCGCGCTCAACAACGCCGTCACCTACCGCGACCAGCGCCTGCGCGGTCCCGCACTCTGGCGCGGCCTGCTGCTGTTCCTCGCCGTGTGCAGCGTCGGCGCCGTCGCCAACATCGGCATCGCCCGCAGCCTGTTCGCCGACCGCCTCGGCTGGACCCTGTCCGGCCTGGCCGGCGCCGCAGTCGGGGTCGTCTGGAACTACGCCGTCTCCGCCACGCTGGTGTGGCGCGGGCGCTGAGGCGCGGAGACCCGGGGAAGCAAGGCCAGGGGGCTCTGCCCCCTGGACCCCCGCCAAGGGCACGGCCCTTGGAACCCTTCCGTTGGCGATTATGTAGCTAACAAACACGGCTTGCCGGGATAGGAATGCGGTCGGAGATCGACCCATGTCTGTCCTGTCCGCCCCCTACTTCCCACGATGAGACCGCAGCCTACGCCGAGCTAGAGGCAACCCTCTGGCCGCATAGCCCCGTCTGCCCACGGTGCGGTGGCTTGGACCGGATTATCCCGGTTAAGGGCGGCCGGATGGGCCTGCGCCGTTGCGGCCCCTGCAAGCGCCAGTTCACCGTGACGGTCGGGACCGTGTTCGAAGTCCAGCCATGTACCGCTGCATAAGTGGCTTCAGGCCGTCTATCTGATGTGCTCCAGCAAGAAGGGGATCAGTTCTCACCAGCTCATGCGGACTCTGGATGTACAATATAAGACGGCGTGGTTCATGACTCATCGCATTCGAGAGGCGATGAAAGCGGGGAAATTGCCGCCAATGGGCGGCGCTGGTGAAACCGTGGAGATTGACGAGACCTTTATCGACAAGAAAGAGAGTATGCCGGTTCGCCAGGGCTATTCGCATAAGCACGCGGTTCTACCTCTCGTACAACGTGGGGGCGATGCTCGTTCTTCCCATGTTGGCGGAACCAGTGCGAAGGACCTTCTTCCGATTATTAAGGAACACGTCGCGCCGGAAACTCGCATCATCACCGACGAAGCTCGGCAGTATCGCCCACTTGGACGCCATTTCACCGAACATGACTTCGTAGCACGCCCTCTTGGCGAATATGTTCGCGGAGAAGCGCATACAAACACCGTCGAAGGATTCTATTCGGTGTTTAAGCGCGGGATGAAAGACATCTATCAGCATTGCAGTGAAAAACATCTGCATCGCTATGTCGCGGAGTTCGATTTCCGGTACAGTAATCCGGATGCGAGTTGGATATAGCGATAGCGATCGTGCCATTAAGGCATTACAGGGCGCCATCGGGAAAAGGCTGACATACAAGGAGCCTGTGACGTCTTGAAAATCTCCTTGGGTACGCCGTAAACGCCATTGACAGCCGGAATCAACGGGTTGTACGCGTTTCTCTGCGGCAGGCCGGAGTTGAACCGACACGGGGGCCTTGCTTAGGGGCGCTCCCACCGGGACCCAAACCCGGTGCGTCTACCAATTTCGCCACTGCCGCATGAGAAGGTGGGTTAGTGGGCTTGCCCACCAGGACGGAAGGCGCGGGAACGCCTTCCGTCCTGGCCTGACCCTCGGGCCTTCCAGTACCGCAAATCAGAGCTGTCGCGGCGGTACCGGCTACATATTAGGCGGCGGCATCGTATCCCTCCTTGTCTCCGGTTTCGGCGGCGGGCGCTGCCGCGCCCGCCGTGCCGCCGGTTCCGGCCGCCAAATCGGCGTGCTTCAGGAACCAGCGGGACCCCTGCTGCTCGTAAAGCCGGCCCTTCTGCCGGTGCAGTTCGCCGCCGAGAGTACGGGGAGAGAGCGCCGGATCGACAGACGGCAAGATGTTTTCCATCTCTTGGAGAGTCAGACCCGGGCGCTTGCTCAGCATGGCTCGGACAGCGGCTCGGCCGGCGCCCCTCGCCGCCCGGTCTGCCTGCGGGCGTGGAAGACGGTCACCTTGAACCGGCGTTTTGGTTGCCACATCTTCCGGCAGCGATACCGCTCGCATGATCGCGGCGCGCGTCTGCGCGCTTCCATCATGAAAGCCAGCCCGGTACACTTCTTCCATGAGCGCGAGAATGCGGGCTTGGAGCCCGTCCGGCAACTGGTACGTCATCGAGGCCTCCTTACCTAGCGAATTGGGGAGCGGGGCAGGGCACCACCATAGGAGGTTTGGCGCAGGATGCAATCGAAAGGCGCGCTTCAAGGAGAAACGCCAAGCGGAGCCGAATCTCAACGGCGGAGATTCATCGACACGGCTTGCGCCCTTGGCTGCGACGAGGACGAGGCGGCGTTCAAGGAAAAGATAGGGCGGATCGCGCGGCAGGGGCCCAAGGCTTTGCTGTCACCCCCGAAGAGCGCCGAGCGATGGACGTGGAGGCGGAGCGCGCCAAGCCGCCCCGGATAATCGATGACGTGCGGGCGGACCTTGAGACAGCGAAGAAAGCGCCAGCTGCTCAACATGAGCTGTACGCAAATGCCCAGGGCAATAACCCTGACAAATTCCGGACCGATATCCGGCGCGCCGCCGCCGTGCGCGGCCCAGAGGCAGAACTAAGAAAACATTCCTAAACTTGAGTGCGTGTTTGCGAAGTGCATAATCGCCCTTCCGTTGGTTCTGTGCGGCTGGGGGTATCGCGGCTGGGCGGGCGATGGGGGGGCCAGGGGGGCCAGCGCTCCCCTGACCTTATGCTTCTTCCGGGGATCTACGCGGCGGCGCGGAGGGCGGCGGCTTTGACGGCTTCGCCGACGCTTTCGCCGAACTGGGCGAAGTTGGCTTCGAACCGTGCCAGCAGGTCCTGCGCCGTGCGGTCGTAGGCGGCCTTGTCCGCCCAGGCCTGGCGCGGGTCGAGCACGGAGGCCGGGAGTCCCGGCGCCGCCTCCGGCACCGCGAGGCCGAAGAACGGATCGGTGCGGAAGCTTCCGCGCGCCAGGGAGCCGTCGAGCGCGTGGTGCAGCAGGGAGCGGGTATGGCGGATGCTCATGCGCCGGCCGGTGCCGTATTTGCCGCCGGTCCAGCCGGTATTGACCAGCCAGCAGGTCACCCCGTACCGCTCGATCATCGCTTCCAGCAGCCGGCCGTAGACCTCCGGCGGGCGCGGCAGGAAGGGCGCGCCGAAGCAGGTGCTGAAGGTTGCCTCCGGTTCCGCGCCCAGGCCTTTCTCGGTGCCTGCTACCTTGGCGGTGTAGCCCGACAGGAAATGGTACATCGCCTGCGCCGGTGTCAGTCGGGCGATCGGCGGCAGCACGCCGAAGGCGTCGGCGGTCAGCATGACGAGGTTGCGCGGCTGGCCGCCACGGCCTTCGCGCACCACGTTCGGGATGTAGTCGACCGGGTAGCAGGAGCGGGTGTTCTCGGTCAGCGATTTGTCGGCGAGGTCGAGCCTGCCGTGCGCGTCGGCGATCACGTTCTCCAGCACCGTGCCGAAACGATGCGTGGCGGCCCAGATTTCCGGTTCGGCCTCGGCCGAGAGGTTGATCACCTTGGCGTAGCAGCCGCCCTCGAAATTGAAGACGCCGGCCTCGCTCCAGCCGTGCTCGTCGTCGCCGATCAGCTTGCGGTGGGGGTCCGACGACAGGGTGGTCTTGCCGGTGCCGGACAGACCGAAGAACAGGGCGACGTCCCCGGTTTCGCCGACGTTGGCGCTGCAATGCATGGGCAGCACGCCGCGGTCCGGCGCGAGCCAGTTCATCACTGTGAAGATCGATTTCTTGATCTCGCCGGCGTATTCGGTGCCGGCGATGACGATGCGCTTCTGCGCGAAGGACAGCGCGATGGCGGTGCCGCTGCGCACGCCGTCGATCGCGGGATCGGCCTGGAAATGCGGCGCGTGCAGGATGACGTAGTCGGGTTCGAACCCGGTGAGTTCCTGCGGTTCGGGGCGGATGAACACGTTGCGCGCGAACAGCGCCTGCCAGGCGCCGGTGCTGACAAGCCGCACGCGCACCCGGTGCGTCGGATCGGCGCCCGCGTACAGGTCCTGGACGAACAGTTCCTGGCCTTGCAGGTAGGCCTGCACGCGGGCCTGCAAGGTGGCGAAGCGTTCGGGCGGGAGCGGCTGGTTGATCTTGCCCCACCAGATGTGTTCGCGCACGCCGGGTTCGTCGACCACGAATTTGTCGGCGACCGAGCGCCCGGTGTGGACCCCGGTCGTTACCATCAGTGCGCCGTCGGCGGACAGCCGTCCCTCGTGCAGGCGCAGGCTGTGGGCGACCAGCGCAGGGGCGGAAAGATTGGCGTGCACGGCGCGGCCGGCGCGCACGCCGGTGCCGGCGAGCGCGGCGGCGGTGGTGGGGTCGAGCTCCGGTGTCACTGGGGGTCGGCTCCTTCGATGCTTGTCATGGATAGGTTCGCCATAGCGCAAAACGCGCACGGGGTTTCGTCGCCCATGCGCTCGCAATCTTCATTGTGCAGCGCACACGATCGGTGTTCCGGTGTGCGAAATGCGTTGTGCGCTGCACACGGGGATGCATTGTGCGCTGCACACGGGGATGCATTGTGCGCTGCACACGGGGAATGCGTTGTGCATTGCACACGGAAGAGTGTGCGGTGCATTCGGACGC
This sequence comes from uncultured Pseudomonadota bacterium, assembly GCA_963832525.1. Taxonomy (GTDB): domain Bacteria; phylum Pseudomonadota; class Alphaproteobacteria; order Acetobacterales; family Acetobacteraceae; genus JAJZVS01. Next base: position 910,523 of record CAWHUC010000004.1, read on the forward strand.
CGAGGGTACAGCGCACGCGCGGGTCGAACGCACGGTGCATACCGATCGGTGATACGTCACGTGGCGCGCTCTTCAGCGCGCCGGAATGCGATCCGGACCTGCATGCCGCAGGACGCGTCGTCATTGCGCCATATCGCGGCGTGGCATCGCAGGGTGCATGGCCGACCTGGGGAAGGGGAACGGGCAGCGGCGGTCCGTCTCAGGTAGGGCTGGGTCCCGCCAGGCGCACGGGCGGCGGGGCGCAGCGCACGCGCCTGTGAACAGGTGTCGCCTCCCCGCCTCGTGCCTCCGGCCAGTTCTCATTTTGCCGGCGAAGAGGCGGGTGGAACGCAAAAGCAGATTCCACCACGGAGACACGGAGGCACGGAGAAGGCCGACGTACGCCGCCGATGCCGCCGAACCCGGCTTCTTCTCCGTGCCTCCGTGCCTCCGTGGTGAAATCCGCTTCCTGCCGCATGCCCGGGTCATGCGCGCCCTGGCTGATAAAAGGAAAATTGCCCGCCTTCCCGCCGCCGGGCGTGACCCCGCCGCCCGCCTGCGCTACTCAGGCGGCGAACCGGAGAGCGACCCCGTGACCCTTAGCCCACCGCCCGCCCAGACGGGCGCCAACACCCTGACGGGCGCCAACACCCTGCGCGGCGGCCCCGACGCGCGCGGCCGCTTCGGCGAGTTCGGCGGCCGCTTCGTCGCCGAGACGCTGATGCCGCTGATCCTGGAGGTCGAGGCCGCCTACACGGCCGCGCGCGCCGATCCGGGCTTCCAGCTCGAGCTCGACCGCTACCTGAAGGACTACATCGGCCGTCCCAGCCCGCTCTGGTTCGCCGAGCGCCTGACCCGCCGCCTCGGCGGCGCCAAGGTCTATTTCAAGCGCGACGAGCTGAACCATACCGGCAGCCACAAGGCCAACAACTGCATGGGCCAGATCCTGCTGGCCCGCCGCATGGGCAAGACCCGCATCATCGCCGAGACCGGCGCCGGCCAGCACGGCGTCGCCACCGCCACCATGTGCGCGCTGTTCGGCCTGCCCTGCACCGTCTACATGGGCGCGACCGACGTCGAACGCCAGAAGCCCAACGTGTTCCGGATGAAACTTCTTGGCGCGGAGGTGAAGCCCGTCACCTCCGGCGCCGGCACGTTGAAGGACGCGATGAACGAGGCGATGCGCGACTGGGTCGCGCATGTGGAGGACACCTACTACCTGATCGGCACCGTCGCCGGCCCACATCCCTATCCCGCCATGGTGCGCGACTTCCAGTCGGTGATCGGCACCGAGGCCCGCGCGCAGATGCAGGAAGCCGAGGGCCGGCTGCCCGACATCGCCGTGGCGTGCATTGGCGGCGGCTCGAATGCGATGGGCCTGTTCCACCCGTTCCTCGACGACCCGTCGGTCCGCCTGATCGGGGTGGAAGCGGGCGGCAAGGGGATCGAGACCGGGGAGCACGCGGCGAGCCTGATCGGCGGCCGGCCCGGGGTGCTGCATGGCAACCGCACCTATCTGCTGCAGGACGACGACGGCCAGATCATCGAGGCGCATTCGATCAGCGCCGGCCTCGACTACCCCGGCATCGGGCCGGAGCATTCCTGGCTGCACGATATCGGCCGGGTGGAATACGTTTCGGCTACGGACCGGGAGGCGCTCGCCGCCTTTACCCTGTGCACGCAGACCGAAGGCATCATCCCGGCGCTGGAACCGGCGCATGCGCTCGCGCATGTGGCGAAGATCGCGCCGACGCTGGACAAGGACCGGATCATCCTGATGAACCTGTGCGGGCGCGGCGACAAGGACATCTTCACCGTCGCCGAGCACCTGGGGGTGCGCCTGTGAGCCGCATCAAGGCCCGTTTCGCCGCGCTGGCGCGGGAAGGTCGCGGCGCGCTGATCCCGTTCCTGGAGGCCTACGATCCCGACCCTGCCGCCTCGATGGCGCTGCTGCGCGCCCTGCCCGGCGCCGGCGCCGACCTGATCGAGATCGGCATGCCGTTCACCGACCCGATGGCGGACGGCCCCACCATCCAAGCCGCCGGCCGGCGCGCGCTCAAGGCCGGGTCGAAGACCGCGCGCATCCTCGCGATGGTGCGCGATTTCCGGCGCGAGGATCCGACCACGCCGATCGTGCTGATGGGCTACCTCAACCCGATCCTGTCGTACGGTCCGGAGCGTTTCTGCGTCGACGCCGCGGCGGCCGGCGTCGACGGCCTGATCGTGGTCGACCTGCCGCCGGAGGAAGCCGAGATCCTGGCCCCGCACGCCGCGGCGCAGGGTCTCGACATCATCCGCCTGATCGCACCCACCACCGACGACGCACGCCTGCCCAAGGTGCTCGCCGGCAGTTCCGGCTTCGTCTACTACGTCAGCATCACCGGCATCACCGGCACCCGCACCGCGACCGCCGAGCACCTGGCGCAAGCCATCCCCCGCATCCGCCGCTTCACCGACCTGCCGATCGCGGTGGGGTTCGGGGTGCGCTCGCCGGCGCAGGCGGCGACGGTGGCGCGGGTGGCGGATGCCGCGGTGGTGGCCTCGGCGCTGATCGACACGCTCGCTGCCGGGCTGGACGCGCAGGGCCATGCGACGTCGGGCTGCGTGAACCGGGTGCTGGACCAGGTGCGCGGCCTCGCCGCCGCGGTGCGCGCGGCACGGACGGGCGGGTGACCGCGGCGCCGGTCACGCTCTGGACCGACGCGCCGGACGCTCCGGCGCAGTTGCGCCGGCGGCTCGCCGAGGGGCTGGTGCCGGCCGCGGCCGCGGCCGATCTCGCGCATCTGATCGCGCACGGCTGGGTGCTGTGGCCCGGCGCCATCGAACCGGCGCTGATCGACCGGCTGGTTGCCGACGTGCGTGGCCACCATCGCCATCCGGGCATGTTCGTCACCACCGATCATCGCAATGATACCTCGGGTCCTGAAACTGTCCGGCACCGCGCCGGATGCGTTCGAGAGCCTGTTCGACCTCTACGTCAACTCCGCCGCCGCGCGGGATGTGGCCCTGCATCCGCGCATCGCGCGCTTCCTCGCGCTGGTGTTCCAGGCCCGTCCGATCGCCTTCCAGCAGTTGCTGTTCCAGCGCAGCAACGGCCACCAGGTGCACCAGGACACCGCGTTCGTCGCGGTCGAGGAGCCGATGCTGCTCACCGCGACCTGGATCGCGCTGGAAGACGTGACCGAGGGCAGCGGGGAGCTCGGCTGGTACGACCGCAGCCACACCCTGGCCCCGCATGTGTTCGCCGACGGCTCGCGCCGTTTCGGTGCCGGCGACGACGGCGCCGCCTATGCCGCGGCACTGGACGCCGCGTGCCGCGCCCAGGGCTTCGCCTACCGCACCCTGCTCGCGAAAAAGGGCGACGTGTTCTTCTGGACCGCCGACCTCGTGCACCGCAGCCATCCGCGCCGCCTGGCGCCCGAGACGAGCCGCCTGTCCTGCGTGACCCACTACTGCCCGTCGACGACCGCGCCGTTCTGGTTCCGTTTTCATCCGGAACACCGCGGGTTGCAGCCGCACGGCATCGGCGCCTTCGCCAGCGCCTACTACCGCCTGCCGACCGCGGAGGCGCTGTCAGCCCCCGCGCGCGGGACGGGACGACCCACCTGACCGTACCGAGGGACCAACGGCGATGAGCTGGCTCACCGAATTCGTGCGCCCGAAGATCCGCACCTTGTTCGCCCGGCGCGAGGTGCCGGACAATCTCTGGCATCAATGCCCTTCCTGCCAGCAGATGATCTTCGCCACCGACCTGGCGGCAAACCTGAAGGTCTGCACGCATTGCGGCCACCACATGCGCGCCGGCGCGGTCGAGCGATTGGGCTGGACCTTCGACCCGGACAGTTTCACCCGGATCGAATTGCCGAAGGTGGCGGCCGATCCGTTGCGTTTCCGTGACCAGAAGCGCTACGCCGACCGGCTGAAGGAGGCGCGCGAGAAGACCCATCTGGACGACGCCGTCGCGGTTGCGCACGGCACGATCGGCGGGCGCCGGGCGGTGGTCGCGGCGATGGAGTTCGCCTTCATGGGCGGCTCCATGGGTGCTGCGGTGGGGGAGGGGATCGTCGCCAGCGCGAAGCTCGCGGTGTTGCAGGAGGCGCCGCTGATCGTGTTCACCGCCTCGGGCGGGGCACGCATGCAGGAGGGCGCGCTCAGCCTGATGCAGATGCCGAAGACGGTGCTGGCGACGAGGATGGTCAAGCAGGCCGGGCTGCCGTTCCTGACCGTGCTGACCGACCCCACCACCGGCGGCGTGACCGCGAGCTTCGCCATGCTGGGCGACGTGCAGATCGCCGAGCCGGGCGCGCTGATCGGTTTCGCCGGCGCCCGGGTGATCGAGCAGACGGTGCACGAAAAGCTGCCCGAGGGGTTCCAGCGCGCCGAATACCTGGCAGCGCACGGGATCATCGACATGGTGGTGAAGCGCACCGAGTTGCGCGCGACGCTGGTGCGGATCCTGGGGCTGCTGTACCCGGCGGAGACGGCGGCTGCGGCGTGAGGGGCACGCCGGCGGCCACCGGGGCAGGGATCGGCGAAGGGGGGAGTGGTGGAGCTGAGGGGGATCGAACCCCTGACCTCCTCATTGCGAACGAGGCGCTCTCCCAGCTGAGCTACAGCCCCACTCCGTCGCCAAGGGCGCGGAACATGCTGAGGGGCGGGGGCAAAGTCAACCCGGGTTGAACGCGGGTTCGCCCCCTCCTATTGCAGTATGCAGTCCCGGCCCCTTCTCCCTCTCCCTGCCCCGCAGGGCGAAGGGGCTTTGCGGCCATCTCTTTCCCAGGATCGGAGCCCATCCCGTGCTCAAGCTCGGATACAAGGCCTCGGCCGAGCAATTCGCCCCCGGCCCGCTGCTCGATTTCTCGACCCTCGCCGAGGAAGTGGGGTTCGACTCGGTGTTCGTCAGCGACCATTTCCAGCCCTGGAAGCACACCGACGGGCATGCGCCGTCCGCGCTGGTGTGGCTCGGCGCGCTGGGGGCGCGGACGCAGCGGATCGTCATGGGCACTTCGGTGCTGACGCCCACGTTCCGCTACCACCCGTCCGTGGTGGCGCAGGCCTTCGGCACCCTGGGGGCGATGTTCCCCGGCCGGGTGATCCTGGGCATCGGCACCGGCGAATCGTTGAACGAGGTGCCGGCCACCGGCATGGACTGGCCCGAGTTCAAGGAGCGCTTCGCCCGGCTGCGCGAGGCGGTGACCCTGATCCGCCGCCTCTGGAGCGAGGAACACTTGAGCTTCGAGGGCCAGTACTACCGCACCCGTGACGCCACCATCTACGACCGCCCGGCGGCCCCGGTGCCGATCTACGTCGCCGCCGCCGGCGCGCTGGTGGCGAAATACGCCGGTCGGCAGGGCGACGGGTTCATCTGCACCAGCGGCAAGGGCACCACGCTCTACACCGACACGTTGCTGCCCAATGTCGCCGAAGGGCTGGCTGCCTCGGGGCGCGACGGGTCAGGCTATGACCGGATGATCGAGATGAAGGTCTCGTTCGATACCGACCACGCGCGGGCGATGGAGGACACGCGGCACTGGGCGGCGCTCGCGTTGTCGCCGGAGGAGAAGACCTCGGTGCACAATCCGATGGAGATGGAACGCCTGTCCGCCGCGCTGCCGGTGGAACGCGCCGCCAGCCGGTGGATCGTCTCCTCCGATCCGAACGAGCATGTGGAGAAGATCCGGCCCTATGTGGAACTGGGGTTCAACCACCTCGTGTTCCATGCGCCGGGGCCGGACCAGGCGCGGTTCCTGAAGCTGTACGGGGCCGAGGGTACTGCCGCGGTTGCGCAAGCGGTTCGGGTAGGGGGCAGGGCCGTCCCGGCGCGCCGGCTTCCGGGCGCCTGTCGGGGGCGGGGCGCGGCGCTTGCCAACCCGCGCCCGCGCGCTTTACGCTTCGATCACACGGGGGCGCCGACCGGCGTTGTCGAACGCAACGAGCATGCGGAATGCCGATGCCGGATGAGCGTGGAACGCGCGATGCTTGGGTTACCCGGGTGCTCGGCTATCGCTGGGCCGGTCGGTCGGGCGGATCGGCCGGCGCGCCATTGGCGGCCTTCGGATCCGAATGGGCCGAGGCGGTCGCGACCAGCAAGCGGGAGGCAGCGGCGCTCAGCGAAGCGATCATTGCCGAGATGCAAAAGACCAGTCGGGACCCGCGTATCGTCACGGTCGTGCGGCGCGAGCGGTGGCCGGTGCTGGAGGCGGAACTCGACCGCTTCGCCGCCATCATCGACAGCGCATTGGCCGCCGACGCCAGGGCCGAGCAGCTCGTGCAGGCCATCAACGAAGCCCGCGCCTTCGTGGCAGGAAGCCCGATGCTGAGCACGATCGACCGCAACACCCTGCGCGCGACCGAGGTGGTCGCGCGGCTGCAGGCCCAGCTCGGGACGCTGGAAAACCTGGCCAGGGACGGCAACCGGTGAGCGCATCCGACTCGCAGCCGAACAAGCGCCGGAGGACGATCAACGAAGACGACGATTCGGACGAGGAGGCGGTGTGGACCCCGCAGGGCGACCCGTTCGCCGCGGTCTATGTCCCGCCGCCCATCGCGGTCGATCCGATACAGAATCAACTGCCGGACGGCGGCCCCGTCGTGCAGGTCGACGACGCGCAGCAGGAGGAAGAAGAAAAAGTGCGGGACGAGGGCGATGTGGCCGACGCCGCCTTCCGTCAGCAATGCGCCGACATGCTCGGCGATGACGACAGGACGACGGAACAGGTGGCCCTTCTGCTGCATGTCCTGAAGCAGAGGAACATCCGTCCGGACAAGGTGAAGGTGACGTCGAGCGGGGGGCGCACGGTCACGGTCATACCGGAAGACGAACCGTTCGTGATCCAGCATTTCCTGGAGGAGGTCAGATATCAGCGGGTGAAGGCGTTCGGCACCGCCTGCGCCGACGCGCCCCCGGTCGAGACGGTCTCGTTCGGCAGCTACCAGGTGCCCGCCTTCCAGGCCGGCGACGGTATCGCGGGCATGCTCGGTTCCTTCGACGCGCAGCGCTGCCTGCTGCTCGAAAAGGTCATGCCGCTCAACGGCCTGTGCGGCGGCGGCGGCGGCGGACAGCCGCGCCAGGGCCAGGACCAGGAGGACTACGTCGCCTTCATCGGCGCCAACGCGGACAAGATCGTCTATGATATCAACAAGGCGGTCCACGGGCTGGCAAGCCTCGATCTGTCGCAGGGGGATGTGTCGCTCGACAATATCGGCATCAAGGACGGCCGGTTCGTGCTGTTCGACTTCGACCTGTGCGGTGCCGCAAGGACGGAAAGCGACCTGAACAGCCTGAAGCGGTCCCTGGCGCACGCGGGCACGCAACGCGATTTCCCCGACCTGTCGGATTTCGACGGCGAGGCCGAGGAGCTGGCGCCGCTGGAAGCGGCGCCGATCGTGCCGCCGGCGCAGCGATGACCGCGGCGCCGTCCCGCCGCCCGCAGCCATGCGGGGCAGAGGTGGCGATCGCCCCGCCGCGCGGCTAGGGTGCGCGCCCCACTGACCCGGCCGGCCGTATGCCCAGGACATCCACCCTCACCCTCGCCGCGCTGCCCGACTTCCCCCTGGTCCGTCCCGGCGACGACCTCGCCGCCCTGCTCGCCGATCGCCTGACCGCCGCCGGGCTCGTCCCGCGTGACGGCGACGTGCTCGTGCTCGCGCAGAAGATCGTGTCCAAGGCGGAAGGCCGGATCGTCGATCTCGCCACAGTCACCCCGTCCCCCCGTGCCCTCGCGCTGGCCGCCGAGGTCGGCAAGGATCCGCGCCTGGTCGAAACGATCCTGTCAGAATCGACCCGTGTCGTCCGCCACCGCCCCAACCTGCTCATCATGGAGCATCGGCTGGGGTTCGTGATGGCGAACGCCGGCGTCGACCACTCCAACCTCGCCGCCCCCGGCGGCCCGGATCAGGTGCTGCTGCTGCCGCGGGACCCGGACGCCTCGGCCGCACGCCTGCGCGCGACGCTGGAGGCCCGCTTCGGCGTCCGCCTTGCCGTCGTCATCACCGACAGCTTCGGCCGCCCCTGGCGCCGCGGCAGCGCCGGCGTCGCGATCGGCGCCGCCGGGCTGCCTGCGCTGGTCGACCTGCGCGGCACGCCCGACCTGTTCGGCCGCACCCTGGAAGTGACCCTGGTCGGGCTCGCCGACGAGATCGCCGCCGCCGCCTCCCTCCTGCAAGGCCAAGGCCCCGAGGGCCAGCCCGCGGTCCTGCTGCGCGGCCTCGCCTGGTCCGCCCCCGACGCGCCCGCGGCCGCCCTGGTCCGCCCGCCGGCGGAGGATCTGTTCCGGTGATCGTGGCCCTTTCCGGCGGCATCGGCGGCGCCAAGCTGGCGCTCGGCCTGGCCCAGGTCCACGACCCCGCCGAGCTGCTGATCGTTGCCAATACGGGGGACGATTTCACCCATCTTGGCCTTGCCATCTCCCCCGACATCGACACGTTGCTCTACACCCTGGCCGGGCTCGACAACCCGGAACTCGGCTGGGGCCGGCGCGACGAAACCTGGGCAGCGATGGAAACCTTGCAGGCGCTGGGCGGGGAAACCTGGTTCCGCCTGGGCGATCGCGACCTCGCGCTGCACCTTGCGCGCACCGAGCTGCTGCGCGCCGGACGAACCTTGTCCGCCGTCACCGACACCTTGCGCCTCCGCCTCGGCGTCGGGCCGCGCATCCTGCCGCCGAGCGACGATCCGGTGCGTACCCGGCTCGACACCGACCAGGGCACGCTCGACTTCCAGGAGTATTTCGTCCATCGCCGCTGCGTCCCCGCGGTGCGCGCGATCGCCTTCGCCGGCGCCACGACGGCCCGCCCCCTGGCGGAGGTCATCCACGCCATCGCAACGGCCGAGGCCGTCGTGATCTGCCCCTCCAACCCGTTCATCAGCATCGATCCGATCCTGGCCGTGCCCGGGCTGCGCACCGCGCTTGCGACCACGCGCGCGCCGGTCGTTGCGGTCTCGCCGCTCATCGGCGGGCGCGCGGTGAAGGGCCCGACGGCGAAGATGATGGCCGAACTTGGCCTGCCGGTCACCGCCCGCGCGGTGGCCGAACACTATGCCGGCCTGCTCGACCTCTTCGTTGCAGACCCGGACGACGCCGCGGCCCTCGCGGGGATCGACGCTCGCGTGGTCGCCGCCCCCACCCTGATGCGCAGCCTCGCCGACAAGCAGGCGCTGGCCCGCACCGTCCTCGCCGCCGCCGGCATCCCGGCCGATGCGGCGCTTCCCCGGACCGGCGGATGATCGGGGTCTGGGTGGCGTTGCCGGTGAAGGGCTTCGCCGGTGCGAAACAGCGCCTTGCCCCGGTGCTCACCCCGCCGCAGCGGCGGGCGTTGGCGGCGGCCATGCTGGAAGACGTGCTGGAAGCCCTGGCCGCCGCGCCGCTGGACGGCATCCTGGTCAACACGACCGATCCGGAGGCCGCCGCGCTGGCGCGCGCCTGGGGCGCGGAGGTAATCGCCGAGGACGCCGCCACCGGCCACACCGGCGCCGTGGCGGCCCTGGCGCGCCACCTTGCTTGCGCCGGCCGGGCGGCCATGCTGGCGCTGCCCGGCGACATCCCCCGCGTCACGCCGGCCGAAATCGCCGCGCTGTGCGACGCCGCCGGGCCGGCGCCGTCCTTCACGATCGCCCCGGCGCGCGACGAGCTCGGATCGAACGCCGTCCTGCTCGCCCCGCCGCTGGCGGTGCCGTTGCGTTTCGGCGACGACAGCTTCTTCCCCCACCTCGATGCGGCACGACGGGTCGGGATCGAACCGAAAGTGGTGCCCCTGGCGGGTATCGGACTCGATATCGATACGCCGACGGATCTCGCGGCGCTGCGCCTGGCTGGCGCGGACCGGCCGGGACGGGCCCAGCGGCTGCTGGCGGGCTTCGATCGCTGAGCACCGGATGCGATGGCCATCGAGGGCCTTCTCCCTCCCCCCTCGCGCTTGCGGGGTGAGGGGGGCGTGCGGCACCCAATGCGGATCGGGGGGCGAGGCGGCCCCCCTCACCCCGACCCTCTCCCCCCGCAGCGCGGGAGGAGAGGGGGAAGGGACGGGTCCCCTTGCGTTACCTCACAAGGGGGCGGGGGGACGGACGTGCCTCAGGCCGCGGCGGCCATCTGCCCGTTGATCGTCAGGCCCTGCGTGCCGGCGGAGATGTGCACCGTGTCGCCTTCGCGGATGCTCCCTTCCAGGATCATCTGCGCCAGCGGGTTCTGCAGGCTGCGCTGGATCACGCGCTTCAGCGGCCGGGCGCCGTAGGTGCTGTCGTAGCCTTCGTTCGCCAGCCATTCCAGCGCCGCGCGATCGAGTTCGATCCCGATCTTGCGGTCGGCCAGCAGGCTCCGCAGGTGGTCCACCTGGATCTGCACGATCGCCGCCATGTCGGCCCGTTGCAGGCGGCGGAACAGGATGATTTCGTCCAGCCGGTTCAGGAACTCGGGGCGGAAATGCGCGCGCACGACGCGCATAACCTGGCCCTGCACCATCGTGGTCGGTTCGCCCTCCGGCTGCGCGGCCAGCACTTCGCTGCCGAGGTTCGACGTCAGCACGATGATGGTGTTCTTGAAATCGACCGTGCGGCCCTGCCCGTCCGTCAGCCTGCCGTCGTCCAGCACTTGCAGCAGCACGTTGAAGACGTCCTCGTGCGCCTTCTCCACCTCGTCGAACAGGATCACCTGGTAGGGGCGCCGGCGGACGGCTTCGGTCAGCACGCCGCCCTCGTCGTAGCCGACATAGCCGGGCGGCGCGCCGATCAGGCGGGAGACGGCGTGCTTCTCCATGAACTCGCTCATGTCGATGCGCACCATCGCCCGTTCGTCATCGAACAGGAACTGCGCGAGCGCCTTGCAGGTCTCCGTCTTGCCGACGCCGGTGGGACCGAGGAACAGGAAGCTGCCGATCGGCCGGTTCGGGTCCTGCAATCCGGCCCGCGCGCGGCGCACGGCGTTGGCGACGGCGGTCAGTGCTTCTTCCTGGCCGATCACCCGGCGGCGCAATTCATCTTCCATGCGCAGCAGCTTGGACCGTTCGCCTTCCAGCATCTTGTCCACCGGCACGCCGGTCCAGCGCGACACGACGCCGGCGATGCTTTCCTCCGTCACCTCCTCGTTCACCAGCTTCCCGTCGGAGGCGGCGGCAGCCATCTTGCGCTCGATGTCGGGGATCACACCGTACATCAGCTCCGAGGCGCGGGCGAGATCGCCGCGCCGCTGCGCCACCTCCACCTCGGACTTGGCCTGGTCGAGCTGTTCCTTGAGCTTGTGGCTCTCGGCGACCTTTTCCTTCTCCGCGTTCCACGCGGCGGTCATGGCGTTGGATTTCTCTTCCAGCTCGGCGAGCTCGTGCTCCAGCTTTTCCAGCCGGTCGCGGGAGGCGGCGTCACTCTCCTTGCGCAGCGCCTCGCGCTCGATCTTGAGCTGGATCACCCGGCGGTCGAGTTCGTCCAACGCTTCCGGCTTGCTGTCGACCTCCATGCGCAGGCGGGACGAGGCTTCGTCGATCAGGTCGATCGCCTTGTCGGGCAGGAAGCGGTCGGTGATGTAACGATTCGACAGGGTCGCCGCGGCGACCAGCGCGCCGTCGGTGATGCGCACGCCGTGGTGGGTTTCGTATTTCTCCTTGATCCCGCGCAGGATGCTGATGGTGTCGGCGACCGAGGGCTCGCCCACGAACACCGGCTGGAAGCGCCGCGCCAGCGCGGCGTCCTTCTCGATGTGCTTGCGGTATTCGTCGAGCGTGGTGGCGCCGATGCAGTGCAGGGCCCCGCGCGCCAGTTCCGGTTTCAGCAGGTTGGACGCGTCCATCGCCCCGTCGGCGCGCCCGGCGCCCACCAGGGTGTGCAGCTCGTCGATGAACAGGATCACCTCGCCCTCGGCGGACTCGATCTCCTTCAGCACCGCCTTCAGCCGTTCCTCGAATTCGCCGCGATATTTGGAACCCGCCACCATGGAGCCCAGGTCGAGCGCCAGCAGCCGCTTGCCCTTCAGCGCCTCCGGCACGTCGCCGTTGACGATGCGCAAGGCGAGGCCTTCCACGATCGCGGTCTTGCCGACGCCGGGCTCGCCGATCAGCACGGGGTTGTTCTTGGTGCGGCGCGCCAGCACCTGGATGGTGCGGCGGATTTCCTCGTCGCGGCCGATGACGGGATCGAGCTTGCCGTCGCGGGCGCGGGCGGTGACGTCGGTGGCATATTTCTTCAGCGCCTCGAACCCGGCTTCGGCGTTCTCGCTGGTGACCTTGCGGCCCTTGCGGATGTCGGCGACGGCCTTCTCCAGCGCCTGCGCGGTGGCGCCGGCGGCGCTCAGGGCGCGTGCGGCCGGCGTGCCGGAGGCCGCGATCGCGACCAGCAGCCGGTCCTGCGCCACGAACTCGTCGCCGGCCTTGGTGGCCGCCTGCTGCGCGGCGTCCAACACGCGCACCAGGTCCGGCGTGATCTGCGGCTGGCCGGCGCCGCCGCCCTGGACCTTGGGCTGGCGCGCGATCTCGGTCTCCACCGCCGCCAGTACGGGGCGGGGGTCGCCGCCGGCAGCACGGATGAGGCCGGCCGCGGCACCTTCCTCGTCGTCCAGCAGCGCCTTCAGCAGGTGTTCGGGCGTGATCCGCTGGTGGAACTCGCGGATCGCGATGGTGGACGCGGCCTGGAGGAAGCCGCGGCTGCGTTCGGTGAACTTCTCGATGTCCATGGGTGTCCCTTTCTCTCAGGCGACGGCCCTGCGCCCGCCCCTCCCTGAGGCGACGAACACATGGACCTTTGGCAAAATAGGTGGGAGGGGGCAGACTGCCGCTCAAGAGGGAAACCGCCGATGCGTATCGAGTATCTCTACCGGTATCCGGTGAAGGGCCTGTCCGCCGAGGCGCTGGACGCGGCCGAGGTCGAGGAGGGCGGCGCCATCCCCTGGGACCGCGCCTTCGCGCTGGCGCAGGGGGATGCGCCCTTCGATCCCGCCCATCCGGCCTGGCTGCCGAAGACGCACTTCATGTGCCAGATGCGCAATGCGCGGATCGCCGGGTTGCGCGCCCTGTTCGACCCGCGCTCCGGCCGGCTCGCGATCACGGCGCCGGACGGCGAGGGCGTGACGGCCGACGCGCTGTCCGTGGCCGGGCGCGCCGAGATCGAACGCTTCCTGGTGGGCTTCCTGGGGGCGGACGCCCGCGGCGCGCCGCGCTTCCACCATATCCCCGGCTTCGTCTTCGGCGACCAGCGGCGGCCGGTGGTGAGCCTGATCGGCCTTGCCAGCCTGCGCGATTTCGAGGCGAAGCTCGGCGCGCGCCGGCACCGCCGCCGCTTCCGCGCCAATGTGTGGTTCAGCGGCGCCCCCGCCTGGGCCGAGCTCGACTGGGTGGGGCGGGAGGTGCAGATGGGCGGCGCGGTGCTGCGCGTGGTCAAGCGGATCGCCCGCTGCAAGGCGACCGAGGTCAACCCCCTCACCAGCGAACGCGACGCCGATCCGGTCGCCGAGCTGCGGCAGTTGTACGGCCACAGCAATCTCGGCGTGCATGCCGAGGTGATCGAGGGCGGGCGCTTCGCGGTGGGCGACGGGATCGAGCTGCTGCCCGCCTGATCGGCGCGGCGGGGAGCGGGGAGGCACCTCCCCGCTCCGGCGCATGGATCAGCCGCTGCCGCCGCCGACATAGGCGGGCAGAGCCTTGAGCATCGCCTTGGTGGCACCGTGCATCATCATGCTGTCCTGCCCCATCGCGCTTCCCTGGACCATCGCCAGGTGGCCGAGCGGCACCGCCACCTGCTTGCGGCCGCCGACGAAGCCGCCGACCGACAGCACGGCCTCGGTGGTCGTGCCTGCGGGCGAGACCAGCACATCGGTGACGGTGCCGATCTGCTGGTGCTGGTCGTTGAACACCGGCGTGCCGATGAGACGGCTCGTATGCCACATCATGTGCTGCGACATGCCGTGCGCGAAGGCGGCCGGCACGAAGCCGATCGGCGCGGGGGCGCCGACCGCGACGCCGAGGGCGAGGGCGGCGGCGGCGAAAATTTTGGTTGCGTTCAGCATGATGTCCTCCTGTTGGCTGGCTGCGGGCGCACCCTACGCAGCGGGGATTCCGCGCGGAAATGCCGTTTGCCTATGGTGACGATGCGGACCGGCTATGGGGCGGCCGTCGCGCCGACCGCCTCCTCCGCGGCGCGGCAGGTGGCGGACTTGCGTGCGCCCCGGTTTTCCGCCCTGATCGCCCGGGCCGCACCCGGGTGCGCGGCGACGACGCGGGGGAAACGAACCGATGACGGCGTGGGACTACATCGTGGTGGGAGCCGGCTCGGCCGGCTGCGTGCTGGCCAACCGGCTGACCGAGGACCCCTCGGTCCGCGTGCTGCTGCTGGAAGCCGGCCCGCGGGACAACAATTTCTGGATCTCGATCCCGGTCGGCTTCAACAAGCTGATGAACGATCCGCGCTACAACTGGTGCTTCGAGACCGAGCCGGAGGACAACGTGCGCGGCCGGCGCATCCCGATCCCGCGCGGGCGCACGCTCGGCGGATCGAGTTCGATCAACGGCATGCTGTACGTGCGCGGCAACCCGCTCGACTACGACACCTGGTCGCAATTCGGCAACCGCGGCTGGTCGTATGAATCGGTGCTGCCCTATTTCCGCAAATCCGAGCACTACGAAGGCGCCGGCGATGAAACGCGCGGTCACGGCGGCCCGCTCAACGTGATGCCAATGCGCGAGCGCCACGAGATCTGCGACGCCGTGATCGCCGCCGCCGCCGCCGAGGGCTGGCCCACCAACCCCGACTACAACAACGGCACCCAGGAAGGTTTCAACTACTACCAGGTGACGCAGAAGAACGGCCGCCGCTGGTCGACCGCGCGCGCCTTCCTCGATCCCGCCCGGTCACGCCCCAACCTCCGCATCGAGACCGAGGCGCTGACCACCGCCGTGCTGCTGGACGGGGCGCGCGCCGTCGGCGTGCGCTACACCAGGGGCGGGCAGGTCCATGAAGCCCGTGCCGCGGGGGAGGTGCTCCTGGCCGCCGGCGCGGTGAAGTCGCCGCATCTTCTGGAACTGTCCGGCATCGGCCAGCCGGAGCGCCTGGCCGCGCTCGGCATCCCGGTGGCGCACGCACTGCCCGGCGTGGGGGAGAACTACCGCGACCATTTCGCCCCGCGCATGAACTGGCGGGTGAAGCTGCCGATCACCCTGAACGAGCAGGTGCGGGGCCTGAATTTCGCCCGCGAGATCGTGAAGTATTTCGCCCTCGGCCGCGGCATCCTGACCTTCACCGCGGGCATCGTCTACGGCTTCGTCAAGACGCGGCCGGAGCTGGCCGAACCCGACGTGCAGTATCATTTCGCCCATGCGAGCTATGCCACCGCCGCGAAGCGCGTGCTGGACACGACCCCCGGCATGACGCTCACCGTCTATCAGTGCCGGCCGGAATCGCGCGGCTCGATCCATGCGGCCTCGCCCGATCCCACCAGCGCGCCGGCGATCCGGCCCAATTTCCTGGCCGAGGAGGTCGACCGCCAGACCGTCGTCGCCGGCATGAAGCTCGGCCGGCGCATCATCGACAACGCGCTGATGGACCGCTACCGCGCGTTCGAGATGAACCCGGGCGAGCAGGTGCAGACCGACGCCGAGTGGCTGGAGTTCGCCCGCAACAACGGGCAGACCACCTACCACGTGGTCGGCACCTGCAAGATGGGCCACGATCCGATGGCAGTCGTCGACGATCAGTTGCGCGTGCACGGGATCGAGCGGCTGCGCGTGATCGATGCCTCCATCATGCCGACCATGGTTTCGGGCAACACGAATGCTGCCGTCATCATGATCGGCGAGAAGGGCGCCGACCTCGTGCGCGCCGCCCGCGCGGCGGCGTAGGCGGGGCGTTCAGCGCTTCTTGGAGGCTTCGTAGCGCGCCTTGTGTTCCGCATTGGGCGGATAAAGGCCGGGCAGGGGCAGGCCCTTGCCCACTTCCTCCATGATCCAGGCTTCCAGCCGTTCCTGCTCGGCGCCGCCGGCGGCGATTTCGTCCACGAAGGCTGCCGGGATCACCACGGCGCCGTCGGCATCGGCCAGGATGAGGTCGTTCGGGAACACGGCGACGCCGCCGCAGCCGATCGGCTCGTCCCAGTTCACGAAGGTCAGGCCGGCGACCGAGGGCGGGGCCGCGGCGCCGGCGCACCACACCGGCAGGCCGGTGCCGAGCACGCCGGCGAGGTCGCGCACCGCCCCGTCCGTCACCAGCGCGGTGATGCCGCGCTTGGCCATGCGCGCACACAGAATGTCGCCGAAAATGCCGGCGTCGGTCACGCCCATGGCGTCGACGACGGCGATCGCCCCGTCCGGCATCGCCTCGATCGCGGCGCGGGTGGAGCGGGGGGAGGACCAGGATTCCGGGGTCGCCAGGTCCTCGCGCGCCGGGACGAAGCGCAAGGTGAAGGCGCGGCCGATCAGGCGCGGCTGGTCGGCGCGCAGCGGCTTCGGTCCGCGCATCCAGACGTTGCGCAGGCCCTTCTTGAGCAGCAAGGTCGTGATGGTGGCCGAGGACACGTGCCTCAGTGCCGCGATGATGGATGCGTCGTCCGCCATGGGGATGCCCTCCGACCTGTGTGCGCGCGGTGGTTAGGGCGCGGCGGGCGTGGGGGCAAGGGGGTAGGTGCGGCGGGGCGATCCGTATGGCCTTCGCGGCCGGCGGTCTGTACCGTGGCGGCACCCTTCCAGGAGCCCTGCCATGCCCGAGCCGACCCGTGTTCTGCTGTGGACCGACACCCCGACCGCCTATCTTGCCGCGATCGCCGCGGCGGGACTCGACGGGCGGGTGGCGGTCGAGACCCTCGGGCGGAAGGAAACACCGTCTGCCGCGCAGATGGCGGGGACCGAGGCGATGCTCGGCTGGGGCGCGCCGCCGGGGCTGCTGCCGCGGATGGAGAAACTGCGCTGGGTGCAGGCGCTGACCGCGGGGGTGGAAGGCTGGCTCGCGCTGCCCGACCTGCCGGCGGGGCTGACCCTCACCTGCGCGCGCGGGACGCATCGGGAATCGATGCCGGAGAACATCCTCGGCGCGCTGTTCTACCTAACCAAGCCTTTCGCCGCGGCGGCCGAGGACCAGAAGCGGCGGCACTGGGCGCGGCGGGTGGCGACGCCGCTGAACGGCCAGACGCTCGGGATTTTGGGCCTGGGCGCGATCGGACAGGAACTGGCCCGCCTCGCCGGCGCGGTGGGGATGCAGGTGATCGGCACCCGTCGCGGCGGCGCCCCGCTGCCGGGGCTGGCGGAGGTGCTACCTCCGGAACGGACCGACGCGGTGCTGGCCGCGGCCGATTTCGTCGTGCTGCTGCTGCCGGCGACGCCGGAGACCGAGAACTTCATCGACGCGCGGCGGCTGGCGATGATGAAACCCGGCGCCTGGCTGCTGAATTTCGGGCGTGGGCACCTGATCGCCGATGCCGACCTGATCGCCGCGGTGCAGGCGAAACGGATCGCCGGCGCGGTGCTGGACGTGTTCCGCCAGGAACCGTTGCCGCCGGAACATCCGTTCTGGACCACCGAGGGGATCGCGGTGCTGCCGCATATCGGCGGCATGCATCCGCAGCGCGACAAGGTGGTGGCACGGCTGTTCGCCGAGAACCTGGGACGGTTCCTGGACGGCCGGCCGATGCGGGAAGTGGTGGACCGTGCCGTGGGATACTGAAGGACCGATCCGTCAGGAGAACCAATCATGACGCTCTCCGCTGCCGAACCCGAAGGCGCGCCGGCGCACGTCCCCGGCTGTCCCTGCTGCCCGCCGGCGGCGGCCGGCGGCCCGGGAGCGACGCGCCGGCGCCTGCTGGGTGTGCCGATCGGGATCGGTGCGCTGACCGCGCTCGGCGCCGGGATGGCGGGCGTGGCGCCACGCGCGGAGGCCGCGACGGCGGCACCGCCTTCGCCCGTCTCGCCCGATGCGGCGGTGGCGGCGCTGATGGCGGGCAACCGGCGCTATGCGGCCTCCCGGCTCGGCGTGTGCCGGGAGGATCTGCAGGCGGCGCGGCACGAGACGGAGCACCACCAGGCACCGTTCGCCGCCGTGCTGTCCTGCGCCGACAGCCGGGTGCCGGTAGAGCTTGTGTTCGACCAGGGGGTGGGGCGGATTTTCGTCGTCCGGGTGGCGGGGAACATCGCCGCGCCGGATATGATCGCGAGCCTGGAATACGGGGTCGCGGTGCTGGGGACGCGGGCGATCGTGGTGCTCGGGCACGGCAATTGCGGGGCGGTGAAGGCGACGATGGCGCGCACGGCGGCGCCGGGGCAGATTTCCGCGCTGTATGCGTTCATCCGGCCGGCGGTGGATCGCGCGGGGACGGATGTGGACCAGGCGATCCGGATCAATGCGTCGTTGCAGGCGGGGTTGCTGGCGCAGGCCTCGCCGGTGCTGGCCGGCGCGATCGCGGAGCGGCGGCTGCGGATCGTGCCGGCCTACTACGATGTGGGATCGGGGAAGGTGAGCCTGCTCGACGGTTGAGCGGGCGGGGTCGGGTTGTGCCACTGTTTTCCGATTTCTGTGCGGTCCGTGCCGCTGACGCGTTCGGTGCCCGGACGAGGCATGTGGCCTGGGATCAGAAAATGCCCATCGCCAGCCCGGCGGCCAGCGCCGCACCCAGTTCGGCGCAGCGGGCAAGGTCCTCAGCGCCGATGCGTTTCGGCGCCAGGATCGCCTCCGGCGTCTGCGCATGCGTACACACGATCAGCGGTGCGGCCACGGCGCGCAGCCGCCAGCCGGTGGCGATGCGGGCGATCTGCCGTGCCGCGTTCTGCCCGTCGCTGCCGGCGCAGATCAGGCTGGCGTAAGGGCGGCCGTTGATCCGGTCCAGCGCCGGGTAGTAGCTGCGGTCGAAGAAATCCTTCATCAGGCCGGCGACCGCGGCCAGGTTCTCCGGCGTCGCGAACAGGTAGCCGTCGGCGGCCAGCACATCGTCCGGGTTCGTCTCGGCCGCGCGCAGTAGGCGCGTCAGGACCCGCGATTCGTCGGCGGCACCCCGCGCGGCGGCGGCGGCCATCTGGTCGGTACCGCCGGTCCTGGAGTGGACGACGATCAGCAGGGTTGGCATGGGGCGCAGCCTCGATGGGACGGATAAGTGTAGCGCGCCGCGTCGCCCCGACGGCGGCGGTCGAATCCTGCCGTTCGGCCGGCTGGCGGCGCAGGCCTATGCCGCGATCGCCGGCGTCAGCGGCTTCGGACTCGCGATGTGTAACGTTGTTGATTCGACTCGGTCACGAGCTTCTTTTGTAAGCTGCTTGGTAGAAGAAGGGGTTCAATGTAACTGGACCGAGCGGAATGGTCCGCCGGCGGCCCCCATCTGAGGCAGCGGTATCCCCCCGCCGCACGGGATCGGGTGGGCTCTCTGAAGCGGCACGCGGCATTTGCGCTTATTTGCGGCCATTCGCGTGCTTTGCGTTTATCCTTCCTTGCCTCCCGGCGAGCCCACGCGGCACCGGCCGCTACATTCGGCGCACCGCCGACCGAAGCCGACGCGCGTCAGCCTGCAATAGACCTTGCGACAAGCGCATTCGGATTTCATCAACCGTGCTGTGGCGTGATCGATCCCAGGCGGGATCGACCTTCGGAAGAAGCGCGTCTCCTAATGCGCCAGCGCCGCCGGCTCCGGCGGCGGCTCGCCCGCCGCACTCGTGCGCAGCGGCAGGTCGTGCATCCCGCGGATGATGACGAGCCCCGCAGCCATCGCCAGCGCGCATACGAAGAAGGCGATATGGAACGCCCCCGCCAGCGCCGCCTGCACATGCGGCAGCATCGCCGGCGTCACGCCCGGCAGCGCGCCGCCGCCCTGGCGCATCTCGCCGAGGTCGATATGCGCGGTGATGCCGATGCCGGCGAGCCGGCTGGCGAAGCCGCTCGCCAGCAACGTGCCGACCAGGGTGATGCCGAACGCCCCGCCCATCGAGCGCAGGAACAGGATGCAGCCGGTGGCGGCGCCGACATCGCGCCGATCGGCGGCGTTCTGCACGCACACCAGGCTGCTCGGCATCACCATGCCGATACCGAAACCAAGCACGAGCTGGAAGGCCACCAGCAGCACCCGCGGGGTGCCGGTGTCGGCCAGCCCGAGCAGCACGAAGCCCAGCAAGGCCGCGCTCACGCCGATCACCATGATCGCCTTCATCTTGCCGCGCCGGCGCGCAAGCGTGCCCGCGAACCAGGCGCCGGCGCAGTTCGACGCCAGGAACGGCGCCACCAGGAAGCCCGACACGCCGGCGTCGACGCCGCGCACCAGTTGGAAGAACAGCGGCAGCAGGAAGGTGCCCGCGAACAGCGCGAAGGCGCCGAAGAACGCGATCGAAACCCCGCGCACGAACACCGGGTTCGCGAACAGCCGCGGCGGCAGCAGCGCATCGCGCACCCGCCGCTCGTGCTGCGTCAGCACCGCCAGCAGCACCAGGCCGAGCGCGGCGGTGGCGAGCAGCGGCGGCGCCGTCCACGCCATCTCCACCCCGCCCCAGCTCAGCACCAGCAGCAGCGCGCTCACCGCGCCGGTCAGCAGAGTCGCGCCGATCCAGTCGATCCGCGCCTTGCCGGCGTGCGGGTGGAGCAGCCGGAGCGCGCGATAGCAGAGCACCATTGCAATCAGTGCCAGCGGCAGGTTGAGCCAGAAAATCCAGCGCCAGGTGAGCGTATCGGTGATCCAGCCGCCGACGATCGGCCCGGCCACCGAAGCGACGCCCCAGGTGGAGGCCATGTAGCCCTGGTAGCGCCCGCGCTCGCGCGGGCTGACGACCGCGGCGATCGAGGCCTGCGCCACCGCCATCAGCCCCGCGCCGCCGATCCCCTGTACCGCGCGGGCGGCGACGAGTTGCCAGAGGGTGCCGGCGAGCGCGCACAGCACCGAGCCGAGGCCGAACACCGCCAGCGCCACCAGCAGCGGCTTGCGCGGGCCGTAGATGTCGGAAAGCTTGCCGTAGACCGGCGTCATCGCCGTCGAGGTCAGCAGATAGGCCGAGACGATCCAGGCGAGATGGTTGAACCCGTGCAGGTCGGCCGCCATCGCCGGCACCGCCGGGATGACCACCGTCTGGTCGATCGCGGCGAGGAAGATGCAGAGCAGGATGCCACTCAGGACCGTGAGAACCTGCTGGTGCGTGAACCGTGCCGGAGCTGCATCCTCGATCCGCGCCGCCGTCGTCTCCATGCCTGTCCCCGTTCCATCGCCGGCGCCCGGTGGCGGGCGCAATCGCCTGCGCTCGCCCGTCGGGCGCGCGACGCGGCGGCGACGGAGCGGAACACTTCGCTGTCTGCGACCTTACCGCACTGCAACATGGATCGGCTAACCCGTTCGCTCAACCCTGCTGCGCGTGCGAAGCGCGGTGTGGACGGGTTGTCTGCTGCGGGACGAATGCGATGCGATGCGACGCGGGGCGACGGCCGCCGCGCCCTTCCATCGGCGCCGGTGCAGCGCCGGCGGCCCGGTTCCTGTGTGAGGTCCGGTCGATCCCCGGCGGGGACCGACCGTCATCCCCCGCTACCGCGCTGCCGCCTGGTACGCTCCCAGGCAGGCCATATCCACCACCTGGCTCACGGACGCATTCATCGGCAGGATCTGCACCGGGTGGGTCAGCCCGATCAGCACCGGCCCGATCGTGCTGCCCTCCGCCATCTTCGGCGCCAGCCGCGCCGTGATGTGCGCCGAATGCAGCCCCGGCATCACCAACACGTTCGCCGGTCCCGTGAGGCGGCAGAACGGATACAGCGCACGCAGCTCCGGCTCCAGCGCCACATCCGGGCTCATTTCGCCGTCGTATTCGAAATCCACCTTTCGGCGGTCGAGGATTTCCACCGCCTCGGCCATCACCGCCGCCGCCGTGTGCATCGCCGCGCCGAAGGTCGTGTGCGACAGCAGCGCCACCCGCGGCTCGTGGCCGAGGTGGCGTGCGGTGCGCGCGGCGCCGATCGCGATCTCGGCCAGTTGCTCGGCCGAGGGGCGGAAATGGATCATCGAATCGGCGATGAACAGGGTGCGGCCGCGCAACCCCACCAGCATCGACAGCCCGAACGCGATCCCGCCCGGCTGCGGATCGATCGCATGGCCGATATCCTCCAGGCACACCTGGCTCGATCGGGTGAGGCCGGTCACCATCGCATCGGCGTCGCCGGTCGCGACCATGCAAGCGGCGAAGACGTTGCGGTCCTGGTTGACCATGCGCTGGCAGTCGCGCGCCAGGAAGCCCTGCCGCTGCAACCGTCCGTACAGGAATTCCATGTATTTCGCGTTGGCGCCGGACAGCCGTGCGTTGTGGATCTCAATTCCCTCGATGATGCCGAGGCCGAGGCCTGCCATGGTCGCACGCACCCGTTCCTCCCGCCCGATCAGCACCGGGGTGCCGTAGCCGGCGTTGCGGAACGCGACCGCGGCGCGCACCACTTTTTCTTCCTCCCCCTCGGCGAACACGACCCGCTTGGGATTGGCGCGCACGCTCTCCTGCATGCGGTCGAGCGCGCCGGCGGTCGGATCCAGCCGGCCCGACAATTCGCGCGCGTAGCGGCGCAGGTCGGCGCAGGGCTTGCGCGCCACGCCGCTGTCCATCGCCGCCTTGGCGACCGCCGGGGCCACCCAGGAGATCAGCCGCGGATCGAACGCATTCGGAATGATGTACTCCGGTCCGAACGACAGCCGCTCCCCGGCGGAGGCATTGTGCACCTCATCCGGCACGTCTTCGCGCGCGAGCCGCGCGAGCGCTTCGGCCGCGGCGATCTTCATCGCGTCATTGATGGTGCTGGCGCGCACATCGAGCGCGCCGCGGAAGATGTACGGGAATCCCAGGACGTTGTTCACCTGGTTCGGATAATCGCTGCGCCCGGTGGCGATGATCGCCTTCGGGCTGACGGCGCGCGCTTCCTCCGGCGTGATCTCCGGATCCGGATTGGCCATGGCGAAGATGATCGGTTGGTCGGCCATCCGGCTGACCATGTCCTGGGTCAGCGCGCCCTTGGCCGACAGGCCGAACACCACGTCGGCGCCGTCCAGCGCCTCGGTCAGGGTGCGCGCGCGTGTGTTGGCGGCGTGCGCGGATTTCCACTGGTTCATGCCCTCGCGCCGGCCCTGGTAGACGACGCCCTTGGTGTCGCACAGGATCACGTTCTCCGGTCGCAGCCCCATCGCCTTCAGCAGCTCGACGCAGGCGATCGCCGCGGCGCCGGCGCCGTTCACGACCAGCTTCGTCCCGCGCAGGTCGCGCCCGGTCAGGTGGCAGGCGTTGATGAGGCCGGCGGCGGCAACGATCGCGGTGCCGTGCTGGTCGTCGTGGAAGACGGGGATGTCCATCAGCTCGCGCAACCGCTGCTCGATCACGAAGCACTCGGGCGCCTTGATGTCTTCGAGGTTGATGCCGCCGAAGCCGGGCCCGAGGTAGCGCACCGCACCCACGAACGCATCGATGTCCTCGGTGCCGACTTCCAGGTCGATGCCGTCGATATCGGCGAAGCGCTTGAACAGCGCGACCTTGCCCTCCATCACCGGCTTGGCAGCCAGCGCGCCCAGGTTGCCGAGCCCCAGCACGGCGGTACCGTTGGAAATCACCGCCACCATGTTGCCCTTGGTGGTGTAGTCGTACGCGAGCGCCGGGTCGGCCGCGATGCGCAGGCAGGGTTCGGCGACGCCGGGCGAATACGCCAGCGACAAATCCCGCGCGGTCGTGATCGGCTTGCTGATCCGGGTTTCGAGTTTCCCCGGTCGGCCGGATGCATGCAGCGCCAGCGCCTCCTCCACGGAGATGCGCGCGGTGCGGGTATCGAGGCTGCCGCCATCGGCCATCTGGTTGTCCCCTCCCAAGGGTCGCGTTCGATCATCTTGACCGGCATCATGCGGCGTCCGGGCGCCGGAGGGAAGCCCGTGCGGGCCGCCCAGGGGAAGCGGCATGCGCAGCGCGCAGGGCAGGCTTGCCCGCCGCCGGCGCACGCGGCACTCTTGCGCTCATGACCAACCGTCTCGCCACCGCCGTCGGCGCGTTCCCCTTGGCGAATCCGCTCATCTGCGGCTCCGGCGAGCCGGTCATCACGGAGGCCGGCATCCGCGCGGCCCTGGCCGCCGGCGCCGCCGGCGTGATCGCCAAATCGGTCAACGAACGGCCGGAGGGCGCGGCCCAGCTCGACCGCGCCGACTACGCCTTCCTCGCCGCCGACCACCGCGTCGTTCCCGATGGGGCCGATCCCGATGGGGCCGATCTGTTCTGCCGCTCGGGCCTCGCGCCCTACGACCCCGCGACCTGGTTCGCGCGGCTCGCCGTCCTGGACGCGGAGGCAGCGGCCACCGGCCGTTTCGTCGCCGCCAGCGTGGTGCTCGCGGGCCATGACGGCGCGGTGCGCATCGCCGGCCTTGCCCGCGCCGCCGGGCTGCGCGTCTTCGAGCTCAACGTCGGCGCCCCACATGCCGGCGAGGCGGCCGCCGGCGCGATCGCCCAGGAAACCGACCCCGCGGCGCTCGCCATCCTGGTAGGCCGGGTGCGCGCCGCGACGGCGGGCATGCAGCTCTGGGTCAAGCTCACCGGTCTGTCGGCGAATCTGCCGGTGTTGGCGCATGCGGCGGCGCAGGCCGGGGCGGACGCGGTGGTGATGATGGGCCGGTTCATGGCCCTGGTTCCCGACCTCGACACGCTTGCGCCGGTGCTCGGCACCGCCGGGGCCTATGGCGGGCCGTGGGCGCTGCCGATCGTCTGCCGCTTCCTCGCCGACAGCCGCCGTGCGGTCGGGCCGGCGTTCCCGCTGCTCGGTACCAACGGGGCACGCTCCGGGGCGGACGTGGCGCGGCTGGCGCTCGCCGGCGCGTCGGCCGTCGAGGTGCTATCGGTGGTGATGCGCGACGGCTTCGGCGCGCTTGCCCGTATCCTGGCCGAGCTCGAAGCGCTGCTGACGAGCCGCGGCCTGACCTTCGGGGCGCTGATCGGGCGGGCCGCCGACACGCAGCAGAGCTACGCCGTGCAGCCGCCGTTCACTGCGCGCTGGCGGTCGTTCGTGCCGCCGGAGACGCTGGCGGAGTAGCCGCCGCCTCGATCCTCGCCGGCGCTGCCGACTGATCCGGCCCGGCCACCGGGAAGCTGTTCTGCCAGCCGCCGCCCAGCGCTTTGTACAGCGCCACCAGGTTGGTGGAGACCGTGGTGGTGCTCAACGCCAGTTGCTGCTGCGACGACAGCAGGCTGCGTTCGGTATCGAGCACGGTGAGGAAGTCGGCCACGCCCTCCCGATAGCGGCTCTGCGCCAGCACCAGCGCGCGGCGGTTCTCCGCCACCGCGTTGATCAACTGCGCCCGCCGCAACTGCTCGTCCTGGTAGGCGATGAGCGCGTTCGCCACGTCGTGCCAGGCCGAGAGCACCGTCTTCGCATAGAAGATCGCCGCTTCCTGCTGCTGCGCCTTGCGCAGGTGCAACGTGTATTTCAGCTCGCCGCCCTGGAAGATGGGGATGGTGAAGCCGGGACCGGCGTCGTACTGGCGCGCGTCCCATTTCCACAGATTGCCGAATGTCAGCGCCTGGAAGCCGAAGCTCGCGGACAGGGTGACCGAGGGGTAGAAGCTCGCCACCGCGACCCCGACGGTGGCGGTGGCGGCGTGCAGCTTCGCCTCCGCCTCCAGGATGTCGGGGCGGCGGCGCGCCAGTTCGGACGGGAAGCCCACCGGGACTTCCGGCGGCACCGGCGGCACCGGGCGCGGCACCGCGAGCTCGGCTTCCAGCGCGCCCGGCGGGCGGCCGAGCAGCAGGGACAGCGCGTTGATCAGCTCGCGTTCCCGCTGCTGCAGGGCGGGGATACTGGGCGGCGGTGATGCTCACCTGGGCGGAGGCGTTGGCAACGTCGAGATCGGTCGTCACCCCGGCGGCGGCCTGTTCCTGGGTCAGCTTCAGGCTCTGGTTCGCGGTGCCCAGGTTCTCGCGCGCGATGTGCAACTGCTCCTGGGTGCCGCGCAGGTCGATGTAGTCGCGCGCCACCTCGGCGAGCGCGGTCAGCAAGGTCCCGCGCCTGTCGTCGGCCGAGGCGCGCACGGTCTCTCGCGCCGCCTCCATCTCGCGCTTGACCTGGCCCCAGATGTCGGGCTCCCAGGAGGCGTCGAATCCGTATTGGAAAATGTCGAAGGGCTGAAAATTGGCCGGCGTGTTGAAGCCGCCGGCGACCGCGCCGGGCGAACCCGAGGCGCCGCTGGCGAGCGGAGCCAGCGGCGACAACTGGCCGACGTTGCTCGCCTTCTGGCGCTGGTAGCTGCCGTTGGCGTTGAACACCGGGTAGCGTCCGGCGCCGGTAATGCCGAGCTCGGCACGTGACTCGGCCAGCCGGACGGTCGCGGTGCGCACGTCGAGGTTGTCCGCCGCCACCTGACGTTCCAGCCGGGTCAGCACGGGGTCGTTGAACAGCGACCACCAGGCGACATGCACCGGTGCGACCACCGGGACACTGGGCACCGGGTGGGCCGGCTTCGGTGTGCCGGTCAGCCAGGAAACCGGCGAGGCCCAGCCGGGTCGGTGGAAATTCGGCCCGACCGTGCAGCCGCCGAGCAGGGCAAGCAGGGGCAGGGCGCGGGCGAGCGTCGCGGCAGGCTTCGGCATCCGATCCACTCCGGTACGGCGGGCGGGGGGATCAGACCCGCCCGCAGAGGGAAGTCAAGCCGGCGGAACCGGGCGCCCAGGGCAATCGGGTGAACGTCCGGCGCGTCACCTCTCCCGCGTCGCGGGAGAGGTCGCCGTGCGCAGCACGGCGGGTGAGGGTGCGAGGCACGGAGCCCCTCACCCGGTTCGCTGCGCGAACCGACCTCTCCCGCAACGCGGGAGAGGTGAAGAAGGCGCTGTCCGCGCCGATTTTCCGGTTCACCCGATTGCCCTGACCGGGCGCCGCGGCAAAAACGCGCGCCCGGGTGGATCGGTTTCCGGCGGGGGAGGCGGCCGGCAATGATGGGCGCCGCGATCGGCTGCGCCCGGCGTGCATCCCCCGGCCTCATGCCGGCTCGATCAGGGCGGCGCGCAGGCGGGCGAGGCGCGCCGGGTCGAGGCCGAGCCGGTCGGCGGCGTAGCGGGCGAAGCCGCCGCCCTGGGTTTCGATGGCCTCGAAGGCGGCATCGAGCAACTCGGGCGCCACGCCGAGCAAAGCCGCGGCGGCGTCCGCCGGCAGGGCGGCGGCCATCGCGGCATCGCCGCGCCAGTGCTGGCGGGTCGCGAGGTAGTCGGCCATCACCGTGGCACGGTCGGCGCCGAGCACGGTCAGGATCAGCGCGGCACCGAACCCGGTGCGGTCCTTGCCGGCGGAGCAGTGGAACAAGAGCGGCATGCCGGCCGGATCGAGCAGGAGGTCGAACAGCGTGCGGTACTGGTGCGCCCACTCCATCGTGTAGGCGACGTAGGCCTGCCGCATCAGCGCGTGCGCGTCGGTCCCGGTGGCGTCGCGGGTGGCCAGGATGTCGCGCAGGCTGGCGCCGACGCTCGGTTCGATCGGCAGCGCGTGCAGGCGGATCCCCCCAGGGCGGCGAGCGGGGAGGGCGCGCCGGCGCTTTCTTCCCGCCCGCGCAGATCGCAGATGGTGCGCAGCCCGAGACCGGTCAGCACGTCCGTGTCCGCCGCCGTCATCCCCGCCAGGGCGGCGGCGCGGAAGATGCGCCCGCGCCGCACCCGCCCGCCGGCGACCGGCCAGCCGCCGAGGTCGCGCAGGTTGGAAATGCCCTCGAGCGCGATCGCTTGCGGCAGGTCCGTCGCGGGTGCGCGCGCGGACTCCATCGCGCATGCGCGCGCGGACTCCATCGCGCGTTCGCGCGGGGAATCCATCGCGCGTTCGCGCGGGGTGTTCACCGGCCGGGCTACCGCTTCATCCCCTCGACCGCCTCGGCCAGACGCTGCGGATCGACCTTGATCTCCACCCCCGCGCGCTCGACCTGCAGCTTCATCGCCACCCGGGAATCCTGGTTCTGCCAGCCGCGATTCATCGCCTCGGTCATTTCGGCGTGGACCATGTTCGCGAGCCGCATCGGCACGCCCATCTCGCGGCCGAGCTGGCAGGCGAGCGAGACGTCCTTGAACGCCAGCCGCAGCGCGAAGGCCGCCGGATCGTACTGGTCCGGCAGGAACTGGTCCGGCATGGCATCGAACGCGCCGCGCCGGCCGATCGCGCCCTGGCGCACCGCTTCCCAGATCGCCAACGGTTCGATGCCGGCTTTCACCCCCATGGTGAACACCTCGGCGAGCCCGGTGGTCATGATGTAGCCGAACATGTTGTGCACGAGCTTGGCGACCGAGCCGGCGCCGATCGGGCCGACATAGCGCGCCTGGTCGCCGATCGCATTGAGCACGGGCTTGCAGCGGTCGAACACCGTCTGTTCGCCGCCGACCCAGATCGCCAGCTTCCCGCTGGCCGCGCCCTTCGGGCCGCCGCTGACCGGGGCATCCAGCGCGTGCGCGCCCTTTTCGGCGAAGGCGGCGTGGATCTTGCGCATCGTGTTGGGCGAGTTGGTGGAGAGGTCGAACCAGGCCGCACCGGGGCGCATGCCCGCGAGCAGGCCGTTCGGCCCGAGCGCCACCGCCTCCACCTCGGGCGGGCCGGGTAGCGAGGTGAACACCACCTCCGCCTGCGCCGCCACCGCTTCGGGCGTGTCGGCCCAGATCGCGCCGGCGGCCAGATGGCGCGCGGCGGCCTGGCGACGGAGGTCGGTCACCACGAGCTGATGGCCGGCCTTCTGGGCGTTGGCGGCCATGCTGGCACCCATGGTGCCGAGGCCGATGAATCCGATCTGCATGACGTTCTTCCCCTTTTCGATCCCGCTCAGCCAAGGATCGCGCGTCGCGCGCGTCAAGAGAAGGGGGCAGGTCGGGCGCGGCGTGCCGGGGCCGGTGCGCGGGGACGATCGCCCGGGTCGCGCACACGCCAGTTCGTTACGGATTGGTCGTGTCGGCGCCCGGCAGCGCGCGGCCTGGCCGGTGCGTCATCCCACTTCGATCACCGCATCCGCCGCGAACGCGCCCTCGCCTTCGGCCATCGCGAACACCGGATTGAGATCGACCGCGCGCAGCCGCGGCCCCGCGGCGACCGCAAAGGCCGACAGCCGCGCCAGCATCGCCGCCAGCGCCGCCACGTCCGCCTTCGCCCGTCCGCGCGCCCCGTCGAGCAGCGGGAAGCCGCGGATCGAGCGGATCATCGCCGCCGCCACGTCTTCGCCGAACGGGCAGCGACGGAACACCACGTCCTGCAGCACCTCGACGAACACGCCGCCCAGGCCGAACATCGCCACCGGCCCGAACACCGGATCCTGGTGGATGCCGAGGATGCACTCGGTGCCGCCGCGGAGTTGTTTCGCCACCAGCACGCCCTCGATCCGCGCCTGTGGCGCCGCGTCGCGCGCGCGCTGCATCAGCGTGGCGAAGCCGGTGCGCACTGCATCCGCGTCCGCGACATCGAGCAGCACACCGCCGATTTCCGATTTGTGCAGGATGTCGGGCGAGAGGATTTTCAGCACCACCGGGAAGCCGAAGCGTTCGGCGGCATCCACCGCCGCCGCGACGGTGGCGCAGGCGGCTTCCGGAACGCAGGCGATACCGGCGGCGGCGAGCAGGCGCTTCGCCTCCGCCTCCGACGGCGTCGCCGCGGGCAGGGTCACGGGCGGCACGGCGGGCGGCGCGGCCGGCGGTGGCGCGGCGAAGGCGGCGCCGAAGCGGCCCATCGCCGCGATCGCGGTCACCGCGCGGGAGGGGTCTTCGTGGCAGACCCAGCCCTCGGCTTCCAGCGCGCGCACGCCCGCTTCCGGGGCGATCACCGACAGCACGAACAGCCGGTCGGGGTAGCGCAGCCGCACCTCGTTCAGCTTCTCCAGCATCGCCGGCCAGCGGCGGGAGGAGGCGACCATGGTGAAGAAGCCGAGCACCGAACTGTAGCCGCCGTCGCGCACCACCGATTCGAAGAACGGCGCAAGCAGATTGAGATCGTTGCCGACCTGCGCGGTGGCGTCCACCGGGTTGCGCGGGGCGCAGAACGAAACCAGCGCCTTCAGTCGCGCTTGCGCGTCGTCCGGCATCGGCGGCATCGCCAGCCCGACCTGCTCGGCGACGTCGGAGACCAGCACGCCGGCCCCGCCGGAGACGGTGATCATTCCCAACGTGTTGCGCACGGGGTAGATGCGCCGCGTCGCGGTCTGCGCGATGTCGAGCATTTCTTCGGATGTGCGGGCGCGATGGACGCCGAATTCGGCCATCACCGCCGCGGTCACCGCATCGTCGCCGGCGATCGAGGCGGTGTGCGACTTCGCTGCCTGGCCGCCCAACGCGCTGCGGCCGACCTTCATCATCACGATCGGCTTCTTTGCCGCACGGGCCGTTTCGAACGCGGCGATCAGGCCGGGGGCTTCGCGGATGCCCTCGATATAGGCGGCGATCACGTCCACGTCCGGGTTTTCGGCGAGCCAGCCGATGCATTCGCCGACCGTCACGTCGGCCTCGTTGCCGGTCATGATGCAGAGCGAGGCGCCGATGCCGCGGTTGCGCGCGAGCGTATAGAGATGCGTGCCGTAGGCGCCGGACTGCGACGCGATGCCGATCCGTCCGGGCACCGGCCAGCCGGAATCGAAGGAGGAAGAAAACGTGGCGTAGTAGCCGGTGCGGCCGTCGAACACGCCGAGGCAGTTGGGGCCGAGGATGCGCATCCCATGCGCGCGGGCCGCGGCGACCATGCGGTCCTGCGCCGCCTGGCCCTCGGCGTCCACTTCGGCGAAGCCGGCGGTGAACACCAGGGCGGCCTTGGTGCCGCGCTTGCCGAGGTCCTCGGCGGCCTGCACCGCGAGGGCTGCGGGCACGGCGACGATGGCGACGTCGGGCGTTTCCGGCAGGTCGGCGACGGAGGGGTAGGCGCGCAGCCCCTGCACCTCGGTTCGGTTCGGGTTCACCGGGTAGATCGCGCCCTGGAAATTCTGCGCCTTCATGTAGGCGATCGGCCGACCGCCGATCCGCGCGGGGTCGTTGGAGGCGCCGAGGATGGCGATGGAACGCGGGGCGAGAAGAGGCGTCAGCCCGGCGAAGTGGCCGGGCTTGGCGGTGGGCGGGCTGGACGTCATCGGTGTTTCCCCCGGGCTGGCGCCGGGATCCTGCCGTCCCGGTCAAGGGGAGTGTGGTCCGCGGGCGGTGGGTCGGGCAAGGTCCGGGCGCGCTGGACAGAGGCGCCCGCGCGCATCACGTGCCGGTCACGTCTGCAGCGATCCGGAAGTCACCATGTCCGCGATTCTGTCCCGCCTGATCGGCCACAACCCATCGCGCCCGGGCCGACCGTGCGCTTGGCAGGCGAGGGAGAAGGGCGCGCGCCGCCGCTGTCGCCCGCGCTCAGCCCTCCGGGGGGTGGAACGTGATCGGCTGCGCCCCGGACCAGAGCGTGAGCTTGCCGAGCGGGGCGAGGTTCTCCTGCCCTTCCGTGATCGTCAGGAAATGGTTGCCGGCGAGCTGGCCCACCTTGCTCGCGAACCGCACCGCGCCGTAGCCCAGCAGGATTTCGGTCTCGCTGATGCCGCCCGGATAGAGCAGGATCTGGCCGGGCGCAGGGTAGCTCGTGTGGTTCTCGAACCCGACGGCGAAATCGGTGGCTCCGAGCGGGATCCAGCACGCCTCGCCGCTCCAGCGCACATGGATGATGCGCTCGCGGTAGGGCAGCAGGGCGCGGAACATGGCGCAGGTGACGGGGGCTGCCGCGTCCTCGAACCGGGCGAGGAAGCTGTAGGGGCCGGCGGTGATGCGGACGTCGGACATGGCCGCAGGGTAGGGTATTTTCCGCCCCCGTGGGACCCGAAAAAGCGCCGCGAGTTAACCGGCGGACGGGATGGCGCGCGCGACCGCTGGCGGTCAGGCGTCGCGATGCCAACCGGCCCGCAGGAAATATCCGTCCTCATCGTAGCTGAGGTCGAGCCGACCGTCGAAGGCGCTCTTCAGCGCCTCGCCGATTCGCCGGGGCAGGTGGATATCCGTGGTCGTCACGGTGATCCGCTCCGGCGCCTCGTCGATTTTCATGATGCGGTTGAAGGGGTGTTCCGGCCGTTCGATCGCCTCCTGCCGCCGCACGATGTCCAGGATCTCGTCGTGATGCCGGACCAGGAAGCTGCCGCTCAGCACGAGCTCGCCGGCGGGCATCACATCGTTGATGCGGTGGCAGGCCTGGCACATCACCTCGTGCGCGCCGGCGGGCCGGGCGCTCCATTGCCAGCGGCCCTCGTGATAGACCGCGCCGCACTGCGGGCAGACCGTGGGTTCGTGGAGCTTCCGGCTGAGCTTGTACGGATCGGCGACCACCCGGTCCTGGGCGCGGCCGCCGCGGCGCGGGCCGGCGGTGGGTCCGAACAGATTGGCGGGGAGGGTCATGCCGGGGCGCTCCTTCGACGCGGACGGCCCTCCGTCCCGTGCCGGCGGGATGCGCGGCGGGAAGCGGGCCGACAATCGACGCCCAGCATCGGCGCGGTCGGCCGCGCCGGCGTTGACCTGTGTCAAGAAGATCCGGTTGGATCGACTCGGCGGGATCGCCCGCCCGGGGCGGGGCTCAGACGGTCTTCAGGAACTCCGCCAGCTTGATCGCCGCCGTCGGCTTGTCGGTCTGATCGAGCGCGGCAAGCTCGGCGGCCAGCCGGTCCATCGCGGCTTCGTAGATCTGCCGCTCGCTGAAGCTCTGGTCGGGCTGGCCGGCGTTGCGGTGCAGGTCGCGGACCACCTCGGCGATCGCCAGCGGATCGCCGGAGTTGATCTTCGCCTCGTATTCCTGCGCCCGGCGGGACCACATGGTGCGCTTGATGCGGGCCTTGCCCTTGAGCACGGCCAGCGCTTCCTCGAACAGCGAACGGGTGGCGAGCTTGCGCAGGCCCGCGGTGCGCGCCTTGGCCACCGGCACGCGCAGGGTCATGCGGTTTTCCTCGAACGTGATGTGGATCAGTTCGAGCTTGTGGCCGGCGATCTCCTCCACCGCGATGCGTTCGACCTTGCCGACGCCGTGGGTGGGATAGACGACATGGTCGCCCTGGACGAAGTTTTCCGCCTTGGCGAGCGGACGCGGCGGCGGCATGGGCCGGCCGGACTGCTGCATCGGGCGCGCGTGGGCGGGGGCCTGCCCCGGGGAGGGGACAGCGGCGGCCCCGGGTGTAGCGGCCTCGGTAGCGGCACCCTGGCTGTCGGCCGGCGCCGGGGCGGGCGCCTGCGGCGGGGCGGCGAGGCCTGGGCCGCGCGCGGCGGGCGGGCGCGGAGCCGACGCCGGCGACGCGGAAGGGCTGCCGGGCCGGGCTGCCGCCGCGGCCCGGGGCCCGTCGCCGCCCTCGGCGTGGGCTGCGGCGAGCGGTTTTTCGGCCGGCGCCTTGGCTTTCCCGGCCTGGCCGGTGCCGGCGGCGGGGTCCGTCGCCGTGCGGGCGGGCTTGGCAGGCGTGCCGTCAGCGGCGAGCGGGGCGGGTGCGTTGGCTACCGGCTCGCTCGCCGGGGGCTGCGAGGCGGTCGGCTTGGCGACGGTCGGTTTGGCGGCGCTCGGCTTGGCGTCGGCGACCGGTTTGGGTGTGGCCGCCGGTTTCGACGCGGCGCCCATGGCCGGGCGGGTCGCGTCCGGCCGCTGCGGCTCGGGCCCGGACGCATCGGCCGAGGCGGCGGATGCCAACGGCTGGCCCACCACCTTGTCGACCGTCAGCCCATCGGCCGCCGCGCAGGCGGCCGGTCGTGGGGCGATCGGTCGTGGGGCGGTCGATAGCGGAGCGGCCTGGCGTGCGCTGACCTTCGCCGGGACCGTTGCCTGGCGCGATGCCGGCGCGGCCGGCTTACGGGCCACGGCCGCTGCGGGCGGCGTGCCGGCCGCGACCGGCACGGAAGGCGATTTGCTCGCCGAGCGCACCGGGGCGGGCGCTTTCGGCGCCGCCCCGGCTACCGCCCCTGCAGCCGGTGCCTTCCGATTTGCCGATCCGGCGCTTGCGGCCGTTGCCTTCATGCTAGACACCTCGTTCAAATCTCCATACGCGCAGCCGACGCGCGACGCCCGGCGTCACCGCCGCGATGGACCGGCTTCCCCTCGGAGCGGTTGCGCGCAACGACCGGCTGGCCCTGAGGCGCCGGTCCGCAGCCGCGCGATTGCTCACACTTATATAGCACGCCGACATGGGATCGTCATGGGGGGCCGGACGCGCGCGGTCGGCTCTCGCCCCGGGCGTCGGGGCCGTGGGCCGGGGCGGTCACGTCCTGGGGCACATCGACGAGGCCGGTCCCCGCGGGCGCGGGGACCGCCATTTGCCTCGGAGCCGTCGCCCGGGGCGAGGTGTCCCGGGCCGGTCTGAGGATCAGGGCGTGCCGGGCTCCGGCTCGAACAACTCCGCCTTGCCGGGCTTGTCCTTCCACGCATCGGCGTCGGCCGGGGCTTCCCCCTTGCGAGTGATGTTCGGCCACAGCGCGGCGTAGGTACGGTTCTGCTCGACCCAGGCGGCGGCCTTGTCGTCGCTGTCGGGCACGATCGCCTCGGCCGGGCACTCGGGTTCGCAGACCCCGCAGTCGATGCACTCGTCGGGGTGGATCACCAGCATGTTGGCGCCGACATAGAAGCAATCGACCGGACAGACCTCGACGCAGTCCATGTACTTGCACTTGATACAGTTCTCGGTGACCACGTAGGTCATGGCGATCCCTCGTCGAAGAAACCCGGCGCCCGCAGGCCGGGGCCGCGCGATTCAGTGGCGGCGGCGATATGACGGCGTTTCGCGCCGCGTGCAAGGCCGCACAGCAGGCGGAAGGAAATCGCTTGCATTCGGCGGTCCTGGCGGCCCCCGTTGGGCGGGGGCTGCGGACACGGACGACGGTGGCGGGCGGCCCCGCGATCGCCGCCGGCGCCCCCGCAGCAGACGGCTCGGTCCCGCAGGCAACCGACGCGAGCTGCATACCATAATCCGTTAACCGGTTTGCCGTTTGATCCGCCGCATGGACGCCCCCATGCGGACCCGCCCGGCCTGTACGTCCCCCTCTCCCCCCGCGCTTGCGGGGGGAGAGGGTCGGGGTGAGGGGGGCGGGCGGCACGAGATGCGGATCGGTGGGCGCGTTGGCCCCTCCGCGTTTTTCATCCCCGGTGGCGCATCGGCCGCCCGATGCGGGGCATCTCTCCCCTGTTCCGGCAGGCCGTGGGCCGCTGTCCCCGCGACCGGCGGCACCCTGTCGGCCGGCTCCTTCGCCGCTTCCCGCCATGCTCGCCTGGCTTGGGGGCGCCTGGCTTCGGGCTGCCCGGCTTGGGGCGGCGTGGCTCTTGGCCATCTGCTTCGTCGTGCCGGCGGCGCATGGGCAGGAGGCGCTGCCGGCGGCCGACATCGCCACCCTGTTTCCCGCCGACACGCAAGCACCGGGGACCGCCCCCGGGGTCACGGTGCTCTCGCGCGCCCGGCCGCTCTATGCCCCGCGCGGCCTGCGCTTCGGCCTGCTGGAGGCGCAGCCGCGGATCGATCTCGGCCTCGGCTACGACAGCGATCCGACCGGGCTGCCGCACGGGGCCGGCGGATTCGTCTGGCGCACCGCGCCCTCGCTCACGCTCGGCACCGGGCGGGGCGAGGACACGATCGGGATCGCGCTCGGTGCCGACGACGTGCGCGCGCCCGGCGTGCCCGCCGCCGACCGCACCGACTGGACCGCAGCGGCCGGGCTGCGCCTCGGCTTCGGCGCCGACCGCCTGGCCCTGGACGCGGCCGAGCGCGGCCTGCACGAGGACGGCAGCGAGATCGGCGCCCTGCCCACCGACCGCCCGCTGCCCTACCGGATCACCGCGCTTCGCGCCGCATACCGGATCGGCGGCGCACGCCTGTCGCTCACCCCCGCGCTCGGCTTCGCTGCCTGGCGCTACGATGCGGCGCGCCTCGGCGGGGTATCCGTCTCGCAGGCCTACCGCGACCGCGACGTGGTGCAGGGCGAGGTCACCGCCAGCTATGCGCTGGCGCCGCGCCGGGATCTGCTGCTGGTGCTGCGCGGCACGCAATCGCACTACGTGGCGCCGCAGCCGGGGGCGCCCTCGCGCGATTCCACCGGCGTCGCGGCGCTGATCGGCGCCGAGGCCGGCGACGGCATCCTGCACCTGCGCATCCTGGCGGGTTGGGAGCAGCGGGATTTCGCCGCCCGCCCCTACGGCACCCACGCCGCACCGGTCGCCGAGGCGCAGGCGGTCTGGCAACCCGGCGGCATGACCACGCTTACCGCCACCCTCTCGCGCCGTATCGAGGACGCGGCGCAGGAAGGCGTGGCTGGCTACACCGAAACCGCCGCCGGCCTGCGGGTGGACCGCGAGGTCCGGCGCAACCTGCTGCTGTCCGTCGCGGCCGGTGTGCAGCGCGCGGCCTTCACCAACGGCGGCGGGAACGAGACCGGGAGCAGCTTCGGCGCCTCGGCCACCTGGCTGCTGAACCGGCGGATGCGGATCACCGCGGCCGAGACCGTCACCGCCCTGCACGGCCCGGCAAACGCCGCCGTTCCCGCCAGCGGGTCCGTCACGCGCAGCGTCAGCCTGCTCACCCTGGGCTTCGGGCTGTGACGCTTCCGACGATCCGCCTGCTCGGGCTGGAGTTCGCCGCCGCCGCGCCGGGGGCGGTGCTGGACTGGGTGCTGGCGCGGCCGGCCACGGCGGGGTTCGGCTATGTGGTCACGCCGAATGCCGACCACCTGGTGCGGCTGGTGCGCGAACCGGGCCTGCGGGCGGTGTACGACGGGGCGGCGCTGCGGCTGCTCGATTCGCGGGTGGTGCGGCGGGCAGCCCTGGCGCTGGGGCTGCCCGCGCCCCCCGTGCTGCCGGGCAGCGACCTCGCCGCCGCGGTGCTGGCGGCGCTGCCGCCTGGGGAGCGGATCACCCTTATCGGTCTGCCCGCCGCCTGGCTGCCGGCGCTGGTGCGGCGCACCGGCATCGCCCCGCCGGCGCATTGCGATCCGCCGCGCGGGTTCGCGCACGACCCGGCCACGCTCGCCGCGGTGGTGCGATTCGTGGAGGATCATCCGGCCCGGTTCGTCGTCCTCGCGGTCGGCGCGCCGCGGCAGGAGGTGCTTGCGGCGGCGATCGCGGCCGGCGGCCGGGCGCGGGGCCTGGGGCTCTGCGTGGGGGCGGGGATCGACTTCCTGGCCGGGCGGGTGCGTCGCGCGCCGGGGTGGATGCAGCGCGCCGGGCTGGAGTGGCTGCACCGGCTGGGCCAGGACCCGGTGCGGCTCGCCCAGCGCTACCTGCGCGACGATCCGGCGGTGTTCGCGCTGCTGCTGCGGGCGCGGTGCGGCACAGCGCAAGTGTACAATAGGCCAGAACGACCGTGCGTGTGACGGGGCGGTTGGGGCGGCGGCGTACGGTGACGGTTCGTTCGCCGGTCCGGCTCTTGACCCCGCCGACGCCGCGCTGCAACAAGCCGCGCATCCGGTGAATGGGGAAGGAACGAACCATAATGCGTACGTCTCGACGGCTAGGCGCTGGGCGCTTCTGGCTGGCCGCGGTTGCGGCCGGTGCACTCCTGGGGGCGGCGGCGGCGCCGGCCCGGGCGAAGACCATCGAGCTTGGCGCGCTCCTGCCGTTGACCGGCCCCGGCGCCGTGATCGGCACCGAGCAGATGCGGGGCATCCAGTTCGCGGTCGATGAGCTGAATGCCAAGGGCGGCATCGACGGCGACCCGGTGCACGTGATCTACGACGACGATCAGGCCAAGTCCGACCAGGCGGTGCTCGATTTCAACAAACTGGTCAGCCTGCAGCACGTGCCGATGATCTGGCTCG
Organism: uncultured Pseudomonadota bacterium; assembly: GCA_963832525.1. Lineage (GTDB taxonomy): Bacteria > Pseudomonadota > Alphaproteobacteria > Acetobacterales > Acetobacteraceae > JAJZVS01. Next base: position 948,140 of record CAWHUC010000004.1, read on the forward strand.
CCTATTCCGGCCCCACGCTTGCCACCGCGCCGCTGGCGACCCGCCGGCACATCCTGATCCTGAATTCGGGTGCACAGTCCGATGCGTTGCAGAAGGCCTCCCCCTATCTGGTGAACACCCTTCCCTCCACCGAGGAAGAGGTGAAGGTGATGGTGAAATACCTGCGCGCGCAGGGCAAATCGACCGCGGCGGTGCTGTACGAGAACGACGCTGCCGGCATCGGTGGGCGTGATGATTTCGTGCAAGACTTCAAGGCCGCCGGCGGCAAGATCGTGGCGCAGGAGCCGGTGCAGTTCGGCCAGACCGATTTCCGCCCGGCGCTGCTGAAGCTCGCATCGGCGAAGCCGCAGGTGCTGTACGTGGTGACGACGGTCGGCATGGTCCCGCTCGCCGATCAGCTGCACGAGATGAACCACAAATGGCTGGTCGCCGGCACGACCTTCATGAACAACCCGCAGGTGATCGCGGATCCGAACGCCGCCGGGCTGATCCATACCCAGGTGGAAGCGAACGTGAGCCCCGCGCTGATGGCGGCGTTCCAGCAGAAGATGGGCGTCGAGATGGGCTTCTTCTCGCGCCAGTACTACAATTCGGCGCAGATGATCTTCATCATCCTGGATCATATGATCAAGGAGAAGATGCCGATCACGGGGGCGAACATGCGGGCGGAGCTGTTCAAGATCAAGACGTTCGCGACCCCGGTGCCGATGACCTTCACCTCCAACACCGCGATCGTGCCGATCGCGATCGAGGAGATGAAGGGCGGCACCGAGGTCACCATCACGCACGGCGTCGCGAAATAGTCCCACCCTCCGATCGGGCCGGCCCGCCATGCTGCTGCTGCAACTTCTGGTCAACGGCATCGTGACGGGCTGCGCGCTCGGCGTGGTGGCGGTGAGCTTTGCGCTGGTCTATGCCACCACGCGCATTTTCCACATCGCCCACGCCGGCGTGTACACCCTCGGCGGCTATCTGGCCTGGTCCCTGGTGGCGTACGGCGTGCCCGAACCGCTGGCCTTGCTCGGGGCGATGGCGGGCTGCACCGTGCTGGGGGCGGCGATCCAGCACTTCCTGTATGCGCCGCTGGAACGGCGGCGGGCGACGCACCTGATTGTGCTGATCGCCTCGCTGGGCGCGCTGGCGGTGATCCAGAACCTGATCGCCGCTGTCTATTCGTCTGACATCCTGCAATTCACCATCCCGTGGGCGAGCGCGGTCGTTACGCTCGGCGGCCTGCGGCTGACCGGGGCGCAACTCGCGACCCTGGCGCTCAGCCTCGCCGCCTTCGTCGGGATGCTGTGGTTCGCGCATCGGACCCTGCTCGGCAAGCGCATCCGGGCGGTGGCGTCGAACCCGTTCCTGGCCGAGATCACGCGGCTGGAGCCGCGCGCGGTCTACGTCACCGTGATCGCCATCGCGTCGGCTGTGGTGTGCCTTCCCGGCGTGCTGGTGCCGCTCGATCTCGGGCTGCAACCTTATGGCGGGGTGACGCCGCTGCTGACCGCGACCATCGCCATGATCGCCGGTGGAGTCGGCAGTCTGGGCGGCGCGTTCCTGTTCGCGGTGGTGATCGTCGTGCTGCAGAACCTGTCCCTGCTCGTGATGCCGGGGGAATGGAGCATCGGCGTCACGTTCGCGATCTTCGTCGTGTTCATGCTGTTCCGCCCGCGCGGGCTGTTCGCTTCCGGCTGAGGGGGAAACGGCGATGGATTATTTCTACAGCTACCTGATCCTGGCCGAGATCTACGTGCTGCTCGGCCTGTCCACCAACCTGCTGGTCGGCGTGGTCGGCATCTTCTCGGTCTCCCAGGCCGCGGTGTTCGGCGTCGGCGCCTATATCGTGAGCGACTTCCTGCTGAGCGGCACGTTGTCGTTCCTGCCGGCGCTGGTGGTGGCGGCGGTCGCGTGCATCGTGCTGAACGTGCTGCTGACCCTGCCGAGCCTGCGCGTCTCGGGGGATTATTTCGTCGTCACGTCGTTCGGCATCCAGCTGCTGGCAACCGCGGTGTTCACCAACTGGACCGGCGGCACCGGCGGCGCGAACGGGCTGCCCGGCGTGCCGCCGCCCGACCTGTTCGGCTTTCCGCTGGAGGAGACGCGCCAGATCCTGGGCTTCACCACGGTCGCCGCGGGGCTCGGCTGTCTCGCGTTCTGGCTGGCGATGCGCGCGCCGTACGGGCGGCTGCTGAAAGCGATCCGGGAGGACGAGCTGGCGGTGGCGGCGGCGGGCAAGGACGTGCTGCGCGCCAAGGTCTCGGCCGCCGCGCTGGCGGGCGCCTTCGCCGGCGTCGCCGGCGGCGTGTACGCAACGTATATGAGCTTCATCGATCCGTCGTCGTTCGATCTGGATGCGTCGGTCCTGCTGCTGACGATGGTGGTGGTGGGCGGGGCGCGCACCCTGGCGGGGTCCATCGTCGGGCCGTTCGTGCTGCTGGCGCTGCCGCAACTGCTGCAACTGGTGGCGATCCCGACCACCGTTGCGGCATCGGCGCGGCAGTTGCTGTACGGAGTGCTGCTGATCGCCTTCGCGGTGTTCCGCCCGCAGGGGCTGGCGGGGGAGCGGCTGTGAGCGCCTACCTGGAAGTTTCCGGCGTCAACCAGCGCTTCGGCGGATTGCAGGCGCTGAACGACTGCGGCTTTGCGATCGCGCAGGGCGGCATCACCTGCATGGTGGGGCCGAACGGGGCGGGCAAGACCACGATCTTCAACGTCATCACCGGGTTCCTGCGGCCCGACACCGGGCATGTCGCGTTCCGCGGCCGGCGGTTGGACGGGTTGCGGCCGCAGGCGATCGTGGCGGCGGGGATCGCGCGCAGCTTCCAGAACCTGCGGCTGTTCGTCGACCTGACGGCGTTGGAGAACGTGCTGGTCGGCCTGCCGTCCGGCTTCGGGGAGGCGCCGCTGGACGCGCTGTTCCGCCCGTTCCACACCGCGCGGCTCGATCGCGCGCGGCGGGCGCAGGCGATGGAACGGCTGGAGCACGTGGGGCTGGCCGATCGCGCGGCCGAGAAGGTGCGCAACCTTTCGTACGGCGAACAGAAACTGCTGACCGTGGCGCGGCTGCTGGCGACCGGGGCGGAACTGCTGCTGCTGGACGAGCCGGCGTCCGGGCTGGCGGCCGGCGCGCTCGATCAGGTGATGGCGCTGCTGCGGCGGTTGCAGGGGGAAGGCAAGACCTTGCTGGTGGTGGAACACAACACGCGAGTGGTGCAGCAGATCGCCGACCACGTGCTGTTCCTGCACCAGGGGCACCTGATGGCGGAAGGCACGCCCGCGCAGATCATTGCCGATCCGGCGCTGGCGGAAATCTATTTCGGCGGTGCATTGTGATCCTGGAACTTTCGGGCATCGCGGCGGGCTACGGGTCGAAGACCGTCGTGTCGGACCTGTCGTTCGGGGTGGAACCGGGGCAGATCGTGGCCCTGCTCGGCCATAACGGGGCGGGCAAGACCACGACATTGAAAACCGTGATGGGACTGATCGCGCCGCGCGCGGGGGAAGTGCGGTTCGACGGCCAGGCGCTCGGGCGGATGCCGGTGGCCGAGCGGGTGGCGCGCGGCATCCGCTTGCTGCCGGAAGGACGCGGCATCTTCCCCGACCTGACGGTGGCGGAGAACATCGACGTCGTCGCCGCGCGCACCGGCGCGCAGGGAGCGATGCTGAAGCCGGCCGACGTGTATGCGCTGTTCCCGGTGCTTGACGAACGCCGCGCCACGCGATCGGGCAGCATGAGCGGAGGGCAGCAGCAGATGCTGGCCTTCGGGCTCGCGATCCTCGGCACGCCGCGCTGCCTGATGCTGGACGAGCCCTCGATCGGCTTGCAACCCAACCTGGTGGAGCGGCTGTTCGGCCAGGTGCGCGACGTCTGCCGCGCGCACGGGATGGCGGCGGTGCTGGTGGAGCAGAACGTCGCCGCGGCGATGGAGCTCGCCGACCGGGTGGTCATCATGAACAACGGGCGGATCGTGTTCGAAGGGCTGCCCGACGAAGCGCGGGCGTCCAATGTGTGGCATTATTTCTGAGCGTGGACAGGCCCGCGTGCGGGCCGCACACTCCACGCCGCCAGTGACCCCGGAGCCGCACGTGCCCGATACGATCCCGCTCGCCCCGCCGCCGGATGCCGCCGACCTGCTGCAGCGCCGCCATCGCACGTCGGCCGCGCCGCCGCCGTCGGGATGGAACGACGTGCTGGCGACGATGCTGGCGCATCGTTCCGTGCGGCACTTCCGCCCCGATCCGCTGCCGCCGGGGACGCTGGAGCTGCTGGTGGCGGCGGCGCAATCGGCTTCGACGTCGTCCAACCTGCAACTCTGGAGCGTGGTGGCGGTGGCCGAGCCGGCGCGCAAGGCGCGGCTGGCGCAGCTTGCCGGCCAGCAGGCGTTCATCGCGCAGGCGCCGTTGCTGCTGGTCTGGCTTGCCGACCTGCACCGGCTGGAAACGCTCGCCGCGGCGCGCGGGGTGGCGGTGGAGGGCACGCAGTATCTGGAGGAATTCGTCGTCGGCGTGGTGGATGCCGCGCTGGCGGCGCAGAACGCGCTGACCGCGGCGGAATTGCTGGGCCTGGGCGGGGTCTATGTCGGGGCGATGCGCAACCTGCCGGAACAGGTGGCGGCGGAACTGGCGTTGCCGCCGCAGGTGTTCGCGGTGTTCGGCATGGCGATCGGCTGGCCCGACCCTGCCGCCGGCAGCGACATCAAGCCGCGCCTGCCGGTCGAGGTCGTGCTGCACCGGGAACAGTACCGCGCCGTCCCCGACGCGGAAGCGATCGCCGGCTACGACACGACCCTGCACGGCTTCCAGCGCGAGCAGGGTATGCGCGAGGTCGACTGGACCGCCCAGTGCATCGCCCGGGTGAAGGACGTCGACGCCTTGCGCGGGCGCGACCGGCTGCGTGCGGCGCTGACCGCGCTCGGCTTCGCGCTGCGCTGACCGCGGGATTGCCGGGGCCGGCCCGCCCGGATACCGTCCCCGCGCCGGCCGGACCGGACGGCCAAGGGGAAACGCACATGAGCACGAACCAGGCGCTGTCGGGCATCCGCGTCATCGACATGACGCACAACCAGGCCGGCCCCGCCTGCACCCAGATCCTGGGCTTCCTCGGCGCCGAGGTCATCAAGCTCGAAGACCCGCGCGGCGGCGACATCGCCCGGCGCAACATGGCCGACCGCGACGGCGACAGCCTGTTCTTCCTGGTGTTGAACGCGAACAAGCAAAGCCTGACCTTGAATTTGAAGACCGCGGCGGGCAAGGACCTGTTCCGCCAGGTGATCGATCAGGCCGACGTGCTGGTGGAGAATTTCGGCCCCGGCGCGCTCGATCGGCTGGGGCTCGGGTGGGAGGCGCTGCACGCGCGCAATCCGCGGCTGATCTACGCCACCATCAAGGGCTTCGGCACCTACGGGCCGTACAGCGGGTTCAAGAGCTTCGAGCCGATCGCGCAGGCGATGGGGGGTGCAATGGCGGTGACCGGCTTTCCCGAAAACCCGCCCACCTACACCTTCCCGGCAATCGGCGATTCCGGCACCGGGATGCACATGGCGATCGGTATCCTGGCCGCGTTGCAGCAGCGCCACGCCACCGGCGAGGGCCAGCACGTCGAAGTGTCCATGCAGGACGCGGTGGTGAACCTGATCCGGGTCAGCCTGCGCGACCACCAACGCTTCGGCCATCCGCCGCCGCGCGTCGGCAACCAGCTCGGTCGGAACGTTCCCGGCACGACCTATCCGTGTGCACCGGGCGGAACCAACGACTACGTCTACATCTTTGCCCAGCCGCAGATGTGGCCGGCGCTGATCGCGGCGATGGAGCAGCCGGAGCTGGGCACCGATCCGCGCTTTGCCACGCCGGACGCGCGGTGGGAAAACCGCGCGGCGCTCGATGCGATCGTCGGCACCTGGACGCGTGGGCGCGACAAGCACACGGTGATGCGGATCCTGGGCGATGCCGGCGTGCCCTGCGGCGCCTGCCTCGATACCGGGGAAGTGCTCGCCGATCCGCATCTGCGCGCGCGCGAAATGATCGTCGATATCGACTACCCGGGGCGCGGGAAGTACCAGACCGTCGGCTGCCCGATCAAGCTGTCGGCGAGCCCGGTTGCCGTGACCCGCCCGCCGCTGCTCGGCGAGCACACCGAAGCGCTGCTCGATCGGCTGTGCGACGTCGGGCCGGAGGCGCTGGAGGAACTGCGCCGCGGCGGAACGATCTGACGCAAGGAGGGGAACAGCACGCCATGGCCGACGTCACCACCGCCTCGTACGAGCTGCGCATCGAGGACATCGCATACCTGCACCATGGCGAGCACGCGCTGCTCGCCCGCCTGTATCAGCCGCGCGGCGCCGGGCCGTTTCCGGCCATCGTCGAAGTGCATGGCGGCGCCTGGGTCAACAGCGACCGGTTGAACAACGAAGGTTCCATGACGGAACTGGCACAAAGCGGGATCGTGGTGCTGTCGCTCGATTTCCGCATGCCGCCGGAGGCCGGGTATCCGGCCTCGGCACAGGACATCAACTACGGCATCCGCTGGCTGAAGGCGCATGCGGCCGAGTGTGGCACGACGCCGGGGCAGGTGGGCGGATTCGGAACATCGAGCGGGGGACACCAGATCCTGCTCGCCGCGCTGCGCCCGCACGATCCGCGCTACGCGGCGCTGCCCGGTCCGGTGGGCGTGGACGCCAGCCTGGCGTTCGTGATCTCGGCCTGGGGCGTGATCGACCCGCCGGGACGCTACGCGCTGGCAGAGGCGCGCGGCAACGCCGCGATGCTCGACAACCACCACAGATTCTGGGGCGACGTCGCGGCGATGGAGGAAGGCAGCCCGCCGCATATCCTCGCGCGCGGAGAAAAAGTCTCGTTGCCGCCGGCATTGATCTTCCAGGGCACCGCGGATGAATGGGTGCCGACCGCAACGGCCGAAGCCCTCGCCGACGCCTGGCGGCGCGCCGGCGGGGACGCGGACCTCGCGTTGTACGAAGGCGAGCGCCACACCTTCATGCGCGAACACCCGACCAGCCCCAATTCCCGCGCCGCACTGCAACGGGTGAAAGAGTTCATCCACCGCCACGGGCGCTGACCGCCCCGCTTGCGCGCCGGCGCCGGGCCGGCAAGACTTGCCCGCAAGAGACAATTCCAGGAGGAAGCGATGGCCGGACCCACCAACCGCTACGAGCGCACCGCCGCGCGCGAACACGGCAAGCCCGGGCGCGAACTGCGCCCCGCCAGCATGACGATCGACATGCACGCCCACATGCTGGTCGACGCTGCCTCGGCGCTGGTCGCGCCGCATATGCCGCAAGATCCGCGGGCGAAATTCTACACCGAGGAAACCCGCTTCCTGACCCGCAAGCAGGACGAGGATCGGCACAAGCACCAGATCAACCTCGACCTGCGCCTGTCGGTGATGGACGAGATGGGCGTCGATATGCAGATCATCTCGCCCGCTCCGCCGCAGTGCTACTACACTGTCCCGCCGGAGATCGGCATCAAGGCGGCACAGGTCGTCAACGACGGCGTGGCGGAATTCTGCGCCCGCCGGCCCGACCGGCTGGCCGCGCTCGGCACGGTCGCCTTGCAGGCCGGCGGCGCGGCGGCGGCCGAGGAACTCGCGCGCTGCATGGGCAAGCTCGGCATGAAAGGCGTCGAGATCCTGACCCACGTGGGGGAGAAGGAAATCTCCGACCCGTCCTTGGAACCGTTCTGGGATCAGGCCGAAAAACTCGGCGCCGTCGTGATGATCCACCCGGCCGGCTTCACCGAGGCGCGCCGGTTTGGCAAATACTATTTCAACAACGTCATCGGCAATCCGTTCGACACCACGATGGCGCTGCACTACCTGATCTTCGACGGCGTGCTGGCCCGCCACCCGAAACTGAAAGTCGTCGCCGTGCACGGCGGCGGCTACCTGCCGGCCTACTCGGGCCGCATCGACCACGCCTGGGGCGCGCGCAGCGACAGCCACGGCGAGCTGAAGGAAGCCCCCACCACCTACCTGAAACGAGTTTATTTCGATACGATTGTGTTCACCCCGCATCAGCTCGAAGCCCTCGTCGCGCTGTTCGGCGCGGACCACATCCTGATGGGGACCGACTACCCGTTCGACATGGGCGAATACGACCCGATCGGCCACATCGCCTCCGCCCATTCCCTCGACGCCACGGCCGCCGCGGCCATCGCCGGCGGCAACTCGCGCAAGCTGTTCGGGGTATAGAGCGGGGGAGTGGTCATGCCCCGCCGCGCTCCCCCCATCCGCACGGAACAAAAACGGAAGGGTTCCAAGGGCGAGCCCTTGGCGGGGGTCCCAAGGGCCCATGGGGGGCAGCGCCCCCTGGCCTTGCTCACCCGGCACCGAACCCGGCGCGGAGCAGCGCGTAAAGCACGGCGCCCACCAGGAACCCGACCAGGGTGCCGTTGACCCGCACGAACTGCAGGTCCTTGCCCACGCGGAGTTCGAGCTTGTCGGTGATGGTGGCGGCATCCCAGCCGCCCACCACCTGCGCGATGAAGCCGGACAATTGCGCCTGTGCGGCGGGCAGCAGGCCGCGGGCGATGCTCTCCGTTGCCGTTTGCACGCGCAGGCGGGCGGCCGGGTCGGCTTCCAGCAGGTCGCCGAGGTTCGCGAGCGCGCCCTGGATCGTGGCGACGGTGCGGCCCGAGGGGCGGGCGGCGTCCGCCTCCAGTGCCAGCCGCAGCCTGGCCCAGATGTCCCACAGCCAGGCGAGCACCGTCTCGTGCGCCACCACCCGGCGGATCGCCGCGCCGATCTCGGCGGCGCGGGCCGGATCTTCCTCCATGTGCGCGATCTCGCGGCGGACCCATTCGTCGAAGGCCGCACGGAGCTCGGAGCCGTCGGGGCTCATCTTGTCGAGCTCGGCCGAGAGGGTCGCCATCACCCGCCGTGCGATCGAGGCGCCGAGCGCCCAGCCGACCAGCCGGCCGCCCTGCTCGCGCACCCGTTCCGCGATGGCGACCTGCAAGGTTTCCTCCTTGCTGGCGAGCAGGTCGCGGATCTGACCGAGCAGGAAGCCGAACACCTCCTGGTGCCGGCCGCCTTCCACCAGTCCACGCAGCGCCCGGGCCACCACCAGGCCCGATCCGGGGCCGCCCAAGACCCGCGGCAGCAGCCGCGCGGCGAGGCGGCGGGCACGCCCGTCCTCCAGGGAGGCAAGGAGTCGCGGCAGGGTGGCGGCGATCGCCTGGGCGGCGGGCCCGGCCGACGCGGGATCGGCGAGAAACCGGTGGAGGATGGCCGGAAGATCGAGCCGGCGCAGCACGCCCGACACTTCCGCGTCGGTGAACACATGGCTGGCGACGAAGCGTCCGAGCGCCTGGCCCAGGCGTTCCTTCTGGCGGGGAATGATCGCGGTGTGCGGGATCGGCAGGCCGAGCGGGTGGCGGAACAGCGCCGTCACCGCGAACCAGTCGGCGATGCCGCCGATGAACCCCGCCCGCGCGGCGTTGCCGAGCAGGCCGGCGGGCCAGCCGTCGCCCCAGTGCGCGGGCAGCGCGAAGCTCCCCAAGGTGAGCGCGGCCATCAGCAGGAGGAGCGCCGTGGCGAAGGCTTTGTGGCGCATCAGGGTGCGGCGCAGGCCGGCGTCGGGATCGGGTTCGCTCATGTACCATACTTCATAGAGGGCCCGGCGCGCGGGCGCACCTGGCGCAGGCGGCGCAGACCGGACCGCGGCGGCCTGCTATGCTGCGGCGTGGTTCACGAGGCGCAGCAGCACCGGGCCGATCCCGCCCCGCTCGGCCAGCCGCAGCCCGGCGCCGCGGGTCAGCCCCCGTTGCGGCTCGACCGGCACTGGTTGCGCTCGGTGCTGGCGACTCTGGGGCTGGTCGCGCTGGTCGCCGGCGCGATCGGCGGCGGCTGGGAGTTCACCTTGTCGGCGCTCGCGGTCTTCGGCGTGGGTTTCGGCTTTTTCTACCTGCTGTTTCCGGGCGGGGCGCATTTCGGCGTGACGGTGGCGAATTTCCTTGCCGTCTATGCCTGCCTGTTCGTGTTCTTCCGGCAGGCCAATTTTCCCGCCGCCTCGCATCCCGCCTCGATCGTCGGGCTGATCCTGCCGGTGGGTGGGTTCCTGATCGGCTGCCTGGCGCGGCGGCGGCGGATATTGGCGATCATCCGCACCCGCCGGCCGCGCGACTTCGCGCATCTGCCGCGGCTGATGCGGTGGCTGGGCGGCACCCTGGCGGTGGGCGCGCTCTCTTTCGCTCTGCCGCGGTTCGCGCTGGGGCCGGGCGCGCAGGGGCTGCTGCTGGTGGGCGCGATGGCGGCGATCACCGGGTTCGTCGCCGTGTCCGTGCGCGACGTGGTGGTGGTGCTGCGCGACGTGGCGGTGATCTTCGAGAACGTGACGGCGAGGCTGGATCGGCTGCTGATCCCGATGCTGGCGTTCCTGACCTTCTACGGGCTGCTGGTGGTGGTGTTCGGCTGCCTGTACCGGATCGCCGACCTGACGTCCCCGCTGCCACAATTCGCGCTGCATGGCGCACCGGCACGGATCGATTTCGCCGACGCGCTCTATTACAGCGTGGCGGCGATCACGACGCTCGGCATCGGCGACATCACGCCGACGACGCCGCTGGTGCGCGCCCTGACCGGGGTGGAGGTGGTGGCCGGCGTGCTGATGCTGCTGTTCGGCTTCAGCGAGATCATGCGCGCCCGCGGCGGTGCGCCCTAGCGGTCAGAGCGGTGGTCAGATCGGGCGCACGATTCCCGGCCGGGGCGTGACGGCGTGTTCCTTCAGCACCTGCTCCCCGGTGGGGTCGACCTCCTTCATGACGACGTCGTAGCCCCAGAGGTCGGCCAGGTGCTGCAGCACGGCACGGGCGTCCTTCTCCTCGAGCAGCACGCGATTGAGCGCGCGATGGTGCAGCACGAGCTTGCGGTCGCCGTCGAGATCGACGTCGACCACCTGGATATCCGGCAGGGTCCAGGCGATGTCGTATTGCCGGGCGAGCGCACGCTGGATCTTGCGGTAGCCGCGTTCGTCGTGGATGGCCTGCACGGTGAGATGCGGGTCCTCCGCGTCGTCCAGCACGTGGAACAGCCCGAACTGGCGGATGAGGCGCGGGCTGAGGAACTGCAGGATGAAGCTTTCGTCGCGGTAGTTGGCCCAGACGTCGCGCAGCACCGCCATTTCGTCTCCGCTGCCGGCGATGGCGGGGAACCACTGCTGGTCCTCCGCGGTGGGTTCGTTGCAGATGCGCGCGATATCCTGCATCATGGCGAAGCCGAGCGCATAGGGATTGATGCCGGAATAGCGCGGGTCGTCGAACTCGGGCTGGAACACCACGTTGGTGTGGCTGCGCAGGAATTCGACCATGGCGCCGTCGGTGAGCAGGCCCTTCTCGTGCAGCCGGTTCATGATCCGGTAGTGCACGTAGGTGGCGCAGCCCTCGTTCATCAGCTTGGTCTGGCTTTGCGGGTAGAAATATTGCGCGATCTGGCGGACGATGCGCAGGATCTCGCGCTGCCAGGGGGCCAGGCGGGGGGCGGTTTTTTCCAGGAAGTAGAGGATGTTCTCCTGCGGCAGTTGCAGCAGCGCGCGGCGGCGTTCGCCCGCGGTGGGGTCCTTGTGCAAGTTGCTCTTGCCCGGCACGGTGCGCCAGAGGTCGTTGAACACGGATTCGTCATAGGCGCGGCGTTCGCGCTCGCGCCGTTCCTCGCCGCGCAGGTCGATCGCGCGCGGGCGGGGGTAGCGGTGCACCCCGTGGGTCATCAATGCGTGCGCGGCATCCAGCAGGCGTTCGACCGCCGCTTCGCCATGCTTCTCCTCGCATTCGGCGATGTAGGCCTTGGCGAATTCGAGGTAGTCCAGGATGCCGTCGGCGTCGGTCCACTGGCGGAACAGGTAGTTGTTCTTGAAGAAATGGTTGTGGCCGAACGCGGCGTGCGCGATCACCAGCGCCTGCAGGGTCGCGGTGTTCTCCTCCATGATGTAGGAGATGCAGGGGTTGGAGTTGATGACGATCTCGTAGGCGAGACCCTGCATGCCGGCGCGGTACAGCGCCTCGTTGCGGGCGAACTGCTTGCCGAACGACCAGTGCTTGTAGAACAGCGGCATGCCGATCGAGGAATAGGCGTCCAGCATCTGCTCGGTGCCGATCACCTCGATCTGGTTGGGATAGACGTCGAGGCCGAGCTCGCCGAGCGCGATCTGCTCGATCGCCTCGTAGGCGCGCTGGACGGTGGCGAACTCCCAGTCGGCGCCTTCGAACAGGGGACGGGTGGGGGTCGCGAGGGTCATGCGGGATCGGCTCCGGCGTGGGCCTGCTTGCGGGCGAACAACTCGCGGAACACCGGGTAGATGTCGCGCCGGTGGTTGACCTTGCGCATCGCCATCGGCGCGCCGCTGCGCACGATCTCGGCATAGGTCTGCCACAGATCGCTGTCGCGGCGGATGAAGCCCGGTGGGAAATGTTCCGATTCACGGCCCACTTCCAGATAGGCGTAGTACTGGCAGACCGGCAGGATGGCGTGGATCAGCAGCTCCGCCGTGCGTTCGTTGTCGGACGCGGTGTTGTCTCCGTCCGAGGCCTGGGCGGCGTAGATGTTCCACGCGTCCGGGCTGTAGCGTTCGGCCACCACCCCGCGCATTTCTTCGAGCGCGGTGGAAACCACGGTGCCGCCGGTCTCGGGGGAGTTGAAGAACGTGTCCTCGTCCACCTCCGACGCCTGGTGGGTGTGGCGGATGAACACCACTTCCACGTGCTTGTACTTGCGGCGCAGGAAGATGTACAGCAGCACGTAGAACCGCTTGGCCAGGTCCTTCATGTGCTCGGTCATCGAGCCCGAGACGTCCATCAGGCAGAACATGACCGCCTGGGCCACCGGCTTCGGATGCGGGTCGAACCGCTTGTAGCGCACATCGAGCGGGTCGATGTAGGGGATCACGCTGAGTCGGCGCAGCTTGCGTTCAAGCTCCTCCATCAGTTCGGCGCGGTGCGGATCGGCCTCGTCCAACGCCGCGATCTCGTCCCTCAGCGCCGCCATTTCCTCGGGTTTCGGACGGTGCAGCGCGATGCGGCGCGACAGGCCGTTGCGCACGGTGCGCAGCAGCGCGAGGTTCGCCGGCGAGCCGGTGACCGAATAGCCCGCCCGTTCCCAGCTCAGGCTTTCGGTATCCACCACTCGGCGCTTGGCGAGGTCGGGCAGTTCCAGGTCTTCCAGGAACAGCTCGACGAACTCGTCGCGGGTCAGGGTGAAGCGGAAATCGTCCTCGCCCTCCCCGTCCGGGCTGCCTTCCGATCCGCCGCCGCCGGCGCCGCCGGGCGGACGGGGGATCGTATCGCCGGCCACGTACTCCTTGTTGCCCGGCAGCACGTGGTCGCGCATGCCGCCCGCACGGTCGCGATGGAAGCCCGGTTCGTGCACGCCCTGGGACGGCAGGGAGACCTCGCCGCCCTCGTCCGCGTCCTTGATGCCGCGGCTGGCGGCGCTTTCGTGCACCGCCTTGCGGATCAGCGATTTGGCGCGGCGCATGAAGCGCTGGCGGTTGGCGAGGCTTTTCCCGCCCGGATTGAGACGACGATCGACGATATGCATAAGGCGCGCGGGTCCCCTGGGGTTGGGTCCGGGACTAGCCGGCCTGCTTGACGCGCATGTACCACTCCACCAGCCGGCGGACCTGACGATCCGTGTAGCCGCGTTCGGCCATGCGGCTCACGAACTCGGCGTGCTTCTTTTCGGTGTCGCCGTCCTTCTTCGAGCCGAAGCTGATCACCGGCAGCAGTTCCTCGACCTGGGAGAACATCCGCCGTTCGATCACTTCGCGGATCTTCTCGTAGCTGGTCCAGGACGGGTTCTTGCCGTTGTTGTTGGCCCGCGCGCGGAGGCTGAACTTCACCACCTCGTTGCGGAAGTCCTTCGGGTTGGCGATGCCGGCCGGCTTCTCGACCTTGGTCAGCTCCTGGTTGAGCAGCTCGCGGTTGAGCATCTGCCCGGTATCGGGGTCCTTGTAGTCGACATCCTCGATCCAGGCGTCGGCGTAGGAGACGTAGCGGTCGAACAGGTTCTGCCCGTAGTCGTGGTACGATTCCAGGTACGCCTTCTGGATCTCGTTGCCGATGAACTCGGCGTAGCGCGGCGCGAGCTCGCCCTTGATGAACTCCAGGTAGCGCTTCTCGGTCTCGGCCGGGAGCTGTTCGCGCCGGATCGACTGTTCCAGCACGTACATCAGGTGCACCGGGTCGGCGGCGATCTCCGTCGTGTCGTGGTTGAAGGTCGCGGCCAGCACCTTGAAGGCGAAGCGGGTGGACGCGCCGTCCATCCCTTCCTCCACCCCGGCGGCGTCCTTGTATTCCTGCAAGGACCGCGCGCGCGGGTCGGTCTCCTTCAGCGATTCGCCGTCATAGACCCGCATCTTGGCATAGAGCGTGGAGTTCTCGTGCCGGCGCAGCCGGCTCAGCACGGAGAAGCGGGCAAGCATCTCCAAGGTGGCCGGGGCGCAGGGCGCCTTCGCCAGTTCGGAGCTGACCACCAGCTTGTCGTAGATCTTCTGCTCCTCCGTTACCCGCAGGCAGTAGGGCACCTTGATGACGTAGATGCGGTCGATGAAGGCTTCGTTGTTGCGGTTGTTCTTGAAGCTCTGCCACTCCGCCTCGTTCGAGTGCGCGAGGATGATGCCGGAGAACGGGATGGCGCCGATATTCTCGGTGCCGATGTAATTGCCCTCCTGCGTCGCGGTCAGCAGCGGGTGCAGCATCTTGATCGGCGCCTTGAACATCTCGACGAATTCGAGCACGCCCTGGTTGCCGCGGTTCAACCCGCCCGAGTAGCTGTAGGCGTCCGGATCGTTCTGCGCGTGCAGCTCCAGCTTGCGGATATCGACCTTGCCGACCAGGGAGGAGATATCCTGGTTGTTCTCGTCGCCCGGCTCGGTCTTGGCGATGGCGATCTGGCGCAGCCGCGACGGCATCAGCTTGGCCACCCGGAAGCGGGAGATATCGCCGCCGAATTCATCCAGCCGCTTGATGCACCACGGGCTCATGAGCCCGTTCAGCCGCCGGCGCGGGATGCCGTAGCGGTCCTCCAGCAGCTTGCCCATGCGGTCGGGATCGAACAGGCCGAGCGGACTTTCGAACACCGGGCTGAGCTGCTCGCCCGCCTTCAGCACGTAGATCGGATGGACCTCCATCAAGGCCTTGACCCGCTCGGCGAGCGAGGATTTGCCGCCGCCCACCGGGCCCAGCAAGTACATGATCTGCTTGCGCTCTTCGAGCCCCTGCGCGGCGTGGCGGAGGAAGCCTACGATCCGTTCGATCGTCTCCTCCATGCCGTAGAATTCGCTGAACGCGGGATAGACCCGGATGGTGCGGTTCATGAAGATACGGCCAAGGCGCGGGTCCTTGGACGTATCCACCATCTCCGCCTCGCCGATCGCGGCGAGCAGGCGCTCGGTCGCGGTGGCGTACATCATCGGATGGTCGCGGCAGGCTTCCAGATACTCCGCGAGCGTGAGGTCGGCTTCGCGGTGCGCCTCGAAGTTGCGCGCGTAGGTTGCGAAAACGTCATCGAGCGAGTGCATCGGCCGCTCCGTGTATGAGGGAAACACCTCGCGCCTTCATGCAAGATGGGCGCAAACGTAGCTGATTGACCCGGAGTTGCGAGAGTTTTTTTTGTGTGTGGCGTGCAGGCCGCGGCCGGCGCGGGAAACCCGCGGCGCAGGGGGGCGGGCGGACGGCGGCGGAGGGATGGGGACGGCGCTGCATGACGGAGCGTCTCCGGGGCGGGTGGCAGGCATGGAATGAAATGCCGCTCCCATGGCAAGACTACGATCGCATTCCTAAAAATTGATTAACCGGACGCCCGATCGGCGCGGTTCCGACCGCAGGCTTGCGGTCGTTTCTACCGATGCGGCCGTGCCCCGCATCGCGGGCGGCAATCGCTCGGTCCCGAAGCGGTACCTGCCACTTGTTTGGGCGAACCCGGTGCACCGGCAGCGGACCCACGCAAACCAGTGGACAAAACCGGCGGCCAATGCTGGGATCGGCCGCAGGCGCAGTGCGCCCGAGGGAGGCCAGCCATGGCGTCACCAACGAAACCCGGTCCAGCCACAGCCGCTCACAAATCGTTGCCGCGGCCAGCCACCGCGGCTCCCCCCGGGCCCGACGAGGAAATGCGCCGCCTGCTGCGCGAAGCCGCCTGGACCCGCATGTTCGGCAAGGCCGGCGCCAGGAACCCGTTCGCCCGCCGCAGCCGGTAGCCGCAGCCGCCCGGCACCGAAGCGGCCGGGTCAGCGCCCGACCGCATCCGCGGATCCCCCGATCCGGGCGACTGTCCGCGCCCCGCAAAATCGGGCCGGTGCTCTGACGCATCTCGAATCATCTGTTCGTGTCAGAGCACGGGCGGGCATGTTTCCTCTCCGAGCGTGGAAAACAATCGAGCTTGTGAAAGAACGCCCGTTGTCATCGCTCGGGTTTTCAGGCGATTTTGGCGGCTGACGGGCATTCTTTCACAAACCCTCAGGCGGCCCCGGGATGCGCGCCGAGCCGCGCCATCCGGCGGGCGGTGCGCAGCAGGAACTGCCGGTCCTCGTCCGCGCACTCCCGGTAAAGCCGCAGCAGCGCCAACTCGTCCCCGCTTGCCGCCAGCGCCGGGGCGCGTTTGTCGTCGCCGTGCATCAGGAATTCCACGCCAACCTCGAGCGCACCGGCGATCGCCGCCAGATGCGTGGTGAGCTGACCGGCGCGCCCGGTTTCCCACTGGGCCACCGCACTGCGCGACACACCGATTGCAGCGGCCAGCGCCTCCTGGGTCAGGCCGCGCTCCTGGCGGGCAGACCGGATACGGCGGCCGATGTCGACCTGCATGTCCATGGGCTCTCCCATACGTCAGAATGACTAACGAGAGCAAGGGAAATCCCCGACGAATGTTATAATCCTTGACATGACTACGTCAGAAGGAATAACAGACCGACGTTAGTTCCTATTTTGTTCGAACGTCGGAGGCCGCGCCCCATGCCCAAGAAACTCGCCTGGACCGACGCCCAGGATGTCCAGCTCCGCCGCCTCCGTGCGGAAGGCGCCAACTGGGACAGCATTGCCGCCCTCTTTGGCGTCACCCGCTGGGCGGCGATCGAACGCGGTCGGCGCATCGGCGCCCGCCTGCCGCCTGCCGATTTCGTCCCCCCGCCCGAAGACCCCGGGCGCGATCCGCTGCCCCCCGGCCACCCGCACAGTTGGGGCGCCATCACCGCCGGCACCGTCCTTGAGGGCGTGCCCTACCCGCTGCCGGTTTTTGTCCCCTGAGTGCCCCCGACCGGCCTCCCCCCCATTTTCCCAGCCGCAGGACCCGCTTCAGATGCAGCAGATTTTCGACGCCGACAGCGCCACCGTGCCCGCGATCGATGCCGCCTACGTGATCTGGCGGCTGGAGGAGGCGGGGGCCACCCTGCTTGCGCTGCCGGCCTCCGGCTGGTCCACCGGGCTGCGCTGCAGCACGCTCGACATCGTGCGCAGCGCCGCCGAGAGCTACGGCTGGGCCGAGGGGCGGCTGCGCCCGCCGGTGCCCTCGGCGGCCAAGATCACGCGCATGGACGTGGCCCTCGGGTGGATCGCGCATATCCCGCTCGACCGCTACGTGCTGCGCCGCATCGTCGGCGCCCGCAGCCTCGTGCATCCGATCACCGAGCGCCACCTGTTCCCCTGGCGCCGGCTGGGCGGGGTGCTGGGCGCGGACCACAAGGCGGTGCAGCGCTGGCACAAGGAGGGGATCGCGCTCATCGTGGCGGCCTTGGCCCAGTCGGCTTCGGCCCAGTCGGCTTCGGCCCAGTCGGCTCCGGCCCGGTCGGTCGTGGGCGGAACGGGCGGCTGCGTGGAGCGACGTCAGCCCAATACGGAGGCGACGAAGCGCAGCAGATCGTCTTCGGTTGGTGGTTTCTCCACTGTCCGCGCGACCCCCAGCGCCGCGGCCTGCGCCGCGATTGCCGGCGTGGGAGAGCCGGTGATCAGCAAAACCGGCAGCGTGTCCTCCGCCGCACGCAGCCGTGCGACCAGCTCAAGTCCGGTCACCAGCGGCATGTGATGATCGAGGATCAGCCCGGCCAGACCGGCATGATCGCGGCGGGCCTCGAAATCCTCGGCCGAGTTCGAACGTGGCTGCGGGGTAGCCCGACACGTCCAACAGGAAGTGCAGCGAGTTGCGCACCGCAGGATCGTCATCGACGATCCCGATGTGGCGAACGACGTGCGGCGGGGGACCCGCGGGCGGCAGGGCGGTCAAGACCAGGTTCCGATGCGAGATGGGTCAGCCAAGGCCGGGTTCCAACGAGACGGGCGGTGAGAAGGGGCGACAAGGATGAGGCAACGCCATTTCGTACCGCCTGCGCGTTGATACAGATCAAGGATCAGCGCCTCCGACGCATCGAAACGCCATTTTATTGCCCACGCGGGCTCGTGAGCGTGCCTGCGTCGGTGCAGTCCCCTGGCGGCTCGCGGCAGGTCCCGATACTCCCAGTCGCGCGCCGCGCCAAACGGCCGCGGCGTCCGGCATCGGACATGCCGCCGGACCCATCTGCGAGGTGACCGGCCCGTCGACCGCCCATGCCTGCCGACACGCCGGCTGAGGTGGTCGGCGGATGGGCGGCGCGCCGTCGGGTGCGCCCGACCCCCATCCCGCCGGGTCGGGCCGCCAGGCTCGTGCCTGGCGTTCCGCGCGCGTCCCGCGATCAGCCGCCCGCGACCAGGGCTGCGAGCGCGTCGCCCACTTCCGCGGTACCGGCCTGGCCGCCCATGTCCCGGGTGCGCGGACCGCCCTCGCGCAGCAAGGTTTCGATCGCGGCCACGATCGCAGCGCCCGCGGCGGCTTCTCCCAGATGTTCGAGCATCAGCCCGGCCGACCAGATCTGGCCGATCGGGTTGCAGATGTGCTTGCCCGCGATATCCGGCGCCGAGCCGTGCACGGGCTCGAACATGGAGGGGAAGATGCGCTCGGGGTTGATGTTCGCCGAGGGGGCGATGCCGATCGAGCCGGCGACCGCGGGGCCGAGGTCGGACAGGATGTCGCCGAACAGGTTTGATCCCACCACCACATCGAACCAGTCCGGGTGCTGCACGAAATGCGCGGTCAGGATGTCGATATGGTACTGGTCGGTGCGCACCCCGGGGTAGGCCTGGCCCAGCGCGGCGAAGCGCTCGTCCCAGTAAGGCATCGTGAAGGTGATGCCGTTCGACTTGGTGGCCGACGTCAGATGGCGCTTCGGCCGGGAGGCGGCGAGCTCGAAGGCGAAGCGCAGCACCCGGTCGACGCCGTGGCGGGTGAACACGGATTGCTGGGTGACGAACTCGCGCTCCGTGCCCTCGAACATCCGCCCGCCGACCGAGGAATACTCGCCTTCGGTGTTCTCGCGCACCACGTAGAAGTCGATATCCGCCTCGGTGCGGCCGGCGAGCGGGGTGCGCACACCGGGCATCAGCTTGCAGGGGCGCAGGTTCACGTACTGGTCGAAGCCGCGGCGGATCGGGATCAGCAGGCCCCAGAGCGAGATGTGGTCCGGCACGTCAGGCCAGCCCACGGCGCCGAGCAGGATGCTGTCGGACTGGCGGAGCCGGTCCATCCCGTCGGCCGGCATCATGGCGCCGGTTTTCTTGTAGGTCTCGCAGGACCAGTCGTAGGGGGCGAGGTCGAGGGCGAAGCCGAACCGCGACGCCGCGGCGTCGAGCACCTTCAGGGCTTCGGGAACGGTCTCCTTGCCGATGCCGTCGCCGGGGATGACGGCGATGCGGTGTGTGCGCGCCACGCTTCGTACTCCTGCTGCGATTGTGGCGCGCACAAGAGCGCGGATCAGGCTTGCGGCCAAGAGGGCGCGGGTCAGGCCAAGCTGCGTGCCGGCGCGACCGGCCCGTAGGTTCCGGGCTGGTCGGGCAGCGGCACCAGCCGGTCCGTCACGCCGAGCACGGTCTCCGCCCCGCCGAGATACAGCAGCCCGTCCGGCGCAAGCTGGCGCGCAACCATCGCCAGCACCCGCGCTTTCGTCGGCTGGTCGAAATAGATCAGCACGTTGCGGCAGAACACCACGTCGAACCGGCCGAGCGGGCGCAGGATCGTCGAGCAGGTTCCATTCGCGGAACGTGACCATGCGCGCGCAGCGCCTCGGCGATGCGCCAGTTCTGCTCCTCCTTGCGGAAATGCCGCACCAGCATCTGCACCGGCAGGCCGCGCTGCACCTCGAACTGCGTGTAGAGCCCCTCGCGGGCGCGCGTCAGCGGCTCGCGGGCGAGATCGGTGCCGAGGATCTCCACCCGCCGATCGCCCAGGAGGGCGACGGAGATCGGCCACGATCATCGCCAGCGAATAGGCTTCCTGACCGGTGGAAGCCGCTGCGGACCAGATGCGCAGCGGCGTGCCGGCCGGGCGCGCGGCATGCAGCCGGGGCAGCGCCTGGGTGCGGAAATGCGGGAACGGCTTGTCGTCGCGGAAGAAGAGGCTCTCGTTGGTGGTCATCGCCTCGACCACGTCGCGCGACCAGCCGCTCGCCGCCGCGGGCGCGCAGCCGGTCGGCGAGGGCGTCCAGGTCGGGCAGCTTCTCCCGCCTGCAGGATCGGCGCCGAGCCGGGTATCCAGCAGGTAGATCTTGTCCGGGCCCGATCACCAGACCGGAACGCGCACTGCAGCAGCTCGGCCAGGGTGTCGAACGCCGCCTGCGGCAAGGAGGCGCTGATATCGGGGTGCTGACGTTCGCGGCGCTCACGGCCGCCCGCTCCGCAGCAGTTCGAGCAGCTCGCGGCGCAGGCGCGGCAGCGGCAGCACCGCATGGCACAGCCCGGCCTGGGCGATGGCGCCGGGCATGCCCCAGACCACGCTGGTCGCCTCGTCCTGCGCGACCGCGGTGCCGCCGGCCGTCGACCACCGCGCGCGTGCCGGCCAGGCCGTCGTGGCCCATGCCGGTGAGCATGGCGACCAGCACGCGCCCTCGCAGGCGGCGGCGGCGCTGCGCAGCATCGGATCGACCGAGGGACGGCAGAAATTCTCCGCCGGCGCGTCGGACAGCCGCGCCCGCAGGCCCGCGGCCGGGCCGGCCTCGACCAGCAGGTGGCGGTTGCCCGGCGCCAGGTAGATGCGGCCGGCCGCCAGCGTCGTCGCCGTCGGCGGCCTCGGCGCAGGGCAGGCCGCCGAGCTTGGTGATATGCGTCGGCCAGGATCGGCGGTGAAGGTCGGCGGCATATGCTGCGTCATCACCACCGGCACCGGCACGTCGCGTCCGAGCCCTGCACCAGCGTGAACAGCGCCTGCGGCCCGCCGGTCGAACTGCCGATCGCGAGCAGATGCGGCGTGCGGCGCGGGCGGCGGGCGCGGCAGGGCGGGGCGGGCACCGGGCGGCGCCTGCGGCGCGTGGCTGCGGCCCGCAAGCGGCGGCCCGGCGCAGCCGCGCCAGGCCCTTCACCTTCGCCACCAGCTCGTCGCGAAACGCGGCATCGCCGAGCGGCCCGATCGCCGAGGGCTTCGGGCACGTAGTCCGCCGCCCCCAGCCGCAGCGCGCGCAGCGCGATGTCGGCGCCGCGCGTGGTCAGGGTGGAGGCCATGATGACGCGCAGCGCCGGGATCGGCCGCGCAGCAGCAGCGGCAGCGCGGTCATGCCATCCATCACCGGCATCTCGATGTCGAGCACGATCACGTCGACCGGGGTCCGGCGCAGGCTCTCGACCGCGTCGCTGGCCGTTGGCGGCGCGCGCGACCACGCGGATCGCCGGATCGCTCTCCAGCATGCGGGCGATGGCGCCGCGGATCACCGCGGAATCGTCGCAGATCATCACGCGCGCGGCTCGCCGACGGCACGACGGCACGGGCGGCGGTCACAGCAGCCCGACCTGCGGCGAACTTGCCGAGCAGGATGTCCGCGTCGAACGGCTTCATGATGAATTCCTGGGCGCCGTGCCTCGATCGCCTGGTCGATGAAGCGACATGTCGGTCTCGGTGGTGCAGAACAGGACCACCGGATGGTCGGGACCGAACTCGGCGCGCAGCGCCTTGCAGGAATTCGAGGCCGTTCATCACCGGCATGTTCCAGTCGAGCAGCACGCAGTCCGGCAGCGCGGCTCGGCAGGCATCCAGCGCCTCTGGCCCGTCCTCGGCCTCGGTCACGGTGAAGCCGTGCGCCTCCAGGATGCGCCGGGCGACCTTGCGCACCACGCGGCTGTCATCGACCACCAGGCAGGTCGCGCGCCATCGCGCGCTCAGCCCGGCTCCGCGACAGCGCAGCAGCCGGGCCACGTCCAGCACCACCAGCAGCCGGTCCTCCAGCCGATAGACGCCCTGGCAATGTTCGGCCCAGTTCGGCGGCAGGGTCGGCGGGTTGCGCTCGAAGGCGCTGGCGGGCAGGCTCATCACCTCCGCCACCTGATCGACCAGCAGCGCATAGAGTTCGCCGCCCTGCTCGGCGACCACCGACATCCGCCGCGTCTCCGGCGGGCGCCGGCGGCAGGCGCAGCCGGCGCCGCAGATCGATCGCGGTGACGATGCGCCCGCGCAGGTTCAGGCTGCCGGCGACCTCGGGCGGCGCGAGCGGGATGCGCGTGATCGCCTGGTCGCCCAGCACGTCGCGCACCGCCAGCACCGGCATGCCACAAAGCTGGTCGGCGACGGTCAGGGTGACGAACTGGCGTTCGCTCTGCGGATCTTCAGTTGCCACGGGGGTCGCCGCCGGGCGCCGGTCGAGAACGGTCTCGCTCATGCCGCGATCTCCCTGCCGGGGCGTGGCGCGGTGGCGGGCTCCGGCTGCCTGGTATGTGCGGCCCCATTGGTGGGGTCGGTCGCGGCAAGCGCTGCGCGCAGGCTGGCGAGCAGCGCGTCGCGGTCGAATTTCGCCACGTAGTCGGTGAACCCCGCGGCCAGCGCGGTGGCGCGGTCCGCAGCCGTGGCCCGGCCCGACAGGGCGATCAGCGGCAGGCCCGCCCAGGCGCCGCCGGCACGCAAGGTGCGGGCGCAGTTCGAAACCGTTCATGTCCGGCATCTCGATATCGGAGACGATGGCGTCGAACATCGCGCCGGCGTCGCGCAGGCGCAGCGCCTCGGCGGCCGAACTGGCGGCCGTCACCTCGTAGCCGGCGGCGGCCAGCGCCGGCACCAGCAGGGGCGGAAGAAGTCGCTGTCCTCGACCGCGAGCACGCCGCGGCGGCGCGCCGCGCGCCGCGTCGGGCGCGGAACCAGTCGCCGAAGGCCTGGGTGAGCCAGTAGCCGGTGTCGATCACGTCGGTCGCGTGCCCGGCGATCACCGCGGTGCCGAGCAGCCCGGGCCGGGCGGCGCCAGCTCGATCGTCAGCCGGTCCTCCACCACGTCGATGATCTCATCGACCATCAGGCCCATGCTGCGGTCGCCGTCGGCGAACACCAGCACCGGGCTGCTGCGCGCGGTCCGGATCGACCGCGCCCGACAGCGGCACCAGCGGCATCAGCCGGCCGCGGTACTGGGTGACCGGCTGCGCCGCCGGAGCGTCTCGATCCGTTCGCGCGGAATATCCTCGAGCCGCGCGACCAGGCCGAGCGGCACCGCCATCGGCGGCGCGTCGCATCGCCGGCGCGGAACAGCAGCATCGCGGTGCGCTCGTTCGAATGTTGCGCGGCTTCGACCGGGACGGCCGCGCCCGCGCGGCTGTCGCCGCCGGTGCCGGCGCCGGTGGCGCGCGCGATGCCGTTCGGGTCCAGGATCATGATCACCGAGCCGTCGCCCAGGATGGTGTTGCCGCTGAACATCGTGATGTGGCGCAGGATCGGCGCCACCGGTTTGACCACGATCTCCTCGGTGTCGAACACGCGATCGACGATGATGCCGAGCAGGGTCGCGCCGACCTGGGTCACGACGATGCGTCGGCGGTTCCCCGCCGGCGGTCCCGCCGTCGAGCCGCAGCAGGTCGTTCAGGCTGACCAGCGGCAGCAGCCGGTCGCGCAGGCGCAGCACCGGGGTGTCGTTGATCCGTTCGATCACGCCTCCCTGTTCCGCCGGCCGCCCCCGCCGCGGCGGCGCCGCCGGCGCGCACCAGTTCGACGACGCTGATCTGCGGGATGGCGAACCGCTCCCCGCCGGCTTCCACGATCAGCGCGGAGACGATCGCGAGCGTCAGCGGGATCTTGATGGTGAAGGTGGTGCCCTGCGCCGGCGACGCTCTTGCAGCTCGATGGTGCCGCCGATCCGCTCGATATTGGTCTTGACCACGTCCATGCCGACGCCGCGGCCGGAGACCGCGGTGACCACGGCGGCGGTGGAGAACCCGGCGCGGAAGATGAAGCGCTGGATCTGCGCGTCGCGTCATGCCGGCAAGCTCGGCCTCGGTGGCCAGCCCCTGGGCCAGCACCTTGGCGCGGATGCGATCGACCGGCAGGCCGCGGCCGTCGTCGGCGATCTCGATGATGATGTGGCCGCCTTCGTGGAAGGCGTTCAGCGTGATCCGCCCGGCGTCCGGCTTGCCGGCGGCGCGGCGTTCGGCCGGCGATTCCAGCCCGTGGTCGGCGGAGTTGCGCACCATGTGCGTCAGCGGGTCCTTGATCAGCTCCAGCACCTGGCGGTCGAGCTCGGTCTCCGCGCCGAGCATGACCAGCTCGATCTTCTTGCCGAGCTCGTGGGCGAGGTCGCGCACCAGCCGCGGCAGCTTGTTCCAGGCGTTGCCGATCGGCTGCATGCGCGTCTTCATCACCCCTTCCTGCAGGTCGGAGGTGATGTGCGACAGCCGCTGCAGCGGCACGGTGAAGGCGCTGTTCTCCTGCGTGCGCGCGAGCTGCAGAAGCTGGTTGCGGGTCAGCACCAGCTCGCTGACCAGGGTCATCAGGTCTTCGAGCACGTCGACGCCGACGCGGATGGTCTGTGCGGCTCCGACCGGCGCGGCGGCGGCCGGGGCGGCTTCGGCGCCGGCGCGCGGGCTGGCACCGGCCGCCGGCTCCGCGACCTCGGCGGGCGCCTCCGGCATCGCTGCCTCGGGCGCTTCCGCTACCACCGGCTCCGGCGCCCCCGCTACCACCGCCTCCGGCTTCGGGGCCGCCGCGGCGGGTGCCGTGATCGGCACGGAGGCGGCCGCGGCAGACGGTTCCGTGCGGGCCGGCGCCGGCGTCTCGCCCTCGGCGGCACGGTCCAGGGCAGCGATCAGGGGGCCGTCTTCGCCCGCCTGTTCGGTGCCGGTGGCGGCGAGGTCGGCGACGATGAGCTTGATCCGGTCCAGCGCCGCCAGCACCAGGCTGACCAGGGCCGGGGTGGGGCGCAGGCTGCCGTCGCGCATCCGGCTCAGCACGTTCTCGCCCGCGTGCGCCACTTTTTCGAGCCGCGGCAGGCCGAGGAAGCCGCAGGTGCCCTTGATCGTGTGCACCAGGCGGAAAATGCCGGACAAGGTCTCCCCGTCGTCGGGCGTGCGTCTCGAGCCGCACCAGCGCCACGTCGAGCTCGGCGAGGTTCTCGTTGGTCTCCGTCAGGAACTCGGCGAGCAGGTCGTCCATCGCGCGTCCTCGTGGGGCTTCGGGCCGGTCGATGCTGCGCGGGGAACCACCAAGAAAGGGTAAACCCATCATTGCCACGCGCCGGCCGGCAAAGATGAACGGGACGTCGGCGCGCAGGGTACGCCTGGCCGGCTGCGCGCCCGCACGTGTACGCACGCCCCCGCCTCTTGCGGAACGGGGCCGGAGCGGGCAAAGCGCGGGCAGGGACAGGACAGGTGCCGTCGCCATGGGCTCCGCGCTCGCCAGCAAGACCGCCTTCGTCACCGCCGCCGGGCAGGGGATCGGCCGCGCCATCGCCCGCGCGCTTGCCGCCGAGGGCGCCGCGGTGATCGCCACCGACGTCGCCGAAGCCAAGCTGCGCGACCTCGCGGGCGGGCCGATCCGCACCGCGACGCTCGACGTGCTGCGCTCCGACGACATCGCCCGCGCCGCCGCCGACGCCGGGCCGATCGATATCCTTTGTAACTGCGCCGGCTTCGTCCACCAGGGCAGTATCCTCGACGCCACCGAAGACGAATTCACGTTCGCCTTCGACCTCAACGTCCGTTCCATGTTCCGCACGATGCGCGCCTTCCTGCCGGGGATGCTCGCGCGCGGCAACGGCGCGATCGTCAACATCGCCTCGGTCGCGAGCAGCCTGAAGGGCGTGCCGAACCGTGCGCTGTACGGCGCCAGCAAGGCGGCGGTCATCGGCCTCACGAAATCGGTGGCGGCGGACTACGTGGCGCGCGGCGTGCGCTGCAACTGCATCTGCCCCGGCACGGTGGCGACGCCGAGCCTCGACGAACGCATCGCCGCCAACGCCGCCGAAGCGGGCTCGCTGGACGCCGCGCGCGCCGCCTTCGTCGCCCGCCAGCCGATGGGCCGGCTCGGCACTGCCGAGGAAATCGCGGCACTCGCGGTCTACCTCGCGTCCGACGCCGCCGGCTTCATCACCGGCCAGGCGGTGGTGATCGACGGCGGCATGACCCTGTAACGAACGGCCGCGCCGCCGCTGCATCCGACCAGACCAGAGGGAGAAATCGCATGAAACTGCTCCGCTACGGCCCCGCCGGGGCCGAGAAGCCCGCGCTGCTCGACGCCGCCGGCGACCTCCGCTGCCTCGCGGCGGTGGTGCGCGATATCGACGGCTTCGCGCTGTCGGATGCCGCGCTCGACATGATCCGCGCGATCGACCCGAAGACGTTGCCGAAAGTGACCGGCAACCCGCGCATCGGCCCCTGCGTGGTTCGCCCCGTCAACTACGTCTGCATCGGCCTCAACTACGCCGACCACGCCGCCGAGGCCGGGATGCCGATTCCCAAGGAGCCGATCATCTTCCTGAAGTCCCTCGGCGCCTTCTCCGGCCCCTCCGACGACGTGCGCCTGCCGCGCGGATCGACCAAGCTCGACTGGGAAGTTGAACTCGGCATCGTCATCGGCAAGACCGCGCGCTACGTGCCGGAAAACGCGGCGATGGACCATGTCGCCGGCTACTGCGTCTGCAACGACGTGAGCGAGCGCGAATACCAGATCGAGCGCGGCGGCACCTGGGACAAGGGCAAGGGCTGCGACACCTTCGGCCCCACCGGCCCCTGGATGGTGACGCGGGACGAAATCCCCGACCCGCAGAAGCTCCGCCTCTGGACCGAGGTCGACGGCGTGCGCATGCAGGACGGCAGCACCGCCACCATGATCTTCGGCGTGCGCAAGCTCGTGAGCTACGTCAGCCACTTCATCACCCTGCACGCCGGCGACGTGATCGCCACCGGCACGCCGCCCGGCGTCGGCATGGGCAAGAAACCCGAGCCGGTCTTCCTTCGCCCCGGCAACGTGATGCGCCTGTCGGTCGAAGGCCTCGGCGTGCAGACCCAGCGCGTTGTCGAGGCCTGAACCCGCCACGTCCCTCCTCCCCGCACGATCGCGGGGAGCGGGGGCGGTCGCGTTCGAAACCACCCGCGTCCTCTGGCTGATCCTGGCCGCGAGCCTGGTGCGGATCGGCTTCGCCTGGGCGCTCGGCCTCGGCGTCGACGAATCCTACATGGTCGCGACAGGCCGCAGCGTCCGGCTCGGCTATTTCGACCATCCGCCGGCGTCGTGGTGGATGCAGTGGGCGGGCGCGCATCTGTTCGGCACCGACGCCCCGCTCGCGGTGCGCCTGCCCTTCATCGCCGCCTTCGCGCTCGCGACCTGGCTCATGTACCGGCTCGGCACCGCGGTCTTCGACCGGCGCGCGGGGCTGTGGGCGGCGGTGGCGCTGACCCTGTCGCCGGTCTTCGGACTGACGACCGCAAGCTGGGTGCTGCCGGACGGGCCGCTCGATCTCGCCCTGCTCGGCGCGGCGCTCTGCCTCGTGCACGCGCTGCCGGCGCGCGGGCGTGCGGGCAGCCTGTGGTGGATCGGCACCGGCATCTGCGCCGGTCTGGCGCTCTTTTCGAAATACACCGCCGTGCTCACGATCGGCGGGGCGTTCGTCTATCTGCTGACCAGCCCGCTGCACCGGCGCTGGCTGGCGCGACCCGAGCCCTATGTCGCGGGGCTGCTGGCGGTCGCGGTGTTCGCCCCGGTGCTGGTGTGGAACGCGACGCATCACTGGGCCTCGTTCGCCTTCCAGGGTGATCGCGCGCTGGGCCTGCGCTTCCGCCCGTTGCAGCTCTTCGTGGTGCTGGGCGGGGAGGCGCTGTTCGTGCTGCCCTGGATCTGGGCGCCGATGATGGCGGCCTTCCTCGCCGCGTTGCGTCGCGGGCCGGCGGACTGGCGCGCGTGGCTGCTCGTCTGCCTCGGCTTCCCGCCGATCCTCGCCTTCGCGCTGATCGCGGTCGTGTCGCGCGACCGGGTGCTGTTCCACTGGGCCGCGCCCGGCTATCTGATGCTGTTCCCGCTGCTCGGTGCCGCGCTGGCGCCGCGGGTGCGGCTGGCCGCGGTGCGGCGATGGATCGTCGGCACCGCGGTCGCGACCGTCGCCGTCGTGGCGATCGTCGGCACGCAGATCCGGCTGGACTGGATGCACCCGGTGATCGCCGCCTTCGCGCGCCACGATCCCGACCTCGCCGGCATCGACTGGACGTCGTTGCGCACGCAACTGACTGCCCGCGGCCTGCTCCCGCCCGGCACCTTGGTGGGCGTGCCGAGCTGGTCGGTCGGCGGCAAGATCGCCTATGCGCTGGGACCGGGGGTGCGGGTGGTCTGCCTCAACCCGGACGCGCGGCAGTTCGGCTTCGACGCGTCGGCCGCGCGCTTCGCCGGGCGCACCCTTCTTGTGCTGGTGCCGGGTGCCGGGGCGGCGCGCACCCTTGCCGGATATTTTGACTCCGTGACGGCATTGCCGCCGGCGACGATCATGGATCGCGGCGTCGTGTTGCGCCGGGTGGACATATTCCTCGGCCGGGGGCTGCGGCCGATCCGGCAGGACTGATACCGGGGGGGAGTGTCCGGATCCTCCCCAGCGCGGCCGGGTGATGCCGCCGCCCCGCGCGGCTTCAACGTCGTGAACTTCTTTCTTGCCGACGTGGCGGGCGGGCTCGGCCCGTTCCTGCCGACCTGGCTCGCGACGGCGCTGCACTGGCCGCCGGAGCGGATCGGCTGGGCCATGACCTTCGGCGGCATCGCCGGTCTCGCCTGCAACCTGCCGGCCGGCGCGCTGGTCGATCGGCTCGGGGCGCCGCGGGTGATGATCAGCGCAGCCTCGGCGCTGATCCTCGGGGGCACCCTGCTCATGGTCTGGGGCGTGTTCCTGCCCGGCGGGACGCTCGTGCGCGTGCTGGCGGGGTTGGGGCTCACCGCGATCGGCGGATCGGTGATCGGGCCGTCGATCGCGGCCGCCAGCCTGGCCTATGTCGGCCCGGAGCGTTTTCCCGGCCAGCAGGGACGCAACGCGGCCTGGAGCAATGCGGGCAACGTCTGCGCCGCGGTGCTGGTGCTGTTCGGTGCGCACGCCCTTGGCGTGCGGGCGCCGCTGCTGGTGCTGGGGGCGATGGCGGCGGCGACCCTGGCGGCGCTCGCCGTCCTGCCCGGCCCGCGCGGGCCGACGCGGCGGCTCGGTCTGCGCGCGGGGGCGGCGCCGGCGCGGCTTCTGGGGCTGGTGCGCCGGCGCGGGCTCGTGCTGTTCGCGCTGTGCCTGCTGTGCTTCCACCTCGGCAATGCGGCGATGCTGCCGCTGCTCGGGCTGCGGCTCGCCCGCCACGGCGGCGGGGCGGCGACGCAGTGGATGTCGGCCTGCGTGATCGTGTCGCAACTGGCAATGGTCGGGGTGGCGATCGGCGCCGGGCGGCTGGCGCAACAATTCGGGGAGCGCCCGCTGCTGTTCGCCGCCTGCCTGGTGCTGCCGCTGCGCGGGGTGATGGCCGCGTTCGGCCTGGCGCCGGGATGGCTGGTGCCGATCGAGCTTCTGGACGCGCTGGGCGCCGGCACGCTCGGGGTGATCACCGCACCGCTGGTCGCCGACCTGTCCTGGGGGTCCGGGCGGACCCAGGCCGCGCTGGGGGCGGTGATGACGGTGCAGGGGGTCGGCGCGTCCCTGTCCAATGCGCTGGGTGGCGCGCTGATCGGCTGGGTCGGCTGGCGCTTCGCCTTCCTCGGACTTTCGGTGCCGCCGCTTTTTGCGCTAGGACTGGCGGGATTCCTGCTGCGCGTCGCCGTAGTCCCGCCGGAGGGGGCCGTGCCCGCGCCGGTGCCGGTTCAGAGCCGGTAGGGCACCGAGCTCGGTCAATAGGTTGAGTTCCTCTTGGGGCAGGTCGATCAAGGCGCGCAGGAGGAGACCCGCGCTTATATTCTTGCATGCGCCGGTCAACCGCCGCCGTCAGACGAACGGCAGGACCTCCTCCGTCAGCCGGCGGAACTGCTCGCCCGCGTCGCCCATGGTGACCAGGCGGAAGGTGATCCGCCGGCAGCCGGTGTCGCGGTAGCGCCGCAGCGCGGCGATGCACTCGGCGGGCGAGCCGTACGCCAGCCAGGCCTCCAGCCGCTCGCGCGTGTAGTTCGCCCCGTAATAGAGATCGAGGTAGCGCTTCGCGTCGGCCAGCGCCGCTTCCCGGTCGGGGCCGATATTCACGTGATGGCACAGCACGTTGTCGAGCGCGGCGGGATCGCGGCCGGCGGCGGCGGCGCTGGCTTCGATCGCGGCCCAGGCGCGGCGGAAACCCTCCGGGCTGACCGAATGCGTCATCCAGCCGTCGGCCAGTTCGCCGACCCGGCGCAGTGCGGCGGGGGCGCCGCCGGCGTCGTCCTGGCCGTTGCCGAGCCGGCCGGCGTTGGTGGTGAGCCAGATCGGGCAGGGCGATTGCACCGGCTTCGGTTCCAGGGTGATGCCGGGGAAGCGGAGGAACCGGCCTTCGAACGGCACGCCGTCGCGGGTCCAGAGATGGCGCAGCACGGCGATGTTCTCGATCATCCGCGCCCGGCGTTCCCCGGGCAGGATGCCCATCGCCGCGCTTTCGCCCTCCCACACCGGGCCGGCGCCGCCGCCGGCGCAGACCGCGAGCCTTGTGCGCCCGCCGGACAGCACGTCGAGCGAGGCCCATTCGTAGGCGAACACCCGCGGATCGCGCAGCGCGAAGGAGCCCATGCAGGCCGGGCCGAGCAGCACCCGCTCGGTCCGCCCCGCGACGGCCGCCAGCAGGGTCAGCGCGTCCAGCCGGCGGTTGACGAACAGCGCGTCCCCCACCCAGACGGAATCGAACACCGGCGCGGCTTCCACCGCATCGGCGAGCGCCAGCAGCGACCGCGGGGTGGCGAGGCCCAGCAGGACGCCTCGGTTGGCGAGCGTGATCCCGAAGCGCATCGGCGGCCTATCCTGGCGGCATTTGCTGCGCGAGCCGCAGCGCCAGCACCCACCCCGGCGCCGCCGACAGCGGCACTGCGGCCACCAGCAGCGCCCAGCCGGAGAGCGCGCCGTTCAGGATCAGGGCGATGCCGATCCCGAGCAGCACGCCGCCGACCAGCCCGCCGGCCAGCCCGGCGCCGATCCCCAGCCATAGCAGGTCGTCGCGCGCGATCATGCCCGATCCGCTACGACCGGGACGGCGGCTTGGCAACAGGCTTTCCGGTCCCTCGTCGGCGCGCCGCATCGGTTGCGGCCGGACCGCCCGCGGCGAACCGCCGGAACAGGATGTGCCGGGATGGCGAGGGTGGTGGGTCAATTGGAGTGTCGGCAGCGGGTGGAAGAGCGGAAGTCGGCCCGAAGGTCCTCCAACGGCAGCGTCGCGCTCATGGCCGCCGTCCAAGGGAGCAACAGTCGCTCGCGAAAGCAGTCGTTCAACTGAGCTTGCCAGCGCAAGATGGGCAAAGATGCAACCGCGCCGACGAGGCAGGCCGCGTGTTGGAACTGGCATAGGGACGCAATCGTTCATCGAGTGCTGCGGCTCGCACGAACGCGACACGACGCGCATCGCAGCGCTGCTCGCCGGATGATACTGTTGAACGGGTATTGCGCCCGGTTGAACTACTTGCCGCACTGGCGCCAGCGGAACCGGTGATAGCCCTCGGCAGTGCGCTCGGGCCGCTCGGTCACCGCCGCCGAGCTGCACCGGGTACACCTCATCCCCGGCCGCCCCGTCCATGAGAAGCGGGCCTATAACCGGGCGCGTTCCCGTAGCCCAGGGGCGCTGGCGCGAACCTTGACGGATCAGTTGCGCCGGCAGCGCGGCTCGACCTCCGGTCAGGCGTTCGGCGGCTTGTATGCGGTCTTAGTCTGGTGGGCCTGCTTCATAGCCGCCTCGGCTTCCTGAGCCGTCAGCAGCGTCGTAGTCTCGAAACGAGAAAACCCGCCTGTGGCCGTAGCCGACATCGAGCAGGCGACAGCCGCTTTGTTGTCCGGGAATTCACAGATCGCAACGCCGTCGGTACTCACCTAAGGCGAGGTAGTAGCTGTTTAGCTTTCCGCCGAAGCCTTCGATGAGTGCCTTCGCCGCGCCGGTACGATCGTGTGGCTTGCCGACAAGTGCCTTGGCCGATGTGCTGGTGAATTGCCACCGAATCATGAAGTGAGGCATCGCATCCTCCTTGTGTCCGAGATCGAGCGAATTTGCGCATTAGCAGCGTGCTCTTTGCGCGCGGGTCGGAGGGCAGGCTCGGTTCGCGGTCCGGGTCATGCCAGCAGCGCGAAGAGGCACCGTCATGCAATTCCGCAAGCCTATCCCTGTCAATGGGAACCAGCTGAGAATGCCTCCACGGCGGCTCAGCGCCAGGGCGAATGACTGCTCTCGTCGAAAACCAACGCTTCGGCGTCTGGATCGTGTCCCCCCTGATGGTGTAGAAGCTGTGGGTAAGTGGGCCGCCTACGTTCCGTCCGGGGCCGCCGCTCGATCGCACTACGACCCGCCATACGATGGTGGGCGCGGCGCCCCCGTGTCGATCGTTCGACACCCACACATGACAACGAAGGAAATTAGGGAGCAACCGCCTAAAGGTAATAAGTGGAAGTCTAAAGGTAGTAAGTGGAGATGGAGAAGTGACCGACCGGGCGCCGCGCTGACCGGGCAGTCTGCGGCCAGATCTCGATGGACCCAGCCACCTCGGCGGGGCGAAACCCCGCCGAGGTAGGTCACTCGACCGTCGCGGCCCGTAGCGCTGGAGGGCCGCCTGGGAGTCGCCTCGTTGAATCGCGCTCCGTCCCTACTCTAGCGTGGCGGCGGCAACTTGTCCAAAGATGCGTGCGCAAGCTTCGCGCGGCTTGGCGTCATCTTAGTGCCAGTGCGGCCGCTGTCAGTCACTCTTTGAGGACACATGCCACCACTACCGCGTTCACCGTACCTCAACGAGCGCTTCGCCGCGGCGATAGCGCACTTCGGAGCAGATCTAAAGGCCTCTGCCGGGACCAAGCACTCGGTGGTCAAGGGTGGCGAGCGTGAGCAAAGCCTCACTAAGTTCTTTCGGGAGCGCCTTCCTGAGCGCTTCGGTGTGACGTCAGGCGAAGTGGTCGATCTGAACGGCCAAACTGGGCCGCAGCTGGATATATTGATCTACGATCGCTACGCCGATTTTGCGTTCAACAGCGGCAACCAGTCGATTCTTGCAGCAGAAGCACTACTCGCCAGCATTGAGATCAAGTCGCGGCTGAACTCTGGCGAGGTTGGCAAGTGCGTCGAGGCGGCTCGTAAGCTTCGGCAGTTAAGGCCATATAACCGAGAACTCGGCGGCCGCGACGTTGGGGAGCACCAGGACGGTAAGAAGCGGGCGCGCTATATGCACTGCGTTTTCACCTTCGACACTGATCTGAGCGAAACGAAGTGGACCACGAAAGAGGTCGGTCGCTTTGATCAGAAGATGGGCAACGACCACCTGATCGACGCAGTCTACGTCCTCGGACGCGGCCTCATCAACTTCAGCTATCGCAAGGCGCGCTCCGAGGATGCCGCCGGCGGAGCGATAACCAGCTTCTATTTCACGATACTCAACTTCGCCTTGCGCGAGGCTGACCGTCGCCAGCCTACGCCCTACGACCGCTACGTCACCCATAGTGTCAGGAGTTGGACCGATATCTGAGGGGCTCTGCCGGGTCGCTGAACTCATCCGTCAAGCTCTTCTTTTCCAAGGAAGCCCCTTTCCGCGAAATGGCGTACCTCAGCCGATTTTGTCAAAAAGGCCGCCGGCAGCGTCCGACTGCTCCTTCGCCCCGATCCCACATCTATAATATCAGACGGCTTCAATGCCTTATCGTTCCGATACCGGGCAAAAAGGCCCAGGAGAGGCCGAGGAGAGAGAGTTTTTCAACACAATCAGCCATGCTCAGTCTATCGCCAAATGTCTGCTCTCGTGATGTGGCGCGAAT
Organism: uncultured Pseudomonadota bacterium; assembly: GCA_963832525.1. Classification (GTDB taxonomy): domain Bacteria; phylum Pseudomonadota; class Alphaproteobacteria; order Acetobacterales; family Acetobacteraceae; genus JAJZVS01. The sequence goes on from CAWHUC010000004.1 coordinate 982,297, forward strand.
GCACCGCCATCAGGTGGCGCTGGACGTCCGGTTCCGGGATCGCCTGATGGACCGGCGCCGATCGTGACGGGTCAAGAACGGCCGCCGGGCCAGGTCTGGGGAATGATAGCTTTTCGCCCCAGCATCCCCGAAGCCGCCATTCCGCTCCCGGCCAACTTCAGCCACTGCCAACTGGCCGGTCGATCGGCATCCATGGGCCAGTAGGCGACATTCAAACCCCCCCGCCCACGCCCAGACCGAGGTCGCTCCCCCGCCCGATTATCTGCTATCCACCCCCGCGCAGGGCGCGCAAGCGCCTCGCCGCACACGACCCCCCCGCCCGGAGACCGCCCATGGACGCCGCCCCCGACCAGGTCGTGGTTCGCGAAAGCGGCGACGGTCCCTACGGCCAGGTCGTCTTCGCCGGCCACCACGTCACCGGCGCCGATGAGCCGGAACGGGTCGGCGGCCACGACACCGGCATGTCGCCATACGGATACCTGCTCGCCGCCCTCGGCGCCTGCACCTCCATGACAATCCGCATGTACGCCGACCGCCACGCCTGGCCGGTCCGACAGATCAGCGTCTCCCTGCGTCACATGGCAGAATCCGGGGCGGACGGCCCGGTGGACCGGTTCGAGCGGCGGATCGCCCTGACCGGCCCCCTGACCACGGAACAACGCCAGCGGCTGTTCGAAATCGCGGAGAAATGCCCGGTCAGCCGCACCCTGCGGCGCCCCTCGCACGTCATCTCGGAACTGGTCGCGGAGCCGGGCGCATGAAGCGGCGCGACTTCGCCCTCGCCGTGGCCGGGGCGGTCGCGGGCGGCGGCGTGCTGGCGCGCGCCTTGCCGGCACCGCGGGTCATGCCGGTCGCGGCCTCCCCGGCGGAGGCGCGCTTCCTGGCCGCGGTGCCCGGATGGGGCCTGCCCGGCCTCGGGGCAGCGGCGGCGTCGCTGCGCGTGGTGAATTTCTTCGACTACCACTGCCCCTATTGCCGGGCGATGGATCCCTATCTGCCGGCGCTCGCCACGGCCAACCCGGACCTGCGGCTGATTTTCGCCGACTACCCGATCCTGGCTCCGGATTCCGCGGTCGCCGCGCAACTCGCCCTCGCCGCCGCGCGCCAGGGCCACTACTGGGCGGCGCACCAGTGGCTGATGCGCCAGGAGGGGACCTACAGCCTGCAAATGGTCGCCCCGCTGGTGGCGGCGATCGGCGCCGATCCGCAGCGCCTGGCCACGGACGCGACCGCGCCGGAGGTCACCGCGCTGGTGCACCGCAGCCTGCGCGCCGGCGCCGAACTCGGCATCGACGGCACGCCGGCCCTCGTCTCGGCACGCGGGCTCATCGAGGGATTCCAGGGACCCGCCGCATTGCAGGCCCTGGTCGGGCGGCTACGCGGTGACGGCACTCCCCGGGTGGTCCCGCTGCAGCCGGCCTGACCTCGACTTTCCACAGTTTCGCGGCGTCGTGGGGTCATCTCGCGAATGGGCTGCTCGTCGGAACTGCGGAATGACGATGAGGCTTATGCCTCCGCGATCCAGCAAGTTTTTTCATCACGGAGGAAGGACGGAGGGCCACGGAGGGCCACAGGAGTCGGTGCCGTTGGCAATGGCCGGGGACCTGACCGATCGATCACGCCGCAATGGAGCCGCTATCGAACCGACGGCACCAACTCCTGTGGCCCTCCGTGGCCCTCCGTCCTTCCTTGTATCTCCCCCCGGTTTCGCACTCATCCTGCGAAGCTGCACCGGGACCGGTGGCCGCCGGTCCCGGTGCACGGTGGCTGGCGCCCGTCCTCTTCCAGGTCACAGCCGGCACGGAGCTTGGGCCCAGCCGCCGCCTCGTCACGCACGACCGAACAGTCGCTTGGTTTCAACCGCATGGACAAGGGTGGTTAACGTGGCACCAATCATCTGCGGAGTCGATGTCAGCGCCGACTCCCTCGATGCCCGAATCGGCCGCGACGGCGCTTGGCGCCAGTTCCCCCGCACCCGCGCGGGCATTGCCAAGCTCGCGCGCTTCTGCCGCCACCATCAGGTCGGCCTGGTGGTGATGGAGGCCACCGGCGGCTACGAACGGCTGCCGTTCGCCGAACTCTGGGCCGCCGAACTGCCGGTGGCCGTGGTCAATCCGCGTTCGGTGCGTCAGTTCGCCGAAGCAATGGGCGGGCTCGAGAAGACCGACAAGATCGATGCGGCCATGATCGCCTGGTATGCGGAGACCAGACGCATCGTGGCGACGCCGCTCCGTGGTAGAATCCTTGCGCTTTCGCCGGCCGTACCGACCAGCGCGGCCGATGCGTCCGGACCGCGCCAACCGCGGTCCCCGTCGACCCGCAGGAGCCGGGCTCTTGCCACGATGGGCGGGCAAGCAGCGGCGCAGCGACAGCCATCCCGGCAGGCGCGCGTTGCGGCGGCCGGAGGATATTTCCGTGGTCCTGGCAGCGGACGGACATCCACGTCCTTCGGGCCATCCTGCCCGTGGAGATAGGCCGCCTTATGGTCTCAAGTGCGGAAAGTCGACCCGAAATCCAGATCGCGGCCCGATCGGCCCGGAGCGCCGAAAATTCCGGCCGGTCAGGCTGCCGCGCGCACGGCCGAGGGCCGAAGCAAGGCCACCAGCGCGTCCACCAACCGGTCCATCATCGCCTCGGTATGCAGCGGCGTGGGGGTGAAGCGCAGCCGTTCCTCGCCGCGCGGCACGGTGGGGTAGTTGATCGGGGTGGCATACATCCCGTGCTCGGCCAGCAGCCGGCGGCTGACCTCCTTGCACAGCGCGGCCTCGCCGATGTGCAGCGGCACGATATGGCTGACGGAGGGAATGCGCGGCAGCCCGGCGGCATCGAAACGCGCCTTCAGCGCCTCCGCCCGCGCGAACAGCAGGGTGCGGCGCTCGGTGTCCGCACGGACGTGGCGGACACTGGCAAGCGCCGCGGCGGCGACCATCGGCGGCAGCGACGTCGTGAAGATGAAGCCCGGCGCGCAGGAACGGATGTAGTCCATCACCGTCGCGTCGCCGGCGATATACCCGCCGTGGCAGCCGAAACCCTTGGCCAAGGTCCCTTCGATCAGATCGACCCGATGGGCGACCCCGTCGCGCTCCGCCACGCCGCCGCCCTGGGGACCGTACAGCCCGACGGCGTGCACCTCATCGAGGTAGGTCATGGCGCCGTAGCGCTCGGCCAGATCGCAGATGGCGCCGATCGGCGCGATGTCTGCGTCCATCGAATAAACCGATTCGAAGGCGATCAATTTCGGCGCCTCGGCCGGGGCCTCCCGCAGCAGCGCTTCCAGATGCGCCAGGTCGTTATGGCGGAAGATCTGGCAAGCAGCCTTCGATCCCTTGATCCCGGCGATCATGGAGGCGTGGTTCTTCGCATCCGAGAACGCGATGAAGCCCGGCAGCGAATTCAGGATGGTCGACAGCCCCGCCTGATTGGAAACGAAGCCGGAGGTGAACAGCAGCGCCCGGTCCTTGCCGTGCAGGTCGGCAAGCTCGGCTTCCAGCGCGTCGTGCGCCGGGCTCGTGCCGCCGATGTTGCGCGTGCCGCCGGCGCCGGCCCCCATGGAGCGGGCGGCGGCGCAGGCGGCCTCGATCACGACCGGATGTCCGCCCATCGCCAGGTAGTCGTTGGACGACCAGACCAGGATCTCGGTCCCGTCCGGCCGGCGGTAGAGCGGGAACCCCTCGGCCTGCTTCTGCAGCGGCGTGAACTCTCGGTAGCGCCCCTGGGTCCGGATATCAGCGAGGGCGCGGCGGCAGAGGTCGTGGAAAGGGTGCATGGTCAGGTCCGGGCTGTGGGCGCCGGGAGAGAGGAAGCGGGGGCGCCGCACGTTATTATAAGTCTCGTTTAACGCTCCGCCAGCGGGGGCGGCAATGCGTGGAATCCCGTATGGACGCCAATTCAGCTTCGCGCGGCGAGCGCGACGCCGCACAGGGTCATCGCCAGCGCCGCAAGCTGGCGCAGCCCGAGCGGCTCGCCCAGCAGCGCGGCCGAGGCGAACACGCCGACCACCGGGGCCAGCAGCACGCCGGTCGCCGCCGTTCCTGCCGGCAGCAGCCGCAGCGCGCGGAACCAGGTGAGGTAGGCGAGGCTCATCGGCAGGATCGCGACATAGGTCACCGCCCCCCAGCCGAGCGGCGTGATCGCGCTCCAGCGGACCGGCTCGGTCAGGGCCAGCAGCGCCACCGGGACGGTGCCGATCAGTGCCTGCCAGCCGACGCCGGCCACCGGCGGCATCGCGAGCGGCGCCCGCTTGGCGATCACGGTGCCCAGGGCGAACACCCAGGCGGCGGCGAAGCCGCAGAGCACGCCGGGGATCTGGGTCCAGGAGGCGGATATCCCGGCTCCGACCAGCAGCGCGACGCCGCCGAGGCCCAGCACCATCGCCGCCACCCGCCCGAAGGTCGGCCGCTCCCCCAGCATCGGCCAGGCGAGCGCGCCCGCCCAGATCGGCAGGGTGTAGGTGACGATGACGGCCTCCGACGCCGGCAGCCAGTAGAGCGCGAGGGTCGTCAGGATCGTGAAGGCCCCGTAGTTGAGCATGGCGAACAGCGCCAGGCGCCGCCATTGATGCAGGGGCGGCCACAAGGTCTCCCCGCGGGCGCGCGCGACGGCGAAGGCGAAGGCCGCGCCGGCGCCGCAGCACAAGGTCCGCATGGCGAAGGGCGGCAACTCGGACAGCAGGTATTTCGAAACCGGCCAGTTGAAGCCCCAGGAGCAGGCGGTGATGGCGAGCATCGCCAGCCCCTCGATCCGCCCGCCCGCCAGGCGGTGCTGTGGGAGCGCAGGGGCGTCGGGGTGCCGCGGCCGGGCGCCGAGGGCGGTCGCGGCACGCGGCGCACGGTCAGCCGTCATAGTCAGCGGTCATGGTCAGCGGCCATGCTCAGCGGACGTAGACCTGGACGGCGTGATGCGTCGTGGCCGGATCGAGCACCACGTGCAGCAGGATGCGATCGGCCGGGACGCCGGCCTGCACGATGGCGCGCATGACCTGCGTCGCTTGCGCCTCGGCGGCGTCCGTCTCCGCGGTCTGGCGGGCAGCCGCCAGGTGCGCCGGGGCCACCGCGGTCACATCGAACCGCACGTTTCGGTCCCGCCGCTCGGCCGTGCGCACGGCGAACGAGAGCAGGGGGCGGTACCCGGAGACCGGCGTGTCCGGACCGATGGTGAGCAGCGGGGTGCGGGCATCGACCTTCGCCGCCAGCGCGGCCCGGGGCGGCGCGGCGGCGGCCGGCGCCGGGGCGAAGGTGGTCTGATCGACCAGCTTGCAGCCGGCGAGCGCGAGCACCCCGAGGAGAGCAAGCAACCTGACCCCACCGGATACCGCCGCGCGCCGCCGCCGATCGGGGAACAACTCGCTGGGTCGCTGGACCGCGATCGTTGCGGACGGGCGGGCGCGCACCGGCGCGCGGGAAGAAAAGGGGCTCGGCACCGTGCGGTCTCCGCTGCGGCCGGGAAACTTGCAGGAAGCGGAGCAGGGGGCAAGATGCAGCCGGTGCTTCTTCCCACCGCTTCCCCTTGCCTCAGGTGATCCGCCATGACCGACCCGGCTTTGCCCCGCAACAACCTCCGCATCGACGGCAAACGGCTGTGGGACAGTCTCATGGCGATGGCCGAGATCGGCGCCACGCCCAAGGGCGGGGTGCGCCGCCTGACCCTGACCGAGGTCGACAAGCGCGGGCGGGACCGGTTTCGCGCGCTCTGCGAGGCGGCCGGCCTCACGGTGCGGATCGATGCGATCGGCAACATGTTCGCCCGGCGCGAGGGGCGCGATCCCACCCGCAAGCCGGTGCTGTTCGGCAGCCATCTCGACAGCCAGCCTTCGGGCGGCAAATTCGACGGCGCGCTCGGCGTGATGGCGGGGCTCGAAGTGATGCGCAGCCTGAACGACCTCGGGATCGTCACCGAGGCGCCGGTGGAACTGGTGAACTGGACCGACGAGGAGGGCAGCCGGTTCGGCCACAGCCTGATGGGATCAGGGGTCTGGGCCGGGGTGTTCGGGCTCGATCATGCCTGCGCCCTGACCGATCCCGAGGGGATTTCGGTGGGCGCCGCGCTCGACGGGATCGGCTATCGCGGCGACGCGCCGGCCGCGGCCTTCCCGGCCGACGCCTATTTCGAGCTGCACATCGAGCAGGGGCCGATCCTGGAGCGGGAGGGCAAGACGATCGGCATCGTCACCGGCGCGCAGGCGCAGGTGTGGTATGACGCGGTGGTGACCGGGCAGGATTCGCATGCCGGAACGACGCCGCCGTCCGCGCGCAAGGACGCGCTCGTGTGCGCGGCGCGGATCGTCGACCTGGTGGACCGGATGATGCGCGCGCGCGGCGAGGACGGGCGCGGCACGGTGGGGCAGATGGTCGTCCTGCCCAACTCGCGCAACGTCATCCCGGGCGAGGTCAGGTTCTCGGTCGAGTTCCGCCACCCGGACGAAACCGAAGTGGAGCGTATCGATGCGCAGTTCCCGCGCGAGGCGGGCTTCATCGCCCGCGACTGCGGCGTGAAGCTGGAGCTGACCCGGCTGTTTCGCATCCCGGCCCAGCCGTTCGATCCGGACTGCATCGCCCTGGTCCGCCAGGCCGCAGAGCACCTCGGCTATCCGGCGCGCGAGATCGTCTCGGGCGCCGGGCACGATGCGGTGTACGTAGCGCGGCACGTGCCGACGGCGATGATCTTCACCCCCTGCAAGGACGGGCTGAGCCACAACGAGGCGGAAGAGATCAAGCCGGAGGAGGCGGAGGCAGGAGGACAGGTGCTGTTCGGGGCGGTCCTGGCGCGGGCGAACCGGGTGGTCTGACCGCGGCCAAGGTCAGGGGTCACCCCCTGGCCTTGGCGGCCCGCGTTTCCGCGGTTGGTGTCAGAGTTCCGCGAACAAGGTGAGGTCGGAGACCAGTACTTTGCCTTTCGTTTCGGGTCCGAGCAGGAGTGCGACAATGAACACCGCCGCGGCGCCGACCGTCGTGTAGAGCATCGGCATCGCGAACCCGCTGCTTTGCGTGGCCGCCCAGGCGGTCAGCAGCGGCCCGGCGAAGCCGGCCCACACGGCGCCCTGGTGGTAGCAGAAGCCTGCCGCGGTCGCGCGCACTTCGGTCGGGAAGCGTTCCGACAGGTAGGCCGGGTTCTGGCCGTAGATCGCGCCGAGGAAGAACCCCTGCAGGGTGAACGTTGCCACCAGCATCATGTAGCTCGACGGGAACAGGTAGAATGGCGTGATCGCGACGCCGAGCACGGCCGGAATGATCATGCCCCAGCGGCGGCCGATGCGGTCCGACACGACGCCCCAGAATCCGCTGGCGAGGAACGTCGCGATGTTGGTCAGCGCCAGCGGCAGCGCGACCGCGCCGGGGCTGAAGTGCAGGTCCCTCTCCAGATGCGTCGCGAACAGGCCGAACACCGTGTAGTAGATTACGAAACCGCTTGCCATCCACAGGCACGCGGTGATGGTGTTGCCCAGCACGCGGGGGCGGAAGATCTCGAACAGCGGCGTGTGGACCTCGTGATGCTGCTCGCGCTGCTTGCGCCGGTTCTCCACCCAGACTTTGGGCTCGTTCACGTATTTGCGCACCCACAGCACGACGAGCGCCGGCAGCACGCCGATCAGCAGCATGCCGCGCCAGCCCCAGCTTGAAAAGAGCAGCCCGTAGACCGCGCTTGCGAGCAGGAAGCCCAGCGCCCAGGATCCCTGCAGGATGCCGCTCATGAACCCGCGCGAACGCGGCGGCCAGGATTCCATCGCCAGCGCCGCGCCGGCCGGCCATTCCGCTCCCATTCCGATCCCGAGCAGCGCGCGGAACAGGAACAGCAGCCAGAAGCTTGGCGCCAGCCCGGCGAGGAAGTTGCAGATCGAGTACCACAGGATCGAAATCATCAACGGCAGCTTCCGCCCCACCCGATCGGCGAGCCAGCCCGACGCGGTGGCGCCGAACAGCCGCATCCACAGGGTGATGGTGAACACCGCCGTGACCGCCAGCAGCGGCACGCCGAAATATTTCGAAATCGGCACCATGATCAGCAGGAAGATCGTGAAGTCGAACGCATCCAGGGTCCAGCCGAGCCAGGCGGCCACATAGGCCATCCATTGATCTCTGCTGGGTTCCTGCCACCACGGGCGTGCGTCTGCAGCCTCTTGGATTGTTGCCATTTTCCCTGCCTCCTCAAGGTTTATGAAACGTTTTCCTTGTGCCCGCGCGGCGGGCAGGGTCCGGCACGGGCGCAGCCGTGACCCGAGAGGCAGGCTAGAGAGGAGTCATGCTTGGAGTCAATATGAGATATGCGTAAATAACATGCTATATTATTCGATGTCAAACAATCATGGCGCGACCACCGGCAGCACCACCCGGCTCGGCCGCGCCGCGTCCACGAACACGGTGTTCACCGCTACCCGCCGCCGCCGCTCCCGCCCCGGCGGCTCGCCGGTGTTCGGGTTCACGTCGAATTTGGGGAAATTGCTCGACGACACATCGAGCCGGATGCGGTGCCCGGGCAGGAACAGGTTCGCGGTCGGGAACAGGGTGATCCGTGCGGCCACGACCTCGCCGTCCCGGCGCAGCTGCGGCGCCGTCGGGTCTTCCGCGTAGCGCAGCCGCAGGATCCCGTCGGTCAGGTTCATCGCGTAGCCGCGCGGATAGTCCGCCGAGGCCGGGTGCACGTCGATCAGCTTGGCGGTGAAATCGGTGTCCGGCGCGTCGGTCGCGACCAGCAGCTCCACCTCCACGGGGCCCGCGATCTGCACCGCGCGGGTGAGCGGCGCCGTCTCGAACACCAGCACGTCGGGACGCGCGGCGAGCGGCAGGAACGGGGCCGCGCAACCGAAGAAGCCCGGGCCCTCCACCTGGTCGTAGGCGCCAGCCGCGGCCAGCGGCTCCAGGCTGCTGAACGCGCCGCCGATCGTCGGCACCGGGCGGGACGGATCGAAATCGAACGCAACGGGTACCGCGTCCGCCGCCGGCGGCGCGGGATCGAGCTTCCCGTCGCCGTGCAGATGGAACGCCGTGAACGCGGTCCCCGGGAGCGGCCAGTCGGCGGCCGAAATCCAGCGCCCGCCGTGATCGAGGTGCCCGGCCGGCGTGCGCCGCCCCGACCCGCCGCCCATGACGAACACCCGCACCGCGGGTTCGTCGAACGCTGCCCCGCGCAGCACGTGCTCGAAGAAGCGCAGCCGGTAGGCGCGCCAGTCGCCGGCCCAGGTGTCGATCGGCGCATCGGCCCCGAAATCGACGTCGCCGAACACCCGGTCGCTGCGGTCGCCGTGCGTCCACGGCCCCAGGATCAGCCGCTGCGGTCCCCGCCCGGCGCGGCGCAATCCGGTGTAGTTGGCAACCGCCGTCAACGTGTAGGGATCGAACCAGGACGACATGTGCACCATCGCGCAGCGGCTGTAGCGCTCGTACCAGTCCGCCATGCTGATGCCGAGCTGGTGCCAGAACGGTCCGTCCGCCCCGTGCGTCCATTGCGCGAACAGATAGGCCTCGTAATCCGGATGATGTCGCAGCGGCGACTGGCCCTGCCGCCACGGCAGCCGGGTGAACCAGTCCCGGATATCCTCGGCGGCCAGCGCCGCGGCCAGCACCGGATCGGCCGCCGCTTCCGGGGAGACCTGCGCGTTCTTGAACGCCCAGGTGACCTGCTTCAGCTCGAAGGCGCCGGACTGGCGGATCCCCGACCGCCAGGCATCGGCGAACCCGCCGCAATCCAGCACCTGCGCAGCAAGCCCCGGCGGATCGAGGCAGCCGAGCGCCGCCTGCGTATGCGCCGCGTATGACAGCCCCATGGTCGCGATCCGCCCGTCGCACCAGGGCTGCGCATGCAACCAGGCGCAGGTGTCGAACCCGTCCTCCCCATCCGCGAGGTATTTCTCGAACCTGCCTTCCGACCCGTAGCGCCCGCGCGTGTCCTGATAGACCACCGCGTAGCCCGCGGCGACGAACGGTGCGGCGAGCGCGGCACGGGAGGCCGGGGTGCGATCGGCCGCGGTGATCTCGCTCCGGCTGGCGATGTGCCGGCCGTAGGGCGTGCGTTCCAGCACCACCGGGAACGGCCCGGCGCCTGCCGGGCGGTGGATGTCGGTGGCGAGGCGCACGCCGTCGCGCATCGCCACCCGCGCGGTCTCCGCCGCCATCGTCCGGCTTACGCGCCCGGATCGATCCAGCCGATGTTGCCGTCCGAACGGCGATAGACCACGTTGAACTCGCCCGAGGCACTGTTGCGGAACATGAGCACCGGCTGGTCGGCGAGGTCCATGCGCATCACCGCCTCGCCCACCGACAGCAGGCTGATCTCGGCGGCCTGTTCGGCGATCACGGTGGCGAAGGCGCCGATCTCGCCGTTCGCCTCCACCACCGGCTCGGTGGCGCTCTCCTCGGTCTGGCCGAGCACATAGAGCCGCGCCGCTTCGGGTCGCTTGCGGTGCGCGAGGTCGCGGGCGTGGTCGCTCACCCGGCGGCGGTAGCGGCGCAGGCGCTTGGCGATGTGTTCGGCGGCGTCATCGAACGCGCCGTGCGCGTCCGCCGCCTCCCCCTCGCCGCGCAGGCTCAGGCCGCGGCCGGCATGCAGGTTGATGTCGCAGGTGAAGAAGCTGCGTGCCCGGCTGAAGGTGACCAGCGCCTCCAGCGCGTGGTCGAAATATTTGCCGGCGATCGCGTCCAGATGGTTGGCCACCCGGGTCCGCAGCGCATCGGACAAGTCCACCTGCTTGCCGGAAACCGTGATCTCCATCCTGCCTTCTCCTTCGGCTGGCCGGCCGGGCGAGCCCGACGCGGCGCACCATCGACCGAGCTGCCGGCGGCCCGGCCGTCAGGCCGGCTCCGCCTTCTCGCGCTTGCGCTGCACCGAGCTCGGGATGCGCAGCGCCTCCCGGTATTTGGCCACGGTCCGGCGCGCGATGTCCACGCCTTCGGCCCGCAACGCCGCGACCAGCGCGTCGTCGGACAGGATGTCGTCGGCCCGCTCCGCCTCCACAAGGGTGCGGATGCGGTGGCGCACCCGTTCCGCGCTGTGCGCGATCCCGTCCGTTCCTGCGATCGCGGTGGTAAAGAAATACTTGAGCTCGAAGGTGCCGCGCGGTGTGGCGATGTATTTGTTCGCCGTCACCCGGCTGATGGTGCTCTCATGCAGCTCGGTCGCGCTCGCGATGTCGCGCAGGATCAGCGGGCGCAGGTGCTCGATGCCGTGGCGGAGGAAGCCGTCCTGCTGGCGCACGATCTCGCTTGCCACCTTCAGGATCGTGTGACTGCGCTGGGCGAGCGACTTCACAAGCCAGGTGGCGACGGCCAGCCGCTCGGCGAGGAAGATGCGGTCCTCCTTCGCTGCGTGCGGGGCGATGCGGGCATAGAAGGGCTGGTTCACCAGCACCCGCGGCAGGGTTTCCGTGTTCAGCTCCAGCAGCCAGCCGCCGTCGGGGGCGGCGCGCATCAGCACGTCCGGGATCACCGGCGGCACGTCCGCCGCCTCCCAGCTCCAGGCCGGCTTGGGGTCGAGCGCGCGCAGCTCCGCCACCATCTCCGCCATGTCCCCGGCGTCGACGCCGCACAGCGCCATCAGCCGCCGCGTCTCGCGCTTGGCCAGCAGGTCGAGGTTGTCGAGCAGGGCCGCCATCGCCGGATCGAGCCGGTTGCGCTCGGCCAGTTGCGCCGCCAGGCACTCCTTCAGGCTGCGGGCGAACAGGCCGGGCGGGTCGAAGCGCAGCATGCGCGCGCGCACGGCCTCCACCCGTTCCAGGCTGACGCCCATCGCCTGCGCGATCGCCGCCGGATCGGCGGTGAGCCGCCCCGCGGGACACAGCAACGCGATCAGATGCGCGCCGATCAGCCGGTCCGCCGGGTCGGCAATGTTCAGGCGAAGCTGTTCGCCGAGATACTCGCGCAAGCTCGGCCGGGCGGCGGCGAAGCTGTCGATGCCGCGCTCGTCGGTGCCGAAATCCTGCGCCCCGCCGCGTTCGGACCGGCCCGGGCCGCCGTCGGCGACGCCGCCCGCATCGTAGCTCTCGGCGTGCTCGGCATCGAGCGGATCGGCCGCGGCGTCCGGCAGGGTCTCGGCGCGGGCGAGATCGGCGCTGTCGCCGGCAGGCAGGGGGCCGAGCTGGTCGGGCGCGGGGCGTTCCGGCTCGGGCACATCGGACGCCGGCGCGCCGCGTTCGAGCAGCGGATTGCGTTCCAGCTCCTCCTCGACGAAGGCGGCGACTTCGAGGTTGGTGAACTGCAGCAGCTTGATCGCCTGCCGCAGTTGCGGCGTCATCACCAGGGACTGGCTTTGGCGTAGCTCCAGCCGGGGCCCGATCGCCATGCCTGGACCCGCTACAGGGTGAAGCGTTCGCCGAGATAGACCCGGCGCACATCGGCATGCGCGACCACTTCCTGCGGCCGGCCCTCCATCAGCACCTGGCCATCGTGCAGGATATAGGCGCGGTCGATGATCTCGAGCGTTTCGCGGACGTTGTGGTCGGTGATCAGCACGCCGATGCCGCGATGCTTCAGGTGCGAAACGAGATCGCGGATGTCGCCGACCGCGATCGGGTCGATCCCGGCCAGCGGCTCATCGAGCAGGATGTAGGAGGGCTGCGAGGCAAGCGCGCGGGCGATCTCCACCCGCCGCCGCTCGCCGCCCGACAGCGCCAGCGCCGGGGTGCGGCGCAGATGGCCGATGCCGAATTCCGCCAGCAGCTCGTCCAGCACCGCCTCGCGCTTGTCGGCGTCCGGCTCGGCCACTTCCAGCGCGGCCATGATGTTCTGTTCCACGTTGAGGCCGCGGAACACGCTCGCTTCCTGCGGCAGATAGCCGATGCCGAGCCGGGCGCGGCGGTACATCGGCAGGGCGGTGATGTCGGTGCCGTCCAGGCTGATCGCGCCGGTGTCGGGGCGCACCAGGCCGACGATCATGTAGAACGTGGTCGTTTTGCCGGCGCCGTTAGGCCCGAGCAGCCCCACCGCTTCGCCGCGGCGCAGGGTGATGGTGACGTTCCGTACCACCGGGCGCTTGTTGTAGGTCTTGCCGACGCTGACCGCGGCGAGCCCGCCGCCGCCGGGCAGCACGCGCAGGTCGGTGCGCCTGGCGTCGGCGCCGGGCCCGCGCGGCGTCTGTCCGCGGTTCGTCGCGCTCATCCGTGGGGTGCCTTTGGTGCCTGCCCCGCGGGGGCGGGATGCTTTGCGGCCGGCGGCCCGGCCGGCGGCCCGGCCGCCGGTTCGTCCGTCAGCGCCTGGGATGTCTGCCGGTCGGGGACGATCAGCCCCTGCACCCGGGCGCTGCGGCCGGACAGCAGGATGGCGACACCGGTCTTGAGGTTCACATCCGCCGCCTGGCCCGCCAACTGGTTGTTGCCGCGGGTGATCCGCACATTGCCCTGGAGCCGCGCCATGCCGGTGGCCGGGACATAGACGGCGCGGTCGCCGGTGACGATATCGGTCGGCGTGCGCAGCACGACATGGCCGAACGCCTCCACCCGCCGCAGCTTGCCGGTCGCCGCGAGCGGATCGTCGGTGGCGGCTGCCGGCGTCTTGCCCGCTGGCGTCTTGCCCGCTTGTGTCGCGGCCGCCGAGGTCGTGCCCGGCGGCGTCGGGCCTGGCTGGGGCGTACCGGCCGGGGTCGTACCGGATGGGGTCGCCCCCGGCGCGGCCGGCGTCGTGTACGCCACCAGCACGTCGGCGGAGATGCGGCGCGCGTCGCGGGTCACCACCACAGCGTCGCCGCGCGCCACAGCCATGTGCTTGGCGGACCAGTATTCCATGTCCTGCCTGGCGGTCAGCACCTCGTTCGGGGTGACCAGCCGCAGGTCGTGCCCGGTCATCACCAGCACCGCCTGGTCGAGGTCGTAGACCGCCCGGTCGCAGCGGGCCCGCTCGGTGGGGGTGAAGATGTGCACGTTGCCTTCGGCTTCCAGCCGATAGATCTCGTTGCCGCCCTCGTCCTCCTCGCCGCTCGTGCCCGGAACGGCGGTGGCGGCGGCAGGCGTGCCGGCCGGTGTCGTCGCGGCGGGCTTGGCGGCGGGCGCCCCGCCGGGCTTGGCGGCGGCGGTGCTGCCGGGCGTAGCCGCCTTCGGCCGGTACCAGGCGATCAGCCGGTTCGCGGTGACGGTCACGTTCTGCCGTACCGCCTGCGCGTCGCCGCGGGCGATCACCTCGCGCTCCGCACGCAGCCAGGTGATCCCGTCGCGCGCGGTGATCGCGATCGGGCCGCCCTGGGTGAGGTCCAGCCCCTGCGCCGCCGCCGGTCTGACGGCGAACAGCGCCAGCGCCAGCGCTGCCGTCCCCGGCCCGACCACCCGCCGCCAGGCGGGGCGCTCCGGCCGGCTCATTTCGTGACCCCGCTCGAGTACCAGCCGTGCCGGCCCGATGAACTCGATGTCGGCGCCCTTGTCGAGCAGGGTGAACCCGCCGTGCGCGTGGAGCGTGCCGAACGGCCCGGTGGCGTCCACCGGTGCCGCCCCGGCCGCCGCCCCGCGCTTCAGATCGATCGCGGCGCTGGCGGTGATCAAGGTGGTCCCGTCGTCGCGGCTGAGCGTCACGTCCCGCGACAGGTCGAGCGCCCGTGCCGCCCGCCAGTACACCCCGCGCTGCGCCTCCAGGATGATGGCGCCGCCGGCGTGCGTCAGCAGCTCCCCCTGCGGCGCGCGCAGGTTCACCCGATCGGGGCCGATGCGCTGGGCAACGGCGGCGGTGACGGTATAGGGGCGGTTCTGCTGGTCCATCCCGTGGTAGCGGGCGCCGAACACCGTATCGCCCTGCGCGACCTGCGCCATGGTGCGGAAGTCGAGCCGCGCCGCGACGTGGTCGCCGGCGATCTGCGGCCACAGCGCGAGCGCCGTCAGCAGCACCAGCGCGAGGCTGGGCAGCACGAATTTGGCGAGCCGGATGGTGCGCCGTCGCCGGGCCAGCCGGCGCGCGTTGGGCGCGCGGCGCAGCCGGGTGAAGGCGACGCCGATCGGCCGGCGTGGCCCCAGGGGAATGTCCCGAGGAGCGCCCAGGGGGGGAGCGCCCAGGGGGGGAGCGCCCAGGGGGGGAGCACCCAGGGAGGGGGTGCCCGGCTCGCCGCGGGGCGGCGGTGGCGGGCCGAAGAGGCGCCGGCCGGCGTCGGCCCGACCGGTATCCAGACGGCCCGCATCCAGGCGACCGGTATCCAGACGGCCGGGCGGGGATTCGGGGCGCCAGGCGCCGCTCATGCCGTCCCCGCGCGCAGCAGATCGTGGATGTGCAGCACCCCGACCGGGCAGCCGGCAGGGTCGAGCACGAACAGGCTGGTGATCGGTCGGGTCGGCGCGTTCATCAGCGCCAGCGCCTCCCCGGCCAGGGCGTCGGGGCCGATGTGGCGGGGCTCGGCGGTCATGATCTCCGCCACCGGGCGGGCGAGCAGGTCGGGGCCCATGTGGCGGCGCAGGTCGCCGTCCGTCACCACGCCGACCAGCCGCCCGTCGGCATCGACCACGCCGAGGCAGCCGAAGCGCTTCTCGGTCATGGTCAGCAGCGCCTGGTGCATCGGCGCGTCCGGCGGAACGAGCGGCACCGCGGCGCCGGTGTGCATGAGCTCGCCCACCCGCGTCAGGCGCGCGCCGAGCCGCCCGCCAGGGTGGATGCGGCGGAAATCGGCGGCGTCGAAACCGCGGCGGGTGAGCAAAGCGACCGCCAACGCATCGCCGAGCGCCATCTGCATGATCGTGCTGGTGGTAGGCGCGAGGCCGAGCGGGCAGGCCTCGGCCGCGCGCGGCAGCAGCAGGAGCACGTCGGCGGCGCCGGCCAGCGCCGAGTCCGCCCCGGCGGTGATCGCCACCAGCCCGATCCCGAACCGGCGCGTATGCGCGACCAGGTCGGCGAGTTCCGGCGTTTCCCCGGAGTTGGAGAGCGCGAGGACCGCGTCGCCGGGGACGATCATGCCGAGGTCGCCGTGCGAGGCCTCCCCCGGGTGCACGAACAGCGCCGGCGTGCCGGTGGAGGCGAGGGTGGCGGCGATCTTGCGCGCCACATGCCCGGACTTGCCCATGCCGGAGACGACCACCCGCCCGCTGGCGGCACCGAGCAGCGCGACCGCGGCGGCGAAGCGGTGATCGAGCGCAGCCGCAAGCGCCGTGATCCCGGCCGCTTCCGTGGCGAGCACGGCGCGGGCGACATCGCGCTCGGCGGTCCCCGCGGCGGTGGCGGGACGGACGGCGAGGGAGAGAGGCGAGGCGGCGCGCATGACGATCCGGCTAGGTCCTTTGCCCGGTGCAGGGCAGTGTATCCGCCCGGCGAGAGGGGCGGTCAACCATCGCGAGGGGGCTGAACAAAAATCGTGCCATCCCTAAACCGAATCGATCGTCCCGAGGGGGCGGTACGCAGGTTTTGATCGCGGAGATCGGTGAGGCCGCACGGCTGCGGTGGTGATGGTGGCCGATGATGCGGTGCACCCAGCCACATTGCAATGGCTTGGGCGTCTTGTTTCACAATACTTCGGAGTTGGGGGCGCGGGGGAATGTGTGCCGCGCCGATGACGACGGCGCGCGCGGCCGGGTGGTCGGTGGCGCAGAGGGCGCGTCACCGGCCGCGGCCGGGTGCGTCCCTTGCAGCGCGATGCGGGGGCGGCGGTGCAAGTGCCGCGGCGGAGGTTGGCAGGGACACGCGCACGTGCCCAGCGTCCCGGAACCTCTGCGACCTCGGTCTTCCTCGCCTTCTCTTCTCGGTGTTGGAATCGGCGGCTGCCCGCCGGCACCGGCCCCGCCCGGGTGCGCCCCGGTTCCGTTGCGGATCGGGATGCGTGCGATATCCTGGCGCGATCGCGGTCGCCTCGGCCCGCGCATGGCGGTGGCGGTTCGTTTCATGATAGTGGCGTTGTGCGCCGCCCTTCACCAGGCCGACAGACCCGTATCATGGACTCCATCGTTGCCACCATCGGCGAGCTGTTCGGCCCGATTGCGGGGCTGGTCCTGGCGCTGACCGTCGTTCTCGGCGGAGCAGCGATGTGGTTGCAGGGCGGCGCGTTAAAGGAGCCGGAGCCGGATCGCGACCGGTTGTCCGACCTGCTCGCCGGCGCGGAAGTCTTGGTGCACGCCCTGTCAGCGACCGGTCACGTGTGACGGCCCATGCCGCGGCTCCCGCGCGGATCGAGCGCCCGGACCACCGCCCCCGGGTCCGCGTCGATCACCCGCAGCAACGTCGCCGCCGGCCCCGAGGGCACCCGCCGCCCCTGTTCATATTGCTGCACCGTATCGACACTGAACCCGAACCGCCGCGCGAACTGCGTCTGGCTCAGCGCCAGCCGCGCGCGTAGTGCCCGCACCTGCGCGGGCGAGGGCGGCGGCAGCACCAGCACCGCGCGCGCAACGTCCGCCTCGGTCCAGGCGTCGCCGTCCTCCGCGGCCTGGCGGTCGATCTCCGACTCGGTCGGCTCCGGCCGCGCGACCAGCTCCGCCAGCAGCGCGGCGCGATCGATGTCAGCTCGGGTCCGCCGCACGATAGGCATCGCGTTCTCTCCTGTTCGCATATCGCAGGCTGATGATGCGCCGCACCTCACCGCGATCGGTATAGACGCAGAGCAACACCCTGCCGCCGACCCTGCCCACCGCCTGGATGCGTATTTCCCGGTAGTCCCGTCGATTATCGATCTGCTCGATGACCGGGCCTTCGAACAGCACAACCGCCAGATCGAACGGCAGGCCGCGTCCCCGGCGGTTGCGCTCGCTCTTCCCGACGTCCCATGCGAATGACGTCACGGTCCATACGTCAAAGGCGGATATCTGTCAAAGACCGATGGCTGCCACTGCCTCTGCCTCCCAACCCCAGGGATGGACGGTGCCGGCAACGGCGACGCCCCTACTCCGCGGCGATCTTCTCCATCTCCGCCGCCGCCCGCAGCGCCGCAGCCTTCGCCTCCACCAGTTCCACGATGTGGTCGACCATCCCCCCGGCCTCCATCGTGTGGTCGGTCTTGCCGGCCGCGTACACCATGTGCCGCCCGGCGCCGCCGCCGGTCACGCCGATATCGGTCATCAGCGCCTCCCCCGGCCCGTTCACCACGCAGCCGATGATCGAAAGCGTCAGTGGCGTCTCGATATGCGCCAGCCGTTCCTCCAGCGCCTGCACCGTCGCGATCACATTGAACCCCTGCCGCGCGCAGGACGGGCACGAGATCACCTTCACCCCGCGATGGCGGATGCCGAGCGCTTTCAGCAGGTCCCAGCCCACCCGCACCTCTTCCTCCGGCTCGTCGGACAGGGACACCCGCAACGTGTCACCGATCCCGGCCCACAGCAGCGAGCCGAGCCCGATCGCCGATTTCACCGTGCCCATGCGCCGCCCGCCGGCCTCGGTGATGCCGATATGCAACGGATGGTCGCACACCTCCGCCAGTTGCTGGTAGGCGGCGACGGCGAGGAACACGTCCGAGGCCTTCACGCTGATCTTGAAATCGTGGAAATCGTGCTGCTGGAGGATGTTCGCGTGATAGAGCGCACTTTCGACCAGCGCTTCCGGGTTGGGCTCGCCGTATTTTTCCAGCAGGTGCTTCTCCAGCGAGCCGGCGTTCACACCGATCCGCATCGAGCAGCCGTGGTCGCGCGCCGCCTGGATGACCTCGCGCACCCGTTCGTCGCTACCGATGTTGCCGGGGTTGATGCGCAGGCAGGCGGCCCGCTCTCGGCGGCCTCGATCGCGCGGCGGTAGTGGAAATGGATGTCGGCGACGATCGGCACGTTCACCTCGTGCACGATCTCCTTCAGCGCCAGAGCGCTCTCCCGGTCGGGGCAGGAGACACGGACGATATCGACCCCGGCCAGCTCGGCGCGGCGGATCTGCGCGATCGTGCCCGCCACGTCGGTGGTGAGCGTGTTGGTCATGGTCTGCACCGTGATCGGTGCGTCCCCGCCGACCGGCACCCGGCCGACCATGACCTGGCGGGATTTGCGGCGGGTGATGTCCTGGTAGGGGCGGTAGCTGCTCATCGGATCACGGTCTCCGTCGGTGGGCCTCAGGGCCCTGACATGGGGGCAATCGGCACATGGGGTGGCCGGCGCAGGGCGCCAATGCGCCCGTTTGGTGTCATCTCGGCGCCGAGGCGAGACGCGCGGTTCGTATCACGCACCGCACACCCCCTATGCTCAGTGCGCGACGCTCACGCCGGCGGGTGCCGTTCCGGCGCCCGGCCCCGCAGCGGCTGGCCCCGCGGCAGCGGGCGTCCCCGCGGCGGGGGCGCCGGCCGGGTCGAGCACCACATTATGCAGCACCACCCCGGGTCCGCCCAACGGGGCCGAGGCGATGCCACGCCGCACCAGCACCGTCCCGCCGGCATTGCCGGTTGTCAGCACCAGATTCGGTCCCGTCGGCACCGGCCAGCTCTGCCCGGCGTGCAACAGGCGGCTGAACACCACCGTCCCGCTATCGCTCCGCACCTGCACCCAGGCGTCGGCAGTGGCGAGCACCAGCAGTCCGGAGGCGTCCGGGGCGCCGGCGGCCAGCATGGCAGCGTCCTGCGCCGGCGTGGGGGTCGCGGCGGCGGCCGACCCGGAGGCGACATCCGGCACCGGCGCCGCCGGCAGGGTGCCGGCCAGGGTCCCCACCGCGCTCCCGCCGGCACCGGCCGGGCCGCCCGGCGTAGCCGTGGCGGCGACGGAGGTCCCGCCCGCCGGAGCCCTACCCGCAGCCCCTGCGGACGCCGTCGCAGGCGTGCCCGACGCCGTCGCACCACTCGGTCCGGGCGCGGCTTGCGCCACTGTCCCGCCGGGATTTGCCGTCCCGCTGGGGCTCGCAGCCACCCCGCCGGGGGCACCCGACGGAGCGCCGGGAGCAGCCGAGGGCGCGCCGGGGGCGCCCGGCGCCGGCACCGTCAGCCCCGCAAGCTGTGCCGGCACCGGCATCACCGTTTCGGCCGGCAACCGCCCCTCCCCGGACAGCCGGTACCAGCCGGCGTAGGCCCCCACCGCCAGCACGAGGCCGAGCAGGATCAGCGCGCCGGTCGGCAGGCCGCGCTCAGGCAGCGGGGCCGGGAAGTCGAGTTCGGTGCGGTCACAGACTTCTGCCGCCTCGGCCTTGAAGCGGCGCACCGCTTCGTCGGCATCGAGGCCGAGCGCGGCGGCATAGGTGCGGAGGAACGCCAGCGCATAGGCACGGCCGGGCAGAGCGTCGATCCGACCCTGCTCCAGGGCCTCCAGATACGGCAGGCGGATACGCAGCAGGTGCGACATCTCGGGCAAGGTGCGGCCCAGCCGCTCGCGTGCGAGCGCCAGATCGGCGCCGACCCGCGGCGCCGAGGCGCCTCCGCCCGGAGCCAGGCTGGCTTTCAGCGCAAATTGGTGGTCCGCCAATCTCGATCTGCGGTCCTGCAACACGGCAGCCCGACCCCGTTCCCGTACCTCAGCCGTCGAAACACGCAGGCGCGCCCCATAACGGATCGCGCCCTCTACACCCGGCGGTCCCGCCTGCCAACGCCTCATACTGCGCGGGAATTGCTTCTTCGTCGAGACGCGCGGTGGCCGAAAGAAGCGACCGCCATCACGATTTCACAAAGGGGTGACGGTTGGGTGACGGCGCTCTCCCGCCCCGTGGGCCAGGGCGGAAGACGGCGGCGTTTCGGGGCCGCCGCCGCCGCTCCGATGCCGAGGTCGAGCCGCGGCTCAGAGCGTGAAAAGCAGTCGAACTTGTGAAAGAACACCCGTTGTCATCGCTCGGGTTTTCAGGCGGTTCTGGCGGCTGACGGGCATTCTTTCACAAACTCTCAGGTGGAGTAGTCGGAGAACGCCGCCCCGGCGAAGCGGGCGCGGTAGTCGGTCCGCACGTTCACCAGCGCGACCATGCCTTCGTCCACCTTCGCCTGGGCCCGCTCCAGCGCCGGGCGGATGTCCTCCGGCCGCACCACGTATTCGCCGTAGCCGCCGAGCGCCTCGCACATCTTGTCGAACCGCGTGTAGCCGAGGTCGCGCCCCGGCTTCTCGCGCTTCGGATCGGCGGTCCAGCCGCCGTTCAGGCTGATCACCACCAGGATCGGGATCTTGTGGCGGACGGCGGTGTCGAGTTCCATCGCATTCAGCCCGAAGCTGCCGTCGCCGTGCACCACGATCACCTGGGTGTCGGGTTTGGCCACCTTGGCGCCGACGCCGAACGGCAAGCCGACGCCCATGGTGCCGAACGGCCCCGAGTTCAGCCGGTGGCCGGGGGAGAAGGTCGGCAGGGTCTGGCGGCCGAAGTTCAGGATCTCTTGCCCGTCGACGCACAGGATCGCGTCGCGCTTGGCGAAGTTCTTGATCTCCTCCAGCAGGCGGACCGGATGGATGTCGCCGTCCTCGGCGTATTTGTTGGCCCCGGCGCCGGCGCGCTTGGCCGCCTCGCCCTCGGCGAGCTTCTGCCGCCAGGCCTTGTAGCTGTCGGTGGTGATCTTGCCGCCGATGCCCTCCAGCACCTGCTGCAGCACCATCTTGCAATCCCCGACGATGGGGATGTCGACGTAGCGCGCCGCGGTGGCGATCTCGTCCGGATCGACATCGATGCGCGCGATCGTCGCGTTGCCGCCGAACCGCGGCGGCGCGCCGTGGCCGATGATGTAGTTCATGCGCGTGCCCAGCACCACGATCAGGTCGGCATCGCGGAACGCGGAGGACCGCATCGCCAGGTACGAACACGGATGATCGTCCGGCACCACGCCGCGGCCCTGCGGGGTGGTGTAGAAGGGGATGCCGATCTTCTCGACCAGCGCCTGCATCTCCGTCCACGCCTGCGACCAGATCACGCCGCTGCCGGAAACGAGCAGCGGCTGCTTCGCGTTCGCCAGCGCCTCGACCAGCTTCGCCACCTGGGCGGGATTGCCGAGCGGGCGCGCATCCAGCAGCGGCCGGCCGGCGAACGACCAATCGACCTGCGATTCGTCGATCTTCTGGTAGAGGATGTCGCCCGGGAAATCGAGGTAGACCGGCCCGGGCTTGCCGGACATCGCCTTCTGGAACGCGAAGTTCACCTGCTGGGGAATGCGCTTCAGGTTATGGATGCGGTCGGCGTATTTCACGCAGCCGCGCATGATCGCGACCTGGTCGATCTCCTGGAACACCTGCCGGCCGAACTGGCTGATCGGCGAGGACCCGCCGATCGCCACCACCGGGCAGCAATCGACCAGCGCGTTGGCGATCCCCGTGACCAGGTTGGTCACGCCCGGGCCGCTGGCGGCCATGCAGACCGACGGCTTCTGCAGCAACCGGCTGTAGGCCTGGCAGGAGAACGCCGCCGCCTGCTCGTGGCGCACGTCGATCATGCGGATGCCCTCCTTCACGCAGGTGGCCTCCGCCAGCAGCATCGGCCCGCCCATGATGAAGAAGAGGTCTTCCACCCCTTCCTTCTTCAGGCACTTGGCCAGGATTTCCGAGCCCGTGAGTTCCGCCATGGTCGTTTCCTCCTTCTCTGTATCGTTCAGCCGATCACGCTATCGCCCCGCAGCGCGGCCACCTGATCGGCGCCGAGGCCGAGCCAGTCACCGAGCACTTCCCCCGTGTGCTGGCCGAGCAGTGGGGCCGGCTTCGCTCGTGGCGGGCGGCCCGAGAAGCGCACCGGCCAGGTGGTCATCTTGTACGGCCCGATCACCGGGTGCTGCACCGTCTGCATGATGCCGCGCGCCTCGAAGCTCGGGTCCGCAATCAGCTCCGACGTATCGAGCACGGCGCCGGCGGGGATCCCCGCCGCGCCGATGATGCGCATCGCCTCCTGCTTGTCGTGCCGGCTGGTCCAGTCGGCGACCATCGCGTTCACCTCCGCCTCGTGCTCCAGCCGCGCGGCGGGACTGTCGTAGCGGGCATCGCCGATCAGCTCTTCCCGTCCGATCACGCCGAGCAGGCGGCGCCAGTGCTCGGGGTTGGCCCGCGAGGTATAGACATAGACGTAATCGTTCGGCCCGCCGCCCTTGCAGGGGAAGGTGCCCATCGGCGGGTTCTTCGCCAGCACGCTGCCCGAACCGGCGCGATGCGCCGCGTGGCCGCTGCGTGTCTGGGTGGCGAAGGCGCCGCGGATGTATTGCAGCATCGCATCCTGCATCGCGACCTGCAGATGCTCGCCCTGCCTGGTGCGGGCGCGGCGGAACAGCGCGCCGAGGATCGAGATTGCGAGCAGCATCCCGGTCCCGGTATCGCCCAGGGTGGGACCGGGCTTCAGCGGCGGGCCGTCGGCCTCCCCGGTGATGCTCATGGTGCCGCCGCAGGCCTGCGCGATCATGTCGAACGCCAGATTGTTCTCGAACGGCGAGCCGGCGCCGAAGCCCTTCACCTGGGCGTAGATGATGGAGGGGTTGAGCGCGCGGATCACGTCGGCGCCGAGGCCGAGGCGCTCGATCGCGCCGGGGGCGAAGTTCTCGATGAACACGTCGGCCTTGGCGGCAAGCTGCTTGACCAGATCGAGGCCGCGCTTGTCCTTCAGGTTGACGGTGAGCGACTTCTTGTTGGCGTTGTACTGCAGGAAATAATGTGCGTCCTGGCCGGGCGGCGGGTTGATGGAGCGGCCGGGGTCGCCGGATTTCGGGTTCTCCACCTTCACCACTTCCGCGCCCATCCAGGCCAGCGCCTCGGTGCAGGACGGCCCCGCCTCGAACTGCGTGAGGTCCAGGACCTTCACGCCTGTCAGGCAGGTTTCCGCCCCGCCCGCCTCCGCGCCATTGGACGCCATTGCCGTCACTCCTCCAGAACCGGTCTTACGCCGTGGGAGGAAGCTTACGTCCGGGTGCCGGGCGCGTCGAGGGCACGGGAGGTCCTCCCTCCCGCGGCCCCCTGCCGCGAGGGGAATGAGGAGGTCGGTACGGATGTGACAACCGGCGCGGCACGGTTTGCCGCTGCGGCTGCGGGCGCATGCAAGGCGGGGGAGCAAGCCTCCCCGCCGCGCGCCCCCTCAGGCCGCCAGCGACGGCACCAGCAGCCGGTTAAGGTCGGTGAAGCTGTGGTCTGCGAGCCGCGCCCGCATGGCGGCCCACGCCACGGTGTCGCCGGCGATGTCGTTGTAGATGTCGCGCGGCACGTCGACCGCGGCGAGCGTCGCCTCCGTCGCGCTGTTCAGCCACGCCAGGTTGAGCGCGCCGTGTGCGGCGCCGAGCAGCCGGAATTCGGTGCTGTCGGCGAAGGGCGGTTTCGGCACGGTGCGCATGACCGCCGCTTTCAGCAGTTCCAGGGCCAGGTCGTCCAAACCGAGCTCCGGGCAGAGCAGTTTTTCGCGCATCGCCGGCCAGCCGAAGGTGATGCGCGCGACGAGCCCGGCGCCGATCGCGCGCGCGGCGGGCGGCGCCGCGGCGCCGTAGGCGCTGGCGAAAATGTCCGCCGCCTGCGCTTCCAGCGCCGTCCAGTTCACGAGCTCGGCGGCCGGATAGGCCATGATCCACTGGCTGCGCCCGACATCGATGTAGGAGAAGCTGGGCGGCAGGCGGAAGACCGTGCCGCAGGCGGCGCAGGTCTGCACCTGGAACACGCCATCCAGTATCTGCCGGCGCAGGTCCGGGCGGCGGTCGGCGTTGACGCTGGCGACCACATCGACGTCGAACGTGGCGCTGCACCGCGGGCAGGTGACCTTGGCGTGGTTGAACAGCGACATGCGTGCTCCTGTTATCCGCCGGCAGCGACGCCGGTTGCCGCGGGGGCGCGGGCGACGATCAACTGGCCGTCTCGGTGCCCATGATGTAGCCCTTGACGCTCGCCGGCACGTCCTTCTTGGTCATGTGGTGGTACGCGTACAGCTCGGCGAACCATTCCGGCGGCGCGCGCCACTGGTAGTTGCTGACGCCCTTGGACCGGGCGCTTACGAGGTAGCTGAACCAGCTCCCGCCGTAGCCTTCGTGATAGGCGCGGTCGCCGACCGGCACCGGGTGGTCCCAGGGGCTGAGGTCGGCGTTGCGGATTTTCTTGCAGTTCGCGCAGCCGGCGCTGGCGTAGATCTCGTCCCACTTCGCGAACAGCGATCCCAGCGCCACGCCGGCCGAGGCCGGCTTGGCGCAATCGCCCGTCTCGAGCACGGATTTGATGAAGCTCCGCAGGTCGGCCTCGGTCGGGCCGCTGGGTGCGACAAAGGACGCGAAGGCGTTCGTATAATACGCAGCCGCCACGGTTTCGACGGTTTCCTTCTTCCATCCGCCGAGATCCGGACCGGCCATGCGGCTGTCGGACATGATGCCCTGCTTTGTATCGACCGCATGGCCGATCTCGTGCAAGGCGGTGGCCTTGAAGTAGTTGAGGTTCTCGACCGCGCCGACGCCGTCCTGCGGCTGGTACGGCGCGTCCGTCTCCGCCCCCGGCATCCACAGCACGATCTTGTTGTCGGCGCCCTGGTAGTAGCTTGCGCTCAGGCTGGCGTCTGTATTGTATTCCAGCTTGGTCAGCTTGTCGTGTCCGACATGGGCTTCCGGCACCAGCGCGAACATCGCATAGAGCTGCGGCAGCCGCTCGACGGAAAGTCCTTCCAGCACATCGACCTGTAGCTTGAAGCGCGCGGCCAGCGCGGCGCGGCATTTCGCCTCGGCCTGCGGATCGGCGGCGGTATCGCCCAGAGCCTTGATGAGGTCGTCGATCTTCGTCTTGCCGTCGGGCGTGGCAAGCTGCGCGGTGAACGCCTCCTTGTGCGCCCGTTCCAGCAACGCGAGCGCGTCCTTGCCGAGCGCGAACAACGCCTTGTTCGCCGCCGCCTCTGCCATCGTATCGGTCGCGGTCTTGCGCAGCACCAGCGCCTTCAGCTCGGCGTCGAGCTGCGTCTTGGGATCGCCGTCGGCAAGCGCGTCCACCGCGACCCGCGCCTCGGCGAGCGACTGCGCCACGCTGGCCTTCTGTTTGACAAGGCCGAGCTGGGCAGCGCGCCAGTCCTCGGCCTTCCCCTTGATCGTCGCCATCGCCACCTTCAGCGCGCCGAGCTGGGCCATGACGAGGTCGGTGGTGGTCTGGTTGAAGGCGGCGGGCATCTTCGCAAGCTCGTTCAACCGTTCGAGTGCGAGCGTGTCAGGCCCAGGGATCGGCGGCGGCTTCATCGTCAGCAGCGCCACGATCGTCATGCCGACCTGTTCGACCTCCTTCTTGGCCCGCTCCATGCCCTGGACCTTGGTCTGCAAGGCCGCCGCATGGGCGATGAAGCCGTTCAGCGCATTCGATCGAGCCCCCGGCTCGACCACGGCCTCCGCGTTGGCCTTCTCCTGGAGCAGAGCCGCCACTTCGGCGTCCACCGGATTATGCGCCGTGATCTTGCCGATCCGGTTCTTCCATCCCGCGAAGGCCGGCGGCCACGTATCGGCGTTTGTTTTATTCTGGTTTGCCGAAGCGGTGGTCGCATCCGTATATAATTTGTTCATCGCCACTTCGATCGCGGTCAGCGCGGCGTTCATGGCGGCCGGTGCGGTGGTATCCAGCGCCGCACGGTCGGCCAGCAGCTTGTCGCGGTCGAGCTTCAGTTGCGTATCGGTGCCGGCCTTGAGGATGCCGATCCAGCCGCTGGAATTGGCGATCGAGCTGTCGATTGCGGCGGTCCTGGTCAGGAACTGTTCCGCGGCCACCTTGGCGGTGTTCGCCCGGCCCTCGGCGTTGCCGAGATCGGCCAGCAGCGCCGGCGCCAGCCCCACCTGCGTTGCCATCGCGCCGGCGTCGGCAGCCCCGGTCAGCGCATCGGCGCGGATCGCGAGCGGGCCCACCAGCGCCGTGATCGGCCCCTTGTAGGCCGGCACGGAGATCGCCGCCTCGGCCAGGCGCAGCGCGCCGAGTGCCAGGGTGACGTCGGCTTTCGCGGTGGCGTACGCCCGCGCATCCAGATCGGCCTGATCGACCCTCACCCGGACGGTGCCGATGTCGTTCAAAAGCGCCGGCGCCAGGCCCACCTGGGTCGCCACCGCGCCCGGGTCGGCGGCACCGACCAGGCTGTCGCGGCGGGCGGCGAGCGGCTGGATCGCCGCCGTGAGCGGCGACTTGTAGGCGGCCACCGGAATCGCCGCCTGCTTGTGCACCACTGCCGCCAGGGCGGCGTTCACGTCCTGCACGGCCTTGTCGAACGCCGCCGCATCGCGGCCGGCCTGTGCCGCGGCCCGGGTGGCGGCACCGATGTCGGCCACCAGCGCCGGCGCCAGCCCTACCTGGGTGGTTACGGTGGCAAGCTCGGAAGCGCCGGCCAGCGCATCGCGCCGCCGCTGGAGCGGCACGATCGAGGCCGTGACCGGACCCTTGCAGGCAGGCGCGGTGATCGCCGCCTCGGCCCGGCGCAGGGTCACGAGCGCGGCATCCACATCGCCCAGCCGGTCCGCTTTCGCCTGTGCAACCAGCAGTGCCGCATCGACCTCCGTCGCCGCGTCGCGGGCGGCGTCGCGGGCATCGAACTTCACGTCTTCCAGCGCCTCGCAGACCTCCTTGTTCGACCCGGCGCGTAGCGCGGCGTCGCGGTCGGCTGTGAGCGTGCGCAGCCGGTCCGACAGCGCCGGGATGCGCAGCCCGGCGGCGCCCAGGCGGTCGATCTCGGCCTGCACCAGGTCGAGGGCGTCGTTCACCTTCGCCTCGCGCACCCCCACCAGCTCGTCGGTGACGATCCTCCCGCCGGACATCACCCGCACGAAGCGCGACAGTTTCACGGGCATCGATGCTCTCCGGTGGCGAGGAAAAACGTCACGGGCCGGCTGCCGCCGCAACCGGCGCGGCTGTCAGCATCGCCGTCATCTGCGCCAGTGCGGCGCCGAGCGTGGCGCGGATGGCGACCGGCACGCCGAACGGATTGTCGTCGCACACGGCAACCTTCTCGTCGCCGTCGAGGAAGCCGTGGAACGCCTGGATGATCCCGAGCGCCTTGGGACCGGTCCTGGCGATCACGGCGGGGTCGCCGCCGGCAAGCTCCGCCAGCGCAGCCATCAGGGGCACCTTGTGGTTGCCGGTCAGGCCGTTCATGCCGAACTCGGCGATCTGTTTCAGCGTGTCGTCGCCGTCTGCGCGCAGCGCCGCCTGCAGGGCGGCGATCTGCGTGTCCACCGCGTCGCTGGCGGCTTGCCAGGTCGCGCGCACCGCGGCCCAGTCCTGCGCCCGGGCCGCCGCGCCGGCGGGTCTCGTGCCGGCGGTCGCGCTGCCTTGGCGCGCCATGGCGCCCGCGGGCAAGGCCACGCCGAGAACCCGTCGCACCCAGTCGTTCCTCGCCTCGATCGCGCCGCTCATTTTCACGCTTTCCACTGAGCTTTCCGCTGGCCCGGTGTCTTCCCCGGTTGGCGAGCCCACTCTACCGTGACGTGATCGGCATCGCAATGGCACACGCAGGGGGTGTGGAGGCCATCGGGCCAAGGGGCGCGAATCCCCTGCGACGGCTTCACCTCTCCCGCGCTGCGGGAGAGATCGGTTCGCGACGCGAACCGGGTGAGGGTGCCGTGCCTCATGCCCTCACCCGCCGTGCTGCGCCCGGCGACCTCTCCCGCAGCGCGGGAGAGGTGACACGCCGGAGGTTCGCCCGATTCCCCTGGGAGCGTTCGCCCCCGGCTTGCAATCCCGGCCCCGACAAGCTATCTCCCATCCAACTTCACATCTCCGCCGCGCTTACGGAGGGGTGGCCTTAACCGGCCGCCTTTTTTGTTTGTCCGAACCCGATCGCCCGTCCAATCGCCCAGTCAATCGTCCGCCCAACCGCCCAGCCCCTGGCCAGGAGGTCCGCCCCTTGGAAATCCGGCTGGCCGACCTCATCGCCCCGTCCCTGGAAGCGATGGGCTATGAGCTTGTCCGCCTCGCCGTGCTCGGCCGCGACCGTCCCACCGTGCAGGTGATGGCCGATCGCGCCGACGGCAGCCTGATCGCGGTCGAAGACTGCGAGGCGATCAGCCACGCAGTCGGCGCCCTGCTCGACGTGGAAGACCCGTTGCCCGGCGCCTGGAACCTGGAGGTCAGTTCCGCCGGCATCGACCGTCCGCTGACCCGGCCCAAGGACTGGAACCGTTTCGTCGGCCACCAGGCCCGCGCCGAGACCGACGTGCCGATCGACGGCCGCAAGCGCTTCGCCGGCATCGTGCTCGGCGCCGATCCGACCGCGGCCCGCCTGCGGCTGGAGGACGGACGGGAGGTGGCGCTGCCGTTCGCCTCCCTGCGCCGCGCTCGCCTCGTGCTGACCGACGCGCTGATCGCCGCCACCGCGCCGCAAGCGCCGACCGCTTCGCAAAAAAACGGCATGAACTGAGGAACCGCCATGGATACCGCCGTCGCCCGCCCCGAACTTCTGCTGGTCGCCGATGCCGTCGCGCGCGAGAAGAACATCGACCGCGACGAAGTGATCGAGGCGATGGAGCAGGCCATCCAGAAGGCCGGCCGCGCCAAATACGGCCACGAGAAGGACATCCGCGCCACCATCGACCGCAAGACCGGCGACGTGCGCCTGTCGCGCTGGACCGAGGCGGTGGAGACGGTGGAGAACGAGGAAACCCAGATCCCTGTCCACATCGCGCGCAAGTTCAAGCCCGGCATCAACGTCGGCGAACACATCGTCGATCCCCTGCCGCCGATCGATTTCGGCCGCATCGCCGCGCAGACGGCGAAGCAGGTGATCGTGCAGCGCGTGCGCGAGTACGAGCGCAAGAAACAATACGACGAGTTCAAGGACCGGGTCGGCGAGATCATCAACGGCGTGGTCAAGCGCACCGAGTACGGCAACCTGATGGTCGAACTCGGCCGCGCCGAGGCGCTGCTGCGCCGCGACGAGCTGATCGGGCGCGAATCGTTCCGCAACGGCGACCGGGTGCGCGCCTATATCTACGACGTGCGCGACGAGATGCGCGGGCCCCAGATCTTTCTTTCCCGCACCCATCCGGGCTTCCTCGCCAAGCTGTTCGCGCAGGAAGTGCCGGAAATCTACGACGGCATCATCGAGATCAAGGCGGTCTCCCGCGACCCCGGTTCGCGCGCCAAGATGGCGGTGATCAGCCGCGATTCCTCGATCGACCCGGTCGGCGCCTGCGTCGGCATGCGCGGCTCGCGCGTCCAGGCGGTGGTGGCCGAATTGCAGGGCGAGAAGATCGACATCATCCCCTGGTCGCCGCAGGCCGCGACCTTCGTGGTGAACGCGCTTGCCCCGGCCGAAGTGTCCAAGGTGGTGATGGACGAGGAAGCCGGGCGGGTCGAAGTCGTGGTGCCGGAGGACCAGCTCAGCCTGGCGATCGGCCGGCGCGGGCAGAACGTGCGGCTCGCCTCCCAGCTCACCCGCTGGGACATCGATATCCTGACCGAGGCCGAGGAAAGCGAGCGCCGGCAGGAGGAATTCCGTCGCCGCAGCGGCACGTTCGTGGAAGCGCTCGATGTGGACGACGTCATCGCCGGCCTGCTGGTGACCGAGGATTTCGGGTCGGTGGAAGAACTGGCCGCGGTGCCGCTGGAGGAGCTCGCCTCTATCGAGGGCTTCGACGAGAACATCGCCGCCGAGCTGATCCGCCGCGCCGAGGTCTTCCTGGAACGCCGCGACAGCGAATTGAGCGAACAGCGGGTCGCGCTCGGCGTGAGCGACGAGGTGGCCGCGATGGAATTGCTGAGCCCGGCGATGCTGGTGGCGTTGGGGGAGAAGGGCGTGAAGACGCTCGATGACCTCGCCGACCTCGCCTCCGACGAGCTGATCGAGATCGTCGGCGCCGAGCATATGGACGAGGACACCGCCAACGCCGTCATCATGGCCGCGCGCGCGCATTGGTTCGACGACGGTGAGGCCGCGGTCGGCGCCGAGGCCGAGGCGGACGATGCCGAGGCGGGCGAAGCCGAAGGGGACGAGGCCGAAGCGGCCGGCGATGAAGCGCCCGATACCGAAGCCTCCCACGCCGGTGCGTCCGGGGCGGCCGAGGAGGACAGTCACGACGCCTGATCCCGATCCCATCTCCCCCGACCCGCACGCCCCGCCCGCTGCCGCCGATCGCGCCGCGCCGGCCGGTGATGCGCGTGCCGCGTCGGTACC
Source organism: uncultured Pseudomonadota bacterium (assembly GCA_963832525.1). Taxonomy (GTDB): domain Bacteria; phylum Pseudomonadota; class Alphaproteobacteria; order Acetobacterales; family Acetobacteraceae; genus JAJZVS01. Next base: position 1,013,109 of record CAWHUC010000004.1, read on the forward strand.
GGAACGGCATCCTGCGTCGGTCCTCGGCTCACATCCCGCGTCGGTCCCCGGACTACATCCCGCGTCGGTCCCCGACGACGACGACGCGCCCGAGACCGGCCCGCTGCGGCGCTGCCTGGTCACCCGCGCGCGGGCCGAGAAGGCGCGCATGATCCGCTTCATGGTGGGTCCGGACCGAGCGCTGGTCCCTGATCTTTCCGCACGGCTGCCCGGCCGGGGAATGTGGTTGAGCGCGCGGGCCGATGTGGTAGAAACTGCGCGCACACGTGGGGCCTTTGCCAGGGCCGCGCGCGGCGTGGTGGCGGTGCCGCCCGATTTATTGGCACGGTTGCGCGCCGGGCTGGAAAGACGGATTGCCGAACTTCTGGGGCTGGCCCGCCGCGCGGGCCAGGCGGTCGCCGGCTTCGACAAGGCCGGGGAGTGGGTGCGGACCGGTCGGGCCGCCCTGGTCGTGCAGGCCGCGGACGGCAGCGCCGAGGAGCGACGACGCTTCCTCTCCGGGCGGGACATCCCGACGGTGGCGCCTTTGCCGGCGGCGGCGCTGGGCGCGGTGTTCAGCCGCGATCGCGCGGTGCATGTGGCGGTAGCGCCGGGCAAGCTCGCCGCGGCGCTGCGGATCGAGGCGGAACGGCTGGCCGGACTGGCCGCTCCGGACGGCGGCGAAGCGGCGCATGGGCGCGCGGCCCGGCAGGCGGGTCCGCCCGCCCGATCGGCGGACGCGGCCCGGAACGATGGCCAGCGGCAAGGCGGCCGACGGCAGGATGGGCGACTCGGCGGGACCGGCGCCGGCGAAGCAGACAGGCGAACGGGCATAGCCCGACAGACAGGCGAACGGGCATAGCCCGACAGGCGGGGTGATGAGCGAAGGCAAGGATCAGGACGCGAGCAAGGGTAGGCTTTCGTTGCGGCCGGCAGGACGGCTCGAGATCGGGCGTACGGTCGATGCGGGCTCGGTACGGCAAAGCTTCAGCCATGGCCGCTCCAAGGTGGTGCAGGTCGAGGTGCGCAAGAAGCGCGCCCCGGGCGCCGCCCCGCCGCCGCCCGCGCCGGGGAGCGGTTCCGGTGCGTCGGGTGGCGCGCGTCCGCAGGGCGGCGGTCGTCCGCCCGCCGGCCCCGCGCGCGCGCTGACCGCGACCGAGCTGGCCGCCCGCCAGCGCGCGCTGGTCGAGCAGCAGAAGGAAACCGCCCGGCGCGAAGCCGAGCGGCGCGAGCAGGAGAAGATCTCGATCCTCTCCGCCGCCGAGGAAGCGCGCCGGCGCGAGGAAGAAGCCCGCCGTGCCGCGGAAGCCGAGGACCTCGCGCGCCGCGAAGCCGAGGCCGCCGCGCGGGAGGAGGCCGAGAACGCCGCCGACCGTGCCGCCGCCGCTCCCCCCGTGGGGGAGGCCGGTGCCGAGCACGCGGCTGCGGTGTCTGCCGGAGCCGTCCCGGGTGCCGAACCCGCACCCGGTGCAGCCCAACCGGTCGCCCGGGCCGATGCCGCCGCCGCTCAGCCTGCCGCGAGCGCACCGGGTGCCGGTGCCGCCGCGCGCGGGGGGGCGGGCGGTCGTACCGCCACCGCCCGACCGGGCGAGGACGCGCGCCGCCGCCCCGGCACCGCCGCCGCGCCTGCCGCGCCGCCCACGCCGACCGAAACCCTGCGCCTGCGCCGCGGCGGGGAGGAGGAAGACGACTCCCGTCCCGTCCGCCGCACCGGCCCCGGCGGCGCCGCCGCGCGCAAGCCCCCGGTGGTCGCCCCCCGCAAGCCCACCACCGACGACCGCCGGCGTCCCGGCCGCATCGACGTTCAGGCGGCGATCGAGGGCGAGGACGAACGCGTCCGCTCGCTCGCCTCGGTGCGCCGCCAGCGCGAACGCGAACGCCGCCAGGCGGAACTGGAGCGGTTGCGCTCCGATCAGGTGAAAGTCGTGCGTGACGTCATTCTGCCAGAACAGATCACCGTGCAGGAACTGGCCAACCGCATGGCCGCCCGCACGCCCGAGGTCATCAAGACCCTGATGAAGCTCGGCATCATGGCGACCGTGACGCAGGTGCTCGATGCCGATACCGCCGAGCTGGTGGTGGCCGAGTTCGGCCACCGCGTGCGGCGCGTGTCGGAATCGGACGTCGAGCTGGGCCTGGAAGGCGCGGTCGATACCGATGCCGAGCTGCTGGTCCGCCCGCCGGTCGTCACCGTCATGGGCCATGTCGATCACGGCAAGACGTCCCTGCTGGACGCTTTGCGTGCAACCGACGTCGCCGCGCACGAAGCCGGCGGCATCACCCAGCACATCGGCGCCTACCAGGTGGCCCTGCCGTCCGGCCAGCGCATCACCTTCATCGATACGCCGGGCCACGAGGCGTTCACTGCCATGCGCGCCCGCGGCGCCTCCGTCACCGACATCGTCGTGCTGGTGGTCGCCGCCGACGACGGCGTGATGCCGCAGACGATCGAGGCGATCCGCCACGCCAAGGCCGCCGGCGCGCCGCTGATCATCGCCATCAACAAGATGGACAAGCCCGGCGCCAACCCCGATCGGGTACGCCAGGAACTGCTCAGCCACGAGGTTGTGGTGGAAGCGATGGGCGGCGAGACCCAGGACGTCGAGGTCTCCGCGACCAAGCGCACCGGGCTCGACCAGTTGGAAGAAGCGATCCTGCTGCAGGCCGAAGTGCTCGGCCTGACGGCCAATCCGGAGCGCGCGGCGGAAGGCTCGGTGATCGAAAGCCGGCTCGATCGCGGGCGCGGCCCGGTGGCGACCGTGCTGGTGCAGAAAGGCACGTTGCACCAGGGCGACATCGTCGTGGCCGGCGCCGAGTGGGGCCGGGTGCGCGCGATGCTGGACGACAAGGGCCGCGCACTGAAGGACGCCGGGCCGTCGATGCCGGTGGAGCTGCAGGGCCTCGCCGGCGTGCCGGCGGCGGGCGAGCCGTTCGTTGCGGTGGAAAGCGAAAGCCGCGCGCGCGAGATCGCCGAGTTCCGCACCCGCCGCCTGCGCGACAAGGTCGCGGCCGGCACCACGGCGGCGCGCGGCACGCTCGATCAGATGCTGGCGCGCATCCAGGCCGGCGAGCAGAAGGAAGTCGCGGTCCTCATCAAGGCCGACGTGCAGGGCAGCGCCGAAGCCATCTCCTCCACCGTGCTGAAACAGGCCAGCGAGGAGGTGAAGGTCCGCGTGCTGCATGCCGGCGTCGGGCAGATCACCGAAAGCGACGTGCAGCTTGCGAAAGCCTCGTCCGCCGCGGTGATCGCCTTCAACGTCCGCGCCACCGCGCAGGCGCGCGAAATGGCGACCCGCGACGGGGTGCAGATCCACTACTACTCGATCATCTACGACGTCGCCGACGACATCGCGAAGCTGGTCACCGGCAAGACCGCGCCCAAGGCGCGCGAGAAGTTCCTCGGCTATGCGGAAGTGCGGCAGGTGTTCAGCATCACCAAGGTCGGCAAGGTCGCCGGCTGCATGGTGACGGAAGGCCTGGTGAAGCGTGGCGCCGGCGTGCGCGTGCTGCGCGAAGGTGTGGTGATCCACAACGGCGAGCTGTCGCAACTGAAACGCTTCAAGGACGACGTGCGCGAAGTGGCGCGCGGCTACGAATGCGGCCTGAGCTTCGCCAATTTCCACGACCTGCAGGAAGGAGACGTGGTCGAATGCTTCGAGACCGAACTGGTCCCGGCCTGAAGAAGCCCGCCCGGGTCGCGGCGGCGAAGCGCGGCCCGACGCAGCGGCAATTGCGCGTGGCGGAGGAAATCCGCCACGTGCTCGCCGGCGTGTTCGCCCGCCACGAGTTCCGCGACCCGGAGCTTGCGTCGGCGGACATCACCGTGACCGAAGTGCGGCTCAGCCCGGACCTGAAAAACGCGACGGTGTTCGTCGCCCGACTGGGGCGGTCGGATATCGATGCGCTGCTGCCGGCGCTGGCGCGTGCGGCGGCCTATCTGCGCGGGGTGGTGGCGCACGCGCTGCCGCTGCGGGTCGCCCCGGCGCTGAGTTTCCAGCCGGACCATACGATCGACCAGGCGGCGGCGATCGAGACCTTGCTGCATCGGCCCGAGGTGGCGCGCGACCTGGGACCGGAACGCTAAGCAAACGTCTGGCAGCTTGCGCTCAGATCAGGGCCTGAGAGTTTGTGAAAGAATGCCCGTCAGCCGCCAGAACCGCCTGAAAACCCGAGCGATGACAACGGGTGTTCTTTCACAAGTTCGACTGCTTTTCACGCTCTGAGCAGGCCGGCGCCGCCACGGGATCCGGCTCGCGATCCGTGACGACCCGCGCCCGCCTGCTGGGGGCGCGTTTGCGCCGCACCGCGCGCGCTCCCATGATGCCGGGCAAGGCAACCGCCGGCATCAGAAAGGCCCCGCCCATGACCGTGTTCCGCGCCGCCGCCCGGGCGAGCAGATCCGCCCCCGCCGACCATTTCACCGGCACCGTGTTCAACGACGAGATCGTGGCGCCCACCGCGCCGTCGCGCATGCGCGCCGCGGTGGTGTCCTTCACCCCCGGCGCCCGCACCGCCTGGCACACGCATCCTGTCGGGCAGACGCTCTATTGCTTGTCCGGCGTGGGCCGCGTGCAGTTCGAGGGCGGGCCGGTGCAGGCACTGTTTCCCGGCGATACCGTGGTGATCCCGCCCGACACCCGCCACTGGCACGGCGCCGCGCCGGACCGGCTGTTCGCGCATATCGCCATGTCGGAGAGCACCGATACCGGCGGCTCGACGCAGTGGTTCGAAAAGGTGAGCGACGCCCAGTATGCCGTCGCTCCTGATGCCCTCGCCCCTGGCTGAGCCGCCGGCGGCCCGCCACCGGGACGGATGAGCCTTGCCGCAATGATCCTCGCGGTCCTGGCGGCGGCGCTGGCGGCGATCGGCGCCGCGCAGGCACTGGCCGGCTGGCGCGCGGTCGCCCGCTTCGCCGCCCGCCTGCCGCCCCCGCTCGCGCATCGGCCGCCGATCACCGTGCTCAAGCCGCTGCACGGCGACGAACCGTTGCTGGAGGACGCGCTCGCCAGCCTTTGCCGCCAGGACTATCCCGATTTCCAGATCGTGTTCGGCGTGCAGGACCCGGCGGATCCCGCCATCGCCGTGGTCCGCCGCCTGCAGGCGCGTTTCCCCGGCCGCCGCCTGGTCCTGGTGATCGACCCGACGCCGCATGGGACGAATCGCAAGGTCGCCAACCTCATGAACATGCTGCCGGCGGCGCAGCACGCGGTGCTGGCGATCGCGGATTCCGACCTGCATGTCGCGCCCGACTGGCTCGACCGTCTGGCCGCAGCGCTGGCGCCCCCGGGGACCGGGCTGGTCACCACGCTCTATGCCGGGCTGCCGGCGGACGGGAGGTGGGTGCAGCGGGGATTGGTACAGCGGCTGGGCGCCGAGCAGATCACCCATGCCTTCCTCCCCGGCGCGCTGCTCGCCCGCGCGCTCGGGCGGCAGGATTGCCTGGGGGCGACCATGGTCCTGCGCCGCGCCACGTTGGAGCGGATCGGCGGACTCGCCGCCCTGGTGGGCCACCTCGCCGACGACAACGTGCTCGGCCAGAAGGTGCGCGCGCTGGGGCTGGAGGTGGCGCTGGCCGCCACCGTGCCGCTGACGACCGTGGGGGAAGCGACGCCGGGCGCGTTGTGGCGGCACGAGCTGCGCTGGGCGCGCACCATCCGCGCGCTGGCGCCGGGGCCGTTCGCCGCGTCGGCGCTGCAATACGGGATCGCCTGGGCGCTGGCCGCGGTGGCGCTGTCCGCGGGCGCGGGGTGGGCCTGGGGCGTGCTCGCGTGCGCCTGGGGTGCGCGCGCGGCGGCGGGGCGGGGGATCGACCGGGCGTTGCGCGGATGCCGCGTGCCCCTTGCGTTTCCATTGCCGCTCTGGCTTCTGCCGCTGCGCGAGCTTATGTCCATGGCTGTGCTGTTCGCTGCCTTCGCCGGCAACCGGGTGGAGTGGCGTGGCCACCGCCTGACCGCCGATCGCCCCCGAGCCCCTCGCCCCCGAGACCAGGGATCCCCGCCCCGATGATGAAGACGCTGTTCCTGCATCCCCCCTCGTTCGACGGCTTCGACGGCGGCGCCGGTTCCCGCTACCAGGCGAAGCGGGAAATCCGCTCCTTCTGGTACCCGACCTGGCTCGCCCAGCCCGCCGCTCTGGTGGAGGGCAGCCGGCTGATCGACGCCCCGCCGGCCGGCACCAGCCTGGAGACGGTGCTGGCCGCCGCGCGGGGCTATGAGTTGTGCGTGATGCACACCTCCACGCCGTCCTTCGCCTCCGACGTGAAGGTGGCGCAAGCGCTGAAGGACGCCAATCCGGGGCTGAAGATCGGCTTCGTCGGCGCCAAGGTCGCGGTGCAGCCGGCGGAAAGCCTGGCGCAGGGCGCACCGATCGACTTCGTGGCGCGCAACGAATTCGATTTCACGGTGAAGGAAGTGGCCGAGGGGCGTGATTTCACCGCCATCGACGGTATTTCGTTCCGCAACGCCGCCGGCGCGATCGTGCACAACAAGGACCGCGCGGTGCTGGAGGACATGGACCAGCTTCCGTTCGTCACCGAGGTCTACAAGCGCGATCTGCGCATCGAGGATTATTTCATCGGCTACCTGATGCACCCCTACGTGTCGCTGTACACCGGCCGGGGCTGCAAGTCGCACTGCACCTTCTGCCTGTGGCCGCAGACGGTGGGCGGGCACCGCTACCGGGTGCGCTCGCCCGGGCATGTGGCGGAGGAAATCCGGCTGGCGAAGTCGTATTTCCCGCAGGTGCGGGAATTCTTCTTCGACGACGACACCTTCACCGACAATCTGCCGCGGGCGGAGGCGATCGCGCGCGAGCTGGGCAAGCTTGGCGTGGTGTGGTCGTGCAACGCGAAGGCGAATGTGCCGCGGGCGACCTTGAAGGTGCTGAAGGACAACGGGCTGCGGCTGCTGCTGGTGGGCTACGAGAGCGGCAACCAGCAGATCCTGCACAACATCAAGAAGGGCATGCGGATCGAGGTGGCCCGCCGGTTCACCAAGGACTGCCACGAGCTGGGGATCAAGATCCACGGCACCTTCATCCTCGGCCTGCCGGGGGAGACGAAGGAGACGATCGAGGAGACGATCCGGTTTGCCACCGAGATCAACCCGCACACGATCCAGGTGTCGCTGGCGGCGCCCTATCCGGGGACGTTCCTGTACGACCAGGCGCTGGCGAACGGGTGGCTGGACGCGGATCATGCGGAGCTGGTGGACGACCACGGCATCCAGATCGCGCCACTGCACTATCCGCATCTGTCGCACACGGAGATTTTCGACAACGTGGAGACGTTCTACAAGCGGTTCTATTTCCGCGCGCCGAAGATCGCCTCCATCGTGGGGGAGATGATGCGCAGCCCGCAGATGATGAAGCGGCGGCTGCGGGAGGGGGTGGAGTTCTTCCAGTTCCTGCGCGAGCGGCACAAGGCGGCGTAGGGGGCCAATGGCGTCTCTTGGCTTTGAATTTACGCTATGGGTGGATTTCTGCCCGTCAGCTTACGACCACGGGAAGCGGGCACTGGACATATGCCTTATGACGAAGCCGGGCCGAAAGCAGACTGGCGGGTTTCGGGCAGCCAAATGGGAAAGCAGACATCTACGGCCAGAGCGAGGTAGGGACTTGGCAATCTGAACGCGCTGGCGATTTCTCACCTTGGTTTGATTGTCGACTCAGAATAATAGGACCGAATAGGGATCGGAGACGGAAAATGCAGTTCAAACCGCGAAACCTCCGCGCGATCGCTGATATGGTGATCGGCGACGTGCCGCATTTTCAACGTCGATCAAGCTATTACATCACCACGTTCATGCAGGAATGCGATCTCGATGATGCGCATGATGGTACCACCCGCAGCTTCTGGACTGCCGGCGTGCTGGAAAAGCTACTGGCGGAGGCATCTCCAGCCGCCAACACCCTGCCAAATAGGTTCGTCAATCTGCTCCGGGTTCTGATGGACAAGCGGGAGGCCCAGGACGGTGACCTGGACAGGTCTGCCGCTCTGGCAGCGCTGAACGAACCTCTGGGTCGTGAGGGGTTTGAAGCCTTCTATGGTGAGGACAATCACCTGTATGTTCGGCATATAGCCACCCGAACTGTATCCGTTCAGGCTAATCCCCATCGGCCATTTACTCCGGCCGAGACACAGAAACGGGCGCAACTGTCGGCCTACCTCGATACATGCTCTGAGGACGAGTTGATCGAAGAGGTATTGCTGCCTTTGCTGCGCCAGCTCGGATACCACCGCATCACGTCGGCGGGTCATAAGGATAAGAACCTCGAGCATGGCAAGGATGTGTGGATGCGCTTCGCCTTGCCGAGTCAGCACATGCTCTATTTCGGTATCCAGGCCAAAAAGGGGAAGCTTGATGCGTCAGCTGATAGCAAGAACCGCGAGGGCGCCAATACCAACATCGCCGTGATCCACAATCAGGTCCTGATGATGCTGGATAGCGTTCTATTTGACCCCGAGTTCAGCCGAGAGGTTCTGGTTGATCATGCCTATATTGTCGCCGGCGGAGAAATCACCAAGTCGGCCAGACTTTGGCTTGGCCGAAATCTGGATGTGACAAAGCGAAGCAGAATCATGTTCATGGATCGCGATGATATTCTCAATCTGTTCGTTGTGAGCAACACACAGCTTCCCGCGGCAGCTATAAAGGTGAAATCAAATGCCAAATCATTGGACGATGATCTGCCATTTTGATTGGATCCGCGGGGGCAGTACATGACCAAGGTCACATTCGGCGGCCGGCAGGCCATCAAGCTTTGCCAGATGTCTCAAAAAGACCGTCTCAAGTTCTTGGCAGAAGGGCTGCCGATCATCGCTGAAAGCGCTGAAAGCTTTTGGTCTGCATCACGGCAGCTCCAGGACAAACCTCGTGAGATGGAGGTGCTGGAAAACTTTGCGCATGAAGAGGCCGCCAAAGCCCTGATCTTAATTGATGCCGTGCGATGCCCGGCCAAACTCATATCCTCGAAGCTGAACAAGGTGGTCGGGCATTTTTATGATCACCTGGCGCGGCTGATTTATGCTGAAGCACAGCATTGGAAGCCGATGCACATGAAGCAATTGAGGGAGTATGTCGACCAGGAGCGCAGAGCGCATTATCTGGAAGGCTATGCTGGAGAATATATCTTGCCGAATTCGACAGTGGCTCGCCGGGAGAGCGTTCTATATGCCGATATCGAGGCATATGAAAACGGTGCCCTGGTTTGGAACATCCCCCACAGCATCCCGCATCAGTTCGGATTTGAGCTTCGGCCCACAGTTCTGGACGCCGTGGACGCGCTGCTCGCTGTGGGCGCTTTTACTGAGGCGGGTCTGAAGATCGTTTCAGAGGTCTGGGGCCAGGTTGAATTTAAAGAAAGCGAAGATCACCAGGATGCCCAGAAGCTAACCGAATTGATGCTCAAGCGCCTCATAGAGGCAGACCTCCCGCTGGAGAGAGCGGGCCAGAAGCATGTGAGTGCATTATACCATTCATGGCAAATGCCGATGTACAATTTGGAATTCAAGCTGATCGATGTGCCATTGGAAGAGCTTCAATCGGAGCGCGAGGCCATGGCGGGATCGGAATATGGCTATGACCCATAAACAATGATGTGAAATTGGAGGCTCAAGGAAGAATGGCGAAGTCAATTCATCTTAAATGCGTCAAACTGGCAAACGGCCAGGCCATGAATGTCAGCCATATCGGGGGCACATCGGATTTTATATCTGGCTATTGGTTCCTCAACGATCAGGAGGCCGAGGCACTCATCGGCGGTTGGCTATATCTCCATGAGACCAAGGCCAGCAAGTCGTACAGAGGCGGGCAGATCTCAGGCTTCAAACATGAAATCAGAACTGATGTTGCCAATCAGGACAGGATTGGCCTGATATTCAGGCCCGTGGTGGAAGCGATCGGTGTCGCATGGCGTGGGCAGAGGCATGACATGGCATGGACTGGCGGGCTAGTTGAGGTTGATTTGCCTCATGAGAGAACAGCGTCTCCACAGGTAAAGACGTTATGTCTGCTATCGGCAGGCGTGCCTACGGCCGATAATTACCGGGTTGGGCGCGTTACCGTCCGCACTAGGTGAGGCTGAACGACCGCTCCTGAGATTACGTCCCAAGCCAGCCAACGCCCGCCTTGGGTCGATAACCGACGTTTTAACTGGCACGCTGCACCTGCCGCCGCAGCGCTTGCGATCGGAGCGCGAAACGGAGCATCGTTCGCGCATGCCCACTGCCCTCAAGCCGCCACCGCGCCACATGACGGTGACTGAGTTCCTCGCCTGGGATTCGGACGACCGAACCGGCGCGCTCTGGCAGCTCCGCGACGGCACCCCGGAGAGGATCGCCCCCGCCTCGGACGCGCACGGGTCCATCCAGGCGCAGCTCGCATATCTTCTGATCGCGCATCTGGATGGCCGCCCCGGCACCTGCCGGGTCGTCGCCGCGCCGGCCGTCGTCCCCCAGGCACGGTCGGCGGAAAACTGCCTCGTTCCCGCGCTCGGCATCACCTGCGCGCCGCCGTCGGGGGGCGCGACCTTGCCGGACCCGGTGGTGCTGATCGAAATCCTGTCGCCGTCGAACGAGGCGGAGACGCGGGCGAACGTGTGGGCCTACACGACCATCCCGACGGTGGCCGAAATCGCCCTCCTGCATTCCAGCGCGGTGGCAGCCGAGGTGCTGCGGCGGCGGCCGGACGGCACCTGGCCGGACCAGGCGGACATGATCGGTGCCGAGGGCGAATTGCGGCTCGACAGGATCGGCTTCGCGGCGCCGCTGCGCGCGGCGTATCGGACCGCGGGGGTTCGGTAGGTTGAAAATCGCTTGACACGGCGGCGGATTCATGTTCTTGTTTTGTTCATGTCGGCCGCCGCCCCTTCTCCCCCCGCCACCAGCGCCTGGGCCCTCGCCGGGCGCTTCGCTCGCTTCATCAGCGGGCTGCGCGAAGCGATGGCGACCGGCGCCGAGCACAACCCGGCCCTGATGGACCTCGCGGCCCGGCTGTGGAACCGCCTCACGGAGGCGGCAGAGCGCTTCGCCGCCATCGCCGCCCATCCGGTGGCGAGGACCCGCCGCCGCCCCGCCGAACCCGTCCCCGTGCCCGCCGATGGGGTGCCCGCCGATGCGGCGCCGGTCTGGCCCCCCGCGCCGCGCCGGACCCTGCCCAGAAGCTACGGCTGGCTGGCGCGAATGTCGCCGGAAACGGTGCCGTCCGGCATCGAATTCGCCTATCTCCTGGCGCAGCCGGAGATGACGGAACTGCTGGCGACCGCGCCGCGCCTGTGGAGGGTGCTGCGCCCGCTCTGCCGGATGTTCGGCATCACCCCACCCGAGGCCCTGCCGCCCCCGCCGGACGCGCCCCCGCGGCGCGCGCCGGCGGCAGTGCCCGACCCCCACCGCCCGCGCCGGCGGTCCGAAGCCGCGGCGATCCGGGACCACGGTCCGCTCGGCTACCGCCCACCGCTTTTCGGCCTCTAGCCCGGGGCCGGCCGTCGTGCGTCGATATCGTTACGATATAACAACATAATCGCCGCCCAACGCCACCCCGGCGCCGGAAACAGCCCGGGACGGCGCGGGGACCTCAGGACCCACGGCAGCGGAACCGCACTCGGCCCCAGATGCCCCAGCCAGCGTACATTCTCACCCAGCCGGCACTGCCTTCAAAATAGGCTGATGTACAACGCGAATCAGCCCGCTTAAGTCCCCCCCGGCTCCTCTGCCTCCCCCAACAACCGAGCCGCCTCCGCCCCCCGCACCTTCGCGATATCGTCCTGGTATTTCAGCAGCGCCCCCAGGGTCTCATCCACCACCCCCGGGGTCAGCTCGGTCTGGTTCAGCGCCCGCAGCGCGCTCGCCCAGTCGATCGTCTCCGCCACGCCGGGAAGCTTGAACAGCTCCTCTCCGCGCAGCCGCTGCACGAACGCCACCACCTGCGCCGCCAGCGCCGCCGGCACGCCAGGGGCTTTCGCAGCCAGGATCGCCCGCTCCCGCGCCGCGTCCGGGTAGTCCACCCAATGGTACAGGCACCGCCGCCGGATCGCGTCGTGCACCTCTCGCGTCCGGTTCGACGTCAGCACCACGACGGGCGCCACCGCCGCCCGCACGGTCCCGTATTCGGGCACGGTGATCTGGAAATCCGCCAGCAATTCCAACAGGAACGCCTCGAACGGCTCGTCCGCCCGATCGAGCTCGTCGATCAGCAGCACCGCTGGCGGCAGGTCGGGATCGATTGCCGAGAGCAGCGGCCGGGCGGCCAGGAATTCGCGCGTGTAGATATCCCGTGCCAGCTCGTCGCGGTCGGTCTGTCCCGCCGCCTCCGCCAGCCGGATCGCCATCAACTGCCGCGCGTGGTCCCATTCGTACGCCGCGGCGGCGAGGTCCATCCCGTCGTAGCACTGCAACCGCACCAGCCGGCGCCCCAGCCCGGCCGCCAGCACCTTGGCGATCTCGGTCTTGCCGGTCCCCGGCTCGCCTTCCAGGAACAGCGGCCGGCGCATCACCAGCGCCAGGTGCACCGTGGTCGCCAGCGCGCGGTCGGCGATATAGCCCTGGTCGGCGAGCAGGCGGGCGGTGTCGTCGACCGAGGCCGGCAGCGAATCGAGCGGCATTACAGCAGCGGCACCACGATCATGTACAGGATCACCAGCCAGATCAGCCCGCCGATCCACAGCGCCAGCGGCAGCCCCATCGGCTCGCGCGGCACCATGGCGAACCAGTTCACGCTCGGCGCCGGAGCGGGCGCGCGGGTCGGGGCGGCGGCTTCTGGGGTCGGGACCATCGGGGGGGCAAGCTCCTTGGCGAAATTGTCGAAGAAGGCGTCGGCCATCTGCTTGGCCGTGGAATCGATCAGCCGGGCGCCGAGCTGGGCGATCTTGCCCCCTACCTGGGCCTGCACCTCGTAGCTGAGAAGGGTCCCGCCGTCGTCGGCATCCTTCAGATGCACGCTCGCGCCGCCTTTGGCGAAGCCGGCGACGCCGCCCTGGCCCTCGCCGCTGATGCGGTAGCCGTTCGGCGGGTCGATGTCCGATAGATGTACCTTGCCGTTGAACCGCGCGGCGATCGGGCCGATACGCACGGCGGCGGTGGCCGCCATTTCCGTCGGGGAGGACGCGTCCAGCTTCTCGCAGCCCGGGATCGCCGCTTTCAGCACCGAAGGATCGTTCAGCGCGTCCCACACCTTCTGCCGCGGCGCCGGGAGGCGCCGCTCACCGCTCATGTCCATCCGTTCAGGGTCCCCGTTGCGCGCGGCGGACGTTACTTGCAGGGTCCCCGTCATGCAACCGAGCACGGCCGCGGTTTCCACAGCCCAGGGTCTCGCCGCCCCAGGGGGCGCGATTCCAGGGGGCGCGATTCCAGGGGGCGCCATCCAGGGGCTTGCGATCCACGGGGCGACGCCGCTGGTGCCCGGGCTGATCTGGGCGCTGCCGTTCGCGGGCCTGCTCGCCTGCTTCGCGCTGCTGCCGATCGTGGCGCCGCGCTGGTGGCACAAGCGGCAGGGATGGGTGGCCGCGGGCTGGGCGCTGGCGTGGCTGCTCCCGCAGGCGGCGAGCGCCGGGCCGGTCGCGGCGGCGGCCCTCGCCTGGCAGGAGGTGCTGGGGTCGTACCTGCCCTTCATCACCCTGCTGCTCGCCTTGTATGCGGCTGGCGGCGGGGTGCTGGTGCGCGGTGGGTTCCGCGGCACGCCGGCGGGGAACACGGCGATGCTGGCGGTCGGCACCCTGGCCGCGGGGGTGATGGGCACCACCGCGGCGGCCATGGTGCTTATCCACCCGCTGCTGCGTGCCAACGCGCACCGCCAGCACAAGCTGCACCTCGTGCTCGGGTTCATCGTGCTGGTCGCCAACGCAGGCGGTGCGCTGTCGCCGCTCGGGCCGCCGCTCTACCTCGGCTTCCTCCGCGGGGTCGGGTTCTTCTGGCCGGCCCTGCGGCTGGGGCCGCCGCTGGCGCTGATGGCCGGCTTCGTCCTCGTCGCGGTCTGGGCGATCGACCGCCGGCTGGCTCGCGACGAGCCGCTCCCCGCGCCCCCGCGCGAACGGTTCCGCCTGCGCGGGACCGGCAACCTGGTGCTGATCCTGGCGGTCGGCGCGACGGTGTTCGCCGAGGCGCTGATCCAGGCCGGCACGCTCCGCATCGCCGGTGCCACCATCCCCACGGCGCGCTTCGCCGCCACGGGGGTTTTCCTGGTGGCCACCGCCCTCTCCGCCGGCCTCACCCCGCGCGCCGTCCACCAGGGCAACGATTTCTCCTGGCGGCCGATGGCCGAGGTCGCCTGGTTCTTCCTCGCCCTGTTCCTGACCCTCGAACCGGTGCTGCGCATGTTGGCAGCCGGACCGGCGGGGCCGTTCGCCCCCCTGCTCGCCCTCGCCACGGACCCCGCCGGGCAGCCGAGGCCCGCCGTCCTGTTCTGGGTCACCGGCGGCCTGTCCGCCGTGCTCGACAACGCGCCGAGCTACCTGGTCGCCTGGGGCCTGGCCGGCATCCGACCCGACGCCCTGACAGGCGGCGCGGACCACGCCCTGGAAGCGATTTCCGGCGGCGCCGTGTTCTTCGGCGGCCTGACCTACCTGGGCAATGCCCCCAACCTGATGCTGCGCGCCATCGCCTCGCACCGCGGCGTGCGCATGCCGGGATTCCTCGTCTATGCCGCCTGGGCCGCGACGCTGCTGGTGCCGGTGCTCGTGGTGCTGAGCTTGGTGTGGATGTGATGCCGCCCGACGTCGGGCTGTCGGTCCGCGACGACCAGGGCTGCGACGACCAGGGCTGTGACGATCAGGGCCGGGACGAGCTGTCCCGGGCGCGGCCCCGTGTCGAAGGCCGCATTGGTGGCGACGCTACGCCGCCGCGGCCAGTGCGGACGCCTGCCCCGCCCGATCGAGGAACGCCGCCAGCGCCGAAGACGCGAACGCGTCCTGCCGGCGCAGGAACACCGTCTCCACCAGCGCCTCGCCGGGCGGCAGCGCCAGCACGGCAACGCGCCCGGCGGCGCACACCCCGCCCACCAGCGCCCGCGGCAGCAGGGTGATCCCGAGCCCCGCCGCCACGCAGGCGAAGATCGCCTCCAGGGTCCCGAACTCCATCATCCGCGGCGCCGGTACGCCGCGGCGCGCGAGCAGTGCCTCCAGCCGCTGGCGGTAGGAGCAGCCGGCGCGCAGCACGACGATCCGCACGCCCTCGGTGCCGATCAGCGCCTCGAAGGAGCGCGTGCCGGGTGGGGCCAGGACGGCCAGTTCCTCGCGGAACATCGGCCGTGCTTCCAGCCCTGGCATGGCCACCGGGCCGCAGACGAAGGCGCCGTCCACCACCCCGTCGCGCACCGCCGCCACCAGCTCGCACGTGGTGCCCGGGCGCAGGACCAGGTCGACCTCCGGGTAGGCTTGCGCATACGCAGCGAGCAGCGGGGCTAGGCGCAGCGCCGCGGTGGTTTCCAGCGCGCCGATGACCAGGCTCCCGCGCGGGGTGCCGTCGTCGCGCGCCGCCCGTGCGGCGTCCGCCAGCAGGCGGGGAATGCGCTGCGCGTACGGCAGCAGCCGGCGGCCGGCGTCGGTCAGGCTCACGCCGCCGGCGTGGCGGTCGAACAGGCGGCAGCCCAGCGTGTCCTCCAGCGCGCGGATGCGGGCGGTGACGTTGGACTGCACGGTGTGCAGCTCGACCGCCGCCCGCCCCATCACGCCGAGGCGGGCCACCGCTTCGAACAGGCGCAGGTCGGCGGCATCCATGCTTCCATCTCCCCCGACGATCGCCGGGATCACAAACAATCGCTTCCCGGGATGGGCGAGAGAGGCCACCTTCGCCATCCGACCGAGGAACGCTACGCCATGACCCGCCCACGCGCCATCGCCGCTGTCGCCCCTCGCCCCGTCGCGCCGCTGCGGCCGGCGCTCGGAGGACTGCTGGCGCTGGCGGTGGGGATCGGCATCGGGCGGTTCGTCTATACGCCGATCCTGCCGCCGATGGTGGCGGCGCTCGGGTTGTCGACATTCGCTGCCGGGCTGATCGCCTCGGCCAATTTCGCCGGCTACCTGGCCGGCGCGCTGCTCGCCGCCCGGGGGCGGCTGCCGGGCGGACGTCGTATTTGGCTGCTGGCCGGGCTCGGGGCCAGCGCCGTCACGACGGGGGCGATGGGTCTCACCCGGGCGCTCCCCGCGTTCCTGGCCTTGCGTTTCGCCGGCGGGGTCGCGAGCGCGGTAGTGCTGATCCTCGTCTCTGCCATCGTGCTGGAATGTCTTGCCGAGGCCAGGCGGTCCGACCTTTCCGCTCTTCTGTTCGCCGGCGTCGGCAGCGGCGTCGCCGCTTCGGCGCTGCTGGTCTCGGTGCTGCAAGCGGCCGGGGGCGGGTGGTCGGTGCTGTGGCTGGCAAGCGGCGGGCTGTCGGCGCTCGGCGCTCTCGCCGCGGCATGGCTGATCCCAGCCGCCGCGGGCCCGCCCCCGACCGCCGCTGCGGCTGCTGCTGTGGCCGCCGCCGCCCCGACCGATCGGCGCCTGGTCCGCCTGGCGATCGCCTATGGGCTGTTCGGCTTCGGCTACGTCATCACCGCGACGTTCCTGGTCGCCATCGTCCGCGGCACCGCGGCGCTGCGCCCGCTGGAGCCGGTGGTCTGGGTGGTCTTCGGCCTGGCCGCGGCGCCTTCGGTGGCGCTGTGGACCGCGCTGGCGCGCCGGATCGGTATTTCAGGGACGTTCGCGCTGGCGGCGCTGACCGAGGCGCTCGGCGTGCTCGCCAGCGTCGCCTGGCCGAGCGCGGCCGGTGTGTTCCTCGCCGCCGTCCTGGTGGGTGGGACCTTCATGGGGCTGACCGCGCTCGGGCTGGTGCGCGGGCGGGAACTCGCCCGCGGCGATGCGCGGCAGGTGCTGGCGCTGATGACCAGCGCTTTCGGGCTGGGACAGATCCTCGGCCCCAGCTTTGCCGGCGCCCTGTCCGATCGGCTGGGCAGTTTCCTGGTTCCGTCGATCGTCGCCGCGGTGGCGCTGGCGGCCGCCGCAGCGCTGGCGGGCCGGTAATGCCGAGGTCCGAAGGTCGGGCGCATCGCCCGCAGGGCAGGGAATGCGTTGCTGCCGTGCTCCCTCGACCGGGTGACCCCTTTGGCCGCGCCTTCGAAAGTCGAACTTGCCCCTCAGTGTTCCGCGTTCAGGACCGCCAGCCGGTCGCGCAGCCAGCCCGGGGGCATTCCGGCCAGGAACGTCTTTTCCAGCCGCACCCGCTCGGCCGGGGTGATGCCGATATCGGTGGCGCGGAAGAACTCCGGATTGCGGGTGAACATCAGGTAGGCCTGCATTTCGTTCACCACCACTTCGTGGCTGTGGATGTCGTATTCCTCCGAGGCAAGGAACCTGCGCACGCCCGCGCGTTGCGCCGCGGTGAGTTCCCGGTTCCAGAACCGCTGCACATAGGCGGCGTAGGCCG
Source organism: uncultured Pseudomonadota bacterium (assembly GCA_963832525.1). Taxonomy (GTDB): domain Bacteria; phylum Pseudomonadota; class Alphaproteobacteria; order Acetobacterales; family Acetobacteraceae; genus JAJZVS01. The sequence goes on from CAWHUC010000004.1 coordinate 1,030,477, forward strand.
GGTTGCTGAAGAACTCCCCGTGCGACAGTTCGTGGGTCAGGATGGCATCGCAGGCGGCGGCGGTGACGTAGCGGTTGATGCCCTCCCGCGGCAGCGTGATCAGCCCGGCGATCACTCCCGGCCGCAGCCAGCCGAGCTGGTCGAGCAGCGCGTGCAGCCGCTGTTCCTCCGGATTGAGCCGGCGGTGGTCCCGTTCCGCCAGCGCGAAGAAGCGGGCGAGGGCGGCGGCGGAATAGTCGTGGCCGTAATAGTAGGTGGCAACGGTGTCGCCATGGGCATGGATCACCGCCTCCAGCTCCGGCCAGGACACCACCCGGTTGCGCGGCAGGCCGGCTTTTTCTACCAATGCGGCGACCCGGTCGAGCATCAGCCCCTGTTCGCGCAGGGTGGGGAAGTCCAGCACCACGATGTTCGGATTGCTTGCATAGCGGAACACCGCGAGCGCGGTCGGTGTTGCGGCCAGGATCTGCCGCCGGGTGGCGGTGCTGACGGCAAATTCCGGCACCGCGGTCGTCGCCGGCGCGGCGGCCGGCGACGCGGAGCCGCCGATGCGGCCTGGTGTCGCAGGTGGCGCCGCGGCAGGTGGTGCAGCAACGGGCGGCGCGGCGACAGGGGGTGGGTGGAGGGGCGACGGGGCAACGTGCCGCGGCCCCGGCCATAGCACCCAGGCGAGCGCCGCGGCCAGCAGCAGCCCGAGGGCGCCTCCCCCGACCCAGGGCAACAGCGGAGAGACACCGGCCGCAGCCGCCCCGAACGGCCGCTTCAGCCGCACGGTGTCGTCCTCCGGGTCAGCGGACGGCAACCGCGGCCGCGCCGCACTGCCCGAGCGCCGGATCAGGCGCGCGTCGGCCGGGTCTGGCGGGTCGCGCACGCGTTCGGGGTCCGGAGGGCCGTCAGGCTCCGAGATTGATCACTTCGACTCGGCGGTTGCGTGCATCCGGCGTTTGCGGCGGCGTCGGGACCAGCAGCCCCTGCTCGCCCATGCCGATCGGCTGCAGCCGGGCGGAGGCGATGCCGTAGGTGCTTTCCAGATACGCCGCCACCGCCTGGGCCCGCTGCTGCGACAACGTCAGGTTGGTCGCCGCCGAGCCCACCGTGTCGGTATGGCCTTCGATCCGGAACCGGTATTTGCCGAGGTCCTGGCTGCTCAAGGCCTTGCCGAGCTGATCGAGCGTCTGCCGAGCCTGCGGGGTCAGCTCCGCCGAGCCGGTGGCGAAATCCACCGTCAGGTTGACCGACGGCGCATTGGCAGACGTGCCGCTCGCCACCGAGGCATGGTGCGCCATGTGCGTCCCCGAAGTCATCCGTGCCGGCACCTGCGACATCGCCACCGGCTGCGCCGCAGACTGACCCGGTGCGACGAGGCGGATGCCGCGGGTGCCGCCGGCGGTCAGGTCGCCATGCGGCTTGAGGGAGTCGATGATCTGGCTCGCAGACGGCGCATTCTGCGCCAGCGCGGGCACCGTCGCCAGCGCCAGGGGTGCGGCCAGCAGAGACAGTACCGAACGCGCGCACGGGCAGTTTCCTCCAAAGTGACCGGATCGGCGCCCCTATAGCACGGGGTTTTGCGGGAGGTGACGAAAAATCGACCCGTTTTGCATGTATTCGCAACGCGCCGGCAGGCGTACAGCACCCGCGCGCGTCCCTGTTCCGATCAGGCAGGGACGGAGCGGCGTATCTCGCGGCAGACCGCCAGCAGCCGGTCGACCGCCGCGGCGGCGAACTGCAAGGTGGGTTCGTCGACCAGCCGTCCGTCGCGGATCTTCCCCGCGATGTTGCCGATCACCACCTGCGGCCCCGTCACGATGCGTACCTGGCATGACAGCAAGGTCTCGTTCACCTGTGCCTGTGCCCGCGCGCCGCCGACGAAGCCCGGCGAGGTCGAAATGATCAGCGCCGGTTTGCCGATCAGCACGCATTCCCCGTGCGGCCGCGACGCCCAGTCGAGCGCGTTCTTCAGCACCCCGGGAATGCCGTGATTATATTCCGGCGTGACGACCAGCAGCCCGTCGCACCCGGCGATCATCTGCCGGAACGCGCGCACCGGATCGGGAGTCGCCGGCCCGTCTTCGTCCTCGTCGTACAGCGGCAGTCGCAAGTCGTGGCTGTCGAGCACCGTCCCCGCGGGCAGCCTCGGCTCCAGCCCATGCAGGACGGCGCGCGAATAGGATTCCCTGCGCAGGCTGCCGCACAGGCCGAGCAGCCGCGTGTGCGCGATCGGCATCTCCATCGGTGCCACCCCCCCTTGGTCCTGCGGCGGCCGGGACCGGCCCGGCCGCGCAGAGCGTGAAACGAACCAGACCCGGAACACCCGCCCCGCGGCCGACATGCGGCCGCGCGCAGGCGTTCAATGCGCCGGAGCGAACGGTCCGCTGCCGGCACCGGTCTGCTGCAGGGCGCGCGCGACCTCGTCAAGGTCATTCTGCGTCAGCACGAGCCGCGCCGCGTCGAGCCAGCCGTCCACCTGGGCCGGGCTGCGCGCACCGACGATCGCCCCGCTCACCCCCGGCCAGGCCAGGGTCCAGGCGACCGCGACCGCGGCGACGCTGGTCGCATGCCGCTCGGCGATCGGCCGCAGCGCCTCGGCAAGCCGCAGGTTCCGCGCCAGCTTCTCCCCCGCATATTCCGCGTTGCGCGACCGCCAGTCGTTCTTCGGCAGGGCGCGCGCGCGCGCCTCCGTGAAGCGCCCCGTCAGCAGGCCGGACTGCATCGGGGAATAGACGATCACCCCGGTCCCGTGCGCGTGGCACCACGGTAGCTCGGCTGCGGCGACGGCGCGGCGGATCGCCGAGAACGGCGGCTGCAAGGTGTCCACATGGCCGAGCCGCTCGGCCGCTTCCAGTTGCGTCGCGTCGTGGTTGGAAAGCCCGACCGCGCGCACCTTCCCCTCCCGCTTCAGGTCGAGCAGGGTTTCCCAGTACGCGTCGAGCGGCGTGCCGTCCTCGGCCGGCCAGTGCATCTGGTAGAGATCGATCCGCTCCACCCCCAGCCGGCGCAGCGACGCCTCCACCTCGCGCCGCAGGCTGGCCGGGGCGCCGACCTGGCGCGGCGGCGCCTGGCGATCGTTCTCGTCCCACACCAGGCCGCATTTGGTGAACACGTAGGGCCGCTCGGCGGCGGGAACCTCTGCGAGCGCCTGCCGCACCACTTCCTCCGAATGACCGAGGCCGTAGATCGCGGCGGTGTCGATCCAGTTGATGCCGCGCGCCAGCGCGTGGCGGATGGCGGCGACCGACTCGCGGTCGTCCTGCGCGCCCCAGCCGACCGCCCAGTCCGGGCCGCCGATCGCCCAGGCGCCGAAGCCCACGCGGGTGATCTCCATATCGGTGCGGCCGAGCCGGCGCGTCGGCAGGGACGTGGGGCGGGAAGCGATGGTCTGGTCCATGGGACAACTCCTCTGTCGCACGGCCACATGAGAGCGGTTGTCCAGCGCGCAAGTGGAATATATTGATGAAATTCAGCGATCAGGCAGATCAATAGAGGCGCCGCTCCATGGAATTCCGGCAGTTGCAGCATTTCGTCGCGGTCGCCGAGGAGCAGCATTTCACCCGCGCCGCCCGCCGGGTGAACATCGTGCAGTCGGCGCTGTCCAACTCGATCCGCCAGTTGGAAACCGACCTCGACGCCCGGTTGTTCGTGCGCACCACCCGCCAGGTGCGCCTGACGGCGGCGGGCAAGGCGTTGCTCGGCAAGGCGCGGGCGGCGCTGGAGGCGGTGCGCGACGCGCGCAGCGCCGTCGCCGCGGTGCAGGGGCTGCGCCGCGGCACGCTCGGCATCGGCACCGTGCAGAGCCTGCCCGCCTTCCTCGACCTGCCGCCGCTGCTGGCGCGCTTCCATGCCGCCCATCCCGAGGTCGAGGTCCGGCTCTGCCAGGGCAGCGCCGCGGACCTGCTGGACAGGGTGCGCAGCGGCGGGCTCGATCTCGCCTTCCTGCCGCTCGGCGAGCCGCCGGCGGACGTCGCCACCCGGTTGATCGCCTGCGAGGCGCTGGTGGTGGCCTGCGCGCCGGGCCATCCGCTCGACGGGCGGCGGGATGTAACGTTTGCCGCGTTACGGGATGCGGCGTTCGTCGATTTCGAGCCGGAGTGGGGCACCCGCCGGCTGGTCGATCGCGGCTTTCTCGAAGCCGGGGTGGAGCGCCGCATCGCCTTCGAGGTGAGCGACCTCGAGACCCTGCTCGACCTGGTCGGCCGCGGCCTCGGCATCGCCCTGATCCCCGAGGCGATCGCGCGCGCCCGCCGGTCCACGGTCGGCATGGCCGAGATCGCCGGACCGGAATTGTGCTGGGAACTGGTGGTGGCCTACGCGGCCGCCGCGGGGGCCGAGCCGATCCCCGCCGACCCCGCACCGCGGGCGTTCCTGGACCTGCTGAACGCTGCCGGCCGGGAGGCGGACATCCCGTCGCCCATGCCCTGAGTCGCTCATGCCCTGACCGGCGCGGGTATCTTTTCCCCTCCCGCAAGGGGAGGGCGAAAAGGAAAGCTACCGCGCCTCGCCGGCGAAGCCCGCCCACAGCGCCGCTGCCCGATCGAGCGCGGCCGGCGGCAGCGGGCCCTTGGCCACCGCGGCGAGGGCGGCGGCGAACTGCTCCACTGTCGCGATCCCGATCAACGCCGTGCTGATCGCCGGCTGCGTGATCACGAAGCGCAACGCCGCTTCTGCCAGGCTCGCCGCATACCCCTCGGTCACCAGCGGGGCCAGCCGACGCGCGCGCGCCAGGTCCGCCGCGTAGCTCTGCGCCGAGCCGATCGGCGCCGGCGGCGGACTGGCGATCGCGTGCCGCTCCGCCTCCCCGCTCAGCGCCCCGCCGGCGAGCGCGCGGATGCCGATCGCGCCCATCCCCGCCGCCGCCATTCGCGCCAGCAGCAGATCGTACTCCTGCGCCGGATAGCCCGCCGGCAGCCGGTACCCGGCCGAGGGATTGAGCAGGTTGTAGCTCACCTGCCCGGTGAACATCCGCCCGGAATCGACCACCCGCAGCACCGCCGGCGTCTCCCCGATCGCGGTGATGCCGAAGAACCGCGTCTTGCCGGCCGCGACCAGCCGTTCGAACGCCGGCACGACCTCCTCCAGCACACGCTGCGCCGCCAGGGTGCCGGGGGCGTCCGCTTCGGTGATCGGGTTGTGCAACTGGAACAGATCGACATGGTCGCGCCCCAGCCGGCGCAGGCTGGCCTCCAGCGAGGCCGTGACCGCGGCGCCGATATCCGCCCTGTCAGTGTCGGCAAGCCGCACCTTGGTGCCGACCCGCACGTCCGGCTTCAGCGTCGCCAGCACCTGGCCGAGATGCGTCTCCGAGACGCCGTCCCCGTATTGCGGCGCGGTGTCGAAATAGGTCACGCCGGCGCCGAGTGCCATCGCCACTGCGCGCTCGCGGTCGGCCGCCGTGCCGCGGACCATCAGCCCACCGACGGCGCCGCAGCCGAAGCCGAGGATGGAGACGGAAAGCCCGGTTCGACCCAAAGGACGCATCTGCATGGTGGTTTCCTCCTGTGGCGCTACGCGCCGCTTCCGAACCGGCGTGCCCCAGGCCAGGGGAGCGCCGACGCAGCACGGCGCCGTTCCGGCAGGGGCACGGCTGTCCGCTCCCCCTCCAGCATGTCGTATAGCACGCCGGCGACGCCGACGGGCGACTCGGCCGGCCGGATTGCAACCGTTCGGTTACCAGCACGAGGCTAACCCGGAGGCCTGATCATGAAACCCATCGCCCTCCCGGCCTACGAGGCCGAGCGCCTGGCTTCGGTGCGCTCCTATGACGTTCTGGATACGGCTGCCGACGCGGGGCTCGAAGATTTCGCCTCGGTTGCCGCGCGCCTGACCGGCTGCCCGATCGCGCTCGTTTCGATGATGGATACCGACCTGCAGTATTTCCGCGGCCAATTCGGCGCCGACATCCGCGAGACCCCGCGCGAGAACGCCTTCTGTGCCCATGCCCTGCTGCAACCTGGGTGGCTGCTGGTGGTGCCGGACGCCGCGGCGGACCCGCGTTTCGTCGCCAACCCGCTGGTGAGCGGGCCGCCCGGAATCCGTTTCTACGCCGGCGCCGCGCTGCTCGACCGCCACGGCCACGCACTCGGCACCTTGTGCGTGATCGACACCCAGCCGCGCGAGCTGCCCGCCGAGCAGCGGGAGGGCCTGGCCGCGCTGGCGCGCGCGGCGGCGTCCACCCTGGAACTGCGGCAAGCGGCGGGACAGTTGCGCGAAATGGCGCTGACCGACGCACTGACCGGGCTTGCCAACCGCCCGGCGTTCTTCGGCGCGCTGGACCGCGCCATCACCCGTCAGCGCCGCGGCGCCGGGGGGTTCGGGCTGGTCTGCGTCGATCTCGACGGCTTCAAATCCGTCAACGATCGGCACGGCCACGGCGCCGGCGACGCGGTGCTGGGCACCGCCGCCCGGTCCCTGTTGGCCTGCACCCGGCGCGAGGATGTCGTGGCACGCATCGGCGGCGACGAGTTCGCCGTCCTGGTCGTCGGCGGCGACGGTCGGGAGGTGCGTGCAGTGGCCGAGCGCATCCGCCTGTCGATCCGACGGGCAACCACGGCCAGCGGCGCTCCGGTCTCGGCCTCGCTGGGCGCCGTCGTGTTCGCCGGCCCGCCGGCCGATTCGGTGGCGGCCCTGGTCGCCGCGGACCGGCTGCTCTACGCGGCGAAAGATGGCGGCAAGGACCGCACCGCCTACGGCGAGATCGCCGTCCGCCTGGCACCGCCGGCCTCCGACAGCGTTTGAACGTTCGCAAGCGAGGCCCCCCCAAGGGGGCAACGCCCTGGGGCAGCGCCTTGGGCAGCGCCGTGGGTTGCGCCCCCTGGCCTTGTCTTCGAACGGCCGAAGCTTGGGCCGGTTGGTAGCGGCGCACCCGAACCTGGGTATGCTGCCGCTTCGTTCCGGGAAGGAGGCTGCCATGAGTGAGACCGCGTTCCACGCGCTGCGCCTGTCGATTGCGGATCACATCGCCGTCGTCACCCTCGACCGGCCGCCGGTGAATGCGCAGACCCGCGCCACCCAGGACGAGATCGCACTTTGTTTCGACGAACTGTCCGATCTGACCGAGGTGCGTGCCGTGATTCTGACCGGGGCGGGCCGGGTGTTCTCCGCCGGCGCCGACATCAAGGCGCGGGTTGCGGCGGCGCCCGTGCCGGGTGGCGATCGCCAGCATCTGCGCAGCGCGCGTGAGAGCTATCATGCCATCATGGAGTGCCGGAAGCCGGTGATCGCGGCGATCAACGGCCCTGCCCTCGGGGCCGGCCTGGCACTGGTGGCGAGCTGCGACATCCTGGTGGCGGCGGAGGAGGCCGAACTGGGCCTGCCGGAAGTCACCGTCGGCCTGATGGGCGGGTGCCGGCACGCGATGCGCCTGTTCGGCCATTCCACCGTGCGGCGGATGATGTTCACCGGGGAGCGCCTGAGCGGCCCGGAGCTGTACCGTCGTGGCGTGGTCGAAGCCTGCGTGCCGCAGGGCGAGTTGCTGCCGGCGGCACGCGCGATCGCCGCGCGCATTGCCGAGCTGAGCCCGACCGCGGTGCAACTCGCCAAGCACTCGGTGAACACGATCGAGACCATGAGCCTGCGTGACGGCTACCGGTTCGAGCAGGATATGACCATGCAGCTCGGCCGCACGCCCGACGCGATGGAGGCGAAGCGCGCGTTCCTGGAGAAGCGCAAGCCCCGGTTCGGCGCCGGGTAGGGCGTTTCTCCCTTCCCTCCTGCGGCGGAGGGCGGGGGTGCGCGCCGCACGGGTTTGGGGCCGCGTTGTACTCCCACCTCGGTCCTGGGCCGCAAGGCGGGAGGGAGAAGGACGGTTCCGGTCAGAACCGCGCGACCGGATGGCGAAAGTTCCGCATCGGCCGCCCGTCCCGTGCTATGTTTAATACTTGTGAGGTCGCGGCTGGACGTGACCGGCACCTGCTTGTTCCGTGTCGCCCCTGCCCGCGTCCCGCACGCAACGTTCGGGAGGAGGGCGGCCATGACCGTCGGCAATCCGGCACGCAACCCCGTGGTCTGGGGATGGGATCAGATCAAGTCGGCCCTGGTGGGGATCGAGGCGGCGCATCACCGGCCCGCCGCGCCCAGCGTCGCGGTGCCGCAGATCCGCCGCATCGGTGCGTCCGACCTGCGCGCCGCGCTGGCAGGGGGCATCGCGGACTTCCGCGCCGATCCCACGCATTATGTGGTCCTCTGCGCGTTGTATCCGGTGCTGGGGCTGGTGCTCGCCCGGCTTGCCTCCGGCGTGCACGCCGTGCCGCTGATTTTTCCGCTGGTGGCGGGGTTCTCGTTGCTTGGGCCGTTCGCCGCGGTGGGGCTGTATGAGCTCAGCCGTCGGCGCGAGGCGGGCGCGGAAATCGCCTGGTGGCATGCGTTCGACGTGATCGAACTCGCCCGCGTTCGGCGGGATCCTGAAGCTCGGGCTGCTGCTCGCCGGGTGGTTCGTGCTGTGGCTGGTGGCCGCCGAGGGGATTTTCCTGCTGACCGTCGGCCCGCTGGCGCCGGCCTCGCTGGCCGCGCTGCTGCACGCGGTGCTGTTCACCTGGCGCGGCTGGATCCTGCTGGCGGTGGGCAACGGCGTCGGCTTCCTGTTCGCCGTGGCCGCATTGGTGCTGGGCGTGGTGTCATTCCCCATGATGGTGGATCGCGCGGTATCGGTCGAACTGGCGATGCAGACCTCGCTGCGCGCCGTGCGGGCCAACAAGCGCGCGATGGCGGGCTGGGGATTGATCGTGGCGGTCGGGCTGGTGCTGGGGTCGGTGCCGTTCCTGCTCGGGCTGGCGGTGGTGATCCCGGTGCTGGGACACGCGACCTGGCATCTGTATCGGCGGTTGGTGGCGTTCGAGCCGGGGTAGGGTCCCAGTGGCGCCGCGCGTGATCGGCGCGCCTCGTCAGAGTGTGGTCGGCCACCGCTGCGCGCCGTGCAGCAGGCGAAGGATCAGCACGGCGCCGGGCTCGACCCGATAGGCGATGACATACGGCGTGCCGTTCGCCACCAGCTCCCGCGTGCCGGTGACGCGGCCGGGCCGGCCGAGGCGGGGGTGGTCGGCCAGGAGACGCACGGCGGCCTCTATCGCGTCGCCCATTTCGATAGCGGCCCAAGGGTTGCGATCAGCAGGATAGGCGAGCTGGCGGTCCCGGTTGTGGATGGCGATCGGCAGCCATTCGACCTTCACTCCCCGTTCTCGCGGGCTCGCCTCATCAGTGCAGCGCGCTGCCGGCGCCATGTCGTCGCAACGTCTTCATGCGGCACGCGGGGTACGGTGCGATCGTCGGCCTCGCGGAGGCCTTGCTCCACTTCGGCGCGGACCCAGGCGTCATGTTCCCGGGCCTCACGTTGCCGGCGGATGAAGTCGCGCATGAACTCGCGCACCAACTGGGACGCGGGCCGGTGCGTGGCCTCGGCTTCGGCCATGAACTGCTCGCGCAGCTCCGGTTCCAGCTTGAGGGTGAACATCGCCTCTTTCGGCATGACGATCTCCATAATATGGGTGACGTATATACTAGGTTGATACTTCGTGCGAGTCGACGCCCCGCTTGCCGCAACCCGCCGTTCCGCCTAGCCTCCCTGCGTCGTCGGTCCCGCGCGAGCGGGTGAAAAGGGAACGCCGTGCGTCCCGGCTGGGCCTTCGTGGTCCGGGGGCAAGTCGGCGGCTGCCCCCGCAACTGTCAGCGGCGAGCCGCTGGCCCTTCCGCCCCGCATGCCCCGGAACGGGCGCGCGGGCGAGCCACTGGACCGCAAGGTCCGGGAAGGCGGGGTCGGCAGCGATGACCCGCGAGCCAGGAGACCTGCCGTCGTCGCACGAGCAACGCCGCCGGGCGGGGTGCACCGGGGGCTGGAGACGACCATGACCGCCCTCTTCCACGGCACAAGCCGTCGCGCCGGCGCCGCCGCGCCCCCATTCCCCTTCGCCGCCGATCTGTCCGCCCGCCGTGATGGGGGTCGGGTATGACCGTCGCCGCCAGCCTCGGCTTTCCCCGCATCGGCGCGCGCCGGGCGCTCAAATTCGCCCTCGAGCGGCACTGGGCCGGCGAGTGCGACGCCGCGGCGCTGCACGAGACCGCCGCAGGGCTGCGCGCCACGCACTGGCGCGCCCAGCAGGGTGCCGGCATCAGCCACGTCCCCAGCGGCGACTTCTCGCTCTACGACCACGTGCTGGACACCGCCTGCCTGCTGGGCGCGCTGCCGCCGGGGTATGGCTGGACGGCCGGACCGGTCCTACTGCCGGCCTACTTCGCGCTCGCCCGCGGCTCGCGCGGCACCGACGCCGAGCGGGACGCCGGCATCGCGCCCGGCCTGCCCGCGCTCGAGATGACCAAGTGGTTCGACACCAACTACCACTACCTGGTGCCGCGCCTGGCCGCCGGGCAGCGCTTCGTGCTGACGGAGAACCGCCCGCTCGCGCTGTTCCGTGAAGCCCTGGCGGCGGGTACGCGGACCCGCCCGGTGCTGCTCGGCCCGGTCTCGTTCCTGATGCTGTCCAAGACGACGGACGGCTCCGACCCGCTCGACCTGCTGGACGGCGTGCTGGCGCTCTACGCCCGGATGCTGGCCGAATTGGCCGAGGCGGGCTGCGCCTGGGTGCAGGTCGATGAGCCGGTGCTGGCGCTCGACCTCACGGAGAAGGCACGCGTCGCATTGGCGCTGGCCTACGCCACGCTGGCGCGCGGGCCGGCGCCGGAGGTGCTGCTGGCCAGCTATTTCGGGCCGTTGGGGGACAATCTCGGCACCGCGCTACGCTTGCCGGTGGCCGGGCTGCACCTCGACCTGGTGCGCGGCGCGGCCGATCTGGAGGCGGTGTTGGCCGCGGCGCGGCCGGAGCAGTGGCTGTCGCTCGGCCTGATCGACGGCCGCAATGTCTGGCGTGCCGACCTGCGCGCCGCGCTGGCGACCGCGCAGCGTGTGGCCACCGCGCGCGGCGGAACCCGCCGGCTGATGGTCGCGCCGTCGTGCAGCCTGCTGCACGTGCCGCTCGATCTCGCGCAGGAGACTGCGCTCGATCCGGAGATCGGGAGCTGGCTCGCCTTCGCGGTGCAGAAGCTGGGCGAGGTCGCGGCCCTGGCCCGCGGTCTCGACGAGGGCGAGGCGGCGATCCGCGGCCCGCTGGAGGCTAGCGACGCGGCGCTGCGCACCCGCCGCGCCAGCCCGCGCGCGCACCGGCCGGAGGTCGCCGCCCGCATGGCAGCGCTGACCCCGAAGATGGAGCGCCGCGCCAGCCCGTTCCCCGCCCGCCGCAGCGCGCAGCAGGCGCGGCTGGGTCTGCCCGCGTTCCCGACCACGACTATCGGTTCCTTCCCGCAGACCGCGGAGGTGCGCCGGTTGCGCGCCGACCTCGGCCGCGGCGCACTGACCGAGGCGGAGTACGACCAGGCGATCGAAACCCGGATCGCCGAGGCGGTGCGCTGGCAGGAGGACGTCGGCCTCGACGTGCTGGTGCACGGCGAGTTCGAGCGCAACGACATGGTGCAGTATTTCGGCGAGCGCCTGCACGGCTATGCCTTCACCCGGCACGGCTGGGTGCAGTCCTACGGCAGCCGCTGCGTCGCCCCCCCGGTGATCTGGGGCGACGTATCGCGGCCGGAGCCGATGACGGTGCGCTGGTCCGCCTACGCCCAGTCGCTGACCGCTCGGCCGATGAAGGGCATGCTGACCGGCCCGGTCACTTTGCTGCAATGGTCATTCGTGCGCGACGACCTGCCGCGCGAGGCGGTGTGCCGGCAGATCGCCCTCGCCATCCGCGACGAGGTCGCCGACCTGGAAGCGGCCGGCATCCCGGTGATCCAGGTCGACGAGCCGGCGTTCCGCGAGGGCCTGCCGCTGCGCCGCGCCGAATGGGAAGCCTACCTGCGCTGGGCGGTGGCGTGTTTCCGCCTGGCCACGGCCGGGGTGGCCGACGCGACCGCGATCCACAGCCACATGTGCTACGCCGAGTTCAACGACATCATGGACGCGATCGCGGCGATGGACGCCGACGCGATCTCCATCGAAGCGAGCCGCAGCCGGATGGAATTGCTCGATGCCTTCGCACTGCGCGCGGCCGACGGCGGGGCGAGCTACCCGGCCGAGATCGGGCCGGGGGTGTGGGACATCCACAGCCCGCGGGTGCCGGACGCGGCGGAGATGGCGGAGCTGCTCGGTCGCGCGCGGGCGCGGCTGGCCGACTGGCAGATCTGGGTCAATCCCGACTGCGGCCTGAAGACCCGCCGCTGGGAGGAAGTCCGGCCGGCGCTCGAGAACCTGGTTGCCGTGGCCCGGCAGATGCGGGGGGAGGCGGCGGTCGGGCCGGCGGCCGGACGAGTGTACTCCCGGCGGCCGCCGGACCGCATCGACGCGCTGTCCTAGGCAGCCGAAGTACGGCGCGGGGGGACGGACCGGGGCGATCCGGCTGCCGGTCCTTCCGCCGCGCCAGGCAGCAGAAGCCGGCGCGGCCACGCGATCGGCGTGCAGCACGATCCCGGCACCGGGCGTGCCGGCTGGGGTAGATCCGGATCAATGCGCCGAACCGGGACCGCGCTTCGGGTCGTGACGGCGGACGAGCAGCGGGCGTCCGGCCGTCATGAATGACATTGCCACCGCCTGTGTACAAGTGCATACTGATTTAACACATGCACGGTCCGGTAGTGACGGGCGACCGGACGGGACGGGACCAAGCGATGGTGAGCAGCAGGGTCGTCGGGAGCGTGCCCGGTCGGATGGGGAACGATGCCACCGGCCTCTCCGGCTATCGACCGGTGCGCTCGCTGCTTGTCGGGACCGGGCACGAGGGGTTGGCGACGCAGGCCTCGGCACCGTGGCTTGGTGCGGGCCCTCGTCCTGCCAAGTGGCGCGGCTTCCCTCCGGAGGGCTTCATCATCGGGGCCCAGAAGGCCGGCACCACCACCCTGGCCGCCATGCTCGACCAGCATCCCCAGATCGCCGTGGCGCGGCCGAAGGAGCCGGATTTTTTCCACGTGAACTGGGATCGTGGAATCGACTGGTACCGCAGTTGCTTTCGCAAGTCCCGCGACATCCTGGTCGACGCGTCGCCCAGCTACACCATGTCCCCGTTCGAGCACGAACCGAATGGCGAGGCGGAGACGATTCCCGCCCGGATCCACGCGCTGCAGCCGCGCGCGCGCTTCATCTACCTTGTGCGCGATCCGGCGGAACGCTGCCATTCGGCCTACTGGCATGAAGTGCGGGCGGGCCGGGAACAACGGAGCCTGCGGAATGCAGTGGCCGAGCAGGCGTATTATTCGCACGCAAGCTACTACTACCGCCAGCTCAGCCGATTCCTTCATTATTTCCCGCTGGAGCGCTTCCTGTTTGTCCCCTTCGATGACCTGACCCGGGATCCGGCCGCGGTCGCCGGGGAGTGTGCCCGGTTCCTCGGGGCGACGCCGGCCGATTTCCAGTTTCGCGACACGGGGCCGAAAAACCAGGGCTTCCGGTACAATCGCTTCGGGCGGTTCGCCCAGGAGCGGCTCGGCGAGGGGGGGCTCCAGCTCGCATCCCGGGTCGTGTCCCGGCTGCTGCCGCGCCGGCTGCATCGCCACGTCAAACGGGCCATCACGGAGGACATACCGGCGCTGACCGATGACGACCGGACATGGCTCGGGGAGCGGTTCTTTGCGGATGCATTTCGGTTCGAGCGGCTGACGGGCCTGCGGGCGACGGCCGCGCGAGAGCCCTGATTTTCCGCCGCGGGCGCGCTTCGCCTGAACTGTCGGCGGCTGCGCCTTTCCCCTGCGGCACCTGGACCGGACGACCTGGCGTGGCTACTTTGCCGCGCGCCGGTCGCACGAAGGATTGCCCGATGGACGAGCCGACAGCCGCCGACACGGTGGCGCAGATGACCGAATGGCGGGACAGCCCTGCCAAGCGGCTGGCGGCGGCCGTCACGTTGCCGATTTTCTACCTGCTGAACCGGCCGTCCCTTCTCTGGCTGGCAAAGGCGGCATATGACTTCGCGCTACGGTGCAACGGCATCTGCATCAACTACAAGGGCCGCCATGGCCTGACCGTCGGCGAAGAGCATTTCCTGAGGCGGCATCTCAAGGGCGTCCGGTCGGGCATATTCTTCGACGTCGGCGCCAACCGGGGTTCCTACGCCAACTACCTTCATATGCTGGTGCCCGACGCCCGGATATACGCATTCGAGCCGCATCCGAGATCGTTTGCGCTCCTTGCGGAAAGCGCACGTTCGGATAACATCGTGGTTGTCAACAGGGCGTTGTCCGACGCTCCAAGCCACATGAAATTATACGACTTCTCCGATCATGACGGTTCCACGCAGGCGAGCCTCAGCCAGGACGCGGTGAAGCTGTTTTCGCCCAGTGTCGTGGAACATGCGGTAGAATGCACGACCCTTGACATTTTCATGCGCGAGAACGGTATCGAGAAGATCGATTTCCTGAAGGTCGATACGGAAGGATTCGACCTGAGCGTCCTCAGGGGGGCAAGCGCGGCCCTGGCCGACAACCGGATCGGAGTGATCCAGTTCGAGTTCATCCCGGCGAACATCATCACCAAGGTCCGGATGAGGGATTTCATGGAGTTGCTGCACAGGTATCGGATCTATCGGCTGTGCCTCAACGGTAGCCTGATCCCGCTCGAACCGTACGACGTGAAGCGGTGCGAAATCTACGCGATGCAGAACCTCATCGCGATTGCGAGGTAGGACGCAGGCCTCACCCGGCTTGGCGCGCGGCGACGGTCTCGCGAAAGCGGCGCGCCAGGCGGTTGTACAGTCGCTTCGGCTTCAGCCCGACAAAATGCACGAAGGTCGGTGACAGGCGGTCGAACCCGCGTGGCAGGACGGGAATGTCGAAGTAGAAGCCGGTCGGCTTGTACAGCACGGAGCGACCGCGATCGGGATCGACCAGGCAGATCGGCGCGCGCCAGGTCGTTGCCATGATCGTGTTATACGCCCCCTCGCCGTGGAGCAGGGGAGGCATCCCCATGCGACCCATCACCACGCCGAAGAACAACTCGTCCTCATACTTCCAAGGGCCATCGAGGGCCACGAGAAGTCTCGCTGTGCTCCCGGTAAAACGCGTTCAGCTCGCGGAAGAAGTGCTGCGCGGCGGAAGATTTGTCGAAGTAGAAGACACCGCTGTTCATCTTCACGACGTATGACGCCTGATAGTCCGCCATCAGTGCGCTGACCTGGTTGCCCTTCCAGACGCCTTTCGTGAGCACTTCGCCGGTGATCGCGAAGGGTTGGCCGGCACAGCGCCGCCAGTAGTCGGACACGTCGGGACGCACCAACAGGCAGTCGGCGTCGACGAACATGGATCGGTCATATGGGGAGAAGTCGAACAGGCGCAGCTTGTTCAGAATCGGACGATAGGCCGGATCGTCGCTGAGCACGGCAAAGTCGTCGAACAGTCGATGCGCCTCTTCGGGAACCTCCGTATTGCGATCGTGCACCAGGCAGAACTCGCCGCGACGGATCGACCACCTTGATGGAGGCGGCCAAATTCATCGCCAGTTCGACATATTTCCGCGGCCCGGTGGCGAGGGCGAGATAGCCCTGCGTCCCGCCATCGTCCGGGACCGGCGCGCCGGCGGCCCGTGGCACCGTCTGCAACCCAGGTCCGGGCTGTTGCGGCGCGACGTTCTCCTGCATCCCGGGCCCCCTGTCCGATCCGCCCACAGTGCCCGGTCATTACCGGCCCTTCAAGTGACTCGCTTCTGGTAACACCCCCTGGTGGCGACCGGGTGTCCGTCGCGACGCCGCGACCGGGAGATCGCCCGCCTGGCGCTCAGGTGCGAGGCCCTGCCCCGCGTGGGGCAGCAGCGTCCGTCATCCCCTCGACCATCACCCGCGCCAGCACCTCCCGCCCCGCCACCCCCGCCGCCAGGCTCGCGGCATTGACGATCGCCACCCGGAATCCCCCCGGTGGCATCGGATGCCGGCCCGGGTCCCGATCCTCGTGGAACGTGATCTGCACGCTCGACACCCCCGGCATCGCCCGCACCCGCTCCACCACCAAGTCCGGGGGATGGCGGTAGCGCCGCCCATGCGGGGCGAACAGCACCACGCTGAATCCGTCTGCCCGCTCCGCATCGGCGAACTGCCACCCACCGGACGCATACAACCGCACCAGCGCGTCCACCCAACCCGCCCCGTACAGATCCGGCCATTGATCCGCGAACCGCAGATGCGCCTCGATGATCCGCCCGCCGATCGTTTCGAAATTCGCCATCCCGGTGTAGCCCGCCAGGTGCGTGCGCGCCCAGGCGCCGCACCACACCTCCACGTCCTCCATGCCCTCCGCGTGGATATGCCAATGGTCGAACATTCCGCCTTCGCCCGCCGCGCCGGTCGCGTGGCGCCACCAGTGCGGAACGCCGTCCACCAGCGCCACGTCGGAACTGACGTGCCGCCCGGTCAGCAGCCGGCACCAGAAATGCCCCGGCGTCAGCGCCGCCGCGTATTCCGCCGCCGAGGCGATCACCCGGCTCCCCGTCCCCATCCCGCGCAGGTTCATGATCGGCTTGGAGAACACCGGGAAGAACGGTGGCGTCACCCCGTGTGGTGCCGCCTCCAGCCCCTGCGACAAGGCCACCGCCAGCTTGTCGTAGATCCAGCGATGCGCCGGATACCACGCCCAGGAATCCGCATCCTCGGTGGAAATCCGCACGTCGTCCGGACAGGCGACAGCGGCGAAATACTGCAAGCGCCAGGGATCGGCCTCGCAGATCGGCATCGGCCTCAGCCCGGGGCGGCCGGGCGCAGCCGCGGCGGCAGGGTGGTGAGCGATTCCGCGGTGTCGAAATCGCGCAACACCGCGTCGTCGGCCATCTCGACCTCCGCGACGTTCTCCATATGCTGGCCGAGGAGGAAGCGGGCGCCGGAATCGCCCGTAATGCGCAGGATCTCGGGGAAGAAGCGGCGGTCCCACAGCATCGGGTTGCCCTGCTTGCCGCGGAACGTCGGCAGCACGATCAGCCGGCCCTCGTCGGGGTCGTAGGCCTCCAGCAGCCGGTCGATCATCCGCCCCGTCACCAGCGGCATGTCGCCGAGGCACACGATGGCCGCAGCGGCGTCCGGCGGCACCGCGGCGATGCCGGCGCGCAAGGACGCGGACAGGCCGTCGGCGTAGTCCGGCGCCTGCACCACCCGCACCGGCCGGCCGCCCAGCGCATGCGCCACCTGCTCGGCCTGATGCCCGGTCACCACCACGATCGGGTGCGCCTTGGACGACAGCACGTTGTCCACCACCCGCGCGACCATCGGCTTGCCGGCGCGGTCCGCCAGCAACAGCTTGTTGAGCGGCGCCATCCGGCGCGACCGCCCGGCGGCCAGCACGACGCCGGCGATCACCGGAGCGCTGCGCGGCGCCGGTCCCACCCGGGCCTCGGCGGTGGCTTTCTCGCGCGGCAGCGGCCGCAGATCGGTCTCCTTGAGCAAGCCGCCCACCCCCATGCGCATGATCTCCGCCGAGCCCACCGGCAGTCCGGCAAACAGCCGCGGCAGCACGAGGTCGATCCCGTTCTGCTTCGGGCTGCGCGCGCAGCCGGGCAGCACGAGCGCCGACCGGGTGCCGATCCGCCCGACGCAGATCAGGTTGCCCGGATCGACCGGCATCCCGAAATGCAGGATCTCGCCGCCCGCACGCACGATGCCCTCCGGCCCCACGTCGCGCCGATCCACCACCGCCGAGGCGCCGACGATCAGCAGCAGGTCCGCCCCCTGGGCGATCAGCGCCTCCAGCGCTGCCGCGATCGGCGCGGTCTCGTGCGGCGTGCGCAGCGCCGGCAGCAGGGTGCCGGTGAGCGCGACCACCCGCGCCTCGGTCACGGCGATCGTTTTTTCGGTGACGCTTTCCTTGAGGCCCGGAAGCTGGGTTGCCACCAGCCCGACCTTCAGAGGGCGGAACGGATGGAGCCGCAGCGCCGGGTCGCCATGCGTCGCCACCGCCTCGGCGACGGAGACCAGGGTGCCGGGCACGGCGAAGGGGATGATCTTGACGGTTGCCACCAGATCGCGCGCCGCGACCACCGCGCCATCCGGCAGGGTGCCGACGGTGAGCAACTCGTCCACTCCGTTCAGCCGGTCGATCTTGGCGGTATCGACCCGCAGCACGCCCGCCGCCTCCGCCGCCAGGTTCACCCGCCCGGTCGCTGCGCGGGTGCGCCCGAGCAGCGGCGCCACGAGTGGCGCGGCCAGCCGGTCGGCGGCGATGTCCTCCGGCACGTCGCCCGGTTCCAGTCGGGCGGCGACCACGTCGGTATGTCCGGCCGCCCGCAGCGCCGCCAGCGCCGCCTCGTCCAGCACCGATCCTTTACGGATCATGCGGTCGGAAAGACGGTGCGACTGGGCGAGAATGGCGCCTTTCGCCTCGGCGAGCGGAACCGGGCCGAACCTCATGCGGCGCGCGCTGCCGGCCGGGCGGGGGCGAGCGGGGAGCCGCGGCGCGCCGCGACCAGCTCGGCGGCGATGGAAAGTCCGATCTCCGGCGCCGTCACCGCTTCCAGATCGAGACCCACCGGCCCCTTGATCCGCGCCAGCGCCGCCGGATCGTGCCCGAGGGCCGCCAGCCGGCCGAGCCGTGCCGCATGGGTGCGGCGCGAGCCCAGGGCGCCGATGTAGAACGCGTCGGACCGCAGCGCGCGATCGAGCGCCGGATCGTCCAGCTTCGGATCATGCGTCAAGGTCACGACCGCGGTGCGGGAATCGGGCACCAGCGCCGCCATCGCCTCATCCGGCCAGTCGGTGCGCACCGTGACGTTCGGGAACCGCTCGTCGGAGGCGAACGACCGCCGCGGATCGACCACGGTGACCGCGAATCCCACTTCGGAGGCGAACGGCACCAGCGCCTGGGCGATATGCACCGCGCCGACCACGATCAGCCGCAGCGGCGGCGTGTAGGCGTGCAGGAACCAGTCGGTGCCGTCCAGCTTGACCGTGCCGCTTTCGTCTTCCTCCAGCGCGTGCGTCGCGGCCGCGTTCAGCGCCGCCGGCTGGGCGGGGTCGGGCAGCAGCACCTGCGCCCCGTCCGGCAGGCGGGTCGCCAGCACCACCGGGCGCTTGGCCGCCCGCGCTTCTGCCAGCGCGGCGAGCAGGGCGGGCGTCACGCCAGCGGCTCCACGAACACTTTCACCTTGCCGCCGCAGGCGAGGCCCACTTCCCACGCGCGCTCGTTCGTCACGCCGAAATCGAGCAGTTGCGGCGTGCCGGTTTCCATCGTGGCCAGCGCGGCGTCGGCCACCGCGCCCTCGATGCAGCCGCCGGAGACCGATCCCGCCATGCGGCCCGATTTCGTGACCGCCATCTGGCTGCCGGCGGGGCGCGGGGAACTGCCCCAGGTTTCCGTGACGGTGGCGATCGCCACCTGCTCGCCGGCGTCGCGCCAGGCCGCGGCCTGGGCCAGTACGTCTTCGACATCTCCGCTCATGCGCCGCTCCTATCCCCGGTCTGCCGGGGCAGTATGGGCCGGCGCGGGACCGGGCGCGAGAGCAACGCGACCAGCCCGCGCAGGCTGTCCAGGTTGTGCACCGGACGGAACTCGTCGACATACGGCAACATCGCCCGGATGCCTTGGGATTTTGGTTCGAACCCCGCCCAACGCAACAGCGGATTGAGCCAGATCAGCCGCCGGCAGGACCGGCGCAGCCGCGCCATGTTCTCCGCCAGCTCGCGCGTGCCGTCCTGTTCGCGCGGCCGGTCGAGCCCGTCGGTGATCAGCAGCACGACCGCGCCCTGGCCCAGCACCCGGCGCGCCCAGAGCTGGTTGAACCGGGCCAGCGCCTCGCCGATGCGGGTGCCGCCGGACCAGTCGGGCACCACATGGGCGATGGTCTGGAACGCCACCTCCGGATCGCGATAGCGGAGCTGGCGGGTGATGTTCGTGAGCCGGGTGCCGAACAGGAACACATGCACCTGGTCGCGGTCGTTGGTGACCGCGTGCAGGAAATGCAGCAGCACCTGGGCGTAGCGCCCCATCGAGCCGGAGATGTCGCACAGCACCACGAGCGGCGGCGGGCGGGTGGTGCGCCGGGCGCGGGCGAGGTCGAAAATCTCCCCGCCGTGGCGCAGGCTGGTGCGGATGGTGCGGCGCAGGTCGGCGATCGGCCCCGTCGGGTCGGGCCGGACGCGGCGGGTGCGGCGGAGATCGAGCGGCAGGGTGAGGCGGCTGATCTCCCGCTTCGCCGCGGCAATCTCGGCCGCCGACATGGACTCGAAATCCATCCGTTGCAGGCGCTCGCTGGCGCTGGCGGCAAAGGTGGCGTCGAGCTCGGGCGGTGGTTCGTTGCGGGGCTTGGCATTGCGCGGCGGGGCCATCGCCTCGGCGACCCGACGGGCGGCCGGCGGCGGGCGTTCGGGCTTGCGGGTCTTCTCCGCTTCCATCAGCGCCATCGCCGCGGCCTGGCGGCCGGCGGCGGGATCGCGCCAGAACAGGGCGAAGGCGTGGTCGAACACCTCCTGGTGCTCGTGGCGATGGATCATGGCGGCGCGGAGCGCGGTGCGCGCTTCCTCGCGACTGCCGATATCGACCAATCCGAGTGCCTGCTGCGCCGCCAGCGTTTCCGCCGGGCCGACCGGCAGGCCGGCGCGGCGCAGCAGGCGGGCGAAGTGCATGACGTTCGCCGCCAGGGTGGGGGTCGTGAGGGAAGGGGAGGCGGCCTGGGACATCGATCGGGGATAAGTGCGGAAACATCCCCCGCCTGCAAGGGGACGACGGCGAGCGCCGCGGTGCACCAGGCAAATCCGCGTGCCGTCGGGCCGGCCGCGGCCCAGGCACGATCCGGGGGCGGCGTCCGTTCGGGTCGCGTGGCCCAGCTCTCGCGCCCGACAAGCCTGGCGCGCTGCGCAGTCATGTTCGGGCCTCTTGTTGATCGATGCGTGCGGATACAGGACAATCGCCTGGTGATTGCCATCCCGCCCGGGTATGGCCGGATACGGGAAGCCTCCATGGACGACGATTTCCGCCGCGCTGCGCTCGACTACCACCGCCTTCCGCGGCCCGGGAAGCTCAGTGTCGAGCCGACCAAGCGCATGGCGACCCAGCGCGACCTGGCGCTCGCCTACTCCCCCGGCGTCGCTGCCGCCTGCGAGGCGATCCGCGCCGATCCCGCCACCGCCCACGACTACACGATCCGCGGTAACCTGGTGGCGGTGATTTCCAACGGCACCGCCGTGCTCGGCCTCGGCAACATCGGCGCGCTGGCCGGCAAGCCGGTGATGGAGGGCAAGGCCGCCCTGTTCAAGAAATTCGCCGGCATCGACGTGTTCGATATCGAGGTGGACGCCGCCGACCCGGACCGGTTCTGCGACGTGGTCGCCGCGCTGGAACCCACCTTCGGCGCAATCAATCTGGAAGACATCAAGGCGCCGGAGTGTTTCGCGATCGAGGCGAACCTGCGCGCGCGCATGTCTATCCCGGTGTTCCACGACGACCAGCACGGCACCGCGATCACGGTCGCCGCGGCGGTGATCAACGGGCTGCGGCTGCAGGGCAAGACGCTCGACCAGGTGAAGCTCGTCACCTCCGGCGCCGGCGCCGCTGCGCTCGCCTGCGTCGATCTGCTCGTGAGCATGGGGGTGCGGGTCGAGAACGTGACCCTGACCGACATCGCCGGGGTGGTGCGCACCGGGCGGCCGGGGATGCTCCCGAACATGGCCCGCTACGCGCGGGAGACGAACGTCACGACCCTGGAAGACGCGCTGGACGGCGCGGACCTGTTCCTCGGCCTGTCGGCGCCGCGGGTGCTGAAGCCGGAATGGCTCGGCCGTCTGGCCGGAAAGCCGCTGATCCTGGCGCTCGCGAACCCGGAACCCGAGATCCTGCCGGAGCTCGCCCGCGCGGCCCGGCCGGACGCGATCGTCGCCACCGGGCGCAGCGACTATCCGAACCAGGTCAACAACGTCCTCTGCTTTCCCTTCATGTTCCGCGGCGCGCTGGATGTAGGTGCCAGCACGATCGACCGCGGCATGGAGATCGCGGCGGTCGAGGCGCTCGCCGGCCTCGCGCGTATGGAAGCGAGCGAGGTGGTGGCCGCGGCCTACGGCGGCGCCGCCCCGGTGTTCGGTCCGGACTACATCATCCCCGCGCCCTTCGACCCGCGCCTGATCCTGGAGATCGCGCCCGCGGTGGCACGCGCGGCGATGGAAAGCGGCGTGGCGCGTCGTCCGATCGCCGATTTCGACGCCTACCGGAACGAGCTGGAGCGCTTCGTGTTCCGCTCCGGCCAGTTCATGCGCCCGGTGTTCGAGGCGGCACGCAAGTCGCTGCAGCGCATCGTGCTGGCGGAGGGCGAGGACGAGCGGGTGCTGCGCGCGGCGCAGACCCTGGTCGACGACCGGATCGCCCGGCCGATCCTGCTCGGCAAGCGCGACGTGATCGCGGCGAAAGTGGCGGCGATGGGCTTGCGGCTCGATCTCGGCGGCGCGGTGCGGGTGATCGATCCCGGCGTTGACAATGGAATCTTCGATCGGCTGGCGGCCGAGTACGTCCGCCTGGCAGGCCGGCGTGGCGTGCCGCCCGATATCGCCGTGCGCAGCTTGCGCGGACGCGGCTCCGTCGCGGCCGCAATGCTGCTCCATGCGGGGGAGGCGGACGCCGCGCTGGTCGGCGGGCTCGCCAACTGGTGGCGGCAGATCCAGGTACATCCTGCCGATCATCCCCCGCTGCGCCGGCGCCAGCCGGGTCTACGCGCTGGCGGCGCTGATCCTGCCTACCGGCACCCTGTTCCTGTGCGATACGCATATGGTGGTCGATCCCACCTCGGAACAGATCGCCGAGATGACCCTGCTCGCCGCCGAAGCCGTCGCCGGGTTCGGCATCGTGCCCAACGTGGCGCTGTTGTCGCACTCCAATTTCGGCGCCAGCGATTCCGATTCCGCGCGCAAGATGCGCAGCGCGCTCGGGCTGATCCGCGCGCGCCGGCCAAGCCTCGCCGTGGATGGGGAGATGAACGCGGAATCGGCGCTGAAGGAGGCCATCCGCGCCCGTGCCGTGACGGACAGCCAGATCAAGGGCACCGCCAACCTGCTGGTGATGCCCAATCTGGATGCGGCGAATATCGCCTTCACCCTGCTGAAGGCCGCAGCCGACGCGCTGTCGATCGGGCCGCTGCTGCTTGGGATGTCGCGGCCGATCCACGTGCTGGTGCCCAGCGTGACGGCGCGAGGGATCGTGAACCTGAGCGCGTTCGCGGCGCGCGAGGCGGCACTGCGGGAGAGATAGGAAGGCCAAGGGCTCTGTCCTGGACCTCCACCAAGGGCTCACCCTTGATGGAGGCCCAGGGCAGAGCCCCTGGCCTTGCTTCCTACGCCTCGGCGACCTCCACCATCGCGCGGGCCGACTGGATGCGGTCGAGCAGGGCGTCTTCGATGGTGGGGTCGGAGGTATCGGCGGCCGCGTAGGCGGCTTCCGCTTCGGCCAGGCGGCGCTGGCCTTCGGCGCGGGAGAGGCCTGCGACCGGGATGGCTTCATTCGCCAGCACGGTGCAGCGTTCCTGGGTGACTTCGGCGAAGCCGCCGGCGACGAACAGGCGTTCGCTGATTTGTTCGCCGGTGTAGATGTCGATCGGGCCGCCGCGCAGCATGACGATCATGGGCGTGTGGCCTTCCAGCACGCCCATGTCGCCTTCGCTGGCCGGGATGACGACCATGTCCACCGGGCGCGACAGCAGAAGCTTTTCCGGGCTGACGATTTCCAGTGCGACCGGCATCACGCGGTGGCCTTCAGGGATTCGGCTTTCTTCACCGCTTCCTCGATGGTGCCGACCATGTAGAACGCGGCTTCCGGCAGGTGGTCGTATTCGCCGGCGCAGATCGCCTTGAAGCTGCGCACGGTGTCGGCGATGGGGACGAACACGCCGGGGAAGCCCGTGAAGACTTCGGCCACGTGGAACGGCTGGCTGAGGAAGCGCTGGATCTTGCGCGCGCGTGCGACCACCAGTTTGTCTTCTTCCGACAGTTCGTCCATGCCCAGAATGGCGATGATGTCCTGCAACGATTTGTAGGTCTGCAGGATGCGCTGGGTTTCACGCGCCACCTGGTAGTGTTCGTCGCCGACGATGCGCGGGTCGAGCGAGCGGGAGGTGGAGTCCAGCGGATCGACCGCGGGGTAGATGCCCAGTTCCGCGATCTGCCGCGACAGCACCGTGGTCGCGTCCAGGTGGGCGAAAGATGTCGCGGGCGCTGGGTCGGTGAGGTCGTCGGCGGGCACGTAGATCGCCTGCACCGAGGTGATCGAGCCCTTGTTGGTGGACGTGATCCGTTCCTGCAACGCACCCATGTCGGTGGCCAAGGTCGGCTGATAGCCCACCGCGGAGGGGATGCGGCCCAGCAGCGCCGAGACCTCGGCGCCGGCCTGGGTGAAGCGGAAGATGTTGTCGACGAAGAACAGCACGTCCTGGCCTTCCTCGTCGCGGAAGTATTCCGCGACCGTCAGGCCGGACAGGCCGACGCGCGCGCGCGCGCCCGGCGGCTCGTTCATCTGCCCGTAGACCAGCGCCACCTTCGAGCCTTCGGTGGAGCCGTTCTCGCCCAGCTTGATAACGCCGGCGTCGATCATTTCGTGATAGAGATCGTTGCCTTCGCGCGTGCGTTCACCGACGCCGGCGAACACCGACACGCCGCCGTGCGCCTTGGCGATGTTGTTGATGAGCTCCTGGATCAGCACGGTCTTGCCGACCCCGGCGCCGCCGAACAGCCCGACCTTGCCGCCCTTCAGGTAGGGGGCGAGCAGATCGACCACCTTGATCCCGGTGACCAGGATTTCCGACGAGGTCGCCTGTTCCTCGAAGCTCGGCGCGGCACGGTGGATCGGGTAGCGCTGCTTGGTGGTGATCGGGCCGCGCTCGTCGACCGGCTGGCCGATCACGTTCAGGATGCGGCCGAGGGTTTCGGGGCCGACCGGCATCGTGATCGGCTCGCCGGTATCGGTGACTTCCTGGCCGCGCACCAGCCCGTCCGTGCTGTCCATGGCGATGCAGCGCACGGTGCGCTCGCCGAGTTCCTGCGCCACTTCCAGCACCAGGGTGTAGTCCGGCATCTTGGTGAGCAGCGCATTCTGGATGAACGGCAGGTCGCCGTCGAACTGCACGTCCACGACGGCGCCCATCACCTGGGTCACGCGGCCGACGATGTTGCTTGCCATGACTCGAAGTTCCTTGCAGCGACACCTCTCCCGCCTGCGGGAGAGGTCGCCCCGCGCAAGCGGGGCGGGTGAGGGTCAGACGGCTTCGGCGCCGGAGATGATCTCGATCAGTTCCTTGGTGATGTTCGCCTGGCGGGCGCGGTTGTAGTTGAGCGTCAGCCGCTTGATCATGTCGCCGGCGTTGCGGGTCGCGCTGTCCATCGCGGTCATCTGGGCTGCGAAGAACCCGGCGCTGCTTTCCAGGAGCGCGCGATAGACCTGGATCGCCAGGTTCTGCGGCAGCAGGCGGGACAGGATGGTCTCCTCGTCCGGCTCGAAATCGTAGGTGGCGCCGCCGAGCGCGTCGGCCGCGCCGGCGCCTTCCGGGATCGGCGCGGGCACCAGTTGCTGCTCCGTGACGACCTGGGAGATGACGGACCGGAACTGATTATAGACCAAGGTCACCACGTCGGCTTCGCCGGCTTCGACCATGGCGGTCACGCGCAGCGCGAGGTCTTCGGCGTCGGTGAATTCGATGCGCCGCTTGCCGGCATAGGACACGTCCCCGATTATCCGGCTGGACAGTTCGCGCTTGAGGAAGTCGCGTCCCTTGCGGCCGACCGCCAGCAGCTTGACCGTCTTGCCCTCGGATTCCAGCCGCCGCGTCAGGGTCCGGGTGGCGCGGCCGATGCTGGCATTGAACGCGCCGGCGAGGCCGCGGTCGGCGGTGACCGCGATCAGCAGGTGGATCTGGTCCCGCCCGGTGCCGACCAGCAGCTTCGGCGCCGCCGGGCTGCCGGCGACCGAGGCCGCGAGCGCGCCCAGCATCCGCTCCATCCGTTCGGCGTAGGGCCGCGACGCCTCGGCCTGCGCCTGCGCGCGCCGCAGCTTCGACGCCGCCACCATCTTCATGGCCGACGTGATCTTCTGCGTCGATTTGACGCTGTTGATCCTTGTGCGGAGCGCTTTCAGGCTGGGCATCGGCGCACCCCGCTCAGGCGAACGACTTGGCGAAGCCGTCGAGGAAGGCGATCAGCTTCTTTTCCGTCTCCGGCTTGATTTCCAGATCGGTGCGGATCGCCTCCAGCAGGCCCGGTTCGCGCGCCTTGAGCTCGGCGAGGAACTGGGTTTCGAACGGACCGACCCGGCCCACGTCGATCTTGTCCAGGTAGCCACGCACGCCGGCAAAGATCGCCACCACCTGCTCCTCCACCGGAACCGGGCGGTACTGCGGCTGCTTCAACAGTTCCGTCAGCCGTGCCCCGCGCGCCAGCAGCGCCTGGGTGGAGGCATCGAGGTCGGAGGCGAACTGCGCGAACGCCGCCATTTCGCGGTACTGCGCGAGTTCCAGCTTCACCCGCCCCGCGACCTGCTTCATCGCCTTGATCTGCGCGGCGGAGCCGACGCGGGAGACCGAGATGCCGACGTTCACCGCCGGGCGGATGCCGCGGAAAAACAGCTCGGTTTCCAGGAAGATCTGCCCGTCCGTGATGGAGATCACGTTGGTCGGGATATAGGCCGACACGTCGCCCGCCTGCGTCTCGATCACCGGCAGCGCCGTGAGCGAACCCGACCCGTTGGCGTCGCTCATTTTCGCCGCGCGTTCCAGCAGGCGCGAGTGCAGATAGAACACGTCGCCCGGATAGGCCTCGCGGCCCGGCGGGCGGCGCAGCAGCAGCGACATCTGGCGATAGGCGACCGCCTGCTTGGACAGGTCGTCGTAGAAGATCACCGCGTGGCGGCCGTTGTCGCGGAAGAACTCGCCCATGGTGCAGCCGGTGTAGGGCGCCAGGAACTGCATCGGCGCCGGGTCCGATGCGGTCGCGGCGACGACGATCGAGTATTGCAGCGCGCCGTTTTCTTCCAGGGTCTTCACGAGCTGCGCCACGGTGGAGCGCTTCTGCCCGATCGCGACGTAGATGCAGTAGAGCTTCTTCTTCTCGTCCGATCCGGCGTTGATGCCCTTCTGGTTGATGATCGTATCGATGATCACCGCGGTCTTGCCGGTCTGCCGGTCACCGATGATGAGCTCGCGCTGGCCGCGGCCGACCGGGATCAGCGCGTCGATCGCCTTCAGCCCGGTCTGCATCGGCTCGTGCACCGACTTGCGCGGGATGATGCCGGGGGCCTTCACCTCCACCCGCTGGCGGGTCACGCCGACCAGCGGGCCCTTGCCGTCGATCGGGTTGCCGAGCGCATCGACCACGCGGCCGAGCAACGCATCGCCCACCGGCACTTCCACGATGGCGCCGGTGCGGGCGACGGTATCGCCCTCGCGGATCTGGCGGTCGTCGCCGAAGATCACCACGCCGACGTTGTCGGTTTCCAGGTTCAGCGCCATGCCGCGCAGGCCGGCGCCGGGGAATTCCACCATCTCCCCGGCCATCACGTTCTGCAGGCCGAACACGCGGGCGATCCCGTCGCCGACCGACAGGACCTGGCCGGTCTCGGCGATGTTCGCTTCGGTGTCGAACGCGGCGATCTGCTTCTTCAGGATCTCCGAGATCTCGGCTGGGCGGATCTCCATATCAGGCGGCTCCCTTCATGGCGTATTGCAGGCGCTGCAGCCTGGATTTGAGACTGGTGTCGTAGAGCCTTGCGCCGACGCGCACGACGAGGCCGCCGAGCAGGTCGGCTTGCACCTGCTCCACGATGTTCACGTTGCCGTAGCCGGCCTCGATCAGGCGGGCGCGCAACTGGGTGCGCTGCACGTCCGACAGCGGATGGGCGGACTCGACGAAGGCGGTGACGATGCCGCGCTTGGCAGCGACCAGGGCGGCGAAGGCGGCGATGATGGCGCGCAGGCTGCGCAGACGGCGGTTCGCCGCGATGACGCCGACGAAATCGCGCACCGGCTTGCCGAAACCGGCCTGCTCCAGCACTGCGAAGGCGGCGCGGCTCGCCTGCTGCACATCGATCAAGGGCGATTCGATCAGCCGGCGCAGATCGGCGCTGGTGTCGATCATGCGGCCGAGCTGCTCCATCTCGGCCACCACCGCGTCGAGCACGTGCGCGTCCTCGGCGTACGAATAGAGTGCCGCGGCATAACGGTCAGTCAGGCCACCGCCGGAGGCGACTGTCGTGCCGGAGGCCGCGGGTACTTGCGTGCCGGAAGCCGCGGGCACTGGCATGGCGGGGGCGGCAGACGTGGTCTGGCCGCCCGATGAAGTGGAAGCTGAGGCCACGAGTGAGGTGTTCCCGAACCGGTTGGAACCGCGCGGCGCGCGGACGAGAAATCCGGCCAACCCCGTCCGCGCATCGGGCACCCGACGGCGGTCCAGGCCAGCGGCGCGCGTCTACCATGGGGTTTTGACCCTTGCAACATGCGGCACCCCGCAGGTTCATCCCCCGCCGGCGGTGAAGGCGTTGAACGCGATCAGGGTGTAGGTGTCGCGCACCCCCGGCAGCGACTGCACCCGCTCGGTGACGAACCGCCCGGTGTCCTGCGCCGGATCGAGGTAGAATTTCCCCAGCAGGTCGTACTGGCCGGAGGTGGAATGCAGCTCCGACAATTCCTCGATCCGATCCGCCGCGTCCTGCGCGACCTGGTAGGCGCGCCCCATTTCGCACTTGATCATCACGAAGATCGCTCGCATGAACCTTCTCCCGCGGTGCTTCGGCAGGATAGGGCGGTCGGCTTCGCCTGTCTCGCCCGCCGCGCCGCATCCGTTCCGCCGCTCGCGTTCCGCGGCATCCAGTCCCTGGGGGGGAGAGCCGCATGGATCTGTCGCAGGCCCGCAAGGGGCGCCTCGCGCCGCGCATGGGCGGGAAAATCCTGGCCGACGCGCTGGTCGCGCAGGGCATCGACCACGTGTTCGCCGTACCGGGCGAGAGCTACCTCGACGTGCTCGACGGTCTGTACGACAACCACCAGAAGCTGAAGCTCGTCACCTGCCGGTTCGAGGGGGCCGCGGTGCACATGGCGGAAGCCTACGGCAAGCTCACCGGCCGGCCCGCCGCGGCCTTCGTCACCCGCGGGCCGGGTGCCTGCCAGGGGTCGATCGGCGTGCACGTGGCGATGCAGGACAGCACGCCGCTGCTGCTGTTCGTGGGCCAGATCCCGCTCGCCGACACCGGGCGTGACGCGTTCCAGGAAGTCGACTACCGGCAGATGTTCGCCCCGCTGGCGAAATGGACCACCCAGATCGACCAAGCCGCGCGCATCCCCGAGGTAGTAGCGCACGCGGTCGATGTCGCGCTGTCCGGTCGCCCCGGCCCGGTGGTGATTGCGCTGTCGGAGGAAATGCAGCGCGACGTCGTGGAAGTCCCGGACGTGCCGCGCGCGCCGGTGGCTGCGGCGGTCGCCGATCCGGCGGCGCTGGCGCGGCTGGAGGCGCTGCTCGGCCAGGCGCGCCGGCCGCTGCTGGTGCTCGGCGGCTCGGGCTGGAGCACGGCGGGGCGGGAGGCGATCACGACTTATGCGACCGTGCGCCGCCTGCCGGTCGCGGTCGGCTTCCGGCGCCAGGCGGTGTATGATGGGACCCGGGACAATTTCGTGGGCGACCTCGGCGTCGGCGCCGATCCGGCGCTGCTCGCCAAGGCCAAGGACGCCGACCTCATCCTGGCGATCGGCTCCCGGCTCGGCGATGCGGTGACCCAGGGGTATTCGCTGTTCACCCCGCCCGGGGACGTGCCGATCGTGCAGGTGCATCCCGACGGGGCAGAAATCGGGCGGGTGTATCGCCCGGCGCTCGGCATCGTTTCCGACCTCAATGCCTTCGCCATCGCCGCTGCGGCCCGCAAGGCGCCGGCCGCACCGCACCCATGGGATGGGTGGACGACGGAGTTGCGCCGGCTGCGCGAGGCGGGGCGGGAGGTGCCGGACTATGCCGGCCCGCTCAATCTCGGCACCGCGATGCGCGCGCTCGATGGGGTGCTGACGAGCGATGCGATCGTCACCACCGACGCCGGCAATTTTGCCACCTGGGCGCCGCGCTTCATCAATTTCAGCGAGGACCAGCGCTACATCGGCCCGACCAACGGGGCGATGGGCTATGCCGTGCCGGCCGCCATCGGCGCCAAGATCGCCTTCCCCGACCGCATGGTGGTCGCGATGGTCGGCGACGGCGGGTTCCTGATGACGGGCCAGGAGATCGCTACCGCCTTCCATCACGGCGTGGCGCCGATCGTGCTGGTGTTCAACAACCAGATGTACGGCACCATCCGGATGCACCAGGAACGCACCTACCCCGCCCGCGTCTCCGGCACCGCCCTGACGAACCCCGATTTCGTCAAGTTCATCGAGGCGTTCGGCGGCTACGGCGAACTGGTGACCGCCACCGAGGCCTTCGTGCCCGCGTTCCAGCGTGCCGTGGCCAGCGGCCGGCCGGCGGTGATCGAGCTCGCGGTCAACCCGGAGCAGATCACCACCCGCGCCACCATCGCCGACCTGCGCGCCGGCCGGGCGGCGGCGAAGCCGGCGGCCAAACCGAAGCGTGCCGCGGCGGCAGCGCCGCGCCCGGCCGGCGCGGCGCGCGGCAAGCCGGCGGGCACCAGGGCCTGAGAGTTCGTGAATGAATGCCCGTCTTCTGCCGGAATCGCCCGGAAACCCGAGCATTTTCAACGGGCGTTCATTCACAAGTTCGATTTCTTTTTCACGCTCCGAGCGGTGGCGGGCGGACCTTCCTCGCCGGTCCGTCGCGTTCACCTGAACCGGCTGCTGCGGCGATGCAGTACCGGCTGAGCCACCGCTTCCGGATCGATCCCGCAGGCCGGCCGGCGCCCGCCGCCGCGTCGTCGCCGGACCCGCGCATGACGGCGGCCTCGGCCCACTACGCCGCCGGGCGGCTGGACGAGGCCGCGCGCGGCTGCGGGGCGATCCTGGCCGAGCAGCCCGACGCGTTCGACGCGCTGCACCTGTTGGGCGTGGTCCGCACCGCCGCCGGCGATCCGGTCGGCGCCTACGACCCGCTGCTGCGCGCGACCGAACAGGCGCCGGACGACGCCCGCGCGCACGACCACCTGGGCAACGTCTACCTCGCGCTGGAGCGTTTCGCCGACGCCGAAGCCTCCTACCGCCGCGCGCTGGCGTGCGATCCGGCGCTGCCGACCGCGCGCAACAACCTCGGCAACGCGCTGCGCCGGCAGGGACGCCCGCTGGCGGCGCTCGACTGCTACCGCGCGGTGCTGGCGCAGAGGCCGGGCGACGCACCCGCACTGTACAACATGGGCCTGGCGCTGGCGGAGCTCGGCGAATACGCCGCCGCGATCGACTGCTACCGCAGCGTGCTTGCCCGCCCGCCCGGTCCGGGGGAGGCGGCGCGCTATCCGGACGTCTGCGAAGCGCTGGCCGCCGCGCTGGTGGAAGTCAATTGCCACGACCAGGCGGTGGAGGCCTGCCGCGCCTGGCAGGTGCTGGCCCCGGGCGCCTGGCGCGCGGAATGGAACGAGGCGCTGTCCCTGCTGGCGCTCGGCCGCTATGCCGAGGCCTGGCCGCGCTACGAGCGCCGCTGGGAGCTGCCCGAAGCCCGCGCCGCCCGGGCAGCGGATGCCCCGCCGCCATTGGTGCCGACCCTGGCCGAACTTGCCGGCAAGCGAGTGCTGCTGCGCTGGGAGCAGGGCAGGGGGGACGTGATCCAGTTTGCCCGCTACGCCCCGCTGCTCGCTCGCCATGCTGCCGCCGTAACCCTGCTCGTCTACCCCGAGCTCACGGCGCTGCTGGGACGCATGCCCGGCCTCGCCGCCACGATCGACGAGGCGGCCGGGGAACCCGAGCACGATGTCGCCGTGTCCCTCGCCAGCCTGCCGCTGGTGTTCGGCACCACCCTGGACACCATCCCGGCCGCGGTGCCCTACCTCGCCGCCAGGCCCGAGGCGGTGGCGCACTGGCGGGCAAGGCTCGACGCGCACGGGCCGGGCCCGCATGTCGGGGTGTGCTGGTGGGGGTCGCCGCACTCGCGCCGCAGCTCGATCCCGCTGCCGGCGCTGGAACCGCTGCTGCACCTGCCGGGTTTCACCTTCCATGCGCTGCAACAGGAGATGGACCCGGCGCATCGCGCCTGGCGCGATGCGAACGCGCGGATGGCCGACCACGCCGAGGCGTTGACGGATTTCGACGCCACTGCCGGCCTGCTTGCCGCGCTCGAGCTGGTGATCACGATCGATACGTCGGTGGCACATCTGGCCGGCGCGCTCGGACGCCCGACCTGGATCATGCTGCGCCACAGCGCCGACTGGCGGTGGTTGCGAAATCGGACCGACAGCCCCTGGTACCCCGCCGCCCGTCTGTTTCGCCAGGCACCCGATCGGCAATGGGAGCCGCTGGTCGCGACCGTGCGCGCCGCTCTGATCGCGCACGGCCATCGGGCGGAGGGGCGCTAAGCGGCCCCCCGGATCGTCCTGCGGATCATCCCCTGGGTCGTGGTGTCCGCGGCGCGGTGTCCCGCCCTACCCGACCAGCACGGCCTTGCCGATCACGGCGCGGTCGATCACCGCCTGCAGGGCCGCAGCGGCCTGGTCGAGCGGAAAGCGATGCGAGATGCGCGGCCGCAGCTTGCCGGCCGCGGCGAGACCTGCGAAGGCCTGGGCGTTGGCCGCCGCGAGCGCGGGGTTGGCCTCCGCCAGGCCGCCGATGCGCACGCCGACCGCATCGATGCCTTTGATCAGGAGGTAGTTGCTGCGGATCGTCGCGGGTCCGCCGCCGAGGAATCCGAGGATCAGCAGCCGTCCGCCCCACGCGAGGCAGCGCAGCAATTCCTCGGTCACGCCGGCGCCGATCGGATCGTAGACGATGTCCACGCCGCGCCCGCCGGTGAGAGCTTTCACCTGGTCGAGGAAGCCGCTCCGGTAGTCGATCGCGTGATCGGCGCCTTCTTCCAGACAGGCGGTTCGTTTGACCTCGGTGCTAGCGGTGGCGATCACCGTGGCGCCGAACAGCTTGGCGACCTGGATGGCGGCGATGCCGATGCCGCCGGCGGCGCCGTGGATCAGCACCGTTTCACCGGCGGCGAGCCGGCCGCGTTGCAGCAGGGCGTGGTAGGCGGTGGCGTGGGCGGCGCGGAACACGCCGGCCTGTTCCAGCGATAGTCCCTCGGGCACCGGGTCGCAGGCGTCTTCCGGCGCGTTGGCGCGTTCGGCGAAGGCGCCGAGCCGGTGGCGGCTCATCACCTGGTCGCCGGGGCGGAAGCGGGTCACGCCGGGCCCGACCGCCAGCACCTCGCCGGCGGCTTCGCTGCCGGGGATGAACGGCGGGTCCGGGCGGAACTGATATTTGCCGGCGAGCATCAGTACATCGACATATTGCACCCCCCGGGCGCGCAGGCGGAGCTGGATTTCGCCCGGGCCGGGGAGCGGCGGGTCCGGCACCTCGCGCAGAGCCAGCACCTCCGGCCCGCCGAACGCTTCGCAGACCATCGCTTTCATGGTGTTCCTGTCTCCCATGTGTGCTGGCACATTACAAATTGCACAATGAGCAATTCGCCGTTTGCCGCTGTGCCGGACGCGGCCCAGACTGTTGCCGGTACAGACCGGCAAGGAGACGATTCGATGCGACCTGGCGCAAAGACCCTGCGCGGCATCCCGGTGTTCGCGCGGCTGCGCGACGCGGCGGTGGATGAACTCGATGCGGCAGGCGAGATGATCAGCCTGGAGCGCGGGGCCGAGCTGTTCCGACAGGGCGCGTTGCCGGTCGTGCTGTATTTCCTGCTCGACGGGCTGATGGCGCTGTCGAGCGCGACGTCGGACGGCAGCACCGCGGTGGTCGACGTGGTGCGGCCGATGGGCGACCTCGTGCTTGCTTCGGTGATCGGTGCGTTGCCCTATCTGCAATCCGCGCACGCTGTCACCCGCTCCCGGTTGGTGGCGATCGACGCGGCGGTGGTGCGCAAGCTGATCGAGCGCGAGCCGGCGCTCGCCGGGCCGCTGCTGCAGTCGATGTCGCGCGACGTCCGCGGGCTCGTGCGCCACATCCGCGACCTCAAGCTGCGCACCGCGGCGCAGCGCCTGGGGGCGTTCCTGCTGTCGCATGTGGAGGACCCGGCCTCCCGCCGGGCCGAATTCCGCCTGCCGTTCGAGAAGGGCTTGCTCGCCGCCAGGCTGGGCTGCCGACAGGAGAACCTGTCGCGCGCCTTCGCCACCTTGCGCGACTACGGGGTGGAAACGCATGGCGCCCAGGTCATCCTGCACAGTATCCCGAAGCTCACCGCCTATGCCGTGCCCGACTATCTGAACGACCCCGAGCTCGCGAAACCGGGACGAGCGAAGGCGTCGCCGGCGAAGCGCCATTCCACAAAAGAAACGGCGGCGAAGGAGACGGCGGAGAAGCCGGCGGCGCGCAAGCCTAGCGCCCGGGTGTCGGCATGACGAACTCGGCGCCGCGGCGCTTGCCGGTGGGCCAGCGCTGTGTGATCGCCTTGTAGCGGGTGTAGAAGCGCACCCCTTCCGGCCCATAGACGTGGTGGTCGCCGAACAGGGACGATTTCCAGCCGCCGAAGCTGTGGAAGGCCATCGGCACCGGGATCGGCACGTTCACGCCGACCATGCCGATCTGCACGCTTGATGCGAAATCCCGCGCCGCGCCGCCGTCGGCGGTGAAGATCGCGACGCCGTTGCCGTATGCGTGGCGGTTGATCATCGCGGTCGCCGCACCGAGGTCGGGCGCGCGCACCACGCCCAGCACGGGGCCGAAAATCTCGTCGCGGTAGATGCGCATGTCGGTGCCGACCCGGTCGAACAGGCTGCCGCCGAGGAAAAACCCGTTCTCGTAGCCCTGCAGCTTGAGCCCGCGCCCGTCCACCACCAGTTCGGCGCCTTCGGCGACGCCCCGATCGACGTAGCCGGCGACCTTGGCGCGATGCTCGGCGGTGACCAGCGGGCCCATCTCGGCCTCCGGGTCGGTGCCGGGGCCGATTTTCAGCGCGCGGACGCGCGGTTCCAGCCGTTCCACCAGCCGATCGCCGGCCGCACCGACCGCGACGGCGACCGAGACCGACATGCAGCGTTCGCCGGCCGCACCGTAGGCGGCGCCCATCAGCGCATCGACCGCGTCGTCCAGATCGGCGTCCGGCATCACCACCAGGTGGTTCTTCGCCCCGCCCAGCGCCTGCACCCGCTTGCCCGCCGCGGTGCCGCCGCGCCAGATGGTCTCGGCGATTGCCGTGGAGCCGACGAAGCTGATGGCGGCAATCCCCGGGTGGGCGATCAGCGCCTCCACCGCCTCCCGCGCGCCCTGGACCACCTGGAAGACGCCTTCGGGCAGGCCGGCTTCGGCGAGCAGTTCGGCGAGGATCAGGCTGGCGGACGGGTCCTTCTCCGACGGCTTCAGAATGAAGCAGTTGCCGGCGGCGAGCGCCACCGGGATCATCCACAGCGGCACCATCAGGGGGAAGTTGAAGGGCGTGATGCCGGCCACGACGCCGAGCGGCTGGCGCACCGACCAGGCATCGATGCCGGTGCCGACCTGCTCGGTGTATTCGCCCTTGAGCAGGTGCGGGATGCCGCAGGCGAATTCCACCACTTCCAGCCCGCGTTGCACTTCGCCGTCGGCGTCCGACAGCACCTTGCCGTGCTCGGCGGTAATGGCGGCGGAGAGGCGCGCGCGGTCGCGTTCCAGCAGGTCCTTGAGCTTGAACATCACCCGGGCGCGGCGCAGCGGCGGAGTGGCGGCCCAGGAAGGCCAGGCGGCCGCGGCGATGCCGACCGCGCGGTCCACTTCGGCGGCGGAGGCGAGCGCCACCCGGGCGGTCACTTCCCCGAGAGCCGGATTGAACACGTCGCCGTAGCGTCCGCTGGTGCCGGCGGTCGGGCGGCCGGCGATGAAATGGCCGATCTCGCGCATGGGCGGGGTCCTCCTGGCTGTTCGGGCCGTTCCGGGCCCGGGGCGCTGCTGCGCCCGGGGCGTTTCCGTTGCCCTGGGCTTTCTCCTTCCGGCTTTCTAGCCCAGAGTCCGGTCACGGTCATCCCGGCGGGGAACCCGGGCGGGCTGAATTCCTGCTTGCCGCCGCCGGGCCGGCTCTGCGATGGGAAGCGGAATATCGCGAAGGAGCACGGAGCATCCATGCGCGCACGAGAACTCGGGCTGGCCTGCGGGGCGCTGCCGCCGGGTGGCCGCAACACCATCGCCGATGTGCCGGGCGTACTGGTCGGCCATTGCACGCGCGCCGAGGGGGCCCTGCGTACCGGCGTGACCGCGATCCTGCCGCATGACGGGGATCTGTTCCAGGTGAAGCCGCTCGCCGCCGCCTGCGTCACCAACGGCTTCGGCAAGAGCGTCGGCCTCGTGCAACTGGGCGAGTTGGGGACCTTGGAAACGCCGATCCTGCTGACGAACACGTTTGCCGTGGGCGCGTGCTCCGGCGCGCTGATCCGCCGCGCGATCGCCGCCGATCCCGAGATCGGCCGCCGCACCGCGACCGTGAATCCCGTCGTGCTGGAGTGCAACGACGGCTACCTGAACGACATCCAGGCGATGGCGGTGACCGAGGCCGACGCGCTGGAGGCGATCGATGCCGCGGCGGAGACGTTCGCGCTGGGCGCGGTGGGGGCCGGTACGGGCATGAGCTGCTTCGGCTTCAAGGGCGGCATCGGCAGCGCATCCCGCCGGCTGCGGCTGGACGGGGCGACGTACCACCTGGGCGTGCTGGTGCTGGCGAATTTCGGCCGCGCGGGGGATCTGCGGCTGCCGGACGGGCGGCGGGTGGACCCGGAGTCCGGCGTGATGGAGGAACAAGGCTCCTGCATCGTCGTGATCGGCACCGACATCCCGCTGAGCTGTCGGCAGTTGGGGCGGGTGGCGCGGCGGGCGGGGGCCGGGCTCGCCTGGTGCGGGTCCTTCTGGGGCAACGGGTCGGGGGATATCGCGCTTGCGTTCACCACCGCGGGGCCGGTGGCGCAGGAGCCGGACGGGGATTTCCGCGAGGGGCGGGTGCTGGTGGAAGGGCGGATCGACCGGCTGTTCCAGGCGACGGCGGAGGCGACGCAGGAGGCGGTGCTGGACGCGCTGGCGGGGGCGGAGACGACCGAGGGGCGCAACGGGCACGTGCGGGTGGGACTGGCGGAGGTGCTGGGGCGGTAGGGCGGAGCGGATGCTTGCATTTGCTTGCTGATTGTACCAGATACGGTGGCATGGCACAGGCACGCACCACAGGCGTCCGCGGCAGCACGCGCACCCGGGGCACGTTGAGACCGACCCAACCGGCTGCGAAGGTGGCCGTCACCTTGCGGCTGGACCCGGTCCGGGTCCGGCAGTTGCAGGCCGTGGCCGAGGCCGAGAACCGGACCTTGACCAACTATGTCGAAACCGCGCTGATCCGCGATCTTGCGCTGCGTGACGAGGCGGCGCGGGTCATCACCATGCGCGCGGCCCCGGGGATTTCGGCGCGGATCGCGCCGGAGGACGTGGCGCGTGGGGAGGGCGAGTCGGACGCCGCCTATGCCCGGCGGCAGGCGCTGCTGACGGAGTTGTGGGCGATCCCGGATAGCGACTGAGGGCGCACGCGGCATGGCGCCTCGCGCGCTGCCTGCCGGGGCGTTCGTCCGCGTGCTGTTCCCGACCGGCGAGAAGCCGCGTCGGCCGGGGCTGCTGCATATCGGCTACGTGCTGGGCGGGACTGCCACCGAGGCGATCGTTGCCTATACGACATCCCAGCCCTGGCCGGTTGGCACGCCGCTGCCGGCCGGGGTGCGGGTGTTCGATGCGGCGGCGGCGGCGCGGCTGAACCAGTCGCGGGCGTTCCTGCTGCGGCTTGACGTGCTGGCCAGGCTGCCGCTGACCGAGGCGTGGTTTCCGGACATCCTGCGGGCGGACCAGGGGGTGGTGGCGGTCGCGCCGGGGCGGTTGCAGGAGGAACTGACGGATATCGCGATGAACCTGGTTCGGCGGCGGCGGACGTTGATCCAGATGCGGGGGGTGTAGAGCGGACGGGCGGCGGCAGCGTTGGGTGGGTGATATGCCCGCGCCTGCCCCTGCGCCTGCCCTGGGGCGTGCCGTGCCGCCTGGACGCCTCTGGGGGGGCGAATACGTTGCGATATAGCAACGATATGGACGTACGACTGCCGGCCCCGCTCTAGTGGCCGAAAAGCGGTGGGCGGTAGCCGAGCGGACCATGGTCCCGGATCGCCGCGGCTTCGGACCGCCGGCGTAGGCGGTCGGGGTCGTGAACTGCCTCCGGCGCGCGCCGCGGGGGCGTGTCCGGCGCGGGCGGCGGGGCGTTGTGTGGCGTGATGCCGAACATCCGGCAGAGCGGGCGCAGCACCCGCCACAGCCGGGGCGCGGCCGCCAGCAGCTCCGTCATTTCCGGCTGGGCCAGGAGATGGGCGAATTCGATGCCGAACGGCACCGTCTCCGGCGCCATCCGCGCCAGCCAGCCATGGCTTCGGGGCAGGGTCCGACGCGGGGCGGCGGGGCGGGCCGACATCGTATGGGCGGGCATCGCATCTTCCGGCACCGCATCTTCCGGCATCGGGGCGGGTGCGGCAGGGCGCCGGCGGGACCGCGCCGCCGGGTGGGCGGCGATGGCGGCGAAGCGCTCGGCCGCCTCCGTCAGGCGGTTCCAGAGCCGGGCCGCGAGATCCATCACGGCCGGGTTGTTCCCCGCGCCGATCGCCATCGCTTCGCGCAGCCCGCTGATGAAGCAGGCGAAGCGCCCGGCAAGGGCCCATGCCCTCGCGGTAAAGGGGGCGCTGGTGGTGAGGGGGGAAGCGGCGGCGGACACGAACAGAGCAAGAACACAAATCCGCCGCCGTGTCAAGCTGATTGTGCACCGGGGGCGCCGCGTCCTGCCGGAATCGGCGATCGGCGGACATCTCGACCCAAATCGGTTATGGGTGCGCGTCATCTTATCATGCGTGGGAATGGGCCATGAAGGGCAGGGGCTCGCCTCCGGCGGGGACGGTCGGCTACCTCCTCCCGGTCCGCCTCGGAGACCGGCGTTCCTGCCGAAGCGCCGATCCGGCAACCGACCGAACGGTCTTGGATTTCGCGGTTCGAAGCGGCTTGGCGGCTTCCCGGCCCATTCGTTTGGACGCGGGAATCGGGGTAACACCCCTTCCAGATTCGCTCCTCGCTACACCCTATGTCAAGCGACATCCAAAACTGGTCCGGTGACGACATCCAAATCTGGGCCACCCGGATTGCAATGATGTCCCAAGTCGACGGCGGCGCGGGCTTGTCCGGGTAGTCCACAGGCAGACAGGCCTGGCGCGCCGCGGAGCGCCCCCAAGAGGCAGTCGGAGCGGCGGGCCAGGCCTGTCTGCCTGTGGACCCACCCGGGCAAGCGTGGCACGGACGGCACCGGAGCACTCCCGGTGGCGCTAATCGCGACCAAAGCCGCGTGGCGGCCGGATGGCGATGAACTCGTCCAGGTCGAGATCGACAATGGCCTGCAAGGCCTGGCCGGTCGGGCTGTCGCGGGTAGCTTCCGGCATCACATCCAGCCAAGCGGCATACTCGGTTTGCAGCCTGACCAACGTGCCCAGTGCTGTGTCCCATTGCTGCGGCCGTGTCATGACCCGGGTTTTGGCGGGTGGTGCCTGGCGGGGTTGTGGTGGCGGTTCCGCCATGCTTGCGTGGCGCGCCCGATAGCGGGCCTGGCGCTCGGCACCGGTCAGTGCCTGATCGCCCTCCGGCTTGCGTCCCATGGCCGGGGTTTCCCTTGTATTCCGTTACGTGACGATATGCCCGGGTCATGCCGCCGGCGCCGTCTGCCCGATCAGCCCGGCGCGGCGCTTCTCGCGCAGCCGGTAGCTGTCGCCGCGAATGGTCACGACATGGCTGTGGTGCAGCAGCCGGTCGAGGATGGCAGTCGCCACCACCGGATCGCCGAACACCGTTCCCCACTCCGCCACCGAGCGGTTCGAGGTCAGCAGCAGGCTGCCGCGCTCGTAGCGGCGCGAGACCAGTTGGAAGAACAGGTGTGCCGCATTCGGGTCGAACGGCAGGTAGCCGAGTTCGTCGACGATCAGCAGCTTGGGCTTGGCGTAGAACGCCAGCCGCTCTTCCAGCCGGCCCTCGGCATGCGCCTTGGCGAGACCTGCGACCAGGGCTGGGGCGGTCACGAACAATACAGAGTAGCCCTCTCGGATCGCTGCCCGGCCGAGCGCGATCGCCAGGTGCGTCTTACCGACGCCGGGCGGGCCGAGCAGCAACAGCGCGTCGCCGTGCGCCACCCAGCGGCAGACGGCGAGGTCGCGGATCTGCCCGGGGTCGATCGAGGGCTGGGCGGCAAAGTCGAACCCGTCCAGTTCGCGTACCGTCGGGAAGTGCGCGATTTTGCTCCCCATCTCGATGCGGCGGTCCTCGCGGCGGGCAATCTCTCGCTCGCACAGGAAGGCGACCGCCTCGCGCAGGGTCAGCTCCTTGCGTGCGGCCTCGTCGAGCAGGCTGTCCAACTGATCGCGGATCGCGGTCAGCCGCAGCCGGCTCAGCCAGGCGGTCAGCGTGGCATGATCGGGCGCCATCACCAGCCGCCCCCGATCGCCTGCTCGTAGTCCGCCAACGGCCGCAGCAGCGCCGGCGACGGCATTGCCTCGGCCAGCTCCGGTGGAGGCGCCGGCCGGGCAAGCCCGGGCGTGCCATGGTAGTGCCCGGGGTCGATCACCCGCTGCCGGCGGCCGGCAGCTTCGGCGTGCGCAGCAACCTCGATGCCGTCATGCCGGATCGCCACGCGCCCGCCGCTGGCAATGACTGCCACCCGTTTGCCGATCAGCCGCCACGGCACGCTGTAGCTGTTGGTGTCCAATTCGATGCTGCATTCCGAGCCGACCACCCGCACCAGCTCGCGCACCTGCTGGAACGGCGGGCGGCCGTTCAGCGGACGCAGGGCGGCGGCTTCGTCGCGGTCGAAGCGGACACGCGGCGCTTCTTCGGTCGTGCCGTGCCGGCGCAGATCGGCCACCTCGCGCATCCAGCGTGCAAGATGCCCCTCCATCGCCGCCCAACTGTCGAAGCCGTGGCCGGCCAGCGCGTTGTGCTTCACATAGCCGACGCCCCGCTCGTCCTTGCCTTTCGTCCGCGCCCGGTACGGCGCACAGGCGCGCGGCATGAAATCCCAATAGCGGGCAAACGCCAGCAGCCGCGCGTTGAACCGCACTTCGCGCGTCGCCGCATCGTGGTGCTCCACCAAGGCCCGCGCGTTGTCCAGCAGCACTTCCCGCGGCACTCCGCCAAAGTGGTGAAACGCCGCTTCCAGACCGGCCAGCCATGCCGACTGCCGCTCGTGGCGGAACGGCTGCGCATACAACAGACGCGAGTAGCCCAGCGTCGCCACAAACAGAAACACCGGCACCGCCACGCCACCGATCGGCACGCGCTTCTGGCCGAAATCGATCTGCAACTGACGCCCGGGCGGCGTCTCGAACCGCAGCGTCGCCCGCGCCTTCGCCGCCAGCTCCTGCCGGAACGGCGCCACCGCTCGCTCCAGCGTGCGCAGTGACACCGCAATGCCGTGCTCCCGCACCAGGTCCTGACGCACCACGTCGGCGTTGCCCTGGTGGCGGATCAGTCGCTCGCGCAGCCACGCCGTCTCATCGGCCAGCTTCGAGCGTCGGCCGCAGCGGCGGTAGCCATGCCATTCGCCCTGCACCAGATAGTGTCGCACCGTTGTCCGGCTGCACCCAAGCTCGCGCGCGATCCGCCGCGTCCCCCAGCCAAGCTCTTGCAGCCGAACCATCGCTGCCACTGCCTCCGGCGTTTCCACCAGCGTCCCCCGCGGTTGTGCCAACCGCGGCAAGTCTGCCGCTTCATGCGACACTTCCATCCCAGTCCCTCCTCACCAGGGGGGGACCAGATTTCACTGTCGCCACCGGACCAGTTTTCACCGTCGCCCGACACCCTACCAGGATTCGGCCCTGAGGGGGGGCGGAATCCCGCGGGTCAGCCTCACCGAAGGGCGGCGTTCCGCACAGGACCTATACAACGGAATCTTTCAATGAGATCAATGGCTCCGAGCTGGCACGAAGTTCTTGGGTTTCGCAAACACGCTCCCGCAGCTGATGGATCGACATAGCATAATGA
The DNA here is from genome assembly GCA_963832525.1 of uncultured Pseudomonadota bacterium. Taxonomy (GTDB): domain Bacteria; phylum Pseudomonadota; class Alphaproteobacteria; order Acetobacterales; family Acetobacteraceae; genus JAJZVS01. The sequence continues at coordinate 1,072,484 of CAWHUC010000004.1, forward strand.
GATTATAGCCTGCATTGCAGTAGGTGGTGCCCGTAGGTGCCCAGCGGTAACTGCCCGTCGCTGAGGTCAAGGCGGGATCGCCGCCCCCGCAGCGCTGGCGCCGGGGTGTGAAGCCGTCGCCTTGCGTAGTCTAAAGCGCCTTCCTACTTCTATGCTTTCGCGAACCCAAAGACCCATAGAGGGGTTGCCAATGTCGGATATACTGCGCGACCCAACTCTTATGAGAGAAGCGATTCTGTATCTGGTTAGGTTCTTCGACAAGGAGGAACATGCTGATCAGTTCATGCAAGGTCGATTACGTCTAAATCGACTCGGATATTACAAACGATTAGCGGAAACATGCGGAGATGGCAGAGGCGATCACGCTGAGGCTCCTGCCGCATGGTGGCAGAAGCATCATTTTTCTATCGAGTTTCATGATCACCCCGGACTGAACATCCGACCCGAAAGTTTGGCCGGGCCAGTCCTGCTATCTTTCGAAAGCTATGACCACCTGAGCATCCTCTGTATGACGGCAATCCATACTGGTGAATTTGAACTCGACTGCGAAAGCGGTCTGATCTCTGTCGCGGAAGAGGACGAAGACAAGTTGCGAGAGCGGCTTAAGATTGATCCCAAATGCTTCAAAATAGGTTCGTTTGCGGTAGTGGTTCGTGGGGGCGATTTCATCCTTCGTGCCAAACGTGCAATTGAAGCTCTTGGTTATACCTACAATTCAGCATTAGTAGAGTACTTTGATCCTGCTATATTCCATGGACGGTTTTCTCTGAAGGAAATGGCATTTAAGAAGCGGAAAGAATTCTCATATCAGAATGAATACAGGGTTTGTGTCGATGCGCACACGAAGGGCGAGAATGTAGTGTGGATCGAGATCGGCGATATCAGCGATCTCGGCGCAAAAATGCCCGCTGCTGATGTGAATGGTTTGACCGTCACCTTCTCGCGGTAGGCGTAGTTGCGAGAAAGCAAGGAAATAGAAGGCGGCCTCTGTCAAATTCGGCGTGGTCCGTAATTCTCACGGAAGGCCTGGAGGGTCGCGGCCAAGCTCGTGGGCCAAGTTGGCCTCGGATCAGAAGCCGTCTGCCCGACCGACCCAGCCGCGGGTACGTGGCCAAGCGCGTCGCGGCATCGCTGAACATCTGCTCCATCCGCGCCGCCGCGATCCAGCGAACCCTCACGCCTCTGCCCGATCGGCCTCGCGCAGCAACGCCGCCCGCCGGGCGGCAGCCTCGACCTCCGCAGCGGAGGCGTGCGGCCCGGCGTCCTTCTGCGCCCGTGCCAGCTCCACTTTCCGCCGCAGGAAGCCGTCGTATCCGCGTTCGTCGCGCCAGCGCTGGCTGAAGTCGCGCATCAACTCCCGGACCACCTGCGAGGCCGGGCGGTGCGCTGCCTCGGCCTCGGCCATGAACGCCTCCCGCAGCTCCGGTTCCAGCTTCATCGTGAAGACCGCCTCTTTCGGCATGGCCAGGCTCCTGCAGGATCAGATACCGACACGTACGTTCACCATCAGTACCCGCCGACAAATCCCCGATGGGGCGTGCGGGCGTCACACCCCCAGCACCTCCCGATAAACCCCCAACGTCGCCGCCTGCATCGCCGCGGTCGTGCACCGCCCCAGCACCGCCGCCCGCGCCGCCGCCCCCACCGCCGCGAGCGTCTCCCCCGGCAGCCCCAGCACCGTATCGATCGCCGCCGCCAGCGCCGCCGGATCGCCCGGCGTCACAAGCCACCCCGTCACCCCCGCCGCCACCGTCTCCACCGGCCCGCCCAGATCGGCCGCGATCACCGGCCGGCCCATCGCCTGCGCCTCGATCACCACCCGCCCGAACGCCTCCGGCGCCGTCGAGGCGTGCACCACCACATCCGCCAGCAGCAGCGCCGCCGGCATATCGGTGCACTCGCCCACCAGGCGCAGCCGCCCCGCCACTCCCAGCGCCTCCGCCTGCCGCCGCAGCCCCGTCGAGTAGCCGGCGCGCCCCTGGTCGGAGCCCACGAGCACCCCCACCGCATCCGTCCGCGCCAGCAGCGCCAGCGCCGCGATCAGTACCGCCTGGCCCTTCCACCCCGTCAGCCGCCCGGGCAGCATCACCACCGGCGCATGGTCCGGCAGCTCCCACGCCAAGGCCAGCCGCGCCAGCCGCGCGCCCGACACCGAAGCTGGATCGAACGCGGAAGGATCGATCCCGCGCGGGATCACCCGGATGCGCCGCGGATCGACCCCGTGCCGCGCGGCAACCAGCCCGGCGATGTAGGCACTGGCGGCGATTACCACTTCCCCGCGCGCCATCACCGCGTTGTAGTGGCGCTTGAGCGGCAGATCCTCCCCATACGCACCGTGGTAGGTGGTCACGAACCGCGCCCCGGTGCGCCGCGCGGCAAGCCAGGCGGACCACGCCGGCGCGCGCGACCGCGCGTGCACCAGGCTCACCCCTTCCGCACGGATCAGCCGCGCCAGCCGCCCGGCGTTGCGCCAGATCGCGACCGGGTTCTTCGTATCCAGCGGCAGGGTGATGTGTCGCCCGCCGGCGTGCTCTACCGCGCCCACCAGCCGCCCGCCGGCCGAGGCCACCAGCGCGGTCCAGCCCGCCGCCGCCAGCGCCGCGGTGATCTCGACCGTGCCGCGCTCCACCCCGCCGGTGACCAGCGAGGGCAGGACCTGCAACACGACGGGGGCGGAGACAGCGGGCATGGCCGGCGTTGGTAGAACATCGCCGCCGGAACACCCAGGGGGCACGGTCACGGGCGCCGCCCGCATCCGGCCGCGGGTCAGTCCAGCGCCGCGTGCCCCTCCGGCGCCGGTGCCGTCGCGCGCGGCCGGCGCATCAGCAGCAACAGCAGCAATGCCGGCAGGGTGGTGAAGATCATCAACCGGTAGGTATCGACATAGGCGATGATCTGCGCCTGCCGGTCGATCATCCCGTCCAGCAGCACCGCCCCGCTCGCGGTCGCCGGATCGAGCAGCGCGTGCGCCGCCCCCATCCCCAGCGCCCGGTTGAACGGCGTCACGTTCGCCCCGATGATCGCATGCAGCCCTTGGGTTTCGCGCGCGAGCAGGGTGGAGGTGATGGACACGCCGATCGCCGCGCCGATGTTGCGGAACAGCGCGAACAGGGACGCGCCGTCGGTGCGCAACTCCGGCGCCAGGGTCGCGAAGGCCAGCACCTGCAACGGAATGAACACGAACCCGAGCCCGACCCCCTGCACCACGATCGTCAGGATCAGCCGCTGCTCCGACACGTCGGGCGTCCAGCCGGTCATTTCCCAGAACGACCAGCACAGCAGCAGCACGCCGAGCGCCATCAGCTTGCGCGGATCGGTCCGCGACGCGAGCCGGCCGGAGATCATCATCGCCGCCATCGTGCCGATGCCGCGCGGTGCCATCACCAGCCCCGCCGTGTCCACCGGATAGTTGCCCAGTCCTTGCAGCCACGGCGCCATCAGCGCCGAGGTGGACACCAGGATGGTCCCCATCGCGAACATCATCGCGAGCGAGGCGGAAAAATTCACGTCACGGAACAGGTCGGGCCGGATGAACGGCCGCCGCGAGGAAGCGAGGTGCACCAGGAACAGATAGACCCCGAGGCCCGCCAGCACCGCCTCCGTCACGATCTCGCCGGAGCTGAACCAGTCCCGGTCCTGGCCGCGGTCCAGCATCATCTGCAACGCGCCGATGCCGAGCGCGAGCGCGCCGAAGCCCACCCAGTGGAAGCGCAACGTATCCTGCCCGCGCCCGCGCGGCATGCAGAACAGCAGCCCCAGGCTCGCCAGGATGCCGAACGGCAGGTTGATGTAGAACACCCAGCGCCAGTTGTAGATCTCGGTCAGATACCCGCCCAGGGTCGGCCCCAGGATCGGCCCGATCATCACGCCGACACCCCACAGCGCCATCGCGCTGCCGCGCTGCTCGGGCGGGTAGATGTCCAGCATGGTCGCCTGCGACAGCGGCACCAGCGCCGCCCCGCACATCCCCTGCAGCAGCCGGAACGCCACCATCTGCGCCAGCGACTGCGCCGCCCCGCACAGCATGGAGGTGATGGTGAAGCCGATCAGGCAGGCGATGAACAGGCGCTTGCGCCCGTAGCGCTGCGCCATCCATCCCACCGGCGCGGTCATGATCGCCGCGGCGGTGATGTAGGACGTGAGAACCCAGGTGATCTCGTCGAAACTCGCCGACAGGCTGCCCTGCATATAGGGCAGCGCCACGTTGGCGATGGTCTGATCCAGCGCCTGCATCAAGGTTGCGCCCATGGCGCAGGCGGTGATGATGCCGCGGTACGGAACCCGTTCCGTCGCCGCGGCGTCCGTCACACGATCAGAACAGGTCGGAGAGGTGGCGGACGTGGCCGGTGTCGATATCCGCCTCCACGCTCATGCCGGCGCGCAACGGCGGGTCGCCCGGCTTGCGATCGACCCGGATGCGCACCGGGATGCGCTGCACCACCTTCACCCAGTTGCCCGAGGTGTTCTGCGCCGGCAGGATCGAGAACTCCGAACCCGAGTTGGGCGCGATGCTCTCCACCACGCCCTTCCAGACCCGGCCCGGGTAGGTATCGACGCTGACGGTGACCGGATCGCCCGCCTTCACCCAGGTCAGCTCGGTCTCCTTCGGATCGGCCTCGACCCAGACATGCTCGGTGGACACGAGACCGAAGGCCGCGGTGGCGGCGCGCAGGTACATGCCCGGCTGGGTGCTGTCGACGTTGGTCACCACGCCGGGGAAGGGCGCGCGGATGATGCTGTCGCCGTAGTCGAGTTCCGCCTGGTCGAGCTTCGCCGCTGCCGCCTGGTAGTCCGGCAGGCTGCTGATCGGCGAGGTGAGCGAGCCGCCCAGCTTCGCCATCTGCACTTCCGCCTGCAGCCGCGCCGCCGCGACGGCCTGCTGGTCGGAGGCGAGCTTGAACCTGGCGTCGTCGTATTCGGCGCGGGTGATGCCGCCGCTTTTCACCAGCTTGGCGTAGCGGTCGAAATTCGCCTGGTCGGAGCGGACCTGTGCCGCCTTCGCATCGGCGTCGCGCACCATCCGTGCGTAGTCCCGCCGCATCGCGCGCAGCGTGAGCTCGGTCTCGGCCAGGTTCGCGCGGGCCTCGGCGATCGCCACCTTGAAGTGGCTCGGGATCAGCCGCACCAGAACCTGGCCCTTGGCGACGTACTGCCCGTCCTTCACCGGCACATCCTGCACGATGCCGGAGACATCGGTGGACAGCGCCTCCTTCGCCGCGTGCACGTAGGCGTCGTCGATCGAGACGTAGCGCCCGCCCTGCAACCAGAACACCAGCGCGCCGGCAGCGACGACGACGATGCCGGCGATCATCAGCATCGGGCCGAGCGCGTGGCGGCTCACGCGCATCCGCGACGGGCGTCCGGCGACGTCCGCGCCGACGTCGCGGGGGGCGGGTGCTGCGGCAGACTGCGACATCACACCGTCTCCGTTTCTGCGCCGGCGGGCGTTGCGCCGATCTCGTCCGCGGGCGGGTCGGGTTCGGCGCGACGCGCAGCCATCAGGTTGGCTTTCATGGTCACGAGGGCATCCGTCATGGTTTGCAGGGTGGCCGGGTCCAGCCCGGCGGCGAGCATGCGGGTGATGTCCGCCCGCTGAACGTCGATCTCGCGCAGCACGGCGGCGGCGGGGGAGAGCAGGTGCAGGCGCCAGATGCGGCGGTCGCGCGGATCGGCGCGGCGCTCCACCATGCCGCGCGCCTCCAGCCGGTCGATCAGCCGGGCGACGCTGATCGGCTCCACTTCCAGCAGTTCGGCGAGTTCTTTCTGCGACAGACCCGGCTGGCGTTCGAGCCAGATCAGGATCGCCCATTGCGCCCGGGTCATGCCCTGGGTCCGGGCACGCTTATCGGCGTCGACCCGCAGCAGGCGGGCGACGTCGTGCAGCACGAACAGCAGGTCTCGACGAGAGTCGGGCACGGTTTTGGCTGCTCTCCGGGACGAACGGTTATCATAAGCAGCGTTATCATGAGTCGGCCAGCAGTCAATCCATGCGGCAGGCGCAGGCCGGACCCGAGGCGCGCGAGGGGCCTCGCTGAGCACGGCCGGCACGCCGCCGATCAGGCCGCGACCTGTTCCGCGGTCGGTGCGTCGCCGGCGACCGTGGTGCGGCGCATGTCGCGCGGCTCGCGGTCGTCGAACCGGCGCACCCGGTGCATGGTCTGGCGGTTGTCCCACATCACGAGGTCCCACTGCCGCCAGCGGTGCACGGTGACGAACGCCGGCTGGGTGGCGTGCTCCGTCAGGTCGCGGATGAAGGCCATCGCCTCCGGCCGCGGCCAGCCGATAATCGTGCCGATGTGGGACGCGAGGTAGAGCGACTTCCGCCCGCTCACCGGATGCGTCCGCACCAAGGACTGCCGCACCGGGCGGAACATCGCCTTCTCCTCCTCGGTGAGCTCGGTGAAACCGAGCGTGCCGCGCGAGTAGATCAGAGAATGTTCGCAGATCAGGCCTTCGACTTCGGCCCTGGTGGCGGCGTCGAGCGCGTCGTACGCGGCGCGCATGTCGGCAAACTCGGTGTTGCCGCCGCGATTGGCCGGCAGCCGGCAGGACAGGATCGAATATTTCGCCGGCACGGCCCGGAACGAACTGTCGGAGTGCCAGAGCTGGTTGCCGAGGTTGAACAGCCGCCGGCGGTCGTCGCGTGCAAGCGGGCGGTTGTCCTGGCCGAGGTTGGACACGTCGTTCATGCCCTGCGGCAGGCGATGCTCCCCGGGCCTGGTGACGTTGCCGCCGCGCGCGTTCTCGATCGCGCCGAAATTGCGGGTGAACGCCATCTGCTGCTCGTCGGTCAGGTGCTGGTCGTGGAACACCAGGACGGCGTAGCGGTCCATGCCCGCCTCGATGGCGGCCACCGCGTCCGCAGACAACGGGCGGGTCAGATCGACGCCGGACACTTCGCCCGCGAAATCGGGCTGCAGCGGTTGGATGGCCAGGGCCACGACCGTATCCTCCTGAACGTTTTCACCACCATAGGGGAGGCCGCTGCGGCTGTCTGCCCCCGCACGTCACGACCGCAGGGCAAGAGTTCCACCTCTCCCGCTCTGGCGGGAGAGGTCGCCGTGCGCAGCACGGCGGGTGAGGGCATGAGGCACCGCGCCCTCACCCGGTTCGCTCCGCGAACCAACCTCTCCCGCAGCGCGGGAGAGGTGAAAGAGACCGCCGCCCGCGCCGATTTTCCGTCTCGCCCGATTGCTCCGGTCATGGGCCGATCTGCGCCCCGGCTCAGCCGGTCGCCGCGCGCAGGTCGGCGATGAAGCGGTCGCGCCAGGCATCCAGGCTGTTCGCGCGCAGCACGTCCAGCATGGCTGCGTGGCGGCCGCGGCGTTCCTCGATGCTCATGGCCAGCGCCTGGTCGAGGGCGCCGGCGATGCCGGCCTCGTCATACGGGTTCACGATCAGCGCGGCGGTCAGCTCACGCGCCGCGCCGGCGAATTGCGACAGCACCAGCACCCCGGGGTCCTCCGGGTCCTGCGCGGCGACGTATTCCTTCGCCACCAGGTTCATCCCGTCGCGCAGCGGGGTGACGAGCCCGACCCGGGCTTCGGCGTACAGCGGCATCAGCGCCGCGCGGGGAAAGCTGCGGTTGAGGTAGCGCAGCGGCTCCCAGTCCACATCGGCGAAGCGGCCGTTGATGCGCCCGGCCTCGGCTTCCAGCTCGTGGCGGATTTCGCGGTAGGTCTGGATGTCGGACCGCGACGGGGGCGCGATCTGCATGAAGATCACCTGGCCGTGCGCGGCGGGGGTGTCGGCCAGGAAGCGCTCGAAGGCGACGAAGCGCTGGCGCAGGCCCTTGGCGTAGTCCAGCCGATCGACGCTCAAGATCAGGCTGCGGCCGTGCAGGTTGGTGCGCAGGCGCAACGCCTGGCGACGGTTGGCGGGCAGCTCGGCCTCGGCGCGCACCTCGTCCACGTGCACGCCGATCGGATAGACGCCGGTGGCGAAGACGCGGCCGAAGGCACGCAGCCGGTTGCCGGGCAGGGCCTCGCCGCCGGCCTGGCGGAGGATATAGTCGGTGAAGGCGGTGCGGTCCGGCTCGGTCTGGAAGCCGATCACGTCGTAGGCGGCCATGGCACGCACGACCTCGGCATGGGCCGGCACGGTCATCAACACGCCGGGTTCGGGGAAGGGCGTGTGCAGGAAAAGCCCCATGCGGTTGCCGACCCCGGCCTCCCGCAACGCCTCGGCGAGGCCCAGCAGGTGGTAGTCGTGTGCCCAGATCAGGTCGTCCGGCCGCAGCACCGCATGGAGCGAGCAGGCGAACAGCGCGTTCACCCGCCGATAGCCGGCGAACTCCCCCCAGTCGAACCGCGCCAGGCCCATCTGGTAGTGCAGCACCGGCCAGAGCGTGCCGTTGGCGAAGCCGCGGTAGAACTCGTCGTAGTCGCGCCGCGACAGATCGATGGTGCGCAGGGTGATCCGGCCGACGTCGCGGCCGGGATTGGGCAGGGTCTCGGCGTCGTTGGAGACCTGCCCGCTCCAGCCGAACCAGACGCCGCCCTCGGCACGCAGCGCGTCGAGCACGCCGACGGCGAGCCCGCCGGCAGCGGGCTCGCCCTCGGTGATCGGCGCCACCCGGTTGGAGACGACGACCAGGCGCGACATGGCGGGCGGCCGCCGCCGGGGCGGATCAGGCCGCGGCCGGGATCGGGTCCATCTGCTGCTTGCGCAGCAACTCGCGATAGGCGCCGGGGCGCTGGGCCAGGGCCTCCGGCGCGCCTTCCTCGATGATGCGCCCGCCGTCCATCACGATGATGCGGTCGAAATGCGCCAGGGTGGACAGCCGGTGAGCGATGGCGACGACGGTGCGCCCGCGCATCAGCTTCTCGAGCGCCGCCTGGATCGCGTGTTCGCTTTCCGAATCGAGCGCGCTGGTCGCCTCGTCGAGCAGCAGGATCGGCGCGTCCTTCAGCAGCGCGCGTGCGATCGCGAGCCGCTGGCGCTGCCCGCCGGACAGCTTCACGCCGCGATCGCCCACGACGGTGTCGAACCCTTCCGGCAGCGCCTCGATGAAGTCGCGGCAGTGGGCGGAGGTGCAGGCGGCGAGCACCTGTTCGCTTGTGGCATCGGGCCGGGCGTAGCGGATGTTCTCCAGCACGGTGCGGTGGAACAGGCTGATGTCCTGCGGCACCACCGCCATCGACTGGCGCAGGCTGTCCTGCGTCACGGTGCGGATGTCCTGCCCATCGAACAGGATGCGGCCGCCGTCGACGTCGTGGAAGCGCTGCAGCAGCGCGAGCACGGTCGATTTGCCGGCGCCCGAGGTACCGACCAGCCCAACCCGCTCGCCGGGGCGGATGGTGAGGTCGAAGCCGCGCAGCACGGCCCCGCGGCCGGGGTAGGAGAAACGCACGTCCTCGAACGCGACCGCGCCCTCGCCCGGTACGATCGGCTTCGCGCCGACCCGGTCCGGCAGGTCGTGCGGGGTCAGCACGGCGCCGATCGCTTCTTCCAGCCGCGCCACGTCCTGCGTCAGGGCCACCAGCGCCACCGCGAGATCACGCGTTGCGCTCAGGATGGTCATGGCGAGGGTGGTGAGCAGCACGATGTCGCCCACGGTCGCCTCGTGGTGCTGCCACATCACGATCCCGTAGGCGACCACGCCGGCGGTCAGCACGGCGGTCAGCACGGCGTGCAGCAGCCGCAGCCGCTCCAGGTAGAACAGGCTGGCGCGGCGGGCGTCCATCTCCTCGTCGATGCGCGCGCCGAGGCGGCGGCGTTCGCGCAGGGTGGCGCCGAACGCGCGGACCACGTTCATGTTGCCGACGATATCGACGAGTTCGCCGTCCACCCCGGCGGCGCGCGCCGCATAAGCCCGGTGCAGCGGCGTACCGCCGCGGGCGAGGCGGTAGATGAGCGCGCCGAGGCCGAGCGCGAGGGCCACCAGCACCGCCGCCAATCCCGGGTTCACCGAGCCGATGAAGGCGATCGAGAACAGCACCGCGATGATCGGCGGCAGCACGTTCCACGCGCCGGTGTTGGACACGGTGAAGGCCGCCGCCGCGGTGGCCGAGATGCGCCCGGCCAGGGTGCCCGGCAGCCGGTCGGCGAACCAGGCCGGGGAATGACCGGACAGATGGGCGAACAGGTCGCGGCGGATGTCGCCGGTGACGGCGACGAAGCTCCTGGCCGCGGTGAAGCCACCGACCCGCCACAACAGGTTATCGGCCGCGATGAAGCCGACCAGGATCAGGAACGCACCCCACACGTTGCCGCCGGCGTCGGGGCCCGCCGCCACCACGTCGATCAGGTGCTTGAGCCCGTATTGGGTGGAGACGCTGGCGCCCACGGCGGCCAGCACGGAGGCGAAGATGATGGCATGGCCGAGCGCATGGCGGCGGGCGTAGTGCGCCAGGAAACCGAGCGGGCGCGACCGCAGCGCGCCAAGTGCGGCGTCGGGCGGGGCGGGGGGGGTGAACTTGTGGACTGAACCCATCGGGATAGGCGCCTTCCAACCGGCAAGGGGACGACGCCGCGTATCTGGAGGGCAATCCAAGCAATCGTGAGGCAAAGGTGCCGGATTCTCGCCACATTCGATTTCTATATCGGATCGGTGACAAGTGGCGGCGCGGGCAAAGTCGCGGCCGAATATCCGGCAGTATCCGCCGTGCCGTGCCAAGTAATAAGGGGTCCCCGTCTATGCGTATCGCTCAGATTGCGCCGCTGTTCGAGGCGGTGCCGCCCAAGCTCTACGGCGGCACCGAACGGGTCGTCTATTCGCTCACCGAAGAGCTGGTGGCCATGGGGCACGACGTGACCCTGTTCGCCAGTGGCGATTCCGTCACCTCCGCGACCCTGGCGCCGATGCGCGACCAGGCGATCCGGCTCGATCCCGCCGTCAAGGACTGGATCGCCTACTACATGCGGATGATGGAACTCGTCTATCGCCGGGCCGGCGAGTTCGACGTGCTGCACTTCCATACCGACTACTTCCCGCTGTCGCTGTTCTCCCGCCAGCCGACGCCGTTCGTGACCACCCTGCACGGCAGGCTCGACCTGCCGGAGTTCAAGGAGGTCTACGAGACGTTCCCCGATGCGCCGTTCGTCTCCATCTCCGACCATCAGCGCCGGCCGATCCCCGACCTGAACTGGGTGCGCACGGTGCTGCACGGCATGCCGGCGCGGCTGCTGACGCCGCAACCGGTGGCGCAGCGCTACTTCGCCTTCCTCGGCCGCATCTCGCCGGAGAAGGGCGCCGACAAGGCGATCCGCATCGCCGCCGCCGCCGGTGTGAAGCTGAAGATGGCCGCCAAGGTCGATAACGCCGACCGCGCCTACTACGAACAGGAAATCGCGCCGCTGATCGCGGCCAGCCCGCACGTGGAATTCATCGGCGAGATCAACGACACGCAGAAGCCCGCCTTCCTCTCCGGCGCACACGCGTTGTTGTTCCCGATCGACTGGCCGGAACCGTTCGGCCTCGTGATGATCGAATCGATGGCCTGCGGCACGCCGGTGATCGCGTTCAACCGCGGCTCGGTGCCGGAAGTGATCGACCATGGCGTGACCGGCTTCATCGTCCCGGACGAGGCCGCCGCCATCGCCGCGGTCGGCAGCATCGACAAACTCGACCGCCGGGCCGTGCGCGCCACCTTCGATCGCCGCTTCACCGCGCAGCGCATGGCGGAAGACTACCTCGACGTCTACGAAGACCTGATCGTCGGCCGCCGCCCGCTGCTGCGCGCCGTCGGCGACTGATCCCGCGTCCCGCCCCGTCTCCCGCGCCGGGAGACGGGGCGGGGCCATCCTACCGGCGCGCCCCCCGGCACAGCCCCATCCATCGCGCGGTATCGAACGACGCCACGCGAATATGCGCCTCGGCCGGCAGCCGCAGCCCGTGCAGCGACGCCACCACGACCACGGCGCCCGCCACGACCCAGCGCAGACGCAGCCCGTCCGGCCGCCGTCCCGCCACGCGCGCCAGCACAAGCGCTCCCGCCACACCGATCACCCCGCCCGCCATCACCTCCACCCAGGAGTGCATCCCCAGGGCAATCCGGGTCAGGCCGATCACCAGCGCCCCTACCGCGGCCACCAAGCCCACAGCCGGTGCGCCCAATCCCGCGAGTACCGGCGATCCCGCCGCAGACGACGCCGGCCGCCGCGGTGTGCCCGCTCGGACTGCGCAGCAAAGGCGGCCCGCAGGCGATGGTGAACAGCTTCAGCACCAGCATCGCGGCCAGGGTTCCCCCTGTCGCCAGCAGCCAGGCCGCCGCACCGCGGCGCCAACCCAGCGCGGCAAGCACGAGCGCCAGCACAAGCACCAGCGGCAGCACCACGGCCTGGTCGGCAAAATCGGTGACGAACGTCACGCTGCCGGGCTCGGCTCGGGTTGCCGCGCGCGATTGAGGAAGCAAGGCCAGGGGCGCTGCCCCTGGACCCCGCCAGGGAACTCGTCCCCTGGACCCCTTTGACTTGGTTCTGTGCCGTTGGGGGGTGTCGGGGCTGGGCGGGCGGCGGAGTGGCGTCGGCGGCGGGAGGCCAGGCGCAACGGCGCCTGGCCTCCCGCCGCCGACGCCACTCCGCCGCCCGCCCAGCCCCGACACCCCCCAACGGCACAGAACCAAAACGGAAGGGTTCCAAGGGCGAGCCCTTGGCGGGGGTCCAGGGGGCAGCGCCCCCTGGCCTTGCTTCCTCGACTGGCAGTCACCTCAGCGTGCCAGGCTGCGCTCGGGTGGCGGCGGCCCGGTCAGCAGTTGCGCCGGATATTGCCGCAGGCTGTCGGTGGTGGCGCGCAGATTGGCCGCCGTCCCACGGAGGTCGCGCAGGATCGGCGCCAGCCGCGCATCGAGCGTGCGTGCGCTCGCGGTACCGGTCTCGACCGCGGTCTGGAGGTTCACGACCAGCGTGCTCATCTGCCGCGTGAGGCTGACCAGCCGCCCGCTCGCCGCGGCGCTGTTGGTGAGCGTCCGGGCCAGCGCGGGGTTCGTCGCCACCGCGCGCAGCGCCACTGCGGTGTGCCCCAACTCGGCCGAAAGCCCGGGCAGGTCGGCCTTCTGCACGGCGCTGCGGGTCGTCACCAGCAACGCCTGCGCGTCGCCCAGGGTCTTGTGGACATCGCCGGTGGTGAGGTCGTCGTTCAGGGCATCGATCAGGCCTTGCAACGAGCGCGACAGCCGGTCGAGATCGATCTTGTCGAGTTTCGCGAGCAGCGCCTGCGCCGCGTCCTGCACCTGGGTGAAGGTGCTCGGGATCGAGGGGATGTACTCCGCCCGCGGCTGCCAGGGCGGCGCCACCGCCGGGTATAGAATAGGATTGGAAAAATCGAGCTCGATGAAGCCGACGCCGGTTAACACCTGCGAGACGATGCGCGCCCGGAGCCCGAGACGGATCGCCGTCGAAAGCTTCGGCATCGGCCCGATCTTCGCGACATCGACCAGGTAGCGCACGAACACCTGACGATAGGCGCTGCTGTCGATATCGGTCGCCGAGCGCCCGTATTCGGCGCTGACCAGCCCGACCGCCGTCACCCGGCCCACGGTGACGCCGCGATATTTCACCTGCGCGCCCACCTCCAGCCCCTGCACCGATTCCTGGAAATAGCTCTCGAACAGGTCGCCGTGGCTGAAGCGCTGGCCGCCCAGGAACCAGACGATCCCGAGCAGCAGCCCGAGACCGAGTACGATCAGCGCGCCGACGCGCAGGAAGACGCCGCTTCCGTCCATTATGGCTCTCCCGCCGTCGCCGGCAACAAGGTGCGGCGGAAGAACGCGCGCACCACCGGGTGCGTGCTCTCCGCCGCCAGCACGCGCGGATCGCCGGTCGCGATCACCCCGCCTGCGTCGGGGTAGGCGTTGCGATCGAGCATCAGGCAACGATCGGCGATCGCCATGATCGAGGGGAGCTCGTGCGTCACCACGACGAAGGTGGCGCCGAGGTCGTCGCGCAGGTCGAGGATCAGCCGGTCGAGTTCGGCCGAAGTGATCGGATCGAGACCGGCGGACGGTTCGTCGAGAAACAGCAGCGGCGGGTCGAGCGCCATCGCTCGTGCGATCGCCGCCCGCTTGGCCATGCCGCCCGAAATCTCGGCCGGAAACAGCGCCACCGCATCGGCAAGCCCCACCTGGCCGAGCTTCACCCGCGCCACGGCTTCGCGCGCCTCCGCCGGCAGGTCGGTGAAGATCTCGAGCGGCAGGGTGACGTTGCCGAGCAGAGAGAGCGAGCCGAACAGCGCGCCCGACTGGAACATGACCCCGATCAGCCGCCGCGCCGCGCGCCGCCCCTCCAGGCCCGTGCGGCCGGTGATCATGTGGCCGGCGATCGCGATGCTGCCGGCGGTGGGGGCGAGCAGCCCGACTGCCTGGCGCAGCACGGTCGATTTGCCGGAGCCGGAGCCGCCCAGGATGGCGAACACTTCGCCGGCGGCGACGCTGAAGGAGACGTCGCGGTAGATGGTGCGCGTGCCGAAGCGCTGCGCCAGACCGGTCGCTTGCAGCAACGGCGGGGCCTCGGTCACAGTCCCAACCGGTAGAACATCACGGCGAACAGCCCGTCGATCACGATGGTGGCGACGATGCCGCCCACCACCGCGGCGGTGGCGGCGAAGCCGACCGCGCGCGGCCCGATTCCGGTGCCGAGCCCGGAACGGCAGCCGATCGCCGCCACTGCGGCGCCGAACACCGCCGCCTTCGCCAACCCCCCCGCGAGGTCGTGCACAGTGGCGGCGGACTGCACCTGCGCCTGGATCGCCGGCAGGGAGTAGCCGAATCCGGCCATCACCGTGGTCATACCCAGCAGTCCGGCAAAATCGAGCAGCAAGGTCAGCACCGGCATCACCAGCAGGGCCGCGAGCATGCGCGGCAGCACGAGCAGGGTCATCGGGTCGATCCCCATCACCACCAGCGCGTCGATTTCCTGGTTCACTTTCATCGTGCCGATCTCGGCAGCGAAGGCGGAACCGGTGCGCCCCGCCAGAATCACCGCGGCAAGCAGCGGACCCAGTTCGCGCAGCAGGCTGATGGAGACGAGATTGGCGACGAACAGGTCGGCGCCGAACTGGCGCATCGGGATCGAGGACTGGAAGGCCAGGATCAGTCCGATCAGGTAGCCGAGCATCAGCACCAGCGGCAGGGCGCGGAAGCCGGCCTGGTCGGCCTCGCGCAGCACGTCGTGCAGGCGGAACATCCGCCGCCGGGCGGGCAGGCGGACGACGGCGATCACGGCTTCGCCCAGGAAGGCCAGTGCGCCGGTGACGACGGCAGTGCCGGCGGCGAGCATCTGCCGCGCGGTGATGATGCGCGGCGCCCGCGGCGGCGCCTTGGGCGGCGTGCCGGCGGCGCGGGCGCGGGCGAGCAAAGTGCTGGTTTTCGCATCGGCGCCGGTGATCGCGGCGGGGCTGCCGTGCGCGGCCTCGGCCGCAGCGAGCAGGGTGGCGCCGAGCATGTCGATTCCGCTCAACGCATGCAGATCGAACCCGAGCGGGCCGGCACCGGCGGCGCGGGCGGCCCGCACAGCCGGGCGCCAGAGCCGCGCCGCGCCGGTGGCATCCAGCCGGCCGGAGAAGGCGAGAACGGTCCCGTCGGCGCTTGCCTGCGTCGTCAGGGCGGCGGGGGCAAGTTCGGCGGGCGGAGCTGGCTTCATGCTGCCGTGCCGGTGCGCGCGGCCCAGGCCCTCGCGAGGGGCAAGGGAGGCTCCCGTTCAGTGTGCGAGCCAGGCATCGAACCGTTGCCGCAGCTTTGCCAGGTTGGCGCGCCAGAATGCGTCGTCGATCCTGAGCGCGCCCTTGAGGTTGGCCGGCATGGTGGGGGAGGCAGCGGCGATGGCCGGCGGCAGGTCGTCGTTGGCGCCGACCGCAAGCCCGCCCTCGGCGAAGCGGTCGGCGAGCTGGCCCTCGATCGCGGGCGTGCCGACGAAATAGAGGAATTGCAGCGCCGCCGCCTGGTTCGGGCTGGTCTTCGCCACTGCCCAACTCAGCACGTCATACAGGCTCTCGGACCAGCCGAGGCCGAAATTGCGGTGCGTGCTGCGCGCGGCGAGGCTGATCGCCGCCGACGGCGCGCTGGTCATCAGCACCCCGCCGGAGGCGAGGATCTGCGCGGCCTCGGCCGGCGTCTTCCACCACACGATATAGGGGCGCAACTGGTCGAGCTTGCGGAACGCACGGTCCACGCCGGCCGGGGTGGAGAGCACCTTGTACACGTCGCCCGGCGCCACCCCGTCCGCCATCAGCGCAATTTCCAGGTTGCCGCGCACGCCCTGGCGCAGGCCGCGCTTGCCGGGGTATTTCGCCTCGTCCCAGAATTCCGCCCAGTCCGGCGTGCCGGGGAATTTGTCGCGGTCCCAGGCGAGTACGGTGCTCGCCACGGTCGCGCCGATGCCGCAGGGGGAGACGGCCATCGGCAAGTAATGCGCCGTGCCGCCGATCTGGTCCGGATCGAGTTTTGCGAACAGCCCCTTGTCGCAGCCGTCGAGCAGTTCGACGCCGTCCACCTCCACGAGGTCCCAGGCCGGATCCTTGCCGGCGAGCCCGGTGGTGAGCGCCGGCATTCCCCCCGGCCAGCTTTGCGCCAGCACCGGGATCGCGGTGGCGGCCTGGAACGGGGCGACAAAGGTTTTTTGCACTGCGGCCAGCCGTGCCGGCGAGCGGACTGCCAGGGTCAGTTCGCGGGCGGCTGCCGGGTCGGCCGTGGCCGCCAGCAGGACAAGCACGAGCAACGAGCGGAACGGTGCACGCCGGGGCAGGCACGGCGCGGGCCGAAGGTCGGTCGGGGATGCGGTCATCGCGGTGGACGCTACAAGCCGCCGCGTCCGCGGGCAACGCGGCCAATCGATCATCGGTTGTTTACCGCCGGCGCGCAGGCTGCGGCCATGGCGGTGGCAGGAGGTTCGGGCGAAGCTGACAGCAGGCGAGGCTGACCAAATGAACTACGGCAGGAGCCGGCACCTTGGCTGCCTGCGGGATTCTCCGATAGCGGCAGCCCGCCACCGTCTTGTGGTGGCGGGGAAGGTGCTGGCGCGCACGCTCCTGCTGGTGTTGGTGTTGGTGCTGGTCGCGGGCGGGGCACGGCATGCGGTTGCGGCGCGCCTGAAATTCGCGACCTGGAACCTCGAATGGCTCACCGACCGGCCGGCCGGCAGCCCGTCCCTGCCCGCCGACGTCCGGCCGAAGCGCCCGGCGGACATCGCTGCACTGCGCGGGTACGCGGCGGAGATGAACGCCGATGTGATCGCGATCCAGGAAGTCGATGGGGCGCACATGGCGGCCCAGGTCTTCCCGCCCGATCGCTACGTGATCCGCATGACCCACGACAAGGTGGTGCAGCAGGTCGGGCTCGTGGTCCGGCGCGGCATTCCGTTCACCGTCAATCCCGACGACACGGCGCTCGTGCCCCCCCACTCCGGACTGCGCAGCGGGGCCGACATCACCCTGCACCTGCCGGGCGGCGACCTGCGCGTGCTGGCGGTTCATCTCAAGGCGGGCTGCGATTGGTCCTCGCTGCGCGGCGATCGCCCCGCGTGCGTGGAACTGGCGCACCAGGTGCCCGCGCTCGCCGCCTGGATCCGCGCCAGGGCGGCGGCGGGCGAGGCCTTCGTCGTGCTGGGGGATTTCAACCGCTGGATGGACACGCGCGGCGGCCGTCCCGACGGGCTGTGGACCCGGCTTGCCGCCGCCGCGCCGCTGGTCCGCGCCACCGCGGGCTACGCCAGCCCGTGCCTCGGGGGCGAGCGGTTCATCGACCACATCATCGCCGGCGGCGCGGCGCGCTTCTGGCTGGAACCGCACACCCTGCGCGTGCTGGTGTTCCGCGAGCGCGGGCGGGCGTGGGAGAAGCGCCTGTCCGACCATTGCCCGGTCTCGGTGCGGTTCCGACCGCCGGGATGAGACTTCCTGCCAGGATGCCGGTCCGGCGCCGGCAGCGCCCGCAGGCGTCCGGTTTCTTTTCGCGCCTCGTGCATGCATACTCCGAAACATGGATGCCCCGGAGATGGATGCCCCGGAGATGGATGCCCTGGAGGACGTCGCCCAGACGCTCGAACTGCCGCGCAAGCAGGTGCGCAAGCTGCTGGATCGTTTCCGCGTCACCCGCGGCAAGGACTTCCGGCTGAAGGATCGTGATCCGGCCGACACCGCGGGACATCTGATCAGCCCGCAGCAGGCGCACCACCTGCTCGCCGCCGGGACCGATCGCCTCGCCGCCTTGCAGGAGAAGCTGGCGGCGCAGGACCGCTGGTCGGTGCTGTGCGTGTTCCAGGCGATCGATGCCGCCGGCAAGGACGGCACCATCAAGCACGTGATGTCCGGCGTGAATCCCGCCGGCGTGCAGGTCACCAGCTTCAAGGTTCCCGGGCCGGAGTCGCTGGCGCACGACTTCCTCTGGCGCTCGGTGCGCGCGCTGCCGGAACGTGGGCGGATCGGCATCTTCAACCGCAGTCATTACGAGGAAGTGCTGGTGGTGCGGGTCCACCCCGAAATCCTGGCCCGCCAGCGTCTGCCGCACGAGCTCGTGGGCAAGAAGATCTGGGACCAGCGGCTGCGCGCGATCGCCGGGTTCGAGCGCTATCTGGCGCGCCAGGGCACCGTGGTGCTGAAGTTCTTCCTGCACCTCTCGCGGGAGGAGCAGAAGCGCCGCTTCCTTGCCCGGCTGGACGAGCCCGACAAGCACTGGAAGTTCAGCACCGCTGACCTCGCCGAGCGCGACCACTGGGACGCCTACCAGGCGGCCTACCAGGCGGCGATCGAGACCACTGCCGCCCCTTGGGCGCCGTGGTTCGTGGTGCCGGCGGACAACAAATGGTTTGCCCGGCTGATCGTGAGCTCGGCGCTGATCGAGGCGCTGGACCGGCTCGACCTGCGCATCCCGCCGTTGGACGCGACCGCCGAGGCGGCGCTGGCGACGGCGCGCGCGAAGCTGGAAGCCGAGGCCTGAGAGTTTGTGAAAGACTGCCCGTCGGCCGCCAGAACCGCCGGAAAACCCGAGACATGACGATGGGCGTTCTTTCACGAGTTCGATCGCTTTTCTCGCTCTGAGGCTTTTCCGTCCAGGAGGGGTCAGCCGATGATCGCGAACACGCACGCGCAACCCGCCGCGGCGGCCAGGGCTGCCGATAGCGAAAGCGATGCCGCTTCGGCGCCCAGCGTCGCCCCGCAGGCGAGTGCCGCCCAGAGCGCCACGTACGGTCCCGCCGCGGCCAGGCCCGCGCCGCGAAGGGCTCGCGCCAGGGCCGCGCCGACATGGACCAGGGTGCCGGTTACGTAGGTGAGGCTGACGCCGATGCCGCCGGCCCGGTGCACCGACGCGTTCTGCGTGCCCATCGCCAGCGCCAGCAACCACGGCACCTCGAGGCCGGGGCCCTGGCGCCAGGCGAGCCAGGCGGCGCCCGCCAGCAACACGTCTCCGCCGCAAGCACGAGGCGCCTGCCGTCGTGCCGCGCCGTCCGGCACAGCCATTCGCCGAGCGTAACGCCGGCGACGAACAGCGCGATGACGATGCCGAGGCCGAGCGCCGTGCGGTTGCCGTGCACAATCGCCGCGGCGAAGCTCGTGGTGTTGCCGCTCATGAACGAGACGAAGGTGCCGCCGAGCCGGGTCAGGCCGATCGCGTCCACCCATCCCGCGAGCCCGGCCAGCACGAGCGCGACGCCGAAACTGCCGGCCGTCTGTTCGGGCTTCGGCGTTGCGGCGTGATCCTCGCGCGTTTGCCCGGAGCCGGCCATGCCGGAAAGTCTATGCGGCGGTTGCCTGTCCGATCAACGATTCCGACCGGACCCGCTGCCCGCTCCCTGCTGTCCGGCAGCGCGGCTTCACGGACCCGATCAGCCGGCCCTCGGAGAGCGGCCGTTCAGACAAGATTCGCAACGTTCAGGCCAGGTCGGCCAACTGCGCCGGTGCGGCGGACCGCAGGAGATGCTTGCGGGCTTCCCATTGCGTCGCCGCATCGGGCGCGCCGGCAAACCGCACCTCCCCGCCGGCAAGCCAGGCGATCGGCAGGCCGTCGCGGAACAGCACCCGGTTGCCGGTCAGCGCCGGCACTTTCGGCCCCGGCGTCAGGATGCCACCGAGGTTGAGCGGATCGGCCGCCGACAGCGACACGAACGCGCCGGAGGGCGGGCGGCGGCGCTGTTCGCGCAGCAGGCCCACCGCTTCCGGCAGCGCGTATTGCTCGCCGGAAAACCCGGCGACGAACCGTCCGCCGCGGATCTCCCCGCGCGCTTCCAGCCGGCGATAGACGCGCAGGAGGTCGCGCCAGGGCGGCAGCCACGCGGCTTCGCGCGCGAGCAGGCGCCAGAAGACGACGCCGTAGCGGCGCAGCAAGGTCTGCGCCACGTGCTCCACGGCGGGCGCCCCGGCCTGCATCCCCGCGGCCGGCGGCGGCGGGCGGCGCGTCAGGGTCCAGCGGCCGGCATCTTCCATGCCGAACGTCAGGGCGCGGCGGCGCCGCCCGGTCCCGCCCGATGCCTTGCGCCGGTCGGAGGGCACCAGCAGCGCGCGCAGCCCGCCGAAACTGTCCGAGTTCACCAGCCCAAGCGCCACCAGTTCGCCGAGCGCGTCCTCCGCCTGGCTGCGCAACAGGCCGGTCGCTTCCACCAGCTCGTCGAAGAACGAGGCGCCCTGCGCCTGCAGCACATCGCGCACCGCCTGCCCCCATGGTCCGGGCTGGCGCACCGGCTCCGCGCTGCCCGCCAGCAGGGTCCAGAGCGGCGCGTGGCGGCGCGCCAGCAGGGCGATCGGCGTTGACCGCACCGGGCTCGCGGCGCGCTCGCGGCCGGCGGCGCCGGACGGCGTCAGCCGGGCCCAGGCGATGCGCCCGGCCAGGCAATGATCGTCCAGCCACGCCGGTTCGTAGTCGGCAACCCGTGCCGGCAGCAGCTCGGTCTCCCAGGCGTTCGCCGGCGCCTCGAAGCCTTCGAGCAGCGCGACCGCGGCGGCAACCGCGTCCGGACCTTCCTGGCGTTCCTCCGGCGTGACCCGCTGCCAGGCGAACAGGAAGCGGAGGAAGTCGCGCGCCGCCACCGGCTCGATCTCCGCGCGCAGGCGGCGGACGGTGTAGTGGTGGATGCGGGCGAGCAGCCGGCGATCGCACCATTCCTCGGCGTTGGTCCTGGCGGTGTAGCGCCCGCGCAGGGCGAAGCCCTCGACTTCCAGTGCCGCCAGCGCCGCGGCGATCCCCGCCGGCTCCAGCCCGAGCGGGGCGGCGAGCGCGGCCGGCGTGACGGGGCCGAGGCCTTCCAGCCGGCCGCGCAGGATTTCTACCAGCGCCTCGTCGGCCGACCACGCGCGCGGCGCCGCGTCGGGCGGCAGCACGATCGGGGGCTGCACGGGCGCCCCCGGCCAGACGGCGCGGAACTGGCCCAGGCGTTCGGCGGCGACCCAGAGCGTGACCGTCGGGGTCTGCACCTGCGCCACCCGGCCTTCCTGCGCCAGCGCCGCCAGCCAGCCGCCCCAGTCGGGGTGCGAGTTCGGGCTGTGCCTGCACTTCCTCCGCACTGAGGCAGCCGAGCCAGAGCAGCGCGTCGTGCAGTTCCTCGGCCGAGGCGGCGTCGGGCCAGGCCTCGCCACGCACCCGGGCAATGGCGTCGGGATCGAGCCGACCCAGCTCCGCCGCGGTCTCCGGTGCCAGCCAGCGTCGGCCCATCACCGCTTGCGTCCGCCGCTCCTCCAGCGGTGCGCCGTCCAGGAACGCATAGGGCCGCGCCGACAGCACCTCGCGCGCGAGTGGCGAGGGCTCGGTCAGATCGCAGGCGACCACGCGGATCGCGCCGGCTTCCAGCCGCGCCAGCAAGGTTTCCAGCCCCGTGATGTCCATCGCCTCATGCAGGCAGTCGGAGATGGTCTGCCGGGTCAGCGGATGGTCGGGGATTTCGCGCTCGCCCACCAGGTTTTCCGCGCAGGCGAGCTGGTCGGGGAACACGGCGGCGACCAGGTCCTCCGCCTCCATGCGCGCGATCTGCGGCGCGACCTTGCGTCCGCCGCGGAAGCGCGGCAGCGCCAGCGCGACGCCGGCGACCCAGCGCCAGCGGGTGGCGAACATCGGCGCGTCCAGCAGCGCCTGCACGAGCAGCGGCCGGACGGTCGCGGCGCGCAGGTAGTGGGCGACCTCGGCCAGCTCGAAACTATGCGTCGCGGTCAAGGACAGCACGATGTTGTCCTCGGTCGCCGCCGCCTGCAGTTCGAAGTTGAACTTGCGGCAGAAGCGCTTGCGCAGTGCAAGGCCGAAGGCGCGGTTGATCCGGCTGCCGAACGGGGAATGGATCACGAGCTGCATGCCGCCCGCTTCGTCGAAGAACCGTTCCAGTACCAGCACGTCCTGGGTCGGTAGGCAGCCGAGCGCGGCGAAGGCGGACGCCAGATGCGCGACCAGTTGTTCCGCGGCGGGTGCGGCGATGCCGAGATCGCCGGTAAGCCAGTCCTGCACGCCGGCGCCGGTCGGATCGACCCGCAGCCGCACGGCGATCGCGGCGCGCAGGCGGGAGAGGGCGTGCGACAGGGCGTCGCTGCGTGCCGGCGCCTCGCCGAGCCAGAACGGGATGCTGGGCGGCTGGCCGTGCGCGTCCTCCACCCGCACGATGCCGCGCTCGATGCGCCGGATGCGATAGCCGGTGTTGCCGAGCTGGAACACGTCGCCGGCCAGGCTCTCGACCGCGAAATCCTCGTTGACGCTGCCGATCACGAGGCTTTCCGGTTCCAGAACGACCTGGTAGTCGGCGGTATCGGGGATGGTGCCGCCGGACGTCAGCGCCGTCAGCCGCGCGCCGCGCCGGCCGCGCAGCATGTGGTTGATCGTGTCGTGATGGATCAGCGTCCCGCGCCGGCCGCGGCTGGTGGCGAAGCCCTCGGCCAGCATGCGCAGCACGGCGGTGAAGTCGGCGCGATCGAGGGTGCGATACGGCCAGGCGCGGCGGAAGCGTTCGAACAGCGCCGCCTCCGGCCAGTCCTGCGCCGCGACCTCGGCCACGATCTGCTGCGCCAGCACATCGAGCGGTTGGTCCGGCATCGCCAGCAGATCGAGCTCGCCGCGGCGCACGCTGTCGAGCAGGGTGACGCATTCGCCCAGCTCGTCGCGCGAGAGCGGGAACAGCCGTCCCTTCGGCGTGCCGCCGATGGCGTGGCCGGAGCGGCCGACCCGTTGCAGGAAGCTCGCGATCGAGCGCGGCGCGCCGATCTGACAGACCAGGTCGACATCGCCGATGTCGATGCCGAGTTCCAACGACGCCGTCGCCACCAGCGCCCGCAGCGCGCCGGACTTGAGCCTCTGCTCCGCCGTCAGCCGCTGTTCCTTCGCCATGCTGCCATGGTGCGCGGTCACCGCCTCCGGCCCGAGCCGATCGGACAATTGCCGAGCCACCCGTTCGGCCATGCGGCGGGTGTTGACGAACACGAGGGTGGTGCGGTGCGCGGCGATCAGCGCCACCAGCCGGTCGTACACCTGTTCCCAGACCTCGGCCGACATCACTGCTTCCAGCGGCTGGCCCGGCACTTCCAGCACGAGGTCGCGCGGGCGCTGGTGGCCGGCATCGACGATCGTCGCGTCCGCCGCCGGCGCGCCGTCCGCCCCGGCGCCGACCAGGAAGTGCGCGACCGCCTCGATCGGGTTCTGCGTCGCCGACAGCCCGATCCGCTGCAACCGGTCGCCGCACAGCGCGGCGAGGCGTTCGAGCGACAGGGCGAGGTGGCTGCCGCGCTTGCTCGGCGCGACGGCGTGGATCTCGTCCACGATCACCGAGCGGGTCGTCGCCAGCATGGCACGGCCGGAGGCGGAGCCAAGCAGGATGTAGAGCGATTCCGGCGTGGTGACGAGGATATGCGGCGGCCGGCGGCGCATGCGGTTGCGCTCGGCCGGCGGGGTGTCGCCGGTGCGCACCCAGGTGCGGATCTCCACGTCGGGCAGGCCGCGCGCCTGCAACTCCGCCCGGATGCCGGCCAGCGGCGCTTCCAGGTTGCGCTGGATGTCGTTGGACAGCGCCTTCAGCGGCGAGACGTAGAGCACCTGGGTGGCGTCGGCGAGCGGCCCCTCCATGCCCTGGCGGACCAGCGCGTCGATCGCCGCGAGGAAGGCGGCCAGGGTCTTGCCGGAGCCGGTGGGGGCGGCAACCAGGGTGTGCCGGCCGGCCTGGATGGCCGCCCAGGCTTGAGCCTGCGCCGGGGTGGGCGCGGCGAAGCTGCCGGTGAACCAGGCTGCGACGGCAGGGTGAAACAGCCTGAGGGGATCCATGGACCGCGCGGTGATCGGGTGTCGGCAGTCGGGCGGGCGGCCGCCGCGGCCTGGCTGGTAGCGACCCGGCGCCTGATCTCGCCTGCCGGTGACACGAAATAGGGAGCGGGCCGGACAAAAATCAAGCCGTTGGTCCGGGTGACAGGGCAGTCCCTCGAACCCCCGACTGTTACCTCTCCCGCTCTGGCGGGAGAGGTCGGTTCGCGCAGCGAACCGGGTGAGGGCGCGCCGTGCCTCCCGCCCTCACCCGCCGTGCTGCGCACGGCGACCTCTCCCGCAAGGCGGGCGAGGTGAAGAAGTCGCCGGCCGCGCCGACTTTCCGGTCCGAGCGACGGCGCTGCCGCAATGCATCTGTCCCCCCGACCCGGAAACGCTCGGCTCAGCCGTCCAGCGCCTCGCGCTGGATCTCCAGTTCGAGCCATTGTTCCTCGGCTGCCGCGAGCGCTGCCTGCGCCGCCGTCAGCGCCCCGGCGGTGGCGGCGAACCGGGCGGGGTCGCGCGCGTACAGGCTGCCATCCGCCAGGACCGAACCGAGCCGGGCGATCTCGGTGTGCAATCCCTCGATCTGCGTGGGCAGGGTTTGCAACGCATGCCGGTCCTTGAAGCTCATCCGCCGCGCCGTCGTTGCCGGGCGCGGCGGCGGCGCGGACCTGGGCTTCGGCGCCGCAGCGGGCGCGGCGGCGGCCGGGCCGCGCTGCGCCAGCATGTCGGTGTAGCCGCCGGCGTATTCGATCCAGCGCCCGTCGCCCTCGGCCGCGATCACCGACGTCACCACCCGGTCCAGGAAATCGCGGTCGTGGCTGACCAGCAGCACCGTGCCGGCATACTCGGCCAGTTGCTCCTGCAACAATTCCAGCGTTTCGAGATCGAGGTCGTTGGTCGGCTCGTCCAGCACCAGCAGGTTGGACGGTCGGGCGAAGGCGCGTGCGAGGGTGAGACGGCCGCGCTCGCCGCCCGACAGCACGCCGACCGGGGTGTTGGTCTGTTCGGGCGCGAACAGGAAGTCCTTCATGTAGCTCGCCACGTGGCGGGTCTGCCCGCCCACCGTGACGGTATCGCCCGCCCCGCCGGTCAGCGCCTGGCGCAGGGTCTCGGTCGGATCGAGCGTCTCGCGCCGCTGATCCAAGGTGACCTGCGCCAGGTTGGTGCCGAGCCGCACCTCCCCGGTATCGGGCGCCAGCGCGCCGGTCAGCAGGTTGAGCAGGGTGGTCTTGCCGGCGCCATTCGCGCCGACGATGCCGACCCGGTCGCCGCGCAGGATGCGGGTGGAGAAATCGCGCACGATCGCGCGGTCGCCATAGGAGACCGAAACATTCTCGGCGACCGCGACCAGGCGGCCGGAGAGATCGGCGCCGGCGGCCTCCATCCGCACCTTGCCGGCGGCGGCGCGGTGCTGGCGGCGGCGTTCGCGCAAGCCGTGCAGGTCGGCGAGCCGTTTCTGGTTGCGCTTGCGCCGGGCGGTGACACCGTAGCGCAGCCAGTCCTCCTCCATCGCGATCTTGCGGCCGAGCTTGTGGCGGTCGGTTTCTTCCTGCGCCAGCACCTCGTCGCGCCAGGGCTCGAAGGCGGCGAACCCGCGGTCGAGCGTGCGGGTGATCCCGCGGTCGAGCCAGATCGTGGTGCGTGACAGCCGTTCCAGCAGCCGCCGGTCGTGACTGATGACGATGATGCCGGAGCGCAGGCCGGCCAATTCGCGTTCCAGCCATTCGATGCCGGGCAGATCGAGATGGTTGGTCGGTTCGTCGAGCAGCAGGATATCGGGGCGCGGCGCCAGGGTGCGGGCCAGGGCGGCGCGCCTGGCTTCGCCACCGGACAGGGTGGCGGGGTCTTCGGCGCCGGTGAGGCCGAGGGCGGCGAGCATGGTGGCGGCGGCGTGGTGGTCGGCCTCGGTGGCGTCGGGGTTGAGGCCGGAGGTCACATAGGCGCTGGTGGTCGCGAAGCCGGCGAGGTCGGGTTCCTGCGGCAGGTAGCGGATGGTCGCACCCGGCTGGGCGAAGCGGGTCCCGGCATCGGGGGCGAGCAGACCGGCGGCGATGCGCAGCAGGCTCGATTTGCCGCTGCCGTTGCGCCCGACCAGGCAGATGCGGTCGCCGGCGCCGACCGCGAGCGCGGCACCGGCCAGCAGCGGCGCGGTGCCGAAGGTGAGGGCGATGTCCTGGAGGGAGAGAAGGGGGGGCGGCATGGCGCGCCCATATCACGGCGCGCCTGATTTGCCCCTACTGCGCCGAGGCACCCCGCGCTCCGGTGCCGCGCCGCGGTGCCCGGTCGTGCCTTGCCGTGACGCCGCGTGCCTTGCCGTGACGGAGGTTGGCGTCGCGGCGATCGCGATCAGCCGATCATCCGCGGGAAGCGCTGCATCTCGCCGCCGAGCGCGACCCAGGGCTGGGCGCTGTCGCAGAAAATTTCCACCGCGGGTTTCACCCAGCTCGGATCGTCCAATGTGCCGGTCATCACCATCACGACGCCGGGCATCGCTTCGGCTGCGTCGAACAGGGTGGAGCCGCAGTCGGGGCAGAAGCTGCGCAACAGCGCTTTGCCGCTGTCACCGGTGTCGCGGAAGGTCTTCGGCGCGCCGGTGATCGTCAGCGCCGCCTCCGGGATGCCGGCCACCACGGCGAAGGCGCCGCCGGTGGCGCGCTGGCAGTTGCGGCAGTGGCAGATGCCGACGAAGGCCGGCTCGGCTTCCGCGCTGTAGCGTATCTTGCCGCACAGGCAGCCGCCTTCGATCGTTGTCATGACTATGCCTCCCTTGCTCGTCTCCGCCCGCGAGGCTGCCACCGCGGGTGGGCGCGCCGCAAGCATCATGCGATGAAGCCGGCGGCGGATCGAGACGCGCGGCGGCTGGTTGCGCGCCGGCCGATCGCCCGTCACCGCCGGCCGGACGGCGCTCTTGTCGCCTCGCCCTCCGCCGCTATCGTGGCCTCAATCCAGGGAAGGAACCGCCGCGATGGATTTCGATCTCAGCGACGACCAGCGCCTCCTCAAGGACAGCGTCGATCGCCTGATCGCCGAGCACTACGGCTTCGAGCAGCGCAAGAAATATCTTGCGGTCCCCGGGGCTGCCCCCGGCGCTACCCCCGCCGGCTCCCCTCTCTGGTCGCGCTACGCCGAGCTCGGCCTGCTCGGCCTGCCGTTCCCCGAAGCCCAGGGCGGGTTCGGCGGCGGGCCGGTGGAGACCATGATCGTCATGGAGGCCTTCGGCCGCGGCCTGATCCTGGAGCCCTATTTCGCTACCGTCGTGCTCAGCGGCGGTCTGGTCCGCCGGCTCGCGAGCCCGGCCCAGCAGGCCGAATGGGTCCCCGCGATCGCCGCCGGCACCTTGCGGCTCGCCTTCGCGCATCTGGAACGCCAGGCGCGCTGGAATCTCGCCGATGTCGGCACCAAAGCGCGCCAGGACGCCGGCGCGTGGGTGCTCAACGGGGCCAAGGGCGTGGTGCTGCACGGCGACACCGCCGATCGCCTGCTGGTCACCGCCCGCGTCTCCGGCGCCCGCACCGACCGCGACGGGATCGGCCTGTTCCTGCTCGACCCCGCTGCCCCCGGCGTCACCCGCCGCGGCTACCCGACGCAGGACAGCCTGCGTGCCGCCGAGGTCGTGCTGGACGGCGCCCGCGCCGAGGCCGTGCTCGGCGAACCCGGGAGTGCGCTGCCGCTGATCGAGGCTGCGATGGATGCCGCCATCGCCGCGCTGTGTGCCGAGGCGGTCGGTGCGATGGCCGCCTTGCAGCAGCTCACGTTGGACTACCTGAAGACCCGCACCCAGTTTGGCCGCACGATCGGCAGCTTCCAGGCGCTGCAGCATCGCGCGGTCGACATGCTGACCGCGGTGGAGCAGGCGCGCAGCATGGCCCTGCTCGCCACCATGATGGCCGAGGAACCCGATCCCACCGAACGCGCCCGCGCGATCGCCGCCGCCAAGGCGCAGATCGGCCGCTCCGCGCGGCTGGTGGGGCAGGAGGCGATCCAGTTGCACGGCGGCATCGGCATGACGATGGAATACGCCGCCGGGCACTACTTCAAGCGCCTGACGATGATCGACCAGACCTTCGGCGATGCGGACCAGCACCTGGCGCGGCTGGCGGCGCTGGGCGGGTTGTTCCGGTAGACGCGGTCCCGCTACCCCGCCGCCTCCGCCGCCCAACGGGTCAGCACCGCGCAGGCGGCAGCGAAATCCTCCATCCGCATCGCCTCGTGCGGATTGTGGCTGCCGTTCTGGTTGCGCACGAACAGCATCCCCGCCGGCACCCCGGCCTGCGCGAACGCCGCCGCGTCGTGCCCGCCGCCCGAGGCCATCGGCTTGCACGCGATCCCGAGCGCCGTCGCCGCGCCCGCCAGCCCCGCCTGCACCGCCGCGTCCATCGGTGCCGCCGCGCTGACGGTCTCTTCCCCCAGCGCGAAGCGCACCCCGCGCCGCACCTCGATCCGCGGCACCAGCCGGTGCAACTCGTCCATCATCGCATCGACGCTCGCGGGCCGCACGCTGCGCACATCGAGCTGGAACCGCGCCTCACCGGGGATTTTGGTGAACCCCGCCTCCGCCGTCGTCGCCAGCACGCAGAACGTCGCGACCAGTGCGTGTCCCTGCGTCTCCAGCGCCGCCCAGTGATCGTCCAGCCGATGCGCAAGCTCGGCCAGCGCGATCGCCGCATCCGCCCGGTAGCGCCGCGGGGTGGCGCCGGAGTGGTTGTATTCCCCCAGCACCCGCGCATCGCGCAGCCGGCGCGAGCCGGGAATGCCGGTGACGATGCCGACCGGGATTCGTTCCGCATCCAGCACCGGCCCCTGTTCGATATGCACCTCCACGTAGGCCGCGGTGTTGTGCGGCCCCAGCCGGCCGGCACCGCTGCGCACCGCCTCCGGATCGAAGCCCTGGGCGCGCATGTGTTCCGCCAAGGTGCGGCCGGTGTCGAGCCGGCGCACGTCCAGCGCCTCGGCCGGCAGCCGCCCCAGCGCGGCGCGGCTGCCGGGGTAGGAGGTGGGGAACCAGGCGCCGGCTTCCTCGGCGCGGATGGCGAGCACGGTGATGTCGCGCGCTAGGGCGAACCCCGCCGTCTGCATCCCCGCGACCGCCGCCAGCCCCGCGAGCACGCCCGCCGCACCGTCGTAATTGCCCCCGCGCGCCACCGAATCGAGATGGCTGCCGAGCACGATCCGCTTCGCCGCCCGATCCGTCCCCGGCAGGGTCATGTAGAGATTGCCCGCGGCATCGATGTCGGTCTCCAGCCGCAGCCCTTCGGCGGTGGCGCGCACGAAATCGTGCGCCGCCTGCTCGCCGGGGCCGTAGGCATCGCGGGTGACGCCGATCCCGTCGAAGCTGCGTTCGTGCAGCCCCGCAAACAGCCGGGCGGCGAGGGCGACATCGGGGGTCAGGTTGGGGCGCATCTTCATTCTCCGCGGATAAGGTCAGGCTGGCGCGCCATGCGGCCTTCCGCAACCCGGCCGGCTTGGCCATAACATGCCGGCAGCAACGGGAGAGGCGAGGCATGGCGGCAGCGCGACGGAATGCGAGCCCGGCGGCGGTACGGGACCCCGGTGCGGCGGCGGCGGGACGATGCTGGCCGCCGGCGGCGGCGGGGCGATGACCGGACGCCTGCTGGTCTCCGCCCTGCTGCCGGACGCGGTGGTGGCGCGGGCACGGAGCGAGTTCGCCGCCCTCGTCCATCCCGGCCCCGCCGACATGACCGCCGACGAGGTGGCCTCCGCCGCTTCCGCGCACCGGGCGGAAGCCATCCTGTTCGTCAATACCTTGCAGTTCAGCGCGCCGCTGATCGCCCGCCTGCCGGCAAGCCTCCGCATCGGCGCCACCTGCAGCGTGGGTTTCGATCATATCGACGTCGCGGCGGCGCGGGTGCGCGGCATCGCGGTCACCAACACCCCCGGCGTGCTGAGCGACTGCACCGCCGATTTCGCTTTCATGCTGCTGCTCGCCGCCGCCCGGCGCGCGCACGAATACGACGCCATCATGCGCGCGGGCTGGCGCCGGCGGATCGGCCAGGGCGAGTTGCTCGGCGTGCGGGTGAGCGGGGCGAGCCTCGGCATCCTCGGCATGGGCCGCATCGGCCAGGCGATGGCGCGCCGCGCGCGCGGCTTCGACATGCAGGTGCTGTATCATTCGCGCCGTCGGCTGCCGCCGGAACTCGAACAGGGCGCCACCTGGTTCCGCGACTTCCACGCCATGCTGCCGCACTGCCGCTTCCTGTCGCTGCACGCGCCGGCGACGCCGGAAACGGACTGCATCGTCAACGCCGAAACCCTGGCGCTGCTGCCGCGCGGCGCGGTGCTCGTGAACGTCGCCCGCGGCGGCCTGGTCGACGAGGACGCGCTGTTCGCCGCGCTGACATCGGGCCGATTGTTCGCCGCCGGGCTCGACGTGTTCCGTTCCGAGCCCGATTTCGACCGCCGCTTCGCCGCCCTGCCGAACGTGATCCTGTCGCCGCATATCGGCAGCGGATCGGAGGAGACACGCTGCGCGATGGGGTTCCGTGCGCTCGACAACATTGCCGCTGTGCTCGCCGGACGCGGGCCGATCGATCCTCTCTGGAGCTGACACATCATGGCCAAGCCCGTCCTGCTGATCACCAGACGCCTGCCGGAAGCGGTCGAAGCGCGCGCTGCGGAATTGTTTGACGCAAGGTTCAACCCGGAGGATTCCCCGCGCAGCAGCGCCGACGTGGTGCGGCTCGCCGCCGGCGCCGACGCGGTGCTGTGCTGTCCGGCGGAGAAGCTCGATGCCGCCACCATCGCCGCACTGCCCGCCAAGGTGCGGGCGATCGGCACGTTCAGCGTCGGCTTCGACCATGTCGACGTGCCGGCCGCCGCCGCGCGCGGCATCGGGGTGTGCAACACGCCCGACGTGCTGAGCGTTGCCACCGCCGAGACCGCGATGCTGCTGATCCTCGCCGCCGCGCGCCGCGGCCCCGAGGGCGAGCGGCTGGTGCGCGCCGGTGGCTGGACCGGCTGGGCGCCGACCCAGTTGCTCGGCACCCAGGTCTCGGGCCGACGGCTGGGGATTTTCGGTCTGGGGCGGATCGGGCGGGAACTCGCGCGCATGGCGCGCGGCTTCGGGATGGAGGTGCACTACCTCGACCAGCAGCGCCTGCCGGCGGAGCTGGAACAGGGCGCGGTGTTCCACTCCTCCGACGAGACGTTCCTGCCGGTCTGCGACGTGCTGTCGTTGCACGCGCCGGGTGGGGACGGCACGCGCGCCTGGCTGAATGCGGAACGGATCGCGCGCCTGCCGAAGGGCGCGATCGTCGCCAATGCGGCGCGCGGCAGCCTGATCGACGACGCGGCGCTGATCGCGGCGCTGCGCTCGGGCCAGGTCGCCGCCGCCGGCCTTGATGTCTACAACAACGAACCGGCCCTGCATCCGGAGTACCGCACGCTCGAGAACGTGGTGCTGTTTCCGCACCTCGGCAGCGCGACGCGGGAGACGCGGGACGCGATGGGATTCCTGGCGCTCGACGGGATCGCCGCCTTGCTCGAAGGCCGCACGCCGTCCAACCTGGTGCGGGCATGAGTTGGCGGATCGCGGTCGGCGGGTTCCTGCACGAAAGCCACTCCTTCGCCCCGCGCCCGACCACCTGGGCGGAATTCGTCCAGCCCGGCGGATTTCCGGGCCTGTGCCGCGGGGACGCGCTGATCGCGGCGGTGCGCGGCAGTTCGGTGCCGATCGCAGGCGCGATTGCGGCGGCGGAAGCGGCCGGGGTGAGCCTGGTGCCGCTCGCCTGGACGATCGCCAATCCCGCCGGCCCGATCGAGGACGAAGCGTTCGAGCGCATCGCAGCCTTGCTCGGCGCCGGCCTGTCGGCGGCGCTGGACGGCGGCCCGCTGGACGGCGTCTATCTCGACCTGCACGGCGCCGCGCTGGCCGAGAGCTTTCCCGATGCCGAGGGTGAACTGCTGCGCCGGGTGCGCGCGATCGTGGGCGCCGCGGTGCCGGTGGCGATCAGCCTCGATCCGCATGCGAACCTGACGGCGGAGATGGTGCGGCTGGCCGATGTGGCGGTGCCGTTCCGTACCTATCCGCATGTCGATATGAAAGCGGCCGGGGCGCGGGCGATGGAATTGCTGCTCGCGCGGATCGCCCGCGGGGCACCCTGGGCGCAGGCGTTCCGCCCGCTCGGGTTCTGGATCCCGCTCGGCAGCCAGTGCACCCTGATGGAGCCGATGGAAGGCGTGATGGCGGAGCGGGTGCGGCTGGCCGCGGCGCCGGGCGTCGCGGAACTCGCCTGGTGCTTCGGCTTTCCCTACGCGGATTTCCCCGGCTGCGGCCCGGCGGTGGCGGCCTGGGGCGAGACCGAGGCGGCAGCGGCGATAGCGGCCGACGCGCTGGCGGGGTTCGTCGCCGCGCGCGAGGCCGAGTTCGTGCAGGAGACCTGGCCGGCGGCCGAGGCGGTGGCGGAGGCGCTGCGCCGCGCCGGTGCAGGCGGCCCCGTGGTGCTGGCCGATACGCAGGACAATCCCGGCGGCGGCGGGCATGGCGACACCACCGGCCTGCTCGCCGAACTGATCCGCCAGGGGGCGACCGGCGCGGTGCTCTGCCTGATCAACGACGCCGAAAGCGCCCGGGCCTGCCATGCGGCGGGGGAGGGGGCGGCGGTGACATTGTCGCTCGGCGGCCGGTCGGACGGGATGCCGCTCGCCTGCACCGCGACGGTGGAACTTCTGACCGACGGGCGCTTCACCCTGACGGGGCCGATGGGGGCGGGCAATCCGGCCGACCTCGGGCCGACCGCGCTGATCGCCATCGGCGGCGTGCGGGTGATCGTGGTCAGCCGCAAGATGCAGGCGCTGGACCAGGCGATCCTGCGCCATGTCGGGATCGAGCCGGCGGCGTGCCCGATCCTGGCGCTGAAATCCTCGGTGCACTTCCGGGCGGATTTCGGTCCGATCGCGCAATCTGTGCTGGTGGCGATCGCGCCGGGGCCGGTGGTGGCGGATCCGGCGACGCTGAACTTCCGGCATGTGCCGGCGGCGATGCGGCGGCGTCCGCAGGCGCGCCCGTCCGCGTAGCACCGGACAGAGCGGGCGGCGTCGTCGCGCCGCCCGCCAGGCCGAGGAAGATCGGGGTTCGCGCGTTTACGTGCGGGCGGCGGGCAAGGTCGGGGCGAAGGCGCCCAGCCGGACCTTGTCGGCATCGGCGGTCGGGGCGAGGGTCGGGGCGAAAGCTCCCAGGCGCACCTTGCCGGCGTCGGTGGTGGAAGCCAGGGTCGGGGCGAAGGCGCCCAGCCGGACCTTGCCGGCATCGGCGGTCGGGGCGAGGGTCGGGGCGAAAGCTCCCAGGCGCACCTTGCCGGCATCGGTGGTGGAAGCCAGGGTCGGGGCAAAGGCGCCCAGCCGGACCTTGGCAGCGTCGGCGGTGGGGGCCAGGGTGGGCGCGAAGGCGCCGAGGCGGACCTTGCCCGCGTCCGTGCTCGGCGCCAATGTCGGCGCAAACGCGCCCAGACGAACCTTGCCGGCATCGGCGGTCGCGGACAGGACAACGGCAACAGAGCGGGTGGAGTCGGACATGGCAACAGCCCCTTTTGTCTGGATTGGTTGGGATGGTTACTTGTCGGTTCCTTGCCGGCACCTCGGCGCCGGCTTGATGAGCGGATATTTTCACCATTGAGGAGTCATTACCGTGGGCTTGACGTCATTCTTGCGTAAAATCGCACACGGGATTGTGATCGGATGATCCGGAAACCACCGTCCACAGGAGACGCGCCATTCCCACCCCAGCCATGATCCGAATCGGTGCCGGCTGCGGCATGTCCGACGACCGGATCCCGCCGGCCGTCGAGCTGATCGAACGCGGCGAACTCGACTACATCTGCTGCGAGTGCCTCGCCGAGCGCACCATTGCCCGCGAAGCCCTGGATCGTGCCCGCAATCCGGCGCGCGGCTTCACGCCCACCCTGCTCGAACGCATGGCGGCGATCCTGCCGCCGGCGCACGCCCGCGGGGTGCGGATCGTCTCCAACATGGGCGCCGCCAACCCGCGCGGCGCCGCCCGCGCGGTGCTGGAGGCGGCACCCGGCTGGGGCTGCAAGGACACGACCTGCGCCGTGGTGCTGGGCGACGACGTGACGGAGATCGTCCGCGGCATGCCCGGACTCGCCATCATGGAAGACGGCACGCCGCTCGAATCGATCCTGCCGCGCATGGCCTCGGCCAACGCCTATCTCGGCGCGGATGTGGTGGCCGCGGGGCTGGCGACCGGGGCGGAGGTCGTCATCACCGGACGGGTGGCCGATCCGTCGCTGTTCCTCGGCCCGATGCTGCATGCGTTCGGCTGGTCCTACGACGCGCCGACGCAGCACGATTGGGCACGGCTGGCGGCGGGGACGCTCGCCGGACACATGCTGGAATGCACCGGCCAGCTCACCGGCGGCTGCTTCGCCGATCCGGGAATGAAGGACGTGGAGGACCTGGCCGGGCTCGGCTATCCGTTCGCGGATGTCACGCCGGACGGAGCGATCACGCTCGGCAAGACGCCGGGGTCGGGCGGGCGGCTCGACCGCGCCACCTGCACGGAACAGATCCTTTACGAAATGCACGACCCGGCGGCGTACATCACCCCCGATTGCGTGCTGGACATCACCGGCGTGACGTTCCGCCAGGACGCGGCGGACCGGGTCGCGGTGCTGGGCGCGGCCGCGCGGCCGCGCACGCCGACCTACAAGGTCGTGGTCGGGTATTTCGACGGCTACATCGGCTCGGGCGAGATGGGCTACGCCGGCCCCAACGCGGTGGCCCGCGCCCGGCTGGCGGGCGAGGTGGTGGCCGAACGCCTGCGCCGGCGCGGCTTCACCTATTCCGAATACCGCGTCGACCTGATCGGCATGACGAGCCTGCACGGCGACGACGGCTCTCCCAAGCCCGAACCCTACGAAGTCCGCCTGCGCATCGCCGCCCGCACCGAGAACCGCCGCGCCGCCGAGGCGGTCGGCGCCGAGGTCCGCGCGCTGCACATGCAAGGCCCCGGGATGGCCGGCGGCGGCATCAACCTCGGCGCGCGGGAGATACTGGCGGTGAAATCCGTGCTGCTCGACCGCGCGCTGGTGCATCCCGAGATCCTGCTGGAGCGCGGCCCATGAAAGTCTACGACCTCGCCCATGCCCGCGCCGGCGACAAGGGCAACACGTCGAACATTTCGGTGACGGCCTATACCGAGGCGGGCTGGGACATCCTGCGCAGCACACTGACGCCCGAGCGCGTGCTGGCCGCGTTCCGCCACCTGACCGACGGGCCGGTCCGCCGCTACGAACTGCCGAAGCTGCGCGCGCTGAACTTCGTCATCGAGGGGGTGCTGGGCGGCGGCGTCACCCGCTCCCTGCGCATCGATCCGCACGGCAAGGCGCTGAGCGCGCTGATGCTGACGATCGCGCTGCCCGGGGACGTGCCGGGCGATCAGCCGCCGGCCCGCCGGGCAGGAGAGACCGCCGGGACGGGTGCCTCCGCCGGTCCGACCAGCGCGGCATAACCCCGCACCGCCGCCGCCGCCTGATCGGGGGGCATCTCCGCGGCCAGCAGCGCCGCCGCCGCCGCCGGATGTCCGGCCATCGCGGTCGCGGCGGCGAGGTCCTGGCGCACCCGCGGCGCCGCGCCGGTGGTCGCCAACGGTTGCAGCATGCGCACCCCCTCCGCCGCGTGGCCACTGAGCGCCAGCGACAGCCCCAGGTTCACTTGCGCCGCGCGCAGGTCGGGCGTCGCCGCCAGCGCGGCACGATACGCGTTCTGCGCCGCCAAGTGACGTCCGCGCAGGTCGCGCGCGATGCCGAGATCGTTCAATGCGGCGGCATCGGCCGGCTGTGCCGCCAGCACGGCGCGGAATTGCGCCGCGGCGCCCGCGGGGTCGGTGCGCAGCAGGACCCGGCCGAGGCCCATGCGGGCGGGAAGCGCCGCAGGGTCGGCCGTGAGCGCCTGGCGGAAGCTGGCCTCGGCCCGGCCGCGATGACCGAGCGCCGCCAGCGCCTCCCCCTGCACCGTGAGCGCCGCCGGGTCGCCCGGGTGACCGGCCAGGGCCCGGGCGCTGGCATGCAGCGCGCCCGCGGGATCGCCGGCGGCCAGCATCGCCCGGGCCACCGCGAGGTCGGGGTCGCGCGCCGCCGACCGCGGGGCAATCGCGCACCCGCCCAGGAGGAACACCACCAGCAGCGGCGACAGCCAGGTGCGCGGGAACATCGTCCGGTCTCCTCGGGTCAGGGCGTGAAAACAATCGAACTCGTGAAAGAATGCCCGTTGAAAATGCTCGGGTTACCAGGCGATCTCGGCGGAAGACGGGCATTCATTCACAAACTCTCAGGCGTGGTGCAGCGCGGCCATGATGCGCAACACCGCCGGACCGCCGACGATGATGAACACGCAAGGCAGGATGAACACGACCATCGGCAGGGTGAGCATCACCGGCAGCCGGGCTGCGCGTTCCTCGAACCGGGTCAGCGCCTCCTGGCGCAGCTCGGACGACAGGGAGCGCAACGCTGCGACCAGCGGGGTGCCGTACTGCAGGCTTTGGGTGAGCGTGGCGGCCAGCCGCTTCAGGCTGTCGAGCCCGGTCCGCCGAGCCAGGCTTTCGAGCGCGAGCCGGCTTTCCGCCGTGATCTGCAACTCCCGCGACGTCGTTTCCAGCTCGCGCGCGATCGCCGGATGCGCGGCGCGGATTTCCTCGGCGACCCGGGCGATGGCGGATTCGAGCCCCAGCCCGGCCTGGGTGCAGATCACCATGAGGTCGAGCGCGTCCGGCAACCCGCGCTGCAACGCCGTCAGGTAGCGCGCGCGGACCTGCTTGACGGCGTAGTCGGGCGCGAGCAGCCCCAGGAGGGCGATCCCGCCGAGCACCATGAAACGGAGCGCCGGGCGCATCGTCCCGCCGTGCAGCACCACGAAGGCGATCATCGGCAACCCGACCAGCAGCACGATCTTGGCGCCGACGAACAGCGCGAGCCCGTTCGACCCGCGCAGCCCGGCGGCCGACAAGGTCTGGTCCAGCTCGGCCAGGGTGCGCCCGGGAAGCACTCCGCTCTGCGCGATCAGCCGCCCGAGGCCGGCCACCAGGCGCGCGGGGAGGGCGCGCAATTCCTCGGCCGCGCGCGGCTGCGTGTCCGGCGCGCGGCCGCGGGCGACATCGAGCCGCTGCCGCACCCGCCGCTGCCGCGTTGCCGCCAGCGCCAGTACCGTCCCTCCGCCGGCCGCCGCCAGCCACCCGAGCGCCGCCAAAGCCAGCAGAGCGAGGTTCATCCCGCGCCCCCCATGTCAGAGCGTGAAAAGCAATCGAACTTGCGAAAGAACGCCCGTTGAAATTGCTCGGGTTTTCGGGCGATTTCGGTGGCTGACGGGCATTCTTTCGCAAACTCTCAGGCCAGGGTCTTCTGGATGATCATCCGCATCGACCCCACGCCGATGGCGAGCGACAGCGCCGCCACCCCGAGCAGGGTGTGGCCCGTCGGCGTCGTGAACAGCACCGCCATGTAGTCGGGATCGAGCACCCCGATCATGCCCCCGGTCGCCAGCGGCAGCACCGCCAGCACGAGCGCGCTGGTCCGCGCCTCCGACGACAGCGCCCGGCCCCGGCTTTGCAGCGCCACCCGCTTGCGGATCACGTCGGCCAGGTTCTCCAGCACTTCGGTCAGCCCGCCGCCGGTCTGCGCCTGCAGCGCGATCGCGGTGGCGAAGAAACGGTATTCGCCAAGGCCGCTGCGCGCGCCAAGCTCGCGCAACCCCTGTTCCAACGGGACGCCGATCAGCACCGCCTCGTGCAGCCGGGTGAACTCGGTCGCGGTCGGCGCCTGGGCCTCCTGCGCCACCGCGCGCACCGCCTCCGCCACCGGAATGCCGACGCGCACGGCGCGCACGATCATCGCCAGCGCATCCGGCAACTGCTCCAGCAGTCGCTGCCGATAGCGGCCGTCCGCCCAGCCGAAGAAGGAGCGGCAGAGCACCACCCACGCCGGCGGCACCGCAAGCAACCCCCACGGGCCGACCAGCCCCGCAGCCAACCCGGCCCCCACCCGCGCCATGACCAGCGCTACCGGAATAACGACCCACCAGCGCAACGGATAGCGCGCCGCCTTCGCCGGATCGAACCCGAACACCCCGGCCAGCTGCACCCCCAGCGGCGGCCGATCGGTCACATCCACCCGCGCAATGCTGACCGGAATTGCACCCCGCACCCGCGCCAACGGATCGGCAACCCCCGCCAGCCGCTCCCCGGTCCGCCGCCGCTCCTCCTGCGCCCGCGCCGCCAACACCCCCGTCAACGTCAACGCCGCCAACGCCGGAACGGCCAGTGCCAGCAGCAACAGGGCGGCGTGGGATGAGAGGGTCATGCGGCGGGGGCTTGGGGGTGAGCAAGCAAGGCCAGGGGCTCTGCCCCTGGACCCCGCCAAGGGCTCACCCTTGGAACCTTTCCGTTGGTTCCGAGCGTGTGGGGGGTGTCTCGGGTCCGGGCTGGGGGAGGCGGGGCGGGCGGGTGCGGCAGGGACAGGGCGTAACCACGCCCTGTCCCTGCCGCACCCGCCCGCCCCGCCTCCCCCAGCCCGGACCCGAGACACCCCCCACACGCTCGGAACCAGTAGACGGGGTCCAGGGGACGAGTTCCCTGGCGGGGGTCCAGGGGGCAGCGCCCCCTGGCCTTGCTTGCCCGCCCCCGAAGCCCCCGCCGCATGACCCCCCTCATCCTGCGCTGCCTGCCGCGGCGAGCGCGGCCATCCAGGGTTCGACGAGGTTGAAGTAGGCGAGGCGTTCGGCGAAGCCCGGGCGGGCGCGGCTGGCGACGTAGCGGCCGGCGAGGCGGCCGTCCGGGCGTTCGCCGGTGGTCTCAAGGCGGAAGACGTCGTTCATGATGACGACGTCGCCTTCCATGCCGCAGATTTCGGTGACCTGGATGACGCGCCGGCCGCCGTCGCGCTGGCGTTCCACTTGCACGATCAGGTCGACCGCGCCGACGATCTGGGTGCGGATGGCGGCGGCGGGCAGGCCCATGTTGCCCATCTGCACCATGTTCTCGATACGGGTCAGGGCGTCGCGGGCGGTGTTGGCGTGGATGGTGGACATGCTGCCGTCGTGGCCGGTGTTCATGGCTTGCAGCATGTCGAAGGCTTCGGCGCCGCGCACCTCGCCGATGATGATGCGGTCGGGGCGCATGCGCAGCGCGTTGCGCACGAGGTCGCGCTGCGTGACCTCGCCTTTGCCTTCCAGGCTGGGGGGACGGGTTTCCAGCCGCACGACGTGCGGTTGTTGCAGTTGCAATTCCGCGGCGTCCTCGACCGTGACGATGCGTTCGCCGTGGTCGATCAGGCGCGACATCGCATTCATCAGCGTGGTCTTGCCCGATCCGGTGCCGCCGGAGATCACGATGTTGAGGCGCGAGCGGGCGGCGATCTGCAGCACCTGCGCGACCGGTTCGGTCAGCGCGCCGTAGCCGATCAGGCGGGCGAAATCGATCGACTTCTTGCCGAATTTGCGGATCGAGACGCAGGGGCCGTCCAGCGCCAGCGGCGGCAGCACGATGTTGACGCGCGAGCCGTCTTTCAGGCGCGCATCGACCATCGGGCTCGATTCATCGACCCGGCGGCCGACCGCGGCGGCGATGCGCTGGCAGATCGCGGTGAGGTGTGCGGAATCGCGGAAGCGTACGTCCGACAGGGTGACCTTGCCGCCGCGCTCGACGAATACGCGGTGCGGGCCGTTCACCATGATGTCGGCGATCGCGTCGTCTTCGAGCAGGGTTTCCAGCGGACCGAGGCCGAGCATGTCGGCCACCAGCTCGGCCGCCAGCGCGCGCTGTTCGCGGGCGTTGAGTTGCAGGCGGCGTTCGGTGGCGATGTCCGACAGCAGGCGTTCCACCTCCGGGCGCAGCCGGTCGGGTGGCAGGGCGGAGACGGCGGCGGGTTCGAGGCGGGAGAGGCACTGGGCGCGGAGTTCGGCGATCGCCTCCGGCGGCGCGGCAGTGGGGGGCGGCGCGGGGGCGGCGCGTGTCGCGCCCGATGCGGCGGGCTCGTCGGCGCGGCGGCGGCCGAAGGCGGGCAGCGTGACGACACCGCTCATGGGTCGAGGTCCGGTCGCAAAGGGAGCATCGCAGGGCGGGTTTTCATGTGGCGGGGCGCAGCAGGCGGCGCAGGCTGAAGCGGCTGGGTTCGGCCGGCGGCGCGGGCATGATGTCGGCCAGGCGCACCGGCGCCGCCTGGCGGGCCAGTTCGCCGATCGCGGCGCGGAAGCCGCCGTGCCGGCCGAGCGCCGGCTCCCCCAGGGTGGCGGCGCCGGCGACCTGGCGCGGCAGGTTCGGGATCGCGATATCGACACTCAGGCCCAGCGCCTCCTCCACCTGGCGGCGGGTGATCCCGCCGGTGCTGGAGGCGCGGTTCAGCACCACGATCGCCCGCCGCGTCTGGCCCAGGGTGGCGGGCAGGGCGAGCAGCCGCAGCGCGTCGCGCACCGAGGCGAGCGTGGGTTCCATCACCACCACCCGCTGGTTCGCCAGATCGAGCAGCTCGCGATACAGCGGTTCCGGGCGGAACGGCACGTCGGCGACGACGAAATTATAGCGCCGCCGCAGCGCTTCCAGCAGCGCCGTGGCGGTGTGCGGCGCGTAGGTGAGTTCGGTGGTGAGCTTCTCGTGGCCGGCGAGCACGTGCAGCCGGTCGGCCGCCGGGATGGCGGCGCGCTCGGCGAGCAGCGAATCGATGCGTTCGGGTGCTTCGAGCGCCAGCCGCAGCCCGGGGCCGGGACGCAGGTTCAGCAGGAACGCGGCCACGCCCATGTGCAGATCGGGGTCGAGCAGCACCGTGTGCCGCCGCGCCAGCACGCCGAAATGCCAAGCGAGGTTGAGCGCGATCGTGCTGGCGCCGGCGCCGCCGCGGGCGCCGGTGACGGTGATGACCTGGCTGCCCAGCACGCTTTGTTCCGACACCGCCTGGCCCGACACGACGGGGGCGAAATGCAGCGCCACCTTGTCGCGCGTGAGCGGCTTCGGCAGGTATTCGCGCGCGCCGAGCCCGCGGGTAATGGCACGGTAGAAATCGAGATCGCCCGGCTCGCCCACCACCAGGACGACCACGTCGGGTTCGGTCACTTCGGCGAGCGCGCCGAGCGCGCCGAGCGGTTCGTCCTGGCCGCCGATATCGACGATCAGCACCCGCGGCGTGGCCGATTTCTGCATCGCGGCGATGGCGGCGCGGATGCCGCCGCGGCGGATGTCGAGCGCTTCGGGCAGGGCTTCGGCGAGGCCGTCGCGCAGCGCGATTTCGGTCTGGCCGTCGGCGGCGAAGGCGATCATGGGCGGGCGATCGGGACGGCCCGGGGAGGCGGCGGCGATCGCGATCGGGGCGTCGGCCATCAGGTGCCGCCCGATCCGCCGGCGGTGGGCAGGACGGGGGCGGCGAAGCCCGAGGCGCCACCCGCCGCCCCGCCCGATGTCGTGCCGCCCGATGTCCCGCCGCCTGTGGCGCCCCCTCCGGCCGGACCGCCGGCGGGGCCCGGTTGCGCGGCGTCCCACAGCCGGTCGATCGCGCCCACGGCCAGGGTGCCGTCGCTGCCGGGGCTGCCGCGGCCGTGCACGAGGTCCTCGGGGTTCGCGGCCATGGCAGCGATATTGGCCGCGTTCGCCGCGTCCGGGTGCCAGGTACCGGGCCGGCTGTAGGTGTCCGTCGCGGCGCAGCCGGCGAGCGAGCCGAGCAGCAGCAGGCTGGCCGCCGCGGCGCGAACCGGGCGGGCCAGCCGGGCGGATACCCTGTGCGCGCGGGCGGTCATTGCACGATGAACCCGGCGTCGCCCGGGATATGCCGCGGCAGCGACGGATTTTTCGTTCCGATCTGCCGCATCCGCAGCAGCCGGTCGAGATCGGACGGCGCCTTGAAGTTCTCCGCCGGCACGTGCAGCGCGGCGGGATCGTCCACCGGGCGGACGATGATCGGGGTGACGATGATGACCAGCTCGGTCTGCTGGCGGTTGAAATTGTCGTTGCGGAACAAGGCGCCCAGGATGGGGATGTTGCTGATGTTCGGCACCCCGGCGGCGCCGTCGTTGATGCTGTCCTGCAGCAGCCCGCCGATGGCGAAGCTCTGGCCGGAGCCGAGCTGCACCGTGGTTTCCGCCCGGCTGACCGTGAGCGAGGGGATCACGAAGGTCGCGTTGCTGCCCTGGCCGGCGGGGATCGTCACCGCGTCGGCGTTGCTGATCTCGCTCACTTCCGGCGCGACGTGGATGGAGATGCGGCCGTCGCTGAACACGGTGGGACGGAAATTGAGCGACACGCCGAAATTCTTGTAGGTGATGGAAACGCCGCCCGTCGTTCCGGCCGGGATCGGCACCGGGAATTCCCCGCCGACCAGGAAGCTGGCTTTCTTTCCGCTCATCACCGTAAGATTCGGCTCGGCGAGGATGCGCACCAGCCCGTCCTTCGCCAGTGCATCGAGCGCGCCGTTGATGTTGGCGGACCGGAAGGAGTATTTGCCGGCGTTGCTGAATGCCTTGGATGGGACGAAGCCGTTGGTTGTGAAGCTGGCTAACCCGTCGCCGGCCGCAGCCACACCGAGGCCCAGGGTCCCGATGCTGCCGATCGTGCCCAGCGCCTGCCAGTTGATGCCGAGATTATCGCTGATGCTCCGCGACATCTGCACGATCCGCACCTGCAACGTCACCTGGGTCGACGCGCGCACCACGATCTGGTTGTCGACCGTCTGGCCGGGAGGCACATAGCCCTGAGCCACCGCGACGGCCCGGGCCGCATCGGCCGGCGTGGCGACCGTGCCGGTCAGCAGCAGCCCGTTCGCTTCCTGCGCGATGTGCACCTGCCCGCCCGGCAGCAGCGGCGCCAGCGCCGCCATCGCCTGGCGCGCGGCGAAGCCGGAGGCGCGGACTGACACATGCACGATCGCCACCGGATTCCCGGCCGCGTCCAGCGCCGCGACCACGGTCTGGCCGGGACCGACCCCGAAGATGAACAGGCTGGTCGGGCTGGCCGGCCGCGCGTCCGCCACTTTCGGGTCGGCCACGAACACGTTCGTCACCGGCGCGGACAGCGCCACGACCTGCCCGCCGCCGGCTTCCAGGCTGATCGAGCGGGTGGCGGCGCAGGCGGAAAACGGCCATGCCACCAGTGCCAGCAACGCCAGCACCGGCCATGCTGCCCCGCAGACGCGCATCAGAACCGGATCTCCTTGCTGTCGGCCGCGCCCTGCCAGACCCGCACCGCGCCTGTGGCGGCCGGCGCCCGACGCACGGCCAGCGACTGCGCCACGTCACCTGCCCATACCGCCGCGGGCTTGCTCGTCCGCCCGCCGCCGGTCGCGGCGTCGGGTCCCGGTTCGGCGGCACGGACCGACAGCGACAGCCGGCCGAGCCGTGTCGCCACCGCCACCCGTTCGGCCTCGTCGGCGGTCACTTCCAGGGTCACGGTGTGGGCGGCGCGGCCGGCGGGGCTGCCGGGCTTGGCGCCTTCCACCAGGCGCTGGTCGATCGCGATCACCCGCACATCCGCGAGCACCGTCTCGGCCGACACCCGCCGATCGGGTGGCACGGAGGGATCGGCGGTGGCCTGGGTCAGGATCAGGTCGACCCGATCGCCGGGCCAGATCAGTCCTGCCGTGCCGCTCACCATATCGACGCCGACGGTGATCGCTCGCATCCCCGGTTTCAGCACCGCGGCGAGGAAGCCGTGATCGCCCGGGCGCAGCACGTCGGGCGGCAGGATGATCTCGTTGACGTCCAGCGTCCGGCGCACCATCGCCCCGGTCAGCGCGCGCCGCGCCTTCGGCGTGTCGATCTGCGCGCCGACTGGCGCCGGGCCGGCCAGCTTGCGTGCGGCGAGGTCATCGGGCTTCAGCAGCGCACCCGCCTGCAC
This sequence comes from uncultured Pseudomonadota bacterium, assembly GCA_963832525.1. Taxonomy (GTDB): domain Bacteria; phylum Pseudomonadota; class Alphaproteobacteria; order Acetobacterales; family Acetobacteraceae; genus JAJZVS01. The sequence goes on from CAWHUC010000004.1 coordinate 1,116,455, forward strand.
CGCCTGCGCCGCGGCCAGCACCACCACATGCGGCGGCTCGGCCTTGCCGGCGGCTGGGTGCGTCGCCACCCAGGCGAGCAGGCCGAAGCCCAGCAGACCGGCGGCGATCAGCCCGACCAGGGTCAGGCGCAGAATCATGCGCGATCCGTCGGCCGTGCGGCCCAGGCGATCGCCGGGCCGGACGCGGCCCCGGCCGGTGCCGGGTGTGGGGCCCGGACGGCGGGCATCGGCGCCGTGCGGACTGGCGCCGCATGGCTATGGGCGGGCAGCAGCGCGACGGCGGTGCCGATCGCGATCGCCACCGCGTAGGGCAGCGGTCCGCCCCGGGCGAGCCGCCAGCGCTCGGCCCGCGCCGCGCGTGCGAGCAGACCCATCGGGCGGGTGCCGTAGGACGGATGGACCCAGCGCCGGGCCGCCACGAAGACCAGCGCCAGCCCGGCGCCGGCGATCGCGGTGCCGGCCAGCAGCCCGGGCACCGCATGCGGCGGCACCACCAGCGCGCAGGCGGCGAGCAGCTTCACGTCGCCGCCGCCCAGCCAGCCGCGCCACCAGCACAGCGCCGCGGCCCCGAACACGAGGCTCGCGGCCATCGCCGCCGCCGCCAGTTCCCCCGTGGCGATGCGCGCCGTCAGCCCCAGTGCCGCGATCGCGAGGCAGAGCCCGGTGGGAACGGTGCGGGCGATCACGTCGTGCGCAGCGGCGGCGACGATCAGCAGCAAGCCGGCGAGGCCGAGCAACAGGGTCATCGACGCATGCCTTGGCTGGAGGAAGCGGCGCGATCCGGGCCTGGTGGGCGGCGGGTGGTCACGGCTCCGTTTCGCGCGACCTGCGCACGCGCCGTCCCGCCGGCCGCCGTCGTCACCCCCCGGGAATGAGGGCGGCGACCGCGGCCAGCGCGGCCTGCAGGTCGGTGCCCAGCAAGGTGAACGCGGCAACCAGCAGGCCGCTCAACGCGCCGGCGACCAGGGCGTATTCCAGCGCCGTCACCCCGCGCCGATCGGCGTGCAGCATGCGCGGCAGGATCCCGAAAATGCCTCATGGCTGAATGCTTCCTTCGAGCCGGGGTACGGCGACCGCGGCAGCATCGCTGGTGCAAGGCGGTGTCTCCGTCGTCTCAAAATCTTCTGCATTCATTAAGGAAGGGTTGAAACGACATGGGCTGCGTCCGAGACCGGATCCGACCATGCCGCCAAATCCTTTCGGACCGATGAATCCCGCGGGCGCGGCCCCGGTACGCACGAAGCCGGCACCCGATCGGGCGCCGGCCCCTGTTTCGTTCGCGCCCGCACGGCCGAGATCAGAAGCCAGGAATTTGCTTGGCGAGCGCGCTCAGGGAATCTCCTTGGCGAGATTGCTCAGGGCGGTGCTGAGGCTGGTGCCCAGAGCAGTGAACGCGGTCACCAGCACCGTCGCCAGCACCCCGGCGATCAGCGCATATTCCAGTGCCGTCACCCCGCGCCGGTCGCCATATAGCACCCGCAGCAGCTTCAGGTATTCGATCATGGTCGATGCTCCTTCGAGCTGGGTTGAGGATCCGTTGCCGGCGGGACCGGCAGGGGCAGCGCGTCTCTGCCATCTCAAATTCCGTCCGAATCCTTAACCAGGGATTGATGCCGGGCAAAAACTTCCACCCGGTCGGATTTGCCGCCCCTATCGCGACCAAAGCCCTCGTCGCGATACACTCCCCCCATGCCGGTCGCCCCCCTGCCTGCCGCCTTCGCCGCCTGGTTCGCCGCCCGCGGCTGGACCCCGCACCCGCATCGGCTCGCGATGTGCGATGCCGCGCGGGACGGGGGCAGTGTGCGGCTGATCGCGCCCACCGGCGGGGGCAAGACGCTCGCGGGCTTCCTGCCCTCGCTGATCGACCTCGCCGCCGCGCCGCGCCCCGGGCTGCACGCGCTCTCCCTCAGCCCGTTCAAGGCGCTCGCCACCGATATTGCGCGCAACCTGCTCGACCCGGTGCGCGCGCTCGACCTGCCGATCGCGATCGAGACCCGCACCGGCGATACGCCCGCCAACCGCCGGGCGCGCCAGGACGTCGCCCATCAGGGATCGTTGTTTCCGGCATGAATGCCGCCCCGATCCATCTGGCCGGCGAGCGGCTTATGCTCGATCCTGCCGGTGCCCTGTTCTGGCCGGCGGCGCGGCTGCTCGCGGTGGCCGACCTGCATCTGGAAAAAGGCTCCACCTTCGCGCGAATGGGCACGCTGCTGCCGCCGTGGGACAGCCGGGTGACGCTCGATCGGCTGATCCTGCTGCTGCGGCGCTGGAGTCCCGCGGTCGTGCTGGCGCTGGGCGATTCGTTCCACGACCGCGCCGGCGCCAGCCGGCTGCCGGGCGCGGAGGCGGCGCGGCTGCGCGCGATCACGGCCGCACACCGCTTCGTGTGGGTCACCGGCAACCACGACCCGGCCCCGTCCGAGGGGCTGAGCGGGGAAAGCGCCGAAGCCTTCGCCGCCGGCCCGCTGCTGTTCCGCCACCAGCCGGCGCCTGCCGGCGCGCCCGGCGAGGTCTGCGGCTATCTGCACCCCAAGGCCACGATCCCCTCGCGTGCCGGCCCGGTGCGCCGGCCATGCTTCGTCGCTGACGCGCGCCGGGTACTGCTGCCGGCGTTCGGTGCCTATACCGGCGGGCTGGATGTCTCCGATCCGGCGATCGCGGGATTGTTCCCGCATGGCGGGCGGGTGTTCCTGCTGGGCGCGCCGCGGCTGTTCAGCTTCCCGCTGGCGGCCTCGCGCCGGCCGGGCGGGGGCCGGCCGGCGGGCGCGTGAGGCGGGGGCATGCAGGCATCCGCCTCGCCCCGGCGGGCTTGTCAGGGCCATCGTTCGCACCGGAAAATCGGCGCGGACACTGGGTTTTCTTACCCCTCCTGCTCGCGCGGGAGAGGCCGGTTCGCGGAGCGGACCGGGTGAGATACCGTGCCTCGCACCCTCACCCGCCGCGCTGCGCGCGCCACCTCCCGCAGCGCGGGAGAGGCGGCGCGCGGGGACGTTCGCGCGATTGCCCGCAGTGGACTTGCCCCACGTCTTGCGATACCCAGGCTGCCATGCGCCCCTCCGCCGCCGTCGCCAGATGAGCGCCCGTTCCGCCACGTCCGAGCTTGAAGTCGCCCGGCTGATCGTCCAGGCGCTCAACCTCGACCTCGCGCCGGAGGCGATCGCGCCCGACGCGCCGCTGTTCGGTGAGGGGCTGGGACTCGATTCGATCGACGCGCTCGAACTCGCGCTCGCCATCTCGCGGGAATACGGCCTCGAACTCCGCTCGGACGACGCGCGCAACCGGCAGGTGTTCGCCTCCTTGCGCAGTCTGGTCGCGTATATCGACGAGACGCGGGCCAGGTAGCTTCGGATGCCGGTGCCTTCGGGACCCGCGGTCCCATTGCTGGCCCGCCCGGCCGAGGCGGTCCTGTTCCATCGCTCCACCGGTCCGGTGACCGCCGCCGCGTTTCTCGCCGAGGCCGTGCGCCTGGCCGCGACCTTGCCGGCGCCGTTGCCGGACGGGACGCCGGGGCCGGTGCTCAACCTTTGCGCGGATCGTTATGGCTTCGCCCTCGGCTTCGCGGCCTGCGTGCTGCGCGGGCGGGTGAGCCTGCTCACCGGCGACCGCTCGCCCGCCTGGCTGGCGGGGCTGGCGGAGCGTTTTCCGGGGCTGATCGCGCTCAGCGACTCGGCTGTGGCGGCGCCCGTGCCGGTGCTGCCCGTATCGGTGCTGCCGGTACCGGTGCTGCCGGTACCGGTGCTGCCCGGGTCGACGGTTGCGGCGCAGCCTGCGCGCTGCGGCGAGCCTGTCGCCGCGCTCCCGATGATCCCGGCGGACCGGCTCGCCGCCATCGTTTTCACCTCGGGCAGCACGGGCGAGCCGGTCGGGCACCGCAAGCGCTGGGGCGCACTGGCGGCGCGCTCGCGCGATGCCGGGCGCCGCTTCGGCCTGACCGCGGCGCAGCCCGCCGTCATCGTCGGCACGGTGCCGCCGCAGCACATGTACGGGTTCGAGACGACCGTGCTGCTGCCGTTCCACGCCGCGGCATCGAGCTGGTGCGGCCCGGCCTTCTATCCGGTCGATGTCGCCGCCGCGCTGGCCGCCTGCCCGGCGCCGCGAGTGCTCGTTACCACGCCGCTGCAACTGCGCGCGCTGCTGGGCGCCGATATCGCGCCGCCGCCGTTGGCGCGGGTAATCTCCGCGACCGCGCCGCTCGACCCGGCGATGGCCGAGCAGGCCGAGCGGCGCTGGGGCACCGAGGTGTGGGAGATTTTCGGGGCCACCGAGGTGGGCTCGATCGCCAGCCGCCGCACCGTCGCCGGGCCGACCTGGCGCTGCTATCCGCGGGTGCGGCTCGATCCGATGCCGGGCCCGGAGCCGGGAACCTCGGAGTCGGGGATGCCGGAGCCTGGGACGGCGGAGCCTGGGACGCAGGAGCCGCGGACGTCAGGTTCGGGGGCGTCAGGGTCGGGGGCGCCGGACAGGGCGGGGTCGGACAGCGTGGCGTCGGACAGTGCGGCCTCGGACCGGGACCGGGCGACGGCGGGAGCGGCGGACGGCCCGCAGGCGGGTGGGCCCGTCGCGCCGGGTCGCCTCGTCGTCGTGCGTGCGCCGTTCAGCGTCCCCTTTGCCCTCAACGACCGGCTTGACCTGCTCGATTCGACCCGCTTCCGCCTGCTCGGCCGCAACGGTGATCTCGTCAAGCTCGGCGGCCGCCGCGCCTCGCTCGCCGGCCTCACCCGCGTCCTGACCGGAATCGCCGGGGTGGAAGACGGGATTTTCGTCGCTCCGGACGATCTGGAGACACGCCCGACCGCCCGGTTGCTCGTCTTCGCGGTGGCGCCCAGCCTGCCGGCCGAGGCGATCCTGGCGGAGCTGCGCACCCGCATCGATCCGCTGTTCCTGCCGCGGCGCGTGATCCGAACTCGACCGCCTGCCGCGCGATCCACTCGGCAAGCTGCCGGCTCGCGCACTTGCTGGACTGCGGGCGCGGCTTCCGGGCGGGGACCCGCCGTGATCGCCCCGCCGCTGCAAGGCATCCCCGGGGTGGCCAATCCGGCCAGGGCCGATGCGGACCAGCGCCGGGACCGGGAGGTGGTGCTGCGCGTCGACCCCGCTGATCCCTGCCTCGCCGGGCATTTCCCGGGCCGGCCGATCCTACCCGGCGTGCTGCTGCTCGATGCGCTGGCCGTCGCGCTGCGCCCGGTGCCGCCTGCGCGCCTGGTCCTGGAGGCAGTGAAATTCACCGCCCCCGTGCGGCCCGGCCAGGTGGTGACGCTGCGCTGGAGCGAAACCGCCCCCGGGCGGGCCAGTTTCCACGCGGAGGCGGACGGCAACCGGGTGCTCTCCGGCCGCGCCACCTGGCGTGCGGCGGCGGCGGATCCGCTGCCGTGACCGCCGCCTTGGCCCAGACCCCGCTGGCTCAGTCTCCCCCGGCCCAGTCTCCGCCAGCCCAGTCTCCGCCAGCCTGGAACCATCGCGCCGAGCGCGGCAACGCCCTGCTGAGCCGGGTGATGATCTGGCTCGCGCTGCATCTGGGCTGGCGCGCCGGGCGGCTGCTGCTCTACCCGATCACCGCCTATTTCTTCCTTGCCGCTCCGGCCGCCCGGCACGCCTCTGCCCGTTTCCTCGGCCGCATCCTCGGCCGGCCGGCGGGTGCGGCCCGGGTGTTTCGCCACCTGTACAGCTTCGCCGCGATGCTGCTCGACCGGGCGTTCTTTCTCGCCGGCCGGACCGGGGATTTCAGCCTGTCGGTGGCGGGGCTGGAGCATCTCGACGCGGCGATCGCGCAAGGGCGGGGCGTGGTGCTGCTCGGCGGCCATCTCGGCAGTTTCGAGGCGTTGCGTGCGTTCGGCCGCACCGCGCCGGTGCCGGTGCGGATGCTGATGTATCGCGCCAACCGGGGCGGGTTCAGCCAGGTGATGGAAAAGCTCGACCCGACGCTCGCCGATTCAGTGATCGAGATCGGTGCGCCGGAGGCGATGCTGGCCGTGCGCGAGGCGATCCTGCGCGGAGAGATTGTCGGCATCCTCGCCGACCGCGCGCCGGAACCGCCGGTGCGGCCCGAGGCGGGGGGGAGCGCCGGCGGCGCATTCCGTCGGGTGCGGGTGCCGTTCCTCGGTACCGAGGCGGACTTCCCGGCCGGGCCCTTCCTGCTCGCCGCGGGCCTCGGGGCGCCGGTGCTGCTGTTCTTCGGCCTGTGCACCGGGCCGCGGCGCTACGAGCTGCGGTTCGAGCCGTTCGCGGCGCGGCTCGACCTGCCGCGTGCCGACCGGGCGGCGGCGCTGCGCCGGGCGGTCCTGTGCTATGCCGACCGGCTGGCGGAGCGGGCGCGCGCGTATCCGTTCCAATGGTTCAATTTCCACGATCTGTGGGGTCCAACCTGGGAGGCTCCGGCGGATGCACGCCCGTCTGCGACTGCTGCTGCTGCTCGGCCCGTTCCTGTGGCCGAGGCTGGCCTGGGCGACTGAGCCGGCGCCGGCGGACGGGAACGACCTGGGCCGCCGGCCCGGCCGTGGGCGCGGGCCTGTCCCTAATGACGCCGCCGCCAGGGGAACGGCCGCCGCCGCCCCCTCCGGCGGTATCCCCGCGGACGTTCCGTCTGGCGCTGTTCCCGCGGACGTTCCGTATGGCGTTGTTTCCGCGGACGTTCCGTCCGACGCCACCTTGCTGGCGACGGTGATGCGTCGCCTCGCCGCGGTGCCGCAGAGCCGCGCCCGGTTCACCGAAGAGAAGACCCTCGCCGCCCTGCGCATGCCGCTGCAAAGCTCCGGCCGGCTCGCCTATCGTCGGCCCGACCGGCTGGAGAAGATCACCGAGTGGCCGCAAACCGAGGTCCTGGTGGTCCGCGGCGGAAAGTTGTTCCTCACCGAAAATGGCGCCACGCGCACCGTCGTGCTTGCCTCCGAGCCGGCGATCGGCGCGCTGGTGGAAGCGATACTCGGCACCCTCGCCGGCGACCTGCCCGGGCTGCGGCGCTGGTACCACGTCGCTGCGACCGGCACACAGGCGGCCTGGCGTCTGACCCTGCGCCCGCGCACCGCTGCGCTCGCGAAATTCATCCGCGAGGCGGTGATCCACGGCGTCGGCGCGCGGCTGACCCGGCTGCGCATGGTCGAGGCCAACGGCGATACCTCCGTGATGACCATCACCCCCGCATGATCGCGGGCATCGCATGACCGTCCGCGCCGGCGCGTGACCCGATCCTCTCCGACTGCCGTCGCCGGACCGCCGGTCGCGCCCGGCCCCGTGCACCGGGCCGGCGGGCGCGCGCCGCCCCGCCGGCCGCGCCGACTGCCGATCCTGCTCGCGCTGGCGGCGTCCCTGCTGTTCACCGGCCTCGCCCTGAGCGTCTGTCGGATCCGCACCGACATGGCTGCGCTGTTGCCGCGCGGGCAGGATCCGGCCGCCCGCTTCATGCTGCGCGAGCTTCGCTCCGGCGCCGCCAACCGTCTGATCCTGATCGGGATCGAGGGCCCGCAGCCGGCCCGGCCTTCCGCTTCCGGGGTCGCGCCAGCGCAGCCCGCCCGGACCCGACGTGGCCAGACGCAGCCCGCCCAGATGCAGCCTGCCCAGACGCAGGCTGTCCAGACGAAGCCGAGGCAGACCCGGCCCGAACAAACCCAGCCTGCCGACAAGCAGCCTGACCGGACGAAGCTGGCGCAGACGCCGCCCGACCCGCCGCACCTGAGCCAGGTGCAACTTGCCCAGGCGAGCCGTGCGCTCACCGCCCGGCTCGTCGCCACCGGGGCGTTCACCCTGGTGCGCAATGGGGCTGGCAGCCTCGCAGGCTCCCCCGAGGCCCGGTTCCTGTTCGCGCATCGCTACCTCCTCTCCCCGGCTATCACGCCGGAGGCCTTCAGCACCGAGGCCTTGCGGGTCGATCTGCAGCGGCTGCTCGCCGGCCTGCGGTCCTCCGCGGCGCCGCTGGTGGAGCGCTTCGGGCTGGCCGACCCGACCGGAGCGTTCCTGGCGTTGGCCCGGGTCTGGCTGGGCGGCAGCCGGATCGGCGTCGCCGACGGCGTGTGGTTCGCCGCCGACCGCCCCGCGGGCCGGCCGCGCGCGCTCATCCTGGCGGAAACGCGGTCGGGCGGGACGGATCTCACCGCCCAGGCTCGCGTGATCGCCGCCATTCATGCCGCTTTCGCCGCGGTGGCACCCCCCGGCGCGCGCCTGGTGCTCGGCGGCACGGCGATCCTGAGCGCCGCCGCCGCGCAGGCAGTGCGGGCGGATGCCGAGCTTCTGTCGATCCTTTCCGTCCTCATCGTGGCCGCGCTGCTGCTGTGGCGGTTCCGGGCGCCGCTCGTGATTGCCGTGATCGCGATCCCGATCATCCTTGGGCTCGGGACGGCGGCCCTCGTGGTGCAGGCGGTCTACGGCTCGGTGCAGGGGATCGCATTCGGCTTCGGCATGACCATGCTCGGGGTCAGCGTCGACTACCCGGTGCTGCTGGTCGGCCATCGCAAGCCGGGCGAGGCGGCCCCGGCTACTTTCCGCCGCATCGGCCAAGCCTTCGCGCTGGCGGCAGCGACCGCGATCCTGGGCCTTTCCGGCATGGTGTTCGCGGGATTTCCGGCGATCGGCCAGTTGGGCCTGTTCGCCGTGACCGGGCTGGCCGTGGCGGCGCTCGCCACCGGATTCCTGCTGCCGCCGCTGATCGTGGCGGCGGAGCTGGCACCGTCGGCTTTTGGCGACCCCGGGCTGGTGCGGCGGATCGAGCCCTGGCGTCGCTTCCGTCCGCTCGGCCTCGCCGCCTGCGCCGTGGCCGCGCTGATCCTGGTGGTTGCCGGCGGCCCGCACGCCGCGCACGACCTGGCGGCGTTGAGCCCGGTGCCTGCCCCCGCGCTGGCCGCCGATGCGCAGTTGCGCGCCGAGGTCGGGGCTCCGGACGTGGGTCAGCTCGGCCTGGTCGAGGGCGCGAGCGCCGAGGCGGTCCTGCGCGCCGAGGAACGCCTGGCCCCTGTGCTCGCCGGGCTGCGCGCGGCCGGCAAGATCGCGGGCGTCGAGGATGCCGCCCGGCTGTTCCCGAGCCGCGCCACGCGGCGGGCGCGCCAGGCCGCACTGCCGCCGTCCGAGGTGTTGGCGCGGCGGCTGCGGACGGCGGCGGTTGGCCTGGGCTTCCGCGGCGCGGCGTTCGCGCCCTTCCTCGCCGATGTGGCCGCCGCCCGCCGCGCCGCGCCGCTCGGACCGGAGGCGGTGCGCGATCCCGTGCTGGCGGCCAAGCTGGCGGCGCTGCTGTTTCGCCGCGACGGCCCCGAGGAGAAAAGCTTGCCGGCCAAGCAGAGCTGCCGGGCAGCCCGCACGTCCCCCTCCCCCCTTGCGGGGGAGGGTCGAGCTTCCGGGGGCGGGCCGCCCCTCACTCCAACCCTCCCCCGAAAGGGGGGAGGGGGCGTTGCGTGCGGCACGGCCGGCGTGCGCTGGTACGGGCTGATCGCGCCCGAAGGCGTGACAGACCCGCCCTTCGTGGCCGCGCGGCTGCGGGCGGCGGGGGTGCTCTATGTCGATGTGGCGGCGGAGACCAGCCGGATCGTCACCGGGTCCACCGCCGCGGCACTCCGCCGGTTGGGCTGGGGCGGACTGGCGGCGGTCATCCTCCTGATGCTGGTGTTGCGCGATCCGCGGCATGTGCTGCGGGTGGTGGGCGCCGTGCTGGCGGCGCTGCTGCTCGCGGTGGCGCTGCTGACCGCAGCCGGCGTGCGGTTCTCCCTGTTGCAGATTGTCGCTTTGCAATTCGCCGCCGGCGTCGGGCTGGACTACGCTCTGTTCTTCGCCCGTCCGCAGCTCGACGCCGAGGAGCGGGCGCGCACCTTGCGCACCTTGATGACCTGCAACGCCATGACATTGCTGACGTTCGGCCTGCTCGCCACCGCGCGCACGCCGCTGTTGCGCCAGATCGGCGTCGCGGTTGTCGTCGGGGCCGCCGCGTCCATGCTAACCGCGTTCCTGTTCGCCGGCCGGCGGCCGGAACGCAGCGGGGAGGAAGGCTGAATGGCCGGACCGGTCTCCAGGATCGTCGCCGGAGCGGGCCGCGGGTGAACACGCGTCCGCGCCCATTGTTCCTCACGGCCTCCACCGTGGTCAGCGCCATGGGGCGCGGCACGGACGCGACGCTCGCCGCGTTGCGCGCCCGCCGCTCGGGGCTGCGCCCGTGTGACTTCGCGGGCGTCGATTTCGGCTACGTCGGCCAGGTCGACGGGATCGAGACGCACGCCCTGCCGCCGGCGCTTGCCCGTTTCGACTGCCGCAATCACCGGCTCGCCGATCTCGCGCTGCGCACCGACGGGTTCACCGAGGCGGTTGCCGCCGCCCGCGCCCGCCATGGCGCCGCGCGGATCGCGGTGGTGGTGGGCACCAGCACTTCGGGGATCCTCTCCAGCGAGGCGGCGTATCGCGACCGCGATCCCGTGACCGGCGCGCTGCCGGCCTGGTTCGACTACGCACATACCTACGACATGGCGGCCCTCGCCCGGTTTGTCGCCGCTGCGCTCGGGCTCGAAGGCCCGGCTTTCGTGGTCTCCACCGCCTGCGCCTCCTCGGCCAAGGCGTTCGCCGACGCGGCGATGCTGATCGCCGCGGGGCTCGCCGACGCCGCGGTGGTCGGCGGGGCGGACAGCCTGTGCGGTATGACCCTGCGCGGGTTCGCGGCACTGGAGCTGATCTCCCCGGTGCCCTGCCGGCCATGCGCCGCCGATCGCGCCGGGCTCTCGGTTGGCGAGGCGGCGGGCTTCGTGCTGCTGGAACAAACCGGCGAGGGGGTCGCGTTGCTCGGCAGCGGCGCCAGCAGCGACGGCCACCACATGTCCGCCCCGCACCCCGAGGGCATCGGCGCCGCGGCGGCGATGCGCGCGGCCCTCGCCGCCGCCGGGCTGGCGCCGGAGGACATCGACTACGTGAACCTGCACGGCACCGGCACGCCGCAGAACGATGCGATGGAGGATGCGGCGGTGGTCTCGGTATTCGGGACCGACACGCCGTGCAGCGCGACCAAGGGCTGGTCCGGACATACGTTGGGCGCGGCCGGGGTGCTGGAGGCGCTGATCGCGGCGCTGTGCATCCGCGATGGGCTGCTGCCCGGCTGCCTCGGGCTCGAGGCGCCCGATCCGGCCTTGCATGCCCGCATCCTGACCGCGAATGCGACGGCGCCGGTGCGCCGGGTGGTCAGCAATTCGTTCGGGTTCGGCGGGATCAACTGCAGCGTCGTGCTGGGGGCGGCGTGATCCGGGCGGCGATCCGCGGGGTGGGCGTGTGGGGGCCGGGGCTCGCCGGTTGGCCCGCGGCGCGCGCGGTCCTCACCGGCGCGGCGCCCTGGCAGCCGGACGCGCATCTGCCGCCCGCGCCGATGCTGCTGCCCCCGGCGGAACGGCGGCGCGCCGGCGCGGCGGCGCGGCTGGCGCTGACCGTCGCGGCGGAGGCTTGCGCCGGGGCCGGTCTTGCTGCCGGCAGCATCCCGGGTGTGTTCGCGACCTCGAACGGCGACGGTGCCGTGGTGGGGGCGCTGCTCGAAACCCTGGCGAGCGACGCGCCGCAGGTCTCGCCCACCCAGTTCCACAATTCGGTGCACAACGCGGCGGCCGGCTATTGGACGATTGCGACCGGCTCGCGGGCGCCGGTCACCTGCCTGAGCGGGCATGACGGCAGTTTCGCGGCCGGCCTGCTGCGGGCGACGGCGGAGGTGTGCAGCGCCGGCGGGCCGGTGCTGCTGGTGGTGTTCGACCTGCCGGTGCCGCCGCCGATGATGGCACTGCGCGGCACGCGCTTCGCGTTTGCGACCGCTCTGGTGCTCGCGCCCGCCGCGGAGCGGCCATTGCTGCCCGCCGCGGAGCGGCCATCGTTGCCCGCCGCGGAGCGGCCATTGCTGTTCCCCGCGGAGCGGCCATCGCCGTCCATTGCGTCATGCCGTGCCGGTGGCCCGATCCTGGCCGAGTTCGGGCTCGACTTCGCCGCCGCGCCGGCGACAGCGGCATGGACGCTGCCGCAGCGGCGCGAGTTGCACGACCTGGCGGGCGCCAATCCGGCGGCACGGTCGCTACGGCTGCTGGAGGCCCTTGCGGCCGGTCGCGAAGATCGCGTTTCGTTCGCGTTGTTCGCCGGGCGGGTGGATGTGGAGCTGAAACCATGCTCGGCGCCGGCCGCATCCGCGCGCTGATCCCGCACCAGGGGGCGATGTGCCTGCTGGAGGTGGCGCTGCGCTGGGATCGCGTAGACATCCTGTGCCGCGCCACCTCCCACCTGGCGCCCGACAACCCGCTGCGGCGGGAGGGGCGGTTGGGCGCGGCCTGCGGCATCGAATACGGATTGCAGGCGGCGGCCCTGCACGGGGCGCTGCGCGCGCTGGACGCGGGCGAATCCCCGCCGCCCCCCGGCTGGTTCGCCGCATTGCGCCGGGCCGAGCTCTGCGTGGAGCGGCTGGACGTGGCGGCGTTCGGCCCGCTTGCTGTCTCGGCGCGGCTGGAAGGGGCGGAGCCGGGGGGAATGGTCTATGGTTTCATGCTGCGGGCAGCAACCGGGCGGCTGCTGCTGCGCGGGCGGGCGAGCATCGTGCTCCCGGCCGGCCCGGCGCACGGCACATGATCCCGGCGTGGCGTGCGCAAAGATGCGGAGACGACGACCTGGGCAGGCGCTGCGCGGAGTCGCAGGCCGGATAGCCGGCAGGTCGCTGCAGCTCCTTTGTCACGAGCAAATTCATGCGCCCCTGGATCGCTGCGCGATTCCGGTCAGAGCGTGAAAAAGAAATCGAACTTGTGAATGAACGCTCGTTGAAAATGCCCGGGTTTCCGGGCAACTTCGGCGGAAGACGAGCGTTCATTCACAAACTCTCAGGCGCGATCTGCTCTACGCGCGCGCCGCTTGTTGCAGCAGCAACGGTGCCGGACCTGCGCCCCGGCCGGTGCCGCTTGACAGCAGCAAGGCAGCCCGCACCTCGAGCTGCGCCGCCAGCAACGCGATCCACGGGCCGAGCACGGAGCGAGGGCCGCCCAGCGCGGCGAATGCGGCATCGGGATTCGTCAGGTAGAGGGCAAATCCGCTCGGCCAGGCGGCGCGCGGCCCGGCAATCCGCACCACGATTCCACTTTCGTCCAGCGCCGACAGGCTGAGCCTGCCGCCGCGCGGCAGCGTCTCGGGTCCGAACAGGAGCAGGTTGAGCAGGATGCGGCCGATGCCCGGCGCGAACACCATCCCCCGCGGCAGTGCAGTGAGATCGACCTCCATCCGATCGGCGCCGGGCGCCCCGCGGGCGAGCTCGCGCAGCCGCGGCAGGTCGAGCCGTCCGCCGTTCCCGCCCCAGGCGGCGCGCAGCAGGCGGAGGCGGCGCGACAGCTCCTCCGCAGCGGCGGCGGCCTCCGTCAGCGCGGTGGGCTCCGGGTGGCCTTGCGAAAGTTCGATCGTACCGGTCAGGCTACCGAGCGGGCCGCCGAGATCGTGGCACATGCGGGCGCACATGAGTTCGGTAAGGCGGAGGCAATCGCGCACAGTCTCAATCCTTCTCCGGCGACGGACGAATATCGATAGTTTGAGACAGCCATCAATTTTACCGTTGGTCTTCCCGTGTATCTTTCCAGCTATATCGGAGTCTGTCATGTCCCCATCCCCCGACACCGCCATCGAACCCGGGCAATGGGTGCGCCTTCCGGGCCGCCCGGACTGGGGCCCTGGCCAGGTGCAGTCGGTGATCGGGGCGCGGGTCACGGTCAATTTCCTGCACGCCGGCAAGGTCCTGGTAAACACCGCCGTTGTGCAGCTCGATCTCTGTGAGGAGCCGTCGGACTGAACCCGGGCCGGGACGTCCATGGGCTGCCTTGACATCGGCGCCCGCTTGAAGCGGGGCAAAGGATAGCGCAAGTGAATACGCCATGAGCCCCTTGCCCTCGCCCATGCTCGATCCGTTCGGCCGCGCGATCACCTACCTGCGGGTCTCGGTCACCGACCGCTGCGACCTGCGCTGCGTCTATTGCATGGCCGAGGATATGCACTTCCTGCCCAAGAAGGATGTGCTGACGCTCGAAGAATTGGAGCGGCTGTCGGTGGCCTTCATCGGCCTCGGCACGCGCAAGATCCGCCTGACCGGCGGGGAGCCGCTGGTGCGGCGCGACGTGATGCGGCTGGTGCGGCGGCTTGGCGCCCGGCTCGGCTCCGGTCCGGCGCAAGGGCTGGAGGAGCTGACCCTGACGACCAACGGCTCCCAGCTTGCCCGCTGCGCGGCCGGGCTGGCGGCGGCGGGGATGCGGCGGATCAACGTCTCGCTCGATACGCTCGACCCGGCCAAGTTCACCCTGCTGACCCGCTGGGGCCGGATCGGGCCGACCCTGGAGGGGATCGCCGCGGCGAAGGCGGCCGGGCTCGCCGTGAAGATCAATACGGTGGCAATGAAGGGTGTGAACGAGGACGATTTCGACGAGCTGATCGCCTGGTGCGGCCAGCAGGGCTTCGATCTCTGTCTGATCGAAACCATGCCGATGGGCGAAATCGGCGAGGATCGCACCGAGCAGTATCTGCCGCTGTCGCTCGTGCGCTCGCGCCTGCGCCGGCGCTGGACCCTGGACGAGACCGACTACCGCACCGGCGGCCCGGCGCGCTACTTCGGCGTCCGGGAAACCGGGCAGCGCATCGGTTTCATCACGCCCATGACGCATAATTTCTGCGAAAGCTGCAACCGGGTACGGCTGACCTGCACCGGCACCTTGTTCATGTGCCTGGGCCAGGATGACCAGGCCGACCTGCGCGCGGTGCTGCGCTCCGGTGCCGACGATGCGGCCCTGGCGGCGGCGATCCGCGAGGCGATCTCCCGCAAGCCCAAGGGGCATGATTTCATCATCGACCGTCGCCACGAGCGGCCGTCCGTGGGGCGACATATGAGCATGACCGGGGGGTAAGGCAGGCTCGCCCGGCCTGCGGCCCTGTCGCCCGGGCGGGACTGCCCCGCGGCCGGCGCCGTGCTTGCATTTCCCGCCAAAGGCCCGAATTCTGCCCTATGATTGAACCCTGCCGGGAGGAATGCATGGGCGAGCACGCGCCATGGAACGCAGATCGGGCCGCCGCCGTCATTGCCCGGCACGTCGATCGTGACGGCGCGGCGCTGCCGATCCTGCATGCGCTGCAGGAGGCGTTCGGCTATGTGCCGGCGGAAGCGATCCCGCTGGTTGCCGCCGCGCTCAATCTGACCCGCGCCGAAGTCCATGGCATCGCCAGTTTCTATCACGAGTTCCGCCGCACCGCGCCGGGAAGGCACGTGCTGCACCTGTGCCGCGCCGAGGCCTGCCAGGCGATGGGGGCGGACCGGTTGCACGACGCCGCCCGCCGCCGGCTCGGCATCGGCTGGCACGAAACCACGGCGGATGGGGCGGTGACGTTGGAACCCGTGTTCTGCCTCGGCCTGTGTGCCGTGGCGCCGTCGGGGATGCTGGATGGCGCACCGCTCGGCCGGCTCGATACCGCCGGGCTGGACGCGGCGCTGGAGGGCGCGCGATGACCCGCGTGTTCGTCCCACGCGATGCCGGCGCGCTGGCGCTGGGGGCGGAGGCGGTGGCGACCCGCCTGGCTGCCGCCGGGGCGCAGGTGGTCCGGACCGGCTCGCGCGGGATGTTCTGGCTGGAGCCGATGGTGGAGGTGGAAACACCCGCCGGGCGCATCGCCTATGGCCCGGTGCGGGCGGCCGACCTGGATGGGCTGCTCGCCGCCGGCATGCTGGCCGGCGGGGCGCATGCGCTGCGGCTGGGGCGGCCGGAGGACATTCCCTTCCTCGCCGGGCAGACCCGCTTCACCTTTGCCCGCTGCGGCGTGGTCGACCCGACCTCGCTCGACGATTATCGCGCAGCGGGCGGGCTGAAAGGCCTGCGGCGTGCGCTCGAGATCGGTCCGGCGGCCACCATCGCCGAAGTCACCGCTTCCGGCCTGCGCGGCCGCGGCGGCGCCGGATTCCCGACCGGGATCAAGTGGAAGACCGCGGCGGATGCGGTCGCGTCGCGCAAGTTCATCGTCGCCAACGCCGACGAGGGCGATTCCGGCACCTTCGCCGACCGCATGCTGATGGAGGGCGATCCGTTCGCCCTCATCGAGGGCATGGCGATCGCCGGGCTCGCCGTCGGCGCGACGAAAGGTTTCGTCTACACCCGCTCCGAATACCCGCACGCGATCGCGGCGTTCGACCGTGCGCTGGAAGCGGCGCGCGCGGGTAGGCTGCTCGGGGCGGACGTGCTCGGCTCCGGCACGGTGTTCGACATCGAGCAGCGGGTCGGCGCGGGGGCCTATATCTGTGGCGAGGAAACCTCCCTGCTCGACAGCCTGGAAGGAAAGCGCGGCCAGGTACGCGCCAAGCCGCCGCTGCCGGCGATCAAGGGGCTGTTCGGTCAGCCGACGGTGATCAACAACGTCATCACCCTGGCCTCGGTCCCGTTCATCCTGGTCGAGGGCGCCGCGGCGTACCACAGTGTCGGCTACGGCCGCTCGCGTGGCACCATGCCGATCCAGCTTGCCGGCAACATCCGCCATGCCGGGCTGTTCGAAGCGGGGTTCGGCCTGACCCTGGGCGAGATCGTCGAGGATCTCGGCGCCGGCACCGCGACCGGCCGGCCGGTACGCGCGGTGCAGGTGGGCGGGCCGCTCGGCGCCTATTTCCCGCCCGCCCTGTTCGACACCGTGTTCGACTACGAATCCTTCGCCGCGCGCGACGGGCTGATCGGCCACGGCGGGGTGGTGGTGTTCGACGATACCGTCGACATGCTGCACCAGGCGCGCTTCGCCATGGAGTTCTGCGCTGCGGAATCCTGCGGCAAATGCACCCCCTGCCGGATCGGCTCGGTGCGCGGCATGGAAGTGATCGACAGGGTCCTGGCCGGTCGCGATGTCGATGCGAACCTGGAACTTCTGCGCGATCTGTGCGAGACGATGAAATTCGGCTCGCTCTGCGCGCTCGGCGGCTTCATCCCCTATCCGGTGATGAGCGCGCTGACCCATTTCCCCGAGGATTTCCGCCGCCCCGCGCTGGCGGCGGAGTGAGGAGGTCGCGATGACCCTGCTGGCCGAGACCGATTACGGCACGCCGGAGACCGGCGCCGCAACGAGCGTGACCCTGACCATCGACGGCCAGGCGGTCACGGTGCCGGAGGGGACCTCCGTGATGCGCGCGGCGATGGAAGCCGGGATCAAGATCCCAAGCTCTGCGCCACCGACAGCCTGACCGCGTTCGGCTCCTGCCGGTTGTGTCTGGTGGAGATCGAAGGCCGCAACGGCACCCCCGCCTCCTGCACCACCCCCGTCGCGCCGGGGATGAAGGTCGCCACCGGATCCGAGCGAGTGCGGCGGCTGCGGCGCGGGGTGATGGAGCTGTACCTCTCGGACCATCCGGTCGAAACGCTGACCGCGCCCACCGCCGGCAATTGTGAAATGCACGAGATGGCGGGTCTCGTCGGCGTGCGGACGGTGCGCTACGGCCACGCCGGCGTGAACCATTTGGACGCGCCGGTGGATGCCTCCAACCCCTATTTCCAGTTCGACCCGGCGCGCTGCATCGTCTGCTCGCGCTGCGTGCGCGCCTGCGAGGAAACCCAGGGCACGTTCGCGCTTACGGTCGAAGGCCGCGGCTTCGCCTCCAAGATCGTCGCGGGGATGGACGAGCCGTTCCTGACGTCGGAATGCGTCTCCTGCGGCGCCTGCGTGCAGGCCTGCCCGACCGGGTCGCTGATCGAGAAATCGGTCGTCGCCCTCGGCCAGCCGGAACACGCGGTCGAAACCACCTGCGCCTATTGCGGCGTGGGCTGCACCTTCCGCGCCGAGATGCAGGGCGAGACGGTGGTGCGCATGGTGCCGGCCAAATCGGGCAAGGCCAACCACGGCCATTCCTGCGTGAAGGGCCGCTTCGCCTGGGGCTACGCCCAGCACCGCGACCGCATCCTGAAGCCGATGCTGCGCGCACGCATCACCGACCCCTGGCGGGAAGTGAGCTGGGACGAGGCGATCACCCATGTCGCCACCGAGTTCCGCCGCCTGCAGGCCGCGCATGGACGCGAATCGATCGGCGTCATCACCTCCTCGCGCTGCACCAACGAGGAAACCTACCTGGTGCAGAAGCTGGCGCGCGGAGTGTTCCGCAACAACAACACCGACACCTGCGCCCGCGTCTGCCATTCGCCCACGGGCTACGGGCTGAGCACCACCTTCGGCACCTCCGCCGGCACCAACGAGTTCAATTCGGTCGAGCACGCCGACGTGCTGCTGGTGATGGGGGCCAACCCCACCGACGGGCATCCGGTGTTCGCGTCCCACCTCAAGCATCGGCTGCGCCAGGGGGCGAAGCTGATCGTGATCGACCCGCGGCGGATCGACCTCGTGCACACGCCGCATGTGCAGGCGGATTTCCACCTGTCGCTACGGCCCGGCACCAACGTCGCCATGCTGGACGCGCTGGCGCATGTGATCGTGACCGAGGGGTTGGTCGATCAGGACTACGTCCGCGCGCGCTGCGATGCGGAGGCGTTCGCCGACTGGGCGACTTTCGTTGCTGAGCCGCGCAACAGCCCGGAGGCAGTGGAAGTCCTCACCGGTGTGCCAGCGGCGCAGGTTCGCGCTGCGGCGCGGCTTTATGCCACCGGCGGCGCGGCGGCAGCGATCTACTACGGCCTCGGCGTCACCGAGCACAGCCAGGGCAGCACCGCGGTGATGGCGCTCGCCAACCTGGCGATGGCGACCGGCAACGTCGGCAAGCCGGGCACCGGGGTGAACCCGCTGCGCGGTCAGAACAACGTGCAGGGCTCCTGCGACATGGGCAGCTTCCCGCACGAACTGCCCGGCTACCGCCACATCTCCCGGCCGGAGGTGCGCGCGATCTACGAGCGCGAATGGGGCATGGCGCTCGACCCCGAGCCCGGCTTGCGCATCCCCAACATGATCGACGCCGCGCTCGACGGCAGTTTCCGCGGCATCTACATCCAGGGTGAGGACATCGTGCAGTCCGATCCCGACACGCGCCATATCACCGCAGGCCTCGCGGCAATGGACCTGGTCGTCGTGCACGACCTGTTCCTGAACGAGACCGCGTCCTACGCGCATGTGTTCCTGCCCGGTTGCTCGTTCCTGGAGAAGGACGGCACCTTCACCAATGCGGAACGCCGGATCGGCCGGGTACGGCGGGTGATGGCGCCGCGCAACGGCTACGCCGACTGGGAAGTCACCCAGTTGATCGCCAACGCGATGGGCGAGCCCTGGGCGTATCGTCACCCTTCCGAGATCATGGACGAGATCGCCCGCACCACGCCCACCTTCGCCGGCGTGACCTATGCCAAGCTCGATGCATTGGGCTCGGTGCAGTGGCCGTGCAACGAGGCGGCGCCGGAGGGCACGCCGATCATGCACGAGGCCGGCTTCGTCCGCGGCAAGGGCTTGTTCGTCGTCACCGAATACGTGCCGACCGACGAACGCGTCGGCCCGCGCTTCCCGCTGCTGCTGACCACCGGGCGGATCCTGAGCCAGTACAACGTCGGCGCCCAGACACGGCGCACGGAAAACTCGGTCTGGCACGAACAGGACGTGCTGGAGATGCACCCGCACGACGCCGAGGAACGGGGCATCAAGGACGGCGACCTGGTGCGGCTCGCGTCCCGTGCCGGCGCCACCGCGCTGCCGGCGAAGATCACCGATCGGGTGGCGCCCGGGGTGGTCTACACGACCTTCCATCACCCGGAGACGCAGGCGAACGTGGTCACGACGGATTATTCCGATTGGGCGACCAACTGCCCGGAGTACAAGGTGACCGCAGTGCAGGTTTCGCCGGCCAACGGTCCGACGGAATGGCAGGAGACGTACAGCGCCCACATCAGCCGCACCCGGCGGATCGAGACCGTTCCGGCCAAATGACCGTCCCGCCTGCCCCTACCCGCGCTGTTGCGCGCACCGCCTGGCGAGACGGCGCCGCCACCGCCGGGCGGCGGGTGCTGGCGGAGGAGACGCCCGTTGCGCTCAGCTACAACCGCGCGACCCTGGCGGTGATGCTCGCCACGCCTGCCGATCTCGACGATTTCGCGGTCGGCTTCAGCCTGACGGAAGGTGTCGTCACTGCGCCGGCGGAGATCGAGGAACTGGCCGTCGTCGCCGTGCCGGCCGGCGTCGAACTGCGCATGTGGCTGACCGAGGCGCGCGCCGCGGCGGCGGAGGTGCGCCGCCGGCGGCTGACCGGGCCCGGCGGCTGCGGGCTGTGCGGGATCGACAGCCTGGCCGCCGCCATCCGCATGCCCCCGACGGTGAGCGCCGCTGCGCGCTTCACGGCGGCCCAGATTGCGACCGCAAGCGCTGCACTCGCGCCGGCGCAACGGCTGAACGCGGCCACCCGCGCCACCCACGCGGCCGGGTTCTGGACCCCGGCCGAGGGGCTGGTGGCCCTGCGTGAGGACGTCGGGCGGCACAATGCGCTCGACAAGCTCGCCGGCGCGCTCGCCCGCGTCGGCCGCAGCGCGGCAGACGGGATCGTCGTGCTGTCGAGCCGGCTGTCCGTCGAGCTGGTGCAGAAGGCGGCCGCGATCGGTGCGCCGGTGGTGGTTGCGGTCTCGGCGCCGACCGCGCTCGCCGTGCGGGTGGCGGAGGCGGCGGGGCTGACCCTGGTCGGCGTGGCGCGCGACGACGGGTTCGAAATCTTCACCCACAAGCAGCAAATCGCGCTGCCGGCGGAGGCCACGCAGCATGTCGCCTGACCGACTGGCCTACATGGCCAACCAGATCGGCAAGTTCTTCGCCCACCAGCCGCACGACAAGGCCGTGGCGGCGATCGAAGACCACCTGCGCAAGTTCTGGGACAAGCGCATGCGCAACGCGATCCTGGAAGGCATCGATCGCGGCGAAGCAAGCCTCGACCCCCTGGTCGCCGAGGCGGTGGAACACCTGCGCATCCCGGCCGTGCAGGCCTCGGTGGGCGGGTGATCCAGGCAGGCTAGCAAGGCCAGGGGGCGCTGCCCCCTGGACCCCCGCCAGGGAACTCGTCCCCTGGACCCCGTCTACTGGTTCCGTGCGTATGGGGGGTGTCTCGGGTCCGGGTTGGGGCCGCGTGGGGCTCGCGGGTTGGGCCAGGATACGGCGCCGCCGCGCCGTATGCCGGCCCAACCCGCGAGCCCCACGCGGCCCCAACCCGGACCCGAGACACCCCCCATACGCACGGAACCAACGGAAGGGTTCCAAGGGCGAGCCCTTGGCGGGGTCCAGGGGCAGAGCCCCTGGCCTTTGCTAGTTTGCCTGGATCGCTCGCCTGCCGGGCTAGGCCTCGGCCATGGCGCGCAGGCGGTTGCCTTCGCGCACGCCGAAGAAGATGTCGGTGCTGATTTCCTCGGGGCTGCGGCAGCCGGTGTAGGCCATCGTCTTGTCGAGCTCGGTGCGGATGAAGTTCACCGCCTGGGCGGCACCCGCCTGGCCGCCGACTGCGGTGCCGTACAGGGTGGCGCGGCCGGTCAGGACGCATTTCGCGCCGAGTGCGAGCGCCTTGGCGATATCCGATCCGCGGCGGACGCCGGAATCGAGGATGACGGTTGCCTTGTCGCCCACCGCTTCGGCGATTTCCGGCAGCAGGTCGATGGTGGCGGCGGCGCTATCCATGTTCCGGCCGCCGTGGTTGGAGACGATGATGCCGTCGACGCCGTAGCTGATGGCTTTCAGGGCGTCGTCCGGGCGGTTGATGCCTTTCAGCATCAGGATGCCGGGCCATTTGTCGCGGAAGATGCGGATGTCGTCCCAGTTGAGCGAATCCTGGCGCATTACTTCGCGGGTGCCGGGATCGGTGCCGATCGGGCGGCGGTAGGGTTCGGGGTAGTTCTCGTTGCGCGGCATGCCGATGGTGGTGAAGTATTTCATCAGCACGGTCGCGAACCAGGTCGGGTGGCGCATGATGTCCACCGTGAAGCGCACCGTCGGGTGGAACGGCAACAGGAAACCGTTGCGGGCGTTGTATTCGCGGTTCGGCGGCACGATCGTATCGGTCGTGACGATCAGCGCCTCGAAGCCGTTGTTCTTGGCGCGCTCGATGAGCTGGTAGGAGAGCTCGCGCTGCTTCCAGACATAGAGCTGGAACCAGAGGCGGAAATTCGCCTCCTTGGCGATCTTCTCCATCGACGTCATGGCACCGGTCGCAAGCGTGAAGGGGATTTTCGCCGCCGCGGCGGCTTTGGCGAGTTCAAGCTCGCCCTCGTGCCAGCAGAGGCCGGCGGCTCCGGTCGGCGCGATCGCCATCGGCAGGGCGATTTCCTTGCCGAACAAGGTGGTTTTGGTGCTGCGGCCGGAGACGTCGACCAGCGCGCGATGGCGCAGCCTGATGCGTTCGAAGGCGGCGCGGTTGTTGCGGAGCGCGACTTCGTCCTCGGTGGCGCGATCGACGAATTCGAACACGCCGCGGGGCAGCCGGCGCTTTGCCGCCGCGCGCAGGTCGTTCACGTTGTAGCAGCGGTCGAGCGCTGTCATCGGCGTCGTTCTCCCCTTGGGGCATCGTGTCCCCTTCGGGACGATCCTTTTGCGGATGCGCCCCTCGTGGGGATGATGAAGCCGGGGGAGGGGTTGTCAAGCAAGGCGCGGCGGCGCGGAACAGCCATGCCGGCGCGGTGGTGCCGTATGACGGGTCGGTGAAGAGTCACGGCCGCGAGGCCGGGCGGCAGTAGGGAGGTGTATCATCAGATCATCGGCGACGCGGCGATCACGGGCGCGGCAAGCGATGACGGGGCGATTGGCAGCCAGGCGGGCAGCACCGCGACCGATGCAGGTGAGCAGTGTCATCACGGCTCGGTGACATCGTGACCAGGCTGCCGGGGTTTCGTCCCATGGAAGCCGCCCGCCCGGCTTGGTCGAGCCTGGGCAGCAGCGGACCGGCGGAGTGCTCAGGGTTGACAGGACGCCGTCAATCATCTAGATGTCTAGACATGCTGATCCCTGCCTCCACATCGGCCTCCGCCGTGAAAACTCCGCGCCAGCGCTGGATGGCCGTCCTCGCCCGCGCCGGCGCCGCAGCGATTGCCCCCCGCCTGCCACCGGCCGACGGCCTGCCTGCCTGGCGCCTGCTGCGCGGTCCGGACTCCGGGCTCATCATGCTCCGCGCCCGCACCGGCGGCACCGGCGCCCCGTTCAACCTGGCGGAAATGACCGTCACCCGCTGTACCCTGCGGCTGGCCACCGGGGAGGTGGGGCACGCCACCATCGCCGGGCAGGATGCGCGCCACGCCGAGCTTGCCGCGCTGGCCGACGCGCTGCTGCAGGACCCCGCTCGCCACGACCGCCTGCATGCCGACCTGATCGCCCCGCTGGCGGCCGAGCAGGCGGCCGCCCGGGACGCGATCGCCGCCCGCGCCGCCGCAACCCGCGTGCAGTTCTTCGCCCTGCAGACGATGCGCACATGACCGCTGCTCAGTCCGGGACCGTTGCACCCGATCCGATCTCCCCGATCGTCCCGCCGGACCGGCCGGGCTTCGCCGATCCGGTGGCCGGCGCCCAGGCCACGTTCCGGGCGGTGCTCGACGCCATGGCGCGCCCCGGCCGCATCCATTCGGCGGGCGTGGGGCTGGAACCGCCGGCCCCGCTCGCCCCGGCCACTGCGGCGCTGCTGCTCACCCTGGCCGACCCCGATACGCCGCTCTGGCTCGATCCGGTGCTCGCCCCGGCGCGGGACTGGATCGTGTTCCACTGCGGTGCGCCGCTGGTGGCGGACCCGGGTGCAGCAGCGTTCCTCGTGACCACCGCGCTGCCGCCGCTCGACCGCCTGGCCGCGGGCAGCGACGAGGCGCCGGAGGCAGGCGCGAGCGTGATCCTGCAACTCGCCGCACTCGGCACCGGGCCGCGGGTCCGCCTGTCGGGACCCGGCCTTGCCGCGCCGGCGGCGTTCGCCGCGACCGGGCTCGGCGCCGGATTCGTCGCTGCCTGGGCGGCGAACCGGGCGTTGTTTCCACGCGGGATCGACCTGCTGCTCTGTGCCGGCTCCGCGCTCGCGGCGCTGCCACGTTCGGTCACTGTGGAGGCGCTCTGATGGCCTATGTCGCGGTGAAAGGCGGGGAGCAGGCGATCGCGGCGGCGCACGCCTGGCGGGCGGAGGCGCGGCGCGGCGATCCGGCCCAGCCGGCGCTCGACCCCGGACAGATCGAGGGCCAGCTCGGCCGCGCGGTCGATCGCGCCATGGCGGAAGGTTCGCTGTACGACCGCAAGCTGGCGGCGCTGGCGATCGCGCAGGCCGAGGGCGACCTGATCGAGGCGGCGTTCCTGTTGCGCGCCTATCGCACCACGTTGCCGCGCTTCGGTGCGTCCTTGCCGCTCGACACCGCGGCGATGGCGATCCGCCGGCGCATCTCGGCGGTCTTCAAGGACCTGCCGGGCGGGCAGGTGCTGGGACCGACGACGGACTACACCCATCGCCTGCTCGATTTCGGCCTGCTGGACGGGCAGGCGCCACCGGCCGCGCCGGTCGCGGACCCGGATCATGCGCCGATGCCGCGGGTGGCCGATATCCTGGCCGCGGAGGACCTGATCCGCCCCGATCCGCCGTCCGCGGCGGAACCCGCCGACATCACCCGCGCCGCGCCCGGTTTCCCGCCGCCGCGCGATGCCAGGCTGCAGGGGCTCGCGCGCGGCGACGAGGGTTTCCTGCTCGGCCTCGGCTATTCGACGCAGCGCGGCTACGGCGGCAGCCATCCGTTCGCCGGCGAGATCCGGATGGGCGCGGTTGCCGTCGAGATCGTTCCGGAGGAGCTGGGCTTCGCCATCGACATCGGCGAGATCGTGCTGACCGAATGCCAGATGGTGAACCAGTTCAAGGGCACGAAGACCGAGCCGGCGCGCTTCACCACCGGCTACGGCCTCGCTTTCGGCCAGGCGGATCGGCGGGCGATGGCGATGGCGCTGGTCGATCGGGCGTTGCAGGCGCGCGAGCTCGGCGAAGACGCGACCGCGCCGGCGCAGGATGCCGAATTCGTGCTGTCGCATGCCGACAACATCGAGGCGACCGGTTTCGTCGAGCATCTGAAACTGCCGCACTACGTCGATTTCCAAAGCGAGATCGAGGCGGTGCGCCGGCTGCGCACCACAGCGGCCGACGCGGAGGCCGCCGACGCAGAGGCTGCCGGCGCGGAAACGGCGGAGGCGGCGGAATGAACGGCTACAACTTCGCCTATCTCGACGAGCAGACCAAGCGCATGATCCGCCGCGCCATCCTGAAAGCGGTGGCGATCCCCGGTCATCAGGTCCCGTTCGCCTCGCGCGAGATGCCGCTGCCCTACGGCTGGGGCACGGGGGGGATCCAGGTGACGGCGTCGATCCTGGGGCGGGACGACGTGCTCAAGGTCATCGACCAGGGCGCCGACGACACCACCAACGCCGTCTCCATCCGCCGCTTCTTCGCCGCCACTGCGGGCGTGGAGACGACCACAAGCACCGAGGACGCCTCGGTGATTCAGACCCGCCACCGCATTCCGGAGGCGCCGCTGACCGAGCGGCAGATCCTGGTCTATCAGGTGCCGCAACCGGAGCCCTTGTACCGTCTGGAACCCTCGCGCACCGAAACCCGGCGGATGCACGCGCTTGCCGAATATGGCGCGATGCACGTGAAACTGTACGAGGACATCGCCCGGCTCGGCCAGGTGGCGATCAGCTACGACTATCCGGTGATGGTGAACGGGCGCTACCTGACCTCGCCGAGCCCCATCCCCGCCTTCGACAATCCGAAGCTGCACCGCATGCCCGCACTGCAATTGTTCGGCGCCGGGCGGGAGAAGCGGATCTACGCGATCCCGCCCTATACCGAGGTGCGCTCGCTCGATTTCGAGGACCATCCGTTCCGCCCGCATCGCGCGGACGCGGCCTGCGCGCTGTGCGGATCGCGGCAGTCCTATCTCGATGAGGTCGTGATCGACAATCGCGGCGGGCGGATGTTCGTCTGCTCCGATACCGATCACTGCGCGTCCCGCCGCGCCGCGGGCCACGAAGGCACGCAAGGGGCGGCGGCATGAGCGATCCGACCTTGCTTTCCGCTCGCGGCCTGCGGCTTGCGTTCGGCGCGATCCCCGCGCTCGCCGGCGTCGATCTCGATCTCTGGCCGGGCGAGGTCCTGGCGGTGGTGGGCGAATCCGGGTCGGGCAAGACCACCCTGCTCAACGTGCTGTCCGGGCGGGCGCGCCCCGATGCGGGGGTCGTCTGGTACCGCGATCCGGATGGCGCGCTGCACGACGTGCACGCGATGGCCGCGCCGCTGTTGCGCCGGCTGCACCGCTCCGACTGGGGCTTCGTGCACCAGGACCCGCGCCAGAGCCTGCGCATGGGCGTGAGCGCCGGCGGCAATGTGGGCGAACGGCTGATGGCCGCCGGCGCCCGCCACTACGGCCGCATCCGCGCCGCCGCGCTCGATTGGCTGGCCGAGGTGGAGATCGATCCCGCGCGCATCGACGACCTGCCGCGCACTTTCTCCGGCGGGATGCTGCAACGGCTGCAGGTGGCGCGCACCCTGGCGACCCACCCGCGGCTCGTGTTCATGGACGAGCCCACCGGCGGCCTGGATGTTTCGGTGCAAGCGCGGTTGCTCGACCTGATCCGCCGGCTGGTGGCGCGGCACGGGTTGGCCGTCGTGCTGGTGACGCACGATCTGGCGGTCGCGCGGCTGCTGGCGCAACGGATCGTGGTGATGCGCCGCGGCCTGGCGGTGGAGACCGGTCTGACCGATCAGGTGCTAGAGGATCCGCAGCATCCCTACACGCAGTTGCTGGTCAGTTCGGTGTTGCAGGCATGACCACTTACGAATGTATGCGAATGCAGGACAATCGGGTGAACTGGAAAATCGGCGCCCCGGGCACACCATTCACCTCTCCCGCTCGCGCGGGAGAGGTCGGTTCGCGAAGCGAACCGGGTGAGGGTTCCGTGCCTCGCGCCCTCACCCGTCGTGCTGCGCACGACGACCTCTCCCGCGCGAGCGGGAGAGGTGAATGGTGCGCCCCCGTGCCGATTTTCCAGTTCATCCGATTGCCCTGTATGCGAATGGGGATTTCGTTGCCGCCGGCCGCGAGCGCATGGTATGCGGGATACCGGGGCCGCCGCATTTTTCGGCTTACGCCGCCAGTCCTGAACGAAGCCCTGCCATGCCTGACGTGATGCTGCGCACCGAAGGGCTGAGCAAGGGCTTCACCTTGCATCTGCAAGGCGGGCTGCGGCTGTCGGTGCTGGCGGGGATCGATCTCGCCGTGCGCGCGGGCGAATGCGTCGCGCTCACGGGTCCGTCCGGCGCCGGCAAGACCACGTTGTTGCGCAGCCTGTACGGCACCTGCCGCGCCGACGGCGGGCGCATCCTGATCCGCCATCGCGGCGCGTTGCTCGACCTGGCCCAGGCCGATCCGCGCGCCATCGTTGCCGTGCGCACCGAAACCCTCGGCTACGTCTCGCAGTTCCTGCGCGTGGTCCCGCGGGTGCCGGCGCGCGAGATCGTGGCCGAAGCGGCGATCGCGCGTGGCCAGGCGCCGGCGGCGGCGCGCGCGGCGGCCGAAGCGCTGTTGCTGCGCCTTGCCATCCCGGCGCGGCTGCACGACCTGCCGCCGGCCACCTTCTCCGGCGGGGAGCAGCAGAGGGTGAACCTGGCGCGCGGCTTCGTCGCCGGCCATCCGATCCTGCTGCTCGACGAACCCACCGCGGCGCTGGACGCGGCGAACCGCGCGACGGTGCTGGCGCTGATCACGGAGGCGAAAGCGCGCGGGGCGGCGATCGTGACGATCCTGCACGATGCCGAAACCCTGGCCGCCGCCGCCGACCGCGCGTTCCCGATGACCGCATTGCAGGAAGCCGCATGAGACGTGAAACGATCCTGACCGCGGCGGCGTTGGTGCTGCCCAGTGCGATGCTGTCCGGTACGGTCGTGCTGCGCGACGGGCGGATTGCCGAGGTCGCGCCCGGGCCCTCCGCAGCCCCCGGCGCGCTGGCGCTGGATGGCGATTTCCTGCTGCCCGGCATCGTCGATCTGCACACCGACAACCTGGAACGTCAGGTGCAGCCGCGCACCAATGCGCGCTGGCCGTCGCGCTCGGCCATGCTCGCGCACGACGCGCAATGCGCGGTCGCCGGCGTAACGACGGTGTTCGACGCGCTCTGCCTCGGCGACCTTGGCTTCGACAAGGACCGCGTGCGGACGTTCCGCGAAGGCGTCGCCGATCTCGACGCACTGACCGTCGCCGGGCTGCTGCGGGCAGAGCATTTCCTGCACCTGCGCTGCGAAGTTCCGGCGCCCGACATGCTGGGCCTGTTCGATCCGGTCTCGGATCATCCGCTGGTGCGGATGGTGAGCCTGATGGACCACACGCCCGGCGTCGGCCAGTACGCGGATCTCGACCGCTACCGAAAACTGCGGCGCGACGGCGGCACGGGCGCCGACGAGGTCGAAGCGCGCATCGTCGAGTTGCAGGCACAACAGGGGCGGCTGCGCGGACCGAACCGGCAGGCACTGCTCGCCCGCCTCGCCGGACGCGCCATCGCGGTGGCCAGCCACGACGACCGCACCGAGGCCGAAGTGGCGGAGAACGCCGCCGACGGCATCACGGTGAGCGAATTCCCGGTGACCCTGGCCGCCGCGCTGGCCGCGCACGCACACGGGATGCGCGTGATCGCCGGCGCACCCAACCTGGTGCGCGGCGGGTCGCACTCCGGCAACGTCGGCGTCGCCGCTCTGCTGGAGGCCGGGGCGGTCGATGCGCTCGCATCGGATTACGTGCCGACGAGCCTGATCGAAGCCGCGTTCCACCGCGCCGCCGGCGCGCTGCCCGACGCGGTAGCGCTGGTCACCGACCGCCCGGCGCGCCTGGCCGGCCTCGCCGATCGCGGACGGCTGGAGGCGGGCCTGCGTGCCGACCTGGTGCAGGTCCACGTCCACGAAGGCCTGCCCGTCGTCCGGGCCGTCTGGCGCGCGGGCGAACGCGTGGCATGACGTCCCGCGTCGCGGTCTATTACGCGCCCGAGCCGGACGATCCGCTGGCCGAAGCGGCGGCCCGGTGGCTGGGCCGCGATGCCGAGACCGGGGCTCCGGTGGCGCAGCCGCCATGCGACGGCATTGCGGAAGTGACGGCTGAGCCGCGGCTCTACGGGTTCCACGCCACGTTGAAGCCGCCGATGCGATTGGTGCCCGGCACGACCTGGCCGGACTTCGAAGCGGCGGTGCGCGCCCTGGCTCGGGAGATTGCTCCGTTCGACCTGCCGCCGCTGGCGGTGGCCGACGTCCATGGGTTCCTGGCCCTGCGCGAGACGGCGCCGTGCCCGCCCTTGCAGGCGCTGGCGGATGTGTGTGTGGCGGGCCTGGACGCGTTCCGTGCCCCGCCGGGGGAAGATGAACTGGCCCGCCGGCGTCGCGCCGGGCTGAGTGCGGCGCAGGAGGCGATGCTGCTGCGCTGGGGCTACCCGTATGTCTTCGGCACCTGGTTCTTCCACCTGACCCTGACCCGGCGACTGCAACCGGCCGAGCGGGACCGCTGGCGCGCCGCCGCGGAGGGGCATCTGGCATCGGCGCTCGCCGTGCCGCGGCGGGTGGGGGCGATCTGCCTGTTCGCCCAGGCGGGGCCGGGGACACCGTTCCGCCTGGCGGCCCGGCTGCCGCTGCGCGGCTGAGCGCGGCAAGGAAGCGTGCCGCGCCGATCTCCGGCGTGGCATCGTTCAGCACTGTCTCCACCGGCAGGCCGGACGGCGGCGCCACCTCCCGGGCCAGGCGGGCGGCGATGGCGGCGGCGGCTTCCCGCCCGCGGGCTGCCAGCCGACCCGCCAGCACCGCGACCGGCGCGGTGACGAGGATCACGCGGGCGGGGAAGCGGCGTGCGGCCTCCGCAAGCACGGTGCGGGAGACGTTGGCCACCACGATCCGGCCGCGCGCGAGTTCGTCGGCGATGGCGGCGGGGATGCCGTAGCGCAGGCCGTGCGCCTGCCATTGCAGCGCGAAGGCGCGGGCGGCGAATTCGGCCTCGGTGGCCGGTTCGTGGTCCTCGCTGCCGGCGTCGGCGGGGCGGGTGATGACCCGGCGGGGGAAGTGGAAGCGGGGTTCGGCGGCCAGCGCCTGGCGCGCCGCGTCGATCACCGTGTCCTTGCCGGCCCCGCTCGGGCCGACCACCATGACGAGCACACCTGCTTGCATGGATCGATGCGCGGCCGGATCAGTGCCTGGCGGCGGCGATCGCCGCGCGGATGCAGGCCTCGGCGGCGACCCGGCCCTCCCAGCCCATCACCTTCACCCATTTGTCGGCTTCGAGGTCCTTGTAGCGCTCGAAGAAGTGTTCGATCGCCGCGCGGGTGATCGGCGGCAGGTCGTCGACCAATTCCACCGCGCTGTGGTGTGGGTGCACCCGGTCGTGCGGCACGCAGATGATTTTTTCGTCCGGGCCCTTCTCGTCCTCCATCCGCAACATCCCGATCGGGCGGGCGCGCACCACGGCGCCGGGCACGACCTGGGAGGGAATGAGGACCAGCGCGTCCAGCGGATCCCCGTCCTCGGCCAGGGTGCCGGGGATGAAGCCGTAGGCGGCGGGGTAGGCGGTGGCGGTGAACAGGAAACGATCGACGAACAGCGCGCCGGAGGTCTTGTCGACCTCGTATTTTACGGCCGAGCCCTGCGGGATCTCGATCACCACGTTGATGTCGTGCGGTGGTTCCTGGCCGATCGGGATCTTGCTGACGTCCATAAGTCCGGTCTCCTGTAGCGACGGGTCCGGGACGCGCGCCCCGGACCCGCACACTAGCAGGCTTGCACCCTCAGGTCGCGGCCGGGCTTAGTGCAGCCAGCCCGCGAGGATCGCCAGCATCAGCAATGCGACGATGTTGGTGATCTTGATCATCGGGTTCACCGCCGGGCCGGCGGTGTCCTTGTAGGGGTCGCCCACGGTATCGCCGGTCACCGCCGCCTTGTGCGCGTCGGAGCCTTTGCCGCCGTGATGGCCTTCCTCGATGTATTTCTTCGCGTTGTCCCATGCGCCGCCGCCCGAGGTCATGGAGATGGCGACGAACAGCCCGGTGACGATGGTCCCGAGCAGCATCGCGCCCAGCGCGGCGAAGGCGTGCACACGCCCGCCGATCGCCCAGATCACCAGCCACAGCGCCACCGGCGCCAGCACCGGTAGCAAGGACGGAACGATCATTTCGCGGATCGCTGCCTTGGTCAGCAGATCGACGGCCTTGCCGTATTCGGGCTTCGCCGTCCCTTCCATGATGCCGGGGATTTCGCGGAACTGGCGCCGCACTTCCACCACCACCGACCCCGCGGCGCGGCCCACGGCGGTCATGCCCATCGCTCCGAACAGGTAGGGCAGCAGGCCGCCGATGAACAGACCGATGACCACGTAGGGGTCTTCGAGCTGGAAGCTCACGTGCAGGTTCGGGAAGTAGTGCTTGAGGTCCTGCGTGTAGGCGGCGAACAGCACCAGCGAGGCGAGGCCGGCCGAGCCGATCGCGTAGCCCTTGGTCACCGCCTTGGTGGTGTTGCCCACGGCGTCCAGCGCGTCGGTGGTGACGCGCACGTCCTTCGGCAGGTCCGCCATCTCGGCGATACCGCCGGCGTTGTCGGTGACGGGACCGTAGGCATCCAGAGCCACGATCATCCCCGCCAGTGCCAGCATGGTGGTGGCGGAGATGGCGATGCCGAACAGCCCGGCCATCATGTAGGACAGGATGATGGCGATCGCGATCGCGACCACCGGCCCGGCCGTCGCCTCCATGGAGATCGCCAGCCCCTGGATCACGTTGGTGCCGTGCCCGGTGGTGGAGGAATTGGCGATGCTGCGCACCGGGCGGTATTCGGTGGAAGTGTAGTATTCCGTGATCATGACGATCGCGCCGGTGAGCCCGAGGCCGATCAGCGCGCAGACGAACAGGTCGAACCCGGTGACCGACGCGGCGCCGGTCTCGGTCAGCGGCGTGGTGAAGCCCACGAACCAGGCGATGATGATGGCGATGCCCACCACCGACAGCGCGCCGGTGACCGCGAGCCCCTTGTACAGCGCCTTCATGATCCCGTTGTCGGCGCCGAGCTTCACGAAATACGTGCCGACGACGGAGGTCAGGATGCAGATCCCGCCAATTCCCAACGGCAGCATCAGCACGTCGTTGCGTACCGCGCCGGTGAAGAAGATCGCCGCCAGCAGCATGGTGGCGACGATGGTGACGACATAGGTCTCGAACAGGTCGGCGGCCATGCCGGCGCAGTCGCCGACGTTGTCGCCCACGTTATCGGCAATCACGGCGGGGTTGCGGGGGTCGTCCTCGGGGATGCCGGCCTCGACCTTGCCCACGAGGTCGGCGCCCACGTCGGCGCCCTTGGTGAAGATGCCGCCGCCGAGACGGGCGAAGATGGAAATCAGGCTGGCACCGAAGGACAGCCCGACCAGGGATTCCAGCACCGGCCGCAGGTCCGGCCCGGCGATCGTCCTGCGCAGGATCATATAATAGATCGTGACACCGAGCAGCGCGAGGCCGACCACGATCAGGCCGGTGATCGCGCCGGCCTTGAAGGCGATGTCGAGACCCGCGGCCAGCCCGTTGCGCGACGCCTGCGCGGTGCGCACGTTGGCGCGCACCGAGACGTTCATGCCGATATACCCGGCTGCACCGGACAGGATCGAGCCGATCAGGAAGCCGATGGCGACGTGGATGCCGAGGGTAAGGCCGAGGAAGATGACCACAACCACGCCCACCATGGCGATGGTGGTGTACTGCCGGTTCAGGTAGGCGCGGGCGCCTTCCTGCACGGCGGCCGAGATTTCCTGCATCCGTGCCGTGCCGGCATCGGCGGCCAGCACCTGCCGGGCGCTGACCAGGCCGTAGACCAGCGCCAGTACGCCGCAGATGATGATGATGACGAACGAAAAGCCCATCCGAAATGTTCCCCTGGTGGTCGGCGCGACGGCTGCCGCAGCGCCCCATGGAGAGAAAGTCGGGGCGCCAAGGCCAGCCGGACGGAACGAAAGGTTGCCAGCCTATGCCAGAACCCGGACGGGCAGGCAAACCGCCGCCCCGCGGGTGCCGGCGGCGTTGATCCATGCTTCCGGCGCATGTCGGATTTGCTCCCCGAGCTTGACAGGCTGGGCAGCGCCCGACACGCTGCGGGTGGAAGAAGGCTCCGGGCCCGATACCGTCGGGTGTGGGGCGGAGGGTCAAGCTAAGGTCGCAAGCGGCGCTGGCTTCGGCTCCGGAATAGCCGCCACCGATCCATGGAGGATTCCATGCCCCGGCTCGCCGCTCCGTTCCTGGCGCAGTTCGCTCGAGCGACCGACGTGCCGCCCCGCGCCCGTTACGTCCAGGACGATGCCGGCTTGCTGCGTCGAGAGGGGGCAGAGAGGCCGGCGCTGGACGACGATGCCCGGGTTGGCGGGACCCTGGCCACCATCCTCACCAAGGCGGACGCGGATCAGCCGGACCCCGACGTTGTTCGTGGAGCGAACGGCCAGGCTGCGCGCCGGGCGGCAGGGCTGGGCACCGACATCGTGACCGTCGCGCCCGATCCCGACGTCATCCGGTTCGCAGTCCGGCGTGCGCGGTGAGGCCGGACGGCTTGGTCTCCCATGATCCTGGTGGTCACCCACAGCCAGGATCTCGGCGCCGATCCGGTCATCCGGCATTTGCAGCGGCGTGGTGCGGCCTATCTGCGATTGAACACCGATGAGCTCGGAACGCCGCCCTGCCGCATCTCGGTGGGTGCGGATGGCCCGATGCTGGCCTGCCGGGGACGGCACGTGGCCGCCGCCGGGATCGCTTCCGTCTGGTACCGCCGCTTCGCCCCTCCGGCGGTGCTCGAGGCCGTGGCGCCGGCGTATCGGGACTTCGTGGCACGCGAGCTCGCGGCGGCCCTGGACGGCTTCCTGGAATCGATCCCGGGTCTTCAGGTCAACCGCTTCGAAGCGGACCGGCTCGCGGGGAATCGCCTCCTGCAGGCTGCCCGGGCGCGGCAGGCCGGGTTTCTTGTGCCTGAAACTCTCCTCACCCAGGACGCGGATGTGGCGCGGGCGTTCGTTTTGGAGCACGGCGCGGTGGTCACCAAGGCGATCTCCTTCGGGGCGCTGGGCGATCCGGCGGGGCAGGTTGCCTACACCAGTGCGGTGGGCCTCGATGCCGACTGGACGGGTCTCGCCATCTGTCCCGGCCTGTTCCAGGAGCGCGTGGCGAAGCGGCGGGAGTGGCGGCTCACGACCGTCGGCGCGCGCGTATTCGCCGCCCGCACCCGCGACGGGGCCGCCGTCGATCCGATCGACTGGCGGCGCAGCGACGCTCCGGACACGATCTTCGAGCCGGCCGAGCTGCCGGCCGAGGTGGGGCGGATGATCCTCTCCCTCTGCGCCCGGAGCGATCTCGTGTTCGCGACCCATGACCTGATCGAAACGCCCGCCGGCGCGTTCTGTTTCCTCGAAACCAACCCGGCCGGCCAGTGGGGATGGCTGGAACTGGGCGCCGGTCTGCCGATCGCCGCAGCCCTGGCGGGGGTGCTCGACGATCGCGACCGGGCGTGGGGTTGACGATGTGCCGGCGCATCCTCGCCGCCCTCTTCCCGCTGTCGCTCGCGGCTGCGGACGACCGGCGCTATCGAACCGCGGCGGAGGCCGATCCCACCTACATCGCCAACACCGCGGGGCTGACCGCGGCGTTGCGGCTGCTGCCGCGGGACAGCGCCGACCTGATCCATGCGCAGGCGAAGGAGCACCTGGCTGCCGAGCGCGCGCGCCAGGAATCGATCCTGTCGCGCGGGCAGGGCCTGCTGGTGGCGCAGGCCTTCCTGAGCGCGCTGCTGTCGTTGGGCGGGGCGGCGCTCGGCCACCTCGGGATGTTCGCCGGTTGGCGCGGTGCGGCCTTGGCCGGGCTGGCGTTCTACCTGGTGATCCAGACCGTGCTGCTGACGGTCAGTGCGCTGCGCGCCATCGGCGGCCTTGGCTACCCGGCCGTCGGCTCGTCGGAGCTGCGCGAGATCATGCAGGCGGCGGGTGGGGCCGACGACATCGTGCGCGAACTCGCGCTCCGAACCCTGCTGAACTACCGGACCGCGACGATCCTGAATACATGGCGGTTCCTGCATCTTTCCAATGCGCAGAAATGCCTGCGCAACAGCGCGATCGCGTTCGCCCTGCTGGTGCTGGCATTGTTCGCGATCAGCCTGGTGCCGCCCGCGGGGCTGACGCCGGGCGCCTCGCCGGGCGGCCGCATCGTTCGCGTCCCGCCGCCGCCGACCGGCCACGGATAGGCTTGCCGATTCGGTCCCGGATATCGCTTGCACACAAGCGCGTCTCGGGGCACATCCGGAGCCCAGGCGCCCGTAGCTCAACTGGTCAGAGCGGGCCGCTCATAACGGCTTGGTTGCAGGTTCGAGTCCTGCCGGGCGCATCAATAAGATCAGGCAGCTATAGAAATAATTCGGGCTGATTTAGCGCCGTTCCTGGATCGGGACAACGGTCAGCGCTCAACGTGGGTAGGACATCCCAGCCCTGCTTTCTGGCGGTTGAGAGCACCGAGCGGAGCACGGCAAAGTCCTCTGCCCCGTCGTCGGATCTGAAGCCGCCAGAGATCCTCTGCGGCAATTTCATCATCCGCGCGTCCCGCTCCGCCAGATTATTGCTGAACGACACGCGCGGATCGGCCAAAAAGTGAAGCACGTCCGGCTGCCGGATCTCGAGACGCAGCGGCAGATCATGGCCCACCCGTCGCGGCGGGACGCAGGCGCCGATCGGGCAGCGGTATTTCTACGTGCAGCGGCTCAAGGATGCGCGGCTGGCCGATATCGGGGCACAGCTGCAGGCGGCGCTGCCGTTCTATGTCGCGCTGTGCGGCCGCACGCTGGCGCGGGCGCACGCGCGGGCCGGCGATCCGGCGCTGGTGTCCGGCTACGCCGGCACCGGCAGCGCGTTCGAGACGGCGATCGCCGCCTTCGCTGTCGCCTACGCCGACCAGACCGAGAAGGACTGGCGCGCCTTCCAGGCAGCGATCGGGTGCGGCCGCATCGTCGCGGCGCCGGAGGGCGCGAAGGGCTGATCTGCCCTGAGGCCCGGTTCCGCGCCGGGCCTCAGGGCATTGCCGCCGCCGTGCCCGGCGCTCCCGCCCGCCGTGCCGGTGCGGGCCGGACCATCGCCCCGCGTGCGGATCGTCAGTAATAGTGCCAATGCCCGTCGCGCCGCTCGCGGTGCATGTAATAATGATGGTTCCAATGGTAATTATAATAGCGTCCATTGTAACGGTACGGGTAGTGGCGCCCATGGTAGTAATACGCGTCGACGATGGCGCCGTGCGGCGGCACCGGCGTCAACCCGGCGCCGATGACGGGCGCGGCGCCCGCGGGCGCCGCGACGGCGAGCGAAGCGACGCCCCCCAACACCGTCAGCATTCGAAACATGGTCTTCATCCTGCGCGCTCCTGTGTGCCGGCCCGAGTTCTGACCGATTCGCCCTTGGCCGCCCGCCAACCTGCTGGGGCCGGCGGAAATGGGCAAGTCGCTTCGACGCGGCCGGCGGCGGCCGGGCGGCAAATTCGGCGTGAACGGAAGCGCCGCCGGCCCAGCTCGTGCCCGCCCAGAGCGGCGCCAGGATGCGGCGCCAGGGCACGGCCTCAGGGCGCGCGCGCGTGTGTCCGCACCCCATCCTTGGCACCCAAGGCTGGGCGGCGACGCCCCGGGCGGCGTAGGCTCGCCGCCGTCATGATGGCCGGATCGCACGTGATCGCCGGGGCGGCGGCGTGGCTGTGGGCGGCGCCGCACCTCGGCCTGCCGGCGCTCGATCCGGCCGCGCTGGCGCTCGCTTCCGGCGGGGCGCTGCTGCCCGACATCGACCATCCGCAGTCCTGGGTGGGGCGGCGGGTGCGCCTGGTCTCGAGGCCGGCGGCGGCGATGCTCGGGCACCGCGGCGTGACCCATTCGCTGCTGGCGGTGGCTGCCTGCGGCCTGCTGCTGCGCTGGGACGGCGTCGCCCATGCCGTCGCCGCGCCGCTCCTGGTCGGCTACCTCTCTCATCTCGCGGCGGACCTGCTGACGTCGAGCGGGCTGCGCCTGACCTGGCCGCTGCGCCACCGCGTCGTGATCCCGCTCTGCCGGACCGGCTCGCTCGGCGAGGCGGCGATCGCGGCCGGACTGCTGGTCTGGATCGCGGCGAGCCTGTTCGGCCTGCGCGCGGGCCTCGGCCTCTGATCCGAGCCGCCAGCTCAGAAAGACAAGGCTGCCACCTCCCGGAAGTGTCGCTGTGTCTAAATCGGTTCCGTTGCGAACGCCGGAGCAGGTGCGCGGGGCCGGGGGGAGCGGGTGCTGTCATGCAGCGATCTGGAAGAGGCTGGCAACGAAGGCAGTCTGCGCCGGCATGTCGTGACCGTGGATGTTGTGAACCCGTCCCTTCCTGATCATCGCCATCGCCCCGTCCGCCGTTCCCTGTCTCGCGACCCCAACCACACCCGCCCCGGCTTTTGCAACCCAGCCCACTTGTCGAAAGCGTCGGGTTTCGGCGTGGAGATCGACTGGCAAGCGGTCGAGAAATTCCGCGCGTGACGCGAGGGGCAAGCGCATCACGGTACGGGGTGACGGACCGACGGTGGCGCAGCCGGAGCGCTACGAGCTGGCGGAATAGGCCTCAGCCGACCGGCACCACCAGCACCTCCGCTCGGCTGCGCAGCACATCGGCCCAACGCGCGGGACGACGTGCGTCGAGATCAAGATTGACGCCGTACTGGCTGAGCCGCGCGACTTCTGCGCCGGTGGGCGCATTGGTCATGCGATGAATCATGCGCAGCGACGAATTGCCGAGGTGCGCGATGCCGGTCTCCACCAGATAGGACGCGTCGAGCGGCAACACGCCGGACAGGTGCAGGATCAGCTCGAAGGTGGAAAAGCCGCGCCGCTGTTGTTGCAGGAACGCCGCGTCCATGCCGATCGCGGCGCCAAGCTGGCCCGACGCATCGGAGAAGCGACGCACGATGGCGCCGAGCGCGAAATGGCCGGCCGCATCGACGTCAAGGCGCTTGACCCGTCCGCGCGCAGTGGGGATGAAGCCGGCGGTGCTGACAGGCTCGCCGCGTTGTTGCGCATCGGGGCCGTTCCAGTCCGCCAGCCGCGCCGCAACCGTGCTGCGCTGCTGCGGCGTCAAGGGCGCGGCGGACAGGTCCCAGTGCTCGTCGAACCAGGTGACGACGTCACCATTGGCCGAATCGACGAAGCGATGGCCCAGCCGCAGCCCATCATCGACGGCGAGCGCCGCGCTCTCGACATGGAAGCTGGCGCCTTCGCGCAACTCGCGCACGAAACGGGCGTCGATCCGGCGCGGCACGTCCTCGCGGCGTGGCAGACCGCCGAGGCTGAGCGTGTCGGCGAGGTTTGCCACCGCCTCCTCCAGCCGGTCGAAGTAGTAGGCGATGGTGAAATGCTCGGTCACGTCGCACTGCCAGGGGGGCACCGCGCCACGGTAGGTCTCGATCCAGTCCGTCATGCCAGCTTTACCAGTTTTTGCAGCACAGCTCTTGGTTTTCCCGGTGTCACCCCGGGGAACAGGTTGCCCCAGCCGGTCCTGGCAACCTCGCCCACGTAGATATCGCCGCGCGAATCGGCCGCGATGCCGTGCGGCGAGGTGAACGGCCCGGGGAAGTTCGCCGGCGTGCGGTCGCCCAGTCGGGCGAGGATCCTGCCGTCCTGCCGGCTGACGACGGAGACGCGCGGGCCGAGATTCGACGCGTTGCGGCTGAAGCCGAAGGTGGGGCCGCACTCGCCGATGTAGCAGTAGGGACAACGACCCTTCGGCAGGAACAGCGCGCTGGGGCGGTGCAGGTTGCGCCACTCGGTTGCGTATTTGCCGTTGCCGTCGAAGATCTGCACGCGATGGTTCTCGCGGTCGGCGACGTAGACCCAGCCATCCTCGTCGCAGCAGATGTTGTGCGGTAGATTGAACTCGCCCTGGCCGACGCCTGACGTGCCCCAGGACATGATCAGGCGGCCGTCGGGCGAGTATCTGTGCACACGGGCGTTGCCGTAGCCGTCAGATACGTAGATGTCGCCGTTCGGCGCCAGCGCGGTGTGGGTACACTGGCAGAACGGCGCGCCGCCCATATAGGGCTGCGGCGTGCCGGGCGTGCCGAGGGTCAGCAGGACCTTGCCTTCGGGCGTGCACCGGCGGACGCAATGGTCGCCGTCGTCGGTGCAGAAGATCGTGTCGTCGGGCGCCATGCTGAGGCCGTGCGGGCGCTTGAACACGCCCTCACCCCAGGAGCGCAGGAAGTTGCCGTCGCGGTCGAATACGGTGACGGGGTGGGCGCTGCGGCTGAATACGTAGACCTGGTCGAGGGAGTTGACGGCGACGGCGGCGACTTCATGGAAGTCCCAGCCGTCCGGCAGGCGGGCCCAATCGGGGATCAGGCGGTAGCAGAAGTCGCCGGTGCCGAGGATTGTTGACGAGTCCATGACCTTGTCCCTGTCGCTATGACTACTGCCGCCGCAGCTTGGGTTTCCAGCCAAGTGCAGGCCTGCCAGGGCTACTGTATCAGGTTGGTTTAGTCCATTCGCAGCAGGCGTCCGTGCCCTGGCCCACGACAGCAATTTTGAACACGACAGACGCGTTGACCTGTTCTCACGCCCGGACGGAAGCTACGGATTTGAGGAATTCAGGCGTGACGCGGCAGATGGGGGCGATCGGACCCCAGTCCGGTACTACTCAGGTTGCCTTTATACGTCGCGGGAGGCCACCGCTTGCAGCGGCTCTGCAATCGGTGGGCTGGCGGACGGAAGCAGCTCGACATCCCCCCTCGCTCCAAATATTTCGGCTGTGTTGCAAAAGCCGGGGCGGGTGTGGCTGAGGTCGCGAGACAGGGAATGGCGGGCGGACGGGGCGATGGTGGCGGGTCAGGACTGCACGTTCAAGGGGCGGCACGTCACAGCCGAGGTGATCCTGTGGGTGCTGCGCTGGTATCTGGCCTTCCCGATCAGCTACCGCGATCTGGCCGCGATGCTGTCGGATCGAGGCATTTCGGTCGACCACACGACCCTGTTCCGCTGGGTGCAGGCCTATGCGACGACACTGGAGCTGCGGGTCCGACGGCATCTGCGGCCTGCACCGGCCCCTGGCGGGTGGACGAGACCTGCATCGAGGTCAAAGGTGGCTGGACCTATCTGTATCGGGCGGTGGACCAGCTTTGGCGAGACCATCGACTTCCTGCTCTCGGCTCGGCGGAATGCCGTGGCGGCCAGGCGGTTCTTCCGCAAGGCGCTGGCGCAGCCCCACACCGTCAATCCGCGCACGACGGCGCGGGCGCCTCAGCTCTCGACGAGCGATTCCTGGTTGCAGTCGAACAGAGCGGGATCGACCCCACGGCCGAGCAGATCGAACATGCTGTCGCTGAAGGCGATCAGCTGGTCGGAGGCGGCCACGGCTTCCTGGACCCGGCCGGAAACCACGGCATCGAGGATGGCAAGGTGGCACTCCAGCGTCCGCCCCAGGCCCTCCTCGGGCGCAACCCAGGTATGGAAGACATAGCCGATGCGGCGGGACATCGTGTGCAACGGTCGCAGCGTCTGCTCCAGGAACGGTTCCCCCGCGGCAGCGATCAGCATCCGGTCGATGCGCCGGTCCAGCCGGTTGAATTCGTCGATCCCCATGTGGTCGACCCGATCGCGGAGTGCCGCCGCGATATGCAGGAACTGGTTGCGATGGGACGCGTCGGACCGCTCCGTCGCCAGCCGCACCACGAAGCGTTCCATATCCCGCCGCAACCGCAGCAGCGTGCGCTCGCGCGCGAGGTCGATCGGCGCGACCTGGAGGCCATGGCGTGGGCGGATCACGAACAGCGTATCGGCGGCCAGCCGGCTGACCGCCTGGTGAATGGGCGTGCGTCCGACGCCCGTCATGTCCTGGAGATCCTGGATGGCAAGAAACCGCCCCGGTCGCAGCGCGCAGGTTACGATCATTTCTTCCAGCCGTTCGTAGGCGAGCTCGGAGAGGTTGGCGTGCGCCGGCCGCTCGCGCGGCGCGGGGCGACCTGGCGGGGCGCGATCGCGCGCGACGGGGTGGCGAGAGCCGGTTTTTGGCCGCGGTGTCATCTCGCTCCTAACAGGTAAACCGGGGCGGCTTTATGGGGGCGGCAGCCTACCCGAAGGCGGTCGGCGGGGCAAGCGGAAGCATATTGTGATATTTCACGGTATGCGCTAATGTGCCGTCACCGGCCCGCCTCCCGGGTATGGAGGCGGGCCCGCGACAATAAGGGAAACGTCGGATGAAGATTCTCGCGATCGAGACGTTACGGACCGCCGAGTTCGCCAATTTGATCTGGGTCCGCATCCACACCGATGCCGGCATGATCGGCCTGGGCGAGACGTTCTACGGCGCCGGGGCGGTCGAATCGCATATACACGACACCCTTGCCGGGCGTCTGCTCGGGCTGAACCCGCTGCATATCGAGGCGATCCACCGCGACATGCTCAACCTGCCGATGGCGCAGTCGAGCACCGGGGTCGAGTATCGCGCCGCCTCGGCGCTGGACATCGCGCTTTGGGACATCTTCGGCAAGGTCTGCGGCCAGCCCGTGCACCAGATGCTGGGCGGGCTCTGTCGCTCCCGCCAGCGCATCTACAACACCTGCGCCGGCTACGGCTATGTGCGCTCGACCAACATCAAACCGGTTTC
Source organism: uncultured Pseudomonadota bacterium (assembly GCA_963832525.1). GTDB lineage: Bacteria > Pseudomonadota > Alphaproteobacteria > Acetobacterales > Acetobacteraceae > JAJZVS01. The sequence goes on from CAWHUC010000004.1 coordinate 1,157,995, forward strand.
CACCTGGAACTTCGCCGAAGCCGCGGGGCCCTACGAGGACCTGAACGGCTTCATGACGCGGGCAGACGCGGTGGCGGAAAGCCTGCTCGAATCCGGCATCTCCGCCATGAAGATCTGGCCGTTCGATCCGGCGGCAATGGAAAACGACGGCATGTCCATCACGCCGGACCAGTTGAAGGCGGCGCTGGAACCGTTCGAGAAGATCCGCCGGGCGGTCGGCGACAAGATGGAGATCATGGTCGAGTTCCACTCGCTGTGGAACCTGCCGATGGCGAAAAAACTTGCCCAGGCCCTTGAACCCTACAATCCCACTTGGTTTGAGGACCCGATCCGCATGAACTCGCCCCAGGCGCTGGCGGAATACGCTCGCTCCACCAAGGTCTGGGTCACCGCCAGCGAGACCCTCGGAAGCCGCTTCCCTTACAAGGACATGTTGGACCGCGACGCCATGCATGTCGTGATGGCCGATCTCTGCTGGACCGGCGGCCTGACCGAGGGCCGCAAGATTGCGGCGATGGCCGACACTTACCACCGCCCCTTCGCCCCGCACGACTGCATCGGCCCGGTGGGGTTCGCCGCCGCGGTCCACGCTTCGTTCAGCCAGCCGAACACGCTGATCCAGGAGAGCGTGCGCGCATTCTACTCCGGCTGGTACAAGGAACTCGTTACCGTCGTGCCGACCATCGAGGACGGCTATGTCTATCCGATGGAAGGCCCCGGCCTGGGCGTCGAGCTGCTGCCCGCGGTGTTCGAGCGACCGGACCTGACGGTGCGGCGGTCCGAGGCCTGAGACGGATGTCCACGCGCTTGTTCGATCTGACAGGCCGCACCGCGCTGGTCACCGGCTCCTCGCGCGGGCTGGGACGGGCGATCGCCGAGGGCCTGGCAGAGGCCGGCGCGGCGGTGGTGCTGAACGGCGCCAATGCCGGCCGCCTGGCCGATGCCGCGGGCGAGATGCACGCCGTGGGCCACACGGTGCACGAGGCCTGCTTCGATGTGACCGACGAGGCCGCGATCCTGGCCGCCTTCGCAACCCTGGACGCGCGGGGCGTCGAGGTGGATGTGCTGGTGAACAATGCGGGCATGCAGCTGCGCCGGCCGATGGTCGAGCTGGAGACGGCCGACTGGCGGCGGGTGATCGAGACCAACCTGACCAGCGCCTTCGTCATCGGCCGCGAGGCGGCGAAGCGCATGATCCCGCGCGGGCACGGCAAGATCATCAACATCGGCTCGCTGACCAGCGACGCCGCCCGGGCCACCGTCGCGCCGTACACGGTGGCGAAGGGCGGGATCAAGATGCTGACCCGGGCGATGACCGCCGAATGGGCCGCGCACGGCATCCAGGCCAATGCGATCGGCCCCGGCTACATGCTGACCGACATGAACCAGGCGCTGGTGGACGATCCGTCCTTCAACGCCTGGGTGCTGGCGCGGACGCCGGCCCGCCGCTGGGGCAAGCCGGCGGACCTGATCGGCGCTGCCGTCTTCCTGGCCTCGGCGGCGTCCGACTACGTGAACGGCCAGATCATCTACGTCGATGGCGGGATGCTGGCGGTGCTGTGACGCGCGTCGAAGCCCCCGCCTTGCCTGTCCGGAAAAACGTAACAAACCGAGGAGACTGCCAATGACCACGATCCATCGCCGCACGCTGCTCGCCAGCGGGGCCACGCTGCTTGCCGCTCCCGCGCTGACCGGCCGCGCACGGGCCACGACGGCGCTGAAGGTTTCCACCTCCTTCTCCAACGATCCGAAGTTCTCCACCGGCCGCATCTGGTACGACCTGTTCGTGCCGCGGCTGAAGGAAGCCACCAAGGGCGAGTTGGTGACGGAGTTCTTCCCCGACAGCCAGTTGGGGCAGGAAGCGGACATCGTCAGCCAGCTCAAGGCCGGGGTGGTCGATATGATGCTGGCCGGCACCTCGATCTGGAGCAATGTGGTTCCGGAGTTCGGCGTGATGGATCTCGGCTACGTGTTCGACGACTACGACCACATGCTGCGCGCGAGCCGGACACCGGCCGCGGCGGCGTTGCAGACGCTGCTGGTGCAGCGGGCGGGGGCGCATCTGCCGTCCTGGGGGCGCAATCTCGGCGCGCGCAATTTCCTCACCAAGTTCAAGTTCTCCGAACCCGCGCAGCTCGCCGGTCGCAAGATCCGCTCGCTGCCGAGCCCGTGGGTCACCGAGACGGTGAAGATGATGGGCGCAGCGGCCACGCCGCTGGCGTTCGGCGAGGTCTATACCGCGTTGCAGGCGGGCGTGATCGACGGGTTGGAGCACGACGCGCCGACCATCCTGTCGTCCAAGTTCTTCGAGGCGGCAAAGATCTTCACCCTGACGCGGCATATCTATTCGCCGTTCGGGTCCTTCGTCAGCGACCGCACGCTGAAGCGCCTCACGCCCGCCCAGAGGGCCGGGCTGCTGCAGGCCATGCGCGCGGCGACCGCCGACCATTTCAAGCGCGCCGCGCAGGTGGAAGCGGCGGCCGTCAAGGAGCTGCAGACGAAGGGTGTCACCGTGGAGAACTGCGATCGGGCCGCGTTCCGCAAGCGCATGCCTCCGATGTGGGCCCGATTCCTGAAGACCACACCGAGCGCGAAGCCGATGCTGGACGCCATCCACCTGACCGCCAAGGCCTGAACCGATGAACGAAGCCCTGTCACGAGGGCCTCGACCCTTGCCGGGGCCGGCGCTCTGGGCACGCTCGGTCCACGCCCTGCTGGTGGTGGTCGAGAGCCTGGCGGCGATCCTGCTGGTCGCCGACCTTCTGGTGGTGATCGGCTCCGTCACGGTGCGCTCCGTGTTCGCCGCACCGTTCGTCTGGAGCGATGACATCGCGCGGGCGCTGCTTCTCGCGGTGGTGTTCCTCGGCGCGGCGGCGGCGCTGGCACGCGGCGAGAATGCGGGGGTGATGTTCTTCGTCGAACGCCTGCGCCCGCGGTGGCGGGCGCGGGTGGACGCGGCGGCGTCCATCATCGTCCTGCTGGTCGCCGTCTCACTGTGCTGGTACGGCCTGACGTTGCTGATCAGCACCGCGGGAGAGACGGTTGGGGCGGGCATTCCACAGGAGGCGTTCTTCGCGCCGATGTGCTTCGCCGCCGCCGCGATGACCGTATTCGCGCTGGACATGCTGTGGCGGCACCGCCGCGACGACCTGCTGGCGGCGGGAGCCACCCTCGGAGCCGTCGCCCTGGCGTGGTTCGGCTGGTCTGCCCTGGCGCCGGGCCTGCTGCCGGGGATGCCGGCGACCATGGGGGTGGTGTTCGTCGTCTGCCTGGTAGCCGGCGTGCCGATCGCCTTCGTGCTGGCGCTGACCACCTTGGCGTTCGTCTGGGCCGGCGACATGCTTCCGGGCGAGTTCTTCGCGCAACAGACCGCCCGCGGCATCGACAATTTCGTGTTGTTGGCCGTGCCGTTCTTCATCTTGGTGGGCTACCTCATGGAGGCGAACGGCATGTCCATTCGCATCATGAGCCTGCTGCAGCGTGGCGTCGGGCGGCTGCGCGGCGGGCTGGATGTCGCCATGGTGCTCAGCATGGTGGTGTTCTCGGGGATCTCCGGCTCGAAGATGGCCGATGTGGCGGCAGTCGGGTCCGTCCTGGTTCCGGCGGCGCGCAAGTCGGGGCAGAAGCCGGGCGACGCGGTGGCGCTGCTGGCGGCCTCGGCGGTCATGGCTGAGACGATCCCGCCCTGCGTCAACCTGATCATCCTCGGCTTCGTGACCAACCTATCGATCGGCGGGCTGTTTATGGCGGGCTTGCTGCCGTCCGCGGTCATGGCGCTGGCGCTGATCGTGATGGCGGTGGTGCTGGGCAAGCGCGCCAAGGCGCCGGCGATCATCGGCGGGGAGAACGCCGGCGTCTCGGGCATGAGCGGCGGCATCGCCGCATTCGGCCTGATCGCCCTGATCTTCGTCGGATTCCGGTCCGGGTTCGCCACCGCGACGGAGATTTCGGCGTTCGCGGTCCTCTATGCACTGGTGGTCGGCGGCGTGCTGTTCCGGGAAATGACCTGGCGCGGCACCGCCGAAGTGATGCGCAACGCCACGGTGAAATCGGGCATGGTGTTGTTCATTGTCGCCACCGCGCAGGCGCTGTCCTACGTACTGACGCTGCAACAGATCCCGCATTTCATCGCCGAGGGTCTCGTCGCGGTGTCATCGGCCCATGGGCGCTGGGCGTTCCTGCTGCTCTCGATCGCGATCCTGATCGTCATGGGATCGGTGCTGGAGGGGGCAGCCGCGCTTATCATCTTCGGGCCGCTGCTCATGCCGGTCGCCCGGCAGATGGGGGTCGACCCACTGAGCTACGGCATCATCTTGGTGGTCGGCATGGGCATCGGGTTGTTCGCGCCACCGCTGGGCGTGGGTCTCTACGGGTCATGCCTGATTGGCGGCGTGACCCTGGAGGAGACGGTGTGGCCGATCATGAAATACCTCGGTGTTCTGCTGTTGTGCCTTCTGCTGATCGCCTTCGTGCCGCAGATCACGACGCTCCTGCCGCGCATGTCCGGATACTGATGTGAATCGGCGCCGAAACGGGACTTCGGCGCCGATTCGCACCAAGGATTCCAATGGTACCAAGAACAAAGAACAGCAGCACGTTTATCGTGCCGGGCAACGGCACGATCAGACAGGATGCGATGTGAAGGATCATACGTAGGATCATTTCGATGATCCCGGCGATGATCTGCACGCTACCGCTCCTTTCTCGCGGCCAAGAGCTCGATAGAGTGCAGAACGGCTGATCTTGTAGCGCGCGGCGATTTCCGTAGTCGTGATCTCGGGATCCCTCAACAGCGCGCGCACTTCGCGCAACGCTTTGACGTCGAGCTTGCGCTTCCGGCCGCCCTTGCGCCCTCGCGCCCGGGCCGACTCAAGGCCGGCCCTGGTGCGCTCGCGGATGAGCTCGCGCTCGAACTGCGCAATGGAGGCAAACACGTTGAATACCAGTTCGCCGGCGGGCGTCGTCGTGTCTATCGGGTCCATGAGCGATCGGAAGCCGATGCCGCGAACTTTGAAGTCGGCGATCAGCGCGACCAGGTGCGCGAGGGACCGGCCGAGCCGGTCCAGCCGCCAAACGACCAGGGTGTCACCCGGCAGGAGATGACTGAGCGCTCAGCCGAGCTCGGGGCGATCGGCGCGCGAGCCAGATGCGGTCTCCGTGAAGATCCGATCGCAGCCGGCGGCCTCAAGGGCCTTGATCTGCATGGCGACATTCCGACCTCGCATCAAGACGCGCGCGCGTAGCCAATGCGCATCGACGCGACCTCGGGGCGCTGCTTGGGCGGTTTGGCCGGCTTGGTCCTGACGATCGGCTCCGCGGTCGCGCTCATCGGCCGTGTCCGTTCCGCTGGGCGCCCTGATCTGACCGGGCGCTCTTTGCAGACAGTTAGCAAGCAACGCCAAACCTTGCAACGGAACCGCCGTGGGTCACGACAGCCTCGGCCGGACGCCGAACAGACGGTGCACCAGGGCTGATGCGGCGAACACCACCAGCATCATCAGGATACCCAGCACGAAAAGCGGCTGATACGGGCCCGAGGCGGAATAGTCGAAAATCGCCGTCGTGATCACCGACGTGCCGCCGACATAGAGGAAGATCGCAGTCGACAACTCGCGAAAGGATGTGATGAAGATCAACAGCCAGGAGGACAGCAGGAAGCCACGCAACAGCGGGGCATTGATGCTCCACAGGACGCGTAATCTGTTTGCCCCGAGGATGCGTCCGGCATTCTCCAGATCGACGTTCAGGACGCCGAACATCGACAACCCGTTGGTATAGGCGATCGGCAGGAACTGCGTGGCGAAGGCGATGATGAGCACCCAGGCCGTGCCCACCAGCCGCACGGGCGGATGAGAGTAGGCCGCGTAGAAGCCGATCGCCAGCACGACGCCGGGCACCACGAACGGCGCGAGCGCGATGAAGCCCAACAGCCCGCCGGCGGGCAGCAGACGGCGGGCGCGGCCATAGGCGACGAGCGTCGCTACCACGACGGCGATCGTCGCCGCCCCGGCGCAGTAGAGCAGGCTGTGGCGCAGCGCGATGCCGGCCGCATCGCCGTGGAACAATGCGAGCGAATACCAGTGCAGCGACAGATTGTGCGGCGCGAACAGCCCCTTGCCCCAGACCTTCATCAGCGAGACGCCGCACATCGCCGCATAGGGAAGCAGGACGGCCAACAGCGGACCGATCATCGCGATCAGGAAGGCGGGCCAGCGCCACCATCCCAGGGGCACCCGGCGCAGCGTGCCGGCCTTGCCGGTGATCAGCGTATAGGATGCCCTGCCCAGCAGGCGCCGCTGAATGACCAGCAGCAGTGCCGTCACCAGCAGCAGCGGAATGCCGTACGCCGCCGCCTCGCCGACGCCGGGCGGGAAGGCGGAGAAGAATGAATAGAGATAGAGTGTGATCACCGGCAGCCTGGCCGGGATCAGCAGGAACGCCGGCACGCCGAACGAGCCGACGGTCTCGAGAAAGGCCAGGATGAAACCCGAGAGGATCGCCGGCAACACCAACGGCAAGGTGATGGAGCGTGTGATGCGAGAGGGCCGTGCGCCCAGCGTGCGCGCGGCATTCTCGTATTCGGCAGGCACCTGCTCCAGCGCCGCCGCGACCAGGCTGTAAGGGTAGGATAGCGCATAGATCGACATGACGAAGATCGCGCCGCCCAGGCTGAAGATGTTGAACAGCGAGTCCCGTGAGCCGCTGAGGGTGAACCATATCTGGTTAAGCCAGCCCGCATTGGGGCTTGCCAGGATCGTCCAGGCCAGCGCCCCCAGAAAGGACGGGGTCACGAAGCCCGCAAGGATCAACGCCCGCACCAAGCCTCGCAACGGCATGTCGGTCCGCGCGGTGAGCCACGCGAGCATCGTGCCGGCCACCGTCGAGATGGAGGCGACAGCCAGCGCGAGAATGAGCGAGTTGACGATCGCGCGGTGGCTCACTGTCGAGCTGAACGCGTCGATATAGTTCTGCACCGTGAGCGCGCCGGTGTCGTCGGAATGGAAGCTCATCCAGACGAGCCACCCGAGCGGCAGCAACACCATCACGACCATTACAAGCGCCGCGAACGGCAGGACCAGGTTTCCCGCGGCGTTCGGCAAGCGAAAGCCGATGCCCACCGAACGGCGCGACGGTCCGAGCGAGGAACTGGCAGAGGACATCACGGCGCCTTACATGCCGAACGCCTCGTTCCACTTGCGGATCGCCGTTGCTGTCTCCTTGGCCAGGGTTGCCACGCTGCTCTTGTAGGTTTTCATTTTGGCCAGCGTGAACCCGTTGGTGGAGGCCACGTCGTCACGCAGCGGAAAGCGGAAAGTCGTGGTCAGGGCCTCCGAGTAGCGCTTCGAACTCGATAAAATCCATCAGCAGCTTCGCGGCATTCGGATGCGGCGTGGTCTTGAGGATGCCGGTATAGCCGAAGGCCAGGACCGCGCCTTCCTCCGGGATGGTTATGGTCACCGGATTGCCCTGATGCTTCAGCAGGGACGTGTTCTCGACCAGGCTGACACCCACCGAACGCTCGCCTGAAATCAGGTCCGTGCCGGTGCCCAGGATCGAGCGGCCGATCTTGGGATTGGTCTTGGCCAGCTTCTGCAAGAAGCCGTCGCCGTGCTGGTTCAGCATGGCGACCGTCCAGTTCACCATGTCGCCGGAATAGACGGGGCTGCCGAGGGTGCATTTCCCGCTCCATGCCGGATCCAGCAGATCGGTCCATTTGCCGGGCGGATTCGGCACATGGTCGCTTCGGCTGGCGATCGCGACCGTCTCCACTCCATTGGCGCGGAAGGCATGGTCGGGATCGACGTTGCGGAACGGCGCGCTCAGCGCGGCCTCGTCGGCGACGGGATAGGGCAGCAGCGCGTTCTGCTTCTTCAACAGCGGCCAATGCCCGGCATTGGAGGTGCAGAAGACATCGACTTCCCGAACGCCGGCCTGCAGGTTTTGCTGGATGCGCGTATAGACCACCTCACCTGTGGCCCAGATGAAGTCGACATCGACGCCCGGATATGCCTTCATGAACGCATGGCGCAGCGCCTGGATGGTGGGCTGGTCGTAGGTGCCGCACCACCAGACGACCTTCCCTTCCTTTTTCGCCGCAGTATAGAGGGCGTCTTCCGTGGCGGCCCGCGCCGGGGTGGGCCGGCCGATCATCGGCGTCGCGAGGCCGGTAGCGACCCCGGCCAGGATGGCGCGGCGCGACACGCGCGACAGCGGGGAGTCGTGATTCTTGGACATGCAGACGTTCCTTGCGCTTCTTACTGGATCGGCCATGGGGTGGTCCGACGGACCCCGCTCCAAAGGCAGTTGGGCGAGCTTGTTAATCGATTGCGCGGACGTTAACGTGCGGGTTTCCGGCCTGTCAAGGGATGCTCCGGCGGGTCATTGACGTCGGCATGCCCGCCTCAGTAATCGATTGCTTCGGTGCCGCCGACGCGCCGACCGAACGCGCCCAGGCAGAGCCGCCAAACCGGGAATGGACGTCAGATGATCAGCCTGCGCAACCTCCGCAAAGCCTACGGCCCCGTCGTCGCGCTCGATGGCATCGATCTCGAAATCGGTGCCGGGGAGGTGCTCGCCCTGCTCGGCCCCTCAGGCTGCGGCAAGAGCACGACCTTGCAGCTCGTTGCCGGCTTCGCCGAGCCGACCGAGGGCGAGATCGTAGTCAATGGTCGTGTTCTCTCCCGTGCAGGCAAAGTGGTCCCCCCCGAACAGCGCGGCATGTCGTTGATCTTCCAAAGCTATGCGATCTGGCCGCACAAGACGGTCGCGGAGAACGTGGCCTTCGGACTGAGCGTGCGGCGGGTGCCGAAAGCGGAGATCGCGCGGCGCGTACGGGCCCACCTGACCACCGTACACCTGGAGCATCTGGCCGACCGCTATCCGAGCGAACTGTCCGGCGGTCAGCAGCAGCGCATCGCGCTGGCTCGCGCGCTGGCTGTGGATCCCGAAATCCTGCTGCTTGACGAACCCCTGTCCAACCTGGACGCCCATCTGCGCGACGAAATGCGCTTTGAGATCCGTCGCCTGCACGACACAACGGGCATCACGATGATCTACGTCACCCATGACCAAACCGAGGCGCTGGTTTGTGCCGACCGGATCGCGGTGATGAATTGCGGGCATGTCGACCAGGTCGGCCGCGGTGTCGAGCTGTACGAGCAGCCGCGCACCCAGTTCGTCGCCTCCTTCATCGCCAAGGCCAATCTCCTGCCGGGGCAATTGCGCACGAATGGCGTGGTCGAGGTGGCAGGTCGTCCGATCCAGGCGCTGGACGAGAGCGGCGCGGCACCGGGAACCGCGGTCTCGGTCAGCGTGCGCCCGCATCGCGTGGCGCTGGGCAAGATGCCGGAAGGTGCCGTGAATCGCCTGCAGGGCCGGGTCGAGCGCGTGGCCTATCTGGGGGATTTCACGGATCACGTGGTGGAGCTTGGCAACGGGACCCGCATCCGGGCGTCGGTGGCGCCGGAGGGACAGCGCAGCGTGGGCGAGGTGGTCGATGTCTACCTCCCGGTCCGCGATTGCCGGGTGCTGGCGGAATAGCATGCCTCCAATGCCGCAGACCCGATCTCGCGGATCGTCCACCACGCCCGCCCGCGCGGCGACGCTGAAGGACATCGCGCGGCATGCCGCCGTCTCCACCGCCACCGCCTCGCATGTGATCAACGGCACGCGCAAGGTCAGCGAGGAAACGCGCGAACGCGTGCAGGCCGCGATCGAGGCGCTGGGCTATGCCGGCCACAGCATCGCGCGCAGCCTGCGGCGTGGCCGCACGGCAATGATCGGCCTGGTGGTCTCCGACGTGGAGAACCCGCTTTTCGCCATGCTTGCCGGCCACGTACAGCGCGCCGCGCGCCAGCATGGTTTTCAGGTGATATTCGGCAACAGCGAAGAACAGGCTACGCACGAGCGGGACATTATCGCCGCGTTCAGCGCCCAGCGTGTGGACGGCATCATCATCGCGCCGGTCTCGCAGGCCAATGCCGCACTGCTTGCCAAGCGGCATATCCCGGTCGCGGTGGTCAACCGGCAGTTGGCGGAAGGCGACCTGCCCCATGTCCTGGTCGAAGACGACTACGGCGCCGCGCTCGGCCTCGAGCATCTTTGGTCGTTCGGGCACCGTCGCATCGCGGTGCTGCACGGCGATCCGGAATGGAGCACGACCATCGACCGCCTGAAGGGCGTGCGCGACGCGTTGCGTCGGCATCACACGACGCTGGATCCCGGATTGCTGATCCAGGCGGCCGGCCCGAGCGCCGGCGGCGAGGCCGCGCTGGTCAAGCTGCTGCAAGGCCGGAACCGACCAACTGCCATGCTGGCACTCAGCAATTCCGCGACCCTGGCGGCGATCCGCGCCCTGCATCATGTCGCCGCGCGTTGTCCCGACGACATCTCGCTCGTCGGGTACGGTGTCTCCAGCCCCTATTCGATCCCGATCTCCTCGTTGTCGATCGTCGAGCAGCCGGTGGCCGCGATGGCCGAGGCCGCGGTGCAGATGCTGCTCGCGCAGATCGACCAGGAGAATGTGCAGACGCCTGTGGTGCTGCGCCCGACGCTGACGCCAGGTGCCTCCTCCGCAGCCGTCGCGGCACCGGTCCGGCAACGCGCCACCCGACGCTGACTTGACGCTGAGCCGCGGCTGTGGCCCACTCCCGTAATCGATTACGTGGCTGCCCCTCCTCGCGTTGCGAAGCCGAGGTGGCCGCACGGCAAGGATGACGCGCCGCACGGGACGACCGGCGGGCAGAACGGGGGTGAGACATGGCCGGACCGCTCACAGGCATCAAAGTGGTCGACTTCAGCCATGCGCGCGCCGGCCCGCAGGCCACCATGATGCTCGGCGACATGGGCGCTGACGTGATCAAGATCGAACGCCCGGGCGGCGAGATGGGCCGGCTTTGGGGGCCGACCTATCGCGGCGAGCAAATCGACTTCCTTTCGGTCAATCGCAACAAGCGCGACATCGTGCTCGATTTCGGCGATGCCCGGGATCTCGCGCTGGCGCATGACCTGATCGCCGATGCCGATGTGCTGGTGCAGAACCTGCGCCCGGGCGTGATGGCCTCCTTCGGCCTCGATCCCGCGACCCTGTGCGCGCGCCATGAACGGCTGATCTACTGCTCGATCAACGGTTACGGGGGCGCGGGGCCGCTGGCGAACGAACCTTCGTACGACAACGTGATACAGGCCTTCTCCGGCTGGATGAGCATCACCGGAACCGAGACGTCGGGCCCCGTGCGTTCCGGCCTGCCCCTCGCCGACCTGCTGACCGGCGTCTTCGCAGCGCTCGGCATCGTCGCCGCCCTGCAGGAGCGCAACCGGTCGGGACGCGGCCAGCACGTGCAGGCATCCCTGTTGCAGAGCCTGGTCAACCTGCTGAGCTTCCACGGGCTCGACTATCTGCTGACCGGCAAGGTGCCGGGCCTTGCCGGCAACCACCATCCGATCATGGCGCCGACAGGACTGTTCATGGCCGGAGACGGTCAGATCGTGATCCAGTGTTCCAGCCCGCGCGACTGGCAGCGGCTGTGCCACACGCTCGGCGTGCCCGAACTGATCGACGATGCGCGGTTCAGCGACAATGATGCGCGCGTCGCCAATCGGCCGGCCTTGCATGCGGCGATCGAGCAACGGCTCGCCACGCGCAGCCGCGCCGAATGGATCGATCTGCTGCGTGCCGCGAAGGTCGCATCCGGCGCCGTGCAGACCGTGGGCGAGGCGCTCGACAGCGAGCAGGTTCGCGCCAACGGCTTCGTCACCGAGATGCAACATCCGCTTCTCGGCATGATCCCGGCGCTGGGTTTCCCTGTCGGCTTCGGGCGAACCCCGTGCGAGATACGCCGCGCTCCGCCCACGCTCGGTGAGCATACGGAAGAGGTACGCCATGCCCGACATTTCTGAGCCGCGCCCTCCGGTGCGAATGAGCATCGAGGGGGCCATCGCGACGGTCACCATCGACCGCCGCGAGGTGCTCAATGCGCTCAGCGAAGACGTGCTCGAAGCGATCGAGAAGAGCTTCGTGTGCCTGGACGCCGACACGTCGGTGCGGGTCGCGATCCTGCGCGGCTCGGGCGAGCGTGCCTTTGCCTCAGGCATGGATCTGAAGGTGCTGAAGGCATTTGATCCGCCGGCCACGCAGCGCCATTTCGATCAGCTCAACGGCGTGCTGCGCCGGATCGAGCAGGCGCGCTTCCCGGTCATCGCCATGGTGCATGGCTATGCCGTCGGCGGCGGGTGCGAGCTGGCAGCGGCCTGCGATCTACGCGTGGCGGGTAGCGGGGCGCGCATCGGCGTGCCGATCGGGCGGTTCGGTCATTGTCCCGATCGCGAGAACCTCCGCCGCCTGCTGCGGCTGATGCCGCCCACGCATATCCGCGCGATGATCATGACGGACACGCTGTTCGACGCCGCCGAGGCGCAGCGCATCGGCTTCTTCAACTGGGTGGTGCCCGATGCGCAACTGGCCGCCTTCACGCAATCGGTCGCCCTGACCGTCAGCCAGAAATCGCCCCTCGGCCTCGCCACCCTCAAGCGCGCACTGAACGAGGTGCTCGACGGCTCCATCGCGGCGGCCGAGGACCCGGAACAGGACATGATCACCGCGCTTTGGCGTACACGCGACTTCCAGGAAGGCGTTGATGCCTTTTTCGAACGCCGCCTGCCCCGCTTCGAGGGACGCTAGTGTCCCAACTCGCAAATATCGTCATCATGCGTCGGGACACTAGCTCTTTGTTTTCAGTGGCCTGCTGGTCCCTGAAATGGGAAGGCATTTCAGGGGCAGGACACTAGGAATGTCGGACGGCGCGACGAAGACAATGGACTGGGCGGCGGCGGCGACTGATATCGAGGCGCGTGCGCTCGCGACCGCCAGGCACCAGCAGGGCGGCTTCCCGCATTGGGCGGATGTGCGCACCGGCGCCTGGACGACGACGCCGGGCGGCGACTGGACCGGCGGCGCCTTTCCCGGCCAGCTCTGGCTCGCGCACAAGGCGCGCGGCGATGCGGCATCACGCCAGCTGGCGCATGACTGGGCGTTGCGGCTGCGTCCGCGCGCCCTGCTGCAGACCGCCTTCAAGGGCTTCGGCTTCTACTACGGCGCGGCACTTGGCGAGATCCTCGCGCAGGATACCGAGACCGGCGAGCTTGCGATGACCGCGGCGCGCTCGCTCGCCGCGCAATTCGATCCCGCGCTCGGCCTGATCCCGCTGGGACGCGATGCCGAGGAAGCATCGGATGTCGGCGGAGCGTTCAGCAGCATAAACTCCCTGCAGGCCACACCCTTGCTGCAATGGGCAGCGCGGCGCAGCGGCGATGCCGCGTTGGCCGAATGCGCCGCCTGCCACACCAGCCGCGTGCTGGAGATCCACTGCCGCGCCGATGGCGGGATCATCCAATCGAGCGAGTTGGACTCAGGCGGTGCCGTTCGCCGCCGCTTCACGCATAAGGGCTTCAGCGACGAGAGCATCTGGGGCCGCGCCCAGGCCTGGGGCATCCTGTACGCGACCATGGCCTACGGCTCCCAGCAGGAGCGGCGCTGGATCGAACACGCGATGCGAAGTGCCGATTGGTGGCTCGCCAATGTTCCGCCGGGCATGGTCGCCTATTGGGACTTCGACGATCCCGACATCCCGCAGACGGAATACGACACCGCGGCGACGGCGATCGTCTGCAACGCGTTGCTCAAGCTCGGCGAGATCGCGCCGGATGCAGCCGCCCGCGCCCGGTACCGTGCCGCCGGGGAAGGCACGGCACGGGCGCTCGTCGCCAATCACCTGACGCCCATCGGGCGCGACGACGCGCGGCCGTGCGGCATGCTGGTGGACGGCTGCTTCACCAAGCGGCCGGGTTCTCGCACCAGCAATTCGGTCACCACGGCCGAGCTGGTCTTCGGCACCTACTACCTGCTCGAATCGCTGCAGATCCTGCGCGGCACCATCACGGCGGTCACGATATGAGCAGCGAGATACCGATCGGCAGCGCCCTGACGCAGGACTGGCCGATCGAAGAAGCGCACACCGTGCGCGCGCATGGCTTGCTCGACCTGCCAGTGCTGGCCACTCCGCATCTGATCTTCATGCTGGAAGATACCTGCGTGCTCGTCGTCAAGCCTTTTCTTGCCGAAGGAGAGGTCACTGTCGGCACGTCGGTGCATATCGATCACGTAGCCGCCGCCGAGGTCGGACGGAGCCTGACGGTGCTGGCCGAGTTGGTGACCGTGCGCAGGCGCCGCCTCGTGTTCCGCGTGGAGGGACGGGTCGGACGGACCGTGATCGGCCGCGGCCTGCACGAGCGGGCGATCGTCGAGCGGACCGCTTTCGCAGCCGCGCCCTGAGAGAAGATCGCCGTGTCCCATCCCGCCTATACGGAAGCGCTCGACCTGCTCTGCCGCAAGCTGGCGGAGGACGAAGAACGGCTTGGCATCGCCTTTCCCTACGTCACCGCTCCGGACGGCACGTGGGACACGATGCTGGCGTCCGTCTCCGCCGGCTATGTCGGTGCGAACTGGAGTCATGGGAACTGGTTTTGCGGTTTCTGGGTCGGCCTCCTGTTCGCCGCGCACCTGCATAGCGGCGAGGTGCGTTTCCGAAATCTGGCCGAGGAGCGACTGCGCCTGGTGGCGGCGCGGGCCGATGACGGCAACACGCACGATATCGGCTTCATCTTCTACAGCAGCGCCAAGGTCGCGTACCACGTCACCGGCGCGCCGGCGCATCGCGCGCTGGCCCTGGTCGCCGCCGATCGCCTCCGGGCGCGCACGATACGCACCGAGCGCGGCGCCTACATCTCCGCCTGGGGACCGTTGCACGATCCGCGCGGCCGGTGCAGCTCGGCCATAGATACCATGGCCAACATCCCCCTGCTCTATTGGGCGGCGGACGAGGCCGGCGACGACAGCTACCGGCTGGCGGCCGAGGCGCATGCGCAATCGACCGGGCGCGTGTTCCTGCGCCCCGACCAGTCCACCTATCACGCAGTCGAATACGCGCTGCCCGCGGGCACGCGCGCGCGCGGCTTCACCTTTCAGGGCTATGCCGACGAAAGCTGCTGGTCGCGCGGGCAGTCCTGGGCAATCTACGGTTTCGTTGCGAGCTATGCCGCGACGGGCACCCCCGCCTATCTCGAACAGGCCGAGCTGCTGGCGGAATACTGGGCACGTCGCGTCGGCGACGACCTCGTGCCGTTCTGGGATTTCGACGATCCGTCCATCCCCGCCGCGCCGCGCGACAGTGCCGCCGCCGCGATCACCGCCTCGGCGCTGCTCGACATGGCGGCGCTGCACTGGGATGCCGGGGCCGCCACGCGCTGGCGCACCCTGGCCGAGGCGACGCTCGACGCGCTGTGCCGGGACTACCTGGCGCGCGAGCCGGCGCATCGCGGATTGCTGCGGCACGGCTGCTATTCGAGGCCGCACGGCATCGGCGTCGATGCCGCGGTGCTGTTCGGCGATTTCTATTTCGTCGAGGCGCTGTGCAGCGCGACCATGCCGGGGCGGTTCCGTCCCGTGCCACGCATTCCTACGGAGTCCCCAGCATGAACGCGCCGCCGATCCTGCGCGAGACGCCGGCACCATACGTTCTGGCGCTGACGCTGAACCGCCCCGAGAAGCGCAACGCCCTGAGCAACGCCGTGATCCTGGCCTTGGCCGAGTCGCTGGACGAAGCCGCCGCGGGCCGATCGGTGCGTTGCGTGTTGCTGCGCGGCAGCGACACGGTCTTCTCCGCCGGCGCGGATATCAAGGAGATGCACGAGCAGGGCTTCGCCGCCATCGACAACCCGCGCCGCCGCGCAGCGTGGGAGCGCATCGCGCATTGTCCGCTGCCGATCGTCGCCGCGATCGAGGGCATCGCTTTTGGCGGCGGGCACGAGCTGGCGTTGCTCGCTGATATCGTGATCGCGGCGCGGAACGCCCGCTTCGCGCAGCCGGAGATCAATATCGGCATCCTGCCCGGCGACGGCGCGACGCAGCGGCTTGCGCGCATCGCCGGCAAGTCGCTGACGATGCTGATGGTGCTGACCGGCGCCCCGATCGATGCGGCGACGGCCCAGGCGGCCGGCCTGGTCGCCGAGCTGACGGAAGCGGGACAGGCGGCCGGGCGCGGGCTGGAGATCGCCACGCTCATCGCCGGGAAAAGCCCCAGCGCGGCGCGCCTCGCCAAGGAGGCGGTGCTGGCGGCCTGGGAAACGCCCTTGTCGGCCGGGTTACAGGCCGAGCGGGCGGCAATCCGCCATGCCTTCACCTCGCCCGACCAGGCGGAGGGCATGGCCGCCTTCTTCGAGAAACGGCCGCCGCGCTGGGCGGATTAAGGCGATGCGGCAAGGCACTCCACTGCGCGTCGGACTGATCGGTGCCGGCGACATCGCGGCCTATCACCTGCGCGCCTGGCGGGCCCAGACCGGCGCGGCCGTCGTGTCCATCTGCGATCGAATCCGCGGGCGCGCGGACGCGCTCGCGGCGGAGTTCGGGATCGGCTCCGTCCACGTCGATGCGGCGCGCATGGTGGCCGAGGAGCCGCTCGACGCCGTGGACGTCGCGACCTGGCGCGACGGACATGTCGCGATGGTGCGGCTGGCCGCCGCGCGCGGGCTGGCCTGTCTCTGCCAGAAACCGCTGGCGCCGAGCTACGTCGAGGCGGAGGCCCTGGTGGCGGAGGTGAGCGGACGCATTCGCCTGATGGTGCACGAAAACCGCCGCTTCGCGCCGCAGTTTCGCGTCATCGCCGACTGGCTGCGCGAAGGGAGGCTCGGCACTGTCCGGCAATGCCACGCCATCATGAACCGCGCGGGCTTCCTGCCGAATGCCGATGGGGTCCGCCCGGCGGTGCAGCGCTCGCCCGCGATGGCGCGCGAACCGCGTCTGCTGATCGGCGAGGTGTTCGTCCACCAGCTCGACGTGCTGCGCTGGCTGCTCGGGCCGCTGGCCGTGGTCGCGGCCCGCACCCTGCACACCGAGGCCGAGATCGCGGGCGAAACGCTGGCCTCGATCCTTCTGCAGACCCAGACCGGCGCGCCGGTGGTGCTGAGCGGCAGCTTCGTGGCACCGGGCTTCGGCACCGTCGTCTCCGACCGCCTGGAACTGATCGGCAGTCGCGCCAGCATCCTGTTCGACGGCGACACGCTGCAATTGCGTGGCGCCGCGCCGGAGAGGCTGCGCTTCGATCTCCAGGCCGGGTATCAAGCCTGCTTCGATGCTGCCATCGGCCATTTCGTCGCGCGACTGCGCGACGGACAGCCCTTCGAGACCGATGCGGCGGACAATCTCCGCACACTGCAACTGGTGGAGGACGCCTATGCCGCGGCACGCTAGCCCGACTCGTAAATATCATCATCATGCGTCGGGACACTAGCTCTTTGTTTTCAGTGGCCTGCTGGTCCCTGAAATGCGAAGGCATTTCAGGGGCAGGACACTAGAACATGACCGAACCGCCCGCGATTCCCGGCGCGGATCCCGATCCGAAACGGCCGGATATTCCGACGCCGGCCCTGGCCTGCGACTGCCACGCACATATCTTCGGACCTGCCGCGCGTTTCGGATTTGCCGCTCGACGCGGCTACACACCGCCCGACGCACCCTGCGAGGCCTATCTCGCCATGCTCGACCGGCTTGGCCTGGCCCGCGGCGTCTGCGTCCAGGGCAACGCGCATGGTTACGACAACAGCGCGATCCTGAATGCGGCCGAGCGATATCCGGCGCGGCTGCGCGCGATCGGCATCACCGACGCATCGGTTCCGCCGGAGCGGCTTCGCACATGGCACGCGCAGGGCATGCGCGGCCTGCGCTTCCATCTGTACGGCCCCGGCCGGAAGCCGGACTACACGAGAGGGGTCGGGCTCGACGTCCTCTCCCACTACGTTCCCATGATGCGGAGCCTCGGATGGCACGCGCAATTCTGGGTGGATTGGCAATCCTTTCCCCTGTTCGCGCCGCAACTGGCCGATATCTCGCGCGATCTGCCCGTTGTGGTCGATCACATGCTGAACATCGATGCTGCGGCCGGCGTCGATCATCCGAGCTTCGCCGCCCTGCTTGGCATGCTCGGCGACGGGTTGTGCTGGGTGAAACTGTCCGGCGCCTACCGGCTTTCGCAGGCCTATCCAGATTATCCGGACGCGCAGCCTTTCCATCGCGCGTTGCTGCGTGCCAATCCGGACCATCTTCTCTGGGGAACGGACTGGCCTCATCCACAGGTCGCTCCGGGCATGATGCCGAACGACGGGCATCTGCTGGACCTGTTCAACGCCTGGACGCCGGACGCCTCGACCCGGCATCGCATCCTGGTTCAGAATCCGGCAGAATTGTATTTTGCCGATTGACTGCGCTTCGGCCCTTTAATCGCGGGTGGCTGTCAACTCCGTTGATATGATCCGTGCCGGGTCAGGGTCCTTTCCGAGTGTCGCGCTGTCGTTTGGACGGAGAATACCGGTCGTGGTTCTGTTGCAAACGCCGGAGCAGGCTGCGCGGGGCCGGGGGAGCGGGTACTGTCGGGGATCTGGGGGATGCTGGCAACGAAGGCGGTCTGTGCCAGCGTGTCGTGACCGTGGATGTTGTGAACCTGCCTTTTCCTGATCACCGCCTCGTAGCCGGCCAATGCGCGCTCGCTTCGCCCGATTCCCACCGCCAGGGTGCAACCGCCGCTGATGCGGCGCACAATGCGGCCATGGCAGAGAGCGACGACTCGACGGGTTCGGCCTCCGTTTCCGCCGCGGCCTCCCCCTATGCCGCGCTGCGCAGCCCCAAGCTCAGGCTCCTCATTCCGCTGATCGTCGCCTTCGCGTTCCTGATGGAGCAGCTGGACTCGACCATCGTGACCACCGCGATCCCGGCCATGGCGCAGAGCCTCCGGGTCGGGCCGTTGCAGATGAGCACGGCGGTCACCTCCTACATCCTGAGCCTCGCCGTGTTCATCCCCGTGAGCAGCTGGGTCGCCGACCGCTTCGGGACGCGCCGGGTGTTCGCCGCCGCGCTGCTGATATTCACCACCGCGTCCGCGCTCTGCGGGCTCGCCCAGAGCCTGCCGGTCCTGGTCGCGATGCGGATCCTGCAGGGCTTCGGCGGCGCCATGTCGACGCCAGTGGGGCGGCTGATCCTGCTCCGCGCATTCCCCCGCGATCAGCTGGTCCGGGCCATGACCTACATGTCGATCCCGGCCATCATCGGCCCGACCATCGGCCCGATCCTGGGCGGCGTGCTGACCACCTACGCCACCTGGCGCTGGGTATTCTACGTCAACGTGCCGATCGGCATCGTCGGCATCCTGCTCACGTTGCGCTTCGTCGAGGATTTGCGGGTCGCGAGGCCGGCGCCCTTCGACATCGCCGGCTTCCTGCTCTGCGGCGCCGGCCTCGGCCTGATGCAATTCGGGATCGAGAACCTCCGCCAGCTCATGCTGCCGCGCGACGTCGTCCTCGCCCTGGCGAGCGCCGGCATCCTGCTGCTTGCTTTCTACGTCCCGTACGCCCGCCACCGGCCGAACGCGGCACTCGACCTCAGCCTCTTTTCGATCCGCACCTTCCGGGTCAGCACGCTCACCGGCGGTCTGAGCCGCACCGGGGTCAATGCCGTGCCGTTCATGCTGCCGCTGCTGTTCCAGATCGGGTTCGGGCTCAGCCCGGTGCAGTCGGGCCTGCTCACCTTCATCTCCAGCGCCAGCGCGCTCGCGGTCCGCCCGGTCTCGGCAGGGCTGCTGCGCCACTTCGGCTTCCGCCGTCTGCTCGCCGGCAACGCGGTGGTGTGCGCGGCGGTGATCGCAAGCTTCGCTCTGGTTCAGACGGGCACGCCGCACTGGGTGGATTTCCTGATGGTCCTGGTGTTCGGGATCGTCCGCAGTGTGCAGTTCCTGATGACGAACACCCTCACCTACGCCGATACGCCGGCCAGCAAGCTCAGCCACAGCACCGCGCTGGGCGGCGTCATCCAGCAATTGACGGTCTCGTTCGGTGTCTCGACCGCGGCCGTCCTGCTGGGGGTGATCGCGGGGCCGGGCCGGCTGCCGGACGTCGCTGACTTCCACCTTGCCTTCCTGCTGGTGGCGCTGATCGCGCTCCTGTCTGCGCCGGGCTTTCTTCGTCTGCGCGAGGACGATGCCGCGCACGTGAGCGGATACCGCAAGGCGGAATCGCGAGCCTGACGCTCTGGTCTTTGTTTGACGACCGAGATGGGACCCGGTCTCGTGACCTTCAGCCACGCAATCCCGTCGTGCCGACACGTCGCCGGTTGCCCGAGCGTCGCCAGACCTGACAGGTCGATCGGGGCGGTCGTAGAACCGCGCCGGTTCCTGGTGTTATTGCCAGCCGCGGCATCGTCGTCTCGCAGGACCTGCGATGATGCCTGACAATCTTCTCCGAAGAATCGACCAATAGGTCAGCAGGCCAAGGAGCCCAGCCGGCCCGATGTCGTGGTGGTGGGCGGCGGCCCGGCGGGGTCTATCGCCACAATCTTCCTGGCCAAGGCCGGACGCCATGTCGTGCTGCTGGAAAAGGAGGCTCATCCCCGATTTCACATCGGCGAGAGCCTGTTGCCGCGCAGATATTTTCGAGGGCTTGGGGTGTCGGAGCAGGTGCGCGGGTCTGCACAGGCCGGGAGCTGAATTCGTCTCCGACCGCACGGGACGCAGCTGCGCCTTTCCTTTCGCCCATGCCCTGAACCGCGACCGCACGCATGGCAGAGGAGGCGGGCAGAACTGGATGCGCTGCTGTTCACCAACGCCGTGAGGCATGGCGCCGAGGGCCTGCAAGAACCGCGGGTGACGGACATCCGAATCAGCATGCTCGCAGGCAACCTGCGCGGCAATCTGTGCGCGATGCTGCCCGTTCTGTCTTTCAAGGCGCTGTTCTACATCGCCTGACCTGCTGAACGATGCCGAGCGCCCTCCGCGGCGCAAAGCCGTCCGGGGCCGCCGGCCTCAAGCCGGGGCGGCGACCGAAAGCCCGACCACGTGATGACGCTCGATCAGGCGCGCGACGAGGCCGGACGCCTTGGCGTCCTCGACAAAGGCACGCAGGAACGCAGCCCCTGCGACATTCCCTCGTGCCGTTCCGACCGCCTGCTGCACCGCCGTGAATTTTCCGGGCAGGATCCTGGCACCGGGCAGTTTCTGGACATCCGACAGCAGCCGCGGCCGAAGACCGGCCAGGGCGTCCAGCTTGTCGCGGACGAACTGGTCGCAGGCGCCGTCCAGGCTGCTCGAACGCACCAACTCGGCGTGCCTGATGTTGCGCTCCAGCCAGAGGTCGTACGCGCTTCTGGCGGTTACCGCGATGCGGACCCCGGGCCGATCGACCTGCTCGATCGCCTGCAGCGGCGAACCCGGCGGCACCAGGTAGGTCGCCTCGATCTCCACATAGGCGGCGGTGAAGGCGATCTTCTCGGCACGGGCCGGCTCGGCGCCGATCAGGCCGATATCCCAGACGTCGGCACCGGCGGCGTCCGCCAGTTCGCCGGGCTTGGGAAACGGCACATAGGTGACCGGCACGCCCAACCGGGCGGCGATCTCGCGCGCCATGTCGGGGGCGACGCCTTCAGGATCACCCGAGGGGGCGCGTCCGGTCACCAGCAGAAAATTGCTGAGATTGATGGCTGCGCGCAGCATGCCACGAGGGGCGAGTTCGGAAAGCACAGCCTGGGACATGGACATCTGTTCCTGGACGGAGTGGGGACCCGTGCTCGACGCGTGGCCGGCATTTGCGGAGGACAGCCCTCACACCGCAATCGGCTACGCATACATCCATCCTGATTGCGACGCCATCGGTCTGGCTTCACAGGCGATGACCAGTGGCTGGCGTTCGACCGGCCGCGCGGTCGGCCTGGTCGTTCCGCCGCGCCACGCTGATGGGCGGGGCTCTCCGGCGGGTTCGTGGCTGGGGCCGTCCAGGTCCCGATCGGTTCAGCGCCGTGCGGACATCGCGCCGGAGTTGCGGCGCTCTTCCTCGGTGCGGACCGTGTCGAGCAGGAACTGCGGTCCGAGCGCGTCGAGGTTGACCGCGCCGAGCTGCCCGAGCACCAGTTCGATCTCGCGCTGGAGGATCGCGACAGCTTTCTTCACCCCGTCCAACCCGCCCGCGGTCGCGCCATAGAGCGTCGCCCGCCCCGTCAGGACGAAATCCGCCCCGAGGCAGAGCGCCGCCACGATGTCGGAGCCGCGGCGGACGCCGCTGTCGAGCAGCAGCGGTACGTCCGGGCCGACGGCGGCGCGGATCATCGGCAGCATGTCGAGCGGCGACGGCATCATGTCCAATTGCCGTCCGCCGTGGTTGGAGACGATCAACCCGTCCATCCCGATGCCGGTGGCGAGGCGCGCATCCTCCGGGTGCATCACGCCCTTCAGCAGCAGCTTGCCCGGCCAGGCGGTGCGGATGGCTTCCAGGTCGCGCCAGGTCTGGCTGGAATCCGGCGTCTGCCGGGCGAACAGATCGGCCACCTGGTCCGGTGTCGCATCTTTCGGCGCGTAGGGCTGCCAGTTGCCGAGCATCGGCAGGCCGCCGGAGCGATAGTAGTTGATCACCCAGGCCGGATGCAGCATCGCTTCCAGGATGGTCGGCAGGGTCATACGAAGCGGGCGGACGAACCCGTTGCGGCGGTTGCGCTCACGGTTTGACGATACTGGAACATCGCACGTCACGGCCAGAGTGGTCAGGCCGCAATCGATGGCGCGCTTCACCAGATCGGCCGCCACGGCGCGGTCGCGTGCCCCGTAGATCTGGTACCAGAGGTTCTTCCCGGCGAGCTTCGCGCCCTGTTCCATCGAGGCGTTGGAAGCGCCCGACATCAGATAGGGAATATCCGCCTCGGCCGCTGCCCGTGCCAGATACAGCTCCGCATCGCGACGAAAGGCGCCCGCCATACCGGTGGGCGCAATACCGAACGGGCTGGCATAGGTACGATCGAACAGCCTGGCCCGCTGCTCGCGTTTGGAGGTATCGATGTAATAACGTGGCACCAGTCGCAGGGCGCGGAAGGACTCGGCGTTGGTCCTGAGGCCGACCTCATCCTCCACACCGCCTTCAATGAAGTCGAACATGATCTTCGGCAGGCGGCGCCTGGCGATGCGCTTGAGGTCGTCGATGTTGATTGCGCTGTCGACGCGGCTCATGTCTGTTTCATCTCCCCCGGATGTGACACCGGTTGAACGCGGCAAACACGTCGTGTCAAGCCTGAACCAGGCTGCCCTTCTGCGAAATCATCAGCCGCATCCATAGGGCGCCAGATGGCCGGAGCGCCGCCCCAGGACCTTTACGGGTTCGGCCTCGGATGGCTGCCGCTCCTGCCGCCATTCGATGCCAGCAGGACTGATGAGCCAATTCTCTTTTGCTGGCCTCGATCGACCGCGGCCATCGGTTGCCGGATCCGCGTTACTGTGGCGCAACGAACCGGTGCGGAGGGGCCCGCCGGGCAACCCGAGGCCGCGGAGGGAACAGCGCCGACAGCATGCCCCAGCGCCGATCCGCCCGCCGGTCGGAGATATATCCCCATATCACCATCCCGAACATGTCGGGAATGGCGGATACGAAGCCGGTCTGCAGGTTGGTGAGCCCAAAACCCTTGGTGACCTGCGGCCGGGCGCGGACTCACGCCCCGTGGGGAGCGGGTGTAAGCTTCCCCGACATCTTCTCCAGCGGGAGTGTCCGAGAATGAGCACTGGCGCCGAGACCTGTCTTGCGGGGATGAAGGTCGTCGATCTGACGCAGTTCGAGGCCGGACCCTCCTGCACCGAGGCGCTCGCATGGATGGGCGCCGACGTGGTGAAGGTGGAAAACCCGAAGGTCGGCGATCCGGGCCGCACCGCGGGCGGCAGGCCGGGGCAGGATGCGTTCTATTTCCTTCAATACAACGCCAACAAGAAATCGGTCGCGCTCAACCTGAAGGACCCGCGTGGCGTCGATCTGGTGAAGCACATGGCCAGGCAGGCCGACGTGTTTTGCGAGAATTTCGCCCCCGGCGCGATCGAGCGGCTGGGCCTCGGCCCCGACGTGATCCGCGCGATCAACCCCGGCATCATCTACTGCCAGACCAAGGGCTTCGGCGAAGGCAGCCCGTTCGAGAACAACCTGGCGTTCGACATGATCGCCCAGGCGGCCGGCGGGCTGATGAGCATCACCGGCGAGGAGGACGGCCCACCCTGCAAGCCCGGCGCAACGATCGGCGACACCGGCACCGGCATGCTGATGGCGATCTCGGTGCTGGGCGCCTATGTGCGCAAGCTGCGCACCGGCCAGGGCGAGCATCTGCAACTGGCGATGCAGGATTCCATCCTGCACTACATCCGCAACGCCTTCACCTTCATGGAGCGCACCGGCAAGCCGGCGCCGCGCGCGGGATCGAAGACGGTGGGCGGCGGCAATCCGCCGATCGGCGTGTATCCCTGCAAGGGAGGCGGCCCCAACGACTATGTCTATATCTACACCAGCCGTGCCAATCCCGAGCACTGGACGCGCCTGTTGAAAGTGATGGGACGCGAGGACCTGATCGGCGATCCGAACTACGCGACACCCGAGGCGCGCACCGAACGGCGCGCGGAGGTCGATGCGATCGTCTCGTCCTGGACCCGCCGGCACGACAAGAACGAGGCGATGCGCCTGGTCGGCGGCGCGACCATCCCGGCCGGCCCGGTGATGGACACAATGGAACTGGCCAACGACAAGACCTTCGAGACGCGCGGCATCCGCCAGACGATGCAGCATCCGAAGGTCGGGGCGTACACCATGAGCGGCTGGCCGGTGCGCTATTCCGGCCGCACCCTTCCCGTCGGCCCCGCTCCCCTGCTCGGGCAGCACAGCGACGAGGTGCTGGAGCAGTGGCTCGGGCTCGATGGCGACACGCTGGCCAGGCTGCGTGCCGACGCGGTGATCGGCGGATGATCGCGCGACAGCGAACCCGGCCGAACGGACCGGCGCGGCCGGGGGAGCGGCGGCGCGCACCCTCGGCCGGCACCTCGCGAGCGTATCGTCAGGTCGTATGCCAGCCGAACTGCTGCGGCTTGCGCCCTGCCGCGTGGTGCAGCTTCACGTTCACGAGCGCCGGACCGTCGCAGGCCATCGCCGCATCCAGCGCCGCGCGCAGGTCCTGCGGATCTTCGACATAGAAGCCCTTGCCGCCGAACGCTTCCATGATCTTCTCGTAGCCCGAGCCGATCGCCATCGCCCGCGGCGGCAGGGTGCTGCGATCCTCGGGAAACGCCGCCATGCCGCTGCCGATGCCGCCGTTGTTCAGCACGACGATCTTCACCGGCAGCTTGTAGCGGCAGGCGGTCTCGATCTCCATGCCCGAGAAGCCGATCGCGGCGTCGCCGAACACCGAAACGATCGGCCGGTCCGGATGCACCACTGCGGCGGCGATGGTGAATCCCATGCCGACGCCCATGGTGCCGTAGGTGCCCGCGTCCAGCCGAAGCCGCGCGTCGGAGTTCGCCATTTGCGTGCGGCCGATATCCATCGTGTTGGCGCCCTCGCCGACGACCATCGCGTTCCTCGGCAGCCAAGCGGCTATGTCCTTGAAGGCCCGGTAATAGTTGGTCGGCGCAGAATTGTCGTCGCGCATCGGCTGGATCTGTTTCGCGTTCGCCGTCGCCGTTTCGGCGATCGCCTTATGCCAGGGCGTGTCCTTCGGGTAGAACCACTGGCGATCCTCCAGCGCCTTGTTCAACTGGCCGACGATCGCCCTGCCGTCGCCGACCAATGCCACCTCCGCCGGTACGTTCTGGCTGATCGCCTCGGGCGAGATGTCGAGCTGGATGATCCGGACCTTCTTGTTGAAGCGGGGCGGCAGGCCGAAATGCATGATCCAGTTCAGCCGGGCGCCCATCAGGAAGATCACGTCGGCCTCCCCCAGCGCGTGGCTGCGCGCGGCGCCGACCGACAACGGATGATTGTCGTCCATCACGCCCTTGCCCATGGGCGAGGCAAGGA
The DNA here is from genome assembly GCA_963832525.1 of uncultured Pseudomonadota bacterium. Taxonomy (GTDB): domain Bacteria; phylum Pseudomonadota; class Alphaproteobacteria; order Acetobacterales; family Acetobacteraceae; genus JAJZVS01. The sequence goes on from CAWHUC010000004.1 coordinate 1,183,891, forward strand.
ACGGCAACTGCGTTCGATCGATGAACCTGCGCACCTCGTCCTCGGCGCGCGACCAGCCCATGCCCTTGCCGATGATGACCAGCGGCTTCTCCGCCGCCTCGAGCACGTTCAGCGCCTTGTCGATGTCTTCCGCCATCGCCTGGAAACGCGGCGGTTCGGCGACCGTCGCGGCCTGGTGCACGCCCGACTCCTCGACCTTGCCCAGGATGATGTCGTCCGGCATGTCGAGATAGGTCCCGCCAGGACGGCCGTAGATCGAATGGCGCACCGCCATTTCAACGTAGAACGGGATGCGGTGGACGTGTTCCACGGCGTGCGCGAACTTGCAGAACGGCGAGGCGATCTGCACCTGCCGTTCTTCCTGGAACGCACCCATGCCGTTCTGGTACACCGGCGAGGCGCCGCCGATCAGGATCATCGGCCAGCAGTTCTGCTGCGCGTTCGCCAGGCCGGCAAGCCCATGCACGACGCCGGGACCCGAGACGACCAGGCAGGCGCCCGGCCGCCCGGTGAGATAGCCCACGGCCTGCGCGGCGTACGAGGCCGATTGCTCGTTTCGCATGCCAAGATATCTGATCCCGGTGCTCTGCGCCGCCTCGGCGATCGGACCGACGGGAAACCCGACGACCCCGAACATGAACTGCACACCCTGCTGCTTCAGGCTGCGCGCCAGCAACGTGGCGCCATCGACTTCGGTCATGTTGTTCCCCCCTCCGTCCGGCGAGGCGATGCTGGGCCACGCGCGCCCCGGCGTCAAATCCGGGCGCTTGTGCGACAATCGGCTGGATCCGGTCAATTCGGCTGCCTGGGCCCGAAACCCCGGTAATTGCGATAGATGGCTCTTCGGTATCGCGGCGACGCCTTTTCATGCGGAACGGTGTTCGCGAACGCGGGCCAGCTTCAACTCCGTCTGCTCCCGCGGCTTCGCCACCGTCGACCCTGGTCGTCAATCGGTATCCGCAAAGGCTCCGCTGCACTTTTGGCGCAGACTGCAAATAAGTGTGGGAAAAGGGCTCTGGCTCACTCCCAGTGCAGGAGAGCGGTCAGAGTTGCGTAGGCACGACGAGGCGTGCGCGGAGGAGATCGAGGCCTGCAGGTGGGCTCCGTCGATGAAGCGGGGCCGCTCTTCCGCGAGTTCGGTTTCGGCCCGCTCGGCCACATGCAGGACGTGCTCGCGCAGCGTGGTTGCGTTGGCGCTGGATCCAATCGGCAGGATGTCGGCGAGAAGTCCAGTCGCGACGGCGTAGGGCACGAGCGATGCCCAGCGCGCCTCCAGTTGGGGCGGCGTCACTCGGCCGGTGCCGGCACCCGCGCCCGCCCGTGTGCGCGCCACGACGACATGAACCGCACCAGCCGCTCCATGTACAGGTAGATGATCGGCGTGGTGAACAACGTCAGTACCCGTGACACCAGCAGCCCGCCGACCAGCGCGTAGCCGAGCGGTCGCCGCAGCTCCGATCCGGTACCCGAGCCCAGCATCAGCGGCAGTCCCCCCAGCAGCGCGCACATCGTCGTCATCAGGATCGGGCGGAAGCGGATCCGGCAGGCCTCGACAATGGATTCCTCGGGCGACAAGCCGCGCGCGCGCTCGGCCTCCAGCGCGAAATCCACCAGCATGATCCCGTTCTTCTTGACGATGCCGATCAGCAGGATGATGCCGATGATCCCCATGATGTCGAGGCCGAAGCCGAACAGCAGCAGCACCAGCAGCGCGCCGAGGCCGGCTGCGGGCAGGGTGGAGATGATCGTCAGCGGATGGACGACATTTTCGTACAGCATCCCGAGGATGATGTACACGGTGATCAGCGCCGCCACGATCAGCACCGGCGTGCTCGACAGCGACGACTGGAACGCCTGTGCGCTGCCCTGGAAGCTCGCCTGGATCGTGGGCGGCAGGTGCAGCGCGTGCACCGCCTTGTCGATGGCCGTGACGGCCGGGCCGAGCGGCGCGTTGCCCTTGAGGTTGAAACTCAGGGTGACGGAAGGGAACTGCCCCTGGTGATTGACCGACAGCGGCGCCAGCACCGTCTGCTGCGTGACCAGCTCGCTCAGCGGCACCATCCCCGCGGTCTGCGATTGCACGTAGATCCGCTGCAGCGCCGCCGGACCGCGCTGGTCGCGGGGGGCGACCTCCATGATGACGTAGTACTGGTTCAGGCTGGTATAGAGCTGCGCGATCGGCCGTTGCCCGAACGCGTCGTACAGCACCGAGTTCGATGGTTGCCGGCGTGATGCCGAGGCGGGAAGCGACGCTGCGGTTGATCGTCATCTCGAGCTGCGGCGCGGCCGACTGCTGATCGCTCGTGAGATCGGTCACCTGCGGCAGGCGTGACAACGCGTGCTCCACGATCGGCGCCCAGCGGCCGAGCTCGGACAGATCGACGTCCGTCAGTGTGTACTGGTACTGTGTTGCCGTCAGACGGCCGCCGATATTGATGTCCTGCACCGCCTGCATGAACAAATGCACGCCGATCACGCTCTGCATCGTATGGTCGAGCTGCGCCATGACCGTGGTGATCGGCGCGCGCTGCGCCTGCGGCTTCAGGGCGATGAAGATGCGCCCCTGGTTCTCGGTCGAGGTGGCGCCGCCGGCGCCGATATAGGCACCGACCGACTCGACCGCCGGATTCCGCAGGGCGAGATCGATGACCCGCTGCTGCAGGACGGCCATGCCGGCCGGCGAGACGTCCTCGGCCGCCTCGGTGACGCCGAGGATCAGGCCGGTGTCCTGCTCCGGGAAGAAGCCCTTCGGAATCACCACGAACAGCCATCCCGTCAGCGCCACCGTGCCGAGCATCACCATCAGGGTAACGAACCGATGCCGTACCGCCTTGACCAGGATGCGGTCGTAGCCGGCCAACAGCGCATCGAAGCACCATTCCAGCCCGCGCGACAGGCGCCCGGGGGACGCTTCATGCGCTTGCGCGAGCAGGCGCGCACCCATCATCGGCGTCAGGGTCAGCGACACCAGCGCCGAGACGGCGATCGCGACCGTCACGGTGACGGCGAATTCCTGGAACATGCGCCCGACCATCCCGCTCATCAGCAGCAACGGAATGAACACCGCCACCAGGGAGACGGAGATCGAAAGGATGGTGAAGCCGATCTCACCCGCGCCGTCGAGCGCGGCCTGCATCGGCGTCTTGCCCATCTCGATATGCCGGGCGATGTTTTCGACCATGACGATCGCGTCATCGACCACGAAGCCGACGGCGATCGACAGCCCCATCAGCGACAGGTTGTCCAGGCTGTAGCCGAACAGGTACATCACCCCGAAGGTGCCGACGATCGAGACCGGCACCGCGACGGCGGGAATGATCGTCGCCCAGGCGCTGCGCAGGAACAGGAAGATCACGCCCACCACCAGGCCGATGGTGAGCAGCAAGGTGAACTGCACGTCGGCGACCGAGGCGCGGATCGTGGTCGTGCGATCCGAGATCACCGAGAGCCTGATGGTGGGCGGGATCGACGCTTCCAGTTGCGGCAGTGCCTTCTTGATCGCCTGCACGGTGCCGATCACGTTGGCCCCGGGCAGCCGCTGGATCGCGAGCACGATGCCGCGGCGGCCGTTGACCCAGCCCATCAAGGTGCTGTCCTGCGGCCCGATCACCGCCTTGCCGACGTCTTCGAGGCGGATCGGACCCCCATTGCGATAGGCGATGATCTGGCGGTCCCATTCGGCCGGCGTCAGGATCTGGTCGTCGGTCTGCAAGGTGTAGGCGCGCCTGGTGCCGTACAGGCTGCCCTTGGGCTGATCGACGCTGACGTTGGTGAGCGCGGTGCGCACGTCCTCGAGGTCGAGCCCGTCGGCCGCGAGCTGGCCCGGGTTGAACTCAAGCCGGATCGCCGGGTGCTGCTCGCCGCCGATGCCGACCTGCCCGACGCCCGGCACCTGCGAGAGTTTCTGCGCCAGGATGCTCTCGGCGTAGTCGTCGACGGTGGTGATCGGCAAGGTCTTCGAGGTGACGCCGAGCACCAGGATCGGCGCGTCGGCCGGGTTCGTTTCGCGGTAGGTGGGCGGCGTCGGCATGTCCTTGGGAAGCTGGCCCGCCGCCGCGTTGATAGCCGTCTGCACCAACTGCGCCGCTGCATTGATGTTGTCGCTCAGCGCGAACTGCAGCATGATCTGCGTGTAGCCGAGCGAACTCGTCGAGGTCATCTGCGTGAGATACGGAATCTGGCCGAACTGCTTCTCGAGCGGCGTGGCCACCGCGGAGGCCATGGTCTGCGGATCCGCCCCCGGTAGTTCTGCGGTGACGGATATGGTGGGATACGCGACGGACGGCAGCGCGGCGACCGGCAGCAGCCGATAGGCGGTGCCGCCCAGCAGCACGATCGCGACCATCAGCAAAGATGTCGCGATCGGACGGCGAATGAATGGGGCTGAGAGACTCACTACAGCATGCCCGCGGCGGCTTCGGTGGAATTCTGCACCTGCGGGTTGCCGGGCGAGACCTCCGCGATCCTGATGCCGTTGCTGAGGCGATACTGCCCGGCCGTGACCACCCGGTCACCGGCCTGCAGGCCACGGCTCACCAAAGCGCGGCCGTCGAGGGTTTCCGCCACCGTCACCGTGCGTTGCTGCACCGTGCCGTCTGCTCGCAGCGCGAAAACGAATGGCCCCTGCTGTCCCTGCTGCACCGCGTCGAGCGGCACGCTGATCCCGTGCCGGCGGACCCCGACGACCAGCCGCACGTTGACGAATTCTCCCGGCCAGAGCGCGCGGGTCTGGTTGGGAAAGATCGCCTTCAACTGCACCGTGCCGGAGCTTTGGCTGATCGTGTTGTCCATCAGCAGCAGCGCGCCGGTGCCGAGCTTGCTGCGCCCGTCCTCCCCGTACGCGATTGCCGTCAGCTTTGTCTTCGCCATCGCCTTCTGCACCGCCGGCACGTCCTTCTGCGGCAGGGTGAACACGACCGCGATCGGCTGGATCTGCGTGATCGTCACGATCGGCGTGGTCGCGGCGGGCTGCACGATATTGCCGACATCGACGCGGCGGATCCCGGTCACGCCGTCGATCGGGGAAGTGATCGTGGTGTAGCTGAGCTGTGTCGCCGCGTTGGATATCGCGGCACGATCGGCGGCGACAGCGGCCTCGTCCTCGCTGACGGTGGCCGCCTGGTCGGCGACCTGCTGGCCGGAGGCGAAGCCGCGCCGCAGCAGGGGCACGTAGCGCGCGAGGTTGGCCCGCGCGTTGCCGAGGTTCGCGGTGTCGCGCGCGAGGTTCGCCTGCGCCTGCGCGAGCGCCGCCTGGTAGGGTCGCGGGTCGAGCTGCGCGATGAGGCTGCCGGGATGCACGGACTGGCCCTCGACGAAGCCGATCCGCTCGATGGTCCCGGTCACCTGGGCGTGGATGTCCACGACATTGTACGGCATCACCGTACCGATCCCCGTCAGCACGAGCGGGAAATGCGACACCTGGACGGGGGCTGCGATCACCGGAACCGGGGCGGGGAGGGAGGCCTGCGGCGGCCGTGGCGGCTCGACCGCCTGCACGCGCCAGGCTGCCAGCCCGACGGCACAGGCGGTCCCGACGGCAAGGCCGACAATCATGCGCTTCGCCTTCATCGCGAGGTCCTATCGGGTTCACGGTCGGTTACGGAGAAACGGCCAGGCGATCGGCGCGCGTGTCTCGTCCCGGCCCGGATATGGGCGCCGGCGCGACGGGTGCGCATTCCCTCTGCTTATTCCCGCATGTCCGCGGCGAATGGTGCTGCCTGCGGGCCGGCGTTACGTTCCGGCCACGCAGGCCCGCAATGTTGCGCGCAGCCAACGGTGTGCCGGGTGGTTGTCCAGCCGGCGATGCCAGATCATCGCGAGCCGCACCGGCGGGGCGGGGAACGGCAGCGCGCGCAAGGTCAGCGGACAGATCGCGGCGAGGTCGACGGCGACCCGTCGCGGCACCACGGCGAGCGCGCTGGAGCCGATCAGCATCAGGATCAGCGAATGCAGCGGCACCTTGGCGGAGACGAATCGGGCCAGGCCGCGTTCGGCGAGCGCGTCGTCGATGAAATGCGTGTCGTCGCCGCTGGAGGTGACGGCGATATGCGGCAGCTCGGCGAACTGCCGGATCGTGAGCTCGGGTCCGGCGGCCACCGGGTTGTCGGCCGCGAGCATTGCGACGTACTCATCCTCGAGCAGGGCGGCGCATTTGAACCGGTCGCCGCCCTCGGTCAGGGTGCTCAGCGCCAGTTCCACGGCACCGCCGTCGAGCTGGTCGAGCATGTGCAGCATGCCGAGCGGCCGGACGTCGAGCACCACCGCCGGGGCGAGCGCGGCGACCCGGCGCGCCAGCGCCGGGATGACCGCCCGGGCGGCATAGTTGTTGGCGGCAATCGCGAAGCTGCGCGTCTGCTGCGCCGGATCGAACGCGTCGGGAGCGAGGCTCGCCTCCAGCTCCCGCAGCGCGGCCCGGACGGGCCCGATCATCCGCTCCGCCCGCGGGGTGGGGCGCATGCCCTCGGGGGTACGGACGAACAGCTCATCGTCGAGCATGTGGCGCAGCCGCGCGAGTGCGTGGCTCACCGCGGGCTGGCTGATGCCGAGGCGCCGCCCGGCGCGGGTCAGGTTCTTTTCCTGCATCACCGCGTCGAACACGACCAGGAGATTGAGGTCGAAGGCATTCCAGTTCATGCGCGCCGCCCGTGTCGCCCACCTGTGTCGCCTGGCGGGCTTGTCTGCTCCGTCGCTTCACCCGGTGGGGGTATCGGCGGGTGGCGGATGGTCGCAAGGCCCGGCGGTCATGTGTGCAGGTCCACGAGGAATGCCAGGGTTCGCTGCGCGATGGCGCGCAGCGGGTGGGGACGTCAGGGGTCCCGCTGCGCAACAAGGTGCAGTGCGCTGCCCTGGTGGCGGGATGCCCGCACGACGGGCGCTCCGGCCGAGACGCGGGCGGCGCCGATCCGGCCCTCGCCCACCAGCGCGAAGGCGCCCCAGTAGAACGGGTCGGCCAGCGCCGCCGGCAGGGCGTGCCCGGCGCCGTCGACCATCGTCAGTTGCGCCGCCCGCAACGCCGCCGCCAGCCCGCCCTGCCCACCGGCCGCATAGCGACGCAACGTCTCGGCGACCAGGAACGCCGAGGCCTGGTCGCTGATCGCCCAATGCGTCACCAGCAGCGACCGCGCGCCGGCGAAGAAGAACGCGCGCGCCAGCGCCGACAGGCTTTCCCCGCCCGGGTGCGCCCCGATCCCGCCCGAATTGCACGCCGACAGGATCACCGCGTTGGCGTCGAGGTCGAGCCCCAGTACCTCACCGGCGGTCAGCAGCGCGCCGTTGGCGCTCGCAGCACCCGCCGGGTCGGAGGTCACGATCGCGGGCTGGCTCTCGCAGCGCAGTTCCGCCGGCAGCAGGGCGTGGGTGGCGAAATGCAGGACGCGGTAGCGCTTGAGGTCGATCCGTGCCACCGCCGCGGTGGTGAAGGCCGGCCCCACCAACTGATCATCCGGCGCGCCGCCGAGCAGTTCCCGCGCCGCCGTCAGCTCGCGCAGTGCGAACGGCAGCCGCGGCAGGCCGGCGAACAACTGGGCGCTGTCGGCGCAGGTGCCGGCGGGGAAGCTGCGCTGCGCCTGCGCCAGGGTCACCGGCACCGGGTCGCCGAAGCCGAACCAGGGCTGCGGCGCGTGCGAGCCGCCGACCAGCTTGCGCAGCGCGACGAAATTTGCCGCCGCCGGCACATGCGCGATCGGGAACTGCCGGACCAGCCAGGGCGCCGCCGCGAGGTCGTCCGCCCGGGCCGGGCCGGTCAGCAGGATTTCGAACGGGAGCGACAGCAGCGGCCCGGACGGCGCGACGACAAGGTCGGAGGCGCCGGCGAGCCGCCCGGCCACTGGCCCGAGCACATCGCGGTAGATCGCCCCCGCTGCTGCCGTGTCATAGGCGGGCAGGGCGCCGCTGTCGTTCGGCTCGATGCTGGCGCGCACCGCCCGGACCAGCCGGCCGATCTGCACGGTTCCGACCGACAGCGGGGCGGCCGCGATCTGCCCGTCGCGCAGCAGGAAGGTCCATCCGCCGCGCGCGGTCAGGGTGATGGCGACGAAGGCCTCGTGCGGGTCGAGCGCCTTCAGCACCGCCGCGGCGGGCACCACCTGCTGCACCAGTTGGCGGTAGTTCGGTGCCGCCGCCTGCAACGCGGAGCTCGCCTCGGCGAGGTCCGCCTGCGCCTTGGCGATCGCCGCATCCACCGCGGCGGGGTTCTGCGGCAGGGAGCCAGCCGGTTCGGTCCCGCTGGTCGGGCCGCGCGCCAGGGCGTCGCGCTGGCGATAGAGCGTATCGAGCCGGACCGCGGCGTCCTGGCGCCGGCGGATCGCCGCCGCGACCGCCGGATTGCGTGCATGGGCGGCGAGCCGTGCCGCCGCCTCGGCGATCTGGCGGCTGGTGACGCTGCCCTGGCCGAGCTCGGCGGTTTCGAACATCTCCGCCAGCAGCGCCTGCCGATGTGTGGGGTCCTGCTGCGCCTCGGTATCCAGGGCGGCGAGGCACGGGGCGAGCAGGTCCGGTTCGGTGCCGATTTCCAGCTCCCGCAGCAGCTTCGTGCCGGCACGGCAGAGCCGCACCGCGCGCCCCGGCTGCCCCTGGCGCAGCGCGTCGGCCGCTTGCAGCAGTTCGGTTTCCGCCACGGGACGGGTCTGCGGCAGGATCTCGCCGAAGCCGGAGACCGCCTGCGCCAGGCCGGACTCGGCCGGGGCCAGGTGTCCCTGCTGCTCGTCCGTGACGGCCGCGGTGCGCACGAGGCGCGCGGTGACCAGCGGCACGTCCATGCCGGTCGCCTGCGCCAGCGCCTGCGCGCGGCCGACGGCGGCCCGCGCTGCCGCAAGGTTGCCCAGGCGGCGCTCGGCCACGGCCTGGTAGCGCAAGGTCTCGATCAGCCCCATCAGCGCGGATTGCGCGGTCGGGTCTCCGGACAGCGCCGCGCCCGTCAGATCCAGGCCCGGGCCGGCGGTCGCGACCATGGACCGCGGGGCGGATACGGCGGCCACGAGGGTGCCGGCGGGCAACAGGGAAGCATAGGCGTCCCCGGCCTGACGCAGCAGCGCCAGCGCCTGCGCATTCCGGCCCTGGTTGAGCGAGTCCAGCGCCCGGTAGTGCAACAGGCGGGCGGGCGCGGCGGGATCGGCGGCACGCGGCGCCAGGGTGCCGGCGCGGCGGAACAGGGCCTCGGCCTCCGGGAAGCGCCCCTGGTCGGAAATCTGCAGCGCCAGGTTCATCAACGGCGCCACCGTATTCGGGTTGTCGTTGCCCAGCAGCCGTTGTTGCAAGGCGAGCGCGGCCCGATAGGCGGTCTCGGCGGCGGCGAAGTTCTCCGCCAGGTTGGCGTGCGCCCCGAGCGTCATCAACCGCTGGTACTGCGCCATGTCGCCGGCGCTGAACGCCTGCGCGGCGAGCACGCCGGCGAGCAGGCTATCCGCCGCCGAGGGCGGCAGGGCGGCGGCGGCGCGCGGCGCCAGGCCGGACAGCACGCCGATCGCCCGCTGCATCACCGGCAGGGTCGGGGTGATGCCGTCGGCGACATAGGTCCGCCCGTCCACCGCGGCGACGAGTGCGACCTGCGGCCAGCCGCCGACCCGGCGGGAGCAGCGCAGCACCAGTGCCGGCGCCCCGCCCAGGATCGTGGTCGCTGCCGGCGCGCCGCAGGCGAAGCGTTGGTCGAGCTGCACCCGCCACGGGCCGGTCAACGCCAGCGCTTGCAGCGCCTGCGGGGAGGCGGGCGCCGGGCCGGACGCGGCGACCCGCGCCGCCGGCTCGGTCCAGCCGCCGCAGTAGATCTCCGCGCTCTGCGGGCCGGCGCCGGCCAGTTGCACGCAGGACTCGCCGGCGCCGTCGCGGCCGAGCGCGATGCCGGCCCCGGTGCCGGGGGCACCGCCGGCATACTCGGATGGCGCAGGGGCGGCGCAGGCCGCGAGCAGGAGGCAGCCCAGCCAGGCGAGGCAGCGGCGCATCTCAGTAGTCCACCGCGGCGATGTTGGGTGGCACCACGTCCGGATCGGTCAGCCGGTCGGGGAGCACCGGCGGTGCGCCGAGCACCACGAGGCCGAGGCCCGTGAGCTTCGGCACCGGCGGCAGCCAGCCGGGAAGAAGCTGGACGAGGCTGCCGAAGCTCGCCGTGAACCCGGCCTGCAGCGATGGCGGCTGGGCGGTAGGGATGAGCGGCGGCGGTTGGGGTTGCGGGCAGGACGCGCCGGCGATCTCGCAGCCGTTCAAGGTGTAGGCGGGATTGGGCTGCGGCGTGATCTGCGCGATCAGCGCCGCCCCCGGCGTGGTGTTGCCGGCGACGCTGCCGAACAGGGTGGCGCTGCCGCCTGCTCCCGCGACCAGCAGCCCCCCTGCCGCCAATGTGCCGGCCGCCGTGCCGGCGCCGAGCAGCAGATCGACCTGCATCCCTGCCGCTTGGAGATCGGCCAGGGTGGCGCTGCCGCCTGTCGCGGGCAAGGCGATCGCCAAGGTGCCGCCGGTGCCGACAGTGACGGCGCCGGTCTGGAGGAACCGCGCGTTCCCACCCATGTCCGCCGCGACCTGCAACAGCACGTCTGGACCGGTCGCGCCCGGCGACAGGATGTTGCCGGCGAGCGTCATGGTGCCGACCGAGGACAGTGCGACGGCCGTGCCGCTGACCGGCCCGGCGATGACGAGCGGCCCGGTATCGTTCAGGACCACCGCGCCGGTGCCGGCGAAGGCGCCGAGCGTGCCGATGGTATTGGCGTCATCGAGCGTCATGGTCGCGGCGGCGCCGCTCAGCACGCCGACGGCCAGGGTCGCGCCGCCGACCTGGCTGATCGTGCCGGTCGCGTCGAGTTCCAGCCGGCCGACGATGCCGGTGAGGTTCACCGGCTCATCGAATGCGATGTTGGTCGTATAGAGGCCCGGCAGGCCGGTGATGCTGCCGATCCGCAGCACCGCGATGCCGGGTTGGAGTGCGGCGAGGTCGGCGGCGCTGATGACCGGATCGGCGGCCAGGGTCTGTTCGGTGAAACTGGTATCGAGCCCCGGCGTCCGCGGGGCGATTTCCACCGTGCCGCCGGGCGCGATGATCGTCGCGGGTTGCGTGACGAAAAGATTGTCCGCGACCAGGGAGATTCGCCCGCTTTGCGGCACGGCGAGCGCGGTCGGAGTCGTGCCGTCGCCCAGGAAGAGGAAATCGTTGGCGTTTGGCACGCCCACTTCGAGCAGGATGTCGTTGGCGGCGACGTCGCCCAGGACGGACAGGCCGACGGAATCGGCAAGCTGGAAATCGCCGGTCGCGCTGAACGGCCCAAGCGTGAAAATTTCGTTGCCGGGATTGGTCAATGTGACCGGCCCGGTCGTGCCGCTGAGGGTGCCGAACGCGACCAGCGGTGCGGTCTGGGTGACGGGCCCGGTCGAGTCCAACGTGAGGTTCGCGAAGGCCAATCCGCCCTGGTAGAGCGAGCCGGCTAGGGTGATGCTGCCGGCGGTGGTCGTGGCGACGCCGGTGGTCGGATCGGTGGTGGCGCCGAGCACGAGGTTCGGCGTGCCGTTCACCGGCAGGTCCGCCACGTCGAGACCCGGCCCGCTCGCGGCCACCGATCCGCCGACCGTCATGGCGAGGTTCTGCGTCGCCGGCGCCAGCTCGATGCTGCCGGACGCCGTCAGGTTCCCACCCGCGCCGAAGCCGAGGTTATCAGTGCGAAGGCTAACGACGGTGCCAGAGACCTGGCCGCCGATCGTGATGCTCCCGCCCGCGCCGGAGGCGAGAAAGACCGGGCCTCCTGCCGACACCGACAGCGGCGACCCGTTCGAGAGTGCCGTGGCCCCGATGAGGATGTTTTGACCGGCCTCGGCAACGATGGTGCCCGCGGCCGTAATGTCGTCGTTGACCTGAATCTGGCTGCCAGCTTGCATCGTAAAGCCGTGGGCGACTGAGATCGGGCCATCTACCGCGATCAGAGGTACTGGCTTGCAGGACGATGTTGGATGTGGCGCCTGCCGCATCGATCGCCCCGCTGCTGACGGTATCGAATGTCGTCCCTTGATTGCTCAGGATGGTGCCGCCCGGAAATACAACCGGGTCGAGACTGCCGACGCCGCTTCCCGCATTGATAATTTCCAGTGTGTCCGGATCGAACAAAATCGTTCCTGGATTGCCGACCGGCGCACCCAGATCCACGGTGCCGTCGAAGCCGAGCGTATGTCCTGATACCTCCGCGAACCCGCCATCGCCGCCCAGCGGGCCGCCGCGGGCGCTGATCGCGCCGTCCATCGAGGTGTTGTCCGCCGACAGGATGGCAATCCGTCCGCCGTTGCCCCGCGCCGTCGCATCCGCCGCGATCCGCGCGCCGCGCGCCACCGTCACGCTCTGCGACGTCATCGCCGGCGTCACGCCCGGACCGCCACGGGCACGGTTGAGTGTCGTACCTAGCGCGATCACACCGCCCCCGGCAGCGCCGGATGCCTCCAGCCGCGCCGTCGTGGCCAGCGATACGCCGCCATCGGGTGCAATCTCGATCTGCCCGCCCTGCTCGCCCGGCGCCCGGCCGTTGGCCAGCAGTTGGCCCGCCACCACGATCGACCCGCCGATGCCGTTCAGCACGATCTCCCCGGTCCGCGCCCCGACCGTGGGGGCGGCGATCCTCCCGCCTGCGCTCACGAGGTTCTGCACCACCCCGGCGGCTTCGCGCGCGGTCAGCTCGACCACGCCGCCGGCGGCGACGATCGTTCCGCTGTTCGTCACCAGTGCGGCGACCGGCTTGCCGTCCGGTCCGACCGGGACCTGCGTCACCGCGCCGTTGACGTCGATCGACACGAGCCCGTCCCCGTAGAGATCGAGGGCGTAGGTCTTCGCCCCCGCCAGCACGACCCGCCCGAGCCGCGCCGTGATCACCCCCGAATTGGCGACCTGCGGCGCCACCAGGGCGGCGAGCCCGGCGTCGCGGACGGTGATATGGCCCTGGTTCTCGATCCGCGCCCCCGGCGCGGCCGGCTGGTCGAACACCATCCGCCCGGCCATGAAATTGCGGTTGGTGATCCCGGCAGCGGTGGCGAGGAACCCGGCGGTGTTGACCTGCGCGCCCTTGTAGAAGGTGATCCCGTCCTGGTTCTGCAGGATGACCTGGCCGTTGGCGGTGATGCGCCCGGCAATCTGCGAGGGGTTGGGGCCGACGACCCTGTTCAACGTGGTCGCCTGCGCCGAGGGCTGTTGGAAGTCGACCGACTGGCGCGCGCCGACGTCGAAGCTCTGCCAGTTCACCGCGGCGCGCTGGGTCGCCTGGTCGATGGTGGTGGTGGTCGTGCTCCGGCTGATGCTCGCCGTCCCCGCGACCACGACGCCGCCCATCGGCTGGGCGCCGGGCGCCGGCTGGGCCTGGGCCGTGTGGATCGGCAGCACCAGGACCAGCACGCCGGTCGCTTGCAGGGCGGTTCCGAGCAGCAGTGCCCGGCGTCCGCGTCGGGCGATCCCCAGCATTCGCACCGGCTGGCTTGCTGCTGGCATGGTCTGCTCCGGGCCGGGCCGTCCAGCATTGCGCGGGACGCGCATGGGCTCGTGATTGCGCGGGACGCGCATGGGCTGGTGATTACGCGACATTCAGGTGGGGGTCGATAAACATCCGGTGATCGGTCATGCAATGACGGTCCGACTGGAGAGGCAGGATGCCGGCGCCAGCGTTCGGAACGCCATGGCGGGAGCGGCAGCCGACCGTTACCCCCCTGGCATCCGCTCCGTCAGGCGGCACCGGGTAGATTCCGGCCCGATACAAGCTCATGCCCGTTCCCCGGAGCGGCGCGATCACGGACTTCCCCCATGGTGGCAGAGTGGGTCGGTCGACGCCGGCCATGCGACGCAGCCTTCCGGGACGGCAGGCGTCGGTCCGCTTCCGGTCGGCTCGCGGCGCTGAGCCCGACCGGATACACCAAGGCCGTGGAAATGGTTTTCGACTGCTTTTATTGCGAATTCCGTTGGAAGGAAGCCGGACAGAAGAATGATTCAACCGCAGATGTACGCGGATGCACGCAGATGCACCGTGCCGCCGCAGCCATCTCACCCAACTTCGGACGACCGAGGATGCCGCCGGTCGCTCGCTCCGCTCGGTGCATCTGCGTGCATCCGCGTACATCTGCGGTTGAAATTCCTTGCTTCCTTGCGCCGCCACCGGACACGGGAAGCCAAACGCAGCCCTCTGCCGCCCCGCCCGACGCCGCCAGCAGGCAACAGGCTTCGCAACAAGAGCGTTTTCGACGGATATCCGGAAAGAATGTTGACCCATGCCTTCTTCCCCCATGTCTTCTGTCTTTGCATTGGCGGCCGTCGCTCGTAACAGCTTGGTTGCAGGTGCGAACCCTGCCGGGCGCAGCACCGATCGGGACCTTCGCCGATGCCCGCGCTGCACGTGATCGCGATCGGCCGCCTCCGCGCGGCCCCGGAGGCCGCGCTGTTCACCCGCTACGCCGCGCGCCTCCGCCCGCCCCCGGTCCTGACCGAACTCCCCGAGGCGCGCGGCGCGGCTCCGGAGGTGAAACGGCGCGAGGGCGCGGCGCTGCTTGCCGCACTGCCGGCCGGGGCCTTCGCGGTGGCGCTCGATCCCGGCGGGGCGGCGCCCGACAGCGCGGCGCTGGCGGGGCTGCTGGAGCGCTGGCTGGCGCTCGGCCGCCCGGTGGCGTTCCTGATCGGCGGCGCGGAGGGGCTGGACGCCACCGTGCTCGCCCGCGCGGACTACGCGCTGTCGCTCGGGCGGCTGACCTGGCCGCATTTCCTGGCGCGCGCGATGCTGGCCGAGCAGCTCTACCGGGCGCGGTCCATCGCCGCCGGCCATCCCTACCATCGGGAGGGCCGCCCGTAGGCCGAACCCGCGGTCACTGGAACCGGGGCCGCACCTCCTCGCACAGCAGCCGCAGCGCGGTCATCACCCGGGCGTGCGGGATCTGCCCGCCGGTGTTGATCTCGGCCAGGACGCCGTCGATCCCCAGTTCCTCCCGTACCTCCGCCAGCCGGGTGGCGACGTGTGACGGCGTGCCGATCAGCACGAGGCCGCGGCGCGCTTCCTCGAAGGTGATCTGTTCGAGCACCCGTGCCTGGCGGCCCCGCTCCTCCGCTTCCGCCACGCCGGCGCGGCGAGAGCTGTCGGCGAGCAGCGCGCCCTGCGCCCGATAGTAGTGGATCAGGCTTGCCTCCGCCTCCGCCCGTGCCTGCGCCTCGGTGGCGGCGAGGTAGGCGGGGAAGCGGATGAACACCTGGCCGCGGCCGGGATGGCCCGCTTCCCGCCAGGCGGCGCGGTAGGCGGCGATCATCGGCGCGAGCGAGCTGGCCGGCTCGTGCCGCACGCCGACGAAGACGGGGAAGCCCTGGCGGCCGATCGTTGCACAGCTTGCAGGACTGGTCGCGGCCACCCGGATCGGCGGGCCGGACGGGCGGAACGGGCGCGGCGTGACGGTCACGGACTCGAAGCGGTAGTAGGTGCCGGCGTGGCTGTAGTCGGTGCGGGTCCAGGCGCCTTGCAGGACTTCCAGCACCTCGGCGAAACGGTCGCGGCTTTCCGCGTAGGGCACGCCGTAGGCCTCGTAGGTGCGCGCCACGCCGCTGCGGCCCACGCCCAGGATCAGCCGGCCGCGGCTGATCTGGTCGATCGTCGCGGTTTCCTCGGCGAGCCGCAGCGGGTGGCACAGCGGCAGCACCTGCACGCCGATGCCGATCTTCAGCCGCTCGGTGCGCGCGGCGGCGGCCGCGGCGAGGCAGAGCGGCGCGGAAGCCACCGAGCGCTCGGGATCGAAATGCAGCTCGGCCAGCCACACCGCATCGAGCCCCCAGCGCTCCGCCCCGTCGATCAGGTCGAAGCCCTGCGCCAGCGCCGCGCCGTCCGCAGTGGCGCCGAGCGCCGGGAACTCGTGGAAGATGCCGAACTCCATGGAAACGCGCCTCCGCCTTGTTCATTCGTTGTTTGCCGGGCAGTCTGGGGCCGGAGGGGCCGCGGCGCAACGCGGCCCGCGCAAGGGAATACAGGCATGGAAAAGCGCAGGCTGGGCCGCTCGGCCATCACCCTGGCGCCGCTGGCGTTCGGGGCCAACGTGTTCGGCTGGACCGCCGATGCGGCGATGTCGTTCCGGCTGCTCGATCAGTTCCTCGCCGCCGGGTTCGACTTCGTCGACACCGCCGACGTCTATTCGCGCTTCCATCCCGGCAACACGGGCGGCAAGTCGGAGACGATCATCGGCGAATGGCTCGCCGCGCGTGGCGGGCGGGATCGGGTAGTGATCGCCAGCAAATGCGGGATCGAGATGGGGCCGGGCATGAAGGGCCTGTCGCGGCGCTACATCATGCAGGCGGTCGAGGCATCGCTCACGCGCCTCCAGACCGACTACATCGACCTCTATCAGGCGCATCGCGACGACCCGGAGACGCCGCTGGAGGAGACGCTCGCCGCCTTCGCCGAGCTGATCGCCCAGGGCAAGGTGCGTGCGATCGGCGCGTCCAACTATACCGCGCCGCGGCTGGCCGAAGCGCTGGAAACCTCCGCCCGGCTCGGCCTGCCGCGGTTCGAGAGCCTGCAACCGCTGTACAACCTGGTCGAGCGCACTGCATTCGAGGGCGAACTGGAAGCGCTCTGCCTGCGCGAGCAGCTCGGCGTGATCCCCTACTATTCCCTGGCGAGCGGCTTCCTGACCGGGAAGTATCGTTCGGCCGCCGACGCAGTAGGCCGTACCCGCGGCTCGCGGGCGGAGAAATACCTGAACCCGAAGGGGCTCGCCGTGCTGGCCGCGCTCGATACGGTGGCGGCGCAAGTGGGGGCGAAGCCGGGGCAGGTGGCGCTTGCCTGGATGATCGCCCGGCCGTCGATCACCGCGCCGATCGCGAGCGCGACCAATCCCGAGCAACTGGCGGAACTCATGGCGGCGCCGACGATCAAGCTCGATGCGGAGGCGATCGCGCTGATCGACGGGGCAAGCCGATGAGCGCCGCGGACCTGCTGCCCGGTTTCACGCATCGCCGCATCGCCACGGCCGGCGCCGAGATCAACCTCGCGGTCGGCGGGGAGGGCCCGCCGCTGCTGCTGCTGCACGGCAACCCGCTGACCCATGTGGCGTGGCACAAGGTTGCGCCGGAGCTCGCGCGCAGCTTCACCGTGGTGGCGATGGACCTGCGCGGCTACGGCGACAGCTCCAAGCCGGACGGCGGCCCGGATCATGCCGCCTACACGTTCCGCGCCATGGCGCAGGACGGGGTCGAGGTGATGGCGGCGCTGGGGTTCGACCGCTTCGGCGTCGCCGGGCACGACCGCGGCGCGCGGGTCGGCTTCCGCATGGCGTTGGATCATCCGGGGGCGGTCGCAAGGCTGGCGCTGCTCGACATCGTGCCGACGCACCATGTGCTGAGCGCGCCGCCGCTCGGCTGGGCGCTCGAATCCTACCACTGGTTCTTCATGGCGCAGAAGGCGCCGTTCCCGGAACGGCTGATCTGCGCCGACCTCGCGTATTACATCCAGTACAAGCTGAACAAGCAGGGCGTCGGGCTGCAGATTTTCGCCCCCGAGGCGATGGCGGAATATGCCCGCTGTACCACGCGGGAACAGATCCACGCGGTGTGCGAGGACTACCGCGCCACGGTGACGCTCGATTTCGCCATGGACAGCGCCGATTTCGGCCGCAAGCGGATCGAATGTCCGGCCCTGGTGTTGTGGGGCAGCAACAGCCACGTCGGCCGCCACTTCCGCCCGCTGGAAGCCTGGGCGCCGTGGCTGGCGGATTACCGCGGCTGGGCGATCCCGACCGGACACTACCCGGCCGAGCACCGTCCGGACCTGGTGCTGGCGGCGTTCAGGGAGTTCTTCCCCGCCTGATGCAAGGCAATCGGGGGAACCGTAAAAATCGGTGCGGGGCCGGGCCCTTCACCTCTCCCGCACTGCGGGAGAGGTCGCCGTGCGCAGCACGGCGGGTGAGGGCGCGAGGCACGGAGCCCCTCACCCGGTCCGCTGCGCGAACCGACCTCTCCCGCAAGCGGGAGAGGTGAAGGACCGGAGCTTCGCCCGATTGCCCCGCCGCCTGATGCCGGCCGGCGGAGGCTCCGGTCAGCGTGGCCCGATCCGCTCGATCCCGCCCATGTAGGGGCGCAGCACCTCGGGGATCCGCACCGAGCCGTCCGCCTGCTGGTGTGTCTCCAGCACCGCGATCAGCGCCCGCCCGACTGCCACGCCCGATCCGTTCAACGTGTGGGCAAACCCCGCCGGCTTGCCGTCCGCGCCGCGGACCCGCGCGTTCATCCGCCGCGCCTGGAAGTCCCGGCAGTTCGAGCAGGACGAGATTTCCCGCCACGCCTGCTGCCCCGGCAGCCAGACTTCCAGGTCGTAGGTCCGCGCCGCGCCGAACCCGGTATCGCCGGCGCACAGCACGACCCGCCGGAATGTCAGGTCGAGCGCCCGCAGCACGGCCTCGGCGCAGCCGGTCATGCGTTCGTGCTCGGCCGCGCTGGCGTCGGGGGCGACCACCGAGACCAGCTCCACCTTGCGGAACTGGTGCTGGCGCAGCATCCCGCGCGTGTCGCGCCCGGCCGCGCCGGCTTCGCTGCGGTAGCAATCCGTCAGCGCCGTCAACCGCAGCGGCAGGCTCGCCGCCGGGACGATCTCCCCGGCCACGGTGTTGGTGAGCGGCACTTCCGCGGTCGGGATCAGCCAGCGCCCATCGGTGGTGCGGAACAGATCGTCGGCGAATTTCGGCAACTGCCCGGTGCCGTAGACCGTCGCATCGTTGACCAGCGACGGCACCACCATCTCGGTATAGCCGTGCTCGCCCGTGTGCAGATCGAGCATGAACTGCCCGAGCGCGCGCTCCAGCCGCGCCAACGCGCCGCGCAGCACGACGAAGCGCGCGCCGGCGAGCTTGGCCGCGGTGGCGAAATCCATCAGCCCCAGCGCCTCGCCCAGCTCGAAATGCTGCTTCGGCGGGAAGTCGAGGTCGCGCGGCGTCCCGTGCTGCGCCAGCACGACGTTGGCGCGCTCGTCCGCGCCGTCCGGCACGTCCGGATCGAGGATGTTGGGCAGCGCCTCCAGCGCGCCACGGATCGCGGCATCCAGGGCGGCGGCCCGGGCTTCCAGGCCCTCCATCTCCGCCCGCAGCGCGGTCGCCTCGGCTTCCAGCGCGGCGGTGTCCGCGCCGGTCCGCTTGCCCTGGCCGATCTCGCGGGCCAGCGCATTGCGCCGCGCCTGCTTTTCCTGCAGCGCGGTCTGCGCCGCCCGGCGGTCGGCGTCCTGGGCCAGCAGCGCGGCGGAAACGAGCGGCAGCGCCGCGACGCGCCATCGCCGCATCGAACGCCGCCGGGTCGGCGCGGATGGCGCGGATGTCGTGCATCGGCTCAGATCTCGACCGGTTTGGGTTCCACGAGCCGGCGCCATCAGCACCGAGATTTCGTACAGCAGCGATCAGCGGCAGCGCGAGGCTGATCTGGGTGATCACGTCGGGCGGGGCCAGGATCGCCGCGACCACGAACATGCCACATAGGCGTAGCGGCGGAACCGCTTCAGCGCCTTCGACGACACGATCCCGACCTTCGCGAGCAACGTCAGCAGCACCGGCAACTGGAACGTCAGTGCCGAAGGCGAAGATCAGTTTCATCACCAGGTCGAGATATTCGCGACACGCGCGGCAGCAGCTCGATCGGCACGCCGCCGCCGCCGGTGTTCGATCTGGAAGCTGGCGAAGAATTTCCAGGCGAACGGAAACACCACGTAATAGGCGAGCGCGCCGCCCATCAGGAACAGCACCGGGCTCGCGACCAGGAATGGCTGCCAGCGCCCGCTTCTCGCTGCGATACAGGCCCGGCGCGATGAACAGCCAGAGCTGGGAGGCGATGATCGGGAAGGCGATGAACGCGGCGCCGAACATCGCCACCTTGATCTTGGTGAAGAACACTTCGTAGAGCTGGGTGTAGATGAGATGCGGCGTGTGCATCCCCTGGCCTTCCAGCACGTGCGCCAGCGGTTCGGCCAGGAAGTAGTAGATGTCGCCGGAGAAAAAGTAGCAGACGCCGAACATGATCATGAAGGCGGCGATCGCATACATGAGCCGCCGCCGCAGCTCCATCAGGTGCTCAAGCAGCGGCATCGGCTTGTCGTTGATCGGGTCTTCGATCGGTGCGTGCTGGTCCAATGCGGGTCCGGGTGCTCGGGTGGGGCGGGATCAGCGCACGCCGCGGGCGGCGATGTCCGGGGGGACGAAGGCGGGGGGAACGAAAGCGGGGGGGGCCGGCGCGTCGGGCGTCGTGCCGGCCGCGGCCGGCGGGATGAAGGCCGGCGCCTCGCCGGCTGCCGCCGGGTCGGCGTCGTCCGGGCGCGGCATGTCGGCGACCGAGAGCTCGCCGACCGGTTCGGCCTCCATCCCTGCGGAGGCTCCGGACAGCCCGTCGTCGGTGAAACTGCCGCGCAGGCTGCCGTCGGGATCGACCGTGCGCTCCAGCATGTTGGCGACGTTGAGGCCGCGGAACTCGCTCAGGGTATCGCGCACGTCCTCGAGATTCGCCTCGCGCACCATCTCGTCCACATGGCCCTGGAACTCGCTGGCCATGCGGCGTGCTTTCTTGATCGCGCCGGTGACTGCCCGGATCGCGACCGGCATGTCCTTCGGCCCGATCAGGATCAGTGCGACGGCGACAATGACGGCCAGCTCGGACCAGGCGAAGTTGAACATGAGGGGATTGCGGCTCCGGGCGGCTTGCTAGCAGGAAACGGCGCCCGCGGAAACACGCGTGGCGGTGGGGCTCCGGGCAATCGGGCGAACCTCCGGCGTGCCACCTCTCCCGCGCCGCGGGAGAGGTCGCCGTGCGCAGCACGGCGGATGAGGGCGCGAGGCATGGAACCCTCACCCGGTTCGCTCCGCGAACCGACCTCTCCCGCGTGCGGGAGAGGTGAAGCAGCCGCCGCCCGCGGCAATTCTCCGGTTCACCCGATTGCCCTGCGGTGGGCCTTACGCCGGCGGATCGGACCGCTCGGGAGAAGGTGCCCCGGGGTCATCCGCGGCTTCGTCCGGGGCTTCGTCCCCCCCGGGTTCGTCGGCGCCGGCGGGTGCGGACTCGGCGGGCAGCACCGTGGACTCCGTCAGCAGTTCCTCCCGCCGGGGCAGCTCGCGCAGGTCCCGCAGGCCGAAGCGGGTCAGGAAGGCGGGCGTCGTGCCCCACAGGGTGGGCCGTCCCGGCGTGTCCCGCCGGCCACGCGGGGCGACGAGATCGGCTTCCAGCAGGGCATCCAGGGTCGATTGGGAGAGGCTGGCGCCGCGGATCTCCTCGATTTCGGCGCGGGTGACGGGCTGGTGCCAGGCGACGATCGCCAGGGTCTCCATCGCCGCGCGGGGCAGGCGGCGGGGGATTTCCACGATCTTGCGCAGCGCCGGGGCGAGGTCGGGCGCGGTGCGGAACTGCACGCCGCCGGCCACCTCCACCAATTCGACCCCGCGGCCTGCGGTGCTGGCGCGGAGTGCTGCGAGGACGGCGGCGACATCGGCGCCCTCGGGCAACAGCGCGGCGAGGGTGCGGGGGGCGACCGGCACGGCGGCGGCGAAGACCGCGGCTTCAGCCAGGCGCAGCCATTCGGGCGGGACGGGCGCGGGATCGGCCGGCGGCGCGAGCGCGGGCACCGACGGTCCCGGAACTGCGACGCCTTCCGGCCCGGGCGCGGATGGCTCAGGGGCGCGTGGCGTGGGCGAGGGCGACTCAGGCGCGGGCGGCGTGGGCGCGGATGGCGCGGCAGGGTCGCCGACCGTCGCATCGGCCGGGAGCGCGGCCTCGGCGGCCCCGGGGTCGGGGCTGCGGGTCGGGGGATCGTTCATGTCCGACCTTCCACCGGCGCGGCCGGACGCAGCAGCACCGGGCCGAACGGGCGCTCCTGGTCGAGCCGCGCCGCACCGTCGCGCGCCAGTTCCAGCCCGGCGAGCAGGGTGCTCGCCAGCGCCGCCCGCCGTTCCGTGGCGGTGGCGGGGAAGTCGGGGAGGAAGCGTTCCAGGCTCGCCCCGTCGGGCAGGCTGCCCAGCAGCGCACGCAGCCGGCCGAGCGCGTCCTGCACCGTCCAGACGGTCAGCGGACGCGGCCGGTAGCGCCGCTTGCCGCCGCCCCGTCGCAGCGCCGCGAGATAGGCCCGCAGCAGCCCCGGCATTCCGAGCAGCAGGCCGGAGCGGTCGATCTCCGTATGATCCTCCGGCGTCCCGCGCGCGAACACGTCCTGGCCCAGTACCGGCCGCGCTCCCAGCCACTGCGCCGCCGCCCGCATTGCCAGCAGTTCGGCCAGGCGGGCCGCCAGGACGCCGGCCGCATCCTCGGCTTCCTCCGCCGCGTCGGTGCCGGCAGGCAGCAGCAGGCGCGATTTCAGCCAGGTGAGCCAGGCGGCCATCACCAGCCAGTCGGCGGCAAGCTCCAGCCGCACCCGCCGTGCCCCCTCGATCACCGCGAGATACTGTTCGACCAGGGCCAGGATGGAGATGCGCGCGAGGTCGACCTTCTGCCCCCGGGCGAGTTCCAGCAGCAGGTCGAGCGGCCCCTCGAAGCCGTCGAGGTGCAGGATCAGCCCGCCGGCGGCTTCCACGGTGACCGGTGCCTCCGCGCCGACGGCCGGCGCCGCCGCCGGGGGGTCTGCCGGCATCGGCCCGGTCGGGATCGGCGCTTCCGGCGCAGGCTCGGCCGCCTCGCGATCCGGCCTGGGATCAGAGAAATTGTTCATGCATCGGCGGGCCCATGTGGTGGCCCGTCAGCCCAAGCACCAGCCGCAGCGCCCAGGGCAGCACCCGGCCCAGCGCGGCCCGGAACGGATCGAACCGGATGCCGAACTCGCCGAGCAGTGCCGGCAGCAGGAACACGACCAGCAGCACGATCACGATCCCCGCCCGTTCCAGCCGCGCCCAGACCCGGGCCAGCGCGAGCGGCAGCAGCCCGACCGCGATCCGCCCGCCGTCCAGCGGCGGGATCGGCAGCAGGTTGAACAGGCCGAGCACCAGATTGTAGAGGATGAACGGGACCAGGAAGGCGCTGAGTATCGGGTGGGCGGCGGCGGCGCGGTCCAGGTAGGCGAACACGCCCGGCAACACTCCGGGCGCGCGCGGCAGCAGCAGCCCCCCCGCGATCGCCAGCAGGAAATTCATCGCCGGCCCGGCCGCCGCCACCACCATCATGCCGCGCCGCGGATCGCGGAATTTCCAGGCCGCCACCGGCACCGGCTTCGCCCAGCCGAACATGAACATCACCCGCCCGAACGTCAGCAACTGGCCCACCAGCAGCACCCCGGGGAGCAGCAGGGTGCCCACCGGATCGATATGGCGCAGCGGATTGAGCGACAGGCGGTGCGCATCCCGCGCCGTGGTGTCGCCCAGTGCCAGCGCGGCATAGCCGTGCGCCGCCTCGTGCAGGGTGATGGCGAGGATGGCGGCGATCGCCGCCAGCGCGATCGTCCCGATGGTGTCGATCACGCGAGCAGCCGATCCCGCTCGGCGCCGAGCGCGTCGGGGTCGAGCGCGTCGGGGTCGAGCGGGCGGCGGCTGGCCGCGGCGCGGCGGCGCGCCGCGTCCAGCCGGGCGGCAGCCTGGGGTGTCAGCTCCGGGCAGGCGGCGAGCAGCGCCGCGGTGGGGGCGTACTCCCCGCTGCAATAGAGCGCGATGTCGCAGCCGGCGGCGAGCGCGGCTCGGGCCAGGTCTTCCGGCGCGCCCGTCAGCGCGCGCATGGCGAGATCGTCGGTCACCAACGCTCCTTCAAAGCCGATCCTGCCGCGGATGATCCGCCCGATCACCGCCGGGGACAGGGTGGCCGGCAGCGCCGGGTCCCAGGCGGGGAACAGGATATGCGCTGTCATGGCCCAGGGCAGGTCCGCGTTCAAGGCAAAGGGCAGCAGGTCGGGTTCCGGGTCGGGCGCGCTGACCACGGGGAGGGCGAGGTGACTGTCGGCGGTGGCGCGCCCGTGGCCGGGGATGTGCTTGGCGACGGGGATCACGCCGGCGGCAAGCAGGCCTTCGGCCATCGCGCGGCCCAGGGCGGCCACGGCGTTGGGGTCGGGGCCGAAGGCGCGGTCGCCGATCACGGCGGAGGCGCCGGGGACGGCGCGGTCCAGCACCGGGGCGGTGACGATGTCGAAGCCGGCCTGTGCCGCCTCGGCGCCGATCAGGGCGCCGTGCAGCCAGGCGGCGCGCGTGGCGGCCTCGGGGGTGGCAGCGTAGCGGGCGCCGATGGCCCCGGCGGCGGGGTGGGCGCGCCAGTGCGGAGGGCGGAGACGGGCGACCCTGCCGCCTTCCTGGTCGAGCATCAGGTGGGCTTCGGGGCGGAGGACGGCGCGCAGGGCGGCGATGAGGGCGGCGAGTTGCGGCGGGTCCTGGATGTTGCGGGCGAACAGGATCACCCCGGCGGGCGGGTGGGCGCGGAGCAGCGCGGTTTCCTCGGGCCGGAGGGTGGGGCCGGCGAGGCCGACGATGGCGGCTTGCATGGGCGGGCGGGTGGTGGCTGGGGTGAGGAGGCACCGGCACGGTGCGGGCCTTGGGGCGTAGGCGCCGGGCACGTTTTCGGAGGCGTAGCATGGACAGGCGGAGGCGGCGAAACGCCGGGGGAGCGCGTGGTGCCATTAGCCGTTTCTACCTTGTCACCCGGGGGCACCCGGCCTTACTCTTACCAGTAAG
Organism: uncultured Pseudomonadota bacterium; assembly: GCA_963832525.1. Taxonomy (GTDB): domain Bacteria; phylum Pseudomonadota; class Alphaproteobacteria; order Acetobacterales; family Acetobacteraceae; genus JAJZVS01. The sequence goes on from CAWHUC010000004.1 coordinate 1,208,461, forward strand.
AGTAAGGAGACGGGCATGCGCATCACGTCGAAAGGCCAGGTCACCATCCCGGCTGAAATCCGCGAACAGGCGGGCCTGATGCCGTACACCGAGGTCGATTTTGAGTTTGACGGCAAGGTCGTACGGATTGTCCCCTCTGCTCGGGGGCGCAAGGAGAGCCGAGGCGCGCGCCTGGTCGCCCATTTGCGGGGACGCGGCGATGTCGCGATGACGACCGAGGCCATCATGGCACTGACCCGGGGCGACTGAGTGACCGCCGTTCTGATCGACAGCGACGTCCTGCTCGATCTCATGACCGAGGATCCGGATTGGTTCGCCTGGTCGGCGGCGGCGGTGGCAAACGCGGCCGATCGCGCGCGCCTGGTGATCAACGCGATCGTCTATGCCGAGGTCTCGGTCCGCTATTCGCGCATCGAGGATCTGGAAGCGGCGCTGCCGAATGCGATGATCGAACGCGAGACAATTCCCTATGCGGCGGCCTTTCTGGCGGGAAAAGTATTCCTGGCCTATCGGCGGCGCGGCGGGGCGAAACAGTTGCCGCTGCCGGATTTCTTGATCGGTGCCCATGCCGCGATCGCGGGCTACCGGTTGTTGACGCGTGATGCGGCGCGATACCGGACTTGTTTTCCGGGCCTTCGGATGATCTCGCCAGCCTGAGGGCGTGCCGTGGTGCGATGACGGTCTTCGTGGTCCGGCGCGGTGGCGCCGCGGGAGGGAGCCGGGGCCAGTTCGCAAGGCATGCTTCAATTTCAGCACGGGGAAGAAAGGCGAGGATGCTCGGGGTCGTAGAGGGTCCCTCGCCCTCCGCGGCCGGATGCGGCCCCTGGCACGGCGATCCGGCGCGAGCTGCGCGCGGGGTGGGGCTTCGGTTGGCGGGGAGGGTTTGCTGCGAACCAGGCTTCGACCCTCTGCGACCTCGATCTTCCTCGCCTTTCTTCTCAGTGTTGCAATCGAAGCTTGCCCCCCGCCGGGAACCCACGGGCCGACGCACCTGGCGCGCACCAGGGACGCTGCGTGCGGAGACGCCCCCCGGGGTGGGCCTTTGGCGCTGATCGCAAAGTCTGTTGCATGCTGGCGGCGTTGGCTTCGGAGGTGGAAGGTCGAATTCGGCGCCTGGAGTTCGGTGGCGGCGCAAGGAAGCGAAGCAAGGAATTTCAACCGCAGATGTACGCAGATGTACGCAGATGCACCGTGCCGCTTCGGCGATCCCATGCGACCTCGCATGACGGAGCAGGCCTCGTGCGCGCGCAGCGGTTCGGCGTGTGCGCACGGGTGAAAAGTGATCCGACAGGCAAGCGAATTTCAGGTCGTCCGCGCGATGTTGGACGCGAGTCTGTCTCGGAAATGGCCGTTGTCGGGACGGAGAGAGGTTGTTATAATGAGGTTTATGTGGCCGACTGGCCTGCCGTGTCCGGCAAACGATGGTCTGCCAATCTAATTATACTTGCCTATGAAATGCGGTAACATACTCTTTTAACGTCAACCCTGTTTGGTCCAATTTTGTCAGATATAGAACTTTGCCGCCATGCTCCGCGGCAAAACGAAGTGGCCCAGATTTGTTCGGCTTTTCACACGTCAACGCTACAGAGAAGAAGGACTGAACGGCAACGGCTGCATCGCCCTCGTTTTTTGTGAGCTTGCTGTTTGTCTCACCTTTCCCAAGAAGAAATCTCTCCCTTATTGCATTGTAGAATTCGCGCTCGGTCTGAGATTGCCATGTTCCCTGCCCCCATCCGCCCCATCGTTGTAGAACCACGTCAGGTGTAGAAAATCCAAAGACCGACGTAGTTCTAATGCCGCATAGGGCGATTGTCTGAGTTATGTAGTCCTTGAGGGGCGCCTTCAACTCATCGTCGGGAATTGCCAGTCCCTCAATCTCTACTTCCCGGGTGATAAAGACAGAAAACTTATCAGACGTGAATTCGGAGGCAAGATCGATCTTCCTGTCAAACAGGAAATCCCAGACGTTGTTATCGAGGGTGACAGCGATCTTGCCGTCTGGCCGCCTTATGTATGACCATACCATAATTGGAGCCTCAAAGGAGGATTGCAGGGTATGATATGTTGGCAGCGTCATCCCGGCTAGCTACATCTGTTGTCCGTGATGAATTGCGTACGCTCATAAATCAAGGCTTTCGGGCGCTTCGGTTAACCGTGCGGCGCGCGCCGGAGGCAGACGCCTTCCTGCGCATCATCGCCACAGCGGACCGCTGCCTGCTCGCATCCGTCAGCCTGGTTGAGACCAGCGTGGCACTTGCCGGCCGCCGCGACGACGCGCGCTCCTGGACCGAGCGCGACGCGCTGATCGCCCAGGCCGGGATGGAGGTGGTGGCGCGGGACGTGGCGCTGGTGCAAGCGGCACAGCACGCCTTCCTGCGGTACGACAAGGGGCGCCACCCCGCCGGGCTCACTCTCGGCGACTGCGCGTCCTACACCCTGGCGAAGACGCGCGACCTACCCCTGCTGTTCAAGGGCGAGGACATCCCGGCCACCGATCTCGCCGCGGCCGGCTGATACGGCATGGGACACGCAGCCGGACCGCGCGGGTCAGGACCTCACGCGCCTGCCGACGCGGCCGGATCAGAACGGCGTCACGTCGCACGGCGCCCCGGCGGCACGCATCCGGGTGCAGAATCCGCGCGCCTGGGCGGGGCTCGTGAAGCCCGCGGTGCGCACGCGCCACCACACCCGGCCGGCCACGGTGGCCTGCGCGAGGATGAGCTGACGGCCGGCAAGCAGGCCCGGCGCGCGCCGGCGCAGCGCCTGCCACTCCGCCTCGGCTGCGGCGCGGGTGGGCAGGGCGGCGAGTTGCACGGTGGTGCGCCCGCCGGCGGCCGGGCGCGCCGGCGGCGTCGCGGCCGGCTGGCTCGCGCCGCGGGGAAGGGCGGTCGTGGCCGGCAGGGCGGCGGTCTGCTCCGCCGCGGCGGGCGGAGGCTGGAACGCAGGCGGCAGCGGCAGATCGGACGCCGCGGCACCGGTCGGCGTCGCGACCGATCCGGTCGTGGCCGCCCCGCTCGGAGCCGTCCCGCCCGATCCCGTCCCGCCCGGTCCCGTCCCGCCGGGAACGGCGGTCGCGCCCGGCGCCCGCAGCGCCTGCAGATCCGGCCGCTCCGGGCCCGGCATCAGGCTGCCCTGGCCGGCGTCGCGCCCGTCGGTGGAATGATCGAAGATCGCCTGATCCGCCCCGGGCACCGTCAGCCCGCCCGGGTTCGCGGGCTTCACCCGCACCGGCCCGGCCGGCGCCGCGATCACCGGCACGCTGCTGCCGCCCCCGCTGGGGCCGCCGGACAGCGACCAGACCCCGATCAGCACCAGCAGCGCGCCCCCGAGCCCGGCTGCGATCAGCGCCAGCCGGCGGGTCGCGGGGTCCATGCCCCGCGCGCGGGGAACCCGATAGGCGGGAGTTCGGAGGGGGATGTCGTCGGACACGGAACGCCTCGCTTTCGCGCAACCATTGGGCGGGGCGGCTTGCGGTCAGCGCATCTCTTCGACCGGGGCCACCCCCATCACGGCAAGGCCGGAGCGGATCACCACCGCCGTCGCCGCCACCAGCGCGAGCCGGGCGAGGGTTTCCGGCCCCCGTTCGGCTTGCAGGAAGCGCAGCGTCGCATCGTCCTTGCCTCGGTTCCACAGCATATGAAAATCGGCGGCCAAGTCATAGAGAAAAAACGCAATACGATGCGGTTCACGGGCCAGGGCGGCGGCTTCCACCGTGCGCGGCCAGGACGCCAGGCGGCGGATCACGGCGAATTCCGGGTCGGCGGTCAGGCTGTCCAGCGCCACCGCCGCCAGGGCCGCATCGGCGGTCGCGGCGGCGCCGAACATCTCCGCCCCGGCGCGCAGGACGGAGCGGCAGCGGGCGTGCGCGTACTGCACGTAGAACACCGGATTGTCGCGCGTCTGCGCGAGCACCGCATCGAGGTCGAACTCCATCTGCGCGTCCGCCTTGCGGGTCAGCATGGTGAAGCGCACCGCGTCCTTGCCGACTTCGTCGATCAGGTCGCGCAACGTCACGTAGCTGCCGGCGCGCTTGGACATCCGCACCGGCTCGCCGGCGCGCACCACGTGCACGATCTGGCACAGCACCGCCTCCAGCGCCGCGCCGCCGTGCGACACGGCGGCGACGGCCGCCTTCATCCGCGACACGTAGCCGCCGTGATCGGCGCCGCGGACGTCGATCAGCAGCTTGAACCCGCGGTCGATCTTGTCGGCGTGGTAGGCGATGTCGTTGGCGAAATAGGTGTTCGACCCGTCCGACTTGCGCAGCGGCCGATCGACGTCGTCGCCGAATTGCGTGGCGCGGAACAGGGTTTGCGGGCGCGGTTCCCAGTCGTCCAGGGTCTTGCCCTTGGGCGGTTCCAGCACGCCCTCGTAGATCAGCCCGTCGCCGCGCAGCCGTTCGATCAGCGCATCGGCCGCCCCGGTTTCCACCAGCGCGCGTTCGGAGGTGAACACGTCCTGCGCCACGCCGAGGGCGGCCAGGTCTTCGCGCACCGCGCGCATCATCGCGGCGATGGTGAAGTCGCGCACGATATCGAGCCAGCGTTCCGGCGCGGCGATCCCGCCCGCCTCGGTTGCGAGCGCGCTCGCCGTGCGCGGCGGCAAGTTCGGCGCCGACCGGGACCAGGTAGTCGCCGCGGTATTGCAGCCCGCCGGGCACCTCGGCGGCGAATTCCTCCTCCGACAGCGGCGTGCCGATCGCCTGCAGGTAGCGCCAGTAGGCGGCCCAGGCGAGCGCGGTGACCTGCGTGCCGGCGTCGTTGATGTAGTATTCCTTGGTCACCGCGTAGCCGGCCTTGGCGAGCAGGTTGGCCAGCGCATCGCCCACCACGGCGCCGCGGCAATGGCCGATATGCATCGGCCCGGTCGGGTTGGCCGAGACGTATTCGACGTTGACCGGCAGGCCCGCCCCGCTCGTGCCGTCGCCGTAGGCAATCGCCGGCCCGCAGGATCGCCGGCAGCACCGCGCGCAGCGCCTCGGGGCGCAGGCGGAGGTTGACGAAACCGGGACCGGCGGCGGCGGCCTCGGCGATCTCCGGCACGTCACGCAGCGCTTCGGCGAGCGCGCGCGGCGAGCTCCGCCGGCTTGCGGCGCGCGACCTTGGCCGCGACCATCGCGGCGTTGGTCGCCATGTCGCCATGTGCGGGGTCGCGCGCGCGGGGTAACCTCCACCCGCGCAGCGACGTCGTCCGGCAGGTCGGGCAGGATCCGCGTGCAGCGCATCGAGCACGCGCACGCGCATGTGCGCGAAAAGATCGGTCATCGAAACATATCCCCTTGGCGGCGCAGCGGTCGCGGCGCCGTGCTCATCCGGTCACCGACAGATCGGTCAGCCGTCGGTGTTCGTCCATCGCGTAACGGTCGGTCATGCCGGCCACGTAGTCGCCCACCGTGGTCGCGGCCCGCGCCGCACCGGCTTCCCCGGCGCGGGCGCGCCAATCGTCCGGCAGCAGGGATGGGTCGGCCAGCAGCAGGCGATACAGCTCCCCGGTCAGCCGGCGCGCTTTGCTGGTCATGCGGTTGACCCGCCAGTGGCGGTACATGCGCGCGTAGAGGAAATCCTTGATCGCCTGGTTCGCCTCGGCCATCTTTTCGCTGAAGCCCACGACCTTGCGCTTCGATCGTCGGATCGCGTCGGCGTCCTGCGGCGCGAGCTTGGCCAGGCGGCGCTGCGTCTCGGCGATGACGTCGCTGACCAGCGCATCGATCACCCGGCGGATCGTCTCGTGGCGCAGCCGTGGCGGCGGGACGTCCAGGCTGGCCTGGCGGGCGGCGGCGAGCGCCTCGGCCACCACCGGCAGATGGCCGATCTCCTCGACGCCGAACAGGCGCGCGCGCAGCCCGTCGTCCAGATCATGGCTGTGGTAGGCGATATCGTCGGCGAGCGCGGCCACCTGCGCCTCCGCCCCCGCGTGGGTGCCGAGGTCGAGCTTCTGGCGCGTGTCGTATTCGGCGATATAGGCGGGCGGCTTCGGCAGCGGGCCGTTGTGCTTGACCAGCCCCTCCAACGTTTCCCACGTCAGATTGAGGCCGTCGAAGGCGGCGTAGCGGCTTTCCAGCATGGTCACCACGCGCAGGCTCTGCGCGTTGTGGTCGAAGCCGCCGAAGGGTTTCATCGCCAGGTTCAGCGCTTCCTCCCCCGCATGGCCGAACGGCGGGTGGCCGAGGTCGTGGGCGAGTGCCACGGCTTCCGTCAGGTCCTCATCGAGGCCCAACGCGCGGGCGATGGAACGCGCGATCTGCGCCACCTCGATCGAGTGCGTCAGGCGGGTGCGGAAGAAATCGCCTTCGTGGTTGACGAACACCTGGGTCTTGTACTGGAGGCGGCGGAAGGCGGTGGAGTGGATCACCCGGTCGCGGTCGCGCTGGTAGGGGGAGCGGGTGGGCGCCTCCGGCTCGTGGTGCAGCCGCCCGCGCGAGGTGGCGGGGTGGACGGCGTAGGGCGCGGTGGCGGACGGGGTCATGGCTGGGCGCGCCGGTCCGGCCGGGTGCGGGCGGGGCGGTCGGCGGCCTGGTGGGGGGAGGGCGGAGGGACGCGCATGCCGGCGGGCTTACACCGCGCGGGGTGGTGCTTCAATTCGGACCGGTGCGGTGCTATCTAGGGGCCATGGACACCGCACCCGCTTTCGCGCTGACCGAGCGCGCCGCCGCCCGTATCGCCGAGATCGCCGGCTCCCAGGCCACCCCCGGGGGGGAGGCGCCGGCGTTGCGGGTCGCGGTGCTGGCGGGGGGGTGCAGCGGGTTCCAGGTACCCGGTTCGACCTGGAGACGGCGGCGCAGGCGGACGATCTGGTGATCGCGCGCGGGGCGGCGCGGGTGGTGGTGGATCCGGCGAGCCTGGATCTGCTGGCGGGGTCGGAGCTGGATTACACGGACGAGCTGATGGGGAGCCATTTCGCGGTGCGGAACCCGAATGCGACATCGGCTTGCGGGTGCGGGACGAGCTTTTCGGTGGAGTGAGGGGGGCGCGGGTCGGCGATTGATCGTATGCTGGCCTAGGCCGGCAGGTTACTGCCCCGCCCGCGGACGACCGCTGGGTTTCCGCAATGAGGAATTCTCTTGCGATGACCGACACCACCGAGCGCACCGCCGCCCCGGCCCAATGGCTGGAAGCCCTGGCCAGAAGCGAGGCCGACCTTGCGGCCGGGCGGATCGTGCCTGGCGAGGCGGTTCATCGCGAGCTGCAAGACAGCATCGCCCTGCTTGAGGCGAAGGCCGCCACGCGGCAGCGCGGAGCGACCGCGCGGCGTTGACCGGCAGCTCAGCGGCATCGGCAGCCATGTCCGGACCATGACATTTGGCGGACACCGGGGGGTGATCGCTCGTGGTCAGGGGGACGCGTTCACCCGCCCGCGTCTGGATCGCGCTCTCCAGCGGACGGGGATTGAAGGGCACAGCACGAAATATTATACCTCTGTATAATTTACAGGAAGTGCCTATGCACACCACGAATCTGCGCAAGGTCGGCGGATCGGTCATGCTGGCCGTTCCCCCGGCGCTGCTCGATCTCCTGCATCTGTCGGTCGGGGCCAAGGTTGGCCTCGCCGTCGATAACGGTCGGCTGGTGGTCGAGCCGAGGGCGCGTCCGCGCTACACGCTCGATGAACTGCTGGCCCAATGCGATGCTTCGGCCGAGCCGACCGCCGAAGATCGGGAATGGCTCGACGTAGGGCCGGTCGGTCGCGAGCTGCCGTGATGGAGCGAGGCGACATCTATCTCGTCTCGCCCGATCCCACATCCGGCCATGAACAACAGGGGACCCGCCCGGTGCTGATCGTCTCGCCGGGTGCGTTCAATCGACTGACGAAAACGCCCGTGGTGCTGCCCATCACGACCGGCGGCACTTTCGCCCGCACGGCCGGGTTCACCGTGTCGCTGCAGGGCGCGGGCATCAGGACAACGGGCGTCGTGCGCTGCGACCAACCCCGTGCCCTCGACATCGGTTCCCGCCGTGGCCGCAAGCTGGAAAGCGTGCCGCCGGCGATCGTGGATGAGGTGATGGCCAGGCTCTCGACCCTCCTGGAATGAGCGGAGGGACTGCCCGTGGCGGCTCTCGCTCAGCGGGCGTTCCCGGGAGAGCTCGGCAGATCGTCGTGGATTTCCTCGGTCATGCCGTTTGCCGGAGCGGTCGCTTGCGGCCGGGGCGCGACGCGGCACGGGCACCGCTTCGTTGCCACGTCGCGCCTGCCCGACGGGCCGAGGAGAGCGTTGACACGCGCTCCTGCGACAGGCTGGAACGCCGGGCCGGGTGCGCCTATCTTGTTGCCATGAACACCATCCCACCCCGCGCCGCGCTGGCAGGCGAAGCCGCCGCGTCCCGCGACCGGCGGCTTGCCGCCGCGCGGTTGCAGGAGATCGAGGGCAACCCGCTCGACGCCGCCGACCTCGCCATGTTCGAGATGTTCGAGCGCGAAGGCTGGCCGCACGAGCGCCGCCGCGCCTACATCCTTGCCGGGGCCGCCAAGCTGGCGGCGGAGTGAGCGAGGCCGATCCCTACACCTATCCCGGCTCGACCGTCCTACGGAACAAGCTGGGCCTCACCGACGCGGCGCAGCTTGACCGCCTGGAGCGGCAACTTGTTATCCAGCGGGCCGCCGAAGGCATCCCGGTCGGGGGCTTCGACCTCGGCCATCTTCGCGCCATTCACCGGCACCTTTTCCAAGACGTTTATGATTGGGCGGGCGCGCTTCGCACCGTGGAGATTGCCAAGGGCGGGCATCAGTTCCAATTCCGCCGGTTCATCGAAACCGGCATGCAGGACGTTCACCAGCGCCTTGCCCGCGCCGCCTTCCTGCATGGCTTGAACCGGGTGGACTTCGCCACCGCGGCCGGGCGGATCATGGGCGACGTGAACTATGTCCACCCCTTCCGCGAGGGGAACGGACGGACCCAGCTTTTCTATCTGGCACAGTTGGCGGAGCAGGCCGGGCACTCGCTCGACCTCGCCCGGATGGACCCGCAGGGCTGGATTGCCGCGTCCCGTGCCGCGCATGGGGGCGATTACGCTCCCATGTCGGCCGAGATTCGCCGCGCCCTTGCCCGCCGCCGGTAACTCGCCGGGACAAGGGCCGCCAAGTCCCGGCTCGGTTTCGGCCAGGGAGTCAGAGAGTGCGTTGACACGCGCTCTTGCGACAGGCTGGAACGCCGGGCCGGGTGCGCCTAGTCTCTTGCCATGACCGACACACCTGCATCGTTGGACGCGCCGCCGGGTTGGGCCGAGGCGCTTGACCGGAGCCTGGCGGAGCTTGCCGCCGGGGTTCCGACCGTGCCCGGCGAGGTGGTTCACCGCGAACTGCGAGAAAGCATTGCTCGCCTGGAAGCGACGCGGGCGGGAGCCTTGGGGCGCAAAGCGACTTCACGCCGTTGATCGACTACGCGCCGAGGGCGCGACGCCCGAGGTGCTGGCGAAGAGCCATAACGTCGGCAAATCGACGATGTTGAGGCTAGCTGAATAATCCATTATTGACACTGAGGTGAGATCAAGGGTGCCTTCGCCGTCGCGAGGAGACAAGAAAGTGGCCCTACGTGGGAAGCGGGTCGTCGGAGTGCCTGCGACGACGGTTCAAGCAACGGCGGAGATATCGGCCTCGGCTAGGTACGAAGTTCAAAAGAAAATCACGGAGCACGTACCGGTAGATGTTACCCGGGCAAAAGCTAGCGCCTGGCTAACGCTATTATCTCCCATCACGCAATGGGCCGGACTAAAAGGGGATCAACTTGCACACAAACGCGAGCTTCTACGGATACAGCAAGAGGAGACCCTGACTGCAATCCTACATCGTGCTGCACCCAGGCTTGCCAAGCTTGAACTGCCAATTAAACCTGTCCCTGTAAAGTTTCTTGTTCCATTTTTGGAGAATGCTTCCCTAGAAGAACCGAACAGTAGGCTTGTGGATATGTGGGCAAATCTCTTGGTCTCATCCGCAGAGAACTACGACCCGACCTACGTACACTATGTGAGCATCATTTCGCAAATGTCTTCCGCTCAGGCGCGTGTATTTGAAGCCATTATTGGACCGAGAGGGCCGGGCAGCGTTGAGGTCTCATTGGACATGATAGAATTTAACATTCTGTCTGACTACATTCAGACGTATTTTGATGAGCCTAGTAAGAAGCCGCCGACTACGCTGAATCGCGCCTGGACAAGGTTGCGAGGGCTGTTTAATATCGAAGGAATGGTAATTAAACATCTGGAGGTCGGTAAAAAGGATGACCGACAGGATTTCATAAGTGGGTGTCCTTCATATTCAATCTATAAGGACGCTCAAGAGAACGATTTCTCGATTTTAGAGTCATTACGATTGTTGTGCTACACTGATAGTGGGTTCATTCAAGTCAGCGACAAATGGGAAGTGAAGGTAATGGCCTATTACGTCTCTGCCCTCGGGTTAGCTTTCGCAAAAGCATGCGGGGTACAAAGTGGACCTATTGGGAGGCAAGAATCGCGCGGAAAGCAAGCCTAAACGCTATGTTTTACGACGCAATAACCCGCCAATATGGCAGTGACTTTCTGGTGCGACGTTCTTACTTACCAAAAAGCGGCGTTCTGCGACGCTCACAGCGGGTGCGAAAGACTGATGGACAGGTAACATGCGCTATCACGTCTCCACTTATCGTATGCACCCCGATTACGATGGTTCCGTGTCGCGCCGTAGCGAGACAGAGCGCCCCGGCATCAGAAGACCGCTATGGCGTCCGCTTCGGCGCGCGCGCAGGGCTTTATGGATGCTGTCGCGTGTCATGATGTCCGCCTTGCGGCCGAGAATGCGCGCGACCGTCTCTTTCACGTCCATCAGCTCGTAAAGCCCGAACTTCCCGCGCGGATAATCGAAGAAAAGATCAACGTCAAAATCCTCGCGCGCGCCGCCGCGCGCCGTGGAGCCGAACAGGAAAAGATGTTCGACACCGAGCCGCTTCAGCTCGGCTTCGTGTTCTTTCAGCCTGGCTATGGCAGCATCGCGTTCCATGCCAGCATTACTCCGGCGTGCGGTTCTGCCGCGCCGCCTCGATCGTCGCCCGCACCCGTGTCATCGCCGCATCATGAGGCACACCCGGCCGGGGATCGGCCAGGCTTGCCCGCACCTTGGCGCGGAACCAACGCTCGTACGCCTCGGCCTCTTCGGCCGTGGCGAATTCCGAGACACGGGGCGAAAGCTCTGCCATGGCGGTCCTATAGCATCTGGCGGGCCGCCTGGCGACGACAAGCGGTGGTCACCGCAGGGCAAGCGCGTGAACGCCCCCATTCCCTCTGATCCCCCGGCCCGATGCGGTGGCGGCCCGGCCTCCGCGGAGGCCCCTGTTGGCCCGCCTGCCGCGTCCGTCCCGACCCATGGTGCCGCGCTGCGTGATCCGGCCCGGCGCGGTCAGGTGCTCGGCCCGGGCCCGGAATCCTTATTTCGCTCTTATCGCGAACCCTGTTGATGCGCGGCCGGCAGAAGAAGGGCTGAAACGCAAATGAACGCCAATGGCCGCAAACAGGCGCAAATGGACCGAGCAGAATGGCTGGCCGGCGGCACCGGCCCGGGCAAGCGGCCTGCGCGGCCGCACGGGACAGGGCAGGGGCGCCGAAGCGGCACGCGGCATTTGCGCCTGTTTGCGGCCATTGGCGTTCATTTGCGTTTAAAACCTTCCTTGCTTCCTACCGGAGCTATGGACCGCCGGCTGCCGCATTCGACCCGTCGCCGCCGCCGAACCCAGCGCCCCACCCCGCAACAGACTTTGCGACAAGCGCGTCCTTTTTCGTCCGCTGTGGCCCGTCATGGCCGGGGTGTCAAGCGACATCCAAAACTGGTCCGGTGACGACATCCAAATCTGGGCCACCCGGATTGCAATGATGTCCCAAGTCGACGGCGGCGCGGGCTTGTCCGGGTAGTCCACAGGCAGACAGGCCTGGCGCGCCGCGGAGCGCCCCCAAGAGGCAGTCGGAGCGGCGGGCCAGGCCTGTCTGCCTGTGGACCCACCCGGGCAAGCGTGGCACGGACGGCACCGGAGCACTCCCGGTGGCGCTAATCGCGACCAAAGCCGCGTGGCGGCCGGATGGCGATGAACTCGTCCAGGTCGAGATCGACAATGGCCTGCAAGGCCTGGCCGGTCGGGCTGTCGCGGGTAGCTTCCGGCATCACATCCAGCCAAGCGGCATACTCGGTTTGCAGCCTGACCAACGTGCCCAGTGCTGTGTCCCATTGCTGCGGCCGTGTCATGACCCGGGTTTTGGCGGGTGGTGCCTGGCGGGGTTGTGGTGGCGGTTCCGCCATGCTTGCGTGGCGCGCCCGATAGCGGGCCTGGCGCTCGGCACCGGTCAGTGCCTGATCGCCCTCCGGCTTGCGTCCCATGGCCGGGGTTTCCCTTGTATTCCGTTACGTGACGATATGCCCGGGTCATGCCGCCGGCGCCGTCTGCCCGATCAGCCCGGCGCGGCGCTTCTCGCGCAGCCGGTAGCTGTCGCCGCGAATGGTCACGACATGGCTGTGGTGCAGCAGCCGGTCGAGGATGGCAGTCGCCACCACCGGATCGCCGAACACCGTTCCCCACTCCGCCACCGAGCGGTTCGAGGTCAGCAGCAGGCTGCCGCGCTCGTAGCGGCGCGAGACCAGTTGGAAGAACAGGTGTGCCGCATTCGGGTCGAACGGCAGGTAGCCGAGTTCGTCGACGATCAGCAGCTTGGGCTTGGCGTAGAACGCCAGCCGCTCTTCCAGCCGGCCCTCGGCATGCGCCTTGGCGAGACCTGCGACCAGGGCTGGGGCGGTCACGAACAATACAGAGTAGCCCTCTCGGATCGCTGCCCGGCCGAGCGCGATCGCCAGGTGCGTCTTACCGACGCCGGGCGGGCCGAGCAGCAACAGCGCGTCGCCGTGCGCCACCCAGCGGCAGACGGCGAGGTCGCGGATCTGCCCGGGGTCGATCGAGGGCTGGGCGGCAAAGTCGAACCCGTCCAGTTCGCGTACCGTCGGGAAGTGCGCGATTTTGCTCCCCATCTCGATGCGGCGGTCCTCGCGGCGGGCAATCTCTCGCTCGCACAGGAAGGCGACCGCCTCGCGCAGGGTCAGCTCCTTGCGTGCGGCCTCGTCGAGCAGGCTGTCCAACTGATCGCGGATCGCGGTCAGCCGCAGCCGGCTCAGCCAGGCGGTCAGCGTGGCATGATCGGGCGCCATCACCAGCCGCCCCCGATCGCCTGCTCGTAGTCCGCCAACGGCCGCAGCAGCGCCGGCGACGGCATTGCCTCGGCCAGCTCCGGTGGAGGCGCCGGCCGGGCAAGCCCGGGCGTGCCATGGTAGTGCCCGGGGTCGATCACCCGCTGCCGGCGGCCGGCAGCTTCGGCGTGCGCAGCAACCTCGATGCCGTCATGCCGGATCGCCACGCGCCCGCCGCTGGCAATGACTGCCACCCGTTTGCCGATCAGCCGCCACGGCACGCTGTAGCTGTTGGTGTCCAATTCGATGCTGCATTCCGAGCCGACCACCCGCACCAGCTCGCGCACCTGCTGGAACGGCGGGCGGCCGTTCAGCGGACGCAGGGCGGCGGCTTCGTCGCGGTCGAAGCGGACACGCGGCGCTTCTTCGGTCGTGCCGTGCCGGCGCAGATCGGCCACCTCGCGCATCCAGCGTGCAAGATGCCCCTCCATCGCCGCCCAACTGTCGAAGCCGTGGCCGGCCAGCGCGTTGTGCTTCACATAGCCGACGCCCCGCTCGTCCTTGCCTTTCGTCCGCGCCCGGTACGGCGCACAGGCGCGCGGCATGAAATCCCAATAGCGGGCAAACGCCAGCAGCCGCGCGTTGAACCGCACTTCGCGCGTCGCCGCATCGTGGTGCTCCACCAAGGCCCGCGCGTTGTCCAGCAGCACTTCCCGCGGCACTCCGCCAAAGTGGTGAAACGCCGCTTCCAGACCGGCCAGCCATGCCGACTGCCGCTCGTGGCGGAACGGCTGCGCATACAACAGACGCGAGTAGCCCAGCGTCGCCACAAACAGAAACACCGGCACCGCCACGCCACCGATCGGCACGCGCTTCTGGCCGAAATCGATCTGCAACTGACGCCCGGGCGGCGTCTCGAACCGCAGCGTCGCCCGCGCCTTCGCCGCCAGCTCCTGCCGGAACGGCGCCACCGCTCGCTCCAGCGTGCGCAGTGACACCGCAATGCCGTGCTCCCGCACCAGGTCCTGACGCACCACGTCGGCGTTGCCCTGGTGGCGGATCAGTCGCTCGCGCAGCCACGCCGTCTCATCGGCCAGCTTCGAGCGTCGGCCGCAGCGGCGGTAGCCATGCCATTCGCCCTGCACCAGATAGTGTCGCACCGTTGTCCGGCTGCACCCAAGCTCGCGCGCGATCCGCCGCGTCCCCCAGCCAAGCTCTTGCAGCCGAACCATCGCTGCCACTGCCTCCGGCGTTTCCACCAGCGTCCCCCGCGGTTGTGCCAACCGCGGCAAGTCTGCCGCTTCATGCGACACTTCCATCCCAGTCCCTCCTCACCAGGGGGGGACCAGATTTCACTGTCGCCACCGGACCAGTTTTCACCGTCGCCCGACACGGGGCGGAGGCGGGCCGTCGCACGACGGCCCGCTCGCCCGCCAGGGCAACCGCATTTGGCCGCTCGCGGGCGATGCCACGACAAACAAGGGCATGGGGATGGCGCTCGGCGCACCCGCGGCGCGCCAAGGCGGGCTGCGGGTACGGAAACCGGATGGATGTCGTCTCGCGCGCCGACGTGGCCGCCGGTCGCCCCATGCGATGCACTCCGGCACGCGACCGGTGGCGCGGGGGCCGGTCGTGGGGTCCGGGCGGCGGGCTGTCCCGCTTCTACCACCACGGAGGACGCAGGCGAGGGCCACGGAGGGCCACGGAGCCGTGCGTCGGCGCAGCGCGCGTACAGTTCCGCAAGATCTCATGACGTCCTCGCTGTCGCCCGCATGTGCCGGTGCATCGCGATGACGTACGCGACGGCCGCCGGTACGACGTCCTCCGTGGCCCTCGCCTGCGTCCTCCGTGTTGAAAATCAACCGGTTATCGGCCCCACGGGCGGCAGCCTGGGGGACGTAAAGCCCGCCGGCGCTTCCCTGCGCCGGCAGGTCGGCCGCGCGCGGCAAATGCGATCGCCCTGTACCGCCCGCACAAATCTGTTGCCTTGCCTCGGGCGCATGTTCTATATATGTTCCTGGTCCCATGTCCCCCACCCCCCTGTCCCCCACCCTGTTCGACCGTCTTGCCAGCCTCATCGTCTGGCTGGCCGACCGCATCGCCGGTTTTGGCGATCAGGCGGGGCACGATCAGGCCGGGGGCAATCACGCGGGGGGCGGTCAGACGGGGCGCGGTCACGCGGGCCTGAAGCCCACGCATGCCGACACCCTGCTCACCCGGCTGCGCCATCTCGCCGCCCGGTTCCGCGCCGTCGCCGGCACCCCGATCCCGCCCCCGAAGCCGGCTCCCAAGCCGCCTGAACCGAGATTCGTTCCCACCCACAGCCTGCGCTTCGCTCCGGCGGACCCGCCGCCCGAGCGCACCGGGCTGCCGCGGACCTGGCGCTGGCTGCTGCGGCTGCTCCCGCAAGCCGCCGCCGGCCGGGCGCAGATGGAAGACCTGCTGCGCGACCCCGCGATGGCGGAGATGCTGGCCGCCGATCCCCGGCTGGGGCCGATCCTGCGCCCGCTTGGCTGGATGCTCGGGGTGGATCGCGCGCTGCTGCCCGCCTCGCGGCGGCGGCGCCGGCCGGTGATCGTGGTGCCCGGCGGGCGGGCGGAGGCCGAGGCGGCGGCGGCCGACTACGCCGCTGCGCGCGCGAAGGCCGTTTCCGTGACGGACATTCTCGCGCTGTGGTGCCTGCCCGCCGCGGGCGGGCGGGACAAGCGGCCGGTCTGGCGCGGGTGCGCGGGGCTGACCCTGGGGGATGGGTCGCAAATTCCGGGCTGAGCGGGGGCGGCGGACGCGCGGGCTTATCGTTACGATATCGAACCAAAACGCCGGGATCGCCCGGCCCGGGTCGGGGTCCGGGGTGCCACCAGGTCTCGCGCGGCCGCCCACCAAGTCGCGAAACCGAAGGATCACGGGCCAACCCGCCTCTCCGCCCGGAGCAAGGCCGATCCCCCGCTCAGACCGCGCCCCGGACGCCCCGCCAGATGTACATCGTCCTGGCGCATCGCCCACCCCACCGGTGATACTGTCCCGCCGCCGCTGCCGGCCGCCCGCCCGCCTGGCCCGCCTCACGGCGCCAGCCTTGCAAGGACCCCGATGAAACTCGCCACCTGGAACGTCAACTCCATCCGCCAGCGCGAATCCCACGTGCTGGCCTGGCTGCAACGCGCCGAACCCGACGTGCTGCTGCTGCAGGAGATCAAATGCGAAACCGACGCCTTCCCCGCGCTCGCGTTCCGCGCCCTCGGCTACACCGCGGAGGCCGTCGGCCAGAAATCCTATAACGGTGTCGCCGTCCTCGCTCGCCGCCCTTTCACCGTCACCCACCGCGCCCTGCCCGGCCTGCCGCCCGGCGACGCCCAGGCCCGCTACATCGAGATCGAGACCGACGGCACGACCGTCGCCAACCTCTACCTCCCCAACGGCAATTCCGGCGGGGACGCCGGCTACGCCTACAAGCTCGCCTGGATGGACCGCCTGGCCGAGCGCGCCGCCGCCCTGCTGGAAGCCGACCGCCCCACCATCCTCGCCGGCGATTTCAATGTCTGCCCCGCCCCGGAGGACGCCGCCCCCGGCGCCATCTCCCCCACCGACGCCCTGGTGCGCCCCGAAACCCGCGCCCATTTCCGCCGCCTGCTCTGGCTCGGCCTCACCGACGCGATCCGCGCGCTGCACCCGCGCGAGCCGATGTACACGTTCTGGGACTACCAGGCCGGCGCCTGGCCGCGCGACCTCGGCCTGCGCATCGACCACGTGCTGCTCTCGCCAGACCTGGCCGAGCGCCTGGTTGCGGCCAGCCCCGACCGCGCCGAACGCGACCGGGCGCAACCCTCGGACCACGTGCCCGTGGTGGTGGAGCTGGCCTGACCGGCGCGGCGTCGATCCCTCCCGGATCGCCGCGCCCCCCTTCATCCCCTCCCCTGGCAGGCTCCGGCCGCGAAGCGGACCAAGGCCGGGGGAGGGGAGAAGGCTGTCGCTACGTCCGGTCCGCCCCCGCGAATACCATCCGGTACAGCACCAGGTACCCCCCCTGGAACACCGCGGCGAGCAGGAACGGCGCGGCGAACCACCCCGAC
The DNA here is from genome assembly GCA_963832525.1 of uncultured Pseudomonadota bacterium. Lineage (GTDB taxonomy): Bacteria > Pseudomonadota > Alphaproteobacteria > Acetobacterales > Acetobacteraceae > JAJZVS01. The sequence continues at coordinate 1,225,659 of CAWHUC010000004.1, forward strand.
CCGAACATCAGCCCCGCCAGCCACGGCCCGACCGCGCGCGGCAGTTGCGTGGATACCCCGCTCACGCTCGCCGCCAGCCCGCGCCGATGGCCGCGCACCGCGCCCAGGACCAGTGCCTGGCGCTGTCCCGCGGTGCCGCGGTTCAGCACCGTCCGCGCGGCATAGGCGCCGATCGCCCAACCGAATGCCGGCGCAAACGGCATCGCCACCATCAGCGCCAGCCCGGCGGTGCGCATCGCCACCACCACCCGCACCATCCCGAATCGCGTCGCCAGCCGCCCCGCCACCAGGGTCGCAACCCCGGAGGCCAGCAGAACCAGCCCGATCGCCGGCCCGATCTGCCCGGGCCCGGCGCCGAACCGCTCGGCCAACCACCACGATAACAGGGGTCCGGACAGGCCGATTCCCACCCCGTTCAGCGCGTTGATCCCCGCCAGCCGCAGCAGCAGCCGGTTCTCGGTCGCCTGGTCGCGCGCCGCCTCGGCCGGCGGCGCGGGGGCGCGGGCGACGCGCACCCGCTCCGGGACCAGGGCGAGCAGCACGAGCGAGAGCAGGGTGGTGACCGCCACCAGCGCGAACAGCGGCCGGTAGCCGAGCGCTCCCGGCAGCAAGTGGCGCCACAGATGCGGCAGGCCGCCCAGGAAGGTGCCGACGGCGGTGGCGAAGAACCCCATCGCCGCGTTGCGCGCGAACGCCCGGCTCAGCGCCGGTCCCTCCACCTGGTCGGACAGCCAGGCCTGCTGCACGGCCCCGAACAGCCCCGGCACGCCCACGGCACCGCGTCCGAACCCGGCGACGATCGCCGCCCCGGCCACCACCGCCGTGTGCGCCGAGGCCACCGCCAGGCCCGCCGCCACCACGACCGCCGCCAGGTAGGCGAGCAGGAACGGCTTGCGCCCGAACCGGTCGGACAGCGGCCCGGCCGCCCCGGTCAGCACACCGCCCAACAGGATTCCGGCCCCAACCACCGCGCCAAGAAACCCCGGTGACCAATGCAGCGCCCGGGCATACAGCGCGAAATCAACCCCCATCGCTCCCTGGCCAAGGCTGATCACGGTGCGTGCGGCAAGCAGGCGGCGGGCGGCGGGCGGCAGACGGGCACTCATCGTGATGGTCGGTCCTGCTTCCACCCGTCACGCTATGGCCGCGCGGCGCTGCGGGCTATAGAGGGGATCGCATGGCCGCCGCCCGATCGCTCACCCGCATCGCCGTGAATGTCGCGCTCGATTTCGCGCTGGCGGCGTTGGCGGTTCCGTTGGCCGGCTGGATCGCCGATCCCGCCGCGGGCGCCGCGCCGCCGCTATGGGCTGCGCCGCTCGGGGCGGTGGCGCTGCTTGCGGCCGGGATTCCCTTCCGGCTGTCGCGTCAGCACTGGCGCTTTGCCGGGCTGGGCGATCTGGCCGCGGTGGGCGGGGCTGCGGTGCTTGGGGCTGCGCTGCTGGCCGCGGTGGTGCTGCCGTTCGCCCGGCTCTCGCCCAATCCGGCGTTTCCGGTGGTGCTCGCGCTGGTGCAGACCGTGCTGCTTGCCGCCCCGCGCATCTTCTATCGCCACGCCCGTACTCGCCCGCGCGTTTCCCCCGAGCCGGCGGCCGACCCGGCGCTCGCGCTGCTCGCCGGCGCCGGGGAGGACGCCGATCTGTTCCTCCGTGCCCTGGCGCAGGACCGGCGGCAGAGCTTGCGGGTGATCGGGCTGCTCGGCTTCGGCTCGCGCCAGACCGGGCGGCGCATCCTGGGCCAGCCGATCCTGGGCACGGTGGCGGAGGCCGGGGCGGTGCTGGCCCGCCTGGCTGCCGAGGGCAGGCTGCCGCGCACCCTGGTGGTGGTCAGCGCCGACCTCCCCGGCCCGGCGCTCGCGACCTTGGTCGAGGAGGCGGACCGATTCGGCGTGCTGGTCCGTCGCGCGCCGCAGCTCACCGCGCTCGATTCCGCCCCGGTTGCCGCGCCCGGCCGGCCGATCGAGCTGCGCCCGGTGGAGATCGACGACCTGCTCAACCGCGCCCAGGTGCCGTTGGACCGGGAGGCGATGGCGCGGCTGGTGCAGGGACGTCGCGTCATCGTGACCGGCGCCGGCGGCACCATCGGCTCCGAGCTGGCGCGCCAGATCGCGGCGCTGGGGCCGGAGCGGCTGATCCTGCTCGACAACGGCGAATACGCGCTGTGGCAGATCGACCTCGAGCTGGCCGAGCGGCACGCCGGTGTACCCCGCCTCGCGCTGATCGCCGACGTGCGTGACGAGGCGCGCATCCGCGCGGTGTTTGCCGCCGAACGCCCCGACCTCGTGTTCCACGCCGCCGCGCTCAAGCACGTGCCGATGGTGGAGGCGAACCCGGCCGAAGGCCTGTTGTCCAACGCCGCCGGCACGCGGCACGTGGCCGACGCGGCGCGCGCCGCCGGGGCGCGGGCGATGGTGCTGATCTCGACCGACAAGGCGGTGAACCCGACCTCGGTGATGGGGGCGTCGAAGCGCCTGGCCGAGATGTACTGCCAGGCGCTCGATATCGCCGCGCGCGCGGAGCGCGATCAGCCGTCCCGCGCGCCCGGGCGCGAAGGCGGGATGCCCCTGCGCGCGGAGGCGCGCGACGGGATGCCCCTGCGCGCGGAGGCGCGCGACGGGATGCGCTGCATCACTGTCCGCTTCGGCAACGTGCTCGGCAGCACCGGTTCGGTGGTGCCGCTGTTCCAGCGCCAGCTCGCGCGCGGCGGCCCGCTGACCGTCACGCACCCCGACATGCGGCGCTATTTCATGACGGTGCGGGAGGCGGTGGGGCTCGTGCTGCAAGCCACCGTCGTGGGGCTGGCCGACGCGCCGCTGCCGTTGCGCGATCAGGCGGCAGGCGAGCGGGCGGTAGGCGAGCAGGGCGGCATCTTCGTGCTCGACATGGGCGAGCCGGTGAAGATCGCCGATCTCGCGCGGCAGATGATCCGGCTCGCCGGCCTGCGCCCAGACGAGGACGTGGAGATCCGCTTCACCGGCCTGCGCCCGGGCGAGAAGCTCTACGAGGAATTGTTCCACGGCCAGGAACCGCCCGTGCCGACAGGCTATCCCGGTCTGCTGATGGCCGCGCCGCGCACCGCCGACCCGGCGATCGTCGGGCGGGCGATGGACGAGATCGCGTCCGCCTGCCGCGGCGGGCAGCACGCGGCTCGCGCTCGCGCTGCTCGGCCGGCTGATCCCCGAGTTCGCCCATAACGCCGAAGGCCAGACGATGACTGCAATGCCCCCGATGACAGGTACGCCATGACCGCGCCCGAGCCGATCCCCTTCCTCGACCTTAAGGCGCAGCAGGCGCGCATCGCGCCCGAGCTGCGCCGGCGGCTCGATGCGGTGCTGGCGCATTGCCAGTTCATCCTCGGCCCGGAAGTGGCGGAGCTGGAGGCGGCGCTGGCATCGTTCTGCGGCGCGGCGCATTGCGTGGCGGTCAGTTCCGGCACCGATGCGTTGCAGATCGCGCTGATGGCCGAAGGCATCGGCACGCGGCGATGCCGTGTTCCTGCCGGCCTTCACCTACACCGCGACCGCCGAGGTGCCGCTGGTGCTCGGCGCCACGCCGGTGTTCGTCGATGTCGATCCGCGCACGTTCCAGATCGACCCGGCGCATCTGGCCGACCGCATCGGCCGGGTGCGCGCGCGAGGGACGGCTGCGGCCACGCGCGCTGATCGGCGTCGATCTGTTCGGCCAGCCGGCGGACTGGCCGGCGCTGGCCGCGATCGCGGCGCGGCGAGGGCCTGTTCACCCTCGACGACCTGGCGCAGAGCTTCGGTGCACGCTGCACGGGCGCGCGCTCGGCGCTGCGGCGGATGCGACGGCGACCAGCTTCTTTCCCTCGAAGCCGCTCGGCGCCTATGGCGACGGCGGCGCGCTGTTCACCGAATGCGCCGATCGCGCCGCGCTGTATCCGCAGCCTGCGCACGCACGGCGAGGGCACCACGCGCTACGAGGTGCTGCGCACCGGGATGAACGGCCGGCTCGATACGCTGCAGGCGGCGGTGCTGCTGGCGAAGCTGACGGTGTTCCCCGAGGAACTGGCGGCGCGCGAGCGGGTCGCCGCAGCTCTACGATCGCCGGCTGGGCAACGCTGGTCGACGATCCCGGCCCGGGTGCCCGACAGCACCAGCGCCTGGGCGATCTATTCCGTCCTGCTGGCCGATGCCGCGGAGCGCGACCGCGGTGCAGGCCGGCCTGCGCGCGGCCGGCGTGCCCACCGCGATCTACTACCCGCGTCCGCTGCACCTGCAGCCGGCCTATCGCGATGCGCACGACGGCACCGCCCTGCCGGTGGCCGAGGCACTGGCGCACCGCATCCTGGCGCTGCCGATCCATCCCGACCTCACCGAGACGGCACTGGCGCGCATCTGCGATGCCCTCGATACGGCACTGCGCCGATGAGCCTTTGGGCCGAGTTCCTCCGCCACGACGCCCGGCTGGTGCAGAAATGGGCGCATTACTTCCCGGTCTATGAGCGCCATTTCGGCCGCTACGTGAACCGCCCGTTGCTGTTCGTGGAGATCGGCTGCGGCAAGGGCGGCTCCTTGCAGATGTGGAAGCGCTATCTCGGGCCGCACGCGCGGATCGTCGGCCTCGATATCGAGCCCGCATGTGCCGCCTTCGAGGAACCGCAGATCGCGGTGCGCATCGGCGACCAGGCGGACCCCGCCTTCTTGGCCCGGGTGGTCGAGGAGTTCGGCACCCCCGACATCGTGCTCGACGACGGCGGCCACCTCGCCGTGCCCACCGTGGCGTCGTTCCGCTTCCTGTACCCGCGGCTCGACCGCAACGGCATCTATGCGGTCGAGGACCTGCACACCGCCTACTGGCCGGAATATGGCGGCGGGCTACGGCGGGAGGGGACATTCATCGAGCTGGCCAAGACCCTGGTCGACGAACTGAATGCGGATCTGTCGCGCGGAGCGGTGGCGCCGACCGGTTTCACCCGATCGACCCTGTCCATGCATTTCTACGACAGCCAAGTGATCTTCGAGCGGGGGCAGACGCTGCCCCGCCGGGATCTCCGGATCGGCGGCCGGGCAGCGGCGCCGATGTCCGGCGCCGATACTCGCCTCACTGCGTCTCCCGCGGCTACGCCGCCCGCGAGAGCGCCGGGTGGACCGCCCGGGGCGGAGCGGTTTCCGGGGTAACGTCGAAATATTCCATGTAGGCGCGGAACTTCTCCCGCTCCATCGCCGGATCGAGGCCGTGATCGGCGAAGCGGTAGGCATCGTGATCGTATTCGCCCCGCGGGTGCCGGCCGATCAGACGGCCCATGGCGCCCGCCGCCGATGGTTCCAGCGCCAGCCCGAAATGGCGGTAGACCCGCCGCACCGTGCCGAGCGGGTCGCCGATCAGCGCGGAGTGATGCACGTGGCAGATCGGCGCGGCGAAGCCGTCTCGATCGCCGGCTTCCATCATGCGCTGCGTGCCGAGCAGCCAGCGGTCGCTTTCGCCGCGACCGATCGCCAGCGGATCGGTCGTGCGGGTGAAAGGGCGGCGGAGCACCTCGGTGAGTTTCGCGACCGACAGCAGCACCTTCACCGGATCGCGATGGACGAACACGATGCGCGCATCCGGAAAGGCCGCGCGCAGATCGCGCAGCGCGAAAACGTGATCGGGACATTTCAGCACCCAGCGGCGTGGCGCGTCTGCCGTCGCGGCACGATCCTGGTGCTGCAGGTGCTGGAGGAACCGCCGTTCGAACCGGTAGGCGGGCAGATGGCCGGCCTGGTCGAGCCAGATTCGGTAGGCGGGAATGCGATAGGTGGTATCGAACCGCAGGCTGCGGAACACATGCGCCGCGATCTCCGAACATTCCTGCGGCGAGGTGGCCCGCAGCGGGTGCAGCCCCGGGAACTCCGGCGCGAGGCGGGCGAAGGCGCGCAGTTGCGCATCCACCCGCGCGATCCGGCGGTCCGGCCCGGTAGCGGGTGGATAGGGAGCAATGGTCTCCCAGACCCGCGGCGCGCGATTGGCCGCGTCTTCCAGCAGCACCCGGTGCAGGAAGCTCGTACCGCTGCGCGGCAGGCCGGTGATGAAGATCGGCTGTGCGATCGGCTCGTCGCTTATGGTGGGGTCGCGTGCTTCCTCGGCGGCGAGGCGCAACAGATTGCCCAGGAATTGCAGCACATCCCAGCGCGTGGCGATGCGCCCGACCAGGCTGGGGTCGGAGCTGGCGGCGCAGGCCTCGAGCAGGCGGGCCAATGGTTCATGGAACGGAATATCGCCGAAATCTTCCGTCCCGGCGCGCTGCATCGCCAGGGCGATGAGGGCTGCGGGCCGCAGCGGCCGACGGAGATAACCGCATCCGCCGGCAACACGATCGGCGAGACGCAGGGCGGCGGGGAGGGACAAAAGGGGCCTCCGATCGGCAGCACGGCACGGAACGACTTCGCTGACATAGGGGACCAAGAGGGCGATTGCAGCCCGGTGGGCCGCGCGGCGCGGGCTTGTTACAAATCGTGACCTGCGCAGATACCCCGGCACCGACGGCGATGGACTTCGACCGTCGGTGGTCGCGGCCTATATTGGCGGTATCATAGCGTATCCTGGTCCGTATCGTGCCCCGGAATGCGCGGGGCGGCCGGTGGGCTGGCCGTGGACCGTGTGACAGTCCGAGCCGAAGGAAGGTCGATGGAGTTTTCCCTGTTGTCGCGCCGCCGCGTGGTGGGCCTGTCGCTGGCGGCGGCGCTGCTGGTCGCCGCCGGATTGCCTGCGCCCGCCACCGCGGCATCGTCGCCAGACTCTTCCTCGGGCGCTGACCCTTCCGCCGGCGCCGCGCCGGGCACGGATATTGCCCAGGCAGCGATCGTGCCGATCCATGCACTCGACGAAGCGCTGCTCGGCATCATGCGTGCCGGCAGGACGGCGCCGTTCGAGAAGCGGTTCGACATGCTGGCCCCTGCGATCGACCTCGCGTTCGATCTGCCGCATATCCTGCGCATCTCGGTGGGGGCCGCCTGGTCCGGATTGAACCCGACCCTGCAAGCGAGCCTGCTGGCGGCGTTCCGGCGCTACACCGTCGCGTCCTACGTCGATAATTTCGACGATTTCGACGGCCAGCATTTCGAGGAACAGCCGTCCACCCGGGCGCTGCCGGACGGCGAGCAGGTGGTGGTGACGAAGATCGTCGCCCGGTCCGGCGACTCGCACCAACTGGACTACGTCATGCGCGAGCAGGGTGGGGTCTGGAAGGCGGTCGACGTGCTGGCCGACGGCGCGATCAGCCGGGTGGCGGTGCAGCGCTCGGACTTCCGCCATCTGCTCGATCAGGGCGGCGCGACGGCGCTGATGGCCAGCCTGCAGCGCAAGACGCGGGACCTGTCGCGCGGGTGAGACGGCGTGCCTGCCGGCCGTCGGGCGCTTTCGCCGGGCGTCGGCTCGCGGTCGCGATTTTCCCCCGCCCTGCTATGAAAACACCGGTCTAGGGGCGGGTCGCCGTTCTTTCACCTCTCCCTCTGGGAGAGGTCGCCGCGAAGCGGCGGGTGAGGGGCGTGCCGCACGGGGACACATCATCGGACTTGCCGCACCACCCTCACCCGGAGCGCTGACGCGCTCCGACCTCTCCCGGAGGGAGAGGTGAAAGAACGACGACCCGCCCCTTATCCTCGCACTTATGAGGCGGCCTTCCGCCTTTTTCATCCCCTGTGGCGCATCGGCCGCCCGATCCAGGGCTCTCCCCGGCATCAGGTCCGTTGCCGCCCGCGGCCGACCCTCAGGCGATCGCACGCCGCGGCGTCGCTAACGGTAGCCGGGCGGCGGCGGCGGATAGCCGGGTTGCTCCCGGTAGTAGCCGTCCTGCGGTGGCGGCGATGGCGTGGTGACCGCGCCGCCCACGGCGCCAGCGGCGCCCCCGATCAGGGCCCCGGCCACCGCGCCGCGTCCTCCGCCGGCGAGGCCGCCGATCGCGGCGCCGGCGCCGGCGCCGAGCACGCCGCCGCCCAGCGCGCGCTGGCCCGGATCATAGGGGTTTGTGCAGCCGGCGAGGAGCAAGGCGAGGCCCGCTCCCGCTGCGCCCAGACCGGCGAGACGGGTGCCGCGCATCCCGCGCCCCCTCATCTACCGAACCCCGATGCCGATGTTGATGCCGGGCGCATAGACCACCGGCGGCGGCGCGTAATACACCGGGGGCGGCGGGTAATACGCCGGCGGCGGGTAGTAGACCGGCGGCGGGACCACGGCGACTCCCCACGGCCGGCGCCAGCCGTGATGCCAGTCTCCGTGCCAGCGGCCATGCCAGCCATGATGCCAGTCATCCCGGTCCGCGTGGGCCGGGGCGGCAGCCAGTACGGCCGAACCCGCCAGAGCAAGCGCCAATATGGCCAGGCGCAACGAACGCATGTGGCTATCCTCCTGTCCGGCGCCGCTGTGCGCGGCGCGATCGAAGAAAGCCCCGAGATCATGGCGGCATCCGGGCGCGGCAAGGGCCAAACGATGGGCCCGCGCCGCTGCCGGCGCTCGTGCGAGCAAGGAAAAAGCGCAATCCGGCGCGGCCCCTGGCGTTGCGCGGCGCGCCGGGGCGGGCCGATCTCGTTCCCGCGCCTCAATCACGTGTACGCGACCGGCATGTGTACACGACAGGAACGTGATCGGGCGGGTTCGGAACCGCTGCCGCCGCATCAGTCGCGGTAGATCATCTTCCGCGTCATGCCGCCGTCGGCGATGAACTCGGCGCCGGTGACGAAGCCGCTCTCCGGCCCCAGCAGCCAGGCGGCCAGCGCGGCGATGTCCGCCGGCACGCCCACCCGGCCGGCAGGATGGTCGGCGTGGTCCTCGGGCCGCGGCGGCGGGCCCTTGGTGGCGATCCAGCCGGGACTGATCGCGTTGGCCCGCACCAAAGGCCCCAGGCTGATCGCCAGTGCGTGGGTCAGTGCGACCAGCCCGCCCTTGGAGGCGGCATAGGCCTCGGTATCCGGCTCGGACATATGCGCGCGGGTGGAGGCGATGGTGACCACCGCGCCACGCGCGGCGCGCAGCAGCGGCGCGCTCGCGCGGGCCAGGAGGAAGGCGGCGGTGAGGTTGGTCGCGAGCACGGCGTTCCATTCGGCGAGGCTCAGCTCGCCGAGCGGCTTGCGGATCATGATCCCGGCGTTGCACACGAGCCCGTCGAGCCGGGCTTCCTCGGCCGCGATGCCGGCGATCAGCGTGGCGACTTCGGCCTCGTCGGCCACGTCGCAGGCCGCGACCCGCCCGCCAGGAGGGGACGCGCCGGCCGGGTCGCGATCGGCGGCCACCACGCGCCAGCCGTCGGCGGCAAGGCGGGCGGCGATGGCGGCGCCGATGCCGCGGGCCGCGCCGGTCACCAGGACTGTCTTCCGGGTCATGGGGTTCCCTTTGTCTCTCCCCGCCGCCCCGGCTGCGGCGGCGGGCGCTATTCCTTCACCGCTCCCGCCGCCAGCCCGCCGACCAGGTGGCGCTGGACGAAGAAGGCGAGCACGACGGGCGGCAGCCCGATCAAGGTAGCAGCCGCCATCAGCGCGCCCCAGTTGGTCACGCCCTCTCCCACGAAATTGAAGGCCGCCACGACCAGCGGCGTGGTGGAGAAGCCGGACAGCACGAGCGCGAACAGGAAATAGTTCCAGGCGAAGATGAAGCTCAGGATCGCGGCGACCGCGAGCCCGGGGCCGACGAGCGGCAGGGCGACGCGCCACAGCACGGCAAGGTCGGAGCAGCCGTCGATCATGGCCGCCTCGATCACCGAGCGCGGCAGCGCGTCGAAGAACGGCAGCATGATCCAGAGCGCGAGCGGCAGTGTGATCACCGCATGCGCCAGGATCAGCACCCAGTAGCTGCCGACGGCGTGGATCGCCGAGAACATCACGAACCACGGCAGCAGGAACAGCGCCCCCGGCGCCATGCGCGCGGCGAGCATCGCGACCGCCGGCCAGGCCATCCGGTTCCACGACACCGCGAAGGCCGCCGGCACGCCCAGCAGCAGGCCGATCGCGCTGGCCCCGCCGGCGATCACCAGGCTGTTCAGGGCATAGTGCAGAAACGGGATGCGCGCGAACAGGGTCGCGTAATTCGCGGTCGTGGGGTGGAACAGCAGGCGCGGCGGATAGGCGGTGACCGCGGCCGACGTCTTGAACCCTGCGGCCACCATCCACAGGATCGGCGCCAGCAGAATGATCGCGGCAACCTCACCCCGACCCTCTCCCCCGCGAAAGGCGGGGGAGAGGGGGAAGGGCGCCGCCGCCGTCGCCAGCTCCCCGAACCAGGGGCCTACATGGCAGGATGGGCAGAGGGACGCCGCGCCTCAGGCCGCGTGCAGTGCCCGCCAGACCCGTTCCGGCGTCGTCGGCATGTCGATCTCCCGCACGCCGTCGGCGGCCAGCGCATCGATGATCGCGTTGATCACCGCGGGCGGACTGCCCACCGCGCCCGCCTCGCCGGCGCCCTTCACGCCGAGCGGGTTGGTCATGCAGGGCACTTCGACGAACGCCACCTCGATCTCCGGCATGTCGGCCGCGCGCGGCAGGGCGTAGTCGGTGAAGCTGCCGGACAGCAACTGTCCGGAGTCCGGGTCGTAGACCGTGCGTTCCATCGTCGCCTGGCCGAAGCCCTGCGCGACGCCGCCGTGCACCTGGCCGCGCACGATCATCGGGTTGACCGCTTTTCCCACGTCGTCGGTCACCGAGTAGCGGGCCAGGCGGATGGTGCCCGTGTCCGGGTCGATCTCCACCTCGGCGATGTGGCAGCCGTTGGGGAAGGTGTGCGCCTTGATCTCGGCCACTTCCGCCGCATCCAGGATGATCGCCGTCTGCCCGGCGGCGGCCTTGCGACGCTGGGTGGCGGCGAGCGCCACGATATCGATGCTGCGGTCGGTGCCGGCGATCGCGAAGCGGCCGTCGGCGAATGCGATATCGCCCACGGCGGCTTCCAGTTCCTCGGCGGCGGCGCGGCGGCCCTTGTCGATCACCGTGTCGGCGGTGACCAGGATCGCCTGGCCCTCGGAATACAGGCTGCGCGCGCCGCCGGTGCCGCCGCCTACGGGGATGGTGTCGGTGTCGCCCTGGCGGATGCGCACCAGCTCGGCGTCGATGCCGAGGCGGCTGGAGATCAGTTGCACATAGGCGGTCTCGTGGCCCTGGCCGGTCGACTGGGTGCCGACATAGACGTCGACGCCGCCGTCCTCGGCGAAGCGGATCTCGGCCCGTTCGGTGGGATCGCCGCCGGTCGCCTCCAGGTAGTAGGCCATGCCGATCCCGCGCCGCTTGCCGGCCGCCGCCGCCGCCTGCTGGCGCGCCGGGAAGCCGGTCCAGTCCATGGTGGCGAGGGCGGTATCGAGCACGCGCGGGAAATCGCCGCTGTCGTAGGTCTTGCCCACCGGCGTCGCGTGCGGCAGGTCGGCCGGGCGCAGCATGTTGCGGCGGCGGAATTCGGCGCGGTCCTGGCCGAGTTCGCGCGCCGCTTGGTCCATCAGTCGCTCCACCAGGTAGTTGGCCTCCGGCCGGCCGGCGCCGCGATAGGCATCCACGGGAACCGTATTGGTGAACACGCCGATCACGTTGGCATACACCGCCTGCACCGCGTAGACGCCGCCCAGTACGCCGGTGCCGGCATAGGTCGGGATATAGGGGGCGAAGGACGAGTAGTACGCGCCCATGTTGGAGATGTTGCGCGTGCGCAGCGCCAGCACGCGGCCGTCGGCGGCGATCGCGAGCTCGCCCAGGGTGACGTTGTCGCGACCCTGGGTGTCGCAGAGGAACGCCTCGCCCCGCTCCGCCGCCCATTTCACCGGCCGGCCGAGCTTGCGTGCGGCATAGCAGGTCAGCACGTGCTCGGCGTAAAGGAACAGCTTCATTCCGAAGCCGCCGCCCACATCCGGGGTGACAATGCGGAACTTGTCCGCCTCCACGCCGAAAATGCCGTTGATGAGCCCCTTCACCAGCCAGCCGCCCTGGGTGTTCGTGTACAGGGTCCAGCGCTCGGTGCTGGCGTCGTAATCGGCGAGCGCGGCGCGCGCTTCCATCGAGGAGACGATAATCCGGTTGTTCACCACCGTCAGCCTGGTGACGTGCGCGGCCTTGGCGAACAGCGCGTCGGTGGCAGCCTTGTCGCCGATTTCCCAGTCGAACGCGCGGTTGTCCGCAACGTCGGGCCACACCAGCGGCGCCCCCGGTTCCAGGGCGCCGGCGGTGTCGGTAATCGAGGGCAGGTTGTCGTACTCGACCACGATCGCCTCGGCCGCATCGCGCGCGGCTTTCACGCTGTCGGCGACGACGAAGGCCACCGGATCGCCGACATGGCGCACCGCGCCCTGCGCCAGTGCCGGATGCGGCGGCATCGCCATCGCCGAGCCGTCGCGATTGACCAGCGCCACCGCGCAGGGCAGCGGCCCGATGCCGTCCGCGGCGAGATCGGCGCCGGTATAGACCGCCGCCACGCCGGGCAGCGCCACCGCCGCCGCAGTGTCGATCGACGTGATCGTGGCGGCGGCGTGCGGGCTGCGCAGCACGACGCCGTACAGCATCCCCGGCAGCCGGATGTCGTCGGTGTAGCGCCCGTGGCCGAGCAGCAGGCGCGGGTCTTCCACGCGACGGACAGGCTGGGCGAGGCCGAACTTGGTCATGGCAGGCAGTCTCCGGCTGGGTCGTGTTCTGGGCCGCAGCATGCCCGCATCGCCCCCGCGAGGGAAAGGGGTTCCCCGCCATATGGCGCGCTCCTCTGGCCTTGCGGCGCCGGAGCCGATACGTCCCGCCTCCATGACCTCCCGAGCCATGCCGCTGGAAACCGTGTCCGTCGATGTTCCGGACCCGGCCATGCCTGCCTACGAAGCTGCCCTGCGCAGCGCCTGCGCGACCGTCGGCCTGTTCCGCGACGAGCCCACCGGACTCTGGCGTCTGGAGGGTGTGAAGCCGGTCGGCGCCAACGACCCCGCCCTGGTCGCCGGCCTTGCGCTGGCGGCGGCGTTGACCGGGGTCGACGTGCCGCTCGCGCGCCAGCCGGTGGCCGCGGAGGGCTGGCTGGAGCGCAGCTACGCGGGCTTCCCGGAACAGCGGGTCGGCCGCCGCTTCGTCCTGCGCGGGACGCATCTGCGCGGGCCGGCGGCGGCGGGGCGCATCACGCTCACCCTCGATGCCGGCGCGGCGTTCGGGTCCGGCGAGCACGGCTCGACCCGCGGCTGCCTGCGCGCGCTGGAGGACGTGGCGCGGCGGCGGCCCCGGCGGGTGCTCGATCTCGGCACCGGGTCGGGTATCCTGGCGATGGCGGCGGCACGGCTGCTGGGCCGGCGCGTGCTGGCGGTGGACATCGACCCCTGGGCGGTGCGGGTCGCGGCGCGCAACGCCCGGCAGAACGGGCTGGGGCCGCGGATCGCGTGCCGGCGGGCGGATGGATGGCGCAGCCCGGTGGTGCGGGCGGGCGGACCCTATGACCTCGTGCTGGCGAACATCCTGGCCCGGCCGCTGTGCCGGATGGCGCACGACCTTGCGCACCATCTCGCCCCCGGCGGGCACGTGATCCTGGCCGGGCTGCTGGCTACCCAGGCGCGCGCGGTGCTGGCGGCGCACCGACGGTCGGGGCTCGTGCTGGCGGCGCGGCTGGCGGAGGGGCCGTGGACCACGCTCGTGCTGCGGGCCGGCCGGCCGCGCGTCTGATCCCCGTCGGCTAATGTCCGCCGCCGCCGGCGGCCACGCCCTTCCGCAGCATGGCGACCGCGAGCACGGCCGCGAGCAGCACGGCGCCGAGCAGCGCGAAACAGTCCGCGTAGCCCATGATCGTCGCCTGCGCGCGGATGGCGTTGCCGACCGCGATCATCGCGCGGTGCATCGCGCCTGCCGGATCCGGCGTGCCGTGCGCCATGAAATACTGCTGCAACAGCGTCGAGCCGCGTCCGCGTCGCCGGCTCGCAGCAGCGAAACATGCGGCGTTGATGATGAAGGAGTGGTACTGCTCGCGCCTGGTGAAGAACGTTTCCAGCGCCGCCGTGCCGATCGCGCCGCCCAGGTTGCGCAGCATGTTGAACAGGCCGGAGGCGCTGCCGGCCTCGTGCCGGCGTGATGCCGACCATGGCGATGGCCGACAGCGGCGTCATCACCAACGCCTGGCCCAACGCGCGCGTCACGTCCGGCACCAGCAGCTGCGGCGCCGGCGTAATTCGCGTCGATGATGCAGGTTCATGAAGCAGCTTGACGGCGAACACGAGCAGCCCGAACGCCGACCAGCAGCCGCGGATCGATCCGGCGCATCAGCAGCGGCACGAACGGGATCATCACGAGCTGCGGCAGCCCGGTCCAGGCCATCACCTGCCCGATCTGCTCGGCGTCGAACCCCTGCGCGCACCGCCAGGTACTGCGGCAGCAGGTAGGCCGAGCCGTACAGCGCGAAGCCGAGCAGGAAATTGCCCAGCGTGCCGAAGCCGAAATTGCGCCGCGCCAGCAGGCGAAGCTGGATCAGCGGCTCCGGCCGCGCACAGCTCGACGACGATGAAGGCGCCCAGCGCCACCGCCGCGAGCAGGCTCAGCCTGCACGATGAAGGGCGAGCCGAACCAGTCGTAGACATTGCCGTCGTCGAGCACGGTCTGCAACGCGGCGAGCCCGACCGCCATCAGCGCGATGCCGAGCCAGTCGCCGCGGCGCAGCAGGCCAAGCTGCATCGGCGAGCGCGGCAGGCCATAGATCAGCGCCGCCAGCATGACCGCGCCCGGAACCAGGTTGATGTAGAAGATCGTCGGCCAGCCGTAGGTGTCGGTGAGCCAGCCGCCGACGGTCGGGCCGATCGCCGGGGCGAAGGTCGCGGTGATCGCGAAGCCGGCCAGGCCGATCGGCCGCTTCGACGGCGGCAGCATGGCGACGATGATGGTGAACGCGAGCGGGATCAGCACGCCGCCGGCGAAGCCCTGCAGCGCCGCGCAGCGCGATCATCTCGGCAGGCTGTGCGCCTCGCCGCAGGCGGCCGAGAAGCACCAGGAACAGCGCCGTGTTGGTGATCAGGTAGCGGCGCAGCGAAAACACGCGGCTGAGGAAATCGGTCATCGGAATGACGATGATCTCGCCGATCAGATAGGCGGTGATGATCCAGGCGCCGTTGATGCCGCCGGTGCCGATGCCGCCCTCGATATCGGGCAGGGAGGCAGTTGGTGATCTGGATGTTCAGCACCGCCATGAAGGCGCCGATGCATGGCGCCGCCGACCGCGATCCAGGTCTTCAGCGGGACGGACGGTTCCTCGGCAGGGGCGATGTCGGCCATCTCAGGCGGCGCTCATGCGTGCGGGCTTGTATCGATCGTCGGCTCGACCGACATGCCGGGCCGCAGCCGCCCGAGCAGCGGATCGTGCGGATCGAGCGTGATCTTCACCGGAATGCGCTGGACGATCTTGGTGAAGTTGCCGGTGGCGTTGTCGGGCGGCAGCAGCGCGAACTCCTGCGCCGCTCGCCGGGGCGATGCTGTTGACGACGCCGTGCACCGTGGCGTCGGGGAACATGTCGACCGCGATCGCGACCGGCTGGCCGGGACGCACGTCGGTCAGCTGCGTCTCCTTGTAGTTGGCGGTCACATAGACCGCGTGCAGCGGCACCACCGCCATCAGCTGCGGTGCCGGCTTGCACATATTGGCCGACGCGCAGGGTGCGGTCGCCGACGGTGCCGGTGACGGGCGCGGTGATGGTGGTGTAGCCGAGCGTTCAGGTCCGCCTGGCGCAGCGCCGCCTGCCGCTGCGCACGTGTCGCCTGCGCCCGCGCCAGCGCCGTGCGCAGCACCGCGATCTGCTGCACGGCGACGCCCACACCGGCGGTGTCGCGCGCCAGCGCTGCCTGCTTCTCGGCGATGTCGGCCTGCCATTGTTGCGATTGTTGCTCGGTGCCGGCGCCGCTGCGCGCCAGCCGTGCATAGCGTCCGTCTTGCTGACGCGAGAACGCGAGCGCCGCCTCGTCGGCGGCGACGCCGGCGCGCGCCTCGGTCACGACCAGCCGCTGGCGGGCGATCTCCTGGCGCAGGTTGTCGATGCCCGCGGTGGCGGCGGCGAGGTCGGCGCGCGCCTCGGCGCGGGCGGCGCGATAGTCGCGGTCGTCGATGCGCGCCAGCACCTGGCCGGCCCGCACCGGTTCGTTGTCGTGCACCAGCACGGCGGCGATGTAGCCCGACACGCGCGGGCTGACGATCACCGAGTTGGCCTGTACTGTCGCGTCCTCGGTGGAGACCAGGAACCGCCCGGTGGTCCAGTAGTAGCGGCCGTAATTACCAAACCCGGCCAGCAGGACCAGCACGCCGAGCGCGATCGCCATCTGGCGCAACGGCCACGACCGCCGGCGCGCCGGCGCGCTCACCTCTGCCTCCGGTCCCGCGGGACCGACGAGCTGAGATCCGTCCATGCATGCGTCTCCTGATCGGGCAGGTCGGGCGACCGTCCGGTGTGGCGAAAATGGCTTGCTTGCGGGCTTCGATTACCGTCGCCGGCGGCACAGCAGTTATGCGCGCGGTCGGATCTGGCGTTGATCCACCCCGGGCAGGGGGGCGCCGCGTCAGCGATCGACCGTCGCCGGCACCGCGATGCGCACCCACACGAGGTTCACCATCAGCAGCACCGCGGTGACTACGAACACCCAGCGCAGCCCGGCGCTCGCCGCCACCAGGCCGCCGGTCAGCGGCCCGAGCGCGATGCCGAGAAACGAGGCCGACGAGCTCAGCCCATAGACGAACCCGCGCGAGGTGGCCGGCACCATCCGCCCCACCAGCGCGTTCGCGGTCGGCAGGATGCCGCCGATGAAGCAGCCGACACCAAAACGTTCCGCGACGAACACCCAGTAGCTGTGCGCGAGCGCCTGCGGCGCGGTCATCGCCGCCGCGCCGAACAGGCTGATGAGCAACACCCGCCGGTAGCCCAGATCGTCGCTGCGCTTGCCGAGGAACGGGGAGGCGATCACGTCGGCAAGTCCCGTCACCGAGAACGCGAATCCGGCCAACGTGGCGAGTTGCGGCACCGGCCCGGTGAGCTGCTGGACGAACAGGGTCACGATCGGCTGCACCGCCTGCACCGCGAACTGTGCCAGCAGCAGCACCAACATCAGCGCCGCCAGCCCCGGCGTGGCGCGGAACAGCGTCATCGCCGCCGGGATCGACTTGCCGCGCCGCCCGGCCGGTGTCGGCGGGCGCACGAAACGCTCCGGCACCAGCCACCACGCCAGGACGAAGCCGGTGAGCGAGATCGCCGCGGCGAAGAAGAACGGCGCCCGGTAGCTGCCGGTCACGTCCGCAACCAGGCCGCCGATGATCGGCCCGATCAGGGAGCCCACCAGTTGCCCGGTGGACAGCCAGCCCAGCGCATAGCCCAGCCGCTGGTCCGGCACCTGGCTCGCCACCAGCGCGATCGCCGCAGAGTTGAATCCGGCGAACAGCCCCATCGCCATGCGGAACGCAAGCAGGTGCCACACGCTGGTCGCGATGCCCATCAGCCCGGTGAACACGGCAATGCCGACAGACGAGCGCAGCACCATCAGTTTGCGGCCGTAGCGATCGGCCATACGGCCCCAGATCGGCGCGGTGAAGGTGGCGACGAACGAGGTCACCGACGCGAGCACGCCGGCCCAGAGGTCGATCAGGTCCGCTCGGTGCACGCCGAGATCGGGCAGGTAAAGCGGCATGATCGGGGCGAGGATCGTGAACGACAGGCTCATGACGAGCTGGATCCCCACCATGGTCCACAATGTCAGCGCCCAGTTGGGTGGCAGACCCGGATCGCTGGCCGGATCACCCGCCGGAGCGGCAGCGGGCGGCGCCACGGTGGCGGTGTTCATGCGCTGCCCCCGCGCCGCCCGGCGAAAATGGCGATCATGGCCGGGATCATGGTCCGCCCGGCGCGCGCGATGTCGGTTCCGCGCGCCCGGCTTTCGGCTTCGCCGCGTCGGTCCGCCTTCCCATTTCCTGCCATCCCTGCCGTGCCGGGCCGGCCCCGCGCCGCGCCGGAACCCATCGCCGCACTATGCCGCATTCCATCCGCCGATCCATCCGTTCCCCGCATCCCTCGTCCACACGCCCCCATGGCCCCGGCCCGCGCCCTCGTGCATCCTCGCCGGCGCGAGAAGAACGGGAGGACGGCCATGGCAGGCATGCTCGACGGGAAAACCGCGCTCATCACCGGCGGCGGCGGCGGTATCGGCCGCGCCGCGGCACTGATCTTCGCGCGGGAAGGCGCGCGCCTTGCGCTGGCGGACGCCAATCGCGACGCCGCCCAGGATACCGTCGCAATGGTGAACGCCATAGGCGGCCGGGCGCTCGCACTCGGCGGCGACGTGACCGACAGCGGCGCCGTGCAGGCGCTGATCCGCGATACGCTGGACGCCTACGGCCGGCTCGATTGCGCGTTCAACAATGCGGGCATCGCCGGCTACCAGGTGGACGCCGCCGGCAAACGTACCGCCGAATGGTCCGACGATGCCTTCGACCGCATGATCGCGGTCAACCTGAAAGGCGTGTGGCTCTGTATGAAACACGAACTCCTGTACATGCAGGCAAACGGCGGCGGCGCGATCGTGAATACCGGCTCGATCGCCGGCCTGGTCGGCCTGCCCACGTCGTCGGCCTACGTCGCCGCCAAACATGGTGTGCTGGGCCTGACCAAGACCGCGGCAATCGAATACGCGGCCGACAAGATCCGGGTAAACGCCGTCTGTCCGGGTTACATCCGCACCAAAATGACCGAGGAAGTGATGGTCCGCCGCGGCGAATCCATCCTCGCCATGGTCCCCGCCCGCCGCATGGGCGAACCGGAAGAAATCGCCGAAATGGTCGCCTGGCTCTGCTCCGACCGCGCCAGCTATGTCACCGGCGCATACTACAACGTCGACGGCGGCTACATGGCCATGTAAGTCGAACCGGCTGCGCAACGGGGGGGTAAGCAAGGCCAGGGGCGCTGCCCCTGGACCCCGCCAGGGAACTCGTCCCCTGGACCCCGTCTACTTTTGGTTCCGTGCGGTGTGGGGGTGTCGCGGCTGGGCGGGCGGCGGCGGGGTGGCAGGGCGCCGGGCAGGAACAGGGCGCCGCGGCGCCCTGTTCCTGCCCGGCGCCCTGCCACCCCGCCGCCGCCCGCCCAGCCGCGACACCCCCACACCGCACGGAACCAACGGAAGGGTTCCAAGGGCGAGCCCTTGGCGGGGGTCCAGGGGGCAGCGCCCCCTGGCTCACTTAACTCTCGCCCCCGTTCGCGCAGCGGGCGCGGCTCATCGGCCGCGGAGCAGCGTCGTCATGGCGGCGAGGCGCAGGAGGGTGCCGGAGTTGGCCTGGCCGGTGATCGCTTCGGGGCGCCAGTGGCGTTGGAAGGCGCGCAGGGTGGTGGCGAGGGCGGGGTCGAGGGCGCCGTGCGGGTTGGTCTCGTAGCCGATTTCCGCCAGGGCGGCGCGGACCCGGAGCGAGGCTGGCGGCGTCGCGCACGGGTGCTCCGGTGCCGGTGTCGGGGGTGCCGTGCGGCCACAGGCCGACGCCGCTCAGGGCCAGTTGTTCCCAGTCGAATTTCTCGCCCGGATCTTCCTTGCGGTCGGGGGAGATGTCGCTGTGCGCAACGACGTTGCGCTGGGGGATCGGGTGGCGGGAGAAGATCGCGAGGCAGAGGTCGCACACGGCGGCGAGTTGCAGCACGGGGAAGTTCCGGTAGCCCCATTCGTGCCCCGGGTTGACGATTTCGATGCCGATCGAGCGGTCGTTCAGCCCGCGGTGGCCGCGCCAGTATGACACGCCGGCGTGCCAGGCGCGGCGCTCTTCGGCGACCAGGCGCAGTACGGCGCCGTCCTCGTCGACGACGTAGTGGGAGGAGACGCGGGCGGCGGGGTCGCGCAGCCGCTCGATCGCCTCGCGCGCGCTGCGCATGCCGGTGTAATGCAGCACGATGGTATCGATCGGAACGTTCTCAGGTCGGGCGTCCTGGTTCGGACTGGGCAGATCGCGGATGGCAAGGCTCATACCGGCGACCCGTCGTGTGGCGGTATCACAAGTGCGGCCCCGGACGTGCGCCGCCTGGCGGTGCGGGCGACGGGACGAGGCCGGGGGCGAGCGGCATCACAGCCCGCGTTCCCGTTTGATGCGGTCCCAGGCGGCGTTGATGCGCGCCACTTTGTCGCCGGCGCGGGCGATGATGTCGGCCGGGACGCCGCGGGCCGCGAGGCTGTCCGGGTGGTGCTCGCGCATCAGCCGTTTCCAGGCCGCGTGCAACGCCTCGTTGCTGGTGCCGGCGGGGACGCCGAGCACCGCGTAGGGATCCGGCTCCCCGCTGGCTGCGCGCGGCGGTGAGGCGCCGCGGGCGCGGTCCCAGGCGGATTGGTCGAGACGGAAGGCGACGTGGACGTGCGACAGGAATTCGTGCTCCGCCCGGTTCACAGGCCCGTCGGCGCGGGCGATGCCGAACAGGGAGGCAAGCACGTCTTCCAGCACGGCCGGGCTGTCGGCGAAGCTCTCGCCCAACTGGGCGGCGACGGCTTCGTAGCCGTCCGGGGTTTCGCGCGCCTGGTCGAACAGGCGGCCGATGTCGTGCACCGCCTCGGGCGGGACGCGGAACTGGCGGCGGAAGGCGGCGATTTCCTCCCGTCGCACCGGGCCGTCGGCCTTGGCGAGCTTGGCGGCGAGCGTCACCACGCCGAGTGCGAACACCTGGTCGCGCCGGCCGAGCAGGGCGGCCATGCGGGCGGAGGCGAACAGGGGATCGCCGGCGGAGAAGGGCAGGCGCAGGTGCGGGACCGCACCGGAATCGGCGGCGTGGCCGAGGGCGGCGCCGAACACAGCCCCCATCGGTCCGCCGACCGCGAAGCCGGCCATCCCGCCGATGATCTTGCCCCAGTAGCCCACGGCAGCCCTTGTACCATGAGCGCGCGGACCGCGGCAAAGCGCATCTGGGCGATGCGCCGATCCGGGTGCGCGCAGGTGGCACTGGAGGGGCAACGCGCCTGGAGGTGGAGCTTTAGCCGCTGACAAGAAAAAGGCTCCGGGGCGGACCCCGGAGCCTGATGGTTGGCAGCCGTGTGGCTCAGCGGCGGTTCGTCGTGCCCAGCAACTGCAGCAGCAGCATGAACAGGTTGATGAAGTTCAGATACAGGCTCAGCGCGTCGTAAACGCTGCGCTTCGCCGCCTGGTCGGTGCCTTCGGCATAGGCGAACTGCAGGTAGGTGGCCTTGATCCGCTGCGTGTCGTAGGCGGTGAGGCCGGTGAATACCAGCACACCGGCAATGCTGATGAAGAACTGCATTGCGGTCGAGTGCATGAACATGTTCACGACGCTTGCCAGGATGACGCCGATCAGCCCCATCATCAGGAAGCTGCCCCAGCGGCTGAGGTCGGCCTTGGTCGTGTAGCCGTAAAGGCTCATGGCCGCGAAGGTGCCGGCGGTGATGAAGAACACCCGCACGATCGACGTGCTCGTGTAGATCAGGAAGATGTTCGTCAGGCTGGCGCCCATAGCGGCGCAGAACAGCCAATACAGCGTCTGCGCGGTGCTGCGCGACAGCTTGTTCACGCCGAGGCTGAGGACCAGCACGAAGGCGAGCGGGGCGAAGATGGAGATCATCGCCAGCGGCCCGGCGGTGCGCGCCATGCCGTACGGCGTCTGCACCAGCGGGTAGAACAGGTTCATCGCCGAGGTGTGGGCAATCAGGGTCGCGATGATGCCGGTCACCAGCAGGCCCGACGCCATCCAGTTGTAGACCCGCAGCATGTACGCCCGCAGCCCCGCATCCAGGACGGCGGAGGCGGCGGTGCTGGGGGCGGCGGGGTAGGCGCGGTAGTCGGGGCTGTACGCCATGGGTGCTCTCATCTCTCTCAGACGGGGGAAACCCGTGCGGCTGGAACATGCACCGCCGCGAGGCTGGCTTCAAGCGGGGCCGAAATGAGACTTCGGTCATTCATCGCGCAACTGCAATGCCGGGGGCACCCGCAACGCCCGTGCCGTTCCAGCATAGCCGAAACCGAGCAGCATCGCCAGCGCGGCAAGCAGGCCGAGCGCCAGCCGCCCGGGCAGGAACACCCAGGGCAGGTGCATCAGGAAGTGCAGCACCGCCCAGCTCGCGAGCCCGCCGACCCCGGCGGCGAGCAGCCCCGCCGTCAGGCCGAGGGTGCCGAACTCCACCATCCAGGCGGCGCGGATCTGCGCCCGCGTAGCGCCGAGCGTCTTCAGGATTACCGCCTGGCGTACGCGCCGCCGCTGCCCCGCCGCCACCGCCGAGACCAGCACCAGCGCTCCGGCCAGCAGGGTGACCGCGCCGGTCGCCGCCAGCGCTGCGGCGATCTGGTCGAGCAGGCCCGCGACCTCCGCCAGCACGCCACGCACCGCGATGCCGGTGACGTTGGGCAGCGCGTCGGAGACCCGGGCCAGCAGCCCGCCCTCCTGGTCGCGCGCCACGTGCACGGTGGCGATCTCGGTGTGCGGCGCCTGGCCGAGCAGCCCGGGGCTTGCCACCAGGACGAAGTTCAGCCCGAGCCGCATCCACTGGATGTCACGCAGGCTCGCCACCCGCAGGTCGATGTCGCGGCCGAGCACGTTCACCCGGATCACCCCGCCGAGCCGCACCCCCCAGCCGCGCGCCAGCCGTGCATCGAGCGAGACGAGCGGTGGCCCCTGGTAATCGGGCGCCCACCAGCGGCCGGCGACCAGCCTGGTGCCCTCCGGGGGGGTGGCGGCGTAGGTGAGGCCGCGGTCGCCGCGCAGCGCCCAGCCGGTGCCGGGGGCGGCGTGGACGTCCGCCGCCGGCACGCCGTTCACCGCGACGATGCGTGCGCGCAGGGTGGGCAGGGTGTCGATGCGGTGCGGTCCGGGCGTGGCGCGGACCAAGACCCGGAAGCGGGCGAGCTGGTCCGGCTGGAGGTCGATGAAGAAGAAGCTCGGCGCGCGGTCGGGCAGCGCTGCCAGCACGACCCGGTTGAGGTTGCCCTGGATCAGCGCCACCGCGGCGAGGGTGGAAAGGCCGAGGCCGACCGAGACCAGCATCGGCGCGGTCGGCGCCCCGGGGCGATACAGATTGCCGAGGCCGAGCCGTGCCCAGGGACGCGCCGGCGCCGGCGCCGCGCGCGCCGCCCGGGCAAGGACCCAGGCCGCGACGCGGAACAGGCCCAGCGCACCGAGCGCGGCGGCGCAGAACCATAGCGCCAGCGGCCGGTCGTCGGTGCTCGCGACCGCCAGCCCGACCAGCGCGGTGCCGAGCAGAGCGATGGCGAGCAGCACCGCGCGCGCCAAGCGCCGGCCGGAGGCCTCCACCGGTCCGCCGCGGACGGTCGGTGCGACGCGAACGGTCCCTCTGTCGCCATCCACGGCCGGCGCGGCGCGCCGGCCGCGCGGGCGCCAGCCAGCCGGCCAGACGGCGAGCGCCGGCCGGCCGCCGAACGTTCCCCCGGTCGCCGCGCCGCGGAACAGCGCCGCGCCGGGCACCTGCGCCGCCTGGCCGAGCGGCCAGAGCGCGAACGCCCCCGCGGTCAGCGCGCCGTAGGCCGCCGCCAGCGCCAGCGGCCCGGGGAAAATCCCCGCCGCCACCGGCACCGGCAGCACCGCCCCGAGCCAGCGTCCCGCCAGTACCGGCACCAGGCACCCCGTCACCAGGCCGAGCGCGATCCCCGCCGCCGCCAGCGCCGCCACCTGCAACAGGCAGACCGCGAACACGAGCCGCGCCGGGGCGCCCAGGCAGCGCAGGATTGCCAGGGTCTCGGCGCGCGCCGCCAGCCAGGCGCTCACGCCGCCGGCGACGCCGATGCCGCCCATCAGCAGCGCGGTGAGCCCGACCAGGGCCATGAAGCGGGTGGTGAGAGTGATGAACTGGGTCACGCCGGGTGCGGCCTCGGACGGCCCGCGAATGTGCCAGCCCTGCGCAGCGAAGCGCGCCCGTAGCGCCGCCCGCAGCGCCGGGCCTCCCGCCGGGTCAGCCAGCCCGGCACGCAAAGTATAACTGACGAGCGCCCCCGGCACGACGAGGCCGGTGCCCGGCAGCGCCGCCGCGGCGATCAGCGCCGGGGCGCCGAACAGCGCCGGGCCGGAGACGAGGTCCGGGGTGCTGACCAGCGCGGCGCGCAAGATAAAGGTCTGCGTGCCGATACGCGCGGTCCCGCCCGGCCGCAGCCCAAGCCGGGACAACACCAACGGGTCGGCGAGCAGCCCATAGCGCCCATCCTGCTTGCCCAGCGCGCGCGCCAGCGACATCGACGGGTGCAGCACCGGGGCGCCGAGCAGCGGCCAGCCGGGTCCGACCGCGCGCAGGCTGATCAGTTGCCGTGCGCCGGAGGGGCCGACCAGCAGGGTCCGCATCTGCGCGATGGTGGAGAGCCTCGCGCCGCGGGCAGTGAGCCAGGCGCGCAGGGCGGGCGGCGGCGGCTCGGCGCCGGTGCCCACCGCGACGTCACCGCCGAGCAGGGTGCGGCCGTTGCCGGCGAGCCCCGCCTCGGTGGCCGCGCGCAGGCTGCCGACTGCGGCGATCGCGGCGACGCCGAGGGCGAGGCAGAGCACCACCGACAGCAGCCCGCGCGTGCCGGCGCGCAGGCCGCGCCGCGCGAGGCTCAGCGCCAGGAACATGGCGCCGGCGCCAGCGTGCGGCGTTCGGGGAGGGCTGGCACACGGCGGCTGGCCCAGCGGGGCGGAACCGGGTCGAAGAGGCCTGGTTCGCTTGCCGCCCGGCGACGGGCGCCAGGGCGGGGCGCCGAAGCGGGCCGGCGGCGTGGCACGGGCATTGGCATCTTCACGGGCATCCGCGCCGGGATCGTCATCGGGATCGACATCGGTATCGATATGGGCATCGGCAGCGGCGATGCACCCGCCGGCCCCGACTTCTGGGGCTCCGGTCCGGTCGCCCTCGGCAGCATCAACGGCCGGGGAAGTCGGCGTATTTCTCGGCGCGCGGCAGGAAATCGGCGTAGGCGCGCGGCGGCGCCGTCGCCGTCCCGGCCCGCCAGCGCGCAAACACGCGCAGCCGGTAGGGGAGCCCGAGGGCCGGGGTTTGCGAATGATAGGCTGCCACCGCTGCCGGCCAGTCGTGCAGGCGGCCGAACAGCCGATTGAGGAAGCCGGCTGCATAGCGGGCGTTGGCCGCTGGATCGAACGCCTCTGTCAGGCTGCTGAAGGCGCGCGGATGGTCGCGCAGGTTCACCTGTAGGCAGCCGACGTCGATCGAGCTCACCCCGGCCGCCCGCAATGCCGCGACCGCAGCGATCGCCTGCGAGCGGGTGGCGAAGAACTGC
Source organism: uncultured Pseudomonadota bacterium (assembly GCA_963832525.1). Classification (GTDB taxonomy): domain Bacteria; phylum Pseudomonadota; class Alphaproteobacteria; order Acetobacterales; family Acetobacteraceae; genus JAJZVS01. Next base: position 1,250,783 of record CAWHUC010000004.1, read on the forward strand.
CCGACACCGTCGGCGTTGATGGTCCACGGCCAGGGCTGCCAGGTGGCAGGCGGCGCATCCGCGGCGGCGCCGAGCAGGCTGCGTCCGGCGGCGCGCAGTATCGGCCCGCGCGTCGGGCCGCTCGCGTCCGGCCGACCGCTTTCCACCACCGCAACGGCCGCGAGCAGCCCCGCCGGTAACCCCGCCGCGCGCGACGCCGCTGCGATCGCGCTCCGGCAGGCGGCGAACCCGGCCGCGCGTCCGCTCCATGCCGACTGCCCGAATGCCGCCGGTGCGAAGGCGGGCTGCACGAGCAGCAAGGTCAGCACACCCAACGACAACAGGGTCGCGCCCGGGGTCGGCGACGCCGGGAGGCTCCTGGATTTCAGCATGGATGCACTATGCCCGGGCGGGGGGTTGCCCGTCAGCAAAAACCGACCGGAGGCGGGCCGGCCGTCCCCGCCGCGAGGGCGCTACGGGGTCACGATGTCGCGCGGCCGGGCATCGCAACGTCGCGCGGCGCGCGCGGCTCAGCGGTAGAGCAGGTGCAGCACCACGGCGAGCACCAGCACCACGCCGATCGCCGCCAGCAGAGGGCGCCAGCCCGGCAGCCCGTCCGGCGCACGACGCGATGGCGCCGCCCCGCGGCGCTGCGTGGCGGTTGGCCTCGTTCCGTCCGGTTGCAGGCGGGACGCCATTCCGGTCCCTCCGCGGCGCGGTGACATTGGCCAGCATGAGCCGGATGCCGGCGCGCGTGCAACCATTCTGTGCGCCCCCGTTCCGTGCGCCCCGTGGTCTGCGCATCCCTGTTCTGTGCCCCCCGGAGCACTGCCGCCGCGCGCGGCCACCCTGGACGGCGGCACGCGCGGACGGCATGGTCGGTTCCGGCCGCGGTGCGCTTGCCGGCCGCGTCCGCAGATACCAGCTTCGGTGCCAGCCTCGGTCCCGGCCTCGGTCCACATACCGCGTTCAGACACACCACCTTCAGACACACAGGCGATGCCCCAGGATCCCCCGCACATGGATGCGCTTATCGGCCAAACCCCGCCCGCCGCCGCCGGCACCGCCGTGATCGTCGAGGGCGACCAGAAGACCTTCATGCAGGAGGTGATCGAGGCGTCGCGCCAGCTTCCGGTGCTGGTCGATTTCTGGGCAACCTGGTGCGGCCCCTGCAAGACCCTGACGCCGGCGCTCGAAAAGGTCGTGCGCGCGGCCGGCGGGCGGGTGAAGCTCGTCAAGATCGACATCGACAAGAACCGGGCGCTGGTCCAGCAACTGGTGCAGCTTGGCCTGCCGCTGCAATCGGTGCCGACGGTCGCCGCGTTCTGGCAGGGTCAGGTTGCTGACCTGTTCCAGGGTGCGCTGCCGGAATCGGAAGTAAAACGTTTTGTCGAGGCACTGCTGAAACAGGCCGGCGGCGCGATGCCGGCGGCCGACCTGCTCGGCGAGGCGAAGGCGGCGGCGGACGCGGGCGATGCGCAGGGCGCGGGCGAGCTCTATGGCGCCGTGCTGCAGGAGGAGCCGGAAAACCCTGCCGCCTGGGGCGGGCTCATTCGTGCGCTGATGGCGCTCGGCGACGAGGACCAGGCCGAGGAAGCGCTCGGCCAGGTGCCGGCGGCGATCGCCGAGCACGTCGAGATTGCCGGCGCGCGCAGCGCGCTGGCGCTGGCGCGCGAGGGCCGCGCCGCCGGGGCGCAGCGTGCCGCGCTGGAAGCGCGGGTGGCGGCGGACCCGGCCGATTTCCAGGCCCGCTACGAGCTGGCGACCGCGCTCAATGCGCTCGGTGAACGCGACGCGGCGGCCGACCACCTGCTCGACATCATCCGCCGCCAGCGCGCGTGGAACGAGGACGCGGCGCGGCTGCTGCTGCTCAAGTTCTTCGAGGCCTGGGGTTTCGACGATGCGGCCACCATGGCGGCGCGGCGCAAGTTGTCGGCGCTGCTGTTCGCCTGATGGCCGGCGTCGACCCGCGCGCGCAGGACCTGCCGGCCGAAATTCCGGTGTTCCCGCTTGCCGGGGCGCTGCTGCTGCCCGGCGGCAAGCTGCCGCTCAACGTCTTCGAGCCGCGCTACCTGGCGCTGGTGGAAGACGCGCTGGCTTTGGGGCGGATGTTCGGGATGGTGCAGCCAGATCCGGTTCCCGTTGCGACGGATCAGGCCGGAACGGATGGGGAGCCGGGCCTCTATCGCATCGGCTGCCTCGGACGCATCTCTTCGTTCAGCGAGACCGACGACGGCCGCTACCTTGTCACCCTGACCGGACTGGTGCGATTCCGTATCGAATCGGAGCTGTCGCCGCGCCGCGGCTACCGCCGGGTACGGGTCACGTATGCGCCGTTTCTCGCCGATCTCGACACGGCTGCGGCACCGGTGGGTGTGCCGCGCGAAGCACTGCTCACGGCGCTGCGCGGCTACTTTACGCGCCGCGGCTTCGACGCCAACTGGGATGCGATCCGGCGCATGGCCGATCCGGTGCTGGTCAGCACGCTCTGCATGGTCTGCCCGTTCGAACCGGCGGAGAAACAGGCATTGCTGGAGGCGCCGGACGAGGCCGCGCGCGCCGGCGCCCTGCTCGCGCTGTTGCAGATGGGCGCCGCCGAACCCGACACGCCCGCCGGCGGCGGCCGGTTGAGCTGAGTGTGTCTGCGGGCACGCCCGGCAGCCACACGCGCGCCGCGCCGCTGCCGGCATCTTCGCCGGATGACACGCCTGCGCCGATCCGACTTCTTTCCACGCTCTGAGAGTTTGTGAAGGAACGCCCGTCTTCCGCCGAAGACGCCCGGAAACCCGAGCATTTTCAACGGGCGCTCCTTCACAAGTTCGATTTCTTTTTCATGCTCTGAGGGTTCCCGTCATGTCCGAACCGACCGCCGACCCTGCCGTGCCAATCGACCCGCGGCTGCTCGAGATCCTGGTCTGCCCGCTGACCAAGGGGCCGCTGGAATACGACCGCGCAGCCGGCGAGCTGATCAGCCGCAAGGCCGGGCTCGCCTACCCGGTGCGCGACGGCATCCCGATCATGCTCGCCGATGAAGCGCGCAAGCTGGAGGAATGATGCGGACCGTTACCGAACTCCGGCTCGACCGCGCCGCCCGGGTGCTGCGCGTCGCCTTCGACGATTCCAGCGTGTTCGTCCTGCCGATCGAATACCTGCGGGTGGAAAGCCCGAGTGCGGAGGTGCAGGGCCACGGCCCCGACCAGCGCACGATCGTGCCCGGCTGTCGTGACGTCGGGATCACCGCCATCGAGCCGGTCGGCAACTACGCGGTGCGGCTCGTGTTCGACGATCGGCACGATACCGGGATCTATTCCTGGGAGTACCTGCACGAGCTCGGCCGCGAGCAGGGACCGCGCTGGGAACGCTATCTGAACGAACTCGCCGCCCGCGGCCTGTCGCGCGATCCGCCGGTGCGCTGAGCAACCCGTGCGGCACGGGTCCCCACCCCACCCCACCCCACCCCGACCCGGCGTCGCAAGGGGGAGGGGGCAGGGCCCGGGCCCGGCAGAGACATTACAATTACCGATCGATCGAGCCGATGACGCGGGGGGCCGCCGGCGGCACCGCCGCTTGACCTGCCTGCGGTGCTGGCCCATCTCCATCTCGCCAGACGGCCGGACGGCCGCTGCTGCCGGCGGAGCCTCTCCGCCGCGCGGTGGAGGAAAGTCCGGGCTCCACGGGAATACGGTGCCGGCCAACGGCCGGCGGGGGCGACCCCAGGGATAGTGCCACAGAAAACAAACCGCCCGTTCCGCCGGCATGACGCGCCGGACGCAGCGGGCAAGGGTGAAACGGTGCGGCAAGAGCGCACCGCGCCCCCGGCAACGGGGGCGGCAGGGTAAACCCCACCGGGAGCAAGACCGAATAGGGGCGGCCGGTGCCGCGACGCGCAGGCGTCGCGGGCACCTGGGGCATTCCCGCTCCGCCGCCCGGGTTGGTCGCGTGAGGCGCGCCGCGAGGCGCGTCCCAGAGGAATGGTCGTCCCGCCGCTTTCCGGGCAACCGGGAAGCGGCGGACAGAACCCGGCTTACAGGCCGTCTGGCATTTTCGGCCCGTCTGGCATTTTCGGCGCCAGCAGATCCGGCGTTGCCGCCGCGGGCGATCTCGGCACCTGCGGCGGGCGGTGTTTCCCGGCAGTTTCGTCCGCTCCGGCCCGATTTCAGAACAAATCAGGAATACGGAACTTCCGTCGAAATCTTCCTTGACCCGATCACGGCGCCTCGTCCTACACGCCTGCGTATGCCGTGAGTCCGGCGCCGCTGAATCCCGCGGAATTACCGCGGCGATCGCGGCAATTCCCTTTGACGCCCATGGTTGCCCATGTTATCCCATGACCTCCCATTAACGGGCCAACCACCAACCTCCGCTCTCCCGCCGCGCGTTCCTGACAGAGGCGCTGATCCCGGCGGGCGGGGCCGATCGGAGCGAGCGCGAAGGGCGGGCCGGTCGGATGACCCAATTCCTGGGCACCCACCAGAACAAATTGGACGGCAAGGGCCGCGTCTCGGTGCCCGCGCCGTTCCGCGCCGCGCTGCGCGGGGCCGGCGGCGAGGAGCCGGCGCCCGCCTTCCGCTTCGTCCTGCGCCCGTCGCACAAGTTCCGCTGCATCGAGGTCTGGCCGGAAGCGGCGTTCCGCGCGCTCGCCGCCCCGCTCGAACGCATGGCGCTGTTCAGCGACGAGCACGACGACCTTACCAGCGCGCTCTATGCCGATTCGTTCGAAGCAGAAACGGATCGCGAGGGCCGCATCGTGCTGCCCGACCTGTTGATCGCCCATGCCGGACTCGGGCAGGTGGTGGAATTCGTCGGCCACGGCAACATCTTCCGCATCTGGGATCCGACTGTCGGGGCGCGCCAGCGTGCCGAATCGCGTGCCCGCGCCCATGCCCGCGGCCTGACCGTGACGATGGGTGCGCTCCCTGGGGGCGCACTCCCTGGGGGCGGGCTCCCCGGCGCGGCGCTTCCGCCGCTTGCACCTCCTGTGCCCGCCGCCGCGATGCCCGGCGATAGTGGCGTGGCCGCGCCATGACCGCCTCCGTCCCGTCCGGCGGCCACGTGCCCGGCGGCCATGTTCCGGTGCTGTGCGCCGAAATGCTGGCCGTGCTCGCGCCGCGCGACGGCGGCATCTATCTCGACGCCACGTTCGGCGGCGGCGGCTATGCCGAGGCGATCCTCTCGGCTGCCGCCTGCACCCTGTTCGCGATCGACCGCGATCCGGACGCGCTTGCGCGCGGTGCCGCGCTCGCCGTCCGCTTTCCGGGCCGGCTCCATCTGCTGGGCGGTCGCTTCGGCGACGTGCTGGCCGAGGCGCTGGCGCCGGACGGCCGGCTTGCCGCGCACGGGGTGCGTGCGCTCGACGGCGTGGTGTTCGATTTCGGCGTCTCCTCCTTCCAGCTCGACGATCCGGCGCGCGGCTTTTCGTTCCGCGCCGATGGACCGCTCGACATGCGGATGGACCGGGCCGGGCCAACCGCGGCCGACCTCGTGAACCGGCTTCCCGAGCGCGAACTCGCCGACCTGCTGCACGAATTGGGCGAGGAGCGGGCGGCGCGGCGCATCGCGCGCGCGATCGTCGCGGCACGCGCTGTGGAACCGATTGAAACGACAGCGCGGCTTGCCGGCATCATCCGCGCCGTGCTGCCGCCGGATCGGTCCGGAATCGATCCGGCGACGCGCAGCTTCCAGGCGCTGCGCATCCGGGTGAACGACGAGTTGGGCGAAATCGAGCGCGGGCTCGCCGCCGCCGCAGCGCTGCTCGCCCCCGGCGGACGGCTGGTGGTGGTCGCCTTCCATTCGCTGGAGGACCGGTTGGTGAAGCGCTTCATGGCCGAAGCCGCCGGTCGCGCGCCGGCGCCGTCGCGGCACGACCCGCGCGGGCTATTGGCGCGGGACCCACCGCGGTTCCGCCTGTGCGGCGCTCCGCTGCTGCGGCCCGGCGCGGCGGAGATGGCGGCCAACCCGCGCGCCCGCAGCGGCCGGCTGCGGGCGATGGAGCGGTTGGCCGCCGCCGATCCTGTCCAGCCGTCCGTGGGGAGCGCGCCATGATCCGCCCGATCACCTGCGTCGCCGTACTGATGGCCTGCGCCACCGGGTACTACGTCTACGACGTCTCCCACCAGGTGAGTCTGCTCGACCGGCAGATCGAACAGACCTTGCAGCAGACCGGGTCCATCCGCGAACGCATCCGCATGCTGCACGCGGAATGGACCGTCCGGAACCGGCCGGAGCGGCTGCAGCGCCTGACCGATCAGTATCTCTCGCTGGAGCCGACCCGCCCGGACCAGTTCGTGGCCCTGGCCGATCTGGCGAGCCGGCTGCCGCCCCCGGCCCCAGCGACCCCGGCAGCCGGGCCGGCGGTGGCTGGCGCTCCGCTCCCCGCGGACGGCGCCGCGGGCGCGGGCATGATCGCCGCTGGCGCCGGCGTGGCTGGGGTCGGCCCCGCCGCTGCGGGCGGGATGAGCGGCACGGGTGCGCCGGACGGTGTGGTGCCGGCGCCCGCCGGTGCGTCGGCCGCGGCAGTTGCGCCGGCGGCGCCGTCTTCAGCCGGAGGGGGCGTCATCGCATCGTCGGCGCCGGTGCGACCGCCTCCGGCCGCGACGGTGCACTTGGCGGCCGCGCCGGCCGCTGCGCCGATATCCCCCGTGCACCCGTCGGCCGCGCGCCTCGTCGCCGAGGCCGCGCGCACTGCCCCGCGCCATGCCCCGCTGGCCCGGCCGCGTCTGATCACCGCGTCGCTGCGCCCGGCGCAGCGTCCCGGAACCTGGGCCCCGCCCCGCCCCGCCCCCGTTCGCCTGGTTGCGGCCGGCTATCGCGCTCCGGCCTACCGCCCGTCGCCGCAGCCGGAGGCGGGCGGGTCGCTGCTCGGCATGGCCCACACCTACGCAACCGGCCCGCTGGCGCCGCCGGCGCCGAGGCCAATGCCGTATGCCGTCAGCGGCGGCGGAGGCTAGGTCTGGCGATGGGACGCCCGCCACAGGATCCGCGCGACACCGCCCGCCTCCCCGGCCGCCACCCCGGCGGGCCGGGCCGCGCGGCATGGGAGGCGGCTGCGCCGTATGGGCGGGATGGCGTATGGCCGGACGAGGATGCTCCGCCGTCGGGCTGGGATACCCCACCGCCGCCCGACGCGCCGCCCCCGGATGCATCGCCCCTTGGCGCGCCGCCGGGTTCGGCGCCGGGCGGCATCCCGCGCACCCGCCGCGGCGCGGCGCGGGCGGACGCCGTGCCGCGCATGGAAACCGTGCGCGTCACTGCGCCCGACCTGCGCCGCCGCGCGCTGCAGCAGCGGACCCGTGCCCGGCTGGTGGCGACCACCGGCGGTTTCATTGCATTGTTCGCGGCGCTGCTGGTGAAGCTCTCGCTCGCCACCGTGCTCACCCCGCTGCGTCCGCCGCCGGCGCGCCATCGGGTGGCGAGCCTGCTCGATCATCCGGCCGAACTCGCCGCTCCGCTGCCCGAGCATCGGGCCATGATCACCGACCGGCACGGCCAGATCCTGGCGATCTCGCTGCCCTCGGCGGCGCTCTATGCCGATCCGCGCCAGATAGTCGATCCCGCCGCGGTGGCCGCGAAGCTGCATCAGGTACTGCCCGACCTCGATCCGGCGGTGGTGGCGCGCCGGCTGGCCCCCAGCCATTTGCAATTCGTCTATCTCGATCGCGCGATCACCCCGGAGGAGGAGGAGGCGGTCAACGACCTCGGCATCCCGGGGCTCGATTTCCTGCCGACCGAGATCCGTCGCTACCCGATGGGCCGCCTCGCCGCGCAGGTGCTGGGCGGCGTCGATGTGGATGAGAACGGCCTCGCCGGGGTGGAGAAGTTTTTCAACAAGCGCCTGATGACCGATCCCGAGCCACTGCGCCTGTCGATCGACGTGCGCGTGCAGGCGGTGCTGCGCGACGAGCTCGCGCGCGCGATGGATGAGTTCCAGGCCGTCGGAGCCACCGGCATCGTGATGAAGGTCGATACCGGCGAGGTGCTGGCGATGGTCAGCCTGCCCGATTACGACGCCAATGACTTCGCGACCGCGCCGCCGGACGCGCGCTTCAACCGCGCCGCCAGCGGCACCTATGAGCCGGGCAGCACGTTCAAGCTGCAGACCGCGGCGATGGCGCTGAACGACCACATCATCCATATCTGGGACCGCTTCGATACCCTGCACCCGATCCACATCGGACGCTTCACCATTACCGATTTCGAGCCGGCGCGCAGCGACTACGCGCTGCCGGAGATCATCGCCCAGTCCTCCAACATCGGCGCCTCGCACATCGCGCTGCTGGTCGGGCGCGATCGCCAGCGCGCGTTCCTGCGCAACAACGGCATGTTCGCCGCCGCGCCGATCCAGTTGCCGGAATCGGCCCCGCCCCAGGTGCAGCCGAAACGGGTCTGGGGCGAGGCCACGGTGATGACCGTCTCGTTCGGCAACGGCATCGCCGTGACGCCGATCCAGCTCATCACCGGCACCGCCAGCCTGATCGACGGCGGGGAATACCACGCCCCCACCCTGCTCGCCCTGCCGCGCGGGGAGATCCCGCCGGGCCGGCGCGTGGTCACCCCGGACGTGTCGGAGTTGATGCGCAAGCTGATGCGGGTCGTGGTCACCAGCGGCACCGGCGAGCCGGCCCGCGTGCCGGGCTTCCTGATCGGCGCCAAAACCGGCACGTCGCAGAAAGTCTCCCGCGGCGGCTACCGGCTGCACACCAACCTGAGCTCGATGCTTGCCGCCTTCCCGATGACCCACCCGCGCTACATCATCTACGCCATGCTCGACAGCCCGCACGGCAACAAGAGCACCTACGGCTTCTCGACCGGCGGCTGGACCGCGGGGCCGGCGATCAAGCGCACCATCGCGCGCATCGGGCCGATGCTGGGCATTCTGCCGGCGACGCCGTCGCAGTTGCCGGCGCTGCAGCAGGCGCTCTATCTGCCGCTCGCGCCGGCGATCCCGCCCGGGGCGCCGCAACTGCTGCACAGCCCGGTGGGCAGCCCGCCGGAGGTGGTCACGCCGGCAAGCTACCTGCATCCCGCCGGCGCCGCCGCGCCCGGCGCTTATCGCACCGCGCCCCGCCGCGTCGACGCCGCCGGTCACGTGCTTGCGCGCCGGTCGGACGGCGAGGCGCTACCTGCGCCGCTGCCCTTCCATCGTACCGCGCTGCGCACCGCCCTGCCGGTGCGCCCGGTGACGATGCGTCCGGCGACGGGGCGCCTGCCCACCGGACCGGTGGCCGTGGTGCTGCCGCCGCCGCTGCCGTTCCCCGCCGCCGGCCAGCCAGCGGAGGTGCAGGGTGCGCGGCGCTGAGCTCCTCGCCGGCCTGATCGACCCGGCTGCCGCGCAGGCTGCTGCCCGGGCCTTGGGCGGGCTCGACCTCATCGGCGTCACCGCCGACAGCCGCCAGGTCGCCCCGGGCTTCCTGTTCGCCGCACTGCCCGGGGCGCGCGCCGACGGGCGCAGCTTCATCGCCGAGGCGGTGGCGCGCGGCGCCGTCGCCGTGCTCGCCCCGCCCGGCACCGCCTGGCCCGCCGGCGTGCCGCCCCGCCCGCTGATCGAGGATCCGGCACCGCGCCGCCGCCTGGCCGAGTTCGCCGCCCGCTTCGCCGGGCCCCAGCCGCGCTGCATCGCCGCCGTCACCGGGACCAACGGCAAGACCAGCACCGTCTCCTTCCTCCGCCAGCTCTGGGCTGCCGGCGGACAAGCGGCGGCGAGCCTCGGCACCCTGGGCCTGGAGGTCGAGGGCACGGTGTCGGTCCCGCCCGCCGGCGCGAGCCTGACCACGCCGGATCCGGTCGCCCTCGCCGAGACGATGGCCCGCCTCGCCCGTGGCGGGATCGCGCACGTGGCGATCGAGGCGTCGTCGCACGGCCTCGCCCAGTTCCGCCTGGACGGCGTGCGCCTGGCCGCCGCCGGCTTCACCAACCTCACCCGCGATCATCTGGACTACCACGGCACCGAGGACGCCTATCGCGCCGCCAAGCTGCGTCTGTTCGCCGAACTGTTGCCCGCCGGCGCCCCCGCCGTGGTCAACGCCGACATGGACCGGGCGACCCTGGAGGCGCTGGGTGCGGTCGCAGCCGATCGCCGGCTCGATCTGCGCACGGTGGGCGCGGCGGGAACCGTGCTCCGCCTTTGCGCCACTCATCCGCGCCCGGACGGGCAGGACGTCGAGGTGGCGCGGCCGGACGGGGTGCACCGCGTTCTGCCGCTGGCGCTGCCGGGTCGGTTCCAGGCGGAGAACGCGCTGCTCGCCGCCGCCCTCGCCGAGGCGTTGGGCGAGGCGGATGCACTCGCCCGGCTGCCCGGTCTGCGCGGCGTGCGCGGCCGGCTGGAACTGGCGGCGCGCCTGCCGGGCGGGGCGGCGGCCTATGTCGATTATGCGCACACGCCGGACGCGCTGGCCCGGCTGCTCGCCGCGTTACGCCCGCACGCGGCGGGGCGGCTGGTGGTGGTGTTCGGCGCCGGCGGCGACCGCGACCGCGGCAAGCGTCCGCTGATGGGCGCGGCGGCGGCGGCCGGGGCGGATATCGCCATCGTCACCGACGACAATCCGCGCAGCGAGGACCCCGCCGCGATCCGCGCCGCCATCCGGGCGGCCTGCCCCGATGCGTGCGAGATCGGCGACCGCGCGGCCGCCATTGCCGCCGGGATGGACCTGCTGCGCCCCGGCGACGTGCTGGTGGTGGCCGGCAAGGGCCACGAGTCGGGCCAGATCGTCGGCGACACGGTGACCCCGTTCGACGACGCTTCGGTGATCCGCGGGCTGGCGGGGAGCGGCGCATGAGCGTGCTCTGGACCGCGGCGGACCTTGCGGCGGCGACCGGCGGGCGGTTCACGGTGCCGTTCGACGCCAATGGCGTTGCCATCGACACCCGTACGCTGGCCCCCGGCGACCTGTTCGTCGCCCTGCGCGGTGAGCGCCGCGACGGCGAGGCGTTCGTCGCCGACGCCCTGGCGCGCGGCGCGGCCGGCGCGATGGTGGCAGGCAAGGTGGGGGAAAGGAACTTGGCGCCCCACTTCTTGGCCCCGCAGTCCTTGCCCCTTGGGGCCCCACTGCTGCTGGTGGGAGACACCCTGGCCGGCCTGACGGCGCTGGGTGCGGCCGGGCGCGCCCGCTTTGCCGGCCGGGTGGTTGCCATCACCGGCAGCGTCGGCAAGACCACGACCAAGGAGATGCTGCGCTGCATCCTGACCGCACAGGGCCCGACCCACGCCGCCAGCGCCTCGCATAACAACCATTGGGGCGTACCGCTGACCCTGGCACGGCTGCCGGCGGAGGCGGCGTTCTGCATCGCCGAACTCGGCATGAACCACGCCGGGGAGATCGAACCGCTGGCCCGGCTGGCGCGGCCGCATGTCGCGGTGATCACCGTGATCGCCGCCGCGCATATCGGCCATCTCGGCTCGCTGGCGGCGATCGCCGAGGAGAAGGCGGCGATCCTGCACGGGCTGCAGCCGGGCGGAGTGGCGGTACTGCCGGCCGACAGCGACCAGTTGCCGCAGTTGCTTGCGGCCGCGCGCGCCGCCGGCGTGGCGCGGGTGGTGACCTTCGGCGCCGATCCGACGGCCGATGTCCGGCTTGATGCCGTGAGCGGTGAGACGGCCGTCGGCGATTCCGCGGGCAGCCTGGTGCGTGTTTCCGTCGCCGGCGAAACCATCGCCTTCCACCTGCACGCTCCGGGCCGGCACATGGCGCTGAACGGGCTCGCGGCCCTGGCCGTCGCCCTGGCGCTCGGCGTGGCGCCGGCGGCGGCGGCGCACGCGCTGGCAGGATTCGCACCGATGGAAGGGCGCGGTGCCCGGCGCCCTCTCGCGGTCCCGGGTGGCAGAGCGCTGCTGCTGGACGAGAGCTACAACGCCAACGGCGCCTCGATGCGCGCCTCCCTCGCGGTGCTGGCGGCAACGCCGGCGACGCGGCGGGTCGCGGTGCTGGGTGACATGCTGGAGCTCGGCGCACACGGTCCGACCGAGCACGCCGCCCTCGCCCCCGCGGTCGTCGCTGCGGCCGACTGCGTGTTTGCCTGCGGCCCGCTGATGCGTCATCTGTCTGCCGCGCTGCCGGCGGAGCTGCCCGCCCGGCACGCCGCGGATGCCGCCGCCCTCGCCGCCCTCGTCGTGCCGGCGATCCGCCCGGGCGATGCCGTGCTGGTCAAAGGCAGCCTCGGGAGCAACATGAAACTGATCGTCGCCGCGCTCGAGCGGCTGGCGGAGGCGGCCTGATGCTGTTCGCCCTCGCCCGCCCGCTCGCCCGCGATGTCTCCGCCTTCAACGTGCTGCACTACATCACGTTCCGTTCCGGCGCGGCCTGCCTGACCGCGCTGGTGATGAGCTTCCTGATCGGCCCCGGCCTCATTCGCTGGCTGCGGCGGAGTCAGCGCCTCGGTCAGCCGATCCGCGCCGACGGACCCGAACGCCACCTGATCGAGAAGGCCGGCACGCCGACCATGGGCGGGATGCTGATCCTGCTCGCCACCCTGGGTTCGACCGTGCTCTGGGTCGACCTGCGCAACCGCTACGTCTGGGCGGTGATGGGGGTGACGTTCGGCTACGGCCTGCTCGGCTTCGCCGATGACTGGCTGAAATTGTCGCGCCGCAGCCACAGGGGATTGGCGGGACGGCTGAAACTGCTCGGCCAGGCGGTGATCGGTCTCGTCGCGTCGGCCTGGATCATGCACACCACCGGCGGCACCCTGGGCGATTCGGTGGCGCTGCCGGTATTCAAGAACCTGCTGATCCCGCTCGGCTGGGGGTTCCCCGCCTTCGGCGCACTGGTGATGATGGGCAGTTCGAACGCGGTGAACCTGACCGACGGGCTGGACGGACTCGCCATCGTGCCCACGATCATCGCCGCCGGGGTGTTCGCGCTGATCGCCTATCTGGTCGGCAACCGTATCTTTGCCGATTATCTGCAACTGCATCCGGTGCCGGGCGCGGGCGAGCTCATGGTGTTCTGCTCGGCGCTGATCGGCGCCGGGCTCGGGTTCCTGTGGTTCAACGCGCCGCCGGCGGCGGTGTTCATGGGCGATACGGGATCCCTGGCGCTGGGCGGCGCGCTGGGCGCGGTGGCCGTGGTGACCAAGAACGAGTTCGTGCTGGCGATCGTGGGCGGGCTGTTCGTGGTCGAGACCGTCTCCGTCATCATCCAGGTGTTCTGGTTCAAGCGCACCGGCACGCGGGTGTTCCTGATGGCGCCGTTGCACCATCATTTCGAGAAGAAGGGCTGGGCGGAACCCACGATCGTGATCCGGTTCTGGATCATCTCCATGATCCTGGCCCTGGTCGGGTTGGCGACGTTGAAAATCCGATGAGCGGCTTTCCCCCAGATCTGTTCGTCGGGCGGCGCTATGCCGTGCTTGGTCTCGGCCGCAACGGCGCGCCGGCGGCGCTGGCACTGGCCGCGATGGGGGCCGAGGTGGTGGCGTGGGACGACGACCCGGCGGCACGCCGCTCGCTCGGTCCTGGGGAGGGATCGCTCGTCCTCCGCGATCCGCTCGCGCCCGATTTCGCCTTCGATGCTCTGGTGCTCTCGCCCGGCATCCCGCATGTCCTGCCGGCGCCGCATCCGGTCGCCGCGCACGCCCGCGCCGCCGGCGTGCCGATCCTGTCGGACGTGGAATTGCTGTTCCGCGCCGTGCGCGCCGCCGGGTCGCGCGCCCGCTTCGTGGGTATCACCGGCACCAACGGCAAATCGACCACCACCGCGCTGCTCGCCCATATCCTGGCCGGTGCCGGCGTGCCGGCGGCGGCGGGCGGCAACCTCGGACCGGCCGCGCTCGCGCTGCCGCTGCTGCCCGACGACGGCATCTACGTGCTGGAAATGTCAAGCTATATGTTGGAGCGAATCGAAACCGTGCGCTTCGATGCCGCGGCGATGCTCAACCTCTCCCCTGACCATCTCGACCGGCACGGTGGCATGGCAGGCTATGCCGCGGCCAAACGGGCGATCTTCGACCGCCAGGGGGCGGGCGACCTCGCGGTGGTGGGCGCCGACGACCCGCTGTCCCGCCGACTGGCTGCGGAATTGCGCACCCGCTCGGCGCCGGTCGTGGCGATCTCGGGCGCGGCGCCGGCCGAAACCGGGTCTGCGGTCGATGTCTGGTACACGGACGGCATCCTGCGCGACACCGCCGGTCCGATCCTGCCGATGGCCGAGGCCCCGGCGTTGCCCGGAGCGCACAATGCACAGAACGCCGCCGCGGCGGCAGCGCTGGCCTTCCGCCTCGGGGTCGGGCGCACCGCAGTCGCTCGCGGGATCGCAAGTTTCCCCGGCCTGCCACATCGCCAGCAGCAGATTGCCCGCATCGACGGCGTCGCCTTCGTCAACGACAGCAAGGCGACCAACGCCGACGCCGCGGCATGCGCGCTCGGCTGCTATCCGCGGCTGGTCTGGATCGCCGGCGGCCTCGCCAAGGCGGGCGGCATCGCCCCGCTCGCGCCGTTCTTCCCCCGGATCGCGCACGCCTTCCTGATCGGGCGGGACGCGCCGGCGCTCGCCGCCACCCTGGCCGCCGCCGGCGTGCCGCACGTCATCGCCGGAACGCTGGAGGACGCCGTGCCCGCCGCCTTCGCCGCTGCCACTGCCGCCGCCGCCCCGGTCGTGCTGCTGTCGCCCGCCTGCGCCAGCTTCGACCAGTTCTCCGGGTTCGACGCTCGCGGTGCGCGCTTCGCCGCCCTCGTCGCCGGTCTCGGTTGCGGGGCAACGTCGTCGGGGGACGCCTCTGGGGCTTCCTCTGGAGCCCCCTCCGGGGCCGTCCCCGGGACCGCTCTCGGGGCCGCCGCCGCGCCGGCGCATACCGGGGAGGCCGTGTGATGGCCGTCTCCCGCGCCGACACCTCCGTCCTCGGCCGCTGGTGGTGGACCGTCGACCGCCAGACATTGGGCGCGGTCGGCCTGCTGATCGGGTTCGGCTACATCCTGATACTTGCGTCCTCCCCGTCGGTCGCGGAACGGATCGGCGACGCCCGCGATGCGCTGGTGCTGAAACAGGTCTTCTTCCTCGCCGTGGGCGGCGTGGTGATGATCGGCATCTCCTTGCTGTCGCCGCGCGAGATCCGCCGCGTGGCGCTGCTGGGCGGGATCCTGGCGATGCTGCTCACCGCTGCCACACTCGTGATCGGGGTGGAAATCCTGGGTGCACGGCGCTGGATCCAGCTTCCCGGGTTCGCGGTGCAGCCGAGCGAGTTCCTCAAGCCCTGCTTCGCCGTCGTCACCGCCTGGCTGCTCGCCGAGCACCGCCGCACCCCGCGCTTCCCCGGCGCCTGGATCGCCGGCGGCATCTTCCTGCTGATCGTGCTGTTGCTGAAGGAACAGCCGGACGTCGGCATGACCGCGGTCATCACCGCGGTGTTCTTCGTGCAGTTGTTCGTGGACGGGCTGAACCTGTTCCTCGCCGGCGTCGGCGTGCTGATGATGGTCGGCGGCGCGATCGGCTCCTACCTGATGTTCGCCCATGTGCGCGCCCGGGTGGAGGAGTTCCTGCACCCGCACGGTCCGCACACCTACCAGGTGACGATGGCGCTGGAAGCCTTCGGCAACGGCGGGCTGTGGGGCCGCGGCCCCGGCGAGGGACGGATCAAGGACATCCTGCCTGACGCGCATGCCGATTTCATCTTCGCGGTGGCCGGCGAGGAATTCGGGCTGGTGATCTGCGCCGTGATCGTCGGCGTGTTCGCCTTCATCGTGCTGCGCGGCCTGTTGCGCCTGCTGCATGAGCCGGACCCGTTCACCGTGCTCGCCTGCACCGGCCTGCTGGTGGGCTTCGGGCTGCAGGCGTTCGTCAACATGGCCTCCTCGTTGGAGCTGATCCCGACCAAGGGAATGACCCTGCCGTTCATTTCCTACGGTGGATCCTCGGTGATCGCGGTGGCGCTCGGGATCGGGATGCTGCTGGCGCTGACCCGACGGCGAGCGCGGGGGGAGTTGCCATGAGGGGGCCCGCGGTGAAACCGGTGGTGATCGCTTCCGGCGGCACGGGCGGACATCTGTTCCCGGCCGAGGCGCTGGCGGCGGAACTCGTCGCGCGTGGCCGGCGGGTGGCGCTGATGACCGACGCAAGATCGCGCGCCCTGGACAGCCCGGTGTTCGCGGGGCGGGAACGCTTCGTGCTGCCGGGCGCCGGCATCGCCGGGCGCGGCGCGGTGCGCGCGGCCCGTGCGGTCCTGGCACTGGCGGCGGGCACCGTGCGGGCACGGGCGATCCTGGGCGGGCTCGATGCGGCGGCGGTGGTGGGGTTCGGCGGCTACCCGTCTGTAGCGCCGGTGCTCGGCGCACGGATGCTGCGCGACCGCCCGCCGGTGGTGTTGCACGAGCAGAACGCCGTGCTGGGCCGGGCGAACCGATTCCTCGCCCGCCACGCCAGCAGGCTGGCGCTGAGCTTCCCCGATACGGCGCTCGTGCCCGCCGGCATGGCTTCGGTGGTGACCGGCAACCCGGTGCGCCCGGCGATCGCAGCCCTCGCCGGCGCCGGCTACGCGCCGCCCGACGCCGCGGGGGCGTTGCGGGTGCTGGTGCTCGGTGGCTCGCTCGGCGCGCGAGTGTTCGCCGATGTCGTGCCGGCGGCGCTCGCCGCGCTGCCGCCGGGACTGCGCGCCCGACTGGCGGTGGTCCAGCAGTGTCGGGCAGAGGACCTGGCGCGTGTGCAGGCGGCCTATGCTGCGGTCGGGATCAATGCCGAGCTGGCGCCGTTCTTCGCCGATGTCGCGATCCGGCTCGCCGCGGCGCATCTGGTGATATCGCGTGCCGGCGCCTCCAGCGTTGCGGAACTGGCGGTGGCCGGGCGGCCGGCGATCCTGGTGCCGTTGCCCGGGGCGATCGACGACCACCAGAGCGCCAATGCGCGCGCGCTCGTCGCCGCCGGCGCGGTCGAAGCGATCGCACAGGCCGCGTTCACCCCGGCGCGGCTCGCCGTGACCCTGGCTGCCTGGCTCGGCAATCCCGCCCGACTGGCCGCCGCGGCCGCGGCGACGGCGGGCGTGGCGCGAGCCGACGCCGCGGCGCGGCTCGCCGACCTGGTTGAAAGCATCATGAAACGCGAACCGGTCGGCGTGAATGCCGGCCCGGGTGGCGGGGGAGCGCGCGCATGAGGGCCTTGCCGCTGTCCATCGGCACCATCCATTTCGTCGGCATCGGCGGCATCGGCATGTCCGGCATTGCCGAGGTGCTGCACACCCTCGGCTATCAAGTGCAGGGCAGCGATATCGCCGAGTCAGCCAACGTCCTGCGGCTGCGCAACGCCGGCATCGCGGTCGCCATCGGCCACGACGCGGCGCATCTGGGCGATGCCAGGGTGGTGGTGGTGTCCTCGGCGGTGAAGCGCGACAACCCGGAAGTGGCGGCGGCGCGGGCCCGCTTCATCCCGGTGGTGCGGCGGGCCGAGATGCTGGCCGAGCTGATGCGCCTCAAATGGTCGATCGCGGTCGGTGGCACGCACGGCAAGACCACGACCACGAGCCTGATCGCCGCGGTGCTGGAAGCGGCGAAGCTCGATCCCACCGTGATCAACGGCGGTATCATCAACGCCTACGGGTCGAACACGCGGCTCGGCGCCGGCGAGTGGATGGTGGTGGAGGCGGACGAGAGCGACGGCAGCTTCCTGCGCCTGCCCGCGGTGATCGCCGTGGTGACCAACATGGACCCCGAGCATCTGGACCACTGGGGTACGAACGAGGCGATGCTCGCCGGCTACGACCAGTTCGTCGCCAACATCCCGTTCTACGGCTTCGCGGTGCTGTGCCTGGACCACCCGGCGGTGCAGCAGATGATCCCGCGCCTCGCCGACCGGCGGGTCATCACCTACGGGTTCAGCCCGCAGGCCGATGTGCGGGCGGAACGGGTGAAGGCTGACCGCATGGGGGCCACGTTCGACGTGATCGTCACCGATCGCATCCGCAACCGCACGCGCAAGATGGGGCCATTCCGGCTGCCGATGCCGGGTAGCCACAACGTGCAGAACGCGCTCGCTGCGGTGGCCGTCGGCGTGGAAATGATGATCGACGACGACACCCTGCGCAGCGCCTTCGCCGCGTTCGGTGGCGTGAAGCGACGTTTCACCAAGACCGGCGAATCGGGCGGCATCACCATCATCGACGATTACGGGCATCACCCGGTGGAGATCGCCGCCGTGCTGAAGGCCGCCCGCCAGGCCGGCGCCCGCGACGTGGTTGCGGTGGTGCAGCCGCACCGCTACTCCCGCCTGCAATCCTTGTTCCCCGAGTTCTGTGCGGCGATGAACGACGCCGGCACGGTGATCGTGGCAGACGTGTACCCGGCCGGCGAAGCGCCCATCCCCGGCGTCAACCGCGACGCACTGGTGGAGGGGCTGCGCGCCCGCGGCCACCGCTCCGTCGTGCCGCTGCCTAGCCCGGGGCGGCTCGCCGAGATGGTGTTCGCGATCGCCAGGCCGGGCGATTTCGTGGTCTGCCTCGGCGCCGGCAACATCACCCAATGGGCCGCGACCCTGCCGGCCGAGCTGGCGGCGTTGCAGGCGCAAGCGGGCAAGCGCGCGGGGACGGCGGCATGATGGCAGCGGCGCGCAGCGACGCGTCGGTCCTGCCGCCGCTGCGCGGGCGGGTGCAGCACGCGGCGGCGCTGGCGCCGTTCGCCTGGTTCCGTGTGGGCGGCCCGGCGGAGACCCTGGTGCGCCCGGCGGATGCGGCGGACCTCGCGAATTTCCTCGCGGCGCTGGCGCCGGAAGTCCCGGTGCACGTGCTGGGCGCGTGTTCCAACCTCATCATCCGCGACGGCGGACTGCCGGGCATCACCGTGCGGCTGGCGCGCGGATTCGCGGCCGTCGTTGCGGAGGCGGACGGTCTGGTCGTCGGCGCCGCCGCGCTCGACGTGACGGTGTCGGAACATGCCGCCGGCGCCGGCCTGGCCGGGCTGGAATTCCTGTGCGGCATTCCCGGCACCATCGGCGGCGCGGTGGCGATGAATGCCGGTGCCTACGGCGGGGAGATCGCGGCGGTGTTGGACTGGGCCGAGGTGGTCACCCGCTCCGGCGCGCTGGTCCGGCTGTCGGCGGGAGATCTGGCCTTCGCCTATCGCCATGCGCGCCTGCCGCACGGTGCGGTGGTGGTGCGTGCCCGGCTGCGCGCGCGGCCCGGCGCGCCGGTGGCGATCGCGGCGCGGATGGCGGAGATCCGGTCCGCGCGCGAGGCGAGCCAGCCGATCCGTGCGCGCACCGGCGGTTCCACTTTCCGCAACCCGCCGGACCAGAAGGCGTGGGAGCTGATCGACGCCGCCGGCTGCCGTGGCCTGGCCCGCGGCGGCGCGGTGGTGTCGGAGCAGCACTGCAATTTCCTGATCAATACCGGCGGCGCGACTGCGGCCGACCTGGAAGGTTTGGGCGAGGAGGTGCGCCGGCGCGTGCATGCGGCCACCGGCGTGACGCTGGAATGGGAAATCCGCCGCCTTGGCCGCCTGCTCCCCCTTCCCCTGCGGGAGGGGGTCGGTGGGAGGGGGGCGAGCGCCGCCGACATCGAGGAGGCCGAAGCCTCCTCCCGCAAGGGAAGGGGGGAGTGATGCGAGTCGCGGTGCTCTATGGCGGCATCTCGGCGGAACGCGAGGTCAGCCTCGCGACCGGGACCCAGGTCATCGCCGCCTTGCGGGAGGCCGGGTTCGACGTGACGCCGATCGACGTCGGCGCCGATCTCGGCGCGCTGCTCGCGGCCCTCAGCCCGCCGCCGGATGCGGTGTTCAACGCGTTGCACGGGCGCTTCGGGGAAGACGGTGCGATCCAGGGCGTGCTCGACTGGCTCGGCATTCCCTACACGCATTCCGGCGTGCGCGCTTCGGCGCTGGCGATGGACAAGACCGCCGCCAAGACCCTGTTCGCCGCCGCCGGCCTCGCCGTGCCGCACGGCCGGCTGGTCGGGCGCGAGGACCTTGCCACGGCCGATCCACTGCCGCTGCCCTACGTCATCAAGCCGGCCAATGAAGGATCGTCGGTGGGCGTCGAGATCGTGCGCTGCGGCGACAACCGCCGTGCCGAGATCGCGCGCGCCTGGCGCTACGGACCGGTGGCGCTGGTGGAGGAATACATCCCCGGCCGCGAACTGACCGTGGGCGTGATGGGCGAAACCGCGCTCGCGGTGACCGAGATCATTGCCGAGGCAGGCAGTTTCTACGACTACGATTCGAAATACGCGCCCGGTGGATCCCGTCACGTGGTGCCGGCCGGGGTGCATCCGGACACCTATGCGCGTGCGCTGGAGATGGCGCTGGCCGCACATCGCGCGCTCGGCTGCCGCGGCGCCAGTCGCGCGGATTTCCGTTACGACGATACCGGCGGTGAACCCGGCCGGCTGGTGCTGCTGGAGGTGAACACGCAGCCCGGCCTCACGCCGACGTCGTTGCTGCCGGAACAGGCGGCGCATCGCGGGATCGGGTTTCCCGCGCTCTGTGCCTGGATGGTGGAGCAGGCGACATGCCGCGCGGGGTGAAGGGGGCGCGCGGGCCGCGCAATTCGATCAGCGACCGGCCAGGCTGGCTGCCGCTGCTGCTGCGCCGGCAACGCTGGATGCTGCGTCCGGCGGCCTGGGGCGGCTTCGCGGTGCTGGTGATGCTGGTTGGCGTGATGCTGCTGCGCTCCGCCGCACCCGGAGGTGGGCTCGACCGGTTGCGCCGCGGCCTTGCCGAGGACGCGGCGGGGGCCGGCATGCGGGTCAGCCATATCGTGATCGAGGGCCGCGCCAACACGCCCGAACCCGTGCTGCGCGCCGCGCTCGATGTGCGGATCGGCGAGCCGATCATGGCGGTGTCGATCGGGGCGGCGGAAGCGCGGATCGAGCGTCTGTCCTGGGTCGATCACGCCACGGTCGAACGCCGTCTTCCTGGCACGATCGTGGTGCGGCTGATCGAGCGGCGGCCGTTCGCGATCTGGCAGGACCACGGCACCTTCACCCTGATCGACCGCGCCGGCAACGTGGTCACCAACCGCAACGTCGCCGATTTCCGAACCTTGCCGCTGGTGGTGGGTCCCGGTGCGCCGGAAGCGGCGGCACGGTTGATCGACGCGCTGAATGCGGCGCCCGATATCGAGCAGCGCATGGAAGCGGCGGTGCGCGTCGCCGGACGGCGCTGGAACCTGCTGTTGAAATCCGGCCTGACCGTGCGCCTGCCGGAGGGCCACGTGGTGGCTGCGATCACGCGGCTCGTGGCACTCGACCAGAAATTCAACCTGCTCGACCGGCCGTTGCGCTTCGTCGACCTGCGCCTGCCGAACCTGCTGGTGGTGCGCCCGATCGAGGCCGATGCCACGCCGGATGCCGGCAAGCCCGGCGCGCATCCGCAGCCGGGCCCGGCACGGAAGCCGACATGACCTGCCCGGAAACCCTTATGAGCGGAGCGGTATCTTGAACGAGATGTCCCAGCGCCTGCTGCCGCCGCCGAGTCCGGGGCAGACGATCCGCCACGTCCGCGCCTGGGCCGTTCCGGTCCGGTGGGCGTGCTCGATATCGGCAGCACCAAGGTTGTCTGCCTGATTGGCCGTCAGGAAGCCGACGGCCGCCTGCGCGTGCTCGGCTTCGGCTGGCACCGCGGCAAGGGCGTGCGCGGCGGCGGCATCGTCGACCTGGACGAGGCGGAGCGTGCGATCCGCGCCGCCGTCGGCCAGGCCGAGGATATGGCCGACACCAGGCTGCACAAGGTCACCGTCAACCTCACCTGCGGTCAGCCGGAAAGCCGGCTGCTGAACGTGCAATGGCCGGTCGGCGGCCGCGCAGTCGAGGAGAGCGACATCCGCCGCGTGGTCGCCGAGGGCCGCGCCCGGGCGGAGGGCGACGGCCGCGAAATGATCCACGCCTGCCGCTCACGTTCTCGGCTGACGAGACCGAGGGCGTGGCCGATCCGCGCGGCCTGTTCTGTTCCACCCTCACTGCGCGGCTGCACATCATCGACGCCGCGACCGGCGCGCTGCGCTCGCTCGGCGCCTGCGTCGCGCGCTGCGACCTCGACATCGCCGAGGTGGTCTCCGCGCCGATGGCGGCCGGGCTCGCGGTGCTGGTGGAGGACGAGCGCGAGCTTGGCGTCACTGTGATCGACATGGGCGGGGGCACCACCGGCATGGCGGTGTTCGCGGAGGGCCAGTTGCTGCACACCGCGCAGCTTCCGGTGGGCGGCGGGCACGTGACCAACGATCTCGCCCGGCTGCTGTCCACCCCGGTGGCACATGCGGAGCGGCTGAAGACGCTGTACGGCAACGCCGCCGGCTGCACGGACGACGAACGCGAGCTGCTGCCGGTGCCGCTGGTCGGCGAGGAGGAACACCAGATCGCCAAGGTGCCGCGCAGCATGGTGGTGAACATCATCCGCCCGCGCATCGAGGAGACCTTCGAAATGGTGAAGGAGCGGCTGGAACGCTCCGGTCTGACGCGTGCGGCCGGCAATCGCGTGGTGCTGACGGGTGGCGCCTGCCAGCTCGGCGGGGTGCGCGAGATGGCGGCGCACATGCTGGGCAAGCAGGTGCGGCTGGGCCGGCCGTCGGCCTTGCGCGGGCTGCCGGATGCCGCGTCCGGTCCGGCCTTCGCCACCGCCGCCGGGCTGCTCGCCTGGGCGGCCGGCGCGGGGCGCGCGATGCCCGACATCGACCTCGAACTCGGCGCCGCCTGCCGGCATGCTGCGCCGCGTCGTCGATTTTATTCGCGACCGGCTGTGAGGAATACCACTGCGCTCTTGCCCCGAATCGCGGACAAGCAGGTTCAACCAACAAAGTGGCCTGAGGGAGAAGTCGCCATGACCCTCAATCTCACCATCCCGCAACAGATCCACACCGACTTCACGCCGCGGATCACGGTGATCGGTGTCGGCGGCGGCGGCACCAACGCGGTCGACAACATGATCGCCGCGAATCTGCAGGGCGTGGAGTTCGTGGTGGCCAACACCGACGCGCAGCAGTTGATGCACTAGCCGCGCCGACCGGCGCATCCAGCTCGGGCCGCACATCACCCAGGGCCTCGGCGCCGGCGCCAAGCCCGAGATCGGGCGCGCCGCGGCCGAGGAGGCGGCGGACGAGCTGTATCGCCACCTGGACGGCGCGCACATGGTGTTCATCACCGCCGGCATGGGCGGCGGCACCGGCACCGGCGCGGCGCCGGTGATCGCGCGCATGGCGCGCGAGCGCAACATCCTGACCGTCGGCGTGGTGACGAAGCCGTTCGACTTCGAGGGCAAGCGCCGCGCCGCGCGCCGCCGAAGCGGGCATCGAGGAGCTGCAGCAGCTACGTCGATACGCTGATCGTCATCCCGAACCAGAACCTGTTCCGGATGGCGAACGAGCGCACCACCTGGAAGGAAGCCTTCAAGATGGCCGACCAGGTGCTGTACATGGGCGTGCGCGGCGTCACCGACCTGATGATGGCGCCCGGCCTGGTCAACCTCGACTTCGCCGACATCCGCACCGTGATGGCGGAGATGGGCAAGGCGATGATGGGCACCGGCGAGGCCGACGGCGAGAACCGCGCCATCCGCGCCGCCGAGGCGGCGATCAACAACCCGCTGCTGGAGGACACCTCGATGTCCGGCGCGCGCGGCCTGCTGATCAACATCACCGGCGGCGACGACATGACGCTGTTCGAGGTCGACCAGGCCGCCAACCGCATCCGCGAGGAAGTGGACGAGGAGGCCAACATCATCTTCGGCTCGGCGATCGACGAGAGCTTGACCGGCCGGATCCGCGTCTCGGTGGTCGCCACCGGCATCGACACGCCGATGCGGATCGAGCAGCAGCGCCCGCGGCTGGTGGCGGTCGGCGGCGGCGGCGCGATGGCGGAGGGCCCG
Organism: uncultured Pseudomonadota bacterium; assembly: GCA_963832525.1. GTDB lineage: Bacteria > Pseudomonadota > Alphaproteobacteria > Acetobacterales > Acetobacteraceae > JAJZVS01. The sequence continues at coordinate 1,274,523 of CAWHUC010000004.1, forward strand.
CACGACCAACCGGCCGTCGCGACGGCGGCGGCAGGTCCGATGGGAGCTGGCCCGATGGGAGCTGGGATGACGCCGATGTCCGCGCCGTCGCAGCAAGGCGGCTTCATCCCCGGCGCGCAGCAGGCCGGCGCCTACCCGACCCGTCCGCTGCATCCGCATGCGTCGGAGGCCTCCGGCATGGGGGCCGGCGCGGCGGCCGTTGCGCTGCGTCCGTCCGCCCCGCCGCAGGGCGGCTTCCCGGGGGCGGAAGGCGAGGCCGCCATGCACGGCGGCGAACCGGCACCCGCGCGCGGCGGTTTTGCCGGCCATGCGCCGCGTCCGCGCCCCGGCCTGTTCGCCGCGCCGCGAACGCCGGAGCCGACGCCGGCCGGCGAGCCGGGCCGTTCCAGCCTGTTCGGGACCGTCACCGGCGTCTTCCGTCGCCGCGTGCCGGGCGCCCCGGTGGCGGCGCCGGCCGAGCCCGGTGCGGCGCCGCGGCAGGATCCCGCGCTGGCCCCAGCCCGCGGCTCTCTGCCGCATGAGCCGCGGCCGGAGCCGGTGCGCGCCTCGGTTCGTCCGGTGGCGGGGGAGGAGATGGGGCTTGAGATTCCGACCTTCCTCCGGCGCCAGCAGTCGTAACGAGGAGGCAGCAGGCGGCACGGAATAACCGCATGATCTCAACGTGTTATTGAGAAACACTGAGAAATAAAGAGTGACTGGCACAAGGCCCGGGCGGTCCCCTACTTAGGGACCGCCCGTTTCTTATTGCGGCGCAGCGATCGGCGTTACAAGGACCATGCAGCTCATGGACGGATTGCCGCCCGACCTTCCCGCGCTTCTGGCCCCGGCCCGGCAGCACACGCTGAAAGCGCCGATCGGTTGCGTGGGCACTGGGCTGCATTCCGGGAAGCGGGTATCGCTGACCCTGCACCCGGCGCCAGCGGGCCACGGCATCGTCTTCCGGCGCACCGACCTCGGCCGCGATGTCCCGGCCCGGTTCGACCACGTGGCGGACGCACGGCTCGCCACCACCCTGGCGCTGCCGCAGGCACCTGAGGTCCGGGTCGGCACCGTCGAGCACCTGATGGCCGCGCTCGCCGGGATGGGCATCGACAACGCGCTGGTCGAGGTGGATGGACCGGAACTGCCGATCCTGGACGGTTCGGCGGCGCATTTCGTGTTCCTGATCGACTGTGCCGGCACCGTCGAACAGGACCTGCCGCGGGAGACAATCGAGGTCTGCCGGCCGGTGCGCGTTGCCGACGGCGACGGCTTCGCCGAACTGCGCCCGACGGGTGCGGCACACGGGCGGGGCGGCTTCGCGCTCGACATGGCGCTGTCGATCGATTTCGCCGCCGCGGCGATCGGGCGGCAGGCGCTGGCGCTGCGCCTCACGCCCGAGAGTTTCCGCCGCGAGCTGGCCCGCGCGCGCACCTTCGCGCCTGGCCGAGGAATCGACCGGCTTGCGCGCCGCCGGCCTCGCCCGCGGCGGCAGCCTGGACAACGCGGTGGTGGTCGACGGCGACCGCGTGCTGAACCCGGGCGGGCTGCGCATGGACCGGCGAATTCGTCCGCCACAAGCTGCTGGACGCGGTCGGCGACCTGGCGCTGGCCGGATCGCGCCGATCGCCGGCCGCTTCGTCGCCCATCGCTCTGGCCACGCGCTGAACAATGCGCTGCTGCGCGCGCTGCTCGCCGATCGCAGCGCGTGGGAGCCGTTCGTCGCCGCCGAACCGGTCCCGGTCGCGGCCTAGTGTCCTGCCCCTTACCTTCGCTGCCCTTCGCAGCGAAGGTAAGGGATCAGCGGGCCACTGAAAATAATGAGCTGGTGTGCCAATCCTGACCGCCGACGACGGCGACATGCGTCAGGATCGGCACACCAGCAGGCGCGCGGGCCGCATGGCTGCGTGTGGCCTCGGCATCGGGGCCGGTACCCGCGGGTAGGCGGGTTTGACACCCAAGGCTGGCCTTGCCTATGGTCCGGCGCTCTATTGCAGGTGCGAACACGCCGCCGCGGCGGCGTCACCGGTTTGCGCCCGTTCCCTCCAATCGACACGGTTCCCCATGAAGATACTGGTCCCCGTCAAGCGGGTGGTCGACTACAATGTCAAGGTGCGAGTGAAGACCGACGGCACCGGCGTCGAGACCGCCGAGGTGAAGATGTCGATGAACCCGTTCGACGAGATCGCGGTCGAAGAGGCGATCCGCCTGAGGGAAAAGGGCGTGGCGACCGAGATCATGGCGGTGTCGCTCGGCGTCCCCCAGTGCGCCGAGACCTTGCGCACCGCGCTCGCCATGGGCGCCGACCGCGGCATCCTGGTGGAAACCGACGTCGAGCTGCAGCCGCTGGCGGTGGCCAAGCTGCTGCAGGCGCTCGTCGGCGCAGGAGCAACCGGGGCTCGTGATCCTCGGCAAGCAGGCGATCGACGACGACATGAACGCGACCGGCCAGATGCTGGCCGCCCTGCTCGGCTGGCCGCAAGGCACGTTCGCCAGCAAGGTCGCGATCGAGGGCGAGACGGTCACCGTCACCCGCGAGGTGGACGGCGGGCTGGAGACGGTGGCGCTGAAGCTGCCGGCGGTCGTCACCACCGACCTGCGGCTGAACGAGCCGCGCTATGCCTCGCTGCCCAACATCATGAAGGCGCGCAAGAAGCCGATCGCGACAATGAAGCCGGCGGACCTCGGCGTCGATCCCACGCCGCGGCTGACCGTGATGTCGGTGGCGGAGCCGGCGAAGCGCAAGGCCGGGGTGAAGGTCGGCTCGGTCGCCGAACTGGTGGCGAAGCTGCGCACCGAAGCCAAAGTGATCTGAGCCCGCACGTAATCCGAGCCCACGTAATCCGAGCCCTTGGGGGACGACGACAGATGACGACTCTCGTTCTGCTGGAACACGACCAGGCCGGCATCAAGCAGCCGTCGCGCAGCGCGCTGGCGGCTGCGGCGAAGCTCGGTGAGGCGCACGGCCTGATCGTCGGCAGCGGCATCGGCGCCGCGGCCGAGGCGGCGGCGAAGCTGCCTGGGCTGTCGAAAGTGCTGGTGGCCGATTCCGCAACCTTCGCGCATATCCTGGCCGAGCCGCTGGCCGCGCTGCTGGTGGCGCTGGCGCCCGGCTATACGCATCTCTTCGCCGCGGCGACAGCGGTGGGCAAGAACGTGATGCCGCGCGTGGCGGCGCTGCTGGATGTACAGCCGATCAGCGACATCGCCGGCGTGGTCGATGCCGACACCTTTGTGCGTCCGATCTATGCCGGCAACGCGTTGGCGACGGTGAAATCGTCGGATACGAAGAAAGTCGTCACCGTGCGTGCCTCCAGCTTCGACCCAGCGCCGGCCGAGGGCGGTTCGGCGGCGATCGAGCCGGCGGTGGACGTCGCCGATCCGGGGGTATCGCGTTTCGTTTCCGCCGATCTGTCCAAGAGCGAGCGGCCCGAACTGACCGCCGCAAGGGTGGTGATCTCCGGTGGGCGCGGGATGCAGAGCGGCGATAATTTCAAGCTGCTGGAACCGATCGCCGACGCGCTGGGGGCTGCTGTCGGCGCCTCCCGCGCAGCAGTCGATTCCGGTTTTGTTCCCAACGACTACCAGGTGGGACAGACCGGCAAGATCGTCGCCCCCGAGCTCTACATCGCCGTCGGCATCTCCGGTGCCATCCAGCACCTGGCCGGGATGAAGGACAGCAAGGTGATCGTGGCGATCAACAAGGACGAGGAAGCGCCTATTTTCCAGGTCGCCGATTATGGTCTGGTGGCCGATCTCTTCACCGCGCTGCCGGACCTGGCGGCGGAACTGGAGCGCTCCTGAATGAATGTCGAAGTCACGACGGCGCCGGCGGCAGCTCCGCTGCTCGCCGCGGCGCCGGAGATCGCGCGGCTCGGCGTCATCGGCGCCGGGCAGATGGGCAACGGCATCGCCCATGTCGCGGCGCTGGCCGGGCTCCCGGTCACCATGCTGGACGTGAAGGCCGAGGCGCTGGACAAGGCGATGTCGGTCATGGCGCGCAACATGGAACGGCAGGTGAACCGCAAGCTGATCACCGCCGAGGACAAGGATGCCGCACTCGGCCGGATCAGCACCAGCACCGACTACGCGTCCTTCGCCGCCGCGGACCTCGTGATCGAGGCGGCGACGGAGAAGGAGGACATCAAGCGGGCGATCTTCAAGACCCTGGTGCCGCATCTGAAGCCGTCCTGCCTGCTGGCGTCGAACACCTCCTCCATCTCGATCACCCGCCTGGGCGCCACCACCGACCGGCCCGAGAAATTCATCGGCATGCATTTCATGAACCCGGTGCCGGTGATGAAACTGGTCGAGATCATCCGCGGCATCGCCACCGACGAACCGACCTTCCAGGCGGTCGATGCGCTGGCCCGCAAGCTCGGCAAGACCACCGCGGTCGCCGAGGATTTCCCTGCCTTCATCGTCAACCGCATCCTGGTGCCGATGATCAACGAGGCGGTCTATGCTCTCTACGAGGGGGTGGGTTCCGTGAGCGCGATCGATACGTCGCTGCGGCTCGGCGCCAACCACCCGATGGGGCCGCTGGAACTGGCGGATTTCATTGGCCTGGATACCTGCCTGTCGATCATGCAGGTGCTGTATGAGGGGCTGTCGGACAGCAAATACCGGCCCTGCCCGCTGCTGGTGAAATACGTGGAAGCCGGCTGGCTGGGACGCAAGACCGGCCGCGGGTTCTACGACTACAGCCAGAACCCGCCGCGTCCCACGCGCTGAGCGGCGCGGGCCTGCGCAGGCAGGAGGAGCGGCGGGCGATCCTGCCCGGCCTGCCTAGTCTTCCTCGCCCGCTCCGCTGCCACTGCCCAGTGCACAATGTCCGACCAGCAGACCCACCGGCAGCGATAGCAGTCCCCAACTGGCTACCGCAGTCAGCAACACATGGTCCGGATCATGAACGGTCAGTTGCAGGATCGCGATCGCGCCGAGCAGCGCGATCGTCAGTCCCGCCAGCGCCGTGGTGGTCAGATGCCCCTTCACCTTCTCGCTCCGTTTGCTGGCGGCGGTCCGCTTCGACCGACTCGCCCTCGCGTTGCGGCTGCTCCCACTTTTGACGGTAGTCACTGTCATGCGTCTGTCAACTGCGAATCGGATCGAATCACCCGATTCGATCGCCCCGATGTGACAGGCGGCGGCAGTCTGCCGTAGACTTTGGCCCTTCTTCCACTGCCGGGTCCCTTTTTATGCCGCAGACCTTCGAGACCCTCCGCACCGAGACGCCGCAGGAACACACCCTGCTGGTCACATTGCACCGCCCCGAGGCGGCGAACGCGATGAACACCCAGCTCGGCCGCGACCTGCTGGCGCTGTTCGACGCCATTGCCGCCGATCCCGCGGCGCAGCGCTGCGTCGTGCTCACCGGCGCCGGCACCCGTGCGTTCTGCGCCGGCGGTGATCTGAAGGAGCGCAACGGGATGACCGACCGGCAGTGGCAGGATCAGCACCTGATCTTCGAGCGGGCGATCCGTGCCCTGCTCGCCTGCCCGGTGCCGCTGATCGCCGCGGTAAACGGGGCTGCCTATGCGGGCGGCCTGGAGATCGCGCTCTGCGCAGATTTCATCTACGCCGCGCCGCATGCGCGTTTCGCGCTGACGGAAGTGACGCTCGGGATCATGCCCGGCGCCGGCGGCACGCAGAGCCTGCCGCGGGCTGTGGGCGCACGGCGAGCGAAGGAGATCATGCTGACCGGCGCGCCGTTCACGGTGGCCGAAGCGCTGGAATGGGGCATGGTCAACCGCATCTGCCCGGCCGAGACTCTGCTCGCCGACACGCTCGCCACCGCGGCACGGATCTGCGCCAACGCGCCGATTTCGGTGCGCCAGATCAAGCAGTCGGTGAACACCGGGCTGAACATGGACCTGGCCAGCGGCATGGCGTTCGAGATCGAGGCGTATAACCGCATGGTGCCGACCGCGGACCGGCGCGAGGGCATCCTGGCCTTCAACGAGAAGCGCACGCCCCGGTTCCGCGGCGAATAGCGGGGCCGGCGGGAGCAACGGGAGGAACCGCGATGAACGTGATGACGGAGATCGACGCCCGGAGCAACGCCCCGGGTCTGACCCGGCGGCTGGCGGGCGCGGCGGCGGCGTTGCGCTGGGACGACGTGCCGGCCCCGGCCCGCACCGTCGCCTGCCAGGCGGCGATGGACACAATCGGTTGCACGCTCGCCGGCGCTGGCGAGCCGCTGTCCGACATCCTGTTTGCCGAACTGGCCGAAGCGGGGGGCGCGCCGCAAGCCGGCGTGGTCGGCCGGGGCGCCCGGCTGCCCGCCACCGCCGCGGCGCTCGCCAACGGCGCTGCCGGCCATGCGCTCGATTTCGACGATGTGAACATGGGAATGCCCGGGCATCCCTCGGTCGCCATCCTGCCGGCACTGCTGGCGCTGGCCGAGGGGCGCGGCGCGTCCGGGGCGGCGGTGCTGACGGCGCTGGTAGCGGGGACGGAGCTGGCCTGCCGGATCGGCCGGGCGATGGCGCCGGGGCATTACGACGGGCTGGGGTTCCACGCCACCGCGACCCTCGGCGGCCTGGGGGCAGCGGCGGCCTGCGCCAACCTGCTTGGACTGGACGCGGAGCGCACTGCGGTCGCGATCGGCATCGCCGCGACCCAGGTGGCGGGGCTGAAATCGATGTTCGGCACCGACTGCAAGCCGCTGCACGCCGGTGCGGCAGCGCGCACGGGGGTACTGGCGGCAAAGCTTGCCGCGCGCGGCTTCACCGCCCGGACCGATGCGATCGAATGCGCGCAGGGTTTCGCCGCCACCCACAGCCCCGATTTCCACCCGGAGCGAGCGGGGGAGACAGCGCCTGGCGGATTCCATATCCTTGCCAATTTGTTCAAATACCATGCCGCCTGTTACCTGACGCACGCGCCGATCGAGGCCGCCCGGTCCCTGCGCGCCCGTCCGGGCGTCGCCCCGGAGCGGATCGCTGCGGTGCGCCTCACGCTGTCGGAGGCGTGCGACCGGGTGTGCAACATCCCCAGCCCCCACACCGGGTTGGAAGCGAAGTTCAGCCTGCGCCTGACCACGGCGATGGCGCTGGCAGGGGTCGAGACGGGAGCGCTGGCGAGCTATTCGGAGGCGACCGCCGCCGATCCCCGGCTGGTTGCGCTGCGCGACAAGGTGGAATTCGATTTCCGTCCCGACCGGCCGCATACCTTGGCCGATCTGGAGTTGACCTTGACCGACGGCACGATCCTGACAGCGCGGCATGATTCCGGGGTGCCGGCGGTCGACCTGGCCGATCAGGGGCGGCGGCTGGACGCGAAGTTCCGCGCGCTGGCCGAACCGGTGCTGGGGGTGGCGCGCGCCGGCATCCTGGCCGGACGCCTGGCGGCGCTGGAGACGGAACCGGACGTCGGTGCGGTGCTGGCGCTCTGCGCCGGGTGAACCTGGAGCTCCCCCGTCCGCACGGGACGGGGGAGGGTGGATCAGGCCGCGAATGGATCCGTCGCGCCGTCAGGCAGCGGCACGGCGAAGGCGTTGATGGTCATCGAGATGAAGCCGTAATAGCCGAGCACCGCCACCAGATCGACCACCCCGATCGGTCCCAGCGCGGCGCGGGCGCGCGCGAACGTCGCTTCGCCCACCGTGCCGCTGCGCAGCAATTCGCTGGCGAATGCGTGCACGGCCGCCTCGTCCTCGCGGGCGAAACCCGGTTTGCCACCGGCGCGGATCGCCTCCACCGCTGCCGGGTCGAGCCCGGCCTTGACCGCGATCGGCGCATGCACGTGCCATTCGAACCCGGCGCGCCAGTGGGCGCCGGTGATGATGATCGCGAGTTCCGACAGACGCGGGGGCAGTGAGGAACCGTTGCGGCAGAATGCCCCCAGCGCCTGCGCCCGTTCCGCCAGGGCCGGACTGTGCAGCCAGACTCGCAGCGGGCCCTGCACCACCCCGCGCGGGCCAGAGACGATCATGTCATGCACCCGGTGCTGCTCCAGGGTCATGGTGTCGGGGGAAAGATCGGGAATGCGGGTCATGGCGTGTCCGTCGCTGTGCTCGCGTTGCGGCACAGCAGCAGTGTGGGGCGGGCTCGTCAAGCGCGGCCGGTCGCCCGCTTCCGTGGCGCAACTTGACCCAAGTCAATGCACACGCACCGTGCCCGCGGTTATGAGCTCGGCCCGGAACGCCCGCATGCCCGCGCCGTGGCGGCGGGCGGGACCGGCACCATCGCCGCCCGCCAGCATTCGGAAGGCATCGCATGTTGCACGAGTTGGACGTGCTGGAAGCACGACGCATCGCCGACCTCGCCGCCGATCTGCGCAAGGTCCGCGACCGCCTGCTGGACAAGGTCCCGGAAGCCGACCTCGGCGAGCTCCGCCCGGCGCGCGGCGAACACAACCCCGCCGCCAGCCTCGGCCCGGACCAGCTCGCGGCGGGGGAACCCGAATTCGTCGCTCTGCGCGCGGCGATCGCCGCCCTGCCGCGCGACATTCGCACCAAGCTCTGGGTCACCGCGGAGATTGGCCGCGGCCGGGTCGCGATCCTCGGTACCGACGCGGCCTTGACCGAGGCCGCCGCGCTGGCGGACGACGCGCTGGCCGAAAACCTGCTCGCCGATCCCGATCTGCACGATGTGCTGCGCAAGGGCCTCTACGCGCTCGGCGCGGCCACCCTGCCGGGCGAGGCGCCGTAACAAGGCGCCCCCTGCGGATGAGCGAGTCCTCCGCGCCGCTCGCCCCTTCTGGCCCGCCGGAACAGCAACCGGCGCGGCCCGCGCGGGGCGGCGAGGGCGCAATGCCCGACAATCAGTGGATCGCCGAGCGGCTGCGTCAGGCCGCCAGCCTGCTGGTCGCACAGGCGGCCAATCCGTTCCGGGTGAACGCCTATCGCCGCGCCGCGCAGGTGATCGCGCAACTGGACCAGGACCTGCGCGGCCTGGCCGAGTTCGGCGGACATGCGGCGCTGGAAGCGATCCCCGGCGTCGGCCCCGCGATCGCTGGCGCGATTGCCGAAAAGCTTTCGACCGGACGTTGGGGGTTCCTCGACCGCCTGAAAGGCGCAAGCGATCCGGTGACGCTGTTCGGCTGCGTCCCCGGCATCGGCCCGGCGCTGGCGCGGCACATCCACGAAACGCTCCATCTCGACTCGCTCGAAGCGCTGGAACAGGCGGCGCATGATGGGCGGCTGGAACAGGTTCCCGGTTTCGGTGCGCGGCGCGCGGCGATCGTCCGTGGCGCGCTCGCCGGGCTGCTCGCCCGAGTCCGGCCGCCGCCGCTGCGGCCGGCGGAGGAACCCGATGTCGCACTGCTGCTGGAGGTCGATCGGGAGTATCGCGACAAGGCGGCGCGCGGCGCGCTGCGGCGGATTGCGCCGAAGCGCTTCAACCCGGGCGACGAGGCGTGGCTGCCAGTGCTGCATACGGTCCGCGACCCGTGGCATTTCACCGCGCTGTTCTCCAACACCGAACTTGCGCATCGGCTGGGGCGCGCTCGGGATTGGGTGGTGGTATATTTCCACCATGACGCCCGACCCGAGGGGCGGCGGACCATCGTGACCGAGACGCAGGGACCCAACCGGGGCAGCCGCGTGGTCCGCGGGCGGGAGGCGGACTGCCAGGCGCTTGCGAGCGCCGCCCGCCCGGCGGTGGCGCCGATGTGATCCGCGGCGATGCCGGCCGGCACGACCGCGGCCAGGGCCGGAAACGGCGACCCCGAATTGACGTACATCAAGACCCTGCGTCGGGCATGCGCGTAACCTGTGCCCAAGTTCCGCCACGGGACTCGGAGGACGGCGTCATGGATGTCACCGAAGCGATCCGCCACCGGCGCGCTATCCGCGCCTTCACCGAGACGCCGGTCCCGGCAGTGCAGGTGCGCGCCCTGCTCGCACTCGCGGCCGAGGCGCCGAGCGCGATCAACCTGCAGCCGTGGCTGTTCGCCGTCGTGCGCCGACGCGAGACCCTGTTGCGGATCGGCGCGGCGGCAAAGGCGTATCTGCTCGCCACGACCCAGCCGGGTTCGCCGCTGTTCCAGTTCCGCGAGATGTTGCGCGAGCCCGACTTCGACATCCTCTATCAGGCGCCGGTGTTGATCGTGACCTGCGCTACCTCGCCCCATCAGCAGGCAGCGGAGGACTGTGCGCTCGCCGCGCAGACCCTGATGCTGGCCGCGCATGCGGCCGGCCTCGGCACCTGCTGCATCGGCTTGGCGCGGCCCTGGCTGAGCCAGCCGGAGGGCAGGGCACTGCTCGGCATTCCCGACGCCTGTACGCCGATCCTGCCGATCGTGCTCGGCGTGCCCGCCGTCGTGCCGGCCGCGCCGGGGCGACGCCCGCCCGAAATCCGCTGGGTGGACGGGCCCGAGTGAGCGCCGCGGTCCCGGGCGCCGGAGGGCGGGGCCGGTGAACCCGGCAGGCGCGGTGCTGTTCCCGCACGGGGCCGACATCGGGGTCCGCGGCCTGGGTCGCACCCGGGACGAGGCGTTCGCCCAGGCGGCCCTCGCGCTGGCCGGCGCCGTCGTGGACCCGCAGACGGTGGCCCCGCGCGAGGCGGTCGGGATCGACTGCGCGGCCCCCGACGACCGGTTGCTGTTCTGCGACTGGCTGAACGCGGTGATCTACGAGATGGAAGTGCGCCGGATGGTATTCCGCCGGTTCGAGGTGTCGTCGCAGGCGCACCGGCTGCACGCCATCGCCTGGGGGGAGGCGTTCGATCCGACCCGCCACGCGGCGGCGTCGGAACCCAAGGGCGCCACCCTGAGCGGCCTCAAGGTCGAGCGGCGCCCCGACGGTGCCTGGGTCGCCGAGTGCATCGTGGACGTGTGATCGGAGGACGCGGATGGACCGAAGCCAATGGAGCAGCGTCTCGCCGCACGAATGGCGGCTCGATCCGGTCGGCGGCATGCACGTCCCGGCGGTGATCTTCGCCGACGCGCCGCTGATCGAGGCCATGGACGACAAGGTGGCCGAGCAGATCCGCAACGTCGCCTGCTTGCCGGGCATCGTGCAGGCCGCCTATGCGCTGCCCGATGCGCACTGGGGCTACGGGTTTCCGATCGGCGGCGTTGCCGCGTTCGATGCCGATGCGGGCGGTGTCGTCTGTGCCGGCGGCGTCGGCTTCGACATTTCCTGCGGTGTCCGCACCTTGTTGACCGGGATCGCACGCGCTGACATCGAACCGCTGAAGCTGGGGCTGGCCGACAGCCTGTTCCGCCAGATTCCGGCCGGCGTCGGCAGCCGCGGGAAGCTCGCGCTCGATCCGCTAGAGATGGACGCGATGCTGAGCGGCGGCGCGCGCTGGGCAGTGGAACGCGGCCACGGCAGCGAAGCCGATCTGGAACGGATCGAGGAAGGCGGCGCCGTCGGCGGCGCGGAGCCCGCCGCCGTGTCGGAGCGCGCCAAAACCCGTCAGCGCGAGGAGATGGGCACGCTCGGTTCCGGCAATCACTACCTGGAAGTGCAGGAGGTGGTGGAGATCGCCGATCCGGCGGTGGCGACTTCTTTCGGCCTGCGCCTGGGCGAGATCGTGGTGAGCATCCATTGCGGCTCGCGCGGCCTCGGCCACCAGATCGCGACCGACTACCAGCGGGAGATGGCGATCGCGATGCCGGGCTTCGGCATCGCCGTTCCGGACCTTGATCTCGCCTGCGCGCCGATCCGCTCCGAGCTCGGCGCGCGCTACCTTGGCGCGATGCGCGCGGGCATCAACTGCGCACTCGCCAACCGGGAGATCATCACCCATCTCACCCGCCGCGTGTTCGCACATTACTTCCCGGGGCGCACGCTCGACCTGCTGTTCGATGTGTCGCACAACACCTGCAAGGAGGAAGCGCATCGGCTCGACGGACGCACGCGGAACCTGTTCGTGCATCGCAAGGGGGCCACGCGTGCCTTCGGTCCCGGGCGGGAAGAACTGCCGCCGGTGCTGCGGGGCGTGGGGCAGCCGGTGTTCATTGGCGGCAGCATGGGGACCCACTCGGCGATCATGGTGGGCGCGGCGGCGGCGGGGCTCGCCTTCGCCTCCGCCTGCCACGGCGCCGGGCGGCAGATGAGCCGACACCAGGCGGCGCGGCGCTGGCACGGCCGGCAGGTGGTGGACGATCTGGCCGCCGCCGGCATCATCATCCGCAGCCACTCGTCGCGGGGCGTCGCCGAGGAAGCGCCCGGCGCCTACAAGGATATTGGCGCGGTGGTGGAGGCAGCGCGCGCCGCCGGCCTCGCCCGCAAGGTGGCGCTGCTCGCGCCGGTCATCTGTATCAAGGGGTGATGCGGGGCGCGGCCCTATCCCACCACCCGGTCGGCATCCCGTAGCACCACATAGATCGCCGGGATCACCAGCACCGTCAGCAAGGTCGACGACAGCAGCCCGAACAACAACGAAATCGCCAGCCCCTGGAAGATCGGATCGAGCAGAATTGTCGCGGCCCCGATCATCGCCGACAGCGCCGTCAGCAGGATCGGCCGGAACCGGATCGCACCCGCCTCCAGCAGCACCTCCCGCAACGTCAGCCCCGGCCGCGCCCCGTGGCGGATGAAATCCACCAGCAGGATCGAGTTGCGCACGATGATCCCGGCCAGCGCGATGAACCCGATCATCGACGTGGCGGTGAACGGCGCACCGAGCAACCAGTGCCCCGGCACGATGCCGATCAGGGTGAGCGGGATCGGCGTCAGGATCATCAGCGGCACCTTGAAGCTGCCGAACTGCGCCACGACCAGGATGTAGATGCCCAGGATCGCGATCATGAATGCCCCGCCCATGTCGCGGAACGTGACGTAGGTGATCTCCCACTCCCCGTCCCACAGCAAGGACGAGGTCGCCTCGTTGGTCGGCTGGCCGCGGAAGCGGATCGTCGGCCGTGGCAGCTTGCCCCAGTCGTGGTCACGCACCAGCTTGTCGACCGCGAGCATGCCGTAGATCGGCGCCTCGAATTCCCCGGCGAGTTCGCCCGTCACCATGTCGGCGAAATGCCCATCGCGGCGGAACAGCACGCGCGAGCCCAGGGTGCGGGTGACGTGCACCACCTCGCCCAGCTCCACCACCGACTTGCTGCCCGGCACGGTATCCGCGGGCACCGGCGTGTCCGCCAGTTGCTGGTTCCAGTCGAGCGCGCGGTTCGGTAGGCCCACCACGATCTCGATCGGCAGGTGGTCCTCGCCGCGGTACGAGTAGCCGACCTTCACGCCACCGAACAGGTCCTGGATCGTGTCGTACACATCGGACTGGCGCACACCGAAGAACTCCAGGCGGTCCTGGTCGATCGAGATGCGCAGCCGCTTCTGCCGGTGGCCCCAGGAATCGTCCACATCGACGATGTAGGGCACCTTGCGGAACAGTTTCTTCACCTCCTCCGCCACCGCGAGCCGGGTCGCCTCGTTCGGCCCGTAGATCTCGGCGAGCAGGGTGGCGAGCACCGGTGGCCCCGGCGGTGCCTCCACCACCTTGAGCACCGCCCCTGGCGGCAGCTTCAGCTCCTTGAGCAGGCGCAACCGCAGCGCGGTCGCGATCGCGTGGCTTTGGCGCGAGCGATCGCCTTTCGGGCTCAGCAGCACATGCAGATCGCCCTGCCAGGGCTGGGTGCGCAGGTAGTAGTGCCGCACCAGGCCGTTGAAATCGAACGGCTGCGGCGTGCCGGCATAGACCTGCATCCCGCGCACCTCTTGCATCTGCCGGGTGATGCGCGCGGCGGCGAACAGGGTCTGCTCGGTCTGCTGCATGCTCGCCCCGGCCGGCAGGTCGAGCAGCACGTTCAGCGAGGACTTGTTATCGAACGGCAACAACTTGACGGTGACGTTCTCGGTATAGAACAGCACGCAGACTGCGACGGTGGCGAGCCCGACCAGGATCAGGAACACCAATGCTCGCTGCCGCGTGGCCAGCAGCGGACCCGCCACCGCGCGGTAGAGCCGTCCCAGCCGGTCCGGGTGCGCCGCCGCGCCTTCCGCCTCATGCTCGAGCGCCGGGGTGGTGAGCTCCAGGAACTCGACATCCTCCGTCTCGCCCCCGAATGCCTCCTTGCCGGCCAGCTTGCACATGAGCCAGGGCGCCACCACCATGGCAACGAAGAAGGAGAACAGCATCGCCGCCGAGGCATTGGCCGGAATGGGCGCCATGTACGGCCCCATCAGTCCCGAAACGAACAGCATCGGCAGCAGGGCGGTGATCACCGTCAGGGTGGCGACCACCGTGGGATTGCCCACTTCCGCCACCGCCTCGATCGCCGCCCGCCGGCGGGACTTCGCGCCCAAGGGCCCCTGGGGCATCGCCCAGTGCCGGGCGATGTTCTCCACCACCACGATCGCATCGTCGACCAGGATGCCGATGGCGAAGATCAGCGCGAACAGCGAGACGCGATTGATGGAGTAACCCATCAACTCGGAGGCGAACAGCGTGGCCAGGATGGTGGTCGGGATCACCACCAGGGTCACCACCGCCTCCCGCCAGCCCACCGCGAGCGCGATCAGCACCACGATCGAGACCGTCGCCAGCGCCAGGTGGAACAGCAGCTCGTTCGCTTTCTCGTCGGCGGTGCGGCCGTAGTCGCGGGTGACCTGCACCGAAACGTCGGGCGGGATCAGGCTGCCTTCCAACGTCTTCACCCGCGCCAGCACATCGGCGGCGACCACCACCGCGTTGCTGCCGGCGCGCTTGGCCAGCGCCACGGTCACCGCCGGCGTCGTGTGCCAGGTGCCCTTCGCATCGCGGGCGATATCGAACACATCGCTCTGCGTCGGCGCCGGGCCGACCACGACCTGCGCCACGTCGCGCACATAGACCGGCCGCCCGTCGCGGGTGGTGAGCAGCAGCAGGCCAATGTCCGGCACGCCGAACAGGGTCTGCCCCGCCGCGACGCCGCGCAGCCCGCCCTGATCGAATACCGACCCGGCGACGAAGCTGCGGTTGGCGTCGGCAACGCGGGATGCGAGCTGCTGCAGCGTCACGCCGTAGAGCAGCAGCTTGTCGGGCTCCGGCTCGACCCGGATCTGTATCGGATCGTCACCGGAGATATAGCTCAGCCCGACGTTCGGCACCTTGATGAGCTGGTCCTGCAGCTTGGTGGCGAGCTGCGACAGGTCGCCTTCGTTCCAGTGCCGCGCCGCATCGGGTTTCGGCGTCAGGGTCAGTGCCAGGATGGCGACGTCGTCGATCCCCCGCCCGACGATCAGCGGCGGTGGGATGCCGACCGGGATGCGATCCATGTTGGCGCGGATCTTGTCGTTGACCCGCAGCACCGCCGCGTCCTCGTTGGTGCCCACCACGAAGCGGGCGGTCACCATCACCTGGTCGTCTTCCGTCTCGCTGTAGATGTGCTCGACGCCGGGGATCGCTTTCAGGATGGTTTCCAGCGGTTTGGTGACGAGCTCGGCCGCGTCGGCCGCCTTGAGGCCGTTGGCCTGCACCATCACGTCGACCATCGGCACGTGGATCTGCGGTTCCTCGTCGCGCGGGATGGTGAGCGCCGCGACCAGCCCGGCGGCCAGGATCGCGAGCAGGAACAGCGGCGTGAGCGGGGAGCGGATGAACGCCCGCGTCAACCGGCCGGAAATGCCGAGCTTCATGGCCGGACCAGGATTTCGCCGGGATCGAGGCCCGCCAGGACCTGCAGCCCGTCGGGCATGGCAGGCGTGGGGAGAGGCAGCCCGCGCTGCACCGGGACATCGTTCACCGTCCCGTCCTTTTGCTGTACCCGCACATAGTCCTGCCCGAACCGGGTGAAGACGAAGCCGGCGGGAACGACGATCGCCTGCCGCTGGCCGGCCGGGACCCAGACGCGGATGCGCTCGCCCACGAAATAGGTGCCGATCCCGGGCGCGGTTGCGTCCGCGCGCACCTGGCCGCCGACGATCGTGGGATACACCAGGGTCACGGTGCCGAAGGCGGGGCCGGTCTCGCCCAACTCCTGGCCGTCCAGCCGCACGGTGGCGCCCGCTTTCAGGTCCAGCGCGTGGCGTTCGGGCACCAGCAACCGCAGCACGAAATCCTGCTCGGCGACGGTGGCGACCGGATCGCCCGGCAGCACCACCGAGCCGTCGGTCACCGGCACGGTCAGCACCCGCCCGGCGATCGGCGCCAGCACCGCGCCTTCCGCCTGCTGCTGTGCGGTCACGGCGCGCTGCGCGATGCGGGCATCGAGCGCGCTGGTCGCCACCTGCACCGCGGTGCGCGCACGGTCGAGCTGCTCGCGCGACACCGCCCCGCTGTGCGCCAGCGCATTCGCGCGCGACAGGTCGATCTCCGCCTGCGCCAGGCTGGAACGCAGGCCGGCGATCTCGGCGTCGAGCGAACGGAGCTGCAATTGCAGCTTCTCGTCATGCACGGTGGCGATCGTCTGCCCGGCGGCGACCTGGTCGCCGTCCTGCACTGATAGCGCGGTAACGGTGCCGCCGATGCGGCTGCGCGCGGGCACCACATTGCGGCTTTCCACCGTGGCGAAGACGGCTTTCTCATCTGGAACCATGCGCGCGACGACCGTGAAGGTCGCAGGCAGGGCGGCCCGCGCGGCCGGGGCGGCGGCCAGCAGCCACAACGCGGGGAGCATGGGACCGATCCACCGCCGACGCGTCATCCAAAGCCAGCGCGCCCAGCGTGCCATCGGTCCGCTCCGCGTTCAGCGCCGATCGACCGCGGCGCCGGTTGCCGGATCGCCGGTTGCCGGATCGATCGTCGCCACCGGCATTCCCGCCGCCTTCCAGGCGATCATGCCGCCCTTCAGATGCGCATGTGCCGGCACGCCGGCCTGCTGGCACTTCGCAACCGCGACCGCCGAACGCTTGCCCGACCCGCACTGGAACACCACTGGGCGCGCCGGATCGCGGGGCAGCACGTTCGGATCGAAGGCGGAAAGCGGGAACAGCACCGCACCGTGGATGCGTTCGGCGGCGAATTCCGCCGGCTCGCGCACATCGACGAGCAGAAGGGTGCGTTCGCGCAGACCGTCCCGCACCTCGGCCGGGGAGAGTTCGCGCAGGGGGTGGCCTTTGTGCATGTCAGTTGCTCCGTTCGGGTGCCGGCGGATCGGCACAGATCGGCGCCGGCGCGCAGTAGATCCCGGCCAGGGCGGCCAGGATCTCCCGCGCCGGTGCGCTCGCGATCGAATAGTGGATGGTCTGGCCTTCCCGCCGCGATGCCACCAGCCCGTCCTTGCGCAACAGCGCCAGGTGCTGGGACACCGCGCTGTCGCGGATGCCGAGAAACGCCACGAGTTCCCCCACCGACCGCTCGCCGTCGAGCAGTTGGCAGAGGATGAGCAGCCGGTGCCGGTTGGCGAGCGACTTCAGGAGGTCGCTCGCCTGGTCCGCCGCCGCCTGCATTGCGTCGAGGTCGAGTTTCATACTTGCGAACTTACGCAATTCCGAATATATTGTCAATCCAGGGCGATGGCGGAACACCCCTGAATTTGCCGGCAACCGCCGACCGGGCGCGTTGATCAGGATCAATCGGGGGCACCGCCGCAGCTTGTATCTTCCGGTGCGGTGCCACTCCGCGGCCGGACAACCTGGAGCAAACGAGGAACGTCATGGCAGAGATTGTGGTCCTGGGAGCCGGTCTGGGCGGCACGTTGGCCGCATTCGAGCTGGCCGAGCAGGCGCGTGCGGAGGATCGGGTCACCCTGATCGGTCAGGGCGGCACGTTCCAGTTTACCCCCTCCAACCCCTGGGTCGCGGTCGGCTGGCGCGGCCGCGCGGACGTGGAAGTGCCGCTCGAGCGCGTGATGCAACGCAAGAAAATCCGTCTGCTTACCGAGGGCGCGGCGCGCGTGTATCCGGCCGAGAACCGGGTGGAGATCACAGGCGGCGCGAGCGTGCCGTACGACTACCTGGTGATCGCCACCGGTCCCGATCTCGCATTCGACGAGATCCCCGGCCTTGGGCCGCAGGGCCACACCGTTTCGATCTGCCAGACCGGCCATGCCGAGCAGGCACGGGCGGCGTTCGAGGCGTTCTGCGCCGATCCCGGCCCGATCGTGGTGGGGGCGGTGCAGGGTGCTTCCTGCTTCGGGCCGGCCTATGAATTCGCCTATATCCTGGATACCGAACTGCGCAAGCGGCGCCTGCGCGACCGGGTGCCGATGACCTTCGTCACCGCCGAGCCCTATATCGGCCACCTCGGCCTCGACGGCGTCGGCGACACCAAGTCGCTGATGGAAAGCGAGTTCCGCCAGCGCCACATCAAATGGATCACCAACGCGCGGGTAACGTCGGTGGAAGCCGACAAGGTCATTGCCGAGGAAGTGGCGGCCGACGGGACCGTGGCGGCGACGCACGCCTTGGCGTTCAAATTCTCCATGCTGCTGCCTGCCTTCCGCGGCATCCCGGCGCTGCGCGGGATCGAGGGGCTCGTGAACCCGCGCGGCTTCGTGCTGATCGACGCCTATCAGCGCAACCCGGCCTTCCCCAACGTCTTCGGTGTCGGCGTCTGCGTGGCGATCCCGCCGGTGGGACCCACGCCGGTGCCGGTCGGCGTGCCGAAGACCGGGTTCATGATCGAATCCATGGTCACCGCCACCGCGCGCAACATCGGCGCCCTGCTGCGCGGGGAGACGCCGCGGAGCCGGGCTACCTGGAACGCGGTGTGCCTGGCCGATTTCGGTGATGGCGGCGTGGCCTTCGTCGCCCAGCCACAGATCCCCCCGCGCAACGTCAACTGGGCGGCACGGGGCGCCTGGGTGCATCTGGCGAAGGTCGGGTTCGAGAAATACTTCCTGCGCAAGGTCCGCTCCGGCGTGAGCGAGCCGTTCTACGAACGCTTCCTGATGAACCAGATCAATATCGCCAAGCTGAAGGAGCCGGTCGAGGACATGCCGGTAGGAGCCGCCCATGGATGACCGTCCGCATATCGTCTGCCCGCACTGCGGCGCGGTGAACCGGGTGCCGCGCGAGCGCCCCGCCGCCGCGGCGCAATGCGGCGCCTGCCATCGCAAGCTGTTCGCGGGCCAACCGGTCGCGGTCGATCCTGCGGGGTTCGACAAGCACGTGCGCGCCAACGATATCCCCGTGCTGGTCGATGTCTGGGCGCCCTGGTGCGGCCCGTGCCGGGCGATGGCGCCGCAGTTCGAACGCGCCGCTGCGGCGTTGGAGCCGGATTTCCGCCTGCTCAAGCTCAATGCCGACGAGGCGCCAGAGATCTCCGCCCGCCTCGGCGTGCGCGGCATTCCGGCGCTGTTCCTGCTGCAAGGCGGCCAGGTCCTGGGACAGACCGCCGGGGCGATGGATGCACGTGCCATCGTCGATTTCGCCCGCCGCCACGTGCAGGCCGCCTGATCCCGGAACCGAAAGGAAACCCGATGATGACGATCGACAAGGCCGTCTTCTCCTTCGCCGGCATCATGGTGCTGGCGAGCCTCGCGCTGGGCTGGTTCGTGAGCCCCTGGTTCCTGCTGCTCACGGCTTTCGTGGGCCTGAACCTGTTGCAGGCGGGCATTACCGGATTCTGCCCGGCGGCGCGTGTGTTCAAGGCGCTCGGGCTGAAGGCGGGCTGCGCGTTCCAATAGGCCGGCGCCCGGTCCCGGTCGGCTTGCAAGTTCCTTACTGGCCCCCCGGCGCCGGCGCAGGTGCGCATCGGCGCCGCGCGCGGCCGGCGCGCTCGCGGGACTTCGTCGCCGTCAGACGCCGGTGCTTCTTTCCGCAGCCTTTGCCGCCAGGCGGTCTCGACGGCCCACGACCGGCATCCGCAACCAGGCGGTGCCCGCCAAGGTCACCGTCACATTCAGGGCCACGGCGAGCAGGCCGGTGTAGACGCCGTACCGTGTCCCCATCATGATCACTCGGTGCACCGGGGCCAGGCCATCGGCGAACACGGTCGCGGTTCCCCAGATGGTGCCCGCCAGCCAGCCGGCGATCAGCGCCGGCGGGCTCAGCCCGCGAATGAACAGGCCAAGGATCACGGCCGGCAAGGTCTGCAGGATCCAAAGCCCGCCCAGCAACTGCAGATAGACGGCGTATTTCACCGGCAGGAAGATGACGAAGAGCAGGGCCCCCACTTTCACCAGCAGCGAAACCATCTGGGCGACCTCGGTCTCCTCCCGGGCGGTCGCGGCGGGGCGGACGTAAGCCCGCCAGACGTTGCGCGAGATCAGGTTCGCGGCGCCGATCGACATGACGGTGGCCGGCACCAGCGCGCAGACGGCGATCGCGGCCAGTGCGAAGCCGACGAACCACGGCGGGAACATGGCCGCCAGCAGCGCCGGCACGACCTCGTTCGGTTGCGCGACGGTGATCCCGGCGGCCAGCGCCATGTAGCCCATCAGCGCGATCATCCCGAGCACCAGGGTATACGCCGGCAGGAGGATGGCATTCCGCCGGATGGTCCCGGCGCTGCGCGCGGCAAAGACACCGGTCAAGGTATGCGGATAGAGGAAGGCGGCGAGGGCGGAGCCCAGCGCGAGGGTGGCATACGGCACGACCTGCCCCGGCACGAGCAGCAGGCCGCCCGCGCCACGGGCAGCGAGCGTCCTTCCGGCGGCATGGAACACCGCGGCGTAGCCGCCGAGCCGGGCCGGGATCACCGCCACCGCCGCCAGCACAACGACATAGATCATCAGGTCCTTGACGAGGGCGATCAGGGCCGGCGCGCGCAGACCGGAGAAATAGGTGTACAGCGCCAGCGCAACGAAGGCGATCAGCAGCGGCAGCTCGCCCGACAGACCAAGCGCGCGGCTGACGATCTCCAGCCCCACGAGTTGCAGCGCGATATAGGGCATGGTGGCGATGCAGCCGGACAGCGCCACCGCAAGGGTGAGCGGGCGCGCACCGTACCGGATCTGTACCACGTCCGCCGCCGTGACGCAGCCATGCCGATGCGCGAAACTCCAGAGTCGCGGCATCGTCGCGAACACGATCGGATAGACGATGATGGTGTAGGGCAGCGCAAAGAACCCGCCGGCGCCGGTGCCGTAGACCAATGCGGGTACGGCAATCACGGTATAGGCCGTGTAGAAATCACCGCCCAGCAGGAACCAGGTGATCCAGGTGCCGAACTGCCTTCCCCCCAATCCCCACTCGCCCAGCTCGGCCATCGGCCGCTCGCCACGCTTCCACCACCGGGCGGAAATCCCGAGGGCGGCGGCAAGGCTCAGGAACGACAGGCAGACGATGATCTCAATCGGGTTGATCCGCATCGTCACGCGGTTGCGCCTTGTATGCCAGCCAGATCAGAAAGGAGCTCAGGGGAATCCAGGCGAACTGGTACCAGTAGAAGAACGGGAAACCCAGAAACGTGGGTTCGGCCGCGTCGTAGAACGGCACCCAGAGCAGGGCGATGAACGGCAGCAGGAGCAGCATCCACATCGTGATCCTCCATCGAAGCCTCCATCGGCCGGCGGCGCGACGCGGGGCGGGGCGGGTGCGCGCAGCGCTGCAGTCTGGTCGACGAGACCTTAAATACCGGTTACAGGATCAGGCGCGCCGCCGGGTAACCGTATCGTAACTTGTACAGTATCACAAATCGCGTGCGGCCGCCGATACAAGAAACCCGGAGGATGTTCCGACGTCCGAATCGCTGTCCGGATGCCCGCTGCCCGCAGCCGGTGTTCCGCGGTCTGGCGCCGCCGCGGCCTGGCGGCATCTCTGTGCCGTCGGCCTGCGATGGCGCAAGCTTCTCATGCGACCGCGGCCCGGGCTCATCCTCGGCTGGATGATCATGGCGGTCGCCGTCGCGTCCGACGGGCTCACACTGCTCAATGGTTCCAGCTTCATCAATCGCTCGGTCCGCGTACAGGCGCAGGATCTGCTGACCAGCGAACAATGGCTGGTGCGCGTCATGATCGCGCAGGGGGGCGCCACGGGCGTACCGTGTCGCCGGATCGCCGCCCTGGCGCGCGGGTTCGCGGGCCGGCTCGCCTATCTGCCGGCCGACGCGGCCGGGCGGATCGCGGCCGGACCGTTTTCCGACCTTCTGCCGCCCTCCCTGGCACGGCAGATCGCCGCCGCGGGGCAGCCGCTGTTCCGCGAGCGATGGGTCGCCGGCAAGCGGTGGTTCGCCCTCTACACGCCGATCGACGTCGTCCCCCCGCACATGAAAACCGTGTCTGCCCCCCACTCCGGGCTGCTGCTGCTCGCGATTCCCGCCGGGCCGCTCGAGGCGCAGGCGACGACCGAGCGCGACGGACTGATCGGCACCGCGTTGCTGACCCTCATCCTGCTCGGCTATGCGCTGGTGGGCGTCAGCCAGTGGCTCGGCATCCAGTTCGAAGGGCGCGAGGCGCGGCTCGCCACCGCCAAGGCCGAGCTTGAACTCGCCCTCGGCCACATGACGGACGGTCTCTGCGTGTTCGATCGCAACGACTGCGTGACGGTGTTCAATCGCCAGTTCTCCGACATCCTCGGGTTGCCGGCAGGGTCGGTGTGGCGGGGCGCGCCTTATCCCGCGCTGCTGGCGTCGAGCATTGCCGCCGGCAATCACCGCGGCCGCGATGCCGCCGAGGTGGTGGCGGAGCGGCATGCTTTCATCACGGCCGGGCGGCCGATGAAAGTCCAGCAGGAGGCGCACGACAGCCGCATCATCGAGGTGGTCTATTGCCCGGCCGCCGAGGGCGGCTGGCTGGTCACCTGTGCCGATATTACCGAACGGCTGCGGACCCAGGAGCAGATCGCCTACATGGCCGAGCACGATCCGCTGACGGGTCTGCCGAACCGGGCGGCATTTGCCGCGCGCCTTGCGAACGAGGTGACGCACGCCACCGACACGCGACCGCTTGCGCTGCTCTGGCTTGATCTCGATCATTTCAAGAAGCTCAACGACACCCGTGGCCACCCGGCCGGCGACCAGTTGTTGCGCACCGTCGCCGATCGGCTGCGCCGCTCGCTGCGGCAGAGCGACGGCGCCGCCTACCGTCTCGGCGGCGACGAGTTTGCCGTCGTGCTGGTCGGCGTCGGCGCGTCGGAGGCGAAGCGGCTGGCGCGACGGGTCCTGCGCGTGCTCAACCAGAGCTGCGAGATCGCCGGCCAGCCGTATCGGGTCCACGCCAGCATCGGCCTCGCCCTGGCGCCCGGGGATGCAGCGGATCCGGATCGGCTGATGAGCCGCGCCGATCTCGCGCTCTATGCGGCCAAGGCGTCCGGGCGCAACGCTGTGCAGAGTTTTGGGCCCGAGATCGAGGACCGGCTGACCGGGCGTGCGACGCTGGAACGGGCGCTCCAGGGCGCCCTGGCCGAGCGGCAGTTCGAGCTGCGGTACCAGCCGATCCGGGCGCTGCCCTCGCGCCGGTTGGTCGGCTTCGAGGCGCTGCTGCGCTGGAATCACCCGCAGCGCGGGATGATCCTGCCTACGGAGTTCATCGGTCTGGCGGAAGAAACCCAGTTGATAGAGGAGATCGGCGCCTGGGTGCTGGCCGAGGCCTGCGCCGAGGCCGCCGGTTGGCCGGAGGCCGTCGGCGTCGCGGTGAACCTGTCGGCGCAGCAACTGCGTCGTCCGGGGCTGGCGGCGCAGGTCGATCGCGGACTCCGGGAAGCTGGGCTGGCCGCCGCGCGGTTGGAGCTCGAAGTGACGGAGACCGCCATCATCCAAGACCCCGACGCGGCTTTCGCCCTGCTGCGCGAGGTCCAGGCGCGCGGCGTGCGCATCGCCCTCGACGATTTCGGCACCGGCTATTCGTCGCTGAGCTTCCTGACCCGGTTCAAGTTCGACACCATCAAAATCGATCGCTCGTTCATCTGCGATATGGCGAACCGGTCGGAATGCGCGGCGATCGTCGACGCAGTGAGCTCGCTCGGCACGCATCTCGGCCTGGCGACCACCGCCGAAGGGATCGAAACGGTGGAGCAACTGCGTCGAGTGGGCGAGCTTGGGTGCCGTCGGGCGCAGGGGTTTCTGCTGGGTCGGCCGATGCCCGCTGCAGCCGCGCGCGATGTTGCATGGTCGCGCCTGCTGCCGGATGCGCCGGTCGCTGGCGAATCAGCGTCGTGCGATGGCGCATGACGGGGAGCTTGCGCCTGAAGAAAAAGACCAGGAAGGCACTGCCCCCTGGCGCCTTTTTATCGGCAACACGTCGCGCTCAGGCCGCGGCCAGGGTGTCGACCGCGGCGCCGTCCAGTTCCGATACCGCGAATCCCTCGAACGCCAGCAGGTGCCACAGCGCCAGGCTGTGATCGAAGCGCCCGGACGCGTGCTCATCCAGCATTCGTGTGATCGCACCTGCCTCGAACAGGCCGGTGTCGAGCAACGCCGGGCCGAGCAGTCGCGCGCGCAGCCGCGGTGCTTCGCGGCGGAACAGCCCGGCGAGCGACATGGCAAACCCCTGCTTCGGCCGGTACAGCACCTCCCGCGGCAGCAGCGGCTCCAGCGCACGCTTGAGCACGTATTTGCCCTCCCTCCCGCGCAGCTTCAGCGCCGACGGCAACGAAAGGCCGAACTCGACGAAGCGGTGGTCGAGGAACGGCGCCCGCACCTCCAACCCGTTCGCCATGCTCGCGCGATCGACCTTGGTCAGCATCGCGCCGGGCAGCCAGGTCGCGAGATCGACATACTGCGCCTGGGCGAGCGGGTCGTCGCTGCCGCTTTCCTCCATCAGTGACGCGATGCGCGCCGTCGGGTCGTAGCCGTCGAGTGCGGCGCGCAGCGGCGCGGCGAACAGCGCCCGCCGTGCCTCGGCGTGTACCCGCGCGACAGTGCGGTAGTAGCCGAGCGCGCTGTCGAGGCTGAGTTCCGTCAGAGTGTGTTTCGCCCGCAACCAACGCGGCGCGCGATCGAGCTTGGGATAGATGGCAGCCAGCCGCCCGATGGCGCCACGTCGCACCGAAGCGGGGAGGAAGCCCCGCACTGCCTCCACCAGCACATGCCAGCGGTAGCGCCGGTAGCCGGCGAAGACTTCATCGCCGCCGTCGCCGGAGATCGCGACCTTCGCATGCCGGTGGGCCAGCGCGCAGACGTGGTAGGTGGGCACAGCGGACTGATCGCCGAAAGGCTCGCCGAAGATGCGCCCCTGGGCCCGCGCCGCGTCGATATAATCGATCGCCGCGGCCTGTTCGGTATGCTGCGTGGTGCCGTAGCGCTGCGCCACCATCTGCGCGAACGGGGTCTCGTCCTCGCCACCGGGAAAGCCGATGGTGAAGGTGTCGATGCCGGTGCGCAACCGCGCCGCGGTGGCGACGACCGCGCTCGAATCGACGCCGCCGGAGAGAAACGCGCCGAGGGGCACGTCGGCGATCAGGCGCGCCGCGGTCGCATCGTTCAGCCGGCGGCCGAGCTCGGCCACTGCCGCAGCCTCGTCCATCGGCCTGGTCGCGGTCGCGACGCGCCAGTAGCGCCGCGGCGCCACCATCCCCTGGCCGCGCCGCAGCAGCAGCGCGTGCGCCGGCGGCAGGCGGCGGACGTCGCGATAGATCGTGTCCGGGTCGGGCACATAGCCATAGGCGAAGAAATCCTCCACCGCCTCCGGCGCCAGCCGCCGCGACAGCTCCGGCACCGGTCGGAGTGCCGCCATCTCGGAGCCGAAGACGAGCCGGCCGTCGTCCAGCACCGCGTAATAGAGCGGCTTCTTCCCCATCCGGTCGCGCGCCAGGAACAGCTCGCCACGCGTCCGGTCCCACAGGGCGAAGGCGAACATGCCGTCCAGCTCGTCCAGGCAGTCTGGGCCCCACTGTTCCCAGGCGTGGATGATCGTCTCGGTATCGCAATGCGTGCGGAACACGTGTCCGGCGGCTTCCAGTCGGGGGCGCAGGGACTGGAAATTGTAGATCATGCCGTTGAAGACGATCGCCACTGCGCCGTCCTCGTTGTACATCGGCTGCTGGCCGGCGCGCGGATCGACGATCGCGAGCCGGCGGTGCCCGAGCGCGACCCCCGGCTCCTCATGGAATCCGTCGCCATCCGGTCCGCGATGCGCGATCGCCGCAGTCATCCGTCGCAGCAGCGCACGATCCATCGGCCGTTGTCCGGCCAGATCGAAGATGCCCGTGATTCCGCACATGTCCGGCCCCATGGCAGTTGGTTTGGCAGTCGATGTGGCGGCGTCGGAGAGGCAGACGGCACCGCAGGCTCCCTCATGCGCCGCATCCTCCCAGCAACTACCCCCCGGCCTATCGGGAAGCCAGCGGTGTTTTCGCCCCCGCCACGGCGACGAACACCTGCGGCGCGGCGAAGGAGAGCCAGACCCGCCGGTGCAGCAAGAAGTCCTCGCCCACCAACCCGTCGCCGACGCCGGCGGGCAGGGGAATGATCGGCAACACGGGGTCCCGCGCCAGCCAGGGCCCGACCTGCAAGGAGCGGAACTGCTGCAGCCGGTACATGCACCGCGGCGGGGGCGGCACCGCGCGCCAGGGCGTACCGGTCGGCCGCCAGCGCCGACGGCGTGACGCCGGCCCGCAGCGCGAGGCCCAGGCCGATCGCCGTGGTTTGCGCGCCCGTATCCAAGGTGGCCATGCCTTGAGTGCCGTTCACCGCGATCGGCAGCCGCAGCCGGTTGCCCCCGGCCTGGACGCCCGGCAGGTCCACCGCCGGGCCGTCCCAGGGCGGTCGGACCAACCGGCAGGCGGGATCACGGTACAGCACCATGCGCCCGGCCGCGGCGTCGAGGTCGATGCCGAACAGGGTCAGCACGTCCGCCCCGAGCATCCCGTCCGCGCCGCCGCGCAGCGCGGCCAAGCGAAACCGCCCCACGGTGATCCGCGGCATGGTGAAAGCGACGCCGGCGAGGGTGAAGCGGCGCACCACCGCATCGAATGAGGTCGTCGGCCCGCCGATGCCCCAGGTGCGGGTGCCGTGATCCCGGTCGGCAGGCAGGCCGAGCCGGCGCACCGTGGCCTCGGTCAGCAGGCTGCGCTGCGCACCGGTGTCGAGCACCAGCCGTACCGGCTTGCCATCCACGTGCGCGGTGACGAACAGCAGCCCGTCGTAGGCCGTCACCGGTACGATGGCGACGCGTGACAGGGCGCAGCCCGGCCCCGACCCGCCGCCGACGCGATAGCCGCCGTCCGGCAGCGCGGTGCAGCCGGCGAGCGCGGCGAGCACCGCCGCCGCTCCGACGCGGCGGGTGTGCCGGCATACGCGCCGCGCCACGGTCATGATGCGGCGTGCGGCGTCATGCGCGCGAACTCGGTGCGGCCCGGGCGACGATCGGCGCATGTCCCGCGCCGCCCGCCAGAGGCGCAACGGGTTCAAGCGACGGGCTTCGCTTTGAGCAAGTCGCGGATCTCTGCGAGCAGGGCCTCGGTCGGGCTTGGCCCGCTCGGCGCCGGCGTCTCGTGCAGTTTGAGCCGGGTGAGCGCCTTGATGACCCAGAAGATCGCGAAGCTCACGATCAGGAACTGGATGATCGCGTTGATGAACAGGCCGACATTGATCGTTGCCGCCCCCGCCGCCTTGGCGGCCGCGATGGTGGCATAGTGCTGGCCGTTCAGCGCCACGAACACGTTGGAGA
Source organism: uncultured Pseudomonadota bacterium (assembly GCA_963832525.1). Classification (GTDB taxonomy): domain Bacteria; phylum Pseudomonadota; class Alphaproteobacteria; order Acetobacterales; family Acetobacteraceae; genus JAJZVS01. The sequence goes on from CAWHUC010000004.1 coordinate 1,301,814, forward strand.
AATCGATCCCGCCGACCAGCGCGCCGATCAGCGGGTTGATGATGTCCTTCACCAGGCTGTTCACCACCCCGGTGAAGGCGACGCCGATCACGATACCGACTGCGAGATCCACCACGCTCCCGCGCATGATGAAGGCCTTGAACTCGCTGAGCCAGGACGGCGGGCGGATGGAACGGAACGTGGTGGACATGGACGCTCCTGCGCTGTCGTCGCCGCTCGCGCGGCGGTTGCCTCCTATCATGGCAGGATTTGCGGGGCCGGGAGAAGCGCCGGCATGAAACCGCCGCTCCCGCCTTCCCTCCCGCCGTCCGAAGCTGTCCCGCCGGCGGCGGGCGCCGACTCCGCCCGCGTCGGCACCGATCCAACGAGAGCCCGCCCGCGCAAGGCTCCTCCGGCCGGCCGAGGGCGGAAACTGACCCGTCGCCCAGGTGCGCGCGGCGGCTTTGCCACGGCCCAGTGCGATAACGGCGTTGTGTTGATCCGTGCGCTGGCCGCCAAGCTGCCAGGATGGCTGGCGGGCCCCGCCCACGGGGCGGCGCGCGGGCGACATGGCTCGACCGCTCTCACGTCCCATGATCCCCGGCGCGCCGCGGATCCTGCCCCGATCGCGGGCCGATCTCGGATCACCGCCGTGCGTGCAGAGTTCGCGGGAGCGTGACCCGGTTTTGCTTGTCACACACGTGCGCGGCGTGTCAGGTGCGCCTGATGCGAAGCGTGCTCGTCCTGTTGCTCGCACTGCTGCCGGCCGTCGCCCGCGGCGGCGTGCCGGCGGTGGCCGATGCACGCCTCGACTACCAGGCCTACGCCCATGGGCTGCCGGTGCTGCGGATGCGGGTCGCGCTGGCGCTGTGGCCCGGCGGCTATCAGGTGCGGCTGCGGTATCGCACGGTCGGCCTGGTCGGCTTCTTCTACCGCGGCGGGCAGGAAGACCAGGTGGCCGGCGTCTGGCACGACGGCCGCCCGGCACCCCGCCTGTACCGCGCCGACGGAGTCTGGCACGGCACGCCCCATCGCCTGACGATGGCCTATGACGATGGCCGGCCGGAGCTGCGTACCGTACTGCCGCCGATTCGCGCCCAGCGCGAGCCGGTTCCGGCCGCCGCGCAGCGCGGCACCGTCGATACCCTGAGCGCGCTGGTCGACCTGCTGCGCCAGATTGCCAACACCGGCGGCTGCACCGACCGCGTGCGCACCTTCGACGGCCGGCGGCTCAGCGTGATCGCCGCCCGCAACGCCGGGACAACGGTGCTGCCGCGCCGCTCCGGGGCGGTGTTCGCCGGGCCGGCACTGCGCTGCGACTTCACCGGGCGCATGCTGGCGGGGTTCCTGTATGGCCAGCAACAGCACGACAGCCGGCCGCTGCACGGCTCGGCCTGGTTCGCCCCGCTGGTTCCCGGCGGCCCGCTCTGGCCGGTGCGGCTGCGCTTCCAGACCGACTGGTTCGGCGACGTCACTATGGTGCTGACCGCCAGCCAAGCCGCCGTGCCGGCGCTCACCGCCGACCGCACTATCGGCGTGCCCTGAGAGTTTGTGAAAGAATGCCCGTCAGCCGCCAAAACCGCCTGAAAACCCGAGCAATGACAACGGGCGTTCTTTCACAAGTTTGATTGCTTTTCACGCTCTGATGCCACCGCGGCGGATGGCGGGCGCTGCGCCGGGTTGAGCCGGGCCGGCCGGGCGCGCAGACTGGACGCAGCCTCGGATCTTGCAGGACTGACCGCGCGATGGAGATATCGCTGTTCGCCGCCGCCTCCTTCGCCGCGCCGTCGGGCGGGCATGCCTATGGGCGGCGGCTGATCGCGGCCCTGCGCGCGGGCGGCCACACGGTGGAGCTGGTTGTGCTGCCGGGCGCGCATCCGCTGCCGGACGCAGCAGCGCGCGCTGCCGCGCTCGCGGCCTGGGCGGCGGTGCCCGCGGGGACCTGCCCGGTGATCGACGGCCTCGTGCTGCCCGCCTTCGCCGGGCACGGTGATGCGCTGGCCGCGCGGCCGACGGTGGGGCTGATCCACCATCCCACCGCGCTCGAACCCGGGCGCGGCGAGGCCGAACGCGCCGGGCTGCGCAACACCGAGCTGCGCCTGCTGCCGCGGCTCGCCCGGGTGGTGGTGACCAGCGAAGCGACGGCAGGCCGGCTCGCCGATGATTTCGGTGTCGATCCTGCGCGGATCGCGGTGGTGGTGCCGGGTTGCGACGACGCGCCGCGCAGCGAGGGATCGGACGGACCTGGTTGCGCGATCCTGTCGGTCGGAGCGCTCGCCCCGCGCAAGGGCCACGACGTGCTGATCCGGGCGCTGGCGCGGCTGTTCGACCTCGACTGGCGCCTGACGATCGTGGGGCCCGAACGCGATCCTGCGCACGCGGCGGCGCTGCGCGGCCTAGTGGCGGCGCTGCGGGTCGGCGATCGGGTGTGCTTCGCGGGCGAGGCGGACGATGCCGCGCTGGAGGCGCTGTGGCGTCGGGCCGATCTGTTCGCCCTGGCGTCCTGGTGGGAGGGCTACGGCATGGCGGTGGCCGAGGCCCTGAAACACGGCCTGCCGGTCGCAGTGACGAGCGGCGGCGCAGCGGCGGCGCTCGTGTCGCCCGAGGCCGGCGTGGTGTGTGCGCCGGGGGAGATTGACCAACTGGCGAAGGCGCTGCGGCGGCTGATCTTCGATGCGGCGCTGCGACGGGAGATGGCGGCAGCGGCGTGGAGCATCGGCCGCACGCTGCCGGGCTGGCCCGCACAGGCGGCGGCGTTTGCGGCGGAGCTGGCGAAGGTGGCGTAGGCGCGGACTGGCGGGTGCCAGGGCGCCGGCCGGGGTCTTGTCGCCGTCGCCATCAGCGCGCGAGCCCGGCCATCTGTTCCAGAATGGCACAGACCGCGGCGGTGTCCTGCCCGCCGCGCCCCTGGCCGATCGCCGCGTTGTAGATGGGCGCGGAGGCGGCGAACAGCGGCGCCGCGACGCCGAGGCTCGCCGCATAGGCGCCGATGATCGCCATGTCCTTCTGCCAGATGTCGCATTTCATGGTCGGCGGTTCGTAGGTCTGCGCCGCCATCAGGGGCGCGCGCAGCTCGAACACGCGGGAGTTGCCGGCGCCGCTCGCGACCACGTCGACGATCGCCTGCGGGTCGAGCCCGGCTTTCATGCCGAGCACCATGGCCTCGGCCGAGGCGACGTTGTGGATCGCGACCAGCAGGTTGGCGACGATCTTCATCTTCATGCCGTTGCCGAACGGGCCGACGTGGCGGGTGAGGCGCGCGAAGCCGGCGAACACGGCCTGTACCTTCTCGCAGGCCGCCGTGTCGCCGGAGGCCAGCACCACCAGATCGGCGTTGACCGCCTGCGCGCCGGTGCCGCTGAGCGGGCAATCGAGCAGGACGATGCCGGCCTTCGCCAGCACGTCGTGGGCGCGCTGCTTGACCTCGATCGGCAGGGTGCTGAGCTCGCAGACGATCTGGCCGGGGCGTGCAGTCGCGGCGAGAGAGGCAGCGGTCTGCTCGAGTGCCGCGATGCTGGGCAGGCTGGTCAGCACCACGTCGGCCGCCGCGGCGACATCGGCGGCCGAGGCGCGCGGCGTGCCGCCGGCGGCTTCCAGCTCCCGGCATCGGGCCGGATCGGTATCGAAGCCGGTGACGGAGAAGCCGGCGCGGACGCAATTGCGCGCGATGGCAGAGCCCATGATGCCGAGGCCGATGATGCCGAGTTTCATGTGGGTTTCCTCCGTTGGTGTTTGGCGGCCTTGGGTGGCGCGCGGTCTGGACGGCGGATGATTGCGGAGCTTGTGGCGATGATCCATCCTCGAAGACGGAAGCGCGCAGCTTAAGCGGCGTGGTACGATCGGGCATTGACGTCGACTCGCCCGGGATGCGATCTCACAGAAAGAGACGGTCCGACGCGCCGTTCTCTGAGGCGACACGCCAGGATATGCAGCGGAGCGGACGCGATGGACGGAACCGGCGTGCTCGAGCTTCTGCCGACCGATGCCGCCATCCTGGCCTGCGAGGACAATCTCGCTTTCATGCGTTCGCTCCCGGACGAGTCGATGCGGCTCGTCATCACGTCACCACCGTACAACATCGGCAAGCGCTACGAGACCCGGTCGCCGCTTGATGCCTATCTGGCCGGTCAGGCCGCGGTGATTGCCGAGTGCGTGCGGCTGCTGCATCCCCAGGGCTCCCTGTGCTGGCAGGTGGGCAACCATGTCCAGAACGGTGAGATCGTCCCGCTCGACGTCGTGCTCTATCCGATCTTCCGCGCGCACGGCCTGCGCCTGCGCAACCGCATCGTCTGGCATTTCGAGCATGGGCTGCACTGCTCAAAGCGCCTGTCAGGCCGCTACGAGACGATCCTGTGGTTTACCAAGGGGGACGACTACGTCTTCACGCTCGATCCGATCCGGGTGCCGGCGAAATACCCTGGGAAGAAATACTTTAAGGGCCCGAAGGCGGGGCAGCTCTCCGGCAATCCGCTCGGCAAGAACCCCGGCGACGTGTGGATTTTCCCCAACGTGAAAAACAACCATGTGGAGAAGACCATCCATCCCTGCCAGTTCCCGGTGGAACTGGTGGAGCGGCTGGTGCTGGCGCTCACCCGCCCGGGAGATGCGGTGCTCGATCCATATTTGGGGGTGGGATCGTCGGTGCTTGCAGCGTTAATGCACGGCCGGGTCGGCTATGGCTGCGATGTGGTGCCGGAGTATGTGGAGATCGCCCGCGAGCGGGTGGCACTGCTTTGTGCCGGCCGGCTGAAGACCCGCCCGATGGACCGTCCGGTGTATGATCCGGCCAAGCCCTACGGCGGCCATCGCTGAACCTGAACTGTGGGGTTGCGCGTGCGGATCGCCGAATTCTACTCGCATCTGAATGGCTATGAGTTCATCCAGTTCCATAAGCCCGGGCTTTGGCAGGAGATTACCGAGTCGATCGCAGAGGTGGACGCAGCATCCCATCGGACGAAAATCTCGCGCGAGAAGACAATGACCGATCGCCTGCTCTATGACCCGGGCCGGATGAACAGGGCGATCCGGGAGCAGTTCACCCGCCTGGGCTGGCGCGAGCGGATGGCGGCCTACTATGTGACCCGGGACGCGAAGCTGATCCGACGCACTCTGACCCTGCCGCCTGACGAGCAGAAGCGCGAGATCGAGGCCGCCGGCGAGCAGGCGATCCGGTCCTACAATCAGACCGACTTCGTCAAGGACCGGGTCGCGGTTGAAGTCCAGTTCGGCAAGTATTTCTCGGTTGCCTATGATCTGTTCGTGAAGCATCTCGCATTTTTCGTGGGCGACTTGATCGATGCCGGCGTGGAGATCGTGCCGATGCGCTCGTTGTCCGGGGTTACCGGTGAAGCCGCTGGCGGTCGCGGTATGTCCACGGGTGTCGCGTGGTACAAGAAGGAGTTGTACAACCTCATCCGCGAAGGCCGGGGTGTGCCCGCCGTGCCGCTCGTGTTGATCGGCGTGGCCGCCTGACCCTGGTCTGCCCCTGTCCGCGGAGGAAACCCCATGCTGCTCGGCGCCATCGCCGACGACTTCACCGGCGCCACCGACCTCGCCTCCATGCTGGTGCGCAACGGCATGCGCACCGTGCAGCACATCGGCGTCCCGCCGGCGGGCGCGGCCTCGCCCGACGCCGACGCCGTGGTGGTCGCGCTCAAATCCCGCACGGCACCCGCCGCGCAGGCGGTGACGGAAAGCCTCGCAGCCCTCGCCTGGCTGCGTGCCGCCGGGGCGCGCCAGGTGTTCTTCAAATACTGCTCCACCTTCGACAGCACCGAGCACGGCAATATCGGCCCGGTGGCGGATGCGCTGCTCGACGCGCTCGACGCCGGCTTCGCGCTCGCCTGCCCGGCCTTCCCGGCCAACGCGCGCAGCGTGTTCCAGGGCCATCTGTTCGTGGGCACCACCTTGCTGAACGAAAGCGGGATGGAGCACCACCCGCTCACCCCGATGACGGACGCGAACCTGGTGCGCGTGCTCTCGCGCCAGACCGACGGCACCGTGGGGCTGGTGCCCTACGCCGCCGTGGAACAAGGCGCGGGCGCGATCCGCCGGGCCATGACGGTGCTGAAGGAACAGGGGCGGCGCTACGCCATCGTCGACGCGGTCGACGACCGCCACCTGGTCGCGATCGGGGAGGCCGCTGCGGGTCATGCACTCATCACCGGCGGCTCCGGCGTGGCGATGGGCCTGCCGGAGAATTTCCGCCGTGCCGGGCTGTTGCCGCTGCGCAGCGACCCCGGCGCGCTGCCGATGGTGGAAGGTCCCGCGGCGGTGCTGGCCGGTTCCTGCTCGCGTGCCACATTGGGACAGGTTGCGTTCGCGCGCGAGCATCTGCCGAGCCTGGCGCTCGATCCGCTGGCCGCGCCGGATGCCGATACGCTCGCCGCGCAGGCGCTCGACTGGGCGGCCGACAAGCTTGGGCCGACGCCGATCGTGATTGCCGCGTCGGCGCCCCCCGATGCCGTGGCGCAGTTGCAGCAGCGCCTGGGGCGCGAGGCGGCCGGCGCGCTCGTTGAACAGGCGCTGGCGCGGATCGCCGCGGGATTGGTGGCGCGTGGCGTGCGCCGGCTGATCGTTGCGGGCGGCGAAACCGCGGGCGCGGTGGTGCAGCGCCTCGGCGTGCGCTCCTTGCGCATCGGCGCCGAGATCGATCCCGGCGTGCCCTGGACGTATGCTGAAGGCGTGGGTGCTGAAGGCGTGGGTGCTGAAGGCGTGGGTGCTGAAGGCGGGGACGCGCCGCTGCTGCTGGCGCTGAAATCCGGCAATTTCGGCGCCCGCGACTTCTTCCTCAAAGCGTTCGAGGTGCTGGGATGACCGAAGCCGACATCCGTTCCCTGCTGGCCGAGTTCGGCGCAAGCCTGTTCGCACGCGGCTTCTCCGTTGGTTCCGCAGGTAACATCAGCGTGCGGCTGGAGGACGGCGGCTACCTGATCACGCCGACCAATTCCTGCCTCGGCCGGCTCGATCCCGCGCGCATCGCGCGGCTGGACGCCGATTTCCGCCACATCGGCGGCGACAAGCCGTCGAAGGAAGTGTTCATGCACCGCGCCTTCTACCGCGTGCGCGCCGAAGCCGGCGCCGTGGTGCATCTGCATTCCACCATGGCGACCGCGATTGCCTGCCTGCCGGAGGCGGATGCGGCGAACCCGATCCCGCCGCTCACGCCCTATTTTGTCATGCGCGTCGGCCGGCGACTGCCGCTGGTGCCGTACTACCGTCCCGGCGATCCGGCGATGGAACCGGCGATCGCGCAGGCGGCGACCGATGCGCGTGCGGTGCTGCTCGCCAACCACGGCCCGGTGGTTTCCGGCAAGACCTTGACCGATGCGGTGTACGCGGCGGAGGAACTGGAGGAAGCCGCGCGCCTCGCGCTGCTGCTGCGTGGCGCGACGCCGCGATTGCTGACGGGCGCGCAGGTGGACGATCTGCTGGCCACCTTCGGCTGAACCGCAAAAAAAGGGCGCCCGAGGGCGCCCTTCACTTGGTGCCGAAAGAGACCGGTCTAGTCCATCAACTCGTTCGTCGAGGTCTCGTTCATCGGGGTTTCAACCGCCGGCATGGCGGTCTTGCGCGGACGGCGGCTGACGGTCTTGCGCGGGGCGGCGACTGCCTTGCGCGGCCCGGGCTTGCGGCCCGCGGTCTTGCGCGCGCCGACGGCCTTCTTCGCAGCGGTCTTGCGCGTGCCCGCGGCCTTCTTCGCCACGGTCTTGCGACCCGCCGCCTTGCGCGTGCCGGCAGCCTTCTTGGCCGTGGTCTTGCGCGTGCCGGCGGCCTTCTTCGCCGTGGTCTTGCGGCCGGCGACCTTGCGTGTGCCGGCGGCCTTGCGGGTACCAGCGGCCTTGCGCGTGCCCGCGGCCTTCTTCGCCGCAGTCTTGCGCGTTCCCGCCTTCTTCGCAGCGGTCTTGCGGGTGCCCGCCTTCTTCGCCGCGGCCTTGCGGCCGCCGGTCTTGCGGGTACCGGCGCGCATCGCCATCGGCTGTGCGCGGGTGGTTTCCGTGTTGCTGTCCTCGGTGCTCACCTGAGGAAACTCCTTGTTCTGGCGTGTTTACTGGGTTCGGTACGAAGGCGGTCGGGTTGTTTTTCGCCCGCCGCCGATGCGGCCGGAGCCGCAAGCGTCCGGAGTGCGCGGCGCCGCCGCGTGCCGGGACCAGGCTCAGGGGATCGGCGATCGCGTGATCCCGTGCGGAGAACACGGTCTCCGCACGACAGGCCCGCGCGCGTCCGGCTTCCGGCAAAAACCGCGGTATGGCGCCACGTGCGCGCGATACCGAACCGGTTCTGCAATGCCTGGCCAAGGCCGCGGTCCATGGACCGTCCTTCCGTTTTCACATGCAGGCACCGGACGTGCGCGAACTCGCGCGCGAATCGTGCGCATGCATGTCAGCCCGCTATCCGCGACTGACGCCGGTCTGTCAACAAAAAGAAATCGTTTTGCCGCGTTCCAGTGCAGGAATTTTCGTCCGTTGTGACCGCGCGAGCGCAGTGCCGTACGCGACACCGCCGCGGCGGTGTCGCCGCGGCGGTGTACGAGGCGCGATCGGACAGGCTCAGCCGCGCGCGGACAACGGCACGTAGCGCAGATCCTCGGGGCCCATGTAGTTGGCGGTGGGACGGATGATCTTGCCGTCGATCCGCTGCTCGATCACATGCGCCGCCCAGCCGGAAGTGCGCGAGATCACGAACAGCGGCGTAAACATCGCCGTCGGCACGCCCAACATGTGGTAGCTGACGGCGCTGAACCAATCGAGGTTGGCGAACATCTTCTTCGTCTCCGCCATCACCGCCTCGATCCGCTCGGCGATCGCGAACATCTTCATCGCGCCGGCATCGGCCGACAGCCGTCGCGCGACCTCCTTGATCACCTTGTTGCGCGGATCGGCGATCGTGTAGACCGGATGACCGAAGCCGATCACCACTTCCTTCGCCGCGACCCGCTTGCGGATGTCGACTTCGGCTTCGTCCGGCGTGTCGTAGCGCTTCTGGATCTCGAAGGCGACTTCGTTGGCGCCACCATGCTTCGGCCCGCGCAGCGCACCGATGCCGGCGGTGATCGCCGAATACATGTCCGATCCCGTCCCCGTCACCACCCGACAGGCGAAGGTGGAGGCGTTGAACTCGTGCTCGGCATAAAGGTTGAGGGAGGTGTGCATCGCCCGCACCCAGTTGGCCGACGGCGGACGCCCATGCAGCAGGTGCAGGAAATGCCCGCCGATGGTGGCATCGTCGGTCTCCACCTCGATCGCGCGGCCGTTATAGGCCCAGTGGAACCAGTAGAGCAGCATCGACCCAAGCGAGGCGATCAGGCGGTCGGCGATGTCGCGTGCGCCTGGGTGGTTGTGATCGTCCTTTTCCGGCAGCACGCAGCCGAGCGCGGACACGCCCGTGCGCATCACGTCCATCGGATGCGCCGCCGCGGGCAGTGCCTCCAGCACCTCCTTCACCGCCGCCGGCAGGCCACGCAAGCTGCGCAGCTTCTCCTTGTAGGCGTGCAGCTCGGCGGCGTTCGGCAGGGTGCCGTGGATCAGCAGATGGGCGATCTCCTCGAACTCCGCCGCCTCGGCGATGTCGAGGATGTCGTAGCCGCGGTAGTGCAGGTCGTTGCCGGTGCGCCCGACGCTGCACAGCGCGGTGTTGCCCGCCGGTACGCCGGACAGGGCGACGGATTTCTTCGGCCGGTTGGCTGGGGCCTGGGTCTCGCTCATGGGTCTTGCTCTCCTTGTCAGAAAATCCCGGGTTTGCTGTCCGCAAGGCGTCCGGCGGGCAATGCGACATTGAGCGCGCCAAGCTCGCCCGCCGGCAGGCGCGGTAGCTCCTGCACCACCTCCAGGAACCGGTTCGACTCGCGGGCGGAGATGATGCCGTCCGTCATTGCCAGGAACTTGCGGATATAGTCGTCGCGGCCGAAGGGCCGGGCGCCGTTCGGATGCGCGTTGGCGACCGCAAGCTCGTCCACGATCGCGCTGCCGTCCGCCAGCAGGATTTCCACCCGCCCGCCGAACGCCATGCGGTCGGGATCGGTCTCGTGGTAGCGCGCCGTCCACGCCGGGTCTTCCCGCGTCTCGATCTTGTGCCACAGCCGCACGGTGTCGGCTCGCGCGGCGCGCTTCGGCGCGTAGCTGTCGACATGGTGCCACCGTCCGTCCTGCAGCGCGACGGCGAAGATGTACATGATCGAGTGATCGAGCGTCTCCCGGCTCGCTTTCGGGTCCATCTTCTGCGGGTCGCCCGCGCCGGTGCCGATCACGTAGTGGGTGTGGTGGCTCGTGTGGATGGTGATCTTCTGCACCTGCTCCAGATCGGCGATGCGTTCGCGTACGCGGAAGGCGAGGTCGATCAGCGCCTGCGCCTGGTATTCGGCGCTGTGCTCCTTGGTGTAGCTCGACAGGATGGCGCGCTTGGCCTCGCCCGGCTCCGGCAACGGTACCTGGTAGACGGCGTCCGGCCCGTCCAGCACCCAGGCGATGATGCTGTCCTCGCCTTCGTAGATCGGGCTCGGCGCGCCTTCGCCGCGCATGCAGCGATCCACCGCCTCGACCGCGAGCTTGCCGGCGTGGGCGGGCGCGAACGCCTTCCAGGAACTGATCTCGCCCTTGCGCGACTGACGGGTGGTCACGCTCACATGCACCGCCTGCTGCACCGATTGGTAGATCGTCTCGGCTGGCAGGCGCAGCAACGTGCCGATCCCGGCGGCCTGGCCGGCGCAGAGATGGGTGATGTGGTCGATCTTGTGCGCGTGCAGGCAGATCGCGCGCACAAGGTCGATGTGAATCTCGTAGCCGGTGGCGATGCCACGAACAAGGTCGCGCCCCGAGCGGCCCGTCGTCTGCGCGACCGCCAGGATGGGCGGGATGTTGTCGCCCGGGTGTGAATAATCGGCCGCGAGGAAGGTGTCGTGCATGTCGAGTTCGCGCACCGCGGTGCCGTTCGCCCACGCGGCCCATTCCGGGCTGACGCGCACCCGCGGCGCGGCGCCGAACACGGTGGCTCCGTCGCGCCGCGCATGGCCGAGCGCCGCGCCGCGCGCCGACGTGGGGGCGCTGCGGTTTACCGAGGCGATCGCGACCGCGGCGTTGTCGATCATGCGGTTGATGATCATCGCGGTCACGTCGCGCTCCACTGCGACCCGATCGGCGGCGACGGCGGCGATCTTCCAGGCCAGTTGTTCTTCCCGCGGCAGCGCCGCCTTGGAAGGATGGACGCGAACCTCGTGCAGCTTCATGCGGACGCTCCCCGACGGGTGTTGTGGACGATGCGGTCGCGCCTTCGTAAGGTCGCCGCCAACCGGGGGCAAGCCGGCGCGCGCCGGGCCGCTGTGACGAAAGGACACTTATATATATGTCAACGCCGTTCGATCGCGTGATCCGGGGCGACGTGGTCACCACCGAGACCATCCTGCGCGACGGCTATGTCGCGCTGCACGGCGAGACGATCGCCGTGATCGGTCAGGGCGCACCGCCGCCCGCGGGAGAAACGCTCGATCATTCCGGGCGGTTGATCCTGCCCGGGTTGGTGGACGGGCACATGCACACCTCCTCGGCGCTGGGCTGGGCCGGCATCGAGGGTGCGACCCGCAGCGCTGCCGCCGGCGGCGTCACCACTTGCTGCGACATGCCGTACGACGTGCCGCTGCCGGTAACCGATGCGGGCAAGCTCGCCGAGAAGATCGGCTGGGTGGATCGCACCGCGCATGTCGATGTCGCGCTGTACGGCACCATCGCCAAGACCGGCGGGCTCGGTGCGATCGACGAGCTGGCGGCGGTGGGGATTTCCGCCTTCAAGCTCTCCACCTACGAATACGACGCGGTCCGTTTCCCGCGCATCGACCATCCGACCATGCTGGCGGCGTTTGCTGCAATTGCGAAGACCGGCTTGCCGGTGGCGATCCATAACGAAGACCAGGAGCTGGTGGAGAGCCTGACCGCTGAGGCGCGCGCGGCAGGCCGCGCCGATCCCATCATGCACTGCCGGACCCGCCCGCCGCTGGCGGAAACCATGGCCGACCTCGAAATCTTCGAGATGGGCCTTGCCACCGGCGCGCATGTGCACATCGCCCATTCCTCCCTCGCGCGCGGCTTCGACATCGCGCAGGCGTTCCGTGCCATGGGCGGGCAGGCCACCGGCGAGGCCTGCATCCAGTATCTCTGCATGACCGAGGAAGACGTGGTCCGGCTGCGCGGCTTCGGCAAGTGCAACCCGCCGTTCCGCTCGGCGGACGAAATCCCGCGCATGTGGGAGGCGCTGCAGGCCGGGCGCATCGCCTATGTCTCTACTGATCACGCGCCCTGGCCGCATGCGCGCAAGACCGATCCCGACATCTTCGCCTGCGCCGCCGGGCTGACCGGCATGCAGAGCTTCGCGCCGCTGATGTTCACCTTGCTCGACGAGCGCGGCCTGTCGCCGACCCTGATGGCGACCTATTGTGCCGAGCGCAGCGCGCAACTGCACGGCTTGTGGCCGAAGAAGGGCGCGATCCGGATCGGCTCGGACGCCGATTTCGCGGTGCTGGAGCGCGGCGATTTCAGGTTCGACCAATCGGCCATCGTGGATCGGGAGGACCAGCGCTGGTCCCCCTATCACGGCAGGCCGATGCGCGCACGGGTGGCGGCGACCATCCTGCGCGGACAGACGGTGTGGGACGGCGCGCACGTGCTGACCGTGCCCGGCACCGGCCGCTTCGTGCCGCGGCAGACGCGGTGAGATGGCGCGGCTGGGCATGTTCCTGGCCGGCGTCGTCCTGCTCGCCGCGATCGGCGCGATCGTCGTGCACGTGCGGCGCACCGTGGTGCCGCCCGGCTGCCGCGATCCACGGGTCCTGGCGATCGTACAGCAGGCGCTGCGCGATCATTTCGGCCTGCCGCGGACGGTACGGATCGAGAACATCAGCATGAGCGCCGGCGGCCCACTGGCGTTCCGTTTCGTCTGCGCCGCCGATCTGGGTGGCCTGCGCCATGCCGCACTGCCGCCCGGCCCGCGCCCCGGCAGCGTACACTACGTCACCAGCCTGGTCGGGCCGGACCGGCGGCTTTCGGTGACGGTGCGTATCCTTCCTCTGCTATTCTGGAGACCCGCCCAATGACCGACCGCCGCCTGATCGTCGCCGCCGCACAACTGGGCCCGATCCAGCGCGCCGAGCCGCGCGCCGTCGCGGTGACGCGCATGCTGGCGCTGATGGAGCGCGCACACCGGCGCGGGGCGGAGCTGATCGTCTTTCCCGAGCTCGCGCTGACGACCTTCTTCCCCCGTCACTACTGCGTGCGGATCGAGGAGGCGGATACCTGGTTCGAAACCGCGATGCCGTCGGACGACACCGCGCCGCTGTTCGAGCAAGCACGGCGCTACGGCATGGGCTTCCATCTCGGCTACGCGGAGCTGGTCGTCGAACCCGACGCGGACGGCGTGGCGCGCCCGCACCGCTTCAACACCGCGATCCTGGTCAGCCCCGCGGGCGAGATCCTGCTGAAATACCGCAAGGTGCACCTGCCGGGCCACGCCGAGTTCGACCCCGCCCGCAAGGTGCAGCATCTGGAGAAGCGCTATTTCGAGGTTGGCAACCTCGGCTTCCCGGTGATCCGCGCGCCGATGGGTGCCCTCCCGGGCGTGAACATGGGGATGCTGATCTGCAACGATCGCCGCTGGCCGGAAGCCTGGCGGATGCTCGGGCTGCAGAGCGTGGAACTGGTGGCGCTGGGCTACAACACGCCGAGCCTGAACCAGGAGGCGGGTGGGTTCGAGGCGCATCACCTGCGCGTGTTCCACTCCCATTTGTCGATCCAGGCCGGCTGCTACCAGAACGCCTGTTTCGCGGTCGCCACCGCCAAGGCCGGGACCGAGGACGGCTGCGAGCTGTTCGGCCATTCGATCATCGTGAACCCGCAAGGCGAAATCATTGCCCAGGCGGGATCATGGGACGATGAGGTGATCACCGCCGAATGCGACCTTGGGATGTGCGAACTGGGGCGGACGACGATCTTCGCGTTCGACCGGCACCGGCGGCCGGAGGCGTACGGCCGGATCACCGGGCAGGTGGGGGCGGTGGCGCCGCCGGTCTGGGGGGCACCGGGCGGCAGCGCCGGTTGATCGGTTGCGCGGCTTGTTGCCGATCGGCGTTAGCACTGCGGTAACCATCCAAGCCTCATGATGCGGACACCCGCGGCCAAGCGGCCGGGACACCTGCGGCAAAACGTCGCTCTCACAGGACAGGAATCGCCCCCATGAGTTCGATCAGCGCCGTGTCTTCCGGCATCGCCATGCATGCCCCGCCACCGGCCGCCAACAAAAGCAGCAAGCCGGACGGTGACGGGGACCACGGGGTGGAGCCATCGTCCACGGCCAAGGCACAGTCCTCGGCCGGCAGCGCCGGTTCCTCCGGGGCGGTGAACCTGACCGCCTGATGCGGGCTGTGGGCGCGGCGGGTCAGTCCGCGTAGCGGGCGATCACGTCGCGCCAGGCCAGCAGGTCTTCCGGTCCGGAGATCGGACGGGTGATGCCGGTATTCGCCGTCACCGGCACGAGGACGCGCCCGATCCCGGCTGCCGCCAGATCGGGGATGTGGGCGAGGTCGTTCGGGGCGCTGATGGTGATCTCGATTGCTGTCGGATCACGGCCGGCGGTGCGGGCGGCGTCGCGCAACGCTGCCAGCAGTTCGGGTGGAGCGCCGCGTGCGGGGAAGAAGCCTTGCGCCAGCCGGCCGGCGCGGCGGGCGGCGGCTTCGGAATGGCCGCCAATAACGATCGGTACCGTGCCGGCGGGTGGCTTCGGGCGCATGTAGGCGCCCTGGAAGCGCACGAAATCGCCGGCGTAGGCGGGTTCCTCCTGCTCCCACAGGGCGCGCATGGCGCCGATGTACTCCTCGGTGCGCTTGCCGCGCTGGGCGAAGGGCACGCCGAGCGCATCGAATTCCTCCCGGAGCCAACCGACGCCGATGCCCAGGATCACCCGCCCGGCGGACAAATGGTCCAGGGTCGCGACCTGCTTGGCGCATAGCACCGGGTTGTATTCGGGCAGAATCAGGATGCCGGTGGCGAGCCTGATGCGGCTGGTGGCGGCGGCGACATAGGCAAGCCAGATCAGCGGATCGGGGATGCTGAAGGCGGGCTCGCGTTCAGGCATGCGGCCGTCCGGGGAGTAGGGGTAGGCGGAGCGGTAGTCGCGCGGGACCACGACGTGTTCCACAGTCCAGGCGGACTCGAATCCGGCGGCTTCGGCGGCTTGCAGCAGGGCGACAGCTTCGCGCGGGTCGGTGTAGCGGCCGGTGTTGCAGTAGCGCAGGCCGAATTTCATTGGGGTCCTCCCGGAAAGGGGCGTGCATCAGCTGTCTGCCGGATGGATGGCCTTGAACTGGGGTGGTCACGGGACGCGGTCTCCGGGGGCAACCAGCATCTGCCGGGGCAGATGGTTGCGCCAGCCGAGGCGGGATGGGTCGCGGCGGGGCGGGCACCGCGAGTTACCTGGCATCCGCAGCGGCTAGGACGCTGCGGATGCAGACCGGCACGGCGTTTCCCTAACCCGATCCGATCGTCCCGACGCTGGCGATGCCGGTGATGTATCTGCTCGCGCGGCGCCAGATCACGGTCGCCGTGGCGCTCGGCCGTCGCTCGCTGCGCGCCGACGCGATAGAGAGAGCGGGGCTTGCCGGCTGTCCCTCGTCGTCGTGGTCGGCCTTGTGACCGAACGCCTGACCGGCGCCTGGTGGCTCGGTGGCGCGACGTCGCTTGGTATTGGCCGGTTCCTAGCCGGGGAAGGCTGGAAAGCGCGGAACGGTGAAGACCGCTGATGCGGGATCTCGGCCCGTAGCCTCATTCCGCCAGGCTCCGCCCCACCATCTCCCGCGTATTTCGGCTCAATCCCGCAGCCTCCAGAATCCGTTGCAATTCCCCTCGCATCGCCCCCTGCCGCCCTGCGTCCATCCGCCGCCATTGCCCGAGCGGGGAGACCATCCGCGCCGCCACCTGCGGATTCATCGGATCGAGCGCCAGGATCGTGTCCGCCAGGAACCGGTAGCCGTCCCCGGACGCCGCATGGAACCGCACCGGGTTGCCGGCAGAGAAGCTCCCCACCAGCGCCCGCACCCGGTTCGGATTCCGCAAATCGAAATCCGTATGCGCCGCCAGCGCCCGCACCGCCGCCCCCGTCTCCGGCAACGAAGACATCGCCTGAAATCGCGAACCATTTGTCGAGCACCAGCGCATCCCCCCGCCAGCGCGCATGAAACGCCGCCAGCGCTGCCTCCCGTTCCGGACATGCTACGTTGCCCAGCACCGCAAGGGCGGCCAGCACGTCGGTCATGTTGGCGCCGCGGTCGAACTGCGCCTTCGCCAGCCGTACGCTGTCCGGATCACCCGCGGCGACCAGATAGGACAGACAGGTGTTGCGCAGCGTCCGCTGCCCGATCGCCGCGCCGTCAATCCGGTACGGTCCCGGATCGTCCAGGCGTGCGTAGCAGCCGCGCAGGTCTTCATGCAGCGCCAGGCCGATCGCGCTGCGCGCCGCGTCCCGCGCGGCATGGATCGCGTCCGGATCGACGATTTCCTGCTGGTCGGCGAGATACGTCTCGCCCGGCAGGCTCAGCGCCTCGGCCGCGAACGCCGGATCGGCATCGGCCCCGGCGAGGGTGGCGGAAGCGGCGTCGATCACCCCGGGATCAAGCGTCACCGGCGCTCCCTGCCGCCACGCCTTCGCCATGTCCAGCAGCACCCCGGTCGCATACTGTTGCAACGAATCCCAGTGCACGAACGGATCGCTGTCATGCGCGGCCAGGAAGCGCAGCCGCTCGGGCGAGAGCCCCGACAGCCGGATTGGGGCGGAAAACCCGCGCGGCAGGGACGGCACCGGCGGCCCCGGCACGTCCTCGAACACGAACTCCGTCTCCGCCGCCTCCGCCAGCAGCACGCGCGTGCCCAGGCGCGCATCGATTTCCCCTGCCAGCCGCATCGGCAGCGCCGCGCCGTCCGCATCCAGCAGGCCAAGCGCCAGCGGGATCACCAGCGGCTGCTTGTCGTTCTGGCCCGGTGTCGGCGGCGTGCGCTGCGCGACGCTCAGGCTGTAGCGCCGGGTCGCCGGGTCGTAGTCGTCCCGGATCGTCACTTCCGGCGTGCCGGCCTGATGGTACCACCGCTTAAATCGGGTGAGATCGACCCCCGACGCATCCGCCATGGCGGCAACGAAATCGTCGATCGTCACCGCCTGGTTGTCGTGCCGCGCGAAATAGAGATCCATGCCGCGGCGGAACGCGTCGCGCCCTATGATGGTCGCCATCATGCGGATCACCTCGGCGCCCTTGTTGTAGACCGTGGCGGTATAGAAATTATCGATCGCCTCGTAGCGGTCCGGCTGGACGGGATGCGCGAGAGGTCCCGCGTCCTCGCGGAATTGCGCGGCACGCAGTCCGCGCACGTCGCCGATGCGCTTCACCGCGCGCGAGCCCTGGTCCATCGAGAATTCCTGGTCCCGATAGACCGTCAGTCCCTCCTTCAAGGATAACTGGAACCAGTCCCGGCAGGTTACCCGGTTGCCCGTCCAGTTGTGGAAATATTCGTGTGCGATGACGGACTCGATGCCCTCGTAATCGGCATCCGTCGCGGTCTCCGGCTTCGCCAGCACGTATTTGGTGTTGAAGACGTTCAGTCCCTTGTTCTCCATCGCCCCCATGTTGAAGTCCGACACAGCGGCGATGTTGAACACGTCAAGGTCGTATTCCAGCCCAAACACCTGCTCGTCCCACGCCATCGCCTTCTTGAGCGATCGCATGGCGTGCGCGCATCGGTCCTCGTCGCCCGCGCGCACCCAGATCGCCAGCGCGACCTCGCGTCCCGATCGGGTGACGAAGCGATCGCGCACCGCGACCAGACCGCCCGCGACCAGCGCGAACAGGTAGCACGGTTTCGGATGCGGATCGGTCCAGACGATCCGATGCCGCCCGTCGGGCAATGTCTCCATCGGTCCAGGATTGCCGTTCGACAGCATCACCGGGCAGGCCGCCGCGTCGGCGGTGAGCATGACGGTGAACCGCGCCATCACATCCGGTCGATCGGGGAAATAGGTGATGCGGCGGAACCCTTCCGCCTCGCACTGGCTGAAGAAGGCGCCGCCGGAAACATAGAGGCCCGAAAGTTCGGTGTTCTCCGCCGGCGCGATCACCGTCTCGATCTCCAGCACGCCGGCATCCGGTGGATCGGCAATGATCAGCGCCTCGTCCTCGATCCGCCAGCGATTGGCGCCGAGCGGTACCCCGTCGATCGCGATCGCGCGCACCGGCTGTCCCGCCCCATCCAGACGCAGCGGCGCATCCGGGGCCGCCGCGGGATTGCGGCGCAGCGCAAGGCGGGAGCGCACGATCGTGGATTGGGGATCGAGCGCGAACGCGAGATCGACCGTCTCCACCAGGAATGCCGGCGGGCGATAATCGGCAAGCCGCGTCTCCCGCGGGGCGGCGATGGCGGCGGACTCATGGGCGTCGGGCATGCGGCCTCCGGAGCTCGGGATGCGCCCCACTATAGCGCCGACCGGGCCGCGCACGCTAACCTCGACGCAAGGGCAGGAGCGAACAGCATGATGCGATGGAACGTCGGCGCGGTCACCATCACCAAAGTGGTGGAACTGGAGGTCACGGGGGGCAGCCGCTTCCTCCTGCCGCAGGCGACGCCAGAGACGATCCTGCCGATCGCCTGGCTGCGCCCGCATTTCGCGGACGACGCAGGCCGCCTGCGGATGAGCATCCACGCCTTCGTGATCGAAACCCCGGCATGTCGGATCGTTATCGACACGTGCCTCGGCAACGACAAGCAGGGCCGCCGCATCCCCGGCTGGAACGACCTGCACACGCCGTTCCTCGCCGATCTCGCCGCTGCCGGCTATCCACGCGAGAGCATCGACACCGTGCTGTGCACCCATTTGCACGTCGATCATGTCGGCTGGAACACGATGCGGCAGGAGGATCGCTGGGTGCCGACCTTCCCCCGCGCCCGTTACCTGATGGGCCGGATCGAGCACGCCCATTGGACCGGCTCGCACGACCGCGACGACGTCCGCACGGTGCTTGCCAATTCCGTGCAGCCGGTATTCGACGCCGGGTTGGTCGACCTGGTCGAGACCGATCATGTCCTCTGCGAAGAAGTCAGCCTGGTGCCGAGCTTCGGCCACACCCCCGGCCATGTCAGCGTGCGGATCGCATCAAAGGGCGAGGAAGCCTTGATCACCGGCGATTTCCTGCACCATCCTTGCCAGATCGCCCATCCCGAATGGTCTTCCACTGCCGACTGGGATGCGGACCAGGCGCGGGCGACCCGCGAGCGCATGTACGCGACGCTGGCGGATCGTCCCATCCTGGTGCTCGGCACCCATTTCGCCAGTGTCACGGCGGGGCGCATCGTACGTGACGGCGCGGCATTCCGCCTCGCGGTCTGACCATCCGGTTGACGCCGCGCGCTCACCCCCGCCATCCTGCCGCGCGGCAACGAGAGCGGAGACCTGCGATGACGGACCCGATGATCCCGCGCGAGCGCGTGCCCTTCTCCGCGATCGTCGATCGTCCGAAGCTGCGCCTGCCGGATGGGGCGCGCGTGGTGTTCTGGTCCGTCGTGAACCTGGAAGTCTGGGATATCCATCGCCCCATGGCCCGCCAGGTGCTGCCCGCCCCCACCGGCCAGCCGCTGCTGCCCGACGTGCCGCACTGGTCCTGGCACGAATACGGGATGCGGGTCGGCGTATGGCGCTTCTTCGACCTGTTCCGCCGCCACGGCATCACGCCGACCCTGTCGATCAACGCCCGCGTCTGTGAGGACTACCCGCGTGTCGCCGAGGAAGCCCGCGCGCTCGGGTGGGAACCTATGGGCCACGCCTGGGACCAGGGTCCGATCCACAAGATCGAGGACCAGGCGGCGATGATCGCCCGCTCGCTCGACACGCTCGGCAGCTTCTGGGGCCGCCGCCCGGTGGGCTGGCTCGGGCCGGGGCTGACGCAGACGATGGAGACGCCGGACTTGCTCGCCGCCGCCGGCGTTCGTTACATCGGCGACTGGGTCTACGACGACGAGCCGACCGTGATCCGCACCGCGCACGGCCCGCTGGCGACGTTGCCCTATACGGTGGAGCTGAACGACATCACCATGATGATCGTGCAGCACCACGAGGGGCGCTACCTGTTCGACCGCGCCAAAGCCCAGTTCGACCGGCTCTATGCCGAGGGCCGGGACCGCGCCAAGATCGTGGCGCTGGCGATCCATCCGTATATCTCCGGTCAGCCGCACCGGATCGGGCATCTGGAAGCGATCTACGACTATGTGCGCCGGTTCGAGGGCGTGCATTTCTGGACCGGCGCGCAGATCCTGGACTGGTTCGAAACCACCGAGGCGGGGGCCACTCTGCGCGGCTGACCTCGGCGGACCCGGACTAGATCCGCTCGCTCAGCGCGATCGCCGCCCGGCAACCGGTCTTGATCGCTGCGGTCAGCAGCCGGTAGCCAGGCATCTCGCGTGCCCCGTGGTCGAGGCCAATGTCCCGGTGCTCCGCCTCCTCGGCGCGGAAGCCGGCGATCGTTGCGCGCAGACCGGCCTCCGTCGCGGGGAGGGCGGCTTCCTGCGTGGCGTAGTGGTCGCAGATCGCTTCCTCCACGGCGACGGTGCAGGCCATCGCGGCACGCTCCCCGAGCGCAGCGGTGGCCGCGCCCAGGGCAAAACCGGCCAGGTGCCACAGCGGGAGCAGGGCGGTCGGGCGCACCCGGCGCTCGGCGATCAAGGCGGCGAAGCGCGCCAGATGCGCATCCTCCTGCGCCTGCATATGCGCGAGCACCGGGCCCGCCGGCCCGTGCCCCAGCACCGCGCGCTGGCCCTGGTAGATCCGCACCGCGCCGTATTCGCCGGCGTGATCGACCCGGATCATCCGCGCCGTCCGGGCGTGGGGGGAGGGATCGCCGGGCAGTCTCATCGCCGTCTCCGCTTGCCATCGGGGATCGAGATGGTGAGGATCGCCGCCGCCGCCAGAGCATAGAGCAGGTTCATCGCCGCCATCGACACCGGCAGCCAGGGCAGTAGGTAGGTCGGCGCGTCGCACGGCTTGGACGGGAGGGCGGGCATCGCCGCCAGGCGCTGAGCGATCGTGCCGGCGACGAAATGCGGGGCCGCGCATTCCGGCAGCGGGCTCGGCCAGAGGCCCCATTCGACGCCGACATGCACCCCGGCCAGCACCGCGCCGGCCAGGAACACGACGACCGTCAGCATCAGCACCGCCCGGCCGGGCCGCCACGGCAGCACGAGCGCCAATACGCCGAGGGCAATCACGACGCGATAGGGCCAACGTTCCAGCAGGCAGAGCGCGCAGGGCACGAGGCCGCCCCAATACTCCGAGCCGAGCGCCACCCCGAGGGCGGCGGCGCCCGCGAGGATGGCAAACAGGGCGGCGGGGCGGTGCGACCGGGTGCGCATGGGCGTCCTGTGCCTCGCTTTCCGGGCGGGCGCAACCGGGCTAGCCTGCGGGCCGCAGATGACAGTCAGGGAGGGACCGGCGATGCAACGTATCCTATGGGGCCGTGCCACGTCGAGCAACGTGATGAAGGCGGTCTGGACGCTGGAAGAACTGGGGCTGCCGTACGACCGGCGCGACGTGGGCGGCAAGTTCGGCCAGACAGATACGGAATCATATCTATCTATGAATCCGACCGGCCTGGTGCCGACGTTGCAGGAAGACGATTTCACCCTGTGGGAGAGCAACGCCATCTGCCGCTATTTGTGCGCTGCGCACGCGCCGGGTGCGCCGCTCTGGCCGCAGGAGGCACGCGCGCGGGCACATATCGACCGCTGGATGGACGCGCAGCAGACGGTGCTGAACCGGCCGATGAGCGTGGTGTTCTGGGGCCTCGTGCGCACGCCGGCGGAAAAGCGCGACCCGGCGGCGATCGCGCAGGGAGTGGCGGACACGGTCAAGGCGTTCGGGCTGATCGGGACGGAGCTGTCGCGGCACGCGTTCATTGCGGGTGATACCTTTACCCTGGCGGATATCCCGTGGGGCGTGCATGTGCACCGCTGGTTCACGATGGATTTCGAGCGGCCGGAGGTGCCGGGACTGCGCGCGTGGTACGACCGGCTGCTGGCGCGGCCGGCGTACCGGGCGCATGTGGCGCGGCCATTGGAATAAGGCGGCCCGAGGCCGTGCCCCCGAAGCCGTATCCTGGTCGCGAACGTAACCGGATCGGAGCGGGGCAGCGGGCGGCGCCCGGCGTGATGCCGCGATCGTTTCTTCCCCTCGGCCGGTAACGCAATGCCGCCATGCCCGCCGCGCGCTGGTGCGCCCCGCCGTCGGGCATGACAGTGAAGCGGGAAACGGGGAGGAAGCGGTGATGGCCCTGGCTCGGTCTTCCGCAATTTCGCTTGCGGCGTCCGCTGCGGCATCGAACCGGCGCTTCGTGGTGATGGCGCTGCTGTTCGTGACCACCGTCATCAACTACCTCGACCGCAGCAACCTCTCGATCGCCGCCCCCAGCATCGCCGGTTCGTTCGGGCTGCATCCGGTGCAGATGGGCGTCGTGTTCTCGGCGTTCGGCTGGACCTACACGCCACTGCAGATCCCGGGCGGCTGGCTGGTCGACCGGATACATCCTCGGGTGCTGTATCCGGCCACCATTTTTCTTTGGTCCATCGCCTCGCTCTGCCTTGGCCTTTCCACCGGGCTTGCCATGCTGATTCTGCTGCGCATGCTGGTCGGCGTCTGCGAGGTGCCGAGCTTCCTGATGAACAACCGGATCGCCACCACCTGGTTCGGTGAGCGCGAGCGGGCCACTTGCATCTCGGTCTACACGGCTGCGGAGTTCGTCGGCCTTGCGTTCCTCACGCCGGTGCTGGTTTGGATGAAGGTTCGGTTCGGCTGGCCCTCGGTGTTCTTCTTCACCGGCGCGCTGGGCCTCGTCTGGTCGTTCGTCTTCTACCGCAGCTATCGCGACCCGGCGGAATTCCGCGGCGTGAACACCGCCGAGATCGAGCTGATCCGATCGAGCGGCGGCATTCCCGACCTGTCCGGCCGGATCGCCGGGCGGCGCACCGCGCGCAGTGGGTCGGTGTGGCGCGACCTGCGGGTCGTGCTGGGGCGGCGCAAGCTGTGGGGGATCTATTTTGGTCATTTCGCCTGGGGGACGACGGCGACGTTCTTCCTGACCTGGTTCCCGACCTACCTCATCACCTACCGCCACCTCGATTTCATCAGGGCAGGGTTCTACGCCTCCCTGCCGTTCCTTGGCGCGTTCGTGGGTGTGCTATGCTCCGGCGCTCTGTCGGACTGGATGTATCGCCGCGGCTGCAGCCTGAGCGTCGCGCGCAAGACGCCGATCATCACCGGCCTCGCGCTTTCGTCCAGCATCGTGGGGGCGAATTTCGTCAGCGACCCGGCGGCAATCATCATGTTCCTCTCTCTCGCGTTCTTCGCCAACGGCCTGGCCTCGATCCACTGGTCGGTGGTCTCGGCGACCGCGCCGGAGCGGCTGATCGGGCTGACCAGCGGCGTGTTCAACGGCGTCGGCGGCCTGGCCGGCATCTCCGCGCCGATCATCATCGGGCTGCTGCTGCGCCGCAACGACTTCACCCTGCCGCTGGCGTTCATCGCCACCGTCGCCCTGCTCGGCGCCTGCTCCTACATCTTCGTGGTGGGCAAGCTCGAGCGCGTTCCCGACTGACCTGCCACGGAGTTGCGCCATGAAGATCACGAAGGTCGAGCCGCTGCTGATCGACCGCTTCCTGTTCGTCCGCATCAGCACCGATGCCGGCATCACCGGCATCGGGGAATCCGGCGCGTGGGGCCAGTTGGAAGCCTCGGCGGCGTCGATCACGAAATACGGCGAATATCTGGTGGGCAAGGACCCGGCGCCGATCGAACATCACTGGAACGTGATGCTGCGCGCCAATCATTTCACCGGTGGCGCTATCACCGGTGCGGTGTCGGCGATCGACATCGCGCTGTGGGACATCAAGGGCAAGACGTTCGGCGTTCCCGTCTATGAACTGCTGGGCGGGAAGATGCGTCACAAGGCGCGGCTCTATGGCCATGTGAAGGGTCGTTCCATCGCTTCTCTGGTGGCCGAGGCGAAGCGGCTGAAGGCGGACGGGTTCTCCGCGCTCGGCCATCTCAATCCGTTGCTGGATGAGGACGAGACGCAGCCGTACTACAAGCCGCACGCCGCCAAGATCGAGGAGGCGATCGACAACGTCCGTCGCCTGCGCGAAGCGGTGGGGCCGGAGGTCGACCTCTGCATCGAAATCCATCGCCGGATGACGCCGCCGGAGGCGATCGCGCTGGGGCGGGGGATCGAGAAATACACGCCGATGTTCTTCGAGGACCCGTTGCGCCCGAACAGTTTCGACGCGATGGCCTGGGTAGCCGACAAGATCGGCATTCCGATCGCGACCGGCGAGCGCTTCACCAGCATGTACCAGTTCCAGACCCTGCTGACCCGGCATGCGGTGGAATACCTTCGGCCCGACGTATGCCTGTGCGGCGGCATCACGGGTGCGAAGAAGATCGCGGCGATCGCCGAGGCGCATGACGCCCAGGTCGTGCCGCATAATCCGCTATCACCGGTGAGCACCGCGGCCTGCCTGCAGATCGCGGCCTGCATCCCGAATTTCTCGATCCAGGAATACCCGTCCCGCACGCCGGAGCTGGATGGCGGGACCGACCTACTGGGGGCGGCGCTGGCGACGGGTCTCGCGGACCAGGAGGGCGGGTTCATCGCCATTCCATCCGGGCCGGGGATCGGGGTCGAGCTCGTTCCCGATGCCGAGCGGCGCTTCCCGATGCGGCCGCGGCCAATCCGGATGCGTCCGCATGTGGATGGGTCGGTGGTGGACCAGTAGGGGCGGAGTTGGGGTCGGCGAGACCGCTACCCGAAAATCTCCCCCAGCCGCCGGATCGATCCCAGCACCTTCTCCTGGGGCAGTCCCGGCCATTGCACCCGCATCACGAAATGGTTCACCCCCAGCACCTCCGCCCAACGCGCGATCTCTTCCTTCACCGAAACCTTATCGCCGATGATGAACCGGTCGCGCGCCATTTCCTCAAAGCTCATGTGCGCGGTCGGGCTTTCCATCCCCCAGGCGGCATAGGAATTGTATTTGTATTCGAGCGCCTCCCGGCACTCCTCCAACGCCGTCGCGTGGCTCGTGCCGACGTAACACTCGCGCGCGATCGGGAACTCCGTGACTTCCCGACCAGCCTCGGCCAGCGCCGAGCGGTAGATCGCCATCAGCGGTTCGGTCGCGCCCAGCGTGGTGGCGTTGGCGATCAGCCAGGCGTCGCCGATACGCGCCGCGCGCTTCACCGCCGCCTCCACCAGCCCCGCGACCCAGACCGGCGGGCCGCCGGGACGGGTCGGCTTCAGGCTGATGCCGTGGTCCTTCACCTGGTAGAACCGACCCTCGAACGTCACTCGCTCCTCGGTCCATAGCCGACGCATCAGCGCGATGCTCTCGGCGAAGCGCGGCGCACGCTCCTTCAAGGACACGCCGAACGCATCGAACTCGCCCGTCCGGTAGCCGAGGCCGACGCCGAGCACGAAGTTCCCCCCGCTCAGCACATCGAGCGTCGCCGCTTCCTCCGCCACGTGCACCGGGTTCAGCAACGGCAGCAGCAGGATGTTGCCACCGATCGTCATGCCCTGCGCCTCAGGCAGCAGATAGGCCATCATCGGGCCGATCTGCAGCATCTGCAACGGTGCGGTCAGGTAATGATGCGGGAACAGCAGCGAGGCGAAGCCCGACGCACGGGCAAGCCGCACCTGCTCCACCAGCTCGGGGATCCGCGCGGCGACGTCATCGCCCTCGGGGAACTGGGTGTTGATGAACATGCCGACTTTCATGGCCGCCTCCTGCTGTTGGGAGCAGTCTAGCCGCCAGCCGCGGCGGCGTCACGGCACGGTTCCGCAACCGGCGGCCCCACGTAGCGCGACGTCGGGCGGAACATCCGCCCTGTCGCCTGCTGCTCCAGCGCATGCGCGATCCAGCCCGGCGCGCGCGCCACCGCGAACACCGCGGTGAAGCCCTGGCGATCGATTCCCACCGCCTCCAGCAGCACCGAGGCCATGATCTCCACGTTCGCCGGCAACTGCAGCCCCGGCTTCACCCGCGCCGCCGCCGCGGCCACCGCCGCCTCGGCCTGCCCGGCGAGCGCGAGCCGTCCGGCGGCCGGGCCCATCCGTTCCAGCGCCGCCCGCATGGCCGCCGCACGCGGATCGTTGCCGCGAAACAGCCGGTGGCCGAATCCCATCAGTCGTTCGCGGGCGCGCAGCCGGGCTTCCACCCACGCCTCCATGTCCTCGGCCGCCGCCAGTGCATCGAGCAGATCGAGCGTGGGTCCCGGCGCGCCTCCATGCAGCGACCCGGTGAAAGCGCACCAGGCGCCCAGCACCGCGGCGGGCAAGCTCGCGCGGGTGGAGGCGACGATGCGGGCGGTGAAATTCGACGGGCTCATGCCGCTGTCGGCCATGACCACGAAATACGTATCGAGCGCACCCGCCGCCGCCGGTGTGGGGGCGGCCCCGTGCAGCATGCGCAGCAGGTCGGCCGCGGTCGGCAACGCCGGGTCCGGTGCCAGCGGCGCGGCACCGGTCGCCGCGCGCAGCAGCGCCGGCACGCTCACTGCGAGAGTGGCGACGATTGCCTCCGGCGCGCTGTCGTCGGGAAGTCCCGCGAGGCCGAGCCGCACGCCCACCGCCAGCGGCAGCGCCGTCGCCGCCGGCAGCCAGCTTTCCAGCCGGGCGAAGGCCGCCGCCCGCGCCGCGCCGAGCCGCTGCTCCACGCCGGCGCGGGTCAGTCCGTCGCCGGCGAAGCCTTCCCACAGCAACGCCACGGTGCCCTCATAGCCGTGGCGTGCCACGAGTTCGGGCAGTTCCACGCCGCGCACCCAGAGCCGGCCGGCCGATGAATCGGCCAGGCTCAGCACGGTGTCCGCCACGATCACGTCTTCTAATCCGTCGCTCATGCGCTGCCTTCTGCTGCTTGCTTCGGTCCCGGCACGCAGTTTGCCCCGCCGGCGCGGGCAGAGACAGGGGCGCGTCGCAGGGGCAGGTGCGCGATTGCGGGGACGTGGGGGCCGGTGCGTGATGGCGGCGGCGATACGGCCGCCTGCATCCAGCCCAGGTCCCGCGGATGCAGGCCGGCGTTGCGCAACGGCCGCGACGAAGGGGGGGCATTGCGGCCCGATCCGGGCCGGTTGCCTGAGCCCGCCCGGGCCCCTATCTCGCCTTGCATGCCCGAAAAAACCGATGCCGTTCCGCCGCCCCCGCCCGTTGCCCCGGAGCCCAAGGCGCCGCCGCCTGCGGCCCCGGTGAAGGAAATCGGCGGCCCGCCGGGGCCGGACCCGACGCGCTACGGCGATTGGGAACGCAAGGGGCGCTGCATCGACTTCTGATCGCCGCGAGAACTCCCGGGCGCGGTCAGGCCGCGGCCAGGAATTGTCGCACCGCGTCGATGAACAATTCCGGGCGGTCGTGGTGCACCCAGTGGCCCGCCGCTTCCACCTCCAGCACCTTGGCAGTGCGGAAATAGCCCAGCCTGCCGTCCGCGGCCGGGCTGGTGGCCCAGCTTTC
Organism: uncultured Pseudomonadota bacterium; assembly: GCA_963832525.1. GTDB lineage: Bacteria > Pseudomonadota > Alphaproteobacteria > Acetobacterales > Acetobacteraceae > JAJZVS01. The sequence goes on from CAWHUC010000004.1 coordinate 1,329,355, forward strand.
GCGGCCATACACGAGCAGGGTGGGGCAGGCGATGCGCGACCAGAGGGAGGCGATCTCCTCGCACGTCATGTCGTTCGGCGGCCAGACGCGGACGTAGGGGTCGAACTTCCAGCAGAACGTGCCGTCCTCGTTCTGGTTCACGGCGTGCTCGGTCAGGTGCCGGGCCATCGGTTCGGACAGGTGCTTGTTCGCCTCCTGCATGCGGGCCAGCGCGGCGTCGAGGGATTTATAGCGCCGGGCGCTTCCGCCCGCCTGGGCGCGTTGGCGGGCGATCCAGTCGGCCATGCGCTCGTGCGATCGGCTTGGCGTCCTGCTCCGCCGCGCCGCGCGGGCCGGGGCCGATGCCCTCGATCGCGACCAGGCGGCGGAGGTTGTCCGGGTAGATCCCCGCGTAGCGCAGCGCGATGTTGCCGCCGAGCGAATGCGCCACCATCGACACCGGCGCCAGCGCCTGCGAGTGGATGAGCTGGGCGAGGTCGTAGATGTAGCTCGCCATCGTGTAATGGCCCGAGGCCGACCAGGCGGAGTCGCCGTGGCCGCGCAGGTCGGGCGCGATCACGTGGTAGTCCGCGCGCAGCGCCTGGGCGACGACATCCCAGCTCCGCGCATGGTCGCGCCCGCCGTGCAGCAGGATCAGCGGCGGCGCGCCTTGGTTGCCCCAGTCGACATAGTGCAGCCGCAGCCGCTGGGAGAAATAGACGCGCGAGACCGGGCCCCCGGGCGGGGGCGACAGCAGCGCGGGTGAGACGCCGGCGCTCATCGTGCAGGGGGCTTCGAGCGGTCGGTACGCACCGCGTCGCCGCGCGCCGTGCCGATGGGGGCGACGACCTGGCGGCCGACGACCGGGCGGTTGCGGGCGCGGCGGGGAGAGGCGGCGGGCACCGGGCGTTCCTCCGTCAGCCGATGGGCGGGCGGCGGGTGTGCCAGTCGGTGGCGCGCTCGTAGGCGGCGGCGACGCGCAGCACTGTCGCATCCTCGAAATAGCGGCCGACGAACTGGACCGAGAGCGGCAGGCCGTCGCCGCGACAGCCCGGCCATCATCGCCAGCGCAGGATGGCCAGTGACGTTGAACGGGGTGCGCGCCTGGCGCGGATAGGTGCGGGCGGTCTCCGCCGCGTCCTCGATCCGGCTGGCCGGGTCCATCGAGCTGGCGCAGAGCAGAACGATCGACGTCGCGGAGCGTCTCCTCCATCGCGGCGATCATCTGTGTCCGCCGGCGTTGCGCGCCGACATAGTCGCCGGCCGGGATGAACGCGCCGGGCAGCAGGCGGCGGCGGGAGAGCTGGCCATAGTCGCCGGGCCGCGCGCGCAGCCAGGGGGCGTGGATCGACCAGGCCTCCGAGCGTCAGGATCACCCGGTTGACGCCGGCGAACTCCGTCAGATCGGGGCAGTGTGACGGTCGCGGACCTCGGCGCCCTCGGCTCGCAGCACGCGCGCCGCCTCTTCCAGCGCGGCGGTCACTTCCGGGTGCGCCGGCATGTCGGTCTCGTGGAAATGCCGGACGAAGCCGATGCGCAGGTCGCGCACGCCGCGGTCGAGCTCGCGGCCGAACAGCCGGGCCTGGCTGGGCGCGCTGGCGGGGTCGGCCGGATCGTGGCCGGCGAGCGCGTCCAGCAGCAGCGCGGCGTCGGCCACCGTGCGGGTCAGCGGGCCGACATGGTCGAGCGTGAAGGACAGCGGGAACACGCCGCGGCGCGAAACCAGCCCGTAGGTCGGCTTCAGCCCGACGATGCCGCAGCAGCTCGCCGGGTTGCGCACCGAGCCGCCGGTGTCGGTGCCGAGCGCCAGCGGGAACAGCCCGGCCGCGACCCCGGCGCCGGAGCCGGAGGAGGAGCCGCCGGGATGGTGCGCCGGATTCCACGGGTTGCGCGCCGGCGGGAACGGCAGGTCGAAGCTCGGCCCGCCGATGGCGAATTCATGCGTCGAGAGCTTGCCGAGGATGATCGCGCCGGCCTGGCGCAGCTTGGCGATCACGGCGGCGTCCGCGGTGGCGATGTTGTCGAGCAGGATCTTCGAATGGCAGGTGGTCGGCAGGCCGGCGACGTCGATGATGTCCTTGATGCCGACCGGGATGCCGTGCAGCGGACCGCGGACATGGCGGGCGGCGAGCTCGCGTTCGGCGGTGCGCGCGGCGTCCATCGCGGCTTCGGCGTCGAGGCGGATGAAGGCGTGCAAGGTGGGCTGCAGGGCGTCGATGCGGGCGAGCAGGGCGGTGAGCAGCTCGACCGGCGAAAGGGTGCGGGCGGCAAAGGCGCGCGCGGCTTCGCTGGCGGAGAGCCAGTGAGGCGCCGGGGAGCTCGCGGTCACAGCCCAATCCCCGGGCGCATCGGCGGCCAGGGCTCGGCCGCGGGGTCGGCGGGGACACGGATGGCCCCGGCGGTGGCGAGCGCCTGGGCCGCGGCGGCGGCGACATCCTCGGGGAACGCGGCGAGCGCCTTGTCGAGGCCGGCGGCGCGCGCCAGGGCTGCAAGCAGGTCGGCTGCGATCAGGTCTGGGGTCATGGCGCCCGTCTTCTGGAGGTCCGGGGGGATCATGCGGCGGAGACGGGATGGAGGGAAGCGGCGGGGCAAGCGATCGCGTGCTTGCAGCGGAGGGTGCGGAAGGCGTATTCAGGAGGGAAAGGGGGAGCCTGCCGTCCGGTGCCAGTGGCACCGTCGGGTGTCCTGCGTTGCCATTGACCGAGAACCGCCTGGCGGCCCCTGTATGCGCTCTCTGCTGTTTGTCCTCGATATGCTGTGCCTGCTGCCCGTCGCAATGGCGCGGCCGTTCGTCGGCGTGCTGCTGTGGGACTGGATTGCGTTCATGAACCCGCATGAGATGGTGTGGGGGTTCGGGGCGCATTGGCCCTGGGCGCTGGCCTCGTTCCTGGCGACGATGATCGGCTGGGCGTTTTCGCGCGAGCCGAAGCGGATCGCGGTGAACCCCACCACCGTGCTGATGTTTCTGTTCGCGCTCGGCGTGACCGCGAACCTGCCGTTCGCGCTGGCGGGCTGGTGGACCGAGTATCCGGAATGGCTCCGGGTCCTGAAGATGTTCCTGTTCTTCATCATCACCGCCTGCCTGCTTACCGACAAGCGACGGATCGATGCGCTGATCTGGATCATCGCGATCTCGATGGGCTTCTGGATCCTGTATCAGGGTGGCGCGTCGGTGGTGACCCTGGGCGCGCACAAGGCGATGGGGCCGCCCTCGTCGATGATCACGGACAACAACATCTTCGCCGCGGCGTTGCTCGTCGTGCTGCCGCTGCTGAACTACCTGCGATTGCAGACGCGCCACAAAATCGTGCGGCTTAGTTTGCTGTTCGTCATGGGAATTTGCTTCCTGGCGGTCCTCGCCAGCTATTCGCGCGGGGCATTCCTCGGCATTTTCGCGGTTGCCATCGTGCTATGGTGGCGCAGTCGCAGCAAGGCTCTCGGGCTGGTCGTGCTGGTGGCGGCCCTCGGGGCTGCGATCATGTTCATGCCGGCCGACTGGGTCGCGCGCATGCACACGATCGACCATTACCACCACGACGACTCGGCCGAATCGCGGCTGTACATCTGGCGCGTGGCCTGGCTCCTGGCGCTGCACCACCCGCTGACCGGCGTCGGCTTCGGCGCCACCACCTCCGCTGCCGTGGTGGCGACGGTGGCGCCCGTCAAATGGACGATCGAGGTCCATAGCATCTGGTTCCAGGCATTGGGCGAGCAGGGGTTCCCGGTGTTCTTCATCTGGGTCGGTATCACTTTGGTCGGCGTGCTCAACGCACGCCGCCTCATGCAACTCACGCGTGATCGCCCGGACCTCGCCTGGGCGAACGACCTGGCGCGGATGGTACAGGTCTCCATCGTCGCCTACACAGTGACCGGGACGTTCCTGCCGATCGCCTACTGGGACATCTACTTCACCGTGCTGGTGGCGCTGCAGATGGCCCTGGTACTGGTCCGCCGAGAGCTCCGGCAGGGCGCTCAGGTGCCGGGCGGGGCGCGGATCCGCGCAGCGGGACGGGGGCAGGTCCGCGTGCCGGGGCCAGCGGTAGCCGCGCGGTTGGCGCGGTCGGGGGGAGCGCTGCCGCGCGGTGCGCAGACGCCATGAGCGGCGTTCTTTATCTCCTGACGCTCGTCCTGGTCCCCTGGCTGGTCGTTTGGACGATCCGCGATCCCGCCCGCCCGAGCACAATATGGTGGCCCTTCGACATGAAGGGCGATCCGGCTCCGGGGCGGCCCCGGCGCGGGCGGGCGCCGCGGGGGCATCGGGCGCCTGACCAGACGACCACGGAAGCCCCGGAAGCGGCCACAAGCGGAGTGGACGTCAGTCGCTTGCCCGTGTGGCGAAGGGGGCGGGCGGCGTCTCCGTCGGCCAGGCATCGTCGCAGCCCGCCGGCGAAGGGATCGCGAGGTAGCTGAGACGCTTCAGTTCCCGCCGCCCCCGGGTGACGGAATCGAGGATCAGCCCGCACGTCGCCGAGAGGCAGGACAGCAGCACGAGCCCGGTCGCGAGCACCGCGCTCGGCAGGCGCGGGACCAGGCCCGTCTGCAGGAACCCGCTGATCACGGGGATGCCGAACGCCAGCGCTGCCACCAGCAGCAGCGCCGCGGTGGCGGAGAAGAACTGCAGCGGACGCTCCTCCTTCACCAGGACCAGGATGGTGCGCAGGATCCGCAACCCGTCTGCGTAGGTGCGCAGCTTGGAGACGGACCCCGGGGGCCGTTCCCCGTAGCGGGTCGGCACTTCGCCAATCGGCATCCGGAGTTCGAGGGCGTGCACCGTGAACTCGGTCTCGGTCTCGAAGCCGGCGGCCAGGGCCGGGAACGATTTGACGAAGCGCCGCGAGAACGCCCGATAGCCGGACAGCATGTCCGACACGCCGCGGCCGAAGATCGTGCGCACGACGCCGGTCAGCAGCGCGTTGCCGAACTGGTGGCCGGCCCGGTAGGCACCGGCGGCGGCGGGTACCCGGGTTGCGGTGACCATGTCGAGCCGACGATCGAGCAGCAGCTCCACCATCGCCGGCGCCGCCGCGGGGTCGTAAGTGCCGTCTCCGTCCACAAGGATGTAGATCTCGGCCTCGATGTCGGCGAACATGCGGCGGACGACGTTGCCCTTGCCGCGCAATCCCTCGTGGCGCACGATCGCCCCGGCACGACGGGCGATCGTCGCGGTGTCGTCATCGGAATTGTTATCATAAACGTAGATCGCTGCTGCGGGCAGCGCGGCCACGAAACCGGCCACCACTTCGGCGATCGAAAGGGCTTCATTGTAGCATGGTATCAGAATCGCGATGCGCAGCGGTGCGTCCCGACGCGCGCGGCCCGATCCGAGCGGCCACCCGGCAGGCGGCATCGCGACCGGTCCCGGATCGATCACGGTGGACATGGGTGCCCGGGACATGCGCGCCCGTGGCCTGTGCACCGGTGGCCTGTGCACCGGTAACATGCGTGCCGCCGCGGCGCCCCGGCCAGCGACCTGCCGGCGCTGCCACGACGCAATCCGGACCGCCGCTGCGTCGTGCTGTCGCGCGGCAGATATCCGAAGCGCAGCCCGTTTGACTGAATTCGACGCATTCTCTATTGTAGCAATAGCGTAGTGGGGCCGACAATCCCTTTCCGCACAGTTTCATGCACCCGGATGCGGAGATTGCTCGATGGCGTCGCGCCCTGATCGACGGCACGTCGCGTGGCTGCTCGTGACTGCCGCAGCGGGCCTCGGGCTGCGCATCCTGTTCGCCCCATGGTTGTCCGGCAACGACGATCTCGCCCTCGCCAGCCCGGCGATCGACCTTCTTCGTCACGGCTGGCAGGTGCCGACTTCGAATTACGGTGCCGACTACGGCATGACGGTGCCGCTTGCAACCGTCTTCGGTGTTCTTGGCGTCGGCATTCCGCAGCTTGCGTTGCTGCCGTTGATCGCGGGTATCGCAGGCATCTACGTGGCCTGGCGTATCGGCGCGATCCTGTTCGATCCGATTGTCGGTCTCGCCGCCGCGGCGGCCTTTGCCTGCTATCCGATGTCGGTCCAGTTCTCCAGCCTGTTCTTCCCCGATCAGCCGCAAGGCGTGGCGATGGGCCTTGCCTTCCTCTGCGGCCTGAACAGTTCACGCGCCGGACGCGGCGGCGCATGGTGGGCAGTCGCGGCGGGGGTCTGGTGGGCCTATGCCTACTACGTCCGGATCGACGCTTTCTTCATGGGCTTCGTGTTTCTTGCCGCGGCCGGGCTGGGCTATCTCAGGTGGCGACATCTTTTTGTCATCGGCGGCGTCACGGGCGCCCTGGTCGGTGCCGAACTCGTCATCTTTGCCCGCGTGACCGGGAACCCGTTCTACCACGCCGCCCTGGAAGAGCGCGCAGCCAACGAGGTGCTGTCGCCCACCATGAACTATCGCGACCTGATCACCTATCCCAAGGTGATGTTCCTTACCCCGTACGAGGCCGGCCTGCACTTCTACCTGCTCGCGGCCGGGATGGTCGGCGCGCTCGTGCGCCGGAACCGGGCGGCGCTGATGCTTGCAATCTGGGTCATGGTCTTCCTGGTCTGGCTCGTGTTCGGTATCGATCCGTTCCATCACCCGGTGCGTCTCAAGCCCCAACTGGGACGTTACCTGCTCGAGATCTGCGTGCCGATGAACGTGCTGATCGGCTGGCTCCTCGTCGGCCTCTACCGGCGCGTCTCACGTGTCGCCGCGATCGCAGTCGGCGGTGTCGTGCTTCTGATCGCCATTATCTTCATGCAGTTCAATCTGCTGAACTTCGAGCCAGCTTTAGCCACGGTCCGGGCCACCGAGGCAGCGGAGCGGCATGGTTGGTTTCCGCTCTATGCGGACTCGCAAAGCTCCGGCATCGTCGCGTTCCTGCTGTACGGCACCCCGCTGGCCGATCAGGCGCACGCCGCACAGCAGCATGATTTCCTTACCGGCACGACAAGCTTTGCCACCATCCCGGGCTCGAAAGCGTATCTGCTGATCAACCAGGACTACGTGCGCCAGTTGCACGAAAGAAATCTCGAGACGCCGATCACACCCGACCGGTTCGGCATGCCGGCAACCGAGATCTACGCCGTGAACAACCCGGAACCGCCATTGTCCTATGTAATTCTCCGCGGCCTGACGGCGCTGGCGCGCTGGGCCGCGGTCCCGGGTCTGAGCGCCCATATCGCGGCCACGACGCACACGGTGCTACTGCCGGGCGATGCCCAGATCTTCCTCCTGCGCCGCTCCCCCTGAGAGCCTGGCGGAGCTGCGCGCGGCGAGGCGGCTCGACGGCGGCAGGGTGGTCACGTCCGGCCGGTCCACGATGTATGCCACCCGGGCGGGGTCGGTGATCGGCCGGTCCTGACCATGCGTCACCGGCAGGCCACCCGTCATCTGCCCGCGGTCGGGGAGCGGGCCACCCTCCCAAGCCGGCCAGCCGACGATGTAGCCGCGACGCATCAGGAAGCCATGGGTCGGCGTAGCCCGGCAGAGCGGATTGTTGCCCGGGATGGCGTCGTTGAAGAATTGCAGTGCGCACTTGGCGCCGTGGTCGCCCCAATCGAGGATGCATGGACCGGTTGCCGCGTGCGGGACCGGCCGGGGCGAGCGGCATGAAATCGGCGGCGATGGGCATCGGTCCGTCGGCGTTGCGGAGGAAAGGGTGGGGTCGAACATGAAAGCATTTTCCGCCGCCGTGGGATCGGCCGCGATCTCGGCACAGCCGACCAGGCGGTCGCAGGCGTCGCCGCCGGGGAAGACCTGACCGGCGGCACAGGGGCGGTGGTCGGTGAGGCGCGGATGGGGGTGAGGGACGTGGCGGGATCGCTCCGGAAACGATGCGGCTGGCGGACCGGGCCCGCGGTGGTGGATCAATCCCCGGCGTCGCGCGCGCCGGCTGAAAGCCGATTGTCACTCTTGCTCGCTACGATGCCTTACGGCCACGGTTCAGCAAGCGGTCCCGGATCCCCCCATGCTCGCGACGATCCCTCGTCCCCGCTTCGATGCCCCCGACCGGTTCGCCGCCGGCGCCGCGACCGTCGCGGTTGTGATCCCCTGCTACCGGGTCCGCGCCCGGATCGCCGAGGTGGTGGCGCGTATCGGGTCGGAGATCGATCTGATCTATGTCGTGGACGACGCCTGCCCGGAGCGCTCGGGGGAGCATTTGCTGCGTCACTGCGCCGATCCCCGGGTCCAGGTGCTGGTGCACAAGACAAACCAAGGGGTAGGCGGGGCGGTCCTCACCGGATACCGTCAGGCCCTGGCCGACGGCGCGGAGATTGTGGTGAAGCTCGACGGGGACGGTCAGATGGACCCGGCGCTGATCGGCCGCTTCGTCGCCCCGATCCTGGAGCGGCGCGCGGATTACACCAAGGGCAATCGCTTCTACAATCTTGAAGATGCCCGCTGCATGCCGAAGGGGCGCCTGCTCGGCAATCTCGTGCTGTCGTTCCTGACCAAGCTGTCCTCCGGCTACTGGACGGTGTTCGACCCGACCAACGGGTTCACCGCGATCCATACAGCGCTGCTGGCCGAGTTGCCGCTGGACAAGATCCGGCGGCGGTATTTCTTCGAGTCCGACATGCTGTTCCGGATCAGCACCGTCCGCGGCCAGGTGGTCGATGTTCCGATGACGGCGGTGTACGGCGACGCGCCGAGCAGCCTGCGGATTTGCCGGGTGCTGCCGGCGTTCCTGGCGCTCAACCTTGCGAACACCGCCAAGCGCATCCTCTATCGCTATTTCCTGCGCGACTTTTCGATTGCGTCGTTGGAACTCGTGTGCGGGCTTGCGATGGTGCTGTTCGGGACGATCTTCGGTGCGAGGGAATGGGTGGCGAGTGCGGCGAGCGGGGCCGCCGCCAGCACCGGCACGGTGATGCTGGCCGCGTTGCCGGTGATTCTGGGGGTACAGACGCTGCTGTCATTCCTGCCCTTCGACGTCGCGGCCACGCCGACTCGGGCATTGCATCCGCTGCTGAGCACGCCGCGCGCCGTTGCCGTGCCGGGGCCGGTGGGTCCCGGCGCGCGGGTTGCACGCGGGGGCGGCGGCTGAGCAGCAGCTCGACGCATAGGGCGTGGCAGATTCGCTGGCCCGCCGCTGCGGTGGCCTGCCTGCTCATTGGGCTGTTCGGGGTTGGGCCGCTGATCCTGATCACCCCGCCGTTCCAGGTTCCCGACGAGGTGCACCATTTTGATCGCGCCTATCAGATCAGCGAGGGCGTGCTGCTGGCAACAGAACGCGACGGCATGCTCGGAGGGATGCTGCCGTCCTCGTTGCCGACTCTGAGCCGACGGTTCGTCGGCATCGACGCCATCGACGCATCATACCCGATTACCCGCCAACCGCTGGCGCGGACTTGGCGCGCGCTGTTCCTGCCGCTCGATCCCGTGCGGCAGCGGTTTGTCGATTTCACCGGCGCGGCGGGTTATGCGCCCTTTGCCTATCTGCCGCAGGCGCTGGGTATCGCGATCGGCCGCGCGGCGGGCGCCGGACCTCTGGCACTGCTGTGGCTCGCACGGGCAGCCAACGCGCTGGTCGCGATCGCGCTGCTGAGTGCCGCTGTCGGCCTGATGCCGGTCGGACAAGTGCCTGCGCTGCTGTTCGGGCTCCTACCCATGGCGCTTTACGAATATGCCTCGGTGTCGCCGGACGCTTTGGTGATCAGCGGCAGCTTCCTGCTGACGGCGGTCGGGCTGCGGGCGCTGTTGCGAGGCCGGTGGTTGGCCGCCGAAGTGCTGATCGCCGCCCTGACGGGAGCTGTCGTCTGCTCGATCAAGCCGGTGTACGCTCCGCTGCTGGTGATCGCATTGCCGGCGGCGTTGGCGCCAGTGCGCCGCCGGCACCACCTGCAGGCCTTGGCAATCATCCTGGCGGCCGCGCTTGGTACCGCAGTAGGTTGGTTTGCCCTGGCTGCCGGCCATGTCGTCGCCCAAAGGCACGGGACCAACTTTTTGGGTCAGGTCGGGTTCATCGTCGCCGACCCCCTGCGTTTCCTCAAGGTGATCGCGGAGTTGATTCGCTCCAAATCGACTTCCTACGTCCGCTCCGCCATCGGCATTCTCGGCTGGCTGACCCTCCCGTTGCCGGCGTTCGCTTATTGGCTATCTGGGATCGGGTTGGTACTGACCTGTGCCACCCGCCGAGCCGGCGAGCAGAGGCTGCCGCTGCTGAGCGTGGCTTGGTGCCTGCTGTTGTTCGCCGGCGGAGCGGTGCTGATAATGACCGCGATGTACCTCACCTGGACGCCGGTCGGTGGGCGGATCGTCAGCGGTGTGCAGGGGCGGTATTTCCTGCCGCTGCTCGCGCTGGTGGCGGCGATGCTCGGCTCGCTACCCGCTTGGCGCGCAGGTCTGCGAATTGGCTCCGCGGTGCTTGCTGGGGTGGCGGGTATCGTCCTGCTGGAAGCGGTGACGACGGTGCTGGTCGTCAGCCTCGCTTACGCGGTGTTCTGAGTGTCCCGGGATCGGCCGGGGGTCTGCCGCCTGCCATGCGAGAGGGGGGTACCGTCCTGACCACCGGCTGATCTTGCCCCGCCCCGGAGCCTTCGGATAAGCGCAATCCGTCCCGCGCTACTCCGGCGAGCAGAACTGTCCTGCCGCTTCGACATGCGGCGCGAATTCGCGCGGGTCGAAGAAACCTGCGTGCCGTCCTATCTGCACCGTAACCCGTTGGCGGCCGGAGTTGCATGGTGGCGCCTGTTCGCCGCGGTGCAGCTGTTCGGCCGGTTCGGATCTCCCGGGCCGGTGCTCGATTTCGGGGCCGCGACTGGCGAACTCGGACAGCTGCTCGGCCCCGGTATCGCCTATGAATTCGTCGAGGGCGACGAGATCATGGCGCAAGCTTTGGTATCGATGGCGCCAGCCGCCGTGCGGCGCCGCCTGGAAACGCTGCTTCCCGGACATTACGGCGCCGTGTTTGCGCTTGATTCGCTGGAGCACAACGAAAATGTTCCGGATCTCGTCGATGCTCTGATCGGTGGGCTGCGGCCCGACGGTTTGCTGATCGTGTCGGGCCCGACCGAGAACAGCCTCTATCGCGCCGGGCGTCGCCTGGCCGGCTTCCACGGGCATTATCATCACACCAACATACACGATATCGAGCAGGTGATTGCGGCCAGACTGGCCAATCGCGCCCGCCGGATGATCCCGACGGGGCTGCCGTTGTTCTCAATTACGGCATGGGGCCGCCGCGCGGGCGGCCCGGCGGCACCCTGAGGTTGTAACGGCGGCGCTGCGCCGCGTGAGCCGCCGCGACCGAGCGGAAACACCGGAACACGCCGGTTGGCCGGTATCGCCCCACCTGCCCGAGCGCACCCTGCCGCAGGGACTCGTGCCTGCTACCCACCATTTTATGCTACACGCCCCGCCCCACCCCAACCCCCGATTCGCCAGATGCTCACCCTCCTCGGCCTCGATCCCGGCCTCAGCGTCACCGGATGGGGGCTCATCGCCGTGGACGGCAACCGTCTGCGTCATATCGCCGACGGCATCGTCGCCACCGACGCCGCCACCCCGGTGCCCGCCCGCCTGCGCCTCCTGCACGATGCGCTCGCTGCGCTGATCGCCGAATACCGCCCGGACGAGGCGGCGGTGGAGGAGACCTATGTCAATCGCAACGGTGCCGCCACGCTCAAGCTCGGCTACGCCCGAGGCATCGCGCTGCTGGCCCCGGCGCTCGCCGGGATTCCCGTGGCCGAATACGGCGCCAAGACCGTCAAGCGCGCCGTCGTCGGTACCGGCGGGGCCGCCAAGGAACAGGTGCAGATGATGGTCCGCCGTCTGCTGCCCGGCGCCACCGTTCGCCGCGCCGACGCCGCCGACGCACTCGCGGTTGCCATCTGCCACGCCCACCACCGTGCCACCCGCCAGGCCTGGGCCGGGCGCGAGCACCGCGCCCCCGCGGCATGATCGCGCTGCTGACCGGCCGCATCGCGGCGCTGGAAGACGGCACCTGCGTGGTCGATGTCGGCGGCGTCGGTTATCTGGTGCACGCCTCCACCCGCACCCTCGCGGCCCTGCCCCCCGCGCCCGCCCCGGCAAGGCTGCTGATCGAAACCCAGGTGCGGGAAGATGCGATCACACTCTACGGCTTCGCCGACCCCGCCGAACGCGACTGGTTCCGCCTGCTCACCACCGTCCAGGGGGTCGGCGGCAAGGTGGCGCTCGGCGTGCTCTCCGCCCTCGCCCCGCGCGAGCTGGTGGCCGCCATCGCCGCCGGCGACCGCGCCAGTCTGACACGCGCCCAGGGCGTCGGGCCGCGCCTCGCCGTGCGCCTGCTCACCGAACTGCGCGACAAAGCCGGCGCCATGCCGGCCACCGCCGGTCTCCCCGCCCTGCAAACCGGGTCGGCAGGGGTGGCGGAGGACGCACTCTCGGCCCTGGTCAACCTCGGTTACCGCCGCCCCGAAGCTCAGCCCGCGGTCGCGCGGGTGCTCGACCGCCTCGGACCGGACGCGAAGCTGGACGCGGTGATCCGTGACAGCCTGAAGGAACTCGCGGCGTGAGCGGCACCGACGACGCCGATCGCGAAGTCTCCCCCGTCCGGCGGGAGGAGGACGCGGCCGAAGCCCCGCTCCGCCCGCAGCGCCTGGCCGAGTTCATCGGCCAGCAGGCCAGCCGGGAGAACCTCGCGGTGTTCATCGCCGCCGCCAGGGGCCGGGCGGAGGCGCTGGATCACGTGCTGCTGCACGGCCCGCCCGGCCTCGGCAAGACCACCTTGGCGCAGATCGTGGCGCGCGAACTGGGGGTGGGGTTTCGCGCCACCTCCGGCCCGGTCATCCAGCGCGCCGGCGATCTTGCCGCAATCCTGACAAACCTGCAGCCCAGGGACGTGCTGTTCATCGACGAGATCCATCGCTTGCAGCCTGCCATCGAAGAAATCCTCTACCCGGCCATGGAGGACTTCCAGCTCGACCTCATCATCGGCGAGGGGCCGGCCGCGCGGTCCGTGCGCATCGACCTGCCGCCGTTCACCCTGGTCGGCGCGACCACGCGCGCGGGCCTGTTGGCGACGCCGCTGCGTGACCGCTTCGGCATCCCGCTGCGGCTCATCTTCTACACCCCGGCCGAACTGGAGGTGATCGTCCGCCGCGGCGCCGCAATTCTGGGCCTCGCGCTGACGCCGGCCGGGGCCGCCGAGATCGCCGCGCGGTCCCGCGGCACCCCGCGCATTGCCGGGCGGCTGTTGCGCCGGGTGCGCGATTTCGCCGCCGTGCAGAACGTGGCCGAGGTCGATCGGGACATAGCGGACGCGGCGTTGACCCGGCTGGAGGTCGATGCGCGCGGACTCGATGCGATGGACCGGCGCTACCTACGGCGAATCGCCGAGCATCATGCCGGCGGCCCGGTCGGTGTGGAGACCCTGGCAGCGGCGCTGTCGGAGGCGCGGGATACGCTCGAAGACGTGATCGAGCCGTTCCTGATCCAGGAAGGCCTTGTGTTACGCACCAGCCGCGGCCGCGTGCTGGGTCTGTCCGGCTGGCAGCATCTGGGCCTGGCGCCGCCTGCTGGTCAACCGGGCCAGCTTGATCTGCTGGGTCGCGACGGTGGTGCGGATGACCGTGGTACAGATCCCGCGGCGGAGGCTCAATGATCGGCAATCCCCCCGCCATCCTCGCCGAAGTCCCGCATCGCTACGATCTGCGGGTCTACTACGAGGACACCGACGCCGGCGGCATCGTGTACCACGCCAATTACCTCCGCTTCGCCGAGCGGGCGCGCACCGAAGCCCTGCGCGCGCTGGGGGTGCCCCATGCGGCGCTCGTGCGCGATCACCAGCGCATGTTCGTGGTGCGCCGCGTCAAATTGGACTATCTGCGCCCCGCGAGGCTGGACGAGCGGCTTTCGGTCTTGACCGACCAGCACGGCCTGGGTGCGGCCTCGGTACGGCTGCGGCAGGACATCGTGGGCGCGGAGGGTGTGTGTGCGGCGGCGGTGATCGAGCTTGCCTGCGTGCGGACCGACACCGGGCGCCCGGCCCGCATTCCGCCGGCCTGGCGGGAGGCATTGGCGGGATTGCAGGCGGCTCTGGCCGGCGGATGACTGAAGCGGGCCGCCGCCCTCACGGCGAACCCGTTGGGGACGAACAAGGGTCGGGGACGAACAAGGACGGCTCCGCCGTCGGGATGAACGAAGGCGGCGCCGCCGCCGGGGATGAACAAGGGAGTACGCGGTGGATCGCGCTGTTGATGCGGTGAACCTTGGAGCGGCCGGGAGCGACCTGTCGCTCTGGGGCCTGTTCCTGCAGGCCGACATCCTGGTGAAGCTGGTCATCATCGGCCTACTGCTCGCCAGCGTCTGGGTCTGGGCGGTGGTGTTCGAGAAATGGTCGAGCCTGCGCCGGGTCAACAAGGAAGCCGACGGGTTCGAAGACCGGTTCTGGTCCGGCGGCAGCCTGGACGACCTCTATGACCAGGAAGGCACCCAGCCGGCGCACCCGATGGCTGCGGTCTTCGGTGCGGCCATGGGTGAATGGCGCCGCACCGTCCGCGTCGCCGGCGCCGACGTGAGCCGCACCGGGGTGCGCGAGCGGGTCGATCGGGCGATCGGGGTCACGGTGCAGCGCGAGATGGATCGGCTGGAACGCTGGACGATCTTCCTCGCCTCGGTCGGCGCCACCGCGCCGTTCATCGGGCTGTTCGGCACGGTGTGGGGGATCATGCACAGCTTCTCGGCGATCGCGGCCATGCACAACACCAACCTGGCGGTCGTGGCGCCGGGCATCGCCGAGGCGCTGTTCGCCACCGCGATGGGCCTGGTGGCGGCGATCCCGGCGGTGCTGGCCTACAACAAGATCAGCACCGATCTGGCGCGCTTCGCCTCTCGCCTGGAAGCCTTCGGCACCGAGTTCAGCGCCATCCTGTCGCGCCAGAGTGAGGAGCGGGTCTGACCATGGCGATGTCCAGCCTCGGCGGACGCAACGGCGGGGTCGGCCGGCGGGGGCGCTACCGCCCGCTGGCCGAGATCAATGTCACCCCGCTGGTCGACGTGATGCTGGTGCTGCTGATCATCTTCATGGTCACGGCGCCGCTGATGACCTCCGGCGTATCGGTCGATCTGCCGAAGACCGACGCCAAGCCGCTCAACTCCGACAGCACGCCGCTCACGGTGTCGATCGACGCCCAGGGCAAGATCTTCCTGCAGAACCAGCAGGTGGAACTGCCGGAACTGGTGGCCAAGTTGCAGGCGGTTGCCGCGGGGGATGCGAACCGGCGGATTTTCGTGCGCGGCGACAAGGATATCTCCTACGGGCTGGTGGTGCAGGTGATGGCGACGATCGCGCAGGGCGGGTTCACCAAGGTGGCGTTGCTGGCGCAGCCACCGGCCGGTGTGCCGGCCGCTTCAGCCCCGACATCCGGTGCGCCGGCCGTCCCTGCCGCCGGGGCCGTCGCGGGCAAGCGGGGCTGAACCGCGCACGATGTTCGATCGGCTGGTCCCTCCGGGAGTGACGCCGGACCTGCGCCGCGGGGCGGCGGCGTCGGCGGTGCTGCACGTGGCGGTGGTGCTCCTGGTGCTGCTCGGCCTGCCGCTGTTCCCGGTGCCGGCGCCGCCGCCGGAGACGACGGTGTCCATGGTGTTCCAGGGCAAGGTCGGCACGACCATGAAGGCCCCTGCGCCGGGCAAGGTGCCGGCCCCGGCGAAGACCGCGGTGTCGGTGCCCGCGCCGCCCGCGTTCCAGAAGCCGCAGCCCAATCCGAACGAGTTCGCGCCGCCGCCCCCGCCACCTCCGCCGCCACCCCCGCCGCAGCAGGCGGTCACGCCGCCGACGCCAACCCCGCCGGTGAAGACGCCGCCGCCCACGCCCTCGCCCACCCCGGCGCCCGCCTTGCCGACACCGCCCACCACGACCGCGCCGCCCCAGCCCAAGCCGCCGGTGAAGCCGGCGCCGCCGCTGCCGCTACCGCCGGTGCCCACGCCGCCGCCGCCGGAGCCGAGCAGCACGTCGCAGCCCAACGCCACCACCAACCCGGCGCCCAACACCAACGCCCTGCTCAACACCTTGCAGAAGCTGCGCGCCGAGGTGAAGCAAGTGCCGCCCACCGCGCGCTACAACCCCAACCAGGGCGGCGCACCGGAGGGCGGCGGCAGTCCGGAAGGCAACGACACCGCGGCACTCAGCGCCTCCCAGCGGGCGGCGATCGGCGCCTACGTGCGGCGCTGCTGGACCTATGACCCGGGAGCGCTGAATGCCAGCAAGATGCAGGTGATGCTGGTGGTGACGACCGATGCCGACGGGGTGGCGCGGATCGTGGAGTTCGCGCCGGCCGACCGGGCACGGATGGACGCCGATCCGGTGTTCCAGGCCTTCGCCGACCGCGCTCGGCGCGCGGTACTGGACCCGACCTGCGCCAACCTGCCGCTGCCGCACCACATGCTGGGCAAGATCAACGTGCTGAGCTTCCGGTTCAGCCCGTAGGACCGCGCCGCGATGACAATCCCGCTACCCGCTCCCTGCCGCGTTGCGCCGTGGCCGACAACCGTGGAAGAGACCTGCATGACCGACGCACGTACCCGTTTCCTGCACCGTTCCATGTTCCCGCTCGGCCGGCGCCGCATGCTCGTTGGCGCGGCAGGAAGCGCCGGGCTGATCGGCTTCGGCGGTGCCGGCGCCTTCGCCCAAGGGGTGCCGGCCGGGGCGCCCGCAGGCGGGGATAGCGGGCAGAGCGCGGTGATCGACGTGAACCGCGCGCGCGCCGCCCCGATTCCGATCGCGATCCCCGATTTCGTCGGCGCCGACCCGGCCTCCGCCACCCTCGGGCACAACATCGCCCAGGTGATCACCAACGACCTCGGCAATTGTGGGCTGTTCCGGCCGATCGCCCCCAGCGCCTTCATCCAGCCGGCCGGTGCCGCGGCAGGCAGCGCGCCGGCGGTACCGGCGTTCCAGAACTGGGCCGCGATCGGCACGCAAGCCTTGGTGACCGGCCAGGTGCAGGCCTCCGGCAGCACGATCAGCGTGCAGTTCCGCCTGTGGGACGTGCTGGCGCAGAAACAGCTCCAGGGCACCGCCTACACCACCGGCCAGGCGAACTGGCGCCGAATCGCCCATATCATCGCCGACGTGATCTATCAGCGGCTGCTCGGCGAGCCCGGGTATTTCGACACCCGCATCGTCTACGTCTCGCTCACCGGCTCGCGCGCGCACCAGGTGCACCGCCTTGCGATCATGGACCAGGACGGCGCCAACAATCGCTTTCTGACCGACGGCACCTGGATGGTACTGTCGCCGCGCTTCGCCCCCAAAGGCGACCTGATCTGCTTCATGAGCTATGCCAATCAGCGGCCACGGGTCTATCTGTTCAACCTCGCCACCGGCCAGCAGCGTATCCTCGGCGAGTTCTCCGGCATGACCTTCGCCCCCCGCTTCTCGCCCGACGGGCAGACCGTGGTCATGGCAGTCGCGCATGGCAGCGGATCGTCGATCGTCACGGTGAACGTCGCCTCCCACACGACGCAGCAGATCACCGATTCGAACGCGATCGATGTCAGCCCGTGCTACAGCCCGGACGGATCGCAGATCGTGTTCAACTCCGACCGCGACGGCACGCCGCAGCTCTACATCATGAACGCCGACGGCAGCGGGGTGAAGCGGATCAGCTTCGGCCACGCCAACTACACGAGCCCGGTATGGTCGCCGCGCGGGGATTTGATCGCGTTCACCCGTTACGGCGGCAACGAGGCCAATTTCTCGATCGGCGTGATGGCGCCTGACGGTACCGGGGAACGGGCGATCGCCGACGGCTGGGACGTGGAAGGCCCGACCTTCTGCCCGAATGGGCGGGTGATCATGTATTTCAGCCAGAGCCGGGCGATGGGCAACCAGGGCCAGGGGTTCAGCTCGCAACTGATGACGATCGATATCACCGGCTTCAACCAGCGGATCGAGCCCACCTCCACCCAGGCGTCCGATCCGGCCTGGTCACCGCTGGGAGGCTGACGTCCGGACGGTCCCTGGCGGTCCTCTGGCGCAGGCGTTCTGCCGGACCACCGGCCGCCGTGACGACGCGCCTCATCGTCAATTTCCCGCTCCCCGGGCGGGCGGCAGGCGTGGTCAGGTCGGCACCGGCATCTCGCCCGGTTGCACGTGGGCTGTGTGATCGAAGGCCGCTGCCATCAGGGCTCTTGTGTAGGGGGAACTCCGGGTGCGCGAACAAAGCTTCGGTTTCTCCGGTCTCCACGATCCGCCCGGCGCGCAACACGGCAATACGATGCGCCAGCGCACGGACCACCTTCAGATCGTGCGAGATGAACAGATAGGCGAGGCCGTGGTCGTGCTGCAGCCGTCGCAGCAGCGCGACGATCTGCGCCTGCACCGACATGTCGAGCGCACTGGTCGGCTCATCCAGCACGACGAAGCGCGGCTGCAGCACCATGGCCCGGGCAATGGCGATGCGCTGCCGTTGGCCGCCGCTGAACTCATGCGGATAATGCGCGACGGTACTGGCAGGCAGGCCGGTTTCCTCAAGCGCGGCAGCGACTTTCGCTTCCCGTTCGGCGCGCGAGAGATGCGGAGCGTGAACCCGTAGCCCCTCGGCGACGATCTCGCCCACCGTCAGCCGCGGCGACAGGCTGCCGAAGGGATCCTGGAACACGACCTGCATCGACGCCCGCAACCGGCGCATTGCGCGACGATCGAGCCCGGCCAGGTCCTGGCCGGCGAAAGCGATGCGCCCCGCCGCCGGATGTAGCCGCAGCAGCGCAAAGCCGAGCGTGGTCTTGCCAGATCCCGATTCGCCCACCAGCCCCAAGGTCTCGCCTTCCCGTACGGTCAGCGACACGTCGTCGACCGCCCGCACCTCGCCGCGATGCCGCCCCCACCAGCCGCGGCGCAGCGCAAAGCCGACCCGCAAGCCCTGCGCCTCCACCACCGTCGGCGCGTCGGCCGGCAACGGCTCGGGACGACCCTTCGCCTCCGCCGCCAGCAGCCGGCTCGTGTAGGGATGCGCCGGCGCGGAAAATACCCCGGCAACCGGGCCCTGCTCCACGATCCCGCCGGCCTGCATTACGCACACCCGGTCGGCGTAGCGCCGCACGATCGACAGATCGTGGGTGATCAGCAACAATGCCAGCCGCCGGCTGGCCTTCTGCCGCACCAGCAGATCGAGAATCTGCGCCTCGATCGTCACGTCCAGCGCCGTGGTCGGCTCGTCGGCAATCAGCAGCGCAGGATCGTTCGCCAGCGCCATCGCAATCATCACCCGCTGCCGCTGCCCGCCGGACAACTGGTGTGGATAGGCATCGAGCCGGTGCGCCGCATCCGCGAACCCGGCCTGGCTCAGCGCCGCAATCACCTCCGCCTGCAACGCGCCGCGCGGCACCGGCCGGTGCAAGGTGATCGCCTCCGCTACTTGGCGGCCAATGCGGTGCAGCGGGTTCAGACTGGTCATCGGCTCCTGGAACACCATCCCCACCCGCGCCCCGCGCAAGCCACGCAGTACCGCCGGCGACGCCCCGATCACATCCTCCCCATCCAGCCGAATGCGCCCCGACGGATGCACCGCTCCCGGCGGCAGCAGTTGTAGAAGCGACAACGCCGTCAGCGACTTGCCCGAGCCGGACTCGCCGACCAAAGCCAGTGTCTCCCCACGATCCAACGTGAAAGACACATCCTGCACCACCGTCCGATTGCCGAACGCAACCGACAGCCCCTCCACCGCCAACAGGGTCATGCCAGGCACCGAGGGGTAGGACAGACAGGAAGCAAGGCCAGGGGGCGCTGCCCCCTGGACCCCAGCCAGGGAACAAGTCCCCTGGACCCCTTCTTTTGGGTTCCGTGCGTTGGGGGGGTGGCGCGTGCGGGTGGGCGGCGGCGGCACGGCAGGGGCGGCGGAGGGACCAGGCGCAGATGCGCCTGGTCCCTCCAGCCGCCCCTGCCGTGCCGCCGCCGCCCACCCGCACGCGCCACCCCCCAACGCACGGAACCAACGGATGGGTTCCAAGGGCCCTGCCCTTGGCTGGGGTCCAGGGGGCAGCGCCCCCTGGCCTTGCTTCCTGTCTGTCCTGCTCCCCGATTCCCGGCATCATTCGACGATCCGGCGGGGATCGAAGGCGGCGCGGACGGCTTCGCCGATGAAGACGAGGAGGGTGAGGAGGCCGCCGAGGACGAAGAAGGCGGTGAAGCCGAGCCAGGGGGCTTGGAGGTTGTTGCGGCCTTGGGAGACCAGTTCGCCGAGCGAGGCTGATCCTGGGGGGAGGCCGAAGCCGAGGAAGTCGAGGCTGGCGAGCACGGTAACGGAGCCGGAGAGGATGAACGGCAGGTAGGTGAGGGTGGCGATGGTTGCGTTCGGCAGGATGTGGCGGATCATCAGCATCGGGTCGGAGACGCCGAGCGCGCGGGCGGCGCGGACGTATTCCAGGCCGCGGCCGCGCAGGAATTCGGCCCGCACCACACCGGTGAGGGTCATCCAGGAGAACAGCAGCAGGAACAGCAGCAGCACCCAGAACCCAGGGGTGATGATGCTGCCGAGGATCAGCAGCAGGTAGAGTTGCGGCATGCCGTTCCAGATTTCGGTGAAGCGCTGTCCCAGCAGATCGGTCAGCCCGCCGTAGAATCCTTGCAGCGCGCCGGCGGCGACGCCGACCATGGAGGAGACGGCGGTGAGCACGAAGCCGAACAGCACGGAGGTACGGAAGCCGTAGATCACGCGGGCCAGCACGTCGCGCGCCTCGTCGTCGGTGCCGAGCGGGTGGCGCCAGGAGGGAGGGGCGGGGGAGGGCTGGCCCACGTCCTTGGCGATCGTGTCGTAGCAGTACGGAATGACGGGCCAGAGCATCCAGCCGCGCGCACGGATCGCCTGTTGCACTGCAGGCATGGTGTAGTCGGCCTCGGTCGGCAGGAAGTTCCGGCCGAAGGTGCTCTCGGCGTAGTCATGCAGCACCGGCACGTACCAGTGGTCATCGTAGCGTACCAGCAACGGTCTGTCGTTGGCGATGAATTCGGCGAACAAGCTGAGCGTGAACAGCAGCAGGAAGACCCAGAACGCGGTGTAGCCGCGCCGGTGCGCGCGGAACGCGGCAAGGCGGCGGCGGGTGAGGGGGGAGAGCCTCATCGCCGCGCCGTGAAATCGATCCGCGGATCGACGACGGTGTAGAGCAGGTCGCCCACGATCTGCATCACGAGACCGATCAGGGTGAAGATATACAACGTGCCGAACATCACCGGGTAGTCGCGCTGGATGGCCGCCTGGAAGCCGAGTTCGCCCAGTCCGTTCAGCGAGAACACGATCTCCACCAGCAACTGGCTGCTGAACAGGATGGTGATGAACGCCTGCGGGAAGCCGGCGACCAGCAGCAGGCTTGCGTTGCGGAACACGTGGCCGTACAGCACGCGCCGCTCGCTCGCGCCCTTGGCCCGTGCGGTAACCGTGTACTGCTTGCGGATTTCTTCCAGGAAGCTGTTCTTGGTCAGCAACGTCAGGCTGGCGAAGCCCCCCGCGGTGACCGAGGCGATCGGCAGCACGAGGTGCCAGGCGTAGTCCGCGAACCGCGCCGGCCAGGGCCAGGCGGAGGCGCCGGTGCTGGAGAGCCCGCGGAGCGGAAACAGATGCCAGTAGCTGCCGCCGGCCAACAGCACGACCAGCAGGATCGCGAACAGAAAGCTCGGGATCGCGTAGCCCACCAGGATCACACCGGAGCTTGCGGTGTCGAAGCGCGAGCCGTCGCGCACTGCCTTGCGGATGCCGAGCGGGATGGAGATCGCGTAGATCAGCAGGGTGGACCACAGGCCGAGCGACAGGGACACGGGCAGCCGCTCTCCGATCAGCGCCAGCACGCTCTGGCCGCGGAAGAAGCTGCGGCCGAAGTCGAAGCGCAGGTAGCCGCCGACCATGTCCAGAAATCGGGTCAGCGGCGGCTTGTCGAAGCCGAACATCTTGCGGATCTCGGCGAGCATGTGCGGGTCCATCCCGCTCGCGCCGCGGTAGGCGCCCGGTTGGCCGAGGCCGGCGCCCATGTCGGCGGACGCGCCGGACATCACCGACATCGTGCCCTGGCCGCGCAATTCGGCGATCGCCTGTTCCACCGGGCCGCCGGGGGCGAGCTGTACGACGGCGAAATTGATGGCGATGATGCCGAACAGGGTCGGGATCACCAGCAGTAGGCGGCGCAGCAGGTAGACTCCCATGTCTCGCCCCTATCCGCCGGCGCGCCGGGCCGCGTCGGTGCGGGCGGCGAGCGCGGGATTGACCCACCAGGTATCGAAATCGAACCCGTCGCGGATTGGCACGTCAGGGTGGCCGAAGCGGTTCCAATAGGCGATATGGAAGTCGCGCGAACTCCATTGCGGCACCAGGTACCAGCGCCATAGCAATACCCGATCCAGCGCATGCGCCGCGGTGCGCAAGGTCGCGCGATCGGGTGCGGTCAGCACGTCGTGGACGAGCGCGGTCACCGCCGGGTCGCACACGCCGGGCAGGTTCATGCTGCCGACGGATTTGGCAGCGGCGCAGGACCAGTATTCCTCGATCTCGCTGCCGGGGATGTCGCCCTCGCCGTAGACCAGCATGGTCATGTCGTAATCGAAGTCATCGGTGAGATGTTCGTACTGGGCCGGATCGACCACGCGCACGTCGACATGGATCCCGAGGTGCTTCAACGTGTCGGCGTAGGGCAGCGCGATCCGCTCGTAGGATGGATCGGGGAGCAGGATCGAGAAGCGCATCTGCCTGCCCTGCGCATCGACCAGCTTCATGTCCCGCACCCGCCAGCCCGCCCGTTCCAGCAACGCGAGCGCGCGTTTCAGCTCCGCCAGGTCGTCGCCGCGCCCGTCGGTGATCGGCAGCGTGAAGGGGCAGTCGAACACGGCCGCCGGCAACTCCTTGCGGAACGGGTCGAGCAGCTTGAGCTCCCCCGGTCCCGGCAGGCCGGTGGCGGCCAGGTCGCTGTTGCTGAAATAGCTGAGAATCCGGCTGTATTCGTTGTAGAACAGGTTGCGGTTCGCCCACTGGAAGTCGTACGCCTCGGCCATCGCCTCGCGGGTCAGCGGGTTGGCAAACACGGCGCGGCGGGTGTTCATTGCCCAGCCTTGCATGCCCGTCGGCAGATGGTGACGGATATCGGCTTTGATCACCAGCCCCTGGCGGACCGCCGGGAAATCGTAGCCGGTGGCCCAGGTCTTGGAGATGTTCTCGGCGCGCAGGTCGACGTCGCCGGCCTTGAAGGCTTCCAGCGCGACCGCGGCTTCCCGGTAGTATTCGATGCGCACGGTGTCGAAATTGTTGGTGCCGATCGAGGTCGGCAGGTCGCGCGCCCACCAATGCGGATCGCGTACGAAGGTGACGCTGCGGCCGAGCTCGAAATGGGCGATGATGTATGGGCCGGAGCCGGGCGGCGCCGCCCGCAGCGGCTGGCTGAAGTCCCGCCCTTTGAACCAGAACCGCGGCAGCACCGGCAGCTCGCCCAGGATCAACGGCAGCGCGCGGTTGGCATCGGCGCGGAGGTGGAACACGACCCGCCACTTGCCCTCCACCGTCACGTGTTGGACCCCGGCCAACTGGATGCGGTAGCCGGGGCGGCCGTATTTCCTCAGGGTGCGAAAGGTCCAGGCCACATCGGCGGCGGTGAGCGGATGGCCGTCGGAGAACCGCGCCCGGTGGTGCAGGGTGAAAGCCACCCAGCTCCGGTCCGCCGGCATCTCCACGGTCTTGCAGACATGGCAGTAGCCGGTGGCGATCTCGTCGTCGGACGGGGTGAGCAGGCTTTCCCACACATGCCCGACGCTGCCGCCGGCGCCGGTGCCGCCGGGCAGTCCCACCCACGGGCCGACCAGCCCCCAGGCGGCGGTGCCACGCATGATGAACGAGTTGAAACTGTCATAGCTGCCGATGGCCGCCAGGGTGACGGTGCCGCCTTTGGGGGCATGCGGATCGACATAGGGGAAATAAGGGAAGTCGGGCGGCAGCTTCGGCGTGCCGAGCACGGTGATGCCGTCGCTCACGCTCACCGGCGAGGGGGCGGCCGGGACGCTGGCGGTGGGGGCCGCCGGGGTGGTCGTGGCTGGCGCGGCAACGGTCGGGTCTGGGGCGCCGCCGTTGCTCGCTGCGGCGGGCGCGGCGAGCAGCAGGAGCGCGATCAGGGCCAGGACCGACCTCATGACCCTGTGATGCCCGCTTCACCCCACGCATGGAAACTGAAATCGCTGCAAGACGCGGGCGGAAGCAGAAGAATCACCTGCCGCCGAGCCGCGCGACGGCGGGGGCGAGCAGCGTCGGGTCGCCCACCGCCAGCACCCGTCCGTCGCCCCCGGCGCGGAGCGCCACTTCGGACCAATCACCGCGGAGCGCCGCTTCGGACGAATCGCCGCGGAGCGCCACTTCGGACAGATCAACCCGCAGCGTCTGCCCTGCCCAGTCGGTGATGCGTCCGCCGGCGCCCTCGATCACCGGCACCAGCGCCGCCCAGTCCCAGGGTTTCAGGTCCGCCTCGGCGATCACGTCGATCTGGCCGAGCGCGAGCAGCCCGTAGGCGTAGCAATCGCCGCCCCAGGATACGCGGCGCACCACGCCAGCCAGCAGGTCCCAGGCTTGGCGGTGCGGCCCCAGCATCTCGGGGCTGGTGGCGGAGAGTTCGGCCGCTGCCAGTTCCGCGCAGGGCCGCGTGCCGGCGGCACCGCCGAACGGACCGCGGAACCGGGTCGGCCGGCCGGCGACGCCGACCCAGCGTTCCCCGGTCACCGGCTGGTCGATGACCCCGAGGACGGGAACGCCGTCATCGAGCAGCGCGATCAGGGTGCCGAACACCGGGCGGCCGGTGATGAAGGCGCGGGTGCCGTCGATCGGGTCGAGCACCCAGCGCAAGCGTGCATCCGCCCGGTCGGTGCCGAATTCCTCGCCCATGATGCCGTGGTCGGGGCAGCGTTCGGCCAGCACGGCGCGCATCGCCTGTTCGGCGCTGCGGTCGGCGATGGTGACGGGGCTGCGGTCGTGCTTCAGGGTGGCGGGCAGGTGGGCCCGGAAGAACGGGCGGATCACCGCGCCGGCGACGTCGGCCGCGGCCTCGGCGGCCGCGACCAGTGCGTCCATCGCTCGCGCTATTTCGCGCCTCCCGCCTTCGGCAGCGGCACGGGGTGGTCGGCCAGGGTATCGAGATAGGCGATCACGTCGGCGCGCTGCTGCGGCTGCGGGATGCCGGCGAAGGTCATGTGCGTTCCGGGCGCGTAATGCCCCGGGTCGGTCAGCCAGGCGTCGAGCGCGGCGAAGGTCCACGGTTGGCCCTTGAACTTCTCGAGTGCCGGCGAATAGGCGAACCCGGCCTCATGATCGTGCGGGCCGTCGACCACGCCCCAGAGGTTGGGGCCGATGCCGGGCTTCCCGCCCTTGTCGAGCGTGTGGCACATCGCGCACACCTCGCTGGCGAACTGCTTGCCCTTGCCCGGGTCGGCCTTCGCCAGCCGCGCATCGAGGCCGGCATGGGCGGCAGCCGGGGCTGGTGCTCCAGGGGCTGGCGTTCCCGCGGCGGGGGCTGCCGGCGTGGGCGCGGGGGCGGCTGGTGCGGCGGCTGCCGGGGCAGGTGCGGCGGCCTTGGGCAGCGGCACCGGCTGCTTGGACAAGGTGTCGAGATAGGCGATCACGTCGGCACGCAGTTGCGGCTGCGGAATGCCGGCGAAGGTCATGTGCGTGCCCGGCGCGTAATGCGCCGGATCGGCCAACCACTTGTCGAGCGCGGCGAAGGTCCAGGGCTGGCCTTTGAACTTCTCCAGCGCCGGGGAATAGGCGAAGCCCGCCTCGTGGTCATGCGGGCCGCCGACCACGCCCCAGAGATTGGGTCCCACGATCGGTTTGCCGCCTTCGTCGAGGCTGTGGCAGGCGGCGCAGACACCACTCGCGAACTGCTTGCCCTTCGCCACGTCCGCCTTCGCCAGCCGCGCGTCGAGGCCGGACGGCGCGCCACCCGAGGGTGCACCGGCGGCGGGCGCGGCCTTGGCCGGCGCCGCGGCGGCGACCGTGACCTTGGGCAGCGGCTTCGGGCTGTCGGACAGGGTACGCAGATAGGCGATCACGTCGGCCCGCAGCTTCGGGTCCGGGATGCCGGCGAAGGTCATGTGCGTGCCGGGCGCGTAGGCCGCCGGCTTATACAGCCACTTGTTGAGCGCCTCGTACGTCCAGGGCTTGCCCTTGAACTTCTCCAGCGCGTCCGAGTAGGCGAAGCCGGCCTCGTGGTCGTGCGGGTCGCCGACGATGCCCCAGAGATTGGGCCCGACGATCGGCTTGCCGCCCTTGTTCAGGCTGTGGCAGGCCGCGCAGACTTGCCCCGCGAATTGTTTGCCCTTGGCGACGTCCGCGCTCGCGAGCAGCGGCGCAACTGGCGGCAGCCCCGCAGGCTTGGCGCTGCCGGTTGCGGCGGTCTGCATTCCCGCCATGGAGAATGGCGGTTTCGTCGGCGGGGATTGCGAGATCAGGTTGTCGCCGATCATCCCCGCGATGAAGAACGCGATGCCGGCGACCAGAACCGCGGCCACCCCCTTGTTGACGTCCATACTGTCCATGCGACGCGACTTCCCCGCCGAGTTCTGATGGCCCGGGCGCGGCAAACCGCCCGCGCGCCGTTGCGCCCGGCCTTATGCCTACCTAAGCTGTGTCGCACCATAGGGAAACGAACCTTGGCCTGCAATCCGCCCGATCCGCCGCCCCGTTCGCCGCCGTATCGGCTGCCCAGGCGGTGCGCCGCGCCGTCGCCGGGGCGCTGAATGAGGCTCCGCATGAGGCGCCACGCATGAGATCGGGCGCATGACCCCGATCGTCGTCATTCCGGCCCGGCTCGCCTCCTCGCGCCTGCCGGGCAAGCCGCTCGCCGATATCGCCGGGCGGCCGATGATCGTGCAGGTGATGCTGCGCGCGCTGGAGGCCGGCATCGGCCCCGTCGTGGTCGCGGCCGGCGACGCCGCGATCGTCGCCGCCGTGGAGGCCGCCGGCGGGCGTGCGGTGCTGACCGATCCCGACCTCCCCTCGGGGTCCGATCGCGTGCAGCAGGCGCTCGCGACCCTCGATCCCGACGGAAAATTCGACGTCGTGGTCAATCTGCAGGGTGATGTGCCGACCATCGATCCGGCGGTGATCCGCGCCGCCCTCGCCCCGCTGGCCGATCCGACGATCGATATCGGCACCCTGGTGGTGCCGATCGCGGATGATGCGGAAGCCGCCACCAACTCCTTCGTCAAGGCCGCCTGCGCTTTCCTGCCGGGCGCCGCGGTGGCGCCCGCGCTCTATTTCTCCCGCGCGGCGATCCCGTGGGGGGAAGGGCCGCGCTGGCATCATATCGGCATCTACGCCTACCGCCGGGCGGCGCTGGCGCGCTTCGTCACCCTGCCGGAAAGCCCGCTGGAGCGGCGGGAAGGGCTGGAACAATTGCGTGCCCTGGAAGCGGGCATGCGAATCGGCTGCGCGCGGATTGCGCACGGCCCGTTCGGGGTCGATACCCCGGCCGACCTGGAGCGGGCGCGCCGCATCCTGGTCGACGGGGAGAGCACATGACCGAAGCGAGCGCCGGACCGAGTGCGTTGCGGGGACCGAGTGCGTTCCAGGGCCCCATTGCGTTCCAGGGCTTGGCCGGCGCCTATTCCGATCTCGCCTGCCGCACCGCGTTTCCCCGCCTGCCCACCTTGCCGTGCGATTCGTTCGAAGCGGCGATCGAGGCGGTGCGCGAAGGCCGCGCCGGCCTCGCCATGCTTCCCTGCGAGAACAGCCTGGCCGGGCGGGTGCCCGACATCCACCACCTGCTGCCCGGCTCCGGCCTGTTCGTGGTCGGCGAGCATTTCCAGCGGGTGGAGCACTGCCTGCTGGCGCCGCGCGGCGCCACGGCTGCGGGGCTGAAGCGGGCGCACTCCCATACCGTGGCGCTGGGCCAGGTACGCCGTTTCCTGCGCGCGGCCGGCCTGACGCCGGTGGTGGAGGCCGATACCGCCGGGGCGGCCAAACTCGTTGCCGAGTGGAACAATCCGGAGGACGCGGCGATCGCCTCCTCGCTTGCCGCCGAGATCTACGGGCTCGACATCCTGCGGGCGAACGTGGAGGACGCGGCGCACAACACCACCCGCTTCTACGTGATGGCGCCGCGCCCGCGCGCGCCGGACCCGGGGGCGGGGCCGACGGTCACCACCTTCGTCTTCCGGGTGCGCAACGTACCGGCGGCACTCTACAAGGCGCTCGGCGGCTTCGCCACCAACGGCGTGAACATGACGAAGCTGGAAAGCTACATGCTGGAGGGTGCATTCACCGCCACCCAGTTCCTGTGCGACGTCGATGGCCACCCGGACCAGCCGCCGCTGCGGCGGGCGCTGGAGGAATTGTCGTTTTTTTCCTCCGAAGTACGGGTGCTCGGCGTCTACCCGGCGGCACCGTTCCGGCTCGCCCAGGCGGCGGGAGACTGAGCCGGGCGCCCTCGATCCACAGAAGGCAAAAGAGCCCCCCAACCCCCGTGCGGGGAAAGACGGCCCGCCCCTTCTCCCTCATTCCCGCCTTCCGCCGCGTTCACCGGACCTAAATCCGCGCCCGCTATGCGCGGACCCGCCCGGCGCATGCCTCGACCGGGATGCAGCGGAGACGCTTTTGGCGCGGGACCGTCTGGTGCTCTGGTTGCCGGTCGCGATGGGCGCCGGCGTGCTGATGTATTTCGCCTTGCGGTTTGAGCCGCCGGGATGGCTCGGCGGGTCTGTCGCGGCGGCGGCGCTGCCCGGCATCGTGCTGCTGCGCCGGCAAGAGGCCTGGCCGGCCGTCGTGGCGCGCGTCGTGCTCCTTCTGCTCGCCGCCGGTGCGGTCGGGTTCGCCGCGGCGCAACTGGCGACCGCGCGCGCCCCGCCGCCGGAGGCGCTGTCGCGGCGCGCGGTCGTGCTGACCGGCACGGTCCGCCTGGTGGAACTGCTGCCGCAGGGCCGGCGCGTGACCCTGGCGCACGCGCGGCTCGGTAACGCGCCGCCCCTGCGCCGGCTGGTCCGCGTGCGGCTGCGCGATACCGACCCGGCAACCATCGCCGAGGGCGATCGGATTTCCGTGCGTGCCCTGGTCCGCGCGCCCTCGCCGCCCTTCTACCCGGGCGGGTGGGATTTGCAGCGCGGGGCGTTCTTTGCCGGCCTGGCGGGCTACGGATTTGCCATCGGCCCGGCGCAGGTGCTGGCCCACCACCCCCCGGTCGGGGTAGCCGGCGCTCTCGAACGGCTGCGCGAGACCATCGCCGTGCGCTTCCAGGCCGCGCTGCCCGGTGCGCCCGGCGCCATCGCCGCCACCCTGTTCACCGGCGAACAGAACGCCATCCCGGAGGCGGACCGCGAGGCGTTCCGCGGCTCCGGCCTCGCGCACCTGCTGGCGGTCGCGGGGCTGCATATCGGGATCGTCATGGGCCTCGTGTTCGGCGCCGTGCGGGTCCTGCTGGCGGCGTGGGAATACGCGGCGCTGCGCTGGCCGGCGAAGCCGATCGCCACTCTGTTCGCGCTCGCCGCCGGCGGATTCTACATGCTGCTGACCGGCATGCACGTGCCGATCGTGCGCAGCTTCGCCATGGCCTGCCTCGTTGCAGTGGCGGTGCTGGCCGGCCGGCGCGCCATTTCGCTGCGCGGCCTGGCGCTGGCGGGGACGGTGCTCATCCTGGTGGCGCCGCAGGAGGTGCCGGGGGTTTCGTTCCAGATGAGCTTTTCCGCCGTGCTGGCGCTGATCGCCGGCTACGAGGCGCTGCGCCCGCATCTCACGGCGCTGCACGGCGACGGCGCCTGGTGGCGGCGGGCGGCGCTGCACGTGACCGGGCTCGGGCTCACCAGCCTGCTCGCCGGCGGGGCGTCAGCGCCGTTCGCCGCGTATCATTTCGGGCGGGTGCAGGTCTATTTCGTGCTGGCGAACATGATCGCAGTGCCGATTACTGCGCTCTGGGTGATGCCCGCCGGGCTCGTGGCGTTGGCCTTGCTGCCGCTCGGGGCGGAGCGGCTGGCGCTGGTGCCGATGGGCTGGGGCATCCGCGCGATCCTGTGGGTGGCGCGCACCACCACCGCGCTGCCGCATGCGGTGATCGCGGTGGGGCCGATGCCGGGCTGGGGGCTCGCGGTGCTGGCGCTGGGCATGGCCTGGCTCGGGCTGTGGCGCGGGCGCTGGCGGCTGGCCGGGGTGTTCGCGATCGCGGTCGGGGTGGTCTCGCCGGCGCTGATCCGGCCGGCCGATGTGCTGGTGGCGGACGACGGCGCGATGGTGGCGGTGCGCACGGCGGACGGCGTGTTCGTGGCGCGCGGGCGCGGATCCTCGCGCTTCGCGCTGGACGAGTGGGGCCAGGTACCTGGGCCACCACCCCGGCGGGGCGGATCGAACTCGACCGGACGCAGGCCGGCGGGGCGGTGGTCTGCGGTGTCGGATCCTGCTTGCTGCGCCCGCGCACCGGCGCAGCAGCGGTGCTGCTGACGGGGACGGCACCCCGCGCAGGGCAGGACGGGACGGCGGCCTGCGTGGCGGCGGTGATCGAGGCGCCGGTCGCGCTCGGGCTGCGGCCGGGCCAGCCGGCGCCCTCCACCGGAGCGGCCCCGCCGCCGGGACGCGCCGCCGCGGTGGTTTCCTGTCGCGCGCCGACGCGCATCGACCGGGGCCGCCTGCGCCGGGTCGGGGCGACGGCGATCTGGCTCGACCGGCACGGCGGATGGGCGGAAACGGTGCGCGGCAACCGCGGGACCCGTCCCTGGACGACGCCCCTGCCACAAGCCTGGCCGCGGCAGCGGATCGACCTGCCCCTGGCGCCGGCGGGCGCCTGACGGTCGGCGCCCGCTGGCTTTTGTCCCCCTGGCTTTTGTCCCCTTGGCCTTTGCCGCCAACCTGCGGCGGTGGGGCTGCGTCGCGCCGCGCGCGGGACGGAAACATTGCAGTCCCGGCAGGCGGTTTTGCCGGGCGGCGTGCGCGCGCCAGGGGCTGCGCTTCGATTGACCTTGCCGGCACCCGAGCCTAGCGTCCGCCCTCTTCACGGAAGGAAACCGACCGATGGTCAACAAGGCCAAGCATCGCCTGAAATCCGGCAAAGCCGTCGTCAACGGCTGGCTCGCCATCCCCTCCGGCTTCTCCGCCGAGGTCATGGCCCAGTGCGGCTGGGACAGCGTCACCGTCGACATGCAGCACGGCGTGCAGGACTATCTTTCGATGGTGCAATGTTTTCACGGCATGGGCGCGCAGCCGGTCACGCCGCTGGTGCGCGTGCCCTGGAACGAGCCCGGCATCATCGGCAAGGCGCTCGACGGCGGCGCCTGGGGCATCATCTGCCCGATGGTGAACAACAAGGCCGAAGCGCAGCGGCTGGTCGATGCGTGCCTCTATCCGCCCGCCGGCAAGCGCAGCAACGGGCCGATCCGCGCGGCCGCCTATGGTGAGGCCAGCAGCTACCAGACCATCGCCAACGACGAGGTGCTGGTGATGCCGATGATCGAGACGCAGGAGGCGATCGACAACATCGGCGAGATCCTCGACGTGCCGGGCATCAGCGGCATCTATGTCGGCCCGTCCGATCTCGGCTTCTCGCTCGGCCTGGTGCCGATCCTGGACCGGGAGGAGCCGAAGATCCTCGGCATCTACGAGATGCTGGTGCGCGAAACGGGCAAGCGCGGCCTGTTCGCCGGCGTCCACAACGGCACGGCGGCCTATGCGGCGCGGATGATCGGGATGGGATTCCGCTTCGTCACGATCGCCAACGACAGCGGCCTGATGGCGCAGGCGGCGCGCGCGGCGGTGAAGGGCGTGCGCGAGGCGGCGGGCGCGGTCGCCGCGGCCGGCTGACGGACGGGGAGCGCGGCTCCCCAACGGATCGCCCCAACGGATCGCCGTGGAACCCGCCCGGGGGACATTCCTCTCCCGGGCGGCGTTCGTTTCCCGCGCCGCGTTGTCGTGCGGCTACGCCGCCGCGCCGAACGTTCCGGCCGCGGCCAGCACGGGCAGCTCGCTCGGCTCGAACCGCGCGACCAGATAGAGCGGGCGGCGCTTGGTTTCGTTGAAGACCCGGCCGAGATACTCCCCCATCACGCCGAGCGTGATCAATTGCATGCCGCCCAGGAACAGCACGACCGCCATCAGGCTGGGATAGCCGGGCACCGGATTGCCGAACAAAAGGGTGCGCAGCACCAACTGGCCGCCGAACAGCGCGGCGAACACCGCCACCGCCAGCCCAAGATAGCTTGCGAGCTTCAGCGGCAGTACGCTGAATCCGGTGATCCCCTCCAGCGCCAGGTTCCACAATTTCCAGTAGGTCCATGTGCTGTGCCCGACGAGTCGTGGGCCGCGGCTGTACGGCACGCCGCAACTGCGGAAACCCACCCAGGCATACAGGCCCTTCATGAACCTGTGATGTTCCCGCAACGACAGCAGGGCGTCGACGGCCGCACGGCTCATCAGCCGGAAATCACCGGCCTGGGGCGGCAATTCGACCGGGCCGCAACGGCGCATCAGCCGATAGAAGGCGGCGGCGGTGCGGCGCTTCAGCCAGGAATCGCCGGTGCGCTCGCGGCGCTCGGCGTAGACCATGTCATAACCCTCGCGCCAGGCGGCGGCGAGGCGCGGGATCAACTCGGGCGGGTCCTGCAGGTCGGCGTCGATCAGGATCACCGCTTCCCCGCGCGCGTGGTCGAGCCCGGCGGTGGCGGCGATCTCCTTGCCGAAATTGCGCGAGAGCTGGAGCAGTGCCACCCGTCGGTCAGCCGCACGCAGGCCGGCGGCGACGGCGGCGGTCTCGTCGTGCGAGCCGTCGTCGACGATGACGAGTTCCCAGGCCGCGCCGAGCCCGTCCATCACCGCCGCCAGGCGGGCGTGGAACGCCGTCAGCCCGGCTGCCTCATTGAACGCCGGCACGACCACCGAGAACACCGGCGCCGGCCCCGGATCGCGGGGCGGGGCGGCGCCATGCGGCCGGGCACCGTGTGGGGGCGGTTCCAACCCGGTCGCACGGGACCGGGGATCAGGATCGGGATGGCTGCCAGGCGGGCGCAGGCTCGCCGGAGACTCCGGCGCGGGCGAGGCCGGCGCCGGCAGGCGGCTCGTGGGTCGGACCGGAACGCGCGTCTCGCTCATGCCCGGCATGCTGGCAGGGGTTCGTAAATAACCGGTTGCCGCAACCGGTTGCCGCCCCGGTCGCCGCCGCCCCATCGTGCTGCCGCGGCGGCTGCCCATATAGAGCCCAGGACAACTGCCGAACGGAGGCCGCAATGGTGATTTCCCATGTGCTGGACAGCAAGGGCCGCAGCGTCGCCAGCCTGCTGCCGGACGACAGCGTGGCGACGGCGGTCGGCGTCCTGGCCGAGCGCCGCATCGGCGCTGTCGTCGTGCAGGACCGCTGGCAGAAGATGCAGGGCGTATTCACGGAACGCGACCTCGTGCGCCTGCTCGCCAAGGACGGCCCGGCAGTGCTTGGCCGCAGCCTGCAGGGCGTGATGACCCGCGCGGTCATCACCTGCCGCCCGCAGGACCGGATCGAGGCCGTGCTCGCGGTGATGACGGCGAACAAGATCCGCCATCTGCCGGTCCTGGATCAGGGCCGGCTGGTCGGCATCGTCAGCATCGGCGACCTGGTGAAATACCGGCTGGACGAGAAGGCGCTGGAGGCGGACGTGCTGCTGGAGATCGCCCGCATGCGCGGTGCGTCGCTGGAGCCCCCGCTCGCCGCCGGCCATGCTGGGTAGGGCGGCTTATTTCTGTCGCCACGGCAGGCCGGTCGCCTTCCAGCCGGCCATCGTGCCGCGGTGGCCGTCGGCATCCGGCGGGCCTTCGAACCCGTCGGTGACGTTGTAGGCATGCGGGAAGCCGGCCGCCTGCGCGGCCCGCGCGGCGGCCAGGCTGCGCCCGCCGGTGCGGCAGATGAAATAGACGTGGTGCTCGGGCGTCAGGCCAGCCTCGGCCAGATGCTCGGAGAACCGGGTGTTCACCGCCATCGAGGGATATATTTGCCAGGGGATCAACACCGCCTGCTTGCCGGCGGCGACGAGATCGGGCAGGCCGACGAAATTCCATTCCGCATCCGTACGAACATCGACCAGTTGCGCGTGCGGGTCGGCGCGCAGGGCTTCCCAGGCCTGGGCGGGCGGGACATCTTCGACCATGGGTGCATTCCTCCGGGGGAAAACGGCGATGACGCAAGCCTATCACGGGACGGCCGGGCACGGGACAGTGGGGCACGGCACGGGCTGGCAGGCGGGCCTGATCGAGGCGATCGGCCAGACGCCCCTGATCCGCCTGCGGCGCGCGTCCGAATCGACGGGCTGCACGATCCTCGGCAAGGCGGAGTTCATGAACCCGGGCGGGTCGGTGAAGGACCGCGCCGGCCTCTACCTGATCGCGGACGCCGAGGCGCGCGGTGCGCTCCGACCCGGCGGCACGGTGGTGGAGGGCACGGCCGGCAATACCGGCATTGGCCTCACCTTGGTGGGCAACGCCCGCGGCTACCGTACCGTGATCGTGATGCCGGAGACGCAGTCGAAAGAGAAGATCGACTTCCTGCGCATGATCGGCGCCGACCTCAGGCTGGTGCCGGCGAAGCCGTATCGCGATCCCGGCAACTACGTGCACGTCTCGCGCCGGCTGGCCGAGGAGATGGGCGCCTTCTGGGCCAACCAGTTCGACAACCTGGCGAACCGGGAGGGGCACCGTACCGGCACCGGCGCGGAAATCTGGGAACAGACCGGCGGCGCGATCGACGCCTTCACCTGCGCCTGCGGCACCGGCGGCACGCTCGCCGGCGTGGCGCTGGCGCTGAAGGAGCGCAAGCCCGGCGTACGGATCGTGCTCGCGGACCCCGACGGCAGCGCGCTGTTCGCATGGGTGAAGGGGCTGGAGATGAAGGCCGTCGGCAGTTCGATCACCGAGGGGATCGGCCAGTCGCGGGTGCCCGCCAATCTCGACGGCGCGCCGATCGACGACGCGGAGAAGATCGCCGACGCCGAGGCGCTAGAACAGATCTACGACGTGCTGATCCATGAGGGTCTGTCGGTCGGGACCTCGTCGGGCATCAACATCGCCGCGGCGGTGCGGGTGGCGAAGGCGCTCGGGCCGGGACACACGGTGGTGACGGTGCTGGCGGACGGGGGTTCTCGGTATCAGTCGAAACTCTTCAACCCGGCGTTCCTGCGGGAGAAGGGCCTGCCGGTGCCGCCCTGGCTGGCAGCCGGCTGAACCGCCACTGCGGCAAACCGGGCCGTCGGTCGCGCCGGGCGAACGTGCCGCCGGGTGCGGGATGGCATGGGAGGCGGAGCGTTCATCCGAAATGCGACGATCTTGCCGCCGTGCGGCTCCGGATTGCGCCCCCGGGCCGGTCCGCCGCACAATCGCATCTCACCCGGCGGTCGTCGTCCGCCCCTCACCGGAGCCCCGCCGCATGCGCCGTCCCCGTCGCGCCTCCCTTCGCCGCGCCCTCCAGCTCGGCGCGGCCCTCCCGCTGCTCGCTGCCCTTGGCGGCTGCGGCCCGGGGCGCGACGAGTTCGCCCCGGCCTGCCCCGTCGCCCGCCCGCTGCCGGAGGCGGAGCATCTGCGGCGCTACCGCGACGAGGCCCGCCCCGGCGCGGAGGGGCCGTCGGACATGGTCGTCGACGGGCTGCTGCTCGGCAGCACCGGCAAATGCCGGCCCGGCGACAAGAAGGGCACCCTGGCGGCGACGATGCAGGTGCAGATGCAGCTCGACCGCGGCCCGGCTGCGCCGCCGGGCGGGATCGACGTGCCCTATTTCGTCGCCGTGGCGCAGGGGGCGCACATCCTGTCGAAGCAGGTGTTCGCCACTCACGTCGCCTTCCCGGCCGAGCAGAGCCGGGTGGTGATGACGAGCGCGCCGATCGCGATCACCATGCCGATCGCCTCGAACGAGGCCGGCGCGCTCTACACGATCTGGGTCGGCTTCCAGCTCACGCCGGGTGAGTTCGCTGCGGAAGGGGCGCACTGAGGCGGGCCGACCCCGGAGGCGGGTTGGGCAGCGGGTTGACTTGCCCGGCCCGCCCCCCTATTCCCCCGCCTCCGCCGCCAGCCCGAACCAGAGCCCCGATCATGCGCGTCCGCAACAGCCTCCGCTCCGCCAAGACCCGCGACAAGAACTGCCGCGTGGTGCGCCGGCGCGGGCGGGTCTATGTGATCAACAAGAAGAACCCGCGGATGAAGGCCCGTCAGGGCTAGTTTCGAGCCGCGCCCAGGGCCGATCGCCCCGCGGCGCACTCTGCCGCGGCCCTTGTCCGCCGGCCGCCGCCGCCCCATTGTCCTTCCCGCCCCGGGAGGACCGCCATGCTCCGCCAGCCCGCCCCCAAGCCCGATGTGCTCGCCAACCGGCCGGCTATCATCGCAGGCTTGCGCGCCCTGCTGGCCGATGACGCGGTGATCGCCGAGCCGGACATGCTCAAGCCGTATGAGACCGACGGGCTCGCCGCCTATCGCCAGCCCCCGCTCGCCGTCGTGCTGCCGGAAACGACCGAGCAGGTCGCCGCCGTGCTTCATTTCCTGCACAAGAACGGCGTGCGCGTGGTGCCGCGCGGCGCGGGCACGTCGCTCTCCGGCGGGGCGCTGCCGCTGGAAGACGCCGTGGTGGTGGGGATGATGCGGATGAACCGCATCCTCGATATCGACTACCTCGACCGTTGCGCAGTGGTGCAGGCGGGGGTCACGAACCTCGGCATCACGGCGGCAGTGTCCGCGCACGGGTTCTTCTACGCCCCCGACCCGTCGAGCCAGCTCGCCTGCATGATCGGCGGCAACGTCAACATGAACTCGGGCGGCGCGCACTGCCTGAAATACGGCGTCACCGCCAACAACCTGCTCGGCCTGAAGCTGGTCACGATCGAGGGCGAGATCCTCGACATCGGCGGCGCGCATCTCGATGCCGCGGGCTACGACTGGCTCGGCCTGCTGACCGGCAGCGAGGGCCAGCTCGCCGTCATCACCGAGGTCACCGTGCGCATCCTGCGCGGGCCGGAGGGCGCGCGCGCGATGCTGGCCGCGTTCCGCAGCAACGCAGTGGCCGGCGCCTGCGTCGATGCGATCATCGGCTCCGGCATCATCCCCGTGGCACTGGAATTCATGGACCGCCCGGCGATCCACGCCTGCGAGGCGTTCGCCCACGCCGGCTATCCGCTCGATGCCGAAGCGATGCTCATCATCGAGGTGGAAGGCTCTCCGGCGGAACAGGATGACCTGCTCGGGCGCATCCGCGCGATCTGCGGCCGCCACGACCCGATCAGCCTCAAGGTCTCGCAATCGGCCGCGGAATCGGCGGCGATCTGGAAGGGCCGCAAGGGTGCGTTCGGCGCGGTGGGGCGGATCAGCCCCGACTATCTCTGCATGGACGGCACCATCCCGACCTCCCGCCTGCCCGAAGTGCTGGCGCGGATCGGCGCGATGTCGGAAGCCTACGGGCTGCAGGTCGCCAACATCTTCCATGCCGGTGACGGCAACCTGCACCCGCTCATCATGTTCGACGCCAACGATCCCGACAGCTTCCACAAGGCCGAGGCGTTCGGCGCCGATATCCTGAAGCTCTGCGTCGAGGTCGACGGGTGCCTCACCGGGGAGCACGGCGTGGGGGTGGAGAAGCGCGACCTGATGGGCGTGCAGTTCACGGACGCCGAACTCGACCAGCAGCGGCGGATCAAGTCCGCCTTCGATCCGAGCTGGCTGCTCAACCCGCACAAGGTGTTTCCGCTGCTCCCGGCGGCCTAGCCAGCGCCAGACCGGCAACGCCGGCGCCGCCGATGGATGATCCTGAAAGCCCGCCCGAGGACAGGCGCGCGCTTGCCGGGATTCCCGCCACCCTCGCTCATCCTGCCGCGCCGACGTTCTGGCTCGCGGTGGCGCTGACCGGCATCGGCGCGGGGATCGGGGCGGCGGTGCTGACCCGGCTGCTCGACTTCGTGCAGCATCTGATGTGGCCGGCGCCCGGGACCTTGCTGCAAGCGGCGCAGGCGGCGGGGGCCTGGCGGCACATCCTGGTGCTGCTCGGCGCCGGGCTGCTCACCGGCGCCGGCCAGATCGTGCTGCGCCGCCTGACCAGCGGCAACGGCATCGACATCACGGAGGCGATCTGGTTCCGCTCCGGCCGCCTGCCGGCCTGGCGCACCCTGGGCAGCGCTACCCTGTCGGTGCTTCTGGTCGGCATGGGCATGTCGCTGGGCCGCGAGGGCGCACCCAAGCAGGCCGGCGCCGTCATCGCCAATCTCGTCTCCGACCGCGGCCGTCTGTCCGACGAGCAGCGCCGCCTGCTGGTGGCCTGCGGGGCCGGTGCCGGGATGGCCGCGGCCTACGGCGTGCCATTGGGAGGCGCGTTGTTCGCGGTCGAAGTGCTACGCGGGGTGCTGGCACTGCGGCTCGTGCTGCCGGCGCTGCTGGCCTCCCTGATCGCCACCGCGGTCGCCTGGACCGTGCTGCCCGACGCGCCCACCTACATCATCCCGGCCTATCCCAGCGCCGCCCCGGTGATCGTGTGGGCGCTGCTGGCCGGGCCGATCGCCGGCGTGGTCTCGGTCCTGTATGTGCGGGCGATCGCCTGGGCCGACGCCAACAAGCCCAGCGGCTGGCGGCGGCTCGTGTACCCGGGGCTGGCGCTTGGGCTGCTGGGGTTCGTATCGATTCCGTTTCCCCAGCTTTTGGGCAACGGGCGGGACGTGGCGCAACTCGCCTTCGTGGGCCGGGCGGCGCCGGTGCTGCTGCTGACGCTCGTGTTCCTCAAGCCGGCGGCGACGGTGCTGTGCATCCGCAGCGGCGCGCCCGGTGGGTTGTTCACGCCGTCGCTCGCGCTGGGCGCGCTGCTCGGTGGGGTGCTCGGGCACGCCTGGGCGCTGCTGTGGCCGGGGGCACCCCCGGGGCTTTATGCCGTGTGCGGCGCGGCGGCGGTGCTGGCCGCGACGACGCAGGGGCCGATCTCGGCCGTGGTGCTCATCATGGAGCTGACGGGGCGCGACCGGTCGTTCATCGTGCCGCTGCTGCTCGCGGTGGTCACGGCCACCCTGGTCGCCCGCAGCATCGAGCCGCGCTCCATCTACGAGGCACGCCTGACCGACGAGGAGGTGGCGGCGCGGCAGAGAGCCCGGGAACCGGCGGGGCATCCGGCGTAGCGCGGGCCGCGGGATGCCGCGCCGAAACAGGGTGCGCCGGCGGGACGGACGCCCCGAGAACGGAGACGGGGGGCGCGCCTGCGCGCCACGTGCCCGGCGCGGGACGATCGCGCGAAACGATACGGCATCCGGTTCGCGGCCCGTCGCGCGAGTGCCCCGGCACCAGGCGCGTCACCCCCTGGTCTTGCCCCTGGCGCGGCAATACAGTCCCGCGCCCAGAGCAAAGGCCGCCGCCGTGCCCATGCCCCAGTCCCCGGAACCCTGCCGCGTGCACGCGCGCCTGCCGTGCCGGGTGGACGCGCTCGCGTGAGCGACGCCGTGCTCGCGCCGGCCGACGAGGCCGCGGTTGCTGCCGGCATCGCCGCGGCCGCCGCCGCCGGCGAGCCGCTGGCGATCGCCGGCAACGGGACCAAACACGCGATGCTGCGTCCGGTGCAGGCCGCGCGCCTGCTCTCCACCGCCAACCTCCGCGGCATCACGCTGTATGCGCCGAAGGAGCTCGTGCTGCGCGCCCGCGCCGGCACGCCACTGCCGGAGATCGAGGCCGCGCTTGCCGTGGAGGGCCAGCACCTGATCGCCGAACCGCCAGATCCCGCCGCGCTGTTCGGCGCCACCGCGCCCGCCCCCCTCAGGCCTGCAACCTTGGGCGGCACGGTGGCGGCCAATCTTTCCGGCCCGCGGCGGGTCGCCTGGGGCGCGACGCGCGACCACGTGCTCGGCCTCCGCGCCGTGAACGGATCGGGCGAGATCTTGCGGTGCGGCGGGCGGGTGCTAAAGAACGTCACCGGCCTCGATCTTTGCAAGCTGCTCACCGGCAGCAACGGGACCCTGGCGGTGATCACCGAGGTCACCCTGAAAGTGCTGCCGGCGCCGGAAGCGGTGGGCACCGTCGTGCTGGCCGGACTGGATGCCGCGCGTGGGGTGGCGGCGCTGGCGGCGGCGCTCGGCTCCCCCTACGGCATTTCCGGTGCCGCCTATCTTCCCGCCGAAGCCGCCGCGCGGGTCGGTTTTCCGTATGCCGTGGCGCTGGCGCGGATCGAGGAGTTCCTGCCCTCCGTCGCCTACCGCACCGACCGGCTGCGCGGCGATCTTGCGGCGTTCGGCGCCGCCGACATCCTGGACGACGCCGCCTCCCGCCCCCTGTGGCGGGCGGTGCGTGACGCCGTGCCGCTGCCGGCCGGGGCCGCCGATGCGGTCTGGCGAGTGTCGGTGCGCCCCTCCATGGGTCCTGCCGTGCTCGATGGCCTCGCGCCGGCCGGGCTGCGCGGCTTCCTGGACTGGGGCGGCGGGCTCGTCTGGCTCGCCGGGCCGGCCACCACGGCGACGCACGACGCGGTCTGCGCGGCGGCAACCGCGCAGGGCGGCACCTGGACCCTGTTCCGCAGCCCCGAGCCGCTCGCCGCCGCAGTTGCG
Organism: uncultured Pseudomonadota bacterium; assembly: GCA_963832525.1. Classification (GTDB taxonomy): domain Bacteria; phylum Pseudomonadota; class Alphaproteobacteria; order Acetobacterales; family Acetobacteraceae; genus JAJZVS01. The sequence continues at coordinate 1,369,726 of CAWHUC010000004.1, forward strand.
GTGATCCCGCCGGAAGCCCCGGTGCTCGCGGCCATCGCGCGGCGGGTGAAGGCGGCGTTCGATCCGCGTGGCATTCTCAATCCCGGCCGGCTCTATCCGGGGCTGTGAGGCGCATGTCCCGCATCCCCACCTACTTCGTGGTGCCGCCGCTGCTGGCCGCCTTCGTGGTGCTGACCTACCTGCAATGGCGCAGCAATGCGGAGAACTACCTGCTCAATATCCGCTTCCTGATGGCGTCCGGGGCGATCCTGCTGATGTTCATCCAAATCGTCCTGAGCGGCTTCTTCCCGATCGTATCGTTCGCGTGCTTTCCGCTGGCGATGGTGTGGCTCGCCGTCGCACTGCTGCTGCTGCGCCGCTACGTGACCGATACCTGACCGTACCGGCACCTGACCTTGGGCTGACCCGATGCAGACGCATTTCACCGCGGAACAATTGCGCGATCCCGACGTCGCCGCCTCCAACCAGGTGCTGCGCACCTGCGTGCATTGCGGGTTCTGCACCGCGACCTGCCCGACCTTCCTGCTGCTCGGCGACGAGCTCGACAGTCCGCGCGGGCGCATCTACCTGGTCAAGGAGATGCTGGAATCCGGCGGCCCGGCGACCGAGAACGTGGCGCTCCACATCGACCGCTGCCTGTCGTGCCTGTCCTGCATGACCACCTGCCCCTCCGGCGTGCACTACATGCACCTGGTCGATCACGCGCGAACGCATATCGAACGCACCTATCGCCGCAAGTGGCACGACCGCCTGTTGCGCGCGGTGCTGGCTTCGGTGCTGCCGCACCCGCACCGATTCCGCGCCGCGCTGGCGGCGGCGGGCGCCGGGCGGGCGTTCGCCCGGCTGCTGCCGGCGACACATCCGCTCGGGCGGCGGCTGCGGGCGATGCTTGCGCTGGCGCCGGCGCGGCTGCCCGCCGGCGGGGCTATCTCGCCCGGCGTCCATGCGGCCGAGGGCACGCGCAAGGGACGGGTCGCGCTGCTCGCCGGCTGCGCGCAACAGGTGCTGGCGCCGGAAATCAACGCCGCCACCATCCGCCTGCTCACCCGCATGGGGGTCGAGGTCGTGGTCGCGCAGGGCGCCGGTTGCTGCGGCGCGCTCACCCACCACATGGGCAAGCACGACCCGGCGATGGCGAGCGCGCAAGCCAATATCGACGCCTGGGGGCGGGAGATCGACGGCGCGGGGCTGGATGCGATCGTCATCAACGCGTCGGGCTGCGGCACCACGGTGAAGGACTACGGGTTCATGTTCCGCACCGCAGCCGAACCGTTGCGGGCGCGTGCGGCGCAGGTCGCGAGACTGGCGGTCGACATGAGCGAGTTCCTGACCCGCATCGGCTACGCGCCGACCCGCCCGGCGCCCGGTCTGACGGTGGCGTATCATTCCGCGTGCAGCCTGCAACACGGCCAGCAGGTCACCGTCGAGCCGAAGGCACTGCTGGCGACGGCAGGTTTCGCCGTGGTGGAACCCGCAAACTCCCATCTCTGTTGCGGTTCCGCCGGCACCTACAACCTGCTGCAGCCCGAGATCGCCAGTCGGCTGCGCGAGCGCAAGCTCGACAGCCTGCGCGCAACGCAGCCCGATCTGATCGCGGCCGGCAATATCGGCTGCATCACGCAGCTCGCCGGCGACGGGCTGCCGGTCGTGCACACGGTCGAACTGCTGGACTGGATGGCCGGCGGGCCGCGCCCGCCCGGGCTTCCGACGGCGGGCTGAGGTTGTGCCATGACCGCTGACTTCGCCGCCGACATCGCGCCCTTGGCCGCCGCCGTGGACGAGGCCCGCCAGTGGGAGTGGCTGATGGCGATGGCGCGCCTCGGCGCCATCCCCGGCGACGGCGTGAACCGCGCCTGCCTCACCCCGCTCGACCGCGCAGCCCGCCGGCTGCTCATCGGCTGGGCGCAGGCCGCCGGCGCCACCGTCTCGGTCGATGCCGCGGCCAACCTGTGGCTGCGGCGGGAGGGCACCGACCCCACCGCCGCCCCGGTGCTGACCGGCAGCCACATGGACAGCCAGCCGGAAGGCGGCCGATTCGACGGCATCTACGGCGTGATCGCCGGCCTGGAAGTGCTCACGGCGATGGAAGCCACCGGCCACCGTCCCCGCCGCCCGGTCGAGGTGGTCGCCTGGACCAACGAGGAAGGCGGCCGGTTTGCCCCCGGCTGCATGGGCTCCATGGCCTGGAGCGGCGCGGCTGCGCTCGCGGACTTCGCTGCGCAACGCGACCCCGACGGCGTTGCCTTCGCCGACGCGCTCGCCGAACAGCTTGCCGCCGAAGCCCACCTGCCGCGCCACGCCCTCGGCCCCGACCCGCGTCCCGCCGCCTATGTGGAAGCACATATCGAGCAGGGCCCGCTGCTGGAGGCCGCCGGGGACGATATCGGCGTCGTCACCGGCATCCAGGGCAGCCGCTGGTTCTCGGTCGCGATCCACGGCGAGACCGCGCATGCCGGCACCACGCCGCGCGCGCTGCGCCGCGACGCGGTGCAGGATATGCTGCGCGCGCTCACCGCGCTGAACGCGCTGATGGAAGACCCCGCCGACGTGCTGCGCTTCACGGTGGGACGGATCGAGGTCGCGCCGAACGCGCCCAATTCGGTGGCGAACCGCGCACGATTCTCCATCGACTTCCGCCATCCGGATGCCGCGGTGCTGGCCGCGCGCGGTGACGCGGTGGCGGGCGTGGTGCAGGCCGCGCTGCGCACCACCACGGCGGAGGTCGCGCAGACCTCGCACGCCCCGCCGACCGCATTCGACCCCGCCGTGGTGGCGCTGATCGAACGCGCGGCGGCGGAGCTGGGGTTGCGCCACCGCCGGATGCCCTCGGGCGCCGGGCACGACGCGCAGTTCGTGGCGCCGCTCTGCCCGAGCGGGATGATCTTCGTCCCCTGCCGCGGCGGGATCAGCCACAACCCGGCCGAATATGCCTCGCCTGCGCAACTGGCGGCGGGAACCCGGGTGCTGGCGGCAACCCTGGCGGAGCTTGCCGCGGACTGACCGCCGGGCGGCTTGCTTGCACCAGGGTTGGCCCGCGGATAGTCATCGAGCGTCGGAGACAACTTCAGGAGGGCGCGATGCGACTCATCCACTGGCTTGCCCTCATTCCCTTCGTCGGCATGTTGATCGGTCCTGTCGTGCACAACCATGTGCACCCGCTGATCCTCGGCATGCCGTTCCCGCTCGGCTGGGTCACGGTCTGGGTCGTGCTCACGGCGGTCGTCATGGCGATCGTCTACGCGATCGATCCGGCGAACCGCGGGGACGACACGCCATGAGCGCCGCCCTGATCCTGATCGGACTGGCGGCGCTGGGCGCGCTGGTGCTCGGCGTGCTGGCGCGCAAGGGCCGCGACATGGGGCTCGAGCAATGGACCGTCGGCGGGCGCGGCTTCGGCTGGGTGTTCGTCTTCCTGCTGCTGGCGGGCGAGATCTACACCACCTTCACCTTCCTCGGCGCCTCCGGCTTCGCCTATGGGCTCGGCGCGCCGGCGTACTACATCATCGCCTACGGCTCGCTCGCCTACGTGATCGCCTATTTCCTGCTGCCGCCGATCTGGAGCTACGCCAAGTTGCACGGGCTGCACTCGCAGCCGGATTTCTTCGTGCGCAAATACGACAGCCGCGCGCTCGGCGCGCTGGTCTCGGTCGTCGACCTGGTGGCGCTGATCCCCTACCTGGTGCTGCAGCTCACCGGCCTCGGCATCATCGTGCAGGCCGCGGGCTACGGTGCAATCCCGAAGGACGCGGCGATCTGGGTGGGGGCTGCGATCGTCACCGCCTACGTGATGGTCTCCGGCATCCGCGGCTCAGCCTGGACCGCGGTGGTGAAGGACATCCTGATCCTGTTCGTGGTGGTGTTCCTCGGCCTCTATCTGCCGATCCACCTCTACGGCGGCGTCGGCGCGATGTTCGAGAAGATCGCCGCCGCCAAGCCCGGCTTCCTGGTGTTCCACTCGACCGGCATGAGCGTCGCCTGGTTCGTCTCCACCGTGACTGCTGACCGCGCTCGGCTTCTTCATGTGGCCGCACTCCTTCGCGGCCTGCTACACGGCGCGCGACGCACGGGTGTTCCGGCGCAACGCCATCGTCCTGCCGATCTACCAGTTGATCCTTCTGTTCGTGTTCTTTGTCGGCTTCGCCGCGGTGCTGACCGTGCCGGGGCTGAAAGGCGCGGCGACCAACCTCGCGCTGTTCAAACTGGTCACGCAGCAGTTCTCCCCGGCCGTGGTCGGCATCATCGGCGCCGCCGGCGTGTTCACCGCGCTGGTGCCGGGATCGCTGATCGCCATGACGGCCGCCACCCTGCTGTCGAAGAACCTGGTCGGTCTGGTGCGTCCGGACGCCAGCGACGACCAGACGGTGGGACTCGCCAAATGGCTGGTGCCCGTGATCATGCTGATCGCGGTCTATTTCACCATCACGGGAAGCTCCACCATCGTCACGATGCTGCTGGTCGGCTACAGCTTCGTCACGCAACTGTTCCCCACCGTGGTCGCCAGCCTGATGCCGCGCAACCCGGTCACCGCCGCCGGCGCCTTTGCGGGCATCCTGGCCGGCGTGGTCGTGGCCACGGTCCTCACTTTCACGCACGCGACGATCGGCAGCCTCCTCCCCGGACTGCCGGAAGCCATCCGCGACCTCAATGTCGGGATCATCGCCCTGGCGGCAAACGTCGTCGTGCTGATCGCAGTGAGCGCCGTCACCCGCCAGCGGGCGGTGCCGGCGTAGGCGGGCCGGTCCGTAAGCAAGGCCGGGGAGGCGAAGCCCCTTTCGCCTTACATGTCGACCGGCACCGAACCCGCCAGCGCCGCCGGCAAGTCCTCGGCGACCAGGCCTGGGCCCACGATGTTGGCTGCCGCGCCGTGCCACCAGGCGGCGGCGGCCGCGGCTTCCCATGGCGGCATTCCTTGTGCGAGCAGCCCGGCGACGATGCCCGCGAGCACGTCCCCGGCGCCGGCGGTGGCGAGCCACGGCGGCGCGTTCGCATTGATCGCGGCGCGTCCGTCGGGGGCGGCGATGATCGTGTCTGCCCCTTTCAGCAGGACCACGGCGCCGGTGCGGGTGGCTGCGGCGCGCGCGGCAGCGAGGCGGTCGGGGCCGGGGGCGCCGAAGACACGGGTGAACTCGCCGAGGTGCGGGGTCAGGACGGCGGCGCCCGCCAGGGCCTCCGGCCGGCCGGCGCAGGCGGTGAAGCTGTCGGCGTCCGCGACGACGTGCCGTCCGGCGGCCAGCAGCAGGGGCAGCGCCGCGGCGGCGGCTTCCGGACCGAGGCCGGGGCCGCAGACCCAGACGGTGCGGCGCGGATCGGCGAGCAGGGCCTGGATCGGGTCGTCCGACACGATCGTGCCGGGCGATCCGGCGCGGTAGATGGCCGCCGCGGCGGCGGGGGCCGCTATGGTGACGAGGCCGGCGCCGGCGTGGCGGGCCGCATCGGCCGCCAGCCGTGTCGCGCCGGTCATGGCCGCCCCGCCCAGGATCGTGACGTGGCCGCGGGTGTATTTGTGGCTGGCGGCGCCGGGGCGCGGCAGGGTCCAGAGGGCGGGGCCGTTGGCGAAGGCGGTGGGGCGGACCGATGCCAGGACCGCGGCGGGCAGGCCGATGTCGGCCAGGAGGGTTTCGCCGCAGTATGTGCGGCCCGGCAGCAGCAGGTGGCCGGGTTTGCGGCGGAAGAAGGTGACGGTGAAGGCGGCGCGGGGGGCGAAGCCGCGCACGGCGCCGGTGGCGCCGTCGATCCCGCTTGGCACATCGATCGCGACCACGCGGGGCGCGGCGGCCAGGACCGCGGCCACCGCCGGATCCACGTCGCGCGCCAGGCCGGCGCCGAATACCGCGTCGATGGCGAGGCTGGCGCGGGCGGCTTCCTCGGGCAGGAATGGCACCATCGGTCCGTGCCAATGCGCCGCTGCGGTGGCGGCGTCCGATCCGGCGCGCGGGGGTGCGAGTGCCGCCACGGCGACCGGCCAGCCCTGGTGCGCGAGCAGCCGCGCCGCCACGTAGCCGTCCCCGCCGTTGTTGCCCGGGCCGCAGAGCACCAGGGTGCGGCAGGGCGGGATCCGTGCCCGCACCGCGCGCGCCACCGCGCGCCCGGCGGCTTCCATCAGCGCCGGTCCCGACACGCCGAGGCCGGGGGCGCCAAGGCCGGGGGCGCCAAGGCCTGGGGCGAGCGCATCGGCGCGCCCCATCTCGGCCGGCGTGAGCAGTTCCGGCGGGTCGTCCCGCCGCGTGCGTCTCGTGCTATCCATGCGCGGGACAATGGAACTGGAGGGGACCGTCATGGAAGACTACCAACTCGACATTCTGGTGCAGGGCTATCCCGGCAAGTCGGTCTGCCACGGCGGGCTGGGCTGGAGCACGATCGTGCTGCTGCGCGGCAACGGCCATGTGGCGCTGATCGACGTCGGCACGTTCAGCCACCGCGCCAACCTGATCGCCGGCCTGGCGCGTCACGGGCTTTCGCCCGAGGAAGTCACCGACGTGATCCTGACCCATTCGCACCACGACCACGCAATCAACTGGGTGTTGTTCCCGAAGGCTGCGATCTGGATCGGCGCCGAGGAACTGGCGTGGTCGGTGAAGGAGCCCTGGGGCCGCACGCCGGTGCCCGAGCTTTACGTGCGCGAACTGGCCGGCTCGGCGCAGATGAAGCCGATGCGCAACGGTCAGACCGTGCTGCCCGGCCTGGTCGCCTACGATGCGCCTGGCCACACCCCAGGCCACATGATGTTCGTGTTGTCGGGTACCGAGCGCGACGTGATCTTCACCGGCGACGCGGCGAAGAATCGGGTCGAGTTGCTGACCCGCGCGGCCGACATGACGTATGATCCCGCGGTGACGGCCGGCTCGATCGAGGCGATGTGGGAGCTGTGGCGCCGCCGCCCGGGCACCTTGCTGGTCCCCGGCCACGACATGCCGATGGTGTTGGAGGACGGCAAGCCGGTGTTTGTCGGCAAGCGGGAGGCAGCGATCGTTGCGTGGTACGATGACGATCTGGAGACCACCACCCGCTTCGAACTGACCATCGCGCAATAAGGAATCGCGAGCATGCAACTCGGTGCGATGATCCCGCAGAACGACATCGGTGGCAGCGCCCCGGCGCTGCGCAGTTTTGCCGCGGCGGCGGAGGAATACGGCTACGACTATCTGCTGGCGGCGGACCATGTGCTGGGGGTCAATACCGCCTCCCGCCTCGACTGGCCGCGCGACCGCAACACCTCGGCGGATTTCTTCCATGATCCGTTCGTGATGTTCGGCTTCCTGGCCGGGGTGACGAAGCTCGGCTTCGCCACCGGCGTGCTGATCCTGGCGCAGCGCCAGGCGGTGCTGGCGGCGAAGCAGGCGGCGTCGCTGGCCGTGCTGTGTGACGGGCGATTCCGTTTCGGCGTCGGCGTGGGCTGGAATCCGGTGGAGTTCACCGGGCTGAACGAGAATTTCCACAACCGCGGCAGGCGCTCGGAAGAGCAGGTGCAGGTGATGCAGGCGCTGTGGGCGTCGCCGCATGTGGATTTCACCGGCAAGTGGCACCGCATCGAGGATGCCGGCATCAACCCGCTGCCGCCTGGCGGGCGTGTGCCGGTATGGTTCGGCGGGCATCACGAGAACACGTTGCGCCGGATCGCCAAATGGGGTGACGGCTGGATGATGCTGGCGCATCCCGCCGGCGCCGAGGCGCAAGCCGCGTTCGACACGTTGCGCCGGCTGACCGAGGCCGAGGGGCGCGATCCCGGGGCGATCGGCATCGAGATCTGGACTTCCACCGGCAACGGGGCGGAAGCGGACTGGCGGCAGGAGCTGCTGTTCTGGAAGCGTGCCGGGGTGAGCCATGTGACGGTGGCGAGCACGCACGGCCGCGGCGGGCACGCGCGCATCGCCGGGCGGACCCTGGCCGACCATATCGACGCCCTGCGACGCTACCAGGCGGCGGTGGCCGACCTGCTGTAGCGCCGCGCGAGACTCCCCGCCGGTCTGCACGCAATTCGGGCAAATGCCGTGATTTGGCGCGGCGACCGGCGGAGCTACCCCCAGTGCCGGGGCTGATACCCTCTGGAATGCCCTGGCACGCGGCTTGCGTTGGTCATCACAAGCGCGGGAGGCCGCGCTTGTGCCCCGGGGAGGCAGCCGCCGTCGGCCCCGGTGCGCCAACAGACAGTTGGGGAGCTCCGCATGTCATCCGATGGCTACACTCTGGGCCGCCGCAGTCTCGGCCTGCTCGGCGCGGGGCTTGCCGCCGCCGCAGCCGGCCTGCCCGCCGTGCCGTCGCTCATTTCCGAAGCCAAAGCCGCGCCGGCGCCCGAGACCGGGCCGATCAAGGTCGGCATCCTGCATTCGCTCTCCGGCACCATGGCCATCAGCGAGGCGCCGCTGAAGGACGTGATGCTGATGCTGATCGCCGAGCAGAACAAGAAGGGCGGCGTGATGGGCCGGCAGATCGAGCCGGTGGTGGTCGATCCGGCCTCGAACTGGCCGCTGTTCGCCGAGAAGGCACGGCAGTTGCTGTCGGTCGACAAGGTCTCGGCGGTGTTCGGCTGCTGGACCTCGGTTTCCCGCAAGTCGGTGTTGCCGGTGTTCGAGCAGCTCGACGGCATCCTGTTCTACCCGGTCCAGTACGAGGGCCAGGAGTGCAGCCGCAACATCTTCTACACCGGCGCGGCGCCGAACCAGCAGGCCATCCCGGCGGTCGACTACTTCATGAACCAGGTGGGCGTGAAGCGCTGGGTGCTGGCCGGCACTGACTACGTCTATCCGCGCACCACCAACAAGATCCTGGAAGCCTACCTGAAGTCGAAGGGCGTGAAGCCCGCCGACATCATGATCAACTACACCCCGTTCGGCTATTCGGACTGGCAGGCGAACGTCGCCAAGATCAAGACGTTCGGCTCGGCCGGGAAGAAGACCGGCGTCGTTTCCACCATCAACGGCGATGCCAACGTGCCGTTCTACAAGGAGCTCGGCAACCAGGGGATCAAGGCGACCGACATCCCGGTGGTCGCGTTCAGCGTCGGCGAGCAGGAACTGGCCGGGCTGAACACCGCCCCGCTGGTCGGCCAGCTCGCGGCATGGAACTATTTCGAGAGCGTTGATACCCCCGCCAACAAGGAAACGGTCGCGGCGTTCAAGGCGTTCACGAAGAACGACAAGCGCGTGTTCAACGACCCGATGGAGGCGCACTACATCGGCTTCAACATGTGGGTGAAGGCGGTCGAGAAGGCCGGCACCACCAAGCCTGACGCCGTGATCGACGCCTTGATCGGCGTGTCGCACCCGAACCTGACCGGCGACTATGCCACCATGATGCCGAACCACCACCTCACCAAGCCGGTGCTGATCGGCGAGGTGCAGGCGAACGGCCAGTTCAACGTGGTCTGGCAGACCTCCGGCCTGGTGGTCGCGCAACCCTGGTCGCCCTACCTGCCGGAGTCGAAGAACCTGATCGGCGACTGGCTGCCGCCGATGTCCTGCGGCAACTACGACGTGGTGGCCGGCAAATGCCTCGGCAAGCGGAAGGCGTGAGCGGAGTGATGCGGCCTCGGCGCCAGGGGGGCTCGTCTCCCCCTGGCGTTGCCTTCCTGCCGCGCTGTTGCTGACGTTCTTGCTGCTGCCGCGGGCATTCGCAGCCGGGGATCCGTTTGCCGACCTGGCCTCGACCAATATCGATACGGTCGCGCAGGGCATCCGCGAGCTGGCGGTCTCCGCCAGTCCGCGCGCCAAGTCGGTGATCGCGGCGCTGCAGGCCGGCAACCTCGTTGCCTGGCGCTGGCCGCGGCCGGATGCGCCGCTGTTCATTCGCACGCCGAGCGGGTACGTCGATGCGCGCACCGGCGCGCCGGTGGTCGATACACCGATGCCGGTGAACCTGCGCCCGGTGATCCTGAACGACACGGTGCGCGCAGCGATCGAAACCGCCGCCGGTGTGCTTGATCTGTTTTCCCCGCAGGCGGCCAGGCGCCGCGTGGCCGCGGAAGCGCTCTATCAGGCCGCCGATCCCGGCGCCTTGCCGGTGATCGAACGGGCGCTCGTGCGGGAGAAGAACGCCGGCGTCGCCCGCGTGCTGCGCCAGGCGCGCGCCGCGGCGGAGCTGAAATCCACCACCGCGAGCATCCCCGACCGGCTGGCTGCGATCAAGATATTGCAAGCGCGGGAGGATCTCTCCGCGCGCAGCCTGCTCGCCTCCCTGCAAGCCCAGCCGCCGGCGGTGGCCGAAGCGGCGACCGCGGCGATCGCGCAGATCGACCGGCAGTTGCAGATGTGGAGCCTGGTCGAGGACGTCTATTACGGCATCTCGCTCGGCGCGGTGCTGCTGCTCGCTGCCACCGGGCTTGCCATCACCTTCGGCGTGATGGGCGTGATCAACATGGCGCATGGCGAGATGGTGATGATCGGCGCCTACACGACCTTCGTCGTGCAGCAGGCGATCGCCTCCGCTGTGCCGGCCTTGAACGAATACGGGCTGCTGTTCTCGGTGCCGGCGGCGTTCCTGGTCGCCGGCGCGCTCGGCGTGCTGATCGAGCGGACGTTGATCCGCTTCCTCTACGGGCGGCCGCTGGAGACCCTGCTTGCCACCTGGGGCCTCAGCCTCGTGCTGCAGCAGGCGGTGCGCAGCATCTTCGGTCCCACCAACCAGGACGTGTCGTCACCGGACTGGATGAGCGGGTTCGTCAAGCTGGGCGGGCTGACGCTGACGGTGAACCGGCTCTGGATCATCCTGTTCGCGCTGCTCGTGCTGGCGGCGCTGATGGCAGCGCTGCGCTGGGGCGGGCTCGGGCGCAACATCCGCGCGGTGACGCAGAACCGGCGGATGGCCGCGGCGATGGGCATCCGCACGCCCTGGATCGATGCGCTGACTTTCGGTCTCGGCTCCGGTATCGCCGGCATGGCCGGAGTGGCATTGAGCCAGATCGACAACGTCAGCCCCAACCTCGGCCAGAACTACATCATCGACAGCTTCATCGTGGTGGTGGTGGGCGGCGTCGGTAACCTGTGGGGCACGTTGTTCGGGGCGATGATCCTCGGCATCGTCGACAAGTTCGTCGAACCCTTCGCCGGCGCCGTGCTGGGCAAGATCATCGTGCTCGTGTTCCTGATCCTGTTCATCCAGCGCCGGCCGCGCGGGCTGTTCCCGCTCAAGGGCCGTGCGGTGGAGGCGTGATGCGCGACGCCGTCATCACCCTGGTCTGCGTGCTGGGCGGGGCGGCGCTGCTCGCGGTGCTGAACCTGGCTGTGCCGGAGACCAGCGCGCTGCATGTCTCCAGTTTCGTGATCGGGCTGACCGGCAAATACCTCTGCTACGCGATCCTTGCGCTGGCGGTCGATCTGGTGTGGGGCTACGCGGGCATCCTGACCTTGGGCCACGCGGCGTTCTTCGCGCTCGGCGGCTACGCGATGGGCATGTACCTGATGCGGGAGATCGGCGCGCGCGGCGTCTATGCCAATCCGCTGCTGCCGGATTTCATGGTGTTCCTGGGCTGGAAGCACCTGCCCTGGTACTGGTTCGGGTTCGACCATATCGGCGTCGCGCTGGTGGCGGCGATGGTGGTGCCGGCGGTGCTGGCGGGCGTGTTCGGCTGGCTCACGTTCCGTTCGCGCGTCTCGGGCGTGTATCTGTCGATCATCACCCAGGCGCTGACCTATGCGCTGATGCTGGCGTTCTTTCGCAACGAGATGGGGTTCGGCGGCAACAACGGCATGACCGACTTCAAGGACATCGCCGGTTTCCCGATCGGGCAGGACGGCACCACCGTCGGCCTGATGCTGGTCACCGCGGTGGTGCTGGCGGCGGCCTATCTGCTGTCGCGCGCGCTGGTACGCTCGCGCTACGGCAAGGTGCTGATCGCCGTGCGCGACACGGAATCGCGCACGCGCTTCCTGGGCTACCGGCCGGAGCACTACAAGCTGGTCGTGTGGGTGATCTCCGCGGTGCTGGCCGGGATCGGCGGCGCGCTCTATGTGCCGCAGGTCGGTATCATTAACCCGTCGGAATTCGCGCCGGCCAATTCGATCGAGGCGGTGATCTGGGTCGCGGTCGGCGGCCGCGGCACGTTGTCAGGCGCGATCCTGGGCGCGGTGCTGGTCAATCTCGGCAAGACCTGGCTGACCGGCGCGTTGCCGGAGGTGTGGCTGTTCGCACTCGGAGGGCTGTTCATCGTCGTGACCTTGTTCCTGCCGCGCGGGCTGGTCGGGCTCGTTTTGCACCGGCGCGGGCGCAAGGAGCAGGCGCCGGCGGCGGTGGCGGCGGCGCGGGAGGTCACGGGATGATGGACGGCTCGCTGCTGTATCTCGATGGCGTCACCGTCTCATTCGACGGATTCCGCGCGCTGAACGCGCTGTCGCTGGTGCTGGAACCAGGCGAGATGCGCGCGGTGATCGGCCCCAACGGCGCCGGCAAGACCACGATGATGGACGTCATCACCGGCAAGACCCGTCCGGATACCGGGCGCGTCGTGTTCGGTGCCGATACCGACCTCACGAAGCTCGATGAGCCGGCGATCGCCGAGCTCGGCATCGGGCGCAAGTTCCAGAAGCCGACCGTGTTCGAACCGTTGACGGTGTGGGACAACCTGCTGCTGGCGCTCGCCGGCGACCGCAGCCCGCGCTTCTCGCTCTGGGCGAAGGAGACCCCGGAGGAGCGGGCGCGGATCGAGGGGATCCTCGCCACCACACGGCTCGGCGAACAGCGTGCCCGCCGCGGCGCCGACCTGTCGCACGGGCAGAAGCAGTGGCTCGAGATCGGCATGCTGCTGGCGCAGGAGCCGCGCCTGCTGCTGGTCGACGAGCCGGTGGCCGGGATGACGGATGCCGAGACCGCGCAGACCGCCGATCTGCTGCGCGAGATCAACAAGACCCGCAGCGTGGTGGTGGTGGAGCACGACATGGCCTTCGTCCGCGCGCTGGGGGTGAAGGTGACGGTGCTGCACGAGGGCTCGGTGCTGTCGGAAGGCTCCATCGACCACGTGAGCGAGGATCCGCGCGTGATCGAAGTCTACCTGGGGCGCTAGATGCTCGAAGTGACCAACGTCGATCTGCACTACGGCGCGGCGATCGCGCTGCGCCAGGTCTCGATCACCGCCGTGCCCGGCGCGGTGACCTGCCTGCTCGGGCGCAACGGCGTCGGCAAGACCAGCCTGTTGCGCGCGATCGTGGGGGCGCACCCGATCAGTGCCGGCGCGATCCGCTGGGAAGGCCACGACATCACCCGCCTGCCGATCTACGAGCGCGCCCGGCGCGGCATCGCCTGGGTGCCGCAGGGGCGCGACATCTTCCCGCTGCTCACCGTGCGCGAGAATCTGGAGACCGGGTTCGCCGTCCTGCCGCGCGGGGAACGACGCGTGCCGGACGAGATCTTCGACCTGTTCCCGGTGCTGAAGACCATGCTGCGCCGGCGCGGGGGCGATCTCTCAGGCGGGCAGCAGCAGCAGCTCGCGATCGCCCGCGCGCTGGTGATGCACCCGCGCCTGCTGGTGCTGGACGAACCCACCGAAGGCATCCAGCCCAGCATCATCAAGGACATCGGCCGCGTGATCTCCCTGTTGCGCGACCGCGGCGACATCGCCATCCTGCTGGTGGAGCAGTATTACGATTTCGCCCGCGAGCTGGCCCAGACCATCGTGGTGATGGACCGCGGTGACATCGTGCTGTCCGGAAGCAGGGAGGCGCTGGACGAAGCCGATGTTCGACGCCGTCTCTCCGTCTGATGCTGTTGCCCCGACTCTGCAACGTGCACGCGGCGCGCTGGACGTGACCTTGCGCCGGCGCGGGGAGGAAACCGTGCTTGCCGGGCTGCGCCAGGAGGGCTGCCTGAAGGCGCGCTTTCCGCGCGGCGGTGCGGCGGGATGGCGGGATGTGGTGGTGCTGAACAGCTCGGGCGGCATCGCCGGCGGTGACCGGCTGACGTTGAACTTCCGGCTGCTACCGGGTGCGCGGGCCTGCCTGGCCGCGCAAGCGGCGGAGCGGTTCTACCGCGCGTTGCCGGATAGCGCGCCGGCGCGGGTAGCGAGCCGGATCGCGCTCGATCCTGGTGCGGCGGTGGAGTGGTTGCCGCAGGAAACCATCCTGTTCGACGGCGCGGCGCTGGATCGCCGGCTGGACGTGGAGATGTCCGCGGACGGCTGGTTCCTCGGCGTGGAATCCCTGGTGTTCGGGCGCGCCGCCATGGGCGAGACGCTGCGTCAGGGGATGCTGCGCGACCTGATCCGGGTGCACCGCGCGGGGCGGCTGCTGCTGCACGATGCGGTGCGGCTGGCGGGCGATATGGCCGCCACCCTCGCCCGCCCCGCGGTCGCCGCCGGCGCGCGCGCGGTGGCGACGATCGTGCATGTGGCGCCGGACGCGGAGGCACGCCTGCCGGCTGTCCGCGCCGCGCTGGAGGGCGCGGACGCAGGTGCCAGTGCCTGGGATGGGATGCTGCTCGCCCGGCTGCTGGCGGCCGATTCGGCGGCCCTGCGGCGGGTGGTCACGGTGGCATTGGCGAGCTTCCGCGGTGCGCGTAGCCTGCCGCGCGTATGGCGCTGCTGAGATGGGGAGCCGGGATGAACCTGACGCCGCGGGAAAAGGACAAGCTGCTGATCGCGATGGCTGCGATCGTCGCGCGCCGGCGACTGGAACGCGGGGTGAAGCTGAACTACCCGGAAGCGGTGGCGCTGATTACCGATTTCGTGGTGGAAGGCGCGCGCGACGGGCGCAGCGTGGCGGATCTGATGGAAGCCGGTGGCCTGGTGCTGACCCGTGACCAGGTGATGGAGGGGGTGGCGGAGATGATCCCGGACGTGCAGGTGGAGGCAACGTTTCCCGACGGGACCAAACTCGTCACCGTGCACGAGCCGATCCGATGATCCCCGGCGAAATCCTCCCCGCGGACCGTGAGATCGACCTCAACTCCGGCCTGCCGCGCACCACCTTGACCGTCGCCAACACCGGCGATCGCCCGATCCAGGTCGGCAGCCACTACCATTTCGCCGAAACGAACCCCGCGCTGACCTTCGACCGCGCTGCCGCGCGCGGCCAGCGGCTCGACATTGCCGCCGGCACCGCAGTCCGTTTCGAACCCGGGCAGACCCGGGAGATCACTCTGATCCCCTATCGCGGCGCCCGCGTCGTCACTGGCTTCCGCGCCGCCGTGATGGGAGCACTGTAATGGCCCGTCTCCCCCGCGCCGCCTATGCCGACATGTTCGGCCCCACCACCGGCGATCGCGTCCGCCTTGCCGACACCGACCTCATCGTGGAAGTCGAACGCGACTTCACGACCTACGGGGAGGAAGTGAAGTTCGGCGGCGGCAAGGTGATCCGCGACGGCATGGGCCAGTCGCAAGCTGCGCAGGCGGAGGGTGCGGTCGATACCGTCATCACCAACGCGCTCATCATCGACCATTGGGGCATCGTGAAAGCCGATGTCGGCCTGCGCGACGGCCGCATCGCCGCCATCGGCAAGGCCGGCAACCCGGATGTGCAGCCCGACGTCACCATCATCATCGGCCCCGGCACCGAGATCATCGCCGGCGAGGGCAAAATCCTCACCGCCGGCGGCATCGACGCCCACATCCATTTCATCTGCCCGCAACTGATCGAGGAAGCGCTGGCCTCCGGCATCACCACCCTGGTGGGCGGCGGCACCGGGCCGGCCACCGGCACCGCGGCGACCACCTGCACGCCGGGACCGTTCCACCTCGCGCGCATGCTGCAGGCCGCCGAGGGCCTGCCGGTGAACATCGCGCTCGCCGGCAAGGGCAACGCCTCCCGCCCCGCGGCGCTGGAAGAAATGCTGCGCGCCGGCGCCTGCGCCCTGAAACTGCACGAGGACTGGGGCACCACCCCGGCGGCGATCGACTGCTGCCTGTCGGTGGCGGACCGTTACGACGTGCAGGTGATGATCCACACCGACACGCTGAACGAATCGGGCTTCGTCGAAGACACCATCGCCGCCTTCGCCGGCCGCACCATCCATGCCTTCCACACCGAGGGCGCCGGCGGCGGCCATGCCCCCGACATCATCAAGGTCGCCGGCCTCGCGAACGTCCTGCCCAGCTCCACCAACCCCACGCGCCCCTACACGGCGAACACGCTCGACGAGCATCTGGACATGCTCATGGTCTGCCACCACCTGGACCCGAACATTCCGGAAGATGTCGCCTTCGCCGAAAGCCGCATCCGTCGCGAAACGATCGCCGCCGAGGACATCCTGCACGATCTCGGCGCGCTGTCGATGATCTCGTCCGACAGCCAGGCCATGGGCCGGGTGGGGGAGGTGATCCTGCGCACCTGGCAGACCGCGCACAAGATGAAGCAGCAGCGCGGTGCCCTGCCCGGCGATCCGGACCGGCACGACAACGCGCGCGTGAAGCGCTACGTCGCCAAATACACCATCAATCCGGCGATCGCGCAGGGCCTGGCACGCGAGGTCGGATCGATCGAGCCCGGCAAGCTCGCCGATCTCGTGCTGTGGTCGCCGGCGTTCTTCGGCGTGAAGCCCGATCTGGTGCTGAAGGGCGGCAGCATCGTCATCGCCGCGATGGGCGATCCCAACGCCTCGATCCCGACGCCGCAGCCGGTGCACTACCGGCCGATGTTCGCCGCCTTCGGCCGCGCACTCACGGAAAGCTGCGTCACCTTCGTCTCCGCCGCCGCGCTCGACGCCGAGATCGGCCGCACGCTCGGCCTGGCGCGCCGCCTTGTCGCGGTTGCCGACACGCGCGGGGCCATCGGCAAGCGGTCGATGATCCACAACGACGCGACACCCCATATCGAGGTCGATCCGGAAACCTACGAGGTGCGTGCCGACGGCGTGCTGCTGACCTGCGAACCCGCCACGGTGTTGCCGATGGCGCAGCGCTACTTCCTGTTCTGATGCGCGCGCATCGCGTCCTGCCGGCCGGCGGCTGGGACCCGGCACGGGAAGCCGACAGCGTGCGGCTTGATTTCGACCTGCGCCACCGCCGCCGTATCATCCTGCACACCGAGACGGGCCACCACCTGCTGCTCGACCTGCCGCAGGCCGCGCATCTGCGCGACGGCGACGGGCTGGAGCGCGAGGACGGCGCGATCGTGCGGGTGCACGCGCGCCCCGAGCCGCTGCTGGAACTGACCGCCGCCGACGCGGCGGAGCTGGCACGCCTGGCCTGGCATCTCGGCAACCGCCACCTGCCGGTGCAGGTGCTGCACGCCGCTTTGCGGATCCGGGACGATCACGTGATCGCCGGCATGGTCGAAGCACTCGGCGGTACGGTGCGGCGCATCGTAGCGCCGTTCGATCCCGAATCCGGCGCCTATGCGGCGGCCCCGCACCACGACCATGACCACCAGCACTGACAGCGGCGCCCTGCTGCGCCTGCTCGCCTGGCTCTCCCCCGGCTTTCCGACCGGCGCCTTCGCCTGCTCGCACGGGCTGGAATTTGCGGTCGAGGCCGGCGATGTCATCGACGAGATCAGCCTCCAGGCGTGGCTCGAAGACGTACTTGCCCATGGCACGGGTCGCACGGAGGCCATCCTGCTCCGTGCCGCCCACCGCGCCGCGCATGATCCCGAGCGTCTGGAAGCCCTCGCCGACCTCGCCCGCGCCGCCGCGCCGGCCCGCGAACGCCGTAGCGAAACGACCGACCTCGGCACCGCCTTCACCGCCGCCGCGGCACCCTGGTCGCCGCCCGCCCTGCCGCAGGCACCGCCGTATCCGGTCGCGCTCGGCGCGCTCGCAGGTGCGCATGGGATCGACGAGGGCGCCACCATCGTCGCCGCCCTGCAGGCCTTTGCCGCCAGCCTGATCTCGGCGGCCGTGCGCCTGGTGCCGCTCGGCCAGTCCGCCGGGCTGCGCGTGCTCGCCGCGCTCGAACCCACGATCCGCCACGTGACCGACGCCACGCGCACCGCCGCCTCGGACGACATCGGTGGCTGCGCCTTCCGCTCCGACCTCGCCGCCATGCGCCACGAAACCCAGTACACCAGGCTGTTCCGCACATGACCCATCCCAACGGCCCGCTCCGCGTCGGCATTGGCGGCCCGGTCGGCTCCGGCAAGACCGCGCTGATGGATGCGCTGTGCAGGCAGTTCCGCGCCCGCTACGACGTCGCTGCCATCACCAATGATATCTATACGAAAGAGGATGCGGAATTCCTCACCCGCGCCGGCTCGCTGCCACCCGAACGCATCCTCGGCATCGAAACCGGCGGCTGCCCGCACACCGCGATCCGCGAGGACGCGTCGATCAACCTCGCCGGCGTCGCCGACCTGTCACGCCGCTTCCCCGGGCTCGACCTCATCCTGATCGAAAGCGGCGGCGACAACCTCGCCGCCACCTTCAGCCCAGAACTGGCGGATCTGACGATCTACGTGATCGACGTTTCCGCCGGCGACAAGATCCCGCGCAAGGGCGGGCCGGGGATCACCCGCAGCGACCTGCTGGTGATCAACAAGATCGACCTCGCCCCCCATGTCGGCGCCAGCCTGGAGGTGATGGACCGTGACGCGCGGCGCATGCGCGGCGCGCGTCCGTTCGTGTTCGCCAACGTCCGTGCCGGTCAGGGGGTGGCGGAGATCGCCGGCTTCGTCGCGCGCGCCGGCGGCCTCACGGCGTCGCCTCCGGCAGGGTGAACGAGAACACCGTCCCGCCCCCCGGGTTCGGGCTCATCCACAGCCGGCCGTTGTGCGCCTCCACGATGCCGCGGCAGATCGAGAGTCCGATCCCCATGCCCTCGGGCTTGCTGGTGACGAAGGGCTGAAACAATTGCGCGGCCACCTCCGCCGGCATGCCCGTGCCGCTGTCGGCCACGGCGATGCGCAGCATGCCGTCCTGCCGCGCGGCCGACAGCGCAAGCTCCCGCCGCGGGCTGTCCGTCATCGCCTCGATGCCGTTGCGGATCAGGTTGAGCAGCACCTGCTGCACCTGCACCCGGTCGGCCAGGACCGGCGGCAGATCGGGTGGCAGGTCGAGGTGCACGCGCACCGCGGCTTCCCGGGCGCCGACCAGCGCCAGGGCGCAGGCTTCCTCGACCAGCGGCGTCAGGGGTTCGGGACGCAGGACCACCTCGCCGCCGGCGACGAAGCTGCGCAGCGCGCGGATGATCTCGCCGGCCCGATGGGTTTGCGCGCGCGCCTGCGCCACCGCCTCGCGCACCCGGGCCGGGACCGGTGCCGCCTCGGCAAGCAGGCGATCGGCCGCGCCGAGGTAGCTGGCGATGGCGGTGAGCGGCTGGTTCAGCTCATGCGCCAGGGCTGCCGCCATCTGACCCATGGCGCGTAGCCGGGTGACTTGTGCCAGGCGCTGCTGCAGCTCCTGCATCCGCGCCCGGCTCTGCTGCGTCTCGGTCAGGTCGCGGATGAAGCCGGTGAAGACGGTCCGTTTGCCGACCTTCGCCTCGCCCACCGCGAGCTCCATGGGGAAGGTGCTGCCGTCCTTGCGCAGCCCCACCACCACCCGGCCGATGCCGATGATGCGGCGTTCCCCGGTCGTCTGATAGCGGCGCAGGTAGCCGTCGTGCTGCTCGCGGTAGGGCGAGGGCATCAGCAGGCTGACGTTCCGGCCGAGCAACTCGGCCTCGGTCCAGCCGAACTGGCGTTCGGCGGCGCGCGAGAACTGCTCGATCCGCCCGGCCACGTCGATGACGACCATCGCATCCGGCACGGTGTCGAGGATCGAGCGCAGCAGGGTCGCCCGTTCGTGGGCGGACGGCGCGTCCGGCGACCGGCGGCTCATCCGGCGGCCTGAACCAGCCGCACGAGGTCGGGCAGGCTCTGCACTCCGAGCTTTTCCATCACCCGGCCTCGGTGCACCTCGATCGTGCGCGGGCTGGCGCCCAGGGTCTGGGCGATCACCTTGGTCGGGTGCCCGGCCACCAGCCCGAGCAGCACCTCGTGTTCCCGCGGCGTCAGGCTGGCGAGCAGCGCGCCGGCCGCCGCAGCGGCCGCGGCCGCCTCGACCATGCGCCGCTGCGCTGCCACCGCCTGGCCCACCGCCGTGAGCAGTTGCGCTTCGGTGAATGGCTTCTGCAGGAAATCCACGGCGCCGGCCTTCATCGCCCGCACCACGAGCGGCACGTCCCCGTGTCCGGTCATCACCACGACGGTGAAGTGCAGGCCAAGCTCCCCGAGTCGGCGTTGCAGTCCCAGCCCGTCGAGCCCGGGCATCCGCACGTCCGTCAGCATGCAGCCCGGGGCGAGTTCGTCGGCGGCTGCCAGCACGTCTTCCGCCGAAGCATGCGCACGTACCTCGAACCCTGCGGATTCCAACAGGAAAGCCAGCGACTCCCGCACGGCGCCATCATCATCGACGACGTGCACGACGCCGCCCGCACCGGGGGACGTCGCCCCCGGGGACATGGCTCCTAGGGGTACGACCCCGCGGGCTACGGGATTTTCCGTACGCAGCGCCCCGAATTCCGCCGCCTCCGCCGGCTGGCTAGAGAAGCGGCCGGAGACTGCAAGCAGGCCAGGAGGGTTAGATGTTCGCTTCATCGCTGACGACCGGGACCAATCATCGTGCCGGCACCGCCTATCCGGGCCTGATGGCCCACGAGCCGGGCGCGACCACGATGGCTGCGCGCGGACCCGCGGCCGACCCGCTGGCAACTCTGGCCGCCACCGCGACGACAGTGAGTATGGACAAGGAGCAGACCATTTATGCCGAGGGCAGCCCCGCCGAATTCTGCTTCCGGATTGTCTGCGGATGCGTGCGGATGGTCAAGCTGATGGAGGACGGTCGCCGCCAGGTGGTGGAGTTCCTGCTGCCCGGTGACCTGCTGGGGCTCGACACGCTCGGCACCTACGACCTGAGCGCCGAGGCGGTCAGCCCCGTGGTGCTGCACCGCTACCGGCGTGGGGCGGTGGAACGGCTGGCCGACAGTGATCCGGCCATCGCCCGCCGGCTGCGCGTATTGAGCGCGGCTGGCCTGCGCGCCGCGTGGGAACGGATGATGCTGCTCGGGCGCAAGACCGCGGTGGAGCGTATCGCGAGCTTCCTGCTGGAAATGACCGGCCGCGTGCCGGGCGGCGGGCGGGATCTCGTGGTGTTGCCGATGGGCCGCCTCGACATCGCTGACCATCTGGGTCTCACCATGGAGACGGTCTGCCGCGTGCTGAGCAGCCTGCGGCAGGAGGGTACGATCGGCATGGACCGGTCGGTGAATGGGGCCCAGGTGACGATCCGCGACCCGGCGGGGCTGCAGGCGCTGGCCTGCGCGTCCCGGCACTGAGCCCCGGGCGGTGCGGATGCGAGCCGGATGCACCCGCCGCCCCCCCTCATCTGCCGCCCAGGTCTATCTTTGGACTGGAATCGGCACCTCGGCCGGCGCCGTGCCGCGGCGGCGGAGGCGTGCCCCGAAGAACGCCTCCCGCCCGCGTTCCTCCTGCAACAGGCGCGCACGCACGGCCAGCAGGTCCTTGCGTGCCACCAGTCCGACCAGCCGCCCGTCGGCGGGCCGCACCACCGGCACGCGCCCCAGATCGTGGTCCACCATCCGGTTCACCAGAGCCGTCACCGTCTCGTCCGGAGCGGCGGTGACCAGCGGCTGGCCGCCCAGCGCCTCGGCGAGCGACAGGGTATGGTGCGCCGGCGTGCCGATGACGTGCAGCGCGTCGGCGCGACTTGCCATCGCCACCGGGCGGCCTGCCGGATCCAGCACCGGATACGCCTTGTGGCGCGGCGTGCCGTCGGTGAAGAACGCCGCCATCTCGCCGAGGGTCATCGTCGCGGGGAGCGTATCGACCGGGCACACCATCACATCGCCGACCCGGGCCAGATCGAACGGATCGACGCTGTATTCGCGTACGATGTGATGGCCGCGGCGGGCCACCTTCTCGGTCAGGATGGAGCGCTTCAGCAGCAGCACCGTGAAGGCGGTGCTGGCGCCGCAGGCGGCGAGCAGCGGTACGCTCAGCGCCGCGTCGCCGGTCAGTTCGACCGCGAACATCATCGCCGTGAGCGGCGCGCGCATCGTGCCCCCCATGGTGGCGGCCATGCCGATCAGCGCCCAGTCGCCCGGCGAGGCGTGCGGCAACACGAGGCCGATCACCGCCCCGGCGCAGCCGCCCATGATGAGCAGCGGCGCCAGTACGCCGCCCGACGTGCCGGAACCGAGCGCCACCGCCCAGATCACCGCCTTCACCGCGAGCAGCCGCAGGCTGCCGCCGGCGGTCATGTGTCCGTGCAGCAAGGCGTCGATATAGACATAGCCGACCCCGAGCGCGCGCGGATCGATCAGCCCGCCCACGCCCACCACCAGCCCGCCGACCAGCGGCCACCACATCCAATGGATCGGCAGCCTCAGGAACAGGTCCTCCGCCCCGTAGACCATGGCGGTGAGCAGGCCGGCGAGCGCGCCGCAGAGCAGCCCGAGCCCCACGCAGGTGAGCAGCATGAGCGGATCGAGCGGCATCCCGCCGTGATGCGGAAACAGCGGCCCGACCGGCAGCACGATGCCGCGCGCCACCGCTGCCGTCATGCAGGCCACCAGCACCGGGATGAAGCTGCGCGGCTTCCATTCGAACAAGAGCAGTTCGACCGCGAGCAGCACCGCCGCGATCGGGGTTGCGAAGACCGCCGTCATGCCGGCCGAGGCGCCCGCCACCAGCAGTGTCTTCCGCTCGGCGCCGGTCATGTGGAAGCACTGCGCGAACAGCGAGCCGAGCGCGCCGCCGGTCATGATGATCGGCCCCTCGGCGCCGAACGGCCCGCCGGTGCCGATCGCGATGGCCGAGGCCAGCGGCTTGAAGAACGCCACCCGGACGTCGATCCGGCTCTGCCCGATCAGGATCGCCTCCAACGCCTCGGGGATGCCGTGGCCGCGGATCTTCTCGGAGCCGAAGCGGGCCATCAGCCCGATGATGAGCGAGCCCACGATCGGCACCAGGACCGCCCAGGCGCCCAGCCGGTCGAGCGAGATCAGGATGCCGTGCCGCGTGGAGAACGTCCCGAAATAGGCGAGCCCGGTGACCAGCGCGATCAGGTGGAGCAGCACCCAGGCGGCGGCAACGCCGAACAGGCCGACCGGGATGGCCATCGCGGCCAGAACCAGCACCCGGGGCCGGGTGGTGAAATCGCCGGACGCCGCAACGCCGGCCCGCGGCTGGGTATCGCCGTGCATGGTACGTTCTTTCCTGTCAGCTCTGCGGCGGCATATATATCGTGACACGACATTTCGCCACCCCCGACCCCGGTTGCGGCTGGCGCCGTGGCGACGGAAGATGTTCCCGCCGCGACCGGGAACGCCTGAAGGCCGGCATCGCCGTAAGCCGGCGTCGCTCGAAGACCGGCACCACATGAAAACCGACATCGTTTGAAGGAAGGGTCCGATGGAGGTTCGCAAGGAGCATCAGATCCACTTCTGGTACGTGGTCGCCGCCCTGCTCGCGGTGATCCTGATCCAGAATGTGATCGCGCTCGCCCCCACGACCGAGATTCCGTACAGCACGTTCCAGGACCTGGTGGCCCGCCATCAGGTGAAGGATCTCGTGATCGGCGATCACGAGATCACCGGCACCTACGTGCACCCGCCGGCGGGCAAGCCCGACCAGTTCAGCACCTTCCGGGTCGATCCGCAGCTGGCCGGGGACCTGGCGAAATCCGGCGTGAGCTATTCCGGTGCGCCCGGACCCGGACCGCTCGCCACCCTGCTCGCCTGGATCGTGCCCGCGGCGGGCTTCGTGCTGTTGTGGATGTTCCTGATCCGCCCGATGGCCGGCGGCGCCGGCGGGCTGATGACCGTGGGCCAGAGCAAGGCGCGCATCTACGTCGAGAACGACGTGAAGGTGACCTTCGCCGACGTCGCCGGCGTCGACGAGGCGAAGGACGAGCTGAAGGAGATCGTGACGTTCCTGAAGGACCCGGAACGCTACGGCCGCCTCGGCGCGCATATCCCGCGCGGCATCCTGCTGGTGGGGCCGCCGGGCACCGGCAAGACCCTGCTCGCCCGCGCCGTGGCCGGGGAAGCCGGGGTGCCGTTCTTCTCCATCTCCGGCTCCGAATTCGTCGAGATGTTCGTGGGCGTGGGTGCGGCCCGGGTGCGCGACCTGTTCGCCAAGGCGCGCGAGCAGGCGCCGGCGATCGTGTTCATCGACGAGCTCGACGCCCTGGGGCGCATGCGCAGCGGCAGCGCGCTGCAGGGTGGCAACGACGAGAAGGAGCAGACCCTGAACCAGTTGCTCGCCGAGCTCGACGGGTTCGACCCGTCGAGCGGGGTGGTGCTGCTGGGAGCCACCAACCGGCCCGAGATCCTCGATCCGGCGCTGCTGCGCGCCGGGCGATTCGACCGCCAGGTGCTGGTCGACCGTCCGGACCGGCCCGGGCGGGTGCAGATCCTGACGGTGCACCTGAAGAAGATCCGCCTTGCGGTGGGGGTCGATGTGGGCGAGATCGCGGCGATGACCCCGGGCTTCACCGGCGCCGACCTGGCCGGGCTGGTGAACGAGGCGGCCCTGCTCGCGACCCGGCGCGACGGCACCGAGGTGACGCTCGAGGACTTCAACCAGGCGATCGAACGGGTGATCGCCGGGCTGGAGAAGCGCTCTCGCCTGCTCAACAAGCACGAGCGGGAGGTGGTGGCGCACCACGAGCTCGGCCACGCGCTGGTGGCGATGGCGCTGCCCGGGGTCGATCCGGTGCAGAAAATCTCCATCATCCCGCGCGGCGTCGGCGCGCTGGGCTACACCATCCAGCGTCCGCTGGAGGACCGGTTCCTGATGACCCGGACCGAGCTGATGAACCGCATGGCGGTGCTGCTCGGCGGGCGGGCGGCGGAGAGCGTGATCTTCGACGAAATCTCCACCGGCGCGGAGGACGACCTCGTGAAAGCCACCGACATCGCCCGCGGCATGGTGGCGCGCTTCGGGATGGACACCGGCCTCGGCCAGGTGGCCTACGAGGCGCAGCGCCAGCAGTTCCTGCAAGCGCCGGGCGGGATGGCGTGGGAGCCGCGGCGCTACAGCGATACCACCGCGGCGGCGATCGACCTCGCGGTAAAGATGTTGATCGAGCGCGCCTTCCTGCTGGCCCGTGCGGTGCTGGAGGCGAACCTCGCGCTGCTCCGCCAGGGCGCGGTGACCCTGCTCGCGCACGAGACCCTGGCCGGGCCGGAGCTGGACACCCTGGCCCGCGCCGTGCGCGCGCCGCCCCCGCTCGCCGTGGCGCCACCCGCCGTGCGGGTCCCGCCCGAAGCCGCCGCCCTGCCGCACCCCGCCTGAGAGTTTGTGAAAGAATGCCCGCAGCGCACGAACTCTCGAATGAAACCGCAACGATTCCGGCGGGCATTCTTTCGCAAGTTCGATTTCTTCACAGGGGCTGAGCGTGTGCGCATGACCGCTCGTCAGCCACCGCAGCCGGGCACCACCCCGGGCACGTCCGGCAGGGCTTCGCGCGCAGCTTCGCTTCCTTCCGCAACCTCCGACCGGGAGACCGCGCCCATGCAAGCCCGCGACATCATGACGCCGGACGTGATCGCCGTGCACCCGGACACGCCGCTGTCCGAGCTGGTGCAGATCATGCTGCGGGACGGGATCAGCGCGGTGCCGGTGGTCGACGGCGACAGCGTGGTCGGGATCGTGAGCGAGGGGGACCTGCTGCGCCGCCCGGAGCTCGGCACCATCCCCGCCCGCCCGCGCTGGCTGCTGATGCTCGGCTTCCCGGATCGGGCGGCAGAGTCCTACACCCGGACCCACGGCCGCACCGCCGGCGAGGTGATGAGCGCGCCCGTGGTGACCGTGGCGGAGGACGCGGCGGTGGAGGACGTGGCGGCGCTGATGGAACGGCATCGGGTCAAGCGGCTGCCGGTGCTGCGCGACGGCCGGCTGGTGGGTATCGTGGCCCGCGCCGACCTGCTGCGGGCGCTGGCGCTGCGGCTCGGGCCGCCGGTGGATGGCGACGACCGGCGGATCCGGGAAGCGCTGCTGGCGGAGCTGCGTGCCCAGCCCTGGGCGCCGTCGCCGGGCGAGATCGCCGTGCTGGTGCGCGACGGGGTCGTGCGCTTGTCCGGCAGCGCCCGCTCGGCGGCACAGCACCAGGCGGTGATCGCGGCGGCGGAGAGTACGCCGGGGGTGCGGGCGGTGGAGGACGAGATGTCGATCCGGCATGACCCCGACCCGATGGACCGGCCGGGCTGGCTGCGCGACCCGCCGCCGTAGCGCTCCCACCGCCCGCGCGGCCGGATCGTTTCCCTCGCTTGCCGTGGTGCTCGGTTCGAACGCATTGCCGCCGCGCCGGCCTTGGCCCAAGCTGCCTGCATGACAAACCCTGATGTCGTGGTGATCGGCGCCGGCCTCGCCGGGCTCGGTGCCGCGGCGGCGCTGCGCCAGGCGGGCGTGCGCGCCGTCGTTCTGGAAGCCGCCGGCCGGATCGGCGGGCGTGCCCATACCGTCCACCCGCCCGAGCTTGGCGGCGCCTGGTTCGACCTCGGCGCCATCTGGTTCCACAACGCCGAGGCGAACCCGCTGGTCCCGATCGCGGAAGCCGCCGGCGAGACCCTGCTGCGCTCCGACCGGCTGCGCCAGGAACGCACGTTCGTGGGCGCGCGGCCCGCCACCGCGGCCGAGCTGGCCGACTACGCCGCCGCCTGGGACCGCTACCAGGAAGCGGCCGCGGCGCTGCTGGTGCCCGCGCAGGCGGACCCGCCGCTGTCCGCCGTCGCGCAGCACCTGGCGGACGATCCCTGGGCGCGCACGATCGAGGCCTGGGAAGGCCCGGTGATCTGCGCCGTCGACGCCGACCGGTTCAGCCTGCGCGACTGGCATCGCAACCAGCTTTCCGGCAGCAACCTGCTGCCCGAGGGCGGGATCGGTGCGTTCGTCTCCCGCCGGCTGGGCGCCGGGCTCGACATCCGGCTGCGCACCCCGGCCACGCGCGTTGCCTGGGACCGGGCCGGCGGCGGGGTCGCGGTGGAGACCCCGGCGGGCACCGTGCAGACCGGGGCGGCGATCGTCACCGTCTCCACCGGGGTGCTCGCCGCGGGCGGGATCGGGTTCGATCCGGCCCTGCCGGCCGCGGTGGCCGAGGACATCGCCGCGCTGCCGATGGGACTCGCGATGAAAATCGTGCTGCGCGCCACCGGGGCGGACCGGCTCGACCTGCCGGGGCACTGCTCGCTCGACCATCAGGTCGAGCGGACCGGGGAGCCATTCATGGTGTTCCAGTGCTGGCCGTTCGGGCGCGACTATGTGCAGGGCTGGATCGGCGGCACCCCGGCGTGGGACCTGGCACGCGCGGGGGAGGCGCAAGCGGTGGATTTCGCGCTGGGCGAGCTGCGGCGGATGTTCGGCGGCCGGGTCGATCGGCTGTTCGCCGGCGGTGCGCGGTTGGTCACGCACTGGGACGCCGATCCGTTGATCCGCGGTGCCTATTCCTACGTGGTGCCGGGGCGGGCGGAGGCGCGGGCGCGGTTGGGCGCGCCGCTGGCCGGCGGACGGCTGAGTTTCGCCGGGGAGGCCTGCCACGACGGGCTGGCCGGGACCTTGGCCGGCGCCTGGCTCAGTGGCCAGGCCGCCGCGGGCCACGCGCTGCGGGCGGTGCGGGCATGACCGGGCTGCTGTTCTGGCGCGGGCCGCGCATCCCGGTGATCGAGCTGCACGGAATGATCGCGCCGCGGCTGGGCCAGGTGAACCTGCGCGCGATGGGGCCGCTGATCGACAAGGCGTTCGCCGCCGCGCATGGCGGCCCGGTGATCCTGGATATCGACAGCCCGGGCGGCTCGCCGGTGCAGTCCGACCTGATCGCCACCCTGATCCGCCGGCGCGCCGCGAAGGCGAAGGCGGAGGTGCATGCGGTGGTCGGCGACGTCGGCGCCTCGGGCGGCTACTGGATCGCCTGCGCGGCGGACCGGATCCATGCCAACCCGATGAGCATCGTGGGATCGATCGGCGTGCGCGGCGGCGGGTTCGGGTTTCCCGAGCTGCTGGCGCGGCTCGGGGTGGAGCGGCGGCTGTATACGGCCGGGTCGCACAAGGCGCGGCTCGATCCGTTCCTGCCGGAGCAGGCCGAGGACGTGGCGTTCACGCAAGGGCTGCTGGATGCGCTGCACGCGCGGTTCAAATCCTGGGTGCGGGAGCGGCGGGCGGGGCGGCTGCCGGCGGACGATGCGGCGCTGTTCGACGGCAGCTTCATGCTGGGCGAGCAGGCGGTGGCGGTGGGGCTGATCGACGGGCTGGCGGATGTGGACGGGCTGGTGCGGGAGCTGGGCGGGGAGAAGGCGCGGGCGCGGGTGTTCCGGCCTCGGCCGCCGGGGCTGCTGCGGCGGCTGCCTCGGCTGGCGGTGGAGGCGGTGGTGGACGCGGCGGGGGAGGCGGCGGGGCGGGCGCGGTTGCTGCCGTAGGGGCGATTTTGTTGTTATATTGTAACGATATGGGCGTGCGGCTGCCGGCCCCGGTCTAGCGGCCGAAAAGCGGGGGGCGATAGCCGAGCGGACCGTGGTCCCGGATCGCCGCGGCTTCGGACTGCCGGCGCTTGCGGTCGGGGTCGGGCGCCGCCTCCGGCGCGCGCCGCGGGGGCGCGGGCGGCAGGGCCTCGGGTGGGGTGATGCCGAACATCCGGCACAGCGGGCGCAGCACCCGCCACAGCCGGGGCGCGGCCGCCAGCAGCTCCGTCATCTCCGGCTGGGCCAGGAGATAGGCGAATTCAATGCCGGAGGGCACCGTCTCCGGCGCCATCCGCGCCAGCCAGCCAAGGCCTCGGGGCAGGGTCCGGCGCGGGGCGGCGGGGCGGGCCGGCATCGTATGGGCGGGCATCGCATCTTCCGGCACCGCATCTTCCGGCATCGGGGCAGGTGCGGCGGAGCGCCGGCGGGACCGCGCCACCGGGTGGGCGGCGATGGCGGCGAAGCGCTCGGCCGCCTCCGTCAGGCGGTTCCATAGCCGGGCCGCGAGATCCATCACGGCCGGGTTGTTCTCCGCGCCGGCCGCCACCGCTTCGCGCAACCCGTTGATGAAGCGGGCGAAGCGCCCGGCGACGGCCCAGGCGCTGGTGGTCAGGGGGTCCCTGGTGCGGAGGGGGGAAGCGGCGGCGGACATGAACATAACAGGAACATGAATCCGCCGCCGTGTCAAGCGGATTTTGCGCCGAGGCCTGATTTTGCGGCGGGGCGCCACGCCGAAATCGGCGATCGGCGCACATCTCAACCAGCGGCGGCCATGGATGCGCGTCGCCTTGGCTGAAACACCGGCGACCACCTTCTCCCCTCCCCTTGGGAGGGGCCGGGGAGAGGAGGGGTTTCCGGTCTGCGGGAGGGTCGCGCCGCGCTTTCACCGTAGCCTCAGCGCGCTAACGCCGGGGCCACGACCGACAGTGTGAGGTCACCACCTCCCACCGTCCGAACCGGAACCGCTCGTACTCACGTACAGGGACAGGTTCGGCCAAGAGCAGGCGACACGCCCAAGCTATCGCCCCCTTCCAGGGTGCCGGGGATGACCCCCGGCACCAGGGCTTCCTGTTGCCCCGTCCGAAAGTCGGGAAGCGGGATGGAAGGACGCGGCGACGGTCGCCGGCGCTGCTTATAGCCTAACGCTTTTGGGCGCGCGATCACGGAAGCCAAAGCGCGCGGCTGCGACTGAAAAAACGCAGAAAATCAAGACCCTTGACTTTCTTGTCTAATAGGTACAACGGCCTTGTCTCCGATTTCGGAAAAGACGCGCGCGCCTTTAGCTTGACGTGGGGTCCTGGCGAGGCCTATGGTCGTGATCATGGACGACCTAGATCGCCGTATCATGGCTGCGCGTGAGCAGCTAACGCACCTGGAAACGGAGATGGCCGCGCTCAAAGCCAAGCGGGATGAGGCTGCGCTTGCCTTGGGTATCTATGAGGAAGCGGCCAGCCTCCGGCCGTCAGGTGACAACGTAAGGACCGCACCAACAGCTATTCTATCGACGCCAGAGGAAAGAAAAGGCGGCCGTAAGCCAGGCGCTATCTCTCAGAACTGGAAGAAAGTTTTGGTGGCCATGGCGCGGGAGGACGACGGCAAGGGGATAACACAGGACCGCACGGTCATAATCGCTCGGAAGATCATGCCGAGCGCGACGGACCATAGTATCCGTGACCGCTTCCGTAGGTATCGCGACAAGCTGAAGCTTGTGGAAGCAGTGGGGGATAGGGTCCGAGTCGAAAAGGAGGTTGCGGACAAATTTTCCGCGGAGATCGGGCGCCCTACCTTAGAGACCGGCGAAGGCCCTGCGCTTGCTGAACAAGAACCCGTAGACGACCTAATCTGATGACCGAATTCGGTCTCCCAGGCTCCACATATGGCCCGAAATGACGCCGGGCCAGACGACTGCAATCGTCTGGCCCGGCAAGCGATTTACGACTGTCTCAGCCAAGAACCTCTGGGCGCTAACCCGGACGTAGAATTGCACGTCCGGTACAGAGTTTCAAGGCTGATCTTCCAACAATCGGAGATCACCGCCGTGATTTATCATTACCGCCATCGCCATCCATGCACATTCCAGAAAGCCTGCCACGTCTTGTGGCTCGTCTTCGTTGACGGCGAGACGCAAACACACGCTGCCCTTGTGGTCGGGCTGAATGTTGGCACCGTGAACCACGTTGTTCACGGGCGCCGCTTTCCTGGCGCGTTCCCCGCGCTGCCACTCTGAGGCGCGGAGCCGCTAATTCCAGCGGCTGCTTCGCCCTCAAACAATAACTGGACCCCTCCGGCGTTAATGGTGCGCCGGAGGGAGTCCAGGTTGTTTGCGATAGGCACCCGCCGGTCTCCCATCTGTATATAGTAGTAAAGTCAGGGGCTTAGCGCATTGTTCTTGCGGTGGCAGTTGCTACCTAATACCGGATTTCCGCATTTCGTAGCCGCCCGCGTGCGGGGCGGCGGGCCGCCTCTCGCCCGCCGTTTCCCGTAGCGCCGCCCCCCCTCACCGCCGCGCCGAAACCTCCGTCACCCCACCCCGCAGCCCGGCCTCGATCGCCCCCGCCAACGCCCGCGCCACGCACGCATACCCGCGATCGTTATGGTGCAGCGAGTTCAACCGCAACGAACAACGCCGGCGGATCCCCCGCCCGCGCCCACCCCCGCATCAGCCGGTCGCGCGAAAACAGCCCCGCCCCGGTGTGCCAGGCGATCTCCGCCAGCGTGCGATCGAACACCGCATCCTCGGGCGAGGCGAGCAGGCGCGGGGAGCGCTGGTTGTCCATCAGCACCACGTCGATCCCGTGCGCCTGCATCCGGCTCACCCCGGCCGTCACCAGCCGGCGGAACGCCAGCGGGTCGCCGCCCCGCAGCGCGGCGTTGGCGCCCACCTGCCAGATCACCGCCTGCGGATGCAGCGCCAGCACGTCCGGTCCCATCCGCGCCACCTCGCGCCGTGCGTCCTGCCCGCCGATGCCGCGGTTCACCACGCGGACCGACCGGCCGGGCAGCGCCGCGTCCAGCATGTCCTGCAGTTCGGCCGGATAGGTCTCCTCCGGCCCCGATGCCATCACGCCCTCGGTGGAGGACGACCCGAGCGCCACGATCACCGCCGGCTCCCCGGCCGCCAGCGCCGCGCGCAGATGCGGCAGCGCCAGCGCGGGCATCGGCGGATCGGGCGGGCAGGGCAGTTCGCCCGCCCGCGCAGGGGCAGCGGCTATCAGGCCGATCGCCAGCGCCCAGATCGACAGCGCCCAGATCGTCGGCGCCGAGATTGCGAGTGCCCAGGCACAGGCGACACGGCGCACCCCGGATTCAGTTCGCATCGAGCACCCGCTTCAGGG
Organism: uncultured Pseudomonadota bacterium; assembly: GCA_963832525.1. Classification (GTDB taxonomy): domain Bacteria; phylum Pseudomonadota; class Alphaproteobacteria; order Acetobacterales; family Acetobacteraceae; genus JAJZVS01. Next base: position 1,401,372 of record CAWHUC010000004.1, read on the forward strand.
CCGTGTTCACCAGCGCCGGGTTGCCCTTGCCCGCCATCGCCTTCATCACCTGGCCCACGAAAAACCCGAACAGCTTGTCCTTGCCGCCGCGGTATTCCGCCAGCTTGTCGGCGTTCGCCGCCAGCACCGCGGCCACCGCCGTGTCGATCGCCCCGGTGTCCGTGACCTGGCGCAGCCCGCGCGCAGCGATGATCGTGTCCGGACCGTCGCCGGTCTCCACCATCGCCTCGAACACTTCCTTGGCGATGCGGCCGTTGATCGTGCCGTCCGCCATGCGGTCGAGCAGCGCGCCCAGGGCGTCCGCCGCCACCGGACTGTCCTCGATCGTCCGCCCGGTGCGGTTCAGCGCGGCGAACAGATCGCCCATCACCCAGTTGGCGGCGAGCTTGGCGTCGCGCCCGCGCGCCACCGTCTCGTAGAAATTCGCCGTCGCCTGCTCGGCCACCAGCACGCCGGCGTCGTAGACCGGCAGCCCGTAGTCGCGCACGAAACGCGCCTTCTTCGCATCCGGCAGTTCCGGCAACTGCGCCTTCAGCGCCGCGATCCAGTCCTCGTCCAGCACGAGCGGCAGCAGGTCGGGATCGGGGAAGTAGCGGTAGTCGTGCGCGTCCTCCTTCGACCGCATCGACCGCGTCTCGCCGCGCGCGGGATCATACAGGCGGGTCTCCTGCCCGACCATGTCGCCCGCTTCCCACACCGCGATCTGCCGTTTCGCTTCCGCCTCGATCGCCTGCATGACGAAGCGGATCGAGTTGACGTTCTTCACCTCGCACCGGGTACGGAACGGCTCGCCGTGCTTGCGCACCGATACGTTGACGTCGGCGCGCATGGAGCCCTCGTCCATGTTGCCGTCGCAGGTGCCGAGGTAGCGCAGGATGGTGCGCAGCTTGCGCAGATAGGCGCCGGCTTCCTCCGGGCTGCGCAGGTCGGGTTCGCTCACGATCTCCATCAGCGCCACGCCGGCGCGGTTGAGGTCGATCAGCGACTTGCTCGGGTGCTGGTCGTGCAGCGACTTGCCGGCGTCCTGTTCCAGATGCAGCCGGGTGACGCCGATCTCCTTCACGGACCCGTCCGCGAGCTCGATCTCGATCTTGCCCTCGCCCACGATCGGGTGCGCGAACTGGCTGATCTGGTAGCCGGCGGGCAGGTCGGCGTAGAAATAGTTCTTGCGATCGAAACGGCTGACCGGGTTGATGCGCGCGTTCAGCCCGAGCCCGGTGCGCACCGCCTGCGCCACGCATTCGCGGTTGATGACCGGCAGCATGCCGGGGAAGGCGGCATCGACGAAGCTCACCTGGGTGTTGGGCGGCGCGCCGAAGTCGGTGGCGGCGCCGGAGAACAGCTTGGCGCGGCTGATCACCTGGGCATGGACTTCGAGGCCGATCACGGTTTCCCAGGGGCCGGTGGCGCCTTCGAGGACGTAGGTGGCCATGGCGTGCGGGGTACCTCGAGGTTTCGGGGCGGAGAGCGGGCGACGGACACGCTTTGATACAGGAGGAACCGGGGGACCGGAAGCGGTTCGTCGGTCAGGGCCCGCCGGGGCGGAGCAGGCGCGGACGCCACGTCTCCCCTCCCTGCCGCGTCCATGGCTGGCGGCGATTGCGTCCCGCCCTTATCCTTCCCGCCCGGTCGCACGCGAAAGCCGAGCGGCCATCGGGAAGGAAACCGCCATGGACCAGGATGCCACCCTGTTCGCCACCATCCGCGACAAACTCTTCACCGCGGCGATCGGCGACGTGATGGACGCGAACGGCCTCACCCGCCAGTTCCTGCCGCCCGAGATCCGCGGCCTCGTTCCCGACGCCGTGCTGGTCGGGCGCGCCATGCCGGTGCTGGAAGCCGATTGCTGCGGCGAGACCATCGCCCATACCGGCGAAGCGCATTCCTTTGGCCTGATGTTCCGCGCGTTGGACGAGCTGCGCGCCGGCGAGGTCTACGTCTGCACCGGCGCCTCCCCCACCTACGCGCTGTGGGGCGGGCTCATGAGCACCCGTGCGCAGGCGCTGGGCGCGGCCGGGGCGGTGCTGGACGGGTTCCACCGCGACACGCGGGAGATCCGCGCGATGGGCTTCCCGGTGTTCTCCGCCGGTGCCTACGCGCAGGACCAGCGGCTGCGCGGGCGGGTGATCGACTTCCGCTGCACGATCGCCTTCCGCAACGGCACCCGCGTCGCGCCCGGCGACGTGATCGTGGGCGATATCGACGGCGTGCTGGTGATCCCCCAGGACCATGCGGCGGAGATCGTGCGCCAGGCGGTGGCGAAGGTCGCCGGGGAGGACGACGTGCGGCAGATGATCCTGCGCGGGGAACGGACGGCCGCGGTGTTCGAGAAGACCGGGATCATGTAGCCCCGGCTCAGGAGACCAGCCGCGCCAGGCTGTCCGTCAGACTGCGGACCGAGCCCTCCGCCGCGATCGGCGCGACGAAACGCCCGTCCGGACCCATCAGATACAGCACCGAGCTGTGGTCCATCGAATAATCGTCCGGCCCGGGCCCGGTCACGTGCCTGGCGTAATAGACGTGGTATTCGTCCGCGACCCGGGCAATCTGCGCCGCCGAGCCGCTCAACCCTACGATCCGTGGCGAGAACAGTGCGGCATAATGCCCGACCACCGCCGGCGTGTCGCGCGCCGGATCGACGGTGATGAACACCGGCACCACCCGCGCCGCCTTCGGCCCCAGCTTCTGCAGTGCGACGGCAATGTCGGACAGCGTGGTCGGGCACACGTCCGGGCAATGCGTATAGCCGAAATAGACCAGCATGTACTTGCCCTGGAACGTCCGGTTCGTGACCGTCTGCCCCTGCCCGTCGACCAGGGTGAACGGCCCGCCGACCCCCGCTTCCCGATGGCCGCTGAACCACAGGAAGCCGCCGGTCGCGAACAGCAGCAGCGCCAGCAGCACGCCCACGAGCGCATAGCCGCGCGCCGGCCGGGGGGCGCGCCCGCTCACAGCATCGCCATCCCGCCGTTCACGTGCAAGGTGGCGCCGGTCACCCAGGCCGCCTCGTCGGAGGCGAGATAGACCACCGCCGCCGCCACATCCTCCGGCTGGCCCAGCCGCGGCAACGGAATCGCACCCATGATGCGCTCCCGCTGCGCCTCGGACAGCTTGTCGGTCATCGGGGTCGCGATGAAACCGGGCGCCACGGCATTTACCGTCACCCCGCGCGGCGCCACCTCCTGCGCCAACGCCTTGGTCAGCCCGATCAGTCCCGCCTTGGCAGCAGCATAATTCGTCTGGCCGGCATTGCCGGTGGCGCCGATGATCGAGGAAATCGAAACGATCCGCCCCGCCCGCCGCCGCAGCATCCCCCGCAGGGCCGCACGCGCCAACCGGAACGGCGCCGACAAATCAACGTCCAACACCGCCTGCCAGTCCGCATCCTCCATCCGCAACGCCAGCATGTCGCGCGTCAACCCGGCATTGTTGACCAGAATATGCAACGGCCCCGCAACCGCCTCGGCCGCCGTCACCAATGCAGCCGGCGCAGCCGGATCGGCCAGATCGGCAGGACACACATGCGTCCGCTCGCCCAACGACCCCGCCAACGCCTCCAACGCATCGCGCCTGGTGCCCGAAAGCACCACCACCGCCCCCTGCGCATGCAACGCCCGAGCGATCGCCGCGCCAATCCCCCCCGAAGCCCCAGTCACCAGCGCCGGCTTGCCGTCGAGCCGAAACATTGCGGATATCCTTCTAGTTGCGGGAGAAATGAGGCAGGCAAGCAAGGCCAGGGGGCGCTGCCCCCTGGACCCCCGCCAAGGGCTCGCCCTTGGAACCCTTCCGTTGGTTTCGTGCCGGTGGGGGGTGTCTCGGGTCCGGGCCGGGGCTGGCTGGGGCGGGCGGGCGGGTTTGGGCAGGGACAGGGCGCAATGGCGCCCTGTCCCTGCCCAAACCCGCCCGCCCGCCCCAGCCAGCCCCGGCCCGGACCCGAGACACCCCCCACCGGCACGAAACCAGATGATGGGGTCCAGGGGACGAGTTCCCTGGCGGGGGGTCCAGGGGGCAGCGCCCCCTGGCCTTGCTTGCCTGCCTCATACCCCCCCCGCACCCTAGAGCGATTTCAGCACGGTTTCGAGTTCGGCGGGCAAGCCGGCGCTGGTGGTGGTGGCGTCCGGGGCGATGCGGCGGATCAGGCCGCTCAGGACTTTGCCGGCGCCGAGTTCGATGAAGCGGTCGACGCCGAGGCTGGTCATGTAGGTGATGCTTTCGCGCCAGCGGACCGTGGCGGTGACCTGGCGGACCAGCAGGGTGCGGATGTCGTCCGGGTTGGTGGCTTTGCCGGCGGAGGCGTTGGCGATGATGGGTACGCTGGGGGGGCCTGGCGGGGTTTCGGCGAGGGCTTCGGCCATGGTTGCGGCGGCCGGGGCCATCAGTGCGCAGTGGAACGGGGCGGAGACCGGCAGCAGCATGGCGCGCCGGATGCCGCGCGCCTTGGCGATTTCGACCGCGCGTTCCACGGCTTCGCGGTGGCCGGAGATGACCACCTGGCCGCCGCCGTTGTCGTTCGCCGGATCGATCACCTGGCGTTCCGGCGGGTCGCTGTCGGGGACGGGGGCTGCTTCGTCGCAGATGGCTTGTGCGTCCGCGAGCTCGGCACCGATCAGCGCCGCCATCGCGCCTTCGCCGGGGGGCACGGCGCGTTGCATCGCCTCGCCGCGCCGACGCAGCAGGCGGGCGGTGGTGGCGACGCTGAAGCTGCCGGCGGCGGCGAGCGCGCTGTATTCGCCGAGCGAATGTCCGGCCACGACCGCCGCCTTCTCCGCCAGGGTGAAGCCGCCTTCCTTTTCCAGCACGCGCAGTGCGGCGAGCGAGACGGCCATCAGCGCCGGCTGGGTGTTGGCGGTTAAGGTCAGCTCCTCGGCCGGCCCTTCGAACATCAGCCGGGAGAGCTTCTGCTTCAGGGTCTCGTCGACCTCCTCGAACACTTCTCGCGCCGCGGGGAACGCCGCGGCGAGGTCGCGGCCCATGCCGACCGTCTGGCTGCCCTGGCCGGGGAAGACGAAGGCGGTGACGGGCATGGCGTGGGGTTCCGGAACAGGGGGACGGCGGCGCCGCGGGGCGGGGTAACGGCGCCGTCAGGGGCTGTCAACGTGGCGGCGGCTCCGGGTGGTTGATCGGGCCGGCGGCTGCCGGTATGTGGTGGCGCGTAATGGTGTGCGCCCGTTTTCCTGGTCCGGGTTTCCGTCGTCCGGCTGGTCTTCGACTCCGGCGCCTGGGGCTGGTCGCTGCGCTGCTGGCGCTGGCGGCGCAGGTGGCCTGGGCGGCGACGGTGCCACAGCCGGTGCTGGAGCTGCTGGCCTTCGGTGCGATCTGCCATACCGACAGCAGTGGTCATGCGCCGGGACGGCCGGGCAAGCATGTGCCGGCGGGGGCGGTCTCGCCGCTATGCGTGGCGGTGGCGATGCCCACCCCGCCGCTTGCCGCCGCGCCGCCGCTGCCGGCCCCGCGCGGGGTGGTGGTGCGGGTCGCGGTGCGGCTGCCGCCTGCTACTGCGCCGCCGGCGCTGTTCCCGCTCGCCGCCGCGCCGCGCGGCCCGCCTTCCCTGGCCTGAGTCCCCGCTGCTCGCTGCGGCGCGTTCACGCGCGCCGCCCGGACCCATGCCAGTGGAGTTTCGATCCATGCGGATCCCGTCCCTTCGTGCCGGCCTGTGCGCCCGTGGCGCCGCCGGCCTGCGCGCCTTGGCCCCGTTCGCCGCCGCGCTTTGTTCCGTCGCCCTGATCCCGGTTACGCCCGCCCGCGCCCATGCGGTGGCGGGCGCCCGGGTCTTCGTCAACACCTTGCTGATCGACGATCCCGGCGTAGGGGACGAGGCGAACCTGCCGCTGATCTCGATCCAGAGCCCCGACGGCAAGAGCACGGTGACCAACGCCAATTTCGAGTACGACAAGACCATCACCCCGGACCTCGGGATCGGCGTCGGCACCGATTATGACTGGATCACCAACGACCCGAACGATTTCAACAAGACCCATGGCGGCTTCGACGATCCGTACGTGCAACTGAAATATCGCTGGATCGTGCTGCCGGCGCATGAATTCATGAGCTCGGTGGCGGTCACCGAAAGCTTCGGCCGCGCCGGCACGACCGGCATCGACACCGGCTATGATACGACCACCGTCTCCGGCTATGTCGGCAAGGGGCTCGGCGACATTCCCTGGGCGCCGATCCGCCCGTTCGCGGTCACCGGGGAGCTTGACTACAACATCCCGGATACCGGCCCCTCCGCCGCGGGTGGCATCGCCACCTGGTCGGGCGGGCTTTCGGTGCAATACTCGATCCCCTACCTGGAATCGCAGATCAAGGATTACGGCCTGCCGCCTTTCCTGGCGCGGCTGACGCCGGTTGTCGAGCTGGCCTGGACGTCAGCCGCCGCAAATTCGATCCGCCGGCCGACGGACAACCCGACGACCTTCCTGGCCGGCACCGGCGCCGTCTGGACCGGGGAATATTATTCGGTCTCCACCGAAATCCTCTGGCCGCTCAACGGCGCGGCCGGGCACGGCCTCGGCGTGATCGGGCAGTTCCATCTCTATTTCGACGATTTGTTCCCGAACACGCTCGGCAAACCCCTCCTGTCATGGTGACCCCAATGCGCATCTTTCTTCATCCTGTTCGCCGCCCCTGCCTGCCGGTCGCCCGCCGGGCCATCCTGAAGCTCGCCACCTTGCGGCTCGCCAGTCTCGTGCTGGCGGGGCTTTGGCTCGCTCCGGCGACGGCCTTTGCGCACGCCTTCCTGGTCCGCGCGGTGCCGGGGGTCGGCAGCACGGTGGCATCCGCCCCGGCGCAGCTCACCCTTTATTACACCGAAGGCGTGGTGCCGCATTTCTGCCGGGTGAGCGTCACCGGACCGGGGGGCGCTGCGGTGGCGGCCGGCCGGCCGTACACGGCGTCGGGCCATCCCGCGGTGCTGCTGGTGCGGCTGCCGCATCTGGCACCCGGACTCTACACCGTGACGTGGCACGCCGTGTCGACCGACACGCATCGGACCCAGGGGCGGTTCCGCTTCACCGTGGCGGGGAGGGCGCCGTGACCCTCACCGGCCCGGCGGCGCTGGCGCTGCTGCGAGCCGGGCAGGTGGCGGCGCTGCTGGTGCTGTTCGGCACGCTGGCGTTCCGCGCCTGGATGCTTGGCCGGGCGGCGACGCCGGCGCTGGGGCGCGCGCTGCGGAAAACCGAGCTCGTGGCCGCAGCTTGGGCGCTCGGCTGCGGCGCGGCCTGGTTCCTGGCCGAGGCGGCCCTGCTCGGCGATGCCCGCAGCCTGGGCCAGGCGATCGCCACCCTGCCGGCGATGCTGGACTATCTCGGCTTCGCCCGCTGGCTGCTGACCCGCCTGGGGCTGCTGGTGCTGGTACTGGCCGGAGTTGCCCTTGGACCCGCGGAGGGGCTGCGGGCATGGCGGTTCGGGGTGTTGTTCGCGCTGGCCGGCGCGGCGCTGGGGATCGAGCCGTGGCTCGGCCATGCCGGGGCGGCAGGCGGGGTCGCCGGCGCGGTGTTGCCGGGCGCCGAGCTGATCCACCTGGCGGGCGCCGGGCTGTGGCTCGGCGGACTGCCGGCCCTGCTGGTCGTGCTGCGCCACGGCACGGACGCGACCGCCGGCCGCACGTTGCGGCTGTTCTCTGCGGTCAGCCTCGGCGCGGTGCTGGCGATCGCCGCCGGTGGCGCGGCGCAGGGATGGTTCCTGGTCGGCGGGGTGGCGCGGCTGAGCGGCACCGGCTACGGCCGGGTCGTGCTGCTCAAGACCGCCCTGTTCGCCGCGGCCCTGGCGTTGGCGGCGGTGAACCGCCTGGTGCTGATGCCGCGGCTTGACGGCGTCGGTGCCGCGGTTGCGCGGGCGCGGTTGCGCGGGTCGGTTGCGATCGAAGCCGGGCTGGGGCTGGCGATCGTGCTCGCCGCCGGCTGGCTGGCCGGCCTGCCGCCGGGGGCGGATCAGGCGGCTGCGGGCGCGCGGTTCTGGCCCTGGCTGCCGGCCGGGCTGATCGTCGTTCTCGCTATCGCCGGCGCGCTGTGGTTCGCACGCCCGGCGGCTTCCTCAGAGGTCCAGGTTTCAGGAGTTGCCCATGACCGACCACCCGCCTGTTGAGCGCACGGCTGCGGCACGCCGGCGCTGGGGTGCATGCCTCGGCCTCGCCCTAGCGGTGCTTGCGCCGGGGGCGGCGCGGGCGGACGGCCCGGTGCAGGTGCGGGCGCCCTGGTTCCGCTACCTGCTGGCGAGCATCCCGGCCGGCGGCTATCTGACTTTGGAGAACTCCGGCGCCGCGCCGGCAGTGTTGACCGGCGCCGAGTTGCCCGCCTGCGGCGCCATGATGCTGCACCGGAGCGAGACGGCCGGCGGGACCGACCGCATGGTCGGGGTGAAGCAGATCACCATCCCCGGGCACGGGCAGTTCCGTTTTGCCCCCGGCGGCTATCACCTGATGTGCATGCAGCCGAAGATGCACCCGGGGCAGGCCGTGCCGGTGACCCTGCGCTTCGCCGACGGCAGCCGCCTCACCGTGCGCTTTGCGGTGCGCGGGGCAAACGGCGCGCCGGCGCCCGGCGGGACGATGCCCAGCGGGACGATGCCCAGCGGGACGATGCCCAGCGGGATGGGGCCGAAGATGCACATGTAGCGGGCGCGGCGGACCAGCGACGGAGAACGGGAATGGCAACGATAACGCGTGGCGGGCGGAACGATCGCATTCGGGATGGGCGCACCGGTCGCCACCCCAACGCCCCCTCTCCCGCTTGCGGGAGAGGGAGGGGTGAGGGTGAGGCAGAGCGTGCCGGCGCCCTCACCCCCCCTCTCCCGCGAGAGCGGGAGAGGGGGCGTTGGGGTGGCGGCCGGTGCGCCCATCCCGAATGCAATCTCCTTGCCGGGGTGGGGCAGGGCAGGGGCCGGTCCGGATGCTCTCCCGCCGCGGGCTGGGCCGGAGCGCGGTCGCGCTCGCCCTGGCGGGGACGCTGGCTGTCGCGACGCCGGCTTGGGCTGCGGCCTGGCACAACATCGACGTGCGCGGCTCGGTGCCGCCGCTTGCGTTCGACATGACCGACGCGGCGACCGGCAAGCCGGTCACGGCGACGGATTTCCGCGGCAGGATCGTGCTGCTCTATTTCGGCTACACGAACTGTCCGGACGTCTGCCCGCTGACATTGCACAACATCGCGGTGATCCTGCAGCGTCTGGGCAAATCGGCCGACGCCGTGCGGGTGCTGTTCGTCACCGTCGATCCGCACCGCGACAGCCTGCCGGTGCTGCGCGCCTACACGGCGCTGTTCGCGCCGCAGATCGTAGGGCTGCGGCCCGACGCGAACCAGCTTGCCCGGCTGGCGCGGCGCTACCGGCTGGCCTATTCCGTGTCCCCGGCGACCGGATCGCACCCCTATGAGGTCACGCATTCGGCCGCCGTCTATGTGTTCGACCGGACCGGGGCGGGCCGCCTGCTGATCCCCTCGCTCGCCAGCACCACGCCCGATCTGGCCGGCACGACGGCCGACCTCAGGCGGCTGCTGCGCACAAGCGGCGAACGCGGCTGGTTCGGCCGGCTGGTCCGGCGGTTCTGAACCCTCGGCCGGGCGCTTCCGGCCGGGGCACGGAGACGAGATGGCGGTTTCGATCCCGATCGACGCAGGCCCGGAGCGGCGCGCCTGGAGCCTCGCCGGCGATCGCTGTGCGCTGGCCGTGCCGGCGGCGCTGGTAGCGCTCGGTGGGCTGCTCGACTGGGCCGCCACCACGGTCCCGGCGTCGATGCCGGTCTGGCTGCCGTTCGACTTCTCCTGGTTCGCCTGGCTCGGCACCGTGCTGCCGCTGTGGTGGTATCTGCGCGGTCTGGCGCTGCTGCCCGCGGCCGAGCGCCCGGGCCCGTGGCGGCGGGCGGCGTTCCTGCTCGGCATGGCGACGATCTGGGGCGTGCTGCAGACCCGGTATTGGTACCTGGCCGAGCACGAGTTCTTCCTCAACCGCATCCAGCACGTGGTGCTGCATCATCTGGGCCCGTTCCTGGTCGCACTCGGGCTGGCGGGCGGGGCGATCCGGCGCGGCATGCCGCGGCGGGTCGCGCGGCTGGTGCGGCATCCCTGGGTGATGCGCGCGCTGGCGCCGTTGCAGCAGCCGTTCGTGGCGGCGTTCCTGTTCGTCGGGCTGGTGGCGCTGTGGCTGATCCCTTCGGTGCATTTTCCCGCCATGATCGGCGACCGGCTGTTCTGGATCATGAACTGGAGCATGGTGCTCGATGGGCTGCTGTTCTGGTGCCAGGTGCTCGACCCGCGGCCGAAACCCCCGGCGCGAGTGGGGTACGGAGCGCGGGCGGCGATGGCGGTGGGCGTGATCTTCCCGCAGATCCTGATCGGTGCGCTGATCGTGTTCGCGCGCTACGACATCTACCCCTACTACAATTATTGCGGGCGGTTCTTCCCCGCGATCAGCCCGCTGTACGACCAGTTGGTGGGCGGCATGGTGGTCTGGATTCCGCCGGCGATGATGAGCGTGATCGCGTTGCTCGTGGTGTTGACCCATCTGCGCCGGGCCGAGGAGGCGGCGCCGCGGTCGCGCGATCCGCGCGCAGCGCGGATGGAGGTGCTGGCGGCACGCTGGACCGGCCGCCCGGCGGGAGGCCCGAGGGAAAGTACAGGGGAAGGTCCCACCGTCAGCCCGGGGGGCGAAGCATGACGGCACCATCAGGTGCCGTTGGCGGGGCCGCACAACCATGCTAAGCGGCCCGACCGCCCCCGTGAGGCCGGTCTGCCGCCAGGCCCGAGTTCCCGGGCGCGGTCCCCGGTCCGATCGCTGAGTTTCCACCATCCCCCGTCGCGCGGGGGGCACGACAGCCAGGAGTTGACAAGCCGATGAGCGAGATCGCCGACAGGGTGAAGCAGATCGTGGTCGAACATCTGGGCGTGGAGGAGGCGAAGGTCACCCCCGAGGCGTCCTTCATCGACGATCTCGGCGCCGACAGTCTCGACACGGTCGAGCTGGTGATGGCGTTCGAGGAGGCGTTCAGCGTCGAAATCCCGGAAGACGCTGCGGAGAAGATCAGCACCGTGAAGGATGCGATCGACTACATCGAAAAGCAGAAGGCCGGCTGAGCGGCGCGCGGGGCGAGGGACGAGCCATGCGGCGCGTGGTCGTCACCGGCATGGGAATCGCCTGCCCGCTCGGCCTCGGGGTCGAGCATGTGTGGCGGCGGCTGATCGAGGGCCAGTCCGGCATCGGCGCCATCCAGAGCTTCGATACCAAGGACCTGCCCTGCAAGGTGGCGGGCCAGGTGCCCCCCGGCACGCGCGCCGGGGGTGGGCTCGACATCGGCGAATGGATCCCGATCAAGGACCAGAAGAAGATGGATCGCTTCATCCATCTGGCGCTGGTCGCCGCGACCGAGGCCGTGGAGGATTCCGGCTGGACCCCGGAAACCGAGGACGACCGCTGCGCCACCGGCGTGATGATAGGGTCGGGCATCGGCGGGCTGCAGACGATCTACGACGCCTCCTTGCTGGTCGCCTCCGGGCGGGCGCGGCGGCTGTCGCCGTTCTTCATCCCCTCGGCGCTGGCCAACCTCGCGTCGGGCAACGTTTCGATCAAATACGGGTTCAAGGGACCGAACCACTGCGTGGTGACGGCCTGCGCCACCGGCGTGCACGCGATCGGCGACGCTTCGCGTCTCATCATGCTCGGCGACGCCGATGTGATGGTCGCGGGCGGGGCGGAAGCGACGGTGTGCGAGATCGGCATCGCCGGGTTCTGTGCTTCGCGCGCGTTGTCGACCGGCTTCAACGACAGCCCGCCCGCCGCGTCCCGCCCGTGGGACAAGGACCGCGACGGGTTCGTCATGGGCGAAGGCGCCGGGGTGCTGGTGCTGGAAGAATACGAACACGCGAAGCGGCGCGGGGCGAAAATCCACGCCGAGATCGCCGGTTACGGCATGTCCGGCGACGCCCACCACATCACCGCCCCGGCCGAGCACCACGAGGGCGCTTTCCGTTCGATGAAGGCCGCGCTGCGCAACGGCGGGATCCGGCCCGAGGACGTGCAGTACGTGAACGCGCACGGCACCTCCACCCCGCTCGGCGACGATCTGGAACTGGAAGCGGTGGAGCGGCTGTTCGGCGACGCCGGTCGGGGGATCGCGATGTCCTCCACCAAATCCGCCACCGGGCACCTGCTGGGCGCGGCGGGGGCGGTGGAGGCGATCTTCTCCATCCTCGCGGTGCGCGACGGCGTGGCGCCGCCGACGTTGAACCTGGAATCGCCGAGCCGCGACAGCGTGATCGACCGGGTGGCCAAGGTGGCGCAGGAACGGCGCATCCACATCGCGCTGTCGAACAGCTTCGGCTTCGGCGGCACCAACGCCTCCATCCTGTTCCGCGAAGCCGCCTGAACGCTCCCTCCCTCGCACGCGGGAGGGAGCCGTGCGGCCTATGCTGACCCGCGCGCGCATCGGTTGACGCCACCGCCGACCGATCGCATCGTTGTCGCCCGGTCGAAGGAGCCGGACCCATGGCGCTGCGTCACTCCACCCGCGTGAACTGGCTGATCGCCACCGGGCATTTCCTGGCGCATTTCTACGTGCTGTGCCTGCCGCCGCTGTTCATCGCCTGGCAGGCAACATTCCACGTGAGCTTTGCCGAGCTCGGCCTGGCGCTCGCCCTGATGTCGGCCACCACCGCGTTGTTGCAGACCCCGGTGGGATTCCTGGTCGATCGCCACGGTGCCCGCGGCTTCCTGGTGGGCGGCGTCGTGCTGATGTCGGCCGGCATCGCCGCGATGGGCTTCGCCACCGCGTTCTGGCAGATCATGGTCTGCGCGGTGGCATCGGGCGTCGGCAATTCGGTGATCCACCCGGCCGACTACGCGATCCTGTCCGGGTCGGTGGAGAAGGAACGGATCGGACGCTCCTTCGCGCTGCACACCTTCGCCGGCAACGTCGGCTTCTCGGCCGCGCCACCCGTCATGGCGCTGCTGATGGTCGCCATCGGCTGGCGCGCCAGCGTCATCACCCTGGGGCTGCTCGGCGTCGCCGCCGCCGGCGCGATCCTCGCCCAGAGCGGCATCCTGAAACAACAGATCCGCCATCCCGTGCGCAGCACCGCTGCGGTCTCCGGCCGCAAGCTGCTGATCAGCCCGCCGATGCTGCTGTTCTTCGGCTTCTACGCACTCGGCTCCATGGCCGGGTCCGGCGTGCAGGCCTGGCTGATCACCGTGCTGCACCGGGTGCACGGTGTCGGACTGGCCGATGCCTCCGGGGCGCTGACGGGCTATACCGTAGGTGCAACGATGGGCGTGCTGGTCGGGGGTTTCTTCGCCGACGCGTTCGGCCGCCACCTGCTGCGCTTCACGGTCGCCGTCTCGCTGGTCTCCGCCGCCCTCATGCTGACGGTGAACGGCATCGGCCTGCCGGTGGTGGTCGCGATCGGAACCATGTTCGCTTCGGGACTCGCCATCGGCTGCACGCGGACACCGCGCGACATGATGCTCCGCGAAGCGGTGCCGCCCAGCGAAATGGGCAAGGTGTTCGGCTTCGTCAGCGCCGGCCTGCCGCTCGGCAGCGCGCTGACGCCGGTGCCGTTCGGCTTCCTGATCGACCGCGGCCACCCGGAACTGATCCTGGTGCTGGCCGCCGGCCTGCTGCTCCTGAGCCTCGGCTGCGTCGCCGCTGCTCGCGCGGCGGCGCGCCGGGTGCCGATGGCGATCGCGGCGGCGGAGTAGGGGCGAGACGGTCCGCGCTGCCGGAGGGCGCTGCGCCGGCCGCGCAGATGAACCGACGGGCGCGCACGCTCATACCAGCCGGCCTGGATATTGACTCATGCGCCGGCTGGTATGAGTCGTTGTTTTGCGCGCAGCCGCCACGCCAACCCTGCGCGCGATACCAGCCGGCCGCGATGCCGGAAGGGTCGGCATCGCGGCCGGCTGGTATCAGCCGTGCATCGTCTCCATCGTGTGGCGCGCGATCATCGCCTCCTCGTCGGTCGGGATCACCCAGACCGCGAGTTTGCTGTCCGGCGCGCTGATCCGCCCCTCGCCGCGCGCGTTCGCAGCCGGGTCGAGCCGGGCGCCGAGCCAGCCGAGCCGGGCGCACACCGCCTCCCGCACCGGGGCCGCGTGCTCGCCGATGCCGGCGGTGAACACGAATCCGTCGAGCCCGCCGAGCGCGGCCGCCAGCGCGCCCGTTTCGCGCGCGATCCGGAACACGAACAGAGCGATCGCCTCCGCCGCGTGCGGGTCGGCGCTGGCGAGCAGCGCCCGCATGTCGTTCGAGATGCCGGACACGCCGAGCAGGCCGGAGCGGTGGTACAGCAGGTCCTCCACCGCCGCCGCTGCCATGCCGCGCTGGCTGATGAGGTGCAGCACCGCCCCGGGATCGAGGTTGCCCGAGCGGGTCCCCATCATCAGCCCGTCCAGCGCGGTGAATCCCATGGTCGTATCGACGCTGCGCCCGCCCGCCATGGCGCACAGGCTGGCGCCGTTGCCGAGATGCGCCGCGATCACCCGTCCCTTGGCAAGCTCCGGCGCCAGCGCGCGCAGCCGCCGGGCAATGAACTCGTAGGACAGGCCATGGAACCCGTAGCGGCGGATGCCCGCGTCCGTCAGGTCGCGCGGCAGGGCGAAGCGGGTGGCGAGCACCGGCATGCCGTGGTGGAAGGCGGTGTCGAAACAGGCGACCTGCGGCAGATCCGGCCGGCTGGCGCCGATCGCGCGGATCGGCGCCAGGTTGTGCGGCTGATGCAGCGGCGCGAGCGGGGTGAGGGCGTCGAGCGCGGCCAGGACCTCGTCCGTGATCCGCACCGGCCGGTCGAACCTGGTGCCGCCATGCACGACGCGGTGGCCGACCGCACCCAGCCGATCGCCCCCCAGATGGTCGGCGACGAAGCCGAGCAGGGCGTCCAGCAGCGCCTCGTACCGCGTGTCCTGCGGGAAACGCCGCTCCGCAAGGCTGGCGCCCCCCGGGTCGCGGGCGAGGAAATGCGGCGACCCGCCGATCCCCTCCACCTCGCCGTGCGAGGCGAGTTCCAGTCGGTCCCCCCCGAACAGCGCGAACTTGACGGAGGAGGAGCCGGCATTGAGCGCCAAAATCGCGTCGCGTGCCATGCGGTGCGTCTTTCCCCGGTCGGGACCTGTGGATCACGTGAACCGGGGAAAGAAAGCCCGGCCGGCCGCTTCGCACCAGCCCTCAGGGCGCGAGAAGCAATCGAACTTGTGAAAGAATGCCCATGGTCATTGCATGGGTTTTCAGGCGGTTTTGGCGGCCGACGGGCATTCTTTCACAAACTCTCCGGGGGCCGGCTCTCAGGGGGCCGGTTGCGGCCCGCGCTGGGTGGCGACTGCCTGCTCGGCCTCGGCGAGCGGGTCCACCATGACGATGCCGGTGTTGGGTTCGACCACGATCAGCCGGTTGTCGATCGATTTCGCCCCGGCCGCGTTCTCCGCCGCGACGCCGATCGCCTGGCGCTGGCGCTCGTCGAACACCACCCCATCGACGGCGACCGCGCCCCCGCTCACCGAGACGGTGATGGAGCGCAGCGGCACCCAGCTCTGGCGCTTGAGCTCGGCCATGATGGCGGCGCGGATGGTCGCATCGTCGGCGGTCTCCGTCGCTGCTTCCAGCTTCTCGGCCAGCACCTTCACGAGGTCGGCGCGGCTGACGATGCCGACCACCAGGCCGCCGCGGGTCACCGGGAGGCGCTTCACCTTTTTGCTGCGCATGGTGTGCGCCACTTCGTCGAGCGGGGCGGCGGCGTCGACGGTCAGCACGTCCGGGGTCATGACCTCCGCCACCCGGCGGCCGTGCGTGCGGATGTAGTCGTCGGCGAGCCGGCCGGGGGCGAAGATCATCTCGAGCCAGCCGGGGCGCTTGCCCTCGGTGCCGGTCTCGACGCGGCGCAGCAGGTCGCCCTCCGTCAGGATGCCGACGGCGCGCCCGGCCGCATCCAGCACCGGCAGGCCGCTGATGCGGTTGTCGATCATCAGCCGCACCGCCTGTTCGAGCGGCGCTTCCTCCCGCACCGCAAGCAACGAGCGGGACATGATATCACCGGCGTTCATCGGCAGCCTCCTCTCGGGTCGCGATCGCAGTATTCCCGGTGGGGATAGGCGGGTCGTTGACGCAGATCAACCGAACGTGGCGGCGGCTGCGCCGCAACACCGCAGTTACAAATTCTGCCAATATGGGCGGCATGACGCTCCGCCCCTGCCCCCTTCGCCCCGCCCGCGCGCCGGTCCTGCCGCCGGGCGGCGGCGGCCCCGACGGTATCAGGCCACTCCCGGACGTGGTACGTCCCGGCCGCACCCGCTGCCCCCGCGCCCCCGGCTCCGCCTGGACCGGCCGCGGCGTTCAGCACTGAAGCCGGGGCGGCACAGGGACGATGATGGCGGCGGCAGCGGGGTTTTGCGCGTGACGGGACCGAAGCTCGGGCGGATCGCCGCCATGGTCGCGGCAGGACTGCTGGCGGGCTGCCAGGTCGGTCCTGCCTTTCGTTCGCCGACGCTTGCCGTGCCGCCCCGATTCGCGGCGGCCTCGCCGGCGAACGCGCCGCCGACCTGGCCCAAGCCTGGCTGGTGGCGGGCGTTCGGCTCTCCTGAATTGAGCAGCCTGGTCGAGGCGGCAAGGCAGCATAATTTCTCGGTCCGCGAGGCGATCGCCCAGCTCGAGATCGCCAATGCCGAGGTGCTGGGCGCCGGCGCGCCCCTGCTGCCCAACATCAGCGCCTCGGGCAGCGGCAGCTTCTCGCAGTTCGGAACCGGGGCGGCGGGCAGCTCCTCCGGCAGCTCGCGCTTCAGCAGCGTCGGCGGCAACAGGAACATCGACACGCACACCTACGCCGCCGGCTTCAATGCTTCCTACGAGCTCGACTTCTGGGGCAAGAATCGCGACGCGCTGGAAGCGGCGGAGGCCAACGCCGCATCGGCAGGGTTCAATGCGGCGACCGTCGCGCTGACCGAGGAGGCAGCGGTGGCCACGACCTATTTCCAGGCACTCGCCTATGCCGACCAGCTCCGCACCGCGCGGCAGAACCTCGCCGCCGCGCGTGGCCTGCTCGCGCAGTTGCAGGGGGAATTCCGGGCTGGCGTCACCGATGCGCCGACGGTCGCGCAGCAGGCGGCGCTGGTCGCGTCCGAGGCGGCGACGATCCCCAATTTCATCTCGCTCTACCGCCAGGAAGTGATCGCGCTCGGCATCCTGACCGGCGAGGCGCCCGAATACCTGACCGTCCACGGCGGCTCGCTCGACGAACTGCGGGTCCCGGTGATCCGCCCGGGGCTGCCCTCGCAGTTGCTGTCGCGCCGGCCCGACATCGCCCAGGCGACGGAGAACCTCGTCAGCGCCAACGCCAGCGTGCGCGAGGCGATCGCGGCCTTCTTCCCCTCGATCTCGCTCACCGGGTCGGCCGGCTGGCAGAGTGCGGCGCTGAACACGCTGTTCTCCCCGGGCGCGTCCGTGTTGTCGGCGGCGGCCTCGCTCGCCCAGCCGATCTTCGACGGCGGCACCCTGCTGTCGACCCTGCGCGTCAACCGTGCAACCTACAGTGAATTCGTCGCCGCCTATGAGGCATCGGTGGTGCAGGCCTTCTCCGACGTGGAGACGACCTTGACCGCGCTACACTACGCCACGCAGCAGGAGCGGTTGCAGGCGCGCGCCGTCGCCCTGGCGCAACAGGCGCTGGACGCCGCGGAAGCCCAGCTCAAGGCCGGCGTGGTCGACGTCAGCACGGTCCTGATCGCCGAGGAGACCCTTCTGTCGGACCAGAACACGCTGATCACGGCCCGCCTCACCCGCCTCGACGCCGCCGCGAATCTCTACAAGGCGCTCGGCGGCGGCTGGGAGTCGCCGGGCAACCAGGAGCAATAAGTAAGTGCTGATGAGAAGACGCAGGCGTGTGATCGGCATGGGGATCGTGGCGGTCGTCGCCGCGTTCATCGTCTATCGGCTGGTCGTCCCGCACGGCGCGCGCAAGGCCGCCGGTCCGGCGCCGGTCCTGGTCGAGGCGACGGCGGCCGAGGTGCGCAACGTGCCGGTCACGCTCGACGCGCTCGGCACGGTCGTCGCCTACCGGACCGTGACGGTGCAGCCGATGATCACGGGGCCGCTCGCCAAGGTGCTGTTCCATGAAGGCCAGTTCGTCGCCAAGGGCGCGCTGCTTGCCGAGATCGATCCGGCTCCCTATCAGGCCGCGCTCGCCCAGGCGGAGGCCAAGCTCGCCCAGGACCAGGCGACCCTGGTCAATGCACAGTTGCAGGCACGCCAGTACGCTTCCCTGGTGAAACAGAACTACACCTCCAAGCAGCAGGCGGCGGCGGCCGAGGCCACCGCGCTCGAGGACGCGGCACTGGTCAAGCAGGACGAGGCCAGCATCCAGACCGACCGCATCAACCTCGCCTATACGGAGATCCACGCGCCGATCGCCGGCAGGACCGGGATCCTGCAGGTCGATGCCGGCAACATCGTCAATCCCACCCTCACGACCGGGATCGTGACGATCAACACGTTGCAGCCGATCTCGGTGCAGTTCAGCCTGCCGCAGCAGGACCTGCCGGACCTGCTGGCGGCGAGCAAGGCCGGTCCGGTGCCGCTGCTGGCGACCGCGCAAGGCAACCCGGCGACGGCGCCGGTGCTCGACCACGGCGTCTTGTCGGTGCTGGACAACGCAGTGAACGCCTCGACCGGGACCCTGACCCTGAAGGGCCGCTTTCCCAACCCGCAGCTCGATCTGTGGCCGGGGGCGTTCGTCAACATCGTGGTCCAGGTGCGGACGATCGAGGGAGCGGTGACGGTGCCGCCGGTCGCCGTGCAGCAGGGGCCGCAGGGCAGCTTCGTCTATCTGGTGCAGCCTGCGGCCAAGGGCAAAGCCGCCCCGACGGTTGCGTTGCAGCCGGTGACGGTCGGCTACGCGGATGCGACGACCACCGTCATCACCAAAGGGCTGACGGCGGGCCAGCAGGTCGTCACCGAAGGCAGCGCCCAGCTTCGCGAAGGCTCGTCGGTCAGGATCATGCCGCCGCCGAAGCCGGCCGCCACGGGCACGACCCCACCCGCCCTGGCGCCGACGTCTGCACCGACCCCTACCCCTGCACCGACCCCTACCCCTGCACCGACCCCTGGGCCTGCACCGACGCCTACCCCTGCACCGGCGCCCGTCCCGACCCGCGCGCCGGCCCCCACAGCTTCGGCGAAGCCCGCGCCCGCATGAGCATCTCGGCTCCCTTCATCGCCCGGCCGGTCGCGACCTCCCTGCTGGCGGTGGCGATCCTCCTGATCGGGGTGCTCGGCTACCGCGCGCTGCCCGTCTCGTCCCTGCCGCAGGTGGATTTCCCGACCATCCAGGTGGTGACGCAACTGCCCGGCGCGTCGCCCGATACCGTCTCCAAGCTCATCACCGCGCCGCTCGAACGCCAGTTCGGGGAGATCGCGGGGCTGGCGGCGATGAACTCGATCTCCAGCCAGGGCACCAGCACGATCACCTTGCGCTTCGAACTTTCGATGCCGCAGGCGACGGCGGCGCAGGACGTGCAGGCGGCGATCAACGCCGCGTCGGGCACCTTGCCGCCCAATCTCCAGTATCCACCGGTCTACAACCAGGTGAACCCGGCGGACGCCCCGATCCTGACGCTCGCGCTGACGTCGCAGACCATCCCGCTCTACCAGGTTGCCGATACCGCGCAGACGATGCTGCTGCAGAAGCTCGCCGAGGTCGCCGGCGTGGGGCAGGTCACGATCGAGGGCGGCCTGCGCAAGGCGATCCGCATCAACGTCAACCCGGTGCAGCTCGCCGCCTATGGGATTTCCCTGGAAGACGTGCGCAACGCGGTCGCCAACGCCAACCAGGCCGGGGCGAAGGGCGGGCTGCAGGGCGCGCACCAGGCCTATGCGATCGGCGCCAACGACCAGATCACGGCGGCGGAGGAATACCGCGGTCTGGTCGTCGCCTACCGCAACCAGGCGCCGGTGCGGCTGTCGGCGGTCGGCACGGTGACCTCGGGGCTGGAGAACGACCAGGAGCTGGCGAGCTATAACGGCACCCCGGCCGTGCTGATGGATATCCAGCGCCAGCCGGGCGCGAACATCGTCAGCACCGTGCAGCGGATCGAAGCCGCGCTGGGTGCCCAGCGCGGCGCCCTGCCGCCGGGGATCGACCTCCAGATCGTCGCCAACCGCACCGGTACCATCGAGGCCTCGGTGCGCGACGTGCAGATCACTCTCATCACCTCGGCGCTGCTCGTCGTGCTGGTGATCTTCCTGTTCCTGCCCAACCCGCGCGCGGTGCTGATCCCGGCGGTCGCGTTGCCGCTGTCCATCATCGCGACCTTCGCGGTGATGAGCGAGCTCGGCTACCAGCTCGACAACCTCTCGCTGATGGCGCTGACCGTCGCCTCCGGCTTCGTGGTCGACGACGCGATCGTCATGATCGAGAACGTGGTCCGCTTCATCGAGGCGGGCGAGCCGCCGCTGCGCGCGGCCTATCTCGGCGCCGCCCAGATCGGCTTCACGATCGTTTCGCTGACCGTCTCGCTGATCGCGGTGTTCATCCCGCTGCTGTTCATGCCGGGCATCGTCGGGCGGCTGTTCTCGGAATTCGCCGTCACCCTGTCGGTCGCGGTGGTGATCTCGGCGGTGGTCTCGCTGACCCTGACGCCGATGATGAGCGCGCGGCTGCTGCGCCCGGCGGGCGAAGCGAGACCGGGGCGGATCGCGCGCGGCGCCGAGGCGGCGCTGACCCGCACCCGCGACGCCTACGGCCGCGGCCTCGCCTGGTGCATCCGCCACGAGCGGCTGATGCTGGTGGTTTTCGCCGCGACCGTCGCGATCACCCTGGCGCTGTTCGTGGTCGTGCCGAAGGCGCTGCTGCCGCAGGAGGACACCGGGGAGATCGTCGCCGTCACGCAGGGGCGCCAGAGCGCGTCGCTCGATGCGATGCAGCGGCTGCAGGACCAGGCGATCGCGGCGATCCGACGCAATCCGGCGGTGGCCGGGGTCACGTCCCTGCTCGGCGCCGGCGTGGCCAACCCGACGCCCAACACCGGCCAGCTCACGATCGTGCTGAAACCGTTCGGCACCAGGCCGGCGCTGGCGAGCGTGATGACGCAACTGCAACAGGCGCTGGCGCATGTGGTCGGCCTCACGTTCTACATGCAGCCGGTGCAGGACATCACCCTGTCCTCGCGCGTCTCGCCGACCCAGTACCAGGTACACGCTGACGGGTACCAGCCAGCAGGAGCTGGACGCCTGGGCCGGCAAGATCGAAGCGGCGCTGCGGTCCCTGCCGCAGCTCAGCGACGTCGCGAGCGATCAGGAGAACGAGGGGCTGGAGACCTACATCGACGTCGATCGCGCCGCCGCCGCAAGGCTCGGCGTCACCATGTCGGCGATCGAGAACGTGCTCTACGACGCCTTCGGCCAGCGCCAGATCACGACGATCTACGCGCAGAACGCGCAGTACCGGGTGGTGCTCGGGATCGACCCGAAGCTCGCCGTCTCGCCCGCCGCGCTGGCGGGGATCTACGTCCCCGCCGGCAGCCTGACGAGCGCTGCCGCCACCGCCGCCGGCGGCCCGGGCTCGGCGGTCAGCGGCACCTCCACCACCAGCGCGACGGCGGCGTCGGCCACTGCGATTGCGCAGATCCCGTTGAACGAGGTCGCGCGGATCGAAGAGCGGCACGGACCGCTGGTGATCACGCGGGAAGACCAGTTCCCCTCGGTGACGCTCAGCTTCAACCTCGCCCCCGGCGCCTCGCTCGGCGCGGCCGAGCAGGCGATCACGACCGCGCAGGGCAAGCTCGGCGTACCGGGGTCCGTCAGCGGGGTGTTCTCGGGCGCGGCGGCGGAATTCCAGTCCTCGCTCGCCGATACGCCGTGGCTGATCCTGGCGGCGCTGGTGGTGATCTACATCGTGCTCGGCGTGCTCTATGAAAGCACGATCCATCCGCTGACGATCCTGTCCACCCTGCCCTCGGCGGGGATCGGCGCGCTGCTCGCCTTGATGCTCACGGGGACCGAATTCACCGTGGTGGCACTGGTCGGCATCGTGCTGCTGATGGGGATCGTGAAGAAGAACGGCATCATCATGGTCGATTTCGCCATCGAGGCGGAACGCACCCGCGGCGTCTCGCCGGAGGCGGCGATCACCGAAGCGGCAGTGCTCCGCTTCCGCCCGATCATGATGACCACGATGGCCGCGCTGTTCGGCGCCGTGCCGCTGGTGGTGGAACGCGGCGCGGGGTCGGAGCTGCGCACGCCGCTCGGCATCACCATCATCGGCGGCCTGCTGCTGAGCCAGGCGCTGACCTTGTTCACCACGCCGGCGATCTACCTGGCGCTCGACCGGCTGCGGCCGCGGCGCGCGCCGGCGGCAGTGCCTGGCGCGGCGGCCCCGGGTGCGGCGGACTAAGCGGTGGGCTTCTCCGAGCTCTTCATCCGCCGCCCGATCGCCACCGCGCTGCTCGCGATGGGCATGCTGCTCGCCGGCGCGATCGCCTTCAACGCGCTGCCGGTCGCCGCGGTACCGAGCGTGCCGGTGCCGGGGATCGTGGTGTTCGCCTCCGACCCCGGCGCCGAGCCCGCCACCATGGCGAGCACCGTCGCCGCGCCGCTGGAACAGACGCTCGGCGTGATCCCGGGCGTGCAGGAAGTGCGCTCGGTCAACTCGAACGGATCGAGCTCGATCGTGCTGTTGTTCGACAGCGGATCGAACATCGACGCCGACGCCCACGCGGTGCAGGCGGCGATCGACGCCGCGCTGCCCAACCTGCCGTCCGGCATGCCGAGCCTGCCGTACTACAAGGTCTTCAACCCGGCCTCCCGACCGGTGCTGACGATGTTCCTCTCTTCGCGCACCATGCCGCTGCGCGACGTGTACGATTTCGCCAACACCGTGATCGTGCAGATGATCTCGCAAGTGCCGGGGGTGGCGCAGGTCGATCTGTACGGCGGCCAGTCCCCCGCGGTCCGCATCCGGTTCGACCCGCACGCGCTGGCCGCCGCCGGGCTCACGCCGAACGACATCTACAACGCCGTCCGCAGCGCCAACGTCCTCGCCCCGCTCGGCGTGATCCAGGGCCCGAATCGCGGCTCCATCCTGGCCATCAACGGGCAATTGTCGAGCGCGGCGCAGTACCGGCAGATCGTGCTGAAAACCGCGCCGGGCGCGGTGCTGCGGCTCGGCGACGTGGCTTCGGTGATCGACGGCGTGTCCAACACGCAGGTTTCCGCCACCGACGGCACCAATAGCGGGATCGTCGTGGCGATCACCAAGACCGCCACCGCCAACGTGCTGCAGACCGTGCAGGGAATCCGCCAGCGGCTGCCGGAAATCGCCCGCTACCTGCCGGCCTCGGTCCATTTCCGTATCCTGACCGACCGCACCACGACGATCCGCGCCAGCGTCACCGACATCGAAGTCACCCTGCTGCTCACCATCGTGCTGGTCCTGCTGGTGGTCACCGTGTTCATGCGCCGGCTGACGCCCACGATCGCCGCCGGTATCACCGTGCCGCTGTCGATCGCCGGCACGCTCGCCGCGATGTGGGCGTTCGGCTTCTCACTCGATAATTTCTCGCTGCTGGCACTGACGATCTCGGTCGGCTTCGTCGTGGACGACGCGATCGTCATGATCGAGAACATCGTCTCCTGCCACGAGCGCGGCCTGTCGGGCATCGAGGCGGCGATCGTGGGGGCGAAGCAGATCGGCTTCACCGTGATGTCCATTACCGCCTCGCTGATCGTGGTATTCCTGCCGCTCACGTTGATGGGCGGGGTCATCGGCGGCCTGTTCAACGAATTCGCCGTGACCCTCTCCGTCTCGATCGCGATCTCGGGCCTCGTGTCGCTGACCGTGACGCCGATGGTCTGCGCGCATTTCATGGGGCGCACGCCGAAGCTCGGACGGGATTCCGGACTATCGCGGGCGATCGACCGGTTCTATCGGCGCACGCTCGACGCCTACGCGCGCAGCCTCGACTGGGCGCTCGCGCACAACTGGCTGACCCTGGTGGCGTTCGCGCTGACCATCGCGGTCACTCTCGTGCTGTATGTCAAAGTGCCGAAGGCGTTCATCCCGGAGGAGGATACCGGCCTCATCATGGGCCAGACGATCGCCTTCCCCGATGTCTCGTTCGACCGCATGCAGCGCTTGCAGGAACGGGTCGTGAAGGTGATCCAGGCCAATCCCGCCGTAGCGACGCTCAGTTCGCGGATCGGCGTGGTGAACGGATTCTCCACCGCCAACCGCGGCAACGTGATCATCGGGCTGAAGCCGCTGTCGGAGCGCAACGTCTCCGCGCAGCAGGTGATCGTGCAACTGCGCCGGAAGCTCGCGCGGATCCCGGGGATCAGCGCCTACATGCAGGTGGCGCAGGACCTGTTCTTCGGCGGCCAGTCGAACGGCGGCGAATACAGTTTCTCGGTGCAGGACCCCTCGCTCGATACCCTCGACAGCGTGGTGAACAAGATCGAGGCGCGGCTGCGCCAGATGAAGGCGGTCACCAACGTCTCCTCCGACCAGGACCGGGCGGAGACGCAGATCACGGTGACGATCGACCGCACCGCCGCAGCGCGCCTCGGCGTGACGATTGCGGCGATCGACACGGCACTCGGCAGCGCGTTCGCACAGCGGCAGATCTCGCGCATCTATCAGGCGCAGAACCAGTACAGCGTGGTCCTCACCGTCGGCGCCGCGCGTGCGCGCACGCCCGCCGACCTGAACCGCATCTTCGTCCCCGGCAGCGGCGGGCCGGTGCCGCTGCTGCAGGTCGCGCGTCTGGTGCGCGCCACCGCCCCGCTCCAGGTCGCGCATCTCAACGGCGTGCCGGCCGGGACGATCAGCTTCAACCTGGCGCCCGGCGCGAGCCTCGGCCCGGCGGTGGCGGAGGTGCAGAGCGCGATCGCCGCCATGCACCTGCCCGCCGACGTGCAGATCAAGTTCGGCGGCAATGCGCAGTATTTCCTGGCCTCGTTGCAAACCGAGCCGCTGCTCATCCTCGCCGCGCTGGTGGCCATCTACATCGTGCTCGGCGTGCTGTACGAAAGCCTGAGCCAGCCGCTGACCATCCTGTCCACCTTGCCGTCGGCCGGCGCCGGCGCGCTGCTGGCGTTCCTGCTCACCGGCACGCCGCTGTCGGTGATCGGGATCATCGGCATCTTCCTGCTGATGGGCATCGTCAAGAAGAACGGCATCATGCTCGTCGACTTCGCGCTGGAAGCGGAACGGGAGCGCAACCTGCCGCCGGCGCAGGCCATCCGGGACGCCTGCCTGGAACGCTTCCGGCCGATCATGATGACAACCCTCGCCGCACTTCTGGGCGCGCTGCCGCTCGCGTTCTCGGTCGGTACCGGATACCAGATGCGCCGACCGCTCGGCATCGCCGTGATCGGTGGGCTGATCGTCTGCCAGGCGCTCACGCTGTACACGACGCCGGCCGTCTATCTGGCCCTCTCCGGCTTCGGGAAGCGCCACGCCCGCCGCATCGCCACGATGCCGGCGGAATGATGCCAGCCGGAAGAGGCCTCGACGTGTGAGGGCAAAGGCACCCTTCACCTCTCCCGCGCTGCGGGAGAGGTCGGTTCGCGCAGCGAACCGGGTGAGGGCTCGTGCCTCGCGCCCTCACCCGCCGCGCTGCGCACGGCGACCTCTCCCGCAGCGCGGGAGAGGTGAAGGGTGCGTCCCCGTGCCGATTTTCCGGTTCACCCGATTGCCCTGGCCTTTGCCCCCGATCACCGATGCCTCCCCCGGCGGATCGTGCCATGCTGCGCCGATGCGTGCGCGCCGCGCACAGGGGGGACGCAACGCCATGGCCGGAACCGAGCCGTATCGTGTGATTGCCTACAACTCCGCGCAGGAGTCCGAGAACAAGATCCATGACGACGTGGTGGCCCGCCGCTTCGGGTTTACCGGCGGCCTGGTGCCGGGCGTGGATGTCTACGCCTACATGACCCATCCCGCAGTGTCGCGCTGGGGCCGCGCCTGGCTGGAACGCGGCACGGCGGACTGCCGCTTCGTCCAGCCGGTGTACGACGGCGACCCGGCCGCGATCGCTGCCGCCGAGGATGCCCACGGACTGGCACTCAGCGTGGAAAGCCATGGTGCGCTTTGCGCCACCGGCCACGCCACCCTTGCTGCGGACGCCGCACCGCCGGGCGATTTCGCGGTGCCGCCGGCCCCGCCGGCGCCCGAGGCGCGCCCGCCGGCCGATGAAGCCAGCCTCGCCGTCGGCACCTTGCTCGGGATGCGTCCGCTGGCAATCACCGCCCCGTTCGCCGCGCAGTACCTGCACGATGTGCGCGAGACCGACCCGCTGTACCAGCGCGAGGGGCTTGCCCATCCCGGCCTGATCCTGCGCACCTGCAACTGGGCGCTGAGCCAGAACGTGGTGCTGGGACCATGGATCCATGTCGGCAGCACGGTGCGGCATCTCGGCACCGCGTCGGTGGGGGATACGCTGTCGGTGCGTGCCCGGGTCGACGCCAATGAGGAACGCAAGGGTCACCGGTTCGTGGAGCTGGAGGCGCTGGTGCTGGCCGGCGCGGACCGTCCGCTGGCGCGCATCCGCCATGTCGCGATCTACCGGCCGCGGCAGCTGGGGTAGCCTCGGTCGGCAAAGCGTGCCATCCGCATAACGCGACTGCAGGCGCGACCAGCCGGCGTCGGACGGCTGCGTGGTGGAGGGCCCGGGTCGGTCAGCAGCGCTCGGGGACGTCATTCCCCCCCGCTTTCCGCCGAGCAATTCGTAACGGCGGCCCGGCACCCGCGCGATCGCATTTGGCAGAAACGCACCGGCCGCCATGCAACCGCCCCCTCTCCCGCACGCGGGAGAGGGGGCGTCGGCGTGGCGGCCGGTGCGTCGACCCGCGTCTGGCTGGCGGGGACGGGTTCGTGCATATCGGATTACCGATCGGGAAGATTGATCCAACCATTCGGCAACCCTGCTCCTTCTATGGTCGCGCCATGTCATCGGAACGAGCGCAGCCGCGCCGCGCGGCACGTCGCCTCGGCGCGGCGAGCCTGCTGGCGGTGCTGGCCGGCTGCGCCAGCTACCGGCCGCTGCCGCTCCCGGCCGCGCCCGGACTTGCCGGCTCGCTCGCCACCTTGCGCCACGCCGGCGTGGCGAGCGAGACGCCGCTGACCGTCCAGGACGTCGCCTATCTGGCGGTGGAGAACGACCCGACGTTGCGCGCCGCGCGCGCGCGGATGGGCGTGGCGCGGGCCGAGGTGCTCGCCGCCGGCGTACTCCCCAATCCGTCGCTTTCCGCCGCCCTCACCCCGGTGATCGGCGGCCCGGGTACCGCCACGGGCTGGAGCGTCGGGCTGGGCGAGGACCTCCAGGCCCTGGTGACCCTGCATGCCCGCACCCGCGCCGCCCGCGCCGCCGCCGGCGCGGTGAACGCGAGCCTGCTGTGGCAGGAGTGGCAGGTGATCGGCCAGGCGCGGCTGCTCGCGGTCGACCTCATGCAGGGGGCGCGGCTGCATCGGCTGCTCGATGAGGCGCACGGCCTGCTGGCGCAGCGCTATGCGGTGACCCGCCGCGCCGTGGCCGAGGGCAACGCCAGCCTCGCCGTGATCTCCCCCGATCTCGCGGCGCTGACCGGCATCCAGCAGCAGATCGACGCCCTCGATCGGCTGCAGCAGCGGCGCCGGCACCAACTGGCGGCGCTGCTCGGGCTGCAACCGTCGGTTCCGCTGCCGCTTGCCGCCCGCCCCGACCTGCCGCCGGTCCCGGCCTCCCTGGTCCGCAGCCTGCTGCCGGGGATCGCGGCGCGGCGGCCGGACCTGCTCGCGCTGCGCCTCGGCTACCGCGCGGCCGATGCCAGGCTGCGCGCGGCGATCCTGGCGCAGTTCCCGCGCCTGACCGTGGGGTTCACCGACGCCTCGGACACCACCGGTGTGCGGAGCTTCGGGCCGCAGGTCACGCTCGACCTGCCGGTGTTCGACCGCAACCAGGGACCGATCGCCATCGCGCGTGCGACCCGGCGCCGGCTGCGGGCGGAATACGTCGCGCGGCTCGATACCGCGGTCGGGGACGTGCAGGCGATGCTGGCGGATACGGCGCTGCTGCGGCGCCAGTTGCGTCGCGCGCGCCGGCAGTTGGCGGAGACGCGCCGGGTCGCCGACGCTGCGGCGGCGGCCTTCCGCGCCGGCAATCTGACCGAGCGGGCCTATGTGGACTTCGTCACCGCGCGCATCGCCAAGGAAGAGGAAGTGCTGGGATTGGAACAGAGCCTGGCGGAGCAGCAGGTGGCGATGGCCACCCTGGTCGGCGCCGGGATGCCGGCGGTCCATCTGCCAGTGGTCCGTCTGCCGGCGTCTGGGCGCCCGGCCGTGGACGTGAAATCGTGATGCGAGGTTGGGCGTGAAGCAACGCTGGCTCTGCATGAGCGAGGGCCGGGCGCGGCAGGCATTGGTGCCGCGGTCCTTGACGCCGCGGCCACCGGGGCTGCGGCCCTTAGAACTGCGGCCCCTGGGACTGCGGCTGCTGGGGCAGCAGCCCCCGACGCCGCGATCTCTGGCGCGGGCGGCCGCAGGCTGGCCCGCGCCGGTCTCCCCTGAGGTCGGCCGTTGGTGTGCGCCGCCGCTGCGGCGCCTGCTGCCCCTGTTGGCCCTGGCGCTGATGGCGGCCGCGCCCGCGCCTTCGGTGCCGGCGCCTTCGGTGTTGGTCCGCACCGAGACGCCGCAGTCGGGCGCGCTGCCGCGCACCGTGATCGCCTACGGCACCGCCCGGCCGGCCCCGTACGGCACGATCACCCTCGGCGTGCAGCACGCCGGCATGGTGCGGCGCGTGTTCGTCGTGCCGGGCCAGCGTGTGGAGCAGGGCATGGCGCTGGTCAGCGTCGCCGCCGCGCCGGCGGTGATCGCGCAGTACCACCAGGCCGCGACCGCCCTGGCGCTCGCCCGATCGGAGCGCACGCACATGGCGCAGTTGCGCGCGCAACAATTGGCGACGCGCGACCAGCTCGCGCAGGCGGACAAGGCGGTGACGGACGCCGCGGCGGCTCTGGAGGCGCTGGTGCGGGAAGGCGGGGCCGATCCGCGCCAGACGGTTCGGGCGCCGTTCGCCGGCGTGGTGACGACGATCACCGTGGCGCCGGGCCAGGCGATCGCCGCCAACGCGCCGCTGCTCGGCCTCGCGCGGCAGCAGGCGCTGGTCGTTTCGGTCGGGATCGATCCCGCGGCGGCCGGCGCGGTCCGGGCCGGCCAGAAGGTTACGCTCACTCCGTTGGACGGCGGCGAACCGATCGCCGGCACGGTGGGCGGCGTCGGCGGCATGCTCGATCCGCAGACGCACCTGGTCGATGCGACCATCACCCTCGGCGCCGGCGATCCGCTCGGCGGCGCCGGCTTCCGCGCCGCGATCGAGGTCGGGCAGGACCGCGGCTGGATCGTGCCGCGGGACGCGGTGCTGACCGGCACCGACGGTCCGGCCGTGTTCCAGGTGGCGCACGGCCACGCCGTCCGGATTGTCGTGCGGGTGGTAGGCGAGGCGGGCGGGCAGACGGTCGTTGCGGGGCCGATCGATCCGCGCCGGCCGCTCGTGATCTCCGGTAACTACCAGCTCGCGCCCGGCATGGCGGTGCGCGACGCGCCCGCACCGCCGCCGGCCGCGCACGACGCGCATCCGGGCTCCGGGGCCGGCTGATGCGCTTCACCGATGTGGTCGAGCGGCATCGCCGCGCGATCCTGCTCGTCATGGCGGCACTCGCGCTCGCCGGGCTTTATGCCGCCACCAGCCTGCCGGTCGGGCTGTTCCCGCAGGTCTCCTTCCCGCGCGTGCGGGTGGAATTGTCGGCCGGCAACCGGCCGGCGCGGCAGATGGTGCTGCTGGTGACGCGCAAGGTGGAGCAGGCGGTGCGCAGCGTACCCGGGCTCACGGCCGTGCGCTCCACCACCTCGCGCGGCTCGGCCCAGGTGCAGCTCGATTTCGGCTGGGGTCGGGACATGATCCAGACCACGCTCGAGGTGCAGCAGGCGATCAACGAGGTGATGCCGTCCCTGCCCGCCGGCACCACCGCCACCGTGCTGCGGATGGACCCGACCACCTTCCCGATCATTTCCTACGGCCTGACCTCGAAAACCGTCCCGCCGACCCGGCTGCGTGAAATCGCCCGCTACCAGCTTGCTCCGCTGCTCTCCGCCATCCAAGGCGTGAAGCGGGTCGGCGTCGAGGGCGGCGAGACGCCGGAGGTGCACGTCCTGGTCGATCCGCACCTTCTGGCGGCGCGCGGCCTCGCGCTGTCGGACGTCGCGAAGGCGCTCCGCAACGCCGGCGTGCTGAGCGCGGTCGGCCGCCTGCAGGACCACGACCTGCTCTACCTCGTGCTGGTGAACGATACGATCGCGCGGCTGGCGCAGATCCGCAACGCGGTGGTCTCCGCCGGCCCCGGCGGCGTGGTGACGGTGGGCGACATCGCGCGCGTCACCAGCAGCGTCGTGCCGCAATGGGTGCGGGTGACGCAGGACGGCAGGGCCGCCGTGCTGTTCAACGTCTACGAGCAGCCGGACGGCAACGCCGTGCGCATCGCCGCCGCCGTGCGGGCCACCCTGGCGGCGTTCGCCATGCCGCCCGGGATCGCGGTGCGGAGCTGGTACGACCAGTCGGTGCTGGTCACGCAATCGGCCGGCAGCGTGCGCGATGCGGTGCTGATCGGCCTCGGCCTCGCCGGGCTCGTGCTGTTCGGCTTCCTGCGGAGCTGGCGGGTGACCCTGGTCGCCCTGCTCAGCGTGCCGGCGACCCTGGCGATCACGATCCTGGTGCTGACCCTGCTCGGGCAGAGCTTCAACATCATGACCCTAGGCGGCATCGCCGCCGCCGTGGGCCTCGTGATCGACGACGTGATCGTGATGATCGAGCACATCGCCCGCCGCGCCGGCGCGGCCGAGGCGGCGGGAGGCGGCCGGGACGCGGTGCTGCTTGCGGGGCGGGAGTTTCTGGTGCCGCTCGGCGGATCGAGCCTTGCGACCATCATCGTGTTCATCCCGCTCGCGTTCTTGGGCGGCGTCACCGGCGCGTTCTCGCGCGCGCTGGCGCTGACGATGGGCTCGGCGCTGGTGATCTCGATGCTGCTGACGTTGTTCGCGGTGCCGCTGCTGGCGCGCGGGCTGGTCGATTTCCGGCGCTGGCAGGATCCCGGCGCTGCGGGCCCGGGACGCATCGGGCGGGCGCACCAGCTTGTGCTGGGCCGGCTGATCCGCCGGCCGTGGGTGATCGTGCTGGTACTGGTCCCGCTGCTGGCGCTGGGCTGGGTGGCGGAGCACCGGGTGCCGACCGGGTTCATGCCGGCGATGGATGAGGGCGGGTTCGTGATGGACTACCACACCCTGTCCGGCACCTCGCTCGCCGAGACCGATCGCGAGCTGCGCCAGGTGGAGGCGATCCTGCACGCCGATCCGGCGGTCGATACGTTCTCCCGCCGCACCGGCATGGGCCTCGGCGGCGATCTGAACGAAGCGAACGAGGGTGATTTCTTCGTCCGCCTGATCCAGGGTGATCGCCCGCCGATCGAGCGGGTGATGGCCGACGTGCGCCGCCGCATCCACCGCGACGTGCCCGGCGTCACCGTCGATACGGCGCAGTTGATGAGCGACCTGATCGGCGACCTGACGGCGGTACCGCAGCCGATCGAGGTGAAGCTCTATGATCCCGACGACACCGCGGCGCTGATCCCGACCGCGCAGCGCGTGGCGACGGCGATCGGCAGGATCAGCGGCGTGGTGGAGGTGCGCAGCGGGGTGGTGCTGGCGGGCGACGCGCTCGACATCCGGGTCGATCCGGTGAGGGCGGCGTTGCAGGGGGTCACGCCGGCGGCGGTGCGCCAGGCGCTGGCGACGTATCTGAGCGGCACCGTGGTGACCGGGATCCCGACGGCGCATCGGATGGAAGGGGTCCGGCTCTGGGTGCCGGCGCGGCTGCGCCAGTACACCAGCGATCTGGATGCGCTGCCGATCCGGGCGCCGGACGGGCATCTGTTCCCGCTCGGGATGGTGGCGCGGCTGCGGGAAGTCTCGGGCCAGCCGCAGATCGACCGCGACAACCTCCAGCAGATGGTCGCGGTCACCGGGCGGATCGAGGGGCGCGGCCTCGGCGCGGCCGTCGCCGATGTGCGGACGGTGCTGGCGCGGCCAGGGCTGATCCCGCCGGGGATGCGGTTCTCGCTGGGCGGGTTGTACAAGCAACAGCAGATCGCCTTCGCCGGGCTGATCCGGGTGTTCCTCGCCGCGCTGGTGGCGGAGTTCGTGCTGCTGCTGGTGCTGTACCAGCGGTTCTGGCTGCCGGCGATCATCATCGGCTCGGCCTTGCTGTCCACCACGGCGGTGTTCACCGGGCTCTGGGTGTCCGGCGTGGCGCTCAACATCACGGCGCTGATGGGGATGACGATGATCATCGGCATCTCGACCGAGCTCGCGATCTTCTACGTGTCGGAATACGTCGAGCTGGCCCGCCACATGCCGGCGCGGGAGGCGCTGGCGGCGGCGGCGGGCAACCGGCTGCGGCCGATCGCGATGACGACCCTGGCCGCGATCCTGACCCTGCTGCCGCTGGCGCTCGCGCTCGGGGCGGGGTCGGGGATGCAGCAGCCGCTGGCGATCGCGATCATCTCCGGGCTGCTGCTGCAGTTCCCGCTGGTGCTGCTGGCGATGCCGGTGGCGATCGGGCTGACCCTGCCGCGGGAGAAGGCGCGATAGGCATGACATCACCTCTCCCTCCGGGAGAGGTCGCCGCGAAACGGCGGGTGAGGGTCGTGCCGCACGGACACATCATCGGACTTGCCGCACCACCCTCACCCGGAGCGCTGACGCGCTCCGACCTCTCCCAGAGGGAGAGGTGAAAGAACGGCGCCCAGTCTCTTATCCTAGCGCTTAGAGGGGGGCGGTCCTCCGAAGCATCACGTGGCCGCACGCCCATCCCGCTCGGTCCGCTTCGCGGCCTAAGCCCCGCAAGGGGGGAGGGGGAAGGTCAGCGTTCGGTCTCGTCGCTGTCGGGTTCCACTTCGATATCGGGGCCGATGGCGTCGGCGTCGTCTTCGAGGTCGGCGGTGTCCTCGATCACGTCTTCCTCGACCTCGTCGCCGACGACTTCCACCTCGACGTCCGCGTCCTCCAACCCCGGGGCGGGGACCGGTTTCTTCGGGCGCTTGTCCTCGACCACGTTGCCGACCGGGCGGCGCACGCGCGGCTGGTCGGCCGGCTGCTCGGTGCCGCATTTGGGGCAGATCGCGGGTGTCTTGCCCAGATCATAGAAGTGCGCGCTGCAACTGACGCAGACGCGCTTGGTGCCGAGTTCTGGCTTGGCCATCGGAGAGGGGCCTCGTGGGGGTTGGGCGCGGCGCGAAGCCGGGCCGCATGCCACCTCGGCGATGCGGTGTCAAATCGGACCCGGCGGCGGGGGAAGGATACCCGGTTGTCTGCCGGTTCACCGGGTAGACGGCGAAGCCGGTGGCGTGCTGGCGCGGCGACGCGTGCGTCGCCCACGTTGCACCACGGGCTGGGAGGGGGGGCTCTCCAACCTGGGGGAACCGACCGGCGCGCCTGCCTGCGGCGGAGCCGGTTCCGGTGCCTGCGGCGGAGCCGGTTCCGGTGCCCGCGGCGGAGCCGGTTCCGGTGATGGCGCGGGATCGACGAACCTGACCATCAGGCGGCCAGCCCGGAGCGTTTCCCGCTCGGTTTCCACGATCACTTGAATGAAACCCTCCCGATCCAGCAGAAAGGGCGTCATCGGGATGACGGCCTGGGCGTGCAGCCTGAGCGCCCCCTCCGGGTGGACGAGCACTCCGAGCGGCGGGAGATCAAGCTTCACCCGCTCGCTTTCGTCAGGCGGCATGAGCACGCGAACCCCCACGCGTTGGGGCGGATCATCGATATCCGCGATGATCCAGAGAACGATACAGAGTTTCGAAAGGACGACTGGAGCCGGACCGGGTGCGATCATGTCGCCGCCGTAGAGACCCATCAAGGAGAGCTTGTTTCCGACTTCCGGACGCACGTCGTCGCAGAAGACGCAGAAGGCAACGCGCTCGGATGTCACCGGGCAGCTCGCTAAACGGCCGTTGCAATGATGGTCGGAGGCGTTCTGCCGGCGGGAATCGATGTCCGTGCCGCATGCTCCGACATCGGTGCAGGAACGTTCGTCTGATTGGACCCGACGGCGGCGTGCCGCGACAGGAGTTCCACCTTCACCGGGCGGTCGAGCGCAAACGCAAGGTCGGCAAGGGTCTCGAGCGTCATGTTGCTGGTGCCAGTGAGCTTGCGGGTGATGACAGACTTGTTCTTGCCAAGAAGCCGCGCGATGTCGGCCCGCGTCAGGCCACGGCGAGCGTTCTCCTCGGCGAGCGCCTGATTGAGCGCGTGCCTGATTTCCCCGATCAGGCGGACATAGGTCCTGCGCCGCTTGCCAAGCGTAAGTTCAGAAGACCTCATTGAGGGCAACTCCCCGGATTGCCTTGGGTGGATCAAGATCGAGCGCCTCGCGAAAATCGCGGGCAGCTTGAATGAGTGGCGCGTAGTCTTTGAATTTCGACAGGTCCTTCTTCATGCATCCGCAGGCCGCGATGAAACAGGCAGGGCGCGGAGCCCAGCCGACGATCCGTACGTCCTCGGTTTTCAGCTCCCATATGTCGGCGGTCAGCGGGTCGAGTTTGCGGCAGTCCTGACCGTAGGCCAGAGGACGTCCGACAACGAAATCGTAAAGTGCCTGCTCAACCTGTTCGAGCGGAGAAAGATCCCGCGCCCGATCCCGCTTCCTGCCCCGCAATTCCGCGCTCAGCCACACCGCGAATTCCGGCGCGAAATAGACGAGCCGAACCGGCTGCTCATGACCCTCCAGATCGGCGGTGTGCCGGATCAGCAGCCCGCTATCGGTAAGATAACCAAGGGTTGCCATAAAAGTCAACTCAAGAGGTGTTAACGGGAGTTGCCTGGGGAGGATCCGGCTTGACCCGTCCGGGGTGTGAAGGTGGCATGGCCGGAATGAATGACCAATGAACCGCTGCGCGCGCGGGGACGTTCGATATTGCCCTTGCCGGCTGCCCGGACCGCGTGGTCCCGATACGCCCCGTATGGCCATCGCCAGACCCCGCCCGGCGTGATAATCGCGCGCCCATGAACACCCCGTCCTCCGCGGGCCTCCGCGCCGCCGCTCCACCCCGCCCGCTCGCCGGGCGCATCATGGTCCCCGGCGACAAGTCGATCAGCCACCGCGCCCTGATGTTCGGCGCCCTCGCGGTCGGCGAGACCCGCATCACCGGCCTGCTGGAAGGCGAGGACGTGCTGCGCACTGCCGCCGCCATGCGCGCGCTCGGCGCCGAGGTGGTGCGGGCGCCCGACGGCGCCTGGCTGGTCGCCGGCCGCGGCGTCGGCGGCCTGGTCGAGCCGGCGGACGTGCTCGACATGGGCAATTCCGGCACCGCCGCCCGGCTGCTCTGCGGCATCCTCGCCACCCATCCGATCTTCGCGGTGATGACCGGGGACGCGAGCTTGCGCGGCCGGCCGATGCGCCGGGTGACCGACCCGCTGGCGGCCACCGGCGCCCGCTTCGCCTCCCGCGCCGGCGGCCGGCTGCCGCTGGCGATCGAGGGCGCGCGCGCCGCCCTGCCGCTCGACTACCGCGTGCCGGTGCCTTCGGCGCAGGTGAAATCCGCCGTGCTGCTCGCCGGGCTGAACGCCCCCGGGATCACGCGGGTGGAGGAACCCGAAGCCACCCGCGACCATAGCGAGAACATGCTGCGCCATTTCGGCGCGACGGTGACGGTGGAACGGGCCGGCGCCGGGCGGGTGATCACCCTGGCCGGCCAGCCGGAGCTGCTGGCTGCGGACGTGGTGGTGCCGGGGGATCCGTCCTCGGCCGCCTTCCCTCTGGTCGCGGCGCTGCTGGTGCCGGGCTCGGCGGTGACGATCGCCGGCGTCGGGCTCAATCCGTTGCGCACCGGCCTGCTCGACTGCCTGCGCGAGATGGGCGCGGACCTGACCGTGACCGGAGAGCGGATCGAGGGCGGGGAGCCGCTCGGCGACCTCACGGCCCGCTGCGGTCCGCTGCGCGCGATCGACGTGCCGCCCGGGCGGGCGCCGAGCATGATCGACGAATACCCCGTCCTGGCGGTGGCGGCGGCCTGCGCCGCCGGGGTCAGCCGCCTGCGCGGGCTGAAGGAGTTGCGGGTGAAGGAAAGCGACCGCCTCGCCGGCACCGCAGCGTTCCTGGCGGCGAACGGCGTGCGGGTGGAAATCGAGGGTGACGACCTGATCGTGCACGGCACCGGCGCCGCCCCGCCCGGCGGTGGGATGGTCGCCACGCAGATGGACCACCGGATGGCGATGAGCGGCGTCGTGCTCGGACTTGCTGCGGCGGCGCCGGTCACGGTGGACGACCTGGGGTTCATCGACACGAGCTTCCCCGGCTTCATCGCGCTGATGAACGGGCTGGGCGCGACGCTCGCGCCGTCCGGGCCGGGCTGAACATGACGCCCCAGGGAACGCACCAGGGAACGCACCAGGGAACGCACCAGGGAACGCGCCAGGGAGCGCACCAGGGAACGCGCCAGGGAGCGCACCAGGGAGGAGGAGCCCGGGAAGAGCCCCGGCGAGGGCCGCAGGCCGCGCTCCGCGGGACGTCCGAAGGCCGTCGGGGCGACCCCACCGCCTCGCGACCGCCGGTGATCGCCATCGATGGTCCGGCGGCGGCCGGCAAGGGCACCCTGGCACGCCGCCTCGCCGAGGCGCTGGGCCTGCCGTATCTGGACACCGGTCTGCTGTATCGCGCCGTCGGCCGCCGCGTGCTGGACGCCGGCGCCGACCCGGCCGATCCCGTCGCCGCCGCTGCCGCCGCGGTCGCGCTGCATCCGGACGACGTGCGGCGCGGCGATCTGCGCGGCCCGGCCGCGGATGCGGCGGCGGCTGCGGTCGCGTCCATCCCGGCGGTGCGGGCCGCGCTGCTCGACTTCCAGCGCGGCTTCGCCGCCGCCCGGGGCGCGGTGCTGGACGGGCGCGACATCGGCACCGTGATCTTCCCCGACGCCCCGGTGAAGCTGTTCGTCACCGCGAGCCTCGCTGCCCGCGCCCGGCGCCGCTGGGTGGAACTGGAGGCCAAGGGCGTGGACCATCCGCTCGCCCAGGTCGAGGAGGAGATGCGGGTCCGCGACGCGATGGATGCCGCGCGTGCCGCCGCGCCGCTGCGCCCGGCGGCGGACGCGGTGCTGCTGGACACCACCGCGCTCGACCCCGACGCAGTATTCGCCGCGGCCCTGCGGGAAGTGCGGACGCGGCTTAGATATTGACCAGACCATCTGGTCTGATCCAATTTCCCGCTGCGCCCGTTAACCCTGCGGCAACCGGCTCCGGCTATGACCGATATCGTGAACATCTACGACGCCAAGACCCAGCTTTCCCGCCTGGTGGACCGTGCCGCCGCGGGGGAGGACATCCTGATCGCGCGTGCCGGCAAGCCGGTCGCACGGCTGGTGGCGCTGGAGGGCGCCGCGCCGCGCCAGCCCGGGCTGCTGCGCGGCCTCGCCGTTCCGGATGCGTTGTTCGCGCCGCTCGATGCGGACGAAGCGGCCCTGTGGGGGTGATCCCCGCGGGAGTGATCCCCGCGGGAAGGCTCCCCGGCAGGCGGACCGTCGGGACAGCGATGCCCGGCGAAACGGCCGAACAGGCAGACGCCGCGGGCGTGCGACTGCTGCTCGATACCCACGCGCTGGTCTGGTGGTGGACCGATGACCGGCGCCTGACCGCCGCCGCCCGCGCGGCCATCGCCGACCCGGCCAACATCGTCCTGGTCAGCGCCGCCAGCGCCTGGGAGATCGCGACCAGGCACCGGCTCGGCAAATGGGAGGAGGTGGCGCCGCTGGTCGACGGCTTCGACGATCTCCTCCGCCGCTCCCGCTTCGCGCCGCTGCCGATCACCCCGACGCAGGCCCGGCTCGCCGGAGCGATGGACTGGGCGCATCGGGATCCGTTCGACCGCATGCTGCTCGCGCAGACCCGCGACCAGGGCGTCGCGCTGGTCAGCGGGGATGCCGTGTTCCAGGGCTGCGATGTGCGGGTGATCTGGTAGCCATCCGGTCCGTGCGGCCGCGCCTGTCATGGTGCTGCGCTTGACTTCCGCGCGCCGGCGCGTATCTCCTGCGTCCGCGCGCCCTCGGCGTGCATTTCTGCCTTCATCCGCAACCGGCCTGCGCGTCGTCGCGGGCAAGCCGTGTTCCGCCCCGGAACGCGCAGACCCATCGGACCCTCCCGCCCGCGCGCGGCCCGTCCGTCACGGAACACAACATCCTCATGGCAGCTTCCGCTTCTGTCCAAGCGTACGACGCCGGCCTCGCCGACGACCATTTCATGGGCGAGAACTTCGCCTCCCTGCTCGACGAAACCCTTGGTCGTGATTCCGGCTTCGAGGGTTCGGTCGTCACCGGCCGCATCGTCCGGCTCGATGCCGACTTCGCCGTCGTCGATGTCGGCCTCAAATCCGAAGGCCGGGTCGCGCTCAAGGAATTCGCCCCGCCCGGCGCCAAGCCCGAGATCAAGCCCGGCGACCTCGTCGAGCTGTATGTCGAACGCTACGAGGACCGCGACGGCTCCATCGTGCTCTCGCGCGAGAAGGCCCGGCGCGAGGAAGCCTGGACCAACCTGGAGAAGGCCTTCGAGACCCAGCTGCGGGTCACCGGCACGATCTACGGCCGGGTGAAGGGCGGCTTCACCGTCGATCTCGGCGGCGCGGTAGCGTTCCTGCCCGGCAGCCAGGTCGATATCCGTCCCGTGCGCGACGTCACGCCGCTGATGGGCAGCCCGCAGCCGTTCCAGATCCTGAAGATGGACCGCGCGCGCGGCAACATCGTCGTCTCCCGCCGCGCCGTGCTGGAAGAAACCCGCGCCGAGCAGCGGTCCGAGCTGATCCAGGGCCTCAAGGAAGGCCAGATCCTGGACGGCGTGGTGAAGAACATCACCGACTACGGCGCCTTCGTCGATCTCGGCGGCGTAGACGGCCTGCTGCACGTGACCGACATCGCCTGGCGCCGCATCAACCACCCGTCGGAGGCGCTCTCCATCGGCCAGCAGGTCAAGGTGCAGGTGATCCGCTTCAACCCGGAAACCCAGCGCATCAGCCTCGGCATGAAGCAGCTCGAGGCCGACCCGTGGGAGGGTGTGACCGCGAAATACCCGCCGGGTGCGAAATACACCGGCCGCGTGACCAACATCACCGACTACGGCGCCTTCGTGGAGCTGGAACCGGGCGTCGAAGGCCTGGTCCACGTCTCCGAAATGTCCTGGACCAAGAAGAACGTCCACCCCGGCAAGATCGTCGCCACCAGCCAGGAGGTGGAGGTGATGGTGCTGGACGTGGACGGGGCGAAGCGGCGCATCTCGCTCGGCCTGAAGCAGGTGCAGCGCAACCCCTGGGAGCAGTTCGTCGAGGAGCATCCGATCGGCTCGGTGGTGGAAGGCGAGATCCGCAACATCACCGAATTCGGCCTGTTCATCGGCCTGACCGCGGACCTCGACGGCATGATCCACATGTCCGACATCTCCTGGGACGACGTGACCGAAGCCGCGATGGCGCCGTACGAGAAGGGCGCGATCGTCAAGGCCAAGGTGCTCGACGTCGATGTGGAGAAGGAGCGCATCTCCCTCGGCATCAAGCAGCTCAAGGACGATCCGGCGGCCTCGGTGCTCGAATCCGTGCACAAGGGCAGCGTCGTCACCTGCGTGGTGACCGCGGTGCAGGCCAATGGCATCGAGGTGAAGGTCGACGACGTGCTGACCGGCTTCATCCGCCGCTCCGAACTCGCCCGCGACAAGTCCGACCAGCGGCCGGATCGGTTCGCGGTGGGCGAGAAGGTGGACGCCAAGATCACGGCGGTCGATCGCGTCGCGCGGCGCCTGCAGCTCACCATCAAAGGCAAGGAGATGGAGGAGGAGAAGCAGGCGATGGCGGAATTCGGGTCCTCGGACTCGGGCGCCTCGCTCGGCGACATCCTGGGTGCGGCGATCCGTCGCCGCAACCAGCAGGCCCAGACGGAAAACTGAGGGCCGCAAGAGTGCCTGCGTCCTGCGGTCGGGGTTCGGCTCCGATCGCAGGACGCCTCTCCGTCCGTAAGGTTTGCCCGTGTCCCTGGATGCCGACCTGCTGATCGACCGGCGGCGGCTCAAACGGCACCTGGTCGTCTGGCGCAGCATCGCCGTGCTTGCCGTGCTGGCCGCCCTGCTGGCCGGGCTGCACGCCGGCGGCGGGGCGTTCGGCGGCGGCCCCTACGTCGCCCGGCTGACGGTCGACGGCATCATCGGCAGCGACGACCGCCTGGCCGCGCGGGTGCGCGACCTGGCGGACGATCCCAAGGTCAAAGCCCTCATCGTCGCGATCGACAGCCCGGGCGGCAGCGTCGCCGGCGGGGAGGGGCTGCACGACGCCATCGCCGCGGTGGCGGCGAAGAAGCCGGTGGTCGCGGTGATGGGCGGCGTCGCCGCCTCGGCCGGCTACATGATCGCGGTGCCGGCGGCGCGCATCTTCGCCCGCGCGGGTACGCTCACCGGCTCCATCGGCGTCTATCTGCAAAGCGTGGAATTCTCCGGCCTGCTGGCCCGGCTCGGCGTCAGCGCCGAAGTGGTGAAGTCCGGCCCGCTCAAGGACCAGCCCAGCCTGACCGAGCCGCTGACACCCGCCGGCAAGCAGATGCTGCAAGGGCTGGTGATGGACCTGTACGGCCAGTTCGTGGCGATGGTCGCGCAAGGGCGGCACCTGGACCCGGCGGTGGTGCGCCAACTGGCCGACGGGCGGCCCTATACCGGCGCCCAGGCGCTGCACCTCCATCTGATCGATGCGCTCGGCGGGGAGCACGCGGCGCGGCGCTGGCTTGCCACCGCCCGCGGCGTCCCGACCAGCTTGCCGGTGCGGCCGGTGACCGTTCCCGAAGGCCTGGCCCAGCGGGCGCTGGCCGCGACCTTCGGGCCGATCGTCCAGGGCTTCTGGAAAAGCGTTCTTTCCCAAAGCGTTGTTCTTGACGGGGCGTGGTCGCTCTGGCAGCGTTCCATTCGCTGAGCCTGGAGCGGCAGGGGGAGGCCGGCACCACCATGACGAGATCCCGAGCTGATGGCCGAGCTGGCCACGGCGAACCCGCATTTGCGCGCCGGCGATGTGGAACGCATCGTCACCACCGTGTTCGACGAGATCACCGACGCCCTGGCCCGCGGCCAGCGGGTCGAGCTGCGCGGCTTCGGCGCCTTCACGGTCAAGCGCCGCGAGGCACGCACCGGGCGTAACCCGCGCACCGGCGAAGCCGTGCCGGTGGAAGAAAAATCCGTACCCTTCTTCAAGGCCGGCAAGGAACTCCGCGAACGGGTGAACGCGAGCGGCCCAGCGCGGCCGGGGACCCTGCCGGCATAGGCTGCGGCGACGTCCGACAAGGATCGCTCCGATTGCGCACCGTCGCACTGCGCGTCTGCCCAGGTAAGCCGTCCGGTTCGCCAATTCTCGGGGGTCGCTTAGCGTTTCGGAAGCCGTTCGGGGGCGATGGTCGGCGCGCCATTGGGCTCGGGACGGAGGGAGCGCGTTGTTTCAACGCAGAGGTCGCAGAGGGCCAGAGCCCGCAGAGCAGAAAGCGAAGCGGGCGCCGAAGCGGCGCTGACTGGGCGGATCATCCAGCTTGCCATCAAGGTGCATCGCCGGCTCGTCAAATTCGGCTGCTGCTGAATTTCAATACCGTGCCGCTGAAGGATGGAATACGGCGTTTCATCCCATAGGCATCTTGCCTTCTCTGCGATCTCTGGCCCTCTGCGGCCTCTGCGTTGAAGCGGAGGTGGGGCGGCGCGGAATCGCACGGAGGAGTACGATTCGATACGAGCGGTCATTGTATCGAAGCCACGTCGTCGTTCACGCAGCATCCACTGGCCCACGCAACCCCGGTCCATTGTTACGCGGCTGGTTGACGGTGCGCTTCGGCCGATCAGACCCACAAAATGTCGTTCTTCGCCGTTCGAACCGTGCCCGACGTCGCCATGGGCGACGCCCACGAATATACAGTACTCCAGGGGCGGCGACCCTTGGCCTTGCTTGCTGCGGTCGCAGCCCGCCGCTGCGCTACCAGCGCGCTGCGGCCTGGGTGTCGGCTTCCCGTGCCTCGACCCAGGCGGCCACCCCGTCCGCAAGTTCCTCCTTCTTCCAGAACGGGGCCTTGGTCTTCAGCCAGTCGATCAGGAAGGCGGTCGCTTCCAGCGCCGCCTGCCGATGCGCCGAGGCCGCCAGCACCAGCACGATCGGCTCCCCCGGCAGCAGCCGCCCGACCCGATGGATCACGGTGCAGCCCAGCAGGTCCCAGCGCCGCTCCGCCTCCGCGGCGATGCCGGCCAGGGCGCGCTCGGTCATGGCGGGGTAGTGTTCCAGGGTCAGCGCGGCGATCTTGCGGCCGGCGGCGGTGTCGCGCACGGTGCCGACGAAGCAGCCGATCCCGCCGATGTCGCTGCGCCCGGCGGTCAGGCGGGCCAGCTCCGCCCCGGTGTCGAAATCCGCCGTCTGCACGAGGATGCGTGCCATCTCGCCCGCCCTCCCGGGTTCAGCCGCCGGTGACCGGGGGGAAGAAGGCCACCTCGTCGCCGGCGTGCAGCGGGGTGGCCGGGTCGGCGAACTCCTGGTTCACCGCGCAGCGCACCACCGCCCGGTCGGCGAAGGCGGCCGCATGTCCGGCGCTGCGCCCGGCCAGCCAGTCGACCAGCGTCGCCACGCTGGCGATGCCGGGCGGGGCGGTCACGCGTTCCTCCGTCACGCCGGTGCGCTCGCGCAGCCAGGCGAAGTAGAGCACGGTGAGGGGCAGGGCGTCGCTCATGCGCCCCCTTATTTGGGTGTGGGCACGGTTTCCACACTCCCGTCCGAGCGGATGACGGTGCTGGTCCCGTTGCCGTTCGGCACCACGATGCCGGTGCCGCCGCCCGGCAGGGTGACGGTGCCGTAGGCGGAGGTGCCGCCGCTCGGCACCGCCATGCCGCCCTGGACGGGGAATGCGGCGTTCGGGGGGCTGGGTGGCGCGGCCGGCACGCCGGCGACGGGGGGCACCTCCGGCACCACGGGCAGCGGCGGCAAGACGGCGCCGGGCGGGGTGGACGACCCGGTCTCGGCCGGCAACGTCGGCGGCGTTGCCTGGTTCGGA
Organism: uncultured Pseudomonadota bacterium; assembly: GCA_963832525.1. Classification (GTDB taxonomy): domain Bacteria; phylum Pseudomonadota; class Alphaproteobacteria; order Acetobacterales; family Acetobacteraceae; genus JAJZVS01. Next base: position 1,444,444 of record CAWHUC010000004.1, read on the forward strand.
AGCTGAAGCTGCTGCTGCTCCAGGCTTTCCAGGGTCGGCTCGGCCGGCACCGGACCCGGCCACACGTCGCCGGGCGCCTGGTGCAACTCGGGCACCATCGGGGCCTGTCCCTCCACCCGCTGCATGGTCTCGCTGTTGCCGGGTGGACGATAGGGATCGGGGCCGGCGACGAACGGTAGGTGGTTTTGCAGGCCGCAGCCCGACAGGACGAGGCAAAGCAGGCCGAGCAGGGCGGGACGCCGCATCAGAAGCTCCGGAAGAAGCAAGGTGGGCAAGGGCCGAAAGGGGGGCAACAAGGAAGGCGCGCCGGGCAAGCGCGCCGGGCGGGGGCGCAGAATACACGCAAACGCGCGGTGGGTCGCCACGAGCGGCTCCTGCGCTCGCAACAGTTCGCCGCCGGCAGTCTGCCGGCTCCCGGCCTGCGGCTCAAGCGCCGATCCGGGAAAGCATCCATTCGGCCACCGCGGCCGGATCGTCGAGCGGCAGCAGCGGCGGCCGGTCGGGTGCCTCCGGCGGCGGCGCATCGACGGCGAGCGCCACCACCTCCCGCTCCCCGGGCCAGATCGGCGGCTTGCCGAGGCTCGCGCGGAAGACCTCCAGCTTCGGGAACGGATGCGTCTTGAAGCCTTCCACAAGCACGAGATCAACCGGGTCCAGCCGGGCGAGGAGTGCCGGCAGAGCCGGGGTCGGCCCGGCTTCCTCGTGCAGCAAGGCCCAGCGGGTGCCGGAGACCACCAGGGTTTCCTGCGCGCCCGCCACCCGATGGCGGTAGCTGTCCTTGCCCGGTCGGTCCATGTCGAAGCCGTGGTGCGCGTGCTTGACGGTGGAAACGCTGCGCCCGGCGGCGCGCAGCAGCGGCAGCACGCGCTCGATCAGGGTGGTCTTGCCGCTGCCCGACCAGCCGACGACGCCGAGCACGTTCATCGGCGCGCCGGCCGGCCAGGCGGGTGGCTCACGCCGCGGCCGGTTCCACCGCCTCGTACGGGCGGCGCTTGACCTTGTCCATGTTGATCCCCTCGATGCGCAGCAGCACGGTCGCGGCGTCGCGGCGCGGCGAATGCAGGTCGCCCTCGTTGTAGAGGTAGGCCATGCCCGGCGTCAGCGCGTAGTCGCGCTTGCGTGCCGCCTTGCCCGGTGTGGTCTCGGTCGGGCGGGCGAGGCACTCCCAGTCGGTCATGATGGTCTCGCCGGACGCCTGGCCGTAGATCGCCCAGGACGGGCCGTGGTCGTGCGGCTTCGAGTTCTTCGCCCCCTGGTAGGCATGGGCGAGCACGGTGAAGCCGAGCTCGGGATCTTCGTACAGCACTTTCCGCTCCGGCCCGGAGGCTGGCAGGGTGGCGGCGACGAACGCCGGATCGCGCAGCGCCTGCTGCACCAGGGTGCAGAGCTTCTGCCGGCCGGCGGGACCGGGCTCGGCCTTGAGCAGCCGGTGCGCCTCGGCGGCGAACTGGTCGAGGGTCATGGGCATGGGCTTTCTCCTCCTCGGGGGTCAGCGGCGATATGGGTAGCAGCGGGCGCGATCAAGGGCGATGCCGAAATGCTCGGCAAGGGCGCTGATCGCATCGGCGTGGTCGGCATAGGGGTCGGCGTTGGCGGGGCCGACGATGATCGGGCTGAAGCCGCGATCGGGATGGCCGCCCGGCGGCAGCATGGCGGTGGCGAGGCCGGTGCCGTCCATGTCGCGCAGGGTCAGGAACAGCGGCATGCTGCGGCGGATGTGGTCGGCGAGGCCGATCGCCTGCTCGATGAAGACGGTGGTGGGCGGGCGGTACCCGGCTTCTGCTTTCTCCCATTCGCGACGGAAGTATTTCTCCACCGCGTGGCGCAGCTCGCGCGATTCCGCCGCCGCCTCGCCCTCGGTAACGATACGAAACCAGGTGAGGTTGCCCGGCGCGTCGCAGACATAGTCCATCCTGGTCCTCCCGGCTTCGCCTGCCGCAAGGCCTGGCCTGGGGCGGGCCCCGGCGCCGCGGCGCCTTACCCTCGCCGCCCGGGCCGGCGAAGGCAAGGGGCGCCCGACTTGATTATCCGAGGGCCTCTGCCCGAAGCTCCTGCCCGTCGCGCAACGCTCAGCCGCCACGCCCCTCCAGCGCAGCAAGGAAGCGTTCGGAGAACCGGCGCGCCGTCGCCTCCCACACTTTCTCCCGCAGCGCACGATGCCGCGCCTGGCGTTCCTCCAGCCGCATCGTCAGCGCCGTATGCATGGCGTCGGCAATCTCGTCGGGGTCGAACGGGTTGACGATCAGCGCCTCGGTCAGCTCCGCCGCGGCGCCGGCAAAGCGCGACAGGATCAGCACGCCGGGATCGCGGCTGTCCTGCGCGGCGACATATTCCTTCGCCACCAGGTTCATCCCGTCGCGCAACGGGGTGACCACCCCCATGTGCGCGACCCGGTAGAACCCGGCCAGGGTGCCGCGCCGCAGCGGGCGGGTCATGTAGCGCACCGGCACCCAGTCGAACTCGGAATACTGCCCGATCGTGTCGCCGACGATCCGGTCGAGCGCGACCCGCAGCTCCTGGTATTCGCTCACATCCTCCCGCGAACGCGCAGCCACCTGCAGGAAACTCACCCGCTGGCGATGCTCGGGATGGCGCGCCAGCAGCCGGCCGAACCCGTCCAGCCGCTGCACCAGGCCCTTGGAGTAGTCGAGCCGGTCCACCCCGATCGCCAGCGCGCGGCCGGCGAGGCTCGCACGCATCCGGCGCACCTCGTTGCCTTTCCAGGATCGTTCGGCGGCGGCGGCGAAACCCTCGGCATCGATCCCGATCGGGTCGACGATCGCCTGCGCGCGCCGCCCGCCCATCGTCACCCCGCCCTCGGCATCAGGCGTCAGGCCGAGGATGTCGTGGACACTGCGCAAGAAGCCCTGGCGGAATTCCTCAGTGTGGAACCCTACCACGTCATAGGCGCACAGGCTGGCAAGAATTTGTTCCGCTCGTGGCAACGCGCGCAGCACCTCCGGCGGCACGAACGGCGTATGCAGGAAAAACCCGATGCGGTTGGTGATGCCGCGCGCCCGCAACTCCTCGCCGAGCGGTATCAGATGATAGTCATGCACCCAGATCAGATCGTCGGGTCGCAGCAACGGCACCAACGCCTCGGCAAAGCGACGGTTGATCGCCCGGTAGCACTGGTACTCCTCGGAACGATAGTGCACGAGGCCGAGCCGGAAATGCAGCAACGGCCACAACACGCCGTTGCTGAATCCGGAGTAGAACAGCCGATACTCATAATCGGACAGATCGATGGTCGCATAATCGATCCCGTCGGCCTGCGCGAGCGCCGCCGGCGCCGTCGCCGCCCGCGCCGTCCGCTTGCCGCTCCACCCGAACCAAAGCGACCCCGGCCCCAACGCATCCGCCATCGCCACCGCCAGCCCACCCGCCCGCGGCCCCCGCTCGGTCGGCACCGGCACCCGGTTCGACACCACAACGAGCCGCCGCGCGCTCATGCGGGGCACCGAGGGGTTGGGGGGCGTGGTAGCAAGGCCAGGGGGCGCTGCCCCCTGGACCCCCGCCAGGGGACTTGTTCCCTGGCGGGGGTCCAGGGGGCAGCGCCCCCTGGCCTTGCTACCACGCCCCCCAACCCCTCCGAGCCCCGCATCAGGCGTGCGCCGTCGGTCGGCGTGTGCCGTGCCAGGAGGCGAGGACGATGCCGGCGGCGATCAGGGCGATGCCGGCGGCGTGATAGGGGTGGAAGTGCTCGCCCAGGAAGAAGACGGCGAGCACGCTGCCGAACAGGGGCATCAGGTGCATGGATTGGCCGGCCGGGCCGGCGCCGATGAGTTCGATGCCGCGGTTGAACAGCAGGTAGGCGACGAAGGAGGGAAAGATCGCCATGTATCCCATTGCCAGCAGGGCTCGGCTGCCGCCCGTGATGTGGGCGCCGCCGGCCAGTTCAGCCAGGTAGAACGGCAGCATCAGGCAGGACCCGATGCCCATAGCGGCGGACAGGAACGCCAGCGGGTGTACGTTCGGCCGCCGACGCAGCATTACGCAATAGATGCCGTAGATGGCCAGCCCGCCCAGGATCCACCAGTCCCCCGGGTTGAGCCGCAGCCCGATCAGCACCGCGAGCGAGCCGCGTCCGGCGATCGTTGCGACGCCGGCGAGCGAGACGAGGACGCCGGCTGCCTGGCGCGGGCGCGGCCATTCGGCGAAAATCGCCGCCGCCCAGACGATGATGATGAGCGGTTGTGCGGATTGCAGCAGCAGGACATTGAGCGCCGAGGTCTGGTCGAGCGCGATGTAGGACATGGTGTTGTAGGTGGCGATGCCGGTGGCTGACAGCAGCAGCATCATCCGCCAGTGGGCCAGCAGGGTTGGGGCGTCACGCCGCAGGTAGGGCCAGGCGAACGGGAGCGAGATGCAGAACGCGCCGGTCCAGCGCCAGTAGGCGAGCGCTACCGGCGGGACCATGCCGGCGACCCCGCGTGCCAGCACGATGTTGCCGGCCCAGAGCAAATTGGCGAGCGCCAGCACCGGCCAGGCGGCGTGCCAGAAGCGGGTCAGGCCGGCGGTAAAGGCGGGAGCGGCAGCGGCCGGTGCGGCCGTGCCTGGGGGAGGGGGCATTGAAGGCTCCGGTGCGCGGCGCGGGGGCGGCAGGCTAGGGGAAGTCGCGCTTGGAGGCGATTCGGGGGGCGGGCTTGCTCCTGACGCCGCGCCGCCGCAGGCTGGGCGGCATGTGGTTCGCTCCTCCCGCCCCGCTTGCCTCCCGCCTTCTCACCCGCATGCCCGACCGGTTCCGACGGTTGGAGCGCAGCGAGTGGGCCGACGCCAACCGCGCCGGCGCGCCGGTTGACGGTTTCCTGGAAGGCCCGTGCTTCGATGCCGCCGGGCGGCTGCATGTGGTCGACATTCCGTATGGCCGCATCTTCCGCATCGAGGGCGACGCCTGGACGCCTGGTTGCCGAATACGACGGCTGGCCGAACGGGCTGAAGGTGTTGCCGGACGGGATGCTGCTCGCCGCCGACTATCGGCGCGGGCTGATGCGCATCGATCCGGGCAGCGGCGCGACGGCGCCGCTGCTGCAGGCGGTGATGAGCGAGGGCTTCAAGGGGCTGAACGATCTGACCTTGCATCGGGATGGTTCGGTGCTGTTCACCGACCAGGGCCAGACCGGGTTGCAGGACCCCACCGGGCGGGTATGGCGGCTGCATCTGGACGGGCGGCTCGACAAGCTGCTCGCCACCGGCCCGAGCCCGAACGGGCTCGTGCTGAACACCGCGCAGACCCATCTGTATGTGGCGATGACACGATCCTGCGAGGTCTGGCGTTTCCTGCTGCGCCACGACGCGGTGGTGGCGAAGGCGCAGTGTTTTGCGCGCGTCCCGCCCGGCACCTCCGGTCCCGACGGGCTGGCGATGGACGCGCATGATCGGCTGTACATCGCCAATCCCGGGCATGGGTGCGTCTGGGTGGTGGACGCCGCACGGCAAGCCGCTCTATCGCATCGACAGTTGTGCCGGCGGCCATGATCACCAACTGCGCGCTCGCGCCCGATGGCCGCAGCCTGGTGATGACGGAGTCCGACACCGGCAGCATCCTGATCTGCGAGGTCCCTGCGCCATGAGCGAACACGTCACCATCTGCGAAGTCGGCCCGCGCGACGGGCTGCAGATCGCCAAGACCCGCATGACGACGGACGCCAAGGTCCGCTGGATCGCCGCGATGGCCGCGGCGGGGGTGGAGGAGATCGAGGTCGGCAGTTTCGTGCCCGCGCGGGTCATTCCGCAGATGGCGGATACGGAGGAGGTGGTGCGCCGGTCGGTGGAAATCCCCGGCCTGACGGTGATCGCTCTGGTGCCGAACCTGCGCGGCGCGCAGAACGCCTACAACGCGGGGGCGCACAAGATCAGCGTGCCGGTCTCGGTCAGCGAGGGTCACAGCGCGCGCCAACCTCAATCGCACGCCGGCGGAAAGCATCGTCGAGATGGCGCGGCTGATGGCGTGGGTGAAAGCGCAGCCGCGGCGGATGGAGGTGATTGCGGGCGCATCGACCGCGTTCGGCTGCTCGATCGACGGGCTGGTGCCGACGGCGAAGGTGGTCGAGGTGACGACGGGGCTGGCGAAGGCGGGCGTCGACAAGATCATGCTGGCCGATACCGTCGGCTACGGCCATCCGGCGCAGATCAAGGAAGTGGTGCGCGCGGTGCGCGCGGCGATCGGGCCGGTGCTGTAGGGGCTGCATCTGCACGACACGATGGGGCTCGGGCTCGCGAATGCGCTGGCGGGGCTGGAGGAAGGCATCCGCGCGTTCGATTCCTGCCTGGGCGGGCTGGGCGGCTGTCCCTATGCGCCCGGGGCCTCGGGCAATGTGGTGACCGAGGATCTGGTGTTCATGCTGGAGAGCATGGGGTTCTCGACCGGGATCGACCTGCCGAAGCTGATGGCCGCGCGGGCGCTGCTGCACGAGGGGCTGCCGGCGGAGCCGCTGCCGGGCAGATGGCGAAGGCGGGGATTCCGAAGACGTTCCACAAGGCAGCGTAACCCGCGCGGGCGGCGGGCGCGCCGCGCAGGCCGGGCGGCGATGATCCGCGCCCTTCGTTGTCGCGCCCGGGCGGCGGCAACGGCGGGCGCAAACAGGAGACGGCGATGCAGGTCTCGCCGGCGACGGCAGCTTCCGTGCTTGCGGGCACGGTCGCCTATGTGGGCCTTGCGGCCTTCGGCGCCGGCGGGATCGACGCCTTCCTCGCCCGCCCGCAATTCGTGGCGCTCGCGCTCATCACCCTCGCGTTCGCGGGCGCGGCGTTGTTCACCCAAGGCGGCCTGCGGAGCGGCGAGCGGGAGGATCGGGGCAACCGCTGGGTGCTCGCGGCGTTCGCGGTGCTCGGCCTGCTCAATGGCTATCTTCCCGCGTACACCGACCGCATCGGCTTCTGGATACTCGGCGGCGATGCGCTCCGCTGGTTCGGCGTGGTGCTTTTCGCCGTGGGCGGTGTGCTGCGCATCTGGCCGGTCTTCGTGCTCGGCCGTCGCTTCAGCGGGCTGGTGGCGATCCAGCCCGGCCATGCGCTCGTCACCACTGGGGTTTATGGCGTGGTCCGCCACCCGAGCTATCTCGGCCTCATGGTGAACATGCTCGGCTGGGCGCTCGCCTTCCGCTCGGGCGTCGGCATCCTGCTCACAGCCCTTACCCTCGTGCCGCTACGCGCCCGCATCGCCTCGGAAGAGGCGCTGCTGCGGGTGCAATTCGGCACCGAGTATGACGCCTATCGCGCCCACACGTGGCGGTTGGTTCCGTTCGTTTATTGACGAGACCAGATTCCTCGCATGGCCTGCGTACGGGGCAACCACAGATTGCCCTTCGCTCTTATTGCGAACCCTGTTTATGAGAGCCCGGGCAGAAGAATTATTCAACCGCAGATGTACGCTGATGCACGCAGATGCCCCGTGCGGACCGGCCGGCCGGCAGCCTCCTCTGTCGCGCGAGGTCGGCCGGGATCCGCACGGGGCATCTGCGTGCATCAGCGTACATCTGCGGTTGAAACCCCTGTGCTTTCTTGCGCCGGCACGAGGCAGGGAAGCCGAACCCGGCCCGCTGCCGCTCGACCCGCCGCCGCCACCGTGCAACAGGGTTCGCAATAAGAGCGTTGCCCTTACATCGAAGTTCGCGGCGGACGCGACGCGCCGGGTCCAGTATTTCCACTATTCGCTCCTTGCGACTGTCGTGCCCATCTTCAACCTGGGTACGCTCGGGCGGCACGACACCGCCGCCACCTCGATGTCGGACCTGTTCAGGGGCGGCATCCCTCAGGACTTCGCCTTCTTCGAAGGTTTCGACTTGCCGGCACTGTTGAGGGCGACGGCTTGGCGAACGAGCGCCTTGAAGGCGGAACTCGTCAACTTCTTCTCCAGAGTGGATATCGATCGCGCGGCGCGTGTTCCCGTCGAGACTCGCGTTGAAGAGCCGCGCCGGATCCCGCAGCGACGCGCCCTTGGCGAAGGTAAGCTTCACGACGTCCTTGTAGGATTCGCCCGTGCAGATGATGCCGTCGTGCGACCAGACCGGCGTGCCCCTCCACTTCCATTCCTCGACGGCGTCCGGGTCTGCCTCCTTGATGAGCTTGCGCATTCTGCCGAGGGTCTCCCCGCGCCAGTCCCCGAGTTCGGTGATTCGTTGCGAGATGAGCTCCGATGCCGACCGGCCCTGGCTCGCGTTCGATTCTTTCATGTTCCTATCCCGGAAGTTCCGGATATATGCCGGCAGACTTCAATCCATCCGTGCCAATACCTGCTCAAGGGCCGCAAGGAACTGCGGCCACCCACCCTCGGCGCCCTGGCAGGCCTGCTGCTGATCCGGCCGGAAGCCCGACTGCTCCATGCGCAGGTGGGTCCCCGTGCTCGTCGGCGTGAGGGTCCAGGTGACGACACTCTCGAGACCATAGGCCGCCCAGGTGTAGGACAGCGTTCTGTTCGGCTCGACCGCCGTTACCTGGCAGTCGACAGCGCCCCAGTCTGCGCGAAGCGTGAAACGGTGGTCCGCGACAGGCTTGAAGTCGTTCTGCATGAGCCACTCCTCGATCAAATGGCCTTGCGTGAGCGCCCGCCAGATTTTCTCCGGCGGATGGGGCAAGTCCCGTTCGATGATGACGGAACGCAGTGCGGGGCTGGCGTCGGTCATTGATCCATCCTGCTCAGGAGTGATTCGAGACGATCGAGCCGGTCATGCCAGAAAGTCCCGTAGAGCTTCATCCAATCGATCAAGGGCGCCAACCCTTGCGGGTTGGCACTGTAGTGGGTCTCGCGCCCTTCGCGTCGGTTGCGAACGAGTCCGGCGAGTTTGAGCACGCCGAGATGCTTGGAGACAGCCGGCTGCGATACACCGGAGCATCCGGTGAGCGCATGCACGGTCAGTTCTCCATCACGGGTCAGGCGCTCGAAGATCGCTCTACGAGTGGGATCGGAGAGGGTCTTGAACAGAACGTCCGGATGAGAGTCCATGCAAACCCATAACCGTTAGGTTATTGATTGTCAAGAGGGAGGTGCTTGCGTGGTTCGTTGCACTTCTCAAGGTTTCCGGAAACGCAGTCCCCGGGCCCCCGCGCGCGGACCGCGCCGCGGATCGCTAACCGCAGGCGGAGCGGGCGATGCGGCCGCTGTGGCCGGAGGCGGAAACCCTCCCCGGGGACAGGACGCCCCACGGCCACGCCGGGTGTCGTGGCGACGGGCGGCGCGGGCGGAAAGCTTCTGTCACCGGTTAGCAACCGGTTGCCGGGTTCTTTACAACCCGGGCGGCAAGCGACGCCCGCTTGTACAACGCAGCCCGGCCGGAACGGCCCGGTTCCGGCCGGGTTGTGCACTCCGCTCCTGCAAGGACCGCCCATGCCCCAGGTGATCGACCTCTCCACCCCGATCCAGCCCGACCATTTCCGCTGGCACCCCAAGCAGCACCTGCACCGCACCCACGCGCAGGGCCATTCCCAGGTCACCTGGCTCTCGACTGCCGTGCACGCCTTCACCCACATGGACGCTCCGCGCCATTTCGACCCCGAGGGCCCGACCACGGACGCCATCCCGCTCGACACGAGCATCGGCCCCGCCGCGGTCGTCGATGTGCGTGCCGCCGGCCCGAACGCGCCCATCACCGAGGCCCACCTCGCCGCCGCCGGCGCCCATGTCCGCCCCGGCGACATCGTCCTGCTCCGCGCCGGCTGGGATCGGGTGGAACGCATCGCCACCCCGGAATTCTGGACCCGCTCCCCCTGGGTCACCCCGGAAGCCGCCGACTGGCTGGTGGCCCGCGGCCCCAAGGCGGTCGGCTTCGACTTCCCCCAGGACCGCTGCATCCGCAACGCCATCGCCGGTCTCCCCGACGCCCCCGCGGAGGACTACGTCACCCACCAGCGCCTCCTGCTGCGCGGCGTCATCCTGATCGAATACCTGGCCAACCTGATGGCCTTGCCGAACCCGCGCAGCTTCGTGGTCTGCGCCCCGCTCAGCCTGATCGGCAGCGACGGCGCCCCGGCGCGGGTGCTGGCGCTCGAGGGCTTCGGCGGCTGACCGGCAGGCCCGGCCGATGCGGCGTCCCCGAACCCGAAGCGACGACGGCCAGGGCCGCCTGCCCTCGACGCGGTTCTACCTGCTGCTGTTCGCCCTCGGCGCGGCGATGCAGATGCTCGTCGGGGTCCGTGGCTTCGCGCATGTCTGGCACGGCGGCCTGGTCGATCCCGACAGCTACATGCGGCTGCTGCGGATCGAGCAGGGGCTGAAGCTCGGCCATCTGGTCAACACCGTCACCGGACGGGACGATTCCGGTGCGCCCCTGGTGATCGAGTGGTCGCGGCTGTTCGATGCGGCGCTGGTCGCGCTGGCCGCGCCGCTCGCGCCCTGGCTCGGCTGGCACACGGCGCTGCGGGTGGCGGGCGTGGCCTCGGCGCCGCTGGCGGCGGGGGGGCTCGGGCTCGGCATGGGGTTTGCCGTCGCCCCGCTGAGCGAGCGGCGCTGGCTCTGGGCGCCGGCCGTGCTGGCCCCCTTGCTGGACGGCATTCGCGGGTTCGAGCCGATCGGCGTGATCCATTATCACATCGTCATGGTCGCCGCGGTGGCGGTCGCCGCCGGCTTCGCCCTGCGCGCGGCGGGCGGCCCGGTGCGGCCGGCCGGCAGCGAGGGGGCAGGCCTGGCTGCCGGCATCGCCGGCGGGCTCGCGATCTGGATCATGCCGGAGACGATGCCGTTCGTGCTGCTGACCTTCGTCGGCCTCGGCTGGTGCTGGATGTTCCGCCCCGTCGGGCGGGTGGTGGCGGTGGCCGGGCTCGGCTTTCTCGCCGTGCTGGCATTCGGGTTGTGGCGCGACCCGCCGGCGGGCGGAACATGGGCGGCGGAGCTTGACCGGATTTCCGTCGTCTATGCGGCACTCGGACTGGCGGTCGCCGCGGTGGGCCTGTGGCTCGCCGGGCTCGATCGGGCGGGGCTCGCGCCGGTGCGGCGGCGGGCGCTCGGGCTGGGCGGCGCGCTCGCCGCTTTTGCACTGTGGCTGGCGGCGTTCCCCGCCGTGGCGCTCGGGCCTTACGCGCTGCTGCCGCCCGAGCAGATGCGGCTGTTCTTCGGCGCGATGGCGGAGACCCAGCCGGTGCGCACGGTCGGCCTCGCGGCGATGATTCTGGGACCGGGGCTGTTCGCGCTGGCGGTGGCGTTGGCGGCGGCCTGGCGGGCGCGGCGGGTGCCGGAGGCCGGTGGGGCGTGGCTCATCGCCGCCGCCGGGGCGCTGCTCGCTCTCGGGCTTACCGCGCGCTTCGTGCTGTTCGCGCCGTTCCCGGCGGCCTGCGGCGCGGCGCTGCTGCCGGTGGCGCTGACCGCCGTGTCGCAGCGGTTCGCCGCCACGCCGAATCGGGCGTCGGTGGCGCGCATCGGGCTGTTCGCCGTGTTGCTGATCGTGCCCTACGCGGTGGCGATGCTCGCGACGGCGCTCGTCGGCCACAAGGCGACGCCGCACGGCCCGGCGACCGCCTCCTGCGCGATGACGCATATCGGCCGCCTGCTCGCCCCCGCCGCCGGGCAGATCGTGCTGTCGCGGATGGGCGAGGTGCCGGAGCTGCTGTACCGCAGCCGGATCGTCGCGGTCGGCTCGCTGTATCAGCACGGGGTGGCGGGGTATCTGCGCGCGCGGGCGGCCTGGCGCGCGCCGGCGGGCGATCGGGTGCCGTCGGCGGTGCGGGCAACCGGGGCGCGCTTCGTGCTGATCTGCCCTCGCCGGCAGTCCTACGCCTTGGCCGCCGGGGCGCCGGCCGATGCGCTGTGGTTCGTGCTGTCCGCCGGGCATCCGCCGCCCTGGCTGCGGCTGGTCGGAACCCTGAAGGGCACCGGATTCCGGCTGTACCGGATCGTGCCCGTCGGCGGCTGACTTCGGCCGGCGGATCGCCGCGGGTCAGGCCGCCCGATCGCCCGGCCAGGCCGCGGCGAGCGCACGCAGGGACGTCGCGACCTGGTCCATCGGTCCGCTCCAGTCGCCGAGGCGTTCCTGGCGGAAGATGCGCAGGTTCGGATACCACGGGCTGTCGGGCCGCCCGCTCAGCCAGCGCCAGCAATTGTCGTAGCGATCGAGCAGGAACACCGGCTTGCCCAGCGCGCCCGCCAGATGCACGACCGCGGTATCGACGCTGATGACGAGGTCGAGCCCGGCGACGATCGCCGCGGTATCGGCGAAATCCGCCACCTCCCCCATCGGGTCGAACAGATCGAGGCCCGCCGGCCGCGCCTCGGCTGCGGACGGTCCCGCCTGCAGGCTGACGAAACGCACCCCGGAGATGGCCGCCAGCGGAGCGAAGGCCGCCAGCCCGGCGCTGCGCCGGCCGTCCAGGGTCGTGAACCCCTCCAGCCATGGGCGCGCCTGGCCGGCCCAGACGAGTCCCACGCGCAAGCCGGGACCGCCGGAAGCGAGCCGGGGCCGCCAGGCCGCCGCGCGCGCCGGATCGGCAGTCAGATAGGGCGCCGAAGCCGGGATGGTGTCGGGCGTGGTGGCGAAGACCCGCGGCAGGCTGAAGAACGGGCAATGGAAATCGAATTCGGGCGGCGCCCCTGCGGGGGCCACGATCGGCCCCAGCGGCGCGAGCAGCCGCGCCAGCGCCCGGGGCACCGCCAGCAGCACAAGCGCCCCGCGCGCGGTCAGCAGGGGTGCGTAGCGGGCGAACTGCAACGTATCGCCGAAGCCTTCCTCATGCGTGAGCAGCACGATGCGGCCGGCGAGATCAATCCCGGTCGCGAGCGAGGGCAGCAGGGTTTCCAGCGGCAGCGGCGTATGCCCGGGCAGGCGCAGGCGCCATTCGTATTCGCCCCAAGCCTCGGTCCAGCGCCCGGCGTGCAGCAGCGCCACGGCGCGGTTGACGTGGAGTTGCGGCTCGTCCGGCGCGCGCGCCACCGCGTGATCGTGCGCGGCGATCGCGGCAGCGTGCTTGCCGGCGATCTTCAGCATCATGCCGAGGTTGGACCAGCCGGCGGCCTGCCCGGGATCGAGCGCCACGGCGCGGCGGAACTGCGCGGTGGCCGCCGGGATGTCCCCGGCCTCGGCCAGGGCCTGCCCGGCGAGATGCAGGGACGCCGCGGAGCCGGCGGGATCGCCGAGTGCGGCCAGCGCTCCGGCCGGATCGCCGCCGCGCAGCAGCCGGGTCGCGAGCGCCCGCCGCAGCCCGCCGTCCTGCGGCGCCAGGGCCAGCGCGGCGCGGTACTGCGCCGCGGCCTGCGTGGGCATGCCCAGCCGGTCGAGCAGCCCGGCGAGGTCGTGGCAGGGATGGGCACAATCGGGCCGCGCGCGCGCGACGGCGTGCAGCAGGTCCGCGGCCGCCGCCGTCTCCCCCATCGCGCCGCGGGCGAGGCCGAGCAGCAGGCGGGCTTCCGCGTCCGCCGGGTCGAACGCGAGCAGCGCGTCGCAATGCGGCACGGCCGCAGCAAAGCGGCCGGAATCGAGTGCGGCGAAGGCGTCGGCGAGCAGGCGGGGGCGGGGCTGGGTCACGGACGCGCCGGGTGAGGGGAGGCACGCAAGCTGCGCGCGGTGGCTTAACCGCCCGTAAATGCGGCGCAACCCCCATCCTAGGCCGGTCAGTCCCTGGCGGTTGGTCCCGCCAGCGCCTGCGCATACGCTGTCACCGCCCGGGCGAACCCCATCTCCAGCGCGTCCGCCGTCAGCTCGTGCCCGATCGACGCCTCCGCCAGGAACCCCATGCGCGCCAGCAGCGGCGGGATGTTGCGCAGGTTCAGGTCGTGCCCCGCGTTCACCACCAGCCCCGCCTCGTGTGCCGCCGCCGCTGCCGCCGCGCAGGCGTCCAGCTCCGTCGCCGCGTTGCCGGCACGGAACGCCGCGGCATAGGCTCCGGTGTAGATCTCCACCCCGTCCGCCCCTGCCGCGCGCGCCTGCGGCACCACCGCCGGATCGGGGTCGATGAACAGGATCACCCGCGCCCCCAGCCCGCGCAGCGCCGCGATCGCCGGTTCCGCCACCGCGCGTTCCGCCGCGTCCAGCGCCCAGCCGCGCTCGGAGGTGAAGGCGTCCGGCACATCCGGCACCAGGGTCACCTGCTCCGGCCGCACCGCGCGCACGATCCCGAGCAGGCGGGCGTCCGGATAGCCCTCGATGTTGAATTCCATCGCCGGCCGCTGCCCGGCCATGGCGGCGGCGATCGCCGGGATGTCGCTCGCGCGGATATGCCGTTCGTCGGGGCGCGGATGCACCGTGATCCCGCGCGCCCCCGAGGCCAGGGCGAGGCGGGCGAACGCGGCCACGTCCGGCACCCCGGTGTGGCGCGAATTGCGCAGCAGGGCGATCTTGTTGAGGTTGACGCTGAGCCGCGCCATCTATGCCTCCGCCGCGGCGATCGCCGCCTCCAGCGCCCGCACGCCCGCCGCCGGCCCGTCGGGATGGTTCCACACCGCGCCGACCACGGCGAGGAAATCCGCCCCCGCCCGCACCAGGGCCGCGCAATTCTCCGCCGTGATGCCGCCGATCGCGCAGCACGGCAGTTCCATCAGCTCCGACCACCAGCGCAGGATTTCGGGATCGGCGAGCCGCGTCACCTCCTTGGTGGTGGAGGGGAAGAAGGCGCCGAAGGCCACGTAATCCGCCCCGTCCTCGCCGGCGGCCATGGCGAGGTCCCGGCTCGCCTTGCAGGTCACGCCGAGGGTCAGCTCCGGCCCGAGCAGCGCGCGCGCCTGCCGCGCCGGCATGTCCTCCTGGCCCACATGCACCCCGTCGCAGCCGGTGGCGCGCACCAGGTCGACGCGGTCGTTGAGCAGGAACGCCACCTCGCGCGCCTGCGCCACCGGCCGTAGCGCGTCGATCGCGCGGTGCCAGGTGGCGTCGTCGGCGTCCTTCAGCCGCAACTGCACCGCCGCCACATCGCCCGCATCCAGCGCCGCCGCCAGCAGATCGGCGAACGGCGCCGGGTCGAACGCGGGCGGGGTGATGAGGTAGACCCGGCAGCCACCGCCGCCGAGCGGGTCCACCGGCCTCAGTCCTTGCTCAGGTAGATGTCGATGATCTTGCCCAGCATGTCGAGCGCCTGCTCCTTCGGCCGCTGGAACGTGTTGCGGCCGATGATGCTGCCGCTGGCGCCGCCGTCGCGCAGGCCGCGGATTTCCTCGAACACGGCATCGAGCCCCTTGGCCTCGCCGCCGGAGAACACCACCACCCGCTTGCCGTTGAAGGTTGCCTGCATCACATGCTCGACCCGCTTCGCCATCGTGGAGATGTCGATCCCCTCATAGGCTATGCGCGCCGCTTCCAGCCCGATATGCGCGGTCGGCGGCTTCACCTTGATGATGGTCGCCCCCATGAGCGCCGCCATGTGGGCGGCATAGGCGCAGATATCGACCGCGGTTTCCGCCGCCTTGTCGAGCGCCGGGCCGCGCGGGTAGCTCCAGACCACGACCGCGAGGCCGCAGGACTTGGCTTCCTCCGCCAGCGCCCGCAGTTCCTCCATCTGTTCGAAGGCGTATTCGCTGGCCGGATAGATGGTGAAGCCGATGGCGGCGCAGCCGAGCCGCAGCGCGTCCTTCACGCTCGCCGTCACCGCCTGGTCCTTGCTGGTGGCAAGGCTGTTGGAGCTGTTCATTTTCAGGATGGTCGGCAAGGCGCCGGCGAAGGTGTCGGCGCCGGCGGCGATCATGCCGAGCGGGGCGGCGTAGGCGGACAGCCCCGCCTCGATCGCGAGCTGGTAGTGGTAGTGCGGATCGTAGGCCGGCGGGTTGGGGGCGAAGCTGCGCGCCGGCCCGTGCTCGAAGCCCTGATCGACCGGCAGGATCACGACCTTGCCGGTGCCGCCGAGCTTGCCGTGCATCAGGATGCGCGCGAGGTTGGCCTTCACGCCGGGCGGATCGCCCTCGTACCAGTCCAGGATTTTCTTCACTCGCTGGGAGACGCGCATCGGTTTGGCCCTTCCGCTTCCTGGTCGCTACCTTTGCCGCCGTCTAGCCCAGGATGGGCCGGAAGTCACGCTTCGGGGCCAAGCCAGGCGGCCAGCGCGCGCGCCGCGCCCGGCTGCGCGAGATCGAGCGCCGGAGGGGCCGCGGGAAGAATCCCGCCGCCGCGTGCCGCGGCGACCGCGGCGGCGGCGGCGAAGCCCGGCGCGGCGGGCGCCAGCACCAGCCAACGCTGCTCCAGCCGCAGGGCCGCGAAGGCAGCGCCGGCGGCATCGGCGCAGTCCAGAATGTCGATGATGTGACCTACTGGGATGTGACCTACTGGGATGTGACCCGTTGGGATGTGACCCGTTGGGATGCGATCCCCCGGGATCGGACCCCCTGGCGCGACGCGGCCCGGATCTTGGGCGTCGCCCGGCCCTCGTTCCACCTGCGCCAGCCGGACCAGCGCACGCCACCAGCCGCAGCCCGCATACAGCGCCGCGCCCGGGGCGGAGAGCAGGGTCACGGGCCGGCCCGGCGCCAGGGCGGCGCGGGCGTCGTCCAGCCCGTGCACGATTACCGCCGGAGGAAACCGGAAATCCGTCGCCATGCTTGACGTTCGGCCGGTTGGCCGCGCATTTCAACCTGGTCACGCAGCGGAGCGAACGCCGATGGCCAGCGAACCGGAAGCCGCCGCCGACGCCGCCGCCCGGCTGGAAGCGGCACTGGAGCGGATTGCCCGCCTCGCCGCGACGGCCGCGACCGGCCGGCCCACCGACCACGCGCTTCCCGTCGATCCGTCGGAGCGGGCGAGCCTGGCCGAGGGCCCGTCGCGTGCCGCGCTGGCCGCCCGGCTCGATCGCATCATCGAGCGGCTGCGCGGCGCGCTCGATCAGGGCTTATGAGCACCGGCCCGCGCCGGTTCCCGCCCACCAGCGAAGGAGGTGCCGCATGGCGCAAGTGACGGTCCGCATCAATGGCTTCAGCTACACGGTCGGCTGCCAGGACGGGGAGGAGAAGCACCTGCTCGCGATGGCCGGCGAGGTGGAACGGCGGATCGACAGTATCAAGGCGGTGGCCGGCCCGAGCAGCGAGGCGCGCATGCTGGTGATGGCCGCGCTGCTGCTGGCCGACGACCTGCACGAAACCCGCGCCGCCCTGGACCAGCCCCGCGCGAGCGAGCCGGCCCAGCCGCGTCCCGCCGCTGCCGAGGCTGCCGCGCAGGCGCGGCAGGAACGCCGCCTGGCGCGCCTCGCCAAACGGGCCGAGGAGATCGCGGACGGGCTGGAAGACCACGCGTGACGCGGCCCGGCCCGGCGGACATCCGTCGGCAGCGCCCCCGGACGGGCGCGCCGGGGAGCGCCCGGCCCATGCGCCCGCCGGCCGCGGCCGTGTCGGTTTCCTGCTTTCGTGCGGGCCGTTTTCCCGCCTCCGCCTGAACCGCGTCGGGCCTGAACCGCGTCGGGCCGATCGCAGCCGCGGACCTCGGAAGGCCCGTGGCTGCGATCGGTGGCCTGTGGCATTCCTCTGCACCGCCGTGCCGTATCCGGCGCCACGGGTGCATCCGGCCAAAGCGTTCGCCCACGTCGCTACCGATCGCCATCGTGCCCGCACGATCATTTGTCCTGTGGGCATTTGTCCTGCGGGACCAGCGGGAGGCGGCGACCGGCCTGCACGCCTGGGCCCGCTCCATGCGCGACCCGGCATTGCGGATCACGCACTTGACGATTATGGTCCCAGATCGACGGGGCAGCCTTCCCAATGCAGAAGGAGGACCCACCCGTCGAGGGAACCTCGGTCGATCCCGCGCGCGGGAGTGGCCCCAAGCAGAAAGGCAGCACGTCGATGCCCAAGGGCACCGTAAAATGGTTCAACCCCACAAAGGGTTACGGCTTCATCGCGCCCGACACCGGGGGGAAGGACATCTTCGTCCATATCAGCGCCGTGCAGAAAGCCGGGCTGCGCACTTTGAACGAGGGGCAGAAACTCGGGTTCGAGGTCGAGCAGCAGCAGAACGGTCGCTCCGCGGCGGTGAACCTGTCCGCCGCGGACTGAAGCACCCGGTGATCCGGCTGCCCCGGCCGACAGGTCCGGCGGACGCGCCGCGATGGTCCGCGGTATTCGGCCGCGGCGATGGTGCTGGTGGTCCGATGCCAACGCCTGCTTCGAGGCGTTGGCTGAATCGGCCCACAAAACCAGGCTGGTGCTCTGACGCGTGATAAATCGCCTGTTTGTGTCAGAGCACGCGCGCAACGCTCCGGGGGTGGCGGACCGGCGTTCGCCGGTCCCGCAGTCGGCGGGCTTGCGCTGGTGCACCGGCGCGATTAATGCGGAGCAGGATGGCAGGTTCGCCCGAACCGGTCCGGCCATCGGGCAGCATGCCTGGCGAAGTCCGGGATGTTCCCGGCACATCCCGCCCGGGGTCGCGCAACCGAGACGAAAGCAGCAAGCTGGGATCATGAGCCACACGATCGAGCAGCGTCGGCGGGCGCCGGGATCCCCCGGGTCCCGTTCCTCCGGCCCGCGAGCCGCCCTCGACGCGGATGCGGTGCGTGCGGCCTACCGGCGCTGGGCGGGCGTGTACGACACCATGTTCGGCCTCGTCTCCGCTGCCGGCCGCCGTCGCGCGGTCCGCGAGGTGAACGCCCTGCCCGGGCGCGACGTGCTGGAAATGGGCGTCGGCACCGGCCTCGCGCTGCCGCGCTACGCACCTGACAAGCGCGTGACCGGCATCGACCTGTCGGCCGAGATGCTGGAGCGGGCGCGCCGGCGGGTGGCGCGGCTCGGCCTCGAACTCGGTGGCCGCCCTGCACGAGATGGATGCCGAGGCCACCAGCTTTCCCGACGCCAGCTTCGATATCGCGGTGGCGATGTTCGTGGCCTCCGTCGTGCCGCACCCGCGCCGGCTGCTGGCGGAAATGCGCCGGGTGGTCCGGCCGGGCGGCCACCTCCTGTTCGTGAACCACTTCGCGGCCGAACGCGGGCCGCGCTGGTGGGTGGAATGGGCGCTCGCCCCGGCCTCCCGCGGGCTCGGCTGGCATCCGGATTTTGCGATCGAGGCCCTGTTCGGTCCCGAGGACCGTCCCCGGCTGACGACCCGCCCGGTTCCCCCCTTCGGCATCTTCACGCTCGTCCGCCTGCAGGACTGAAGGCGGCGCCTCTCGACCTTATGGGCTGCCGCGGGCGGCCACGCTGTCGGCCGCGGTCCGCGCCTCGTCCATGCCGGCGCTGATGGCGGCCACGTCGCGGCTCACCTGCGGGTCGGGCCAGAGCGCCGCGGCGAAATCGCCGACCGGGCCCGGCGGTGCGCCGGCGGTGCAGCCGGCCAGGCACAACAGCAGCAACGACATGGCCGCAATCCGCATTCCGAAGGCCTCGACACCCAGAGTCACTCCCAGCTTCTACGCGGCCCCCCCGTCTATTGCCAGCGGGCTGCGTGCCGGCCAGGCGGGGCCGCCTCGCCGCCGTCGCCGCAGGCCGCTATGCTGGGCGGCAAGACGTTCCAGGAGGTTCCCGCATGCCCGTCTATCGCTCCCGCACTACGACGCACGGCCGCACCATGGCGGGCGCGCGCGCGCTCTGGCGCGCCACCGGCATGACGGACGGCGATTTCGGCAAGCCGATCATCGCCATCGCCAACTCCTTCACCCAGTTCGTGCCCGGCCACGTGCATCTGAAGGACCTCGGCCAGTTGGTCGCCGGGGAGATCGCCAAGGCCGGCGGTGTCGCCAAGGAATTCAATACCATCGCGGTGGATGACGGCATCGCCATGGGCCATGACGGGATGCTGTACAGCCTGCCCTCGCGCGAGCTGATCGCCGACGCGGTGGAATACATGGTCAACGCGCATTGCGCCGATGCGCTGGTGTGCATCTCCAACTGCGACAAGATCACGCCGGGGATGCTGATGGCGGCGATGCGCCTGAACATCCCCACCGTGTTCGTCTCCGGCGGGCCGATGGAAGCCGGCAAGATCGTGCACGGCACGACGTCCCGCCCCGTGGACCTGATCACCGCCATGGTGGTCGCCGCCGATCCCACGGTCTCGGAGGCCGACACCGCGGTGATGGAACGCTCCGCCTGCCCGACCTGCGGGTCGTGCTCGGGGATGTTCACCGCCAATTCGATGAACTGCCTGACCGAGGCCCTGGGCCTCGCGCTGCCCGGCAACGGCACCGTGGTCGCGACCCATGCCGACCGGCGCAAGCTGTTCGTCGAGGCGGGCTGGACGATCGTCGACCTGGCGCGGCGGTACTACGAGCAGGACGACGCCTCCGCCCTGCCGCGCACGATCGCGAGCCTGGCCGCGTTCGAGAACGCGATGTCGCTCGATATCGCCATGGGCGGCTCGACCAACACCGTGCTGCACCTGCTGGCGGCGGCGCAGGAAGGCGGCGTGGCCTTCGCCATGGAGGATATCGACCGGCTGTCGCGGCGGGTGCCGAACCTGTGCAAGGTCTCGCCCTCGGTTGCCGACGTGCATGTGGAGGACGTCCATCGCGCCGGCGGGATCATGGCGATCCTGGGCGAGCTCGACCGCGCGGGCCTGATCCATCGCGACGTGCCGACGGTGCATACCGCCACCCTGGGCCAGGCGCTCGACCGCTTCGACGTGCGCGGGGCCGTGGGCGGGGAGGGGTCGAACGCCGAGTTCTTCCGCGCCGCCCCGGGCGGCGTGCGCACCACGGAGGCGTTCAGCCAGGCGAGCCGCTACACCACGCTCGATGTCGATCGCGCGCGCGGCGTGATCCGCGACGCGGAACACGCCTTCAGCAAGGACGGCGGGCTGGCGGTGCTGTACGGCAACATCGCCCGCGACGGGGCGATCGTGAAGACCGCCGGGGTCGATCCGGCCTCGCTCGTGTTCGCCGGGCCGGCGCGGGTGTTCGAAAGCCAGGACGACGCGGTCGCCGGCATCCTGGGCGATACGGTCAAGCCCGGCGACGTGGTGGTGATCCGCTACGAGGGGCCGAAGGGGGGGCCGGGGATGCAGGAGATGCTGTACCCGACCAGCTACCTGAAATCGAAGGGGCTCGGGAAAGTGTGCGCGCTGATCACCGACGGGCGGTTCTCGGGCGGCACGTCGGGGCTGTCGATCGGGCATATCTCGCCGGAAGCGGCCGAGGGGGGCGCGATCGCGCTGGTCGAGGAGGGGGATCGGATCGAGATCGACATCCCCGCCCGCAGCCTGCGGCTCGCGATCAGCGAGGCGGAGATGCAGGCCCGCCAGGCGCGGATGGAAGCGCGCGGGGCGGCGGCGTGGCGGCCGGGGACCCGGCAGCGGACGGTCTCGCAGGCGTTGCAGGCGTATGCGGCGCTGACGACGAGCGCGTCGCGCGGGGCGGTGCGGGATGTGAGCCAGTTGCGACGGTAATCAGGGGCGGCGGGAGGCGTGTTCTCCCACGCCGCGAAGACTCCACCCGAACGATCAGGCGGTCGTTGACCTGTCCGTAACGCCTCGCGCGTAGGACCACTCGGCGGCATCATCGCGAAGCCGCCGCGCGGGAAACGGGCACGGCCGCGCGAACCGTGTGCGCCCGGCCCGCCCGGATAGGGCCGGCACGTTGCGCCGTGATCGAGGGAATATGTCCATTTCCGGGACTTCCAGAACCAGTCCGTCTATGCCGGATGGGTTAATGCTTCGCTCTTGTTGCGAACCCTGTTCCACGGCGGCGGCGGGTCGAGCGGCAGCGGGCCGGGTTCGGCTTCCCTGCCTCGTGCCGGCGCAAGGAAGCACAGGGATTTCAACCGCAGATGTACGCTGATGCACGCAGATGCCCCGTGCCGCCGCAGCGATCCCGGCCGACCTCGCGCGACAGAGGATGCTGCCGGCCGGCCGGTCCGCTCGGACCATCTGCGTGCATCAGCGTACATCTGCGGTTGAATAATTCTTCTGCCTGGCCTCTCATCAACAGGGTTCGCAATAAGAGCGTGATACTTTCTCGGAGACCGACCGGCTCCGCGAACTGGTCCTGCTGGACGTGATCGTCTATGATTTCGGCGGACAGGAGCTGTACCGAGTCCCGCGGCTCTACCTTGCCCGGGCTCCGGACAGCATCCATATCGAATTTCCGTACGATCACTCCGCCCCTCCGAGGATGCCCCAGGATGGCAAAGCACACCGCAACGGCGACGGACATGTTCGGCAAGGTCAAGCCGCTGACTGAGGGCTATGTCGTGAAGGGTGGGATCAACACCACGACCCGGATCACGACCCGCCCGCCGCCGCCGGCGCCGATGCGGCCCGCCGCGAACAGCACGGCGGCCGCGGCCAAGCCCACGCGCTGAAACCCGCCGGCCCGGCACGCGCCTTCCCGCGCTGGAGCCGCAGGAGCGCCATCTACCGCGCGGCCAGCAGCCCCTGCAACGCCACCCCCGCATCCGCCACAAGCGCCGCATCCACCGGCTGCCCAGCCCGGATCAGCGCCATCCCCGCCCGGATCTCCCGCGGCGCACCCGCCGCCGTCACGCCCACCACCCGTCCGTCCGCCGCCAGATGTACCGCCACGAACACCGGCGGCGCATTCACCCGCACCACCGTCCGCGCCGCCAGCGCCGGCAGCCCGGCCACCTGCAGGTTCACCCCGAACTGGTCGGTCCAGAACCACGGCACGTCGTCATAGGGCTTGCCCGCCCCGGCCATCGCCCGGCCCGCCGCAATGCCGTGGTTCTGCGCATGCCGCCAGGATTCCAGCCGCAACCGCCCGAACAGCGGGTGCGGAAACGCCGCCAGGTCGCCGGCGGCGAACACATCCGCCGCGCTGGTGCGGGTGAGGGCATCCACCACCACGCCGCCGTCGATCGCGAGCCCCCCCGCCTCCGCCAGCGCCAGGTTCCGTTCCATCCCGACGCCCGCCACCACCAGATCGGCGGACAGCGCGGCGCCGTCGGCGCAGACCACCACCTCGGTCCCGTCGCCGCGCGCCTCGATCGCCGTCACCGCCACGCCGCAGCGCAGATCGACCCCGTTGTCGCGATGCAGCCGGGCGACGAACGCGGCGCCCTCGGCCGACACGCAGCGGCCCATGGGCTGCCCCGCCGCCTCCAGCACCGTCACCGAAGCGCCGCGCGCCTGCGCCGAGGCCGCGATCTCCAGCCCGATCACTCCCGCGCCGATGCACACGACCCGCCGGGCGCCTGCGAGTCGGGCGCGGATCGCCCGCGCGTCGTCCAGGGTGCGCAGTACCAGCGCCCGCTCGCCCCCCGGCACCGCCAGCCGCCGCGCCCGCCCTCCGGTCGCCAGCAGCAGCTTGTCCCAGCTGATCTCCCGCCCGTCGCGCAGCCCGACCCGCCGCGCCGCCACGTCGAGCGTCGTCACCGCGGCGCCCGGGGTGAACGCGATCCCCAGGTCCGCGTAGCGGGCTTCGGTATGGAACCAGGCGGGTGCCGGCTCCTCGGCCGCGGTGAGCACGGATTTCGACAGCGGCGGGCGCTCGTAGGGGCGGTAGGGTTCGTCGCCGAGCAGCAGGATACGCCCGGTGAATCCCGCCTCGCGCATCGCCACCGCCGCCCAGCCGCCGGCCTGGCCGGCGCCGACGATGACATGGGTGTCGCTCATGGAGGCGTCCCTGGCCGGGGCGCTCGTGGCAGGGGTGCGCGTTGCATGGGCGCGAGTCTGGCCCGGGGCCATGGCGAAGTCCACGCCGGGAGCGGAGCGGCCTGAAGAGGATCGCGCGCCGGCGCTACGCCGCCGGCACCGCCCCTACCGCCTCCGTCGCGACGAGCGCGCCGGTGCGCGTCTCGCCCGGCAGACAGAGGGCCGCCAGCGCCGGAGCCACCGCCTCCGGCCGCGGCAGCCGGTCCTGGTCCTGCAATTCGCCCGGATAGGCATCCCGCCGCAGCCGTGTCGCCATCGGCCCGGGGTCGAACAGGTTGACCCGCAGCGCCGTGTTCGCGGCCTCGTCGGCCCAGCTCAGCGCCAGGTGTTCCAGCCCCGCCTTGGTCGCGCCGTAGAGCCCCCAATAGGCCTTCGGCGCCCGCGCGCGCGCCGTGGTCACGAACACCGCCCGCCCCGCCGGTGCCGCCCGCAGCAGCCGATCGCAAGAGCGGATCAGCCGCCACGCGGCGGCGAAATTCACCGCCAGCGCATCGTTCCATTCGCGCGGTAGAATGTGCGGCACCGGGGTCAGCCGTCCCAGGGTGCCGGCGGCGTGCACCAGCACGTCCAGCCGCCCGAAGCGGGCGAACACGCTGGGGCCGATGGCGTCGATCGTGTCGGCCTCGGCCAGGTCGAGTGGCAGCAGGGTCGCGGCTCCGCCCACGGCCCGCACCGCGTCATCCGTCTCCTCGAGACCGCCTTGGGTGCGCGCGGTGATCACGACGTGCGCGCCGTGCCGCGCCAGTTCCACCGCCGCCGCCGCGCCGAGCCCGCGGCTCGCGCCCGTCACCAGCGCCACCGCCCCGCGCAGCGGAGCGGCGTCCGCCCCGTCGGCCATCAGCGCTCCTCCGCCAGCAGGCTGAGCTGGCGGTCCGCGTTGCCGCCCTGGTCGGGCAGGGCGATCGGGTAATCCCCGGTGAAGCAGGCATCGCAGTAGTGCGGCGCGTCGGGATCCCGCCCCGGCTTGCCGAGCGCGCGATAGAGCCCGTCGATCGACACGAAGGCCAGGCTGTCGGCGCCGATCTGGTGGGCCATCTCGTCGACGCTGAAGCGCGCGGCCAGCAGCTTGCTCCGCTCCGGCGTGTCGATCCCGTAGAAACAGGAATGCGTGGTGGGCGGCGAGGAAATGCGCATGTGCACTTCCCGCGCCCCGGCCGCGCGCACCATCTCCACGATCTTGCGGCTGGTGGTGCCGCGGACGATCGAATCGTCGACCAGCACCACCCGCTGCCCGGCCAGGATCGCCCGGTTGGCGGAGTGCTTCAGCTTCACGCCGAGGTTGCGGATATGGTCGGTCGGCTCGATGAACGTGCGCCCGACATAGTGGTTGCGGATGATCCCGAGCTCGAACGGGATGCCGCTTTCGGCCGAATACCCCATCGCCGCCGGCACGCCGGAATCGGGCACCGGCACGATCACGTCGGCGGGGACGGCGGATTCGCGCGCCAGCTCGGTGCCGATCCGCTTGCGCGCGGCGTAAACGGGCGTGCCCTCCATCACCGAATCCGGCCGCGCGAAATAGATGTATTCGAACACGCAGAACCGCTCGGGCACGCGGGAGAACGGCTTGATGCTGCGCACCCCCTGGTCGTTGATCACCACGATCTCGCCCGGCTCCACGTCGCGGATGAAATCGGCGCCGACGATATCGAGCGCGCAGCTTTCCGACGCCAGCACCCAGCCGCCCGAGCCCTCGCTGCCGTGGATCCGCCCCAGGATCAGCGGGCGGACGCCGAGCGGGTCGCGCACGCCCATCAGCGCCTCGTTCGACAGCGCGACCAGCGAATAGGCGCCGACCACCTGCTTCAGCGCGTCGATCAGCCGATCGACCACGGTGGAATAGAGGCTGATCGCGATCAGGTGGACGAACACTTCCGAATCGGTGGTGGACTGGAACAGGCAGCCGCGGCGGACAAGGGCGCGGTGCAGCAGATGCGCGTTGGTCAGATTGCCGTTGTGCGCGACCGCGAAGCCGCCGAACTCGAAATCGGCGTACAGCGGCTGGACGTTGCGCAGGATGGTCTCGCCCGTCGTGGCGTAGCGGTTGTGGCCGATCGCGGTGCGCCCGGGCAGGGAGGCGATCACGCGGGCATCGCTGAAATTGTCGCCCACCAGGCCGAGCCCCTTGTGGGAGTGGAAGCGGGCGCCGTCGAAGGTGACGATCCCGGTGGCCTCCTGCCCGCGGTGCTGCAGCGCGTGCAGGCCGAGCGCGGTCACTGCGGCGGCATCCGGCGTGTTCCAGACGCCGATGACGCCGCATTCCTCGTGGAAACGGTCGTCATCGCCGGAAGCAGCCGGCCCGGGAAGGATGGGGCCGGAACGGGCGGGCTCGGTCATCATCGGCTCTCCTGGTTCTGCTCGGGCGCGGCGCCGCCGCGCCCGAGCGCCATGCCGTGGGGAAGCGCCCGCAGCAGGGCGTCGATCGACGGCACGGGCGCGTCCGGCGGCGGACTGATCCGGGGGCGTTCGGCCTCCGGCAGCCACCCGACGACCCACACGGCCCCCTGGTAGGCGAAGGGCACGGCGCGGGACGCCTGCACCACCGGAGGCAATTGGTCGATCGGGATCACCATCTGCGCCAGGATATAGGCCAGCACCACCAGCGCTGCACCCCGTGCCAGCCCGAACAGCAGCCCGAGGCTGCGATCCAGGCTGCCCAGGCCGACCCGGTGCACGCCCTTGGCGATCAGATGGGTGACGATCAGCAGAACCACCAGGGAGGCGAGGAAGGCCACGCCGAAGGCGATCGGGCTGGCGAGCGCCGGGTCGTTCGGCAGCCACCCGTGCACCTTCGCCGCCAGCATGGGATGCGCCCAGACCGCCACCGCCCCGGCGCCGACCCAGGCGGCGATCCCCAGCACTTCCCGCACGAAGCCGCGCAGCAGGCCGAGCAGGGCGGAGACGCCGAGTCCCACCAGGATCGCGACGTCCACCCAGGTCATCCCGCGCCTCCGAAGTCCGGCGCGGGTTTATCGGAGTTGCGGGGACGGGCCAAGCCGGCGTTCGGCCGCGTCATTCCGTATCCTGCGTGGTCCCGGCGTCGGAGACGAAATGCGCCACCAGATCGGCCAGGTGGCCGATCTCGTCCAGCCGGAGCCCGGACGGTGCCGCCGGGGCGCGGCCGCCGCGGGCCAGGCGGCGCGGCAGGCAGACGGTGTCGAAGCCGAGCTTGGCCGCTTCCTTGAGCCGCGCCTCCGCCTGCGCCACCTGGCGCACCTCCCCCGACAGGCCCACTTCGCCGAAATAGACCGTGCCCGGGTGGGTCGGCCGGTTCGACACGGCCGAGGCGATCGCCGCCGCCACCGCCAGATCGGCCGCCGGTTCGGTCACGCGCAGGCCGCCGGCGACGTTCAGATATACGTCCGAGGCCGACAGCCGCAGCCCACAGCGGGTTTCCAGCACCGCGAGCAGCATCGAAAGCCGCCCGCTGTCCCAGCCGATCACCGACCGCCGCGGCGCCCCGCCCGCGTTCGGCGCCAGCAGCGCCTGCACTTCCAACAGCACCGGCCGCGTGCCCTCCAGCCCCGCGAACACCGCGCTGCCGGCGACGTTGCCGCGGCGTTCGGCGAGGAACAGCGCGGAGGGATTGGCGACCTCGGCGAGGCCGCGGTCGGTCATCTCGAACACGCCGATCTCGTCGGTGGCGCCGAAGCGGTTCTTCACCGCGCGCAGGATGCGGAACTGGTGGCCGCGCTCGCCTTCGAAATAGAGCACGGCGTCGACCATGTGCTCCAGCACGCGCGGCCCGGCGAGCGCGCCGTCCTTGGTGACGTGGCCGACCAGGACCAGCGCGAAGCCGCGCGATTTGGCCAGCCGGATCAGTTCGAACGCGGCGGCGCGCACCTGGGCGACGGTGCCGGGGGCGCTGTCGATCGAGTCGAGCCACATGGTCTGGATCGAATCGATCACCACCAGTGCGGCCGGCGTTTGTTCCAAGGTGGCGGCGATGTCGCGCAGGTTCACCGCCGCGGCGAGGCCGAGCGGGGCGGAAGCGACCCCCAACCGGCGGGCGCGCAGCCGCACCTGGTCGATCGATTCCTCGCCGGTGACATACAGAACCTGGCGTCCGGCCGCGGCGAGCCTGGCCGCGGCCTGCAACAGCAAAGTGGATTTGCCGATCCCCGGGTCGCCGCCCACCAGCACCGCGGAGGCCTCCACCAGCCCGCCGCCCAGCACCCGGTCGAGCTCGGCCATGCCGGTTTCCGTGCGCGGCGGCGGTGCCGCGGTGCCGGTGAGCGGCACGATCTCGACCGAGCGGCCGGGCGCGGCGCGGGCGGCGGGGCCGGGACGGGTCTCCACCGCTTCCTCGGCGATGCTGTTCCAGGCGCCGCACGCCTCGCAGCGGCCGGCCCATTTGGCGGTGGCGGCACCGCAGGCGGCGCAGAGGAAACGGAGGACGGGTTTGGCCAAGGGGGAGGTGTGCCTCGGGGGTAGGGAGTTGCTCGGGGTCGGAGAAGGGGCGGTCCTGCCGCGACCAGGCCTCAGACCGTCGGGGGGAATTCGTGCGCGATCGACACATCAAGGCGAAGGCCGAGTGCCTTCACCACGCGGAGAAGGGTGCTGAGTTCGGGGTTTCCCTCGCTGCTGAGGGCGCGATACAGGCTTTCGCGGGACAGGCCGGCATCGCGCGCAATCTGCGTCATGCCCCGGGCGCGCGCCACCACACCAAGCGCGTGAGCAATGAAGGCGGCATCGCCGGTCTCCAGCGCTTCGTTCATATAGGCGGAGATGTCCGCGTCGGTTTCGAGGAAAGCGGCGGTATCATATGGGTGGGTCTTCGTCGTCATGCCATGTCTCCAGGTCTGTCGCCATTTCCTTGGCTTTCGCGATGTCTTTGCCCTGCGAGGATTTGTCGCCGCCGCACAACAGCACGACCAGAACCATGCCGCGCCGGACGAAATAGACCCGGTATCCGGGGCCGTGGTCGATCCGAAGCTCGCTCAGCCCGTCACCGATCGGCCACACGTCGCCCGCATTGCCGGCCGCGAGCCGATCAATCCGCACCAGGATTTTCGCTCTGCCAGTGCGGTCTCTTAGCCTGTTGATCCAGCGGGTGAATGCGTCGGTTCGCCGGATTTCGAGCATGACCCGGATGTAGCGTATAAGATACGGACCTTCAAGATTGAAGGACCGCAAGAAGCAAGGCCGAGGTGCAGCCCGCGGCTGCACCTCGGCGTGCGTCTGGGCTGGCTTTTGCAACACCGCTCATCGGTCAGCATAGCGAACGGCCGCAACGACAGCTCCACGGCGCGCAGCCTTTCCCCCAACCGCCTCGCCTGCGTCATCGCCACGCGCGCCGCCCTTACTCCGCCGCCACCACCGCCACCCGCGCCCGCGCCACCCAGTGCCAGACCACCAGCCCCGCCGCGATCGCCACCGGCGGCAGCAGCGCCAGGTTCAGGGTCCGCCACCCCGCCGTCGCTTCGATCGCCCCGGATGCCAGGATCGACAGCGCCACCGAGCCGAACACGATGAAATCGTTGGTCGCCTGTACCCGCACCCGCTCGTGCGGATCATGCGCGGTGGCGAGCAGCGCGGTGGCGCCGACGAACATGAAATTCCACCCCAGCCCGAGCAGCATCAGCGCCACCATGAAGGTGGAGAACCACGGATCGAACCCGAGGTTCACCGCCGCGCAGAACGCCGCCAGCCCGGCCCCGGCGCAGATCACCCCATGCGCGCCGAAGCGCTGGATCAGCCGCCCGGTGACGAACCCGGGCAAGTACATCGCGATCGAATGGGCGCGGATCACGTCCGCCGCGTCGTTCACCCCGTAGCCGCAGATCATCATCTGCAACGGCGTGGAGGCCATCACCAGTTGCATCGAATCATAGGCCACCATGCCCGCCACCACCGCGGTCAGGAACGTCGGCCGGGCGATGATGTCGCGCAGCGCCACCGGGGCGCCCACCCGCGCCGGCGGCGCCGGCAGCCGCACGAAGCCCAGCAGAACCGCCGCGATCAGCGGCAGTACCAGCATGGCGAAATAGGTCGCGAGGAACACATGCGTCGGGATCAGCCCGTGCGTGCGCTTGACGATCTCCGGCCCGATGCCGGCGGCGATCACGCCGCCGGCCATCACCAGCGCGATCGCGCGCGGGCGCTGTTTCACCGTCGCCGCCTCGGCGGCGGCGAAGCGCAGGTGCTGGGCGATGCCGAAGCCCATGCCGCCCGGCACCGCGCCCAGGCAATAGAGCGCGAAACTGCCGCGCCACAGGCCGAACGCATAGATCAGGCTGCCGCAGATCGACAGGACGGTGCCGAGCCAGAACCCCGGCCGCCGCCCCAGCCGCCCGAACACGAACCCGGCCGGGATCGACCCCGCCATGACCGAAACCATCTGGATCGCCAGCGGCAGAGTCGTCAGCGCCTGATCGGACGCCAGCGCATGCCCGACCAGGGCCGCCATCACCACCTGCCCGGCGGTCACGGAGTTCATCATCGCCTGGCAGCAGAACAGCAGCCATACGTTTCGGTTCATGCGGGCCGGTTCATGTTGGACGTTCCGTGTTCCCGGTCGGGCCGTGCAGGAGGTGCGGCCTAGAAATGGCTCCACCCGCCCACGGGCAGCGGCATCACGACCCCGTCGGCGCCGCGCACGATGACACCGGGCGGCCCGGGGTGGAAGTGGCCGATGCGGGTGAGGGGAACGCCATGCTCCGCCGCCGCGGCCCGAAGCGCCGGCTCTGCTGCCGCCGGCGCTGCCAGCAGCAATTCGTAATCATCCCCGCCGGTCAGGCAGGTGGGCAGCCAGTCCGGCCCCGCCGCGCGCGCCGCCGGCGACAGCGGCACCAGCGCCGCCTCGATCGTGGCGGCGCGGCCGGCGGCGCGGCAAAGGTGCCCCAGGTCCTGCACCAGCCCGTCGGAGACATCCATCCCGGCCGACACCAGCCCCGGCCGCAGCAGCCCGATCCGCGGCTGCGGCAGCCGGTAGCGATCCCGCAGATACCCCGAAGGGTCGGCAATCCGCCCCTGCGCCGCCAGCAGCCCGAGCGCCCCGTCGCCGATGGTGCCGGTGACGAACACGCCGTCCCCCGCCTGCGCCCCCGCCCGCCGGATCATCCCGTCCGGCGCGACATGGCCCAGCGCCGTCAGCGACAGGGTGACCGGGCCCGGGGTGGAGGTGGTGTCGCCGCCCAGCAGAGCGAGGCCGAAGGCCGCCTGGTCCTGCGCCAGCCCGGCGGCGAAGCCGGCGAACCAGGCCTCGGGCGTCGTGCGCGGGGCGGCAAGGGCCAGCAGGTAGCCGAGCGGCACCGCGCCCTTGGCGGCGAGATCGGAGAGGTTCATGCGCAGCAGCTTGCGCGCCACGAGGTCCGGCGGGTCGTCGGGGAGGAAATGCACGCCCGCGACCATGGCATCGACGGTCAGGACAAGCGCGCGCCCCGGCGGCGGGACGAGCAGCGCGGCGTCATCGGCCAGCCCCAGCGCGGCGGGCCCGGCAAGCGGACGGAAATGCCGGGCGATGAGGGCGAATTCGCCCGGCAGCCCGTCGGCCCCCGCTGGTTCCACTCGTTTGCCCCTCGCCGCGTTGCGGATCGGGGCAGACTAGTGTCCCGACGCGTAAATATCATCATCATGCGTCGGGACACTAGGGCGTGTCGTCAATTGAGCCAGATGGCTGTGGAGGCCAAGTGGATGGCGGCAAGGAAGTTTCGGGCGGTTTTGTCGTAGCGGGTGGCGATGGCGCGGAATTGCTTGAGTTTGGCGAAGAAATTCTCGATCAAATGGCGCGCTTTGTAGAGGTCTCTGTCGAAGTCGCGCGGCAGGTGGCGATGCGCTCTGGGCGGGATGACCGCCGTTTTGCCGGCGGCTTGCAGCGGTTCGATGACGCGCTGATCGGCGTCGAAGCCCTTGTCGGCGATCAGGGTGTCGGCCTGCATCCCGGGCAGCAGATGATCCGCCCCGACCAGATCGTGGGCCTGCCCGCCGGTCAGGTGGAAGCCGATTGGGTTGCCGAGCGCATCGACCAAGGCGTGGATCTTGGTGCTCAATCCACCGCGGGATCGTCCGATCGCCTGGTCCTCGCCGGCTTTTTTTGGGCGCCGGCACTGTGCTGATGGGCGTGTACGATGGTACCTGTCGACCATCGCGTATTCATTGTCGGCATCCGCAGCGAGCACCTTGAACATGCGCTCCCAGACCCCCGATTTGGCCCAACGGCTGAAGCGCCGATGCACCTGCACTCCATCACCAAAGCGTTCCGGTAGGTCACGCCAGGGAATGCCAGCGCGATAGCGGTAGAGCACCGCCTCCACAAACAGACGATTATCCGCCGCCGTCACGCCGACGTGACCCTCCCGGCCCGGCAACAAATCGCGAATGCGGTCCCATTGATCATCACGCAGGGCATAACGGCGCACAGGTCAACCTCCGAATCGGTTGACCCGCTAGGAATCACGCGATTCCCTTCATGGGAATCCCCTAAATGACGACACGCCCTAGCTCTTTGTTTTCAGTGGCCTGCTGGTCCCTGAAATGCGAAGGCATTTCAGGGGCAGGACACTAGTCTTACTGTGTCATAAACTTCTTGACCGATTCGGCGCGGATTTGTCAGGGATGGAGATTCTCACTCGTGGAGGCGGGTCGTGGGTCTCGAATCGGGCGTGGACGGCAGCAAATCACGGTTCGCGGCCTATGTCGAGGCGCTCACGTCGACGCTCGGTCACGCCGACCGCGCGGCGCCGTTCCGGTCCTATTGTGCCGGACTGCTGCTGCCGGGCGATCGCAAGAGCGTTGAGCCGATGGCCGCGCGCGTGCAGCCGGGGCGCGTGCAGGCGGCGCATCAGTCGCTGCATCACTTCGTGGCAAAGTCCGATTGGTCCGACGATGCGGTGCTCGGGGCGGTGCGTGCCCGCGTCCTGCCGATCATCGAGCAACGCGGTCCGATCCGCGCGCTCATCATCGACGACACCGGCATGCCGAAGAAGGGCAAGCACTCGGTCGGGGTGGCGCGGCAGTACTGCGGACAGCTCGGCAAGCAGGACAACTGCCAGGTCGCGGTGAGCTTGTCAGCCGCCAACGACCATGCCAGCCTGCCGATCGCCTACCGTCTGTATCTGCCGCATGAGTGGGTCGATGACCCCGACCGGCGCGCCCAGGCGGGCGTGCCCGACGATGTCGTGTTCCAGACCAAGCAGCAGATCGCGCTGGACCAACTGCGTGCCGCCCGCGCAGCCGGGATCGATGCCGAGGTGGTGTTGGCCGACGCGGGGTACGGCAACGACACGGACTTTCGCGACGGCATCACCGGGATCGGCCTTGCCTATGCTGTCGGTATCCAATCCTCCACCAGCCTGTGGCCGCCCGGGGTGGAACCGCTGCCGGCCAAGCCATGGAGCGGGCGGGGTCGTCCGACGTCCGCGATCCGTCGCGACGGAGCGCATCAGCCGGTCTCGGCCAGGCAACTGGCGCTCGACCTTCCCCAAAAGGCGTGGCGGCGGGTCACCTGGCGCGAAGGGACCAACACCAAACTCGCTTCGCGCTTCGCGGCGGTGCGTGTGCGTCCCGCGCATCGCGATTATCACCGTTCCACACCACGTCCTGAGGAATGGTGCCTGATCGAATGGCCCGCGGACGAAGCCGAGCCGACGAAATACTTTCTGTCCACACTGCCAGAAAACATCAGCCGGCGCGCACTGGTGAACGCTGCCAAGCTGCGCTGGCGGATCGAGCGGGATTACCAGGACCTCAAGCAGGAACTTGGGCTCGGCCATTACGAGGGGCGAGGGTGGCGTGGCTTTCACCATCACGCCACGCTGTGCATCGCCGCCTACGGATTCCTGATCTCCGAAAGGGGAGCGATTCCCCCCTCAGGACCATGCAACACCGTTCTCATCCAAGAGCATCGCCTTCCCAACGGTTATCGACCCCGCGGATCCCCCGATCCGACCTGAACGTCATGTCCCGACCTCGATCACATCTGTCCGGATCGCGATAGCGCGTGCCATCGCAAGAACACTGCCGCGCTGCCCTTGCTGCCAGCAGGCCACACGCAGGATGCGCCTTATGACACAGTAAGACTAGCGCCCCCGCGCGTCCGGCCAGCGTCGACGGCGCGGATCGGCGATCAGAGGTGGCGCGGGAGTTCGGCGCCGAGCGCCGCGCGCTCGGCATCGCTCAGCGGCCGGCCGCGGCGCAGCTCGGCCCGGATTTCGGCGGCCAGCCAGCGGTTGGCGCGCCGGATCTGTGCCGCCCGCAAGGTGGCGGCGATATCGGGCGGTGCATCGCTTTCCCACGCTTCCAGGAACACGAGGTCGGCCGCCAGCGCCCTGCCGCCGGTGTGCAGGGCGCGTCGCACTGCCTCCGTGCGCGGGGGAAGACCGGGGTCCTGCTGCGGCGGGGGGCCATTCTCGGCGTGGGGAGAGTCGAACGAGGTCAGGTTGGGCATCGACGGATCCTTGTCGCGGAGGCGGGCGCCGCGGAGGCAGCGCGTCCGCGACGGCGTGCCGCTGCGGACGGGATCGCATCTAGGCACCTTTCGGGCGCCATACCACCAGGGCGGCGTGATGGTTTTCTGAAATAGATTTGTGTAGACAAGTCGCGCACGCGGGAGGTGATCACGCACTGTCCTGCGCTCGGGATACAGTTTGTTAACCGTTGCACGTCCGCAAGGCAATGGATCAGTTGCAACTGTGCCATTTGTTGCCGATACGCATGCAATCCGTGGAACCGCGTTGCTGCGCGTGGAGGCACGCTGCCGGCGGAAGGCCCGGGCGCGCGTCGCGGCGGACGCCCGGGCGCGGCGGCCGCAGGGCGTACTCACCCGGAGGCGTCGCGCCCGGCCGCCAGCACCCGGTCGATGAACGCCTCGGCGCTGCCGAGATAGGCGCCGGGATCGGTCAGCCGCGCGATCGCTGCGGCATCGAGCCGGCTTGCCACCTCCGGCGCGCGCACCAGCGCGTCGGCCAGCGGAATCCGTTCGGCCAGGGCGACGTCGCAGGCGTGCTTCACGACGTGATGCGCCTCGCCCCGGCCCAGCATGGGGGCGAGCCCCATCATCACCGCCTCCGCTACGATCAGCCCGCCGGTGAGATCGAGGTTGTGGCGCATGCGCGCGGCGTCCACCACCAGCCCTTCCGCAATGACGCGCGCATGGCCGAGCGCGCCGTGGGTCAGCACGAACGCCTGCGGGATCGCCAGCATCTCGGCCTGCCAGGGCCCGGTGCCGCGTTCGTGATCCTGCGCCATGGCGCCCAGCATCAGCGGCACCAGTGCCTGCACGCCGCGCGCGGCGGCGAGGATGTATTCGCTTGCGATAGGATTGCGCTTCTGCGGCATGGTGGACGACGCGCCGCGGCCGGCGACGTAGGGTTCCGCCACCTCCGCCACTTCGGTCTGCGCCAGCAGGCTGATGTCGGTCGCGAACTTCGCCAGGCTGCCGCAGACGAGCCCGAGGAACGAAACCGCCTCCGCCAGCGCATCGCGGCAGACATGCCAGGGTGCGGCCGGCGCCGCCAGCCCGAGTTCCCCGGCCAGCGCGACCATCACCGCGATCCCATCGTCGCCGAGCGAGGCCAGGGTGCCGGCCGCGCCCCCGAAGCTCACCCGTTCCACGCGCGGGCGCAGTTGCGCCAGCCGTTGCCGGTGCGCGATGAAGGGCTGTGCCCAGGTGGCGCATTTGAGGCCGAGGCTGGTCGGCAGCGCCTGCTGCAGATGCGTCCGCCCGGCCATCACGGTGCCGCGATTGCGATCGGCCTGGACAAGCAGCGCGGCGAGCACGGCGGCCAACTCGGTTTCGATGAGTGCCAGCCCCGCGCGCATCTGCAGCACCGTCGCGGTGTCCATGATGTCCTGCGTGGTCGCACCCCAATGGGTCCAGCCGCCCGCTTCCCCGGCAGCGCGGGAAAGCTCCGCCACCAGCCCGATGACCGGGTAGCCGACGTTGCGCGCGCTCGCCGCCAGCACCGCGGGGTCGAGGTTCTCGAATCGCGCCGCCTGGCCGATGCGGGCCGCGGCGTCGGCGGGGATCAGGCCGAGCTGCGCCTGCACGCGGGCGAGTGCCGCCTCCACATCCAGCATGCGCTGGAAATAGGCGGCCTCGTCGAACACGGCGCGCATGGCGTCGGTGCCGTAGAGGGTACCGAGGATCGGGCTGTCGGCGGGGTTGCTGGGCATGCGTGTCTTTCTCCTGGAGCCGGCACCCTGAAAGCCGTCCGCGGCGGTGGCAAGCCTCGCGCCGTGCGCGCCTGACCCGGATCGAAGGCGTCGCCGGCCACGCCGGGCCGGGCCGGCCGCGGAGGAACCTGCGCCGCCGCCGCGCCCGCTACACGTCGAAGAAGACGGTCTCGCCCGCCCCTTGCAGGCGGATATCGAACCGCCAGGCGGCCGGTCCGTCGGCCGCGGCGATCAGGGTGGCGCGTCGGGCGCCGTCCTCGATCGAGCCCAGCAGCGGATCGGTTTCGTTGCGCGGATCGCCGGCGAAATAGGCGCGGGTGGCGAGGCCGCGCATCAGCCCACGCCCCAGCACCCACAGGGCAAAATGCGGCGCCTGGATCGCATTGCCGCGTCCCGCCACCGGACCCGGTTTCAGGGTCGTGAAACGATACACGCCCGCGGCATCCGTGCGGCTGCGGCCGAACGCGGGGAACTGCTCGGACGCGGGCGGATCGGCCTGCCACAGCTCGATGCACACGTCGGAAAACGGGGCGCCGTCGCCGTCCGTGACCGTGCCGGACAGGGTGATCCGCTCGCCCTCGGCCCCGAAGCGGGTGAGATCGGCCCAGGTCCGGTCCTCGATCAGATGCCAGTACGGACCGATGGTCTGGCTCGCGGTCGCGATCGGCATCGGGTCAGATCCCCATCGGCGTGGCGGCGCGCCCGCGCAGCACGACATCGAAGCGATAGCCGAGCGCGTAGTCCGGTTCGGTCAGGTCGAGGTCGAACCGCGCCACCAGCCGCTCGCGCGCAACGAGGTCGGGCACGCCGTTGTAGATCGGGTCGAACGCCAGCAGCGGATCGCCGGGGAAATACATCTGGGTGATGAGCCTTGTGGCGAAGGCCGGGCCGAAGAAGGAGAAATGAATGTGGTTCGGCCGCCAGGCGTTCTTGTGGTTGGGCCAGGGATAGGCGCCGGGCAGCACCGAGAGGAAGCGGTAGCGTCCCTGCGCGTCGGTGAACACGCGCCCGTCGCCGCTGAAATGCGGATCGAGCGGCGCGTCGTGCTGGTCCGCCGGATGATGGTAGCGGCCGGCGGCATTGGCCTGCCAGATTTCCACCATGCTGTGCGGTACCGGACGCCCGTCCTCGTCGGTGATCGTGCCGGCGACGACGATGCGCTGGCCCAGGGCGCAGTTCCCGTCCATCCGCGAGAGATCGGCGTTGGGCGGGAACTGCGCCGGGGTGAAGCGCGGGCCGGTGGTCTCGGTGATGGTCTGGTCGAGCCGGTGCAGCGGCAGCAGCGGGTGGCGCTTGATCGTGCCGAGATAGGCGGGCACGTCGTACGGCGGCTGGGTGCCGGGCGCATAGGCGCGGAACGGGATCGGGTCGGCCATGGCGCGGGGCCTCTGTGCCAAGGGGCAATGCGCGCAACATGGCGCCGGGAGTGGCGGGAGGCAATGCAGCGGCGCCGGGCTGGCAGGGCAATCGGGCGAACCTCCGGCAAGCCACCTCTCCCGCGCTGCGGGAGAGGTCGCCGTGCGCAGCACGGCGGGTGAGGGTGTGCGGCACGGGGCCCTCACCCGGTTCGCTCCGCGAACCGACCTCTCCCGCGAGAGCGGGAGAGGCGAAGAAGGCGCTGTCCGCGCCGATTTTCCGGTTCACCCGATTGCCCTCGCCGGACGGCGTCGGCGGCTCAGCCCCTGGCAGGCTACCGATTGATTCGATGGGCCGGCGCGAATCGGCCGCCCGCAGGGGGATGCCCGCCGCCGGTGGCGATCGCCGGCCCGCCGGCGGCGCTTACTGGCAGGGCGGCGTGCTGCCGTCGCTGCAGGTGACGGTGGAGCCCGGCGGAACCACGATGGTCGTGTGGGCTGGTGGCGGCGCCGGGTTGGTGACGAAGCACCCGCCGAGGGCAAGCGGGAGAAGGATAATCAGCCAGGACAGGCGCATGGGATGTCTCCACAACAATCATTCGAGAGGAACGCGGGAGCCGATCGTCTCATGGCGTGCGCCCGCGACCAGGCAAGCGATGGCGTCGGATCGAAACCTTAATCTGGGAGCTGCGGGGCGGCCGTCAAACTCAAGCTTTCGTGCACGAACGGCACGAAATGCGGTGCCGGGCAGCCGCGGCACCCGGGTGCGTGCGCCGACGGACCCGCACGCCAGAGTCCCGGTGCCAATCCGTTCCGGTTATGATAGGCGACCGATGCGTCGTGGGACCGGTGTGCGCAAGGCCGACGATCGCGCGGGTCGCAGACCGCGCGGCACGCGCCGAAGGACCGCACTGCGTCTGCGCTCCGTCGGGCACCGGCCAGGCGAAGCCGGGATCAGCCGCGGCTATGCGCCGGCAAATCGCGGCGAGCGCTTCTCCAGGAACGCCGCCACGGCTTCGCGATGATCTTCCGTCGCATGCACCAGCGCCTGCATCGCCGCCGCCATCTCCAGCAGGCTGTCCATCCGCATGTTCCGGCCCTCCAGCAGCAGCCGCTTGGTCATCCGCACCGCATGCGGCGGGTTGGCGGCGATGCGCGCTGCAAGCGCACCGGCCGCATCCATGAGTTCCGAATCAGCAACAACACGGGAGACGAGCCCGCAGGCCAGCGCCTCGGCCGCCGACAAGGCGTCGCCCGTCAGGGCCATCTCGGCAGCCTTCGAGAACCCCACCAGCCGCGGCAACAGCCAGGCGCCGCCGTCGCCGGCGATGATGCCGACTTTCACGAAACTCTCGGCGAAGCGCGCGCTTTCGGCCGCGATCCGGATGTCGCACATGCAGGCGAGATCGAGCCCGGCGCCGATCGCCGGCCCGTTCACCGCGGCGATGATCGGCACATTGAGCCGCTCGAACGCCAGCGGGATGCGCTGGATGCCGTGCCGGTAATAGGCGGGCGTGGCCGCCGGCGCGGCGGCGCGGGCGGCGGCAGCATCCTGCATCGCGCGCAGGTCGCCGCCGGAGCTGAACGCCGTCCCCGCCCCGGTCAGGATCGCCGCGCGCACCGACGGATCGGCATCGATCCGTTGCAGCGCGTCCACGATCGCATCGACCATGCCGCGTTCGGAGATCGGGTTGCGCCGTTCCGGCGCGTTCAGGGTCAGGGTGACGATGCCGCCGTCCTGGCGGCAGAGAACATGTTCGGTCATGGAACGATCCTGCAAGTCATCAGCGCAACCCCAACCCGCGCGCGACGATGCCGCGCAGGATCTCCCGCGTGCCGCCGCGCAAGGAGAAGGACGGCGCGTGCATCATCGTGTAGCCCAGCACGGCGACGAAATCCTGCGTCGATGTCGTGTCGGGTTCGGCGGCGATCAACTGGCGCGCGATCTCGGGGATTTCCTGCTCGACCAGCGCGCCGAGGTCCTTCACGAGCGCCGCCGCCAGCGCCGGGTTCTCGCCCGCCTGCAGCATCCCGGCGACCGAGCGCGACATCCGTCGCAACGTCAGCAGATGCGCCGCCAGCCGGCCGATCGCGACCAGCGCCGCGTCCGACGGATGCGTGCCGAGCGCCCGCACCAACTCGACCAGCAAGGTGAAGGACGAGAGGAACCGTTCCGGTCCGCTGCGCTCGAACGCCAGTTCCCCGGTCACCTGCGCCCAGCCGTCGCCCTCGCGCCCGAGCAGCGCGTCGGCCGGCAGGCGCACGTCCTGGAACACCACCTCGTTGAAATGATGCTCCCCGGTCAGCGCCAGGATCGGGCGGATGGCGATGCCCGGCGTGTTCTGCAGATCCACCACGAACTGGCTGACGCCGCCGTGGCGGTCCGGGCCGAGGTCCCCGGGCGCGCCCGTGCGGCAGAACAGGATCATGTAGTGGGAAAACTGGGCGTGCGAGGTCCACACCTTGGTCCCGTTCACCACATACCCATCGCCGTCGCGCGCCGCGCGGGTGCGCACGGAGGCGAGGTCGGAGCCGGTGTCGGGCTCGCTCATGCCGATGCAGAAATAGCAGTCCCCGGCGGCGATGCGCGGCAGGATTGCCTGCTTCTGCGCCTCGCTGCCGTAACGCAGGATCGCAGGACCGGACTGGCGATCGGCGATCCAATGCGCGCCGACCGGGGCGCCGGCGGCCAGCATTTCCTCGAGCACCACATAGCGTTCCAGCGCGCTGCGCGCCTGCCCGCCGT
Source organism: uncultured Pseudomonadota bacterium (assembly GCA_963832525.1). GTDB lineage: Bacteria > Pseudomonadota > Alphaproteobacteria > Acetobacterales > Acetobacteraceae > JAJZVS01. The sequence continues at coordinate 1,484,088 of CAWHUC010000004.1, forward strand.
AGCGCTTCGGCCAGGTCATGCCGATCCAGCCGCGCGCGCCCATCGCGCGGGAAAAGCCGAAATCATGCCCGGTCCAGCTCTCCGCCCGCCTGAGCGGCGGCCGGTCGGCGAGCGCGGTCGCCAGGAAGGCACGGACCTCGGTGCGCAGGACTTCCGCCTCCGGGCAGGGCGGCGGGGGCGGGAAGGCGAAGACGGCGGACACTCTGGCTCTCCTGCACGCAGCCGGGCGAGCATAGCAGCGCGGCGGAGCGCGGCAATCGGGCAAAGCTCGGCATGTCACCTCTCCCGCGTGCGGGAGAGGTCGCCGTGCGCAGCACGGCGGGTGAGGGCGCGAGGCACGGACCGCCCTCACCCGGTTCGCTGCGCGAACCGACCTCTCCCGCGAGAGCGGGAGAGGTGACGCTGCCGCCTGCGGCAATTCCCCGGGTCATCCGATTGCCCTGTCGATGGCAGTTCTGCCCGACACGGCATTGCCTGGTCGCGGCGCCCGGCCTCCCTCCGATCTATCGTTCTCTTATAGCAACTAGCGTGCACGGCCAAGCCGTCACGCTGTCGGCCGAGGATGCTTGAACACGCAGTGTCACATCGGCCCGAATATCCGGGGCGGCTCTTGGTGTTACGTAGTGGCGACGGTCGTAACGCAATTTATAAATGGATAAGAACTTTCTGGTTCGTCATCTAGCTCGTGGTCCTGACCTCATGTCGGTAGCGACCGCAGAAATGCGGTTTGCGCCCTCGCAGGCATCTCGCCTTTTGATTTCATCCTACGAACCAGGAGACGGCTCGATGAACACCAAGCGCATCGCGGTGCTGGCGGCGCTACTCGTTTCTCCGCTGACGATGGTCGGCGCAGGATCAGCCAAGGCCGTCACGATTACGGGGGATGTTACGGTCACTTCCAGTAACGGCAGCTTCAATCTCGGCGTCGGCACGACGCCGTTTGCCGGCGGGACGGTGTCCAACAACGGCAACACGTTGACAGACAACGGATTTTCACTTGGCCTCACTCAGGGAAATCCCGTACAGGGAGAATCTTTTCGATATTACCACCGGTCGTTACGGTTCTTCCGCACTTACGATTACATTCAGCGACTTTTCCGATGGTTCGGCGATGGTGTCCTGCGCGACCAATAACTGTGTCGAGACGGGTACCGTCCAATATAACGCCAGCAGTTTCAGCCTGAACCCCTCTGGATTCACGGTCGCATTCGCAGACGGTGCGGTCATGACCATTCAAGACGGCGGCGACTGCGGTTGGGGCTATAGCTGCGGCAACCAGGGCGGCAACACAATCGCCGAACAGTACACCTTGGCGCTCACGCAGGATCCGAGGACTTCGGTACCAGAGCCTGGATCACTCGCCCTTCTCGGCACGCCTCTTCTGGGGCTCGGCCTTGTTTGGCGTCGGCGTAATCGTAACGTGCTGTAAGCCGAACTGTCCACGTTCGGCAAACGACCGGCATTTGCGGAGGGAAAAGGGGCGGCCGTTGACAGGCTGTCCCCTTTTTTGACCCGCTTTCAAGACCGCAACGCTGCCGCCGATCGATGCCTCCTGCCCCGCGGCGCTTATGCGGCTTCAACCCGGCACAGCAGGCAGCCTGGCTTGGCCGTGTGGATGTTCACGAACGCCGTGCGCGGGTCGGCGAGTGCATGCGCCAGCGGGGCATCGATGCCGTCGCCCTCGCCGGCGTGCCCGAGGTCGTACAGGCACTGGTCCGCCGCGTCGTAGGCGCGCACCGACACCAACCGGCTCCGCACGATCTCCGGGATGGTTGCGGGTGCCGCGAACGGCGCGCAGGGGGATTCGTGCACGAAGATCGGGCTCGGGGTCCAGTAGATGCCGCGCGGGCGGGGCAGGTGGTACGAGCCGAGCAGCACCGGCTCGCCTTGCTGCGCGTCGCGCAGGCAGACGCGGCAAGGGCTCGGATGATCGGCCGCCATGCGGCGCAGGCGGTTGCCGCCGTCGTCGACGCCGGTGGCGCGGAAGCGGTCGGCGATCGCGGGGTCGATGGGGATGCAGCGGAATGCGGTCATGGCGGGATGCTCCGGGTGATGCCGGGGGCGGATGTGCACCACCCGTCGGGCCGCGGCCATCCGCTCCGTGCGCCGGCTTGTGTGCGCGGGTCGAGCGGATTTGCCCCCCGGGTCGGTCACCTGAGGGGTCAAGCACCTGAAGGGGCAAGTACTTGGCCGTACCCCGGCAGGACGCTACCGCTCGACCGTCCGCCGCTCGATCGCGAGCAGGCTTTCCAGCCGGATCGTCGCGTGCATCCGGTCCTGTTCGCCGCGCGGGTCCTCGCCCACCAGCGGGTCGGGCCGGCCGGCGTGCAGCGCCACGTACGAATTGCGCAATGCGCGGTGCATCGCCAGCAGGGGCGTGACCGGGTCGACGAACAGCCGGAATCCCATCCGGAACAGCTCCGGCACTGGAATGGACGGGTCGCTGTTGCCGGGGAGGTGCATGTACATCAGCGGCCCGGGCAGACGTTCGGCGATGATCCGGTGTTCCTCCGGCTTGCGCGCCGTGATGAACAGCATGTCGGCGCCGGCACGCTTCATGGCTTCGCCGCGGCGCAGCGCCTCGTCCATGGAGATATCGCGCACGGCGTTGGTGCGCGCGATGATCAGGAAATCGGCAGACCGGCGCGCCGCTACCGCCTCGGCGACTTTGGCGACCATGAGGTCGGCGTCGATCAGGTGCTCGATGCCGATGTGGTGGTGCGCGCGCTTGGGGAGAATCTGGTCCTCGATCTCGATCGCGGCGAAACCGGCTGCCTCCGCCAGCGGGATGGTACGGCGCAGGTGCATGGGATCGCCCCAGCCGCAGGCGCCATCCAGGATCAGCGGCAGGTCGCAGGCGGCGCGGATATCGAGCCCCGCGTGCACCATTTCGGTGAGCGACAGGTTGGCCTCGGTGAAGCAGGTCAGGTAGCCCATCGCCCCGCCGCCCAGATACAGCGCGGGAAACCCCGTCGCCGCGGCCAGCCGCGCCATCAGCGGGTTGAGCACCAGGGGCGCGTGCACGGGCTGCCCGCCCTCGATCAGCCGCTTCAGCCCCTGCGCGTTGCTCGCCACGCCGTGCGCCCCTATGCCAGCCGCGCGGCGACCTGCCGCGTGTAGTCCGCCCGCGGCAGGAAGCCGGGGTCGGCACGGCACGCGGCCTCGGTCGCGGCCAGGATCGCCGCGTCCGGCTGGTCGAGGTCGAGCGCGTCCCCGCGCGGCTGCGGCACGTGGAACGGCGTGTCGAGATAGGCTTCCAACGTGTTGCCCTCCGGATCGCGGAAATAGATCGACCAGGCGTTGCCGTGGTTCACCTGCCGCAGCGCGGTCGCTCCGCGGGAAAGCGCGCGGTCGCGCACGGCACGCAGCTCGGCGAGCGAGCTGACGGTGAAGGAGATCTGGTTGATCGGGTTGTAGCCCTCCGTCTCGGGCCGGCCGGAGACCAGCACCACCTGGTGGTGGCAGGCGGGATCGCCGGTCATGAACGCCATCTCGGTCCCCGGCGCCCGGCCCGGGCCGCGATCGGCGACGATCAGGCCCAGCACCTCGGTATAGAACCCGATCATCCGTTCCAGGTCCTGCGCATAGAGGCCCATGTGGGTGAGCCTGGCGTGGATGGTCGCCATGGTCGTTCCTCCCGGTTTGCTGCCGTTGGGCGGAGACTGGCGCGCGGCGCCGGCGGCGGCAAGCGCGGCGATGCGACAGGCGGGGCGGCAGGCGGGGCGGCAAGCGGGTTCGCCCGATCGCCCGTCGCCTCGGGCGGGGACGATCCGCGTTGTGTGCCCGCGGCACGTCCGCCGGCGGCGCCCGCCACACAAGTTCGGCAGGCGTCCGCAGGGAGCGCCGCGAACTGTGATCGGCACGGTCCCGATCCTGCCTTATTTTGTTACCATGAAGTATCCGGGTTCGCGGGAACCTGTCGCGGTGCGTTCCGACCGTTCGCCGGCCTGCCGGCGCACGGCGGAAGCCGCGACCGGGCAGCGGCAAGCCCGGCTTCCGCGCCGGCCATCCGGCGCGGAGGCCGAACGATCACCGGGACATCCACGGAACAGTTGAGGTATATCATGACCGTTCGCAAACAGCTTCTGATCGCGACCCTGTTCGGCGTCGTGCTCGGATTGGGCGGCTGCGGCTACACGCCGGGAAGCCGGGCTCTCTCGGGGGGCGCGATCGGCGCCGGCAGCGGTGCGATCATCGGCGCGGCGACCGGAGGCAGTCCGGCGACCGGCGCGCTGATCGGGGGCGCCGTGGGCGCCATCGGCGGCGCGGTGACCAGCCCCAACACCATCAACCTCGGCCGATAGTCAGGGGCCGCGCCAGCGGTGGGCCCGGCGCGACCGCACTGGCGATCGCGTCGGCGTCCCCCGGGGAACCGGGCGATGAGCGCTGCCCCCCGGCCCGGTTCCCCGGGGCACAGCGCTCCGGGTGCCGCGACCCGTCTGCCGGTCCTGAGGCGAATGGGCGCCCGTGCGGGGGTCAGCGCACCGGGATCGCGACGCCGAACGAAATGGTCGGCGGCGCAACCACGACCGGCGGGGGCGGTGCGTAATAGGCCCGCGGCGGCGGGTAGTAAGCGGCCGGCGGCGGGTAGTAAGCCGCCGGCGGCGGGTAATAGGCCGGCGGCGGCGGCGCGTAATACACGGGGGGCGGCGGGGCATAGTAGACCGGCGGCGGCGCGTAGGCCGGCACGGACAGGCCGAAGCTGACGGAGGGGCCGCCCCAGCCGCGCCCCCAATCGCCGCGATCGGCGCGGGCGGTGCCGGCCATGCCGGCCGCCATGCCGGCCAGTACGGCAACGAAGACGACAGGTCTGGCACGCATGCGATCCACTCCTCGATTGCAACCGAGACAGGATGGGCGCCCATCGTGTCGATCGTCGGGCGGCGATATTGCAGAGCGTAACTTGATGCCGCACTGTCGGACTCTCGCGCTTTCGTGAAGTCATCCCGGTGGCGCGCGCCGGCGCAATGGTGCGCCGCGGCCTCCGCGCCGGTTGCCGTCACGCGGGTGGGGCGGCGGAGGTTTCGGGCGTGCAGACCGGTGCCGCTCCGCTTCCGGACCCGGGCGGCACGGGGCCGGCGTGCCCGGGGGTGGCGAGCAGGCGTACCCGCGTCACCCCGTCCGTGCGCATTCCCAGTTGTCGCGCCGCCGCCGCGGACAGATCGATGATCCGTCCGCCCACGAACGGGCCCCGATCCTCGATCCGGACCGTGACCGAGCGGCCGGTCCCGATGTCCGTGACCCGCGCCGCGGTCCCGAACGGCAGGAAGGGATGCGCCGCCGTGAGCCCGTCGGGAGAAGCGGCGTGGCCGTCGGCCGGCGGCGCGTGCCCCACTGTCGGCCCCGCTGTCGGATGATACCAGGAGGCCATCCCGGACTGGGCGCAGACCGCCGGCGCGCGCTGCGCCGCGGGGGGCAGGTGCCCGGCGCAGCCGGCCGTCGCCAGCAGTCCGATGAGGGCCGCAGAACGGGTCGCGTGCATGACGGCAACCGAGCATCGACGTGTGGCAGAAAAACGACGCCGATCGAGGGCCGCCGCGACGGTCCCGCCCGGCCCGCGTATCCCGCCCGGCCGTGCATCCCGGGATGGAACGGTCCCTTACCGCTTGCGGAACGGTGCGCTGCGGCGCAGCGCCTTCCACGCTTTCCTGACGCGCGGCAGGGCCCGCCCCCCGGCACGGTCCGCCCAGTCCGACAGCGCCGCCGCGGCTGCCGCGCCGGCGCCGCGCGGTCCGGCCAAGCGCGCGGCCAGCGTGGCCGCTACCGTGGCGTCGTTCAGCCGCCCCAGTCGGTCGGCCAGCTTGCGGCAGGCGCGCAGTGAACCCGCCTTCTGTCGCCGGTCCCCGAGCAGGATCAGACTGTCGGTCGCATCGCGCAACCGGCGGACCGACTTGCGCAGCGCATGCAGCGCGGCCGGACTTGCTCCATCGAGGTTCCGGCCGCGGCGGCGGACCTGGCGTACGAGCCGGCCCGACAGTTGCGGGTCCAGTGCGGTGAGAGGTCGGGCGAGCGCGGGCGGCGCAGGCTCGAGTACCGCCGCCGCCCAGGCGAGCAGGGACGCCGTCGCCTCGCTCACCGCCGGGCCGCCCAGCCGCCGGCGCAGGCCGGCGTACGCAGCGCGCTGCCGGGTCTCCCCGGCGCGCCGCAGCGCGGCCAGCGCCGCCGCAGGCAGCCCGTCGGCGGCGGCGCGCGGCAAGGTCTCGTCGAGGAACACATCCCAGTCGCGCGCCGCGCTCAGCGCCCGTCCGATCCGCCGCAATGCCCGCTCCTGGGCGGCCGCGGAGGCCGGCAGCAGCGGGCGGAACAGCCGCAGCACGGCCCGCGTGCGGCGCAAGGTGGTGCGCATCCGATGCACGGCCTCGGCGTCGCCGGCGAGTGCCGGGGCAAGATCCGCGCGCAGCGCGTCCGTCCCGGCGCCGAGCAGCAGGCGCAGCGCGGCGGCGCCGGACAGCGGAGGCGCTCCGCCGGTACAGGCGGGTGGTCGCGGTGGCGCGGGGGGAAGGTGCATCGGACCCGGTGCCAGGCCGGCGACTGGCGCCCCAGGATCGGCTGACGCGGGGACAGGCAGCGGTACCGGCGGCGGCGGCTGGACCGGCAGCGCCGTCGGAGGCCGGGCGACCGGGAGCCCCTGCGCCACCCGGCCGTTGTGGGCGGCCGGCGCCGGGGCAGGTCGTGGCCCAGCCACCGCGCGGCGGGCGGCGGCGACGCGGCCCGGGGGCTTCGTCGCCACGCGCCCGCCGTCGGGGTCAGAGGTTCCCGGCGATCCAGTCCTTCAGCCGGCCCTTGGGCAGTGCGCCGACCTGGGTCGCCGCCGGCTTGCCGTCCTTGAACAGGATCAGGGTCGGGATGCCGCGGACGCCGTAGGTGTTGGGGGAAACCGGGTTGTCGTCGATGTTGACCTTCGCCACGGTCATCTTGCCGGCGAACTCATCGGCCAGCTCCTCGAGCGCGGGCGCGATCATCTTGCAGGGGCCGCACCACTCGGCCCAGAAATCGACCAGCACGGGGCCGGGCGCGCCCAGCACGTCGGTGGCGAAACTGGTGTCGGTGACCGGCTTGGTATTCGCGCTCATCGCGGGCCTCGTTGTTGCGGACAGGGCAGGAATGGCCAGGGGAAGATGGCTGGGGGAAGGCGGCCATGCGGGGCAACCAGGGAGTGGCAGGAACCTGCGTTCGGAAGGTGGGGCGGCGCCGCAGGGGGATCAAGCTGGGCCGCGCGCGTTGCGGCGACATGCCGCTGTCGCGCACGCCGATGCCGGGCCCCTCGATGCGCCCCTCAGGCCACGCCCCCTGGTGGGCCGCCGGCGGATCACGCCGCGGCGGTCTGGCTCGTCTGCGCCTGCGCCCGGCGTGCCTGCCACAGCGCGACGAAATCGATCGGCTGCAGCAGCACCGGCGGGAAACCGCCGTCGCGGGTGACATCGGCCAGGATGTTGCGCGCGAAGGGAAACAGGATACGCGGGCATTCGACCAGCAGGACCGGCTCGATCGCGTTTTCCGCCAGCCCCGTGAGGGTGAACACGCCGGCATAGGTGAGCTCGGCCACGAAGATCGTCGGCCCGGTGGTGCCTTGACCATTGCTGCCTTGGCCATTGCCGGCGCCGTTCGTCGCGGCGGGTTCCTGCGCCTCGGCGCGGATCACCAGCATCACCTCGAACAGGTTCGGCCCTTCCTCGAGCCGGCGGGCCTGCACGTCGAGGTTGATGTTCACCTGCGGCTGCGAGCGGAGCTGGGTGAAGATCCGAGGCGCGCCGGGCACCTCGAACGACAGATCCTTCACGTATTGGATGTTCACCACCAGCGGCTGGGTCGGCTGCCCGGTGGCTTGCGGGGCGGGCATGGACTCGGACATGGGGTTCTCCGTTCGCAATCGCAGCGGGCCGTAGCACGTACCGGCCGGCAAGCCCAGGGGCGGCGCGGGTGGGGCGGCGCGGGTGGGGCGACGCGGGTGGGGCGGCGCGCACGGTTGCCTCGATCCGACCTCCGGCCCGCCGTGCGCGCCCGCGCCGTGAGGGGCGATCGCCGCACCGGCCGGGGCGCACCCGCCGGCCATGCGCCGGACGCGGTGCTGCCGATGCGCGACGATCTTGCGGCCCTGTTCACAGCAGCCCGGCGGCTCTGATATCCCGGTCTCGCAGACAGAGGCATCCCATGGCGCATGAACTCCGCCCGACCGCCGCATCCGTGACGGCCACGCTCGGCAACGTCGATCGGGAGGCCTTGCGGCAGGCCCGCGTCGATCTGGCCGCCTGCTTCCGCATGGCCGCCCGGCTCGGGCTGGAGGAGGGGATCTGCAACCATTTCTCCGCCCTCGTGCCGGGGCGGGACGATCTGTTCCTGGTCAACCCCTACGGGCTGATGTTCCGGGAGGTCACGGCCTCCAGCCTGCTGGTCTGCGATTTCGAGGGCAACGTCATCGAGGGCGACGGCCGGCCGGAGGCGACGGCGTTCTACATCCATGCGCGCGTGCATCTGCGCCTGCCGCGCGCGCGGGCGGCGTTCCACACGCATATGCCCTATGCCACCGCGCTCAGCATGGTGGCCGGCGCGCCGCTCGCCTGGGCGGGCCAGACGGCGCTGAAATTCTACGGCCGCACGGCGGTGGACGATGCCTATAACGGGCTCGCGCTCGACGCCGGCGAGGGCGACCGCATCGCGGCGACGCTCGGGGAGGCCGATGTCGTGTTCCTGCGCAACCACGGCGTGCTGACGGTCGGGGCCACGATCGCCGAGGCGTGGGACGATCTCTACTACCTGGAACGCGCGGCGGAGGTGCAGGTCAAGGCGCTGAGCACGGGGCGCCCGCTGGTGCCGGTGGCGCCCGAGGTCGCGGCGCGCACGGCGGCGCAGATGCGCGCGGGCGACCGCGACAGCGCGCGGCTGCATCTGGAAAGCATCAAGCGGGTGCTGCTGCGCGAAGACCCCGATTTCGCGCGGTGATTGCGGCGACGGGACTGTAACGATCACGTATCGTAACCTTGCCGCGATGCGGCAGGGCGTGCCTGCATCCGCGCCGGGAGGGCGGCGGCGCCGGCCAGGGCAATCGCATTTGGCAGGAACGCGCCGGCCGCCGCGCTTGACACCGGCCGCGGCCTGCCGGCTGATCCCGGGCTCCGTTGTTTCGCACCGAAGGCCCATCCGCACGATGCCAGGTAAGCATTTCCCGAGCTTCGCCGCCGCCGTGGCCGACATCCCCGACGGCGCCACCATCGCCTTCGGCGGCTTCGCCATGCCCGGCACGCCGTTCAACCTGATCGCGGCACTCGCCGAACACGGCGCGCGCGGCCTGACCCTGATCGCCAACACCACCGGCGGCGCGCAGCAGCCGCGCATGCCCGACATCGGCATGCTGGTGGAGCGCGGCCAGGTGCGCAAAGTGATCTGCGCCTTCACCGCTGCGACCCGCGCCTCCGACGTGCTGCCGTTCACGAAATATTACGAGGCCGGGGAGGTGGAGGCCGAACTGGTCCCCCAAGGCACGCTCGCCGAACGCCTGCGCGCCGCCGGCGCCGGCATCCCCGCCTTCTACACGCCGACCGCGGTCGGCACCGAGCTCGCGGAAGGGCGCGAGACGCGGATCATCGGCGGGCGCGAGTACCTCCTGGAATACGCGCTGCCGGTCGATTACGCCTTCCTGCGCGCCCGCCGCGCGGACGCGTTCGGCAACCTCCTGTTCCATCGTTCGCAGCGCAATTTCAACCCGGTGATGGCAACGGCGGCGCGCATCGCGATCGCCGAGGTGGAGGAGACGATCCTGCCGGAGGGCGCGATCGATCCCGATGCCGTCCACGCCCCGGGCATCTTCATCCACCGCCTGGTGGAAATCCCGCCGCCGCCCGCCGGGTTGTGGCCGCAGAAGCGCCAGGAGCGCGTGCGCCCATGAGCGATACCGCCAAAGGCTTCACCCGCCAGCAGATGGCCGATCGTATCGCCGCCGAATTCCGCGACGGCTGGATCGTCAACCTCGGCGTCGGGCTGCCGACCCTGTGTTCCAATACCGATATCGGCGACCGGCGCATCGTCTATCATTCCGAGAACGGCGTGATCGGCTACGGCGCGATCGCCGCGCCGGGCGAGGAGGACCTGAACCTCGTCAACGCCGGCGGCCAGAACGTGACCCTGCGGCCGGGGGCGGCGGTGGTGCACCACGCCGACAGTTTCGCCATCATCCGCAGCGGCCGGATCGATGTCACCGTGATGGGCGCTTACGAAGTAGCGGCGAACGGCGATTTCGCCAACTGGCGGATCGGCCGCGGCAAGGGCGGCGGCATCGGCGGCGCGATGGACCTTGCCGCCTGCGCGCAGCGGGTGTTCCTCATCATGGAGCATGTCACGCGCAGCGGCGCGCCGCGGCTCGTTCAGGCCTGCGCGCTGCCGGTGACGGCGCGCGGGGTGGTGAAGCTGGTGGCGACCGACCTCGGGCTGTTCGAACCGGCCGGGGAGGGGTTCCGCGTGCGCGAACTGGCCCCGGGCGTGGGGATGGACGCGGTGCGGGCGGCGACCGGGACGCCGTTGGTGGCGTAGGGCGCGCGGTCGTTTCGTTTTTTGCGAATGAAATCTCGTGTGCTAGCGCGCGTCGGGCATCAGGACCGCGAGTTGCGCCGCGTGCACCAGGCGCACCCGGCGCCCCGGCGCGAGGCCGGCTTCGAGCGGCTGCACCATCACGCGGGTGCGTCCGTCGCGCTCGCGAATCACGATCTCCGTATAATCCGTCTCCGGTCCGGCGGGCGGTGCGGCCCCATCCTCGCGAAACGCCGCCGGGTCCATGCCGAGCGTGCGCGCGGGCACGCGGCGCAGCGCCACGATCACCCCGACCTGCGCCTCGGACCGCTCGGGCGTGAGCCGGGCCGCCGGTATCGGCATGGCCGGGGCGGCACCGGGCCCGGGGCGCACCGCGCAACCGGCCAGGCTCAGACCCAGGCTCCACCCCAGGCCGAGGGCCAGGCAGATCGGCGCCGCCCGCATCCGATGCCGCTCGCGCATGTGCCTTCCTCGCCGCCGCGGCGCCCATCCTTGCCGGCTGTCACTGGCGAGGCAAGCGTGATCGCCGCCCCCCGCCGCGGATGCGAGATATTCTTGCGGTGAACTCCGTTCCACGATAAGGGGTTATGGCAGAGTCCTGACCGCCCGCCTGAGCGACGGCCGCCCGGCCGCCGTGCCCTCCGGCTGTTTCCGGCCGTGCCACGACGGAGGTTCCGTTGCCGATCACCCGCCCTGTCCGTTCCAGGCTCGCGTCTCGTGCTGCGTCCGCGGCGCCGGCCGGGGCCCCGCGAACGTGGCTGCGTGCCCTCGGCTGCCTCGCCGCCGTGGCGGCGCTGTCCGCCTGCGCCAGCCAGGGGCCGCAGCTCGGCGCGCGCGAACAGGCCGCGCGCTACGCCGAGATGGCGCATGGCGACTACGCCCCGCCCGGTCCGCCCGGCGATCCCTGGGGGCCCTACATCCGCCAGGCCTCGACCCGGTTCGACGTGCCGGCGCGCTGGATCCGCGCCGTCATGCACGTGGAATCGGGCGGGCACGAATACATGGACGGACAGCTCACCACCTCGCCCGTGGGCGCGATGGGGCTGATGCAGGTCATGCCGGAGACGTATCAGGATCTGCGCCAGGAATACGGGCTCGGCGGCGATCCGTACAACCCGCGCGACAATATCATGGCCGGCGCGGCCTATCTGCGCGAGATGTACGACATCTACGGCTTCCCCGGCTTCCTGGCCGCCTATAATGCCGGTCCGCGGCGGCTCGACGATTACCTCGCCGACGAGCGGCCGTTGCCGAACGAGACCCGCCGCTACGTCGCGATGATCGCGCCCGCGATCGCCGGCGCCTCTCCGCAGCGTCCGTCGCCGGCGGCCGCCTACGCCATGAACCAACTGCCGATGGATATCCCGCCCGGCCTGCGCTACGGCCCGGGCGGCTACGCGCGGGTGCAGGTCGCGAGCCGCTGGGTGCCGCCGTCGGCGCCCGTGTCGGCACCGTATCAGCCGCGCGAGCCGGCGCCCTACCAGCCGCCGGTGCGGATGGCCGAGGCGGCGCCGCTAGCGCGCGTGGTGGCCCCGCCGCGCGAGCAGGTGGCCTACCTGGCTCCGCCGCGTCGCTTGCCGCCGCCGCCGCAACCGCCGCGGATGGGCTTCCGCCTGGTGCCGACGGCCTTCGCCGAGCCGCCGCCGCCGCCGCGCTCCTTCGGGCTCGCGGGTGGCTGGGCCGTGCAGGTGGGCGCGTTCAACGATCCCGCCCAGGCGCATCACGCCGCCGGCCTGGCGCAGGCGCAGGCTCGCGCGGTGCTGGGCGGCGCGCGTCCGCTGGTGGAGGCGGTGCGGCACGGCCACGCCGTGCTGTGGCGCGCCCGGCTGGGCGGGCTGTCGCGCGAAGCCGCGGTGCGCGCCTGCACGCAGCTTTCGCAGCACCATGCGGCGTGCATGGTGCTGTCGCCGGACGCGCAATCCTGAGCTGAGGGGCGGCTGTGGAGCATCCTGCTCCGGGTCATGGCGGGAGACCCCTTCCTGCGTGGGATTTGTCGGACGCACGAAGTCTTTGCCCTACGGTTTCCTGTCTCATTCTCGCAGGCCGCGGCTTCGAATCCTGCTCCCTGCCAATTGTATTGATGCGATAGCGGCCGCCGTGGGAACCCAACCCGTGTGCGGCGTTCTCGTGTCCGGGCTGGGTCCACACAGACGGCCGCCCCGCAGTGCGACCAGATGGAGTCGCGCGCCACCGCAGGACGGTGTGAAAGTCAAGAATTGTGGAACAGATAAATTCAATGTCCTTGACTGCGTCTTCTTCAATTTTCTACCCAGACATGCACCGGAGTTATGCAGTCCGGTCGCAGGCGCTATTTCGAGCAAGTTTCGTCGTCTGGGTCAAAAGACATCAACCGTCGGGAAGAGTGGCTTCGTCGCCAGGCAGCCGCACAGATAGATCACCAGTCCGCTTGCTTTCGATAGCGGACGATGGCACGCTGGCTCGGACGGCGGAGGCAGCAGCCAATGGACGCACCAGTTATTCGTATCTCAATCGGGAAGCTCGATCCCGCACAGACTGCCGTCGTGGAAGCCAGATTGCGAAGCAGCAAGGAAAGTCTTGAGAGCGGCATTCGCGCCATGAAAGGTAACCTCGCCTATTATGTCGGTATCGACCGCACCAATCACGCGATACACAACGTCAGTGTTTGGGAGACGACCGCTGACGCGAACCAAATGGCGGCATTCTCGCCCATGCTCGCGCTCGCGGCGGAATTCACGACGCTGGGGGTGCGTTTTGAGCAGCCAATACTGAATTTCGATACCCTTTGGCAGCTTGACTGACGGTGAGGCGCCCGGCTGGTATGCGATGCCGGTCAGCGCGTTGCATAAATTAAAATTTTCACAGCAAAACCAGGCCCCTGAAATCAAAGGGCTTTTCTGGTGCAGATTTCCGGTGCATGCCGGCCCCCATGATCTACGGGTATGCACGAGTCTCGACGGACGGGCAGAGCGTGGACGCTCAGGTGCGCCAGCTTACCCGCGCCGGATGCAAGAAAGTCTTCCGCGAGGCAGCGAGCGGAGCCAAGACCGACCGCAGCCAGCTACGCCGCGCGCTCGACCAGCTCGACGCCGGCGACGTGCTGATGATGACCAGGCTCGACCGCCTGGCCCGCTCGACCCGCGACCTGTTGAACACCCTCGCCACGATCACCGACCGCAAGGCCGGTTTCCGGTCTCTGGGCGACGCCTGGGCGGACACCACTACGGCACACGGCCGCCTGATGGTGACTGTACTCGGCGGGCTGGCGGAGTTCGAGAGGGAGCTTATCCGCGCCCGCACAGGCGAAGGCCGTACGCGAGCGAAGGCGAACGGCAAAAGTCTGGGGCGACCGTTCAAGATGACCGCGCACCAGAGGAAGGAAGCACTTGCCCGGCGGGAGAGCGGCGAACTGTTGACCGAGATCGCCCGCACCTACAATGTCAGCGTGGCAACGATTTCGAGGCTCAGATAAAGGGGGACAACATGGCCAAGTCAGCGATACCATCACATCCGATAAAGAATCTTCACACTTGTTGGGCCATGTGGAGTCTATAAAAAGGTCTGAGGAGGCAGCGGGCAATAAGGCGGATTTCATATTCAGAGGCCAAAATATGGATAAGCCGCTTCTGCCAAAGTTGGGAAGACCACCGTTGCACAGTGATCTGCCAAACCGTGAACAACTGATGTTGCACGAATTTAAGCGCCTCTATGTGGGCCTTACCGATTTGGCCCCAGAATCCGAATGGGACTTGGTTGCGCTTGCCCAACACCATGGACTTCCCACGCGGTTTCTTGATTGGACTTATGGTGCCCTGGCTTCAGTATGGTTTGCCGTGGAGGGCGAGGGCAAAGACCAAACAGGTAAGCCGCGGAATGCAGTTGTTTGGCTCCTGAAAACCAACGTGGCAGACTTTATTACTGACGAACAAAGGGAAGACGGAGGGGTGGCGCCCGTAGATAACAAGAAAACCAGAATTTACAGACCCATGGCAATCACCCCCAGAATTTCCGTGCAAGGAGGGTTGTTTACCGTGCATCAGTTTCGGTCAAGGGCACGTGATTTCCTTCCCTTAGACCGGAACAAGGCATATCGGGGAAGGCTCATCAAATTCGTAATCGAACCAGACGACTGCACGGCGATAAAAAAAGAGTTGAACGGATGCGGTGTAAACCGCGCTTCATTGTTTCCCGACCTTGGGGGGTTGTGCAGCCATTTGGCGTGGAGATATTTTGATCTGTCATAAGATAAGGAGTCCGATCCGCAACTTACCATATAGCGCATCATTCTACACGGAAGCGCAACGCAAAATTCTGTCCGTGCCGGGCTGGAGTACCGGCGTGTCCGGCGACGTCGTCAGCGAAGCGACCCACCGCCGCAAATATCCAACTCCTGGTCGCGCCCAGACGATACCTCCGGACCGCGGCCGCGATCAGCCCGGCAGGCCAGGCCGTGACTCGGCGGGATGGACCGCCGCAAGGACGCTCCCAAGCGGTCGCACCGCGTAGCGGTCGGCGCCGAAGCAGCGCCGATCCGTGACCCGGCCCACCCCGCCGCGTCCGACTGAGCTACGGCCGGGACGGAGAAACGGCATCCCGCCGAACCGAGAAACCGCCCCGCACACGCCGCCCTTCCCCACGCCCGATCTGCCCGCACCCGACGGCGCCGCCGCCGACCGCATCGACCCAGCCGCCCCGCCCGATCCCCGGCGCAGCCCCGCACGATCCGCCGCCGGGCCAGCATGACCGCCCGGGCCGCGGCGCCCTCGGCGCGAAAACCGCTTGACACGGCGGCGGATTCGTGTTCTTGTTTCGTTCATGTCCGCCGCCGCCGCTTCCCCCCCCACCACCAGCGCCTGGGCCCTCGCCGGGCGCTTCGCCCGCTTCATCGGCGGGCTGCGGGAAGCGATGGCGGCCGGCGCCGAGCACAACCCGGTCCTGATGGACCTCGCGGCCCGCCTGTGGAACCGCCTCACCGAGGCGGCGGAGCGCTTCGCCGCCATCGCCGCCCATCCGGTGGCAAGGTCCCGCCGCCGCCCCGTCGAACCCGCCCCCATGCCCGCCGATGCGGCGCCGGCCATTGCGCCGCCGGTCTGGCCCCCCCCGCCCCGCCGGACCCTGCCCAGAAGCTACGGCTGGCTGGCGCGGATGGCACCGGAGACGGTGCCGTCCGGCATCGAGTTCGCCTATCTCCTGGCGCAGCCGGAAATGACGGAACTGCTGGCGACAGCCCCGCGCCTGTGGCGGGTGCTGCGCCCGCTCTGCCGGATGTTCGGCATCACGCCCCCCGAGGCCCCACTGCCCGCGCCGGACACGCCCCCGCGGCGCGCGCCGGCGGCAGCGCCTGACCCCCACCGCCCGCGCCGACGGTCCGAAGCCGCGGCGATCCGGGACCACGGTCCGCTCGGGTACCGCCCGCCGCTTTTCGGCCACTAGGCCGGATCCGGCGGTCGCACGCCGATATGGTTACGGTATAACAACATAACTGCCACCCGACGCCACCCCGGCGCCGGAAGCAGCCCAAGACGGCGCGGGGATCTCAGAGCCTGAAAATCTTTCTTCGGGGCGCTGATGGCGGGCTGCAAGGCGGTGCCGTGGCGTTTAGAATCGGCATGTCTGGTTCCTGAACCGCCACCGACCGCCGCCGCCACCCCTCGCTCCCCCCGCCCCCACCCCCTATGCTCCCCCCACCCGCAGGGAGGACCCGCCATGCCCGTCACCGCCACCTTCTCCGCCCCGCGCCACCTGCTCATCGCCCCCGGCGCGGTCCGCCAGCTCCCCGAGGTCCTCGCCAAGTTCGGCCTCTCCCGCCCCCTGATCGTCTCCGACCCGGTGATGGTCGCCACCAACCTCATCGCCCGCGCCCTGGACCCCCTCACCGCAGCCGGCCTCCACCCCGAAATCTTCGCCGACACCGTCTCCGACCCCACCGACACGGTCGTAGAAGCCGGCGTCGCCGCCATGGCCCGCGCCCCCTACGACTGCCTGATCGGCTTCGGCGGCGGCTCCCCGATCGACACCGCCAAGGCGATGGCGATCCTCGCCGCCGGCGGGGGGAAAATGCGCGACTACAAGGCCCCCGCCCAGGCCGACCGTGGCGCCGTCCCCATCATCGCCATCCCCACCACCGCCGGCACCGGCAGCGAGTGCACCCGCTTCACCGTCATCACCGACACCGAACGCGACGAGAAGATGCTGATCGCCGGCCTCGGCGCCCTGCCGCTGGCCGCCATCGTCGATTACGAGCTCACCTACACGGTGCCCCCGCGCACCACCGCCGATACCGGCATCGACAGCCTGACGCACGCGCTGGAAGCCTATGTCTCCAAGCGCGCCAACCCGTTCTCCGACGCCTTCGCCCTGTCCGCGATGGCGCTGATCGGCGCAGCATCTCCGCACCGCCTACCACGAACCGCGCAACGCCGCGGCGCGCGAGGGGATGATGCTCGGCGCGACCCAGGCGGGGCTGGCGTTCTCCAACGCCTCGGTGGCGCTGGTGCACGGCATGTCGCGGCCGATCGGGGCGCATTTCCATGTGCCGCACGGCCTGTCCAACGCCATGCTGCTGCCCGCGGTCACCGCGCTTCTCCCTGCCCGGCGCGCCCGCCCGCTACGCCGAGGCCGCGCGCCGCATCGGCTTCGCCGCCGCCACGGATGCCGACGACACCGCCGGGGCAAAGCTGGTCGCCGGGCTGCGGCGCATGAACCGGGAGCTGGCGGTGCCCACCCCGGCCGCATTCGGCATCGACGGAGGCCGCCTGGAACGGCAAGATGGATCTGATGGCCGAGCAGGCGCTGGCCTCCGGCAGCCCGGCCAACAACCCGCGGGTGCCGGACGAGGCGGAGATCGTGGCGCTCTATCGCGCCGTGTGGACCGGCGCGCCGGTCAACCTGTAGCGGCGCGCCCCGCGCCTGCCCCGGTCCGGCCCCCCGGGTCAGCCTGCCGCGGACCGGGCCGACGGGCGATCCCACTCCGCCCGCCACGCGGGCAGCGCGGCGGGCGTCATGGCGTGCCCCACGAGATACCCCTGGACCAGGTCGGCACCGAGGCCGCGCATCCGCTCCCACGCCGCCGGGTCCTCGACCCCTTCGGCCGTCACGACCAGGCCGCGGCGCCGGCCGGCGGCAACCATGTCGCCGGCGAAACCGCACAAGGCCGTATCCTGGCCGCAGGCGCGGACCAGCCCGGCGTCGAGCTTGAGGCCGGTGAAGGGCAGGTCGAGCAGCGCGTGCACATAGGTCATGGCCGGGCCGACGTCGTCGATGACGACGCCGTAGCCGGCCCGGCGCACCCGTTCCAGGGTGCGGCCGAGGGCGGCGGCGTCCTCCACCGGCTGGCTTTCGGTGAGCTCGATCACCAGCCGCTCGGCGGCCACCCCGGCGGCGTCGCGCCCGGCTTCCAGCCGATCGAGCGTGCAGGGCAGCAGCAGCAGATCGAGCGGGATGTTGATCCCGACCGCCAGGTCCAGGATCGCCGGGTCGGCGCCGGCGAGATCGTCGAAGATCAACGCCGCCACCTGGTCGGTGAGCTGGCGCGACAGGCCGGCGAGCTCGATCTGCGGCACGAAGCGCCCGGCCGGGACCAGCCCGTGCACCGGATGGCACAGCCGGGCGAGCGCTTCCAGCGCCACGGCGGTGCGATCGGCCAGCCGAACGATCGGCTGGTAGCGCGCCGCGATCCGGGCCTCGTGAAGGGCGGAGTGGATCTCCCGTTCCTGCATGGCGACGCGCGGCACCCCCTTCTGGCGCCCGAAGCCGCGCGACGGCCCGGGGGTCGATGAACCTTATCGGGTGGGGCCGGACGGCGCCAGCCGGCGGTGCCTATTTTCTTGCCGCAAGGATCGTTTTTTCAGCGTGATGGTGACACCGGAGGTCCGGAAGGCCCGAACGGCGGCGGCTTCGCCTCTCCCGCAGCGCGGGAGAGGTGACACGCCGGAGGTTCGCCCGATTGCTCTGGCCCCGGACGCAGCGCAGCGTTGTCTCCGGCCAGCCGGACGGGCAGGCTGGCGGCGCGGCCCGGCCGCCCGCAGGCCGGCCACCGGGTCCCGGAGCGTCGCTGGCAATCGACCCCCGGCAATCGACCCCCGGCAACCGACCCGGGGCGGCCGTGCGCCGCCACAATCGTGGAGACCGCCATGGACATCCGCCACGTCGTCGTCCTGATGCTGGAGAACCGCTCGTTCGACAGCATGCTCGGCAAGCTGCGCCCCCCCGGATCCGGCTTCGACGGCCTGCCCGACGGCTGGGCCAACACCTGGCACGATCCGCCCAACCCCGCGCAGACCGTGCCGGCCTGGAACGATCCCGGCATGACGCCGGCCACCGCCACCATCCCCGACCCCGATCCGGGGGAGCTGTTCGCCGACATCAAGGTGCAGACGCACGGCCTGTTCCTCGATTCGCCGATGGACGGGTTCGTCGACAACTACATGCGCCAGCCGCCGGCCGCGAAGCCCTACGACAAGCGCGCGCCGATGCATTATTTCACCCCCGCCCAGGTGCCGGTGCTGAGCCGGCTCGCGACCGCATTCGGGGTCAGCGACCGCTGGTTCGCCTCCGCCCCGTGCCAGACCTGGCCCAACCGGTTCTTCACCCATTGCGGCACCGCCGGCGGGTTCGTGAACAACGCGCCGGCGCGGCTGCCCTTCGCCATGCCGACCGTGTTCAACCGGCTGTCGGAGGCCGGCCGCGACTGGCGGCTCTATTTCCACGACATCCCGCAGGCGATCACCCTGTCGCCGCTCTGGTTCGACGTGCCGCTGCATTTCCGCCGGTTCGACGATTTCGCCGCCGATGCCGCCGCCGGCACTCTGCCCGCCTACAGCTTCATCGAGCCGCGCTACTTCACCGACGCCGTCGCCGGCCTGCTGCCCAACGACCAGCACCCGCCGCACAACGTGACCGACGGCGAACACCTCATCGCCGCGGTCTACAATGCGCTGCGCGCCGGCCCGGCCTGGCACCGGACCCTGCTGATCGTCACCTACGACGAGCATGGCGGCTGCGCCGACCACGTGCCCCCGCCCGACGCCACGCCGCCCGGCGGGCCCTATCCGGACGGATTCCGCTTCGACCGTTTCGGCGTGCGAGTGCCGGCGGTGATCGTCTCGCCCAACGTGCGGCCCGGCTCGGTCCTGCGCGCATCCGGGCCGGTGCCGTTCGACCACACGACCATCATCGCCACCCTGCGCGCGCTCTGGAACATCGGCCCGCTCACCGCGCGCGACGCCGCCGCGCCGCACCTGCTCGGCCTGCTGACCGACCAGCCCGACAACGACGGACCCGCGCGCATCGACCCCCTGCCGCTGGCCCCACCGGCGCCGATCGCGGTCGCGGCGATCAAGGCGCTGCCGGCCAACGACCTGCAAGCGAGCCTCGGCGCCGCGGCGGCGCACCTGCCCACCCTGGGCGCGGACCCGGCACGGCACGCCGCACGGGTTGCCTCCGGCCCGATCCCGGTGCAAGCCGGGCTCGCCGCGACCGCCGAGTTCGTCGCCGCGCAGATGAAAGCCTTCCTGGGAGAAGCCTGACATGGACGTCGTCACGGTCGAGCAACGCGGCCCCATCTCGATCATCCGCATCAACCGCCCCGACCGGCTGAACGCGATCTCCGCCGCCGTCGCGCGCGACCTGCAAAGCGCGTTCGAGGCGTTCGATGCCTCCGACCAGCGGGTCGCGGTGATCTCGGCCGCCGGGGAACGCGCCTTCACCGCCGGGGCGGACGTCTCCGACCTGCCGGAACTGTGGCGCTGCATCCCGGGCGTCGGCTTCGCCACCGAGAAACCGATCATCGCCGCCACCTCCGGCTGGTGCGTGGGCGGCGGCGTCGTGCTGGTGATGATGTGCGACCTTCTGGTCGCCTCCGAAACCACAATGTTCTACTATCCGGAGGCGAAGCTCGGCACCACCGGCGGCATGATCTCCTCCCTCGTCACCCGCATGCCGCACCACCTGGCGATGGAGATGATGCTGCTGGGCGCGAAAATCCCCGCCCAGCGCGCCTACGACGTGGGCTTCGTCAACCGGGTGACGCCGCCTGGCGAGCACGAGGCGGAAGCGATCGTCATGGCGGAGACCCTGCTGGAACAGGCGCCGCTCGTGCTCGGCACCCTGAAGCGCCTGGTCGGCGAGATCGTCCCGGTCGGCCCCGTGGAACGCCTGGTCGCCACCAGCCGCGCCATTGCCCGCGTCCGCTCCAGCGAGGACATGCAGGAGGGTATCCGCGCCTACAAGGAAAAGCGGGCGCCCCGCTTCCGGGGGCAGTGAGCGACCCGCGCTGCTGGCTGCTCAGCGAAAGCTACGCCGGCTTGCAGGCGCAGGGATTGGGCCTCGCGGAAGCCGCCGGCCTCGCCCCGGAGCTGCACGAACTGGTCCCGCGCCCGCCCTGGCACCTGCTGTCGGCACGGTTCTGGCCGAACCCGCTCGCCCCCGTGGCCGCCACCATCGCCCCCCCCTACCCGACACTGGCAATCGCCTGCGGCGGGATGGGCGCGGCGGTGGGCGCGGCCCTGCGCACCCGCACGGCACGCTCGGATCGGGTCCGCATCGTGCAGGTGCAGCACCCGCGCATGGACCCGCGCCGCTTCGACGTGGTGGTTGTGAACCGCCACGACCGCCTGACCGGGCCCAACGTGATCGTCACCCGCACCGCGCTGCACCGGGTCACCCAGGCACGCCTGGCCGCAGCGGGCGACGCCTGGCGCAGCACCTTCGCAGCATTGCCCCGCCCGCTCGTCGCCGTCCTGGTCGGCGGCAGCAACGGTCGGCACCGCCTGGACGCGCCGACAGGGCAACGCCTGGCAGCCCAACTGGCCGGGATGATGGACCGCGACCACGTGGGCCTGATGCTCACCCCCTCCCGTCGCACCGACCCGGACGTCACCCGCGCGCTGACGGAAGCGCTCGCCCCGCGCGGTGCCTTCGTCTGGAACGGCAGCGGGGAAAACCCCTATTTCGGCATGCTGGCGCTGGCCGACGTCGTGGTCGCAACCGAAGACAGCGTCTCCATGGTCTCCGAAGCCGTCGCCACCCACGCCCCCGTGCTGCTGGCAGAGCTGCCCGGCCGATCACGCCGGATCGGCCAGTTCACCGAAGATCTGCTGGCCGATGGCCGGGTGCGCCGCTTCACCGGGCGGCTGGACCTGTGGCCCACCAGCCCCCTCGACGACACACCAGCCGCCGGCGCCGAGGTCCGGCAGCGGCTGGGGCTGTGAACCGATCGGGCCGAGGCTTGGAGCTTTGATAGCAAGGCCAGGGGCTCTGCCCCTGGACCCCGCCAAGGGCAACGGCCCTTGGAACCGATCCATTGGTTCCGTGCGTGTGGGGGGTGTCTCGGGTCCGGGAGGGGGCTGCGCGGGGCGGGCTGCGGGGTCAGGGACAGGGCGCGACTGCGCCCTGTCCCTGACCCCGCAGCCCGCCCCGCGCAGCCCCCTCCCGGACCCGAGACACCCCCCACACGCACGGAACCCAAAAGAACGGGGTCCAGGGGACGAGTTCCCTGGCGGGGGTCCAGGGGGCAGCACCCCCTGGCCTTGCTTTCGAAGGGTCGAGCCTCGACCCCGTTGGTATCACCCCACCAGCCGGTAGCGCGGTCGCGGGACGGCGGCGGTCTCGATCGGCATCAGGGTGGCCAGCACGTTTCGCAGGCGGTCTGCGGTGGCTGATGTTGCGCGGGTGAGCGGCAGGCGCACGGTGTCCGTGCAGAGGCCCAGTTCTGCGAGTGCCGCTTTCAGGGGGATGGGGTTGCTTTCCGCGAACAGGGCGCTGTGCAGCGGGTCGAGGCAGTCGCGGATACGGTTGAAATCGGCCAGGTCGCCGTTGTCCCAGGCGCGATGCAGCAGGGCGCTGAGTGCCGGCACGACGTTGGCGGTGACCGAGATGCAGCCTTGGCCGCCCATGGCGCGGTAGGCGGCCTGGGTGGCGTCGTCGCCGGTCAGTTGCAGGAACGTATCGCCGCACAGGGCGCGCAGCCGCGGCGGGCGCGCGAGGTCGGCGGTGGCGTCCTTGAGCGCGACGATCGATTCCTGTTCGAACAGGCGTGCGATGGTGGCATCGGCGATGGCGACACCGACGCGGCCCGGCACGTCGTAGAGCACGACGGGCAGGTCGGCGGCGTGCGCCACGGCGCGGATGTGGGCGACGATGCCGTCCTGCGTCGGCCTGGCGTAGGGCGGGGCGGCGCAGAGCAGGGCGTCGGCGCCGGCTTGCTTCGCCTCGAGGGCAAGGGCTGCCGCGCGGGCGGT
Source organism: uncultured Pseudomonadota bacterium (assembly GCA_963832525.1). Taxonomy (GTDB): domain Bacteria; phylum Pseudomonadota; class Alphaproteobacteria; order Acetobacterales; family Acetobacteraceae; genus JAJZVS01. The sequence continues at coordinate 1,506,827 of CAWHUC010000004.1, forward strand.
TGCCGTCGCGGTGCAGCCGGCAATGACCGGCACGCGGCGGGCGGCCGCTTCCACGACGGTGCGAAGGACGCGGATCCGCTCGGGGCCGGTGAGAGCGGAGGCTTCGCCGGTGCTGCCGCAGACGACGAGGCCGGCGGTGCCGCAGGTGATCTGCCGGACGCAGAGACGCGCGAGCGCGATCGTGTCCACCGCGCCGTCGCGGAACGGAGTGGCAAGGGCGACCAGTGAGCCGTCGATACCGGCAAGAACATGGGCCATGGAATGCTCCTTGCGCGCTTATGCGTGCGTCAGCGGGCCGAACATCGGCAGCACGGCGGAGAGCAGCGCCTCGGTGCCGACCCGATGCTGGCACACGTCGGTAAACCCGTGGACCCGGAGCGTGCGGACGATCGCCGGCGCGAGCCGCCCGGCCGGATCTGCCACGATCCGCACCAGGATGCGGCCGGTCGGCACCAGGGCACGCCTGGCGTGGCCAATGATCGTAGCGGCTGCATCGAGCGAGCCGATCCCGGGCAGGATGACGGTGTCGGCAATCTGCGGCTCCGGCCTCTCGTGCTGCCGCAATTCCGTGATGGCGCCGCAGCCGGCGCGGATCAGCGCGCACATGACGTCGAGCGCGCCATGCCCGAGGATCAGGATGTGCTCGTCGGTCACGTCGCCCAGGACGGCGACCAGGGCGGCATCGGGGTCGGTGCCCGACATGCCGGCCGCGGGGCTGCGTGGGCGGCCAAGGGCGGCATGGGCGTGGCGAAGCATCATGACGTGGTCTCCTGGAGTGATGCAGGACGGTGTATCGGGCGGCTTGGGCGCGGCGCCGTCCGCCGGGTGATCGCATCAGGCGGAGCTGCGGTTGTCTTCGGCCCGTGCAGCCGCCGGGACGCGTGGGGTCCGATGCGAGGTAGCAACACTCATGCTGCGCGCTGCGCCGCCGCGGTTCCGGGCGCGCCACCGGCAGCTCGGGATGCCGTCTGATCGGTCCGCGTCCGTGGATTGTGCAGCATGACGGCGTGAAGATCGGCCGCCGCGCATAAAGACTCCATTGCCGTCGGGCGGCCGGGGAATAGGAATTCCATAGGGCGGGTCACGGGTTCCCGCGCGCGACAGCAGCGACACCGTGCGTCGCCGCCCGCACGGCGGCCACCGCCGCCGGAGCGAAGCCGGCCCGCCTGTCGGCGTCCTATAGGAAAATACTATGCCGGCGGAGATCGGCCGAGATGGCTTCTATATGCCGGAACCTGGACTGTCGGCACCTGCCGGCGCGCGGCGCCCATCGGGGCGCCGATGCCCGGCCTTGGAGTGACGACCGGTGTCCTGATACGATTCAAAGGATGGAGTGTTGCTCCTCGATCGGCGCGCCCTGCGCCGCCGTCGGCGGGGATGACGCCGCCGCGCCGCAAGCGGCGAAGGCGTCGCGGAAGAATCGGACCAACCGCCGCCCGGCATGACGCACCGCCATGCCGGTGCCGACCGGTGCGCTCGTTGCAGGCAGAACGGGCGGTGGCAGAACCACACGAAGGAGAACGGGCATGACTGGCAGGATCCGGCGGCAATCCGGAATGCTGCGCATCGCACTCGGCACGGGCGTCGCGCTCGGCGCCGGCGTCGCACCGGGGATCATCGCGGCGGCGTCCGCATTCACGCCCCCCGCGCCGATCGCGTTCGACGGCGGTCCGCTCGGCACCTTGCAACTCAGCGGCGGGGCGGACGGCTACGCGGCCGCGCTGACCGGCGCCGGCAGCGGGGCGAGCCCCGGCCTGCTCGGCACCGACCGGTCCGCCGGGGTCGAGTTCCTGAACGGGCTGATCGAGGTGCAGAAATCGACCGGGCTGGTGCAGTTCACGGTGCAGGCGGGATCGACCGGCACCTTGACCCTGGGGACCAAGCCCACCCAGACCTCGGTGCAGACCCTCTCCACCGGGCCGCTGTACGCCGGCTACCTGACGTTGGCGCCGTCGTCGCATTTCACCATTTCCGCCGGCCAGCTTCCCTCGCTGGAAGGCTACGAATCCGCGCTCGACTGGAACAACAGCAACCTGCTGATGACCGACCTCTTCTATGTCGAGAACACGCAGAACGTCGGGGTGACCGCGAACGCCACCTTCGGGCCGGTGGCGGCGAACCTGACCTTCGGCGACGGCTTCGATACCAATGTGTGGAATTTCCTCCAGGCGTCAGCGACCTACACGATCAACTCCAGCAACGCGGTGACCGTGTTCGGCGCCACCAACCTCGGGCAGACCGGGCTGCGCGCGCATATCTACGGCTCGGCGAGCCTGCCGTACAGCCAGTCCACGGTGGGCGCCTACGGGGCGAACTACGTCAACTCCTCGATGATCGGCGCCTACTACAGTTTCACCTGGGGCAACCTGAACCTGGTGCCGGAGGTGCAGTATGTCTGGGCGAAGCCGAACGCCGCACTGGTGACGCCGGGGTCCGCGAGCATGACGGGGTTTTCCAGCAATTTCGGTGCGGCGCTGTTCGCCGACTACCAGTTCGGCAAGTCGCCCTATTCGCTCGGCGCCTGGGTGCAGTATTTCTCCAGCAACGGGCCGGATACCTGGTTCCTCAATCCGGGCGCGCAGGGGGTCGGGATCTCGATCGCGCCGACCTGGCAGTACAAGTACCTGTTCGTGCGCGGCAACCTTGGCGTGATCCACCTGACCGCTCTCGGCACCCCGGGCTCGGTGGGCTACGGCAGCGGCGGGACCGGGCGGAACCAGGCGACCTTCCTGGTGGAGACCGGCGTGCTGTTCTGACGCCGCACGATGCCGGCGCCGCGTGGTCGTCCCCAGGGCATAGTCGTCCTCAGGGGGGCGACACCCGGCGCCGGCAACTGCCTCCCGGCCTTGTCCGCCCGCCGGCATTGGCCTATCCGGCCCCGCCGGCACTTCCGCCGCACCGGCGTCCCCGCCGCGGAGACATGATGCTAGAGATCGAAACCTTCGACGCCCGTGCCGGCGGCAACGTCATCTACAAGGCGCTCGCGCACCCGCTGGCGGCGGAGGCGATCGGCCGCCTGCTCGGCAGCCTCGAAGGCCCGGTCGCGCTCTATGACCCCGACGGAATCGCCGAGCCGCTGCTCGCGCTGTATCCCGATCTGCCCGGGCCGGGTCCTCTATGTCCACGACATCGCAGCGGTCGGTCGGCACCCGCGCCGGCCTCACCGCCCGCGCGCTGACCGCCCTGCCGCACGCCGCGGCGCGCACGCGTGCTGGTCGCCGCCTTCGACGCCGGGCGCATCGCCGCGCGCATCGCCGCCCTGCTGCCGCCCGGCGCCGCCCTGCGTACCCTGGACGAGGCGAAGCCTGCCGCCGGCGCTGCTGACCAACCCCGGCCGCTATCTGGACCGGCTGAACTTCGCCACCAACTTCGCCTTCTTCCGCGACCAGGACGGGCTGTCCACCCGGCTGGTGTCCGCCAACTACTGGGCCGGCTACGGCGCCGGGCCGATGCGGCTCTGGCTGCGCCTGTTCGACGCCGACGGCGCCGCGCTGGCGACCTGGGAGCAGGCACTGCCGGCCGGGCCCGGCGGCTTCGCCATCGACAGCCGCGAGGTGCGCGCCCGCTTCGGCCTGCCGGAATTCACCGGCCAGTTGCTGCTGCACGCGATCGGCGCCGCCGGCCACGACGTGGTGAAATACGCGCTCGACACCTACGCGTCCGACGGCGGGGCCAGCCTCTCCTGCACCCACGACGCCAACGCCTGGCCGTCCGACCGCTACGCCGGCCTGCCCGCGCCGCGCGCGGACGAGCGGGTGGTGCTGTGGCTGCAGAACAGCCACGCGATGCCGATCCCCGCCGGCGCGGTGAGCCTCGACCGCATGGGCGCCGAGCGGCCGGTGCCACTCGATCGCGCCGTGGGGCCGTTCGCCACCGTCGCGCTGGATGTCGCCGACGTCTGCTGCCCGAGCTGCGCTGGCCCGCCCAGATCGAGCTGCGCGCCGGCCGCCACGTCGTCCGCCCGCGCTACGAGGTGACCCGCGCCGGGCGCACCCGCATCGCCCACGTGAACGTGGAGCGCGCCGACCTGCGCCCCGACCCCGGCATCCCCGCCCTGCCCGCCGGCGCTGGGCCGCGGCTACCTGCTGCCGTTCCCGGTGCTCGACGCGAACGCGTTCCGCACCATCGTCCAGCCGACGCCGATGGCGGTGACGCAGGCCGACCTGCCGATCCGGCTCGACGTGTTCGATACCGACGGGCGGAAGGTCGCGGAGCGCTTCCTCGGCCGGCTGGCGCGCGACCACGGGCTGGCGGTGGACCTGGAGACGATCCCCGAGCTGCGGGCGGGCCACGCCGAGCTGGTCTACGATTTCCGCGACGGCGGCGGCGCCGACGGCTGGCTGCACGCGCTGTTCCGCTGGGAGGACCGCGCCAGCGGCCACGTCGCGGAGTCGAGCTTCGGCGCGCACATGTTCAACACGCTGATGACCTACCGCGACGAGCCGCAATCCTACTCCGGCCCGCCGCCCGGCCTGACCACCCGGCTGTTCCTGCGCCTGGGCGAGCCCGGGCGGCGCAGCTTCGCCGTGCTGATCTACCCGGCCTCGGCGCCGTGGGCGGCGCAGTCCGCCACCGTGCTTGCGCTGCACGACGCGGCGGGGACGCCGATCGCGGAGGCGCGGCTGGCGATCGCCTGCGGCGGCTCGGCGCTGGTGCGGCCCGAGCCGGTGTTCGGCGCGGCGCTGCTGGAGCGGGCGGGGACGCACGGCTACGTGCTGGTGCGCGATCCGACCTGCCGGCTGTTCGGCTATCACGGGCTGGAGGACGCGGCGGGCGCCTTCTCGCTCGACCACATGTTCGGGTTCTGAGGCGCGGCACCGGCGGGCGCCGCCCCGGTCGCGGACGAAAAGAGGACCCCGGATGATCGCGATCCGTCCCTTTGCCGACAGCGACGCGCCCGCCCTGGCGGCGATGCTCCGGGAGATGGCGGACGCCTATGGCGCGACCATCGCCGCCAGCACGCAGGTGGAAGCGGAATTGCCCGGCCATGCCCGGGCCGTGGACATCCTGCTCGCCTGCGATGCGGAGACGCTCGTCGGGTTCGCGACCTTCGCGTCCCTGTTCCCGGTCGGCGGCGTGGTCGCGTTCACCTACATCCAGCAGATCTACGTGGGCTCCGGCGCGCGCCGCCGCGGCATCGCGCAGCGGCTGATGGCGGCGGTGGCCCGCGCCGCGCGGGACCGCGGCTGCCGACGGCTGGAATGGTCGACCAGCGTCGACAACACGGTCGCCCGCGCGCTCTACGACGGAATCGGGGCCATCGGGTCACCGAAAATGCACTATGTGCTGGCAGGGGAGGCGCTCGATCGACTGGCCGAAGCCTGAGAGTTTGTGAATGCCGGCCGATGTTCGAAACGGCGGCAGTCAGGTCGTAAGGGTCTGAACCGGAATGATCGCTGTATCTTCGTAGCACCGTCTGGGCCGTTGCGCCGGCTGCGGCCCGGAGCGCGATTCGGTTCTGCTGCCGCGGGCCCTGAGGTCCCTGCGCCGTCTTGGGCTGCTTCCGGCGCTGGGGTGGCGTCGGGTGGGCGATTATGTTGTTATATCGTAACAATATCGGCGCGCGACCGCCGGCCCCAGTCTAGCGGCCGAAAAGCGGTGGGCGGTAGCCGAGCGGACCGTGGTCCCGGATCGCCGCGGCTTCGGACCGCCGGCGCAGGCGGTGGGGGTCAGGCGCTGCCGCCGGCGCGCGCCGCGGGGGCGTGTCCGGCGCGGGCGGCGGGGCCTCGGGGGGCGTGATGCCGAACATCCGGCAGAGCGGGCGCAGCACCCGCCACAGGCGCGGGGCTGTCGCCAGCAGCTCCGTCATTTCCGGCTGCGCCAGGAGATAGGCGAACTCGATGCCGGACGGCACCGTCTCCGGCGCCATCCGCGCCAGCCAGCCGTAACCTCTGGGCAGGGTCCGGCGGGGCGCGGGGGGCCAGGTCGGTGCCGCATCGGCCGGCGCCGCATCGGCGGGCAGCGCATCGGCGGGTGCGGGCATGGGGGCGGGTTCGGCGGGGCGGCGGCGGGACCTCGCCACCGGATGGGCGGCGATGGCGGCGAAGCGCTCCGCTGCCTCGGTGAGGCGGTTCCACAGGCGGGCCGCGAGGTCCATCAGGACCGGGTTGTGCTCGGCGCCGGTCGCCATCGCTTCCCGCAACCCGCCGATGAAGCGGGCGAAGCGCCCGGCGAGGGCCCAGGCGCTGGTGGTGGGGGGGGAAGCGGCGGCGGCGGACATGAACGAAACAAGAACACGAATCCGCCGCCGTGTCAAGCGGTTTTCGCGCCGAGGGCGCCGCGGCCCGGGCGGTCACGCTGGCCCGGCGGGGGATCGTGCGGGGCTGCGCCGGGGATCGGGCGGGGCGGCTGGGTCGATGCGGTCGGCGGCGGCGCCGTCGGGTGCGGGCAGATCGGGCGTGGGGAAGGGCGGCGTGTGCGGGGCGGTTTCTCGGTTCGGCGGGATGCCGTTTCTCCGTCCCGGCCGTAGCTCAGTCGGACGCGGCGGGGTGGGCCGGGTCACGGATCGGCGCTGCTTCGGCGCCGACCGCTACGCGGTGCGACCGCTTGGGAGCGTCCTTGCGGCGGTCCATCCCGCCGAGTCACGGCCTGGCCTGCCGGGCTGATCGCGGCCGTGGTCCGGAGGTATCGTCTGGGCGCGACCAGGAGTTGGATATTTGCGGCGGTGGGTCGCTTCGCTGACGACGTCGCCGGACACGCCGGTACTCCAGCCCGGCACGGACAGAATTTTGCGTTGCGCTTCCGTGTAGAATAAGGTGCTTTATGGTAAGTCTCGGTGCGTCACGTCGAACGGGTGATCTAATTAGCTACTAGACGGGCGGGCTTTCTTCCCCGTCATCGTGGGCCGCTTTTATGTAACGCTGTATGTAGGAGTCAACGATTTCCGGCCTCATTCCGAGTTTCTCCATAACTGGCCTCATGTAAGCCTCTATCCTGTGGTCGATGGCCTCAAAGGTTGCCTGCGCCTCTTTCAGGTCCTTAAGCATTTTGTCACGGCCTTTCTGTCTGGCAAAATCTTCAGCGTGCACTCGAAAAAAATGGTGCGCAATGAAATCCCGCTGCTCTTTCGCTGCCGCTATTGCTTCTTTGAAAAACTCGTCCATGTCAGCAAGCTCATAGACACGCTTGACAAGATTTCCGAGAGTTTTTGCATAGTGCCGCTCCATGAAGGCGTCGAACTCGCGTTCGAATCTTGTTCGATCGAATTGGTGGCGTTCTTTCTTGACAAATTCCGCCTTCTGTTGGGTCAGAAAATCGAGTTGTAGCAAAGCGTTTGTAATGCCCGCTTCGAAAACACCTGACAGGTAATAGGCAAGCCCAAAGTGAGCGAAAACCTCCTTGACGTGCTCACCTTCATCATAACTCATGTCGCAAACCTCGATTGTCGTACACTCACCTTGTCAGCTTAGGGTGAATCAGCTTCGCTCGGCCCTGTTTGATCGATCAGCAGAAATCGTCATCATCGCGTGGCTTCGTCGCCTTATAGGTCGCGGTGCATTCTGAAGTCACCCGCCACTTCCACCCAGAGAGGGAGCCGTGCTTTTCCTTATCTCCGTCCGGCCACGGTTCGCGGAAGTGATCGCCGTCATAAACTACAAGCAGATCGACAGCAGGATTGTTGAAACGTGAATCGACGGACAAAGCATCGAGCGTGCTCTGGTCTGCTATGACAATGTAATCCCAATCTGACGTTGGTTTAGCAGAATCGTCAACGCGCGATCCGATCAACCAGACCTGCTTGATGGCCGGATATACTCCTAGGAGTTCCCGAATGTATGCGGCTGTCATGCCGATAATCTCGAAATCGTCGAGCGGCCCACGTTGTAGCTCTTGGCGGGTTCCCTGAGCGTTGCGCCCTCGGCCCGCCGCCGCCGTGCTTCCTTCTGCTGCTGCGGCGTGTGCTTCAGCGGCCGGCCCATGTGTTGCCCGCGCGCCTTCGCCCGGCTGCGGCCCTCCGCCGTGCGGGTGCGGATCAGGTCGCGCTCCACGTCCGCCAGCCCACCGAGGACGGCGATCATCAGCCGCCCGGTGCTGGTGGCAGTGTCGGCCCACGGCTCGGCCAGCGAGCGGAATTGTGCCCCGGCGTCCACGATCTGCTTGACGATGGCGAACAGGTCGAAGGTCGAGCGGGCCAGCCGGTCGATCCGCGTCACCGTCACCACGTCGCCGGGGTCGAGGGCCTTCAGCAGCTTCAGCAGTTCGCGCCGGTCGGGACGCGCGCCGGTCGCCTTCTCGCGATAAATCTTGGCGCATCCCGCGTCGCGCAGCTGGTCAAGCTGCGCGTCGAGCGTCTGCCCGTAGGTGCTGACACGGGCATAGCCGAGAGGCCGGGAAGGGGGGCTCTTTTCGATCATATCTTGCGGGAAGCGTAACCCCTTGAAACCATGGGGTCAACCGAAGTGCCCGAAAGTCTTGCTTTTCGCAAACCGGGACGAAGCCCGTGTCCAGCATGGCTCGGACCGGATCAGCCCTACCGCCGCCAAAGATCGACCCATAGCGAAATCGTCTGAACGCGATAAGCTTGCCGGGTGAGTGAAGCAAATCTACTGGGATGGCAGATCACGTGATGGAGCACTCAAAATGGCAATTCCCGCTGGAATGGGCAGACAGGTAGCTGTCGTGCTTTACGCGGCGGCGATGGCAGCCGTCATAGTCGGTGTAGATTTCGCGTTCTTCAGAAACCGATTCTGGGAACGGCTGGCGGTGAATATCGGTATTGTTTTGGTATTCGGAGCTTTCTACTTCAGATTCCTCAGGCCTCCATGACGAGCCATCGCCTGCTCATGGGGCACGGCGGTAGATCGCCGCGCGCGGTTGGTCATACCTTCCGAGAACTCCGAAAGTCTTGAATTCCACAACAGATGCCCCACGGGGCCGCCACTTCTCATTTTGCCGACCGGGGCGCGCATGCCCAAGGCGCGGGCAGGAAGAAGGTTTCACCACGGAGGCACGGAGAAGCGGCTGGAGTCCCCCGTATCGACGGCATGCGTCGGCCTTCTCCGTGCCTCCGTGTCTCCGTGGTGGACTGTGCTTTTGCGTTCCGGCCGCCCCTTCGTCGACGAAATGAGAAGTGCTGCCACGGGGCCTACATCGAGCGCTCATAGCTTGACACACCAAAATCTTACAAGAATACCGACCTTCGAGCGCGACGGCAGAACGGCCGTGATGGAGAGAGTGGCTCTCGTCGCGGCCGACGACAACATGTATGGGGGCGGGCGTCCGATCGTCCTGCAACCGGTCGCGGTCGGCCCGACCACTTCGGGAGAATGACATGAGCGGCGATCCTGTCCCCGTCACGACGACAGATCCTGGCCGACGCGAGCCCGCTCGGTGTGGCCCTGCTCGATCTCAACAACGCGCACGAGGTGGCGCTGTCGGCGCTGACGGCCGAACGGCTCCGGCATCTGGTGGCGCAAGCGTTCGTCGCGACCCGGATCGGGCAAGCCGAGGCTTTCCTGATCGCCTTCGACCAGGACGCGGAGTACCGACAGCCCAAACTCCTCTGGTTCCGCGCTCGTTTCCGACGCTTCGTCTATGTGGATCGCATTGTCGTTGCGGTTCACGCACGCGGGCGCGGCCATGCGCGCCGCCTCTACCGCGATCTGTTCGCGCACGCGGCGCAAGCCGGTCATGATCGGATCGCCTGCGAGGTGAATTCCCGGCCTCCGAACCCGGACTCGGATGCCTTCCACGCGGCGCTCGGTTTCACGGAAATCGGCACGGCGTCGATCCACGGCGGCAGCAAAGCGGTACGCTACCTGATCCGCCATCTCGCGCCCGCTGCGCCGGATGCCGCTTAGGCGTGCGTTGCACCGCGCCTGAACCGAGCGCCCGCCGCCGAGATCCGGCCGCCCCATACCCCGCCGCCCGCCGCCATCTTCCCCGCCTTATCGTCCCTGGGTTGACACCGCAGCGATCCACCGCCCCGCCCGCGCTTGACGCTCCCGCGTCCCCGTGCGTCAACATCTCCCCAACAAAAATCAATCCATCCGGGAGAAGTCCAAGCATGTCCGCCCCCCTGACCCGCCGTGCCTTCGGCGCCGCCGCCACCGCCGGTCTCACGATCCCCCTCGCCACCCCCTTCCTCCGCAACGCCGAAGCTGCCGCCCCCTTGCTGCTGCGCTGCTCGGTCGATACGGCGCCGTCGCATCCGCGCAACATCGCGCTCCGCGACTTCCTGGCGAAGATCGCGCACGCCTCCGACGGCCGGGTCCAGACCAGGCTGTTCGAAAGCGGCTCCCTGTTCCCCGACCTGCACGTGGTCAAGGCCCTGGTCCAAGGCCAGGTGGAACTCGCCTGCCCCGGCACCTGGACCCTGACCGGCTTCGTGCCGGACGCCGATTTCTCCGAACTGCCGGGTCTTTACGGCGTGCCGAGCGCGCAGGTGGACAAGGCGGTCGACGGCGCGCCCGGCACCTATGTCAACGGCGAACTGACCCGCAAGCTGGGGCTCCAGCTCCTGGGCGGCTGGCTGGCCTGGGGGTTCAACGCCTGGTTCTCGACCAAGAAGCCCATGACGTCGCTCGCCGATCTGCGCGGGATGAAGCTGCGTAGCCCGGGCGGCGTGCTCAATTCCTGGCGCATCCGGTTCTTCGGCGGCCTGCCCAACGTGACCGCCTGGCCCGACGTGCCGCTGGCGATGTCGCAAGGGAATTTCGACGGGCTGATCACCACGAACGAAAGCGCCCGCAGCTCCAAGCTGTACCATTCCGGAATGCGCCATTCGCTCCAGGACGAGCAGGCGTTTTCCTATTACGCGCCGATGATGAACCATGCGTTCTGGAACAAGCTCGGTCCGAAGCTGCAGCACAGCGTGCGCGCGCTCTGGGCAGAGAACCTGCCGGCCTATCGCGCGAATACCGCCGCCACCCAGCGCACGGCGCGCGCCGCCTTGACCGCGCATGGTGTGCAATTTGCCGATGTCTCGCCGGCCGAGCGCGAGGCGGTGCGCCGGAAGATGTTGCCACAGCAGGCCAAGGCCGCGGCGGAGGCGCATATGTCGCCGCATCTCGTAAAGCTGGTAATGGCGAGCGTCGCCGCCTGAGCGTCGCCGTGCCTGAGCGTCGCCATGCCTGAGCCCTGGGCGTCGGCGCCCGGAGCCCCGCCGCGCCCGGAGCATAGCCGTCGGGCGGACCCGCCCGGTCGGCCGTGCCGCTGCGGGCACGCAGCGCGGCCGGACCGGAGCGGCGATCGCCCCGGCTCGCGGCTGCAGGGCAACCACTTGAATGTCCGCGACATCACCTCTCCCGCTTGGCGGGAGAGGTCGCCGTGCGGAGCACGGCGGGTGAGGGCATGAGGCACGGCACCCTCACCCGGTTCGCTGCGCGAACCGACCTCTCCCGCAAGCGGGAGAGGTGAAGCCGCCGCCGCTCGCGGCAATTCCCCGGTTCACGCGATTGCCCGCACGCGCCTGTGATCGCTTGACGCCCCTCCCGCCCCCGTGCAGTAACCGGGCCGCCCAAGATCACCGTTCCGGGAGGTCCGAATGTCCATCACCTTGACCCGCCGTGCCTTCGGCGCAGCGGCCACCGCCACCCTGGCCGCGCCGCTCGCCGCGCCCTTCATCGGCCGCGCCGACGCCGCCGCCCCGCTGGTGCTGCGCTGCTCGCTCGATACCGAGCCGTCGCATCCGCGCAACGTCGGCATCCGCGACTTCCTCGCCAAGCTCGAGAAGGCGTCGGACGGCCAGATCCAGACCAAGCTGTTCGAAAGCGGCGCGCTGTTCCCCGACCTGCACGTGGTGAAGGCCATGGTCCAGGGCCAGGTGGAGATGGCCTGCCCCGGCACCTGGACCATCACCGGCTTCGTGCCGGATGCGGATTTCTCCCAGCTCCCGGGCCTCTACGGCCAGCCGATCGATCTGGTGCACAAGGCGACCGATGGCGCCGCCGGCAAGTTCGTCAATGCCGAGATCGCCAAGAAGCTGCACCTGCACGTGCTCGGCGGCTGGTTCGACCTCGGGTTCAACAACTGGTACTCGACCAAGCGGCCGCTCGCATCGCTCGCCGACCTGAAGGGCATGAAGCTGCGCAGCCCGGGCGGCGTGCTCAATTCCTGGCGTATCCGCTTCTTCGGCGGCATCGCCAACGTGACCGCCTGGCCGGACGTGCCGCTCGCGATGTCGCAGGGCAATTTCGACGGGCTCATCACCACGAACGAGAGCGCCAACAGCTCCAAGCTGTTCGACTCCGGGCTGCGGCATTCGCTGCAGGACAACCAGGGCATGGGGCTCTACGTGCCGCTGATGAACGCGGCATTCTGGGCCAAGCTCGGGCCGAAGCTGCAGGGAACCGTGACCAGCCTCTGGACCGACAACCTGCCGGCGTACCGGATGAATACCGCCAAGGCGCAGCACGACGGGCGGCTCGCGCTGGCGAAGCAGGGCGTCGTGTTCATCGACCTCCCGCAGGCGGAGCGTGACGCGGTGCGCAAGAAGATGCTGCCGTTGCAGGCCAAGGCCGCGCATGACGCGCATATGTCGCCGCAGCTCGTGAAGCTGGTCATGGCGGATGTCGGGGCCTGAAGCCTCCGGGCTTGCCGGATCGGGTGCGGCGCGGGCGTTTGCCCGCGTCGCTTCCGTCTGGAACTGGATCGAACGCACTCTGGTGGGCCTGCTCGGCGCGTTCGCGATGATCATCGCGGCGGTGCAGGTGTTCGGCCGCTACATCGATCCGGCGAACGCGATCAACTGGGCCGAGGAAGTGATCGTCTATGTCGCCGTCTGGGCGATCATGATCATCGCCAGCCAGTTGGTCCGTACCAACGGCATGGTGCGCCCCGACCTCGTGCTGCGCCTGCTGCCGACCGGGGTGCAGCGCTGGGTGGAGGTGTTCAACTGCCTGGTGGCGTTGGCCTTCACTTTCGGCATGATCTGGTACGGCTGGGCGGTGGTCGGCACCGCGCTGCTGCTCGATCAGCGCAGCTCGTCCGACCTGCAGTTCCCGATCTGGATTTACTACATGGCGCTGCCCACCGGCGGCGCGCTGATGTTCGGGCGCTATATCATCCGGCTGGTCCGCTATCTCTTTTTCTTCGATCCCGCGACCATGACCGTGGGCCATAACCTCGCGCACGAGGCGCCCCCCGACCTCCTCGCCACCTTCACCGAATAGGCGCCGCGCAGGATGTGGACCATCGGGTTCCTGGTGCTGTTCTTCGGCCTGCTCGCGGCCGGGATGCCGATCTTCCTGGTGCTCGGCGCCTGCGCCGCGGTGCTGTACCAGGTGTCGGGCCAGCCGATGATCGGGCTGGCGCAGAACATGATCGACCAGCTCAATTCGAGCACGCTCATGTCCCTGCCGCTGTTCGTCATGGCGGCGGCCTTCATGCGGCGGGGGGGCGTGGCGCAGGCGCTGGTCGATCTGGCGTCCGCCTGGCTGGGCGGGGTGAAGGGCTCGCTCGGCCTGGTGGCGGTGGTGTCCTGCGCGCTGTTCGCCGCGATCTCCGGCTCCTCGGTCGCGACCGCGCTGGCGATGGGGACCATCCTGCTGCCGGCGATGATCGAGCGCGGCTATCCGCGCTCCTTCGCGCTCGGCGTGCTGGGCGCGTCGGGCACGATCGGCGTGGTCATCCCGCCGTCGCTCGCACTGATCCTGTACGGGATCGTGACGGAACAATCGGTGCCTCGGCTGTTCCTCGCGGGCATCATCCCGGGCCTGCTGCAGGCGGGCGCGTTCTTCGTCTGGGTGCTGTGGTACGCGCGGCACAAGAACTTCCCGTCCGAGCCGTCGATGCCGTTCCGCACCCGCCTGCGCGTGACCTGGCGGGCGCTGCCGGCGATGGCGGTGCCGGTCGTCGTGCTGGTCGGCATCTACGGCGGCTTCATGACGGTGACGGAATCGGCGGCGATGTCCGCGGTCACCGCGCTGATCGTGAGCCTGCTCGTCTATCGCGGCTTCCGCTGGACCCGCACGCTCGACGTGATCGCCGAGGCGCTGTCCTCGGCCGGCGTCATCATGCTCATCATCGCCACCGCCCTGGTGTTCGGCCACTGGATGACGGGCTCCGGCGTGCCGGCGCAGATCGTGCAATTCGCCACCCACCAGGGGTTCAGCACCTGGGAATTCCTGCTGGCGACCAACATCATGCTGCTGATCATCGGCTGCTTCCTGGAAGTGGTCAGCACCTTGTTGCTGGTGATGCCGATCCTGGCACCGGTGCTGGTGCCGCTCGGCATCGATCCGGTGCATTTCGGTATCATCTTCACCCACAACATGGAAGTGGGGCTGGTGCACCCGCCAGTGGGCCTGAACCTCTACGTGCTGTCCACCATCTCCGACGCGCCGATCGGGGAGGTGATCCGCGGCATCCTGCCGTTCCTGGTGATCCTGCTGCTGGTGCTGGGGCTGATCACCTACTGGCCGGCGATGACCCTGTGGCTGCCCAACCTCGTGTTCGGGAAGTAGGCCTTCCCCCTGCGGGAGGGGGGGAGAAAGACCGCGCGGTTGACCGCCCGCCCGCCGTGGCTATCGTCTTCGTGTCCAGCGAAAGCGCCTCCCATGCCCCAGACCTACCTGCGCAGCGGCATCTTCCTCGCGCCCTTCCACGCGCTCGAGGAAAACCCCACCCTCGCGATCGAGCGCGACCTCGAACTCGTCCAGCACCTCGACCGGCTCGGCTACCACGAGGCCTGGATCGGCGAGCATCATTCCGGCGGCTTCGAAATCATCGCCTCCCCCGAAGTATTCATCGCCACCGTCGCCGAGCGCACCCGCCACATTCGCCTCGGCACCGGCGTCGTCTCGCTGCCGTACCACAACCCGTTCATCCTGGCCGACCGTATGGTCCTGCTCGATCACCTCACCCGTGGGCGGGCGATGTTCGGGATGGGGCCCGGCGCGCTCGTGCACGACGCCAAGAAGATCGGCGTTGAGGCGGCCGACCAGCGGCCGATGATGAACCAGAGCCTGGATGTCATCGTCCGTCTGCTGGCCGGGGAGACGGTGACGGAAAAGACCGACTGGTACGACCTTACCGACGCCAGGCTGCAACTTCCCTGCTACAGCCAGCCGGTGATGGAGATGGCGGTCGCCGCGTCCCGCTCGCCCACCGGCGCGCTGGCGGCGGGGCGGCACGGGATCGGCATGCTCTCGATCGGCGGCACCTCGCCCGACGCCATGACCCAGCACGCACGCAACTGGTCCTTGTACGAAGAACAGGCGCACGCCCACGGCAAGACCCCGGACCGGCGCAACTGGCGGCTGGTCAGCCTGTTCCACATCGCCGAAACCCGCGAACAGGCGCGCGAGAACGTGGCCTTCGGCATCGAGAAATTCGCCCAGTATTTCCGCGACGTCGGCACCTTCCCGATCGTGCCGCCCGGCATCGGCGACGCCTACGAATACCTGCTCGACAACCAGGCCGCCTGCATCGGCACCCCCGATGACGCGATCGCCTATATCCGGCGCCTGCTGGACGGATCGGGCGGCTTCGGCGCCATCCTGGAACTCGCGCACAACTGGGCCGACTGGCCGGCAACCCGGCGCCATTACGAACTGATGGCCCGCTACGTCCTGCCGGCGTTCCAGGGCTCGCGCGAATGGCGCCAGGACAGCTACGCCTTCGCCCGGGACAACAGCGAGGTGTTCCGCGCCCAGTCGCAGGCCGCCGTGCAGGCCGAGATCGATCGGCTCAAGGCGCAGCGCCCGGCGGCGGCGGAATAGCAGCCCGGCCCTCGCGCGCGCCGCAGGCCGGGCCCATATCGGGCGCTTGTCGCACTCCGGACCTGGCCCGCGCGTCGCCCTGCCTCCGTCTTTCGCCAGACTAAAGGAACCCCCCGCCCGTGACCGAACCCGCCCCCGCCGTCCGCCTGACCCGGCTGCCGTCCGGCCTTACCGTCGTCACCGAACGGATGGAACGGGTCGAGACCGTCTCCCTCGGCGCCTATGTCGCCGCCGGCTCCCGCCATGAAAGCGCGGCCGAGAACGGCGTGTCCCACTTCCTGGAACACATGGCGTTCAAAGGCACCGAACGGCGCACCGCCGCCGCCATCGCCGAGGAGATCGAAGCGGTCGGCGGCCACCTGAACGCCTACACAGCGCGCGAACAGACCGCCTACTACGCCAAGGTCCTGAAGGAGGACACGGGGCTCGCCGCCGATATCATCGGCGACATCCTCACCCACTCCACCTTCGAGCCCGAGGAACTGGAACGCGAGCGCGGCGTGATCCTGCAGGAAATCGGCCAGGCCAACGACACGCCCGACGACATCATCTTCGACCGGTTCCAGGAAGCCGCCTACCCCGCCCAGCCGATCGGCCGCCCGGTGCTGGGCCTGGAAACCGGGATCCGGGAAATGCCCCGCGGCGTCCTGACCGGCTACATGCGCCGCCACTATTCCGCCGGCAACGTCGTCGTGGCCGCCGCCGGCGCGCTCGACCACGACGCCGTGGTGGAACTGGTGCAGCGCCATTTCGCCGACCTGCCGGCAGACCCGCCGCCCGCCGCCCTGGCCGCAACCTACGCCGGCGGGGAATTCCGCGAAGCCCGCGACCTCGACCAGGTGCACATCGTGCTCGGCTTCCCCTCGGTCGGCTACGGCGAGCCCGACTACTATCCGACCCTGCTGCTCTCCACCCTGCTCGGCGGCGGCATGTCCTCGCGCCTGTTCCAGGAAGTGCGGGAAAAGCGCGGGCTGGTCTATTCCGTCTACTCCTTCGCCTCGCCCTTCATGGACGGCGGCCTGTTCGGCATCTATGCCGGCACCGGCGAAAGCGAAGCCGCCGAGCTCATGCCCGTCACCCTGGAAGAACTGCGCAAGGTCCAGCACGGCGTCACCGAGGCAGAACTCGCCCGCGCCCGCGCCCAGGTGAAAGCCTCGCTCCTGATGTCGCTCGAAAGCACCGGCAGCCGCTGCGAACAACTCGCCCGCCAGTTGCAGGTGTTCGGCCGCGTGATCCCGACCCAGGAAACGGTGGCAAAACTGAACGCCGTCACCGTCGCCGACGTGGAACGCGCCGCCGCCCGCCACTTCCGCGCCACCCCCACCCTCGCCGTGCTCGGCCCGGCCGAGCGCGTGCCCGGCCTCGCCTCGGTCACCGAGGCGCTGGCGGCGTAAGGCAAGCAAGGCCAGGGGGCGCTGCCCCCTGGACCCCCGCCAAGGGCAACGGCCCTTGGAACCGATCCATTTGTTCCGATCGGATGGGGGGTGTCTCGGGTCCGGGACGGGCTGCGCGGGGCGAGGCGTGCGGGTGGGACAGGGCGCCAAAGCGCCCCGTCCCACCCGCACGCCTCGCCCCGCGCAGCCCGTCCCGGACCCGAGACACCCCCCATCCGATCGGAACCAAAAAAGACAGGGGTCCAGGGGACTTGTTCCCTGGCGGGGGTCCAGGGGGCAGCGCCCCCTGGCCTTGCTTGCCTTACGATGCCGCCGCCACCGCGTGCCCCGCGGACAGGCGCCAGATGCGGTCGAGGCGTTCGACGCCGGTCAGGCGGTGGGCGATCAGGATGATGCTGCGGCCGTCGGCCGTATCGTTCAGGGTGGTGAGGAAGGCGCGTTCGGTTTCCGCGTCCAGGCCGGCGCAGGGTTCGTCCAGGATCAGGATCGGGGCCGGGGACAGCAGGGCGCGGGCCAGTGCCAGGCGGCGCCCCTGGCCGCCGGAGAATTTGCGTGCCGCCTTCGCCGACCCAAGTGTCCAGGCCGTCGGGCAGGGCACGGACCACCTCGGCGATTTGCGCGGCGTCCAGGGCGGCCCACAGCGCCGCGTCGTCGGCGTCGGGGCGGGCGAGCAGCAGGTTGTGCGCGGATGGTGTCGTCGAACAGGTGGGTGGCCTGGCCGAGCCAGCCGATCCGGGCTCGCACGGCGGCGGCGGGGAGGCGGCGAGGTCGGTGCCGCCGAGCAGCACCCGGCCCTGTTGCGGGGCCGCGAGTTTCAGTGCCAGGGCGGCAAGGGTGGATTTGCCCGCGCCGGACGGACCGAGCAGCGCCACGCGGGCGCCAGGCGGGACTTCCAGGGTCAGGCCGTCGAACACCGCAGGGTGGTCGGGGCGCCAATGGAAGTGCACGCCTTCGAAGCGCAGGGCGGTGCCGGCGGGCAGGGGCGCGGGCTGGGCCGGCTCGGCGACCGGCGGGGGCGCTTCGGCGGCGTCCAGCACCCGGCGCGCGGCGGCGGCGGCGTGGCCGGCGAGCGCGCCGGCGCGGGGCAGGCCGCCCACCGCCTCGAACGCCGCCACCACGAGGAACACCGCGCCGACCGCGAGCACGGGATGGCCGCCGGCGGCGAGCAGGGCCACCAGAATGCCCGCCTGGGCGCAGAGCAGCGCGCCGGCGCCGGCGAGCGCGGTATGGCGAGTGAGGTCGTGCTGGGCGGCGAGCAGGGTGGCTTCGCGCGCCTGCACGGTGGCGAGCATGCGGCCCTCGGCGGCGAAGGCGCGCACTTCGCGCAGGCCGGTGAAGGCGTCCAGCGCGGCGATGCGCAGGCCGGCGGCGGCGGCGCGCCAGTCGGCTGCCGGCCGCGGCGGCGCGGCGCGCGGCGAAGGCCGGCAGCACGAACGCGGCCAGCGCGAACAGCAGCCCGACCGCCACGGCGGCGCCGGCGCCGAGGCCCCAGAGCAGCACCACCAGCGCCGGCAGCAGCAGCACGGCGCCGGCGAGGGGGACGATGATGCGGGGTAGAGCCCGTCCAGCGCCTCCACGTCGCCCACCAGGCGGGCCAGCACGTCGCCGGCCTGGCGGAAGCCGAGTCCGCCGGCGGCGCTGCCGCGCCAGGCCGCGGAAGAACCAGACCCGCAGGTCGGCGAGCGCGCGGAACGTGGCTTCGTGCGTCACCAGCCGTTCCAGGTAGCGCAGCACGACGCGCGCGACGCCGAGCGCGCGCAGCGCCAGCGGCGCGGCCAGCACGCCGGCGGCGACCGCGAGCCGCGATGGTCCGCCCGGCCACCGCCATCAGCCCGACCCCGGCGGCGAGCGCGATCAGGGACAGCGCCACCCCCGCCGCCAGCCAGCCCGCGCGCCTGCGCCACAGGCCGAGGATGCGCCGGAGGTCCTTCATGCCCGGGGGTCCCTCATGCGGTGGCCCGCGCCGGCGTGCCGACCGCGCGCCCGTCGCGCAGGTCGAGCCGCCGGCCGGAGAAGTCATGCGCGGCGGCGGAATGGCTGGCGAGGATCACGGTGCGGCCGATCGCCAGCCGGCGCAGGCTGTCCAGCACCTCGGCCTCGGTGGCGGGGTCGAGATGCGCGGTCGGCTCGTCGAGCAGCAGCAGCGGCGCGTTCTTCAGGAAGGCGCGCGCGATCGCGACGCGCTGCGCCTGGCCGCCGGACAGGCCGTAGCCGCCCTCGCCGACCGATCGTGTCGAGGCCGGCCGGCAAGCCGGCGGCGAACTCGGTCGACGCGGGCGGCGCGGGCGGCATCCGTCGATCTCGGCCTCGGTGGCCTCGGGGCGGGCGAAGCGGATGTTGTCGCGGATGGTGCCGGCGAACAGCACCGGGCGCTGGCCGATCCAGGCGGTCAGGCGCGACAGCGCCTGCGGCACCAGGTCGGCGATGTCGGCGCCGTTGATGCGTCACCCGGCCGCTGTCGGGGCGGACGAAGCCGAGCAGGATCTCGATCACGCGTCGATTTGCCGGCGCCCGGAGGGGCCGGCGAGGATCAGCGTCTCCCCGGCCGGAACGCGGAAGCTCAGCCCGTCCAGCGCCGGGCCGCGCGCCGGGTCCCAGGTCAGGCGCACGTCCTCGAACGCCACCGCGACGCCGCGGGCGGCGACGGTGCGCACCTCGCGCGCGGGGGTGGGTTGCCGGGGCGGGCGGCAGGTCGATCAGCGCATCGGCCGCGCCGGTGGCGTGCAGCCGGTCCTGGTAGGCGGCGGCGAAGGCGCGCAGCGGGGCGAAGAACTCCGGCACCAGCAGCAGCGCGAACAGCGCCAGTCGCCGGGCTCGCCAGCCGGTGCGCCAGGATCGCCAGCCCGTAGCGGATCGCGAGCAACACCAGCGCCAGCGCGGCGGCGAGGTCGAGCGCCGCGGAGGACAGGAAGGCGACCCGCAGCACCCGCATGGTGCGTCGCCGCAATTCGTCCGCCGCGGCGGCGAGCGCGGCGGCTTCGTCCTCGGCGCGGCCGTACAGCACGATGGTGGCGATGCCGCGCACCCGGTCCAGGAAGCGCGCCTGCAGCCGCGCCATGGCGAGGAACTGCCGGCGCGAGGCGGCCGCTGCGCCGATGCCCGCGAGCGCCATGCCGACCGGCACCAGCAGCCCGCACAGCCCAAGCACCAGCGCCGCCACCGGATCGGCCCAGAGCGCGGCGAGCAGCACCAGTACCGGCCCGGCGACGCGCGAGCGCGGAGGCCGGGATCCAGCGCGCAAAGAGCCCGTCCAGCGCCTCCACCCGGTCGACCACGATGGCGGCAGATCGCCGGAGTGGCGCTCGCGCAGCAGCGCCGGGCCGGCGTGCAGCAGCCGGGTCAGCGCGTCGCTGCGCAGCCGGCGGCGGGAGGCGGCGCCGGCGGCGCCGGCGGCGCGCTCGGCGGCACAGGCGAGGGCGGCGCGAAGCAGCGCCAGCACGGCGAAGGTAGCGATGGCGGGCACGTCCGCGCCGCGGCCGGCGAGTGCGGCGCCGAGGGCGGCGGCGATGCAGAAGGCCTGGCCGATGGCGACGGCGGTGCCGGCGAGGCCTGCCAGCAGTACCGGCCGTGCCGCTCGTCCGCCCAGCCTCGTTTCGTGCTTCAGCCAGGCCTTGGCCGCAGCCTTGGTGCCGTCCCGCGCGCGCTTCGCCATGGCCGGCATGCCTAGACCAGCTTCTCCGTGGGAACACCCCGCAGGAAGATTAAAACTCGGTAATCCGAAACCGGTTCGCCACGAAGTATGCGATAGGTCTGCTCTGCCGCACGCTGGGGTTAGGACCGCGGTACTGATGCAACCGGGCGCGTGAGCGGCGCCTGCTGGCAGGGGATGGCCGCCGTTCATGACTGCCCGCATCCTTATCGTCGACGATGTGCCGGCCAACACGCGCCTTCTGGAAGCCAAGCTGTCGGCGGAGTACTATCAGGTGGCCAGCGCCCGCGACGGGTTCGAGGCGCTTGCCGCGGCGCGGAACTGGCAGCCCGACCTCATCCTCCTCGACGTGATGATGCCCGGCATGGACGGGTTCGAATGCTGCCGCAAGCTGAAGGAGGACCCCGCGACCCTGCACATCCCGGTGGTGATGGTGACGGCGCTCGGGGAGGCGGCGGAGCGGGTCGCCGGGCTCGGCGCCGGGGCTGACGATTTCCTCAGCAAGCCGGTCGAATACGCGACCTTGATGATCCGGGTGCGCAGCCTGGTGCGGCTCAAGCGCCTGCTCGACGAATGGCGCGCGCGGGGCGAGACGGTGCGGGCGCTCGGCCTCGCCGCCGACCGGCTGCCGCCGCCCTTGGTAGCCGGCGCGCGGGCCATGGTAGTGGACGACTGGGACGCCGAGGCGGAGACGATCCGCGCCGCGCTGGGCCAGGACGGCATCGTCGTGCTGCGGGCCCGCGACCGTGCGGAGGCCATGGCGCTGTCGGCTGCCACCCCGCTCGACCTGATCCTGCTCAGCCTCGGCCTGACCGAGGAGGACCCGCTGGCGCTCGCCTCCGGCCTGCGCGCTGCCGACATCACGCACGACGTGCCGCTGCTGCTGGTGGGCGACGTGGGGGAGCGGGAGCGGCTGCATCGGGGCTTCGAGCTCGGCGCCAACGACTGGCTGCTGCTGCCGCTCGATCCGCAGGAGCTGCGGGTGCGGGCACGCAATCAGATCCGCCGCAAGCTGTATCAGGACCGGCTGCGCGCCGATCTGGGGGAGGCGATCGAGCTTGCGGTGATCGACCCGCTGACCGGGCTCTATAATCGCCGCTACCTGATGCGCCATCTGCGCAGCATGATGGACCAGGACCCGCCGCCGCATCTGTCGCTGATGCTGATCGACGTCGATTTCTTCAAGGCGGTGAACGACGCGCATGGCCACGCCGCCGGCGACCGGGCGTTGCGGGTGGTGGCCGAGACCCTGCGCAGCAATATCCGCGCTTTCGATACCCTGGCCCGCTACGGCGGCGAGGAGTTCGTGGTCATCATGCCCGGCGCCGGGCAGGAGCAGGCGAGCCAGGCGGCGGAACGGCTGCGCGATGCGGTGGCCGGGATGCCCACCCCGCTGGTCGAGCCCGCGGGCAGCGGCGCGCTGCGCCTCACGGTCAGCATCGGCGTTGCGGTTTCCGGCCTGGACGCCGATAGCGCGGACGGGCTGCTCGCCGCCGCCGACGGCGCGCTGTATGCGGCCAAACGGAGCGGGCGGAACCGGGTGGAACTGGCACGGGAGCCCTGGCCGGCCGCCCCGACCGCCTGAGCGCCTTGTGCGCGAAGACCCGCGCGCCGCGGCAGCGGACAGTCACCCGCGCGCGCCGGCAAGCGCGACGCCCTCGATACCGGAGAAGCGACATTGCGGGCGATCGGGACAGCGGGGGACCGGTCACCGGCGTGCCGACCAGACACGACGCAGGCCCGGCTGCCGCCGGTATCGCCGGGAGGCGGCTGCCGGTCACTGCGGCTTCCAGTCATCGCCGATGTCATCGACCGCCGGCAGCGTCCGGTGGCCCGGAGCCGGCTGCCAGCGTGTCTGCCGCGAGTGGGCCGGCCGCGAGCGGCGCTACTTGATCTTCGCTTCGCGGAAAACGACGTGCTTGCGCGCGACGGGATCGTATTTCTTCAACTCGAGCTTGGTCGTCTGTGCCCGCGCGTTCTTCTTGGTCACATAGAAATACCCGGTATCCGCGCTGGAGACGAGCTTGATCTGAACGGTATTCGTCTTCGCCATGGCCCTGTCCTCGGAACCGGCGCTACATGCGGGCGCCGGGGCGCGACGTCAAGAGCGCTCTGCCGCCGGCGCGGATTGCGCGGCACGGATGACCCCGCGTTCGGTGGCGATCGCGGCCAGCGGCATGTCGAACGGGCCGGTCGGGACCGCCTCCATCTCCTGGGCCGCATACGCGCATCCGAGCGCCATGGCCCCGGGCAGCGCCGCCAGGGTGCGGTCGTAATAGCCGCCGCCGTAGCCCAGCCGGTTGCCTGCCCGGTCGAAGGCCAGCAAGGGCACCAGCACGACAGCGGGGACAAGCGCGGGCGGCAGCGCTTCCGCCGGCCCAGGGTCGGTCGTCCCAGCGTCGGGTGACGCCGGCGCGAGGGTGCCGAAGGGCCCTCGCTGCAGCGCAGCCCCCGGCTGCCACAGCCGGAAGCGCAGCATCTCCCCGCGCGGGGGCGTCACCGGCAGGACGACGGGATGGCCGCGCGCGTGCAGGGCGTGCAGCAACGGACGGAGGTCGATCTCCTGGCCGATCGGCCAGTACCCCGCTACGACGGCACCGGCCGGCGGGGGCGCCTCGCGCAGCACCACCGCGGCGAGGGCGGCGCCTGCCGCCGGGTCGCCGGTCGCGCGCGCGGCAAGCGCCCGGGCGCGCGCCAAGCGCTTGGCCTCGGCGAGCGCGGCGGGCGGATCGGCGGCGGACATGAAGCTGGCGATCAGGGAGGCCTCGGGGAGGCTGGGGACCACAAAGATCGGGGCGGTCGCACGCAAGACCGGAAAGTGCGGGGCCGCGAAAGTGCGGGGCTGCCCTGGCCGTTGGCGTCGCATCCTCCCAGAGCCTGCGTGTGCAGGTGGGCACCGGATACCGAGACCAAGATCCCGACAGAGCCAGCTCCCAGGGAGATGCTTACTGGCCCCGGGGATGCCTTACCTGACGCACCGGGAAGCTCCGCACTCGCAACGTAGGCGGTCCGGAAGAGCTTGCCAAGCGGCACGGCGGAGATTGCGGACAAATCCGACGCCGGACCGGCTCAGCCGCCCAGCAACTGGCCGCCGTCCACCACGATCGTCTGTCCGGTGATCCAGGCCGCGAGCGGGGAGGCGAGGAACAGCACCACGTTCGCCACCTCCTCCGGCCGGCCCATGCGGCCGAACGGGATCGAGCGGAAGACGCGCTTGTAGAGGTCCGGCGCCTCGGTCTTGCGCCGGTCCCACACGCCGCCGGGAAACTCGATCGAGCCGGGGGCGACGGCGTTCACCCTTATGCCGTCGCGGGCGTACATCGCCGCCTGGGTCGAGGTGTAGTGGATCGCCGCCGCCTTGATCGCCCCGTACGGCGGCTGGCGCGCCGCCGGGCGCAGCGCGGAGATCGAGGTGGTGGTAACGATCGCCCCCTTGCTCTCCTTCAGGAACGGCAGCGCCGCCTGGGACGCGTGCACCACCGCCATCATGTCGACGGCGAAACTGGCTGCCCAGGCCTCCGCCGTGTCGGGGTTGGCGAAGGCCGAGGCGTTGTTGATCAGCACGTCGACGCCGCCGAGGACGCCGGCGGCCTCCGGGATCGTGCGCGCGATGGCGGCGGGGTCGGCCAGGTCGCAGGCGGCGGTATGGACCGGATGGCCGAAGCGGGAGGCTTCGGCGGCGGTGGCCTGCAAGGCCTCGGCGCCGCGGGCGCAGATCGCCACCCCGGCGCCGGCTTGCGCGAAGCCGAGCGCGATGGCCCGCCCGATGCCGCGCGAGCCGCCGCAGACGATCACCCGCTTGCCGCTGAAGTCGAAGCTCATGATGCAAACCCTCCCGTATGGTGCGCCGCGCCGCCGCGCCCGCGGCCAGCCTGCCCGCGCCCAGCCTGCCCGCGCCCGGGGCGTGAGGCAACGGGGCGCGGCGCGGTCAGTGCAGCAGCAGGGCGGCGCCCGATACGCCGACGTTATAGAGGATGTGCAGCAGGATCGCCGGCCGGATCGACCGGTAGTGCAGCCGCAGCCACGCGGCCCCGAGCGCCATCAGCGAAACGTCGATGAACCCCGGCGGGTAGTGGATTTTTTCCGGCGCATGCACCGCCACGAACAGCATCGTCACGATGACGGTCGCCCACCCCGGGCCGGTGCGCGCGGCAAAGGCGGCGAAGGCGGCGCCGCGGAACAGGAACTCCTCGGTGAGCGGGGCCACCAGCAGCAGCAGGACCAGGGACGGACCCAGCATCCAGCCGGGCATCAGCAGCGCCTGGAAAGCCGAGTGCGGCACCCGGCCCGGCGCGACCGGCAGCAGGCGCAGAATCGCCATCGCCGCCGCGACGGTGCCGATCCCGAGGATCACCGCCGCGGGATAGGCGCCGCGCTCGGCCGGGCGCCAGGCAATGCCCTCCGGCGTGCCGAGACGCAGCCGGTCGCCGGCCCGCCGCAGCACGTAGCGGAGGCACCAGAGCGCGGCCAGGACGTATGCCGCGATGACGCTGGCGGCCACCAGCCCGGGGCTCGGCGGCGCCGGCACGAAGCGCGCGATGGGCCGGCCGGCCAGTGACGCCCCCAGCCCGTGCACCAGCCCGACGAGGAAGCCGCGGAACAAGGCGAGCGCGGTCGCCACGCCGACCTGGACGAGCATGAACAGGATGACGATCCACAGCCCCTGCCACGGGCCGAACGGCTTGCCCCGGCGGCCAGGCAGGGTGGGCGATACCTCCCAGGGGTTGACGGCACGCGGCGGGTCGGGATCGATCGGCCGAGGTCCCTCCGTTCCGTTCACCTGCCTACCTGCCGTTCGCTGTCGCCGGGCGGGACCATGGCGCGCCCGGCGCGCCGCTGGCAAGAACGCTGCGCGAGGGGAATGCTGCGGTGCCCCTCCCTCTGGTCCGGAGACACGACATGCCCGACCTGCTCACCCCCGACCTGTTCACGATCGGCTACGAGGCCTGCACGGTCGCCGATGTCACCGACGCCCTGGTCGCTGCGGACGTGCGCCTGCTGATCGACGTCCGTGCGGTGCCGCAATCGCGCAAGCCCGGCTTCTCCAAGCGCCAGCTCGCCGCCGAGCTCGATGCGCGCGGGATCGGCTATGTGCACCTGCAGGCGCTCGGCACGCCGAAGCCGGGGCGGGACGCGGTGCGCGCCGGCCATCCGGAGATCATGGCGCGCATCTACGGCGCGCACATGGCCGGCGATCGCCCGCAGGCGGAGCTGGCGGAGGCGCGCACCCTGGCCGGCGGCGCCCGCGCCTGCCTGCTGTGTTTCGAGCGCGATCCCGCGCACTGCCACCGGACCCTGGTCGCCGAGATGATCGCGGCGCAGACC
Organism: uncultured Pseudomonadota bacterium; assembly: GCA_963832525.1. GTDB lineage: Bacteria > Pseudomonadota > Alphaproteobacteria > Acetobacterales > Acetobacteraceae > JAJZVS01. The sequence continues at coordinate 1,532,857 of CAWHUC010000004.1, forward strand.
GGCCAGCGGATCGTGCACTTGCATCCCGCGCCGGAGGGCAAAGGCTGACACGATGCTGCCCCATCGGCACGGACCCCGGGCGGGCCACGTGTCGCCCATGTCTCCGCGCGCGTGGTGTGCGCGGCGCCCTGCGGCGCGGCCGGTGTTCAGCGATGCGCATTTGCCGGCGAAGAGGCGGGTGGAACGTAAAGGCGGATTCCACCACGGAGGCACGGAGAAGGGGCTGGGTTCGGCGGCATCGGCGGCGTGCGTCGGCCTTCTCCGTGCCTCCGTGCCTCCGTGGTGGAATCCGCTTCCTATCGCGCGCCCGGGTCATGCGCGCCCTGGCTGGTAAAATGCGATCGCCCTGTGAGGATTGCTCGCCGGTGTTGCCCCCACCGGGCCGCGCCTGCTACCCGCACGTGCTGGACCATCCACAGGAGCCCCAGGGTGATTGACGCGCCGGCCGCGCCGCACTGATGGCGGTTTATACCGAAGTCTCGGACGACGCCCTGGCCGCGTTCCTCGCCGCCTACGACATCGGTCGCATCGTCGCCTTCCGCGGCATCGCCGAGGGGGTGGAGAACAGCAACTACGCGCTCCGCACCACCGGGGGCGACTTCATCCTGACGCTGTATGAAAAGCGGGTCGATCCGGCCGAACTGCCCTGGTTCCTCGGGCTGATGGACCACCTGGCCCGGAACGGCATCGTCTGCCCGCGCCCGGTCCCGGCGCGGGACGGCGTGCCGCTGCGCCCGCTGTGCGGCCGGCAGGCGGCGATCACGACCTTCCTCCCCGGCGTCTGGCCGCGCCGTGTCCGGGTGGAGCATTGTGCCCCGGTCGGCGCCGCGCTGGCCGCGCTGCACCTGGCCGGGCGGGGCTATGCGCCGATCCGGGTGAATGCGCTCGGCCCGGCCGGCTGGCCGCCGCTGCTGGCCCGCTGCGGCACGGGGACCGAGACGGTGCAGCCCGGTCTCGGCGCCGAGCTTGCCGGTGCGCTCGAGGCCATTCTTACCGCCTGGCCGGCCGATCTGCCGGTTGGGCATATCCATGCCGACCTGTTTCCCGACAACGTCTTCTTCCTGGAGGGTGCGATCTCCGGCCTGATCGATTTCTATTTCGCCGCCACCGACCTGCTGGCCTACGACGTCGCCGTGTGCGTGAACGCCTGGTGCTTCGAGGCGGACGGGGCGCTGAACGTGACCAAGTCGCGGGCGATGCTGTCCGGATACGGCGGCGTGCGCGCGCTGTCGGCGGCGGAGCGCGCGGCGCTGCCGGTGCTGTGCCAGGGGGCGGCGCTGCGGTTCCTGCTCACCCGCTTGTTCGACTGGGTGAACACGCCGCCGGGCGCGCTGGTGACCCGCAAGGACCCGATCGAGTATCTGCGCCGGCTGCGCTTCCATCTGACCGCGCGGGACGCGCACGCCTATGGGATCTGAACCGGGAACGGCCGCGCCGGTGCCGGCGGATCATGTGGAGATCTGGACCGACGGCGGCTGCAAGCCCAACCCCGGTCGCGGCGGCTGGGCCGCGATCCTGCGGTTCGCGTGACCACGAGCGGGAACTGTGCGGGTGCCGAACCCGACACCACCAACAACCGCATGGAACTGACCGCCGCGCTGTCGGCGCTGGAGGCGCTGAAGCGGCCCTGCACCGTCGTGCTGCACACCGACAGCGAATATCTGCGCAACGGCGTGACCCGCTGGCATCAGGGCTGGGTGCGGCGCAACTGGCGCAACGCGGCGGGCGACCCGGTGGCGAACATGGATCTGTGGCGGCGGCTGCTGGCGGCGGCGGCGCTGCACCAGGTCGAGTGGCGCTGGGTGCGCGGCCATGCGGGCGACCGGATGAACGAGCGCGCGGACGTGCTGGCGACGGCGGCGCGGGAGCGGCTGGGGTAGCGCCGCTTGTCGGATGGCCCGATCGTTACCGTAACCAGGTAGGCATGGCCGTATCTGGAGTCTCGGCGATCGCCCGCTCTGCCATGACGGCCTGGATCGCGGCCTCGATTCCAGCGACCTCCTCGTCGGAGAGCTCCTTGAATTCACCCCGCTTCGTCTTCGAGAGCCTGCCGCCGTTTTGCATGCAGAGTTGCACAAGCAGGCTCGCGCGCCTGTCCGGCATGTCGACGATGTCCCGAACGGCGAGCAGGGCGCCGTCGTAGACCGCGACGAAGCCGAGCTCCTCCTTGAGGTCCTTCCGCACGGTCTCGGCCGCCTTTGCGTACAGGAATTCTGCCAACGGCGTGGCATCGAAGTAGCGGTACAGGTCGGCCGTATCGTTCTCGACCTCGATCCCCTTGTTGGCCGTCCAGTGCCACTCGATGAACGGCTGGATTCCTTTCGAGAACGTCTCCAGGGCGGCTTCATACGCCCGGCGGTCCCGGACGATCGCTGCCGACACCGGAAACAGGACGTCGGGTGGCGTGAACCCTTCCGCCGACAGCACATGGTGGATCAGGAATCGATGCATGCGGCCGTTGCCGTCCTCGAATGGATGGATGAACACGAACCCGAAGGCTACAAGCGCCGCGGCAACGACCGGATCGGTCGATCCTTTCAGTCGTTCAACCATTTTGGCCCAGTCCGACATCAGCAAGCTGACGTCCTGGGGAGGCGGACAGATGAAGTGGACGCGTTCGCGGTATCCGCCGACGGTTTCCCCCACGAAATTCTGGAAGTCCCGGAAGTCGTGGGCGGCATAGCGCGGATCGACGATCGTGTTTTGCAAGGCGAGCAAGCTCTTGGGATCGGTCGGCACGAAGGATCTGGCCGACTGCAAGGCGGCGACGAATCGCTCCGCCCGCTTGCCGGTAGCCACTTCGTTCTCGATGGCGAAGCTGCTCTTGGTTTCCTTCGTGTAGAGATAGCTGACGGCACGGGCCAGGACGGCCGGGTCGCACGCGGCGACGATGGCGCGGGCTTCAGCGCCGATAGCCTGCTTCCTGAAGTCGTCGAGGCGCTCGGTCCGACGGACGGTCGGGGCGAAGCCAGGGCGCCCCGCGATATTGTCGGTGACCTTGTGCCGCCGCGACGGGATGCCCTTGGCGGTGATGTGGAACTCGGGGTCCAGGGCGTCGACGTAGGTCACCACCCCGGCGTCCGGCAGGTCGAGCTTCGTCCCGATGAGCCACTCGTACAGGAACCAGGCCCGCCGGGCGTACGCTCCGGTCGGCTCGGCCCTTACCCACGCCTCGATGCCATGGGCGGCATCGACCGTCTTGAACGCTGCCGACAGAACGCCGAGGTCGATCGGCTCGTATTTCAAGGCGAACCTGAGATGCCCGGCGAGCGTGTCCTCGGGCGTATAGCTGGCGGTGTATCTCTCGACGGTGCGGCCGTTCTCGATGACCGTCTTGCGGACCCCTGGGCCGACGACCGACATCACCGCGGGCGCAGGCACGCGCAGCCGCAGTTTGGCGATCAGCGCGGCCTGGCCGACAGGGACGTTCTCGTGGGACAGCGCCGTGGCAGCCTCCAAATACACGCTGAGGACCTTCGCAGGCCGCTCACGTCTTCCTCGCGGGTTACAAAAACGCTCAGAGATCTCCGAATTTGCTCATATATTAATATTCATGCAAAATTCGTTCAAGGTCAGATATTGCTCGTCATCCCCCCGAAATCGCTCAGATGACTACGATTCCACTCATGAAAATGGGGTCTTCTTGAAAATAGCTCATTCGACCGCGCTCCGCATCAACCACTCCTCATCACCGATACCGGAGCTGACAGGAGGAGCCTGATCGGTCCCCTCAAGCGCGGGGAACCCGCCACAAGGGGTCAAGGTCGTGAACGGCATGCGCTCCGCCAGCCGGAGCAGCCAAATGCCCACCTTCGCTGGCTACGCCGGAATCACGCTTATAGCGGCCGTCAGGACCATGGCGGTTGCCGGTTCCAATGGCAGCTTGTGCAGTTCCCGACAGCCGGACCGCCCACCCGCGGTTTCCGCGTTCGGCGGGCAACGTCAGGAAGCCCGCCCCGCAGGATGACTTGCGAAACAGTGAAACTCCCGGCAGAGGGGAAAGACCGCGCGCGCCCGAGGCCCGGCCGCGCCGGCCCCAGCGGGAAAGACGGATGATGCCAGCATTGCCGTTGCCCATCCTGGACCACGTGGTCGTGAACCTGCGCGAACGGATCGACGACGGCGAGGCCGTCTATCGCCGCCTCGGCTTCACCCTTACCCCGCGCGGCTTTCACACCCTGGGCTCGTCCAACCACCTGGCCGTGTTCGGCACCGACTACCTGGAGCTGATTTCCGCCCCCGCCAGCGCCACCGGCCGGCAGGAGATCCTGGCCGCGCCGGAGGGCCTGAACGCGATCGTCTTTGCCACCGAAGACTCCGCGACCACCTACGCAACCTTGCAGGCGGCCGGGCTGGCGGTCGGACCGCCGCTCGAATTCTCCCGCCCGGTCGACCTGCCCCAGGGCATCCGCGACGCGGTGTTCCGCAACGTGCGCCTGCTGCCCGGCCCCGGCGCGCCGGGGCGGCTCTATTTCTGCCACCATTTCACCCGCGACCTCGTTTGGCGCGACGAATGGCGCCACCACCCGAACGGGGCGCTCGGCGTCGTCCGCACGGTGATCGCCTCGCGCGATCCGGGCGTGCTCGGGACCTTGTTCAGCCGCATGTTCGGCGCCGAGATGGTGCGGACCGGGCCGGGCGGCTGCACGTTGCTGCTCGGTCTGGCGCGCTGCGAGGTCACCACGCCGGCGGCGGTGCGCGCGGCCTTTGCCGACGCCGCGCCGCCCGACGACGGGCGCAGCGAGTTCATGGCGGTGCTGACCCTGCGCACCCACTCGCTCGACCGCGCCGCCGCGGCGCTGGCCGCCGGCGGGGTGACGGCGCGGCGGGAGGCGGACCGGATCCTGGTGCCGGCGACGGCAGCCTTCGGCGTCACCCTCGAATTCGTCGCCTGAGCGCGGCTGCGCCCGCAGATAGCGTACGTCCCGGGGCCGCGTCCGCCCCCGGGTTCCGCCCAACGGCCGCGGCCGGTCCCCACGCCGCCCGCCACGCCGCTTCCTGCGCGGCCAGCGTGCCGTGCGCCGCCAGCCAGTCCCGCCCGCCCGCCGCCAGGCGCGCACGCAGGCCCGGGTCGCGCACCAGCCGCCCGAGCGCCTCGCACCAGGCCGCCTCCGTGTTGGGAACCAGGATGCCGCCCGCCCCGTCGGCGCAGGAGCCGCGGTAGGCCGGCCCGTCCGAGGCCACCGTCACCATTCCGAGTGCGGCGTATTCCAGCGCCTTGATCGCCGACTTGCCGGCGTTGAACCGCCCCCCGGCGCGACTTTGGGTCCCGCGACCCTGGGCCATGCGCCCCTGGGCCACGCGCCCCTGGGCCAGCGGCGCGATGCCGATGTCCCAGCTTCCCTGCTGCACCAGCCAGTTGACGAACCCCGGGTAGGAGGCGGCGGTGGGCGGCGGGCCGATCCGGCTCACCCAGCCCGGCACCGACCCCGCGCTGATCCCGATCATGTCGAAGCCGATCTGCGGCCCGAACGACGCGAGCAGCCGTTCCAGTGCCGGCACGACCAGGGCGAAATCGGCCTCATGCGTCTGGCTGCCCATGTACAGGATGCGCACCGGCCCGCCGCGCCGCAGCCGGGCGGGCGGCGGATCCGCCCACAGCCGCTCGTCGAGCCCGTTCGGGAGCACCACCGCATCCGGCCGCCGGTGGGCCAGCGCGGCGGCGAGCGCCGGGGTGGAGACCGTCACCACGTCCGCCTCCGCCAGCAGAAGCTCGACCGCCGGCGCCAGCGGGGCGAGCCGTGCCGCATCGGGATGCTGCGGCGGCAGCGCCAGCAGGTCGTCGTCGAGGTCGTAGGCCAGCGTGATCCCGCTGCGCCGGCAGTGGCGGACCAGCGCCTGCGCCTGCCCGGTCGTAGCGATGGCGTTGCGGTGGGTCATGATCATGTCGGCGCGCAGCCGCTCGGGCGGCACGCCGTGCGGCGCCAGGGTCACGTCGAGCCCGGCCCCGATGCGCGGATGATCGAGCGGCAACAGCAGCCGGATATAGGCGCAGGGGGTCAGTGTACCGTCATCGAAACACTCCGGTATGATGACGACAGATCGCCGCGCCGGCGCCGCGTCCGCCGCGCGCCCGCCGTCGCGCACGGAAGCGTCGGCGGCTGCACGGCTCACGGCGGGTGCGGCCAAGGGGCGCGTTGCGACGGCGGATGACATCGCCGAGGATGGGGAACCCAGAGGAGATGTGCCCAAAGGAGATTTACCAAGCGGGCATGTCATGGAAACAGAATGGCTCGCAACGGCAACGTCTGCGCGTCCGGCCACGGCGACCGCCGTCGTCCCGCCCGCCGCCGCCAGCGCCGCGCGCACCTGCGCGAACACCGCCAGCCATTCCGCCGCCGGCGCCGCCGGGTCGACGAGCCAGGTCAGCGCCCGCCCGGCCAGCCGTTCCGGAAACGCCCCGATCGCGCTGGCGACGATCGGCAGCCCGGCGGCGAGCGCGGTGCTCAAGGTGTAGCTGTAGGTCTCCGGCCACTGCGCCGGGAACCACACCACGTCCGGCCGCACCCGCGCGAGCATCCCGGGCAGCGCGCCCTCCGCATAGGCGCCGGTCACCGTGATCCGCCGCGCCGCCGGGCCGGACAGAGGCCGCTCCGGCGCGCCCAGCAGGTGGAAGGCGAACTGCCGCGGATCGGCCAGCTCTGCCGCCGTCGCCACGACCGCCGCCCCTTTCTGCGGCGCCAGCACCCCGAGCAGCGCGATCCGCAGCGCCCCCCCGCCGTCCGGCCGCAGCGCCCGCGCCGGCCGCGGCGGCGGGGCGGCGGCGTCCGGCTCGTGCGGGGCCAGCACCGCGCGGCCGGCCCAGCCGTGCCGCGCCAGCCGGTCGAACGCGTCCCGGCTCGGGCAGAACACGCGATCGGCGGCGAGGAACAGGAAGCCGTGCCGCTTGCGCCAGGCGGTGATGTCGCGCGCGCCGTGGCTCGGGCGGGAGGCGATGCAGGCGTTGCAGCCCGCCGGCTCCGGCTCCCCGCAATACTGCGCATCCCCCCAGGGCAGCAGGTTCACCTGCGGGCACAGCGGATAGTAGTCGTGCACCGTCACGTCGAACGGCACATCGAGCCCGCGGATCAGCGCCGCGACGTCGAAGTCGAACCCCATCACGTGGTGCACGTGCACCCGGGTCACGCCCGCCGAGCGCAGCAGTGCCAGCGGCGCCTCCAGCCCGTCGCCCGGCACCGCCGCCTCCGGCTGGTCCGGCAGGTCGGGGAAGCGCAGCGCGACGCCGCGCGGATGCGGCTCCAGCAGCACGAAATGCGCCGCCCCGCCCGCCTGCGCGCGCTGCTCGTCCATGTGCCGGCGCACCCCGCCGCCGAGCCCGTGCCCGACCAGCAGCACCACCGGCCTGCCGTCCCCGCGCAGCAATGCGGCGGTGGCGGCGAAGCGCGCCGGGGTGGCGGGGTCCTGGCGGATGTGGCGGGCGACCAGCCCCGGATAGGCCGGCCAGCGCGCAGCCAGCACGGTCTGCGCCGCCGCCAGGCCCGGTTGCGCGGCGCCGAAGCTCACCGCGCCCTCGTGATAGACGAAAATGTCGCAGGCGAGCCGGTGCTGCCAGCCGGCGGCGGCGGCACGCAGGCAGAAATCGTTCTCCTCGCCGTAGCCGCGCCCGAAAGTGGCGGCGTCGAAGCCGCCCACCGCATCGAGCGCGGCGCGGCGGATGTACATGCAGAACCCGACCGTGGTCGGCACCGCCACGCTCCGCCCCGCGTTCGCCGTCTGGCACACCGCGTCCAGCGCGACCACGCCGCGCCCGAAGGCCGGCGGTCCGCCCTCCCGGCTCGGCCAGCCGCAGATCGTCGCGTTGTTGGAGAAGGGCGAGACCGACGCGATCCGCGCCCCCGCATAGGCGTGCCCGGCGAGCCGGCCGAGCCAGCCCGGCGGCACCTCGGTATCCGCATTCAGCAGCACGACGTCGTGCGGCGCGGCGGCATCCATGCCGCGATTCGCCGCCACCACGAATCCCTGGTTGCGCGCCTGGCGCAGCAGCACGATCCGCCCCGCCGCGCGCAAGCTGTCGAGCCAGGCCGCCAGCGCCGGCTCCGGCGTCGCGTCGTCCACCACGATCACCCGCCCCGGCGGGCGCGCCGGATCGGCGAGCACGCTTTCCAGGCAGCGCCGCGTCTCGACGAACCCCCGATAGACCGGCACCACCACGTCGACCACGACCTCGGGCGGGCAGATGGGCACGCGCCCGGTCGCGGGCAGGAAGGCGGCCGGATCGAACGCCGGTTCGGTCGCCCAGCCGCGGGCGCGGCCGACCCGCAGGTGATACAGCAGCGGGTTGCCCGCCGCCTCCGGGTGCTGCTCCACGTACCAGGCGGCGTCGAAGCGCGGATGCGGGTTGTCGCCGCGCGCCGCTCCGATGCGCAGGTAGTGCAGCAGCGGGTGCTGGCCGCTGGCGCCGACGTCGGCGTAGTGCGTGCGATACCAGCCGCCGGCGAAGAACGGATTGGGGTCGCGCTCCTCGCCGAGCCCCAGGGCGACGAAGTGCTTCAGCGGGTCGTAGCGCGCCGCGGCGACGTCGGCGTAGCGGTGCAGGTACCACGCGGCGTCGAACAGCATGCCGAGCGCGGCGGTCGCGTGCTCCGCCGCTGCGGTCCGCGCCGGCGCCGCGGCGAGGCCGGCATCGGGGAGCAGGGCGAAGCCGCGCCAGTCCTCCTCCCCCGCCGGCGCGGGCGGCAGGGCACCCGCCGGCCCGGCCGGACGCGGCGGCGGGCCGTCGCCCGGGGTGGTTCCTGCGCGCGCGCTCCGCTTCGGCATGCGTCCCCGGCCGGTCAGGCGGCGATCCGCAGCACGGCGTAGAACTCGCCGCTGTCGCGCAGGGTGGGATACAGCCGCTCGATGCGGAACGGCGACAATCCGGCCACCGCCATCAGGTCGAACAGGCGGCGGAAGCTGTCGGGGGTGAACTGCCAGGCGTGCAGGTCGAAGGCGAGCTCGGTGCGGCGGACCTCGCGCAGCCCCTCGGAGATGCGCCCGACCAGCCCCGCCTCCGCCCACGGATCGGCACCATGCGCGCCGGCCCAGTGCGCCGGCGGGTCGTTATGGGTCTTCAGCAGATGATGCGCGATCGTGCTGCGCGGCGCATGCCCGCTGCGCCGCGCCGCATAGGCGTCGAGCACGTCGACCAAGGTGGATGTCGGCACGAAATGGTCGAACGCGTAGCGATGGTCCGGCACCACCAGGAACACGCGCCCGCCCGGCTCCAGCACCGAGGCGAGGTCGGTCAGATGGGTGACCAGGCACGGCTGGTGCTCGATGCAGTGCGAGGACAGGATCGCGGGGAAGCGGGTGCGGATCAGCTCCCGATAGGGTTCGCCGCGCCAGACGTAATCGATCTCGGGCACCCGGCTGGCGTCGCCCCAGGGCAGGGCGGCGGCGGTGGCGCGCAGCGCCTCGGTCGGCATGATGTCGAGGTAGCGCACGACGTAGCCCGCCGGCGCCGGCCAGGGCGTGCAGAACGGCCCGACCTCCAGCAGCGGGCCGGCCGGCGGGAGCAGGGCCAGGAACGCGGCGCGGCTGGCGATCGCCGAACAGACGCGCCCCGCGGCCGCGCCGTGCACCGCGTAGTGGCGGGCAAGCGCCGCCGCGTCGAGCCCGCCTAACGTTGCCGTGTCGGTCGCGGCATAGATCGCGGGGTCGAATGCGGCCGGCAGCGGCGCCGGGTCGGCGGGTGCGCGGGACCGGGCGGACGGCGTGTCGGCCGGGGCGGCGACCGGGAGCGCTCGGCCGCGCGGATCGCGGCCCGCTGGCGCGCGGTCGACCGGTGCCGGCGCGGCCGGTGCCGGCGCTGCCGGGGCGGCGCGCTCCCGGGGAAGGTCCGCCCCGGGCACGGACCGACGCCCGCCCTGCGCCCGCGCTGCCGGGGTCCGCGCCATGCGTCAGTCCCCCCGCTCGCAAGCGAGGTGGCACAGGCACAAATCCCCGGTCGGATCGGTTCGCACCCGCATCGCGTCACGGCCCCTGTCGCGGTTGGCAGTCGTCGCAGGCTGTAGCATGTGCAAAGGCCGCAGCACGAGAGCCGGCTGCGGATGCCCGGGGCCATCGCGTGGCCGATGCGCAGCCGGGGGTGAACAAGGGCGGGGGATGCCGCCTTTCTCCCTCTCCCTCCGCAAGCGCGGGAGGAGAGGGAGAAGGGCACCGTCGTGCCGCCCCGGGCAAGCCGAATGCGTGCGCCCCCGGTGGGGCGCGGATGACGGCCGGTACGGCCGGATGAGGAGTCCCGGCCTGGCCGCCCGGCTTACCTGCCCGTTGGCGTGGCGGCGGCAACCCCCGGCAAGGCCTGGATCTGCCGCAACAGGTCGCTCGACAGCAGGTGTCCCGCCCCGCCGGGGGCGCTGCCCCCGACGCCGGCCCCGGACGCCGCCTGGGCCATCTGGCCCGGGGCGTTGGACTGCAATTGCCGGTCGAAGCCATCCTCCCGACGCTGCCGCGCGCGGGGCGTGGCTGTGGTGTCCGGGGCAGAAAACGAGTTGACGGCGGCGCTGACGGTCATCGCGACGGTCTCCCTTTGCGGTGGCGGCGCTCCCGCTCGGGATTGGCCGCCGGAAAGCCTGGCCCTGCCGACACCGCAACCCGCGTGCCAGGCGCGCCCAGGCCCCCCGAGCCCGCCGCGCCGCCCCGCGCACCGAGGCCGGCACACCCCCGCCCGGCACACGACGCCCGGCACGAACTGCCGCCCGGCGCGCCCCGCGCCGCTACCGCGCGCCCAGCACCAGCAGCACCGCCGCGCCGGCGACCGTCATCGCCACCGGGTTCAGGTCGGTCACGCTCAGCAGCACCGTCGCCGCCAGGGTCACCGCATAGGCCGCCCAGCCGTGCTCGGTCCCGCGCAGCAGCGCGATCCCGCTCGCGAGCGTGAGCCCCACCGCCACCGGCGCCAGCGCCCGCTCCACCCACGTCCGCCATCCGCCCGCGCCACCGGACCGCAGCCAGAACCGCGCGACCATGTAGGCGAGCACCGACGACGGGCCGAACATCGCCACACCCGACACCAGCCCTCCGCCCAGCCCGGCCACCTTCTGCCCGATCAGCACCGAGATCAGCGACCCCGGCCCCGGCGCCGAACGCGACAGCGCGAACAGCGCCAGGAACTGCGGCCCCGTCATCCAGTGGTGCACCTCCACCACCGCATGCTGCATCTGCGGAATCACGCCCGCACCGCCGCCGAACGCCAGCACCGACAGCAGCGCGAACAACCCGGCCAGTTGCAACAGCACAACGATCATCGCGCCGCCCGATCCGCCTTCCCGCCGTCAGCAGCCCCGCCGCCCGTGCGGTCGGGCGGCGCCCGCCAGTGCAGCGCCAGGCTCGCCGCGATCAACACCGGCAGCGCCACGAGAAGATCGATCCGAAACAACCCCACCGCCAGGGCTGTGGCGCCGGCCACACCGAACGAAACCACCGAATGCAGGTTGCGCCGCCCGAGCCGGAACCCGATCGCGAACATCAACCCCACCGCCGAGGCCCCCATGCCGGCCAGCGCCAGCCCAATCCATGCCCCCGCCGGCCCGCGGCTCAAGGTGAAGTACACCGAACCCACCACCAGAAAAACGCCAAGCGGCACCGTCATCAGCCCCGCCATCGCCGCCAGCGCGCCCGCGCCGCCACGCATCTCGGTGCCGATGAATACCGCCAGATTCGCGTTGGTCGCCCCCGGCACCAGTTGCGCCAGAGCGTAGAAGGTCAAAAACTGCCGGTCGTCGATCCAGCCCCGCCGGGTCACACTCACTCGACGCGTCCACGCCGCCAATCCTCCACCCACACTGCACGCGCCAACCGTCAGGAAGCCCAGATACAGCCCCAAAAGCCCGGGCCGCGGCGCCGACGGTCTCACACCGGGCGGCCGAGAATTGGGGCGTTCGCAAGCAAGGCCAGGGGGCGCTGCCCCCTGGACCCCCGCCAGGGAACTCGTCCCCTGGACCCCGTCTTTTGGGTTCCGTGCGTGTGGGGGGTATCGCGGGTCCGGGTCGGGGGCTGCGCGGGGCGGGACGCGGGGTAGGGCAGGGCGCACCTGCGCCCTGCCCTACCCCGCGTCCCGCCCCGCGCAGCCCCCGACCCGGACCCGCGATACCCCCCACACGCACGGAACCAACGGAAGGGTTCCAAGGGCGAGCCCTTGGCGGGGTCCAGGGGCAGAGCCCCTGGCCTTGCTTGCCGGCGCCTCACTCCCGGGCGAGCTCGGCGCGGATCAGGCCGCGGTGGCTGGGGGCGTCGATGAAGGCGAGCACTTCGGCCACCAGCGGGTCGGTGCCGCAGCGGGCGCGGGTTTCCGCGAGCCGGGTGGCGAACACGCCGCCGCCGTGGAACAGGCTGCGGAAGGCGGTGTGCAGGGTGCGGATTTGTGCTTTGTCGAAGCCGCGGCGTTTGAGGCCGATCACGTTCAGGGCTGCCAGCCTGGCGCGGTTGCCGATCACGCTGCCGAACGGGATCACGTCACCTTCCACGCCGGAGACGCCGCCGATCATGGCGGCGCGGCCGATGCGCACGAACTGGTGGATGGCGGCCGCGCCGCCGATCACCGCGTGGTCGCCGATGCTGACGTGCCCGCCCATCACGGCGTTGTTGGCGATGATCACATGCTCGCCGAGCTGGCAGTCGTGCGCGACATGGGCGACCGCCATCAGCATGCAGTCGGTGCCGATGCGGGTGATGCCGCGGCCGGTGACGGTGCCGCGGTGAATGGTGCAGTGTTCGCGGATCTGGGTGCGGTCGCCGATTTCGCAGCGCGTGGGTTCGCCGCGGTATTTCAGGTCCTGCGGCTCCAGCCCGACGGTACAGAAAGGGAACAGGATCACGTCGGCCCCGATCGTCGTGTGGCCGTCCACCACGACGTGCGACACGAGCCGCGTACCGTCGGCGATCGTCACGTCCGCCCCGACCGTGCACCATGGCCCGATGCGCACGCCGCGGCCGAGCTCGGCCGAGGGGGCGACGATCGCGGTGGGATGGATTTCCACTCCGGCGAGCAGCGGTTCGTGCAGGGCGGCAAAGGCATCCATGCCGGGGGACCTTTCAGGCGAGGAAACGGGCAGGCGCAGCACATGTCCCGCCCGCGGGCGGCGCGGTTCCGCCGCAGGAGCGATGGCACGACTGTAGCCTCTGCTTAGCGTCGAGCGGCCGGGCCGCCAACACACTCATTGTTGCCGGATATTTCCAGAAACTCTGGTAACCAATTGTTTCAGCGCAAATTTCGGCGAAATTGCGGCACCGCGGCAAGGCCGGGCCATCCCCTGGGGGAGGCGTTCCGGCCGGCGAGCGCCTGCGGGTCTGCAATGTTGCCGGGGGCGGAATGGGGGCGCGGCGGCGTGTCGGGTCTCAGAGCGTGAAAAGCAATCTGACTTGTGAAAGAGCGCCCGTTGTCACCGCTCGGATTTTCACGCGGCCTTGGCCGACGGGCATTCTTGCACAAATTCTCAGGCAGCGCGTTCCATGATCATGGCGGCGTAGGTGGCCTCCGCCACGGTCGCGCCGTCCACGCGGGCGACGCCGTGGAATTTCCAGACGTTGCCCCGGCTGCGCAGCGCTTCGACGTGGATGCGGAGCTGGTCGCCCGGCACCACCGGGCGGCGGAACTTGGCGCCCTCCACCGACATGAAATAGACCACCCGCCCGGCCTGTTCCGGGCCGAGGGTTTCCACCACCAGCACGGCGGCGGTCTGCGCCATCGCCTCGATGATGAGCACGCCGGGCATCACGGGGTGGTTGGGGAAATGGCCCTGGAAGAAGGATTCGTTGACCGAGACGTTCTTCACCCCGATCGCCGAGTGGGCGCGCACCAGCTCCACCACCCGATCGATCATCAGGAACGGGTAGCGATGCGGGATCGCCTGCATGATCCGCGCGATATCGAGGCTCTCCACCCGCTCCCCGGCGCCGGGATAGCGGCCGGCGAGCGGGTCCGCCGCGGCGTTCGCATCCGGGCGTTCGCCGGGGGCGGGGCGGGGATCGCTCACGGGCCGGGCGGCTGGGCGAGGGTCGGCGCCGGGGCGCAGGTCGGTGCCGGGGTGTTCGGTGGTGCTCATTCCGCCTCTCCGCGTGGCGGTGGGCTCTCCGGGGCGGGGCGGGCGCGGCCCTCGCGCGCCAGCCGCCGCAGCAGGGCGATCTCGCGGAACAGGGCACGCAGCGGCTGCGCCGGGGCGCCGCCGACCTCCACCCCCGGGTCGAGGTCCGACATCACGCCCGACTGCGCGGCGATGCGTGCGCCGCGGCCGATCCGCAGGTGCCCGGTCAAGCCGGCCTGGCCGCCTATCATCACATGGTCTTCCACGATCGTGGAACCGGAAATGCCGACCTGTGCCACCAACACGCACAGCCGGCCGATCCGCACGTTGTGGCCGACCTGAACCAGATTGTCGAGCCGGGAACCGGCACCGATCACGGTATCGCGCAAGGTGCCGCGGTCGATCGTGCTGTTGGCGCCGATCTCGGCATCGTGCTCGATCACCACGCGCCCGAGCTGTGGCACCGATATGAAACCGGTCCCGCCGGGGACGAAGCCGAACCCCTCCTGGCCGATGCGCGCGCCTGGGTAGACCACCACCCGCTCGCCCAGCAGCGCGTGGCTGAGGCTCGCGTGGGCGTCGATCCGGCAGTCCGCGCCCAGCACCACGCCGGCGCCGATCACCGCGCCCGGACCGATCCGGCAGCGCGGGCCGATCTCGGCCCCCGCGCCGATCACCGCCAGCGGGCCGATCTCGGCCGAGGGGTCGAGCCGGGCTGCCGGATCGACCACCGCGCTCGGGTGCACGCCCGGGACGGCAGGGGCCGGCGGATGGAACAGCGCCGCGACCCGCGCCCAGGCGCCGGCGGGCTCGGCGACGACGATCGCCGCCACGCCCGGCGGCACCGCGCCCACGAGGTCCGCGCGCACCAGCACCGCGCCGGCGGCGGTGGCGGCGAGGGCGGCGCGATATTTCGCGTTGTCGAGGTAGCTCGCGTGCTGTGGCCCCGCCGTCTGCAGCGGCGCCACGCCGTGCAGCATGCGCTCATCCGCCGTCGGCCCGGCTATTTCACCTTGGGCGGCGGCGGCGACGGCGGCCAGGCTGTGCGGCCCGGCCTGGTCGAAAAAGCGCGGATCCCCGGCGATATCCGTCCGGTCCATGCCGGCGTTCCGGCTCAGTGGTGCACCGGCCCGTGCGCCAGCGCGGCGGCGGCGGTCGGGGCATGCATGGTGAGCGGCGCCACGCCCTCCGGCGGGATGATGACCGACGGCAGCGCCTTGTTCAGCACTTCCAGCACCTCCTCCGTCAGGTCGAACTCCGGCACGTTCACCGCCACCGCCTGGCGCTGCAGCACGAGGTTCATGCCGCGCGAGGACGCGACCCTCTGCACCACCTCCTGCAAGGTACGCTGGATCTGCGCCAGGGCGAACTGGCCCTGCTCCTGGATGATGCGGTTGCGCTCGGCGAACTCGCGCCGCGAGGTGGCGATGCGGTCCTGCAGCGCCTTCTCCCGCGCCCGGATCTGCGCCGGCGCCAGCTTCGCCCGGTCGGCAGCGAGCTGCTGGCCGAGCGCGCGCAGCGCGACCTGCTCCTTCTGCGCGTCCTCGTTCAGCTTCTGCCGGCGCACGGCCAGCGCCTTGTCGGCCTGCTGATAGGCGGTGGACTGGCGCAGCACGTCGGGTACCGACAGCACGCCCACCACCGTCGCCGGCGGCATCAGCCCGCGCGGCACGGCGGGCACCGGGGGCGCCGGCGGCAGCTTGAGCTCGACCGGCACGGGCGTCTCCTCGGTCGGCGCCTCTGCAGGCGCGGCGGCCGGGCGCGGCGCCGGATGCGGCGCCGCCTGCGGATGGGGGATGAACCACTGCTTGTCGGCCTGCTGCGCCGAGGCCGGCGCGAGCAGGGCGGCGGAGAGCACGAGGCCGAGACCGGCCGCGGCGAAACGTCGAGTATGGAGCACTAGAACCTCGTTCCAAATCCAAAACGGAAGAGCTGCGTCTGATCGCCCGGCTGCTTGATCACGAACGGCGTGAGATCGATGTTGATCAGGCCGAAGCCGGAGCGCCACGAAATGCCGAAGCCGACGCCGACCCGCGGCGCGGAGGAGGCGTTGATCGCCGGGCAGGCCCCGCCCGGCTGGGTCGGGCAACTGTTCGACTCGAAATTCGCCTCGGTCAAGGCGCCGACGTCGGCGAACACATGGCCGGAAAGCCCGAGATCGGGCGGGACCGGCAGCGGGAAGTTGAGCTGGTTCGATTCGGTCCAGATGAACCGCCCGCCGAGCGAATCGTCCTCGATCGCGTCGTGCGGCCCGGCGCCGCCGGTCTGGAAGCCGCGCAGGTTGTCCCCGCCCAGGAAGAACCGGTCGATGATCTGTTCCTGGTGGCCGAGCGCGAACAACTGCCCCACGCTGGCGCGGAACCTGATGCCCCACTGGTCGCCGAGCAGCCGGTCGAGCGGGATGTAATACGCGCCGTCCAGCCGCGTGCGCAGGAATTTCGCGTTGCCGCCGAACCCGGCGAGATCGGTCGCCAGCGACAGGATGTAGCCGCTGTGCGGAACGATCGTGCTGTCGCGGTAGTCGAGCGTCAGCACCTGGCCGACCTGGGACAGCAGGGTGTAGCCCGCCTCGTCGTAGATGAAGGGGCTCGATCCCGGCACGATGTTGTTCACCGTCCGGCCGACGAGCTGGTAGCTCCACACCTGCTGGAGGTGGTTGGTGAAGTTGTAGCCGGCGCGGACGGAGAACCCGACCCGGCTCTCGTCATACGGGGCCGTGCCCAGGTTGTTGTAGTTCAGCAGGAATACGTCCCCGCCCAGCAGCAGGTTGCGATTCTCGAAATACGGATCGGTGAGCGACAGGTCGATCGAGCTCTCCTTCTGCGCCAGGATGCCGTTGATCCCGGCGTCGACGCCGCTGCCGATGATGTTCTTCTCGGTAATGCCGGCCTGCACCAGCAGCCCCACGTCGGTCGAGAAGCCGCCGCCCAGGCTGAGCGAGCCGGTCGCCTTCTCGCTCACCCGCGCCGTCACGATCGCCTTGTCGGGCGCCGAGCCGGGGGCAGCGCTGATGTCGACGTTCTGGAAATAGTCGAGGTCCTTCAGGCGCTGCTCGGTGCGCCGGATCGACCCGGCGTTGAACGCGTCGCCCTCGGCCAGATGGAACTGCCGGCGGATCACGGCGTCCTGGGTGCGCGTGTTGCCGACGATGTCGATGCGTTCGATGAACACCCGCGGGCCGCGGCTGACGTCGAAGCTGATCGCCATCGTCCGCGTCTTCTCGTCGCGCAGGTAGCCCGGTGTCACCTGGACGAAGGCGAAGCCGTGGCTGCGGACGTACTCCTCCATCCGGTCGCTGCTGCGTCGGATCGCATCGGCATCGAACCAGTCGCCCTGCGCGAACTGCAGCTCCCCGGCAAGCTCTGCCGGCGTGATCCCCTTGAGGGCGGAGTGGATGGTGACCTTGTTGATCCGGTAGCGCGGACCTTCATGGACGACGAAGGTCAGGAAGAACGCCTTGCGGTCCGGCGCCAGCTCGGCGGTCGCCGAGACGATGCTGAACGCGGCATAGCCGTGCTTGAAGTAGAACTGCCGCAGCAGCTCCTTGTCGAGCTCCAGCCGCTGCGGGCTGTACTGGTCGGAGGTCGAGAGGAACGCCCACCAGCGCTCCTCGCGCGAGTTGATCACCTCCGCCAGGCGGCCCTCGCCATAGGCGTGATTGCCCGTGAAGGTGATGCGGCTGATGAGGGTGGAGGGGCCGTCGTTGATCTCGAACACGACGTTCACCCGGTTCTCCGGCAGGCGGATGATCTCGGGATCGACCGTCGCGTCGTAATGGCCCTTCTGGGCGTAGGCATCCAGGATGCGCTTGCGGTCGGCCTCTGCCGCAGCGCGGGTGAACACCGCGCGCGGCCGCAGCTGCACGACTTTGTTGAGTTCGTCGTCCGTCAGCGCGTGGTTGCCCTCGAATGCCACCGTGTTGACCAGCGGATACTCGCTCACGTGCACGACGACGTCGTCGCCGGCGCGGGTCAGGCTCACGTCCTGGAACAGGCCGGTGGCGTAGAGCGTCTTCAGGCTCTGGTCGAGCAGGGAGGGATCGAACGGGTCGCCCGGACGGACCAGCATGTAGGACAGGATCGTTCCGGTCTCGATCCGCTTGTTGCCGACCACCCGGATCGCGCGAATGACCCCGCCCGGCTGCACGCCGGCGGTCTGGCCGGGCACAGTGCGGGGCGGCGTCGCCGCGAGGGCGGCAGACCGCGGCGTTGCCGCGAGGGCGGCGGACCGCGGCGCTGCCGCGAGGGCGACGACGAGCAGGCACGGAAACAAGCAGGCAAGGGCCAGCAGGGCGGCGCGAAAGCGGGTCAAACAGCAAGCCTCCGGTCTTTGGCCAGGCCCCCGGGTACGCGCCGCATGGTTCTCCGGCGGGTCGGGCAAGGCGGGCGGACAATAGCGGCGCCCGCCGGGCCGCGCCAGTCGCCCCGCGCAGCACCGGCGCGGGCTGCGGCCGGTCCCGCGCCCCGCGAGGCAATCGGCAGTCCGGCCGAGCGCCCCGCCACGCTCAGGACGTGTGAAGAAGCGCACTTGCGAAAGAACGCCCGTTGAAAATGCGCGGTTTTTCGGCCGATTTTGGCGTGCGGCGGGTCTTCTTTCACAAACTCTCAGGGCCGCATCCCGAATTGGGCCGGGCCCGGCGTGCGCAACGGCGCCGCCAGCTCGGCGAAGGCGCACAGCAGCCGGCGAGTGTCGCGCGGGTCGATCAGTTCCTCCACCCAGAACGACTCGGCGGAGCGGAACGGCGAACGCAGCCCCTCCAGCCGCGCCTCGATCTCGGCGAGCTTCGCCGCCGGATCCGCGCTGGCATCGATCTCCGCCCGGTACGCCGCCTCCACGCCCCCTTCCAGCGGCAGGGAGCCCCAGCTCGCCGACGGCCAGGCGTAACGCAGCGCCAGCCGCCCGCCGGGCTGGTGGCCGAGCCCGCCGACACCGAACACGTTGCGCACGATCACGCTGCACCACGGCACGGAGGTCTGGCAGATCGCCGCGAGCGCGCGCACGCCCCAGCGGATTACCGCCGATCGTTCCGCTGCCAGCCCGACCTGGAAGCCCGGGCAATCGACCAGGTGCACGACGGGGAAGTGGAACGTCTCGGCGAGGTCGACGAAGCGGATGATCTTCTGGCAGGCGTCCGCGGTCCAGGCGCCGCCGTGGTACAGCGGATCGCCCGCCAACAGCGCCACCGGCCAGCCGTCGAGGCGCGCGAAGCCGGTGATGATCGAGCGGCCGAACCGGCTGCCCATCTCGAAGAAACTGTCCGCGTCCACCACGCGCGCGATGATCCGGCGCATGTGGTAGGCGCGCTTGCGCTCGCGCGGGACGGCGGCGAGCAGGGGTTCGTCGCGCCGGTGCGGATCGTCCCAGCTCCGCACCCGCGGCGGCAGCTCGTGGACCGAGCCCGGCATGTAGGACAGGAACCGGCGGGCGGCGGCGAAGGCTTCGTCTTCCGTGGCGACCGCGTCGTCCACCGCCCCGCTCGCGGTCTGGACCTCCCACCCGCCCAGTTCCTGCTTCGACCGCGGCTCGCCGAGCCGTTCCACCACCGGCGGGCCGGCGACGAACACCGCCGAGATGTCTTTCACCATCACCGAATAATGGCTGGCCGCGAGTCGCGCCGCCCCCAGCCCGGCGACCGACCCGAGCCCGAGGGCCACCACCGGCACGGTCGCCATGTTCTCCACGCAGAGTTCGAACGAGGACCCGTCCGACAGCCCGCCCGGCAGGTTGGCCCGCCCCGTGGTCTCGATCGTCTTCACCGAGCCGCCGCCGCCCGAGCCCTCGATCAGGCGGATGAGCGGCAGGCGGAAGCGCGCCGCCATCTGCTCCGACATGCGCGGCTTGCCCTTGATCGCGGCGTCCGCCGAGCCGCCGCGCAGGGTGAAATCGTCCCCGGCCACCACCACCGGGCGGCCGTCGATCGTGCCGCGCCCGAACACGCAATTGGCCGGAATGAAGGAGGCGATGCGCTGGTCGGGGCCGTAGGTCGCCTTGCCGGCGATCGCGCCCACTTCGTGGAAGCTGTCGGGGTCGAGCAGGCGCGCGATCCGCTCGCGCACCGTGAGCCGCCCGCCCGCGTGCTGGCGCGCGACCCGTTCCGGCCCGCCCATGTCGCGGGCCAGGGCTTCGCGGGCGGCGAGCTCGTCGAGCTCGGGCTGCCAGCCCGCGGCGGCGTGCGGCGGCATCGGCCGGTCGTCGGGCATGGCCGACGGTTCCTCCTCCGGTGGTTGGGATCAGGCTATAGGGCAGATCGCCGCGGTCTGGAATTGCCTGGGGGGACGCGCCGCCGACGCAGGCGAATCAGCGGTCCTCGCGCGTGTGCCAGAGGTTGGTGACGAACAGCGTGTCGCCCTGGATTTCATATCGAAGTTCGTAGTCATCGACGAACAGGCGGCGGACTTCGCGCGGCGCGAACTGGTCCAGCCGGACGCCGAGCCGCGGATGATCGGCCAGCGCCTGCGCTGGAGCCGCCCGCAGCCGCCGCACCACGCGCGCCGCGGCCGCACGGTTCACGGGAGCCAGAAATTCATGGAGTTCGAACGAGATCGGAGCGCGCCGCGACGGTCCAGCGGATCCGCATCACCCGGGTTCGGGCAGCGGCAGCTCGTGGTCCGTGCCCAGGCTGTCGGCCCAGGCTTGCATCGCCGAATCGTCGATCAGGCGTCCGGCATCGACGTCGGCGAGCGCTCCCAGGGTCCGCTGGCGGCGGCGCTCGGCAGCGCCGGGATCACGCAGGTCGGCGGTATCGGCCGCGCGGGCCAGGCGGCGCTGCCGCGCAGCCTCGGTTTCGGGGCGGGCCGGGCGGCGAGGGCGCAAATCGACGGAGGCCATATCGCCCAAATAGTCCTTCTGGGAGCCGGCTGCCAGGGATTTCAACCCTCTGGCCGGACCGCGGGGCCGCCTTTTCCTCTCCCCTTCGGGATGACCGGTCTGGCCGGAATGCGGTAGGTGTCCGTTCCCTGCCGGGACAGCGGTCGCTGCGCTACTGGTCGCTTGGTACCGGAGCAAAGGCCTGGATCGTCAAGAGCGATGATGGCGGCGGTTGGCGCGGTCCGGACGCATCGGCCGCGCTGGTCGTACGGCCGGCGAAAGCGCCAGGATTTTACCACGGAGCGACTGTCTTGCCTGTCAACGGGTATTTTTGGACCGTGTGGGGTCGCGGGCTGGCCGAGGCCCGACCTGATCGAGCCTGGCGCTGTGCTCGCCGCCGTCAAGGACGCTGCGCGCCGCGCAAGGGCGCGGTGGCCCGCGAAGGGGCGGGCCATCCTTGACGGCGACTGCGCGCGACGCCCTAGGAGGTTCAGGCCGGGACGAGGAAACGGCCCCCAGCCGAACCAGGAAACCCGGCGTTTTCCCGCAGTCCCGGCGTTCGGTGCCGTCGACGTCGATCAAGCCGGCTGCGAGGTAAGCCCCGTGCGCACGTCGCGTGCCTTTGCATTCAGCCGCACCAGAAGCTTATGCGCGAGCGCGATCCGGACCACCCGCGCAGGCTTGCCCGCGGTCCGTAGCCTGGCGTGGAAGGCGATGAAGTCGGGGTCGTAGCGTCGAACGATCTCGGCGACCACGTAGAGGATGGATCGCACCGCCTCACGCCCGCCGCGCACCGGACGCCGGCCTTGCTTCTTGCCGCTGTCGCGGGCGATCGGCGCCAGTCCGGCGAGCTTGGCCACCGCCTTGCCCGACAGGGTGCCGATCTCCGGCAGATGCGCAAACAACCGTGCGACGGCGCGATCCGCCACGCCCTTGATCTCGCGGAACGCCGCATCCAGGGCGAGCCACATCGGATCGGCGTCGATCAGCGCCGCGATTTCGGATTCCAGATCGCGGATCTGCCGGTTGATCGCGGACAAGACGGCGGTGAAGCTCGCCAGTACGGTGGCGTCCTCCACCAGGCGCCGCTGGTTGGTCTGCGTTGTTCGCAGTTCGACCAACTGCCGCATCCGCACCACCAGAGCGGTGAGCCGGCGCTGATGGTCCGAGGCGAGCGGCGTCGCCACGATGCGTCTGGTCTCCGCATACCAGGCGATCATGGCCGCATCGATCTTGTCGGTCTTCTCGAGCCCGCCCATTGCTTCGGCGAACTGACGCACCGAACGCGGATTGACCACGGCCACCGGCAGTTCGGCGGCCCAGAGTTCGGCGAACGGCAGCCGTTCGTAGCCGCCGGTGGCCTCCATCACCACCAGGCCGACCTGATGGTGGCGGCAGAAACGCGCGAGCTTGGCAATGCCCGCGCGGGTGCGGGGGAACTGGCGCCAAGCGCCGTCGCGGCCGATTCGGGCATCGAGGGAGTCGGCGCTGACATCGACTCCGCAGATGATTGGTGCCACGTTAACCACCCTTGTCCATGCGGTTGAAACTAAGCGACTGTTCGGTCGTGCGTGACGAGGCGGCGGCTGGGCCCAAGCTCCGTGCCGGCTGTGACCTGGAAGAGGACGGGCGCCAGCCACCGTGCACCGGGACCGGCGGCCACCGGTCCCGGTGCAGCTTCGCAGGATGAGTGCGAAACCGGGGGGAGATACAAGGAAGGGCGGAGGGCCACGGAGGGCCATGGGAGTCGGAGCGGTTGGTCATGGTCGGGAACCGACCGATCGATCGCTGCGCCATGTAACCTCTGGCGAACCGACCGTTACGACTCCCGTGGCCCTCCGCCCTTCCTCCGTGACGAAAAACTTGTTGGATTGCGGAGGCACAAGCCCGGTCGTCATCCCGCGGTTCCGATCGGCAGCCAGTTCGCGCGATGCCCCCACGATGCCGCGAAATTGCGGAAAGTCGACCTCAGAACACCCCCAGATACGACTGCAAATCCACCGCCCCCGACCGCACCGCCGCGGCGCTCTCGGCCAGCGCCACGCTCCCCGTGTTCAGGATCACCACATCGTCCGCCAGATCCAGCACGAAGCGCGCGTTCTGCTCCACCAGCACGATCGACAGCCCCTCCTGCTTCAGCCGCCGCACGATCGCCAGCACCTCGGCAACGATCTGCGGCGCCAGCCCCTCCGACGGTTCGTCCATCAGCAGCAGGCGCGGGTTGGTCATCAGCGCGCGGCCGATCGCCAGCATCTGCTGCTCCCCGCCCGACAGCACGCCGGCTTGGTGGCTCTGGCGCTCGGCCAGCCGGGGGAAGGTCGCAAAGACGCGCGGCAGGGTCCAGGCCGCGTGCCCGTCGGCGCCGTGCCGCGCCGCCACGACCAGGTTCTCGCGCACGCTCAGGCTGCGGAAGATGCGCCGTCCCTGCGGCACCAGCGCGACGCCCCGCATCGCCACCGCCTCCGGCGCCAGCCCGCCGATCGTCCGGCCGAACGCCGCGATGCGCCCGCCGCGCGGACGCACCAGGCCGACGATGGTTGCAAGCGTGGTCGTCTTGCCCGCGCCGTTGCGCCCCAGCAACCCCAGCAGCCGGCCCTCGCCGAGCGAGAAGGAGATGCCTTGCAGCACATGGCTGTCGCCGTAGAAGGCGTGCACCTCCTCCAGGACCAGCGCGTCAGCCGCCAAGATACACCGCCCGCGTACGCGCATCGGCCACCACTTCGGCGCGCGTGCCCTCCACCACCACGCGGCCGAAATCAAGCAGGGTGATGCGGTCGACGAGGTCGAGGGCGGCGTCCATGTCGTGCTCGATCATCACCACCGTCACCTCGGGCGGGATGGCGTCGATCAGCGCGGCGACGTCGCGCCGTTCCTCCGCCGACAGGCCGGCGAAGGGTTCGTCCAACAGCAGCACGCGCGGTCGTTGCGCGAGCGCGAGAGCGATCTCCACCCGCCGCTGCTCGCCATACGCCGTCTCCCGCACCTCCCGCGCCGCCAGGTGCGCGAGGCCCACGCGCGCGAGCACCGCGTCCGCCGCCGCCGCCAGCGCCGCATCGCGATCGAAACGCCGCAGCGGGTTCCACCGCCGCGTCGAGATCCCGAGCAAGGCCAGCATGACGTTGTGGCGCAGGGTTTCGTTCGCAAAGAGGGTGATGATCTGGTAGGTGCGCGCGAGGCCGAGATGCGCGCGCCGCCGGCTCGGCAGGGCGGTGATATCGGCGCCGAACAGCAGGATGCGGCCGTCGGTCGGCCGCAGGTCGCCGGTGATGAGGTTGAACAGGGTGGTCTTGCCGGCGCCGTTGGGGCCGATGAGCAGCCGCCGCTCCCCCGCCGCCACGCTCAGGCTGACGCCGCTGGTGACCTTGAGCCCGCCGAACATTTTGTGCAGGTCGCGCACTTCCAGCGCCGGATGCAGGCCGCGGGCTTCCGGCGCCGCGCTCACGAGACCCGCCTGCCGAACGTGCCGGCGCGCGCCGCCGGCCGCGCCGCCCCGGACGGCGGGGCGGAGCGGCGCAGCAGGCGCGCGAGGCCCGGCACCAGCCCTTCCGGCATGAACAGGATGATGGCGACGAAGATCACGCCCAGCACCAGGTTCCAATGCGCGACGTAGGTGCTGACCACATCCTGCATCAGCAGCACGAGTGCCGCGCCGACGATCGGCCCCAGCAGGGTCGCCGCCCCGCCGGCGATCACCATCAGCACCACCTCGGCCGAGGTCGTCAGCGACAGCAGGTAGGGGCTCGCGAATTCGTTGTAGTAGAAGAAGAACAGCCCGGCGACGGCGGCGGCGAAGCCGGAGATCAGGAAGCCCAGGAACCGGATCAGCCACACGTTGTAGCCGAGCGCCCCCATCCGCCGCGGCTGATCGCGCGTGCCGCGCAGCGCCGCGCCGAGCGGGGAGTGCACGAAGCGCCACACGAGCCCCAGCATCACGACGAACATCGCGAAAGTCGCATAGAAGAACGGCGTGGCGCCATCGAGCGAGATGCCGAACGGCGCCGGGCGGGTCGAGACGCTGATGCCGTTGTCCCCGCCCGTCAGGCTCACCCAGCGCTGCGCGATGCCCCAGACGATCTCCCCCAAGGTGAGCGTGATCATCAGGAAACTGATGCCGGTGCCGCGCAAGGACAGCACGGCGAACACCGCCGACAGCACCAGGGTGAGGCCGATCGCGGCCAGGGCTGCGATCCATTGCGCGGTGCCGGCGGCGACCAGCCAGGCCGCCACGTAGCAGGCGAAGCCGAACAGCCCGGCCTGGCCGAGCGAGACCAGCCCGGCATAGCCCACCAGGACGTTCAGCCCGAGCGCGAACACCGCCCAGATCATCACCTGGCTCGCGATGTTCACGTCGTACGGCCCGCCCGGCATCCACAGCGGCAGCAGCGCCAGCGCTGCGAGGCCCGCCGCGGTCGCCAGCACCTTCATGGCGCCAGCTTGCCGAGCAGGCCCTGCGGGCGGATCACCAGCACCGCAAGCAGGGG
The DNA here is from genome assembly GCA_963832525.1 of uncultured Pseudomonadota bacterium. GTDB lineage: Bacteria > Pseudomonadota > Alphaproteobacteria > Acetobacterales > Acetobacteraceae > JAJZVS01. The sequence goes on from CAWHUC010000004.1 coordinate 1,558,145, forward strand.
CAGGAACAGGATCACGTAGGCGAGATCGGGAAACAACGCCTGGCCGAAATTATACAGGAAGCCGATGACGAAGCTGCCGAGCAGCGCGCCCCCCAGGCTGCCGGTGCCGCCCAGGATCACGATGATCAAAGCGAGCGGCAGCATGTCCTGATCGAGCCCTGGGTAAACGGACAGGATCGGCCCGCCGATGAACCCGCCCAGACCCGCGAGCCCGGCGCCGAGCGAAAACACGATCGAGAACAGGCGCGAGACGCGGATGCCGATCACGCGCGCCATCTGCGGATCGTCCACCCCGGCGCGGATCATCGCGCCGAGCCGCGTGCGCTCCAGCATCAGCCACAGGCCGGCGGCGACGGCGACCGCGATCACCACCACCGCGAGGCGGTAGGTGGGGAAGACGACGCTCAGCACCGGCACTGCGCCGGTGAGGCCCGCCGGCGTCTGCACCTCGATCGGATCGCCGCCCCAGATCATCAGGCACAGATCGGCAACGATCAGCGCGAGCCCCAGGGTCAGCAGCACCTGCGCCTGCGGCTTGCCGGCGAGGCGCCGCAGCAGCAGGCGCTCGACGACGGCCCCCATTGCGGCCAGCGCCAGCCCGGCCAGCAGGGCGGCCGGCCAGAACCCGGCGCCGAGGCGCAGGAAGCTCACGCCGAGATAGGCTCCCAGCATGAAGAACGAGCCGTGCATCAGGTTGGGGATGCGCATCAGCCCGAAGATCAGCGAGAATCCGGCCGCGAGCAGGAACAGCAGGCCGCCCAGGGCGATGCTGTTCACCGCCAGGATCAGCCAGAGGTTCACGCGCGGCCGCTCCGCCTATTCGGCGCCGGCCGCGTTCTGCGCCAGCTTCGCGGGTGTGCCGTTGCGGGTGTAATTGGGCGTCGCGAGGTATTTCTTCACGTCGAAGGTCCAGAACTGGCTGACGTCCGGATAGACCTTGACGATCGTGTTCACCAGCCCGCTGCCCGACTTGTCGATCCGGCGCATGAACATGTTGCCGACGACGTTGCCGAAGCGGTCGAAATGGAAGGGTCCGCGGATGCTGTCGGTGAAGGACGTGGCGCGCATCGCCGCCACGAGCGCTGCCTTGTCGTCGGTCCGGCCGCCGGTCTTTTTCAGCGCTGCCTCCACCACCACGCCGTTGAGGTAGAAGGTCGCGGCGTTGAGCCCGGGAACGGCGCCGGTCTGCTTCGTGTAGGCGGCGACGAAGTCCCTGTTGGCAGCGCCGTCGTAGCTGGCCGAATAGGGACAGGCGCTGATGAAGCCGACCGCCTCGTCGCCGAAGCTTTTCAGGAGCGCGTCGTCGGCCGCGGTTTCCCCGCCCAGCAGCTTGTGCTTGCCGGCCATCCCGAGGCTTGCGTATTGTTGCAGGAACTTCACTGGATTGGAGCCGGCGAGCCCGACCACCACGCCGTCCACCGCGCCGATCTGGGCGATGTAGGGCGTGTAGTCGGGCGTGTGCAGCGGCGACCACAGCTTGGTGCGGATCGTGCCGCCGTCGTCGGCGAACACCTGCTGGAAGCCGCCGATCTGTTCGTATCCGAAAGCGAAGTCGTCGGCGATCGTATCGGCGGTCTTCACGCCCATCTCCCGCGCCGCATAGTCGGCGAGTGGGAACATCGCCTGCGAGGAGGTGGCGGAGACGCGCACCAGATACGGATTGGGCGTGCGCGACGTCAGGTCGTCCGCGGCGGCGAGCGACAGGGTCGGCATCTTGTTCTGGATCAGATAGGTATTGATCGCCAGCAGCTCGAACGCCGCGTACGGCCCGAAGATCATGTCGGCATGGTCGCGCTCGACCAGTTCCTGCGCCTTGGTCTTGGCGCCCGCGGGGTTGCCGCCGGTGTCCTGGACGATGACCTCGACCTTGCGTCCGGCGAGGGTGTAGTTGCGTTGCTTGAAGAACAGCTCGGCGCCTGCCTTGATCTGGATGCCGCCCTCGGCGAGCGGTCCGGTGAGCACGGTGAGCAGGCCGATCCGGATCGGCGTGTTGGCGGCGAGCGCCGGCATGGCGAGCGGCCCGAGGCTTGCGCCGATGCCGGCGCCGACGACACTCTGCAACGCCTTGCGGCGGGTGATGCGCATCCCTTCCTCCCGAGAAGAGCGGGGCGCTATTTTTGTCGTGGCCCCGGTATTTTGCTGTCTGGAACGCCGTATTTCGCGCACCGCGGCGCCTGCTGCGGGACGGAAATGAACGCGCATCGACGGTAAGATTGCCCTTGTCGGGAGTCAATGCCGGCACGCACGCAACCGGCCGCCACCCCAGGGCAATCGGGTGAACCGGAGAATTGCCGCGAGCGGCGGCGGCTTCACCTCTCCCGCTTGCGGGAGAGGTCGGTTCGCGCAGCGAACCGGGTGAGGGTGCCGTGCCTCATGCCCTCACCCGCCGGGCGACTTTGGTCCGCTCCGCGACCCAAGCCCGCGAGAGCGGAAGAGGTGACACGCCGGAGGTTCGCTCGACTGCCCTGGCCGCCACCCCAGCGCCCCTTGCGGGAGAAGGGCGGAGCGCGGCAGCGGCGCTCCCGTTCCCGCGAGCAGGGCGTTGACGTTCCAGCCGGAGCGCTCACGCGAAAACGCGCTGAGGTAAAGCCGATGCGACCCCGGCGGCAGCTCGGGGCGACGCAAGGGACCGGGGCCCAATTACTTACGAAAAATCAACAATAACTTCGATATCGAACAATGCTTCACGTGAAGCACTCGTGCCTGGGCCCGGCCGGACCCCGGTCAGCTCAGCCGCACCGCTACGTAGCTGCCCGGGGCGTCCTCGATCGGCTTCAGCTTGCCGTCCCCCGGGACACGCGCCGGCACTTTCTCAGGCCCGAGTGCGGTCACCCAGCGGTGCCAGTCCGGCCACCAGGAGCCGGCGATCTCGGTCGCGCCCGCCAACCAGGCGTCCGGCTCGGGCGGCAGGTCGGGGTTGATCCAGTGGCTGTATTTCCCCCCCTCCGGCGGGTTCGCCACCCCGGCGATATGCCCCGACGCGGCGAGCACGAAACGGTTCTTTCCCGACAACAACTGGGTGCCGCGATAGGTGCTCTTCCAGGGCGCGATATGGTCTTCGCGCGTGGACAGGAAATAGGCCGGCACCTTGATCTTCCGCAGATCGATCGGCACGCCCTTCAGGCTGATCCCGCCCGCATCCTTCAGCAGATTCTCCTGGTACATGTTGCGCAGGTAGAAACTGTGCATCCGCGCCGGCATGCGGGTGGAATCGGCATTCCAGTACAGCAGGTCGAACGGAAACGGATCGTTGCCGAGCAGGTAGTTGTTCACCACGAACGACCAGATCAGGTCGTTGGCGCGCAGCATGTTGAACGTCGTGGCCATCTCGCTGCCCTCGAGAAAGCCGCGCTTGTTCATCTTCTCTTCCAGCGCCTGCAACTGTTCCTCGTCGATGAACACGCCGAGCTCGCCGGCTTCGGCGAAATCCAGCATGCTGACGAAGAAGGTGGCCGACTTGATGCGGTCGTCTTTCTTCGCCGCCATGTAGGCGAGGGTCGAGCCGAGCAGGGTGCCGCCGAGGCAATAGCCGATCGCGTTCACCTCGCGCTCGCCGGTCGCCTTCTCGATCGCGTCCAGCGCCGCGAGGTAGCCCTCGGTCATGTAGTCACCGAAGTCTTTCTCGGCCAGTTTTGCATCCGGATTGACCCAGGAGATCATGAACACCGTGTGGCCCTGTGCCACCGCCCAGCGCACCAGGCTGTTCTTCGGCCGCAGGTCCAGGATGTAGAACTTGTTGATCCAGGGCGGGGCGATCAGCAGCGGGCGCTTCAGCACCGTCTCGGTGGTGGGGGAATACTGGATCAGTTGCATCAGATCGTTCTGGAACACGACCTTGCCGGGCGAGATCGCGATGTTCTCCCCGAGCTTGAACGCATCCATGTCGGTCATCTTGATGCGCAGCTTGCCCTTGCCGCGTTCCAGGTCGGCCAGCAGGTTGTTCAGGCCCTTGAGCAGGTTCTCCCCGCCCGTCTCGGCGGTCTTGCGCAGCACTTCGGGGTTGGTGAGCAGGAAGTTCGACGGGCTCATCGCATCGATGAACTGGCGGGCGTAGAAATCCACCTTCTGCGCGGTCTTCGGATCGAGCCCGTCGACCTTCGTGACCACGTCCTGCACGTAGCGGGCGGACAGCAGGTAGGACTGCTTGATGAAGTCGAACACCTCGTTCTCGCGCCAGGCCTCGTCCTTGAAGCGGCGGTCGGTGCTGGGCGTGTCGATCACCGGCTCCGACGTCATGCCCATCATGCGCTTGGCGGTGTTCTGCCAGAGCGTGAGGTAGTCCTGCCAGAAACCGAGCCCTGCGGCCATCATCCGCGCCGGGTTGGCCATCAGCCGCGCCGTCATCTCCAGGAAGGCGCCGCCGATGTTGAGCGGGTCGGGGGAGGCGGTGGTGGTCGTCTGCCCGCCGGGTGCCTGGCGGGCGAGCCATTCGGTGACCAGGCGCTGGGAGCGCTCGGCGATATCGGCCATGGAACGGCTGACGACATCGGGATCGGGCAATTTGAACCCGGTGGTGTCGGGCGTTTCCGTGGTGGCCATGCGGCGTCCTTTGCGTGCGGGGCGGCAGCGGCTACATCGGCCGCTGGTTCGTGACCTGGAGACATAGGATGGGGGGCGTAGCCCGATGAGGTCGGCACGGAAGATCGGGGCGCACCCTAGGGGGCGAGGGCAGGGGGTTCAAGGTATGGGTCGCATGACCGCAACGCCGGGCACAACAAGGCAGGCGACCGCACGGCTGCCCCCCGCGGGCGGGATGCCGCGGCTGCTGGCGCAGGCGATGGGCCTGGCGCTGGTGGGGCTTCTGGGCGGCTGCGCGGTGCTCGATCCGGCGGGGTGGTTCCACCGCCAGGAGGGCGGCGTGATCGCGCAGCAGAAAGGGCCGCTGCCCGGACAGGGCCAGCCCTATCCCAATCTGGCGACGGTGCCGCCGCCGCCCGCGGCGCCCGACCTGGCGGCGCTGCAGCAGATCAGCAACGGGCTGGTGGCCGACCGGGCGCACGCGCGGCTGCTGGCCGAGGCGGCGCCGTTGCCCGATCCCTCCCGGCCCAGCACGGCGCCGGCGCTGTTCGGGGTCGGCAGCCTGCCGCCGCCGGCACCGCCGCCGGCGGGCGGGATGGCGAGTGCTTCAATGGCCGCGGTAACGGCGCCGCCCGCATCGCCCCCCGCCGCGCCGCCCCCCGCCGCGTCGCCCCGGCCGGCGGCGCCTCCGGCCAAGGCGCCGGTGACGCCGGTGCAGAGCGCCGCCCTGCCGCCGGCAACCCCCGCTAGTCCCGCGGCGGCAGGGGCCGGGGCGCCGGCGACGGCCGGTTCCGAGCCACCTGCGGCGACCACATCCGCGGCACCCGCCTCGGCCGGTGCCGGGGCTGCCCCGCCGGGCACACAAGGGGCGCCGGCCACACAAGCGACGACTGGGCAAACCTCTGCCGCGACCGCTCCGACCGCCCCGCCGCCGACGATGCCGGCGGCGCCCCCGGCGATGCCGCAGGTGGCCCAGGCCGGGCTGGCCGCCGCCACCCCAGCACGTCCCGCCGCGCCTGCCGCCGGTCCGCCGCCGCCACCGTCGGCTCCCGTGTCCGGCCCGGCGGCCGATCGGGTCGCGGTCGCCTTCGCCCCGGGCAGCGCCGTGCTGCCGACGGCGGCACTGCCCGGTCTGCACGCGCTCGCCGCCCGGCGCGGCAGCCGGGCGATCGAGGCGCTGGGCCAGGGCGCCGCGACCTCGGCCGATCCCACCGCCCAGCTCGCGGCGACGAAGCTCGGCCTGGCGCGGGCGCAGGCGATCGCCGCGGCGCTGGAGGCCGCAGGAGTGCCGGCGGCAGCGATCCAGCTCCGCTCCGACGCCAGCGGCACGGGCGGGATCGCGCGGCTGGAATAGAGGCTCTCAGTAGCCGGCGAGCACCGGCACCACGGAGGCGACCAGCAGCGCCGCCATCACCAGGTTGAACGCGCGGAACTGCGCCGGCGCGGCCAGCAGCCGCCCGGCCCCGCTGCCGAGCAGCGCCCAGACCAGCAGGCACGGCATGCTGCAACCCAGGAACACGAGCCCGATCCGCAGCACCTGCGGGCCGGCGGCGTGGCCCGGGACGATGAAACTGCCGGCCACCGCGAGCGCGATCAGCCATGCCTTCGGATTGATCCACTGGAACCCGGCCGCGCCCCAGAAACCGAGCAGCCGGCGGCGGCCGCCTTCATGCGGCAGCTTCGCGGTCGCGATCTTCCAGGCGAGCCAGGCGATCCAGCCGGCGCCGATCCAGCGCATCGCCGGCGCGAGGCCGGGCCACGCCCCCACCGCCGCCCCCGCCCCGGCGCCGACCAGCACCAGCATCGCGGCGAAGCCGAGCGCGATGCCGAACATGTGCGGCAAGGTCGCGGGCAGGCCGTGCGCGGCGGCCGAGCTCGCGACCATGATGTTGTTCGGGCCGGGGGTGATATACATGACCACCGCGAAACCGAGCAGGGGGAGCAACGAAATCATCGCGAAGTGTAAGCATGCGCCGGCCGACGGCAGCCGTGAGATCGGCGCAGGGCAGACCGGCGGGCGGCCTGGCCTCGGACGCCCTGCGCGCACATCCGCGGGAGGTTTGCGTGCACGGCGAAGGCGCGCCAGAGTTTCACTGGCATGCGGCGCCGGATCATTGGCATACCCCCGGGCACGCCCCCGGCGCCGACCTGCCGACGCTCCGGACCGGTTCGCAAGAAGGAGAAAGACGCCATGCCGAACATCACCCTTACTGCCACCGACAAATCAGGCAGCTTCAGCGCCTACGTCGCCGAGCCCAAAGCCACCCCGGGCGGGGGGAAGCCCGGCGTCGTCGTGCTCATCCAGGAGATTTTCGGCGTCAACCAGGCCATGCGCGACGCGTGCGCCTGGATCGCCGACATGGGCTTCATCGCCGTCTGCCCCGACCTGTTCTGGCGCATCGAACCAGGTATCGACATCACCGACAAGACCGAAGCCGACTGGAAACGCGCCTTCGAACTGTTCAACACCTTCGACCAGGCGAAAGGCATGGAAGACCTGAAAGCCACAATCGCCGCTGTGCGCAAGATGCCGGCCGCCAACGGCCGCGCCGGCAGCATGGGGTTCTGCCTCGGCGGAAGGCTCGCGTTCATGCTGGCGGAACAATCCGATTCCGATATAAATATCTCCTACTACGGCGTCGGGCTGGACAACCTGCTCGGCGATCTCAACAAGATCACCAAACCGCTCCTGGTCCACATCGCCGACCAGGACGAATTCTTCCCCCCTGAAGGCCGCGCCAAAGTCATCGCGGCCGTGCAAGGGAACCCCCACATCACCTGCCATGTCTACCCACACGCGAACCACGCCTTTGCCCGCGTCAACGGCGTCCACTGGGACGGCCGCGCCGCCACCATCGCCAACGGCCGCAGCGCCGAGGCGCTGGTCGCGGCGCTGGGGTAAGCAAGGCCAGGGGGCGCTGCCCCCCTGGACCCCCCCGCCAGGGAACGCGTCCCCTGGACCCCATCTCCTTCGGTTTCGTGCGTGTGGGGGGGGCTCGGGTCGGGGCCGGGGCTGCGCGGGGCGGGTCACGGGGAGGGCAGGGCGCAGATGCGCCCTGCCCTCCCCGTGACCCGCCCCGCGCAGCCCCGGCCCCGACCCGAGCCCCCCCCCACACGCACGAAACCAAAACGGAAGGGTTCCAAGGGCGAGCCCTTGGCGGGGGTCCAGGGGGCAGCGCCCCCTGGCCTTGCTTACCCCAGTGTCCGCACCACGCGCTCCGCCAATGCGGCGGCGTCGCGCGGAGCGCGGACTTTGATGTCGTTGTCGAAGTAGACGAACACGTCGCGGCGCGCTCGTTTTTGTGCCGGTCCGTCTGCGCGTTCGGGGTTTGTCGGTTCGCTGCCGCGTGCCCAGGCGGTGACGCGGGCGGCCCAGGCGTCCAGTGCGTCGTCGTCGTAGCCGGAGGCGTAGAGTTCTTCCGAGCCGTGCAGCCGGACGTAGACGAAGTCGGCGGTGACATCCATCAGCCGCGGCCAGTCCACGGTATCGGCGCAGACCAGCGCGACGTGGTGGGTGCGCAGCAGCCTGATGAAGGCCGGGGAGCGGAAGCTCTCGTGGCGGATTTCCATCGCGTGGCGGATCTTGCGGCCTGGGCCGGCTTCGGTCCAGGCGCGGCCGTTCATGTGCTTGTCGTGGTTGCGGGCGAGGGCGGCGGCTTCGGTGGTGGTGTGCGGCAGAAGTTTCAGGAAGGTGTCGATCCGGTCCGGATCGAATTTGAAACTGGGCGGCAATTGCCAGAGCAGGGGGCCGAGCTTGGTGCCCAGGCGGAGCAGGCCGGAGGCGAAGAAATTCGCGAGCGCGGTTTCGGCGTTTTGCAGGCGCAGGATGTGGGTGACGTAGCGCGGCGCTTTCACCGCGAAGACGAAGTCCCGCGGCGTGCGGGCGGCCCAGTCGGCGAAAGTCGTCGGGCGTTGCGTGCCGTAGAACGTGCCGTTGATTTCAATGCTGCGGAAGCGGGAGGATGCGTAGGCGAGCTCGTCCTTCTGCCGTAGCCCGCGCGGATAGAAGACGCCGCGCCAGGGGGCGTAGGTCCAGCCGGAGATGCCGATCCGTACCTGGCCGGGCCGGCCGGGCGCGGGGCGTTTCGGCATCGGGAACTCGTGATCCGATGCCAACGCCTGCTTCGGGGCGTCGGCTGAATCGACCCACAAAAACAAGCTGGTGCTCCGACCCATGCTGAACCCCCCGTTTGTGTCGGAGCACTAGGCGGACCCGGCTGGTGGATCGGGGATCGGCTCGATGCGTCCGAGCAGGACGACGTAGGCCGCGACGCCGATCAGCAGGATGACCGCGGCGGCGACGAACGCGCCGCCGAAACCATGCGTCCGGCCGACGATATATCCGGTGGCGATCGGGGCGGCGACGCCGGCCAGGTTGCCGGCGAAATTCATGATGCTGCCGGCGGTGCCGGTGCCCCCGGTGGGTGCGATCAAGGACGGCAGCGACCAGCCGACCGGCGCCGCCGCGGCAAGCCCGCCGAGCGCGATCGAGATCCACAGGATCGCCCATCCCACCGTGGTGGTGAACACCGCGCCCAGCACGGCGAGGCCGACCAGCATGCCGGCCACCAGCACCGTCTTGCGCACCCGCGTCTCGTCATGGCCACGGCCGACCAGATGGTCGATCAACCAGCCGCCGACGGCGAGATCGGCAATGGTGGCGACGATCCAGGGGATGGCGGTGTAGCCGGCCGATGTCAGCAGGGTCATGCGCATCGTGTGCACCAGGTAGCCGGGCAGCCAGGTGAGGAACAGGTAGAACGCATAATCGTAGGCGCCGAAGCCGATGGTCATGCCCCAGACCTTCCGGCTGCGCAGCAGATAGAGCAGCATCGCCCCGCTGCCGGTCGTGCCGGCGCCCTCGCGCGCCGCGCCGCCGGCGCGGATGTAGCTGCGCTCTTCGGGGCTGAGTTTCGGGTCGGCGCCGGGATCGCGGTAGAACGCCCAGAAACCGACCGTGTAGATCAGGCTCAGGATCGCGGTGCCCCAGAAGGCGCCGCGCCAGCCGTAGTGGATGACGCTGAGCGCGACCAGCGGCGCGCCGATGACGTTGGAGAATTTCGCCGCCGCATCGAACAGCGCGGTTGCCAGCCCGCGTTCGCTGCGCGGGAACCAGTAGCCGGTGGCCTTGGCGTTGCCGGGGAAGGCGGGCGCCTCGGCGATGCCGAGCAGCACCCGCGCCGCGATCAGCCCGCCGTAGCCGCCGGCGAGCGCGGTAAGCCCGGTCGCCACCGTCCACAGCGCTGCGCCGATGCGGCCGACCGGGGTGACGCCGAAACGATCCAGGATCAGGCCGATCGGGATCTGCGACAGCGCGTAGGACCAGAAGAAGGCGCTGAACAGCCAGCCGAGCTGTACCGGGGTCAGCGCGAACGCGTGCTGCAGCGACGGGGCGGCGATGGAGAGGTTGATGCGATCGAAATAATTGACCAGGATGCCGGAGCCGAGCAGCACGCCGATCCCCCAGCGGCGGCGGGGGACTGCCGGGGTTCGGCCGAAGGCGGGCTCGGATGCGTCAGCCATGCCGACAGACCTCCCTGGTTCGCTCGGCGTGTGCGACGGCGGGCGGCCGCGCCTCGACCGTTCGGCGGAAGTGGTGATATCTGGGGCGGGACAGGAGACCGCACCATGCCCTCCCTCGCTCTTGATCGCTCCTTTACGCTCGATCGACTGGCCGGCCTGGTGCCCGATGGTGCCCTGCTGGCGCTGCCGCCGGACAATTCCCTCACCCCGTCGGCCTTCGCCCGCGCCCTGGTGCGGGCCGGGGCGCGCAACCTGCGGTTGCTGGGGGTTCCGGTGTCCGGCTACGCGACCGACCTGCTGATCGGCGCCGGCTGCGTGGCCGGGGTGCAAAGCTCCGGCGTGTCGCTGGGGGAGGCGGGGTTCGCGCCCCGCTTCACCGCCGCCCTGAAGGCCGGGCGGATCACCATGACGGACGCCACCTGCCCCGCCATCCACACGATGCTGCAGGCGGCGGAGAAGGGCGTGCCCTTCATGCCGCTGCGCGGCATCCTGGGCAGCGACATCCTGGCGCACCGGCCGGACTGGCGGGTGATCGACAACCCGTTCGCCGCTGCGGATGCCGGCGGGGGCGATCCGATCGTGCTGCTGCCGGCGCTGCGCCCCGACATCGCCGCCTTCCACGCGGTGATGGCCGACCGCGACGGCAACGTCTACGTCGGCCGGCGGCACGAACTCGCCACCATGGCGCATGCCGCGCAGCGCAGCCTGGTCACGGTGGAGCGGATGGTCGACGGCAATCTGCTGGAAGACGAGCGTCTCGCCGCCGGCACGATTTCGGCGACCTATATCGAGGCGGTGGCGGTGGCCGGGCGGGGGGCGTGGCCGGCGGCGTTGCTCGACGAATACCCCGCCGATGCCGCGCACTACGCCGAGTATGCGCGGCTGGCGAAGACCGAGGACGGGTTCCGCGCCTATCTCGATCGCTACGTCCATCACGTCGCGGCCGAGGCTGCGGCATGAGCGCCGAGCCCCGGCCCGAGGAGCGCATGGCCGCGGCGCTGGCGGCGCTGATCCTCGATCCTGCTGCGCCGCCGGCGCGGCATATCGCGGTGGGCGCGGCGAGTCCGATCCCTGCGGCGGCGTGTTGGCTGGTGCGTTTCTCCGGCCATCCGGTGCGGCTCTCGTTGCTGCACAAGCCGACCGGCAATCCGTTCACCGCCGGCACGCGGGAGCTGTTCGACCTGACGGGGCAGGGGCGGATCGATCTGTTTTTCCTCGGCGGCGGGCAGATCGACGGGCAGGCCAACATCAACCTGATCGGCACCGGCGACTGGCCGGGGCTGGGCGCGCGGTTTCCGGGCAGTTTCGGTTCCGCGTTCATGTACATGATGGCGCACCGGACGATCCTGTTCCGGGAGGAACATTCGCCGCGCGTGCTGGTGCCGAGTGTCGATGCGATCTCGGCGCCCGGCGTGTCGGCGCCCGGGGTGTTCCGGCGCGGGCATGCGCAGGCGCTGGTGACGGGCCGCGCGGTGTTCCGGTTCGATCCCCGGCGGGCGCGGTTCACGCTGGCGAGCGTGCATCCGGGGGAGACGGCGGCGACGATCCGCGCCGCGACCGGATTCGACTATGACGCGCCGGACATGGTGCCGGTGACGGCGGATCCGACGCCGGAGCAACTGGCGCTGCTGCGCGGGCCGGTGTGCGACGAGATGCTGGAAACCTATCCCGAGTTTTGCCGCCGGGTGTTCGGGCGCATGAGAAACGAGGAGGTCGCCGCGTGATGGACGGATCGGACCGGCCGGCCGGCAAGGGGCTGGCCCGCTCCCCCGGCGCGCTCGCCGGGATCAAGGTGATCGACCTGACCCGCGTGCTGGGTGGACCCTATTGCACCATGATCCTGTCGGACCACGGGGCGGAGGTCGTGAAGATCGAGCCGCCGCAGGGCGACGAGGTGCGCGACTGGGGGCCGCCGTTCCACGCGCATCCCGGCTCGGAGACGGCGCCGGAGGAGCGGGACGCATCCTATTTCATTGGCGTCAATCGCAACAAACGGTCGCTGGCCCTCGATCTCGGCCGGCCGGAGGGGCGGGAGGTGCTGCTGCGCCTGCTCGATGGCGCCGATGTGCTGGTCGAGAACTTCAAGCCCGGGTCGATGGAGAAATGGGGGCTGGGGTATGAGGCGGACCTGGCGCCGCGGTTCCCCGGGCTGATCCATTGCCGTATCTCCGGCTTCGGCGCCGACGGGCCGCTGGGGGGCTTGCCGGGGTACGACGCGATCCTGCAGGCGATGACGGGGCTGATGAGCGCCAACGGGGACGCGACCACCGGGCCGATGCGGCTCGGCACCGCGATCGTCGATATGGGCACCGGGCTTTATTCCGCGGTCGGGATCCTGATGGCGCTGGCCGAGCGCGGGCGGTCCGGCCGCGGGCAGTATCTGGACATGGCGCTGTATGACTGCGGGCTCGCGCTGCTGCATCCGCAGGCCGCGAATTTCTTCCTGAACGGCAAGCGGCCGGTGGGCACCGGCAATCCGCATCCCAACCTGGTGCCGTACGACAAGTTCCCGACCCGGACCGGGGAGATTTTCATCGCGTCGGGCAACAACGGCCAGTTCCGCAAGCTGACCGAGGCGATCGGCCGGCCGCATCTCGCCGCCGACCCGCGCTTTGCCGACAACGGCGCGCGCAACGACAACCGGGCGGCGCTGACGGCGGAACTGAAGGCGGCGTTCGCCGACGCGGACGGGCAGGAGATTGCGCTGCGGCTGATCCGCGCCGGCGTGCCGGCCGGCCCGGTGCTGTGGGTGGACGAGGCGACGACCGCGCCGCACACCGCGCATCGGAACATGGTGACGGAACTGGACTGGTACCGCGGGCTCGGCACGCCGATCAAGCTGTCGCGCACGCCGGGGGGCACGCGCGCGGTGCCGCCGCGGTTCGGCGAGCACGGGGTGGACGTGCTGGCGGCGCACGGGTTCTCGGCCGAGGAGATCGCCGCGCTGCAGGCGGCCGGCGTGGTGCTGAGCGAGCGGCGCCGATAGGCGCGCCGCCGGACATGGACGCGGCGGACGCCGGGACGCCGCCGGGCCTGCCGCCCGGGCCGGCGCGGCAAGTGCTCGGGCTGCCGGGACAGACGCCGGTCGCCTGGGCGGTGTTCGATGCCGCGCATTATGCCTCCCTCTGCGCCTCCCTGGGGCCGGACGCCCCGGCCGAGCCGGCGGCGGCGCTGCGTCATTATTTCGATCACGGCCAGGCGGCGGGCCTGACGCCCAACCGGTGGTTCGACGAAGCCGGCGCGCGCGCGGCCATCCGCGGCGGCGAGGCGGAGTCCGGCTTCGACGCCTATTGCCGCGCCGGCGGGCGCGGCATCGCGCCGCACTGGCTGTTCGACGAAGCGCTCTACCTCGCCCGCTACCCCGATCTGACCGAGGAGGCGTTGCGCGCCAGCGGCTTCGCCAACGGCTACGACCATTACCTGCGGGTGGGCGATCGCGAGGGCCGCTCCGGCAGCCTGTTTCTCGATCCCGCCTGGGTGCGGGCGCACCTGTCGGCGGAAGCGGCGGGCGCTGCTGCCGCGCAGGGATGTTTCGCCTGGTACCTGGACGCGTGCGCCGCCGGCGGGGCGGAGCCGACGACCACGCCATGGTTCGACCCGGCGTGGTACCTCGCCCGCCATCCCGAGGCCGCGCCGATCGGTGCGCTGCACCACTACCTGACTGCCCCGGCGACGCCGGCGCGCGATCCGCTGCCGTGGTTCTCGGAGGCTTTCTACCTGGCGCGCTATCCGGACGTGGCCGAGGCGGTGCGTGCCGGCACCTGGCGCTCCGGCTACCAGCACTTCCTACACCATGGTGCCTTTGAACTGCGCAGCCCCTGCGCGGCGCTCGATCTGGCCTGGTACGCCGCGCAGTATCCGGCGGTGCGCGCGACGATCGAGTCCGGGGTTGCGCGCGAGGCCTATTCCCATTTCCTGCTGTTCGGGCGGCAAGGGGGGCTCGCCGGTGCGCCGCTGCCCGATCTGCTGCCGGATCGCACGGCGGCGACGGCGCTGCTGGCGCGGCACGCCGCGGCGCTGCTGCCGGGGCTCGCGCGCACGCCGCTCGATTTCACCTGCGCCGGGCCGGCGGACGTTGCGGTGGTGATGGTTCTGCGTGACGGCTTCGCCGCCGCGCTGGCCGCGCTGGCCGCGCTGCGCGGCGGGTTCGCGGGGGCGATCGAGCTGATCCTGGTGGATGCGGGCTCCACCGGCGAAACGCGGCAGATCGCGCGCTATGCGCGCGGGGCTGCGTGGCTGGGGTTTGCGCAGGATATCGGCTGGCTGCGCGGGGCGAATGCGGGGCTCGCGGCGGCGACCGCGCCAGTGGTGCTGTTCCTGTCGCCGACGGTGGAGCTGCTGGCCGGCAGCCTCGCCGCCGGGCTGGCGCGGCTGGGCGCGGATGCGACCGTGGGGGCAGTGGGGGGGCGGAGGCTGCGGCCGGAGGGGGTGCTGGCGGACGCCGGGCTCATTCTCTGGCGCGACGGCAGCCTCAGCCCCTACCAGGCGGGCGCGCACCCGCTGGCGCCGGAGGCGACGTTCCTGCGCCCGGCCGATGCCTGCGCGCCGGGGCTGTTGTTCGCCCGGCGGGAGGATCTGGCTGCGCGCGGCGGGTTCGATACGGCGTTCGCGGACGCGCCCGAGGCCGCGGTGGCGGAGCTTGGCCTGCTGCTCGCCGCCGACGGGCTGCGGCTGCTGTACGACCCGGCGGTGACGGGCCAGATGCTGGTCGCGGCGCCGGAGGGCGAGGCGGCCCAGGATGCCCCACGGGCCGCCGCGGCGCGCCTGGTCGAGACGCACGCGGCGGTGCTGCGCTTCCGCTTCCTGCCGGATCCGAAGCGGCACCTGCTCGCCCGTACGCCGGAACCGGCGCCGCCGCGGCTGCTGTTCATCGACGACATGGCGCCGGTGCGCCGCGCCGGCTCGGGCTTCGTGCGTTCGGCCGATCTGCTGGGCGCCATGGCGGAGCTCGGCTGGGCGGTGAGCGTGCTCGGGATGCGGCGGGCGCGCTTCGACCTGGCGGCCCAGTTCGCGGACCTGCCGGAGACGGTCGAGCTGCTGCATGACCGCGGCGCCGAGGATGTCGAAGCGCTGCTCGGCGAGCGCGCCGGGTTCTATGACGTGATCTGGATCGCACGCACGCATAACCTGCGCCGCCTGCGCCCGGCGCTCGAGCGCGCGCTCGCCGGTGCCGCGCGCCGTCCGGCAATCGTGCTGGACACCGAGGCGATCGCATCCCTGCGCGCGGCCGAGCGGGCGCGGATCACGGCGCCCGACCAGGGTTTCGACCTCGATGTCGCGCTGGCGGAGGAATTCGCCGACGCCGGCCTCTGTCGCCACGTGGTCGCGGTGAGCGAGGCGGAGGCTTCGGTGCTGCGCCGGCGCGGCCTGCCGTCGGTCAGCGTGATCGGGCATGTGCGCGAGGTGCGCCTGACGCCGCGCCCGTTCGCTGCGCGCTCCGGCCTGCTGTTCCTGGGCGCGATGCACGAGCCTGACTCGCCGAACCACGACGCGCTGGCGTGGTTCGTCGATGCGGTGCTGCCGCGCATTGCCGCGGAGCTGGGCTGGGAGACGCAGCTCACCGTCGCCGGCTACCTGGGTCCGGAGGTCGATCTCGCGGAGTTTGCTGCGCATCCGCGCATCTCCCTGCGTGGGCCGGTGGGCGACGTCGTGCCGCTGTACAATGCGCACCGGGTGTTCGTGGCGCCGACAAGATTTGCCGCCGGGCTGCCCTACAAGCTGCACGAGGCGGCGTCCTTCGGGGTGCCGATCGTCGCGACCGGGCTGCTTGCCCGCCAGCTCGGCTGGGAGGACGCGGTACTGATGGCCGAGGCCGACGATCCGGCCGGGTTCGCCGCCGCGGTGGTGCGGCTCTATCGCGACCCGGCGCTGTGGGAACGGTTGCGTGCCGCGGCTGCCGCGCTTGTGGCGGAGGAGGCCGGGCGGGAGCGCACCCTG
This sequence comes from uncultured Pseudomonadota bacterium, assembly GCA_963832525.1. Taxonomy (GTDB): domain Bacteria; phylum Pseudomonadota; class Alphaproteobacteria; order Acetobacterales; family Acetobacteraceae; genus JAJZVS01. The sequence continues at coordinate 1,574,123 of CAWHUC010000004.1, forward strand.
GAGGCGCTGCGGGCCATCCTGGCGTAGCATGCGGCGCTTGACCGCCGGGGCACCGGAGCCCGATTCTGCCGCCCCCGATTCTGCCGCCCCCGAGTTTGCCGCCCCCGAGTTTGCCGTCATGGATCCCGCGCCGCCCTCCGATCCTCCCCGCCGCCCGGTCGAGCCCGCCCCGCCGAACCCCGGCGCCGAGGTGGAGGCAAGGCGCGCCCGCGAAGCCGCCGCGCTCCGCGCCAATCTGCGCAAGCGCAAGGACCAGGCGCGCGCGCGCCAGGCGCCCCCGCCGTCGCAGGACTGACACGGGCGTTTACCGCCCCCGGCCGGCTGCGGTAGAGACGGGCCGAAGCGCGCCCGCCTTGATCCGGGCCGCGGGAGTGCACCAGCCCGATGCCCGTAATGTCCGACCGCTGGATCCGCCACATGGCGACCACCCACGGCATGATCGAGCCGTTCGTCGAAGCCCAGAAACGCGAGGGCGTGATCAGCTACGGCCTGTCCAGCTACGGCTACGACGCGCGGGTGGCGGACGAATTCAAGATCTTCACCAACATCGACTCGGCGGTGATCGACCCCAAGGCGTTCGCGCCGCAAAGCTTCGTCGATCGGCGCACCCAGGTCTGCATCATTCCGCCCAACAGCTTCGCGCTGGCGCGGACGGTGGAGTATTTCCGCATCCCGCGCGACATCCTGGTGATCTGCCTCGGCAAATCCACCTATGCGCGCTGCGGGATCATCGTGAACGTGACGCCGCTGGAACCCGAATGGGAAGGCCAGGTCACGATCGAAATCAGCAACACGACGCCGCTGCCGGCCAAGATCCACGCCGGGGAGGGCATCTGCCAGTTCCTGTTCCTGCAAGGAAACGAACCCTGCGAAACGAGCTACGCCGACAAGGCGGGGAAATACATGCACCAGCGCGGCGTCGCGCTGCCGCGGTTGTGAGGGGAGCAAGGCCAGGGGGGCGCTGCCCCCCTGGACCCCCCGCCAGGGGACAAGTCCCCTGGACCCCTGCGACGGCTTCGCCCGGGAGCGGGGTGGGTGCGGGGGGTGGGGCGGCAGGGTGGCACGGGGCAAGAGCGCCCGGGCGCTCTTGCCCCGTGCCACCCTGCCGCCCTACCCCCCGCACCCACCCCGCTCCCGGGCGAAGCCCCCCCAAGGGATGCAAGGGACTAGTCCCTTGCCGGGGGTCCAGGGGGCAGAGCCCCCTGGCCTTGCTTCCCTCCCCCCTCACGAAAGCCCCCGCATAATGGACCGAATTCGCATCAAAGGCGGCCGCCCGCTATCGGGCGACATCGCCATCGGCGGCGCGAAGAACGCGGCGCTGCCGCTGATGGCGGCCGGTCTGTTGACCGACGAGCGGTTGGAACTGCGCAACGTCCCGCGCCTGGCCGACATCGATACGATGGCGGCGCTGCTGGCGCAGCACGGCATTGCGGTGGAGCTGGAGGGGCGGGTGCTGCGCCTGGGCGGGGCGATCACCAACACCGAGGCGCCGTATGACATCGTGCGCAAGATGCGCGCTTCCGTGCTGGTGCTGGGGCCGTTGCTGGCGCGCGTGGGGGAGGCGCGGGTGTCGTTGCCGGGCGGCTGCGCGATCGGCACCAGGCCGGTTGATCTGCACCTGAAGGGGCTGGAGCAGATGGGCGCCGAGATCACGCTGGACGCCGGCTACATCCATGCGGCGGTGCGCGGACGGTTGCGCGGCGCAACCATCGTGTTCCCGTTCGCCTCGGTCGGCGCGACGGAGAACCTGCTGATGGCGGCGGCGCTGGCGGACGGGCAGACGGTGCTGGTGAACGCGGCGCGGGAGCCGGAGATCGGCGACCTGGCCGCCTGCCTCGTTGCGATGGGCGCACGGATCACCGGGATCGGCACCGATCGGCTGGTGATCGAGGGGGTGGCACGGCTGGCGCGCGCGCGCCACGCGATCCTGCCGGATCGGATCGAGACCGGCACGTACGCCTGCGCCGCGGCGATCACCGGCGGGTCGGTGCGCCTGGTGGGTGCGCAGTTGGAACATCTCGGCGCGGTGGCGCGCGTGCTGCGCGAGGCGGGGGTGGAGATCGAGGAGCAGCCCGATGCGCTGCTGGTGCGCCGGCTGAACGGGCTGCACGGGGCGGATGCGATGACCGAGCCCTATCCCGGGTTTCCGACCGACATGCAGGCGCAATTCATGGCGCTGATGGCGGTGGCGGAGGGGGCGGCGATGGTGACGGAGACGATCTTCGAGAACCGCTTCATGCACGTTCCGGAATTGAACCGGATGGGGGCGCGGATCAACGTGCACGGGGCCTCGGCGATCGTGCGCGGAGTGCCGACGCTGTCGGGGGCGCCGGTGATGGCGACCGATCTGCGGGCGTCGGTGTCGCTGGTGCTGGCGGGGCTGGCGGCGCGGGGGGAGACGGTGGTGAATCGGGTCTACCACCTGGACCGCGGGTATGAGGCGGTGGAGCGGAAGCTGGCGGCATGCGGGGCGGCGATCGAGCGGGAGGAAGGGTAGGCATGACAGGTGCGGGCCCCGCCCAGCCGTTGGGAGCGGCGCCGGGGTCAGGGGGGCCGCCGCTGGACGTGGCGATGGCAGAGGAAGTGCTGCGCCAGGCGCAGGAGGTGATCAAAGCCCAACTGGCCGCGGGCAGCGACCTGGCCGCCAAGCTGACGACCGTTCTGGGGCAGGCTGTTTCGCTGGCTCTGGCCTCCTTTGGCGCTGCCGCGATTGCCGAAACCAAGGCAAGTTGGCTCCCCGGCTGGGCTGCGGTCGGGCTTCTGGTGGGCGGATTGCTCTGGTGCGCCACGGCCGCCACCGCACTCCGCGGGCTTCGGCCGGAAGACTGGCTGCCCCCCGGATTCGAACCGATGGATCTCTGGAGGCCGGAGGTTCTCACCCCGGCCGGAACGGCAGAGGGCTACCTGTTTCTTGCCGCGGCGATACAGGAGAACGTCACGACCAACCGGCAACAGAACGTGGTCCTGGCGCGGACCTTGCTGCGGGCACAGCGCGGGCTACTCATTTACGCGCTGGGCGGTGGCGTGGCGGCGGGGGTGCTGACGTGTGCGATGATCGCGGTCGTGCGCTGGACAGCGACGCGCGGCTGACATCCCCACCTTACCTGCCCGACTTTTCTCCGACCTGCCGGAGCGCCTTGTCCAGGCCCTCACGATCGAGAAGGCTCTTGGCAATCGGCTTGGCGTGAATATTCTTGGGTGGGTTGCTTGGGCTGAACGGCAGCGGATTGTACGCCGGCTGCCCCTGGGGTGGGAGCGCGCGGCCCTCTCCTTCGGTATCCTGCGGGGATGGCATGGTGCGGTCGGTCCTGTGGCTGCCGAACGTATATAGTCCCTCCCCGCCGAGCGTTCGAGTGGGCACGGGAACGCCCGGTAATTCGGCGGCGCGGCGTGTGCGCCCGCGACGACGCGCCGGGGCGCACTCCCGCTCCAAAGACCGCGCCGTGCCGAACATGGAACTCCCCACATACCCGACGCGGGCGCCGGTCAAGACCTGACCGACGGTGCCCTCCGTGGCCTTTCGGCAAGCGCTCGCGCCGCGACCGCGAACCGGACGCCCGTCGGCTACGTCCGGTCCGCAGGAATATACGGGATCAAGCCCTTCTCGTAGGCGAACGCCTGCACCTCGCGCGGCATGTCGCGCAAATCAACGACCATGCCGTTGAACTCGGCCATCCACACCAGCGGGTTCCGGTCGATCATGCTGGGGAGCATCCAGGCCGGATCCATGCGGTGCGCGCCCAGCAGGTCCGAGATGACGCGGGCCTTGGCGCTTGCCGTGCTCGGCCCGACGCCGAAGGCGGTGCAGACGTCGGCCATTGCCATGTACGGCTGGGTTGCCTTGTCGGACAGGAAGTTCATCTGGCCCAACGCGTAGACAATGCCGCAGGCCCAGGTGCGTCGCTGACCGGAGGCGAGCGGGCTGGGGCGCTTGCGACAAAGAGCCGCCGTCATCGCACGGGCAAGGTCGCGGTATTCATCATTCAGGTGGTCGCGGCAGAACGCGTCCGTCAGCGCGACCACCTCGTCGTAGGTCGCCTGCATGGCCTTGGGAATGGAGGTCGAACGAGGGGACTTCATGGCGCGCACCTGGAGTTGGAGCAGGCTTCGCCGCCTATGATGCCGCTCCGCGGGAGGGCGGGCAAACGGCTCCGTCGATCGGGCGGCGCGGCGCCTTCGCCGTGCTCACCATGGGCTGCGCCCTGTTTTTCCCCCACCGCAAGGAGGCGTCGTGCAGCCCGACCTGTGCGGGCCGCCGCTGCCGACGCCGCGAACCGATCCGGGGCAGGGGGCGCGACCGCCACCGACGGCGCGAAACCCGCCACGCACGGCTTGAGCCCCGGCAGACAACCGCGCACACTCCCCCCAGGCAAAGGGGAAACGCGACATGGCCATCGAGCTCTGGACCTGGAACACGCCGAACGGACGCAAGATCAGCGTCGCGCTGGAGGAAATGGGCCTGCCCTACACGGTCCATCCGGTGAACATCAGCAAGGGCGAACAATTCGACCCGGCCTTCCTGAAGATCAGCCCGAACAACCGCATCCCGGCGATCGTCGATCCGGACGGGCCGGGCGGGGCGCCGATCAGCGTGTTCGAATCGGGCGCGATCCTGCTCTACCTCGGCATGAAGACCGGCCAGTTCTGGCCGCTCGATCCGCGCGCGCAGGTGCCGGTGCTGGAATGGCTGATGTGGCAGATGGGCGGCTTCGGGCCGATGCCCGGCCAGGTGCACCATTTCCTGCAGGTGGAGAACGAGGCCGACCGGCGCTACGGGCTGGAGCGCTACACGAAGGAAACGCGCCGGCTGTACGGCGTGCTCGACAAGCGGCTGGGCGACGTGCCGTTCGTCGCCCGCGAGGTGTCGGTGGCGGATTTCGCCATCCTCGGCTGGGCCTGGCGGCACGAGCGGCACCTCGTCGATCTCGCCGACTTCCCGAACGTGAAGCGGTGGTACGAGACCATGATGGCGCGCCCGGCGACCAAGCGCGGCTTCGAGGTGGCGCTGAGCTGATCCGGGCGGTTTGACGCCGGGCCGTGGCCCGCTTAAATCGAGGGGCCGTGGCGACGGAGGGATGGCCGAGCGGCTGAAGGCGGCGGTTTGCTAAACCGTTGTGCGGGGTAAACCCGCACCGGGGGTTCGAATCCCCCTCCCTCCGCCAGGATCAGTAAATAATCCATTGAATTTACGTATATAATTCGTCTCAATCTGACCTGAGCCTACAATTCAGCCCACAAGTTGTCAGTGGACGTCGGCGACCATCGGCGCACGTTCGCGCATGATGTCCGGCGCAACCGGCCGAGCATCCCACCGTGGAAGTATCGCCGGAGGCACGGCCGATCGGGAAGGATGATCGAGTAGCGCGGAGCCGGCAGGCCGTGTTTGACGGAGCCGCGGGCGACGAGGTCACGCGTACAAGACTTGGTGTTCGCTTGCGGAGGGGCCGCCGCGGTTCGTGGGCGTTCGTGACCGTCCATCGAGGTCCGCTCAACGCGGGCTTCATCGTCCAACCCCGCCCGTTGCCACCGGCCAAGTCTAGACCCAGTCGGGTAAGATTGAAGGAGACACCCTCGGAATCCCCGGCCACGGGGTGCGGCAGCGGTGCCTCCTTCCGACCGCGGTCCCTCATCCAGTCGTACGATGGGCAATGTCTCTCTCGCGACTGCGGACTGGCCTGCGGTGTCGGTAACCGGGACAAATTCCGGGGCGAGCCGATCCATCGGTCTTCTTCATGCGAGCAAACTCGCACGCCACCCCCAGTTTGGGAATCTTTCGTTAGGAGCAGAACATTAGTCTTACTGTGCCATAAGATCCTTCGCCGATTCGAACTCAGGTTTGTCAGGCGGGTCCGCTCGCCCTCAGTCGTGTCCCGGTGCATAGGAAAGGGGAAGGCTGGTCGTGTATTTGATCTGTTCCATTGCAAAGCTCGAGCTCACGTCGAACAACTCCATCGTCGCCGTGATTCTCTTGTAGACCGCATCGTAGGCGGAGATATTCGGCACCACGACCTTGAACAGATAATCCACCGAACCGCTCATCCGGTAGAACTCGACGATTTCCGGTATGCGTACCGATTGACCGGCAAAACTCCTCGGCCCAGGCCACGCTGTGCCGGTTCGTTCTGACGCTGACGAAGACCGTGACCCCGACATTGAGCTTGTGCGGATCGAGCAGCGCGACGCGCCGCAGCACGACGCCCGCAGCCTGCAGCCGCTCGATCCTGCGCCAGCACGGTGAGGGCGACAGGCCGACCTTGTCGGCGATGGCGGCCATCGAGGCGGCCCCATCCTCCTGGATATGGGCCAGAATCCTGAGATCGATCTCGTCCATGCAAAGCCCTGCCTCTCATCTCGGCATATCAGGGAGATTTCTTCTAACCCTGATGCCATCACAGGCAGAAAAATGCAATCCATGTGCCCGATCTGCATGCAATGTTCCCTGTGAAGAGCGGAAAGCCTTGCCGGACTTTGAGGAGTGGTCATAAATGAGGCGATGGTCGTTCACGGAGCACCCCGCGTCTGTCGGCGAGACCTACCGGCAGCATCTTTGTGTCGCGTCCGGGTTCGGCGTGTCGATGCTCCTGGGGGGCGCTGCCTGCCTGGTCCACGGTCTGTTCCCGTTCCTCTTCACGCGGACCGGCTCCGCGACCGTTGCGCGCCTGTACACACGCATGGTGACGAACCGCACCGCCGCCGCCGGCACGCGGGCGTATCGCAGCCTGGAAAAAGGTGACCTTCGGTGAACCTGCCTGATCTGGACCATCTCGTCGTCGATGTCGGGGAACGGCTCGACGACGCCGCCACGATCTACCGGTCGCTGGGATTCCGGCTCACCGACCGCGGCTATCACACGCTTGGCTCGGCCAATCATCTCGCGATGTTCGCGACGAACTACCTCGAGCTGCTGGGCGCGGGACGCGCCGGTGGCCCGATCCGGGCCGAGCTTGCCGGATTTCCCGAAGGGCTCAACGGGCTGGTGCTGGCGACGGAGGATGCGGATGCGCAGTATCGCAGCCTGCGGCAGCGCCGCGTGGCGGTCAGGGAGCCGAATTCCTTCTCCCGTCCGGTCGCGATCGACGGCGTGACCCGCGAGGCACGCTTCCGCACCACCCACCTCGCCGCCGGCGAAGCGCCGTTCGGCCGCTTCTATTTCTGCCAGCACGACACGCGCGACCTCGTCTGGCGGCCGGAGTGGCAGGATCATCCGAACGGCGCACGAAACATCACCGCCATCCTGATCAGCGCCGCCGATCCCGCCGCGGTCGGTGCGCTGCTGAGGCGGATGTTCGATGTCGCGCCGGCCGATCCGGACGGCGACGGCACGCTGCGGTTCGTGGCGGGGCAGGCGGCGATCGAGATCGGGGCGCATGATGTCGTCGCCCGCCGTCTCGGCGCGTCGCTGCCGGCGGCATCCGGCCGGCCCGCCTTCGTTGCCTGCGTGCGCCTGCACACGGCATCGCTGCAACGGACCGCGGAAGCCGTGCGCCATGTCGGCGCGCCGCAGGACGGCCGTCTGCTCGTGCCGGCTGCCGCCGCGTGCAACGTGGCGCTCGAGTTCGCGGCATGACGGACGGCCTCGACGCCCTGGCGGCCCGGGGACCGGTGCGCAACCTCGGCACGGCGATCGCGCGCACCGGGGCGGCCGACCATCCGGCTGTGATCGATCTCGGCGGCGAGGATCCGCCGCGCAGCTACAGCTATGCGGAGCTGGACGCGCTCGCCGACGGCATCGCGCGCGGCCTGATGCGGCGCGGCCTTGCGCGCGGGGACCGGGTGGCGATCCTCGCCGCCAACCGCTGCGAATACCTGGCTGCGTTCCTCGGCACGATGCGCGCGGGGATGGTCTCCATTCCGGTGAACTTCAAGCTGCCGGCCGCGACGGTGGATTTCATCCTGCGCGAACTCGGAGACGAAGCTCGTGCTGGCCGATGCCGCGCGCCTGCACCTCTGTCCGCCGGACCTGCCGCACCTCGTGTTCGGCACGCCGGGCGCGGGCGGCTTCGGGTCGCTGCCCGATCCCGGGCCGTACGACGCTGTCGTGCCGGCGCCGCAGGAAGCGGCGATGTTCCTCTACACCTCCGGCTCCACCGGGCGGCCGAAGGGCGTCGTCCTGTCGCACCGGAGCCACCTCTGGGTGCTCGGGATCCGCACCGCCGGAGCCGTACCCGGCAGCCAGCGGGTCCTGGTCGCAGCGCCGCTCTATCACATGAACGCGCTCGCCGTGTGCCAGGCGGCGCTGGCGCAGCACGACACGATCGTGCTGCTGCCCGCCTTCACCGCAGCCGGCTACATCGACGCGATCGGCCGTTTCTGCTGCTCGGCGATCACCTCGGTGCCGACGATGATCGCCATGATCCTGCGGGAGGAGGCGTTGCTGGCGCGCACCGACCTGTCGTCGGTGCGCGCGGTGCGCATGGGCTCCGCCCCGGTGTCGGGGGCGCTGATGGCGGCGACGCAGCGGCTGTTCCCGCAGGCGCAGATCAGCAACGGCTACGGCACCACGGAGGCGGGCCCGATCGTCTTCGCGCCGCATCCGGACGGGCGCCCGACCCCACCGCTGTCGCTCGGCACACGCCATCCCGAGGTCGCGCTGCGGCTGGTGAACGGGGACGACCGCAATGCCGCCGAAGGCGTGCTGGAGATGCGCTGCCCGGCGCTGATGACGGCATACCACAACCTTCCCGAAGCGACGCGCCGCGTCATCACCGCCGACGGCTACTACGTCACCGGCGACGTGTTCGGGCGCGACGCGGACGGGTTCTATTATTTCGTCGGCCGCGCGGACGACATGTTCGTCTGCGGCGGGGAGAACATCTTTCCCGGCGAGGTCGAGAAGATGCTGGAGCAGCACCCGGACATCACCCAGGCGGTCGTCGTGCCGGTCGCCGACGAGATCAAGGGCGAGAAGCCCGTCGCCTTCGTCGTGCGCCGCCCCGGCGCAGCGGTGGACACGGCGGCGGTGCAGGCATTCGCGCTCGCGAACGCCGCCGCCTACCAGCACCCGCGGCGCGTGTGGTTCCTCGACGAGCTGCCGCTGGCGGGCACCAACAAGGTGGACCGCGCGGTCCTGAAACGACTTGCGGCCGAACGCATGCCGCAACCCGAATAGGAGAAAGCCTTGAGAGCCCTGGTTCTGCGCGAGCACGGCGACAACGACAAGCTGGTCCTGGAGACCGATTTCCCCGATCCGGTCCCCGGCGAGGGCGACGTCGTCATCCGGGTGCACGCCACGTCGCTCAACTACCACGACGTCTTCACGCGGCGCGGCATGCCCGGCATCCGGATTGCAATCCCCGCGATCATGGGGCTGGACGTGGCCGGCGAGATCGCCGCGATCGGCCCGGGCGTCACCGGCTGGTCGGTGGGTGATCGCGTCGTGGCGGACCCGATCAACCGTATCGAGGGTGGCCTGATCGGCGAGACCACGCACGGCGGGCTGGCCGAATTCTGCCGCGTGCGCGCGCATCAGCTCGTCCGGATCCCGAAGGACGTCTCCTTCGCGGACGCCGCCGCATTGCCCTGCGCCTACGGCACTGCGCTGCGCATGATGTACACCAACGGCGGCGTCACCGCCGGCGAGAAGGTTCTGATCCTGGGCGCGAGCGGCGGCGTCGGCGTGTGCTGCCTGCAGCTCGCCAAGCTCGCCGGTGCCGAGGTGGTGGCCTGCGCCGGGACCGACGCGAAAGCGGCGCGGCTGCGCGCAATCGGCGCCGATCATACCATCAACTATGCGGAACAGGATTTCGTCCAGGAAACCTACCGCCTCTACGGCAAGCCGACGCGGCGCGGGGCCGGCACGCGACTCGGCGTCGATGTGGTGGTGAACTACACGGGCGGCGACACTTGGGTGAAGTCGTTGCGGGTCCTGCGGGTCGGCGGACGGCTGCTCACCTGCGGCGCGACTGCGGGCTTCGACCCCAAGGAGGACCTGCGCTTCATCTGGACTTTCGAACTGAAAATCTGCGGCTCCAACGGCTGGATGCGCGAGGACCTGCGGATCCTGCTCGACATGGTGCAGAGCGGCCGGCTCAAGGGCCTGGTCGACACGGTCCTGCCGCTGGAGCAGGGCGCCGAGGCGATCCGGCGGCTGGAGGCCCGCGAGGTATTCGGCAAGATCGTGGTGACGCCATGAGCGCCACGCCCCTGACGCGCGCGCAACTCCAGGAGATGCTGGCGCATTCGCCGTTCATCGATTTCCTCCGGCTGGAGGTGCTGGCGGCCGATCCGGAGCGGGAGGAGGTCATCATGCGCGCCCCGCTGCGCCCCGAATTCGAACGCGGGCGCGGCAGCGGGCAATGGCACGGCGGCCCGATCGCCGCGGTGATCGACACCGTCGGCGACTATGCCCTGGTGATGGCGCTCGGGCGCGGCCTGCCGACGATCAACTTCCGCGTCGATTACCTGCGCCCGGCGGTGAACACGGCCCTGATCGTCACCGCCCGGGTGCGGCGCAACGGCCGCAGCGTCGGCGTGGTCGATGTCGATGTCGCGAACGAGGCCGGCACGCTCGTTGCCATCGGCCGTGCCTGCTATGCCACCGCTGGCGCTTGAGGCGCGACCTGCGGCGCACACCGCGCCGGCGGCGCAGCCGGCTGCGGCGGCGACGGTCCTCTCCGTCCGCCACCTCTCCCGGCGGTACGGCGGCGTGGCGGCGGTCGCCGAGGTCGACCTCGACGTTGCGCAGAACGACCTGCTCGGCATCATCGGCCCGAACGGCGCCGGCAAGACCACCCTGTTCAACCTCATGAGCGGGTTCGAGCGGCCGAGTTCCGGCACGGTGCAGTTCGACGGCCGGCGCATCGATGGCCTGCCGCCGCACCGGATCGCGCGGCTCGGCCTGTCGCGGACATTTCAGAACCTGCGGGTCTCGCCCGGCCTGACCGTGTTCGACAACGTCTCCGCCGGCGCCATCGGGCGGGTCGGCTTTCCGCCCTGGTGCGCGTTCCTGCCGGGGATCGGCCGTCATGCCGGGCGGGGCGCCGAGATCGCCGCGCGCACCTGGCAGGCGCTGGAACGGACCGGCCTCGCCGATGCCGCCCACCGGCCGGCGGGGCAGCTTTCCTATGGGAAGCGCAAATATCTCGAGATCGCCCGCGCGCTCGCAACCGGGCCGCGGCTGCTGATCCTGGACGAGCCCGCCGCCGGCCTCAACGAGACGGAGACGGCGGCGCTCGCCGGTTTCATCCGTTCGCTGCATGCGGACGCCATCACGGTGCTCCTGGTCGAGCACGATATCGACCTCGTCATGACGATATGCACACGCGTCGCGGTGCTGGCGGCGGGACGGAAGATCGCCGACGGCCCGCCGGCCGCCGTCAGGTCCGACCCGGGGGTGCAGGACGCCTATCTCGGAACCGAGCTCGATGGCTGACGCGCCGCTGCTTGCCGTGGAGGATCTGACCGTGCCGATCGGCGCGCAGATCGTCCTGCAGGGCGTGACGCTCCGGGTGCCGCATCGCGGCATCGTCTGCGTCCTCGGCAGCAACGGGGTCGGCAAGACGACCTTGATGCGGGCCATCAGCGGCATCTATCGCAACGCCACCGGCCGGGTACGCCTGGCCGGAGAAGACATCCTCAACCTGCCGTCGCACGAGATCGTCCGCCGCGGCCTCGCGCAGGCGCCGGAGGGCCGGCATGTCTTCGCGAACATGACGATCGGCGAGAACCTGCGGGTCGGCGGGTCGGCGCGCCCCGCGCGCGAGACCGCCGGCAACCTGGAACGCATGCTGGCGCTGTTTCCGCTCCTGCGCGAGCGCTTCGGGCAGAAGGCCGGCTCGCTCTCCGGCGGCGAGCAGCAGATGCTCTGCATCGGCCGCGCGCTCATGGCGCGCCCGTCGCTGCTCCTGCTCGACGAGCCGTCGCTCGGCCTGGCCCCGAAGGTCGTGCGCCAGGTCTTCGAGCTGATCGCCCGTATCCGCGAGGACGGCACCTCCGTCCTGCTGGTCGAGCAGAACACGCGCGCCGCACTTCGTGTCGCCGACCACGCCTATGTGATGGACGGCGGGCGGACCGTGCTCGACGGGCCCGCTGCCGAGATCACACACGAGGAGCGGGTCATGTCCGCCTATCTCGGCGGAGCGCTCCCACTTGCCTGATTCATACCGACAACAGAAGGACTATGTCATGAACCGGCTTGCTGCCGTCATTCCGCTTGTGCTCGGCGCCGCTCTTGTTCTTTCCGGCCCCGCCGCGCGGGCGCAGAAGACCCTGGTGATCGGCTGCTCCCTGCCGCTGTCCGGTCCGGAGGTCGGGTTCGGCACGCCGGTCCGCCAGGGCATGCAACTCGCCGTCGACGCATTCAACGCCTCGAAGCAGCTCCCCGGGGCGACCTTCCGGCTCGACTGCAAGGACAGCCAGGACCAGGCGCAGCAGACCGTCACCAACGCGCAGAGTTTCGTGGACGATCCGCAGGTGATCGCGTCGCTGAGCGACTTCAGCACGACCGCCACCATGGCGTCGGCCGCCACCTATGCGGCCGGGAAGCTCGTCGATATGACGCCGACGGCCTCCGCCCCCGCGATCACCGGGCTCAATCCCTGGATGTTCCGCGCGAGCGAAACCATTCCGGACTACATCGTGCCGCTTGCCGACATGACGGTGAAGACCCTCGGCAAGAAGCGGATCGCGATCATGCAGGTGGAATCCGACTGGGGCCAGGCCGTCGCCAAGACCTTCACCGCGCGGGTGCAAGCCGACGGTGGCAAGATTGTCGCCACCGAGGTGTATAATCCGGGCACCACCGATTTCCGCGCCGAGCTCACCCGGCTGCGGCGGCTGCGGCCGACGGCGATCTTCCTCGCCATGCTGGAGCAGGATGCCGCGATCTTCATGAAGCAGCGCCAGGAATTCGGGATGGGCGGCATCACCGTCGTCAATTCCGGCGTCGGCGTGACGCCGCGCTCGCTCGCCCTCGCCGGCACCGCGTTCAATGGCCTGTGGTCGGACCGGCTGTTCGACCCCGACAGCAAGCTGCCGCAGGTGCAGAGCTTCATTGCCGCCTACAAGAAGAAATACGGCACCATGCCGGACCAGTGGAACGGCTACGGCTATGACGGCGCCATGCTCATCATGAACGCGGCCAGGCGGGCGTGGCCGGATGTGACCCGCGCGGCGGTCCGCAAACAGCTTGCCGATACCGGGGTCTATGACGGGGCGAACGGCGAGCTTTCCATCAATCCGAAAACGCGCGAGCTCTCCCGCGACAAGGTCACCTTCGTCCGGGTGGAGAACGGCGCCATCGACTACGACGTCAAGCCGTAGGAGCGGGCGGGTGGAAGCGCTGATCCTTCAGGACCTGGTGAACGGCATAAGCGCGGGGCTGTGCTACGCGCTGGTCGCCATCGGGTTCACGCTGATCTTCGGCGTGCTCAATGCGGTGAACTTCGCGCATGGCGAGATCTACATGCTCGGCGCCTTCGCCGGGCTGCTCGTGGCGCTGACGCTCGCGCCTCCTTTCATCGTGGTCGTGCTGATCGTCGCCGCGGCCGGCGCCCTGCTCGGCGTCGGCCTCGAACGGATCGCCTTCCGGCCGCTGCGGCGGGGCCGGGACGAGGCGTCGCTGAAATCGCGCGCCCTGCGCGAAGCGACGCTGCTTTCCTCGCTCGCCGTCGGCATCGTCGTCCGCGAGCTCGCGGAGATCATCTTCGGCGGCTACATGCAGCGGGTACCGGACCGGCTGCTGATCGACCATCCGATCCCGTGGGGACCGGTGGTCTTCGCCAACGGCGACTTCATCATCTTCGCGGCGGCCTGCATCATGCTGGCCTTCCTGCAGATCGTGCTGCGGCGGACCCGCATCGGCCTCGGCATCCGTGCGGTGTCGGACGACCTGCTCGGCGCGCTCTATTCCGGCGTCGATGCCGACCGGGTGATCGTCTTCACCTTCGCGATCGGCTCGGCCTTCGGCGCGGTCGCCGGGTTGCTGGTCGGGCTCTACTACGGCGCCATCCAGCCCTTCATGGGCTTCTCGCCCATGCTCAAGGCGTTCGTGGCGATGCTGATGGGCGGGATGACGAGCATTCCCGGGGCGGTTGCCTGTGCCCTTCTGATCGGCCTGTGCGAAAGTTTCGGGGTCGAGATCGTCTCCTCGCGCTGGGTGGATGCGATTCCCTATGTCCTGCTCCTCGTCACCTTGCTGTTCTTCCCGCAGGGCCTGTTCGGCAAGCGGGTCGACCGTGCCTGAGCGCGGCCGCCGCACCGCGGTGGTATGGCTCGCGGCCTGGCTTGTGGTCCTCGTGATCCTTCCGGGCGCGATGACCGCGTTCAACTCGGGCTACTGGTTCCGGCTCGTGGAGCTGAGCCTCGTATTCTCGGTGCTGGCGGCGAGCCTCAACCTGCTCAGCGGGTCGGCCGGGCTCGTTTCGCTGGGACACGCGGCCTTCTACGCGATCGGCGCCTATACGGCGGCGCTGGTCGGGACGGCGACGCACGCCGGCCTGCTCGCGACCCTGCCGGCAAGCCTGGCCGTGGCCGCGGCGCTGGGGGCGATCGTGGCGGTGCCCATGGTCCGGCTTCTGCGCGTGTTCTTCACGGTCGCGACCCTGAGCGTGGGCGAGATCGTGAACATTACGATCACAAACTGGGACGGCCTGACCGGCGGGCCGAACGGTTTCCGCGACATCGCCGGCTTCAGCCTTGCCGGCCGCGCGCTCGACGGTCGCCTGGAGACGTATTACGCGATAGCGGTGGTCTCGCTGCTCGCCATCTGGTGCGTCCACCGCCTGACGCAGTCCTACTTCGGCAACGCGCTGCGGGCGCTGCGCGAGGACGAGGCCAGCGCGAGCGCGATGGGCATCGACGTGCGCAGGCTGAAGGTCGGCGTCTTTGCCCTCAGCGGCGGGCTGGCCGGCGTCGCAGGCTGCCTGACGGCGCACAGCACCGGCTTCATCAGCCCCGACATGTTTCAGCTCGACCAGTCGATACTGATCCTCACCATGGTCGTTGTCGGCGGCCTCGGCAGCGTGCCGGGCGCGGTCGCCGGCGCGTTCATCCTGACGATTGCGCCCGAGCTCGTGCGATCCGCCGGGCATTTCCGCATGGTGCTGGTGGGACTGCTGCTGTTCGGTTCGATTCTCCTCCTTCCCAAAGGGCTGCTGGCAGAGGAGACATCGCTTCGGTTCGGACGCGGCAGACAGACAGACGGAACGTGAGTGATCCAGCCATGCCATGAGCCCGGCAGCGGGTGTGGATCGGCGCCGAAGTGGGACCCTACCAAAATCGTGAGAGGGGCAAAACCGCCGCCATTGCCTCGCCCGCTCTCCCGACCATACCCTGCGGCATATGCAACAGAGCCCGATCTCCAACCTGCGTCGGCGCGCGGCCATCGGGCGCATGCGAGGCATTCATTCCTTATTCGGACCGACGTGCTCCGGCCGGCGCACCGGGCGCGGCAAGCCGAGATTACCCCGCAAAGTCGCGGCTTCATACTCGGTCCTGAACAGACCCCGGCGCTGCAGTTCCGGAATGACAAAGTCGACAAAATCATCGAGCGACCCGGGAAGCCATGCCGGCATCACGTTAAATCCATCGGCAGCGTCGTTGAGGAACCAATGCTCCATCACGTCGACGATCTGCGACGGTGTGCCGATCGCCATCAGGTGACCGCGCGGTCCGGCATTCTGCAGGCAAAGCTCCCACAGCGTGAGATTATCGCGCCGCGCCGCTTCCAGCAGCAGGCGTTGCCGGCTGAGCGGGCCATTGGTGGCCGGCATTTCCGGAACCGGGCCATGCAGGGGGAATTGATCGAGACCGGGAATGCCGATCGTGTGCTCCAGCACCGACAAGCCCACGCTCGGGTGGATCAGCGATTGCAGGAAATCGAATTTCTTGCGCGCTTCGGTCTCGGTGCGTCCGACCACCGGATAGAAGCCGGGCATGATCTTCACCTCGTCCTGATCCCGTCCGTACCGCGCCAGGCGCGCGCGCACATCGGCGTAGAACTCCCGGCCTTGTTCGAACGTCGTCTGCGCCGTAAAAACCAGCTCCGCGGTACGCGCAGCCAGTTCGCGCCCGGTATCGGAAGCGCCGGCCTGCACCAATACCGGTCGCCCCTGCGGCGAGCGGGCAACGTTCAGCGGGCCGCGGACGGAATAATACTTGCCCCTGTGGTTCAGCGCATGCACCTTGCCGGGATCGAAGAAGACGCCCGTCTCCTGGTCGCGGGTGAACGCATCGTCCTCCCAACTGTCCCACAGGCCGGTGACCACTGCGGCAAACTCGACTGCGCGATCATACCGATCGGCATGCGCGTCATGCCGGTCGCGACTGTGGTTGAACGCTTCGGCTTCATTGTTCGAGGTGACGAGGTTCCAACCGGCGCGCCCGCCGCTGATCTGGTCGAGCGAGGCGAACTGTCGGGCCAGCGTATAAGGCTCGCTGTAGGTGGTCGTTACCGTCGCAACCAGGCCGAGACGGCTCGTCACCGCGGCAAGCGCCGACAGCAGGGTGATCGGCTCGAACTTGACCATCTTGCCCATGCGGCCGCGCGCTTCGCCGGACGCGGGGATGCTGACCGCGGCAGTGTCCGCAAGGAACAGCAGATCGAACTTGCCCCGCTCGGCCGTGCGGGCAACGTCCACCGCCTGGGCAAAATCGATACCGGATCCGGTGTACACGCCCGGATGACGCCACGCGGCCACATGCTGGCCGGTCTCGTGCACGAAAGCACCAAGCCGCAGTGTGCGTCCATGTGCCGAATCAGCCATGCGATGGGGCTCCCAGCGAAATCACATCCTGCCTGTGCCAATGTCCGCGCACCCGGCTGCCGGATCATCCAGCAAACGACGTGCCAGCCGGCACCGCACCGCTCCCCATGCGATCTCGCCGTGGCGCCGGAACACGGACCGGAAAGACAGGACCTTGTAGCGTCGCGACGACGGGCACGCTAGGAACGGACCGACCGGTTCGCTCGCGATCGAGGAAGGATCCGCTGATGGACACTGCCGCACCTGCCGAACCCGCAGTCGCCTGGCTGAATGGACAGCAGGACCGCATGGTCGGCTTGCTCGCGGACCTTGTGAACACCAATTCCAGCTCGCGCGACAAGCCCGGCGTCGATGCCGCCGGCGCCGTGCTGACCCGCTTCTTCACCACCTGCGGAATCCCGGTCGAGACCGAGCCGCAGGCCATATACGGCGACGTGTTGCGCGCGCACGTCGCGCAGCCCGAAGCCGCCGATGCCAGGCCGATCGTGCTGATGGGCCATCGGGACACCGTGTTCCCGAAGGGAGAAGCCCAGCGTCGCCCCTTCCGGATCGCGGGCGAACTGGCATACGGACCCGGGGTCGCGGACATGAAGGCCGGGCTGGTGGTCAACGCCTTCGTCCTTGCCGCCTACCACGCCGTGGGCGGACATCCCGGCCCGTTGCTGGGGCTGATCACCAGCGATGAGGAGATCGCCTCCCCCGCCTGCCGTCCGATCATCGAGCGGGAAGCCCGCGGGGCGCGCGTCGTGCTCAACAGCGAACCCGGCCGGGCCAGCGGCAATATCGTCTCGGGACGCAAGGGCGGCGTCTTCCTCCGCTTCGAGGTGTTCGGCCGGCCCGCGCATTCCGGTGCCAATTTCGCCGACGGGCGGTCCGCGATCGAGGAGATGGCACACAAGATCCTCGCACTGCACCGCATGACCGATCCGGCGCGCGGCACCACCGTCAATGTCGGCCTGGTCTCCGGTGGCCAGACGGTGAACACCGTGGCGCCGCACGCCGTCGGCGAGATCGACCTGCGCTACGTCAGGATGGCCGACCGAAAGATCGCGCTCGACGCGATCGGCGCGATCATGGACCGCTGCACCGTGCCCGATACGCATGCGACATGGGATGTCGCGGGCGAGTTCCTGCCGCTGGAACCGACGCCGCGCTCGCAGGCGCTGATGGATCTGTATCTGCAAGGCGCCGCGGCGCTCGGCATGCGGATCGGCGGCGAGTTCACCGGCGGATGCGCGGATTCCGGCTTCGCGGCGGCGCAGGGAACGCCGACCCTCTGCGGCCTCGGCGCCGTGGGCGGGCGGGCGCATACACCCGACGAGTATCTCGAAATCGCCACGCTCGTGCCGCGGGCGCAGGCGATGGCGCGCCTCATCGCACACCTGGAGGCCGCGGAACTGTGACCGGCACAACTGTCGGGTAGCGATCCCGCAAGCGACGCCGGCGCGATCTTCTATGCGTAGCAGGCGATGTCCGCCGCCGGGATGGCAAGCTCCTGCCAGCGCCGACAGGCCACCTCGTGATCCGCGGTCGCCGCGTGCAGGACCTGGTCCTGCGTCCGGCACGCCGCGTCCGCATGGGCGCAACGGGGGGCGAACGCGCAGCCGGCCGCGCCAGTTGCGCGCGGAGGTTCGCCGCGCAGGCGGACAGAAGGCTGGATGCCGTCCAGCCGCGGTGCCGCCGCCAGCAACGCCCGGGTGTACGGATGCCGCGGCTGCTCGAAGATCGCCTGCGCATCGGCCAGCTCGACGATCCGCCCCGCATACATGATCGCGACCCGGTCGCACAGACGTTGTACGACCGAAAGATCATGCGAGATGAACAGATAGGTCAGGCCGAGCCGCCGGCGCAGCTCCAGCAGCAGGTTCAGCACCGTCGCCTGGACCGACATATCGAGCCCCGCCGTCGGTTCGTCCAGGATCACGATCCGGGGTTCGAGCAGCAGGATGCGTGCAAGCGCGATGCGGCGCAGTTGACCGCCGGAAAGCTCGTGCGGATAGCGCGCGTACGCCGACGCATCGAGCCCCACGGCCGGCAGCATCGTCCGCACCCGCGCGCGCCGTTCGGTACGGGAGCGCAGCCCCTGGATCCGCAGCGCTTCCTCAAGCGTATGCCCGACGCTCCACCACGGATCGAGCGCCGCCCCCGCATCCTGGTGCACGTATTGGATCTCCCGTCGCGCCCCCCGCGCCGACGCCGGCGCAAGCCCGCTGACGCGGCGCCCGCGCAGGTGGATTTCGCCGCCCGCCTCCCGCTGCAGCCCGAGCAGGGTGCGGCCGAGCGTGGTCTTGCCGCACCCGGATTCGCCGACCAGGCCAAGAACCTCCCCGTTGCGCAGGCCCAGGGACACGCCGTCGACGGCACGCAGCGGAGCCACCGGAGCGCGCAGCCAGCGGTGCCGCCCGCCCAGCAGAACGATGAGGTCGCGGATCGCGAGCAGATCGTCACCGCTCATGCGCGCGCGGCCGGGTCGTACAGCCGGCAATCGACCCTGCGCTCGGGACCTTGCGGCGTCGGGCGCAGATGTGGCGTCCGGTGCGCGCAACCATCGGCCGCCGCGGCACAGCGCGGCGCGAAGCGGCAGCCCGCCGGGGGCGCCAGAGGGGACGGCACGCTGCCCGCGATGCCCGCGAAGCCCTGCGCCCGCGCCGGGTGGCAGGCGACCAGCGCGCGCGTGTAGGGATGCGCCGGATGGTCCAGGACCTGCCGGGTCGGCCCGCTTTCCACCGTCTGCCCGGCATAGATCACGCTCATGTCGTCGCACAGCCGCGCCACCACGCCGAGGTCGTGGGTCACGAACAGCATCGCCACGTCGAGCTCGCCGGCGAGCGCGCGCAGCAGGTCGAGGATCTGCTGCTGCGTGGTGACGTCGAGGGCCGTGGTCGGCTCGTCGGCGATCAGCAGGCCGGGCGCGCAGGCGAGCGCCGCTGCGATCAGCAGGCGCTGCCGCTGGCCGCCGGAGAACTGGTGCGGGTAGCGGCCGAATGCGCCCTCCGGGTCCGGCAGGTGTACCCGTCGCAGCAGCGCGACCAGACGAGCCCGGAATGCCGTGCGCAGGGCGGACCCGCGCTTGCCGTCGCGCGCCGCGTGCCGGCGCATGATCTCCATCAGTTGCGTCCCGACGGTGAAGACCGGGTTGAGCGCCAGGTACCGGATCCTGGGGGATGAATCCGATCCGTCCGCCCCGGATGCCGCGGTTCAGCTCGGCCTCGGTCATCCTCAGCAGGTCGTGTCCCTCGAAACGGATGCCGCCGGCATCAACATGCGCGCCTGCGGGCAGGATGCCCATGATGGCGCGGATCAGGGTCGATTTGCCGCAGCCGGATTTGCCCACCACGCCGAGCACCCGGCCGCGCGCGAGCGTGAGATCGACATGGTCGAGCACCCGCGCGACGCCTTCGTCGCTGCGGATCGAGATCCTGAGCCCGGAGACGGAAAGCAGGTCCGCTCCGCTCATCGCGAGCGCCGCAGACGCGGATCGACGATATCGCGCAGCCCGTCGCCCAACAGATTGAAGCCGAGGACCGCGATGAGAATGGCAAGCCCGGGGAACAACGCGTACCACCACGCCCCCGGCAGGTAGGTCCGGCTCTGGGCGATCATCAGGCCCCAATCGGGATCGGGCGGCGTGGCCCCCATGCCGAGAAAGCCGAGCGTAGCGGCGACCAGGATGGTGAAACCGAGCCCGATCGTGGCCCGCACGATCAGCGCAGAGGCGGCGTTCGGCAGGATATGGGCAAGGATGATCCGCGACCGGCTCGCGCCCAGGCCGGCCAGTGCGTCGACGAACAGCGCGGTGCGCAGCCGCCGTGTCTCGGCGAAGGCGATGCGGGTAAAATACGGCCAGTAGGTGATGGCGAGCGCCAGCATCGCGCTGCGCAGCGAGGGCGTCATCAGCTCCGCCAGCGCCAACGCCAGCACGAGCTGCGGCAGCGCCAGGAACACGTCGGTCACCCGCATGATGAGCTCGGAGAGCCAGCCGTCCGTGTAGCCGGCGATCAGCCCGAGCGGCACGCCGACCACCAGCGCGACCACAACGACGAACAGCGCCACTTCGAGCGCCCCCGGCGCCCCCAGGATGACGCGCGAGAGCATGTCGCGCCCGAGATCGTCGGTGCCGAACGGGAAGTGCGGGCTCGGTGCCTGCAGACGCCGTGCGAGATGGGCTGCCGTGATGTCGCCGGGATAAGGGGCGATCAGCGGGCCGAACACCGCCAGCAGCACGACGGCGGACACGATCGCGAGGCCGAGCACGGCGGGAATGTCGCGCAGGAATTTGCGCAGGACCAGCATCACTCGCTCCTGAGCCGCGGATCGATCCAGGCGAGCGCCAGGTCCGCCAGGATGTTGACCGCGATGTAGATCACTCCAATGACAAGAGTGACGGCCAGGATCACCTTGTAGTCGCCCGTCAGGATCGCCTGGACGGTGTAGTCACCGATTCCCGGCCAGTCGAAGATCGACTCGACGACGACGGCGCCGGCGATGAGGCCGCCGAACAGCAGGCCGATCTGGGTCACGGTCGCGACGACCGAGTTGCGCAGGACGTAGATCCAGATCAGCCGCTGCCGGCCGTACCCGGCGGCGCGCTCGTAGAGCACGAAGTCCTTCTGCAACGTCTCGAGCATGCCCGCCCGCGTGAAGCGGACGATCGTCGCCATCCCCCCGAGCGACAGCGTGACTGCCGGCAGGATCAGATGCCGGAGCGCGCTCCAGAACACCGCGAGGCGGCCGGCGAGCAGGCTGTCGACCAGCAGCAATCCGGTCGGGCCGGGCGGCGCGGCGAGCCCGAGGCCGAGGCGTCCGCGCAGCGGCAACCAGCCGAGCTGCATCGAGAACAGCAGTTGCAGCATGATGGCGAGCCAGAAGGTGGCGACGGCGAGGCCGCCCACGGACAGCGTGCGCAGCAGGAAATCCGGCCAGCGGTTATGGCTCACCGCCCCGACCACGCCGAGCGGCACGCCGAGCAGGATCGCCAGCAGCAGGGCCGCGGTCGTCAGTTCCAGGGTTGCCGGCAGCCGTTCGCGGATATCGAGCGCTACCGGCCGGCCCGAGAAGGCGCTGATGCCGAAGTCCAGGCGGGCGACCTGCCCGAGATAGATCCCGAACTGCTCGTAAACGGGCTTATCCAGCCCAAATTTTCGGCGGATTGCAGCGATCTGGGCCGGGGTCGCGTCGTCTCCCGCCAGCGCGGTCGCCGGGTTGGCTGGTACGGCGTGGATCAGCACGAAGGTGATCACCAGCAGCCCGAGCAGGGTTGGGACCGCAAGGCCGACCCGGCGCAGGACGAACCGGATCATCGCCAAAAATCCATCGGCATGCGCTCAGAGCGTGAAAAAGAAATCGAACTTGTGAATGAACGCCCGTCGAAAATGCTTGGGTTTCCGGGCGATTTCCGCAGAAGACGGGCATTCATTCACAAACTCTCAGGCCTTGAGGTGCACCCAACGCGCCTCGGTGCCACTGCCGACCGGGCAGTAGCGGAAGCCGGCAACCCGGTCGTTGACCCCGCGCAGATCGACCGTGTTGTAGATCCAGATGTCCGGGCTGTCCGCCACGATCAGGCGGGTCGCTTTCTCATAGAGCGGCGCGCGGGCCGCCTGGCCGATGGTGGTCCGTGCCTTGCGCAGCAAGGCATCGACCTTGGGATTGGTATACCAGCTCGACGCCTTCCAGGTCCCGTGGAACTGGCTGTCGTACATCTGCCCCACCCAGTTCTCGGGATCGACGAAATAGGTGCTGACCCAGTGCACCCACATCTCCGGCGTCGTTTCGGGCCTAGCCGTGTTGGTCGTGAGATTGGCCCAGGTGTCGTTCACGATCTTGAGGGTGATGCCGACGGAGGCGAGCGTGCTCTGGAAGAGCTGCGCCGCCTGGGTGGTCTGCTCCAGCGCCTCCTGGATATGGACGTGCACCGGCAGGTGCAGCGGCGCGCCTTCCTGCCGCGCCTTGTCGAAATACATCTTCGCCTTCCTGGGGTCGTAATCGTAGCCCTTCACGTCCTTGGGGTATCCCCACAGGGTGTTGGGCATCGGTGTGGGGTCGCGCTCGGCGTAATTCTTCAGGATGTCCTCGATGAACCCGTGGTAGTCGAAGGCGTGGGCGAAGCCTTTGCGCGCGTTGGCGTTGTTGAACGGCGGCCTGGCGTTGTTCATGCGAATCAGGAAGGTCCGCATGTCCTGGTCCTTCTGCACATGGACGATCTTGCTGTGGTCCACCTCCGCCACGTCGTCGACCGGCAGGTAGCTGTCGGTCCAGTCGATGCTGCCCTTCAGCAGCGCAAGCACCCGGGTCGAAGTCTCCTTGAAGGGACGGTAGGCCACCGCCCGCAGGGGTTCGGGATTGTCCTTCCAGCCCATGAAATGGGCTGGAAACCGCGTGAGATCGACGCGCTGCAACGGCATGTAGGTGGACGGCGTGAGCCTATAGGCCCCCGAGCCCGCTTCGTTGGAGGCGAGCCACGCCGCGGCCCAGTCGTCTCCCTTCGCGTGCGCCTTCAGCACGCGGGGATTGACGATGCTGACCAGCGGGATCGCGGCCAAGAACGGCGCATAGGCGGTCTCCAGCCTGAAGCGCACGGTGGCCGGATCCGGCGCCGTCACGCCGGCCGGCTTCAGCACCGGCAGGAATGCACCGGCGGGCGCTTTGCCCAGGGCCAGCAGGCGCTGGAAGCTGTAGACCACGTCCGCGGCCGTGATCGCGCTGCCGTCGTGGAATTTGCTTCCCGGTCGCAGCTTGAACTCCCACGTCATGCCGTCGGCGGAGGTGGTATGGTTGGCGGCGAGCCAGGGCAGGAGCTGCGGCGGGTTGCCCTCGTAGCGATACAGCGTGTCGTAGGTATTGAGCGCGTAGCCTTGCATCGGCACGTCGAAGAATCTGATGCGGATCGAGGTTCTGCGGCAGGTTGTCGCCGCTCACCAAGGTATCCGGCTCGGCCGCGCGCGCGCCGGCGGCGGTCGCCAGCAAGGTCGCGACAGAGAGCGTTGCGGCCTCTCTGCGGGTCAGATCCATCGGTGTCTCCTGTCTCGGTCGGTACGTGTCGTCGGCCCGCTTCCCGACGCGGGGCGGACACGCCGCGAGTGAGCAAGCAATGCCCGTGCCACATACCGGCTTGTCGAAGACAGACGGTCCTTGATCGCATCAAACAGACCGCCGCTGCCGATCATCACGACACGCCGCATGGCAGCACTTCGTGCTCGCGTTTTGAAAATCCTGCGTTAGGATGCCGCGAGCGCGCGGCAAGTCACATGCCGGTCGGCATCGCGACGAAGGAGCGGCGATGGCTGAAGACACGAACGCCTGCGATCCGATCACGCTCGAGATCGTGCGCGGCGCGATCGCCGCTGCCCAGGCAGAGATGGACGCGCTGCTCGAACGCACCGCAGTCAGCGCCTTCATCCGCGAGAAGAAGGATTTCTACACCGCGCTGTTCGACGCCGACGGCGTGATGGCCGTGGGCTCGAACGTACCGATCTTCGGCGACGTCACGAGCCCGGTGTTCGAGCGGTTTCCGCCTGCGGCGATGCAGCCGGGCGACCTCTATTGGTACAACGACTGCTACGCCTCGCGCGGGGCGGTGTCGCACTCCAACGACCAGGTGTTCCTCGCGCCGGTGTTCCATGCTGGCAAGCGCGCTGCCTTCGTGATGGGTTGGGCGCATTTCTCCGACATCGGCGGCCTGCGTCCCGGCTCGATCAGCCCGGACGCGGTGGACATATTCCAGGAAGGCATCATCATCCCGCCGACCCGGCTGATCGACCGGGGCCGGACGAACGAGGCGGCGCTCGAGATCTTCCATCGCAATTCCCGCTTCCCGGCGCAAAGCCGGGGCGATGCGAGCGCGCTGATGGCCGCGGTCGCGCTCGGTGTGCGGCGCATGGGTGAGCTGCTGGAACGCCTGGGCGCGGCAGCGGTGGCCGACGCGCTCGGCCAGTTGCTTGCCCGCACCGAGCGGCTGGTGCGCGCCCGGCTGGCGGCAACCTTCCCGCGCGGCACGCATCGCTTCACCGATGCGATCGATGCCGACGGCCACGGCAACGGACCGTTCCGGATCCGCCTCGCCCTGACCCGCACCGCGCAGGACCGCTTCATCCTCGACGCGACCGAAACCGACGACCAGGCGTCCGGCCCGGTGAACTTCCTGATGAACCGCGACGTGCCGGGCATGGCGCTCGGCCTCTATTTCCTCGGCGGCGATCCGGCCCAGGTCGCCAACGCCGGCGGGCCGCGCGCGCTGGACGAGGTGCGGCTGCGCGAGGGATCGCTGCTGGCACCACGCTTTCCGGCCCCGCTCGGGCTGCGCGGCCTGACCATGATGCGTGTTCTCGCGGCGCTGAACGGGCTGGTCAACGTCGCCGGCGGCGGCGCCCCGGCATCCCACTCCGCCTATGTCATCATCCTGCTGCGCGGCCTGGCCGACGGCGCGCCGTTCCTGATGTCGGACGGGGTGGGCGTCGGCTACGGCGCCCGGCCGAGCGCCGACGGGCTCGATGCGGTCTATTTCGTCGCGCAGGAGAACTACCCGGTCGAGTTCCTGGAACTCGGCTACCCGGCGCGGGTCCTGCGCTACGGGATCAATCCCGACAGCGGCGGCCCGGGCCGGTTCCGCGGCGGCTGCGGCGTGGTACGGGAATACGAAATCCTGGCGGAGGAGGCGATGCTGGCGTTGCGCATCGACGGCGTGGAGAACCCGCCCTGGGGCGTGGCCGGGGGTATGCAGGGCGGCACCGGGCGCGCGGTGGTCAATCCCGGCACCCCGGGCGAACGGGTGCTGGTGCCGCTGTCGGACGGCACCATCCTGCGCCACGGCGACATCCTGCGACTGGAGACCGGCGGCGGCGGCGGCCACGGCCATCCGTTCGACCGCCCGGCGGCGCAGGTGCTGCGCGACGTGCTGGGCGGCTTCGTCAGCCGCGCCGCGGCGGAGCTGGACTACGGCGTGGTGCTCGACGGCGCGGCGATCGATCCGGAACGGACGCGCGCGCGCCGCAGCCGCCGCCCGCCCGCAGGGCCGTTCCACCGGCATGGATACGTCGATGTCCTCACCTGACCGCGCCGGCCTGCTGGTCGCCGTGGACATCGGCGGCACCTTCACCGACATCACCCTGCACGACCCGCAGAGCGGCCGGTCCTGGCGCGGCAAGACCCCGAGCACGCCGGCCGATCCGTCGCAGGCCTTCGCCTCCGGCGTGCTGGACGTGCTGGCGCAGGCGCACCGCGCGCCCGGGGAGGTCGCGCGGGTGCTGCACGGCACCACCGTCGCCACCAACATGATCCTGGAGGGCAAAGGCGCGCGCACCGCCCTGGTAACGACCGCCGGGTTTCGCCACGTGCTGGAAATCGGCCGGCAGGACATTCCCCGCCACGCCAACCTCTATTCCTGGGTGAAGCCGCCGCGCCCGATCCCGCCCGAGCGGGTGATCGAGATCACCGAGCGGGTCGGCGCCGGCGGCGCCGTGCTGATCCCGCTCGACGAGGCGAGCGTCCGCGCGGCGGCCGAGACCTGCCGTCGGCTCGGGGTGCAGGCAATCGCGGTCTGCCTGCTGCACGCCTTCGCCAACCCGGCGCACGAACGACGTACGGCGGACCTGCTGGGCGCGCTGCTGCCCGGCGTGGCGGTGACGTTGTCCACCGAGATCCTGCCGGTCGTGCGGGAATACGAACGCACGCTCGCGACCGTCTTCAACGCCACCGTCATGCCGGGCGTGTCGGGCTACGTCGCGCAGGTGCAGGACCGGCTGGCGGCGGCGGGGATCGGGGCGCGGCTGCTGCTGATGCAGTCGAACGGCGGGGTTGCCGGCGCGGGGGCGATCCGCCGATCGCCGGCGCTCACCGCCCTGTCGGGGCCGGCGGCCGGGGTGGTCGGTGCCTGTGCCGTGGGACGCGCCGCCGGGCTCGGCGACCTCATCACCGTCGATATCGGCGGCACCAGCGCGGATATCTGCCTGGTGCAGGACGGGCGCGCCGGCCTGACCCGGCAGGGGCGGGTCGGGGCCTGGCCGCTGCCGCTGCCGATGGTCGACATGATCACCATCGGCGCCGGCGGCGGGTCGATCGCCCGGGTGCGCGACGGCGCGCTGGTGGTCGGGCCGGAGAGCGCCGGCGCGGTCCCCGGGCCAGCCTGCTACGGCCTCGGCGGCACCGAGCCGACCGTGACGGACGCCCATGTCGTGCTCGGGCATCTGCCGGCCCGGCTGCTGGGCGGGCGAATGGCGCTCGACCGGGACCGGGCGCACGCGGCGATCACCGAGCGGATCGCCCGGCCGCTGGGCCTGTCGCCGGAAGCGGCTGCGCGTGGCATGCTGGCGATCGTCGCGAACAACATGCTGGGGGCGATTCGCATCGTCTCGGTGGAGCGCGGGCACGACCCGCGCGCCTTCACCCTGGTCGCCTTCGGCGGCGCCGGGCCGCTGCACGGCTGCGCGCTGGCGGACCTGCTCGGCATCACCCGCGTGCTGATCCCGCCGGCGCCGGGCGTCCTGTGCGCGGAGGGCTTGCTCGGCGCGGCGCTCAAGGCCGGGTTCAGCCGCACCTTGCTGCGCCGCGACCGCATCCCGGCGGCGGAGGTCGAGGCCGCGTTCGCCGACCTCGCCCGCCAGGCCGCTGCCTGGCTCGCCGAGGAGGACGTGGCGGAGGAAGATCGCCGGATCCTGCGCCGGGTCAGCCTGCGCTACGCCGGCCAGGGCAGCGAGCTGGTGGTGCCCTGGACCGGCACGATGGAGGCCGCCGAGACCGCCTTCGTGCAGGCGCACCGGCAGGCCTTCGGCTTCACCCTGCCGGCACCTTGCGAACTGGTCACCGCCGACGTCGAGGCGACGGGCGCGCTCCCCGGTCCGGCTGCGCCCGCGCTGCCGCAAGATCACGGCACGGCCGCGTGGTCGACCGCCGACCTGCTGTTCCCCGAAGGTCTCCGGTCGGTACCACTGGTCGCGCGCGAGGCGCTCGGCGCCGGCGCGCGGTTCCACGGCCCGTGCGTCCTGACCCAGCTCGATTCCACGACCCTGGTGCCGGAGAGCTGGGCGGGCGAAGTTCTCGCCGCGGGCAGCCTGTTGCTGCGGCACGCGGCCGGGGAGCCGGAAGAACGGGGGACGGCATGATGGACCTTGTCGTGCGCAACGTGCAGCTTGCCACCGCGCCGCCGGGTGCGCTGGTCGATATCGGCGTCGTGGCGGGGCGGATCGCGGCGATCGGGCCGGGGCTTCCCGCCGATGCGCCAGGCTACGACGCCGGCGGCCGGCTTGGCTGCGGCGGGCTGATCGAGACCCATATCCACCTGGACAAGGCGCGGCTGAACGACGTAGTTCCGCCGGAACGCGGGCGGGCGATCAATCCGGTCGCCCATGTTGCCCGTTACAAGCCGGCGATGACGGTCGAAAGCGTCCGGGCCCGCGCCGAGCGGGCGCTGGTTGAATGCCTGCTGCACGGCACGACCCGGATGCGCACCCATGTGGAGGTCGATCCCGGCATCGGCTTGCGCGGCTTCGACGCCGTGCAGTCGCTGGCGCAGGACTACGCCTGGGCGATCGACATCGATCTCTGCGTCTTTCCGCAGGAGGGACTGACCAATCGCCCGGGCACCGACGAGCTCCTGGTCGCGGCGCTGCGCCGCGGAGCCGGAACGATCGGCGGCGCGCCGCGCTACGACAGCGATGGACCGGCGCAGATCCGCCGCATCTTCGCCCTCGCGCGGGAGTACAACGTCGATGTCGACCTGCATCTCGACGTCGGCAACACCCCCGAGCATTTCGATGCGATCCAGGTCTGCGAGCTGACGCAGGCCTATGGGCTGGGCGGTCGGGTGACGGTCGGACACATGACGAAGCTCGCCGCCCTGCCGCCGGACCGGCTGGCGGTGGTGGCGCGGCGGCTGGCCGATGCCGGCGTAGCGGTGACCGTCGTCCCGGCCACGGATCTTTATCTGATGGGCCGGCATACCGACCACGACGTGCCGCGCGGCGTGGCGGACGCGCATGCACTGCTGGCGCATGGCGTGAACTGCTCGCTTTCCAGCAACAATATCCTGAACCCGGCGACGCCGTTCGGGGATTGCTCGCTGATCCGCATCGCCAATTTGCAGGCGAACGTGCTGCAGATCGGCACGCCCGAGGGCCTGCGCGACTGTTTCGACATGCTGACCGATCGGTCGGCGCGGCTACT
The DNA here is from genome assembly GCA_963832525.1 of uncultured Pseudomonadota bacterium. Lineage (GTDB taxonomy): Bacteria > Pseudomonadota > Alphaproteobacteria > Acetobacterales > Acetobacteraceae > JAJZVS01. Next base: position 1,602,982 of record CAWHUC010000004.1, read on the forward strand.
CAACCTCCGCGACTACGGGATCGCGGTGGGCAATCCGGCCGACATCGTGCTGCTGGACGCGACCTCGCCGGAGGGAGCGGTGGCCGAACTCCGCCGTCCGCTTGCGGTGTTCCGGCGCGGGCGGATGACGGTGGAATGGCTGCCGCCCAGGTTGCTGCGTCCGGAGGGCGATCGGGCAGGATAACGCAAGGGTCGTTGCGCAATGGTCACGCCGCCAGCGCGGGCGTAGCGAGTTCGTCAACTCGCCTTCAGTCCTCGGCGAGCAAGTTCGTGCCCGGCCTCCCCGGCGGAGGTGCGGGCAGTTACCGAGTAGGTTCTATCCGCTCGGCTGTCTGATCTCGATCATCGTGTTCATGCTGATGGCTCCGACCTGTGCTTGGCATGAGGTTCATATGATTGCGATCGCTCACACGCGGGCGATCATAGTGCTGCGTATCAAACCCGCGGAGTGGGTTCCGTTCAACCAGGTGTCGGGGGAGTCACGCCATACGTAGGGCCGGCGTGTGCGTATCTTCGCGGGCAATGCACGATCCTTCGGTGTCGATTGTATTGTTCCTTGCACGAAACGATGACATAACGGGCATTATGACTATGTTACGGACACATTCAGAACATTATATATGCAAGAATCCCGAGCGCCGCCCTCTGGGCACACGATGCCTCGTGGCGGCCGAATTTGGCGGCATCGGGCCAGCAGGCAGGTGTTGATTGGTGTGGGGGGGCGCTGCCGCGCCTGAGGGCGAGCGGGCCGTATACCGAAACAGGGAGCCCTCGGAGCGGGAAAGAGACCTTCGGCGCGCATCCGGAGCAGGGCGGCAAACGGCAGGGTCGGCCTGGTCGGGGTCGGAAGATGATGGCGGGCGCTGGGCCCGGGTCGTGGCAACCGGCCCTTGGCCCACAGTGCTGGCGACGGCCGCGCCCCGGAAAAGGCAGATGCGCGGCATCGAGAGTGGCGACACGCCGCCACAAACCGCCGCTATCGCCGGCCGCCCATCGGATCGCCGGGGCATCCCTCTGGCATGGCACTTGCGTAATTCCGCCCGCAGGGTGCGGTCCAAGTACCCTTTTGTCGTGCACCGCTCAGGTGAAGCAAATCAGGAAGGGAAAGCCGCAGCGCCCGCGTTTACGTCCAACCCTTCCTGGGACCACGCCGGCGCGCCGGCCTGTTATGAGAACGGGATGATATCCGACTTGCCGCCTGCCGCCGAACGTCACGTACTCGCCAGTGTCACGATTGATGCGCCATGGGCGCTGGTCACAGCCTTCGCCGACATCGTGCGTGAGCACCCGGACGCGGTGAATCGCGCAGGCCGCATGATCGCCGATCGCTTGCGGGCCTTCGGCGTTCCGGTCGCGGTGCATGAGCCGCGTCTCTACCTGAGCTTGCCGAAGCGTGCCTCCGTCCGCCTCGGCGCGCAGGTTTTGCACGCCAAGCCACCCTCGTTCGCGGTGTCGTGCCCCGATGGCGTCACGGGACGTATCGTGATGGTGCCGGCCGCTGTTGCGCGGCCGCTCGGCTATGCTGCCGCCAGCGCGCCGCTATTCGGCCCCGAGTATGACGCAACACCCGGCGTCGGCGACCTCCGCGGGTACATCGCCGCCTATCGCGGGCTGCTGAATGCCGAGCGCATCGCCCAACTGGAAGAGGCAGGGGCCGCCGCGGTGATCGCCATCAATCCTGGCAGCGACGTGCACTGGGGGGCGGCCAATCTTGTGTGGGGCACCGCGGATCTGGACGGACTGCCGCTGCGCCCGCGTATCCCCTCTGTCGCCGTCAGCGGCGACGCGGCGGCGGCCCTGCAGCAGGCCGCCGCGGCCGGGGAGATCTGCCGCGTCCATACCGAGCTGGAGGAGGGATGGTTCGACTCCGTGCTCCCCGTGGTCGAGATCCCCGGCAACACGGAACCCGATAAATTCGTATTGCTGCACGGCCACTACGACAGCTGGTCGGTCGGCGTCGGCGACAACGCCACCGGCAATGCGGTCATGCTGGAGATCGCGCGGGTGCTGTGGCAGCACCGTGCCCTGCTGCGCCGCTCGGTCCGGATCGCCTGGTGGCCCGGCCATTCCACCGGCAAGTTCGCCGGCAGTACCTGGTATTGCGACCGCTTCGCACACGCGCTGATGGCCGGCTGCGTCGCGCATCTGAACTGCAACTCACCCGGGGTGCGTGGGGCGGTCGCCTACGACAACATCCCCGCGACGACCGAGACAGTCACGTTCGTCAAACAGGTGGTGCACGACGTCACCGGCGTCACGGCGAGCTGCAAACGTCCCAGCCAGAGCAGCGACTACAGTTTCAATAATCTCGGCATCTCCGGCCTGTTCAGCTCGTCCTCGCGCCTGCCGCGGGCGGTGCTGGAGGCGCGGGGATCATACTATGTCATGGGCAACGGGGGCGACACCTCCTGGCACACCGAACGCGACGTGCTCGAGGTCGCCGATCCCGATGTGCTGCTCACCGATACGAAGGTATACTTGTCCGCAGTGCTGCGCCTTGCCTGCGCGGCGATCCTGCCGCTCGACTGGCGCATCCTGGCCCGGGAATTTGACGCTGCGATCGCCGCTTATCAGGAGACCGCCGGCAGCCGGTTCGATTTCGCCCCGGCCGCGGCGGCGGGGGCAATCCTGTCGGAACGGCTGGAGCGTCTGTACGGGCAAATCGGTACCGGCATGTCGGACGCGACAGTGAACGCGGTGCTGCTGCGCCTCGCCCGCATTCTGGTGCCGCTGAACTACACGACCGCGGGCCCTTACCGCCACGATCCCGGCATCACGACGGCTCCCCTGCCGCGGCTGGCGGTGGCAAAGGCGTTGGACCGCTATCCGCCCGGCGTGCTCGGTTTCGCCCAGGCGCATCTGCTCCGCGGCACGAACCATGTCGTGGCGGGGTTCATGGAAGCAACCGCGACCATCGACGCGGCCCTGCATCAGGCCTCCGGCTCGTAGCCCGATGCACCCCTGTCCGCCCGCCCCGGCCGGCCGTCTCCCGGCCGTGTTTCGCCCGACCCATCGATCGGAGATAGCCTGATGAGTTCGACGACCGTCGCAGCACAACAATACCCTGCCCTGACCGGCTCTGAACGGCGTGCTGTCGTCGCCGGCACGCTTGGCAATATTCTTGAGTGGTACGATTTTGGTGTCTACGGGTTTCTCGTGCCCTCGCTCTCGATTGCCTTTTTCCCCAACGCCTCGCCGTTCGCGCGGCTGCTGTTCACGTTCGGCGTCTTCGGGGTCGGCTTCTTCATGCGCCCGGTCGGCTCGGTCGTGATCGGGTTCTATGGCGACCGCGCCGGCCGCCGTGCTGCGCTCGTGCTCACGGTCGGGCTCATGGGCCTGTCGACGCTTGCCATCGGCATCTTGCCAACCTACGCGACGGCGGGCATCTGGGCTCCGATCCTGCTGACCGCGGCGCGGCTCGTGCAGGGATTCTCGGCCGGCGGCGAATGGGGCGGGGCGGCGGCTTTCCTGGTGGAATACGCCCCCACAGGCCGGCGCGGCTATATCGGCAGTTGGCAGCAGTTCAGCGTGGGCTGCGGGCTGCTGCTCGGCTCGCTGCTCGCGACCCTGCTGTCCGCGACGCTGGGACACGTGGCGATGGCAGTGTGGGCGTGGCGGATCCCGTTCCTCGTCGGCATCCTGATCGCCGGCTTCGCCATCTACTACCGCCTGCGCCTGCCCGATACGCCGGAGTTCGAGGCGGCCGAGAGGTCGGATGCCATCAGCGCGAATCCGCTGCGTGATCTGGTCACCGACCACGGCGGCACATTGCTGACCCAGTTCGGGATCACCATCCACAATACGATCACGTATTATATCACGCTCGCCTACCTGCCGACCTGGCTGACCTCGGTCGTCAAGCTGCCGCAGAGCCAGTCACTCGCGATCAGCACGATCGGGCTGCTTCTGCTGGTCTGCCTGATCCCGCCGCTCGGCGCGCTCTCAGACCGGGTCGGCCGCAAGCCGCTACTGATCAGCTCCTGCGTCGGCTTCATCGTGCTGTGCTACCCGCTCTATCGCTTTGCCTCGTCCGGCAGCTTCGTTGCGGCGTTGCTGGCCCAGTTTCTGCTGGTGGCAATGACGGCGCTTTACACCGCCGGCGCGCCGGCCGCGTTCTCCGAGCTGTTTCCGACCCGGGTGCGTTATTCGGGCCTGTCGGTTGGCTACAACACGGCGGTCATGATCTTCGGCGGGTTCGCCCCGTTCATCGCGACATGGCTGATCGCGCGGACGGGAAGTTCGCTGGCGCCGACATTCTACGTGATCGCTGGCGCCATCGTGTCGCTGGTCTTCGTGTCGCGGATGAAAGAGACGGCCTTCATGCCGTTGCAGCATTGAGGCTGAACCGATCTGCGGGCCCGGTTTCATGTTCTCGGCCGGCAGGACGCGGGAGCGGTGAACAACGCGGCGGCATGGTTCCCGCCTCGCGAGGGGGGCCCGGTACCACGCAAACCTCCAAGGACAGGCATCACATGCAGCTCGGCGTTTTCATCCCGATCGGCAACAACGGCTGGCTGATCTCGACCACCTCGCCGCAATACAAGCCCAGCTTTGACCTGAACCGCACGATCGTCGAAAAAGCCGAGCGCTTCGGCTTCGATTTCGCCCTGTCGATGATCAAGCTGCACGGATTCGGCGGCCCATCGCAGTTCTGGGACTATAACCTTGAATCCTTCACGCTGATGGCGGGCCTTGCCGCCGTCACCACCCGCATCCAGTTGTTCGCAACCTGCGCTGTTCTGACCATGCCGCCGCCGATTGCGGCGCGCATGGCGGTGACGATCGAATTCGATCTCGCATGGGCGGTTCGGCGTCAACATCATCTCCGGCTGGCAGCGTCGCGAATACACGCAGATGGGCATCTGGCCCGGCAGCGAGCACTACCGGCGGCGCTACGAGTACTGCGCCGAATACGTCACCATCATGCGAGAGCTGTGGGACACCGGCCGGTCCGATTTCAAGGGCGATTTCTTCCAGATGGACGATTGCCGCTGCCTGCCGCTGCCCGGCGCGAACATTCCCATCATCTGCGCCGCGCAGAGCGACGCCGGTACGCGCTTCGCGGCCCGGTACGCCGACTACAATTTCTGCTCGCAGCGGCGGGATCAACGCCCCCACCATGGTCGCCGACAGCGTGGCCCGGCTGGTGTCGGCGACGCAGGAGACCGGCCGGACTTGCGGCGCGCTGGTGCTGACGATGGTGATCGCCGATGAGACCGACGCCGCCGCGATGGCGAAATGGGAACATTACAAGGCCGGCGCCGATCTCGAGGCGCTCGCCTATCGCGATGCCCAGGCCGCGGACGATCCCAGCCGCGATCCGCTGGCCGGCCCGAACAAGCGGCGCACGCTCGGGGTCGATAAGTTGCCGACCCAGGGCGGGGTGCTGGTCGGCTCGTACGCCTCGGTGGCGCGCATGCTGGACGAGCTCGCCACGGTGCCCGGCGTGCTGGGCGTGATGCTGACGTTCGACGATTTCGTGATCGGGATGGAGCAATTCGGCACCCGCGTCCAACCGTTGATGCGCTCGCGCACTCTGGTCGGACAAGCGACTTGACCCCCCCCCTCACCAAGCGGGAGCGCCCTCGTCGCGGACCGCTCGCCGCCATTTATTTGTAGCGGCGCGCAATCGTAACCGGCCCGACGCGCAATCAAGGGTGGTTTTCTGACGCAGATTGGGGACTGTTCATAAACAGCCGAATCGCGGGGTAGATTTTTGTCTTGCAGGGGATTCCGGCGCGGGGTGGAAGTGTACCTAGACTCGGGTCGTGGTTGACGCGGCGGGCATCCAACTGCGCTTCGAGGCGCTCGATCCGGTTCTGGACGAGCGGGGACGGCGGCGTTTTGCCGCGGCGGAGGCGCGCGCTGCGGGCCGTGGAGGCGTCTCGGCGGTTGCGCGCATGACCGGGTTGGCGCGCAGCACGATCGGCCGTGGTCTGGCCGAACTTCGTGTCAAGGCGGCCGAAGCCGTGGCCCCCGGGCGGACACGTCGACCCGGCGGTGGGCGCAAGAAGCTGACCGAGACCGACCCGACCTTGCTGGCTGATTTGCAGGACCTGGTTGAACCCGCGACGCGCGGCGATCCGCAGGCAGGCTATGGAGAGCCACAGCGCGCGCGAGATCGCCAAAAGATTGCCTTTTCGGCGGTGACGGGCGGTTGCCCCAAATATGCTCATCAAGGACTTCACCGGAGAGCCGTCCTGACGCGGGGGAGTTTCGGGCGTAATCGGGTAGAACCATGAAGAAGCTACGACAGAACCCGCCGGTGGAACACTCGCTGCCGGGCTTCGACATGCAAGCCCTGTGCTCAGCGCTCGACGAAGCGCGGCGTGCTCGCAACCTGAGCTGGGGCGAACTTACAACCGGAATAAACGAGCCGTTCAAGGGTAAGTCCTCCATACCCATCAATGTCTCTACGATCAGAGGCATGCAGACCAAGAGATCGGTGACGAGTGCCGTCGTGCTTCAGGTCCTGAGGTGGCTCGACCGAGCCCCGGAGAGCTTTCTGGCGGGACGAGATGGTGCGTCAGCGGCGAATGAAAGGCTGCCCGATCCCGGACCCTCCCGCATCCTCCGCTTTGACACGCGATCTCTGCACGCAGCGCTCGATGCGGAACGGATGAAGCGGGGGTTGAAGTGGAAGCAGGTGGCGGATGAACTACCGGGATTCACGGAAAGCATGCTCGCGAATCTGGCGACCGGTCCTTTGATCGGCTTTCCGCGTGTTATGCTGATCACGCAATGGCTGCGCCGTCCGGCCGTAGACTTCGTGAGCGGCCGCGAGCGGTAACCCGCGCGGCTACAACAGCTCGGCGGTTTCCCCGAAACCAGAGAGATTGTTTCGGCTACCCCAGGCTGTCGCCATGCAATCCTTGGAGGCGGAGTGCTCATCATCATCATCCGCCGTGGCCCGCGAGCACGCCAATTCTACGCCACAGCCCGCTATGTTATCCGATGGCAGCCACGCTTATGATCGCCCGTCAAGGGAGGCAGCGATGCCAAGGCACATCATTACCGCTGTCATCCATGATGGCGCAGTTCATACAAACTGCGACCCGCCTTTGCCCTGGTGGAGCTTCACGAAGACCGTGCTCGCCGCGAAAGCGTTGAGGTTGGTAGCCCAAGACCAACTCAGTCTGGATGAGCCTGTGAAGGGAAGGCCGTTCACCCTGCGCCAGCTATTGCAGCATCGGGCCAGGCTTCCGGATTACGGGTCGCTGCCCGCCTATCATAGAGCTGTTGAAGCCAGGGAACTTCCTTGGCCGCCCGAAGAACTGATGGAAAGGGTCCGGGCTGATACGCTCGTATTCGAGCCCGGCGGAGGTTGGGGTTATTCAAACGTCGGATATTTATTGATCCGCAGGCTGGTAGAGGAAGCAACCGGTGAGGCTCTTAATCAGGCATTGACACGGCTGACGTTCGATCCTCTCGGCATTGAAGCCGTCAAGGTCGCAGTGACACCAGGCGAGCTGAACGATACGGCTTGGGGCAATGTGAGAAGCTATCATCCTGGATGGGTCTTCACGGATTGCTGATCGGCACGCCGAGTAGTGCCGCGCTATTCCTTGATCGTCTGCTCGCCGGACATTTGTTGCCCGCCCCCTTGCTCGCGGCGATGCGTGAGGCTCATCCGTTAGCCTTCGCGGACCCGGAACGGCCGTGGAAGTTGGCGAGCTTCGGACTCGGCCTGATGATCGGCATAGGCGAGCCGCCCGGACAGTATATCGGGCATACTGGAGGTGGGCCGGGCAGCACGTCAGCGGTTTATCAGCACGCGAACGAGCACCGCACCGACAATACCCGCCGCACCGCAGCTACCTTTGCGCAACTCGACGCACCGGGCGTTGTCGAACGGCACGCCTTGGCACTTGCCCACTCACCCTCACTACCTGCTCGGGGGGCATCTCCGCTATGAAGCGGATCGCCCCGCGTCGGGGGAAAGAAGAATCTTTCTCAGTGTCCGTCCGGGGACATCTTGAATCGTTGGAGTCACCTATGATTCCCTGGTGACGTCCCGATTCGCAGGAGGTTGCCCATGTGGACGCCCGAGACTCGCGCCTGCCACGACCGCAGCCGGCTTCGCTACCCGAGTGACCTGACCGATGCCGAATGGGCGTTGGTGGCTCCTCTGATCCCGCCGGCAAAGCGGGGAGGCAACAAGCGCACGGTCAACGTCCGCGCGGTGGTCGATGGATTGATGTATGTGCTGAGCAGCGGCTGCCAATGGCGGGCGATCCCCAAGGACCTGCCGCCGCGTAGTACGCTGCACGACTATTTCGCACGCTGGGACTACGACGGCACGTTGAACCGCATCCACCACGCGCTTTATGTGCAATGTCGAGAGCAGGCCGAACGCGAGGCCAGTCCGACGGTGGGGATTATCGACAGCCAGAGCGTGAAGAGCGCAGAAAAAGGGGGGCCTCGATCGATCCACACGGCTACGACGCCGGCAAAAAGATCAAAGGCAAGAAGCGCCATATACTGGTCGATAGCCAGGGTTTAGTGCTCCACGCGATCGTCCATGCGGCTGACTTGCAGGACCGCGATGGTGGCGTGATGGTGATGGCAACACTGTTCGGTCTGTTCCCATTCCTGCGCACGCTCTATGCCGATGCCGGCTACCAGGGGCCAAAGTTCCGGGCGGCGTTGAAACGGGTCGTGCGGCAGATCAGAGTCGAGATCGTCAAGCGGTCCGACTACGCCAAGGGGTTCGTGGTACTGCCGAAACGGTGGATCGTCGAACGCACCATCGGTTGGCTCAATCGCTGCCGACGATTGGCGAAGGATTGGGAGAACCTCAATCGCAGAGCCCTCGCCTTCCTGCGGCTCGCTTCCATCCGGCTGATGCTGAGAAAACTCTGTAATCCCACGTGATGTTCCCGGACGGACTCTGACACGCTAAATATCCTGATGCCTATGGGGCGCTGCCCCCCTGGCCTTGCTTCGGCGTATCGAACGCTCCGTCGTCGGTGGCGAAGGCGTGGGACTGGATCGACTCAATAACGAACAGCGGGCGGCGTTTTGCTTCGACGTAGAGCCGGCCCAGATATTCGCCGATGATCCCGAGCACGATGAGTTGCACGCTGCCGATCAGCAGCACGATGCTGGTGAGGCTGGTCCAGCCGGCGATCGTACTGCCGACCAGCCAGCTTCCCAGCGTATAGCACATGAGCAGCAGCGACAGCGCTGCGGCGACCACGCCCAGGAACGACGCCAGCCGCAGCGGGGCGACGGAGAAGCCGGTGATGGCGTCGATTGCGAAGCGGATCATCTTGCGCAGCGGATACTTCGTCTCGCCGGCGTAGCGCACATCGCGGTCGTAGAGGATCGGCACCTGGCGCATGCCGATCCAGCTCACCATGCCGCGGATGAAGCGATGGTGTTCCGGCATGCTGTTCAGCACGTCGAGCGCGCGCCGGCTCATCAGCCGGAAGTCGCCGGCGTCGAGCGGGATGTCGATATCGACCAGGCGGCGCAGCAGGCGGTAGAAGATCGCAGCGGTGGCGGTCTTGAAGCGGGTCTCGCCCTTGCGGGTGCGGCGCTGGCCGTAGACGACGTCGGCGCCGCGTTCGAGCAGCGCGAGCATCGGCTCCAGCAGCTCAGGCGGATCCTGCAGATCGGCGTCGATCACCAGGATGCGATCGCCGCGGCATTGGGTCAGGCCGGCGGTGAGTGCGAGCTGATGCCCGTGGTTGCGCGACAGCTTCACCGCAGTTACGTGCGCGTCCGTCTCCGCCAGCGCGTGCAGGATGCTCCAGGTGCGGTCCGACGAGCCGTCGTCGACGAACACGATCTCGAAGGCCGGCACCGCGCGCTGCGCGGCAGCGGTCATGCGGCGGTAGAACTCCGGGATGGAGTCTTCTTCATTGTAGCAGGGCACGACGACGGACAGCAGGCTCATCATGCTGCCTCGCGCGGCGTGGCGACGGGGGCGAACACGCTCCAGAACAGCAGGACCAGCCCCTGGATGTAGTAGTATTTCCAGACCTGCACGTTGAGCCCGATCGCCACCAGGTAGGTCAGCGCGCACACCGCCAGGAAATCGCCCGTCGTGGTCCGTCGCCGCAGCGCCAGCACGGCCATGCCGATGATGCCGATACCGACCTGCAACGGACCGCGCAGGCCGATCAGCCCGAGCCGGGTCAGCACGTTGATCAGCGACACCTGCGTGATGGCGTTGTGGTAGGTCCGTTCGCTCATGATTCCCGCCAGATGCGGCAAGACGATGTAGTTCTGGTCGATGAATGCCCCCACGCCGCGGGCGAAGGGAAACACGATGGCGGCATACACGACGAGCACGATGCCGCCCAACAGCGCGGTCTCCCGCCAGGATCGGCCCGTGCGCAGCTGATGGACCCCGAGCAGCGCGGCCAGCACGAGGGTGGTCTGGTTGCACGCCAGCAGCAGCCCGAGCAGCACCGCCGCCGGCACCAGCCGCCGGCGGAGGAAGGCGACGGCGAAGGCGGAGACCAGGAACCACAGCGGCCAGACCTCGCCTTGATAGACCATCTCGGTGCTCGGGCGGGACGCGATTACGGCCAGCAGCACGGCGAACCCGGTCCAGGGCCGGGGGATGTCGCGCCAGACCAGGACGTATAGCCCGACCACGCCGAGCAAGGAGGCGAGGTTGAGCAGCCGCAGGTCGAGGTGCAGCGCCACGAACGGCAGGTAGATCAACCATTGCAGCGGCAGGTAGTAGAACGGTCCGGGGGTGACCGATGTGTAGTCCTCGAAATACGGGTTGAGCCCGTGCAGGAAGACGCGGTCGGCCCAGGCGGTGACCGGCAGCATGTCGGCACCGAGATGAGAGATGGAAGTACGCGCGACCACGACCACGAAGGCGACCAGCAGCACGCCGCCGCTTGCGAGCAGGGAGAGTCGCAGCTTTCCGCGCGCAAGGAGTGCCGCCTGGGCGACGACGAAGAGCGCGACCAGGGCCAGCGCCAGCCGGTTCGGCAACGAGAAATAGGCCGCCGACGCGATCATCAGGATCGGCAGTGCCGCATCTGCATAATCCGGCCCACCGCCCGGGGTCGGGCGCGGTCCGACTGCGAACAGCTTCTGCCAGAACAGCCAGTATCCCGTGAGCAGCGCGGCCAGCAGCACCGAAGCGGCGAAGAACGCGACCCCGCGCGGCCCCGGCGGGAGGTCGGGCGTCAGGCTGTAGGCGCCATGCAGCAACAGAAGCAGCGCGACCAGGGCGAGCACGGGCGGTCGGCACAGCCCGCAGGCGCGCAGGCGGGGATCACGGAGCCGTTCGCGCAAGCTCATCGGCGCTGCGCCCGCGTCGCGCATGGCCGCGGATGCAGGGGAGCGAGCCGCCCCGAATGACGCGCGCGCATCATGACCCCGCGCGGCACGCGCACATCATGGGATGTTCCTTCCGTCATCGCCGTCCTGCCTCCGTTCCGGAGGCGTACAGCAGCACCGTCGCCTCCCCGATCTGCGTGCGCGAGACGAGCCGCATCCGCTGCGCGAGCACATCGAGCGCGATGGCCGACGGCTGGCCTCCGGGCAGCACCACCCAGTCCCGCTTCTGGTGGAACGCTGCGGCGGGCGTGCGCAGCAGCCGGTCGAAATCCCATTCCGCCGCGATGTCGAGCCCCACGAGGTGCCGCCGCCGCGCCGGCCCCAGATAGTAGGCCAGGGTCCAGCGCATCGCCGCGTTATCGGACAGGATCACCCCGTCGCCCGGCTGCATCCCGCGGCGGATGACCGCGGCCACCTGGTCGGTCGGCTGGTTGGGGGTTTCGTAGTAGTTGCGTAAGCCCCACACATCGCCGAGCAGCAGCACGCCGAGCAGCGCCGCGCCCGCAAAGCGCGGACGCAGATGGACGACGGCATAGGCGAGCAACACGCTGTAGGGCAGCCACAGGAAGACGAACTGCCCGATCACGTATCCGAACACCGGATAGACCAGCAGGAAGCCGAGCACGCAGACGACCACCGGGACCAGCAGCGGGACGAGCACCGGCATCGCCCGACGGGCGTGGATTGGGCTCGCCCGCCGCGTGCGAAGCAGCAGCACCGCGCCCAGCACGGCTGCGCCCAGTTGCACGGCCAGCGCCACCGGCTCCGCCCGCCAGAGATTCGCGATGCCGAACACCCCTTCCAGATTGCCCAGCACCCCGGCGCCGTCGATCAGGAAATTGGTGTGCCGCACGGCAATCTGTTCCGGAGTCAGATTGATCGCGATCTGCCGCAGGAACCACGGCAGCCAGAGCAGCCACACCCCGATCAGCACGAGCTGCGACACGGTCCAGTTGAGCAGCCAGCGCACATGTTGCCACGGCCGCGGCAACGCGGCGCACAGCACCGCCACGTTCAGTCCGAGCAGGAAGAACCCGGCCGGCTGCTGCGTCAGCATCCCGAGCCCGCCGCCCAGCGCGCAGGCGAGCCAGCCGAGGTCGGTGCGCGCGGCGCCGATCCGCCGGCTGCGCAGTGCACGGGCCACCCCCTGGCCGATCCACGCCTCATGCGTCTCCCGTGCGCACCAGATCTCGGCGAAGCCCCAGAACGCGATCGAGAGGAACAGGGTCTGTACCGCGTACGGCCGCGCCTTCTGCGCCCAGCCCGCGACCAGCGGCGTGAGCGCGAACAGCAGCCCGGCGACCGCGGCGGTCCGGGCATCGAACAGCCGCCGCGCCGCGCCGTACAGCGGCAGCACCGCGAGTGCCAGCGCCAGCACCGACAGGGCGCGCAGCACGGCAATGCCGTGGCCGAGCCGCAGCCACAGGCTCAGCGCCAGGTAGTAGAGCGGCGGCTGGGTGTCCTGCGCGATGAACCGCACCGCCGCCGCGGGACCGCCGCGGGCGACGAAGAAACTGAACGCTTCGTCGTTCCACAGCGACTTGTGGGCCAGCCGGAACGACATCACCCCCGCGGCGAGCAGCACGAGCAGGGCCGGCACCAGGCGGCGGTTCAGGCGCATGCAGGGGACGACCGGAGCTGTGGCAGACCCGCCTTCTAGAGCCTGACCACTGCGGATTGAAAGCGGAATGGTGAGCGGCCGGGGCCAGGCGCCACGCCGCCTCTGCCGTCCTGCAGCCGCGAGCCGGGATGCAGGAGCGGCAGCGGAGCAGCCGGCAGCGCTTGGCTCGCGGCCTGCGGCGGGCCGGACCGGGGCACCGATGGGGCTGCGTATCGCCCGACGGCGTCTGCCCGCTGTTCCGCCCGGCGTCCCCGACCGGCGCCCAGGCTGCCCGCGCAGGCGCGCGCGTTCCGGTTCCGGCAGTTCCGCCCAGGCGGCGCGCATGCAGGCGAACTCGGTGCCGCCGCCGCGGCCGGGGATTTCGCGCGCCGACAGCAGCGAGGCGCGGGCCGGCGGCAAGCGAGGCCCCCCGGACAAATGCAGAGTATTTGCTTCGGAACGCGGCGGTCGTGGCGCCGCACCTGCCAACGGCGAAGCCGCGAGATCCTTGTCCGCGGCCCGGCGGCGCAACGTCCGGTCGAGGTCCGGCACAATACTATCCACACGACCCATGCCCGATGCGGCTACATGCGACGCCGCGCGCACACAACGAAAGGGCCAGCCCGATGCAGATGATGTCAAGATGGATCGCAGTTTCCCTCGCCGCCCTCATCGCGCTCGCAACACCGGCCAGGCCGGCAGCCGCGCGCCCGGCCTGTGCGGACCGGCATCAGGGGCTCGGCGTGGTCTATTGCCTGATGCCGGTGCTGGAGCACGCCGACGACGCGCTCAACGCGCGCTACGGGCAATTGCGGGCGAAGCTCGCGCCGCCGCGGCGGGCGGCGCTGAAGGCGGACGAACTGGCATGGCTGCGCCGGCGCGACGGCGCCTGCACCCGCCAGGACGGCGGCCGGCTGTTCGTCGATCTTGCCTGCGCGATCAGGATGACCGCCGCCCATACCCGGTTCCTGGCCGGCCGTTACCGGGACTGCGTCGTCGCATCGTGCAGCGATCTCGATTTCTACAACACGCAGGACGGCGCGGCGCCGGACAGCGGCCCGAGGCTCGTCGGCCATCCGGCGATCTCCCGCTATCACGGCCCCGACGCCGGCTACATCGCCGTCTATACGCACGACGACCGCAACGTGCTCTATCCGATCGGCAACGGCATGTTCGTGGCCGGTTTCATCCGCCTGCGCGGCCGGTACGAAGGGCGCATCTTCCGGCCGGACGGCTACGCCACCAGCGATATCAGCGCGGATCCGGATTTCAAGGCGCTGACCGGTTCCCTGTTTCCCGGCCACCCCGGCGGCACCTGGGCCGGCGGCGATACCGGAGGCTTCGTCACCCACTGACCCGCTTGACAACCACCCCCTGCTCCCCGACCCCAAGGCTCCCGACCAGGAGCCCACCCATGCAGATCACCATCCTCGGCGCCGGCGGCTTCCTCGGCCGCAAGCTCGCCCACCGCCTCGCCCGCCAGGGCAGCCTCGGCACCCGCAAGATCACCGGCCTCACCCTGTTCGACCTCGCCGAGCCGCCACCCCCGGCCAATCCGCCTTTCCCCGTCACCACCCTTGCGGGCGACCTCACCGCCCTGCCTGCCGAGGCCGTCCCCGCGGGCACCACCACCGTCATCCACCTCGCCGCCGTCGTCTCGGCCCAGGCCGAGGCCGACTACGACCTAGGCCTCAACGTCAACCTGCACGGCACCTTGCGCGTCATCGACGCCTGCCGCCGCCTCACCCGGGCCGGCAGCGCCCCGCCCCGGGTCGTGTTCACCTCCTCCGTCGCCAGCTTCAGCGGCGGTCAGGGCGCGGTGTTGGCCGACGACGCCCGCCAGATCCCCGCCAACAGCTACGGCGCCGAGAAAGCCGCCGCCGAGCTGCTGCTCGCCGACGCCTCCCGCCGCGGCTTCCTCGATGCCGTGTCGCTCCGCCTGCCCACCATCGTCGTCCGCCCCGGGCGGCCGAACCGCGCCGCCTCCAGCTTCCTCTCCGCGATCCTGCGCGAACCCCTGCTCGGGCTGGAAACCGATCTCCCGGTGCCCGAAACCTTCGCCGCCTGGCTCGCCAGCCCGCGGCGGGCCGTGGAATGGCTCATCCACGCCGCCTGGATGGACAGCACCGGCATGGGCCTCGATCGCGGGGTGAACCCCCCGGGCCTGCGCGCCACCGTGGCGGAGATGCTGGCGGCGCTGGAGACCGTCCGCCCCGGCGCCGGATCTCTGGTCCGCCCGGCCCCCGATCCGGACATCGCCGCCATCGTCAACACCTGGCCCGCCGCCTTCGCCCCGAAACGCGCCCTCGCCCTCGGCTTTGCCACCCACGAACCGCTGGTCGATGTCCTGCGCGCCTTCATCGCCGACGACCTCGGCGCCACCCGCGCGGAGCGCGGGCTGGCAGAGTAGGCTCAAGGAGTCGCGGTGGAATAACCGCTGCGTTTCTGCCGCGCCGTCCCGGGGGGCTTCCGGCGCTGGGGGGGCGCTCCCGGGAGACGATTATGTTGCGATATCGTAACAATACCGGCGCGCGAACGCCGGCCCCATTCTAGCGGCCGAAAAGCGGGGGGCGGTACCCGAGCGGGCCGTGGTCCCGGATCGCCGCGGCTTCGGACCGCCGGCGCGGGCGGTCGGGGGCGGGCGCGGCCGCCGGCGCGCGCCGCGGGGGCGTGTCCGGCGCGGGCAGTGGGGCCTCGGGTGGCGTGATGCCGAACATCCGGCAGAGCGGGCGCAGCACGCGCCACAGCCGGGGCGCGGCCGCCAGCAGTTCCATCATCTCCGGCTGGCCCAGGAGATAGGCGAACTCGATGCCGAACGGCACCGTCTCCGGCGCCATTCGCGCCAGCCAGCCATAGGTTCTGGGCAGGGTCCGGCGCGGCGCGGGGGGCCAGACCGGCACCGCATCGGCGGGCAGCGCATCGGCCGGCGCGGGGGCGGGTTCGGCGGAGCGGCGGCGGAACCGCACCACCGGGTGGGCGGCGATGGCGGCGAAGCGCTCGGCCGCCTCCGTCAGGCGGTTCCAGAGCCGGGCCGCGAGATCCATCACGGCCGGGTTGTTCTCCGCGCCGGTCGCCATCGCTTCGCGCAGCCCGCTGATGAAGCAGGCGAAGCGCCCGGCAAGGGCCCATGCCCTGGCGGTAAAGGGGTCGCTGGTGGTGAGGGGGGAAGCGGCGGCGGACACGAACGAAACAAGAACACAAATCCGCCGCCGTGTCAAGCTGATTTTGCGGCGGGGGCGCCGCGCCACGCCGGAATTGGCGATCGGCGGAAATCTCAACCCGAGTCGGTTATTGGTGCGCGTCGCCTAAAGGCCGGGGCGCGGTAGCGGGTCGGTTTGAATCTTCGTAAATTTTCGGTTGGCCGTCTAAAATTCAGTCTTATTTTCGCTGCGACCGTCCCGCACTTGCCGCGCCGCAAAGATGACGCCTTCGCGCGCAATCTCTCTCCAGGGACGCGCCTTGTTTAGCCCAATATCAAATTGGGAGGACGAACGGTCCATCTGCGAGAGGGAGAAATCGGGCTGGCGGGTCTGTCCGCAAGGGAGCGGGAAGTAAATTTCAAACTGACCCACACCGCCCCCGGCGTTGCTTTTCATTCCTCCCCAAGCTCCAGCGCCCGTGCGTAGACCCGTTTGCGGGGCAGGCCGGTGGCGGTGGCGACCAGGGCGGCGGCGTCTCTCAGGCTATGTCCGGCGAGGGCGGCGCGGAGTTGCCGATCCAGGCCTTCCTGATCCTGTTCTGCGCTGCCTTCGGCTGCCGGGCCGAGCAGGACGGTGATCTCTCCGCGCGCCGGTGCCGCGGCGTAGTGGGCAGCCAGCACCGGCAGGCGGTCGCGGCGGATTTCCTCGAAGCGTTTGGTCAGTTCGCGCCCGACGGCCGCCGGGCGGTCGCCGAAGACGGCGGCGAGGTCGGCCAGCATGGCCGCCAGCCGGTGCGGGGCTTCGTACCAGATCAGGGTGGCCGACAGCCCGGCCCGCTCGGCTGCGCGCAGGGCGTGGAACCCGGCGGTGCGGGCGGCGGCGCGCGGTGGCGGGAAGCCGAGCACCAGGAACGGCAGCGGCGGCAGGCCGGACAGCACGAGCGCGGTCACCGCCGCGTTCGGTCCCGGCACGGCGTGCACCGGATGCCCGGCGGCCAGCGCCGCGCGCACCAGCCGGTAGCCCGGGTCGGAAACGAGCGGCGTGCCGGCGTCGGAGACCAGCGCCACGGTGCGTCCCGCAGCCAACCGTTCGAGGACGGCGGGGATGGCGGCGTCCTCGTTATGCTCGTGCAGCGGCGCGGTGCGCGCGTGCACCCCGAGCGCGCCCAGCAGGCGCGCGGTGTGGCGCGTATCCTCGCACAGCACGAGGTCGGCGGCTTCGAGCGCCGCACGTCCGCGTGGCGAGAGGTCGCCGAGGTTGCCGATCGGCGTGGAAACCAGCACAAGTCCGGCCGGCGGGCCGGCACTCCCGGCCCCGGGATCTTCGGGAGGTGCGGCGTATGGATCGTCGGACATTGCTGCTCCTGGCCGGCAGCCTGGGGCTGTCCGCCTGTTCGGTCGGCCCCGCGCCGGGACCGTATCCAGCCGGCGGCATCGGCCCGGCGGGCCCCTATGCGCCGGGCACGGGGCCGTCCGGTCCGGAATCGCTCAACGGGCTGCCGCCCGGCACGCCTCCAGGCTACGCCCCGACGGGTCCGGTGGCGATCCTGCTGCCGTTGTCCGGCCGGCTCGCCGGGATCGGCCAGGCGATGGGCGAGGCCGCGCAGCTTGCGCTGGCCGCACCCGGCTCGCCGCCGCTGCTGAGCGGGGATACCGGCGGCACGCCGGAGGGAGCTGCCGCGGCGGCGCGGACGGCGCTGGCGGGGGGCGCGCGGCTGATCCTGGGACCGCTCACCGCCCCCGAGACCGCCGCCGCTGCGCCGATCGCACTTGGCGCCGGTGTGCCGATGCTGGCCTTCACCAACAATTCGACGGTGGCGCGGCCGGGGGTGTGGACGCTCGGAATCACCCCGGGCCAGCAGGTGCGCCAGCTCGTGCGCGCCGGCCAACGCCAGGGCCGCACCCGCTTTGCCGCGCTGCTGCCGGACTCCCCGCTCGGCCAGTTGATGGGCCAGGCGCTGGCGGCCGCGACCTCCGCCGCCGCGTTGCCGAGCCCGACGATCCGCTTCCACAGCGGCAGCATGGGCTCGATCAACACGACGGCCCGATCGCTGTCGGACTATGACGGCCGCTGGGGACCGATCGAGGCGCAGATTCGCGCCGCGCGTGCCACCGGCACCCTGGCCGGCCGGCGCCAGGCCGCGAGCTTGCGCAAATCGGTGCCGCCGCCGCCGCCGTTCGATGCGCTGCTGCTCGCCGACACCGGGGAGACCCTGCACGAGCTGGCGGCGGTGCTGTCCTATTACGTGGTGGGTCGGCCGTCCGTGCAGATCATGGGGCCGTCGCTGTGGGCCGACCCGCGCAGCGGCGCCGGCCATCTGCCCGGCGCCTGGTACGCCGCACCCGAGACGTCGAGCCGCGCCGCCTTCGTCGCGTCCTATGCCGCGCGCTACGGCGGCGCGCCACCGGGCGTCGCCGACCTCGCCTATGACGCCGGCGGGCTGGCGCGGTTCCTGGCGGCGGGCGGCTATCGGCCGGCCGACCTTACGGCGCCGCGCGGCTTCGCCGGGACGGACGGCTGGCTCGTGCTGCGCCCGGACGGGCATGTGCGGCGCGGGCTCGCCGTGTATGCGGTGGGCGGCGCCGGCGGCCCGCAACTGGTGCAGCCGCCCCCCGCGGGGCCCGGCGCCGGGGTTTGAGCCGGCGCGGGCGGGTCCACGTGAGCGGTCCGGACCAACGGCCGCTGCGGCCCGCTGCGAAAGCTGCCGCCGGTGCCACGGTCGTGCGCCAGGTCATCGTGCGCCAGGTCTGGGATGCACCCACCCGACTGTTCCACTGGGCGATCGTCGGCCTCGTGTTCGCGAGCTGGCTCACCCAGCATGAGGGCTGGATGGGCTGGCATTTCTATTCCGGCTACGCGGTGCTGACCCTGCTGCTGTTCCGCCTCGGCTGGGGCTTCGTCGGCAGCGACACCGCACGGTTCGGCCGCTTCCTGCGCGCGCCCTGGCACGCGCTCGCCCATCTGCGTCATCTGCCCCGGCGCGAGCCCGACACCGCGGTGGGCCACAACCCGGCCGGCGGCTGGATGGTGGCGGCGCTGCTGGCGCTGCTGGCGTTCCAGGTCGGCACCGGGCTCTGCGCCAACGACCAGGCTGCCACCTACGGCCCGTTCGCCGATGCGCTCGGCCAGAGCCTGAGCGACCGGATCACCGACCTGCACGCCTGGGGCTTCACCCTGATCGAGATCGCGGTGGCGCTGCACGTGCTGGCGATCGCGGCCTATGCGGTGCTCAAGCGCCACGACCTGGTGCGGCCGATGATCACCGGGCGCAAGCGCCTGCCGGCGGAGCTGCCGGCGCCGCGCCTGGCCAGCCCCTGGCGGGCGGCGGCGGTGCTGGCCGCCGCCGCGGCGCTGGTGGCCTTCGTGCTCGGCCGCTTCGGCGCTACTTAGCGCGGAACTCCTTGTGGCAGGTATCGCAGGTCTTGCCGACGACCTTGAACTGCGCGGCGAAGCCGGCAGCGTCGCCGGCCTTGGCCAGCAGCGCGAGCTTCTGCGATGCTGCCGATGCCGTGGCGGCGTCCTTCTGGAAGCCGGCGAAATTCTTCCAGATCGCCGGCAGCGCCTTGGTGTTGTCGCCCTTGTCGCTGCCCGGCGGGAACAGGCTGGGGTATTGTTCCATCCAGCGCGCGATCGCCGTTGCCGGCTCGGCATAGGGCTTCACCGGCAGCTTGTGCATGAGCCCCGTGCGCATGCCGATGAACGCGCCGAGCACCAGCAACTGCCCGTCCTGGCGGGTTCGGATCGGATCGAAGGCGGGGGCCTGGGCCAGCGCCGCGGCGCCGATCCCGAGGCTCCCGGCCAGGAGCAGTCCCGCCGCAGCAAGTCGTCTCGCGCGCATGCCTCTTCCTTTCCATGTGCAGATCGTGGCGATCCGGAGACGTTACGCCACGCATCCGGCGCGGCGCCGCTGGGCATCCCGCCCCCCGATCCGCGCATCTTGCCTGATTGGCCCGGCGGCGCCACAGGAAATTCGCCGGTGCCGCGCTCCCCGCCTGGTCCCGATGCCGGGCCTGCATCCGCTGGTTCAGGCGGCGGCGCGCATGGGCGTGCCGGCGATGATTGCGTCCATGGCGGCTTCCAGGGCTGGGGAGGCGCGATAGAGCGGCACGTGGCCGCGCAGCAGGATCTGGGTGTTGCGGGTGTAGGCGGCCTGGCGCAGCGCGAGGCCTTCGGGAGCGGTGCGGGCTTCGATCTTGGCGGCGAGGATGCCGGCGGGGTTTTCGATGCCGACGGCGATTTCGCTGAAGTCGGTGCCTGGCGCGGGCAGGCCGCGGGCGACGGCATGGGCGGTGGTGCCGGGGATCAGGGCGGCGGCGGCAAGGCAGCAGCCGCCGGAGACCGCCATGGAGCGGTGGCCGGCCTGCGGGGTGAAGTAGCGCGCGGCGATGTTGCCGCCGCCGGCGGGGGGACCGACCAGGCAGAGT
Organism: uncultured Pseudomonadota bacterium; assembly: GCA_963832525.1. Lineage (GTDB taxonomy): Bacteria > Pseudomonadota > Alphaproteobacteria > Acetobacterales > Acetobacteraceae > JAJZVS01. Next base: position 1,623,456 of record CAWHUC010000004.1, read on the forward strand.
TTGGGGATGGTTTCGCTGCGCGCGAGTTCCTCGGCGGTGAGCTTGTGCCCGTCGCGGCCGGCGAGGCCCATGGCGAGGCCGGCGGCGACCCAGACCTCCCGCAGTCGCGCCATCAGGGCGGCGTCGGAATCGAACAATTCGATCGGATCGTGGACCGAGCGGCCGAAGTCCTCGGCGCGCGCGATCACCATCGGGACCGCGACATCGACGCAGGACACGGTGGTGCCGGCGGCCTGGTCGGTGCGGTTTCCGGTCGGCAGCAGGCGCCCGGTCTTGGCGCCGACCGGATCGGCGAGCGACAGGTCGACGGCGGGGAAGGCGCCGTCGACGCCGGGGATTTCCGCCGTCTCCGGCCGGCCGGCGGCGTCGAACGCCATCCGCGCGACGGCCAGCACGCCGGTATTGGTGTTGCGGATCACGGTTTCGAACCGTCCGGCCCCGGCGGGGCGGGCGAGCAGGCCGGTGTCGAGCGCCCAGAGCGGCAGGGCGGCGGACATGTTGCCGCAGTTCACGCTCCAGTCGATCGCGGCGGTATCCGACGCGAGCTGGGCGAGAGTGCTGACGAGGCGCGGCGTGCCGTCGGGTTCGGGCGCGGCGAAGAATATCTTGTTGCTGGTGGGCGCGCCGCGGCCGAGGCCGGTGATCTGCCGGTTGCCCTTGCGCGTGCCGGCGAGCGGCAGGCCCATCAGGTGGCGCAGCAGTTCTTCCTTGAGCGTGCGGTCCGCGGGGGCGAAATTCTCGTAGATGACGAGGCCGGTGGAGGTGCCGCCACGCATGTGGTGGACGGGGAATTCGACCACGCCGTCGCGCCGGCGGGGCGCGAGCTCGGCCAGGGCGGGGAAGGCGGCGGGCGGCATGGCGGGCTCCTGCGATGGGTGCGACTCTCCGTCCCCCCTTGCGGGGGAGGGAGAGTCGTGCCGCCCTGCTTAGCATGGCCGGCGCGGGGAGGTCGCGGTGGGAGACGGTCGATCGGCCAACAATCCGGTTGACCGCTCGTATCGGGCCGTGGCCTATCGCGGCAGCGATCCTGGGATCCGAATGGGATGAAGATTCTGCTGACCGGCGGCTGCGGCTTCATCGGCTCCGCGGTGATCCGCCACCTGCTGCGCCACACCGGGCATGCGGTGGTGAACGTCGACAAGATGACCTACGCGGCGTCCGAGGACGCGCTGGAGGAGGCGCGTCACGATCCGCGCCACCTGCTCGTGCGCGCCGATGTGGCGGATGCGGAGGCGATGCGCCAGGTGTTCGCCGTGCACCAGCCCGATCTCGTGATGCATCTCGCCGCCGAAAGCCATGTCGATCGTTCGATCGACGGGCCGGGGGATTTCATCCGCACCAATGTGCTCGGCACTTTCGTGTTGCTGGAGGCGGCGCGCGGCTACTGGTCGGCGCTGGCGCCGGCGCGGCGGGCGGCGTTCCGCTTCCATCACATCTCGACCGACGAGGTGTTCGGCGCGCTGGGCGCGGACGATCCCGCCTTCACCGAAACGACCGCGTATGATCCGCGCAGCCCGTATTCCGCGTCCAAGGCGGCGTCGGACCATCTGGCGCGGGCGTGGTTCCACACCTACGGGCTGCCCACCTTGGTCAGCAATACGACCAACAATTACGGACCGTGGCAGTTTCCCGAGAAACTGATCCCGCTGGTCACGCTGAACGCGTTGGAGGGCAAGCCGCTTCCGGTCTATGGCGACGGCTCCAACCTGCGCGACTGGCTGTTCGTGGAGGACCACGCCGCGGCGCTGGTGTTGGTGGCCGAACGCGGCGAACCTGGCGCCACCTACGCGATCGGCGCCCGCCAGCCGCGCAGCAATCTGGACGTGGTGCGCGCCATCTGCGCGCATCTGGACCGCGTCGTCCCCGACCCCGCCGGGCCGCGGGCGCGGCTGATCCATTTCGTGACCGATCGCCCCGGCCATGATTTCCGCTACGAGATCGATCCGGCGCGGAGCGAGGCGGCGCTCGGCTGGACCGCGCCGCATGATTTCGAGGCCGGGCTGACACGCACCATCGATTGGTACCTGGCCAACCGGGCGTGGTGGGAGGGCGTGCGCGCGGGGCGCTACGCCGGCCAGCGGCTGGGGACGGCGCCGGCATCCCAGGGAGCGGCGGCATGAAGGGCATCATCCTCGCCGGCGGGTCCGGCACGCGGCTGCATCCGGCGACGCTCGTTTCGTCGAAGCAACTCCTGCCGGTCTACGACAAGCCGATGGTCTACTACCCGCTGACGACCCTGATGCTGGCGGGCATCCGCGACATCCTGCTGATCTCCACCCCCACCGACCTGCCGCAGTTCCGCCGGCTGCTGGGCGACGGGTCGCAATTCGGCCTGCGGCTCGCCTACGCCGAACAGCCGAGCCCGGACGGGCTGGCGCAGGCGTTCCTGATCGGGCGGGAATGGATCGCCGGCGAGGCCTGCGCGCTGGCGCTCGGCGACAACCTGATCCACGCCGACCACCTCTCCGCGCTCATGCGCCAGGCGGCGGAGCGGGGGGAAGGGGCGACGGTGTTCGCCTACCAGGTGCGCGATCCGGAACGCTACGGGGTGGTGACGTTCGACCTTGCCGGCCGGCCGTCCGAACTGGTGGAGAAGCCGGCCCACCCGCGCTCCAACTGGGCGGTCACCGGGCTCTATTTCTACGACCGGCGGGTGAGCGCGCTGGCCGCGACCATCCGGCCCTCGGCGCGCGGGGAGCTGGAGATCACCGACCTCAACCGGCTGTATCTGGAGGACGGGAGCCTGCACGTCGAGAAACTGTCCCGCGGCTGCGCCTGGCTGGACGCGGGGACGCCGGATTCGCTGCTGCAGGCGGCGAGTTTCGTGCAGACGATCCAGTCGCGCACCGGCCTGCTGGTCGGCTGTCCGGAGGAGGTAGCGTTCCGCATGGGCTATATCGACGCCGATCGGCTGGCCGCGCAGGCGCGCCTGCTGGGCAAGACCGAACTCGGCCGGGTGCTCGCGGAACTGGCGGGGGGAGTCCGCACATGACCGTGCAGGTCCTCGACATTCCGGACGTGAAACTCCTCACCCCGCCGCGCTACCGCGATCCGCGCGGGTTCTTCTCCGAGACCTGGAGCGCGAAGCGGGAAGCGGCGGGGGGTATCCCCGGACCGTTCGTGCAGGACAACCACAGCCTGTCGGTCCCGCGCGGCACGGTGCGCGGGCTGCATTTGCAGATCGCGCCGAGCGTGCAGGGCAAGCTGGTGCGCTGCGTGCGCGGCGCGATCTGGGACGTGGCGGTGGATGTGCGGCACGGGTCGGCGACGTTCGGGCGGCATGTCGCTGCGGTGCTGAGTGCGGAGAACTGGTGCCAGTTGTGGGTGCCGGGCGGGTTCCTGCACGGGTTCTGCACGCTCGAGCCGGACACCGAGGTGATCTACAAGGTCACCGCCGACTACGACCGCGCCGCCGAGCGCGGGGTGGTATGGAACGATCCCGATCTGGCGCTGCCCTGGCCGGTGGCCGCGGGCGCGGCGGTGCTGTCGGACAAGGACCTGGTGCTGCCGCGATTGCGCGACTGCCCGCCCTGGTTCTCGGTCTGACGATGACCCTGCTGGTCACGGGCGGGAGCGGGCAACTGGCCCAGGCCATAGGGGCGGCGGCGCTGGGCGCGGCGGGGCCGGTGGCCGTGGTCGGGCGGCCGGCGTTCGATTTCGATCGGCCGGAGACGATCGCGCGCGCCTTCGATGCGGCGGCGCCCGCGCTGGTGATCAATGCCGCCGCCTACACCGCGGTGGATGCAGCGGAGGCGGACGCGGAGGCGGCGTTCCGCGCCAATCGCGACGGGCCGGCGGCGCTCGCTTCGCTGTGCCGCGCAGCCGGCGTGCCGCTGATCCATGTCTCCACCGACTACGTATTCGACGGGACCAAGGGCGCGCCCTACGTGGAGGGCGATCCGGTGTCGCCGCAGGGGGTGTACGGGGCGAGCAAGCTCGCCGGGGAGCAGGCGGTGCTGGCCTCGGGCGCACAGGCGATCGTGGTGCGGACGTCCTGGGTCTATGCGCATACCGGGCGCAATTTCATGCGCACGATGCTGGCGGCGGCACGCAAGACGAGGTCCTTGCGGGTGGTGGCGGATCAGAAAGGGTGCCCGACGACGGCGGTGGATCTGGCGGCGGCACTCCTGGCGATCGCGGCGCTGGTGACCGGGGAGGGGTGGCAGGACCGGTTCGGCGGCGTGGTGCACGCGGCGGGGACCGGGTGGACGACCTGGCACGGCCTGGCGGTGGCGGCGTTCGAGGAAGCGGCGCGGTATGGCGCTCCGATCCCCGAGGTGGCGGCGATCCGGACCGCGGACTGGCCGACGCCGGCGCGGCGGCCAGCGGATTCCCGGCTGGACTGCGGGCGGCTGGAGGAGGTGTTCGGGGTGGCGCTGCCGGGGTGGCGGGATGGGCTGCGGCGGACGATCGATGCGCTGGCGGCGGCGGGGGGGATTGGGGGGTAACCGGGGGCCCCTGTCCGGCCCCGCTTTTGCACACCCGTGACGGGTCGCGGATGCGATTGTCAGAATAGCACAATAGTGCTACATGGCGGGTCCGCTTCGAGCTCCATCCATGACGATGACCACGACCATCCGCATCGATGACGACCTGAAAGCGCGGGTTGCCGCAGCAGCCGAGCGCGCCGGGAAGACGGCGCACGCATTCATCCTCGACGCGATCGCCCGGACGGTGGAGCAGGTCGAGAAGGACGAGGCGTTCCATCGCGTCGCCGACGCGCGCTGGGCGAAGATACTGGCGAGCGGGAAGACCGTGCCGTGGGACGATGCGAAAGCCTGGCTTGAGGCGCGATCGCACGGCGAGCGCCCTCGCAGACCGGTGGCGCGCAAGTCCGGGCGCTGAGCGGGGCATGGCCCGGGTCGAGCTTGCCCCGGACGTCCTTGAGGACTTCGACCGCTTTCTGGACCATATGGCCCGGTTCGAGGTCGCGGACGCACCCGCGCGGATCGGCGATATCGTGCAGGCGATACAAATCCTGGCCCACAGTCCGCTCATCGGCCGACCCGTGCAGGGCGGCAAGCGTGAACTGGTCATCGGCCGCGAGTTCGCGGGGCTACATCGCGCTTTATCGCTTTGTAGCCGGTATCGATACGGTCTTTGTCCTGGCGATACGAAGTCAGCGCGAGGCGGGCTACAAGCACGCGCTCTGACCGTGTGATCTCATTGCGAATCCCGGCGCGCAGCCTGAGCGGCTGCGAAGCCGGGCGATGTCGGATCAGTCATGGAAGCGCCTCCATGCGTCCTTCAGCCCGCTCGAGCGGCCGGCGGCCACCCGCCCCCCTCATTTCCCCCGGGCCGCGGCCAGCGCGACAGCCGCCGCGATCAGCACGCCGCCGCTGATCCGGTTCCGCACCGTCGCGTGGCGGACCAGCAGCCCGCGGGCGCGTCCGGCGGCCAGCGCCCAGACGCTGTCGACCGTCACCGCAATCAGCAGGAAGCTCGTCGCCAGCACCGCCACCTGCACACCGAGCCCCGGTCCCGGCCGGACGAACTGCGGAAAGAACGCGCCGTAGAAGAACAACGTCTTGGGGTTCGTGAGCGAGACCAGGAATGCCCGCGCATAGATCGTCCGGGCGGATTTCGGCCCCGCCCGCATCCGGGCAAGATCCGCCGGCGCCGCCCGCCACTGCCGGACCCCCAGCCAGAGCAGATAGACGACCCCGATCCAGCGCACCCCGTCGAACCAGCCGCCGAGCCCGCGCAATACCGCGGTCATCCCCAGCGCCGTCAGCACGAGCTGGACCACCATCGCGGAGCTGGTGCCGACGACGGTGAGCAGGCCGTAGCGGGACCCGTGGGCGACGCTGTTGGCGACGATCAGGGCCACGTTCGGCCCCGGGATCAGCATCAGGATCGTGACGGTCGCGGCGAAGGCAAGCAACAACTGAGGTTCTGGCACCGGGGCTCTCCGTGGGTGGGAGCGGCGGGGTCCATCCGAAAAAACCCCGCCGGCGTGGATGTGGCGGGGTGTCTCGTCGCAGCGGGATCGACGGCGGGCCGGGGCCTAGAAGGCGCGGCTCCATGAAGACCGATCGTTTCCGCGTGCGACACTGGCCGCCGCCGGAGTGCGGCGGCGTTGCTGTCGGCGCGGTAGGGAAACGTCGGTGGCCATGTCGCCCTCGTAGGGGGCGGCGTGACGTGTCGTCAAGCGGCATGCGGCGGGTGGCAAGGCGATCGGGCGGCGGCTCCTTCACCTCTCCCGCGCTGCGGGAGAGGTCGCCGTGCGCAGCGCGGCGGGTGAGGGCGCGAGGCACGGTTCCCTCACCCGGTTCGCTTCGCGAACCGACCTCTCCCGCAGCGCGGGAGAGGTGCAGGAGCGGCCGCCACCACCGATTTTTACGGTTCACCCGATTGTCCTGCGCCGGGTGGCAGGGCGATCGCCCGAACGGCGCGTGTCGTGCGGTTCCGCGGCGAATGCGTCCCTGCGCGGACGGCCGGCCGATGGCGGATATCTAGGCATCGGCGGGCGACACGGAATTTACCGCTCAGCAGCATTTGGCCGGCAGAATAGCGGGACTCGAACACAGACGTGGACGTCCCCGATGGATGGTTCGTTGGCTCCGGCTTCGGAAGCATCTGCCACTGCCGATACGCCCGAACGGGTTGTCGCGCTTGCCGACCGCGCCGCCACGATTGCCGGCAGCAAGGTACGCGGCATCCAGCGCATCACCGGCCAGACCAGGATTTTCTGCGCTCAACGCCACGATCGAAGCGGCCCGCGCCGGCGAGGCGGGCAAGGGATTCGCCGTCGTCGCCGGGGAGGTGAAAGCGGTCAGCGCCGAAATCGGCCGGCTCGCCGCCGAGATGGAGACCGAGCTCAGGTCCGCCTTCGACGAATTGCGCGCCGTCGGCGGCCGCATGGCGGAGGACGTGCGCGGCCAGCGCCTGGTCGATCTCTGCCTGAACGCGATCGAGATCATCGACCGCAATCTTTACGAACGCACCTGCGATGTGCGCTGGTGGGCCACCGATGCCGCGGTGGTGGCGGCGGCCGAGCCCACGCCCGAGCACCTTGCCGAGGCCGAGCGTCGGCTCGGCGTCATCCTCTCCGCCTACACGGTCTATCTCGATCTCTGGATCTGCACCCCGGACGGGCGGGTGGTGGCGCATGGCAGACCGGATCGCTATCCGGGCGTGCGCGGCCTCGATGTTTCGAGGGAGAGCTGGTTCCGCCAGGCGCTCGCCTCCGCCTCCGGCGACGACTATGCGGTCGCCGACGTGATGGCATGCCCGGCCCTGGAAGGTGCGCCGGTCGCCACCTACGCCGCTGCGGTGCGCGCGGGGGGACAGGCGAACGGGCAGCCGATCGGCGTGCTCGGCATCCATTTCGACTGGGGTCCGCAGGCCCGCGCGGTCATCGAAGGCGTGCGCCTCTCGCCGGTCGAAGCGGCGCGCTCGCGCGTGCTGCTGGTGGATGCGCGCGGCCGCATTCTTGCCGCCTCGGACCGCCAGGGCGAGCTCGGCGAAAGGATCGCGCTCGAGACGGGCGGCCGGCGCAGCGGTGTCCAGCACGAACCCAACGGCCGCACCACCGCGTTCCATCTCACGCCCGGCTATGAGACGTATCGGGGACTGGAGTGGGCGGGCGTCGTCATCCAGGAGCCGCCGCGCCGGAACGGGGGATGACCGCAGCGGCGACTGACGGGAGCGCCCAGCCGCGCGCCGGTCGTTGACACGGCAATCGGGCGAAAGGCCGCAAACCGGATGCCCCCTGGCGCCCGCCCCTGGCGCCCGCCCCCTGGCACCTGCCCCCTGGCACCCGCCCCACGCCTGCGCTACTGCACCCGCATGGGCCGCACCGCATCCCTCACCCGCGCCACCGCCGAGACCGACATCGCCCTCACGCTCGACCTCGACGGGTCCGGCGCGTCGGAGATCGACACCGGGATCGGCTTCCTCGACCACATGCTGACCGCCTTCGCCCGCCACGCGCTGTTCGACCTCCAGGTCCGCGCCCAGGGCGATCTGCAGATCGACTGCCACCACACCACCGAAGACGTCGGCATCGTGCTCGGCCGCGCCTTCGCCGAGGCGATCGGCGACAAGCGCGGCATCGCCCGCTTCGGCCAGGCCCTGGTGCCGATGGACGAGGCGCTGGCTGAAGCCGCCGTCGACATCTCCGGCCGCGCGTCACCTCGCCTGGACGGTGACGTTCGAACGCCAGCGCATCGGCGAGATGGACACCGAATTGTTCGAGGAGTTCTTCCGCGCCTTCGCCGCCAACGCCCTGCTCACCCTGCACATCACGAGCCGCGCCGGCCGCAACGCGCATCACGTGGCGGAAAGCTGCTTCAAGGCCGCCGCACGGGCACTGCGCATGGCGGTGACGCTCGACCCGCGCATCGGCGATGCGATCCCCTCCACCAAGGGGGCGCTGTGAGGGTCTTCACTGCCCATCTCCGCCCGGGTGCGCCGCCGGTGCTGGTGCGCGAAGGCTTCGCCTGGGGCGCGCTGCTGTTCGGCGGCCTCTGGTTGCTGGCGTGGCGCGCCTGGATTGCCGGTGCGATCGCGCTCGCGTGCGCGGTGCTGATCGCGGCGCTGGTGCCCGCCCCGGCGCGCGGCGTCCTGGAAGCGGGGCTGGCCGTCGGCCTCGGCTTCAGCGGCCGGGACCTTGTGCGCGTCGCGCTCGCCTGGCGCGGCTACACGCTCGCCCATGTCGTCGCGGCACCGGATGCCGACGCGGCGCTGCTGCGGTTGCTCGCGCAGCGGCCCGAGCTCGGCGCCGCGTTCCTCCCCGGCTTCCCCGCCGGCGCGCTGTCATGAAAGTCGCGGTGGTCGATTACGGCAGCGGCAACCTCGCCTCCGCCTCCCGCGCGCTGGCCCTGGCGGCGGAGCGGGCGGGGCTGGCGGCCACCGTCACCGTGACCGCCGATCCGGACCTGGTGGCGCGCGCCGACCGCATCGTGCTGCCCGGCCAGGGGGCGTTCGCCGATTGCGCCCGCGGGCTCGCCGCCGTGCCGGGCATGGAACAGGCGATCATGGAGGCGACCGACGCCGGGCGCCCGTTCCTCGGCATCTGCGTCGGCATGCAGCTCATGGCCGAGCGCGGGCTGGAACATCGCGTCACTCCGGGCTTCGGCTGGATCAAGGGCGAGATCGCGGCGATGGACGTGCCCGGGCTGCGCCTGCCGCAGATGGGCTGGAACGACGCTCGACTTCCGCCCCGGCGCGCATCCGCTGCTGGCGGGGCTGGTGCCCGGCGATCACGCCTATTTCGTGCACAGCTACGCCCTCACCGGCGCCGACCCGGCGCAGGTGCTGGCCACCACCGACTACGGCGGGCCGGTGGTCGCCATGGTCGCCGCCGGCAACCGCGCCGGCACCCAGTTCCATGTCGAGAAAAGCCAGGCGGTCGGCCTGCAGATCCTGACCAACTTCCTGCGCTGGACCCCGTAGATGGCAGATCCCCCCACCGATCTGCCGCCCGAATCGCTGCGGGCGGTGGAGCGTGCCGAATCCTTCGATGACGAAGACGATCTGCACGCGTTGTGCGAAGCCACGCACGCCGCCATCATCGACGGCGGCGGCTTCGGCTGGGTCACCCCGCCCGGCCACCGCGCGCTGGCAAGCTACTACCGCGGCATCCTGCTGGTGCCGGAACGCTCCCTGTTCCTCGCCCGGCTGGACGGCGTGGTGGTCGGCGCCGCCCAGCTCGTGCGCCCGCCGCGCAACAACGAGGCGCAGGCTTTCGCCGCCACCCTGATGCACAGTTTCGTCGCCCCCTACGCCCGCGGCCACGGCATGGCGACCCTGCTGACCCGCGAGGTGGAGGAGGCGGCGCGCGCGCTCGGCTACCAGGTGCTGAACCTCGACGTGCGGGAGACCCAGACGGCGGCGCGGCGGCTGTACGAGTTGCTCGGCTTCGTGCGCTGGGGCGAGCATCCGGCCTATGCGCGGGTGGACGGGCGGACGGTGCGCGGCCTTTATTACTACAAGCTGCTGCAGCCCCAGGCGCTGCGCGACCGCGGGGAGGGGCCGACATGAGCCTCACCCTGTTCCCCGCCATCGACCTCAAGGACGGCAAATGCGTGCGCCTGCGCCGCGGCGCGATGGAGGACGCCACCGTCTATGCCGACGATCCCGCGGCGCAGGCCCGGACGTGGCAGGCGGCGGGGTTTGCCTGGCTGCACGTGGTCGACCTGAACGGCGCCTTCGCCGGCCGGCCGGTGAACGCCGACGCGGTGCGCGCGATCCTGGCCGCGACGTCCCTGCCGGTGCAGCTCGGCGGCGGCATCCGCGACTTGGCCGGGATCGAGGCCTGGCTCGCTTCCGGCGTGCGTCGGGTGATCCTGGGCAGCGCCGCGGCCAAGAATCCCGACCTGGTGCACCAGGCCTGCGCTGCCTTTCCCGACCGGATCGCGGTCGGGATCGACGCACGGGACGGGTTCGTGGCCACGGAGGGCTGGGCGGAAACCAGCACGCTCGCCGCCACCGACCTCGCGCTGCGGCTGCAGGACGCGGGGGCGGCGGCGCTGATCTATACCGATATCGCGCGCGACGGCATGCTGACGGGCCTCAATCTCGAGCAGACGGTCGCCCTGGCGCGGCTGGTCGCGACGCCGGTGATTGCCTCCGGCGGCGTCGCTGGCCTCGCCGATCTGGTCGCGCTGCGCGCGGCGGCGCCGGGCACCAGCCTCACCGGGGTCATCGTGGGACGGGCGCTGTACGACGGGCGGCTCGATCCCGCGGCGGCGCTGGCCGCATTGGGGCGGTGAGACCGGCCGTCGCGCGCGTGCCAAATGCGATTGCCCCGCCCGTGCAGCGGAGCGGCCCCTTGCACCGGGGCGGTCGCGGCAACATATGCGCCCGCCGGATCTACGCCGGCTGCTGCGCTGCGGCCGGTCGGCGCCCACGCCACGATGTCCAGTCCATGATCCCCTGGGGCGACCGCTGCCCGTTGCGTTCCCCGCTTGCCACGATCACGCGTCTCCGGTGTAAGAAAATCGTCATGTTGAAGCTTCGTGTCATCCCGTGCCTCGACGTCAAGGACGGCCGCGTCGTGAAGGGCGTGAACTTCGTCTCCCTGCGCGACGCCGGCGACCCGGTGGAGCAGGCGACCTTGTACGACGCCGCCGGCGCCGATGAACTCTGCTTCCTCGATATCACCGCGAGCCACGAGAATCGCGACACCCTTCTCGACGTCGTCGGCCGCACCGCCGCCCGCGTGTTCCTGCCGCTGACGGTGGGCGGCGGGGTGCGGTCGGTGGAGGACATGCGCCGGCTGCTGCTCGCCGGGGCGGACAAGTGCAGCATCAACTCCGCCGCGGTGGCGCGGCCGGAACTCGTGGCCGAGGCGGCGGAGAAATTCGGCAGCCAGTGCGTGGTGGTCGCGGTTGATGCCAAGCAGGTGGGGGCCAAGCAGGTGGGGGCCAAACAGGCGGGGCCGGATCGCTGGGAAGTGTTCACCCATGGCGGCCGGCGCGGCACCGGGATCGATGTGCGCGACTGGTGCCGGCGGGTCGCGGCGCTGGGCGCGGGCGAGATCCTGCTCACCAGCATGGACAGGGACGGCACCGGGCGCGGCTTCGACCTCGATCTGCTGCGCGCCGTATGCGGCGCGGTGCGGCTGCCGGTGATCGCCTCGGGCGGAGTTGGCACCCTGGATCATTTCGTGGCGGGCGCAGAGGCCGGTGCCACCGGCCTGCTGGCGGCGAGCGTGTTCCACTTCGGCACGTTCCGCATCGCCGACGTGAAGGCGGCCCTGGCGCGGGCAGGTCTGCCCGTGCGCCTGCCGCGCGTGGCGGCGTAGGGAATACGAATGGCGAAGACGGTCAAGAAACGGCCAGGGAAGCGTCCTGGAAAGAAGAGTGACGCCGAGGCAACGAAGCGCCCGCGCAAGCGGGCCGCGACGGCGAAGACGAACAAGCGCGGACCCGCGGCGCCGGTGCCGCCGGCGCCCTGCGCGGAACCTGCCCCCCCGCCGCCGCTGGCGATCGGCCCCGGCTCGATGGTGCTCGACCGGCTGTACGCCGTGGTGCAAAGCCGCCGCGATGCCGACCCGGCGGTCAGCCACTCGGCCCGCCTGCTGTCGCGCGGCCTGCCCAAAGTGGCGCAGAAATTCGGCGAGGAAGCGGTCGAATGCCTGATCGAGGCAGTGGCCGGCAACCGCGACGCCCTGGTCGCGGAAAGCGCCGATGTGCTCTACCACCTGATGGTCCTCTGGGTGGCCGGAGGCGTGACGCCGGACGACGTGTGGACCGAACTCAAGCGGCGCGAAGGCATCAGCGGCATCGCCGAGAAAGCCTCCCGCGCGCGGACCCTGCCGGTTGCGTTCGGGCTGGAAACGACGAAAATCCCCTGACTGCATGCATTCCCTGACTGCACGCATTCCTTGAGTGTGCAGAACCGCAGGAGCGCCCGATGGCGGTGTCCGGACTCCCCCCCTACGACGAGACCAACGTCTTCGCCCGCATCCTGAGCGGGGACATCCCGTGCCGGAAAGTCTACGAGGACACCTGGGCGCTGGCCTTCCACGATATCGCCCCGCAAGCCCCCGTGCATGTGCTGGTGATCCCGAAAGGCCGGTACTGTTCCTTCGCAGATTTCAGCGCCCAGGCCACAACCGAGGAAATCGCCGGCTTCGTCCGCGCCGTCGGCGCCGTGGCTCGCCAATTGGGACTGGAAGCCCCCGGCTACCGCCTGCTGGCCAACATGGGCGCCGAGTTGGGCCAGGAGGTTCCCCACTTCCACGTCCACCTGTTCGCCGGCCGCCCGCTCGGACGCATGCTGCCCGCAGCCGGGTGAGGGCTTGCCGCCTGGCGGTGAAGGCCAGGCGACAACGCCCCCCCGGCTCTGCTTGTTTTGGACCCGCTTCGATTCAGTCGGCGGCGAGTCCTGCCGGCGCCGGCTCGGTTTCGCCGAGTGCCTGATGGGTCATCAGCAGGGACACCAGTGCGCCGAACAGTGCCAGCACGCCGGCGAGCACGAAGGCGGAGGTGAAGCTGCCGGTTGCCTGCACGATGTAGCCGGTGACGATCGGTGCCAGCAGCCCGAACACGTTGCCGCCCAGCACCAGGAAGGCGAAGGCCCGTCCGCTGTCGGCCGGGGAACGCAGCAGGTCGTTGGTCAGCGCCGCGTTGGTCGCGGTCGTTGTCGTGCTGAAGCTGATCGGCAGGATGGTGAGCACCACCACGGCGGCGACCGAGCCCACGAACGGGATCAGCATCCCCGCCGCCGTCAGCAGCAGGCAGGTTGCCGAGACCAGCCGGCGCCGTCCGGTGCGCATCGTGGCCGGGGTCAGCATGGCATCGCCCACCCAGTTCGTCAGCACGACGAGCACCGAGCCCGCGAGGAACGGCACCGCCGTGAACACGCCCGATTTCAGGATCGAGAGGTGCCGTACCGTGACGAGGTAGTCCGGCAGCCAGCTCAGATAGAGATACAGCGAATAGACCGCGCAGCCCTGCGAGATCGCCAGTCCCCACATCGACGGCACCGCCATCAGCCCGCGATAGCCGACGCCGCCGTGCGCGGGGGGCGGATCGCCGGCGTGGCGCTCGGCGAGGATGCGCCGGCGCTCCGGCTCCGGCAGCCAGCGCGTGCGTTCCGGTGTCCGAACGAACGCGGCCCAGACCGCGACCCACACGAGCCCGATGGCGCCGGTGATGACGAATGACCAGCGCCATGACGTGGCCTGGATCAGCCAGGCGACCCCCGGGGCGGCCAGCGCCGGGCCGAGCAAGGTGCCGGCCTGGATTGCACCCACCGCCCGGCCGCGCTCGGAGGCCGGTCCCCAGTCGCGCACCGAGCGGTAGCTTACCGGGAATGTCGGCGCCTCGCCGACGCCAAGGCCGAGCCGGGTCAGCAGCAGGGTCGTGAACCCGACGGCCGCACCGCTGAGCGCCTGCGCCACCGACCACACCGCAGCCCCGATCGCCGCCATCCGGTGCACCCCGAGCCGGTCGACGAGCTGCCCGCTCGGCAGCATCATGACGACGTAGGCCCAGAGGAAGGAGGAGAACAGATAGCCGAGCGCCACCGGCGAAAGATGGAACTCCTGCGCCACCGAATGTCCGGCGAGCGACATGTTCACCCGATCGATGTAGCAGATCGCGTTGAACAGGAACAAAAGAAAGTAGACCCAGAGACGGCGTCTGGTCATGCTCGGTTTCTCCCCAATTCGGGCCGGTTGGATGCCCTTGGACGGCATCATGCGGCGCGCCACCGTGCCGCGGCAACCCGCCGCGCGCGGCAATTTTCCGGTTCACCCGCGCGGCGGTTGCCCTTCCGTCGGGGGGCGTCTATGCGCCGGCACCGGAGAACACGATGACCGTCCGCACCCGCTTCGCCCCCAGCCCCACCGGCCTGCTGCATATCGGCGGCGCCCGCACTGCGCTGTTCAACTACCTGTTCAGCCGCCACCACGGCGGCGAATACCTGCTGCGGGTGGAGGACACCGACCGCGCCCGCAGTACCGGAGGAAGCGACGCAGGTGATCCTGGACGGGCTCGCCTGGCTCGGCCTCGCGCCCGACGCGCCGCCGGTGTTCCAGTCCACCCGCGCGGCGCGCCATGCCGAGGTGGCGCACGCGCTGCTGGCGAGCGGCCATGCGTACCGGTGCTTCTGCACGCCGGCGGATCTCGCCGCGATGCGCGAGGCCGCGGCTGCGGCCGGCCGGCCGCCCCGCTACGACGGGCGCTGGCGCGACCGCGATCCCGCCGAGGCGCCGCCCGGCGTCGCCCCCGCAATCCGGCTGAAGGCGCCGCGCGACGGCGAGACGGTGGTGGACGACCTCGTGCAGGGCAGCGTCCGCGTCGCCAATGCCGAGCTCGACGACATGATCATCCTGCGCAGCGACGGCAGCCCGACCTACCTGCACGCCGTGGTGGTGGACGACCACGACATGGGGATCACGCATGTGATCCGCGGCGACGACCACCTGACCAACACCTTCCGCCAGGTGCAGATCTACCAGGCGATGGGCTGGGAGCCGCCGCGCTTCGCCCATATCCCGCTGATCCACGGTGCCGACGGCGCCAAGCTGTCGAAGCGCCACGGCGCCGTGTCGGTGCTGGAATTCCGTGAGCAGGGCTACCTGCCGGAAGCGCTGTGCAACTACCTGCTGCGTCTCGGCTGGGGTCATGGCGACGCGGAGGTGATCGGGCGGGAGGAGGCGATCGCCCTGTTCGACCTGGCCGGCGTCGGCCGCGCGGCGTCGCGCATGGACTACGCCAAGCTCACCCATCTGAACGGGATTTATCTGCGCGCGGCGGACGATGCGCGGCTGGTGCACGAGGTGTTGGAGCGGCTGGCCCGGCGCGGCGACCTCGCGCTTGGCGCCATCGCGGCGGCCCGCATCCGGGCACTGATGCCGGGGCTGAAGGAGCGCGCGAAGACCTTGGTGGAGCTGGCCGATTCGGCCGCCTTCCTGGCCCGCACCGTGCCGCTGCCGATGGAGCCGAAGGCCGCCGCGGTTCTGAGCCCGGAAGCGCGGATCATGCTGCGCGAACTTGCCCCCGCGCTGGCGGCCACGGATTTCTCCATCGCCGCGCTGGACGCGGCGCTGCGCGCATTCGCCGAGACCACCGGGCGCAAGCTCGGCCAGGTGGCGCAGCCGCTGCGCGCGGCGCTGACCGGCAGCACCGTCAGCCCGGGGATCGATGCGACCCTGGCCGCACTCGGGCGCGACGAGGCGCTGGCCCGGATCGCGGCGGTTACCGGCTGAACCGGCGATAACGGCTGCCGATATCCATCGGCGGCGCCGCGGACCGATCGATCCACCGACCGGCCGTCGCGAGGCTGGGGCCGTGACCCGGCCGCCGGGCCGCGACCGCGCGGCGGCGTGCGGTCACGACTGATTTCGGATCGGGAGGAGCGGCGGCGGATGGCTATCCCCACCGGCGCGGCAGCCGGAGCGCAGGGCGGAGGATTTCCATTGCACCAACCGCGCCGATAGGAGAACATATCTTTCGCAACCTCGACAAGAGGGCGAAAATAAGCGCGGGAGGGTGCCAAGATGGGGGTGACAGGACAGAGTCCGGCCGCCGGCCTGGGCCGTCGTGGGCTGCTGCGCGGGGCCACAGCCCTGGGCGCGGTCGGGATGCTCGGAGCCGCCGCGCGGGCGGCCGCCGCGGGTGCGGACAGCGTGCAACTGCCGTTCGCGAACGGCACCCGCAGGATCGTCGCCGCCGGCACCTGGCCCGACAAAGGGGACATGATCCTGCAACGGGTGCGCGCGCCGCTGCTGGAAACCCCGTGGGACGTGTTCCGCACGCATCTGTTCATCCCCAACGACCAGACCTATGTCCGCTGGCACATCGCCGATTTCCCGACCGAGGTCGATCCGGGAACGTTCCGATTACGCATCGCCGGCCATGTGCAGCGCCCGTTCGACCTGACGCTCGATCAACTGGTGCAGCAGTTCCCCGCGGTGCGGACGGCGGCGGTGAACCAGTGCTCCGGCAACAGCCGCGGCCTGATCGAGCCCCGGGTGCCGGGCGCGCAATGGGCCAACGGCGCGATGTTCAACGCCATGTGGACGGGCGTGCCGCTCGCCCGGCTGCTCGCGCATGCCGGGTTGAAACCCGGGGCCACCCATGTCGCGTTCCGCAGCCTGGAACAAGGGCTCGACCCGATCCCGCCGGATGCCAGGTTCTGGAAGGTGCTGCCGCTCGCGCGCGCCAACGACGACGCGGTGATGGTCGCCTACGAGCAGAACGGGGCGCCCCTGCCGCTGCTCAACGGCTACCCGCTGCGCCTCGTCGTGCCCGGCTGGTACGCGACCTACTGGGTGAAGATGCTGACCGAGATCACCGTCACCACCCATCCCGGCACCGGCTTCTGGATGAAGACCGCCTACACGATCCCGGACACGCCGAACGGGTCGATGCAGCCCGGGCAGACCGGCGTCAAGTTCGTGCCGATCAACGCGATGAACCCGCGCAGTTTCTTCACCAAGGTGGCGCACGGGGACACCTTGCATGCCGGCCACGCAACGACCTTGCGCGGCTTCGCCTTCGGCGGCGGCAGCGCGTTGAAATCCGTCGCGGTCTCGGCCGATGGCGGCACCGGGTGGCAGGACGCGACCTTGGGCAAGGACTGGGGCGCCTACGGCGCGCGCGAATGGAGCCTGGCGTTCACGCCCCCACACCCGGGCCCGCTCCGGCTGATGGTGCGCGCGGCCGACGATTCGGGCGCCGTCCAGCCGCTGGTGGCCGGGTGGAACCCAGGCGGCTTCATGTTCAACGCGATCGAGCAGGTCGATGTCCATGTGGTATGAACAACGAAACCCGCGGCATCCGCGCCTTGCGCGCGCGACGGTTCTGGGTGCGATCGCGCTGGCCGCGTACGCCGGCGCCGCGTTCGCCGCGACCGGCGGATCCGGCATCGCCTGGAAATCGGAAAGCATCACCGTGCCCTATCCCGGTCCGTTTTTCTCCGGCCACGGCGCGGACCTGCTCAACCTGCATTGCAGCATCTGCCACTCGGCCGACTTCGTGAACGGCCAGCCGCACCTGCCGCTGGCCACGTGGAAGGTCGAGGTGCTGAAGATGAAGAACGTGTTCCATGCGCCGATGGCAGACAAAGACGTGGATGCGCTGGCGCAGGTCCTGTTCGAACGCCATCCTGCGCCGGCGAAGTAGCCGCACTCCCAGGCAAGTGCGCGCGCTCCGGAATGGTGTTTGACAGGTGCCGCGGCGCGTCCCATGCTTCCCGACCACCGAGGGGGGTCCCGCCGATCAGGGACTGAGAGTCCGGCAGGGGCGCGCAAGCGCCGGCGCTGGTGACCCTTGCACCTGATCCGGGTCATGCCGGCGGAGGGACGGGCACCAGCTTCACCACCCCCACCGCTCCCGGATCGCCATGAGGAGACGCCCATGACGGTCCAGTCGAAATCCGCCGCCCGCCCCGACAGCGTTACCACCGGCCCGATCGCCGGCTCGCGCAAGATCTACACCTCGCCCGAGGGCCGGCCGGACATCCGCGTGCCATTCCGCGAAATCGCGCTCGATCCCTCGGCGCGCGAGGAACCGTATCGCGCCTACGACACCTCCGGCCCGTTCACCGATCCGGGCGTGACGATCGACCTCGCCGCCGGCCTGGCCCCGATCCGCAGCACCTGGCTCGCCGCGCGCGGCTTCGCCACGGTTCCGCCCCGCGATGTGCGGCCCGAGGACAACGGCAACATCGGCGCCGAGCACCTGCTCGCTCCCTGTCCCGCCGAGCACCAGGTCTACGCCGGGCGCGCCGGCCAGCCCGTCACCCAGTACGAATTCGCGCGTGCCGGGATCATCACGGAAGAAATGATCTACGTCGCCCACCGGGAGAACCTCGGCCGCGCCGCGGCGCTGGCCGGTGCCGCCGAACGCCGCGCGGACGGGGAGGATTTCGGCGCCGCCATCCCCGACTTCATCACCCCCGAATTCGTCCGCAGCGAGATCGCCCGGGGTCGCGCCATCATCCCCGCCAACATCAACCACCCGGAGCTGGAGCCGGTCATCATCGGCCGCAACTTCCTGGTGAAGATCAACGCCAATATCGGCAATTCCGCCGTCACCTCGGGTGCGGCCGAGGAAGTGGAAAAGCTCGTCTGGGCCATCCGCTGGGGCGGCGACACGGTGATGGACCTCTCCACCGGGCGCAACATCCACAACATCCGCGGCTGGATCATGCGCAATGCCCCGGTGCCGATCGGCACCGTGCCGATCTACCAGGCGCTGGAGAAAGTCGGCGGCGAACCCGACAAGCTGACCTGGGAGGTGTTCAAGGACACCCTGATCGAACAGGCCGAGCAGGGCGTGGACTATTTCACCATCCACGCCGGCGTCCGCCTCGCCTACGTGCCGCTGACGGCGACGCGCACCACCGGCATCGTCTCGCGCGGCGGCTCGATCATGGCGCGCTGGTGCCTGTCGCACCACAAGGAGAGCTTCCTCTACGAACGCTTCGACGAGATCTGCGACATCATGCGGAAGTACGACGTCTCGTTCAGCCTCGGCGATGGGCTGCGCCCCGGCTCGATCGCGGATGCCAACGACCGCGCGCAGTTCGCCGAGCTGGAAACCCTGGGCGAGCTCACGAAGATCGCCTGGGACAAAGGCTGCCAAGTGATGATCGAAGGCCCCGGCCACGTGCCGATGCACAAGATCAAGGTGAACATGACGAAGCAGCTCGCCGAATGCGGCGAAGCCCCGTTCTATACCCTCGGGCCGCTGACGACCGACATCGCGCCCGGCTACGACCACATCACCTCGGCGATCGGTGCGGCCATGATCGGCTGGTTCGGCACCGCCATGCTCTGCTACGTCACGCCCAAGGAACATCTCGGCCTGCCCGACCGTGACGACGTGAAAACCGGCGTCATCACCTACCGCATCGCCGCCCACGCCGCCGACCTCGCCAAGGGCCACCCGGCGGCGAAACTGCGTGATGACGCCGTCTCCCGCGCGCGGTTCGAGTTCCGCTGGGAGGACCAGTTCAACCTCTCGCTCGACCCCGACACCGCGCGTCGCTTCCACGACGAAACCCTGCCCAAGGACGCGCACAAGGTCGCGCATTTCTGTTCCATGTGTGGACCCAAGTTCTGCTCGATGAAGATCACGCAGGACCTGCGCCAGGACGCAGCGCGGATGGCGGGGATGGAGGCCAAAAGCGCGGAATTCGCCGAAAAGGGCAAGGCGCTCTACCTGCCGGAAGCCGCCGCCGAGTAGCGGCCCCGGTTG
Source organism: uncultured Pseudomonadota bacterium (assembly GCA_963832525.1). Taxonomy (GTDB): domain Bacteria; phylum Pseudomonadota; class Alphaproteobacteria; order Acetobacterales; family Acetobacteraceae; genus JAJZVS01. The sequence goes on from CAWHUC010000004.1 coordinate 1,643,120, forward strand.
CGTCCCGGCGGGCAAGGCCGTACCAGATACGGCCATGCCCGCCGGCCCCTCCGCCCCGATCGACCCCCGCGCCGCGCTCGATGCGGTGGGCCTGCTTGACGAGGACGAAATCGACATCGCGGAAACCGCGCTGCAGTTCGCCCGCATCGATCGGCCGGACGCGGACGTGGCGGCGGCCCGCACCGCGCTCTCCGCCATCGCTGCCGGCGCCGCCGCGCTCGGGCGCGCCACCTTGCCGGACGATCTCCCCGCCCGCGGCGCCGCCCTCGCCCGCCTGCTGGCCGACCGCTACGGCTTCCGCGGCAACGTCGAGGACTACGACAACCCCGCCAACGCCAACCTGATCGCCGTGATCGAACGCCGGCAGGGGCTGCCGGTCGCACTCGGCATCCTCTGGCTGCACGCCGCCCGCGCCGCCGGCTGGCCGGCGCACGGCGTGGACTTCCCGGCGCACTTCCTGATCGCGCTCGAAGGCGCCGGCGGACAACTCGTGGTCGACGCGTTCGACGGCGGCACCTGCCTCGACGCCCCGGCACTGCGCGCCTTGATCAAACGCATCGCCGGCCCGGACGCGGAACTGCGCCCCGGTCTGGTCCGCCCCGCCGGAACCCGGGCCGTGCTGCTGCGGCTGCAAAACAATATCCGCACCCGCCGCCTGGCGGCCGGCGACCTCACCGGCGGCCTCGACGCCACCCGGGACATGCTGCGCATCGCCCCCGACCAGGCCAGCCTCTGGCGCGAAGCCGGCACCCTCCACCAGCGTCTCGACCAGGTGGCCGCCGCGCTGCGCTGCTTCGAACGCTTCCTCACCCTGGTCCCGACCGGCGACGCCGCAATCCGCCTCCGCCGCGAAATCGCCGACCTGCGCGCGCGGCTGCACTGATGCCCGCCGTCGGGTCAGGGCGTTTCGCCCGGCGGCAAAGGCGCGTGGCCCGATGCCGACGCCTGCTTCGAGGTGTTGGCTGAATCGGCCGACAAAACCCCGGTTGCAGCCTTGCTTGCGGGCGGCTCAGCCCGCGCGCTTGCTGGCGGGTACCTGGCGCGCGGCGGTGGCGGCGGCGCGTTCGCCCCCGTCGCCGATGACAGCGAAGGGGGCCCAGAAGAACGGGTGCGCCACCTCCGCCGGCAGGCTGTGGCCGGCGTCGGCGAGCATGGCGAGCTGAGCCTTGCGCAGTGCGCCGGCGACGCCGAGCGCCGGGTCGGCGCGCATGCGTTGCAGGGTGTCCGCGATCAGGTAGGCGGTCACCTGGTCGTTCACCGACCAATGGGTGACCATCAGCGCCCGTGCGCCGGCGAAGAAGAAGGCGCGTGCCAGACCGGACAGGCTTTCCCCCGCCGTTTCCCCGCCCGGTCCGCCGGAGTTGCAGGCCGACAGGATCACGAGGTCGGCGTCGAGGTGCATCCCGGTCACATCCGCCGCGGTCAGCAGCGCCCCGGCGGCGTTGGCGGCCCCGGCGGGATCGGAGGTGACGATCGCCGGCTGGCTCTGGCAGCGCAGTTCCGCCGGCAGCAGGGCATGGGTGGCGAAGTGCAGGATGCGGAAGTTCTTCAGGTCGGTATGCAGCACCGCCGGCACGGTGAAGTTCGGGCCGAGCAGCTCGTCGCTGGTGCTGGCGCCCAGCAGTTCGCGGGCCGCGGTCAGCTCCTTGCCCGCGTAGGGCAGCGCGGGCAGGCCGGCGAGCAACTGGGCGGTATCGCCGCAGGCGGCGCCGGGGAAGCTGGCCTCGGCCTGTGCCAGGGTCAGCGGCTGGAAGTCACCGAAGCCGAACCACGGCTGGGTCGCGCGCGAAGTGCCGGCGACCTTGCGCAGGGAGACGAAGTTGGCCGCCGCCGGCACGTGGGAGATGGTGAACGCGCGCACCAGCCAGGGCGCGCCGGCCAGATGGTCGGCCTGGGCCGGACCGGTCAGCAGCACTTCGAACGGCAGCGACAGCAGCGGCCCGGCCGGTGCCACCACCAGGGATTTCACCCCTTTCATGTCCTGCGCCACGCCGCCCAGGGTATCGGTGTACAGGGCCTGTGCGCCGGCGACGTCGAAGACAGGCAGGCTTGTGGTCGTCAGCTCGATGCCGGCGCGGACCTGATGCACCAGCCGGGCCATGGCGGCCAGGCCGCCCGGCACGCGGGAGATCGCGATCCGCCGGTCGCGCAGCAGGAACACCCAGCCGTGCTCAGGCCCGAGGGTGATCTGCACGAACGCCTCGTGCGGATGCAGGGCGGCGAACACGGCGCTGGCCGGCACCATCTGCTGGACGAGCTGGCCGTAGTTGGGCGCCGCGGCCTGCACGGCGCTGTCGGCATCGGCGAGCGTGGTGCGCGCGGCGTCGATCTGCTTGTCGAGCGCGGCGAGCGCCGCCGGCGGCAGCGGCGCACCGCCGCTGCGCGCGGCGGCCTCGGCCTGGTCGCGCTGGCGATAGAGCAGGCGCAGGTGTGCGCCGGCGTCCTGGCGCGCCCGGATCGCCGCTGCCACTTTCGGATCCCGCGCGTTTTCCTGCAGCCGGGCGGTGGCCTCGGCGATCTGCTGGCTGGTGACGCTGCCCTGGGCGAGCTGCGCGGCGGTGAACATCTCGGCCAGCAGCCCCTGGCGCTGGTCCGGCGGGGCCGCGGTGGCGGCAGCGGCGTATACGTCGAGGCACGGTTCCATCAGCGCGGGTTCGGTGCCGACGTGCAGCGCCACGAGGGTCCGGACCGCCTCGCGGCAGTTCGGCAGTGCGGCGGCCGCCTGGCCGTGGGCGAGCAGGATGGCGGCGTCCAGCAGGTCGGTATCCGCCAGCGGCTTCGATCCCGGCAATGCGACGCCGAAGGCGGCGGAGGCGGCGGCAAGGTCGGTGAGCCCCTGCGCCGCGTGCCCGGAGTCCTCGGCAGTGATGCCCTGGGTGCGCAGCAGCCGCGCCGTCACGATCGGCCGGTCGAGCCCGTTGGTGCGGGCGAGGGTGGTGGCGCTGGCCAGCATCGCCTCGCTTTCCGGCAGGCTGTGCAGCCGGCGCAGCACCAGCGCCATGTTGCGCCGCGCCTCGATCAGCCCGAGCAGCGCGCTCTGCGCCGAGGGGTCCGTCAGCAGGTCCTGGTTCGGCAGCAGCGAGCTCAGGCTGGCGCCGGCCGGCCCGCCAAAGCCATGCACGGCCGAGACGCCGATCGGGTGCGGATGCAGCACGGCGGCGGGCAGGAGCGCCGCGTAGCCGGCGGCGGCCTGGCGCAGGAGCTTGAGCGAGGCGGTGTAGCGGCCCTGGTTCATCGCATCGAGGCCGCGGTAGTGCAGCAGCCGCGCCGGCGCGGTGGGGTCTGCGGCCTGCGGCGCGAGTTGCTCGGCCTGGGCGAACAGCGCGCCGGCCTCGGCGAATCGGCCCTCGTCGGAGAGTTGCAGGGCGAGCGTCATCAGCGCGGTGACGGTGTTCGGGTTGTTCGCCCCGAGCGCCTTGCGCTGGATCGCGAGCGCGGCGCGGAACGCCGCCTCCGCCGCCGCCGGGTCGTCGGCGAGGTTGGCGCGGGTGCCGGCGGTCATCAGCCCGTTGAACTGGCCGATGTCGCCGGAGCTGAACGCCTGCGCGGCAAGCCGGGTGGCGAGCAGCGCGTCGGCTGCCGAGCTCGGCGGTGCGGCGGCGGCGCTGAGGATGCCGGCACGCACGCCGATCGCGCGCTCCATCGCCCCGGCGGCGGGCAGCACGCCGTCGGCGTACCAGGCGCGCCCGCCGACCAGCGCCACCATCGCCACGTGCGGCCAGCCGCCCAGCCGCTGCGTGCAGGTCAGCAGCTCCGCCGGATGGCCGCCGAGGATCGAGGTGGCACGCGGCGCCTGGCACAGGAAGCGTTCGTCGATGCCGACCCGCCAGGGGCTCGCGGTGGCGAGCGCGGCCAGCTCCCCGGCGTTGGCCGCGCTGCCTGCGCGCACATGCGCGCTGGGCTGCTGCCAGCTTCCGCAATAGACGTCGGCGCCGCCGGTGTCGGTTGGTTGCCCGGTGTCTGTCGACTGTAACGTGCAGGCCTCGCCCACGGAATTGCGCCCGATCGCTATCTGCGCGGCCGGCGTGCCGCTGCCCGTGCCGGCTTTGACGTAGGCCGAGGCCGGCGGGCGGGCGCAGGCCGCAAGCGCGAGCGGCGCTAGCAGCGCCAGCCGGAGCACGGACCGGCGCAGCAGGGCCAGCGGGAGCATGGCCAAGGGGAGCCCAGCCAGAGGAAGCGCAGCCAGGGTGGGGATCGTGCGCATGGGTCAGTAGTCCCGACGGGAGACGAGCGGGAGGAACAGGTCGTCGTCTTCATCCGAATCGAGCAGCGAGCCGAGCGAGAAACCCTCCAGCGGATTGGCCAATGGCAGCACCTCCACCGGCAACACGATGCAGTTCACCGAGCCGATGGCGCAGCTATTGAAGCGGTAGCGCGAATCGGCCACCGGCGAGATGTCGGCGGCCCCGGCGGCCGACTGGCCGCCGATTCCATCGACGGTGCCTCCAAGGTCGGCGCCGCCGCCGGCGCTGCCGAGCGGGAAGATCACGTCGAGCCAGCGGACGAACACGTTGCCGGACGCGGTGCCGAGGGCGCCGCTGCCGTGCAGGTCCAGGATGAGCCAGGTGGACGTGCCGTACAGCCCGCCGCCCGGGGAGAAGGTGATGTCGCCGCCGTCGTAGGCGTCGATCCGCAGGATGCTCGCCCCGCCGCTCTGCGAGGTGACCGTGACCGCCCCCTGCTGCAGGAAGTCGCTGAAATAGGCGCCGGGCGTGTCCGGCTTGGCGGTGGTGCTGAGCGGGAAGGCGAAACTGCCGGCCGGGCCGTTCGGGCGCGCGCTGCCGCCGGTGACGATCGTGGTGCCGTTGGCGATGGTGATCTGGTTCGGCGTGGCATTGAACACCATCGTCGGCGCGCTGATGACGCCGGCGAGGCTCAGGGCTTCGCCGTCGACGACATTCAGCACGCTGCCGGCGGTGTAGCTGTCGATCGCGCCGATCCGGTTGCCGCCGCTCGTCAGGCTGGTCGCCCCGCCCGAACTGCCGGTGAGCACCGGGGTATCGAGGCTGCCCGTTTCGCTCACCGCCCCGCCGACGGCGAGCGCGATCTTGGTCGTGCCGGTGAGCGTGCTGTCGAGGTTCAGGCTGGCCGCGGTCAGGCGCACGGTCCCGGCGGTGAGCGGGCCGCTCAGGGTCAGTGCGCCGGGGAGGGTGATCTGCGCCGACGGGCCGGCGGAGACCGGGCCGGCAACCGTCAGGTCGCCGCCGTCGTCGAGCGTCAGGCCGCCGGCGGCGGTGAAGCCGGCCAGGGTGGCGATGGCGTTGGTGCCGGTCAGGCTGGTGGCGCCGGCGCTGCTGCCGGACAGGGTGCCGCTCGCCAGGGCGCCGGTTTCGGTGATCGCGCCGCCGGTCGCGGTCAGGCTGGTGGTCCCGGCGCCGCCGTCGGTGACCGCGCCGGCGAGGATCAGGCTGGCGCCGGTCAGGTCGACCGCGCGCGCGCTCACCTGCCCGCTCGCGCCTACCGTCAGCCCCGCGGTATCGGTGAGCATGGCCAGGCTGCCGCCGGCCACCGCGCCCGTGACGGTCAGCGCCGCGCCGTCGTTCAGGATGAAGCCGCCGGGCGCGGAAAAATTGCCCAGGGTGGCGATGGTATTGGTGCCGGTCAGCTCGGTGGCGCCGGTGCTGCTGCCGGACAGGGTGCCGCTCACCAGGGCGCCGGTTTCGCTGATCGCGCCGTTGCTCGCGGTCAGGCTGGTGGTGCCGCTGCCGCCGTCCGACACCAGGCCGGAGAGAATGAGGCCGGGCGCGATGAGGCTGACCGCGCCGGCGATCACGCTGCCGCCCGCGGCCACCGTCAGCCCGGTGCTGTCGTTCAGCAGCGCCAGGCTGCCGCCGCGGACCGTGCCGGTGACGGTCACCGCCGCGCCGTCGTCGAAGGTGAAGCCGGCGGCGGAGAAATCGCCCAGCACCCCGACGGCGTTGGTCCCGGTCAGGCTGGCGGCGCTGACGCTGCTGCCGGTCAGGGTCCCGGCGTCGATCGCGCCGGTCTCGGCGATCGCGCCGCCGCTGGCGAGTTGCACCAGGGAAGCCGCCGCCCCGCCGGTCTGGCCGGCGATGAGGCCGGTGATGCCGATGGAACTGCCGGCGGTGATCGCCACCGACCCGCCGTTCGCGGCCAGGACCCGAGCCGCTGACGCCGACCACCCCGGCCCCGCTGGCCGCCGCCCCCGCGTTCAGCACCACATTGCCCGTGGTGGTGCCCTGGATGCCCGCCTGCAACACGCCGGCAACGGTCAGGCTGTGGCCGATGGCATCGAGCTCTGCGGTGGGCGTCGCCGGCTGGCTGACCCCGGGGATGGCGCCGGCCGGCGTGAGCCCGCTCGTGCCCGCTCCCGCCAGCACGGTCGCGTCGGCCGGAAGAATGAGGTCCTGCGTGTCGTTGACCAGCAGATTGTCGGTTGCGGTGGCTGCCGCCAGGGTGCCGATCGCGTTGGCGCCGGCGAGCCAGACCGAGGCCAGTGCCATCGGCGAGGTCGGCGCGGTGCCGGGCACGTTCGCCTGCGCCAGCAACTCGGTGTCCGGGATCGCGCCGGCCTGGGCGATCAGGCTGGTCGCCAGGATGCGCCCGCCTGCGGTCTCATACACGTTGCCGGTCGCTTCCAGCTTCACCGCCGCGGCGGAGATGGTGCCGCCCACTGCCAGGCCGCCGATCCCGTAGCCGGCGACGAGCGTCCCCGCCGGCACCACCGCCAAGGTCACGCCCGGCCCGAGGTCGGTCACCAGCCCGGCGACGGTGAGCGCGGTACCGTCGCGCAGCACGAGCCCGTTGCCGGTGGCGAAATCCCCCAGGGTGCCGATCTGGTTGATCGACGGCGTGCCGGGTGGCGGATCGTCGAGCAACTGCGCCGTGCCGCCGGCGCTGCCGGTCAGCACATTGGCCAGCAGAGTGCCCGTCCCGCCCGGCCCCGGCTCCCGGATATCGTTCTTTGCGTACAGCCCGACGGTGCCGCTGGCCGGGGTGCCGGGAACCAGGGCGGAAACCAGCCCGTCGATCACGATCGCGCCGCCGGCCGTCCCCGGGCTGTAGGTGAACCCGCCGCCGGAGGCGGCGTAACTCATGCCGGCCGAGATCTCGAGCGTCGGGTTGCTGCCCACCGCGCCCCCCGCCAGGACCGTGCCGCCGCTCGCGATCGTCACATCGCCGGCGATGCTGGCGTTGCCGGCGTGCAGATAGGCGTCGCCGTTGTCGGCCAGCACCGTGCCCGCCACCAGCAGGCTGCCGGTCAGGTCGATCTCCAGCCGTGCGGTCGATTGCTGGCCCGCCGCCACCGTGCGCCCGGCCGGCACGATCAGGTCGCCGCCGCCCAGCACGGTGGCGACGTTCACGATCAAGCTGCCCGCCGCACCCAGATTGTCCGTGCTCAGCATCACCGGCGCGTTCAGCGCCGTGCCCGCGCCGGTGGCGCCGCCGAGGGTGGTGATCTCGTTCGGTCCGGTCAGGAGCATCGCCGCCGCGGCATGGCCCGCGTCACCCGCCTGTCCCACCAGCGCGCCCACCGTGATCCCCGTGCCGATCGCCTGGCTGACCGTGCCGGAGGTGAACAGCGCCAGGGTGGTCGCGATATTGCGCAGGTCGAGCGGAGTGATGAAGGCGATCGACCCGGCGCGCTGCGTCGCCCCGCCGTCGGTACTGCCCAGCACCAGGGTCTCGGTGCCGCCCGGCGCCACGCCCGGCACCGTCAGGCTGCCGAAGGTGGACACGAAGCCGAGGCTGCTCGTCGCTACCGACAGGGTGCCCGCGATTGATCCCGCGGTGGCGTCGATCGACATCGCCGCGCCGTCGGTATAGGGCGCGATCGCCACCATTCCGCCCGGCGCCACGACGATTGGCACCGGGACGCCGGCCGCGGTGGTGCCCTGGATCGACAGCGCGTCGGCCTGCAACGCGATCAGCCCGGCGTTCAACGTCCCGCCCGCGAGCACCCCGTTCGCCAGCAGCGCCCCCGCCGCGGCAATGGTGCCGGAAGCAAGCGCCACGGTCGGTCCGGTCACGATGTCGATCGACGGCGCGCTCAGTTCCAGCGTGTCGGGCTGCACCGCGAGGCCGGCGGTGACCGGCCCGACCACCGTCAAATTCGCGGTATCGTGCAGCCGGATGTCGCCGCCCGCCACCAGCGAGGTCTGCGCGCCGAAGCCGCTGGTCTGATAGAGCGTGCCCCCCTGGGCGCGCGCCGTGGCGTTGCCCAGCTCGGCGATCGCGTTGGCGCCGGTATCCAGCGCGAACGCCCCCGCAGAGCCAACCAGTGCGGTCACCGACAGCGACCCGCCGCCGGTTTCCGCCACCGTCCCGCTCGCCACCAGGTCGAGCGTACGCGCCACCGTGCCGAGCACGATGCCGCTGTTGATGTCGATCGCGCCGACCGCGGGCGTGGTGCCGTCCAGGCTGCCGATCAGCAGGGTCTCGGTCCCGGCCGGCCCGGTGGAGGTGCCGAGCGTGGTGATGTCGTTCAGTAGTGCGTTCGACAGGCCGAGGGTGCCGGGCGAGGAAATCCCGCCCAGCGCGATCACGGTGGCGCCGCGCGGGGTGATCGCCACGCTGCCGTCCGGCGCGCTGACGAGCACGGTGCCGCCCGGGGTCAGGGTCAGGGTGTTCGTGACGAGCTGGATCTGCCCGGGCTGGATGGTGCCGCCCGCGATCGCCGCATCGGCAAGGAGCGAGCCGGCCGAGAGGATCGTCTCCCCGCTGTAGATCGTCACCGGCGTGCCGCTGCCGTCGACCGCCAGGCTGTCGGCGGCGAGCGCCAGGGTCTGCCCGCCCACGCCGCCGGCGCCGGCCCGCACGGCACCGACCACGTCGAGTGCGGTCCCCGCCGCATCGGCAAGCGCGATGGCCCCGGTCGCGGTGAACGAGCCGAGGGCGGCGATCGTGTTGGCATTGGTCAGGCTGGCGCCGCTCACCACGGTGGTGCCGGCGTTGGTCCAGGCGGTGGTGAAGCCGGGCCCCTGCATCCCCGATGAGCCGCTGAACAGGGTGGCCTCGATCACCCCGCCGGCGCCCTCGGTCAGCGCGCCGGAGGTATGCAGTTCGACCCAGTTGGCCACCAGCGGCGCGGTGAAGGTGTAGCTGCCCGCCGCGGGGTTGGCCGTGTCCTCGATGTCGATCAGCAGGTGGTTCAGGGTGCCCGGCGCGCCGGTTGCCAACGTGGGCAGGGTCATGCTCGTCGCGGGTCCGGGCGCGGCGCCGGGTGTCACCGCCCTGGTGGTGACCGCGGCGATCGTGGTCGCCCCTGCGGTCACGCCGAGCGCGCCGGCGAAGGACTGGAACCCGCCCGCGACCGTGGCGCCGGACAGGCTGACGGTGGCGCCATCGGCGATGCCGCCGGTCTGCGACACCGCCCCGCTGCTCGCCAGCGCCAGGGTGCCGCCGGAGGCGATGGTGCCGCCGGTCTGCGTCAGCGACCCGGTTCCGGTGAGCGACAGATCGCCCTCGGCCGCCACCACCCCGCTGCTGGTGAGGCTGGTTCCCGCACCCACCGTCGCAGGGCCGAAGGCGAGCACGCTGCCGGCCAGGCTCACGCTGCCCGGCATGTTGATATACAGCGTGCCGTCCGAGGCCAGCACCGCGCCGGCCGACTGGGTGAGCCCGCCCGAGCCCAGCACGGACAGCCCGCCCGGCGCCGGATCGAAGGCGGTCGCGAAGATGGTGCCGCCGCTCTGCGTCACGTCGCCGTTGCTGGCGGCGATGCCGATGTCCTGGGCGTCGATCACGCCGCCGGTCTGGGTGAACGCGCCGGTCGCGCCGAAATTGGCGCCGGTGGCCGCGCCGATCAGGGCCGGGGCCTCGACCACGATGTCGCCGGCGCCGGTGGTGACCGTCAAGGTCCCGGTCGCCGCCGCCAGATCGCCCGCGATCACGACGCTGCCGGCGTTCGCGATCGTGACGTTATCGGCATAGACCGTCGCGCTCGCGGGCAGGGTGAGGATCGGCGCCGCGTCGGTCAGGCTGAAATCGCCGTCGCCGCTGCCGACCGTCACGTTGCCCAGGGCCGCCACGTCGTTCCCCGTGGCGTTCAGGGTGATCGCGCCCGACGCGGCGCCGTTGCTGCTGGCCGACAAGGTGCCCACCGTCAGGCTGCCGGCGGTCTGCGCGATGGCGCCGTTCGCATCCAGCCGCAGGCTCGTCGCGTGGCCGGTGAGATCGACCGACTGGTCGAGGCTGATCCCGCTCGCGGTCACCTGGTTGGCGCCCGACGGGTCGGCATATCCGCCGATCCGCAACTCCGCGGCGCTGATCGCGCCCACGACCGTCGTGCCGAGCTGCAACCCGGCGGTCGTGGTGCCGAAGCTCGTCTCGATCGCCGAGGCGGGCGCGATCGCCACCGTCCCGCTCGTCGCCAGCAGCGCGGCCCCCGCGGCGACCGTAAGCGTGTCGCCCTGCACCAGAAGCTGCGACCCCGCGCCGCCGGCGCTGAGCGTGCCGGTGGCGGCGAGGATGACCCCGGCGCCCGTTCCCGCCTGCACGAACACGTTGTTGGCTGCCGCCGCCACCGAGCCGGCCAGCGCGATCCCGGTCGGGCCGGAAAGGCCGATGGTTCCGCCCGAGGCCAGGATCGCCGCCCCCGCGCCCTGCTGCAGCGTGCCGGCAGCGGCCAGGGTCACCGCCCCGTCGGTGGCGATCGTGCCGCTGTTCTGGGCGATCCCGTTGCCCGTCCCGGTGGCGACGAGCGAAACCCCCGTCGTCACCGCGCTGCCCACCGTGGCGGTGATGCCCGCATCCAGGGAGAGCGCCCCCGCGTCCACGATCGCCACCGCCCCCGCGGTGCCCACGCTGCCGGCCTGGATCGCGCCCACCACATCCAGCGCGCCGGTGTCATTCAGCCCGAAGCCCTGGGCGCTGACGATCGGCCCCAGCGCGGCGATCGTGTTGCCGCCGGCCAGCGCGAAGCTGCCTGCCTGCCCCATCAGGGTGCCGCCGCCGACGATGCTGCCGCCGGCCTCCACCACCCCGCCGGCAGCGAACAGGCCGAGCGTGGTCGTGCCGGGGATCGTGATGCCGGAGGTGATGCTGATCGCGCTCGCGATCGTCGCACCGCTGGCCAACTGGCCGATGTCGATCGTGCCGGCGGTGATCTGCGCGAAATCGGCCGCCGACAGCACGAGGCCCGACCCCGTGCTCCCCAGGGTGACCAGGGTGCCGGCGCTGCTCACCGGCGCGATCGCCACCGTCGCCGCCACCAGCGAACCGCTGCCGCCCATGACCAGCCCGTCGGTGCCGAGCCCGATCCTGTGCCCGGCGGCCGAAACGGACCCCGCGACCGTGAGCGGCTGGTTGGCCTGCTCGATCAGGGTCAGATCGCCGCCCGAAACGACGAAGTTACCGATCTGCCCGATCGCATTGGTGGTGCCGGCCAGATCGACCGTGCCGACGACGCTGCCGGTGCTTTGCAGAGTGGCGGCGCTGAGCCGCGCCGAACCGGCCTCCGTGATCCCGCCGCCCGCGGTGGTCAGGTCCACCGTGACCAGCCCGCCGGGGCCGTAGCCCAGCAGCCCGCTGCCGTTGAGCGCGATCCCGCCGGTGCCGGCGATCAGCGCCACGGTGCCCGGCGCGCCGTTCACCCCCACCGTCCCGGTGATGGCGATGGCGCCCGGCGCGGTGCCGCCCGCGCCGATCGTGACGTCGTTCGCCACCAAGGTTCCGGACACGGCCAGGGTGCCTGCGGCCTCGCCCGCGTCGGCCAGCACGAAGTCCCCGCCGGAGACGGCAAAATTGCCGATCGCGCCGATCGTGTTGGCGCCGGTGAGGCCCGCCCCGCCGACCACCGTCCCGAGGCTCGCCAGGGTGCCGGCGACGATCGTGCCGGTCTCCGCGACGCCGCCGCCCGCCGCCCCCAGCGCCAGGGCGCCGGCCGCGTTCAGGCTGCCGCCGATCGTGATGCCGCCGGTGCCGGCGTCGAGCGATAGCAGGCTGCCGGTGGCCGTGATGTCGCCCGAGACCGACAGCGCCGCCGGGCTGAGCGTGCCGCCGCCGATCGTCACATCGACCGCCGACACCGGCCCGGCGACGCTCAAGGTCCCGGTCTGGCCGCCGTCGGCCAGAGTGAAATCGGCGCCGGAGACGGTGAAGCTGCCCAGGGTGGCGATGGTGTTCGCCCCCCCCAGCGCGACCGCTCCGCCCACGATGCTCTCGCCGCGCAAGGTGCCGGCCATGATCGCAGCGCTCGCGCCCTGGGTGATCCCGCCCGCCCCGGCGCCCAGCGCCAGGGTGCCGGTGGCCCCCGCGTTCACCAGCGCCGTCCCGGCCAGGGTGATGCCGCCGGCGCCCGCCCCCAGGATGACCGCGGTCCCGCCGCTGTTGAGCGCGATCGTCCCGCCGTTCAGCACGATCGACCCCGGTGCGCCGATCGCCCCGCCCAGGGTCACGTTGTTCGCGCTCAGGGTGGAAGCCAGGGTCAGCGCACCCGTCTCCCCGCCGTCGGCCAGCACGAAATCGCCGTCCGGCACGGCGAAGCTGCCGAGGACGGCGATCGTGTTCGACCCGACGAGATCGACGCCGCCGCTCACGCCGCCGGCGCTGAACAGGGTGCCGGCGACGATCGTCCCGCCGGACGCCTGGGTGACCCCGCCGCCGCCCGGGCCGACGGTCGAAAGCTCCACGCTCGCCCCGGCGGCGAGCAGGGTCGAGGTGCTTTCGAGGATGATCGTGCCGGGCGTGCCGATGGTGCCGGCATCCAGCGCGATCGTGCCGCCGGCGGCCACGCTCATGGAGCTGGCGACGTCGATGACGGTGGGATCGATGGTGATGTTCTGCCCGGAGAGCGCGCCGGCGACCGTGACGGTGCCGCCCGGGTCGGTGAAGACGAGGTTCTGGAAACCGTCGTTGGCGTTCAGGGCGACGTCGGTCGCGACGTCGTTCAGCGCCAGGGTCTGCCCGACCCCGACCCCGAAACTGCCGATCGCCGCGATGGAATTGCCCGCGGCCAGGTCGGCACCGAGGCCGGCATAGCCGACCAGCCCGGCGGCGAGGAGCGAGCCGCCGGGCTCCACGATGGTGCCGTTCGCATAGAGCCCGAGCGTGGTCCCCGGCCCGACCGAGATCCCGGCGGTGATGCTGATCGCCCCGGCGGCGATGTGGGTGCCGCCGTCCAGGCTGCCGATGTCGACCCGCCCGGCGTTGATCTGCGCGAAGGCGGACGCCGGCACATCGAACGCCGCCCCGCCGCTGCCGAGCGTCACGGTCGTTCCGGACGTGACGGGCGCCAGCGCCACCGTCGCCGCCACCAGCGAGCCGGCGCTGCCGAAGGCGAGCCCGTCCGCTCCGAGCGTCAGCCGATGACCGGCGGCCGAGACCGAGCCGCCGACGGTCAGGGTCTGGCCCCCCGTTTCGGCCAGGCTGAAATCCCCGCCGGTGACGCCGAACGCGCCCAATGTGCCGACCGCGTTCGTCCCGCCCAGCGCGACGCTGCCGCCGTTCACCAAGCCGGTGAGGGTTGCAGCGGTCAGGGCGCCGCTCGCGCCCTCGGTGATCGGGCCGTTGGCGTCGAGTTCCAGGTTGACGGTGCTGGTGCCGAACGATCCGCCCACGGCGATCGACCCGGCCACGGTGGTCGCCGCCGACCCGCCCGCCGGCGTGACCGCGCCGATGCGCAGCAGGCTCTCGCCGGCGCCGAGCAGGGCATCGAGGTCGAGCGAACTGCTCGCCGGCCCGTTCAGGGTGATCGTCCCGCCGCTGGTGGCCGGCGCCACCTCCAGGGTCGAAACGGACTGGATCGAGCCCGCGGCGGCGACGATCGTATCGGCCCGCAGCCCGACCAGCGGTGCGGCGAGCGTGCCGCCGGCGCCGAGCGTGACGCCGCCGGCGCTCAGCAGCACCTGCGCCGCGCCGGACAGCGAGCCGGTCACGTCGATCGTGCCGGCGTTCAGGCTGAGGTGATCGGCCGCGAGCGCCGCGCCGGCGTTCAGCAGCCCGGTGTCGACGAGGAAGAAATCGCTCGTGGTCGGCGTCGTGAGCGGCAGCGCCCCGAGTGCGGCGATCGCGTTCGCCGTGCCGGCCAGGGTGACCGCGCCGCCGATGGTCCCGCTGCTCTGCAAGGTCCCCGCGACCACGATCCCGCTGCCCGGCTGGCGGATGCCGCCCGAGCCGGTGCTGAGGTCCACGATCCCGCCCGGCGCGCTGATCGTGCCAGGCAGCACGAGCCCGGTGGCGCCGGCGAGCGTGACATTGTTCGCCGCCAGCGATCCCGTCACCGTCAGGATGGAAGCGCCGGCATCCTGCAACGCGAAATCGCCGCCGGTGACGACGAGGCTGCCGATCGCGGCGATCGTATTGCCGCCGGCGAGGTTCACGCTGCCCGCAATGCCGTGGCCGCTCTGCAAGGTGCCGGCGACGATCGTGCCGGTGCCGGCCTGCGACACGCCGCCGGCGCCGGTGCTGACATCCAGCACCGAGCTCGCGTCGATCACGGCCTTGTTCAGCACCAGCCCGCCGCCGCTGGTGCCGCCTTGCAGGATGACGGTGGGCGCGGTCAACGCCACGGCGGCACCGCTGCTGGTCCCGAGCGCAATCGACCCTGGCGCCCCGACGGTTCCGGCCGGGAAGACGTACCCTGCGCCGAGCGACAACGTGCCGCCCGCCTGCACGGAAACCCCCGCGTCGACCAGCAGGTCTCCGCCCGACTGCATGGTCAGGCTGTTGGTCACGCTGACGCTTGCCTGCACGTCGAGCAGGGTGGCCGCCTGCAGGATGACGTTGCCGCTGGAGCCGGCGCTCTGGATTGCGAAATTGCTGACCGTGTCCGAATTGCTGCCATCGACCGAGGCCAGGATGGTCCCGGCCGGGTTCGTCGTCAGCGTGCCGTCCAAGGTGCCGGCTCCGATACTCGTTCCGGACACGATATCGAGCGTGCCGGGATCGAACAGGATGGTCCCCAGATTCCCCGCCGGCGCGCCGACGTCCACCGACCCGTCGAAGCCGAGCGTCTGCCCGGAAACCTCCACGAACCCGCCGTCCCCGCCCTGCGGCCCGCCGCGCGCGGCAATCGCGCCCTCCATCACCGTGCTGGCCGCCGACAGCACCGTGACCCGGCCACCATTGCCTTTCGCGGTCGCGTTCGCCGCGATCACCGCGCCCTTCGCCACCGTCACGTCCTGCGACAGCGCCGTCGGCGTCACCGATGGGCCGCCCGCCGCGCGTGCCAGATCGGTGCCGATCGCCACCGTCCCGCCGCCCGCCACACCCGATGCATCGACCCGCGCCGTCGCCGCGAGCGACACGCCGCCGCTCGGCGCCACCTCGATCTGCCCGCCGGTCTGCCCCGCCCCGTTTCCCTGCGCGAGCAGCGCGCCCGCCACGACCAGCGACCCGCCGATCCCGTTCAGCACGATCTGGCCGGTCTGCCCGCCCGCCGTCGGTGCGGCGATCGTCCCGCCCGCAACCACCAGGTTCTGCACCAGACCGGCCGCCTGCCGCGCCGTCAGCAGCACCTGCCCGCCGGCGGCGATGATCGTTCCGGTGTTGGTGACCAGCGCCGTTACCGGCTTGCCGTCCGGACCCACCGGGACCTGCTTCACCTCGCCGTTCACGTCGATCGAAACCAGGCCGTCGCCGTAGAGGTCGAGCGTCGCCGTCTCCGCCCCCGCCAGCACCACCCGGCCGAGCTTCGCCGTGATCACGCCGGAATTGGCCACCTGCGGGGCCACCAGCGCGGCGATGCCGGCCTGGCGGACGGTGATGCGGCCCTCGTTCACCACCGCGGCGTTGGGCGCGGCCGGCTGGTCGAATACCATGTGCCCGGCCATGAAGTTCTTCGTCGTGATCCCCGCCGCCGTGGCCACCAGCCCGGCGGTGTTGATCTGCGCGCCCTTGAGGAAGGTGATGCCGTCCTGGTTCTCCAGGATCACCTGGCCGTTGGCGTTGATCTGGCCGGCGATCTGCGACGGATTGGGTCCCGTCACCCGGTTCAGCACCACCGCCGCGGCGTTCGGCTGCTGGAAATTCACCGCCTGCTTCGCGCCCACGTCGAAGCTCTGCCAGTTCACCGCCGCACGCTGGCTCGACTGGTCGATATTGGTCGCACCCGGCGTCCGGCTGATGCTCGCCGCGCCGCCGACCACCACCCCGCCCACGGGCCGTGCGTTCGGCGCCAGTTGCGCGCGCGCCGGCAGCACGAGCACCAGCGCCACCGTTGCCTGCAACGCCGTGCCGAGCAGCAGGCCCCGGCGCGAGCGCCGCACCACCCCGGCGAGCCGCACCGCGCCGTCCTGCTCCCTGGGATCCCGCCGCCGCGTGCCGCCCTGCCTCGCCATCGCCGTCTCCCGCGCAGGACGATCCCGGCGCATCAGAACTGTGCCAGCACGCGCCAGTAGAAAGCGCTGCCCCGCAGCGCGGAGATCGAGGGGCCGGCGCCGGTCGGATACAGGTTGATCCGGTGCAGCCCGACGAAATCGAGATCGACGTAGCGCGTGATCGACAGCCGCACGCCGCCGCCGATCGAGGCGACATGCATGTCCAGCCCGAACTGCTGGTTCTGCCAGGTCTCGCCCCAGTCGTAGAACGTGTAGAACTGCGTCGGCAGCGCCTCCGGCAGGCCGAGACGGTGCAGATCGAGCGTGGTGTTGAGCTGCAGCTCCGCCGTGGCCGCGAGGCCCTTGTCGCCGCTCACCTCGCCCGAATAATAGCCGCGCGTGTATTCGAAGCCGCCGAGGTAGAACTGCTCCGCCGGCGGCAGGATGTCGGGCGACCACTGCCCGGTCACCAGCCCCATCAGTGCCACCGAGGCGCCGGACCACGGCTGGAACAAGGTCTGCGTGCGGCTGACGCGGAAATCGATCTTGACGAAATCCGTCCGCTCGCCGACCCGGGGCGCATCCGCGGCGCCGTCGGCCGAGGCCCCGAGCACCGGCAACCCGTGCGAGACGCTGAGGCTCGCCGCATTCAGCGCGCCCCGATCGTCGCCTGCCAGCAGGTCCGAGCGTGCGTAGTCGAGCCCCGTGCGCGCGACCCGCAGCGAGTCATAGCTGGCACGCGAGCGCACCCCACCGGCGACGGTGCTGATGTCGGACTCGATCGCATCGAGCGAGCCCCACAGCTCCAGGCTTTGCTGGCGCGCGCGGATCAGCGGATAGCTGAGCCGCGCACCGAACACGGTGGTGACGCCGAGATAGCCTTCCTCCGCCAGCGCACCGGTCGGCGTCGTCTGCCCGCTGCCGCCGTAGACCCGCAGCTTGAGCCCGGAGCCGCCGAGGAACATCTCCTCCGAAATCTGGCCGAACGTCTCGCTGTTCGGCCAGGTATGGTAAAGCGAGATCTGGGTCTGCTCGCCGAATTCGGTCAGGCTGTTGAGGTTGACGACCAGCAGCGATTCTTCCGGACCCGTATAGGTCGAGCCGTAGTTGTCGGTGGTGAACAGGCCGGTGACGACCTGGCGGCTGACCTCGGCGATCAGGGTCAGCGCGCCGGGCTGGTCGGTCGACGGCTGCAACACCGCGTGCACACTGACGCCGGGCACGCTCTGGGCCAGCAGCAGGGCACGCTCCAGCGCCGCCGAGGTGATCGGGCGGATCTCGGTCAGCCGGTTCAGGAAGCGCAGCACCTGGGTTCCGGCCGGGCCGATGTTGCCCGACAGCTTCACCGCCGCGATCCGCCCCTCGGTGACCAGGAAGCGCAAGGTGCCGTGCACGCCGAGGCTGGCGGAGACGGCGGTGAGCACGTAGCCGTCGTTCTGATACCGACGCAACAATGCCTCCCGCGCCGCCTCGATCTTCGGCAGCGGGACGGCGGGGCCGACCAGGCCCTGGGTGAGCGCGGCAATCTGTGCCGCGGAATAGGCGGTGACGCCCGCGACGACGACCGTGCGCACCGGCAGTTTTTCGTTGGGCACCGCGGCGCCGATCGCCATCGGCGCCGCCGGCGTGGCCGGTGCTACCGTGAGGGGCGCCGGCGGCAGCACCCGCGGCAACGGAGAGCCCTGCGGCAGGGGCACGTTCACCGGGGGCGCACCCGCCGGGGGCGGCGGTGCCGCCCGGGCGGCACCAAGCGATGACAGCATGACCGCGATCGCGATCCCGCCCAGCGCCACCGGCCGCAGGAAGCGGCCTGACAACACCTGCCGGCCGCTTTGCCGTGTCGACACCTGACCCCCGCCCCAGATCGTGCAAAGGTTACGCGTCAATAAACTTTTGTCAACCTCCATTTTGATACGACTTAACCGAAGGTAGGCGGTGCGCGTTTTCGGAGAATGACGTCCGTCTCTACAACTTATGGGCGAGTGAGCCGTTCAGCCGCCCGCCACGCCCTGCGTATTCACATACAGCGCATACAGCCCGTGGCTTGCCGCCATGAACAGCCGGTTGCGCCAGCGGCCGCCGAAACAGAGGTTGGCACACCGTTCCGGTAGCGTGATATGTCCGATCGGCTCGCCCGCCGGATTGAACACCCGCACGCCGTCGAGCTCGGCCTCGCCCATGCCCCAGCCGCACCACAGATTGCCGTCGACATCCACCCGGAACCCGTCCGGCGTGCCGGCGCCGGCATCGATCGCCACCCGGTTGCCCGCGAGCCTGCCGCCCGCAACGTCGAACACCCGGATCTTCCGCGGGTTCTCCCGCGAGGCGACGACATAGAGCTTCGATTCGTCGGGCGAGAACGCCAGCCCGTTCGGTCCCTCGATCTCGTCGGTCATCTTCGCGATCGCGCCGGTCTGCCCGTCGATCCGATACACCGCCGGGGTCAGCTCCGACGGCTTCATCTCGCCCTCGTAATACCCCAGCAGCCCGAACACCGGGTCGGTGAACCATACCGAACCGTCGCGGGCCACCACCACGTCGTTGGGCGAGTTCAACGGTTTGCCCTGGTAGCTGTCGGCCAGCACCGTGATCGTCCCGTCGTACTCGGTACGGGTGACCCGCCGGCCGCGATGCTCGCAGGTCACGAGCCGCCCCTGGCGATCGCGGGTGTTGCCGTTGGCGTTGAACGACGTCTTGCGATAGACGCCGACCGCGCCGGTGTCCTCGTCCCAGCGCAAAATCCGGTCGTTCGGGATGTCGCTCCACAGCACGCACCGCGCGTCGCCAAAATAAACCGGCCCCTCCGACCACCGGCACCCGGTGGCAAGCCGCTCCACCGAGGCAAGCGGCAGACGGTATTTGTTGAAATCCGCATGCAACACCCGCACCGCGGGATCCGGATAACGCTCGCTCGCTTCCCACATCATATCATCCTCCCTGCTCGATCCGATCGCCGCGCACGCTACCCCGTTCCGCCCCCGGCCGGAACCCGGGCGGGTCCGAAGAAGGCAAGGCCAGGGGGCAGCGCACGGGTAAGGCCCCCAGCCTTGCTATCAGTGCCCGCCTTGCAATCAGTGGTTGATCTGCTCGAGCGCCAGTTGACGTGTCGACGGGCCGAGGGTTGCAACCGACAGCATCAGCACGATCATGGCTGCGCCGATGAACAGGGCGACGGCGGGGACGCCGCCGATATGCAGCAGGTAGCCGATGGCGAGGCCGGCGAAGGCGCCTGACAGCCGGCTCCAGGAATAGGCGAATCCCACGGCGCGGGCGCGGATGCGGGTCGGGTACAGCTCGGCCTGGTAGTTGTGGAACGCGTAGCCCATCGTGTTGGCCGACAGCGAGAACAGCACGGCCACCGCGATCAGGGCTGCCGGTGCGTTCAGCCGCGCGAAGATCGTCATGAACACCAGCATCAGGAAGGCGCCGCCCACGATCTGCCATTTGCGCTCGATCCGATCGGCGAAGAAGGTCGCGAGCAGCGGTCCGAACGGGTTGGCGATGGCGATGATGAAGGCGTATTCCAGGCTTTGCGTCACATGCACGCCGCGGCCGATCAGCAGGGTCGGCACCCAGGCGGCGAAGCCGTAGAATCCGATCGTCTGCGTGATGTTCAGCAGCATCAGCATGATCGTGCGGGTACGGTAGAACGGATCGAAGATCTCGAACAGCGCGCCGGCGCCGGATGCCTCGTCGCCGGTCGGCAGCGGCGGCGGCAGGGGGCGGCCGGTCTCGCGCGCGACCCTGGCCTCGATATCCGAAACGATCCGGTCCGCTTCCGCCAGCCGTCCGTGGCGGGCGAGCCAGCGCGGACTTTCGGGAATGCCGAGCAGCAGGAACCACACCACGATCGCCCCCACCGAGCCGGCCAGCACCACCCAGCGCCAGCCGTCGAGGCCGAGCGGGGCGAGCGGCACCAGCAGCCACGCCAGCACCGCGATGATCGGCACGGCGCAGAAGGTGAT
This sequence comes from uncultured Pseudomonadota bacterium, assembly GCA_963832525.1. Lineage (GTDB taxonomy): Bacteria > Pseudomonadota > Alphaproteobacteria > Acetobacterales > Acetobacteraceae > JAJZVS01. Next base: position 1,663,305 of record CAWHUC010000004.1, read on the forward strand.
GGTCTGGTTCCAGGAGAACGCGCGCCCGCGCTCGCGCGCCGGGATCAGTTCGGCGATGAAGACGTCGATCGTCACGGTCTGCACGCCGAGCCCCATGCCGGCGATGAAGCGCCACAGATTGACCCCGAAGCCGGTCTTCTCGAACGCCATGATCGCGGTGCAGATCACGTACCAGATCAGCGACCAGGTGAAGATCACGCGCCGGCCGAGCCGGTCCGCCACCTGGGCGAACAGCAGCACGCCCACCCACAGGCCGGAAAACGTCGCGAACACGAAGGTGCCGAAGCCCGCCACCGAGATCACCTTCAGCGCGGCCATCGGACCGAGCGAAGCCGCGGTGAACAGCCCCGACTTCACCATCCCCGGCGCGACGTAGCCGGTGAAGAACAGGTCGTAGAACTCGAAGAACCCGCCGAGCGACAGCAGGACCACCATGGTCCAGACGGTGCGGGAGGACGGCAGTCGATCGAGCCGGGCCGCGATCTCGGCGGCGGTCGGTGGCGGCATGGACGTTTCCTCGTGTGGGTGTTCAGGATGTCGCGACCGGCGCGGCCGCGGCGGTGGTCATTTCGTGGAGAACATAGGGCAGAATGCCGCCCTGGCGCACCCACTCGGCTTCGCGCCGCGTATCGATCCGGCAGAGCAGCTCGGCCTCGCGCGTGCTGCCGTCGCGGCGGGTGAAGCGGGCGCGGACGCGCATGCCCGGCGCGAGGCCGGCGGCGAACCCGAGCAGGTCGATCGTCTCGCTGCCGTCGAGGCCGAGCGTGTGCCGGGTCACGCCGGCGGTGAACTGCAGCGGCACGACGCCCATCCCGACCAGGTTGGACCGGTGGATGCGCTCGAAGCTTTCGGCCAGCACGGCGCGGATGCCGAGCAGCGCCGTGCCCTTGGCGGCCCAGTCGCGCGAGGAGCCGCAGCCGTAGTTCGCCCCGGCGATCACCACCAGCGGCACGTCCTCGGCGCGGTAGCGTTCGGCGGCGGCGAAAACCGTGGTCGTTTCCCCGTCCGGCATGTGGCGGGTCATCCCGCCTTCCGTGCCCGGCGCCAGCTCGTTGCGCAGGCGGATGTTGGCGAACGTACCGCGCACCATCACCTCGTGGTTGGCGCGCCGCGCGACGTAGGTGCTGAACCCGGCCGGCGTGATGCCGTGCGATTGCAGATAGGCCCCGGCGGGCGAGGCGGGCGGGATCGCCCCGCCCGGGGAGATGTGATCGGTGGTGATGTCATCGCCCAGCAGCAGCAACGCGCGCGCGCCGCGGATGTCGCCGAACGGCGCGCCGGCCGCATCGAGGAACGGCGGGCGCTTGATGTAGAGGCTGGCGGGGTCCCAGGCGAACACGGGTCCGTCGGCATGCGCGAGACCGGTCCAGCCGGGCCCGCCGTCGGCGAGCGCCCCGTAGCTCCGGCGAAACATCGCCGGCGTCTGGACGGCGCGCAGCACGGCGTCGATCTCCGCGTCCTGTGGCCAGATGTCGCTGAGGAGAACCGGCACTCCGTCGCGATCGACCCCGAGCGGCTCCTGCGCCAGGTCGTGCAGCGCCGAGCCGGCGATCGCATAGGCCACCACCAGCGGCGGCGAGCCGAGATAGGTGCCGCGGATCAGCGGATGCAGCCGTCCCTCGAAATTGCGGTTGCTCGACAGCATGCCGAGCACAATGAGGCCGTCCTGCTCGATCTGCGCCGCGATCGGTTCGGACAGCGGGCCGCTGCCGCCGCCGCAGCTCATGCAGCCGTAGCCGGCGAGATAGAAGCCGATCGCCTCCAGCCCCGCCGTCAGCCCGGCCGCGTCCAGCAGCGCCGTGACCACGCGCGAGCCGGGCGAGAACGAGGTTTTCACCCAGGGTTTCGCGGTGAGCCCGCGTGCCGCCGCGTTGCGCGCGAGCAGCCCGGCGGCGACGATCTGGAACGGATTCGACGTGTTGGTGCAGGAGGCGATCGAGGCGATCACGATGTCCCCGTGCCGCAACGCCCGCGCCGTGTCGGCCACCGGCGGGGCCGGCGCCGCGCCCACCCGATCGGCGAAGCCGCGGCGGAAGCTCGCCGGCACGTCGGGGAGCGGCACGAGGTGCTCCGGGCGGGTCGGTCCGGCGAGCGACGGCTGCACCGTCCCGAGGTCGAAGTCCACGATCTGCGCGAAGCCCGGCACCGCGCCGTCCTTCTCCCGCCACAGGCGCTGGGCGCGGGCATAGGCTTCGACCAGCGCCACCTGGGAATCGGACCGGCCGGTCCCGGCGAGGTAGCGCACCGTTTCGTGGTCGACCGGGAAGAACCCCATGGTGGCACCGTATTCGGCCGCCATGTTGGCGATGGTGGCACGGTCCGGCAATGACAGTTCATCCAGCCCGGGGCCGAAGAATTCCACCACCGCGCCGAGCACGCCGGCGGCGCGCAGCACCCGGGTCAGCGACAGCACGATGTCGGTGCACATCACGCCGGTCCGTCGCGTCCCGCTCACGCGGCAGCCGACGATTCGTGGTACCAGCAGCGCCACCGGCTGGCCGACCAGCGCACTCGCAGCCTCGATCCCGCCGACGCCCCAGCCGAACACGCCGAGCGCGTTCACCATCGGCGTGTGACTGTCCATGCCCACCAGGCTGTCGGGGAAGGCGAGCAGGGTGTCGCCGTGCCGGATCGTCGTCACGACGGAGGCCAGGTATTCGATGTTGATCTGGTGCACGATGCCGTTGGCGGGCGGGATCACGCGCAGGTTGTCGTACTGCTCCATCGCCCAGCGCACCACGGCGTAGCGCTCGCCGTTGCGCTCCATCTCGCGCGCGAGGTTGCGCGTGAAGGCGTCCGGCGTGCCGGCAAAATCGGTGCGCACGGAATGATCGATCACCAGATCGACCGGGATGCGCGGATTGACCCGCCGCGGGTCGAGCCCGCGCGCCGCGACCGCGTCGCGCAGGGCGGCGAAGTCGATCAGCAGCGGGATGCCCGAGGAATCGGGCATCAACACGCGGGCAGGGTGGAAGGCGACCTCGCCGCCCTCCCGGTCCGGTGCGTCCCAGCGTGCCAGCGCCGCGACATCCGCCTGGCTCACCGTGCCGTCGCCCGTGTGGCGCAGCAGGTTTTCGAGCAGCACCCGCAGCGAGAAAGGCAGCCGGTCGAGATCGGCGCCAAGCCGGTCCGCCAGCGCCGGCAGGCTGTAATAGGCATATTGCGCCGAGCCGACCGCGAGCGATCGCAGGCAGCCCAGCTCGTCGCGCAGCGGCGTCGCGGCGCCGCTCATGCCGGGCGCTCCGCCTGGAACCGCTGCTCGATCTCGCGCACCTGCGGCAGGCCCATCAGGGTGTTGAGCTCATCGAAGGACACCAGCAGATCGGGACGGTCGATCACCCGCCCCTCGGCGAGCGACCGGTCGAGCACGGCGAGCGCGTTCTTCATGCCCTGGATCGCCGCCGCACTCAGCAGCCGCGGATAGGACACGATTTTCACCCCGAGGTCTTCGAGCTGGCGCGCCGACAGCAGCGGCGTGGTCGGCCGCTGGCGGATGCCGAATCCCATGTTGACCGCGAGCGGCCTCGCCACGTTGCGCGCGACGGTGCCGATGTCCTCGGCCGACAGCAGCGCATCGGCAAACAGCATGTCGGCGCCGGCCTCGGCATAGAGATTGAGCCGGCGGATCGCCTCCGCCAGCCCGTGCACGGCGGTCGCGTCGGTGCGTGCCTTGATGACGAAATCCGGATCGCGGCGCGCTTCGGCGGCGGCACGGATCTTCTCCACGCCTTCCTCCGCCGAGATGACCTGCTTGCCCGGCATGTGGCCGCAGCGCTTGGGCCAGACCTGGTCCTCGATCATCAGGCAGGCGAGGCCGGCGCGTTCGAACCCGCGCACGGTGAAATAGACGTTCATGGCGTTGCCGTAGCCGGTGTCGCCGTCGGCCGACAGCGGCAGGGACGTGCAGGCGGCGAGCGCGGCGGACGCGGCGACGTTCTCGGCATAGCCCATGATCCCGACATCGGCCCAGCCGAGCGTCGCTTCGCTCAGCCCGGCACCGGAAATCCCGGCGGTGCGGAATCCCATCTGCTCCACCAGCCGCACGCTGAACCCGTCGAACACGCCGGGGGTGACGAGGATGCCGGGCGCGGCGAGCAGGTCGCGCAGGCGGCGGCCCGGAGATGCAGCGGTGGGCGATGCGGCGGTGGTGGTGTGCGGCGTCATGCCGAGGTCTCCCTTGTCGATGTCATCATGCCGGCGCCTTCATGCCGGCGCCTTCATGTCGGCGCCTGGCCGGCGCCCGCGCAGTGCGCCGCGCCGGCGCCGGCCAGGCGGCCGAACACCACGCCCGCCACCAGCCCCGTGCCGCTGCCGTAATTATGGTAGTAGAGCCCGCCCACGATCTCCCCCGCCGCATACAGGCCCGGGATGGGCGTCCCGCCGATGTCCAGCACCTCGGCCGCGGTCGAGACCCGCAGGCCGCCGAAGGTGAACGTCACCCCGCAGGTCACGCCGTAGGCATCGAACGGCGGCGTATCGAGCGGGCGGGCCCAGTTCGTCTTGTCGATCGCCAGCCCCTGCGTGCGCAGCCCGTCGTGGACGTTGGGGTTGAAGGGCACGTCCGGCCGCGGCGCCGCGTTGTAGGCGGCGACCGTGCGCAGGAACCCGGCGGGGTCGACGCCGGTGAGCTTCGGCGCCAGCTCCTCGAACGTGGCGGCCGATTCCTTGGTGATGCGGCGGATGCGGTATTCCTCCCGGAGCAGCGGCGTCGCTTTCTGGTCGAAGACCTGCCAGGCGAACAACCCCGGCTGGCGCATCACCTCCCAGCCGTATTTCGCATAGGTATAGCTGTGGAAATCCAGCCCTTCGTCGAGAAAGCGCTCGCCGCGGGCATTGACCAGGATGCCGAACGGATAGTTGTGCTTCTGGAACCGATCGCCCACCGTCAGGTCGCCGTAGGGCGGCGCGTTCATGTCCCACTGCACGGCGTGCGCGCCCGACCAGTTGCCGGCCGGCGCGGCGCCGGCGTCCATCGCCATGCGGTGGCCCCAGCCCATGTTGAAGCGCGTGCCGCGCACTTTCACCAGATCGGCGTTCGGCCCCAGGTAGCGCGCCCGCATCTCCGGGTTCGATTCGAAGCCGCCGCAGGCCAGAACCACCGCCCCGGCGCGGATCTCGCACGGCTGGCGGCGATGCAGCGCCCGCACGCCGCCGATACCTCGCGCGCCGTGCAGCAGCCCGACCGCCATCGTTTCGTACAGCACCGGGATGCCCGCGCGTTCCAGCGCCGCGTGCAGGGTCGCGGTCAGATGCGCGCCGCCGCCGAGGATATGGCACGCGAGCCCGCCCCAGAAGGTGAACCTGCCGTCGACCTTGAACGCCTGTCGCCCGAGCGCCGGCTGGAACCGCACGCCGTGGCGGCGCAGCCACAGCGCCGCGTCGTAGCTACCCGCGATCAGCACCTCGGTCAGCTCGGGGTCGCAGCGGTACTCCGTCAACCGTCCCATGTCGTCGAAATATTGTTCGCGCGTGTAGGTACCGAAATCGATGCTGGCGAGGTCGAGTTCGGCGATGTCGGGTGCCAGGCGCAGCAGGTCCGCGACGCCGTGATGGACGAAGCGGAACGCCCCGCCGGTGAAGGCGGAGTTGCCGGCCCGCGCATCCTGCGGCGCCACCTCCAGCAACGCCACGCGCGCGCCGGCGTCATGTGCGGACAGTGCTGCGTTCGCCGCCGCGTTGCCGGCGCCGATCACCAGCACGTCAACGCCGGAGATATCCGCGGGCGTCATTGCCCCGCCTCCACTGTCCCGCCCGCAGGATCGGCCAGGACCGCGACGGGGCTCACCACTTCAAGCCGCCGGCCGGTGGTGCGCGGGCCGAATGCGAGGGTGAGTACGCCGGTGCCGGCCCAGGCGGCGGCGATGTAGACGAACACCGCCAGGAAGCCGAAATGCGTGAACACCGCGGCGATGATGAAGGCGTTCGCGACGTTGGCGATGCGGCCCAGGCTGTAGGTGAAGCCGGTGGCGCCGTTGCGCATGTCGGTCGGGAACTGTTCCGGCGTATAGGCGTACAGCAGGCTGGCGAAGGTCTGGATGAGCACGCCGAGCAGGAAGCCGAACACCACGATCAGCGCCGGGACGAAGCTCAGCCCATAGAGCAGCCCGCACAGTGCGATGGCGAAGGCCGCCGCGGCGATCGTGTGCTTGCGTTCGAACCGGTCCGATATCTGCGACGCGAGCAGCGCACCGAGCGGGGCTCCGAGATTACCGAGCGTCACATAGGTCAGGCTGTGCACCAGGGTGATGCCGTGCTTGACGAGCAGGGTCGGCACCCAGGCCTCGAAGCCGTAGAACCCCAAGGTCTGGAACACCCAGATGGTGCCGAGCACCGCGGTGCGCAGCCGATATTCCGGCCCGAACATCGCGGTCCATGGCGCGCGCGGCGCGCCGGACGGCGCGAGCGGCTGCGGCGGTGGCAGCGGACCGTGTTCCGCGATCACCGTCGCTTCCATGCGCCCCAGCACCAGTTCGGCGTCGGCGAGCCGCCCCTGGCGCGCGAGCCAGCGCGGCGATTCCAGCAGCCCCGGCGACAGCGCCAGGAACGCGAGCCCCACCGCGCCCCAGGCGAAAATCCAGCGCCAGCCTTCCGGTCCCGCCGGCACGACCAGCAGCGCGATCCAGTTGGTGAGCGGGATCGCGCACAGCGCGATCACCATCGCCCAGCCCTGCCAGCCGCCGCGGCTGGTCGCGGGGAACATCTCGGCGATGTAGGTCAGCGCGGTCACCATCCCGGCCGCCAGGCCCATGCCGGTCAGCACTCGTCCGATCAGCAGCCAGCGCAGATCGGGCGCCGCGGCGGTCAGCACCGAGGCGGCGGAGGCGAAGGCGACGAAGCCGATCAGCGCCCGCCGCCGCCCGATCACATCCGACAGCGCGCCGCCGCCGAGCGCGCCGAGGAACATGCCGAAGAAACTCGCCGAGATCAGGCTTGCAACCACCTGGATGCCGATCCCCCAGGCGCGCATAAGCCCCGGCGCGGCGGACGGCAGGGTGAAGATATCGACGCTGTCGAAGAACAGCGGAAACGCGACCAGCAGCAACAGCCGTCGATGCAGCACCGAGCGCGGCAGCCGGTCGATGCGCGCGGCAATCAGTTCGTCGTGCATGGTCGTCGTTCCCTATATGTGAGCGCGCTCTTGCGGCGCGTCAGTCATTGCCCTCCGCCAGCGCCGCGATCAGCGCGCCGGTGTCGGTGCCGTGTTCGAGGCTCATCACGGTTTCCACGATCCGCGCGGCGCGCTGCGGGGGGATGCGCCGCGCGGCGAGCTTGTGGAACTTGGCGATCACGTCATCGGCGCTGGCGAAGCTGTCTTCGCTGCCGCGCGGCGCCTCCACGCTTTGTTCGAGCCTGGTGCCGTCGCGCAGGGTCACGTCCACGCGCACGGCATGGCGCGCCGTGCGCCCGCGCGCGGTGATGGCGGGGTCTTCGCGCACCGTGACGAGCCCGGCAAGGCGCAGCCGCTCCGGATCGGCGAGCTTCGCCTCGGTGAACTGGTCGACGAACGCATCCCCTTCGGCGAGCAGGGTCGCCACGCAATAGGGCAGGTTCAGTTGCGCCGCGGTCAGCCCGTCCGGGCGGTACGGCCAGCCGACGTGATCCACCGTCACCTGCGATCCGTGCACAGTGATCGCCGCCACGTCCCCGGCGCCGAAGGGATGGCGCGCCTGCAGCATGCGGATCGCGTCGAGCGTGGTGTGGTTGGAGCCGACGCAGGCATAGAACTTCAGCGCGATCCGCAACGTCTCCCACCGCGTGCCGAGCCCCGCGGTCAGTTGCGCGAGATCGAACCGGTCCTCGGAACGGGAGAAGGTGGTGCAGAACCCGCCATACGGTGCCTCGAACACATCGCGGATGCCGGTGAAGCCCCGCGCGGCGAGCAGCGCCGACAGCAGGCCGCTGCGCGCCGCATGGCCGGCGTGCATGCGCTTGACCATGGCGCCGTATTGCGCCGCCATCAGCCCCGAGGACTGCGTGGCCGCCATGCCGATGGCATGCGCCGTGCGATCGGCGTCGAGCCGCAGCGCCGCGCTGGCGCCGGCGACGGCGGAGAACACGCCGACGGTAGCGCCGGAATGCCAGCCCTGGCCGATATGCTCGGGTCCCATGCACAGGCCGACGCGCGGGCCGATCTCGTAGCCGGCGACCGCCGCGGCGAGCAGGTCGCGTCCATTCATGCCCGGCTGCACTTCCGCCGCCGCGAGCAGCGCCGGCAGGGTGACCGCGCCGACATGCAGCACGCCGACCCGGTGCACGTCGTCGAGTTCGAAGCCCTGCACCATGGTGCCGTTCGCCAGCGCCGCGTGCGGCGCGGACAGGCGCTCGCCGGTGCCCCAGACGGCACAGCCCGGCGTGGAATTGTCGACCGCGCCCAGGGTTTCGCGCAGCAGCCGGCTCCAGGGCAGGTCGGCGGCGAACAGGGCGCAGCCGAAACTGTCGAGCATCAGCAGCTTGATCCGCGCGATCACCTCGGTGGGAATGTCGCCGTAGCGCACCCCCGCGATCCAGGTGGCCATGCGGTCGGTGGGACCAGACATTCTAGGCGGCTCCTTCGGCAAGCGCGTCGCGCAGAGTGGAAACATCCGCTATCGTATCGAGTCGGCGGAGCAGGTCGCGCACGCCGCGGGCCGCATCGGCGCGCAGGCTGCGCGCGGCGCAGTCGAGGAATTTGGCATCCAGGGTCGCATCCGGCAACGGGTTCTCGGCAGTACGCCCGGCCGGGCGATCGACCTGGTGCGCGAGCTGCCGCCCGTCTTTCGTCAGCACCCGGATCTCGGCGCCGAAATGCGCCGTGTCCTCCATCGCCATCGCCGGATGCGGCGCCGCCTCGATCCGGCGCATCAGCGCGCGGATCGCAGGATCGGCGTAGGCGTCGCCCATGAAATGCGACAGCACCACCCGTCCCTCGGCCAGCGCGCGGGCGAGGCAATATTGCACGCTGAACTTGGCGTCGAGCGCGCTGGCGGGATCGGGCCGGTTGGTATGCGCAAGCCGGCGCGGATGGGTCCAGGACGTGACGTGCTCGACCTCCGCCGCCGTCAGCCCGTGCGCGGCACGCAGCGCCAGCAGCGCGTCGATCGCCGGATGCGTGCTGCCGCAGCAGGGATACTGCTTGATCGCGATGCCGGGGTGGACGATGTCGAACGGCGCCGCCCAGTCGCGCAGCACGGCAGCGGGATCGAACGTGCCGGCGCCGTTGAACACCAGGAAGAAGCCCTGGGGATGCTCGAACGCGGCGTGGTTGGCGGTGAAGCCCTCGGCGGCCAGCAGCGTCGCGGTCAGCCCGTTGCGCGCGCAGTGGCCGACGTGCAGCGGCTTCGTCATGGTGCCGAAATTGGCCTTGATGCCGGAGGCGAACGACGCGGCGATGGCAAGCGCGGTCGCGGTCTGCTCCGGGCTCAGGCGCAGCAGGTGCGCGCAGGCGGCCGCGGCGCCGAAGGTGCCGAGCGTCGCGGTCGGGTGCCAGCCCTTCTCGTAATGATGGAAATTGACCGCGCGCGCGATCCGCGTTTCCGTCTCGAACCCGGCGACATAGGCGGCGATGAAATCGGCGCCGGACACGGCCCGGCCCTCGGCCAGCGCGAACAGCGCCGGCAGCATCGGCGCCGAGGGATGCCCGCCCAGGGTGTTGGAGCAATCGTCGAAATCGAGCGCGTGCGCCGCCGTGCCGTTGATGAGCGCCGCATCCGCCGGCGCCGCGCCGGTGCGCGTGCCGAACACCAGCGCCGGTCCGGTGCCGGCGCCCGCGACGCGCGCGGCAATGCGTGCACAGGGTTCGGACGCGCCCGCCAGGGTCACGCCCACGGTATCGAGGATGCCGATCTTCGCCCAGTGCACGGCCGCGGCGGGCAGGGACGCGAACCCGATCGCCTGGATGCGTGCGCCGAGCTCGGTGGCCAGGGTCACGGTGCGGTCTCCGTCACGGTGCGGTCTCCGTCACGGCGCGGCCTCCGGAAAGCAGCCGGCGGCGCCGATCAGGTCCCGCACGCCCGCGGCATCCAGGGTTTCGATCGCCGCCGCCTGCTCCAGCAGCCGCGCCGCGCGGGCCGGCTCCATCTTCATCGCCAGGCAATCTTCCAGCTTGCGCCGATGATCGGCATCCGGCACCGGTGCTGCGGACCAGTGCCCGCGCGGCCCGTCGCAGCGGGTCCCGACGTGCGACCCGTCCGCCAGCTCGGCGTCCAGCAGCACGTGCATCCGTTCGAACCGGGCGGGGATCTCCATGTCCGTCCGCACCGCGACCTTCGCCAGCATCGCCTGCATGTCGGGCGCACGCAGGCGCGCATCGGTGAAGGTGCGGATCGTCACCGCCCCGTCCAGCAGCGCCGCCGCGACCGTGTATTGCAGGGAGAACTTGCCGGCCAGCCCGCTCGAAGGCGCCGGGCGGTTCACGTAGGGCATCTCCGGCGCGGTCAGGGTCACGGCGTGGATGCGGGCTGGATCGCCGATCCGCCCGCGCAGCTCCAGCGCGGCGGTGATGCCGAAATGGGTGCCGAACTGGCTCGGGAACATCTTGAGCGCGTAGCCGGGCACGACGATGCGGAATGGCGGCCCGATCCGCTCCAGCAGCTCCGGCTGGAACGTTCCCGGCGAGAATGCGGCGCCGAAGCCGCGCGGCGATTCCAGGATCGTCGGATCGGCGGTGAACCCGCGCGCCGCCAGCAGCGCCGCGTCCAGCCCGGCGGCGCAGGCGTTGCCGCAATGGGTCGATTTCGTCATGGTTCCGGCATTGGCGAGGAGACTCCCGGAGCGCGAGGCGGCGATGCCGATCGCATAGGCCATCCGTTCGCGGTCGAGCCCCAGCAGATGCCCCGCCGCGACCGCCGCGCCGATCGGCCCCACCACGCCGGGCGGATGGAAGGCGTGGTTGCGCGCCTCGTACTGGCCGGACGCCTCGCGCAGCCAGCCCTGGATCTCGATCCCCTTCACCAGCGCCGTCAGAACCTCGCGCCCGCTTACCGCGCGCGTTTCGGCCAGCGCCAGGATCGCCGGCAGGGTGGTGGACAGTGCGTGCGTCGCCGGGCTCCACATCGGTTCGTAGTCGAGCACGTGCATCGCCGCGCCGTTGAGCCGTGCTGCCGCCACCGGGCCCAGGAGGAACGCCTGGCCGAGCGCGGTACAGACCGGGGCGGAGCCCTGCTCGCGTTCATGCGCGGACAGCAGGCCGATCGCCGGTTCGGTGGTGCCGGCGATCGCGATGGCGAGACCGTCGGCCACCAGCCGCCGTGCTGCCGTCCGGGCGGCGTCACCGAGTTGGTCGAAGCCGATGCCGGCCAGGCGGTCGCAGACCAGGGCAGTCAGCGGCATGCCGTCGTTCCCCTTTCGTGTCCGGCCGCCTGCGCGCGGCGGTCCCCGCCCTGGCGTCGGCCGAATTTTCTTGGCATGCAGACAAGGCGCGGCGGCCGGCATTGTCAAACCGTCGCCCCCGGGGAGGCGACGATGGCAAACACCCTGATCCTGACGGGCGATGTCAACCTGCTGAACGTGAACGATCCCGCCGTGCCGTTCGCGCAGGTGCGCGACGTCTTCGCCGGCGCCGATACGGTGTTCGGCAACCTGGAATGCTGCCTGTACGACCCGCCCGGCGGCCATTCGTTCCATAACGAAGGGTTCTTCGCGGCCCCCGGCCCGGCCGGGGCCGCCTTGCGCGCGGCCGGCTTCGCTGCCGTCGGCATCGCCAACAACGTGAACTACGGCGAGGCGGCGATCCTCGCCTCGGTCGCAAAGCTCGATGCGCTCGGCATCGCCGCATACCGGGGCCGGGGCGGACGCCGCGGCGGCCGGCGCGCCGGCGATCGTGGCACGCGGCGGCCTGCGCTTCGGATTCCTGCAACGCAGCGCGGTCTATTGGCCGACCAACCACGAGGCGGGCCCGGAGACGCCGGGGATCGCGGTCATGCGCGCCCACACCGCCTGGCAGGTGCCGATGCACAAGACGCGGCCGGAAATCCCGCCGCTCAATCGCCCCGGCCTGCCGCCGATCGTGCGCACCTGGGCCGATCCCGACTCGTCTGCGCCGCGTGACCGACGCCGTCACGCGCTGCGTGCGGAAGCGGACGTGGTGGTCGCGTCCTGCCACTGGGGCCTCGGCAAGGACGTGCTGGAATACATGACCGAAGCGGCCCATGCCGCCATCGACGCCGGAGCGGATGTGGTGATCGGCCACGGCCCGCATGTCGCCCTGCCGGTGGAGGTCTATCGCGGCAAGCCGATCTTCTACGGGCTCGGCAGTTTTTCGTTCCACACCGGCCACGGCGGGCGCGCTCACGGCGACTGGGTGGGCATGATGGCGCGGATCGGCTTCGACAACGGTGCGCTCGCGACAGCGGAGTTCTGCCTCGTGCGCCATGACGCGCAGAACCGGACGGTGCCGTGCCGGACCGCGGCGGAAGGCGAACAGCTCGGCGACATTCTTGCCGCAAGCAGAGCGTTTGCCACGTCGCTGCAGCCGGGCGACGCCTGGGTGACGGTCGCGCTGCCGCGCTGACGGCGGCTTCCCGCACGCGGGCCGTCGGGTCGGGAACCGGCATCGGCCCCGCCGTCAGCCGTCGCGCCGGGGCGCCAGGTTCTTGAGCGCGACGGCCAGCGCAATGAAGACGAAGGCCGCCAGCCGCAGCAGATAGAGCGCGCTCTGCTCCTCGCTCGGTACCTCGCTCAGGGTCAGCAGCGCCTGGTTGAGCGCCAGCAGCAGGAAGGCCGCACAGAATGCCAGGAACAGCAGATCGCGCGCCCGCGCCCAGAATCGCGCAAAGAACAGGGCTCCGACCACGAACCCCATGGTGATCATGCCGGAAAGGAACGGACGCAGCATGGCCGGCTCCCGCCTACAGGTCCCACACGAAGCCGTAGATCAGCACGCCAGTCGCGAGGAGCGACATGACGAACCTCAGCAGGCTGAGGTCAACCCGCGGCAGCATGATGACATCGACGAATACGAGCAGGTTGTTCGCGGTCAGCAGCAGGAAGCAGAGGGCGCTCCAGAACAGCACCCGGGCGCGGGTGCGCCGGTACGCGCGCTGCCAGCAGCCAGGTGCAAACACCGCTGGTCACGATGCAAAGCGCGAAAACAAATCCCGCGGCGGGTGACATCCTCGACTCACTTCTGCAACATCCGAAAGCGGCCGCGAACCTCCGGAACCGGCCGTCGCGACGCTCACCCGTGGCGGGGCCGACGGGCATGGCGGGATAGCAGGCTTGCAGCCGGCAGGCGAGCCGCCCTCCCGTCATTCCGGGTATGGGGCGATCGCCGCCCGGGACGCACCGGCGGCCGGCGCGACGACGGTAAATGAAAAATTCATGCGAAGGGTGTCTCCTTCGCCCCTCCGGCACCCCTCCAGGAGGGCCGTTGTGTGCCCTTGCGGGCGTCCCACGACGCCGCGACGGCCGATCGTGCCCCTCCCACTGCCCCCGCGCCCATCGTCCGCCCCCGTGCTAGCCTGCCGCCATGTCCCCCGACCGGCCCCCCCAGGACCTCCTTGCCGCCCTGGCCCGCATGGGCCTTCTACCCCCCGACGCGCCCGTCCCGCCGGCCAGGCGCCTGACGGGCGGCGTGTCGTCCGACATCTGGCGCTTCGACCTCCCCGCCGGCGCGGTCTGCGTCAAGCGCGCGCTCGCCCAGCTGCGCGTCGCCGCGGACTGGCAGGCGCCGATCGAGCGCAACCGCTACGAGGCGCGCTGGATGCAGGCCGCCAACGCCGCCCGCCCCGGCAGCGCGCCACGCCTGCTCGGCCAGGACGAGGCGACCGGCGCGCTCGCCATGGAATACCTTTCTGAAGCCGACCATCCGCTGTGGAAGGACCAGCTCCACGCCGGCCACGCCAACCCTGGCTTCGCCGCCGCGGTCGGGGCCGCCATCGCCGCGATCCATGCCGCCACCGCCGCCGACCCGGCCACGGCCGCCCGCTTCCCCACCGACGCCATCTTCCACGCCATCCGGCTGGAGCCCTACCTGCTCGCCACCGCCCGCGCCCATCCCGACCGCGCGGCCGTCCTGCGCGCGATCGCCGCCACCACCGCCGCCACGCACCGCGCCCTGGTGCACGGCGACGTCAGCCCGAAGAACATCCTCGCCGGCCCCAGTGAGGCCGGATCCGGCCCGATGTTCCTCGATGCGGAATGCGCCTGGTGGGGCGATCCGGCCTTCGACCTCGCCTTCTGCCTCAACCATCTGCTGCTGAAATGCCTGTGGACGCCGTCGGCGACCGCCGGCTTCCTCGCCTGCTTCGATGCGCTGGCCGCCGCCTACCGCGCCGGCGTCGACTGGGAGCCGGCGGCGGCGCTGGAAGCCCGGGCGGCGCCGCTGCTGGCGGGATTGTTCCTCGCCCGGGTGGATGGCAAGTCGCCGGTGGAGTACATCACCGCCGAGACCGACAAGGACCGGGTGCGCCGGGTCGCCCGCGCCCTGCTCGGCGCACCCCCCGACCGGCTCGCGATCGTGCGAGACGCCTGGGCGGCCGAACTGGGGGCCAACGAGTTGGGGACTGCCGGACTGGCCCGCCCCATTCCTTCCGTCCACTCCGAACCGGCTACCCTACCCGAACGAGGCACCGGATGACCGACACCGCCATCGCCTTCCTCCACGGCCGCCGGGTCTGGGACAGCCGCGGCCGGCCGACGGTCGAAGCCGACGTGCTGCTGGAAGGCGGCGCCGTCGGGCGCGCCATGGCGCCCGCCGGCGCCTCCACCGGCTCGGGCGAGGCGCTCGACCTGCGCGACGGCGGCGCCGCGTTCGGCGGCTACGACGTCACCAGGGCGCTGGCAACGGCTGAACACCGACATCGCCCGCGCCCTGGTCGGCCGCGACGCCGCCGACCAGGCGGCGGTGGACGCGGTGCTGATCGCACTCGACGGCACGCCGACCCGCTCCCGCCTCGGCGCCAACGCCATGACCGCCGTCTCCATGGCCGTCGCGCATGCCGCGGCGGGTGCTGCCGGGGAGCCGCTGTACCGCTACCTCGGCGGGCGCGACGCGGTCACCCTGCCGCTGCCGCAGATCCAGATTTTCGGCGGCGGCGCACATGCCGGCCGGCGGGTCGATATCCAGGACTTCCTGGTCGTCTGTCCCGCCGCCCGCTCCTTCGCCGAGGCGCTGGACTGGACCGCCGAAGTCTATCGCGCCGCCGGCGGGCTGATGAAGGACGCGGGCCGTTCCGCCGGCGTCGCCGACGAGGGCGGCTGGTGGCCCGATTTCGCCGCCAACGAGGAGGCGCTGGAAACCCTGGTCCGCGCCATCGAACGCGCCGGCTTCGCCCCCGGCGCCCAGGTGGCGATCGCACTCGACGTCGCCGCGTCGGATTTCGGCCGCGGCGGGCGCTACCGGCTCGGGCTGGAAAATCGCGAGATCGACACCGACGGCATGATCCGCCTGCTCGCCGGCTGGGTCGCCGCCTACCCGATCGTCTCCATCGAGGACCCGCTGGCCGAGGACGACCCCGAAGGCTTCGCCGCCTTCACCGCCGAGCTCGGCGGGCGCATGCAGGTGGTGGGCGACGATTTCCTGGTCTCCGACGCCGCCCGAGTGGAGGCCGCCGCCGCCGCCGGTGCGGCCAACACCGTGCTGCTGAAGCCGAACCAGCGCGGCACGCTCACGGAAACCCTCGCCGCCTGGGACGCAGCGCAGGACGCGGGGTTCGCCGGCATCGTCTCCGCCCGCTCGGGGGAGACGGAGGACACCACCATCGTCCACCTGGCGGTCGGCTGGGGCGTCGGCCAGCTCAAGGTCGGCAGCTTCGCCCGTAGCGAGCGGATGGCGAAATGGAACGAGGCGCTGCGCATCGAGGAAGCCCTCGGATCGCGCGCCCGCTTCGCCGGCGCCGCCGCGCTCGGGCGCACGCCGCCCCGGGCCGACCCGGCGGGGAAGGCGTAGCCGTGCCGGCAGGCCACCGGCTGAACGTCGTCTTCCACGCCGCCGCCGGCCCCGACCTGCAGGCTCGGCTTGCCGCCTGCGCCGGCGAGGACCTCGCCATCACCGTCTGCGCCGATGCCGACACGACCCGCCTGGCCGCGCTCCTGCCCACCGCCGACGTGCTCTGGCACGTGCTCGCCCCCGCCACCGCCGCGCTGATCGCCGCCGCGCCCAAGCTGCGGCTGATCCAGAAAATCGGCACCGGGGTGAACACCATCGACCTCGGCGCCGCCCGCGCCCGCGGCATCCCGGTCTGCAACCTGCCAGGCACCAACGCCCGCGCCGTCGCCGAACTCACCCTGGCGCTGATGCTCGCCACCCTGCGCCGGCTGCCGCGGCTCGATGCCGCCACCCGCGCCGGCCAGGGCTTCGCCCTCGATCCCGCGGAACTCGACGGCATCGGCGAACTCGGCGGGCGCACCGTCGGCCTGGTCGGTTTCGGCGCCATCCCCCGCCTGCTCGCGCCGATTCTGACCGCGCTCGGCTGTCCGCTGCTCTACACCGCCAGAACCCCGCACGCCGATGCGTCCGCCAGCTTCCGCCCGCTCGATGCCCTGCTCGGTGAAGCCGACATCGTCAGCCTCCACCTGCCGCTGACCCCGGAAACCACCGGCCTGATCGACGCCCCCCGACTCGCCCGCATGCGCAAAGACGCCATCCTCATCAATACCGCCCGCGGCGGCCTGGTCGACCAAACCGCCCTCGCCACCGCGCTCCGCACCGGTCACCTCGCCGCCGCCGGCCTCGACGTGTTCGACCCCGAACCCCCAACCCCAACCAATCCCCTGCTCACCCTGCCGAACACGGTCCTCACCCCCCACGTCGCCTGGCTCACCACCGGAACCTTCGCCCGCAGCCTCGCCCTCGCCACCGAAAACTGCCGCCGCCTCGCTACCGGCGCCCCGCTGCTCCACCGGGTCGCGTGATGGGGCGGAGGGGTTGGGCGATGGGTCAGGAAGAAAGGCCAGGGGGCTCTGCCCCGTGGACTCCCGCCAGGGGACTCGTCCCCTGGACCCCATCACCTGGTTCCGTGCCGATGGGGGGTGTCGCGGCTGGGCTTGGGGCGGCGGGGCGGCGGGGGCGCCAGGCAGGGACAGGGCGCAGAGGCGCCCTGTCCCTGCCCGCGCCCCCGCCGCCCCGCCGCCCCAAGCCCAGCCGCGACACCCCCCATCGGCACGGAACCAACGGAAGGGTTTCAAGGGCGAGCCCTTGGCGGGGTCCCAAGGGCCCATGGGGGGCAGAGCCCCTGGCCTTGCTTGCTGACCCACCGTCCCGGCTCTCTGCCCCATGACGGCGCTCCGGGTGTTGGCGGACGATCTCACCGGGGCGTTGGATACGGCGGCGTGTTTTGTGGGGGCGGTGGGGCCGGTACCGACGGTGTGGAAGCCGCCGGTGGCGTTGCCGTGGCCGGCCGCGGTGGATGCCGGGACGCGGGGGATGTCGGAGGAGGGGGCGCGCGCGGTGATGGCGCGGCTTTGTGTGGTGTTGGAGGGGGCGGAGCCGGCGTTTCGCAAGATCGACAGTTTGTTGCGCGGGTATGTGGCGGCGGAACTGGCGGCGTGCCTGCGCTGGTTCGATCATTGCGTGATTGCGCCGGCGTTCCCCGCGCAGGGGCGGGTAACGGCAGGCGGTCGTCAGTTCCGGGCGGAGGCGGGGGCGTGGCGCGACGTGGGCGTCGATTTGCCGGCGGCGTTGGCGGACTGGGGGATTGGTGTGCGGCTGTGTCGGCCGGGCGAGCCGGCGCCGCCTGGGGTCAGCCTGTGGGATGCCGAGACCGACGCCGAGCTGGATGCGGTGGTGGCCGAGGCGCGGGTATTGCCGGGGCGGGTGTTGTGGTGCGGGACGGCAGGGCTGGCGGCGGCGCTGGCCGGGCGGACGGCGGTACCGGTGCCGGGTTTGCCGGGGCCGGTGCTGGCGCTGATCGGCTCCGATCATCCGGTTTCGGTGGCGCAATTATCGACCGCGTGGAAGCAGGTGCACCGCATCACGTCCGGGGGGGCGGAGGAAGCGGCGCCGATCGCGCGGCGGCTGGCGCAGGGTCATGCGCAGGGTCATGCGGCGGTGGCGGTAGTGGTGCCGCCGGGGGCTTCGCGCGGGGTGGCGGCGGGGCATATCGCGAGCAGTTTCGGCCGGCTGCTTGCCGGGCTGGACCGGCCGGGCACCTTGATGGTCTCGGGCGGGGAGACGCTGCGCGCCGTTTGCGATGCGCTCGGCGCGACGATGCTGGAGGTTGACGGCGCCCTGGCGCCGGGCGTGCCGGCGTCGCTGATGCGCGGGGGTCGGTGGCACGGGCTGCGCGTGCTATCGAAGTCCGGCGCTTTCGGGGAGTCCACCTGGCTGGCTCGTCTGCTGGCCCCGCGGCGCGAGGGAGACCGCTGATGACCGACCACGTTCCATGCCTCGCCGTCACGATGGGCGATCCTGCCGGGGTGGGGCCCGAGATCATCGTCAAGGCCGCCGCGCGCCTGGCGCCGCGGCTGGCGGCGGGGGAGATGCGGCTGCTGGTGATCGGCCATCGCTCCGCGCTCGAGCGGGCGCGGGGGATCCTGGGGGAGCGGCTGGCGTTCCCCGACAGTGTGCCGGGGGCGGGAGGGCCCGCGCTGGCGTTCCTTGCCGCCGGGGCGGAGCAGGCGCCGGTGCCGCTGGGGGCGATCGCGGCCGAGGCCGGGCGGTTCGCCTATCTCGCTGTGGAACGGGCGGTGGCGCTGGCGCGGGAGGGCGTGGTGGCGGCGATCGTAACGGCGCCGCTCAACAAGGCGGCGCTGAACCTCGCCGGCTACCACTACGCCGGCCACACGGACATGCTGGCGGCGCTGACCGGGGCGAAGAGCTCGGTGATGCTGCTGGCGCACGGCACCATGCGGGTGGGTCATGTCACGACGCATGTGGCGCTCGCCGACGTGCCGCGTCTCGTCACGCCCGAACGGCTGCGGCGGACCATCGACCTGACAATGGCGGCGGTGCGCGACCTCGGGGTGGCGGCGCCGCGGCTGGCGGTCGCGGCGCTCAACCCGCATGCGGGGGAGGGGGGGCTGTTCGGCCGCCAGGACGACGAGGTGACCGTCCCGGTGGTGGCAGCCTGCCGCGCCGAGGGGCTCGACGTCACCGGCCCGGTGCCGGGCGATACGGTGTTCGTGAAGCTGCGCGGCGGGCAGTTCGACGCCGTGGTGGCGATGTACCACGACCAGGGGCACATCCCGGTGAAGCTGCTCGGCTTCGACATCGATCCCGCCACCGGAACCTGGCGCGCGTTGTCGGGGGTGAACATCACCCTGGGGCTGCCGGTGATCCGCACCTCGGTCGATCACGGCACGGCGTTCGACATCGCAGGCTCGGGGGTCGCCAACGAGGACAGCCTGATCGAGGCGATCGACGTCGCGCTGGCGCTGGCCCGCGGGCGGGCGGCGGCGCGGCCGGGCGTGGGGTTCGGTTGATCTCGATCAATCCGTGTATGACCATGGCGTGACAGGCTGCCGCCAACGGCTGCCGGAGGAACTGCCATGACCAATCGTCCGATGTCGGAAATCCTGCGCAACCAGGTGCCGCTCACCCTGGCGCCGGAGGCGACGGTCCAGGAGGCCTGTCGGCAGATGCATGCGCGCGGGGTCGGCGCGGTGCTGGTGACGGATCCGAAGGGCGGGCTGCTCGGCATCTTCACCGGGCGCGATGCGGTGCACATGCTGGCCCGCGCACGGGATCCGGCCGGCACGCCGCTGCGCCATGTGATGACAAGGCACCCGCACACCCTGCCGCCCGGCTGCACCGCGATCGAGGCGCTGCGGCTGATGCACGACGGCGGCTTCCGCCACGTGCCGGTGGTGCGCGACGGCGTGGTGATCGGCGTCGTCTCGCGCGGCGATTTCCGCGGGCTGGAACAGGACCGGCTGGACGAGGAGACGGGGCTGTGGGAGCGGATCGCCTGATCGCCGCTCCGGTCAGGATCCGGAAAACCAGTTGTAGCCCTGGTTTTCCCAGTAGCCGCCGGGATAGGTGTTGGTCACCTCGATCGCCTGCAGGTTCTTCGCACTCTTGAACCCGAGCTTGGTCGGGATGCGCAGCCGGAGCGGCGCCCCCCATTCCGGAGCCAGCGGCGCCCCCTCGAAATCCACCGCCAGGATCGTCTGCGGGTGCAGGGCGCTCGCCATGTCGAGGCTGGTCGCGTAGCCGTCGAAGCATTTGAACGCGACGTAGCGGGCACGCAGATCGGCACCGATCCGTCGGAGGAACACGTGCAGCGGCACGCCGCTCCAGGCGCCGATCTGGCTCCAGCCCTCGATGCAGATATGGCGCGTGATCTGCGCCTCCTGCGGCAGCGCGAGCAGCTTGTCGAGCGTCCAGGGCGCCGTGTCGGCCACCCGGCCCGCGATCTCCAGGCGCCAGTGGGTAGGCACCGTGCGGACCTGCCATTCCGGGTAATAGGCGTTGAAGCGGAACGGCTTCGTGATGGCGCTGGCCGGATAGGTCTCCGCCAGCCGCGTGCGGCTGAACAGCGCCGCCTGCACCCGGTCGTTGAACCGCAGCATCGCCCAGAGCGCGGCATCCACGCCGGAATGGGTGGAGAGATCGCAGCCGGTGAGCAGGGCGAGGCTGCCCAGCGAAAGGCCGCGCGTCAGGAAACCCCGGCGGCGGAGCTGCGCCAACTCCGGGGCGAGATCGCCGGCGGTGACGGCGGGGCGGCGGCGGATCATCGTCCGTGCTCCGCCGCGGATGTCGTCGGCTCCGCCGGGAGCGGCGCGACCATCGCGACCAGGGTGCGAGGGAACAGCGCCACCAGCGCCAGGTGGATGAGCAGGAAGCCGACGATCAGCCCCATCATGGCGAGGTGGATGCCGCGCGCGATCGGATAGCCGCCGAACAGCCCGGTGAGCCAGCCAAGCTGCACCGGTTTCCAGATCGCGAGGCCGGTGACGACCGACAGGCAGATCACGACGATCACGCCCGAATAGAGCAGCCGCTGCACGGCATTGTAGTGGCCGAGCCGGTGGCCGAGCCGGAAGCGGACCGCCGCGCCGAGGTCGGCCAGCACCGACCGCGGCCCGACGGGGCGAAGGTCGCGGCGGAAATGACCCGACACGGTCCCATAGGCGAGATAGGCGAGCCCGTCGGCGAACAGCACCCACATGGCGCTGAGATGCCAGGCGATGCCGCCGGCGAGCCAGCCGCCCAGGGTCATCCAGCGGGGGAACGTGAACGGCAGGCTGGGCGAGGCGTCGTAGATCGCCCAGCCACTCAGGATCATGCAGATGACCGCGCTCGCGCCGATCCAGTGCATGATCCGGACCGGCAGCGGATGGGCGGGGCGGACATGGCTGTGATGTGGATACAACGTGTGTCTCCGTTCCCCGGGCGGCGTGGGCAGGGCCTTCCCCGGCCCCGCCGGTGCGCCGGCAGAGTGGACCGATGGCCTGGACGATGGCGGCGTGCCGACAGCAGGGGGGATTGCCGCCGCCGGCGCGCCGGCGGCTTCACATCGGCGGCTTGACGCCGTCGATGCCGACGTTGACCGCGTTTGCCGTCACCTTGCCGTCCTGGCGGACAGCGGCGATGAAGACGGAAGCGCTCGGGGTCACGTCGGACTTGCTTCCCGGCTTGAACGTCACGATCGGCGCAGTCGGCGGCACGATGATGGTCTGCTTGCCGCCCTTGTAGGTCACGGTGATCTGCTTCGCGCCGCCCGACTGACCGGCGCTCGTGACCGTGCCGTTGGTCATCGTGCTGTTGACCGTCGTCTCCCCGCCCACCGGCGCCGCCGTGCTGACCGTGCCGTTGGTCATCGTGCTGGCCGTGACGCCGCCGCCGGCGAGCGTCGTGTCCGGGATGCGGTCCCAGCCGTAGTGGCCCTCGCCCACACCGTTCATCGAGGGCGGGAAGACCACCACCTCGAGCGCCACCAGCTCGTCGCCGATCGTCTTCGTTGCGGTGCCGATGTAGCTGCCGGGTGCGACGCGATCGAGGTTCGACTTCACCACCTCGCGGTAGCCGGTCTTGCTGGTGAGAATGACGGGCACGTTCGCGCCCGACATCGTGTGCACGGTGAGCGTGTCGCCGCTGATGGAGGCCACCGTGCCCCGAATGCGTTCGGGGACCGGCGCGGCGAGGGCGGCGGTGGACGCGAGGGCGGTGCCGGCCGCGAGGGCAAGCGCGAGAAGGCGGGACATCGTGGCTCCGTTCGTTCGTTGCTGACGGGCGGTGAGACGCTGCGGCGCGACGATTATTCCATCACGAAAACGCGCGGCGGTCCGGCTGGTGTGTCGATCCCGACTCATGTTCCCCTCGTCGGCGGTCGGGATCGGCGCATCAGCTCCTTATTTTTCAGTGGCCCGCCGATCCCTTACCTTCGCTGCGAAGGGCAGCGAAGGTAAGGGGCAGGACACTGGTGGTTTCAGCCGTTGCCGCCGGCGGCGATGTAATCGTGCGACTGCGGCGGCTGCGCGGCGGACGCCACCGTCGCGCCGGCCGATACCAGCAGTCCGAGCATCAGGAATGCAGCGAGGAACGTCTTCATCGTCATCTCCATCCGTTTGGGTCCGTGGGCCGCGTGGCCGCGTGGGACCGGCCTGGGGTCACGGCGTTGCTGCCGTGCCTCGGCTGACAGACGAAGGCGTCGGGGGATTATTCCCCGTCGTTGCCGATCACGGCACCGTGACCGCCGCGCCTGCCGGCCGGGCGTGCTCCGGTTTCCGACGGTGCCGGTCAGGCGGGCGGCCCGGTCGTGCCCCCCGCGCGGCGGACAATCCGGGCACACGGGGCGGCGCCGGCACCGCGCCTGGCCGCGCGGCCAGGATGGGAGGACCGGGGCGGGAATAAATGTGGTCCTCGGGCGTCTCTCTGGCATGGCCCGGGCAGGGCCGCCGCACAACCTGGGTGCTCGGGCATGTCGATGCTGTCGAAACTGGAGGAGAACATCCCCTCCCTGCGCCGCTACGCCTGGAGCCTGCTGCGCCAGTCGAGCGACGCGGACGATCTGGTGCAGGACTGCCTGGTCCGCGCGCTCGACCGGATCGAGACCGTGCGGGCCGAAGGCGACCTGCGTCCGTGGCTGTTTGCGATCATGCACAATCTCTACGTCAGCCGCTGGCGACGAATGAAACACCGCCCGGAGGTGGCCGCCAGCGATGTCGAAGCGGAGCTGGCCATGCCCCCATCCCAGCCGGCCAGCACGGAGATGCGGCTCGCACTGCGCGGCCTCGCGCAACTGCCGGAGGATCAGCGCCGGGTCATTCTGCTGGTTGCGGTAGAAGGCTTCCAATATGACGAAGTCGCACGCATGCTCGGCATTCCGATCGGAACCGTCATGTCGCGGTTGAGCCGGGCCAGGGACAAGCTGCGGGATCTGGTGGAGGGGCGGGAACGGCCTCAGTTGCGGAGAGTGAAATGACCAACGAGGGGTGCCCGATCGGCGAGGACGACCTCCATGCCTATGTGGATGGGCAGCTCGATGCCGAGCGCCGTGCGACGGTCGAGCGCTATCTCGCCGACCACCCGGACGCCGCGGCACGGATCGCCGGATGGCAGGGCGGCGATCAGGCGCTGCGCGACGCGCTGGCCTGGAAGCTCCAGGAGCCGGTCCCCGCCGCGCTCAATCTCGCCCGCATGGTCGATGCGCGGCTGGTCGAAGCGCGGCTGGCGCGGCGCTTCGGGCTCTGGCGGATCGCCGCCGGTGTCGTGCTCGCGTTCGCGATCGGCTCCGGGTCGGGATGGATGGCCCGCGGGCCGCGCGCGTCGACCGGACTTGCCGCGGTGGGGCTGGAGGCCGCGGCGGCCTACCGGGTGTTCGCGACCGACCCCATGCACCCGGTCGAGTTCGGCGCCGGCCAGAAGGCGCAACTGGTGCGGTGGGTGACGCGCCGGCTCGGCCGCCCGGTGTCGCCGCCCGATCTCTCGGCGGCGGGGTACCGGCTGATGGGCGGACGCATGCTCGCGACGCAGGATGGACCAGCCTGCATGTTTCTTTACGAGAATGTCGAGGGCCAACGCATCACCTTGTTCGTGCGGCCGATGCAGAAGCGCGACATGAATGCCGCGATGCGCCCGATGCACGGCAAGGACGCGACCGGCTTCGCCTGGGCCCGCAACGGCCTCGGCTTCAGCCTCGTCGCCGGCGCGCCGTTGCCGGTTCTGCACGAACTCTCCAATCGCGCCAGAAGCGAGATGGACCTCGGGACCTGAACGACCCCGGGGGGAGGGCCCCGTGCGTCACACCGTCACCCACCGTGCTGCGCACGGCGACCTTGGTCCGCTTCGCGGCCCAAGCCCGCATTGCAGGAGAGGGACATGCCGGTCGTTCGCGCCATTGCCCTGGCCGCCGGCCGCCGGGGTCTTGACGCCGGCGTCCGCCCGGTCCTGCATGGCTGCAACGACCGGCACAGTGCCGGCGAAAAGCCACCTGGGAGGACGCAAGAATGGCCAGCACTTCGGCGGCGGAATTCGCCGCCCGCCTCGACCGCCTGCCGACGAACCGGTTCGTCTGGCGGCTGATTACCTTGATTTCGCTCGGCGCCTGCTTCGAGCTGTACGACCTGTTCCTGACCGCCTACATCATCCCCGGCCTCGCCAAGGCCGGGATGTTCACGCCCGAATCGCTCGGCGCCTTCGCCCTGCTCGCGCCGCTGAAGGTCGCCGGACCGGGGACCTTCGTGTTCGCGCTGTTCGCCGGCCTGTGGGTGGGCACGCTCATCTTCGGCTGGGTGGCCGACGCCTTCGGGCGGCGCACCATCTTCACCTTCTCCTTGCTCTGGTACTCGGCGGCGACCCTGGTCATGGCGTTCCAGACCTCGGGCTTCGGCATCGATCTGTGGCGCTTCATCGCCGGCATCGGCATCGGGGTGGAACTGGTCACGATCGATACCTACATCTCCGAGCTGATCCCCCGGCACGAACGCGGCCGGGCCTTCGCCTACAGCCAATTTGTCAGTTTCTGCGCCGTCCCGGTGGTGGCGTTCCTCGCCTTCATGTTCGGACCGGAGAACTGGCGCTGGGTGGTGGTGATCGGCGCGATCGGCGCGATCTTCATCTGGTGGCTGCGGCGCGGCCTGCCGGAAAGCCCGCGCTGGCTCGCCCGCCACGGCCGCATGGCGGAAGCCGAGGCGATCATCGTCAACATCGAAACCAAGGCCATCGCGGAAGTCGGCGCCCTGCCGCCGCCCGGCCTGCCGATCGAGGAGGAAGGCGAGGGCACCTTCGCCGAAATCTGGCAGCCGCCCTACGCCAAGCGGGCCATCGTGCTGTCGATCTTCAACTTCTTCCAGACCTTCGGCTACTACGGCTTCGCCGCCTGGGTGCCCACCCTGCTGATCGCCAAAGGCATCCACGTCACCACCAGCCTGGAATACGCCTTCATCATCGCCATCGCCAACCCGTTCGGCCCGCTGCTCGGCATGCTGGTCGCCGACCAGATGGAACGGAAATGGCAGATCGTCTGCGCAGCCATCTGCATCGGCACGTTCGGGCTGCTGTTCGCGCACCAGAGCGGAACCACGACGCTAATCGTGCTCGGCGTGCTGATCACCCTGTCGAACAACTGGCTCTCCTACTCGTTCCACAACTACCAGGCCGAGGTGTTCCCCACCCGCATCCGCGCCCGCGCCGTAGGGTTCGTCTATTCCTGGAGCCGGCTGTCGGCCGCCCTGTCGGGACTGGCCATCGGCATCTTCCTCGGCGTCGGTGGCGTCGGCGCCGTGTTCGGCTTCATCGCCTTCGCCATGGCGGTGGTGGTCGTCGTGATCGGCGGGTTCGGTCCCGCAACGCGCGGCCTCGCTTTGGAGGCGATCGCGCATTAAGACCAGGGGGCTCTGCCCCCTGGACCCCCGCCAGGGAACTCGTCCCCTGGACCCCATCACCTTGGTTCCGTGCGGGTGGGGGTAGCGCGGCTGGGTGGGCGGCGGTGGGGCGGCATGAGCGGCGAGCGACCCGCTCGCCGCTCATGCCGCCCCACCGCCGCCCACCCAGCCGCGCTACCCCCACCCGCACGGAACCAAACGGAAGGGTTCCAAGGGCGAGCCCTTGGCGAGGGGTCCAGGGGGCAGAGCCCCCTTGGCCTTACTGGGAGCCGCCCACATGAGCCTGCGCGTCGCGGTCCAGATGGACCCGATCGAGAGCATCAACATCGATGCCGACTCGACCTTCGCCCTGATGCTGGAGGCGCAGGCGCGCGGCCATACGCTGTGGCACTACGAAGTGCGCCACATGGCGTTGCGCGAGGGCGTGCCAGCGCCAGGGCGGCGGCGCGAGGAGCGCCTGTTCGCCCGCGCCCGGCCGGTGACGGTGCAGCGCGATCGCAGGGCGCGCATTACACGTTCGGCGCGAGGAGCGGCTCGACCTCGGCGCGATGGACGTGGTGCTGATGCGCCAGGACCCGCCGTTCGACATGGCCTATATCACCGCGACGCATCTGCTGGAGCACATCCACCCGAAGCACGCTGGTGGTGAACGACCCGGCCGCGGTGCGCAACGCGCCGGAGAAGCTGCTGGTCACGCATTTCCCCGAGCTGATGCCGCCGACCATGATCACCTGGGACCTGCGAGGCGATCCGCGCCTTCCGCGTGGAGCACAAGGACATCATCGTCAAGCCGCTGTTCGGCAACGGCGGCGCCGGCGTGTTCCGCATCAAGCCGGACGACGAGAACCTGGCCTCGCTGCTGGAGATGCATTTCGCCCGCTCGCGCGAGCCGCTGATGTTCCAGCGCTACGAGCCGGCGGTGCGGCAGCGGCGACAAGCGCATCATCCTGGTGGACGGCGAGCCGATGGGCGCGATCAACCGCGTGCCGGCCGACAGGCGAGGCGCGGTCCAACATGCATGTCGGCGGCCGGCCGGAGAAGTCCGACGCTGACCGCGCGCGACCGGGAGATCTGCGCCGCGCATCGGCCCGACCTTGCGCGAGCAGGGGCTGATCTTCGTCGGCATCGACGTGATCGGCGACTGGCTGACCGAGATCAACGTGACCTCGCCGACCGGCATCCAGGAGATCGACCGCTTCGACGGGGTGACATCTGGAGGCGGCGATCTGGGACCGGATCGAGGCGAAGGTGGCCGCCTCCGCGTAAAGCGGTGCCGGTGTTGTGGTCCGATGTCGACACAGGGAAGGGCGCGCCGGCATCGGACCATTTATCTGGTGGGCCGACTGAGCCCACGCCCGAAAGAGGCCGTCGGCATCGGACCACTGATGTGGTGGGCCGATTCAGCCGGCACCCGAACGGAGGCGCCGGCATCGGACCACTGATGTGGTGGGCCGATTCAGCCGGCACCCGAACGGAGGCGCCGGCATCGGACCACTGATGTGGTGGGCCGATTCAGCCGGTACCCGAACGGAGGCGCCGGCATCGGACCACTATGCGTGCCGACGCTCGCCGCGCCGTGCCGCCACGAACGCACGCAGCACCGTGTTGATGCGGGTCTGGTAGCCGGGGCCGGCGGCACGGAACCAGTCCAGCACGTCGGCGTCCAGCCGGATGTGCACGTCCTGCTTGCGGCGGGGCAGGCCGACCTCGACGGTGTCCTCCCAGCCTTCGGGCAGGGGGCCGTCTTCCGCGTCGGCCAGGCGCTCCACCTCCGCCTGGGGCATCGCGCGGACCCGGTCCCAGTCGGTGCGGCTCTCACCGCGCTCACGCATCGCCCGCAGCTCGGCCGCCGAGGCACGCACGATAAATTCGGGCTTCTGCATGTCTCGCTCTCCTGAACGAAATGATGCGGGTCGCCGCGTCCCGCTCGGTCCAGACCAGTGCAACGAACAGCCCATGGAGCCGGCCAACCGTGACGAAGCGCGTTTCGCCGGCGCGCGGGGAAGGATAGGTGACGCAGGGACGGCCGTCGAACAGCGCCGGCGCGTCGATGAAGTCCAACCCGTGCTTGGCGATATTCGTCGCGCGCTTGGCCTCGTCCTACTCGAATGGCAGCGGGAATATGTCCATGAATGTGGATACAGTCAAGCCCTTTCCTCCTTCCGCCAGACGGCGCCGCGCCAGGAGTGGCCGGGCGCAAGGTGCCGGGGGAGGCGTGAAAGCGCGGTAAAGGCGGGTTTCTGTCTGACGGCCTGGTCCGCATCGGCGGCTGCCCTTGTTCGATTCCACCCTCGCACCATCGCGGAGTGATTGCCCCGGCGGCGGTGTGGCGCTATCCTGCCCAAATCATGGGCATCTGTCGTTTGCAAACCACAGCCTCGGCCGCCGAGTCCCGCGGTCCTGCACCGATCCCGCACGGCGGAACGTGCCTCGGGCCCATTACGCTCGGCCCGGGCGTGCGGATCGACACGCCGGTCATCCTCGCCCCGATGTCGGGCGTCACCGACCTGCCGTTCCGCCGCCTCGCCAAGCAGCAGGGCGCCGGCATGGTGGTCTCGGAAATGATCGCCTCCTGGGCCATGATCCGCGAAAACCGCACCACCCTGCGGATGGCCGAGGTCGACGGCGCCGGCGGGCTCAGCGCCGTCCAGCTCGCCGGCTGCGATCCGCAGGCGATGGCCGAGGCTGCGCGCCTCGCGGTCGATCGCGGCGCCGACCTGATCGACATCAATTTCGGCTGCCCGGTGAAGAAAGTGGCCATGGGCCAGTCCGCCGGCTCCGCCCTGATGCGCGACGAGACCGCCGCCGCCGCCATCCTGGAAGCGACCGTGCGCGCCGTGCCGGTGCCCGTCACCCTGAAGATGCGCACCGGCTGGGACCACGCAAACCGCAACGCCCCGCGCCTCGCCGCCATCGCCGAGGCCGCCGGCATCCGCATGCTGACGGTGCACGGCCGCACCCGCCAGCAGTTCTACACCGGCACCGCCGACTGGGACTTCATCGCCCAGGTGAAACAAGCCACCAGCCTGCCCGTCATCGCCAACGGTGATATCCTCACCGAAGACGACGCGGCCGAGGCGCTCGCCCGCTCCGGCGCCGACGGGGTGATGATCGGCCGCGGCTGCTACGGCCGGCCGTGGTTTCCCGCCCAGGTGGCGCACTACCTCCGCACCGGGGAGTACCTGCCCGAACCGCCGCTGGCGGCGCAGAAATCCATCCTGCTCGCCCATTATGCGGCGATGCAGAGCCATTTCGGTACCGATCCGGGGTTGCGGCTCGCGCGCAAGCACCTCGGCTGGTACTCGCGCGGCCTGCCCGGCTCGGCCGAGTTCCGCGCCACGGTCAACCGCCTCGGCGATCCGGCCGACGTGCGCGCGCTGATCGACACGTTCT
Organism: uncultured Pseudomonadota bacterium; assembly: GCA_963832525.1. GTDB lineage: Bacteria > Pseudomonadota > Alphaproteobacteria > Acetobacterales > Acetobacteraceae > JAJZVS01. The sequence continues at coordinate 1,692,381 of CAWHUC010000004.1, forward strand.
ACGACCGGCTGATCGAAACCGGCGCGGCGCGCATCCTGCCGGCGCGCGCCGATACGCTGACGGCGGAGGCCGCATGAACCCGAAGGTCCATCCATGAGCGGCGCTGTCGCCAGCCGGTTGCGCGCCGCCATCAGCCGCGTCCGCGATCGCGCCCCGGCCATGCCAGATCCGGCGGGACTGCTGGGCGCCCTGCCGGTGCCGATGGTGGTGCTCGATGCGGAAAACCGCTTCCGCTACGCCAACCATGCCGCCGAACAGTTCCTCGGTGTCTCCACGGCGCATCTCGCGCAGATGCGCCTGTCGGACCTGGTGCCGCTCGACAACCCGCTGTTCCTGCTGCTGGAGCAGGTGCGCACGCACGAGGCGACCGTCTCCGACCACGATCTCACCCTCGAAAGCCCGCGCCTGCACAAGCCCGGCATCACCGTGCAAGGCTCGCCGTTGCCGGACGACCCGGGCGGAGTGGTGCTGGTGCTGCAGGATGCGTCGGCGGCCCGCGCGCTCGACCGGCAATTGGCATTCCGCGGCGCCGCCCGCAGCGTCACCGGCATGGCCGCGATCCTGGCGCACGAGGTCAAGAACCCGCTGTCCGGCATCCGCGGCGCCGCGCAGTTGCTGGAAGCCTCCGTTGCTCCTTCCGACCGCGAACTCGCCGTACTGATCCGCGAGGAAGCCGACCGCATCCGCGACCTGGTCGACCGCATGGAGATGTTCAGCGAAAAACCGATCGTGCGCACCGCAGTGAACATCCACCGGGTGCTGGAACACGTGCGCAAACTGGCGCAATCCGGCTTCGCTCCCGCGACCCGCTTCCAGGAATTCTACGACCCGTCCCTGCCGCCCGTATGGGGCAATCGCGACCAGCTCGTGCAGGTGCTGCTCAACCTGGTGAAGAACGCCGCCGAAGCGGTGGCCGATCAACCCAACGCGGAGATCGTGCTCGCCACTGGCTTCCAGCATGGCATGCGCCTCGCCGTGCCCGGCTCGACCAGCCGGCTCGACCTCCCGCTGTACGCCTCCGTGCGCGACAACGGCCCCGGCATCCCCGAAGACATCCGCCCGCACCTGTTCGAACCCTTCGTCACCACCAAAACCGCCGGCAGCGGCCTCGGCCTCGCCCTGGTCGCCAAGATCGTCGGCGACCACGGCGGCCTCATCGAAGTCGACAGCCGCCCGGGCCGCACCGAATTCCGCCTCCACCTGCCCGTCATGACCGAGGACGACCCGGCATGTTGACGGCAGAGAGGCGGGGCGGGCGACAGGAAGCAAGCAAGGCCAGGGGCTCTGCCCCTGGACCCCGCCAGGGAACTCGTCCCCTGGACCCCGTCACTTGGTTCCGTGCTGGTGGGGGGTGTCGCGGCTGGGCGTGGGGCGGCGGGGTGGCGGGGACGCCGGCAGGGACAGGGCGCACGTGCGCCCTGTCCCTGCCAGGCGTCCCCGCCACCCCGCCGCCCCACGCCCAGCCGCGACACCCCCCACCAGCACGGAACCAACGGAAGGGTTCCAAGGGCGAGCCCTTGGCGGGGGTCCAGGGGGCAGCGCCCCCTGGCCTTGCTTGCTTCCTGTCGCCCCTCCACCTGTCTGGCACCAGGAGCCATGCATGACACCGCCGACTGTTCTGGTTGCCGATGATGATCGTTCGATCCGCACGGTGCTGACGCAGGCGTTGGGCCGTGCCGGCTATCAGGTGCGGTCGACGGGTCATGCCGCGACGTTGTGGCGTTGGGTGGAGGATGGCGAGGGTGATCTGGTGATCACCGACGTCGTGATGCCGGACGAGAACGGGCTGGACCTTATTCCGCGCATTCGCCGGGTGCGACCCGATTTGCGGGTCGTGGTCATGAGTGCGCAATCCACCTTGATTACCGCGGTGAAGGCGGCGCAGCGGGGCGCGTTCGAGTATTTGCCGAAGCCGTTCGACCTCGATGAACTGTTGAGCGTGGTGGGGCGTGCGCTGGCGACGCCGGCGGTGGTGCCGGAGCATGCACCCGAGCCGCATGACGCCGACGAACGCCTGCCGCTGATCGGGCGCAGCCCGGCGATGCAGGAGATCTACCGCACCATCGCCCGGCTCACGACGGCCGACCTCACGGTGATGATCAACGGCGAGTCCGGCACCGGCAAGGAGCTGGTGGCGCGTGCGCTGCATGATTACGGCAAGCGCCGCGCCGGCCCGTTCGTGGCGGTGAACATGGCGGCGATTCCGCGCGAGTTGATCGAGAGCGAGCTGTTCGGCCACGAGCGCGGCGCCTTCACCGGCGCGCTCAACCGCGCCCCGGGTCGGTTCGAGCAGGGCAACGGCGGCACCTTGTTCCTCGACGAGATCGGCGACATGCCGCCCGAGGCGCAGACGCGGCTGCTGCGGGTGTTGCAGGAGGGCGAATTCACCTCGGTCGGCGGGCGGCAGCCGATCAAGGCCAATGTGCGGATCATCGCGGCCACCCATCGCGACCTGCGCTCGGCGATCCGCCAGGGCCTGTTCCGCGAGGATTTGTTCTACCGCCTCAACGTGGTGCCGATCCGCCTGCCGCCGCTGCGCGAGCGGCTGGAGGACATTCCGCCGCTGGCGCGGCATTTCCTCGACCGCGCGCGGGCCGACGGGCTGGCGGCGAAGTCGCTGGACGCCGCGGCGCTCGACCGGCTGAAGCGCCATCCCTGGCCCGGCAACGTGCGCGAGCTGGAAAACCTGATGCGCCGGTTGGCGGCGCTGCATCCGGCCGAGGTGATCGGCGCCGACGCGATCGAGGCGGAACTGGCCGAGGCTGCCCCCGAGCCGGAGCCGGCCGCGGCCGGCGGCGGTCCGGAGCCGCTGGCGCGCGCGGTGGAGCGGCACATCCGCGCCTTCCTTGCGGCGCATGACGGCGGCAGCGGGCCGTCCGACATCTACGACCGGGTGATTGCCGAGGTCGAACGGCCGCTGATCCGCCTGACCCTGGCTGCGACCCGCGGCAACCAGATCAAGGCCGCGGCGATGCTGGGGCTGAACCGGAACACCTTGCGCAAGAAGATCCGCGACCTCGAGATTCCGGTGGTGCGGGGGCTGATGTGAATCAGGTGCCGCCCCGGGCGGCGCTGGTTTCCACCGCGCCGCCGCCCGGCCTCGCGCCCGGCGGAACCGGACCGGGCAACGAGGCTCAGCAGGGACCCCAGGGTGGGGACCCGCTGCGTGGGGACCCGCTGCGCGAGCCGGTACGCGCGTGGCCGGGGTATATCGCCGATTTCCTGCTCGGTCGCGCGGTCACCATCGGGCTCGTGGTGCTGGCGGTGGCCACGGGGATTGCGACCTTCGTCATCCTCGCCCGCGGCTCGCCCTTCGCGATGCATTCCGGCGTCGGCGTCGGGCTGGTGTGGGCCAACCTCTCGGGTACTGCTGCTGCTCGGCCTCGTGCTGGCCGGGCGGCTCACCCGGGTGGTGACCGAACGAAGGCGCGGCGCGGCCGGCGCGCGGCTGCATGTGCGGCTGGTGCTGCTCTACAGCGGCGTCGCCGTCGCGCCCTCCATCGTGGTCGCCGGCTTCGCGGTCGCGTTCTTCCATTTCGGTATCCAGTCCTGGTTCAACGACCCGGTGCGCACCGCGATCACCGAGTCGCTGCAGGTGGCGCGCGGCTACCTGGAGGAGCATCGCAACAACATCCGTGCCGTCGCGCTGGAGATGGCCAACGACATCAACCGCTCCGGCCAGTTGCTGGCGATCGACCCGCGCGATTTCGCCCGTGCGCTCGCCGAGCAGACCACCTTGCGCGGCCTGACCGAGGCGGTGATCTACGATGCGGCGTCCGAGCAGGTGGTGGCCTCAGCCGGGCTGTTCGGCGGCCTCGGCGTCACCCCGCCGCCGCACTGGGCGATCTCCCAGGCGCTGCACGGGGATGTGGTGGTGCTCGATTCCGCGCACGGGTCGGGTGTGCGTGCGGTGGTGGCGCTCGATGCCACGCCGTCGTTGGTGATGATGGTCGGCCGGCCGGTCGATCCGCAGATCCTGAACTACATGCAGCGCACCGAGCGGGCGGTGAACCAGTACAAACGCCTGGACGCCAACCGATCCTGGCTGCAGATCGCCTTCGCCTGGATTTTCGCCATGGTGGCGCTGCTCGTGCTGTCGGCGGCGGTGCTGATCGGCCTGGTGATGGCAAATCAGATCGCACGGCCGATCGGGCGGCTGATCCAGGCGGCGGAGAGGGTGCGCGGCGGCGACCTCGCGGTGCGGGTGCCGGAGAAGCGGGCCGATGACGAGATCGCCGGCCTGTCGCGCGCCTTCAACCGCATGACCGGCCAGCTTGCCGCGCAGCGTTCGGAGCTGATGGCGGCCTACCGCCAGATCGACGAGCGGCGGCGTTTCACCGAGGCGGTGCTGTCGGGCGTGTCGGCCGGGGTGATCGGGCTCGACCCGCAGGGGCGGATCGAGCTGCCGAACCGGATCGCCGACCAGTTGCTCGGGATCGACCTGCTGGCCGCCACCGGCCACCGCCTGGCCGAGCTGGTGCCCGAATTCACCCCGCTGCTGGCGACCGCGCTCGCCGCCCCTGACCGGCCGCATGTGGCGGAGGTCGAGCTCGGCCCGCCGGCGCGCCGGCGCACCTTGCTCGTGCGTATCGGCGCCGACCTGTCGGGCGAGCGGGCGGAGGGTTTCGTCGTGACGTTCGACGACATCACCGAGTTGCAGGCGGCGCAGCGCAAGGCCGCCTGGGCCGACGTGGCGCGGCGCATCGCGCACGAGATCAAGAACCCGCTCACGCCGATCCAGCTTGCCGCCGAACGGCTCAAGCGGCGCTTCGGCCGGGAGATCACGTCCGATCCGGAGACGTTCGCGCAGTGCGCCGACACGATCGTGCGCCATGTCGGCGACATCGGCCGCATGGTCGACGAGTTCTCCGCCTTCGCGCGGATGCCGGCTCCGGTCATCAAGCGCGAGGACGTGGGGCGCATCGCGCGCGAGGCACTGGTGCTGCAGAAGACCGCCCGGCCGCGGATCGACTGGCAGACCGATATCCCCGAGCAGGGGCCGGTGGCACCCTGCGACCGGCGGATGCTGCGCCAGGCGCTGTCCAACCTGCTCGCCAACGCCGCCGACGCGGTGGCGATGCGTCCGCGCGGGCCGGAGGAGGGCGGCACGGACGGCCGGATCGCGCTCGCGGTCACGGTGGTGGGGGACGAGGTCCGGCTGTCGGTCACCGACGACGGCATCGGCCTGCCGCAGGAGGATCGCGCGCGGCTGGCGGAGCCGTACGTGACCCACAAACCGAAAGGAACGGGGCTGGGTCTCGCGATCGTGAAGAAGATCATGGAAGACCACGGCGGGCGGCTTCTGCTGGAAGACAGGGCCGACGGGCCGGGCGCGGTGGCGACCCTCATCCTGCCGATCGGGACGGGAGGGAAGACGGAAGATGGCGCATGACATCCTGATCGTCGACGACGAGCCCGATATCCGCCTGCTGATCGAAGGCGTGCTGCGCGACGAAGGCTACGAGACCCGCGGCGCCGGCGATTCGGATGCGGCCCTGGCGGCGTTCCGCGCCCGCCGCCCGTCGCTCGCGATCCTGGACGTGTGGCTGCAAGGCTCGAAGCTGGACGGGCTCGGCATCCTCGCCGCCCTGCACCGGGAGGAGCCGCAGGTACCGGTGGTGATGATCTCCGGCCACGGCACGATCGAGATGGCGGTGCAGGCGATCCAGCACGGCGCCTACGACTTCATCGAGAAGCCGTTCGAATCCGACCGTCTGCTGCTGGTCGTGCGCCGCGCCCTGGAGGCGGCAACGCTGGCGCGCGAGAACGCCGAGCTGCGGCTGCGCGCCGGGCCGGAAACCCAGCTCACCGGCACCAGCGCGGTGATGGCCGCGGTGCGCGCGCAGATCGAGCGGGTGGCGCCGACCGGATCGCGCGTGCTGATCCACGGGCCCGCCGGCTCCGGCAAGGAGGTCGCGGCGCGGATGATCCATGCCCGTTCCCGCCGCGCCGATGGCCCGTTCGTGGCGCTGAACTGCGCCACCCTCGCCCCCGCCCGGTTCGAGGAGGAACTGTTCGGCATCGAGGCCGGGGCCGATCCGCTCGCGCATCCGCGCCGGGCGGGGGTGCTGGAGCGCGCCCACGGCGGTACCTTGCTGCTCGACGAGGTGTCCGACCTGCCGCCGGAAACCCAGGGCAAGATCGTACGCGTGCTGCAGGACCAGGCGTTCGAGCGGCTCGGCGGCTCGGCACGGGTGCGCGTCGATGTGCGGGTGCTGGCAACGACGAACCGCGACCTGGCGTCGGAAATCGCCGCCGGACGGTTCCGCGAGGATCTGTATTACCGCTTGGCCGTGGTGCCGCTACGGCTGCCGGCGTTGCGCGAGCGGCGCGAGGACATCCCGGCGCTGGCGCGGCATTTCATGGCGCGCTCGGCCGAGGCGTCCGGCATGATGGTGCGCGAGCTGTCGGCGGACGCGATGACGGCGCTGCAGGCGAACGACTGGCCGGGCAACGTGCGCCAGTTGCGCAATCTGATCGACTGGCTGCTGATCATGGCGCCCGGCGGCGCCGCCGATCCGATTCGCCCCGATATGCTGCCGCCGGAACTCGCCGCCGGCGCGCCGGCGCTGCTCGCCACCGACCCCGGCGCGGATGTGATGGGCCTGCCCCTGCGCGAGGCGCGGGATCTGTTCGAAAGCAAGTACCTGCACGCGCAGTTGCTGCGGTTCGGCGGCAACATCAGCCGCACCGCCCAGTTCGTGGGGATGGAACGCAGCGCGCTGCATCGGAAGCTGAAGCAGTTGGGCGTGAACACGGACGAACGCGAGCGGGTGGGCGGCTGACGGACCGGCGCGTGCGTGGCCCCCCTGGCCTTGCCGTTCGGCCGCTACGCGGGCGCCAGCATGTCGCCCAGCTTGCTTACCAGGTAGTCGAGGTCGTCGGGGGCAAAATCCTCGCATTGCGACAGGATGCGGGCGATGACGCGGGCGCGGTAGCGCTCGAAGTCGCGTTCGCCGCCGTCCAGGGTGGTGCTGTTCACGGCGTCGATCGCGACCCGGAACACGGGCAGCAGGCTGTCCGGCAGCCCGGCCTTGCGATACAGCGAGGCCAGGCCGTTGCCGCCGGCATCGTGCACCAGAACCTGCGCGTTCTCCGCCGACACGTGCGCGCGCACCGCCAGGGCGGTTTCAAAGAACGCCAGGTCGCCCATGCAGAGGGCGCGCAGGATCAGCGAGGTCGTCAGCCGCTGGTTCCGATGCATCTGGCGGATCAGGGTTTCCAGCTCCTGCCGGCCGGCCCGGGCGCTCAGCCCGAGGATCGCGCGTTCCCGGCTTTGCAGCACGAGATCGGCGGCCACCGCCGGCGGCAGGGTGTGGTGCGACAGCAGGTGCCCGCGCAGTTCCTCCGAGACCATGACCACGAGGCGTTCGGCCACCGTGACGGGCAGGCTGGCGCGGTGCACGATGCCCGACTTCACGACCACGCTGTCGGCGAAGCGATCGACGGCGCGGTGCAGGCTGGGTTCGGCGATGCGCGCGCCTTTATTGGCAAGCAGGGTTGCGATCGCCTGTTCGCCTGCGGTGGCGATCAGCGCGTCCGACAGCGGTTCCGATACGGCGGGCCGCGCGGCGATCGCTTCCTGGCGGGACGGGGCAGCCTGACGCAGGATGGCGATCAGGTCGTCGTCGGTCAACGCCGGCGAGGCGGACAGGATCGGCAGCGCCACCGCCTCCACGTCCCGCGCCAGGCGCAGCGCCACGTCGCGCGGGAGGTGTGGGGCCCGGCGCAGGCCTTCCGCCAGGGCGCGGCGGACGGCGGCGGCGACGTCCTGCGCCATGATCCGGGCGATGTCCTGGGCGATGGCGAGCTCGTCCGGCGTGACCTCCGCGCTCTCGATTTCCTGCGCGATCTTGATGGCGAGCTCGGCGCGCACATCGACGGAGGGTTCGGCCAGCAGGCGAGCCAGGTCGGCCTGGGAGAGGGAGGAGGTCATGGGTGCAATCGCATCGCCTGCTTGCCATCGGGCAGAGTGGGCGGCGGAAGTTGAGCGCTGGTTAATTCGGCCGGCCGGCATGCGGTGTGGTCCGCGGTGCTGTCCCACCCGGGTCGGCCGATCCGCCCCAGGGCGATCCGCCCGGAGGGCAATCGGGCGAAGGTCCGGCGCGTGAGGGCGCGAGGCACGGTTCTCTCACCCGGTTCGCTTCGCGAACCGACCTCTCCCGCAAGAGCGGGAGAGGTGAAGAAGGCGCTGTCCGCGCCGATTTTCCGGTTCACCCGATTGCCCTGGATCCGCCCGGCGTGCCGGTTGGCCTCTGCCGGGTTTTGCCGCATTGTCGCGCGCCATTTGTCGCGCCACGTCTCTTCCGTTGTCGGAGCTGCCATGTTCACCACCCGTCCCGAGATCGCCGGCACCTTCGGCATGGTCGCCACGACGCACTGGATCGCCAGCGCCGTCGGCATATCGGTGCTGGAACGCGGCGGCAACGCCTTCGACGCGGCGGTGGCGGCCGCGTTCACCCTGCACCTCGCCGAGCCGCATCTGAACGGGCCGGGCGGCGATGCGCCGATCATCCTGCACGACGCGCGGGCCGGGCGGCAGCGCGTGATCTGCGGCCAGGGCGTCGCGCCGCAGGCCGCCACAAGGGAGCATTTCGCCGGCCTCGGGCTCAATCTGATCCCGGCCACCGGGCTGCTGCCGGCGGTGGTGCCGGGGGCGTTCGACGCCTGGATGCTGCTGCTGCGCGACTGGGGCACGTGGGAGCTGGCGGACGTGCTCGCCTATGCGATCGGCTACGCGGATGCCGGCATCCCGCTCGTGCCGCGGATCAGTGCGACGATCGAAGGCGTGCGCCCGCTGTTCGAGGCCGAGTGGACCAGCTCGGCCGCGGTCTTCCTGCCGGGCGGGTCGGTGCCGGCGCCGGGCAGCCTGTTCGCCCGCCCCGCGCTCGCCGCCACCTGGCGGCGGCTGCTGGCCGAGGCGGTCGGGGCCTCGCGCGAGGCGCGGATCGAGGCGGCGCGCGGCGCCTTCTACCGCGGCTTCGTCGCCGAGGCGGTGGATCGCTTCTTCCGCACGCGGGAGGTGCTGGACGTGACCGGCCGGCGGCATCGCGGGCTGCTCGCCGCTTCGGATTTCGCCGCCTGGGAGGCGACGGTGGAAGCGCCCGCCACCTACGACTACCACGGCCACACGGTGCTGAAATGCGGCGTCTGGAGCCAGGGGCCGGTGCTGCTGCAACAGCTTGCCCTGCTGGCCGACTTCGATATCGCCGCCATGGATCCGACCGGGGCGGAGTTCGTGCATACCGTGGTCGAGTGCGCCAAGCTCGCCTACGCCGATCGGGAAGGGTGGTACGGCGAGCCGCGCTTCACCGACGTGCCGCTGACGACCTTGCTGTCCGATGCCTACAACGCCGAGCGGCGCAAGCTCGTGGGGGCGGAGGCGTCCCTGGCGCTGCGGCCGGGCACGATCGACGGGCGCACGCCGGCGGTCGATCTCGACGCTGCCGCGGCGCGGGCCGCGCTGCTGACCCGCGCCCCGGGCGCGGGGGAGCCGACGGTGGCAAGGCTCGGCGTGATCGGGGCCGACACGTGCCACATCGACGCGATCGACCGCTGGGGCAACATGGTGAGCGCCACGCCCTCGGGCGGATGGCTGCAATCGTCCCCGGTGATCCCGGAGCTTGGTTTCCCGATGGGCACGCGCGGGCAGATGTTCTGGCTGCAACCGGGTCTGGCAGCGAGCCTGCATCCGGGAGCCCGGCCGCGCACCACGCTTTCCCCCAGCATGGCCTTGCGCGACGGCACGCCGTGGATGAGCTTCGGCACGCCGGGCGGCGACCAGCAGGACCAGTGGCAGACGATCTTCTTCCTGCGCATGGTGCACCACAACCTGAACATCCAGGAGGCGATCGACCTGCCGTCGTTCCATTCCGAACATTTCACTTCCAGCTTCTGGCCGCGCGCGGCGCGGCCGGGCAGGCTCGTGATCGAGGGTCGTTTCGACGATGCGGTGCTGGCCGAGTTGCGGCGCCGCGGCCATCGCGCGGAGAAGGGCGAGGACTGGTCGGAGGGCAGGCTGTCGGCGGCGCGGATCGAGGCCGGGCAGATGCATGCCGGGGCCAATCCGCGCGGCATGCAGGGTTACGCGGTCGGCCGCTGATGCGCCGGCTGCTCCAGCCCGGCCCGGCGCCGGCGGAGCGGATCGAGAGCTGTGCCGGCCCGGGCGTGGTGCTGGGCTACGCCCTGGAACCGGGCCGCTCCCTGGTCGAGGCGCTCACCGCCCCGCTGGTCGCCGCCGGGCTGCGCAGCGCGGCGATCGTGTTCGGAGCCGCGGCGTTGGCGCCGTTTCGCTTCGTCCTGCCCGGGCCGGCGCGCGACGGCGCGCATGTCGCCTGGTTCAGCGATCCGCACGTGCCGAGCGGCGATCCGGCGCGGCCCACCGTGGTGGAGACGGCGAACGCGACCTTCGGCTGGCGCGCCGGCGCGCCCTTCGTGCATTGCCACGGCGTCTGGGTCGAGCCGGACGGGACGCGGCGCGGTGGGCACATGCTGCCCGACGAGACCTTTCTTGCCGCCCCGGCCCGCGCCCGTGCCTGGGGGCTGGCGGATGTCGCGATCACCGTCGATCCCGATCGGGAGACGAATTTCCCGCTGTTCCATCCGGTGGCGGCGCCGGCGGGGCGCGCACACGCCGACGGCTTCGTCCCCGATGGTGGGATCCGGCTGATCGCCGCGCGCATCCGCCCGAACGAGGATGTCGGCGCCGCCCTGGTGGCGCTCTGCGCCCGCTACGGCCTGGCGCGTGCCGCCGTGCGCGGCAGCCTGGGCAGCCTGATCGGCGCGGGCTTCGCCGACGGGCGCGTCCTGCCCGACCTGGCCACCGAGGTGCTGGTGTGCCACGGGATGGTCGCCCCCGGCCCCGACGGGCCGCTGGCGGCCGCGCTCGACCTCGTGGTGGTCGACACCCTGGGCCGGCCGCATGAGGGGCGGCTGGCGACGGGAGAGAACCTGGTCTGCATCACGTTCGAGGAGATGCTGGAGGCGGTCTGAGCCGGCGGCAGCCCGGGCCGGATCAGCGCGCGCGCTTGAGCAGCAGGCGTACCGACCCCGGGTTGGCGGCATGCGGGTGCGCCGCAGCCAGGATCAGCGGGCGCAGTTCCGGCTGGTTTAGCCAGAGCGGGAACTCGCGGCGGATGGTGCCCCCTTTCTCGCCGCTCCCGCGGCCGGTGATCACCTCGACGCAGCGGACCTGGTTCGCGCTCGCGCTGTGCAGGAACGCCCGCAGCGCGTGATAGGCGCGCTCCGCCGTATAGCCGTGCAGGTCGAGTTTTTGGGTGGCGGGCAGGCGGCCGGAGCGGAAGCGCTGCCAACTGGCGGCATCGAGCCCGGCCGGCGCGGCTCCGACGTCGAGCGCCGGGCGTGGCGCCGGAACCGTGCGCAGGGCCGGGCGCGTGCTCTGCGCCGATGCGTCCGGCGGTCCGCCGGTGCCGGCGGCCGATGCCGCCCCGATCTGCGCGTCCGGCGCGGCCGCCTCGGGCGGCAGGCTCCGGCCGGGCAGGGGCCGGACCAGCCGGGCGAAGCGCAGCCATTCGGCGCGGTCGGCCTCGGTCAGGCGGGACTTGGCGGCGCGATGCGTCACGCGGGCAGCCTCGGGGCGGGTGAACGGGACAACCCCCAGGCGGCCGGCGCGTGGCGTCGGTCAGGCGGAGGGCGTGCCTGTCATAGCCCCGGCCGGTGGTCCGCGCGACGCGCCGGTTCGGCCAAGCGGCTCAGGACGTATGCGCCGAGCAGGCCGCGGCAGGCGATGCGCCGACCCCGGCGGCCAGAACCGCCGCACCGGACAGGCCGGCAAGCAGGGCGAACGCCAGGACAAGTCGCTTCAGCATGGGAGCCTCCTTCCTGAGGGGACCCGGAGCATAGCGATATTTCTGATCTTTGCCAATCGCTACGGCCCCTGCGCAGGGCAATCGGGCGAACCTCCGGCGTGTTACCTCTCCCACTTGCGGGAGAGGTCGCCGTGCGCAGCACGGCGGGTGAGGGCGGGAGGCACGGGCCGCCCTCACCCGGTTCGCTCCGCGAACCGACCTCTCCCGCAAGCGGGAGAGGTGAAGCCGCTGCGGCAATTCTCTGGTTCACCCGATGCGCCCTGGCCCCCGCGCCCACGGACGCGCGAACGTGAACGGATCGGCGACGAGACGAGCGGGGCCGGCCCGCCGCGGCTGCGGGCGGGGCGCCGGTCGCCGTCGCACGTGGTTGTGAACGGGGTCGTCACATTTCCAACGCCGTCCGACACCACAGTAGCAATCTCCAGGCCGCGCCGCGGCCAGATGAGCTGGAGCACCACGATGCTGAGACTGGCGCTGTTCTTCTTCGTGATTTCCCTGGTCGCCGCCGTGTTCGGCTTCACCGGGATCTCGGTCGCGACGGCGGAGATCGCGCGGCTGCTATTCTATGTGGCGATCGTCATCTTCCTGGTGCTGTTGATCGCCGGATTGGTAACAGGTGCAACCCTGTTCTGACGCGCCGCCTGCGGGCCCTGCGCCGCGCCCCGCCCCGGCGGCGGGACGCGGCCCCGCCCGCTACGCCGCCCAGCGCCCGGCTGCCGCCCGGTCGGCGAGCCAGATCAGCCGCCCTTGCGGGCGCAGGCGGGCCGCCGGCGCGTCGCGTTCCTCCCCGCTCAGGATGGCGTCCAGCATGGCCCGCTTGCCCGCGCCGGAGACGAGGAACACCACCGCCCGGGCGCTTTCCAGCACCGGGTAGGTGAGCGTGATGCGCGCTTCCGGCCGCCCCTCGGTGACCGGGATCGCCCAGCGCCGGCGTTCCTCGAGCAGCACCGCCTGGCCCGGCAGCAGGGAGGCGGTGTGGCCGTCGTCGCCCATGCCGAGCAGGCAGAGATCGAAGAACGGACGGTCGGGCGCCAGGGTCGCGGCGCCGTAGATGGCCTGCAACGTGCGCTCGTAGGCTGCCGCCGCCGCCCCCACTGTCATCCCCTCGAACGGCACCGGATGGGTCCGCGGCCGGTCGCCATCGAGCCGGCCCAGCATCGCTGCGCGGATCATGCCGAAATTGCTGTCCGGATCGTCCGGCGCGACGAAGCGTTCGTCACCCAGCACCAGATCGATCCGCGACCACGGCAGGTCCCGCGCGATAGGGCGGCGCGGTGAGGCGCTGGTACAGCGGGCGCGGCGTCGACCCGCCGGCGAGCCCGATCACGCAGCGCGGCCCGGCCGCGCGCGCCGCCTCGGCGAACAGCGCGGCCCCGGCTTCGGCCAGCGCGGCGGCATCGGCCGCGACCCGAAGTTCGCCGTGCGCGGGCGTCATGGCCGCGCACCCTGCAGGATGAAGCGGCGGATCGCCTTGGCGAAGCCGTCGTCCTCGTTGCTGTCGGTCACGTGCTGCGCCTGCTGCTTCACCTTGTCCTCCGCGTTGCCCATCGCGATCGAAACGCCGGCGCGACGGAACATCGCGACGTCGTTCGGCATGTCGCCGATGGCGGCGATGCGCTCCCGCGCGATGCCGGTTCGTTCCGACAGCGCGTCCACCACTGCGCCCTTGTTCGCCTGTGCCTGCGTGATGTCCAGATAATAGGGTTGCGACAAGGATGCGACGACACAATCGCCCAGCGCCGTGGCCGCCGCCTCGGCGCAGGCGGTCATGCGCGCCACGTCGTCGGTGACGCCGACGATCTTGACCACCCTGTGCGCCGCGCCGGCGGCGAGGTCGGGCAGAACTTCGGGCGAAAACTGCACCGTGCGGGTCTCGCGCTCGACATGCGGGGCGTCGGCGTCGCGCACCAGCCAGCGGGTCTGGGTATAGACCCAGGCGTCGAGCCCGTGCCGGTCCAGCAACTCCATCGCGCGGACGACGGCTTCGGGGGGCAGGTCGTGCGCGGCGAGGATCGTTTCGAGGTCGGGGGCGACCATCACGCCGCCGTTGAAGCCGGCGATGGGCGTGTCGATCGCGAGCGGTTCCCTGAACATCGCCATCCCGCGCGGCGGCCGGCCGCTCGTGATGGCGAAGCCGATCCCGGCGCGGCGAAGCTCGGCCACGGCCGCGCGCGCCGCATCGGTCAGGACTTTCTCCTGGGTGACGAGGGTGCCGTCGACGTCGGCGAGGACGAGGGCGATGTCGTGGGCCATGGGGCGGGATCCTTGGTGCGGGCGGGGCGTGTCCGGGAGATGGTCGGGCGCGACCGGGGCTGCATGCGGATCGGCGAGGGAAGGGCGGCCGGTGACAGGATCGTGATCGGGTGGGGAGGGTCGAGCGGTAGGTGATTCGGGGGTCTGCCGCGTCGGTGACAATCGCAAGGCTGCCTTGCCTTTGGAGCCGAGGCGGCACGATACGAAAGGCACAAAGATATATGAGGCCGAAGAGACGCCATGATAAAGGCAGCGCCTCTTCCGAACTCCCCCTTTTCGGGGGACGACGGCAGCTACCGGCGCGGTAAGGTTATGGCCTGGGCTGGTGCCGATGCGCCGCCCGCCCGCGCCACCCCTGCCGCCTCCAGCGCCGCCACCCGCGCGGCATCCCACCCGATCGCGCCCAGCACCTCCCGCGTATGCTCCCCCAGTCCCGGCGCCGGCCGCCGCAGCCGCCCCGGCGTCTCCGACAGGCGCGGGATCACGTTGTGCATCAGCACCGATCCCGCCTCCACGTCCGGCGCCTCCACCAGGATGCCGCGCGCGGCGACGTGCGGATCGTCGATGAACTGGTCGATCTCGTACACCGCCGCCGCCGTCACCTCCGCCGCCCCGAACACCGCCAGGTTCTCCTCCAGGGTGCGCGCGGCGATGAACGCGGCGATCGGCGCTTCGCAGGCGTCGATGTTGCGCACCCGGTCGGTATTGGTGCGGAAGCGCGGATCGGCGATCATGTCCGCCCGCCCGATCGCGCGGAACAGCCGTTCCGCCATGGTCTGGATCGACGCCGAGATCGCGACGTAGCGCCCGTCCTTCGTCTCCCACACGTTCCGCGGCGAGGTGGTGTTCGACCGGCTGCCGAGCCGCTGCGGCTTCTCCCCGCTGACCCGGTAGATCGCCGCGTCCGGCCCCAGGATCGACGCGATCGGATCGAGCAGCGGCAGGTCGATCACCTGGCCGCGTCCGCCGCGCTCGGCCACCCGCAGCGCCACCATCACCGCGTAGGCGCCGTACAGCCCCGCCACCATGTCCGCCATCGCCAGCGGCGGCAGCACCGGCGCGCGGTCGGCGAATCCGTTCTTGGCCGCGAACCCGCTCATGCCCTCCACCAGGGAGCCGAACCCCGGCCGGTCGCGATACGGCCCATCCTGGCCGAAGCCCGACACCCGCACGATCACCAGCGCCGGATTGCGCGCGTGCAGCACGTCCGGGCCGAGCCCCATCGTCTCCAAGGTGCCGGGCCGATAGTTCTCGATCAGCACCTGGCTGCTGGCCGCGAGGTCGAGCAGCGCCGCCCGCCCCTCCGGCGCGCGCAGGCTCAGCGCCAGGCTTTTCTTGTTGCGCGCGTAGACCTTCCAGTAGAGGCTCTGCCCCTTCACCCGCCAGGCGCGCAGCGGATCGCCCTTGTCGGGGTCTTCGACCTTGATGACCTCGGCGCCCTGGTCGGCGAGCTGCAGGCTCAGCATGTTCCCCGCGACCAGGCGCGAGAGGTCGATGGCGCGCACGCCGTCGAGCGGGGCGGGCGCATCCGGATCGAAGGTGATACGAGAGATCATTGCGAACGGTTGTCCTGGACGTGAAGGCCGCGTAGTCTCCGCCCAGATGCCGGTGCCCGCAAGGGCTGAAACGGGAACGCGAACGGGTCCAGGCCCGAGCCGCGGCTGCCCCCGCAACTGTCAGCGGCGAGCCGGGTTCCATCATGCCATTGCCCTCGGGATCAGTGTCCATGGGGCGAGAAGGCGGAACCCGGCACCGACCCGCGAGCCAGGAGACCGGCCGGCATCGAGACTGTGCGCAGGCGCCGGGCGGGGTGTACCGGGGCAGCGGGTGAACACCCGTAGGCGGCCGTCGTCCATCGAGACGGGGCCGCGCGCATGACGCCGTGGCGGTCCCACGCCCACGGAGGACCGCATGCGACTGGCCTTGACCACACTGGCCTTGACGAGACTGGTCGTGACGAGATTGGCCCCGGTCCGACCGGCCGTGACCCGCGTGGTCTCGGCTTCGCTTCCCGTCGCGCTCCTGCTGCTGGCCGCGGCGCCCTCGGGCCGTGCCCAGGAGACCGCCCTGCCGCAGGCTGGCGCTGCCCTGTCCCCGGTCGTCGTCACCGCCACGCGCGTGCCGACCGCAGCCGCCGACATCCCCGCCGGCGTCACCGTCATCACCCGCGCCGAGATGGAGCAGCGCGGCGACAACACGCTCACCGACGCCCTCGCCGCGGTCCCCGGCCTGCATGTGTCCCAATCCGGCGGCCCGGGCGGCAACGCCAGCGTGTTCATCCGCGGCACCAATTCCGACGCCGTGCTGGTGCTGCGCGACGGCATGCCGATCAACGATTCGGCCGATTCGTCAGGCGCGTTCAATTTCGGTGTCGATACGCTGGCGGACGTGGAACGGATCGAGATCATCCGCGGGCCGATGGCCGCCCTCTACGGCTCGGGCGCGATCGGCGGCGTGATCAACATCATCACCCTGCGCGGGCACCGGCCCGGCGTGCATCTGTCCACCGACCTCGCCGGCGGCTACCCGCAGCAGATCCGCGGGAGCGCGGCGCTGACCGGAACCGATGCGGGCTTCGACTACGCCCTGGTCGCGCAGAGCGAATCGCAGCAAGGCTTCGATACCACCCCGCAGCGGATGTCGATCTACACCGGCACGCCGGACGGCTACCGCGACCATCTGGCGACCCTGAACCTCGGCTATACTCCGACCCCCGGCACCCGCTTCTCCCTGCTGCTGCGTGCGCGCCAGGCGATCTACGGCTTCAACGCGCTCGGCAGCCCGACGTTCGACGACGCCAATTCCACCGGGCGCGACGCCACCCTGCTCGGCCGGATCGGCGTGCATTCGCTGCTCGCGGGCGGGGTGTGGGAGACGGGGCTGTTCCTCGGCCGGCTGCAGGACGACCGCCAGTACACGGAAGCCCTGAACCCGGCCGACCCCAACCAGGCCAGCAACGATTCGCGCTACCACGGCTACCGCACCGACCTGCAATGGAACAACACGCTGCACCTGTCGGACCTGTTCACCTCGTCCGTGCTGTCGCGCGCCGATCTGACGTTCGGCTACGAGCGGACCGCGGACAGCGCCAAGGTGCGCGTCACCTCCGCCGCCGACGGGTTTCCCTATGCCGAGAGCGCCGATGCCTCGATGACCGACGATGCGGTCTATGCCGGGATGCAGGGGCGGCTGTGGCGGCGTCTCATGCTGACCGCGCAGATACGCCAGGATGCGGTGCTGAACGACCATCCGCTCACCTGGCGGCTCGGCGCCGTGCTCGACGTGCCGGCGCTGCGCACCCGCTTCAAGGCGGCCTACGGGACGGCCTTCCGTGCGCCGTCGCTGTTCGATCGCTACGGCGTCGATTCGTACGGCTATGTCGGCAATCCCGACCTGCTGCCGGAACGCGCCCAGGGCTGGGAGGCCGGCTTCACCACCACCTTGCCGGCGCTCGGCCGGCCCGACTTCGTGGCGTTCGGCGCCACCTATTTCAACGAGCAGATCGACAACCTGATCGTCGCCGTGTTCACCCCGGTCGATACCGCCGAGAACATCGGCTCGGCGCATATCCAGGGGGTGGAGACCACGCTCACCTTGCATCCGGCGCGCTGGCTCGCCTTCGATGCGAACTGGACCTACACCCAGCCGGAGGACGCCGACAACGGGACCCTGCTGCTGCGCCGGCCGCAGAACACCGCGGCGGCGGACGCGCGGATCACGCCGCTGCCGCCGCTCGTGATCGTGCCGGAGCTGCAATTCACCGGCGCGTTCCAGGACTACCTGAACAACGACAGCGGCTTCAGCACCGGGGCCATCGGCACGTCCGGCCAGGGGCTGATCGTCAACCTGACGATCACCTACCGGGTCACGCCGCGGGCGCGGGTCTACCTGAACGCCACCAACCTGTTCGACTCCCGGTTCGAGCCGGTGAACGGCTACCAGACCCCAGGCCCGCAGGTGATCGCCGGCGTGCGGCTATCGCTCTGAACGGCATCCCGCCGCTTCGGTGGGTTTCGCCGGTCCGCGCCGCCCGTGTCCCACCCCGCGGGGCACGGGGCGGGTGAGGACACTGCGTCTCTTGCCCTCACCCGCCGTGCTGCGCACGGCGACCTGCTATGAAAACTCCTGGTCCGGGGATCTGGCGGCGCCACCGCCGCCAGATCCCCCGAGAGGTGACACGCCGGAGCTTCGTCCGATTGCCCTGCGCTCCCCCCGCCGGCGCCTTGCCGCCTTCCGCCCGCCGCCTATGCTGGGCGGCGAACCGGAGGAACCCAAATGACCCAGGACGAAATCGCAGCCGCGGCCCGGTTGCTGGTGCAGGCCCGCCGCGGCGGCCCGCTGCTCGCGACACTCCCCGTCGCCCCCGGCGCGATCGCCGACGCGCACGCGATCCAGGACGCCACCGCCGTGCTGCTCGGCGAGCCGATCGGCGGCTTCAAGGCCGCCGCGGTGGGCGACGACACACCGACCCGCGGCCTGATCTACGCGCGCACCATCCACCCGTCCCCGGCGCGCATCCCGGCTGCCGAGGTGCCGCTGTGCGGCGTGGAAGGGGAGGTGGCGTTCCGCTTCACCCGCGACCTGCCGCCCCGCGCCGCGCCCTACACGCGCGCGGAGGTCGCGGCCGCGATGGAGGCCTGCGCCGCCATCGAAGTGATCACCAGCCGCTACCAGGACCAGGCGCAGCGCTCCACCCTGGAGAAGCTGGCCGATTGCGTCAGCAACGGCGCCTTCGTCCATGCCGCCCCGGTCGCCGACTGGCGCGGCCTCGATCTCGTTGGTATCCATGTCACCCTGCAGGTGAACGGCGAGACGGTGCTGGACCAGAACGGCGGCAATCCGAGCGGCGATCCGCTGAAAGTCGCCACCGCGCTCGCCAACATGCTGCGCGACGGGCAGGGCATCCGGGCGGGGCAGTTCGCCACCTGCGGCACGTTCACGGGTTTGCGTTTCCTCAAGCCCGGCGATACCTGCCTTGCACGGTTCGCGGGGCTCGGCGCGGCGGAGGTGACGTTCGTCCCATGATGTGCGTCGGGAGGGGGTTGGAACCCCGCCCGCCGGGACCAAATCCTTGCAGGCTGTCGGGATGTGCCGCCAGCGGAATCGAGTGGAGGCAATCATGAAACGCCTGATCATCGCAACGGCGACGGCGGCAGGAACTCGTGCTTGGGGGCGCCAGCCTGGCGCTGGCGGCCAATCCCGACCAGACTTACCAGGGCGCCGGCGGCAACGGCTCCGCCGCGATCAACAACGGCCAGACCTACGGCGGCGTGGGCGGCAACGGCTCGGCGACCTTGAAGAACGGCGAGACCTACACGGGCGCCGGTGGCAACGGCTCCGCCGCGATCAACAACGGCCAGACCTATGGCGGCGCGGGCGGCAACGGCTCCGCCACGCTGAAGAACGGCGAGACCTACACCGGCGTCGGTGGCAATGGCTCCGCCACCAAGAAGCAGCAGTAGGTTCGCTCGCCGCGGGGACCGGAGCGGACATGCTCCGGCCCTGATCGGCGGCGCTCTGCGGTGTGCGCCGGGCTTGCCCCGCCCGCGATCGGTCCGTCCGGACCCGATCGGGCAGGCGGAGGTCAGGCCGGGTTCGATCGCCCAGGGCCGGCTCCGTCTGGCGCTGGTCGCGATGCTCGTCCTGGCGCTCGTTGCCCCCTGGGTGGCGCCCCCTGCCTCGGCCGCCGCGCCGGTCATGGGCTGGAGCGCGATCGCCCGCAAGGTCGTGCCGGCCGTCGTCAACATCTCGGTGCTGACGATCGCGAAAGACGGCAAGGAGGCGGGCCTGGGCGAGCGCCAGGAAGAGGTCGGTTCCGGCTTCATCATCGACCCGTCCGGGATCATCGTCACCAACAAGCACGTCGTCGCCGGTGCGTTCCGCATCACCGTCACGTTGGATGACGGGCGCGAACTGCCGGCGAAGCTGATCGCCGCGGCGGCCATCGTCGACCTCGCGGTGCTGAAGGTCGACGCCGGGCATCCCCTGCCGGTGCTGAAGCTTGCCCCCGACGGGGCCGTGCAGCCGGGCGATCCGGTGCTCGCCGTCGGCAACCCGCTCGGCGTCGGCATGTCGCTCAGCGCCGGCATCGTGAGCGGGGTGAACCGCGACCTGATGAAGACCCCGTTCGACGACTACGTGCAGACCGACGCTGCGATCAACCACGGCAACTCCGGTGGTCCGCTGATCGACACCAAGGGCGAGGTTGTGGGCGTCGACACCATCCTGCTCACCAACGTCGCCAACGAGGGTTCGAACGGCCTCGGCTTCGCCATCTCCGCAAATGTGGTGGGCTATGTCGTGCGCCACCTGATCGATCCCAATGCCACGCCGGTGGGCTGGATCGGCACCAGCCTGCAGGACGTCAGCCCCGATCTGGCGGACGCGTTCGGCATGGATCATCCGCGCGGCTTCCTGATCACCGGGATCGACAAGAACAGCCCCGCGCGCCAGGCCGGCCTGCATGCCGGCGACGTGATCCTGCGGTGCGGCACCAGCCCCGATCAGCCTAAGAATGCCCGCGCCCTAATGCGCAAGGTCGCGATGCTCCCGATCGGCAAGCCGGAGCAGTTGGAGATCTGGCGCCGGGGCAAGACCTTCCCGGTGACCGTCACGGTGCGCGCGTGGCCGGACCTGATGGAGGCACGCGGCACGATCGTCGCGACGCCGGATACGGAATTGCCGCTGCCCGCGCCCGATCTCGGCCTGCTGCTGGCACGGATCACGCCGGTGGCGCGCCAGCAATACAAGCTCGGCGACGCCAAGGGCGTGCTGGTGGTGGCGGTGGATACCCAGTCGGAGGCCTACGGCCACGGGTTGGAACCCGGCGACCTGATCGAGAAAGTGCAGGGCGAGACGGTGTCCAGCCCCGCTGACGTCTATCGCCTCGTGCACGCCATGGCGGGCCGGGATCAGTTCATCGCGCTGCTGGTTCGCTGGCCGCATGGGGTCCGTTGGGTCGCCCTGCGCGCCGGGGGGGAGGCGGAGCCCGATTCCGCCGCCCTGGAGGCGCGGGTGGCGCATGGGTCGCCCGGCACCGCGGATGCGCCGGTCTCCCGAGGCTCATCGCCGCCCTGAGGCGCGGCGCCCCGGGGTACAGATTTCCGCCGCGGCCGCGGTTGTGGCCGAGCCACTCAGGTACATCCATTCTGCGCGGATTCAGAGTAGAAGTTTTCTTTCCCTTGGCTTAATGGGGCGGTCTGGCAAAATATTTTGCCGGATGCGGCGTTTTGCCGGGCGCCGCACATGCCAGCCAGGAGGATCCCCGCGCATGGCCGCAGAGAAAGAAATGGACCGGGTGGATCGCGAGATCCTGCGGCTGATCGCCGTCGACGCTTCCCTGTCGCTCGCCGAAATCGCCGACAAGGTCGGGCTGACCCCGACCCCCTGCTGGAAGCGCATCCGGCGGATGGAGCAGGACGGCATCATCCTGCGCCGGGTCGCGGTGATCGCCCCGGAGAAGGTCGGTCTTGGCGTGTCGGTGTTCGTGTGCGTGGAAACGGCGGACCATTCCGGCGAGTGGCTGGAGCGCTTCGCCGCGGTGGTCGCCGCCATGCCCGAAATCGTCGATTCCTGGCGCATGAGCGGGGACGTCGACTACGTCCTGCACGTGGTGGTGCCGGATATCGCCGCCTACGACGGGTTCTACCGCCGCCTGATCGGCGCGCTGCCGCTGCGCAACGTCACCAGCCGCTTCGCGATGGAGCGGATGAAGGCGGCGCCGCTGCCGATCTGACGGCGGCGGGGCGGTCCGCGATCCGGCCGCGCGGGGCGTCAGTGCCCCGCGTGGCTGCCCGAGAAATCCGGCGCCGCCAGCCCCGACGCCGCCAACTGCGAAACGAGCGCCGCCTTCAGCCGCTCCAGCCCCGCCGTATCCTTCGCCTCGGCGCGGGCCACCAGCACCGCCTGGGTGTTGGACGCGCGCAGCAGCCACCAACCGTCGTCGGTCAGCACCCGTACGCCGTCGGTCTCCGCCACCTTCGCGTCCGCCGCCCGCAGCCGCGCGGCGACTTCCTCGATCACCTTGAACTTGCGGTCCTCGGCGCAATCGAACCGCAGCTCCGGCGTGTTCACCACCTGCGGCAAGGCCAGCCGCGCGGTCGAGAGCCTGCCCCGAGCCGCGCCAGCACGCCGAGCAGCCGCACCGCCGCATAGAGCGCATCGTCGAACCCGTACCAGCGATCGGCGAAGAAGATGTGCCCGGACATCTCCCCGGCCAGCGGCGCCTTCGTCTCCGCCATCTTCGCCTTGATCAGGCTGTGCCCGGTCTTCCACATCAGCGGCGTGCCGCCGGCGCGGGCCACCTCGTCGAACAGCACCTGCGATGCCTTGACGTCGGCGATGATCGTCGCGCCGGGATGGGTGCGCAGCACGTCGCGCGCCAGCAGTACCATCACCTGGTCGCCGAACAGGATCGCCCCGGTATCGTCCACCAGCCCGATGCGGTCGGCGTCGCCGTCGAACGCGATCCCCACGTCGGCCCCGCGTGCGCGCACCGCATCGATGAGCTGCGCCAGGTTCGCCGGCACGGTGGGGTCCGGATGGTGGGCCGGGAAGCGGCCGTCGATCGCCCCGTTCAGGATCGTATGCGTGCCGGGCAGGCCGGCGACCAGCCGCCCCAGCACATCCCCGGCCGCGCCGTTGCCGTTGTCCCACACCACATCCAGCGCCCGGTCGCCGCCGTCCCAATCGGTCAGCACCCGGGCGATGTATGCGTCGGCCACGTCGATGCTGCGCGCCGAGCCCGCCGCCTCGGTCACGTCTCCCGCCGCGGCCTGGGCGCCGAGTGCCGCGATCTGCGCACCATAGAACGGCTTGCCGCCCAGCATCAGCTTGAAGCCGTTATAGTCCGGTGGGTTGTGGCTGCCGGTCACCATCACCGCGCCCGCGGTGCGGTGCACGGTGGCCGCGTAGTACAGCATCGGCGTCGGGCCGCGGCCGATCCGCAGCACCTCGGCACCCGAGGCCACCAGCCCGTCCACCAGCGCCGCCTCCAGCTCCGGGCTGGTCAGCCGCCCGTCGTAGCCCACGGCCACCGTCTTGCCGCCGGCCCGGAGAACGAGGGTGGCCAGGCAGCGGCCGATCGCGAACGCATCCGCCGGGTGCAAGGTATCGCCCACAATGCCGCGGATGTCGTACTCGCGCAGCATGCTGGGATGGAAGGTGTGGGAGAACGGCATCGGTCGGGCAAGCTCCTCGGGATCGGGGGGCCGTCGCTCCCCCTCCCGCAAGGGGAGGGGGAGAAAGCCGGGGGATCAGGCGTCGATGTAGCGGGGGAGGAACGCGCGCACGATCGGCCCGAGATCGGGGCGCTTCAGCGCGAACGCGATCTGCGCTTCCAGATACCCCGCCTTGTCGCCGCAATCGAACCGCCGTCCCTCGTAACGCAACCCGTGGAAAGGCTGCCGGCCGATCAGCCGGGCCATCCCGTCGGTGAGCTGCACCTCCCCGCCGGCGCCGCGCTCCATCCGCGCCAGCTCCTCGATCACTTCCGGCATCAGTACATAGCGGCCGATGACGGACAGGGTGGACGGCGCCAGATGCGGCGGCGGCTTCTCCACCAGGCCCAGCACCTGCACCATGCGCCCGTCGTCGGTGCCGGTCTTGAGGATGCCGTAGCGATGGGTGTGCTCGCGGGCCACCTCGGTCACCGCCACCACATTGCCGCCGGTTTCGCGATAGGCGTCGGCAAGCTGCTGCAAGCAGGGCGTGTCGGACAGCACGAGGTCGTCCGGCAGCAGGATCGCAAACGGATCGTCACCCACGAAGGCGCGGGCGCACCAGATGGCGTGGCCGAGGCCGTGCGGCACCTGCTGGCGCACCGTCACCATCGAGCCGGGTTCGACCTGGGTGCCCTCCAGCAACGCCAGCGCTTCCTGCTTGTCGCGGTCGCGCAAGGTGGCTTCCAGTTCGAACGCGATGTCGAAATGCTCCACCAGCGCGGTCTTGCCGCGGCCGGTGACCATGCAAAACTGCTCGATGCCGGCGGCACGAGCTTCCTCGACCGCATACTGGATCAGCGGCTTGTCGACCACCGGCAGCATTTCCTTCGCCACCGCCTTGGTGGCAGGAAGGAAACGGGTGCCGAGGCCGGCTACCGGAAACACGGCTTTGCGCAGCGGCTTCATCGGGGGCGGTTCTCCCGGTTCAGGCCCGTCCGGCACGGGGGATCCGACCGGTTGCGGAGACATACAGCATCTTGTGCGGCGGTAAACGGACGGCACCTCCGGACCGAGGTCAACGCAACGTCATTCCGCATACGACGCAACCGGTGCCTGGGGGCATCCGGCCGAAGGATTCCACCGCTTCGACGGCAAGGCCAGGGCGCGCTGCCCCAGGGCAATCGGGCGAAGCTCCGGCGTGTCGCACCTCTCCCGCTCTGGCGGGAGAGGTCGCCGTGCGCAGCACGGCGGGTGAGGGCGAGAGGCATGGCACCCTCACCCGGTTCGCTCCGCGAACCGACCTCTCCGCAAGCGGGAGAGGTGAAGCACCGGCCCGCGGCAATTCTCCGGCTTACGCGATTGCCCTGGGCGCTGCCCCCCGCGGCACCCCCACGCGCACAGAACCAACGGAAGGGTTCCAAGGGCGAGCCCTTGGCGGGGTCCCAAGGGCCCATGGGGGGCAGAGCCCCCTGGCCTTGCTGCCGAAGCAGTGGAATCCTTCAATCAGCGGCCTCAGCCTCGGCGTGCGCTGCCCAGCAGCACGTCGCGTGCCTGGTTGAGGCGCGCGGCGATCCAGTCGGAGCCGCCGGCGTCGGGGTGTGCGGCGCGCATCAGGCGGCGGTGGGCGGCGCGGATTTCGGTGGTGCTGGCACCGGGGGCGAGGCCCAGGACCTGGTAGGCTTCCTCCCGGCTCATGCTGCCCCCGCCGGGGGGCGGTGCGGGGCGCGGGCCGAAGCGCACGTCGGGATGGGCGGCGCGCCAGCGTTCCCAGATCAGCGGCCCGAACAGCACGCCGGCGCCGATGGCGATGCCCTCGCGCCCGGTCAGCACCAGCAGCAGCATCAGGCTGAGGCCGCCGAGGGCGGCGAGCCAGGCGAGAAAGGATTTGATGGTG
Source organism: uncultured Pseudomonadota bacterium (assembly GCA_963832525.1). Lineage (GTDB taxonomy): Bacteria > Pseudomonadota > Alphaproteobacteria > Acetobacterales > Acetobacteraceae > JAJZVS01. The sequence continues at coordinate 1,717,517 of CAWHUC010000004.1, forward strand.
GCGACGTTCGCGCGCTCGAACGCGCGCAGCCCGCCCAGGAAGGCCACCAGCACTGCCCCGCCGAGGATCAGCCACAGCATTCCGGATCACGTGCCGGTGAAGGTCGGTTTGCGTTTTTCCTTGAACGCCGCGACGCCTTCGCGGTGGTCCGCCGTCTCGTGCAGTTGCGGCTGGATCAGGCTTTCGTAGTCCAGAAATTCATCGAGGCCCGGGCCGACCGCGCGGTCGAACATGCGCTTGGCGAGGCCGAGGGCGAAGGTCGGTCCGGCGGCGTAGTCGGCGGCGAGTTCCTGCGCCTTGTCGAGCAGGGCGTCGGCCGGCACGACGTATTCCGCCAGGCCGAGGCGCAGCGCCTCCTCGGCCGCGACGATGCGGCCGGAGAACGCCAGTTCCTTGCCGCGCGCCGACCCGACCCTGCGGGCGAGGAACCAAGCGGCGCCGCCGTCCGGTGCCAGGCCGACCCGGCGGAAGGTGGCGCCGAAGCGCGCATCGTCGGCCGCGACGATCAGGTCGCAGGCGAGCGCGTAGCTCCAACCGACGCCCACCGCGACGCCGCGCACGGCGGCGATCAGCGGTTTCTCGATGCCGTGCAGCAGGCGCACGACCGTGTGGCTGCCGCGTTGCAGCCGCCGGCGGCCGGCGCGGAGCGAACGGTCCTCCCCCATGCCGCCCACGTCGGCGCCGGAGCAGAAATTTGTCCCCGCGCCGGTCAGGATGGCGGCGCGGATGGTGTCGTCGTCGCGGATGCGGATCAGGTGGTCGCGCAGTTCGGCGCGCATCTCCATCGTCAGCGCGTTCATCCGCTCGGGCCGGTTCAGCACGACCCGCGCCACCGCCCCGTCCACGATCAGGTCAACCGCCATGCTGCTCCCCCTGTGCGTTGCAGCGCTATCAAGCGCGGTTGACGGGGCGGGGACAAGCGGCCAGCGTTCTGCCGTTCGGGACGGGGGAGAAGGCGGATGGCACGGCCGTTCGAGGGCATCAGGGTGATCGACATCACGCATGTGCTGGCGGGGCCGTTCGCGGCCTACCAGTTGGGCGTGCTCGGCGCGGACGTGATCAAGGTGGAACATCCCGCCGATCCGGACCAGAGCCGCGGGACGGGGAGCGATCCGGCGCTGAACCGCGCGCAGATGGGCACCGGGTTCCTGACCCAGGGATCGAACAAGCGCGCCATCACCGTCGATCTGAAGACGCGCCCGGGGCAGGAGATCATCCGCAAGCTGGCGGCGACGGCGGATGTGTTCGTGGAGAACTACCGCCCGGGCGCGCTGGCCGCGCTGGGGCTGGGGTATGAGGATTTGGCCGCGATCAATCCGCGGCTGATCTACGCGTCGTTCTCGGCCTTCGGGCAGGAGGGGCCGCGCGGGCAGCAGACGGCGTACGACCACGTGATCCAGGCGACGTCCGGGATCATGGCGATGACCGGGACGGAGACGGTGCATCCGGTGAAGTTCGGCTCCCCGGCGATCGACTACGCCACCGGAACGATGGGGGCGTTCGCGCTGGCCTCGGCGCTGTTCCAGCGCGAGCGCACGGGGGTTGGGCAGCGGATCGACATGGCGATGCTGGACGTCGCGATGATCCTGATGGCCTCGCACCTGACGGGATTCCTGCGCAACGGGCGCCACCCGAAGCCGCACGGCAACAAGCAGCCGCACGCGACCAACTCGGCCTACCAGACGAAGGACGGCGCGCTGGTCATGCTGGGGGCAAGCAACCTGCGCCAGCAGAAGCGGCTGTGGACGGTGCTGGAACGACCCGAGATGATCAAGCGGACGAACGAGGAGCGCGATGCCGATCATGCGCGCGAGGAAGCAGCGCTGAACGAGATCATGGCCACCCGCACCGCGGCCGAGTGGGAAGAGTACCTGCAAGCCCGCCACGTTCCCGCCGCCCGGGTGCGGCGGATGGAGGAGGCGCTGGCGGACCCGCAGCTTGCGACGCGCGGGGTGCTCCATCGCCACACCGGCGCTTCCGGGGTGGAGGGCGCGTTCTCGGTGCCGCTGGCGGCGTTCACATTCGCCCATGACGGGCCGCGGATCGACACGCCGCCGCCGGCGCTGGGCGAGCATACCGAGGAAATCCTGCGCGAGCTTGACTATGATCCGGACGCGATCGCCGCGTTGCGGGCAGAAGGAGTGGTCTGAGATGGAACTGGGTCGGTTGGGCGTCTGGTATCCGGTGGACCGGCTGGACGCGGCAGGGCTGCGCGCATTCGTCGCGACGGTGGAGGGGCACGGCTACGACGCGCTGTGGTACCCGGAATCGCGCGGCTATGAAATCGCTGTCGGTCGCCGGGTTCATGCTGGGGTGCAGCCGGCGGCTGAAGCTGGGGTCCTCGATCGCCAGCATCTACGCGCGCGATGCGTTCACCGCCGGGCGCGGCCTGGCGAGCCTGCGGGATCTGTATGGCGACCGCTTCATCCTGGGGCTCGGGGTGAGCCACGTGCCGATGGTGGAAGGGGTGCGCGGGCACGCCTACGCCAAGCCGGTGCCGGCGATGCGCGCCTATCTGGACGGGATCGACAAGGCGCTGGGCGGTGGCGCGGCGGAGGCGCCGATCGCGCTCGCCGCACTTGGCCCGCTGATGCTGAAACTGGCCGGTGCGCGCACCCGCGGCGCGCTGCCCTACAACGTGACGCCGACGCATACCGCCGAGGCGGCCAAGGCGCTCGGGTCCGGCAAATGGCTGGCCGTGGAACAGAAGGTTTGCCTGGAAACCGATCCGGTGAAGGCGCGCGCGTTGGGACGGAAGGAGCTGGAACGCTACATGCGGCTCGACAACTACCGCAACAACTGGCTGCGCATCGGTTTCACCGAGGCGGAGCTGGCGAACGGCGGCTCCGACGACTTCATCGACGCGATGGTGCTGTGGGGCGACGCGGCGACGATCCAGCACGGGCTGCGTGCGCATTTCGACGCCGGCGCGACGCATGTGTGCCTCCAGCCGGTGCACGCGGAGGGGGATTTCGCCGCGCGCGATCGGATGGTGGCGGCGCTGGCGGGGACGTAGGGGCCGGTCGCACTTTTCCCCTCCCGCATTAGGGGAGGGGAGGCGTTTCCGACTACCCCTCGCCCTGCGAGCGCTCGAACGCGTCCACCCCGTCGAACCGCTGCAGCTTTTCGGTGTGCATCCAGCGATAGCGCGCCCCGACCCGGGCCAGCAGGTCGGCGATCTCCCCCGTGGCGTTGCCGCCGGTCGGCGCTTTCAACATGAACCGGCATGCGAAATGATCGACCAGGAACGTATAGCCCCCGGTCGGCGGATAGACCTGCACGCCGCGATTGGAGATGCCGGCGAGACGGAACGTGCTGTCCGCACACAGCGCCTCCAGCGCCTGGCCGAGCGCGGGGGCGGCGGCGTCGGTCTCCAGGAACACGTCGAGCCCGACCAGCTCGCGCGTCGTCGGCTCGGTATGCGCGGTCGCATCGGGCCACCGCTTGAGGCTGAGCGTGGAATAGGCGCGCGAGGCGGCGTTCGACGAGCGGCCCAGATTTTCGATCACCTGATCCGTGAACGCCGCGGTGCCGACGCCGTGGCCGCGCGGCGACAGATCGCCGGTGAGGTTGCGCCCCTCGGCCAGGGTGATGAACAGCGCCTGCTCGATCGTTTCGGCCACGGCGAACGCGCCGAGATGCCGCAGCAGCATCACCGCGGCGGACAGGAGCGCGGTCGGGTTGGCAAGCCCCTTGCCGGCGATCTGCGGCGCCGAGCCGTGCACCGCCTCGAACATCGCGACGTGATCGCCGAGATTGGCCGACGGCGCGATGCCGAGCCCGCCCACCAGCCCGGCGGCGAGGTCGGAGATGATGTCGCCGTTCATGTTCGACGTGACGATCACGTCGAACCGCTCGGGCGCGAGCACGAGCTGGTGCGCGCAATTGTCGATGATGATGTGGTCCTGCGCGATGGTCGCGTAGTCCGGGCCGACGCGCTCGAACACGCGCTTCATCATGCCCTCGGTGAGCTTCATGATGTTGGCCTTGGTGGCGCAGGTGACGGCCTTGCGCCCCTCCGCCAGGGCCACGCCGAAGGCGGCGCGGATGATGCGCTCGCAGCCGGGCGCGGTCATCAGCTTGAGGCATTGCGCCACGTCCGGCGTCTGCATGTGCTCGATGCCGGCGTACACGTCTTCGACGTTCTCGCGCACGATGACGAGGTCGATGCCGCGCCCGGTGAACGGGGTGCGGATGCCGGGCAGCTCGCGCACCGGGCGAATGTTGGCATACAGCTCGAAATGCTTGCGCAGGGTGACATTGGCGGATTTCTCGCCGAAGCCCACGGGCGTTTCGAGCGGGCCTTTGAGCACGATGCCGTTGGCGGCGATGCTGTCGAGCGTCTCGCGCGGTGCGCCGGTGGCGATGCCCTTGCGGAAGGCGCTCGCGCCGGCTTCGGCCGTCTCGAAGGCGACGGGGGCGCCGGCGGCTTCCAGGATGCGCTGAGTGGCGTGCATCACTTCCGGCCCGATGCCGTCGCCGGGGATGGCGGTGATGGTGCGTTTGCCCTGGGAAGCTGCGTCGTGCATCGCCGATCGTCCTCTGCCGCGGTCGGGCGCGGTCTACGCGATCGGCCCGGCCGGCGCCACGGCAAATCAGGCGTGCGCGCCGCTGTGGCCGGGCAGGTGCCCCGCGTCGTCGGCAGTCCTCCCCTGGCGCGCCAGTGTCCGGCCCCTTACCTTCGCTGCCCTTCGCAGCGAAGGTAAGGGATCAGCAAGCCACTGAAAATAAAGATCTTGTGTGCCGATCCTGACCGCCGACGACGGCACCATGCGTCAGGATCGGCACACTAGCCGCTCCGCCCGCCGTAGCGGCGCACCCGCAGCCGCGCCTGCTCGCCGTGAGCGGCGAAATTCTCGATGTCGCACAGCCGCGCGCAGACCTCGCCGATGCTTGCCGTCGCCTCGGGGCTGACCTGCTGGTAGGTGACCGTCTTCAGGAACTTGCCCACCCACAGGCCGCCCGTGTAGCGGGCGGCGCGCTTGGTCGGCAGGGTGTGGTTGGTGCCGATCACCTTGTCGCCATAGGCGACGTTCGTCTCCGGCCCGAGGAAGAGCGCGCCGTAGTTGCGCATCCGGTCCAGGAACCAGCGCGGCTCCCGCGTCAGCACCTGCACGTGTTCGGACGCAATGCGATCGGCTTCGGCCAGCAGTTCCTCGTCGGTGTCGCACAGGATCACCTGGCCGTAGTCGCGCCAGGCCTGGCCGGCGACGGCGGCGGTGGGCAGGTGGGTCAACTGGCGCGTGATCTCCGCCGCGATCTCGCGCGCGATGCGGGCGGAGGTGGTGAGCAGGATCGCCGGCGAGGTGGGCCCGTGCTCGGCCTGGCCGAGCAGATCGGTCGCGCACATCTCCGCATCCGCGCTGTCGTCGGCGATGATGAGCGTCTCGGTCGGGCCGGCGAGCAGATCGATGCCCACCCGCCCGAACAATTGCCGTTTCGCCTCCGCGACATACGCGTTGCCCGGCCCGACCAGCATGTCGACCGGCGCGATCGACCCGGTCCCGAGCGCCATCGCCGCCACCGCCTGCACGCCGCCGAGCAGGTAGATCTCGTCCGCGCCGCCCATCGCCATGGCGGCCACCGTCGCGGCAGGGGCGACCCCATCCAGCGGCGGCGTGGCCGCGATCACGCGCGGAACCCCGGCCACCTTGGCGGTCAGCACCGACATGTGCGCCGAGGCCACCATCGGGTAGCGCCCGCCCGGCACGTAGCAGCCCACCGAGGCGACGGGGATGTTCTTGTGGCCGAGCCGCACACCGGGCAGGGTCTCCACCTCGATGTCGCGCAGCGCCGCGCGCTGGGCCTCGGCGAAGCGGCGCACCTGCGCCTGGGCGAAGCGGATGTCCTCGATCGTCTGCGCCGGCAGGGAGGCGATCAGCGCGTCGATCTTCGCCTGCGACAGGCGGAAGTCCTGCGGTTCCCACCGGTCCAGACGGGCGGAGTATTCGCGCACCGCCGTATCGCCGCGCGCGGCGATATCGTCCAGCATCCGTTCGACGGTTTCGCGCACCGCGCGGTCGGCGGCGAATTTCTCGGCGTCCGACAGGCCGGGTTTCAACACGCGGATCATGCGGGGTCTCCCCTATTCGGCGGTCCAGCCGCCATCGACGACGAGGGCGGTGCCGGTCACCATCGCAGAGGCGTCCGAGGCCAGGAAGACCACCGCTCCCATCAGATCCTCCACCTGCGCGAGCCGCCCGAGCTTGATCCGGGCCAAGGTGTCGGAGCGGAATGCGGGATCGGCAAAGAACGGGCGGGTGAGGGGGGTTTCCGTGAAGGTCGGCCCGACCGTGTTCACCCTGATCCCGTGCGGCGCGAGGTCGATCGCCATCGCCTTCGCCAGCCCCTCCAGCGCGTGTTTCGACGCGCAATAGACCGAACGGCGCGCGCCGCCCACATGGCCCATCTGCGAGGACATGTGGATGATCGACCCGCGCAGCCCGGCATCGGCCATCCGCCGCGCTGCCGCCTGCGCGACGAAGAACGCGGCCCGCACGTTCAATCCCATGATGGTGTCGTAATCGTCCTCGCTCACGTCCAGGAACGGGCGCGGCCGGTTGGTGCCGGCGTTGTTCACCAGCACGTCGAACGGGGCAGCGGCGGCGAGCGCGGCGGCGACCGCGGCCTGGTCGGTGACGTCCAGCACCAGCGGTTCGGCGGCGTGGCCCGCGGCGCGCAATTCGGCGGCGGCGGCGGTGATCTCGGCTTCGGTGCGCGCGGCCAGCACGACATGCGCGCCCGCCTGCGCCAGAGCGGCAGCGGCCGCGAGCCCGATGCCGCGGCCGGCGCCGGTCACCAGCGCGCGCCGCCCGTCGAGGCGGAACGACGGCGTGCGCGGCAGGCTCATGGCGTGTCCGGCGGGGGCGCGGTGGCGGTCGGCGCCTGCGGGTCGGGCAGTTCCATCTCCAGCAGCGACGAACTCAGGCTCTTGCCGTGCGCGTCCAACGCCAGCGAGCGGGTCACCCCGCCGCCCAGCGCCGCATGCAGCACGAAATTCAGCGCCCCGAGCCCCGGCAGCTCGTAGCGCTCCACCGCGCCGTGCACGGTGCCGGCGAAGTGCGCGGCGACGCGCGCGGCGGTGACGTGTTCCGCCAGATAGGCGAAATCACCGGGGTCGTAGGCGATCACCGAGATCGAGGAGATGTCGCCCTTGTCGCCCGTGCGGGCGTGAGCCAGCGCGCGCAGCCGCATCTCATGCCACCTGATAGGAAACGGATGCGGTCGCGGCGGATTCGGGGACCAGGGTGGACACGACGCCCAGCACCTCGCGCGCCGATTTCCACGCCCCGCCGCCGCCGGCGGGACCGTTGGTGTAGAGCGTCTCGACCTCGTTGCCGATCCGCAGTGCCTCGGCCAGGCTGTCGGTGCGGCCGATGATGCGCAGGCGCACTTCCGCCGGTTCGGGGGCGGGGACCGGACCGCGGTGCAGGGCATCGACGCCGATCAGGTCGCAGCGCAGTTCCGTCGTCGCCACTCCGGTCAGGCGCAGCCGCTCGCGCACGATCTCGATCGCGAGTCGTCCGCGCGCCAAGGCGCCTGCGCCGGCGTAGGAGATTTGGCCCTCGCCCACGAAACTGTCGCGATAGCCGATCGAGACCTTCAGCATCCCGGTGCGCGGCGCGCCGGTCCCGCCGGTCACCCGCACCCGATCCGGCCCGTCCGCGTCCAGCTTCACCGCCGAGAAATCCGCCACCACGTCGGGCTGGTAGTAGCGCGCCGGGTCGTGCAGCTCGTACAGCAGTTGCTCCTTGCAGCTTTGCAGGGACACCGTCCCGCCCGAGCCCGCGACCTTGGTGATCACTGCGTTCCCGTCGGCGCCCACCTCGGCGAGCGGGAACCCGAGCCGCGCCAGGTCCGCCACGTCCTTGTAGCCGGGATCGGCGAAATAACCCCCGGTGATCTGCCCGGCGCACTCCAGCAGATGGCCGACGACGGTCGCGCGCCCCAGTGCGTCCCAGTCGTCCATCCGCCAGCCGAATTCGTGCACCAGCGGGGCCATGAACAGCGCCGGGTCGGCAACCCGTCCGGTGATGACGACGTCCGCATCCGCGGCCAGCGCGCGCACGATCGGCGCCACGCCGAGATAGGCGTTGGCGGAGACGATCCGCCCGTCGAGCACGGCGGTGGTTTCCTCCGGCCGTTCCATCAGCGGATGCGGCGCGCCGGCGATACGGGCCAGCACGTCGTCACCGGTGACGGCCGCGATCTTGATCCCCGGCAGGCCGAGCTTGCGGGCGATGCGCGCCACCTCGGCCGCGGCGGCGTGCGGGTTGGCCGCCCCCATGTTGGTGATGATGCGGATGCCGCGCTGCACGCAGGCCGCCAGCACCGCCTCCATCCGCGCGGTCAGCAGCGGATCGTACCCCGCCTCCGGGTCCGCCAGCCGCGCCTGCTGGGCGAGCGCGATGGTGCGCTCGGCCAGGCATTCGAACCCGAGATAGGCGATGTCGCCATGCTCGGCGAGTTCCACCGCCGGCTCGATCCGGTCCCCCGAATACCCGGCGCCGGCGCCGATCCTGACCGTCTTCATCCGTCCGCCCCCGCGATGATCGCGGGGCTCAGGCTACCGTGGTCGGCTGGTGGCTGAAAGCCTCCTGCTCTTTCGGGGTCAGGTTGTCGTCGAAGCTCCATTCCTCGGCCGAGGCGCCGGCCAGCGCCTGGATGCGCTCCTCGTCGGCCACCAGATCGGACGCGGTGCCCGACCAGCCCATCACCCCGTGGTCCAGCACGTAGGCGTAATCGGCGATCTCCAGGCTGGCGCGGACGTTCTGTTCCACCAGCAGCACGGACATGCCGTCCGCCTTGGTCTGCTGGACGATGCGGAACACGTCCTTGACGATCAGCGGCGCGAGCCCCTGGGACGGTTCGTCGAGGATGAGCAGCTTCGGGTTGAGCAGCAGGGCGCGCGCGATCGACAGCATTTCCTGCTCGCCGCCCGAGAGCTGCCGGCCCTTGTTCTGCTTGCGCTCCGCCAGGCGCGGGAAGGTGTTGTAGACGCGGTCGATATTCCACGGTCCCGGGCGTTCCAGCGGGACGCGCAGATTGTCCTCCACCGTCAGGTGGGCGAAGATCTTGCGCCCTTCCGGCACGTAGCCGACCCCCATCTGGGCGATGCGATAGGTGGCCATGCGCGTGGTGTCGTGGCCGAAGATCTTCACGCTGCCGCTACGCGCCAGCGTGAGGCCCATCAGGCTGCGCAGGGTGGTGGTCTTGCCGGCGCCGTTGCGGCCGAGCAAGGTCGTGATCGACCCTTCCTCGACCTTCATCCCGACGTCGTACAGGATATGGCTCTTGCCGTAGAAAGTGTTGAGCCCTTGGGCCTCCAGCGCGCTCATTCGGCGGTTCCCAGATAGGCGGCCTGCACGGCCGGGTTGTCGGAAATCTCCTGGGGCGTGCCTTCGGCGAGCAACGTGCCCTCCGTCAGCACCATGATCCGGTCCGCAAGGTTGAACACCACGCGCATGTCGTGTTCGACCAGCATGATGGTGTAGCCGGTATGCTTGTGCAGCCGGCGGATCAGCCCGGCGACCTGGAAGGTCTCCTGCTCCCCCATGCCCGCGGTCGGTTCGTCGAGCAGCAGGATGCGGGGCTTCAGCGCCAGCGCCATGGCGATCTCGGCCGAGCGCTGGTCGCCGTGCGACAATTCCCCCACCAGCCGGTCGGCCTGCGTCGTCAGGCGGCTGGCGACCAGGGTTTCGTCCACCCGGTCCTCCACCGTCGCGCGCTCGTGCCGGCTGGTCCAGGGACGCAGCCGCAGGCCGAGTGCCGTTTCGGAAGCGATACGGATATTCTCCCGCGTCGTGAGCTCGGGGAAGATCTGCGTGATCTGGAAGGTGCGCGCCATGCCCATGCCGATCCGCTGCACGGCGGTGGCGCGGGTGATGTCCTTCCCGTCGAGCAGGATCTGGCCCGATGTCGGCGGGAAGAAGCCGGTGACCAGGTTGAAGAACGTGGTCTTGCCGGCGCCGTTCGGGCCGATGATCGCGCGCAGTTCCCCCGGTGCGACGTTCAGGGTGACGTTGTTGACTGCGACCAGGCTGCCGAACGCCTTGGTCGCGCTGCGGACTTCGAGAAGGCTCATGTGGACCGCCGCCGAATGAAGCCGAGCAGGCCGCGCGGGAAGAACAGCACGACCACCACGAAGATCAGGCCGATGAAGCTCATCCAGTTCACCGTCATCGAGGAGATGTAGTCCTGCAGCCAGACGAACACGGCCGCGCCGATCAGGGGCCCCCAGAAGCTGAGCATGCCGCCGAGCACCGCCATGATGACGATGTCGCCCGAAATCACGTAGTAGAGCGTGGTCGGATCGGCGAAATTGTTGAGCAGCGCATACATCGCGCCGGCCACCGAAGTGAAGAAGGTGGAGATGATGAAGGCGATCCAGACATGCTGCTCCACCGGGATGCCGAGGAAGCGGGCGCGCTGCGGGTTCTCCCGGATCGCGATCATCGTGCGCCCCAGCGGGGAGCGCAGCAGCATCCCCATCGCGCCGGTGCAGATCGCGAAGACCACCAGTACGAAATAGTAGAACAGCAGGCCGTTGCCGCGGATATCCAAGGTCCAGGACCCGAAATGCAGCGGCGCCCGTTCGAACCCGCGCAACCCGTCATAGCCGCCGGTGACGTCGTTCCAACTGTAGGCGATGTAGTAGCAGATCTGGCTGAACGCGATCGTCAGCATGGCGAAATAGATGCCGGTGCGCCGCATCATCAGCGCCCCGAACGTGACGCCGGCCACCGTGCCGAGCAGGATGCCGCACAGGATGGCAAGCGGCGTGCTGTGGATCCAGTAGCGCAGCACGAACCCGGCGCCATACGCGCCGAGGCCGAAATAGGCGGCGTGGCCGAAGCTCATGACGCCGGTGAAGCCGAGCAGCAGATTGAGGCCCATCGCCGCCAGGCCGAAGATCAGGATGCGGCTCGCCAGCGCGTCGTAGCCGCCGACATAGGGCATCCAGACCGGGGCGCTGATCAGCAGCAGCCAGATGAGCGGCAGGTGGACCCAGCCGCGGCCCGCGGGCCGCGCGGCGAGGGTGCCGGGAGCGGTCGTCGTGCTCATGTCATCATCCCTTCTTCGCCCATGATCCCGCGCGGCCGGGCAACCAGGATGACCACCATCAGGATGTACATGATCACCTCGCTGCCTGACGACCACCAGATCGACGTCACCGCCGAGGCGATCCCGATCACGAGGCCGCCGACCAGGGTGCCGGTGAGGCTGCCGATGCCGCCGATGATGATGGCGATGAAACTCGGCAGCACGAGATCGTCGCCCATGTTCGGATTGAGCCCGATCTGGCCGCCCGCCAGCACGCCGGCGAGACCGGCAAGCCCGATGCCGAGCGCGAAGTTGAACGCCCGCAACAGGCCGATGTTGATGCCGAGCGCCGAGACCGTGTCGAGGTCGAAGGTGCCGGCACGGATGCGCGTGCCCACCCGGGTGAAGCCCAGGAAGGCGAACAGCCCCACCACCGCCACGATCACCACGCCCACCAGGAAGATGCGGTAGCCGGTGATGAAGAAGAACTGGTTGCTGAGCGGGCTGTTGAGCGCATTCGGGATCGACAGCGGCAGCCCGTTCACGCCCCAGATCGTCCGGCACAGGTCCTGGATGATGAAGGCGAGACCGAACGTCAGCAGCAGGCTGTAGACATGCGGGCGCGGGTAGACCCGCTTGATCATCGTCTGCTCGATGATGAGCCCGATCGCCGCGACCGCCAGCGGGGCGACGATGAACGCCCCCCAGTAGCCGAGGTACGGTGCCAGCGAAAAGGCGAAATACCCGCCCAACGCCAGGAAATTACCGTGCGCGAAATTGATCACGTTGCTGAGGTTCAGGATCAGCGAGACCCCGAGCGCCATCAGTACGTAGAAAAGACCAAGGATGATCCCGTTGGTCAGGTTGAACAGGACAAGCGTGAGCATGATACCATCTCGGTGCGAGGCGACGGGCGCACGCCGCCGCGGACCGGGCAAGGCCCACCGCGGCGTGCGTCGCGAACGTCAGGACGGGTAGGTCATGTGGCAGCCGGTGTCGGCGAGCGGCCACGCCTTCTCACCCGGCACCAGGTCGGCGACGGTGAACACGTTGTCGAGCCCCTTCGGCGGATGCACTTGGCCCGTGAAGATGTTGCACATGAGCTGGTGGTCGCCGGCGCGGTAGAACACCTTGCCCGGCTGCAGCGCGACGTCCGGCGGCAGTTCCATGCCGGCCAGCGCGTGGGCCATGTCGATGGATTTCAGCGACTTCGCCTTCTCCGCCGCCAGCTTCACCGAATGCACCGCCACGTAACCGAACCAGTGGCGGGCGGACGGGGTCTTCTTCAGCGCCGCGCGGAAGTCCTTCACGAACGCGACCACTTCCGGCACGTTCGGCTGGTTCCACCACCACTCCATGTCCCACCAACCGGTCTGCGCCGACGGTGCCACCGCCAGCACTTCCTCGAGCTCGAACAGGGCGCCGCCGAGGCCCATCTCCTTGTCGAGGCCGAACTGCACAAACTGCTTCATGCAATCGATCTGCGACAGCCCGCCCATGTTGTTGAGCAGCACGTTCGGCTTGTATGCCCGCGCCTTGATGAGGGTCGCCGAGTAGTCGGACGTGTTGATCGGCAGCATGGAGCCTTCGTATTCGCCGCCCGCCGCCTTCAGCGCCCTGACGAACGCCTCCTGCAACGTGTGGCCATAGGCGTAGTCGGGCGTGACGAAATACCAGCGCTTGCCGAACTTCTTGATGAGGTCAGGCGTGATCGCGTTGGCGTCCATGCTGGTGGTGTTGCAGATGCGGAACACGTTCCACTTGCAATCCTTGCCGGTGATCGGATCGGTGTGGCCGCCGGGAACGATCTGCAGCACGCCCTTTTCGTTCGTCACGCCGGCGATCGCGTAGGCGATGCCGGAATTCACGTCGCCGAACACGACATCGACATGGTCGCGGTCGATCAGCTTGCGCGTCTTGGCGACACCGGTGCCGACGTCGTTGGCGGAGTCTTCCACCAGCAGTTCGATCGGCCGGCCCATGATGCCGCCCTTCTTGTTGAGCGCGGCGACGGCGTATTTCGCGCCCTCGACCTCGCTCTGCGCCGGGGCCGACAGCACGCCGGTCAGCGGGTCGACCATGCCGATCTTCACCGGCGTCTCGCCGCGCGCCTTGATGATCGCCGGGCCGGCGAGCGTCATCGCCCCCAGCGCGACGCCTGATTTGATGAGGGTACGCCGGCCCACGCCAGGCGTCAGTTTGCTTTCCATTGGTCGTCTCCCGTTCGGTCGATTGGTGCCGGATATGCCCCGGTCACGCGATTCTTATGGCCTCGTACCGGCCTTATAGCCTGACCCTGCCGGACGTCGAGGCCTTCTCGGCGTGCCGCTGCCAGCGCGCCGAGCATGTCGCGGAAATCCCCCGTTCTGTCCAGCCCGGTGATGCCGGGAATTGGCCCTGGTCGTATTTTTTTCATTCGCGCGGGTGCAGCGCGGTGGGCTTGATGAAATTTTGCTCATCGGCGCGGCGGCCGGTCGGCAACGACGACCGGCGGCCGCGACCGGTAGGGACCGTCAGTGTGGGCGGTCGAGGAACAATTCGGATCCCGAGGCTTCGAGCAGCACATCGTCGCTTACGTTCTCGATCTCCCCGGCTTCGGAGATCCGGCGTACGCGGAAGCCCATCTCGCGGAACCGCGCCAGGTAGGCGCGGGCGGCGTCGTATCCAGGGAAACCGGCCAGCGGCGCGAACTCGATCACCATCGTCAGGTCGTCGCTGCGCCGGATCAGCGCCTGCGCACCCCTGATGATCAGGTCTTCGGCCCCTTCGGCATCGATCTTGAGGAAATGAATTGCCGGCACATCGGCGAGCGCCTCGTCGAGGGAGATCGTATCGACCTCGATGGTGCTCACCCGGTCCCCAAACGCCGCGGCAGCGGCCGAGCGGTCCTGCATGGTCGACGAACCCATGTGCTCCTCGAACAACTGGAAGCTGCTGCGGCCGCGCGCGCTGCCGACCAGCACGTGCGCCACCGCGCTGCGGGCGAAGAAGCCGTTGATCTCCAGGTTCTTGCGCGTGAGCGCCGCCATGCGCGGGTTGCCCTCGAAGGCGAACAGCCGCCCCGCGGGCCCTACCCCCTCCGCCAGCAGCAGCGAATAGAAGCCGCAGTTCGCGCCGACGTCGACGGCTATCGTGCCGGGCCGCACATGGCGCCGCACGACCCGGGCGATCCAGGGTTCCCAGTCGCCGTCCAGCAGCAGATGCGGCGTGAGGCTGATGTCGCGGCTGTCGACCAGCATCTTGTGGCCATAGATCGTCCGGGTGAGGGCGGTGTCGTTGCCGACATAGACGGCCTGCCGCTCCGGTCCGGACCTCCCCGCGCCCGCGTGCCCGGACAGTCGGGCGGCGATGCGCGCGAGCAGGGGCTCCACGTGCCGCGGCGCAGCCGTTGCCGCCCTGTCGGGGACGAAGACGCAGAAGACTTCATTGGCAAATACGCATCGCCAGCGGATGAGGACCGGCAGCAGCGCGTCGAGTTCGAGGCTGTCCACCTGGCCCTTGTGCAGCACCAGGCAGGACATCCCGGAGCCGAGCTCGTCGGCGACGCGTGCACCCATGCCGTATTCGTGTACATCGTGACAATAGGCGGCGAAACCGATCGGCGCCAGCACCTGCCGGCCGAGGATCCCCAGCTCCTGCAACTTCCCGGCGACGGCCTGCCAGAACGGATCGCCGGCGCCCGGTTGCGGTGTCTCAGACAGGGATCGTTTCCACTTCAGCATGTAGATGTGCCTTGCATGGGATGGTTACACCGACCCGTTGATAGGCGACCGCCAGTCGCTCGAAATGGGCGGCAAGGGAGAACCGCGCGGCCTGCCGGGGACCGCGCAATGCCAGCTCCCGTCGGAGATAGGCATCCGCGGCGATCATGTGGATCTTGCGCGCCATGTCGGATACATCGAGCGGATCGACGATCAGCGCGGCGTCGCCGGCCACCTCCGCGAGGCCGCCCGCGGCCGAGGTCAATACCGGCACGCCGAGCTGCATCGCCTCGACGACCGGCAGGCCGAAGCCTTCATAGAGCGAGGGAAAGGCGAAGAAGCGCGCGCACTGCATCAGCGCCGCGAGATGGATCCGCGGCAGATAGCCGAGCCAACGCACTTGCAATCGTCCCGGTTCGGCCGCGTTCGCTCCGAGTTGTTCGAGCAGCTTGAGGACGTCATCGTGAAGCCAGCCGAGCGGACCGGCGAGCAGGAGCTTGAGCTTGACCCCGGAGAGGGTGAACGCCTCGATCAGGCGATAGAGATTCTTCTTCGGCTCCAGCGCGCCGCAGAAGAACGCATATTCCCCCGGCTCGACCGCATAGACGTTGCGGACCAGACGCTCGCTCGCCTCCCGGTCGATCGGTGGCGAATGCGGCACCGGTTGATAGGTCACGCTCACCCGTTCGGCCGGCAGCCTGAGCATTTCGAGAATGTCTTCGCGCGCCTGCTCGGAGACGGCAATGATATGGTCCGCCGCGGCAGCGACCGCCCGGAACCTGCGGATCGCCAGCCCGGGCCGATCCAGCACCAGATGCGGCATCTGGAGCGGGATGACGTCGTGCAGCGTATAGACGTTCGGCGCACCGCGCACGCGGATCGGCGCCGCTCCGGTCCAGTGCGCGAGCGTCACCTTTGCCGGGATCGTCACCTCCGCGAGGCGGTTGCGCAGGAGGAAAATCCCATTGCCGAATGCCATCCCGCTCGAGACGTTAAAGAGTGTGTCGTGCGGCGGCAGACCCGGATCCAGCGAGGCCAGCCGCATCATCGCGGTGTCGACCCGCTGCGCGGCAAGCTGGCACGACAGGCCGAACCGGCTGCGTACCAGGAGCTCAATCAGCCATCCCACCTTCGAGGGGGGAGGGAGATTGCCGAATACCTGGTTGGCGATCCCGATGTCGCCCAGGTCACGGGTGACCGGAACACGGTGGTCCAGCAAGAGCGCAATCGGCACCCCGACGGACGCAAAAGTGGACGCCAGGCTCCGCGCGTAGGAGGCGATACCCGTCCCGTCGCGCCGCAGCATGTGCGTTCCGTCGAGAAGTAGCATGCCGGCGCGCTACGCAATCGAGCGGCTGGACGTGGTCAGGGCAGCGGCCACGCCGCTCCCGCCGGCAGTCCTCGCCGCTGGCGGATCGGCAGCAGTAGCGGCCGTGTGGGACCGGACGCCAAGGGCTGGGCCGGTGGAAACCATGGGCTGATCGTCCGACATGGATATCTTATAGCGGATGGCGCACCGCGCGCCACCGACCAGCGTTCAAGCGCGGCCGAAGGCGGCAGGAGCCGGGGAGGGAGGTTCGGTCGCGGACAATGTCCTTCGCGCCGAATCGGGCGGTCGGGACAGCAGAGCGGAAGCCGGGTGAGGTACGGCCTCTCGCGTCGCGGCACAGATGAGCAATCCGAACAGACACACCTGCGCGTGCTGTCCGAACAGCGTCACGGACATGCCCCCCAGAGTCGTCTTCCGTACGGAGGCATGTCCATGTTTGCCTTGTCGCCCAGGGGGGCTGTTGGTTCCGCCCCGCGCCGTACCTGGCTTCCGGGTCAGAAGGAGACGATATGCCCGGACAGGCTGCTGGCGGATGTGACGCCCGCGAAAGTGATCTTCGTATTGTCGGCAAGGGTCAGCGTCGTGCCCGCCGCGCTGGTCGAGGCGCTGGAAATGGCCTGTGCCGCGGCGCCGCTGCCATAACCCGCCAGGAACACCTTGTCCGACGACTGGAAGCCTGAGATGACATCCTGCGGCTGGGCGCCGGCAATGACCGCCTTGTAGAATACGAAGGAATTGTTGCCGGAGTTGGCGATCATCGAGTCCGCGCCCATGCCGGCATAGAACGTGTCCTGGCCGCTGCCGCCTACCAGCGAATTCGCCCCGGTGGAGTTGAGCCCGCCAAGGATGGTGAGATTGCTGGAGGACTTCGACGCGTTCAACGTCTCGTTGCCTGAGCCGGCCTGATAGACCGCGCTGCCGCTCGAGTCCGAATAGGTCATCGACCCGCCGGCCCCACCGTAGAGGGTGGTCCCGCCGCCGCCGCCGGTCACCGAAACGGCGCCCGAGGAGGCGATGACGGTCGCGCTGCCGGTGCCCGCGAGGAACTGCAGGGTCCCGGAATTCCCGACCAGCATCAGCGATCCGGAACCGGACGCGGTCACCGCAGTCGAGCCGGTGTATGCCCCGATCGTATCGTTCGACCCCGTGTAGTCCAACGACAGGGCGCCGGATCCGCCAAAGACGATGTTGCCGCTCCCGCCCAGGGTGACCTGGCTTGCTGCGACGCCGACACCCGCGTCGAGGCCGATCACGTTGCCGGTCCCCGTGATGTTCAACGCCATGGCGCCGGTGCCGCCATAGACCGTCGCGGCCGACCCGGCCAGGGTGGCCACGAGCCCGCCCGACCCGCCGCCGATCGCGTCGTGCGACGCGACCGAGGTGTCGTCGATACGAACCGCACCGCTGCCGCCATAGACCGTCGTGCCGGATCCGCTCAGGGTGGCGGCCAGGCCGCCGCTGCTACCGCCGAGCGCCACGCCGGTCACGCCCGTGGCCATGGTGACGCTGACCGCCCCCGAGCCGCCGCTGATGGTGGAGTGCGAGGCGGTGATCAGAGCGGTCAATCCGCCACTGCCACCGAAGGCCGCGTCGCCGCTGCCTGCCAAGGTCACCGCCCCCGCCGCCGCGCCGACACCGTTGTCGAATCCGACCATATCGGCCGAACCGGTCACGTCGAACGATATCGCACCGGTGCCGCCATAGACCGTCGTGCCAGCCCCGGCCAGGGTGCCGCTCATGGTACCGGGACCGCCGCCAATCACGTCGCCGGATGCAGTTCCTGTCTCATCGATGGTGACGGCGCCGCTGCCGCCATATACTGTCGTGCCGGTACCGCTCAAGGTGGCCGCCAGACCACCGGCCCCACCGCCGATCGCCGCGCCGGATGCCGCCGCTGTCGCATCGACGCTGACCGCACCGCCGCCGCCGTAAATGGTCGCACCCGATCCGGCGAGCGTCGCCACCAGCCCGCCGCTGCCGGCGCCGATCGCCGCTGCACCGCCGGTTTGATCGATCGTGAGGGCACTGGACCCGCCATTGATCGTCGTTGCCGCACCGGCGAGAGTGATATTCAGCGCGCCGGTGTAGCCGTTGATCGAGTTGCCGAACCCGGTATCGTAAATATTGCCGACACCCGCCCCGCCGAGCAAGGTGGTCGCGGAACTGCCGTTCAACGTCACATAGGCGGCAGCGATCGGCCCGCCCGAGGTCACCGAATTGAGCGCAACGACGTTGCCCGACGAGCCATTCACGTTGACGCTGTCCGAGCCGGTCCCGCCGAACACAGTCCCCGAAGAGCCTGAAAGGGTCACGCTCAGCGCGCCCGCCTCGCCGACGACGGAAGCAGCTCCGCCGTAAACCAGGATGTTTCCGGTCCCGGAACCGCCGATCACCGTGGTACTGCCGGCGCCGGCAGCGACCGTAACCTGCGCGTTCCCCGAGCCGAGCGCCACGACCTCGGACAAATTCGTGGCATCGATGGTCAGGGGATTGCTGCCGGCAAACACGGTGTCGGCCGCGCCGGCCAGGGTCACCGCATCGTTCAGCCCGTTCGACAGGATGACGTCGCTGGCCCCCGACACCGACAGCACGTTCGTCCCGCTGCCGGACGCCAGCGTATCGCCGCTGCCCGCCGCCGTCAGCGTGTCGTCGCCGTTGTTGCCGGCCACATACGCGTTGGCATCGGAACCGCTCAGGCTCACGACGTCGTTCGCGCCGGCACCAGCGCCGGAATCCCCCAGCGCTACATAG
Source organism: uncultured Pseudomonadota bacterium (assembly GCA_963832525.1). Lineage (GTDB taxonomy): Bacteria > Pseudomonadota > Alphaproteobacteria > Acetobacterales > Acetobacteraceae > JAJZVS01. Next base: position 1,736,342 of record CAWHUC010000004.1, read on the forward strand.
TGCGAATCGATGACTGTGAGCGGTCCGGCGCCGCCGAAGATCGTCTCGGCAGGCGCGCCATTGATCGTAACTGCCGCAGTCGTATCCAGAACGATCGTATAGTCGGCAACGCTGCCGCCGGGGCCAGCCGGAACCGTGTAGTCGCCGCCGCTGGTCACGATCAGTTCGTTGGCCGACGCCACCCCGCTCGGAGCCGCGACCGCGACGCCGCCGGACACCGTGCTGTACGCGCGCGTCCCGTTCGTTACCGCCGCAGCAAGCGCACTCGCGATCTGCTGCGCAATCGTCTGATTGTAGGAATTATTGAAGCTGCCAGAGACGACCGATGCGCCAGCCCCGGGAACCGTGATGACCGCCATCTAGAACTCCCGAACCGGCGCACGGAACCGACGCGCCACGACCTCAGTCACATACAAAACGACGGCCGGCAGGGATATAATCCGTTGCCGCAACGTCATCGTGCCGCAGCCTTTTGCGCGGCAAGAGACAACACCGCTCACGCAGGCTACAGATCCTTACGGACCACGCACCTGCATTCCAGAAGCTGGACCTCTCGTGCCGTTTATCGCCAGCGGTGAGACAGGTGTCAACGACTAATTAAGGTTTGCGCACGTACACAGCACCCAACCCCGGCCCGCCAGGCTCATGCCGCTGCGTAAGGACCCGCCACCTGAGGCGTCGGCGTCTCGAATCCCTGCCGTTGCCGATCAAGCCGTGTTTCCCGCGACCACACACGTTTTAGTTGATCTCGTATCCCGATCCGCAACCGTCCCAGCCCCGTAACCTCCAGCTCCACCACGTCGCCATCCATGAAGGCGGACAACCCACGGTGGTTGGTGCCGGTTGCCAATATATCTCCAGGTTGCAACGTCTGGATCGCGCTCACCCATTCGATGCAGCGCGGAATCCGGTGCGCCATGTCATCGGTGCCGAAATCCTGCTTCAGCTCCCCGTTCACCCACAGACGCACCGAAAGTCGATGCGGGTCCGCGACCTCGTCCGCCGTCACCAGGAACGGACCGATCGGCGCAAACCCGTCGCGCGACTTCATCTGGAAGAACACGTTCCCCGCCGGCGGCAGGCCGCGGGCCGAGCCGTCGATGAAGTTCACATAGCCGAATACATGCGCCATCGCATCGGCTGCCGCCACCCGCGTCGCCGCCCTGCCGATCACCACCACCAGCTCCGCCTCGCCCTCGAAAATCGTCGCCGGCACGTCCGGCAACACCATCGTATCGCCATCGCCGATGATCGCCCCCGGCGCCTTGTGGAACGCGTTCAATGGTGCCGCCGCCGCACGGGTGCCGTCTTCCATGTAGTTCACCGCCATGCAGACAATGTTGCCTGGCCGCGGCAGCGGCGGGCGCAGCCGCCGGCCGGCCAGCGCCAGGGCCGGACCGGCCTCCGCCGCCGCTTGCAGGCGCGGCCGGTACGTATCGAATTGCGCGATCAGGCCGCTCATCAGGTCGCCCGGGTCAGTGTGCGGTATGTCCGCCACCACCGCCGAGACATCAACCACCGACTCGCCCGTCACAATCCCCAGCCGGAAGTCGTCGAAATAACAGAGCCGCATGGTCCCCCCCGATCGTGTTGGCGGCGATCGGACCGCGGGGGCCGCGCCCTGTCAACGGCGCTGTCCGAAGGAAGCCAAGGCGAGGGGACAAATCCCCCTGGCCTTGCTCTCTTCCGTCAGCTCAAACGCTGCGCAGCGCCGGGGGCAGCAGGCGGCGGAGCCCCGACTCGGCCCGTCGGCGCACGCTGCCGATCCGCCCCACCCCGGCCAGGCGCCGGTCCAGGAACGCAAGGGTGGCGGCGTCGTCGGCGTCCTGATCGGCGCGGCGCAGCCAGAACAGCACGGTGGCGGCATAGACCCCGGCCAGCAGGGCCCGCTTCGTGTACCAGGAGAAGTCTGCCGCCCGATCGCCGGCCGCCTGCCAGATCGCGTCCACCGTGCGGGCCGTGCAGGCGGCGGCGACGGCTGCGTTGCCCGGCAGCGCCAGCACCGCCAGCGCGCGGCGGATCGCTTCCCGGTGCGGACGGTTCTGTTCCAGCCGCAGTGCGATCGCCGCGCGCACGCGCGCGGTGGTGCGCAGACCGGCATGGTCCGGCGCCGCCATCCCCGCCGCCATCTGCCGGTCGGCCAAGTCGCAGAATGCGGCGATCATGTCGGCCGCGCCGCCGGGGAACAGCAGCGCGGCGTCGCGCGGGTCGCCGCCGATGGCCGCCAGGCCGCGACGCAGCGCGGTCCGGGTCCAGCCGTCGAACGGGACATGCGCCAGGGTGGCCGCGATCGCCGCGTCCCGCTCCGCGCTGCGTTCGGGCGGGGCGATCACGCCCGGCCTCCCGCTGCCTCGGCCGCGCGGGCCATTTCCTCGGTGAAGCCGAACAGGCGGAAATCGGTCATGCGCATCGGGTAGAGTATCCCGTCCAGGTGGTCGTACTCGATGTTGCACCACGCCGGCGTGGAAGCCGCCGACCACCCGCTCCACCGGCCGGCCGTCCAGATCGACGCCACGGTAGCGGATGCGCGGCGCACGGGGCACCGCGGCGCGCAGGCCGGGGATGGAGAGGCAGCCTTCCCAGCGCAGCACCCGTTCCTCCGTCAGCACTTCGACCTCGGGATTGATCAGCACGGAGTTGGCCAGCGGCAGGTCCTCCGGGTCGCCTCCCCGGCGGCCGTCGGGCACCCGGAAAACGAACAGCCGCAGCGGCACGTGCACCTGCGGCGCGGCGAGGCCGACCCCGGGCGCGTCCTCCATCGTCGCGATCATGTCGGCGGCCAGGCGACGGATTTCGGGGGCCGAGGGATCGGGCACCGGGGCGCAGCGCTCCAGCAGCACGGGATGGCCCATGCGGGCAATTTTCAGGATGGCCATGGGGACCTCTCGCGCGGGGAGATGGAATGGGTTTGGCGGGATCGCGGGACCATGATATAGGCCCGGTCCCCGCGCCGGGGCACCGGCATGCGGCAGACTTGGTGCGTCCCCGATCGGCGGGGGCGCCGGCAGGACAAGGAGCAGGCGGCCAAGTGCAGGTTCTGGTACGCGACAACAATGTCGATCAGGCGCTCAAGGCGCTCAAGAAGAAGATGCAGCGGGAGGGGATTTTCCGCGAGATGAAGCTGCGGCGGCACTACGAGAAGCCGTCGGAGCGGCGTGCCCGCGAGGCGGCGGAAGCCGTGCGCCGCGCCCGCAAGATGGAGCGCAAGCGCCTCGAGCGCGAAGGCTTCTGAGCCCACCCGGCTGACGGGCGGCACCCAGGCGGCGTGGTCCGGGACGGCGCGTCCCGACCGGCCGCGGGGTCCGGTGCCGTCCCGCATTCCTGCCACGCAACACGGCCATGCGTCGCCCGGGAAGCGGGTGGTGGGCATTGCCGTGCGCTGACGGCCGTGCTGCATCCGGCCAGCGCCGTGCATGCCCCGCATGGGGCGCGCGGGACCGGCCCCCCCCCGCGCCGCACGGGCGTGACAGCAGCGGGGGCGTGACAGCAGCGCCCGAAAGGGGACATCATTGCGCGCGCACTGCGCGAGGGAATGTCCATGCCGAATGACGTCGCGGCCCGCCAGCCGGGGCCGCCCGATCGCGAGCGCGGTCTTGCCGCGGCGGCACGGTCCGCCGCACCCGCCACGGCAGCGCGCTCGCTCGAAACCCCGGCGTCCTGGCGCGCCGCCGGTGCGACCCTCGCGATTCTGTCCGTCTCCTACGGCGCCCCGCTGATCGTGGTGGTGGGCCTGGCGACCATGCAGGCGGACCTGCACACCGATCGCTCGGTGCTGGCGCTCGCCGGCGCGCTGGTGTGGGTCGGCACCGGGGTGGGCGGGGTGGTGATGGGCCGGGCGGCGGAGCGGTTCGGCATGCGCCGCACCGCCTGCTTCGGCGCCGTGATGATGGCTGCGGGCCTGGCGCTGTCGGCGACCGGGCGGATCTGGGCGCTCTATGTCGGGCACGGGGTGCTGATCGGCCTGCTCGGCAACGGCGCGATCTATCCGCCGCTCGTCACCTATGTCAGCCGCTGGTTCGACCGCCGGCGCGGCACCGCGATCGCCTTCATCTCGTCGGGACAATACGTCGCCGGCGTGGTCTGGCCCTGGCTGTTCGAGCGCGCGATCGCCCGCTTCGGCTGGCGCGCCACCATGCTGGGCTTCGGCGCGATCGTGCTGGGCGCGATCCTGCCGCTCGCACTGTGGTTCCTCGCCCCGCCGCCCGAGGTCGTGGCCCCGGTCCGGCGCGCCGGGCGCGCGGCGGCGCGCCGTGCGCCGGTGCTGGGCCTGCGGTCCGGCACCGTGCAGGCGCTGATCTGCCTGGCCGGATTCTGCTGCTGCGTGCCGATGGCGATCCCCTCGGCGCATCTGGTGGCCTATTGCGGCGACCTCGGGATCGGCGCGGGGCAGGGCGCTTTGATGCTGTCGGTGCTGCTCGGCTGCGCCTTCCTCAGCCGGCAATTCTGGGGTCTGTTCGCCGACCGGTACGGTGGACTGCGCACGGTGATGGCGGGCTCGGCGCTGCAGGCCGCGGCGATCGGCGCCTTCCTGCTCACCCGGTCGGAGGCCGGGCTGTTCGCCGTCGCCGCCGCCTTCGGGCTGGGCTTCTCCGGCATCATCCCCGCATACGTGCTGGCGATCCGCGATCTGTTCCCGCCGGCCGAGGCGGCCTGGCGGGTGCCGCTCGTGTTGCTGACCTCGATGGGCGGGATGGCGTTCGGCAGTTGGTTTGCCGGCGCGCTCTATGACCATTTCGGCTATTATGCGCCGGCGTTCGGCGCCGGGGTGCTGTTCAACCTGGCCAACTTGTCGGTGGTGGGATTTCTCGTGGCCCGCCAAGGCCGGCCCGGCCGGCGGCAGGACGCGGCGGCGCTCGCGGCGGGGTAGCGGTCCGGCCCCTCCCTCGTGACGTTCCTCGTGGGGCCGGCGGGCGTGGCGAGGCAGGCAACCGGAGGACAGGCGCATGGCGAACGGAAACGACGGCCCGGTGCGGCGGGCGGCGGCGGGGTTCGCCGCCGGGGCCGTCTCGGTCCTGGTCTTTCATCAGGGCGCGTGGGCACTACTGCACGCGCTGGGTGTGATGCCGCTGCCGTTCCCCACCGTACCGGTGCCTCCGTTCGGGGTGCCGCGGATCTACGATCTGTGTTTCTGGGGCGGGCTGTACGGGCTGGTCTTCGGGCTGCTGCTGCCGGTGCTGCCGGCGCGCGGGATCTGGCTGCAGGGCGTCGTGCTCGGGCTGATCGCGGAACTGGGCGCGATGTTCCTGGTGCCGGCGATCAAGGGCCTGCCGATGGCGTTCGGCGGCGCGGTGCCGGTGATCGCGATCTCGACCGTGATCAACGCCACCTGGGGGCTGGGGGTGGGGCTGTTCATCCCGCTGGTGCTGCCGCGGGGCGGCCCCGGGCGCCTGCGCTCCGCATAGCGGCGGGCGTGCGGGCCAGGCGGTCGCGCAGGCCGGGATTGCTCAGGATCAGCACGCTCGTGCCGTTCGGGCGGTCAATCAACTGCAGCCGCGGCCGGTTCGGCGGGCAGGGGGTGCCGGGCGCGATGCCGGAGCACCAGAGTTGTGCGCCCGGCATGGTCGGCGCGCCATAATGGGCGGTTGTCGCCGCGCGCATCTCACGCGGACCCAAATTGCCGGCACTGATCGTCAGGCGGATCTGCCAGGCGACCGCGGCGTCGGTGGCCGCGCCATCGGCGGCCGGGACATCAGCGAATCGGATCGTGAGCCAGCCGTCCGGCATCCGGGCACGAATCAGCGCCGCGCAGCGCGCCGTCGGCACGGCGGCACAGGGGCGGGCGCTCTGATGCAGTTCCAGCGCCTGCGGGCGCAGCACGGCGAGCACCTGGCGCGCGGTCATCGACGGGCTCAGCCCCATGATGGCCACCGGCGCCGCGTCCGCCGCGATGTCCGGCGCTGCGGCGCGGGCGGCGGACGGCGCGATGGCGGCAAAGCCTGCTGCCGCTGCCAGCGCTGTCGCCGCCAGGGCCGCGCCGACGCCGCCCCGGAGCGTTTCTCCCGGCGCCTGCCCGGGATGGAGGCGGCGCAGGGTGCGCCCGATCGGTGGGGGCAGCAGGTCACCGTGCGATCGCGGGCGAACCATCGAGGCGGCGGCGAAAGACCGAAGCGCGGCACGCATGGGCTTGTTCCCGTTTCGTCCTCGACTACCCTGCACTCCGCGCCCTAACAACAGGTTAACCCGGATCCCAGGAACCGGGATCGGCACCATCCATGGCGCCATTCGGGCCGATCGTCGCTTTCCCGGCGCTGCGTGAGACACGGGCGCCGTGGCCCCGGGGCCGAGCGTCCGCTGCCCGTCCGCGGCGCCGCCGCACCGGCCGAGTTGATGGCGCTCCCTAAGCGGGACACCCATGGCAATCGGGCGAACCGTAAAAATCGGCGCAGCAGGCGAACGCCCGGAGGTTCGCCCGATTGCCTTGGCGGGACACTCGACGGTCTTGCGAGAATCGCCCGGCTCGGGGAGACTCCAGCGCCCCCTTGGAGGTTCCTGTATGCGTCGTTCCCCCGTCCTCGCTCTCGCGCTTGCCGCCGGCATTGCCCTGGCCGGGCTTGCCGGCACGTCCGGCCCTGCGCACGCTCAGCCGCCGTATCCGCCGGTGCCGCCACCGCGCTACCAGGCGCCGCCGCCCCCGCTCGGGCCGCACGAAGCCTGGGTGCCGGGCCACTGGCAGTGGAACGGCATGCGCTACGTCTGGATCGCCCCGCACGCGGTGCGGCGCGGGCCGCACTGGCACCGCTGGGTTCCGGGCCATTGGGCCTGGGCGCCGCGGGCGCATCGCTGGGTCTGGCGGCCGGCGCACTGGCAATAGCCGCGGCGTACAAGGCGGGGCCGGCGCATACTCTGCGCCGGCCCGCGCTCCTGACGGCGCTCAGCCGCCGTAGAACACATTCTCCCCCAGATCCTTCATCTCCAGGATCGCCGCGTCGGGCCGCCCGGCCGGCGGCGCCGGGAGATGCGCCTCCGTCACTTCGCCCACCACGATGTGGTGATCGCCCTCCGCGACGATCGTCTTCACCGTGCACTCCAGCGCGCCGATCGCCGCGTCCAGGATCGGCGCGCCGTTGCCCCCGCGGCGGAAGGGATGGCCGGACAGCTTCCCGTCCGCCACGTCGGCCGGGCGGAAGAAGGTGAAGGCCGAGCCCTTGCCGTCCTTGCCGAGCATGTTCAGCGCGAAACGGCGCCCCGCCTGCACCGCCGCATAGGCCCCGGAATCCGCCTTCACCCCCACCGCGACCAGCGGCGGGACGAACGAGGTCTGGGTGAGGAAATTCACCGTCGCGGCGGCGATGCCGCCGTTGCCGTCATCGGCGGTGAGCACGTAGATGCCGTAGGGGATCATGCGCAGCACGGTCTTCTTGGCGTCGGCGTTCATGGCGTTCCTCCGTCGGTCGAGAGATAGGCCAGCAGGTCCCGGGCCAGCGTGGCCCATTCCGCCTCCAGCGGACCGGTCGCCGGTGGCCGGCCGGCACTTGCATACCAGTAGCGCGCATTGGCGGGGTCGGGTTCCTTGCGATGCAGATAGGCGTGCGCGGCGGACCCGGCGGCGGTGGGATCGGCCTGCGCCGCTTCGTGCGCGCGGGCCCAGTCGCCGCGCGCGTCCCACCACAGGGCGGCGAGTGCACCGGTGACGCCGGCCGGCGGGGCCGGCGCGCTCAGGCTCGCGCGGAAGCGGTCGAGGTCCATCGGCATCTCAGCTTGCCCCGCGCGGGCGACACGGCGCCGGTTCGGGTCTCCGGGCGGCGTGATGATTGTCGGCACCGTTCCGGCTCAAGGCAGCCGGTCGCCGCGGTCGTAGCGGCGCCAGGCGCTCATCTGCAGCGCCGAGGTCAGGCAGTGCACCACCACCGGCTTCGTCTTCACCGCGAAGGCGCGTGCGATGGCGGGAGCGACCTCGGATTCCTCGCGGATGGTGATTCCCTCGGCGCCGAAGCTGCGACCCCAGGCGGCGAAATCGGGGTTGGTGAGCCGCATCGTGTCCATGAACGGCCGTCCCGGATAGCGCAGGTGGGTGTGCATCCCGATGGTGCCGTACATGCTGTTGTCGGAGATCACCAGGATCGGATTGACGCCATACTGGCAGGCGGTGGCGATCTCGTTGCCCATCATCAACGCCCCGCCGTCGCCCACGAACGCCACCACCTGGGAATGCGGCCGGCGTAGCCCCGCCGCCACCGCCATCGGCATCCCCGAGCCCATCGCGCCCACCACCGAGGACAGGAACGCCTGGCCGGGTCGGAAATCCATGTAGCGATGGATGAACGAACCGAAATTGCCGGCATCCGACGTCACCGCCGCATCGTCCGCGAGGTGTTTGTTCACCGCGCAGACCACGGCGGCGAAGTTCACCCCGTCCGGCGCCGGCTCCCAGACCGGTTCCAGCAGCTCGCGATGGATCGCGTGCAGCCCGGCGATCCAGCCGCGCCGCTTGTCAGCCCCCGCCGGCGCGCCGCGCGCGAGCAGCCCCTTGATGACCTCGTGCGGCGCGCAGGCGATGCCGAGATCGACCTGCCACACCCGCCCGATCTCGTTCGCATCCGGCCAGACATGCACGAACGGCAGTTGCGGCTGCGGCGCGCGGGGAAAGCGGTAGGATTGGCTGACGGTGTCGGTCATCCGCTCGCCGAGGGCGATCATCAGATCGGCCTTCTGCATCTCCGCCATCAGCTTCGGCGGCACCCGGATGCCCATGTAGCCGCCATAGTTCGGATGCCGGGAGTTCGAACAAGTGCGGCCGGCGATGGGTGGGGCTGACCGGCAGCACCCAGTCCTCGGCGAGCCGGCGCAGGTCATCGGTGGCGGCGGGATCGTACAGCGCGTCGGCCGCGAGCGCGCCGCCCACCAGCACCAGCGGGCGCTCGGCGCGGCCCAGCATGTCCGCGAGCTGGCCGAGGTCGGCAGGGCGGGGGCCGGCGAGCGCGCGCGGACGCGGCGCGTTCACGGCGGCATCCGTCGTTTCGTCGAAGATATCTTCGGGTAGGATCACCGCGACCGGCCCTTGCGTGCCGGATTCCGCCAGGTGGAAGGCGCGCGCGATGGCTTCGGAGGCCTGCACCGGCTCGTTCACCTCGATCACCGCCTTGGTCACGTCGGCGAGCAGCTTGGCGTAGTTCTGTTCCTGCAACGCGCCGCGACCGAAATCGGCGCGCTCCACCTGGCCCACCAGCACGACCATCGGCGTCGCGTCGTGGAACGCCGAATGCAGCGCGACCATCGCATTCGACAGGCCCGGCCCGCGCGAGACCATCGCGACGCCGGCGCGCGCGCGCAGCCGACCGTCCGCCACCGCCATGAAGCCCGCCCCCGCCTCGTGCCGGCAGACGATCACCCGGATCGCGTTCATGTCCGACAGCGCGTTGGTGAGGCCGATGTAGCTCTCCCCGGGGACGCAGAAGACCTGGTCGACGTCGTGGGCGTGGAGGGATTCGGCGAGCAGGCGGGCGACGGTGCGGGGCATATCGGGCGGTCCTCCGTGGGCGTTTCCTGGGCCGGCGGTGGGCCGGCGGCGGGTGGCGCGGGCACGATAGGACCGGAGCGGCGGGCGGGCCAAGGGCCGGAGGATCGGCAGCCCGGGGGCGCCGTCGGCGAGACTACGGCCCGGGTGGGGCGTCGGCCGCCGCGTCGTCGCCTGCCAGCGCAACGTCCTCGTACAGCTCGGGCAGCGGGAGGGTGATGTCGATCTCGGGCATATCCAGCACCGCGGTGCCGGAGTGCAAGGTGCCGACCCAGCGCCCGGCCTCGCGCGCGAAGACGGTGGCGCGCATCGCATCCTGTTCCAGGATCACGTAGCGCTGCACCGACGGCGTGTCGCGATACTCTTCGTTCTTGCGGCCGTGGTCGAGCGCGGCGGTGGAGGGGCTCAGGATCTCGAAGATCACCACCGGATCGCGGACGACGTAGTCCCGGGCACCCACCGGCGTGCACACCACGAACGCGTCCGGATACCGGATGCTGCCGGCGACCTCGATCTTGAGGTCGCTGCCGTGGGCCTGGCACGGCTTGCCGCGCAATCGCCGTCTCAGCGCGGTCACCAGATTGGCCTGGATCCCCGAGTGCGCGCCCGATACCCCGGTCATCGCGGTGATCGCGACCCCGTCGAACTCGTGCTTGGTCGGCTGCCGGTTTTCCCACGCCAGGAACTCGGCGATCGTCATCGGCTTCCGCAGAGCGACGTTCATGGAGGGCGGCTCCCGCGCGCGGCCCGGCGGCCCCTGCCGCCCGGACCAGCGCAGCATGGCACAGCCACGCCCCCAGGTCATGCGCCGCGCACACCCGGAAGCGGGCGGGAGCATCAGCCCGACAGCAACGTCCGCATCCCCTCCCACCGCCCGAACAGCCGCAGCAGGGTGCGCATCGCGCGCCCGCGCGGCCCTGTCAGCCCCGGGTCCTTCTCCACCAGCAGCGCCGCGTCGCGATGGGCCATGTGCAGCAGCCCCTCGTACGCATCCGGATCGGCGAGCCGGAACCCGGGCTGGCCGGCCTGGCGAGTCCCCAGCAGGTCTCCCCCGCCGCGCAGGCGGAAATCGGCGTCGGCGATCGCGAACCCGTCGTCGGTGTCGCGCAGCAGCAGCAGCCGCTTGCGCGCCGTCTCGGTCAGCCCGTCGTCGTGCAGCAGCAGGCAGAAACTGGCCGCCGCCCCGCGCCCCACCCGGCCGCGCAACTGGTGCAGTTGCGCGAGGCCGAAACGTTCCGCGTGCTCGATCACCATCACGCTGGCGGCGGGGACGTCGATGCCCACCTCCACCACCGTGGTCGCGACCAGCAGCCGCGCCCGCCCGGCAGCGAAATCTTCCAGCGCGGCGTCGCGCGCCGCAGGCTCCTGCCGTCCGTGCGCCAGCGCCACCGCGGCGCCGAAGCGGGTGCGCAACCCGGCATAGCGTTCCTCCGCCGCGGCCAGGTCCGGGACCTCGCTTTCCGCCACCAGCGGACACACCCAATAGACCTGCGCGCCTTCGTCGAGCTTGCGCGCCACCGCCTCCAGCAGATCCGGCAAGGTTGCCAACGAGTGCAACGTGGTCCGCACCGTCCCGCGCCCGGCGGGTTTTTCGGCGAGCCGGCTCACGTCCATCTCCCCCCACTGGGTCAGCAGCAGGGTGCGCGGGATCGGCGTCGCGGTCATCACCAGCACGTCGTTCTCGCGGCCCTTGCCGCCCATCAGCAGGCGCTGGGCGACGCCGAACCGATGCTGCTCGTCGATCACCGTCACCGCCAGGTCGTGATAGGCGACCTTCTGCTGGAACAGCGCATGCGTGCCCACCACCAGCTTCACCGAGCCGTCCGCCAGCCCGCGCAGCAGCTTCGTTCGCGCGCGTCCCTTCACCGCGCCGGTCAGCAGCGCGACCGGTTCGGGGGACAGGCGCGACAGGGTGCGATGATGCTGTTTCGCCAGCAGCTCGGACGGCGCCATCAGTGCGGCCTGCGCGCCGGCTTCCACCGCGCGCAGCATCGCCAGAGCCGCGACCAGCGTCTTGCCGGAACCGACGTCGCCCTGCAGCAGCCGCAGCATCCGCCGCGGGGCGGCGAGATCGGCGTCGATCTCCGCCAGCGCCGCCAATTGCGAGGCCGTCGGCGGATGGCCGAAGCGGGCCAGCGCGCGGGCGCGCAGTACGCCGTCGCCGACCAGCGACCGCCCGGCCCGCGCGCGCACCCGCCCGCGCACCACGGCGAGCGCCACCTGACCGGCGAGCAGTTCGTCATACGCAAGCCGCGCGCGCGGCAGGTCGTCCGGCAGTTCGGCGGGGGCCTGCAATGCGCGCAGCGCCTCGGCAAACCCGGGCCAGCGCTCGCGCCGCAGCAGCGCGGGATCGTGCCATTCCGGCAACGTCGGCAGCAGCGCCAGCGCCGTCGTCATCGCCGCCAGCACCTGGCGCGGCCACAGCCCGGCGGTGAGCGGCCAGACCGGCTCGATCGCCGGCAGGGTATCCGGCTTGTCGGCCGGCACGACATGGTCCGGATGCGGCAGGGTCAGCCGCTCGCCGAAACGTTCCAGCCGGCCGGAGACCAGCAGCTTCGCGCCGGGCGGCATCTGGCCCTCGCGGCGAAAGCGGAAGAACACCAATTCGGCGAACCCGGTGCCGTCGGTCACCACCACCCGCCAGGGCTGGCGGTCATTGGCGGGTTTTTCGTGCCGCACGACCTCCACCGCCAGGGTGGCGAGCTGGCCCGGCTTCGCGGTCGCGAGGCTCGGCCGGGCGCGGCGGTCCAGGTAGGAGTCCGGGCGGTGGAACAGCAGGTCCAGCACCCGCTCGCCGCCCGCCGCGCGCGCGATCAGCCGCGCCACGGCGGGGCGGAGGCCGGGCAGGGTGGCGAGCGGGGCGAACAGGGGGGCGAGGGGATCGGGTTCCACGGTCGCACGTGGTATGCCACCGGGACCGGGAGCGAACCAGAACGGGCGGCGGCCGCCGGGGTTCTCGGCCGCCGCCATTCGCCGCAGAGTGGCACGGTGGCAGCACCACCCAGGAGACACAGCGTGGCACCCGACATCGTCCTGACCGACCAGCCCGACCCGGCGGCGCGGGAAGCCATCCTGGGCGGCCTGCTCGCGTTCAACGTCGCTCGGGCCGGACCGCATGCGGCGCGCCCGCTCGCCGTGCTGATCACCGATCCCGCCGCCGGCCAGGCGATCGGCGGACTGTGGGGCCGCACCGCGTGGCGATGGCTGTTCGTCGACCTGCTGTTCGTGCCCGAGACGCTGCGCGGCGGCGGGCTCGGCGCGTCGCTGATGCAGCGGGCCGAGGCGGAGGCGATCCGGCGCGGCTGCCTTGGCGCCTGGCTGGACACGTTCAGCTTCCAGGCGCGCGGCTTCTACGAGCGGCTGGGCTATGCCGTATTCGGTGCGTTGGCGGACTATCCGCCCGGCCACGACCGGTTCTTCATGCAGAAGCCGCTCGTGCCGCCGGCGGGGTGAGGGGAGTGCGGAACCGGTCGCGCGCAGCGCGGTCGGCGGCCGGATCGCCCATGGCGCGCAGGAACACCGTCAGAGCAGCGCGGCGCCGGCGTCGGCCCGGCGTAGCGCCGCATCGAAGCTGGCGAGCGGCAGCGCCGCGCGCAGGCTGGGTTCCAAATAGGCGGCATCATACAAGGTGAGCCGATGGCGTTCGGCCAGCGGAGCGATGTCCGACCAAACGTGACCCGCACGCCGCGGTCGGCGAGGTCCTGGCGCAGCGCGGTGATCGCCGCCACCGCTGGCCCCGGCGGGCCGGATGTCTGCGTAACGACCTGCCCTGCGTCGATGCCCGAGGCGCTCGCCAGCACGGCATGCCCGCGAGGCTGACACCGCCCCCAACCCAAGCTATACCCGTCCAACCCATGAGTGATCCCCTCCCGCCCGGTCTCGACCCCAGGCGCCGCCGCCTCCTGTACCGCGCCACCCACCGCGGCACACACGAAGCCGATCTCCTGGTCGGCGGCTTCGTCGCGCGGCATGTCGCCGCCATGACCGATGCCGACCTCACCGCCACCGAAGCGGTCCTGGAACACCCGGACGTCGACCTCGCCGACTGGCTCACCGGCCGCCGCCCGGTGCCGCCGGACGCCGACACACCCCTCCTGCGGCGCATGTGCGCAGCGGCGGGGCAATGAGGGGGGCTTTCGGGGCGGGCGGGCAAGCAAGGCCAGAGGGCGCTGCCCCCTGGACCCCCGCCAGGGAACAAGTCCCCTGGACCCCTTTGACGGCTTCGCCGGGAAGGGGGGCGCGAACTCGGGGCGGGCGAGCGCTCAGTTGCGCCCCCCTTCCCGGCGAAGCCAACGGATGGGTTCCAAGGGCCCTGCCCTTGGCGGGGGTCCAGGGGGCAGCGCCCCCTGGCCTTGCTTGCTCCCTCGCCCCGAAAGCCCCACCCATGACCCCAGTCCCCGTCCACGGCGCCCCGGAAGGCTGGGACGCGTTCCTGCTGGCAAGGCGCCGGCGGGAGTTTGCCGGGCCGGTGCTGCATGTGGCGCGCGACGATGCGCGCATGGCGCGGCTGGCCGAGGTGCTGGCGTTTGCGATGCCGGAGGCGGAGATCCTGCGGTTTCCGGCGTGGGATTGCTTGCCGTACGACCGGGTATCGCCCAATCCGGCGCTGGTGTCGGAGCGGATTGCGACCCTGGCGCGCCTGCTGGAGGCGCCGACCCGCCCGCGGGTGCTGCTGACCACGGTGAACGCGCTGGTGCAGAGGGTGCCGCCGCGGGCGGCGTTCCACGGTGCCAGTCTCGACCTGTCGGTGGGGCGGGACGTGCGGCCGGAGGTGCTGGCCGGCTTCCTGGAGGCGAACGGCTACGGCCGCGCCGGCACGGTGATGGAGCCGGGCGAATACGCGATCCGCGGCGGCATCATCGACATCTTCCCGGCGGGCGAGCCGGACCCGGTTCGTATCGACCTGTTCGGCGACACGATCGAGACGATCCGCGCCTTCGATCCTGCTACGCAACGGAGTCTGGCCGAGGGTGCTTCGCGCAAGCGGCTGGTGCTGCGGCCGGTGTCGGAGGTGCCGCTCGATCGCGACGCGGTGGCCCACTTCCGCTCCGGCTGGCGGGAGGCGTTCGGCCAGGGGGCGGCGGACGATCCGATCTACCAATCGGTCTCGGACGGGCGGCGCCATCCCGGCATGGAGCATTGGCTGCCGCTGTTCCACGACCGGCTGGAGACGCTGCTCGATTATGTTCCGGGCGCGTCGGTGAGCCTCGATCATCAGGCGGACGAATCGTTGACCGCCCGGCTGGAGATGATCGCCGATCATTTCGCCGCCCGCCGCAGCCCGGTGCGGGAGGGCGAGGTGCCGTATCGCCCGCTGCCGCCGGACCGGCTGTATCTGGATCGCACCGGATGGGAGGCGATGCTGGCCGGCGGCCTGTGCTTCGCGTTCTCCCCGTTCGCGCATCCCGAGGGCGTCACGGGCGTGGATGGCGGCGGGCGGCCGGGGCCGATCTTCTTCGGCGCAAGCCCGGGTGCGGGCAATGCGCTGGACCAGTTCAAGGCGCAGGCGGCGCGGTGGGCGGACGAGGGCCGGCGCATCGTGGTGGCGGCCTGGACGCGCGGGTCGCGCGACCGCCTGGCCAATCTGCTGCGCGAGCACGGCGTCGCCGACGTGGCGGCGGAGGAGGATTGGGCCGCGGTGCGGCGCAAGCCGGCCGGGTCCGTGTCTCTGGTCGTGCTGGGGGTGGAGCGCGGGTTCGTCTCGCCCACCGGCGGGGAGCGGATGGCGCTGGTCGCCGAGCAGGATCTGCTGGGCGAGCGCATCGCCCGCCCGCCGCGCCGGCGCAAGCGCGCTGACCAGTTCATTGCCGAAGCGACTGAACTGGCTGAAGGCGACCTGGTGGTGCACCAGGAATACGGGATCGGCCGCTACGACGGCCTGGCGACGTTGACGGTGTCGGGCGCGCCGCACGACTGCCTGCGGCTCATCTACGACGGCGAGGAGAAGCTGTTCCTGCCGGTCGAGAACATCGAGATCCTGTCGCGCTACGGCAGCGAACACCAGGGCGTGGCGCTCGACAAGCTGGGCGGCACCGCCTGGCAGAACCGCAAGGCGCGGATGAAGACCCGCATCCGCGACATGGCGGGCGAGCTGATCCGGATTGCCGCGGAACGCAAGGTGCGCGACGCCGCGGCGCTGATGCCGCCCGAAGGCAGTTTCGACGAGTTCTGCGCGCGGTTCCCATTCGCCGAGACCGAGGACCAGACCCGCGCCATCGCCGACGTGCTGGAGGATCTGGCGTCCGGCCGGCCGATGGACCGGCTGATCTGCGGCGACGTGGGGTTCGGCAAGACCGAGGTCGCGTTGCGCGCCGCGTTCGTGGCCGCGATGGCCGGCTCGCAGGTGGCGGTGGTGGTGCCGACCACCCTGCTGGCGCGCCAGCATTTCCGCACCTTTTCGGAACGTTTTGCCGGCCTGCCGGTGCGGGTGGCGCAGCTCTCGCGCATGGTGACCGCGAAGGAGGCCACGGAGGTGCGCAAGGGGTTGACGGACGGGACGGTGAACATCGTCGTCGGCACCCATGCGCTGCTCGCGAAGTCGGTGGCGTTCGCCGAACTCGGCCTGCTGATCGTCGACGAGGAGCAGCATTTCGGCGTGGCCCACAAGGAACGCCTGAAGGCGCTGCGCGCGGATGTGCACGTGCTGACCCTGACCGCGACGCCGATCCCGCGCACGTTGCAGCTCGCGCTGACCGGGGTGCGCGAGATGAGCCTGATCGCGACGCCGCCGGTCGATCGGCTGGCGGTGCGCACCTTCATCATGCCGTTCGATTCGGTGGTGATCCGCGAGGCGATCCAGCGCGAGCGCTTCCGCGGCGGCCAGGTGTTCTGCGTCGTGCCGCGCATCGAGGATCTGTCGCGCATGGCCGTGCGGCTCGCCGAGATCGTGCCGGAAGCCCGCACGGTGCAGGCGCACGGGCGGCTGGCGCCGACCGAGCTGGAACGCGTGATGACCGAGTTCGGTGACGGCAAATACGACATCCTGCTGTCCACCAACATCGTGGAAAGCGGGCTCGACATGCCCGCGGTCAATACGTTGGTGATCCATCGCGCCGATATGTTCGGCCTCGGGCAGTTGTACCAGTTGCGCGGCCGGGTGGGGCGCGGCAAGCAGCGCGGCTATGCCTATCTGACCTGGCCGCAGAACCACCGGCTGTCGGCGGCGGCGGAGAAGCGGCTGACGGTGATGCAGACGTTGGATGCGCTGGGCGCGGGGTTCACCCTGGCCTCGCACGACCTCGATATCCGCGGCGCCGGCAACCTGCTGGGTGACGAGCAGACCGGGCATATCCGCGAAGTCGGCATCGAGCTCTACCAGCAGATGCTGGAGGATGCGGTGGCCGAGATCCGCGCCGGCGAGGGTCGCCGCGCCGATGCCGACCGCGACTGGACGCCGAACATCGGCCTCGGCCTGCCGGTGCTGATCCCGGAGACCTATGTGAAGGACCTGCCGGTGCGGCTGGGATTGTACCGCCGCATCGGCGCGTTGGGCTCGGACGCCGAGACCGAGGCGATGGCGGCGGAACTGGTCGATCGTTTCGGTCCGCTGCCGGCGGAGGTGGAGAACCTGCTGGCGGTGGTCGGGCTGAAGCGCGCCTGCCGGGAGGCGGGGGTGGAGAAGCTGGAGGCCGGACCGAAGGGCATGGTGGTGACGTTCCGCCGCAACGTGTTCCGCAATCCGGCCGGTCTGGTGGCGTGGCTGGGCGCCAAGGGGGGCCTCGTGAAATTGCGTCCCGACCACAAGCTGGCGATCGTGCGGGAGATGGATGTGCCGACCCGGCTGCGCACGGCGCGTGACGTGCTGGCGAGCCTGGGCAAGCTCGCGCAGCAGGCGAAGGCGGCGTAGCGGGGGCGGTCTGGCGCCGATGATGTCCTGCCGTGTGTCATAATGAAAAAGAAATGAACGGAGGAACCCATGACGAAAGTTGCCGTGATCGGTGCCGGCCTGATCGGCCGCGCCTGGTCGATCGTGTTCGCCCGTGCGGGCTTCGAGGTGGCGCTGTGGGACAAGGCGGCGGCGGCCGTGCCGGAGGCGCAAGCCTTCATCGCCGCCCGCCTGCCGGAACTGCACGACGCCGGCCTGCTCGCCGACCCGCCGGAGGTCGTGCTCGCCCGCGTGCATCCCACGGCGACCTTGGCGGAGGCGGTCGCGGGTGCGGCGCATGTGCAGGAGAACGGGCCCGAACGAGTGGCCGACAAGCAGGCGCTGTTCGCGGAACTCGACCGCGCTGCGGCGCCCGATACGGTGCTGGCCAGCTCCACCAGCGGCATTCCGGCGAGCGCCTTCACCGAGCACCTGCCCGGCCGCGCCCGCTGCCTGGTCGCGCACCCGGTGAACCCGCCCTATCTCGTGCCGCTGGTGGAACTCTGTCCCGCCCCCTGGACCGATCCCGAGGCGGTGGCCCGCACCCGCGCTCTGATGGAACGCGCCGGCCAGGTCCCGGTGACGGTAAAGCATGAGGTCGCCGGTTTCGTGCTGAACCGCCTGCAAGGCGCGCTGCTGGCCGAAGCGTTCCGGCTGCTGGCGGCGGACGCGATCTCGCCCGAGGACCTGGACGCGACGGTAAAGCACGGCCTCGGCCTGCGCTGGTCGTTTATGGGTCCGTTGGAAACGATTGATCTGAACGCGCCCGGTGGCCTCGCCGACTACTGCGCCCGCTATGGTGCGTTGTATGCGCAGATGCAACGGGAGATGACGCCGATGGCATGGGATCAGGCGCTGGTCGATCGGCTGCACGCGGCACGCCGGGCGGCGGTGGCGGAGGCCGAGGTGCCGGCGCGGCACGCCTGGCGCGACCGGCGGCTGATGGCGCTCGCTGCGCATAAGGCGGCGCAGCCGGACTGAAACCCGTTCCCCTCGGCCGCGATCCGCTCTAGCTTCGCAGATCGGGTTTCGAACCAGGGAGACGCACCCCATGACCAACCGAGTAAGCCGGCGCGGCCTTGCCGCCGGCGCGGCGTTGCTGCCGGCCGCCGCGATGATCGGCGCATCCCGCGCGCACGCGGCGGACAGCGCGGAATCGACCTATGCGCGCATCCAGCGCACCAAGACCGTGCGGATCGCCGCCATCACCGGTGCGCTCCCTTATTTCAGCAAGGACCTGGCGACCGGCACCTGGGCCGGCGCCTGCGTGCCGATGGCCGCCAGCATCGCCAAGGTGTTCGGCGCCAAGGTGGAATATGTGGAGGCTACCTGGGGCACCGCGGTGCTCGACCTGCAAAGCAACAAGATCGACATGAGCTTCGCGCTGAATCCGACGCCGGAACGGGCGCTCGCGATCCGCTTCACCCATCCGATGATCATCCATCCGTTCGGCTGTCTGGCCAAGCACGGGTTCAATCCGACGACCTGGGCCGATCTCGACAAGCCGAATATCCGTATCGCCTACGATATCGGTTCGTTGCACGAAACGGTGGCGAAGCGGTTCGCGCCCAAGGCCCAGCACGTCGGGTTCGCGCAGCAGGACCAGGGCATCCTGGCGTTGCAATCGGGGCGGGTGGATGTGGTGATCCTGGCCGCACTGCTCGGGCTGGGGGCAGTGGGGAAGAACCCGTCCCTCGGGCCATACCATCTGTTGCGGGACCCGGAGGTGGCGCTGCCGAGCTGCTTGGGGATCCAGCAGGAGCCGGACAACCGGTTCCGCGACGTGCTGAATGCGTGGCTCGATTTCAACCGCGGGCTCGGCACCATGCGCGAATACATCATCGAGGGGCTGGCCAAGGAAGGCGTGAAGCGCAGCCAGATCCCGCCCACGTTGAGCTTCTGACCGGCGGCGCGCGCGCGTCCCGGCCATGGCGTATCATTGGGACTTCACGCCGGTCCTGCGCTACGCGCCGCTGTTGTGGCGCGGGGCGTTGGTCACCTTGGCGTTCACCGCCGCGTCGGTGCTGCTCGGGCTGCTGATCGGGTTGCTGATCGGGCTCGGGCGACTGACGAAATCGCGGCTGCTGAACATCCCGCTGATCGCGCTGACGGAGGCGTTCCGCTGCACGCCGTTGCTGGTGCAGATCGTGTGGTTCTACTACGCGCTGCCGGTGCTGCTGAACGTGCAGATTCCGGCGGACGTGGCGGCGCTCGCGGTGCTGTCGCTCTATACGGGCGTGTTCTACGCGGAGATTTTCCGTGGCGGTATCGTCTCGATCGAGCGGGGGCAGTGGGACGCGGCCCGCGCGCTGGGGCTTTCGCGCTGGCAGGTGATGCGGCTCGTGATCCTGCCGCAGGCGATCCGTCGGATGGTGCCGCCGTTCGTCAACCAGTCGGTGACGCAGCTCAAGAACACCTCGCTCGTTTCGGTGATCGCGGTGCCGGACCTGCTGTACCAGGGGACCACGATCACCGAAACGACGTACCGGCCGCTGGAGGTCTATACCGTCGTGGCGCTCATCTATTTTGCGCTGCTGTTCCCGAGCACCCTGCTTGCCCAATGGTACGAACGGCGGCTGGCGCGGGGTCGGTAACGACCCGTTAGGAAAGTGTTTCACGTGAAGCATTGTTCGATATCGAACAATGTCAGTGTGCCTTGAACGCTTCGAACGGCTCCCGGCAGGCGAGGCACCGGTGCAGGGATTTGCAGGCGGTGGCGCCGAAGGCGCTGAGCCGCTCGGTCGCCGCGCTGGCGCAGCGGGGGCAGGGAGGGGAGGGGGCGGCGAACAGCGCGTCCCCGGTCGCGGGGCCCGGCGGGGGCGGGGCGATGCCGGCTGCGGCGAGCTTGGTGCGGCCCTCCGGCGTCAGCCAGGCGCTGGTCCAGGGCGGGATCATGACGTTGCGTATACGAACCGGACCCAGGCCGGCGCGCTCCAATGCGGCCTCGATCTCCCAGCCGATCACGGCCATCGCGGGGCAGCCGGTGTAGGTGGGGGTGATCGTCACCTCGATCGCCTCGTCCCGCAGCGTCACGTCGCGCAGGATGCCGAGGTCGGCGATCGTCAGCACGGGCAGTTCCGGATCGGCGACCGCGGCCGCGGCGGCCCAGGCGCGGGTGCGGCGATCGTCGGTCACCACACTGCTCCGGGGTGGGCGCGGGCGAGGGATTGCATCTCGGCCAGCATCTTCCCGAACGCCTCACTGTGCAGGCCGCGGCGCCCGCCGCTCTGTGCCCAGCCGTCCGCCGGGCGGGCGAGGGTCGCGCGGGCGAGCACGCGATCGACCGTGGCGGACCAGGCGGCGCGGAGGGGGGCGGGGTCGGGCAGGAGGGTCTCGGGCGGGTCGGGCTCCGACAGTTCCGCGGTGTAGGGCCAGAGCGCCTCCAGCGCGGCTTGCGCGCGGGCGTGGCTTTCCGCGGTGCCGTCGCCGAGGCGGATCAGCCATTCGGAGGCGTGGCGCAGGTGGTAGGCGGACTCCTTTTCCGCCTTTGCCGCCACGGCGGCGAGCGCCTGGTCTTCGCTGGCGGTGGCCGCGCGCCAGAAATTGTCGGCATGGGCGGTGTAGAGGAACTGGCGGGCGATCGTGTGGGCGAAGTCGCCGTTCGGTTGTTCCACCAGGAGGACGTTGCGGAATTCCCGGTCGGTGCGGAAATAGGCGAGATCGTCCTCGGTCTGGCCGGTGCGTGCGCCGACTTCGGCATACAGCGCGCGGGCGAGGCCGATCTGGTCGAGGGCCAGGTTGGCGAGCGCCAGGTCTTCCTCCGGCATCGGGGCGTGGCCGCACCATTCGGACAGGCGGTGGCCGAGGACGAGGGCGTCGTCGGCGCGGGCGAGCAGGACTTGGGCGCGCGGGTCGAGCATGGGAGGTCAGGATAGCATGGGAGGGTGGACCTGCATGGGGTACTTCGGCCGGGGGGGACGAGTCGGACGCGACGAACGTGGCGCGCCCCCGGCGGGTAAGCACCAGTCCCCCGGCGATCGAGCGATAGAGCGGCGCCTACGTGCCCACCAGAACGTCACGCATCGCTGTTGACACAGGACAGGACTCCATTGGCTGTCGCCGGACGGCGGACCGAACGAAGCGGGCGTTGGCATCGGACCACTAGGTGAACAGCCGTCGCTCGGCGATGACGGAGCGCACCAGATCGAGAACCTGTTGCAGCTTCGGGCCGAACTCGCTCGCCTGATAGCACAGCGACACGCGGTGGCCGCCCATCGCGGGCGCCACCGTGACCTGTTGCGCCTCCTGCCGCCGCACGTGCTCTTCCATCAGGCGCACCGGCGCCAGCCCGATCGCACGACCTGCCAGGATGATGCGCATCGTGACGGGAAGGCTGTTGCACATGCTGACGAGCGGAGGGGTAACACCCGCGTGCGCGAACCAGGCCATCGCCGTCGTGTACAGCCGCGCGCTTTGTGGGCTGATGATCAGGTGGAAGCGCGACAGCATGAGCGGCGACAGCGCCCGGCAGCCAATGGCGACCCCCGCGCCGGCAAACCAGCCGAGCTGGTTCGTGCCGATAGGCTGCGCCTGCACATGCGGCTCCAGATCCGGTTGCGAGACGATGCCGACATCCAGTCTGCGTTCGTTGAGCAACCGCCCCACCTCCGCCGTGTCGCCGACATGGATCGCCGTCTTCAGATCCGGATATTCCGCTTCCAGCCGCAGCAGCAGGTCCGGCAGGCAGACCAGCGCGAAGCTCTCGTTGAGCCCGAGGCGCAGCAGGCCGCGCAGCGGATCGCGGCCACGGAAGCGCGCGACCACCGATGCGGCGTCATCCAGGAGGCGGCGCGCATGATCGATCAGCGCATGGCCCTCGGCGGTCAGGCTGACCCGCGGCCCCTGCCGGATGAAGAGCTCGGTCCCGAGCGTCGCTTCCAGCTCCCGCACCCGCTGCGAGACGCTGGGTTGGGTGAGGCCGAGTTCGTGCGCGGCGGCGTGGAAGCTGCCCAGCCGCACGATGCAGTCGAAGGCCCGGATCTGGGCGAGCGTCATAGCCATAGGAAAAAATTATCATAACTCTCCAGAACTTCCAATTTCCCCTATGCTCGAACCGATGCTAGCGTCGTCGGACGATACATATGAGGAACGCCGTGCTGCCGCCAAATGTCGTGAAACAAGCCGCCCGCAGCGGCATCCGTATCCGTGGCCTTCACATGACGTTTGCCGCGCCCAGCGTCATCGAGCTGCTCGCCGCCGATCTCGACTTCGTCTATATCGACGGCGAACACGGGTGCTTCGATGCCCGCGATGTCGAGGCCGCCTGCATCGCCGCGGAACGCCACGACCTCACTGCCATTGCGCGCGTGCCCGACAGTTCGAGCGCCACCATCACGCACTTCCTCGACCGCGGCGTGCGGGGCATCATCGTGCCGCATATCGAGACGGTGCAGCAGGCGCGCGATGCGGTCGCCGCGACCTATTACGCACCGCTGGGCGAGCGTTCCTTCGGCGGCAGCCGGCCCGCCTTCCTGGCGATCGCCGACAAGCCCGCGCATATGCAAGCCTGCAACGCCACGACGTCGCTCTGCCTGATGATCGAGAGCGCCGCCGGCGTTGCGGCCGCCGGTGCGCTGGCGGCTGTCGAGGGCGTCGATTATCTCAGCTTCGGTATGATGGATCTCGCGCAGGCGTTGGGCCATTCCGGTGATCCCGGCCATCCGGAGGTCCGGCAGGCCGTGGAGAAGGCCACTGCGGCCGTCCACGACGCCGGCAAGCGCGTGCGCGAGGATTTCATGCGATTTGGCTGGATCAATGACATCATCGTTGCCGGATCGCGGCAGTTTCTCGCCGCCTGACGCGTGGCGGGAGGTCCGCGGATTTTTCGGCCTCCTGCTTCCCAAGGCCCGGCTGTTCCCCGGTACCCGGTTCAGCAGCACCACTGCACAGACGTCGAACATGCGTAGCACCGCCTGAAGCGGAAAAGGCGAACGGGAGAGAGGGCGTGATGACCAGAGTGGCGGTGCTCGACGACTGGCAGGCGATCGCCGAGCGGAGCGCGGATTGGACGAAGCTGCGCGAAAGAGCCGAAATCGTCTTCTTCCGCGATGCGTTCGCGAGCGAGGACGACGCCGCCGTGCGGTTGCGGGACTTCGACGTGCTGATGGCGATGCGCGAACGCACCGCGTTTCCCGCCTCGCTCGTGCAGCGCCTTCCCCGTCTGCGCCTGTTCAACCTGACCGGGGCGCGCGCCGCGTCGATCGACATGGGGGCTCTGCGCGCGCAGGGCGTGACCATCACCCATACCGGCGGCGGCGGCGGTACCGGTAGCGCGACCGCCGAGCTGGCCCTCGGCCTCATGCTGGCCGCGGCGCGCAATATCGCGCAGGCGGACGCGAGCATGCGGCGGGGCCGTTTCCAGACCGACGTGGCGCCGGGCGACGAGCTCGCCGGCAAGGTGCTGGGCCTGCTCGGTCTGGGCAGGCTCGGCCAGCACATGGCGCGCTACGGCGCCGCGCTCGGCATGACGGTGCTGGCCTGGAGCCAGAATCTGACCGCGGAGGCGGCACAGGCGGGCGGTGCGACCTGGGTGACCAAGGACGCGCTGCTGGCGGAAAGCGATGTCATCAGCCTGCACCTCGTCTTGTCGGAACGCACCCGTGGCATCATCGGCGCGGCCGAGCTTGCGCGCATGCGGCCGGGTGCGCTTCTCATCAACACCTCGCGCGGACCGCTGATCGACGAGCCGGCACTTGTCACAGCACTTCAGGGCGGCCGGATCCATGCTGCGCTGGACGTCTATGATCGCGAGCCGCTGCCGGCCGACCATCCGTTTCGCAGCCTCCCGAACACGGTGCTGACGCCGCATCTCGGCTACGGCACGGCGGCGACGTTTCGCGACTTCTACCGTCAGAGCATCGAGAACGTGCTGGCATTCCTGGACGGCGCGCCGATCCGCACGCTGCTTCCGTCATGAAGGGGACCGCCATGCAACCCGAGGCGATGACCATGGCTGTTGACGCGCTGACCCGGGCGCGTCGATCGCGCACCCGCATCGACGCGCTGCCGCCGGGCAGCCAGC
The DNA here is from genome assembly GCA_963832525.1 of uncultured Pseudomonadota bacterium. Classification (GTDB taxonomy): domain Bacteria; phylum Pseudomonadota; class Alphaproteobacteria; order Acetobacterales; family Acetobacteraceae; genus JAJZVS01. The sequence goes on from CAWHUC010000004.1 coordinate 1,760,681, forward strand.
CCGCAAATCTCGCCGAGGCCCATGCCGTGCAGGACGCAACGGTCGCGGCGCTCGGCGAACGCGTGGCCGGCTGGAAAGTGGCCGTGACCAAGGAGGGCGAGGTGATGCGCGGGGTGATCGTCGGATCGCGCCTGCTGGAAAGCCCGGCCGAACTCCCCGCCGCCGACGTGCCGCTGCTCGGGATCGAGGCGGAGATCGGCTTCCTGTTCACGCATGACCTGCCGCCGCGGACGGCCCATTACACCGCGGAAGATGTCGCGGCGGCGACCACGGCGGTGGTCGGGATCGAGATCGTCGCCTCCCGCTTCGCGGACTATGCCACCACGCCGTTGCTCGACCGCACCGCGGATTGCATGTCGAACGGCGCCTACGTCATCGGCACGCGCCGGCTCGATTGGCGGCAGACGGACCTTTCCGGATTGCAGGCCACCTTGCGGGTGAACGGTGCCGTCGCGGTGCAGAAAACCGGCGCCCATCCGACCGGCGATCCGATCATCCCCGCGGTTGCGCTGGTCAACGCGTTGCGTGCCACGACCGGCGTGAAGGCGGGACAACTGATCACGACCGGCACCTATACCGGCCTTTATTTTGCCGCACCCGGTGACGCGATCGAGGCCGAGTTCATGTGCTTCGGCATTGCCAAAGTCATGCTGACCCGCTGAGCCCCGGCTTTCCGTTCCCCCCACAGACGCCCCCCTGTTCGTCGCCCGTCACGCCAAGGTGCCCGGGTCCAAAAAAGTGCAAGAGGAAGCGAGATGCCTGCGGAAGCCATGGCGGCCGTACGTCCATTCAGCCCGGGACTGTGGATCGATCGCGCTGTCGGTCGTGCGGTAGAGTTTGCCGGCGCGATCCTGCTGGTCGTCGAGATCGTGTTGCTGCTGACCAACGTCATCGCCCGCTATGTCTTTGGCGACCCGTTAGTGATGATCGATGAGCTCTCGTCGGTGCTGTTCCTATGGCTCGCCATGCTCGGCGCCGTGCTTGCGTTGCGCAGCGCCGGCCACATGCGCATGACGGCGGTGATCAACCGGTCCTCCGCCACCCCCCGCCGCCTGCTCGAGCTGATCTCGGACTTTGCCGTCTTCGGCTTCCTCGCCCTGACCTTGCTGCCGTCCATCAGCTACGTGCAGAACGAGCAGGCGGTCACGCTCACCACCATGAACCTCTCGCTCGCCTGGCGCGCGGCGGCGATGCCGGTGGGTATCGCGCTCATGCTGGTGTCGATGCTGTTGCGTATCCGCAGCCGGCCCGGCGGGTTGGAGCTGGCCGCTTTGGCGATCGTGGTCGTGACCTTCGGCGGTCTGGCTCTGCTGGCCCCGGTGTTTCCCCCGCTCGGCAACGACAATCTGGTGATCTTCTTCCTCGGCGGCGCGGCGGTGACGGTGTTCGCCGGCATCCCCATCGCCTTTTCCTTCGGCCTCGCCACCCTGGGCTATCTCGGCCTGTCCACCTACATCCCCGTCTCGGTGCTGATCTCCCGCATGGATGCCGGCATGACCAGCCCGGTGCTGCTCGCCATTCCGCTGTTCGTGTTCCTGGGCCTGCTGCTCGAATTCACCGGCATGGCGGAGGTGATGGTCGGCTTCCTCGCCAACCTGCTTGGCCACGTCAAGGGCGGGCTGTCCTACGTGCTGATCGGGGCGATCTACCTGGTTTCGGGCATTTCCGGATCGAAGGCCGCCGACATGGCGGCGATCGCACCGGTGCTGTTCCCGGAGATGATCAAGCGCGGGGTGCCACGCGGCGATCTCGTGGCCCTGCTGGCCGCCACCGGCGCACAGACCGAGACCATTCCGCCGAGCCTCATCCTAATCACGATCGGCTCGGCCACCGGCGTCTCCATCGCGTCGCTGTTTGCCGGCGGCGTGCTGCCCGGTCTGGTCGGGGGTGTCATCCTCTGTTCCGTCGTGTGGTTCCGAGCTCGCAACAGCTCTGTGCCGGTGCTGCCGCGGGCAAGCGGGGCGGTCCTGCTGCGCAGCCTGGTTGCGGCGGCCCCGGCGCTGGCACTGCCCTTCGTCATCCGTTACGCGATCGTCGGCGGCATCGCGACCGCCACCGAGGTTTCGACCATCGGCATCGTCTATGCGCTGATCGTCGGCGCGGCGGTCTATCGCAAATGCGACTGGCGTCGGCTGTGGCCGATGCTGGTGCAAACCGTGACATTGACGGGCGCCATCCTGCTGATCGTGGGTGCCGCCACGGCGATGGCCTGGGCGATCACCCAGACCGGCATTTCCAGCGGGCTGGCGCAGTGGATCGCGACGATGCCAGGGGGCTCGGCGTCCTTCATGCTGATATCGATCCTGATCTTCATGGTTCTCGGCAGCGTGCTGGAGGGCATCCCGGCCATCGTGCTGATGGGACCGCTGTTGTTCCCGATCGCGCGTCAGCTTGGTGTGAACGAGATCCACTACGCCATGGTGGCCATCCTCAGCATGGGGATCGGGTTGTTCTCGCCACCCTTCGGCGTCGGCTACTACGTCGCCAGCGCGATCGGTGGCGCCACGCCGGACGAAGGATTGCCGCATATCGGCCGCTATATCCTCGCCCTTTTCCTGGGGCTGCTGGTGGTGGCCGCCTTCCCATGGATCACGACGGTGCTGGTCTGACGGCGTTCGCCGCCGGCAGCGCGACCGATCCGGAAACTCTTCGAACCCAACCCCCAGGAGGAACTCATCATGAACGTCACACGGCGCATCTTCACGGCCGGGGCGGCCACTGCCCTGGCCATGCCGGCACTGATCCGGACGGCACGAGCGGCGGAATTCGTCTACAAGATCGGCACCAGCACGCCGCTGGGGCATCCGTTCAACACCCGCCTGATCGAAGCGGGAGCCAGGATCAAGAAGGAATCCAACGGCAGGATGGAGTTCCTGGTCTTCCCGGACAGCCAGCTCGGCGGCGACAACGACATCCTTTCCCAGGCGAGGAGCGGTGCCATCCAGTTCTGCCAGCCGACGGGGCAGATCCTGTCCAGCATCCTGCCGGTCGCGGCCATCAATGCCATGGGCTTCGTGTTCTCCGGCTATGACCAGGTCTGGTCGGCGATGGACGGCGATCTCGGCAGCTTCGTGCGCCAGCAGATCATCGCCAAGACCGACCTCTATCCGATGGAGAAGATGTGGGACCTCGGCTTCCGGGAGACCACGACCAGCAATCGCCAGATCAAGGTCGCCAAGGACTTCGAAGGGCTGAAATTGCGCGTGCCTATCGCGCCGAGTCTGGTTGCCATCTTCCGTGCTCTCAAGGCGGCCCCGGTGGGCATGGAGTATGGCGAGGTGTATTCCGCCTTGCAGACCCATGTCGTCGATGGCCAGGAAAACCCGCTGTCGCAGGTCACGGCCGGCAAGTTCTACGAGGTGCAGAAATACGTCTCGATGACCAACCATGTCTGGGACGGCTATTGGATCTGCTGCAACGCCGCGGCCTGGAAGCGCCTGCCGCCCGACCTGCAGAAGATCGTTGCGACGAGCCTGAACGAGACCGCGATCCCGCAGCGCGTGGACATCGCCAGGCTCAACAGCTCCACGAAGGGCGAGCTGCGCGAAAAGGGCATGATCATCAACGACACCACGCCGGAGACGTTCCGGGCGCAGCTCAAGGCTTCCGGCTTCTATGCGGAGTGGCATGCCAAGATGGGCAACGAGGCCTGGGCGCTGCTGGAGAAGCACGTCGGCAAACTGGGCTAGTTCGCCCCCCCGCATCGGCCGGCCGTCGACCCGGCCCGCTGTGCCCCGTCCCCGGGGGGGCAGCGGGCCGGCTCGGCGTGGGCGCATCCGTGCGGCCTGCATCATTGCCCGGACCCGCGCCATCAGCGCATCATGCGGCCCAACGGGAAAGGATGCCGCCGATGCGCTTCGGGCTGTTCTGTTCGGCGCAGGCCAACACCAACGCGCTTGGGCCGGAAACGGGGCAGGGATTTCGCGACTATCTCGACTTCAACGTCGAGGCGGAGGCGCTCGGCTACCATTCGAGCTTTCTGGTCGAGCACCATTTCACCGGCTGGAATCAAGTCTCGTCCACACTCATGCTGCTCACCTGTCTTGCAATGAGGACGACCACATTGCGGCTCGGTACCGCGGTGATGGTCCTGCCGTGGCACAACCCGGTCCTGCTCGCCGAACAGGCGGCGACGCTCGATCTGATCTCCGACGGCCGGCTGGATTTCGGCATCGGCAAAGGCTATCGGCACAGCGAATTCAAGGGCTTCGGCATTCCGCAGGAGGAGGCCGAGGCGCGTTTCGAAGAGGCGGTCGAGATCATCCTGCGTTCCTGGACCTCGCGCACGCGGTTCTCCCATCACGGTCGGTACTGGCACTTCGAGGATATCGTCGTCGAGCCGCCGACCGCGCAGCGCCCGCATCCGCCGCTCTGGGTTGCAGCCGCGAGCCCGGCGTCGATCCGCCGCGCCGCGGCCCGCGGGTTCAATCTGATTCTCGATCAATACGCCGGACCCGATGCGATCGCCGAGCGCATCGCGCTCTACCGCTCCGAACGCGAGGCCGGGGGCGATACGTTCGATCCGATGCAGGTGACGGTCGCGCGCCAGCTCTACGTCGCGAGAGATGAAGCCGACAAGGCGGCGGCGCTGGCCCGGCAAGCGGACTACACCCGCCGCACGGTGGCGGTATCGCGCGCGCCGGACGGCACGGCGGGCTCCCATGTTCTCGCCTATGCCGACACGGCCGGCGCGACGGAGGCCAACGCGCTCTACGGAACGCCGGATGAGATTTGCGGCATGCTCGAGGCCCTGAGCAAGGCAGGCACGGCCTATGTGCTGCTGACGATTTCCGGCGGCAGGCAGCAACTGCGGCGCTTCGCCCACGAAATCATGCCGAAGTTTCAGGCGCGTGATCACGGCCGCTGCAAGCAGGCTGGGTCTCCGCATGAACGGGATCACTGAGGGCCGAGCGGCTTACCGCAGCACCGAGCGAGGTCGAGCAGACGGCAGACCCGGCAGCATTTGCCCGGGGCGGCGCGCCGCGACCCGCCTTACGAAAACCCCTACTGGCGGGTCGTCGCATGGCGTCCCATCGCCACCACGATCACGGCCGTGACGACAGGCGCGATCGCGATCGGCAGCAGTGCAAGCTGAAAACTGTCGGTACGATCGTGCTGCTGGCCGGGCTGCTGCTGGTGGCGTTCGTGCCCTGGTTCACGCTGTTGCTGCCGCGCAGCTTCGGCCTCGCGGGGGGATCCGGCGTTCGGTCAGCGTGCCGCCGCCGATTTGGCCGCGCTCCGCGCCCGGCGTGCCAGCGCCATGCGACGGCGCTCGGTGTCGTCCAGATGGGCCTGCATGGCGTCCTGGGCGGCCGCGGCGTCGCCGCTCAGGATCGCATCCAACACCGCCTTGTGCAGCGGCAACGAGACCGTCCGGTTGCGTTCGCCGTCGCGGTTGGCGATGCGCATCGCCGCCTCGAGGCTGGTACGGATCACATGGGCCACGGGCAGCAGGAAGTCGTTCCGGGCCGCGCGCAGGCAGGCAACGTGGAACCGCACGTCCGCATCGACGAAATGCGGCACGTCGCGGCCGGCTTTCTCCATCGCGTGGTAGGCTTCGGCGATCGCGGCCCGGTCCTCCGCGGTCGCGCGCCTGGCCGCCAGGGCGGCGGCCGCGGGTTCGATGATCCGGCGCAGCTCCATGAGATGGTCGATGTTGGGGATGTCGCCTTCCGGGCGATCGTGCTGCCAGCCGAGGACCTGGGGATCGAGCTGGCTCCATTCCGAACGCGGGCGCACGATGGTGCCGCGGCGCGGCCGGGCATCCAGCAGGCCTTTGCCGGAAAGGACGTTCAGCGCCTCGCGCAGCACCGTGCGGCTGACGTCGTAGCGGGCCAGCAGCACATCCTCGTTCGGCAGCGGATCGCCCGGCTGCAACCGCCCGCGCACGATCTCGCCGCCGAGCTGTTCGACAAGCTGCTGGCGCAGGTTCCGCTTCAGCGGTGGCAGGTCGGCGGGCGAAGACATCGTCATATAAGCTTATCGAATGATGGCGCGGCCGGTGTCAATGCAGTTCAACCCGGCCCGGCCGGTCGCGCGGAGGATCGATCCCCCGCCGCCGCCGGACCGGGCCGCCCCACCATCAAAGCCGGTACACCCGCGTCTCGGTGCCGGCGAACAGCGCCGCTTTCTCCTCGGCAGACGCCCCGGCGACGATGCGCTTGAACGCGTTCCATAGCGTTCCGTAGCTGCAGGACTGCTTGTCCGGCGGGAAATTGCTCTCGAACATGGCACGGGTCGGGCCGAACGCCTCGATGCAGGGTTCGATATAGGGCCGCCAGGCCTCGGCCAGTTCGGCGGAGCCGGGCGGTTGCTCGCGCAAGTGGAAATCGAAGCCGAAATGCAACATGCCGAGGCCGCCCAGCTTCACGTATACGTTCGGGCAGTCCGCCAGCGCGGCGATGCCCTGGCGCCAGCCGGCGATCACCTCCGCACGCCGGCCGGCATAGGGGCCGACCCCGATCGGACCGCCGAGATGGTTGAGGATGATGGGGAGGTCCGGAAACGCGCGCGCGAACGCCACCAGATCAGGCAGTTGCGTGTGGTACAGCCAGACGTCGAAGTTGAGCCCGAGGGCGGCGAGCTGTGCGACGCCGGCGCGAAACGTCGGGTCCAGCAGGCGTTCCGGCGGCACGTAGCGCGCCACGTGTTGCACAACGTCCTCATGCCGGTCCCACGGTATGCAGTGGCGCAGCCCGCGCAACAGGCCCGCGCCGGCCGCGATCTCCGCCTCCACCGCGTCGCGGATCCGCGCACCGAGGGTGAGCTCGGGTGCGCGGATGCGATTGCCGTGGCCCGTAATTAGTCATATCATAAGCTACGTGGTGCGCTGTCAAGCCGCGGGGGACGGTTCCTGGGCCGCGCGCGGGCGCGGCCATTCGATCACTTTGGCAGAGCAGGAGTGGCAGAGCAGGATATGAAGATCACCGCGGTTCACGTCCATGTGCTGGAAGCCCTGTTGTCGGAACCTTTCGCCTACTCCCGGGCCTGGTACGCGCGACGCAACTCGATGATCGTCGAGCTCGTCACCGACCAGGGCCTGGTCGGCTGGGGCGAATGCTACGGTCCGGCGCGCCTGACCGCGGCGGTGGTGCGGGAGCTGGGCGGCCTGTTGATCGGGCAGGATCCGCTGCGCAGCGAGTTCCTCTGGCACGACCTCTATGCGCGCTACCGTGACCACGGGCAGAAAGGCGTCATCATCCAGGGCCTGAGTGGAATCGACATCGCGCTGTGGGACCTGAAGGGGAAGTACCTCGGCCAGCCGGTGCACCGGCTGATGGGCGGCCCGGTTCGTACCGAGGTGGCGGCGTATGCGACCGGCCTCTACCGGCGCCAGCACGGCGATCCTGCCGCCTACCTGGCCGAGGAGGCCGCGCAGTATCGCGCCCAGGGCTTCGGCGCGGTGAAACTGAAGGTCGGCTTCGGGGTGGCGGAGGACGTCCGCATCGTGCAGGCGGTACGCGCGGCGATCGGCGAGGAGGCCGGGCTGATGATCGATGCCAACCATGCCTACGACGCGGTCGCCGCACTCCGTCTCGGCCGGCAGATCGAGGCGCTGGACATCGGCTGGTTCGAGGAGCCGGTGCCGCCCGAAGACCTGGACGGGCATCTGCAAGTGAAGGCCGGCCTCACGATTCCGATCGCGAGCGGCGAATGCGAGTTCACCCGTTTCGGATTCCGACCGTTGCTGGAGCGGCGCGCGGTCGATATTGTGCAGCCCGATATCTGCGCCGCTGGTGGGCTCTCGGAGTGCAAGAAAATCGCCGACATGGCCGCGGCCTACGGCGTCCGCTTCACGCCGCATGTCTGGGGCACCGGCATCGCCATCGCCGCGGCGCTGCAGTTGCTGGCGGTGACGGCCGCCGACACGCCGCCGTCCCTGCGCCCGCTGGAGCCGATGATGGAATTCGATCGCACCGAGCACCCGGTGCGCCGGGCGCTGCTGGTCGAGCCGATCGAGCACATCAACGGCGTGGTCGCGGTCCCGACCGGACCCGGCCTTGGGATCGATGTCGATCGGACGGTGCTCGCCCGCTTCCGGGCGGACCCGTAATGAGACGGTGCGCCGCTCACCCCGGCAGGGTGAGCGGCGCGAAGCCGGCGATGCGCAACGCGACTGCGCGGACCGGCGGGGCGATCCGCACCGGTCCCGCGATCGCGCCGGTCAGGACGATGTCGCCGGCGTGCAGCCGTGCGCCGACGGAGGCGAGCTTGCGGGCCAGCCAGCGCAGCGACGCACCGGCACTCAGCACGTCCCCGGTGTTGCCGGTGGTGCGCACGCCGTCGATCTCGATCACCGCCTCGACACGCGCGAGATCCTGGTCGCGCCAGCCGGGGTTGGCAGCGCCGATGACGAAACCGGCGTGGAAGAAATCATCGGCGATCAGGCCCGGCACGCCGACCGCCCGCGGGTCGCCATAGCGGTTGTCGATGATCTCGCAGGCAATGTGGCAGGAGCCGACGGCATCGGCGACGCGCGCGGCGGTCAGGTCCGGGTCCGCGCCATCGAGATCGGTGCGCAGGATCAGCGCGATCTCGCATTCCAGCGACGGCTGCGCCAGGCCCTGTGCGAGGGCGGCTGCCAGCGACGGCGCCCGCCCGTCGGCGAAGATGCCGGCGTATACCGGCTCGTCCAGGCCGAACAGGTGCTGGCCGGCCGGGCTGGTGGAGCCGACCTTGTAGCCGAGGCGGGGGATGCCCTGCGCGCCGAGGCGGAGATGGAGTGCCTGTTGTAGTGCATAGGCCTCGTCCAGCGTCGCCGGAGACAGGTCGGCGGGGATGCCGGGCCAGCGCGGTCGCTGCGCGCGGGCGTCGAGGAAGGCCTGGATGGCGCGTTCCTGTATGCTCATGCCTCCGTTGCGTGATCGGCGGTGGGCGGGATGCGCGTCGCCTGGCGCAGCAGGAGACGCCAGATCGCGCGCTTCGACTCCGCAACGCCGGTGGAATGAACGTCGCTGAGATCCTCTGCCGGGATCTGCGCGAGCGCGGCATGATCGAGCGCCAGCATGGCGGCGTGGCGTGCGCTCTCCCGCGTGGCGATGGCGTGCGGGACGTTCGTGTCTCTGGTCATCGTCCGTGTCTGCAAGGGCGTGTCCGGCGCTGTAACGAAACCCGCCGCTCTTCCATCATCATAGCCCTGCCGGACCGCATGACAAGGCGGCATCCGGCACCGGCGGCGTCCTTGCCGCGCGGCCTGGTCGCGCCGTCCGCTCCGGGAGGAGGCTTGCATCCACATATAATAGTATTAATCTTCACCGGAAGGGGCGCCATTGCGCCAGGAAACGCCAGGGAACCCGATCGATGCGCGAACAGCGTCGCTACCTGATCTACGGCCTTCTGTTCCTGTTTCTCAGCATCTATTCGCTCGACCGCGTCACGATGGGGCTGGTCGGCAGCACCGTGGCGCGGGAGATGCACATCGGGCCGGTCGCGCTCGGCTACCTGTTTTCCTCGTATTTGTGGCTCTACGCTATCACCCTCCTGCCGGCCGGGGCCTTGACGGACCGGGTCGGCACAAGGCGCATGAGCGCGATCGCCGCCGGGTGCTGGTCGGGATTCCAGATCCTCAGCGGTGTCACGGGCTCGCTCGGCACGCTGCTGGCCACCCGGTTGGGCCTGGGCGTCTTCGAATCCGGCGCCAATCCCTGCGCCCACAAGGCGATCCGCGAATGGACGCCGCGCGGCGAACGCGGCCTCGCCACCGCGATCTGGTACAGCGGAACCAACGCGGGGCCGGCGCTCGGCGCGCCGATCGTAGCGTGGCTGACGATATCGTTCGGCTGGCGGTCGGCCTTCTTCGCCACCGGGGGCGGCGGGTCTGGCCTGGGTCGCGGTCTGGCTGCTGCTCTACCGCCCGCCGGAACGGGCCGGCTGGCTCACGGAGCGGGAACGCGTGACCATTCTGCGTGAGCGCGACCTCACCGCGGCGGAGGCGGACGGCCCTGCGGTCGGTTATCGCGGCCTGCTGTTGACCACGCCCACGCTCTGGGGGCTGGCGCTGACCCAAGGATGCATCAACTACACGTCCTATTTCTTCCTTGCTTGGCTGCCGATCTTCCTGCAATCCGCCTACGGCCTCACGGTCATGCAGGCGGGCGCCTATACGGCGGTGCCGTTCGCACTCAGCACCGTGTTCAGCATCGCCCTGAGCTACGGCTGCGATCGCGTCATGGATGCGCGGGCGGTCGCGCTCGGCAGGCGCCGCTACGCGGTGGCGCTGGGCGCGTTGTTCTCGACCACGATCGTGCTGACGCCCTACGCCGGGTCGATCGGCAGGGCGACGGTGGTCCTGACGTTCGCCCTGACCTGGAATACCTTCGCGCAGTCGATGAACTTCGCGCTTGCGAACGACAGGCTGCGATTCCCGGGCGACGTCGGCCGCACCTACGCGTTCTTCACGCTCGGCGGCATCACGTTCGGCATCCTCGGGCCGATCGTGACGGGCTATCTCGTTGCGCTGACCGGGAACTTCAAGGTCGCGCTGGCCCTGTGCGCCGGCCTGTCCCTCCTCGCCGTCGTGCTGGTGACCGGGCTGACCCGCCGGCCGATGGGGGAACCTGGTGCGGAAGCCGGCCTGCGCGCGGTCGGCCGTGCGTGAGGCCGGGGCCGGCCGGGCAGGGCAATCGGGTGAGCCGGAAAATCGGCGCGGACAGCACCTCCTTACACCTCTCCCGCGCTGCGGGAGAGGTGGCTTGCCGGAGGTTCGCCCGATTGCCCTGGCCGGCCGGGTTGACGCCGCTGCCTGGAGAAAGACAGTATGATAGTATGAGCGGACCGAACCCGCCCCGGTGACGGAGGCGGGCGGGAACCGCGGCGGGAGGAGGAACGGATGGCGTTTGCCGCGAAGCGGGCGTTGATCGACGCTCTGCTGCTCATGATCGGCATGCGGTACCGGATCAACATGTCCCTGGCCGGCACGTCGATCAGGCGCGGTCCGCACCTCCGCCCGGCGTCCGTCGGCTTCGCGTTTTCATCCTTACCTGTGGATCTCCGTCATCCGCGGGACGCGCAACCAGCACAAATAAATGTCCACTAACGGGAGGAACGATATGTCGATCACGCGCCGCCACGTTCTCGCCGGCTCGGCCGCCGCTGCCGTCGCCGGCTCGCTTGCCCGGCCGGCCATTGCCGCCTCCGCGCCGATCCGGATCGGCTTCCTGCCGGCGCTCACCGGCGCCAGCTCCTCGACCGGGATCGCCATCAATCGCGGCACCCAGCTCGCGATCCAGGAAATCAATGCCGGCGGCGGCATCAACGGCCGCAAGATCGAGTTGATCGTCCGCGACACGCAGAGCGATCCGACCAAGGCGGTGAATGCGTCCGCGGAGCTGATCCGCGGACAGCACGTGGACATCATCTGGGGTCCCCTCAATTCGGGCGAAGCGCTGGCCGCGACGCCGCTGATCGCGCGCATGGGCATCCCGCAGCTCGATCCTTGCTGGGTCGATACTTTGATCGACGTCGCCAAGTATCCGCTCGCCTTCCGCAATGCGCCGGACAACCAGCAAGTCGGCGGCGCCGCGAGCCGCTACATTCTGGAGGTGCTGAAGCTGAAGAAGGTCGCCGTGATCGGCGACACCACCGGCTACGGCACGGCCTCCGTCAACGCCTATGTGCCGATGCTGAAGGCGAAGGGCGGCGACGTCGTCTATCAGGGCGACACCGATGCCTCCGACCCCGACCTCAAGCCCGAGTTGTTGCGCATGCGCGCGGCGGGGGCGGAGGTCATCATGCCCTGGAGCGTCAACGCCGGCTTCCTCTCCCGCATCATCAACACCCGCGGCGACATGGGCTGGGACGTGCCGATCGTCGGCCAGACCACGCTCGGTTCCGGGCAGACGAAGGCGTTGCTGGAGAAGCCCGCCTACTGGGCGAACGTCTATCAGAACAACTTCCGCCCCTGCAGCTTCGACGCGTCCGGCCGGCTGCCGCCGCGTGCGGCGGCGTTCGTGCAGCGCCTGAAGGCCGAGAAGATCGAGGTGGGCGACACCCTGCTGTGGTGGATCGCCGCCGGCTACGACGCGCCGCGCATGATCGCCGAGGCGGTGAAGCACGCCGGCAGCGAGCCCAAGCAGATCGCCGGCTACTGGAACACGCTCAAGGCCTGGCCGGGCGTCTACGGCGACATCAGCTACACGCCGACGCAGCACAACGGCTATCCGGACGACGAGGTCGTCATGTGCCAGGCGAACACGTTCCACGACGGCGCCTTCAAGCTGGCTCCCGGCTACAGCAGTTGAGCGGATGATCGCCTCGATCGTCCTCTATGGGCTGGCGATGGGCGCGATCTACGCGCTCATCGGCATCACCTACAACGTGATGTTCACCGCCTCGCGGGTGTTCAGCTTCACCGCCGGGCTGCTCGGCATGCTGGGCGGCGTGTTCGGGGCGCTGTTCGTCAACCATCTGGGCTGGCCGGTCGGCATCGGCTTCCTCGCCACCCTCGCGCTCGGCGCCGCGATCGGAGTCGTGACCGAGATCATCGCCGTGCGCCCGGTGCTGGCAAGCGTGGAGCAGCATCTCTACGTGCTCTCCACCCTGGCCTTCGCGCTGATGTTCCAGCAGTTCACGGCGATCGAATGGAGCACGGAGCCGCAGCCGTTTCCGCGCCTGCTCCCGCTCGCCCGCACCGCCTTCGACCAGCAGTTTTGGCTTCCCCTGCTCGCCTGCGCCGCGACCATCGTCGGGCTGGAACTGCTCTATCGCTACACGCTGATGGGGCGCGCCTTCCTGGCGATCGCCGAGGACACCTACGCGGCGCGCGCGATCGGGCTGCCGGACCGGGGGCTCAGGATGGCGAGCTATGCGCTGGCGGGCGTGATCGGGACGCTGGCAGGTTTCGCCGGTGGCGAGATCCTGCTGGCCTTCTTCGCCAATGCGCCGATGCTGACCTTCTACGGCTTCGTTCCGGTGGCGCTGGGCGGCATGGGCAGCAACCGCGGCGCCGTGGCCGGCGGCCTCGCGCTCGGCCTGTTCCAGCAGGCGGCCAATTTCCTGGTCGGCGGCGTCTTCGCCTCGGTGGCGGTGTTCGTCGTGTTCATCGTCGTCCTGCTGGCGCGTCCCGAAGGACTGGCCGGCGTCGTTGCGGCCCGCCGCGTATGACGGAGATGTCCGCGGCCCGCCTGCCGATGTCCCGCCGGACGGGCGCGGGATCGTTCGCCTGGCTCGAGACGGCCGTGCCGTTCGCGCTGCTCGCGATCGCCGGCGCCTGCCTGCCGCTCTACGGCGGCGGCTATTGGGGGCTGATCGCGACCCGGGCCTGCGTCTATTGGGTGCTGGTCTCGGGGCTCAACCTCGTGGTCGGCTTCGCCGGGCAGATCGCGATCGGCTGGGTCGCGCTGCTGACCATCGGTGCTTATACAACGAGCGTGCTGGCCGCCGGGACCGTGACGCCGGCGGTCTCGCCCTATGTCGCTCTCGGCTGTGCGGCCGTGCTGGGGGCGCTGCTGGGCGCGATCGTCGGCTTGCCGGCGTTGCGGCTGCGCACCTTCTATTTCGCGATGACGACGCTCGGTTTCGCCACCATCGCGACCCAGGTGGCACTCGCCTGGCAGAGCGTGACCGGCGGCGGGATCGGGGTTGCCGGACCGGTCTTCCCGGGGCCGTTCGCCAGCCAATGGGGCTTCTACTATTTCTGCTTCGGCCTGGCCGCGATCTCTACCTGGATGACCGCCAATATCGGGGCGAGCCGCTTCGGGCGCGCGCTGGTGGCGCTGCGCGACGCCGAGGTCGCGGCGGAGGCGAGCGGCATCTCGCGCCCGCTTCTGCTCATCACCGTGTTCCTGTTCAGCGGCGCGGTGGCCGGCGTCGCCGGCGGGCTGTTCGCCTCGTTGCAGACCTACATCACACCGGACGCGTTCACCTTCGACCTGTCGGTGCTGTTCTTCATCGCGATCCTGATCGGCGGCCGCGGATCCATCCTGGGTCCGCTGCTCGGGACGATCGTGCTCACCGTGCTGCCGGAATTCTCTGCGCCCCTGGTCTCATGGTCCACGTTCCTCTATGCGGCGCTGCTGCTCGTCATCGTGCTGGCGATGCCGGGCGGCATCGCCGAGCTGCTCGACTTCAAGAACCGGCGCCCGCTCGCGAGCAATCGGGCGATCGTGCCGCAGCCGGACCTGCTGGCGCAGGTGCTCGGCCGCGATCCCGACGCGGGTACGCTGGTGTTGCAGGGGCTGACGGTGAGTTTCGGCGGCGTGCGCGCGATCGACGGGCTCGACCTCGAGATGCGTCCCGGCGAGGTGCACGGGCTGATCGGCCCGAACGGCAGCGGCAAGACCACCACCCTCAACGTGATCTCCGGCTACTACGCGCCGCAGGCGGGGGAGACCGTGCTGAACGGCCGCGCGCTGCCGCCGCAGGCACCGCATCTGCGTGCCGCGCGGCGGATCGCGCGCACGTTCCAGACCCCGCGGCTGGTCGGCGCGGCCTCGGTGCTGGAGAACGTCATGATCGGGGGCACCATCGACGGCCGCGGCAGCTTCGTCGAATCGCTGCTGTCCCTGCCGCGGCATCGGCGCGACGAGGCGGCGCTGCACGCGGCGGCCCGGGCGGCGCTGGCGGTGGTCGGGCTGGAGCCCTTGGCGGCGGTACGTGCCGATCGGTTGCAGCACAGCGAACTGCGCTTCGTGGAAATCGCCCGCGCGCTGATGCTGCGCCCCGTCTTCCTACTGCTCGACGAGCCGGCGGCCGGATTGTCGCCGGAGGAGATCAGGCGGCTCGGCGCCCTGCTGGTCGCGATCAGCCGGCAGGGCACCGGGGTGCTGCTGGTGGAGCATCACGCCGACCTGATCTTCGACATCTGCGACCATGTGACCGTGCTCAATCTCGGCAAGGTGCTGGCCGCCGGAACCCCGGCCGACATTCGCGCGCATCGGGAGGTGGTGAGTGCCTATCTCGGCGCCTGAGCCCTTGCTCGGGATTTCCGGCCTCACCGCCGGCTATGGCAAGGTCCGCGTGCTGCATGGCATCGATCTCTCGATCGGCGCCGGCGAGGTGGTCGCGTTGCTGGGCCCGAACGGCGCCGGCAAGACCACCCTGCTGCGCGCGATCTCCGGCCTGCTGCCTTGGTCCGGTCAGATCCGTTTCGCCGGGGCGGACCTCGCCGGCGCCGGCCCGCGCGAGACCGTGCGTCGCGGGCTCGTGCATGTCGTCGAAGGCCATCGCGTCTTTGCCCGGCTGAGCGTGCTCGACAACCTGCTGCTGGCGGGCTACGGCCTGCCGCGCGGGGCGCGCATGACGCAGGTGGAGGAGGCATTGGCCGTCTTTCCGGAGATTGCCGCCAAGCGGAATGATCGCGCCGGCGCGCTGTCCGGCGGGCAGCAGCAGATGCTGGCGGTGGCCCAGGGCCTGGTACGGCGGCCGCGCCTGTTGATGCTGGATGAGCCCTCCGCCGGACTGTCACCGGTGTTGGTGGACCGCGTGCTCGCCGTGGCGCGGCGGTTGCGGGAGGGCGGGACCTCCGTGCTGCTGGTGGAGCAATTGATCGAGAAGGCGCTGCTGCTGGCCGATCGGGTCTATGCGCTGGCGCGCGGGTCGATCGTGCTGCAGGCTGCGGCCGACGAGACGGATCTGCCGCAGCGGCTGGAGCACGCATATTTCGGCCAGGAGGCGACGGCGCCGCTGGCACCGTGAAGGCTGCGGCGCCCCCGCTTTACCGGCCGGCGCTCCGTTGAGAACTCCCCACTCTCGCGGCCCGAATGGCGCCGACTGAGCCGTCGGGCCGCCGATGCGCCGTCCCGTGCCTCCGGCATCCTCCGCACACTTGGTTCCTGCTGCGATGACCCGGCTCCGGGGAGGCTCCTCCTCCGTCGAAAGATGAGCTTGCAGGCAATGGCTTCGGTGGGGGAGCATCGCTGCGACGGCTACAGCGACAGGGTCCGGGACATGGTTTCGTCAGTGCGGGCGCATGCATGATCGGCGCCGGGGTGATCGGCTCGGGCGGCGCCCTCTACGTCGCCTCGGGTCTTCTGGTCGGTCTGCTGGTGGGGCTGACCGGCGTGGGCGGCGGGTCGCTGATGACGCCGTTGCTGGTGATGCTGTTCGGCGTGCATCCCGCGGCCGCAGTCGGCACGGATCTGTTGTATGCCGCTGCCAGCAAATCCGTAGGCACGGCCGTCCGCGGCCTCGGGCATGCGATCGCCTGGCGGATCGCGGCCTGGCTCGCCCTCGGCAGCTTGCCGGCAGCGGCGGTCACCCTGTTCATACTGTCACGCTTCGACCTCCGGGGCCCGGGGGTGGCACAGGGCATTTCGATCGTCCTCGGTATTGCCTTGGTGCTCAGCGCGGCGTCGCTGGTTCTGCGCCAGCGTATCGCGGCCATCGCGGCGAGGCGGATGCCGATCTCGCCGCCGGGCACGGCGCGGCTGACCGTGCTGACCGGGGCCGTGCTGGGGGTGCTGGTGTCGGTCTCTTCGGTGGGCGCAGGGGCGCTCGGAATGACCGTGCTGGTGGTGCTGTATCCGCGGGAGGCGCTGAACCGGCTGGTCGGGACGGACATCGCCCATGCGGTGCCGCTGACGTTGCTGGCTGGTGTGGGCCACTGGCTGCTCGGCGATGTCCGCTGGCATGTGTTCGCCTTGCTGCTGGCGGGCGCGATGCCCGGCATCTGCATCGGCAGCCTGCTGGGCGGCCGGGTGTCGGAGCGCGTTCTGCGCCCGCTGCTGGCCGGGGTGCTTGCGCTGGTCGGGGTGCGGCTGGTGATGGGCGCGCTGGCGTGAAGCCGGCGGCCGCAGGACAGGTTGCCGGCGGGGTCGGCGCCGCCGTAGTCTGCGTCCGCCGCCGCGCCGCTCCTGGTGCCGGCTTCGGCGGCCCACGCAGTCCCGGGTGGTTGCGGCGCGATACACGGCCCACCGCGATCGGTCCCCGGCCCGTTCCAAGGAGGCTCCCCCATGAAAGCCACACTCGAAGGCCACGTGCTGGCCGACAGCGACGACATCGTGGAGACCGGCGGCTACCAGTATTTCCCGCCTGGCGCGGTCCGCACGGAATGGCTGGAAAAAGCCGCGAAGACGGACAGCGATCACGCCTGTCCGCACGGGGTGCAGTTCTACGACGTCGTGATAGACGGCGTGCGTCATCCCCGTGCGGCCTGGTCCTACGAGGCACCACGGCCGGCGATGCAGGCGGTCGGCGGGCGCTTCGGGTTCTGGGAAGACGTCCGGGTCGCCTGAGAGTTTGTGAAAGAATGCCCGTCAGCCGCCAAAACAGCCTGAAAACCCGAGCAATGACAACGGGCGTTCTTTCACGAGTTCGATTGTTTTCACGCTCTGCGCAGCGGCGCCCGATCCGCCGCCGCGCGTTCAGCCCACTTCCGGCAGCACGTCTTCCTTTACCGCGAGCACCGCGCCCATCCAGGCGGCGTGCTTCGTGTGGTCGTCGCGCGGGCGGCCGGATTCCGGGTGCAGCAGGATCGTGAGGCCCAGGCGGTTCAGCATCAGGAACGGCGCCAGGGTGGGGAACAGGTCGGGGGTGAAGGCGATCTGGTACATCGCCTGCACATGCGGCCCCACCGGCACGTCGTGCCAGCGGCCCATGCGGACCGGGAAACGGTCCTCGACCCAGGCGCGCAACTGTGCGGCGCGATCGCGCGAGGCGGGGTCGTAATAGACATGCGCGTGCCACTCGGTGATCGCGGCAGGCGTGTTCGGGGAATCGGCCATCAGGCGGTCTCCTCCAGCAGCCGGCGCACCTCGCGCTTGGTCACCTTGCCGTAGCCGGATTTCGGCAGCTCGGACCAGACCGCAAAGCGGACGGGGAATTTGTATTTCGCCAGGCGGCCTTCCAGGTGGCCAAACAATTCGGATTCCGTTACGTCCTGGCGCAGCACCAGCACGGCGATGCCGGCTTCGCCCCATTTCGGATGCGGCAGGCCGACGACGCAGGCTTCGGCGACCGCCGGGTGGGTCAGCAGCACCTCCTCGATCTCGCGCGGATAGACGTTCGATCCGCCGGAGATGTACATGTCCGACGCCCGGCCGGTGATGTAGACCAGCCCGCGCGAATCCGTGTGACCGAGGTCGCCGGTGTGGAACCAGCCGCCGGCGAAGGCGGCTGCGTTGGCTTCGGGATTGTTCCAGTAGCCGGCATGCACCGCCGGGCCGCGCACGCAGATCTCGCCGCTGCTGCCGGCGGGCAGGCGGGTGCCGTCGGGGCCGAGGATCGCCACCTCCATGCCGGTGCGCGGGAAGCCGCAACTGCCGACCGGCATCACAGCGTCGTCGGTGCTGTGCCAGTCGGGTGGCAGCACGGTGATGGCGCCGGTGACCTCGCCCATGCCGTAATACTGGACCAGCACGGGACCGAGTTTCTCCAGCGCGAACCGCTGGTCGGCGCGGTACATCGGCGCCCCCGCATAGATCACGTAACGCAACGAGGAGTGGTCGTATCGGTCCGCCGCCTCGTGTCGGGCGAGCATCGTCAGAATAGTGGGTACGGTGAACATGTTGGTGATGCGGTGGCGCTCGATCAGCGCCCAGGCCTCCGCGCAGTCGAGCTTTTCCCCCGACAGCAGCACGCTCGCCGCGCCGCGCGGCACCTGGAGAACCGCATGCACGCCAGCGCCGTGCGACAGCGGCGCGACCACGAGGGACGCGTCGCGCTCGGTGGTACCAGGGATCAGGTCCGCCAGGTGGTTGTTGATGACGAACTGCAACTGCCCGTGCGTGAGCACCGACGCCTTGGGCCAGCCGGTGGTGCCGGAGGTGTAGAAGAACCAGGCTGGATGATCGCGCCCGACCTCCACCGGGGGCACAGACGGCGGGTCATCGGAGGCGAACGTGTCCCAGGCCAGGCCGTCGCCCAGGCCATCGTCCCCCAGCGAGATATCCAGCCGCAGCGCCGGATTCCCCGCCTGTGCCGCAGCCGCGTGGTCGGGGAACGCCGGGTCGAAGATGTGCACCGCGGCGCCGGAAGATGCCGCCAGATACGCCACTTCCGGCGGAGTGAGGCGGAAGTTGGTCGGCACCCACACGGCGCCGGCCCTCCACGCCGCCCACATCGTTTCCAAAAGCGCGATCGAATTGCGTGAGTGCAACAAAATCCGATCGCCCGGCTCCACCCCGCGCGCCACCAGCCCCGCCGCCGCGGCGCGCACCCGGCCGGCGAACGCCGCCCAGGATATCGTGCGGTCGCGCCAGATCACCGCCGGCCGGTTGGGAAAGCGCGCCGCCGTCTGGTCCAGCAGGCAGGCGAGATTGGCCGTGGGGATCAGCGCACTGCCTCCAGGATCGAAACGTAATTCGCCACCGCCGCGCCGCCCATGTTGAACACGCCGGCGAGGTCCGCCTTCGGCAACTGCATCGTGCCGGCCTGGCCGGTGAGCTGCATCGCGGTGATCGCGTGCATGGAAACCCCGGTCGCGCCGATCGGGTGCCCCTTCGCTTTCAGCCCGCCCGAAGGGTTCACCGGCAGGCGTCCGTCCTTCGCGGTCCAGCCTTCCAGCACCGCGCGTGCGCCCTGACCGGCGGGGGTCAGGCCCATCGCCTCGTACTCGAGAAGTTCGGCAATCGTGAAACAATCATGCGATTCGACGAACGAAAGCTGATCGAGCGTGCGTCCGGCGGCATCCAGCGCGCGTCGCCACGCCTCGGCCGCGCCTTCGAAGCGGGTGATGTCGCGCGCGCTGATCGGCAGATGATCGTTCACCTGCACCGCCGCACGGAACCGCACCGCTTTCGCCATCGCCCGCGCCGTGTCCTCATCGGTCAGTACCAGCGCCGCCGCACCGTCGGAGACGAGCGAGCAATCCGTGCGCTTCAACGGCGGCGCCACATAGGGATTTTCTCGCTCACGGTGCGGCAGAAGGCGAAGCCGAGGTCCTTGCGCATCTGCGCATAGGGGTTATCGACGCCGTTGCGATGGTTCTTCGCCGCAATCGCCGCCAACGCATCCGACTGGTCGCCATAGCGCTGGAAATAGCTGTCGGCGATCCGCCCGAACACGCCGGCGAAACCGGCCGGGATGGCCGCCTCCTCGCGCCGGTACGACGCCTTCAGCAGGATGTCGCCGACCTGCGGCCCGGGCGTCGCGGTCATCTTCTCCACCCCGATCACCAGCGCAAAGCGCCCGCGCCCGGCTGCCAGGAAATCACGCGCGCCATACACCGCAGCCGACCCGGAGGCGCACGCATTCTCGAACCGCGTCGCCGGCTTGAAGCGCAGCTCCGGCAAATGCCGCAGCACCAGGGAGGCCGGGAAATCCTGGTCGGAAAACCCGTTGTTGAACAAGCCGACGAAGCTCGCGTCGATCTCCCCCGGTGCAATCCCGGCATCGGCAATCGCCGCCCCGGCCACCCGCCCGATCAGGCTCTCGATGTCCGGGTCATCCAGCTTGCCGAACGGCGAATGCGCCCACCCAACAATACAGGCCTCGGTCATGGCACGGTCTCCCCCTGCACCCCGAAAGCCTACCCCCGCGCTGGGGCCGATACCAGCGGCCGGGGGCTGGGCCGTCCGCAAGAAAGGCCAGGGGCTCTGCCCCTGGACCCCGCCAGGGGACTTGTCCCCTGGACCCCATCACTTTGGTTCGGTGCGGGTGGGGGGTATCGCGGGTCTGGGCCGGGGCTGCACGGCTGGGGGAGAGTGCGCCAAAAGCGCACTCTCCCCCAGCCGTGCAGCCCCGGCCCAGACCCGCGATACCCCCCCACCCGCACCGAACCAAAACGGAAGGGTTCCAAGGGCGAGGCCTTGGCGGGGGTCCAGGGGGCAGCGCCCCCTGGCCTTTCTTTCAGATCGCCGGCGCCACCTGCAGCAACCCTGGCACGCGGACGTGCAGGGCGGCCGTCAGTTCCTCCCGCCGTGCCCAGAGCGAGCGGTACCACGCGGTTCGTGCGGCGACCTGGTAGGCCAGCATGCGTTCCCGCGCCACGTAGTCCCGTGCTGCCTCGGCCAGGGCGCGGGCGAGTTCGGGCATGGCGATCAGGTGCAGCAGCCGCGCGCGCAGGCTGTCGGCGTCGGTGAACAGCAGGCCGGTGCGGCCGTCCTCGATCGTATCGGCATAGACGACCGGGCTTGCCAGGGCGGCCACCCGACAGGCGCCGGCCTCGATGAATTTCAGGTCCGATTTGGCGCGATTGAACGGGGTATCGGACAGCGGCATCAGCGCGATCTCGGCCTCGCCCAGCAGGCGCAGGTAGGTGTCGTAGTCGCAGGTGGGGGTGAAGCTTTTGTGCTCGGTCTCCAGTGCGTCGAAGAACGCCCGGTCGTGGACAACCTCGAAGCGCAGCCGCTCGCCGGCGATGGCGGCGACGGCGTTGATCGCGCCCATCAGCGGTTCGCAGTCGCGCTCGCGGTTGAGTGCGCCGAAGAACACGGTCAGCCGGTCCGGCGCGGCGAAATTGCGCGGCTCCGGCAGGCTGCGGATCATGTTCGGGAACAGCACCGTTTCGGGATTGCGCGGCCGCAGCAGCGCGGCGAGCGCCGGCGTGCTGGTCTGCACCGCGTGCACGCCGGTGAAGGCGAGCTGATCGCCTTCCAGCATGCCGGGGAAGAAGTCGGGATGGTCGTCGAACTCGGTCACCAGCAGCCAGCCGGAGGCATGCAACCGGCGCAAGCCGGCCTGGCCCTCGGGTCCGCTCAGCAGCGGGCGGTGCAGCACGCAGATATGCGGCGTCGCGGGATCGGCGCGCGGCAGTTCCGCCAGCGATCGGATCTGGGTGGTGACGGACGGGTCGGTCGCAAGCGCGGCCAGCGGATGGATCACCCGCAGGTGCGACACGCCGCCCACCGGAGCCAGCATGTTGGCCGCGATCATCAGCCGTTCCCGCGGCTGGCGGCGCGCGCGCCAGACGAACTGCAGCGGCGCGGCGCGGCGGCTGTACTCCTGCGGATCGATCCCGAGCGCACGCAGCCCCGGCGCCATTGACCGGACGAAGGCGCTGAGCTGGGCGGTGTCGAACACGCGCGGTGCGACCTCGCATGGCGTCAACCCCGCCTGTTCGAGCAGCTTGCGCATCGTATCGAGGGTGAACCAGCGCAGGTGGCCGCGGTCGAGCAGCCCGTGCGGCTCGTACTCCCAGGTGCCGGCGAGCAGGCGGGCGGCGAAGCTCCAATGATCGACGTTCGGCACGCAGATCAGCACGCTGCCGTTCGGACTGAGGGCGGCGGCATGCGCGGCCAGCACCGCGCCCGGGTCGCGCAGATGCGCCAGCACGTCGCCGTAGATCACGCAGTCGAGGCTGGTGTCCGGGTCGAACGGCAGCGGGTCGGCCTCGACGTCCATCGCGGCGACGTCGTCGAGCCGCCCGGCGGCGATGTCGGCGCGTGCCGGATCGCGCTCGATGCCGAGCAGGCGGGCGCGCGGGTTGCGGGCGCGGTAGGCCGCGAGCAAGGCGCCGGTGCCGCAACCGACATCGAGAATCGTGCGGGCGGCGAGGGGGATGCGGTCGAGCAGGTCGGGGTTGACCGGTTCGGCGGGTGGTGGATCGACGGGCAAGGGGAGGCTCCGGCGCGGGGCGGGGGCAAAATGTCAGAGCAGCAGCCCGCCGTCCACCGCCAGCAGCACGCCGGTGATCCCGGTGGTGGCGGGGGCGGCGAGGAAGGCGACGGCGGCGGCCACTTCCTCCGGCCGGCCGAGGCGGCCCGCCGGGATAGCTTCGGCCTGGCGGACGCGGGCAGCGGGGTCGAGCGCGGCGGCGGCGCCCGCGTCCTTGGCGATGAAGCCGGGCACGACGGCGTTCACCGCGATGCCGTCCGCGGCGCAGTCCAGGGCGAGGGTGCGGACCAGCGCCTCCAGCCCTGCTTTCGCGGCGGCGGTGGCGGCGAAGCGGAGCAGGTCGGGGCGGGCGGCGCGGGCGGCGAAGGAGGAGACGGCGACGATGCGCGGCCGATCGCCGGCGCGCAGATGCGGGAGCGCGGCGCGGACCAGGCGGACGAAGGCGCCGACGGTGGTTTCCAGAGCGCGGGTGAGGGCGACGTCGGAGAGGTCGGCGAGCGGGGTGCGATCGGCGGTGCCGGCGTTGCTGACCAGCACATCGAGCCGGCCGAAGCGGGCGAGGGTTGCCGCAACCAGGGCGCCGGCGGTGGCGGGGTCGGCGAGGTCGCCGGTCAGCGCGAGGGTTGCCGCCCCGGCGGCGCGGGCGGCGGCCTCGGTGGCCTCCAGCCCGGCGCGGTTGGCGCGGGTGGCGAGCGCCAGCGCGGTGCCAGGGCCGGCCAGCGCCCGCGCGATCGCCGCGCCGATGCCGCTGGCGGCGCCGGTGATGAGGGCGGTGCGTGGGGGTGGTGGCGTCATAGGCGGATGAAGGCTACCCCGGGGACCATTCCGCCCGCCATGCGGAAAAGGCGGGGAACGGCAAGACGATCGTCGGGCTCAAAACGTGAAAAGCAACCGAACTTGTGAAAGAACGCCCGTTATCATTGCGCGGGCTTTCAGGCGATTTTGGCGGCCGGTGAGCACTCTTTCACAAACTCTCAGGCGGCCCGCAAGCCGTCCTGCCGCCGTCGCCGGCCGCGACGAATGAGGCCGAGGGACGCAAGTCCGACGCCAAGCAGGACCACGGTCGCGGGCTCGGGAATCGGATTGTATCCCAGCGCGTTGAGAAGCGCGTAATCGACCGGGGTCACGGTTGCCGTCACGCCGGCAGCCAGATAGGCATCGTAGGCGTCCGTTCCGGTGCCGCTCGGGCCGTACCAGTCGCCGCTGTCCGAGGTGTCGGAAAACGTCTGCAGGTCGGTCGTACCGCCGTTGAGCGAAAAGCAGGCGGTGGTGCCGGAACTGTCGTTCAAGGTCGTGGCACCGCAGTCGTAGCGATAGATATCCATCGGCGTCAGATAGGGGACGGGGTCCACGAACTCGTAGCTCACTCGGCCGAGCGCGTGCGCGATCTCATGTTCGGCAACGGCCGTGAAGTCGTAGGCGCCGGCAGCAATGCCGCCGGTCTGGCTGAACTGCCAGTTCGTCGCAGTGCCGAACCCGATGCTCGCCTGGAATCCGGACAGATTGGTGCCGGTCAGCGCCTCATATTCCGCCGCGGGAATAATGAAGGAGGGGCCGCTGACGGAGCTCGGCAGATAGTGCACCGCCGTGCCGAGCGCCGTATTGCCCGGGTTCGCCGCCGCATCGTTCGTGAGCAGGGTTTCGATCGTTCCCAGCGACGTATCGTAGTAGCTGACGGAGGTGGCGCCCAGCGCATTGCCCGGCAGCGAGCTTCCGCCGACGGAGCCCCAGCTCACGTCGATGTTCACGGTGACCGGGTTGGAGAAGGCCGAGGCATAGAGCTGGTCCACGCTGGCAAAGGCTGCCTCCGCAGCCGCGAGGTCGCCGCCGGGGGCGGAGCCCCATGTGCTGTCGAAGGTCGGCACGATCGTGAGCGCCCGGGCCGGCGCGCCGGCGGCGGCGACCAGCAGGCCGCCGCAGGCCGCGACCGCGCCGGTACGGACGACGCACCGCCAGAGTGACCGCACGCGCCCGCCATGCCGTCGCTGATTTGCCGTCTTGGTCATCTGCGCGCTTTCCCTCCCGAAGGGCCGTGCGACGCGCAGGGCCGGATTGACATATGTTCACGCTAGCGTGAGCGCCGAGCCGGCACAATCATCCATTTGGCCGAACGCATCCGCGGGAACGGCGCCCTCTTCCGTCCACCCCCCGCGTTGACTTCCCCCCGCCCGCCTCGCACCTTCCGCCCCGCTAGCCGGGAGGGACACGCCATGACACCGCAGCACGGAACCACGCCGCACGACCCCGCCACTCCGCGTCTCCGTTCCCGCCGCTGGTTCGACAACCCGGCCGATCCCGCCATGACCGCGCTCTATCTCGAGCGCTACTGAACTACGGCATCACGCCGGAGGAACTGCAGGGCGGCAAGCCGATCATCGGCATCGCGCAGACCGGCTCCGACCTCTCGCCCTGCAACCGCCACCACCTCGACCTGGCCACGCGCGTGCGCGACGGCATCCGCGACGCCGGCGGCATGCCGCTCGAATTCCCGATCCATCCGATCCAGGAGACCGGCAAGCGGCCGACCGCGGCGCTGGATCGCAACCTCGCCTATCTCGGCCTGGTCGAGGTGCTGCACGGCTATCCGCTCGACGGCGTCGTGCTCACCACCGGCTGCGACAAGACCACGCCGGCCTGTCTGATGGGCGGCGGCGACGGTGAACATCCCGGCGATCGTGCTGTCGGGCGGGCCGATGCTGGACGGCTGGTGGCAGGGGCGTCTGTCCGGCTCCGGCACGATCGTGTGGGAGGGGCGCAAGCTCTATCGCCGAGGGCAAGATCGGCTACGACGAGTTCATGCAGATGGTGTCCTCCTCGGCCCCCTCGGTCGGCCATTGCAACACCATGGGCACCGCGACCTCGATGAACTCGCTCGCCGAGGCGCTGGGCATGTCGCTGCCGGGCTGCGCGGCGATTCCGGCGCCGTATCGCGAGCGCGGCTAGATGGCCTACGAGACCGGGCGGCGCATCGTCGGCGATGGTGCACGAGAACCTGCGCCCCTCCGACATCATGACCAAGGCGGCGTTCGAGAACGCGGTGGTGGCCGCCGCGGCGCTGGGCGCATCGTCGAACTGCCCGATCCACATGGTCGCGATCGCGCGCCACATGGGCGTCGAGCACAGCGCTGGACGACTGGCAGCGCCTCGGTCCCGACATCCCGCTGCTGGTCGATGTGCAGCCGGCCGGGCGGTTCCTGGGCGAGAGATTCCACCGCGCCGGCGGCGTGCCCGCGGTGCTGAAGGAACTGCTGGAGGCCGGCAAGCTGCACGGCGACGCGATGACCGTGACCGGGCAAGACGGTGGCCGAGAACCTGGCCGACCTGCCCGACGGCCGATCGCGAGGTGATCCGCGCCTACGCCGAACCGCTGAAGCCCGCCGCCGGCTACGTCGTGATGTCGGGCAATCTGTTCGACAGCGCGGTGATGAAGATCAGCGTCATCGACCAGGACTTCCGCGCCCGCTTCCTGTCCGACCCCGCGCATCCCGAACGTGTTCGAAGGCAAGGCGATCGTGTTCGAGGGGCCGGAGGACTACCACGCACCGCATCGAGGACCCCGAGCTCGGCGTGGAAGACCAGTCGGTGCTGATCGTCCGCAACTGCGGCGCGGTGGGCTACCCGGGCAGCGCCGAGGTGGTGAACATGCAGCCACCGGCTGCGCTGCTGAAACGCGGCATCGACGCGCTGCCGACCATGGGCGACGGGCGGCAGTCCGGCACCTCCGGCAGCCCGTCGATCCTGAACGTCTCGCCGGAAGCGGCGGTGGGCGGTGGGCTCGCGCTGCTGCAGCACCGGCGACCGCATCCGCATCGACCTCAACACGCGCAAGGTCGACGTGCTGCTGCCGCCGGGGGAGCTGGAGGCGCGGCGGGCCGCGTGGGTAGCCGCCGGACCTCGCCAACCAGACGCCGTGGGAGGAGATCTACCGCTCGATGGTCGGTCAGTTGGGCACCGGGGCGTGCCTGGAGCCGGCGACCTTGTATCTGAACGTGATCGAGACCCGCGGGGAGGCACGCAACAATCATTAAGCCTCGGCACGCGCCGCCGCGCCTGCGCGGGGCGGCGCGTGCCGAGAGCGCGCTTCGGCGCTGACCGTTGACTTCGACCCCCGGGCGGCTTTGACCCCCGGGCGCGGCCCGGCTCCCGGGTCGGGGCGCCCGGCCGCGGTCAGGCGGTCCAGGTGAGAAACAGGCCGATATCGCCCGGCTTACCGCCTGGAAAATCGAGAATCCGCGCCGCCAGGCCGAACCCGCCCGGCTTCAGTTCGCGTTCCCAGCGCCCGTAGAGATCCGCCGCTTCGCCGCGCAAGGTGGCTTCCCAGCCGGCTTCCGGGACGCCGATCTTCCGCCCGCCGTCGCTGCACAGGCTGCAGGGGAAGCGCAGCAGCAGCATCTCCTCCGCCCCCTGCGCGGCGGCGGCGCGGGCGTGCGCGATCAGTGTCTCCCACATCTCGGCGTCGAGGTGCTGCACCAGCAGCGCCTTGACCTGGCGCAGGCGTTCCAGCTCCACCGTCTGGGCGGCGTGCTGCTTCTCATCCTCCCGCGCCTGCTCGGACGCCGCCACCAGCGCGCGGAAGGTTGCCGCGGCGGCGGGTGGGGCGGCGGGTGCGTCCGGGGGCACGGCTGGAGGTATGGCTACCTGGGGCGCGCCGGGCGCGGGCGCCAGATGTGCGGCGTTGCCGATCAGGCTCATGAGCAGGCCGGCCAGGCCGCCGCTGCGCGGGGCGGTCGTACCAGGGGCCGATAGCTGGGCCGGCAGCCCCGCGACCATCCGCACGAGGTCGGCGCGGCTGACGATGCCGACCATCCGGCCGTTCCGCATCACCGGCAGCCGCTTGATCCCGTGCGCGCGCAGCATTTCCGCGACTGCCGGCACGGGCGCATCCGCCGCGACGGTCACCACCGGGCCGTGCATCACCTCCCCGATCGGCCGCGCGGCGGCGGCATCGGTGAGGGCGGAGGCCGCCTGGCCCGGGTCCGCGAACAAGGTGAGCCACCAGTCCCGCCCGGCCAGCCGGTCGGCGTCGGCGCGGCCGAGCAGGTCGCCCTCGCTCACCATGCCGACCGGATCGCCACCCGCGTCCACCACCGGCACGGCACTGATCCGATGCGCGACGAGCAGCCGGGCGACGTCGCGCACCGGAGCCTCCGGCGTCACGGAGATCACCGGCTGGGTCATGATGTCGGCGGCGAGGGCCGGCGCGGTGCTGGGGCGGGGGGAACCACCGGAGTTGCTGGACGTGGTGGGGCCGGTGGGGAGGGCGGCGCTGGGGCCGGCGGCGGTCTGCGACATGGGGCGGTGTCTTTCGTCGGTGACGATGACCGATCGGTGGCGGTCGATCGGCGGTGGGCGCCGTGCGGGGGCGCGGCGTGGAATCGGCTCGGCGGATGTGCGGGGCCGGGCGTGGGGCATATGCGCCGCAACGGCCGGCCTCTCCCTGCTATGTGGGGCTCCGTCTCCTCTCCCGGCAGCCCCGGCGGCGTCCCGCCGGCACGCGCGCCCGGATCGCTGCACCCGGGGCCTTGGGCGCCGGCCGCCTCGCTTGCGCCGAGCCCGCGCACTTGGTACGGCGCATGCCATGACCCACCCCTTGTCCGCCGGTCCGGAACACCCCGCGCCGGACCCGGCCGAAGCCGTTGCGCGCCTTGCCCACGCCAGCGTGCTGGTGATCGGCGACGCCATGCTCGACCGCTACGTTCACGGCACGGTCACCCGAATGAGCCCGGAGGTGGCGGGCACGCCCGTCCTGACGGAGGAGCGCGAGCTCGCTCTGCCCGGCGGCGCGGCCAACGTGGTGCGCTACCTGACCGCGCTCGGCGCCGCGGTGGCGTTCATTTCGGTGGTCGGGGACGATCCCTCCGGCTCCGACCTCACCGGCTTGGTGGGGGGGCAGCCCAACGTGGAGCCATGGCTGCTGGTAGAGGGCGGGCGCACCACCACGGTGAAGACCCGCTACCTCGCCGCCGGGCGGCACCTGCTGCGCGCCGATCGCGAGCAGACCACGCCGATCCCGGAACGGTTGGCGGAACGGGTGCTGCGCATCGCGCGCGATGCGATGGCGGCGACCAGCCTCACGGTGCTGTCCGATTACGGTAAGGGCGTGCTGGCCAACGGGCTGGCGGCCCGGCTGATCGCCGCGGCGCGAGAGACCGGGCGGCCGGTCATCGCCGCGCCGCCGCGCGGGGCAACGGCCGAGGATCTGGCCGCCTACGCCGGGGCGGACGCGCTGGTCCTGTGCCGGGCCGACGCGGCGGTCCCGTCGGGGGCCGAGGCAGGCGTGGCGCGTGCGGCCGCGCTGCGCACCACATACGAGGTCGGCGCGGTGCTGCTCGCCGACGCCGCCGGGCTGAGCCTGGCGACGGCGGAGGGGGGCTGGACCGTGGCGAGCCCGGCGATGCTGCGTGCGGGGAGCTTGGTCGACCCGGTGGTGGCGATCCTGGCGGCGGTGCTCGCGGTCCGGATCGATCCGGCCGTCGCCCTGCGCCTGGTCGGCCTCGGCGCCGATATCGTGGCGGCGAAGGAGGGCATGGTGGCCGTGCGGCCGGAGGATCTGCTGGCCGCACTCGCCGCAACCGGAGACGCGGTGGTGGCCGGCGCAGATTGATCCGCCGCCTCGAACGGGACCGCGTGCGCACCGGCCACGGCTTTCCCCTTCGTCCGCGGCGGGCGTAGGCTGCCGCAGGGCGCGGTGCGCGGCACGACCGGCGGGTCGGCGTGCTGGCGATGGCCGCGGAGACGATCGCGCGTTCGTACTACGAAACGGGAGGCTTCGGCGTGCTGGCAGTGTTCGGCTTCGATGACGCGAAGCAGGCGGAAGCCTGGCACACCTCGCTCGGCCTGCTGCGCGCGGGGGAGCTGCCGCGGCGCGCGCATCTCGGCGTAAAGGTGGCCGCGTGAGCCGGGTGCTGCATCGCTCCGGCGGGATGCCGCCGGTCGCCGTGGGCGGAGAGGGGGTGATGCTCCGCCTCGCCGACGGGCGGGAGATCATCGATGGCTCGGGCGGCGCCGCGGTGGCCTGCCTCGGTCACGGCAACGCCCGGGTGGCGGCGGCGATCGGGCGGCAGGCGGCGACGCTCGCCTACGCGCACACCGGCTTCTTCACCAGCGAACCGGCGGAGGCGCTGGCCGACCTGATTCTGGAAGGATCGCCGGGCGGGCTGAGCCATGCGTGGTTCTGCTCCTCCGGCTCGGAGGGCACCGAGGCGGCGCTGAAGCTGGCGCGGCAGTATTTCGTGGAGATCGGTCAGCCGGCGCGGACCCGCTTCATCGCCCGGCGGCAGAGCTATCACGGCAACACCCTGGGGGCACTGGCCGCCGGCGGCAACATGGCGCGGCGGGTGGTCTACGAGCCGATCCTGGCCGAGGCGTTCAGCCATGTCTCCCCTTGCTTCGCTTATCGGTTTCAGAACGAGGGCGAGACCGACGCCGCCTATGTCGATCGGCTGGCGGCGGAGCTGGAGGCGGAGTTCGCCCGCCTCGGCCCGGAAACGGTCGCCGCCTTCATCGCCGAGCCGGTGGTGGGCGCCACCGCCGGCTGCGTGCCCGCGCTCGCCGGATATTTCGAGCGGGTGCGGGCGATCTGCGACCGCCACGGCGCGCTGCTGATCCTGGACGAGGTGATGTGCGGCATGGGCCGCACCGGGACCATGCACGCCTGGGAGCAGGAAGGCGTGGTCCCGGACCTGCAGATCATCGCCAAAGGGCTGGGCGGCGGCTACCAGCCGATCGGCGGCATCCTGATCGCGGCGAAGATCGTCGCCGGGGTCGCCGCCGGCTCCGGCGCCTTCCAGCACGGCCACACCTACCAGGCGCATCCCGTGGCCTGCGCCGGCGCGCTGGAAGTGCAACGGATCATCCGCGAGAACGGCCTGCTCGCCAACGTGCGCGCGATGGGGGCAAAGCTGGAGGCGGCGCTGACGGATCGCTTCGGCAACCATGCGCATGTGGGCGACATCCGCGGGCGCGGGCTGTTCCAGGCGATCGAGCTGGTCGCCGACCGCGCGGGCAAGGGCGTGTTCGATCCCGCTCTGAAACTGCATGAACGGGTCAAGCGCGCGGCGCTGGAGCGCGGGTTGGCTGTCTATCCGATGGGCGGCACGATCGACGGGCGGCAGGGCGACCATGTGCTGATCGCACCGCCCTATATCGTGACCGCGGCGGAGATCGATACGATCGTCGATCGCCTGGGTGCGGCGGTGGATGCGGCGCTGGCGGAGGTATGAGCACCGCGCTGCCCGCGTTCCGGACCGCCCGGCTGACCCTGACCCCGCGCAGCATGGCAGATCTCGATGCCTGTCTCGCGATGGATCGCGACCCGGAGGTGACCCGGTTCGTGGCCGGTCCCTGGACCGATCCGGTTGCGCATCGGGCGTTCGTCATCGCCCGCATCCGCCATCGCTATCCGCCCGGCATCGGCTACTGGTCGGTGTTCGCGCCGGCGGGCTTCGTCGGCTGGATCCTGCTCGCCCCGTGCGATCTCGCGGGGCCGGAGATCGAGATCGGCTGGCGCTTCGTGCGGGCGGCCTGGGGACAGGGCTATGCGACCGAGGCGGCGCGGGCGGTGCGCGACCATGCGCTGGGCACGCTCGGGCTGGCGTTTGTGGTGGCCGATATCGATCCCGCCAACACGGCCTCGGCGCGGGTCGCGGCGAAGCTTGGGCTGCGGCCGGCGGGCAGCCAGCTCTACGCCGGGCGACGGGTGACCCGCTACGCGGCGGGTCCGGGCGCGGCGCCGGCTATTTCGGGAGCCGCCTGAATTCGTCGGGGAAGGTCTCAAATGTCTTGAGCTTCCTCTCGAACTCCGGAGGGCAATCCCGGGCGATCCCGTCCTGGAGGGCCTGCCGCCGTCGGTTGGCGTCGCGTTCCGCTTTCGGATCGATCTTGCCAGCCTCGATCTGCATCCTGAAGGCAGTCAGGTCGCCCTCGCTCGTCTTCGGCTTCTTCATTTTGGTTTTGAACAGGCGGAGCACATGGTCCTTCGTCGTCAGCGCCGCGCCGGCGACTTCTGCATCGCGCTGGCGGCCTTGATAGTCGGCGCCATGCGGCGCGGCGGGCACCGGCCGCGACGCGGTCGGGGTCTCGGCGGGAGAGCGGAACCCGTCGCCCGGCGACGGCCTCGGGGCGGCGCATGGCGGCATGGCTTTGCTCTGACGCGTGGCGGCGGCAGAATAGGGCAGCCGGCGGGGTGCTCCAAGCGGGGCGGCGACGCGGGCGGGCGGGGGAAAACGACAGGAGGGATGGCATGGTGCGCGTGGTCGGCATCGACCACCTGGCGATCCGGGTGGCGGATTACGAAAAATCGAAGGCGTTCTACGGGCGGCTGTTCGGGTTCCTTGGCTTCGAGGTCTCCGACGAGTACGACGACGCGATCGGCTGGACCAACGGCAAGACAAGGTTCTGGATCGGCCCGGCGGACGCCGAGGGGCGCAGGCACAAGCACCGCGCTGGCAACATCGGCTTCCACCATTACGCGTTCCAGTTGCGAAGCCGCAAAGACGTGGACGCGCTGGGCGCATTCCTGCAGGAAAACGGGGTCCCCATCGTCGACCCGCCCGCGGAGTATTACGACGACTACTACGCCGTATTCTTCACCGATCCGGACGGGCTGAAGCTGGAGGGGATGAAATACGGCGAACATCAGGCCCGCGTGCGCCGACGGGCCGCTGCCGGATCCAGGACGAAGGGCTGACATGGACATCGCAATCGAACGCGTCCCGCTGCCGACCGCCGAGGCGCACGACCTGCTGGGCGAGCTCGACCACGAGCTGGCCCGCTTCTACGCCGCCGACCAGCGCCACGGCCTGTCCGTCGAGCACCTGTTCCGTCCGGGCAACAGATTCTTCATCGCCCGCAGCGACGGCGCGGCCGTGGGCTGCGGCGGGGTGAGCCTGCTCGGCGACCATGCCGAGGTCCGGCGCATGTACGTCCGGCCGGGCGCGCGCCGGCAGGGGGTGGCGCAGGCGCTGCTGGCGCGAATTGAGCGGGAGGCACGCGGCGCCGGCCTGACGTTGCTGCGGCTGGAGACGGGCACCCGCCAGGGGGCGGCGATCGGGCTCTACGAGCAGGCCGGCTTCGCGCGCTGTGCACCGTTCGGCGCCTATGCCGGGCTGGCGCCGCACGCCACCGAAACCAGCCTGTTCTTCGAGAAGCGGCTCTGACCGCGCCCTTCTCCGCAAGGGGGGGAGGAAGAAGGCAGCGGGATACCCCCCTTGACCTCGTGCCATGCAGCAGACCATGAGGGTGGCTGCGGCGGGCGGTGCTGGCGGTTTCGTCACGCCCTGTCGCTCCGGCCGGTGGCCGCCGCGTCGCGGCGCCGGGCGGTGCAACGATCCGACGATCCGCCCGAAGGGAGAGGCTGCCCCCGATGTCCTCCGCCACGACCAACGACCACGGCCAGCCGGCGGAGCCCGGCCGGCGCGATTTCCTGGGCCTCGTGACCGGCGCCTTCGCCGCTGTCGGCACTGCGGCGGTCGCCTGGACCCTGATCGATTCCATGAACCCCGCGGCCGACGTGATCGCCGCCGGCGCGCCGATGGATATCGACGTCAGCAAGATCGACCCCGGCCAGCAGATCATCGTGCGCTGGCGCGGCATGCCGATCCTGTTCGTCAACCGCACCGCGGAGATGGTCGCCACCTTGAACAACAAGGCCGACACGGCGCGGCTGGCGGATCCCGAACTCGAAGGTGATGCAGCAGCCGGCCTATGCGCAGAACTGGCACCGTTCGGTGACGCCGGAGCTCGCGGTGCTGGTCGGCATCTGCACCCATCTCGGCTGCCTGCCGGAGTACCTGCCGAAGCCGGACCCGACCGAGCCGGTGGCGAACTGGCCGGGCGGCTATCTCTGCCCCTGCCACGGCTCGAAATACGACCTCGCCGGGCGAGTTTACCAGAACGTTCCGGCACCGGACAACCTGCCGGTGCCGCCGTACACCTTCGTCAATCCGAAGACCGTGCGGGTCGGGGAGAACCCGACCGGGGTCAGCTACTCGCTCGGCGAGGTGGCGCAGCTCTGAGCGGGGGCGCGCCTCCCGGCTGAATCGTCACGCGGGCGGACCTGCAGCTCAAGGCGAGCCGTAATAGCGCCCGGGCCCGGTGGTGCCCAACGGCATGCCGAATCCTGTGGACTGGTCCCCGCCGGGCTCGGGCAGGCCGGGCAGGCCGACCGTG
Organism: uncultured Pseudomonadota bacterium; assembly: GCA_963832525.1. Taxonomy (GTDB): domain Bacteria; phylum Pseudomonadota; class Alphaproteobacteria; order Acetobacterales; family Acetobacteraceae; genus JAJZVS01. The sequence goes on from CAWHUC010000004.1 coordinate 1,794,281, forward strand.
CTGTCCATCCGGGCGCTCGGCGGCGGCTGGGGTTGCGCCCCGGTCATCCCGAGTGCAGCCGGGGAGGTCGCGCAGCCCGCCAGCCCCGCAAGCAGCGCGCCGGCGAGCGCCGCGCGGGCAAGCACCGCGGCGAGAACCGGCAGCAAGGTCGGACGAGAGATCATGAACGTGGTCCCGGACGGTACGGCGCCTGCCCCCAGTCAACACGATCCGCGCCGCCGGCGCCAGCAACCGCCCCTCCGGCACGTGCCCGGCGCGAGGATCGGCCCCTTGTGGTCCCTCTCGCGCACGGCTAATTCCTCCGCCTTCCCGACCGCTCCCCCCGATCCAGGCGATCCCCCATGCCGGGTCCGATCTCCCCGGCCCGCCACTTCGCGTAAAGGTTTTCTGCATGTTTTCCCGGCTGCTTGGCTTCATGTCGGCCGACATGGCGATCGACCTTGGAACCGCGAACACCCTGGTCTACGTGAAAGGGCGCGGCATCGTGCTCGCCGAACCCTCCGTGGTGGCGATCGCCGATGTGCGCGGCAAGAAGCAGGTCCTCGCGGTGGGGGAGGAGGCCAAGCAGATGCTCGGCCGTACGCCGGGCAACATCTCCGCCATCCGTCCGCTGCGCGACGGGGTGATCGCCGATTTCGAGGTCGCGGAGGAGATGATCAAGCATTTCATCCGCAAGGTGCACGGCCGCCGTGGCTTCGCCTCGCCGCTCATCATCGTCTGCGTGCCATCGGGGTCGACCGCGGTGGAGCGGCGCGCGATCCAGGAAAGTGCGGAAAGCGCCGGCGCGCGCAAAGTGCTGCTGATCGAGGAGCCGATGGCCGCGGCGATCGGCGCCGGGCTGCCGGTCACCGAGCCGTCGGGCAGCATGATCGTCGATATCGGCGGCGGCACCACGGAAGTGGCGGTGATCTCGCTTGGCGGGATCGTCTATTCGCGCAGCGTGCGCGTCGGCGGCGACAAGATGGACGAGGCGATCATCAGCTACATCCGCCGCAACCATAACCTGCTGATCGGCGAGTCCACCGCCGAGCGGATCAAGATGGACATCGGCGCCGCCGCCCCGGGCGAGGACGGCGACGAAGGCCCCTGGCGCGAGGTGAAGGGCCGCGACCTGATGAACGGCGTCCCGCGCGAGATCGTCGTGAGCCAGACGCAGATCGCCGAGAGCCTCGCCGAGCCGGTCGGCGCGATCGTCGAAGCGGTGAAAGTCGCGCTGGAGAATACCCCCCCGGAACTTTCGGCCGACATCGTGGACAAGGGTATCGTGCTGACGGGCGGTGGGGCTTTGCTGTATCGTCTGGATCAGGTGCTGCGGGAGGCGACGGGCCTGCCCGTCGCCGTGGCGGAGGATGCGTTGCAATGCGTCGCACTGGGGACCGGGCGCGCGCTGGAGGAGCTGAAGCGGCTCCGCAACGTGCTGACCACGATGTACTGAGCCATGCGAGGCGGGGCCATGCCGGGCGGGCGTCGGACGTCGGCATGAGCGGGGGCATGCGCAGGGCCGCGGGCGGCGCCCGGCGATGATGCGGCTGTCGATCCCGCTGCGCCAGGCGCTGGCCAAACTCACCTTGCCGGTGCTGTTCGCGGCCTCGTTCGGCGTAGTGCTGCTGGGCAAGCTCGATTTCATGGTGACGGAGCGCGCCCGCATCTCGCTCGCCGATGCGCTGGCTCCGGTCTATGCCACCCTGGCCGGACCGCTCGCCGTGGTGCGCACGGGGGTGGAGCAGATTTCCGGCCTCGTGTCGCTGGACGCCGAGAACGCGCGGCTGCGGGCGGAGAACGCGCGGCTGCTGCACTGGCAGGCGGTGGCGCTGACCCTGGCGGCGCGCAATCGCGCGCTGGAGGCGACCTTGCACTGGGTTCCCTCGCCGGTGCTCGAGTTCGTGACCGCCCGGGTGGTGGCCGACGCCGGCGGCGTCTATGCGCGCGCGGTGCTGCTCTCGACCGGGCCCAATCATTTCGTCCGCAAGGGGCAGATCGTACTGGCCGACGGCAACCTGGTCGGGAGGATCACCGATGTGGGCAGCCGCTCGGCGCGGGTCCTGCTGCTCACCGACCGCAACAGCCGTATCCCGGTGCTGCTGGAGGGCAGCCGCACCCGCGCCATCCTGGTCGGCACCAACGGGGCGCATCCGCGGCTGATCTTCTGGTCCGGTCCCGCCCCGCGGGAGGGCCAGCAGGTGGTCACCGCCGGCGTGGCCGGCGCCTTCCCGCCCGACCTGCCGATCGGCACCGTGCGCTACACCGACCGGCACGTGCCCGAAGTGGTTCCTGCTGCCGATCCGGACCGGCTCGGCATGGTGCAGATCCTGTCCGGCGGGCTCGCGGGACTGCCGGCGCCGGACGGCGCGGCGCCGGGGGCCCAGGCCGGCGCATCCGCCGCCCCCATGACTGCGGCACCCGGCGCTGCGGCACCCGTAGCTGCGCCGGCCGCGGGTGTGCCGGCGGCGACGGGGCCGGGTGGGGCCGTTCCACACGCCGCCACCGGGCTGTGGGCGCCTTCGTTCGCCGTTCCCCCCTCCGCCATTTCTCCCGCCGCCATTTCTCCCGCTGGCGCCGCGCCCGCCGCCCCCGTGCCGGGCGCCGCCGTCCGGTCGGGCTGACCCGGATCACGGCGATGGATGATGTGGGCCGCGCCCCCGGCATCCGCCCGCGCCCCAGCCTGTGGCGTCGGCTGGACATGCTGGCGCGGCGCGCCTTTCCGGTGACCAGCACCGTCCTGCTCATGCTGCTGAGCAACGCCCCGTTCGGCATCCCCGACCAGGCCAGTCTGCTGCCGGCGGTGGCGGTCGTCGCGGTGTTCTTCTGGTCGGTGTTCCGCCCGTCCGGGATGCCGCCGCTGGCGGTGTTCCTGATCGGCCTGCTGCTCGACCTGCTGGGCTGGCTGCCGATCGGCACCGGGCCGCTCTGCCTGCTCGCGGTGCATGCCTTCTGCCGGCGCTGGCGGCGCGGCCTGGCGCGGCAGGGGTTCCTTGCGATCTGGCTGGCCTTCGCCGGCTTCGCCGTGGGCGCGGCGGCGGCGATCCTCGGGCTGGTGGCGCTGCTCGACCTGCGCCTGATGCCGGTCGGGCCGGCGGTGTTCCAGGCGGCGCTGACGGTGGCGCTCTATCCCGTGCTGGCGATCCCGCTCGCGCATGCGCATCGCGACCTCGCCGCGCCGGAACGGGCCTGACATGCGCCGCGAGGTGCGCCGCTCCGGGGTGTTCACCCGCCGCGCGCTGGTGGTGCTCGGCGGCCAGGCGGCGGTGCTTGGGCTGCTCGGCGTCCGGCTCTACCAGGTGCAGGTCATGGAGGGCGCGCGCTACGCCACCCTGGCGCGGCAGAACCGGGTCAGCCTGCGCATGATCGCCCCGCTGCGCGGGCCGATCCTCGACCGGTTCGGCACCGTGGTTGCCGGCAACAAGCTGAACTGGCGCGCGCTGCTGGTCGCCGAGCAGGCCCCCGACGTCGGCGCCACGCTCGACCGTTCTCGCGCATCGTGCCGCTGGATCGAGCGCGAGCGCGCCCGCATCCGGCGCGAGGTGCAGCCGCACCGCCGCTTCATCCCGGTGCTGGTGCGCGAGTTCCTGACCTGGGAGCGAGATGGCGCGCATCGAGGTGAACGCCCCCGACCTGCCCGGCATCCTGGTCGATGTCGGCACCACCCGCGTCTATCCGTTCGGCCCCACCCTTGCGCATGTGGTGGGCTACGTCGCGCCGCCGAACGAGGCGGACGTCGCCGACGATCCGCACGCTGGCGCTGCCCGGCATCCGGGTCGGCCGCGCCGGGGTGGAGAAGTACCACGAGCGCGACCTGCGCGGCACCGCCGGCGCGGTGCAGCTGGAGGTGAACGCCTACGGCCGGGTGATCCGCGAACTCGACCGCCAGGAGGGCATGCCGGGCGAGGAGGTCGACGCTGACCATCGATACGGCCAGCTGCAGCAGGTCGCGCTGGGCCATCTGGGCGAGGAGAGCGCCAGCGCCGTGGTGCTGGATTGCCGCAACGGCGAGGTGCTGGCGATGGCCACCGCACCCCGTCGTTCGATCCGTCGCTGTTCAATTCCGGCGTGTCGCAGGCGCAATGGGCACGAGTGGGTCAGCAACGACCGCGCGCCGCTGATCAACAAGGCGACGTCCGGGCTCTACGCGCCCGGCTCCACCTTCAAGATGGCGGTGGCGATGGCCGCGCTGGAGGCCGGGGCGGTGAGGCCGGCCGACGACGATCGACTGCCCCGGCTATCTCGACCTCGGCGACACGCGAGTTCCATTGCTGGAAGCAAAGGCGGCCACGGCACGCTCGACCTGCACGGCGGGCTGAAGAACAGTTGCGACGTGTTCTTCTACGAGACGGCGCGGCGCACCGGCATCGACCGCATCGCCGCGATGGCGCACCGGTTCGGCCTGGGCACGAAGCTCGACCGATCGACCTGCCGGTGCAGGCCGACGGGCTGATCCCGACGCGCGAATGGCGCATCGCCCAGGGCCATCCGTGGAACCTCGGCGACACCGCGTCAGCGGCATCGGCCAGGGCTACATCCAGGTGACGCCGTTGCAGCTCGCGACCTATGCCGCGCGGCTGGCCACCGGCCGGGCGGTGCAGCCGCATCTCACCCGCGCGGTGGGTGGCACCGTGCTGGCTGGCGGGCAGGCGGCAGACTGGCCGCTGCTCGACCTGCCGGAGCCGACTGCTGCGAACTGGTGCGGGACGGGATGTGGGCGGTGGTGAACGAGCCGGGCGGCACCGGCTGGACGGTGCGGCTGCCGCCGGCGCTCGGCGTGCAGCATGGCGGGCAAGACCGGCTCGGCGCAGGTGCGCCGACGTGGTCGCGCGAGCGCGCCCGCGGCGGCTACAACAGCAGCGAGCTGCCATGGGAGTTCCGGCCGCACGCCCTGTTCGTCGCCTTCGCGCCGTATCGATGCGCCGCGCTACGCCGCCGCCGTGGTGGTCGAGCATGGCGACGCGGGCGCCGCGCCGCGGCGCCGATCGCGCGCGACATCATGGTCGGCGGCGTTGACGCGCGATCCGGCGGGGCGGGCGGTGGCGCCCGGAGCCGCGGCGCAGGGCGGGATGGCGGTACAAGGCGGCGGCCCCGGCGCGCAGCCCGGCGCGGCGGTCCGCGGGGCGGCCGCCCGCCCGCCCGGGGGCATGGCGCCCGGAGCGGTGGTGGCGGCGGGCACGACATGAGCGACCGCCGGCTGCTCCGCTCGAGGCCGTTCGACCACCGCCAAGCTGTGGCGGATCAACTGGGCGTTCGTGCTGCTGCTGTGCGCGCTGGCCGGCGGTCGGCTACGCCGCGCTCTACAGCGCCGCCGGCGGCTCGCCGGAGCCCTATGCCGAGCGCCAGGCGCTGCGCTTCGCCGCCGGCCTCGTGCTGATGCTGGGGGTCGCGCTGGTCGACATCCGCGTTCATCGCCCGGCTGGCCTGGCCGGCCTATGGCCGGCGCTCGCGCTGCTGGTGGTGGTGGCGCGCTTCGGCCATGTCGGCAAGGGCGCGCAGCGCTGGATCGAGTTCGGCGGATTGCAGAGTGCAGCCGTCGGAGCTGATGAAGATCGCGCTGGTGCTGGCGCTGGCCGTCCTGGTTCCACCGCGCGTCCTGGGAGCGGATCGGCAACCCGCTGTTCCTGCTGCTGCCGCTGGCGGCGATCGCTGGCGCCGGTGGGCCTGATCCTGAAGGAGCCGAACCTCGGCACCGCGGTGATCACCGCCGTCGGTGGGCGGCGCGGTGTTCTTCGCCGCCGGCGTGCGCTGGTGGAAGTTCGCTGCTGGTGCTGGCGCCGGTGCCGCTGGTGGCGCGGATCGCCTATGCGCATCTGCACGACTACCAGCGCGCGCGGATCGAGACCTTCCTGCATCCCGAGCAGGATCCGCTGGGCGCCGGCTACAACATCATCCAGTCGAAGATCGCGCTCGGCTCAGGCGGGCATGTGGGGGCAAGGGGTTCCTGCAAGGCACGCAGGGGCACCTGGATTTCCTGCCGGAGAAGCAGACCGACTTCATCTTCACCATGATGGGCGAGGAGTTCGGCTTGGTGGGAGCGCTGGCGGTGCTGGCGCTGCTGGGGCTGATCATCGCCGGCGGGATGCTGATCGCGCTGCGCTGCCGGCATCAGTTCGGGCGGCTGGTGGCGTTCGGCATCGACGGTGAATTTCTTCATGTACGTGTTCGTCAACATCGCGATGGTGATGGGGCTGATCCCGGTGGGCGGCGTGCCGCTGCCGCTGGTCTCGCATGGCGGCTCGGCGATGATCACGGTGATGCTGGGGTTCGGGCTGCTGATGTCGGTCGATCGTGCACCGCGACGTGGAGTTTCCGGTGGCGCAGGGGAGTGGATAGGGGGCGGCGGGGCGTTGGATTCGGCGTGTGTTCCTGACGCGGGGCGCGCACGGCGAGGCTTGCGCGCGGTCTACTCGGCCAACGCGGTCTTGTTTCGATTAAGAATCGATATCATTATGAAATCCTGTTGGTGAGCGGCCAGGCAGAAGAAGGATTTCAACGCAAATACACGCAAATGGACCGAGTGGAACGGCCCGCCGGCGGCACCGGCCCGAGGCAGCACTATGCCGCCGCACGGGATTGGGTGGGATCGCTGAAGCGGTACGCTGCATCTGCGTGCATTTGCGTTTGACCTTCCTTGCTTCCTGGCGGGGCTACGGGGCGCCGGCCGCCGCATTCGGTCCTCCGCCGCCGAACCCAACGCCCCCAGCCTGCAATAGACTTCGCGATCAGCGCGTTCCGAATTGTTGAATGCGGGGAAGCAGCCGCGGGGCGCTGCTTCCGACGCCCGCATCGTCCATATGAGACAGCCGCTGGCATGAGACAGCCGCTGGTATGTGCGGGAACCCGGCTGCGCGGGACACGATGGCGTGGGCGAAAAGGACTGGCCACAAAAAAGCCGCGGCGGATGACACCTATGATCGCTGTCCCTGCTTGATGGAGGAGGTACATGGACAAGAAAACTGCCGGCCTGCTCGGCGCAGTGGCCGGGCTGGCGACGTTGGGGCCCGCGCAGGCCGCGCAGCCTGTCGCCGGCGTGGCCGAGACCTTGGCCGTGACGTCCTACGCAGATCTGCTTGCGCCGATCCCGGACGCGGCCCGGCTACCGCAGGCGGATGACGCGGTGCAGGCGCGGGTCAGGGATGTGAACGGCTACGTCTATTTCAACTACGGACCCCCGCCGCCCTATGCGTACGAGCGGCCCTATGCGGTCCCGAATTACGGTCCGTACTACCCGCGGTACTACCACCATCATCACTGACGGGGCGGAGCGGTCGGGGGCGGCGTACGGCGGGTTGCCGGCATGGGGTTCGGGCGCAGGCGCGAGGGAGGAGCAAACGCAAGCAGCTGCCCGTCCGACCCAGGGGGGCGGCTCGGTCATTGCCATGTTTCGGTATTGGCGCGCCCTGGTGGACTCGAACCACCGACCCACAGCTTAGAAGTCCGGCCCCGCAACATCCTCTCCCCGCCATGTCCGCACCCATCCGACCCTAGAAGCTTGAAAACAGGCGCATAGGCGAGGAAGCCCACAGAATTACCTTGAACGCCATGGAACGGAAGCGCATATCGGACGCGGACACGGCGCGGACACGGCGCGGACACGGGAGCGGACACGATGGCGCAACGGCTCACGGACAAGACGGTGCGGGACCTGCCGGCGCCGGCTTCGGGCAACAAGGTGTACTACGATGCGGACCTGCCGGGCTTCGGGTGCCGGGTCACGGCAGCGGGGGCGCGGGCGTTCGTCCTGAATTACCGCCACGCCGGCCGCGAGCGCAGGATCACCATCGGCGCGGCACCGGCCTGGACGGTCGCGACGGCTCGCAAGCGGGCCGAGGAATTGCGCCGGGCGGTGGACAGCGGCCAGGACCCCATGGCGCTGCGGCACGCCGAGCACGCGGCGCCCACCATGGTCGACCTCGCGGCCGAGTATCTCAAGGTACTCGGCAACCCGGCTGCGCCCGCGCACCGTGCAAGAAGAAAAGGCGATGCTGGCGACCGTGATCCTGCCGACGCTCGGCAAGCACCGCGTCGCCGATCTGGACCGTGACGACGTGAAGAAGCTGTTCGCCAAGGTCACAGCCCGCGCGCCGATCCGGGCTAACCGCGTGCTATCGCTTCTCCGGCGTATGCTCAATCTTGCCACGACCGAGTTCAAGATGCGCGAGGGGCCGAACCCCGCCGTGGCGATTGAGCGCAACGCGGAGGCCAAGCGCGACCGCCATCTACAGGCCGAGGAACTGGCGCGGCTGCTGGCCGCCATGACCGCGCACCGGAACCAACAATCGGCGAACGTGATCCGGCTGGCGCTGCTGACGGGCGCGCGCCGCGGGGAACTGCTCGGCTGCACCTGGGATCAGTTCGACCTCCGCACCGGAATCTGGACCAAGCCGGCCAGCCTGGTCAAACAGAAGAAGACGCACACAATCCCGTTGAACGGGCCGGCCCGGAAGCTGCTTGGCGAATTGAAAGAGGCGGCGGATGCAGAGAATGCACGCCGCGCACGGGACCATCTGCCCCCGATCGCCCATGTCTTCCCTGGCCCGGGCGGGACGCAGCCGCAAGGGGACCTCAAGCGGACATGGGCGAGCATCTGTCGCGCGGCTGACCTCAAAGACCTGCGCTTTCATGATCTGCGCCACGCCTTCGCATCCTTCCTAGCAAGCTCCGGCCACAACCTGCCGCTGATCGGGCAGATGCTCGGCCACTCGAATCCGCAGACGACGAACAGATACGCGCACTTGCTGCTCGACCCCCAGCGGGAGGCGGCCGAGCGGGTCGGGTCCATCATCACCGGAGCCGGGCAGGGCGGCGGCGAGGTGGTGCCGATGACGGGGCGCCGGGCATGAGCGCGGCAGTACAAGAGGCATGGGCGCAACTGGCGATCCAGCGGCGCCGTGCTCGCTGGTTCGAGTATGTGCGGCGCCGTTTCGACATGGTGGCGCTGTCTATGGTCGCCGATTGGTGCGCGAGGGAGCCGGGGGGCGTGGTTCGGAACGAAGGCGCGCGCGAACAGGCTTACCAGGACCTATACCAGTCGATCCTAGAGGGCGAGTTCGGGCCGGGGGAGTGGCCCGCCGTTGCCCACATGCCGACGCCGGTGCCGACCTATAGCCCCTTCTACCTGCGCCGGGGGCTGTTCCACATCCAGAGTTTCTGGAGGGAAGGCTACAACCCGCTCGTCGATCTATGGGCGCCCCGGCCCGCGGTGGTGGAGTGGTTCACCCGGCGGGGGATCGGCTTGCCGCCCGCGCTGCGCCTTGCGGCTCCAATCCCACCACCCGCGACCCCGGCCGCCGCCGTCACCCGCCCTCCCGCGGACCCGTTGCCTCCATTCAACGCCTATGCGGCAAAGGCGCTACTGGTGGGCATGAAGGCCGGGAAACAGTACCCTCACCGCCCGACCGAGAGTAAGGTCAATGAGATTATCCTCAGCAATTTCTCTACCACGTCCCGGGACGGGGTGCGGGAAATCATCAAGGACGTGTGGAAGGACAAGGTAAATCGCGGCCCGCGGCCCGCGAAACCCGCGAAACAGAGAGGCTGTAACCCGCAGAAAACCTAGCTTTTGGCACTGCATCTGCGAAACTGGCCGCGAAATTACAGCCTATGTTGAAACGCTTCGCACCAACACGCGGAGCTTTCAAATGTCTTCACTTCTCGACTCTACCGCCATCCCCCAGAACCCCAGCGGGGACTTTACCACCCCGCCGGCCCTGGCCGAGCTGATCGGGAATCGCTGGAACTATCAGCAGATCGCGGCGGCCCTCGGCTGCACCGAGCGCGCGATCTACATGCTGATCGACAAGGTACAGCATCCCCTACGTGCGGGTTCTGAATCGTCGCTATGTGGAACCGTCCGCGATCCGGACGGCGCTGCTACGCGATCAGGCCAACACGCCGGCTCGCGGCCGTGGCCGCCCCCGGAACGCAGCCTAATCCCCACCCTGGCGCTGTATCGCCAAGAGCGGGGACGGCTTCAATTCGCAGGCACAGCGGATTGATACCCTGATCGCACGGCGGTTGCAAGCGCCTCCATTATGGAGGCTCGATTGTCTCTCCCTGATTGTCTTCTGTTCATCCCCGCCGACCGGATGCCGCCCCAGATCGACGGTTTCCCGCATCGGCTCTTGCTCCTGCCCGGCGGCACCACGCTTGCAAATCTCGGCGGCCCCGACCGGCACGCATCGGCGATCTGGGTACTCGAACCGGACTGCGCGCGCGAGGCGCTGAATGACCCGGCGTTCGACGGGTACCTGCAGCACAAGATCGCGGTGCTGGTCTATGCCAGCCGCGCCCGGGACCTCCGGCCGTTCCTGAAACGAGCCGACGCTTTTCGCCGGCGGGGCTACGCGGTCGAGGTGGTGAAGTGAGCGCTGCCGTGCGGCGGCTGCTCGCCGCGCTTGCCCTCGCCGAGAGCGGCGCGACCCCCGGTGAACGCTGCGCAGCCGAGCAGGCGATCGGACGACTGATCGTCGCTAATGCCGATGCCTTCCGGGCGCTGCTCCACCAGAACAGCCGACCGGCGCCGGTTGATTTCGCCGAGCCGCCACCGCCCCCGTGGCGCGAGACGGTCGCGGCATGCCTGGCACGTCCTGGGTGCTTGCGCCCATGGGAACAAGGCTTCCTGCGGGACATCCAACGGCTGCGGCGCCTGTCACCTAAGCAGAGCTCGATCGTCAACGAAATTGCCGCGCGCGTTGGCGTGACGGCGGAGGCCGCAGCGTGAGCGGAACTCCGTGGCCCCGAAATGGTCGAGATGGGCCGGCGCCTCTGGGGCGAGCCGAGCAAGGCACACAGCACCAAGACAGACGTGCGATTCGGCACGAACGGCAGCAAATCAATCGATCGAGATACCGGCGCCTGGTTCGACCACGAAGCCGGCCAGGGAGGCGGCTACGCCGACCTGTATGAGAAACTACACGGGAAGCGCCCGGAGACCGATAGCGGCATTGTCGCCGAATATGACTACCACGACGCGACCGGTCGCCTGCTGTTCCAGGTGGTCCGGAAGGTGCCCAAGACGTTCCGGCAGCGCAAGCCGGACGGCAACGGCGGGTGGATCTGGAAATTAGAAGGCGTGGAACGGGTGCCGTACCGCCTCCCGGAACTGCTGCGGGCCGCGCCTGGCACCACCGTCTACATCACCGAAGGAGAGAAGGACGCGGACGCACTGCGCGAGCGGATGCTGATCGCGACCTGCAATCCCGGCGGCGCGCAGGAACACAAGGAAGGCAAGCCCTATAGCGGCAAATGGTTGCCATCCTACAGTCACCACCTCCGCGGCCGGCCCGTCGTCATCCTCCCGGACAATGACAAAACCGGGGAGGACCACGCGCAGGACATCGCCCGGAAACTTGCCGGCATCGCCGCCTCGGTCCGCATCGTTCGGCTGCCCGGCCTGCCGCCGAAGGGCGACGTTTCCGACTGGCTCGCAGCCGGCGGCGCCGCGGAAGAACTTGAACGGCTGGCAACCGAGACCCCGGAACAGGCCCCGAAAGACGAACCAAAGCCAGAGACCGCGGCCGACCTCCGCGCCTTCCTCTCAATCGAAGCATGGGCGGAGCGCGATATCCCCCCTCCCGACCGGCTACTCGGCGATCTGGTCACCAGCACCACCCGCGCGTTCCTGGTTGGGCGCACCGGCCTCGGCAAGACGATGCTCGGCATCGCCCTCGCGGTCGGCATCTCGTCCGGCACCGGCTTCCTGCATTGGCGATCGCACCGCGCCGGCCGCGTGCTGTATCTCGACGGCGAGATGCCGTCCGAATTGATCCGGCAACGCTCGATAGACGCCCTGCGCCGCGCCGAGATGCCGCCCGTCTCGGGCAACCTGGTGATCTACGCCCGCGACGGCGAGGAAGATTTCGCCAAGCGCTTTCCCGACCTCGGCCGGCTGCCGCCCCTCAATACCGAGGCGGCGGCCACATGGCTGTTCACCCTGATCGATGCGCTCGGCGGCGTGGACGTGGTGATCTTCGACAACGTCATGTCCCTGATCGCCGGGGACCAAAAGGACGAGGTGCCATGGTCCGACACCCTCTCCCTGGTCACGGCCCTGACGGCGCGCCGGATCGGGCAGGTATGGCTGGACCACACCGGGCACAACACCGACCGCCAGTACCGGCAGTAGCACGAAGGCATGGCGCTTCGATTCAGTCGGGGTGATGACCGCACTCCCTGACGACAAGCGCCAGCGCGGCGACATGGGATTTACCCTCTCGTTCGAGCATCCCGGGAAGGCCCGTCGCCGGACACCGGACAACTGGGGTGATTTCGAGACCACCACGATCCGCCTCGTGGACGACCACTGGACCTCACAACCCGGCAGCCGTGCCGGCGACGCGGGAGGGAAAGTCTCACCGTCGCGCCGGCCATTCTACGACGCCCTGATTACCGCCATCACCACTAGCCCAAGCGCGAAAGGCACGACCAGCCTTCCCGAGTGGCAGGCGGCGTGCCAGCGCCGAGGACTGATCGAGGCCGCTGCCCCAGAAGAAACCGCAGCACAGCGGGGCAGCCGGTTCCGGGACTTCCGTCGAGCGAAGGCGGAGCTAATCACCGCCAAATGGATTGCGGTTGACGATGCCGCCGTCACCGACCTTCGGGGCAAATGGGCATGAGCGGCGGCGCGTGCCCAAGTGCCGGACCTATAGGGGTCCGGGCACGCTGGGCACGCCGTGCCCAAGTCGCTTGGGCACGCTGGGCACACCTTGGGCACGACCTGGGCACACTTGGGCACGCAAATCTGGGCACGACCTGGGCACGACCCCGGTTTGCCCAAGCCTCCGGCGCATGTCGCTGTGGTGGCTGGAAAGGAACCGCGCGACCCCATTCCTCCGCGGCCGTCCATGCTTCCGACCGCCCCCACCCCGCAGAACCACCCGCCAGCGGTAGGTTGCATCCCCCACAACCCGCCGACCACAGCTTCCTAAGCTGCTGGACACCACCAGCAAAACCATTGCATCTCTAAGACTTGCGAGCATATACCGGAGGCCGTGTCCGCGCCGTGTCCGCATTTCGGGCGCCGCTGCTTACCGAGAGAGACCCGCCCGATGCCGCCCCCCGCCCCGATTGAGACCGAGCCGACACTGAGCCGACGCCCGACCGAGGCAATGCCCGCAGCCGGCCCCCCGCACGCCAACACGCCTCCCAAGCGCGTTCGCCGACGCGGCGGGTTGCTGGTGCTCCCCTCGGCCCGCACCGGAGAGGGGAAGCGCCTCCGCGAGTTCCGGATCGGCCTGATCGCACACGTGGGCCGGCCCTCCCTGGTGCAGCTTGCCCTGATCGACCGCGCCACCGTGTTGCAGCACCACCTGACGACCTTCGACCGGAAGGCTGCCGCGGATGGCGGCATGAGCGATCACACGACCCGCGTTTACCTCGCCTGGCAGAACACCCTGACCCGGACGCTCGCGCAGCTCGGCATGAAGGGCGCCCCCACCCCGGTGCCGACCCTCGCCGAGCATCTGGCCCGCCGTGCCGCTGAGGCGCGCGCCACCGCCACCGCCGCCCCCGGTGCGGCCACATGACCCCCTCGCCTGTCGTGCCGCCAGAGCCCCCCGCCAGCCCGTCACACGGGGCCGATCCCGCCGGCCCGTCCATCGTGGACGTGATGGCGGACCCGGACCTGTTCGCGCAGCATTTCAAGACGCATCGGATGGCGGGCGACACGTGGGTGCGGTGGCGGGTGTTCCTGCGCGCCGCGTTCGGATTGCCTCCCGAGCCGGGTGACCTGGAAATCTATACCGCGTGCACCGGCCGTACGGACTGGCCCGCAGAACCGACAACCGAGGCCGCTTTGATCGTCGGCAGGCGCGGCGGGAAAAGCCGCGTCTTGGCCCTGATCGCCGTCTTCTTGGCCGTGTTCCGCGGCTATGACGAATTCCTCGCCCCGGGCGAGATCGGGGTTGTCGCCGTGATCGCCGCGGACAGGCGGCAGGCGCGCGCCATCTTCCGCTTTGCGGCGGGGCTGCTGAAAGACACCCCCTTGCTCGCCCCGATGATCGCGGACAGCAACACCGAGTCGATCACGCTGACGAACCGGACGATGATCGAGATCGGCACCGCGTCATTCCGGAGCGTCCGCGGTTCGACGCTGATCGCCGCGCTGTGCGACGAGGTGGCCTTTTGGCGATCAGAAGAAACCTCGGCGAACCCCGACACCGAAATCCTGCGGGCGCTGCGTCCTGCGCTGGGCACGATCCCGGGGGCGATGTTGTTGTTGGCGAGCAGCCCCTACGCGAAAAAGGGCGAGTTGTATCGAGCCTTTCGCCAGTACTACGGGAAGCCCGGCGCGGACACGTTGGTATGGAAGGCCGACACCCGGACGATGAACCCGGCTTTCCCGCAGAAGACGATCGAGCGCGAGTATGAAAAAGACCCCGAGGCGGCGAAGGCCGAGTATGGGGCAGAATTCCGCGACGACCTCGCCGATTTCATTTCTCGCGAGGCGATCGACGCAATTACTTGCTGGGGGCGGCACGAGTTGCCGCCGATGCCCGGCGTTGCGCACGCCGCGTTCTGCGATCCGAGCGGAGGATCGAGTGAATTCCATGACGCTTGCCGTCGCGCACCTGGACGGCGACATCGGCGTGCTCGATGCGGTGTTGGAAATCCGCGCGCCGTTCTCCCCTGACGTAGCGGTTGCCGAGTGTGTGGCGCTGCTCCGGCGCTACAACGTCACTCGGGCGATATCGGATCGCTACGCTGGGGCATGGCCCGTGGCGCGGTTCCGCGAGCATGGGATCACGCTGGAACAGAGCGCGCGCGGAAAGTCAGATCTGTCACCATGACTTCCTCGCGCTCGCGAACGCGCGGCGGGTGGAGTTGCTCGACCATCCCCGCTTGGCAGCGCAATTCGTCGCGCTGGAACGCCGCACCGCGCGATCAGGCAAGGACTCGATTGCCGAACCGCCCGGCGCGCATGATGACATTTGCAACGCGGTGGCGGGCGTGCTGGTCGGGCTCGATCTGGACCGGCGCCCGGCGCTGATCCCGGCCGGCGCTTTGGTCCGCGGCGAAGCGGCGGCGGTAGAGCTGGGTTTCGTGATCGGCTTCTATGCCGTGGTTTGGGTGGGGATCGACGGGCGCTGCGCCTACGGACTGTTCGCCACGCGCGTGAACCGGGACCAGCCTGTTGTATTGGTGGATTTCGATCTTCTGCCCTGGTCCGCGACGATTATGGACACGATTGCGCAGCGGCTTGACCTGCTGTGTGAGGAATCCCGCGAGCGGAACGGCCGATGCCGGGAGAAGGGCGTATCTGCGCTGATCTTTGCGCCGGATCAGTGCGTGCCCGGCGCGCAGCGGGCGATGGACCGGGCCTTTGCCCCCCGGCTTGATCGATATGACGCGCGGCTGCGGACGGTTGCCACCGATGCGATTGACGGGCGGCTGCTGCATGATCCGGTGCGGCTGGCCTTCGCCGCCTCCGCGCACGTGACAGATGGGAAGGTGCTGCTCGGCCCGGCGGCGGAACAGCGCAGCCTGACCGTTCCGCTGTTGGGTGCGCTGGCGATCGCGCCGGGCGAACAGATCGACGCGGACCCGCTGCGGGTGGCGATGATGCTTGGCGTCGTGATCGGCATCAACTCGACCCCGGAAGCGCCGCCGTCGATCTCGACTGCGCATGTGACGTTCGGATAGGCGCCTCCCGTTCCCTATCGTTCCCTATTGTGCGCCAATGTGCATCCGTGTTCGTTCGTGACTATCTCGGCAAGATTGCCGAAAAATCCTTGGTATTTCCTGGGAACACGCCTATATCTGGTGCATGGATGACTCGATCGTTCCAGTCTCGCTGAAACTGCCCGCCGGCCTTTTGGCACGGATCGACGCCGCTGCGGTGGCGGAGGATCGGTCGCGGACGGCAACGGTGCGCCGGGTGCTCGCGCAGGCCTTTTCCGATGACGCCGACCTTCGCGCGATGGCCGCGCGCCGGTTTGAGAGTTTAACAAATCCGGCGGGTGGGGCGCTCCTCCCCGACCGCCGGCCAGGCGCCGGGGGTGGTGTCGTTCCCTCCCTCGCCGCCGATCCCGCCCCGGTCGCTGCGCCTGCCCGTTCCTCGGCGGGCGGTGCGCGCGCCGGGGCGGAAACCATTCCCCACATGAAGGACCCCGCGATGCCCACCGATTACGAAACCCGCCGCGCGGCCGCGCTGGAACAGGCCGAACGGGATACCGCGATCCTGCGCCAGCGCGCGATCAACGACCCCGTGCAGCGCCCCGCCGGTGGCGCCGTGGACGTTGCGGCATCCGCACCGGGCCAGGCCGCAGCGCAGGCCGAACGCAAGCGGCTGGCCGACTGGCACAGCGCACCCGCGCCGAAGGGCGATCGATGAATCCGACCGCGGACGATCCCAGCAATTTCGGCAGCATACCGCTGCCGGTGCTCGACCAGCTCCTGAGCGGCGCCGTTTCGAGCGGCAACACTGAATTGGCCCGCCAGTTTCGGGCGGCGATCAACCGCCACGGTCACGTGCAGACCGAGGAACTTGCGAATTGCGGTCGGATTTTCGGTCGCAACGAGGTGATCGCCGACGCCAACGGGCTGCCGATCAGGAACGTGACGAAATACGTCGGGGACATCGGCGCGACGTTCGGCCCCTTCATGGGCAGCGCGACGACCGGGCGGCTCAATACGGGCCTGTTCACGGGGGAAAACGGCCCCGGCGCGAGGGGGTTTTGATGGACATAACCGGAATGAATGAACAGGCGTTGCTTCGGGCGACGATCGACCACCTGACCGCGAAGGTGCGCGATCTGCAACGCCCCATGCCGTCGGCCGAGCGCGACGCATTGGCACGCACGCAAGCCCGCGCGGATAGCGTGGCCGGCCTGTTCGGAGACCGCGCCCTACCGCCGATGCCGGGCGAGGGTGGACTTGCTTATCGCAAGCGCGTCCTGGCCGGCTTCCAGAAGCACAGCGCACGCTTCGCCGCCGCCGACCTGGCCCGGATGGACGCCGCAACGCTGGCCCCCATTGAGAACATGATCCTGGCCGACGCCACCGATGCCGCGCGTGACCCCGGACGTGCGCCACCCGGACGCCTGATCCCGATCGTAACCCGCGAGGGTGGCCGGGACGTAACGCGCTTCATCGGTGACATCGCAACGACGTTCGCGCCGTTCATGTCGGGCGCCGTGGTCACCCGCATCCCCCGCCCGCAGGGATAAGCAATGACATACCATCCCCCGCTCCCGTCGATCCCGCCCGCTCCGGCGGCACACCTGTTCGCCATCACGCCGTCCGACGCTACGATCTTCCCGACTGCGACACGCGGCATCTGGGTCGGCGGTGCTGGGAACATCGCCATTGTTGCACTGTCCGACACCGGATCGCCCGTCACGTTGACGGCGGTTCCGGCTGGTACCCTTTTGCAGATCGCCGCGCAGCAGGTGATGGCGACCGGCACGACTGCAACCGATATCGTGGGGATGTGGTGATGTCAGATACGCTACACCTCCCGTCGCCCGTCGTGCCGCTCGAAATCATCGGCAACCCGGGCCATGCAGACTGCGCCGCCGCGCTGTCGGGGCCGATGCGGTGGTCGCGTTGGCGGATCGAGACGCAGGGGGAGTTTTATGATCGCGTGATGGAAGAAGCCCGCCAACTCCGCCTGCCGGCGGTGAAATTCGCGCGAACCGGATATGCGGGAGGGCTTGACCGATGACGACGACCCCGATCGTCGGAACGCAGCTTGACGACCCTCGCGTGCGGGACATCACCATTGCGGCGCTGCAAGGACTCGCAGACTGCGACATCATGCCGAGCCCCAGCCGAGCGCGGGCGGCGTTGCTCGCGCAGGTGCTGCGTCAAGGTGTTGATTATCACGAGGGCACGAAACTATGAGCGGGGCTCTGATAGCCGGCGCGGCCATCGGCGCCGGCCTCGGCGCTATCGGTGCGATCGGGGGCGCCACCGCCGCACAGGCCGCTTGGCAGTTCACTTACCAGGAACTCCCCGATCTACCTGCAAGGTGGCACGTTCGCGGGGCTGGGCATCCCGTTCCCGATGGCCGGTCTCGCCGGTTCCATCCTCTCCATCGCGCAGGGTTTGGCCTCGGGTCAGGGCTCACCGTTTCTCGGACAGTTCACCGTCATCCCGGGCGGCAAGCTCCTTTCCCAAACCGCGGCGACATACCCCTTCGCCAGCCAGCAGATCGCTGCGAACGCCACGGTGCAGCAGCCGATCGCCGTGTCGCTGCTTCTGCGCGCGCCGGTGAAGGACGGGTTCGGCTATGCGACAAAAGCGGCCATCTTCACGTCGCTCAAGCAGGCCCTCACGCTGCATAACAACGCGGGCGGCACCTACATCGTCTTCACGCCGGCCTTCATGTACGACAACTGCCTCCTGCTCGACGTCACCGACGTGACGGACGGCGAAAGCAAGCAAGAACAAGTCATGTGGCAGTTCGATTTCTACCAGCCGCTGATTACGCAAGCGCAGGCAAACGCCGCGACAAATCCCGCCATGACGCGGATGATTGGCGGGCAGCCCCCCACCGTAGCCGGAGCGCCGACGTGGGGCACGCTTGGGGGGCTGGGAACGGCTATTGCCGCCTCCGCGGGGATCGGGTGATGGCCCGCTGGCCGGGTGCATCCCGCAAGAACATGAGATCGTGGCGCCGCCAGCTTGCCGGCTGGCGGGCGGGGACGATCAAGCTCGCCGCGCGGAAAGTGAAACCCGAGGGCACGGCGCCGGTCTCGCAACCGCTAAGTCGGAGCCGGCGCGATGGGTGACACCACCCGCTTCCGCCCCGGCCCTGACCTGCTGCCCTGCCCGGCCCGGCTCCGGGCGCCAGCGTGGCACGACCCTGCGGCCCGGCCTGAGGCCGGGGAGCGGTGTTCGACGTGCTGGGGGCCGTGGTGGTGGACCGAGGCCACAGAACCCCGCCGGGGCTGGCGCTGTGGGTGCTGCACCCCGGCACCGGTCGGGCTGGCGGTGGAAGAACTGGACACGTCCGCCCTCGCGCCCGCCAGCGCCGCCCCATCCCATCCTGACCCGGAGCCCCCATGCGCCTGATCCTCGCCATCCTCGCACTGCTGCTTGCCCCCGCCGCCGCCTTCGCGCAGTGCTCGCCGCCCCAAGCCCCCGTCGGGTCGGTTGGGTGTCAGCCGGCGCTTGGGGTGCCGCAGTCCAGTGATCTGCTGCTGGGATGGCGGCCGTCCGCGTTTCCGGGGTCGCTGGGGACGATCTCCGTTGGGAACCTTGGGTTCCTCCCCCTCACCGGCGGCGCCCTCACCGGCCCCCTTTCGGCCCCCACCCTCACCGCCACCGGCGGCGCCATGACGCTCGGCGGCGCATCGACGGACGGAACGATCCATCTGGGGCCGTCTGATACCGTCACCTCGGCGGGTGGCAACGGATGGAGCTTCAGCCCGCAGATCGTGGCCCCCACGTTCGAGACCACCGGCGCGCTGGGCATCCTCATGAATGCGCCATCGAACAACTCAATTCAGGCGGTGGGGACCCAGAGCGTCGGGATCGGCAACCTTACCAACGGCATTCTGCTGTCCGTCGTGAACGATGGATCGTCCAGCCCCGCCACGTGCTTCAACTATGCGGAGGGGACCGCCCTTGGGTACAGCAAGCTAAGCGCGGAGGGTGGCGTCGTGCCGTGCCAGATGCGCATTGATTGCAGCAATCCCACAATTGGCGCCCCCTGCGATATCAACTTCAACATCGGCACCGATGGGGAGGCGTTCGACATCAACGGCGTGACGGGCGCGACGGATTATCTTCAAGTGCTGTCCGGTGCCGCCACGGGGCCGGTCATCAACGCCGTGGGGAGCGAAACCAGCGTCAACCTGACGCTGCAAGCAAAGGGAAGCGGTGCGGTCGTCATCGGCGCCGGCAACCTGGTATTCGGAAGCGGCGCGCTCCCGACCTCATGCACCGGGAAGCCGACCGGGACGGTATGGAGCAACAGCGGGGCGCTGGAAGTGTGCCCATGAGCGACACCGACATGGCCGCGCTGCGCCAGACCGCGGAGAACCCTCGCGCCCGGCCGAGCGAACGCATGGCCGCACGGGCGGCGCTGCGGCAGGCGGGGGAGATCGAGCGGCGGAATTGCGTCGATTGTCATCAACGGTTCGCCCCCGACTTTCGCGGATCATGGCGCTGCCGGGCGTGCCGGGCTGCGCTGGTGGCAGAGGCGGAGGCGCCCGCGTCCTGACGGTTGCCGAGCGGGCCGAGAATATCGCGGAGTGGGTAAGGATCACAGGGGAGAAGCTGGCCCAACAGCCGGCGCAAGTTGCGCCACCTGTTCGAAAGCACGGCCACGCCCAGGCCCCCGCCGGCATCAACGCCGCCGTCCGCGACCTCGGTATCGACCGCACCGAGGCCCAGCGCATCGGCTTGACGGCTGTTCGGTGTAATGAATTTATACCAAACGGATGACGGGGGCGGAAATGGCCATGAAGCAGATACACGGCATGGTTGCCGTGGTGATTGGACTTTCAATTGTTGCCGCGCTGATCGTCGTGACTGGCACCCGGCTTGTGATCGCTGCTGAGGATGTTGCGACTGCCGTGGCGGTGATCCTGGCGCTGTTGCTGATCGCGATCGGGGTGGTGGCAGTCGTGGACGGCGGCGAACGAGGCGGACGGTTGGCGTCTCGGGATCGCGCGGACTTGAAGCTTGACACCCGGCGCGGCCCGGGCGCAGCATCTCGACCGGAGCCTGAAACCTCCAAGCAGTAGCGGCCCGCGCCGAGAGAGCGGATTCCGCGACATACCCTCCGGGGGCGCTGTGCGAATGTCCAGGGGAGCAATCCCTAAAGGCACTGCGGCCCGTCTACTGCCGGGTTTTCAGCCCCCGGAGCATCGCGGCCTGATACCGCGCGGCTCCGGCAATCCAAGCAGTAGGAGTCTCGCATGCCCCGCGCACGCGACGATGGGCGAGCACGCCCGAACACCATCTCCGCCTCCCCGGTCCCCGTCCTGGCCCCAGAACCCGACACGGCCCTGCTGACCCTGGTGGCCGAGTTCCATTGCCGCAACGCCATTCTCGACACCTTCACCGTCGATGCCGAGTACGAGGATGCAGCCCTGACGGCGGCGGATGCGGCCTGGCGGGCAGTCTTTGACCAGATCATAGCCCTGCCGGCCCTGACGGAGGCCGGGCTCGTGGCGAAGGTCTCGATGCTGCGGCCCGTGCTGGCCGATGTGCTGGAAGGCTGCCAGCAACTGGCGCTGGTCGAGTCCCTGGCCGCCGACGTGGCCCGGCGGGCTGACGTTGCCCGGAGGGCTGCATAGATGGCCCGCAAGCCCCTCCCGCCGACCGAGACCGTCCCGGCCATGATCCGGTTCCGGCAGCTCGCCGCCGAGTCACGCGATCACCTGTTGCTGGCGGACGGGCCGCCGCACCCGGACGCGGACCTGCTCGATCTGTGCGCCGAGGCCCTGCATCACCTGGGGCATGCGCAGAAGGCTTACGACGCCCGGGACGTGCATGGGTGGGGCACCGGGGACAAAGCGGAACAGGCCGCCCGGCGCGCGAAGGATGCCCGGCTGCTGGAGGAACACTATGCGGGCGAGCGCGCCGGTAAGCCCGTGATGGCCCGGATCGCCAAGATGAAAGCCACCACCGCGGCCGGCATTTTTGCGAAGGCCATGGTGGTGCGCTGCTCGAAAACGGGCGCGGCCGGGCTGGCGATGACGCTGGCGGAGGACCTGATTGCCTGCCCGGGGCTGCGGGCGGCGCTATGGCCGGCAACGGCGGAGGGCTGAGCGATGCCGCAACACCTATGGCGCCGTTTCTCCACCGTCCGGGCGTGTGAAGTCTGCCTTGCCTGCCAGACCGAGGCGGCGGGCGAGTGGACCCCGCCGGTCGGGGCGATCTGCCCCGGCGATCGGGACGATGACGCCAGCGGCCGGCGCACGCGGGGCAGGCGCCCTATGCCGCCGACCGGTGCGCCGAGGGTCAGGGAACTGGTCGAAGCCTGATCCTGCCGGTGGGGTGACGACGGGGCCGCTCCGTAGGGGGCGGCCCTTCGCGCGTACGGGCGGGGGTGGCGGCCTACCTTCTGCGGGGCTCGCCTACCTGCGACTGCCCAAGAGCGCCTGGACGCACTGACGCCTGGGGCAGCTTGCCCGCTCGCTGGTCGCGCTGAATTTGCTGATCCAGGAATGAGCCGTGCAGCGGGGTTTCGCCCCGCAAGAGATCAATGGCCCACTGGATTCCCACGCCCACGTCCTCCGATTCGAAGACCTGGGGGAAGGCGCGCCGGACATCCTCGATCTGCTGGATTGCCGCATCGGCGGTGATGATCTGCTTGTCGATCAACAGCCGGAGCGTGGCGACTTGGACGACGACACCCGCTCGGAATTGATCGCGGGATGCGCCGCGCGCTTCTCCGATCGCGCTCATGATCGGCGCGAGCACTTCGGCCGTAATGGCTGCCATCCTTCCCTCCCTTTCCCGTGATCCGCCGGAGGATGCGCCGGTTCCCAGCGCCACGCGAGTCCGTCGTGTTCGCACCGCGTGTCCGCACTACCTCCCGAGTGCGGACAGGCCCGGCAGGTGCGCGCCGCACGCATCATACATGCCGCCAGCGATCCGCCGAGGGCAGTCCGCCGACAAGAGCCGGATCAGATCGGGCACCGGCATGTCCGGCCCGTGCTGGTCAAGCAGCCCGGAAAGCCGCAGCCGGCCGCGGCGAGGGCAGCGGCGGCAGGCGACTTCCACCATGGGAAGGCGCCCGACAAGCTGGCCGAGGCGGGTGACGCCGGCCTTGGATTGCGGACACTGTGCGGACATTTTCCGGGGGATATTCGGGGGAGGGGGCATAAGTCTTTGAAAATGTTGCGCGCCCTGGTGGACTCGAACCACCGACCCACAGCTTAGAAGGCTGTTGCTCTATCCAACTGAGCTAAGGGCGCAACCGCTCCCCTGACTACCGCCCCGCCCCGCCCGCGGTCCAGCGCTCTGCGCGTCAGCCAACGCCCAATCGCCCCCGAACCGCCGCCACCACCTCGGCGAACATCGCCTCGGTCAGCCGCCCGGTGTTCGTGTTGTAGCGCGACACATGATAGCTGTCGGCCAGCAGCAGCCCGCCCGGCAGCACGTGCACCGCGCCATGGCCGGAACGCCGCGCCGCGCCAACGGTACCTCCCAGGCGCGCAGCACCGCCTGGTGCGCCAGCCGCCCAGCGCCAGCACCGCGCGCAGCCGCGGCATCGCCGCGATCTCGGCGGCCAGGAACGGGTTGCAGGCGTGCGATCTCGGCCGGCAGGCGGCAGATTCCCCGGCGGCACGCAGCGCACCGCGTTGGTCACCCGGCAGTCGGCCAGCGCGCATGCCGTCGTCGATCGGCGCCGCATACACCCCTGCGGCGAAGCCGAAGCGCAGCAAGGTCTCGATACAGCAGCACCCCGGCGAAATCGCCGGTGAACGGCCGCCCGGTGCGGTTGGCGCCGCGCACGCCGGGCGCCAGGCCGACCACCAGCAGGCGCGCATCGAGCGCCCCGAAGCTCGGCACCGGCGCGTTGAACCAGTCCGGATGCGCCGCGCGGTTGCCCGCCCGGTACGCGGCCAGCCGGGGGCACAGCGCGCAGTCCGCCTCGCGCCGGGCGGCTCGGGGCATGCGCCGGTCACGCCGGCGTCGGGCGAGCCGGCTCGGGTCCGGAACGGCTCGGCCGGCGTCTGGCGCACCGGCGCGGGCCGGGCCGCGGCTCGGTCTGCCGGCGGGTGAACTCCGGCGCGATGTCGGCCAGCTCCAGGAACTGGTCGGCCTGGCGGCGCAGCTCGTCGGCGACCATCGGCGGCGCTGGTGCGGATCGACGACACCACCGAAACCCGCACGCCCTTGCGCTGCATCGCCTCCACCAGCCGGCGGAAATCCGAATCGCCGCTGAACAGCACGGCGTGGTCGATGTCGCGGCGCCAGCTCCAGCATGTCCACCGCCATCTCGATGTCCATGTTGCCCTTCACCCGCCGCCGGCCCGATGGCGTCGGTGAACTCCTTCGCCGGCTTGGTGACCAGCGTGTAGCCGTTGTAGGCCAGCCAGTCGGTCAGCGGCTTCAGCGGCGAGTAATCCTCGGTCTCCAGCACGCGCCGAGTAGTAGTACGCGCGGACGACGTGTGGCCTGCTTGCGGAAATACTCCAGAAGGTTGCGGTAATCGACGTCGAAGCCGAGATTGCGCGAGGCGGAATAGAGATTGGCGCCGTCGATGAACAGCGCGACGCGCTCGGTGGGCAGGAACATCATGCCGGGAACTCCTTCTTGGATCGGCGGGCCGAATGCGGCCGGAAACGGCGCTGGCCGGACCAAAACCGCTGTCCGGGGCGACCGAGGCCGTGCATCATTCCATCGTTCCCGGCAAAAGTGACAATCCGCCGCCACCGCCGCGCGCACGACGCCGAATTCTCATCGCCCTCGGTGCCAACCTGGTCGGCCCGGATGGCGCGCCGCCGCTGCACACCTGCCGGCGCGCCGCCGCGGCGCTCGACGCACTGCCCGGCCTGCGGCTGGTCGCGCTGTCGCGCTGGTATGCGACAGCGCCCGATCCGCCCTCCGGCCAGCCCGCCCTACATCAATGCGGTGGCGCTGCTGAACGGCCCCGTGGGCGACCCCGCCGCTCTGCTGGCCGCCCTGCATCGGATCGAGGCGGCCGCCGGCCGCCGGCGCAGCGTGCCGAACGCCGCCCGCTCGCTCGATCTTGACATCATCGCCATCGGCGACCTGGTGCGCGCCGCGCCCGACCCGGTGCTGCCGCATCCGCGCGCGCATCTGCGCGATTTCGTGCTGCTGCCACTGGCCGAGGTGGCCCCGGCATGGGTCCATCCCGCCCTGGGCCTCTCCGTCTCCGCCCTGATCGCGGCGCTGCCCGCGCGGCCCTTCGGGTCAGACTGTCTCGATCCGCAGCGCTGCACGTAATCCCTCCGCCGCACGCGCAAGTTCCGGCCCCAGTGCCGCCGCCTGGGCCGCCGCTTCTTCGAGGCGGCCGGCGCGCAGGCTGGACTGGACCGCGCGCACCCCCCGTTCCAGCGCCGCCAACCCGTAGCCGCCGGCAAGTCCCGCCATCGCATGAGCGGAGGCGAGCGCCGCGGCCACGTCGCCGTTGTCCGTCGCGTGCCGCAGGCGGTCGAGCAAGGCGGCGAGTTCGGCCAGGCATTCTTCCGCCACCCGAGCCAGGGTGGCAGGTGCGAGGTTCTCTCGCAGTTCCGCCACGCGCGCCTCCGATAGTCACGGCATCCCGGCCCGCCACCCCGTCCGCCGCGGCGGCGGCGCGGCGAATCGCGCCGGCATGGCGGGCCACGGCCGCCAGCAGTTCTTCGCGCCCGGCCGACTTGGCCAGCACCTCTTCCATGCCCGCGAGCAGGCAGGCCGCGTAGTCCTCCGGGCTGGCGGAGCCGGTGAGGCCGACGATCGGCACCGCGCCCGCCGCCCCCGGCAGCAAACGGATAGCGCGGGTCGCCGCCAGGCCATCGAGACCCGGTAGCTGCAAGTCCATCAGCACCACGTCGTAGGCACCCCGCGCCGCGGCCGCGACTGCGGCGGCGCCATCCGCCACCGGGTGCACCGCGTGGCCTTCCCGCCGGAGCAGGGCGGTCGCGACCAGCCGGTTCACCGCCACGTCCTCGGCCAACAGGATCCGCGCCCGCGCCCGCAGTCCTGCCTCGCAGGAACCAGCCGCTTCCGCCGGCGCCGATGGGGTCGGTGCCGTCTCGCTGCCGACCAGCGGCACCGTGAACCAGAACACGTTGCCCGATGCCGGCTCCGTCTGCTGGGCCGCCACGTCGACTGCGGTGCAGCCGATCTCCCCGCCCATCAGCGCCACGAGGTCGCGGCAAATAGCAAGCCCGAGGCCCACCCCGGCGGCATTCTGCCCCGGTGTGGCCAGGCGGGAGAACGGCTGGAACAGCAAGGCCCGCTGTTCCGGCGCGATCGGCGGGCCCTGGTCGGTCACGGCAACGAGCAGGACCGGCCCCGGCGCGACGCCTGCATACAACCGCACGAGGCCGGGGCGCGAGAATTTCGCGGCGTTGGAGAGCAGGTTTACCGCGACCTGCTGCAGCCGCGCGGGATCGGCCAGAATCACGCCAGGCACGTCCGTCGCGATTTCGAGCGCCAGCGACACGCCGCGTTCGGCCGCGATCGGGCGCAGCATGTCGACCGCCCGCTCCAGCGGCCGGCGCGGGTCGCAGGGCTCGGCATGCAGCGCCAGCCGACCGGCCTCCATGCGCGCGACGTCGAGGATGTCTTCGAGCAGCCGCAGCAGGGAGCCCCCCGCCTGGCCCATGCCGGTGAGCAGCCGGCGGTACAGCGGGTCGAGCGGCGCGCCCTCCAGCAGCTCGATGCCGTGCAGCAGCGCCTGCAACGGGGTGCGCAGCTCATGGCTGACCATGGCAACCAGGCGGGACTTGCCCGCGGTCGCCGCCTCGGCCGCCGCGCGTGCTTCGCGCAGCAAATCCTCGGCCCGCTTGCGGTCGGTGATGTCGCTGAACAGGGTGATGAACCCCCCGTCCGGCAGGATACTGGCGTCGCAGCTCGATGCAGCGTCCGTCCGGGCGGGACCGTTCCATCCGTTCTCTGGCCGTGCCGGACTGCACGCGTGCCAGGCGGAGTGCCACCTCGACCTCCGGATCGCCGGGACCGAACTCGCCGGCCTCGGCCTGGGCCCGCAGCAGGGCGACGAACGGCTCGCCGGTCCGCAGCAACTGCGGTGGAATGCCGGCGATACCTGCGACCTGCGCGTTCCATGCCACCAGCCGCAGGTCGGCATCGAACATGATCACGCCGTCGGGCAATCCGGCGAGAAGGCCCTCAAGCTGTGCGGTCTTGGCATCGGCCTCGCGTTTCGCGCCGGCGAGCGCGGCGTTGACCGTCGCGAGCGCGCCACGGTCGCGGGCCAGGCGCTGCTCCCGCCGCCGCATGCTTCGGATTTCGGCCAGCACCGCCAGCGCCGCGAGCAGGATGAGGCCGGAGATGACGAGGGCGAACCGGCGTGTCTCGGCCGCCAGGGCCCGCGGTGCGCCGAGCGTCCTGGCGCGGTTTACCGCCACCACCACGACGAGTGGCTGGCTGCCCACCCGGTGGAACGCATACTGGAACACCGGGCCGCCTGGGGTCAGCGGCCCCGTTCCTGCGCCCCGCGCACCCGGCGCGGCGGCGATTTGCAGGGCGGCAAATGTCGCCGTGCCGGCGATGTCGGCCCCGGGGGCCAGGCCGGCGGTGCCGAGGTCCGCGGCCGACCCGCTCGCGGCCCGCACCTGCCCGGTGCCGGTGCCGACCAGCACCACGAGGCTGTGCGGCGCCAGTGCGGCCGGAAGGCCGGAGGCGAGCAAGGCGTGTACCGGCAGGACCATGACCAGCGCGCCCATCAGCGCGCCGCTGCCGATCCCGCCCGCCGGCGCGCGGAGGGCACGCGCCAGGTCGATGTGCCAGCCGGCACCCGGCGCCGGCCGGTCCGGTTCGGCGCGGCCGATCGTCAGCCCGCGCCGCGCAGCCGTATCCGTCGCTTTGCGCTGCAGGATGGCGAACGCCGTCTCGAGGCCGGGGTCCTGCCGAAGCGGGCCGGGCAGGCTCGACTGCGCCACTTTCCCCGCCGGATCGAGCAGCAACAGGCGCGCGCCGTCCGGCAACACCAGCGGTGCCCGAAACCAGGCGGCCAGGTCGAAATGGGTCGGATCGCTGCGCCAACGACGCGCCAGGAGGTGCAGCAGGACGTCGGCGTCGCGCAAGCGGCGATCGAGATCGGCGGCAGCTACTTCCGCTTGCGCCGCCGCGACCGAGGCGACGTGCTGCTCGGTCGCCATGCGCGCCGCCCGGATCACTCGGAAGGCGCTGGCCCAGGTGAGCGCGATCAGCAACGTTGCGAGCCCCGCGATCAAGGCCCAGGCGGCCGTCGCGCCGGCGCTGCGCCCGCCGAGCGAACTGCGATCGGCGCTGCGACGGCCCGACTGCTGCACGGTGGGAAACGCCTCCGGTTCGAGGGAAGAGAACGCCCGATCGGGGAACCCCTCGTCGGGAGCCGGCTCCGCGTGGCGCAGCCTGATCGGTGCTTACAGAAGGATCGGCCCCCAGCACAACCATGGCGCGACGTGGCGACCCCAATTCCGCGCCCCTGGTTTCAGGGAGGGTTTTTCCGCGAAGCACGCCCCCCAAATTCGCCCGGCCGATGCGCCGGCCTCGGCGGGCGCGGTCCCGGGACGGCGGCGTCCGGAGGCGCCCGGCGTGCTTGCCGTTCCGCCGCCCGGGTGCGAATGTCCGCCGCAATCGGCCCGGCCGCGACGCGCGGGGGGCTTCCCGCGTACCGCATTGAGGGCAGAATGGCGAAAATCAAGGTCAAGACCCCGGTCGTCGAGCTCGACGGCGACGAGATGACCCGCATCATCTGGGGGTTCATCAAGGACAAGCTGATCCTGCCCTATCTGGATATCGACCTGAAATACTACGACCTCGGGATCGAATACCGCGACCAGACGGACGACCAGGTGACCGTCGACGCGGCGAAGGCGATCGCGCAGTACGGCGTCGGCGTGAAATGCGCCACCATCACGCCGGACGAGGCGCGGGTTACGGAATTCGGCCTCAAGCGGATGTACCGCAGCCCGAACGGGACGATCCGCAACATCCTGGACGGCACCATCTTCCGCGAGCCGATCATCTGCCGCAACGTCCCCCGCCTGGTGCCGCACTGGACCCGGCCGATCGTGATCGGGCGGCACGCCTACGGCGACATCTACCGCGCCGTCGAGATGAAAATCCCCGGCCCCGGCAAGGTGACCCTGACGTACCAGCCCGCCGACGGCAGCCCGGCGCAGAGTTTGGATGTGCATGATTTTGGCGAAGGCGGCGGTGCCGCGATGGCGATGCACAACACCCGCGTGTCCATCACCGGTTTCGCGCGCGCATCCTTCAACTATGCGCTGCAGCGCGGCTGGCCGCTCTATTTCTCCACCAAGAACACGATCCTGAAGGCCTATGACGGTTACTTCAAGGACATCTTCCAGGAGGTGTACGAGCAGGAATTCAAGGCGAAGTTCGACGCCGCCGGACTGACCTACGAGCACCGGTTGATCGACGACATGGTGGCCTGCGCGCTCAAGTGGAACGGCGCCTATGTCTGGGCCTGCAAGAACTACGACGGCGACGTGCAGTCCGATACGGTGGCGCAGGGGTTCGGCTCGCTCGGGCTGATGACCTCGGTGCTCATGAGCCCGGACGGCAGGACGGTGGAATCCGAAGCGGCGCACGGCACGGTGACCCGGCATTTCCGCCAGCACCAGAAGGGGCAGGAGACGTCGACCAACCCGATCGCCTCGATCTTCGCCTGGACGCGCGGGCTTGCCTATCGCGGCCAGTTCGACGGCACGCCAGAGGTGACCCGGTTCGCCGAGACCTTGGAGAAGGTCTGCGTCGAGACGGTGGAATCCGGCTTCATGACGAAGGACCTCGCGATCCTGATCGGGCCGAAGGAACCGTTCCTGAACACCCAGGACTTCCTGGCGAAGCTGGACGAGAACCTGAACAAGGCGATGGCGGCGGGCTGATCCCCCGCGCGGTCAGCCGGGCGGCGGCGTGCGGTCGCCCGGTACCGCGATCTTGCGCCAGTGCGCGGCGGAAAAGCCCCGGGCGTCCACCGGCTGGACGATCCGCCCCGGCACCGCCTTTCCCTGCGCGCAGTGCCACGCGTAGATCGAGGCATGGCCGGCGGCGAACAGCGGCACGAACGCGGTGTCGGGGTGGCCCTGGCACCAGTTGATCGCGCCTTGGTTCTGCCGGCTGGTGTCCGCCTTGCCGCAGTTCAGGTTCGCCCCCGTCACGCAGACGAGCACGGCGCCGTCGGCGCACCGGATCACTCCTGTCCGCACCACCATCGCCGGCGGCATGCTGGCGTGGAAGGCGGCGTTCACTGCGGGCGCCAGCGCGAGCGGAACCGGGCGTAAGGTGTCGTCGGTCGGGCCGCGGCACAGGGCGGGACCGGGCGCCGGCGCGCGCGTGCAGCCGCCGGGCGCAGCCAGCGCGATCGTCGCGAGCACGAGAGGAAGCGCGCCGCGCACGGCCGAACCCCTGCCCGTGCCGGCGCGTCCAGGTGCGAACGTAGCGCGATCCATCGGCCTCTCCCGCAGCCTTGTGCCGCCGCGGGGAGACTAGGTCGGTCCGGAGCGGGCGGCGAGCCCGCCCCTTGTGCCTGCCGTTATGCCATGCTGACCGAGTTCAGGTTGACGAACCAACTCTGCGCCGGCTCGAACCCTTTCACCTGCGGCGACAGGCCGCGCGGATTGAGGTCGTGCACGATGAACAGCCACGGCGCCTGATCGACCACGATGCTGTGCGCTTGCGCCAGCAATTTCGTCTGCCCGGCCTTGTCGATGGTCGCCTGTGCGGATTCCAGCAGCTTGTCGACCTTGGGCATGCTCCAATGGCCCCAGTTGAACCCGTGCGGCGAGTAGCTCTTGGAATCGTAATAACGGAACATCGCCGCCGGATCGACCCAGCTCAGGCTGATGTTGATGCCCTGGTCGCCGTGCGATTGCGGCGCGTCCGGCGTGCTGCGGATCCCCACCAGCATGGTGCCCCATTCCACCACGTCGAACGTCACGTCGATCCCGACCGCCTTGAAATTCGCCTGCAGGTACTCGTTCATCGGGATCGGCACCATCTGCCCCGAGCCCGCCGTGGAGATCATGATCTTCGCCTTGAGCGGCTTGTCCGGCCCGTAGCCGGCTTCCTTCAGCAGTGCCTTCGCCTTCGCCGGATCGTAGGTGTAATGTTCCTTGGGATCGCCGTAGTAGGGCGTGCCCTTGGTGAACAGCCCGTCGGCGGGGATGCCGGTGCCGTTGATCAGGGTGCACAAATTCACCCGGTCGATCGCGTAGTTCAGCGCCTGCCGCACGCGCACATCGGTGAAGGGCGAGCCCTTGGTGACGTCGAGCACGTAGGGATAGGTGTGCGGATAGGGCCACAGGCTGATGGTGAACCCGGCCGCCTTCAACGACGGGATGGCATCCGGTGCCGGCACCTCGATCCAGTCGACCTGGCCGGAGCGCAGCGCGGCCACCCGGGTCGTCGCCTCCGGCATCGGGTAGAGCACCAGCTTGTCGAGTTTCGGGATGCGCGCCTTGTCCCAGTAGTGCTCGTTGCGCGCCATCTCGACATACTGGCCCTGCACGACCTTGGTGATCTTGAACGGCCCGGTGCCGGACGGCGCCTTGGCGAACGCGGCCCAGCTCTTGCCGACCTTCTCCCATTGCGTCGGGCTCGCCATCAGGATGCGGGTGAGCAGCCAGGGGAGGAAGGTGAACGGATACGATGTCGTGATGGCGACGGTCTTGTCGTCGATCTTCTCGAAGCCGGAGACCATGTAGACCGCGCCTTGCACGATCGGCGCCGCCGGCGCATCGTACTGCGGCGATTTGTCGTCGTAGATGCGGCGCAGGTTCCAGATCACCGCATCGGCGTCGAACGCCGAGCCGTCATGGAACGTCACGCCCTGCCGGACGGTGCAGATCCAGCGCTTGATGTCCTTGGGATCGGTATGCCACTCGGTGAACAGGCCCGGCGTGATGTCGGCCGGCTTGTCGCGATTGTCCCACAGGTTCCAGTTCACGAGGCCGTCGTAGGCGGTGTAGCCGAGGAAGCGGTAGCCCTCGAAGCCGTTGTTCGGAATGCCCGTCGGGGTGGGGATGTCGGCCGCGGTCATGGCGATGCGCAGGACCTGCGGGGCGGCGGCGGCGGCGGGAAGGGCAGGGGCCGTCGCGGCGCCGGCGGAGGCGGCGATGAAGAGACGTCGGGAGAGCATACGGGGGGTTCCATCGCTGAATCGCGGCGGGTACCGCGACATGCGGACCCGGGCACGGGGAGGCCCCGCCGGCGCAGCAAGTGCCGTGCCATGCCGTGGCCGAGTGGATTCGTTGCAGAACGCATTTTATTCCCGCACCGCCCGCCCGCCCCTGGTGCACCCCGCCGTCCGGCTGCACGACAGCCAGCGCCGGGTGGGTCGGGCGGTCGGGGCGGGGAGACGGGAAGGGGGCGCCCGGGTGCGACGGAATGACGACGGATTGGGCGGGCCAGCCGAACCTGCCTAGATTATGGCAATCCTCCTGTCCCGGACGGGCACGCGTGCCGCGTTCTTCGGCTGCACGTCGGATC
Organism: uncultured Pseudomonadota bacterium; assembly: GCA_963832525.1. Classification (GTDB taxonomy): domain Bacteria; phylum Pseudomonadota; class Alphaproteobacteria; order Acetobacterales; family Acetobacteraceae; genus JAJZVS01. Next base: position 1,826,360 of record CAWHUC010000004.1, read on the forward strand.
GGATTCTCCCTGCTCCTGACGGATAGTTTGAAAAATCCGCCGATATTATGGACACGCGCCGGACGAACAAGACGTTTTCGTCGTCAAATGCCTATTTCATAGGCTATATTTTCTCTGGACGAGGCGAAAACTTGTGCTAACCATGGGCATACGTGCTGCATCGCAGCATGTCGCCCGAGGCTCGCCCACGATGCTCCTGTTCGCCGCCCGCCGCCTGCTGCTCGCGATTCCCGTCCTGCTCGGCGTCTCGCTGGTGGTCTTCATCCTGGTCCACCTCGCGCCGGGCAACCCGATCGACATGCTGCTGCCGCCGGAAGCCTCCGCGCGGGTCATTGCGCAGATGAAGGCCGCGTTCGGCTTCGACAAGCCGCTGTATATGCAATACCTGCTCTGGCTGCGCAGCGCGGTCACGGGTAATTTCGGCGTCTCCATCTTCAACGCCTCGCCGGTGCTCGGGCAGTTGTTCGTGGCGCTGGGCAACACATTCATCCTCGCGGTGCTGGCCGGGGCGGTCGGGTTCTCGCTCGGTATCGCGCTCGGGCTGGTCGCGGCGCTGCACCACGGGCGCTGGCCGGACAAGCTTTGTTCCTCGATCGCCACCACCGGGGTCAGCCTGCCGAACTACTGGGTGGCGATCGTGCTCGTGCTGTTCACCGCGGTGCTGCACAATTGGTTGCCGGCGCAGGGGATGGGGCCGGACCAGGTGCCGCTGTGGGATCGCGGGCGATACCTCATCCTGCCGGTCGTTTCGCTGGCGCTGATCCCCATGGGCGTGATCGGGCGGCTGGTGCGCGCGACCGTGCTGGAAGTGCTCGGGCAGGAATTCGTCGGTGCCCTGCGCGCCAAAGGTCTCGGACGCGGCCCGATCATCCGCCACGTCTGCAAGAACGCCGCAGCCCCGGTGCTGGCGCTGATGGGGCTGCAGTTCGGCTATCTGCTCGGCGGCTCGATTCTGGTGGAAACCGTGTTCAACTGGCCCGGCTCCGGCTACCTGCTGAACCTCGCGATCTTCCGCCGCGACATCCCCGTGCTGCAGGCGACGGTGGTGGTGCTGGCGGCGTTCTTCGTGCTGCTCAACCTGCTGGTCGACATCGTCCAGGCGGCGATCGACCCGCGGCTGCGGCGCTGAGCGGAGGCACGCCGATGCTCGATGCAGCCATCGCCCCGGAAATCACCTTGGTCGCGCAGGCGCAGCCGCGCCCGCAAGGCTACTGGCGCTCGGTCGGGCGCAAGCTGCGACGCGATCCGGTCACCATCGGCTTCGGGCTCGCGCTGCTCGCGATCGTTTTCATCGCGGTGTTCGCCCCGCTGGTCGCCGGCGCCAACCCGTCCACCGGCAGCATCCTGCACCGGCTGGCGCCGATCGGCACGCCGGGGCACTGGCTCGGCACCGACGAGAACGGGCGCGACATGTGGGCGCGGCTTTGCTACGGCGGGCGGCTGTCCCTACTTGCCGGCGTTGCGCCGGTGGCGGTGGCACTCGTCATCGGCGGGCTGCTCGGCGTGATCGCAGGCTACGCCGGCGGGTTCGTGAACGCGCTCATCATGCGCATCATGGACGTGTTCTATGCGTTTCCCTCCGTGCTGCTCGCGATCGCCATCTGCGGGGTGCTGGGCAACGGGCTTACGAACGTCATCCTGGCGCTGTCGATGGTGTTCATCCCGCCGCTCGCGCGTATTTCGGAGACCGTCACCGCGCAGGTGCGCCGGCTCGATTTCGTGGAAGCGGCGCGCGCCTCCGCCAGCAGCCCGGCACAGGTGATCCGCCACCACGTGCTGGCGAACGTGCTCGGGCCGATCATGGTCTATGCGACCAGCCTGATCAGCGTCTCCATCATCCTGGCCTCGGGGCTGAGCTTCCTCGGCCTCGGCGTGGTGCCGCCGACGCCGGAATGGGGCGTGATGCTGAACGCACTGCGCGAGGCGATCTACGTGCAGCCCTACGTCTCCGCCCTGCCCGGGGCGATGATCTTCCTGACGTCCATGTGCTTCAACCTGCTGAGCGACGGGCTGCGCAGCGCCATGGACGTAAAGCTGAACCCATGAGCGCCGCCATGCCCCAAGTTACCGACCCGCGCGATCGCGGCGGCGCCGCCCAGCCGCTGCTGATCGTCGAAGGCCTGCGCAAGCACTTCCCGATCCACGGCGGATTGCTCGGCCGCCGCCAGGCGACCGTACACGCGGTGGACGACGTGTCGTTCTCGGTCCGCAAGGGCGAAACCCTCGGCATCGTCGGCGAATCCGGTTGCGGCAAATCCACCACCGCGCGGCTGCTGATGCGGCTGATTGAGCCCGACGCCGGCGCCGTCGTCTTCGATGGCGAAACGGTCGGCTCGCGCACCGGCATTGCGGTCAGCGCGATGCGCCGGCAGATGCAGATGGTATTCCAGGACAGCTACACCTCGCTCAATCCGCGCATGACCATCGCCGAAAGCATCAGCTACGCCCCGCGCATCCACGGCCTCGCACGCGCCGCGGCGAACGCGCGCGCCGATGGGCTTTTGGCGCAGGTCGGGCTCAACCCCGGCCAGTTCGCGCGTCGCTATCCGCACGAGCTTTCCGGCGGCCAGCGCCAGCGGGTGAACATCGCCCGCGCGCTGGCGCTCGATCCAAGGCTGGTCATTCTGGACGAAGCGGTTTCCGCTCTCGACAAATCGATCGAGGCGCAGGTTCTGAACCTGCTCACCGACCTCAAGCGCCGGCTCAACCTCACCTACGTGTTCATCTCGCACGATCTCAACGTCGTCGAGTTCATCAGCGACCGCGTGCTGGTGATGTACCTCGGTCAGGTGGTCGAAACCGGACCGGTCGACGCAATCTACGCCCGCCCGTGCCACCCCTACACACGCGCCCTGTTCGCCTCCAAACCCACGCTCGATCCCGACCGCCGCACCACCGAAATCCCCCTGGCTGGCGATCCGCCGAACCCGATCGATCCGCCCTCCGGCTGCCGTTTCCGAACCCGCTGCGCCTTCGCCGCCCCCACTTGCGCCGAAACCACCCCGCGCCTCGCCCCCCCACTGCCAGGCCCCGTCAGCCGCCCTCCCGACGACCCCCTCCACCTCGTTGCCTGCATCCGCGCCATCGCCCAGGCGGGCGGGGACGGTCTCGATGCGTGACACCATGCGGTGGCGTGGGGTCGTGGCAGGAAGCAAGGCCAGGGGGGCGCTGCCCCCTGGACCCCCCGCCAGGGGACGACTGTCCCCTGGCGGGGGGTCCAGGGGGCAGCGCCCCCTGGTCTTGCTTTCTGCCATGGCCCCCATCCCATCGCATGGAGCCGCATCATGACCGTTCTTGCTCCGCCTGCGCCGGTGGTGGCGGCTGGGTCGGCGGCGGATGTGCCGGTGTTGGAGGTGGATGGGCTGGCGGTGCGTCTGTTTCGGCGGGATGCGCAGATTGCGGCGGTGAATGGGGTTTCCTTTGCGTTGGCGCGTGGGGAGACGTTGACCATTCTGGGCGAGTCGGGGTCGGGCAAGAGCGTCACGTTGAAGGCGTTGATGGGGTTGTTGCCGGCGCAGGCGCGGGTCTCCGGTTCGGTGCGGTTGGCGGGGATGTCGGTTCTCGATCTGCCGGCGACGGCGTTGGCGCGGCTGCGCGGGCGGCGCATTGCGATGATTTTCCAGGAGCCGATGTCGGCGCTTGATCCGGTCTACACGATCGGCGCGCAGATCGCGGAGACCATTGTGCGCCACGAGGGTCTGGATCGTCGCGCGGCGTTGCGGCGGGCGCAGGAGATGCTGGAGCGGGTGCGCATTCCCTCGGCGGCGCGGCGGCTGCGTAATTATCCGCATGAGTTGTCGGGGGGCATGCGCCAGCGGGCGATGATCGCGTTGGCGCTGGCGTGCACGCCGGAGGTGCTGCTGGCCGACGAGCCGACGACGGCGCTGGATGTCACCGTGCAGATCCAGATCCTGCTGCTGCTGCGGCAGTTGCAGGAGGAACTTGGCATGGCGGTGGTGTTCGTGACGCACGACATGGGCGTGGCAGCCGAGATCTCGGACCGGGTGGCGGTGATGTATGCCGGGCGGTTCATCGAGACGGGCACGGCGCGCCAGGTCATCCGCGATCCGCGCCACCCCTATACGGCGGGCCTGTTGTCTTCCACCGTGCACGGCGGGCAGCGTGGGGGCGTGCTGGAAGCGATTCCGGGTGCGCCGCCGGACCTGGCTGCCTTGCCGCCCGGGTGCGCATTCGCGCCGCGGTGTTCCCTGGCGGAGGATGCCTGCCGCACCGCCGATCCGCCGGTGGTGCCGCGTGCCGGCGGCGGTTTGGTGCGTTGCGTGCGGGCCGCCGCCGCCTGAACCTTTCTTTGTCGCTGCTTGAAGGAACCGACTGCCATGCCGCCGTCCATTGATCCTGTCGCCTTCGCCGCCCTGGTGGCCGCGACCGGCCTGCCGCTTGACGCCGCCCAGATCGCCACCTTGCGCGAGGGTTATGCCCTGGTCGAGCCGTTGCTGGAACGGCTGCATGCGCCCCTGCCGCGTGAGGCGGAGCCGGCGCTGATTTTCAAGCCGGAGCAGGCGTGATGGCGCCGTTCCCGACGATCGCCGAGGCGGCGCGCCTGATCGCGGCGAAGAAGCTGTCGCCGGTCGAACTGACCGAGGCGTGTTTTGCCCGCATCCGCGCGCTCGATTCGACCTTGCACGCGTTCATCTGCCTTACCGAGGAACGCGCCATGGCCGACGCGCGCGCGGCGGAGGCACGGGCGATGGCGGGGGCGCGCCTGGGCCCGCTCGACGGGATTCCGATCGGCCACAAGGACATCTACGCCACCGCGGGCATTCCGACGACGGCGCATTCGAGGTTGCTGGAAGGCAACGTCCCCGATGCCGACGCAACCGTAGTGCGGCGCTGGGCGGAGGCGGGCACGGTGATGATGGGCAAGCTCGCCACGCATGAATTCGCCTTCGGCGGGCCGTCCTTCGACCTGCCCTGGCCGCCGGCGCGCAACCCTTGGAATCCGGCGCATTTCACCGCCGGATCCTCGTCCGGCACCGGCGCGGCGGTGGCGTCCGGCATGATCCTGGGCGGCACGGGGTCCGATACCGGCGGGTCGATCCGCGGGCCGGCGGCGCTGTGCGGGCTGGCGGGCATCAAGCCGACCTACGGGCTCGCGAGCCGGGTCGGTGTGCAGCCGTTATCCTTCACCCTCGATCACACCGGCCCGCTGGCGTGGACCGCGGAGGATTGCGCGTTGCTGCTGGAGGCGATGGCCGGGCACGATCCTGCCGATCCGGCCTCCGCCGATCGCCCGGTGCCGGACCTTGTCGCCGGAATCGAGGGCGGGGTGAAAGGCTTGCGCATCGGCGTGGTGCGGCATTTCTTCGAGACCGACCATCCGGTGAGCCCGGGCGTGCGCGCGGGAATTGCGGAGGCGGAACATGTGTTCGCCTCCCTCGGCGCCACCGTGCGCGACGTGACGTTGCCGCCGATGCTCGATTTCCAGGCTTGCGGCTGGGTGATCCTGGTCATCGAGGCCTATGCCGTGCACGAACCCTGGATGAAGACGCGCTTCAACGATTACGGCGAATTGTTCCGCGACCGGGTGGCGCTGGGCGGGCTGCTGCGCGCGGCTGACTACGTGCAGGCGATCCGCCGTCGGCGCATCCTGTGCCGGCAGGTCGCCGCGGCGATGGCGGATGTCGATCTGCTGCTGACGGCCCCGGCGCCGGCGGAGGCGCCGGAGATCACGTCGGTCTCGAAATGGGTGACCCTGGAGAAACCCTCCTTCACCATCCCCTTCAACGTCACCGGCCAGCCGGCGATGAGCGTGTGCACCGGCTTCGGCGCCGGCGGCCTGCCGGTATCGATGCAACTGGTCGGCCGGCCGTTCGAGGACGCGCTCGTGTTGCGCGCCGCACACGCCTACGAGCGCGCGACCGGCTGGCGGGAGCGGCGCCCGGCGATGGCGGCCTGAGCAGGCTTGCGCGGGTCGCCACGCGGGCCAGGAACCGTGGCGGCGCGAACCTGCTCAGGTTTTGATCCGGACGCAAACCTCCGGCGGTCTGCTCAGCGACGCGCCGCCGCCTGCATCGCCTCCACCGCCTCCGCCACCTGCGCAGCGGTGACGTCGAGGTGCAGGCAGGCGCGCGCGCGGGTGCCCTCGGTCACCGACACCAGCACGCCCTCGGCGGCCAGCCGGGCAGCGAATTCCGTCGCGGTCAGGCCGGTGGATTTGGTGTCGAAGAACACCAGGTTGGTTTCCGGCGGTTCCACCGCCAGGCCGGGGATGTCGGCCATGCCGGCGGCGAGAGCGCGCGCGTTCGCGTGGTCCTCGGCCAGCCGCGCCACGTTGTGGTCGAGCGCGTAAAGGCACCCCGCCGCCGCGATGCCGCCCTGGCGCAGCGCGCCACCGAGCCGTTGCTTCCATCGCCAGGCTTCGTCGATGAACGCGGCGCTGCCGCACAGCACCGCGCCCATCGGCGCGCCGAGCCCCTTGGTGAAATCGAGCCATACGCTGTCGTAGCCCGCCGCCTGTTCGGCCGCCGGAACGCCGAGCGCGACCTGCGCGTTCAACAGCCGCGCGCCGTCCATGTGGGTCGCCATCCCGTGCGCGTGCGCGCAGTCGGCGACCGCACGCAGCGCCGCGGCCGGCCAGCAGGCGCCGCCGCCGCGGTTGGCGGTCTGCTCCACCTCCACCAGCCGCTGTGGGGGGGAATAGCGGCTGGGCTGGGTGATCGCAGCTTGCAAGGTCGCGATATCGAATTGCCCGCGCGGCCCCGGCAGGCCCGTCACCAGCACGCCGGTGATGGCGCTCTGCGCGCCGGCCTCGCTGCTCAGGATATGCGCGCTCTCATGCGCCAGCACCTGGTCGCCGGGGCGGCAGTGCGTCGCCAGCGCCACCTGGTTCGCCATGGTGCCGGACGGCAGGAACATCGCAGCTTCCTTGCCGAGCAGCGCGGCCACCCGGTCGCACAGCGCCCAGACGGTGGGATCGGCGCCGGCCTGCTCGTCGCCCACCTCCGCCGCCGCCATCGCCGCGCGCATCCCCGGGCTCGGTCGGGTCTGGGTGTCGGAGGCGAGGTTGGCCCGCACGGGGGCGGCGGGGACGAAGCGGGGCGGAGCGAGGCGCATCGGCGGGTTCCTTCGGCGGCAGGGGCGCCAGCATGCCCTGGCCCGGCCGGTCTTGACAGCCACCGCCCCCGCCGCGCGCACTGCGGGGCATGAGGCGCGGCAAACCGCGTCCGTCCGGAGGTCCCGTCCATGTCCGCATCCCTCGCGCCCGAACCCGCGCTGCGCTGGCCCGCCGAAGGCGCGAGCCGGGTTCCGTTCCGCGTCTATTCCGATCCGGAGATCTACGCGCTGGAGCAGCAGCGCCTGTTCCGCGGCCCGATCTGGCATTTCCTGTGCCTGGAGATCGAGGTCGCGAACCCCGGCGACTACCGCCAGGCGGTGATCGGCGAGGTCCCGATCGTCGTCACCCGTGATCGCGACGGCGCGCTGCACGGCCTCGTGAACCGCTGCGCGCACAAGGGCGCGCTCGTGTGCCTCAAGGAACGCGGTCATGCGGACAGCCTGACCTGCGTCTATCATTCCTGGACGTACGATCTGGCCGGCCAGGTGCAGAGCGTGGCCTTCCGCCACGGGCTGCGCGGCAAAGGCGGCATGCCGGAGGATTTCGATCCCGCCCAGCACCGGCTGGAGCCGATCCGTACGGAGGTGTTCTGCGGCCTGGTGTTCGGCACGTTCTCCGCGGCGACGCCGGATGTGGAGACGTTTCTTGGCCCGCAGGTGGCCGGGGTGCTGCGGCGCAACCTCGGGCGGAAGGTCAAGCTGCTCGGCCGGCACAGCCAGGTCATCCATAACAACTGGAAGCTCTATGCCGAGAACGTGCGCGATTCCTACCATGCGACGTTGCTGCACACGTTCTACACCACGTTCAAGATCAACCGGCTCGATATGGACGGCGGCATGATCCTGTCCGACGACGGGCGACACAGCCTGAGCTATGCCAAGCGCGCCCAATTGACCGAGTCCGACGAATACGCGCAGGTCCATTCCGCGCAGTACAAATCCGGCCTGCACGGGCCGCAGCTGCTCGATGCCTTCACCGAGTTCGACGACGGCATCACGCATATGATCCAGACCGTGTTCCCGACCCTGACCGTGCAGCTCACGCTCAATTCGCTGGCGGTGCGGTTCTTCACGCCGCGCGGGGTCGACAAGACGGAGTTGTTCTGGAACTACCTTGGCTACGAGGACGACGACGTGGCGCGCACCGAGATGCGGGTGCGCCAAGCCAATCTGACGGGCGCGGCGGGCCTCGTGTCGCTGGAGGATGGCTGCATCAACGAATTCGTCCAGCGCGGCAGTCGCGGCAGCGAGCACGTGAACGAGTTCCTGGAGATGGGTGGGCGGGATGTCGCCTCCTCGGACGGCTCACGCGCGACGGAGACGGGGATCCGCGGCTTCTGGCAGGCCTATCGCGGGCTGATGGGCTGGTAGGGGGAGAGTGGCGATGAACGATCGGACTCAGACCGAAGTGGCGCCCGCGTTGCGCGAACGGATCGAGGACTTCCTAGCCCACATTGCGCGCGCGATCGACGACGACGCGCTGGAGGACTGGCCGGCGGCGTTCACCGCGGATGCGACCTACCGCATCATCCCGCGCGAAGGGTTCGAGGCGGGGGAGCCGGTCGGCATCCTGTCCTGCCACGGGCGCGGGATGATGCAGGACCGCGTGCTGGCGCTGCGCACCGCGAATATCTTCGAGCCGCACAGCTACTGCCACCTGCTCGCCCGCCCGCTGCTCGCCGTCGGCGCGGACGGGATGATCGCGGCACGCAGCAGCTTCGCGCTCTACCGCACCCAGCAGGGTGGCGGCACGGAACTGTTCGCGGCCGGGAAATATCTCGACCGGATCGTCGAGCAGGACGGGGTGCTGCGGCTGGCGGGGCGTGATGTGGTGCTGGAATCGCGGCGGGTGGACATCCTGATCGTGCTGCCGATCTGAACGGTACCCGCCAGGCGCTTGTGGCCGGTCAGCCGGTCTCCTGCGCTTCCATCCGTTCGCGCAGGATACGGTTGATCTCGGTCTGGTAGCCGGGACCGCGGCGACGCAGCCAGTCGAGCACGTCGGCATCGAGCCGCACCGAGATCGCCTCCTTGCGCGGGCGGAAGAACCGGCCGCGCTCGGCCTCGCGCCAATGGGCGGCGGGAGCTTCCGGGATGGCGGCGGTGTCGATCCCCCGCCCTTCCAGCGCGCGGAGCTGGGCGGCCTGCGCCTCGGTCAAGGCGGGGCGGGCAGGATCAGGCAGGGTCTTCCTCATAGCGCCTCCTTTCCGGCCGCGTGGCCGCCCGTACGCCGATGATCCGCAGGCACGCGCCGTCCTCCGGGTCGGTGTGCACGACCAGCAGCAGCGTGCCCGCCGGCCCGACCGTACCGATCGTGTGCCAGCGCTTCTCCCCGCCCTCGATCCGGTCGAACAAGGTGACCGCGAGCGGATCGGCGAACACCAGCGCCGCGAAGGAGAAATCGAGGCCGTGCTTGCGCAGGTTCCGCGCTTCCTTGGCTGGGTCCCAGAAAAGGTCCATGCCCGCCGGTGTGCGGCAGGACCACTGAGCATTCCGTTAAGGTCGGGCGGGCAGCGATCTGCATATACAGAATCGTATATACGGATCGGCAAGGCCATGTCAACCCCGCAACCGCCTTCCCTTGCTGCCGCTCCCGCCTTATCCATCTCCCCCGAAGGCTTGCAGGAGGTCCCGCGATGACCGTCGGCCGTTTCCCCTCGACCCGCATGCGGCGCAACCGCCGCGATCTGTGGACCCGCCGGCTGGTGGCGGAGAACGCGCTCACCGTCGATGACCTGATCTGGCCGGTGTTCCTGATCGAGGGCACCGCGATCACGACCGACGTTGCCGCCATGCCCGGCGTCACCCGCGTCACGATCGACCGGCTGGCCGCGCATGTCGCGCCGGCGCACGCGCTCGGCATCCCCGCGATCGCACTGTTCCCCGCCACGCCGGCGGCGAAGAAGAACGCCGAGGGCACCGAGGCGATCAGCCCCGACAACCTCATGTGCCGCGCCGCGCGCGAGCTGAAGCGCGAATTCCCCGGCCTCGGCCTGGTGGGCGACGTGGCGCTCGACCCCTACACCGACCACGGGCATGACGGTGTCATCCGCAACGGCTACGTCGCGAACGACGAGACCTTGGAAGTGCTGGTCCGCCAGGCGCTGGTGCAGGCGGAAGCTGGGATCGATGTCATTGCGCCGTCGGACATGATGGACGGGCGGGTGGGCGCGATCCGCGATGCGCTCGACCGCGCCGGGCTGATCCACACCCGGATCATGAGCTACGCGGCCAAATACGCCTCGGCGTTCTACGGCCCGTTCCGCGATGCGCTCGGCTCCGGCGGGGCGCTGAAGGGCGACAAGAAGACCTATCAGATGGACCCGGCCAATTCCGACGAGGCGCTGCGGGAGGTGGAGCTCGATCTGCTGGAAGGCGCCGACATGGTGATGGTCAAGCCGGGAATGCCGTATCTGGATATCATCCGCCGGGTGAAGGATCGTTTCGGCGTGCCGACCTTCGCCTACCAGGTGTCGGGCGAGTACAGCATGATCATGGCGGCGGTACAGAACGGCTGGATCGATCACGACCGGGCGATGATGGAAAGTTTGATCGGGTTCAAGCGCGCCGGATGCAACGGCGTGCTGACCTATTTCGCCCCGGCGGCGGCGAAGCTGCTGGCGGGATAGGGGGGCGCGGCGGCGATGCTCGCGCTCTATTTCGCGCCCGGTGCCAGCTCGATGGCCGTGCATATCGCGCTGCACGAGGCCGGCGCGGCATTCAATCCGCACCCCGTCTCCTTGGCGCGCAAGGAACAGCGGAGCGCGGCGTTCCTGGCGCTGAACCCGGAAGGCAAGGTCCCGCTGCTGCTGATCGACGGCCGCCCGCTGACCGAAGTGGCGGCAATCCTGTTCTATCTCGCGCGCCGGTTTCCCGAAGCCCGCCTGCTGCCGGCCGATGATGCGGAGACCGAGGCGCAGGCGGTGTCGTGGATGTCCTTCGTCGCCGCCACCTTGCATCCGGCGCGCCGGCGGGGCGCCGAGGCCGTGCGGGCCGCGTTCGGCCAGGCCGAGGTACGGCTCGGAGCGCGCGACTGGGCGCTCGGCGCCTGGTCGATCGCCGATATCCACCTGTTCCGGCTGGTACTGGCGCCTGGTCAATTCCCGCCAGCCGCCGCCGGCGTCGTTTCCCCGGCTGGCCGCTCATTACGAGCGGATGATGGCCCGCCCGGCGGTGCGCCGCACGATCGGGATCGAGCGTGCGATCGGCTACGAACTGTCGGACTGATCGCGCGGCATCGGCCGGGACCGGCGTCCTCGCCCGAGGTTGACAGCCCCCCGTTCCCGCCGCCATCTGCGCCGAACGGGAAGGAGCAGGCGCCATGAAGATCGTCGATGCGCAGGTCCATATCTGGGGGGCCAACACGCCGGAACGCCCCTGGCCGTCCTGGGGCCCCGGCAACGAACAGCAGCCGCAACCCTTCACGCAGGAAAAGCTGCTCGCCGCCGTGGACGAGGCCGGGGTGGACCGCGTGGTGATCGTCCCGCCGTCCTGGGAAGGCGACCGCAACGACCTGGCACTCGCCGCCGCCGCCGCGCACCCCGACCGTTTCGCGGTGATGGGCCGGCTTCCCGTCGATCCCGCCAATGCCGAGAAACTGCCGACCTGGCGCACCCAGCCGGGCATGCTCGGCCTGCGCTTCGTCTATCGCCCGGACATGACCTGGCTCTATGACGACAGCGCCGAGTGGCTGTGGCAGGGCTGCGAGCGCTACGCGCTGCCGGTGATGATGTTCGCGCCCGGCCACCTGCCCGCGCTCGATCGGCTGGCAGAACGGCATCCCGGGCTGAGGCTGGTGCTGGACCACATGGAACTGCGGCGGGAGAAGGACGCGGCGGCATTCGTCGACCTGCCCGACCTGCTGCGCATCGCGCGCCATCCCAACGTCGCGGTGAAGGCCTCGGCGTTGCCGTGCTACACTGACGATACGTATCCGTTCCGGGCGGTGCACGGCTACGTCCGCCAGGTGTTCGACGCGTTCGGGCCGCAGCGCATGTTCTGGGGCACCGACCTCACGCGCCTGCCCTGCACCTATCGCCAGGCGATCACCTTCTTCACCGAGGAACTGCCGTTCCTGTCGGCCGAGGACAAGGACTGGGTGATGGGCCGCGCGGTATGCGAATGGCTCGGCTGGCCGCTGCCGGCGTGAGCGTGCCGGTCGGGAACGTGCAGATGCCTCCGGGCTGGCCTGCGGACCGGCCGCTCGCGGTTTCGATCAGCGTGATGCTGGAAGGGTGGGCGGAAGGCTCCGCCCCCGGCATCGGTCCCATGGGCAACGTGCTGCGGCCGGGGGTGGTCGATCTGCAGGCGCGCTCCTGGGCGGAGTACGGCGCCAAGGTAGGGGCGTGGCGGATCCTGGACATCCTGGACCAGGCCGGGCTGTCCGGCGTGTTCTATGTCAGCGGCGTGGTGGCGGAACGCTTCCCGGAGCTGCTGCGCGCCATCGCCGCGCGCGGCCACGCGGTGGCGGCGCATGGCTGGAGCCAGGGGACCCTGCCGCCCTATCTGACGGTTGAGCAGGAGCAGGCGGAGATCGAGGCCTGCCGGTCGGCGCTGGCGGCGACCGCCGGGACCGCGCCGCGCGGCTGGCTCAGCCCGCGCTGCACGCCGAGCACCGAGACCTCGCGGTTGCTCGCGGCGGCCGGATTCCGTTGGCACGCCGATATGTTCGACAGCGACCTGCCGTATCCGGTCGCCACGGAAGCCGGGCCGATCCTGGGGATGCCGTTCACCATGGAGGTGAACGACATGCCGCTTTACGTGCGCTACGGCAACGAACCCGACGCGTTCACCCGCACCCTGGAGCGGATCGTGGCAGGCTGGCCGCGGCTGGGCGGACCGTTCGCGTGCCTGGATATCACGGTCCACGCGCATGTGTTCGGCAGGCCCTACGGGGCGATCGCGTTGCTCGATGCGCTGGAGGTGGTGCGGCGGGCGCAGTGGTGCTGGGTGACCAGCCATGCCGGGCTGGCGGGGCTGGACTGGGGGTAGGCGAGGGGCTTGCGTGGCTCTGACGAGAGCGTGAGAGTCTAGGAAACGGTGTCGATCGTGGGTCCTTTGGTATCTGGTGTCGTCATGGCGTCCTCTCTGGCCGAACAATTACAGCCTCTCTTCGAGCGTTCGCGCGGGTCGCGTACCGTCGCGCAACCTGTGCTGCAATCTGAACTGGAACTGGGTGAGCAGGATCCGGCGCAGGCAATCGATGTGGTGCTGCGGTGGCTGCAAGATAAATGCGGCACGCCGCTGCCGCCGGCTGCGCGACAGCGCGGAGCGTTCGTATTGTCGCCCGACCAGGGGCACGCGGTTGAGGTTCTTTGCGGCCAGGACCCGCAGGTCTGGGCTAGTCGCATTGTCGATCCGGATCGCGAGGTCCCCGGTCGCAACTGGATCGTGGAAACGGCGGTCTTCCGCGCTGGACCGGGAACACGCGTTGCGCTGCGGTTGAGTTGTATCGCTCGTGGAGAGCTCGGCGATTTTCTGCCCGCGCCCCCGCGGTTTCTTCGTGATCTCGCCCAGATGGCAGGCAGCCCCTCCGGTGGGGCTGTTCCGGTGCGGACCGCCGCGGATGTCGAAGATCTAGCGGATTGGATCGAGAATCGACTCCGGCGGAGCCCTGTCGTGGTAGTTTCCTCCGCCACGTCGGCGCCGGAGGGGCGGTGGCTGGTCGACCCCTGGCAACTCGAACGTTCAATGATCGGCCTCGCGGCGGTCCGCGCGCTATCGTGGGAAGCTGCGTTCGCGCTGAGCCGGCGTTTCGGGAAGACGTGGTCAGTGTTCCAGGGGGCCTGCCGGTTGTATCGGTCTGGATTCGACCGCTCCGAACAAACCCCCTACGACCACCCCCTATTGCTTGGCGCCCGTCTCGAGACCACGGAAGGGGGGACGCGTGGCCAAGCTTGGCTGCGCCGGGAGGTGGCGCGGATCAGCGTGCAGCGAGCGGACATCTACCAGCGGCTGCCGCGGTTTGAAGATCTGACGTACATTGCTAGACCGGGTCGAGACTGAACGGCAGCTGGAAACCGCCGTCGCTCAGGACAGGCAGCCCTTGCTGGAACATCAAGTCGAGCTCCTTGATAGTGAGAAGCAGGCTGCCTGGGATCAGGCTGTCGAATTCGAGCACCGCTGGCGGGAGGCCAACGACGATCTGGAGGAGGCGCGGCGCGGCAACGCCGCACTCCGCGCCAGGATCGACACGCTCGAGGCCGTCCTGAAATCGGTCCCGCGGGAAACCCGCGCCTCGTCGCCCGGGAGCTTAGCGGAGATACCCGAATGGGTGGACCGGGAGTTCCCGGACCGATTGATCCTCGCCCGCAAGGCCCATAAGGCGGTGAGGGCGAGCACATATGATAGCTTGGCGCTTGTCTGCGAGGCGCTCGAATTGCTAGCGACTCACTACGTGGACATGAGACGTCATGGTGGGCGCACCGGGTTTCAGACACGGCTGCGCGAGCTTCACCTTACTGACGAGCCTGTCGCGGGCAGCCCGGACAAGCTGAAGAACGACCCACAGTTCTGGTGTCGCCACGAAGGCCGTCCGCTGTTCCTCGAACGACACATCAAGAAGGGTATTAGCCGCGACCCAAGGGAGTGCCTGCGCATTTATTACGCCTGGGATGACGACACCAGGCAGGTGGTCGTCGGCCATCTGACAAGCCATCTCGAAACCGAAATTAGCTGATCTCCCCTAGGCCCCGAACTCCCCGGCCCGCAGCAGCCGCGCCAGCCGGTCCAGGATCCCGTTTGCCATCCGCGGTTCCTCGCCCTCGAAGAACCCATGCGCCACGTTCAGATATTCGTTGATCACGACCTTCGCCGGCGGCCCGTCCGCGCGCGCAAGCTCTCCCGCCGCGGCCCGTAGCAACGCCCGCAGGACCGGATCCAACCGCCCCAGCGGCCATTCGGCCGGCAAGGCCTCGGACAGCATGCGGTCGATCGTCTCCTGCTGCGCCACCGCCGCGCGCACGATGGCGGCGAACAGCGGCACCTCGGCCTCCGGCACCCGCCCGTCCTCGAACCCGCCCATGCCCGGCAGCACGCCCAGCCGATGGCGCACGAACTCGTCGATCACCGTCTCCGCGCTGATGCCCGCCTGCTCGCTCTGGAACAGCGCCTGCACCGCCGCCACGCGCGAGGCCGTGCGCCCGCGCTGCGGGCCGCCCTGGGAACGCTTGCCGCTCACGCCGCGAACCGCCGCGCCACGCCGATCTGGACCAGCGCCGCCGCGGCGGCCTCCGCGCCCTTGTTGTGCCCGTCCCGCCCGGACCGTGCCAATGCCTGGTCCAGCCGATGCACCGTCAGCACGCCCTGTCCCAGCGCCAGCCCGAATTGCAACGAAAGCTGCATCAGGCCACCGATCGTCTCGCGGCAGATATGGTCGTAGTGATCGGTCTCGCCTTTCACCACGCAGCCCAGCGCCACGAAACCGTCGAACCGCGTCGCACCGCGCAGCGCGAGGCGGATCGCCTGCGGCAACTCGAATGCGCCCGCCACGTCCAGGCTTTCGAACGTCGCACCGGCCTCGCGCAGGATGCGTTCGGCGCCGCGGGAGAGCCCGTCCGCCACCTCGCGGTAGTAGGGCGCGCGCACCACCAGCAGGTGCGGCGACGGCCCGTCGATCCGCGGCGCCGCCGGCAGCGCCGCGTCTTCCGTGCTCATTTCTTGCCTCCGCCGTTCACCGTGTCCGGGATCGGCCGCGTCTCCACGATGTTCAGCCCGTAGCCCTCCAGCCCGATCACGTTGCGCTGCCGGTTCGACAGCAGCACCATGTCCTTCACCCCGAGATCGAGCAGGATTTGCGCCCCGATCCCGTAATCGCGCAACTCCCGCTGCGGTCGCGGCGACATCACCAGTTGCCGCACCCGATCAGAGAGCGCGGTCGGCCGGTGCTCGCGGATCAGCACCAGCACGCCGCGCCCCTCGCGGCCGATCATGTGCATGGTATTATGGACCGAGATCCAATGCGGCCCGGCGGTCATGTCGTCCAGCAGATCGACCGCGTGCATGCGCACCAGCACCGGCTCGGGACCGGACAGGTCGCCCTTCACCAGAGCGAGGTGCTCCTGGTACTCGACCGTGTTGGCATACACGATCAGCTTCCACTCGCCGCCGGCCACGTGATCGAACAACCCTTCCTGCACCCGTTTCACCAGCCGTTCGGTGCGGCGGCGATAGGCGATCAGGTCGGCGATGGTGCCGAGCTTCAGATTGTTCTTCTGCGCGAACGCAACGAGGTCGGGCAGCCGCGCCATGGTGCCGTCGTCGTTCATGATCTCGCAGATCACCGCGGCGGGATAGAGGCCGGCGCGGCGGGCGATATCGACCGACGCCTCGGTATGCCCCGCGCGCACCAGGGTGCCCCCCTCGCGCGCCACCACCGGGAAGATATGCCCCGGCACCACGATATCGTCGCGCCCGCATTCCGGATTGATCGCCACCGCGATGGTGTGGGCGCGATCATGCGCCGAGATGCCGGTGGTGACGCCCTCGCGCGCCTCGATCGAAACGGTGAAGGCGGTCTGGTGGCGCGTGCCGTTGTTGGCGCTCATCAGCCCGAGCCCCAGTTGCTCCGCCCGGTGCTGCGTCAGCGCGAGGCAGATCAGCCCGCGCGCGTGCCGCGCCATGAAGTTCACCGCATCGGGCGTGGCGAACTGCGCGGGGATCACCAGGTCGCCCTCGTTCTCCCGGTCCTCGTCATCGACCAGGATGAACATGCGCCCGTTGCGCGCCTCCTCGATCAGCTCCTCGGCCGAGGTGAGGTATTGCGACAACTCCAGGCTTTTCACGCCATCCATCACCGCCCCTCCGCCCCCTGAAACGCCGCCAGGCGCGCCACATAGCGGGCCAGCATGTCGATCTCGATATTCACCTGATCCCCCGGCCGGAGCACGCCGAAGCCGGTCACCGCGGCCGTGTGCGGGATGATGTTCACCGCGAAGCTATCCTCCGTCACCGCGTTCACCGTCAACGACACCCCGTCCACCGCGACGCTGCCCTTCTCGGCGATGAAGCGGGCCAGCGCGCGCGGCACGCGGAAGCACCAGCGGACGGAGCCGTTTTCCGGCACGGCGGAAAGCGCCTCCCCCACCCCGTCGACATGGCCGGAGACGATGTGCCCGCCCAGCTCGTCGCCGAGCTTCAGGCTGCGTTCCAGATTCACCCGCGTCCCCACGTCCCACCGCCCTAGGGTGGTGCGCGTCAGGGTCTCGGCCGAGGCATCCACGGCAAACCAGTCCTCGCCCAGCTCCACCGCCGTCAGGCAGCAGCCCGAACACGCGATCGAGGCGCCGCGCGCGATCGTCCGCAGATCCGGCCACGGCGCCCCGATCACGAGCCGCATGTCGTGGCCCCCGCCGATCGGGGTGATGGCGCGGACGGTGCCGAGGGCGGTGACGATGCCGGTGAACATCTCAGGTCGGGCTTTCGGGCAGGACGTCGAACAGGCTCAGCAGGTCAGCGCCGAACGGTGTCGTGCTACGGCGCACGAATCGGGGCATCCTGTCCAGCCCATCGACCCCGAAGGCCGCCACCGCCGGCCAGCCGTCGCCACCCATCGCCGCCGGCGCATGGAACCAGGCGATCCGGTCCACCAGCCGATCCCGCAGCAGCGCGGCCGCCAGTTGCCCGCCGCCTTCCACCAGCAGCCGGGTCAGACCGGCAGCGCCGAGATGCGCCAGCCCGTGCGCCAGGTCCACCCCCATCGCGGCCGCCGGGGTTTCGATCAGGGTCGCGCCGGCCGCGGCGAAGGCGCGGCGGCGCCCGGGGTTGGCGTCTTCGCGCATCAGGAACCAGGTGGGTGTCGCCCGCGCGGTCGCAACCACCCGGGCGGTGAGCGCGGTGCGCAGATGGCTGTCGGCTATAATCCGCACCACAGGCGTCGTCCGGAAGCCGGGCAGCCGGCAGGTTAGGTCCGGATCGTCTGCGGCCACCGTGCCGGCACCCACCAGCACCGCATCGTGCCGGCCACGCAACGCATGCGCCGCCCGCCGCGCCGGCGCCCCGGTGATCCAGCGGCTTTCGCCGGAGCTGGTGGCAATCCGCCCGTCCAGGGTGGAGGCGAGCTTCAACGTCACCAGCGGCCGGCCGCGCCGGATGCGGCTCGCGAACCCGGCCAGGACCTCGGCCGCTTCCGCCGCCAGCACGTCCTCGGTGACGGCAATCCCCGCCGCGAGCAGCCGCGCCACGCCGGCGCCGTCCACGCGCGGATCGGGATCGCGCGCCCCGATCACCACCCGCGCCACGCCGGCCGCGACCAGCGCATCGGCGCAGGGTGGCGTGCGGCCCCAATGGGAACAGGGTTCCAACGTGACATAGACGGTCGCCCCGCGCGCCGCCGCGCCCGCCATCGCCAGCGCCGCCGGCTCCGCATGCGGGCGCCCGCCCGGCGCGGTCAGCGCGCGCCCCACCACGCGACCGTCCCGCACGACCACGCAGCCCACCGAGGGATTGGGCCAGGTCAGCCCCAGGCCGCGTTCCGCCAGCGCCAGGGCGGCGCGCATATGCGCGGCATCGTCACGCGTCGCCGCCATCGCCCCGGCTCGCCTCCCGCAAGGAGCCGCCTAAGGAGCCGACAAACGCCTCGAAATCCTTCGCCTCGCGAAAATTGCGGTAGACGCTGGCGAACCGCACATATGCCACGGGATCGAGGTCCTTCAGCGTGTCCATCACCAGCTCGCCGATCTGCTTGCTGGGGATCTCGGTCTCGCCGGAAGCCTCCAGATGACGCACGATGCCGTTCACGATGCGTTCGATCCGCTCCTCCTCGATGGGACGCTTGCGCAACGCAATGCGGATCGAACGCGCCAGTTTGTCCCGATCGAACGCAACCCGCCGGTTGTCGGACTTCACGACCGTCAGCTCGCGCAACTGCACCCGCTCGATCGTGGTGAACCGCTGCCCGCACTGCGGACAGAACCGACGCCGGCGTATCGCCGCCCCATCCTCCGTCGGACGACTGTCCTTCACCTGCGTATCGTCGTGCCCACAGAACGGACAATGCATCAGCGTGCGCCCGCAAGCCGGGGCTTCGCCCCGGACCCCACCAGGGGGCGCTGTCCCCTGGACCCCCGCGAGGGGACAGTCGTCCCCTGGACCCCTTCTTGTTGGGTTCCGTGCGTGTGGGGGGTGTCTCGGGTCCGGGCCGGGGCTGCCTGGGGCGGGCGGGTTGGGCGGGGAGAGGGCGCGACTGCGCCCTCTCCCCGCCCAACCCGCCCGCCCCAGGCAGCCCCGGCCCGGACCCGAGACACCCCCCACACGCACGGAACCAATAGATGCGTTCCAAGGGCGCTGCCCTTGGCGGGGTCCAGGGGCAGCGCCCCTGGTGGGGTCCGGGGCGAAGCCCCGGCTTGCGGGCCCGCGGCGGTCATCGCGTGCGGTAGATCGGAAAGCGTGCGCACAGGGACTGGACGCGGCTGGCGACGGCCTGTTCTGCGGCGTCGTTCGTGCCGTCGTTGGAGCGGGCGAGGGCGTCCAGCACTTCGGTGATCATCAGCCCGATCTCGCGGAACTCGACGCTGCCGAAGCCGCGCGTGGTGGCGGCGGGGGAGCCGAGGCGGATGCCGGAGGTGATGGCGGGTTTTTCCGGGTCGAAGGGGATGGCATTCTTGTTGGCGGTGATGTGGGCGCGTTCCAGGCTGGCTTCGGCGGCTTTGCCCGTCACATGTTTGGGACGCAGGTCGACCAGCAGCAGGTGGCTGTCGGTGCCGCCGGTGACGATGGCGAGGCCTTGTTCCGCCAGGGTTGCGGCCAGCACGCGGGCGTTTTCGATCACCGCTTCCTGGTAGGCGCGGAATTCGGGGCGCAGGGCTTCGGCGAAGGCGACGGCCTTGCCGGCGATCACGTGCATCAGCGGGCCGCCTTGCAGGCCGGGGAAGACGGCGCTGTTGATCTTCTTGCCAATCTCCGGGTCGTTCGACAGCACCATCCCGCCGCGTGGGCCGCGCAGGGTCTTGTGGGTGGTGGTGGTGACCACGTGGGCGTGCGGCAGCGGGCTCGGGAACAGGCCGGCGGCGACCAGGCCGGCGAAATGCGCCATGTCGACCATGAAGAACGCGCCCACCTCGTCGGCCACGGCGCGGATGCGCGCGAAGTCGATGGTGCGCGGGTAGGCGGAGCCGCCGGCGATGATCAGTTTCGGCCGTTCCGTGCGCGCCAGTTCCTCCAGTTGCTCGTAGTCGATGCGCCCGTCTTCCCGGCGGACGCCGTATTGCACCGGGCGGAACCACTTGCCCGACAGATTGGGCGCGGCGCCGTGCGTGAGGTGGCCGCCGGCGGCGAGGCTCATGCCGAGCACGGTATCGCCCGGCTGCAACAGGGCCAGGAACACCGCCTGGTTGGCTTGCGCGCCGGAGTGCGGCTGGACATTGGCGAAGCCGCAGCCGAACAGCCGCCGGGCGCGGTCGATGGCGAGGCTTTCGGCGACGTCGACGTAGACGCAGCCGCCGTAATAGCGCCGGCCCGGATAGCCTTCCGCATATTTGTTGGTCAGCACCGAGCCCTGGGCTTCGAGCACGGCGGCGGAGACGATGTTCTCGCTGGCGATCAGCTCGATCCCGTCCTGCTGGCGGTGCAACTCGGCGCCGATCGCGGCTGCGAGTTCGGGGTCGCTGTCGGCCAGCGGGGCGGTGAAGAAGCGGTCGAGGGCGTGTGGCGTGCGGTGCATGGCGGTTCCCGGTCAGGCGCGCCCCCTTAGCACGGGCCGGACGGAGGCGGAACTCGGGCGGGCGTTCGGTGCGGCCGACCCGGTCGGGAACGGATCAGGACAGATGCACCGCCAGCCACACCGCCGGCGGCGCGGCGGAGGTTCGTTCCACCCGATGGCGGCAGTGTGCCGGCAGCAGCATGTAGTCCCCGGCGCGCAATTCCCGCACCTCGGTCTCGCCCTCGATGCGCAGGCCGGCCGTGCCGGCCAGCAGCAGCACGAACTCCGCCTGGTCCTGGTCGTACCAGAACCCGTCCGGGCTCGCCTGCCCGGCGGAGACGATCTGCTCGATCCGCGCGCCCGGTGTGGCGAGCAGCGGCGTGATCCGTTCCCCCGCCGCGGCATCCGGCAATCCCGCCAGCAGGGTGACGGCGCGGACGCTGACGGTCACGGCAGAACCTCGATCTCGCGCAGGCCCAAAGCCAGCACCGCGCGCAGGTCCGCCGCCGCCAGCGCCACGCAGCCGTCGGTCGGTGCGAAATCCGGACGTGCTACATGCAGGAAGATCGCCGAGCCGAGCCCGCGCACCACCGGCGCATCGTTCCAGCCCAGCACGCCGATCAGGTCGTAGAGCGCATCGTCCCGCCACAGCGCCTCGCTGCGCCCCGGGTGCGGCAGGCGCACCATGCGGTTGTATTCCGCGTCGGCCGGATCGTCGCACCAGCCGTCGTCGGGCGCGAGCGGCTCGATCGGCACTGCGCAGGCGGGCGGTGGGCCGCGATCGGCGCGGTAGAGCACACGGCGCAGCGGCAGCACGCCGGCCGGGGTTGCCCCGTCGCCCTCCTGCTTGTGCGTCCGCACCCCGCCGCGCCCGAGTGCGGCGCGCAGCATCCGGTCCGCCAGCCGCAGCCGCCCGTCCACCGTGACGACCGCGCGCATCGCCGCCTATCCTAGCAGATGGCCGAAACGGCGCGCCTTGGTGGCAAGATAGGCGTCGTTCACCCCGTTGGGCGCGAAGGCGTGCGGCTCCCGCCCCACCACATCGATGCCGCAGGCGACCAGCGCATTGAGCTTGTCGGGGTTGTTGGTGAGCAGCCGGATGCGGCGGACGCTGAGCGACTCCAGCATCGTGGCGGCGAGCATGAAATTGCGCTCATCCGCCTCCCATCCCAGCGCGCGGTTCGCGTCCAGGGTATCGAGCCCGCGATCCTGCAAGGTATAGGCCCGCAGCTTGCTGGCGAGCCCGATGCCGCGCCCCTCCTGCGCGAGATAGAGCAGCACGCCGGCGCCTTCCGTGGCCATGCGGGCGATCGCACCGCGCAACTGCGCGCCGCAGTCGCAGCGCAGGCTGTCGAGCAGGTCGCCGGTGAAGCATTCCGAATGCAGCCGCACCAGCGGCGCATCTTCGGCCTCGGGGGTGCCGACCAGGATCGCGAGATGCTCGGTGCCGCCGTCGGCCGGGCGGAAGATGACGATGCGGGCGTCCGGGGTGGCGGACAGCGGCACCTGCGCCTCGGTCAGCCGCCGCAGGGACGCCGCGGCGCCGGCGCGGTAGGCCAGCACGTCGGCGGCCGGCACGCTCAATATGCCCCCCGGCAATATGCCCCCCGGCAGGATGCCCCCCAGGGCTTGCCCCGGCGTCTGCCCCGGTGCCTGCACGGGCGCGGGCAGCGGGGCGGCGAGCACCGCCGGCAGCAGGCGCGCGAGCTTGGCCAGCGCCAGCGCCGCCGGCGCACCCGCCGGCGCGGCCACCGCCTCCGGCACGGCGGGCAGGGCCTGATCCAGCACCGGGTCGGCGAGGCGGGCGAGCGCGTCCTGGGTCAGCAGCGGACCCGGCAGGGCGAGCGCCACCGGCGGGCCGCCGGCGGGGCCGGTCGGGCGGCGGAGCACGGCGGCCGCGCGCACCGGCGCCAGCAGCAGGACCGGCGGGGCGGGGGCCAGGCGCGCGAACTCGTCGAGCCCCGCGGGGTTTGCGGTCTCCGCCGCGAGCAGCAACAGCGGCGGGTCGCCCTCCAGCACCACCGGAATGCCGCGTCGGAGGTCGGTCGCGGCGCGATGCACCGCCCTGAGGCGCGCCGCCGCGAGGTCCGACGCCCCGGGGGGCACCCCAAGGGGGGCCGCGGGCGACGGCGCGGCGCCGCGGCGAGCGGCGGCGCTCGCACGGGGAAGCATGGGTGGGTTCATCGGTCGATCACGCGGTTGCGATCCTCACTGGTCCCATTTTCGTCATCATTCACCCCGAAGGTAGCGCTATTCACGCCGATGCCGCCCGTGAAACCCTTGCAAGTCCGGCATGTCTGGCAAGACACGCCGTCTGGAAATGCACTATATGGGGGATCGGGGGGTCTGTCGTGATTCCCCCCCGGGACCGGACCAGCGGGGGCCGCTACTCCCCGCCCGATCGAAGGAAACAGGAAAAATGCCCACCAGCGAGCGACCCATCCTGATTGTGGACGATGATCACGACCTGCGCCTGACCCTGGCCGAACAGCTTGGACTCGAAGGTGAGTTCACTGCCGTCGAAGCTGCCACCCTGCAGGAGGCCGAGGCCCTGCTGTCGGCCGCGGACGCCCGATTCGATCTGGTGATCCTGGACATCACCATGCCGGACGGCGACGGCCGCGACTTCTGCGCCAAGATGCGCCAGTTCGGCCACAAGATGCCGGTCATCATGCTGACCGGTTCGGACGCCGAGAACGACGTGGTCCGCGGCCTCGATGCCGGCGCCAACGACTACATCGCCAAGCCGTTCCGGCTCGCCGAGCTGGTGGCGCGGCTGCGCGCGCAACTGCGGAATTTCGAGAACAGCGAGGATGCGGTGTTCTCGATCGGGCCCTACACTTTCCGTCCGTCGGCCAAGCTGCTGTCGGACCCGGCCCGCAAGCGCCGCATCCGCCTGACCGAGAAAGAAGCGGCGATCCTGAAATACCTCTACCGTGCCGGCAGCCCGGTGGCGCGCCAGGAACTGCTGGGGGAGGTCTGGGGCTACAACGCCGCCGTGACCACCCACACCCTGGAGACCCACATCTACCGCCTGCGCCAGAAGATCGAGCCCGATCCCACCAACGCCTGCCTGCTGCTGACCGAAAGCGGCGGCTACCGGCTCGACCCGCAGGGCGCGCCCGCAGTCGAAGCGATGGCCTGACGGCCCTCGCCTTCGGTTTCCGGCCCCACCGCATGCCCGCAGGCCGGGCGGCGGCGGTGGCCTGTGCGGGCGACGAATTCGGGCCGCCGCGCCGGGCTGGCTACAGCGCCAGCTCCACCGCGACGGGGACGTGATCCGACCCCTGCGTCCAGTCGCGCGCGTCCTTGAGCACGATCTGCCGGCGCAGCGTGCCCGTCAGATCCTCGCTCACCCAGACGTGATCGAGCCGGCGCCCCCGATCCGAGGCGCGCCAGTCATGATTTCGATACGACCACCATGTAAAGAGCCGCTCCGGCTCCGGTACGAAATGCCGCACCGCATCGACGAAGCCGGTGCCCTGCCAGGCCAGCAGCCCCTCCGTCTCCGGCGGGGTGTGGCTTACCACGCCGAGCAACTGCTTGTGGTTCCAGACGTCCGATTCGAGCGGCGCGATGTTGAGGTCGCCCACCAGCACGGCGCGGGAGAGGGTCGCGCGGG
This sequence comes from uncultured Pseudomonadota bacterium, assembly GCA_963832525.1. Classification (GTDB taxonomy): domain Bacteria; phylum Pseudomonadota; class Alphaproteobacteria; order Acetobacterales; family Acetobacteraceae; genus JAJZVS01. The sequence continues at coordinate 1,850,692 of CAWHUC010000004.1, forward strand.
CGGCGAACCACGCCCGCGCCTCGGCGATGAAATCCAGCTTGTGGCCGTATTTCGGGTTCGCCTCCCGGTCGGGGATATCGCCCCCCGCCGGCACGTAGAAATCATGCAGCTCGATCGGGCCGCCCGGCGCATCGAGCGCCACCGCCAGATGCCGGCAGTCGCCCTTGCCGCACCAGTCGGGTGCCGTGTCCAGCACCGCGACCGGGCGGCGCGACAGGATCGCCACCCCGTTGTAGCCCTTCATCCCCCGCCAGACCGCGTGCGGATAGCCGATCTCGGCCGGCGCGCCGGTCGGGAACAACTCGTCCGGGACCTTGGTCTCCTGCAGGCAGATCACGTCGGGATCAAGCGCTGCGACCAGCTCACGCAACAGGCCCAGGCGCAGGCGCAACGAGTTGATGTTCCAGGTGGCGATCCGGATCGGCCGCCCCATCAGACGATGCGGGTACGGATCGTGCCGACGCCGTCCACCTCCCCTTCCAGCAGATCGCCGCGGCCGACGGCGGCGACACCTTCGGGCGTGCCGGTGAAGATGAGGTCGCCGGGCGCGAGCCGCACCAGGCGCGAGAGATAGGCGATCGTCTCCGGCACGCTCCAGATCATGTTCGCCAGATCGGAGATCTGCCGCTGCTTGCCGTTGACGTTCAGAACGATCCGCCCGCGCGCCGGATGGCCGATGCGCGCCGCCGGCACCATGAGGCCGATCGGGGCGGAGTGGTCGAACCCCTTGCCCATGTCCCAGGGCTTGCCTTCCTTCTTCGCCTGCCCCTGCAGGTCGCGCCGTGTCAGGTCGAGCCCGGCGCCGTAGCCCCAGACATGCGCCAGCGCGTCGGCCTCGGCGATGTCGACCCCGCCCTCGGCGAGGCCCACGACCAGTTCCATCTCGTGGTGCAGATCGGCGGTGGCCGGGGGATAGGGCGTGTCGGCGCCGCCGGTCACCAGCGCGTCGGCCGGCTTCATGAAGAAGAACGGCGGCTCGCGATCGGGGTCGCTGCCCATCTCGCGGGCGTGCGCGGCATAGTTGCGGCCGACGCAGAACACGCGACGAACCGGGAAAGCGCCGCCACCGGCGACCGGAATGGTGACGGGCGCGGGCGCGGGAAACACGAGATCGGCCATGGAGACCCCTGGGGAGTGGAAAACGGTGCGCGAGCTTAGCGGCGCCGCGGCGGGTTGGGTAGGCGTGCCGCTCAGATCCCAGGGCAATCGGGCGAACCTCCGGCAAGCCACCTCTCCCGCAGCGCGGGAGAGGTGAAGCAACCACCCGCGGCAATGCTGGGGTTTACCCGATTGCCCTGCCTCAGACCCCGAGATGCGCCTTCATCAGCGCCGGATCGGCGCGCAGCTCCGCCGGCCGTGCCTTCCCAGACCATGTGGCCGTTGTTCAGCACGTAGACCCGGTCGGCGAAGCTCAGCGCCGCCACCACGTTCTGTTCCACCACCAGGATGGTGCGCCCCTGCGCGGCCAGCTCACGGCTGACCCGCACCAGGTCGCGCACGATCAGCGGCGCCAGGCCCTCGAACGGTTCGTCGAGCAGGATCACCTGCGCGTCGCGGATCAGCGCGCGCGCGATCGCCAGCATCTGCTGCTCGCCGCCCGAGAGCTGCCGCCCGCCGGAGCGGCGGCGCTCCTTCAGGCGCGGGAAGAACTCGTAGACCCGATCGAGCGTCCAGGCATCGGGCGCGGTCAGCGCCGCCAGCCGCAGGTTCTCCTCCACCGTGAGCTGGCCGAAGATCGCGCGTTCCTCCGGCACCAGTTGCAGCCCCAGCCGGGCGATCTCGTAGGGCGGCCAGCCCGGCGATCGGCTTGCCGTCCAGCCTGATCGCGCCCGACCGCGGCGCCAGCACGCCCATGATGGTGCGCAAGCGTGGTGGTCTTGCCGGCGCCGTTGCGCCCCAGCAGCGCCACCACCTCGTTGCGCTCCACCGTCAGCGAAACGTCGAACAGGATGTGGCTGTCGCCGTAGAAGCTGTTGATCGCCTCGACCTCAAGCAGGCTCATGCGTCGTGCAGCCCCCCGAGATAGGCGTCCTGCACCGCCTGGTTGCGCTGGATCTCGTCCGGCGTGCCGTCGGCCAGCAGGCGGCCGTCGTAGAGCACCGTGATCCGTTCGGCGAGTTCGAAGATCGCGTCCATGTCGTGCTCGACGATCAGCAGGCGTGCGGGCTGCGGCCGATCTCGCGGATCAGCGCGCGGGTGGCGACGCGCTCGGCCGGGCTCATGCCGGCCAGCGGCTCGTCCAGCAGCAGCACGTTGGGGCCGGTGGCGAGCGCGATGCCGATCTCCAGCCGCCGCTTCTCGCCATACGGCAGCACATGGGCCGGCACGTCGGCGCGGGACGTCAGCCCGACGGTCTCCATCGCCGCCTCGACCTGGCGTTCCACCGCCGGCGATGCTGTCGGCGCGCGCGCAGCAGATCGGCGCGGAAGGTGCCGCGCGCGCGCGCCAGCGCGGCGATGCGCAGGTTCTCCCGCACCGTCAGGTCGAGGAACAACTGGTTGAGCTGGTTGCTCTTGCCGATGCCGAGCTGCGCGGTGCGCGTCGGGCCCGAGCCCGGTGATGCGGCGGCCGAACAGCCGCACCTCGCCCGCGCGTGGGCGGGATTTCGTCCTTCAGCATCTTGAACAGCGTGGACTTGCCGGCGCCGTTCGGCCCGATCACCGCGTGGATCGATCCGGTGCGGCACCTCGAACGAGACGTCCTCCACCGCGCGCAGGCCGCCGTAGATGCTTGGCAGACGCCGATCGCGCGCAGCGCCGGCGCGCCGGCGCGGCGCGACGACCAGCGGCGCAGTCAGCGGCAGCGGCCGGCGCGGCCGGCGGCATCACCGCGGCGTCGCCCGGCCTCCTCCGGCACGCCGGCTTCCGCGGCGGCCAGGCGCCGGCGGGTGAAGGCGCAGCGGATCTCGCCGGCGATGCCGCGGCTGCAGCACCACCACCAGCAGCGACGAAGATCAGCCCCAGGATCAGCTTCCACAGCGCGCCGACATGCGGCATCTGCTGCAGGTTGTCGCGCAGCCACAGCCAGATGGCGGCGCCGAGCAGCGGGCCGATCAGCGTGCCGACGCCGCCGATGACGGTCTGCACGACCAGCTGGCCGGAGGTATCGAGCGAGAAGGCATCGGGCGGCATGTAGCTCTGGAACACGCCGAGCAGCCCGCCGGCGAGGCCGGCATACAGCGCGGCGATGACGAACACCGCCAGCTTGTAGGCCGGCACCGAATGGCCGATCATGCGCGGCGCGGGCGGTGTTCTCCTTGATCGCGCGCAGCACGGCGCCGAACGGGGAGTGCAGCGATGCGCCGCGCGAAGACGAAGCCCGCCGAAGAACAGCGCCGCCAGCAGCCAGTACATCGGCAACCCGGCGGAGATCGTCATGCCCGCCGAGCATCGGCACCGGCACGCCGGGCAGCCCGTTCTCGCCGCCGGTGTAGTGCGCCAGCGGGGAGTTCTCGAGGAAGTAGGCCATCTGGCCGAAGGCCAGCGTGATCATGGCGAAATAGATGCCGATCCGCCGCACCGCGAGCCAGCCGACCAGCAGCCCGAACAGCCCCGCCGCCACGGTGCCGAGCGCGAGCGCCAGCCACACGCTGGCGATGATGTGCCTCACCAGCAGATAGGCGGCGACAAACCCGCCGGTGCCGTAGAACGCCGCCTGGCCGAACGACAGCAGGCCGGTGGCGCCGAACAGCAGGTCGAAGCCGAGGCCGATCAGCCCCCAGTCGAGGATGCGCTGCAGCAGGTCGTAGGAGAAGCCGAGCCGGGTCAGCACGAAAGGGGCGACCAGCAGCACCAAGGCCAGCGCGGCTTCCGGCCAGAGCATCCTCCGCCGGCGGGCGGCACGCATCATACCCGCCCCTCCGAGCCGAACAGGCCTTGCGGACGCAACACCAGCAGCAGCGCCATCACCGCGTAGAGCATCACCTCGCGAATAGGCCGAGTTGAAGGCGCTGGTGATGCAGATGATCTCGCCGGCGATCAGCCCGCCCAGCACCGCACCGGGAAAGGAACCAAGGCCGCCGATCACGATCACCACGAAGGATTCCACCAGGAAATTCGCGCCCATGTCCGGCGTCGACCGAGACGATCGGCGCATACAGCATGCCCGACACGCCCGCCGCCACCACGCCGATCGCGAACACCAGAAGGAACGCGCGGCGGACGTTGATGCCGAGGATGCCGACCATGCGCGGCATCCTCGATCCCGGCCCGCACCACGAGGCCGATCGAGGTGCGGTACAGGATCAGGTACAGCAGTCCGAGCAGTGCGGCGACGATGCCGATCAGCTCCAGCCGGTAGGTCGGGTAGATCAGGAACCCGAGCTGCACGATCCCCTGGCCCCAGGCTGGGCGTCGGCACGCTGCTGAGCTGTTGCCGCCGAACAGCGCGCGCACCGCCTCCACGAGCACGATGCCGGCGCCGAACGTCACCAGGATCTGGTCCTCGTGCGGGCGGCCGTAGAACAGGCGGATCAGCCCGCGTTCCAGCACCACGCCCACGACCAGCATGAAGGCCGCGCCGACCAGCGATGCCCAGGAGGAACGATCCGGTCTGCGCGGTCACCACGTAGATCGCGTAGGCGCCCAGCATGAACAGGGCGCCGTGCGCGAAGTTCAGCACGCCCGAGCGTGCCAAGGATGATGGTCAGCCCGCTGCTGACCAGGGCGAGCAGGGTCCCGAGGGCCAGGCCGTTGAAGGCCTGGGACAGCAGCAGGGGCAGCGCTCGGCATGGCGGGTTCAGGTGTACGAGCCGAGCTTACAGCCGAGGAAGGTCCGGCGGGCTGATCGCCTGCTCGCCCGGCACCATGTCGACGATGTCGAAATAGTCGTCCGTGTTCTTCATCGCCCCGGGCGCCTTGCCCAGCACCACCGGCACCGGGCGGACCAGCTGGTGGTCTTCGGCGCGGTACCACACCTTGCCGAGCGTGCTGTTGAACGGCTCCGATCTTCGACGCCTCCAGCGCCTTGATCACCGCCGGCGGGTAGAAGGTGCCGGCGCGCTCCACCGCCAGCGCCCAGATGTAGGTCTGCATGTAGCCGACGTGGGCGCCCCAGCTCGGCGTGGTAGTGGTTCTTCGCCCGGAAGGCGGTGACGAAGCTCTTGGCCAGCGGGAACCGGTCCTCCAGCGTCCAGCCAGAAGTCCATGGTGCCGTAACACGCCGCCTGCATCAGCGCCGCCCCGGTTTCCTTCGCCTGGAACGAGGAGATGTTGGGCACCACCATCTTCATCTTCTTGCAGCACGCCGAACTGCTGCGGCCTGCTTGGTCGAGGCCACCGCCTCGGCGCCGAATGCGATGTTGACGAAGATATCGGCCCCGGAGTTGGCGATGTTGAGCAGCGCCGAGCTGTAGTCGGTGGCCGACAGCGGCACCACTTGCTGCGCTGCGATGGTCCAGCCGTGCTGGCTTGGCGAACTCGCTGAACGAGCCGAACACCGAATGGCCGTAGTTGTAGTCCGGCACCAGGTAGGCGGCCTTCTTTCCGCGCCCGTAATGCTTGCGCCACCACCGGCGCGAGCGCCTTGCAGGCCATGTAGGCCGAGGGCTGGGAGCGGAATCCGTAGCGCTGGCAATCGTGCCCGGTGGTGTCGTTGGAGCCGGACGGCGCCGACCATGTTCAGCACTTGCTCGCGCTGCGCCAGTTCCTCCAGCGCGACCGCGCTCGCCGAGGAGACGCAGCCGGTGATCATGATCGCCTTGTCGCGCTGGATGAACTGGGTCTGCGCCTGCACGGCGACGTTCGGCTTCAGCTCCGAATCCGCGACCCCGTAGCGGACCTGCTTGCCCAGCACGCCCTTGCCCTTGAGCCCCCAGGCCTGCGCGTTGGCGCCGCCGGCGTTGATCTCGGCGAAGGCGAGTTCATAGCCGAGCAGCATGGTCCTTGCCGTCGGCGGAATAGGGGCCGGTGAGCGGCGCTGGTGACGCCGACGAACACGGTCGGGCCGCTGACGCCGGCGGGCCAGGTGCCGAGCGGCGCCTCCGCCGCGCGGGCCGGCATCAAACCGAGGCCGGGCAGCATCAGCCCGCCGGCCGCGCCGAGGCCGAACTGCAGCATCTGCCGCCGGTCGAGCGCGGCCTTACCGATCCGTTTGTTCATTATCCGTCTCCTTGCCCACCTGTTTGCTGCACCGCAGCCATGGGCGCGAACCACCCGTCCCGCGGCGGCCCGCGCGGGCTGGGATTAGAGCATAACCCGTACCGGCTCAAGCGGCCTGCTTGCGTGCGGGACCCGGTCCGGTAGATGATCCACCGGTCCGGCCCGGAACGGGTTGGGCTTCAATCAACAACAAGGAGGAGCGTCCATGGCTTCCGAGATCCATCCGGTACCGTCACGACGCGCTATGCTGCAGCTTGGCGCCGGCCTGGCCGGAACGGCCGCGCTGTCGGGGCTCGCCCGCCCCGCCGCGGCAGCCGAACCCGCGATGGGGACCTGGCCGGCCGGATCGTCCGGCGAGACCGTCTTCGTCGGCATCACCGTGCCGCGCACCGGTCCCTACCAGTTGCCGGGCGACGACGAGCTGAAAGGCTACGAACTCGCGCTGGATCACCTCAACGCCGGCCATGCCCTGATGCACGCGATCGCGCCCAAGGTGACGAAGGGCCTGCTCGGCAAGCAGGTCATGCACGGGGTGGCGGACACCGAGGCCAAGCCCAACGTCGCGGTGCAGGGCGCTTCCCACTTCATCAGTGAGAACAAGGCGGTGATGTTCACCGGCTCGTGCTCGAGCGCGGTTGCCGTCGCGCTCAACAAGCTGGCGCAGCGGGAGAAGGTGATCTACCTGCCCGGCGTGTCCGGATCGAACGATACCACCGGCAAGGACTGCACGCGCTATTCGTTCCGTACCTGCTTCTACGGCCAGACGTCCTCGGCTGCGCTGGCGCCGGTGATGATCAAGAACTTCGGGCGCAACAAGAAGGTGGCGTTCCTGACGCCCGACTACACCTATGGCCACACGGTCCAGGAATCGATGCTCGAATACCTCGGCAAGGGCGGCTGGAAGATGGTCTCCAACCAGGTCTCCCCGCTCGGCACGCCCGATTTCAGTGCCTACCTGCTGAATGTCGCCAATTCCGGCGCCGATGTGGTGGTGAACATCAACTGGGGCAACGACGCGTTCCAGTCGGTCAAGCAGGCGGCGCAGTTCGGCATCCTGAAGAAGATGAAGATGGTGATCGCCTACGACGTGCCCTTCCTCGCCAAGGAAGTCACGCCGGAGCTGACGCAGAACATGCTGAACGCCACCGATTTCTGGTGGACCCTGGAATCGAAATATCCGCTTGCGAAGATGTTCGTCGCCGAGTTCCACAAGAAATACGGCTACAATCCGCAATGGTCGGCCGAGGCCGCCTATATGCAGATCGCCGCCTGGGCGCGGATGGTCTCGGGCGCCGGCACCTTCTACCCGCCGGCAGTGATCAAGGAATACGAGAAGGGCGAGCACTTCAACTCGCTGGTCGGCGAGGTGTGGTTCCGCCCGCAGGACCACCAGTTGGTCCGCCCGGTGTTCCTCATGCGCGGCAAGAAACCGTCGGCAATGAAAACCCCGGACGACTACTGGGACGTGATCCAGACCGACCCCGGCCTGCCGCTGATGCAACCGCCTGGCGCGTTCGGCTGCAAGCTCGGGCCGTACGTCTGAGGCGGGGGGGCCAGGGGGGCAGCGCCCCCTTGGCCTTCTTGCCGCCCCCTACTCCAGCGCCCAGGCGCGGCGGCGGAAGACGGGCAGGCGCGTTTCGGCTGCCGGTTCGTCCGGGCTCGTTGCGAGCCAGGCCGGCAGGCGTTCGAGCACGCGGCGCTGCGGTTCGGGCAGGTCGAGGCTCAGGGCTTCGTCCAGGCCGAAGAACCGCAGCCCTTCGAGTTCGCCCGAACCGGCCAGGGTGCCCGTCACGTGTTCCGCGTCCACCACCAGGAAGCGGGCATTGAAGCGGATCGGCATGACCGGCGGCGTGATCATGCGGCACAGATATTGAAGCCCGGCCAGCGCCGGCGGGGTGCCGAGCGTGAGCCCGGTCTCCTCCGCCAGTTCGCGCGCGGCGGCGATGCCGATGCCGTGCGCCAGCGCGGGGTTGGCGGCCCGCTCCAGCCGTGCGCGGGTGAGCGGCGACAGTGGGCTGGCGGCCGGGGCGGCGAGGTCCACGCGGTCCACCGCCCCGCCCGGGAACACGAGCTTGTTCGGCATGAACCGGTGCCGCGTGCCGCGCAGTCCCATCAGCACCTCGGGTCCGGCGCGGCTGCTGCGGAGCACGAGCAGGCTGGCGGCATGGCGGGCACGCACCGCGCGTGGACGCAGCGGTGCGATCGGGACGGCAGTATCAGGCAAGATCGAACCCCCGGGTGCGCAGATAGGCGGCAAAGCCGTAGCGTTCCGGCACCGAAAGCTGGCGGGCGCAATTTTCGCTCCAGCCGACGCCGTCTTTCGGTCCGTAGACGTCGTTGTTCTTCAGGCTGGCGGCCGCGATCGGCTCGCGCGCCCGGCGGCGTTCGTCGTAGGCGGCGATTTCGGCGGCCAGCGCGGTGTCGTCGTAGCGTTCGCGGTGCACCACCACCGCGGGCGGCAGGCGCATGGAGACGGGACGGCGAAACGCCGGCCAGCCCACCGTCAGCCCCGCCACCGGGTAGACCCCAGGCGGCAGGCCGAGCAGCGGCGTGATCTTCTCGATGTGGTTGCGCACATAGCTGATCGGGCAGGTGCCCAGCCCCGCCGCGTCCGCAGCAGTGATGAAGCTGCCCATCGCCAGGGCACAATCGACGGCGGTGTTCAGGAACGTATCGAGATTGTTGTTGGCGTGCGTCATCCCGTGCATCTCGCATAGCCGCCGTCCGCGCCGCATGTCGCCGCACCAGAGCAGGAACACCGGCGCGGAAGCGATCCAGTCCATGGTGCCGATCCAGTCGGCAATCCGCCTGATCTTCGCCGGATCACGCAGCACCAGGATGGAATATTGTTGCAGATCGGATTTCGCCGGCGCCGATTGCGCGGCGGCGAGCAGCAGGTCGAGCAATGCCTCGCTCACAGGCTCGTCGCGGTAGCGCCGGGTCACCCGGCGATCGAGCAGGGACGCGACGCCCGCCGGCACCGGCGCGTCCTGTCCCGGGTGCTCGGTGCCGAACCGTGCCGCCAGCAGTGAAGCCGGCTCCGCCGCTGCCATGCGTTCCTCCCGTGTCTCATGCCCGCCCGATACCCTTGCCGGAACCCGCGCCCGGCGCAAGGCTGCGCGCCAGTGCAAACGGGGAGGAACCGAGACATGCCGGCACCGTATGAGGTCCATCGCGCGCAGATCGAAGCCATCCTGCTCGGTTGGGGCATGCCGGCGGACAACGCCGCGCAGACCGCGGAGATCCTGTCCTGGGCCGATCTCCACGGGGTCGACAGCCATGGGATGTCCATGCTGCCGGGCTATGACCGGCTGCGGCGCAACGGGCGCATCCGGGTCGACGCGCATCCGGCGATCGTGCGGGAGACGCCGGTTTCGGCCCTGGTGGACGGCGGCGGCGGGCTCGGGCACGTGCCGGCGCAGTTCGCGATGGCGACCGCGATCGCCAAGGCGCGCGCCTCCGGCATGGCGGCGGTCGCGGTGCGCAACTCGGCGCATTTCGGCGCCTGCGGGTTCTACACCTTGATGGCGGCGGAGGCGGGGCTGATCGGCATCGCCTGCACCTCCGCCGGCGGCATCCAGGTGGCGCCGACGTTCGGCAAGCAGCCCCGGCTTGGCACCGATCCGTGGTCGTTCGCCGCGCCGGGGGCGGACGGGCTGCCGTTCCTGCTCGACATGGCGACCACCACGGTGGCGGCGGGACGGATCCGCAACAAGGCCAACGAGGGCCTGCCGACCCCGCCCGGCTGGGTGCTGGGGCCGGACGGCCTTCCTTCCGACGATCCGCTGATCGTCTCCAAGGGCGGCAGCCTGACCTCGCTCGGCGGCTCGCCGGAGGGCAGCAGCTACAAGGGCTACGGGCTGGCGGTGATGGTGAACATCCTGGCGGCCTGTCTGTCGGGATCGACGTTGATCACCGATCCGATGCACACGAAGAAGCCCCAGGGGCAGGACATCGGGCATTTCTTCATGGCGATCGATCCCGGACTGTTCCGCGACGCGGACGAATTCCAGTCCGACGTGGCGCGGTTCTGCGACGATCTGCGCGCGACGCCACCGATCGATCCCGGCCAGCCGGTGATGGTGGCGGGCGATCCGCAGCGAATCAACGCGGCGAAGCGGCGAGCGGAGGGCATTCCCGTGGGTCCCGGCCTGCTCGGCCAGGTGCGGCAGATCGCCCAGGCGGCGGGGGCGGACTGGCTGCTGGATTAGCTTCGGGCGTGGAGTTTGCCGGCCGTGTAGGCAGATTGGCGCGCGCCGGGCAGGATATGCCTACTCGATAGGCTTACCCATCCCGCGCAGGCGTTTTTTTGGTCTTTCTGCCTTGCCTCTCCCCTGTCGCCGGCCTTTATTCCAGGCTTGACCGGCAGGGCGTCGCTCGCCCCGGCGCAGCAGCGGGAAAGGCAGGATCGGAACGTGAGCAAATTGTTCTCGCGCCTCGGCGCCCTGGCGACGACGGCCGTGGTCGCGTTCGGCGGTGCCGCCGGCGCGGCCCTGCCGGCGCATATCATGCAGACCAGGACCATCCGCTACTGCAGCGCGATCAGCCTGCCGCCGATGGAGTTCATGAACGCGCAGACGAAACCGGTCGGCGTCGATATCGACCTCGGCGACGCGCTGGCGCACCGGCTCGGCGTGAAGCCGGTGTGGATCAACATGCCGTTCGCCGGGCTGATCCCGGCGCTGCTCGCCGATCATTGCGATGCGATCATCTCGCAACTGTTCATCAAGAACAGCCGGCTCCAGGTGATCGACGAAATCCCGTACATGAACTCGCACGAAGCGGTGCTGATGAAGGCGGGCGCACCCAAGGTCGCCACCCTGGCGGGTTTGTCGGGCCGCAAAGCCGCCACCGTCACCGGCACCACCGCCACCATCCTGTTGCAGAAGGCGAACACCGATCTGACGGCCGCGCACAAGCCGCTGATCGATATCGTGATGTTCCCCGAGAACACCCAGGCGTTGCAGCAGGTGCAATTCGGCCAGGTGGCCGCCTACGGCGTCGCGTACGAGACCGCGCGCTACTACGCCCATCTCGCCCCCGGCCAGTTCGAGCTCGGCGGGCCGCCCTATTTCAAGATCGCCACCGGCATCGGCCTGCGCAAGGACGAAACGACGCTCAACACCGCGCTGCGCGGCGCGCTGGCGGCGATGATGAAGGACGACACCTACGCGCACATCTTCACCAAATGGAACCTGCAGATCGACATGCTGAAGCCCTAGCGCGAGGGAGTGCGCCATGCACTTCGACTGGGCCTATTTCTGGCAGCAACTGATCCATCCGGACGGCGCGTTCCTGCTCGGGCTGTGGCTCACCATCCTGGTCAGCGTCTGCGGCCAGGCGATCGGGCTCGCGATCGGGTTGCCGATGGCGCTCGCGCGGCTGTCGCGGTCGAAGCTGCTGGCCTGGGCCGCGCGCGGCTACATCCTGGTGATGCGCGGCACGCCGTTGCTGGTGCAGATCGTGTTCATCTACACCGGACTCGCCGCCGCCGACCTGGTGCGCTTCCATGACTGGCAGGCCGGCCCGTTCTCGCTCGCCGGCAACGTGCAGGCCGGCATCCTGGCGCTCGGGCTGAACGAGGGCGCCTACATGGCCGAGATCTTCCGCGCCGGCATCACCGCCGTCGATCGCGGCCAGATGGAGGCGGCGAAGGCGCTCGGCATGCCGCCGGCGATGATCCTGCGCCGGATCGTGCTGCCGCAGGCGCTGCGCATCGTGCTGCTGCCGATCGGCAACCAGTTCAACATCATGCTGAAGAACAGCACCCTCGTCAGCGTGATCGGCGTCTCGGAAATGCTGCTGGTGACCGAGACGATCAATTCCGCCACCTTCCGCACCTTCGAGCTTTATTCGGTGTTGGCGCTCTATTTCCTTGTGCTGACCTCGATCTGGAGCCTGGTGCTGCGCTGGATCGAACGTCGCATGGATGCGGGGCGCGACCACCCCGGGGCGGCACGGGCCGAAGGCGCGACGATCGTCGATCCGGTGCTGTCGGAAGTCTCCCCATGACCCGCGGGATGGCAGATGTCGTGATTGCGGTCGAGGGCGTGGAGAAATGGTTCGGGCCGCGCAAAATCCTCGACGGCATCGACCTCACGGTCCGCCGCGGCGAAGTGGTCGTGCTGATCGGCTCGTCGGGTTCCGGCAAGACCACCCTGCTGCGCTGCATCGACCATCTTGAAACGATCGAGGCCGGCCGCATCGCTGTCAACGGCCAGCCGATCGGCTACCGCGCCCGCGGCCATCGCTGGGTCGAGGACCGCGAAACCGCCATCGCCCGCCGCCGCCGCGACGTCGGCATGGTGTTCCAGCGCTTCAACCTGTTCGCACACATGAACGTGCTCGACAACATCACGATCGCGCCCATCCGCGTGCGCGGCGTGCCGCGGGTGGAAGCGGAATTCGAGGCGCGTGCCCTGCTCGCCCGCGTCGGCCTGCCGGAAAAGGAAGCCGTGTTCCCCGCCTCCCTGTCCGGCGGCCAGCAGCAGCGCGTCGCCATCGCCCGCGCGCTTGCCATGCACCCCGCTGTGATGCTGTTCGACGAGCCGACCAGCGCGCTCGATCCGGAAATGGTCGGCGAGGTGCTGGCCGTGATGCGCGATCTCGCGGCCGACGGCATGACCATGGTCGTGGTCACGCACGAAATGGGCTTCGCCCGCCAGGTCGCGCACCGGGTGGTGGTGATGGACGCCGGCCGGATCGTGGAATCCGGCCCGCCCGATCGGGTATTCGGTACGCCGGAACATCCGCGGACGCAGGCCCTGCTCGGTGCCGTCTTGCATTAGCTCTTTTGTCTTCAACGGCCTGCCGATCCCCGGCGCGTGCGGCGGCGGGCGCCAGGGGCAGGACACCGGGGTGTTCGACATGGCATCTCTGCCGACCCGCCGACGTGCGACGGTCGCCGTTATCGGTCCCGGCAGCATCGGCGGCGTCGCCGCCGGATGCCTGCGCCACGCCGACCGCCACGATGTCGTCGTCTGTGCCCGCCGGCCGATGGCACACCTGACCCTGGAGCGGCCGGACGGGACCATCGAGTTGCCGCTGCGCACCCTGACCGATCCTGCGGCGGCACAGCCGGTCGATTGGGTGCTGTTATGCACCAAAGCACACGAGACGGCATCGACCGCCCCGTGGCTGGCACGGCTTTGCCGTCCATCGACCCGGATCGCCGTCCTGCAGAACGGGATCGATCATGCGGCCCGGGTCGCGCCCTTCGCACCGGGAACGGCCGTGGTGCCGAGCGTCGTCTATTACAACGGCGAGCGGATCGCCGCCGATCGCATCCGGCTTCGCCATGTCGCCGACAACGATCTCGCGGTACCGGACGACGCCGACGGCCGCGCCTTCGCCCGGCTGCTCGCCGGCACGTCGTTGCGGGTGATGCGGAGCGCGGATTTCGTCACGCTCATGTGGCGAAAGCTGCTCATCAACGCGGTTGCCAACCCGATCACCGCGCTCACCCGCCGGCGGCAGGCGGTGTTGCGGCGCGACGACATCCATGCGCTGTGCCTGGCCGTCCTCGACGAAGCCGCGGCGGTTGCGCGCGCCGACGGGGCCCGCCTGGCCGCCGCCGACGCCGCGCAGATCATGGCGACGCTCCTGACCTATCCGGCCGAGGCGGGAACATCGATGTATTTCGACTGCCTTGCCGGACGCCCGCTCGAGGTCGAGGCGCTGACCGGTGCCATCGTCGCGGCGGGCGGGCGGCACGCCATCGCCACGCCCCTCAATCGTGCGTTCCTTGCCCTGCTGCGCGCGATCAGCGATGCGTCGGGCGACGGCGGCGGCGGGTAGACAGGCGGCACGATCGTGCCGACCGGCGCCGGTCTTCCCTGCCGAGCGGGCCGGGTGCCTACTCCCCGGCGCCCGCGAGCACGAACCGCGCCAGCGCGGCGCCGACGCAGCGTCGCAGCAGCGCCGCCGCGGCCCGGTGCGACGCCGCGTTGTCGGCGCGTTCCGGATCGAGCCCGTCGTCCTCCGCCCAGCCGCGCATGATCTCGTAGCGCGGAAACAGCGCGACCTGGGGTTCGGCCGCGGCCATCTGCAGCGCGGTTTCATAGGGTTCCAGATCGACATTGGCGCGCAGGAAGCGGCTGAACTGGGGATCGACCAGCACGAGGTCGGCGCCGTGGCGGCGGGTCAGATCGGCGCCGGCGTCCAGGGTTGCCGCCAGGTCGTCCGGTTGCAGGCCGCGCACGGCATCGACCGTGCCGGCCTGCCACACCACCAGCGCGTAACGGCGGGCCGACAGCGCCGCGGCGAGCAGGCGCAGGGTGGCGGCCGCATCCTGTCCGCGCCCGCCGCGCTGCGTCAGATGGAACGTCACCCCCGGCCGCGCCGTCTGCAGCGCGGCCAGCATCGCCGTGGTGTAGCCGTCGGCGGCGACGGTGCTGGCCGAGCCGACCGCCAGCACCTCCACCGTCGCGCCCGGCCGCAGCGCCGCGGCCACCGCGGACAGCGGCTCGTCGGGGACCATGCCCGGGGGATCCGGCGGGCAGGCTGCCTTCGCCGCGTCGGCCGCCCGGGCCGGCGCGGCGCCGAGCAGGAGCAGCGCGGCGAGCGCCAGCGCGCGCAACGGGCTCATGCGCGGGCACATACGGGACGGTTGTTGCGTGGACGAGCGATGCGTGAACGACCGGTGGGCGGACGGCCCATGGACGAACAGCCGGCGGGCGGACGGCTGGCGGGCAGACGATCTGGGCACGGACGGGCACCGCGGCGGGTCGTCGCAGGCATGAAGCGTCACTCCCCTGATGATTGGCCCGCGGTGTGCGGGCGACGTGTCACGAGCCTTCCGCCGGCCGCTCCGTGACGACGACCGGGGCGACCTCGCGGGTCGCGGCCGCCGCCGCCGGCACGTCCCGCCGCGGCGCTTGGCCGCGGCGGGCGAACCAGGCCGCGACCGCGGCCACCCCCAGCATCACCAGCCCGCCGCCGAGGTTGACGGCGAGCTGCATCGTGGGCCCGTCGCTCGCCTCCAGCCCCAGCCGGGCGAAGAAGCCGAGGAAGATGCCCCAGCAGAACACCGGCAGCGAGTGCTGGCCGAGCAGCACCACGATCCGTGCCGGCCACGACAGCAGCCACGGCGCCCGTTGCGGCACCAGCCGCACCACCGCCCAGACCAGCGCCAGGATCGACAGCAGGCGCGGCGGGTCGAGCGTCGTCTTGTCCATCCACAGCAGCGCGTGCGCATACGGGATCGGCAGCCAGGTCACCAGCGAGGGATGCGGCCAGACCACCCATTGCAGGACCAATCCCGCGATCAGCATGAACGCGGCCAGCCCGTCGAACAGGCGCACCGGGCGCGGCAGCGGCGGCGGCGCGTAGGCGAGCACCGCGCCGATCACGAACAGGAACTGCCACATGAACGGGTCGAAATACCAGCCGGAGGCGTGCCAGGCGGGGATGTTCAGCGCCCACCGCCGGGCCGCGAGGTAGAACGCGCCGGACAACAGCAGCAGCAGCTTCGGCCGGTGCAGCAGCGGCAGCACGGCGGCGAACATCACCAGCAGCGCGACATAGAGCGGCAGGATGTTGAGCAGGTTCGGCTGGTAGCGCAACGTCAGCGCTTCCAGCAGCGCGCGGTACGGCGCGTGCGCCAGCACGTCGAGCCGGCTTTCGTCGAGATAGGTCACCCGGTCCAGCCGGGCGACACTGTTCGATACCTGGGCGGCATAGACGACGAACAGGAAGATATGAGCAAAATACAGCACCCAGGCACGTTTCAGCGCATCGGCCGCGCCGTACAGCCAGCCGTGCCGGTCCATCGCCCCGCCGTACGCCTTCGCCGCGCCGAAGCCGGCGAGCAGCACGAACACCTCCGCCGCGTCGCACAGCGCGACCTCGTGCAGGCTGTAGGTGGCCATCACGTTGCCGGGGATGTGGTCGACGAAGATCCACCACAGTGCCAGACCGCGGAAGAAATCGACCCGCAGGTCGCGGCCGTGGCCGCTGCGTACCAGCTCCATGCCGAGGCAATAGCAGATCGCCTTTCTGCTGTCAGCGCGCGCCGGTGTCAGCGTCCCCCGGTGTCAGCGTCCCCCGGTGTCAGCGTGCCCTGGTGTCAGCGCGCCCTGATGTCAGCGCACCGGCACGGCGGCCGCGGCGCCAAGACGTTCCGATATCGCATCCACATCTGCCGCCGCGGCGGCGGAGGGATGGCGGGTCAGCAGCAGCGCTTGGCGGCGGATCGCCTCGCGCACCCGGTCGTCGCGCCGGATCACGCCGGCGAGCGGCGGATCGCGCTGCAGGAACGCGAGCGCGGCGCGGCGCAGGGTGGCGTAGGTGCGCGCGCCGGCGGCCGGGCTGGATGCCTGGTTGACGACGATGCGCGCGTCGCCCCCCGGCCGGTCGGCGGCGTGCAGCTTCAGCACGGCGTAGGCGTCGGTGAGGCTGGTCGGTTCCTCGGTGGCGAGCACGAGCAGGGTATCGGCAGCGGCGGCGAGGGTCCGCACCCCGCCTTCCAGCCCCGCGCCGAGGTCGAGCAGCACGATGTCGTAGGCCGCCGCGGCCTCGCGCAGCGCGGCGAGCACCGGGTCCAGCGCCGCCGGATCGAGCCCGGCCAGCGCGCCGGAGCCGGAGCAGCCGGGCAGGATGTCGAACCCGCCCTCCGGATGGCGCAGCACGGCGTCCACGAGCCGCGTGCGCCCCGCGAGCACGGCGCCGAGGTCGTGGCCTGGTGTCAGGCCGGGGGCGAGGCCGAGCTGGATATCGACATTGGCGAGGCCGAGGTCGCCGTCGAACAGCAGCACGGCGCGCCCGCTGCGGGCGAGCGCATGGGCGAGGGTGATGGCGAACCAGGTCTTGCCGACCCCGCCCTTGCCGGAGGCGATGGCGATCAGCCGCCCCGGTGCTGTCGTGCCGGTGCGGGCGACGGGCGGCGGGAGCGGGCGGGCGAGGGCGGGCGGGGTCATGCGCGGGATCCGGGGGGAAGCGGGGCGCGACGGGCTCGGCGGCGGGGCGGGGTGCCGGGGCTGCGGGGCGCGCGGCTGTCGGCCAGGCGGAGACGGCCGGGTGGGAGGGGAACGCGGCCTGGGGGAGTGCTGCCTGGGGGAATGGTGCCTGGGGGAATGGTGCCTGGGACGGCGCGGCCATGCCGGTAGGGCGGGGTATCGGGGGGCGTGAGGGGGACGGCGGCGGCGCGTCGGGGGCGTAGGACGGCGCGCCGACAAGCGCCCGGGGCAGGGCGGGGAAGGGCGGCAGGAACGGCGCCGAATCGGCGGCAGGTGCGGCGGGCGCGCTCCGCGGCGGCGGGCCGAGGCGCAGCCGCGCGGCCAACAGGGCAGGGGTCAGCGGGACCAGCCCGTCGGCGGCGCCGGGACCGATCCCGGCCTCGGCCAGCGCGAGGGCGCCGGCGGCGGCCAGCACGCCTCCCAGGCGGCGGGCGAGGTCGAGCCGGGTGGCGATCAGGCGCACCGCACCGGCCTCGGCATGCGCCTCCGCCTGCTCCTCCGCCTCCGCCGGGTCGAGCCCGGCCGGCAGCACCAGCGCCGTGGTGCCGCCGGCGGTGGCGATCAGCTCGGCGAGCAGGGCGCGCTGGCCGGGATCGAACGGATCGAGCCCCGGCGTGTCGATCAGCACCGGCCCGGCGCCGCCGCCCGCGCGCGGATCCCGCGCGCCAGGGCGCGCGCCAGGGTGGCCGGCGTGCTGGCCGCCACCAGGTCGAGCCCGAGCAGCCGGGTGAAGGCGGCGAGCTGCTCCACCGCGCCCGCGCGCTGCCCGTCCGCGGTGATCACCCGCGGTGTGCGGCCGGCGAGTACCAGGCGGGTGGCGAGCCGGGCGACGGCCAGCGTCTTGCCGGCGCCGGGCGGCCCGACCAGCAGCAGCGGCGGCGCGTCGGCGCCGAGCGTGAGGGGAGCGAAGCGCAGCGCGGCAGCAAGCGCGGACTCCAGCGCCCCGATGCCGAGAGCCGTGCGCAACGCCGGCGGCACCCCGTGCCAGGCAAGGAGCGCGGCGCGGGCGGGATCGGGCAGTGCGGGTGCGGGCGCCTCGGCCGGTTCGACGGCGGCGGTGACCTCCACCCCCTCGGCGATCGCGCGGGTCGCAAGGATCAGCGCCTCCGGACCGAGCTCGGCGCGGATCTGCGCCATCGCCGCCGCCATCCGAGGGGCTCGGTAGAGTTTGACCCGCATGGCGGGAGACTAGGCGGCGGAGGGTTGCCGGAAGATGAATGCCCGCGCGCGCCGCTCCGTCGGCCGAGGCTTCAGAGCGTGAAAAGCAATCGAACTTGTGACAGAACACCCGTTGTCATTGCTCGGGTTTTCAGGCGGTTCCGGCGGCCGACGGGCATTCTTTCACAAACTCTCAGCCGAGGATGTGGTAGCCGCCGTCGATATACAGCGTCTCGCCGGTCATCGCCGTCGCGTAGTCGCTGGCGAGGAAGGCGCAGGCCGCGCCGACTTCCCCGATCGTCACCGGGCGGGCCACCGGCGCGCGGTGCACGACCTCCGCCATCAGCTTGTCGAAGTCGGGAATGCCCGACGCGGCGCGCGTCGCCAGCGGGCCGGGGCTGACGGCGTGGACCCGGATGCCTTTCGGGCCGAGCTCGGCCGCGACATAGCGCACCGCGGATTCGAGCGCCGCCTTCACCGGGCCCATGATGCCGTAGTTCCGGATCACTTCGTTGGCGCCGAGGTAGCTCATGGTGATCACCGTGCCGCCCTGCGTCATCAGCGGCTCGGCGCGCCGCACCAGGTCGAGGAAGGACCAGCAGGACACCTCCATCGCCGTCAGGAACCCGTCGCGCGGGCAGTCGGTCACGCGGCCGGCCAGCGCATCGTGCGGGGCGAAGGCGATGGAATGGACCAGGATGTCGAGCCGGCCCCAGGTGGCGGCGAGCGCAGCGAACAGCGCGTCCGCCTGCGCCGGGGCGCGCACCTCGAGCGGCAGGAACGGCGCCGCATCGACCGCCCGCGCCAGCGGCTCTACATAGGGGCACGCCTTGTCGTTCAGGTAGGTCATCGCGACCGCCGCGCCGGCGCGGTGCATCGCCTGCGCGCAGCCCCAGGCGAGCGAGTGCTCGTTGGCGACGCCGACGATCAGCGCCTTGCGCCCGGCGAGGAACGGCGCCGGCGGCGCGGGAACGGGAGTCTGCATCGTTTTGTCTCCGTTATGCGCGCAGCGCGGCGGCGGTGGCCTTGCGCCGCGCCTCCGCGAGCAGGCTCGCCACTGCGCAGGAGGCGAGCCGGGTGATCAGCGAATCCGCCCGGCTGGTCAGGATGATCGGCACCCGCGCGCCGAGCACGATCCCCGCCGCGTCGGCGCCGGCCAGGAACGACAGGCTTTTCGCCAGCATGTTGCCCGCCTCCAGGTCCGGCACCACCAGCACGTTGGCGTGCCCTGCCACCGGGGAGACGATGTGCTTCACCGCCGCCGCCTCCAGGCTGATCGCATTGTCGAGCGCCAGCGGCCCGTCCAGGATCGCGCCGGTGATCTGGCCCCGCTCGGCCATCTTGCACAAAGCGGCGGCTTCGACGGTGGACGGCACCTTGGGGTTCACCGTTTCCATCGCCGACAGGATCGCCACCCGCACCTCGGGCAGCTCCATCGCATGCGCAAGGTCGATCGCGTTCTGCACGATGTCGACCTTGTCCTCCAGGCTCGGCGCGATGTTCACCGCGGCGTCGGTGATGATCAACGGGTCGGCATGGCCGGGCACGTCCATGACGAAGCAGTGGCTGATCCGCCGTTCGGTGCGCAGGCCGGTGTCGTGCGCGACGACGGCGGCCATCAGCTCGTCGGTGTGCAGGCTGCCCTTCATCAGCGCCTCGGCCTTGCCTTCGCGCACCAGGGCGACGGCGCGGGCGGCAGAATCATGGCTGTGCGCCGAGGCGACCAGGGGGTAGGGCGAGATATCGAGGCCGGCGGCGGCGGCCACGGCGCGCACCCGCGCCGGCGGGCCGACCAGGATCGGCGCGATCAGCCGCTGCTTCGCGGCTTCCACCGCCGCTTCCAAGGAGACGTCGTCGCAGGGATGCGCTACCGCCGTGGACACCGGCGGCAGACGCTGCGCGGCGCGCAGGAGAAGTTCATATTTGACGTGCGACCGCTTCGGCGTGGCATCCATCGTCGCGTTCACCTTCCGGCCGGTTGGGGTGCGGGTTCGGCAGTTTCTACAGCAAGCAGGCCTTCGATGTGCCCGAGCCGCCGCGCCCGCACCCGACAGACGCGGGTGGCGAGGAATGGTGCCCGCACGGGAGAGGGCCGGATGGATGGGATGGGCGCCGGTGAGTTGGCCACGCTGGTCTCGTGTTGCGAAGGAGCAGACGGACAACCTGTAGGCTTGTGCGGTGCACAAGCGCGTTGATGTGGATCAACCGCCGGCGCGGCTGCGCGGCGTGCATGGCTTCACGAAATCACGAGGCTTCACGAAATCACGGGCTTCACGAAATCGCGCGCGCCGGCGCCGTGAGAGGGGGCGGAGCCGTCATACGGGTGGCAGGGCTGCGATGCGCGCCCGTGCCGCCGCCGACCGCTACCGGCAGTTCCGCGCCGGGCGATATCCCGCCGCCTGGGCGGCTTCGGCGCTCGGGAAGCTCACCCGGTTGGCCATGCCGATCCGGTCGTAGTAGCGGCAGCCGGGCCATTGGTAGATGTGGGTGTTCCGGTTGCCGCGGACCTCTCCGCCGGGGCCGTCCGCCGCGGCCATGGCGATCGCCGGCGCGCGCGCCGGGACCGGGTCCGCCGCGGCAAGGAGCGGGCGCGCGGCCGCCCGGCGGGCCCGCCAGTTCTGCACATAGGCGGCGACCAGGGCGGGATCGCGGAGCGCGACCAGGTTCTCGGCGTTCCGGTGCTCGGCCGACCAGGTGTAGTTGAAGCTGCCGGTCAGGACCGTCGTGTCGTCCACGATCATGATCTTGTCGTGCATCAGGCCCAGGACCGTATCGACCAGGACCTCGATCCCGGCGGCGGCCAGGCGCTGCACCGCGCGCGTGTCGTTGCGATCGGTGCGGAACTGCCCCGCGTCGACGATCACGCGCACCGCGACGCCGCGACGCTCGGCCGCCAGCAGCGCGGCGAGCACGGGCCGCGAGGTGAAGGTGTAGATCTGCACCCGCAAGGTCCGGCGGGCGGCGGCGATCGCGCCCAGCACCGTCGCCTCCGGGTCGCACCCGCCTGGCAGCGGCGGCGCGAAGCAGACCGTCGGCGTCCCTGCCGCGGCATGTGTCGGCGTCCCTGCCGCGGCATGTACCGGTGCGGCGAGGAACAGCAGCGCCAGGAGCACGCCGAGGACCGTCACCCAGGGGCGGGGGGATCGCATGCGCACGGGCTCGTTCCTTCCGAAAGCAGGTGGGGTGAAGACAGAGCCAGATCGGCACGATCTACGCACGAAGCCCGCGTCAACCGGCGCCCTTGTGTCGGGCGATATCGACAGAGCAGCCCATACCAACCCGGACGCCGCGTGGCGAGCCGCCGCCCCGCCGTACAGCAATAATTCTCATTTTGCCGGCGAAGAGGCGGGTGGAACATAAAAGCAGATTCCACCACGGAGGCACGGAGGCACGGAGAAGAAGCCGGGTTCGGCGGCATCGGCGGCGTGCGTCGGCCTTCTCCGTGCCTCCGTGCCTCCGTGGTGGAATTCTGCTTTCTGCAGCGCGCCCGGGTCATGCGTGCCCTGGCTGGCAAAACGAGAATGGCTCTCCGCCGTATCAGCCGCGCATCAGTCCGGCCATCGCGCCCACGCCGGCGCTGCCCGGAAACACCGCGTCCAGGATCGGCGCGTCCAGCCCCAGGTGCCCCGCCAGCACGCCCTTCGCCACCGCCCGCAGATCGGTGGTCGGCGCCAGGTCGCGGTTCTGGAACAACTGTCCGGGCCGCAGCCCCGGCCAGTCCGCCACCACCCGCCCGCCGGCCACCGCCCCGCCGGCGAGGAACGCGACCGTCGCCGTTCCGTGGTCGGTCCCTTGGGTGCCGTTCACCCGTGCCGTGCGCCCGAACTCGGTCATCGCCAGCACGGCCGTGCGCCGCCATTCCGGCCCGAGCGCCGCCTTCAGCGCCGCCAGCCCCGCATCCAACGTCGCCAGCATGTAGTGCAGCCGCGGTACCTGGGCGACATGCGTGTCCCAGCCGTCGAGTTCCAATGCCGCGATGCGCGGCCCGTCCGCGCGCGCGAGCAGGGTCCCGGCCGCCGCGGCCAGCGCGGTGAACCCGTGCTCCGTCCCGCCCGCCGCCGGCCGCCCCCGTCCGGCCAGCGCCGCATCGGTGAACCCCTGTTCGCGCAGGCCCTCGGCGAGCGCCGGCCCGATCACCGGATCGGCGACGGCCAGCGCCGCGGCGCGGTCGTAGAGATCGGGCGAGACCTTGCCGAACCCGGCCGGCGCCCAGCTTCCGACCCGCGCGGCCCCGCGCAGCAGCAGCGGGATGTCGACCCCGACCGCCATCGCCTCGCCCGCGACCGGCGCCGGCACCGGGGGCACCAGGTGGGCCACCACCCGGTTCAACCAGCCGCTGTCGAGGCGCCGGTCGGCGCCGCATTCCAGGTCGTCCTGCGCCTCGAAATGGCTGCGCACCCGCCAGGGTCCCGCCACCGCATGCACCGCCAGCAGCTCCCCGGCGCGATAGAGCGCCAGCGACTGCCGCAGCGCCGGGTGCAGCCCGTAGAACCCGCCGAGGTCGCCGAGCCCGCCGTCGCCTTCGCCCCTTGGGCCCGGCGTCCCGCCTGGCCCTGGCGGCACCAGCGGCGCGCGCAGCGCGGCGAGCCCGGCATCCCCGTACGGCACCACCGCCGACAGCCCGTCCATCGCCCCGCGCAGGATCACCACCACCAGCCGCTGCGCCCCGGCGGCGGGCGCCCCCAGCGCGAGCCGCGCGCGGCCGAGCCCGGCTACGGCCCCCAGTCCCAGCACCGTCGCGCGGCGGGTGAGCGGCATGGTCAGCGCCTCTGGAATTCGGGGGAGGAGAGCAGCAGCGCCAGCGCGTCCCGCCGCGATCCGGCGCGCGCCAGCGCGGTTCGCGTCGCCGGGCGCAGCCGCGGCCCGAGCGCGGCGTCCGCCACCGCCGCGGCCGGGCGGGGGAGACGTCCGGCCAGCGCGTAGGCGAAATCGACCCGGCGCAGCATCGCCTCCGGCGCCGCCCAGTCGGCGGCGCGGTCGCCCCAGCCGTTCGGCTGCGGCGCCGCCCACAGCGGCTGGCCGAGCAGGCGCAGCACGTAGAGCGACGGTTTCGGCGCCGTGGTCACATCGAGCGCGCGCAGGCTCCCCACCAGCAGGTCGAGCGGCGTGCGCAGCTTGGTCCCCGCCTGCCAGGCCCCCGGCAGGGCGACCACCGCCGCGGTCGCGGCGCCGAGATCGCCCCCGCTCGCCGCCAGCACGCCGGCGACGCGCGCCACATCCGCCGCTTGCGGCTCGTCGGCCACGAAATGGCGCACGAGCTGGCGCGCCAGATGCGCGTGCGTGGCGGGATGGTTGGCAAGAAACGCGAGCGCCGCGATCCCGCCCGCCTCCCCCGGCGGAAAGCGGCGGCCGAGCAGGGTCTGCCATCCGGGTTCGTGGGCGAAGGGTCGGAATTTGAACCCGGGCGGGTCGGCGCGCAGGTCGATCGACCAGCCGGTCAGGATGGCGGCGTAGGAGGTCACGTCCGCCTGGGTGAAGCCCGCGGCGAGCCCGACGGTGTGCAGCTCCAGGCTTTCGCGCGCCAGGTTCTCGTTCAGCCCGCGCCCGGTGCGCCGCCCCGCCGGGCTGTCGGGCCCGATCGAGAAGGCGTTGTTGAGATAGAGCAGCATCGCCGGATGGCGCATCACCGCGTCCAGCATGTCCTGGAAGCGGCCGGTGACGTGCGGGCGGATCGCCTCGGCGATGAACGGCCCGACCAGCCCGGCGACCGGCCCCTGGCGCAGGGAGACGGTGAAGTGGTTGGCCCAGAACCAGGTAAGCCGCTCCCGCACCGGCAGGTCCGTCGTCAGCGCGTAGGTCAGGAAATCATGCGAGTCACGCAGGAACAGCGCACGGGTGCGCGAGTCCGCCGGCTTCGGCTTGTCGCGCCGGTCCGCCCGCAGCGCCGCAAGCGCGTCTGCCGTGGTGGGCGCGGGTGCCGGCGCGGGGGAGGCTGCCGTCGGCGCGTAGCCGGCGACCTGGTCCAGCACCCAGGCGCGCGGATCGGCCGAGGCGGGTTCGTCGCCCCGCCGACCCAGCCCGAAGCGCGTGAATGCCTGCACTGAAGCCGTGTCCATGTCCCGACCTTAAGGGATGCGCGCGTCTCCGACGGTGACGAATGGCAACACCGTCGCCGCAGCCAAGCCCGGCGGGGTTAATGAGCCCCAGTGGGATTAACGAGCCCTTGCAAAACCGGTCCCGCTGTCGCACATGAGCGCCAGTTCAGATGATCGGCCGCCGCACGGCCGGACACCACGGGCGCGCTCAAGCCCCCCCTTCCAGGCGGGGGCCTTGCCGCGCCCGTCGTGGTATGGAGACCCACCACAATGGCCGCCACCGACCTCGCCCGCCTTCGCAACATCGGCATCACCGCGCATATCGACGCGGGCAAGACCACCACGACCGAGCGCATCCTGTACTACACCGGGGTGTCGCACCGGATCGGGGAGGTGCATGACGGCAACACCACGACCGATTACATGGAGCAGGAGCGGGAGCGGGGGATCACCATCACCTCCGCCGCGGTGACATGCGAGTGGAAGGACCACCGCATCAACATCATCGACACGCCCGGCCACATCGATTTCAACATCGAGGTGAACCGCAGCTTGCGCGTGCTCGACGGCGCGGTGTTCATCATCGAGGGCGTGGCCGGCGTGCAGCCGCAATCGGAAACCAACTGGCGGCTCGCCGACCGCTACAACGTCCCGCGCATCATCTTCATCAACAAGCTCGATCGCACCGGCGCGGATTTCTTCCGCGCGTTTGCGACGTTGAAGGAAAAGCTCGACATCGTCGCGCTGGCCCTGCAGCTCCCGATCGGGATCGAGGACAAGTTCATCGGCGTCGTCGACCTCGTGCGCATGAAGGCGATCGTGTGGGAAGGCGGCGAGCTCGGCGCCAAGTTCCACGACGAGGAAATCCCCCCCGACCTGCTCGACCAGGCGAAGGAATACCGCCAGATCCTGCTCGACACCGCGCTCTCGGTCGATGACGCGGCGATGGAGGAGTATTTCGAGCACGGGGACGTGGCGGAAGCCACGCTCAAGCGCTGCATCAAGGCGGGCACCATCTCCGGCGCCTTCCGCCCGGTGCTGTGCGGCACCGCGTTCAAGAACAAGGGCGTGCAGCCGTTGCTCGACGCGGTGATCGACTACCTGCCGTCGCCGATCGATGTCCCCGGCATCTCCGTCGCCGCCGGCGAGGGCGAGGAGGATGGCGAGCATTCCAACCGCCGTCGCATCAAGGCCGATCCGGATGCGCCGTTCGCCGGCCTCGCCTTCAAGATCATCAACGACAAATACGGCACGCTCACCTTCGTGCGCGTCTATGCCGGCACCTTGAAGTCGGGCGACACGGTGCTGAACACGACCAAGGACCATCGCGAGCGCATCGGGCGGATGTTCCAGATGCACGCCGACAAGCGCGCCGAGATCAAGGAAGTCTCCGCCGGCGACATCGCCGCCTTCGTCGGCCTCAAGGACACCGTGACCGGCGATACCCTGGCCGCGGCATCCGATCCGGTGGTGCTGGAACGGATGGCCTTCCCGGTGCCGGTGATCGACATCTCGGTCGAGCCCAAGACCAAGGAATCGATCGAGAAGATGTCGCTCGGCCTGCAGAAGCTGGCCGGCGAGGACCCGTCCTTGCGCCTGCGCACCGACCAGGAATCCGGCCAGACCATCCTGTCCGGCATGGGCGAGCTGCATCTGGAGATCATCATCGACCGGCTGCGGCGCGAATACGGCGTGGAAGCCAATATCGGCGCGCCGCAGGTGGCGTATCGCGAGACCATCACCCGCGCGCACACCGAGACCTACACCCACAAGAAGCAGACCGGCGGTTCGGGCCAGTATGCCGAGGTGAAGATCACCTTCGAGCCGATGGAGCGCAACGGCGGCGTCGTGTTTGAGAACGCGGTGACCGGCGGGTCGGTGCCGCGCGAATACATCCCGGCGGTGGAAAAGGGCATCCGGGTGCAAGCGGAAACCGGCGTGCTCGCCGGCTTCCCCACGGTCGATTTCAAATACAGCCTGGTCGACGGCAAATACCACGACGTCGACAGCTCGGCGCTGGCGTTCGAAATCGCCGCCAAGGCCTGCTTCCGCGACGGCATGAAGAAGGCCGGTCCGATCATCCTGGAACCGATCATGGACGTGGAAGTGACCACGCCGCAGGATCACGTGGGCGACGTGGTGGGCGACCTCAATCGCCGCCGCGGCATGATCCAGAACCAGGACAGCTCCGGCTCCACCATCATCGTGCGCGCCCATATTCCGCTGAAGGAGATGTTCGGCTACATTTCCGACCTTCGCAGCATGACCAAGGGGCGCGCCAGCTTCACCATGCAGTTCCACCACTACGATCCCGTGCCGCGCAACATCGCCGACGAGATCATGGCGAAAAGCGCCTGATGGGGCGGGGCGCGGCCATGGCGGTGTTGGCATGACGGTGGGCGCCTAGATGCCCGCGCCCCGGCTGCACTGGACGCGGGGGCGCACGGATCAAGGGGCGGGCCTGGCCCGCGCCCTGGAATGGATCGGCCTGGACGACGCGGGCGAGGCGATCGCCCGGGTGGTGCGTCTGGAAGGGCCGCTCTGGTTCAACTGGCGGCAGTACCGCGCGGTCGCGCTGGATCAGGACGCCAAGGTGGTGGAGTTGCGCCCGCCGCCGCCGGACGGGGCGGACTGGCTCGCGTGCGTCGGCGGCCAGGTGGTCGGGCGCGCGGCGCTGCCGCTGCAGGCGGTGCGGACCGTGGAGGCGGCGCTGGGTGGGGAGTAGGGGGCGCCGCGTCTGCCGCCCCGCGGGTGGCATCGGAGACCATCCGCACTCCGAACGCAGCTAGGGCAGCCGCCCTAGCCGGTGCGCCGCTCGCTCATTCCCCCCGACATCCCGCCGGGGCACAGCACGTTCACCACCGCCTGCCGCCCCGCTCGCACCGCCGCGGCGGCGCGCGCCAGCGCGGCCGGCAGCTCGGCCGGGTGCGCGACTCGCTCGCCATGCCCGCCATGCGCTTCCACCACAAGCTCGTACGCCGGGCTGGGGCCGAGTTCGGCAAGCCGCCGCCCGTCCTCCGCCGCCGCCGTGCTGTCCGGGTACATGTCCAACGTCGATCGCCGCACCGCGCCGTACAGGCTGTTGTTATAGATCACCGTCAGCACGGGCAGCTTGTGCGCCGCGCCCACGAAATGGCACGCGGTCGGGTTGGCGAACATGTAGGCCCCGTCGCCCAGCACCGCGATCACCAGTTTTTCCGGCGCCGCCAGCCTGGCGCCGAGCGCTGCGCCCAGCCCCCAGCCCAACCCGCCCGCCGGGCTCAGCCCGAACAGACTGCCGGGCGCGTCGAGCGGGCAATGATCCTGGCGGAACGAATACTCGCTGACCACGATCGTGTCCGCATCCACGATCCCGCGCAGGCAATGGTTGAGCCAGGTCATGGTGCAGAGTGCGCCTGCCCCGTCGCGGGCCGCCTCCTCCGCCCAGCCTGCCCGCAGCGCCTCCGACCGGGCGGCGAGCGCGCCCTGCCGGGCCGTCACGTCCGGCGCGCGCGCGGCCAGTGCCGGCGCCAGCGCCTCCAGCAACGGTAGACTGGCGCAGCGCAGGGTCAGGTCGGAGGGGAAGCTGCGCATCGGATAGCGCGCATAGAGCGGATCCTCGCCGATCTGCACGATCCGGGCGCCGGCGGCCAACCGATGGGTATCCGGATACCAGGGCACATCGGTTTCCCAGACCAGCACCAGGTCCGCCTCGGCGAGCAGCGGGCCGGGATCGCCGCCCTGGTACATCGGATGCCGGCTCGACAGCGCGTGGTAGCGCGGATTGAACGGCACCACCGGCAGCGCGAATCGTTCCGCCAGCAGCGCCAACGCGGTGTTCTCGCGCGGATCGCGCCCGAGCGAGCCGGTGATGATCAGCGGCATCCGCGCGCCCGCGATCCACTCCGCCAGCCGCGCCACGTCCTCGGCGCCGGGCGCGGGCGCGGCCGGGCGGGCGCGGGGAGGGGGCGGCGCGACGCCGGGGGCTTCCACCGCCGCGCCCAGCACCTCGCGCGGCAGGCTGAGATAGACGGGGCCGGCGGGTGAGGCGGTCGCCAGCTCCATCCCGCGCGCCACCACATCGGCGATCTGATCGGGCCGGCGCAGTTCGTAGTCCCACTTGACCACCTCGCGCAGCATGCCGGCCTGGTCGAACATCTCCTGCGCCCAGTGGATGTAGACGTTGCGCGCCCCGGACGGTCCGGATTCCATCACCGGCGTGCGCCCCGAGGTGAGCAGCATGGGGATGCGGTCGCGCGCGGCGTCGATCAGTGCGTTGATGGCGTTGGCGGTGCCGACGTTGGTGTGCGTCATCACCGCCTGCGGCCGGCCGGTCACCATGGTGTAGCCGTGCGCCATGGCAACGGCGGCGTTCTCGTGCGGGATCACCATCGGCTTCGGCACAGCGCGGTTGGTGTGCGCGGCGCGGGCGAAGGCTTCGACGATGGGGGCGAAGTCTGTGCCGGGGTTGCAGAACAGGTGCTCGATCCCCTGGGCGGCGAGCGCGTCCAGATAGTCCTCGGCGGCGATGCGGGGCGGGGCGGTCATGGCGGTGGCGTTCTCCCTCAGCGTGCCGGGCGGTGTTTGCCAGCATGCTGGCGCGGGCGGCCGGGCGCGTCAAAGCGGGGCGCGGGCGGTCGCTTCGCTCGTCACGCTCACCCCCCCGGCGGGTCCAGGTACAGCCCGCTGTGCAGGTACCGCCGCAGCCAGAACCGTGCCAGCACCCCGATCGTCGCCGCCACCGGCACCGCCAGCATCACGCCCAGGAACCCGAACGCCGCCCCGCCGGCGAACAGCGCGAAGATCACCCACACCGCCGGCAGCTCCACCCGGTCGCCGAGGAAGCGCGGATAGATCAGGTAGTTCTCCAGGATCTGCCCTACCACCAGCACCGCGCCGATGCGGATCACCCCGGACCAGGTCGGGAACTGCGCCAGAGCGAGCCCGATCGCCGCCACGCCCCCGGCGATCGACCCGACATACGGGATGAACGACAGCACGCCCGCCGACATCCCGACGATCAGCCCAAGGTCGAGCCCCGCCAGGGTCAGCGCCGCCGCGTAATACAAACCGAGGATCACGCAGCACAGCGCCTGCCCGCGCACCCAGGCCGACAGGATGCGGTCGATCTCGCGCGCCTGCGCGCGGATCGTGGTGCGCGCGCGCAGCGGCAGCCACCCGTCGACCATCGCCACCATGCGCGGCCAGTCGCGCAGCAGGTAGAACGCCACCACCGGCGTCACCACCACAAGGGTCAGCACGTTGAACAGCGCGAAGCCGCCGGTGATGAGCCCCGTCACGGTGGAGGCGACGAAGGACAGCATCGTCCCCGCCTGGCTGCTGACGAGGTCGCGCAGCTTGGAATTCACCGCGTCAGGCCCGAGGCGCTGCTGCATTTCCGTCACGAGATGGCTGGCCCACACCTGCACGTCCTGTGCGTATTGCGGCACCCGCCCGATCAGCAGCCCCACCTGCGAGAGGATCAGCGGATACAGCAGCAGCGCGAACAGCAGCACGCAGGCGAGCAGCGCGAGCACCATCACCAGCGCCGCCACCCCGCGCGGCAGCCCGAGCCGGGTGAGCCGCGTGGCCGGCGGATCGAGCGCATAGGCGATCACCGCCGCCGTCACGAACGGCGCCAGCACCCCGGCGAACAGCCGCAGCACCAGCCAGCCCAGCACGACCAGCCCGATCGCGAGCAGGATACGCTGGCTGCGCGTGCCCGGCGGCGGCAGGGGCAGCTCCGACGGCGGCGCGGCGAACGGCTCGGCCGGCGGGGCCGGGGAAAACGGGGCGGCCGGTCCGGGCGGTGGTCCGGCGGGCGGCAGCGGGTCCGATCCGGCCGGCGGCGCACCGGCGGCAGCAGCGTCCGGCGGGAAAGCACCCCCAGGGAAAGCATCCCCAGGGAAAGCACCCCCGGGGAACGCCCCAGAAGGGAAAGCGCCCGGGAAGGCACCGGGCGGCGGCGCTCCAGGTGACGGCGTTCCGGGTGGGAGCGTGCCAGGCGGCACCGTTCCGGTCCCGGACGTCCCGCCGCTCCGCGTGAGCACGCCCAGCAACCGCAATCCGGCCGAGCCCGCGGACGGCGGCGCGGTACCGCGCCGCCTGCTGCGCCCGACCGGCCGGTCCGGAGGCAGCAGTGGATCGGTCATGGCCGCCGCACCGCTCGCCAGACATAGGCGCCGCCGGAAGCGAGCGTGCTCGCTCCCACCGCCCAGGTCAGCAGCGCCAGCCCGTCCGCGACCGCCGGGCCGCGGGCACCGAACCCGGCCACGAACAACGTCAGCGCCACCAGCCCGATCTGCACCGTGGTATTCACCTTCGAGACGAACAGCGGCCGGATCACCACCGCCCGGCCGAGCAGCCCCAGCACGATCACCCCGCCCACGATCACGAGGTCGCGGAATACGACCAGGATCGCCAGCCAGACCGGCACCTCGCCCACCGCCGCCAGGGTGACATACATGGTGACGAGCAGCGCCTTGTCCGCCACCGGATCGAGCAGCGCGCCCACCGAGTTCGGCCCGCCCATCCGCCGCGCCAGCCAGCCGTCGATCGCGTCCGAAATGCCTGCGGCGAGGAACAGCGCGAAGGCGCTCCCCGGCCGGTGGTCGATCACCAGCCAGACCGCCAGCGGCACGGCGCACAGCCGCGCGAAGGTGATGAGGTTGGGCAAGGTGAGCAGTGCGTCCGATGTCGCCTGCCCGACGTCGGGGGAGCCGTCAGGCATGCCGCTGCCCCCCGGCCGCGCCGCGGCGCCGTTGCGCCCCATAGCCGGCTATGGTTGTGTCCGCCGGGGTCGCGTCCGCCGCCCTGGCCGCCGTCCTGCCTGTTCTCGTCACCCGCATCTCCCCGGCACAAGCCGGCCCGTCGCGCGGGGGGCATGAGTTCGCGTGCCCGCCCTCGTCTGCCAGCCCTAGCCGATCGAGACCCCGCATGACCAGTGGCGATCCCATCCCCGCTTCGACCGCCCCGCTCGACTACCGCGCCGCCGGGGTCGATATCGACGCCGGCGAGGCGCTCGTCGCCGCCATCGCCCCGCTCGCCCGCGGGACCGCCCGGGCCGGCGCACTGGGCGGGATCGGCGGCTTCGGCGCCCTGTTCGATCCGCGCGCCGCCGGCTTCGCCGATCCGGTGCTGGTCGCCACCACCGACGGCGTCGGCACCAAGCTGCGCATCGCCATCGAGGCCGGACTGCACGACCAGGTCGGCATCGACCTCGTCGCCATGTGCGTGAACGACCTCATCGTGCAGGGCGCCGAGCCGCTGTTCTTCCTCGATTATTTCGCCACCGGCCGGCTCGACGTGGCGCAGGCGCGCGCGGTGATCGCCGGCATCGCCGCCGGCTGCCGGGAGGCCGGCTGCGCCCTGGTGGGCGGCGAGACCGCCGAGATGCCGGGCATGTACACGGGCGGGGACTACGATCTCGCCGGCTTCGCCGTCGGCGCCGCCGAGCGCGGCCGGCTGCTGCCGCGCAACGTCGCGCCGGGCGACGTGGTGCTGGGACTTGCCGCCGCCGGCGTGCATTCCAACGGCTTCTCCCTGGTCCGCCGGGTGGTGGCGGCGAGCGGCCTCGGCTGGGCCGATGCGGCGCCGTTCGGGACCGGGGAAAGCCTCGGCCGGGCGCTGCTGACGCCGACCCGGATCTACGTCCGTGCGCTGCTGGCGCTGCACCGCGCCGGGCTGCTGAAGGCGGCGGCGCATATCACCGGCGGCGGTCTGCCGGGCAACCTGCCGCGGGTGCTGCCCGCCGGCACCAGCGCCGCGTTGCGCCCCGACTGGCCGGTGCCGCCGGTGTTCCGCTGGCTCGCCGCCACCGGCAACATCGCGCCCGGGGAGATGCTGCGGGTGTTCAACTGCGGCATCGGCATGGCGCTGGTCGTCGCCACCCCCGACGTCGATGCGGCGACGGCGCTGCTGGAGGGGCAGGGGGAGACGGTCTTCCGCCTCGGTGTCATCGAGGCCGCGGTGGCGAACGCCGTCCCGGACGTGCGGCTCGACCTGCCGGCGGGCTGGCCGCGGTGAGGCGACGGGTCGCGGTGCTCATCAGCGGGCGCGGCTCCAATCTCATCGCCCTGCTGGCTGCGGCGCGCGAGCCCGGCTACCCGGCCGAGATCGCGCTCGTGCTTTCCAACCGCCCCGACGCGCCGGGCCTGGCCCATGCCGCCGCGGCCGGCGTGCCGGCGCGCGCCATCGACCATCGCCCGTTCGGAGCCGACCGCGCGGCCCACGAGGCGGCGATCGATGCGGCCCTGCGCGCCGCGGGCATCGAATTCGTCTGCCTCGCCGGCTACCTGCGCCGCCTGACGCCGTTCCTGGTGCACGCCTGGGACGGCCGGATGCTGAACATCCACCCGAGCCTGCTGCCGGCGTTCCCCGGCCTCGACACCCACGCCCGCGCGCTCGCGGCCGGGGTGAAGCTGCACGGATGTACGGTGCATCTCGTCACCGAGGCCGTGGACGAAGGCCCGATCCTCGCCCAGGCCGCCGTGCCGGTGCTGGCGGACGATACCGAAGCGCGCCTCGCCGCTCGGGTCCTGGAACAGGAACACATCTTGTACCCCTCTGCCCTGCGCCACCTGGCCGCCGGAACCGTGGGCCGCGCGCCGCCGGCAGGCGCGGCGCTGCGCAACCCCTTGCCGGAGCCCGAGCCGCTGCCATAGAAACGGCGTGCCGGCTGTTCGGCCCGGCGTCACACCGAGCGAGGGCAGTCATGGCGCAACATCCGATCACCGTCCCCGGCCACGAAACCCCGGAGGAATTCTTCGCCGATCGGGAGCGGTTCTGGCACGCCTGGACCCACTTCACCGTCGGCGCGGTCATCTTCCTCGTCGTGCTGCTGATCCTGATGGCGGTCTTCCTGCTGTAGCGGCAAGCAACGCCACGGGGCGCGTCCGCCTGGCCTTGCCTGCCGCGGTGACCAGCCAGCTGCCCCCTCACGCCCTCAGCCGTGCCGGTTCGCCGCGTTCCGCGAGGGCCACGACCGCCCCGATCCGCACCAGCGTCGTCCCGGTGACCGCCGGTGCCGGCCATTCGCCGACATGGGCGCTGCGGCGGGGGTGCGCGATTCGCGCGCAGCCGACCAGTGTCGCACAGCATGCGTGCGGCCTCGCCGCCGCGGTGCTGCTGGCGTCGCATCGCGCCATCGCCCCGGCGGTCGATGCGGGCGGCGCGATCACACTGGCCGCGGAATGGCTGCGCGACAATGACTCCCTTGTCGAACCGCAGATCGACGACGTCCGCGCGTCGCCGGAATTTACCGGCCACTCACGTCTCTTTTATTGCGACCATGACGGTCCGATGATCGGACGAATCGACATGGCACTCGATTCGTTGTCAATTCTGTCCATCGTTGTCGGATTGTCATGCCGATATTCTTCGAGCAGGGAAATCATCTTGGCGGACTTCTGATCGTTCATAATAGTACGCTCGAGGATCAACCGCTCGCGCTGGCCCACGAGCTGGTTTTTCCGCCGTTCCATCGTAAGAATACACGCTTATCGCGAAGTCTGTTGCAGGCTGGGGGCGTTGGCTTCGGCGGCGGCGGGCCGAATACGGCGGCCGGCGCCCCGTGGCCTCGCCAGGAAGCAAGGCAGGTCGAACGCAGATGGGCGCAAATACACGCGGATGCAGCGTGCAGCTTCCGCGATCCCACCGCAATTCCGCACGACGGCGTATGTTGCTGCCGCGGGCCTGTGCCGCCGGCGGGCCGTTCCGCTCGGCCCATTTGCGTGTATCTGCGCCCGTCTGCGCGCATTTGCGTTGAATCCTTCTTCTGTCTGGCCGCTCACCGACAGGGTTCGCAATAAGAGCGTAGGAATAAGGACCGCCACGACGAGCGCGCCCATCCATATGGTATCCTGAAGCCAGAAAAACGGCAGCGCGTCGTAGGGTGCAGGAGAGAACATGGCCGTCACAACTCCGCCACCGCCTGTCAGGTACCGGTTCCGCAGGACCGGTGGCAGCCGCGAAGGCTGCCGCCCCGGGCGGCCTGACGAGCGAGGAGGCGCGCAGCCGCCTGGCCAAATTCGGCCCGAACGCGATGCCGGATACGAAGCTGCATCCGCTGCGCATGGCGCTGGCAAAATTCTGGGCGCCGGTGCCGTGGATGCTGGAAGCTGCGATCATGCTCCAGGTCGCGCTCGGCGACGACACCGAGGCCGTGATCATCGCCGGTCTGCTGGTGTTCAACGCGGCGCTCGGGCTGTTCCAGGAGAGCCGTGCCCAGGCAACCCTGGCGGCGCTGAAATCGCGGCTGGCACTGAATGCGTCCGTCCTGCGTGACGGCGCATGGAAAACCGTACCGGCGGCCGAACTGGTGCCGGGCGACGTGGTGAAGCTTTCGCTCGGCGGCGTGGCCGCTGCGGATGTGCAGCTTACCGGCGGCGAAATTCTGCTCGACCAATCCATGCTCACCGGCGAGTCGGTGCCCATCGAAGCCGGCACGGGGGTGCAGACCTATGCCGGGGCGCTGGTGCGCCGCGGCGAGGCGGTCGCGCAGGTCACGGCGACGGGCGCGCACACCAAATTCGGCCGCACCGCCGAGCTGGTGCGCACCGCCCATGTCGTCAGTTCGCAGCAGAAGGCGGTTCTGCGCATCGTGCGCAATCTCGGCGGTTTCAGCGGTGCGGTCATCCTGATGCTGCTGGCATACGCGTATGTCCTCCACCTGCCGCTCAGGGAGATGGTTCCCCTCATTCTGACGGCGGTGCTGGCATCAATTCCGGTCGCGCTGCCGGCCACCTTCACCCTTGCCGCGGCGCTCGGCGCGCGCGCCCTGGCGCGGGAGGGCGTGCTTCCGACCCGTCTTTCCGCGGTGGACGAAGCGGCATCGATGGATGTCCTGTGCGCCGACAAGACGGGCACGTTGACACGCAACGAACTGACGGTGACGGCGGTTCGGCCGATGCCGGACTTCGACGATGCGCATGTTCTGATGCTGGCCGGGCTCGCCAGCTCGGAAGGCGGGCAGGACCCGGTCGATGCAGCCATCCGTGCGGCCGCCAAAGGCGGGAACGCTGCGGCTGCGCCGCAGATGGTCACGTTCACGCCGTTCGATCCGGCGACGAAGATGTCCGAGGCGACGGTCGCGGCCCCGGGTGGCGGCACGCAACGGATCGTGAAGGGCGCCTTTGCCGTGGTCACCGGCCTCGCCCACGGATCGCCGGCCGCCACGGCGGCGGCGCACGAACTCGAGGGGCAGGGGTTCAGGGTGCTGGCGGTCGCCGCCGGACCGCCGGCGGCGATGACGCTCGCTGGCCTCATCGCACTGAGCGACCCGCCGCGCACGGATTCGGCCGGTTTGGTCAGCGAATTGCGTGAGCTGGGCGTGCGCACCGTGATGGTGACGGGCGACGCGCCGGTGACGGCGGGCATCGTTGCGCACGCGGTCGGGATCGATGGCGCGGTCTGTCCGCCGGGACCGATTCCGGACGCGGTGCATCCCGAGACGTTCGCGGTGTTCGCCGGGGTTCTTCCGGAGGACAAATACAAGCTCGTCAAGGCGTTTCAGAAGGGCGGCCACGTCGTCGGCATGTGCGGCGACGGCGCCAACGACGCGCCGGCGCTGCGCCAGGCGCAGATCGGCATCGCGGTCTCGACGGCAACCGACGTCGCCAAGTCGGCGGCCGGCATGGTGCTGACCAGTCCCGGACTGGCCGGCATCGTTGCCGCGGTACGGGAAGGGCGCCTCACCTTCCAGCGCATCCTGACGTATACCCTGAATTCGATCCTCAAGAAGATCGTGACGGTGCTCCTCCTGATCGTCGGGCTGAGCATGACGGGGCACGCGGTCCTGACCCCGCTGCTGATGGTGATTCTGCTGATCGCCGGGGACTTCCTCGCGATGTCGTTGACGACAGACAATGTCCGACCCTCGCCGATGCCGAATGCCTGGAACATCGGCCGCCTGACCGTGGCCGGCGTGATGCTGGGGGTCTGTCTGCTGGCTTTCTGCACCGGCATCCTGGCGATCGGTAAATTCGGCATGCAGCTCGGAACCGGGACGCTGAGAACCCTGGTCTTCGTCTCCATGGTCTTCGGAAGCCAGGCGACGATCTATGCGGTGCGGGAACGCCGGCATTTATGGAGTTCCCGCCCGAGCCTGTGGCTCGCCTTGTCATCTGTCGCGGATGTACTGATCGCCGCGGTACTTGCCGTCGGCGGCATTGCCATGGCGCCGTTGCCGGTATTGGTCGTGGCCGGCCTGCTTGGCGCGGCAGTGACCTTCGCCTTCGTCCTGGATTTCGTGAAGGCTCCGGTTTTTCGCCGTCTCAAGATTACCTAGATGTCGACGCGTGCCGAAGGATGCGGATATGGACCGATTTGAACGTCATGACCGCATGGGGTGATGTCGCCGCCGTTCACCGGGCTCCCCGCCCCCGCGCCGCCGCCGCGGGCGGGAGAGCGGCGGGTTCCGGCGTGCGCGGGTTGTTCCGGCGTGGCGTGCCACGATCGACGATGATGAGCACTATGGGTTCGCCATAGCACTATGACCCGTCGCGCGGAGCGCACGAGACCGGCCGACAGAGGTCGTGTCCCCCCGGGGGGGGCGCTGTGGGTAAGTGGCCCGCCGGAGCGACCGTCTAGAGTTTGGCGTAGGCGGGCCACTTATCCATAGCGGTGGCCACCGTCGTGACTCCGGGCAGGGGTAGGTTGCAAGACGCCACTCTGACCCAAGGCCGCCACGATGACCGCTGACAAGATCGCGCCGCGTGAACTTCTCGAATAGGGCACGGTCGCTGGCCTCCTGCGAGAGACGACCGGCTTTGCCGCCGAACGGCTGAAGGCGCTCGAGACCGAGGAGCGATGCGGCGCCGTCCGCGACGAACGCGGGACCGAGCGCCGCAACCAGCGCAACGGCAACCGCGACCGTGACTGGCAGATCCGCGCCGGCACGGTCGAACTCCGCATCCCGAAGCTCCGCCAAGGTAGATACCTCCCCGCCTGCCCGGAGCCGCGGCGGATGGCCGAGAAGACCCTGACGGCGGTGATCCACGAGGCCCATCTCCGGGACGTCTCCACCCGCTCAGTGGACGAGCGGGTCAAAGGTCATGGGCATGGCGGGATCAGCAAGAGCCAGCTCTCCCGTCTGTGCGGCGAGATCGACGAACGGGTGCAGACCACCGGACAGCGCGACGAGGAACGTCGAACCTGCGTAAATTCCGAGTCTAGCCCGATGCTCCGGCGACGATCATCCTGAATGCAAGTTGCCGAGGGTGGAGCCGACCACCGCGACCAACCGACCAAGCACGCGGCACGCTGAACCCGCCGGCACGACACGACCGCGGGTCTTTTCATCCCGGAGGCTGCCGTGACCACGAGCATTGAGCCGACTGCCGGAGATTTTGCCACGGATCTGGCCGCCCTGCGGCAAGACGTCGCGCGTCTCGCCGCGGCGATGAGCGAGCTGCTGCGAAACCAGACGCGGGCGGCTGGCCATCGCGTCTTCGAAGTCGTCGGGGACGCCAGGGACATGCTGTCAGGCACCGCCGCCAACGCGCAGAACCATGTCGGCGCCGCGAGAGACGCACTCGAGGCCAGGGGCGGGCGTCATCCGTTGACGATGACGCTGGTCGCCCTCGGAGTTGGATTGTCGCTCGGCCTGCTGAGCCGACGGCGGGACTGATCGTGCCGGATCTGCGGGCCGACCGAAATCTTTCGGGTACTGCGCAGAGAACGTCGTCCGGGCGGCAGCCCACCCACCTTCACTGTCGCCCCATCCCATGCCGTTCCAAGGAGTTTGCCCCCATGCGCCATGTGCCTCTTGCCACCATTGCGTTGCTCGGGATGATCGCGCTGCCGGCCTTGGCGCAGGCGCCATCCGGTACGAACCCCGCCACCGGCACGCGGCCGAGCCACGAGCCCGGCGCCGGTCAGTCGTTGCCACTCTCCAACCACGCGAGCAACATCAGGCCTGAGGATACACGATCCGACATCGCGCCCACGCTGCCGTCGCCGGCAATGGGTGAAAATGCGACGCCGCAGGATTATCTGGAGGCCGCCCGTGCCGCGCTCGTCGCCGGCCACACCGGCCAGGCGCAGCAGTCGCTGGAGATGGCGGAGACGCGGGCACTCGATCGTTCGGTCGGGCAAGGACAGACGAAGACGCCGAGTGACAGTGCTCTGGTGGGTCGAATCAGGGATGCGCGGCACGCCCTGGGCGGTGGGGACCGCGCGCACGCGATCCAGCTCATCGATTTCGCTCTGGCGGGCTGAGGCCCGGTGAGTATTAAGCGGGTCGCCGTATGAATGGATCCGTAACAGAGACGACCGAAGCGCCCATCGTGGCGCCGAAAGCGCCTGCACCCAAGGTCAGGACATGGTCCGCTGCGCCGCCACGTGTCGCCAAGTGAACCCATTGATAATCCCGACAAGATACCCCTCCGCATATCGAGACGAGGCTCGGGGCGACTCGATCATGCCGGGCTCCGTGGTCGGAACGGGTGCACGCGGAGCCTGAGCCGGCGTCACACCTCGGTTCCTCCGGCGCCCCGCGCGCATGCCCGGACGGGTCGTTTCCGAGTCGCCCAACGCCGGCCCCGCTCGCTCACACAGGGTTCGTTGACCGTGGCACCCTGCTTGGGCGGGACCGGCGCGCGTTCCGGCGCAGCGCCGAGCCCCGGTCCCGTCCGTCCGGGCGTCGGATATCACGTCGCCCTGCCGCACCCACCACCAGTCATCCGGCGGATGAAACATATCGGCGCGAGGAAGCAAACCATGTTGTGGGATGTCTCGGCACTCACGGGCGATGCCATCCAAGCGCGCAACGGCAGGCTCGGAACCGTCGGCGATCGCCGCTTCGAGTACGTCGACTGGGCGATCCGATGGCTGGCCGTCGATACAGCGCCTGGCTCGGGCACCGCGAGGTCCTGCTGCCAGTGTCGGCCCTGAGGTCGCCGGATCCGGTGCGGCACCACTTCCAGGTGAAACCGGCCACGCAACAGGTCAAGGGCAGCCCGGAGATCGACACCGACCGGAGCTGGCCCGGAGAGAAGGTACCCCGATCCCACGATGATGGCCGGGCGCGCATCGGGGCCGGGACGTTCACCGGCTTGCATACCCGGCATGGAGACGGCGCGTGAACAAGAAGATGCATTTCAATATCTGGTACGCGCTGGCCGCCTTCGCCGCCATCATCGCGATCCAGAGCCTGCTCCTGACCCGCAAGGGGCCGGAGGACGTGTCCTACACGCGGTTCATCCAACTCCTTCAGGACGGCAAGATCGCGGCGGTCGCGGTCAGCCAGAACCGCATGGAGGGCACGCCGAAGACCATACTGCCGAACGGCCCGACCGGGTACGCGACCACAAGTGTCGCCCCTGCCACGGCCGAACTTCTCGGCAAATATCACGTCACGATCACCGGTGTCGTGGCGAACCACATACTTGGTGACGTCCTGGGCTGGATCGTTCCTGCGGCAGCCTTCTTCGCCATCTGGATGTTCATGGCCAAACGCCTCGGCGGCCAGCAGGGGATCGGTGGCCTGATGCAGATCGGCAAGAGCAAGGCGAAGATCTTCGTCGAGAAAGATACCAACGTGAAATTCGCCGACGTGGCCGGCGTGGACGAGGCCAAGGACGAGCTCGCCGAAGTCGTCGAGTTCCTCAAGGAACCGAAAGAACACGCGCGGCTGGGCGCGCGCATTCCCAAGGGTATCCTGCTGGTCGGTCCCCCCGGCACCGGCAAGACCCTGCTGGCGCGCGCGGTGGCCGGCGAGGCCGGCGTGCCGTTCTTCTCGATCAGCGGCTCGGAATTCGTCGAGATGTTCGTGGGTGTCGGCGCGGCGCGGGTGCGCGACCTGTTCGAGCAGGCGCGCAAGGTCGCCCCCTGCATCATCTTCATCGACGAGCTGGACGCGCTCGGCCGAGCCCGCGGCGCCGGCCCCTTCGCCGGCGGCCACGACGAGAAGGAGCAGACGCTGAACCAACTGCTGATGGAGCTGGACGGGTTCGACCCGCAGACCGGGATCGTGCTGATCGGCGCCACCAACCGTCCGGAAGTGCTCGATCCCGCTTTGCTGCGCGCCGGCCGGTTGGATCGGCAGGTGCTCGTCGATCGGCCCGACCGGCTGGGGCGGGTGGCCGTGCTGCTGATCCACCTCAAGCGGGTCACCCTCGCGCCCGATGTTGACCCGGCGCAGATCGCCGCCCTGACACCCGGGTTCTCCGGCGCCGATCTCGCCAACCTGGTGAACGAGGCGGCGCTGCAGGCAACCAGGCGGAATGCCGATGCCGTGGCGATGACCGATTTTACCATTGCCTTCGAGCGCATCGTGGCCGGGCTCGAGAAGAAGAATCGGCTGCTGATCCCGTCGGAGCGGCGGGTGGTCGCCTATCACGAGATGGGGCACGCGCTGGTGGCGATGGCGCTGCCCGGCATGGACCCGGTCCACAAAATCTCCATCATTCCGCGCGGCATCAGCGCGCTCGGCTATACGATGCAGCGGCCGATCGACGACCGGTTCCTGCTCAATCGTGGCGAGCTCAAGAGCAAGATGGCCGTCCTGATGGGCGGCCGGGCAGCGGAGGCGCTGACGTTCGAGGACATCTCGACCGGCGCGGTCGACGACATCGACAAGGCCACCGAGATCGCGCGCAACATGGTCACGCGCTTCGGCATGTCGGAAAAGCTCGGCCAGATCGCCTACGAAACACGGCGCCCAGGCCTGCTCGGCACGATGCAGGAGGCGGCGCGGCACGACTACAGCGAGGAGACCGCACGCGAGATCGACTGCGCCGTCCGCGACCTGATCCGGGACGCGTTCGACACCGCGCTGCGGCTGCTGACCCTGCACCGGCCGGAACTGAGCGAAGGCGCGGAGCTGCTGCTGGCGAAGGAAGCCCTGCTGCGCGATGAACTGCCCCGGCTGCGGGATCTGACGGCGCCGCCGCCCGCGCCTGCGCTGCTGCCGCCGCCGTTCGCGCCGACCGGTCCCCGGGCGGCCCGGCGCAGTCGCACGCATAAGGCCAACGGCGAAGCCCTGCCACGCCCTCCGCCGCGTCAACCACCGGCCGCGCGAAAGACGTTCAGGCCAAGCGCCTTGGCGACCGCGGCGACCGCCCGCTGCTCGGTTCTCGACGGCAGGAAACCGGTATTTCGCCAACGGGCTCGCGAGAGCTGCGGTACCGAAGATCGGGTCGTCGATGTGCGCGCCGAGGCGGCGACGCGGGCTCGGCCTCCACATCGGCAACGACGCGTCGCACCGCATGGTCGTTGCGTATGCGCGGACCGGGCGGTCCGGCCCGGAGGAACGATTCAGACTATCGGCCGACCGCCCCCCGTGGGAGGATCGGAAACTACCTAGACGCGCCGGGCCGGGCGTCGTCGGGGGGCCCGCGCCGATCCGCGGCCTCCTGCGGCACCGCCGCAGCGAGCGCGAGCCGGGCCAGGGCGGGCAGCGATTTCGTGCCGGTTCGTTTCATGATCTCGGCGCGATGGTTCTCGACCGTACGCTGGCTGATGCCGAGATCGGCGGCGATGTTCTTGCTCGGATGGCCGGCGAGCACCAGCTCCATGATCTGATGCTGGCGTGACGTCAGGCCGGCGATATGCGTGACCGCCTCTTCGCGCCAGGCGATCGCCTTGCTTACGTCCTGCGCGTGCTCCAAGGCGCGCTCCACGCCGGCCAGCAGGGCGCGGCGGCCGACCGGCTTCTCGATGAAATCGAGCGCGCCCGCCTTCATGGCCTGTACCGCCATCGACACGTCGCTGCTGCCGGTGATCATGATGGCCGGCAGCGCGTGCCCGGTCTCGCGCAGCGTGTGCAGCAGATGCAGCCCGCTCATTCCCGGCAGGTACGCATCGATCAGCAGGCAAGCCGCGCGGCCAGGCCGATAGGCGGCCAGGAACGCCTCGGCGGAGGCATAGTCCTCGACCAGCTTGCCCGCCGCCTCAAGCATCTCCCGAAGCCCGGCGCGCACCTGGCCGTCATCGTCTACGACGAAGATGACGGGCGGACCCGGGCTGGCCGCAGACGCAGCCGGCGCGTTCGGCAGCAGACGCCTGATGACATCCGCCAGCTCCGAAGACTTCACCGGTTTGTAGAGCTGAACGCATTCCTCGCGCGCGATATCGCGCAGCGTGCCGGTCGAGATGTCGCCGGTCAGGATCACCACCGGGAGCTGCCGGTGAAGATGCAGGCGCAGCCTGGCGGCGACCTGCAGCCCGTCCATCCCGCCCGGCAGGTTGTAGTCCGCCAGGATCAGATCGGGCCGCGCGGCCCCGCGCCTGACCAGTTCCAGCGCCGCCGCGCCGTCCGACGCGCTCACCACGTGATGGCCCTCGTCGCTCAGGAGAAGCTCCAGCAGGTCCCGCAGCTCGGGATCGTCCTCGATCACCAGGATCGCACCGGTGCGCCGCGGGCCGTCGTCGGTATCCTCGGCGCGGTGCGATCGCGGCGCTGCGATCGTCGGCGCGGCAGCTTGTGCCAGCATGACCTCGACCGCGAACATCGAGCCCTTGCCGGGACGCGAACGGACCTGCACCCGATGACCCAGCAGGTTTCCCAGGCGCTGCACGATCGCGAGACCCAGTCCGAGACCGCGGGCCCGTTCGCGCGCCGGATTGTCGAGCTGATGGTACTCATCGAAGATCGCCGGCAGATCCGCCTCGGGAATGCCGATGCCGGTGTCCCAGACCTCGATGCTCAGCCGGTCCCCGTGGCGGCGGCAGCCGAGCAGGACCTTGCCGCGCTCCGTGTATTTCATCGCATTGGCGAGGAGGTTGCGGAGCATCTGGCCGAGCAGACGCGGATCGCTGCGGATCGTCAGGCCGCACCGGACCAGGCGCAGCGCCAGCCCGCGCGCCTGCGCGTGGTACGTGAACTCGCTCAGCAGCCGGTCGAGCAACTCGTTGACGGGGAAAGCGATCATATCCAGCTGCACCGCGCCGACTTCGAGCTGGTTGATGTCGAGCAGCGTATTCAGCATGCCGGCGATGGCACCCAACGTCTCGTCGAACCGCGCCACCAATTGCCGCGCCTTCTCGCCTTGAACGGTCTGCGCCAGCAGCCCCTGGATCAGCGCCAGGGTTTGCAGCGGTTGGCGGAGGTCGTGGCTGGCCGCGGCCAGGAAGCGGGATTTCGCGACGTTCGCCAGCTCCGCCTGCCGCCTGGCGACCTGCAACGCGTCCGCGACCCGTTTGCGCTCGGTGACGTCGGCGAATGTGATCACGATCCCCCCGACGCCGTTGTCCTGGGTGCGGTAGGGCTGAATCCGGCGAACGTACCAGATCCCCGCCTCGGTCGCGATCTCCCGCTCGATCGGCGGATCGCCGCGCAGCACCGCGCGCGCATCGCTC
The DNA here is from genome assembly GCA_963832525.1 of uncultured Pseudomonadota bacterium. Classification (GTDB taxonomy): domain Bacteria; phylum Pseudomonadota; class Alphaproteobacteria; order Acetobacterales; family Acetobacteraceae; genus JAJZVS01. Next base: position 1,894,216 of record CAWHUC010000004.1, read on the forward strand.
AACAAGGCGCCATCGACCGCCAGCGACGTAAGATCGCCGAGCGGCCGGCCGATATCGGTCGGGATGACGCTGAACAGCGAGCGGGTGGCCGGGGTGAAAAAGCGGATATGCAGATCGGCGTCGAGAAACAACGTCGCGACGTCGGTGCTGTACAGGATGTTCTGCAGGTCGTTGGACGTGGTCCGCTGCCGCTCCAGGGTTTCCTGCAACTGGGTATTGAGCGCCGTGAGCTCCTCGTTGAGCGACTGCAATTCCTCCTTCGAAGTCAGCAGCTCCTCGTTGGTCGATTGGAACTCCTCGTTGACCGACAGCGCCTCCTCGTTGGCGACCCGCTGTTCTTCGCCGGCGATTTCCAGATTGTGGATGGCGCCTTGCAATTCTACCCTCGTGGCCGCCAGCTCCTGCTCCAGTTCGGCGATCTGGCGACGATCGCCCGGCGCGAGCCGGCGGCCTGACCGTGACTCTCGCGCCGGCTCATCGACGAAGCAGACCAGCAACAGGTCCTCGCCCTCGCTCTGCACCGGCTGCACGGCGATCGAGAAGCGACCCGCGTCGCCGTCGGGTCCGGCGCGCCCGCCGGCCACGACGACGCGCGCATTCGCCTGGACGGCCTGCTGGATCGCCGTACGGATCTTGGTCAGCAGGCCGTGCCGGGCCATGGCGAGTACATCGTGCGTCGGCGCCCCGGCCGCCACGCGCAGGTAGCGATCGATCGGCCCGAGGGTGAACAGGCATTCGTAGCCGCGGTTGAGCAGCACGGCGGCCGGCGCGTAGGTCTCGGTCACCAGTCGGCGGCACAGCTCGGCCAGGACCGCTTCACGCGACGGCATCCGGCCGGGCTCCGCCCGTGCCAGCGCCCGCACGCCGAGACCCGGCGCCATCAGGAGGCCGAACTCCCCCACCCGCGCGCGGCCGATGTGCCGATACAGGCGTTCCGGCTTGGAGATCACCTCGAAGCGGCTCTCCGCACCACCGATCGTCTCCGAGCTACCGAGCAGCAGGATGCCGCCCTCGCGCAGCGCGAAATGGAACAGCGAGATGATCCTGGCCTGCGCCTCCGGACGCAGGTAGATGAGAAGGTTCCGGCAGGAGATGAAATCGAGCCGCGAGAACGGCGGGTCCGCCAGCACGTCCTGGACCGTGAAGACGACCACCGAGCGCAGCTCGGGTGAGACCCGGTAGCCGTCTTCCTCCCGGGCAAAGAAGCGCGACAGCCGGGCGGCCGAGACCTCCGCCGCGATCGCCTCCGGATAGAGCCCCTCGCGGGCGGTGGCGACCGCATCCGGATCGACGTCGGAGGCGAACACCTGCAGCTTGATGTTGAGGTTCGACGCTGTGATCGCCTCCCGGAACAGCATGACCAGGGAGTAGGTCTCCTCCCCCGTGCTGCATCCGGCGACCCAGATCCGCAGCAGCTGGTCGGCGGACCGGCGGTGCACCAGCTCGGGGATGATCTGCTTCGCCAGCAGGTCGAACACCTTCGCGTCGCGGAAGAAGCTGGTGACGTTGATGAGCAGGTCGGTGGCGAGAAGATCGCGCTCGCCCTTGTCGCGGCGCAACAGATCAAGATACCCGGCCGCGTCGTCGGTCGCGAGCCCCGCCATGCCCATGCGTCGTTCGATCCGGCGTTGCAGCGTACCGGGCTTGTAGAGCGTGAAATCGTGCCCGGTCTTCACCCGCAGAAGATCGACGATTTCGGCCAGGCCCTTGTGCTCCTGCGCCGGGAACTCCGGCCCGGCTCGCGTCCAGGTCGGGGCCATGCGCCGCCGGTAGGCCGCGAGGGCTTCCGGGATCTTGGCGATGGGAAGCACAAGATCCACCGCGCCGGTCAGGATCGCGCTGCGTGGCATCCCGTCGTAACCGGCCTCCTCCGGGTCCTGCACGATGACCAACCCCTGCCTCTCCCGCACCGCGGCCAGCCCCAGGCTGCCGTCGGCGCCGGTTCCGGACAGGATCACGCAGACCGCGCGCGTGCCGTAGTCCGTCGCCAATGACTGCAGCAGGTAGTCGAATGGCAGGCGCGCGCCGTGGCGGACCTGCGGTTGCGAGAGATGCAGGCGACCGCCGCCGACCGAGAGGTAGCTGCCCGGCGGGATGACATACAGATGCTCGCGCGCAATCGGCATCCCCTCTGCCGCCTGCTGCACCGTCATCGAGGTGTCGCCGGCCAGCAGATCGACCATCAGGCTTTCGTGGTTCGGATCGAGATGCTGGACCGCGATGAACGCCATGCCGGTGCCCGCCGGCAGCGCGCGCAGCAGCTTGCGGCAGGCGTCGAGCCCGCCGGCGGACGCGCCGATGGCGACCACCAGGAAATCCCCGTCGGCAGCCGGTGCTGTGGGCACGGACGCGGCGCCGCGGGCCGGCTTCGGCGGCGCGGCTCCTGCCCCGTGGGAACGACTTCGCGGCATCTGACAAGCTTCCTCGATGTGCCGCCGGAGAGGCGGTTCATACCGTTCGTTATCGTATCCGCCCGCCACACGGCGTGTTCCCCGCGGAAGCCGTTATCGCACAATCCGATCGGTGGTCAAATGCCGGAACGGTAGCTTCATCCTGCGGCGTCGCTGCGCCGCAGCGACGCAGCCAGGGCGCCTGAGTAGTTTCCGAGGCTGCACCCGACTGCGGCCATGGGTTAGGAACGCCATGAGCATATGTCGGATCAGGCGGCAGCAGAGCAACAGCCGTTGATATCGTCCATACCTGCTGTTCCTGGCGATCATGGCCTTGCGCGCGCCAAAGAGAGGGGCATCATGCATTTCGTCTCCATGTTCGTCGTACCGATTGTCGTTCTGGCCGCTGTCATCCTGGTTGTGGCAACCATCAAGATCCTGCGCGAGTACGAGCGGGCGGTGGTGTTCACCTTCGGCCGCTTCCAGAAGGTCAAGGGTCCGGGCCTCGTGCTGCTGATCCCCTTCGTGCAGGAGATGGTACGGGTCGATCTGCGCATCCAGGTGATCGAGATCCCCACTCAGGACGTGATTTCGCACGACAATGTATCGATGAAGGTCGATGCGGTGCTCTACTTCAACGTGGTCAATCCGGAACGCGCCATCATCCAGGTGCAGTCCTTCCTGCCCGCCACCGTCATGCTCGCGCAGACCACGCTGCGCGCCGTGCTGGGTCAGCATGCGCTCGACGAGATGCTGTCGGAACGCAAGAAGCTGAGCAGCGACGTGCAGAGCATCCTGGACGGCCAGACCGAGACCTGGGGCATCAAGGTCAGCAATGTCGAGATCCGGACCGTCGAACTCACCGAGAACATGATCCGCGCAATCGCCAAGCAGGCGGAAACGGAGCGCGATCGGCGCGCCAAGATCATCCATGCCGAGGCCGAGTTTCAGGCCGCGCAGACGCTCGTCGATGCCGCCCAGATCCTTTCGATCATTCCGGCCGCGATGCAGCTGCGCTATCTGCAGACTCTGACGGAGATCGGCGCGGACCAGAATTCGACGGTGATCTTCCCGATGCCGCTCGACATCGTCAAGCCGTTCCTGCAGCTGCTGGAGACAGCGGCAAGGCCACCAGGCACCGGCGCGTCGCCCGCCCGCCATCGCCCCTCCCCGTGACCGCGCCGCCGCTGGAGGTGCACTAGAGCAGATCGCGCCCGACTGGAATCGCGCAGCAATCCAGGGCGCGTGAATCGGCTCGGGAACAAAGCAGCCGGAGCGCGTTCGGTCGCCTGAACGCGCCCCGGAAGGCGCCACCCGCGGGGCCGGCGGTCGCGCCGCCGCCCCGGCGCCAGGGGGTAGGCCTGGGTAGTTTCCGACCCTCCCCCCGGCACGACGCCCGCCGCTATCGTCCGGCCCGGGCAACCTTCGGTCCGGCCGGTGCGCGCTGGCCCGGACCCGACACCCGACCTGATCGCACTCCGCATGAAAACTGGAGATCCGGCGATGCTGCTGCAAGCCGACCTGCCGTCCGGACGATCCTTCCACGTGCACTCCATTGACCTCCTGAACCGGCACCTGGCGGCGGCGATCGACTTGCGCGGCCAGATCAAGCACGCGTGCCGGAACCTCCGCGGGCCCGACGCCGTGCCAGCCTACGGGCCGCTCGACCGCGCAGCGGCGGCGATCGAGCACTATGCCGACCTGATCGCCTGCCAGGTCCTCGAGCTCGGCGGCGGCGCCGACCTCACCGTGCAGGCGGCAGCGACGCGATCGTTCCTGGCACCGTATCCGCTCGGCACGGCGGGTGTACGCCAGCACGCCCGCGCCGTGGCCGGGGCGCTGGAGCGTTTCTGCCGCTCGCTGCGTCGGGCCGGCACGCAGGCGGCGGATTTCGGCGACGCGGGTACTGCCGTCCTCTTGCTCGAGATGACAGGCCGCCTCGATCGGCTGGCTGCCGGCATCGATCGCCTGACCGGGACGAGCCGACGCCCACCCCACCTCGTCCCGATCGCGCCCCATGCCGACCGGAACGGCGCGACCGCGGGCTGGCCGACCGCCGTCGCGTTCGATGGTTCGTCGCCCGCGGACGACGCAGTCCGTGCCACGCAGGGATGGCGTGATCCGGTCCTGGTCCGCGGGACCGGGATCACGACGTGCGCGGAGGTCGGCGAATGAAAGCGGCCCGGGTCCTGGTGGTGGACGACGACCTCATGGTCGGTACCCTGCTCAGCGATACGCTCGCCGGGATGGGCCACGCCGTCTGCGCGATCGAGACCAACGAGCGCGACGCGATCACCGCCGCGATGCGGTGCCATCCGGATCTGATGATCGTCGATGAACGCCTGGGCCAGGGCAGCGGCATGGCTGCCGTCGATGCGATCCTGGTGGCCGGACCGGTGCCGCATGTCTTCGTCAGCGGCGATGTGTCCGTGATCAGATCGCGCCGCCCGGACGCCGTGGTGCTCCAGAAGCCGTATCGTGTTGCGGAGCTTGCGCAGGCCATCGCGCGGGTACTCGGTCCTGCGCCCGTCGCCTAGCCGCACGCCCGCAGCGGCGCGCGGATCGCCGGCACCGCGCGCCGCGGGCGCCGTACGCCGCGACGGTCATACTGCCGGCCGCGGAGACCGCGAACCGCCCCGTCGACACGACCGGGCCTAACCACAAGGGAATACGGAGTGCGGACTTCGCTGCACCAGATCTTGTCCGGATGCCTGCATCGTGGCGGCCGTGCGCAGCCGCGTCCGGCGCGGCTCTGGGACAGCCAGGACCCGATCCGCGAGGAGCTGTTCGGCACCGAGCGCATCGAGCAACATGCGCGCAGCCTCGCCGCCGCTCAGCCGGTAACCCCGCACCCGATCAAGGGTCGTCCGCTGGCGGGCCGGCTCGGCGAGAACGCCGCGGTCCTGCTCGCCTCCCATCGCGCCATCGCCCACGCGGTGGACACCGGCAGCGCGATCACCCCGGCAGCGGAATGGCTGCTCGACAATTACTATCTCGTCGAACGGCAGATCCACGATGTCCGCGCGGACCTGCCTCCCGGCTATTATCGGCAACTGCCCAAGCTCGCCGATGGGCCGTTCGCCGGCTACCCGCGCGTCTTCGGCCTCACCTGGGCGTTCGTGGCCCACACCGACAGCCGGTTCGACCCGGATCTGCTGTCCCGCTATGTCCGAGCCTACCAGGAAGTCCAGCCGCTGACGATCGGCGAGCTCTGGGCGTTGGCGACCACCCTGCGGATCGTGCTGATCGAGAATCTGCGCCGGATCGCCGAGGCGATCGTGCGCAGCCGCGCGGCCCGCCAGCAGGCGGATGCGCTCGCCGATCGGCTGCTGGGCGTCGGCGGCACCCCCGAGCCGGCGCCGCCGGTGCTGACCGACCACGGGCAGGCGCCGCTGCCGGATGCCTTCGCCGTGCAACTCGCCTACCGGTTGCGCGACCAGGATCCCAGGGTGACCCCTGCCTTGAGCTGGCTCGACGCACGCCTGGCGCAGCAGGGCACCACGACCGACGCGGCAGTCCATGACGAGCACCAGCGGCAAGGCTCGGCCACCGTCACCGTGCGCAACATCATCACCAGCCTGCGCCTGATCTCCGACGTCGATTGGACCGAAACCGTCGAGCGCATCAGCCTCGTCAACGACGTTCTCGCCGCTGCCGGCAGGTTCCCGGAGATGGATTTCCCGACCCGCAACCTCTACCGCAGTGCCGTCGAGACCCTGGCGCGGGGGGCGAAGCGCACGGAGCTCGACGTCGCACGCGCCGCCGTCTGGGCCGCCGCCGGCAACCAGCCCGCGGGCGCCGACTGCCGCTGGGCCGATCCGGGATACCATCTCCTCGCCGGCGGCCGACCCGCCTTCGCGGCTGCGATCGGCTACCGGCCGCCGTGGAGCGCCTGGCTGGAGCGCCTGAACCTTGCGTGCGGCATCGGCGGCTATGGGGCCACGATCGTGATCCTCGCCGCAGGCCTCCTCGCCGTGCCGCTGCTTGTGCTCGCCGCGACCGGCACGGGCGGCCTCCCGCTCGGCCTGCTGGGACTGCTGGGCGCCATCCCCGCGAGCGATCTGGCGGTGGCGCTGATCAACCGCGCCGCGACCTGGCACTTCGGCGCCACCTTGCTGCCGGCGCTGGAACTGCGCGCCGGCATCCCGGCGGAGTTCCGCACCGTCGTTGCGGTGCCGACCCTGCTCACCACGCCGCAGGCGATCGAGGAACAGATCGAACGCCTCGAGGTGCACCATCTGGCCAGCCCGGGCGGCGAGCTGATCTTCGCCCTGCTGTCGGACTGGGGCGATGCCGCCACCGAGCAGGCCAAGGGGGATGCCGCGCTCCTCGCCGTGGCGGCCGCGGGGATCGCGCGGCTCAATCGCCGCTACGGGCCGACCGACGCCGGGGAGCGGTTCCTGCTGCTGCATCGGCGCCGGGTCTGGAGCGCCGGCGAAGGGCGGTGGATCGGCTGGGAGCGCAAGCGCGGCAAGCTGCATGAGCTGAACCGGCTCCTGCGCGGCGCCACCGACACGAATTTCATTCCCGTGGGCGGCCACCCGCCGGTCGGGCCGGACGCCGTCCGCTATGTCCTGACGCTCGACGCCGACACCCGCCTGCCGCGGGAGACGGTGCGCCGGCTGATCGGCAAGATGGCGCACCCGCTCAACCGGCCGCGGTTCGACGCCGCGGCGGGACGGGTCGTGGAAGGCCATGCGGTGATGCAGCCGCGCGTGAGCCCGTCGCTGCCGGTCGGGCGGGAGGGGTCACTGTTCCAGCGCAGCTTCTCCGCCGCGAGCGGGATCGATCCCTATGCGTCGGCGGTGTCGGACGTCTATCAGGACCTGTTCGGCGAAGGCTCCTACGCCGGCAAGGGCATCTACGACGTGGATGCGTTCGCCAACGCGCTGGCCGGCCGGGTTCCGGACGGCACGATGCTCAGCCACGATCTGTTCGAAGGCGTGTTCGCCCGCGCCGCCCTCGCCTCCGATATCGAGGTCGTCGAGGAGTTCCCTTCCCGTTACGACGTCGATGCCCTGCGCCATCATCGCTGGGCGCGCGGGGACTGGCAGTTGCTGCCATGGATGCTGCCGCGCCGGATGGTGCCGCCGTGGGTCCGGGCCCGCATCCCGGCGCGGGGCGCGATGCCGGCGATCGGGCGGTGGAAGATGCTCGACAACCTGCGCCGGAGCCTGTCGGCCCCCGCCGCCGTGCTGGCCCTGCTCACCGGCTGGGCGTTGCCGTTGCACGCGGCCCTGGCCTGGACCGGTTTCGTGGTCGCGACGATCGTCCTGCCGACGCTGATCCCGGTGGTCGCCGCCCTGTTGCCGCGACAGCCCGGAACCATGCGCGGCAGCCATCTGCGCGCGCTCGGCGGCGATTTTGGCGCCGCCCTGACCCGATCCTTCCTGCTGCTCGCGTTCCTGGCGCATCAGGCCTGGCTGATGACCGATGCGATCGTGCGCAGCCTGATCCGGCTCGGCATCACGCGCCGGCACCTGCTGGAATGGGTCACGGCGGCGCAGGCCACCATCGGTCCGCGGCTCGACCTCGCGGGATTCTACCGGCGGATGGCCGGCGCACCTGCGCTCGGCATCCTGGCGCTCGGGATCGGCGTGCTGTCCGGACGGGGCACCTGGCCGCTGGCGACGGTGTTTGCCGTGCTCTGGATCGGCTCGCCGGCGATCGCACGCTGGGCGAGCCGCTCGCCCGCCCGGGTTTCGGTCGACCCCGGCGACGCGCGGGCCCTGCGCCTGACCGCGCGGCGGACCTGGCGGTTCTTCGAGACATTCGTGACGCCGGCGGATCACATGCTGCCGCCGGACAATTTCCAGGAGGACCCGCGTCCGGTGCTCGCCCACCGGACGTCGCCCACCAACCTCGGCCTCTACCTCCTGGCTGCGGCGAGCGCGCATGATTTCGGCTGGGCGGGCGCGCTGGAGACGGTCGAGCGGCTGGAAGCGACCCTGGCCACGATGGGCCGGCTGCCGCGCTGCCATGGCCATTTCTACAACTGGTACGACACGCGGGAGCTGCGACCGCTCGATCCGCACTACATCTCCTCGGTCGACAGCGGCAACCTGGCCGGCCATCTGATCGCGCTCGCAAACACCTGCCACGACTGGTGCGATCGCCCGCCGGCGGCGGCGCGACGACAGGGCGGGATCATCGACGCGGTCGAGCTGGCGGGCGAAGCGGCGGCCCGGCTGGACCAGGGGGCCCGCGGGCCGGCGTGGCGCAGCCTGCACGACGCGCTCGGCGTGCTGACGACGGCCACCGGGCGGTCCGACCAGGACCCGGCCGGATCGCCCGCACATCGCGCCGGGCTGGCCGGGGCCATGGTCGACCGCGCCCGCGCGCTCGCCGGCGATCGCGGCGACGACGCCGCGGACCTGCTGTTCTGGGCCGAGGCGGCGCAACGCACGATCGCCAGCCACGACCGCGACCCCGCCCCGGCCGGGGAAGCCGCCGGCGCCCTGCGGCTGCGGCTCGCGGCGCTGGCGGAGACCGCCCGCGCCTTCGCGCTGGCGATGGATTTCGCCCTGATGTTCGAGCCCACGCGCAAGCTGCTGTCGATCGGCTACCTGGTCGCGGAAGGCGCGCTCGACCCGAGTTGCTACGATCTGCTCGCTTCGGAAGCACGGCTCGCCAGCTTCATCGCGATCGCCAAGGGGGACGTTCCGGTGCGGCACTGGTTCCGCCTCGGCCGCGCCGTCACGCCGATCCGGCACGGCGCCGCGCTGGTCTCCTGGTCGGGCTCGATGTTCGAATATCTGATGCCGTCGCTGGTGATGCGCGCGCCGGTGGGCAGCCTGATCGAGGAGACCAGCCGGCTGATCGTGCAGCGCCAGATCGACTACGGGACCCGCCTCGGGGTGCCCTGGGGCATTTCCGAATCGGCCTACAATGCGCGCGACCTGGAGCTCACCTACCAGTATTCCAGCTTCGGCGTGCCCGGGCTCGGACTCAAGCGCGGCCTCGGCCAGAACGCCGTCGTGGCCCCCTATGCGACGGCGCTCGCGGCCATGACCGATCCGCGGGCGGCGACCGGCAACCTGGCCCGGCTCGCCGGCATCGGCGCCTGCGGGCGCTATGGATTCTACGAGGCGCTCGACTACACCCCGGCCCGGGTGCCGGACGGCCAGGCCGTGGTCATCGTGCGCGCCTACATGGCGCACCATCAGGGCATGACGATCGTGGCGATCGCCGATGCCCTGCTGGGCGGGCTGATGCGCACGCGGTTCCATGCCGAACCGATCGTCCAGGCGAGCGAGCTCCTGCTGCAGGAACGCACGCCGCGCGACGTCGCCGTGGCGCGGTCCCTGGCCGCGGAAACCAGGTCGGCCGCCAGCGTGCTGCAGACCGAACCGCCCGGCAGCCGCCACCATGCGGGCGCGCACGGCGCCACGCCGGCGACGCAGTTGCTGTCGAACGGCCAGTATGCCGTCATGCTGACCGCAGCGGGCTCCGGCTACAGCCGCTGGCGCGACCTCGCGGTGACCAGGTGGCGCGAGGACGCCACCTGCGACAGCTGGGGCAGCTACATCTACCTGCGCGACGTCGCGAGCGGGGCCGTGTGGTCGGCGGGGTTCCAGCCGAGCGGGGCCGACCCCGATGCGTACAGCGTGGCCTTCAAGGAGGATCGCGCCGAAGTCTCCCGCCGCGACGGCAGCCTGACGACCACCCTGGAAGTCCTGGTCTCGGCCGAGGATGCGGCCGAGGTCCGGCGTGTCGCCGTCGCCAACGCCGGTCCCCGGGCGCGGGTGATCGAGATCACCTCCTATGCCGAACTCGCGCTCGGCCCGCAGGCGGCCGACGTCGCGCATCCCGCCTTCGCCAAGTTGTTCGTCACCACGGAGTATCTCGCCGAGGCCGGCGTGATCCTGGCCACGCGGCGGCGGCGGGCGCCCGACGAGCCCGAAATCTGGGCCGCCCATCTTGCCGTGCTCGACGGGGAGGCCGTCGGTCCGGCGGAGGTCGAAACGGATCGCGCCCGCTTCCTCGGCCGAAGCCGCGACCCGCGCGCACCGGACGCGCTGCGCGCGCTCCGGCCGCTGTCCGGCACCGTCGGGATCGTGCTCGATCCGATCTTCGCCCTGCGCCGCCGGATGCGCGTGGAGCCGGGTACCACCGCGCACATCGCGTTCTGGACGATGGTTGCGCCTACCCGCGCTGCGGTGCTCGATCTCGCCGACCGGCATCGCGACGTCACCGCCTTCGACCGGGCGGCGATGCTGGCCTGGACCCAGGCGCAGGTGCAGCTCCATCATCTCGGCATCGATCCGGGCGAGGCGAGCCTGTTCCAGCGTCTGGCGGGGCACCTGCTCTACGTCGCGCCGGCCCTGCGGCCAGCATCGGAGACGATCCGGCGCGGCGGCGGCGCACCGCCCGCCCTGTGGGCCCTGGGCATCTCCGGCGATCTGCCGATCGTGCTGCTGCGCATCGCCGATGCCGAGCATCTCGACCTCGTGCGCCAGTTGTTGCGGGCGCACGAATACTGGCGGCTGAAGCTGCTGGCGGTCGATGTCGTCATCCTCAACGAGCATGCGTCCTCCTATGCCCAGGACCTGCAGGACGCGCTGGAGGCGCTGGTCCGCACGCGCCAGGCGCGACCGCCGGTGGCGGTGGAGGGACCGGCCGGCCGGGTGTTCATCCTGCGCGCCGATCTGATCGCCCCGGAGGCCCGCGCGCTGCTGGCCGCCGTGGCGCGCGTGGTGCTGGTGGGCCAGCGCGGGCGCCTGTCCGACCAGCTCGTGCGCCGGTCCGAAACCAAGGACGTGGTCGCCAGGGACGCCGGCCGGACGGTGCCCGCCCGGGGCGCCGCCGGGCCACTGCTCCAGCCGGTCCCGCCGCTGCCGGAGCTCGAGTTCTTCAACGGGCTCGGCGGCTTTGCCGATGACGGGCGGGAGTACGTGACGGTGCTCGGCCCCGGGCGGACGACGCCGGCGCCGTGGATCAACGTCGTCGCCAACCGCGGCTTCGGCTTCCAGGTCTCGGCCGAAGGCGCGGGCTGCACCTGGGCGGTCAACAGCCGGGAGAACCAGCTCACCCCGTGGTCGAACGATCCGGTCACGGATCGTCCGGGCGAAGCGTTCTATCTGCGCGACGAGGCCACCGGCGCGGTATGGAGCCCGACCGCCGCACCGATCCGCGATCCCGCGGCGACCTACGTCGCGCGCCATGGGAGGGGCTACAGCCGGTTCGAGCACAGCGCGCATGGAATCGCGGCCGAGCTGTCGCAGTACGTGCCGCCGGACGGACCGATCAAGATCTCGCGCCTGCGCCTGCGCAACACCTCCGGCCGCACCCGGCGCCTGTCGGTGACGGCATATGCGGAATGGGTGCTCGGCCCGTCGCGGACCGCATCCGCACCGCACGTGACGACCGAGATCGATCCCGCCACCGGGGCGATGTTCGCCCGCAATCCCTGGAGCCGGGACTTCGGCGCGCAGGTCGCCTTCCTCGATCTCGGCGGCCGGCAGACGAGCTGGACCGGCGATCGGCGGGAGTTCATCGGCCGCAACGGAACCCTCGCCGGCCCGGCGGCGCTGGCCGGGGCGGGCCCGCTGTCGAACCTGGTCGGGGCCGGCCTCGATCCGTGCGGCGCCGTGCGCACGGAGCTCGAACTGCCGGCCGGCGGCAGCGTCGAGATCGTCTGCTGCCTCGGGGCGGCGGACGGCGCCGAAGCGGCCCGGCGCCTGATCCTGCACTACCGCGCCGCCGATCTCGACGCCGTGCTGGCGGCGGTCGGCGACGTCTGGGACGGCGTCCTGGGGGCGATCACCGTGAGGACGCCGGATCGCGCGATGGACATCCTGCTGAACGGCTGGCTGCTCTATCAGGCCCTGGCGTGCCGGGTCTGGGCGCGGTCCGGGTTCTACCAGGCGAGCGGCGCGTATGGGTTCCGGGACCAGTTGCAGGACGGCATGGCGCTGGCGACCGCCTGCCCGGAGGAGACCCGCGCGCATCTGCTGGCGGCAGCCGGACGCCAGTTCGCCGAGGGCGACGTGCAGCACTGGTGGCTGCCGCATTCCGGGCAGGGCGTGCGCACGCGCATCTCCGACGACCGCGTCTGGCTCGCTTACGCGGTGGCGCAGTATGTCGAGACGGTGGGCGACCGGGCGGTGCTCGACGCGGTGGTGCCGTTCCTGGAGGGCCAGCGGCTCACCCCCGACGAGCATGACGCGTTCTTCCAGCCGACCGTCTCCGAAGAGACCGCCCCCCTGTTCGAACACTGCGCCCGCGGCCTGGATGCCAGCCTTCTGGTCGGTGTCCACGGGCTGCCGCTGATCGGCACCGGCGACTGGAACGACGGCCTGAACCGCCTCGGCGCCGGCGGCCGGGGCGAGAGCGTCTGGCTCGGCTGGTTCCTGCACGCCACCCTGACATGCTTCGCCCCGCTCGCCGATGCGCGCGGCGAGACCGGCCGTGCCGCCGCCTGGCGGGCGCATGCGGACGCATTGCGCACGGCGCTGGAGCGCGAGGCCTGGGACGGCGACTGGTACCGCCGCGCCTGGTTCGACGACGGTACGCCGCTCGGCACTGCGGCGGGCGAGGAATGCCGGATCGATTCCCTCGCCCAGTCCTGGGCGGTGCTGTCGGGCGCGGCGGATCCGGCCCGGGCGCGCCGCGCCATGGCCGCGCTGGAGCGGGAGCTGATCCGTCCCGCCGACGGCGTGGCGCTGCTGCTGGCGCCACCGTTCGATACCGGGTCTCTCGATCCCGGCTACATCAAGGGCTACCCGCCCGGCATCCGCGAGAACGGCGGACAATACACCCATGCCGCGCTGTGGGCGGTGATGGCGTTCGCGCAGCTCGGCGAGGGGGACAAGGCGGCCGCACTGTTCGCCCTGCTCAACCCCATCACGCACGCGCACACGCCGGCCGGCGTGCAGCGCTACAGGATCGAGCCCTATGTGGCGGCCGCCGACGTCTATGCGGTGGCCCCGCATGTCGGGCGCGGCGGCTGGAGCTGGTACACCGGCTCGGCGGGATGGATGCAGCGCGCCGGGGTGGAAAGCATCCTCGGGTTGCGGCTGCGCGGCGGGATGCTGCACCTCGATCCCTGCATCCCGCACGGCTGGCCGGGCTTCGAGATCGTGCTCCGGCACGGGTCGGCGCGCTATCGGATCGAGGTCGGCAATCCCGACGGCGTCGCGCGCGGCATCGCCACCGCCACGCTGGACGGCCGGGTGGTGACGACGCGGCCGTTGCGGATCCGGATGATCGACGACGGCGCCGCGCATCGGCTGACGCTGCGGCTCGGGGACGTGTCGGAGGCGCAAGGTCCGGCTGAGTAGTTTCCGATCCTGTCGGCGCCGGCCCGCGCCACCCATGTCAATGCACGGGACAGCGAGCGATTTCCGCTTGCAGCAATGTCCCAGGAGAACCCGACATGATGAAGACCTGGCTTGCCGCAGCAGCGGTGCTGGCGATGATGACCGGTGGCGCGCTGGCGCAAGGCACTTCTACCAGCTCGTCCTCGACCTGGTCCTCCACCACGGGTCCCGCCACGGCGCCTGCCGGCACCAACGAAAGCAGCACCGAACGGACCACCAGCAGCGATGGTGTCGTCACCGACAAAACCAACACATACACCAGCGGCACCACGACGGCTCCGACCGGCGGGATGGACACGACGGAGAAGACCACCAAGACGACGACCGTCCACTGAGCCTGCCGTTCCTGCACCGGACCGGCGGTTGCAGGCCAACGGATCAGAACCGGCGCAACCAGGCGCCCACCCCCAACGCAGGAGAGAGACCATGATCCATCGCACATCCCGTTTCGGACCCACCGTCGGGCTGGCGGCGCTGCTCGCCGGCACGGCTCTGCTGGCCGGATGCGCCGATCCACCGGCGCCGATGACCCGGACCACCACTACCGAGCAGACGACGACGACCGTGCCGCCGCCTCCGGTGGTTTCCACCACGACCACCACGACCCACCTGACCCGGACCCCCTGATCCGGCACGCCGCGCACCTGGGTCGTTGCCCGACCGAACGAGGGGCACGACCGCGTAACGGCCGCGCCGAACGCCCGCTCCGATCGCGTCCGTATTGTCCCGGTTGCGCTCGTAAGCCGCGGGCGGGTTCGCGGGCTGCACGCCAGCTCGGGAAATCTCCCTGCCGTTCACGGCGGCATTCGACCATCAGCTTCCAACCAAAAGGACCACCACCATGCACAGGAATTTCACGATCGCGCTGACGCTGCTCGTACTGATCGGCGTCATCCCGCTGCTTGGCGCCTGCCACACCACCGCCGGCGCCGGACGGGACATCTCCGCGACCGGACATGCCATCACCGGCAGCGCCAACAAGAACACGCCATGATGGCCCGGACGGGACCGACCCTGCGCAGGGCCTTGCTTCCGGTCCTGGCTCTGGTGGCGGCGACTGCGGTCGGCGGGTGCGTGATGTATCCGTACGGCGCGCACGATGCCGGCTACCATGATGGCAACGGCCATCATGATGACAGCCACCACGACGATCAACAGCGAGCGGACGGCGGCGAGCAGCATTGAGCGTCTGCTCCCCGGTACGCCGGCCACCGTCCAACCCGATCCGAGAGAGACCCATCCATGGGACTGATCCTTCTGATCCTGCTGATCGTGTTCCTGTTTGGTGGGGGCGGTTACTACGGCTACCGCTCGGGCTATTACGGGGGACGCGGCTTTGGCGGCCTGTTCGGGCTGATCCTCATCATCGTGGTTCTGTTCCTGCTCTTCGGCGGCGGGTTTCATCACTCGTTCTACCGCTGACGTCCGCCGGCGGCCGATGGCGACAGGATCATCGACGCGATGCAGGACATGCCCATCCCCGCCTGGATCGTCCGGGAACACGCGGCGGGTCGCCGGGTCGGAAGGACGGCATTCTCGACCCGGCCCGGAGACCTCGCGCAAGATACGGCCTGGCGGCGCTGCCGGCACCGCCTGGTCGGCGTCGCCGCGCTGGTCACGCTCATCGCCTGGCTCGCGGCTCCCCCCATCCCGGCCCAGGCCAGCATTCCGCAGGGCGTGTGGCTCATCGACGGGAAAGTCGCGGTGCAGATCTTCGATTGCGAAGGTCTTCTGTGCGGGCGGATCCTCTGGCTGCGCAAGCCGCGGGATCCCCAGGGTCAGTTCGACGTTGACAAGAAAAATCCCGACCCGGCCTTGCGTCAACGCCGGCTCTGCGGCCTCACGATCCTGTGGGGCTTGCGGTCCCTCGGCCCCGATCGCTGGGGAGACGGCTGGTTCTATAATCCCGACGACGGAGAGACGTACAGCATCTCGGCGCACCTCGCCTCCCCCGACGTGATCACGGCGCGCATCTATGTCGGGTTCCCGCTGTTCGGCCGGACCAAGATCTTGCTGCGCGTCGCGCATGGCACATCGGCGGGATGGTGCTGAGGGGCAGCGACGGTCGCGGCCTGTCCCCGTATCAGACCTTGCGCCCCCGTTCGCCATGGCGCAGCAACGTCACCAGATAGGCGATCAGCAGAAACGCCAGCGCATGCACCGCAACGATCGCGGCGCCGCGGCCTGCCGGCTGGGCGGTCATGTCGATCAGCGCGCCGGTGTGCGGGCTGATCACCCGGATCGGACCATCGGCGGCGATGAACACCGACTTCATCGCCTCGGTCAGCCAATAGCCGCTGACCGCGACCTTGGCCAGGCTTTCGGCCAGCTCCGGCAGTCGCGGCACCAGCACCCCGGACAGGATCAGTTGCGGCACCAGCGCCAGCGGAACGATCGTGGTCGCCTGGTCGCGCGTGTTGGCCAGCGCCGAGATCAGCAGGCCGATCGCGGTGCCGGCCGTCGCGCCGACCGTCAACAGCAGGAACTGCTCCACCAGGTTCCCCGGTATCCCCTCGGCGAGCACCGCCACGAGCCCATAGACCACGCCCAGTTGCAGCACGGTGAAGGCGCACGACACGACATATTTGGCGCCGATGAACGCCGCGGTGGACAGGTTGATGTCGCGCTCGCGCCGGAAGATCGCGAGCTCGCCGACGATCTCCCCCGATGCCGTATTGCAGCCGAGCCAGATCGCGCTCAGCCCGAGCAGCAGCAGCAGCGCGTTCTCCGCGATGACCCGCTCCGGCCCGGCCCCGAAATGGCCGAACGCGTAGCCCATCAGCCCGCCGATCAGCACGCTCTGCACCGCCGCCATGATGAGGCGTCGGCGATCCGCGAGCAGCAGCCTGATGTTCCGATGCAGCAGGATAGCGCCTTGGCGGGCGACGCGCCGCAGCGCGCCCAGCGCGGTGAACAGGGCCGGATCCGGAGCATGCTGCCGGTCGGGGGACGTCGCTGTGGCTGTCGGGTCCTCCGCGGTCGCGCCTTCCGTCGGCGCGAAACGGGCGCGCCAGTAATCGGCGCCGCGCTCGTCCATGCGGTTGAACACCTCGCCCAGCCGGCGCACCGCGAAGAAGCTCAGCACGTCGGACGGCGCGCCGACGAAGGTCGGCTGGCCGCCGCGGCCCATGCAGATCACCCGGTCGCAGAATTCCGCGACGTGCGCCAGGGTATGCGTGACGACCACGATGGTCATCCCGTCGTCGGCCAGGCGCCGCAGCAGGCGCATGATCTCCCAGTCGGTGCTTTCGTCCAGGCCGCTGGTCACCTCGTCGAGGAACAGCAGGCTCGGGCGGTTGAGTATCTCTCTGGCGAGGCTTGCGCATTTCTTCTGCCCGCCGCTGAGCGCGCCGATGCGCTGATCGAGCCGGTCGAACAGATCGACACTGCGCGCCGCCTCGCTCACCGCCGCGTGGCGCTGCGCGGCGCTGGTGTCGGGCGGCAGCCGCAGCTGCGCCGCGTAGTCGAGCGCCTGGCGCAAGGTGAGCTGCTCATGCAGCACGTCCTGCTGTGGCACGAAGGCGATGTCCTGTTTCAGGGCCTGGAAATTCCTGTGCAGGTCCACGCCGTTGAGCAGGACCGTCCCCGCACTCGGCAGCGCCCGACCGGCGAGGATGTTGATCAGGGTGGACTTGCCGGCGCCGTTGGAGCCGATGATGCAGACGAATTCGGCCGGGCGGATGTGCAGGCTGGCCGCGTGCAGGATGCGCTGCGGCGCGCTCCCGGCCCGCCTGCCTCGCACGTCGTAGCTCACGCCCCGCGCCAGCAGCTCGCTGTTGCCGACCCGCCAGGCCCGGGTGAGCGCGGCGCCGTCGAAGGTCAGCTGGAACGGGCCGATATCGATACGGTCTCCCGGGACCAGGGGCCGGGCGCTGTGCAGCCGTGCACCGTTGACATAGGTGCCGTTGGTACCGCCAAGATCGCGCAGCACGACAGTGCCGCCCGCCACCTCGAACGCCGCGTGCCGGCGCGAGACATTCGGATGGTCCAGCACGACCTGCCCCGGCATCGCCTGGCGGCCGAGGGTCAGGCCGTGACCGAGCGGAACGCGGTCGGCCGCGGCGGCCGCCGCCAGACCCGAAGGCGCGCTCATGGCCCGGGAGCCGTCGGCGCCGACCGCGCCGGCGCTCGGCGGGAGCTGGATGATCCTCGCGCCTTGATCACGGGCGCCACCCGCCGCGATGGGATCCATTGCGTTCAGGGCCGACCGGCCCGGCGGGCGATGGTCGCGGGCTGCATGGGCGCTCTCTTGTTGTTCCTGTTATGTAACACCATATCCGGCGATTGACGACGATAGAGGGAGCAGACGCGATCAGGCAGGCTCGGAAACCACTCATGTCGGGCAGTTGCGGATTCGCCTGGCCGTCGATATCCGTGCAGGCGATGATACCGGGGCGAATGTGACGAACCCTGGGGAAGATTCGTGCGCCGAGTTTTGGCTTGCGCTTGGACATGCTCGGCGCGGCCCGGAACCGACAGCAGACGATCCGTCCAGGAGGGAGTGGACGTTCGCGCCGCTGCTTCGCCTGGCCTGGGGAGGCCAGCACCCCGATTTCATTCGGGGTGCACGTTTCTATGATCCCCGCCACGGACGCGACAGGCTCGGAATCTACCTATCCCCGACCGTCCCGTTCCGCCGACGGCCGGTGATATCTCCCTGGTGACGGTGGTTCCGACCATGTGCATGATATCCGAATGGAAGAGCGAAGCTGTGGCTCGAAGCATGCCCCATGTACGGACGTGCAACCCGTCTCGCTTTTGCGCGATGTTCGCACGCTCGGCGAAGGCGGACCTGGGCTGATGACGGCGTGAGCGCAGCGGCACCCACCCCGGTGTCGCAGGGCGGCCTGCTCGACGCGACCAAGCTGGGCATCCTGGCTGCCTCGATCGTGTCGGCGGCTGCGGGCCTCACGCTGCTGTCCTGGCTGTCGCGACGCGGGCGCCCTCGCCGCGTGGCCATCGCCCCGCCCACACGGCAGAGCGATCGCGTGCAGGTCGATCAGGCGCCGCCCGGCGGGCCGGCAGCGACACCCCGGCCGGCGCCGGACGGGGGCCGGTTCGGGTCGGCGGCGTGAAAGTTGCGCCGGCGGCTTGAATGCGACGCTGCCGCGTCCCAAGTGCCTGGCACTCCCAGGAACCGAGTGCCAGATGGTCTGCACCTGAGATGTGCCGGCGAGGCACCGGGCAAGCCGACCAGCCGTCAGATGCTGGCACCAGGTCAGTTATCATCCGATGAAATTTCGTCCGTTGCATGATCGCGTGGTCATCCGCCGCCTCGACGCCGAGGCGAAGACCGCGGGCGGCATCATCATCCCCGACACCGCGCAGGAAAAGCCGATGGAGGGCGAGATCGTCGCCGTCGGTCCCGGCGCCCGCAACGAGCAGGGGCAGATCGTGCCGCTCGCGGTGAAGCCGGGCGACCGCATCCTGTTCGGCAAATGGTCAGGCACGGAGGTGAAGCTCGATGGCGAGGACCTCCTGATCATGAAGGAATCCGACATCATGGGCATCATCGAAGGCAGCCCGGCGATGAAGAAGAAGGCCGCGTGATCCGGCCGTATTGTTGAACCCGGGAAGGACAAGCCAATGGTTGCCAAAGACGTTCGATTCGGCGAGGATGCCCGCCGCCGCATGCTGCGCGGTGTCGACACGCTCGCCGAGGCGGTGAAGGTCACGCTCGGCCCGAAGGGCCGCAATGTGATCCTCGACAAGAGCTACGGCGCGCCGCGCATCACCAAGGATGGCGTGACGGTGGCGAGGGAGATCGAGCTCGCCGACAAGTTCGAGAACATGGGCGCGCAGATGGTGCGCGAGGTGGCGTCCAAGACCAACGATATCGCCGGCGACGGCACCACCACCGCGATCGTGCTGGCGCAGGCGATCCTGCGCGGGGGCAGCCTGGCGGTTGCCGCCGGCATGAACCCGATGGACCTGAAGCGCGGCGTTGACAAGGCGGTCGCAGCCCTCGTTGAGGAGCTGAAGAAGCGCAGCCGGAAGATCACCACCCAGGCCGAGACGGCGCAGGTCGGCACGATCTCGGCCAATGGCGAGGCCGACATCGGCAACATGATCGCCGAAGCGATGCAGAAGGTCGGCAGCGAGGGCGTCATCACCGTCGAGGAAGCCAAGGGCATGCTGACAGAGCTCGACATCGTCGAGGGCATGCAGTTCGACCGCGGCTACATGTCGCCCTATTTCGTCACCAACGCCGAGAAGATGACCGTCGAGCTGGACCAGCCCTACATCCTGATCCACGAGAAGAAGCTGTCCGGGCTGCAGGCCCTGCTGCCATTGCTGGAAGCGGTGGCGAAATCGGGCCGCCCGCTGCTGATCGTCGCTGAGGATGTGGAGGGCGAAGCGCTCGCCACCCTGGTGGTGAACAAGCTGCGCGGGGGACTGAAGGTCGCCGCCGTCAAGGCGCCCGGCTTCGGCGATCGGCGCAAGGCGATGCTCGATGATATCGCGGTGCTCACCGGCGGCAGCGTGATCAGCGAGGAACTCGGGACCAAGCTGGAGAACGTCACGCTCGAGATGCTGGGCAACGCGAAAAAGGTGCTGATCGACAAGGAGAACACCACAATCGTCGAGGGCGCCGGCAAGAAGCAGGATATCGCGGCGCGCTGCGAGCAGATCCGCTTGCAGATCGAGGAAACGACCTCCGACTACGACCGCGAGAAGCTGCAGGAACGGCTGGCGAAACTCGCCGGCGGCGTCGCGATCATCCGTGTCGGCGGCGCGAGCGAAGTCGAGGTGAAGGAGCGCAAGGACCGTGTCGATGACGGTCTGCACGCCACGCGGGCAGCCGTGGAAGAAGGCATCGTACCGGGCGGCGGCGTCGCATTGGCCCGGGCGTCGCTGATCCTGGCCAAATTGAAGGCCGAAAATGAAGATCAGCGTGTCGGCATCGAAATCGTGCGCAAGGCGGTGCAGATGCCGCTGCGCCAGATCGCCGAGAACGCGGGCGAGGACGGCGCGGTGATCTCGGGCAGCGTGCTCGACCGGGACGAGTACAATTGGGGTTTCGATGCCCAGGCGGGCGAGTTCAAGGACATGGTCAAGGCCGGCATCATCGATCCGACGAAAGTCGTGCGGTCCGCGTTGCAACACGCGGCGTCGGTCGGTTCGCTGATGATCACGACCGAGGCGATGGTGGCGGAGCGGCAGGAGAAGTCCTCTGCCGGCAACGGCGCCGCCAACGGCATAGGTGATGATCGGGACTACTGAACGAGAGCCGCCCGGTGGGGGGCCGTCTCCCCCCCAAGGGTGCGCCGTGGGGACGGCGCCGCGCGTGCAATAGACAGGCGGCACGACGATGGATGAGCACGATGCTCCAGATCCGCAGTTCGACGCCATGACCCGCTCGCCTGCTGCGTCAAGAGGCATTGCGGCGTGTCGCGGAGGAGCTGAACATCATGTCGGGGCCAGGGCTCGAGACGGCGTTCGCGCAGATCTCGGCTGAAGTGACAGCCGAGGCGGTTTGGCGGAAGCGCGGCAATGCGGTCGGACCCATGGATCTTGATGCCAGCCGTCCGCCGCCGGGATAGGAGCGGGCTCGCATGGCGCGCGAGACTGTCTATCTCGTTCAGGCGTTCAGAGCCGGGAAGGGCGCGCGGCTGAATGCCGACACGCCGATACGGTGCAAGTCGTCGGACAGTGCGCGCCGGACCGCGGAGAGGCTGGTGCCGACCATGGTCGGTGTCGTCGCGTTCTCCACCTCGGTTGATGCCGAGCTGGGTGACTACGACGAAGAACCCGCAATCATTTTCAGGGCTGGTCGGTTGCCGGCCCTGTTCGAACGGGGATGAAGGGCCGCAGCAGAATAGCTGCCCGCCGTGCGGGGCAACCTGAGCCACTCCGGACGCCCGGGGGGCGGGCTGAAACCATGACCTGCGGGCGTGCTTATCTCCCCTCATCCTGTCTCCGCCCCGCGCTGGTTTCGCCTCTCCAGCGCTGAGGGCGAAGGTCAAGGCCGCCGCGTGGCCGACGCACCCTGGCGGGCTTTACCGTGACTGCCAAGCACACGCCGGCAGCGCTTCGCCTGCCCGTGTTGTCGCGCGGCTTGACAGCCCCGGCGATGAGTTCGGCAGAGCTTGTCATCGGGCAGGCGACAGTGAAGCCAGATACGGCACCGCCTGCGCGCGGCGCAATGACGGCGCTGGTTCCGGTGCGGGCGGCTATCCTCCCCGATGATGCGAGCCCGACGGGGTCGCGATCGCGCCGCAAGCCGCGCCAGAGGACAGCCGTGACATATTTTTGGCGGACTCGAATGTCGGCATCGAGGCCACCGCGACGTGAAGAGCGCCAGGCCGGCGGTACACGAGAAACCCGGCACAGGGACCGTCGTGGAAGAGAACCACCAAGCCCTGGAAGGCCAGACAGACCGGTTCCGGCGCACGCAGGACCCGAAGGCCCGGTGCGCTGTGGTGTCATTCGGGCGTTACAGCGGCCTGCCGCAGCTTGGCCCGCCGGTGGTACCGCCGGAGACCTCCACATGCATACGGCGCTGCAGGCGCAGCGCAACAAGACCGACCATGATGACGCATGCGGTGTGGCGCAATTGCTGCGCTCCGCCTGGTATCGCGACGTCGATGTGCGAATAGGAGCAGCGACAGCGACCGACGGCACTTGCTACTGACGGACCGGCGGACGCTGAAGCGCAAGTTCCTCGACCGCAAGAATGAGATCCGGCGCGCGCTGAAGGTGTTCGACGTCAAGCTGCACGCAGCCGGACGCGGCAACCTTGACGAGCATGTGCGCGATGCCGTGGCCCGGGACGCGTTCCTCGCAGCGATGGCGGGGCCGACGCTGCGGGCGCGGGCGGCGTTGCGGGCAGAGTACATCCGGATGCTCGCTCTAACCTTGCAGATCACCACCCGCGATGCGGTCTGCAAGCACTTCATTGCAATTCCGGGTGTCGGTCCGGTCACCGCGCTGGCGTTCAAGACCATGATCGACGCGCCGGAACGGTTCACCCGATCGCGCGATGTCGGCGCGCATTTCGGTCTCACGCCGACGAGTGAGCAGTCCGGCACGTCGATCGACTTCGACGGCCACATCTTGCGGTAGGGGGACAAGGAGATGCGCACGCTGCTGTACGAAGCGGCGAGCTCCCTGCTGACCCGCAGCAAGGTGTGGACCACCCCCCGCGGCGTGGGGGATGAAGCTCGCCCGGCATCGCGGCTACAAGCGGGCGTCACCACGGTGGCGCGCAAGCTCGCCGTCATCATGCACGCGATGTGGCGTGGCGGTACCGACTTCCGCTTTGCCGCCGCGCCGCCCGCGCAACCGGAGGGGCCGGCGACTGCGCTGGTGGAGGCATGACGACGGCACGCTGAGACCGACGGGACAACACGGGATCCGCCTGCGGGCGGAGCTGCGACTGGTGGGTCTGATGAGGGTGGAGAGCGCGATATCTTGCCCGCTGTCAAGCGGTCCAACGACCGCCGGAACGCGCGGGAGTGAATGCGCCACGCCACCTTCCCGACGCCGACATGTGTCCCTGCGGCCATCGCAACCGCTGCGGGATCAGAGCACGCACGAATGCATGGACCACCAGGCGCAGACGATCGCAGGAAAGCGTGGCAGAACGCCGTCTGTCGTAGTAGAAAGAGCAATGGAGGAGGTGTGATACTATGGCACGAAAGAAGAACCTGAGTAGCCCGATTACGCGGGCAAGATAAAGGGAATCGGCACTGTTGCCCTTCGTTGCGACAGATTATCGTGTCTGCACATTGGGTTATCGACCGTGCCCACGGTACCAATGGCCGGCGGCCCAGCACGGCAAGTTCGCCGTAGCCCGGCCTTGCGAGCGGGCTCTTCGCAGTGCCGGCGTGATTCGCCGCCAGGATCGTCGCGGCCTCCCGGAGCGCGACGGCTGACGTCCGAGCACAGCGTTGCTTGAGTTATCTATTCATGATAACCATATCCCGCGACGCCGCCCCGTGACCCATCGCTCGACTCGCTGCTCGACCTCGATGGCCAAGTCCTGGTGGTGGACCCGGACGGCAGGCACTGGGTACGGTTCGTCGTCACCCGGGTTGCTGCATCACCCGAAAAGCCGCACGGGCTCGATTACTCGCTCACCCTGCACGGGCCGGAGGGCGAGCGGCTGGTCGGCTTCGACGTCATCACCCCCTTGGGCCCACCCCGTCGGGCGGCAGAAGCGGGGCGACCCGCAGGACCACCGCCAGCGGCCGAAGACGATCCGGCCTTACGAGTACCAGGACGCCCCCACCCTGCTCGCCGATTTCTGGGCCGAGGTGGACGCGGTGCTGAAGCAGAGAGGAGTGCTGCCATGACCACGCTCAAAGTCGGCATCGCCAGCTACGACGAGATGAAAGCCCGCACCCTGGCAATCGCCCGCGGCGAGCACCGCGTCGCTGCCGGCGAGCCGAAGGTCTGGTTCACCTCCACCGAGTTCCTTCGCCAAGGTCCTCTCTGCCGGCAACCGCGACCTGCTGCGCGTCATCACCGAGCGCGCGCCGGGATCGCTCGACGAGCTCGCGATGCTCACCGGGCGCAAGAAGTCCAATCTCTCCCGCACGCTCAAAACCATGGCGGCCTACGGGCTGGTCCGGCTGGAACGCGGCGAGCGCGGACGCATCGCGCCGAAGCTCACGCATGACAGGATCGCGCTCGACCTGCCGCTCACTGTGGGCACACCGGCCGCCCGGGAACGAGAGGCGGTTTGAGCCATGATCGCTTCCCAAAGTCCTGCCGGGCCGGGGGCGGGCGGTCAAGGCTGGCGCGAAGCGCCACCGCTGCGCGGCTGCGGCCTTGACAGCCCGCCCCCGGCCCGGCCGTTGTCCAGGGAAGCGGTCATGGCTGAAAGTGAGCGGGATCGCTCCTTTCTCGACCAGGGGCGAGATGTCGCGATCCTGCCGCCGCTCGCCGCCCTGCGCCTGTCTTTGCCGCCGGAAGCGCGCGGACGGGAAAAGCGTGCAATTGGGCTGTTCAGTGCGGAAGACCCGGGCATTACGCTGCCGGCATGGCGCATCCCTATGACCCGGCCGTCGGACTCCGGGATCTTCCCGACGATCTCTACGACTACGCGCGTCCGCCCACTCGCCGCGTCGGCCACCCGCCCAAGACCGACCCGGCGACCTGGACGGTCACCGACGACTGGCCGGCGCGCGTCCCCGTCACAAAGGCCGAGGTGGAGCTGTTTGAAGCCTGGTTCGGCGACCTGTTCGATAGAATGTTCGGGCCCCGCCGATGACCTAACCGGAGGCGTCCGATGACCGCTCCCATCCGCGCCGCGCTCTACCTCCGCGTCTCCACCGGCCGGCAGGCGGAGAGCGATCTTTCCATCCCCGACCAGCGCCGCCAGGCCACCGCCTATTGCGCCGGGCGCGGCTGGGAGATCGCCGCCGAGTATGTCGAGCCCGGCGCCTCGGCCACCGACGAGCGACGCCCTGAATTCCAGCGCATGATCGACGCCGCCACGACCAAGCCGCCGTCGTTCGATGTGATCCTGGTCCACAGCTTCAGCCGCTTCTTCCGCGACCAGTTTCAGCTCGAATTCTACGTCCGCCGCCTAGCCCGCAGCGGGGTCCGCCTCGCCTCCGTTACCCAGGAACTCGGCGACGACCCGATGAGCACCATGATCCGCCAGATCATGGCGCTGTTCGACGAATACCAGTCGAAGGAAAACGCCAAGCACACGCTACGCGCCATGAAGGAGAACGCCCGCCAGGGCTTCTGGAACGGCGCCCTGCCACCGATCGGCTGCCGTGTCGTTGCCGCAGAGCAGCGCGGGCAGAAGACCAAGAAGGGGCTGGAAATCGATCAGATCCAGGCCGAGACCGTGCGGCTGATCTTCCGTCTCGCCCTGGAGGGGGACGGACGCTCCGGCGCCATGGGCATCAAGTCGATCACCAAGCACCTGAACGACGCCGGCATCCGCACTCGCGACGGTGGGCGCTGGGGCATCGCCGCCGTCCACAAAGTGCTGACCCGCACCGCCTATATCGGCCGGCACCGCTTCAACCTCCGCTGCGCCAGGACGAAGGAGCGCAAGCTCGAGGCGGAGGTGGTCGAGATGGCCGTGCCGCCGATCATCGACGAAGCGGCATTTACCGAGGTCCAGGCCAGGCTGAAGGCCCGGAACCCCGCGTTCATCGCGCCGCGCACCGTCAGCGGGCCGACCCTGCTCACCGGGATCTGCTTCTGCGCCCAATGCGGCGGCGCCATGACGCTGCGCACCGGCAAGGGCGGACGGTATCGCTACTACACCTGCTCGACCAAGGCCCGACAGGGCGGGACTGGCTGCCAGGGCCAGACCGTGCCGATGGAGAAGCTCGACACCCTGGTTGCCGACCATCTGGAGCGGCGGCTCCTCGCCCCCGAACGGCTGGAGGAAATCCTCACCGCGGCGCTGTATCGTCGGGAGGCATGGGCCGAGCGGCGGGCCGGTCATGTCACCGAGCTTCGCCGGCGGGCAGCCGAGGCGGAGGCCAAGCTCAAGCGTCTCTATGATGCCATCGAGGCCGGAGTTGCCGACCTGGCCGACCCGATGCTGAAGGATCGCATCGCTGAACTCACCACGATCCGCGACCAAGCCTGCGCCGACGCTGAGTGCGCCGAGGCCACGGTCGAGCGGCTGGGAACGACCGTCACGCCTTCCATGCTGACAACCTTCGCCGCCGAGGCCCGCAGGCGGATGCGCACCGAGGCCGGCGGCTACCGCCGGGACCACCTTCGGGCGCTGGCCCAGCGGGTCGAGGTCGGGCAGGACGAGGTCCGCATCATCGGCTCGAAGACCGAGCTGCTGCGCACGCTCACCGCCGCCGGAGGCGGGAAATCGGCGGCGTTTGGCGTTCGCAGTTTTATACCGAGATGGCGTCCCGTACGGGATTCGAACCCGTGTTACCAACGTGAAAGGCTGGTGTCCTGGGCCTCTAGACGAACGGGACCTTGGGGTGGGCGAGGCTGCCGCGGCGGCTGGCCCCCGGGGGGGCTGCGTGCGGCGGGGCGTTCCATAGCCTCCTCCGGCGCCGAGGGCTAGCCCATCCGGGCGCGGGCGGGGGGAGGGCCTCCGGCGCCGCCGAGGTCTAGGAACAAATGCTTCACGTGAAGCATCGTTCGACGTCGAATAATATAGCTTACCCGAGGGTGAACCGGCGGGCATGGGGGGAGAGGCGTCTCCCGGCGCGCGCCCGGGCTCGGGAGGCGGGCGGCGCTGGCGCTTGGGAGGGCAGGCGGATGCCTGGGCCGTGGGCGAAGGTGAAGGGGCGGGTAACCGTGCGCGCGGGGCGGGCAGGGGGGGCGAGGCCGCGATTGCGGCGGCGGCCCCGGTGCGGTTACGATATGGGTGCGCCGGGCGGGGTGGCTGATCGGGCCGCGGCGGCCCGGGTGACGGCGGGGCGCCGGCATCCGCGCACGGATCACGCGCGACGGACTTGAAGGATCGACAGGATGACGGCCTGCCTCCGCCTGCCCGGTGTGGTTTGCCGCGCCCCCCGGCCGCACCGGCGCGGGGCGGGCGCATGAAGGTCCATATCCACGGGAACTGCCAAGCGTATGTCCTGGGGCTGATGCTGGAGGAAGTGTTCCCGAACTGGAAAATCACCTCGTCCCAGGTTCATACCGACGAGATCGTTGCGCAGAACGAGGAGTACCCGACAGCAGGTTTCCACCGCCGATCTCGTGCTCGTGCAGCCGATCCACGCCGGCTTCCGCGACAGGGAGGACTTGTCGCTAGACTGGGTGCGCGGCGCGGTGCGTGACGACGCGATGCTGCTCGTGTTCCCGTCCATGCATTTCACCGGTCATCACCCCACCGATGCCGATCTTGGAGTCACGGGCCTGGTGACCGGCGATTCGATCGTCGCCACCCTGGTCGCGAGCGGGATCGACCCGGATTCCGTCGGCGCGATCATGACCTCGCCCGACCTGCTGAGCGACCACCTGGTCCAACGGGAGATCGCCATTTCCATTGCCGAGATGGCACGTCGGGAGATCGAGGATCGGATCGATATCAAATTGAGCCCGCTGCTGGAATCGGATGCCGAGCAAGGGCAGCTCTTCCACTTTGTGAATCATCCTTTCAGACAAGTATATGCGTTCATCCTGAACCAGATCATGGCCCGTCTCGGCTTCAGTCGGCGCCTGCCGGTCGATGGCAGGGACTGGCAGGAAGTCCCGCATATCCCGCTGCTGCCGGCCGTCCACGCGTCCCTGGCCCGGATGGCCGGCACCGCGCTCGGCGGCCCGGAAATCGGGGACGAGGCGGTGGTCCTTCCGGGCCGCGAGCCCATGACGCAGCGCCTGTATTTCCAGTCCATGGCCGAGCGGCTCGCGGAGTGCCAGGCGGGCGACCTGCTGGCGACGGTGCATGGGCGCTCCTGGCCGCGGGATTTCCTGGGTCGCTTCACAGCCGCCGTCACCGGCGGCCTGTCGCCGGCGGCTGACGCGCTGACGCCCGAGGAGCGCATCGAGGCCGCGCGGCAACTCGCCGCCGAGATCGCGGGACTCACCCGCTGCAACCTGCCCCGGGGGCCGCTCATGGAGGCGAACATCGCAGACCTCGACGTGACGGGTCCGCAGCTTCCTGCGGCCGGGATCGGGCACAGCCTGGATGAGGCCCGTGCGGCACACCAGCGCGGCGACTGGACCGCCGCTGCCGGACTTTGGGAGCGCGTCCGCACACTCGCCCCGGACGCGCCGGAAGGCTTCGCCTCCGGGGCGGCGGCGATGCGGAACCTCGGCCGGCTGGCCGAGGCGGAGGCAATCCTGTTGGCCGGCATGGCAAGCTTTCCGGCCGACCCCGGCCTGGCCGCCGGCTTTGCCGACATGGCGGCGCACCGGCGGGAGTGGGGCGAGGCACTGGCCCGCTGGTCGCAGTTCCGGACCCGCTTTCCGCACCACGCCGCAGGCTTCATCGGCGCCGCCTGGGCCTTCCGGGAGCAGGGCCAGTTCGACCTTGCCGACGTGTTGCTGGACGAGGCGTTGCGGCATCACCCCGGTCATTCGCACATCCTGCGCGACCGGGCCTGGGTCGCGCATCTGCGCGGCGACTGGAGCGAGGCGGCCCGGCGCTGGGAACAGGTCCGCGTGGCCGAGCCGCACGAACCGCAAGGTTTCGTCCACGGGGCGGAAGCGTACCTCAACCTGGGTGAGT
This sequence comes from uncultured Pseudomonadota bacterium, assembly GCA_963832525.1. GTDB lineage: Bacteria > Pseudomonadota > Alphaproteobacteria > Acetobacterales > Acetobacteraceae > JAJZVS01. The sequence continues at coordinate 1,923,048 of CAWHUC010000004.1, forward strand.
TCGCGGCGGCGGACGCGCTGCTGCTTGCGGGGACGGAGCGGTTTCCCGATGACCGCCGATTGGTCGTCGGCTTCGCCGAGGCCGCGGTGCGGTGCAACGACTGGCCGGAGGCGCTCCGTCGCTGGGCGGCTGCACGGCGGCGCTTCCCGCTCGATCGAGACGTCCAGGCCCGGTTGTTCGAGACCCGCATGCGCGTCGTCGAAGCGGACCCGGACGGGGCCGTGCCGGCCGACGCCGAACTGGCAGCGCCGGAAGACCGGCGGATGTGCGAGATCATGATGGCGTGCGAAAGCCTTGGGGGCGCGCGCTTCGGCTGCGAGTTCGGCGGTATCCAGCGGGCCTTCGGGGCCGAACCTCTCGGACTGCTGCGCTGGGCGGACGCCGATCCGGGCCATATCATCCCGGCGCTGGAACAGCGCTTCGAAGGCGTGGGGCTGCCTGAGAACACCGAGATCTCTACCTATGCCAGCGGCACGTCGCGCGAGTACGGCACCCGCGATACGCGGTTCAGTCTGGCGATGCACACGTTCATCGACGTGGACTCGGTGCCGGCTGAGACCGTCCTGCCCAGCGTGTGCCGCCGGCTGCAATTCCTCCGCCGCAAACTGATCGACGATCTGGAGAGCGGCGCGAAACTGTTCGTCTACAAGCTCACGTACGCAACACTGACGGATGACGAACTGACCCGGCTGCACGCTGCGGTGCGCAGCTACGGGCCGGCGACCCTGCTGTATGTGCGCACCGCTGACGCAGAGCATCCCGACGGCACGGTGGTGCGGGTTCGACCTGGCCTGCTGGTCGGGTATCTGGATCATTTTGGCGTCACCGCAGACGACCAGCCGCTGACCATGCCGGTGGAGTCCTGGGGACGGGTGTGCGAGCGGGCCTTTGATCTGTGGAAATCCGGAGGGGACGAAGTCGCAGACGACCGCGACGCACGTCCGGGACCACTGCCGTCGATCGGGGGAGCCATGACCCTGCCGCCGGTGCGGTGGGAGCCGGGCCTGATCGCGCGCCTACAGGCGGAGGCGGACGATCCTGCGGGGAATCCCGTCAACCGCCGCTTTCGCGACATCATGGCCCGCGCCGGGCGGCGAGAGCCCGTCGCCGACCTGCGCCGGCTGCTCGAAGATGTCGCCACCGAGCACCCGGCGGCCTACCGGGGCGATTCCTGGTTCTATGACAATTATGTCCTGGCCAGCATGACGGCCGGTGCCTTCGACCTCGCGAGCGGCCTCGTGCGGGATCGGTTCGGGGCGGAGTGGATCTGCGAGCCTTTGATCGAGGCCGCGGGCAATCCCGTGCCGGTGATGCGATGGAATGTCGTCTCCCGGACGTGTTCCCGGTTCCTGTTCGAGCCGGATGCATTCGCGGCAGGCGACGCGACCATTTCGGTGCTGCTGGCCTGGGCGCGTTCCATGCCGCTATACGACGGATATCATCGGTCGGACGAGCTGATCCCGGGTACGACAAACGTAAGCCTGTTCGATGCCGGAATTGCCCCTGGTATCGCGTTCTGTGGCAGCCGATCAGACCATTTCGTCGTCACGGACATGGAGTACCTCTATCGCGATGGGCATTCGGCAGTGCGGACGGAGATCGACGCCCGGAGCCCCCCCTGGGAAAATCGTCATCCGGTGGCCTTCTGGCGCGGCGGCACGACAGGACATTGGGACGGGAAGGACTGGCACACGTTGCCCCGTATCCGGTTGTGTGAAATGGCCGCCGGATCCGGCGGGCGGATTGATGCGGGGCTGAGCAGCATCGTCCAGATGGAGCCCCGCATCGCGCGGGAGATCGTGGAGTCCGGCCTGCTTAAAGGTTCGGTTCCGCCAGCGGCGTTCGCAGACTACCGCTTCCTGGTGGACATCGACGGCAATTCCAACTCATGGTCTGGCCTGTTCTACCGGCTCTACACCGGCAGCACCGTCCTCAAGGTCAATTCTCCGTTCAATTTCCGACTGTGGTACTATGACCGGCTGGTGCCCTGGCACAATTACGTCCCGGTCGCCTCCGACATGGCCGACCTGATGGAGAAGGTCGAATGGCTGCAGCGCAACGACGAGGTGGCGCGGGATATCGGTCGGCGCGGCCGAGAGCTCGCCGTGTCGCTTGACTATGAAACCGAAGTCATGGGCGCTGCTAGGACCATCACGGCGGCGCTTCGGCAGGACGCATTTCTACGATCACGCTAAGCGGCAGGCAACGGGCAACGTCCAGCCGAGAGCGATAAGTCGGGTTATCGAGACGATGACAGCCGACTATTCCACAACCACTTGGTGCTGAAAGGTTACACATGGTATCGCGGCAGGACGTGGAGATGGCCTACCGGCTGATCCTGGGCCGGGAACCGGATAGCGAGGAATCGCTCCGGGGCCACATGGCGAACCATGAGTCGGTTGATCAGCTTCGGCATACGTTTTTCGGTTCCGAGGAGTTTCGGACCGCGGTAAGGCCCGAGCTTGTCAGCGGGAAGCCGCTCGTCTGGCCGCCGATCCCGGTTGAAACGGAGGTTTCGCCAGCCCAGTTGCGGGAGATGATCGCGCGGGTCGAGCGGAATTTTCGCCATATGGGTGAGACCGAGCCGCATTGGTCGGGTCCTGACGTACGACCGCTACAAGGCGGAGAACATCGCGACCACCGAGCGGGAATTCTTCGATTCCGGTCGTGGGGTGGTGGATGAGTTCCGGGCTACCGCTGCCCGTTCTGGCGTCGATCTCCGCGCGATCAGGAGCGTGCTCGAACTCGGGTGCGGGGTCGGCCGGTCCACGATCTGGCTGGCGCAGGTGTTCCCAAAGGTGTTCGGCGCCGATGTTTCGGAACCGCATCTGAACATCGCCGCCGAAGCGGCGCGGGCGTTCGGACACGCCAATATCGAGCTTCTGCACGTGGACACGATTGCACGGCTCGCTGACCTGCCTCCGATCGATGGATTCTTCTCGATCATCGTTTTGCAGCACAACCCGCCGCCGCTGATCTGCCATATTCTGCGCACGGTCCTGGGCAAGCTCAACCCGGATGGGGTTGCATACTTCCAGATTCCCACCTACGCTAGGGGATACACGTTCGATGCCGGGCGCTATCTGGCGACGCCGGTCGCACTGGGTGACCCCGAAATGCACGTCGTACCGCAGGCCGCGCTGCTAGAGCTGATCACCCAGGCCGGCTGCCGCCTGCTTGAACTTCGGGAGGATGACGCTTCCGGCGGCTCGTTCATTTCGAACCGTGTCCTGGTGAAGAAGGTGGCTTGACCGGGACCGTCGCCGCGTCAGCGGGGTTCGCCGCCGCTGCCATGGCCCTCGATGTCGTAGCCGGGGTTCCAGCCGACCGGTGGATAGTGGCCCCTCGGTGCGCCCATGCTGAGACCGTACCTCGGTGGGTTGTAAAGCGCTGTAATTTCGTCAACCTGCACAAACCGGTCTTCGACCAGGTCTCGTCGGACAAAGAAAGCGTTGACGCCGCAGACATCGGTTCCAACGAGGGAGTACCCTTTGTGGAAAAGCATGTCCGCCATTGCGGCCAACGATGCACCAAAGCACAAGCCGTCCGGCCTCGACATCTGGTTCAGATACTTCATGGGCGGCGGAAACGAGGCATTATATTCCACGACTATGGCTCTCGGCGAGACCGCAGTCAGTGCGTCACAGACGAAATAATCGTCCCCATCAATATCGACGCTCAGAAGGTCAATTTCACCGTGCAGGCCGGCAGACGGCAGGATGTCGTTTATATTGTCCTTGGTCACCCGATCATTACGGAGCGTCAGGCGGCCATCCGCGATCGCGCCTGCGAAGACCCGGTCGATAAACTGCGCCCAGCTCTCCTGGGCCTCGATCCAGAGGCCGGACCAGCCGAAATGAAGGAGGAGGTGGGTATTGCACTCGATGCCTCCCGACACGCCGAATTCGACAAATTTCTTGTTCGTGGTACCTATCCTCCGGAAAATTTCCTGGATCATCCCGTCTTCGCCGTTTTCGGAGAATATCTTGTGAGCGTAGTGTTCCAGGCGCCTGGCGAAGCCGTAACGCGGCTCTTTCAATAGCTGCCGAAGAACGCCGTCGGCCTCCCACCTGGCCATGAGCTGTGTGTTGCGCGCTTGTTCCGAAAGGAGCTCGTTGGCGCGCTTCAGCTCCGCCAAAATCTCGGTCAGCATCAGGTCGCTCATTTGCCGAGGTCCTCACTTTATCCTCAATTCTTTCAAATCTACGGAGCATTTCGTCGGCCGGTCAACCCCGCCGTGCTCCGGTTTCCTGCCCTGCTTGCCGGTTCCCGAAGCGCATGCTAGCTGCGGGGCGTACGGTAGATTTGGCAGGTGACATGATTCCCGGACGGAGATCGCTTCTGAGGCCGATCCCCATGAGGGGCCTTCCGGCGGCGGGAGGAGTCCCCGCCCCGGTGTTTTGGTCTGGTCCGCATGCCCGAGTCAGGCGGCGTAGCCGGTTCGTGGGGGGTATAGCAGCCGAAGGCGGCCTTGCGGGCGCCGACAACCCCGAACCTGGTTTCCCAGACTAGCAGGCACTAATACATAGCAGTGGGCACAGGATCCATGAATATCGCGGCAATCACCTTTGTCTATAACGAAACGGTCAATCTTCCGATCTGGCTGCGGTATTATGGTGGTAACTTCGGGGCGGAGAACCTCTATGTTATCGACCGGGAGTTGAGCGACGGAAGCACTTCCAATCTGGGCCTGTCCACCCGGATCAGGCTGCCGCATGATGCGTTCGATGAGGTACAAAAAAGACCAATTTCGTGTCTTTTCTGCATCATGCCCTCCTGCAGAACTACGATGCCGTCATCTATACCGACTGCGACGAGATACTGGTGCCGAACCTGGGTATCTATTCCGATCTCAAGGACTATATCGAAAAGAATGACTTCGATTATGTTACCGCGGTGGGCATGAACGTGCTGCACATGATCGACCGGGAAGACCCCTTGCGTCTCGACCAGCCCATTCTACAGCAGAGGAAATTTGCGAAATTCTGGTCCGTGCTTTGCAAGAACTCTTATAAGCCGTGTGCCGATCGTCTGGCGTCCGGGTTTTCATGGCTTGAATCGGCGCCCTAAGGTGGACACAAACTTGTTCTTGTTCCATACGAAGGCTATGGACTATTCGATTTCCCTGGGCCGGCAGCGTATCAACCGGGCAACTGAATGGTCCGAGAGATCGCTTGCCGCGAATTTTGGCGAACATCATCGGCATGACACTGTTCGGTTCGTCCGGGAAAATTTCTTTGACCCGGTGAACGTGCTCAACTTGGGTCAGATATCCCTGTTTGACTTCGCCGAGCAGCTTGCCCAATTCGAGGCAGCGATCGTCGAACGAGAGGGGTTCTTCGAGCTGCCGACCGATATTGTAAGGTACGTCGAGTATCCCGACCACTTGCGTTCTGCCTTCTGATTCCATTTGGGGGGGCGACCGACCTGACGACGCGGCCTGGACCTGCATCCTGGACCGTGAGAGTATTCCACGCCAGCGGAGCAACGTAGATGGCAATCCCCGATGACGACCTCGACCTGCTCGGGATATCGGAGGGTACCGACAAGAATTCTCTGTTCAACGATTATCTGCGGTATTACGAATTTCGCTTCCGCCCGTTTCGTCTTGAGCCGATTAACCTGATCGAGATCGGCATTGGCGCAGGCAACTCGCTGGCGATGTGGCGAAGGTATTTCCCAAATGCTACCATCATCGGCGTGGACATAGATACGGGCCTTGTCGACGCCGCGCGACGGTTGTTGGGTGATAGTGTCCAGGTTGAAATTGGGTCCCAGGACGATCCGACCTTCCTTTCGGATTTGTGCGGCCGGTTTCCACCCACGATTGTCATTGATGATGGCTCGCACTTCGCCCGGCATATGCTGTTCACCTTTAGGCATGTGTTTCCCTTCTTGCTTCCGGGAGGCTGGTACGTCATCGAGGATCTTTGGATCGCGATGGGGATGGACGAGCTTCCCCTCATGCCGCACCGCTACCTGGCGGATATCGCGGCTTCGAATGTTGCGCTCAAACGACATGACGAACCCAGTGACCCCTTGCGGAGCCTGGTCGAGACTGTCGAATTTGTCCCCGGCATGGCATTCGTTCGCCGGCATGACCCCGAAGCCCGCTTGCGGCGACTTCTGGCCGCGGTTCCCGTCGCCGAGCGCACCGCGCACGCAAGCAATTTGGCATGGCTGGCAGAAGCGATCTTGAACCACGGCGGACCGCTCGATGTGGCCGAAACGGCTGCACGACGGGCGGTCGCTCGGCGTGACGATTTCGCGTCATATCAAAGCAGCCTGAGCGTTGTGCTCGACCGACAGGGAAAAACGGACGAAGCGCTCGCTCGCGCAAAATCCGCCGTGGATTTGGATCCCGCCACGTTGTTCTGGCATGAACGTTACTGGAAATTGCTTGCGAAAATGGGGCGCGGGGACGACGTGAGGGTGGCGATCGACGCGGCGATGCGGGCTGTCGAGCCTGGGTACTCCGGCTTCCTGATGGGCGAACGGCGGAGACTGTGCGGCGACGAACCGTCCGAATGATGCCATCCCCTCCACCGACGCGCTGGTGGGGCGCCTCCCATCCGGCCACCGCCATCCTGAACCGGTTCCCCCCATGCCGCTCCCCCACCTCCCGCCCCCCCCGACCGACGTCCGCGCCCGCCTGCACGCCCTGCCGCAAGACTCCGCGGAGGCCTGGGCCGCGCTGGTCGCGCTCGCCGCCACCGACCTCTCCTTCCTCCAAACGAACGCGCTTGATGCGGCGGCGCAGCAGGCCTTCCCCACCCCGCCGCCGGGTCCCGCGGCGCCGCCGGTGCGGCTCGCCGTGCTCGGCTCCGCCACGCTCACCCACCTGCTGCCGGCGATCCGGGTCGCCGGGCTGCGCCGGGGGCTGCACGTCACCACCTGGGAAGCCGACTTCGGCCAGTATCTGCAGGCGCTGACCGACCCCGGCGCGGGGCTGGCGGCGTTCGGCCCCACGGCGCTGCTGCTGGCGCTCGATGCGCACCACCTCGCCGCCGGCGCCTCCGCCGCGCTCGATCCGGACGCGGCCGAGGCGGCGCTGGCCGCGCTGCGCGGGCGGATCGAACACGCCTGGCGCCTCGCGCGCGCCGCCTTCCGCGGCCCGATCCTGCACCAGACCGCGCTCGCGCTGCACCCGCCGCTGCTCGGGGCCAACGAACACCGGCTGGCGGGCTCAGCGGCGAGCCTGGTGGCACGGCTCAATGCGGCGCTGCGGCCGATGGCGGACGCGGCCGGGGTGCACCTGCTCGCGATCGATGCGGCAGCCGCGCGCGACGGGATCGCGGCGTGGCACAACCCGACCTACTGGCATCTCGCGAAGCAGGAGATCGCACCGGCGGCGGCGATGGCGTACGGGGAACGGGTGGGGGCGCTGCTCGGCGCGCTCGCCGGGCGGAGCGGGAAGTGCCTGGTGCTCGATCTGGACAATACGCTGTGGGGCGGCGTGATCGGCGACGACGGGCTGGAGGGGATCGTGCTCGGCCAGGGCAGCGCGGCGGGGGAGGCGTTCGTGGCGTTCCAGCGCTACGCCCGCGAACTGGGCCGGCGCGGGGTGATCCTTGCGGTGTGTTCCAAGAACGATGCGGCGAACGCGCTGGAGGCCTTCGCAAAGCACCCGGAGATGGTGCTGCGGCGCGACGACATCGCCTGCTTCGTGGCGAACTGGGACGACAAGGCCACCAACCTGCGGCGGATCGCGAAGGAGCTGAACATCGGCCTCGATGCGCTGGTGTTCGTCGACGACAACCCGGCCGAACGCGCGCTGGTGCGCCGGGAGCTGCCGATGGTCGCGGTGCCGGAGGTGACGGACGATCCCGAGAGCTTCATCGCAGCCCTCGCCGCCGGCGGGTATTTCGAGGCGGTGGCGCTGACGGAGGAAGACCGCGCGCGCACCGCGCTCTACGCCGGCAACCAGGCGCGCGAGGCGTTGCGCGAACAGGCGACCGACCTTGAGGGCTTCCTGCGCGGGCTGGACATGCGCCTGATGTGGCGGCGGTTCGATGCGCTGGGGCTGGCGCGGATCGTCCAGCTCATCAACAAATCGAACCAGTTCAACCTGACGACGAAGCGCTATGCGGAGGAAGACGTGCGCGCGGTGATGGCGGATGCGCGCGCGTTCGGGCTGCAACTGCGGCTGCTCGACCGGTTCGGCGACAACGGGGTGATTGCGATCGTGATCGGGCGGCTGGCCGCGGATGGCGCGGTCGATATCGACACCTGGCTGATGTCGTGCCGCGTGCTGGGGCGGCAGGTGGAGCCGACGACGCTCAACCTGATCGCCGCGCAAGCGCGTGCGCTCGGGGCAAGCCGGCTGGTCGGGCGGTATGTGCCCACGAAGAAGAACGCGATGGTGCGCGACCATTACGCGCAACTCGGGTTCGCATTGGTGGAGACCGCGCCGGACGGCGGTTCGCGCGCCGCGCTCGACCTGGCGGGCTTCACGCCGATCCCCACCTTCATCGACGTCATCGAGGGCTGAGACCGCATGGCAACCGAAACCGAAATCACCGCCGCGCTGGCCGCGATTTTTGCCGAGGTGTTCGGCCGCGACATCCCGCTGCGCCCCGGGCTCGCCGCAAAGGACGTCGCCGACTGGGACAGCTTCAAGCAGATCGAGATCATCATGGCGACGGAGGAACGCTACGGCATCCGCTTCTCCACCCGCGATCTCGATCGGTTGCAGACGGTGGGAGATTTGATCGCGGTGGTGGCGGCGAAGACGGCATAACCGGCGAATTTCCACCGCCTGGATTCCCCGCTTGTGGCCGCGGTCGGCGCGATGTAAGGCGCGCCCTGCATCAGGACCGGGAGGCTTGTATGGCCGACGACGCAGCGAAACGCGGATGGGTCGAACGGGTTCTGGGCGTGCAGATGCCCTCCGGTGAGGGGGAACCGCTGTTGCCCTTGTGGCTGGATGCGAAGGACGCGGTGGACGGGCGGCTCGGGCGGTTGCAGGGCGCGCTGCGCGGGTTCGGCGATCCCGACCTCGACCGCATCGCGGAATTCGGGCTGAACGGGATCACCGGCCGCGCGAGCGTCGGGCTGATGGTGGCGCTGCGGGAGGCCGACGCGCCGGGCGCGGATGGGCGCGCGCGCGGCAAGCTGGCGCAGGCGGTCGCGGCCTATCGCAGCTTCCTGACGGAAAACGCCGCGGTGCAGTTGATCGACGACAATCCGTTCGGGGTTGATGTCGGCGTGCAGGCCACGCTCGGCGCGGCACTGACCACCATCGAACGCCGCCTCGGCGCCTAGGGCAGGGAAGGACGCAGCCAATGTCGCATATCAACACCCAGCTTCCCGTTCTTACCGACAAGCAGCGCGCCTGGGCCAACGCGTTCCTGCGCGTGCTCGGTGGCCAGGGGGAGGTGAAGGCGACCGCGCCCACGCCGCAATCCCCGCGCAGCCGCGGCACCACGCCGCCGCCGGAACTGAAGGACGGTCTCGATACGTTGGATCGGGAGGTCAACCAGCCGCTGCGCGAGCAGCGCGACAAGCTCGCCGGCGTGGGCGAGGACATCAGGCGCAAGAAGCTGGTCGGCTACAGCGCCGACAAAGGCTACAAGAAGGACGTTTCGGGTGAGGTGGACAAGATCCTCACCGCCGTGGACACCGCGCTCGCGCGCGGCGGCGCGGTGAACGACACCACGGTGCCCCTCCTTGCCGGCCTGCGCGAGAAGCTGGCGCAGGCGCAGAAGGACTATACCGAGGGCATGGTGGGCGAGAGGGACGTCAAGAAACGGGAGCAGCGCGGGGTGAAGGCGGATGCCATCGCCAAGCGGCTGGACGCGCTCGACAAGCTGATCACCGCCAGCAACCTGGCGCAGACCGAGCGGATGAACAAAATCGCCGAGCTCGAGCCGGACGAACAGGCGCAGATGCTCGCGGCCCATCCGGAGCTGATGCGCGCGGTCGTCGCCGCCAAGCCCGCACCGGACAAGATCGCCGACATTCTCTCGGCCATGAAGGACGGCGACGCGCTGGTGGAACAGCTCGTGGCCGCCCACGGCGGCGACGCCGCCTACATGGACGCGCTGTGCGAGCGCGTGCTCGGCAACGAGCTCCCGAAGAAGGCGACCAAGGACGGCAACACCTTCATGCGCGGCAACACCGCCGCCAGCAAGCTCACCAAAGCCTACGCCATGTCCGGCGAGACGCAGGGCTTCATGGACGAGCTCGCCGAGAACTCCCAGGTCTGGCTGAAGCCGAGCCGGAAGATCGAAATCGATCCGAACAAGGAACCGGACAAGGGCAAGCGCGACACCGCCGTGGGCGAGCTGATCGGCTATGTCCGCGCGCTGCTGAACGCCGTCGTCGGCAAGGAGGTGCCGCGGCCGATCGCCACCACCGCCAGAATGATCGCCGCCGGCGCGCGCAAGACCGGCATGAGCGACGGCGACGTTGCCATCATGGTCGGCGGGCACGTGTTCCTCCGGCTCATCAATCCGATGCTGGTGAGCATGCCGGGGCTCGATTCCAACCAGCGCCGGTCGATGATCCTCGCCACCAAGGTGCTGCAGAACGCGTCCAACGGCGTCACGACGTCGGTCAAGGAGCCGTTCATGGACGCCTTCGCCGATTATATCGACGATGAGCTGCCGACCCTGCATCAATGGTTCCTCGACATCGCGCGACAGGGGGACGAGGTGCTCGGGCTGGACGGGCTGGACGATCCGCTCGCCATGGGGGCAGGGACCAACCGCAGCTCGCTGATCGGCCACCTGGAAGACCCGAGCTACGATCCCGCCCCGAATTTCGCCGCTCCCACCCAGCAGGACCCGCTCGGCCTCGCCCCTGCCGCGCCGACGACCCGGATCGGCAAGCTGATCGCCGCCGCCGTCGCCCTCAAGCCGCAGGCGCAGGGGATCGGGCTGCCGATCGACGAGCGCGGGCGCGCCAGCCACGCCAAGGTGGTGGCCCGGGCGCGGCGCGAGGTGATCGCCCGGGTCGTGGACCGGCTCAAGCGGGATGCGCCATCGCAGGACTGAGGGGGACGCACGGCGGCCGCGGCGCGGGAACCCCGCGCCCGGCCACGGCCGGCTGCGCGCGATCGTGATGGCGCCGCGGGTCGCGCGGGCGGCCTGCCCGGCGCCCGGGCATTGACTCGGTCTTCGTCGCTATCCAGGTGCAAGGAAATAATTCTTCCCTCGCGGCGGCCGCGAGCGCCGCCATCGGCGCGGGGGGCGACGATGTTTCCGCAACCCGCGATGAGGTGACCCCGATGAGCAAACCCGCCCCGACCGGTGACACGGTGACGCCCTTCCTGACCGATGTGCAGACCTTGCGGGAACGCGCGCGGCAGCATCTGGAAACCGGCAACGTGACGGCGACCTACAAGGGCGACGCCGGCAAGACCATTGCCATCCTGCAGACCGTGCTCGCCACCGAGATCGTCTGCGTGTTGCGCTATACGATGCACGCCGTCGCCGCCTCCGGCATCGCCAGCGACAGCGTGAAGGCCGAGTTCGCGCAGCATGCGAAGGAAGAGCAGGCGCACATGATGGCGGTGGCCGAGCGCATCAACCAGCTTGGCGGCACGCCGAATTTCGATCCCGACGGCCTCGCGACCCGTTCCGCCTCCCAATACGCCGAAGGCGGCGACCTGGTGGGCATGATCCGCGAAAACCTGATCGCCGAGCGGATCGCGGTCGATCACTACCGCGAACTGATCCGCTATTTCGGTGACGACGATCCCGCCACCAGGACCATGCTGGAAGGCATCCTGGCGGTGGAGGAGGAGCACACGAACGACATGCTCGACCTGCTGGGCAGCCACGGGGCGAAGCCGCGGTAGCGGGCGGCGGCCGGCCGGGTCAGCCGCTCGAGAGTTCCACCAGCTCGACGATCCACGTCAGCCATCCCCAGATGCCGCCGGCGTTGCCGTCCGGCTGGGCGCCCGCGCCGGCCCGCGGTGGGGGCGGCGGCGGCTGCCGCCACGGTCCCGCGGCCGGCAGGCGCCCGACCGCCGCATCGATCCGGCCGAGCATCGCCTGACGCTGGCGCCCCTGTTCGCCGGCATCGCCGATCGCGTCCAGGGCCGCGAAATCGGGCAGGTCGCCGGCGGCTTGCAGGCGCACCGCCTCCTGCATCGCAAACGCCTTGAGCGCGGCGGCGTTCGGATTGTCGGGCGAGCGCGCCCGCTGCTGCTCGCGTTCCAGCACCATCGTGTAGCGGTCCACGAAAAGCTGCACCGCCTTGGCGGGCATGCCGCGCAGCGCGCGGTCTTCGTCGTGGCAGGTGACGGTGCCGTCGTTGCCCAGTCGTAACGCCGGGATGTCGTAGATCTGCGAGAAGCCGGGGACGCCGCCCTCGTGCGTGTTGGAATGCGCGGCGCCGCAGAACGCCACGTATTTGCGGTCCGGGTTGGCCTCGATCGCCGCATCCATCACCCGCTTGCCGAACGCGTTCATGTTGGCGCAGCGCATTTCCGGATAGGATCCGTCGGCGCACATCGTGGGCGACATCTCGCCGGAATCGATCCCGAAGACGCGGATGTTCTTCGCCCGCGCCTTGCGCAGGACCGCATCGAGGCGGGTTTCCCCGTCCAGATGGCGGTCGATCGCGATCCGGTCGAAGAAGGCCTGGGCGGCGGCGGACCAGGGCGGTGCCGGATCGGTGATCATGTAGGCATCGATCTCGGCCTGGAAGACGCCGGGCAGTTCCTCGATGAAGAGCATGCCCCCGGTCAGCCCGAAATTCTCCGGCGCCTCCACCGCGTCGGCGAGAAACTGATAGGCCGCCGCCTGGTCGTGGCTGTGGCCGAGACAGAGACCCTGGGCGTCCGCCAGCACGTCGGTGAGCGCCCCTGCGACCGGCGTCGGCGCGTCGATCCCGGTCGCGGTGTTGGGGTTGACGTCCGGGGGGACGACGGCGCGCAGCGCGTCGCGCGATGCCTCGATCCGCGCCAGCTCCTCGGCCTTGAACGCGTCGGTGCCGTAGGTCTCGGTCCAGCTCTTGCGGTTGCCGCCGATCACCATGCGGAAGATGCGGTAGACGTTGTTGAGGTCGCCGTAGGAGTAGTCGATTTCGATGGTGCGGGTGCCGGCGTCGGCGCGGATCTTCGGATCGGCCTCGGCACGGGTGACGTGGGCGAGGGTGTCGGCGTGGTGCACCCGGTCCCACTCCCGTTGGTTCAGCACGATGCGGTAGTTGGGGATGGCCATGCGTCTCTCCCGGATCAGCCGGCCGCGAGAAGGGTGCGGATGGTGGTGAGCGGCGCGCGCATTGTATCGGCGATGCCGAGCGGGCCGGTCGGGTTGGTTTCGATATGCGCGATGATCCGGTCGGTCTCGAGATAGGCGAGGTAGCTGGCCACGATCGCCGCGACCTCGGTCTTGAGCGCGGCGGCCCGATCGGCGGCGGTGGCGTTGGCGAGCGCGTCGAGCGTGTCGCCCAGGCCGGCGTCGAGGCGGCCGAGCACGGCGCCCAGTTTGTCCGCCGCCGCCGTGACCAGGGCGGCGCTGTCGGGATCGGGGGCCCCCGCCGCGATGGCGGTGCGCAAGGTGGCGAGGCGGGCGGCGACACTGGCCTTGGCGGCTTCCCAGGCAAGGCGCGCGCGGGCGAAGGCGACGAGGGAGGTGGTGGGCGGCGGGGGCGGCACGCGTGCCGCCCGGCGCCCGGTGGTGATGCCGAGCACGGCTTCGAGCCAGCGGTCCTGGGCTTCGGAGGGCATGCGGAGGGTCTCACTGCTGAGGAGGCAACGATAGCGGCGGGCGGGTTGGGGTGCAACCTTGGGTAGGTGCCGGAACGGCATGCCGTCAGGGGTGATGCAACGCCGGCGGGTACCGCGACGTACCGCGCGACGCTGATCACAGGCGGTGCGTTGCCCGTGGTTCAGGCAGCCGGTGCCGTAGAGCCCGCCGGGGCGCGACGGCGCGCCCGCTCAGGCTGGAAGCGTGCTCAGTTTGCGTCCGATCATGGTCATGGCTGCGTCCTCATCGCCCCTGAAGATTGGCATCGCGAGCGACCGGTTTTGCGCCCGTTGGAACCTGCGCGGACTGATGCCGTGCATTCCCGGATCCTCAAGGAGGGCGATCACCTCGAAATCCCACCGCCTGAGATGTTGCGCTTCCATTTGCAAGAGTAACGCCTCGTTCAGCTTGTCGTTCGTGGTAACAAAATATACCGCCCCCGGTCTGGTCAAGGTAGAATCGGGTTTGGGAGCGATGACGAGATCGGCAGGAAATTCGGCAAAGTCGCGACCTACCGGAGCATTTTCGGTGAAGTCGGCAACATCGCCAAATCGCAACTCAAGTGCAGACGTCGCGTCTTCACGGAAGGTGGAGCGCACGACATCGCGCGTGAACAGTTCAAGATCGCGAAGACGGATCAGGGACGAGAGGAAGTCGACCACGCGGCGGGGGATTTCGTTCTCGGGAAACGGTGCCGAACGGATCTCGAAGGTCTCCCGGTCCCAGGTACGCTCCCCCCTGACCCAGAATCGAATCCAGGAGCTGGCCGCGTTGCCCGGCATCAATCGGCACATCCTTGGCGATCAGATGCGAGAGGTAACCCCCATCGTCCTCGATCTGGAATTCTCTGTCGTCCGTTTCGCTCAGATAGAAGCTGATGGGGTCGCCGGACGTATCCTCGAAAGCGGAACTGATGGCAAAGCCGCTCGGCACCGGGCGCACCTCGATCGCGCCACAGAAAGTGTTGCAGAGCTGCCGTTTCAGGGTGTCAGGTTGCACGATCAAACAGGCCCGGTTGCCTTCCCCCGTCTGCAAATTTGAAGAACCGCCGCGCGGCCTCCCAGAAAGTTCCTTCCGTCCAGGCCTGTGTGCGCCTGTGAACCTCTCCAGCCTTCGGTATCCGCACCAGCCCGTCAAGCCCGGATGCTCCGGCCTCCACGCCGCCCCACTCGCAATGGGCGTGGGCATGCAAGCCAGGATGGCTGCCATGATGCTCGAATCGGGCGACGACCGATACCCCGTCGGCGGTCTCAACCATCAGGTAGGCCTGCCAGTTGTCCCTCCGCGCATTGCAGAGGGCGGTGAGGATGAACCTTGTGGCACCGGCCTCCCCGCGCGCGGAGCGCCACTTCCATCCGCCGCGGATCGGCCGCGTCTTGGCGTAGATGGGAGAATAGCGAGGCGGCATATCGTTCGTCATCCAGCCGGTATCGCTTCGCTGGGCTTTGGTCCGGGCAATCAGGTGCCTGACGCGCATTGTTTCGATCGCTCGATTGGTGGCAGTGGTTCCTCCGCCGGCCGGTACCATCGACCATGGCCACTGCCGCACCGCAGCCTACGCAGATCGGTTGCCCCAGGGCGAGCAGAAACGTGAACCCAGAGTATGCCCCCTACCCCCGATCAACACCAGATCATCCCGGCGGATCATCTCGTCCCGCTCCCCCAGTAACGCGTGCACCCCGGCGGGCAGCGGGGACCGCCCGGCGCCCAGCAGCAGGCGGTCCCTCGGGCTGGCCGCGCGCGATCGCCATGGCGCAGGCGGCCTCGGTCGCGATCCGAGCCGCCACCAGCTCGGTGCGCATCCCGCCCGAGGCATAGCCGGACGGCGGCTCGCCCCCCATCGCCTCGATCTCCGGCGCCGGTGGCAGGCGCTGACGCCAGGCGCGCTTGCGTTCCAGCGGTGCCGGGCTTCGGAGGGCGTGCGAAGGTTCCCGACGTTGCGGGAAGAACGGCAGCGACGGGCGGATGGCGGCAAAACCGGGAGCAGGTGCGGGCCGCCCCATGGGCTGGAAATCTCGCGCGACCTGGCGACCCTGGTCCCCGACCCAGCCAGACCCCTTCAGTTCGAGGCAGCGAGGCGCCCGTCCGGTTCTTCCAGAACCGGCGGAGCCTTGTGCCATCGGTAGCCGTGCAGACCCTGCTGGTAGCCGTAGTTGAACAATGCCCGCATGTAGTTTTGATCGAAGGATTCCCGCCGTTGCGCGGTGAAGTCCGCACCGATATAGGCGAGGTTGTAATCGACCCCGTCTCGTTTTGACGTGGCGTAAATCCGAAGGATGTCATTGTAGCCGCTGTAGTGGATCATTGTGGCGATAGCCCGGCCGGTGATGCTGAGCAGACGACGGTCGACCGACGCCCATTCCGGATCAAGCCTCGCGTTCCGTATCACGTAGGCATGCCGCATGCGTGCCAGGGCCTTCTGCCGCCAATCCACAAGCAGCCCGATCTGCGGCGGGATCAGGAACGTCTGTGCGATGGCGCCTCCGTCAACGTGCATTTCCTGATAATGCCGGCCACCGGCCTCGACATCGATCATCACGGGAGGGAACGCGCCGGGCACGGAAGCGGAGGCAAGCAGTATTTTGCGGAACAAATTGAGCGCGCCGGGCTGGCCGCTTGCCGCAATGGCGCCCATGTTCCAGATAACCGGGCGCTGCACGTCAAGATTTGTTGTGCCGATCAGCAGCAAACGCCCTTTTTCGTACTGGCGCGCGATGGCAGAGAGCATGTCTTTCGTGACGTAGCGGCTGATCAAATGGAACAGTGGGTCGGTGCTGCTGAGCGCATCGCTGAAGACCGCAGAGAGGAGCCACCGGCGTTCATAGACGTCTTTCGGAGCTATATCCGTGTAGACCGCGCGCAACTCGGGGTCATACGCCGATCCCAGGAAGGCAAACGGGGCAATCAACGCACCGGTGCTCACTCCGGTCACCAGCTTGAAAACGGGGCGGGTTCCGCTCGCCGACCATCCGACCAGAAGGCCCGCTCCGAAAGCACCATTGTCGGAGCCGCCCGAGATGGCGAGAAAATTCGCCGCGGACATCCCCGTCGTCGCGCCGCTGCCGCTTGGTCGCGCGGCCCGCTCGCGTGCCAGCGCGGCCATCCCCTCCCGCACCATCGCGGGTCCATCCGTGTCGGCCCAAAATCGAGCATTCGGAATGCCGGGCACGGTGGCGCTGTCTGTCAGCGATTGCGGAACGGCGCTCAGCCGCTCCGGTCCAGCGCAGCCAACGGCAAGAAGCAGGAATGCCAAGACGCCGGCTCGGCCCGCCAGCCGCCACACCACACGGAGTTTACCGCCCATCCGTCGAGCCCCGCGGTTCCATCTGTCGCCGGCCGCCTCTCGCAAACCTGCCGGCCCCCGGCAGATTTTGCAAGCGAAAGCAACAGAAGCGCGGCATGCACTGATCTGGGTCATGGTCGGCCACGATCGGCTCCGCCCGACGGCCGATGTCCCCACGGGCGAAATTCGGGCCGCCGAAATTCGGCCCGGGGCGCTCTCTCGATGCACTGAAGTGACGAAGCGCCCGCCCGGGTGGCGGCCTGCGCCCTCCATTGCCTACCCCAGGATCAACACCAGATCGTCCCGGTGGATCATCTCGTCCCGCCCGCGCCAGCCCAGCACCGCCTCGATCTCGTCCGACCGGTGCCCCGCGATCCGCGCCGCGTCCCCGCTCGCATAGGCCGACAACCCCCGCGCCAGCGCTACCCCGTCGGGTCCGCGCACCAGCACCGGATCGCCGCGCTCGAAACTCCCCTCCACGGCGCGCACCCCGGCCGGCAGCAAGGACCGCCCGGCGCCCAGCGCGCGCGCGGCCCCGGCATCGACCACGAAGGCCCCCAGCGGCGCCAGCGCCCCGGCGATCCAGCGCTTGCGGGCGGACCGCCCCTCCGGCGCCGGCAGGAACCAGGTGCAGCGCGCGCCGTCGGCCAGCGCCGTCAGCGGGCGGTCGGCCAGCTTCCCCTCGGGCTGGCCGCGCGCGATCGCCATGGCGCAGCCGGCCTGGGTCGCGATCCGCGCCGCCACCAGCTTGGTACGCATCCCGCCTGAGGAATAGCCGGGCGGCGGTTCGCCCCCCATCGCCTCGATCTCCGGCGTCAGCGCCGGAACGAGCGGGATATGCGCCGCCGCCGGATCCCGCCGCGGATCGGCGGTGTAGAGCCCGTCGATGTCCGACAGCAGGACAAGCTGGTCCGCCTCGGTCATTTCGGCAACGCGGGCGGCCAGGCGGTCGTTGTCGCCGAACCGGATTTCCGCCGTCGCCACCGTGTCGTTCTCGTTGATCACCGGCACCGCGCCGAGCGCCAGCAGGGTGTGCAAGGTGGCGCGTGCGTTCAGGTAGCGGCGGCGGTCCTCGGTGTCCTCCAGGGTCAGCAGCAGTTGGGCGGCGGTCAGGCCCTGGGCCGACAGCGCCTCCGCCCAGGCCTGGGCGAGGCGGATCTGGCCCACCGCGGCGGCGGCCTGCTTCTCCTCCAGCCGCAGGCGCTTGCGGGTGAGGCCGAGGCTGCGGCGGGCGAGCGCGATGGCGCCGGAGGAGACGACGATCACCTCCGTCCCGCGCGCGCGGAGGTCGGTGATGTCGGCGGCGACGCCGGCGAGCCAGGACGCGCGCGGGGCACCGCGGGCGGGGTCGACCACCAGCGCGCTGCCGATCTTCACCACCAGCCGCCGGGCGGCGGCAAGCGCGGGCGGGGCGGTCATGCCGGGCGGTCCGGCCGGGTGGCGGCGGTCGCGCGCTCCCCCGCGATGAACCGGGCGGCGCGCGCGTGCCACCGGCGCCCGGCGGCGGCGGCCGGCACGACGAACAGCGGGGCCGCGTGCATGACCAGACGCCCGACCTGGAATTTGTGCGTCACCGTCAGCGCCAGCAGCACGAGCGCCGGGATCACCAGGATATCCGCCCGCCGGAACGGCCCGACCGATCCCGCCGGCCAGCCCGCCACCGCCACGCCGGCCAGCAGCAGGGTCGGCACCAGGTTCAGCAGCACCCCGCGCGCCGAGGCCTGCACCGAAAGATTGGCCGTGATCGTGCCGAGGTAGCCGGCCGGCCGCAACTGATAGGAATGCCCCGGCACGTGCACCAGCAGCACCATCGCCAGATAGGCGGCGAGCGCGGCCAGGCTCGCGAGCAGCGGCACGCCGAGGGCCGCCCGGTCCTCTGCGCACAGCACCCAGCGGATCGCGAGCCAGAGCACGAGCACCATGCAGATCTTCTCGTTCACCAGGATCGAGGCCAGCACGCCCGGGACGAACCGCCGCCGGTTGCGGAGGACGGAGACCAGCACGGCGACGCCCAGGATGGCGAGGGGGTCGATGCCATAGATCTGGGCGGACCAGCACAGCACGAACAGCAGCGCGCCGGCGAACAGCGCCTCGCCCGGCGCAAGGCCGAGGCGCCGGGCGAGGCGGGCGGCCACGAAGCCCGCGCCGACTGCGGCGGTATAGGCGAGGGCGGCGAGCGCGGCGGTCGCCCGCACGTAGTCCGCCGGAACGCTGGCGGGCAGGCGGCTGAAGCGCAGCAGCGGCAGGACGAGGTCGAACGGCACCGCCGCCGCCACCGACAGGATGCGGTAGACGTAAGGCGATTCCGGCAGCACGCCGCCCTTCTGACCGAGCAGCCACAGCACGAATGGTGCGTAGTCGTCGCGCGGCACGGTATTGAAGACCATCACCCGGTAGACCGCCCAGAAGAAGGGTGAGAGCAGCACGAGGCAGAGCGCGAAACACGCCAGCACGACCACCCGGCGGCGCCCGACCGCGCCTGCGGCCGGGGGGCTCATCGGGCTCGGTACGCCGCGATCGCGTCGGCCAGCGCCCGCAGCACCTCCGGCAGTCCGGCGCCGCTCACGGCCGACAACAGCAGCACCGGCCGGCCGGACGCTCGGGCCAGTGCCGCCCGGCGCGCCGAGGCTTCGCGCGGTGTCATCGCGTCCGATTTGTTGAGCGCGATCAGCTCCGGCTTGTCGGCGAGCCCGCCGCCATAGGCCGCGAGTTCTTCCCGCACCGTGCGCCAGGCGCGCACGACGTCCCCGGCGGCGCCGTCGATCAGGTGCAGCAGCACGGCGCAGCGTTCGACATGGCCGAGAAAGCGGTCGCCGAGGCCGGCGCCCTCGTGCGCGCCCTCGATCAAGCCGGGGATATCGGCGAGGACGAATTCCTCGGTGGCGGAAAGCCGCACGACGCCCAACTGCGGATGCAGGGTGGTGAACGGGTAGTCGGCGATCTTCGGCCGTGCGGCGGAGGCGCGGGAGAGGAAGGTGGATTTGCCGGCGTTCGGCAGTCCGATCAGCCCGGCGTCGGCGATCAGCTTGAGCCGCAGCCACACCCAGCGTTCCTGCCCCGGCCAGCCCTTGTCGGCCCGGCGCGGCGCGCGGTTGGTCGAGGATTTGTAGTGCGCGTTGCCGAACCCGCCGTCCCCGCCGGGGAGAAAGGTGATGCACTGGCCGGGGCGGGCGAGGTCGGCGAGCAGGGTCTCCCGGTCCTCGGCCATGATCTGGGTGCCGATCGGGACCTTGATGACGAGGTCGGGCGCGCCCGCGCCGGTGCGGTCGGCGCCGGCGCCGTTGCCGCCCTTTTTGGCGCGGAAATGCTGGCTGTAGCGGAAGTCGATCAGGGTGTTGAGGTTGGCTACCGCCTCCAGCACGATATCGCCGCCCTTGCCGCCGTCGCCGCCGTCGGGGCCGCCGAACTCCATGTATTTTTCGCGCCGGAACCCCACGACGCCGTCGCCGCCGTCACCGGAGCGGAGGTAGATTTTCGCCTGGTCGAGGAATTTCATGGTCCGGCGTCCGGGGTGGACGGGCGAAGGGGATGAGGCGGCGGGATGCGGCGCCCACCAGTGGCGATCGGGAGCCCGGGCGGGCCATCCCGGCGGGGCGCCGGGGCCGGCAGAGGCAGGGGTGGCAAACCACGGGCCCCGCAAACGAACGGGGGCCGGCGTGGCGCCGACCCCCGAGCTGATCCGGTCGCGGCGGGGCGGGCGTTACTCGGCAGCGGCGGCCGGCGCCGGGACGGGGCGGACCGAGACGTGCACCCGGCCCTCGGCCTTGCGCTGGAACTCCACATTGCCGTCGACCAGCGCGAAGATGGTGTGGTCGCGCCCGAGGCCCACGTTCTGCCCCGGCTTCCACTTGGTCCCGCGCTGGCGGAGGATGATGTTGCCGGCGATGACCGCCTGCCCACCCGACTTCTTGATGCCGAGGCGGCGGCCTTCGGTATCGCGCCCGTTGCGCGAGGACCCGCCGGCTTTCTTATGCGCCATGTCAGACTGCTCCTTCGCTGGCGGCGGCCCCGCTCTCCGCGCCCGCGGCAACCGGGCTGGCGGCAACCGGGGTGGGGGCGATGCCGGAGACGCGCAGCACGGTCACGTGCTGGCGGTGGCCGTTGCGGCGGCGGCTGTTCTGCCGCCGGCGCTTCTTGAAGATGATGACCTTGTCGAGCCGGTCCTGCGCGATCACCGTCGCGGTGACCGAGGCGCCGGCCACCGTGGGCGCGCCCAGGGTCAGGCCGCCGGTGCCGCCCACCGCGAGGACGTCGGTGAAGGTCACGGTCGCGCCCGGCTCGGCTTCGAGCTTTTCGACCTTCAGCACCGCATTCGGGGTCACGCGGTACTGTTTTCCGCCGGTGCGGATCACTGCGAACATCGATCGTTCCTGCCAACAGCCATGCCCCGGCCGCGAGACGGGGCCGGGCGAGGGAGCGCGGGTTATAGCGCCCGTGGGCGGGAAGTCAACGCGGCCTCGGCCCGTCCGCAGCCGCCGCCCGGGCCCACCACCCCTGGGGCGCCCCGGTCGCCGCGGCGCGGAAGGTCCCGATCCTGCTGTCGTGTATCGTGCCGGGGCGCGACGGTCTCGTGACGACGCCGCGTCTGCACATCCGCTATGTCTGCACAAGGTTTGACGCACGGCACCGCCAGAGGGCTGGCGTCGGCGCAGCGTGCCCAGGCTCGGGGTTGCACAGTGCGCCGGCGGAAGCCGCTGCGGACCCCGCACCGAATCGGAGACAGCAAGCGCAAGGAGGACCACATGACGACCGTTGCAGACCAGATGGTCGAGACCCTCGCCGCGGCCGGAGTCACGCGTATCTACGGGATCGTCGGCGACAGCCTCAACGGTTTCACTGACTCCCTCCGCCGCCACGGCGGCATCCAGTGGCTGCACGTTCGCCACGAGGAAGTGGCCGCTTTCGCCGCCGGCGCGGACGCGCATCTGACCGGGCGGCTCGCGGTCTGCGCGGGAAGCTGCGGGCCGGGCAACCTGCATCTGATCAACGGGCTGTTCGACTGCCACCGCTCGCGCGTGCCGGTGGTGGCGATCGCGGCGCATATCCCCTCGGCCGAGATCGGCGCCGGCTACTTCCAGGAAACCCACCCCGAAACTTTGTTCCGCGAGTGCGCGACCTACTGCGAGCTGGTCTCCAACCCCGCGCAGATGCCGCGCGTGCTCGAGATCGCGATCCGCCGCGCGGTGGCCGAACGCTGCGTGTCGGTGATCGTCATCCCGGGCGACGTCGCGCTGCAGCCCGTGGTCGACACGGCTCCGCCGCACCCGCTCGGGCTGCTGCCGGAACGGCCGACGGTGACGCCGCCCGCCGACGCGGTGGCGCGCCTGGCCGCGCTGCTCAACGGCGCGTCCCGGGTCACCCTGTTGTGCGGCGGCGGCTGCGAGGGCGCGCATGACGCGCTGATCCAGCTTGCCGGCGTGCTGAAGGCGCCGATCGTCCACGCCATGCGGGGCAAGGAACATGTCGAATGGGACAACCCGTACGACGTCGGGATGACCGGTCTGATCGGCTTTTCCTCCGGCTATTACGCCATGGAGAGCTGCGACGCCCTGCTGATGCTGGGCACCGACTTCCCCTACCGGCAGTTCTATCCGAAGCGGGCACGCATCGCGCAGGTGGACCTGCGTGCGGAATCGATCGGCCGGCGTGCGCCGGTCGAGCTCGGGCTGCTCGGCGACGTGCGCGCGACGATCGCGGCGCTGCTGCCGCAGCTCACGGAGAAGACCGATCGCGGCTTTCTCGATGCGGCAGTCCGGCATTACCGGAACGCGCGCCGGGGGCTCGATGACCTGGCCGCCGGCAAGCCCGGCGGCACCTTGCATCCGCAACAGATCGCCCGGGTCGTGAGCGCGCTGGCCGCCGAGGATGCCGTCTTCACCTGCGACGTCGGCCTGCCCACGGTCTGGGCGGCGCGCTACCTGGCGATGAACGGCCGGCGGCGGCTGGTGGGTTCGTTCTGGCACGGGTCGATGGCCAACGCGATGGCGCAGGCGATCGGCGCGCAGGCCGCGTTTCCCGATCGGCAGGTGATCTCGCTCTCCGGCGACGGTGGCTTCACCATGCTGATGGGGGATCTGCTGTCGTTGAAGCAGCTCGGGCTGCCGGTGAAGGTCGTGGTGTTCAACAACGGCGCGCTCGGGTTCATCGAGCTGGAACAGAAATCCGCCGGCTTCATCGATACCGGCACCGAATTGCAGAACCCGAATTTCGCGGCCATGGCCGAGGCGGTCGGCATCAAGGGGGTGCGCATCGCCGATCCGGGCGAGGTGGAGAGCAAGCTCGCCGAGGCGTTGGCGCATCCCGGCCCGGTGCTGATCGATGCGGTCGTCACCCGCATGGAGCTCGCCATGCCGCCCAAGGTAACGACGGAGATGGCGAAGGGGTTCACGCTCTACATGCTGAAGGCGATCCTCGGCAGCCGGGCCGACGAGGTGGTGGAACTCGCGCGCACGAACCTGTTCCGCTGAGCGGGCGGCGGTGGCGCGCGCGTCCTGCCGTCGGGGCTTGCGCCGGCCATCCCGGGCGTTTAGGTAACCGCCGCGTTGCCCCCGGCGCTGCTGTAGCTCAGTGGTAGAGCACTCCCTTGGTAAGGGAGAGGCCGTGAGTTCAATCCTCACCAGCAGCACCACTTAACCCTCTGAAATTACACCAAGATCACCGCTGCGGGCGCCCCCTGTTCGTTCACGTTCAACCGCCGAAATCCGCTTAAATCCGCCCGGAGCGTGTGCAAAATCCGTGCAGTCCGTTCGCGGCCCGTTCCCATCCCAGAAACGACAAAAGCGGCCCAGGGATCGTTCGCCGGACTGCTTTGCCAGTCCACTGACGTCCGATCGCGCCACGCATGCGTTCAGCGCAGGGAGCATCGCGGTCCGTCGCTTTTCACTTGCAGCCACGGCGGTCTTGTGCGTATATTGCGCACATCAACGGCGGGGTTGGCCCGCTGTCAGCCTTCAGGAGGCACACATGGCCGGATATCTCGGTTACTCGAAATCGAACAACGCATTGGCAGCCGAGGCGGAGGGACGTTTCCCGCTGACGCACGCTATCGCAAAAGTCGCCCACGCGGCCGGCTGCACGCGCGCGCAGGCCCGCGAGAGCCTGCTGGCGATCGGGCCGTCCGAGTGGCACCACACCTCGAAGAAATTCAACCGCACTGACTACTACGATGTGGCGGCGGCGACGCGGCACGCGCGCGCGCTGCCCGCGGTTGCCAGATTGGCGGCAATCGGTTTCGAGAAGCGCATGTCCGATCGTATGCGGGGCGGCGATCTGGACGCGCGCATCGCCGAGCGCCAGGCCCTCGTCGAGGAATTGGCGCTGGAGGCAGGTACCACCGCTGGAATCGTCATGGCGGCCTACTACAAGGACTGGAGCGCGGAATGACCTCGGCTGAATACAAAACTCTGCGCGAGGCATGCGGCCTGTCCCAGCAGGCCGCGACACAATTCCACAGCGTCGCGCTGCGCACGATCCAGCATTGGGAGACCGGGCGGAACGCAGTCCCCTCCGGAGCGGCCGACGAAATCCTGCGACTGGACGCCAGCCTTGAGCGTGCAGTGCTTGAGGCGCTCGATCTCTACGCTGACAAGCGGGCCGAGCACGGCGAGCCGGCCGAGGTCGCGCTGGTGCGCTACCGGGATGCGGATGCCTACACGGGCAGCCGGCCCAACCGGGAAGGCTTGCCGTTCGGCGCGCACGGGGCGCTGATCGGACGCCTGCGCGCCGCATTCAGCCGCATCGGCGTGCCGGTCACGATCGCCTGGGCTTGATATCACGCCGACAACGCTTTGCCGGCGGTCCAGCTTGCCAATGGGCCGGTAGTCAGGTGCTGGCGCAGCCGAGCACCCTCGGCCGAGACATCATGAGGAGACAACACACATGACCTGGCGCTTTCGGCGGTCCATCCAGGTGGTGCCGGGGATCCGCCTCAATCTCGCCAAGCGCGGCGTATCGCTCTCGGCGGGCGGTCACGGGTTCACCCGCAATTTCAACGCGCACGGCGCGCGCACCACGGTCGGGTTGCCGGGCACCGGGCTGTCCTACAGCACGCGGCGCCGACGGTCCGGCGGCTCGACGCTGGGAGGCCTGATTTTCCTGCTGGCCCTAGGAATGTTACTCGCCTGGGGCTTCGGGTGGCTGTAGGGGAGCCACCACCCCAGAAACGACAAAAGCGGCCCAGGGATCGCTCCCTGGGCCGCCACCACCGTGCAAACCATCGCCGCTCAGACGAGCGCCAGCGCCTTCCGCATCGCCGGCGTCACCTCCACCTCCCGCAGTCGCGGCGAGAGCATCCCGTCCCGCGGACTGCCCCGGTCCACGTGTCGCAGCATCAGCAGTGGCCACTCGGCATATTCGAACGCCGCCAGCCACAGCTCCATGCAAAACCACTGGCCCGGGTCGTGCCAGTCCCGGCGGGTGAAGAACCCGGCGATCGCCGACCAGTCATAAGGTTTGCCGATCTGCCGCATAGCCCAGCCGAGGGCCACGCGCTCGAGCGCCGGCGCGCACAGGACGTCGAATATCCCGACCACCTCGCCGGCGATGCCGGGATGGACGGCCACGCCGAGCGCCGGCGTGGCATCCAGCACCGTCCCGTCGTCCAGCACCCCGCCCACATGCGCAGCGCGCGACCAGGTGCCGGCGCGGATCACCGCGCCGGTCAGGCCTTCGCCGCGCGTGAACACCAGGCGCACGTTCAGCTCGCCGGCGCGGCGCCCGGCGCCGTCGTTGCCGGGGTGGAGACCGGAGCAGCCGGGGCCACCACCACCACCGCCGGCGTGCCGCCGAGCTGCGCGCACGCCGCCACCACGGCCGGGTGCACCAGCAGGGTATCGGCGGTGGCGGCCGTGGCGCCGGCGGTCCCGAGGCTCGCCACCACGGAAGCCGCCAAGGGCTGCACCACGCCGTCGACCGAGCAGCCCACCTGCAGGGCCGCCGTCTTCTGCGCCGGCGACAACGAGCAGCCGGCGAGCAGGCACGCGGCACCAGCCGCGAGCAAGAGCTTGCGCATCAAGGTATCTCCAACAGGATCAGGGAAGCGCCGGCGGACGTCCGCCCCGGCGCGAGCGGATCAGGGCGTGGCGGGAGCCGCGGCCTTCGCCGCCGCCGTCACGCTCACGGTCGGGTCGGCCGCCAGCAGGCCGCCCAGGCGGGCGGAGACCATGGCGCTCACGTGCTCGGGCGTGAGGCCCAGCGCTGCCAGCGCAGCGGGCACGCTGGCGAGCACGTGGTTGGCGCCGACCGCGATCGCCGCGTTGCGCACCGGCGCGTCCAGAACGCTCGCCCCGTTGGTCACCAGGAAGCCATAGGCCGCCTGCGCGCCGGCGTCGGCCGCCGCCGTGACGGTTGCCGCCTGCTGTGCGGTCAGCCGCAGCCCGAGCATCCGGCGCACCTGCGCCAGGCCGTAGGGAATCGCCGCCGTCACGACGGCAAGCACCAGCGGCGCCAGCGCAGTGAGCGCCGGCGTGAGGTCGATCTGCATCAGGGATCTCCGTGGGGTTAAACGACCGCCTTGACGGTCATGGTCATCAGCCGGCGCATCCAGCCGAGCCCGAAATCCGCCATGTCGCCGGCGGCGTAGCGCACCGCCCGGCGGGCCGAGATCTCCGCCACGACCGGCGCCGGCCCCCGAGCGAAGCGGGCGGCGGCGGCGACGGTGACCGGTCCGACCACGCCATCCGCCACGACGCCGAGCGCCTGCTGGAGGATGCGCGCGGCGATGCCGGGCCCCTGGTTGACCGCGCAGTCGAACGCGATCAGCCCGATCGGCACCGGCAGCGCGTCGCCGGCGATCACATCCCAGTAGCGCGGCCGGTACAGCGCGGCGGCGGCCGAGATCGTCAGGGCCGCGATATCGAGCGTCGGGTAGGCGGCGGCCGAGATGCCCCATTTCGTGCCGCGCAGCTCGCCCGCCCCGATCGCCCCGCCGGTCCAGTTGCCGGGATCACCGGGATCCTTCGTGAATCCGCCCTCGACGCCGACGACGGCGGCGAAGGCGCGGGCAAAGGCCGGCGTCATGGCCGGTTCCTCGGCGCGCCGACGTGCCATCCGTTCCAGATCGCGAGCAGGTAGAACACCAGCGCCGCGGCGCCGGTGGCGACCGCCCCCATCCACGCAATCAATTTCAGCAGCCGCCGGCCAGCCGCCACGGAATCGGCAAACTCCACCAGGATCGCCACCCGCTCCGGCGTGAGCTGGCGCGCATCAAAATCCGAGGTCGAGTCCGGCCGGTCCGACATACAAGGTCTCCACTGCAACGATGGTGCGTCCTTGGCCGGTCACCCCGGTAGACGTGATCAGGTAGGCGGTGTCTGCCGAGCCGCCCTCGACCCACGCCGTCGGCAGCGGGGCGCCGAGCGCCGCGGCGCCGATCACCAGGTCGGCGGGATCCGCGACGATCGCGACCGCGGCCAAGGTCTCGCCCGGCAGCAGGTCCCCACCCGCATAGACGACGACGCCGAACGCGAGATCGAGGCGATCATCCGGTGCCTTCGGCGGCCAGGGCCCCGCGAACAGACCAATCGGTGCCCGCGTGACGGACCGCAGGAACGCACCGGCGCCCCACGGGGAAGCGCCGATCGGCGCGCCGCCGAAGATCACGGGATCGTTGCGGGTTGGGTGAAGCTTTGCCCCAGCGTCTCGGCCGCCACGAAATTGGCCTCGGCGGTGGCGAAGGCCTGGAACTCGGCGACGGTCGGGAAGGTGTGCGCCGCGCCGCTCTGATCCAGCCAGGTCATGGTCGCGCCGCCGGTCGGGAACACGCCATGCACCTGGATATACAGCATCGTGCTGTCGATGTTTTCCTGCGCTGACGCGCTTGCGGCATAGATGCCATCGAGCGCCGGCGTGCCGGTGGAGACGATCTGCAAGCCGCCGGCGATCGCCGCCTGCGCGCTCGCCTGCGCCGCCTGGGTTGCGGTCCAGGTGGCGAGCGGGAACGCCGCCAGCGCCGCCTGCGCCTGCTGCTGCTGCGTTGTGGTGGCGCCGGGCGCGTAGCTCAGCCGCCAGGTGGTCGGATCGGTGGCCGAGCCGATCGAAACGCCCACGGCACACCCGCCGCAGGCCGCGTTGACGCTGGTCTGGACGGCGGGGGCAAGCTGCGCGTGCGCGGCGATCGGAAGCAGGGACAGGAGCGCGATGAGGAAGATGCGGCGCATGGCTACATCTCCAGCCAAACGAGAAGCGCGCTTCTTGTCGAGCCCGCGCCTCCCGCCTGCCAACCGCATCCAGACGAAAAGGCGTACTCGACGCCGGCGACGTACGAGGCACCAAGAATTCGGCGGAAAGGCGGCGACGTTCGTCATGGCGGCCAAGCCGCCGGTCGAGGCGTAAAGGAACGATTGGGGAGTAGCACTCGTCGAATTGAGGTCGATCCCGTTTGCGCACGTCGCCCCGGAAATATTGGCGACCGATTCCAACGTCGCTTTGATTTCCGAGACGGGCAGCCCTTCGACGAAATTAACCCGGTTCGCCGCGCTCCCATCGACCGCGCGCCAGGCGGCCGCCGCATACGACCACCCGCTGGTGTTGTCCAAATTCAGGCACGAAACCGGCTGCTGGTTGTAGGCGTTGAACAGCCCCAGCATGCAGTTCGCCCCGCCCGCCGCCGCCGCCGGCTGGAACTGCATCGTCGTCGCACCCGCCGCCGTCGTGTAGAACGTCCCGAGATACGTCCCTTCGTTCGCCGCGATCGCGCCCTCATCCGTCGCACCCGCGTAGCAGTGTGGCAGCGACGCGCTGTTGGTCCAGTAGCCCGTCGTGGCGATCCCGACCGCGACCGAGCGCGCCGTCAGGCTCGACCAATCCGGCGCCGCGCACAGGGTCAGCGTGCCGCCGACGTTGATCCCGAACGCGTCATACAGCGCGCCGCTCGGCTCATCGGTGGCGTTCAGCGCCAGCGAGACCTCGCCACCCGCGATCGGCAGCATCGAGCTGCTCGTGCCGTTGTAGACCGGCGCCGCGTTGCCCGACATATCGTCGTAATAGATCGTGGTCGCACCGACGACATCCGCCGTCATCACCGGGCTGCCGGACGTGAGCGTCAGTCGCCCCTGCGGCGAAAAGATCGCCGCCGCACCGCCGCCCGAGATCGCGACATTGGCCGCCCCCGTCACCCGCCCCGCCGCGTCCACCGTGATCTGCGGCACCTGAGTGGCAGACCCATACGTCCCCGCCGTCGCCCCGCTCGCCGCCAGCCGAGCCGCCGCCAGCGTGCCGCTGGTGATGTTGCTCGCGTTAGTGGTGTCCTCGGTGGCCGAGGGCGCGAGGGGCACACCCGCGACCTGGACGGACCCGGCGCCTTTCGGCACCAGGTTGATCCCGATGTTTATATCGCTACCCTGTGCCTGCAACTGCGGCGCGACACCCGTCGTCTCGCCGTAGATTTGCAGGCCGTTCACAGAATTGGCCGCCGCGTCCAGGATCAAGTCCACCACGTCTGTTCCGAGCCCAAATGCTATCGGGCTAGACGCCCCAAGCGTCGGGTTATTGCTGTCGATGCGCAGCGTGCACGCACCGGCTCCGATGGAGCTTAGTTTCGCATAGCCCGTCGAGCCCTCGGCATAAGCAGCACAGGTCGCGGCGGTGGTGGTGCTATCATTGAGGACGAAGAACAGGTTCCCGTTCGTAATGTTCCCGAAGGAAATATTCTGCGTCCCGACAGCGTCAATCGAATTGTTGCTTGGCGCGCTCAGCAGGATGCCGAGTGAATTTGTTGACTGGATTGTGCCGCTTGCGACAAGACCGCCATTCAATCCAAGCTGGCCCCCGCTATCCGTCAACAAGAGCGGCCCGACCTGAAACGCGCCCGCCGTGCCCAATACAACATTCCCATTCGGCACGTTAAGCGCGGTGCCAGTGGCTGTGAAAGACGTAGCGCCGGTGACCATGCCGCCCGCCGTGCTCAGCGGCGTGTAGCCCAGCGCGCCGATCACATCGGCCGATCCCAGCGTCACCGCTCCGGTGCGCCCCATCACCGAGGTGACCGAGGCCGACAGCGTCCCGCTGGCGAAATTCAGCCCCGGCCCGATCTGCACCGGCGCACCGAACGCCGTGCCGGTGCTGGTGACGATCCCGGCCGTCGGGTAGCTGATGCCGCCCGTCGCCGACAGCGTGCCGCTGGCCAGGCTCAACCCAGCCCCGAGCTGCAACGTGCCGAACGGCGCGCCGGTCGCGTTCGGCCCATTGCTGGTGACGATGCCCGGCGCGGGCACGTCGGACCGCTCCAGCGGCCCGAGGGAAGCCGCCTGCGCCAGGCGGGGCGCGAAGGCGAGCAGCAGCAGGATCAGCCAGCGCGCCATGTCGATACTCCATCAAACACGAACAAGGTCGGCCCGGCGCCGTCCACCATGGTGTCCGCGATGTTCATCCCCAGCTTCTCGATCCCGGTGCCGGCGCTGGGATAGGCGAAGAAGTTCGCGCCGGCCCGCGGCCAGACACGATGCCACCCGACCGCGGCATTCAGGATCACGCCGCTGCCGGCCGGCGCGGCGACGACGATACACTCCGCCTGCGCCAGCACCGTCGCCGTTGCCTGCGTCGCGCCCGCCGCAGCCACATTCACTCCGGGCATCCCCCCCCCATTCCAGATCACCGGAGTTCCGAACGATAGGCTCGGCGCCACAGGCGCGGCGGCCAGCAGGCTGCTGACCCGCACGCGAACCACCAGTTCGATCGTGCGACCGCCGACCGTGGTGAACTCGCATTTCACGAGGTGCGTGGCGCCGACGATGAAGCCCGACAGCCACGCCGTCACGACGCCGCCGGTCACCCACAGGTTGGCGATCAGCAGCCCCCCGGTCGCGCTCCACGCGACGGACAGCAGCGAATCGTTCACCGCCGCCAGCCACAAGGTCAGATCGACCGAATGGTCCAGATCGTCGTCCGGCTGCCGCAACGGCCACGCGAGCGGTCGATCGATGCCGGTTTCAGCGACGATAATGGTGCGAGCAGGCGGCGCGCCCTGCATGATGGAACTCCCGACATCAAGCGATCGTCAGCGGCGCAGCGGTGGCGCTGTTCGTGAGCGCGATCGCCGCATGAGGGGGCGCCCGGCAGCCGGACATGGGCTGCCTTCAGCCCGCGAAGGCCGTCACGGCCTGGCACCAGCGACGGCGCCTTGCACCGTCCGTAGCCTCACGGCAAAGTGACGCCATGTTAACAGGGGTACCGTTGATGGTAATACGCAGGCTGGGCGACATCGCAATCGGGGCTCTGTTCTGGCTATGGGCCCTCGCGGTCCTGGCAACCTGCCAGCGCACCTGGGTTGCTCGGTTGCAGGTCGGAGCGCTTGCGGCGACCGGCCTGATCCTGCTCGGCGCGGCGCCCGAACGCGCGATCGGCGTGGGCATCGCATTCGTCGTGCTCGCGATCATCGGTATCGGCTGGCAGGTGATCAGCGGCGCGGCGGTCGGACTGTTCGTGTGCGCGATCGCCGCATGGGCGGTCGGCTGGCATCTGCCCACCCCGTGAACCCTCACGCGATGGGCGCCGGTTGCGTCGGCGCCTCGCCCTGGCTCAGCGCATACAGGAAGTCGCGCACCGCCTTCGCGAAGGCGGGGAAGGTGGTGGCGTTGAAGGCATGCAGCGTGCCGCCGATGTCGGGATAGTTGAACGTCGCGCCGCCGCCCGGCAGACCATCGCCGTTCTTGATCGACGAATAGATGCCATCGATGTTCGTCTTGCTGGCGGGATCGATCGCATAGGTGCCGTTCAGCGCCGGCGTGCTGGCCGAAGCAAGCTGCATCCCCGCGGCGACGGCCGCCGCGGCCGCCTGCGCCGCCTGCGTGGCCGCGAGATAGGCCAGGTAGCGCGCGTCGGTGTCGGCCACCGTCGTGTAGCCCGGCTTGTCGGCGGCATTCTGCGGGCCGGCATACCACGCAATGACCTTCGTGGTGTCGGCGGATAGCTGGACGTATTGGGTCATCTCTAGCCCCTAGAATGTATAGCTTGCGGTGGCGAGACTGAATGCAGCAGCCGCCCCGACCAACTGGTAATAAACCAGCTGCGGCGTAACAATCGGCATCGCCGGGGAGAAAAGCCCGGCGTTCAGCACGGTGGTTTGGCCGCCCGTGGAACCTCCCAGGGCCACGTTCCCATTCGAATAATAAATCCCTATGCTCGTTGTGCCGGCGGTCCCGCTTGTCTGTGTGATTTCCGGCGCCCATTCGGTCGCATTCGCCGGAATGGTGGCAGACAGGCTGAGGCTCGTGAGGGTGGTGGATGAGAGCCCGGTCGCGAAGTAGCTCCGGTAGGGATGGATCGTCCGGCCCACCTGTTCGAACTGGACGATGTTGCCGCTGCCATCGGTCACGCCGGCATAGATCAGCGCCGATGCCGTGTAGCCGCTCGGCATGTGTGCGCCGGTATAGGCGTCGCCGTTCGACGTGCCGCCCGCGCACCCGAGCGTGCTCCATGTCGCCGTCGTCGGGTTGAAGATCGCGTAGATGCTGAGGTCGGCCGACACCGGCATCGCGCCGGTATCCATCCCACCGGCGCCGGTTGCGGCGCCGTTGAAGGCGAGCGCCAGGTTCGCGCCCTTGTAGGCCTGCCCCGCCAGAGCGGTCTCCACGATCAGCTCGCGGACCGTCCACGACGCGGTCTGCGTTCCGCCGGCGGCCGACCCGATCAGGCGGCGCATCGATCCGACGACGGCACCCCCCAATGTCTGGATTCCCTGCAGCAGCTGCGCCACATTCGTCTTGCTGAACGTCTGGCCCGACGCCGCCAGGACGCTCTCAAACTCCGCCGTGAGCGCATTCGCCCAGTCGGGATCGCCGAGGGTCGGCGCCGTCGACTGGGTCAGATCGTTGTTGGCCCACCCCGGGTTGATCGTGGGGTTAGGCGTGGGGCGTGCCGTGAGCTGGCCGCCTCTGTCGAAAAGCTGCATGCGGAATCTTCCTGTGCGGGAGGGCTCAGAAGTCGGTGAAGTTCACTTGCGTGTGCGCCGGAGCCAGGCGCTGGATCTCGCACTGGATCGGCCCGTTGGCGATCTGCCAGAACGGCTCCCAGCAGCCCGACACGCCCCACCTGAAATCGAAGGCCGCCTGCCCGGTCAGCGCGACGAGCCACGTATAGGCCCAGGTTTCGTTGCGGAGCGGCGACCACATCGCATCCACGCCCCACCGCCAGGGCGCATACTGGGTGACCTCGATCGCGCCCCCCAGGTTGGCCGCGAGCTCCTGGTAATAGGGCACCGACTGGCCGCCGTTTGCCGCCAGCCGCGCCCGCACCGCCGCCTGGCGCGCCGCGGTGACCGGGTTTGTCCCCAGGCACGGATCCGGCAGTCCGAGCACGCCCTCCCAGTCCGGCAGCAGCTCCACCGCGGTCGGCGGGAATGCCTCCTGCTCGGTCAGCGCCGCCTCGCGTGCATGGAACTGCGCCAGCACGCCGGCGATCGCCGACCAGAAGCCCTGGAAGATGCCGCCTGGCTGGCGCGGCCACGCCGCACCGCGCGGCGGCAGCCCCTGCGCCACCGCTGCCGTGAAATCCCCCGGCGTCAGCCCGGCATAGTTTCCGCTCATCTCAATCCCACGTGCAGGCGCCGAGGGTCGGAAGCTGCCCGATCGCCGTGGTGATGTTGTCCGTCGGGCTCAGCACCAGCGCGCCGGAGCACAGCGGGACCGCCCGCACCGCGGCCTGGATGTCCCCGAGCTCCACGGTGCCACCGCTCGCCGCGCCGGTGGTCGAATTGATCGCCACGGCCGCCCCCTCACTCAGAAGCACGCCCGCGATCGCCGCCTCCACCAGGGCCTGCTGGCCCGAAGGAACGTATTTCAAGGTGAAATTCTGCGGCACCAAGGTCGGCGCGATGACATAGACCAGTGCGCAAGCCGGCTGGCACGCCCCCTTCGCCGCATAGCGGCCGATGTAGAGATAGTCCGCCACGGTGAGCTGATCGCCGGCCGCCACGGTCGCCCGCGTCTCGCCGGTCGCCACGCCGTTGCTGCCCTGCGGGAGGCCCTGGAACGCTGCCTCGGCCACGTCGAGCATGACGAAGACCCCCACGGTGCCAGGCCCCATCCACAGCGGCGCGCACCAGGCGCGGGTGACGCCCGGAACCTCCAATGCCCACTCGACGTAGTCCTGCACGTCGCCGCCCTGCGGCGGCGCTCTGAACAGCTGCAGATACCGCGCGACGAAGGCGGCATTGGTCTCAGGCGGGGCGCCGTTCGTGATGTTGGCGGCCACCGTGATCTGATCGCCGTTGATACCAGGGATCGCCTCGACCAAGGTCAGGCTGGCGCCGGCGCTGCAGTTCCACTGCGAGCCGTCGCTGCTGGTCGTCGGCAGCACCGCCGCCATCGCCACGTTGCTCACCGCGCCGCTGCCGCCGCTGTTGGCCCCCGCCGTGGTGGCGAACACGATGCCGGGCTGCAGTTGCAGCAGCGTGCCGACCGGGATGGGAATGTTCGACAGGCCCCCCGCGAAATTCGCCGCCCCCGTCGCCGCGGCAGGTCCCTTCGGCGACACGCCCTTGATGCTGCCCCAGCGCGTCGAATAGGGCGCGATCGCCGTGTCCGGCATCAAGGCGTTGTCGATCGTCCAGTCCTGGTAGCCGTATTCGCCGTCGATCGCCCCCGCGACCTGGATCGCGGTCACGCCGAGATTGGACCGCCGCAGCGCCGTGTCGGCGCCCGACAGCGCCGCCTGGAACCCCGCCAGCGCCTGCTGGATGATCTGCGGAATGCTCGGACGCCAGAACGGCATGTCACACCCCGCCGACGACGACGCCGAAGGAAGACGGCGTGGCGCGTGTCATGTCCCACAGCGTGGTGTAGCGCCGGGAGATGACACCGCCGCCTGCGGACTGCTGCAGCAGGATCGCCACGATGTTCATATACCCAGGGGCCGGGAAGGTCGGCATCGGCACCGTGACGCTCGCCACCACGCCATCGATCTCCATCCATTGCAGGCCTTCCTGCACATAGGCCTGCGCCCGCCGCGCGGTTTCCTGGGTCTGCAACGCACGCGCCAGCAGCCAGAGCCGCGAGCCGATACGATCCGGCTGGCCGTTCAGCGGCGGCAGGTAG
The DNA here is from genome assembly GCA_963832525.1 of uncultured Pseudomonadota bacterium. Classification (GTDB taxonomy): domain Bacteria; phylum Pseudomonadota; class Alphaproteobacteria; order Acetobacterales; family Acetobacteraceae; genus JAJZVS01. The sequence continues at coordinate 1,958,060 of CAWHUC010000004.1, forward strand.
GCGTCGCCCCACCAGCCCCCGCGATCGCCATCCCCTGCCGGCAGGACATCGTCGGGATTGGCCAGTCGGTCGCTGAACAGCGACAGCGCCACCGCGGTATCGAGGCCGTCGTCGATGGCCAGCGCCCCGTTCACGATCGCCCAGTCGAACGTCAGCGCCGGCGAGAGGATGGTGGCGATGTCCATGTGTCTCCGGCCTTGACTTTCGCGGCCCGGTTGGCCTGTGCGTGGAAAGCCAGGGCGATCAAGCCCGGCCGCAGAGGACCAGCGTTATGGCAAACTGGCCAAAGCTCAAGCGATCGGAAGGAATTGGCTTGGCGGGGCCTCGGCGTCGGCGTCGGCGTCTGGGCTGCACTGTGCTTCTGGGCCGGCTGGCATTCCTGGTGGGCAGATTGTGGTCGCCTGCGTCGTCGCGGGAGCGATGCTTACGGCAATGACCGGAGGATGCCGCCCAGCGCACCATCATCGATCACTTCCGCAGGAGAAAGAAGACCCCTCCGTTGAGGTTGCGGTAATGATCTAGCCCAGCACGTGCCCGTTGGCGGTGATGCCGTTGGCGACCCCCGTCAGCGCGACGTGCCCGCCGCGGCCAGCGTGACATTGCCCGGCGTCGAGATCGCCAGCGTGCCGCCTCCGACCGACATGGTGTTGCCGTTGGCGATGATGTCCACCTGGCCCGCCCCCGCGGTGATGGTGACCTTGCCCGCGCTCGCCGTGATGTTGATCGCGCCCTCGGCCGCCGTCACATCGATGTCGTCGAGCGGCGCAGTCATCTCGATCCTGTTCTGCCGCAACACCACCTGACTGCCGCGATAGTTGCGATGCCCGATCTCGCCCGGCAGCAGGCCCGGGACCCTGAGGGCCGGATCGTCGCAGCCGAACGCCACCTTGTGGTCCCGCGTGGCGCCGATCTCGAATGTCACATAGTCCGCGGTCGCGCCGATCGGGATCGCCGACATGCCGTAGGGCAGCAGCAGCTCGATACCCTGGTGCGTCTCGCCGGCAAAGCCGATCCCCTGCAGCATCGTGCGTTGACCGCCGGCGTCATAGGCCGAGAGCACGTGCTTGCCGCGGGTGACCTGGCTGCGGAGAGCCGCCCAGAGCTCGCGCACCGCCTCGACGAAATTCATTTGCTATTCTTCACGACGTTGATCAGCCCAGGGAAGGGATCGACGCTGGTCAGCTTCTTGAGCGGCGCCGGCAGGAAGGCCGCGGGAGGCTGCACCGTGAGATCGGTGTAGCGGCCATTTTTCTCGTCATCCATGAACGACACCTCTCCGATCAGCATGGCGCTGTTCAAGCCGAGCCGCGGAACGTTGCAGCTCACCATCTGGTTGCACTGCCACAAGCTCCCGCCGGCGCGCCACTCGGGCACCGAGAGGACAGCCTTGACCGCCTCTCCCGAGCGGTGCGCCGCCTCCCACGCGGCGCGCACCTGCGCCATGTCCGTCAAGGCCGCGGACTCCGCGATGCCCGCCCACGGCCGGAAGCGCGGCACGTTGGGGTCGTGCGCGATCCCGACCACCGCGTTCTGCACGGTGGCCTGGGTGAGCTTGATGCCCGCCTGGGCCCGCACCGTGTACTGCGAAAACCGACCCTTGCCGTCCAGCGTCCCGCGCGCCCGAAACACGTTGCCGCCCTGACCCATCGCCAGCGCCGCAGGCGCGCCGGCCGTGCCGAGCGTGGTCATCACCAGGTCGCCGGCAGGATCGTCGGTCAGCAGCACGCCACGCTGCCGTGCCAGGCGCTCGATGAAGGCGAAGGCCTTGCTGCCACGCTCGAAGGTCGCATCGGCGAATGGCGCCCCGATCACCACCCCGGCGCCGATCACCACGTTGATGCCGAAAGCCGCGGCGACGGTCCGCGTGATGGCGTCGAGCGCGTAGCCGTTGAACTGGTTCGTGCCGAACTCCGGCATGCAATCGACCAGGTCCATCACCTTCGATCGACCACGGATCACCGTGCGGCTGGATTTGGACGTGATCTCCGGCTCGATGCTGTCGACGTAGCCGGTTAGCACCAACGCGCCATCGTCCTCGATGGTGCAGGGCATGAAGGGCAGGATCTCCGGGATGTATTCTCCCGGCGCCTCTAGCTCGAAGTCGGCGCACGCGCGCTTCAGCCCGCGGGTCACCCGCACGCTGGTCCAGGTGCTGTAGACCCGCCCGTTGACGATCAGCTTGACGGTCATGCCGCGAGGTACTCGACGGACAGCGGCATGAACAACGGATGCGGCGCGGCATTGAGCTGCACCAGGGCATCCGCCTGCGTGCCATCCTGATACAGCCGCTGCGCCAGCACGACGGCGGGCAGAGGCGCGTTGAAACTCATGGTCTCCAGGGTCGCGGCCTGCGTCGCCGCCGCCGTCAGAAGGGTCACCGCGGCCGCCAGCGCCGCGCGCCAGTTCGCCACCAGCGGATCGTTGCCGGCCGCGGCTTCGATCTGCGCCACCACCAGCGCATAGACCTGGCTGCGCGCGGCATCGGCCTGCGCCGAGGTAACGAAGCTCGTCTGCGCATAGAGCATCAGCAGCGCCGCCGTGGCGCTCCCGCCGACCAGCTGCGCCAGCGCCGTCCAGTTGGCGGCTGCCTGACCGGTCGCGACCGTTGCCACGGCCGGCGCCAGGGTGGCGCCGATCGTCGCAAGCGCGGCCAGGCCGTAGCTCGGGTCGGCCGCCAGCGGCGGCAGCCGCGACCAGTCTTCATACCCCGAAGGCGCCGTCGGGTCCGGGGCCGCGGCAGATGCGGCGTCGGCGACGATCGCGGCGACGTAGTCCTGCAACAACGTGGCCAGCGCCGCCGCGTAGCCCACGGTGTTGTCGGGCGCCGCCGCCGCGAGCAGCGGCAGGTCCTGGGCCAGGGCATAGACCGCGCTGCCGGAGGCGCTCAGCTGGCCGACAATCTGGGTCTGCACGAAGGCCAGCCACGCCGTCGTGGCGGCCTGCACGGTCACCGATTCGCCGTCGTAGACATAGGCCATCAGGGCGCCCCGCTGCTGTAGGCGGCGCCGAGCGGCGCATACATCCCCTGCGCCGTGGTGTAGGCGGCCGCGGCGCCGTCAGGCGACGACGTCGGCTGCGCCGCGCCGCCGGCCTCGACGAACTGGCACTCGAAGAACGCCGCCCGCCCTTTCTCCGAAAGCTCCTTCAGCAGGCACGGCGCCTCGGCATAGACCTGCAACAGCCCCTTGTAGGGGTGCACCAGGGTGCCAGGACCGTCGGCATCGAGCGCCGCTTCCAGCGCCGCGCGTTGGGCCATGTAATCGTCACCACAGACATAGACCTCGAGCTTGTAAGTCTTGATCGCCCGCCCGAGGTCCTGCACCTGCATCTGGTCGCTGTCGGGGAACTCGAATTTCGCAAGCCGGCGGCCGGCCGGATTCGACGTGTCGCGGCACAGGAACGGCACCCCGCGCCAGGACCCCGGCATCAGCCCGGCCCGCCAGTTCCCCGTCAGGCCGACGCCGGCGCTGCCCGTCGTCGCGCTCATGCGTCAGTACGCCATCGCGTAGCCGACGTCGACCTGCGGCGGCGTCGCGGTGCCGCGACTGACGGTCGAGAGCGCGGTGCCCCGCGGCATGTTCTTGAAGTCGATCGTCATCTTGGTTTCACCCTTCGGCGCCACGGCCGCACCGGCGGCAGCGGGAGCGCCCGGCAGGGTCGACAACGGCGGCTGCGTGCCGAACCGAGGGTGCCCTTCGCGTAGCGCATGCAGCCGCGCGGCGTGAGCGGCAGCGACCCGGTGCTCCTCCCGCGCCGCCCGCATCTGTTCAGCATGAAAATTTGGGAGAAGCTGCGCATGCTGCTGGTGTTCTTCACGTAGCCGGCGCAGCAGATCGGCGTGGGCGAAGGTGAGATGCTTCGCCTGCCCCACCGCGTGCAGTGGCTCAGCATGCGCCCCAGGCGCCGCGGCGGGTCGCTCCCCTTTGTGCCCCCCCGGCGGCGGCGACGCAGGCCGCGGCGCTGGCTCCCGATCGTGAAACCCCAGAAGACCCTTCACCTCTTTGACGACGCTGACGATTCTCTTCCAGTGCTCGTAGAGCTCATAGAGCCCGGCAGCCAGAGCTGTGATCGCGATCACAGCGGCACCGAGCGGGTTGGCGCGATCACCAGGTTGAACGCCGCCCAGACGTCGCGCGCGCTGGTGATCGCCGGCAGCAGGCTGGCCAGCGATGCGATCGTCTGCACCGCCGGGAACAGCATAAACTTTGCTGCCGTTTCCGCTGCCGCCAGGCCTAATTTGCCCCAGGCAAGGATTGCCGGCCCGAAACTGATGCCCGCGACGATCGCGGTCGCCATCCCGATGCCGCCGACTTCCCTGACCACCCATCTCGCGGCGTCGGCGATATCCTTGATGTCGGCGACGATCCCATGCCAGTCGATGCCCTTCAGATCGGCGGCCATGCTCGTGACGGCCTCACCAATCTTGGTCGCAAGCCACTGGCGATTGGCGTCCAGCCATTTGCGCATCCCATCAATGATCGGCGTGCAGCACGGGCAGCAGCTCATTGCCGATGGAGATCTTCAACCCCTCGACCGACGCCGACATCCGCTTGAAGCTGTCCATGAACGCGGTGCCGCTCTCGGTCTGTGCCGCGGTCAGAGAGAGGCCCGACTCCTTCGCCTGCGCCATGATCTTCGCGAGCTCGGCGGGCCCCTTCTCGAATAGCGGCAGCAGCATCGCGCCGGACCGGGCGCCGAACAGCTTGTCCATCACGTCGGTCGCCAGCTGTATCTTCCCGGACCCGACCAACGCCTGCACCTCGGCCGCGACCGTCTTCAAGGCCGTGGCCGTGCTGACCAGATGCCCCGGCGCGTTGGTCAGCCCCATACCCGTGAAGATCGCCTCGACATCCTTCGCCTTCCCCGACGCCGCCTCGGAGATGTTGCGGTTGAGAAAGGTAAAGCCCCGATCCATCTGACCGACGTCGAGGTTGACGAGCCCCGCCGCGTAGTGCCATCCGGCGAGCTGCTGGGTGGCGATGCCGGTCAGGTGCGAGGCGATATCCAGCTTCTCACCGTACTCGGCGGCATCCTTGGCCATATCCAGCAGCCCGGCGACGCTGCCCGCGGCGCCAAGCGTGCCCAGCACGCCCGTCGCCTCCAGCAGGCTCTTCCCGAGCTCCTGCACCTTCGCGAAGGCCTCGCCGGCGTGCTCGCCGATCGTTTTCAGCCCGGTCTCCTCCGCGAGCGCGCTGACGCGCGAGCCGATCTCGCGCAGCGGCGCGCCCAGCGCGGTGAACCGGGCATTCAGCTGGTGCAGCGGCTCGACGGTGCGATCCAGCACCGTGATCACCGCGCGCAAGGTCTGGTCGCTTGCCATGCAGCCCCGTCAGTCTCGCTTGAGGTTTGCGACGATGCGCCTGGCCTGCGCATCCAGCAGCCGCAGGTCGCGTTCCGGAAGCGCCATCACCGCGAAGGGATCGAGCCGCCAGAACCAGGCCAGCTCGCACGCGCCGTCGATCAGTCGGTCGGCTGGGACCCATTCGCGCTCGCCCCAGGGCGTGCGCGTTTCGTAAAACCCACCAGCACCATCGCCATGTCGTCGAAATCCGCGGCATCGAGCGCGTCGACCGCCATGCTGGTCAGCGGCGGCGTGCAGACCAGGGTCAGCAGCTTGGCGCAGGCCTCATAGTCGGCCTTCACCCCGCCACCACCCGTTCCCACCACCACATAGGGCTGACCGCACTGGCGCAGCTCCAGGCTGGTCGGGCGCCGGATGGCAACCTCGGACACCGTCTCGTCGTAGCATTTCACCGGCGCCGACAGCCGGACCGGTATCGTGTCATTCTGGCTCAACACAAATCCGGCGCCTGTCAGACGCCCGGCTGACCTTCCAGCCGCACCGCGGCGCATCGCCGGCGAGGGCCCCCGCGAGAGCAGCCCCGCCGCCACCAGGCGCAGCAGCACGGCGACCTCGGGCCCCTCGGCGGGGTCGACAGCGGCCATCGCTTTCGCCAGCAACTCGTCCAGCGCGGTCTCAGGCATTCATTCCCTCCATGGCCCGCACCAGCAGGCAGCCGCAGTCATCAGCCGTATTTCGTAGCAAGCGACGCCGCCGAACTTGCCGGAAATCTCGCCCTTCGTGGTGTCATCCTTGAAGTCGCCCCAGGCACCCGCCTGTTGCAGGACATACTGCTTGCCGTTGATCAGCTGCACCTGCACCTGGCGCCGGCGGCGGCATTCAGCGCCTGGATCGACAGGCTGCCGGTGTCGCTGAGCTTGCAGGAAACATACGGCACGACAGCCTTTTGCGTATAGACATCGAGCCGTCCTGGTTGGCCATCCAGTCGTTTTCGGTGGTATTCGGCTGCACCTCCAGCTCGCCGCGGAGCTGATACTGCAATCCGTTGATTTTGAGGAAAGCGATGCCGCCGATGGGCCCAACAGCCATGACGCAGGATCCTTCTCAACCGATGATGAAGCCAGCCGGCGCCAGCGTTCCGCTACGCCGCCGAAGCCGCCGTCGACGGCGGATCGACCAGGCGGAACATATTGACCACCGCGATCATGCGCAGGCCGCCGATCAGGATCGGATCGTCGAGCACGTCCATCCGGTTCGGGTTCGATCCGTTGATCTGGCACACCGGGGCATAGTTCGCCGGGTCCTGCACGATAACAGGCAGATCGCCACCCGGCGACATGCGGGCATACTCGGCGATCAGCTCGCCCTCCATCACCTTCGGGGTGACGATCGAGGGTGTGTCGGCCCCGAAATTGCCCTGCTGACCGAAATTCGTGCCGTCCTGCGCCAAGGTCGCGCGCGGGAATTTCTGCGTCAGGTTCGCCTTCTGGTCGCGCACGTAATACATCAGCTGGAACATCGTCGTCGCCAGCAGATAGGACCGGTCGGTCTGCCCCCAGGCGTTGCTCTGGTAGGACGTGACCGACATCATGATCGACAGCGAGCCGCCGGCGGCCGGCATCATCAACGCGATGCCGGCGCCCAGCAGCGCGGTTTGCGTGGCGAAGCCGAACTGCGACCCGGACGGCGCGGCGATGGTGTCGGGAATCGGCAGCGTCTGCTCGGGCTGCGAGGGCGACGCCTTCGACGCCGCGGCGAAGGCGCTCATGTAGCCGGCGGCGATCTCGAAGGGCGTGCAGGGGCAGCCGGTCTCGTAGCCGACGACCGTCATATGCGGGTCGTTGCGCGTCGCGCCGAAGGTCAGCAGGTCGGTGCCGGCATTGCCGTCGGCCGACTGGAACGCCGTCCAGACATGGCCGAAGAGCTGCTGGGCATAGCCCCAGCGGCCACCGTTGAACGACATCATGGCCTGGATTTCATTGAGCTGCGTCGCCTCGGTGTAGCCGGCGAGCGCGATGAAATCGTAAGCCGTGGTGCCGAGAGCCACGGCGACGCCGGCCAGGTCGGGATCGGTCGCCCCGCCGCTCATAGCCGTGACCGTCGCGCCGACGCCGGCGGGCAGCGCCTCGCCGGTGGCCGAACCGTAGAAATTGAGGCCGAGAAAGATGTTGTTTCCGACGGCGCCCTTGTTCCGCGCCGTGAAATCGACCTGGTAGTCGTTCGTGCCGTCCACCGAGGCGGTGACCGGCAGCGCCATCCCGCGCGGGTCGATATAGGCGTTGACCGCGGCGACGACCGCGGCGGCGATCGCCGTCGCAGTCATCGTGCTGGTCACGCCAACCTGCACTTCGCGGCTCCCCGCCATCACGTAGACGGTGCCATTGCCGGTCGCCGGGCCCGTAAAGGAAATCTTTCCGGTCGCCGCCGCGGAGCTCGCGGCATCGGCCAGCGGGAGTGCCCACAACTGAGCGTCAGGGTCGGCTGCATAGACCTTGGCCGCCATCAGCGCGAGCTGCGATCCCGCGCCGAAATAGTTGGCTGCCCACGCCGCCGAGGGGACATACGTCACCACCTCCGCCACCACGTTGATCGTCTGGCCGACGATCAGGGATCGCTGCGCCCCATTGCCCGCAACCCCCGCATTCGAGTTGTTGAACTCGACATAGTAGAACGGCGGAAAGGGATTGGCCTGCGGGATCTGCTGGAACGCGATGTTGATACCACTCATGTGTGCCACGCCCTATGTCGAAAGGTTGGTCTGCATTTCTGCCGCGGCCTGCACCGTGACGGCGAAGCCGTCGCCGGCGACGAAGGCCGTGCTGCCAGCGGTGATCGTGAAGGCGATGCCGCCGGCGGCGAATGGCGTCCCGATCATGCCGGTGCCAACGGGAGCGCCCCCGGGAGCGGCAACCACGAAGTCCGCGGCGGAAGTGAACGTCACCGCGTAGGCACCAGCGGTCGCGCCGATCCCCGCCGTGACCGAGGAAATCGTGCCGTTGCCAGTGTTGCCGCTCTGCGCCAGGGCGCCGGCCTCGGCACCGATCAGGATGGCGAGGTCGGTCAGCGGCAGCATCGACGCCAGTTGCGCGAATTGCTCCCCATAGACCAGGTCGAAGGTAACGACGCCGTTGCCGGCCACACGCTGGCCGTCGCCGGCCACCTTGTCGGCCACCTCGACGCTTTCGATGCCCTCGATCCACGGGCTGCCGCCGTTCGCCGCCATCGCGGCCACCTGCACCCCGCGGCACACCGCGTCCTTGATCGCATAGGTCAGCGTATCGAGCCGCCCATCGATCGCCGCCGCGATCGCGACATCGGTCGGCATCGCCGGCAGCAGCGCGGTCGCCGACAGCACGCGGGTTTCGACCCGCGCCTCAATGACCAGCATCGCCGTCGTCTCGAACTGCGGCGCGGTGGTTTTCGACGCAACCGAGCGCGACTTCTCATCCCAGATGTAGATCAGCACCTGGTTGGGCAGCGGCCCTGCGCCGGGCGCCGGTGACTGCGACGGCCAATCCTGGCCCAGGAACACCTGCGTGCCGAGCAGCGGCAGGAACTGAGGGAAGCTCTCCGCGACGGCCGCAGCCGACGCCAGCGCGTTCAGCGCCGCCATCCGCAGCAAGGTGCGCGGCGACGGCATCAAGCGAGAGGCGCCTCGGCCAGCGCCAGCGTGATCAGCCCTTGGCCGTCCGGCCGCACGTCGGCCACGACGTAGGCGACGCCGCGCACCACGAATTCGCCCTCCTGCGCGATCTCCACGCCGGCAGGGACCTGGCTGGCGCGGATATCGAGCTCCGGCTGCCTGGTGGTCATGCCGGGGACGGGCGGCGCATCGAAAATGGTTATCGATGTGAGCCGAAAGACGCCATCGATCTGATAGGCGGGGCCACCCCCGGGCGGCGTGTAGGACGGCATCGGATAGCCGCAATTCGCCTCGCTCCAGGTCGCGAAGTTCGGCGCCAGCACCAAGGCATCCAGATCGATCACGGCGCCGCGGTCTTCTGTGCCAGGGGCGCCGCTGCCTCCGTTGCTGGCGCCGCAGCCTCCGAGGCGAGCCGGGTCTTCCTCTGCTCGGCGGTCTCCAGATGCCCCGCTGCCAGCAGCGGCGCGGCATGCCTCGCGTCCATCGGGATGCCGCGGCCGTTCTTGCCGTCGAAGCCATGCACGCCGCCCGGCAGATAGAGCGTGACGCCGGGTTTCGGGTAGACGGTGGTGGTGGCGGTTGCCATGGGTGCCTCACATATTGCGTTCGACGACGTTGAAGCTGCGGGCGAGGACCTCGTCGTCCGACCAGGTCGCCGTAACGGTCACCACCGACAAGGTGGCGATCTGCGGATCGCCGGTCCAACCGGTGTCGGAGCCGCCGCTGATCCAAAGGGCCAGCACCGGCGCCGGATAGGTGGTCTTGTCGACGACGGTGCAGTCGCCGTTGACCGAGATGCTGGCCGAGGCGACTAGGACGCCCGCCGGCAGCCGGCTCGACCAGTCCATCGGATACAAGACGACGTCGGCCGGGTCCTTGATGCAGTCGGGGAAGTTCATGCCGCCGTCGCCCGAGAGCAGCCGGTCAGTTCGGCGCGGCTGGCGACGCCGGCGCCACACGACCGAGCGCCGACGTCACGGCCTCGATCAGCGGCGCATTTGCCGCGGCGACCGCCTTGGCGATCGCCAGGTGGTCCGGCGCCGTGGTGGAGGCCTCGACCAGCGCGGCGCGCGCGGGCCCGGGCTTGAACGCGCCGGCGCTCTTGTCGCGCACGGCGAAGCCCTGCTTGATGTAGGCCGCGGCCTGCACCTCGTTGAACCACGCGATATCCCCCGCGTTGTACGGGAGGCTCGGCTTGGTGAAGCGGATCGGAACCATGTCGGCCATTCGGCCCTCCAGAGAATGAACACGTCAGCCGGCAGCCGCCGGCGCGAACCGGCTCTAGACCGCCGGCAATTCCTGCTCGCCGCCGAGGATGAGATCGGCCTGCCCGAGCACGGCCGGGCTCGTGCCGCCGGTGAACGCCGGCGTCACGACGACGCGCAGGTATTCGGAGGCCCCCGACAGGTCGACGTTCTGCGATGCGTCGGCGCCGGCCGCCGTCACGTCGAAGCTGGCCCCGAAGGTGGACCATGTCGCGTTGTCCGGCGCATGCTCCAGTTGCGCCGTCAACGTGAAGCTGGTCGGCGCGCCCGAGACGGCACCGCTCGACAGGTGCACGACGCAGGACGCTGCGTTGTTATGGGCGTAACGGTCGATCCCGGTGCCGTTGACGGCGCCGGAGCCGCTGAACGACTGCGGCGGCACGGCCGTGACGACGGCGAGCAGCTCGCCGATATTGCGCTGGGAAGAAATCCCGCCGGACATGAAACTGTCTCCGAGTGTGAGAACCAAGGGGAAGCCGGGCAGCGGCGCGAGCGCCCACTCAGTAGTTGACTTCGGTCATGACCGCGACGGATACGTCATGGCGCATGCCGAAGTCATGCCGCTCGATCGCCCGCAGCACCGTCACGTCCTGGCTGAACGCCGCCTGCATCGTGCCGCTGCTGTCGACGTAGGCCGCCTCGCTGCTGATCTCGATTTCGAGGCCCGGAACGTCAGTGATCACGGCATCGGCCATGTCCGCCAGATACCATTCCGTCTGCGCCCCGCTGCCGAGGTTCTTCGGGATGTTGTTGGTGGACCCGAACGGGTAGCCGTCCAGCGTGCCATCCTTCATCTCGTCGCGGAACACGAACTGGCCGGTGGTGGCCTGCAGCAGCTTGATCGCGTTCTTCGACCGCGGATTGAGGATGATCGCCGGGTTGATCATCCGGACGTTCGCGCCTTCCAGCGCCGACTCCATGGCTTCCAGGTCGGTGACGAAGTTGGTCAGACCAGTGCCGGCGGAGACGATCACGTTGGTCGCGGCCGGCGCCCAGTAGCGCATGCCCTTGGGCGTGTAGCTGGTGCCGCTGCCGCGAATGAAGGCGGCGTCCTCGGATATCGCGATCTGCGCGATCATGTCGTTCAGCACCACCTCGTCGGCCTGCGGCGATGCGAACTTCAGCAGGTCGTTGGACACCGGCACCAGCGCCATCAGCTTCCGCTCGGTGAACTTCACCTGGCCGAAGGCCTCCTGGGAGGCATTCGTGGCGGTCGCCTCGCCGACGTAGCCCGCCACGGCGCCGCCCTGCAGCCGCGGCATCGTGAGGTTGCCGCCCTCCATCGGGATCTGCAACGCGCCCAGCCTGCGCACGACGGCGCGAGCGCGCAGCAGCTCGATCACCTCGGGATAGTATTCCTCCGGGATCATGAAGCCTCCCGACGCGCCGATTCCGGCGACCAGCGCGCGGGACTGCAAGTCCCGGTTGCCGTCGTCCCATTCCGGCGCCCGGGCCAGGCGCTCGGCGCGGGTGGGGTCGCCCTTGGCGGCGCCGTAGATGCGCAGGATGCGCCCCAGCTCCTGCCGCTTGGTCAGCTTGCGAGCCTTGTAGCGGCCGGTCACCGCGGGCATCGGCAGCGTCCCGCGCGCGTTGTCGATCGCCGCGCCTGTCCCCGCGGCGATGCTGTCCAGCGCGATCGCGCGGAAGGCATCGAGCGTGGTGCCGTCGGCGGCGTGCTTCTCGACCAGCGCCAGGTCGAGGCCCTGAGAGGCCAGGCGGGTGCCGAGCTCGCGGATCTTCGCCGCGCGCTCACGGTCCTGCTTTACCGCCTCAGCGGCGGCGTCGGCGATCGGCATGGCATTCGTTCTCCCGATGCGTGGATGAGGAAGCGTGGCACTTCGGAAGCCGGCTTTCGGATCGGCCGGCATGGCGACGCCGGAAACCTCGTAGGGCTCCCAGTCCGTCGCCCGATAGGTGGGCGGCGTGGTCGTTTCGTCCTGGTCTTCGGCGTGCGTGACGTAGCCCACCGACACGTGGCGCAGCGTGCCGTCCTGCGCCATCTGGAAGGCGCGCTCGCCTTCCGGGGTGGTGCTGAACTTGGCCTGGGCGCGCAGTTGGCCGGCCTCGATGCGGGCCGAGCCCGGCACGACGGCGCCGATCATCGCCTGGGTGCCGGCCCAGTAGTTATGGCTGTCGAGCATCGGCGCGCCGGCGTTCAGCCGATCCATGCGGATCGCCGTCGGATCGATCTGCAGCACCTCGTCGTATTCGCGGCCCTTGTCGTAGTCGTAGCGCCGCACCGGTGCGCCGGAGCTGACCACCATATCGATGGTGCGCTCTTTCGGGTCGAGCGTGGCATGCTCCATGGCCACACTGCCGAGCATCTGCCGCAGCTGCATCTGCGGCCCGGTGCCGAAGCGGCGCTCGATCCGCTCCATCCCCTCGAGCACACGATGCAGCGATGCGACGACGGCGCGATCATCATCATCATCATCGGAGCCGTCGCCACCGTTGGGCTCCTCTTCCTCCTCCCCGTTGCCGTCGGGATCCTCGGAGGCCTGGTGCTTTTCCTCTTCGTCGTCCATCGCCGTCATCAGCTCGCCGGCCGCCTTGAACACGTCCTCGTCGCCCTGCTGCTTGGACCGCGAGCGGATCGCCGCGACGGCCCGGCGGAACACCTTGCCGTCCTTGCCGTAGGGGTAGCGGAAATGCGCCTTGGTCTCGGCCGCCTCGCCGTCGTCCTCACCGAGGAACCACTTGCCGTACGTCGCCCAGTCCTTGCCGCCGTCGCCGAGCAGCTTGTCGCCGTCCTCGGCCGAGAACGACCAGCTCGTGCTCATGTCGTAGTGACCGGCGCGGATCAGCGCCGTCGCAGCGCGTAGCGCTTCTTTGTTCAGCGTGACGGCCATGCCTCACCTCGTGCGGATACGTTGTTTCCAGTCGTCCTGTCGCACCGGCGCATTCGTCGCCGGGCGCACAGTCTCCGGCGCGCCGTCGGTACGCGCGTCACCACCAGCCGCCCCGCTGCCTGGCTCGCGTTCCTCGCCGGCTGCGGGATCAAGCTTCCCGCAGCCGGCCGGGCGGTAAGCCGGCGGGGTGGCATCCGATGTACAGTTCAAACTCGCAGCTCCTCCGCAATCCGCCGCGCGATGCCCTCGGCGCTGCCATTCATGCCGGCGCGCCTCAGCACCCCGAGCGCCGCGCGATAGACCGCGCGGGTATCGTCGTCCCCCGTCTCGCCCGCCGCGTCGTCCGTCTCCGGCTCCAGCGGGTCCTGGTCCGGCGCGTTCGGCTGCGACTGGCCGGTCGAGCGCGCCGTGCGGCGCGGGTCGCTGTCGAGGACAAGCCCAAGCTCGTCACACAGCTTCAGGTATTCGGCCTGCTCTTCGGCGACCTCTTTCGGGTCGGAACCGCGCGCCGCGATCGCCTCCGGCGTCGAGCTGAAGCCCGACCGCGTCGCGATCAGGTCCGCCATCGCGTCCTTCAGCGGATCGATCAACTCGAACCGCGGCGGCGAGTGCGCCACGCCATACGGCGTCCCCTCCGGCAGCTTGCCGGCGAGCACGGCGAAGTCGATGAAGGTCCGCCATTGCCGGTCGCACATGACCGGGATGATCGTGGTCCACTGCAAGCTCTGCATCAGCCGCCGGTATTCCAGCGACCCTGCCCGCATCGAGGAGTAGTTCACCCGCGACAGGTCGCCGGTCAGCAGTTCGTACGTGATCAGCGCGCCCGCCGCCACGCCATGCAGCTCGGTGCGGACGTAGTCGGCGTAGCCCGGCAGCGCGGTCGGCTGCGGGAATTTGATGTCGCTGCCGCCCCGGGCATAGAAGAAGCCGCCCGGCTCCAGCAACTCGACCTTGTTGCCGCCCAGGTCCGTGATCTGCGGCGTGACGTTCACATCGCCGGTCGAGGGGTCCGCCAGCGCTTCCGGATTGACGATGATCGCGCCGAAGCACGCCTCCAGCCGCTTGCGGATCAGTTCAGCGTCGCGATAGGTGCCGAACTCCCGCAGATTGATCATCGAGGCATACAACCACGGCACGCCGCGCTGCTGGCCGGGACGTTCCTTCTCATAGAGGTGCATCAGGTCCCGCGCCGGCCGGGGGAACGACGCCAGTTGCCCGCGCCGCGTCATCGGCATCTCGCCGGGGTGCTCGTCGAACAGCCAGTAGGCGCGGCGCAAGCCCCCCTGCGCGATCTCGATGCCCTCGATGATGCGGCCGTCTTCCAGGACGGCGTTCTTGTTCTGGTCGATGAAGTCGCCTTCGAGCACCTGGTATTGCAGCGGCACCGGCAGCCCGAACCCCGCCGGGCGCGGCACCTTGCGGATCAGCGCCTCGCCGCTGGCGAAGAAGGCCCGCACCGCCAGCTTCTGCAGCCCGAAATAGTCGTAGTGCCCCTCGGCGTCGGCGAGCGGATACCAGTCCTTGAACAGCGCGTTGATGCGCTTGTTCAGCGTCTCGTTGCCGGTCTTCGCCCGCGGCAGGATGCCCGGCCCGATGCAGTTGTTCACCAGGCTGGAGATCGCCTTGCGCGCATAGGGATTGTTGCGCTCCAGCTCGCGCGACCGCGCCCGCAAGGACGCGAGGCTCGACCAGATCTCCGCATTCGCGTCGGTGAAGCTCGCCAGCCAGCCATAGGTGGCCCGTGACGGCCGCCCGGCGTCGTAGTAGCGCGTCATCGCCTCGGCCAGCCGCTGGCGGTTGTCGAGGTCCATGCGGGCCGCCATGCGCCGCGCCCCGCGCACCGGCGCGATCGCCAAGGTCAGGCGATCCAGCAGGTTCGGCTGCACACTCATCGGGGAATATAGACCGAGCCGCGGAAGTTCGGCATCGGCTGGCCATCCCCCTGCGTCGTCACGTAGCGCGTCATGCGATCGAGCAGCGCCTGCATGTCGGCCAGCGACCGATAGGTCGCGCGATAGGTGCCGTAATCGACGGTCAGCACCCCCTGCGCCATCGCGTTGGCGAGCGACGTGATCGTCGCCTGCGTCCAAGGCAGGGTGACCGACTGCTGTTGCGCCACGCCTACGATCTCCTGCCGAGCCAGTTTCTGCCGATGCCTGCCAGCCACTTGCGTGGCGGCGTCGTTGCTTTGACGTGCTCGGCCCAAGGATCCGCCACGGTCGGCTGCGCCAGCAGGAACCCACCGTCCGGCAGCGTGTAGAGTACCAATCCGCCGTTGATCGCGTTGACCCGCGCGTCGGTCAGCGTGCGCTCCAGCGCGGCGCGGCTGACGAAGGTCGCTTCGGCGCGCCCGTGCTCAGCGTCGCCGGGGAACTCCAGGGTCAGCGGGAACTGCAGATCGACGCGCCGGAGCGCCCGCCCCAGCACACTCATCCGGGCAGCCCGGAGCGCCGCAGCAACCTCGGTCATTCGTTTGGAGTGCGCCTGAACCCCGTCACGCGACCATCATCCTCGACGATCGCAGCGATCGGACCCCAGCCCTTCCGTGAACCGTCATCATAGGTCCCGGCATAGCCGTTCAGAATGCCCAGCAGCCCCACCACAGGCGCATCCGGCGCCAGAGCAGCGAACTCAGGCGCGGCGAGATGCAGCAAGCCACCTGCAGGCCCACGCTCTTGTGCGGGGCCAACCTGGATCGTCGCGTGGTCACGTATCGCGTCGTTGCAGGGCACGCGGTAGCCGACCAGCTTCCCCATCGCGACCGGATCCATGGCTGCGACGGAATTCAGGAACGCGATCAGATCGTCGACATCAGCGCGAATTGTCATCGTCTTGCTCCTACAGCCCAAGATCGTTCGCCTGCGACCCCGCTGCGGCGGGCGCCGGCGCTTCCTCCACCGCCTCACCTGGCGCTGGGATCGCCGCCACGGCCGTCGCGATCATCTTCAGGCCTGACGCCAGCTTCTCGACCGTCGTGCCGCCCCAGACCTGCTCCAGGTCGCCCTGCGCCTGCTCCGGCCGCACCGCCCGCTGCGCCGCGAGCTGCGCCCAGCGGGCCCGGTTCCATGCATCGATCCCGAGATGCGCCGCCGCCGCCCCGGCGTAGATGCGCAGGTCCAGCGCCTCGTTCGGAATACCTGGTCGCTTCAGCCACGCCTGGCGTACGCGCCCCCGATGCTCCGATCGCACCAGGCTCTCCGCTGTGATCTGCTCGAAGTACTTCTCGTCGATCTCTTCTGGAAAATGCACGTAGCCGGGCGGAAAGTTCCCATCGGCGTCCGGCCCGTCAATCACCTTCCGCAAGTTGGCGTAGAACTCCGCCTTCAGCGACCAGGTGCCGACCGGCCACAGCTTGATGCCGCGTTTCCACTTCTTGCCCTGCCAGTTCACTTCCTGGAACGAAGGCGTGCCCAGCACCGGATGCAGGTGCCCGGGCATGCCCTTGATCGCGATCACCCGCGGCTTGCCGCGCGCCCAGGCATACACCGCCTGGGTCAGATAGCCGCTGTCCACCGCCACCCGGTCGATCGGCCAGACGTTCCCCAGCGCGTCCGGATAGCGGCGTTCGACCTGCGCATCCAGCGGTCGCCATGTCGCCGGCAGCGACGGATCGCCCTCGATAATGCCCTTGTCGATCAGCCAGCTCGTCTTGCCGATGCCCCAGCCATAGACGGCATATTCCAGGCGGTTCACCTGGACGTCGATCGCCATGGTCAGCACCAGCACCCCGGGCGGCAACGTGCCGAGCCGGAAGGCTTCGCGCCGGGCCAGAAGCTTCACCGCTTCCGGCGCGTCGCCTTTTTCCTCATACGCCTCCCCCAGCTTCTGCTGGGTGAAGACCTTCTCCTTGAGCGGGTTGCCCTTCGCCTCCATCCACGCGCGCACCACGTCCAGCCAGGTCATCACCGGCGAGTAGAGCGCGTTGATAGCGAAGCCCCTATGTGTCGCCGAACGCGCCGGGAAGCGTGCTACCCAGCGGCACTTGGCGAGCATCGCCGTCTTCTCGCGGTGCTCGATCACGCACCCGTTGGCGCTGCACACATAGAACGCCGGCATGGTGGCCAGATCGTCGACGGTCTTGGCGGCACACCGCAGACGGTCCCATTCCAGCGTCTGGAACACGCCGCACTGCGGGCACGGCACATGGAGGCGCGACTGGTCGGAGGCCTCGTAGCGCTCTGAAACCCGGCAGGTTCCCATCAACCCCGGGGTCGATAGGTTGAGGACCTTCTCCCGGCCCTTCCAGAAGTTGGTCCGCTCCAGCGACAGGTCCATCGGATCGCCGCGGCCGTCCACATCCTGCGGCCATTCCGAGATCTCCTCGCGAATCAATGTTCGCACCGAGATCATCTGCAGGCCGCTGGACGCATTGGCGCCCGTCAGTTGCAGGAAGCCGCCGCGGAACCTCTTGAACCGCGTGGTCGAGCCTTCCTCGTCGCGCGACTTCTGCTCCAACACCTTCTTCGCGAGCGACGGCGTCGCGTCGATCATCGGCTGGAGCTTCAGCTTGACGTATTTTTTCTGCTCCTCGATCGTCGGCGCGACCAGTAGGATCGGCCCCGGCGCATCGTCGATCGCCGCACCGATCGCGTTCAGCCCGATCTCGCTCTTCCCTGCCTGGGCATTGGCCTTGAACGTCACCTCGCGGCACGGATGGTGCACCGAGGCGGCGTCCATCGGCTCGACCAGGTATGGCACCAAGTCGTTCGACCACCGTCCGGGGTAGGGTGACCCCGATTCGGCGCTGACGTAGCGCTGCTCCGCGGCCCATTGCGACACGGTCCGCCGCCGCGGCGGCCGGAGCCCGGACGCGAACGCCCGGGCGAAGACCGGCGCGGCGGCAGGCAGACCGAGGCCTCCGTCAAGCGGCAACGCGGCCCTCCTCCGACGACAGTTCCCGCTCGATCGCGTCGGCAAGCGCCGTAAGGTCCGCCGCGTCGGCGTCGGCCAGCACCCTGATCATCGCCGCCACGTCGAGGCCGGCCAGGCGGTTCGCCAACGCCACGCGACGGGTTTCCATGCCCTCGCGCAGCATCTGTCCCAGCCGGAACGCCGCGTCGGCGACCTCGGCGCGGTCGAGCGTCTTGGCTCGGAGCTGCGCGAGCTCGATCTCGGCCTTCGCCGCTGCGGCGCTTTCACGGCGCGCACGGGACGCCTGGTAGCTCGGGTCACGCACCGCCTCATCGGCGTCCGCCGGCTCGGCGTCTGCTGGCATCCCCGATGCCGGCGGGGCCATCTCCCGCACCGTCGACGCGATCGCCGCAGCCCCAAGAGCCTCCGCCTGCGGTTGCCCCGGCGCGAACAGCGGCGCGCCCGGACCGCGTTGCTTCGAGCGATCGATCCCGCCCCGGCGCGCCGTGCGAGCCTCGTCCACGTTGACCATCGGCCGGCTGAAATTCGGCGGAGCCCGATTGGGGATCAGACCGCTCTGGATGCCCCGCGTGATCTGGCTGGGGTGGACTCCCAACTGCCGCGCTGCCTCGGCTGCAGTGACAAGCTCCATCCGTGACATCCCTTGCGCAAGGTTCTCCACAAACTTGTTGCGGCAAATATCGTGGCCCACACTAGCAAAAAGGCGCGATGCGAAATGCCCGCGTTATACCTCGTCTAGGAAGGACCCGCTTGTAGGGCCGGCGCTGCCTGACACCCCCGCCAGCACGGTCAGCGAAGGCGCGCGTCCACCATCGCCCGCTTCATGCCAGCCTCCAGGGCCGGCAGGAAGGCCTGCCGCACCACGATCCCAACGCGCTCCTGAAAGCCAAAGCGGGGCTTGTAGCTGGCGTGGTCTCGCATCGCAGCGATCAGCCTAAGGCGATGTGCACCACCAGCCCTCGTTCCCACCGGCAGCCGTTCCCAGACCCCATAGACGCCGTGCACGCTGCCGAGGAAGTAGCGTTTCCGATTGCTCAGCAACCGCCGCACCATGCCGCGCTGCATATTGCCATATGGTTCAGTTTGGCATTGACAGGGGTCAGGATCGGCTTGCCAGGCGCGCCGCGTGACTGTGCCGCCAGTCTCCTCGATCCCGAGGTATTTGGCCTGCACACGCCGGATGAACACGTTTGCCCGCGGGTGGTGCTTGTCTTAGGCGGCTTGGTCACCCGACCGCGTGGCGGGTGAACGGCGTTCGGCGGGCCTTTCTTCGCGCCGAAGATCACCGGAATGTCCCGCTCTATCCGCTCCTTCGCCAGGCGCGCCGATCTCATTGATCGCCAGCCTCATCGCGAAAGGCAGCTGCTGGCGCCCGAGCTCGTCGAGCGTGCGAGCAAACCGGTCGATATCCGACCTCACCGATACGATCACTGACACCTATCCGCACGTGAAAAACCCGCCGCGGCAGGGTTGCCGGGCGGGTGCACACGATTCGCGACACGATAGCGATGTGACTACGGGAATTTGGACATCTTGGTCAAGGGGGAAAAATAAACCCACGCTGGTGCAGCGCCGTCACGACCAGATCGATGCCGTCGGCGTGCCAGCGCTGCACCGCGCGATGGTCCGCACCCAGCGCGCGGCCGAGCTTGCGCCAGGGGTGGACGTGGCGCTCAGTGAAGGGATGCACCAGGGCGCGCATGCCGACGATGCGGCGCAGGACGTAGCGGTCCTGGGGGATGAACCGCAGCCACGCCCAGGCTTCATCCATCCGGCTGATGCGCTCGGCCGGCGGCACAGGCGCACGCGCCGGGCCGAGCGCGGGCAGATCGATGAAGCTGTCGCGCAGCATGTCCGGCCAGAACCCCCGCGCGGCGGTCGAGAAACCAGACTGCGGGAGGGCCAACAGGGTCATCCCAGCCTCTTCAAACCGGGCGACCACGTAAGTGCTTGATATTGGCCCGTCACAGCGCGTCACAGTTGCGTCACAGTTATGTCCACCGTCTAACATCCTCTAATCCCTATCTATTCTCTGAACCTGTGACACTGTGACACTGTGACGGTCATTTTTGCCGATAAAGCGAGGTCCCTCCTATGCGGCAAAACCCTCAAACACCGTCACAGCCGTTACAGACATGTTTTTGCTGCCGTTTCCGGCGGCACAGTTGCGTCACAGTGATGTATCACCCGTTACAGGTCTGATTTCATTCACTGTTTTCGTATTGCGCATCCTCCGGCGGGTCGAGATCGGAGCGGCCGATCCACACGGCACGCCCGGCGTTGCCGCCGATGCGCACCGCACCCGTGCTGACCCGGGCGGTTTCCATGCGCCCGAGCTCGAAGCGCCAGCGCCCGCCGTCGAACGGCGTGCCGTTGAACTGCGCCGCCAGCTCCGGGTTCGCATTCGAGAACCAGGCACCGTCGCCCGGCGCCTTGCGGGGCACGGGGCGGTTCTGACGATCAACCGTCTGATCGGCGCGCACCGGGCGGATGCCGTAGCGTTGCAGCAGTTCGCTCGCGGCGTGCGGCGAGCGCAATTCCTCGAATTCACTCGCGCCCCAGGCGTAGTGCAGCAGGGTGCCGATCGTTTCCTGATCGGTGGAGCGGTGCATCTTCACGAGGCTCGCCAGCAGGTGCTGCACACAGCGCAGCGGCCGGCTTTCGGCGCGCACGTCGACCGAGCGGCGCACGAGGCCATCCAGCGCGCCCACGCCTTCCTTCACGCCGCGATCGTCCGGCACGCCTTCGTGGGTCAGGATCCACCAGCCGGCGATCAGCGCGCCCGCCTGGTCCATCTCGCGCGGACCGCAGCCGGCGGCACCGAGGCCATCGCGAAACCGCGCCAGCGCCAGGTGGTAGCGTTCGAAGCTGGCGAGCGCGCGCCCCCACAGCGCACGCGCGTTTGCCAGCGCGAACCGCGCCGCGGCCTCATGCTGCGCGCGATGATCGACGCCGGCGTGCGCGCCCAGCAGCTCGATCATCGCGAACCGGCCGAGATGCTGCGGTTCCAGCTCGGGCGGGTTGATCGAGAACATCAGGATCGACCCCGAGACCTCGATACTCCGCCAACCGCCGTCGACCATCCCGCGCGCGCCTTTCGTGCCCTCATCGCCGCTCGCCGACAGAACCAGATCGACCAGCCGGCGCGCGCCATCGCGATCGGCGCGGTCCGCAGCTTCATCGATAATGGATGGCAGAGCCCGGCCACCAACCGCGCCCTCCAGGCCGGCTTTTGAGGTGTCATTCGTGAAGAAATGCAGCGGCAGCGCGGCGCGCAGGAGATTCAACAACGCTGTCTTGCCGGAGCCCGTGTCGCCAGTGACGAACGCGGCCGGCCGCCACCGGATGGCGGCGCCGAGATAGGCGTTGGCGATCAACCCCATCACGGCGGTCGGTCCGCCCGCCGCGCCATAGTTCCAGTAATCGCGCAGCCGCATTTGCAGGTCGAGGCCAACAGCGATCGGACACCCCGCCTGCGGCCGTGCCGTGGGTGGCGCGGCGGTCCAGGTACCTGCGATCCCGTGCGTATGCCGGCATCGTGCCAGTCCGCGCCGATCAGGACCTTGTCGCCGCAGTGCACGGCCGGCAGACCCTCCGGACCAAGCCAGATGCCGGGCTGGCGCAGGATGACATGATCGCCGAACAGCCCCATGGCGGCGCAATCCCGCTGCAAGGCGGCGGCGGCAGCGTTGATCGCGAAATCGACAGTGATCCACTTGATCACCTTGATGCCGGCGTCGCCCTTGCTGGTCTTCCTCGACCTGCTTCGGGTGCATGCGCCGCAGCCAGCTATCGTCGCCATGGAACAGCGACAGCAGATCGTGGCGGGAGCCGAGCTGCCGGGCTGTCAGTTCCCGCTTCTGCCCGCGCGCGTCGAGGAAATGGAATATCCCCGCCAGATGGCCGAGCGCCCGCACTGGGCACGCGTCGGCATCGTCCGGTTCGACCGGGGCTTGCGGCGGGCCGCCATCGATCACCCGAAACCCCCGATCGGCACCACGGACCGCCTGGCCGATGAGGCGCGCAGGTTCATCGGTCATCGAAACGCCCCCAGCACGTCATTGAAATCCTTCCCCAGCGGACTACGCGCCACGCGCACGGTGCGCCCCGCTTCCAGGTGCAGCTCCACCGCGCGCTGCAACTGCCGCTGCGCCGCCGGCTTCGCATCGTTATCCGCCGCCAGGATCACGGTCCGGATCTGCGGCGGCAGCGCGACCCGGCCGAGGTTGCCGAGCGCCACCGCCGCGATCACCCGCAGCTCCGGGCACGCGAGCGCGATCGACAGGCAGGTTTCGATCCCCTCGCCGATCACGACCGTTTCACCCTCAGGCGCGGAACGGATCGATTTGCCCGACGCCCCGCGCCACAGCGAGATCGCCCCGCCGCCGACAAACCCCAGCGACATCTTCGCCGGCTCGATCGGCGCCTTGCCGACACGCCCGTCGCGCACAGACAGCCAGGTGCGATGCGTGCCGAGAAACTCCCCGTCCACCGGCCGCGTGATCGCCGCCACGAGCGCGGGGAACACACCGCCGCTCATGTGCTTCAGCCGCGGATGAAACCGCAGCGCGCGCGGCTGGCGCCCAAGGACGGCGAGATCGATCCCCCGCCCGGCCAGGTAGTCCGCGGCGAGCGTGCCGCGCAGCACCGGCTCCGCCTCCAGCCACACCCGCTGCGCCGCACGTCGCCGCCCGGCGGCTTCGGCAACATCTTCCGGCGCCGCGGCCCGCGCCACCGGCGGCTGTGGTGTCGTACGCGCGGGTGCGGCGCGATCGAGGGCCACGCCCGCATCCTGCGCCGCCGCCGCGACCGCAGCCGGGAAATCCAGCCGTTCCGCCGCCATCAGGTAGCCGAACACGTCCCCATGCGCGCCGCAGCCGAAACAATGGTAGTGGTCGCGGTAGACGGCAAAGCTCGGCGTCCGTTCCTCATGAAACGGGCAGCATCCCGTCCAGTCGCGCCCCGCGCGCGCCAGCTTGACGTGCCGCCCGATCAGCGCCGGCAGCGGCAGCCGCTGGCGGATTTCACCGAGCAGCGCTTCGGGGAATCGCCCCGCCTGGCGACGGTCGGGCGACGCAGCGGCGACCAGGGCGGCGTGCATCGCTATGCCGACAGATGCGTCGCAGACAGCGCGCGCGAGGGACCGCGCCCGGGGACGATGCGGAACGGCGGCAGCCCGCATTCCACCCGCCGCGCGTTCACCGCGACCAGGTCGGCGTCTTCGTCCGCCGCGCCGAGCGTCACGCCGTGCCGGTGGCTCCAGTCCATCGCGCCGCGCCAGTCGGAGTCCGCCACACCCTGCCGCGCGGCATCGGCGGCGAGCTGCGCGGCAGCGACGGACGGCGCGGCATCGCGGAGCGCCTTCTGACGATCGTGCCATGCGCGGAAGCCGACGGGACGTTTCACATGCAGGGTCGCAGCGCGCTCGCCGAGCGCGGTCGTGCGTGACGGTAGCGGGAGGCCGGGCATCGCCGCCAGCTCGGCGCGAATGACGTCCTGCGTCACGAACTGCGCCCATCGTTTCTTTAGGTGCGCATCGCGCGCAGGCGTCCAGGCGAGTTTCGGCGCTTCCTCCTTCGAAAAAGCCGCCCGCGGCCGGTCTGGGAAGACGGCCGCGGGCGCAGGTTGGGAGGAAACGTCCAAGGCCCGCGAGACGCCGGCGGGCGCGGCCTGCGCCGGCGCGTCGGGCGCCGGCGAAGCTGGGGAACGATCGGCGAGGGCATCGAGCCGCGCCTGGGTGACAGCTACGGCATCGCGCACCGGCCGCGCGGCGACGCCAACCGCCTCGGCGCAGCCCAGCAGCACGGTGCCGAACCGATGCAGCAGCGCGCCGAGCGTGCGCAGCGCCGCCGCTTCTTCCGGCGTCAGATCGATCACCGTGACGGCGCGCAGCACGTCGATCTACGCGGCGATGCCGCCGAGGGGATCGGGCGCGCCTATTCGGCCGCTGCCACAGCCGAGGCCATCGTGGACGCGCGCATCAGGCGTCCCGTGAGGAACACCGCCGCGTGCGTCGGGCAGTAGGAGCACCCGCGATCGCGCCGCGGCTTGCCGCAATAGACGTCCCGCGGGTCCATGCCCGGACGCCAGGGCTGCAGCACCGCCTCGCACCCGCGACCGCCGGGGGCATAGACGATCAAGGGCGGCGTTTCGACCGCGCGCGGGGGATCGGGGCGCACCAGGCTGACAGCGGGCGCCTGGGCGGCCACCGGCGCGGCGATCGGCGCAGCGGGAGATGCCGGCGCCGCGGGCAGGCTGGCGAGCCGCGGCAGCGAATTTTTCGGCTCCGGCACGATGCGCCGTGCCCGGCGCGACTTGCCGGCCGGCGCAGCCAGCCTCCGTTCGATCGGCGACGGCCGCGACGGCAGTCCGATCCGATGCGCCTTGCCGACCACGGCGTTTTTCGAGACGCCGAGCTTGACCCCGATGGCGATCGTGGAGTCGGGGCCGGCCCACAGGTGTCGCAGCCGCGCGATCGTCGTTTCCGTCCAGTCGAAGAAGCTGCTCATGGCACGATCCCCTCCGGTGCCCGCGCGCTGCGCACGATGCCGCCGTCGCGCAGGCCGATGATCCGTTGGCCGAAATGATTATCCTTCGACCCGCGCCAGACACGGATCTCGCCGGTGCTTTCCAACCGCCGCATTGCGTCGTAGACGGCGTTGACGCCGGCGTCGTTGCCGGGCGATGCGCCGATTTCCGCGGCGATCACGCGGAAGAGCGGCAGCCCGCTTCCCGCCGCGGCCAGCGCCTCCAGGAACGCGAGCAGGCGGTCCGCGAGCAAGCCGGTTTCCGGGGCGCCTGGCGTCGGCAGCGATGACGGCGCGCGCAGCCGGGCGACGGCGGCGAGCGGCACCGCCCGCACGCCGATCACCGCGATGCGCGGACCTTCCGGCGTCGCGCGGCCGAGCGTGTAGCCGGTTGCGGTGCGCACCTGGTTGCGCACCTGCTCCGCCGGCGGCGGATGCCCGGTCGGCCGCGTGTAGGCGACCAGGATGCGCCGCGCCGGCGCGCTATTCGGCACGGAAGCGCGCCCGGACACGAGCGATTTCCAGATCGACCATCGCATCCATCGCCGCTTCCCGCGCCGGATATGCAGCGGGGCAGTCGGCCGGATACGCGAGCCGCACGGCGCGCAGCGCGCCCGTGACGACATCGGCGACGAAGCCGCGATGGGTGAGCAGCCACGTCGTGCGATCCGCCATCTTCATGACCGCGGTACCCGGCGGTCATCCATCGCCGCGCCGGGGCGCGCGATCAGCAGCATGCGCGTTTCCGTCGCGACCCGGGCGACCTCGTCCAGCTCGCGCGCCAGCGCGTCGCGCTCCGCCTCGGTCGGCTGATCGCGGGCGAGCGCGCCGGCGGCGGTGGCGAACAGCGCAGCCACGTCGCGGCCGATTTCCGCGAGCCGGACCGACAGCGCATCCGCCCCGCGCGGCGCCACCGGCACCAGCAGGTAGCCCTGCGCCCGGGCGAGCGCCGCGGTGACGAGCGGGTCACCCGCGATCGTTTCGACGTCCAGGATCACATCGACCGGCGCGAACCGCTCGCCATAGACGTTGCCGTACTGCGACAGCAACGACGCATTCACCCGCGTGCAGGCGGCGGTGGCGTCCAGGCCGCCCACATTCTGCACCAGGCATTTCCAGGTGGTCTTCAGCGCGTTGTAGGCGGCAGGCGCGTGCGGACGTTGCATGTGCTGTCACTTTACCGTTGCAGCCGGTGAATTTACATGACGCGCGGCCGGTGCGGCCCGAAATGGCGGGTGTGAGCGCATCATTCGCACCCAGGTCCGACCGTGTTGCCGTCGGGCGTCTCCGCAACGAAGTCCTGCCAGCGACGCCAGCCGCTCGGGCAATGGAAGCCCCAGTCGCGGACGCGCGGGCCGGTGATGAACAGGGTCCAGACCGGCAGCGGCCGGCGGTAGCGGGTCAGCAGCTCCACCCGGTGCGCCGCGCGCGGGCCGCGGGCGGTGACCTGGCCCATGTCGCGCAGGAACGCCGGGGTGCCGGCGACATGCTCGATATAGCGGCCGCCAGAATGACCGAGACGCTGGGCCAGGGATGATCGTGCAGCGCGCGATCGTCATCGCTGCGCAGGAAGTGGTGGACGTAGAGGTTGAACACCGGGTTGCGCGGGATCAGCCACCAGCGGCGCAGGTAGGGATCGTCCGCGGTGCCGATGACGAAGTCGGGATCGCGGCGCCAGGCCGTGCGGCGCAACAGGTGGCCGAGCAGCCACCGGCAGAAGCAGGGTGGCAGTTTCATGCGGCGTTTCCCCTCGGCATGGTCAAAGCCGCCCCGGTGGGGCAACAATGGCGGGTCCAGAACCAAAGGGAGACCAGCCGTGGCGGACGAAAAGAAATCGAAGAAGATGAGCAAGCCGAAGCAAATCGTGGTGGGGCTGCTCTTGGGCGGAGCGGCGATCTTCGTGCTCCACACGGTGAACGGCGGGAACGATCCGACGCCCCCCGCAGCCTCCAGCGCGACCGCCGTCCCGCGGAGCCGGCGCCGGCGCCCAAACCGCTGCCCCCGTCGGAGGCCGCCTTGATCCAGGCCGTGATCAGCTCGGCAGACCTACGCGGCTGGCGCCAACGACATGGCCAAGGGCGCAGCCAGGCCGGAGCGAGCCAAGGCGGTCTGTGCCCTGATGCACAGCCGGGACGTGGCCGGCTGGCGTGGCACGGTGGACACGCTTTCGACCAACGGCGACGGGAAGGGCATCCTGAGCGTGCGTCTCGCGCGGCACGTCACGGTCAGCACCACGAACGACGATCTGTCCGATTCGATCGAGCCCACGCTGATCGCCCCCGGAACGCCGCTGTTCCAGGAGCATCGGCCCTGCAGGTGGGACAGGCCGTGGTGTTTTCCGGCCACTTCTTCGCGTCCACGACGGACTGCATGGAAGAGGATTCGATGACGCTGGAAGGGTCGATAGACGATCCGGATTACAGCTTCCGGTTCGCCAGCATCCGACCGGCGAAGTAGCGGCGCGGCGGCGGGGGCGGTCTGCATTCAGGCCGCCTCCGCTTCGCCGCGCGGGCAGATGTCCGGCCGAAGCTGTTCGCGCGGGATACCCGTGCTGACGCTTCGACCGTCCGCCAGATCGCTCGGCGGGCACACGGTCCCATTGCGCGACCGCGCCCGCGCGTGAGGCGCCAGTCGTGAGCAACTTTCGCAAGCGGCCCGCGCCGTGCGCGGATAGGGCCATGCCGGTGTCCATGCCGCATGCTTAGCAGCCGCGAAGCTCGGGCGTCAAGCGCAATTGCTTACACTTCCTGGTGACGGCTCATCGCGTTAAACTGACGTGCATGGAAATCGGGAGACCGCATCAAGAAGGCGCGGCAGGCGGCAGGGCTGGGCCAGGAACAGCTCGCCGGCCCGTCGGCGCGCCCCAGGGAGCCGTCGGTCTGGTGCGGCAAGTCGGGAGAGGCCCGGAAGGGCACACGGCCGCGACACCTGCTCAGAGATAGTCGATGCCACCGCGGTCGCGTGGCCTATCGCTCGGGCATGAGAGTTCGATTGGTCAGCCTGTCAACGAGGAACTGGGCGCCGAGGCCCCTGCTGCCTGCGCGCATTACCGCCGGCTCAACCCCGTCCAGCAGAAGAACATGCTTCATCTGGTCAGGCACGGTCGGCGATCATCCGGCAGGAGAAGAGCAGAAGCGCCACCCAGCGAAGGGTCGGCGGCGCGCCCCTGACGGCTTGGTAAGCGGCACGCTTGCCCGCGGTAAATTTTTCTGGTTGCAGCGCCTATGGCTTAGCCAGGTGGCTAAGCTTCGCCTCCGATGAACGGAGGCGGTCATGTCTTATTCGCACGTGTCGGACGCTCCTGTCGGCTGGGGCGGCGTGATGTCGGGTTCGGCTCACGCTCCCGTGATAGCTTACACACGTATAGCGCGAACCTCACACAAAAATCGATCGTTGCAACCGGACGAATATTACCGATTGCCACTTGTGATCGCGCAACCCCGCGCGGAAGGCCGGTTCCTCGCCTTCACACCCGCGCAAACTGCCGTTTCAGTGTTGACCCCCGCGTTCGGTGCGGGGCCGGTAAATGAACCGGCCCATGCGCCACCCCCTCCGCCCGCCGTCGCGCCGCCCGGTCCGCCGGACCGAGATGCTTGTTGCGATGCAGCGGGCCGAGGACACGCTGCGCGCGCTCGCCTCCGAGCTCAGCCTGCCCGGCTGGGCGCGCTACCAGATCATCCGCGTGGCGAACGGGCTGTCGAAGCTGATCCAACGCGCCGAGGCGCAGCGCCCGACGCCACCCTGATCGCCGCCCTGGTGCGCTGCGCCGGCGCGCTCCGCGCCCACGCCCGCCGCCGCAGCCGCTATCCCCGCCGCCTGCTGCGCGAGGCCGCGGCGATGGAGATGCTGGCACGCGAGATGCGCGCGGGGATCGCAGCATGATCCGCGCCCTCATCGGTCGTTTCGTCCTCTCCTGCCTCGACGCCGCCGGCGAGCGCGCCCACCGCACGATCGTGCACGAGATCGATCTGGACCGCGCCACCGATGCGCAGAAGAGCGATTGGTTGCACGGCCGCCCGATCGACCTCACGCCCCCCATCGCCACGCTGATCCCCTTCCGGAGGCGCGCATGACTGCCGCAACGATCAGCACCCCCGTCGGAACAAGACGCGGGGTGATACAAGGACCCTGGCGGGACGGCCTGCTGTTCGCGGCCGAATGCTTCGAACTTGCCGAGCGGCCGAGCCATACACTCACGGCTGGTCTCTATGAGGTGCTTGGGCACGAAGTGATCCGGCAACCCCTTCGTCCGGGAGGCATAGCGTGGCGGTGGCTCGACGGAAGCCGGTGGGTGCGAATGCGCGACCTCGAGCGATCGCTCGAGGACGCGGCGACCTTGTGCGCCCCGACCGTCAATTGGTTCGTCGCGAAAGGAAAGCTGCGGAACAGCGAACCGAAATTCGGTGTGCAGATCCTGCTCGATGAGAGCCCCGTCGGCCAGGGCAAGAACGACGCCGCTCCGGCGCTCGCATTCTGTGCGGCCTTCCTGCGGGCGCTCGTCCTGGTCGGGCCAAGCATTCTGAGCGACAGGCCGGGACTTGGTCCTGGGGTGCGGCGCCCATCATGACCGCCGCGCTCGCCATCACCGGCTGGCTGATCGTCGGCCTGTGCGTGCCGATCCTGTTCCGCATCAACCCGATCGAGGACCCCATGGACGCCTTCCCCCTTCTCTTGGTGGCCGACACGCTGGAAGCGCGTGTCACGCTCCGCGAGCCGCTGACCCTGACGGAGATGCAGTCGCTCGCCGGCGCCCTCCGCGACATCGCCTTCGCCGGACCGCCCGGCGAGCGCCAGGACGTCGTGATCCTGCCGCCCCCGAAGGCCTGGCGCGTGCCGGGCGGTGCGGCGTGAGCGACGTCGACCCTGTGCAGACGGCCCTGGAGGAGATCACGCAGGATATCAACGGCTGCATCGAAAAGATCGCAGCCCTCCCATCCGGTTTTCTTAAGGAGGCGCTAGCGATGGTCATCGTCGGCGTTTCCCTCGGAACGGACAATCCGCTGGAATTCGTCCGCGCGACCGGAGAATTCGCACTCGCCGTCGCGCCCATGCTGCTGGAAAGTGCGTTCAAACCGCAATGACCATCGCAAGGAAGCGCGCCATCCCCGCGCCGGCGCCGGAAATGTCGGACGCCGAGCGGATCGCCCAGCTCGAAGACGAAGCGCGGCTGCTGCGCCCCTATGCGTCGACCGGCGGCGGGCGGCGCATGAAGGATCGCCTGGCCGAGATCAGCGCCGCGCTCTGGCGCCTGCGCCGCCGGCCGCGGGATACCCCATTGGAAAGGACCCCAACATGAGCGGCTCCCGCAACATCCCCATCGACGCCATCACCGACGCACCGGAAACCAACGTCCGCCGCGTCATCGCCGACCCCGCCGCGGATGCGATGCTGACCGAGACGATCCGCGCGCAGGGCGTGCTGCAGCCGATCCTGGTGCGGCCGACGGACAGCGGCGGCTACGCGCTCGCCTCCGGCCCCGCCGCGGAATGGATCGGTGCCGCCGTGCGCGCCGACGACGCGCTGCCCCGGTTCGATACGCCGGAGTTCCTGGCGCACGTCCAGGTGGCCGAGCTGAAACGCCTCGCCGCCGAAGCCGGGATCAAGGTCTCCGGCAGCGGCGCGGCGGTGCGCCAGGCGCTGGCCGGGAAGCTGCCCACCTGGCGCCCGGCGGTGTTCGGCGCGCCGGCGCCGGTGGTGGCTGCGGAGGAACCCGGGCGCGTGCGTGGTGCGCACGATGATGATGATGACGGAATGGAGGATGCGGCGTAGCCATGGGCGTCAACAGCAAGATCGAATGGTGCGACCACACGATGAACTTCTGGATCGGCTGCCAGGAGGTCTCGCCGGCTTGCGTCTTCTGCTACGCCAAGACGCAGAACGCTCATTGGAAATGGGTGAACGGCTGGGGGCCGCACGGCGAGCGCAAGCGCACCGTCGCTGCGAACTGGCATAAGTTGCGCAAGTGGAACCGGGACGCGCGTGCCGCAGGTGTCCGCGCGAAGGTGTTCTCCAACTCGCTTTCGGATTTCTTCGACAGCGCCGCGCCTTACATATGGCGCCGCGAGGCGTGGCACTACATCGAACAGTCGCCGGACTTGGATTTCCTGATCCTAACGAAGCGGCCTCAGAACATCGCGAAGATGCTGCCGGACCCCGAGACTGGCGTGAAGCCGTGGGGCGCTGGCTGGCCGAACGTCTGGCTTGGCACGACGGTCGAGAACCAAGAGGAAGCCGATCGGCGCATTCCGCACCTACTCGCGGTGCCGGCGACGGCGCGATTTCTTTCGTGCGAGCCGATGTTGGGTCCGGTCAATCTACACCCATGGCTGCCAGGCGACGATGGATGCGAAGGCTGCGACGATGGCGATGGTTGGGGGCCAAACTGCCAC
This sequence comes from uncultured Pseudomonadota bacterium, assembly GCA_963832525.1. Classification (GTDB taxonomy): domain Bacteria; phylum Pseudomonadota; class Alphaproteobacteria; order Acetobacterales; family Acetobacteraceae; genus JAJZVS01. The sequence goes on from CAWHUC010000004.1 coordinate 1,988,907, forward strand.
CGCAAAGACATTCCTCGTGAGCATCAATGCCCGCGGAACTTCGCCGTCTATCATTGCGAAGTAGGACCGCGAGATGCGAGCGGCTGTCCGGAATGGGTTGGCTGCGACCGCATCGCACTTGATTGGGTGATCTGCGGTGGTGAAGTCCGGCCCGAACGCTCGGCCGATGCATCCGGACTGGGCGCGCGGGCTGCGGGATCAGTGCCAGGCGGCCGGCGTCCCGTTTTTCTTCAAGCAGTGGGGCGAGTGGGCGCCCGGTGAATGTGGCAACGGCTCTCCCACCAAAACCGAGCAGACCGCAACTTGGTGGGATGACGAATGGATGTTCGATTCCGTCACGCCGCGCATGAGCCTGGAAATGCACCGTGATGATGAGCCGGACCTATATCGCCTCGGCAAGAAAGCCGCCGGCGCCCTGCTTGACGGGCACGAGTGGCGCCAGATGCCCGTTCAGCCGTCGGCCACCCCATGACCCAGTTCGACCTCTTCGGCGCTCCGCTACCCGCCGCCACGACGCGCTCCGTCCCGCTGCCGCGCCACGCGGAGCCCCGGCCGGCAGCGCCGGCCGCCCCGCGCGTCACGCCGCCCGCGAGCGCCGGCCGCCCCGCGCGTCACGCCGCCCGCGACGCCGGCCGCCGCACCCGTCGACCCGTTCACCGTCCCCACCGCCTGGCAGCACCTGCTGTCCCGGGCCCGCTATCCGGAGCCCGTCATCGTCGTCTCGGCGCTCTACACCGAGATGGTGCTGGAGGCGCTGTGCACGCCCTCCGGCCAGCACATGCTCTGGCGCGACGGCCGCATCACCCAGTCCCCGCCGGCCGACTGGCCGCCGCGGCGCCGCTTCCTGACGCCGGAGGAAGCCCGCGCGCTCCATCGCACCCACCCGCTGGTCTTCATCGAGTGGCCGCTGGCCCAGACCGTGCACCTGCGCCTCGCGCGGCCGGGCGACGCGCCGCTGACCGAGCTGCCCCTCCCGCCCTTTCACGAGCACTGAGCGATGGCCGATCCCGTCCCCGAGCTGCAAACCCTGCCGGAGGTCCTGGACCGCCTGCGCGGCAAGATCGGCCGCACGGGCCTTCTCGCGCACCTGGAAGCCGTGCCAGTGTTCGCCGGCGGCCCGACCCATGGCCGCCACGGCCGCCGCTACATGTTCACCGCCGACCAGGTACAAACGGCTGATCGAGAGCCTGGCATGCCCCTCCGCATCGTCCGCCGCCCCGGCGGCGCGTCGCTCTACATCCGCGGCACCGTCCGCGGACAGAGAGTATTTGAGAGCACTGGCACTGAGCGCGCCGACGCCGCGGAAGCCTACCGCGCAAAGCGTGAGGCAGAGCTCTGGAACACCGCCATCTTCGGCGCCCGTTCCACCAAAACATTCCAGGCCGCAGCTGCGAGCTATCTGATCGCCGAGCCGCGCACCGAAGGCACGAAAGCGCTGGTGAACCGGCTGCTGCAGGCGCTCGGCCCGCTGCCGCTCGCCCGGGTCGACCAGGAACAGCTCGACGGTCTCTACGGCAAGATGTTGCGCCCCGACGCCTCGCCGGCGACGAAGCTGCGCAACGTCATCACCCCACTGCGCGCCATCCTGGAACACGCCGCCTTCCGCGGCTGGTGCGATCGCCCAGCCTTCGAGGTCCCGCGCCAGCCGCGCCCCCGCGTGGCGTTCCTGACCCCCGCCCAGGCCACCACGCTGATCGACGCAGCGGCGCCGCATCTGCGCCCGCTGCTCGTGTTCCTGCTCGGGACCGCCGCCCGCTTGAGCGAAGCGCTCGAGCTCGACTGGTCCGACGTGGACCTGGTGGCCGCCCGAGTGACGTTTCGCGAGACCAAGTCCGATATCGAGCGCTGGGTCGACCTCCCGCCCGTCGCACGCGCCGCCCTGGCGGCCCTGCCAGGGCGCGAGGGCCGTGTCTTCCGCCCCACCTATGCCGTCCGGCGCCGGACGGGCCAGAAGGGCCAGCAGTGGCGCACAGGCGAGGCCTACCGCGATACCGACCGCACCGCCGGCGGCCAGATCAGGACCGCCTGGACGGGCGCCTGGCGGCGCGCAGGCCTGCCCGGCACCTGGCATACCTGGACCAGCCGCAAGGGCATCGAGCACAAGCGCTTCGTCCCGGCGCAGCACCCGCACGACCTCCGGCACGCCGCGGCAACCTGGCACTATGCCGTGTACCGGGATCTGCTGCGCCTGCAGAGCTTCGGCGGCTGGGCGAACGTCAGCCAGGTGCAAGTCTATGCGCACCTGCTGCCGGAGGCGTATGCGGCCCAGGCGGCGGCGTGGTTGGGGGTGGCGGCCACTCAGGCGACGGCGCGCCACGCTTGATGGACGGCGCAACCATATGACATCGCGATTCCGGCGCAAAGGCTACGTCCGCAGCCAGCAGATGCCCGGTGATTACATCACCATTTACGCAATCACTTGCGAACAATATATCAAGGTTGGAATTGCCTTAAATCCAGAAACGCGCATGCTGCACCTTCAAAGCGAAAACCCGTTCCAGCTACGCCTTGTCGTTCGCAATCTAGTGGAACGCTGCTTTGCAGCGGACGCGGAATATCTTGCCCATTGCGCGCTTGAGCAACGCCACCACCGCGGGGAATGGTTCCAGGTCACCGTCGCCGAGGCGCGCACGGTAATTGGAGATGCCATTAAGAAAGCCAGGCGCCGATATCAACGCGCCGCCAAGATGAGAGCGCTGTCGTTGCACCACACGCTCGCGTCAGAAGAGCATTCTGAGTGCAAGGCGGCTGAACACCAGGCGTAAGCCATTGAAATAGCAGTGAAAACATGGCGTCCTCTCCTCCCTTGGTAAGGGAGAGGTCGAGAGTTCAATCCCCTCCAGCAGCACCAATGGCTTAGGCAAGTTATCCACAAGTGGTTTTCTCGCCAAATTGGCGAGAAAACCCAAAGCCTAATGGATTGCCGGCCTCAGACCAGCAGCGGCGCGATCGCGCCGACGTCGCGTGCCCGCGGGGCCAGCAGCAGATCCGTGGCGGGGCGTTCCCACGCCGCTTCCTCCGGCGCCAGCGGGTCGCGCGGGGCCAGGCGGTGGTCCAGCACGCAGCGGGCGAGCAGGGCGCGCCGTGCGTCGGCCCCGGGGCGCGTGGCTTCCCAGGCGAGCAGCACGGCGCTGGCGGTGTTGTAGAGCCCAGCGGCGGCGGCGCGAGCCAGGGCTTCGTTGCCGCCCGCGATCCGTTCTGCCGCCGCCGCCGCGCGGTCCCAGGTGGCGGCGAGCCGGACGCGGAAGGGGGCGGGCAGGGCGGTCGCCTCCTCCAGCCGGCGGTGCAGCAGGGCGCCGAGCGCGCGGTGCGCGCCCTGCTTGCCCACGGCGCGGCCGATCACGTCGAGCGCGTTGATGTTGCTGGTGCCTTCCCACAGCACCCCGACCTGGGCGTCGCGGATCAGGCGCGCGGTCACGTAGTCCTCGATGTAGCCGTTGCCGCCGCGTGCCTCCATCGCACCGGTGGCGACAGGGACGTTGTCGCGGCAGGCGCGCAGCTTGAGCAGGCCGGTGAGGATGCGCAGTTCCGTCCCCGCGCCGCGGTCCATCGCATCGGCGGTGGCGAAGGTCATCGACAACGCCTGCTCGGCGGGAACGAGCAGTTTCAGGAGCTGGCGGCGCATCAGCGGGAAGTCGATCACGGCGCTGCCGAACGCGCGCCGGCCACGCGCGGCGGCGAGCGCTTCGTTCACGCAACGGCGCATCATGCCGGCGGCGCGCGCGCCGTGCGAGAGGCGGGAGCGGTTCACCTGCTCCATCATCTGTTTCAGTCCGGCATCCTGTGCACCGACCAGGTAGGCCTCGGCGCCATGGAGGTCGATCTCCCCACTTGCCATGGATTTCGTGCCGAGCTTGTCCTTCAGGCGGACGATCCGGTAGGCGTTGCGGGACCCGTCGCGCCGGCGCCGCGGCAGGGCGAACAGCGCAAGGCCGCGCGTGCCCCCGGGCGCGCCTTCCGGGCGGGCGAGGATCAGCGCCACATCGGCATCGGCGTGCGAGTTGAACCATTTGCTGCCGGTCAGGCGCCAATCCTCGCCCGCCCGGACCGCGCTGGTTTCGATCGCACCGACGTCGGAGCCGCCGGTGCGCTCGGTCATGAACTGCGTGCCCTTCCACATGGTCGCAGGGTCGGCCGAGAGCATGCGCGGCAGCAGATAGGCTTGCAGGTCGGGGCTGGCGAAGCGGCGGATGAGGTGGATGGACGTGTCGGTGACACTGACCGGGCACATCAGGCCGAACTCGGCCTGGGTGAAGAGGTATTGGAAGGCGTATTTGGCCGCGTGCGGCAGGGGGGCCTGCTGGCCGAGCACGCCGGCGCGGTGGGTCATGGCGTGGAACTGGAAATCGGCGAAGGCGATCTGTTCCATGTCGCGATAGGCGGGGTGGTACTCGATCCAGTCCTCATCGTTGCCGTAGCGATCGCGGGGGTGGAGGACGGGCGGATGGCGATCGGCGGTGCGGGCGAGGGCGTCGAGCCGGCCGCCGGCGAGCTGGCCGAGGCTTGCGTAGTGGGGGGTGAGCGCTTCCCGGGTTTCCGTGGGAAGGTAGATGGCGAGTAGGTCCTGGAGGGGGCGGTCCTGGGCGTAGAAGTCCTGGCCGGCACAGTCGGCGGGGATGGGCGATCGGTTGCCTTCATTTGTGCCAACCTTTCCCATCAGATTGTTCATCGAGTGGACTGGGAAATGGCGATCCCTTTCCGTCGCCTCTGACGCGCCGGAACCGTTCCCTTAAGGACTTCTGTTGCCCTATCCAATATAAACGATTGATGTAGGAACCCTTCCATAATCGATACCATTGTTTGAAGCTGTTCGTTAGTCGGTCGCCAGCCTCGATGTGCTGCTGCGCTGGCCGCGTCTATCAATGTTGAAAGGGTCTCGCGATCCGTTTGGCCGATCCTGCCGATAGCAAGCAGACGATCGAGTTTCTTGGCAAACGTGTCCAACGGATCAATATCAAGAAGCTCCGTAGCTCGATCTATTGCTGTTCGCATTCCGATGGCGGACAAAACAGCTAGGTCATTATCAAGAGCCAAGTAAATATCGTTAACAAGCCCTCCTAACTGCCCATCTATTGAGGTAATCTCTTCTAGCCACGGCGGGCGCTTTCTCTTCGAAATTGTTGGCCAATATTTTATATCGCGTTGGTATTGCTCGTCCCAGCCGCCGCTTGAATTTTCTACCATCTCAGTGTCTTCGGAGAAGATTTCGTCAATCTGTAGAAACACCTCCTCACAGCCGCGGCACTGAAGAAGTCGATAATCAACGGTAGCCCAAACAGGCGCTTTCGGGTCGTCCCATCGTCTTTGTACGTGCCCGCTAACTTGTGCGAGGCGATCTGGACCACATTTCGGGCAGTCCGCCCGAACGATTGGCCTGTCGGACCGTTGTTGCGTCATACCGACGTTACCCCCCTCACATCGTCGCCCCGATCACCCAAGGCGCGAACTCATCCGCCCCGAACCCGAACCCTTCGCTCTTCGTCCGTTCCCCCGAAGCCACCCGCAGCATCAGCTCGAACACCCGCGCCCCGCACTCCTGCACGCTCTCGTCCCCGTCCAGCACCGTCCCGCAATTCACGTCCATATCGTCTTCCATCCGCCGGAACATCACCGAGTTCGTCGCCAGCTTGATGGAAGGCGCCGGCTTGCACCCGAACACGCTCCCCCGTCCGGTCGTGAAGCACACCAGGTTCGCACCCCCCGCCACCTGCCCGGTCGCCGCCACCGGATCGTAGCCGGGCGTATCCATGAACACGAACCCGCGCGCGGCCACCGCCTCCGCATACCCCACCACATCGACCAGGTTGGTGCTGCCCGCCTTCGCCATCGCCCCCAGCGACTTCTCCAGGATGGTCGTCAGCCCGCCCGCCTTGTTCCCCGGCGAGGGATTGGCGTTCATCTCCGCCCCCTCCCGCGCCGTGTACCTCCTCCCACCACCGCATCAGTGCCACGAGTTTTTCGCCCACCTCCCGCGATACCGCGCGCCGCGTCAGCAGATGCTCGGCTCCATAGGTCTCCGGCGTCTCCGACAGGATCACGGTCCCCCCGTGCCGCACCAGCAGGTCACTCGCCGCTCCCAGCGCCGGATTGGCCGACACGCCCGAATACCCGTCCGACCCGCCGCATTGCAGAGCGACCGTCAGCTCCGCCGCCGGCACCGTCTCCCGCCGCACCGCATTCGCCTCCGCCAGCACCTCGCGCACGAAGGCGACGCCCGCTTCCACCGTCTTGCGCGTGCCGCCCAGCGCCTGGATGTCCATCGAGCGCAGCCGTCCCGCCAGCCGCTGCTCGGCCAACAACCCGCCGATCTGGTTCACCTCGCAGCCCAGCCCGAGCGCCACGACATGCGAGAAATTCACATGCCGCGCATACCCCGCCAAAGTCCGCCGCAGCAGCCGCAGCGGCTCCCCCTCGGTCATCCCGCACCCGGTCTTGTGGGTCAGCGCCACCACCCCATCGACATTCGGATAGTCGGCCAGCGGATCCGCCCCCCCGAACGGATTACGCCGGAACGCATCGGCAATCAGCCCCGCCACATGCGCCGAGCAGTTCACGCTGGTCACGATCCCGATATAGTTGCGTGTCGCCACTCGCCCGTCCGCGCGCCGGAAGCCCTGGAACGTCGCCGGCGTATCGAAATACGCAGTCGGGCGCGCATCCACCCCATAGGCATAGTCCTTGGCGAAATCCCCCATCCCGCAATTGTGCACGTGCACGTGCTGGCCGGGCGCGATCGCCGCCGTGGCGAAGCCGATGATCTGCCCGTAGCGCCGCACCGGCTCGCCCGGCGCGATCGGCCGCACCGCGACCTTGTGCCCCGCCGGCACCCGTTCGATCGCCGCGACCCCCTCGGCCACGGCAACGCCCGGCAGCAGGGTGGCGCGGGCGATCACCACGCTGTCCTCGGGATGCAGGCGGATCACGGGCGGCGGGGCCATGGCTTGTTTCTCCCTTGTCGGATGCGGCAAGGTTTGGGCGATCCGCGGTGCCCGCGCAAGCGGTGCGGCAGCGCTCGGCCCGCCGCCGCAGCGCATCACCCGGCGCGCGTCGGACTGCCTGGTCCCGGGATCGACAGCGTGCCGCGCCGCGGCGCCGCCGCCGCAGGCCTATTGGGTCGGTGCGCCGCCGCTCGGTCCCTCATCCGGCGTGGCGGTGGGCCCGACCCGCCCGATATTGCCGATCAACTGCTGGAAGAACCCGGCCGAGCTGCCGGGCGATGGCGTGGTACGGCCCACGATCGGCGCCGACAGCGCTGCCGTGCGGCTGATCCGGTCGACGTGCTGCAATACCCCCTGCGGGTCGAAATGCAGCACCACCACCCCCTGATCCAGCACCCCTTGGGTGCCGCCGATCACCTGGCGGGTGGTCTCGGTGATATCAGTACCATTGGTTCGGGTCGAACGTGCCATGCGCCGTTGGCGAGCCGAGCAGCCCGCGTGCCGTGGCTTCGGTGGTGGTGCCGGGCACCAGCCGGCTCAGCTCTTCCGGGTCCACCCGGTTCCCGCGCACTGCCGCGGGCGGCAAGAACAGGCTGCACCCGCCCAGCGCCAGGGCGCAGGCGAACACGGCGGCGAGACGGTGGCGGGACAGCAGCGACGTCACCCTTCAACCCCCGGCAAGCAGCGCGATCGCCTGACCGCAAGTCCCGGCCTGCCAAGGCGCGGCGTGTCACGACGGTTCCGCGCTGTCAATCGCGAAGCACGGGCCGACCAGGGCAATCGCATGCACGGGGAAATCGGCGTAGCCGGTGGCTCCTTCACCTCTCCCGCGCTGCGGGAGAGGTCGGTTCGCGGAGCGAACCGGGTGAGGGCGCGTCGTGCCTTCCGTCCTCACGCGCCGTGTTGCGCACGGTGACGTCTTCCCATCAATATGACAGCGTCCCCTTGGCTGCTCTACGTTGTCCTGCGATTCCACGACGGAAAGGCACGGTTCGGCCATGGCGGCTCTCGGCTCCCTCCTCGGCTTGCGGCGCGACCGGCACCGGCGCCCGGCCGCGGCGCTCTATGCGGCGGCGGTGGCGGCGGCGCGGGCGCCGGTGCTGTTCGCCGAGGGCGGCATTCCGGACACGGTGGACGGGCGCTTCGACAGCGTTTGCCTGTTCGTCCTCCTGCTGATCGAGCGGCTGCGCCTGCTGCCCGAGCCTGGTCCGGCGCTGGCGCAGGCGGTGTTCGACGCCATGTTCCGCGACATGGACCTCACCTTGCGGGAGATGGGAGTGGGCGACCCGTCGATGGCGCGGCGGATGAAGGCGATGTGGAACGCCTTCCATGGCCGCGCGCTCGCCTATCGCCCGGCACTCGCCGCCGGCGATGCCGCGGGCCTCGCCGTGGCGCTCGGGCGCAACGTCTGGCGCGGCGCCCCGCCGCCGGGCGCGGCGGAGGCGCTGGCGGCGCAGGCGCTGGCCGAAGCGCGCCATCTCGCGGCCCAGCCGCTGGAGGCCTTCCTCGCCGGCAGCGCCGCTTTCCTGCCGCCCCCGGTCGCGCCGTGACGGTGGAGCTGCACCGGCCGCTGACGGCCGGCCGGATCGGCCCCGAGGGGTTGGAGATCCTGGTGGAGGCGAATCCGGACGAATGCGCCGCCCTTGCCCGCCGCTTCGGCCTGCCGGCGATCCATGCGCTCACCTGCCGGTTCCGGCTGCGCCCGCTCGCCGGCGGTGTGATCGCGGCGGACGGCGCCCTGCGCGCCGAGGTGGTGCAGGTCTGCGTCGTCTCGGCCGAGGACTTCCCCGCGACGGTAACGGAGGATTTCATCGTCCATTTCGTCCCCGCCGGGACCGAGGACGACGATCCGGACCCCGAGTTGGTGGATGAGATCCCCTATGCCGGCGGCCGGCTGGATCTCGGCGAGGCTGCGGCGGAGCAGCTTGCCCTGGCGCTCGATCCGTTTCCGCACAAGCCGGGCGTTGGCCGCCGCGATGGATCCGCCTGACCGTCGCCGCCGTGCGCCCGACCCGTGGCGCCCGCCGCTGCCGGGCTGCCCCGCGTGGGCGGTGCGATCGCCCGCACGCGGCGGCCTTGCGGCCCTGTGCCTGCTCTGCTAGACGGCGCGGCTCAATCCTTGACCAACGTGTGACAGCCGATCCGGCCCGCGCCGGCCGCGTGCGGGTCACCAGCACCGGAAGGGCGCACTCCCATGGCAGTACCCGAAGCGAAAGACCTCGCCGTCCCGGCGGGGCATGCGCCGCAGCCACCACGCGCTGCCGGTCGAAGCGCATGCCGATTGCCCGAATTGCGGCGAGCTCAAGCGCCCGCATCACATCTGCAGCCATTGCGGCTTCTATGACGGGCGCGAAGTGGCCGCCGCCGGCGATCGCCTCAAGGGCGTCGTCCGCGCCTGAGCCTCTGGCACGGCGGGCGGGGGGCGACGTGCGGGCAAGACCGCGGTGAGCGAGCGCTCCACAGGTGAACGTCCCGCAGGCGAACGCGCCCCAGGGGAACGTGCCCCAGGGGAACGTGCCTTGGGGGAACGTGCCTTGGGGGAGCGTGCCCAAGGTGAACGTACCTCGGGTGAACGCTTCGCGGGCGAACGCTTCACCTTGGCGATCGACGCCATGGGCGGCGACCACGCGCCGGAGATGGTCCTGCGGGGCCTCGACATCGCCGCCGAACGCCATCCGGGTGCCCGCTTCCTGCTGATCGGCGACGAGGCACGGGTGGCGCCGCTGCTGAAGTCGCTGCGCCGCGCCGCCGGCGCCTGCACCCTGCGCCATGCGCCGGACGTGATCGGCAACGAGCTCAAACCGACCGCGGCGCTCAGGATGCGTGGCGCGTCGATGCGGCTCGCGATCGACGCCGTCGCCTCGGGGGAGGCCTCGGGTGTGGTGTCGGCCGGCAATACCGGGGCGCTGCTGACGCTTGCCAAGATCGTGCTCAAGACCCTGCCGGGCATCGACCGGCCGGCGATGGCTGCCATCGGGCCGTCGGCGCGCGGCGACGTGGTGATGCTCGACCTCGGCGCCAACGTCGCCTGCGACGCGCGCAACCTCGTCGAATTCGCGGTGATGGGCGACGTGTTCGCGCGCACCGTGCTCGGCCTGACCCGGCCCACGATCGGACTGCTCAACGTGGGCTCGGAAGAACTGAAGGGCGACGACCGGGTGCGCGAGGCGGCCGACGTGCTGCGCGCCAGCCCGCTCGGCCCGCAGTTCCATGGTTTCGTCGAAGGCCACGACATCACCGCCGGCACCACCGACGTGATCGTGACGGACGGCTTCACCGGCAACGTCGCGCTCAAGACCGGCGAAGGCGCGCTGCGCCTGGTAGGCGACCTGCTGCGCATGGTGTTCCGTTCCAGCCTCAGTGCGCGGATTGCCTATATCCTGGCCCGCCCGGCGCTGGAGCGGCTGCGCGAATGGCTCGATCCGCGCCGCTACAACGGGGCGGTGATGCTGGGGCTGAACGGGGTGGTGGTGAAGTCGCACGGCGGCACCGACGCCGAGGGCTTCGCGCACGCCGTCGATGTCGCGATGGACATGGTAGTGCACCGGTTCAACGAGCAGATCCGCGAGGGGCTCGCGCGCCTCGCGGTCTCCGGTACGTTCGGGTCGCGCAACGGCGGCGGCGGCCGCCTCGCGACCGCCATGTGAGCCGTCCCGTCCCACGCCTGGCCTGAGAGTTTGTGAAAGAATGCCCGTCGGCCGCCGGAACTGCCTGGAAACCCGAGCACCGACAACGGGCGTTCTTTCACAAGTTCGATTGTTTTTCACGCCTGAGAGTTTGTGAAAGAATGTCCGTCGGCCGCCGAAGCCGCCCGAAAACCCGGGCAATGACAACGGGCGTTCTTTCACAGGTTCGATTGTCTTTCACGCCCTGAGGAACCCACGTCCGATGCCCCTGCGATCCCTCCTGGCCGGTGTCGGCGGCTATCTGCCCGAGCGCATCGTGACCAACGCGGAACTGGCGGAGCGGCTCGAGACCTCCGACGCCTGGATCCGCGACCGCACCGGCATCCGCCAGCGTCACATCGCCGGCCCGCACGAGACCTGCGCCTTCATGGCGACCGCAGCCGCGCACGCGGCCCTGGCGCAGGCCGGGGCGGCGCCGGGGGAGGTCGATGCCATCCTGCTCGCCACCTCCACCCCCGATCAGGCTTTCCCGGCCACGGCGCTGCGCGTGCAGGCCGCACTCGGCGTGCCGGGTGGCTTCGGCTTCGACCTCTCGGCGGCCTGCGCCGGGTTCGTCTATGCGCTGTCGGTGGCGGACGCGATGATCCGCGCCGGCCAGGTGCGCGGCGTGCTGGTGATCGGCTCGGAAGTCTATTCGCGCATCATGGACTGGAACGATCGCGGCACCTGCGTGCTGTTCGGCGACGGCGCCGGCGCGGTGTTCCTGCGCGCCGGGGCAGGCAGCGGCGCGATCGACCGCGGGGTGCTGTCGACGCATCTGCACGCGGACGGCACGCTCGGCGACATCCTGTATGTCGATGGCGCGGTGGGCCTGCGCGACAAGCCGGGCACCCTGGTGATGCACGGGCGGGAGGTGTTCCGCCACGCCGTGGTCCGCTTGTCCGAAGCGGTCGACGAAGCGCTGGCGGCGAATGCGCTGACCCGCCGCGACGTCGACTGGCTGGTGCCGCACCAGGCGAACCTGCGCATCATCGATGCCATGGGCAAGCGGCTCGGCCTGCCGTCGGAGCGCGTGGTGGTGACCGTCGATCGGCACGCGAACACCTCCGCCGCTTCGGTGCCGCTGGCGCTGGCCGAGGCGGTGGGCGACGGGCGGATCCGCGCGGGCGACCTCGTGCTGCTGGAAGCGCTGGGCGGCGGGCTGACCTGGGGCTCCGCCCTGGTGCGGATGTAGCGGCGCCGCCCTCTACGCCGCCTGCCAGGCCAGCACGGCCAGCAGGGCCGCGTTGCCCGCCAGTACCGCCGGGGCGGCGATCGTGATCCCACGCTGGAACCGCCGCCCCGCGGCTTGTCCCGCCAGCCCCACCACCACCAGCGCCGGCATCGTACCGAGGGCGAAACAGGCCATCCCCGCCGCGCCCAGCAGCGGGTCCCGGCTGGCTGCGGCGGCGGTGAGTGCGCTGTAGAGGAACCCGCAGGGCAGGAAGCCGAGCGTGACCCCGAGCAGATAGCCGCCGCCGGGCCGGGTGCGGTCGATCCGTGCGGTGATCCGGGCCAACCGGCGCGACCAGCCCGCTGGCGGGCGCGCCGGGTCGGGCAGGGCGCGCGCCAGGCCGGGCGCCAGCCGCCGCAGCGCCGCGGCGAGGAACAGCAGGGCCGCCGCCCCGAGCAGCGCCGCCGACAGCCCGCCGAACCAGGGTGCCCGCCCCAGCACCGCTGCGGTGCCTGCCGCCGCCGCGCCGAGTGCTGCATAGGTCGTGAGCCGCCCGAGGTGGTACGGCAGCAGCAGCGCGCTGCCGATTCGCTGGCGCTCGCACAGCCGTGTCGCGGGCAGCGCCGCCATCCGGTCCGCCACCTGGCCGAGCACGAAGCCCCCGCACATCGGCCCGCAGTGCATCACGCCACCCGCCGCACCGGCCGCCAGCAGGCCGAGCAGCAGCCCGCCACGCTCCGCCGCCGGCGAACAGAACGCCGGCAGGCCGGACGCGACCAGACGATGGAGGAACAGCGCGATCTCGGTCACGGCCGCAAATTAGGGCATCGTCGCACAACGGTCTTGATCTGAATCAAGGCGCTGCCTGGCGCACCGGGCAGGATGGCGAGAGGGACAAAGGCAGGACCTTGCAGCCATGAACGATGCCGTGTTGACGATACCTTTCGCTGCGACCCCGGCAGCCGATGCGGTGACGGCGCGGTGGGGCGACGGCTGGTGGCTTGCCGCCCTGGCGCTGCCGGCGATCCGTTTCAGCCAGGGCTTCATCTTCTGGGGTGGCGGCTCTCGCCGGCTGATCTACGCGCCGCAGAAGCTCGACCCGCACGCGGCGAGCTGGATGGCGAACAAGTTCCAGAGCGCGATGCCCGGGGCGCTGTTCGGCACCGACCACGTCATCGCCTTCCTGCTGCAACATTTCTATCTGCTCTATGCCAGCATCATCCTGTTCAGCGTGGCCGAGCTGGTGTTCGGCCTGCTGCTGATGCTCGGCCTGTTCAGCCGTCTGTCCGCGCTCGTCACGATCGGGTTTTCGTTGCTGCTGATGCCGATGTACGGCTGGCAGGGGGCGACCTGCATCGACGAGTGGACGATGGCGGCGGCGAATTTCGCCATGGGCATGACCCTGCTGCTGGCCGGCGGCGGCGCCTGGTCGGTCGATCGGGTGCTGCTGCGGCGCACCGGTCTCGGCGCGCGCGCCTGGTTCCGCTGGGTCGGCGGGGCGACGCCGCTCCCGCTGTCGGCGCGGGCCATGGAACGCGCAGGTCTGGGAGCGCTGCTGTTCACGATCGTCTTCGTGGTCGGGTTCTACAACTACTACCGCGGCGCGGTGCTGACGCCGTTCCACGGCGGGCCGGTCAGCGCGAGCGCCCATCACGTCGGGCTGTCGCAGGCGCGGCTGAGCCCGGACGGGGCGGTGCGGGTCCGTGCCTATCTCGACGGCGGCACGCCGGCAGTGCCCGCGCATATTGTGGTGGCGACCCTGACCGACGCGAAGGGCGCGGTGGTGGAGCGGTGGGACATGCACGCGCTCGCGTCGCTGTCGCCTGCGGCCATCGCCAATGTCTTCGCCTATCAGCGCTTCCGCACCGGGCCGTACGGGCTGATCGCGCCGGTGGGGGCGATGGCCGACATCACCCTGCCGCCGGAGCCGGCCGCACGGGGCGCGCTCGCCGCGGGGTCGTATCGGCTGGTGTTCGGCAACGTCAGCGGGCGGCGTTTCAGCGTTGCGGTGAGCCTGTCCGCCGGGGGGTGAACGCGGCCCCCCCCGGCTCAGGCGGCCCCAAAGGCGCGCTTCAGCCCCTCGATCTGCCGCCGCGCATCGCCGCGCGGCGGGCGGATTCCTGATCGTCGATGTCCGGGCCGAGCAGGCGTTCGACGTCCTGGCCGAAACGGCTCGTAGGAATTGGCGCGCTTGAGCAGCATGTTCGTGTCGGCCCGGCTGGCGGGCGCCTGGCGCGGGGCGATGCCGAGTCCGCGCTCGCCCCAGGCATCGTGCGCGTCGGCGGTTCCTGATCACTGCCCCCGCAGCCGGTCCCGGAGAACCGGCCTCGGGATGACGCTTCCGTTGTGCATGGCGCTGGTCGAGGTTCCGCCGCGCGGGCCGCGGGCGCTTCGATCCGGCAGGAGGACGATCGCGTTTTTCGCATGGTCCGATCAAGAGCCGACGCCCGCGCCGGCTCGGCGATCGGACGAAGCTTCGGCGTGCCACCTCTCCCGCGCTGCGGGAGAGGTCGCCGTGCGCAGCACGGCGGGTGAGGGCGGGAGGCACGGCACCCTCACCCGGTTCGCTGCGCGAACAGACCTCTCCTGCAAGCGGGAGAGGTGAAGCCGCCGCCCGCGGCAATTCTCCGGGCCACGCGATTGCCCGTGCCGCCGCCCGCTCCGGTGGGCGCATTGATCTGGATCAATGCCGGGGCGTCATCCCCAGGCCACGTTCGCATCGTGTCACGGGCGGCGCCGCGTATGCGGAACCGCGTGCCGCAGGGAGCTTTCGGATGGATTTCGAGACGGGTGATATCGTCGTCGGGCTGATGGTGGCCGCGCTGGGGACGCTGGGCCTGTTCCTGGCCGCCGGCGCCTGGGACGACGAGATGTACATCTTCGGCCTGGCGCTGGCGGTCTTCGCCGTGGTGTTCGATTTCGGCCTGCTGCGTCGGCACTACGACCGGGCCGACGCGGCGCGGAGCCGCCCGCATGTCTGAGGCCGCAGTGCACGACGGACCGGTGGCCTACAACGACGCGGTGGTGAAGAAATTCGTCATCGCCTCGATGTTCTGGGCGATCATCGCCTTCCTGGTCGGGGTCTATATCGCGACCGAGCTCGCCTGGCCCTGGTTCAACATCCCGCCCTACCTCAATTTCGGCCGGCTGCGCCCGGTGCACACCTCGGCGGCGATTTTCGCCTTCGGCGGCTCAGCGCTGCTCGGTACCTCGTTCCATGTCGTGCAGCGCACCTGCCGCGCGCGGCTCTGGGGCGGCGATGCGCTGGCGAATTTCGTGTTCTGGGGCTACCAGCTTTTCATCGTACTGGCGGCATCGAGCTACCTGCTCGGCTTCAGCAAGAGCCGCGAATATGCCGAACCGGAATGGCACCTCGATCTGTGGCTGGTGCTGGTCTGGGTCTGCTACCTGGTGATCTACATGGGCACGTTGATGAAGCGGCGGGAGCCGCACATCTACGTGGCCAACTGGTTCTACCTGAGCTTCATCATCACCGTCGCCATGCTGGTGGTGGTGAACAACCTCGGCGTGCCGATCTCGCCCTACAGCGCGAAGAGCTATTCGCTGTTCTCCGGCGTGCAGGACGCGCTGGTGCAGTGGTGGTACGGACATAATGCGGTGGGCTTCTTCCTGACCGCCGGGTTCCTCGGGATGATGTATTATTTCATTCCCAAGGCGGCGAACCGGCCGGTCTATTCGTACCGGCTGTCGATCGTGCATTTCTGGGCGCTGATCTTCATCTACATCTGGGCCGGCCCGCACCATCTGCTGTGGACCGCGCTGCCGGACTGGACCCAGACGCTCGGGATGGCCTTCTCCATCATGCTGTGGATGCCGTCCTGGGGCGGCATGATCAACGGGCTGATGACCCTCTCGGGCGCGTGGGACAAGCTGCGCACCGATCCCGGGTTGCGCTTCTCGGTCACCGCGGTGGGTTTCTACGGCATGTCCACCTTCGAGGGTCCGGCGATGTCGATCCGCGACGTGAACGCGCTCGTGCATTACTCCGACTGGGTGATCGGGCACGTGCATTCCGGCGCGCTCGGCTGGGTGGCGTTCATCACCTTCGGCGCGATCTACTACCTGGTGCCGAACCTGTGGCAGCGGCAGGGCCTCTATTCGGTGCGGCTCGCGGCCTGGCACTACTGGCTGGCGACGCTCGGGATCGTCTTCTACATCACCTCGATGTGGGTCGCCGGGATGATGGAGGGCCTGATGTGGCGGGCCTACGACCGGTTCGGTTTCCTGCGATACTCCTTCGTCCAGGTGGTGATGGCCGAGCACCCGTTCATGGTGATCCGTCTGATGGGCGGGCTCTTGTTCCTGAGCGGGGCGGTGCTGATGGTCTACAACCTCATCATGACCGTGCGGTCGCCGATCACCGCAGCGCCGCAGGCGGCGATACTGCCGGCCGGCCTGGCCGTGGCGGGGGATTAGACCATGCGCATCTCCCATGCCTTCATCGAGAAGAACGCCGTCATCCTGCTGGTCCTGTCGCTGCTCACCGTCGCGATCGGCGGCCTGATCGAGATCGTACCACTGTTCACCATCGAGACGACGGTGGAGCACGTGCAAGGGGTACGCCCCTATTCGCCGCTGGAGCTGCGCGGGCGCGACATCTACATCCGCGAAGGCTGCTACCTTTGCCACAGCCAGATGATCCGCACCCTGCGCGACGACGTGGCGCGCTATGGCCACTACTCGCTGGCGGCCGAGAGCATGTACGACCATCCGTTCCAGTGGGGCTCGAAGCGCATCGGTCCCGACCTCGCGCGCGTCGGCGGCAAGTATTCGGATGCGTGGATGTATGCGCATCTCGAGCATCCGCGCCGGCTGGTTCCGGAATCGCTGATGCCCGATTTCGCCTTCCTGGCGAAGACGCCGCTGGAAACGCACGACCTGCTGGCGCGGATGCACGCCAACCGCGACGTGGGCGTGCCGTACACCAAGGATGATCTGGCGGACGCGCAGGCCGATCTGCTGGCGCAGGCCGATCCCCAGGCCGACCATGCGGCGCTGGAGAAGCGCTACCCCGGCGCGCATGTGGTCCCCGGCACCGGCCAGCCGACCGAGCTCGACGCGCTGGTGGCCTATCTGCAGATGCTCGGCACCATGGTGCATTTCGCCGACGTGAACACGGAGCAGGAACGCCAATGAGCGTCATCGCCTGGCTGGAGCATTACTCGGTGGTGCTGATGACCGTGGTGTTCCTGCTGATCGCCCTCGCCGCCTACTGGCCCGGCCGCAAGTCGGCGATCGAGAAGCACGGCCGCATTCCGCTCGAGGACGACCGCTGATGCCGACCAAGATCGAGAAGGACGCCGTCACCGGCCGCGAGACCACCGGCCACGAATGGGACGGGCTGCGCGAGCTCAACACGCCGCTGCCGAAATGGTGGATCTACACCTGGCTCGCCTGCATCGCCTGGGCGATCGGCTATTGCGTGCTGTACCCGTCGGTTCCCTATGGCACCGGATATTACCACGGGCTGCTCGGCTATTCCTCGCGCACTCATGTGGCGCATGAGGTAGCGGAGGTGGCGGCCGAGCGTGACGTCTACATGAAGCGCATCGCCGCGGCGCCCTTCGCCGCCATCCTGAAGGACCCGCAACTGATGCAGGTGGCGGAGACCGTCGGCGCCATCACCTTTGCCGAGAACTGCGCGCCCTGCCATGGCCAGGGCGGCGCCGGACGGATCGGCTACCCGGCGCTCGCCGCCGGTGCCTGGATCTGGGGCGGCACCCTGCCCGAGATCCAGCAGACCGTCACCCACGGCATCCGCAGCGCCGATCCGAATGCGCGACAGAGCCAGATGCCGCCCTTCGGCACGTCCGGCATGCTGAGCCCGGTGCAGATCCAGTCCGTCGCCGATTTCGTCTGGTCGCGCTTCTACGGCCATGTCACGCCCGGCCAGGACGTTTCGCCCGGTGCGAAGATCTTTGCCGCCAACTGCGCCGTCTGCCATGGCGACGCGGGCCAGGGCAACCGCGCGGTGGGCGCGCCGCGGCTGGCGAGCCGGGTGCATCTCTATGGCGATCTGCGCGCGGCGATCGTGCGCCAGGTGACCGACCCGCGCTCCGGCGTGATGCCGAACTGGAACTCCAGGCTCGATCCCGCCACCATCAAGGCGGTGGCGATCTACGTCCATTCGCTCGGCGGCGGGGAATAGGGAGCGCGGGGAATGTCGCGCATCAACGAACGTCGGTTACAGCTCGAACAGGACCTCGGCGCCGAGCACCTGTATGCGAGCCGGGTGCGCGTCTATCCGAAGGCGGTGCGCGGGCCGATGCGCCGGCTCAAATGGGCGGTGCTGGCGTTCTGCCTGACCGTCTATTACCTGCTGCCCTGGCTGCGCTGGTATCGCGGCCCGGGCCGGCCGGACCAGGCGGTGCTGCTCGATGTCGCGCAGCAGCGCTACTATTTCTTCAACCTGGAGTTCTGGCCGCAGGACATCTACTACCTGACCGGCCTGCTGATCGTCGCCGCGGTGGCGCTGTTCCTGGTCACCTCCCTGTTCGGCCGGGTGTGGTGCGGCTATTCCTGCCCGCAGACGGTCTGGACCGATCTCTTCATGTGGGTCGAGCGGGAGATCGAAGGCGACCGCAACGAACGCATGAAGCGCGATGCCGGGCCGGCGAATTTCGACAAGCTGTGGCGCAAGCTGGCCAAGCACGCCGCCTGGCTCGGCTTCGCGTTCTGGACCGGCGGCGCCTTCATCATGTATTTCGCCGACGCGCCCACCATCACGCGCGCCTTCTGGACCGGCGCCGCGCCGGTGCCGGTCTATTTCTTCACCGGCTTGTTCACCTTTACCACCTACGCCCTCGCCGGCTGGGCGCGCGAGCAGGTGTGCACCTACATGTGCCCCTGGCCGCGCTTCCAGTCCGCCATGCTGGACGACCAGAGCCTGACCGTCACCTACCAGGCCTGGCGCGGCGAGCCGCGCTCGCGCGGCAAGCGCGGCCCGGGCACGCCGGCCGCTGGGGACTGCGTCGATTGCGCCGCCTGCTACACCGCCTGCCCGACCGGGATCGACATCCGCGACGGCATCCAGCTTGAATGCATCAACTGCGGCCTGTGCGTCGATGCCTGCAACCACGTGATGGCGGTCACCGGGCAGAAGCCGTGGCTCATCACCTGGGACACCCTGGCCGACCAGAAGGCCAAGCAGGAAGGCCGCGCCGCCACCTTCCGCTGGTTCCGCCCGCGTACCGCGATCTATCTCGGCGCGCTGGTGGTGGCGGCGTCGGCGATGGTGGCGGCGCTGGCGACGCGCACGACCATTGCGCTGGCGGTGCAGCACGACCGCGCGCCGGTGTTCGTGCCGCTGCCGGACGGCGGGGTGCGCAACGGCTACGCGATCGAGATCACCAACCGCACGGAGGCCCCGGCGGTGTTCAGCCTCAGCCTGCGTGGCCTGCCCGGCGCGTTGCTGGCGGACGCCACCACGCCGAACGTGCGGCTGCCTGGGCTCGGGCTGCCGGTGGGGCCGGACCGGATCGCCGATTTCCGCGTGCTGGTCAGCGCAAGGCCGACGGCGCTGCCGGAGGGGCGGGTGCCGCTCGATTTCGTGCTGCGCGACACCGCGACCGGGGTCGAAACGGTGTACCATGGCGCTTTCATCGGTCCCCAGAGCTACAGCGGAGGCGGGCCATGAGCACGACGCGCAACGAGGTCCACCGGCGCCGGCCGCGCTCGGGCTGGGAGTGGTTTCCCTGGGCGGTGACGGCCGCGCTGGCGGTGGTGATCATCATCAATGCGGGCATGATCGTCACGGCGCTGCGCGGCTTTCCCGGTGCCGCGGGGGCCGACGGGTTCGACCTCAGCAACGACTACAACAAGGTGCTGGCCGCGGCGGCGCGCCAGCAGGCGCTGGGCTGGCAGGTGGCCGGCCGGCTCGATGCCGGCAATCGGCTTGGCGTGCGGCTGCGCGATCGCGCGGGCGCGGCGCTGGCGGGCGCGCAGCCGGTGGCGATCGCGGAACGTCCTGTCGGGCCGAAAGAAACCACCGCGCTGCGGCTGGCCGCACTGGCCCCCGGCCGCTTCCGCGCCGGCGTGCCGCTGCCGATGGGCCGCTGGGATGTGCTGTTGACCGTGCGGGCCGGCGGCCAGGTGTTCACCACCACCCTGCACGTGATCGCCGAGGAGCGCACCGGGCGGTGAGCGCCGCCGCCGCCGCGGGGCTGGCTCCCCCGGCCGCGGCGGACGCCCCGGCCTGCGCCCATTGCGGCCTGCCTGCCCCGCCCGGACGGCGCTTCTGCTGCGCCGGCTGCGCCGCGGCGTTCGAGACGATCGCGGGGCTCGGGCTCGGACGCTACTACCGCCAGCGCCTGCTCGACCCTGCGCGGCGGCCGCCGCGGCCGGACGATGCCGCGGCGCCGCGCCACGACCTTGCCCGCCACGTGGTCTGCCATGCCGATGGGCGCTGCGAACTCACCCTGGCGGTCGACGGGTTGCAGTGCGGGGCCTGCGTCTGGCTGATCGAATCCGTGCTGGGCCGCGAGCCGGGCGTACTGACCGGGCGGGTGAACCTGACGACCCGCCGCCTGCGCCTCGTCTGGCAGGGCACGGCGGCGCGGGCAGAGGTTCTGGTCCGCGCGATCGAGGCGCTCGGCTACCGCCTGGTGCCCTTCGATCCCGCGGCACTTGCCGCGGCCGACGATCGCACCGGCCGCGCCCTGCTGCGCGCGCTCGGCATCGCCGGGTTCGCCGCCGGCAACGTGATGCTGCTGGCGATCGGCGAATGGGCCGGGGCGATGGGGGACATGGGTCCGGCGACGCGCGCGCTGCTGCACTGGGTCATCGCGCTGCTGGCGCTGCCGGCGATCGTGCTGGCGGGGCTGCCGTTCTACCGCTCCGCGGGTGCCGCGCTGCGCCGCGGGCGGACCAACATGGACGTGCCGATCAGCCTCGGCGTGGTGCTGGTGGCCGGCATCAGCCTGGCCGACACCTTCGCCGGGGGGGCGCACACATATTACGAATCATCACTGATGCTGCTGTTCTTCCTGCTCGCCGGCCGGGTGCTGGACCATCGCGCGCGCGGCCAGGCGCGCGCCACCGCCGAGCAATTGCTGGCGCTGCGCGGGGCCGACGTGACGGTGCTGGCGGCCGACGGCGCCGCCGTCCGCCGCGCGCCGGAGCAGGTCGCGCCGGGCGATCGTGTTCTGGTGGGCATGGGCGAGCGCATCGGCATCGATGGCGTGGTGGAACGCGGCGCCTCCGCGGTCGATGCCAGCCTTGTGACGGGCGAAAGCATCCCCGTCCCGGTCGCCGCGGGGGCTCTGGTGTTCGCGGGCGGGCTCAATCTGGGTGCGGCGCTGGTGGTGCGCGCGACGGCGACCGGGGCGGGGACCCTGCTCGCCGAATGCGTGCGGCTGATCGAGGCGGCGGAGACGCGGCGCGGGCGCTTCGTCGTGCTGGCGGACCGGGTGGCGCGCGCCTACGCCCCGGTCGTGCACGCCACGGCGCTGGCCACATTCCTGGGCTGGTATTTCGTGGCCGGCGCGCCGGCCGGCCAGGCGGTGCTGACCGCGAGCGCGGTGCTGATCGTCACCTGCCCCTGCGCCGTGGCACTCGCGGTGCCGGCGGTGCAGGTGATCGCGGCGAGCCGGTTGTTCCGCGCCGGCGTGCTGCTGAAATCGGCGACGGCGCTGGAACGCCTGGCCGAAGTCGATACGGTGGTGTTCGACAAGACCGGCACGTTGGGCGCGCCGGAGCTGGCGCTGGAACCGGGCGCGGATGCGCCGGCGCTGGCGGTCGCGGCCGGGCTGGCGGCGGCGAGCCGGCATCCGCTGGCGCGCGCGCTGGTGGCGGCGGCGGGGCCGGTGGCGGCGGCGGACGGGGTGGTCGAGCATCCCGGCGCCGGGTTGGGCCGCGCTGCATCGGCAGGCGAAATCCGCCTGGGCAGTGCGGCGTTCTGCGGCGTGGCGGCGGCAGAGGCGGCGTCGGGTCCGGCCTTGTGGCTGGTCCGGCCGGGAGAGGCGCCGGTGCGCTTCGGCTTTGCCGAGCGTCCGCGCGCCGATGCGGCCGCGGTCGTTGCCCGGCTGCGGGCGATGGGGCTGGCGGTGCGGCTGCTGTCGGGGGACGCCGCGCCGGCGGTGGCGCGCATGGCCGAGGCGGTGGGGATCGTGGACTGGCGGGCGGGCTGCACGCCGGCGGCGAAAGTAGCGGCGATCGAGGCGCTGGCGGCGGCGGGGCGACACGTGCTGATGGTGGGCGACGGGCTGAACGACGGGCCGGCCTTGGCGGCGGCGCTCGTTTCGGCCTCGCCGGCGACGGCGGCGGATATCAGCCAGACGGTGGCGGATTTCGTGTTCCAGGGGGCGAAGCTGGCGCCGGTGGCGGACGCGCTGGCGACGGCGCGGCGGGCGCGGGGGACGATGCGGCAGAACCTCGTGCTGGCGGTGGGGTATAATTTGGTGGCGGTGCCGCTGGCGGTGACGGGGCTGGTCACGCCATGGCTGGCGGCGGCGGCGATGTCGGCGTCGTCCTTGGCGGTGATGGGCAACAGTCTGCGGCTGTACCGGGGGCGGCGGTGATCATCCTGCTGTTCCTGCTGGCGGTGAGCCTGGCGCTGGGGGGGCTGGGGCTGGCGCTGTTCCTGTGGTGCCTGCGGTCGGGGCAGTATGACGATCTGGACGGGGCGGCGGAGCGGGTGCTGTTCGACGACGAATAGGGGGATTGGCAAATTTTGCCAAATTTCCTATGGTGGTGCGGAGGATCGGAGTGCCGCCCCATGCCCACACGCAATGTCAACCTGACGCCCGAACAGGACGCTTTCATCGAAAGAGCGGTGAAATCGGGCGAATACCAGAATGCGAGCGAAGCGGTGCGCGACGGCTTGCGTGCGCTGCAACGGCAGCGGCGGGAGGATGCGCTGCGGCTGCAGGCGTTGCGGGTACAGATCGACGCCGGGCGCGACGCGCTGGCGCGCGGGGCGTTCACCGAGGTCGTCGATGATGGGCTCGATCGCTATCTGGAAGGACTGGCGGGAGCGGCGTCGCGCTGATCCGTGTCGCGCTATCGCCTTTCCCATCCGGCAGAGGCGGACGTGGCTCGTATCCTGGCGACCAGCCGGGCGCTCTGGGGCGCGGATGCCGAACGGCGCTATCGCGCACTGCTGGCCGCCGCCTTGCGGCAGGCGGCGGCAAACCCGCATGGCCCGGCCACGCGGGATTGGCCCGAACTGGGGGACGCGGTCCATAGCCTTCATCTTCGGCACGCACGCGGCGCGACGGGGGAGGACCCGGTGGGGCGGCCGGTCCATGTGCTGTTCTATCGCACGGCGGAACCCGGCTTGATCGAAATCATCCGGGTGCTGCACGAGCGGATGGAGCCGGGACGACACCTGGGCGCGATCGCGGACGAATACTGAGGCGGCGGCCCGGGGCTTGCGCATTCCAAGGCCGTCGACACCCCGGTCGGTCCTTGCGAGCGATCCGGTCGAGCGACGATCCCCCCTTGCGAGGGCCTCGCCCCCTGGGCATGGTCCGCCCGAACCCACCCGGGAAGCAGACCCAGATGCCAGAGACCATCCCCACCGGCCCGCTGAAGGGCCTCCGCGTGTTCGACCTTACCCGCGTCCTTGCCGGCCCCACCTGCGCGCAGATGCTGGGCGATCTCGGCGCCGACGTGATCAAGATCGAGAAACCCGGCAGCGGCGACGACACCCGCGGCTTCGCCCCCCCGCGCATGCCGGGCACCGAGGAAAGCGCCTATTTCGTCGGTGTCAACCGCAACAAACGCTCCGTCACCATCGACATCGCGCAGCCCGAGGGCCAGCAGCTTGCCCGCGCCCTGATCGCCCAATGCGACATCCTGGTGGAGAATTTCAAGGTCGGCGCGCTTGCGAAATACGGCCTCGGCTACGAACAACTGCACGTCGAGTTCCCGCGCCTGATCTATTGTTCCATCACCGGGTTCGGCCAGACCGGCCCCTACGCCCCGCGCCCCGGTTACGACAGCCTGATCCAGGCCATGGGCGGGGTCATGAGCCTTACCGGCGAACCCGACGGACTGCCGCAGAAAGTCGGCGTCCCGGTGGCCGATCTGTTTGCCGGTTTGTATGGCTGCATCGGCATCCTGGCCGCGCTCCGCCATCGCGACGCCACCGGCGAGGGCCAGCAGATCGACATCGGCATGCTCGATACGCATGTCGCCTGGCTCGCCAACCAGGGCATGAACTACCTGGCCACGGGGGAGAACCCGCCGCGGCTCGGCAACCAGCATCCGAACATCGTGCCGTATCAGGTGTTCCCGACCGCGGACGGCCACATGGTGCTGTCGATCGGCAACGATCCCACCTTCAAACGGTTCTGCGAAGCCTTCGCCCTGACCCATCTGCTGGAGGACGCGCGCTTCGCCACCAACGCCGCGCGGGTGGAAAACCGCCAGCTCGTCACCGACACCCTCACGCCGGTGATGCGCGCCCATCCCACCCTGTGGTGGGTCGAACGGCTGGAAGCGCTGAAGATCGGTTGCGGCCCGATCAACAAGCTGTCGGAGGTGTTCGCCGATCCGCACGTGGTCGCGCGCGGCATGGTGCGCGAAATGGCGCACGCCACCGGCGTGGATGTGAAGGTGATCGCCAACCCGGTGCGGCTGTCGGCGACGCCGGTCGACTATCGCCTCGCCCCGCCGCTGCTCGGCCAACACACGGACGCGGTGCTGGCCGAGCGGCTCGGTCTCGATCCGGCGGCGATCGCCGCCCTGCGCGCCAAGGCGGTCGTCTGAGCCGGCTGCCGTTTCGTCTCCCTCCCCGGATCGGCGTAGCATGGCATTCCGCAACCGGAGGAGGGCGCCGTGCCGGAGTTCCTGTCGTTCGAGACGTTCATCACGCCGAAGATCATCCGCCTCGTGTTCGTGATCGGCCTCGTGCTGATCGCGCTCGGAGTCCTGGTGCGGGTGGTCGTCGGGCTGGTGCATCTGCAGCTTGTCGAGGGCGTGATCCTGCCGCTGATCGGCGGCGCGGTGGCCGCACTGCTGCTGCGGGTCTATTGCGAACTGGTCCTGGTGTTCTTCGACATGCGCGACAAGCTCGCGGACATCGCACGCAAGCCGTAGCCGCCGGGCGGCATGCGCGCAGGCAGGCTGCTGCGGCCGGATGTTTCGGGATATAAAGCGGCCGGCAACCGCAGGGACGATTCGGGATGTCGGCTGGGTCCACTGCCGCGCGCGCTCCGGCCCTGCCGCCCGGTGCGTTCCTCGATCAGGTGCGCGCCTTCGCCGCGTTCGGGCGCCCCACCGAGGCGTTCGCCGACGCCGGCATCCCCTATTTCGTCAACGAATTCTGGACCGCCGCCCAGCGCCAGGCGCATGCGATTCACGAGATCAGCTACCGCGCCTGCTTCAAGCCGCAACTGCCGGAATTCTTCATCGCCCACCTGACCGCCCCGGGGGAGGCGGTGCACGACCCGTTCATGGGCCGCGGCACGACGCCGGTGCAGGCGGCGCTGATGGGGCGGCAACCGTTCGGGGTCGATATCAATCCGCTGGCGCTGCTGCTGACCCGCCCGCGCCTCGCGCCCCCGCCGCTCGCCGCGATCGCCGCCCGCCTGGCGGAGGTCCCGTGGGAGCGTGGCGGCGACACGCGCGACGATCTGCTGGCGTTCTATCATCCCGACACGTTGCGCCGCCTTACCGCGCTGCAGGCATGGCTGCTGGCCCGCGCGCCGGTGGACGATCCGGCGCCCGATCCGGTCGACGACTGGATCCGCATGGTGGCGCTGAACCGGCTGTCGGGGCATTCGCCGGGCTTTTTCTCCGTGCGCAGCATGCCGCCGAACCAAGCCGTTTCGGTATCGGGCCAGATGCGCCTGAATGCGAAATCGGGCGTCGCACCGCCGCCGCGCGACATCGCGGTGCTGATCCTGAAGAAATCGCGGCGGCTGCTGGCCGACGGGGTGCCGCCGACGCACCCGCCGGGGCGGCTGCTGGCGGGGGACGCGGCAATGAGCCCGGCGCTGGCGGACGGGTCGGTGGCACTGGTCGTGACCTCGCCGCCGTTCCTCGACATCGTGCAGTACGCCAGCGACAACTGGCTGCGCTGCTGGTTCGCCGGCATCGATCCCAAAGCGGTGCCGATCGCCATGCACCGCGGGGAAGCGGCCTGGACCGCAATGATCCGTGCCGTGCTGGCCGAGCAGGCGCGGCTGCTGCGCCCGGGCGGACATGTGGCGTTCGAGGTGGGCGAGGTGCGCGGCGGCCGGGTGCTGCTGGAACGGCTGGTGTGGCAGGCCGCCGACGGTCTGCCCTACGATCGGTTGGGGGTGATCGTGAACCGGCAGGATTTCACCAAGACCGCGCATTGCTGGGGAGTGGCGAACAATCGTGGCGGTACCAATACCAACCGGATCGTCCTGCTGCGGCGGATCAGCGCCTCTCCGGCTGCAACAGGAACAGAAGCAACGAGCGACCGGTGACCTGGTAGGCGTCGCCGAACGCGAAGCCGGGACTGTCCTCGTGGTCGGGCACGTTGGTGTCGGCCAGCAAGTCCCACCCCGCTCCGCCGGGGCATTCCGGCAGGGTGAAACCCACCGTGTCCTCGTAGCCGTTGATGACCATCAGCAACGTCGCGTCCTGGCCGCGTTTGCGGATCCCGCTGTCCTGGCAATAGGCGTTGTTGTTGCGTGTATTCGGGCAGCTCGATGTGCGCGGTCTCGCGGTTGCCGGTGCTGTCGAACAGGCACACTTCGACCTTGGTGGCGTTGGCCGAGAACACGGCGAAGTTGGTGCCGTTGTCGTCCCAGCTTGCGCCGCGGGGATGCGGCATGCCTTCCTTGATCGGTGATGCGGAGGTGTCGGGCAAGGGTCTCTCCACAGTTCCGATCAGGGGTCCGGCAGGCGGGTAGCATGCCAACCGGGTGCGAGCGGGTGACGTCGGCGCGGTGTGTCATGTCATATCCGAAACGAAATCCGCGAGATGCGCCCATAGCAGCCGGGCTTGCGGGGTCAGCCCGTCCAGGCTCCGGGCACACAGGGCAAGCCGCCGTCGGGCCCAGGCGTCGCGCAGCGGGACCACGCCCAGCCCGGGGCCGGCGACCTCGGCCGCCACGCCGTGCGGCAGGATTGCCACGCCGACGCCAGCCGCGACCATCCGCCCGATCGCCGCCGGTGCGCGCAGGCGGATACGGTAGTTGAGCCGGGCGCCGCGCCGTGCCGCATGCTCCGCCAGGTGCGCCTCCAGCGCCGCATCCTGCAGCCCCACGAATTTCTCTTCCAGCACGGCGGTCAGATCGACCGCGTCCCGCCCGGCCAGCCGATGCGATTCGGGCACGACCAGCGCCAGCGGATCGGCGCACAAAGCCTGCACATGCAGCGCGCCCGGATCGACGCTGTCGGCCAGGATGCCAAGCTCCGCCCCGCCGTCCGCCACCACGCGCACGGTCTCCACGCTGGGCCGTTCCTCAAGTGCGATATCGAGCCCCGGGTGGGCGGCCAGGAAGCCGCACAGCGCCTCCGGCAGAAACCCCAGCACTGCGCCCGTGTTTGCCGGCAGCCGGATGCGTCCGCGCAGGCCGGTGGCGAAGCCACGCAGCTCGCCGTGCATCTGTTCGGCTCCGGCCAGCAGCGCGCGGGCGTGGCGGAGCAGCAGCGTACCCGCCGGCGTGGGGCGGACACCGCGTCGGCTGCGCTCCAGCAACGGGACGCCGAGCGCCGCTTCCATCCCCGACAGCCGCTGGCTGGCCGAGGCGAGCGCCAGGTTCATCGCCGCCGCGCCGCTTGTGATGCTGCCGCTGCCGACGATGGTGACGAACAGGCGGAGGTCCGCCAGATCGAGCCGCATCTGCGCCTCCTTCGGTTTCGGCGAAGGATAGCATTGCAGCTTCCGCATTGCGCCGGGGGGCGATCGTTGCGCAGGATGGCGCATGCCCCACGTCCTGCTCCTCTCCTGTGCTGGTCTGTTGGCGGGGGCGATGAACGCGCTCGCCGGCGGCGGCACGTTCGTCACCTTGCCGGCCTTGATCGCCGCCGGCGTGCCTTCGGTACAGGCGAACGCGTCGAGCACGGTGGCGCTCTATCCCGGGGGCCTCGCCAGCGCCTGGACCTACCACGAACGCCTGGGCGAGGTGGCCGGCCTGCAGGTGCGCCGGCTGCTGGGCGTGACCCTGGCCGGCGGGCTGGCGGGCGGCGTGCTGCTGCTGTGCACGCCGGGAGCGGCGTTCGACCTGATCCTGCCGTGGCTGCTGCTGGTCGCGACCCTTGCGCTCGCGTTCGGGCGCCGGGTGGGCGTGGCGCTGCGCGGGCGCCTCGGGGTCCGCCCCGGCCCGGTGCTGGCGATGCAATTCGGGCTGGGCGTCTACGGCGGCTATTTCGGCGGCGCAGTCGGGCTGATGATGGTGGCGTTCTGGTGCGTGCTGGGCGAGCGCGACATCAAGGCGCTGAATGCCCCGCGCACCCTGCTGGTCAGCGCCGCCAACACGATCGCGATGCTGATCTTCGCGGTGGCGGGCGCGGTGCGCTGGCCGCAGGCGCTCGTGCTGCTGGCGGGCGGCGTGGTGGGCGGCTACGGCGGCGCGCGGCTCGGCCGGGTGCTGCCCGCGGGCGTCGTGCGCGCGCTGACCTTGTGCGGAACGGCCGGCATCACCGCCGTGTTCTTCGTCCGCGCCTATCTGGCGACGCCCTGAACCGTGCGCCGGCCGGCAGGTGCGTCGCGCGACCGGCGGGCCTATATCGGCGCCATGAACCCGTCGTCCGCCGCGCCCGCCCGCCCGGTTGCCTCCGACCACACCCCTCCGCCCGCGGCCGACCTGTTCGCCACCGTGGAAGGCCGCAGCCTTGCCGCGGCCGAGACGGCGTGCTGCTGCCGCTCGATGAGGTGGCGCGGCGGCTGGCGCGGCGGCTGGCGCGGCGGCTCGTTGCGTTGTCGCTGAAGGGGCCGGATGGCAGGCGGCCGGTGATGGGGGCCTATCCGCAGCTCGATGACGCCGACGACCTCGTGCTGTTCCATGAATACTACCACGGCGATACCGGCCGCGGCGTCGGCGCGTCGCACCAGACCGGATGGAGCGCGGCCGTCGCGCTGCTGCTGCATCAGCGTCCGGCGGCGGGCTAGGGGAGCGGCCGCCTAGCCCCTGGGGCGCTGCCGAGGATCGCGTTCAGCGAACGTGCGGCGACGTCGAGCACGCCGGGGTCGCTGGTCACCATCAGTGCCGCTATGGCGCCGTCCATCAGCAGCAGGATCTGTCGCGCCAGCAGCGCCGGCTCCGCAAATCCGGCTTCCGCGGCGAGCGCGGCGAGGCGCTCCCGGATGCGGGCATGGTGGGCAGCGGCGAGGTCGCGCAGCCAGGGCTCGTTCTTCGGATGCTCGGCCACCGCGTTCATGAAGGCGCAGCCATAGAACCGGCCGCCTTCGAACCAGCCGCGCAGGGCCGCGATCACCGCCTGCAACTGCGCCAGCGGATCGCCGCCGGCGGCGTCCAGCGTTGCGAACAACCGGGCGCGCCAGTCGGCCCCTTCCTCCTCCAGCACGGCGCGAAGCAGCGCCTCTTTCGAGCCGAAGCGGGCGTAGAGGGCCATTTTCGAGGCATTGGCGGCGCCGAGGATGCGGTCGATCCCGGTGGCATGGATGCCGTCGCGGCAGAATAGTTCCCGGGCGACCGAGAGGATGCGGGCGTGCGCGGGGGCGGCAGGCTTGTCTGCATCGATCGTAAGCGGAACGGCACGGGATTCGCCCATTATCTGACCTCTTTCTGCCTCACGCGCCCATAGATTAGGCACATATGACCGGCCTGCCAGGCGACTCCGCCTGTTCTCCCCAAGCTGCCGCGGATCGCTACACCAAATACGCGCGCTTGTCCCGGGCGGGGGCGCCGGTCGCCGTCCGGCCGGCACGCAGGCTGGCACGGATCATGCACACGGGGAAGACAAAGACAGACCGTTCTGTCTTATCCGGCGCAACAGCCCAGGAAACACGCCATGAGCCAGCCTGCCACCGCCATCACCTCCTGCCTGCAACCGATCGACCGCACCGGGCTCGATGCGCTGATCGAAAAAGGCAAGGCCAATCCGGCGGCGGTCCGGACCCTGAAATGCCGCACCATCGCCGAAGGGCGGTTCCGGCATCTCAACATGATCCGCACCCTGCCACCGCATATCGTGGACGAGCCGCCCGGCCTGCTCGGCGACGATACCGCGCCCAACCCGTCGGAAGCCTCGCTCGCCGCTCTCGGCTCCTGCCTCGCGGTCGGCATCCATGCCAACGCGGTCGCGCGCGACATCGCCATCCGCTCGCTCGAACTGGAACTGGAAGCGGACATCAACATCACCGCCGTGTGGGGCACCGGCGACACCTCGCCGAAGCCGGTCGGGTTCGACGCGGTACGGGTCAAGGTGCATCTCGACGCCGACGCCCCGCAGGCGGAGCTGGATGCGCTGATCGCGCATGCCACGAAATGGTCGCCGGTCGCCAACACGTTCACGAAGCCCGTCGCCCTCGACGTCAAGGCCGCCTGACCATGGACGGCAGCCTCGCAACCCCAGGCCGGGCGGCGGCGCCGCAGCTTCCGGTCATGGAGGCGATCGCCGCCGAAGCCGGCGGCCTGGGCGCGCTCGCGCACGCGATCGACAAGGACGCGCTCTATCCGGAAGCACAGTTGCGCGCGCTCGGTGCAGCCGGGGCGTTCGGCCTGCACCTCGCCGCGCACAGCCGGCTGGGCCGGCCGTCGCTGGCGCATGCGATCGAGGCGATGGCGGCGATCTCGGCGGCCTGCATGTCGAGCGGGTTCTGCGCCTGGTGCCAGGACAGCGCCGCCTGGTACCTGGAGCAGACGGAGAACGCGGCGCTGCGGGCGCGGCTGCAGCCGGCGATCGCCGAGGCCAGCCTGCTCGCCGGCACCGGCTTGTCCAACCCGGTCAAGGCGCTGTCCGGGCTGGAAGCGTTTCGCCTGCGCGGCCAGCGGGTGGCCGGCGGCTACATCGTCTCCGGCATCCTGCCCTGGGTGTCCAACCTCGGGGCGGGCCACTGGATGGGCGCCGTCTTCGAGGACGCCGCCGATCCGGCGCATCGCGTGATGGCCTTCGTCGAGATCGGCCAGCCCGGCGTCGCGATCCGGCAGAACGCGCATTTCGTCGCGCTGGAGGGCACCGCCACCTATTCGGTGCTGTTCCGCCGTGCGTTCATCGCCGACGACGCGCTGCTCGCCGATCCGCTCGAGGCGATGATGGCGCGCATCCGGCCCGGGTTCATCCTGTTGCAGACGGGCATGGGTCTCGGCGTGATCGACGCCGCGGTGGCGCTGATGCACGAGGCGGATGCGACCCAGGGACCGAGCAACACGCACCTGCCGCTGCGCAGCGACGACGTGGCGGCGCAGGCCTCGGCACTGCGGGCGCGCATTGCCGAACTGGCGGGAACACCCTGCGAAACGGCGCGCGAGTACACGCGGGCGGTGCTGCAAGCCCGGCTTGCCGTCTCCGAACTTGCGCTCGATGCGACGCGCGCGGCGGCGCTGCACTGGGGCGCCTGCGGCTATCTCGAAGGCTCGGCGGTCGATCGCCGGCTGCGGGAGGCCTGGTTCGTCGCGATCATCACCCCCTCGATCCGCCACCTGCGGCAGGAGATCGCCGCGCTGTCAGGACACTAGCCCGATGCCGTGCCTCACCATCATCGCCGCGGACGGCAACGAGGTTTCGCTTGCGCCGGAGGCCGGGGAAAGCGTGATGCAGGCGGCGCGCGCCGCCGGGCTGCCGGTGATCGGCGAGTGCAACGGCTCCATGGCCTGCGCCACCTGTCACGTGATCGTCGATCCCGCCTGGGCCGACCGGCTCGACCCGCCGGCGGAGGACGAGGAAGCGACGCTCGATACCCTGTTCAACCTCGCACCGACCTCCCGCCTCGGCTGCCAGATCCGCATGAGCCTGGCGCTCGACGGGCTGGCGGTGCGCCTGCCGCCGCGCTGATCCGCAACCACACCGAAGGAGGCCAGACCGATGACCGACAGCGTGCTGATGACCCCCGCCGAGCTTGCCGCCGCCCTGCCCGGGGGCGATATCGTCGTGATCGATACGCGCGCGCCGGACGCCTATGCGGCCGGACATATTCCGGGCGCGGCGAATCTGCACGACATCTTCACCTATCTCGCGACCTCGACGCCGGAGGGCATGGCGGCGCTGCGCAGCAAGTTCGCCGACGCCTTCGCCGCCGCCGGCCTGTCCGGGACGGAGACGGCAGTCTTCTGCGAGCAGTCGATGGCGTCGGGTTTCGGCCAGTCCTGCCGCGGCTATTTCCTGCTGCAATACCTCGGCTATCCGCACGCGAAAATCCTGCATGGCGGGATGGCGGCGTGGGAGGCCGCGGGCCTGCCCGTCACGACCGAGGCCGCCATCCCCGTCCCCGGCAGTTTCCCCGCGACCGAGGCGGGCGCCGGGCTGATGCTGACAAGTGCCGACATGCTGGCCGCGCTCGACGATCCCGCCGTCGTGCTGCTCGATGTGCGCGACGTCGACGAATGGATCGGCGAAAGCTCCTCGCCCTACGGGCGCGACTTCTGCCCGCGCAAGGGCCGCATTCCCGGTGCGCGCTGGATCGAGTGGTACCGGTTGATGAAGCCGACGCCGTCCGGGCCGATGCTGAAATCCCGCAACGAGATCCTGGCCGAATGCGCGACCGTCGGCATCACGCCGGCGAGCAAGGTCTATCTCTACTGCTTCAAGGGCGCACGTGCCGCCAACACCTTCGTCGCGCTGGCGGAGGCGGGCGTGACCGACTGCGCGATCTACTTCGGGTCCTGGAACGAATGGAGCCGCGATCCGTCCCTGCCGATCGACAGCGGCCTGCCCTTCGCCGCCGCGGCCGAATGACCGTCAACCGGGAGCCGAGCGATGAATGACGAGAAGACCGCCCTCGGGCGCAAGATCCTGAAGATCAAGAAGCAGAAGGGGCTGACGTGGTCCGACGTCGCCGCCAGGCTCGGCCACGCGCCGGTGTTCGTCTGCGCCGCCTGCCTGGGGCAGATGTCCTTCGCCGCGGGGACCGCGGAGAAGGCGGCGGCGTTGTTCGGCCTCGATGCGGCGGAGGCGGCGCTGCTCGCCGAGCCGCCCTATCGCGGGTCCCTGCCGACCGCCGTTCCCACCGATCCGCTGATCTACCGGTTCTACGAGCTGGTGATGGTCTACGGCACGACCTGGAAGGAGATGATCCAGGAGGAATTCGGCGACGGCATCATGAGCGCGATCGATTTCGACATGACGATGGAGCGCCAGCCCGACCAGAAGGGCGACCGGGTGAAGCTGACGATGAGCGGCAAGTTCCTGCCCTACAAGCGGGTACCAGGCCGGTGCCCGGCGCGACGATCCGGGCCGAGCGCGTGGGCTTCGCCTACAGCCCACGCGGCGCGGCCGTGCTCGAGAACGTGTCGTTCACCACGGAAGCCGGGGCGGTCACGGCGTTGGTCGGTCGGTCCGGTTCCGGAAAATCCTCGCTGCTGCACCTGATCGCCGGCCTCGCGCGGCCGACCGCCGGGCACGTCGCGATCGAGGGCGTGCCGGTCGCCGGCCCCTCGCGCCGCGCGGTGATGATGTTCCAGTCGCCCTCGCTCTATCCGTGGCTGCGGGTGGCCGATAACGTCGCGCTCGGGCTGCGCTTCGCCCGCACGCCACGCACCGAGATCGGGCGGCGGGTCGCGGAGGCGCTGGCGCTGGTCGGGCTGGAGGCGGAAGCCTCGCGTCCCGCGACCGCGCTCTCCGGCGGCCAGGCGCAGCGTGCCGCGCTCGCCCGTGCGCTCGTGATGTTGCCCGAGGTGCTGCTGCTGGACGAGCCGTTTGCCGCGCTCGACCTGTTCACTCGCCTCGACCTGCAACGCGACGTGCGCGCGATCGCCGCAAGGCTCGGCATCACCGTACCTGCTGGTCAGCCACGACGTGGCGGAGATCGCGCGCATGGCCGATCGCGCCCTGTTCCTGGCCGGCAGCCCCGGGCGCATCGTCGCGGAAACCGAGGTCTCGGGCGCCGCCCGCCGCGGCGACGACGCGGCGGGGCGGGCGGAAATCGCGCGCCTGACGTCGCTGTATGAAAATGCCTGCCTCGTCCCACGCGGCGCCGCCCCCGCCGAGGCAGTGCCCGCGGCACGCCTGCCGGCGTTCGCGCAATGAGCGCCGCGGCCGCGGCGCCCCGGGCGGGGGGCCTGCTGCGCGGCCTGCGCGGCGCGTCCCCGACGCTTGCCGGCATCGCCGCGCTGCTTTTGCTCTGGTGGCTCGGCGGGGTGCTGCTGCGGGAAGATCCGGCCACCCAGGCCTTCACGGGATTTGCGCCCGGGCCGGCGCTGCACGCACTGGTTGCTCTCGCCGGTTCCGGTGCACTGCTGCGGGCGGCGACCGCGAGCCTCGCGCGCGTCGCGTGCGGGCTTGCCATTGCGATCGCGCTCGGCCTGCCGGTCGGGATCGCCATCGGCCGGCTGCCGTTGTTGCGGCAGGCGACGCATGTCCCGTTCCAGTTCCTGCGCATGGTGAGCCCGCTGTCATGGATGCCGATCGCGGTGCTGGTGTTCCCGGGCTGGAACGGCGCGATCGTCTTCCTGATCGCCATGGCGGCGGTCTGGCCGGTGGTGTTCGCGACCGCGAACGGGGTGGCGAAGATCGATCCGGCCTGGCTCAAGGTGGCGCGCAACCTGCGCGCGGGGCCGGCGGCGCGTCTGTTCGCCGTCATCCTGCCGGCGATCGCGCAGGATGTGCTGACCGGCGTGCGGCTGGCGCTCGGGGTCGCGTGGATCGTGCTGGTGCCGGCCGAATATCTCGGCGTGTCGTCCGGTCTCGGCTACGCGATCAGCGACGCGCGCGACACGCTCGACTACGCGCGGCTCGCCGCGATCGTGCTGGTGATCGGGGTGATCGGCTTCGCCCTGGACGCGCTGTGCAACGCCGCGATCCGCCGGGTCCGCTGGCAACGGGAGAGCTGAGGATGTGCATCGACTGCCTGCGCCGCGTGCAGGGTTTCGCCTGCGATCCGGCGCCCGGCCCCGCCATTCCGCGCCGGCGCACGCTCGACTGGCTGGCCGCCGGCGGCCTCGCCGCGCTGCTGGCGGCAGGCGCGCCGCCCGCCCGTGCCGCCGCGATGGAAGACGAGACGGTGCGCCTCGGCTACCTGCCGATCACCGATGCGACCGCGCTGCTGGTGGCCTATGCGAAAGGCTTCTTCGCCGACGAGGGGCTGAAGGCCGCACGCCCCACCTTGATGCGGGCCTGGGCGCCGATGGTGGAGGCCTTCGCGGCCGGCAAGTTCAACCTGGTGCATCTGCTGATCCCGCTGCCCATCTGGATGCGCTACAACAACCATGTGCCGGTGAAGCTCATGGCCTGGGCACATGTGAATGGCTCGGCGCTGACGGTCGGTCCGCACGCGAAGATCGAGAGCTTCGCCGATCTGGGCGGCAAGCGGGTCGCGGTGCCGTTCTGGTATTCGGTCCACAACATCCTGCTGCAGAAGGCGCTGGCGCAAGCCGGGATCGAGCCGATCCTGACCGGGGCGGCACCCGGACCGCGGCAATGCGCGCTCGACGTGCTGGGCCCACCGCAGATGCTGCCGGCGCTCGCCGCCGGCAAGATCGACGCCTATATCGTCGCCGAACCGTTCAACGCGATGGGGGAGATCGCGCTCGGCGCACGCATCCTGCGGTTTACCGGCGACATGTGGGAGAACCATCCGTGCTGCGTGGTCTGCATGCACGAGCCGATGGTCACGCGGAATCCCGTCTGGACGCAGAAGGTGCTGAACGCGCTGGTGCGCGCCGAGCAGTACGCCGCGGCGAACCGGACGGAAGTCGCGAAGCTGATCTCGCGCGACGGCGAAGGCTTCCTGCCGATGCCGGCGAAGGCGGTCGAACGGGCGATGACCCTCTATGCGCAGAACCCGGCGTATCTGCAGGACGACGCCATCCGCCATCCCGGCTGGCACGACGGGCGGATCGATTTCCAGCCGTTCCCCTACGCCTCCGCGCTGCGGCTGATCGTGGAGGGGATGAAGACGACCAAGGTTGCGGGAGACACGAGTTTCCTCGGCGCGCTTGATCCGGACTTCGTGCAGCGCGACCTGGTCGACGACCGCTTCGTCCGCCGGGCGCTGGCGAAATATCCGCCGCCGGGCGGGGTGGTGCCGACCTCGCGACAGGAGACGCTCGCGATCTGACCGACGCGCGATGACGGCGGGTTCGCGCGGCGAGGGCCCGGTGCGGGAGAGCGCGGCAGCCGGCCCGTTCGGCGCCGGTGCCGCCCGGGCGGCGTCCTGCCCGGTCAGCGCGCCGGCGGCAGTGCCAGCCCGCAGCGGGCCATCACCCTTCGCGCGAGGTCCGGCCGGTCGGTGATCAGCCCGTCGACCTCCCAGCCGATCAGCCGCGCCATGTCGGCCGGGTGGTTCACCGTCCAGGTGATCACCGCGAGACCCAGTGCGTGCGCTTCGGCGATCTGCGCCGCGGTCAGATCGATATGCTCCGGCGCCCAGACCGCGCCGCCCTCGGCCGCCACGGCGCGCGGGACGGAGCCGGCGAAATCCTCCGGCCGCGGGCCGTCCCACCACAGCCCCGCCGCCGCCACCGTCGTCGCGCTGGTGAGCCAGGCGAGCCGCAGCTCCGGGCGCAGCCGGCGCAGATGGCGCGGGCCGCGCCAATCGAAGGATTCGAACGTGATGCGGCCGGTCGCACCGGCACGTTCGGCGGCGGCCAGCGCCACCTCCGCCATGTCCGCCGCCGGCACCGTCCAGTCCTTGTGGTCAGGAAAGGTCTTGAGTTCCACGATGAAGGCAAGCCCGGGGAGGGCCAGCGCCGCGTCCAGGCGTGGGATGCGGGCGCCGTCGATCGGCACCTGATCGGCGAACGCGGCGGCAAAGGCGCTGCCGGGGCGGAGCCGGCCGATATCGAAAGCGGCGAGAGCGGCGGCGGGCAGGTCGCGGATCAGCGGGCCGGGCGCGGTGATCCAGGCGCCGTCGGCGCCGCGGGCCAGCGCGGGGTGCAGCGCCGGGTCGTGGCAGACCACCGGCACGCCGTCGGCGGTGACGGCGACGTCGAGCTCGACGCCGTCGATGCCGAGCGCTGCCGCCGCGGCGAAGCCCTCCAGCGTGTTTTCCGGGAACAGGCCCCGCGCGCCGCGGTGACCGATCAGGACGGGCGGATGCGCCATGGCTGCCCGCGGTAGGCGCGGGTCCGGCGGCGGGTCAAGGCCGGATGGCTGGGCCGCACCGCGGGCGCGCGTGCAGGGGAGGCCGGGCCGGGGGGACGCCGGCGGTACCGGGTTCACTTTCCCCGAGCCGACCGCGGGGGCGCTCGCGGCCTGCCTGCGCCGCGCCGGCGCGCGGTATCGCGATCCCGTGGCGTGGGAGCGGTTCCAGCGCAACGCCATGCGGCGCGATTTCGGCTGGGGCCTGTCGGCGCGGCGCTATCTGGTGCGGTATGGTGGCTTGGTGCCGATGGGCGCGGCGGATGCGGCAACCGCGCCCGCAGCCGGCGCTCCGGCCGGCGTCGGGGTGGAACACTGGCCGGAGGCGGCCGACTGAGCGGCGCGCGTCCGGCGCGCCACACAGGGGGAGGCAGGCGTCGGGGGAGGGAAGCGTGCCGTTCGTCTCATACGCCGCCCACCTCTGCCCGGACCGCGGCCGCTCGGCCTGTTCTGCCGCTTGACATCAGCGGATTGTTCGAATGTTGCCGCCGCGCGGATCCAACCCGGTGGTGTCGGGGCAGGACGTTCCACCTTACGGCACTTTCCGCGTCGTGAGACACATGTTACGAAAATATATTGCCTCGGCGGGAGATCGGACGGCGGCGCGCCGCCCGATCTCCGCATACGATAGCACGATGCTTGCAGCGGGCCGTCCGGATCGGGCCCGTGGCTAGACATTACGATTTCGCAAGTATTCGCCCGGCGTTGGTGCCGGCCGTTAAAAACTGCACTCTTGTCTACAATTCGGGCGCTGCATCTACCTATCGATTTTGCGTGCCGGTATGGGCATGCTGGCAACGGCAGGACGGGTCGCGTCCCGATCCGCCGCATCCAGATCTCACCCGACAGGAGCCGACGATGACGTTCGTTCTCGATACCAAGAAGACCGGGTCCGCGCAGCCCGCCATGAAGTCGTTCCCCGCTGACCCCGATGCCGGCGCAACGGACGTGCCGGTCCTTGTGCGTACCGATTTCGGGGCCGCAGTGGACCCGATCTCCCGCGCCGCGGCTGATGCGGTGGTGGCGAGCCAGGCATACACCGACCTCGAAGTCGAGATTACCGCTGAAGATCGCGCCTTCTGGTGCTTCATGAAGCCGCGTGAACGGCCGAGCTTCACCCTGCCGCTGCTGCGCGATCTTGCACATATGCAGTCGCTGATTGACGCGCTGTTCACGGCGACGCCGCAGGGCGCGGAGACCCCGTTCGACTATTTCGTGCTCGGCTCGCGCGCGCGCGGCGTGTTCAATCTCGGCGGCGACCTTGGTCTGTTCGCCGAGAAGATCCGCCAGGGCGACCGCGACGGGCTGCGCCGCTATGCCCATGCCTGCGTCATCTCGGGGTATGCCAACTACACCGGCTACGGTCACGGTGTTGTCACGATCGCGCTGATCCAGGGCGATGCGCTCGGCGGCGGGCTGGAGGCGCCGCTGTCCTGCGACGTGATGGTGGCCGAGCGGCAGGCGAAATTCGGCCTGCCGGAAATCCTGTTCAACCTGTTCCCCGGCATGGGCGCCTACAGCTTCCTCTCCCGCCGCATCGGTGCGGCCAAGGCGGAGGAAATGATCCTGAGCGGGCGCCTGTACACCGCGGCGGAGATGCATGCGCTCGGCGTGGTGGACGTGCTGGCGGAGGAAGGCGAGGGCGAACGGGCCGTGCGGGACTATATCGCGCGCAACCGCTCGCGCCTGCGTGCCCAGTCCGCCATCTACAAGGTGCGCCGGCGGGTCAACCCGGTCACGCTCGACGAACTGCTCGATGTGACCGATCTCTGGGTGGACACCGCGCTCAGCCTGTCCGAGCAGGATCTGCGCCGGATGGGCCGCATCGCCGGGGCGCAGGACCGGGCGCAGAGCAGCAGGATCGCCGAAAAGCAGGCAGCCGGTGTCTGAAACCACCGCCCCGGGCGGGCGGCACCTCTCCGAGGTGCCGCCCGCCCGGTGCCTGCCTGGGGGGATATCTGCGTGGGGACGTCTGCCAGCCGTGGCGTCCACGGGCCATGGTCTTGCGGGCCATATCCAGGTTCCCGGAGCGACGTACCGATCAACCCGTCTCCCCCGGGGCACGGTATGGGGGGCGGTATGTACGCGGATCAGGCGGCCGGTTGCGGTCCGGAGCCGTTTCCGGCCCGGGGTGCCGGGCGGCGGGCGTGCGAGGCTGCGGGCGTTTGCCGGACGGTGCCGTACCGGCCGAGCGCTGTCTCCACCCGCTCCAGTTCCGCGGCGACGCGGGCCACGTAGGCCGCTCCCTCGTCGCGCAGTTCGGCGGCGGACACCGTCTGATACGGCAGGCAGAGCTCGCCGAGTGGCCCTGCCCCCACATTGGCGGCGATGCTGCGCAGCCCATGCGCCTGCGCGCGGAACTCCTGCGCATCGCCGGCGGCGGCGGCCGCGCGCAGCGCATCGAGCCTGACGCGCGCCTCGGCGCAGAAACTGCCGCCGAGTTCGACGATGAACTCATCCCCGCCCAGGGCCTGCAGGCTGTCGAGCACCGCGCCGTCGAGCGCCGGCGCCGCTGCTGCGGGCGGTGCCTGCCACGGGGCGGTGCTGCCGGCCGGGCGCCAGGCGAGCGGCACCTCCCGGCGTGCCGCTGCGACCGCCTCGTCCAGTATGGCGAGCAGCTTCGCCGGCTCCACCGGCTTGACGAGGCAGTCCCGCATGCCCGCCTCCAGGCAGCGGGTGCGGTTCTGCGGCGTGGCGTCGGCGGTCAGCGCGATGATCGGCACCGAGACCCGGCCGAGGGAGGCCATGCGGTATATTTTCGTCGCCTCGATCCCATCGACCTTCGGCATGTTGACGTCGAACAGGGCGATGTCGAACGCCTGCTCGGCCAGGGCGTCGAGCGCCTGCTCGCCGTCGCTGACGGCAACGACGGTGTGTCCGGAGGCACTGAGGATTTTCAGCAGGACCCGCCGGTTCACCGCATTGTCGTCGGCAACCAGTACGTGGAAGCTCTCGTGCGCCGTCGGGCAGGGCGGCTCCTCGTTGCCGGCCGGCCGCCCCTGCATGCCGTGCAGGAGATGGAGCAGCGCGGCGAGCTGCGCGTCGGTCGCGACGGTCGGGAGCAGGGTGAGGAATGTGCGTTGCCAGGCGGGTGGCGGCAGCCCGTCGAGCGGGGTGCCCCCGACGGCGACGAAGGCCAGCGCTCCCGCCGCATGGAGCTGCGGGAAACCTGCATCGGCGCCCGGATCGAGCGCGGCAAAGGCCACCACGCATCCGCCCTGCCATGAAGGCGCGGCGGGCGGGCCGCCGGCCGGGTCCGGCGCGGCTTGCGTCGCCGGCGGCGTCGCGTCCGGCGGAAACAGCCCGGGCGGCCAGGCGTCGATGCGTTCGATCAGCACCCCGGCCTGGCGCAGCCGGCCGAGCAGCGGCGCGATGGTGCCGGTGTGCGCCCCGGGCACGAAGGCGCGCAGGACGATGTCCCCGCTGGTGGCCAGCGGCGCTTCCGGCCGCAGCGCGAAGGGAAGCTCGACCCGGAAGGTGCTGCCGGCGCCCGGCGTGCTACGTACCGCGATCTGGCCGCCCAGCAGCTCGACGAATTTCCGCGTGATCCCGAGGCCGAGGCCGGTGCCGCCGTAGCGGTTGAGGATCGTCTCGTCGGCCTGGGTGAAATTCTCGAAGATGCGCGCCTGCGCCTCCGGCGCGATGCCGATGCCGGTGTCGGTCACCTCGATGGCGAGCCGCGCCGCGCCGTCCGCCGGCGGGCTCGCGTCCACCGCGATGGTGATGCTGCCGGCGTCGGTGAATTTCAGCGCGTTGCCGACGAGGTTCAGCATGATCTCGTGCAGCCGGCTCGCGTCCCCGCGCAGCAGCAGGGGCGTGCGCGGGGTCACGTGCAGATAGAGCCGCAGGCCTTTCTGGCGGGCCTGCGCCAGGAAGATGGTACGGATTTCGCTGAATTCGCGGACCAGGTCGAAATCGACCTGCGCGACCGGCATCCGCTCCGCCTCGATCCGTGACAGGTCGAGGATGCCGTCGATCAGCCGCAGCAGGCTGCGCGCGGCGGTCATGATGGTCCCGCTCATTTCCGCCTGGCCGGGATCGAGCGGACTGCCTTCCAGCAACGCGCCCATGCCGATGATCGCATTGAGCGGCGTCCGCAGCTCGTGGCTGACGCTGGCGAGGAACAGCGACTTGGCGCGGCTCGCCAACTCGGCCTGGTGCCGCGCCGCCGACAGACGCCGGATCAGCGCCAGCGCATACAGCGGCAGGATGATGAGGCCGATGATCACGCCGGTGACCAGCGACGGCTGGCTGCTCCAGAACGGCGTCACGGCCGCGACCGTGCCGAAGCCGACGATCGAGCAGCCCATGGCGGCGAGCAGGAAGCGCGGGCCGAAGCGGAACCCGTTGCCGAACACCGTCCAGAGATATCCCGGCAGCAGCCAGGCGGTGGCACCGTCGCCAAGGTGCAGCTCGTAGGAGACCGAGGCCATATCGAGCAGCAGTGCCGCGGCGCGGCGCGGTGCCGAGGGGCGCGGGCGGAACGCGAGATGTGCCGCGACCGCGAGGCCGAGCAGAAGATAGAGGACCGCCGACAGGATTGGCGCCCCCTCGCGGCGTCCCCCCGGGAGGGCCCACGAATTGAACGCCAGCACCAGCAGTCCGGCGATCAGGCGGTTCATGGTCATTCCCGCGTCGCCGCTGGCGACGATCAGGCGTGCGCGCTCGCGCCAGGGAGCGAGGCGGGGCGTCCCGGCCTTCCCGGCCGCGTCGTCCGTGATCCGACGCATGGGTCAGGTGCTCCCGGCCGGAACCAGCGCCGTGTCGCGTGCGAGCAGGCGGGCGAACTCTTCGCTGCCGACCGGGCGGCCGGTATGGAATCCCTGCACCGCGTCGCAGCCGGCCTCCCGGACCTGTTCGAGCTGTGCGGCTGTTTCCACCCCCTCTGCGACCACCTCGATCCTGAGCGCCCTGCCGAGGCTCACGACCGCGCGGACGATCGCCAGGCTGTTGGGATCATCCAGCGTCTCGATGAAGGATTTGTCGATCTTCAGCCGGTCCACCCGCAGACTGGCGAGGCGGCCGAGGGAGGAGAAGCCGGTGCCGAAATCGTCGATCGAGATTCGCACGCCGAGCCGGTGCAGGGCGTCGATGTCTTCCGCGGCGTGGTTGGCGTCCTGCAGCAGGACGCCCTCGGTGAGCTCGAGTTCCAGGAGCGCGGGCGGCAGGCCGGATTGCTGCAGCGCGCGGGCCACCCGGCTCTGCAAGCCGCCGGTGCGCGCATGCAGGACGGAGACGTTCACCGAAATGCGCAGCCCGACGCCGTCCCGGTCGAGCCAGCGTCGGGCTTCGTGGCAGGCAGCGTGCAGTACCCAGTCGTCGATCTCGGCCATCAGGCCGCTTTCGGCGGCGACCGGGAGGAACTCGGCCGGCGCCAGCAGTTCCCCCGGCCCGCGCCGCCAGCGGATCAGCGCCTCGGTACCGGCGATGCGCCCGGTGCGCAGATCGATCTGCGGCTGGAACTGCAACGCGAACTCGTCCCGCGCCAGCGCTCCGCGCAGCGCGGCTTGCAACTGGACCTCGGCGCGGGCGCGCGCCAACATGTCCTGGGCGAAGAACTGGAAGCCGTTCCGCCCGCTGGCCTTGATCCGGTACATCGCGAGGTCGGCGTTGCGCAGCAGTTCCTCCGGACCGTCGCCGTCGCCCGGATGGACCGTCACCCCGATGCTGGCGCTGATGACGATCTCCCGCCCGTCGATCACGAACGGCTTCAGCAGCAACTGGTTGAGCCGCTCGGCGAGCTGGGTGACATCGGCGAGGCTCGCCGCGTCGCTCTGCAGGATCGCGAATTCGTCGCCGCCCAGGCGGGCCACCATGTCGCTGCTGCGCACCGCCTCCTGCAGCCGGTGCGCCACCGCCTTCAGCAGGCAGTCGCCGACGTGGTGGCCAAGGCCGTCGTTGATGCATTTGAAGCGGTCGAGGTCGATGAAATGCAGCGCCAGCAGGGACTGGCCGGCATCGGGGCCGGCGGCGAGTTGCTGACCCAGGCGATGGAAGAGATAGGACCGATTCGGCAGCGACGTCAGGTAGTCATGCTTCGCCTGGAACGCGAGCTGCGCCTCGGATCGCTTGCGGTCCGAAATGTCGAGCGACATGCTGAGGACGCCGACCACCTGGCCGCCGGCCTCGCGCAGCGGCGACTTGGTGGTGAGGAAGGTACGGATCTCCTCGTTCAGCAGGATGACGTCTTCCTCGAACGCCGGCAGCGGCCGGCCCGAGGCGAGTACCAGCCGGTCCAGCCGGACGCTTTCCTCGTCCTCGCTCGGGTGGCCGGCGCGGTCGCCGAGCAGCGCAGCGCGATAGGCATTGACGAAGATGCAGCGGCCGTCCGCGTCGCTCGCGCTGATCATGGCAGGGATGGTGTCGATCACCTGCGCCAGGCGCTCGCGGCTGTCGCGCAGCACCTGGTCGCGCGATTCCTCGGTCTGCTTCAG
Organism: uncultured Pseudomonadota bacterium; assembly: GCA_963832525.1. Lineage (GTDB taxonomy): Bacteria > Pseudomonadota > Alphaproteobacteria > Acetobacterales > Acetobacteraceae > JAJZVS01. The sequence continues at coordinate 2,032,258 of CAWHUC010000004.1, forward strand.
CTCCTGTTCGAGCGCCCGGGCGCGGTCGCGGATCAGCCGCTGGTGGCCGCCGAGCAGCAGCAGGTTGCGCACCCGCATCCGGAACTCGGAGTGGTCGATCGGGCTCTGGACGAAATCGCTCGCTCCCGCCTCATACGCCTCGAGCCGGAAATCGCGGTCGGCATAGGCGGTCACGACGATCACCGGCACGTCGCTGACGGACGGCAGGCTGCGGATCCGGCGGGTGAGTTCGGCGCCGTGCAGCGCCGGCATCATGTAGTCGGTGATCACCAGATCGGCGGTGTTCGCGGCAAGCCAGTCGAGCGCGCGCAACGGATCGGTGAAGGTGCACACACTGACCGTGGGCTCCACGGAGGCGGCCAGGCGCGAATAGATCGCCAGGTTCGCCAGGGAGTCGTCAACGACGACGATGAACGCCATGCGGGCATCTCGCGAGGTTCATGTGAAGGCGGCAGTCGCACGTCAGGTCGGTTGCACGGTACCTTCGCTGCGGCCGGACCACCACTGCCGAACCCGCGGCCACGGCGCGGCCGCCGCTGCCCCATCCGGCGTAGCAGCCGCACCGATAGCATGGCCCAGTGTATCCGAACCGCCACAGTATGCCCAGGCTCATCCCATGCTCCGTCAGGGCAGTCGCATTTGGCCCGAACGCACCGGCCGCGGCACGTGCCGGCCGGCTGCCGGCGGTCCCGCCGCCTTGGCCGCTGCCCTGGCCCCGTCGCGATCCGCGCCCCGCCCCGTCGAGCTGCCATGGTTCCGCGATCTCTCGGATTCAGGCTGTTTCCCTAGCGGTCTATTGGTTGCGGATCGGTTACCGTACACGGCTCGGCCGGCGCGGCGGTCAGGCCCGAACCGGCTGATCGTCCCCCGCCCAGCCCGGTCCGGCGCCGGCCTGCGGCGGCGTGTGAATGCGTCCCCCGGCGATGCCTTCCGCCACAACCTGGTCCAGCACGCCGACGAACGCCTGGGCGATGCGCGACAACGGCCGGTGCCGCGCCCGCAGCAGGCGCGCGACGATGCGGGTCCCCGGCTCGAACGCGACGACGGCCAGGCCGTCCGCCGGCGGATCGGTCACCGCGAACGCGTCCACCACGGCAACGCCGACGCCGTCGCGCACCAGGCTGCACGCCGTGGCGGACTGGGTCACCGCCACCGCGATGGTCCGGCGCAGGTTGCGGCTGCGGAACGCCGCCTCGATCAGCGCGCCGATCGGCAGATGCTGGGCGAACGAAATGAGCGGCCAGTGCGACAGCTCCGCCGGCCCGGCCCGGCCGCGGCGGAGCAGCGGGTGGCCGGGCGGGACGACGCAGACGAGATCGGCGGCGCAGAGGTCACGTGCCAGGGTGGCGGATTCTTCCGCCGGGATCAGCACGAGGCCGAGGTCCACCCGCTGCTCGGCCACCATTTCCACCACCTCATGGTTGAGCAGCGAATGCAGCGCCAGGCGGACCCGCGGGCGGTCGTCGCGGAAGCGCCGGATCGCCTGCGCCAGCAGCCCGTTGGCGAGTGACGTGGTGGCCGCGATCCCGAGCGCGCCGGTGCGCGTCTCCCGCAGGTCCTCGCCCAGCCGGTGCAGATCCTCGATCGCGGCGACGGTCTTGCGGATTTCCGGCAGCAGGGCGCGGGCCTCGGCGGTCGGGCGCAGGCGCCCGTGCTCGCGCACGAACAGGCGGAAGCCGAATTGGGCCTCCGCCTGCTGGAGCATCTTGCTCACCGCGGGCTGGGAGACGTGCATGCGGCGCGCGGCTTCCGTCACGCTGCCGAGTTCCATGACCGCGCGCACCATCTCGATCTGACGTGGACGTAACATCATAACCTTCGGGTTATCTGGATAGTCGCATAGCTCATTTGACATCATGGGACGAGCCCCGAATAACCCGCGCCGTGATGGAGCGCGGTCCGCTCATGGACCGGTCTGTTCCCCAGATGTTCGAACGGGAGTGAACGTGATGGTCGATACAACTGTACCGCGGCGCGCCGTCCTGGCGGCCGGTGTTGCGGGCGCCGCGCTCGCGGCCGCGCGCCCGGTCCTGGCCGCGCCCAAGCCGATCCGCATCGGCTGGCTGGTCGCGCTGACCGGCGCGAATTCCTCCCCCGGCATCGGCTTCGACCGCGGCATCCGCTTCGGCGTCGACGAGGTGAACAAGGCCGGCGGCATCGGCGGCCGGCACCTCGAGCTCATCACCCGCGACACCCAGGGCGATCCCACCAAGGCCGTGAACGACGTGCTGGCGGTGATCAACCAGGACAAGATCGACGTCCTGCTCGGTCCGACCAATTCCGGCGAGAGCCTGGCCACCGAGCCGGTCACCGCGCGCTACAAGGTGCCGAGCCTCGTCTATGGCGTGCTCGACCAACTGATCGATGCGAAGAAGTATCCCTATTTCTTCCGCCAGTTGCCGTCCAACCAGCAGTGGACCCAGGCGGCGCAGCACTACGTGCTCGACGTGCTGAAGGCGAAGCGGGTCGCAGTGATCGGCGACGCCACCGGCTACGGCACGGCGACCATGCAGCTTGCGGTCGCCGAGTTGAAGAAGGCCGGCGCCGATGTGACCTACTCCACCCTGATCGACGCCAACCAGACCGACGTCACCGCCAACCTGCAGAAGGCGCGGGATTCGCACGCCGAGGCGATGCTGGTGTGGTCGGATTCCGGCGGGCTCAACGCGCGGCTGATGAACACCCGCGGCGATCTCGGCTGGGATGTGGCGATGGTGGGCCACCCGGCGATGGGCACCGGCAGCGTGAAGTCGCTGCTGAAGAAGCCCGAGTACTGGAACAAGGTTTATATCGTCGGTTACCGCTCGACGAGCTACGCCGCCGACGGCAAGCTGCCGGCACGTACGCAGCAGTTCCTGGCCCATCTGGCCGGCAAGGTGAAGCTGTCCGACACCACGCTCTGGTGGGTCGCTTGCGGCTACGATTCCGTCCAGCTCATCAAATACGCGGTCGCGCACGGGGGCTCGGCGAAGCCGGAGGCGATCCGCGGCGCCTGGCAGGCGCTGAAATCCTATCCCGGCATCTACGGCGACTACAGCTACACGGCGACCGACCACAACGGCTACCCGACCGGGGAGATCGTCATGAACGCGGCGAACTCGTTCCGCAACGGCGCCTACGCGCTGGCGCCGGGCTACTGAGGCGGGGGGTGGCGATGCCGCGCGGAGCAGGGACGTCATGATTGCCGATATCCTAGTGGCCGGCATCGCCATCGGTTCCGTGTACGCGATGATCGGCCTCGCGTACAACGTCATGTATTCGACCTCGAAGGTGATGAGCTTCACCGCCGGCATGCTCGGCATGCTGGGTTCGGTGTTCGGCGCCTTCTTCATCAGCGTGCTCGGCTGGCCGATCCCGCTCGGCCTGCTGGCCGCGCTGGCGGTGGGCGGCGCGTTCGGCTGGCTGACCGAGCGGATCGCGGTGCGCCCGGTGCTGCGCAGCATCGACCAGCATCTTTACGTGCTGAGCACGCTCGCGGTGGCGCTGATGCTCCAGCAGGTGGTGGCGATCTGGTGGGGCACCGAGCCGCGCCCGTTCCCGACCCTGCTCGGCATCGGCCAGGGGCTCGCGTCCGAGGAATACTGGCTGCCGCCGCTCGCCTGCGTCGCGGTCGTGTTCGCCCTGGAATGGTTCTACCACCACACGCTGATCGGCCGCGCCTTCCTCGCGATCTCCGAGGACAGCGGCGCGGCGCGCGCCCTCGGCATTCCTGAGCGGCGGATGCGGGTGTTGAGCTACATCCTGTCCGGCGTCGTCGGCGCCTTCGCCGGCTTCGTCGGCGGCGAGCTGCTGCTGGCGTTCTTCGCCAACGGCATGTCGCTGACGTTCTACGGCTTCATCCCGATCGCGATCGGCGGCCTCGGCAGCAACCGCGGCGCGCTGGTGGGCGGGCTTGCGCTCGGCATCATCCAGCAGATCGCCAACTACCTGTTCGGCGGCGACTGGGTGAGCGTGGTGGCCTTCACGGTGTTCATCGCCATCCTGCTGGTGATGCCGCGTGGGCTGTTCGGAGCCGCGGAGCCGCGACGTGTCTGAGGCGCAAATGTCCCTTCCGGCCGCGGGCATCGCGGCCGAACCGGCCAAGGCGCCGCCGTCGGTGTGGCGGCCGCTGCTCGGCATCGTCGCCGGTGCCGTGCTGCTGTCCACCTTGCCGCTGTTCGTCAACGACTACTGGGTGCACATCGCCACCCTGGCGGCGACCTATTGGGTACTGGTCTCCGGGCTCAACCTCGTGGTCGGCTATGGCGGGATGCTGGCGGTCGGCTACGTCGGGCTGCTGGCCGTCGGCGCCTATACCGCGAGCATCCTGGTCGACAAGCTCGGCGTCGATCCGTTCGTCGGGCTGGCTGCCGCCGGCGTCGTCGGCCTGATCGCCGGGGTGCTGGTCGGGCTGCCGGCGCTGCGGCTGAAGCATTTCTATTTCGCGATGACGACGCTCGGCTTCGCCATCATCGTGACCCAGGTCGCGCTGGCCTGGGGCGGGCTGACCGGCGGCGGTGTCGGTCTGCCCGCGCCGGTGTTCGACGGCGTGTTCGCGAGCAGCGCCGGGTTCTACGCGCTGGTGCTCGCGGTCGCCGCCGTCGCCACCTGGCTCGTGTGGAACATCGCCGCCGGCAATCCGGGCCGGGCGCTGATCGCGATCCGCGACGCCGATGTCGCGGCCGAGTTGGCCGGCATCCCGATCGCCCGGGTGAAGCTGCTGGTCTTCGCGCTGAGCGGCGCGCTGGGCGGGCTGGCCGGCGCGCTGTTCGCCACCGTGCAATCCTACATCACGCCGGACGCGTTCACGCTCGATCTGTCGGTGCTGTTCTTCATCGCCGTGCTGATCGGCGGGCGCGGGCGGGTCGTCGGGCCGCTGCTCGGCACCGTGCTGCTCACCCTGCTGCCGGAGTTCGCCGCGCCGCTGGTGATGTGGGCGAATTTCGCCTACGCCGCGCTGCTGCTGGTGGTGGTGCTGGTCGCCCCGGGCGGCATTGCGGAACTGATCGAGCGGTTCGGCCGCCAGCCGCCGCAGATCGATCGCATGGGCGCGCCGAACCCGGGGGCGATGCGTGCGGCGACCCGACCCGCGGGCGTGTCGGAGCCGGCGCGCGAAACGCTTGCCCTTGACGGCGTGGTACGCGCCTTCGGCGGCGTGCGCGCGTTGGACGGCATCAGCCTTGATCTCGCCGCCGGCAGCGTGCATGGGCTGATCGGGCCGAACGGCAGCGGCAAGACCACGGCGCTCAATATCATTTCGGGTTTCTACCGCGCCGATTCCGGGAAGCTTGCGATTGGCGGGCACGACATCACGGGCACGTCGGTGCGGGAGCGCGCAGCTCTCGGCATCGCGCGCACCTTCCAGGCGCCGCGCATCCTGGGCGAGCTCAGCGTGATCGAGAATGTCATGGTCGGCGGCTATCGCCACGCTCGCGCCGGGTTCGGCGAAGTGGCGCTGGCATTCGGCCGCCCGCGCACCGATGAGCGGGCGCTGCGGGCGCAGGCGCAGGCGGCACTGCAAACCGTGGGGCTCGCCGCCTGGGCGGAGGCGCGGGCCAATCGGCTGCAGCATAGCGAGCAGCGCTTCCTGGAAATCGCCCGGTGCCTGGCGATGCGTCCGCGCTTCGTGCTGCTCGATGAACCGGCCGCCGGCCTGTCGGGCGGCGAGATCGCGCATCTCGGTGCGGTGATCGCGGAGATGCGCCGGCTCGGCATGGGCGTCCTGCTGGTCGAGCACCATGCGGATTTCGTGTTCGGCATCTGCGACACCGTGACCGTGCTCGCCACCGGCCAGGTGCTGGCGGCCGGCACGCCGGCGGAGATCCGCGCGCACAGGGAGGTGGTGCATGCCTATCTCGGCGCCTGAGCGGACGGAACTGCTCGTTGCCTCCGGCATCACCGCCGGCTACGGCAAGCTGCGCGTGCTGGAGGGCGTCGACATGACCGTCGGCACTGGCGAGATCGTGGCCCTGCTCGGGCCGAACGGCGCCGGCAAGAGCACCTTGCTTTCCGCTCTGTCCGGGCTGTTGGCGAAAACCGCCGGCACGGTGCGCTTTGCGGGCGCCGATCTCAGCAGCACGACACCGCAGCAGGCGGTGCGCGCCGGCCTCGTGCACGTGCTGGAAGGCCATCGCGTCTTCGCCCCGCTCAGCGTGCACGAGAACCTGCTGCTCGCCGGTTTCAACGCGCCGCCCGGCGAACGCGCGGCCCGGCTGGAAGAAGCCTATGCGGCGTTTCCCGAAATGGCGGAACGGCGGGGCCTTGCCGCCGGCTCGCTCAGCGGCGGGCAGCAGCAGATGCTGGTGGTGGCGCAGGGGATCGTGCGCCGGCCGCGGCTGTTGATGCTGGACGAACCGTCGGCCGGCCTGTCGCCGGTGCTGGTCGATCGCGTGCTCGACGTCGCCGTTGCGATGCGCGACCGCGGCGTCTCCATCCTGCTGGTCGAGCAGCTTGTCGAGAAGGCGCTGAAGATCGCCGATCGCGTCTACGTGCTCGCCCGCGGCCGGATCGTGCTGCAAGGCGATGCGACATCCAGCCTGACCCCCGAGGTGCTGGAGCGGGCCTATCTCGGGGAAGAAACCAGCAGCGTCGCGCAGGTATCATGAAGATCGTTTCCATAGATCCCATCACCGTCAGCATTCCGTACGAGAACGGCGGCGGCCCGCGCTTCATCGCCGGCCGCCCGTCGACCACGCTCGATATCCTGCTGGTGCGGATCGAAACGGACGACGGCCTGGTCGGCTGGGGCGAGGCGTTCGGCCACGCGGTGGTGCCCGCGACGAAGCGCGTGCTGGAAACCCTGGTGGCGCCGCAACTGATCGGCCGCGATGCCACCGACATCGCCGGACTGATGCACGACCTGAACCAGAAGCTGCACCTGTTCGGACGCAACGGCCCGGTGGTGTACGCGCTCTCGGGCGTCGATATCGCGCTGTGGGATCTCGCCGGCAAGCGCGCCGGCCTGCCGCTGTATCAGCTTCTGGGCGGCAACCGCTGCGCCAGCGTTCCCGCCTACGCGAGCCTGCTGCGCTATGGCGATCCCGCGGTCGTTGCGCGCAATACCGCAGCCGCCGTCGCGCGCGGCTACCGCTTCGTCAAGCTGCACGAGATCACCGAGCCAGCGGTGCGTGCCGCGCGCGACGCGGCCGGGGCGGACGTGGCGCTGATGGTCGATACGAACTGCCCCTGGAGCGTGGCGGACGCTTGCGCCATGGCGGACATCTTGCGCCCGTTCCACCTCCATTGGCTCGAAGAGCCGGTCTGGCCGCCGGAAGACCATGCCGGCCTCGCCCGTGTCCGCCGCGCCGGCATCCCCATCGCCGCCGGCGAGAACGCCGCCGGCCTGCACGACTTCCGCCACCTGTTCGAAGCCGGCGCGATCGATATCGCCCAGCCCAGCGTCACCAAGATCGGCGGGATCACTGAAGCCCGGAAGATCATGGCGCTGGCCGAGGCGTTCGGCGTGCGGCTGGTGCCGCACTGCGCCTATTTCGGCCCCGGCTATCTGGCCTCGCTGCATCTCAATGCGAGCCTGCCGGCGGAAACCGAGTTCGAACGGCTCTACCTCGACCTGGAAGCAAGCCTGTTCGCGCCCTTCACGGACGCAACGAACGGCCGGGTGGCCGTGCCGCAAGGGCCGGGGCTCGGCTGCGATCCCGATCCCGAGGTGCTGGCGCGCTACCGTACGGAACTGAAGCCAGCGGCGTGAAAGCAAGGCCGGGGGGCACTGCTCCCTGGATCCAAGCCAAGGGCTCGCCCTCGGAACCCGGGGCGATCGCTTGCACCGGGCCCTCGGCGTGGGCGGCTGCTTCTGCACCTCTCCCGCGTTGCGGGAGAGGTCGGTTCGCGGCAGCGAACCGGGTGAGGGAACCGTGCGTCGCGCCCTCACCCGCCGTGCTGCGCACGGCGACCTCTCCCGCGTTGCGGGAGAGGTGAAGTCCCGGACGTTCAGGCGATTCTCTTGCCGAGTATGTAGGAGATGTCCCGGGTCCGGGCCTTGCTTGCGCGCGGCGATCAGGCGCCGAGGCGGGAGGCGAGGTCCTCGATATCCGTTGCGACTATGTCCCATTCCGCGTCGGCTTTGAAATCGCGCACCTGGTGCGGGCCGTATTCCGCGGGTCGGGGGAAGAAGGCGGTCATCAGGCCGCAGGCTCGGGCTGCGGCCAGGTCGCCGTTGTGGGCGGCGGCCATCATGACCTGGGCGGGTTCGAGTTCCAGCAGCCGGGCAACGCCGAGGTAGGTTTCCGGATCGGGCTTGTAGTGGCCGAACAGGTCGGAGCCGAACACCATGTCCCACGGCAGGCCTGCGTGCTTGGCCATGTTGGTGAGCAGCGCCACGTTGCCGTTCGACAATGGTCCGATGATGAAGCGGCGTTTCAGGCGGGCGAGCCCGGGCACCGAATCGGGCCACGGGTTCAGCCGGTGCCAGCCGCGGTTGATGTGACGCAGGTCCGCTTCCGACAGTCCCGCCACGTGGAACTCGGCCACCAGCCGGTCGAGCGAGGCGCGGTGCAGGTCGTCGAGCCGGGTCCAGGGCAGTTCCCCGCTGCGCACGCGTTGCAGGGAGGGGTGGTAGGCCGCGCGCCAGGCGTCCACGAGCCCGGTCCAGTCGGCGGCGATCCCGCGGGCGGCGCCGAAGGCGGACAGGTCCGCGATCAGGCTGCCGCGCCAGTCCACGACCGTCCCGAACGTGTCGAATACGATCGCTGTCGGCGCTCTGGTCGTCATGCCCGCCTCCCGTTATGACCCGCCCGGTGCAGTATGCGTCCGTCCTGCCTGTCTGGCCACCGATGCCGCGGTCCTGGCCGCGGCCGGGGTGCGCGCGGGCATGAAGCGGCTGCTGCGCGGGACGGCGGTGCGGCGGGCGCTGGCGTGGCTGCTCGGCCTTTATCTTGGCGTTGCGTTGCGAACGACGCGCTGGAGCGTGCAGGGCGAGGAGCATCTCGCGCCCTTTCTTGCCGACGGCGCGCTGATCGTCGCGGTCTGGCATGAGCGCCTGGCCCTGATGCCCGCGCTCTGGCTGCGGGCACGCCGGCGGGGCGAGGTGCGCGGGCGGCGCGTGTTCCTGCTGGTCAGCCGGCACCGCGACGGGCGGTTGCTCGGCACGATCCTGCGCCGGTTCGGCCTCGGCGTGGTGCTGGGCTCTTCCACCCGCGGTGGGGTGGCGGGGTTGAAGGGGTCGCTCGACTGGTTGGCCCGCGGGGCGGTGATCGGGATCACGCCGGATGGACCGCAGGGACCGCCCCGCGTCTCGGCCCCGGGGGTGGCGGCGCTGGCGGCGTTGTCGGGCGCGCCGGTGCTGCCCTGCGCGGCCCAGACCACGCGGCGGATGACCTTGCGAAGCTGGGACCGCATGGCGCTGCCGCTGCCGTTCGGGCGTGGCGTCGTGGTCTGCGGGCCGCCGATTGCGGTGCCGCGCTCGGGGTGGCAGGCGCGCGTGCCGGAGATCGCCGCGGCCCTTGACGCGGTGGCCGCGCAGGCGGATCGGGCGGCCGGCTGAGCGGAGGGGCCTCCAGCCGCCGCGCGGCGCGGCGCCTCTTGAACGCCCCCTGGCCGGTGCCTAACTCGGATGCGTCCGGAACGCCCGATCGGGGTTCCGGGGCTTGCAGACGGGTCGGCCCGTACGGGCGGCTCGCATGTTGAACCTTGCTCTGTTCAGGAGGTTTCCTATGACGACCTATGACTTTGCGCCCCTGTTCCGTACCGCCATCGGCTTCGACCGCATGGCCCGGCTGATGGACAGTGCCGCCGCCTCGGCCGAGGCGTCCGGCTATCCGCCCTACAACATCGAGAAGCTCGGCGAGGACAACTACCGCCTGACCATGGCGGTGGCGGGCTTCAAGCCGGACGATATCGAGCTGGTGGCGAAGGACAACACGCTCACCGTGACCGGACGCGTCGCCCAGGACGCCGGCCAGGGCGAGGTGCTCTATCGCGGCATCGCCGGGCGTGCCTTCGAGCGGCGGTTCGTGCTCGCCGACCATATGGTGGTCGAGGGCGCCGATCTGCAGAACGGCCTGCTCCACGTCGGTCTGAAGCGCGTCGTGCCGGAGGCGCTGAAGCCGCGCCGCATTCCGGTTGGCGGTGCCCAGGCGGCGGTTCCGGCTGGCGGCCAGATCGCCAACGATCCGAGCGAGGCGGCGCGCGTCGCCGCCTGACCGCTCTTCGCGTGATGGAAAGGGGCCGGCACCGTCCGGCCTCTTTTTGCGTGTACGCGAGGTGACGGGGGTTTCCCGCTCCGGCGGTTCCTGCGACGATCAGTCCTGGTGGCGCGCGTCCCGGCCTCGTCGGTGTGCGGCGCCGAACCGGCCACACGAGGCCGATGCCCGGGGGAAAACTGATGTCCGAACCGCCGATCCACGAGCTTTATGCGATCCGCTACGCGACCCGCGAGGCGCGCCGGTCCGATCATTTCATCGGCGGCGATCCGCATGACGGGCCGATGCCGATGGATTATTTCGTCTGGGTGGCGATCGGCGCCGGGCGCGCGGTGGTGATCGACGCCGGCTTCACCGAACCGGTGGCGCAGAAGCGCGGCCGGACGTTCCTGCGCTGCCCGGTCGAGGCGCTGGGGCTGGTCGGCGTCGATCCGGCTTCGGTGAAGGACGTGGTGCTGACGCATCTGCACTACGACCACGTGGGCAATTTCGACCGTTTCCCGAATGCCGAATTCCACCTCCAGGAGCCGGAGCTGCATTACGCGGTGGGCCGCTACATGCGCTACGCGAAGCTCGCGCATTCCTTCGAGGTCGATGACGTGGTCGGCATCGTGCGGATGAACTACGCGCGCCGCGTGCATCTGTACAACGGCCCGCACGAGCTGGCACCCGGCATCACCCTGCATCCCGCGCCCGGCCATTCCGCGGGGCTGCAATTCCTGCGCGTGTACACCGCGCGCGGCTGGGTGGTGGTGGCCTCCGACGTCACGCACTACTACGAACACATGGAAACGGAACGGGTGTTCACCACCGCTTTCCATATCGGCCAGATGCTGGAGGGCTACGACCTGCTGCGCCAGGCCGCACCCAGCCCGGCGCATATCGTTCCGGGCCACGATCCGGAGGTGATGCGCCGCTATCCGGCGCCGAAGCCGGAGCTGGAGGGGATCGTGGTGCGACTGGACGTCCCGCCGCGGGACTAGCGCGCGCCGGTCAGCCGGCCGGCACGCCCTGCGTCGTCGAGTATTCGAAATGCAGCGCCTGGCCGGGATGCACGGCGCGCCAGATCGCGTGCGCCGCCATCGCGGCCTCGCTGAAGCCCTGCAGGATCAGTTTCAGCTTGCCCGGGTAGCTGACCACGTCGCCGATCGCGAACACGCCGGGCACGCTCGTTTCGCAGGTGGCGGGATCGATGCGTACCCGATGCTGGTCGAGCGCGATCCCCCAGCCGGCGATCGGGCCGAGCTCGGCGGCGAGGCCGAAGAAGGCAAGCAGCACGTCGGCCGGCAGTGTACGGGTCTCGCCGGCAAGCGTGGCGACCTCGACCGCGGCCAGGGTGCCGTCGGTCCCGTGCAGCGCGGCGAGCTGGTAGGGAATGACCAGCTCCACTTCGCCCTGCGCAGCAGCGGCTTTCAGGGCCGCCGCGCTCTCCGGCGCGGCACGGAAATGCGGGCGCCGGTGCACCACCGCGACCTGCGCGATGTCCTTGAGCGCCAGGGCCCAGTCGACCGCGGAATCACCACCGCCGGCGATCACCACGCGCCGCCCGCGCAGGCTCTCGCGGGCGCGGACGAGATAGCGCACCGCGCCGGTCGCCTCATACGCCGCGAGCCCGGGCAGCGGCGGACGGTTGGGGCCGAAAGCGCCGGCGCCGGCGGCGATGACGACCGCTTTCGCATGCACTTCGCTGCCCTGGTCGGTGCGCAGGCGGAACACACCAGCAGTCCCCGCGAGTTCCGTCACCCGTTCGCCGAGCAGCCGGCGCGGGGCGAACGGCGCGATCTGGCGCTCCAGCGCGTCGATCAGCGCGCCGGCGTCGATCGCCGGATGGGCGGGGATGTCGTAGATCGGCTTTTCCGGATAGAGCGCGGCGCATTGCCCGCCCGGCTCGGCCAGCGCATCGATCAGCACCGACGTGAGTTTCAGCATGCCGAGCTCGAATACGGCGAACAGGCCGGCGGGGCCTGCCCCGACGATGGCGACGTCGGTTTCGATGGGTACTGTCATGCGCGATCCCGGGAAATGTGACGTATGGCGGGGAGGCGACGCGGCCGCTCTCGGCGATGCTTCTATCCATGCCGGGACCCGGAGGCAAAGCCCCGGCGGGCGGTTTCAGACCGACGCTGCCCGGGAATGCCGCCAGCGCCGCAGGGCCACCAGCGCCCAGATCGCCTCCACCAGGCCGAAGGGCCACGCGCCTTGCAGGAATCCGTAGACGGAGCCGAGGGCGCAGGCGCCTGCGAAGCCGAGCACGAACCAGGGACTGCGCTGCTCGCAGGCGTAGCAGACGAGCATCGCCGAGACCGCGAACAATCCGAACAGGCTCAGCGGATCCATATCGGCGCTCCGAGGCCTGGGCCGGTCACACGTCTACCGGTCACACGTCCACCTCCGCCACGCTTCCCGCCCGCTCCTGGATGAACTGGAAGCGCAATTCCGGGCGCTTGCCCATCAGGCTTTCCACCAGCGCGTTGGTCGCCGCCCGGTCCTCCGGCGGCGCGACCACCCGCAGCAGGGTACGCCGCGCCGGGTCCATCGTCGTTTCCTTCAGTTGCGACGGCGGCATCTCGCCCAGGCCCTTGAAGCGGCTCACCTCGATCTTGGTCCCGGGCTTGAAATGCTGCTTTTCCTTACGTACCCGGTCCGCATCGTCCATCGCGTAGATCGACGTGCCGCCGTGGGTCAGGCGGTACAGCGGTGGCTGCGCCAGGTAGACATGCCCGTGGCGCACCAGTTCCGGCAGCTCGCGGTAGAAGAAGGTCATCAGCAAGGAGGCGATATGCGCGCCGTCCACGTCGGCGTCGGTCATGATGATGACCCTGCCGTAGCGCAGCCGGGCGCGGTCGAACCGATCGCCGACGCCGCAGCCGAGCGCCTCGATCAGATCCTTCAGCTCCTGGTTGGCGCGCAGCTTGTCGGCCGAGGCGGAGGCGACGTTCAGGATCTTCCCGCGCAGCGGCAGCACGGCCTGGGTGTCCCGGTTGCGCGCCTGCTTGGCCGAGCCGCCGGCGGAATCGCCCTCGACCAGGAAGATCTCGGTCTCGGCGGCGTTTTCCCGCGTGCAGTCCGTCAGCTTGCCGGGCAGGCGCAGCCTTCGGGTGGGCGATTTGCGGGCGGTGTCCTTGCTTTCCTTGCGCCGCAGCCGTTCCTCGGCGCGCTCGATCGCGAAGGCGAGCAGGTTGTCCGCCTGCGCCGGATCGCCGGCCAGGAAATGGTCGAACCGGTCGCGCAGCGCGGTCTCCACCAGGCGTGCGGCGTCCGGACTGGTGAGCTTCTCCTTGGTCTGGCCCTGGAACTGCGGCTCGCGCAGGAAGACCGACAGCTTGGCCGCGAGCGGTCCCAGCACGTCCTCGGCGGTGAGTGCGGCCGCGCGGCGGTTGCCGCGGTGTTCGCCCCAGGCGCGCAGGCCCTTCAGCAGGGCAGCGCGGAATCCGGCCTCATGCGTGCCGCCTTCCGGGGTGGGGACGGTGTTGCAGTAGGAATGGAGGAAGCCGTCGGCGGATTCCAGCCAGGCGGCGGCCCATTCCAGCCGGCCGCTGGCCTCCCCGGGCAGGTCCGCTTCGCCGGACCAGGGGGCGGCCAGCACGCGGGCGGCATCGGCGATGTCTTCCTCCAGACTGTCGCGCAGGCCGCCGGGGAAATGCAGCACCGCCTCCGCGGGGACATCGGCCGTGGATTTGAGCAGGGCGGGATCGCAGGCCCAGCGGATTTCGACGCCGCGGAACAGATAGGCTTTGGAGCGGCACAGCCGATAGAGCCGCGCCGGGGAGAAGGCCAGCGCGCCGAAAATCTCCGGATCGGGCTTGCAGCGGATGGTGGTGCCGCGGCGGTTCTGCACCGGGCCGGCGTTGACCAGCTTGCCGAGCGGCTTGCCGCGCGCATAGGCCTGCTTCCAGAGGGTCCGGTCGCGCGCGACCTCCACTTCCAGACGTTCCGACAACGCATTGACGACCGAACTGCCGACCCCATGCAGACCGCCGGAGGTCGCGTAGGCCTTGCCGCCGAATTTTCCCCCCGAATGCAGGGTGGTCAGGATCACTTCCAGGGCGCTGAGGTGTTTGAACTTGGGATGCGGATCGACCGGGATGCCGCGGCCGTTGTCGCGCACGGTCAGGAAGTTGCCTTGCTCCAGGGTCATCTCGATGAAGCTGGCGTGGCCGGCGACGGCCTCGTCCATGGCGTTGTCGAGCAGCTCGGCGGCGAGGTGGTGCAGCGCGGCCTCGTCGGTGCCGCCGACATACATGCCCGGGCGGCGGCGGACGGGTTCGAGCCCTTCGAGGACCTCGATGTCCTTCGCCGAGTAGCTGTCCGCGTCTGCCCGCGCGACGGGTCGCGACGCGGCCGTGTCGCGCGGTGCGGGCTGGGCGGCCGGCTTGCCAGCGCGGCTCGATCCGAACAAATCGTTCATGCTGCGTTCCTGAGGTCCGGGGCTTCTATATCAGACCGCACCCGAGTCCGGACAACGCCGGGCGTGCCTATGGCACCTGGGTTGCCACACCCACCGCGGGGCCGGCCGCGGCGAGCCGGCGGTCCAGGGTGCAGAGCGTGGCGCCCGCCCCGGCGCAGATCGCGAGGTGCAGCGCATCGCCGGCGCGCAGGCCGAGCGCGGCCTGGTCGGTGAACCGGGCCGCGGTGCGGAAGGCCTCGGCCGCGACGGGCAGCACGGTCAGGCTGTCGGCGATCAGGCGGGTGAAGGCGGCGAGCACTGCGGCCCGATGGGCGGGTGCGATCCGTCCGGCGCGCAGCTTGAGCGCGAGGGCGGAGGAGAATTCAGTGATCACCCAGGGGCTGATTGCCAGCGCTGCCGGATCCTGCGCGCCGAGCCGGGTCTGCAGGCGGGCGGTCTCCGCCTCGTGGGTCAGGGCGGCGACCAGCAGGGAGGTGCCGAGATAGAGGGTCAATACCTATAGAGGGTCAATACCTTGCGTCGTCGCGCATGCGGCGGAGCAGCGCGCCGGCGGGCTCGGCCTGGAGCGGCATGGCGTCCGTCAGCGCGCGCAGGGCCGCCGGGTCGATCCGGCGGCGCGGAGCTTCGGCGGCGGCGAGACGGGCGACAGGCTTGCCGCGGCGGGTGATGCAGACCGGGTCGCCGGCGGCCGCGCGGGACACGAGGGCGCTCAGATGCACCTTGGCGTCGGCGAGGGTGACGGTGGGCATGGCGGCTTCCTGACCATCTGGTTGGTCACATGTAGGGGCGCGTGAGCCCGGTGTCGAGCCACGCTGCGTATCCCGCCGCTACCGATTCGCGCCCGGCACCCAGAGCACGTCCCCCGCCCCGTTGCGGTTCAACACGCGGGCCAGCACGAACAGATGGTCCGACAGGCGGTTGAGGTAGCGGAGGGCATCCGGTGTCACCGGCTCCTCCGCGGCCAGGCGCACCACGGCGCGTTCGGCGCGGCGGGTGACGGTGCGCGCCAGATGCGCCGCCGCCGCCGGGGGGCTGCCGCCGGGGAGGATGAAGCTGGTGAGCGGCGGCAGGGCGGCGTTCATGGCGGCGACCTCGGCTTCCAGGCGCAGGACCGGGGCGGCGGACATGCGCAGCCGGGCGCCGCCTTCGCCGGGGACGGCGAGGTCGGCGCCGA
The DNA here is from genome assembly GCA_963832525.1 of uncultured Pseudomonadota bacterium. Lineage (GTDB taxonomy): Bacteria > Pseudomonadota > Alphaproteobacteria > Acetobacterales > Acetobacteraceae > JAJZVS01. The sequence continues at coordinate 2,047,976 of CAWHUC010000004.1, forward strand.
GGTCGAACAGGTCGTTCTGGATCCGCGCCAAGGGAGCATCCGTGGGGGCATCGGCAGCGGCGTCCGCTGTGGCCAGCGCGGCGCGCAGCGCGCCGATCGCGGCGTTGGCCTCGTCGACCGCGCCGATCGCCTCGATCCTGGGCGCGTCCTTGCGCAACCGGGCGCCGTCGCCGAGCGAGGTCTCGCCGCCGTCGCCGCCGCGGGTCACGATCACGTCGAGCCGGACCATGCTGTCGTGTTCCTTTTTTTGCCGGCACCCGGCCTGCCCGGGGGATTTACGGGCTGCACCGCCTTCGGGCCGGTGCTAGCCTGCGGGCGACGTGAACCATAGCGGGAGGGTTCCAGGATGGCACGCGTGGCATTGGTCACCGGCGGCTCGCGCGGCATCGGCGCGGAGATCAGCCGCGCGCTGGCGGCCCAGGGGCGGACCGTCATCGCCAACTACGGCGGCAACGAAGTGGCGGCGGAGGCGTTCCGGGCCGCCACCGGGATCCCCGTGGTCTGTTTCGACGTCGGCGATTTCGAGGCCTGCCGGGCCGGGGTGGCCGGAATCACCGAACGCTTCGGGCCGATCGAGATCCTGGTCAACAACGCCGGTATCACCCGTGACGGCACCTTGGCGCGCATGTCGCGCGAGATGTGGGACGCGGTGATCGATACCAACCTCGGTTCCTGCTACAACCTGTGCAAGCTGACGTTCGACGGCATGCGGGAGCGCAAGTTCGGCCGTATCGTCAACGTGGGCAGCATCAACGGCCAGGCCGGGCAGTACGGCCAGGTGAACTACGCCGCCGCCAAGTCGGGCATCCACGGCTTCACCAAGGCCTTGGCGCAGGAAGGCGCGCGCTACGGGATCACGGTGAACGCGATCGCGCCGGGCTATGTCGATACCGAGATGGTGCGCGCGGTGCCGGCCGATGTGCTGGCCAAGATCGTCGCCCGCATCCCGGTGGGAAGGCTGGGCCATGCCGACGACATCGCCCGCGGCGTGGCGTTCCTGACCGCCGACGAGGCGAGCTTCGTTACCGGCAGCACGCTGTCGATCAACGGCGGCCAGCACATGTACTGAGGCCGGAGGCCGCGACCGGGAGGCCTCCCGGTCGCGGCGGAACGTTGCACGATCAGGATTTCGCGGCGTGCAGGCCCTTCGCTTCGGCAGCCTTCTCGCAGACGAAAGCGCCGCGCTTGGTCTTGCCGAAATACTTCGACCCCGCCTTGTGGAATACCTTGCTGCCGTGGGCGCGCCAGACGACCTCGTCGCCGGTGCAACCGGTCTTCGCCTCGGCCTCGGTCTTGTAGCCGTGCAGGACGGCGGATTTCACGTGGCTGGCCGCCTGCGCCAGGGCCATCGGGGCAACCGCGAGCCCAAGGCCGAGGGCCAACGTCGCAAGCGGGCGGAGGGAAAAGCTGGACGACATACGGGGTCTCCGTTCTGGGTGGCTCCGTCCGCATGAGCCGAGCGGCACGGAATGCCCGGCAGATCGCAGGTCCGGGTTAGCAATCCGCTAATGCGCCCTGCGGCGCACGTTGACGCCGCCCCCGCCGTCGTCGGATGCTCGCGCTCCCGCATCCGTTCGGAGACACCGCATGAACGTGCTCGCCCCCGAGGCCACCCGCGCCGGCTACTCCGACACGGAGTGGGCCATCCGCTGCGACCTCGCCGCGCTGTATCGGCTGGTCGCGCACCACCGCTGGACCGATTTCGTCTATACCCATATCAGCGCCCGCCTGCCGGGGCCGGCGCACCATTTCCTCATCAACCGCTACGGCGTGAATTTCCATGAGATGCGGGCGTCGGACCTGGTGAAGATCGATCTCGACGGGAACATCGTCGAAGCCGAGGACGGGCAGAGCCGGCGGGTGAACGCGGCCGGGTTCACGATCCATTCCGCGGTCCACATGGCCCGGCCCGATCTGCTGTGCGTGGTGCACACCCACACCGCTGCCGGCATCGCCGTCTCCGCCCATCCCAAGGGGCTGCTGCCGATCAGCCAGCACGCGCTGAAATTCTACGGCCGGCTGGGCTATCACGGCTACGAGGGCATCGCGCTCGATCTGGAGGAGCGCGACCGGCTGGTGGCCGATCTCGGTGACCACAAGGCGATGGTGCTGCAGAACCACGGGCTGCTGGTGGGCGGGACCTCGATCGTGGAAGCGTTCCACATGACCTACATGCTGGAACGCGCCTGCGCCGCGCAGGTGGCGGCGCTGGCCGGCGGGCACGAACTGCTGACCCCGCCGGAGGACGTCTGCCGCCACACCGCCGAACAGTTCCGCGGCCAGGAGAACGACGAGCATTACGCGATGGTCTGGGACGCGGCGCTGCGGCTGATCGAGAACGATCGCCCCGACTACCGGAGCTGATCCCGCCATGCCGGTGCGCGCGTCCGTCTGTCCGCACGATTGCCCCTCCACCTGCGCGCTGGAGGTGGAGGTGCTGGACGGCGCGCGCATCGGCGCCGTGCGCGGCGCGGCGGACAACGACTACACGCAGGGCGTCATCTGCGCGAAGGTTTCCCGCTACGCCGAGCGCATCCACCATCCCGGCCGCCTCACCCGACCGCTGTTGCGTATCGGGCCGAAAGGGTCGGGCCAGTTCCGGGAGATTTCCTGGGACGAAGCGCTGGACCGCACCGCCGACGCGCTGCGCACGGTGGCGGCGCAGCACGGGGCGGAGGCGGTCTGGCCGTTCTATTACGCCGGCACCATGGGCCTCGTGCAGCGCGACGGGATCAACCGGCTGCGCCATGCGATGCGCTATTCGCGGCAGAAAATGACGATCTGCACCTCGATCTGCGAGGCGGGGTGGTTCGCCGGTGTCGGCGGCTATCGCGGGCCGGATCCGCGCGAGCTGGCGCACTCCGATCTGATCGTGATCTGGGGCGGCAACCCGGTCGCCACCCAGGTCAACGTGATGACGCATGTGACGCGCGCGCGAAAGGAGCGTGGGGCGAAGCTGGTCGTGGTCGATCCGTATCGTTCCGGCACGGCCGCGGTTGCGGATCTGCACGTGATGCTGCGTCCGGGCACCGACGGGGCGCTCGCCTGCGCGCTGATGCACATCGCCTTCCGCGACGGCTGGGCGGATCGGGACTACATGGCGCGCTACGCCGATTGTCCCGAAGCCTTGGAAGCGCATCTCGCGTCGCGCGGGCCGGCGTGGGCGGCGGCGATCACCGGGCTGTCGGTGGCCGAGATCGAGGCCTTCGCGGCGCTCTATGGATCGACGCAACGCAGCTACATCCGGCTGGGCTACGGTTTTTCCCGCTCCCGCAACGGCGCGTCCAACCTGCACGCGGTGACATCGCTCGCCACCGTCGCCGGCACCTGGGCGCACGAGGGCGGCGGCGCTTTATGGAGCAACCGCGGTCTGTATCACTGGGACAAGACCCTGATCGAGGGGCTCGACGTGCGCGATCTCTCCGTCCGCGCGATGGACATGAGCCGGATCGGCGCCGTGCTCGCCGGTGATCGCGCCGAACTGGGCGACGGGCCCGCCGTGCACGCGCTGTTCATCCAGAACCAGAACCCGCTCGCCGTCTGCCCCGACAGCAACCTGGTGCGGCGGGGCTTCGCGCGCGAGGATCTGTTCGTCTGCACCCACGAACAGTTCCTGACCGAAACCGCACGCTGGTCCGACATCGTGCTGCCGGCGACGATGTTCATGGAGCACGACGATCTGTACCAGGCCGGCGGCCACACCTACATCCAGATCGGGCCGAAGCTGATCGCGCCGCCGGGGGAATGCCGGTCGAATCACGCGGTGGTGAACGCGCTCGCGGCGCGGCTGGGCGCGGTGCATCCGGGCTTCGCCATGAGCGAATGGGAGATGATCGACGCCACCCTGCGCGCCTCGGGCTGGCCGGATGCGGAAACGGTGCGCGACCGGCGCTGGGTGGACGCGGCGGAGCCGTTCGCGCGGGCGCATTTCCTGGAGGGATTTCCGCAACCGGGGGGCAGGTTCCGGTTCGCGCCGGACTGGGCGGCGCTCGGTCCGTATGGCGCTGCGATGCCGAAGCTGCCGGATCATTTCGCCATCATCGACGAACGCAGCGCGGCGCATCCGTTCCGGATGGTCACCGCTCCGGCGCGGCAGTTCCTGAACACGAGCTTCACCGAAACCCCGGGTTCCCGCCGGCGCGAAGGCCGGCCGACGGTGCTGCTGCATCCCGCTGATGCGGCGCGGCTTGGTGTGGCGGAGGGCGGCCGGGTGCGGCTCGGCAATGCGCGCGGGGACGTGGTGCTGCATGCGCGGCTGTTCGACGGCGTACAGCCGGGTGTGCTGGTGGTGGAAAGCGTCTGGCCGAGCGAATGCTACGAGGGCGGGATCGGGATCAATGCGCTGACCAGCGACGACCCGGCGCCGCCGGCGGGGGGCGCGGTGTTTCACGATACGGCGGTGTGGGCGGAGGCGGCGGAGGCGCGACTGGCGCAGGCGGCGGAGTAATACCAACGGCAGGCTCATTGGAATCCAGAAATCAAAGTCAGAGGGCAGTGCTGCCCTTTGGTCTTTCTCACGCAAGCCCAGAGTCTCCCCCGGTTGGCGCTACTCTGCCGCCAGCGGAACGAGGTGGCGCTGGGTATCGATGGCTGCGGTGACCGTCGAGGCGACGGCGCCGACCACGATGAAGCCCGCCATTGCCATCCCGAGCCCGAACACCGGTGTGACGACGGCAATCAGATAAGGCGCGACGACGCTGACGCTGGTCATTGCCCAGCCGATGCCGATCCCGAGGCCGCGGGTTTCGGTCGGGAAGCGGCGTGCCAGGTACATCGGCACGATGCCGAAGATGCTGTTGGGGACCAGCCCCATCAGCACGGCGCCGAGCACCATGGCGAACGGGCTGGCGTCGAGCGTGTAGAGCAGCACTGACGGGATCGTGATCAGGAGGTATGTGACCAGCATTGGCCGCTCGCCCCACCGGCTGGCGATACGTCCGGCGATCGGTTTGCCGATGATCGAGGCGACGGAATAGGTGGCGACGAATGGAAACACGCCGGCCGGGCTCAGGTGACGCACGGTGATGAGGAACGTCGGGTAGAGGGCGAAGATCGCCCAGCTCATGAAATTCAGGAACGCCATCAGCACCCAGGCCTGCACGACGGCAGGGGTGACGCGCAACGCCGGCCGCGCCGTGCGCGCCTGCCGGTTGGCGAGCCATACAGGCGATTCCTTGACCGCGATCTGCACCAGCAGGGTCAGCAGCGCCGGCACGATCCCGAGCACCAGCATCCAGCGCCATCCCAGCACCGGAAAGATCAGCCGGAAGGCGAGGGCAGCGACCAGGAACCCGACCTCGAAGCCGAGCATCATGATGCCGGACGCAAGGCCCTTGAGGCGATCAGGCACCGTTTCCATCAGCAAGGTGGCGGAACTGCTCCATTCGCCGCCGAAGCCGAAGCCGAACAGGATGCGGAAGCCGAGCAGCGACGCATAGCTCCAGGCCAGCCCGCTCAGGCCGCAGAATATCGAGAACCAGACGATCGACAGGACGAACGGCAGCTTGCGGCCGAGCCGGTCGACGGCGATGCCCCAGCCGATCGTGCCGACGACTTTCGCGAGCCCGGTGGCCGTGACCACGAAAGCCATCGCCGGGAGTCCGACGCCGAACACGCCCTTCAGATGCGGAATGAGGAACAGCAGCAAGGTGAAGTCGAAGGCGTCGAGCGCCCATCCCGCCATCGCCGCGGTCAGGATCGGCCAATAGGCCGCGAGCTCCGCGATGCCCTGCTTTTGCCGGACCATGTCTCTCTCCCGATACGCTTGCCGCGGGACGCGCATCGGCGCGCCGCATCTGCGGATTGCGACCAAGCGTACCATGCGTCGATCGGCTGGCAAGCGTGGTCCCCTGACGTGGACCGCATGGCCGCCCTGTGGGGGCGCTGTCTCGTTACGACCAGACCCGCCCGGCCGGCGGGTGCGCCCGCACCACCTCCTCGTTCACCTCCGCGCCCCAGCCGATCCCGCTCGGCAGCAGCAGTTCCCCGCGCTCGATCACCGGCGGCGTGGTGACCAGTGCGTCCTTCCACGGAACCTCGTCCACATCGACCTCCATCACCCGGAAATTCGGGATCGCGGCGCAGAAATGCGCGCTCATCAACGTGCCCAGATGGCCGTTGAAATTATGCGGCGCGACGTTGATCTCGAAGCTGTCGGCCATCGCCGCGATCTTCATCGATTCCAGGATGCCGTTCCAGGGCACGTCGATGATTGCCACATCGACCGCCTGGTGCTCGAAGAACGGACGGAACTGGCGCCGGCCGAACAGCGATTCGCAGGACGCGATGCGGGTGCGCGAACACCGCCGGATCTCGGCCAATGCCGCGGGATCGTACGAATCCACTTCCAGCCACGCCAGGTCGAATTCCTCCAGTGCCTGCGCGATGCGGATGTAGCCCTCGGTGCGGAAGTTGAAATTGAGATCGAGATGCAGCCCGACCCCCGGCCCGGCGCCGCGGGCGAACGCTGCCATCTGCGCGCGCAGCCCCGCGATCAGCCCGCGGTCCACCGGCAGATCCGGCGCAAAGGGCGCGTTGAACCCCGGCATGTGCAGTCCAGGTTCCGGCCCGCCGAGGCGCATGATGTTGGTCTTCAGGCCCGTGAAGCCGCGCGCCGCCACCTCCGCCCCCTGGGCGGCGACATCGTCGAGCGAGCGGATCGGCGCCGCCCCGGTCCAGGTGCGGAACTGTTCCCCGTACAACGCCCGGTACGATCCGCAATGCGACCAATAGAGCCGCAGCCGCTCGCGGATCGGCCCGCCGAGCAGTTCGTAGACCGGCACGCCGAGCGCGCGCGCCTTCAGGTCCACCAGTGCATTCTCGATCGCCGCGATCGCCTGCTGGTTGATCCCGCCGGGCGCCTGGCGGGTGACGCCGTGCAGGAAGGCGGTATGCCGCTCCACCGGGCGCGGATCGGCGCCGATCAGCCGTGCGCCGAGGCGGCGGATCACCTCGGAAAGCCCCTGCGAGCCGTACAACTCCATGTATTCCGACCAGCCGACCAGCCCGGTGTCGGTGCCGATCTTCAGGAACGAGAAGTCGCGCCAGCCGGCGTTGCAGTGCAGGTCCTCGATCGTCGTGATGCGCATGGTTTTCCCCCCCGGACGCGGCCGTTGCGGGGAATGCTAGCTCCGCGGTTATGCCGGCGGCCAGGGCGGCGCGGCGGTCGCCCTACCGCGCGACCTCGCCCGCCACGATCCGCCGCGGCCCTGCCGCGGTCTCCAGCAGCAGCGCCCCGGCCGGATCGATCCCCGCGAAGCGCCCCGCGATCGTGCCGGTCTCGGCGCTGCCGCCCAGCCGCACCTGCAGCAGCGTGCCCACCGGATGCGCCCGGGCGAGCCAGGCGCTGCGGATGGCGGCAAATCCGTGCGCCTGCCAGAGCGTCAGCCCCGCCCCGAGGGCTGCCAGCAGCCGCTGCAATACCGTCTCGACCTCGACCTCCGCCCCTGCCAGCGCCAGGGCGGTTGCCGGATAGGGCGTCGCCGGCGGCCGATGGGTGACGTTCAGCCCGATACCCAGGATCGCGGCGTCGCCCGCCTGCTCGATCAGGATGCCGGCGATCTTGGCGCCGTCGACCAGCACGTCGTTGGGCCATTTCAGGCTCACCCGCCGCTCCGGCGGCAGCAGCCCTGCCACCGTCTCGGCCACCGCCAGCCCGGCGAGGAAGGCGAGCTCCCCCAGCCGCTCCGTCCCCACCCCGGGGCGCAGCAGGACGGAAGCATGGAGATTGCCCGGCGGGCTGGCCCACACCCGGCCCTGCCGGCCGCGGCCGGCGCTCTGCGTCGCGGCCACCACCACGGTGCCGGCGCGCGCGCCGGTGGCGGCCAGGCGGAGCGCCTCGTCGTTGGTGGAGCCCAGGCGTGCGTAGCGTCTGATCTCGAAGGACAGTGTCATCCCCTCTTCAGCTCCCGCCCATTCCGCCCGCATCAGGCCCGGTCCGATGCCGGCTTGCGCAACGGCGCGGCTGCGGCCATCTCCGCCGCTCATGCCCGGCCGGTGCGCGGCCGGCAAGCCTGCGGACCCCGATGGATCTCTCCGAGTTCGACTTCACCTTGCCGCCCGACCGCATCGCCCAGCATCCGGCCCGCCCGCGCGAGCAGGCGCGGCTGCTGGCGGTCGGGGCAACGCTGGAAGACCGGATCGTGGGCGACCTGCCCGACCTGCTCGCGCCGGGGGATATCCTGGTCAGCAACGATACGCGGGTGATCCCGGGCCAGCTCCGCGCCTGGCGCGGGGCGGCGCGTATCGGCATCACGCTCGATCGGGAGCTGGCGGACGGCACCTGGCACGCGCTCGCCCGCAACGCGCGGCGGCTGCGTGCGGGCGACGTGCTGCGCTTCGCGCCGCTGCCCGCCGCGGAGCCCGGCCCGGACCTCGCCGCCGACGTGCGGGAGGTCGCGCCGGACGGCGGGGTGGTCCTGGCGTTCAGCGCGACCGGGGCCGATTTCGCTGTGGCGCTGCGGCGCGCCGGGCAGCTCGCCCTGCCGCCCTACATCGCCCGCCCGGACGGCCCGACGGCGGCGGACGCGGCCGACTACCAGACCGTGTTCGCCCGCACCGAGGGCGCCGTCGCCGCCCCCACCGCCGGGCTGCATTTCACCCCCGGGCTGCTGGCCGCACTGGACGCGCGCGGTGTGCGCCGGACCACGCTCACCCTGCATGTCGGCGCCGGCACCTTCCTGCCGGTGCGGGAGGCCGACGTGACCCGCCACCACATGCACGCCGAACATGGGGAGATCAGCGCCGCGACCGCGGATGCGATCAACGCCGCGCGCGCGGCGGGCGGGCGGGTGGTGGCTGTCGGCACGACCGCGCTGCGCCTGCTGGAGACCGCGGCAGTCCCGGACGGCACCATCCGGCCCTTCGCCGCGGAGACGGAGCTGTTCATCCTGCCCGGCTACCGGTTCCGCGCGGTGGACCGGCTGCTGACCAATTTTCACCTGCCGCGGTCGACGTTGTTCATGCTGGTCTCGGCCTTTGCCGGTACGGCGCGGATGCGGGCGGCCTACGAGCATGCGATTGCAACCGGATATCGGTTTTATTCCTATGGCGATGCGTGTCTGCTTGAACCGACCCGGGCGGGGACCTAATATGCAGACCAGCCCTGAGGCCGGTTGCGGCCGTAAACTCCTGGGGGGTGCCTTCGGGCGCCGGCATGGGGGTCCCTCGGGGCTATTTTCTTGTACCGCGGATCGGGCGCTTCAGCATCGTCTTGAAGGCGATGGTCCGCGCGCTCAGGCGCAGCTCGGTGACTACGACATACTCCGCCTTGCCGATGCGGCGGACAAAAACCGCGGTCGGAGCATCGCGGCGGCTGATCTCCCCGGCCCGCACTGCGTCCGGTGCGCACAGGATCGCCGCGACCAGCGCCAGATCCGCAGCCTCCAGCGCCATTTGGCCGCGCTGCGCCTCGGTGCGCGGATCGCCGTGCCGGACCAGCGCGTGGCGGGCGTGGTTGCTTTCCAGGATCAGCAGGAAGCCAGTGAGGTCGAGTCCCGTCGCGTCACGGATCGGCGCGGCGTTCGGCGCCGGCCCGGGGCCGGCGGGGGGTGAGCGTGCCCGCTTTCGGCTTCCGTGCCCTCGCCACCGACGGCGCCGCCCGCACCGGACGGATCGCCACCGCGCATGGGCCGATCGACACCCCCGCCTTCATGCCGGTCGGCACCGCCGGCACGGTGAAGGCGATGACGGCCGACGCGGTGCGTGCCACCGGCGCGCAGATGGTGCTCGGCAACACCTACCACCTGATGCTCCGCCCGGGTGCCGAGCGGGTCGCGGCGCTCGGCGGGCTGCACCGGATGATGGACTGGCCGGGCCCGATCCTGACCGATTCCGGCGGCTTCCAGGTGATGTCGCTCGCCGCCCTGCGGCGGATCGACGCCGAGGGCGTCACGTTCCGCTCCCATCTCGACGGCTCGACGCAGCGGCTGACCCCGGCGCGGGCGATGCAGATCCAGTACGATCTCGATGCCACCGTCACCATGGTGCTCGACGAGTGCACGAAGTTTCCCGCCACCGAGGACCAGGCGCGCGCCTCGATGGAACTCTCCCTGCGCTGGGCGGCGCGGTCGCAGGCGGCGTTCGTGCCGCGCCCCGGTTACGCGCTGTTCGGCATCGTCCAGGGCGGCGTGTATCCCGGATTGCGCGCAGCCTCCGCCGCCGGCCTGGGCGCGATGGGTTTCGACGGCACCGCGATCGGCGGGCTCGCGGTGGGGGAGGGGCAGGCGGCGATGTTCTCGGTGCTGGACGCGACGGTGCCGCTGCTGCCCGCCGACCGGCCGCGCTACCTGATGGGGGTCGGCACGCCGGACGACATCCTGGGCGCGGTCGCGCGGGGGATCGACCTGTTCGACTGCGTGATCCCGACAAGGGCGGGGCGTACCGCGCGCGCCTATACCTCGCGCGGGGTGTGGAACCTGCGCAACGCCCGCTTCGCCGCCGATCCGGCGCCGCTCGACCCCGGCTGCGCCTGTCCGGCCTGTACACGCCATTCGCGCGCCTATCTGCACCATCTGTTCCGCGCGAAGGAGATGCTGGGACCGATGCTGCTGACCTGGCACAATCTGGCCTATTATCAGGACCTGATGCGCGGCCTGCGTGCCGCGATCGCCGCCGGCGGCCTCGCCGCGCATGCTGCGCGCCTGCGTGCCGGCTGGGCGGGAGAGATGCCCTGCATCGGGTCGCCGACGCGCCACCGGGGATGAAAATCCTCCACATGGGCGCAATCGTGGAATCTCATTTCTGTTTTTCATAGCAGGAGAGTGCATGAGCGACCATCCGCACGCCGCCGATCCGCTGGCCGGCCTGACGCAGCTCGGGCGGCCGAGCCCGCTGCCCGCCAGTCCGGATGCGGCGACCTTGGAACGCGTGGCGAACCCGGCGCCGGGGCGGCCCTACGTGATCCGCTTCACCTGTCCGGAATTCACCGCGCTCTGCCCGCTGACCGGCCAGCCGGATTTCGCCCATATCGTGATCGACTACATCCCCGCCGCGTGGATCGTGGAGAGCAAGTCGCTGAAGCTGTACCTGGGATCGTTCCGCAACCATGGCGCGTTCCACGAGGCGGTCACGATGGCGATCGCCGGGCGGCTGGTCGCCGCGCTGACCCCCGCCTGGCTGCGCATCGGCGCCTATTGGTATCCGCGCGGCGGGATGCCGATCGACGTGTTCCACCAGACCGGTGCTCCGCCCGAGGGCGTGTGGGTTCCGCCGCAGGAGGTGGCGCCGTATCGCGGCCGCGGCTGATGCGGAGCGGGCCGGGATGCGCTAGTGTCCCGATCCTGACGCATGGTGCCGTCGCCGGCGGTCAGGACCGGCACCCGCGCTCTTTCAAAGTCCTGCCCCTTACCGTCGCTGCCCTTCGTAGCGACGGTAAGGGGCAGGACACGAACATCGTCGACAGAGATCGAACGAGGGACTGATGAACGTCGCGCTGCGCCGGCCCGGGATGACGGTCGCGGATTTCCTGGACTGGGAGAACGGGCAGGAAGATCGCTGGGAATTCGACGGTTTCCAGCCGGTGGCGATGGTCGGCGGAACGGTCGCGCATAACGTGATCGTCTCCAATATGGTCCTGGCGCTCGGCCGCCGCCTGCGCCCGCCCTGCCGGGTGCATGTGGAAGGTGTGAAGCTCCGCCTCGCCCACAGCGTGCGCTATCCCGACGTCATGGTGGTCTGCGGCCCGCTGCACCCCCAGGCCACCGACCTCACCGACCCGGTGGTCGTCGTCGAGGTGCTGAGCCCCGGCACCTTCCGCACCGACCGGATCGAGAAGAACCGCGAATACGCCGCCCATGCCAGCATCCTGCGCTACATCCTGCTCGAACAGGATGCGGTCGCCGCCGAAGTGTACGCGCGCGACGGCGAGCGCTGGGTGCGCTCCACCGTGACCGGGGACGACGTGCTGGCACTGCCGGAAATCGGGGTGGAGATGCCGCTGGCCGAAGCCTATGCAGGCCTCGATCCCGATACCCGGACGGGCTGACCTGCGGGGGCTGGCCGGCGCGCGGATCCGCGCCCAGGCGCTGGCGCTCGGCTTCGATGCCGTCGGATTTGCCCGCGCCGAGCTGGGGTCGGAGGCCCGCACGCGGCTGGCCGCCTTCCTCGCCGCCGGCCAGCACGGGGAAATGGGCTGGCTCGCCGAGCGCACCGCGCAGCGCAGCCACCCGCGTGCGCTGTGGCCGGAGGCGCTGAGCGTGGTCGCGCTCGGCCTTTCCTACGCACCCGAAGGCGACCCGCTCGCCACCCTGGGCCGGCCCGATCGCGGCAACATCTCGGTCTACGCGCGCAACCGCGACTACCATGACGTCTTCAAGGGCAAGCTCAAGCACCTGGCGCAGTTCATCGCCGCCCGCTTCGACGCGGAGGTGAAAGTCTTCGTCGACACCGCGCCGGTGATGGAAAAACCGCTGGCCGCGGCCGCAGGGCTGGGCTGGCAGGGCAAGCACACGAACCTGGTTTCCCGCCGGCACGGGTCCTGGCTGTTCCTGGGCGAGATCTACACCACCCTGGCGTTGCCGCCCGATCCGCCGCACGAGGACCGCTGCGGAACCTGCACACGCTGCCTGAGCGTCTGCCCGACCGACGCCTTCCCCGCGCCCTATCGGCTGGATGCGACCCGCTGCATTTCCTACCTCACGATCGAGCACCGCGGCCCGATCCCGCACGAGCTGCGCCCGGCGATCGGCAATCGCATCTACGGCTGCGACGACTGCCTGGCGGTCTGCCCGTGGAACCGCTTCGCCCACGCGGGACGGGAAGCGAAGCTGCAGGCGCGGCCGGACCTGGCGGCGCCGCCGCTGGCGGACCTCGCGGCGCTGGACGACGCCGCGTTCCGGGCCCGTTTCGCGGGCTCCCCGATCAAGCGCATCGGGCGGGATCGGTTCGTGCGCAACGTGCTGGTCGCGATCGGCAACAGCGGCAATCCGGCGCTGCTCCCGACCGCGGTGCGGCTGTGCGACGATCCCGACCCGGTCGTGGCGGAGGCGGCACGCTGGGCCTGCACGCGACTGGCCCAGAACCGGCGTCGAGAGGACGGCTGAGTGGGGGCAAGCAAAGCCGGGGAGCTGCGCCCTTTGGCGCTGCTCGCCCGCCCCGACCCATCGGCACGCGCTTCAGGCCTTCCGTCGCGCGCCGCTTGCGGCTATATGCCGCGGCTTGCGCGGCCGGTCGGTATCGGCCAAGGCGCCAGGAGACAGACGCATGAAACCGGGCATTCACCCTGAGTATCACGATATCACCGTCATCATGACCGATGGCACCCAGTTCACCACCCGATCGTGCTACGGCAAGGCGGGCGACCAGCTTCGCCTGGATATCGACCCGAAGTCGCACCCGGCCTGGACCGGCCAGCAGCGGATCATGGACACCGGCGGGCAGGTGGCGAAGTTCAACAAGAAGTTCGCCGGTCTGGGACTCAAGTCCTAGCTCGGGCTACAGCCGGGGCCGCGGGGCCCGGCTTTCCGCACGCCGTCGACTTCCGTCTTCTCGTCATGGCCGGCCTTGAGCCGGCCATTGGCGTAGGGGCCATTCGTGCCCAGGTGACCGGCTCAAGGCCGGCCATGCCGGGAGAGTACCCGGGGATTGCCGGTCCGGGACGGTGGCCCTGGCGGGACGGCTACCGGACGGCGGGTTTCGACCGCGTGGCTGCCGGGGCCACCGGGGCGGCGTCGCGGCGCAGCCGGTGCTCGCCCAGGAACAGCAGGATCGGCGCGGCGATGAAGATCGACGACGAGGTGCCGACCACGATCCCGAACAGCATCACCCAGGCGAAGCCCGAAATCGATTCGCCGCCGAACAGGGCGAGCGGCAGGGATGCCAGGAACACCGTCATCGACGTGCCCAGGGTGCGGTTCAGGGTTTCGTTGATGGACAGGTCGATCAGGTCGCGCAGCGGCATGGTCTTGTATTTGCGCAGGTTCTCCCGCACCCGGTCGTACACCACCACCTTGTCGTTGGTGGAATAGCCGAGCACGGTCAGGATCGCCGCCACCATCACCAGATCGAAATCGAACCGGGTCAGCACCAGGAAGCCGATCGCCTTGGTGATATCCAGCACCAGGGTGACGACGGCGCCGACCGCGAACTCCCACTCGAAGCGGAACCAGATATAGACCAGGATCATCGCCAGGCTGATGACCAGCGCGAGGATGCCGTTGCGCAGCAACTGCGCCGAGACGGCGGCGCCAATCGCGTTGGTGCGCAGGATTTTCGCCCCCGGCACCGCCTTCGCCAGCGCCGCGCGCACCTTGGTCACGGCGGCGTCGGTCGCCTGCGCGGTCGGCTGCACGCCGAGGCGGATCAGCACCTGGTCGGGCGCGCCGAAGCGCTGCACGCCCTGCTGCGGCAGCTTCTCCGCCGTCAGCGCGGCGCGGATGCGGCCGAAATCCGCCGGCCCCGGCGTCTTCACCTGCATCACGATGCCGCCCGAGAAGTCGATCCCGAACTGCAGCCCGGGATGGAAGAACAGCACGATCGAGGCGGTGGACAGCACCGCCGAGACGATCAGCCCCATGTGCCGGCCGCGCATGAAGTGGATGCGGGTGCCGTCGGGCACCAGGCGGAACAGCGGGCGCAGCAGGCGGGAGAACAACATGGCGGTTACACCGGCAGCAGACGGGGACGGACGGCGATATACCAGCGCGACACCAGCAGCCGGGTCAGCATCCAGGCGGTGAACAGGCTGGTGGCGATGCCGATGGTGATGGTCACGGCGAAGCCGCGCACCGGGCCGGAGCCGAAGATGAACAGCATCACGTGGGCGAGGAAGGTGGTTGCGTTGGAATCGAAGATGGTGCGGTAGGCACGCTGGAACCCATGCTCCAGCGCCGCCAGCGGCGGGCGGCCGTTCTTCTGTTCCTCGCGGATGCGTTCGTTGATGAGGATGTTGGCATCGACCGCCATCCCCAGGGTGAGCAGGATGCCTGCCATGCCGGGCAAGGTCAGCGTGGCTTGCAACAGCGACATGATCGCCAGCATCAGCACCAGGTTCACCACCAGCGCCAGGTTCGCAAACCAGCCGAACAGCCCATAGAACACCCCCATGAAGCCGATCACGAGCAGGAACCCCGCGCCGAGCGCGATCGCCCCGGCGCGGATGGAATCCGCTCCCAGCTCCGGCCCGATCGAGTTCTGCTCTACCACCGTGAGCGGGGCGGGCAGCGCGCCGGCGCGCAGCAGCAGCGCGAGATCCGACGCCGAGGCGGCGGTGAAGCTGCCGCTGATCTGCCCCGATCCGCCCAGGATCGGCTCGCGGATCACCGGGGCGCTGAGCACCTTGCCGTCGAGCACGATCGCGAAGCGCCGGCCGACATGGGTGCGCGTCACGTCGGCGAAGCGGCGCGCACCGACCGAGTTGAAGGTGAAGTTCACGACCCATTGGCCGGATTGCGAATCGGTGCCCGCCGTGGCGTTCGTCAGATCGCCGCCGTCGACATCTACCCGGTCGTAGACTGCGATCTTCTGCTGCGGATCGTCCTGCATCGGCAGCAGTTCCACCCCGGGCGGCGGCGGCACGCCGGGGGTCGCCTGCTCGTCGACCAGTTGGAAGGTCATGTGCGCGGTCTCGCCGAGCAACTGCTTGATCCGATCCGGATCACCGATGCCGGGAAGCTGCACCACGATATGCGTGTCGCCCTGGCGGGTGATCTCGGGATCGACGACGCCGGTGGCGTCGATGCGCCGGCGCACGATCTCGATCGACTGCTGCACCGCGGCCACCGCGCGATCGTGCAGCGCCACCGGGGACAGGGTCAGGGTGATGGTGCCATTGGGCTCCGAGGCGATGTCGAGATCGGCCACCCGCGTCGTGGGATCGACGCTCACCAGTGGGCGCAGTAGGCCCAACGTGCGCTGCGTCTGCGCCGGATCGCGCAGCCGCAGCACCACCCGGTCCTGCGCCGGATCGGCCACCAGCGCACGGTAGAA
Source organism: uncultured Pseudomonadota bacterium (assembly GCA_963832525.1). Lineage (GTDB taxonomy): Bacteria > Pseudomonadota > Alphaproteobacteria > Acetobacterales > Acetobacteraceae > JAJZVS01. The sequence goes on from CAWHUC010000004.1 coordinate 2,063,900, forward strand.
CACCGGGGCGCCACCCCCCGCCTGAGAAGCGTGCCGCAGCGCCTGGCGTACCCCGTCGAGCAGCCCGTTCAGCCGCTCCTTCACCACGGCTTTCATGTCGACCTGCATCAGCAGATAGCTGCCGCCCTGCAGGTCGAGCCCGAGATGCACGGTGCGCCACGGCAGCCAAGGCACCGGCGCGGAGGCCAGATTGGGAACGCAAAGGATCGCCCCAAGCAGGCAGGCGCCAAGGATCAGCGCGGTCTTGAGGCGGCTGAAATACATCATCGCGCGACGCAGGTCCTCGCACAGGTGAACAACGGACGGCGGTTATACGCGACGACCCGGCGGGGCCGAAGCGGAAGGAAGCAAGGCCAGGGGGGCGCTGCCCCCCTGGACCCCCCGCCAGGGAACTCGTCCCCTGGACCCCATCTACTTTCGTTCCGTGCGGGTGGGGGTATCGCGGGTCCGGACCGGGGCTGCCTGGGGCGGGCGGGTTGGGCGGGGAAAGGGCGCGGCTGCGCCCTTTCCCTGCCCAAACCCGCCCGCCCCAGGCAGCCCCGGTCCGGACCCGCGATACCCCCACCCGCACGGAACGAAAACGGAAGGGTTCCAAGGGCGAGCCCTTGGCGGGGTCCGGGGGCAGAGCCCCTGGCCTTGTTTCTTCCCGCTCAGCCTGACGGGTCGCCCACGAAGTGCTCCAGCCAGTGGATGGTGTAGTCGCCGCGTCTGGAAGTCTGGGTCGTCGACGATGCGGCGGTGCAGCGGCGAGTGTGGTCTCGATGCCGAGCACGGCGAATTCGTCCAGCGCGCGGCGCAGGCGGGCGATCGCTTCGGCGCGGGTCGGCGCGTGCACGATCAGCTTGGCGACCATGCTGTCGTAATAGGGCGGCACGACGTAGCCGGCGTACAGCGCGGAATCGACCCGCACGCCGAGGCCGCCGGGCGCGTGGAACGCGGTGACGCGGCCGGGGGTGGGGACGAAGGTGTCCGGGTCCTCGGCGGTGATGCGGCACTCGATGGCGTGGCCGGAGAAATGGATGTCCGATTGGCGTGTAGCCCAGGGCTTGCGCCGTCGGCGATGCGGATCTGCTCGCGCACCAGGTCGATGCCGCAGACCATTTCGGTCACCGGGTGCTCGACCTGCAGCCGCGTGTTCATCTCGATGAAGGCGAACTGGCCGTCCTGGTACAGGAACTCCAGCGTGCCGGCGTTGCGGTAGCCGAGCTCGCGCAGCGCCGGCGGTGACGGTCGCGCCCAGCGCGTCGCGCGCGCCGGCGGTGAGCGCCGGCGAGCCGGCTTCCTCCAGCAGCTTCTGGTGGCGGCGCTGCAGCGAGCAGTCGCGCTCGCCGAAATGCACCACGTTGCCGTGGGCAGTCGGCCAGCACCTGCAGCTCGATATGGCGCGGCCGGTCGAGGTATTTCTCGAGATAGACCGCGTCGTTGCCGAACGCGGCTGCGCGCCTCGGTGCGCGCGATGCGGAACGCCTCCTCCAGCTCGTCGGCGCTCGGCGCCACCTTCATGCCGCGCCCGCCGCCGCCGGCGGCGGCCTTGACCAGCACCGGGTAGCCGATCCGCTCGGCGACCACGCGCGCCGTGGCGAGGTCGGGCACTGCGCCGTCCGAGCCCGGCACCAGCGGCACGCCGAGCGCCGGCCATCGCGGCCTTGGCGGCGATCTTGTCGCCCATCATGCGGATATGCGCGGGCGCCGGGCCGATGAAGGTCAGGCCGTGCGCCTCCACCATCTCGGCGAAGCGGGCGTTCTCCGACAGGAAGCCGTAGCCGGGATGGATCGCGTCGGCGCCGGTGATGGCGGCGGCCGACAGGATGGCCGGGATGTTGAGGTAGCTGTCCTTGGCCGGCGGCGGGCCGATGCAGACGCTCTCGTCGGCCAGGCGCACATGCATCGCCTCGGCATCGGCGGTGGAGTGCACGGCGACGGTCGGGATGCCCAGCTCGCGGCAGGCGCGCTGGATGCGCAGCGCGATCTCGCCGCGGTTGGCGATCAGGATCTTCTGGAACAAGGCGGTCGCCTCAGGCTATCCAGGATCATCAGCACCTCGCCGTACTCGACCGGCGCGCCGTTGGCGACCAGGATGCGCGCCGACGGTGCCGGCCTTCGGCGCCTTGATCTGGTTGAAGGTCTTCATCGCCTCGATCAGCAGCAGGGTCTGGCCGGCGGCGACGGTCTGGCCGACGGTGACGAACGGCGGCGCGCCGGGTTCGGGCGAGAGATAGGCGACGCCGACCATCGGGCTGAGGCACCGCGCCGGGATGGCTGGCGCGTCCGTCGGCGGCGGCCGGGGCGGCTGCAGCGGCGACCGCCAGGACGGCGCGGCGCAGCGGCGGCGGGCCGCCGGTGCTGCCACGGCGGCGGCCGGCGGCGCGCACGACGCGGATGCGGCTGTCCTTCTCGGCGATCTCGATCTCGGTCAGGCCGGTTTCGGTCAGCATCGCGGCGAGCGCGCGGATCGCGTCCGGGTCGAACGGGATGCGGTCATGCCCGGCTCATTCGCGTCGGCTCCGATCAGGTCGGCCATGGCGGTGCAGCGCCAGCGCGTAGCCCTGGATGCCGCAGGCCGCAGATCACGCCGACCGCCGCCTTGGAGACGTAGGAATGCTGGCGGAACTCCTCGCGCCGGTGGATGTTGGTGATGTGCACCTCGATCACCGGCAGCTCGACCGCCAGCAGCGCGTCCATGCAGCGCGATCGAGGTGGTGGTGTAGCCGGCCGGGTTGATGACGATCCCGGCGGCGCGGCCGCGGCATTCCTGCACCCAGGAGACCAGCTCGCCCTCGCCGTTGGTCTGGCGGAAGTCGATCGCCAGGCCGAGCTGCTCGCGCGGTTTCGGCGCAGAGCTGCTCGACGTCGTCGAGCGTGGCGGCAGCCGTAGAGGTGCGGCTGGCGCAGGCCGAGCATGTTCATGTTCGGGCCGTTCAGCACGGCGATCAGCGGACGGGATTCGGCGTCTGACATGGGTGCCCGGGTAGCACAAGCGGGTGCGGTGGTCCATGCCGCGCCCGGCGGCCCGGGGCAGGCCCATCGCCCCGGCGGCGCAGGGCCGGGGTGCAGCGGGTTTGCAACCGGACGTGCCGTAGAGCCTGCAGGGCATCGGCCGGGGAGGCAGCGGACGTAAACAGGGTCGCATCGTATTTCCAGCGCGCGGCGGCCAGGCATGACGCCGAGGCGGAGTTGCAAATCCCGCCCGAGCGCATGGCGCAGGTGTATGCGGTGCCACGCCGGCGCGTCTCGGACGCGGTGGAGGACGCATTCCGGCGCGCCTGCGTGGCCGGCGATGCGGCGGCTGCTGCCGGGGCGGGTGAACCGGCTGCGCCGGGAGCTGGCGCGCTGCGCGGCGTTGCAGGCCGAGGTGGAGGGGGCTCCGTCCTGAACACGGCGGGCGGCTCGGCCCTGCCGCTGCCGGCGTCTTGTCGCCCTGCCATGGTCTGTCGCTACCCGGGTCGGGTTGTCGACGCGGTCTTGTCGCTGCGGCGGCGCCGTCCCATAGTCGGGCCATGCGCACCGTGCTGGATGTGACCTTGAACGGGGAGGCGCGCAGCTTCGACGGGCCGCTGTCGGTTCACGGGCTGCTGGCCGGCCTTGAGCTCGACCCGCGCAAGGTCGCGGTGGAGCGGAACCAGGAGATCGTGCCGCGCTCGACCTATGCCGAGACGTGGCTGGCCGGCGGCGACGCGCTGGAAATCGTGCATTTCATCGGCGGAGGCTGAGTATGGACGCGACGCTTGTCCGGCGGACGACACCTGGACGGTGGCGGGGCGCCGCTTCCGCTCGCGCCTGATCGTCGGCACCGGCAAGTACAAGGACCTGGAGGAGACCGCCGCGGCGATCGCGGCGAGCGGGGCGGAGATCGTCACCGTCGCGGTGCGGCGGGTGAATCTGTCCGATCCCAAGGCGCCGATGCTGCAGGATTTCGTCGATCCCCGAAGAGATCACCTACCTGCCGAACACCGCCGGCTGCCACACCGCCAACGAGGCGGTGCGCACCCTGCGCCTGGCGCGCGAGGCGGGCGGCTGGAACCTGGTGAAGCTGGAGGTGCTGGGGCCGCCGCCGCTGCTGTATCCCGACATGCCGGCGACGTTCGAGGCGGCGGAGGCGCTGATCAAGGACGGGTTCGAGGTGATGGTCTATTGCGCCGACGATCCGGTGGCGGCGCAAGCGGCTGGAGGAGATGGGCTGCGTGGCGATCATGCCGCTGGGCGCGCCGATCGGCTCGGGGCTGGGGATCCAGAACCCGGCGATGATCTGCATGATGATGGAGCAGGCGACGGTGCCGTTCCTGGTCGATGCCGGGGTGGGCACGGCGTCGGACGCGGCGATCGCGATGGAGCTGGGCTGCGACGCGGTGCTGCTGAACTCGGCGATCGCGCACGCGAAGGACCCGGTGCGGATGGCGCGCGCAATGAAGCTGGCGGTGGAGGCGGGGCGGCTGGCCTATCTGGCCGGGCGGATGCCGCGGCGGATGGGGGCGGATCCGTCGAGCCCGCTGACGGGGTTGATCCGGTAGGAGGCTGCCGGGGGCGGCTACGGGGCGGGTGGCGATCCTGCCCGGCCCACCGGGCGACGAACGTAGATCGGGCTTGAGACCATAGCTTCATGATGAACGAGGTATCGCGCACGACTTATAGGATCGGTTCGCTCGGCGCGTTTGCCGACTGGACCCGGCGCGTCGTCCGCGACCCCGGGGCGGCGCAGGGCGTGGCGAAACAGTGGTTCGACAGCGAGGCGACGGCGTGCGGTGCCGTGGCCGGATCGGGGCCGGTGTCGGCCGAAGCGATGGTCAAGCTGCTCTCGCCCGGCAACCTGGCCGTGCTGGAGGCGATTCGCCGGCATCGCCCGGCGTCGGTGCGCGAACTCGCCGCGCTGACGGGGCGGAAGGAGGCGAGCCTGTCGCGCACCTTGAAGCGCCTTGCGCAGGTGGGGATCGTGGCGTTTCGGGATGGGCCGCACTGTACCCGCGTGCCGGCGGTGATCGCGCGCCGGGTGCTGCTGGAGATCGACCTGACGGGTGCTGCTGGAGATGACCTGACGGGGCGGCAGGGAGCGGTGGTGGTGAACGCGGGCGGATGAACTCGGGGTTGGGGGTGAACGGGCCCCTTCCTCCGTTGCCGTCCGCGGGATCGGCTGCATGAGGCAGACACGAAAAAGGGCCGATTTTGCCGGCCCTTTTTCTGCTGCGTTGGTCGAAGTGCGGTCACGCGATACGGCGCGTCGCCTCTGCGGCTTGGTCCGTCAGGGCGTAGGTGGCCCGACCGGAGAGATGCAGTTCGAGCGTGGCACCGGTCCCGATCGGCATCGGCAGGGGCAGGTGGGCGTCGCCGTTGGTCCAGCGCCAGACGGTGGCGCCGTCCGTTTCGGCATCGTGCCAGCCGCGGATCAGGGACGGGTTGTCGGCCGGGATTTCGATCTGCTCGCCACCGATGCGATAGATGATCTTCGTGACGCCGACGCCGAGGGGACGCCAGTCTTCATGTGCGCGGTCGAGGTCGAACGGGACCGTGGCGCGGGAGGCAAGGCGAAGGGATCGGGCGCCTGCCGGCAGCGCAAACACGCAGCGCGATTCGTCCTGAAGAACCGACTGGATCCTGCGCCCATCGGCGACCAGGGTCAGGCTGGGGTCTGACGTCGTGTCCCAGTGTGGCGGGGCGAAGCCCAGGGTGCGGGCGCGATCCGCGATCCGACGCCACGCCGGCTCCGATTCGGCGGCGGTCATGGCGAGGGGCGCACATGCCAGAAGCGCCGCATCCGGGCGTCCATTGGCGCCGAGGATCGGGTGCAAAGCCGCTGGGCTGTCCGCATTGGAAAAGAAGCTGCGATCGCCGGCTTCGTCGAGATAGCTTTCCACCGGCAGGCCTTCTGCCAGAAGGACGCCGTGGCGCTCCAGTTCGACGTGGAAATAGTGCACCAATTCCAGGCCAGCCTCGGGCAGGACGGTCATGCCGTTGACCAGCAGCATGGCAGGAATGAGCTTGCCATCGACAAAGAGCCGATGATCGTGGGACAGCAAAACGTCGCGGTGCGGCACACCGTCGCCGAGCGCATTCCGCAGAATACGGATCGGGGCTCCGTCGTGCGGGGTCGCATTCGCCGGCAGGTCCAGCAGCCGATTGCCGATCCAGAGAATTGGCTCGATGACGCGCTCTTGCCCGGCCTGTGTGACGATGAGATCACCCTGTCGCAATTGCTCGACCGGCACTTCGCCCCCGGCGACCGCCAACCGTACTCCGGCAACAAAACATGGTCCTGGTCCGGGCAAATGAGCCTCCTATCGAGGAAAACGAACGTCAGTCAACCCTTGGGCCACAAACCTCGGGACCGGCGCCGCATCCTGAACTTCGTCGCCGCCTCAGATAAACAAACGACGCCAATCCAACACGCAACGATCAAACGACGATCGACTTTGGCCCAGCCCCGGATTGCGCCCCGCGCAGCTTTCGCGCGCCCAGGAGGGCAATCAGACCAAATGCGACCAGTCCGAGCGATGCGGGCTCAGGAACCGCAACATCCATGATATAGGTCGCCCCACCGTTATTTAAGGTAACCACGGGCGGGCTGGCGTATTGGTTCCAGCTATATTCGTTCAGCGTGCCGACACCTGTGCTTGTGCCAGTATAGCCCCAGAGCGCCGAGCTGTCGACCGAAGAAAGTTCAACCCAGTACATCTCATTCGAGGCGAGCGTGTAACTCCCCGAGGGCGATAGCGAAATCAGACTGTAGCTGGTCGTCAGGCTGCTATCTTGAATGGTACCAAGCGAGGCGACCTGGCTAAGTGGACCGCTGCCCCCGCTGTCGCTCCACAAACTCGCCGTGATCGACCCGAGGTCGGTTGGAGAGAGCGCCTCCAACATGACGGAAATCGACAAGTACGACAGAGACACCGCAGAACTGCCGGTCGAAAAGGATGCGGCGATCGGCCCAGCCCCTCCGGTCACGATCGCGTCGCCACCGCAATAACTGGGGCCGTCGCCGCAATACGTAGGATCGATAGGCTGCGATGTGTTGTTGAACAGCACGTCCGCCCGGGCTCCCGCAAACGGAGCCGCCCCGATCAGAGCCACCGCAGCCCAGGCAATGAATTTACACCGCATCGGTCTCGGCCTCTCGTCACGACTATTGGGCCAGCGGCTCACCTGACGCCCGGATCGGCCGCCAGATTCCGAATGCCCCCACAGACACGCACCTTACTGAACACTCGTATACCGACTCCGGCACGTTCCGTCAACCATTTGCTCATCTTTCTCCCGCCTCCCCCAACGCCGCGGTTTCCCTACAGTTTCCTTGCAGTTCCGGCCGCGCAGCGTGTCCGGCGCCGGCCCGATGTGCCTAAGAACTAGGCAATTTGCCGTCACTCTTGTCACGCCCCACCTCCCGATGCGCGCCGACCGGGATCGTCCCGCCCCGCCCACGCCGGACGGCACCGCGCGACTCCGCCCGGCGCTCGCCGGGACGCGAACCGACCGGACGCCGTCACCGATCGCCACTGCGTTGCGGACCCGGCTGGCCCACCACCGCATTCACCTCCGCCCCGACCAGGACCGCATACACGCTGAGGTAGAACCACAGCATGACCCCCACAACTGCGCCAAGCGGACCATAGGTCGCCCCGAAACTCGGCAGGTGCGCCACGTAGAAGCTCAGCGCGCCCGACGCCGCCAGCCACAGCGCCGTGGCGACCGCCACGCCCGGCCACACGACCCGGCGCGCGCTTTCCCCCCGCGCCGGGCCGACCCGGTACAGCACGGCGACCGAGGCGGCGACGAAACCCACCAGCATCCCGAACCCCGCCAGGTGCACGAGCGCCGCGACATGCGCCTCCAGCCCCAGGAACCCGGCCACCACCGGCAGTGCCACCAGCACGGCGATCCCTCCCACCGCCACCAGCATCGCAGCCAAGGTCATGCCGAGCGCCACCGCCTGGAAGCGCAGGAACCCCCGCCGCTCGGTCACCCCGTAGGCCACGTTCAGCGCGCCCAGCACCGCGCGGGTCCCGGCGCTCGCGCTCCAGAAGGTGATCGCCGAGGCGATCGCCAGCCCCACCCCCAACCGCGCCGGCGGCTGGTCCACCAGCGCCCCCACCCGCCCCGCGATCAGCGCATAGGCAGGGGCCGGCAGCAGCCCCTCCAGGAAGTGCAACTGCGGCGCCACGCTCGCGCGGTCGAACGCGAGGCCGTAGAGCGAGATCAGGGTGCTGATCGCCGGGAACAGCGCCAGGGTCGCGTAGAACGCCGCCCCCGCCGCGGCCATGGAGGCACGGTCGGTGGTCAGCGACTCGGCGATGGCGAGCAGGGTCCGCTGCCAGCGCCGCAGGTCCCGGCGCGCCCGCCGGGCGGGCGGCGCCGGACCGGGAAGGGCGTCGGGGTCCGTTGCCATCCTCTGTGGCCGCTCCTGGTGCCGGTCGCCTCGATGATGGGGTGGCGCCCGTGCCGGTCACAGGGCCACCTCCCGATCCCCGAGGCAAGGTGCGCCCACCGGCCGCCCCCCGCGCGCGGCAGGGATCGGCGGGCACGCGTGGGCACGCCCCGACGGGCCGCGGGGGCGGTCGGAGCGTCTGTTTCCGAGGGCAATCAGGTGACCCGGAGAATTGCCGCGGGCGGCGGCACCTGCACCTCTCCCGCGGCTTACGGGAGAGGTCGGTTCGCGCAGCGAACCGGGTGAGGGTCCCGTGCCTCGCGCCCTCACCCGCCGTGCTCCGCACGGCGACCTCTCCCGCGGAGCGGGAGAGGTGACACGCCGGGAGGGGCGCGCGATGGCCCTGGTCCGTCCCCCGGCGCCGTCGCGAACGGGGCCGGGGGTTCAGCGCAGCCAGATCAGCCAAAGGGCCAGCAGCACCGCGGCCCACAGCGCGGTGCCGATCGCCGCGGCGAGCGCAATCCCGCGCGCCGCAGCCAGCGCGTCCACTGGCTCGCCGGTCGGTTCCGTCGGCGCGCCCGGCGCCTCAACCGACTCGCCGGGCGTCTCCACCGTGCTGCCCTGCCGGAGCAGCGCCAGCAGGGCCGGATTGGTGTAGGTGGCCCGACCCGGCCGCCGCCGCTCGGCGCCCGCCGGCCACGCGGCGCCCGGGCGTGCGTCGGGACAGGAGGCAGGCTCCCGCGTCGGGGCGATGGGTGCCGGGGTGTGGCCGTCGATATCCGTCATGAGCAAGCGATCCTCGTGGCCACTGCCTCGCAGATCACCTGGGCAGTTGCAACCGTATTACAGCAGGGAAGGTGACACGGTTGACGGCCGCCGGCGCAGTTTTTCCCCCGGCGGGTCCGATTTCAGCTTGCGCCCGGGCCCCACCCCCCCTATCTGCTTTCCCCACGCAGCAACGCACGTGCCTCTGGCCCTCTGTGGTTACGCAACGACGTCAAGCGTTCTGGCAACTCGTCAAGGTCGCTGGTTCGTTCGACCGTTTCGTCAACTGTCGCCCGTCGCCTTCATAGGCGGGCGTCCTAACTGGAGGGAGGTGCGGCGCGATGACCCCGAAAATCGCCCAATTCCTGACGCGGATCCAGCCGGCAACGCCGTGTCTGGTGCTCGACCTGGACCGTGTGCAGGCGAATTACGCCGCGCTGCGCCGTGCGCTGCCGCTGGCGCGCATCTACTACGCGGTGAAGGCCAACCCGGCCGCCCCGGTGCTGGACCGCCTGGTCCGCCTCGGCAGTTGCTTCGACGCTGCCGGCATCGAGGAGATCGACGCCTGCCTGGAAGCCGGCGCCCGGCCGGACGCGATCAGCTTCGGCAATACCATCAAGAAGAGTACCGCCATCGCCCGCGCGCACGCCGCCGGCGTCGGCCTGTTCGCCTTCGATTCCGATGAGGAGCTGGACAAGCTCGCCGTCCACGCCCCCGGCGCGCGCGTCTATTGCCGCATCCGGGTGGAGAACGACGGTGCGGACTGGCCGCTGTCGCGCAAGTTCGGCACCACGATCGAACACGCCGGGGCGTTGATGCGGCGCGCCGGCGAGCTTGGGCTCGACCCCTACGGGCTGTCGTTCCACGTCGGCAGCCAGCAGACCACCACGGCGGCGTACGACGTCGCGATCGGCAAGGTGGCGATGCTGTTCACCGACCTGATGGAAGCGGGGGTGAACCTGCGCATGATGAACCTCGGCGGCGGCTTCCCGACCCGCTATCGCGAGCCGGTGCCGGAGATCGACGATTTCGCCGCCGCCATCATGGGCGCGATGACCCGCCATTTCGGCAACAACCTGCCGGAGATGGTGATCGAGCCCGGCCGCTCGGTGGTCGGCGATGCCGGCGTGGTCAGCACCGAAGTGGTGCTGGCCAGCCGCCGCGGGGAGGATGCGGTGCGCTGGGTCTATCTCGACATCGGCCGCTTCGGCGGCCTCGCCGAGACGGAGGGCGAAGCGATCCGCTACCGCATCGCCACCGCGCATGACGGCACCGCCACCGGGCCGGTGGCGATCGCCGGGCCCACCTGCGACGGCGCCGATATCATGTACGAACGCGCCAACTACCACCTGCCGCTGGCGCTCACCGCCGGGGACCGAGTGAGCCTGCTCGCCGCCGGTGCCTACGTGAGTACCTACGCCAGCCAGGGCTTCAACGGCTTCGCCCCGCTCGCCGAACACTATCTCTGAGCGCCGGCCCCCTTCCTCGCCATGGCGGGGAAGGGGGCAGCCGGTCAGCCATCGTCTTCCGAATCGTCGTCGTCGAGGTCCTTGTCGTCCGGCGACAGCTTCAATTGCTTGAACGGCAGCGGCTTGAACCGCTTCAGCATCCGCGTGCCCTTCTTCGCCAGGCCCGGCAGGTCCCGTCCTTCCACATCCAGCACCATGACGTCGCCGCGGTTCGCATCGGTCCGCGCGATGCCGAAGGTCATCTGGTGCAGGCCGGTCTGCTTCACCAGCACGGCGGCCAGCGCCTTGCCCGATTTGCCCTTGTGCAGCGCCAGCCGGTGCTCTTCGGGCGTCTTGCCGAGCACGATGCCGAAATTCATCTCCCCGCTGCCGCGCAGGCGCTTGAGCGCGACCAGCAGGTATTCGTGGTAGATCTCGGGATCGCCGAACTCGCCGTCGTCGGCCGCTTCGCTGCGCTCCTCGATCCATTTGCGCGCGGCGCCGATTGGGCGGTCGAATTTCTTCAGCGCATCGACCGTCCATTCCATCTCGGGACTGGCCTTGACCTTGCCGGCCTCGGCGATCACCGCACGCGCCGCGGCGGCGACGGCATCGAGCGCTTCGGACGCCGCCTCGGCCTGCGGCTCGCCGCTGTCGGATTCGAACCGGCGGCGCGCGGCGTCGTACTCCTTGAGCGCGTCCTCCAGCCGGCCCGCGCTGCGCAGGCCGTCCGGCTGGCTCGACTTCCACCAGCGGGCGGAAAGTTCCGGCTGCTCGCCTTTCTTCACCGACGCATTCTCCCTTGCGGTGCCGGCACGGCGTCCGGGCGGCGGGTGTTCGGGCGGGACGACCGCCGCGGTCGCTTCGCCATCGCACCGCTCGGCTTCGGCTGTCCCCGCGCTGTCATCACCCGGGGCTTTCGCGCCGCGCGTCCGGGGTGATACTATCTGTCCCGTATCGGGGAGGGCCAGCATGAAATACGAGGTCAGTTTCGGTCGCCTGGGCGGCGCTCCCCGGCCGGCCGCTTTGGGGCAGAAGTTTCGCCTTGCCCTGCTCGGCGATTTCTCCGGCCGTGCCAATGCCGGCAACGCTGGAAACGGGCGCAGCGCTGGCCAGGCGCAAGCCGATCAAGGTCGATGTCGACAACCTCGACGACGTGCTGGCGCGGATGAGGCTCAGCGCTCGGCGCTGCCGCTGGTCGAGGACGGCGACCGATCGACGGTCGAGATCGGCAGCGATCGACGATTTCCACCCCGACCAGCTCGCCGAGAACCTCGAGCTGTTCGAAGCAGCTGCGCACCCTGCGCCGCAACCTTGCCAGCAAGGCCGGGTTCGACCGCGCGGCGAAGCAGGTGCATGTCCTGGGGCGGCGAGGCGCCGGTGCCGCCCCCGCCGCGCCGCGCCCGCGGCGCGGCCGTCGCGACCGACGCAAGCTGTCGGACTTCGCCCGCCTGGTCGGCCGTCCCGGCGATCCGAGGCCGCGGAGGAAGCTCGGCCGACGACCTGTTGCGCCGCCTGGTCGGCCCGTTCATCGTGCCCGCCCGCGATCCGCGCCAGGACGCGCTGATCGCGCGGGTCGACGAGGCGCTGTCGGCGGCGATGCGCCGGGTGCTGCACCATCCCGACTTCCAGACCGCCGAGGCGATCTGGCGCGGCGTCGAGTTCCTGGTCCGCCGGATCGAGACCGGCGCGCGCATGGAGATCGTGCTGTACGACGTCTCGGCCGAGGAACTGGCCGCCGACCTCGCCGCCACCGATGCGCTGGAGGACACCGGCCTCTACGGCATGCTGGTCGAGCAGCCGGCGCTGGACGCGCATCAGGGGCCGCTGTCGGCGGTGATCGGTCTTTACGACTTCGAGCTGGCGCCGCCGCACGCCGACCTGCTCGGCCGGATGGCGCAGATCGCCGCCGCCGCCGGCGCGCCGTTCGTCGCCGGCATCGGCCCGGACCCGCTGCTGCACTCCGTTCCACGAGCAGCATCCGCTGATCCAGGATGCCTGGACCGCGCTGCAGGAGCTGCCGGCCGCCGCCTATCTCGGGCTGGCCGCGCCGCGCTTCCTGCTGCGCATGCCGTACGGCAAGAAGACCGACCCGATCGACGCCTTCGCCTTCGAGGAGTTCACCCGCCAGGAGGGCCTCGTCCGGCATGCTGTGGGGCCACCCGGCGCTGCTCGCCGGCGCTGCTGCTGGCCGAAACCTTGGCCCAGCAGGGCGCCAAGATGAAGCTCGGCACCGTGATGGGCGTGCGGCGACATTGCCTATTACGTCGTACATCGACCCCGACGGCGAGCAGGTCGCGCTGCCGTGCACCGAGCGGCTGTATTCCGAGCGGCAGGCGGTGCAGGTGGCCAGCTACCGGGTGATGCCGCTGGTGTCGCTGCGCGGCCGGCCGGAGGTCCGGCTGGCGGGTTCAGCCTCGCTGGCCGGCACGCCGCTGGCCGGGTTCTGGGCGCCGGCCGAAGATCACCCCCGGCTGCCGCGCCGACCGCCGCGCCGCCGCCGAGCCGCGGCGCGCTGAACCTGCCCCGGCGGCGAGGCACCGTCCGTCGCTGCCGCGGAGGAGCCGGAACCGCAGGCTGCCGCGGCGGAGGAAGCCGCGCCGGTCGCGGCCGAGGCTCCGGTGGCCGAGGCGGCTGGCGGGGACGACCTCGACGCGCTGCTGGCCAGCCTGAACGCAGGAGCCGGCGCCTGCCGCCGCGGACGCCACCGAGCCCGACCTCGACGCGTTGCTCGCCTCGCTGAAATGACCCCGGCAACTGACCCCGGCGCCGGTCGAGCGCGGCGCGCGCGGTCAGCTTGCGCGGATGACCATGTCCACCCGCTGGCTTTCCTGCCCATCCCGGGCACGTCGCTCACGTTCCGTCTGATGCGGATAATGCGCGGGCGCTCGACGCCGGCCTCCGCCAGCTTGTCCTCGATCAGTTGGGCGCGCAGCCGCGCCAGGTCGGCCATGGCCTGCGGGCCTGCGGGATCGAGGTACTGGGCCAGTTCCACCGGCGCTTCGGGCGCCTCGCGGGCGCGGGCCGCGGCGCGTTGATCACATCACCGCATCCTGGTCGAGCAGGGCCGACCACTGCGCCGAAATAGACCGCGTAGTCCGACGTGCTGCGACGGATGCGCGCGACGATGGCGGGATGGATCATGCCAGGGCATGCCATCGCCCTCGGGCTCGCCGCAGTGCTGGACCCAGAGCTGGCGGATGGCCGAAGGGTGTTCGCACTGGATCAGTTCGATGCTAACGTCCTTGGGCAGGGTGTTGCCCAGCAGATCATGCAGATGCGTCTCCCCGCCTACCAGCCAGACCCGTCCGTTGAACTCGGCAAGCGTGATGTCCGCCATCGAAACCTCCTCGCCATTGCCGCCGGCAGCGCTGATCCGGCAGGTCCGGACCGGCGGGGGGCGCACCATGCCGCTGACCCTGACCCTGGTCGGCGGGCATGGCGCCGGCGAGCGCGCCACGCGCACGTTGCGGCTCGGGACTCTATCCATCGGCCGCGCAGCCGGCAATGACTGGGTCCTGGCCGATCCCGAGCGGCAGCTGTCCAAGACGCATTGCATGATCGCCGCGGCCGGCGGGCGCTACATGCTGACCGATCTCAGCACCAACGGCGTGTTCGTCAACGGCGCCGTCACGCGGGTGCCGCGTGACGGGCAGGTGGAGCTGACCGACGGCGACGAGTTCCGCTTCGGCGACGTACTGCTGACCGTTTCCGAGGCGATGGCTTCGGCATCGGCGCCGCCGCTGGCCGGCCACAGCGCCGCTGGTGGCGGGCGGCGTGGCGCGCGCCGATCCGCTCGCCGAGCCGGCGGACGTCGTGCCGGACCCGTTGGGTGGTGCGGACGCCCTGCTCGATGCGTGCCTCACCCCTGCGGGCGCGGGGTTCGTGCACCCGATCGCGGCGCCGCCGCCGGTGCTGCGGGCCAGCGACCCGTTCGATCTGGCCGACGAGAACCATCGCGGGCTGGGCGACGACGATCGTCGCGGCAGCGCGGACAATCGCCGCGGCTTCGCGGGCGAGCGTCTCCGCGGCCTGGGCGGTGACGGCCATCGCGGGCCGGGCGTGATCCCGACGACGATCTGTTCCGCGGCATCACCCCGCTCGACAACTGGCAGGGGCCGTCGCAGGCCGGACAATGTCGACGCGCCGATGCAGGCGTTCACGGCGCCGAAGCGATCTGCCGGTGTCGAATTTCGACGATCTCGATATCGATGCGCTGCTCGGCGATACGCCGCCGGCGCCTGCGGGGTTCGGCGCGGTGCCGGCGATGCGCCCGGCTGCCGCGGCCCCGGTGTCGCCGCCCGTTGCGGCGCCGGTTCCGCCGGCGGTCGTGTCGGCCGATCCGTTTGCCGATCCGCCGACCGCCCCGCCGGCGGTTGCGCCGGTGTCGTCGCCTGTCCTCGCCCCTGCGGCCGGCACGGCTGTTCCGGCTGCCGCGGCGCCCGGGCTCCAAGCGCCTGTTCGGCCAGGGGGCGCCTGTTGGCCAGGGGGCGCCTGTCGGCCAGGGGACGCCGGCGTCCGTGTCCGCGGTGCCTGCGGCGCCCGCACCTGCGAGCGCGGCGCCCATTGCTGCCGCAGCGGATGCCGGCGCGGCTGCTGGCCGCCTTCCTGGACGGCGCCGGCGCCGCCGGCCTCGCGCTGGGGCCGGACCCGGAGGCGGCGCTGCGCGTCCGCCGGCGCGGTCTTCCGGGTTCTGGTCGAAGGGCATCCGCCAGGTGCTGATGTCGCGCGCCGCGATCAAGAACGAATTCCGCGTCGAGCAGACCATGCTGCGCGCGCGCGACAACAACGCGCTCAAATTCTCCGTCACGACGGAGGACGCGATCGCCGCCCTGCTGCAGCCGAGCCGCCCCGGCTACAAGCCGCCGCTCGACAGCGCGCGCGGAGGCGTTCGACGACGTGCGCGCGCACGAGATGGCGGTGATGGCGGGCGTGCAGACCGCGCTGCTCGGCCTGCTCAAGCGGTTCGAGCCGGCGGCGCTGGAGAAGCGGCTGCAGCCCGGCATGCTCGGCAACATGCTGCCGGCGGCACGCAAGGCGCGCACCTGGGAATTGTTCTGTGCTACCTACAAAGACGATCGCCCGCGAGGCGGAGGACGACTTCCAATCGGTGTTCGGCCGCGAATTCGCCCGCGCCTACGATGCCCAGATGCGCAAGCTCTGAGGCGGGACGGAGCACAAAGCGCTTTCATCGGCCGGGGCAATCGGGGCAGATGCTCCGCACAGCAGGTAGGGAACGGACGGAATGGGTCGATGGCTTCGAGGCTTCGCGGCGCTCCTGCTGGTTGCTGCCGTGGCGGGCTGCGGCGCGCCGCCTCCGCCGCCGCCGACCGTGGTCACCCTGACCATGCAGGCCGCGACCGACGTCAACGCCGGCATCACCGGTCAGGGTGCCCCGGTGCAGGTGCGGGTCTACCAGCTTGCTTCCACCAGCGCGTTCGACGGCGCCGATTTCTTCCAGTTGTTCAACCACGATACCGCCACCCTGGGCACCGATCTCGTGCATGTCGACCAGTTCCTGCTCGCCCCCGGGGCGAGCAAGACCGTAGTCCTCAAGCCGAACGCGCAAGTGACGGCGCTCGGCTTCTTCGCCGCCTACGGCGCCTTCCAGACGGCCACGTGGCGGGCAACGACGCCGGTCCCCGCGCATAAGACGACACTCGTCACCCTGACCGTCGGCAAGGCCGCGCTGAGTGTGAAAGCCGCCCCGGCGCCGGCCGGATCGTAGCGATGGGCTGGGAGAACAGGGTCGTCTGGACGGAGGGGCTGTTCCTCCAGCCGCAGCACCTGCAGCAGCAGGATCGCTATATGGAGCGGCTGGTGCGGACCAGCACCGCCGGCCTGCGCCCGTTCGCCTGGGGCCTCACCCAGCTCGACTTCGATGCCGACCTGCTCACCCTCGGCAAGTTCGCGCTGCGCACGGCGGCGGGCATCCTGCCCGACGGCACGCCGTTCAGCGTGCCGGGCGACGCCGACCATCCGCGCCCGCTCGACCTCGCCGGAGACCGCGCGCAACAGCATCGTCTACCTGCTGCTGCCGACCCGCCAGCCCGGCGGGGTGGAGACCGCGCGCCGCCGAGCAGGTGGAAACCGTCGCCCGCTTCGCCGTCGACCGAACACGAGGCGGCCGACAGCAACGCCGGCTACGCAGGGCAGCGCGACGGTGCCGGTCGGCAAGCTGCGGCTGCGCTACGCGCTCGAGGGCGAGGCGCGCGAGGGGTACGCCGCGATCGGGCTCGCCCGCATCGCCGAGGTGCGCGCCGACAAGAGCGTGGTGCTCGACGAGAGCTACATCCCGCCGCTGCTGCTGAGCAGCGCGTCGCCAGGCGCTGGCCGGGCTTCGTCACCCAGTTGCAGGGGCTGCTGCACCACCGCGCCGAGGCGCTGGCCGGGCGGGTGTCGGAAACCGCGACGCGCGGGGCGGCCGAGATCGCCGACTACCTGATGCTGCAGCTGTGCAACCGCTACGAGCCGCTGCTGACGCATCTCGCCGACACCGTGGCGCAGTTGCATCCGGAGACGTTCTACCGGGTCTGCGTCTCGCTCGCCGGCGAGCTCGCCACCTTCACCGAGACGCGCAAGCGGCCGACGGCCTTCCCGGCCTACCGGCACGACGACCTGCAGGCGACGTTCCGCCCGGTGATGGCGGCGCTGCGCCAGTCGCTGTCGGCGGTGCTGGAGCAGACCGCGGTGCCGATCCCGTTGCAGGAGCGCAAGTTCGGCATCCGGGTCGGGCCGATCACCGACCGCACTCTGGTCGCCACCGGGACCTGGGTGCTGGCGGTCAAGGCGCAGATGCCGGCCGAGGCGCTGCGGCGCGGCTTTCCCAACCTGGTCAAGATCGGCCCGGTCGAGCAGATCCGCGAGCTGATCAACGTGGCCTTGCCGGGCGATCGCGGTGCGCGCCCTGCCGGTGGCGCCGCGGCAGCTGCCGTACTATGCCGGAACCACGTATTTCGAGCTGGACCGCAGCAGCCCCTACTGGGCGGCGCTGGCGCGCTCCGGCGGGATCGCGATCCACGTCGCGGGCGACGTGCCGGGACTGGAGATCGAGTGCTGGGCGATCAGGGGATAGGCGCGCGACGATGAGCGACGATCCGTTTGCCGAACCGTCCGATTCCGAAGCGACGATCATCCGGCCGCGGCCCGGCGGGCGCGGCGCGGCACGGCGGCTGCCGCGCCCGCCGCCGCGCCGGCGGCGACCGGTCGCGGTGCCGGCGGTCGGCGCAACCCGCTGCTCGCCGCCGCCGCGCCGCTGCTCGCGGCCGCGGTGCGCATCGGCGCCGCGCCGCGGGGCGCCGCCCGATCCGGAACAACTCAAGCCGCGGCCATGGTCGAAGCGGTGCGCGAGTTCGAGAAGCGGGCGCTGGCCACCGGGCTCGACACCCGCAGCCTGCGTGCCGCCCGCTACGCGCTGTGCGCCACCATCGACGACATGGTGCTGAGCACGCCCTGGGGCAGCACCAGCTCCTGGGCGGCGCAGAGCCTGACCAGCATCTTCCATAACGAGGTGAGCGGCGGCGAGCGCTTCTTCGACATCCTGGAGCAGATGCAGAAGGACCTCGGCCGGCACTCGGAAGTGGTCGAGCTGATGTATCTCTGCACCTCGCTCGGCTTCGAGGGACGCTACCGGGTGATGCCGCGCGGCATCGCGGCGCTGACCGAGCTGCGCGATTGGCGTCTATCGCACGATCCGCCAGCGCCGCGGCGAGTTCGAGCGCGACCTGTCGCCGCGCTGGCGCGGGCTCGAACCTCGGCTACAAGCCGCTGGCCAGGCGCGTGCCGATGTGGATGCTGGCCGCTGGCGACGCTGCGGCGCGGCCTGCGTGATCTACGTGCTGTTCAACTTCTCCTTGTCGGGCGCGTCCGAGCTCGCCTATCGCCGAGCTGGCGGCGCTGCCGCCGCAAGGGCGCGATCATGGTGCCGCGCGCCGGCGCCGGTCGCCGCCGCCACCGCCGCCGACGGAAGCCGCGGTGGCGAGCCCGGCGAGTCGCCGAAGCTGCGCAAGTTCCTGGCCCCCGAGATCAAGGCCGGGCCTGGTGCAGGTGTTCGAGGACCCGCAGTCGATCACGGTGCGGCTGACCAACCGCACATGTTCGGCTCCGGTTCGGCCACCCTGAACCCCAGCTACCTGCCGCTGCTGCGCGCGCATCGGCGATGCGCTGAAGACCGAGCCGGGCGACGTCATCGTCAACGGCTACACCGACAACCAGCCGATCCACACCGTGCAGTTCCCGTCCAACTGGCAATTGTCGCAGGCGCGCGCCGACGCGGTGGCCGAGCGTGCTCGCGCGCGCGTGCTCGGGGATCCCGAAGCGGGTGCGCGCGGTCGGCAAGGGTGATGCCGATCCGATCGCCACCAACGCAACGCCCGCCGGGCGCGAACAGCAACCGGCGCACGGAGGTCGTCCTGCTCAAGACGTCAAACCTGCCATGATGGCCTGGCCGCGGCGGTTCCTCACGCAGCTTCTGGGCGGAGACCCTCATTGGCGCGATCATCATGCTGCCTGCTGGTCTGGTTCTTCGGCCCGCTGCTGGGCGCTCGGCTCGTTCCACCCGCTGGCCTCGCGAGATGGCGCGCATCATCTTCATCGTGGCGCTGGTGCTGCTGCTGGGTGATCGAGAACCTGCTCCACGAGCTGCGCGCAGCAACGAAAGGAGAAGGAGCTGGTCGAGGGCGTCGCCAAGCAGGAGCGCGAACCCGACGCCGCGACCGCTTCGGCCGAGGAGCTGGCGCTGCTGTCGGAGCGGCTGAAGGAGGCGCTGACGGCGCTGAAGCGCGCCAAGCTCGGCGGCAAGTCGCGGCGGCTACGCTGTACCAGCTGCCCTGGTACATGTTCATCGGGCCGCCAGGTGCGGGCAAGACCACGGCGCTGGTCAATTGCGGGCTGAACTTCCCGCTCGCCGACACGCACGGCGCCGCAGGCGGTGCAGCGGCGTCGGCGGCACGCGCAACTGCGACTGGTGGTTCACCGACGAGGCGGTGCTGATCGATACCGCCGGGCGCTACACCACGCAGGACAGCAACACCGCGGTGGATGCGGCCGCCTGGCTCGGCTTCCTGCAAGCTGCTCAAGAAGCACCGCGCGCGCCAGCCGCTGAACGGCGTGCTGGTCGCGATCAGCCTGTCCGATCTCGCCAGCCAGTGCGAAGCCGAGCGGCTCGCCCACGCGCAGCGCGATCCGCAAGCGCATCCGCGAACTGCACGACGAGCTCGGCGTGCGGGTGCCGGTCTACGTGCTGTTCACCAAGGCCGACCTGGTCGCCGGCTTCGTCGAGTTCTTCGACAGCCTGGGCAAGGAGGAGCGCGAGCAGGTCTGGGGCGTGACCCTGCCGCTGGACGACGGCAAGGACGAGGGCGGCGCGGTCGCCGAGCTTCGCCGCCGAGTTCGACCGGCTGCTGGACCGGCTGAACGAACGCATGCTGGAGCGGGTGCAGCAGGAGACCGACCTGCAGGCGGCGGCGGCTGATCTACGGCTTCCCGCAGCAGATCGCCTCGTTGCGCGACGTCGCCGACGAGTTCCTGACCGAGGTGTTCCGGCCCTCGCCGGCTGGAGGCGCGGCCGCTGCTGCGCGGCGTGTATTTCACCAGCGGCACGCAGGACGGCACGCCGATCGACCGACTGCTCGGCGCGATGGCCGGCCAGCTTCGGCCTGCAGCGCCAGGCGGTGGCGCGCGTTCAGCGGCGCCGGGCGCAGCTATTTCCTCGCCCGCCTGGTGCGCGAGGTGGTGTTCGGCGAGGCGGGGCTGGTCAGCCGCGACCCGAAGGTCGAGCGGCGGCAGCGCTGATCGTGCACTATCGGCGCGCTACGCGATCGCCGGCGATCGTGCTGCTCGGGCTGACGCGGCCTGGACCGTGAGCTGGTTCGCCAATCGCGACGTGATCGCGCGCCAGGGCCAGCAGATGGCGTTGTATCGCACCGCAGTATGCCGCGCTACTGCAAGCGCGGTCCGCAGGATACCGATCTCACCGCGGTGCTGCCGGCGCTTGCAGACGCTGCGCACCATGCCGGGGCGGCTATGCCGAACGCGGTCAGAGTCGACGCCGATGGTCGCCAGGCTTCGGCCTCTATCAGGGCCGCAAGCTACGCACCGCGGCGGATGCCGCCTACGTGCAGGCGCTGAACGGGCTGCTGCTGCCGCGGCTGCTGGTCGCGGCTGGAAAGCCAGATGCAGGCAAATCTGGACAAGCCGAGTTTCCTGTACCAGGCGCTGAAGGTCTATCTGATCCTGGGTCGGCAGGGGCCGCTCAACCGCGGGCTGGTCACGCATTGGATGGACTCGGATTTCGCCGCCAATTTCGCCGGCCCCGAGAACGCGACGGAGCGGGCCGAGCTGAGCGGCGACGTGGCGGCGATGCTGCGAAGCCCGCTGCCGGCGCTGGCGCTGAACGGGCCGCTGGTGGCCGAGGTGCGCGCCATCCTCACCCGCCAGCCGTTCGCCGACTATCTCTATACCGCATCATCGACAGCGCGGTGGTGCAGGGGCTGCCGGAGTGGACGGTGGCGGAAAACGCCGGGCCGGCGGGCGGTCGGGTGTTCGCCTTGCGCGACGGCAAGCCGCTGGACAGCGGCATGCCGGGCATCTTCACCTGGCAGGGCTATCACAGGTGTTCCTGCGGCTGATCCCGCAGGTGACCAAGCAGGCCACCGAGCAGGCCTGGGTGCTCGGGCCGGCCGCAGGCGGCGGCGGCCGGAGGCGCTGGCGAAGCTGCGCCACGACGTGCTCGATCTCTATCTCGACGACTATACGCGCCGGTGGGATGGGCTGCTGGCGAACGTGGCGTTGAAGCCGTTCGGCACGATCCAACAGGGGGTGCAGGAATTGTATCTGCTCTCGGCGCCGGACTCGCCGCTGCGCGACCTGCTGGTGGCGATCGACAAGCAGACCCAGTTGAGCCGCCCGCCGCCGGCCGAGGTTGCTTCGGAGAAGGCCGGCAAGGTGCGCGAGGGACTGACCGATATCGCCGCGGAATCTGGCCAAGATGGGGATGGGGATCGAGGAGGCGCAGATCGCCTCCGTGTTAGGCTCCGCGTTCGGCGAAGGGCCGGGCGGCAAGCCGATCGACCCGGCGAAGCGGGTGGACGAGCATTTCAAGGCGCTGGATGAATTCGTTTCCGGCAAGACCCCGGGCGCACCGAACCTCGCCGAGGCGATCGCCAAGATCCAGCAGGTCTACGAGAGCATGAACCAGGCGGCGAACGCGCCGAACCAGGGCGCGGCGCTGCTCGGGATGGTCGCCGGCGGCGGCGCGGCGGCCGCGGGTGGCAGCGCCGGGAGCGCGGCGGCGCAGTTGGCGCAGGTGGCGCAGGGCGTGCCGAAGCCGGTCGGCGGCGATGCTCCAGACGGTGTCGTCCTCGAGCGCGCAGGTGACGGCGAGCGGGGCGAGCACGGAACTCTCCGACGCCTGGCGGTCGAAAGTGCTGCCGCTGTGCGTGGCGGCGTTCAACCGCTACCCGTTCATCGCCGGCAGTTCGGAGGACGTGCCGCTCGGCGATTTCATCCATCTGCTCGGGCCTGATGGCCTGATGCAGAAATTCTTCGACAAATACCTGGCCCCGCTCGTGGATACGACGGCGACGCCGTGGAAATGGCAGTCGCCCGACCACACGAAGCTCGGCCTGTCGCCCGGCGCATTGGCGGAGTTCGAGCGGGCGGACGCGATCCGCCAGGCGCTGTTCTCCGACGGGGCGAAGATGGGGGTGACGTTCCAACTGGTGCCGGTGTCGGCGTCCGCCGGCGTGGGCCAGGTGCGGGTGCAGATCGGCAGCCAGACCCTGAGTTACGCCCACGGGCCGATCCAGCCGGCGTCGATGCAGTGGCCGGGTAAGGGCGACAACCTGCTGGTGCGGGTGGTCATGACGCCTGCGAACGGCGGCGCGGCGACGGTGATCGAGAACGAGGGGCCGTGGTCCCTGCTGCGGCTGCTCGATGCGGCGCGGGTGATCCCGAGCGGTGCGCCGGACCAGTTTCCAGATCGTGTTCACCAGCCCCGAGGGCGACGCCACCTTCCAACTGAACGCCAACAGCGTGCGCAATCCGTTCAATATGGCCGTGTTCCGGGCGTTCCGCTGCCCGCCGAATTTGTGACGCGTCCGCCCGTACCGGTCCGCGAGGACCGGCGGGTTCCAGCTTCCAACGATCCGAGGTGGATATATGTCCGGGACGAGCACGACGACGAAGATCACGGTCGCGATCGCGCCGGATCCGGGTTTCACGCTCGTCCTGAATTCGCTGTCCGGCACCGAGGAGCTTGGCCGTCCGTTCCTCTATGAGCTGCTGATGTCGAGCACCGACACCAAGGCCGATCTGGTTTCGGTGCTCGGCAGTTCGGTGACGGTCACGGTGGTGCAGCCGGACGGCAGCACGCGCTATTTCAACGGCGTCATCGGCCGTATCGCCTATGCGGGGATGCGCGGCGGTGCGCGCAGCTACCGGATCGAGCTGCGGCCGTGGCTGTGGCTGCTGTCGCACCGGCGCGATTGCCGGATTTTCCAGAACCAGTCGCCGCACGACATCATCACCTCGCTGTGCAAGGCGGCGGGGTTCAGCGATTACGACGATTCCGGCTGGACCAAGCTCGGTCTCGACCCGCTGGAATACTGCGTGCAGTACAGACGAATCGACCTTCGACTTCATCACCCGGCTGATGGAGCAGTACGGCATCTATTATTATTACACGCACGCGAGCGGCAAGCACACGGTGATGTTCTGCGACGATCTGAGCGCGCACGCATCGATCGGCGCGGCGATCCCGTTCCGTACCCAGCAGACCCGCGGCCGCGCGGTCACCGACCACGTCTGGCAATGGTCGGCGGAGCTTGCCGTGGTGCCCGGGCAGGTCACGTTCCAGGACTACAACTTCACCACCTCCGGCACCGACCTCACGGCGCGGACGTCGAAGCCGCCCAACCCCACCCACAACTACGGCGATTTCGAGGTCTTCGAGTATCCGGGGCTCTATACCGATGTGACAAGCGGGCAGGGGTTGACCGGGGTGCGCGCGGAGGATCACGCCGCACGCCGGCAGATCATGTTCGGCACCAGCAACAGCCGGCTGATCACCACCGGCTGCAAGTTCACCCTGTCGGAATTCTACGAGGAGTCGCAGAACACCGACTACACGGTCATCCGCGCCACCTACACCCTGGCGGTGGGGCAGGTGCGGGCGAAGACCGCCGGGGCCAGCCGCGACACGTTCCGCTGCGTGTTCGAGTGCATCACCGCCACGACCCAGTTCCGGCTGCGCCGGATCACGCCGCGCCCGCTGATCCGCGGTCCGCAGACCGCCAAGGTGGTGGGCGATCCCACCGGCTCCGCCTCCGACGAGATCGTCACCGATCAGTACGGAAGGGTGAAGGTGCTGTTCTACTGGGCGAGGCCGACCACGCCGTCCACCCAGACGGCGACGCAGCAGAACGCGCAGAAGGCGTCCTGCTGGATCAGGGTGGCGCAGATCTGGGCCGGCGCCGGCTGGGGCGGGATTTTCATCCCGCGCATCAACCAGGAGGTGGTGGTGGAGTTCCTGGAAGGGAATCCGGACCGGCCGATCATCACCGGATGCGTCTACAACGACGTGCAGACGGTGCCCTATCCGCTGGCCGACAACAAGACCCGCTCCACCATCAAGACCAACTCGTCGACCGGCGGCAACGGCTTCAACGAGCTGCGGTTCGAGGACAAGGCAGGATCGGAGGAGGTCTTCTTCCAGGCGCAGAAGGACTACAACAAGGTCGTCCTGAACAACGAAACGGTGAACATCACCCAGGATACCACCACGACCGTGAAGCAGGGCAACCGGTCGGTTACCGTCTCGCAGGGCAACAATTCGCTGACCGTCTCGCAGGGCAACAATTCGGCTACCGTCTCCCAGGGCAACAACTCGCTCACGGTGTCGACGGGCAAGAACACGACCACGGTGCAGAGCGACAACTCGCTCACGGTCAACCAGGGCAACAACGCGGTGACCGTCTCGACCGGCAACGACAGCCTGACCGTCTCCACCGGCAACCACTCGATCACCGTCAGCGCCGGGTCCAGCACGATCAGTGCCGGGCAGTCGATCACCATCAAGGCGAACGACTCGATCACCCTGCAAGTGGGTTCGAACAGCATCGCGATCAGCACCAGCGGGATCACCATCAGCGCGGCGCAGATTTCGGCCACGGCCAATGCCTCGATGTCGCTCGATGGCGGCGGGGCGATGACCTTGAAGGCCGGCGCGATCGCGATCAACTGAAACCAGAGGGGCACCGCGTGGCCAGCGACCTGTCCGACCTGCTCGAACGTCCGATGGCGGCGCCGTCCGCGGACATGCTGGCCGGGCTGCGCGCGCTGGTCGACACGGCGGCGGTCTGTCCACCCGCAGCCGCGCCCGATCCGCGCAACACGGTCGAGGCGATGATCGCCGAGCTCGACCGGCGCATGAGCGAACTCGTCAACCTGATCCTGCACCATCCGGAGTTCCAGCGGATGGAGGCGACCTGGCGCGGCCTGTTCTTCATCCTCGACGGGATCGAGGCCGACGGGTCGCTGAAGGTCAAGGCGTTCGACATCTCGAAGCGCGAACTGGTTCGCACCCTGCGCAAGTTCCGCGGCACCGCCTGGGACCAGAGCCCGATCTTCCGCAAGGTCTACGAGGAGGAATACGGGCAGTTCGGCGGCGAACCGTTCGGCGTGCTGCTGGGCGACTACGAATTCGACCACAGCCCGCAGGACGTGACCCTGCTCGCCGACATCGCCCAGGTCGCCGCCGCGGCGCACGCCCCGTTCATTGCCGCGGCCGCCTCCGGTGTGATGCAGATGGAAACCTGGGCGGAGCTTGCCAATCCGCGCGACCTGACCCGCATCTTCCAGACCCCCGAATACGCCGCCTGGCGGGCGCTGCGGGCGAGCGAGGATTCCCGCTACCTCGGCCTCTGCCTGCCGCGTTTGCTGGCCCGGCTGCCGTACGGCCACCGCACCGAGCCCGCCGAGGCGTTCGATTTCGAGGAGGAGGTGGACGGCCCCGACGCGCGGAATTTCCTCTGGGGCAATCCGGCCTACGCGATGGTCGCGAACATCGCGCGCGCCTTCTCGCTGTACGGCTGGTGCGTGCGCATCCGCGGCATCGACAGCGGCGGCGCGGTGGAGGGCCTGCCGGCCTACCGCTTCCCGACCGCGGACGGCGATGTCGACCTGCGCTGCTCGACCGAGATCGCGCTGTGCGAGCGGCGGGAGGCGGAGCTTGCGCACAATGGCTTCATCCCGCTGGTGCACCGCAAGAATGCGTCCTATCCGGCCTTCATCGGCGCGCCGTCGATCCAGCAGCCGCAGGAATACGACGATCCTTCGGCGACAGCCAACGCCGCCCTCGCCGCGCGGCTGCCGTATCTGTTCGCCTGCTGCCGGTTCGCGCACTACCTGAAATGCATGGTGCGCGACAAGGTCGGCAGCTCGATGGACCGGGTGCAGATCGAGAAATGGCTGCAATCATGGATCAGCAACTACGTCGACGGCTCGCCGGAAAGCTCCAGCGAAGAATGGAAGGCCGCCCATCCGCTGGCCGAAGGCGTGATCTCGGTGGAGGCGAACGAGGAGACGCCGGGCAAATACGCAGCGAAATTCTACCTTCGGCCGCACTATCAGCTTGAAGGAACGACGGCGGTCATCCGCCTGGTGTCGCGCTTGGCACAGGGATGAGCCGGTTTGGCGCCGCCCGCCGGGCGGAGTGACTGGTTTGAAAGGAGAAGGCTATGGCGGACACCAACTCGTCGGACGTGCTCATGATGTTCAAGCCGCAAGGGAAGGTGGCGCTCGAGGGCGAGGGGACGACGGCGTTCGATCCCAACGACAGCCTGATGACGAACTTCCTGCCCAAGCGGTTCTGCGAAGTGGAGGACTTCAGCTTCGGCGCCGGGATCGAGGATTCCGACAGCTCCGGCGCGGAAGAAGAAGTGGATACCGCGGGCGCGCTCGACAACGAACTCCACTCGCGCGAGCCCAAGGGCGGCGCCAAGACCGGCAAGGCCAGCAAGCAGAAGCAGAAGGTCAGGAAGTTCAAGCGCTTCGTCGAGCAGGGCCCGCCCGCGGCCGGCCAGGGCACGCTCGGCTACGATGTCAACCTGGACGAGGTCACGGTCAACCGGCAGATGGACCGGATGTCGATGCAACTCCTGCAGCTCTGCCTCAACCAGACCCCGCTCGATCTCATCGTGCTGGTGAAGCGCAAGTTCACCGGCAACCAGGCCTTCCATGAAGCCTACCTCCGGCTGGAATTCACGCAGCCCCTGATCACCAGCGTGGAATGGGAGCACGGCGAGGTCATGAAGGAGAAGGTGAAATTCGTCTGCCGCGGCATCAAGGCCGCCTACAAGCCGCAGACCGCGAGCGGTACCCTCGGCAATGCCATCCCGGCGAACTTCAAGTACGATGCAGTAACGAACTGACGCCGGCGGCGCGCGGGGCCGCCGTCCCTCAGGCGCTCAGCGCCTGCTCCGCCGCGGCCATGAGCTTCGCCGCGTCGCAGCCGGACCCGCAGGGCGAGGCCAGCACCGGCGTGATCCCGAACGAGGCGCCCAGTTGGGCCGCGAAGGCGCAGGCCGGCAGCCCGATCTGTGTCGCCGGCAGGAGCGCCGGCACGTTCCAGTTCAGGCCGGCGAGCGCGTGCGCGCTAAGCGCCGCGGTCACCACCGGCGCGGTGGCAAGGCTGGTCGGCACCATCGGCAGGCGCGGCAGCAGGCCCAGCAGCGCGGCCAGCAGCGCTTCCGGGTTGGCGCCCGCCAGCTTCAGCCCGAAGGTCGAGGCCACTGCCCGCAGCATCACGTTGAGCCGCGCCTGGATCTGCGCGGTCAGTGCCGGCAGGCCGATCTGCAACGGGTTGACCCCGAGGCTCGCCTGGAGCCGGGCCACCGCCGACAGCGCGGCCGTGAGGCTTGCCATCAGTTGCGGCGCGGCCAGCGGCGGCAGGGCGATCCGGGCGAGCGCGCGCACGGTGGCGGAGAGCTGCGCCGTCTCCGACAGGCTGACGTTGAGCTGCGTGGCGGCCGCGATCATCGGCGCGAGCTTGCGCAATTGCGCGAGGAACGTAGCCCAGAGCGTCATCGGTTGCCCGCCGGGCAAGGTGAGCGCCAGCAGCAGCGACTGCGACGGGGCGAACAGCCCGGCCTGCAACGCGAGCTGCACCTGCTCGATCGCGCTGTTCAGGCTGGCGAGCCGGACCCAGGGCTGCGGCGAGAAGGCGCCGAGCGTCGGCATGGCGGCGAGCGCCGACATCCGTGCGTTCAAGGTCGCAATGACCCGCGCGAACGCGCGCGCCTGCGCCGGCTGCAACAGGTCGAGCCCGAGCTGCGCCAGCACCTGCGCGCGCAACTGCGCCAGCGCCGAGATCGTGGCCACCGCCGACAGCGACAGCCGCAGCTGCGGCAGCGGCACGGAGAGCCACGCCGGCTCCGGTGTCCAGGGCGCGGCGGGCAAGCCGTGCTCGGCGAGCCAGGCCGCCAGCGCCTGCGCGATGTTCGCCCCCGGCAGGGCTGCCGATGCCGCGAGGTTCGCGCTCAGGTTCACCTGCAATTTCGGCAGCGTCGCGGTGAGCGGGGCCATCGAGGCGTGGCAGAAGCATCCCATGCGGCTCTCCCTGGGTGGCCGTCCCGCGGCGGATTTCGCGATCCGCGCGGCTGGCCGGGCGGGCAGGGTGCCGCCCACCGTTGCACTATAGCACGGCATCGGCGTGCGGCGGGGACGCGTGTCGCTCCCCGTCACCACGCCGTCGGCGCAGGCCGTTGCCGTCAGTCCGTGTCGTACGCGACCACCACGGCGGTGACGTTGTCGTTCACCTGCCGCGCCAGTGCCGCCGCCACCAGCGCCTCGGTCGGCGCCGCATCGCCGGCGCCGACCAGCACCGCGGCGAGATCGGCATCGGCCAGGGTCTTGTTCAGCCCGTCGCTGCACAGCAGGAACCGGTCCCCCGGTCGCAGCCGGTCGGACACTTTGTCGAGCGCCACATCGTCCAGCGCCGCGCCGACCGCGCGGGTGATGACGTTGGCGTGCGGATGGCGCTCCGCGTCCTCCGGGCGGATCGCGCCGGCTGTCGACCAGTTCCTGCACCAGGCTGTGGTCGTGCGTGATCTGCTGACAGCGCCCCGTCGCGCAGCAGGTAGGCGCGCGAATTGCCGGCCCAGAGGCAGGCGAAATGATCCTCCCGCACCACCAGGACGACGACGGTGGAGGCGATCACCACCTCGGGGCCGCGCCGTTCCGCTTCGGCGCGCAGCGCCGCGTGGATGGCGGCGATGCGGCTGCGCACCTGGGACAGGAGTTCGGTCGGGCTGACCTCGGGCGGGATCGCCTCCAGCGTCTCGGCGATCATGCCGGAGGCGACCTCGCCGGCGTCATGCCCACCCGCCCCGTCGGCGACCGCCCACAGGCCGAGATCGGGCCGGTCGACCATGGTGTCTTCGTTATGCGTGCGCCGGGCGCCGACATGGGTGGTGGCCCAGGAGGTGATGCGGCCGGCGGCGATCATGGCGCACGCGCGTCCCTGGCGCTGGTTCCGGCGATCATGCCGATGAACGTGGCGGTGTCCGGCATCGCCGGGCAGGCGAGGCGCCCGGGGGACACAAGCGGGCCGCCCTCGGTCCACCAGCGCGAGCCGGTGCGGAGGTGCGGAGCAAGGGCGGGAGGCGGGCCCATCAGCGCCAGGATCGCGTCAGGGTCGGCATCCTGATCGAGCGCGGCACGCCCGGCGGCCTCGCAGCGGCCGAGCCAGGGGGCGTCACCGTCCGGCGGCTCGTCTGCCGCGCCGTCCGGTGCGGCAGGCGGGAACAGGGCGGCGAAGGCGAGCGGGAAATAGCGCCCGGCGCGATCGACGCTCGGCAGCATCAGGCCGAGCGCCTCGCGCGGGCCGCACACGCCGCCGGCCAGGGCGAAGCGCCAGACCGGCGCCTCCAGCCAGGCCGGCAGCCAGGCAGCGCCCAGCGCTTCCCGGCTGGCGGATAGCGCCGCGGCGATCCAGTCGTCCCAGGGTTCGGTGAAGGCACGCGGCAGGCGCTGGCAGACGAAATCGCCGCGCGCGGGGAGTTTGCCGTAGATGCCGGCGAGGGGCGCGGGGCCTAGCACCGGAGGCACCGGCGGGGCGCGCGGCGAGCGAAGGCGGCCGGACCGCCGGTCCGGTGGTTGCAGAGGGGGCAGGCCGACGGAGGAGGCCGATGGGTCATCGCGCGGTCGGTCCGGTGCTGCGGGGGAGTTCGCCTGCGGGCGTCGCGGCGCGCAGTCTGTCCCAAGCACCGGGCGGTCGGCAAGATCGTTGTGCAGGCGACGCACGGAAGCCGGAGGGCGGCCGGTCGGCACCCGATTGCCCCTCGCCGGATCCCGGGCGACGGCGCCACGCTGCGATGGACCGGCCCGCCGGTCAGTCGCAGGCGTTGCCGCGCCAGGTGAAGCCCTGCACGACGCCGCCTTTCACCATGAAAATGGTTTCACAGCCGCGTACCACCGCGACCGGCGGAAGCTCAGGATACCAGCCCCAGATCCAGGGCGTTCCGTACGGCGCCACCGGCGCCATGAGATCGATCCGCTGGTGCACGTAGCTGAGATAGGTGACGCCGTTCGCCTGGAACGAGCGGGTCGGCACGCCCTCGATCGCGATCAGCGTGTTCAGGCTCTGGCCGACGAGGGGCTGCAACCGCGCCCGCCGTGCCGTCAGCCCATTCGCGCAGCTGGTGGCCAGGAGTACGATCGCGAGCAGGATTCCCGCGCGGCCGAGGATCGGGCCGGCGGCGCGCCGGCGTGGCGGCTTCGGCCGACATGTGCTGACGCCCGTGTGCGACGTGAGGCGCGGCGGACGGGCGGCGCGGATTATTGGGAATCGGCTCATGACGCTTTCGGCTCCTGCGGCGCCCACCCTCCTGGATAACCCGGCGGGGGCGGAACGCGCCGGCCCATCATATGATGCGCCGCCGGTCACGCGAGTGCCTCCGGCGGCAGCCACAGCACCTGGCCGATGCGGTCGGCGCCGGCGGCGAGCATCGCCAGCCGGTCGAAGCCGAGCGCAATCCCCGCCGTGGGCGGCAGGCCGTGCGCGAGGGCGGCGAGGAAATCCTCGTCGAGCGGCCAGTCCGGGCCGTGCAGCGCATGGCGCCGGGCGCGGTCGGCGATGAAGCGGGCGCGCTGTTCGGCGGGGTCGGTCAGCTCCGCGAACGCGTTGGCGAGTTCGATGCCGCAGACGAACAGCTCGAAGCGCAGCGCGACCCGCGGATCGGCCGGATCGCGCCGCGCCAGGGCAGCCTGGGCGGCGGGCCAGTGCGTAAGGAAAGTGGGGTGGTCGCGGCCGATGCACGGTTCGATCCGCTCCAGCAGCAGGCGGAAGAACAGGTCTTCCCACTCCTCCCCGGGACGCAGGCGGGCGCCGGCGGCGGCGGCCAGCGCAGGGGCATCGCCGGCGGTGGCGAGCAGGTCGGCACCGGCGTGGCGGGCGAAGGCGTCGGGGACGGTCAGCCGCTCGAACCGGGCGAGGTCGGTGGCGATCCCGCGGCAGGTGACGACGGGGGGCAGCACGGCGCGGAGGAAGGCTTCGGTCTCGTCCATCAATGCGTCCAGGCTGGCGCCCGGGCGGTACCATTCGAGCATCGTGAACTCGGGCGCGTGCAGGTCCGAGGCCTCGCCGTCGCGCCAGACCCGGGCGAGTTGGAAGATGGGTCCGGCGGCGCCGGCGAGCAGCCGTTTCATCGCGAATTCCGGACTGGTGTGCAGCCAGAGTTGGGTGGTGGTGCCGTCGGGGTCGGTGCGGTCCGCGCGGACGGCGCGGAGGTGGACTTCCTCGCCCGGGGCGGGGACGGCGTAGGGGGTTTCCACCTCGGTGTAGCCGCGTGCGGTGAAGAAGGCGCGGGTCGCTGCGGTGAGCCGGGCGCGGCGGCGGAGGAAGGGCAGGCGGGCGGCGAGGCGGTCCGGGTGCCAGACGGGGGAGGGGGGGGAGGGCATGGCCAAGGATAGCCGGGTTTGGGGCGGCGGCGGAGAGACGGCGCGCGAGGCGTGGTTGCAGGCCGGTCAGTGTGGCAAACTGTGGTGATGTCGGTCCGCCTGTCCCTCTTTCTGTTTGCCGCAGCGCTGCCGGCGACGGCACCCGCCGAGGCGGCGTTCCGGTACGCCGCCCCAAGGCGCCGCGTGGCCGGCAGCCCGCGTGGCGATTTCACCCGGACGTGCCGCGACCGACGTGGGGAGGACGCGCATGCTGTCGGACGATGAGCTTCGCGTCTTGCTGCACAGCGGTGAGGCGGACAACGCCGAACGCACCGTGAGCCTGCGCGACCGCAGCAAGTTCGGCGAAGTCATCTGCGCATTCGCAAACGACCTGGCTGACCGGCGCATGCCGGGCGTGCTGTTCGTCGGCGTTGCCGACGACGGTAGTTGCGGCAACCTGACGATCGACGAGCAGTTGTTGCAGACCCTGATGGGGTTCCGGAGCGACGGCAACATCCTGCCGCCGCCGGTGATGCAGGTGCGGCGCCATACGCTGGACGGCTGCACGATGGCGATCGTGGAGGTCCAGCCGGCCGAGAACCCGCCGATCAAATACGACGGCCGGGTGTGCGTCCGCGTCGGTCCTCGCCGCGGCTACGCGACGGCCGAGGAAGAACGCCGGCTGGTGGAGAAACGCCGCTGGGGCGTGCTGGCCTTCGACCAGCAGCCGGTGGCCGGGGCGAGCTTGGCCGATCTCGATCTGCTGCGTTTTCGCGAAGAATACCTGCCCACCGTCGTGCATCCCGACGTGCTGGCGGAAAACGGCCGGACGGTCGAGGAGCAGATGCGCGCGCTCGGCCTCCTTGGGCCGGAGGGGCGGCCGACCGTCCTCGGCCTGCTGGTCTGCGGCAAGGACCCCCGCGCCTGGCTGCCGGGCGCCTATGTCCAGTTCGTCCGCTATCCCGGCACGGCGATCGGCGACATGGTGCAGGACCAGAAGGAGATCGGCGGCCCGCTCGCGGTCATGCTGCGCCAGATCGACGAGGTGATCGCGGCTAACGTCGCACTCGCGGCCGATCTGAGCGGCCCCATTGAGCAGGTGCGGGCCAGCTATCCGGCGATCGCCTTGCAGGAACTGGTGCGCAACGCGGTGATCCACCGCAACTACGAGAGGACAGCCGCGCCCGTGATGCTGACCTGGTATGCCGACCGGGTGGAGATCACCAGTCCCGGCGGCCCCTATGGCGCGGTGACGGCGGAGACCTTTGGCCAGCCCGGCCTGACGGACGCCCGCAACCCGGCGCTGGCCGCTGCCGCCAAGGCCATGGGGTTCGTGCAGCGCTTCGGTTCGGGCATTCCCCGCGCCCGGGCGGCGTTGCAGCGCAACGGGAACCCGCCGCCGGAGTTCAGGGTCGAGGCGAACTTCGTGCATGTGACCGTCAGGGCCGCGCCATGAAGACGATCGGCTTCTTCAACAACAAGGGTGGCGTCGGCAAGACATCGCTCGTCTATCACGTGGCATGGATGTTGGGACTGTGCGGTTGGCGTGTGCTCGCTGTTGACCTCGACCCGCAGGCCAACCTGACCAGCATGTTCCTGCCCGAGGAGCGGTTGGAGGAAATCTGGGAACAAACGCCGCGCCCGACCCTGCATGGCGCGGTGTCGCCGCAGTTCCGTGGCGTCGGCGACATCGTCACCCCGTCGATCGAGGGCGTGCACGACCGCATCGGCCTGCTCGCGGGAGATCTCGGATCTCGGCCGCTTCGAGGATCAGCTTTCCCTCGCTTGGCCCGGCTGCGGAGACGGCGACGAACGGTCCTTCCGAGTGATCAGCGCGTTCGCGAGAGTGATTAGAGCCGCCGGGATGGCCTTCACGGCGGAACTGGCCCTGGTAGACGTGGGGCCCAATCTCGGGGCGTTGAACCGGGCCGCGCTGCTCGCCTGCGACTGGGTTGTCGTGCCGCTTGGTGCCGATCTGTTTTCCCTGCAGGGGCTGCGCAATATGGGCCCCACGTTGCGCGACTGGCGCATCGGGTGGCACGATCGATGCGGGCGCAACCCTGATCCGTCGCTCATCCTGCCGGCGGGGGCGATTACGCCCATCGGCTATGTGGTGATGCGGCATTCAGTGCTGGCCGGCCGGCCAGCACGTGCGTTCAGCAAGTGGATCGCCCGCATTCCGGCCGACTATCGCCGCTTTGTTCTCGATCAGCCTGCGGGGGAGGTGAGTGACGTCGAAGCCGACCCGAACCGGATTGCGCGCCTCAAGGATTACCGCTCGCTCATGCCCATGGCTCAGGAGGCGCGCAAGCCGATGTTCTTGCTGCGTCCAGCGGACGGTGCATTCGGCGGACACCAGGGCGCCGTTCGCGACTGCTTTCTCGATTTTGGACTATTATCGGGAGAAATCATCCGTCGTGTCGGCCTGCCGGCCGAGCCGCCTGCCTGACCATCGCGCGCTACTCCGCCGCCGGTTTCAGATGCTCCTGCAACCGCGGCATCAGCTCCACCAGGTTGCAGGGCCGGTGTCGGTTGTCGAGCTGGAACAGAAGGATGTCGTCCCACGCGTCCTTCACCGCCCCGGTGCTGCCCGGCAGCGCGAACAGGTAGGTGCCGCGCGCCACCCCGCCCAGCGCGCGCGACTGCATGGTGGAGGTGCCGATCTTCTCGTAGCTCAGCATGCGGAACAATTCGCCGAAGCCCTCGATCCGCTTGTCCAGCACCCGCCCGAACGCCTCCGGCGTCACGTCGCGGCCGGTGATGCCGGTGCCGCCGGTCGTGATCACGACATCGATCGTCGGATCGGCGATCCAGGCGCGGAGATGCTCGGTGATCGCGGCGACATCGTCCTTCACGATGGTGCGCGCCGCCAGCGCGTGTCCGGCGGCGACGATGCGTGCGGCCAGTGCCGCGCCGGAGGTGTCGGTTTCCAGGGTCCGCGTGTCCGACACGGTCAGCACGGCGATGGTGACCTGGATGAACGGGCGGCTTTCGTCGATGCGGGCCATGGGGGCGGCTCCTTCCGAGGGCGGACGCGGCAGGCGTGACTTCAATGCAGGCTCACCAGCATCGGCGCTGCCGCCGGGGAGAAGCGCGGGAAGGACCCGTCGGCAATCGCGTCCAGGCTGGGCGAGGCGAGACCGAGCCGCGCCGCATACAGCCATGTATAGGCCAATCCGCGCTCGACGAAAATGCGGGTCTGGCGGATCGGGATCGCCTCGATGAACAGCAGCGGATCGCCGCCGTCGCGCACGTCGTTGTGCCACGACAGATAGCTGCCGAGGCCGGCGTTGTAGCTCGCCAGCAGGCCGATCAGGTCACCGTCGACCGGCGTGCGCAGCGCCAGCCCACGGATCAGCCGCTGACCGACCTCCAGATTGAATCCCGGGTTGTGCAGGCTCGCCCCGGTCAGATGCCAGTTGCCCGTCACTGCGCGCGCCGTGATCGGCGTGATCTGCATCAGCCCGCGGGCGCCCGCGGGAGAGACCGCTTGCGCATCGAAATTCGATTCGGCGCGGGTCATCCCGTAGACCAGTGCGGGATCGATCCGGAACCCTCCCTCGGGATGCAAGGTCGGCATGGGGAAATGCAGGTTCTGCGGCGGGATTCCGTCCGCCTCCTGGATGCGCGCGGCGACTTGTCCGGCCAGATCGGGCATCCCCGCGCGCGCCGCGACCAGCATCAGGGCGCGGCGCAACGGCGGATCATGCGCGACCGCCGGCCAGAGGCAGCGCAGCGCCGCCTCCGCACGCGTGGTCTGGCCCACCTGCAACAGCGCGAAGGCGAGCCGGCCCTGCGGCAGTGCGGCGAGGGCATCGAGGTCGGCGTCCGACAGGGTGGCATGGGCGAACATCGCGCTGATGCCCCAGCCCAGGGTGCGGCGGGCGATCAATCCGTAGAAGGTCTGGCCCGCGCCGGCGGCACGGCGGAACCAGGCCTCGGCCGCGCTGGGATAGCCGCGGCGCAGCGCGACCCGCCCGGCCCAGAAGGCGCCGGCGGCGCGCAGGCTGGACGGTGCGCCCGGTGACCGCGCGGCGGTGGCGAAAAAGAATCCGGCATCGCGCAGCTTCCCGAGCCGCCAGGCAGCCAGCCCCGCCACATAGGCCGGCGGTCCCGCCGGGCCCCCGGGGCCTGCCTCCCGCCGTGCCATCGCGGCCACTCGCAGCGCGGCGGCGTCCCGGTTGGCGACGAACAGCCCACGCGCCACCTTGGCCTGCAGGGCCGCCGCGGCAGCCGGCCGCAGGCCGCGGGTCTGTGCGATGAGCCGGAGCGCGACGTCGAACGCGCCGGCCCGCACACGCGCCGCCACGTCGCGTTCCAGCCAGGAGGCCGCCGTTCGGCTCGACGCTGCCGGGTCGGCGGCGGGCGCCGCCGATCCCGCCAGGTCGGGGGCTGCGGCGGGCGCCAGGTAGCGGGGCAGGGGCGCTTTCAGCACGGCGCTCAGGCTCGGCGTCAGCGGGCGGCCCGGCGGGAGGCGTTGCAGCAACAGGCCGCGGAGCGCCGGCGCGTCCGGTTCGGTGCCGAAGCGGGCGAGCCAGGCCGTGAGTTCCGGCACGGTGGAACGGTGGAACGGACCCAGGTAGCGGTCGGCCAGGATGCTGCCGAGCAGCAGGTCGGACCCGAGCCGGTCGGTCAGCGCCTGCGCCTCGGTCATGCGCCCGGCGTGCTGATCCGCAAAGATGCGCCGCACCCGCGCCGCCTCGCCGGGCGAGAGCGGACGCGGCAACGCCGCGAATCCGCCGCCCCCACCGTGACCTCCGCCTTGGTCCGGAGCGCCGATCCGCGGGATGGCCATCGCGGTCTGATCGTTGCCCCCCTTTCCCCACGCGCAGACCCCCGGGACCGAAGCTCCGGCGAACAACGCAGCTCCGGCGACGAGTGCCCGGACGGCGAAAAGGCGGGAGAGCGTGTGACCGGTCTCTCGCATGCCGTCCCGCCTAGCGGCGAGAAACTGCCGAGGCAATCCTTGAACCGAGGGCCACGCATACCAGGATTGATGAAAAAATAACAAATCAGTCAGTTATGAGGGGTTTTCTTCTCACTATTTCGTGATGTCGGCGTCCAGCCCCCGTCGCAGAAGCCGCAGCTCGGCCCAGGCCCGGCGTCGCGCGGGGCCGGGGGTGCGCAGCAGGAAGCCTGGGTCCTGGGCCGCCAGCGCCGGGATCGGATCGAGCGGCGGGACCGCCAACGCCCGCCATGCCTCCTTCCCGCGCCGCCCGGATCCCAGCAGATCCTGGACGGCCAGCGGGCCGAGCAGCACCACCCGCCGGGGCCGGACCAGGAGGATCAGCCGGTGCAGGAACGGCCGGCAGGCGGCGCGTTCGGCCGGGCTGGGGGGGCGATCGCCCGGCGGCCGCCACGGCACCAGCGGGGCGAGCAGCAGGCGCGACCGGTCGAGGCCGATGCTCGCCAACATCTTGTCGAGATAGGCGCCGGCGGGGCCGGCGAATGGCCGACCGGCGCGGTCGTCGGCGTCGCTCGGCGCCTCGCCGATCAGCAGCAGGCCGGCCTCCGGGTCACCTTCGGCGAACACCAGATTGGCGGCAGTGGCCTTCAACGCACACCCGTCGAAGCGGGCGATCGCCGCGCGCAGGGCGGGCAGGGTATCGGCGGCGGCTGCCAGTTCCGCGGCGGTCGCGGCGGCGGGCGGGACCGCGCCGCGGCCGGCGTCCGATCCCGCGGGGGCGGGATATTCACCGGTACGGGCGCGGCTCTGCACCGCGATCGTTCCGGCGGGTGCGCCGGCAGGCAGCGTGTCCGGCGTCGCGATGGCGGCGGGCGCGGACGGGCGGAGCCGATCCACCGGCGCCTCCTCCAGCGCCTCGTCGGCGCCGAACTCGATCTGCAACCGCAGCGCGACCAGGGGCTCCATGCCCTTTCTCCTGCCCGCTCCCGCGTCGGCGCGCAATCGGCCAGTGGAGGGTTTGGCCAGTGGAGGGTTTGGCAACCGGGCGCCCGCCGCATAGGTTGCCGGCCCGGAAATACCGGCCCGGAGATGGAGGACACCAGTCGATGGCGGACGCGACCCAACCCCGCGAATCCCCCCCTCGCGAATCCCCCCCTCGCGAATCCATGGAGTTCGACGCCCTGATCGTGGGCGCCGGTCCGGCCGGCCTCGCCTGCGCCATCCGCCTCAAGCAGCTCGCGCCGGACGCGGCGGTCTGCGTGGTGGAAAAAGGCGGCGAGGTGGGCGCGCATATCCTCTCCGGTGCGGTGGTCGAGCCGCGGGCGCTCGCCGAACTGATCCCCGACTGGCAGGCCCAGGGTGCGCCGCTGAACACCCCGGCGCGCGACGACCGCTTCCTGTTCCTCACCGCAACCCGCGCCTGGCGGCTGCCGACGCCGCCGCAGATGCACAACACCGGCAACTACATCGTCTCGCTCGGCGACGTGGTGCGCTGGCTCGGCCAGCAGGCCGAGGCGCTCGGGGTCGAGATCTACCCCGGTTTCGCCGCCACCGAGCTGCTGACGGAGGACGGTCGGGTGGTGGGCGTCGCTACCGGCGACATGGGCATCGGCAAGGACGGCGCGCCCACCGGCACTTTCCAGCGCGGCATGGAATTGCGCGCACCTTATACTTTGCTCGCCGAGGGCTGCCGCGGCTCGCTCTCCAAACAGGCAATCGCCCGCTTCGCCCTGGGTGAGGGCGCGGAGCCGCAAACCTACGCGATCGGGATCAAGGAGCTGTGGGAAATCCCTCCGGCCCAGCACCGCCCCGGGCTCATCGAGCACTCGGTGGGCTGGCCGCTCGACCGCACCACCTACGGCGGGTCCTTCCTGTACCATTTCGGCGCCAACCTGGTCTCCTACGGCTTCGTCATCGGCCTGGATTACCGCAACCCCTGGCTGTCTCCATTCGAGGAGGCGCAGCGGTTCAAGACCCACCCCGCGGTGCGCGGCCACTTCGCCGGCGGGCGGCGGATCGGCTACGGCGCGCGGGCGCTGAACGAAGGCGGCTTCCAGTCGATCCCCCGCCTGGTCTTCCCCGGCGGCGCGCTGATCGGCAATTCCGCCGGGTTCGTGAACGTCCCCAAGATCAAGGGATCCCACACGGCGATGAAGACCGGCATGCTGGCGGCCGAAGCGGTCGCCGCCGCCCTCGCCGGAACCCGCCCGCCGCTGCTCGACGCCTACCCGGAGGCGCTGCGCGCAAGCTGGGTCTGGGAGGAACTGCGCGCGGTGCGCAACGTCCGCCCCGGCTTCGCCCGCTTCGGCTTCTGGGGCGGCCTCGGCTACGCCGCGTTGGATACCTACCTGCTCCGCGGCAAAGCCCCCTGGACCCTGCACCACCCGCACCCCGACAACGAAACCCTGCTGCCGGCCGACCAGGCGCCGCGGATCGCCTATCCGAAGCCGGACGGGGTGCTGACCTTCGACCGGTTGTCCTCGGTGTTCATCAGCAATACCAACCACGAGGAAAACCAGCCGGCCCACCTCCGGCTGCGCGACCCAGATGTCGCCATCACCACCAACTGGAACCGCTACCGCAGCCCCGAAACCCGCTACTGCCCCGCCGGTGTCTACGAAATCGTCGGCGCCGACGAAGGCACCCCTCGCCTGCAAATCAACGCGCAAAACTGCGTCCACTGCAAAACCTGCGACATCAAGGACCCCACCCAGAACATCGACTGGGTCCCCCCCGAAGGCGCCGGCGGGCCGAATTACCCCAGCGGGATGTGACATCGGGGACAGGGCGCGCCCTGTGGCAAGCAAGGCCAAGGGGCTTTGCCCCCTGGCAAGCAAGGCCAAGGGGCTTTGCCCCCTGGACCCCCACCAAGGGCTCGCCCTTGGAACCCTTCCGTTGGTTCCGTGCGGTGGGGGGTGTCGCGGCTGGGCGGGCGGCGGCGCGGTGGCTGGGGCGCCGGCAGGGACAGAGCGCATCTGCGCTCTGTCCCTGCCGGCGCCCCAGCCACCGCGCCGCCGCCCGCCCAGCCGCGACACCCCCCACCGCACGGAACCAAACCCGAGGGGTCCAGGGGACTAGTCCCCTGGCAGGGGGTCCAGGGGGGCGGAGCCCCCTTGGCCTTGCTTGCTACACAGGGCGCGCCCCATCCCCGGTGTCACATCCCGCGTCGTTGACCGCGCGGGGGGGGGACCTTATCTGGGGGGGGTCCCCCTCCCGGAAGGCTTGTGATGCTTGCCGCTTTTGCCCGCGCTGTGTTTGGCACTGCCAACGAACGTGCGTTGAAGGCGTATCAGCGCCGGGTGCCGCAGATCAATGCGCTGGAGCCGGCGGTTGCGGCGCTCGATGATGCGGCGCTGGCGGCGCGGACGGTTGTGTTCCGGGAGCGGTTGGCTGCGGGCGCGAGCCTCGACGATCTCCTGCCGGAGGCGTTTGCGGTGGTGCGGGAGGCGGCGCGGCGGGTTCTGCAGCAGCGTCATTTCGACGTGCAGTTGATTGGCGGGATGGTTCTGCACGACGGCAAGATTTCGGAGATGAAGACCGGCGAGGGCAAGACCCTGGTGGCGACCTTGCCGGTGTATTTGAACGCGCTTGCCGGCAAGGGCGTGCATGTGGT
Organism: uncultured Pseudomonadota bacterium; assembly: GCA_963832525.1. Lineage (GTDB taxonomy): Bacteria > Pseudomonadota > Alphaproteobacteria > Acetobacterales > Acetobacteraceae > JAJZVS01. The sequence continues at coordinate 2,103,919 of CAWHUC010000004.1, forward strand.
CACGGTGAACGACTACCTGGCGCAGCGTGACGCCGAGTGGATGGGGCAGGTCTATCGGTTTCTCGGCCTTTCCGTCGGCGTGATCGTGCACGGGCTCGATGACGAACAGCGGCGGGCGGCCTATGCCGCCGATATCACCTACGGCACCAACAACGAGTTCGGCTTCGACTATCTGCGCGACAACATGAAGTACCGGCTGGAGGACATGGTCCAGCGGGACTTCTTCTTCGGGATCGTCGACGAGGTCAATTCGATCCTGATCGACGAGGCGCGCACGCCGCTGATCATTTCGGGCCCTGCCGAGGACAGTTCCGATCTCTACCGCCAGGTGGATGCGGTCGTGAAGGAGCTGGTGCGCGATCCCGAAACCTACGACAAGGACGAGAAGTTCCGTACCGTCTCCCTGACCGAACCCGGCTCGGAGCGGGTGGAGGACATGCTGCGGACGGCGGGCATCATTACCGAAGGAAATCTGTACGACATCTTCAATATCTCGGTCGTGCACCACGTCCAGCAGAGCCTGCGCGCGCATACCTTGTTCGCCCGCGACGTGGATTACATGGTCCGCCAGGACAAGGTGGTGATCATCGACGAGTTCACCGGCCGGGCGATGGAGGGACGGCGCTACTCGGACGGGCTGCACCAGGCGCTGGAGGCGAAGGAGGGCGTGGAGGTGCAGGCGGAGAACCAGACCCTCGCCTCCATCACGTTCCAGAACTATTTCCGTCTCTATCCGAAGCTCGCCGGCATGACCGGCACGGCCTCGACCGAGGCGGACGAGTTCGCCGAGATCTACAAGCTCGAGGTGGTGGAGATCCCGACCAACGTCCCGGTCGGGCGCAAGGACGAGGATGACGAGGTCTACCGCAGTGCCGCGGAGAAATACGAGGCGGTCGCCACCCTGATCGAGGAGGCCCGCAAGACCGGGCAACCAATGCTCGTCGGCACCGTCTCGATCGAGAAAAGCGAGCTGCTGTCGGGTATCCTGAAGCGCAAGAAAATCCCGCACGCGGTGCTGAACGCCCGTTTCCACGAGCAGGAAGCCGAGATCGTGGCCGAGGCCGGCGCGCCCGGAGCGGTTACCATCGCCACCAACATGGCCGGCCGCGGCACCGACATCAAGCTCGGCGGCAATCTGGAGATGCGGCTCAAGCGGGTGCTGGCGGGGATCGACGATCCCGGCCTGCGGGCGGCGCGCGAGGCGGAAATTCGCGATGAGATCGCCGAGGCGCATGAGCAGGTGAAGGCGGCCGGCGGTCTGTTCGTGATCGGCACCGAACGCCACGAGAGCCGGCGCATCGACAACCAGTTGCGCGGCCGGTCGGGACGGCAGGGCGATCCGGGGCGGTCGCGCTTCTTCCTCTCGCTCGAAGACGATTTGATGCGCATCTTCGGCTCGGACCGCATGGGCGGGATGTTGCAGAAGCTCGGGCTTCGCGACGGAGAGGCGATCGTCCATCCCTGGATCAACAAGGCGCTGGAGAAGGCGCAGAAGAAGGTCGAAGCGCGCAACTTCGACACCCGCAAGAACGTGCTGAAATACGACGACGTGATGAACGACCAGCGCAAGGAGGTCTACGCCCAGCGCAAGGAGTTCATGCGCGCCGAGGACGTGTCGGAGACCTTGGCCGAGATGCGCGCCGAGGTCATCACGGCCCTGGTCGAGCTTCGTGTTCCGGCCAAGGCCTTCGTCGAGCAGTGGGAACTCGCGGAGCTGGCCGAGGACGTGCGCCGGGTGCTGAGCCTCGATGTGCCGATCGAGGAGTGGGGTCGCGAGGAAGGGATCGACGAGGTCCAGTTGCGCGAACGCATCGAGCAGGCGGCCGACCAGATGATGGCCGCCAAGGCCGCCAACCTCGGCCCCGAGCTGATGCGCTACGTCGAGAAGTCGCTGTTGATCCAGACCCTGGATGCGGTGTGGAAGGAGCATCTCTATGCGCTCGACCACCTGCGCCAGGGCATCGGGCTGCGCGCCTACGGCCAGAAGGATCCGCTGAACGAGTACAAGGCCGAGGCCTTCGCGCTGTTCAACTCCATGCTGGACGAGCTCAAGGAGCGGGTGACGACGATGCTGAGCCGGGTCGAAATGGGCCCGGAGGCACCGCCCGCGTTCGATTTCCAGCCGCACCCGGCGCAGTATCTGGAACTGCATCCCGATCCGATGTCTGCCTTCGCCGGCGGTGGTGGCGGCGAGCCGGTCGGGGAGGCGGATGTGGCGACCCTGGCGCCGCCGGTGCTGCTGGCGGCCCAGCCGCGGCGGGCGGAGGCGGTCAATCCGGACGATCCCGCCACCTGGCATGCGACGCCGCGCAACGCGCCCTGCCCCTGCGGGTCGGGGCGCAAATACAAGCACTGCCACGGCAAGCTGGCCTGATACCGGCGGCCTCTTCGGCCGGCCGGTATCGCGCATGGGGTTGGCGGGGCGGCCATGCGCAAAATCAAGGACATACCGGCGGCCAGGTGAACGCCGGACGAGTCATCGGCCGGGGCCGCTGGTATGAACGGCCGCCTGCCGCGGCAGGCGCGGCGGGGCCTACACCACCAGGCGCATGCGCCGCGCAGCGGCCGGTTCGCGCGGCAGGCCCTCGGTCTCCGCGAACGAGCCCCACATGTCGCCGTTGTAGCCTTCGAGCGTGAATTGCCGCGGCCGGTAGGTCGCCTCCTGTTCCGGCAGGATGTGTTTCACGCCCACGGAATATTCGTAGACCATGCCGTCGGGGCCTTCGAAATAGACCATGATCGCGGTCGAGATCGGATGCCGGCCCGGCCCGTAGACGATCTTCACCCCCTGTTGTTTCAGCCAGTAGTAGGAGCGCATCACGTCGTCGATGTCCTCCACCTGGTGGTTGATGTGCTGGATGCCCGGGCGGGTGGACGGCATCAGCACGACCGAATGGTGCACGGTGTTGATGCGCAGGAACGTCGCCTCGCCCAGCCAGTCCGACACGCGCGCGTTCAGCAGCCGGGTCCAGAACGCGGTGTCGCGTTTCGGGTCGGTGCTGAACATGCCGACATGGCTGAAATTGTCGATCGTGATGTCGCGGCCGGGCATGAAGCGCACGCCGCTGTTGAAGGGGCGCGCGAGGAACTCGATCTTGTTGCCGGAGGGATCGGTGCTGGCGATGAAATCCCGCGTGCGGCGGGCGTCGCATTCGGCGCTTGTGCCGCGATGCACCGGGCGGCCCTCGCGTTCCAGTGCCGCGCCGAGCGCGTCGAGATCGTCGGGATCGAGCAGGTCGATGCCGATGGTGTGGTCGGATGGATCGCCCTCGAAATAGACCAGGGTGTGGTCGCGGGTGTCGCCGCGCACGGTGGCGCGGTCGGAGCGGAAATAGGCGGATTTGCCTTCGCGTGCGACCAGTTGCAGCCCGACGATGCTGGTGGCGAAGGTGATCGCGGCGTCGAGGTCCGAGGTGCCGAGCCGCGCGTAGCGGATGTCGTGCAGGTTGATCATGGCGTTTCCTTGCGATGCCGGGGCACGCCGGAAGGGCGGGCGGCCGCGTTTGGCGGGAGGCTAATCCCCCGGCCGCACCGGCTGCAACCACTGCGGCGGCGCGGCAGCAATTCTCGTTTTGCCGGCGAAGGGGCGGGCGCGCGGCAGGAAGCAAGTTCCACCACGGAGGCACGGAGGCACGGAGAAGGCCGAGGCCGTCGCGGAATCCCTACCCTTCTCCGTGTCTCCGTGTCTCCGTGTCTCCGTGTCTCCGTGTCTCCGTGTCTCCGTGGTGGACCTTGCTTTCTGCCGCGCGCCCCGGTCATGCGCGCATGCCTGGCAGAATGAGAATTGCCGCCACCCGCACAAACCTGTTGCCTCGCCCCGGGCGTATGTTCTATATTTGTTCGCAACCCATGACCCCCACCCCCCTCCTCGACCGCCTGACCAGCCTCATCGCCTGGCTGGCCGACCGCATCGGCGGCTTCTGCGATCCGGCGGGGCGCGACCAGGCCGGGCGCGATCCGGCAGGGCGCGACCAGGCGGGGGCGCATCGGGCGGGCCTGGAACCCGCGCACGCCGGCGCCCTGCTGGCCCGGCTGCGCCATCTCGCCGCCCGGTTCCGCGCCGTCACCTCCACCCCGATCCCGCCCCCGAAGCCCGCTCCCAAGCCGCCCGAACCGAGATTCGTTCCCACCCACAGCTTGCGCTTCGCCCTAGCGGACCCGCCGCCCGAGCGCACCGGGCTGCCGCGGTCCTGGCGCTGGCTGCTGCGGCTGGCCCCGCAAGCCGCCGCCGGCCGCACGCAGATGGAAGACCTGCTGCGCGACCCCGCGATGGCGGAGATGCTGGCCGCCGATCCCCGGCTGGGGCCGATCCTGCGCCCGCTTGGCTGGATGCTCGGGGTGGATCGGGCGCTGCTGCCCGCCTCGCGGCGGCGGCGCCGGCTCGTGTTCCTGGTGCCCGGCGGGCGGGCGGAGGCCGAGGCGGCGGCGGCCGACTATGCCGGCGCGCGGTCGAAGGACGTTTCCGTGACGGACATTATCGCGCTGTGGTGCCTGCCCGCCACGAGAGGGCGGGACAAGCGGCCGGTCTGGCGCGGGTGCGCGGGGCTGACCCTGGGGGATGGGTCGCAAATTCCGGGCTGAGCGGGGGCGGCGGACGCGTGGCCTTATTGTTACGATATCGAACTTAATTGTCACCCTCCCCCGGGGCTTGGGGCGGTACCCGGCAGCAATTCTCGTTTTGCCGGCGAAGGGGCGGGCGCAACGCAAAACCAAGTTCCACCACGGAGGCACGGAGGCACGGAGAAGGCCGAGGCCGTCGCGGACTCCCGACCCTTCTCCGTGCCTCCGTGCCTCCGTGGTGGAACTTGCTTCCCGCCGCGCGCCCAGGTCATGCGCTCATGCCTGGCAAAATGAGACTTGCTGGCGGCGCGGGCGGCGGCGGCTATACCGGCAGGCTCCGCCGCTGGTGCGCCCGGCCGATGCGCGCGCTGTCCTCGTTGTGGTCGGCGATCACCCGCACCCCCTGGTCCAGCCGGGCCACGATGTTGCCGGGGTTGCCGCCCTCCAGGAACGCGATCCCGCGCGCCCGACAGGCCGCCAGCACCCGGTCGCGGGCGCGCTGCATCTCCGGCGGGTAGGGATCGCGCTGCAACGTCAGATAGCCGAGCGCCAGGCCGAGGTCGCCCGGCCCCATCTCGGCGAAGCCGAGGCCCGGCACCGACAGGATGTCCTCGCAGGCGGCGATGCCTTCGGGGCTTTCCAGCTTCACGCCGAGCAACAACTCGCCCTCGGGATTGAGCGGCCAGGGATCGGCGCGGCGCATGTACTCCTCGGGCGAAATACCCCAGATCGGCGCGGCGGTACCTTCCGACCCGCGCCCGCGGGTGCCGACGGCCGAGCCGTCCCGCGGCAGGCGCCGGCTCGCGGGCGCCGTCCATCCGCGCGAGCGGGGAGGGCAGGGTGGGATCGACGCCGGCGGCCTGGTGCGGATACCGGCAGGCTTCGACGAACGCGCGCACCGCTTCGGCGCCTTCCGCCTGGCAGAGCAGGATGCCGTGCACCCCGCGGCCGAGGATCTGGCGGAACTGCCAGGCATTGTAGCGGACGTTCGCCGCGTCCGTGCCGTTCACCGGCGCTTCGACGATCACCGCCGGCGTGCGGTGGCCGGAACGGGTCGGGCCCGCCTCGGCGAGGCCGCGCATGTAGGCGTCGAGCCCGGCCATGTCGAACGCGCCATGTTCCATGCCGACATTGATATAGTCGGCCCAGGTGCCGGCGTCGGCCGCGCCCTGGGCGTGGGTCAGCACGTGGCCGGTATGGGCGCCGGTGTAGTAGATCGCCTGGTCCTGGGACAGCAGCGCGACGGCGCGGTTGATGCATTGTGTCATGCTTGCGCTCTCATGCCTGCGATCTCCGAACGTGGGGCGGGATCATTCCGGCTCGATCGGCAGGACCCCGAGGCTGGTCCAGGCGATCGGCGCGCCGCACCGCTCCGCCGCCTGCGCCGGCGGCAGGGAGCCATCCCAGTGCACCGCGAGGAAGCGGCGCGCCGTCACGTCCCGCGCGGCATCCGAAATCAGCCACAGCAGCGGCGGCACCATCACCTCCGGGCGGATCAGCCTGTCCCGTTCCGCCACCTCGGCCTCCGGGATGATCCGCGTATCCGTCATCCCGCCGGGCACGAGCACGTTCACCGTGACCCCGGTGCCGGCAAGGTCGGCGGCCATCACCGCGTGCGCCGCCTCCGCCGCGGCCTTGCTCGCGCCATACAGCGCGTAGCCGCCGCGCATCATGGTGCCGAGACTGGTGGTGACGCCGATGATCCGCCCGCGCTTCCTTTCGATCATGTGCGGCGCCACGGCACGCGCCAGCAGCAGCGGCGCGGTCGCGTTCACGGCGACGAAGCGGCTCCATTGTTCGGGCGTGATTTCCCAGAAGCGGATCGGGTGGTGCCGCTGGTCGGGGCGGATCGCGCCCTGGCCGACGCCGGCATTGTTCACCAGCACGTCGATCTTGCCGAACCGGCCGAGCACGTCGGCGATGATGCGGCCGATGCTTTCGGCCTGCGCCAGGTCGGCGGATATGGTGTGCAACGACCCGGTCAGGTGCCGCTCCGCCGCCGTCTCGGCCAAGGTGCGCAGCCAGGCGGCTTCCCGGTCGACCGCGGCCACATCCACTCCCGCGCCAAGCAGGCCGAGCGCAATGGCGCGCCCGATGCCGCTGCCCGCGCCCGTCACGATCGCTACTTGCCGGTCCGCTGCCATGGCCGTCTCCCTCTGTTCTTGTCGGCGCGCAGTGGCCGAGTGAGTGCGTGCCGTTATCGATCCGCATGTCCTGTCGGGCAGGCCCGGCAACCGCGCGGCGATGACGGTGCGGAGGAACGCGTCGGCGCTGCCGGCGATCCGCGCGCCGGGCACCGATGCCTAGCCATGCTGGAACAGATCGGCGACGGGCGCCAGCGCCGGCGCGGCTTGCTGCTTTGCAGCAGAAAGCGACCACCGGCAGTCCTGCGGCGCCCGTCACCGCGGCGAGGGCGTCGCGGCTGCGCCCCGGGCGACGGCGTCAGCGCCGCCGGCCCTGCGCCGGCCCCCGCATTCTCGGCCAACAAAGGGGGCGCTGCGCACACAGCCGGCCGAAATCGGCGCAGGGCATCCCGCGCCTTCCGGTCGTTGCGCGACCGCTCATTGCTGTCCCGCTTCGGGCGGCCTGGCGGCGACCGCGCGAGCAACTCCAGAGCCCGATCAAAATCGCGTTATACGGAACGTTGGCGCCGCTTCGGCTCACCTGGCGTCGGCCATCGCGGCGATGCCGCGGAGGACCGCCCGCGCGCGCCGCCACCTACGCACCGGCCACGGTCCGCGCGAACCGGGTCCGGCCATGGTCGTCGATGAAGTCGAGCCGCAGCCCCTCGGCGGCGAAAGCGCAGGCGAGGAACCCGTGCGCGCCCGAGACGAAGCCGGCCCGCCTGGGCGGCCCCGGCCGGTACGTCTCCGAGCCGGTGCCGGACGTGGCATAGGCGATGCCGTTCATCGCGACATACTGCATCGAATGGTCGTGGCCGTTGATGTAGACCGGCACGCGATGGCGGCGCAGCAGCGGATCGAGCGCCGCGATCAGGTCCGGCTGGTCGTGGTCGGGGCCGGTCAGCGCCGTGTAGATCGGGTGGTGGCCGATCACGATCTTCCACCGCGCCGTCGAGCGGCCGAGCGCGGCATCCAGCCAGGCGCGCTGCGCGTGCGGGTCCTGGCCCTCGACCCGCGTGATGGTGCCGCGATAGGCACGGATGAACGGGGAGGTGTCGAGGAAGTACAGCTCCGCCGTCGTCCCGTCGCCCACGGCCTCGATACGGCTGTAGTAGCGCGCCGGCAGCCGCCAGCGCGGCGAGATGTGCGTATAGGCAAGCTGCGCAGGGACGTTGCCGCGATAGTCGTGGTTGCCGAGGATGACGTGCCAGGGCTTCTGCAGGGACGGCTCGGCGTAGACCTGCTCGAAGCTCATCTGCCACTGTGGATCGTCGATCCCGGTGACGCCGTTCTCGTAGAAATTGTCGCCGGCCGAGACGATGAAGCGCGGGCGGCGGGCGGTGCTCACCATCGCCATGGCGCGGGCCACGGCGGTCTGATGGTGTGCGCCGTCGCGGCCCCAGTCGCCGATGACGAAGAACCCTAGGTGCGGGGCGGCGGGCGCGGCCGCGGCCGGCAACGGCAAGGTGGCGAGCGCACCGGCACGCAGGCCGCGATGCAGCAACTGGCGGCGGGAAAACTTCATGCAGCACCTCGCGATCCTGGTCGGGGAGGCGATGTAGCGGCGGCGCCGGATGGCGTCATGCGACCGTTCTGCGACAGCCGGGCAGCAGGGAAACCGGATCGCGCCGGTCGCCGCGTGCGATGCGCGGCGTTGCCTTGATGCGCCGGAACGCCGAAGCTCCCCCGCTCCCGCCACCGCCGCACATCGGGAGACCGCCATGCCGCCCCGCCTGACCGAGACGGAACGTGCCGCCCTTGCCGGCACCCTGCCGGGCTGGACCCTGCTCGCCGCCGGGGCGGCGAGCGGGGAATCGATCCGCCGGCGCTTCATCTTCCCGAATTTTTCTGCCGCCTGGGGGTTCATGTCGCGGGTAGCTCTGCTCGCCGAGCAGCAGGATCATCACCCGGACTGGTCCAATGTCTGGAACCGGGTGGAGATCACCTTGTCCACCCACGACGCCGGCGGGCTCACTGCGCGCGACGTGCGGCTGGCCGGCGCGATCGACGCCCTGGTCGCGGGAAGCTAGTGTCCTGCCCCTTACCTTCGCGGCCCTTCGCAGCGAAGGTAGGGGATCAGCAGGCCAATGAAAATAAAGGGCTTGTGCGGCGATCCTGACCGCTGATGACGGCAACATGCGTCAGGATCGGCACACGAGACCGCGTGCTGCAGGGTTGCCGCGACCGGCGCGATTCTTTCTTGCGATCCTCTTCCGCGGTCCTCTCTGGCGCGCCGCGTCCGGGCATGGTCATTTCCCACCCGCAGCGGAGCGGGTGCTGATGCGCGTGCTGTTCGTCATTCACGAGCTGGCCCTGAACGGTGCCGTCACGGCGCTGCTGGCCGAGGTGCGCGCGCTCGCCGCCGCGGGCGAGCAGGTGACGGTGCTGGCCCCGGTCGTCACCGGGAGCGCCGCCGCCCTGCGTGAGGAGTTCCTTGCCGCCGGCGCCGCCGTGGTCGCCCGGGCAGCGGCGGCGGAGCACGACGTGGCGGTGGGCTGCACGGTGTTTGCCGCGGAGGCACTCGGCAAACTGGCGGGCCACCTGCCGCTGGTCTGGTGGATCCATGAGGGCCAGGTCGGGGTGGAGCATGTGATCGCCCGCCCCATGATGCGACAGGTGCTGGGCCAGGTGGACCGGCTGGTCTTCCCCAGCCGCGGCACGGTGGAGAGGGTCTGGGCCGGGCTGCTCGCCGGGCTGCCGCCGGGCCGGGTGGAGGTGATCCCGGCGCTCGTGCCGCCGCCCATCGCCGGCCCCGCGGTGGTGAAGGCGTCGGGGCAGGTGCGGGTGCTCTGCGTCGGCTCTCTCTATCCGCGCAAGCGGCAGGCGGATCTGATCGCTGCGGTGGCGGCCCTCGGCCCCGGGACGCCGGTGGAATGCGTGCTGGCCGGCGAGCAGGTGCTGCTCGAACCGGCGGCGGAAAGCCTGATCGCCGCCCATGCCCACCGTTTCGTCCTGCCGGGGGGCTGCCGCCGGCGGCGGTGCAGGCCCTCTATCGCTCCGCCGACATCTTCGCTTTGCCGTCCGCCGACGAGAGTATGCCGATCGCGCCGCTCGAGGCGGCCAGCTACGGCGTGCCGGTGGTGCTGAGCGACCTTGATTGCTACGCGGGCGTCTGGCGGCACGGGGTGAACGCGCTGCTGCATCCGGTGGGGGATGTGGAGCTGCTGGCCTGGTCGCTGCGAATGCTGATCGACAGCCCCGGCCTCCGGGCGCGCCTGTCGGCGGCAGGGCGGACGGTTGCGGAGAGGTTCGGCCCGGTCCGGACGACGGCGCTGTTCGCCTGCGTGTTGGCGGAGGTGGTGGCGGGCTGGCCGGCACGACGGCCGGGGGCGGGATGACGCTCCTGGCGGTATCGAGCGCCAGCCCGAAAGGGAAGGGGCCGGTCTGCCGGCCCGACGCGTTCTACCCGCCGCGCGCCGCACCCACAGCGAACACCGCCGGCCGCACCGTCCCGAGCCGGACCGTCACCGTGCGGACCCGTCCCAGCTTCCGCCCGTCGACCAGGTCGACCACGTCTTGCGGCGAGGGCAGCTCGATCCGCACCTGCTCGGTTCCGGTTCCGGGGACGAACCGGCGCTGCACCGCGACGATCGTTCCAGGTACCGCTCCGGAACACATAGCGCGTCACATCGTGATCCGGCGCGGCGACGGCGACGGCCGGCCGCACGCCGGCGTCTGCCGCCAGTGCTTGCAGGCCGGCCGGGTCGCCCGCCGGCAGCAGCCGCGCCCGCCCCTCTGCGGCAAACAGCGCCGCCAACGGCGAGGCCGGCCGGCGCCGACCGTGCTGATCGAACGTCCCCGGCACGACATCGGCCGCCACGAACCCGCCGGCGGCGACGAAGCGACGGATCGCCGCCGCATCGCGCTCCGACAGGGCGATCGCATGCGGCAGGACCAGCAGCCGGATGCCGCGCAACCCGCCCTCGGCCAGGTGCGCCGGGCCGAGGTAGCGCGGTGCCAGGCCGATCTGCCGCAGCGCGCGCGCGTCCGCGGTCAGCGCCATCCGTTGTGCATCGCCATTGTCCTCGTCTGCGGCGGTGCGGGTGATCCAGGCGTCGCCCGCGGGCTGATGTTCCAGCATCCAACTGGTGCGAAAACTCGCCGGCGAATAAAGGATCGCCACCGGATCGGTGTGCGGCCGGGCGGCCAGCACGGCGCTCCCGAGCTTCCCGCGCAGCGCCGCGAACAAGGGCGCATCGGCGATCCCGGCGGGCCCGAGCGCGCCGTCCGGCCGCACGATCGTCTGGTCGGGATCCCACAGCACCAGTCCACGCACGCCACGCAGCCACTCGCGCCAGATCCAGTGCCGTTCCGCAGGGTCGGCGCTGCCGGCAGTGACGAGCGGGATCACCGCCGGGTTGAAGGCGCGTAGCAGCGCCAGGTTCTCGTCGGTGTCGTAGATCTCCATCACGTCGACGGTGTGCGCGAGCAAGGTGTAGTCGTAGCCGCCCCAGCCGGGCACCTGTGCGCCCTCGATGGCGCTGCGCGCCTGCGGGTCGGCGCGATGGATCGCCGCGGTCCCGGCCCGCACGGCGCGGGCGAAAGCGACGTCCATCCACGCCTTGAAGTCGGACCAGGCGGCGAAGTTGCCGTCCGTGCGGCGCATCGCCGCGCGGGTCAGTTCCGGCTGCACATCGGCCCAATGCGCATAGTCCGTGCCCCATTCGGCGTTCAGTGCCGCGAGCGAGGGATACTGCGTGCGCAGCCAGACCCGGAAGCCGGCCAGTGACTCGGGCGAAGTATCGAAATCCCAGAATGCCGCGAGGTCGGCGATGCCGGTCTCGTCGCCGAGACTGTAGTACAGCGGCCGGTACGGCTGCGCGGCGCGCACCGTCACCGCCAGCCGGCGGGCGATGCGGCGCAGCCAGACGGGGTCGGACAGGCCGGGGTGGCGCACGAACACGGACGCGTCGTGCGGATCGGCCGCGTACTGCCGCTGCAATGCCGTGAAGCGCCAGTTCGTTTCCTTGCCGGGTGTCCAGATGTGATAGGCGGAATAGAAATCGGTGGCGATGTTCTCCACGTAACAGCGCATGCCGGCGCTGCGCAGCGCCCCCGCCGCCGTCGTGTTCAGTCCGCCGCCGTTCCGGTTCGCAAGCACCATCCCGGCGCCGACGCCGAGCCGCTTGAGGGTGGCGAGCTGGCCCGGCGTGCGCGGCTGCCACTCGATGATGCGAAACCGGTCCCACGGACGCGAATCCCGGGCGGCGTGCGCCGGCGCGGCGAGGCCTGCCAGCAGCGCCGCGGCGAGCAGCAGGCGCTTCATGGGGTCCACCCGTCCTGTTTCAGGACCTCTCCGGCGAGGTAGAGGCTGCCGCAGATCAGCACGCGCGCCGGTGATCCCCCTCGCGGCGTCTCCTGCGGCAGGCGGCGGAGCGCATCGGCCACCAGCGGCCCGGGCCGCGCCACGCCGCCGGACGCGGCGACGATCTCGGCGACCGGCAGCGCCAGGTGCTGCTCCGGTTCCGCCACCGCCCAGACGCTCGCGGCATGCGCCAGCAGCGGGCGGAGGAACTCGGCCGTGTCCTTCGCCTGTTTCATGCCCACCACCAGATGCACCGGCCGATCCGCCCAGGAAGCGAGCTGCACCGCCAGCACCGCCCCGGCGCCGGGATTATGGCCGCCGTCAAGCCACAGCTCCCATCCCGGCGGCAGCAGCGCGGCGAGGTGGCCCGTGAGCCGTTGCAGCCGCGCCGGCCACTCCGCGCGCCCAACGCCGGCGGCAAGCGCGCGGTCCGGCACGCCGAGGCCGGCGGCGCCCACGGTTCCGGCACGAAGGGTTGCAGCACGCGTTGCAGCACGCAGGGCGGCAAGCGCGATCCCCGCGTTGTCCCACTGATATGCGCCCAGCAGCCCCGGGGCCGGCAGGTCGAGCGTGCCGGCGGCATCGCGGTAGCGTCCGGTCGCAACCTCCCAATCCCGCCCGCGCAACAAGACCGGCGCGCCGCGGTCGGCCGCGTGGTCCAGCAAGACCCTTTGGGCCTCCTCCGGCTGCGCACCGATCACCACCGGGACGCCGGGCTTCATGATCCCGGCCTTCTCCGCCGCGATCGCCGCCAAGGTCTCGCCCAGGAATTCCCGGTGGTCCAGCGAGATGGAGGTGATGGCGGTGGCGGCCGGGTGCGCGATCACGTTGGTGGCGTCGCCGCGGCCGCCGAGCCCCGTTTCCAGCACGCAGAGATCGGCGGGGGTACGGGCGAACAGGACGAAGGCGACGGCGGTGATCACCTCGAACACGGTGATTGGCGCGTCGGCGTTCACCTGTTCGACTTCCTCCAGCGTCTCCGCCAGCACGGCGTCGGAGACCAGGCTGCCGGCCAGACGAAAGCGCTCATTGAAGCGGACGAGGTGGGGGGAGGTGTAGACGTGGACACGCAAGCCGGCGGCTTCGGCCATGGCGCGGAGGAAAGCGCAGGTGCTGCCCTTGCCGTTGGTGCCGGCGACATGGATCACCGGCGGGAGGTGCCGTTCCGGCGCGCCCAGCTTCGCCAGCAGGGCGATCAGCCGGTCGAGGCTGAGGTCGATCAGGCGGGGATGCAGCCCGTGCAGACGGGCGATGAGGCCGTCGATCCGCGCGGCGGGTGGGATGGGCAGCGGTGCCGGCAGCGCCCGCACCGACGACGGCATTGCGATCGCAGGGTGTACAGCGCCGGTGTCGTCAGCGTCGGTCATGTGCGGAAGTCCGTCCTTGCGGAGCGGCTCTGCGCCCTCCGACCATGGCGCGCGGTAGCGAAGCCGGGGGAGGGATGCAACTCACGTCGGGACGCACCAGCCCGACTCTCGAGGCCTCGGCGCGGCCGGACGGCGCGGGTGGTCAACCGGTGGCCCCGGTCTCCGCGCCATCAGCGCGGCGCGTACGGGGCCCCGTCCGGTGTCTCGGCTGGGCCGGTGAGCGCCAGCCATCCTGCCATCAGTCGGGCGGCATCGGGCGCGAAGCTCTCGTCGAGCACGGTTGCCGCCGCGATGCGGTCGGCGCGGAAGTGGCGGTAGTCCTCGCGCAGCTCGCACCAGGCGCAGAGCAGGGTGGCGCCGACATAGTACTCGATAGCAATCGGGCGGACGGTGCGCGCCGTGGTGGTCCCGCCGGCATCGACGTAGTCGAGCCGCAGCTTGCGCGCGGCGCGGATGGCGGCGCGGATCTCCGAGAGCGCGATCGCCGTGGGCGCCGGCGCACCGCCCTCGGAGACGCGGAACGGCGCGCCGGCCAGATGCGCGCGCAGGCCCTCCGGCAGCACCGTCCCCAGCTTGGAGAGTACGCTGCGCGCCGCCGCCGCCAGGCCCGGGTCGCCGGTCCGGCGCAGCAGCCGCAGGCCGACGGCGATCGCTTCGGCCTCCTCCTCGGTGAACATCAGCGGCGGCAGGTCGTAGCCCCGGCGCAGCACGTAGCCGAGACCGGCGGCGCCCTCGATCGGCACACGGCGGGCCTGCAACGTCGCGATGTCGCGATAGACGGTGCGCGGCGTGACCTCCAGTTCGGTCGCGATCGCCGCCGCGGTGATCGGGCCGCGCGCGAGGCGCAGCACCTGGATGATGTCGAACAGCCGATCTGCGCGGCGCATCGGTGCCCCCGGAACGCTCCTGACAGAACGCTGTCAGGAGGAGAAGCCTATTCCATGTTCGGCCAAGGCTGAAAGGGGGGACAGGAACGGTGCGGTGGCGGATCGTGCGGCGTCCGGTCGGATTTGGCGGCTCAGCGCATGTTCCGGAGGGCGACGGCACAGCGGCGTCCCGATCCTTCCCGGCCGGAACCGAGGGAGCCACAGGATGGACGCAGGTCGCAGCCCGGCGCAGCCGGCGATGGGAGGACGGGAATGGATCCTGCTGTCGGTCCTTGCCGGGCTGTGGGGTGGGTCGTTCGTTTTCGTCAAGGTTCTGGTTGCCGAACCGCCACCCTGCACGATCGTGCTCGGGCAGGCCGGGGCGGGTAAATATGTTGTTATATCGTAACAATATCGACGCGCGGACGCCGGCCCCAGTCTAGCGGCCGAAAAGCGGTGGGCGGTAGCCGAGCGGACCGTGGTCCCGGATCGCCGCGGCTTCGGAGCGCCGGCGCGGGCGGTCTGGGTCGGGCGCTGCCGCCGGCGCGCGCCGCGGGGGCGTGTCCGGCGCGGGCGGCGGGGCCTCGGGGGGCGTGATGCCGAACATCCGGCAGAGCGGGCGCAGCACCCGCCACAGGCGCGGGGCGGTCGCCAGCAGTTCCGTCATTTCCGGTTGCGCCAGGAGATAGGCGAACTCGATGCCGGACGGCACCGTTTCCGGTGCCATCCGCGCCAGCCAGCCATTGGTTCTGGGCAAGGTCCGGCGGGGCGCGGGGGGCCAGGTCGGCGCCGCATCGGCCGGCGTCGCATTGGCGGGCACGGGGACGGGTTCGGCGGGGCGGCGGCGGGACCTCGCCACCGGATGGGCGGCGATGGCGGCGAAGCGCTCCGCCGCCTCCGTGAGGCGGTTCCACAGCCGGGCCGCGAGGTCCATCAGGACCGGGTTGTGCTCGGCGCCGGTCGCCATCGCTTCCCGCAGCCCGCCGATGAAGCGGGCGAAGCGCCCGGCGAGGGCCCAGGCGCTGGTGGTGGGGGGAGAAGCGGCGGCGGCGGACATGAACGAAACAAGAACACAAATCCGCCGCCGTGTCAAGCTGTTTCGCGCCGGGTAGTGGGTCAGTATCAGGAAAGAGATTGAAGGGGCAGGACCATTGTCCTATTGAGCAGCGGGCCGCCGAGAGTGTGACTTTTTCGACTCGGCTGTTAAATTTTCCTTGACTTCTGAGATTATTCTCTTGCCGTTCCTGCGATCGAGTTGGCAGGGTGATGTCCTATAGGTAAGCCGAGGGAAACATGACCAACGCGCTCTACTTCGGGGATAACTTAGACATTCTCAGGAGCGGCCAGATTCCCGATGGGAGCGTGGACCTGATTTACCTCGACCCGCCATTCAACAGCCAAGCGCGGTACAATCTGCTTTTCCCGACTCCCCCTTCCGGTAATCCGACCGCGCAGGCGGGGGCTTTCAAGGATTCATGGGATTGGGAAAGCGGCGAGGCGGACTGGGCGCATAAGGAGATAATGCGTCAGGGCGGCGCAGTCGCGCGATTAGTCGATGCTCTCTTCTCGGCGCTCGGTCGCAGCGACATGATGGCCTATTTGGTTATGATGGCTGTCAGGCTTCGTGAGCTACACCGGAAGCTCAAACCAACCGGCGCGATGTATCTCCACTGCGACCCTACCGCCAGCCATTATCTCAAGATTATCCTTGATGGCATTTTTGGACCGGACAAGTTCCTCAACGAAATTGTCTGGAAGCGCACCAGTGCGCACAGTAGCGCAAAGCGGTATGGCGCCATCCACGACACCATATTGTTCTATTCGGCCGGTGCAAAATTCACTTGGAACGTCGTTTATGGGCCATACGAAGAGCAATACACCGAAGCATTTTTCACACATAAGGACGAGCAAGGGCGCCCATGGCGCCGGACTGACCTGACGGGGCCAGGAACGCGCAAGGGGGATTCCGGGCTACCATGGAAGAATTTCGATCCAACAGAACGCGGGCGTCACTGGCAACCACCATCTTATTTTTATGAGAAGTACACTGAGCTAACCGGCACTGACTTGGCAAAATGGCCGTTGATAGAGCGGCTGGACAAGTTGGACGCCCTGGGATTGATACACTGGCCAGCCAAAGAAGGAGGCATGCCGCATGGCAAGCGGCTGCTTGAGGATGCGAAGGGGATACCGCTTCAAGATGTGTGGACCGATATTAGGCCGATCCACAACACATCTTCTGAGCGCATGGGGTACCCGAACTCAAAAGCCCCTTGAGTTGCTGGAGCGCATTATAGAGGCGTGCCACGGCACGCGGCGACGTTGTGTTGGACCCGTTCTGCGGATGCGGCACTACCGTAGAAGCGGCAGAAAAACTAGGCCGGCAGTGGATTGGAATAGATGTGGCGGTGCATGCCATTAAGGTAATTGAGTCTCGCCTTAAGGGCGCATTGTACAAAGTCGAAGGCATACCACGAGACTTCCTATCTGCCGTCGCGTTGGCAGAGAAAAACAAATACCAATTCCAATGGTGGGCAAACTATTTATTCAACCCGCACGCGCTGCGGGAACAAAAGCGCGGCGCGGACCAAGGTGTCGATGGTGAGTTATTTTTCCCGAACGGCCCGGGGCGTCCCTGGGGCCGGATGCTTACATCGGTTAAGGGGGGGACAAACGTAGGAGTTGGCGACATTAGAGAGTTTGGGCGAGTCCTAGAGCGCGACAAGGCCGAAATGGGGCTTTTCATTTGTTTATATAAGCCTACGAAGCCCATGGCATCCGAGGCTGCGGGAATGGGACCGGCAGATACAGTTCATGGCGAAATCCCGCGATTGCAGATCGTCGCTATTGAAGAATGGTTCGCAGGAAAGTTCCCCCGACTTCCGCCTCTAGAACACCTGCCATCGGCGGCGTTTTCAACAACAAGGCGACGGGCGGTAGCGATGACGGCGAAGGCGCCAGCCCCCAACCATCCTCAGCTACCTTTGGTCTTCACTGGCGGGAGGGCAGCAGGGACGCTACACTTCAATCGCGCGATGGTAACGAGCCAGCATGAGGCTGATAAAGCGGAAGGACGGAAGCAAGTGGCTTTCGCGCTGCGTTAGGCTTCTTGCCCCGTTTCCCATTCCTCCAGCACCTTCACCATGTCGGCCAGCTCCCACAGCTTCGTCGTCACGCCGGCCGCCATGACGGGGCTGCACCGAAGGGTCTGGTGGATGCGGACGAAGTTGTAATGCATCGTATGGATCGCGACTGAGTGCGCGTGATTCTCGGCCTTCTTTGAAAAGCCGTTCGTCAGGCGTGTAAAGCGCCGCATCCCCATCCGCATCGTCAGGTTGGCCCGCTCCGCATAGCTGGTGCTGATATGCTTGGGGTCCGGATTGCCTTCGACCCGGTCCTTCCGGGCGCCGACGCAATCGGCCGGGCTGTAACGTCCCTTGGGGCCGGTCGTCTCGCCATAGAGCTTCACCAGCATGGCATAGTCGATACCGGCCCCGAAGGACTATTCCACCGCCTCAAGGTACGGCTTGTGCCCATCACTCGTAAGCTGCACCCGGTTGGCGAGCCGCAGGGCCAGGTCCCCTATGAAATGCTGCGCGGCCGCGCTGTCACGGGGCCAACATAGAAGGACGGGATCAGCTTGGTATCCGCGTCGATCGCGGTCCAGGTCCAGATGTCGCCGGCGCCTTCCGGTGCGGCCTTCGCCGCGGCGACGTTCTTGGCCTTCGCGTAGCAGAAGGCCCAAATCTCATCGACCTGGATACGCTTGCAGGTCAGGTTCCGCAGGGTGCGGTCCTGGTAGTCGGCGAACGCCTCCCCGGCATCCTCCAGGAGCTTGACGATGGTGTTCTTGCTGGCGCCTGTCATGCAGGAGATGGCCCGGAGGGAGACTCCTTCCACCATCATCCCGAGGATTTCAGCGCGCTTGGCAGAGGGGAGCTTGTTCATGCCAACCATGATATGACCCTTGGTGCTTAGCGCCAAGCGGAAAGAGCAAGCATAAGAATTAATCTTGTGCTTGCACCATGGCGCTATAGGGTGATAGATGCAAGCATCTTGTCAAAGATAGGATGCTTGCATCATGGCTAAGGAACCGCACGGTCGAGCTGGTGGCGAAGCTCGCGCTGAGATACTTCCGCCAGAGCGACGCAGCGACATTGCTAGGAGCGGGGCGATTGCCCGGTGGGGGGCTAAGCCAGCAAAGGCGACCCACAGGGGCAATTTCAAGGAAGAATTCGGGATAGACGTAGAGTGCTACGTCCTGAACGATGCGGTGAAAACCGCCGTTATCAGTCAACGCGGTATGGCGCGTGCGCTTGGTTTCGGGTCCGGCGGTCGAGCTTTCCCCCGTTTCCTCGAATCAAAGGCGATGGTGGACTCCCTTGGTGCTGAGTTGAGGGAGAAAGTCGAAAATCCTCTTAAGTTTCAATGGTCTTCCCCTGGTGCTGAGGCCCCCCAACCAATCGATGTCAACGGCTTCGATGCCGCCCTCCTGATAGACATCTGCAACGCCATCATCGCGGCCGAAGCCAAGGGGGTGCTAAAGGGCGCCCGGTACGAGAACATCGTGAAGCAGGCCCATATTATTGTGGGAGCGTCGGCCAAGTCCGGAATTACCCGGCTCGTCTACAATCTCGCCGGATACAATCCATCCACAGAAGAGGTAATAGCCGCCTTCAAGCTGTACGTATTGCAAGAAGCGAAAAAGTACGAGCCAGAATTCCCATCGGAACTGTACATGCAATGGCACAGGCTCTATAACATACCAGTGCCAATACGCGGGAAGCCCTGGCACTTTAAGCACTTAACGGTCCGACATATTTACTACCCACTCGCTCGAAGCAGTGGGAAGCTGTATGAACTACTTCGCGCGCTAAAGTCTGCTGAAGGCGATCGAACCAAGAAGCTATTCCAATTCCTTAACGATATCGGAGCGCGAGCACTTCGCATGCAGTTGGGGCGCGTATTGGAGATGGCCGAGTCGGCCGCCGACCCAGGCGAGGACCAAAGGAAGATTTTGGAGCGGTTCGGTGAGCAAAGAGAGCTAGATTTGGTGCTTCCTACTGGCCCCAACGCTTCGCGGCCGCCTTCCGAGCAATCGCTACCCTCTGTTGCGGAGTAAGATTCCTCGCTCGCGCGGCGGCGCCCTTCCGTCCCATGTCCGCGGCCCCCGCATCCTTTCCATCCTCGACCGAGGATCGGGCGATGCGGCAGGGGCGATGCGGTCGGCGCCGGCGGGTGCGGGCAGGTCGGGCGCGGGGAAGGGCCGCGTGTGCGGGGAGGTTTCCCTGCTGCGCCGGCGCCTGGCGGCGCCGGCTCCGGCCGGGCGCCGTGGCCGGGCGCGGCGGCCGGTCGATCCGAGGCGCCCCCGCCGGCGTTGCTGCTGACAGAACGGTGTCAGGAGCAGGTGTCTATTCTGCCCGGGAACGATCGCGAGGAGCGCCAGAATGACCGTCCTGCCCTTCAGCATCACTCCGCCCGGGCCGCCGGCGTCGCGTGGATGGACGCCGGAGTTTGCGCGACCGGACGTCCCGGCGCCGCGGGCGCGCCGCTCGCTGCGGGCCTTCCTGCGTCGCATCCGGCTCCGGTATCAATCGCGCACCGAACTGACCCGGATGAACGCACATATGCTGCGCGACATCGGCATGACCTTCGCCGAAGCCGAGCGCGAGGCGAACAAGCCGTTCTGGCGGGCATGATGGCGCACGAGCGCGCGGCGGGGATCCTGCTGGTGGCGGCCTCGGCCGTCGCCTACAGCACGGCTGGGTTCTTTACCCGGCTGATCCCGCTCGATCCATGGACGATCCTGTTCTGGCGCGGGCTGTTCGCCGGCGGATTCATCGCCGCCTGGGTGGCGGCGCGCGAGGGGCGGCGGGCGCTGGCCGGCGTGCGCGCAATGGGCTGGCCGGGTCTCGTGGTGGCCGCGTGCTCCGGCGTTGCGACGATCCTGTTCATCAACGCGTTCCGGCGCACCTCGGTCGCCGAGGTGGTCATCATCCTGGCGACCCTGCCGTTCGTCACCGCGGCGATCGGGCGGGTCGCATTCGGGATACGGGAACGCCCGGCCACCCTGGCCGCGAGCGCACTGGCGCTGGGTGGCGTCGCGTTGATGGCGGGCGGGGGCGGTTGGGCGCACGGCCGCATGATCGGGGCGCTGCTGGCGGCCGGGACCACCGTGCTGATGGCAGTGATGATGCTGACCGTGCGGCGGCATCGCGCCACGCCAATGCTGCCGGCCGCCGCCGCCTCGGCGCTGCTGGCCGCGCTGCTGGCTGTCCCGTTTGCCGCGCCGCTTGCCGTGACGGCGCGGGAGATGGCGGAACTGGCGCTGTTCGGCATCACCCAGTTCGGCGTCGGCCTGCTGCTGCTGACCCTCGGGACCCGGCTGGTATCGGCCACCGAATCGGCGCTGATCGGCACGATCGAGGTGCCGCTGGCGGCCTTGTGGGTCTGGCTGGCGTTCGCGCAGACGCCGCGGTGGAGTACCGTGGCCGGGGGCGCGGTGGTGATCGCCGCGGTGCTCTGGCACGTCGGATGGAGCGGGACGCCGGCCGCACGCGCGGTGCGGGTGGCATCACAAAGCGGCTGACGGGCGCCGCGAACAGCAAGGGAGCGTTGCATGACCGACGAACTCGTCTTCTACACCAACCCGATGTCGCGCGGGCGGATCGTGCGCTGGATGCTGGAGGAGACCGGCCAGCCGTACCGTACCGAATTGCTCGACTACGCAACGACGATGAAGGCGCCCGGCTACCTCGCGATCAATCCGATGGGCAAGGTGCCGGCGCTGCGCCATGGCGATGCGGTCGTCACCGAGGCGGCGGCGATCTGCGCCTATCTCGCCGACGCCTTCCCGGACGCGGGCCTGGCGCCGCCGCCCGGCGACCGCCGCCGCGGTGCCTATTACCGCTGGCTGTTCTTCGCCGCGGGACCGCTGGAGGCGGCGGTGACGAACAAGGCGCTCGGCGTCGCGGTGCCGGAGGGGCGCGAGCGGATGGTCGGTTACGGAAGCTTCGATGATGTGATGGCCGCCGTGGAAGGCGCGCTCGCCGCGGATGGCTACCTGGCGGGCGACAGTTTCACCGCTGCCGATCTCTATCTTGGATCACAGCTCGGCTTCGGCATGATGTTCGGCACGATCGAAAAGCGGCCGGCGTTCGAGCGCTACTGGACCCGGCTCGCCGCCCGCCCGGCTGCCGTGCGGGCGAAAGAGATCGACGATGCCGCGATGGCGCCCCCCGCCTTGTAGGGGCGCGTCCCGCCGCGGTCAGTGCGCGTCGGCGCGCGGCGCGGCGGGCGCGGCCACCTTGCGCAGGAACGGCACCGCCAGGGTCGCGACCACGAACGCCAGCATGATGGCGCGGAACGCATCGGCATAGGCGAGCGTCGCGGCCTCCCGATACGCCAGCGCGTGCAGTTGCAGCAACGCGGCGTGCGCGCCCGCCGCAGCATTGCCCAGTACCGTGGCATCGTGATGGGCAAGGGCGGCGAGCAACCGCAGCATCGGTCCGTTTGCCGGTGTCAGGTTCGAGGCGATATCGAGGAAATGGCGGTTGGTCTGGTCGTTCAGGATCGCCCCGCAGACCGCGATGCCGACCGCCCCGCCCAGGTTGCGCATCATGTTGAACAGGCCGGAGGCGTATTTCAGCCGCTCCGGCGGCAGGCTGCCGAGCCCCAGGGTTACGCTCGGTGCCACCGCGAAGACCTGCGGGAAGCCGCGCAGCAGTTGCGGGATCAGCAACTGATCGGCCCCCCAGTCGTGCGTGATGAAACTGAACGACCACATCGAGAGCCCGAAGCAGGCCAGCCCGAACCCCATCAGCCAGCGCAGATCGAGCTTGCGCCCCAGCGCCACATAGACCGGCACGCCGAGCACCGAGGCCACGCCGGTCGAGAAGATCGCCGTCCCCGTCTGCCAGGCGCTGAACCCGCGCACATAGCCGAGGAACAGCGGCGTCATGTAGATGGTGGAGAAGATCCCCACCCCGGTGATGAACGACAGTAGGCAGCCGAGCGAGAAGTTGCGATCCCCGAGCGCGCGCAGATCGACCACCGGGCGCGCGAAGGTCAGGCTGCGGACGACGAACGCCACGCCGGCGATGGCGGCGATCGCGGCGCAGGTGCGGATGGTGCTATCGCCGAACCAGTTCCAGCGCGCGCCTTCCTCCAGCACGTATTCCAGGTTGCCGAGGGTCAGTGCCAGCAGCATGATGCCCAGGTAGTCGGCATCTTTCAGCAACGACAGATCCGGCCGGTCGATCCGCACCAGCCGCGGCACGGCCAGTGCGATCAGGGTTCCCGGCACCAGGTTCACGTAGAACAGCCAGTGCCAGTCGAGCGTGTCGGTGATCCAGCCCCCGATCACCGGCCCCAGGGTGGGCGCGATCGAAGCGATCGAACCGATCACCGCCGCCGCATAGACCCGCCGCTGGCCCTGGAAATAATGGAAGGACGAGGTGAACACGGTCGGGATCATCGACGCGCCAAGCAGCCCCTGCAGCGCGCGGAACACGATCATGCTGTCGATGTTCCACGCCAGGCCGCACAGCAGGCTCGCCGCGGTGAACCCGCCGGCGGAGGCGGCGAACAGCCAGCGGGTGGAGAACACGCGCGTGAGCCAGCCCGACAGCGGAATGACGATGATCTCGGCGATCAGGTAGGCGGTCTGCACCCAGCCGATCTGGTCCTGCGCGGCCGAGAGGCCGCCGCCGATGTCCTGCAACGACGACGCGACGATCTGAATATCGAGCAGTGCGACGAACATTCCGACGCACATCACCGCGAAAGGGAAGATGCCGCCTGAAGGATGCCCCAGGGGATGCCCCTGGGGATGCCCCTGGGGACGCCCCTGGGGACGCCCCGGGGAACGCCCTGGCGGAGGCGCGGCGGGGGCGCTCATCGCGCCGGCTTCGTATCGACGCTGACGGTGGTCGAAAGCCCGGCGCGCAGCAGCGCCAGCCGGTCCGCCGGCCCGGTGAGCGCGATTCGCACCGGCACCCGCTGCACGATCTTGGTGAAATTGCCGGTGGCGTTCTGCGGCGGGATCACGCTGAACACCGCGCCGGTCGCCGGCGCCAGGCTCAGCACCCGGCCGGTGTAGGGACGGCCGGGCGCGATGTCGGCGACCACGCGCGCGGGCTGGCCCGGGTGCATGGCGGCGAGTTCGTCTTCCTTGAAATTGGCATCGACCCACAGCCCGCGCGCCGGGACGATCGACAGCAGCGCGGTGCCGGCGGTGACATAGGCGCCGACCTCGGCCGCGCGGTCGCCCACGTAGCCAGTGACCGGGGCGACGATACGCGTGTAGCCAAGGTCGAGCCGGGCGGTGACGAGGTCTGCCTGCGCCTGGGCCAGGGCGGCGTGGGCCTCGGTGGCCTCGGCGGTCAGCACGACCAATTGCCGGCGTGCGGCCTCCAGCGCGGCGCTTGCGGCGCGCACCACCGCGTCGGCCTGGCGGTTCTCGGCCTGCGCGCGCTGCGCGGCCTGCACCGTGCCGGCGGCGGTGCGCGCCAGGGTGCGGTAGCGGGCGGCGTCCTCGGTGGCGAAGGCGGCGGCCGCGTCGCGGGCGGCGAGGGTCGCCGCGGCCTGCCGGATCACCGTGCGCTGCATCGCCAGCCGGGCGGCGAGGGTGGCCAGTGCGGCGTCCCGGTTGCGCACGACCGCCTGGGCGCGCGCCAACCGCGCCGCGTAGTCGGCCGGATCGAGCGCGATCACCGTCTGTCCGGCGTGCACCAACTGATTGTCGGCCACCAGGATGCGGGCGACGAAGCCCGGCACCCGGGCGGACAGGGTGGTGACGTTGCCGCCGACATAGGCATCGTCGGTGGTCGCGATGAAACGGCCGGTGCGCCACCAGTCCCACCCGTACCAGCCGACCGCGCCGAGCGCGACCAGGCCGGCAAGTGCCAGCACCACACGGCGGGGCGGGCGGGTCAGGCGGCGGCGGGCGGGTCGGAGGCCGGGGCGGGACGCAGCGGCAGGGGAGGCCGCCGGTTCCGGCGCCGGGGCGGCGGGGCGGTCGCGCTCCAGGACCCGATCGTTCATGGCGCGGGCGCGGGTCGAAACGGGCGGGTGCCGCGTTCGGCGAGGCGCCGGCGCACGGCGTCATCGGCGCCCGGGCCGGGCACCATGACGTAGCCCGGGCCTGCGATCGGCTCCCCCGTGTTGCCGTCCACCACCACCGGCGCGACCGGTGCGCCGGTGTCGGCGCGCGCGATCTGCACGCTGGGGCCGTCGGCGGCGAAATGACGATTGCCCCAGGCGAGCAGAGCCAGCAGCACCGGGTGGAAATCCCGGCCGCGTGCGGTCAGCACATAGTCGTCGCGCGGCGGATGCTCCTGGTAGCGGCGGCGCTCCAGCAGACCGGACTCCACCAGCGCGTTGAGGCGCCGGGTCAGCATGTTGGGCGCCACGCCGAGGCTTTTCTGGAACTGGTCGAAGCGGGTGAGGCCGTAGAAGGCGTCCCGCAGGATCAGGATGGACCACCACTCGCCCACGCGGTCGAGGCTGCGGGCGATCGGGCAGTGCATGTTGCCGAAGCTGGTGCGTTGCATGGCGGGGTAAGTAGTCTCGTCACTTGCATTATGCAAGTAGAAACGCGACACCATCCTGCACGCCCCCTTGCCGCGCCGACCGGCGCGCCCGATGGAAGCGCCTTCCGAGGCAGCCATCCCGGGAAACACCCCAGGAAATATCCATGTCCCATCCGCTCGACCGCCCGATCTGGGAAGCACTCGGCGCGCACCACGCCGCGTTTGCCGAAACAACCCCGCTCGCGCGCCGCTACCGCCCGGAGTTCGGCCCTCTGGCGGCGGTGGTGGCGGAAACCGACGCTGCGTTCGCCGCGCTGCGCGGCCTGATCCGCCCGGGCGGCGGCGTCGGCGTGCTCGCCGCGGGGCCGCTGGCCGCGCCACCCGGTTGCGCCGTCCTCCAGACCTTCCCGCTGCTGCAGTTCATCACGCCCGTGCTGCCGCCGCCACCCGACCCGGCGCCGGCGATCGCCATCCTCGGGCCGGCCGACGCGGCGGAGATGGCGGCGCTGGCGGCCCTGACCGAGCCTGGCCCTTTCGCCGCCCGCACCGGCGAGCTCGGCCGTTACCTGGGCATCCGTGTCGAGGGGCGGCTGGTCGCCCTGGCCGGCGAGCGGATGCGGCTCGACGGGTTCACCGAAATCAGCGCCGTGTGTACCCACCCCGACTGGCGCGGCCGCGGCTATGCGCGTGCGCTGGTGCTCGCCGTGGGCCAGGCGATCCTGGCTCGCGGCGACGTCGCGTTCCTGCATGTGATGGCGGGCAACCAGCCTGCGATCGGCCTTTACCGGGAGCTCGGCTTCACCGAGCGGGGCGCGTTCTGCATGACGGTGCTGCGGCGGTCAGAGGCGTAGGGTCAGGCGGCGGAAGGAGCGATCCGCGGCCTTTCCCGTACCAGCCTCCCCATCATGGCCGGGCCTGGCCCGGCCATCTGCGCACGATCTTGCGACGCGCGGCGCTCGCGCGACCCGATCCCCTCGGGCAGATGGCCGGGTCAAGCCCGGCCATGACGACGGAGCCCGGCGGCGACGGGAAAGCCCGCCGTGGCGGGAAAGCGCCCTGACGGGAAAGGTCCGGGCATCACCCCTCCATCGCCGCCAGCCGCGCCGCGGCGGCTTCCTCGGCCGAGGCGATGCCGCCGTGCGCGCCCGACCACGCCACCGGGTTCTCGAGGAACCGCCGCACCTCGGCCAGCGCGGACTCGGAGAAATAGGGACGGTCGCGGCAGGCCTCCAGCACGTCCCACCAGGTGCAGAGATGGTGCAGGGTGATGTCCATCTCCGCCAGGGTCTCGAACGCACCGGGGAAGACGCCGTAGAAGAACACCACGAAGGCGTGGTTCACCAGCGCGCCGGCGTCGCGCAGCGCCTGGGCGAAGCGGATCTTGGACTGGCCGTCAGTGGTGAGGTCTTCCACCAGCAGGGTGCGCTTGCCCTCCGGCACGTCGCCCTCGATCAGGGCGTTGCGGCCGAAGCCCTTGGGCTTCTTGCGCACATAGGCCATCGGCGCGGCCATGCGGTCGGCGATCCAGGCGGCGAAGGGGATGCCGGCGGTCTCGCCGCCGGCCACCGCCTCGATCGTCTCGTATCCGACGTGACGGTGGATCTTCTCCACCGCGAGCTCGCAGATTTTCGACCGCACCCGGGGGAAGTAGATGATCCGCCGGCAGTCGATATAGACCGGGGATTTCCAGCCGGAGGTGAAGGTGTAGGGTTCCTCGGGGCGGAAATTGACCGCCTTGATCTCCAGCAGCATGCGCGCGGTCGCGAGTGCCGCGTCGCGGTCCCAGTCCGACAGGGCAGGGGTCTTGTGCAGCGGCGGGTTGGGTTTGGCCATGGCTGGGATCCTTCCGGTCTGGCCCGTCTCCTAGGCGGTTTGCGGCGGCGAGGGAACATCCTGGCGAGCAGGCCGCCCCGGTCTCGTAATGGCCGGCCAAGGTCCCTACGTGACGGTAATCGCTCACCCACGGAAGGGGATCTGGCCATGACCGATACCGGGCCGTCAGGCTACAACGAAGAAGCCAAGGAGCAGATCGCCAAGCTTCGCGCGCAGGTCGAGGCGTTGATGCGGGATCGGGTGGAGCCGGCGCTGGCGGACGCGGCGGATCGGGCGGACCAGGCGCTCGGCGCGGTACGCCACCAGGCGGACAGCCTGTCGGCGCGGGTGCGCGACCAGCCGCTCACCTCGCTGCTGGTGGCCGCTGCGGTGGGCGCGGTCGTCGGACTGATCGTCTTCCGCCGGGCGCGCTGAGGCTGATGCGCACCCTTCGGCTGGCGCAGATCGCAACCGAGGCCGAGGCGCTGCGATGGCGCCGGCGCGCCCGCGGCGTGGCGGCCCGGGGTGCCTGGGCGGCGGTGGCGCTGCCATTCCTGCTGGCCGGCTTTATTTTCCTGGAAGCGGCGTTCTGGATGTTCCTGGTGTCCCACCTTGCGGACGGGCCGGCGGCGCTGGTTGCCGGCGCGGCCAACCTCCTGCTCGGCGTGCTGCTGGCTCTGCCGGCGCTGCTGCGTCCCGCCGACGACCCGGTGGCGCGGGAGGCCATACATCTGCGTCGCCAGGCCGTGGCGGGGATCGAGGACCGCCTGCGGCTGAGCTCGGCCGCGATCGATCTCATTCAGACGATCGCGCTGGTGCTGCGACGCCGTCGGAGCCCCCCGCTATAGGAGCGTCCTGACCTTCCCCTTGCGAGGGGAGACGTGCAGGGTCTCGGCGGCGACCCGGGGCGAGCAGGCCACTAAAAATAACGAGCTCGTTTGCCGATCCTGACCGTCGACGACGGCAACATGCGTCGGGATCGGCACATTAGCGCTCGGCGAACGCCCGTTCGACCACGAAATGGCCGGGGGCTGCGTGGCTGCCCTCGACGAAGCCGCCGGCTTCGAGCCCCGCCCGCAAGGTCGCCAGCATCGCCGGGCTGCCGCAGAGCATCGCCCGATCCGTGCGCGGATCGAGCGGCGGCAGGCCGAGCATCGCGGCGAGCCGCCCGGAATCGATCAGTTCGTTGATCCTGCCCTGGGTCCGGAATTTCTCGCGCGTCACCGTGGGGACGTAGCGCAGCCGCGCCCGCACATCCTCGCCCAGCAGTTCGTGGCGCGGCAGGTCTTCGTCGATCATCCGTTGGAACGCGAGCTCGGCCACGCGGCGGCAGCCGTGCACCAGGATCACCTGCTCGAACCGGCTGTACAGATCGGGGTCCTTGATGAGGCTCAGGAACGGTGCCAGGCCTGTTCCGGTAGCAAACAGATAGAGCCGCGTGCCAGCCAGCAGCAGCTCGGGCAGCAGGGTGCCGGTGGGCTTGCGTCCCAGCAGGATCGGATCCCCCGGGCGCAGGTGCTGCAGCCGCGACGTCAGCGGGCCGTCCGGCACTTTGATGCTGAGGAACGCAAGCTCGTCCTCATAGGCGGCGCTGGCAATGCTGTAGGCACGCAGGAGCGGGCGGTTGTCGACCTCCAGGCCCAGCATGACGAACTGGCCGCTGTGGAATCGCAGTCCCGGGTCGCGGGTGGTGGTGAAGCTGAACAGACGGTCGGTCAGGTGATCGACCGTCGTGACGCGTGCGCTGGTGATGTTGCTCATGCGGCCTCCGGTTTCATCCGGAGAATAGCGCTGCGCGGCAGCGGAATATTCGAAGAAGTCTTTATCCTGTCTATAAGTTGCCGAATTCTGTCCGGCCTCGCGCGGGCTTAGAGAACGTCGGCGAGCGAGCCGTCGCCCAGCATCACGTCGAGTCCGTCGAGGCCGCCGGCGAGCTCGCCGCCCATGGCGCGCAGGCTCTCCTCGCGGATCAGCCCGGCGAGCTCGCGGCGCAGCGCGAGGAAACCCGGCTCCAGCATCCCGTCCGGATCGCGCGGACGCGGCAAGGTGACCGCGAACTCCGCCTTCAGCCGGCCGGGCCGCGCGGTCATCACGTAGACGCGGTCGGAGAGGAAGATCGCCTCGTCGATGTCGTGCGTGACGAACAGCACGGAGATGCGCAGCCGCTGCCAGATGTTGGTCAGGATCTGCTGCATGATGACGCGGGTCTGGGCATCGAGCGCGCCGAACGGCTCGTCCAGCAGCAGCACCTTGGGGCCGGTGGCGAGCGCGCGGACGATGCCGACCCGCTGCTTCATCCCGCCCGAGAGCCGGTCCGGGTACTGGTCCTCGAATCCGATCAGCCCGGCGAGCGCGAGCAGGGTGCGCGCCATCCGCTCGCGCTCATCGACGCCGACGCCTTTCATCTTCAGGCCGAACTCGACGTTCTGGCGCACCGTCTTCCAAGGAAACAGCGAGTATTGCTGGAACACCATGCCGCGGTCGGCGCCCGGGCCGCGCACCTCCTCGCCGTCCACGCGCACCCGCCCGCGGGTCGGCGCACGGAAGCCGGCGACCGCGTTCAGCAAGGTGGATTTGCCGCAGCCGGACGGGCCGACGATGGAGACGAACTCGCCGGGCCGGACCGAGATCGACACGTCGGCCACCGCCTCGGTCGCCTGGCCCTCGCTGATGTAGTCGAGGCCGAAATGATCGATCTCGACCAGGCCCTTGGTGCGGCTCATCGCGTCGCTCCCGTTCGCTGCGTGCAAGGAAACCGGACGTGCGTGCGCGCCGGGCGGGTCTGCCGGCGCGGGCGGGGCGTGGCGCTCACTGCACCGGCAGCCATGGCATCGTCGCGCGGCCCACGCCGCGGATGATGGCGCTCGATACCAGGCCGAGCAGGCCGATTGCCACCATGCCGAGCACGATGTCGGAATACTGGATCAGCGAATACGCCTCCCACGTGAAATACCCGATGCCTGACTGGCCGGAGATCATCTCGGCCGCGATCACCGACACCCAGCCGACGCCCATTCCCACCGCGAGCCCGGTGAAGATCGCCGGCAGCGCGCCCGGCAGACAAACCTCGCGGAAGATCGCACCCTCGCTGGCGCCGAGGCTGCGCGCGGCCAGCACCAGCACCGGATCGATCCGCTGCACCCCGTGCAGGGTGTTGAGCAGGATCGGGAAGAAGGCACCGAGGAAGGTGATGAACACGATGCTCTCCCAGTCGGTCGGCCAGAGCATGATGGAGATCGGCACCCAGGCGATGGCCGGCACCGGGCGCATCAGCTCGCAGAGCGGAAAGATCAGCTCGTGCGCCACCTTGTAGCGTCCGATCACCAGCCCGGTGGGCACCGCGAGCAGTGCGGCGATGGCGAAGCCGATATAGACCCGCTCGCAACTGGCCAGGACGTCGCCCACGAAGGTCGGCGAGAGCACGATCGCCATCGCCCGCATGGCGACGACGGACGGGGCGGGGATGTTGTCGAAGCGCAGGAACAGGTCGAGATGCGTGGCGCTTGCCGCTTGCCACAAAGCGACGAAGATCGCGATCGACAGCGCGCCCAGCAGCCCCGCGCGCAGCCGTGGCCAGCCGGGGGTGCGGCTGCGCCGCGCGGCCGGCGCGGCCCGGCGCGCGGCGGGAACGGCGAGCGGCGCGGTGGACAGCGGCGTCGGGTCGGTGGGCATCGGGAGATCCATCGCGTCACCTGCGGTCGTGGGACGGGCCGCAGGATCGGGGTGGCTGGTGCGGCCTGCCAACTCTCACGACGCAATTTTGGCTGATTAGTTGCCAACGGACCCCTTGGTGAGCAAAACAGGTTCTTGTCGGGCAGGACTTGCCCAAAGAATAAGCAGCATTCTCAGGATCCGGCATCGCCCGCCTCCTGCATGGCGCGGAGCGCGTCGGGATCCAGGATCAGAATGCGACCCCGATGGCTCTCCAGCACACCCTGTTCGCCCAGGCGCTTGAGGCTGATGGTCACCCATTGGCGTGTCGCGCCGACCATGTGTGCAAGGTCTGCATGGGTGAAAGTGGTGGAAATCAGCACGCCGCGCGCATCCGCCACGCCGTAGGCGTCGAGCAGGTGCAGCAGCAGCCGCGCCAGCCGTTCGGTGACCGATCGCGTGCCGAGCATCTGCGCGAGCGCCGAGTAGCAGCGGCCCTTGAACGCCAGCCCCTCGATCAACCCGATCGCGAGCGCGGGGATCCGCGGCACCAGGCCGCGCAGCACGCTCCCACGCAGGTGCACCACCACGCTGTTGGATGCGGCGATGCCGGACCACATGTGCGTCCGTTCGCCGAACAGCTCCGGGCCGCCGACGAAATTGCCGTGGTGCCAGTAAGCGAGCGTGATCTCGCGGCCCGAGGGCGCACCGTAGAAGACGCGGATGCGGCCGTGCTCGATCAGGTAGATGCCGTCGTTCGCCGCGCCCTGCCGGAACACGGTGGCGCCGCGGTAGAACACCCGCCGCGTGCCCTGGTCGAGCAGCAGGCTGCGTTCCTTCGCCGACAGCGCCTTGAACAGGTTGGGTGGCCCGCCGAGCAGTGAGGGATGTTCGCTGAGCAGCAGCGCGTGTCCCGACGGCCCCGGCGCTGGGGCTAAAGCGGGCGCCGGGGCGACGGCGGCCGACAGGGCCGGCGGGTGGGCAGGGGGCGATGGCATCGGTGGGACTGAGGCAAGCCGCGTACCAACCCCGGCGTGCCCGGTGGCATGCCGCTTGCTGGTCCGGGGACGATTCGAGCCACCAGCCGTCCTCGCAGGAGATCATGATGCGCCTCGGCCGCCGCGTGCTGCTCGCCTCCAGCCTCGCCGCCCCGCTGCTGACCGCGCCAACGCTGCTCGCCGGCCGGCGGGCACGCGCGGCCGAGGTGGTGACGATCCGTGTGGGCGTGATGAAGCTGGTCCACTCGATGGCTCCGTATTTCTATGCCCGGTTCCTTCCGGCGGGCTATCGCCTGGAGATCATTCCCTTCTCCACGCCGACCGACGTGAAGGACGCGGTGGTCACCCGCTCGGTCGACTACGGCACCTTCGGTATCGCCGCTGCCATCCTGGGTGCGGTCGCGCACCAGCCGGTGGTCGTGTATGGGTCCGAATGCAACAAGGGCATGGCGGTGGTGGCGCGCAAGGGCGAACACATCGCCTCGATTCGCGACCTCAAGGGCAAGAAAGTCGGCATCCTGCCGGGCACCACCCAGCAGGTGTTCTTCCTGGAGCGGCTGCACATGCTGGGCATGTCGGAGCGTGACATCCGCCCGGTGCGCGTGGGCTTCGCCGACATGCCGGCCGCGCTCGCCCGCGGCGATATCGACGCCTATGTGGGCGCCGAGCCGGGGCCGAGCCTCTCGCTCGTCAACGGCACCGGCAAGATCGTCGAATATCCGTATTCCACCCCGATGGGCAGCCTGAACATGATCCTCGCCACCCATCGCGAGACCCTGACGAAGCGCCCGAAGGAGGCGCTGATGATGCTCGACCTGCAGCGCCAGGGCAGCGCCTACGCCATGGCGCATCCGGACCAGTTGGT
The DNA here is from genome assembly GCA_963832525.1 of uncultured Pseudomonadota bacterium. Taxonomy (GTDB): domain Bacteria; phylum Pseudomonadota; class Alphaproteobacteria; order Acetobacterales; family Acetobacteraceae; genus JAJZVS01. The sequence continues at coordinate 2,135,998 of CAWHUC010000004.1, forward strand.
GGCGATGACGGTCGCCAGGCTCGGTCTGAACAAGGACGCGGTGGCGCGCGCGGTGCCGAACGTGCAGCTCGACTGGCAGATGACGCCGACGATGATCGCCGAGGTCAAATCCTATGCCGATCACATGCTGGCCCTGAAACAGATTCGCACCCTGCCCGATTTCACCACCCTGCTCGACCCGAGCCTGTCGCGGGAGTTGGCGAAGCGCGCCTGATCCGGCGCCATGGAAACCCGTGCACATGCACCACCCGGCATGCTGGCGGCCCTGTTCCCCGCGGCGCTGCTCGCGCTGTGGTGGGGGGCCACGCGCAACGCGCCCGATGGGCTGATTCCGCAACCGGGCGAGGTGCTGCACGAGTTCCTGGATCTGGCGGGTCTCGTCGGCAACAACGATTCCTTCAGCGGCACGCTCTGGGCCAACCTGCTCGCCTCCGCCGAGCGGGTGTTCGGCGGCTTCCTGTTGGCCGCGGTCGTGGCGCTGCCGCTCGGGCTGCTGATCGGGCAGGTGCTGCTGGTGCGCCGGATGCTGGACGGCACGTTGCAGTTGCTGCGTCCCGTGCCGGTGACTGCCTGGCAGCCGCTGTTCCTGATCCTGTTCGGCCTCGGCTCGCACACCGCGCTGCTGCTGGTCACCCTTGGCTGCTTCTACCCGATCCTGCTCAACACGGTGTTCGGGGTGCGCAACGTGGAGCCGCGGCTGTTCGAGGCGGCGGCGATGCTCGGCGTGTCGCGGGCGGCGATGTTCCCGAAAGTCGTGCTGCCGTCCGCACTGCCGGGGATTTTCACCGGCCTGCGGCTCGGCCTCGGGTTCGCCTGGGTGGTGATCGTGGTGGGCGAGATCAGCGGGGTCAGCACCGGCCTCGGGGCGATGATCACCGATGCGCGGGAGGTTTCGCGCACGGATGTGGTGATCGCGGGGATGGTCACCATCGGGCTGGCGGGTTTCCTGTCGGACCAGGCGATCGTGCTGCTGAGCCGGCGGTTGCTGCGCTGGAGCCCGCAGCATGGCACCGGCTGACGGCTGATGGCGGACCGGCAGCGCATGGCGGAGGCCGCGACTTGCACGCCGCTGTTGCAGGTGCAGGCGGTGCACAAGCGCTTCGAGACCGCCGGCGGCGAGGTGGAGGCGCTGCGCGCGGTCAGCCTCGCGGTCGCGCGCGGCGAGTTCGTCTGCCTGATCGGCGCCTCCGGCTGCGGCAAATCGACCCTGCTGCGCCTGATCGGCGGGTTCGAGACGCCGAGCGAAGGCCAGGTGCTGATGGACGGCACCCCGATCACCGGCCCGGGACCGGAGCGCGGCATGGTGTTCCAGGACTACGGCCTGTTCCCCTGGTTGTCGGTGCGGCGCAACATCGAGTTCGGGCCCGCCGCGCGCGGGCGCCCGGCCGCGGAGGTGCGCGCGACCGCCGAACGGTTCATCGAGATCATCGGCCTCGCCCGCTTCGCGAGCGCCTATCCGCACCAGCTTTCCGGCGGCATGAAGCAGCGCGTCGCCATTGCCCGGGTGCTGGCGAACGACGCCGCCGCGGTGCTGATGGACGAGCCGTTCGGCGCGCTCGATGCCATGACCCGCGAACGCTTGCAGGACGAACTGCTGAGCCTGTGGGAAAGCACCGGCCTGACCGTGCTGTTCGTCACCCACGCGATCGAGGAAGCCATCCTGCTCGCCGACCGCATCATCGTGATGTCGCCGGGGCCCGGACGCATCACCGCCGAGATCCCGGTCCTGCTGCCGCGCCCGCGTGATGTCGTGTCGGTGCCCTTCAACGAACTGCGCCGCGATCTGGCGGCGCTGCTGCACGGTCCGACGCCCGGGTAGCTGCGCGGGGTAGCCGAGGCCGAAGAGGCGCTTTGGGCCACGGGCGCAGGTCTCGTGGGATTGCCGCCGTCATGGTCGGCTCATGCCCGATCGTCGCGTGCCCTTTCCAACCGCGCGGGGGAACGCCACACTGTGCCCATGTCGCGGCGGCATGTGGAGATCACGTCGGAGCTGATGTTGCGGGCCTATCGCCACGGATTGTTTCCGATGGCGGAGACGCGGCGCGGCGATCGGTTGGTACTGGCTCGATCCGGAGCAGCGTGGCGTGCTGCCGCTGGAGGGTTTTCACCTGCCGCGGCGGCTGCTGCGCACGGTATTGTCGGATCGGTTCATGGTCACCGCCGACCACGACTTCGCCGCGACGATCGCCGGTTGTGCCGCGACAGTGCCGGGGCGGGAGGACACCTGGATCAACCCACAGATCGAGGCGCTGTTTTCCGAGCTGCACGGCATGGGTCTCGCGCATTCGGTGGAATGCCGGCTGGGGGGCGAGCTGGTCGGAGGACTGTACGGCGTGGCGCTGGGCGGGGTGTTCTTCGGGGAGAGCATGTTCAGCCGGGTGCGCGACGCGTCCAAGGTGGCGCTGGTGCATCTGGTGGCGCGGTTGCGGCTGGGCGGATTCCGACTGCTCGACACCCAGTTCGTGACCGCGCATCTGGCGCAGTTCGGGGCGGTGGAAATCCCCCGCACGGCGTATAAGGCGCGCCTGGCCGCGGCGCTGGAGGTTCCGGCGCGCTGGCTCAGCGCGCCGGAAGCGGCGTGCCTGGAGCGGGAGCTGTGCGATCTCGGTGGAGTGCCCGGCCCGGAGCGACCGCGGCCGGCGTGACCCCGCCCGGCAAGGAGAACAGGATGCGCGTGTCTGCTTCCCCCGGCGTGGTGCTGGCGGCGCTTTTGGCCGCCGCGGCGGCGATCGGGCCAGCGATGGGCCAACCCGGGGTTGGGCCGCCGGGGATCGGCACGCCGGCACTGGAGCCGCCGGCGATCCGCCCGACGCGCGACGTGGCGGTGGAATACCAGGCGCAGGGCCGACCCGATGCCTCCGGGCCGGCGCAATCGGGATTGATCCGGGTGTTCTGGGGCGATCATGGCGCGCAGGCGCGGGTGGAGATGGCGGGCATGCCGACGTGGGGGATCATCAACCTCGCGCGCGCCCGGATGATCGTGGTGTTCGCGCAGCAGCACGGCTATGTCGAGCTGCCGCTGGATCCGAACCGCATCCCGGGCCTCTCGATCCCGCCCGGCACGAAAATGACCCGTGTGGGCAGCGCCACGGTGGCCGGCCTGGGCTGCACGGTCTGGCGAGTGCGAGGGCCGGGCGATGCCGGCACCGCCTGCATCACCACCGACGGGCTGGTGCTGCGGGCCCAAGGGCATGGGCATGAGCACGGGCTGAGCGGCAACGGCACCCTGCACGCGGTGATGGTCCGCTACGGACCGCAGCCGGCCGCGCTTTTCGAGCCGCCGGCGGGTTTCACCCGGATCGACCTGCCCCATATCGATCTGGGCCCGCGTGGCCCGGCAAGGTGATCGGAGCGTCGGTGATCCGACCGCGGTGATCGGGTCGACGGCGGGCGGATCGGCGGTGTGCGGGTACCGGTGGCGCTCTGCACCGGCGGTGGCCGGCGGACGTGCCCGCGCGAGCGACGGATTTCCCGGGCGTTTGCCGCGGGCGTTTTCCTGGGCGCGACGTCTTCACGGTCATATGGGGCTCACAAGCGGGACGGACGGGGACCAGCGGACGATGGCGACGGCGACGACGAGGCCCCGACGCAAGCGGGCTCCCTGGCGCGACCGGCAAGGGCGGTTTTCCTGGTTCAAGACGGCCGCGCTGGCGGGGTGCATCGCCCCCGGGGCGCTGGTCGCGGTCTGGCTGGCGACGGACGACCTGGGCAGCCGGCCGCTGAAGTCGGCGCTGCTCTGGATCGGCCTCTGGACCGTGCGGTTCGTGATGATCGCGCTCGCCGTCACCCCGGCGGCGCAGGCGTTTGACTGGTCGAAACTCGCGCTGCTCCGCCGCATGGTCGGCGTCACTGCCTGCGTCTACGGCCTGACGCATCTGAGCCTCTATGTGGTCGACGAGAATTTGCGGCTCGGCATGGTGGCGGCGGAAATCCTCCATCGGTTCTACCTGACCGTCGGGTTCGTGGCGCTGCTCGGGCTGGCGGCGCTGGCGGTGACCTCCACCGACGCGATGGTGCGGCGCATGGGGCGCGGCTGGAAGCGGCTGCACCGCTTCGCCTACCTGATCGGGGTGCTGGCGCTGCTGCACTATTTCATCCAGAGCAAGGCGAATGTCGGCGGGGCGGTGTTCCTTGCCGGCCTGTTCGTCTGGCTGATGGCCTGGCGGGTGCTGCCGGTGCGCTGGCGGAGCAGCTTGCTGATCTATCCGGCGCTGGCGGCGCTGGCCGCGGTCGCGACCGCCTGGATCGAATTCGCCTGGTACGCCGTGGCCACCGGGATCGATCCATGGCGCGTGCTCGCGGCGAACGAGACCCTGCGCTTCGGGCTGCGCCCGGCGCATTGGGTGGGGGTGGTGGCGCTCGGGATCGGCGTGCTGGTGCTGGGCCGGCGGCTGCTGCGGCGGGGCCGCGGCATTCCCAGCCGCGGCGTGGTGGTGCCGGTGGTCGCCGGCCAGGAATAGAGGCGGCTTTCGGCCCCCGCGGCAGCGCAGCCGGGAACACCCGGGCGCTTCGAGATCGGTTGCCCGGCAGTTTCGGTGCACGCGAGCGGCCGCGCTGCGAGGCGGGAGCAGGATCGAGACGCCGGTTCACCCTTGCTTAACGGCTCCGGCCGCATCGTGCGGGCATTCCGGAGCCAGACCGGCATGTCCTCCTCTCCCCCCACGCTCCGCACCGATCGCCGCGCCGGCCTCAGTATTCTGGTCGCGCTGATGCTGCCGGCCATGATTGCCGCCGGTGCCCTGGTGCTGGATGGCGGACTTTGGCTGATCGAGCGGGCACGGCTGCAGATTGCCGCCGATGCCGCGGCCAACGGCGCTGGCTACCTGTTGATGGTCGCGTCGCTGCAAGCGGAAAGCGCCGCGCAGCAATCGGCGGCGTTCCAGGCGGTGGCGCTGGCCGAAGCGACGGGGGCGACCGGCGGCGGTAAGCTGATCGGCACCCTGGTCACGCCGATCGGCATCGCCGTCGCGACCGACTGGTCGAGCGTGACGGTGACCCTGACCGCCCACGCGACCGGCGTGCTCGCCAGCGTCTTCGGGATCACCCCACCGAGCCTGACCGCCACCGCGACCGACGGGCTGAAGCCGGCCGGCGCCTGCGTGCTGGCGCTGAACGGCACCGCGGTGGACGCGATCGACGTCAACAACATGGGCGTGATCCACGCCAGCGGCTGCGGTATCTTCGCCAATTCCTCCGCTGCCAGCGCGATCTACCTGAACAGCGGCACGCTCAGCGCCAGCACGGTCGGTACGGTCGGGACCTTCAGCAAGTCGAACAGCGGCAGCAACACGCTGTCGCCGGCGACCCCCACCGACGGGGCGGCGCCGGTGAGCGACCCGTTTGCGAGCCTGACCCCGCCCACCATCAGCGGCTGCGACTGGCCGAGCGGCACCAGCTTCTCGGCCTGGAAATCCACGCCCTACGCGTTCAGCCCGGCGAACAACACCAACGTGTTCTGCGGCAACACCACGATCGGCGGTAACGACAGCACCGATACCTTCGCGCCCGGCGTCTATTACGTCGTCAACGGCAACCTGATCTTCAACAACGCCACCATCGCCCAGGCGCAAGGCGTGACCTTCGTGCTGACCGGCAGCAGCCCCGGTGGCCTGCAGTGGACCAACTATTCCAACACCAACACCAGCATGACCGCGCCGACCACCGGCGCTACCGCCGGCGTCCTGTTCTGGCAGGAATGCGGATCGGGCGGCACCAGCTCGGCCAACAGCATGGCGGGTGGATCGTCGCTCGTGGTGTCGGGTGCGTTCTATGCGCCCTGCGGCGCGCTGAACATGAGTAACAACGCGCAGTTCACCACCGCTGCGGGAGGATCGATGAGCGTGATCGCCAATACGATCTCGGCGGTCGGCTCGGCCGGGATTTCCGCCACTTCCGCCAGCACCGGCACCGGCGCGGCAAACCGACCCCGGCTGACGCAATGAACGGCGGTCGGCAAGCAAGGCCAGGGGGCAGCGCCCCCTGGCCTTGCTTGCCGACTGCCGTGCCGTCGTGTCGGTCGAGGCCGCGTTGGCGCTGGCTTTGGTGGTGTTGCCGTTGTTGCTGGGTTTGTTCGACCTGGGCACCGCCCTCACGGTACGTTTACGGGTGGACCGCGCGTTGCAGGCGGGTCTGTTCGGAGCCTGGGGGGTGTCGGGAGCATCGTCGTCGCAGATCGCGAGCGCGGCGGTGGCGGGCGCCGGCAGCGGCAGCCCGGCGGTGACGGCCGCGGCGAGCGTTGCCTGCTATTGCCTGCCGCCGACCGGCACGGTGCAGGGCGCCAGCCCGACCGATTGCGATGACGACACGCCGTGTCCGGCCGGCCAGGTCCTGGGGGATTGGGCGAGTGTGACGGCCAGCGCCTCGGTGACCCTGCCGGTCCCGTTGCCGGGCGTGGCCTCGCCGCTGGTGCTCAGCGCCAGCGGCACCGCGCGGATCCAATGAGCGCGCGACGGCGGCCGGATCGGCGGGGGACGGCAGCGATCGAGTTCGCGTTGGCCTTCCCGGTGCTGCTGCTGGCCTTCCTGGCCACGTTCGAGCTGTATCGGCTGGTGGCGGCGCAGCGGACGCTCGATTATGCGGTGGACCTGGCGTTGCGCTACGGAGCGGTGAACAGTACGTCCGCCTCCGCCGGCCAGATCGGCCAGGTGGTCACCACCGCCGCCACGGCCCTGCTCGGCAGCGCCGGCGGGACGGTTGCCAGCACCGTGGGTTTTTCGCCCAGCTACGCGCCGGGCAACATCTTGACGATCAGCGTGAGCTACGCCTGGACCCCGGCGCTGCTCGGCACCGAGTTCCCGCCGGTGACCCTGACCAGCGGTGGGTCGATCACCGTCCAGAACTGACCGGCCGGACGCGGCCGGGCGTCGGGGCAGAACCCTGCCATGCAGCGGCGCGGCCGGGTCGCGCGCTTTTCGGCTCGCATCCGGGCGCGACTGCGCCTATGTGTGCACCGCATCATCGATCCTTCCGGGCCGAACCGCCCCCCGAGGCCTGCCTCGGGGGCGTTTGCCGGCGGGATTGTTTCCGGCGACCCCGCCCGCAAGGACCGTCATGGACATCCGCAATATCGCCATCATCGCCCACGTCGATCATGGCAAGACCACCCTGGTCGATCAGCTCCTGCGCCAGTCGGGGGCCTTCCGCGAGCATCAGGCGGTGGCGGAGCGTGCGCTCGACCGCAACGACCTGGAGCGGGAGCGGGGGATCACCATCCTCGCCAAATGCGCCTCTGTCGAGTGGAAGGGGACGCGGATCAACCTCGTGGACACCCCCGGCCACGCCGATTTCGGCGGCGAGGTCGAGCGCATCCTGAACATGGTCGATGGCGCGCTCGTGCTGGTCGATGCTGCCGAAGGCGTGCTGCCGCAAACGAAGTTCGTGGTCGGCAAGGCCTTAGCGCGGGGGCTGCATCCGATCGTGGTGGTGAACAAGATCGACCGCGCCGACGCCCGCGCCGACGAGGTGCATACTGAGGTGTTCGACCTGTTCGCCGCCCTCGGCGCGACGGATGCGCAGCTCGATTTCCCGATGCTGTATGCCTCCGGCCGGCAGGGTTGGGCGGATGCGGCGCTGGACGGGCCGCGCAAGGACCTGTCGGCGCTGTTCGACCTGGTGCTGGCCCACGTGCCGTCGCCGACGGTCCTGCCCGACGCGCCGTTCGCGATGGTGGCGTCCATCCTCGACTACGACAATTTCCTTGGCCGGGTGCTCACGGGACGGGTGGAGCAGGGGCGGGCGAAGCTCAACATGCCGCTCAAGGTGCTGCATGCGGACGGGCGGGTGATCGAGACCGGGCGGCTGACCAAGTTGATGTCCTTCCGCGGCCTCGATCGGGTGACCGTGGAGGAAGCCGAGGCGGGCGACATCATTGCCATCGCCGGGCTTGCCGAGGCGACGATTCCGGACACGATCGGCGCGCCCGAGCTCGCCGCGCCGCTGCCCGCGACGCCGGTCGATCCGCCGACCCTGGCGATGACCTTCCGCATCAACGACGGCCCGCTGGCCGGGCGCGAGGGCAAGAAGGTCACCTCGCGCCAGATCCGCGATCGGTTGTTCCGCGAGGCCGAGGGCAACGTCGCCATCAAGGTCACCGATAGCAACGAGACCGAGGCGTTCGAGGTTGCCGGCCGCGGCGAGCTCCAGCTCGGCGTGCTGATCGAGACCATGCGCCGCGAGGGCTTCGAGCTCTGCATCGGCCGCCCGCGCGTGCTGACCCGGCGCGATCCGGAGACGGGCGGGCGCGAGGAGCCGATGGAAGAGGCGCTGGTCGATGTCGATGAACCCTTTTCCGGGGTCGTGGTTGACAAGCTCAGCCGCCGCAAGGGTGAGCTGCGTGACATGCGCCCCTCGGGCGGCGGCAAGGTGCGGCTCACGTTCGCCATCCCGAGCCGCGGCCTGATCGGCTACCACAACGAGTTCCTGACCGACACCCGCGGCACCGGCATCATGAACCGGCTGTTTGCCGGTTACGGCCCGTGGAAGGGCCCGATCGAGGGGCGGCGGACCGGATCGCTGATCTCCAACTCGGACGGGGAGGCGATCCACTACTCGCTGTTCTACCTCCAGGAGCGCGGCACCTTGTTCGTCTCCCCGGGCGATAAGGTCTATGTCGGCATGATCCTGGGCGAGCATGCTCGCGGGTCGGATCTGGATGTGAACCCGATCAAGGAGAAGAAGCTCACCAACATCCGCGCCGCCGGCAAGGACGACGCGATGCTGCTGATCCCGCCGCGGCGCATGAGCCTGGAGCAGGCGATCGCCTATGTGGAAGACGACGAGCTGGTGGAAGTGACGCCCTCTGCGGTACGGCTGCGCAAGCGCCATCTCGACCCGAACGCGCGCAAGCGCAGCGAGCGGCGGGCCGAGGCGGACAGCGAGGCCGCCTGATCCCCTGACCGGGGAGACGCCTTGCTGAACGGCAAGTAGTTGCCAGCGCCGGCCGGTTTGCCTTGCCAGCACCGGCCGGTCCGCCGCCTAGATGGCGCGAGGGAAAAGAGGAACGCTTGGATCACGGCATGCCCGCCAGCCCAACCCGGGCCGGCGGTCCTGGTTTTGCATGCAGGAGGATCCACAGATGCTGCGCCATGCCGCCCTCGCCCTTGGCCTGCTCGCCGCGCCGCTTGCGCCGGCGGCGGCCAAGACGATCGACATAAGGATCGGCCACCAGTCGATGTGCACCGACACCTACCCGGCCGGGGAGGTGGTGATGCACATGGGATTGTTGCAGAAATACCTGCCCCACACGGGCAAGTATGCCGGCGCGAAATACGATGTCGAATGGAGCGACTATTCCTCCGGCGCGCCGATCACGCAGATGATGATGGCGCGCAAGCTCGATTTCGGGGTGATGGGCGACTACCCGCTGGTCGTCAACGGCGCCCGCTTCCAGGCCACCGCGAAGGAGCGCTCCTATCTGATCGCGCTCACGAACTACAACCTGACGGGGGCCGGCAACGGCATCGTGGTGCCGGTGAATTCGCCGGTGCAGAGCATCCGCGACCTCGAAGGCAAGGCGATCTCAGTGCCGATCGGCAGTGCTGCCTGGGGCATGCTGTTCGAGATGGCGCAGGACGCGCATATCCCGATGGACAAGTTCCAGGTCGTCAACCAGGATCCGATGGTCGGCATCGCCTCCATCGCCACCCACAAGATCGCCGCGCACGCCGATTTCTGTCCGATATCGGAATACATGGAGTTCAACGGCACCGGGCGGATGATCTACTCCGGCTCGGCGACCGACATCCCCTATCTGCACGGCATCGTGGTCACCAAGGCGTTCGCCGACAAATATCCCGAGATCGTGGTCGCCTATGTCAAGGCGCTGATCGCCGGCCAGGAATGGATCACCGCCGATCCGGCGCGCGCGGCGACGTTGCTGTCGAAATGGACCATGATCCCGAAGGAGGTGCTGTACCTCTATTTCAGTCACGGCGGCTACCTGCATCCAGATCCGACCTTCAAGCCGCGCTGGGTGAAGACGCTCGCCTTCGACCATGCGATCCTGGCGAAATACGCTCACATCCCGCCGCTCGACATGAAGAGCTGGGTGAACCCGACCTACATGGAGGCGGCGTACAAACAGCTTGGCCTCGATTACGCGAAGGCGCTGGCGACGCCGCCCTACAATCCGAAGGCCAACATCGACCTGCCGCCCGAGCTGTGGCTCTCCGGCCAGGGCATCAAGAGCTACACGTCGGTGCCGGCGCTGCTGGCGGCGATCAAGGCGGCGGGAAGCACCAAGCAGAAGGTGGATGCGGCCTACGTCTATGACCACGCCACCGGCCTCAAGCTGTTCGCGCAGTACGCCTATTACGTGACGCAGCCGGGCCAGCCGGTGGTCGCGTACATGACCCAAGGCGAAGCGGCGCGCGATGCCAAGGGGGCCGCCAAGGGAGCCAAGGTGCAAACCTTCGCCGAGGCGATGGGCGGCGATGGCGCCATGGCCACGGCCATGATGGCGCACCCGACGTCGATGCACATGGGTCCGGCGATGCAGATGCAGCGCAACTAGTTGCTCGCCCGCAGCGGCCGCTTCCGTCACACTCGCCCAGCTTCGCAAGGAAACGAGAGATGCCAGGCGATCTGCCGGAAGCGGCCATACCGGAGACGGTGACGATCGGTGCGGGGGGCCGGGTGCTGACCATGCAGCGGGCGGCGACGCGGCTCAGCTTCGATGCGGCTGATCTGCGTCGCGCCTGCCGCTGCGCCGCTTGCGCAGGGTCCCGCCTGCTGGGCACCGAGATCGTGGCGGCGCCGGGGATCCGGGTCACGGCCGCCGCGCCGATCGGCGGCTACGCGCTCAACCTTGCCTTCTCCGATGGGCACGCGCGCGGCGTGTTCCCTTTCGCCTATCTCGCGCAACTCGCCACGGAGACCGCGGCATGAGCACGCCCAAGACCGAGACCCTGGATGCCGACGTGCTCGTGATCGGCGGCGGCACCGGTGGCCCGATGGCCGCGATCCGCGCCAAGGAAGCGAACCCCGGCCTGCGCGTCGTGCTGCTGGAGAAAGCCAACGTCAAGCGCAGCGGCGCCATCTCCATGGGCATGGACGGGCTGAACAACGCGGTGATCCCCGGCTACGCGACACCCGAGCAGTACGTGAAAGAGATCACCATCGCCAACGACGGGATCGTGCACCAGAAGGCGCTGATGGCGTATGCCAACGGCAGCTACGACATGATCCGCTACCTCGACAAGCTGGACGTGAAGTTCGAGAAGGACGGCGCCGGCGACTACGCAGTGCGCAAGGTGCACCACATGGGCACCTACGTGCTGCCGATGCCGCAGGGCCATCACGTGAAGAAGGTGCTGTATCGCCAGTTGCGCCGCCTGCGCATCGGCGTGATCAACCGCTACATGGCGACGCGGCTCCTGACCACGCCGGATGGACGTATCGGCGGGGCGATCGGGGTGAACACGCGCACCAGTGAATTCCTGGTGATCCGTGCCAAGACCGTGATCCTGGCCTGCGGCGCCGCCGGCAGGCTCGGCTTGCCGGCGTCCGGCTACCTGTTCGGGACGTATGAGAACGCCGCCAATTGCGGCGACGGCCATGCCATGGCCTATCACGCCGGCGCGGAGCTGGCGAACCTGGAATGCTACCAGATCAATCCGCTGATCAAGGACTACAACGGCCCATCCTGCGCCTACGTCACCGGCCCGTTCGGCGGCTACACCGCCAACAACAAGGGCAGCCGCTTCATCGAGTGCGACTACTGGAGCGGGCAGATGATGCTGGAATTCTGGCGCGAGCTGCAAAGCGGCAACGGCCCGGTGTTCCTCAACATGACGCACCTCGCCCCCGAAACGGTGGGCGAGATCGAGACCATCCTGCACAGCAACGAACGCCCGTCCCGCGGGCGCTTCCACGCAAGGCGCGGCACCGACTACCGGCACAAGATGGTGGAGATGCACATCTCCGAGATCGGCTTCTGTGCCGGGCACAGCGCCTCCGGCGTATGGGTCGACGAGCGGGCGCACACCTCCGTGCCCGGCCTCTACGCCGCCGGCGACATGGCGAGCGTGCCGCACAACTACATGTTGGGCGCCTTCGTCAACGGCGCGATCGCCGGCGAGGAGGCCGCCCGCTTCTGCGCCGAGGTCGACCTGCCGGAGCCCGACGCCGACGCGCTGACTGCCGAGCAGGAACGCGTGCTGGCACCGACCCGGCGCACCGACGGCCTCACCCCGCATGAGGTCGAATACAAGACCCGCCGCCTGGTCAACGACTACCTGGCGCCGCCCAAGATCACCGCCAAGATGCGCATTGCCCAGGAGCGCTTCGCCGAGATCCGCGACGACCTGAACGCGCTGGTGGCCCGCGACCCGCACGAGCTGATGCGCGCACTGGAAGTGCAATCCATCCTCGATTGCGCGGACATGGCCGCCGCGGCGTCGCTCTATCGCACCGAAAGCCGCTGGGGCTTCTACCACTACCGCATCGACCATCCGGAGACGGACAACGACGACTGGTTCTGCCACACCATGCTGTTCAAGGATGCGGACGGCGCCATGCGCCACCGCAAGCGCGCCATCGATCCCTACGTCGTCCCGGTCGATGCGACGGAAATGACCGCCTACCAGCACCTGCGCATCGTTCCCGCCGAAGCAGCGGAATAAGCCCCGCCGGGACGGCGAAACATCCCCGCCGGGACGGCGAAACATCAAGGATCCCTCCCCATGCCCCTTGCCGCCCATGCCGCCAGCGTTCCCGTGGTGGTCGATGACGCCAAATGCATCGCCGCCAAGGGCTGCACCGTCTGCGTCGATGTCTGCCCGCTCGACGTGCTCGCGATCGACCTCGTGCGCGGCAGCGCCTACATGAAGTACGACGAGTGCTGGTACTGCATGCCGTGCGAGGTCGATTGCCCGACCGGCGCGGTGACCGTCAACATCCCCTACCTGCTGCGCTGACCATGGCCCTGTTCGACTCCGAACCAGACGATCTCGAAGACCTTGCACTGCGCGCACACAGCGACGATGCGGGGGTACGGCGGGTGGCGATGCTGGCACTGGCCGAAACGGCGGAGCCGGAAGCGGCGGACCTGCTGATCGTGGGCCTCGCCGACCCCGCCGCGGAGGTGCGCGCCGCCGCCGCCCAGGCGTTGGAGGAACATGCTGGTCCCGCCGTGGTCGGTGCCCTGGTCGCCGTTCTGGACGATCCGGATGCGAAGGTGCGGGAAGCGGCGGCCGCCGCGCTCGCCGAACGCCACGAGCCGGACACCGCGCCGCTGCTGATCGCTCGCGCCGGGCATGGGTCCGCCTTCGCGCGTGCCGCCGCATTTCGCGCGCTGCGTGAGCTCGCCGCCCCCGGTGCGGCCGGCGTTGCGCTGGACGCGCTGACGGATCCGTGCCCGGTCGTGCGGCGCGAGGCGGTGGCGGTGCTGGGCTGGCTGCGCACCGAGGCGGCACAACCCGGGCTGATGCAGACCGCCTTCGATCCGGAACCCGAGGTGCGCCGTGCCACCATGACCGCGCTCGTCTCCGTCGCCTCCGGCGCCCCCGCGGCGGACGCGCTGGTCGGCGGCCTGCGCGATTTGGACTGGCGGGTGCGCGAGGAGGCCGCCGCCACCATCGCGCGCAACAAGCTGCCGGAAGCCGAGACCGCGCTGATCCGCGCGATGGACGACCCGGTCTGGCAGGTCCGGCTGAAGTCCGCCGCCGCGCTCGGGCGCCTGCGCGCGCTGGCCGCGTTGCCCGCGCTCGCGGTCGCGCTGGCGAACGAGGTCAGCAACCTGCGCAAGGAAGCCGCCGCCGCGCTCGGCGAGATCGGTGATCCCGCGGCCCTGCCGGCGCTGCGCGCGGTCGCGGCCGACCCCGATCCCGACGTGCGCAAGACGGCGCTCTGGGCGATCGGACGCTGCGGAACCTGATACGGCAACGAAACTAGACGAGGGCTCGGAGGTGTCGTCGCGCCTGGGTCTTGACCGCGCCCCGCCGGCGTCAGCCGCTACGGCCCTCGGCCACGGCGTGGCAGGCAACCAAAACGCTATCGACCGCAATCGCGGCCGGCTTTTCCTGCCGGCAGCGGTCGTTGGCAAGCGGGCAACGCGGGTGGAACGGGCAGCCGGGCGGCGGGTCGATCGGGCTCGGTACTTCCCCGCCCACCGGCGTGCGGGGTTCGCCCACCCGTTGCAAATCCGGGATCGCCTCCAGCAGCAGCCGCGTGTAGGGATGCCGCGGCGTGCGGAACACCGCCTCCGCGGGCCCGAGCTCGACGATGCGCCCGAGGTACATCACCCCGAGCCGGTCCGACATGTGCCGCACCACCGCCAGGTTGTGGCTGATGAACAGGTAGGTGAGCCCAAGCCGGTCCTGCAGGTCGCGCATCAGGTTCAGGATCTGCGCCTGCACCGATACATCGAGCGCGCTGGTCGGCTCGTCGCAGATCAGGAACTCCGGTTCGCTTGCCAGCGCGCGGGCGATCGAGATGCGCTGGCGCTGGCCGCCGGAGAACTCGTGCGGGTATTTCTCCCCGTCCGCCGGCGCCAGCCCGACCTGGGTCAGCAGCGCGGCCACCCGCGCGCGCACGGCGTCCGCACCCTGCGCCAGGGCGAAGGCGCGGATCGGTTCGGCGACGATGTCGCGCACCCGCCAGCGCGGATTGAGCGAGGCGTACGGGTCCTGGAAGATCATGTTCATCCGCCGCCGCAGCGCCGGCTGCGCGCGCGCGGTGGACAGCGGCTGGCCTTCGAAGGTGATGGCGCCGGCGCTCGGCGTCAGCAGGCCGACGGCAAGCCGGGCCACGGTCGATTTGCCGCAGCCCGATTCGCCGACGAGCGACAGGGTGGTGCCGCGCGGGATGGCGAAGGAGACGTCGTCGACCGCACGCAGCAACAGCCGCTTTTCTGCCGCCAGCACCCGTTGCAGCCACGGGCGGGAGACGTCGAAGAGCCGGGTGAGGCTGCGCGCCTCCAGCACCGGCGGATCGGTCACCGCGGCGGCAGGCATCAGCGGGGCCTCAGGCATGGGCCGGGCTGGCCGGAGTGGGGGCGGGGGCGTGCAGCCAGCAGGCGGCCTCGGTGGCGCCGGCCGGCATCAGGCCGGGGCGTTCGGCCCGGCAGCGGTCGAAGGCGCGCGGGCAGCGCGGGTTGAAGGCGCAGCCGGGCGGGATGGCATCCAGCCGCGGCATCGACCCCTCGATCTGCGCCAGCCGTGCAACGCGATGTTCCAGGGCCGGAATGCTCGCCATCAGCCCCGCGGTGTAGGGGTGGCCGGGGGCGCGGATCACCTGCGCCACCGGGCCGATCTCGGCGATCCGGCCGGCATACATCACCGCCACCCGATCGGCGGTCTCGGCGATCACCCCCATGTCGTGGGTGATCAGCAGCACCGCGGTGGTGTGCTCGCGTGCCAGGCGCTTGAGCAGGGCGATGATCTGTGCCTGGATCGACACATCGAGCGCCGTGGTCGGTTCGTCGGCGATCACCAGGCGCGGTTCGGCGCAGAGCGCGAGCGCGATCACCACCCGCTGGCGCTGGCCGCCGGAAAATTCATGCGGATACGCATCGATGCGGCGCGCCGCGGCGGGGATGCCGACCTCGTCGAGCCAGTGGATGGCGCGCGCCCGCGCCTCGGCGGCCGACAGCGGCAGGTGGGTGCGGATCGTCTCCGTCAGTTGCCGCCCGATCGTGTAGAGCGGGTTCAAGGTGGTGAGCGGGTCCTGGAAGATCGCGCCGATCCGCCGGCCGCGCAGGCGCCGCAGCGGCTCGGGCGGCAAGCGGTCGATCCGCGCGCCCTCCAGCAGGATGGCGCCACGCGCGATCCGCCCGGGCGGGGCGAGCAGGCCGATGATCGCCGCGCCGGTGAGCGACTTGCCGGCACCGCTCTCGCCCACCATGCCGAGCACTTCGCCGGGGGCGATGGCGAAGGACACGCCGTCCAGTGCGCGCAGGGTGCCGCGCCGGGACGGGAATTCCACCGTGAGGTCGCGCACTTCGAGCAGGGGCGGCTGGCTCATCGGCGTGCTGTGCTCATCGCAGCCTCGGGTTCAGCGCGTCGCGCAGCCAGTCGCCGAGCAGGTTGATCGCCAGCACCAGCGCCATCAGCGCGAGCCCGGGAAACACCGTCACCCACCATTGGCCGGAGAACAGGAAATCGTCGCCGATGCGGATCAAGGTGCCGAGCGAAGGCTGGGTCGGCGGCAGGCCGACGCCGAGGAACGACAGGGTGGCCTCGTCCAGGATGGCGAGCCCGAGGGTCAGGGTGCCGATCACCAGCACCGGCCCCAGCACGTTGGGCAGGATGTGGGAGAGCAGGATGCGCATCCGGCCGATGCCGATGACCTGCGCCGCCGCGACATAGTCCTTGCTGCGCTCGACCAGGGTGGAGCCGCGCACGATGCGGGCGAACTGCGGCCAGCGGGAGATGCCGATCGCCACCACGATCACGTAGATCTGCACGGAATCGTGCCGGTCGCGCGACACCAGCGCGCCCACCACCCCGTCGATCAGCAGCGCCATCAGGATGGAGGGAAACGTGAGCTGCACGTCGGCGGCGCGCATCAGCAGCCCGTCCAGCCCGCCGCCGGCGTAGCCGGCCACCAGCCCGACCGCGACGCCCGTCACCAGCGCGAACGCCACCGAGGCGGCGCCGACCAGCAGGCTCACCCGCGTGCCGTACATGATGGCCGAGAGCATGTCGCGACCCTGCTCGTCGGTGCCGAGCGGGTAGGCGAAGGAACCGAACGGGTGGCGGAAACTGTCGAGCAGGCTGAGCGTCGCGATGTCGAACGGATCGTGCGGGGCAAGCCAGGACGCGCCGAATGCGCCGACGGCGAACAGCAGGGCCAGCAGCGCCGAGCCGATCGCCACGGGAGAATGGGTGAAGCTGTACCAGAGGTCGCTGTCGCGCCACCCGGCGCGGCGCGGCGCGAGCACGTCGCTCATCGCCGCCTCATTGCGCCGGCCTCATCGTCGTCCTCTCATCGCGAGCGGCCGGGCCGTTCGACCCGGAGGCGCGGATCGACCACGTAATAGAGCAGATCGACGATCAGGTTGATCACCACGAACACCACGCCCACGAGCAGCAGGTAGGCCGCCATCACCGGGATATCGGCCGCCGCGACCGATTGGATGAACAACAGCCCGACGCCGGGCCACTGGAACACCGTCTCGGTGACCACCGAGTAGGCGATCACCCCGCCCAGTTGCAAGCCGATGATGGTAATCACCGGGACCAGGGTGTTCTTGAGCGCGTGGCCGAAATAGATGGTGCGCGACCGCAGCCCGCGTGCGCGGGCGAACTTGATGTAGTCGGTGCGCAGCACCTCCAGCATCTCGGCGCGCACCAGGCGCATGATGAGGGTGAGCTGGAAAAGGCCGAGGGTGACGGCGGGCAGGATCAGCGCGCGGATGCCGGACCAGGTGAGCAATCCGGTGCTCCACCAGCCGAGCTGCACCACGGCCCCGCGGCCGAAACTCGGCAACCAGCCGAGCTCGACCGAGAAGATCAGGATCAGCAGGATGCCGATCAGGAAGGTGGGCAGCGAGACGCCGACCAGGCTGCCGACCATGAAGGCGCGCGACAGAAACGACTTGCGCCAGATGCCGGCATAGACCCCGAGCGGGATGCCGACCACGATCGCCAGCACCGAGGCGGTGAACGAGAGCTCCAACGTGGCCGGCAGGCGGGTGGCGAACAGCCGCGCGACCGGCTCGGCCACCCGGTAGCTGTAGCCGAAATTCCCGTGCAGCGCGGCCCAGATGAAATGCCCGAACTGCACCGAGGCCGGCTGGTCGAGCCCGAGCTTGTGCACGAGCGCCACCCGCTGCGCATCGGTGTAGTCCTGGCCGAGCATGGCGCCGACCGGATCGCCCACATAGCGGAACATCGAAAACGCAATGACGCCCACTACCAGCAATACCGGGATCGCCTGCAGAAGACGGGAGAGGATGAAGACGATCATGGCGGATCCGGCTCGGGCAGGTTCAGGCTGGGCGGGTCTGGGGCCAGCGGGGCGATCGCCTCGCCGCTCCATTCCTGGATCAACGTATAGCCGACCCCGAGCAGGACCGGGCCCAGGAAAATGCCCAACAGGCCGAAGCTCAGCGCCCCCCCCAGGACGCCGAGTACGGTCAGCAGATACGGCAGCTCCGCGCCGCGGGCAATGAACCAGGGACGCACCACGCTGTCGGCACCCGAGACGGCGAAGCCGCCCCAGGCGGCGAGGAACAGCCCGTGCGCCACCGCGCCGTTGGCCAGCAGCCAGAGTGCCGCGGGAATCCACACGATCGGCGCGCCGACCGGCAGCAGGGACAGGAATCCCGCCACCGTGCCGAGCAGCATCGGCCGCGGCACCGCAGCGAGCCACAGGCCGAGCCCCACCAGCACCCCCTGCATCACCGCGGTGCCGAGCAGCCCGTAGACCACGCCGCGCACCGTCACGCCCGTCAGCGCCAGCAGCCGCTCCCCGCGCGGCCCGCCGATGCGCCCGAGCACGCGGTGCAGCCGGTCCGCGATCGGCGCCCCGTGCAGGTAAAAGAAGAACGCCGCGAACAGCGCAAAGCCGAACATCAGCACGCTGCGGGCGATGCCGAGCAGCAGGCGCAGGACCTCCTCCAGCGCCAGCCCCAGATAGGGTTGCAGCGATGCCAGCGCAGCGGAGAAATCGGCCGCCCAGCCGTTCCAGATATCAGCCAGCGCCGCCCCGGCGAGCGGCAGCGCGGCGAGCCAGGCCGGTGCCGGCGGCAGCCCGGCGGCCAGCGCCTGCATCGCGGCGAGGCGCAGCCGGACGGCGCTCGCCTCGCTTTCCGGCGCCACGAGCGCGAGCGGCACCACCACCACCACCGCCGTCAGCAGTACCATGGCCAGTGCCGCCCCGTGCCGGCCCAGGCGCGCGCGGCGATACAGCCACTCGAACACCGGCCAGGTGGTGAACACCAGGATCCCGGCCCAGAGCAGCGCCGAGACGAACGGCAGCAGCACAAGCAGGCAGCCGGTGGCAAGGCCGCCCAGCAGCACCCACAGCAGGATCCGTTCGGCGATGGCGGGCCTCCCTGACGGCGGTCGGCGGCTGGTCAAGCCGACCGTGGCCTTCTAGTCTCGGCCGGCTTGCCGGGGGAGGGAAGGGATGCCGCGTTTCGCCGCCAATCTGTCGATGATGTTCACGGAGGTCGACTTCCTCGACCGCTTCGATGCCGCCGCGCGCGCCGGTTTCCGTGGCGTCGAGTTCCTGTTCCCGTACGACCACCCGGCTGGCGAAATCCGCCGTCGGCTCGACGGGGCCGGCCTGACCCAGGCGCTGTTCAACATGCCGCCCGGCGACTGGGCCAAGGGCGAGCGCGGCATGGCGTGCCTGCCCGGGCGCCAGGGCGAGTTCCGCGAGGGGGTGAAGCGTGCGCTCGACTACGCCGCCGCGCTCGACTGCAAGCTGGTGCACTGCATGGCGGGCATCGTGCCGGCCGGTGTGGCGCCGGTCACCGCCGGGGCGATCTATGCCGTCAACCTCGCCTGGGCGGCCGAGCAGGCGCACGCCGCCGGGGTGAAGCTGGTGATCGAGCCGATCAACCACCGCGACATGCCGGGCTATTTCCTCAACACCCAGGCGCAGGGTGCCGCGATCGTCGAAGCCATCGGGCGCGACCGGCTGGGCCTGCAGTTCGACGTGTACCATGTGCAGGTGACCGAGGGCGACATCACCAAGCGCATGGAGCAGTTCATGCCGGTGATCGCGCATATGCAGGTCGCCGACGTGCCCGCGCGCAACGAGCCGGGTACCGGCGAGATCGGCTGGAAGTTCGTGTTCGCGCGGATGGACGCGCTCGGCTACCAGGGCTGGGTGGGCTGCGAATACCGCCCGGCCGGGGCGACCGAGGCCGGGCTCGGCTGGCTCAAGCAGTTCGCCGGCTGACACGCTTCTCCCTCCCCCCCTCGCGGGGGAGGGCCGGGGTGGCGGTGCGAACCGCGGGCGCTTCCCGGGGCGCACGCCCCCCACCCCGACCCTCCCCGCAAGCGGGGAGGGAGGTTCTTGGCAACAGGAGATCATCCCCATGAAGATCGGTTTCATCGGCCTCGGCATCATGGGCCGCCCCATGGCGCTCAACCTGAAGGCGGCTGGCCACACGCTCACCGTGCCCGAACGGACCAGCCTGACCCCGGAGATTCGCGCCGCCGCCACGGTGGTGGCGACCCCGCGCGACGTCGCCGCGGCCTCCGAGGTCGTGATTCTGATGGTCCCCGATACTCCTGACGTCGAAGCCGTGCTGTTCGGTGAGCACGGGGCGGCCGAGGGGCTGAAATCCGGTACCCTGGTGATCGACATGTCCTCGATCAGCCCGATCGCCACCAAGGAATTCGCCCGCAAGGTGAATGCGAAGGGCTGCGACTATCTCGATGCCCCGGTCTCCGGCGGCGAGGTGGGTGCCAGGCAGGGCAGCCTGACGATCATGGTGGGCGGCCCGGATGCGGCCTTCGCCCGCGCCCGGCCGCTGTTCGAGGTGCTGGGCAAGACCATCACCCATGTGGGTGCCGAGAACGGGGACGGGCAGACCTGCAAGGTGGCGAACCAGATCATTGTCGCCCTGAACATCCAGGCGGTCGCCGAAGCCCTTGTTTTCGCGGCGAAAGCCGGCGCCGATCCGGCCAAGGTGCGGGCCGCGATCTCGGGCGGCTTCGCCTCTTCCCGGGTGCTCGAACTGCACGGCGAGCGGATGATCAAAGGGAATTTCGACCCCGGCTTCCGCATCCGGCTGCACCAGAAGGACCTGAACCTGGCGCTGTCGGCGGCGCGTGCGCTCAACCTTTCCCTTCCCAACACGGCGGTGGCGCAGCAGATGATGTCTTCCTGCGCGGCGCATGGCGGGGGCGAGCTCGATCATTCGGCGCTGGTGCTGGCGATCGAAGGGCTGGGGGATTTTTCGCTCCGCGATACGAAATAGCCATGCGATGAGCGCGTGCGAGCCGGCGGAGACGGGTCGCACGCGCTGAATCGCCCGTTGCATCGGACCCGATGCGGCCTCTATCCTCACGGATCGGTGCGGGCGGGGGGCCCGACCGCGGGGCGCGGGGAGCGGGCGGACACCACAATGTCGATGCGTTTCAATGAGATCGGCCAGCAGTTGCGGGCCTTTCGTCTCGAATTCGGGGCTGCGCGCCGAGGAAATCGCCGCTCGTCTCGGCGTGTCGCGCGCCGCGCTCTATCGCTATGAAAAAGGCGAGGTCATCAAGCTCGACACGATCAAGCGGCTGGCGGAACTATTGAAGATCTCGCCGCTATCCTTGCTCGGGATCGGGATCGAATACTACAACCGCCCGGTCGGCTATTTCGAACGTCTGCGCCAGCTTGAGGAAACCGCCGACCAGATACTGGAGATTTTCGGCCCGCTCTGCTACCTGACGACCTCGGACGCGTTCGATCTGGCGCTCTCGGAAGCGTTCGAGGAAATTGCCGACAAGGCCGGCAACGAGCGCGCCGCGCTGCGCAGCCAGGCCGAGCAGGTGCTCGGCATCCTGGCCGCCCGCAAGCGGCTGTACAACATGCGCCGCCCCAACATCATCTGCATGGTCACCGTGAGCGGCGTGCAGCGCCTGCTGGAGCAGGGCATCGCCGGCGGGCTCGCGGTCTCCGATCGCATCCGTCGCATCGGCCGCCAGGTCGCGGCCACCGAGGTCGAGAACATGGCCGCGCTGATGGAAGCCGAGCCCATGGGATTGCAGTTTGGCCTGCTCGATGGCGTCGAGCCGAGCTCGCTCTTCAAGGTGCTGCGCGCGCGCGACCGGGTCAGCCTCGCCATCAACCCGTTCCGCCCGGAAACTGCACCCGGCATGCAAACCGGCGTCGCGATGATTACCGCCGCCGACGACGCGGTGGCCGCCCACCAGCGGGTCGCCGAAGCCACCTGGCGCGACGCGCTGAAAGGCCCGGCCGGCGCGCAGCGCCTGCGCCAGCTCGCGGACGCCGTCGTCGCGGGGTGATGCCGATCGCCTGAAAGGTTGGCGGCTTCACCAGCAAGGCCAAGGGGCGCTGCCCCCTGGACCCCCGCCAGGGAACGCGTCCCCTGGACCCCGGTCTATTGGGTTCCGTGCGTGTGGGGGTGTCTCGGGTCCGGGTCGGGGCTGCGCGGGGCGGGGCGCGGGTTGGGGACGGCGTGCGGTCGCACGCCGTCCCCAACCCGCGCCCCGCCCCGCGCAGCCCCGACCCGGACCCGAGACACCCCCACACGCACGGAACCAACGGAAGGGTTCCAAGGGCGAGCCCTTGGCGGGGTCCAGGGGCAGCGCCCCTGGCCTTGCTGGCAAAGCGTCCAACGTTTCGACGGCTCGCATCGCCCCGGCGGGGCTGGCGCGCGCCGCGGCGCGGCTTATGCTGCGCTCATGTCCTCGCGTCCTGCCTTGCCGGTCCCGCGCCACGACGACGTGCTGATCGAAACCGAGCGCCGGGTCTGGGACGGGCGCTTTCCGCTCGACGTCGTCGGCTTTCGCCAACGGCGGTTCGACGGCGGGCTGTCCGGCGTGCGCAATTGGGAGCTCTGGCGTCGCGGATGCGCCGCTGCGGTGCTGCCCTATGATCCGGTCCGGGACCAGGTGCTGCTGATCGAGCAGTTCCGTTTGCCGGCGCTTGCCGCCGGGCTCGATCCGGTGCTGGTCGAGCTGCCGGCAGGGCTTTGCGAGGATGGGGAGTTGCCGGAACAGACGATTGCGCGCGAAGCCGCGGAGGAGGCAGGGGTGGTTCCCGACCGCCTGCGGCGGATCGCCGCCGTGCTGCTCAGCCCGGGCGGGTCGGACGAGCTTTGCACGCTGTTCGCCGGGCGGGTGCGCCTGCCGCCTGCCGGGCCGGACGGGTTGCTTGGCCATGCCGGGCTTGCCGCCGAGGACGAGGATATCCGCCTGCGGGTGTGGTCCGCCGGCGCGGCGATCGAGGCTGCCGTGGCCGGACGCTTTCCCAACGCCCTCACCATGCTAGCGCTGCTCTGGCTCGCCGCGGAGCGGGGCCGGCTGCGCGCCGACTGGAGCGAGACATGACCGTGCCGCTGTTCCTCGATGCGCCGTACCGGACCACCGCGACCGCCACGGTGCAGCGGAGCGGGCCGGAGGGGATCGTGCTCGACCAGACCATCTTCTACGCCCGCTCCGGCGGCCAGCCGGGCGATACCGGGCGGCTGGCCTGGGCTGGTGGGGAGGTACCGATCGCCGATACGGTGAAGGGGGAGGCGGGTACGATCCTGCACATTCCCCCGCCCGGCGCGTCCCTGCCGCCGGCGGGCGCCGCGGTGACCCTCGCGATCGACTGGGACCGCCGCCATCGGCTGATGCGCAACCACACCGCGCTGCATCTGCTGTCGGCGCTGCTGCGCGGGGCGGCGGTGACGGGCGGTTCGGTGGGGTTGGACCGCTCGCGGCTCGATTTCGACCTGCCGGACCCGCCGGCGAAGGAGACGATCGAGGCGGAGTTGAACGCGCTGGTCGCAGCCGACCACCCGGTGATGATGCAATGGGTCGACGAGGCGGTGCTGGATACCGATCCCGGGCTGGTGCGGACCCTGTCGGTCAAGCCGCCGCGCGGGGCCGGGCGGGTGCGGCTGCTGCGCATCGGCGCCGGCGATCCGCCGGTCGATCTGCAGCCCTGCGGCGGCACCCATGTGGCGCGCACCGGCGAGATCGGTCCGGTGCGGGTGCTGAAGATCGAGAACAAGGGCCGGCAGAACCGGCGCATCTCGATCGCGCTGGCCGATGGAGGATGATGTCCATCTGCTGCCTTACGATCCCGCCTGGCCCGGCATGTTCGCGCAGGAGGCGGCGTTGCTGCGCCAGGCGCTGCCGGCCGGCCTCGTCATCGGGATCGAACATTTCGGCAGTACTGCGGTGCCTGGCCTGGTGGCCAAGCCGATCATCGACATTCTGATCGCGGTGGCGTCCCTGCCGCGCGCGCGGGAGGAGGCCGTGGCCCCGATCCGCGCCCTCGGCTACCTCTACTGGGAGGACAACCCGAAGCGTGACCGTATGTTCTTCGTCAAGGGAATGCCACCGCTCGGCGTGCGGCGCACGCATCACGTCCACCTCACCGAGCCGGGGGGCGAAATGTGGCGGCGTCGCCTGGCGCTGCGCGACCACCTGCGCACGCGTCCCGACGAAGCGCGGCGCTACGCGGCGGTGAAGCGCGACCTGGCGGCGCGTTATCCGACCGACCGCGAGGCCTATACCGACGCGAAAAGCGTCTATCTGAAACCATTATATCGCCGTATCGGCGTGGGGGACGCGTGATGGATCCTGTTGTCAGCACGGACTGGCTTGCGGCGGAGCTGGGCAAGCCTGATCTCGTCGTATTCGACGCCACCATGTACCTGCCGAATGAGGACAAGGACGGGGCGACGGAATTCCGCGCTGCGCATATCCCGGGCGCGCGGTTCTTCGACATCGACCAGGTCGCCGATCCGGACACCGACCTGCCGCACATGGTGCCGAGCCCCGGGCGGTTCGCCAGGCTGATGGCCGCGCTCGGCGTCGCCAACACGTCCCGGGTCGTGTTCTACGACCAGAAGGGGCTGTCCTCGGCAGCGCGCGGGTGGTGGCTGATGGGCTTGTTCGGCCATGACGCCGCCGCGGTGCTGGACGGCGGGCTGCCGAAATGGCGCCGCGAGGGGCGGGATGTGCAAGCCGGCGCCCCGCCGGCGCCGGCGCCGGCTGTCTTCCGCCCTGACTTCCGGCCGACCCGGCTGCGCGGCATCGGCGACGTGCTGGGCAATGTGCGCCGGCCGTCGGAGCTGGTGCTGGACGCGCGCGCGGCCGGGCGCTTCACCGGCGCGGTGCCGGAACCGCGTGCGGGGATGCGCAGCGGACATATCCCGGGTTCGGCCAGCGTTCCCTATACCGAGTTGCTGAACCCCGACGGCACCTTCCGCCCGGCCGCCGCGCTGGCCGCGCGCTTCGCCGCCGCCGGCGTCGACGGCACGCGCCCGGTGGTGACGAGCTGCGGCAGCGGGGTCACCGCCTGCATCCTGACGCTCGGCCTGCGGCTCGCGGGCCTGCCGGAGGGCGCGGTGTACGATGGGTCGTGGACCGAATGGGGGGGGCGCGCCGACACGCCCGTCGCGACCGGCTGAACGAGAGGGAGAGCGCGTGCGATGACTGACGGGAACGGGCGAAGGGGCGACAAGGTGGTGGATAAGGCGGGGGGCAAGCGGGTGGATAAGGCTGGGGATAAACCCGAGGACAAGGCGGAGGATAAGACGGCGGAGGCCGGGTTGGCGTTCCGCACCCGGCTTTCCCACACCGGTCGCGCCGGCAAGCGGGTGCACGGGTTCGTCAACCCGCCCCTGCTGCGCGGCTCGACCGTGCTGTATCCCACCGTGGCCGACCGCCGCGCGCTGGGCGCCAAGCGCGGCCAGCAGGTGCTGACCTACGGGCTCGGCGGCAGCGAGACGCATTGGGCGCTCGAGGACATGATCGCCGAGATCGAGGGCGGCACCCGTGCCTTCATCGTCGGCTCCGGCTTGGCGGCGGTGACGGTGCCGCTGCTCGCGTATCTGAAGGCGGGCGATCACTGCCTGATGCCGGACTCGGTCTACGGCCCGGCCCGCAACTTCGCGACCGGCACCCTGCCGCGCTTCGGGATCGAGACGACCTACTACCCGCCGGAGGTCGACGAGGCCGGGATGGCGGCGCTGATCCGCCCCAATACCACCGTGGTCTATACCGAAAGCCCCGGCAGCCACACGTTCGAGGTGCAGGACATCCCGGCCATCGCCCGCGCTGCGCATGCGCGTGGGGCGAAGGTGCTGATGGACAACACCTGGGGTTTCCACTTCTTCCAGCCCTTCACACACGGGGTCGACGTATCGATCCAGGCGCTGACCAAATACGCCGGCGGTCATTCGGACCTGCTGATCGGCAGCATCGCGGTGAATACGGCCGAGGAATGGGAAACGGTGCATGAGACCGCGCGTGCCCTCGGCCAGTACGCCAGCCCCGACGATTGCTGGCTCTGCCTGCGCGGGCTGCGCACCTTGGGGGTGCGGCTGGCGGCGCAGATGGATGCGGGGATCGAAGTCGCGCACTGGCTGCGCGGACGGCCGGAGGTGGCCGAGGTGCTGCACCCGGCCCTGCCCGGCGCGCGCGGGCACGCGCTGTGGCGGCGCGACTTCTCCGGCGCGTGCAGCCTGTTCGGGGTGGTGTTCCAGCCGGAGTACAGCGTCGAGGCGACGCATGTGCTGGTGGAGACGTTGGATCTGTTCGGGATCGGTGCGTCCTGGGGCGGCTATGAGAGCCTGGCGCTGCCGACCACCGGGTTCCTGACCCGCACGGCCGGGACCGGAACGTTTGCGGGTCCGGTGGTGCGGTTTCATATCGGACTTGAGGCGCCGGACGATCTGATCGCGGATCTGGAGAAGGGCCTGGCGGCGATGCGCGCGCATATGCGGTGAGGTCGGCGCTCCGGTGCCGCTTCCGCAAAGGGGCGCCGGGACAGGGGGCGGACGAGGCTGGGTGTCGCGGGACCGGCGGTGATCAGCCGCGAAGGCGGGGTGGCTGGGCCGGGGCCCGAGTCCTGGCGGGGATCGACAGTGCCCTGGCCGGCCATACCCTGGCGTTCCGGCGCTATGTCCGCTGGGGCCCGGAGCGGGGTGTGGTGGGTCAAGTTGAGGGCCGGCAGCGGGTGGGACGCGGGCTTTCAGGCCGCAAGGTCTGGTGCATAAATCAGTATTTTTGCACCAAGATCAGGGCATTGAAAACGTGGAGCTTTTCCGTTGCGGAAATCTGGTGCAAACTCGACCCCGTGAACTACCGGTAACCCAGGCGGTACCCCCGCAAAATCGGCCGCCTAGGCCGCCCGCAGCCCGAGCCGCTGCCCAAGCCCCCAAGGCCAGCCGGGCAGCCGGCGCCGTCCAGCGCGTCTGGCGCCGCCGCTAGCACGCGAGCCGACGAATCGGTCGACTCGTTCACGACTTCACGGGCTGTATTTCAAGCACTGGCAAAGGTGGAAGGCGTGATGAGCTCCCCGGCGGCACAACTGGTAGAAGTGCTCGAACGAAGTCGCGGCCTCGGAGTCTACGCGTACTTCCAACTAGACACACTGCGATTTAACCTGAAGAACGTAGGCAAAGAACTCCCTGACTTCGTCCTCGACTTCATACCCATACGGATCGTCACGATCTTAGAGAACGCTTTCAGAGCGACGATAAAAGGCCTGGTCGATCAGAACGCCGACTGTCGGAGGAATGGCGTCGCCTATATAACAAAGATTCCCGAACAGGCATATCGCGGAAGTCGTGCTAAGCCTACATGAGAAGGCATTCACTTTGGGCGACGTTGTCAGCAATACACTCTCATGTAGCAGGATAGAGGATATCATTAGCGGAATGGAGTCCGTGTACGGGGACGGGTTTAAGGTCGATCTCGCTGACAGCCGAGAGCGGTGGATAGAAGATAAAGGGAACTACGCAGAGTCATTTATCCAAGATCTCGATATGACACTGAGGCACATCTCCAAACTCTTCACAATTCGCCACATACTTGTTCACGAGATTCCTCGAACTCCCCCCTTACGCACGCGATGACCTTGAAGTCTTTTTGGATCACGCTGAACATTTCACTAAGGCGCTTAGCTGGCTCGTTCCCAAGCGATTATTTGGGGCCGTACCGCGGACACAATCGATGATGAACGTACTAAGTGCTGGCCGCGCTCAAAAGGCGGGGAGTGAGCTGGCGGATCATATCGATTTTCCAATAGTTGTGTCCGAATGTCTGGAAGACTATGACCAGAACATGGTTTGGCACTGGTTCGCGCATCTCGTCGCCGATGCGCGCTCAGGTGCGACACTAGGACAAGTTCACTCTGGTTCGATAGCACCTACGCTGTACTTCAACGAACTCGAACGACTTCATAAATGGCGCTTGGAGGACATTAAGGACCACCCAGACCAATTCAAGGCGATTGATCGACACCGAATGCGCGCCGAGGGAATTTTACCTAGGCGTCACCGCAGCCTTCCGACTTCAGCGGACGAGTAGTTCGCTCGCTGCGCCGCCAAGGACGCGCCAGGGCAGCGCCGAGCCGCCGGGCAGCAGAGAGCGGCAGCCAAAGGCGAGCGAGCCTGCCCAATCGCGTCCTCAACGGTATTTGCGCCCGGTCCTGGTGGCTTGTCTGTTGCATGAGTGAATCAGGGGATATGCTGTTTCCAGGCTAATTGCAGAAAACTCGACATGGGTCGTGGACGGCCTAGGACCCTCAGTCATCCACGCCCGGGCAAGGCGATGCCCCCCGTGTTTCCGAACGGGCCGCTGCGCCCCCTCAGCGCCCCCCCCACCCCGGCCCGGATTAGCGCGTGATAACCGGTGTATCGCGTCCAGCTCGCTGGCAGCCTGCTGCGCGACGGCCGATAATGTATCAGATGGCTGCCATCAGGTCGGTTCGCGGGAAGTCGCTGCCCTTGAACAGCAGCGGCAGGCTGTGCGTCTTGGCGAGGGCGTAGGACGCGCAGTCGCCCAGGTTGAGGGCGGCCGGATGGCGGCCCTTTCCATACCGGAGGAAGGCGTCCCGCGCCGCCTCCGCCAGCCCGGCATCCTGTGCCACCACCTGCATGGAAGCGCGGGCGATCAGCGCATCGAGCTCCGACCAGGAAGCGGCGTCACCGGTGCGCCCGGCCAGCACCATGCTGGTCTCGAGCAGGCTGACCGACGACAGCAGGCAGCCGTCCGCCGTGGCGATGACCTGCAGGAAGCTGTCGGCGTCCGGCTCGCGGGCGCAAGATGGCGATCAGTGCCGAGCTGTCGACAGCGATCACGCCGGCAGGCCGTCCTCGTCGTATAAATTGGCATCCGTCAGCAGCGCGCGACCGTGCAGCCGTGCCGCGCTACGCAGGCTGATCGCGCGCAGATCCTCGTAGAGGGTGCTTGCGTCGGGCCGGGCGATGCGTCGCCGGCGGACACCGTTCGGGATGAATTCCGCCCCTGCCTGTTCCAGGGCCTGTCGGACGCCAGCGAGGGTCACGGGCGCGACCCGCTTGCGATGATTCGCCGCCTCGAGCCGCCGGATGGTGACCACGGAGATGTGCGCGCGGCGCGCGAGCTCGGCCTGCTCGAGGTGCAACAGGGCGCGGGCGGCGCGGATCTGGTCTGGGGTCACGTCCATGAGCGGAAGATATCCAGGGTGACAGGTTTCATTCAAGCCGAAGGCGACCAACCCCGGCGGCCCGGAGGGGGTTTCTCCCGATAATGTCCTTTATCGCACCAAACCGTGTCGACGACGGACCCCGGCTGGCACAACGCGCTCCTTCCGGCGGAGACATCGACCTTTGCCCACAAGGGTCGAGGTCTCCGCCCGCAGGTATCACACCCGCGCGCGCGCCGCGGCCAGCAGCACCGCCAGCCGGTCGCCGAGGCCACGCGCCTCCGCCGGCACCATCGCATCGCGCCCAAGGTCGCGCCGGGCCAGCACCGCCGGCAGGGCCGCGGCGATGGCGGCGCGCGGCAGCCGGACCCGCCCCGCATCAACGAGCCATCGGCGTCCCTCCGCGGCCAGCACCCGATGCACGGCCAGCAGCGCCGGCGCGGGCGGGGTTCGCGCCAGCACGTCCGCCGTCAGGCCATGCGCCGTCTGCATGTCCTGGGGCAGCAACGACCGCCCCTGCCGCGCAAGGGCGGGGATCGCGCGCAGCGCCCGCGCCGCGCCCCAGGCCGCGCCGAGCGGGCGCAGCTCCTCCGGCGCCGGCGCGCCGAGCAGCCGACCGGCCGCCACCGCGATCCCGCCGGCCCCCGCCTCCAGCCAGGCGCGCCAGTCGGCCAGGGTCGGGATGTCGCCCTCCGCCTCGATCTCGCGCGCGGCGATCACGGCCAGCAGGTCCGCGCGGTCGAGCAGGCCCGCCGCGATCGTGCCGGCAAGCGGGGTCGCGACTTCGTGCGCACGCGGGGCGCCCTCCACGACCTCCCGCCACCAGGCGAGGCGGATCAGCGCGATCGTCGGTTCCTGCGTCACCGCGCGGGCGCGGGCGAGCTCGGTATCGAAGGCGTAGAGCGCGAACAGGGCGTCGCGTCGCTCCGGGGGGGCGAACAGCGCGGTGAAGAATCGATCCGGATCGCGACGGCGCAGCAGGGCACCGACCGGGCTCAGCGCTGCCTCCCCCGCGCTTGACGCACCCGGGGTCGGGTCATAGCTAGTCCGAGGCAAGAACGCCTCTCGCTTCACCCCAAACCGGCGGAGAACGCTCCATGGCATTCGAACTTCCCAACTTGCCCTATTCGCCCAACGCACTGGCGGCTCGTGGCATGTGCCAGGAGACGATGGAACTGCATCACGGCAAGCATCATCAGGCCTATGTCACGGCGCTGAACGGGTTTGTCGAGAAGGACCCGGCGTTGCAGGGCAAATCTCTTGAAGAAATCGTGAAGCTCTCGCACGGCAAGTCCGACATGGCGGGCGTGTTCAACAATGCGGGCCAGCACTGGAACCACATCCTGTTCTGGCAGTGCATGAGCCCGTCGGGCGGCGGCATTCCGGGCAAGCTGGAAGCGAAGATCAACGCCGACCTCGGTTCCGTGACCGCGTTCAAGGATGCGTTCAAGGCGGCCGGCGTGAGCCAGTTCGGCTCCGGCTGGGCATGGCTGGTGCTGGGCTCGGACGGCAAGCTGAAGGTGACGAAGACGCCGAACGGATCGAACCCGCTCGCGACCGGGGAAGGCAAGGTCCTGCTCGGCTGCGATGTGTGGGAGCACAGCTACTACCTCGACTTCCGCAATCGCCGGCCGGACTATCTGACGAACTGGCTCGACAAGCTGGCGAACTACGAGTTCGCTGCTTCGCAGCTCTAGGCGCCTGCGGGGCGCGGACCGCCGGGTTCCCTGCCCGCGGCGGCGAGAAGGGGGATGCAGCGTTTCCCGTAGAACGTGCCGCCGGCCTTCTCGGTATCGCTGATGTGGAAGGGGCCGCCATGCGGCCCCTTCTGCTGTCGGGCGTGGGCCATGGGAATGACCCCGGCCGTCCCGGGTCGTTGCCGATCGTGACCAAGGCCGTCTCCGGTCCACATGGGCCGGGATGCGCCGGGGTTGGGAAGGCGCGCGGATCTGCCCGCAGCCGCCGCCTGTTCACAGGGCAGGAGGTGGCGAACGCGCAGCCGCTGCCTCAGATGATGTGGTCGGGCCGCAAGGTGCAGCCGCTCGCCGCCTCGGGCGTTTCGAACTGGACGGTCGCGTGGCCGATGCCAAACCGCTCGCGCACCTCGCGGGCGATCCGGTGCAGCAGCGGGCCGTCCGCCGTTCCCTCGGGGCGCACGAGATGGGCGGTGAGCGCGGTTTCCGTGGTGCTCAGCCCCCAAATGTGCAGGTCGTGCACCTCGCAGACGTCGGGCAGCGCACGCAGGTAGCCGGCGACCTCTTCGGGGTCGATCCCGGGCGGGATGGCATCGAGGGACAAATTCACCGCATCGCGCAGCAGCGACCAGGTGCCGGCGACGATGACGACGCTGATCACGAGGCTCACCGCCGGGTCCACCCGGAGCCAGCCGGTGAGCATGATCACGCCGCCGGCGATGGCGACCCCGAGCGCCAGCACGGCGTCGGAGGCCATGTGCAGGAAGGCGGCCCGGATGTTCAGGTCGCCCTTGCGGCCCGACATGAACAGCCAGGCGGTCACGCCGTTGACGAACAGGCCGCCGATCGCGACGGCCATGACGACAACCCCATGCGTCGGCTGCGGACTGACGAGGCGCCAGACGGCTTCCCAGGCGATGCCGCCGGTCACGACCAGCAGCAGGACGGCGTTCGCCAGGGCGGTCAGGATGGAGGACCGCCGCAGGCCGTAGGTGTACTGGCCGCTCGGACCCTGGCGGCTGAGCACGGCAGCGAGCCACGCGCCGCCGAGGCCGATGACGTCGCCGGAATTATGTCCGGCGTCCGCCAGCAGGGCCACGGAATGCGCCGAGACGCCCCAGAATGCCTCCGCGACCACATAGGCGAGGTTGAGGGTGACCCCGATGGCGAACGCCCGCCCGAAAGTGGTGGCGCCGTGGTGGTGGCCGTGACCGCCGCTGTGGCTGGGATCGTGGGTGTGGGCGTCGTGATCGTGGCCCGCGTGGAGGCGGTCGGCGTGACCGTGGTCCGCGTGATCCGGCATGGGCGGAGGCTCCGCGGCGCGTTGAAGAAACGATCCTGTACTGTATGATCCGTGACAGTATAACGTCGCGGATAGCCACTTTCCGATGCCGGTGTTATCCGACCACGCGGTCCGTCACGTCAATTGCTGCCGCACGGCCGCCGGCCCGCCGGCCCGTCCCCGACGTTCGCGCATGGCCGCAAACGCCGGGATCAGTGCAGTCGCGACGATCGGACCGGAGGACGAGGGAACAATTCCTCGCCCTTCCGGTCGGCCCGGACCCGGGGGCCAGGCGGCTCAGGCCGCCCGCTTCGCCAGCGCCCCCTGTGCGATCAGGGTCTCGGCGATCTGCACGGCATTCAGCGCTGCACCCTTGCGCAGATTGTCGGCCACGCACCAGAACGACAGGCCATGCGGCACCGTCGGGTCCTTGCGGATGCGACTGACATAGACGGGGTCTTCGCCGGCGGCTTCAAGCGGGGTCATGTAGCCGCCGTCCTCACGCACGTCGACCACCGCCACGCCCGGGGCGGCGCGGAGGGCGGCGCGCGCCTCGGAGGCGGTGATCGGGAGCTCGCACTCGATCGTGACGGCCTCGCCGTGGCCGATGAAAACCGGCACGCGCACGCAGGTGGCGAACACCGCGATGTCGGGGTCCAGGATCTTCTTCGTCTCGACCACCATCTTCCACTCCTCCTTGGTCGAGCCGTCGTCCATGAACTTGTCGATATGCGGGATGCAGTTGAAGGCGATCTCCTTGGTGAACTGCTGCGGCGTGGCCGCATCGTGCACGAACACCGCCTTGGTGTGGCTGTAGAGCTCGTCCATCGCCTCCTTGCCGCCGCCGGAGACGGACTGGTAGGTGGCGACCACCACCCGCTTGATGCGGAAGCGGTCGTGCAGCGGCTTCAGTGCCACCACCATCTGGATGGTCGAGCAGTTGGGGTTGGCGATGATGTTGCAGCGGGCGAATTTCGCCAGCGCGTGCGGATTGACCTCCGGCACCACCAGGGGCACGTCCGGTTCCATGCGGAAATGGCTGGTGTTGTCGATCACCACGCAGCCGGCGGCGGCGGCGCGCGGGGCGTGCACGGCGGAGACGGCGGCACCGGGGCTGAACAGGCCGATGTCCCAGCCGGTGAAATCGAAGGTCTCCAGGTTCTTCACCTTGAGCACCTGTTTCTCGCCGAAGGAGATTTCGCTGCCGGTGGAGCGGCCGGAGGCCAGCGCCACGACCTCGTCGGCCGGGAACTGCCGCTCGGCCAGGGTTTTCAGCATCTCGCGTCCGACCGCCCCGGTGGCGCCGACGACCGCGACCCTGTAACCCATCTGATCTCTCTCCTGCTGCAGCGCGGCATCGGCCGCGGAGGCGTTCAGTTACAGGTGGTCGCGGTTTCCGGCAAGCGGGGCCGGCGTGGCCGCACGGCCGGGTGCGGCGGCGCGGCCGGCCGGTGGTTCCTCGGCGGTCGCCAGCAGCGCCTCCTCGGCCGCCAGGTGCAGTTCCAGCAGCGCGTCCAGGGTATGCAGCAGCCGCTGCGCTTCCCGCGCTTCCGACACGGTGCCGGCACCCGCGTCCATCCCGGCCACCAGGGCCGCGAACCGTTCGGCCTCGCGTGCGATCTCGGCATGCATCCGGGTCATGGTGCCAAGCGGGTCGCGGCCGCCGAGCGCGCGGGCGAGGGCGGGGTAGAGCGCCTCCTCCTCCGCCGCCTGGTGCGGCAGCAGTAGCGCCTCGAAGCTGGCCGCGATCCGGCGCAGGGCTGGAAGCGGGGGTGTGGCCGCGCGGTCGAGCGCCGCCGCGGTGTGGCGCATGCGTTCGAGCAGGTCGCGCAGGGCGACGTGCTCGGTGCCCAGGCGCTCGACGGCGCCGCGATCGGCGAGCGGGCGGGCGATGCCGCCGCGCAGGACGCGGAGCGCGTTCAGGATCACCGCGATGTCGATCGCCTCCTGCAGCAGCGCGCCGGCCACGGGGGAAAGGGCGCCGGCGGCGGCGGCCAGCATCGCCGCCGCCGACAGCGCCATGCCGGCCACGATCGATTGCAGCGCGATCGCCCGGGCGCGGCGGGCGATCGCCACCGCTTCGGCCACCCGGTCCAGGCGATCGACGGTGATGACGACCTGGGCCGCCTCGGCCGCTGCCGCGGCGCCGCGGGCGCCCATCGCCACGCCGATATCGGCGGCGGCCAGGGCGGGGGCGTCGTTGATGCCGTCGCCCACCATCAGAACGGGGCCGTTGGTCCGCTCCGCCGTCACCGCGGCGATCTTCCCGGCTGGCGAGAGGCCGCCGTGCACGGCATCGAGGCCGAGCACGGCACCGACCCGGGCCGCCGCTTCTTCCCGGTCGCCGCTTACCATCACCAGCCGGACGAGGCCGGCCGTGCGCAGGGCGCGGAGCGCGCTCGCCGCCTCGGCGCGGACGGGGTCGGCGAGCAGCAGGACGCCGGCGATCCGCCCGTCCAGGGCGACCCAGGCCGCGGCCGCGGCGGCGGCGGCAAGGCGGGCGGCGGCACCGCCATCCGCGGCCTCCGGCGGCGGCGGGACCAGGCCGGCGGCGGCGAGCAGGCCGGCACTCCCGACCGTGACCCGGACCCCGCCGACCGTGCCGGACAGGCCGCCGCCGGGGATTTCCTCCACTTCTTCCGGCGCATCGAGCCCCAGGTCGAGGCTGCGCGCCGCTGCCACGATCGCCACGGCGACCCCGTGACCGGAGGCCTGTTCCAGCGCGGCGGCCAGGCGCAGAACCTCGTCCGGGTCGAAGCCGTCCAGCGCTTCCACTCGCACCAGCCGGGGCGTGCCGCTGGTCAGGGTGCCGGTCTTGTCGAACAGGCCGATCTCCGCGCGCGCCAGCCGCTCCAGCGCCCCGCCGCCCTTCACGACAATGCCGCGGGCGGCGGCGCGCGAGATGCCCGAGATCAGCGCCACCGGCGCCGCCAGGATCAGCGGGCAGGGCGTCGCCACCACCAGTACGGCGAGCGCCCGCACCGCGTCCCCCGAGACCGCCCAGGCGCCGGCGGCCAGCGCCAAGGTCAGGGCGAGGAAGCCAAGTGCCCAGCGGTCGGCCAGGCGGACCAGAGGCGGGCGCTCGCGCTCGGCCGCCTCCACCAGGCGGACCACGGCGGCGTAGGTGCTGGCCTCGGCGGTGGCGGTGGCGTCGAGCATGAACGGGGCGCCGGCATTGACCACGCCGCTCGCGATCGGATCGCCGGCAGCGGCGGCAACCGGCAGCGGTTCGCCGGTCAGGGCGGCGGTGTCGAGGGTAGCGGGGCCGGCGAGGGTGCCGTCGACCGGCACGACCTCCCCGGGTTTCACCAGGAGGCGGTCGCCGGGACGGACGTCGGCCACCGCGACATCGGCGAGCGTCACGCCGTCCTGGCGGTGCGCGATACGCGGCGCGCGGGCGAGCAGGGCGGCAAGCTCGCCGCGGGCGCGGGCGGCAGCGAACTCCTCCAGCGCCGCGCCGCCGGCCACCATCAGGGCGATGATCGCCCCGGCCAGGGACTGGCCGAGCGCCAGCGCCCCCAGGATCGCGAGCAGGGCAATGACGTCGACGCCGAGCGCGCCGCGGCGCAGTGCTGCGACCAAGTCGCGCGCCACCACCGCGGCGACCAGCGCGGCTGCGGCGTCCCAGGCCCAGCGGGCCGATTCGGGATGGGAGGTGGCGGCGGCAACGGCGCCCGCGGCCAGCGCGATCAGCACGAAGCCCAGCAGCAGGCGGCGGGCACGGAGCATGGTGGGCTGACCCCCTCGGTCGGCGTCTCGTCACTCGGCCGCGGGCGGCGGCCCGGTCTCCCGCCATGTCAATCCGGCTTGTCCCGCGGAGAGTTCGCAAAAGAATACCCGCCGGCCGCCAAAATCGCCCGAAAGCCCGAGCATTTTCAACGGGCGTTCTTTCGCAGGTTCGACATCTTCACACGCTCGGACCGGGAGAGGCGCGCGCCGCACCGCGGGAGGGCCGATGCGGCGCGCGCCGTGGGTCCGGGGGGAGGAGCCCACGACCGGTTGGTAGCAGGGCCGGCGGCCCGGGTTATTGACTCAGGTCAATGTCCTGCCGCGCGGGTTTGGCGATGCTTGCGGTCGCGGTGGTGCTCCGCCGCAGCACCCGACACCCCAGGGGAGACCTGCAATGGCCACGACCCAAGTGCAGACCACACCGACCGCTCCAGCGCCCGCGCGGGCCGGCCGACCCGACATGCTGCGCACCTTCCGCGGCGAGATGGACCGGCTGTTCGACCATTTCTTCACCGGTTTCAGCCTGCCCACTCTGTCGTTCCCGGAGCTGCCTCGCTTGCCGATGCCGGCAAGCGACGTGACGGAGACCGACACCGCCTGGCGCGTCACCGCCGAGCTGCCGGGCATGAGCGAGAAGGACGTCGAACTGGCGCTGAGCGGCGACACCCTCACGATCAAGGGCGAGAAGCGCGAGGAGAGCACGCGCAAGGAAGCCAACACGACCCTGTGCGAACGCAGCTACGGCGCCTTCGAGCGCAGCTTCCTGCTGCCCGAGGGGATCGACCGCGACAAGATCGAGGCGCAGTTCGACAAGGGCGTGCTGACCGTCACCCTGCCCAAGACGCCGGCGGCGCAGCAGCAGACGCGCAAGATCGACGTGAAGCCGGCGGCGGGCTGATCCCGTCATCTGCCGGGGCGCGGGCTCGCGCCCCGGCTGTTCTGCTTTTCAGGAGTGCTCTTCATGGTCGGCTTGACGTTATCTCCGGAACAGGTCCGCGCGGCGCCCCCCGAGGTGCGTCGCTGGTTGGAACAGGAAATCGCCGGCACTTTGGGGTTCGAACCGCCG
The DNA here is from genome assembly GCA_963832525.1 of uncultured Pseudomonadota bacterium. Lineage (GTDB taxonomy): Bacteria > Pseudomonadota > Alphaproteobacteria > Acetobacterales > Acetobacteraceae > JAJZVS01. Next base: position 2,172,812 of record CAWHUC010000004.1, read on the forward strand.
GCGCACGCACTGCGCCCGCCGCCCCAGCACCTGGTCGGTGCCAGCCTCGAGGAGGCGCGGGCGATTCTGCAGGCGATCGGCGGCCTGTTGCCTGTGGTGGCGGTGTTCTTCGAGCTGGGCCGGGAGGCGGCGGCGGGACCGACGCCCGGTGTGCGCGCCTACCGGCTGGCCGAGTTGCAGCGCCACACGCGCCTGTCGGCGCCCGAGCAGGTGCTGGCGGCGCTGGAGGTGATCAACGACGCGGCGCGCCGGGTGCGCGGCGATGCGGAGGCGGTTCTGGTGGCGCCGGACCCGCGCGGGGTGTGCTTTGTCGCCGAGGCGACCTCGGCCAGCGTGCTGCGGCTGTGGCAGGAGATCGTGGCGGCGCGGGACCTGGGGGAGCCGAGGGCTGCTGCGGCGGCACCGGCTCCGACGGCGGGGTATCAGGTGACGATGCCGGGGGGGCTGCCGGAGTTTGCCCAGACGCCCGAGGGCGGCTGAGCCGAGGCTGGAGCGGGCGAGGGGAATCGAACCCCCATAGCCAGCTTGGAAGGCTGGTGCATTGCCACTATGCTACGCCCGCATGGCTCCGGATTTTAGCGGCTGCGGCCCGGGGGGGCAATCGCGGCGGGTTGGGGCTTGGCGCGTTGTACAAGACGGGTTTTGCGGGCGATTTTGGGGCTTCGCGAATGTACGTTCGCTGGGGCGTTTGGGGTGCGGGGATACGGCCGGTGGGCACGGATCGGCCGTTCCTTGGCGCGTCGCGGGAAGCGGGCGGCGGCGTGGGGGCCGGTTGGTCTGTTTGTTGGGACGGTACACATGGGCGGCCGCGGGGGCCCAAACGTACGGTGTTTCCTTTGCACTTCGTTGACCTCTGGTCGACGGTTCCACATGCCCCGAGGGGCGGATGAGGTGGGCGTCAGAAGAAGCGCGTTGGCGACAGAGCCAGCCGAAGCGTCCGCATCGCGCGCTTGGATGCCGAAACCGCCCGTCGAACGTCGCGCCGCTGCCATCCAACTCATCGCTGATCGCAACGGACCACGTGTCTGATGGCGTCTGATATTAGATTCGATAGAGAAATAACTGCGCAGCGCTTCGAGGCTGGCATTCTGGCGATATTCTTCCGGATTGTAATCGCAGGCGCCGAAATCGTCGCCGTTCGGATCATGGCGCCCATAGGCGGCAGCGCCGGGACGGCATGACCGTTCATTGGCTTTCAGGCTTCGCGTAGCGTCTGCCTGCCTCCGCAAGCATGCCGGGCTTCTGCGAGGCCAGCAGATAGCCCGTGGCAATCAGGCGGTCGATGGCCTGTCCGTACAGGTGGAGGAACTTCGCCGATGCGCCGTAGCGCTGCGTTTCCTCCGCTGGCGTGAACGGCTGCCACTGCCCGATGTTGCCGCAGACGCCGTTGATCGTCGTGGTGATGACCGGCGGCAACGAGACCGGCTCCGGCCGGCCGAGCGGAACGACCGCTGCGGGGAAGCGAACGCCGCCCACCGGTTGCGCGTCCTTGCCGGTGACGGGAACCTTCAGCGACGCGTCCTGCAACGGGTTGAAGTGTTCCGTGCCGGTGGGTGCCGGACCCAGCCTGAACAGGCGCGTCGGCGGCAGCCCCGGTGCGTGCGCGGCATCGCGCGAGCCGACCTGATGTGCCAGCTCCACGACAAGCGTGCGCAGGAACGGCGTGTAGGACGTCGGGTTCAGCGGGACGACGGCGCCGCCGTTGCATGGCCCGCCCGGCCGCGCGGCGGCGAAGGTCGCCGCGGCGTCGGCAGCGGTGGTGACCGGGTGGTGCGGGCTCGGCCAGTCGTAGCGCCGCATGGTGCGGGGAAGGGCGGTGGTGTCGGTCAGGCTGGCGTGGACGCGGTAGAAATCCGTGACGTTCGCAACGTCGACGTAGAAAGGATCGCTCTTCGGGCGCGAAAGGAGCTGGCGCGCCGAAAGCGGCACCGCGTCCGGCGCGAAATACGGTGCCTCCGCGGCATGATGCGCCGCGGCGAGCCGGTTGAGCGCGAGCCAGTTGCCGGTCCCGTCGATCGCCAGTGCGCCTGCGAACACGCGCTTGCCGGTCGCCGGGTCGGCATTGAAGCCCTCGGCGATGAAGGTGTTCACGAACCACGAGCTCTGGCTGATGCCGCCGAACAGCAAGGTCCGGTAATGCCCGAGCTCGGGCGCGTCGGCGACAAGACTTCGCGTGGTCGCCGGCCAGCATGCGCGCGAAGTCCCGCATGATGACCTCGCCCACGCCTTGCGCCGTCGCCGGCACGCCGGGCGAGATGCCGGTCTGCCACGCGACTCGCCCGTAGGAGATGCCGCTGTCTTCGAGGAACCCGTCGCCCAGGCCCTGCGGATAGGCGGCCTTGGCGGGCGCGCCCATGGCATGGATCCCGTCGAGATTGTTGTGCATGATCGGCGAGCCGCGATTCTCTGATTCGATCAGGATCGTGGAATTCGTGCCCTGCCGCGCCGGCGCGATGATCTCGAAGGGCGAGGTGTAGGCGTAGTCTCCGTCTGCATCCTTGGGCAAACCCGCAAGGCCCTCGACCTTCTCGCCGGGAGCCACGACGCCGGAGACCGTTCCCCATGTCCGCACATAGGGAACGCCGCTGAACGTGCCGACGTCCTGCGTGCCGGCGATGGCGATGGCGGTGATCCCGGACGGGTGCGCCGTGGCCGCGAAGGCGGATATGGCGGTTGACGGCGTCGCCGCGACCATCGCCGCCAGGGCCGCAGACAAGCCGAACAGCGAGATCCGATTCATGGCCGCTTCTCCCCAACGTTCTTGGCCGGCATTTCCGCTACAGATGCCGATTGGTTAGCAGGGTTGGCCAATTTCGTTCCTGGGTCAACGGTTAGCAGGCACAAGTGCCTTGCAGCCGCGCCGCATGGCGTCGGGTTCCGGCCCGACCGGCGCGGGTCGCCTTCGTCCGGCTATCAAAAGCGCGTCGCTCTGCCTACATCCCCGGTGCGGATCGCCATGGCGATCGCGCTGTCCCACCAGGGAAGGACTTCGGGATACGGCGGCGTCTGATTTTCGCGCCTGACTTATGCGCGGGGAACCAGCGCCTCGATGATGCGGCAGTCCGCAACCGTGCCGTGCTTGCATCGGTCGATCAGCTGCCGCAGCTCGCCGCGCAGCCTCGTCAAGTCGGCGAGCTTGCGTTCCACCTCGGTCAGGTGGGCGCGGGCCATGTGGTCAACCTCCGCGCAAGGCCGTTCCCGGTCGTCGGAGAGCCGCAACAGTTCCCGCACCTCGTCCAGTGAGAACCCGAGGCCGCGGGCGCTCCGGATGAAACTCAACCGTTCAAGGTGAGGCCTGGCATAGGCCCGATAGTTGCCGCCGGTGCGGGCTGGCGGCGGCAGCAGGCCGATCCGCTCATAGTAGCGGATGGTCTCAACCTTGGTGCCGATCGCGCGCGCCAGCGCGCCGATGCTGAGCGTATCGCCAGCCATCCCTTGACCCTGTAGTAGCTACGGGGTTCATGTGGGGTGCCATGTCGCAGCTGTCGAGGTGACGCCATGGATACGGCCCCATCCCCCTCTGTCACCGCCCGGCCGACGGTGTACTGCAACGACTTCTGTTGTACACCCGAGCCCGCTCCGCCCGCCGTCGCATTCAACTCCAGGCGGGCGGAGCTGATTCGGCGTGCGTTCCGGTTGGAATACGCGACCGTCGCCTGGATGGTGATCGAGGCCGCCGTTGCCATTGGGAGCGGTGCGCAGGCGGCAAGCGTGAGCTTGCTTGCCTTCGGGATCGACAGCCTCATCGAACTCGCATCGGCGGGTGTGCTCATCTGGCGGCTGACCGTTGAACTCCGTCGCGGGCAAGCCTTCGCCGAAAGCGCGGAGCGCGCGGCGAGCCGAATTGCGGGTGGCCTGCTGCTCGTGCTCGCCGCCTATGTGACCGCTGCAGCATGCTGGAAGCTCCGGACGCAGACAGGCGAGGCGTTTTCCTGGCCGGGGCTGTTCGTCACGATGCTCGCGATGCCGGGGATGTCTGTGCTCGCGCGGCGAAAGATCGCAGTCGCCGAAGCGCTCGGTAGTCGTGCGATGCGTGCCGACGCGATGGAGAGCGTGACGTGTGGCTGGCTCTCTCTCGTGGTCGTGGTCGGCCTTTTTGCCGAGGGCCTGAGCGGTGCCTGGTGGGTCGATGCTGTGACCTCGCTCGGAATCGTCTGGTTCCTGGTCAAGGAAGGCCGGGAGGCATGGAGCGGTGAAGACTGCTGCTGCGACTGAACGAGTCGAACAGGATTACGAGAAGTTCGATCAGATCCGACGGGCGGGCGACATTCGCCGTCACGTCCTGACCGCCGGTCCTCTTCACCGGGAGCGACGGAGTTCCCGCCGCGCCAGCTTCCGCCGCGCACAGGTTAGCCGGAAAATCCTCCGGCGCGTGCGGCGCCGGCGCTCAGAACAGGCGCTGCAGCCAGCCCTTTTCCTCCGGCTTGATCACCGGGGTCACGCCCGCCACCGGGGATTTCCCGAGCGCGGCGTTCTCGCGCAGCCGCTGTGCCTCGGCCGGAGCGTTCACCAGCTCTTCGCTGCCTGACGGGCCGCCGAACAGAAGCGTCCGCGCGAAGCTCTGATCGTTCGCATTGCCCGGCTGGCCGAGCTGCGGGCCGGAGGGGGGCGAACCGGCCGCGGCCGTCGCGCTCTGCACCAGCGCCTGCTGGCCGGCGCTGGCCGCACCTGCCGCAGGGCCGGGCCCGGCCAGCGCCGATTGCGGGATCAGCGCCTGCTCGGCCGCCTGGCTGGCCGGCACCGATTGCGGGCGCGGCGCGCCCGGCTCCGGCGGCCGGATGGCGAAATCGGGCGGCATGCTGAGCGGCGGCTGCGTGGTGACCGCAAATTCGTCCGGGGTGCTCCGGGTGAATCCGAATGTGCGGGACAGGTCGCTGCATCCGGCGAGCAACGGGCCCGCGGCAAGCAGCAGCGCGGCAGCCAGGCGAAAGGGCCGGTGAGAGCGGGGGCGGATCATGGGCGCCTGCTTAGCCGTGCGGGAGGTAGGTTCGCAAGGTGGCCTCACGAAACGGCGGCCGGAGAGATCCCGGGAAGCCGCGCACGCCACGGGCCCGGGACGCGCCGACGCCGTCGCGCTCAGAAAAGCCGGCCGCCATTCGGGACCTTGAAGTCCGGTTTGATCAGGACGACGGCCCCGTCCTCGTCCGGCATGCCGAGGGTCAGCACCTCGCTGTCGAACGGGCCGATCCGGCGCGGCGGGAAATTCACCACGGCGCAGACCTGCCGGCCGATCAACTGGTCGGGGCGATAATGCACGCTGATCTGTGCCGAGGAGCGCTTGCGTCCGATCTCCGGCCCGAAATCGATCAGCAGCTTCAGCGCCGGCTTGCGCGCCTCGGGGAAGGGCAGGGCTTCAACGATGGTGCCGACGCGGATGTCCACCTGGTCGAATGTGTCCAGGGTGATGGTCTGCGGCATGCTGTCCTCCCTGCGGGCGGGGGGATCATGGCACGTGCCGCGCCATCGCCCAACAGGCGCGGCCCGCGCGATTGCCAACCCTGCGCGGTCCGGCCAAGCTGCCCGGCACGCTCAGTAAGGAACCAGCATGCGCGATTTCCACTTCCCGGGTCGCAGCCCGGTCTATGCGACCCACGCCATGGCCGCGACGTCGATGCCGGCCGCGACCCTCACCGCGCTCGACGTCCTGCGCGCGGGCGGCAACGCGCTTGATGCGGCGGTGGCGGCCTGCGCCGTGCTCTGCGTGATCGAGCCGCAATCGACCGGCATCGGCGGCGACTGTTTCTGCCTGTATGCGCCGGCCGGGACGGGAAAGGTGATCGCGCTCAACGGCTCCGGCCGGGCGCCGGCGGCGGCGACGATCGATTGGTATGAAGCGGCCGGCATATCCGCGCTGGAAAACACCTCGGCGCATGCCGTCACGATCCCCGGCGCGATCGACGCCTGGGCCACCTTGCTCGCCGCGCATGGCCGCAAGGGGCTGGACGAGCTGTTGCAGCCGGCGATCCGGCTCGCCGCCGAGGGCTGGCCGGTGGCGCCGAAAGTGGCCTGGGACTGGGCGCGGCTGGAGGGCAAGCTGCGCAAGAACGGCGCGACCCCGTTCCTGCCCGGCGGATCGGCGCCGCGCCCGGGCGACCTGTTCCGCCAGCCGGCGCTGGCCGAGACCCTGCGCGCGATCGCGCAGCACGGCCCGAAGGCCTTCTATGAAGGCGCGATCGCCGCCGACATGGTCGCCGCCCTGCGCGACCGCGGCGGGCTGCATACCGAGGCGGATTTCGCCGCCGGCCTGGGCGGGGCGACTTTCGTCGATCCGATCAGCCTGTCCTGGCGCGGCTTCGAGGCCTATCAGTGCCCGCCGAACGGCGTCGGCCTGGTGGCGCTGATGATCCTGGGGATGCTGGAGGGCCTGCCGACGCCGCCCGAGGGCCCGCTCAGCGCCGAGCGGCTGCACCGGCATATCGAGGCCGCACGGCTCGCCTATCGCGACCGCAACGCCTTCGTTGCCGACCCATCGCAGGTGGAGGTGCCGGTCAAGCACCTGCTCGACCCCGCCTATCTGGCGTCGTTGCGCGGGCTGATCGACGACACGGCGGCGCTGCGCGACCTGCCGGCGGCGGGCGAAGCGGTGCTGCCGCGGCATCGCGACACCGTCTATCTCTGCGTCGTCGATCGCGACGGCAATGCCTGCAGCTTCATCAATTCGCTGTTCGAGGGGTTCGGCTCGGGCATCCTGGCGGAACGCTCGGGGGTGATGCTGCAGAACCGCGGCTTCGGTTTCCGCGTCGAGCGCGGGCACCCGAACTGCATCGCGCCGCGCAAGCGGCCGATGCACACGATCATTCCGGGCATGCTGATGCAAAATGGTGAAGCCGTCATGCCGTACGGCGTGATGGGCGGGCATTTCCAGCCGATGGGGCATTCCCTGTTCCTGACCAACCACCTGGAGTTCGGCCTCGACATCCAGGAGGCGATCGACCTGCCGCGGCTGTTGCCACTGAACGGCAAGGTGCAGATCGAGCGCGGCATCCCGCCCGACATCTGCGACCGGCTGTCGCGCCTCGGCCACACGCTGGAACTGATCGAGCGCCCGCACGGCGGCGCCCAGGCGATCCGCATCGACCGCGCCCGCGGCGTGCTGGTGGCGGGGTCGGAGCCGCGCAAGGACGGCTGCGCGCTGGGGTATTGAGGTCTGCAGCGCGCGTGGCGTCATCAGAATGAAAGAATGAATCACGGAGACACGGAGGAAGGCGGGGAGGCTCCGGAGGGGAGCGACCGCCGCGCGAACCGGCGGAGGAGAAGCTGCGCGTCCAACCGCTCCGACATCTCCGTGTCTCGGTGGTTATCCTTTATTCCGCGTCCCGGCCGACCGTTCCTGATCACGAACGGAGCCACCGAACCACCGCTTCGTGGAGACAGTACCAGACATGACCGAACCCTGCGACCTCACCGCCGTCGAAGCCCGTCGCCTGATCGGGCGCAAGGCGCTGGCGCCGTCCGAACTGCTGGCAAGCTGCATCGCCCGGGTCGAGGCGGTCGATCATGCCGTGAACGCGCTGGTGGCGAGCGATTTCGATCGTGCCCGCATCGCCGCGCGCGCGGCCGACGACGCGGTGGCGCACGGCGCCCCGCTCGGCCCGCTGCACGGGCTGCCGCTCGGGGTGAAGGACCTGGAGGACACCGCCGGCCTGCGCACCACCTACGGCAGTCCGATCTTCCGCGACCATGTGCCGGCGGAGGACCAGCGCAGCATTGCCGCGGTGCGCGCGGCGGGCGCGATCGTGCTCGGCAAGACCAACACGCCGGAGTTCGGCGCCGGGGCCAACACGCGCAACGCGGTGTACGGCGCGACCGGCAACCCGTTCGATCCGGTGAAATCGGCGGCAGGGTCCTCGGGCGGCTCGGCGGCGGCGCTCGCCTGCGGAATGGTACCGATCGCAACCGGGTCCGACACCGGCGGATCGTTGCGCAATCCGGCGGCATTCTGCGGCATCGTCGGCTTCCGCCCGACGCCAGGGCTGGTGCCGAGCGAGAAGCGTGCCCTCGGCTGGAGCGGACTGCCGGTGCTGGGGCCGATGGCGCGCACCGTGCCGGACGTCTGCCTGCTGCTGTCGGCACAGGTCAGCGACGATGCGCGCGATCCCCTCGCCACCACTGTCCACGGCAGCCGCGTGCGCCGGGGGGAGGATTTCGCCGCGCCGGCGCCGATCGATCTGGCGCGGCTGCGCGTGGCGTTGACGCCGGATTTCGGCTTCGCGCCCACCGAGCGGCACATTGCCGAGGTGTTCGCCGACAAGACCGGCCTGCTTCCGCGACGCCTTCGCGGTCGCTGAAGACGCGACGCCCGATTGTCGCGATGCCGATGAAGCGTTCGAAATCCTGCGCGCGTTGAACTTCCTCGCCGGCCATCTCGACAAGGTCCGCACACGGCCGGACGAGGTCGGGCCGAACGTGCGCGCGAATGTCGAGGAGGGGCTGCGCTACTCGGCCGCCGACGCGGCGCGGGCGATGGCGGTGCAGACCGCGCTGTATCGGCGCTGGCAGACGTTCTTTACCCGGTTCGACGTGATCCTGACCCCGTCGATCACCGTCTCGCCGCGATCCTGGCGGGAGCTGTATCCGGCGGAGATCGACGGTCGGCCGACCCGGACCTACTTCCACTGGCTGGCGCTGGCCTATGCGGTGACCCTGGCCGGGCATCCGGCGCTTTCTCTGCCCGTGGGGGTGGATCGGCACGGGATGCCGTTCGGCTTGCAGATCGTCGGCCCGCGCGGCGGCGATGCGCTCGTGCTGTCGGTCGCGGCGGAACTGGAACGCATGCTGGCCGGCGATGCGGCCACCGCGCGCCCGGTGCCGGACCTCGCACGGCTGCGCGCGGCAGGACCGATTGCGGCAATGGAGGGCTTCCTCGGGTTCGACTGAACGCCGGCGGCACCGGTCTCCGCCGGTTGGCCCTAGATCTGCACCGACTGCACGGCCTCCTCCAGTTCTTGGAAGCTCGGCATGTGTTCGTTCGGCACCATCTTGCGCCCTGATTCGATGCTGACCTGCGGGGCGTTGCCGTGCAGGTGGGTCACCAGCACCGCGCGGATCACTTCGTAATATTTGGCTTCCTCCGTCACGATCCCGCCGAGCCTTGCCGCGAGCGGCGCGGCCAGGCCGTAGGCCAGCAGGACGCCGAGGAAGGTGCCGGTCAGTGCGTCGCCGATCATCTCGCCCAGCACTTTGGGCGGCTGGTCGATGTGGCTCATGGTTTTGATCACGCCGAGCACGGCGGCGACGATGCCGAGCGCGGGCAGTGCGTCCGCCATCGTCTGCAGGGCGTGCGCGCCGTGCATTTCCTCGGCGAGGGTTTTTTTCAGCTCGCGCGCCATGACGTCTTCGATCTGGTTCGGATCGTCGGCGTTCATGCCGACGATGCGCAGGTAGTCGCAGATCATGGTGCAGGCGAATTTGTTGCCGAGCACTTTGGGGAATTTCTGGAAGGCGGCGCTTTCGTCCGGCTTTTCGATATGCGTTTCCAGCGCCATCGCGCCCTTGGTGGCGGCGAGCCGGACCAGCAGGAACAGCAGGCTGAGCAGCTCGACATAGTCCGTTTTGTGGAACCTGGCGCCCTTCATGGTCCGCCCGAGGCCGCCCAGCGTGTGTTTCACGTCGTGCATGCTGTTGGCCATGATGAACGTGCCGATGGCGGCGCCGCCGATGGTCAGCATTTCGAACGGCAGCGATCCCGCCAGCGCGGTAACGCTGCCGCCGGTGATGATGAAGCTGCCGAAGACGCAGATCAGCAGGAAGACGAAGCCCCCGATCGTCAGCATGGCCGGGCCCTCGGCTAGGCCGCGTGCCGCGGTTCCGCAGCGCGGAGCCGGGGGACGGAGGGTGGGGCGCGTCGTTCGGAGATCGGCGCCCGCGCCGCAAACGACGCGCGGCGGCACCTGTCGCGCCCCGTCATGGCCGGATCCGGCGTGGCCGCGGACCGCCCGGCGTCCCGGCGCGGCGGACGGTCCGAGGGTCGGGCGGAGCGGCGGAGATGTCGCGGGGTCTCATACGTGGTCTTTCGCGACCGGGCGGAAGCGCCAGTGATCCGATGCCAACGCCCCTTTCCGGGTGTTGGCTGACTCGGCCCATGAAATCAGGCTTGTGCTCTGACGCATCTCGAAGCATCGGTTTGTATCAGAGCACTAGCGCCCCGCCGGGCGCGCGTCGCCGGCAGCGGCCGCTCCAGGAGCGACAACGCCAGCGGGGACAACATCAGCCGGAGCGGGAGCGACGGAAGCGGAGGCATCGGGCGCCGCGGCGGCGCCGCGCAGTACCAGGATGGAGATCCGCCGGTTCGCCGGCGCCAGCGGGTCCTTGGGCAGCAGCAGCTCGTGCGAGCCGTGGCCGGTCACCGCCTCGATCCGCGAGTCGGCCAGACCGGCGCCGGTCAGGAGCCGCCGCGCTGCGTTCGCGCGCGCCGCCGAGAGGTCCCAGTTGGTTGTCGCCCCGCCCGGGAACGGCGCGGCATCGGTGAATCCGGCGATGCGCACCGGGCCGGCGAGCTGTGCGACGATCGGCCCGATCAACCGCAGCAAGCGCCGGGCCGGCGGATTCGGCTCGGCCGAGCCGGGCCGGAACATCGCATCGTCGCGTGAATCCAGCAGTTGGATGCGCAGCCCGCGCGGGGTGATGTCGATCGCGAGCTGCGAGGCGATGGCAGCGAGCCGGGGATCCTTGAGGATCAGCCGCTTGATCGCCGCGTCCGCGGCAGCGAAGGCGTGGTTCTCGGCCTGGGTGCGGTTGACGGGGGAGGGCTCGGTATGCGTGGGCCGCGCGTGGGCGACCAGCGGCCCGTCCGCCGACGCCCCTCGTGCCAGCGAGACGGGCGCCAGCGAGACGGGTGCCGGGCCCGCGCCCGGGGCGGTGCCGGCTGGGCCGGGACCGCCAGCCTCCGCCAGAGCGGCGGCAGGCTGGCCGGCCGCCGCGGTTGCCTCGCCTGTAGTCAGGGCCGGCGCCGGGGCCGCGGCGCCGGCCGTCGCGTTGGCCTGTCCCGGGCTGCTCTCGCCGTCTCGTCCCGGGCCGCGTCCGCCATGCGGCGGCGTTCTTTCCCTGCGGAGGCGCGGTGAGATCGGGGTGTCCAGCGCCGGGTGCAGCCCGATGGTCACCTCGACCGCGCCCTTGTCGGAGACCATCGACCCCTTTGAAAACGCCGTCTCCCCGCCGAACGGCTTGCCGGTGCCGGAGGAATTATGGCTCATGAGATTGGTCGGGCTGAAATAATCGGCGAGGCCCTTGCGCTGCTCCTCGGTGGTGGCGTTGATCAGCCACATCACCAGGAAGAACGCCATCATCGCGGTCACGAAATCGGCGTAGGCGACCTTCCACGCGCCACTGTGGTGGCCGCCGGCCGCCTCATCCTCCCGGCGGACGATGATCGGGCGGGCCTTGCTGTTTCCGGTTCGTTCGCGTTTTGCCATGGCCCTCAGAGTGCACCTGCGAAGCTTAACCCGAGGCTAACCGCATCCGCCCCCCGCTCCGGGCCGCCTGCCGTGCGACGCGCGTCCGTCTTTCGCGTTTGTCATCGTATCTCTTGCGGACCGGGGCCGGGACACGGATAGTCATCCCTTCGCCCCGCCCGCTTTCGCCCCGCTCGCCGCTCCCGGTCAGATCAGGAACCGGCCCTCTTTGGCCGTACCCGCCCGCATGAAGCCCTCGTCCGCCGAGATGCCCGTCCTGGACGCCATCGACCGCCGCATCCTGTCGGAGCTGCAGGCGAACGGCCGCATCACCAATGTGGAGCTGGCCCGCCGGGCCGGCATCTCCGCCCCCCCTGCCTGCGCCGGGTGCGCCGGCTGGAGGAAGCGGGCGTGATCCGCGGCTATCACGCCGACCCCGATCCCCAGAAGCTCGGCTGGGAGATCACGTTCTTCGCCATCGTCGGCCTCGATAGCCAGAAGGAGGCGGTGCTGGCGGCGTTCGAGCAGACCGTCGGCACCTGGCCTGAAGTGCGGGAATGCCACATGATCCGCGGCGGCGGCGACTTCCTGCTCAAGCTGGTGGCGCGCGAGACCACGCAGGAGAATCAGCTCACCCAGAAGCTGACCGGCCTGCCGACCGTGGCGCGCGTGCAGACCCTGCAGACCATCCGCACCAGCCGGCTGCTCGCCGGGGTGCCGCTGTAGGCCAGTCGCCCCGAGGGTGCCGCTTGCATGGGCCGCCGGTTGCGAGGGCCGGGACGAGTATGGCAGGACGTGACCAGGCGGGACGCTTGCGGCTGCTGCGGCGCATCACGCCCCTTCTGCGCAGCCGGATGATCCCCTATATCGTGGGGAATGCCATGCGGCGCAGGCACCGGTAGTCTGCCGGAAGCGGCCGCTGCGCGTCACGGGAACCGACGGGTCGGGACACCATGCTGGATCTGTCGGTCACCGAAATCCTTCAGTACGCCGTCCATCATCCCGCCTTGCAGGCGCTGGCGATCGTGTTCGCCACCTTCGTCCTGGAAGACGCGGCGACCGTGCTGGCGGCGATGCAGGCGCAGTCCGGGGCGCTGTCGGTGCCGTTGGCGCTCGGTTCGCTCTATGTCGGCATCGTGCTGGGTGATCTTGGGCTGTATGGGCTCGGCCGGTTGGCGGGGATGGTGCCACTGGTGCAGCGGCTGCTGCCGCCGCGGCGAACCGAGGTGGTGCGTGCCTGGCTGAGCGGCAAAGTGTTCACGGTGGTGCTGGTGAGCCGCTTCCTCCCCGGTGTGCGGCTGCCGACTTACACGACCTGCGGCTATCTGCGCGCCGATCTGCGTCAGTTCGCCCTGGCGACCGGTCTCGCGACCCTGGTCTGGACCTCCGGCCTGTTTGCACTCTCCTTCCGCATCGGCGCCGTGCTGATGGCGCATTTCGGCGCCTGGCGCTGGGCGGGCGCGGCGGGGCTCGTGATCTTCATGCTGCTGGCCGGACGGCTGGTGCAGGTGCTGCGCCGCCGGCCGCGGCGGGTGCTGCCGGACGCCTCGCGTCCATGAAGCCGGCGGACGCGCTGGGGCTTTCGGCGCCCGCCGCGGCCCGCCCCGCGGCGGAGCCGGCGGTCTCGTTCTTCGAATTCTGGCCGTCCTGGGCCTTCTATGCGCCGATCGTGGCGCAGTGGGTCGGGCTCGCGCTGCGCTACCGCTCGGTCAGCCTGCCGACGGCGGCCAATCCGCACATCGAGTCGGGCGGGCTGTGCGGCGAGTCGAAACTGTCCATCCTCGACCAGGTGGCCGGTCCGGCGCGCGACCTGCTGGCGCGCTACACGCGCCTGCGCACCGATCCCGCGCGGCCCGCGGCCGATCCGGCGGCGGCGGCGGCGGCGATGACGGCGGCCGGCCTCGCCTACCCGGTGGTCGCCAAGCCGGATATCGGCTGCAACGGCTGCGGCGTGCGGCTGATCGCCGACCCGGCGGCGCTGGCCGCCTACCTGGCGGCGTTCCCCCGCGGCGAGGTGGTGGTGCTGCAGGAATTCATCCCGTTCGAGGGCGAGGCCGGGCTGTTCTATATCCGCCATCCGGATGAGGCCGTGGGACGAATCACCTCGGTCACCCTGAAATACGCCCCGGTGGTCGTGGGCGACGGGCGTTCCACCCTGCGCGCGCTCATCCTCGCCGATCCGCGCGCCGGGCGCGTGCCGGAGCTCTATCTGCCGCGCCTCGGGCCGCGGTTGGGCGAGGTGCCCCGGCAAGGCGAGACGGTGCGGCTTGTGTTCGTCGGCAACCACTGCCGGGGTTCGATCTTCCGCGACGGGACCGACCACGTGACGTCGGCGCTGACCGCGGCCGTGGAGCGGCTCGCGCGCGCGCTGCCGGAGTTCCACTTCGGCCGCATCGACGTCCGCTTCGACTCGCCCGCCGCTCTGGCCCGCGGCGAGGGATTCCGGGTGATCGAAATCAACGGCACCGGATCGGAAGCCACCCACGTCTGGGACCCGCGCACCCGCCTCACGGACGCCTGGCGGGCGCAGTTCTTCCACTACGGCCAAGCCTGGCGGATCGGCGCCGCGAACCGCGCCCGCGGCCACCGCCCGACCGGAGCGGCGGCCTTGTGGCGCCTCTGGCGCCGCCAGAAACGGCTGATGGCCGCCTATCCGGCGAACGATTGATACCAATCGGCGGAGGCCTCGGGCCGTGAGGGCAAGAAGGCCAGGGGCTCTGCCCCTGGACCCCGCCAGGGAACTCGTCCCCTGGACCCCATCACCTGGTTCCGTGCGTGTTGGGGGGGAGTCTCGGGTCCGGGCCGGGGTGCGCGGGGCGGGCGCCGGGTCAGGGACAAGGCGCCAATGCGCCTTGTCCCTGACCCGGCGCCCGCCCCGCGCACCCCGGCCCGGACCCAAGACTCCCCCCCAACACGCACGGAACCAACGGAAGGGTTCCAAGGGCGAGCCCTTGGCGGGGGTCCAGGGGGCAGCGCCCCCTGGCCTTCTTGCCCTCACGGCCCGAGGCCTCCGCCGGTCGGTACGATCCGCTCGCCGGCCAGGGCCACCTGCACGCTGTTGGTGTTGTAGGTGGTGGCGCCGCAGGGGGCGGCGCGATCGGCTGAGAGGACGTTGGCGCAGCCTTGCGTGTCTGCCCCGGTTGCGTCGGGGGTGAACCAGGCGCCTTCCTTGATGGCGACCACGCCGGGGGCGATCCGTTCGGTGACTTCGGCGGGCAGCGTCGTGGCGCCCAGGGCGTTGAACACGCGGACGTGCTGGCCGTTGGCGATGCCGCGCGCGGCGGCGTCGGTTGGGTGCAGCCATACCGTATCCGGATCGATGCGGGCGAAGCGTGGTTGGTTGCCGTGGATCGAGTGGGTGCGGGCGCGGGATTTCGGCGTGCAGAGGCGCAGCGGGTAGGCGACCGGGTTGGCGTGCGGATCGCTGGCCGGGTCGGACGCCGGGATCCAGGTCGGGATCGGCGGTATGGCGCCCAGTCCGTAGGGGTCCGGGTTTTCCGCAAGCGTGGTTGCGTAGATCTCGATCCGGCCTGATGGGGTCGAGAACGGATGGGCTTCCGGCTCGCGGATTTCGCGTGCGAACGCCACGGCGTCCTGGGGCGGGGGGAAGCGGGCGACGCCTTGGCTGGTGAAGGCGGTGAAATCGTCCACGGCCTCGCCGGTCAGTTCCCGCAGCCAGTCGTGTTCGGTCTTGTCGTTGTAGCCCGCGATGCCCAGCCGGCGCGCGAGGGCGGCGAAGATGTCGAGATCGTTGCGGCATTCGCCCATCGGCGCGAGGGCCTGGCGCATGAAGATCGCGTAATGCCCGGCTCCGGACCAGGGCGTGTGGACGTCGTTGCGTTCCCAGAAGGTCGTCGCCGGCAGCACCAGGTCGGCATGGCGCGCGGTGGGCGTGAGGAAGTGGTCCTGCGCGATCAGGAACTCCACGTCGTCGAGCGCGCCGGTCATTTTCGTGACGTTTGGGCACTGGTTGAACAGATCCCCGCCCGCCGCGTAGATCAGCTTGATGTCGGCGGGATAACCCCCTGCCGCACCGCGCGCGAGCAGGTCGGCGAGCAGCGGGGAGGCGACGCGGGCTGCGATCGGGTTGCGCCCGGTGGGCAGGCTCTTGATCCCGCCTCGCCCGGTGGCGCCGTTGCTGACACCGGAATTGCCGCCGGGGATGCCGATGTTGCCGGTGATCGCGGCGAGCGCGTAGGCGGCGCGGTGGAATTGCTCGCCATAGGTGGTGCGTCCGGGTGCGTAGCCGGCGTGCAGCGCAGCGGGCTTGGTGGTGGCGAAGTCGATGGCCAGCCGGCGCAGAGTGGCGGCGGGGATGCCGGTGATGGGCTCGGCCCATTCGGGGGTTTTGGGCACGCCGTCGGCCTCGCCGAGCAGGTAGGAGCGCCAGGAGGCGCCGGCGGGGGCGCCCGGCGGCAGGTGGGCCTCGTCGAAGCCCAGTACGTGGCGGTCGCAATAGTCCTGGTCGTGCAGGCCTTCGGTCACGGCGACGTAGGCCATGGCGAGCAGCGCGGCGGTGTCGGTGGAGGGACGGATGAAGATATGTTCGTCGGCGAGCTGGCGGCTGGTTTCGGTGCGGCGTGGGTCGATGCAGATGATACGTGCTCCCTGGCGCTTCGCCCATTTCAGGTACGGCATGGTGCTGGTGCCGAACGTGCCGTCGCCGGGGCTCCAGCCCCACATCAGGATGAGTTTGGAATTGGCGTAGTCGGTGGGTTCGCGGCCGGCGGATTTATACGGCGTGCGCGGGCCGAAGGTGGTGCGGACGGAGAAGATCTCGGCCTCGGCCGACAGGTTCGACCACAGAACGGTGCAGCCACCGAACATGTTGAGGAAGCGCTGCGCCGCCGCGCGCCCGTGCAGCATCGACAGGCTGCCGGAGCGCGAGGCATCGAGGATCGCGGCGTTGCCGTAGGTGGCACGGACGCGGCGCAATTCCGCGGCCGCCTGGTCGAGCGCGTCGTCCCAGGAGATGCGTTCGAACTGGCCTGAGCCACGCGGGCCGGTGCGGCGCAACGGATGGAGCAGGCGGTCGGGGTGGTAGATGCGCTCGATCTGCGCGACACCGCGGGCGCAGGCCGGCAGCGGCGGATGCTCGGGATTCCACGGCCGCATGTCGGTGGAGATTTTCACGATCCGCCCGTCGGCGACATGGGCGTTGACGACGCAGCGGCCGCCGCAGTTGTGGCCGCAGGTGGTGGTGACGACCGTTTCGCCGGGGGTGCGCGGGGCCGGGCGGGGGGCTTCGTAGACGGTGGCGCGGGTCATGCGGACCTTGTTCCGATCGGGCAGATGCCGGGGCAGGCAGCCCTGCCGACCGGCGGGCCTTGCTGCGTTCCCCGGACATCGTCGCGCGTCGCGGCGCGGAACGCCAGGCGGCAGTACCCCTTGGCCGTGCTTGCGGGGAGCCCGATCTTCGGCCGGTTGGCATTACCTCGCGGGTGCCGGCAACGCCCGGCCGACGGCGTCGAGTTCGCGCAGCATCCAGGCCTGGTAGTCCGTGCCGGGCGGCTCGGTTTCGGTCGCGCCGACGATGGGGATGTGCGCGGCCTTGGCGATCTGCTCCATCCGCTCGGCGGCCGGATCGGTTGCCTGGCTGTTGTAGATCAGCAGCCGCACCTGATGTGTCCGCAGATCACGCTCGAACGCGGCGACCGCGGAGGCGCTGGGTTCGGTGTTGTTCATCACGGCAAGCTGGAACGCCTGGTTGCGGACCTGCATGCCAAGGGCGTCGAACATGTAGCCGAAGATCGGTTCGGTCGCGGTCACCGGCGTGCCCGCCAGGCGCCGGCGGAGCGCCGCGATCTTCGCCGTGATCGGCCGCACCGATGCGACGAACCGCGCCAGGCGCCGCTCGTACCCCGGCTTGTGCGCGGGATCCTCGGCGACGAGCGTCCGGGCGAGCGTGGCGGCCAGCGCCAGCATGGTGTGCGGGTCGTACCAGATATGCGGGTTGTCGCCCGCCTTCCGGCCGATCAGATCGGCCACGACGATCGTGCGCCGCGGGTGCGCGCCTGCCGCCCCGAGCAGGCTCACCATCCACGGGTCGTAGCCGATGCCGCTGTAGATCACGATGCGCGCGGCCGAGACGTCGCGCCCGACCGACGGGCTGACCTCGAACAGATGCGGGTCCTCATCGGGATTGCTGAGGATGCTGGCGACCCGCACATCCTTCCCGCCGATCTGGCGGGCGACATCGCCATAGAAATTCTCCGCGGCGACGATGCGGACCGGCGGGGGCGCCGCATGGGCCGGCACCGCCGCCGCCAGCAGGACGAGTACGGCCAGGGAGGAGAGTTTTTTCGACGGGCGCTTTTTCATCGTGTTCCCTCATGGGAGATGGTTCGGACGGCACTTGATGACCAGGACGTTATAACATAACATTTCCGTTGTCCAGCCCACCGGCGCCTTTGACGTGGCGACCGATCGGGCTGCATGCCATGTCGTCGCAGGGAAGGGGTTCAGCATGCCGCGTCGTCACACCATTCTGCCGGCGTTGGGAACGGCTGTGCTGGCGCTGTGGGCGGGGACTGCGGCGGCGCAGACGGCCCCGGCTGCCGCACCGCAACCCGCACCCCCGGCGGCGACCGGGTTCTGGGAGCGGAGCAGCCTGCTGGGTGATCCGGCGGGCCTGCGCGACGCGCTCGGCAAGGACGGCATCTCGTTCGGATTGCAGGAGACCAGCGAGGTGTTCGGCAATGTCAGCGGCGGCATCCACCGCGGCGCGGACTATGACGGGCTGACCGAGATGAGCCTCGGGATCGACACGCAGAAGGCGTTCGGCTGGGCGGGTGGCACGTTCAACGTGAGCGCACTGCAGATCCACGGCCGCAGCCTGAGCGCGGACAATCTCGACACGTTGCAGACCGCGAGCGGCATCGAGGCCGAACCGGCGACGCGGCTGTGGGAGCTGTGGTACCAGCAGGCGTTCCTGGCGGGCCGGGTCGATGTGAAGCTCGGCCAGCAGAGCGTCGACCAGGAGTTCATGACCAGCCAGGGCTCCGCCCTGTTCATCAACACGGTGATGGGCTGGCCGATGATCCCCTCGGCCGATCTCTACGCCGGCGGCCCGGCCTATCCGTTGTCGTCGCTCGGCGTGCGGCTGCGGGCGCGGCCGACCGCGGCGCTGACGGTGCTTGCCGGCGTGTTCGACGACAATCCGCCGGGCGGGCCGTTCGCCGATGATTCGCAGTTGCGCGGAGCCGAGGCGGCGGGCCACGCATTCAATCTCAATACCGGCGCGTTGTGGATCGCCGAGCTGCAGTATGCAATCAACCAGCCCGCAGCGGATGGGACGCCGTCCGGGCTGGCGGGTACCTACAAGCTTGGGTTCTGGTACGATTCCGGGTCGTTCCCGGATCAGCGCTTCGATACGCTCGGCCGGTCGCTGGACGATCCGCAGTCGAGCGGCGTGCCACGGCTCGACCGGGGCAATGCGAGCATCTATGTGGTGGCGGATCAGACGGTCTGGGTTCCCGACCCGCGGGGGCCCCGGGCGCTGGCGGTGTTCGCGCGGCTGATGGGCGCGCCGCCCGACCGCAACCTGATCTCGTTCAGCGTCGATGCCGGCCTGACCCTGAAGGCGCCGTTCCGCGGGCGCGACAACGACACCGCGGGGATCGGCTTCGGCCTCGCCAAGGTGAGCGCCGATGCGGCGGCGGAGGAGCGGGAGAGCGGCGTGCCGGGGCCGGTGCGCGGCACCGAGACGTTCATCGAACTGACCTACCAGCTCCAGCTCACCCCATGGTGGCTGTTGCAGCCCGATTTCCAGTACGTGTTCAACCCGGGCGGCGGGGTGGTCGATCCGCAGACTCCGCCGCAGCGCGTCGGCAACGAAGCGGTGTTCGGCCTGCGCACCGCCATCACCCTCTGGTAGCGGCGTCCTTCTCCCTCCCCCGCAAGGGGGAGGGAGTCTCTCTCACTTGTGCAGGCCTAGCTGTTCGGCCCGCGCTCCATCGACACCGGCTGCCAGCGCCGCAGCTCGGACGTCCCGAGCACCGCCGGGTTGACGCAGCTCATCGGCCAGCGGCCGGACAACACGAGCCCCAGCTCCCGCCCGACATGCCGTTTCCGTGCCGGATCGAACCGCGCGGAGGCGGAGGCGACATGCGCGCTCAACGTCACGTTCGTCATCCCGAGGATCGGGTTGTTGTTCCCCGGCGGCTCGGTCTCCAGCACGTCGAGCGCGGCGTGCGCGATCCAGCCCTTCCTGCAGCGCCTTGATCAGCCCGACCTCCTGCACCGTCGGGCCGCGGCCGGTGTTGATGAAGACCGCGGACTTTTTCATCATCCGGAAGTGCTTCTCGGTCAGCATGCCCTCCGCCTCCGGCGTCGCCGGGGCGTGCATCGAGACGAAATCGGACTGGGTCAGCACCTCCTCCAAGGTCGCCGGGATCACGCCGTAATCCGGCATGACCAGTTCCTCGATGAACGGGTCGTAGGCGATCATGTTGAGGCCGAACGCCGCGTGCCCGCCGTGCCACCGCGCGTGCCACATGGCCGAAGGCGATGAAACCGAGCGTCTGGCCCATCAGCCTGGGGATTTGGAGCAGCGCCGGCCTTCCCTCGCGCCAGCGGCCCTCGCGCACCATGCGGTCCTGCTCGATCACCCGGCGGAAGCCGGAGAGCAGCAAGGCCATCGCGTGATCTGCCACTTCCTCGATGAAGGTGTGCGGGCAGTTGGTCACGGGGATGCCGCGCGCGGTCGCCGCGGCGACATCGACGCTGTCGACGCCGACGCTGCCGAGCGCGATCACCTTGCACTTCGCCAGGCTGTCGATGATCGGCTTGGTGATCTTGATGCCCTTGGCATACAGCGCGTCGGCGTCGCGCGCGGCGGCGATGAAGCCCGCTTCGTCGGTCGGGCCTTCGACGATCTCGGCGTCGATGCCCGCGAGGCCTTCCATCTCATAGTCGTAGCCGCCGCCGGCGGTGGTGAAGCTGGCCCCGGCGGGGGTGATGATCCTGAACTTTGCCATGGTGTTTCCCTATGCTTCCTCAGCGTTGCGGCGGGCGTGCGCGCACCGCCTTCTCATTCACCTCGACGCCCCAGCCGGGCTTGCCCGACAGCACGTACTCGCCATGCTCGATCACCGGCACGCTGTCGTAGAAGTCGTCGCGCCACGGGGCGCTGTCGATGTCGATCTCCATGATGCGGAAATTCGGCACCGCGGCGGAGAAATGCGCGCTGATCGCGCTGCACAGATGGCCGTAGAAGTTGTGCGGGGCGACATTGGTTTCATAGACGTCTGCCATCGACGCCACCTTCAGCGATTCCGCCAGCCCGTTCCAGATCACGTCGACGATCGCGACGTCCATCGCGTAGTTCTCGAAATAGGGGCGGAATTCGCGCCTGGCGTGCAGGGTCTCGCAGGAGGCGATGGGGCAGGGCGCGTCGCGGCGGATCAAGGCGAGCGCCGGCGCGTCATGCGTATCGATCTCCAACCAGGTCAGGTGCGCCGGCGCCACCGCTTCGGCGATGCGGCGGAAGCCCTCGGTCTTGAAATGGAAATTGACGTCGAGCATCATGCCCATCTCCGGCCCGATCGCGGACCGGATCGCCATCAGTTGCTGCGTCAGGCCGGCGGTCAGCCGGTTGTCCCAGTTCAGCTCCGGCCAGCCGGCGGTGCGGCCGAAACCGGGCGTGAAGCTCACCGGCTTGCCGTCCACGATCGGCATGATGTTGGTCTTGAGCGCCCGGAAGCCGCGCTCTTTCACTTCCTCGGCGTGGCGCGCGAGGTCGTCGTAGTTCGTGATCGGGGCCACGCCCATCAGCGCCGCGCTGCGCACCCGGTAGGTGCCGAAATGCGACCAGTAGACCGGAATCGTTTTGCGCACCGGGCCGCCGAACAACGCGCACACCGGCACGTCGTAGGCCTTGCCGGTGATGTCGAGCAGCGCGTTCTCGATTGCCGCGATCGCCTGCTGGTTGATCCCGCCCCGGGACTGGCGGGTCAGCACGTGCAGGTGCTGGGTGACCGCCTCGAACCGGCGCGGGTCCTTGCCGATCAGCACCGGGGCCAGGCCCTCGATCACGTCGGCGAGGCCGGTGGAGCCGAAGCTCTCGTTGAATTCCGACCAGCCGGTGATGCCGCAGGCGGTGGAAACCTTGAGGTAGGAGAACATCCGCCACCCGGCGTCGGCGCGCAGCGTCTCGATACGGTCTATCTTCATGGTTTCCCCCCGATCTTCCGGCCCCGGCGACGGCCAAGGTTGTGAACGCGCGGCAGTCTAGCCCAGCGGCGGGGGATGGAAAGCGCGCGCCCGGCGCGGGGCGGATGCGCGTCGCGGGAAGGGCGGGGGGCCATCTGCCGTGCCGGCGGCGAAGCTGCCATACTGGCGCCGCCCCCCCGGCCATGGATCGTCGCATGTTCCCCACCCTGTTCCTCAGCCACGGCTCGCCGATGACGGTGATCACCGACACGCCGGGGCACCGGTTCCTCGCCGGCCTCGCCGCCACGATGCCCCGGCCGAAGGCGATCCTGATGGCGTCGGCGCACTGGCTGACCATGGGGCCGACGCTGAGCGCGCCCGAACGCAATGAGACCATCCATGATTTCGGCGGCTTCCCGCCCGCGCTCTATGCCTGCCGCTACCCCGCGCCGGGCGCGCCGGAGCTGGCGCGGCGGGCGGCCGCGCTGCTTGCCGCCGCCGGACTGCCGGCGGCGATCGACCCCGCCCGCGGGCTCGACCACGGCGCCTGGGTGCCGTTGCTGCTGGCGTGGCCGGCGGCGGACATTCCGGTGGCGCAACTCGCGATCCAGCCCCGGCAGGGTCCGGCGCACCACCTGGCGATGGGCCGGGCACTTGCCCCGCTGGCGGGCGAGGACGTGCTGGTGATCGGCTCCGGCAGTTTCACCCACAACCTCGGCCGCGTCCGCCGCGACGCGGTGGGCGTGCCCGACGAACCCGATGTCGCCGCTTTCGCCGAGTGGATGGACCAGGCGCTGGAACAAGGCCGCATCGAGGACCTGCTCGCCTACCGCACGCGTGCCCCCTTCGCGCAAGAGCAGCACCCGACGGACGAACATCTGCTGCCGCTGTATGTCGCGCTCGGCGCGGCCGGGGCGGGGGCGAAGGCGGAGCGGTTGCACGCCAGCGCCGATTACGGCGTGCTGCGCATGGACGCCTTCGCCTTTCACGCCTGATGCCTTGGGGCCGATACGCTGGGGGGCCGATGCGCTGGGGGGCTGATGCGCTGGTTCGTATACGGCTCGCTGCGCGATCCCGTCGTCCTGGCCCGCCGCGCCGGTACGCCGGGGCTTGCTGCGCGCCTCGCGCCGGCGACGTTGCCGGGCTGGCGGCGGGTGGCGCGCGCCGGCGCCCGCTGGCCCAGCCTGCGCCGCGACCGCGGTGGGCGGGTCGGTGGTGCGCTGCTCCCCGTGCCGGCGGTCGCGCGCGCCCGGCTTGGCGCCTATGAAGGACCGGCCTATCGCCTGCGTCGCGTGATCGTCGTCACCGGGCGCGGCAAGCGCGCCGCGCTCGCCTGGATCGCGGCCGATGCCGCGCGCCGTCCGTGGAAGGAACCCTGATGCTGCAATCGCCCCCCGCCGAACCCGGTGCGCCGGAAGCCGAGATCGACACCCCGGCGCTGGTTCTCGACCTCGATGCGTTCGAGGCGAACCTGGACCACATGGCCGCGCTGCTCGCGCCCACCGGGGCGAAGCTGCGCGCGCACGCCAAGACGCATAAATCCCCGGTGATCGCGCATCTGCAGATGGCGCGCGGCGCCGTCGGGCAGTGCGTGCAGAAAGTGGCGGAAGCGGAAGTGCTGGCCTGGGGCGGCGTGCCCGACATCCTGGTGAGCAACGAGGTGGTGGGTGCGCCGAAGCTTGCCCGTCTGGCTGCGCTTGCGCGCATCACCCGGATCGCGGTCTGCGCCGACGATGCCGCGCAGGTCGCCGCCATCGAGGCCGCCGCCGCGGCGGCCGGCGTGCGCCTGTCGGTGCTGGTGGAGATCGACACCGGCGCCGGCCGCTGCGGCGTGGCCCCGGGGCCGGAGGCGGTGGCGCTGGCCCGTCGCATCGCCGCCTCGCCACATCTGCGTTTCGGCGGCTTGCAGGCCTACCACGGCAGCGCCCAGCACAAGCGCACGCCGGCGGAACGCCGCAGCCTGATCGCCGGCGCCGCCGAGGGCGCGCGGCGCACGGTGGAACAACTCCGCCAGCAAGGGCTCGACTGCCCGATCATCGGCGGCGGCGGCACCGGCAGCTTCATGCTGGAGGCCGGTTCGGGCGTGTTCACGGAAATCCAGGCCGGCAGCTACGCCTTCATGGACGCCGACTATGCCCGTAACCTGGACGAGGCGGGACAGCCGGTCACCACCTTCCGCCATGCGCTGTTCGTGCTCGCCACGGTGATGAGCGCGTCGCGGCCTGGGGTGGCGGTACTGGACGCCGGGCACAAGGCGGTGGCGGTCGACAGCGGCCTGCCCACGGTCTGGCAACGCCCCGACCTGCGCTACGTCAGTGCGTCCGACGAGCACGGCAAGCTGGAAGCCGGGTCGGAGACGACCGCGCCGAAACTCGGCGAGAAGCTGCGCCTGGTTCCCGGGCACTGCGATCCGACGGTCGATCGCTACGATTGGTATGTCGGCGTGCGCGGCGGGCGGGTCGAGTGCCTGTGGCCGGTCGCGGCGCGCGGGGCGATGGCGTAGCGGGCGGGGGGCGGGGCCGCGGCTCCGCTGAGAGGGCAATTGCTTGAATGCCCGTGCCTGCACCTCTCCCGCGTTTGCGGGAGAGGTCGGCGCGCAGCGCGCGCCGGGTGAGGGTCGGAGCGACGTTGTTGCGGGCCGTGCAGCATCGGCCTTGTTGCCGCCGGGCCGCCGGGACAAGCTCGGGCGGGCGGTGTGGCACGGCCCTCACCCGCCGTGCTGCGCACGGCGACCTCTCCCGCACTCGCGGGAGAGGTGAAGGCGCGGGGGCGTTCCAGCGATTGCTGTGGCCCCGCTTACGCTGCGCCCGGCCGCCGCGGCATCAGCACGGTGGTGGTGAACTCCTGCACGGGTTCGCCGTGCTGGTTGCGCGTGGTGCAGCGGTAGGTCACGACGCCCGAGCCGGGGCGGGACGCCGAGGGCCGGACGGCCAGCACGGCGATTTCCACCCGCAGCGAATCGCCCGGGAGCACCGGGCGCAGCCAGCGAAGCTGCTCGATGCCGGCGCCCATGCCGCCGCGGGCGATCGGCAGGGTCTCGAAGATCAGCCGCATGGTGACCGAACCGGTCTGCCAGCCGCTGGCGCAGAACAGACCGAACAGGCTGTCCTTGGCCGTCTCCTCCCCCAGATGCGCGGGTTGCGGGTCGTATTGGCGGGCGAAGGCGATGATCGCGTCGCGATCGAGCGTGATGGCGCGCGGGGAGTGCAGCACCTGGCCTGCCGCCATGTCCTCGAACCAGAAGCCGTCCTGCCGTGTCACGCGTGGGTCCGCCCTGCCGTGGTCGCTGCGGCGATTCTAGCCGATAATCGGCGTCTCGCATCCAGGGGGACTCGCGCATGCCGATCGATCCGGCCGCCGTGCTGGCGGGCCTCGCGCTGCTCGCGGCGCTGGCGGCGCTGGCCGTGGTGCATCGCCAAGGCGCGATCCTGGACCGGCTGCGCCTGCTTGCCGAGCAGGCGGCCGCGGGGACGCGGGCGGAGGCCGAGACCACCCGGCGCGGCGTGAGCGCGCTCGGCACCGACCTGGTGGAGCGGCTGACCCGGCTTGGCGGCGTGCAGGAGGGCGGGCTCGCGCAGGTGCGCGCCGTCCTCGCCGACGAGCAGGGCAAGCTCCGCTTCGCCCTTTCCGAGGCGCAGCAGAAGGGCGCCGAGGCAATCGGCGCCCAGTTCGAGAGCACCCGCACCCTGCTGGAAAGCAAGCTGCGCGAGCTGCGCGACGGTAACGAGACCAGGCTCGCCGGCATCCAGAAGGCTCTCGCCGAGCAGATGCAGGCTGCCGGCATCCAGGCCGAGACGACGCGCGGCGTGCTGGACACCCGCTTGCGCGAGCTGCGGGAGGGCAACGAGAGCCGGCTGGAGGCGATCCACCGCGCGCTCAACGACCAGCTTCGCCTGGCGCAGGAGACGCAGACCCGCGAGCAGGGGGAACTGCGGCTCGCGCTCGCCGAGGCGCAGCGCAAGGGCACCGAGGCGATCGCGACCCAGTTCGAAGCCACCCGCGGCGTGCTGGACGCGAAACTGCGCGAGCTGCGTGAGGGCAACGAGACCAAGCTCGCGGAGATCCAGAAGACCGTGAACGAGCAGCTCCACGCCGCGGTGGAGAAGCAGATGAACGAGAGCTTCAACCGGGTGATCGACCAGTTCGCCGCGGTGCAGAAGGCGATGGGCGACGTCGCCGCCGTCACCGCGCAGATCGGCGACATCAAGCGCCTGTTCTCCAACGTGAAGACTCGCGGCGGCTGGGGCGAGACCCAGGTGCGGGCGATGCTGGACGACATCCTGCCGGTTGGCGCCTTTGAGACCAACTGCAAGGTGCGCGCCGGATCCGACGATGCGGTGGAGTTCGCGGTGCGCATGCCGGGCCGCGGCGAGGACCGCCCGCTGCTGCCGATCGACGCCAAATTCCCGGTGGAGGACTACGAACGCCTGCTCGCCGCGTCGGAAGCGGGGGATGCGGACGGCGAACGCCTGGCGTCGCGCAAGCTGGAAACCGCGGTGCGGCTGCAAGCGAAGAAGATCGCAGAAAAATATATCAATCCGCCGGTCACGGTGGAATTCGCGGTGATGTACCTGCCGACCGACGCGCTGTTCGCGGAAGTGGCGCGGCTGCCCGGACTGATCGATGCGATCGGGCGGGACAACCGGGTGCTGATCCTGGGCCCGAGCCTGTTCCCGGCGCTGCTGCGCACGATCCATCTCGGGTTCATCACCCTCGCTTTGGAACAGAAGGCCGACCAGGTGCGGTCCCTGCTCGGCGCCACCGTCACCGAGATGCGCAAGATGGACGGGGTGCTGGAGCGGTTGGCCAAGAACGCCGGCACCATGACCAATACGATCGAGGCCGCCCGCCGGCGCACCCGCGCCGTGGGCCGCGCGCTGCGCGGGGTGGAGGCGGTGGAGGACGCGACGGCGGAACAGTTGCTGGAACTGGAAGCGGAGACGGTGGTCGAGGAGGAATGATGCCGTGGGGTGCCGGCCTCACCGACCCGGCAGCGGGAAGCGCAAGGTCAGCCGGTTGCGCCCGCCGATCCGTTCGTAGCTGATATCGCGGCAGTAATGGCGCAGCAGGGTGAGGCCGAGGCCGCCGGGCCTTGCGTCCTGGAGGCGTGCCGGCCGCGCCGGCACCGGCGCCGCGGCGGGATCGAACGGACGGCCGCCGTCTTCGACCACCAATGCGGCGGCGCCCGGCGCGGCGCAGAGGCGGACCGCGATTTCACCCGGCTGGTCCGGCCCGAAGGCGTGCAGGGCGACATTCGCCACCGCTTCCTCGATCGCGACGTGCATGCCGTGCAGCATGGTTTGCGGCAGCTCGCGGGCGGTCGCGGCGCGGTCGAGCCAGGGATGCAGGCGGGCCAGATCGGCCGTGTCGGTGCGAAGATGCAGCACGGGCTGCGGCCCGGCCGGCTCGGGGGGCGCCACTTCAGGTTGGAATGGCAATGACCGCGGCGATCGCCTGTGCCTCGTCGCGATGGATCGGGATCAGGTCGTCGATGCCGCTCACGGTCAGCACCTCCTCGACCGGTGGCTGGGGCGATAGCAGCACGATCCGGCCACGCTTGCTGATGACCGATTTGGCGCAGACCACGAGGCTGCGCAGCCCCATCGAGGCCATGAACTCGACCGCGGCAAGATCGATGATCACCGCCCGGCGCGATCCGGCGACGACGCTCATCGGCAGGTCGATCTCCCGTGCGCCGGCGATGTCGATCCGGCCGGAGAGGACGACCTTGGTGACGTTCCCGTCGAGTTCCTGGATCACGATCGGCATGGCGCGCAACTCCGCATCCGGCACCCGCAGGTCGGCCGCCGGGACTTTATGACAAGTATCAGTGCGGTCCGGAGCCGGCAAGCTCCGCGGCGGGCAAAGACACCGGTTGCGGGCCCGATATCCATGACAGTAATGTGTCACCCGGCACGAGGCGCGCGGGAGCGGCGATGGCGAGCGGCGATGACGGGTCCGATCGGACGATCATGCTGCGTGCGCCCCTCGTGGCTGCGCCGGCGCCGGCAGTGGAGCTTGGCCATTTCCTTGCCTTCACCGAGGGCGCGGAGCTGCGCCGGGTGCCGATCGGCCCCGCCGGCCTCACGATCGGGCGCCATGCGCCGAGCGAGCTTGTGATCGCCGCGTCCGATATCTCGCGCCGCCATTGCCGGATCGATCTCGACGGCGAGTGGGCGGTGCTGACCGACCTCGGCTCCACCAACGGCAGCTTCATCGGCGGCGAACGGGTGGAGCGGCCGACCCGGCTCGGCAACGGCAGCCGGTTCGCGCTCGGCTCATTCCCGATCCGCTACGAACGGCGCGACCGGCGGGAAGTCGCGGAGGAGGCGGAGCTTGCGGACGATCTCCGGCGCGCGATGGACTACGTGCGCGCGATCCTGCCGCAGCCGATGGTCGACGGGCCGATACGGACCGAGTGGTGGTTCGTGCCGTCCGCGCAACTCGGCGGCGACGCGTTCGGCTACCAGTATCTCGATGCGGACACTTTCACGGGCTTCGTGCTCGACGTCTCCGGCCACGGGATCGGGTCGGCGATGCACGCCGCCAACGTCGCCAACACGCTGCGCCGGCGCGCCCTGCCGGGCGTCGATTTCCACGATCCCGCGGCGGTCGCCGCCGGGCTGAACGCGGTGTTCCCGATGGAGGAACACAACGGCCTGATGCTGACCTTGTGGTATTTCGTCTACGACCTGCCGGGCCGGTGCCTGCGTTTCTGTGCCGCCGGCCACCATCCGTCCTTCCTGCTCGCCCCGGATGCGGCGGCTGCGGAGCCGCTGTGGCGCCGCAGCCCCGCGATCGGCATGCTGGCCGGGCGCACCTGGGCGACCGGCACCGCCGCCATCGCGCCCGGCAGCCGGCTTTTTGTGTTCAGCGACGGTGCGTTCGAGATCGTCCCGGCGGATGGCGGGGCGTGGTCGATCGACGACCTGCGGCGGATCCTCGAGCGTCCGGGGGAGCCAGGACAGTCGGAGGCGCAACGAATCTACCGGGCGGTCCGGGCTCTCGTCCGGCCGGGACCGCTGGATGACGATTTCTCCGTGCTGGCGGTGACGTTCGCTTAGGCGCGCGCATTGGGGCCGGGGCGGCTCGGGGTTCCGGGCCATGCGGCAATTCCGGCGCAGCGGCGCGCCACCCCCGCTGGCGGCGCCCGGCGCGGGATGATATAGGCCCGGTAAGGCCTGGCGACGACGAAGCCTGCTCCCGCCGAACGGGGCACGATGGCCGCAAAGGGGGGAGCTGCTTGTACTTCTCGTTCAGTCTGCTCGGCGACGCGATCGTGTCCGGGCTGCTGCTGGGGGGATTCTATGCCGGCGTCACGATCGGCGTGTCGATCTCGTTCGGCATGCTCGACATCGTCAATATTGCGCACCCGGCTTTCATCATCCTCGGCTCCTATTGCGCCTACGTCGCCAACGCCGTCTTCGGGGTCGATCCGATCGTGGCGAGCCTCGTGCTGTCGCCGCTGTTCTATCTGCTCGGGGCGGGGATCTATCAGGTCTACCACGTGTCGTTCGAGCGGCGCGGCGACGGCGGCCTGCGCGGGCTCGCCTTCTTCTTCGGGTTGCTGTTCATCACCGAAGTGGTGCTGGTGCTGGTGTTCGGCGTCGATTACCGGCTGGTGCGCGCCGTCTATATCGGTCCCAGCCTGCATTTCGGCACGATCGAGCTGCCGCTCCGGCTGCTGGTGCCCTGCGTCGTGTCGCTGGCGCTGATCGGCGGGCTGCAGGTGTTCCTCTCGCGCACCTTCCTCGGCCGGGCGATCCTGGCGGTGGCGCAGGATGCGGGGGCTCTGCGCCTGATGGCGGCGGATCCGACCCGGATCAAGCGCATCGCGTTTGCCCTCTCGATTGCCACCGCGTCGGTCGGGGGCGCGATCCTGATCGTGATCCAGCCGGTGGAACCCTCGCTCGGGCGCGAATACATCGGCCGGGTGTTCGCGATCGCCGTGCTGGGCGGGCTCGGCAGTTTCGGCGGCACGGTCGTGGCGGCGATGGTGCTCGGCATCATGGAGAGCCTGACGGCGACGTTCTACGGCCCGTCGTGGTCGCCGGCAGTCGCGTTCGGCTTCCTGCTGCTCGCGCTGGCGGTGAAGCCCGCCGGCATGTTCGGGCGCTGAGCGATGCGCAGCGGCCCCTTCTTCCTGTTCTGTCTGGCGGTCGCGGCGGCAGTGTTCCTGGCCGCGCGGCTCACCGACAACGGCTATGTATTCTTCGCCGGCTACGTGGTTCTGCAATACGTCGTGATGGCGATCGGCTGGAACATCCTCGGCGGCTATACCGGCTACGTGAATTTCGGCACCTCGGGATTCTTCGCCCTCGGGGCGTACTGCACCGTGGCGCTGGAGAAACTCGTGCCGCTGCCGCTGCCGGTCGTGATGCTGGCTGGCGGCGTGGTCTCCGGCGCGCTCGGCCTCGGCATGGGCTATCTCACGTTGCGGCTGCGCGGGGCGTTCTTTTCCATCGCCACCCTGGCGATGGCGGTGGTGGCGCAGACGTTCATGGTGAACTGGTCCTTCGTCGGCGGCTCCGCCGGCGCCTTCGTCATCCGCCCCGAGACCACCGCCTGGTTCGGCATCGACTACATCCGCTACCTGTTCCTGCTGATGCTGGGGCTGTGCGTGATTGCGGTTGCCGTCGCGCGGCTGATCGAGCGTTCGCGCCTGGGCGACGGCTTCGCCGCGATCCGTGACGACGAACTGGCGGCCGAGGCCTCCGGCGTGCCCACCCTGCGCCTCAAGCTGTTCGCCACCGCGCTGTCGGGTGCGTTTCTCGGCATGGCCGGCGCACCGCTGCCATTCTACGTCACCTATCTCGATCCGCCGTCGGCGTTCAGCCTCGCCTATGCGGTGAACACCATCGCCATGCCGCTGATCGGCGGCACCGCGAGCTGGCCCGGGCCGCTGATCGGCGCGGTGCTGATCGCGACGTTGCAGCAGGTTGCGACCGTCACGATCTCGTCCGCGGTCAACCTTCTGATCGTGGGCCTGGTGCTGGTGGGGTTCGTGATTGCGGCCCCGCGGGGGATCATCGGCTGGTTCGGCCTCGACCGGCGCGCGCGCGCGCATCCGCGCAGGCTCGTGGTGGGTCGGCCATGAGCGGGATGCTGCTGGAAGTGACCGGGCTCGCCAAGCGGTTCGGGGGCTTCGTCGCGCTGGACGGGATCGATCTTGCGGTGGGCGCCGGCGAGCGGGTCGGGCTGATCGGCCCCAACGGCTCGGGCAAGAGCACCTTCGTCAATTGCCTGTCGGGGACGTTGCGCAACGAAGCCGGGCAGGTGCGTTTCGACGGGCGCCTGCTGGACGGGCTGGCGGCGCACCGGCGCACCCGCCTCGGCCTCGCGCGCAGCTTCCAGTTGCCGCGCCCGTTCCTCAGTCTGACGGTGGGCGAGAACCTGCGTATCCCGATCGAATACGTGGTGCACGCCCGCGGCCAGGGCCGCATCGACGTCGATGCCCGCTGCGCCGAGCTGCTGGAAATGGTGGGGCTTGCCGGCCGCACCGATGAACTGCCGGCCGGCCTCACGCAGGTGGAGATGCGCAAGCTCGAACTCGCCCGCGCCATGGCCGCCGATCCCAAGCTGCTGATCGCCGACGAGGCGATGGCCGGCCTGTCGCATCAGGAAGTGGACGACATCCTGGCCCTGTTGCTGCATCTGAACGACCGCGGCGTGACGATCATCATGATCGAGCACATCATGCGCGCGGTCATGCATTTCAGCCAGCGCCTGGTCGTCCTGGTGGCCGGGCGCAAGATCGCCGACGGCCTGCCGGACGAGGTGATCCGCAACCCCGAAGTGGAGCGCGCCTACCTTGGCGAGTAGCCTCATCATCGAGAACGTGAGCGCCGGCTACGGCGCGGTGCGGGTGCTGGAAGACGTGTCCGTGAGCGTGGGCGCCGGGGAGACCGTCGCCCTGCTCGGTACCAACGGCAACGGCAAGAGCACGTTGATGAAATGCGTGATGGGCCTGGTGCGCCCGGCCGCCGGGCGCATCACCGCCGAGATCGACGGCGCGCGCCACGAGCTCGTGGGCCTGCCGACCGAGGCGATCGTCGATCTCGGCATCGCCTTCGTCCCCGAAGGACGGCGGCTGTTCCCCAAGCTCTCGGTGACCGAGAACCTGATGCTGGGCGCCTTCCGCCATGCGGCAAGGGCCGGGATCGCGCGCAACCTGGAATTCTGCTTCGAAACGTTCCCGCGCCTCAAGGAGCGGCGCGGGCAGTTGGCGGGGTCGATGAGCGGGGGCGAGCAGCAGATGCTGGCCTTGGGCCGCGCGCTGATGTCGGCCCCGCGCATCCTGCTGATCGACGAACCCTCGGTCGGGCTGGCGCCGGTGCTGGTGCGGCGGACGATCGACAAGATCAAGGAGCTGAAGGACGGGTTCCAGCTTACTGTGCTGATGGCGGAACAGAACTTCACCCAGGCGATCCGCATCGCCGACCGCGGCTACGTGATCGTGCACGGCAGGATCGCGTTCGAGGGTGGCTCGGCTGAGGAGCTCAACAACAACGAGCTGATCCGGAAGTTTTATCTCGGGTTGTGATCGGACCCGTCGGCGTGGCCCGGCGTGTCATCAGAGCTTCGCCAAGCCATCATCCCCCAGCAACCTGCGCGCTGCTATGCGCCCCACCTCGTCTTGTCCCGAGGAGGGCCTCTCGTTGTCCGTGCCATCTTTCTTCCAGCTTGATGAACAGCCGTTCAAGCGTTTTCATTGGCTTGCCTTGTTCACGACAGGCATGGGCGTCTTCGCCGACGGCTACGACCTGTCTTCGATCGGCATCGTGCTGCCATTGGTGCTGGCCTCATTCGGCCTTTCGCATGTCAGCTCCGTTCAGGGCGCGGGGCTCGCGGGTTCGGCGCTGATTGGCGCGGCAATCGGCGCTCTGGGCTTCGGCTTTCTCGCCCAGGGCGGGCGGAAAAAGTTCTACGGGATCGACGTGACGATCATGGCGGTCGCTGCGCTCGCGCAGATCTTCGTCAGCAGCGTCTGGGTACTCATCGCAGTGCGCTTCGTCCTCGGCATCGGCGTGGGCGCCGACTATGTGCTCTCTCCGACCATCATGGCCGAGCATTCCAACCGGCGCGACCGCGGCAAGAAGATCGGTCTTGGCTTCGGCGTGATGTGGACGTCGGGGGCGCTGACGTCTGCACTGCTCACCCTCGGCCTGCAGAGCGCTGGTGTCGCGCCGAACCTCGTGTGGCGCATCGTGCTTGCGTTCGGTGCGGTGCCCGCGCTGTCGGTGCTGTATCTGCGCCGGAAGATGCCTGAAACCGCCCGCTACCTCGCGCGGCTTGCCGACGATCGGAACGCCGCGGCGGCCGTCGTGCAGCATGTCAGTGGCGAACCGTCGGTCGCGCTGCCCGCCAAGGACGACCGGAGCTTCGGGGAGGTGTTCGCCCGCCACGCCGGCCCGATCTTCGCCACCGCCCTGCTGTGGATGGTATTCGACATCGTTGCCTATTCCGGCACCTTGTTCGGACCGTCGCTGATCGCCCAGGGGCTCGGCCTGTCGGCGACGACGTTTGCGATCGGCATGACCTTGCTGTTCGGCCTGCCGGGCGCCGTGATCAGCGCGCTGTTCCTGATCGACCGCCTCGGGCGCAAGCCGCTGCAGGCCGGCGGGTTCCTCGGGGCGGGGATCATGCTGATCCTGTTTGCCGCCCTGCACCAGTCGGTGCTGGCCCTGCCGGCCCTGGGCTTCATTCTTTATGGTCTCTATACCCTCGCTCTGAGCGGCCCCAACATCGTCAGCGGCACCGGCATCCTGGGCGTGGAGCTTGCCCCGACCCGGGTCCGGACCATCGGCCAGGCGATCTCGGTGGCCGGCGGCCGGATCGGGGCGTCGATCACCGCGTTCCTGTTTCCGCTGCTGTTCGCGCGGACCGGCGTGGTGGGCGCGATCTACACGCTCGCGATCATCTCGCTCGTGGGTGCGGTGTTGACGCGGGTGCTGATCCCGGAAACCTCCGGCCGGTCTCTGGAAGACCTGAACAGCGATGTGTTCGACGCAGCGGCCGAGGCGGCGGAGCCGGCGCTCCAGCATTCCTGACCGGCGCGCACCTGACCGAGCGATGTGCGTGGCCCGGACGCAGTCCGGGCCACGTGCGCTCCGCCCGGCTCGTATCCGGGATCACGACTTGCGGGCGATGGTGATCCATTCGTCGCGCAGCAGGGCGTAGCGCACTTCGTCCGCCGGCGCGGCGCGGAAGATCTCGGGGATGAAGCCGGCTTCCGCCAGGCGATCGGCGAAGTCGCGGCCGTAGGTGCGCCGATGGTCGGGGGCGGTGAAATGCGCGGTGCGCGCCACCGGGTCGGTGATCGCGGGATTCTCGTAGGTCTCCTGGCGGCTGGCGTTCAGCGGCACGCTCAGCACGGCGAAGCCACCGGCTTTCAGCACCCGGAACAATTCGGCGATGGCGCGGCGGTCGTCGTCGATATGTTCCAGCACGTGATGCGCCATCACCACGTCGTAGCTGGCGGGGGGGAAGGGCAGGGCGGTGATGTCGACCCGATGCGTCACGCCGGGCTGGCGCAGGTCCGCGGTCTCGTACAGCGGATTGCCGCGCATCTGCCGCATGACGATTTTTTCGGGGGCGAAGTGCAGGATGCGGCGGCCGGCGAGCTTGTCGCCGCCGCCCTCGGTGCGCCAGAGCTGGGTCAGGCGGTGGCGCTCGCGGCTGCCGCACTCCAGGCAGCGCGAATCCCAGCGCGGCGGGCGGCCGACGCTGATGAAGGTGCCGTGGTAGCCGCAGATCGGGCAGGTGCGGGCCAGGCGCTTCTGCGCGAACTGGCCGGGATCGCGCCAGGCGGCGCCGAGCAGCCGGCGCAGGCGGCGCCAGGGGCGCGGGGGGGGACGCCGGCCGGGCGCGCTTGGGTGGGGTCCATGGCCGGGGATTACCAGCGGTCCGCGGCGCGCGCTAGCGAGCGGCGAGCCGCGCGCGCGCCTGCGCCAGCGCAGCGTCGGCCGCGGTCGCGTCGAGCCGGGTCCAGGCGCGCGGCGGCCGGTGGCGCTGCGCGCTCGCCCGCAGCACCGCGATGGTCGCGTCCGACGCATCCCCCCGGCGGGCGGCGAGGCGGCCTTCCAGCACCGGCAGCGGCGCGTCCAGCCACAGGCCCACGAACGGCGTCGGTCCCGCCGCGCGGGCCAGCGCGCGCCGGTGCGCCGGGTCGAGGAACGTCGCATCCGCAATCACCGCCTGCCCCGCCGCGGCGGCAGCGCGGGCCGCGGCGGCGAGGGTGCGGAAGACCTGCCGGCTGACCGGCTCGGCATAGGCCGCCTCGGGCAGCCGTGTCTCCGGCGCCACGCCGTGCAGGCGCTTGCGGATCTCGTCGCTGCGCAGGATCAGCGCGCCCGGCGCGCGGCCCAGGCCGGGGGCCAGGGCGCGGGCCAGGGTCGATTTGCCGGTGCCCTGCAGTCCGCCGATCGCGACCACCACCGGCGGTTCCGGCCGCAGATAGGCGAGCGCCGCATCGAGGTAGCCCGCCGCCGCCACCCGGTCGCCGCTGCGCGCGGCGACATGCGCGCGCACCATCGCGCGCTGCGACAGGAAGGCGGGCAGCCCGGCCAGCAGCCCCACGTCGCCGGTGCGCGCGATATAGCGGTTCATCACCCGGTTCGCTGCCGCCCGCCCGGCGCGGCGATCGAGGTCCATCAGCAGGAACGCGAGGTCGTAGCCGAGATCGACGGTCGCCATCGCCTCATCGAATTCGAGCGCGTCGAACGGCACCGGGCGGCCCTGCCAGAGGCAGAAATTGCCGAGATGCAGATCGCCATGTGCCCGGCGCACGAAGCCCCGTCGTGCCCGCGCCACCAGCCAGGGGCCGAGTCGGTCCAGCGCCGCTTCCGTCGCCTGTTTCCACGTTGCGACCGCCGCCTCGTCGAGCCCCACCGCCCGCGCGGCGACGGCGTTGCCCGCCGTGACCGCCTGCATTCGCCCGAGCGGGTCAGCTATCGCGACGGCAGGGCAAGCGGCATGGTACGCCGCCACCGCATCGGCCACGGCGTCGAGCAGCGCCGCGTCCAACCCGCCGGCGGCCGCGATCACGTCCAGGAAATCCGCCGCCGGAACCCGCGCCATGCGCAGCACCCAGTCGAGCGCCGGCCGCCGCTCGTCCTCGGCGGCGCCGAACGCAAGGCCGCCGTCGGGCCCGCGCACCACCGGCACCACATCGCGATAGAGCCCGGGGGCGGCGCGGGCGTTCAAGTCCAGTTCGCGCCGGGCGAAATGCCGTCGCGCCGCCGGATCGGTGAAGTCCAGGAACGACAGCCGCACCGCTTTTTTCAGCTTCCACGCGGTATCGGGGCCGAGGAACACCAGCGAGATATGCGTCTCCACCGGTTCGGCGCCGGCGAGCGCGCGCAGCCATGCGGCGACCTCGGTCTGGGCGGGCGGGATGCTCATGGCGACGATCCTCGTGCGGCGGGCCTGGGTGCGGCTTCCCCGGGTCCGGCGTCCGTCGCCGTCCGGCTGCGCCGACATGATCCGTGCCGAGCAAGGCGCAGGTCGCGCGGCCGGGGCGCAGAGTGTAGCATCGGCTCCGACATCGTCCGGTGGCGGCGCCGTCCGGCATCGCGGGTGGCCGGTGCCGCGGGCAGGCCCCGCCGGCGGGGCGAGCCGACCGCGTATGAACCGGAAAGGCAACCAGGTGCAAACCCAGGCGCGATCTGTCCCGCATGCCGGCCGCCGCGCCGCGGCCGCCCGCGCGCGCTGCCCCCTTCCCGGCAGGCTGCGGCGCTCCATCCGGGCCGGCCTGCGCCGCCCCGCCTGCGGGGTCGCGCGGTGAGCCCGGGCAGCGGCTACATCGACGCCGCGTATTTCCTGCCCGCTCTCGACGGGCCCGGCGGCTTCCTGGTCCTGCAAGGCTGGTACAGCGCGCACGGGCCGCCGCACCGGGCGGTGACCGCGCGCCTCAGGCTCGGCGGGCGCGAGATCCGCTTCCCCTGCGAGGAACTGCGCGCCGACGTCGCCGCCGCCGATTCCAGGCTGTCGCCCCGCTCGGGCTTCGATGTCGCGCTGCGCCTGGCCGCCGCGCCGGCCGAGGCGCGCGTGCAGGTCGAGTTCCTCGCCGCCGGCACGCCCTGCGAGACGATCAAGACCGCGATCGCCGATCCGGTGTGGGAGGTCGAAGCGCGCGCCGGCTTCCTGCCGCCGTTGCGCCTGCGCAAGCTCCGCAACCTGATCCTGAACGAGCGCGAGCGCCTGTCGCATGCCACCGAAGTGACCGCGCTGCCGGTCACCGGCCAGATCGATCCCTCGTTCGGCTGCAACCTGCGCTGCCCGATGTGCCAGTCGCACATGATCCGCGCGCAGGGCTACCGGCTGCCGAATTTGAAGCTGGACCAGTTGCGTTCCATCCTCGACCGGTACGGCGACACCCTGGTGCGCATCTGGCTGTCCCTGTGGGGCGAGCCGCTGCTCAACAAGCAACTGGCCGAGGCCGTGCGGCTGTGCAAGGCACACGACATCTGGGTGCTCATCAGCACCAACATGAGCGTGAAGCTCGATGATGCGGCGATCGCGGCGCTGGTGGACTCGGGTCTCGATACGATCGTGCTGTCGCTCGATGGCGCCACCCAGGCGACCTACCAGGAATACCGGCGCGAAGGGGATCTGGCGCTGGCGCTCGACAACGTCCGCCGGATCGTGGCGGCGAAGCGGCGGGCGGGCTCGGCGACGCCGCATCTGTTCTGGCGCTACCTGGAGTTCCCCTGGAACCGCCACGAGATCGAAGCGGCGCGCGCGCTGGCGGCCGAGGTGGGGGCGGATGAGTTCGGCGTGGAGCCGGGGGTGCTGATGGCGCCGCAGACCTATTCCCTGGCGCCGCGCAGCCGGGCGCACGCGCGCCCGGTGGCGCCGGCGTTGCTGGACGCCTGGCGCAGCCGGGCGGCCGTGCGTGCCGGGCAGCACCGGTATTTCGGCTGCGACTATCTCTATTCCGCCATCAGCATCAATTCGAGCGGCCTCGTGCACCCGTGCTGCTACGTGGTGGCGCCCGGGGATGCGGTAGGGGAGGCGGACGCGCCGGTCGCGCGCCTGCGCAACGCGCCCGCCCTGCGCGCCGCCCGCGCGGCGCTGGCCGCGGTGGCCGAGGGCAGGGACGGGCCGGTCCGCGCCCTCGCGCCCTGTGCGTCCTGCCCGGTGATCGAATCCTGCGAGGGCCACGTGGTCACGCAGACCAGCTTCCGGCAGTTGTTCGACCATCTGGTCTACGGCACCGGCATCCGCTGGTAACGCGGCGTCCGCGGCCTACTCCCCGTCCTGCCGGAACGGCGAGTCCTCGGCCAGTGCCGCCATCTCCGCCTCCATCTGCGGCCGTTCCTCCTCCAGGAATCCGGCGACGGCGCGGCGCAGCCCGGTATGCGCGATCCAGTGCGCCGAGTAGGTGGGCTTCGGCAGGTAGCCGCGCTGGATCTTGTGCCGTCCCTGCGCCCCGGCTTCCACGCGTTGCAGGCCGTGCGCGATCGCCCAGTCGATCGCCCGGTAGTAGCAGAGCTCGAAATGCAGGAACGGCCAGTCGCCGCGGCAGCCCCAGTTGCGGCCATAGAGCGCCTCAGCGCCCGCCAGGTTCAGCGCGCCCGCCACCGGCTTGCCGGCGTTCTCGGCCAGCATCAGCACCACCCGGTCGCCGAGCCGCTCGCCGAGCAGGGAAAAGAACCGCCGCGTCAGGTAGGCACTGCCCCATTTGCGATCGACCGTCGAGGTGTAGAAGCGATAGAACGCGTCCCAATGGCGTTCGCGCAGGTCGGCCCCGCTCAGCGCGTGGAATGTGAGGCCGGCGGCGTTGGCGTCGCGCCGTTCCCGCCGCAGCACCTTGCGCTTGCGTGACGACAGCGCGGCGAGGAACTCGTCGAAGCTCGCGTAGCCGTCGTTCTGCCAATGGAACTGCATGCCGAGGCGCTGTAGCCAGCCCGCTTCGCCCAGCGCGGCCCATTCCGCTTCGGTGCAGAAAGTGGCGTGGACCGACGACAGCCCCATCTCCCGGCACGCCTGCGCCAGCGCGGCTCCCATGGTGCCGGGGGCGATGGCCGCGTCCGGGCGGACCAGCAGCCGCGGACCGGGCACCGGGCTGAACGGCACCGCGACCTGCAATTTCGGATAGTAGTCCCCGCCGGCGCGCTCCAGTGCGTTGGCCCAGCCGTGGTCGAACACATACTCGCCGTAGCTGTGCGACTTGGCGTACATCGGCGCCACCGCCAGTACCGCCCCGGAAGCATCGCGCAGCGCCGCGTGGCGCGGCAGCCAGCCGGTGCGGGCGTTGGCGGAGCCGCTGTCTTCCAGGGCGCTCAGGAAGGCGTGGCAGACGAACGGATTGCCGTCGCCGGCGCAGGCGTCCCAGTCGGCGGGGGCGATCTCGGCGATGGCCCCGTGCAGGGTCAGGCTGAGTGCTGCGGACCCGTCCGGCATGGCGCTACAGGATCTCGAACAACCCCTCGACCTCGACGGCTGCGTCCAGCGGCAGGGACGGCACGCCCACGGTGGTGCGCGCGTGTCGTCCGGCCTCGCCGAACACGGCAACCGCGAGGTCGGAGGCGCCGTTCATGATTTCGGCATGGCGGGTGAATTCCGGCGTGCAGGCGATGAACCCGCCGAGCCGGACCACCCGGCGCACCCGGTCCAGATCGCCGTCGCAGGCAGCCTTCAATTGCGCGAGCAGGTTGATGAAGCAGCGCTGCGCCGCCTGCTGGCCCTGCTCCAGCGGCACCGTGCCGCCGAGCTTGCCGGTGACGGACACCTTGCCGTCGAGCAGCGGCAACTGGCCGGAGATCGCCACCAGGTCGCCGGTGGTCACGTAGGGCACGTAGGTCGCGATCGGCGCCGCCGGCTTCGGCAGCACGATCCCGAGTTCCGCCAGCTTCACTTCGACCAGCTCGGCCATGCCTTACCTTCTCCTGCGATTCATTCGCCCGGCTCGCCGGCGACACCCATCTTGCGCGCCAGCGCCGGCAGCCGGACCCGCCCAGGTGTCAGCCGGTGCGCCAGCCGGTCGAGATAAAGGTAGATCACCGGCGTCGTGTAAAGCGTCAGGATCTGCGACAGCGCGAGCCCGCCCACCATCGCATAGCCGAGCGGCCGGCGCAGCTCCGATCCTGCACCGGTGCTCAGCATGATCGGCACGCCGGCGAGCATCGCGGCCATCGTCGTCATCAGGATCGGGCGGAAGCGCAGCAGACAGGCGCTGCGGATCGCCTGCTCGGGCGAAAGCCCGTCGCGGCGTTCCGCGGTGATGGCGAAATCCACCATCATGATCCCGTTCTTCTTCACGATGCCGATCAGCAGGATGATGCCGATCAGCGCGATCACGGTGAGCTCGGTGCGCGCCGCCAGCAAGGCCAGCAGCGCGCCGACCCCGGCCGAGGGCAGGGTGGAAAGGATCGTCAGCGGCAGGATGAAGCTTTCATACAGGATGCCGAGGATGATGTAGACGCTGATCAGCGCCGCCGCGACCAGGTAGGGCTCGCCGGTCAGCGAGGTCTGGAACGCCTGCGCGGTGCCCTGGAAGCTCGCCTGCACCGCGCCCGGCAGGCGCACCGCCGCCATCGCCTTGTCGATCGCATCGACCGCCTGGCCGAGTGCGACGCCGGGGGCGAGGTTGAACGAGATCGTCACCGCCGGGAACTGGCTCTGGTGGCTGATCGAGATCGGCGCCACCGGCGCGGTGGTCCAGCTTACCAGGCTCGACAGCGGCACGGTCGCCCCGTTGGCGGCGCGGACATAGAGCAGGTTCAACGTGTCGGGATTGCCCTCCAGCTTCGGATCGACGCCCAGGATCACGTGGTAGGAGCCGATCTGCGTGAAATACTGCGTGATCTGCCGCTGGCCGAAGGCGTCGTACAGCACGTTGTCGATCGCGACGGGCGTGATCCCATAGCGGGCGGCGAGGTTGCGATGGATCGTCAGGGTCGCGGTGGTGCCCGACATCTCCTGGTCGGTCGTCACGTCGCGCAACTGCGGCAGGCCGCGCAGATGCGCCAGCACGCGCGGCGCCCAGCGGTAGAGCTGATCCAGATCGGCGTCCTGCAAGGTGTATTCGTATTCGGTCTTGGCGAGCCGCGCGCCCACCCTGATGTCCTGCGCCGCCTGCAGGAATACCTTCACGCCGCGCAGCGCCGCGAGCTTGGGCCCCAGCCGGTTGATGTAGTCCTGCGCCGATCCGCCCACCCGCTGATCGAACGGCTTCAGGCTGACGAATACGCGCCCGATGTTGTTGGTCTGTCCGGCGATGCCGCCGCCGATGCTGGCGGACGACCCGGCGGTGTCCGGATCCGCCGTCACGACCTTCATCACCCGCTTCTGCACCTGCACCATATGCGCGAACGACGTGTCCTGCGCGGCCTCGGTGATGCCGATGACGAGCCCGGTATCCTGCGGCGGGAAGAACCCTTTGGGGATCCAGATATACAGCAGCACGGTCAGGGTGACGGTGGCGAGGAACGCGAGCAGGGTGATGAACTGGTGGCGCAGCGCCACATCCAGCGTGCGGCGATAGAAATTCAGCAGGCCGGTGAACATCGCCTCGATCGCCCGCCACGCCGCGCCGTGCCGGCCGGTCTCGTGACGCAGGAAGCGCGCGCACAGCATCGGCGTGAAGGTGAGCGAGATCACCGCGGACACCAGCACGGCGGCGCTGACGGTCATCGCGAATTCGCGGAACAGACGCCCGACGATGCCGCCCATCAGCAGGATCGGGATGAACACCGCGATCAGCGAGAAGCTGATCGAGACGATGGTGAAGCCGATCTCGGAGGCGCCGAGCAGCGCCGCCTCCCGCGCCGGCATGCCGGCTTCGACATGGCGGTAGATATTCTCCAGCATCACGATCGCATCGTCGATCACGAAGCCGATCGAGATCGTCAGCGCCATCAGCGACAGATTGTCGAGGCTGAAGTGCAGCACCCACATCAGCGCGAAGGTGCCGAGCACCGCCACCGGCACGGTCAGCGCCGGGATCACGGTGGCGCGGATGTTGCGCAGGAACAGGAAGATCACCAGCACGACAAGGCAGGCGGCGAGCACCAGGGTGAACTGCACGTCGTGCACCGCCGCCTCGATCGTCTGGGTGCGGTCGCTGATGACGCCGATATGCACGCTGGGCGGCAAGGCCAGCTCCAGCTTCGCGAGCAGGGCGTTGATCCCCGCCACCGTGGCGATCACGTTGGCGCCGGGCTGCTTGAACACGATCAGCGACAGGCCGCGGACGCCGTCTTCCCAGGCGGCGAACTGGTTGTTCTCCGGCCCCGCCACCGCGCTGCCGATGTCGCGCACCCGCACCGGGGCGCCGTTGCGCCAGGCGAGCACGGTATCGTTGAACGGCTCGGCCTGGGTGATCTGGTCGTTGGCATAGAGCGTGTACGACCGCCGCGGTCCGTCGATGCTGCCCTTCGGCGCGTCGGTGGTTGCGTTGACCAGCATGGTCCGCACGTCTTCCAGGGTCAGCCCCATGGCGGCGAGCTTGGCCGGATCGACCGTCACCCGGATCGCCGGCCGTTGCTGGCCGCCGATGATGACCTGAGACACCCCCTGGAGCTGGGAAATCTGCTGCGACAGCAGGCTTTCCGCGTATTCGTCCACTTTCACGAGCGGCAGCGCGCGCGAGGTGACGGACAGGATCAGGATCGGCGAATCCGCCGGGTTCGCTTTCCAGTAGGTCGGCGGGCTCGGCATGTCGGCCGGCAACTGGCCGGCCGCGGCGTTGATCGCCGCCTGCACGTCGCCGGCCGCGCCGTCGATGTTGCGGTCGAGGTCGAACTGCACCA
The DNA here is from genome assembly GCA_963832525.1 of uncultured Pseudomonadota bacterium. Classification (GTDB taxonomy): domain Bacteria; phylum Pseudomonadota; class Alphaproteobacteria; order Acetobacterales; family Acetobacteraceae; genus JAJZVS01. Next base: position 2,215,110 of record CAWHUC010000004.1, read on the forward strand.
CCACCTGGGTCACGCCGAGCACGCTGACCGACGTGAGCTGGCTGACGCCGGGGATCTGCGCGATCTCGGTTTCCAGCGGCTGGGCGACGGTGCTCGCCATCGTCTCGGGGCTGGCGCCGGGCAGCTTGCCCTGCACGACGATGGTGGGGAAATCGACCTGCGGCAGGGCGGCGACCGGCAGGAACGGGTAGGCGGCGACGCCCACCAGGACCAGCGCCAGGATCAGCAGCGCGGTCGCGATCGGGCGGCGGATGAACGGGGCGGAGATGTTCATGCGACGCCCTGCATCGCGCGCGCACGCATCGGCCGGCTCAACTGTCCGCCTGGCCGAGCGGCTCGACCCGGATCGGGGTGCCGTCATCCAGCCGCGACTGGCCGGCCAGCACCACTTCCTGTCCGGCTGTCACCCCGCGGCGGATCACCGCTATATCGCCGACCGTATCGGCCGTGACTTTCTGCCGCCAGGCGGTGCCGTCCGGGTGGACGACATACACGTAAAGCCCGTCCGGCCCGTGCAGCACCGCGCCCAGCGGCAGCGCGAGCACGTTGCGGTCCGTGCGCAACAGCAACCTGGCGGTGACGAACTGGCCGGGCCACAGCAGGTCCCGCGGATTGGGGAACACCGCCTTGAACCGGATCGTCCCGGTCGAGGGGTCGATCGTGTTGTCCGGCGTCGCGAGGCTGCCGCGATCGAGCGGCGGCCCGTTGTCACCGGACAGGGCGACGACCGGAACCGGCCGCCGCCGCATCTCCGCCCGCACCGGCTGGAGATCGGTCTCCGGCAGGGTGAACAGCACCGAGATCGGCTGGTCCTGGGCGATGGTGACGATCCCGCCGGTGTCGGTCGCGCGCACCAGGTTGCCCGGATCGACTGCGATCAGCCCGACCCGCCCGGGAATCGGCGAGGCGATCGTGCAAAAACTGAGGTTGACCCGTGCCGCCTCCACCGCCGCCGAATCCCCCGCCAGCCCGGCGATGAGCTGCGCCACCGTCGCCCGCTGCGTGTCGAGCTGCTGGCGGGAGGCGAAATCGCGCTGCGCCAGGCTGGCATAGCGCGCGAGGTCCTGACGTGCGTTGGCCAGTTGCGCCGCGTCCTGCGCCCGCTTGGCCAGCGCCTGGTCGAGCGCGGCCTGATACGGCCGCGGGTCGATCTCGGCCACCATCGTGCCGGCAGCGATCTCCTGGCCTTCGGCAACCGGGATGCGCAGCAGGGTGCCGTCCACGCGCGAGCGGATCGTGACGGTGTTGTAGGCCTGCACCTGGCCGAGGCCGCTGAGGTAGACCGGCACGTCCCGGCGCGCGACATGCGTGACGGCGACCGGCACTGCGGGCGGAGGCTTCGCCGGCGGCGCCGCGGCAGGGCGGCCGATCCCGCCGAGCACGCTGACGAGCGCGCACGCCACCACGAGCCCGAACAGAGCCGGCAGGGCGCGCCGCCGCCAGTTCCTGGCGCGGCGTCCGTCCTTGTCGCGAAATGCCATCCAGGGTCGATCCGCTCTACCCGACACCATGTCGGGGCCGGCTGAGTTTCCGCTACAAGGGACGGGAAGGCCAGTACCAAGAAACGTGCCACGATCGCGTATATGACGTTCGTCACACTTCGTAACTCACGCCGAGCCCATGAATGCCCGCGCAGCGGGGCGGCCGGCGGGCCGCCGTTCAGCCGCCGGCGGGCAGCAGCGCGGCGCGGAAGCGGTCGCGCGCCACGTGCGGGACCAGGTTGCGCTTGATCTTGGGCGGCGGGCCTTCGGTCACGCGCAGCAGGAGGAAGGCGAGCCCGGGCTCGGCCAGCAGCCGGCGGCCCTCGTCCATCTCCGCCATCGTATCGATCCGGTGCACCGCCGGGAAGCCGGCGCCGCGCGCGATCGTATCCAGCGCCACGCCGAGGCCGGTGTGGCTGTCCTGGTTTCCCGTCTCCCCGTAGTGCCCGTTGTCGACGCAGACCAGCTTGAGGTTGGGCGGGTTCTGCACCGCGATCGCGGCCAGCGCGCCGAGGTTCATCAGCAGCTCGCCGTCGCCGGTCACCACCAGCACCTGCCGCTTCGGCTGTGCCAGCGCGAGCCCCAGCCCCATCATCGGTGCCGCGCCCATCGCGCCGCCGAGCCCGAACACGGAGGGCGCATCCGCGGTCATCGCGGTCAGTTCCTGCGCCGTGCCGGCAAGTCCGGCCACCACCAGGAACGCCTCCGGATGTTCGATCAGCGCCGGCACCGCCTGGCGCCGGTCGAGCACCGGGACGGGCAGGGCGGACATCTGGATGCGGTTCAGCTTCGCCATGATCGCGCCCTCCTCGGGTTCAGAACGATTTCGCGCCGATCAGCTTCTGCGTCAGCAGCACCGCCACCGCCTGGCCCGACTGGAAGGCCATCGTGAGCGCGGCCGAGGCGGTCGGGATCACCTCGTCCGGATGCTCCGCGCGCAGGCAGATGACGCCCATGGCTTCCAGCACCGGCACCACCGCCTGGCCCATCGGGAACTGCCACGGGTTCCCCTCGCCGAACTCGCCCCGCATGCTGACGAGGGTGAGGAACGGGAACCGGCCGCCGGCGATCAGGGACAGCATGTTGATGCAGTTGCCGACGCCGGAGGACTGCATCAGCAGCACGCCGCGCGCCCCGCCCAGATCGGCCCCGGCCAGCAGGGCCACGCCCTCTTCTTCGGTCGTGAGCGGGATCGATTGCGCGTCCGGATCGGCGAGCGAGCGGTCGATCAGCACCTTGTGCCCGGCGTCCGGCACATAGGCGAACTGGGTGACGCCGGCGCGGCGCAACAGGTCGTACAGCTCGTGCGGCCAGAAGGCGGTGCCGGTGTCGCGATCGAGTTCGGCCATGTGTGCCGCCTTTCGGATCAGGAGCGGATGATGGTGCCCGAACCGCCCTCGGTGAACAATTCCAGCAGGCAGGCGTGCGGCACGCGCCCGTCCAGGATCACCGCGCCCTTGGCGCCGGCGCGCACGGCCTCGACGCAGGTTTCCACTTTCGGGATCATGCCGCCGGAGATCATGCCCGAGGCGATGCCCTGCTCCACCTGCGCCACCGACAGTTCCGGGATCAGCCGCTTCTCCGCGTCGAGCACGCCGGGCACGTCGGTCAGCATCAGCAGCCGGGTCGCGCCGAGCGCGCCGGCGATCGCGCCGGCCACGGTATCGGCGTTGATGTTGTAGGTCTGGCCGTCGTCGTCCGCGCCGACCGGCGCGATCACCGGGATCAGCCCGGCGCCGGTCAGCGCATGGATCACGCGCACGTCGACCGCAGTCCGGCTCGCCGACGAAGCCGAGGTCGAGCACGCGCTCGATGTGGCTGTCCGGATCGCGCTTGGTGCGGGCGAGCTTGCGGGCGCGGATCAGCCCGCCGTCCTTGCCGCAGATGCCGACCGCGAGCGCCCCGGCGCGGGTGATCAGGCCGGCGACGTATTTGTTGACGGTGCCGGCGAGCACCATCTCCACCACCTCGACCATCGCCGCGTCGGTGACGCGCAGGCCGTCGACGAAGGTCGACTGGATCGCGAGCCGCTTCAGCATCGCGTTGATCTGCGGCCCGCCGCCGTGCACGACCACCGGGTTGATGCCGACCTGCTTCAGCAGCGCGATGTCGGCGCCGAACTCCGCCGCGCGATCCTCCTCGCCCATCGCGTGGCCGCCATATTTCACCACCACGGTCGCCCCGGCGTAGCGGCGCAGATACGGCAGCGCGAGCGCGAGCGTGCGGGCCTGCTCGGCGGCGGCCACGGCGGGATCGGAGGGGGAACCGGTCATGCGACGCCCTTGGACGGAAACAAGCATGGCGTGTACGGCCGCGGGCGGCGAAGGGTCAAGGCGGCGAAAGGTCAACAAGGCCAGGGCGATCGGGCGAACGCCTGGATCGCCCCATGGTCGGCGCCCCATGGCCGGCCGCGAGAGACCTTGGGGGCAACCCGGATACCGCCCCAGGCACCCCCGGGGGGGCGATTAAGTTCGATATCGCAACAATAAGGCCGCGCGTCCGCAGCACCGGCTCAGCCCGGAATTTGCGACCCATCCCCCAGGGTCAGCCCCGCGCACCCGCGCCAGACCGGCCGCTTGTCCCGCCCGCCCGCGGCGGGCAGGCACCACAGCGCGATAATGTCCGCCACGGAAACGTCCTTCGACCGCGCGCCGGCGTAGTCGGCTGCCGCCGCCTCGGCGTCCGCCCGCCCGCCGGGCACCACGATCACCGGCCGGCGGCGCCGCCGCGAGGCGGGCAGCAGCGCGCGATCCACCCCGAGCATCCAGCCAAGCGGACGCAGGATCGGCCCCAGGCGGGGATCGGCGGCCAGCAGATCGACCGTCGCGGGGTCGCGCAGCAGGTCTTCCATCTGCGCGCGGCCGGCGGCGACTTGCGGGAACAGCCGCAGCAGCCAGCGCCAGGCCCGCGGCAGCCCGGTGCGCTCGGGCGGCGGGTCCGCCAGAGCGAAGCGCAAGCTGTGGGTGGGAACGAACCTCGGTTCGGGCGGCTTGGGGGCGGGCTTCGGGGGCGGGATCGGGGTGCCGGCGACGGCGCGGAACCGGGCGGCGAGATGGCGCAGCCGGGCCAGCAGGGCGCCGGCGTACGCGGGTTCCAGGCCCGCCTGATGCGCCCCCGCCTGATCGCCCCCCGCCGGATCGCGCCCCGCCTGATCGCAGAAGCCGCCGATGCGGTCGGCCAGCCAGGCGATGAGGCTGGTCAGGCGGTCGAGGAGGGGGGTGGGGATCATGGGCTGCGAACAAATATAGAACATACGCCCGGGGCGAGGCAACAGGTTTGTGCGGGCGGCGGCAATTCTCATTTTGCCAGGCATGCGCGCATGACCAGGGCACGCGGCAGGAAGCAGGTTCCACCAAGGAGTTGGCCAGCGGCCGGCGGCCGGCCACACCGCGATGGGAGAAAATGATGCGCTGCGGGGCCAGCCAAGGCCGCCCCAGGGCTATTTTCGTAGTCGAAAAGAAGGCGAGGAAGACCGAGGTCGCGGAGGTTCCGGGGCGGTGGGCACGTGCCCGTGTGCGCCAGGACAAAGGGCCGGGCGCCGTTCTTTCACCTCTCCCTCTGGGAGAGGTCGCCGCGAAGCGGCGGGTGAGGGGCGTGCCGCACGGACAAAGCATCGGATTTGCCGCGCCGCCCTCACCCGCCGTGCTGCGCACGGCGACCTCTCCCACGAAAGTGGGAGAGGTGAAAGAACAACGCCCGGCCCATCGTCCTGGCGCCTATGGGGCGATGCCCCTGGCCTTGCGTCCCGGACGCGTTACACTCCGTCTCCCCCCCCCGCGGTCCGGCTCCCCGAGCCCGACCGCGCGCGCCCTGAGGAGGCCCTGCCATGACCCCGAAATTCGGCGCCAATTCCGCCGCCGCCCGCGATATCGCCAGCGTGCTGCACCCCTATACCGATCTCGAGGCGCATCAGCAGATCGGCCCGGTCGTGATCACGCACGGCAAGGGCGTGCGGGTCTGGGACGATACCGGCAAGGAATACATCGAATCCGTCGCCGGGCTGTGGTGCGCCTCGCTCGGGTTCGATAACGAACGCCTGGTGGCGGCAGCGACCGCGCAGATGCGCAAGCTGCCCTTCTACCACGGCTTCACCGCCAAATCGCACGAGCCCTGCATCGATCTCGCGGAAATGCTGCTGGCGCGCGCGCCGGTGCCGATGAGCAAGGTGTTCTTCGCCAATTCGGGATCGGAGGCGAACGACACCGCGATCAAGATGATCTGGTATTTCAACAATGCGCTCGATCGGCCGCGCAAGAAGAAGATCATCGGCCGCATCAAGGGCTACCACGGCATCACCCTGGCCGCCGCATCGCTCACGGGCCTCGCGGTCAACCACCGCAGCTTCGACGTGCCGCTGGCCGGCTTCGTCCATACCATGACGCCGCACCACTACCACGAGGCGAAGCCCGGCGAGTCCGAAGACGATTTCGCCACCCGCTGCGCCGACGCGCTGGAACAGCTCATTCTCGCCGAAGACCCCGACACGGTCGCGGCAATGTTCGCCGAACCGATCATGGGCGCCGGCGGCGTGATCGTCCCCCCGCGCGGCTACTTCGCGAAAATCCAGGCGGTCTGCCGCAAATACGACATCCTGTTCGTCGCCGACGAGGTGATCTGCGGCTTCTGGCGCACCGGCAACTACTGGGGCAGCCAGACGCTCGGCATCGAACCCGACATCCTGGTCTGCGCCAAGGCGCTGTCGTCGGCGTACCTGCCGATCAGCGCCGTGATGGTCAACGATCGCGTGTTCCAGGCGCTCGCGGCCGAAAGCCACAAGATCGGCACCTTCGGCCACGGCTTCACCTACTCCGGCCATCCGGTGCCGGCGGCGGTCGCGATCGAAACCCTGAAAATCTACGACGAAACGGATATCGGAGCCCACGTCAAAACCGTCGGCGCCCATATGCAGCGCGAACTGCACCGCCGCTTCGCCGAACATCCCCTGGTCGGCGAAATCCGCGGCGTCGGCCTGATCGCAGCCGTCGAGCTGATGGAGGACAAGGCCGCACACCGCAAATTCGACCCGGCCGCGAAAGTCGGCGCGCGCTTCACCAAACTGATCGAAGCCGAGGGCGTCATCGCCCGCGCCGTCGCCGGCGAAGTGCTGTGCTTCAGCCCGCCCCTGATCATCAGCACAGCCGAAATCGACGAAATGCTCGACCGCGTGGAACGCGCGCTGCGCACCGTGACGGCCGAACTGCGCCAGGGGAAGATCGGCGTCGCGGCGGGCGCCTGAAGCAAGGCCAGGGGGGCTCTGCCCCCCTGGACCCCCCGCCAAGGGCTCGCCCTTGGAACCCTTCCGTTGGTTCGGTGCGTGTGGGGGTGTCGCGGGTCCGGGCCGGGGCTGCGCGGGGCGGGTCGCGGGGAGGCGCAGGGCGCTAATGCGCCCTGCGCCTCCCCGCGACCCGCCCCGCGCAGCCCCGGCCCGGACCCGCGACACCCCCACACGCACCGAACCAGTAGACGGGGTCCAGGGGACGAGTTCCCTGGCGGGGGTCCAGGGGGCGGAGCCCCTTGGCCTTTACTTCGCGACGTTCCCGAACCGTGCTCGCACGGCGGCGAGCACGGCGGCGTGCACCGCGTGTGGGGCGGGATCGGCGTCGATCGTCACGCAGCGCTCCGGCGCCGCGGCGGCGATGTCGCGGAAGCCCTGGCGCACCCGTTCGTGGAACGCCGGGTCCAGGGCCTCGTAGCGATCTGCCGCCCGGCCGCGGCCGGCGAGTCGTGCCGATGCGGTTGCGGCCGAGACATCCAGCACCAGGGTCAGGTCCGGTTTCGTTTCCAGCAGGGCGGTGAGGGTGGCGATCATCGCCCGGTCCACGCCCAGGCCGTAGCCTTGGTAGGCCATCGTGGAATCGGCGAAGCGGTCGCACACGACCCAGCGCCCGGCCGCGAGGGCGGGGCGGATGGTGCGTGCCAGGTGCTCGGCGCGAGCGGCGAAGTGCAGCAGGGTTTCCGCTTCCGGCACGAAGGCGGTGGGGCCGTGCAGCAGAAGCTCGCGCAGCGCCTCGGCCCCGGGGGCGCCCCCCGGCTCACGGGTTTCCGCGACCGCCTGGCCGGCGTCGCGCAGGGCCTGGGCGAGCAACCGGGCCTGGGTTGATTTTCCGGCGCCTTCCCCGCCTTCCAGGGTGATGAACCGGCCTGGCGCGGGGGGGGCGGCCATGGCGCGCTCAGCGTCCGCTCAGGTCGTGCATCAGCACCGCGACCGCCCGGCCCGGCAGGCCGAGGCGGCCGACCGTTGCCCCGGCCAGCAGCGGCACGGTCACGTCGGGCGTTCCCGCCCTGGCGAGGCGCAGGGTGCCGAGCGAAGCGCCTTTCGCCACCGGGGCGTTCACCGGCGCGTCATATTCGGCGGTGACCTTGAGGCCGGTGCGCCAGCCGTGCGGCAAGGTCACCACCAGATCCTGCGCGACCACCAGCGGCACCGTGGGGGTGGTGCCCAGCCAGACTGGGGCGTGATCGACCGGGGCGCCGGCGGCAACCAGGGTGACGTCCTCGAAATTGGCGAACGCCCAGCCGAGCAGGCGCTCACCCTGTTCGATGCGCTCGTGGGAACTCGGCATGCCGTTCAGCACCACGATCACGCGCCGTCCGTTGCGTTCCGCACTCGCGACGAGGCCGAAGCCGCCGGCTTCGGTATGGCCGGTCTTCAACCCGTCGGCCATGCCGTTATCGACCAGGACGTTGCGGTTGCCCTGGGTGATCTTGCTGTAGGTGAAGGTCTTGTCGCCGAAGAAGTGATAATATTCCGGGAAGTCGCGGATCAGCGCTGCGGTCACGCGGGCGATGTCGTGCACGCTCATGTAATGATCCGGGTCCGGCCAGCCCATCGGGTTCGTGAAGTGCGAATGGGTCAGCCCGAGCCGTTTCGCTTCCTGGTTCATCAGGTCGGCGAACTGCGCCTGCGAGCCGGCGATCGCCTCGGCGACGACGATGCAGGCATCGTTGCCGGAATCGACGACGATGCCCTTGATGAGGTCCTCGACCGAGACGGTGGTGCCGACCTCGACGAACATCTTCGAGCCGCCGAAGCGCCAGGCGGTGCGGCTCACCGGCAGCATCTGATCGAGCTTCATCCGGCCCGACTTCAGCCGGCTGAACAGGATGTAGAGCGTCATCAGCTTGGTCATCGAGGAGGGGGCCATCTGCTCGTCGGCCCGCTTCTCCAGCAGCACCGTGCCGGTGGTATAGTCCTCGATGTACGCCCAGTGGGCGTCGGTTGCGACCGGCCCGATCGGCGTCGTTGCCGGCGTCGGCGCGGCCGCGGGGACAAGCGTCTTGCGCACCCGCCGCGCCCCGCCCCGCCCGGGTGGTGCCGCCGCCGCCGCCGCGCCGCCCACCGCGCCGGCACCCAGCATACCGGCGCCCGCGACCCCCATGCCCAATACCCTGGCGCCCAACACCCTGGCACCCAGCACCAACCGGCCAAGGGCCAGCGGGCCAAGCAGGGCGGAGCGGCGGGTCAACATGGCACGGGCTACTCCTGTTCCACCACGATCCGCGCGCTGCCAACCCCGGCGTCGATCGCCTGGCGCAACGTCGCATCCGCCGCCGCCACCCCGGCCGCGCCGAAGGCGAACGGGCCGATGCCGACGACGAACCGGTCCTCCCCGTGCGCCATCTCGCGCCGGATCACCGGGTGCAGGCCCGCCAGCCGGGCGGCGAGCCGCGCGGCATATTCGTATTGGGTGAAGCGGCCCAACTGCACCGACAGGCTTCCCCCGACCGGCGTCCCCTGGGTCACCTGCCCCGACAGCGTCGGCACGATCGCCCCGCTCGGGGCCGCGGCGGGGAGGGGTGCGGCGGGAACGCCCGTGACCGCGCCGCCGGGCGCGCTGCCGGGTGCGCCGAGCTGCTGCGTCACCACCGCCCCCACCGGCGCCGCCGTCATCGCGAGCAGCGGCGCGCCCGGCAGCGCCGCTTCCGCCGCCTGGCTCAGCCCGGCCAGCACGTGCAGCCGCACCGGCGCCGCGCCGTTTGTCGCGATGCCGAGCAGGGCCGCCACCCGCCGCGTCACCGCCACCACCCGCCCGGGATCGGCCGGGCCGCGATCGTTGATCCGCACCACCACCCGCCGCCCGTTGGCGAGGTTGGTCAGCCGCGCGATCGCCGGCAACTGCAGGTTCGGGCTGGCAGCGGCAAGCGCGTCCGGATCGAACGCCTCCCCGTTCGCGGTCAGCGGCGGATGGCCTGGGGGGATGACGGCGGCCAGGCCGGTGAGCACACCGCCCAGCCGCCGGCTCGGATAGTGCCATACCCCGTCGGCCTCGTAGGCCGCGCCGAGCACGTAATGCGGCTGCGGAGGAACCCCTCGCGTGGTGCAACCCGCCACCAACAGGCCCACCAGCAGCGCGAGCAGTCGTTTCACGCCAGGATCCTGTCCCCGAGTAGCCCGACCGCAAGTGCGTAGAAGTCGGACGGATTGTAGCGTCGGATGGCCGCGAAGTCGGAGGTGACCAGGAAGGCGGGGCCGGCCGGGCCGTCCGGCCGGACCAGCGAGAGGGGTGTGTCCTGGGGCAGTCGGCGGCTCGCGGTCCGGTCCTCGGGTGCCACGCCGAGCCGGCGCCATCCCGCGAGCGACCGCGGCGGTCCGCCGAGCAATGTCGTATCCGCTGCTGCCACCACTGCCGGCGCGCCCCAACCGGGTCCCGGCCGCCAGCCGTTGCGCGCCAGGTAGTTGGCGATCGAGGCCAGCACGTCCGGCACGCTGGTCCAGATGTTGCGCCGCCCGTCGCCGGTGAAATCGACCGCGTAGTGCAGGTAGGAGCTTGGCATGAACTGCGGCTGGCCCATCGCGCCGGCGTAGGAACCGGTCATGCCCGGGGCGGCGATGTCGCCGTCGTTCAGGATGTGCAGCGCGTCCATCAGTTCGGCACGGAAGAACGCCGGCCGGCCGCTCGCCCAGGCGAGGGTGGCAAGCGCGTCGACCACCCGGAAGCCGCCGGAGGACGCGCCGAAGCTCGATTCGATCCCCCAGATGCCCAGGATGACGCCGGGGCCGACGCCGAATTGGCGCGCCACCGCGGCGAACAGCGGCTGGTAGGCGCGGTAGGCGGTCTGCCCGGCGGCGATGCGGGCGGGCGTGATCAGCAGCGCCTGGTAGCGCGCCCAGGTCATGGTGAATTCGGGCTGGTGGCGTTCCCGCGCCAGCACACCCTGGTTCGGCACCAGGCCGTCCAGCGCCGCGGCCAGGACGCCGGGGGCGATGCCCCGCCCCCTTGCCTCGGCCCAGACGCCATCGAGGAAGCCGGCGAACCCGCCCGGGCCGTCGGCGGCGGCGGCGGGGCTGGCCAGCACGACCGGGAGAACGGCGCACAGCGAACGGCGTGAGATCATGGCGCGTCGGTTCTGCCACGCCGCACGGGCGTGGAGCAATCGGGTCGACGACGGCCGCCAGGGCGCGCGGCCTCTGGCGCAATCACCTGAACCGGATGTTGGCGCGGCAATAGCTCCTTTACCTCTCCCGCGAGCGGGAGAGGTCGCCGTGCGCAGCACGGCGGGTGAGGGCGAGAGGCACGGTTCCCTCACCCGGTTCGCTGCGCGAACCGACCTCTCCCGCCCAGCGAGAGAGGGAGCGCCCCAGACGTTTGCGCGATGGCCGGGAGGGAGTGCGGCGCCCGTCGTGCTTGCCATCCGCGCCGCTGCGCCCGACCATTCCCCTCCGACGCCCGCCACGCCCGCCGCACGACCCGAAAGGCCCGCCATGCTCCATACCCCGTCCCCCCACGCCACCCAGAACTGGCGCCTCGCCAAGCCCGCCGCGAGCGGACGGCGCGGCATGGTCGTCTCCCAGGCGGGCAGCGCCGCGGAGGCCGGAGTCGCCGTGCTCGACGCCGGCGGCAACGCGATCGATGCCGCCGTCGCCACCGCTCTCGCGCTTGCCACCGTGGAGCCGTGGAACTCCGGCCTCGGCGGCATCGGCTTCGCCCTCGTCCACCGCGCCGGGCAACAACGCGCCGAAGTGGTGGATTTCGGGCCCAAAGCGCCGCGCGGCCTCGACCCGAGCCGCTTCCGGCTCACCGGGCGCATGAAACAGGACCTGTTCGCCTGGCCGGAGGTGGAGGGCGATGCCAACATCCACGGGCCGCTGTCCTTCGCCATCCCCTCCTCGACCGCCGGCTACGCCTTCCTGCACGATACCTGGGGCAGGCTGCCGCTGGCCGAGGTGATGGCCCCGGCCTTGGCGCTCGCCCGCCGTGGCCTGCCGGCGGATTGGTATACCACCCTGAAAGTCGCGGCCTCGGCGGCAGTATTGCGGCGCTATCCGGAAAGCGCGCGCGTCTACCTGCCGGACGGGCTGCCGCCGATCGCACCCTACCAGGGCGTGCCCGGCTTCTTCCGCCTGGGCCAGTTGCCGGACACCTTGGAGCGCCTGGCCCAGGCCGGCTTGCGCGATTTCTACGAGGGCGACGTCGCCGCCTCGATCGCCGCCGACGTCGCCGCGATGGGCGGCGTGCTGGACCGCGAGGACCTGCGCGCCTGCCGCGCCCGCGTGCTGGCCGCGACCGAGTTCCCCTGGGCCGGGCGGACCTTACAGCTCACCGGCGGGCTGACCGCCGCGCCGACCCTGGCGCGGGTGCTGGAGCAGATGGCCGAGGCGCCGACCGGCGCCGCACCGTCCCCCGCCTGGTTCGCCGCGCTCGCGCGGGCGATGAAAGCCGCCTACGCCGAACGGCTGGAGGGCCTGGGCGATGCCGATCCGCACGCGGCGGAAACCTGCACCACCCATCTGACCGTGTGCGACGCCGAGGGCACGGTGGTGGCGATGACCACCACCCTGCTGTCCTCGATGGGCAGCCGGGTCGTGTTGCCGGGCTCGGGCGTGCTGATGAACAACGGGGTGATGTGGTTCGATCCGCGCCCGGACCAGCCCAATTCCATCGCGCCCGGCAAGCGCCCGCTCACGAACATGCTGCCGGTGATCCTGCGCGACGGGGACCGGCCGGTGATCGCGGCCGGCGCCTCCGGCGGGCGGCGGATCATGGCTGCGGTGGTGCAGATGCTGAGCTTCCTCGCGCTGTTCGGCATGGACGTGGAGGCGGCGGCGCACCACCCGCGCATCGATGTCTCCGGCCCCGACCTCGTCAGCGTCGATCGGCGCATGGATCCGGCGGTGATCGCGGCGCTGGCGGCGGACGGGCCGATCGAGGTGGTGGAGCACGGGGTGATGCCGATCAACTTCGCCTGCCCGAACGCGATCGTTCTCGGCGGGGACGGGATGCGGCACGGGATCAGCGATGCGGCGTCCCCGTGGTCGGCGGCCGTGGCGCAGGCGGGGTAGGCCCGGGGCAGCGCTCTCCCGGACTTGCCGACCGGCGTTACCGGCCGTTCAGCCAGTCCGCAAGCGCACCGGTATCGGACAGCCGCAGGCCTCCGATCACCGCGCGGAACAACTGCGCCTCGTCCGCCCGCTGGCAGAATGCGGCGACGATCCGTGCGTATTCCCGTGCCAGGGTCCGGTTGGCGGGATCGAGCCGGCGCACCAGCGCCATGCCGGTGGGCGGGGCGTTGAACACCCGCACCTCCAGATCGGGTCGGAACTGGGCCAGGATCGGCAGGATCTTCCACACGTCGCCGGTCCAGAACGCGGGATGGCGGGAGCGGTTGCGGCTCGCCGTATCGTTCTGATCCCGGCACGCCATGTGGCGGTCGAGCGGCACGCAGTCATGGATCACGATCATCGATCCCGGGCTGCAACAGCGCTCGACGTTGATGAAGTCGCGCAGCACGTTCTCGACCAGGTGCAGGCCGTCGATGAAGGCGAGGTCGATCGCCTGGCCCAGCAGCCGGGCCGGATCGTGCCGGGCGAAGAAATCGTCACTCGGCATCTGGAACAGGAACACGGCCGGGGCGTCGCGCCCGATCGCGATCCGCGGCTCGAAGGCCGGGTCGATGCCGATCGCCGGGCAGCGCGCGAGCGCCAGGGTTTCCCCGTCCAGGCAGCCGATCTCCAGGTAGGTGCGCGGGGTGCGCAGCGCGTGCACCAGGCGCAGGCAGTCGCGATAGTCCGCGCCCGGCATGTCGGGCAGCGCGCATTCGCCCCGGCCCGGATCGGCCGGCGGCACCGGCTGCCCGGTCTCTGCCGCGTCCAGCGCGCGGGTCAGCGCCGCGAGATCGACCCGCAGCGGCGCGCGCGGATCGGCCGCGCCCCCTTCGGCCCCGTTGGGATCGGCCCGGTCGGGAACAGCCCGGTCGGGATCAACCCTGTCCGCCAGCACTTCGATGTAGCGTTGGTCGCGCTGTCCGGCGAGGTCCCAGAAGATCGGGTCGATCCAGTGCCGCGGCGACAGCACGATGGCGGTCGTGTGCTCCGGGGCGAACATCAGGTTGGACAGCGCCGCCCCTTTGACGCCCACGACCAGCTCCGCCGCGGCGAACAGCGCGGCCTGCGCGCGCAGCCCGAGGCGTTCCGGCTGCACCACCTCGCACCCGCGCGCCGTGCAGAGGTCGATCACCTCCGCCTCGTTCACCAGCAGACGTTGCAGCTCCGGCGGGCGGCGGACATAGAGCCGCCGCCGCGGTGCGGCCGATGCCGGCGCCACCGCACGGCGCAGCAGGGCGATCGCGTCGGGCTGCTTGAACAGGGGCGTGACGCTGACCGGGGCGGCGTAGTGCAGCTCGTTGAACTCCAGCGCCGCACCGTCGTCGTGCAGGATCACCTCCGCCTCCGGCAGCAGGAGGGCGAGGGTCTCCTCCACCACCGCCCGCATCGCCGGATCGGCGTGGCGCCCGAGCACGAGCGCCAGGCGATGCCGCCGCGCGTAGCCGGCTGCCAGCGCAAGCAGCGCGGCCGAGTCGAACAGCCAATGACCGTAGTTCCGCCACCACGCGCTTTGCAGCAGCAGCGCCGGCTGCGGCACCGCCACCACGCGGGAGGGGACGACCTGGAACTGCCCGCCCACGTCGGCGAGGCCGTCCACCAGCCGCTCCGGTCCGATCATGGCGCGCACGCTGTCGTGGATCAGGGTGCCGTTGCGGGTCACGACCGCGCCCTGGCCGACCACCACCGCCCCGCGGAGGGCTGCGACCACCGCCGGATCGTAGTTCTGCACAAGGGGCTGGAATGCCTGGCGGCAGGCGGCGAAGCCGGCGCCCGGATCGGAAAACTCCGCCGCGCGGCGCGCGTAGCGCCCGCCGTCGGCCAGGGTGGTCACCGAACGGACGCCCGCGGCTGCGCGCTCCGCCGGATCGGCAAGCAGCGCCGCGAGCTTCAGCATCGACAGCGGACGATCTTGCCAGTCGGACATGCCACGCAACGAAGGGTCGGGAGCGCCGCGCTTGATGTGTGCGGCGGCGTCGGCTGCGTGTAGCAGGGCGGCTCGGCACGGGTCCAGGCGATCGGGCGGCGCAAGGAGCCCCGCGCCCGGTTCAGTTCCGCGGCAGCCGCGCCACCTCCGGCGCGTCCGGGTTCTGCGCCCGGTGCCGCAGCTTGTGGTCGGCCAGCACGCAGGCGACCATGGCCTCCCCCACCGGCACGGCGCGGATGCCGACGCAGGGATCGTGGCGCCCTTTGGTGGCGATCTCGGTCTCCCGCCCCTCCCGATCCACCGTCCGCCGCGGCGCCAGGATCGAGCTGGTCGGCTTCACCGCGAACCGCGCCACCACCGGCTGGCCGGACGAGATGCCGCCCAGGATGCCGCCGGCGTGGTTGGCCTGGAACGCCACCTTCCCGTCCGCCATCCGCAGCTCGTCGGCATTGTCCTCGCCGCGCAACGACGCGGCGGCGAAACCGTCGCCGATCTCCACCCCCTTCACCGCGTTGATCGACATCAGGGCGCCCGCCAGGTCCGCATCCAGCTTGCCGTAGACCGGCGCGCCGAGCCCCGGGGGCACGCCGTCGGCCACCACCTCGATCACCGCGCCTATCGAAGAACCGGCCTTGCGCACCGCGAGCAGGATATCCTCCCACGCCGCCGCCGCCACCGGATCGGGGCAGAAGAACGGGTTGGCATCGACCGCGTCCCAGTCCCAGCGCGCGCGGTCGATGCGGTGCGCCCCGAGCTGCACCAGCGCGCCGCGGATGCGCACCCCGGCCCCCAGCACCAGCCGCGCCACCGCGCCGGCGGCGACCCGCATCGCCGTCTCGCGCGCCGAGGACCGGCCGCCGCCGCGATAATCGCGGATGCCGTATTTCAGCTCGTAGGTGAGGTCCGCATGGCCGGGGCGGAATTTCGCCGCGATCTCCCCGTAGTCGCGCGAACGCTGGTCCACGTTCTCGATCTGCAACGCGATCGGCGTGCCGGTGGTCATGCCCTCGAACACGCCCGACAGGATGCGCACCTGGTCCGGTTCCTGGCGTTGCGTGGTGAAGCGCGACTGGCCGGGGCGGCGGCGGTCCAGGAACGGCTGGATGTCGGCTTCCGACAGGGTAAGCCGCGGCGGGCAGCCGTCGATGACGCAGCCGATCGCCGGCCCGTGGCTTTCGCCCCAGGTGGTGACGCGGAACAGGTGGCCGAAGCTGTTGTGGCTCATGGGCGGCCGATCAGGTCTCCCCGCCGCTCTCGACGATGGCGATGTCGGGAGCCTCGGGATGCTTCATGCCGACGATGTGGTAGCCGCAATCGACGTGGTGCACTTCGCCGGTGACGCCGGAGGACAGATCCGATACGAAATAGACCCCGGCGCCCCCCACATCGTCGGTGGTCACGTTGCGGCGCATCGGCGAATTGATCTGGTTCCAGCGCAGGATGTAGCGGAAATCGCCGATCCCCGACGCCGCCAGGGTCTTCACCGGCCCGGCGCTGATCGCGTTCACCCGGATGCCCGACGTGCCGAGATCGGCGGCGAGGTAGCGCACCGAGGCTTCCAGCGCCGCCTTGGCTACCCCCATCACGTTGTAGTGCGGCACCCATTTCTCGGCGCCCATGTAGCTCAGGGTCAGCAGGCTGCCGCCGGGCTTCATCATCGGCACCGCGCGCTGGCAGACGGCGGTGAAGGAATAGGCCGAAATGTCCATCGCCTGCAGGAACGCCGCCCGCGGGGTATCGAGGTAGCGCCCGCGCAAGTATGCCTTGTCGGCGTAGCCGATGGCGTGGACCAGGAAATCGAGCCCGTCCCAGCGTTCCGCCACCGCGGCGAAGGCCGCGTCGATGCTCGCTTCCTCGGCGACATCGCAGGGAACAACGAGATCCGATCGCACCGAGGCGGCGAGCGGGCGCACCCGGCGTTCCAGCGCCTCGCCCTGGAAGGTGAAGGCCAGTTCCGCGCCCTGCGCCGCCGCCGCGGCCGCGATGCCCCAGGCGAGCGAGCGTTCGTTCGCCACCCCCATGATCAGGCCGCGCCGTCCTGCGAGCAGTGTGCCCGGGGGAGGACGGTGGGCTTGGGTCCGGTCGGCCATCGGCGCTCCTTTGGGGGGTTGTCCGTTTTGGAGGCTTCCCTCTCCCGGGGGGATCGACCTCGGGGGGTTGTCCTGTTGCGGTCGGTGGTGGCACAGCCCGGCGCGACGGGGCAAGAGGCCGCCCCGCGTACGGGAGCACCCTGCATGGTCGACCGCCCTGCCGACGCCGATCCCTTCGCCCTGTTCCAGGCCTGGATGGCCGAGGCGGAAACCACCGAGCCGAACGATCCGAATGCCATGACGGTCGCCACCGCGACGCCGGACGGCATTCCCGCGGCGCGCATCCTGTTGCTGAAGGAGCTCGATCCGCCCGGCGCACAACCCCGCGGGTTCGTCTTCTACACCAACCGCCAAAGCCGCAAGTCGGACGAGCTCGCCGCCAACCCGCGCGCCGCCCTGCTGTTCCACTGGAAGGTGCTGCGTCGGCAGATCCGTATCGAGGGCGCGGTGATCGACGCCACCGAGGCCGAATCGGACGCCTATTTCGCCACCCGGCCGCGCATCTCCCGCCTCGGCGCGTGGGCGTCGGACCAGTCCCGCCCGCTGGCGGAGCGGGCCGTGCTGGAACGTCGCCTGGCCGAGCAGGAGGCTCGCTTCCCGGGCGAGGCCATCCCCCGCCCGCCGTACTGGGGCGGCTACCGGCTGATCCCCGGCCGGTTCGAATTCTGGCAGGACATGCCCTATCGGCTGCACGACCGCACCGTATTCACCCGTGCCGGATCCGCGAGCGCCGGCGACGGCTGGACCATGGGCAAGCTGTTTCCCTGAGCGAAGGCGTAATACTAACCCGCTTCGAATTCGAACTCTTGCCCTTGCGTGCCGGCCCGGCGCCTCCCGTCATGGCCGGCCCTGAGCCGGCCATCTGCGCACGGATGATCGGGGGCAGATGGCCGGCTCAGGGCCGGCCATGACGGGAAGGGTTCGAGGCTGGCAGGTACGTCAGCCTCTCGGCGGATTGGTATAAGACCGCCGACGGCAGGCCCCGGACGCGGGAGAGCCCGGACGCGGGGCCATTCGCCTGACCGGCCGCCGTATACGCGGATGGTGGCCGGCACGTTCAAGCCGGATGCAATCGCCCCCTCGATCGTCCCCTCGAGGGCCGGGGGTTGCCCGGCCGCGACCGGCCCTGTAAGCCCCGACCCATGATCCTGCTGCGGCACGGACAGAGCGAGTTCAACCTCCATTTCACGGCCACCAAGCGGGATCCCGGCATCATCGATGCCCGCCTGACGCCGGCCGGCCACGCCCAGGCGCGGGCCGCCGCGGAACGCTTCGCCGGCGAGCGGATCGGGCGGATCATCACCTCGCCCTACTCCCGTGCCCTGGAAACCGCCGCCCCGGTTGCCGCGGCGCTGCGCGCGCCGGTGGTGATCAACCCGATCGTGCGCGAGCGCTGTGCCTTCGCCTGCGACATCGGCACGCCGCGCACCGAGCTCGCGCAGACCTGGCCGGCGCACGATTTCTCCGCGATCGAGGAGATCTGGTGGCCTGCGATGCCGGAACCCGCCGCCGCCGTGCTGGAACGCGCCGCCTTGTTCCGCGCCGAGATGGCGGCGCTGCCGGACTGGCAGGATACGCTCGTGGTCACCCACTGGGGCTTCATCATAGCCCTGACCGGCCAGAGCATCCAGAACGGCGAGCACCTCCGTTTCGACCCCACGGCGCCGCCGCCCGAGAGCATCCCGTGGCGGGTGTGACGCCCGGCGCCGAACGCTTCGATGCCGCGCCGGTACGACCCGGGCGGCTCGCTTTCCTTGGACTCCGCGCGGCGGCGACGCCGCTCTCCCCGCGCCGGGGCGCCGGCGGGGCCGGTTTCCCGCTGCTCGCCGCGGCCGCCGCGGCACGCTACGCGCCCTGCGGGCGGGCAGCGCGGGGCTATGTGGCCGGCAAGCTGCGCTACGATCCGGTGCATCGGGCGGTGCTGACCTTGGCCGGGGGCGCGGCGTTCGGTACGGTCGTCGATCTCGGGTGCGGCCGCGGGCAGCTTGGCGTGGCGCTGCTGCTGGCAGGGCGGGCGAGCTCGGTGCTGGGGATCGACCTGCCCGGGGTGCGGCTGGGGCAGGCGGCGCGCGCCGGGGGAGCGCTCGGGCTCAGCGCCATCGCCTGCGATCTGGCCGGCATCTCCGCGGTGCCGGCGGCCGATACGGTGCTGCTGATCGACGTGCTGTACCAGTTGCCGACCGCTTCCCAGCTTGCGCTGCTTGCCGCGGCGGCGCAGGCGGCGCGGGCGCTGGTGCTGGTCCGCACCCTCGATCCCGCTCGCGGCCTGCGCTCCGTGCTGACCGTCGGGCTGGAGCATGCCTGGCGCCGGGTCTCGGCGCATGCGGGCGCCATGGTCAACCCGCGGCCGCTGGCCGAACTGACCGGCGTGCTGGAAGCGGCGGGATTTGCCGTGACCGTCGCCCCCTGCTGGCAGGGCACGCCGTTCGCGAACGTGCTGCTGACCGCGCGCCGGACGCACGCCGCGCCGCTGTGACCCTGACCCGCCGCATCGCGATGCGCACACCTGGAAGGTCGCCGTGGCGGTCGGCGTGCCGTGCGCGGGCGCGGCATGGAGCCTCGGCCCGGCCTGCCCGGCGGGCGGTCAGCGCCGGTGGATGCCCGCCCGCTCCGCGCCCGCGGCCGGAGGCGCCAGCGACAGGGGAGATCCTGCCCCAAGCGCCGCTTCGACGGCGGCCTCCAGCGCAAAGCGGGTGAACGGCTTGCGGAGGATCCGGGCCAGGTCGGCCGAGCGTTCCAGTTCGTCCGCCTTGGCGAATCCGGTCATGAACAAGGCCCGCAGCCCGGGTCGCACGATCCGAACGCGGCGCACCACCTCGATCCCGGTCAGCTCCGGCATCGCGTAGTCGACCAGCAGCAGATCGGGCTGCGCGCCATCGGCAAGGATCTTCAGTGCCTGCCGGCCGCTATCGGCCGCAGTGACCGCGTAGCCGAGGCTCTCCAGTTCCGCCGCGACCAAGGCGCGCACACCCGGATCGTCATCCACGACGAGGATCGCGGCCCCCTGGTGGCGCGGGCGTGGGCTGTCGGCGGCGGCGGGCGGACAGTCCGATACGGCGGTGCCCGCCGCGCGCGGGAGATAGATGGCGGCGGTGGTGCCGCGGCCGAGCTCGGAGCTGATGGTGACGGTGCCGCCGGACTGGCGGACAATCCCATAGACCTGGCTGAGGCCGAGGCCGGTCCCTTCGCCGACGTCCTTGGTCGTGAAGAACGGCTCGAACGCCTTCGCCAGCACCTCCTCGCTCATTCCCGTTCCGGTGTCGCCGACCGACACCCTGATGTAGTCCTGCGGTGCGAGCTCCTGCGGGCGCTCGGGATCGTCGGCGGCGACGTTGCCGGTGGCGATCGTCAGGCGGCCGCCGCCGCGCATCGCATCGCGCCCGTTCAGTGCCAGGTTGAGCAGGACGAGCTCCACCTGGCTGGGGTCGGCCGTGGCCGGCCAAAGCTGCGGCTCCAGCGCCATCTTGACCCGCACGGTGCTGCCGATCGTGCGGACCAGCAGCTCGCCCATGCCTGCCACCAGTGCATTGAGGTCCACGGTCTGCGGGTCGAGGTGCTGGACCCGCGAGAAGGCCAGCAGTTGGCGGGTGAGCTTCGCTCCGCGCAAGGCCGCGCGCTCGGCTTTGCCGAGCAGGCGCAGGGCGGCCTCGTCCGTCACCTTTGCCATCGCGAGTTCGAGATTGCCCAGCACCGCGGCCAGAAGATTGTTGAAATCGTGCGCGACGCCGCCGGTCAACTGGCCGACCGCTTCCATCTTCTGCGCCTGCTGCAGCGCCGCCTGCATCTGCTCCCGTTCGGCGATCTCGGCCACGAGGCGCCGGTTCGCCGTCTCAAGCTCGCGGGTCCGCTCGGCCACCACTTCCTCGAGCGCGCAGGCCGCCTGTTCGCGTTCGAGCAGGTAGGTGCGCGCCTCGTATTGCCGCCGGCGCGCGCGCAGTGCCGCCTGGACGGCGCTCACCAGGGTGACGCTGCGCAGAGGGCGTTCCAGCAACGACACGTTCCGCAGTGTTTGCAGCAGGGGAGGCGGGCGCATCGGATCCGAAGCCGGGCCGCCGGCGCTGGTCAGGACGATGAACGGAAGGTCCGACCAGGCCGGTTGCTGGCGGACCCAGCCGACCAGGGGCTCCACCGGCTCGCGCTGGAACGCTTCGGCGGCGATGACCGCAACCCCGGCGCCGGCGTCAAGACCCTCCCGCAGCTCCGTGAGATCGGAGCAGACCTCGGCCTCGATGCCGATCTTCCGGAGCAGCGCCGTCGCGGCCGGGGCGTCCCGCCCGATCGGCGCCAGCACAAGGACCCGTTCGCTGCCGGTCCCGGGATCATTCGTACCGGGATCACTCGTACCGGGATCACTCATTCCCGGCCGTCCTCGCCGCGGCCGAGGAGCGGAACGCCGTCGCCGCGATACACCGGGACGCCGGTCAGGATGCCGTCGAATCCGGTCAGCGGTGGCCCGACTTCGAGGCCGTTCCCGGTGAGGCGGAACTCGCGGATCGTATCTTCGTGCACGCCGCTGCGCTTCTTGACCAGCGACATGGCGCGGCGGACATGCCCTTCGGATTCGAAGTAGCGCAGCATCAGCACGGCGTCGCTGAGGTAGCTGACGTCGAGCGGCGTCTCCAGCGGTCCCATCAGCCCGTGCTGCGCCAGCACCAGCAGGGTGACCACGTTGAGCTGGCCGAGATAGCTCAGGACCTCGTGCATCTGCAGCACGAGAAACCGCTCCCCGGGCATCGCGTTGAGATACCCGTTCAGGGTATCGATCACGACGAGCTGCGCCCGGTCCCGTTCCACGCTGGCTTGCACGCGGTGCACGAACTCGCCGGGCGACAGCTCGGCAGGGTCGATCTGCTGCAGACTGATCCGGCCGGCATCGACATGGGCCTGGAGCGGGATGCCCAGGCGGGCGGCGCGGGCGAAGATCGTGCCGCGCCCCTCGTCGAACGCAAACACAGCCGCGTGTTCGCCGCGTTCCGCAGCCGCCACGGCGAAGCCGAGCGCGACGGAGGACTTGCCGACGCCGGCGCCGCCGATCAGCAGGGCCGACGTGCCGCGATCCAGGCCGCCGCCGAGCAGCGCATCGAGCTGCGGATTGCCGCTGGAGATCGGTTCGCCGAGCGCGGTCGTGCGGTGCTCGCTGGCGACGAGGCGCGGGAAGGCCGCGATCCCCCCCGAACGAATGACGAAGTCGTGCAAGCCGCCGCGGAAGTCGGTGCCGCGCATTTTCACCACCCGCAACCGCCGGCGATCGGGTCCGTAGTCGATCGCGAGCTGCTCCAGGGTGATGACGCCATGGGCGATGCTGTGCAGGCCGAGGTCGTCGGCCGGCGCGGTGACGTCGTCGAGCAGAAGAACCGTGCAGCGGCAGTCGGCGAAGAAGTGCCGCAGGGCGAGGATCTGCTGGCGATACCGCAACGGGTTTTGCGCCAGCAGCCGCAGCTCGCTCAGGCTGTCGAACACGACCCGCGTCGGACCGACCGCGGTCACCCGGTCGGTGATCAGCTTCGTCGTTTCGCCGAGTTCCATTTCGGCCGGGTGGAACAGGCTCTGCGCCTGCGCGCCGGCGAGGGTGGCCTCGGTCGGCACAAGCTCGAAGATGGAGATGTCGTCCAGCGACCAGCCGTGCCGTGCTGCGCCCACGCGCAGCTCCTGCTCGCTTTCCGACATGGTAACATAAAGGCCGGCCTCGCCGCGCCGCGCACCTTCGAGCAGATACTGCAGCGCGAGTGTCGTCTTGCCGGTGCCCGGCCTGCCCTCGATCAGATAGATCCGCTCGGCGTCGAGGCCGCCGCCGAGGATGTCGTCGAGTTCCCGGGACGCCGGTCGAGACGCGGTCCGGCTCAAGGGACGGCGGCGGTGACTGGTCGGATCGTGGCGTCGTCATTTTTCCTTCCCGTAAGTGGGCGCGCCGAATCCACCTGCTTTTCCCGTCAGGGCATCCGGGGCCTTGCTATCTCGGCGGTCCAACATCTAACCGCCAGAACGGCGGCGGGGGCCCGCCAGAGAATGTGATCCGGTCGGCGGGCTGATTGGTCCGCGATCGAGGGGGGAATATGCCGATGCGGCTGCGCGCCGCGGGCTGGAAGCGGAGAGGCGGCAGTCGCTGGCGTGCCCTCGGGATCGCCGACCGGGATCAAGGGTCCGTGCGACCCCCCTCCGGCCGGACGGGTCAGCCGCCGCCGTGCTTCGCCGCCAGCCGATCCAGACGCAGCCGCTGGCGGTCGTCGGTCAGCCGCCTGGTGGCCAGTATCACCACCGCAACCGCTGCCAGACCGCTCCCGCCGGCCAGAAGAAAGATCAGCAGAATCTGGTATTTGGCCGCTTCCAGCGGGTCCATCCCGGCCAGGATCTGCCCGGTCATGATCCCCGGCAGGGTCACCACGCCGGCGGCCGACATGGTGTTCACGATCGGCAGCAGCGCGCGGCGGACGGAGGTGCGCACCAGCCCCCGCATCGCCTGCCGGTACGGTGCGCCCAGCGCGAGCTGCGCCTCGATCGCCGCCCGCTCCCGCATCACGCCGCCAAGCAGGCTGTCGAGCGCCAGGCTCGCCCCGTTCAGCACGTTCCCGAGTACGATCCCGGCCAGCGGCACGGCATAGCGCGGGTCATACCAGGGGGTCGGCCGGATCGCCGTCGTCAGCGCCAGCACGGCGGTGAGGAAGGTGGCGAAGGTCACCGCCGAGGCGCCGACCGCCAGGTTGCCGAAGCGGGACAGGCGCTGTTCCGGCCGCGCCGCCACCTCGCGCGCCGCGATGGCGGTCATCACCAGGACGACGGCCAGGGTCGCGGCCGGCGAGGCCAGGGCGAACACGACCCGCAGCACCAGCCCCACCGCAATGAGCTGCACCACCATCCGCGTCGCCGCCATCGCGAGCGGCCGGTGCAGGCCGAGGCCGAGCCAGACCGACAACACCCCGTCCACCAGCAGCAGCAAGGAGGCGATGGCGACGTCGGGCCAGGTGAGCAGGATCGGCGTCATGCGGCGACCAGCCGCCGGTCCGCAAGCCGCAGGTGGCGCTTGCCCATCCGGGCCGCCTGGGCAGGGTTGTGGGTGACCATCAGGATCGTGGTGCCGATGGCGAGGCGGGCGGCGAGCAGCGCCTCCACCAGCCCTGGACCGGCCTCGTCGAGGGCGCCGGTCGGCTCGTCCAGCAACAGCACCGACGGGTCGCCCGCCAGGGCACGCAGCAGGGCCAGGCGCTGGCGTTCCCCGGTAGAGAGCCGTGCCACCGCAGCGTCGAGCAGGGCGGGATCGAGGCCGAGGCGCGGCGCCAGGGCCCGCGTCGCCGCCAGCGCCGCGCCGGGGAAATGGGGGGCGACCCGGTCGGCCCACCAGCCGGCCTCGGCCGCATTGTAGAGCACCTGCCGGCGCCAGGCAGGTGCGGACCAGGTGCGCCGCTCCTGCCCGTCCAGCCAGACCTCGCCCTCGTTCGGGTCGAGATCGGCGATCATGCGCAGCAGCAGCGACTTTCCGGCCCCGGATGGGCCGGTGATGGCGACGCATTCGCCGGCCGCCAGGGTCAGATCGAACGGGCCGGCGAGTGCGCTGCGCAGTCCCGCCAGCCGCAGCCGGGGCGGCGGCTCAGCCGGCAAGCCAGTGGAACAGGCCGAGATGGCTGAGGTCATTCCAGGTGGCGAACACGAACAGCCCGGCGAGCAGGGCAAGCCCGGCGCGGAAGCCGTATTCCTGCGCGCGCGCCGGCAGCGGCCGGCCGCGGACCGCCTCGAACAGGTAGAACAGCAGGTGCCCGCCATCCAGCACCGGGATCGGGAACAGGTTGATGAGCCCGATGTTCACCGACAGCACGGCGATGAACGACAGCAGGCTGGGCAGGCCGAGTTCCGCCACCTGGCCCGAGAGCTGGGCGATGCGCAGCGGGCCGCCGAGGTCCTTGGTGCCGCGCGTGCCGGCGATCATCTGGCTCACGCCCTGCGCGGTCTTGGCGGTGACGACCCAGGTTTCCCGCACGCCGGCGCCGATTGCGGCGGGGAGCGTCATCGGCCGGTACGCGAGCAGCCCGCCGGCCACGCCGAGCAGGCCCGCCCGGTGTCCGTCGACCGTATGGGTCCCGATCACCACCGGCACCGTCAGGGTCTTGCCGGCGCGGGTGAGAGTCAGGACCAGGCGGGTGCCGGGGTTCGCCTCGACGACTTTCTGCAGCGCCTGGAAATCGGCGATGCGCTGCCCGTCGACGGCGTCGATATGATCGCCGGCGCGAAGGCCGGCGGTGGCGGCGGCGGAACTGGGCAGCACGGTCTGCACCACCGGCAGGGTGACCGGGTGGCCGATGACGGCGAACAGGAAGGCGAACAGCACGATCGCCAGGAGGAAGTTCGCCGCCGGGCCGGCGGCGACCACGATGGCGCGCGAGCCCACCGACTTTTCATGGAAGGTCTGGCCGGGAACCCAGGAGGCACGCACCGCCTCCGACGCGTCCTCCGGCCGTTCCTGTCCGTGCAGCTTCACGTAGCCGCCGAGCGGGATCCACGAGACCTTCCAGAGCGTGCCGCGGCGGTCGGTGCGGGTCACGATCGGCCGGCCGAAGCCGATGGAGAACGCATCGACCTTCACGCCGCGCCAGCGCGCCGCGAGGTAATGGCCGAGCTCGTGGACGAACACCAGTACGCCCAGGACCACGACGAAGGCGCCGGCACTGCGAAGGAGGTCGGGCAGGGCGTGGGTCACGTCGCTATCCTGTGCCGGAAAGACGAGGCCCCAGTGCCGGAACAGCGGATCCGGCCGGCTCGCCGCAAATCAAAACCCTCGTCTATCACGCTTATCGCGCCGAGACCACCGCTTCCGCTGCCCGTCGCGCCGCCGTATCGACTTCCACGACATCGTCCAGTGTAGTGATCTTGCAAATTCCCAGCCGATCCAGCACCCGCGCGGCGGTTTCCGCGATGTCCAGAAATCCGATCCGCTGCCGCAGGAATGCGTCGACCGCCACTTCGTTGGCGGCGCTCAGAATGGTGGGGGCGCCATCGCCCGCCCGCAAGGCCTCCCGCGCCAGCGCCAGCGCCGGAAACCGCTCCGGGTCGGGGGCGAAGAAATCGAGCCGCGCCAGGGCGGCGAGGTCGAGCCGCCGCGCCGTGGTTGTCATGCGTGCGGGCCAGGCGAGCGCATGGGCGATCGGGATGCGCATGTCGGGCGAGCCGAGTTGCGCCAGCACGCTGCCGTCCGTGTAGCAGACCATGCCGTGGATGACCGACTGCGGGTGCACCAGCACCTCGATCGCCGGCTCCGGCAGGGCGAACAGCCGGGCCGCCTCGATCACCTCCAGGCCCTTGTTCATCAGGGTGGCGGAATCGATGCTGATCTTGGCGCCCATCGACCAGACCGGGTGCTTGAGCGCGGCCTCCGGCGTGACGGTGCGCATCTGCTCGCGGGTCAGGGTGCGGAACGGGCCGCCCGAGGCGGTGAGCACGATGCGTTCCAGCGCCCCGCGGTTGCCGTCGGCGAGCGACTGGAAGATGGCGTTGTGCTCGGAATCGACCGGCAGCAGGGTCGCGCCGGCCTCCGCCACCGCGCGCAGCATCACGTCGCCGGCGCAGACGAGGGCCTCCTTGTTGGCAAGCGCGATGGCCCCGCCGCGGCGGATCGCTTCCAGGGTGGGAACCAGCCCGGCGGCACCGGTGATCGCGGCCATGGTCCAGTCGGCCGCCAGCGCCGCGGCTTCGGCGACGGCGGCGGGGCCGGCGGCGGCGCGCACGCGGCTGCCGGCGAGCGCCTGTTTCAAGGCCGCGTAGGCGGCCGGATCGCTCACCACGGCAAGCTCGGCGCCGAGCGCCAGCGCCTGCTGGGCGAGCAATGCGGCGTTGCGTCCGGCCACCAGGGCGCGTACCCGGAACCGACCCGGTGGCGCGGCGGTCAGCAGATCGACGGTCTGGGTGCCGACGCTGCCGGTGCTGCCGAGCAGGCTGACCGTGCGCGGCGGCGTGGAATGTGCGTTCATCGCCACAGCACTACCCCAGGTCCGAGGCCATAGGCCAGCAGCGCCGCCGCCGGCAGCACCGCGAGCGCCGCGTCCAGCCGGTCGAGCAGGCCGCCGTGACCGGGGATCAGCCGACCGGAGTCCTTCACCCCGAAGCAGCGCTTTGCCCAGGATTCAGCCAGATCCCCCGCCTGGCCCAGCACCGACAGCCCCGCCGCCACCGCCATCGCACGGGTGATCCCGAGCGTGTCCAGGGTGCCGTGCCGCCAGCCGTGCAGCCCCGCGACCGCGAGCCCGACGCAGGCCGCACCGACCAGTCCACCCGCCGCGCCCGCCCAGGTCTTGCCCGGGGAGATCGCCGGCGCCAGCCGCGGTCCGCCGATCACCCGCCCGGCCAGGTAGGCGCCGACGTCGCTCGACCACACCACCAGCACCAGGAAGCCGACATTCGCCCGCCCGACCAGCGGATCGGCACGCAACCACACGGTGCAGACGGCGGCGAGCAGGATCCAGCCGACCCCGGCTGCGGCGCGGCCTCGCCATGCCGGGCAGAGCCGGCACAGCCCCACCCACTCGATCGCGAGCCCTGCGGCGGCGGCAATGATCACGGCCAGGAACACCGTGCCGCCGCACCAGATCGCCGCCAGCGCGAGCGGCGCCAGCACCAGCGCCGAGACCAGCCGCAGGCGCAGATCGGTCCAGCGCGCGGGGGAGGGATTACGCAGGACGCGCCCCGAACCGCCGTTCCCGCCGCGCAAAGGCGGCCAGTGCCGCGGCGAACTGCGCCTCGGCGTAGTCCGGCCACAGCACGTCCTGGAACACGAGCTCGGCGTAGGCGGCCTGCCAGAGCAGGAAATTCGACAGCCGCTGCTCGCCGGAGGTGCGGATCAGCAGGTCCGGATCCGGGGTGCCGGCGGTGAACAGCCGGGACGCGACGGCGGCTTCGTCCACGCCCGCGGGATCGAGCGTGCCGGCCTGCACCTCGGCGGCGATCCGTCGCGCCGCGGCGGCGAGTTCCGCGCGCGCGCCGTACGACAGCGCGACCGTCAGGTTGAGCTTGGAGTTGACCGCGGTGCTGGCCTCGGCGGCGGCGAGGTCGGCCTGGATGTCGGCGGGGAACCGGTCGCGCTCGCCGATGATGCGCAGCCGCACGCCGGCGGCCGCCAGTTCGGCCAGTTCCGATTTGATATAGGTGCGCAACAGGCCGGTGAGATCGAACACCTCGCCCGCCGGGCGGCGCCAGTTCTCGCTGCTGAAGGCGTACAAGGTGAGCCATGGCACGCCGTGGCGGAGTGCGGCCTCGATGGTGCGGCGGACGGCGCGGGCGCCTTCGCGATGGCCGGCGATCCGCGGCAGGTGGCGCGCGGCGGCCCAGCGGCCGTTGCCGTCCATGATGATGGCGACATGGGTGGGCAGCGCGGCGGGATCGTCCGCGGCGGGCGGCGGCGCGGGGCGCGCGCGGAGGGACACCGGGGCGGCCTCAGACCTGACGGATGTCGCGTTCCTTGTCGGCCAGCATCTCGTCGATCCGCTTGATGTACTGGTCCGTCAGCTTCTGCACGTCCTCGTGCCAGTGCTTCGCCACGTCCTCGCCGATCTCGTGTTTCTTCTCGAAGCCCTTGACCTGCTCCATGCCGTCGCGACGCACGGCGCGCACCGCGACCCGCGTGCCTTCGGCATACCGGGCCGCGGCCTTCACGAGCTCGGTGCGCCGCTCGGCGGTGAGCTGGGGGATCGGTACCCGCACCAACTGGCCGTCGGAGGAGGGATTGAGGCCGAGGCCCGACTCGCGGATCGCCTTGTCCACCGCACCCACGAGGGAGCGGTCCCACACCTGGACCGTGAGCATGCGCGGCTCCGGCGAGCCCACGGTGCCCACCTGGTTCAGCGGCACCTCGTTGCCGTAGGCCGTGACCCGCACCGGCTCCAGCAGCGCCGGGCTGGCGCGGCCGGTGCGCAGGCCGGAGAATTCGCGCTTGAGCGTCTCCAGCGCGCCGTCCATCCGGCGGGTGAGGTCCTGTTTCAGGGCGTTGAGATCGGCTGGCATGCTACGGGCCTCCCGCTATGGCCGCTACGGCCGCTCGATGATCCGGGTGAACCGTCCCTCGCCGCGGACCACCGCGGCGAAGGCGCCCGGCGCGTGGATATTGAAGACGACGATTGGCAACGCATTCTCCCGTGCCAGGCTGATCGCGGCGGCGTCCATCACCGCGAGCTGGTTCGCCAGCACGTCCTGGTAGGTAAGCTGCTCGTAGCGTTCCGCGGTGGGGTCGCGCCGCGGGTCCGCGGAATAGACGCCGTCGACCTGGGTGCCCTTGAACAGGGCGTCGCAACCCATCTCGGTGGCGCGCAGGGCGGCGGCGGTGTCGGTGGTGAAGAACGGGTTGCCGGTGCCGGCGGCGAAGATGACCACCCGGCCTTTTTCCATGTGCCGCTCGGCGCGGCGGCGAATGTAGGGTTCGCAGACGGTGGACATCGGGATGGCCGATTGCACCCTTGTCGGGATGCCGCGGGCTTCCAGCGCGGCCTGCATCGCCAGCGCGTTCATCACCGTGGCCAGCATGCCGATGTAGTCGGCCTGCGCCCGCTCCATCCCGGTCGCGGCGGCCGAGACGCCGCGGAAGATGTTGCCGCCGCCGATCACCACGCAGACCTGCACCCCGAGCGCCACGACGTCGCCGATGTCGGCGGCGATCGCCTTCACCATATCGTTGTCGAGGCCGTACTCCCGCTTGGCCATCAAGGCCTCGCCGGAGAGCTTCAACAGGACGCGCTTGTAGACGGGTTGTTCGGGCATGCGACGGGGAACTCGGCTGCGGGAGACGGCGCGCACCCTAGTGGCGCGGCGGGCGAAAGGCCAGAGGGGACCAGAGGGGGGCATCAGGCCATCGCTTGCACCGGAACATCGGTGCGGACAGCGCCTCCTTTACCTCTCCCGCTCTGCGGGCTTGGGCCGCGAAGCGGACCAAGGTCGGTTCGCGCAGCGAACCGGGTGAGGGAACCGTGCCTCATGCCCTCACCCGCCGTGCTCCGCACGGCGACCTCTCCCGCCAAGCGGGAGAGGTAACGCGCCGGACGGTCGGGCGATGGTCCTGGCGGGGGCATTGATCTGCCTCAACGCGCCCCCCCGGGGAGCTGTGCGAGGAGTGCGATATGGACGCGACCGCAACACCGAATGCTATGGCCCTTACCGGGGCGCCTCTCGGTACCGCGTGCGCGGCCGGCATTGCCCGGCGGTTCCCCCGGGACGGGTTTCGGCCCGGTCGCGCTGCCCGATCTCGGCGTGCTCGACAACCTGGTGCACGCCGCGGAGGGCCGCGCCACCCTCGGTCTGTCGCCCACCGCGCTCGGCCTCGCCTGGCTCGACTGGGCAACGCATCTGGCCAACGCGCCGTTCCGCCGGCTGGGCCTCGCGCGTGCCGCGCTGCACCAGGGGCGGCGGCTGGCGGAGGTGGCGGCCACCGGCGTTCCCGT
Source organism: uncultured Pseudomonadota bacterium (assembly GCA_963832525.1). Classification (GTDB taxonomy): domain Bacteria; phylum Pseudomonadota; class Alphaproteobacteria; order Acetobacterales; family Acetobacteraceae; genus JAJZVS01. Next base: position 2,245,334 of record CAWHUC010000004.1, read on the forward strand.
CATTGTCCCCCCACCCGGAGATCGCCGCTTCGCGGCGCCGGGATGGCAGAACCCGCCCTTCCACCTGATCCATCAGGCCTTCCTCCTGACCGAGGAATGGTGGCGCACCGCGGCCGCCGCGCCGGAAGGAACCGCGCGCGCCAACGACCGCATCGTCGCCTTCGCCGCGCGGCAGTGGCTCGACATCTTCTCCCCCTCCAACGTCCCCTGGCTGAACCCGGAGGTGATCGAGGCTACGGCCGCGACCGGCGGGCGCAACCTCGCCACCGGCGCCGCCAATTTCCTGCGCGACCTGCAGCAGGCGCTGAGCGGGCGGCCGGACGCCGCCGGCTTTCGCATCGGCACCGATATCGCCGCCACGCCGGGCAAGGTGGTGCTCCGCAACGAGCTGATCGAGCTGATCCAGTACGCGCCGACCACGCCTTCCGTGCGGCCGGAGCCGGTGCTGATCGTGCCGGCCTGGATCATGAAATACTACATCCTGGATCTCTCGCCGCAGAACTCCCTGATCCGCTGGCTGGTGGGCCAGGGCTACACCGTGTTCGCGATCTCCTGGGTCAACCCGACCGCGGCGCAGCGCGATCTGTCGCTCGACGATTACCGTCGCCTGGGCGTGCTTGCGGCGCTCGACGCGGTGGGCGCGATCACCGGGGCGGCGAAGACGCACGCGGTGGGCTATTGCCTGGGCGGCACGTTGCTCTCGATCGCCGCCGCCGCCCTGGCGCGCGAGAGCGACGACCGGCTCGCCAGCATCAGCCTGTTCGCCGCGCAGACGGACTTCACCGAAGCGGGCGAGCTGCAATTGTTCATCACCGAGGACCAGCTCGACTTTCTCGACGACCTGATGACCGCGCAGGGCTATCTGGACAGCCGGCAGATGGCGGGCGCGTTCCAGTTGCTGCGCTCCAACGACCTGATCTGGTCGCGCGCGGTGCGCAACTACCTGCTGGGCGAACGCGAGCTGCCGAACGATCTGATGGCCTGGAACGCCGACGGCACGCGGATGCCGGCGCGGATGCACCGGGAGTATCTGCACCGGCTGTTCCTCGACAACGACCTGGCCGAGGGGCGCCTGCCGGTGGACGGACGACCGGTCTCGCTTGCCGATATCCGCGCGCCGTTCTTCGTGGTGGGGACCGAGACCGACCATATCGCTCCCTGGCGGTCGGTGTACAAGCTGCACCTGCTGAACGACGGGGACATGAGCTTCGTGCTGACCTCGGGCGGCCACAACGCCGGCGTGGTGAGCGAGCCCGGGCATCCGCGCCGGCACTACCGGCTGGCCCATCGCCGGCGCGGCGACCGCTACCTGGGGCCGGAGGAGTGGTTCGCGGCGACGGCGCCACGGGACGGCTCCTGGTGGCCGAACTGGGTCGCCTTCCTGGCCGCACGCTCCGGCCCTCCCATCCCGCCACCGCCGCTCGGCGGCAAGGATTTTCCGCCGCTGGCGGAGGCTCCGGGGAGCTACGTGCATCAGCATTGATGCCCCGGGCGAGGCGATCGAGCCCCGCCGGGGGCCGGAATGGGACGCGAGGGCCTACCTGCCACGGCACCGGAACCTTTCCCGCTGCGACGGGAAATTCCGGATCAGTGTCTTCGCATCGAAGCCCCGGAGCGTGCGCCAGCCGGCATGAGCCGGTCGGCACCAGGGAACCGCCTGCCCCGTCCGCCCCGCGCGGGGGTTAGTGCGTCCACATTTCCCGCCGCCCGTAGCGGAAGTTGTCCGCGTAGGCTTTCGGGTGCTGGCGGTGCTCGGTTGGGCGTTCGAGTTCGTAGGCGATGCCGTGCTTTTCGGCGTAGGCGACGGCTTCCGCGCTGGTGGCGAAGCCGAGGCGGACCTGGGTCTGCGTGTCCGTGCTGCCGATCCAGCCCATCAGCGGGTCGGCGCGGCGCGGGGCGGCGGGTTCGAACTCCAGCACCCAGTGATGCGTGCCGGCGCGGCCGGATTGCATGGCGTTTTTCGGCGGCTGGTAGATGCGCGCGCGCATGGGGATTGTTCTGTCCTTACGTTGGTGGTCGGGGCGGCCGGATTTGAACCGGCGGCCTCGTGTACCCAAAACACGCGCGCTGACCAGGCTGCGCCACGCCCCGAGAGGGAAAAGCCAAGGACCCGCAGGCCCCTGCCGCCCTCCGCTAGCACATCACCCGGCGGGGTGGAACATCGGCCCCTCGACCTTGTCGCCCACCGTGATGCCGAGCCGCTGGGTGGTGCCGCCGGCCAGTTCCAGGGTGGCGGTGACCTCGCCGTGGCTGGAGACGACACGCAGGCTCTGCGGCACGGTGTCCTCGGCGATCGAGTCGATCGTGCCGTCGGCCCTGATGAACACCATGTCGAGCGGCACGAGGGTGTGCTTCATCCACATCTGCGAGACGATGGGCGTGGGCCAGACGAACAGCATCCCGCCGTCGGGGGCGACCTTGGTGCGGTACATCAGCCCGGTGATCTGCTGCTGCTGGGTGCGCGCCATTTCCACGTCGAAAGCGTGGCGCTTTCCGTCCTGCGTGACGATCGTCAGGTGCTCCCTGGCCAGTTCCGGCTGCGGTCCCTTCGGATCGGACTGGGTAAATCCCGATTGGGCAAATCCCGATGGGGCGAAGGCGGCGATCGGAGCGGCGATCAGCAGGGCGAGGAGGATGCGGCGGTTCATGCGGACAGGCTCTCCTTCAGGGCGGCAGCGGCGAGGCGCGGAATTTCCGCCCGCACCGGGCCTTCGCGCGGGGGATCGCGCAGGGTGGTGAACCAGTGGACGGGCGGGTTGCGTCCGGCGGCGCGGTCGAAGCGCAGGCCACGCAGCACCGCCTCGGCCGCCGGCGGCAGGATGTCGGGGATCGGCAGGTCGTTGAGCGTGGCCCAGATGGCGGCCCAGCACCGCCCCACGCTCCAGGGGTTGTAGCCGCCGCCGCCGAGCACGACCAGCCGCGGCGCCAGGTCGCGCAGGGCCGCGGCGACCGCGCAATGGGCGTTGTTGGACAGCGACAGCCGGGCCAGCGGGTCTTCCTCCAGCGCATCCGCCCCGGCCTGCAGCAGGATCGCCTGCGGCCGGTGGGCGCGGATCAGCGGCAGGACGGCGGTGTCGATCAGGGTGCGGAACTCGGTGTCGTTGCAGCCCGGCGGGAGGGGGAAGTTACGCGCGGCGCCTCCGGCGCGATCATTGGCGGCGCCGGTGCAGGGCCAGCGGCCGGCCTCATGCAGGCTGATGGTCAGCACGTCGGGATCGTCGTGGAAGGCGTCCTGCACGCCGTCGCCGTGATGCGCGTCGATGTCGAGGTACACGATGCGCGTGAGGCCCTGGTCGCGCCAGGCGAGCAGCCCGAGCACCGGGTCGTTGATGAAGCAGAAGCCGCAGGCGCGGTCCGCCCGGCCGTGGTGCGTGCCGCCGCCGGGGCAGTGCACGATGCCGCCGTCTGCCGTGAGCCGTGCCGCCAGCAGCACGCCGCCGGCGGAGATCGCGGGGCGGCGGAACATCTCGGGGTAGACCGGGTTACCCTCGATGCCGAGCCGGTGGCGGGTGCGGTCGATTTCGCCCGCGTGCTGCGTGGCTTCGGCGCGGCGCAGGGCGGCGATGTACTCCCGGGTGTGGAAGCGGGCGAGCTCGGCGTCGCGCGCCATCGGCGCGTCGCGGTAGGCGTCCTCGGGCAGCCAGCCGAGCGCGCGGCAGAGATCGGTGCAGACCGACACGCGCGGCACCGCGAGCGGGTGTTTCGGCCCGTAGCTGGAATTGCGGTAGATCTCGCTGCCGATATAGATCGGCCGCCGGGCGGCGGTGCCCGGCAGCGCGGCATCCGTCGGGGCGGCGTCCGTCAGGGCGGCATCCGTCATGGCCGCTCCGCGTGGCCCGTCGCGGTCAGCGCTGCGGCATGCCCTGCGGGATGATCGTGGTGACGATGGAGGCGTCGAGCGCCTCGTAGTCGCGATAGCCGATCGTCTCGTACAGCTCGGCCCGGGTCTGCATGCGGTCGATCATCGCCTGGGTGCCGCCGTCGCGGCGGAGGCGGCATAGAGCTCGGCCTGCGCCTTGTTCGCCACCGCGCAGCGAGCTCACCGGCCAGATCACCATCTTGTAGCCCATGGCGCCGAACTCGGCGGCGGTGAAGAACGGCGTGCGGCCGAACTCGGTCATGTTGGCGAGCAGCGGCGCGTCCACCCGCGGCGGCGAAGGTCGCGGAACATCTCGCCGCTGGTCAGCGCCTCGGGGAAGATCGCGTCGGCGCCGGCCTCCAGGTAGAGCTTCGCGCGGGCGACCGCGCCGTCCATCCCCTCGCTGGCGGCCGCGTCGGTGCGGGCGACGATGAACAGATGGCGGCGGGCCGCGCGCGGCGGCGGCGATCTTGGCTGCCATGTCGTGCGGGTCGGCGAGCTTCTTGTCGTTCAGGTGGCCGCATTTCTTCGGCAGCAACTGGTCCTCGATATGCACCGCGGCGGCGCCGGCGTCCTCGAAGCTGCGCACCATGTGCATGACGTTGAGCGCCTCGCCGTAGCCGGTGTCGCCGTCGACCAGCACCGGCAGGCCGGAGGCGCGGGCGAGCTGGCGGACGAAGAAGCAGACCTCGTCCACTGTGATGATGCCGAGGTCGGGCAGGCCCATCTGCGCGCGTCATCGCCGCACCCGACAGATAGAGCGCGTCGAACCCGGCCGCGCGCGCCTGCAGCGCCGCCTGGCCGTTGTGCGCGCCGGGAAGCTGCAGGATTCCCGGCCGGGCGAGCAGGGCGCGGAACCGCTCGCCGGCGGGGGCGGTCGGGAGGTCGGCGGCAACGAGATAGGTCATGGGGAAGCTCCGCTTACCGAGCAGGGAGGGCACCCCCTACGTACCCGCGGCGATGGCGGCCGACAAGCGCGCCCGCGGCCTCTTGCCTCGCTTCCCGGTTCCATCCTACCAGAAAGCCGGAAGCGCGCAGTCCTCAAGGCGCGCAGCACCAGGGAGAAAACGCGATGAGTCTGCGCCACGCCGGCACCACGCGCCGGAGCCTGCTGACCGCGGCGGGGGCCGCGGGGGCCGCCACCGGCCTCGGCATGCCGTTCATCCGCCCGGCCGCGGCGGCCGATCCGATCCGCATCGGCCTGCTGCTGGCCAAGACCGGCGAGCATCGCCGCGCAGACCGAGTACCTGGCGAACGGCACGCTAGCTGGCGCTGGAGGAACGCGGCAACAAGATCATGGGCCGCCCGGCCGAGCTGGTCTGGTTCGACGAGCCCAGCCCGCAGGGCGCGCAGCAGAACATGCAGAAGCTGGTGCAGGAGGAGAAGGTCTGCGCCGTGCTCGGCGGCTCGCTCAGTCTCCAACGCGCTGGCCGAGGAGGCCACGGCGGCCCGGAGCTGAAGATTCCCTTCGTCTGCAACAACGCCGCCGCCACCGAGATCACCGGCAAGAACTGCAACCGCTACACGTTCCGGCTGAACACGCCGGTGCGCGTGCAGGCGGCCATGTTCGCGCCGTTCATCATGGGCTACGGCAAGAAGTGGTATTTCCTCACCGCGTCCTACGCCTTCGGCCAGGACATCGCCAAGTCGTTCAAGGCGCTGCTGAAGGGCCGGCGGCACCGATCGTGGGCGACGATAGCGTGCCGCTGAACACGCCGACTACAGCTCGTTCATCCTGAAGATCCGCCAGGCGAAGCCGGACGTGGTGCTGGGCGGCGTGTCGGCCGGCGATCTGTCCACCTTCCTGAAGCAGTGGAACGAGATGGGGATGAAGGGCAAGATCCCGTTCTGCGAGATCGCCATCGGCGACACCGACATCTGGGCGCGTCGGACCCGAGGCGGCGACCGGCCTGTACACCTCGCTGTGGTGGTACAAGAACCCGAACAACCCGCCGGAGGAGAAGCGATTCGCCGCCGACTACCAGAAGAAATACGGCAAGCCGGCGGCCGACAAGGCCTGGATGGGCTGGATCGCCGCCAAGTCGCTGTTCGAATCGATCGAGGCGGCGAAATCGACCGAGACCGATGGCGATCATCGAGGCGCTGGAGAACTGGAAGGGCGGCACGGCAGCCAGCCCGTACTACTACCGCAAGTGCGACCACCAGATGCTGCTGCGAACCTGGTGGTGCAGGTGAAGCCGAAGATCACCGACAAGTGGGACTATTTCGACGTGAAGGGCACGGTGCCGAAGAACGCGGCCGACCTGGCGAAGGTGTTCGGCACCGCCGGCCGAGATCGGCTGCCACTGATGACCTGACCGGCCTGACCGGGAAGGCCGGTCGCCGATGCTCGTCGCTGTGCTGTCCCAGGTGGCCAACGGCCTGGTGCTCGGCGGCCTCTACGTGCTGATCGCGATCGGCCTGTCGATCATCTTCGGCCTGCTCGGCATCGTGAATTTCGCGCACGGCGACGTTCTTCGCGCTGGGCGCCTATTTCGCGCTGACCCTGTTCAATATTTCGGCTGGCCGGCGGTGATCCTGGCGCCGATCCTGGTCGGGCTGGTCGGCATGGTGGTGGAACGACTGCTGATCCGCCAGCTGTACGACAAGGAACCGCTGATCAGCCTGATCGTCACCTTCGCCCTGGCGCTGATGATCGAGGCGCTGATGCGGCTGATCTGGGGCGGCATCGGCCAGCCGTTCAGCCCGCCGCCGTTCCTGTCCGGCATCTATCCTCTGGGGACCGGTGCTGATCACCAAGTACCGGCTGGCGGTGTTCCTGGCACGGTGGTGCTGCTGGTCGCGCTGTGGGCGTTCCTGCAGTTCACCCCGTTCGGCCGCATCCTGCGCGCCGGCTCGCGCGATCCGGAGATGGTCGGGCCTGCTCGGCATCCGCCTGCCGCGCGTGCTGACCGCGGTGTTCGGCCTGGGCTGCTGCGCTGGCCGGCATCGCCGGCGTGCTGGCCGCGCCGCTGTGGACGGTCGATCCCGTCGATGTCGGAAAACGCGATCATGCCGGCCTTCGTGGTGGTGACGATCGGCGGGCTGGGCTCGTTCGCCGGCGCGGTGATCGCCGGGCTGCTGGTCGGCGTGGTCACCGCGCTGACCATCCAGTTCGAGCCCGCCGCCGCCAGCGCGGTGATGTACGTGTTCATGGCGGTGGTGCTGCTGCTGCGCCCGCGCGGCCTGCTGGGCGAGCGGTGGGAGCGGTTCGAATGAGCGCCGAACCTGTCGCCGCTGCCCGCCGGACCGCGCGGCGCTGCTGCGCCATCCGATCCTGTGGGTGGCGCTGGTGCTGGTCGCGCTGACCGTGCTGTGGCATGCGATCGGCGCGCCGGTCAGCCTGATCACCGCAGATCGCCATCTACACGCTGTACGGCGCCGGCGGTGAACCTGCTGGTCGGCTACACCGGCCTGGTGCCGTTCGGCGCCTCGGTGTTCTTCGGCTGCGCCAGCTACGCCGTCGCGATCCCGCTGCTGCGCTTCCTGGGCAACGAGATCGAGGCGCTGGTCTTCGCCGTGCCTGTTCTCCCTGGTGCTCGCCGCCGTGATCGGCGCTCATCATCCTGCGCCGGCGCGGCCTGTATTTCTCGCTGCTGACCCTGGCGTTCTCGCAGATCGCCTTCGAGATCGCGTTCAAGTGGACCGACCTGACCGGCGGCGAGAACGGGCTGCAGGACGTGCCGCGCCCCTGGCTGGTCGAGCGACTGGTCGTTCCACGCCTTCACCCTCGTGACCGTGACGCTCGGGATGTGGCTGCTGTGGCGCATCGCGCATGCGCCGTTCGGCCGCGTGCTGCAGGCGCTGCGCGACAACGAACAGCGCGTGCGCAGCCTCGGCTACAACACCGTTCCGCTGAAACTCGACGCCTTCGTGATCATGGGCGGCGTGGTCGGCTACGCCGGTGCGCTGCTCGCGCTGCATGCTGCGCGGCGCCTACGCCGACAATCTCGGCTGGCAGCACGCCGGCGATGCGCTGCTGATGACGGTGCTGGGCGGCGTGCACCAGTTCCTCGGCCCGCTCTGGGGCGCCATCGCCTTCATCCTGCTGCAGGACCGGCTCTCGGCGATCACCGAGAACTGGTGGCTGATCTTCGCCCCGATCATCATGGTGTTCGCGCTCGGCTCGCCGGAGGGCATGCACGGGCCTGGTGCAGCGGATCGCTCGGCGGCCGCGACTGGACGCTGACCCGGCCGCGGCATCCCGCCGCGCCCGGCGCGGATCGAGCCCTGGCAGAGCGCGACATCTGGAACTGGACCCGGCCCGGCCGATCCTGACGGTCGCGGGGCCTGCACAAGCGGTTCGGCTCGCTGGTCATGGCGGCCGGACCTGCGACCTCGAAGTGCATCCCGTTCCGGCTGCACAGCTTCATCGGCCCGAACGGGGCCGGCAAGACCACGTTCTTCAACATGCTGACCGGGCTGCTGCGCGCCGATGCCGGGGTGATCCGGTTCGCAGGGACGCGACATCACCCGACTGCCGGCTACCGGCGCGTGCGCCTCGGGCCTCGGCCGGTCGTTCCAGATCCTGAGCGTGTTCCGCACCCTGACGGCGTTCGAGAACGTGCGCATCGCGGTGCAGGCGCGCAGCGGCCGCGGCGAGCAGCCTGTGGCGCGACGCCTACCGGATGGAGGACGGTGAACGCGCGCACCTGGTCGCTGCTCGACGCCGTCGGCCTCGCCGACCGCGCGGCGGAACCCTGCGCCAACCTGGCGCATGGCGAGCAGCGGCTGCTGGAAATCGCCATCACCTGGCGACCGACGCCAAGCTGCTGCTGCTGGACGAGCCGCTGGCGGGGCTCGCCGAGGCGGACCGCGAGGTGGTCGGGCGCGCTGATCCGCCGGCTGGCGGAGACCCACGCGGTGCTGCTGATCGAGCACGACATCGACCGCGTGCTGGCGCTGTCGGACCGCATCACCGTGCTGCACCAGGGCCGGCTGATCGCCGACGGCAAACCGGCCGAGGTGGCGGCGAACCCCGAGGTGATCACCGCCTATCTCGGCACCGCGCGCGGCGCCGCCGCCGGCCGTCGCGGCCGCGGCACCGAGCGCGGTATCGACCGCTCGCCGCTCCGCCGCTGCTGGAAATCAAGGGGCTGCGCGGCCGGCTATGGCGGCAGCATGGTGCTCGACGGGATCGATCTGCGTCGTGCACGAGGGCGAGGCGGTCGCGTTGCTGGGCCGCAACGGCGTCGGCAAGACCACCACGCTGCGCGCGATCACCGGCACGGTGCGCGAAATCCGCCGGACGGCATCATGCATGGACGGGCGCGGCGATCACCGGGCGGCCGAGCTTACGAGATCAACCGCCGCGGCATCTCCCTGGTGCCCGAAGGGCGGCGGCTGTTTCCGAACCTGACGGTGATCGACAACCTGCGCCTCGCCGCGCGGCCCGGCGGGGCGAGCCTCGACGAGGTCTACGACCTGTTCCCGAAGCTGCGCGTGCTGGCAGCGTTCCCGGGCCGAAAGCCTGTCGGGCGGCGAGCGGCAGATGCTGGCGATCGCGCGGGCGCTGATGGTGCCGGCGAAACTGATCCTGCTCGACGAGCCGTTCGAGGGCTTGGCGCCGGCGATCGTGCAGGAGGTGATGGCGGCCCTGGTCCGGCTGCGCGGCACGGTCGCGATGGTGATCGTGGAGCACCACGCCGAGACGGTGCTGCCGCTCGTCGATCGCGCCTACGTGCTGGTGAACGGCCAGGTCGCCTTCGCCGGCAACGCGCGGGCGCTGGAAGCCGATCCGACGTTGCAGGCGCGGCTGCTCGGGGTCGTGCAGCCGGAGCTGGACGCGGTCTGATACCAATCCGCCGAGAGGCTGACGTACTGCCAGCCTCGAACCCTTCCCGTCATGGCCGGCCCTGAGCCGGCCATCTGCGCACGGATGATCGGGGGCAGATGGCCGGCTCAGGGCCGGCCATGACGGGAGGCGCCGGGCCGGCACGCAAGGGTAAAAGTCGAATTCCAAGCGGGTTGGTATGACACCGATCAGCAAGCTCCGGGCCGGGCGAGGCACCTCGTCGCGCACCCGGGCGCGTCCACCCTGTTCGGCCACCGGCGCCGCGCGGTCTTCGGGGCAGACGGCGTGGACGCCACGGCGCCGGGGCCTGTCCGATCGCGATCGGCCGCGCGTCGACCGATTGCGGCGCCCATCGGTGCGCACCGGGCTGACGCGGTGGTGCGAAGCCGCTATAGAGCATGCGTCCCGGCTGCCGGGACGTCCGGCCGGTCCGGAGCGCGAGTGGCGAAATGGTAACCGCAGGGGTCTCAAAAACCCCCGGGGGAAACTCCTTGCCGGTTCGAGTCCGGCCTCGCGCAGACCCGGCCGCCAGGTGCACCGGGGCCATCGCCGGGACGCTCCGATGCCGGCGCCAGCCGGTGGGCGGGGCGCACGGCCTCCGCCGGGGTGTGAACGCACGGAATGGTATGGCGTGTCCGCGACGGTGGCCCGCCTGCGCCGCCTTGACGGTCGGGGGGCCGATCTGGCACCGCCATCACGCCCGCGGATCGGAGGGGACCTGACATGCGCCTGGTGATCGCTGCGCCCTTCCTCGTGCTGCTCGTGCTGTTCGCGCTGACCAACCGCGCACCGGTCAGCCTCGGCCTGTGGCCTACCGGGCTGCACCTGGAGGCGCCGCTGTCGCTCGTGGTGCTCGGTGCCGCGGGGGTGGCGTTCCTGGCGGGGGCGGTGCTCGTGTGGGTCAACGAACTCGCGCAGCGGCGGCGGGCGCGGCGGGCCGAGGCGCAGGTACGTCGGCTCGAGGAGGAGGTGGAGTTCCTGCGTGCCCGGCTTGCCGCGGCGTCGATTGCCGTGCCGGCCGGACCGCCCGGAGCGCTTGTGCCCGGAGCGCTTGTGCCGGGAGCGCTTGTGCCGGGAGCGCCGGCCGCCGGGCCGCCCGCGGCCGGCGGCGTGGCACTTGTCCCCCCGGCCCCCGGGGCAGCCATTCGGGCGCCCGGCACGCTCGCATCGCCGCCGGGGGCGCGCTGATGTCGGCGCGGCTGATCGCGGCACTGGATACCGCCGACCCGGCGCGCGCCGCCGCCTGGGCCGGAGCGGTTGCGCCGCACGTCGGCATGCTGAAGCTCGGGCTGGAGTTCTTCCTCGCCAATGGCGCCCCCGGGGTGCGCGCGATGGCGGCTGCGGCGCCGGGGCTTCCGGTCTTCCTCGACCTCAAGCTGCACGACATCCCGGCGACGGTGGCGGGCGGGGTGCGTGCGGTGCTGCCGCTGGCGCCCCGGCTGCTGACCCTGCACGCGGCCGGCGGGGCGGCGATGATCGCGCAGGCGCGGGAGGCGGCCGAGGCGGGCGGGGCCGACCGGCCGCTGCTGCTCGCGGTCACGGTGCTGACGAGCCTGGACGACGCGGCGCTGGCCGCCACGGGGGTGCCCGGAGGGGCGGCCGAGCAGGTGCTGCGGCTGGCGCGCCTGGCGCTCGCCGCCGGGGCGGACGGGCTGGTGTGCAGCCCGCTGGAGGTGGCGCTTTTGCGTGCCGAGCTTGGCCCGGGGCCGAAGCTCGTGGTGCCCGGCATTCGCCCGGCCGGCGCCGCCCTGGGCGATCAGGCGCGCACGCTCACCCCGCAGCAGGCGGTGGCCGCCGGGGCGGACTGGATCGTGGTCGGCCGTCCGATCACCGCCGCCCCGGATCCTGCCGCCGCGGCCGCCGCCATCGCCGCCGCGATCGCCGGGTGCGGCAATGCGGCCCCTGGTGATGCGGCACCCGGCAAATCGGCACCGGGCAACGCGGCACCAGGCAACGCGGCACCAGGTAACGCGGCCCGGGGTGACGCGCCGTCCGGCGACACCGTAGCTGGCGATGCGGCATCGCATGCCTGGCGCGCGACCGCGCCGTATTCGTCCGGCCGGCGGCGATGACGCAAGTGCAGGTGAAAATCTGCGGCATCACCGACAAGGTGGCGCTGGCGACGGCAGCGGCGGCGGGGGCGGACTGGGTGGGCTTCGTGTTCTTCCCCCCCTCGCCGCGTGCGCTCGCCCCGGCACAGGCGGCGGCCCTGTCGGCCGGCCTGCCGGACGGCCCGGGGCGGGTCGGGCTGTTCGTCGACCCGACCGACGCGGAGGTGGCGGCGGTGCTCGACGCGCTACCGCTGGACGCGTTGCAGATTTACGCCCCGGCGGAGCGGGTGGCGGCGCTGCGGGCCCGCTTCGGCCGCCCGGTCTGGCGCGCGATCGGTGTCGCGACGGCGGCTGACCTGCCCGCCGAGGCCGGGGCCGCCGACCGTTTCGTCCTGGAAGCCAAGCCCCCCGCGGCGGCCACCCGGCCCGGCGGCAACGCCACCGCGTTCGACTGGTCGCTGCTGCGCGGCTGGCGCGCGCCGGCGCCCTGGCTGCTGGCCGGCGGCCTTACGCCCGCGACCGTGGCGGCGGCAATCCGTGCCACCGGGGCTGCCGCGGTGGATGTGTCTTCGGGAGTGGAGCGGGCGCCGGGGGTGAAGGACCCGGCGCTGATCCGCGCCTTCATCGCCGCGGCACGCGCCGCCTGACGCGTGCTCCGGCCGGGGTGGTTTGCAGTTGACGAGGAGCGCGCTTTCCTGCCCCTGTGGCGTCGGGCGCCCACGTCGTGCATCCTGCGCGCGGCCCCGTGGGGCGGGCGTTCCGCTACCCTGATCTCGTGCCGCCCATTGCCGGTTTCCGCGCCCGTCTCGACGTCCTGGCCTGCGTGTGCGCGCTGATCGATCCCGCTGCCGGCCCGGGGTGCTGGCAAGGCTCGCGATGCCGCCCTGCCATGCGGCGGCGGCCTGGTTGCAGCACGTGTGGAAGCCGCCTAGATGCCTTCACGCCGTTCCGGGGGAGAGTACCACCGTCGGCACGGGCCCTGACTGCACTGTTATCGCGCCCGCGATTTCATCTGTGGACGAGACGAGACGCCGAGCTTCCTGCACGCGCGGCCCAACCGACCTGCCTCCTGGCCGGTGCGGCCGTGTCCATCCAAGCCCGGGATACGACGATCTGCCAAGAATACTGTGCCGCGGGATGCCGGGCTGTCGATCTGCCGCGGTGCGACCGCCGAAAAAGGCCGTTTGGACGCCATGAAGATTATCAGCTGGAATTTCCTGCGCACGGTCGGGGCCTCCGTGGACGACGTGGCCGGCCTGATTCTCCGGGAAAAACCCGATCTGCTGCTGATGCAGGAAGCGACCAGTGACATCGATCTGCTGCCGGCGCAGATCGGCGGGCACTATGCGCGTACCCCCTTGCCAGACCACATCCACGGCCTCGCGATGTGGAGCACCACCGCGATCACGCCGCGGATCCTGCACCTGCCGCGGGGGACGCTGGTCCGGCGCATCTGCCAGATCGTCGATCTCGGGGATCTTGCCATCGCCAATGTGCACCTCTCGCACGGACAGATGCTCAACCGGCGCCAGTTGCGCCGGATCGCCCGGATACTGCCCGCCCACGCCGCGGTGCTGGGCGACTTCAACCTGCTCGGCCCGGCACTCCTCGCAGGCTTCCGCGACGTCGGACCGCGCCGGCCTACGCATGTCATGGGCGACATCGTCCCCATCCGCATCGATCGCTGCCTGACCCGCGGCCTCATCTGCACCGAGGCCCGCGCCCTGCCGCGCGCAACCTCGGACCATTCCCCCATCGTCGTCCGGCTGGAAATGGAAGCCGCCGCCTCGCTGGCCGCCGCGGCCTGAGCCCGACCAACCGCCGGGATGGCCATCAGGCCGGAAAGCAAGGCCAAGGGGCTCTGCCCCCTGGACCCCCGCCAAGGGCTCGCCCTTGGAACCCTTCCGTTCGGTTCCGTGCGTGTGGGGGTGTCTCGGGTCCGGGACGGGGCTGCGCGGGGCGCCGGGTCAGGAACAGGGCGCAGACGCGCCCTGTTCCTGACCCGGCGCCCCGCGCAGCCCCGTCCCGGACCCGAGACACCCCCACACGCACGGAACCAGCAGACGGGGTCCAGGGGACGAGTTCCCTGGTGGGGGTCCAGGGGGCAAAGCCCCTTGGCCTTGCTTTCCGGCCTGATGGCCATCCCGGCGGTTGGTCGGGCTCACAGGTAGGGCATCAGCAGCCGGGCGGCGGCGTCGCGCAGGCGGTGAGGCAGGGGGCGGGCGTTGAGGTCTGCGGTCGACAGGCGCTGGGTGTGGTGGTTTTGCATGTGGGTTTCGAGTTGGGCGCCGAGATTTTTGTCGTAGATTTCCACGTCGAGTTCGAAATTCAGCCTTAGGCTGCGGATGTCCCAGTTGGCGCTGCCGATCAGGCACCATTCTCCGTCCACGACCATGATTTTGGAGTGATCGAACGGGGGTGGATTGCGCCAGATGCGGCAGCCCTCGGCGAGCAGCGGGCCGATATGCGCGTGTGTCGCCCAGTCCACGAGGCGGTGATTGCTTCGCACGGGCAGGATGATGTCCACGTCCACCCCGCGCAATTGCGCCAGTGCGAGCGCGGTGATCTCCCGCTCGTCGGGCAGGAAATAGGGCGTCATGAAGCGGACCGAGTGGCGTGCGCAGGCGATCGCCTCGAGGATCAGGAACTCGATCTTCTCGACATCCTGGTCGGGGCCGGAGGTGATGACCCGGGCGACCGCCGTCCCGGCCGGCGGGAGGGGGGAAACCAGATATCGCCGGTGAGTTCCTGTTTCATTTCGAACCACCAGTCCTCGGCGAAAGCGGCGACCAACTGGGCCACCACCGGCCCCTCGAAGCTGAAATGCGTATCCCGCACCGGGTGCGGCGGCTGGCCGGCGAGCACGTTCTCGGCGCCGATGTTCATCCCGCCGGTGAAGGCGCGGCGTCCGTCCACCGCCAGGATTTTCCGGTGCGTGCGCAGGTTGAGAACCGGCATGCGCCAGGGGCTGAGTGCCTGCAGGAAGCGGGCGACCGGCACTCCGTTGCGGCGCAGGCGGCTGTAGGCGGGGGAGTGGAAATAGCCGCCGCCGATGCCGTCGATGAGCACCCGCACGGTGAGGCCGCGGCGGTGCGCGGCGATCAGGGCGTCGATGAACGGGCCGCCGGCCGCGTCGTCGCGCAGGATGTAGCTCGACAGGGCGATGCTGTGGCCGGCCGCCGCGATGGCTTCCAGCATCGCCGGATAGGCCGCGTCGCCATTGCAGAAGACCTGGACCGCGTTGCCGCTTTCCGCTGCTCGGCCGGTGATCCGACCCGCGGCGCGTGCGAGTGCGGCGAAGCTGTGGTCGGGATGGATGGCAAGGCTGTGGGCCTGCGTGTGCTCATGGGACCCGTGCCTCTCCCGCAGCCGGCGCGCCCGCCGGCGCACCCGGTTGATGCCGAAGATCAGATAGAGCACGCCGCCCGCGATCGGCGAGAGCCAAGCCAGGCCGATCCAGCCGATCGCCGAGCCGACGTCGCGCTTGTGCAGCAGGGCGTGGAGGCTGACCAGGAGAGCGGCGGCGACCCCGGTCAGCACCAGCAGCAGGCTAGGGAACCACGGCCAGGCATTCAGCGGCCATCCGCCTAGCAGTCGCAACACGTGGCGCTCTCTCCTGCGGGTCCGCGGGACACCCGGGCTGGTGGGTCGGCCGCCGGACCCCGCGTGCGGCCAACCGCATGATCCCGACGACGGCGGTGTCACGCCATCCGCCGCGATCCACGGCACGCCATCCCGCGGAACCGCTCGTCAGGCAGCCGCGTCCCCGCGGGGTGGTCTTCGGCGCCGCCTGTGCGGTGCCCGGGAGAACGGCATCGGGCCATGCCGGGGCGGTGCGCCGGAGATCGGGGGTCCGGCGTTCGCGCCGTGCTCCGACACCAGCCGATGTTTCCCAATGCGTCAGAGTATGAGCCCGATTTCGTGGGTCAATTCAGCCAACGCCCGGAAGCAGGCGTTGGCATCGGATCACGAGTACCCTGCCCTGAAATGCCCATGCATTTCGGGGGCCAGCAGGCCATTGAAAACAAACGGCAGTGCCCCGGAAATTCGTTCCCGAATTTCCGGGGCCGATCCCTTACCTTCACTGCGAAGGACAGCGAAGGTAAGGGGCAGGACACTAGCCGCCGGCGCCCGCCTTGTCCTTGCGGGTCGCCGCGAGCTGGCGCTTGAGCTGTTCCACCTCGGCACGCAGTTCGGCGACCTCGGCCTCCCCGGGCTCCGGTGGGGCGCCCCCTTCGGCCTCGGTCGGGCGGTAGAACGGCGTGAACAGGCTCATCGCCCGCTCCATCATCGCCAGGTTCTGCCGGCTGACTTCCTCGATCGCGGCGGGGCTGCCGAACGGGAACAGGGTGCCCATGGAGCCCATGGTCTTCTGCATCGCCGTGCGCATCTGCTCCTGCTGGGCGGAGAAGGCGCCGATCGCCTGTTCCAGGTAGCGCGGCAGCAGGCCCTGCATCTGCCCGCCGTAGAAGCCGATCAACTGGCGGAGGAAGCCGGTGGGCAGCAGGTTCTGCCCGCGCCCCTCCTGCTCGACGATGATCTGCGTCAGCACGCCGCGGGTGATGTCCTCGCCGCTCTTGGCGTCGTACACCACGAAATCGCGGCCGGCGCGCACCATCTCGGCCAGGGTGTCGAGGGTGATGTAGCTGGAGGTTTCGGTGTTATAGAGCCGCCGGTTGGCGTATTTCTTCACCACCACCGGGACGGTCGCGGCCGCTTTCGGGTCCGGTTCGTTGCGGGTCGGCTCGGCCATGCTGCCTCCGGTCTTGAACGATCCTGAAGCTAGCATACAGGCGATACCAGCTTTGACCAGAACTTGTGATGCCGTCCTGGGCCTGTGGCCTTCGCGCTTCCTGCCCGCGCGGGGGGCGGATGGCGCATGAGAGAGAGCCGCGGCTTGGGCCGGGCCGGGCCGGCGGCGTCGGCGCAGGGCGCCGCGCCGGATGCGCGGACGCACGCCGCGGCGGTGGAGGCCGATGCGGCGGTGCGGGACGCGACGGAGCAGGACACGGCGAACCGCGACGGAACGGACCGCGACGGGGCGGAGCAGGTTGCTGCCGACCGGGAGAGGGCGCATCCGGACCGGACAGAACGCGACGACGCGGAGCGCGCCACGGCAGACCACAGCACGACAGAGCGGGACCGGGCGCACGGGGGTGGGGCGGACCGGGATCGGGCCGACCGAACGGGGCAGGAACGGGTCGACCCGGGTTGCGCCGCGCCCGACCTCGCGTCCCTGGCCGGCGATTGGATAACCGTCTGGCAGAGCGAACTCGCCGCCCTGGCGACGGACCGCGAGGTGCAGGAAGGATGGCAGGCGCTGGCTGCCCTGTGGGCGGGTGCGGCCGGGGCGGCGCTGGCCGGATTCCGCCACGTCCCCCCCGGTGGCGGCATCCCGCCGGGCTGGCCCCCCGCGTGGCCCCCGACTCGGGCCGGCGCTGCCGGGGCCGCATTCGGGGCCACCGCCACGAGGCATCCTGCTCCGCCGCCGACCGAAGCTGCCGGCTCCGCGCCGCCCCACTCCGCACCGCCCGGGCCCGGCCCGACCGGCCATGAGCGAGCGGACCGACGCACCGGGACCGCTGCGCCGGCGGGGCCCGCGGCCGCTGCTGCTGCACCTGACCCTCGCGACCTTGAGATCGAGCGCCTCCATCGGCGCATCGGCGTCCTTGAATCCCGCCTGGCCGAGCTCGAAACCCGGCTCCATCCCGCCGGCGGCCGAGGCGATCGCCGCCGCGCTCCGCGCCGACGGGTCTGAGGCGGGCTTCCCCGCCGCGGTCCTGGCCGAGGCGCTGCGCCAGGACAGCGCGCTCGTCGCGGGCATCGCCGCTTACCGCCGCCATCCCTACGCGCGCACCCTGGCCGATCCGCCCGCGCTCTGGACCGAGGGAGGCAGTCGGCTGCTCGACTACGGCGCGCCCGGCGCCGGCGGGCCGGTGGTGCTGTTCGTGCCGAGCCTGGTGAACCGCGCCTATGTGCTCGACCTCGCACCCGGGCGGTCGCTGCTGCGCTGGCTGGCGGGGCAGGGGGTGCGCCCGCTGCTGCTCGACTGGGGCTGGCCGGGGGAGACGGAGCGGGCGTTCACCCTGACCGACTACATCGCCGGGCGGCTGGAACGCGCGCTGGCCGCGGCGGCGGGCGTGGCGGGTGGGCCCGTGGTGCTGGCGGGGTATTGCATGGGCGGGTTGCTCGCCCTGGCGGCGGCGGGGCGGCGGCCCGATCTGGTGCGCGCGCTGGCGCTGCTGGCGACGCCGTGGGACTTCCATGCCGCCGGGCCGGACGCGGCGGCGGCGGTGGCGCGGCTGCTGCCGCTGCTGGAGCCGGCCCTGGCATTTTCTGGCACCTTGCCGGTCGATGCGCTGCAACTGCTGTTCGCGCTGCTCGATCCCTGGGGAGTGGCGGAGAAATATCGCGGCTTCGCGCGGCTCGATCCGGCGGGGGCGCGGGCGCTGCTGTTCGTGGCGCTGGAGGACTGGCTAAACGACGGGGTGCCGCTGGCCGGGCCGGTGGCGCGCGAGTGCCTGGCAGGGTGGTACGGGGCGAACACGCCGGCGCGCGGGGCGTGGCGTGTGGCGGGGCTGGCGGTCGATCCGTCGGCGCTGGCGGTGCCGACCCTGGTGGTGGTGCCGGGACGGGACCGGATCGTGCCGCCGGAGAGCGCGCTGCCGCTCGGGGGGCTGATCCCCCGGGCGCGGGTGCACGCGCCGGCGGCGGGACATATCGGGATGGTGGCGGGGGCGGGGGCGGAGCGGGCGCTGTGGGGGGTGCTGCGGGCATGGCTGGGGGAGGTGTGAGGGGGGTGTACAGACGGGTCGATTCCGGGGGTTTTCGGGGCGGGTTGCGTTGTACGTTCGGTGGGGCGTTTGGGGCGTTTCCTGGTGGAGCGTGGCGGCGCGCCTGGCTGGTAGCGGATTGTTTTTGCGTGGGTTTGCGGGGGTTTGGGTCCGGCGGATGGCGCGGACGACCGGGGCGGGGGCCGATTTGAGGCGGGGTGTACGTTCGTTGGGGCGTCTGGGGCGGCGGTGTACGGCCGGTGGGGCGTTCGCGGCGGAGGAAGGCAGCGACGGCGTGTTCGCCGGTCTCGGGATGGCGGGGGCCGAGGCGCGGGTGGAGGCGGACTTGAATTTTATGCTGATTTCGGACATAATGCGCTGATCTCGGTCTCGCCCGCGCCGAAGCCGGTCATCTGGATCGGCAGCACGAAAGCGGACCTCTCCGGGTTTCCGGAGGATGTGCGTGATGCGATCGGCTACGCGCTGTTCGTGGCGCAACAGGGCGGCCGGCATCGCGACGCGAAGCCGCTGCGCGGGTTCGGTGGTGCGGGCGTGCTGGAAGTGGTGGAGGATCACGACGGCGACACCTACCGCGCCGTCTACACGGTGCGCCTCGCCGGGCGGGTCTATGCCTTGCACGCGTTCCAGAAGAAGGCGAAGTCGGGGATCGGCACGCCGAAGATCGAGATCGACCGGATCAAGGCGCGGCTGCGGGTCGCCGAAGAACGGCATGCGGCCTGGCTGCGCGGACAAGGAGAGAACGATAATGGCTGAAACGATCACGGTGGAGGAAGGCAGCGGCAACGTGTTCGCCGATCTCGGCCTGCCGGATGCCGAGGAGCGGCTGGCGAAGGCGGAACTGGCGCTGCGGATCGCCGCGGCGATCGGTGCGCGGCGGCTGACCCAGGCGAGGGCGGCGGCGTTGCTCGGGATCGATCAGCCCAAGGTGTCGCGGCTGTTGCGCGGGCAGTTGTCCGGGTTCTCCACCGAGCGGTTGATGCAGTTCCTGACCCGGCTGGGGCGGGATGTGGACATCATGGTACGGCCGGTGGGGCGGTCGCGGCGGCAGGGGCGGGTGCGGGTGGTCGGGGTGGGTTGAGGCGGGCGGTTTTCGGCGCGCTTCGGAATGGAGAGTCCGTGGGGCGATTGCGGCGACGGCGGGACCGGCGTCTCGGCGCGCCGCCGCCCCGGGGACGTTGCGGCAACGCCGCCGCGACGTCCCGCGGCGACCGTCAGTCCAGCCCCGCCAGCAGCCCCGCGAACAACTGCCCTCGGCGCGCCAGACTCTCCACCACGATATGCTCGTCCAACGTATGCGCCCCGGCCCCGAGCACGCCGAGCCCGTCCAGGGTCGCCACCCCCATCGCGCCGGTGAAATTGCCGTCCGAGCCGCCGCCGGCGCTCTGGTGGCCGAGTTCCATCCCCATCCGTCCGGCCACCGTGCGGGCGCGTTCATAGAGCGCCATGCCGCGCGCATCCGCCTCCCACACCGGCCGGGTCACGCCCGGGCTCACGCGGAACGAAACCTCGTTCGACGTCGCCGTCAGCGCCGCCATCCGCGCCACCGCCGCATCGAGGTCGGACTGGCGCTTGGCCATCGACAGCGCTTCCGCCGTGCAGGCGGACGGCACGCAGTTCACCCAGTCCCCGCCGCGGATCACGCCGACGCTGAAAGTGCAGTCGGGCGTCGTCATGTCCTCGATCGCGATCACCTGGCGCGCCATTTCGCGGATCGCGGAGCGGCCCTCGGCGAGCCGTGCCCCGGCGTGGCTCGGCCGCCCGGTCGCTTCCAGGTTGAAGCGCGCGATCGCGTAGCGGCCCGTGACCACGCCGCCGTGGGCGCTGCCGTCGGTGCGCGCGGGTTCGGGGATCAGCACGTAGCGGTGGCGCGCTGCTTCCGCCTCGATCAGGTCGCGGGTCGACGGGCTGCCGACTTCCTCGTCGCTGGTGAACAGGACGGTGATCGGCAGGTTAGGAACGATCCCGGCACGGGCCAGTTGCGCGATCGCCTCCAGCGCCAGGTAGTTGCCGCCTTTCATGTCCAGGATGCCGGGGCCCCAGGCGTGCGCGCCGTCGCGCCGGGCGGGCAGGCGCGCCAGGGTGCCGAGCTTGTGCACCGTATCGAGATGCCCCATCACCAGAATCCCCGGCAGCTCGGGCTTGGGATGCGGAAATCGCGCGCGCACGCAATCGCCGAAGCCCATGCGGCCGGGGATGCGCTCGATCCGCCCGCCGGCGAGGGCGAGGGCGCGGGACGCCACGTCCATCATCCGGTTCACCGCCGCGGCGTCCCAGGTGGGGCTTTCGCAGCCGACCCAGGCGAACAGGCCCTCCAGCATCGTATCGGCATCGAACGGCAAGGCGGTCGGGTCCATCGCAGGCCTCCGGAGGTGGGTCGCAGGCTTCCGGGGTACCGGCAGTCGGTCGGAAACGCCAGAGGACGCCCGGGCTGGGGCAGGGTGATCGGGTGAACCGGGGAATTGGTGTGGGCAGTGGCGCCTTTACCTCTCCCGCGCTGCGGGAGAGGTCGGTTCGCGCAGCGAACCGGGTGAGGGCTCGTGCCTCGTGCCCTCACCCGCCGCGCTGCGCACGGCGACCTCTCCCGCTTTCGCGGGAGAGGTGGCGCGCCAGAGGTTCGCCCGATCGCGCCGCCGGCTGGCGGCGCGGCGTTCAGGTGATCGCGTCGGCGGAGCGGGCGAGCGCGCGGAGGACGAATTTCTGGATCTTGCCGGTCGACGTCTTCGGCAGCTCACGGAACACGATGCGCTTCGGCAACTTGAACGCGGCCAGGTGTGCGCGGCAGAAGCCGCGCAGTTCTTCTTCGCTCACCGTTGCGCCCGGCTTCAGTTCGACGAAGGCGCAGGGCGTCTCGCCCCATTTCTCGTCCGGCTGCGCCACCACCGCTGCGGCCATGACCGCGGGGTGGCGGTAGAGCGCCTCCTCCACCTCCAGCGAGCTGATGTTCTCGCCGCCGGAGATGATGATGTCCTTGGAACGATCGCGGATCTTGGCGTAGCCGTCCGGCTGCATCACCGCGAGGTCGCCGGTGTGGAACCAGCCGCCGGCGAAGGCGGCCTCGGTGGCGGCCTGGTTCTTCAGGTAGCCCTTCATGGTGATGTTGCCGCGGAACATGATCTCGCCCATCGTCGTCCCGTCCGCCGGCACCGGCTGCATCGCTTCGGGATCGAGCACCGTCATCGCTTCCTGCATCGCGACCCGCACGCCCTGGCGGCCGTTGCGCTCGGCGCGGGCGTCGAGCGGCAACGCGTCCCACGCGGGCTGCTTGGGGCACAGCCCCGCCGGGCCGTAGGTTTCGGTCAGGCCGTAGACATGCGTGAGGTCGATGCCCGCTTCTTCGGCCCCCGCAATGATGGCCGCCGGCGGCGCGGCGCCGGCGACCTGACCGGCGATACGATGATCCAGGCCCGCGCGCAGCCCGGCCGGCGCGTTGATCGCGGTCGCGTAGACGGTCGGCGCGCCGCACATATGTGTCACGCCATGGTCGCGGATGGCGCGCCAGATCGCTGCACCTTCGACCTTGCGCAGGCAGACGTTGGTGCCGGCGCGTTCCGCCATGGTCCAGGGGAAGCACCAGCCGTTGCAATGGAACATCGGCAGGGTCCAGAGATACACCGCATGATGCGGCATGTCCCAGCCGACGATGTTGCTGAGCGCGTTCAGATAGGCGCCGCGATAGTGGGTGACCACGCCCTTGGGATCGCCGGTCGTGCCGGAGGTGTAATTGAGCGCGATCGCATCCCACTCGTCGGGTGGGTTCTCCCACGCGTGCGCCGGATCGCCGCCCGCCAGGAACGCTTCGTAGGTCATCGCCCCGAGCAACTCGCCGCCCGCAGCCTCCGGATCGTCGATGTCGATCAGCAACGGCTTGTCGTCGAGCAGCGCGAGCGCGCGGGCGATCGTGGGGGAGAACTCGCGGTCGGCGATCAGCACGCGCGCGTCGCCATGGCGCAGCATGAAGGCGATGGTTTCGGCATCGAGCCTGGTATTGAGCGTGTTCAGCACCGCGCCCAGCATCGGCACGCCGAAATGCGCCTCGTAGATCGCGGGCACGTTGGGCGCCAGCACCGCGACCGTGTCGCCGCGGCCGATGCCGCGCCGCGCCAGCGCCGAGGCGAGCCGGCGGCAGCGGTCGTACGTCTCCCGCCACGTGTGCCGTATCGCCCCATGCACGACGGCGAGGCGGTCGGGATGGACCGCCGCGGCGCGCTCCAGGAACGTCACCGGGTTGAGCGGGGTGTAATTCGCCCGGTTGCGGTCGAGACCGGTGAGATACGCAGGATTGGCCATGGACGTGCTCCCTTTGGGACGTGCTCCCTTTGCGCGGGAGATTACGCCACGACGCCGTGCGACGCACCCACCGCCGAATTGGTCGGTACCCGCTAGCAAGGCCAGGAGCGCTCTGCCAGGGCAATCGCTCGAACAAGAGAGTTGGCGCGACAGCGCCTTCTTCACCTCTCCCGCTTGCGGGAGAGGTCGGTTCGCGCAGCGAACCGGGTGAGGGACCCGTGCCGCGCGCCCTCACCCGCCGTGCCGCGCGCGGCGACCTTGGTCCGCTTCGCGGCCCAAGCCCACAAACGGGAGAGCAACCGTGTTTTTTGTTTCGCCTTTTTCGCGTTCGCCTGGTCGAGTGTGCCCCTGCGCGCCGAGGCCTGGCTGTCGGCGGGTCGGGACGAAGGGATGGTCGCTGCGGTCGAACCAAGGGATGGCGGTCAGGCAAGCGCGGCCCGGGGCGCGGGCGCGCTCGCGCCAGTCCGCGCTCGCTTCGATCAGCGCCGCCAGCTTGGCATCGAGCGCCTTCCGTTGGCGCTCGAAGCCGGCTTGCGTCCGCAGGACCTGCCGGCGCAGCGCGGGCGTGCGCAGCGGCTCCAACTGGTTGGCGCAGTCGCCGATCCAGCCGACCAGGCGCCGCCGCAGCGCCAGGTGTTCGACCAGCGGGTCAAGCTCGCACCGACGCAGCGCCGGCACGGTATCGATCATGGTCGCGGTGAACCGCGCCATCACCCGCGCATCCGCCCGGTCGTTCTTGGCGTGCCGGCCCTGCGCCTGCGCAAACCGGCGCACCTGCAACGCGTTGCAGCGGCAGACCTCGATCCCGCCGCCCGCCAGGCCATCCATCACACCCCGTTCGTAGCCGCCGGAGGCCTCCGGGCCGACCCGGCCCACCCCCCGCTCCCCCCGGCCAGGCGGCCAGCGCCGCCAGGCCGGGCGGGTCGGAGGCAAACCGTGCCTGCGCCGCCCCCGGCCATACCGCGACATCAAGCCAAAGCTTGCTGACATCGATCCCTCCATAGCGTGGAGTTCCGCTCATCTTCCGATCCCTTCCTTGCAGATACGGTCTCGCAGGACCCTGCAACCGTGCGGGTTGTGAAGAGGGCGGGGAGGCCCCGGGCTCTCCCTCGGGGTGCTCCCGCGGTGACAACGGGCTCCTCCCCCCGCCAGGGCGGCTGCCCCGCCGGCCCGAAGCGGTTCTCGCAGATATTCGAGATACAAGGGGACGACGCCGGACGTTCGAGCGACTGCCCTGCCTCCCCTGTGCATAGCTGGCCTCCGAATTGCCCTGTGTCGTTCCGATGCGCTTGCGCCGCTCCGCGCTTGGCCCTAAGGGGGGCCGCCAAGGTACGGAAAGGCGCGCCCGGCCATGGCATTCGACACCTCCCCCTCCCCATCGACCCGGCACATCGAGGAGGCTTTGGCCTTCGACGATGTGCTGCTGGTGCCCGGCTACTCCGAGGTCCTGCCCGGCGCGACCGACACGCGCACCCGGCTCACCCGTGAAATCGCCCTGAACATCCCGCTGATCTCGGCGGCCATGGACACCGTCACCGAGAGCGCCATGGCGATCGCCATGGCCCAGCTCGGCGGCATCGGCGTGATCCACAAGAACCTCGACGCCCGAGGAGCAGGCCGCCCAGGTGCGCCAGGTGAAGAAGTTCGAATCGGGCATGGTGGTGAACCCGCTCACCATCCACCCCGACCAGACCCTCGCCGACGCCCAGCGCGCTGATGGCCGCCCATCACATCAGCGGCGTCCCGGTGGTGGAGCGCGACACCGGCCGGCTGGTCGGCATTCTCACCAACCGCGACGTCCGCTTCGCCACCGACCCCAGCTTGCGCGTCTACGAGCTGATGACGCGGGAGAACCTGGTCACCGTCACCGGCGACGTCGGACCCGGAGGAGGCCCGCCGCCTGCTGCACCGCCATCGCATCGAGAAGCTGCTGGTGGTCGACGAGGCCTATCGCTGCGTCGGCCTGATCACCGTCAAGGACATGGACAAGGCGCAGGCGCACCCGCTCGCCAACAAGGACGCCATGGGCCGGCTGCGCGTCGCCGCGGCCACCGGGGTCGGGCCGGACGGGGAGCTGCGCGCCCGTGCGCTGATCGGCGCCGGGGTCGACGTGATCGTGGTCGATACCGCGCACGGCCATTCCGCCGGAGTGCTCGCCGCGGTGGCGGCGATCAAGCGTGCTGTCCAATGCCGTCCAGGTGATCGCCGGCAACGTGGCGACCCCGGAGGGCGCGCTGGCGCTGATCGAGGCCGGGGCGGACGCGGTGAAGATCGGCATCGGCCCGGGCAGCATCTGCACGACGCGCGTGGTGGCCGGGGTCGGCGTGCCGCAGTTCTCCGCGGTGCTGGAGACCGCCGCGGCCTGCCGCGAACGCGGCGTGCCGGGCGATCGCCGACGGCGGCATGCGCACCTCGGGCGACATCGTCAAGGCGATCGCCGCCGGCGCCGAGTGCGTGATGATCGGCAGCCTGCTCGCCGGCACCGACGAGGCGCCGGGCGAGGTGTTCCTGTATCAGGGGCGCTCCTACAAATCCTACCGGGGCATGGGCAGCCTCGGCGCCATGGCGCGCGGCTCGGCCGACCGCTATTTCCAGCAGGACATCAAGGACCAGTTGAAACTGGTGCCCGAAGGGGTGGAGGGCCGCGTCGGCTACAAAGGCCCGGTCGCCGCGGTGGTGCACCAACTGGTGGGCGGCGTGCGCGCCGGCATGGGCTACACCGGCAGCGCCACCATTCCGGACCTGCAACGCCAGGCCCGCTTCCGCCGCGTCACGGGCGCCGGCCTGCGCGAAAGCCACGTCCACGACGTCGCGGTCACCCGCGAAGCGCCGAACTATCGGCAGGACTGAGCTGACCGTTCGATAGCAAGGCCAAGGGGCTTCGCCCCCTGGACCCCCACCAGGGGACAGTCGTCCCCTGGTGGGGGTCCAGGGGGCAGAGCCCCTTGGCCTTGCTTTCGAAGGGTCAGCTCCGCGCCCACAAGATCGCCGCGCGGGCGAGGGCGTCGATGGTGTCGATGAGGGGGGCGCCGAGTGTGTCGCTCGGGCCGGCGGCGAGGCCGAGCGGAATTTCCGTGCATCCGAGCACCACGGCGCGGGCGCCACGGGCTGCCAGGCCTCGTGCGGCTTCGGCGAGCGGTTCGTAGGCTTCCTGCACGCGGTTGGCTTTGACCAGGGCGATGGCGGGGCTGACGAGGCGTTGCATGTGCTCGGCGGGCGGGATCAGGCAGTCCCAGCCCTGCGTGCCGAGGCGGTCCTGGTAGAGGTTCATGGCCAGGGTGGCGGCGGTTCCCATCACGCCGATCTTGCCTGGGGGGATGTGGGCGCGGCGGAGGTCGGCGGCGGCGGCGTCCACGATGTGCAGGATGGGGCAGCCGGCGGCGGCGGCCATGTCCTCGTACCAGCCGTGGGCGGTGTTGCAGGGGATGGCGATGGCGGCGCAGCCGGCCTGGCGCAGGCCGGCGATGCCGCGGAGCAACCAGGGCAGCGGGTCCGGGCCGGCGCCTTGCCGGCCTTGGGTGCGGTCGGGTACGCGCGGGTCGGACCAGAGCACGGCGGGGATGTGGTCCTGGTCGCGCTCGGCCGGGGTGAGCAGGGTGAGGCGCAGCATGAACTGGGCGCTGGCGAGCGGGCCCATGCCGCCGAGCACGCCCAGGATCTTGTCGTTTGCCGGTTCCATCGGTGTTCCGTCTCCGTCGGATCGTCGGGCGTTACTGTGCGCCGGTCCGAGGTCGCTGCAAGCGCCGCGCGTCGGCTGGTGGCGGTGGACAGGGTTGGGGCGCGGCCATGGCGGGCGGTCGGTCCGGTGCGGTCCGTGGGCCGCGCGGGTCAGCCGGGCGGGTGGTACCAACCGGGCCGGCGCTTGTCGCGGAATGCGGTGGTGCCTTCCCGGGCTTCTTCGGTGGCGCGCTGGGTCCAGCTTTCGTGGGCGAGCAGGGTCATTGCGCGTTCGTCCAGCAGCAGTCCGTTGGCGCCGAGGAACGAGCGCTTGGTCATCGTGATCGCGCCGGGCGCGCCGAGCAGGATCGCGTCCAGCACGGCGGCGAGCTTCGTCTCCATCGCCTCCGCCGGCACGACCTCGTGCACCAGGCCGATGCGGCGCGCCTCGGCGGCGTCGAAGCGTTCGCCGGTCAGCGCGTAGCGGCGGGTGTGGCGCAGGCCGATGGCGTGGACCATGTGGGTGGAGATCGGGGTGGGGGCGACGCCGACCCGGACCTCCGTCAGCCCGAAGAGCGCGTCCGGCGTGGCGAGCGCGACGTCGACGCAGCAGACCATGCCGGCGCCGCCGCCGAAGCAGGCGCCGTGCACGACGGCGATGGTGGGGTGGGGGAATTCGTTCAGGAGCTGCATCGCCCGGGTGGTGGCCATGGAAGCTTTGTAGTTCCGCTCCGGTGGATATTCGGTGGCCTGGCCGAGCCAGCCGATGTCCGCACCGGCCTGGAAATGCTTGCCGGCGCCGCGCAGGACGAGGGCGCGGATCGCCGGGTCGGGCGCGAGCCGGGTGAGGCCGGCGATGAGTTCGTCGAGCAGGTCCTCGTTATAGGCGTTGCCGACTTCAGGACGGTTGAGGGTGGCAGTAGCGATGCCGGTGGGGGCGATGTCGAGGCGGACGAAGCTCATGGGGGATGCCTTTGTGGACCGATCGGAACGGGTGGGGCGGCGCTGACCAGGGCCGAGGCGTCGAAAACGATCGCGCTTATCGCAAAGTCTGTTGCAGGCTGGGGAGCGTTGGATTCACGGCGGCAGGCCGAATGCGGCGGCCGACGCCCCGCGGCCCCGCAAGGAAGCAAGGAAGATCAAAACGCAAATGCACGCAAATGGGCGCAGATACACGCAGATGCCGCGTGCCGTTTCAGCGATTCCTCCCAATCCCGTGCGGCAGCGTATGCTGCTGCCGCGGGCCTGTGCCGCCGGCGGGCCGTTCCGCTCGGTCCATTTGCGTGTATCTGCGCCCATTTGCGTGCATTTGCGTTAAATCCTTCTTCTGTCTGGCTGCTCACCAACAGGATTTCGCAATAAGAGCGAAAACGATCAACCGACGGCGTGGCGGTCGCGACACTCGGCGTTGGAGGCCGCGCGTTCGGCATCGATGCCTGCGTCGGTCAGGCCTGCCGCCCGCGCTTCGGTCTTCAGTGCGGCGATGGCCTGGCCGAGGGGGCTTGGTCCGGCATGCGGACGGAGCACGCGGCTGACCAGCCGGCCGACGGCGGCGCGATGGCGCGCGTCGGCGAGCGCCGCGGCGGCTTCGGGCTCGATCAGGATGGTCACGTCGACCTGCTGTCCATGCGTGGCTCCTCGATCATGCCTATAGCGCGTTCGGGAGGGGCGTGCACGCGGGACGATCGGGTGGGACCTTCATATCCGCCGCCGCCCGGCGAGGTCGACGTCCTCGGCGCCTGTGATGATGCTGCCTGAGGCGATGTCGCGCACGACGAGCCGGCCCTGAGGACCGGACCGCACGGAGTGAGACGGACATTGCGAGCTGGTTCGGGATCGTACCGGTCAGGCCAGGCGGAAACGGCGCCCCAGGAAGCTATCTTCCAGCCTGCGCGGCGTGAACGAGCAGAGGAAACAGATGGAGGGGCAGCGACCGGACCGGCCTATCCAAAGCATGCCGACGATCAGGCATCGGTCAGGACCGATCGGATGGCCGGTTCACACCGTTTCCAAACTCCTGAGAGTTTGTGAACGAATGCCCGTCTTCCGCCGAAATCGCCCGGAAACCCGGGCATTTTCAACGGGCATTCATTCACAAGTTCGATTTCTTTTTAGCGCTCTGAGCCCCGGCCTCAGCCCGGCACCGCCCCCGTATTCCCTCCGCACACCACCACGCCGACCCGTGCCCCCTCCGGCGGCACGAACGCCCCGCACAGCAGGGCGGCGAGCGCGGTCGCTCCGCCTGGCTCGGCCAGCACCCGCGTCCGGTCCCACAGCAGCCGCCGCGCGGCGTCGATCGCGTCATCCGGTACCAGCACCAGCGCCGCGACATGCGCCGCCACCAGCGGAAAGACGTGCGCCCCCGCCTGGCGCGCGCCCAGGCTGTCGGCGGCGAGGCCGCTGGTCGCCACCGGCACCGGGTGGCCGGCGGCCCGCGCGGCGTGCAGGGTGGGGCAGGTTTCGGGTTCCACCCCGATCACCTGCGCGCTCCCGGCGTACCAGGCGGCGATGCCGGCGAGCAGGCCGCCGCCCCCGGCTGCGACCAGGACATGGGTCAGCTCCGGCGCGTCCTGCTCGAACTCCCGCCCGACCGTGCCCTGGCCGGCGATCACCTCGGGGTCGTCGTAGGCGTGCACGGACAGCGCGCCGGTCACCGCCTGGCGCGCCTGGCTGGCAGCGAAGGCGGCGGCGTAGTCCGCCCCCACCGGCACCAGCCGCGCGCCGTAGCTTTCGATGCGCGCCCGTTTCGCCGCCGGCGTCGTTGCGGGCACGAAAATCTCCGCCGCCATGCCGAGCGCCCGGGCCGCGAACGCCACCGCCGCGCCGTGGTTGCCGCCCGAGGCGGCAATGACCCCCGCACGCTCCGGATCGGCCCCGGACCCGCCGGCCGCCCGCGCCGCCAGCAGATGGTTGAACGCCCCACGCGGTTTGAAACTGCCGGTATGTTGCAGAAGCTCAAGTTTCAGCGTCAGGTGCGGCGACGGCGGCCCTGCGAGGCCGAACTCGGCCCCGCTGATGCGCAGGATCGGGGTATGACGGATCACCGGGATCAGCCGGCGGGCGGCGGCGGCAATGGCGGGGCGGCTGGTCATGGCCGGGCGGAGGCTGACATGGGGTGCGGACGGCGACAAGTCAGGCGACCCGGCTCACGCCGGGCGGCGCTTTCGCTCCGCGGCGCGACGGATCAGACTGGGGTGCCATGAACCCTCCAGCAGAACCGCCCGGCTCGCTCCATGCCAGTTGCGTCTGTCGCGACGGCGCCGCGGTGCTGCTGCTCGGCCCGCCGGGGGCGGGCAAGTCGGATCTTGCGTTGCGCCTGCTGGCGCGCGGCTTCGCCCTGGTCGCCGACGACCGGGTGATGATCGAGGCCGGCCAGGCCCGTCCGCCGCCGGCGCTCGCCGGGCTTCTGGAGGTGCGCGGGTTGGGGATCGTGCGGCTCGACCATGTGGCGTCCGCGCCCGTGGCCCTGGCGGTGGAGCTGGCGCCGCCGGAGCGGATGCCGGCGCCGCGCATGGCGGCCGGTCTCGACGTGCCGGTGGTGACGGTCGACCCGCGCGCGGCCTCGGCGCCGGAGGTGGTGGCCCTGGCGCTCGACTGCGCGCTGGGGCGGGTGAGCCAGGTGGCGGGAGCGTTCGCGGCATGAGCGGGCCGCGGGACACCGGCCGGACGGTGTCGCCCGCCGCACCCGGGGAGGTGGCAGCCTCGGCTTCCGCCGCACCCGGGACGTCACCTGCGGCGACGGAGCCGGCCGGTGCCACCCGGACCGCCGCCCGCCGCCTCGTGCTCGTCACGGGCCTTTCGGGCGGCGGCAAGGCCTCCGTGCTGCACGCGCTGGAAGACCTCGGCTACGCCGCGATCGACAATCCGCCGCTGCCGATGCTGGAAGAGACGGTGCGCCGCACCGACCGCCGCCTGGCGGTCGGCATCGACGTCCGCAGCCAGGATTTCGCTGCCGCCGACCTGCTCGCCGCGCTCGACCGGCTGCACGCCGAGGCCGGGCTCAGTCCCGAACTTGTGTATGTCTGGGCGGAGGAGGCGGTACTGCTGCGCCGCTATACGGAGACCCGCCGGCGCCATCCGCTCGCCCCGGAAGGCCGCGTCGCCGACGGCATCGCCGAGGAGCGGGCGCTGACCGCGCCGCTGCGCGATGCGGCCGATCTCGTGATCGATACCTCCGACCTGCCGCTGCCGGCCATGCGCCGGCTGGTCGAGCGGCATTTCGGCTCCGACCAGCCGCCGCCGCGGCTGGTGGTGACCCTGGTCTCCTTTGCCTACCCGCAAGGCTTGCCGCGCGATGCCGATCTCGTGCTCGACGCTCGCTTCCTGCGCAATCCGCACTACGATCCGGGCTTGCGCCCCGGCACCGGGCTCGATCCCGCGGTGGGTGCCTACGTTGCGGCCGATCCTGCCTGCGCGCCATTCCTGAGCCAGGTGGGAGGGCTGCTTGACCTGCTCTTGCCTCGCTTCGTGCAAGAGGGCAAAAAATATGTCACCCTTGCGGTAGGGTGCACGGGGGGACGACACCGCTCAGTCTATATTATTGAACGGCTCGCCGCGTTCCTGGCAGACCGCGTGGCTTCCGGCGGAGCGGAGACGGACTGGCGCCTGCACGTCGCGCATCGCGAACTGGCCCGGGAGGGCCATGCGAGCGCCTATCTGACCGACCGACCGGTAGCCCCGGGCGGGACTGAACTGGGGAACGGCGCGGGCGATTTCCCCGCGCCGATGCAGGCGCAGGAGGCCTGAAAGGGACTGGACCACATGATCCTTCGATCACTCGCTTCACCGCGGACCCGCTGCCGCATTCCATGATCGGCATGGTCCTGGTGACCCACGGCAAGCTCGCGGACGAACTGCGCGCGGCCATGGAACACGTTGTCGGTACGCAACGCAACGTCGACACTGTCTGCATCGGCCCGGACGACGACATGGAAAATCGTCGTGCCGAGATCGAGCGCTGCATCACCCGCTGCGACACCGGCGACGGGGTCGTGCTGTTGACAGATATGTTCGGCGGTACGCCTTCCAACCTTGCGATTTCGATGATGGAACGCAAGGGAATCGACGTCATCGCCGGGGTGAACCTGCCGATGCTGGTCAAGCTCGCGAAGGTGCGATCCAACCAGCCACTGGCGGACGCTGTCACCTGCGCCGAGGATGCGGGGCGCAAATACATCGCCGCCGCGTCCCACGTGCTGCACGGGGCGAAAGCGGACGGGGTGAAGCCGAACGGCACCCCGGGCAACGGGACCTGCCGGTGAGCGAGCGGGACGGGGCGGAGGATCCCCCCGCCACCGAGCCCTCCGCCGCCGGCCCCGCCGATACCTCCCCCGCCGATACTTCCCCCGGCGGCACCGCGCCCTCCGAAGCCGGTCTTGCGGGCACCGCCCCTGCCGACGCCCCTGGCGTCGCGGGCGAAGCGTCTGACGCGGTGGTGCTCACCCGCCGGGTGGTCGTGCCGAACCGGCGCGGCCTGCATGCCCGGGCCGCCGCCAAGCTG
Source organism: uncultured Pseudomonadota bacterium (assembly GCA_963832525.1). Lineage (GTDB taxonomy): Bacteria > Pseudomonadota > Alphaproteobacteria > Acetobacterales > Acetobacteraceae > JAJZVS01. The sequence goes on from CAWHUC010000004.1 coordinate 2,277,276, forward strand.
GTCAACGCGGCGGAGCGCTTCGGCGCGGCGATCGACGTCGAGTACAACGGCCAGAGCGTCTCCGCCCGCTCCATCATGGGGCTGATGATGCTGGGCGCCGGGCCGGGCACCGCGCTCGATCTGCGCGCCGAGGGCTGGGACGCGCGCGAGGCGCTTGACGCGCTGACGGCGCTCATCGAATCCGGCTTCGATGAGCAGGACTGACCCGCCCCCGCCACAGCACCAGCGCCTCCCCGGCCGGCTCACGCGTGCCCCCGACCGGGTGGAGGCGGCGTTCTACGGCATTCCCGTCTCCCCCGGCGTTGCCATCGGCGCGGTGTTCGGCACCGCCGAACCGACCCCCGAGATCGGCCGCACCAAGATCCAGGCCGCGGACGCGCCGGCCGAAGGCGCGCGGCTCGATGCGGCGATCGCGCAGTCGCGCAAGCAGTTGCTCAAGCTCAAGATCCGCCTCGCGGTGCTGCCGGAGGACAGCCAGGCGGAAATCGCGCCGCTGATCGAAGCCTATCTGCGCATGCTCGGCGCTTCCCGCCTGATCCGCGGCGCCCGCCGGCGCATCGCCGAGGGGCTGCAATCGGCCGAGGCCGCCGTGCTGCGCGAGGCCGAGGAGATCGGCGCCGCCATCATGGCCCAGGCCGAACCCGGCGCCTCGGCCGAGGACCGCGCCGGGCTGCGCCGCCGCGCCGACGAGGTGGGCGAGATCGCCCGCCGCCTGGTCCGCAACCTCACCCGCGCGCCGTTCCAGAGTTTCGCGGGCCTGCCCGAAGGCGCGGTGCTGGTCTGCGAGGCGCTGCGGCCGGCCGACGCGGCGCTGCTCGACCCCTCGCGGCTGGCCGGGGTGGCGACCGAGGAAGGCGGCGCGGACGGGCATACCGCCGTGATGCTGCGCGCGCTCGGCGTGCCGGCAGTGCTCGGTGTGCCGGGGCTGCTGGCGCACGCGCGGCCGGGCGATGTGGCGGTGGTGGACGGCGGCGCCGGCACCGTGGTGCTGAACCCGTCCCCCGCGCGCCTGGTTGCCGCGCGCCGCGCGGTGGGCGCGTTCGCCCGCGAGCGCCAGCGCTTCGCCAAGCTCCGCCGCCTGCCGGCCGAGACCCTGGACGGCACCCAGGTCGAGCTTGCCGCCAACCTGGAACTGCCGCTCGAACTGCCGCTGATCCAGCAATCGGGCGCCTTCGGCATCGGCCTGCTGCGCACCGAATTCCTGTTCATGAACCGCGAGACGGTGCCCGACGAGGACACCCAGGCCGAGTTCTACCGCGGCGTGATCGAGGCGATGGGCGGGGCACCGGTGACCTTCCGGGTGCTCGACTGGGGCGGGGAGAAGGAGATCGAGGCGCTGTCGGCCGCCGGGATCGTGCCGGAAATCGCCGATACCAACCCCGCGTTGGGCCTGCGCGGCATCCGCCTGCTGCTGCGCCAGCCGGAGCTGTTCGAGACCCAGCTCGCCGCCATCCTGCGCGCCGCGGTCGCCGGGCCGGCGCGGGTGATGCTGCCGATGGTGACGACGGTCGCGGAGGTGCAGGCGGCGCGCGAGGTCTACGAGCGGGTGGCGCGGCGGCTGCGCCGGCGCGGCGAGCGCATCCCCGAGCGGCTGCCCCCGCTCGGGATCATGGTCGAGACCCCGGGGGCGGCGCTGTCGGCCGACGCGCTGGCCCTGGAGGCGGATTTCCTGGCGATCGGGACCAATGACCTGACCGCCTACACTTTGGCCGTGGATCGGGGGGAGAGCGAGGTCGCGGCGCTCTATGACCCGCTGCACCCGGCGGTGCTGCGCCTGGTGCAGTTCTCGGTGGAGGCGGCGCTGCGCATGCACCGGCCGGTGTCCGTCTGCGGGGAGATGGCGGCCGATCCGCGGCTGACGTCGCTGCTGCTGGGGCTGGGGCTGCGGTCGTTCTCGATGAACGCGGCGGCGGTGCCAAGGGTGAAGCAGGCGGTGCGGGGGATGCGGATCGAGGAGTGCGTGCGGTTCGCGCGCCGGGTGATGGAGCAGGCGGACCCGCGGGCGATCGCGGCGCTGGTGGAGGGGGGGCGGTAGGGGGCGGACGTGTTGTACAAGAGGCCGTTGGAAGGGCCGGAACGGGCTGAACGCTTGTACAACTCGGGTCGGCGGCCGGGGCGGGATGTACGTTCGCCGTTCATGCCGCGTTAGGGGATGGGGATCGTGTGCGCGGCGCTGGTGCCGCCGGGGTATCCCGAGCATCCGCCCGCCGCTGCCGCCGCAAGGGACCCGACGCAGACCGGGACTGACGACGCGCCCTCTGTGACCTCAATCTTCCTCGGCGGCCTCTGTGTTAAATCCGTGGCCGCCGTCCCCCCGGAACCGTCATCGCAAAGACCCGAACGCCCACCAGACGCAAGAACCGAAAGGCCGGATGCGCCCACGACCGAGCCACCGTCCCCGCCACGCGCGTTCGCGCAACGACACGCCTCGTCGTCCCGCCATCGCCCGGCCGATCGCCGCCGGGCCAGCTTGTCTTGAGCACCATGCCGTCTATAATCCGGCTTAAGCCAGCTTAAGCCCAAGGTTCCGCCATGACCACCATCGGCGCCTTCGAAGCCAAGAACCACCTCGGCCGCCTCCTCGACGCCGCCGAACGCGGCGAGGAAACCCTCATCACCCGCCACGGCAAGCCCGTCGCCCGCCTGGTCCCCGCCGCCCCGCCCTTCGACCGCGAAGCCGCACGCGCGGCGATCCAGCGCATCCGCGACCGCGCGGAACAGGCGAAGCTGAAGGTGACCCTGGAAGAACTCCTCGCCTGGCGCGACGAAGGCCGGCGATGAGCCTGGTGCTGGACGGCTCCGCCACCCTCGCCTGGATATTCCAGGACGAGGTCGGCCCCGCCGCCCGCCACATCTTCGCTCTGGTGGCTGCCGCGCGCGCCTTCGTGCCGTCGCTGTGGCGGCTCGAGGTCGCCAACGGTCTGCAAATGGGGATCCGCCGCGGGCGGATCGACGCGGCGTACCGCGATGCGGCGCTGGCCGATCTTGCGCACATGGACATCGCGATCGATGCGGAAACCGACGCTCAGGCCTGGGGCGAAACCCTGGCCCTGGCCGACCGCTTCCGCCTGTCCGTCTACGACGCCGCCTACCTGGAACTGGCCCGGCGCCGCGGCCTCCCGCTCGCTACGATGGACCGGGCGCTGCGGTCGGCGGCGACGGCGGCGGGCATCGCGGTGCTTGGCGCCTGACCGCGACCCTCAGACCGCCCTCTCTCTTCAAGCCAGCGTCGCCGCCGGCTGCGCCCGCCGCCCGTCCCCTTCGAGGAACCCGCCCGACTGCCGCCGCCACAGCCGCGCGTAGATCCCGCCCGCCTGCAGCAGCGCCGCATGCGTACCCGTCTCGCACACGCGCCCCTGGTCCAGCACCACCAGCCGGTCCATGCGCGCGATCGTCGACAGCCGGTGCGCGATCGCAATCACCGTCCGCCCCTCCATCAGCACGTCCAACTGGCCCTGGATCGCCGCCTCGATCTCCAGAATCGAGCGCCGAGGTCGCCTCGTCCAGCACCAGGATCGGCGCGTTCTTCAGGATCACGCGCGCGATCGCGATCCGCTGGCGCTGGCCGCCGGACAGCTTCACCCCGCGCTCGCCCACATGCGCATCATAGCCGCTGCGGCCGTGCCAGTCCTCCAGCCCCAGGATGAAGTCGTGCGCTTCCGCCCGCCGCGCCGCGTCCTCGATCATCGCCTCGGTCGCGTCGGGCCGGCCGTAGGCGATGTTCTCGCGGATCGTGCGGTGCAGCAGGGAGGTATCTTGCGTGACCATCGCGATCTGCCCGCGCAGGCTTTCCTGCGTCACGCCGGCGATGTCCTGGCCGTCGATCAGGATGCGCCCGCCGGCGGGATCGTAGAAATGCAGCAGAAGAATTCACGAGCGTCGACTTCCCCGCCCCTGACGGGCCGACCAGGCCGACCCGCTCGCCCGGCGCGATCGCCAGGTCGATGTCGTGCAGCACCGGCACCCCGCGCGCGCGGCCGTAGTCGAACTCCACATGCTCGAAACGAATGGCGCCGGCGGTGACGATCAGCGCGCGCGCGCCGGGCGGGTCCGGCATCTGCCGCGGCACCGCGATCGAGCGCATGCCGTCCTGCACGACGCCGACGTTCTCGAAGATGCTGGTGACGTTCTGCGCCACCCAGCCGGCCATGTTGGCGATCTGCCAGGCCATCGGCAGCGCGGTGGCGACGGTGCCGACCGCGATGTGGCCGGCGCGGAACAGCAGGATGGAGATCAGCCCCGTCGCGGCCAGCAGGCACGCGTTCATCAGCGCGAGAGTGAACGTGAGCGCGGTCGCCAGCCGGCTCTGCCGGCGCATCGCCGCGGTGTGGTGATCGACCGCGTCGCGCACGAACGCATCCTCGTCGCGGGCGCGCGCGAACAGCTTGACGGTGAGGATGTTGGTGTAGCTGTCCACGATCCGCCCCGTCAGGCTCGACCGCGCTTCGGACACCGCGCGCGAACGTTCCCGCAGGCGCGGCACGAACGCCGCCAGCAGCACCGCATAGGCGGCGAACCAGCCGATGAACGGCAACGTCAGCCGCCAGTCGGCCGCCGACAGCAGCCCGATGGCGCTGGTTCCATAAACCAGGATGTACCAGACGGCGTTGGTCGCGGCGACGATGCTCTCGCGCAGCGCCGGCCCGGTCTGGATCACCCGGTTGGCGATCCGGCCGGCGAAATCGCTCTGGAAGAACGACCAGCTCTGCCGCACCACATGCCAGTGGTTCTGCCACCGGATCATGTTGGTGACGCCCGGATTGATCACCTGGTTGGTCACAATGTATTGTGCGAGCTGCGCCGCCGGCCGCAGCACCAGCAGCACCAGGGCCATCCCGGCGAACTGCCATCCGGCGGTGGCGAACAGCAGATGCGGCGGGATGCGCGACACAAGCCCCACGACCCGGCCGATGAACAGCGGGATGGTGATGTCCAGCATCGCCGCCACCAGCCCGGCGGCGAACAAGGCGGCCACCGACCAGCCGGCCTGGCGCGCGAAGTGCCAGTAGAACCGCCCCGAACTCTCCGTCGGCGGCTCCGACGGGGTCCTGGCGGTGGGGTCGAGGAGGGATTCAAACCACGTCAGCATGCCCCCAACCTCGGCGCGGCCGAGGCTGCGCGTCAACCGCCGATAGGTGACGTGCAGGCCCGCGTGCGTGCCGGCCCGGGGGCCCCGCCGCCCCTCTATTCCCCTGCCGGCGCGCGCGCGAGCCGGGATCGCCCGCCGCGGTCGCGCAGCCGGCGGATCAGCCCGACCACCGCGCCTCCCACCCCGCGCGGCAGGACGAACATGAACCCGATCAGGATCGCCCCGTAGATCGCCCCCGGCGCGGCCTTGGAGATGTCGTTGGCGATGTTCGGGATGAACTCGATGAACGCGCCGCCGAACAGCGCGCCGGGGATCGAATCCACCCCGCCCACGACCAGCCCCACGAACAGGGTGATGGAGAGGAAGAAGTTGAAGCTGTCGGGGGCGACGAACTGCACCGCGATCGAGCTCAGCGCGCCGCCGATGCCGGTGATCATGGCGCTGACGGCGAAGGTGCGGGTTTTCAGCGCGGCGAGCCCGACGCCCATGGCTTCCGCCGCCACCGGCTGCTCGCGCACGGCCAGCATGGCGCGCCCGGTGCGTCCGCGCGTCAGGTTCCAGGCGAGCAGGAACACGACGCAGCCGACGCCGAGCGAGAACAGGTAGATCCATTGATCGCCGGTGAGCGGCAGGCCGAACGGCGCGTCCGGCTTGTCCATCGTCAGCCCTTGCACGCCGCCGGTGAGGTCCGACAGCGCGTTCACCTTCAGGATCTGCGGCACCGACACGGCCAGCGCGAATGTTGTCAGGGCGAGATACAATCCGCCCAGCCGCAGGGCCGGAAACCCGATCAGGAAGCCGACCAGCGCCGAGGCCAGCGCCGCCACCGGCAAGGTTGCCCAGTACGGCCAGTTGTAGTTCGCCATCAGGATCGCGGTGGTATACGACCCGATGGCGAAGAACGCGCCGTGGCCCAGCGAAATCTGCCCGGTGTATCCGGTGAGCACGGTCATCCCCAGCACCGAGACGGCGTAGACCACCACCATCGTGAGCTGGAACAGATGGTACGAATCGGCAAAGAACGCGAGCCCCACCATCACCGCCAGGAACGCGCCCATCCACAGCGCCTGTGCGGGACCGAGATCGCCCGGCGCGCCGGGGCGGGGCGACGGCATGCTGTTTGCGTTCATCCGCTACACCCTGCTCTGCACCGCGCGGCCGAACAGCCCGGCGGGCCTGGCCAGCAGCACGGCGACGATGATCATCAGCGCCACGGTCAGTTTCAGCTCGGTGCCGACGACGTAGGCGCCGAACAGGTTTTCCAGCACGCCGACGACGAACCCGCCGATCACCGCGCCCAGCGGGTTGTCGATCCCGCCCAGCAAGGCGCCGGCGAAGGCGTACAGCAAGATCCCCGACATCATGTTGGGATCGAGGAACACGACGGGGGCCACCATGATCCCCGCCGCCGCCCCGATCGCCGCCGCCAGGCCCCAGCCCAGCCCCAGCATGCGGTTCACGCGCACCCCGCACAGCCGCGCCGAGACCGGGTTGTACGCCGCCGCCCGCATCGCGAGTCCCAAGGTCGTGAAGCGGAAGAACAGCCAGACCAGCAGCAGCACGAGGACGGTGAGCCCCGTTTCGCCGATCTCGTGCGGCGACACGTAGCCGCCCAGCAGCGGGTGCGCGGCATGGAACGGGGAGGGGAAGGATTTGATGGTGAAACCGAAGATCCAGCCGTCCAGCGCGTTGATCACCAGCAGCAGCCCGATGAACACGCCGACGGAGGACAGCACCGGCGCGTTCATCATCGGCCGCATCAGGATCCGTTCCACTACCACGCCGAGCGCGAAGGACAGCAGGATCGTGAGGGCGAACGCGCCCCAGAACGGCACGCCGGCGCGGATCAGGGTCAGGGCGACGAAGGTGGACAGGGTCGCCATCTCGCCCTGGGCGAAGTTCACGTGGTGCGTCGCCTGGTAGATCATGACCAGCGCCAGCGCGACCGAGGCATAGATCGCCCCCGACGCGATGCCGGAGGCGATCTGGTGCAGCAGTCCGTTCATCGCGCGCCGCCTTCGTTTCAGTAGCCGAGATACGACCGCCGCACCGCCTCGTCCCGGCGGATCGCCTCGGCGGTGCCGGAGACGACGATGCGCCCGGTTTCCAGCAGGTAGGCATGGTCGGCGAGATCGAGCGCCAGGCTCGCGTTCTGTTCCACCACCAGGATGCTCATGCGTTCTTCCGTGTTGATCCGGCGCAGGATGTGGAAGATGTCGCGCACGATCAGCGGCGCCAGGCCGAAGGACGGTTCGTCGAGCAGCAGCAGCCGCGGTTTCACCAGCAGCGCGCGCGCGATCGCCAGCATCTGCTGCTCGCCGCCCGACAAGGTGCCGGCCTGCTGGCGCAGCCGTTCCTTGAGGCGCGGGAAATAGTCGAACACCCGTGCCATGTCGGCCGCCACCCCGGCGCGGTCGTGGCGGGTGTAGGCGCCGAGGCGGAGGTTCTCCTCCACCGTCAGCTCCATGAAGGTGCCGCGCCCGTCCGGCACGTGGCCGACGCCGCGGCGGACGATGTCCTCGGTGGCGGCGCGGTCGATGCGCGCGCCGCCGAACGCGATCTCCCCGCCGCGGCGGATCATGCCGCAGAGCGCGCGCAGGGTGGTGGTCTTGCCGGCGCCGTTGGCGCCCAGCAGCGCGGTGACGCCGCCCTGTTCGACGGCGAAATCGATGCCGTGCAGGACGTCGGTTTCGCCGTAGCCGGCGGTGAGCCCGCGCGCCTCAAGCAGAGGCGGCATGATGCGCTTCCTCTTCCGCCGTCTCGCCGAGATAGGCGCGGATCACTTCGGGTTCGCGGCGCACCTCGGCGGGCGTGCCGTCGGCGATCTTGCGGCCGAATTCCAGCGCCACGACCTGTTCGGAGACGCGCATCACCAGGCTCATGTGATGCTCGACCAGCAGGATCGTGAGGTTGAACGGGCCGCGGATGCGGCCGAGCAGGGCGGCGAGTTCGTCGACCTCGGCATGGTTCAGGCCGCCGGCCGGCTCATCCAGCAGCAGCAGTTTCGGTGCGCCGATCAGCGCGCGCGCCATCTCCACCCGTTTCTGGGTGGGAAAGGGCAGGCTGCCCGCCGGGGTGTCGGCGACGTCGGCGAGATCGAGCAGGTCGAGCAGCGCGCCCAGCCGCTCGGTCGCCGCGGCTTCCTCCGTCCGCACCACCGGCAGGCGCAGCGCGTTGGCGATGAAACCGCTGCGGCCGAGGTGGTGCGCGCCGACCAGGATGTTCTCCCGCACCGACAGGCTGCGGAACAGCGCGACGTTCTGGAACGTGCGCCCGATGCCGCGCCCGGCCATGCGATGCCGCTTCACGCCGGTGAGTGAGGCGCCGTCGAAGACGATATCGCCCTCGGCGTAGCGGTAGATGCCGCTGATACAGTTGAAGAGGGTGGTCTTGCCCGACCCGTTGGGTCCGATCAGCCCGCAGATCTGGTTGGGTGCGACATCGAACGACACGCCGCCGAGCGCCACCACACCGCCGAAGCGCATCACCACGTCGCGCACGGACAGCAGCGGCGCGGCGGCGGCGGTCACCTCCCGCCTCCGCGGGCAGGACGAACGCCGTTCGCACTGCAGCCCGACGTGCCGCGCCGCCTTCCCATTCGTTCACCCCGCCTTTGCGTGCCGTTGCGGAAACGTCCCGCCGGCACTCTGTTGTCGTGTGGCGAAGGGTGACGAAGCGCCGCCGGCAAGTCAACCGCAATGCGCGCACCGCACAGGGCAATCGCGCGAACGATCGGCGTGCCACCTCTCCCGCCCTGCGGGAGAGGTGAAGGAGGCGGGGCGTGCCGCAGCACGACCCGCCGGCGGCACGCGCCGTCAGCGATACCAGCCGCCAACCCCGACCGAAACGCCCGGCGGCGGATAGCCCGGTCCGTAGGTACGGCCCGTACGGCGGCGGCGGATAGGGGTAGGCCGGCGCCGGGTAGCCGCCACCGTAGCCGTAGCCATAGCCGGGCGGGCGCGAGACCACGGTATTGCCGCTCGAGTACATGCACTGGGTATAGGCGATGTTGTAGCGCCGCTGCAGATCGCCGGCGCTGGCCTGGGCGTTGCCGGCACCGATCGCGCTGCCGCCCAGCAGGCCGGCGGCCCCGCCGATCGCAGCACCTGCGCCCATGTTGCCGCTCACCGAGCCGATCGCCGCCCCCGCCGCCGCGCCGAGCGCGGTGCCCACCACGGCGCTGCCCACCGCCGCGTTGTTCGCCGCCTGCGCCGGCTGCATGTAGCCGATCTGCTGCTCGGCGTACTGCCGGCAGCTCGCGTCCTCCTGGCGGAAGGTGTCGAAGCTCTTGCCCTTGCCCGGTAGCGCCATCACCGTGGGGCCCGTGGGCGGGGCCACCGCGCAGGCACCAAGCGCCAGCGCCGTGCCGAGCGCCGCGGCCGGCGCCAAGCGGCGCGCGACCGGGTTGCGTGTCCGCGCGCCGGGGGACCGCCGGATGAAACTCCGCATCGCCTGATGTCTCCGCCTCGTTACATGTCGTTACAGTCTTGCCGGCCCGTTCGATCGGGACACAGCCGAAGTATTATGTGGGATGCCGCGTGTCCGCGCCAAGCGGGACGCGCGATCAGCGCACCGGCAGCGCGGCGAGCGCCGCATCGATCTCCGCGCTCGTGAGGCGCCAGGCGTTGTCGAGCTCGGCCACCACCGCGTGCATGAACGGCTCGGCGAGCGCCAGCGCCTGCGCACCGTTGCCGAGATGCTCGGCGAGCAGCGCCAGCGCCAGTTGCCGCGGCCCTTCGCCGGCGTAGGTCCATTCGAAGCCGGCGCGGCAGAATGTCGCGAGGTCGAAGCGCGGATCGAGCGGCCGGCCGTCGACCGTTACCACCGCGCCGTCCAGGCTGCGCCCGCCTTCATAGAGTTTCATCCCCGAACCTTCCCCGCAGGCGCGTCGTCGAACATCACCACGCTGCGCACCGTCTCGCCGCGCTTGAGTGCGGCGAAGCCGTCATCGATCGCATCGAGCCCGATGCGTGCGGAGATCATTGCCGCGAGGTCGAGCCGCCCGTCCAGCGCCGCCTGCGCCAGCAGCGGGAAATCCCGCGCCGGCCGGGCGCCGCCGTAGGAGCTGCGGGTGATCCGCTTCTCCTGCATCAGGCTGCCCCAGCGGAACGGAACCTGGGCGTCGACCGCGGTCTTGCCGAGCCAGACCACCTGGCCGCCGGGGCGCACCGCCTCGACCGACAGGGCGAAGCCGGCGGGCACGCCGGCGGCCTCGATCACCACGTCGGCGCCGCGCCCGGCAGTGGCGGCGCGCGCTTGCGCGATCGCCGCAGCCGGGTCGGCGGTCGCGGTGGCGCCGAGCCGGGTCGCCAGCGCGCGGCGCGCCGGCCTCGGATCGACGGCCAGGATATGGCCGGCGCCGGCGAGCCGGCAGCCCTGCACCGCCGACAGCCCGACCGCGCCGCAGCCGATCACCATCGCGCTCGCGCCCCAGCGCAGGTCGACGATCCGGGTCGCCGCGCCGACGCCGGTCATCACCCCGCAGCCGATCAGCGCCGCCTGGTCGAACCCCAGGCCGGGCGGGATGCGCACCGCGCAGTGCGCCGGGACCACGCAATACTCGGCGAAGGCGCCGAGGTACATGAGCTGGTGCACCGGCCGCGGCGGCGCGGTCCCGGCATCGCAGAACAGCCGCGGTGCGCCGTCGAAATGGAACCCCAGGGCGGCGTTGCCGAGCGCCTGGCTGCACAGGATCGGCTGGCCCTGCTCGCAGTAGAAACAGGTCCCGCAATGCGGGTTCCACGACAGCACCACATGATCGCCGCAGGCGAGCCCGCTCACGCCGGCGCCGAGGGCCGCGATCTCGCCCGCCGCCTCATGCCCCAGCACGGCAGGCAGCGGGACGGCGAGCTGGCCCTCGATCGCTTCGAGGTCGGTATGGCAGAGGCCGGCGGCGCGGACGCGCACCAGCACGTCGCCCGGGGCGAGGGGGCCGAGCATGATCGTCTCGATCGACAGCGGCGCGCCAGTCCGGCGCAGCACCGCGGCACGGGCACGGATCATGCGTTTCTCTCCCGGTCGGGGAGCGGCAAGGTAGGCGGTGGGCGGGGAGGCGGTCCAGGCCGGCGGGTTCATTCTGGCCGGCTGCGCCGGCGGGCTTATTTCAGGCCGGCGGGGCCGGCGAGTTTATTTTAGGCCGGCTGCGCCAGCGGGGCCGGCGTCAGCCGGCGAGCTCGGCCTCCACTGCGGCCTGCAGCTCGGTCATCCGGAACGGCTTGCGCAACACCCGGATCCCGGTGTCCTGGGCGAGGAAATAACCGGAGATCAGAATAACTTTGAGATCGTGCCGCTCCCGCGTGGCACGCGCGGCAAGCTCCAGGCCCGAAATGTCGGGCATGCGTACGTCGGTGATGACGAGATCGATGCCGGGGGTCTCGTCGAGCAGCCGCAGCGCCTCGATCCCGCCGCCGGCCGCCACGACGGAATGGCCGAAATCGCCCAGAATTTCGCTCACGATCTCACGCACCTCGGGATCGTCGTCCACGACCAGGATGGTGGCAACCTTGCCAGAGGAAAGAAGCATCGGGTCGCGGGCCTTCTTCGGGGCGGGTGCCGTCGTGGCGGCGACGGGGCAAACGGCGATGGGGCAAAGGGGGATGAAACACCTGTATAGGAGTTAGCATCGGAGCGGTCATTGATACCAGACGGCCGGCCACAATTCGGTAACAAGATCGGGCGCCGAGGCAAAGTCCCGATCACGTTGACGGGGGCACGTTGACGGGGCACGGCCCCGGGCGCTCTTGCCCGGACCGTTGCGGCGCAAGAGACTGCCGCCCGTCACGATCGGAGGATGCCATGGCCCCGCCTGCCGGCGCGTTCGCGCCCGCCCACTCTTTTCCCGCCGCCGCCTCCGCCGGGCCGTTGGCCCGCTTCAAGGTGCTCGACCTCACCCGGGTGCGCGCCGGACCCACCGCGGTGCGCCAGCTCGCCGACTGGGGGGCGTCGGTCATCAAGATCGAATCACCGGAGCGGCGACGGCGGCCTGGGCGGGGAACGGCATGGGCCGGATTTCCAGAACCTGCACCGCAACAAGCGCAGCCTGACCCTGAACCTGAAAGCCCCCGAGGGTGCGGCGATCCTGCGCAAGCTGGTCGCGGAGGCCGACGTGCTGGTGGAGAACTTCCGCCCGGACGTGAAATTCCGCCTCGGCATCGATTACGAGTCGCTGCGGGCGCTGAACAAGCGGCTCGTCTACGCCTCGATCTCAGGCTTCGGGCAGGACGGGCCGTATCGCGACCGGCCCGGGTTCGACCAGATCGCGCAGGGCATGGGCGGGCTGATGTCGATCACCGGCCTGCCCGGCCAGGGGCCGGTGCGCGTGGGGATCCCGGTCGCCGACCTCACGGCGGGTATTTTCTGCGCCATGGGTATCCTGATCGCGTTGCTGGAACGCGAGCAGTCGGGCGAGGGGCAGTGGGTGCAGAGCAACCTGCTGGCAGCCCAGATCTCGATGCTCGACTTCCAGGCCGCGCGCTGGCTGATCGGTCACGAGGTGCCGCCGCAGGCGGGCAACGACCACCCGACCTCGATCCCGACCGGGGTGTTCGCCACCGCCGACGGCCACATCAACATCGCCGCTGCCGGCAACGAGATCTACGCCAGGCTGTGCCAGGCGATCGGGGCGCCGGAGCTGATCGCCGATCCCGACTACGCGACCGGGGCGGCGCGCTCGAAGAACCGGGCGCGGTTGAACGCGGCGATCGCCGCGGTGACCCGCACGCGGCCTTCGGCCGCGTGGATCGAGGCGCTGAACGCGGCCGGCGTGCCCTGCGGACCGATCTACAAGATGAACGAGGTGTTCGCCGATCCGCAGGTGCAGCACCTGAACATCACCCGCCACGTGCCGCATCCGGTGCTGGGCGATGTCGAAGTCGTGGGCCAGCCGGTCGAGCTGTCGCGCACGCCCTGGAGCGTGCGCAGCGCCACGCCGGAAGCCGGCGCCGACACGGATGCGATCCTGGGCGCGTTGGGCTACGCGGAGGCCGAGATCGCCGAGTTGCGGGGGCGCAAGGTGGTGTGACCGCTTTCACCTCTCCCGCGCTTTGGGAGAGGTCGCCCCGCACAGCGGGGCGGGTGAGGGCACGGCGCCCGGCACCCTCACCCGGTTCGCTTCGCGAACCGACCTCTCCCGCCGAGCGGGAGAGGTGATTCTTGTCCATGGCGGTGGTTCCGGTCGATGGCGCGGACCGCGGCCCCTGTCCCTGACCCGCGCAGCCCCAGCCCGAACCCGCGCGCCAGCATGTTGGCGGCGACCAGCAGTTCGACAGGCACGAACACCTTGCGCAGCCGCCGGTTGGACATGCGGGTGAGCGACAGGGCGCCCAGGATTCTGCGGTCGCGTGTGGTACGGGCGCCGCAGCCCGTCGAAATCCTTGGGACGTCGAAAGGAAGGCCAGGTGGCCGAGCCTTCCCTTGGCCTTCCTTATGAAACGACGAACCTTCAGCGGGCTGTGGTCACTCGGCGGCCTTGCGCTGCGGCCAGTCGGCCAACGGGATGCGCGGCAGGTCGAAACTGTCGCGGGTGCGTGCGTACCAGCCGCCGCCGTGCATGCGTCCGATCAGGTCGAGCCGGTGCGTATCGACGTAGCACCGTGCCGGATCGAGCACGCAGTCGTCCGCGATATGGATCGCCAGCACCCGGCCCAGCACCACCGAGCGGTCGATGCCGACGTCGACGATCACCAGCCGCTCGCATTCCAGCGCCACCGGGCTTTCGGCGATGCGCGGCGGGCGCACCTTGGCGGATGGCGCGGTGGTCAGGCCGGCTTCGGCGAGCTCGTTCACGCTCTTGTCGAAGTCGATCGCGGTGATGTTCATCTTCTCGGCGAGCGCGTCGCTGACGAGGTTCACGACGAACTCACCGGTGCGGCGGATGTTGCCGCCGGTGTCCTTGATGTCGCCGGGCGCGCGCCCGCCGATGCCGATCGCGACCACCGGCGGGTTGCCGGAGACGGCGTTGAAGAACGAGAACGGTGCGGCGTTCACGCTGCCGTCGATGTCCTGGGTGGTGATCCAGGCGATCGGCCGCGGCACGACGGTGGAGACCAGCAGCTTGTAGGCGTTCTGCGCATCGAGCGCGGCGAGGTCGAAGAGCATGGGGATCCTGCGGGAAAGGGGAAAGGCCGCGACCCTGCCGGTGCGGCGCGGGGCTGTCCAGCGCGGGGTGCGGCGCGGGTGCCGGAGGCGGGGAGGACCCTCACCCCGACCCTCTCCCGCGAAGGGAGGGAGAGGGGGCGTTGCGGGGCGGGCGGTGCGCGCAGGTCCAAGGTAAGTGTCCCTTGGGCGTCTGTCCCCTGGATATCTGTCCCCTGGGCACGCGCGGCCGCGCCCGGCAGGATAGGCGCGCCGACCCGCAACTCTGCCCCCTGCCGCCGCCGCCCGGAACTCAGCCCTGTGTCCCTTGCCTCCGCCCCTCCGCTCGCGCCGGCCGCCGGCCTGGCGTCCAGCAGCCGCTGCTACGCGCTCGCCTGGGCCGGATCGCTTGCCGGGCTGCTGCCCGGACTGGGCTGGGTGGGCGATCTCGCCGGCCTGGCGCTGCTCGGCTTCCTGCTGCTCGAGTTCCCGCGCCAGCGGACGTACGCGCGCGCGGTGCTGATCGGATTTTCGGCTGCCGGCCTCGTCGGGATTGCGCTGGCGCATCGCGCAGGCACCGATGCGGTCGGGCTGTTCCTGGCCGGCTGGCGGCGCGGCGCCGAATATGCCGCGTTCTATTTCGCGCTCAGCGCGCTGCGTGACGCGGCCGAAACGAGCCGGCTGGTGCGCGCCTGCGGGCGCCACCTCGTCGCCCAGCCCCCCGGCCGACGCTACGCCGCGCTGGCGGCGGGCGGGCATCTGTTCGGCATCATCCTCTCCTACGGCGCCATCGACCTGCTCGGCGCGATGGTGACCCGCGCCACCGCCGATACCGCCGCCGCGCCGATGCGGGCGCGGCGGATGCTGATGGCGGTGTTCCGCGGCTTCTGCGTGATGAACTGCTGGAGTCCGCTCAACGTCATGACCGCGGTGGTCGCGACCGCCGTGCCGGCCGCGCCGATGCGCCTGCTGCTGCCGGCCGGCTTCGTGGTGGCGATGGCGATGCTGGCGCTCGGCTGGGCGGAGGACCGGCTGCTCTGGCGCCGCCGCCCGGAGCCCGCGCCCGTCGCCGCGCCTGCCGGCGGCTGGGCGATCCATCTGCGCCTGGTCGCTTTGGTCGGGCTGGTGATGGCGCTGGCCGAAGCGGCCGGCGCACTGCTCGGCATCGGCCTCGTGAGCGCGGTGACCCTGGTGGTGCCGGCGGTGGCGCTCGCGTGGGTCGGCGTGCAGGCGCGCGGCGCGGCGCGGCTGGGCGCGCCCGGCGGGCCCATGGGGCGGCCCATGGGGCGGTGGGGCCTGCCGCTGCCGGCGCTGCTTGTCCGGCGCGCCCGCCGGTTCGTGGCCCGCGCGCCGGCGTTCCGGGCCGAGGCGACGGTGCTCGGCGCCTCCGGCTTCATGGGCGTGGCGCTGGGCGGGGCGTTGTCGGGGGCGGGGCTGGCGCCGTGGCTCGGCGCGCTGCCGCCGCTCGCGATCCCGCTCGCGGTGCCGCCCCTGCTGATGCTCACGGGCCAGGTCGGGCTGAACCCGATCGCAGTGGTGGCGCTGATCGGGGCGGCGATTCCGGTGCCGGCCGCGCTCGGCGTGCCGCCGGCGGTGCTGGCCTTCGCCTGCATGCTGGGCTGGGGGCTGGCGGTCGGGGTCACGCCGATGTCGGCCAGCGCCATCACCACGGCGCGCTGGCTGCGCGTGTCGCCCTGGCGAGTGAGCACGGTGTGGAACGCGGGCTACGCCGCGGTGAGCCTGCTGCTCGCCTGGGCGGCGATCGGCGGGCTGTTCGCGGCGCGGGCAGCGTTCATCGGCGGTTAAGTATCGCGGCGCAGGGTCGTTGCGGGAAACGGAGCTGCCTGCGATGCATCTGCTGCGCGATCTGTCCATCGGCCGCAAGCTCGGCCTGTCGGCCCTGGCCGCCCTGCTCCTGCTGGGCGGCATGTACTGGTCGGCGCGGACCGATCTCGCCACGGTCGCGCGCCAGCAGCGCCGCGCCGAGCGGGCGCTGCAGGCACAGCGCGCGGTGGGGGAGGCGCTGCTGGTCGGCGCCCGCATGCAGGCGATCGGCCAGCGGATCCCGACGGTGCAGATCGTGCCGCACCTCGCCGCGCGCCTGCGCGACGTGGATATGGAGGCAGCGCGCGGCCATAAGATCCTGCAGGCCGTGCGCGACGGCGGTGCCGACGAGACGGCGCAGACCTATCTTGCCGCCGCCGGGACCACGCTCGATCGCTTTGCCGCGGTGCTGCGCGCGGCCGGGGTGATGCGGCGGACGATCGTGCTGCAGCGCGGCCGCGACCTGATCCAGGCGCGGCCGACGTTCGAGTTCAGCCTGAGCTCGTTCGCCAAGGAACTGGCCCGCGGCGGCACGGTGGCGAGCGGCGTCGAGGGGGTGACGGCCGGGCTGCCCGGCGCGGGGGCCGAGGCCCTCCCCGGGGGCGCGCCCGCCGTCCTGCCCGGCGGCGGCACGCCGGCACCCGCGGCAGCGCCCACCTCGGCGGCTTCGGCCGCGGTGATCGCCAAGGCGATGCGCCGGTTCGACGCCTATCGGCTGGCGATGGCGCGGATGCAGAACGCCGCGCTGCTGTTCCTCGCCACCGGCAATCTCGGCGCCGCCAACGCCGTCGACGACGGGGTGGCGGAGTCCGAACGGGCGATGAAGGCGCTGCTCGCGAGCGGCATTCCCGCCTCCACCCAGTCGGACGCACAGACCGTGGGGATGCTCGGTACCGGCATCGCCCGTGCGGCGCAGGCGGCGGTCGGGCGGACCATCACGCTCGACAAATTCGTCGCCGGACCGGTTTCGATGATGGAGCATAACATGGCGACCAGCCTCGCCGCCGCGTCCCGCGAGCTGTCCCGCCAGGCGGCGGCGGCACGCCTGGCAGCGCATCAGGCGCAGAGCGCGGCACAGCAGCGGCTGCTGCTGATCGGCGCGGCGATCGCGCTGGTGCTGGTGATTTCCGGCGGCCTCACCGCGCGGGCGATCGGCCGGCCGATCCGGGCGATGACACGCGGCGTGCAGGCGATGGCGGCGGGCGACGCCGCGGCGGCGATCGGCTTCGCCGGAAGGCGCGACGAGATCGGCCAGATGGCGGCGGCGCTCGAAGTGCTGCGCGGGGTCGTGCGCGAGGCGTTCGTGAAGGCGGAAATGATCCGCCAGTTCCCGACCGGCGTGATGACGGCCGAACCGGAGGGGGACTTCCGCATCACCTACATCAATCCCGAGGCGGAGCGTCTGCTCGACCTCGTGAAGGACCACCTGCCGGTGCCGCCGGCCGAGCTGGTCGGCCAGAGCATCGACGTTTGCCATCCTGCGCCGGAACACGTGCGCGCGCTGCTCGCCGATCCGGCCAACCTGCCGCATCACGCGCGCATCGCGCTCGGGGAGGAAACCTTCGACCTCGCCGTGAGCGCGATCCGTGATCGCGACGGGGCCTATGTCGGGCCGATGGTCACCTGGCACCGGGCGACCGAGCAGGTGCGTCTCGTGTCGCGCTTCGAGGGCACGGTGGGCGCCATCGCGCGCGACGTCGGCACCCGCGCGCTGGCGATGCGCGAGACCGCGCGCAGCATGAGCGCCGCCGCGGGCGACGCCGGCGGGCGCACCACCGCGGTCGCCGCCGCGTCCGAGGAAGCCGCCACCAACGTGAGCGCGGTGGCCGCGAGCGCGGAGGAACTCTCCTCCTCGGTGGCCGAAATCAGCCGCCAGGTGGCGGACTCCGCGCGCATCGCCGGCCAAGCGGTGCACGAGGCGGAAGCGACCGACCGCAGCGTCACCGGGCTCAGCGAGGCCGCCGGACGGATCGGCGAGGTGGTGCGGCTCATCAGCGATATCGCCGGGCGCACCAACCTGCTGGCACTGAACGCCACGATCGAGGCGGCCCGCGCCGGGGAGGCCGGCAAAGGCTTCGCCGTGGTCGCCTCCGAAGTGAAAACCCTCGCCACCCAGACCGCGCGCGCCACCGAGGAGATCGGCAGCCAGATCGCCGCCATGCAGGGCGCCACCAGCCACGCGGTGGACGCATTGCGCTCGATCGCCGGGACCATCCAGCAGATGAACGGCATCGCCACCGCCATCGCCGGCGCGGTGGAGCAGCAGGGCGCGGCGACCCAGGAAATCGCCCGCGCGGTGCAGCAGGCCGCCGCCGGAACGAACGAGGTGACCAGCCATATCGCCCACGTCGCCGAGGCGGTGCGCCAGACCGGCGACGAAGCCGGCACCGTGCAAGAAGCGGCGAACGAACTCGCCGCCCAGTCCGACCGGCTGACTGCGGAAGCCGAAACGTTCCTCGCGGCGATCCAGCAGGCGGCGTAAGGCTGGTCGGGGGGCAAGGAAGGAAGGCCAGGGGCGCTGCCCCGGACCCCGCCAAGGGCAGGGCCCTTGGAACCCTTCCGTATTGGTTCCGTGCGCGTGGGGGGTGTCTCGGGTCCGGGCTGGGGTTGCGCGGGGCGGGCGGGTTTGGGCAGGAACAGGGCGCCGTCGCGCCCTGTCCCTGCCCAAACCCGCCCGCCCCGCGCAGCCCCAGCCCGGACCCGAGACACCCCCCACGCGCACGGAACCAACCCCGAGGGGTCCAGGGGACTTGTCCCCTGGCGGGGGTCCAGGGGGCAGCGCCCCTGGCCTTGCTTCCCCGCCCCCCGATCAGCCTCCCGCGCCGGCTAGTTCCGGCTTTTGTCCACCAGTGCGTTCTTGGAGATCCACGGCATCATGGCGCGCAGTTTTTCGCCGATCTGCTCGACCGGGTGGGTGGCCATCTTGGCGCGCATCGCCTTGAAGCTGGTCTGGTTGACCTTGTTTTCCAGCATCCAGTCGCGGGCGAAGCGGCCGGACTGGATATCGGCCAGCACGCGCTTCATTTCCTGTTTCGTCGCCTCGTTCACGATGCGCGGGCCGGAGACGTATTCACCGTATTCGGCGGTGTTGCTGATCGAGTAGTTCATGTTGGCGATGCCGCCTTCGTAGATCAGGTCGACGATCAGCTTGACCTCGTGCAGGCACTCGAAATAGGCCATTTCGGGAGCGTAGCCGGCTTCCACCAGGGTTTCGAACCCGCCCTTGATCAGCTCGACCAGGCCGCCGCAGAGCACCACCTGCTCGCCGAACAGGTCGGTTTCGCATTCTTCCTTGAAGGTGGTCTCGATGATGCCGGCGCGCCCGCCGCCGATGGCCGACGCGTAGGACAGCGCGATCTCCAGCGCATTGCCGGATGGGTTCTGTGCTACCGCAACGAGGCAGGGCACGCCGCCGCCGCGCTGGTATTCGCTGCGCACGGTGTGGCCGGGGCCCTTGGGTGCGATCATGAACACGTCGATGTCCACGCGCGGGTCGAGCAGGTTGAAATGCACGTTCAGCCCGTGCGCGAAGGCGAGCGCGGCGCCCGGCTTCATGTTGGGGCCGAGCTTCTCGCGATAGAGATCGCCCTGGCCCTCGTCGGGGGTCAGCACCATGACCACGTCGGCCCATTTGGCGCAGTCGGCCGGGTCCATCACCTTGAGCCCGGCGGCCTCGGCCTTGGCGACGCCGGCGGAGCCCGCGCGCAGGCCGACCGCAAGCTCCTTCACGCCGCTGTCTTTCAGGTTGTTGGCATGGGCGTGGCCCTGGCTGCCGTAGCCGATGATGGCGACACGCTTGCCCTTGATCAGGTTCACGTCGGCGTCGCGATCGTAATAGACGCGCATGGTTCGCAGTCCTTCTGGTGGAAATCCGGTCAGATCGTGCGGCTGCCGCGGGCGATGGCGGCAACCCCGGTGCGGGAGACCTCGGCGAGGCCGAGCGGGCGCATCAGCTCGATGAAGGCATCGAGTTTGTCGGTGGCGCCGGTCAGTTCGAAGACGAAGCTTTCGATCGTGGTATCGACGACCCGGGCGCGGAAGCTCTCGGCGATGCGCAGCGATTCCACCCGCGCATCGCCGGTGCCGAGCACTTTCACCAGCGCCATCTCGCGCGCGACATGCGCGCCCTCGCGCGTCAGGTCGGCGACCCGGTGCACCGGCACCAGCCGTTCGAGCTGGGCCTTGATCTGCTCGATCACCATCTCGGTGCCGGAGGTCACGACGTTGATGCGCGATTGCCCGCGCGCATCGTCCACCGGCGCCACGGTGAGGCTGTCGATATTGTAGCCGCGGCCGGAAAAGAGGCCGATCACGCGCGCGAGCACGCCGGATTCGTTATCGACCAGCACCGAGATGGTGGCGCTGCGCAACTGGTGATTGTCGGGTCCCGGCATCGTCCTACACCAGCACCAGGCCTTCGTCGGTGATGCCGCGCGCCTCGTCCTCGTGCTCCGGCCCCAGGATCATCTCGTTGTGCGCGGCCCCGGACGGGATCATCGGGAAGCAGTTCTCCTTCGGATCGACCGCGATATCGGCGATCACCGCGCGCGGCGAGGCCAGCATCTCGCCGATCACGTCATCGAGCTGATCGACCGTCTCGGCGCGCAGCCCGGTCGCGTGGAACGCGTCGGCGAGCTTGACGAAATCCGGCAGCGCGTTCGAGTAGCTTTCCGAATAGCGGCTGCCGTGCAGCAGCTCCTGCCACTGCCTTATCATGCCCATGTACTGGTTGTTCAGGATGAACACTTTCACCGGCAGGCGGTACTGCGCCAAGCGTGCCCATCTCCTGGATGTTCATCAGCACCGACGCCTCGCCGGCGATGTCGATCACCAGCGCGTCGGGGTGCGCGACCTGCACGCCCATCGCCGCCGGCAGGCCGTAGCCCATGGTGCCGAGACCGCCGCTCGTCATCCAGTGGTTCGGCCGTTCGAAACCGAAATGCTGCGCGGCCCACATCTGGTGCTGGCCCACTTCGGTGGTGATGAACACGTCCTTCGATTGCGCGCGGGTGAGCTCGTGCAGGCGGCGGATCGCGTATTGCGGCTTGATGATCGCGCCCGGCGCCATGTCCTGGGTGAAGCGCAGGCTCTGCTTGGCGCGCCATTCGTCGATCTGGCGCCACCAGGACGCGAGCGCGGCACGGTCCGGCGCCGCGTCCTCCGCCGCCCAGGCCGCGGCGAGGCCCGTGATCGCGCGCCCGGCGTCGCCCACGATCGCGACGTCGACGGGCACCGTCTTGTTGATGCTGGACGGGTCGACATCGATATGGATCTTGCGTGCGTCCGGGCAGAATGCATTGAGCCGCCCGGTCACCCGGTCGTCGAACCGCGCGCCGATCGCGAGCAGCACGTCCGCGCCGTGCATCGCGAGGTTCGCCTCGTAGGTGCCATGCATCCCCAGCATGCCGAGGAACTGCGGGTCGGAGGCCGGAAACGTGCCAAGCCCCATCAGGGTGTTGGTGCAGGGAAATCCCGTTTCGCGGACGAAGCGGGTCAGTGCCGCCGAGGCTTCCGGCCCCGCGTTCACCACCCCGCCGCCGACATACACCACCGGCCGCTTCGCCCCCTTCAGCAGCGCGGCAGCGCGGCGGAGCTGCTGGGGATCGGGTTCGGTGCGCGGGTGGTACGTCGCATGCGTGGTGACGGGCGGCGCGTACGGGGCCTTGCCGATCAGGATGTCCTTGGGCAGATCGACGACCACCGGCCCGGGCCGGCCGGAACGGGCGACGTAGAACGCCTCGTGCAGCACGCGCGCAAGATCGGCCGAGCGTTTCACCAGGTAGTTGTGCTTCGTCGCCGGCCGGGTGATGCCGGTGGTGTCGGCTTCCTGGAACGCATCGTTGCCGATCAGATGCGTCGGCACCTGGCCCGTCAGGCACACGACGGGGATGGAATCCATCAGCGCATCGAGCAGGCCGGTGACCGCGTTGGTCGCACCCGGGCCGGAGGTGACCAGCACCACGCCGACCTTGCCGGTGGAGCGCGCGTAGCCCTCGGCGGCGTGCACCGCGCCCTGTTCGTGGCGGACCAGGATGTGGCGGATCGCGTTCTGGTTGAAGATGGCATCGTAGATCGGCAGCACGGCGCCGCCGGGATAGCCGAAGATGACCTCCACGCCCTGGTCCTTCAGGGCGCGGAGCAGCACCTCCGCCCCCGATTGCATCGCCTCCGCCGGCATTCCTGTTCTCCCGTCCCGCAGGCCGCGCGGCGGGGCCGCACGGCGGGACGGCACGCATAGGGCGCATGTTGCGTTGCGTCAAGCCGGGGCGCGAA
Source organism: uncultured Pseudomonadota bacterium (assembly GCA_963832525.1). GTDB lineage: Bacteria > Pseudomonadota > Alphaproteobacteria > Acetobacterales > Acetobacteraceae > JAJZVS01. The sequence continues at coordinate 2,299,534 of CAWHUC010000004.1, forward strand.
TAAACTCGATGATTTCCGCCAGATTTCTTTCCGAAAGTTGCGCCAGACCCGCAATCCGCGCATGGATCATATGCGTGCGCGCCGGCGGGGCGAGCGCATGGTGCCGCAGCCAGGTGCTCTGGCGCTTCATGTAACGGCCGGTGGCGGCGATCGCGCGTGCGGTGGCGTCCTCCAGGGTCAGCGCGCCGCGCAGATGGGCGGCGAGCTCGGGCACGCCATGCGCGCGCAGCGCCGGCAGCGCGGGATCGAGGCCGAGCGCCAGCAGGGCGCGCACTTCGCCGACCGCGCCGGCGTCGAGCATCGCGCTGAAGCGGGCGGCGGCGGCCTCCCGCAGCTCCGCCCGCGGCGGGTCGAGCACGATCGCGGTGAAGCGCCACGCGGGCGGGGCCGCTTGGGCCGGCGGCGGGGCGATCGCGGCGGCGGCTGAGGTCGCCTCCTGCCATGCCGCCAGGCCGCGGCCGGTGCCGCGCCACACCTCCCAGGCGCGCGCGAGCCGCTGGCTGTCGGTGGGGCGCAGGCGGGCCGCGGTGACGGGATCGACGGCGGCGAGGCGGGCGTGCAGCCGCGCCGGGCCGAGCTCGGCCAGCAGCGTGCGCGCCTCGGCCCGTGCGGCGGGGCCGGGATCGGGAATCGCCGCGAGACCGCCGATCAGCGCGGCGAGATAAAGGCCGCTGCCGCCGCACAGGATCGGCACAAGGCCGGCGGCGCGGGCGGCCTCCATCGCCGCCAGCGCGGCCTCCCGCCACCAGGCGGCACTTCCGGCCGCCGCCGCCGGGCGGACGCCATAGAGCGCGTGCGGGGCCGCCGCTTCGTCCTCCACGCTCGGGCGCGCGGTAAGGATGCGCAGCTCCCGATACACCTGCATCGCGTCGGCGTTGATGACCACACCCCCCAGCCGGACCGCCAGCGACAGCGCGAGCGCGGATTTGCCGCTGGCCGTGGGGCCGGCGACGATCAGGGCGGGCGGGACGGGCAACGAGGCCGACATGGAAAAGGGGCCGCTCGAGGATGGATGGCCCAGCGTATGGCGCGGTGTGCTCGACGGCTCAACCCGCCGGCGCCTCGATCTCGTTGTGGTGCCGCCCGGCGTCGCCGGGCGCGGTGGCGGGATTGCGCACCCTGGCGGTCACAACCGAAGCGGGGACGTTGATCGCATGATCCGGCGGGCCACCTGACAGCGGGTGGGCGGGGGTCGTCCGCAGGGATCGGAGGGGAAGACCGCGTGTGGCGTTACGCGTTGCCGGGCATCGTCATGGTTGCGATCGTGGTGGGCGCCCTGGCGGGGGCGCTCGATCTCTCGACACCGCGGCCGGCGCTGTCGCCGCCGGCGGTGGTGCGGCAGGCGGCGCGGCAACCGCCTGTGCCGCACCCGCCCGTGTCACAGCCGGCGAAGCCACCCCCGACAACGCCACCGCCGACGACATCACAGTCGGGGACATCACAGTCAGCCATGCTGATGCCCGAGGTCCGGGTGGTCTTGCGCCCCGGTTCGGGCGTGCCGGCTCCACCCGGGCCGCCGCCGCACCCCGCCGTTGCCGCAGCCGCGGCTCCGCCGGCGGCCTCGCCCGCTCCGCCTGCTGTCGCGCCGCCGGTTGGACCAGTGCAGGCCTCGGCCGGCGCTGACGCCACGGATGCGGCAAACCGGAAAGCGCTGGCGGCCAAGATGCAAGCGCTGGCGGCACAGGTCGCGATGATGAACCAGACGCTCGCCCAACTGCGCGCCCAGGGGCCCGCGGCTCCGCCCGAGCCGGGGGGGCGGGCGCCGCCTGGGCCATCCCGCGCCGCCGCATCGACTGCCGCTCCCACCCCGGCACCGACGGTCGCCCCCGCGCCGGCGGCCGTGCCTGCCAAGGCGGATTTCGCCGCCGTGCAAAACCTCCTGACCCACTGGCGCCGCGCGGGCGGGCCGCGGCCGGCGAGCGGTGCCGCCGGGGCGCCACCGCGACGGCCCGCACAACCGCCGCGCTACTGGTTCGCGACCGCGCATCGCGACCTTGCCATCGGGGATGTCGCCGGCGCGCGCCAGATCATCGAAGCGCTGCTCACCGAGCAGGTACTCCGTCCCCCGGCGCGGCGCCGGATCCCGCCGAGGCCGCGGTGACCGGGCGGCTCAATCAGGCGCTCGGCTACCTGAACGCCGGGGATATCGCCTGGGCCGCATGGGCGGTCGACGATGCAGCCGCCCGTCTTGGCGCCGCCGGAGCCGGGCCGGGCGCCGGCGGTGCGCCATGAGCGGGCCGTGGCACCTCGCTCCGCCTTGAGCTGGCGCCCCGCCGCCCCGGAGTGGCGCGCGCCTCTGCGCCAACCGGCCGCCGAGCCTGGTGGATTGCCGATGCGGGCTCGCTTTGCGCAAACACGCGAGCGCAAGCCTCCGTTGGCTTCTCACGTCGGGAGCACCGGAAAAAAGCAGCGGCGACATCTGCGCCGCGAATTCCCCGAACACGCGCACCGGCCGAGGGATGTGTCGGTTGCCGATTGGGACGCCAGGGAAGGTGAGACGCCGGGGAAGACGACCAGGCGGGCGGCAGGATCGTCATGCTGGCCCAGACCGCACGGCGCCGCGCGGCGGCCGGGCGTCCAGCCGGCATTACTTGCCGACCGGGCGATAGGCGCCGGCGGCAGCGGACCAGCGGTACAGGCGGTGATGCCGGCCGTCCCGGCTTTTCAGCAGCAGGTCGAAATGACCGTCGGTCCGGTGCGTGCCGACGAGCAGGATATTCGCGCCCTGGCTGATCTCGTGGTCCCTGGTGCCGTCCTTGTGCCAGTCGCCGGCCAGGTCCTGGTAGGACGACATCGGCACCGCCAGCACTTCGCGCAGCGCCCCGTGCCGCACGGCGAACAGGAACAGCGCGTCGTACGACGCCATGCCGCCCGAGAACCCGTCACTCCAGCCGCCGCGCAGCCCGAACGCGGTCCGGCCCAGGGCAATCCGGTATGGCGCCAGATCGAACCGGTTCCAGCTCGATGCGGGGATGCGATCGCCGTGGGCGTCGTCCAGCGCCTCGGGCGCCGTCGGCAGGTCGGTGTGGCGCCAATCCACCATGCCGTCCACCGAAGCGGGGCGGGCGAGCAGATGCGGGTTCCGGCCCGGCTGCGCCTCGATCAGGCCGACATAGGCGTGCAGGGGCGGATGCGCGCCGGCGTATTGGGAGCAGCGCGGATCGTCCTTGCCGGTCGGGATGTCCCCGCCGGTGCAGACGATGGCGATGTAGCGGTCCGGCTGACCGGGCAGCGGCCGGGCGCCGACGGCGTTGAGCGGGGCCGTGTTGTCCGCCGGCAGCAGCAGGCGCGCGATCACCGGTGCGGCCAGGCCAGGCGGCAGGTGGAGGCCGAGCAGGTCGGGCACCGGCGCGCCCTCCATCTGCTCACGGAAGACCTGCTTGCTTTCCGGCGTCTTCAGCAGCCCTGGTACCTGCCCGAGCGAATGTACCTGTCTGCGCGGCGGCGGCGGGCAGTGCTGCGATCGGCAGCGCGGGGAGGGCCAGCAGCAGGAACATCGCCGCCGCCGGCGCGCGGAGCGCGAGAACGCCCAGCGCGCGGACCGGTCTGGGCGCGCCCGGATTCGACGCCGATCGGCCGACCACCACGAAGGGCCGCCCCCGGTCGCCGCGCCGGCGCACCGCCGATGTCAGAGCCAGCGTCAGGGCGCGCAAGCCGGAATGGGTCATCGATTCTGTTCCACGGTCAGAGGTGGTGCGGCATCCAGGCTCCCCGCCCGGTGTCCGGTGGCGCCGGTGGCGAATCGTTCCGCCTCCCGGCCAGCCGCGATGAATAGGCCACGCCCTGGGGCCAGGATAGCTGCGGAAGCAGCATGAAGCCGGCGGGCACCGCCGCACACTGCGAAACGATGCTGACCGGCTGGGCCGACCGGGCGCTGCTGCGGGCGGTCACGTCGCCGCGGCATTCGACCGCACATATTGGCGCCGCCCGGTCGCGGGGTTGAACCACACCTCCACCTCCACGCCGCTGGCGGGATCGCGGAACCGTTCCCCGGTCGGCTCCCATCCCGCGCCCGGTGGGCGGTCGGCGATGGCGCCGTAGCGCCGCCGCTCGAACAAGGTGCCCACCAGCAGCAGCGCGCCGAACAGGCCGAGCCCCCAAGCGGGCGGACCGCCCCCCAGCGCCGCCGCCAGGCCCGCGCCGGCCAGCAGCAGCGCGCCCAGCCCGATCAGCGCCGCGCGCAGCATCTCAGAGCGCGAAAAGCAATCGAACTTGTGAAAGAACGCCCGTTGTCATTGCTCGGGTTTTCGGGCGGTTCTGGCGGCTGACGGGCATTCTTTCACAAACTCTCAGCCCGGTTCCAGGATCACGGCGGTGCCGTAGGCCACGATCTCGCTCATCGTCTGGCCGATCTCGGAGCTGTCGAAGCGCAAGGTCAGGATCGCGTTCGCCCCCATCAGCGCGGCGTTGTCCACCAGCCGGTCGACGGCGTGCTTGCGCGCCTCCTCCAGCATCTGCGTGTATTCGACGATCTCGCCCCCCACCAGAGAGCGCAGGCCGGCGGCGAGGTTGCCGCCGATGCCGCGGCTGCGCACCACCACCCCGAAGCATTGCCCCAGGGTCTGGCGCACGCGCTGTCCGGCGACCGTTTCCGACGTGACCACGAGCATGACCAACCTCTCCTGTGTTGCCGTATTGCCGGGGGCAGGCTGGCATGCGGAACGTCACGGAATGGTTACGGAGTCGTCGCGCCGGGCGGTCCGGCTTGCCTGCCGCCGGCCTCGCTGCCAGTTTCCGCCGCCATGACCGACCCCGCCCCGCATGTACTGACCCTGGTGGCCGACCCGGAAGCGGCCCCGCTGACCCCGGTGCTGCTCGCCCGGGTGCGCGAGGCGGTGGGCGGCGGGCCACCCGACGTTCTCTCCCCTGGCGAGGCGGCGGACATCCTGCTCCCCCGGCCGCTCCCTGGCCCGTCGCAGCCGGACCCGCTGCGCGCGACGCTCGATCGGGCACGCGCCGCGTTGGAGGGCGCGCCGATCGACGTGCTGGCGCTGCCGGTCGCCGGGCGGCGCAAGCGTCTGCTGATCGCCGACATGGACAGCACCATCGTCGCCGGCGAAACCCTCGACGAGCTTGCCGATTTCGCCGGGCTGAAGGCCGAGATTGCTGCCATCACCGCGCGCAGCATGAACGGGGAGATCGACTTCGCCGCCGCGCTGCGCGAACGGGTCGGCATGCTGAAGGGCCTGAAGGTTGCGGCGCTGGAGGCGACCTGGGCGCGGGTGCGCCTCAGCCCCGGCGCGGCCGAGCTGGTGGCGACGATGCGCGCACACGGGGCGGTGACCGCGCTCGTCTCGGGCGGGTTCACCTTTTTCACCGGGCGGGTGGCCGCACGGGTCGGCTTCGACCTGCACCGGTCCAACGTGCTGGAACACGACGGGGCGGTGCTGACGGGCACCGTCGCCGAGCCGATCCTGGACCGCGACGCCAAGCGCGCCACCTTGCGCGCGCTGCGCGCCGAGCACGGGCTGGCCCCGGCGGAGACACTGGCGGTGGGCGACGGTGCCAACGATCTGGCGATGCTGCGCGAGGCGGGGCTCGGGATCGCGTTCCACGCCAAGCCGGTGGTGGCGGCGGAGGCGCGGGCGCGGGTGGACCATACCGGCCTGCGGGCGCTGCTGTTCGCGCAGGGCTACCGGGCGGGGGAGATCGTGGCCGGCGCCGGGGGCGGCTGAGCGGCGCGGCGGCGGCCGGCGCGGGGCAGGGGAGGGGCCTGGCTCGTTGCGCGGCGCCTGCCGTGTGGTGATGGGGTGCGGGCGGCTTCGGTTCGTGTCTGCACTTCGGTTCGGAGCGGTCGGCAGCCGGCACCGGTCCTGCCCGCAGGCCCAGGAGTCCAGTGCGGCCCAAGGTTCCAGTGCGGATCGGAAGCCATGCGACCTCCGCCGCCCGATCCCGATAGGATGCCGCGGCATCAGGCGCGCGCGGAGTGACCGAGGGCAATGGCGCGAAGCCCGCCAACCTACTCCCTTCCCCTTGCGAGCCTGGATCGCGAAGCGGATCAAGGCCGGGGGAGGGGAGAAGGGGGTGGGCCATGGGTCGTTTCGCTCGCCTGCCCTGGGAGCGGCCGGCCTTGTCTCCCCCCCCGCCTTGTTTGCGCCACCGCCCGACGCTACCCAGAGGCACCTCGGCCGCCGGCAGATCGGCCCCAACCAAGGGAAGCGCAGGATGTCGAAACAAGCCATTCGTCCGGTGATGCTGACCATCCTCGACGGCTTCGGCTGGCGGGAAGAGACCGCGGACAACGCCGTGCGCCTCGCCCGCACGCCGAATTTCAGCCGGCTGTGGGCCGCCTGCCCGCACGGGTTCCTGCGCACCTCGGGCGCCGACGTCGGCCTGCCGGACGGGCAGATGGGCAATTCGGAGGTCGGCCACCTCAACATCGGCGCCGGCCGGGTGGTGATGCAGGACCTGCCGCGCATCGGCCGCGCCATCGCCGACGGCTCGATCGCCGCAGCCCCGGCGCTGCAGGAGCTGATCGGACGGCTGAAAACCTCGGGCGGCACCTGCCATCTGCTGGGCCTGATTTCGCCCGGCGGCGTGCATTCGCACCAGGACCACGCCGCCGCGCTGGCCCGCCTGCTGCACGCGGCCGGCATCAAGACCGTGCTGCACGCCTTCACCGACGGGCGTGACACGCCGCCGCAATCGGGCGCCGAGGACCTGGCCCGCCTGCGCGCCGCGCTGCCCGACGCGATTCCCATCGCCACCGTCTCCGGCCGCTATTTCGCGATGGACCGCGACCACCGCTGGGACCGGGTCGCCAAGGCCTACGCCGTCGTGGCGGACGCCACCGGCCCGCATTTCCCCGACCCCGCCGCCGTGATGGAAGCCGCCTATGCCGCCGGCACGTTCGACGAGTTCGTCCCGCCCGCCGTCATCGGCGACTACGCCGGCATGCGTGACGGCGACGGGCTGCTTTGTTTCAACTTCCGTGCCGACCGGGTACGCGAGCTGCTTGCCGCCCTGCTCGATCCCGATTTCGACGGCTTTCCCCGCCCGCGCCCGATCCGCTTCGCCGCCGCCGCCGGGATGACGCAGTACAGCACCGAGCTCGACCGTTTCCTGCTGACGCTCTTTCCGCCCGAGCAACTGCACCACCTGCTCGGCGAGGAAGCCGCCGCCGCCGGGCGCACCCAGCTTCGCGCCGCGGAGACGGAGAAATACCCGCACGTCACCTATTTCCTGAACGGCGGGCGGGAGACGGCATTTCCCGGCGAGGACCGCATCATGGTGCCCTCGCCCAAGGTGGCGACCTACGACCTGCAGCCCGAGATGTCGGCCCCGGAACTGACCGACAAGGTGGTGGCGGCGATCGATGCGGGGAAATACGACCTGATCGTGCTGAACTTCGCCAATCCCGACATGGTGGGCCACACCGGCAACCTGGCCGCCGCGATCCGCGCGGTGGAGACGGTGGACACGGCGCTCGGGCGCATCGCCAGTGCGATCGCCGCGCAGGGCGGCGCGTTGCTGGTCACCGCCGATCACGGCAATTGCGAGATGATGCGCGATCCGGAAACGGGCGGCCCGCATACGTCGCACACCACCAATCCGGTGCCGGTGCTGCTCGCCGGCGGCGGCGCCCTGGTCCCGCCGGGCACGCGGTTGGCGGACGGGCGGCTGGCCGACATCGCGCCCACCCTGCTCGCGCTGATGGGGCTGCCGCAGCCGGAAGAAATGACCGGGACGAGCCTTATCCGTCCCCCGGCCGCGGGCTGAGGCACGCGCGCGGCGATGCCGCTCCGGCCGCCGCCGTTCCCGTGGTCGCGCATGGCCGGGCCTCTGTCGCGTCCGCTCCGTGCGGCAAGCGCGCCTCTCTGCCATGAAAGCTCCCGGTTTCAGAGCATCTGGCGGTACCCCCATCTTTTTCATCCCTGGTGGCGCATCGGCCGCCCGATGCGGGGCGCCTCCCTCGCAAGGGGGGAGGCAGGCGGCTCGTTCCGATCCTGCCCCTCGTATCTTCGCCTCGCCGCCTTGGTTCTTGCCGGGGTGCTTGCCCCCCTGCCGCGCGCCGGCGCCGCTCCGCCGCCCACCCCCGACGCGGCGCGCCGCCAGATCGAGCAGGCCGAGCAGGCCCGCGCCGCCGCACTCGCCACTCGTGCCGCCGCGGCGGCCCGCGCCGCCGATGCCGCCGCCCGCGCCGCGCAGTTGATCGCCGCGCGCGTGGCCGCCGAGGCCAGGCTGAGCGCCGCGCAGGCCGCGACCCGCCAGGCCGCGGACCGGCTCACCGCCCTCGCCGACGAACGTCGCCGCGCCGCCGCAAGACTGGAAGCGAGCACCCGCGCCCTGGCGCCGCTGCTGCCGCTGATCGAGCGCCTGTCGCTCTACCCGGCCGAGACCCTGCTCGCCGCGCCGGTGCCGCCGGAGCAGGCGTTGCGCGGCGCCGTGGTCCTGCGCGGCCTGACCCATGAGCTCGCCGCGCGCGCCGCCCGGGTGAACGCCGAGCAGGCGCAGGTGGTGGCGGCGAGCCAGGCGCTGGTCGCGGCGGCGCCGGCACTGGCGGCAGCGGAGGCGGCGCAGACCGAGGCTGCCGCCGCGCTCGATCGGCAGATCGCCGCCGCCAATGCCGATCGCGCCGCGGCGGTGGACGCGGAACTTGCGGCGGCGCAGCAGGCGGCGCGACTGGGTGCGCAGGCCGCCACCCTGCGCGACCTGCTGGCCCGGCTGGAAGCGGCGCAACGGCAGGCCGCCCGGCAGGAAGCGGCGCAACGGGCGGCGGCGGCCCAGGAAGCCGCCCGGGAAGCGGCCGCCCGCGCCGGCGCCGGCCACCATCCCACACACCCCCCGGTGACACCCGCACCCGCCGAGCGCCCGAGCGGGCCGATCCATCTCGTCGCCAGCGCGCGGCCGGCGCACCAACTGCTGCGCCCGGTCGCAGGCCCGGTGATCCGTCGCTGGGGCGCCCGCACCCCGGCCGGGCCGGCCACCGGCGTCTCGTGGCGCGCCGCCCCCGGCGCGCGGGTGATCGCCCCCTGCTCGGGGAAAGTGCTGTTCGCGGCCCCGTTCCACGGCTACGGGCAGTTGCTGATCCTGGATTGCGGCGGCGGCTACGATGCGGTGATCGCCGGTTTCGCACGGCTCGACGCCACCGTGGGCGATACCACCCGCGCCGGGCAGCCCATCGGCGCGCTGCCCGCCGCCGGCCGACGACCGACGCTCTACATGGAATTGCGCCGCGACGGGACCGCCGTCGACCCCGTCCCCTGGCTCCGCCTCGGCGCCTGATGTCGGCGCCGGAGTGTTGAATCTCCGCCGGCCGCGCCGACTTTCCAGTTCACTCGACTGCCCTGGTTTTCCTCCGGCCCTGCGTGCGGAGGGCCCGCCATTTCGGCGATCGGTATAACGCGCGGGCCGATTTGCCATCGGGCAAGCACCGCCGGCGGGCTGCGGCTGAGCAACTCGTAAGAAATCAAGACTGGACCGCGCCCTGGGGAAGCCGGATACAGCGTGTCAGCTTGCACCCTTAGCGGGCGCGGCCAGGACCGGAGCGCTGCGGCGCCGCCGGTCGCCGCGCGAGAGGATCGACCGCATGAGATTTTCTTCCCGGCGCCTTCGGACCGGGCTCCTGCTCGGCGCCACCTTCCTGGTCGGGGCCGGCGCCGTTCCGGTGGCGCGGATCGCCGCCGTCCGGCTCGGCATCACCCCCGCCCAGGCCGAAGAGCAGGCCGGCCACGCCGATACCTACCGCTGGCTCACCCTGTACGGCGACGTGTTCGAACGCGTCCGGCGCGACTATGTCGATCCGGTCCAGGCCAAGGCGCTGGTGCAGAGCTCGCTGGACGGCATGCTGAGCGGGCTCGACCCGCATTCCGCCTACATGGACGCGCACCAGTTCCGCGACATGGAGGTGCAGACCTCCGGCCAGTTCGGCGGCCTCGGCATCGAGGTCACGGAGGACAGCGGCCTGATCCGGGTGATCAGCCCGATCGACGACACCCCAGCCTCGCGTGCCGGGATCAAGGCCGGCGACCTCATCACCGCGATCGACGGCAAGACGGTCGAGGGCCTGCCGCTGTCGGATGCGGTGCGCAAGATGCGCGGCCCGGTCAACTCGCCCATCACGCTCACGATCAAGCGCGAGAATATCAACACCCCGGTGGTGGTGACGCTGAAGCGGGAGATCATCCACATCCAGGTGGTGAAGGACCGGATGGAGCCGCACGACGTCGGCTATGTCCGCCTGTCGCAGTTCACCGAGGGCGCGAATTCGGGCATCCGCGACGCGATCGCCGCGTTGAAGAAGCAGGGCGGGGGGAAGCTGCGCGCGGTCGTGCTCGACCTGCGCGACAACCCGGGCGGACTGCTGGAGCAGGCGGTGGCGGTGGCGGGCGACTTCATCGACCACGGCGAGATCGTCTCGACCCGCGGGCGGCACCCGAGCAATTCGCAGCGCTGGGACGCCGCCGGCCACGACCTGATCCCCGGCGTGCCGGTGGTGGTGCTGATCAACAACGGTTCGGCGTCTTCCAGCGAGATCGTATCGGGCGCGTTGCAGGACCACCGGCGGGCGATCCTGATGGGCGAGCGCAGCTTCGGCAAAGGTTCGGTGCAGACCGTCATCCCGCTGCCCGGCGGCGGCGCGATGCGGCTCACCACCGCGCGCTACTACACGCCGTCCGGCCGCTCGATCCAGGGCCTCGGGATCGAGCCCGACATCAAGGTGGCGGAGACGGCGACGAAGGTCGCGCATTTCGGCCCGGCGCACGAATGGGACCTGAACCACACGATCACCAACACCGGGGGCACCCACACGGCGCCGCCGCGGCCGGACCTGCCGCCGATCGCTGCCTCCATCCCGCCGCGGCCACCGAAGGACTTCCCGAAATTCGATCCGAAGCACCCGACCAGCACGGATTTCCAGTTGCTGCAGGCCCTGCGGGTCGCCGATGCGATGGCGGACGAGGCGCATCACGCGGTGGCGAAGGAATAGCGCCGGCGCGGCGCCGGGGCGGGTCGGCCATGCTCCGGGGAGCACGCCGGAACCCGCGGGCGAGGCAGGCATGAGCCTGCGCGCCGGCGCATGAGCGGCGTCCCGCCTCCGCCGGCCGGCGCGACCGCGGCGCCCTCTCGCGCCGGCGGTGCGGGCTGGCGCCGGCTTGGGGTGTTCTGGGTGGTGGTGCTGGCGCTGCTGGCGGGCGGCGCGGGCGTGCTGCAATGGCTGGGGCCGGCGCGACCCGGCGTCCTCGCACCGGCGCCAGGCCGGACGGGCGGGCCGGCCGGCCCGGCGGCGGGGCCTGCGGGGGCCGGCATGGTGGGACCGCCGGCCGCAACCGGCACGGCTGCGGCGCCCACTGCCGGCGGGGCGTCGCGGGCCGCGGGGTCGGCCGGGGCGTCGCCGGCCGGCCGATCGGCGAGCGCAGCGCCAGGCTCCTCGGCGACGGAAGGGACGCGCCCCCCGGCCGGCGCGAGCGGTGCCGCGGCGATAGGCGGTGCAGTCGGCAGCGGCGCAGCGGGTAACGGGGCGGCGGGACGCGGCGTGACGGGCGGCGGCGGAACGAACAGCAGCGTGGCGGCCACCGGCGCCCTGCCGGCCGCGGGCGCGACGGCCAGCGGCGGCACTCCGGCCGCCCCCGGCGCCGGACCCTTTCCGCCCGCACCGTCCCCGGTCGCCGCGCCGGAGGCGGACCTGAGCGAACCGGCGCCCGACTTCCCGGGTCACCGCCTGCCTCGCGTCGGTGCCGACGGCCGCACGCCCATGGCGGCCTATGCGAGCGCCTTCGACGTCGCCGATCCGCGCCCCCGGGTCGGGCTGATCCTGGCCGGGGTCGGGCTCGACCGGGCGGCAAGCCTCGCCGCCATTCGCGCCTTGCCGGCGGGCGTCACCCTTGCCGTCTCCCCCTACGCCGCCGATCCGGCGCCGCTGCTCGCCGCCGCGCGCGCCGCCGGGCACGAATACCTGGTCTCGATCCCGATGGAACCGGAACGCTTCCCCCTGAACGATCCGGGCAACCACGCGCTGCTCACCCGCCAGACCCCGGCGCAGAACCGCCGGCAGCTCGACTGGGCGCTGTCGCGCTTCGCGGGCTATGTGGGCGCCACCGGGGCGCTCGGCGTGATGCGGGGCGAACGCTTCGCCGGCTCGCGCGAGGACATGGACCCGGTGCTCCGCCGCCTGGCCCGGTGCGGCCTGCTCTATGTCGATCCGCGGCCGGCGGAAGGGCGGCTGCCGTTCGCCTGGGGACGCGGGGTCGATGTCGTGATCGACCATCCCGCCGGCGCCGCGGCGATCGACGCGCGCGCTGGCCCGGCTGGACCGCATCGCGCAGCGCCGGGGCCGCGCCCTCGGCCTGGTCGGCGCGGTGCGGCCGGTGGCGGTGGCGCAGCTCGCGGCCTGGGCGAACGGGCTGGCCGCGCATGGGCTGGCCCTTGCGCCGGTCACGGCACTCGCCCTGCCGCCACCGAAACCGACCCAGGCCGGAGGCCATCCATGAGCCGGGAGACGCTGCCCTACCGGGCGAATGTCGGCGCCGTGCTGTTCAACCGGGCGGGCCGCGTGTTCGTCGCCCGCCGCGCCGACCTGCCGAACGCCGAAGGGGCCGCCGGCGGCTGGCAGCTGCCGCAGGGCGGCATCGATGCCGACGAGGACCCGCGCGGCGCCGTGCTGCGCGAACTGGCCGAGGAGATCGGCACCGACCGCGCCGAGATCATCGGCGAGCATCCGGACTGGCTGACCTACGACCTGCCGCCGGATCTGGTCGGCGTGGCGCTGAACGGCCGCTATCGCGGCCAGCGTCAGCGCTGGTTCGCGCTGCGCTTCACCGGCACCGACACGCGACATCCGCCTCGACCTCGACCCGCACCCGGAGTTCGACGCCTGGCGCTGGGGCCGGCTGGCGGAGCTGCCGGCGCTGGCGGTTGACTTCAAGCGGCCGATCTACGAAATCTTGAGCCGCTCCTTCGCCCGCTTTGCCGCGGACTGAGGCGGCCCAGGGAAGGCGGCAAGGGAGGCTGCCGCTCCAGCCTCCCGGCGCGCGACAGGGCAATCGCTTGAACGAGAAAATCGGTGCGGCCGGCGGTTCCTTCACCTCTCCCGCTCGCGGGAGAGGTCGGTTCGCGCAGCGAACCGGGTGAGGGTCGTGCGTCGCGCCCTCACCCGCCGTGCTGCGCACGGCGACCTCTCCCGCAACGCGGGAGAGGTGCGAACGATTGCCCTGGGCGCGCCAGAGCGGGCTTGCTTTTCCTGCCGCCGCGCGGGACCCTGCCAGCTTAGAATATCCGCCGCGAGCGAGGGAGAGAACGTATGGACGACCAGGTGAACGTCGCCGAGGCCCGCAAGGGCTTCAAATGGGTCGGTACCAGCCCGGTGCGCCCCGACGGCGTGCCCAAGGTGACCGGCCGCGCCATGTACGGCGCCGACATGAAGATGCCCGGCACCCTGGTGGGCAAGATCCTCCGCTCCCCGCATGCCCATGCCCGCATCGTCTCCATCGATACCAGCCGCGCCGCGGCGCTGCCCGGCGTGCGCGCGGTGATCACCGCGGCCGACTTCCCGGAGCAGAATTTCGAATATATCGGCCCCGAACGGGTGGCGGTGAATTTCTGGCACGTGACGCGCAACATCATGGCGCGTGAGAAGGTGCTGTACGAAGGTCATGCGGTCGCCGCGGTGGCTGCGATCAGCGATTCCGTTGCCGCGGCGGCGTGCGCGCTGATCGACGTGCAGTACGAAATCCTGCCGCATGTCATCGACGTCGATGCCGCGATGGCCCCGGATGCGCCGCTGCTGTTCCCCGACATGATCACGCGCGGGGTCGAGCCGGCGCCGAGCCGGCCCTCCAACATCTCGAAGCGGCTGGAATTCAAGATCGGCGACCTCGACGCGGGTTTTGCCGCGGCCGATGTCGTGATCGAGCACGAGTTCAAGACCGCCACCGTGCACCAGGCCTATATCGAACCGCACGCCTGCTCGGCGCGGATCGAGGCGGACGGGCAGGGCGAAATCTGGGCCTCCAGCCAGGGGCATTTCACGGTTCGTGCGCTGACCGCCAAGCTGATGGGGATGCCGGTCGGCGACCTGCGTGTCTATCCGGCCGAGATCGGCGGCGGTTTCGGCGGCAAGACGGTCGTCTACCTGGAACCCGTTGCCGCCATGCTGTCGAAGAAATCGGGCTTCCCGGTGCGCCTGGCGATGAGCCGGGAGGAGGTGTTCCGCGCCTCCGGCCCGACGTCGGGGTCGTCGATGTGGGTGAAGATCGGCGTCACCAAGGATGGCAAGCTCGTTGCCGCCGACGGGGTGTTCAAGTTCCAGGCCGGCGCCTTCCCCGGCTCGCCGGTGATGAACGCGTGCCTCTGCGCCTTCGCGCCCTACGACATCGCCAATGCCCGCGCGGTCGGATACGATGTCGTCTGCAACCGTCCCAAGGCCGCCGCGTATCGCGCACCGGGCTCGCCGATTTCCGCCTTCGCGGTGGAAAGCGTGCTCGACATGCTGGCGAAGAAGATCGGCATGGACCCGCTGGAGCTGCGGTTGAAGAACGCCGCCCGCATCGGCACGCCGACGATCTTCGGGCCGAAGCACGCCCATAACGGCTATCCGGAGACGGTGCAGGCGCTGCTCGACCACCCCGGCTACAAGGCGCCGCTCGGCAAGAACCAGGGGCGCGGCGTCGCGTCCGGCTACTGGTTCAACGGCGGCGGCGAATTCGAGCGCGACCATGCAGGTGAACGCCGACGGCACCGTGTTGGTGGCGACCGGCAGCCCGGACATCGGCGGCTCGCGCGCCTCGATGGCGATCATGGCGGCCGAGACGCTTGGGGTCGATTACAAGCAGGTGCGGGCGATCGTCGCCGACACCGGTTCGGTCGGCTACACGCATGTCACCGGCGGATCGCGCGTGACCTTCGCGACCGGGACGGCGGTGGTCGATGCCACCAAGACCATCATCAAGGACCTCTGCCGGCGCGCGGCGATGATCTGGGACGTCGATCCCGACGCGGTGGTGTGGGAGGACGGCTGCGCCAAGCCGGCCGGCGCCAACGTGGGCGCCTTCCAGCCGCTGACCTTGAAGGAGATCGCGGCCAAGGCGGCGCAGACCGGCGGGTCGATCACCGCCGCCGCCTCGGTCAACGCCGGCGGCCAGGCGCCCGGGTTCTCCACCCAGTTCTGCGACGTGGAAGTGGACCCCGAAACCGGCAAGGTGACGATCCTGCGTTTCGTCGCCGCACAGGATGTGGGGCGGGCCATCCATCCGGCCTACGTGGAAGGCCAGATCCAGGGTGGCGTCGTGCAGGGCATCGGCTGGGCGCTGAACGAGGAATACATCTACAACGCGCGCGGCCAGCTCGATAACCCGGGCTTCCTCGACTACCGCTGCCCGGTCGCCTCCGACCTGCCGATGATCGAGGCGGTGCTGGTGGAAGTGCCCAACCCCGCGCACCCGTACGGCGCCAAAGGTGTGGGCGAGGTCAACATCTGCCCGCCGATGGCCGCGATCGCCAACGCGATCGAGAACGCGATCGGCCGGCGCCTGACCGAACTGCCGATGTCGCCGCCGAAGGTGCTGGCGGCGATCGACGCCCAGGACGCGAGCGTGGGGGCCTGACCGCGGTGGGCGTGGCGCCGGCCAAGGTGGTGTTCACCACCGGCTTTGCCCGGCGCTACACCGGCGGCAAGCGGGAGTTCGCGATCGACGCCGCCACCTTGCGCGGCGTGATCAAGGAGATGGACCGCCGCTTCCCCGGCCTCGGCGCGACCCTGGAGGAAGAAACGACCGTCGCCATCGACGGGGCGCTGCACGAGGTCGGGTATTTCCAGAAGCTCGGCCCCGGTGCGGAAGTCTTCTTCATCCCCAAGATAGAAGGGGGTTGAGCGGCCGTCGTTCCACCGTCGCCGGAGGATGCGCGCGTGCACCAAGTCGTGGTCGTCGGCGGCGGCGCCGCGGGGCTTGAACTGGTCACCAGGCTCGGCGACCGGTTCGGCCGGCGCGACCAGGCGCGCATCACCCTGGTGGAACGCGCGCGCACGCATCTGTGGAAACCGATGCTGCACGCCGTCGCCGCCGGCAGCATGGACCCCGGCGAGCACGAGTTGAACTACCTCGCCCAGGCGCACTGGCATCATTTCCGCTACCGGCTCGGCGAGCTCGCCGGGCTGGACCGTGCCGCGCACGAGGTGCGGCTGGCGGCGATGTCCGACGACGAGGGGCGCGAGATCACCCCGGCGCGCAGCCTGCACTACGACACCCTGGTGATCGCGATCGGGAGCATTACCAACGATTTCGGCACGCCGGGCGTCGCGCAGTTCGCGGTGCCGCTGGAAACCCCGCAGCAGGCAGCACGCTTCAACCGCCGCCTGGTGAACGCCTGCATCCGCGCCCACGCCCAGCCCGGCCCGGTGCGGCCCGGCCAATTGCATGTGGCAGTGATCGGCGCCGGGGCTACCGGCACCGAGCTCGCCGCCGAGCTGCACCGCACCGCGCGCGCCGTGGTGGCCTACGGACTCGATCGGATCGACCCCGAACGCGATATCCGCATCGTCCTGATCGAGGCGGCGCCGCGCATCCTGCCCGGCCTGCCGGAACGCATCTCGGAGGCCACGCGCAAGCTGCTGGACGAACTCGGTGTGGAAGTCCGCACCGGGGCGCGGGTGGCGGCGGTGCGCGCCGACGGCGTGCAGCTTGCCGACGGCGCGTTCGTGCCGGCAGAACTCTCGGTCTGGGCGGCAGGGGTGAAGGCGCCGGAGGTGCTTGCCACCCTGGACGGGCTGGAGGTGAACCGGATCAATCAGCTCGTGGTCGAACCGACCCTGCAGACCACGCGCGATCCCGACATTTTCGCCATCGGCGACTGCGCCGCCTGCCCGTGGCCCGACCATCCGACGCCGGTGCCGCCGCGTGCGCAGGCTGCGCACCAGCAGGCGGCGCACATGGTTCGCCAGATCGAGCGCCGGCTGCGCGGTGAACCGCTGCGAGCCTATGCGTATCGCGATTTCGGCTCACTGGTGTCGCTGGGCGAGTACAGTACCGTCGGCAACATGATGGGATTCCTGGTCGGCCGCTCGTTCTTCGTCGAGGGATTGTTCGCGCGGGTCATGTACCGTTCGCTGTATGCGCTGCATCAGCGCGCGCTGCACGGCAATGCCCGCGCGCTGGCCGGCTGGCTGTCGCGCAGCCTATCGCGCCGGACCGGGCCGCTGGTGAAGCTGCACTGAGAGTTTGTGAGTGAATGCCCGTCTTCCGCCGAAATCGCCCGGAAACCCGGGCATTTTCAACGGGCGTTCATTCACAAGTCCGATTTCTTTTTCACGTTCTGAGTGTCCGTCCGGGAACATCTTGAATCGTTGGAGTCACCTATGATTCCCTGGTGACGTCCCGATTTGCAGGAGGTTGCCCATGTGGACGCCCGAGACTTGCGCCTGCCACGACCGCAGCCGGCTTCGCTACCCGAGTGACCTGACCGATGCCGAATGGGCGTTGGTGGCTCCTCTGATCCCGCCGGCAAAGCGGGGAGGCAACAAGCGCACGGTCAACGTCCGCGCGGTGGTCGATGGATTGATGTATGTGCTGAGCAGCGGCTGCCAATGGCGGGCGATCCCCAAGGACCTGCCGCCGCGTAGTACGCTGCACGACTATTTCGCACGCTGGGACTACGACGGCACGTTGAACCGCATCCACCACGCGCTTTATGTGCAATGTCGAGAGCAGGCCGAACGCGAGGCCAGTCCGACGGTGGGGATTATCGACAGCCAGAGCGTGAAGAGCGCAGAAAAAGGGGGGCCTCGATCGATCCACACGGCTACGACGCCGGCAAAAAGATCAAAGGCAAGAAGCGCCATATACTGGTCGATAGCCAGGGTTTAGTGCTCCACGCGATCGTCCATGCGGCTGACTTGCAGGACCGCGATGGTGGCGTGATGGTGATGGCAACACTGTTCGGTCTGTTCCCATTCCTGCGCACGCTCTATGCCGATGCCGGCTACCAGGGGCCAAAGTTCCGGGCGGCGTTGAAACGGGTCGTGCGGCAGATCAGAGTTGAGATCGTCAAGCGGTCCGACTACGCCAAGGGGTTCGTGGTTCTGCCGAAACGGTGGATCGTCGAACGCACCATCGGTTGGCTCAATCGCTGCCGACGATTGGCGAAGGATTGGGAGAACCTCAATCGCAGAGCCCTCGCCTTCCTGCGGCTCGCTTCCATCCGGCTGATGCTGAGAAAACTCTGTAATCCCACGTGATGTTCCCGGACGGACTCTGGGGCCCGCGAGAGTCAGATGACCGCGCAGGCGGGCGGTCGGGGCGGCGCGGGCGCGCCCGGACCGGCGGCGCGAACGGGGAGGGGCCGCTGGCGCCGCCGATACGAGGTGGAACCGGACCTGCCCGGCCCGGGGAGGGGGCAGGCAGGGCAGGGCCGGTTCCGGCCGGCGCTGGTCGAGCGGGGGGAGGGGGATTTCGACCGGCTCCGGATTCGAAACGAAGACCGCAGGCGGCTACTGCCAGTGCCCCGCGTTCCACATCCACGAGCCGCTGGTGTCCTGCACCCATTGCCCGGGAATCCAGGTCGCCTGCTGGGTGTTGGGCGGCGAGACGTAGCGGCCGTCGACCCAGCTCCACGGCTGGTTGGGCGAGCCCGTGTAGGTCCAGTGGCCGGGCTGCCAGGCGACGCCGCCGCTGCCCTGGGGCGGCGGCGGGACCAGGGCCGCCTGCGGCGGCGGCGGCGGCGGTGCGGCCGGGGCGAGCATGGTCGCCTGCGGCTGCGCCGGCTGCGTCATGATCACCGTCGCGCTGCGCGGCTGCGCCGGTTCGTTGGTGGTGACGCAGCCACCGAGCGCCAGGGCTGCCGGCAGCACCAGGAACGCATAATACCTGCGAGGCATGTCATTCTCTCCGGTGTACGATCGGGTCAGCCGGGGGCGTCAGCCGGCCCAGCGGCCGTCGACCCAGACGTAGCCGCCGGAATGGCGTTCCCAGTGACCGGGGATCCAGGTGGCTTGCGGCGCCGGCCGTGCGATGTAGCGGCCCGGCATCCAGTCCCAGTTCGAACCGTTCCAGGCCCAGTGGCCCTGGGTCCAGACGTCGACCGATGCCGGCGGCGGCGGAACGGTCTCCATCCGCGGCGGCGGGGGTGCCGACGGCGCGATCACGATCGTCGCCGGCTGCGCCAGGGCGGTGCCGGCGAACGCCATGCACATACCCGCAGCCGCAAGCAGTCGAAGCGATCCCGTAACACATCGAACAGGTATATCCGTCTCCTTGACTGATAATCCATGGACGAAACAAGATCAGAAGGTAACAGGGACATCTTCCGTGAACCTGCACGTTGACGGGGAGATAGACAGAGCGCTCCGGGTTCGAAAAATTCCCACTTTGGAGCCGACGCTGACATTTACGAGAGCAACGCGATTCCGCCGACCCGGGGACGTTCACCGATACGTGATCCAATACCGGCGGGCCCGCACTCCGCGGGTCCGCGGCGCGGGCTTGTGTCATCCACGTCGCGGCGCGGGCTTGTATCGTCCACGTCGCGGCGCGACGATGCGGCCGGCGGTAGAGGAGGGATCCATGGTCGATCTGGTGGTGCGCGGCGATACGGTGGTCACGCCGCAGGGTGTGGGGGCGTATCGACCTGGCGATCGCGGGCGAGCGCATCGTCGCGGTCGCCGCAGCCGGCAGCCTGCCGGTGGCCGGAGGGCGCGCGGCTGATCGATGCCACCGGCAAGATCGTCATGCCCGGCGGCATCGATCCGCACGTGCATTGCAAATGGTACCTGCCCAATCCGGACGGCACCGCGGGCCTGACCGATCCGCCCGACGTCGTCAGCCGCGCGGCGGTGCACGGCGGCACCACCACGATCATCGACTTCACCCGCGCCCAGCAGGGTGCCACGGTGCGCGATGCGATCGAGACGCGCGAAGCAGGACTGGCACGGCCATTGCGCCTGCGACTACGCCCAGCACCTCATGGTGGAAGGCGCGCTGCCGCCGGCGCTGTTCCGGCTCAGACTCGCGAGGCGATCCAGGCGGGCTTTCCGACGGTGAAGATCTTCACCACCGACATCACGCCGTCGCGCAAGGGACGGATGGTGGATTTCGGCGACATCTGGGAAGTGTTCCAGGTGCTGGCAGCGAACGGCGGCCTCGGCGTGATCCACTCCGAAGACAACGACATCGTGATGCACATGTACGGCAAACTGATCCGCGAGGGGCGCACCGGCGTTCGACAACATGGCCGAGGTGCACAATACGCTGTCGGAGGATATCTCGTTCCGTCGCGTGATCCGCCTGGCGGAGAAGGTCGCCGGCACCGCGCTCTACATGATGCACACCTCCGCCGCCACCGGCGTGTGCGGCGATCCGCGAGGCGCGTGCGCGCGGCGTGCCGATCTACGGCGAATCGCTGCACCAGTACATGCTGTATACCAGCGAGGACTACAAGACGCCCGAACGGGCAGATCTACCACACCTACCCGTCGCTGAAGTCGGCCGAGGACCAGGCGGCGCTGTGGGCCGGCACGCTGCGACGGCTCGATCAACTGCGTCGCCACCGACGAGATCTGCTGCACGCTCGAGCGAAGAAGCTGCAGGGCGTGCGCATCGACGACACCACCGGCGGCAATGCCGGCGTGGAGCCGCGGGTGGCGCTGATGTACACCGAAATGGTCGGCAACCGCGGCTATTCGCTGAACCGCTTCGTCGATCTGGTCTCGACCAACGCGGCGAAGATCATGGGCCTGTATCCGCGCAAGGGCGCGCTGGCGGCGGGCTCGGACGCCGATATCTGCGTGCTCGATCCGGCGGACCAGCGGGTGATCCGCGCCGAGGATCTGCACGAGGCCGACTACACCCCGTGGGAAGGCCGCAAGATGGCCGCCTGGCCGTGCCTGACCTTGCTGCGCGGAAAGGTGGTGGTGGAGGACGGCCGCTTCCTCGGCAGCCTGGACGACGGCAAGTGGCAGGCGCGCCGGATCGCGCCGGAAATCCTTGCGGGTCCGATGCTGTGACGCCTGCGGAACTGCGTGCGCTGGTCGCGGACTGCATGGCGCTCTGGGGCGTCGCCGGGCGGGTGGAAGCGGAGGGCGAGAGTGTCGCGATCACGACCGCGGCCGGGCGCTGCGTGCTCCGCCCGGCGGACGCGGCCTTGCGCCCGGCACGGTGGTTCATCGAGACGCCGGAGCGCACGGCAGCGGGGCGCGGCGCGCGCGCGGCGCCCTCGATTGCGGCGGCGTTGGGCGTGGTGCGGGCGGCGGCCTGCGGCTAGGCCGCCGTCCCGGCAGCGAGGCGCACCCCCTTCAGTAGATCGTGTCCCGCAACCGCTGCGGATATGCCGCGTCATACGCCGCCCCGCCCACCGCGCCGTCGGTCAGCGCCGCCAGGATGGTCCCCGAGCTCGGCAGCGCCGAACGCGGCAGGTGCCGGTCCGGATTCCATAGCTCCGATCGCACCAGCGCCTTCGGGCACTGGAAATAGACCCGCTCCACGGCCACCATGATCACCGACCGCGGCAGCTTGCCCTGCGCCGGAAACCGCGCCAGCAGCTCCGGCGCCACCGAGATCGTGCCGCGCCCGTTCACCCGTAGCGTCTCCCCCACCCCGGGGATCAGGAACAGCAGCGCAAGCCGCGGATCGTGCACCAGGTTGCGCAGCGAATCGATGCGGTTGTTGCCGCGCCGGTCCGGGATCAGCAAGGTGTGCGGGTCGGTCACCGCAACGAACCCCGGCGGGTCGCCGCGCGGCGACACATCCAGCCCGCCCGGACCCGCGGTTGCTAACGCAATGAACGGCGCCGCCTCGATGAAGGCGCGATAGACCGCGGGGATGTGGTCGACTTCCTTGCGGATCGAGCTCTCCATCGGGGCGCCATACAGCGCCTCCAGCGCCGCTTCGTCGGTGATCCGGTGAGGGTCCGGGGCGATTGCGTCCATCCATGCTCTCCCGCAGGTGCTGCCGCCATCTGGCCGCATCAGGCGGGTGGCGGCAAGCGGGTCGGGCAGAAAAGGCCAGGGGGCGCTGCCCCCTGGCCTTCCTGCCTCACCCCCGCGCCCGCGCCACCGCCTGCCGCGCCAGGGTCAGCACCGCATGCCGGCACAGCATCTGGTCCGGTGCGCCGGTGCGCTTGCAGTCGCGCTCGGCCGCGGCGACCGCCGTCATGGCCGCCCGTAGCGCCGGTTCCGGCCAGCGCCCGAGCGCCCGGGCGAAGGCGTCCACCCGGCGGAAGAACACCGGCGGGCGTGCGGCCCGCGCCGCCTCCGCCGGGGTTTGCCCGGCATCGACCGCCAGCCGCGCGCGGTGCAGACGTTGCAGATGCATCAATGTGGCGCGCAGCACGCCGACCGGATTGCCGCCTTCGGCCATCGCCAGTTCCAGCGCCCGGTCCGCGCGCGCGACCTCGCCGGCGGTGGCGGCGAACAGCGCGTCGTCGAGCGACAGCCCCGCCATGTCGCCGATCGATGCCATCGCCGCCGCCAGGTCGACCCGTCCGCCCGGACCGGCATAGAGCGCGAGTTTCGTCAGTTCCTGCCGGGTTGCCGCGCGATCGGCGCCGAGCTGGCCGCCGAGCCAGGCCAGCGCCTCCGGCTCCACCGTCACGCCTGCCTCGGTGAGGGTGGTGCGGATCGTCTCAGCGAGGCTGCGGCCCTCGTCGGGGTAGCAGCCGATGGCCGCCCCGTCCGCTGCCGCTTCGACCAAGGTGCGCAGGCGCGAGCGGGCGGGCAGGCCGGGGCATTCCAGCACGACGAGCGCCGGCGCCGGCCCGGCCAGCACCGCCTTCACCGGCTCGGTCGCGGCGTCGGTCGCGTCGCGCACGCGCACCGCCCGCCGCCCGCCGATCAGCGACAGGCTGGCTGCCTCGTCGGGCAGCCGCGCGATGTCCTCGCGCGCGAGGTCGGCGACGCGGAACGGGTCATCGAGGGAGCCCGCCACCAGGCGGATCAGCCCTTGCGCCCGTTCGCGGATCAGCCCGGTGTCCTCGCCGTACAGCAGCACCACGCGGCAGGCGCCGGGATCGCGGAGGAAGGCGCCGACGCCGCGGGCGTCGAGCTTCACCGCCCGCTCAGCCGGCAACCCGCGCGCTCGCGCGGGCGCGGAACAGGCTGGCCAGCCGCAGGGCGATCTGGTCGGCGATTTCGCCGGCCAGGTGATGATAGACGACCGATGTTTCCAAACTGGACGCAAAATATTGCTGGTCGAAGATGTTCAGCCCGTCGATCGCGCGGGCGAAGCCGGAATAGATCTTCGTCTGCGCCGGATCGTTGCTGGTCAGCACCCAGTTGGCGTTGCCGATCATCCGGATGCGGGTCGCGGTGGTGCCGGGCAGGATGCCGATGCCCTGGCCGGCGATCCAGTAGCTCACCGTCAAGGTGTAGCGCCGCGGGGTCGCGTCGCCGGCACCTTCGAACCGCTGCTGCAGCGCCTGGCGCAGCAACTGGCCGGGCCGGTCGGGGATCAGCGCGACGTGGATCGCCGCCAGCTCCCGCTCCGCCGGTCCCGGCGTGCCGGTGGCGGTCGGCATATAGACGGGCTGGAAGCCGCAGCCCCCCAGGGCGGCGGCGAGCGGGCTCGCGGCCAGCAGACCGAGCAGCGCGCGGCGGCGGAGGATCATCCGCCGAGCACGAAATTGACGATGCGGTTCGGCACGTGGATCTCCTTGACGATCCGCTGGCCTTCCAGGGCGCGGGCGACGTTGGGCTCGGCGCGCGCGGCCGCCAGCGCCGGATCGCGCGGGGTGTCGGGCGGCAGGGCGATCGTGGCGCGCAGCTTGCCGTTCACTTGCACCGCGATCGTCACGGTCTCGGCGGCGAGCAGTGCCGGGTCCGCCTCCGGCCAGGGCAGTTCGGCGACCAGGGGCGCGTCGGGGGCGAGGCGCGCGTGCACCTCCTCGGCCAGATGCGGCATCATCGGCGCCACCAGCCGGGCCAGCGTCGCGACCGCCTCCCGGCGCGCCCAGGCGAGTCCGGGGTGGCGGCGGCGCGTTCGGCGTCGGCGATCGCGTTGGCGAATTCATACAGGCGGGCGACGGCGACGTTGAAGGCGAAGCCCTCCAGCGCCTCGGTCACCGCGGCGATGGTGCGGTGGGTGGCGCGGCGCAGGGTGCGTGCGGCGGGGCCGAAGGTTGCCGGCTGCGGCGCGGCGGGACGGTCGGCGGCGGCCTCGGCGAGGCGGGCGAGGCGCTGGGTGAAGCGGAAGGCGCCGGCGACGCCGGCCTCGGTCCATTCCATGTCGCGATCGGGCGGGTTGTCGGACAGGATGAACCAGCGCGCGGTGTCGGCGCCGTAACGGGCGATGATGGCGCCGGGATCGACGGTGTTGCGCTTCGACTTGCTCATCGCCTCGACGCGGCCGACCGTGACCGGGGCGCCGGTGTCGCGCTGCACGGCGGTGCCGTCGGGGCGGCGGTCCACGTCTTCCGGATACAGCCAGGCGCCGTTCGGCGGCGCGATAGCTTTCGTGGTTGACCATGCCCTGGGTGAACAGCCCGGCGAACGGCTCGTCGACGCCGATGTGGCCGGTGTCGCTGCATCGCGCGGGTGAAGAAGCGGGAGTAGAGCAGGTGCAGGATCGCGTGCTCGATGCCGCCGATATACTGGTCGACCGGCATCCAGTGGTCGACCGCGGCGCGATCGACCGGGGTCGCGGCGTGCGGGCTGCAGTAGCGGGCGAAATACCAGGAGCTGTCGACGAAGGTATCGAACGTATCGGTCTCGCGCCGCGCGGGCGCGCCGCAGCGCGGGCAGGCGACGTGCTTCCAGGTGGGGTGGTGATCGAGCGGGTTGCCCGGGCGGTCGAAGCGTCACGTCGTCCGGCAGGCGCACCGGGAAGCTGGTCGTCGGGGACCGGCACGACGCCGCAGGCGGCGCAGTGGATGCACCGGGATCGGGCAGCCCCAGTAGCGCTGGCGCGACACGCCCCAGTCGCGCAGCCGCCAGTTGACCACGCCGCGTGCCGACGCCGCGCCTGTTCCAGCGCCGCGATCGCCGCGCGCTTGGCGGCCTCGACGTCCAGCCCATCGAGGAAGCCCGAGTTGAACGCGGTGCCGGGGCCGACATAGGCGGTGTCTGCGATCGCGAAGCTGGCCGGATCGGCGCCCGGCGGCAGCACCACCGGCGTGACCGGCAGGCCGTATTTGCGCGCGAAGTCGAGGTCGCGCTGGTCGTGCGCCGGGGCAGCCGAAGATCGCGCCGGTGCCGTATTCCATCAGCACGAAATTGGCGATCCAGACCGGGTAGGTGGCGCCCTCGATGAACGGGTGCGCGCACGCGCAGCGCCGGTGTCGTAGCCGTGCTTCTCCGCGGTCTCGATCACCGCCTCGCTGGTGCCCAGGCGGCGGCATTCGGCGATGAAGGCGGCGGCCTGCGGGTCGCGTGCGGCGAGCGGCGGCGGCGAGCGGATGTTCCGGCGCGATCGCCAGGAACGACATGCCGTACAGCGTGTCCGGGCGGGTGGTGTACACCTCGACGTCGGTCGATGTCGTCCGGCCGCGGGCCGAGTCCAGCGCGAAACGCAGGCGCGCGCCCTCGCTGCGGCCGATCCAGTTGGCCTGCATCAGCCGCACCCGCTCCGGCCAGCGGTCCAGGGTGTCGAGCGCGTCCAGCAGCTCCGGCGCGTACTTGGTGATGCTGCAAGAACCACTGGCTGAGCTGCTTCTTCTCCACCAGCGCGCCGGAGCGCCAGCCGCGGCCGTCGATCACCTGCTCGTTGGCGAGCACGGTGCCGTCGACCGGGTCCCAGTTGACCCAGCTCTCCTTGCGCTCGACCAGGCCGGCGCGCGAGGAAATCGAGGAACAGCTTCTGCTGGTGGCCGTAATAGTCGGGATCGCAGGTGGCGAATTCGCGCTCCCAGTCGAGCGACAGGCCCATGCGCTGCAGTTCGGCGCGCATGGCGGCGATGTTGTCCCAGGTCCATTTGGCCGGGTGGATGCCGCGTTCGCGCGCGGCGTTCTCGGCCGGCAGGCCGAAGGCGTCCCAGCCCATCGGGTGCAGCACGGCGAAGCCGCGCGCGCGCTTGTAGCGGGCGACCACGTCGCCCAGGGTGTAGTTGCGCACGTGGCCCATGTGGATCTTGCCGCGAAGGGTAGGGGAACATCTCCAGCACGTAGTATTTGGGCTTGCCGTCGGCGGGCACGTCGGCGACGCGGAAGCAGCCGCGCTCGGCCCAGGCGGCCTGCCAGCGCGGCTCGGCGGCGGCGAAATCGTAGCGGCGGGCGGCCTCGGCGGTGGCGGGCCGGGGTTCGGTCGTGGTCTCGATCATCGCGTCTGTATCGGGCGCGGCCCGGCGGGACGCAAGATGGTGGGGTTGGGCCGGGCGCGCGGATGGCGGGTTGTGCGGCGCCGGCGGTTCTTGTAGGAAGCGCGGGCGCGGCCGATGGCGGCGCGACTGGCGCGGTCCCGTTCGTCTAGAGGCCCAGGACGCCGCCCTCTCACGGCGGCAACAGGGGTTCGAATCCCCTACGGGACGCCAACGAAATTGGGGTAGGATAGAGCGTTGGAATTGCAGCGTTTCTAGGCCACCCGGAGCGCACCGCCCCCACTGCTGCCCCCACTGATCTGACCCCACCGGCGGGCGGGAGGGGCAGCGCGGTGCCCTGACGGCACCTTGCGCCCTGCGGCCGTTTCTCCCTAGACTCGACATTCGGCAACGCTGGTGGAGGCTCACATGAGCGGCTTCGGTGTCATCCTGGCCATGGCAGTGGCCTATGCTGCCCTGGTCTGGGCCACCCGTGGCAGTCGTGCCCGGCGGCGGGCGATTACGCTGGCCTGTAGGGCTGCGAATGCGGCGGAGGCGGCGGCACGTAAGCGGGATAAAGCGGCGCGTAGGGGCGCTGGTGTGGCCCTGGCTGCGCGCGCCGAGACCATCGCCGCCTTGCAGCGGGAGCTTGCGGCCAAGGACCGAACGATACGGGCGCTCGCCGGGCGGGTCTGACGGCGCCCCGAAGGAACTCTTGCGGGACCCGAACGGTTCGCTTACGGTTCACCCGAGGGACACCGCGGGGGACGGCCAATGCGACGCCTGATCCTATCCACCATGGCCGGCTTGCTGGCCCTTGCCGTTGGGTCGGTAGCCTCTCCGGGCTACGCCTGGGATATGGCGGGCGTCGGTGGGCGCAGTTGTGCGCAGTTCGGGCAGGACTACCAGCGCGCGCCCAGGATGGCGGATGCTTTCTACTTCTCGTGGGCGCAGGGCTACATGACTGCCTTCGATAGCTTCTGGGAGATGGCGAAGCATCCCCCGGTGGACCTTCTGCCGCAGGCATTGCCTGTCCAGGCGCAACGCGAATTTATCCGCGACTGGTGCGCTGGCCATCCGCTGGACCAGTATAACTTGGCAGTCCTCAAGCTGATTGAGACCCTCCGGGCAAACCCTGGGGGTGCGGCGGCGCGCCCGTAGGGACCCTGGGGGGACCCTGGGAAAGCAGGCCGGGCCATTCTGTTTCCGCCAAGGGACCCCCCCGCCCCTCCTATGCTGGGCTGGATTTTAATAATAAGAACAACCCTTTAGCGATCTTTTGAAGTCCACTTGAGGACCCCCCATGGGGTCATGAGTGCGCTGGCGCGCGCCGTTGCGCCGCGTTTGCTCGCCGCGTGATCGCGCTGCGTTGAAGCCGTTGACGGTGCCGCGTGGTCGGGTGGTGACGTGGTGGCGTGCGTGGCGTGTGGTGGTGGTCGCATGGTGACCGGTGACCGTGACCGTGCCAGCGCCACCAGCCGGAATGTGTCACCACTACACCTACGACCGTTGATTAGGTGTTGACACAGTGCCGCCGAGGGGGTCATGGTGCGCTACCAGCCCCAACGGAGCGTGCCATGCTGACCACTCCCGCCCGCCACACTGCCGCCGAGGGGGTCATGGTGCGCTACCAGCCCCAACGGAGCGTGCCATGCTGACCACTCCCGCCCGCCACACTGCCGCCGGCCATCGCTCCTTCGTGGCCTACATGCGGGTATCAACGGCCCGTCAGGGGCAGTCAGGGCTTGGCCTAGAGGCACAGGACACCGCCATCCGTGCCTACCTGCGGCCTGGTGACCGGCTGCTACTGCCGCCCTTCGTGGAAGTGGAGTCTGGCCGGCGGGCTGACCGGCCGAAGCTGGCGGAGGCCCTGGCCAAGTGCCGCAAGACGGGTGCAACGCTGCTCGTAGCCAAGGTCGACCGGCTGGCGCGCAACCTGCCGTTCCTGCGGTCACTGATTGACAGTTCCGTTGACGTGGTCTTCTGCGATCTGCCCGACATTCCAGCCGGTGCGGTGGGGCGGTTCATGCTGTCGCAATTGGCCCTTGTGGCGGAGCTAGAGGCCGGTCTGATCTCGGATCGCACGAAAGCCGCCCTGGCCGCTGCGAAGGCGCGTGGGGTCCGGCTGGGAGGTGACAGGGGCTATCGGCCGGCCAGCGGGCCGGATCAGGCCGCAGGGACCAAGGCCGCAGCGGAGGCTAGAAGCCGGGCCGCCGATCACGCTGCCCACCGGCTGACCGGGGCAATCGAAGACGTGCGGGCAGCGCTGGGCGAGGGTGCGAGCCTTCATGCCCTTGCGCGGGGGCTGACGGAGCGGGGCATCCCAACACCGCGTGGTGGCGAATGGACGGCAACGGCGGTGCGGCGGGCGCTGGCCCGGGTCGTGGAGACTGCCGACGCATGACCGGGACTGCCACCCCAGGCACCACCACCTCACGCTTCCGTGTGGCCACCCTGCAACACCCGACCATCCTTCTCGCGCCCGTCGAACACCGCCAGCACCCCCTCAGCGCCCCGGCCATGCCCGCAAAGCTGTTGACCATACCATTCCGCTGCTGATCCTGCCGCGTGGTTTCCAACGTGCCCGCCCGACAAGGCCACTTTACGGCACACCTAAGTTGCCCCTCAGCACCGCCAAGTTGCCGTCAGCACCACGCAAGTTGCCATTGCGCGACCGACTCTGTTGCGCGAGACTCTCGCTCACGTGATCGGCAGTCCGCCGTCGCGCCCACCGAAAAGGCCCACCATGAACGCCATGTCCCCTGCCATGCCTTCGCTTCCCGTCGATCCCCACGGCGCCGTGCGCGCCGCTGCGGAAGACCGCTTCATCCTGGCCTATGGCGATACGCTCCGCACGTGGGCGGCCGAGGCTTCCCGCCTGAATGCCGTCCTACTGCCTTCCTCTGATCGCCCCTGCCGCGTGACTGTGTTGTCGACGGACGCCAAGGAGCCGCAAGTGTTTGCGGCGATCTGGTTCGGTGATGAGAGCGACGAAAGCGAGTTTCACGTGGAGCCTACGGCGGACGGCCGGACGTGGGCACTGATCCGGTGTATTGGATGGGCCACTGTAGGGACCTTCAAGAGCCTTGAAGCGGCCCTACAGGCCATCTGCCGCACTGCCGTTCCCGTCGTCGCGTAGGCTGCCCATCGGTGGGGACTGGCGCCGGCTTGGCCGGCCCCTGCCGCTGCCACCCTGCCGTGGCCGCCTATAGAGTGTGACATTTTTATCACACTTTGGAGCCTTGGTTGTCTAGACAAGGATTTTGGCCGTAGGGGCCGGCCTCAGTGCCGCCTAGCCGCCACTGCCGTGCCCCTCAGGACCCTCAGGATGCCCGCACAGCGCCTCCGCCACGCTGGCCGCTACTCCCCTAGCAGAAACACACACGGGGACACTGGCGGGCATCCTAGGGCGCCTATGGGGCACCGAAGGGGCCGCAGGGGCCAGCTTCCAGGCTGCCCATTCAGGGGCCGCCGTCATGGCCGAGCCGTAGGACGGAAACACCGTGCACCTATTCATCCGCCCTTGAGATCAGGTGGGAGCCCCACGCCGCGCAGACTGCCGCGGTCCGGCCCTTCCTGTTTCTGCGTCATACCGGCGCACAACCTGACTGGAACAAACCCATGCCCCTACTGCCCGAGAGACTTAACCTTCGGCTTTCGACCGCGGAAATGGCCGCTGTCGCGACGATTGCGGCCCGCCATGCTGCAAAGACCGGAACGGTGTTCGTCACGCGCAGTGACGCGGTGAGAGCCGCCATTCGCGCCTACGCCGCCACCGTGCCCGCCGATGCCCAGCCGGACGCGACCTGATGCGTGGGGACCCGAACCCGCCGCTGGCCTTGCGTCTGTCTGCCCGCGACGTGGTCGCGCTGGAAACAATCCAGGCCCACCTAATGAGACACAAGGGGCTGGCGTCGTGGAACCGGATAGTGGCAATCAAGCAGGGCCTCTGGGCCTTCGCAGAGACCTTGTGGGAAGCCGAGGAAGCCGAACGGCGGGCCGGCGTATGAGTGCCACCCATGCCGACGCTGCCACGGCCGAGCCGGACGGCCTCCGCGACATCACGCTGGCCGCGCTGCGGTTTTCATTTGCGGACATGGGCCACGTGCCGGACCCGTCGCAATGGCAAGCTCTGGAAGACATCGCCGACACTCTGGACCGGATGGCCAATGGCGACTGCGCTCCCCGCATCCACTTGTCATCGTGCGACCCCGGCACTGGCAAGACTCAGGCCCTCGCCCACTTTGCCCGGGCGCTGGTGGGCAGCGAAGCCCACCGGGACGTGGGGATGATCGTTTGCGTCGGCAGGAAGGACGAAGCCCGCGCCCTTGCCGCCGATCTGGACGCACTCAATGACCGGCTCGCCATCTTCACCGCAGACCCGGACTGTAACAAGCTCGGTGGAGCGGCCCCGGACGATGCCCAGGTGTTGGTCACAACTCAACAGATGCTTGAACGCCGCTGCCGAGGCGCCTTCGCCACTGCCAGGGAGTTCCACTATCGGGGCAAGCCGCGCGCCGTGCGCGCCTGGGACGAAGGCTATCTTACTGGGGTTCCCCTCTCGCTAAATCGCGACGCCATTGCTGGGCTGTTTGAAGCCCTGCGGCCCCGCTTCCCGCGGATGACTGACGCTGTAGAGGACTTGTTCCTCCGACTGCGAAGCGTCCCTGATGACGACCTTTTGGCAATCCCTGACTGGGAAGCCGACTATGGGGTGCCGCTCAGTGAAGCCCTAAGCGCCACCGAAACCCGCGTCAGTGGCCAGCAAACGTCCCTGACGGCCCTCTACATGCTGGCCGGACGGATGGCCCGCGTGCGGCACGACGGCCCCACGGGGAACGCTATGGTGTCCTACCAAGACACGTTGCCCACCGACCTTGCCCCGATGCTTGTCCTGGACGCCTCGGGTCGGGTTCGACACACCTACAACGACATGGCCACCCACCGCGGCAATATCCACCGGCTGCACTCGGCCACGAAGGACTACGCTCCACTAACGGTCGCCGTCTGGCACACGGCCGGAAGCAAGTCCGGCTGGCAGCGCCGGGGACCGGAGCTTGTCACCGGGATTGCGACCACGATCCTGACGAAGCCGGACGAAGACTGGTTAGTCGTGCACCACAAACACGACCGAAGGGTCCTAGACGTGGCCCGGGAGGTTGCCTCGCGGCTACCGACCACCACTGCGGCCAAGGTCCACTACCTCACTTGGGGCCAGCACCAGGCCACCAACGCATTCTGTGATGTGGGCAACGTCATCCTGGCCGGATCGCTGTTCTACCGCCTCAGCCACACGGCGGCCTTGACCTATCTCGCCCAGGGCAAACCGGTTCATCTCGACAAGCTCCGTGCGACGGAAATCGAACAGACCGTCATCGGGGAGCATCGCCATCTTCTGCTACAGGCCGGATGTCGTGGGAGGGTTCGGAAGCTGAATGGCGGCCAGGCTCACCCCATGGACCTATTCGTCATCGCGGCACCGACAAGCGGCATTGCCGCAGCGTTGGGCGACGTGTTCCCCGGGTGCCAGGTGCGGAAGTGGGAGCCGCTTCCGAGGACCCTGAAAGGCCACCTGAAAGCCGCGGTGGACTACACCGAAGCCGCCCTGGCCCAAGGGATCGAGTGGGTGTCATACACTGCGATCCGCCAGCACTGCGGTATCGACCAACGCAATTTCGGTTCCCTGATCTCCAAGCAGCCGGACTGGCTTGATGCCGTAGCGTCCGCAGGGGCCGAAATAGTGCGAGGCAAGCGGGGTGCGCTGGGGGTTCGGCTGGTCCCCGACGCTGCCATCGGGTGACCCCCAAACTCGACCCACATACTTTCTTGTAATCTGCTCCCTATACGGGAAGCTATGTGGGTCGGGTCCGCTGGTGCTGCCACCGGCCGGGCACTCGACACAGCCTGACGCGCCACTGACGTGCACCTGCCGCTGCCTTCAAGCGGCATCCCCAGTGGCCTTGCCGCGGCTGTCCCTCCGCCGTCCCCCCTCAATCCCCCTTCATGTCCGCCTGCCGTTCTGTGTGGTCGCAACCTCGCGCGTCCACCGCCGCGGTTCTTCCATCGTCGCCACCGCGACAACCACCCCCCCCCCCCCAAGGCCACCTAAGGCCCACCCAAGGAACACCCCCCATGCCCAGTGCGACAATCGCGTTCAAAGGCCACTCGGCTACTGCCGCCTGGCCGGCGGGAACATCCCCCGACGCTGTCAACTCCCTGCTCACTCACGTCCAGGGTCAAATGCTGTCCATGTATGGCCCTGACGGTGATGCTGCCCAGACGATGGGCAACGCCCTACGGGACGGCGCCCATAATTCGATGCTGGGCCTTGGCGCCACGGCAAACGCCCTCTCCACTGCCGCAGCCGACACGATTGGACCTGGTATGCTAAGCCGCGGTGCCGCGGATGTCGGCCATTTCCTCACGTCGAACGCCCCCGCGGCGCCAGTTGGGTATGCTCCGTCTGGCCCCCGTGTCGGCAATGACCTCCGAACCGGAGATTGGTCGGCCCTACCAGGCGACCTTGCACGTGGAGCTGCCGAGTCTGCGCCGGATGTTGGGGCGGCCCTGGCGGTCGGCATTCCGACTGACGGCATCGGGGCTGGCGCCTACATGGCGGCAAGGTCTCTCGGGAATACGGCCGATGCCCGGGCCGCGAACAACGGTCGCACCACCCCGACCCTCGGGGACATCGCTGGCGCCCTACCGTCCACAGTGGCGGCCGGAGTGCTTGGCGACGTGGGCATGGGTGGTGCTGCGGCGGACATCGCAAGCCCCCTCATGCGTGCTGCGGCCAAGGTCGGAATTGCCGGCGCCGCTGGTGCAGCCGGTGACCAAGCTGCCCAGCTAGGATCGAGCGTAGGGACCACACAGGGGACACAGGACAACCCCTGGCAATCCCTGGGTGCTGGTCTGGCCTCTGGTGCGGACCGTGCGGCTTCCCTCGCCCCTGGCCTGGCCGGCGCTGCGACGAAAGCGGCAGCCGACAATGTCCGCTCGCGCGGGATCGACATGACTCCGGACGCCGCTGCCTCAGTGCAGAGGGTGTCGGGCGATTTGCAGGCCACCGCCGCGGCCAGTCCTGGTCTGTCGCCCAAGGGCGCTGCTGCGGCAGTTGCCTCGGCTTACTCGGGCCGCCTGGCCGGCCTGGTAAGAGACTGGAGAACCGCCGGCCATATCGACGCCAACGATGCTGCCGACTTACGCGGCGCCCTCAGTGCCCCTCAAGGCCACCTGGCCGCCACCCTGGCCGGCATGGCGGTTCCAGACCACGAAGCCTCGGCCTTCCTCACTGCCGCCCAGGACCTCGGCACGGTTCGCGCCCTGTCGGCACCTTCCAGTGGCCCCGGCCCGCTACAGTCAATCCTCGGGACTGTCGGCAAGTTCGGTGGCGCTGCCGGCGCCCTGGCCCATGGTTCGCCGTTGGAAGCGTTGGCTGCACTCGGCCTTGGGGAAAGCGTCGGTGGTCGGATCAGCAGCAAGGTCGGGGCCGCTGCGGATCACGTGCTCGGGCTCAACACCCCGCCGGGCGAATTGCAGCGCCTTGCCGCTGCCCGCGTCCTCCTGAAATCGGGCGTGGCCCCTTCCTCGGTTGTGTCGAACCTCCCGGCCCTGGACGCCATCCGCGGCAGTTACCGTGGCGCACCCGACCCGACCACCGGCCTGCCGCCGGACCCGGTCCCCGTCAATCGCCCTGTAGGCCCCGGCGTTGGCCCTCAAGGCTCCGGTCCGCCGCAGTCGCCACTGCCTCCGTTGCGGATCGACACCCCCGCTTCGGTCTCGGCCGCGGTCAATCAGGATGCCGCAGCACCCGCCGCACCACCGGCCGCTGTCGTGCCCACCAGCGCCACGCCCTCGGTCGCACCGGGAGCGGGAGCCGACGCTGCCACCGACGCTGCCGCCTTGGGCATCGTGCCGCAGGGAGCCGCCACAGTGCCCACACAGGGCGCCCAGCCGCTTTCCGGTAGTCCTCTGGCCGCGAACACTCAAGGGGCCTCAGCGGGCACTGTAGGGAGTCCTGGGGCATGTCTCCTGCCAGGCGATACCTGGCCTCGGGCAACCCCCACGTAACCGGCCCGGTGCTGGACGCTGGCCTGGCCGCTGCCGTCCAGGCGGGAGCGATCTCGCCAGAGGTGGCGCAGACCATGTTCCACCCAAGCAACCCGGTGCCTATCCCCCCGGAGGTGGCGCCGCACTTGGCGAAAGCGGTCCGGCCGTTCGTGCTGTCGCAACTGCCGCTGTCTCAGGGTGGCACTGCGGACTTGCCTGGGGGCGCTGCCGGCCGCCGGGGTGCGGCGTCCGCTGCCACCATGGCCGACCCCACAGTCTCGCGGCCTCTCGCCTATCAGATCGCCGCTCAGGCCTATCACGCTTCGGCTGCTGCCGCTGCGGCCTCGGCCCGCGAGGACAGCACCCTCCGGGCGGTCGGGCTGGCGGATGCCGTGGCCCAGACCATCGACGCTGTGCGCATGACCAAGGGCCGGCAAGCCAAGCAAGACACCGCACGGGCGTTGCTGGTGTCCATTGCGGACCCTGCCGTGCGGGAGCTTGTGTCGCAGCGGTTCCCCGCCTGGCTGCTGGATCACGGTCCGGCCCGATGACACCGCCGACCTAGACCACCCCTTCAACCACCTTCAAGGCCACCTCAGGCCCCCGCCGCGTGACTGGCGGGGCGCCTGTGCGTGCCCGGAGCGAACCACCATGCCTACCCCGACCGTCACCACCCCTGCCAGGCCAAGCGATGCCGTCCTGATCCGACGCACAGAGGCACTGCAAGAGCGTGCGCGGCGCAACGTTGGACTACCGACCCTGCCGAAAGAGCCGACACCGAAGCGGGGCCGAGGACGCCCTGTAGGCTCACTGGACCGGGTGCCCCGCCGCCCGATGCCGCCCCGTCCGCGGCTGGCCTCTGTGAAGCTGGACGCTGTGGCGCGGCGCAAGCTGCGGGCACTGGTCAATCTCGCGAGTTTGCGGCAGGGGAAGCCGGTCACTCTGGCGGAGGTGCTAGCGGAGGCGTTGGCCGTGGCGATGCTGGCCGCTGCCAAGGAGCACGGCGCGGGGGAGGCCGCCTGAGGCCACTCAGGATGGCCCAGGATGCCCGCCAGTGCCCCTGTGTCCATTTCCGGCCACTGGGGTAGCGGCCAGGACGCCAGCGCCCTGTGCGGGTATCCTGAGTGGCCTGGGGGCACTGTAGGCTGTTGGTCGGTGCCTATTGGGGGGGCCTACAGGGTGCCTACAGGGCAGGCAACTTGACCGCCTCCACCACCGCCCGGAGCGCATCATCGTCGGCCCCCTGCCAGTAAATACCCAGGGTCATCCCCTTCCGCCCTTCCTCGTGCCCGACCAGCAGCGAGACCATGTGCGGCGGCTGCCTGGCATTGACCGCCGCGGTGATGAAC
Organism: uncultured Pseudomonadota bacterium; assembly: GCA_963832525.1. Classification (GTDB taxonomy): domain Bacteria; phylum Pseudomonadota; class Alphaproteobacteria; order Acetobacterales; family Acetobacteraceae; genus JAJZVS01. The sequence continues at coordinate 2,335,083 of CAWHUC010000004.1, forward strand.
CAGCGACGCAGCGAATTGAAGGTCACCCGGCTTTGCCTTCCGCCCCCTGCCGCGTCATGCACCCCCAACCGCTGACGATAGCCCCCGAACCGCTTCGACACCGCCATAGACCGCTCTCGTCCGGGTCTCTCGGGTCCGGGCTCCGGGAACAACCAAGCCTCCGCCGGCTTGCCTTCCGTCCGGCGGGTCATGATCTCGGCCAGGGCGGAGTGGATCGGCACTCTGCGGCGGCCCGCTGGTGTCTTGGCACGACGGAGATCGAACCAGCCGCCAGCACAGTCCGCCACCCGGAGGCGGTAGGGTTCATCAAGCCGCATCCCGGACAGCGCGGCTATCCGCATGATGTCGGCAAGCTCGGGATCGGCATCGCCGCCCAGGAGGATGGACACTTCGGCGTCCGTGAAGGCCCGCTTGCGATCTACCTCCCGGCCCCCGACACGACCCTTCGCGAACGCCTGGCCCGCCCACGGGTTGACCTCGGCATGACCTCGGCGGACCAGCCATCGCCAGTATGACGACGGAGCACTGACCTTCCTGTTCGCAGTGCCGCGGTCCAGGTCACTCAAGGCGGTGGTGACGTAGCGGCCGGCAACTTGGCGCGTAACCGCTTCGACGGTGGCGGGGATGCCTTGCGACCGTAGCCAGGCGTCCAGGGCCGCCACGTCCGACCTATACTGTCCCCTTGTGCGCTCCCTCAGTGGCCCCTTAGCGCCGCCTTCCGAAAGCCAGGCGTCCACATGATGAAGGAGTGGCGTGGCCCTGCCGGTGGCGATCTCGACAAAGCCCTCCGCCGCGGCCGGCCCGTGCTCCGCCTCGATCCGCTCGGCTTCGTCCGCCAATAGGCCCGGCAACGGGCTGTCAGGGTCCCCGCCCGCCCTGTCCAATTCGTGCCGCCATATCATGGCCGCGTCGGTGACTGGCGCCGTGCTCCGGGACACTGCCCCGTCGAAGACGGCTTGAAATCCTGCCAGGGCGGCGTGACGGCGGGCGATGGCCACGTGCACGTCCCTGGTTTCCAATGACTTGACTATCCTCTTGCGGCCCAGTGCGGCCCGCAGTGGCCGAGGGACATCCTGCACCGCGTGCCAGGTGCGGCCCCGTAGTTCCATCCAGCGGTGGTCCGGCGCCGGCCTACGTCGGCTTCCGGTGCCCTGCCGGCCCCCTGTATCGCCTGGCGTCCCTGCGTCTGTCCCCACTGCTGCCCCCACTGGATTGCCCCCACTGATTACCCCGACAAGGGTCTGATATGCAAGGGTTTCATGAGGTTGTGATCCCGAGGCGTCCGGTCCCCTACGGGACGCCACTTCGGTATAAAACTGCGAACGCCGAACGCCGCCGTTTTTCCGCCCCCGGCGGTAGCCGCCAGCGTCGGTGCGCATGCATCTCCGGGCCTCGGCGGCGAAGGTCTTCAGCATCATCGGCGTGACGATCGTGCCCAGCCGCCCGACCGTGGCCTCGGCACACTCGGGCGTCGGCACGGGCCTGGTTGCGGACGGTGGTCAGTTCCGTCCATGTCAACGCGCGACCACCCGTTCTATTCCCCGGGCGCCATGACCACGCCACGGCGGTCGCCGCCGGCACGATCGACCGTCCGCATGGAATAAGCGCCGCCATTGCGCGTTGACACCAGGGAACAGCCGCAAAAGGACAGGTCCGATGGGCGGGAGCGCGCGGTGAGCGTTCTGTTACAGATCGAAGCGAGCATCCCGGCATTGCGCTGCTCTGCCCGGGCCTTGCTGCGGCATCGACCGGATGCCGACGACCTCGTCCAGGACGCCCTGCTGCGCGCGCTCGATCATCTGGACCGGGTGACGGGCGAGGACGGCGTGCGGGCGTGGCGGTTCACCATCGCGCGCAATCTGTTCGTCAGCCGGCTGCGGAAGGCCCGTGTCCTCGGTGTCTCCGTCCCGCTTGAGGGCGTCGGTGAAGAGCGCCTGTCGGCCGGGGTCGGCCAGGAATGGACTCTCAGCATGCGCGATCTTTTGCGTGGCTTCGATTAGCTCCCGGACGACCAGCGTCCGGTCCTGCTGCTGGTCGCGCTCGAAGGCTTCGCCTGTGGCGACGTCGCCGCCATCCTCGGCGTTCCCGTCAGCACGGTGATGTCGCGTCTCAGTCGCGCGCGGGAGCGGCTGCGCGTTTCCATGGATGGCGAGGCCAGTCCGAAACCGCGGAGGCTGAAATGAGTCTCCCCGATCGCCAACGACGTGCGGCGCGCACTGCCGGCCGTCTGAACACCGCACCCTTCCCCCGTCTCGCGGAGGTCCTCCACCATGTCATCGCACATATCTCCCACCGTTGCGGAGGGCGGGACGGCGCACGCCGCGTGCCGACGGTCCTTGCTGTCCGCGGGTCTCGCGCTGCTCGGGCTCGGCGCCGCCGCCCGGGGCGCCACCGCGCAGGGCATGCCCGGCATGGGGTCGATGGGGCAGGCGGCCGCGCCCGCCGGCGCATTCGCGACCCGGATGGGTGCGGCGATGGATCGCATGGACCGCGCCATGGCGGCGGCCCCGATGAATGGCGATCCCACCCACGATTTCATGTCGATGATGATCCCGCACCATCAGGGCGCCATCGCCATGGCGAAGCTCTACCTGGCCGTCGGCAAGGATCCGCATGTGCGGAACCTGGCCGAGGAAATCATCGCGACCCAGGGCAACGAGATCCAGATCATGCGGCATTGGCTCACGACTTTGCCGCGTGCCGGAGCGGCGACAGCGCCGTCGGACGCAACCCACGTGAGCGGGAGAGACGGACGATGAAATCATTCCTCACCCTGGTCGGGGTCGGCTGCTGCCTGACCGGCGCGGCGTTGGCGGGGCAGGCGCCGCTTGCTGCGAGCGCGCCCAATATTCCGATCAGCTCCCATGATCGGGTCTATACCGCCGATCAGAGTTCGAACACGGTCTCGGTCTTCGACCCGGCGACCGAGAAATTCCTCGGTGTGATCCGGCTCGGCGCCAGCACGCCGCAGAACCTGAGCCCGCTCTACACGGGGCAGCTTCTGGTGCACGGCATGGGCTTCGCCCCCGATCACCGGGCCATCGCGGTGGTCTCGATCGGATCGAACGCGGTCACCTTCATCGATACCGCGACCAATCGCGTCAAACACGTGGTCTATGTCGGCCGGGCGCCGCATGAGGCGTTCTATACCCCGGACGGCAAGGAGGTCTGGGTGACAGTGCGCGGGGAGAACTACGTATCCGTCATCGATGCCCACACCTATGCGAAGAAGGCGCGCATCTTCACGGCGGACGGGCCGGGCATGACGATGTTCCGCCCGGACGGCAAATACGGCTTCGTGTGTTCGAGCTTCCATCCGGTGGTGACCGTGGTGGATGTGCCAACCCACAAGGTCGTCGCCACCGTCCCGCAGGCGTCGCCGTTCTGCCCCGATATCGCCGTCACGCCCGATGGCCGGCAGGTATGGTTCACGCTCAAGGACATCGGCAAGACCCAGGTGTTCAGCGCGCACAAGCCGTTCACGCAGATCGCCCTGCTGGAGACCGGGCCGATCACCAATCACGTGAACATCGTCCGGAACGAGAACGGGCAGTTCGCCTATGTCTCGATCGGCGGCGAGAACGCGGTCAAGGTCTTCACCACCGATGCGCATCCGAAGCCGGTGGCCACCATTCCGACCCCCGACCTGCCGCATGGCCTGTGGCCGTCGGGCGACGGCACGCGCATCTACGTGGCGCTCGAGAACAGCACCGGCGTGGTTGCGATCGATACCTTGACGAACAAGGTGGTCGCCGTGCTGCCCGGCGGACAGTCGCCCCAGGCCCTGACCTACGTTCCCGACGCCGTGCCGAGTGGGAGCGGCACCGCGAACCTGCAGCCGCTCGGTCTCAGCGGCGAAGTTGCCCATCTCGCCCTCGGGGCAACGGGATCGCACACGGCGGCGACGACGGTGGCCGTCAACGATCAGGGTCTGACCGATCTCGTGGAAGCCGCGGTGACCGGGCTGAAGCCGAAGGCGACGTATCAACTGGCCTTGACCGCGACCATCTCCGCGCCCTGGGGGAAGATCGTGCCGATCGCCGATTTCACGACCAATCCGGCCGGTGCCGCCATCGTCACGGCGCTGACGCCGATCAAGACGATCGTGCGCCCGAACGGCCAGGTGGAGCCGGCCGACCACGCAAGGCGCTACCTGGTGATCCGCCCGATCGGCACCGATGGTCCCGGCGCGCCGGTCCAGGTGGAGCTTGCGACCGCCCGTTAGGCCGCACCTTGCTGGACGACATACGCGCCGACGGAGGTGGTCGTGGCGACCCTCGCTTGCGGCGCGCCTGCAACCCGTACGGAGACAGACGTCATGAAGGCTTCCAGTTTCGCGCTGGCCGCTGCCCTGTTGGCATCGGCCTCGCCTGCCCTCGCCGATACCAACGCGGGCCTGGCCCGCGCGCATTTCGCGGCGGTCGCCTCGGGCGACGTGGCGAAGATCACCAGCCAATATGCGGCCAGCCCATGGCTGAGCTGGGTCGGCGGCCCGCTGGATGGCACTTATTCCGGGACCGGACAGATCACCGGTGTCTGGACCAAATTCGCCAAGGCGCTTGGGCCGCTGAAGGTTGCGGTGAGCAACCTGCGCGAGCACGGCAATCCGAAGGGCACGACCGTCATCGCCCATGTCGTCTTCACGGGGAAGGCCACCGTGAAGGTCTTTTACGTGCTGCTGTATCGTGGCGGCAAGCTGGTCGATGAGATCTGGCAGATCGACCCGAAGCTCGGCCACTGATCCGCACGGGGCGTCGGTCGCGCCGATGCCCCGTTCGCGTTGACCGGGCTTGCCGCCGGGCACCCGAGGGCGTCCACCCCGATCGAACGAAGAGCTCCCCGTCGCGGCGCGCCGCGACGGGAGCGGCCTCAGGCGCGGATGAAGGCAAGCAGATCGGCATTGATGGTGTCGGCTTCGGTCGTGGGCATGCCGTGCGGGAAACCCTGGTAGGTCTTCAGGGTTCCATTCTTCAGCAGCCTGGCGGCCAGCGGCCCGGCGGCAATATAGGGCACGATCTGGTCGTCTTCGCTATGCATGACCAATACCGGAACGGTCATATTCTTGAGGTCGTCGGTGAAATCGGTCTGGGAAAAGGCCACGATGCCGTCGTAGTGCGCGTTGGCACCGCCCATCATGCCCTGGCGCCACCAATTCTGAATGACGACCTCCGAGATTTTCGCGCCGGGCCGGTTGTAACCGTAGAAAGGTCCGGCCGCCAGGTCGCGATAGAATTGCGAACGATTGGCGGCGAGCTGCGCCTGCAGGCCATCGAACACCTCCTTCGGAAGGCCGAGCGGATTGGCCGAAGTCTTCACCATGAGCGGTGTCACCGCGCTGACCAGCGCTGCCTTGGCCACGCGACTTTCGCCATGCCGTCCCAGATAGCGCGCGACCTCGCCGCCGCCGGTGGAATGGCCGACATGAATGGCATTCTTCAGGTCGAGATGTTCCGTCAGAGCCGCCAGGTCGTCGGCATAATGGTCCATATCGTGCCCGCCGGCGGTCTGGGTCGAGCGACCATGGCCACGGCGGTCATGGGCGATCACGCGGTAGCCGCGATGCAGGAAGAACAGCAACTGGGCGTCCCAATCGTCCGCCGATAGCGGCCAGCCGTGGCTGAACACGATCGGCTGGCCCGACCCCCAGTCCTTGTAGAAAATCGACGTGCCGTCCTTCGTCGTGATCGTACCCATCGGTCTTTCTCCTCGCTTCCTGCCCGCGCCGGTTGCCCGCGACGATCGCAGACGGTCGGCCGCCCGGATTGTCCGTTCGACGCACGGTTTGGCCGTCACGATCGAAAGCAGCGCGTTCGTCTCTAGTGTGCCGATCCTGACGCGTGTTGCCGTCGTCGGCGGTCAGGATCGGCGCACAAGCTCTTTATTTTCAGTGGCCTGCTGATCCCTTATCTTCGCTGCAAAGGGCAGCGAAGATAATGGGCAGGACACTAGCAGAGGCCGAAAAGCTGCAATGAAAGCGCGTGCCATGGCGGCCTCCCGGCTGCCCGGTCGCCGCTGCCGTCGCACGCGCCCGCAGATCACCTCGGCGCCGGAGTCCGTCAGAGCCTGGTAGAGGTGCCACCCCGCCGTGCCGACGGCCTCCTCCCCGGCCAAACGGCCCAGCAGGACGTGGGCGCCGTCGAGCGATCCCGGTCGCGGCATTTTGAAACCGGCGTCGGGCTGGAGCAGAATGCACGCCGCCAGCAATGATCCGTGCGAAAGAGCAAGCTCTGCCGCGAGGTTGGCCCCGTCGGCGTGACCGACGGCAACGATCGGAACGAGGGACAGGCCGCGCGCCCGCACGGTGGAAGCGGCACATTCCGCCACTCGGTCCGCCAAGGTGCTTCCCTCCCCGAGGCGGGTCATATTCGGGATAAGCAACGGACTTCCCGGGCAGATGCTCCGGCAGAAGCGCGTCATGGCACGCACGTCCCCGCATGTCTTCCCGAGGGGCAGCAGGATCGGCGAATCCCGCCTGGAACCCCTGCGGAACAGAAATGGCGCGAGCGCCCGACCTGATGGACAGACCGTCATTGCATCGGCACCCAGGGGGTCTCAATGTCATGGGTTGCAAGCCCGCCGGCTCGACTTGCGAAATCCTGCGCTGTCAGGGACTGTTTGTCTCTGCAAACACGACGGCAGGACGCCGAATGGGGCGCCATTGTGCCAATCGTGCAAATTACGGCCAAACGCTTGCCTTGTGCGGCGGCCGGGCGGGAGGCGGTCATGACGGAATTCCCGCCGGTTACGTGGCGGAGATCCACTCCGTGATCACCTCGCTCTGCAAGCCGTTGCCCGCCAGGCCGACAGCATGAGCGATCAGTCTTCCCGCTGGCGCCGCCACGCTCCGGGACTGATGCCGAATATCTTCGAGAAAACGCGAGTGAAGTGACTTTGATCTGCAAAGCCACAATCCAGCGCAATTTCCGTGATCGACCGCTCCGTGTCATGCAGCAGGGTTTTTGCGCGCTTGACGCGCTGCATGAGCAGCCATCGATGCGGCGGCAAGCCCGTGGTTTGCTTGAACGCGCGAACAAAGTGACTGCGGGACAGGCCACAAAGAAGCGCGAGTTCGGAGAGGCTTGGGTCTCCCGCCAGGTCGTCGAGGATCCGGCTTATGACCCGGCGCTCCTGAAGCGGCGTCAACATCCCGCGTCGACCTGGGCTTTCGGGCCAGACGTCCTCCCGGCTCACCCCGCCATAAGTGACCGCAAGATGCGCGACCATGGCGGAGAAGACGTGGTCCGCGAAGAGCGACGTCGACTGCCGAGGCTTCGCCAGGAGGGGGGTGAGGGCCTGCGCGAGATGGAGCATCGTGTCGTCACGATGCTCGACAGTAGGGGGACAGTTCAACCGCTCGATCCTCGGCCGCTTCAACTCAGACGTCACCTCGTCGAAGGCGGATTGGGGAATGAAGGCGTGGAACGAGTTCGAACGGAAATGAGAGGTCCGATATCACGGACTGGCGCAGGTCGCGGCAAGCAAGCGCCCCGAGACCAAGTGGTGGAATACCGACGGCGCGCCCGTCATGCCAGGACGCGTGGCCAGGCACCGGCCGCAGGATCACCACGGCCATGAACATTGCCGAGATCGGGTTCGGCTGTCCCAATCCAAGGCCCGGCCGATCCCGTCGATATCGACCGATCGACAGGTCGCCATGCGCAAAGCTACGCGACGACAGGGATTGACTGTCGTCGAGGCGCTCCCTGCTGGTGAAGAAGGGGTGGTCGGCAGCGATAAGCTCTCGCGGTCGAGGGTATCCGTCCATCTCCAGCCCTTCCTGACAGCGCAGGGCCGCCGCGGCGCTTTAACAAGCGGCCGAACTACGTTTCAGCAAATTACACCAGCGCCGTGCAGGAACGAAGCAGAATTTTTGGCGCGGCGTGGGGGGACGGAGAATGCCAGCTCTCGGTCGGCCTCAAAACGGGGAGCGGGGTGCGGCATCGACCCGCTTCGCCGTCGCATGCTGCCGGTCTTGCATCTCCCGACGCACCCACTTTGGTGCCGAGCGCCTTCAAGGAGAACCGACATCGACGCAAAAAATTCATCCTGGATGACGGCCGGTCATGAGCAGCGCCGAGAGCACCCCCCAATAGGCGTGCATGACGGCGAAAATATAGGCCGTGCTGATACCGAACAACAGCATGCCGTCGGCTGCCTCCAGCGTGCCCATGATCCGCCAGTGATGTTGCAACAACAGTCCGGAATCACCTCGTGTCGTCATCGCGTCGATGGAATAGAGGATCGCGTCGCCGGGCAGATGAAACGCGCCGAGCCACACATATGCCCCTGCCCAGATCGCGGCCTCCATCCCGTGCAGCATGGCCAGCAGCAGTCCGACCGCCTCGATCACGCCGATCGTCAACGGTATCACTTGCCGTAAATCCAGGCCCCGGGTGTTCAGCCGTGCCCTGATCCTGAACTCCACAATGGATATCATCACAATGCCGATCGCATGGAGTGCCAGGGTCAGCCCGATGAGCAACACACTCCAGGTCCATGTGGCGACCACGAACATGACGGTCTCCTTCGGCACCGCTACCGGGGCGCCGCGCCGAGCGTGCCGGCGGAGAGCGCGAGCGAGGCGGCGGCCGTCAACGCCATGCTGTAGGCGTCGGTCTCGGCGTCGCGCGCCTGCAGCAACTGGGCCTCGGCGATCGTGACGTCGGTGATGGGGCCGACGCCATGCAGGTAGGACACCAGGGATGCATCGAATGTCGTCTGCGCTGCGGCGGCGAGCGCTCCGGCGGCGGCGTAGGCGGAAAGATTGGTCTTCACCGCGTTTTCCGCTTTGACGATCTCGCGGATGGCTTCGTTGCGGACTGAGGTCAAGGTGGCCCCCGCCTTGTCGACGTTGGCGCGTGCCTGCGCCAACAGCGCCGCGCGGTCCCCTCCGCTATAGAGCGGGATCGTGACGCCCATGAGAATGGTGGAGCCGAAGTGGTTTCCGGACAGGTTGACGGTGGAGGCTTGCTGGCCGACCCCGGGTAGGGCCGTCACGGCGAGGCCGCCGGACAGGTAGGATCCCGTTGCCGAAAGGAAGACCTTGGGCAGGAATTCGGCCCGCGCCGCGCGAAGATCGGCAAGGCTCGCCTTCTCCGCCGCATCGGCGCCCAGCATGTCCGGGCGGCGGGCGAGCGCGGCGGACACGAAATCCTCGATCGGGCCGATCAGCGCCGGCGAGAGGGTGCGATGGGAGAGGTCGGCAATCCGGATTTGCGTGAAGGGCGAAATCCCGATCGCGGAGATCAGGGCGAAATAGGCGTCCTGCGCCGCGCCTGCGGCCTCGACCTTCGCAAGCCGCGCCTGGGCGGTGGCCTGGCGCGCCTGGGCGAGCGCGACGACGGTCCCGATCCCGCGCCGGAACCGATCTTCGGCCGCCGCCGCCACCGCTTCGGCGTCACGCAGGGATTTTACGGCGGTGTGAAGACGCGCCCGCGCCGCGGCATCGGCATAGAATGCCAGGCTCACATTGTAGATCACCCGCTGATGGGCGGCGGTGAAGGCGATGTTCGAGATCACCGAACCCTCTCCTGCAGCCGCGAGCAGCGCCGAGCGTTCGCCGAAATCGAACAGCAGCCATTGGACGGAGACCGCCGCGATCGCTCCGCTGGCCGTCACGTCGCTCGCCACGCTCGCCCCGCCGACGGAGTTGCTGTTCCGGCCGAGCTGATAGGCGCCGACGATACCGGCCGAAACGTTCGGGAGATAGGCGCTTTCGACGATGCCCGCGGCAAGTGCTGCGTTGCGGGCATCGTCCCACGCCACGCGGGTGAGGGGATTGCTGGACTGCGCGAGGTCGATCAATTCCGGCAAGGTGTAGGCATGGCGAAGATCGAGGGTCGGCGGCGGCGAGGGAAGGCGTGCGAGCGCCCGGTTGGACGGAAGGATATAGGCATTGTCTGAGCGCGGCGCTGAGGCGGGTGGTGCGCCCGGCAGGATTTCGCCGTCAGCGCGGATCGCTGGCGTCCAGGGACGATCGGAACGGGCAGGCGCCAGGTCGCGTGCGGCGGTCGCGCAGGCCGCGAGCAGGAACGGCGCCAGCAGCAGCGCCGATCGCACGTCACGCCGACGCATGGACCCCGCCCTCCGTTTCCCCGCCCAACACTGCTTCGAGTTTGCCCATGTGCGTGGCGATGATCGCGTGCAGTGGTCCCGCGGGCGGCGCGTCGTCCGGCGGAACGAGGGGCGTTCCGGGGGAGTCGAGCCGGGTGGCGAGGGCTTCGAGGCGACCCGCCACATGGGCGGAAAAACGGGTGTCCTGATCCGGGCTCACGAGCAGCAGCCCTTCGAGCGCGCCGATTTCGCGCGCCGCCCCCTGCCGCGCGGCAAGCCAGCCCTGGTCCGGTCGCACCGAGACCGGTTCATAGCGTACGAGATCGAGATCGGCCTCGATGGCGCCGAGCGCCGCCTGCGCCTCGGCGGAGGCGGCACGGCGCATCCGGCGATTCGCGGCCCTGGTCATGGCGCCGAGCCGGCGCAGCAGGGATGCGATCGCGGGATCGATGCGGATGCTCACGCTCACCGGCCAGACCCGGGTGAACACCAGGAAGACGACGAGGTTGCCGAGCAGGATGCCGATGACGCGATCCCGCGCCGTCGCCATGTCGAAGGATGGCGCGGCGCCCTGCACGACGCAGAGGAAGAAGGCGAAGGCGATCTGGAATCCCGCATAGGAGATGCGGGGGCTGCCGGCCGCGATGTAGGCGGATGCGAGCGCACCCACGAATACGACCGCCATCAATGCGCCGATCGAGGCGAGCGACGGCACCAGGAAGAGAATGGCCGCGATGCCGGCCGCGGCGCCGACGATGCACCCCAGGATGCGAAGCGAGAGTTTTTCCGCCGTTTCGGCTGCCGTACCGAGCGAGACGATATAGCAGGTGATGAAGCAGGTATGGATGCCCGGCCAGTCCAGCAACGAGTAGAGGATATAGCAGAACAGCGCCGCCGCCGTGGTCTTGAGTGCATAGCGCACGTGCGCCGGGTTGGTGAAGGCGTCCTGCTCGAAGAAGCCGCGATGTTCCTTCGGTGGTCCCGGGTCCGGAACGTCCGCCACGGGCGGATCCGCAAACCGGACGAGCGCGTCCTCGATATCGGCAAGGGCCTGCGTAGCCAGCGGTGCGCTCACGTCAGGCGCCCGCCAGGCGATCTTGAGCGGATAGCCGCCCGACCTCAGGATCGCGGCCATCTCGTCCAACGTCCGGGCGAGGTCGGCGCGGAGCGGGGCGGGAAGCGCTGCCTCCGGGTTACGGTCCAGCACGTCGATCGCGCCGATCAGCGACACGGTGGAATGGGCGGCCTGCCGGAGGGCGGCGATGTCTGCCGCCGGCGCGGTCCGTTCCAGACCTGCGCGCTTGAGCCAGCCCTCGATCTCGACCACACCTTCGCGCGCGGCTGCGCGGAAGCGGCGGCGGACGGTCGCGTCCGGCCCGCGCAACATCGCTGCCGCGAGCGCCAGGCGCCGCGCGATGTCGCGTTCGGCAAGGCGAAGCGGCGCGGGCGCGAGCAGCAGGTTGACGACGATCGAGACACCGACAGGAATGCCGACGAACAGCCAAGCATAGAGCAGGCCGCGCGTCGCTTCCTCGCCGAGCTGAACCAGCCCCAGGAGATCGAGCGCATAGCCCACGATGAGCGCGATGGTCCCGCCGACCGGGCGCAATCTGCTGGCCGATGCCAGAAAGAGAAGCCCGAAGGAGATCGCCGCGATGCTGATGGTGCGCCACATCGCATCGTCGATGACGACCATCGCCACCAGAAGGACAAGGCCGATGACGATCGAGACCAGCACCAGCATCGCGATGTTCATGATCAGGCTGGTCGTCCGATCGGCGCGATTGAGGAAGAAGACGACATAGATCGTGAGCGCCGGGTCCGGCGTCTGGTAGAGTTCGACCACGAGCGCCGTGAGGGCGCAGATCAGCGCGACCCGCAACGCGAATTCCAGCCGACCCGGACGCGGCTCAAGCAGGCGGATCAGGGTGGCAAGGGCTGTCGCGCGCGGCTCAGCGGCAGTCATGGCCGTGCCTGATCTCGACTACCGCGCTTGCGCCGAGGCGCATCAGTGACGGCGGCGGATTTTCGAGCCTGATTCGCACCGGGAATCGTTGCGCGACGCGCACCCAGTTCAGCGATCGCTCGACATAGGGCAGCGATCGCGGAAGATCGATCTGGTCCTGATCCAGCACGCCCCAGCCGATACCCTGGACGATCCCCCTGATCGGGTGCGTGGCGTCGATCATCGAATAGACCGTCGCGCAATCGCCGGGCCTGATCGCATCGAGGTCGGTTTCGCGGAAATTGCCGACGGCGAACCATGCCTCGGTGTCGATCAAGGTGAAAAGCGCTTGGCCCGGCGCGACCATTTCCCCCGACGAGGCGGTCAGGCCGACCACGAAGCCGTCGTGCGGGGCGCGTACGGTGGTGTCGGCAAGAAGGCGCCTGGCGAGTGCGAGCGCCGCCTTCCTGGCGCTGACCGCGGCTTCGGCCGCCTGTTCCGTATCGATGGCGCGGAGCGCTGCGACCTGCTGCTCCTGCGCCTGCCGCAGTGCCGTGGCCGCGTCACGCGCCGCAACCTCGGCATCGTCAAGCTGCTGGCGCGGTACGTAACCCTTGGCCGCGAGCGGACGCAATCTTGCGACCGTGCGGGTGGCGAGCGCGTCATTCGCGCGCGCAGTCCTGGTCTGGTCCGCGGCGATGACGGCAGTCGAGCGCTGGGTGGACAGAAGGCGGCGCTGCGTTGCGAGCTAGGCTTCGGCGATGTCGAGATCGGCCGCGGCCTGGTCGACCGCGAGGCGGTAGGGCACGGGATCGATCTGGAACAGGAACGCTCCCTTGGCGACGCGGGTATTCTCGGCAACGCCGATCCGGATGATGCGTCCGCCCACCGCGGCGGCGACATGGACGATGTCGGCGTCGATCGACGCGTCGTTCGACGAGGGCCGCGTGGCGCCCACGAACGCGGCGACGAGGGCTACGGCCACCGCGAGGGCGATGATCGACAAGGATACGATTTTTCCGCGCGATGGAAAACGGTGATGCCCCCCGACCTTCATCGTCACCATCCGAAAGCCAGAAGCCAGAGCAGGGTGGCCGCGATCAGGCCGATCGCGCCGCAGACCAGGAGCTGATGCGGAAGGTATTCGGCAAGGCCGGTCGCGACAAAGACGGCCCGCGCGACAATGGCCGCCGCGATGCCGACCAGGGCGCAGAACATCCAGGCCGGGAAGAACGCACCGAACAGCACGAAGGACGGTGCGCCGACCGTCGCGCAGCCGGTCAGCGACAAGAGGACGAGAGGCGGAAAACAGCGCGTCGCCATCGCGCGCACGAGTCCCAGCCTACCGGACTTTACGACCAGGGGGACGGAACCTGCCGGATGGTGACGCCCGGTCGGGAACATGAAGACGATCGTGCCCGGTGCCATCAACACAATCAACACCGGACATCGTTGAACACGAGTCCATTCCGGATATGCACCGGGTGCGGCCGCGTTCGGTCCATGCCGGCAGCCGGCGAACGCCGGCCGTGCCCTTACGGTGTCCGGACCTGTGGTCCCGATCGGGCCACGGATCCGACGCGCAGCGAGACCCAGCGGGTGCCGCCCGTCCAACGTATCAGCACCGCGACGAACCGGTGGTCCGTCGAGGCTTGGCGCGCCAGCGCATAGACCTGGTCCGGGCTCTCCGCCTTCCGCCCCTGCACGCGTTCGATCACGTCGCCGACGTCCAACCCATGGACATAGGCGTCGGACTGCTTGTCCACCGCCACCACCAGAACGCCTCGCGTGTTCCCGAGTGCGTATTCCTTCCGCGCGACCGGCGTGATCGGCGCCAGCAACATCCCGAGGTCGGGGGAGGGCAAGGGGGCCGTCGTGTCCGGCCCCAGCCCCATCGCGCTGCGCGTTTCCATCAGGTTCGGCCAGACCCGCACCGTCACCGGCACCCAGAAGGCCTTCCCGCCGCGCCACACCTCCAGCCGGACGGTCTTGCCGATCGGACTGGTCGTGAGGGTGTCCATCAGATCGCGTGCAGTGTGCGGCTGATCCGGCCCGGTGCCGTCGCGCAGGATCACGTCACCCGGTTCGATGCCGGCCTGTTGCGTCGGACTGTCGGGGTCGATCCCGGTCACCAGGAAGCCGCGCGGGGTCCGGATCCCGAACGCCTCGGCGAGATCCGGGGTCAGGTCCTGCAGCCGGGTGCCGACCCAGCCCACCGGCGCGGTGGCGGGGTCGAGCAGGTGGCGCAGCACGTAGCCCACCACCGTCGAGGAAATGGCGAAGCCGAGCCCGTTCGAGCCTTCGTTGGCGATGTTGGTCAGCAGGATGGTATCGACGCCGACGACCTCGCCCTTGGCATCGATCAGCGGGCCGCCGGAATTGCCGTGGTTGATCGCGGCGTCGGTCTGCACGTAGTCGTCGAACGGGGATTTCATCAGGTCGCGGTTGACCGCGCTCACGATGCCGGAGCTGAGCGAGGTGCCGACACCCTCCGGGTTGCCGATCGCGAGCACCGGGTCACCCGGCTGCACTGCGCCCGGTGGCGCCAGCGCCAGCACCGGCAGCGGATGCCCGGCGTCGATCTTCAGCACCGCGATATCGACGAGCTTGGCCGCCGCGATCACCTTCGCCGGCAGCTCGGTGCCGTCGTGCAGGGTGACGGCGACCTGGAACGCGCCGTCGATGACGTGCTTGTTGGTAACGATGATCCCGGACGAGGAGACGATGAAGCCGGAGCCGACTTCCTCCTGCCGCTCGCCTAGGCCGCCCTGCTGGCCGTTCCTGGCGATCGTCAGCACCTCGATGTTGACGACGGCGGGCACCGCCTTGGCGGCGATCGCGCTCCAGCCCATCACCGGCGCTGCCGCGCGGGCGGGCGCCGTGGCCTGGGCGACCGCCAGGGCCAGGATCAGCGCGAGCCCGCCGAGCAGCGGGCGGCAGCGCGCGACCGGAACGATCGTGGCCCCGTCTGCCTCACGGATCATGTGCCTATTGCTTCTTCGTCGCGGAACCATTGCCACCAACCCCGCTGTAGGCCTGGCCGTTGCTGACGGTCGCGGCACCGTTGCCGCCGACGCCACTGGTGTAGGCCTGGCCGACCTTGGCGGCACCATTGCCACCGACGCCGCCATAGGTCTCGCCCTGGCGGACCGTGGCGGCACCGTTGCCACCGACACCACTATTGTAATCCTGACCCAGGTTGGCCGCGAGTTTCAGGGTTCCGTCCGGCCCGGCGGCGCCCGCCAGGCCGGCGTCACCGAGGATCAGTCCCGTCGCGAGGACCGCTACGACCATCAAGCTCTTCATCTCGATCTCCATTGACATGATCATCCGGAACATTCCGGACTATGCTTGCAGTGCAAGTCTTTCCCTTTGCCCCGCGTCAGGACGGTTGGAAGCGAACTCGCCGTCTTTCGACGCGATCTTCATTCCGTCCGACACAGGCACATATTGCGGGTGCGCGCATCGAGGATGGTCCCCCCCCGAACCTATGCGATCGACAGCGGGCGGCGCTTGTAGAATCTTCCGAGTTTTTGGCGATTCATGCGCAAAATCCCCTGTGCGGACCCGCGCTGCCGCGGCGCACCGCGTGCAATTGCACGCAACGCGCCGGCGCGGCTATGCTCTCCGAGCCGGAGCCGCGGCGAGCGTCGTGTGGCCCAGTTCTGCGCGATGCCATCGCCGATTGCCTCCTGTGACGCCCGCTGCTCTAGCAGGCCTCCCGCCTGCTTGAAAATGATGAAGGAAATGCATGCCGGACGTGAATTCCCCTCACGGCGGGAAAGAGCTCGGAACAAGCCTTCGCAAGGTCGATCTCAATCTTTTCGCGCTGTTCGACATCATGATGCGGCGTCGTAGTGCTAGCGCGACGGCCCGCGAACTCGGCGTCACCGCCTCGGCGGTCAGCCACGGCCTGGCGCGGCTCCGCAAGTTGCTGGGAGACGAGTTGTTCGTTACCGGGCCCGACGGCATGCAACCGACGGCACGTGCTCTGGACCTCGCACCGAACGTGCAGGACGGCCTTGGCAAACTGGCATTTGCGCTGGACGGGCGCCGCTTCGATCCGGCCGAGGCCACCGTCACGTTCGCCATCGCAGCGACCGACTACGGGATCAGCTTGACCCTTCCGCATCTCATTCGACGCCTGGCGACGGCCGCACCGCATGTTCATGTCAGGATCTTCCCGTTCGGGCGATCCGACGTCATCCGGCAGCTCGAAGAGAGCCGGCTGCACATCGTCATGGGCTGGTTCGACAGACTTCCGAGCTACATTCACCGCCAGACGCTGCTGGTGGATCATGAGGCGATCGTCGTCCGTGCCGGGCACCCGCTGACGACAGGCGCGGTTACCAAGAAGCGGCTTCTGGGGTTCCCCCATGTGGTCGTGGAATTGACGGGCACCGGAGCGCACGACCAGGACGGGTTCATCGATGACAGCGGCGTCGTACGCAGGATCTGGATCGAGCGGTTGTTGATCGAAACCAACCGCGGCAATTCCGGACGACTGGGCAGCGTCGCGGTTACCGTGCCGAACTACGCGGGCGTCGCGCCGATGCTTCAGGCGACGGACATGGTCGCAACTCTGCCGCGGCGTTTGGCACGGCAGGCCGCAGAACGCGATGGACTCGTCGTCCTGGAACTGCCCTATGAACCCCTTGCCGCCGCACATGAGATGATCTGGCACGAACGGTCCCTGGCGGACCCCGGCGCGCGCTGGTTGATCGAACAAATGCAAGCCGCTGCCGCGGAACAGGCCATCACGACGGTTCCCCGCTGACCCACCTTATTCATCGCGTTTCTGCGCGACCGGCTTGCCGCGCGCCGGACGCGGTCCGGCGCGTGCGTCGGGGTGGCGCTGCGCGGCCGGCCGGGCCACGGCCGATGGTCCGGCCTCGGAACGTGCCGAGCAATTCACGAAAGCGATACGTCTTCGAGCGAGTACCCGGAGTAGAAATTCAACCCTCCGGGCAGGTTGTGGAAGCCCACGACCCCGCGCTTCATCGCGTACCCCTGCTGGCGCCAGCATAGCGACACCATTGGCACTTCCACCGCGGTCGCGATTTGCTGCAGCTTGTCATAGATCGCCCGCCGTTTGGCCTGATCGAATTCCGCCCGCCCGGCGACCAGCAAGGCGTGGATCCGGGGTGTCGGCAGGTGGTAGCTGCGCGCATTGTTCTCGGGCAGGCTGCCGTCGATATAGGCGGAAAGCCCGTCTGGGTCGTTGTCGTCCGTCGTCTCGCCCTGCACGCAGAACTGGTACTGCCCGCGATTGCCCATCGCGACCCGGGTCGCCCAGTCCGGCAGATCGAGCTTCACCTCGATGCCGATCTCGGCCAGGTTCTGCTGCACCACCTCCGCCGTTGCCTGGTGCATGCTGTACTGCGCCGTCGACAGCAAGGTGCAGGCGAAGCCCTTCGCGACCCCGGCCTGCGCCATGAGTTTCCTGGCCAGATCGGGATCGTAGCGCCAGGCGTGCGCATGGGTCGGATCGAAGAACGGGCTGTCCTTCGGGATCGGCAGGGTTTCGAGCGGCTCGCCGCGGCCGTAGAACGCCGCCTTGACGATATCCTCCCGCTTGATCGCATGCGCGACCGCGAGGCGCAGGCGCACGTCCTTGAACGGTCCCGTGCCGCCGTTGAAATCGAGCGCCATGAACGGCCCGTTGACGGTGCTGAGAGAAAGCGCGTGATCGGCGGCGATCGCGGCCATGCTCTGCCACGGCACGTATTCGATCATGTCCACGTCGCCGGATTGCAAGGCGGCGACCCTTGCGTTCTCGTCGGCATAGGCCACCATGTGCAGCTGCTTCAGCTTCGGCAGCCCGGGCTTGTAGTATTTGTCGAAGGCCGCGAGTTCGACGCCCACCCCTTGCTCCAGCGAGACCGGCACGTAGGGACCGCAGCCGACCGGAAGCCCGTGCGCCGTGGTCGCGCCGTTGGCGATCACCGGCGCGTACGGCGTTGCGAGCAGCAGAGGCAGGGTCACGAAGGGCTTCTTCATGACGATCCGCACCGTGTGCGCATCCGGCGTCTCGATCGTATCGATGTCCTGAAGCTGGCCGCGCAGATACGCGGTCGAGGTCGGCACGATGATCTGTTCGAGCGTCCACTTGACGTCGGCGGCGGTGACGGGGGCGCCGTTGTGGAACACCGCGTTGCGCAGGTGGAATTTCCAGCCGGTCTTGCCGTCGCGTTCCCAGCTTTCGGCCAGCTCCGGCTGCAATTCCCCGTTGCCGCCGAACGACATCAGGCCCCGGTAGATCTGGGTCTTCACGGTCAGCGCGGCGGTGCCGGTGTTCATCCACGGCATCAGGTTCGGCGGATAGGCCGAGAGGCCGAAGACCAGCCGATCCTTCGGGGCCGCCGCATGGGCCGCCCGCACGAGGAACGGCAGCGACGCCGCCCCCCCCAGCACCATGCGCCGTGAAAGCTCGATCATTCCGCGCGCTCCTGTTCCTGTTGTCGCATGGTGTTGTCGTGCAAGTGTCGCGCCACCACGGGTCCTGCTTCGCCGATATCGTTGCGGATACAGGCGCTCCGGTGCCCGTCCCCGACCGGACGCAACGGCGGCACCGCGGTGGCGCAGGCGGGCAGCGCCCAGGGGCAGCGGGTGCGGAAGACGCAGCCGGAGGGCGGGTCGGCCGGAACTCGGCGGCTCGCCCGACAAAAGTATCCGTTGCCGCCGGTGCTGCGGATCAAGGCTCGGCACGGCGGACAGCAGCGCGCGCGTGTAGGGATGGTGCGGCGCGCGCAGCACGTCGGCCGCCGGCCCTTCCTCCATCACCCGGCCGAGGTAGAGCACCATCACCCGGTCGCACAGGCTGCGCACCACCGCGAGATCATGGCTGATGAACAACAAACCGAGCCCGAGCCGCGCCCGCAGATCCGCCAGCAGCCGCAGCACCTGCGCCTGCACGGACACATCGAGCGCGGAGACCGGCTCGTCGGCCACCAGCAGGTCGGGACCGGTGGCGAGCGCACGCGCGATGCCGATGCGCTGGCGCTGCCCGCCGCTGAATTCGTGCGGGTAGCGCGCCCCATGCGCGGCGTCCAGCCCGACCATCGCGAGCAGCGCCGCAACCCGCGCCTCCCGCTCCGCTGGCGGAACGACACGGTGGATCGCGATGCCGTCCCCGATCTGCGCGCCGACGCGCCGGCGCGGGTCCAGGCTGGAATAGGGGTCCTGGAACACGAGCTGCATGCGCCGCCGTAGCCGGCGCAGCTCCGACGGCAGCAGCCGCGCGAGGTCCTGCCCGTCGACCAGCACCCGGCCGGACGTCGGCGCCAGCATGCCGAGCAGCAGCCGGCCGAGCGTGCTCTTGCCCGAGCCGCTTTCGCCGACCAGCCCGATCGCTTCGCCGCGCGCAACCGACAGCGACACATCCGCGACCGCGCGCACCGGACGCGGGCGGGTGAACCAGCCGCGGGCGGCGAAATCGCGCCCGAGCCCCTCGGCCACCAGAAGCGGGCTCATGCCACCGTCTCCGCCGACCGGACGGATGCCGCGACCACGTGCCAGCGGATGCAGCGGGTGAGATGGCTGCCGCCCGCATCCACCAGCGGCGGCGGGGCCGTTTCGCAGTCGGGACGACGGTACGCGCAGCGCGGGGCGAAGGCGCATCCCGCGGGGCGCGTCTGCGGCGACGGCACGGTGCCCTGGATCGCCTCCGGCAGGCTGCCGTCTTCGCCCGGCGCGCTGCGCAGCAGGGCCTGCGTGTAGGGGTGCAACGGTCGGGCGAGCAGTGCCGCCGCGCTACCCTGCTCGACGATCTCGCCGGCGTACATCACGGCGATACGGTCGGCGACCTCGCTCACCAGCGGCAGGTTGTGGGTGATGAGCAACAGCCCCATGCCGCGCGCGCGGCGGAGGTCGGCGAGCAGCGCGATCACCTGCGCCTGGATCGTGACATCGAGCGCGGTGGTGACTTCGTCGGCGATCAGCAGGCGCGGCGCGTTGGCGATGCCGATCGCGATCATCACCCGCTGGAGCATTCCCCCCGACACTTCGTGCGGGAACGCCGCGGCCCGCCGCTTGGGGTCGGAAATCCCGACCTGGCGCAGCAGGTCCACCGCCTGGCTGCGGGCGGCGCGGGCGGAGACGGGGCGATGCGCCCGGATCGCCTCGGCCACCTGGGCGCCGATCCGATGCACCGGGTCGAGGCTGTGGTGGGGGTCCTGGAAGATCATCGCCACCCGGCTGCCGCGCAGCCGGCGCAGCGCCGCTTCATCGAGGCGCAGGACCTCCTGTCCCTCGATCCAGGCGGCGCCGGCGGCAACCCGCGCGGCCGCGGGCAGCAGGCCCATGAGCGCGAGGCCCGACAGCGACTTGCCGGACCCGCTTTCGCCCACGACGGCCAGGATCTCGCCGGGATGCACCTGCAAGGAGACGTCGCGCACCGGGCAGACGGTCCCCGCCGGCGTCTCGATCTCGATCGTCAGTCTGCATAGATCGAGCACCGGCCCACTGGCGGCCACAAGCCCCGGGGCCAGCGCGTCGAGCACCCGCGCCGCGCCGCGCCGCCGCGGCACGCGCTGCGGATCGACCGCATCCCGCACCGTATCGCACAGCGCATTGAACGCCAGCACCGTGCCGCTCAGCGCGAGGCACGGCCACAGCAGCAGCAGCGGCGCCTGCGCCATCGTGGCCCGCGCCGACGCGATCATCCCGCCCCAGGACGGCGCCGGCGGCACGACGCCGAGCCCCAGGAACGACAGCCCGGATTCCAGCAGGATCGCCGCGGCGATGGCCAGGCTGACCTGCACCAGGATCGGGCCGCCGATATTGGGCAGGATCGTGCGCAGCATGATCCGCGCCCGCCCGGCACCGAGCACGCGCATCGCCTCCACGTAGTTCTGGTTGCGCACCGACAGGACGCCCGCGTAGGCGACCCGCACGAACCCCGGCAGATAGACCACCGCCAGCAGCGGAATGAGCGTGGCGGTCCCCGGCCCGAGCAGGGTGACGACGAGCAGCGCCAGCACCAGCGGCGGGAAGCACAGCACGACATCCATGCTGCGCACCGTCAGGAACTCCGCGCCGCGACCGAGATAGCCGCCGATCAGCCCGAGGCCCGTCCCGATCGCGCAGGCGAGCCCCGCCGCGGCCACGGCGACGCCGAGCGAACTGCGCGCCCCCCAGAGCAGCCGCGACAGCACGTCCCGCCCGTAACCGTCCTGCCCCAGCCAATGCGCCGCGGACGGCGGCGCCAGGCGGTGCATGATGTCCATCGCGGTCGGGTTCGCGAGCGGCAGGACCGGCACCGCCAGCGCGGCCAGCGCGATGGCCGCGACGACGACGACCGGCCCGAGCCTGAGCGCCCTCACGCGCGGCGCACTCGTGGATCGAGCGCCGCGTAGATCAGCTCCACCGCCAGGTTGAGGCTGACGAACAGCACGGAGATGACCAGCACGATCCCCTGCACTTCCGGATAGTCGCGCGCATTCACGGCCTGGACGAGCATCCCCGACAGCCCGGGATAGTTGAACACGTATTCGACCAGCACCGTGCCGCCGAGCAGGGTGCCGAGATTGAGGGCGACGACGGTGACGACCGGTACCAGCGCGTTGCGCAGCACATGGCGCAGCAGCAGGTGCCGCCGCGCGAGCCCCTTGGCGCGCGCCGCCCGTACGAAATCCCGCCGTGCGATGTCGAGCACGGACGCGCGCGTCATGCGGAACACGATGGAGAACAGCCCGAACGCTATCGTCGCCGCGGGCATCGCCAGCAGCTTGAGGTTGCGCACCGGGTCGTCGGCGAACGAGACATAGCCGCCGGCCGGCAGCCAGCGCAGGTTCTGCGCGAAGATCAGCACGAGCCCGGTGCCGACGACGAACACCGGCACGGCCTGGCCGAGCGCCGCGACGATGCCGGCTGCGCGATCGAACAGGCCGCCTGGGCGCAACCCGGCCGCAAGGCCACTCGGCAAACCGGTTGCCACTGCGAGCACGGCCGCCGCGCCGATCAGCTCCAGGGTGCGCGGCAGGCGCTGCATGATCTGCCCCGCCACCGAGCTGCCGTCCTGCAGGCTCTGGCCGAGATCGCCGTGCAGGATCCCGCGCAGGCTGGCCAGGTATTGCGCGAACAGCGGCTGATCGAGGCCGAGCTGATGGCGCAACTGCGCGACGGCGGCGGGATCGGGCGCGACGCCGCCCTGCGACAGCAGCAATGTCGCCGGATCGCCGGGCACCAGGCGGATGGCGAGGCAGACGATGCTGACGACGATTGCGACCAGCACCACCGAAACGCCGACCCGCTTGAGCACCCAGGCCATGCCGCGAGTTTACCTTCCCATGGCGGCGGCGCCGTACAGGCTGCGCGCGGTTTCGGCATCGATCCGGCGTTCGGCGATATCGCGCGCCACCGCAGCCGGATCGCGCGCCGCCGGCGGGCCGTAGCCGCCCGCACCAGGCGTGACGATCTCGACCGTCTGGCCGGCTTCCAGGAAGCCGGACCCGTGCTGGAACGGCGCCACGCCGGGGCCGAAGGCGAAGCGGCCTTTGCCGCCGGGCAGTCCCCCGGCAAGGCCCCACGGCGCCGACCGCAGCCGCGCACCGTCCACCCGCAGCCGGCACGGCGCCTCCGCGCGATAGACCCGGCGCAGCCCCATGCCGCCGCGCTGGCGGCCGGCGCCGCCGGAGCCGTCCACCAGCTCGTAGCGCAGCAGGGTCAGCGGGTACTCGATCTCCAGCGCCTCCACCGGCAGGTTGGACGTGTTGGTCATGTGCACGTGCACGCCGTCCAGCCCGTCCTTTGTCGCCCGCGCGCCGGAGCCGCCGCCGATCGTTTCCAGATAGACCCAGAGCTGCCTGTCCTGCGGATGCTCGCCCGGCGAAGGTGGCGGACGCGCACGGCGCCGTTGCAGGCGGCGATCACCCGCTCCGGCACCACCTGCGGCGAGCGCGCCGAAGATCAGGTCCACCACCCGCTGGCAGGTGGCGACCCGGCCGTTCACCGCCGCCGGATGGGCGCAGTTCACGCACGCTGCCCTCGCGGCGCGGTGACGCTGCAGCGGGCGCGCCAGCCCGGCATTCGGCAGGATGGTCGGGTCCACCACGCGCCTTCACCGCGTAGTAGACGGTCGAGAGCAGGGCCGTGTAGCGCCATGTTCAGCCCGGCGCGCACCTGCGGCGGCTTTCGAAATGCAGGTGCATCGCGTCAGCCGGCGACCGTGATCGCGCAGGACATCGGCAGTTCGCCGTCGATCTCCGGACTGTCGTAACACGTCGGCGAACCGATAGGTCCCGTCCGGGAATGGCGGCGATGCCGGCGCGCATCTTCCGTTCGGCGTAGTCGAGCAGCGCGTCGCCCGGCGGCCAGCACCGTGTCGCGGCCGTATTTGGCGCAGAGCGCGGTCATCCGCTCGCACGCCCAGCCGGTTCGCCGCCATCTGCGCGCGCAGGTCCGACAGCCGCTCGCGCGGCACCTGGCAGTTCAGCAGGATCAGCTCCTGCACGTCGGTCTGCAGCACGCCGGCCGCGATAGAGGCGGATCGGCGGGATGCGCAGCCCCTCCTGGTAGATATGCGCGTGGCCGCGATCGGCGAAATCGGCGTGGTGCGCGAGGTTCACCGCCCAGGCGACCATCTCGCCGTCGACGAAGATCGGCTCGGCCAGCACGATGTCGGGCAGATGGGTGCCGCCGCCCTCGTAGGCGTCGTTGCCGACGAACACGTCGCCCGGCCGCATGTCGGCCACCGCATGGCGTTGCAGGATGTGCGGGCAGGATGCCGATGAAGCTGCCGAGATGCATCGGGATGTGCTCGGCCTGGCACAGCGTGTCGCCGCGCGTGTCGAACAGCGCGGTCGAGCAGTCGCGGCGCTCCTTGATGTTGGTGGAATAGCTCGCGCGCACCAGCGCCTCGCCCATCTCCTCGGTGATGGAGGAGAGCGCGCTGCCGATGACCTCGGCCGTGATCGGATCGACGGCGATGCGGGGGGTCGGCTCCATGGCGTGGCTCATGCGAGCTCCAGGATCAGGTTGAGGTGCGGCTCGACCCGCGCCGTCATGCCGGGCAGGATGACGGTGGTCGCATCCATCTGCTCGACGATGGCGGGGCCGGTGATGCGATGGCCGGAGTCCAGCCGGTCGCGGTCGTAGACCGGGCAGGAGACGAAGCGATCGGCTTCGGGCAGCCACACGTCGCGCCGCCCGACGATCGCGGCCGAGGCGTCGGGCGCCTGTTCCGGCCGCGGGCGGAAGGCGGCCTTGCGGACCAGGCCGGACGCCTCGATGCGGAAGGTGACGAGCTGCACCGGCTCGCCTTCGGCAACGAAGCCGTACATCCGCCGGTGCGCGTCCGCGAAGCCTGCGGCCAGGCCGTCGAGCGCCGATCCGGTGATGGGCCCGTCCGGCACCGGCACCGACAGCTCGTAGTTCTGGCCGGCGTAGCGCATGTCCACCGCCCGCTGCACCCGCCGCTCGGCCGGCCCGACCGCCGCTTCCGCGAACCATGCGGCGGCCTCGGCGGCGAGGCCGGCGAACACGTCCTCGATCGCCGGACGCGCGGCGTCCGCCAGGGTGAGCAGGCGGGTCGCGGCGAAATCGGCCCGCAGATCCGTCAGCAGCAGACCCATGGCGCACAGGATGCCGGGATGGCGCGGCACCAGGATGCGGGCGATGTCCAGCTCCTTCGCCAGCCGTGCCGCGTGCAACGGTCCGGCGCCGCCGAACGCGGCCAGGGTGTAGTCGCGCGGATCGTAGCCGCGCTGCACGCTGATCACCCGGATCGCGCGCGCCATGTTGGCGGTGACGACTGAAACGATACCCTGCGCGGTCGCCATCGGCGTCGAGCCCGAGCTGCTCGGCCAGCCTTCCGATCGCCGCCTTGGCCAGGTCCTGGCGCACCGCCATCCGCCCGCCGAGCAGATGCGTCGGGATTCAGCGTTTGCAGCACGACGTTGGCATCGGTGACGGTCGGCTCGGTGTTGCCGCGGTCGTAGCAGACCGGTCCGGGGATCGGCGCCGGCGCTGCGCGGCCCGACCTTGAGCAGGCCGCCGCTGTCCACATGGGCGATGGATCCGCCGCCGGCACCCACCGTGTGGATGTCGAGCATCGGCGCCTTGATCGGATAGCCGTGCACCACCGCCTCGTTCGCCAGCCGGCACACGCCGCCGCGCAGCAGCGCGACGTCGGTGCTGGTGCCGCCCATGTCGAAGGTGATGAGGTCGGCGATCCCCGCCATGCCGCCGATCGCCTGCGCGGCCACCACGCCGGTGCTCGGACCCGACAGCACGGTGCGCACCGGCCTGGCGGGAAGCCCGGTCGAACCCGATCACGCCGCCGTTGGATTGCGTGATATGCGGGGATACGCGCAGGCCGAGGCCGGCAAGCCGCGCGCCGAGACGGCGGATGTAGCGCTGCATCACCGGCCCGAGATAGGCGTTCACCACCGTCGTGCTGATCCGCTCGTATTCGCGGAATTCGGGGGCAATCTCGTGGCCGGTGCAGACGAACGCCTCGGGGCATTCCTCGGCTACGATACGACGCGCCGCCGCCTCGTGTTCGGTGCGCACGAAACCGTAGAGGAAGCAGATCGCCACCGCCACCACGCCGGCCGCGCGCAGCGTCCGGGCCGCCGCACGCACGGCGTCTTCGTCGAGCGGCGTCTCCGCCGTGCCGTCGTGGCGGATGCGCTCGGAGACTTCCAGCCGCAGGTCGCGCGGGACCAGGGGGGGCGGCGCGTCGGCCTGGAGGTCATAGAGGTCGGGCCGCTTCTGCCGCCCGATCTCCAACAGGTCGCGGAAGCCGTCGGTGGTGATGAGGCCGGTCCGGGCGCCGCGATGCTGGATCAGCGCGTTGGTGCCGACGGTCGTGCCGTGGCCGAGGTAGCCGATCTCGGCCGGGACGGTGCCGACATGCGCGACACCTTCGTCCACCCCCTGCGCGATCCCCCGCGAGGGATCGTCCGGCGTGGAGGAGACCTTCCAGACCGCGATCCGCCCGCTCTGTTCGTCGAACAGGCAGACGTCGGTGAACGTGCCGCCGGAATCGACGCCGATACGCCAAGCCATGCTTTACCCACCTTTGCTCATGCCCGCGCCCCATGGGCGCCGGCGAAACGGTCCAGACGAAACGGAGCCGGATCGACGATCGGCGGATCACCGGCGACGAGGTCCGCCATCAGGCGCCCCGCCCCCGGGCCGATGCCGAAGCCGTGGCCCGAAAACCCCGACGCCAGGAAGAATCCCGGCACGGCTGCGACCGGCGCGATGACCGGCACGGCATCCGGCGTCACGTCGATCAGGCCGGCCCAGCTCTGCGCGACCTCCATCCCCGCGAAGGCCGGGAATGCGCGGATGAGGTTGCGCTGCGCCTCGTCCAGCATCGACTGCGACGGCGCGGGGTCCAGGATCCGCACCTGCTCGAACGGGGATGCCCGGTCCAGCGACCAGTGCCGCGGTAGGCGCCATTCCTCGACGAAGCGGCGGTTGAGCCGCAGGCGCAGCTCCCGCCGCTCCGACCACAGCTGCGGCAGGAAATCTCGCAGAAGCCGGAACGAATCCGGGACGATCGGCGCTTCGGTCGCGCCGCGGCGGGCGATGGTGTAGCCGCCGTCCAGGCGCTTGCGGAACGCGAAATCGTCTCCCCCCACCGCGATCTCCGGCGGGCCGTCCAGCGGCTTCGTGCGCAGCACCGAGCCGAGCACTTTCAACTGCGGAAACGCGATCCCCTGGTTGCCGCAGAACAGGCGCGACCAGGCGCCGCCGGCGAGCACCACGCTCGCGCAGTCGATCCGGCCGCGTTCGGTGACGGCGGCGGAGACGCGCCCGCCCGTGGTCTCGAACCCGCGCACCGCGCAGCCCGTGAGCACGGTCGCGCCGGCCCGCCGCGCCGCCTCGGCGATGGCGGGCGCGGCTTTCTGCGGTTCGGCGCGGCCGTCGCTTGGGGTATGGATCGCGCCTTTCCACGGCACCGCGGCGCCCGGCAGCAGGCGTGCGGTCTCCGCCGCACCCAGCATCCGGCTGTCGACCTGGTAGGGCCGCGCCTGCTCGATCCAGGCGGCGTAGTCGGCGACGGCGCGGTCCGTTTCGCAGACGTATACGATGCCGGTACGGCGATAGCCGGTCTCGGCCGCGACCCGGTGGTTCATGCCCTCCCACAGCCGCAGGCTTGCCACGCTCAGCGGGATCTCGGCCGGATCGCGGCCCATCTGGCGGCACCAGCCCCAGTTGCGGCTGGATTGTTCGCCGCCGATCACGCCTTTCTCGCACAGGGTGACGGAAATTCCTTTTTCACTCAGGAACAGCGCCGTGCTGACGCCGATGATGCCGCCGCCGACCACCACTACGTCCGAGCGCGCCGGCAGGACGGGATCTGATGCAACCGGGTCGATCGCCGGCCCCATCAGCACACTCCGGCACGGGGCGGCGTCGGCTCCACGCAGCGCCCATCGGCGCCGCTCGCGGATTCCATCGATGTACCGGCGCCGCCACGTCGCGCGCAATGCATGCCACATCTCCTGCAATTTCAAGGCTGGCATACCGCCCGGAACCGGTCCAATAGAATCGGCTGGTCACCTCATGCAGGAACCTGATGGCCTGCGTGGCGTCGTTCCGCCCGCTCCCGTGCCACGCACCCGGTCCCGTCATGCCCCGCTCCCTCAGCCAGCACAGCCTGCAGGCGTTCCGCCTCACCATCCTGCAGGGCAGCGTCTCCGCCGCGGCGGACGCGCTCGGCCGATCCCAGCCTGCGGTCAGCCGGCTGCTGAAGGAGCTTGAGCAGGACGTCGGGTTTCGGCTGTTCGACCGGGTGCGCGGCCGCCTGCAACCGACCGGGGAAGGCCTACTGCTGTTCCAGGAGGTCGAGCGCTCCTTCGTCGGGCTCGACCGCATCGCCTCGATCGCCGGCGAGATCCGCACCGGGCGGCGCGGCACGATCGCGATCGGCTGCCTGCCGGCCGCGGCGACGTCCGTCATTCCGGGCGTGCTGGGGGAATTGACCGCGCGGCATCCGGATGTTTCGGTCCTGCTGCACACCTTGCCCTCGGTGACCATCGTGCAGATGGTACTGACCCAGGGGTGCGACCTGGGCTTCGTCAGCATGGCGGCGATCACGCCCGGCCTGTGGGTGGAACGACAATACCGCACGCCCTGCATGTGCATCACCCCGGCGGGCCACCGGCTCGCGCGCCGGCGCCACATCGGGCCGCAGGATCTGGCGGGCGAGGCGCTGGTCATGCTCTCGCCCGCAACCCGGATCGGCCGCCAGGTGGAAGCGGCGATCGAGCGGCACGGGATCGACAAGCTCACCCGCATCGAGACCCATCTGACGCCGCTCGTCTCCGCCCTGGTGCTGGAAAAGATCGGCATCGGCGTGGTCGATTCGATGACCGCGCGCAGCCACGTGGCGCGCGGCGGCGCGGCGGTTCCGTTCGAACCTGTGCTGCACTTCGAATTCGGCGTGGTGCGTCGCGACGGATCGGAACCATCCGGCATGCAGGCGCGGTTCATCGACATCTGCGACCGCCAGCTTGCCGCCGTACCGGGCATCGAGACGATCCGGCCGCCCGCGCGCCCGTGACATGAGGCCCATGATATAAGGCCCATGATATAAGGATTATGGATGGAAGCGGCCGAACTTCCGATTTGACCCGGGCCGGCCCGGCATCCGAAAGACGGACCCATGCAGCGTGCACCACGCGCCGTCAGGCTGGCGAAGGCATGACCCGGGCAGGTTTCGACGTCGCGGTGATCGGGGGCGGGCTGGTCGGCACGGCGATCGGCTACGGCCTGGTCCGGCGCGGCCTGAAGGTCGCCATCCTCGACGAGGACGACCGCGCCTACCGTGCCTCGCGCGGCAATTTCGCCCTCGTGTGGGTGCAGAGCAAAGGGCTCGGCATGCCGCGCTACGCCGGCTGGACCAGGCACTCCGCCGACATCTGGGCGTCCTTCGCCGCGGAGCTGCATGCGCACACCGGCATCGACGTCGCCTATTCCCGCCCGGGCGGCTTCACCCTGGCACTGTCGGACACGGAGCTGGAACGGCGGCGGGCGATGCTGGCGCGGCTGCATGCGCAGCCGGGAATGATCTCCTATCCGTACGAATTTGTCGATCGCATCCGCCTGGAGCGGGTGTTCCCCGGCCTGGGACCGGAGGTTGTCGGTGCGAGCTACTGCCCGCTGGACGGCCACGTGAACTCGTTGCGCCTGTTCCGCGCCCTGCATACCGGTTTCGCCGCACTCGGCGGATGCTACCTGCCGGGCCATGGGGTCGAGGCGATCGCCGGACAGAATCCGGGATTTTCGCTCGCCACCGCGGGCGGACCCGTCACGGCCGATCGGGTGGTGCTGGCGGCCGGCGTCGGCAATGCGCGGCTCGGACCCATGGTCGGGATCAACGCGCCGGTGCGCCCGCAGCGCGGGCAGGTCATCGTCACCGAGAAGGCAGCCCCGTTCCTCACCCATCCGATCGTGACCCTGCGGCAGACGGACGAAGGCGGGATCATGATCGGGGATTCGCTGGAAGAAGTCGGCGCCGACACGCACACCGGCCTCGGCGTGCTCGCCACCATGGCCGAGCGCGCGGTGCGCATGTTTCCCCTGCTCGGCCGGCTCAACGTGGTCCGGACCTGGGCAGCGCTGCGCGTGATGACGCCGGATGGGTTTCCGATCTACGACCAGTCGGTCGCCGCACCCGGCGCCTTCCTCTGCACCTGCCACAGCGGCGTCACCCTGGCCGCCGTGCATGCGGACGAACTGGCAGCGATGATCGCCGGCAACGGCCTGCCCGACACGCTCGCCCCCTTCAGCGGCCGGAGGTTCGATGTTCCGGCGGCTGCCTGAGGCGGACGGCCCGGCGGTGTCGTTCACCCTGAACGGACAGCCGGCGACCGGGGTGGACGGTGACAGCGTGGCCGCCGCGCTGCTCGCGATGGGGGAGCGCGTCTGCCGCACGACAGCGGTCTCGGGGGCCGCGCGCGGGCCGTTCTGCCTGATGGGCGTCTGCTTCGAATGCCTGGTCACGATCGACGGCATCGGCAACCGGCAGGCGTGCCTGGTGCGCCTGCGGGCGGGCATGCAGGTGGAAACCGGCAAAGGCAAGCGCGAGGCCGGCCCGTGAGGCCCCTGCCCGATGTCGCCGCCCTGGCGCCCGCCTACGACGTGGCCGTGGTCGGGGCCGGCCCGGCCGGGATGGCCGCGGCGATCGCGGCGGCCGCGCACGGGCTGTCGGTTCTCGTGGCGGACGAGGCGCCGGCGCCGGGCGGCCAGATCTACCGCGCAGTCACCACCACCCCGGTCCGGCGGCGGTCGCTGCTCGGGGCGGACTACTGGCGCGGTGCGCCGCTGGCGGCGGCGTTTGCCGCTGCACCCGTCGATACCCTGCCGGAGGCCAGCGTCTGGCATCTGGACGAAGCGTGCATCCTCGGCGTGTCTGCCCAGGGCGCAAGCCGGCTGGTGACGGCGCGGCACGTGATCCTTGCCACCGGCGCGCTGGAACGACCGTTTCCGGTGCGTGGCTGGACCGAACCGGGGGTGATGACCGTCGGGGCGGCGCAGATCCTGCTCAAATCGTCGGGGCTCGTCGCGACCGGGCGGGTGGTGCTGGCGGGAACCGGGCCGCTGCTGTGGCTGCTTGCGAGCCAGTACCTCGCGGCGGGGACGCCGCCCGCGCTGATCCTGGACACGACGCCGCGGTCGAACTGGCGCCTGGCGGCCCGGCATCTGCCGGCGTTCCTATGTTCCCCTTACGCGCTCAAGGGGCTGCGGCTGATGGCGCGGGTGCGGCGGCGGGTGCCGGTGATCTCGGATGTGGCCGAGTTCGGGATCGATCGGGACGGGGCGGCGCACCGCGTGAGCTACCGGCGCGGCGACGGACGCACCGGGGCCGCGGCGGCCGATATCGTGCTGCTGCACCAGGGCGTCGTGCCGAACGTGAACCTCGCCAGTGCCGCGGGATGCGCGCTGGCATGGAACGACGCGCAGGCGTGCTGGCAGCCGCAGAGCGACGCGTGGGGCATGTCCACGGTGCCGCACATCGCCCTGGCCGGCGACGGCGCCGGCATCCTCGGGGCGGAGGCCGCGACCCTGCGGGGCGAACTGGCCGGTCTCGCCGCTGCATGCGCGCTCGGGGCGATCGCGCCGCAGACCTGCGACCGGCTTGCCGCCCGCCCGCGCGCCGCGCTGCGCTGCTGCACGCGCGGACGGGCGTTCCTCGATGCGCTGTACCGTCCGGCACGGTCGATGCGGGTTGCGTCCCCGGACGCCATCGCCTGCCGGTGCGAGGAAGTCACCGGGGCCGACATCCGCGCCGCCGTGCGCGACCTGCACGTGACGGGGCCGAACCAGATGAAGGCGTTCCTCCGCTGCGGGATGGGCCCCTGCCAGGGCCGGATGTGCGCCCTGACCGTGGTCGAAACGATCGCCGAGGAACGCGGCGTGTCCCCCGCCGAGGTCGGCACCATGCGGCTGCGCAGCCCGGTGAAGCCGCTCACCCTGGGCGAGCTCGCGTCCTTGCCGCGGTCGGAGGCGGATGCGAGGGCCGTGCTGCGCGGCTGATCCGATCGCGGCGGCTCACCCGCTCCCGTCCATCCGCGCCAGGATTTCCGGTGCCGGCTGCAGGTGCTCCTCCAGGATGCGCACCGCGTCGGCGCCGTCGCGGCGGCGCAGCGCCGCCAGCAGCGCCGTGTGCTGGGCATGGCAATACCAGGCGCAACACGCCGACAACCGAGCCTGCTACCGATCGGCAACGCCGGCGGCCTGAACCGCCTCGGGCCCGGTCGGCGGCAGTCCGGCAGCATCGAGCGCGGCGGCCTCCCGATCGGTGAACAGGCGCGCATGGGCGGTGAAGCGCACCCCGTCCGCGGCTTCCAGCGAGAAGCTGTCGCCGCCGCCGGTCGTGACATCGATGGTCACCTGGCAATAGGCCCAGTACCGGAACTGTGCAGCGCCGACATAGAACGGGCTGCCGTCCACCAGGCCGAGCAGCACGTCGCCGGGACCGACACGGAAATCGCTGCGGCGGAAGCACATCGGCGCGGTGCCCTCGCAGCAGCCGCCGGAGAGATGGAAAATCAGCGGACCGAACGCCTCGCGCAGGCGGCGCAGCAGCGCGTTTGCAGCCGGCGTGAAGACGACCCGGGCCGGGGCGGCGGACCCGGTCACGCTGCCGCGCCCGGCGACCGGCCCGGGCACCGCTTGCGGCGGGCCGGACCGGTCACTGTCGCCGGAGGCTGCGCCCGGCGGCATCGGGTCGTCTCCGCTCCCGGGCTCAGAACAATCCCAGCGCCTTCGTGCTGTAGCTGACCAGCAGGTTCTTGGTCTGCTGGTAGTGGTCCAGGATCAGCTTGTGGGTCTCGCGGCCGAAGCCGGACTGCTTGTAGCCGCCGAAGGCGGCATGGGCGGGATAGGCGTGGTAGCAGTTGGTCCAGACGCGCCCGGCCTGGATCTCGCGGCCGACCCGGTAGGTGTTGTTCACGTTGCGCGACCACACGCCCGCGCCGAGCCCGTAGATCGTGTCGTTGCCGATCTCGATCGCCTCCTCCAGGGTGCGGAACTTCGTCACCGACAGGACCGGGCCGAAAATCTCCTCCTGGAAGATGCGCATCTTGTTGTGGCCGACGAACACCGTGGGCTTGACGTAGAAGCCTTCGGCGAGCCTGCCGCCGAGCTGCGCGCGCTCGCCGCCGGTCATGCAGGTGGCGCCTTCCTGCTTGCCGATGTCGATATAGCTCAGGATCTTCTCCATCTGGCCGCGCGAGCACTGCGCGCCCATCTGCGTCGTCGGGTCGAGCGGGTCGCCGACCTTGATCCGCGCCACTCGCGCCACCGCCTTCTCGAGGAATTTGTCGAAGATGGACTCCTGCACCAGCGCGCGGGACGGGCAGGTGCAGACCTCGCCCTTGTTGAAGGCGAACAGGGCGAAGCCCTCCAGCGCCTTGTCGAGGAAATCGTCGTCCTGATCCATCACGTCGGCGAAGAAGATGTTGGGCGACTTGCCGCCCAGCTCCATCGTCTGCGGGATGATGGTCTCGGCGGCGTACTGCATGATCTGCCGGCCGGTGGTCGTCTCGCCGGTGAAGGAGATCTTGGCGATCCGCGGGCTGCGCGCGAGTGGCGCGCCGACCTCGGAGCCGTGGCCGAACACAACGTTGAGCACGCCCGGCGGCAGGATATCGCCGATCAGGTCCATCAGCACCGCAAGGCTCATAGGCGTATCGGAGGCCGGCTTGATGACGACGCAATTGCCGGCCACGAGCGCCGGCGCCAGCTTCCATGCCGCCATCAGCAGCGGGAAGTTCCATGGGATGATCTGGCCGACGACACCCATCGGCTCGCGGAAATGATAAGCGACGGTATCGTTGTCGATCTCGGCGATGGTGCCTTCCTCGGCGCGGATGCAGCCGGCGAAGTAGCGGAAGTGATCGGCCGCGAGCGGCACGTCGGCGTTCAGCGTCTCGCGGATCGGCTTGCCGTTGTCGCGGGTCTCGACATGGGCGAGCAGCTCGAGGTTGGCCTCGATCCGATCGGCGATCTTGTTCAGGAGACGCGCGCGCTCCGCCGGCGCGGTGCGGCCCCAGCCGGCACGGGCGGCGTGCGCCGCATCGAGCGCGCGTTCCACGTCCTCCGCGTCCGACCGCGCGACCTCGCACAGGACGCTGCCGTCGATCGGGCTCTTGTCGGTGAAGTAGCGCCCGTTCACCGGCGCCCGCCAGGTACCGCCGATGAAATTGTCGTAGCGGGTACGAAGCTGGCTCGTCGCGGCCGTGGGCCGCTGCGGCTGGTCAAGCATGTCTCGCTCTTTTCTGTTGAGATTCATCCACCGGCGCCCGACACCGGCATGTGCCGGCGCGTGAGGCTGACTGGCAACATGCGCCTCGTCCCGCCGCCTGTGCATTGATCCAGGTCAACGCTGCGGGACCCGTCGGGGCGGCGATCGAACCTGGCGCCGGCCCCCCGTGACCGTCATGGCGCATCATCGGCCGCGGCATCGCGGTCGACCCGCAGCAACGATGCGCGGTGCAGCGCAGGTCAGCCGTATCGGTACCATAATGGCGACGGACAGGGACGCGCGGCCCTGTGACGGGTTCCGTCGGGTGCGGCTGCGCGAGGGGAGGATCGGAGACGCGGTGGTTCCGGTTCGGCGCCCGGAGGGAACGGACCGGACAACGTCGAGCCGTTCTCAGCCGCCGAGTACCGCAACCCCTGGCAGGGTTCTGCCCTCGAGCCACTCCAGGAACGCGCCGCCCGCGGTGGAGACGTAGCTGATCTGCCCGAGAACCGCGGCATGGTGCAACGCGGATACGGTATCGCCGCCGCCGGCGACGCTGTGCAACTGGCCCGCCCGGGTGGCGGCCGCGACCGCGTGCGCAACCGCGGTGGTGCCGGCGTCGAAGGGAGGCGTCTCGAACGCGCCAAGCGGGCCGTTCCATACCAGCGTCCTGAGGGTCGTGATCTGGGCCACCAGCGCAGAGACCGTGCGCGGTCCGATGTCCAGGATCATTGCATCCGGCGGGATCTCCTCGATCGGGAAGATACGTGTCCGTATTCCCGCCTTCAGCTCCGGTGCCGTCACGGCATCGCTCGGCAACACCACCTTGCAGCCGGCGGCCGCAGCCCGTTGCAGAACCTCGCGGGCGATCGGATGGCACTCCGGTTCCTGCAGGGAACGGCCGACGTTCCTTCCCTGGGCGGCGAGGAACGTATTGGCCATCGCACCGCCGATCATGAGCATATCCACCCGACCCACGAGATTGCCGAGCAGGGCGAGTTTGGTGGACACCTTCGCGCCACCGATGATCGCGGCGACGGGGTGCTGCGGCGCGGTCAGCACGGCGGCCAGCGCCTCCAGCTCGGCCTGCATCGCCCGTCCCGCATAGCTCGGCAGCAGATGGGCGATCCCTTCGGTGCTGGCATGGGCGCGATGGCTGGCAGAGAATGCATCGTTGACGAAGATGTCACCGAGCCCGGCAAGCTGCCGGGCGAAGTCCGGGTCGTTCTTCTCTTCGCCGGGATGGAAGCGCGTGTTCTCGAGGACGGCCACATCGCCATCCGCGAGCGCCGCGATCGCCTGCTGCGCCGGCGGGCCGATGCAGTCCACGGCAAAGCGCACGGGGCGCCCGAGCGCGGCGCCCAGCGCTGCCGCCACCGGTGCCAGCGACATCGACGGCACGGCTTTCCCCTTCGGCCGGTC
The DNA here is from genome assembly GCA_963832525.1 of uncultured Pseudomonadota bacterium. GTDB lineage: Bacteria > Pseudomonadota > Alphaproteobacteria > Acetobacterales > Acetobacteraceae > JAJZVS01. Next base: position 2,370,209 of record CAWHUC010000004.1, read on the forward strand.
GAAGTGGCTCAGCACGATCACCCGGGCCCCTTTCCCCGACAGTTCGCGGATCATCGGCAGGAGCCGCTCGATGCGTGTGAGGTCCGCGATCCTGCCGTCGTGCACCGGCACATTGAGATCGGCGCGCAGCAGCACGCGCTTGCCCGCGACCGCTACCCCGTCGAGTGTCCGCAATGCCATGGCCCGCGCCTCACAACCGACCGAGCAGGGCAGCGGTATCCAGCATGCGGTTGGAAAAGCCCCATTCGTTGTCGTACCAGGCCATGACGCGATACAGCGCGCCGTCCACCACCGCCGTCTGCGACGCATCGAAGGTGGAGGAGACGGCGGTATGATTGAAGTCGGAGCTTACCAACGGCTCGGTGTTGTAGGCGAGAATACCGTGCAGCGCGCCCTCGCTGGCTGCTTTCATCGCCGCGTTGATCCCCTCCCTCGTGGTCTGGCGTTGCAGCACCACGTCGAGCGAGATCAACGAGACGTTCGGGGTCGGCACGCGGATGGCGGTGCCGTCCAGCTTGCCTTTCAGGTCGGGCAACACGAGACCCACCGACCGGGCGGCGCCGGTGGTCGTCGGAATGATATTGGCCGCCGCTGCGCGGGCACGATGCAGGTCCTTGTGCAAGGTGTCGATGGTACGCTGGTCGCCGGTGTAGGAGTGGACCGTCACCATGTAGCCGCGCACGATACCGAAAGTATCGTGCAGCACTTTCACCACCGGCGCGAGGCAGTTGGTGGTGCAGGAGGCATTGGAGACGATCCTGGACTCCGCGGTCAGTACGCCATGGTTCACGCCATAGACGATCGTCGCGTCGGCGCCGTCGGCCGGGGCGGAGACCAGCACCTTGCGCGCCCCTGCCTGCAGCAACTGGGCCGCCTGCTCCCGTTTGGTCAGATGCCCGGTGCATTCGAGTGCGACATCCACCCCCTGCAAGCGCAGCCTGGTGGGGTCCTTCTCGGCGGTGACCTTGATGGGACCCAACGTCCGGCCGCGGTGGCGCACGGTGATGCTGTCGCCCGCGACCTCGATCTCGCCGGGAAAGCGGCCATGCACGGTATCGTAGCGCAGCAGGTGCGCATTGGCCTCGACGCTGCCGAGGTCGTTGATCGCGAGCGGGACGACATCGTCCCGCCCGCTCTCCGCGATGGCACGCAGAATGAGGCGTCCGATGCGTCCGAACCCGTTGATGGCGACGGCGACAGGCATGACCCGGGACCTTCCGTGAACGACCTGGCCAGGATAGCGCCGGGTTCCCGGGCGTCATTGATCTGGCTCAAGCGCAGCTCGTGCGCGGTTCTGGTCAGCAGGCGCCGTTTCCTCACCCCTCCCATCCGAGATGGCTCAGGAAATCGCGGGTCCGCGCCACCAGCGGCGCATCGAAAATCTGCGCCGGCGGTCCCTGCTCGATGATGCTGCCGCGCTCGAACACCACCACGTGATCGGCCACGCGGCGCGCGAAGCTCATCTCGTGGGTCACCACCAGCATGGTCATGCCCTCTTCGGCCTCGGCTCACCCCTTCGGGTAGCCGACCGATTGGGCGAACGTCACGAACTGGGATCGTCCAAGCCCGAGGACGCGGGCAAGGCAAGTCGTATCGAGCGAGCCGCGGAAGACCGTGGCCAGGCCCGCCGCCGCGCAATAGAGATACACATTCTGGCCGATGAAGCCCGTATCCGCGCTTGCCACACGATAGCGCTCCTGCGGCGTCAGCTCGCTGAGATGCTCGGCATTGCTCACGTAGATGAGGTCGAGGGGGGCGCTGCCCACGAAATCCTGTACACCGGTCTCGGCACGAATGTCGCCGGCAAGATGGGGGATCAGTCGGTGTGCCACCGGATCATAGCGCCAGACGCCCGCCGGCAGTGCCGCGAAAATCTCGGTCTCGAGTGCATGCCGCCAGGATGGGGCTGTACCGGTCGCCCGTTGCGGGCCGGTTGACGCCATAGGCGCACCAGAGCAGCTCGGAAAGAACGAGCGGCGGCAGGCTACGGGACGGATCGAGCTCGCGCATTGACCGTCGTGCCCGTAATGCTTCCGCCAGCGAAACGCCGAAGTCGGACCGCGGCGCCGGCAGCTCGATCGGGGACAGGGCTTCCCGTACGGCGCCGGGAGACGCCGCGACGGGCGTGTCGGAGGCGGCGCCGTGTTGTGTGGCCTGAGGCATTGTCGGGTCCTCTGTCATCTGCGGTTCGTGCCGATTCTGCCGGCACGATGCTAAAACTGTACGATGACAAGCGGCGGGCGCACTGATCTGGATCAATGAGACTGCCGGGCGGCAATTCTACAGGAGAGCGGATCAGCGATGTGGGCCGGCCGGCCGAGGCACGGAGGGGAGGGGAATGAACGGCCAGGTTTCCCGGCTTGCGCCACGAGTGACCAGGGCGGACGGGCGCGCGGTATGTCCTGGCTGATTTTTGCCTTTGCAGCGCCGGTGTTGTGGGCGGCCTCGACCCACATCGACAAGTATCTCGTCGATCGCTACTTCCACCGCGGCAGCGTCGCCGTGCTGCTCGTCTTCACTGCGGCGACCGGCCTGGTGGTCGCCCCGGCGGTGTGGCTGCTGCAGCCTGGCTCGTTCACCCTGCCGCTGCGCAACATCGTGCTGATCGTGGGGGCGGGCGTGCTCTCCATGGAGGCCCTGCTGCTCTATCTCGATGCGTTGCAGACGGAGACCGCATCCTCGGTTGTGCCCTGGTTCCAGACTGCGCCGTTGTTCGGCTACGCGCTGGGCTACCTCCTGCTCGGTGAGACCCTCTCGCCCAGGCAGATTGCCGGCGGTGCGGCGATCATGGCGGGCACCGTGCTGGTGTCGCTGGGCGGGGCTGCGTCGGGCAAGCAATTCAAGCTCCGCCTTGCAGGATTGATGCTGGCGTCGGCGTTCATGCTCGGCCTCAGCACGGCGGTCTTCAAGCTGTTTGCGATCGAGGACGAATTCTGGGCGACGATGGCCTGGACCGGTGTCGGCCAGGTCATCTTCGGCCTGGGGTTGCTTGCGCCGGCGGCGAACCGGCATCGGTTGCGGGTAATGCTCGGCGGCAATACGGGCGCGGTGATCACGGTGAATGCCATGAACGAGGCCGTCAACCTTGCCGGCAGCCTGGCACAGCGCTATGCGCTGCTGCTCGCCCCGCTCAGCCTGGTTCAGGCGGTGGGCGGCACCGGACCGCTGTTCGTCTTCCTGTTCGGCGTCGCCCTGTCATTCGTCCGTCCGGTGCTCGGGAGCGAAGACCTGTCGCCGCCAAACCTGGTCCGGAAGGCCGGCGCGGCCATCCTCGTGGCCATCGGGGTGATCGCCGTGAGTGGCTGAGGACGCGGCCACGGCCGATCGTTACGTCCTGCGTCGGCTGCGGCGTCACCGGCGATGCGGCCCACTCGCCACCGGTCTTCCTCGTTTGCCGCCTTTCCGGTTAAGCACGGAACGAGACTACCTCTGCCTCAGGCTCAGGATATAGGCGGCAAGGTCGGCAGCAGCCGACGGGTTCCGGGGTAGACTTAACATGTCCACGTGGGGCTTCTGGATGAAGCGCTGCAACCACGCGGACGTTATATCCGGTCGATCCGCAACGGCGGGAAAGGACGGTGCATCGGTCCAACCCGCCGGGCCGCCTCGTATGATGACGTGACACTGAGCGCAGAACGTCTCAGCGAGCCGATGCCCCGCTGCCACCCTTCCCGGCGATGGCTGAGCCTCGGCGGGCCTGGCAAGAGGATCCGGCCGCGACGAGCGCAGCCATGCACAGCAGTGTCCGCGCTGTCGGTTCACGCCATGCCCGGAGATGTTTCATCGTGTCTTCCTTGGAAAGCCGGTCGGGTCATCGCCGATGGATGGCAACGGTAGCTGGCAATCGCAGTTTCGTGAAGGCTCGTCGTGCGGCGTGTGGTCGACGCCGTCGTCGCCGCGATACCCCGAAGTGCCGGGGGAGGGGACACGACCGTCCGGCCGGGCCTTCAGACCGGCGGCCATCCGGTCCGGAACGGCCTTGTTCTTCGTACGCGAGACCCTGCGGCGGCTGTCGGTGCAGCGCAATCGCCGAGGACACGCGAATCATGCTGCTCGATTTCTGTGGTCGGTCGATCTTCTTCAATCTCGCAGCGTGCCATGGTGAAGCGGCGCGCCCTTGTAGCTAATGCGCCAGATAGTGCCGGAACCGTCGTCGCTGACCAGCAGGCTTCCATCAGGTGCCACCGTCACCCCCGCGGGTCGGCCCCAGACATGATGCTCGTCGATGATGAAGCCGGTCAGGAAATCCTCGTACGTGCCGGTCGGGTGCCCGTTTTTCATGAACAGGCGCACCACCTTGTAGCCGATGATAGTGCGCGCCCGGCAGCAGGAGCCGTGCATGGCGACGAAGATGCTGCCCGAATACGCAGCGGGAAACTGATGGGCGGTGTAGAAGGCCAGGCCCAAGGGCGCGGAATGGGCGGGGAACAGCATGTCCGGCGTGGTCACGTGGCCCATGAGATCCCGGGCGCTCACCCTTATGGGTAGGATCCTCGTGGTTGCCGATATAGAACCACGGCCAGCCATAGAAGGCGCCTTTCGTGACCGACGTCACATAATCGCCCGGCGATGTATCTCCCCGCTGATCGCGTTCGTTCACAACGCACCAGGGCGTCTTGCCGTCGGGCGCGATCGCCATCCCGACACAGTTGCGCATTCCGTTGGCATACGGCGTGATGGGATGCCCGGACGGTGTCGTCTCAAGCACCGTCGCGCGACCGGTCTCCTCTCCCCACGCGGCACCCCGACCGTGCACGGCCTCGAACGCGTGGGCCTGCGCGAGGCTCATCTTCGGCATCGCCTCCGCATCATTGGAGCGTGAGCCCACGGACACGAACAGGTGCCGCGCGTCGGCGGTGAATGCGACATCGCGTGTCCAATGGCCTTTGGTGGGCAGATTGGCAACCACGGTCTCGGCGGGGCCGCGCGCAGCGGTGTCACCGTTGCGGTACGGATAGCGTACGACCTTGTCCCAGCTGCCGATATACACGTAGCGCGGGTGGGGGCCGCGCGGCCAGAAAGCGATGCCGAACGGCCAATCGAGCCCGGTTGCGAAGGTGGAGGACGAGACCACTCGGCTTCCGTTTCCTGCCATGTGCAGGATCGTGATGCGCCCGGCCTTGCTTTCGGAGACGAAAAGGTCCCCGTTGGGTGCGAAGCGCATGATGCGCGGTGTGACCAGCCCGGTCTTGAGCGCCTGAACCTGAAAACCCGGCGGTACGGCAAGGTGCACGTCGGCGGGTTGGGCAATGATGGCCGGGAAATTGGCGATCGGATCGGTGACGACGAGCGGTTGCAGATCAGCGGGGGTGAAGCGGTGCAGGACACCCGGTGCATCGACCCGCCACGATGCATAGGGCGAAACCGGCTTCGGTGTGTCTTGTGCCATCGCAGGCAACGCGATCAGGGCAAGCAGCGAGAAGAAACCAGCAAGCGTTGATGCGAAAGACATACAGACATCTCCCGACGGGTCCAAACGCCGGAAGGCTAGCAGCGCAGGTGGCGGGTAGCCATCGTGACCGAGTATCAATTGGTAACCGAGGGGACGGAGAGTCGTCTCCTGCTCTCACCAATCTCGCCATGCTTCACTTTAGCTACACGCGCCGCCGTCACGTTCCGATGTGAACGGTAGGTCGCCAGAACGGGAGCGCGGTGCGCTACGTCCCTTGAAGACGTAGCAATCGATGGCGCAGGACGAACAGATTGGCGAGCGCGCAGGTCACGAACAGCCGGTTCGCGTTCTTGTGCAGCCCGCGGTAGCGGACCTTCGCGAAGCCGAACACCCGCTTGATCACCCCGAAGCAGTGCTCCACCTTCGCCCGCACCTTCGACTTGGTGCGGTTGCGCACCCTCTCCGCCTCGTTCACCACCCCGCGGTGCTGATAGCGTCGGTTGGTTAAATCCCTTGCGTTCGGCGCATGTTCGCGGATCACGACGCGCTGACCGCGATACGCCTGCTCACCCCACACTCGTGTTTCATCACCGTGCAGCAGATCGGGCAGTACCGTCTTGATCGGCTTCGCCGCTCAAGCCGCCACGTTGGCCGCCGTCGCCACCACCGCGTGGATCATCTTGCTCCGGCTGTCCACGCCGATATGCGCCTTCATCCCGAAATGCCACTGGTTGCCCTTCCTGGTCCGGTGCATCTCCGGGTCGCGCAGGCCGCGATGATCCGGATGACGCCGGCCACCGAGGCCATCACCCCCGGGCGGCGCACACCCGCCGCCTCGGTCGGAACCGCGGTGCACGGGATCCTCGGGATCCGGGGGAACCTCGCCGATCAGCGGATCGCCGAACAACGGAGCGAACCCGTCGATGCGTTGACCCATGTCAAGGCGCCGAGCCGTGGATCGGGCCAGAAAAGAGCCGAGCGCCAGGGTGGAGAGCCTGATGCCGGTAGTCAATGCCGAAGTCGCGGCTCAGCTCGATCGGCTGGCCGATCTGCTGGATATCCAGGGGGCCAACCCGTTCCGGGTGCGCGCATACCGCCGGGCCGCGCGGCTGGTGCAGGATCTGCCGCGGAATGTGACCGAGATGGTCGCGGCCGGCGAGGACCTCGATGCGCTGCCTGGCATCGGCGCGGATCTTGCCGGCAAGATCACGACCCTGGCGCGCGGCGAGGCTCTCCCGATGCTGCGGGGGCTGGAGCGGGAGCTGCCCGCCGGAGTCGTGGCGCTGCTTGCCTTGCCCGGCCTTGGCCCCAAGCGGGTACATGCGTTGCACGCGGCGCTCGGCATCGATTCGCTCGATGCGCTTGCAAGTGCTGCCAAGGCCGGCAAGCTGCGCAAGGTGCCCGGGTTCGGACCCGGCATCGAGGCGAACATCCTGCGCGCCCTTGCCGCCGGGGCCGGCGAGCCGGCACGCACCCGGCTCGCCGTCGCCGAACAGCTTGCCGCCCCCTTGCTCGCCTGGCTGCGTGCCAGCCCGGATGTCGACCGGGCGGAGATCGCCGGCAGTTTCCGTCGCCGGCGCGAGACGGTCGGCGACCTCGACATCGTCGTGGCGACCGACGCCGCCGCGGAGGTGATGGACCGCTTCTCCCGTTACGAGGACGTCGCCCGCGTGCTTGCGCGCGGGCCGACCCGCGCGACCGTGGTGCTGCGCGGCGGGATGCAGGTCGATCTGCGCGCGGTGACGACCGCGAGCTATGGCGCTGCACTGCTCTATTTCACCGGCTCCAAATCCCACAACATCGCGCTGCGCCAGATCGCGGTCGATCATGAGTGCAGACTCAACGAATACGGGCTGTTCAAGGGAGCCCGACGCCTGGGCGGACGCACGGAGACCGAGGTGTACCGCCATCTCGGCCTGCCGCTGATCCCGCCCGAGTTGCGCGAGGGCGAGGGCGAGATCGAAGCGGCGCGCACCGGACGGCTGCCGGATCTTGTCGTGCTCGCCGATCTGCACGGCGATCTGCATGTCCACACCGATGCCAGCGACGGCCGCGCCAGCCTCGCCGACATGACGGCCGCGGCGCAAGCGCTCGGGCATGAATACATCGCCATCACCGATCACAGCCGGCGGGTCAGCATGGCGCACGGGCTGGACGCGGCCCGGCTCGGTCGGCAGATCGACGCCATCGCGCGGCTGAACGCCGGCCTGCACGGCTTCACAGTGCTGGCGGCGAGCGAGGTGGACATCCTGGCGGACGGTTCGCTCGATCTCCCCGACAGCATCCTGCGCCGGCTCGATCTCGTGGTGGCAGCGATCCACTCGCAGTTCGAGCTGCCGGCCGCCAGGCAGACCGAGCGCGTGCTGCGGGCGATGGACAACCGCTACGTGACGATCCTGGCGCACCCGACCGGGCGGCTGATCAACCAGCGGCCGTCCTACGCGCTCGATATGGAACGGGTGATGCGCGGAGCGCTGGAGCGCGGCTGCTTCCTGGAAGTCAACGCGCAGCCGGAACGGCTCGATCTGACTGCCAGCCACTGCCGGCTCGCGAAGGAGCTCGGCCTGAAACTGGCGATCTCGACCGATGCGCACGCCACCGCGGAACTCGGATTCCTGCGCTTCGGCGTCGATCAGGCACGGCGGGGCTGGCTGGAGGCCGGGGACGTGCTGAACGCCCGGCCGCTGGAGGCGCTGCGGGCGCTACTGCGGCGGGGGTGACGCGCCAGGCGGCGCCATCACGATCGCCTGTTCGATCAGCCGCATGGCGCCGTCGCGATCGCCGGCACCAAGTGCGTGCAAGGCATTTTCGATCGTTGCCGCCAGCGGATCGCTGATCGGGGCCGTGGTCTGGAACAACGGCACGGACCGGTCGAGCCGTCGCGTCTCTGCCATCTCAAGCGCCTGCTGCGCTTCCCCGGTGCGGCCGGCGGCGAGCGCGCCGCGCGCCGCCACCAGGAAGTCGTGCGACGAGGCGTTTTCACCGATGGGCGGCGTGGGCAGGTTCGGCGCGATCGTCGAGGCCGCGCCCGGAAGGATGTGGCTTGCCCGATCCGATCGCGGCAGCGAACTGCCGGTGCCGATCTCGTTGCCGGGTCGGGCGCCGGTTTCCGGATTGGTCCCGGGCGGCATCTGGTCGGCCGCGCCGGGCGATGGGGGCACGGCCGCAAGCGTCGGCAACGAAAGCGCCAGCAGGATCGCGCTCAGGACAAGCAATTTCGGCCGCATGACGGGCTCTCCGCGCATCATGAAGTTACGCATACGGCGCTGCGCAGCCGAGCGGCATTGATCTGCATCAAGAGCCGCGCGTCACGGCATGGTAGTTTTTAGTGCCACGGCGGCGGAGTCTCGCCTTGCTGCTTTATCGCATACGGCTGTTCTCGCTGTTCGGCTTCGCGGTCAGCATCGATGCCTCCTGGCTGGTGCTGGCGACGCTCGTGGTCTGGAGCTTGGCGGCTTCGGTGTTCCCGGCGCTCTACCCGGGCTTCGCGCCGGGCATCTATTGGATCATGGGGCTGGCGACGGCGCTCGGGCTGCTCGGCTCGATCGTGTTCCACGAAACCGCCCATGCGCTGGTCGCGCGGCGTTTCGGCATTCCGATGAGCGGCATCACCCTGTTCATCTTCGGCGGCGTCGCCGAGATGCAGGCAGAGCCGGAGTCCGCGCGCGCCGAGCTGCTGATGGCGCTGGCCGGGCCGCTTGCCAGCCTGCTGCTTGTCGCGGCCCTTTGGCTCGCGGCCGCGACGGCAGGGACCGGGCCGGTCGGTGCCGCATTGGGCTATCTCGGCCTGATCAACCTCGTGCTGGCGCTGTTCAACCTGGTGCCGGCCTTTCCGCTGGACGGCGGACGGGTGCTGCGCGCCGGGTTGTGGCTGTGGCGCGGCGATCTGCTGCAGGCGACGCGGATCGCGGCAGCGATCGGGCGCGGCTTCGGGCTGCTGCTGGTCGTGTTCGGCATCTTCCGCGTGCTGGGCGGCGATGTGGTGGGCGGGGTCTGGAGTTTCCTGATCGGCCTGTTCCTGCGCAGCGCTGCGATCGAAAGCTATCGCCATACCTTGGCCGGCCACCTGCTTGCGGGCGTCACCGTGGGGCAGATCATGCGTGCCGCGCCGGTGGTGGCGCCGGCGGAGATTTCGGTCGCGTCCTTCGTCGCGGACTATGTCTATCCGCATCACGATGCCTGGTTCCCGGTGGTCGAGGGGACCGCATTGATCGGCACCGTCGGCACGCGGGAAGTGGCTGCCGTGGATCGCGCGCGCTGGTCGAGGACTCTGCTCGCCAGCATCCTGAAACCGCTGACGCCGGAGACAACGGTCGCACCGGAGACCGATGCGCTGACGGCCCTGCGCCGGATGCGGGGTGCCGGCGGCGAACGACTGCTGGTGCTGCACGACAACCGGCTGGTCGGCGTGCTGGGTTTGCGCGACGTGCTGGGTGCGCTCGCCGTGCGCGAGCAACTGGCTGTCCCATGAGTGAGCCCGCCCTGGTCCCGATCGCGCGGCATGTCTGGGAGGAACGCTACCGCCACGGCGGCGCGAACGAGGCCTCGGTGCAGGCAACCTGGCGTCGGGTCGCCGACGCGCTGGCCGCGGTCGAGCCCGCCGACCAGGCGGGCTGGCAGGCGCGGTTCGACGCGCTGCTGCAGGACTTCGCCTTCCTGCCCGGCGGACGAATCCTCGCCGGTGCCGGCACCGGGAAGCGGGCCACTCTGTTCAATTGCTTCGTCATGGGCACGATCGAGGATTCTGTACCCGGCATTTTCCGCGCGCTGGAGGAAGGCGCGATCACCATGCAGCAGGGCGGCGGGGTCGGCTACGACTTCTCCACCCTGCGCCCGCACGGTACGCGGGCGGAGACGTCGGGCACCATCGCCTCGGGCCCGGTTTCCTTCATGGATGTGTGGGACGCGATGTGCGCCACCATCCAATCGACCGGTGCGCGGCGCGGCGCTATGATGGCGACTTTGCGCTGCGACCATCCCGACATCATCGGCTTCATCGATGCCAAGCGCCGGCCCGAGCGGCTGCGTCGTTTCAATCTTTCCGTGCAGGTGACCGATGCGTTCATGCAGGCGGTGGCCGCCGACGCACCGTGGCAGCTCGTGTTTCCTGCCGCATCTTTGCGCGGTGCCGGCGAGACGGTGATGCGCGACTGGCCCGGCGCCGCCGGTCCGGTCGCCTGCCGTGTGCTCCGCACCCTGCCGGCACGCCTGCTGTGGGAGCGGTTGCTGCAGGCCAGCTACGCCAGCGGCGAGCCGGGGGTGCTGTTCATCGACCGGATCAACCGGATGAACAATCTCGGCTATTGCGAGCGCATCAGCGCCACCAACCCCTGCGGCGAAGTGCCCTTGCCGCCGTATGGGGCGTGCGATCTCGGCTCGATCAACCTGGCCCGGCTGGTGCGCGATCCGTTCACGCCCGGGGCGCGATTGGAGATCGAGCGCGCCGTGGCCCTTGCGGGGATCGCGGTGCGGCTGCTGGATAACGTGATCGACGCATCGATCTTTCCGTTGCCGCAGCAACGCGTGGCCGTGCGTCAGGCACGGCGGATCGGCCTTGGCGTCACCGGTCTGGCGGATGCATTGCTGATGCTGGGGCTGCGTTATGACCAGCCGGCTGCGCGGGACGTCGCGGCGGAGGCGATGCGTGCGGTCTGCCATGCCGCCTATCGCGCCTCCATCGCGCTTGCCGCCGAGAAGGGTGCCTTCCCGGGGTTCGTCCGCGACGCCTATCTGGCGGCGCCGTTCATCCGCGCGCTGCCCGACGACATCCGTGATGGTATCGCACGCGATGGCATCCGCAACAGCCACCTGCTTGCGATCGCGCCCACCGGCACCATCAGCCTGCTGGCCGGTAATGTCTCGAGCGGCATCGAGCCGATTTTTGCCGCCGAGACCAGCCGCACGGTCCTGGACGCGCGCGGCGCGCCGCGGCAGTTCACGGTGACGGACGCCGCGGTGCGGCTGTGGCGCGCCGGGCAGCCGACCGGTCCTGGGTGCGCCGTGCCGCCGGCGATGATGAGCGCGGCGGACGTGTTGCCGGCGGCCCACCTGGCCATGCAGGCCGCGCTGCAGCCCTATGTGGACAACGCCATCTCCAAGACCATCAACCTGCCGGCGACGGTGGATTTCGCAGCATTCGCCGGGGTCTATGCCCAGGCCTATGCGCTTGGTCTGAAAGGCTGCACCGCGTTCCGTCCCGGGGCCGCGCGCGAGGCGGTGTTGGCAGTCGATCGGTTCACGACACGAGATGGATCAATGGGTCACGCGTGACGGCCATGAGCGGTTCCTTGCGGAGCCGGAGCGCGATGGAGGGAATGGTAGCCGGGTAATCGGGTGAACTGGAAAATCGGCGCCCGGGGCGCACCCTTCACCTCTCCCGCTCTCGCGGGAGAGGTCGGTTCGCGGAGCGAACCGGGTGAGGGCCGTGCCTCGCGCCCTCACCCGCCGCGCTGCGCACGGCGACCTCTCCCGCGAGGGCGGGAGAGGTGAAGGATGCGCCCCCGTGCCGATTGCGGCGTGGAAGCCGGAGATTTACGCGCGCTTCTACAGCTCGAAACCATGCGCAAGCGGGTCGCGGCTATCGACCAGGATGGTGTTGTAGCCGATCACGCGCGCCCAGCCGGCGACGCTCGGCCGGATGCCCTCGTAGGCACCGACCGCCGCGCGGCCTTCGACCCGGCAGTCGAACATGGTGCCGATGACGCTCTGATGGATGAAGTCCGCGCCGACCACGAGCTGCCCCTTGGCGACGCGTTGCGCCATGCGCGCGCACGAACCGGTGCCGCAGGGTGAGCGGTCGATGCCCCTGGCGCCGTAGAACACCACGTTGCGTGCATGCGCGCGATCGCCCTTCGGCCGGTCGCCCCACATGACATGGGTGACGCCGGCGATCCGCCTATCTTCCGGATGCACCGGCGCGACTGCCGCCTGGGCCGCCGCGCGGACCAGCGGGCTGAGGCGCTGAATGTCGCCGACGGTGCAGGTATCGAGGCCGCGCCAGCCCGGCTGCGGCTCGACGATCGCGTAGTAGTTGCCGCCGTAAGCGACGTCGACCCGCAGCGGCCCGAGCCCGGGGATGTCCAGCGCGACGTCCGCCGCGTGCAGGTAGGCCGGCACGTTGAACAGTCGGACCTGCTCGACGAAGCCGCCATCGCGCCGGAACTCGATGGCGACCCGTCCGGCCGGCGTCTCGATCCCGAGCCGCCCTTCCTCGCGCGGCACGACCAGCCCCTCCTCGATCGCGGCCGTCACCGTCCCGATCGTACCGTGCCCGCACATCGGCAGGCAGCCGCTGACCTCGATATACAGCACGCCGATCTCGCAATCGGCGCGGGTCGAAGGATAGAGGATCGTGCCGGACATCGCGTCATGGCCGCGCGGCTCGAACATGAGCGCACGGCGCACCCAGTCGTGCTCGCGCTGGAAGATGATGCGTTTCTCGGCCATCGGCACGTGCGGCAGCAGCGGTGCGCCGCCGACCACCATGCGGACGGGGTTGCCGCAGGTATGGGCATCGATGCAGAAGAAGCGATGTCGGCTCATGGCGGTTCAGCCTCCGTTTGCAGACCGGAAGCGATCGATCGCGAACGGTCCGATATCGATATGGGGGGCGCGGCCGGCGACCAGGTCGGCGATCAGTCGCCCCGTCGTTGCCGCCTGGGTCAGCCTGCGATGCCCGTGGCCGAACGCGTGGAAGATGCCGCCCGCGCGGGGCGAGGCGCCGATCACCGCTGTTGGCCTGTTGCACGAGTGTGTCCTGGCGTCCAAGCTTGACCCTACCTCCACGAACGATGGCGCGCTGATGTTGCCTGACCTGCTCGGATTCGGAGAGATCGTGGCCGGTATCCGGCAGCGATCCCGGCAAAAGGCAGCCTCCCTCAAGGTTTTTCACTCTGCCACGCCGGGGCGCTCGCGCCAACGCAGCCGACCGTTCAGGTAGTGGAGCAGCCTATGGGGCAGTTTTCGTGGCACCACGCCGGGTTGCCTGAATGGCGGCGTCCAGCGCACTCAGGAAGCGCGACCGGTCGGCACGGGTGAGCGGCGGAGGGCCGCCTGTGTTCGCCCCGATCTCCCGTCGATACTGCGCGATTGCGCGGCCGGCGAGCGCCGTGCCGATATTGTCTCCGGTCCAGTGCTTTCCCACCGGGGATACGGCCTTCGCTCCTTTGGCGAGGCATCGGGCTGCCAGCGGGATATCGGCCGTGACGCAGACATCGGCGTCGGTGATGTGCCCGGCGATCCAGTCATCGGCGGCATCCGCCCCGGCCGGGACGGTGATCAGGACCACGTTTGCCCGCCCCGTCGGACGGATCGGACGGGATCCGTTGGAAACGATGAAGGCCTGCAGGCCGAGGCGATCGGCCACGCGATAGACCTCGTCGCGAACCGGACAGGCGTCGGCGTCGACGTAGATGCTGGTCATGACGCCGCCTGATCCCGGGACCTCGGGGCGGGCGCCATGCTCGGCACCCTGCCGTCGCATCGGCCCTGACTGATCGTCGCCGAGTGGTCCAGGCCGCGCCTCCAGGTCATGATGGCCATTGGCCGTGCCTTGGACATGCGCCGACGCTCTGCTGGTTGAGGCCGAGGCAGCCTGGTGGTGGTGTTCGGGGCCGCCTGAGCGGGCCGCTTCGCTCAGTGCCGCACCGGGATCAGTGCCGCACCGGGAATTGCAGGCAGAGCAGTTCGGCCCCGGTCTCGCCGGCGCCGCCGTCCAGCGCCGCCTCGTCGGGGGAGACGAACACGCAGGACTGCGCCGGCAGGGTCGGATGATCGGCCAGGTCGAGGCTGCCGGCCAACAGCAGCCAGAACTGCCCACCGCCGGCGGCAGGGTCGGCGCCGCGCAGCGACATGCCGGGTGGCAGACGGTAGCGCCAGCCCGCCAGGCCGTCGCTCGCCTGCTCCAGGACCGGGCGGCATTCGGGCGCGGACAGGGCAGCCAGGGCCGTGGCGACGACCGGGGGCTCGGGCGGTACGGTCGCCTCCCGGTGCTGGCGGTGGCCGCGGCCGGCGCGCAGCTCAGCCCGCGCGCCCGGCATGTAGCGGGCCCCCGGGTCCCAGGCGTTGCGCAGGGTGAACCAGGCCACCCCGTCCTCGGCGGCCACGATCGGACCGTAGGCGGACCAGGCATCGGTGTAGTGCACCGCGATACTTGCCACCTCGTGCCGGCCAAGCTGACCGGAGCCGCCCATCACCACCTGGAACTGGTCGGCCTGGTGGAAATGCGGGTGCACCACCGCCCCGGCGTCCTTCTCCACCAGGAAGGCCATCGGATAGAGAGCACCCAACTCCGGGGCCGGATCGGACACGGCGCGCGTGTAGCGGTTGGCCCCGATGAAGGTGGTGTGCCAGCCATTGGCGGTGCGGCGGCGCGCGGTCTCGCGCGCGGTGCGGCTGTCGGCGATCAGAAGCATGCCGTTTCCTCCATGTCAGGCCAGGGAAGACTTCGCCCGGTACCCCGGATTGTCAAATCATCCCTCTGCTCTGCAGGGAGCGTGTTTCGGTTCGCATTCCGGCAGATGACGGCGAAGACGCCGCTGCCAGCTCCGGCCGAGCCTCGGAGCGACCGTCATCGGATGACAGGGACCGCAATACGCTGCGCAAGCATTCAGAACGCCAGCAGGTTCTCGCGAAAAAGCGCGTGTTCGTAGCCGTCCCTGATCAGCTTGTGCCGCTTCAGCGCCGGCGCCAGCCCGTCGGCGATTTCGCTGATGGAATGCCGCGTGACGGTGCTCCCGATCAGGAAGCCGGAGCCGCCGACGTCCTCCATGATCTCCCCCATGCGGCCGGCGACCGTATCGGGCGATCCGACCAGGGGAACCGACTCCGTCGAGGCGAACCGCAGCATCTCGCGCAAGGTGCCGCCATGCCGGGTCAGTTCCTTGACCGAACTCTGATGGCCGTTGACCCGCGCGTGAATGTCCTCAGGCAGCGGCTCGTCGAGGTGGAATTTCGAGAGGTCGACGCCGAGCGCGTAGGAGAACCGTTCCATCTTGGCCGAGAGATCCCGCTTCTCCCCGGCCAGGATCAGCTCGTAGCGATCCTGCGCCTCCTGGTCGGTCTCGCCGAGGACCGGGGAGATGAGGAACATCGTCTTGCAGTCGGCCTTCGATCGGCCGAACTTCGCCAGCCGCGCCTCCACGTCCTGCTGGAAGGCCGCCATCGCGGCGATGCCGTTGGAGGACGCAACGATCGTGTCGGCATGCCGCGCCGCGAGATCGCGGCCCGCAGGCGAGCCGCCGGCCTGGCAGATCACCGGCCGGCGTTGCGGCCCCGGGATGGTGTTCAGCGGGCCGCGCACCTTGAAGAACGCGCCTTCGAAATCGATGGCGTGCACCTTGGAGAAGTCGGCGTACACGCCGGTCTCGGTATCGGCGAGCACGGCGCCCGGTTCCCAGGACTCCCAAAGCTGGGTGACGACCTCCATCCACTCGTCGGCCATGCGGTAGCGCAGGTCGTGCTCGATATGCCGGTCCAGGCCGTAGTTCTGCGCCGCGCGATGCCCGCTTGCGGTGACGATGTTGAGGCCGACGCGGCCTTCGGTCAGGTGATCGAGTGTCGTTCCCAGACGGGCCGCGAGGAACGGCGGGTAGAAGCTTGTCGTGACGGTGGCGATGACGCCGATATGCTTGCTGCCCGCGGTGATGAGCGGAACGAGCGGCATCGGATCGTTCTTCGGCGCTCCCGCGGCGCGCGCCAGGGTGGCCTTCATGCTGCCTTCGTAGGTGTCGTTGATCATCGAGGAATCCTCGATCATCAGGTAGTCGAAGCAGGCGCGCTCGAGCGAGGCGGCCATCTCCACATAGAAGCGCGGCCGCATCCATTCCGTGCCGATCGCCCCGGACCATTTCGCGCCCCAGCCCTGGACGCCAAATCCGGCCTTCAGGAACCAGCCCAGATGAAACATCGTGATGCTCCTTGTTGGATGGTGACGACACGACAGCGGATGGTCAGGCCTCCGCCGGCACGGCGATGCCCGGGTGCGCGGCGAGGCTGCCCGCGAAATGGCAGCGTGCGACGTGCGACGCGGAGACGCGGACGGGCGGCGGCGCCTCGGCGCGACACAGCGTCGCCGCCAGCGGACATCGGTTCGCGAACCGGCAGCCGACGTCCGGCACCGCCTGGTCCTCCGGCTCGGCCTGCCCGCGCCGGCGCGCGCGGCCATCGATCCCTTGCGGGATCGCCGCCAGCAAGGCGCGCGTGTAGGGATGCGCGGGCGCGGCCAGCACGTGTTCCGGCGCGCCCTCCTCCACGATCGTGCCGGCGAACATGACCGCGACCCGCGTGCTGATGCGCGCGACCAGCGCCAGGTCGTGACTGATGAACAGCAGGCTGAGGCCGAGGTCGCGCCGCAGCCGGTCCAGCAGGTTGACGATCTGGGCCTGTAACGACACATCGAGCGAGGCCACCGGCTCGTCGGCGATCAGCACCTCGGGATCCATCGCCAGGCTGCGCGCGATTGCGAGCCGCTGCCGCTGGCCGCCCGAAAGCTGGTGCGGGAGCCGCAGCAGGATCGCCGGCTCCAGGCCGACCATCCGCAGCAGCTCCTCCGCCCGCGCCTGCCGCCGATCGCGCGCCAGGCCCGCGACCGCGAGCGCTTCCGCCAGATGCCGCGCGACCGTCTTGCGCGGGTTGAGCGAACTGCCGGTATCCTGGAACACCATCTGCACGCCGGTGCGGAACGGCCGCAGCGCGGCGCCGGTCGCCCGCGTCACGTTGTTTCCCTTGTAGGCGACGCTGCCGGCATCGACGTCGAGCAGGCGTATCGCCACCTGCGCGAGCGTCGATTTGCCACACCCGCTCTCGCCTACGAGGCCTACGACCTCACGCCGGTGGAGCGTGAGCGAAACATCGTCGAGCGCACGGAACCGCGGCGCCCGTCCCAGAAGGCGGCCGAGCATGCCACGCGCGGCGCCGAACTCCTTGCGGACCTCGGTCAGTTCCAGCAGCACCTCGCTCGTGGGGGAACCGCTCATGGCACCGCCCAGCAGGCAAATTCCCGGGTTCCGCTTGCGCGGGTCGCCGGCTGCTCGGTGCGGCAGATATCGGCTGCGTCCGGGCAGCGCGGTGCGAAGGCGCAGCCCGGCGGGATCGCGCCCAGCCGCGGCGGCGCGCCCTCGATGCTCTCGAGCGCGTCGGTGGGTGCGTGCAGCCGCGGCACGCAGCGTTGCAGCAGCCGCGTATAGGGGTGCCGCGGCGCCGTGAAGACCTGCCGCGCCGTCGCGGTCTCGACGATGCGCCCGGCGTACATCACGCAGACCCGGTCGCAGATCTCGGCGACCAGATCGAGATTGTGGGAGATGAACAGGATGCCGAGACCCAGGCGCTCGCGCAGATCCCACAGCAGATCGACGATCCGCGCCTGCACGGTGACATCGAGCGCGGTCGTGGGCTCGTCGGCGATCAGCAGCTTCGGCTGGCAGGCGACCGCCATGGCGATCAGCACGCGCTGGCGCATCCCGCCGCTGAACTCGTGCGGATAATGGCCGAGCCGGCGCGACGGCGCGGCGATCCCGACCAGCGCCAGCGCCTCGATCGCATGTTCCCGCGCCGCCCGGCGACCCAGCTCCGGGCGGTGGGCACGGATGACCTGGGTGAGCTGCTGGCCGATCGTGAACGCCGGATCGAGCGAGGTCGACGGATCCTGGAACACCATGCTGATGTCGCGCCCGCGGCGCCGGCGCATCTCCGCCTCCGGCAGCGCGAGCAGGTCGGTGCCGTCGAAGCTGGCGCTGCCCGCGGTGATCCGTCCCGGCGGCGCAATGAGGCGCATCACCGCCATCGCGCTCAGGCTTTTCCCCGAACCCAACTCGCCCACGAGGCCGAGCGCCTCGCTGGGCGCGATGTCGAGATCGACGCCGCGCACCGCCTCGGCCATGACGCCGCCGATCGGAAAGGCGACGCGCAGGCCGCGTACGGCGAGCAGCGGCGCGCTCACCCCGCGATCCCCCGGCTCGCGTGGCGCGGGTCGAGCAGGTCGCGCAGCCCGTCGCCCAGCAGGTTGAAGCCGATCACCGTGAGCGAGATGGCAAGCCCCGGGAACACCGGCAGCCACCACTCGGAGGAGAAGATGTAGTTGCGCGAATCCGCCAGCATGGACCCCCAGCTCGGCGTCGGCGGCTGCACGCCGAGGCCGATGAAGCTGACCGAGGCCTCTACGACCACGCCGATGGCCACCAGCAAGGTGCCCTGCACGACCAGCGGTCCCATGCAGTTGGGCAGCACGTCGCCGAGCAGGATGGAGAGCGTGGACACGCCCTGGATGCGGCGTGCCTTCACGTAGTCGGCCGCGATCTCGCCCACCGCGACGTCGTGCATGATGCGTGTCAGGGTCGGCGTGTAGAGCAGGCCGATCAGTACCAGCAGCTTCCATTCGTTGCCGAACGACAGGCCCCGGACGACGATCGGTTCCACGCCGAGGATGCCGAGCAGTGCCACCGCCCAGATCAGCAGCGGGATCGAGGCGACGGCCTCCATGCACCGCATGATCACCTGCTCGATCCAGGTCTGGCGGTAACAGGCGGCAACCAGGCCGGTCACGATCCCGCAGGTCATTCCGATGACTACGGCGAGCAGGCTCACCATGAGCGATATCCGTGCGCCCCAGATCAGCCGGCTGAGCACGTCCCGGCCAGCCTGATCCGTGCCGAGCAGGAAGGTGCCGCCCGGCGGCAGAAGGCTGTTCTCGATCGAGACCGCAAGCGGGTCGTGCGGCGCGATCCAGGGCGCGAAGACGGCGGCGAGGACCACGACGAGCACGATGCCTCCGCCGATGAGGGCGGATGGTCCCGCGCTCAGCAGCCGCGGCAGCCGCAGGGTGCGGGATCCGACCGCGGCGCTCATTGGCCGTGCGCCAGCTTCGGGTTCAAATACGCGTTCAGCATGTCGGCCAGCAAGTTGGAGACGATGAAGACCAGGGTGAAGATGAAGACGATCGCCTGCACGACGGTGTAGTCGCGGTTGTCGATGGCGGTGAGCAAGGCGTTCGACATGCCGGGGATGTTGAACAGGTATTCGATGATGAGCGCCCAGCCGAACATGTAGCCGAACGACATCGCGCCGACGCTGACGACCGGCACGAGCGCGTTCTTCAACGCATGGACCAGGATCAATCCTCGCCCCAGCCCCATCGCCCGGGCGGTGCGGATGTAGTCCTGGCTGCCGACCTCCACGAGGCCGGAGCGGGTCATGCGGCTCAGGATCGCAACGTAGTAGATACCGAGCGCGAAGCACGGGAGGACGATCGACTGCAGGTGCGGCCAGATCCCCCCGGACCACGGCGTGAAGCCGCCGGGCGGAAACCATCCGAACTGCACGGCGGGAAACCGGATCAGCATCAGGCCGATCCAGAAGCCCGGGACCGAGATGCCGACCACGGCGACGATGCGCGCCACGTGGTCGATGATCCTGCCCTGGAAGCTGGCTGACAGGATGCCGAGCGGCAGTGCCACGAGCACCGCGAAGACGAAGGCGATCCCGACGATCTCGAAGGTGATCGGCATGTCCGCGCGCAGCATCGGGCCGACGGGCCGGCCCGACAGCAGCGAGTGGCCGAAATTCAGTCCGTCCGCGACGCCGCGGAGCCAGTGCCAGTACCTGGGCGATCACCGGCCGGTCGAGCCCGTGATCGTGGTTGAACTGCTGGATCTGTTGCGGGGTCGCCTCCATGCCGAGCACGGTGAGCGCCGGGGTCCCGGCCATGGAGCGGGTCAGCACGAAGAGGCAGAGCCCCACGCCGAGCAAGGTCGCCACGGAGAAGAGGATGCGCTCCGCCAGCAGTCTCAGCATCGGCCCACGGCCTCCCGCCTCAGCTCAAGGTGACCGGCCTGGGATCGATCGTCAGGCCCTGGTTGACGGTGAAATCATGCACCTGGGTGCGCCACACATTCGCGGCGTGCACGAAGCCGATCCAGACGATGGGCGACTGTTGCGCCAGGAACCGCGCCATCGCGGCATAGACCGGTTTCAATTTGGCCTGGTCGGTCTCGGCAAAGGCCTTGTTCAGGAACGTGTCGAGTTCCGGGTAGTTCGGATACTTCGAGACGTTGTAGATCACCTGGCCCGGCGTGAGGCAGTTCTGCACGAGGTAGGTCGGCTCCCCGGGCGACATCTGCACCCACAGCGAGGACGCCACGGTGCCGGCGATGACCCCCTGCAACATCGGCAGGAACTCCATCATCTTCAGCTTCACGGTGATGCCGATCTTCGCCAGTTGCGACTGGATCACGAGGGCCGCGTCGCGCACGTTCAGCAGGTAGGTGGAAGACGGGATCGTCAGCTCGAACGTCGCGCCCTTGGCGTATTGCGATTTCGCGAGGTGCTGTTTCGCCTTCTCCAGGTCGAACGCGACCTCCTTGTCCGCCACCGGGTCATACCACCAGGCGCCTGGCGGCGCGATCGTTCCCGACGCATCGAGAAGCCCGTAATACACCTTGTCGGCGATGGTCTTGCGGTCGATCGCACAGGCGATCGCGCGGCGGAGGTTCACGTCGGTGAAGGGCGGTTTCGTGTTGTCGAAATACATGGCGAACCATCCGCCGAGGGTCACGCGGCTGGCGCCGGCGAGGCCGCGTGTCTTCGCCAGTTGCGCGAACTGGCGGGCCGGCGGCTCGCCGATGATATCGGCCTGGCCGGTGCGGACGTAGGCCACGCGCTCCTCGGCCGCCGGAAGCTGGCGGACCACCAGCCGCTCCCAGGCGGGAACGCCCGTGCCCCAGTAGTGCGGATTGCGTTTCAGGCTGATGTTGTCGTTGATCTGCCACGCTTCGAAGATGCCGGGGCCGGTCCCCATGCCGACCGGTGCCGAGCGGAAGAAATCGGGTCCGTGCGCCTCGCGCGAGCCCTTGGGGAAGATGCCCATGCACTTCGTCATGAAGGCAAGCCACGGCGCGTAGGGCTGCGACAGGATGAACCGCACGTGCATCGGGTCGATGACGACGACTTCCTTGATGCGCGTGAAGATCGGGCGGCGCACGGCCTTGTTCGCCGGGTCGAGCAGCCAGTCGAAGCTGTATTTCACGTCCTCGGCCGAAAACGGCGCGCCGTTCTGGAAAGTGACGTTCGGCCGCAAGGTGAAATCGTAGGTCAGACCGTCGGCGGAGATCGTCGGCAGCGCGATCGCGAGCTGCGGCTTGAGGTGTCCGTTGCTATCGAATTCGATCAGGTTCTCGTAGATCGTCTGCGACACGACCATCCAGTCGTGGTTGAGCATGTTCAGCGGATCGATCGTCGGCGTCACCCCGGGAAGGCCGAGGGTGAGGGTGGACCCCGCGTTCGGCGCCGCCCGGGCGAGCGAGCCGCCGAGCAGCGGCGGCAGGCCGACGGATGCGCCGGCGAGTGCTGCCCGGCGCATGAAAGCACGTCGTCCATGGGTCGTCCGGATCATCATGTCCTCGCTCCAGATACGGTCAAAATCGGTCCGGCCGGTACGGTGCGGGATCGAGGAACGGCGCCTCTCCCGTCATCATCTCGGCAACAAGTCGTCCTGTGGTCGGCCCCAACGTCAGCCCCTGATGCGCGTGCCCGAAGGCGCACCACAGGCCATCCTCCCCCGGTGTCTTGCCGATGATCGGCAGCATGTCCGGCGTGCAGGGCCGCACGCCCATCCACGGCGTCGCGTCCGTCCGGTCCGAAAGAGGCAGCAAGCGGCGTGCCACCGGCTCGGCTCTGCCGAGCTGGACGGGCGTGGGGGGCGCGTCGGGGCGCGCGAACTCCACCCCGGTGGTCAGGCGGATGCCGCCCCGCATCGGGGCGAGCAGGAATCCGCTGTCGGTGTCGAGCACGGGACGGTTCAGCACCGCGTTGCCGCGCAACCGGTAATGCCTGTGGTAGCCACGCTTGCCGAACAGCGGCGGCGCGTAGCCGAACCGCCTGGTCGCCCGGGCCGACGCGATGCCGAGCGCCACCACCGTCGTTGCAGCCTCGACCGGGCCATCGGCAGTCTGGACACGCCATCCGGCCGCTCCCCGCTGCAGCGTGGCTGCGTCGCCGGTCGCGATGACCCCGCCCGATGCGGTGAAAAGCTTCGCATAGGCAAGGGTCAGCGCGTGCGGGTCGCTGACCGAGAACGGGTCGGTCCAGTGGATGGCGCCTGCTTTCTCCATCATCAGGTGGGGCTCCGCCACCGCAAGCGCCCTGGCGTCCAGCCCCGCATAATTCACCCCAAAGTCGCGCCGGGCGGCTTCGGCCTGGCGCAGCGCCGCCTCCAGCGCGCTCGCGCGGTCGTAAAGGCGCATCCACCCGATGGGGCGCAGCAACCCGGCCGCGCCGGCGTCGCGTGCCAGGGCCAGGTGTTCATCGAGGCAGGTGGCGATCAGGCGTGCGTGGCCCTGCACCGCGCGCAGGTAGCGTTCGGGTGCCGAGTGCCACCAATAGCGCAGCAGCGGCGAGACGAAGCCCGGCAAGGCGAGCGGGTGGTAGGCGACGTCGATCGCGCGGTTGCGCGCGATGCGCCGCAGTTCCGCAGCCGCACGGGGGAAGGCGTGCGGATACACGGCCTCGCGCTGGATCAGCCCTCCGTTGCCGAAGGATGCGCCTTCGCCCGGCCCCTGCCGGTCCACCAGCACCACATCCCATCCGCGCCGTCGCAGGTGCAGGGACACCGAGACGCCGACCATTCCGGCCCCGAGCACTATCGCGGAGCGGCGCATTCAGGTTCCACCCGCATTCGCCCCGCTGCGCGCCGATATCTCCGGCGCGTCCATGCCCGTGTCGATGGCGATGTTGCCGTGCGGGTCTAGTCGGACGGTCATTCCCGGGGGAACGACGCATGTGCAGTCGTATTCTTCGATCACCACCGGCCCGTGCCATTCGCGCCCCGCGAGATGGCCGCGCTGCAGCACCGGCGTCGGCATCCAGCCATGGCGGGGGCCGAAAAATGCCTGCCGCTCCGTGGGGGGCGAGGAGGGCGCGTCCGGCTGCCGGGCTTTCGCCCCTCTCAGCGTGTCGAGCTGGCCGCTGGCCGACAGGTTCAGGCTGACCAGTTCCACCGGCTCGCCGGCGCCCGCGCGATGGCCGTAGGTCCGCTCGTGCTCGTCGCCGAACGCCTCGTCCAGCTTTGCCGCAATGGCCTCCGTGACGGGGGCGTCCGGCATCGGCACCGACAGCTCATAGGCCTGGCCGCGGTAGTGCAGCTTCGCGACGCGGCGCAGCCGCATCTGATCGGGGCGGAAACCGTTCGCCGCCAGTTTCTCGCGCGCTTGCGCCTCCAGCGTGTCCCAGGCCGACATGAGGTCGGCAAGGTCAAGCGCGTCGGTCAGCCGGCGGTACGTGCGGGAAAGATGGTACTCGACGTCGGAGTAGAGAAGGCCGACGGAAGAGAACACCCCGGCGGATGGCGGCACGATCACGCTTCGGATGCCGAGCGAACGCGCCATCCCGGCGGCGAACAGGGGGCCGTTGCCGCCGAAGGCGACAAGCGCGTAGGCGCGCGGATCCCGCCCGCGTTCGGAGGAAACCGCCTTGATCGCGCGGATCATGTTGGCGGCGGCGACCAGGTGGGCCCCGAAGGCGGCGTGCTCCACCGAAACGCCCAGCGGGCCGGCCACCTTCGCGGTCAGCACGGCGCGCGCCTGCGCGGCGTCCAGCTTCACGCTGCCGCCGGCAAGCTGCGCGGGATTGATGTAGCCCAGCACGACGTTGGCGTCCGTGACGGTCGGCTCGGTTCCGCCCAGGCCGTAGCAGACCGGCCCCGGGAAGGACCCCGCGCTCTGCGGCCCGACCTGCGGCGCGCCGCCGGCATCGACGGCGATGATCGAACCGCCGCCCGCGCCCACCTCGGCGAGGTCGATCGCCGGAACCTTCAGCACGTAGCCGGCCCCCGACATCAGCCGCGAACCGATCATGATGCCGCCGCCGACGGAGTATTCCTCGGCCCTGGTCACCTCGCCCTGCTCGACCAGCGCCGCCTTGGCGGTGGTGCCGCCCATGTCGAACGAGATGATCTTGTCGAACCCCGCCCGGCGGGCCAGCGACTGGGCGCCGATCACGCCTGCGGCCGGCCCGGACTCGATGATGTGCACGGGCATCTCGGCCGCAACCGCGGCCGGCGTCAGCCCGCCGTTGGACTGCATCAGCAGCAGCGGGGCGGTGATGCCGATGCCCTGCAGATCCGCTGTCAGCGACCTGAGATAGCGTCCGACGATCGGCTTGACGTAGGAGTTGATGACGGTGGTCGAGGTGCGCTCGTACTCCTTGATCTCGGGCAGCACCTCGGAACTGATCGACAGCACCATCTCCGGCGCCTTGCGGCGGATGATGTCGCGGATCAGCCTCTCGTGGGTGTCGTTGGCATAGGCGTGCAGCAGGCAGACGGAAATCGCCTCCACCTGCTCCGCCAGCAGTTGGTCCAGAACCGTTTCGACCTCGGCGGGATCGAGGGCGCGCTCGATCTCGCCGCGTGCGTTGACACGCTCGTCCACCTCAAGGCGCAGGTGACGTTCGACCAGGGTCGGCGGCTTCTCCCAGGTCAGGTCGTACAGCCGTGGCATGCGCAACAGCCTGAGCTCCAGCACGTCGCGGAAGCCCTTGGTGGTGATGAGGCCGGTACGGGCGCCCTTGTGTTCCAGGATCGCATTGGACGCCACCGTGGTGCCGTGCAGCACCTCCACGATCTCCGCGCCGTCGACACCGGTTTCCATGAAGACTTCGGCGAGGCCGGCGCTGATGGCGCGCGCGTAGTTGTCGACGGTGGAGGAGACCTTTTTCGTGATGATCCCGCCGTCGGGGTCCATGATGACGATGTCGGTGAAGGTGCCCCCGATGTCGACACCGACGCGGATGCTGCTCATGGGTTCTGCCTTCCGGGGCCCGCTGCCGGATGCAAGGCCGCGTCCCGCAGGCCTGCGGGCTGCTCGCGGAGCACGAAGGGCACGCGCTGCCAACCGCGGGTCTCGCGGATCCGCGCCCGCAGCGCCTCTGTTGCGATCGTGTCCACCACCAGGCCGTCCGGTCGGAACACGACGCCATACAGCTCGCGCGCTGCCGGGGGCGAGACGAACCCGTTGCGCACGTCCTTCGCCACGCGCGCCGGATCGCGGTCCAAGGGGTCGCCCCAGCCGCCGGCGCCCGCGACTTCGTGGATGAAGATGTCGCCGTGGCGCAGGTGCCCGTGGAACTTCGCCGGGAAGAGCTGCGGCCCGGCGCCGGCCCGGGTGATGTAGTTCATCGACGGTTCGCCGGGATAGCCGCCATAGAGGCCATACGGCCGGATGTCGCGGCGGTCCGAACGGATCGAAATGACCGCCTCGTCGCCGAGGAAGCGGTAGGTCCGGCGATAGGGTGCGCCGCCCCGGAATGCGCCGGCGCCGCCGCGATCGCCCAGCAGCTCGTAGGCTTCCACCATCAGCGGCTGCTCGGCCTCGGTGATCTCCGCCGACTGGCCGGCCATGTTGGCGAAGATGTTCGAGTTGCCGTCGAGCCCGTCGGCCCAGGGACGGCCGCCCCAGGCGCAACAGGTGAAGTCGCAGAAGATGTAGGGCGCGCGGTCGCTGTCGTAGCCGCCGATCGAGATGTTGGTGTTGCCGCCATCCGAGGCGGCGAAGACCTTGTCGGGGACCATCCGGGCGAAGGCGCCGAACACGGCATCGACCATGCGAAAGCCCGTCAGGCCGCGGGCAGCGGTTGCCGCCGGCGGAACGCAGTTCACGATGCTGCCCGATGGCGCGATCACCTCGACCGCGCGGAAGATGCCTTCGTTGTTGGGGACGGTGTTCTCCATCACCGACAGCAGGCCGCAGTAGCAGGCGGATTTGGTGAAGGAGAGGGTGGCGTTCAGGGCGCCTTTCACCTGCGGCGAGGACCCGGTCCAGTCGAAACGGATGCCGTCGCCCTGCTTGTCGATCACGACCTTGAGCAGGATGGGCTTGCCGGTTTCGATGCCGTCGTCGTCGATCCAGTCTTCGAACGCGAACGTGCCGTCCGGGAGCTTCGCGATCTCGGCCCGTGCCAGCCGCTCGGAATGATCGAGCATGGCGTCGGTGAGCTGCCTGACCTTCCCGGCTCCGTAGGTGCGGCAGAGATCGGTGTAGGCGATTTCTGCCACATGGCAGGCGGCGAGCTGTGCGCGCAGATCGCCGGCCACTTTTTCCGGCACCCGGACGTTGGCGCGGATCAGCTCGAAGAAGGTGTCGTTGCGCCGGCCGCCGTCGTAGATGCGCATGGGCGGGATGCGCACGCCTTCCTGGTAGATCTCGGTGGAATCCGGCGCGTTCGATCCGGCAACGCGGCCCCCCACATCGGTATGGTGCGAGATCGCGCCGCTGAAGGCCGCCAGCGCGCCGTCGATGAAGATCGGCTGGAAGATGAAGATGTCGGGGAGGTGCATCCCGCCGTCGAACGGGTCGTTGAGCGCGAACACGTCGCCCGGCCTGATGCCGTCGCCGAACCGCTGTATGACGGCAGCGAGCGCCGTCGGCATGGAACCGAGATGTGCGGGCAAGGAGAAGCCCTGAGCGATCATCCGTCCCTGCGCGTCGAAGAAGCCGGTCGAATAATCGAGGTTGTCGCGCAGCACCGACGAATAGGTCGTGCGATGCACGGTCAGCGCCATCTCGTCCGCGACGGACAGGAGGGCATTCCTGAACAGCTCGAATTCGAACGGATCCGGTGCCATGGTCTGCATCGACAGGCATTCTCCACCGTGCCCCAGGTCGCCCGTTGGCTCCCACGACAAGGCCGGTCCTGAGGCGACCGTCTGACGTGGTGACCGATCCGGGAAGCAGGCCGGGTCTGCCTGCCTCGGGCGATACAGCACCGCAAAGCATGCCACGATGTCCAATCTTCAAGCATTAACGCCCATGATTAGCATTGCTAATCGCTACCACGCCCATCTATGCGCCACTCTGCTTGCAATATGTGCAAGAGATGGCACTAATTTGTCCTGTGGTGAGAGGAGATAGCTTGCTGTGTACTCAAGGGTTGGCAGCGCAAGGTCGGTGTCTACAAGGGCCAGCTTGCCGTCGCGGAGTTCCGATTTGATCACGTTCGGCGTGATGAGGCTGATGCCTATCTTGTCGAGCGTCATCTTGATGATCGTCGAGATCGATGAGCTGGAATGGATACGCGGCGTCCCGAGAGACCGTTCCCGGAACAGCTCCTGGATGGCCTGGTAGGGAATGGTGTTCTTCGGGAAGCTGATCAGCGCGTATTTGCTCATCGCCTCGACCGAGACAGGCCGCTCGCCGAATGCAAGGTCAGGGCTGGAAACGAAAGACAGCGTGTAGGAGCACAAATCGACGCTCGCGATGCCGGGTTCCAGGACCTTCCCGAGCAGGAATGCCAGATCGATCTCCTGGCGCAGGAGACGCGCCCTGAGGCTCGTCGTGACGTCGACATCGATCTCGAACGTGATGAATGGATATTTGGCGTTCACGCTGCCGATGAACGTGGGCAGCCAGGTTTGCGCCAGCGTCTCCGCCACGCCGAGACGGATCAGCCGGCTCGTGGTCTCGGGACGGGATATCGCCTGGATCAGCTCCGTCCGGGTCCGGAGCAGGCGATCCGCATAGACGAGCAGGACATGGCCCTTGGGCGTCAGCGACGTTCCCCGGCTCGACCTTTCGAGGAGCCGGCCTCCGACCTCGGCCTCGAGGTTCGTGATCCGCTGGGAGACCGCAGACTGCGTCAGGTGCAGGGCTTCGGCGGCGCGCGCGAAATTCTTCAATGTGGCAACCGAATAGAAGACCTCCAGTGTCCTGAAGTCCATGGATGGCGTCCTTTCGCCGGGGACGGCGGAGATGCCCCGGGCCCGTATCGACCGTCACGGGCGCATCGTGTCTCAGTCCGCCGGCAAGGCGAAAATCTGGCTCGGTTCCGCCTGGAACGGCCGCTCCCGCCGCAACCGCGCGACCATCGCCTCGACATGGGGCGCGGCGGCACAGAACTGCTCGAACTGCCGCGCGTTCACCGCCAGCCCGGCACGCGCGCACAAGCCGGCAAGCTCCGCCCGCCGCGCCGGCGTAACCTCCGCCCGTTCCGGATCGGGAACAGGCGGCAACGCGAGCGGAGCGGCCGCGGGATCGAGCACCGGTCGCCGCGATCGCCACGGAGTGGCGGCTTCATAGGCGTGCGCCAGGCGCAGCACCGTCGTCTCGTCGAATGGCCGGCCCGCGACCTGCATCGACAGCGGCAGTCCGGCATCGGTGAAGCCGATGCATTGTGCGAGCGCCGGACCCGCCGTCACGTTGAACGGCGTCGTGAGCGAGGGCTTGCGCCA
Source organism: uncultured Pseudomonadota bacterium (assembly GCA_963832525.1). Lineage (GTDB taxonomy): Bacteria > Pseudomonadota > Alphaproteobacteria > Acetobacterales > Acetobacteraceae > JAJZVS01. The sequence continues at coordinate 2,398,813 of CAWHUC010000004.1, forward strand.
GAAGTCGATCGTCCGCCAGGCATCGAGACGCGACGCCGGTCCCGGTCCCGCTGTCACCAGCACGTCGTGGCGCGCGTAGAGCGGCGCCATCTCGGCCATCATCACCCGCCGCTCGCGGGTGGACTGCACATAATCGGCGCCGGTGATCAGCAGGGCGGCGAGCGAACGGCCGAGGAAATCCTCCCCGAACGCACCCAGTTGGGTACGCAGCGCCGGCTCGTGCACGGCATAGAGCTCGCTCTCGGCGCCCACGATCTTGACGTCGTAATAATCCTGTGCGGGGCGGATGGAAGCATCCTCCACCACCGCGCCAAGCCCGCGCAGCACGTCGAGCGCGGCCTCCATCGCCGCACGAACCGCCGGCGCCACCGGCACGTCACGCTCGTACAGATGGCGCAGCACGCCCACGCGCAGGCCACGGACGTCGCCGCTCAGCGCGGCGGCGTAGTCCGGGACCGGACGATCCGCACTGGCGGGATCGGCCGGATCGTGGCCGGCGATCGCGTGCAGCATCAGCGCGCAATCGGCCACCGTCCAGGCCATCGGTCCGGCGTGGTCATAGCTGTAGGAATTGGTCCAGACCCCGGCGCGACTGACCCGCCCGTAGGTCGGCTTCAGCCCCACGATGCCGCACAGAGCAGCCGGGTTGCGGATCGACCCGCCGGTATCGGTGCCGAGTGCCCCCAGCATCAGACCCGCCGCCACGCCGGCGCCCGACCCGCTGGACGATCCGCCGGTGGCATGGTCCCGCGCCCAGGGGTTACGCGCCGGCGGCCAGGGCAGATCGAAGGACGGCCCACCGTGGGCGAATTCGTGCGTGGCGAGCTTGCCGAGCAGGATCGCCCCGGCCCGGTCCAGCAGCCGCACCGTCGTCGCATCGAACCCCGGAATGAAGTCGACGCGCGTGCGCGAATGTCCGGTGGTGCGGATCCCCTTGGTGCAATAGATATCCTTGAGGCCGATCGGGATGCCGTGCAGCGGTCCGCGGTAGCGACCGGCCATGATCTCGGCTTCTGCCGCGTGTGCCTGGTCGAGCGCGCGGTCCGCCGTGACCAGCAGGAACGCGTTCAACTGCGGGTCGATTGCCGCGATCCGATCGAGCAGCGCGCGGGTGAGGTCCACCGGCGATAGCTGCCGCCGTGCGATCAGCCCGGCTGCCTGGGCAATCGAAAGGAAATGCAGGTCCGTGGGGAGCCTGTCAGTATCATGGGTCATCGCGGGGGCCTCATTTTTCCCGGATCGCGCCGTGGCGCCACGCTCACGCCCCTGACCAGGCGGCGCATGCCGGAATCGGGGACAAAGTGGTCGCAGAGCCGGACATCGGTGCGGTCTCCTCAGAGCGTAAAAGCAATCGAACCTGCGAAAGAACGCCCGTTGTCATCGCTCGGGTTTTCAGGCGGTTTGGGCGGTCGACGGGCATTCTTTCACAAATTCTCAGGCTGCGGCCAGGATGCCGGCGCGGGTACGCATCAGCGGCTGGATGCGGGTGCCGAACTGCTCGATCCCGACTTCGAAGTCATCGAAGGCCAGCATCGCGCCGCGTACGCCCGGCAGGGCGCCGAGAGTATCGAGCAGCCGGGCGACGGTGGCGTAGGAGCCGATCAGGGTCGGCATGTGGGTCGGCAACTGGTTCTCCGCGCGCAGGAAACGTCCCGCGGTGGAATTGGCTTCGGCATTCACGTCGGCCCCCGCCTGGGCACGGCGCCACGCCAGGGCCTCGTGGTCGGTGCCGGTCTTGTAGTGCTCCCACTTCGCCATCGCGGCGGCGTCGGTCTCGTCGGCGATGACCATCACGAGCACCAGGGCGCCGACATCGCGGCCGGTGCGCGCGACCTCGGCGTTGAAACGGTCGAGATTCGGCACTGCCCGCGCGGGGTCGTTGCACCCGGTGCCACTCACGAAGTTGAAATCGCCGTATTCGGCGGCGAAGCGCATCCCGCGCTCGCTTTGCCCGGCGCAGATGAGGGGGATGTGTGCGGCGGGGCGGGGGCTCAGGCGGCAATCCTGCATCTGGAAAAAGCTGCCCTGGAAGTCGGAGTGCCCGTCGGACCAGAGCTCGCGCATCACCTGGACGTATTCGGCGCAGTAATCGTAGCGGCGGGCGAAATGCGCTTCCCCGGGCCACAGGCCCATCTGCTCGTATTCCGCCTTCTGCCAGCCGGAGACGATGTTCACCCCGAACCGGCCGCCGGAGATGGAATTGATGGTGACCGCCATGCGGGCGGCAAGTGGCGGCGGCAAGGTCAGGTACGGCGACCGAGGCGAAGAGCTGGATCCGGGAAGTGACCGCGGCGAGGCCGGCCATCAAGGTGAAGGATTCGAGATTGTGGTCCCAGGTACTCGCTGGGTCCGCCGAAGCCGCGGAGCTTGATCATCGAAAGGGCGAAGTCGAACCCGTAGTGCTCGGCCCGCTGGGTGATCCGGCGATTGAGATCGAAGCTGGGTTTGTATTGGGGCGAGGTCGTGGAGATCAGCCACCCGTTGTTGCCGATAGGGATAAACACGCCGATCTGCATGAGGTCGCGCCTTCTGCTGCGGTGCAGCGCGAGTTAGAATAGGAGCACGAACTAGGCAAGGACAATCATGAAATGCCCCAATTCTAGGCGTAAGCCCTAAATAAGAGCATATCGCGGCGAGGGTGCCGCCCTTCTCCCTTCTCTCCGTGCGCTTGCGGGGGGAGAGGGGCAGGGTGAGGGGACGCGCGGCACAAGATGCGGATCGGGGGGCGAGCGGCCCCCCTCACCCCTCCCTCTCCCCCCGCAAAGCGCGGGGGAGAGGGGGATAGGGTAGCATCCCCGCCTTTTTCGTCCCCCGGTGGCGCATCGGCCCCCCGATGCGGGGAGTCTCTCCCGCGAGAGCGGGAGAGGGACACGCCGGACGTCGGCCCGATTGCCCTGTGCGGCGTCCCTGTTTCGTTCTCACGTCGCGGGTACTGTGCTAGCGTCGAAAGCCGCATGTCCCCCTCCGCCCACCCGCCATTCCATCGGCGCATCATCCATATCGACATGGACGCGTTCTACGCGTCCGTCGAGCAGCGCGACGCGCCGAGCCTACGCGGGCTGCCGGTGGCGGTTGGCGGATCGCGCAAGCGGGGCGTGGTGGCGGCCGCGAGCTATGAAGCGCGGAAATTCGGCGTCCACTCCGCCATGCCGTCGGTCACTGCGCGCCGCAAATGCCCCGAACTGATCTTCGTGCCGCCGCGCTTCGACGTCTACAAGGCGGTGTCGCAGCAGATCCACGGCATTTTCGCCCGCTACACGCCCCTGATCCAGCCATTGTCCCTGGACGAGGCCTATCTCGACGTCACCGCCCCGCTGGTGGACCGCGGCTCGGCGACGGAAATCGCCGAAGAGATTCGCGCGGCGATCCGGGCGGAAACCGGTCTGACGGCCTCGGCCGGGGTTTCCTACAACAAATTCCTGGCCAAGCTCGCCTCGGATCACCGCAAGCCGGATGGGCTGTTCGTCATCACGCCCAGGATGGGCCCGGCCTTCGTGGAAAACCTGCCGGTGGGCAAGTTCCATGGCGTGGGACCCGCGACGGCCGCCAGGATGAATGCGCTCGGCATCCACACCGGTCTCGATCTTCGCCATCAGTCGCAGGCGTTCCTGCTGAAGCACTTCGGCAAGGCGGGAAGCTACTACTACGGCGTGGCGCGCGGCCAGGACGATCGTCCCGTGGAGGCCGATCGCGTACGGAAGTCGGTCGGCGCCGAGACCACGTTCGAGCACGATCTTATGCGCTGGGAGGAGGTCGCGCCGGCCCTCGAGCCCGTCTTCGCGAAGGTCTGGGCCGCCTGCAGCCGCGGCGGTTATTCCGGGCGCACGGTGACGGTGAAGATCAAGTACGCCGACTTCCGTCAGCTCACCCGCAGCCGGTCCTGTGTCACGCCGATCCGGTCGCAGACGGAGCTGGAAGGAATCGGCATCGAGCTGCTGCGATCGCATTTCCCGCCACCGCGTGGCGTGCGGCTTCTCGGGGTGACGATCTCCAATCTGGAGACGGCACAGGCGGGAGGTCGCGCCCAGTTGGCACTCGTGCTCGGGTCGGCCGCGCTCGATGTTTCATAGGTCACGGTGATGCGAAGTTCCGACGACGCGTTCGTCGGATGGGGGCTTGGTGCTCAGTAGCCGAACATGTTCCGTCGCACGTGGACCAGGTGGTCGACCAGCGCCACGCGCGCCAGCCCGGCGTCGCGCTGGCGCAGCGCGGCCAGGATCGCCCAGTGCTCGCGCTGGTACTCGACCCGACGTTCCGGCATGGCGCTGCGCTGCTTCAGCAACCCCCACTCGCCGTCATCGCGGACCTTGGAGATCAGCGCGAACACGCTGCCGACGAAGCCGTTGTGCGTGGCCGCTGCGAGCGCGCGGTGAAACGCGTCGTCCCAGGTACTCGAACTGCTCCAGGGTCCGGGCGACGTCGGCATTGCGGCAGCATTTCTCCAGCGCCGCGAAATCGGCGGCGGTCCCGTTGCGGATCGCGAGATCCACCAGCCCGGGCTCGAAGATCAGCCGCGCCTCCATCAATTCCGCCGGGCTGATCCCGACCTCGGGGAGTGCTGCGTGCGGCAGCGTGTCCGCGATGTCCCGGGCGACATAGGTGCCGCTGCCGACGGTCCGGGTGACGAGCCCCAGCGCCGCCATCTCGCCGAGCACGCGGCGCACCGTCGAGCGGCCGACATTGTAGAGCGTGCACATCTGCCGCTCGGTCGGGAGCTTCTCGCCCGCATGCCAGTGCGCGTCGCGCAGATTGGCGAGCAGGGCCTGCTTCAGCGCAAAAGCGGGATCGCGAGCGAGGGACATGCGGGCAACACCTTCCGAGCCAGCGCCGGAGCCTAGCCGGCCTTCGGCCAGATTGGTATAGATTGGGTTGGGCCGATCCGCACGAGACGTCCGCACTGCCCCGTTGACCCGCGGATTGGCGGCGGATATCGTCAACCAATCGGGCCGGTCCTGGACCAAAACCAACCAATTCGGGGGATACATGCGGTTTGCCACTGTCGAGATCGCAGGGCGCGCGCAGCCGGGCGTGGTCTCCCCGGACGGGCAGGGGTTCGCCCTCGCGAGCGAGCTCGTTCCCGGATTCGCCGGCGATCTCGTGGACCTGATCGCGCGCGTGCCGGCGCCGGCATTCGGCCGGATCGCGGCCTGGCGGAGCCTCGCCGGCCACCGCCTGCTGGCGCCGATCCCGTGCCCGCGCCGCAACATCTTCTGCGTCGGCAAGAACTATCACGAACATGCGGCGGAATTCGCCCATTCCGGCTTCGACACGTCCGCCGCGAAGGGCGAGACGGCGCCCGAATTTCCGGTCGTCTTCACCAAGCCGCCGTCCAGCGTGATCGCCGACGGCGAGGCGGTGCAGCCCTTTGCCGACGTGACGCAGCAACTGGATTACGAGGCGGAGCTCGCCGTCGTCATCGGCCGACCGGGCCGCGGCATCGCCCGCGCGGACGCGCTTGCCCATGTCTGGGGCTACACCATCGTCAACGACATCACCGCGCGCGATCTGCAGCAGCGGCACCGCCAGTGGTTCCTCGGCAAATCGATGGATACGTTCTGCCCGATGGGCCCGTGGATCGTCACCGCCGACGAGGTCGGCGATCCCGCCGATCTCGACGTCCGCTGCTGGGTCAACGGGGAGCTGCGCCAGCACGCCAACACGCGCGATCTGATCTTCGACATCCCCACCATCATCGCGACGATTTCCGCCGGCATCACCCTGCTGCCCGGCGACATCATCGCCACCGGCACGCCGGCGGGCGTCGGCATCGGCTTCAAGCCGCCGAAATTCCTGGGTCCCGGGGACGTCATGAAGATCGCGATCGACAAGCTGGGGACGCTGACGAACACTGTCGCCGCCTGAGGGTTCGTGAAAGAATGTCCGCGAGCCGCCAGAACCGCCTGAAAACCCGCGCAATGACAACGAGCGTTCTTTCGCAGGTTCGATTGGTTTTCATGCTCTGAGCCCCGGCGCCAGCCGGGCGTGACGGTGCGCACGGCGAGGGCAGGGCAGGATGACGAACGCCGTTCCGGCGAAACATGGGTGGAAATGCAATGACGACAGAGTCCCGGACCTCTTCCCCGACACGGCGCAGCGTCGGTAAAGGCCTGGCAGGCACCTTGTTGGCCGGCCTGGCGCCACCGCTCGCAACCTCGGCCCTCACATCCTCGGCCCTCACATCCTCGGCATGGGCCGCCGAGGCCTACCCGAGCCGGGCGGTGACGATGATCGTGCCCTTCGCGGCCGGCGGCTCGGCCGACGTGTACGGGCGCATCCTGGCGCAGCAGCTCAACGCCGCGACCGGCCGCCCGTTCATCGTCGAGGACCGGCCCGGCGCCGGCTCCATCATCGGCTCCGAGGCCGTGGCGACCAGCCGTCCCGACGGTTACACCTTGCTGGTGATTTCCAATACGCACACGGTCAACGAGACCCTGTTCCCGCACAAGCCGTACAAGCTGATGACGAATTTCGTGCCGGTCGCGCCGATCAACTCCGCCGACCTGGTGCTGGTCACCAACCCCGGGCTCGACGTGAAGACGCCGCAGGAGCTGATCGCACTGGCCAGGAAGAAGCCCGGCAAGCTGACGTTCGCGTCCTCGGGACCGGGCACGCCGTACCACATGGCCGGCGAGCTGTTCAAACAGATGGCCGGCATCGACCTCGTCCACGTGCCCTTCAAGGGCAGCTCCGAAGCCCGCATCGACGTCATCGGCGGCCAGGTCGACATGATGTTCGATGCGATCACGACGATGGTCGGCCTCATCAAGTCGGGCAAGGTCACTGGCATCGCCACCACCGGCAAGACCCGCTCCCCGGTGCTGCCCAACCTGCCGACGGTGGCGGAGGGCGGGGTGCCGGGCTACGAGGCCGTGCTGTGGCTGGGTGTGGTGGCGCCGAAGGGCACGCCGCCGGCGGTCGTCGCCAGGCTCAGTGCGCTGATCAGCAAGATCGACGCGCAGCCCGCGCTGCGCGCATCCTGGGAGAAACAGGGCGCCGCGCCGGTGATCATGACCCCGCCGCAGTTCACCAGCTTCCTTGAAGGCGACATCAGGAAATGGGCCAAGGTCATCAAGTTCGCGCATATCCATGTGCACGCCTGAGACCGCCTCTGCTTGCCGGAGCCTCCGATCATGATCCTGCATCTGCTGGGAGCCGGCGCCTCCAAGGGACTCGTCGCCGATGTGCAGGCGGGATTTACCGCCGCGACCGGCGCCGAAATCGCGGCGTTCTTCGATGCCGCGGGCATGATCCGCGCGAAGGTCATCGCCGGTGAGGCCTGCGATGTGGTGATCCTGACCGGGGACTTCCTCGATGAGCTCGGCGGGCGCGGGCTGCTCGCCGGACCTGCCGTCCCGATCGGCCTCGTGCGCACGGGCGTCGCCGTGCCGGCCGGGCATCCGGTACCGGATGTTGCGACCCCCGACGGCCTGCGCGCCGCCCTGTTGGCTGCGCGGGGGGTCTATGTGCCGGATCCGCAGGCGTCCACCGCCGGCATCCATGTCATGCGCGTGCTGCGCGATCTCGGCATCGAGGCGGCGGTGGCGCCGCATCTGCGGCCCTTCCCGAACGGTGCCACGGCGATGCGGCACCTGGCCGAAGCGCCGGAGGCCAACGCGATCGGCTGTACCCAGATCACGGAGATCACCTACACGCCCGGCGTGACCCTGGCCGGGCCGCTGCCGGAGGCGCACGGCCTCGGCACGGTCTACGCGGCCGCGGTGCGCGCGGGCACCACGCAGCCGGCCGCCGCGCAGGCGCTCGTGGCGCTGCTGACAGGCCCCGCCTCCACCGGACTGCGCCGCGCCGGCGGGTTCGAGCCGCTTCCGGGGGGTGGATGAGCATGCGCAGTATCAACCGCAAGGATTTCCTCGGCGGCGGGCTGATGCTGCTGCTCGGCCTCGGCTGCGCCTTCCAGGCCTCCCACTACGAGCTCGGCTCGCTGCGCCGCATGGGTCCCGGCTATTTCCCGCTGGCGCTCGGCATCATCCTGGCCGTGACCGGGTCGCTTATCCTGCTGGGCAGCCTGCGCGGCACCGCCGCCGCGGCGGCGGTGCGGGTGCGGCCGGAATGGCGCGGCTGGTTCTGCATCTGCGCCGGCGTTGCCGCCTTCGCCGTGATCGGGCGCTACGGCGGGCTGCTGCCGGCCACCTTCGTTTCGGTGTTCGTCGCAGCCCTCGGCGACCGCAAGAACACGCCGGCGGCGGCGGGCGCGCTGGCGGCAGCCATGACGCTCGTCTGTCTGGTCGTCTTCTGGTGGCTGCTCAGGATCGAGTTGCCGCTGTTCCGCTGGGGCTGAGCCGATGATCGGCCAGTCGCTGACCGACCTGTGGCACGGCTTCGGCGTCGCGCTGTTGCCGGGCAATCTGATGTGGTCGTTCTTCGGCGTGCTGATCGGCAATCTGATCGGCGTGCTGCCGGGCCTGGGGCCGATCTCGGCGATCTCGATGCTGCTGCCGCTGACCTACGCGCTGCACCCGATCCCGGCGATCCTGATGCTGGCCGGCATCTTCTACGGGGCGCAATACGGCGGTGCGATCGGCGCCATCCTGCTGAACCTGCCCTGCCATCCGCCGCACGCCGTCACCTGCCTCGACGGCTATCCGCTCACCCAGCAGGGCAAGAGCGGCACGGCGCTCGGCATCACCATGCTGTGCTCGTTCTTCGCAGCCTCCGTCGGCATCATCGTGATGATCGTCGCTTCGCCGCTGCTGGTGGCGATCTCGTTCCGGTTCGGTCCGCCGGAGATTTTCTCCATCATGCTGCTGGGCCTGCTGGCGGGCGCGACCATGTCGCGCGGCTCGCCGCTCAAAGGCGTGGCGATGGTGGTGATCGGCCTGCTGCTCGGCGTTGCCGGGACGGATGTGCTGACCGGCACGCAGCGCTTCACATTCGGCATCACCGATCTCGACGACGGGGTGGAACTGGTGGCGCTGGCGCTCGGCTTGTTCGGCGTCGCCGAGTTCCTGCGCAGCGTCAACCGCATGGATGCGGTGGGCACTCCGGTCAGGATGCGTATGCGCGACATGCGGCCGAGCCTGGCGGACCTGCGCCAGGCGTTCCCGGCGATGCTGCGCGGCACCGGCATCGGCGTGATGTTCGGCGCCATTCCGGGAACCGGACCGACGATTACCACGTTCATCGCCTATGCGCTGGAACACAAGATCGCCCGCCATCCGGAGCGCTTCGGCCGCGGGGCGATCGAAGGTGTGGCGGCGCCGGAGGCGGCCTCCCATTCGAAGACGCAGGTCGATTTCATCCCGACCATGAGCCTCGGCATTCCCGGCGATGCCGTGATGGCGCTGATCCTGGGGGCGCTGCTGATCCAGGGCATCCAGCCGGGGCCGCAACTGATCACCGAGCATGCGGATCTGTTCTGGGGGCTGATCGCCAGCTTCTGGATCGGCAACGCGCTGCTGATGGTCTTGAACGTGCCGCTGATCGGGGTGTGGGTGAAGCTGCTGCAGGTACCCTATCGTCTCCTGTTCCCCTCTGCCGTGTTCTTCATTGCGGTCGGCGTCTACAGCACCCAGAACAACCTGTTCGAGGTGTGGGAAGTGCTGGCGTTCGGGCTTGCCGGGGCGGTGTTCGCCGCGCTCGATTTCCCGGTCGCGCCGATCTTGCTTGGGTTCGTGCTGGGGCCGTTGGTCGAGGATAATTTCCGCCGTGCGCTGCTGCTGTCGCACGGCGACATTTCGGTGTTCCTCCGGCACCCGATCAGCGCCGGCTTCATCGGCGCCAGCGCGCTGCTGATCGCCGCCCGGTTGTTCTTCTGGCTGCGCGGGCTGCGGCGCGGCAAGCCGGACGCGGTCGCCGCGCTGTTGCCGGAGGTGCCGCCGGGCTAGCTGCTCAGGGCATGCCGGCCTGCGCCTTGCACCAGGCGGCGACCTGGGCGTGGGTCGCGAACCAGCATCCGCCCTTCGCCTTCATATGCGCGATCAGCCGCTCCAGCACCGGCAGGCGCGAGCGATGGCCGCTGATATGCGGGTGCATGGTGAGCAGGAACAGGCCGCGTTCCTCCCAGGCGCCGTCGAATTCGGCGCGGAAAATCTCCTCGACGGCCGAGGGCGGCGTGTAGGGCCGCAGCGCCGAGAAGCGCACCATGTTGTAATAGACCGCGTCGTCGCGGATCCATTCCGGCGGCAGTTCGACGATGCCGGTCGGCTGCCCGTCCTGCATGAGTTCGTAGGCGTCATCGTCGGCCATCAGGCTGCTGTCGTACAGCAGTCCCATCTCGCGGATGATGTCGAGCGTGTTGATCGAGAAATCCCAGCTCGCGGTGCGGATGCCGACCGGCGCGGTGCCGGCAAGCCGGGTCAGCACCTCGGCTGCCCGCAGGGTGAGGTCGCGTTCGGCATCCGGGGGCAGGGTGGTGTTGGCCTCGTGGATCCAGGAATGGATGCCGATCTCGTGGCCCGCACCGGCCACCGCGCGCACCTCGTCCGGAACGAGCAAGGCGGCGACGGCGGGGTAGAAGAAGCTGGCCGGAATGGAGTCCCGCTCCAGCAGGCGCAGGATGCGCGGCATCGCCTGGCGGTGGCCGTACTGACCCTGACTGATCCGCATCGGGCTTTCGTCGTTGTCGCGCAGCGGGATCGTTTCATGGTCGGCGTCGAACGACAGCGCCACCGCGCAGCGCGCCCCGTCCGGCCAGGATGCGGGGTGCAGGCTGCGTCCGGCGCGCGCGCGCCCGACGATGCGCCGCCAGGTGGCTTCCGGCCACTGCCAGGGTTCGCCGTCGGGGTGGGGGCTGCGGTCGGGCATGATCGGGCTTCCTTCCGGGGGCTTCAGTCGTGGTGGCAGGCTATTTTCCGCCGTCCACCTGCAACACCTGTCCGCTCACGAACCGGGCGAGGTCGGAGGCGAAGAAGACCACGGCATTGGCGATGTCCTGCGCGGTGCCGAGCTGCTTCAGCGCGATCCGCTGCACCAGCGCCTGCTGGCCGTCGGTGCCATAGGCTTCCCATTGCTTCTCGGTCGCGTCGTTGGTGCGCACGAACCCCGGGGCCACGCTGTTGACGGTGATGCCGAACGGGCCGAGCTCGTGCGCCAGTTGCCGGGTCAACCCCACCACCGCATGCTTCGCCGCGCAATAGGCCTGGATGCCGGTGAGCGACGGCGCAAGCCCGGCGCCCGAGCTGATGTTGACCACCCGCCCGCGTCCGGCGCGCTTCATCCCCGGGGCCGCGGCGCGGCTGAGCGCGAAGGCGGCGCCGACGTTGATCGCGAAGATGCGGTCCCAGTCGGCATCGGCCACGTCCTCGACCGGGCGGGGCACCTGTCCGGCGACGCCGCCGGCGTTGTTCACCAGCACGTCGACCGGCCCGCCGGCGGTGTGTTCGATCGCCGCGATCCAGGCGGCGGCGGCGGGCCGGTCGGTCAGGTCGACGACCGTGGTGGCGACGCCGGCGCGGGCCGTCTCGGTCAGTTCGGAGGCAGAAAGATCGCAGCCGAACACGCGCGCGCCGAGACCGGCGAACGTCTCGGCAATGCAGCGACCGAACCCATGGCCGGCGCCGCTCACGACCACGGTGCGCCCTTCGAACCCTATCTGCATGGCGTGCGCCTTACATGTTGTACTGGAAGCCGTCGACCTTGAAGTCCTGGCCGGTGATGTAGCAGGGCTCGCTGGTCGCCAGGAACACGACGAGTTGCGCCACGTCCTGCGGCGTGCCGACCCGGTGCAAGGCGATGCCGTCGCGCGCGATCTCCGCCCCGCGTTCGACGATCACCGGGTTCTTCGCCAGCTCGGTCTGGATCAGCCCGGGGCAGATCGCATTGATCAGGATCGTGGGGCCAAGCTCCTTCGCCAGCGCCCGGGTCATGCCCAGGATGCCGGCCTTGGCGGCGGCGTAGGAGAACCGGCTGAGCGCTGCCGTCACGCCGCCGGAATGCGCGTTCAGCGACGACATCGACGCGATCCACCTGCCGCCCTGGGCCAGCATGATCGGCGCCACCGCGCGGATGTAGTTGAAGCAGCTTTTCAGGTTCACCGCGATCGTCAGGTCGAATTCCGCCTCGGTGATCTCCAGGATTCCCTTGGGCATCGGCCGGCCGGCGTCGTTCAGCAGGAAGTCGATGCGGCCCCATTGCTCCTGCACCGCCGCTGCGACCGCCTGCGCGCGATCGAAGGACGCAACGTCGGCCGTCAGGCACAGCGCCGGCACGCCGACCGCCGCAATCTCCGTCGCGGTGCGCTGCATTTCTGGTTCGAGCAGATCGACCAGCGCGACGGCGAACCCCTTCTGCGCCAGACCGAGCGCACAGGCGCGCCCAATTCCCCGCGCGCCGCCGGTGACGATCGCAACCTTCCGCAGCGCACCGCTCATCGCAGGGCCTCATGCGCGGTTTCCGGCATCCGCCAGATGACGATGAAGCTGACCACCGCGGCGGCGATCACGTAATAGGCGGGCGCCATGGGCGAGCCGGTGGCGGCGATCAGCCAGGCCGCGATGAACGGCGCGAAACCGCCGAAGATCGCCACCGCCAGCGCATAGGCCGGCGTCATCCAGGTGGAGCGGCCGATGGTGTGGAACATCTCCGCGATCGCCGCCGGCCCGGCGCCGGAGAACAGCGCGATGGCGGCGTCGAACAGGATCTGGATCAGCATCAGCACCGCGAACCCCGGCTTGCCGAGGATTACACCGAACAGCGGCAATGTCAGCACCGCGAAGAACGCGCAGGAGGCAAGCAGCAGCGGCTTGCGCCCCACCCGGTCCGACAGCGCGCCGAAGGGGGGGATGAGCACCATCAGCACCAGCAGGCCGATAGTGTTGGCCGAAAGCGCCTGTGCGGCCGTCATGCCGCCATGCTGGCGGGTGAAGGTCGGCATGTAGGACAGCAGGATGTAGAAGGCGACGGTCCAGTGGATGGTGAAGCCGAAGGCGCGCAGCCCGGCGCGGGCGCCGCTGGCCACCGGAGCGGTCGCCGCCGGCGCAGCTTCCGCGGCGCGATAGGCCGGGGTTTCCTCCACGCTGCGGCGCAGGTAACCGCCGACCAGGGCGAGGACGATGCCCATTAGGAACGGAATCCGCCAGCCCCAGGCGGCGAGCGCGGCCGGGCTCAGGATCGCGGTGAACAGCGCGCCGGTGGCCGAGCCGAGCACCAGGCTGGCGGCGATCGAGGCCTGCTGGAAGCTGCCGTACCAGCCGCGGTGCGCCGGCGGCGACCATTCCACCATGAACGCGGTCGCCCCGCCCCATTCGCCGCCGGCCGAGAACCCCTGGATCAGCCGCGCGATCACGAGCAGCACCGGCGCCGCGAGGCCGATGCTGGCATAGCCCGGCAGCACGCCCACCATCACGGTGCCGAACGCCATCGCCATGATGGTCAGGGTCAGCGCCGCGCGCCGGCCGTGCGTATCGCCGAACCGGCCGATCAGGATCCCGCCCAGCGGGCGCATCAGGAACCCCACGCCGAACACGGCAAGAGTGGCGAGCAGCCCGGCGGTGGCGCGATCGGCGGGGAAGAACGTGTGCGCGATCGTGCCGGCGAAGAAGATGTAGACGCCGAAATCGTACCATTCGAGTACGTTGCCGATTGCAGCTGCGTACACCGCGCGTCGCGTTTCGTGCGGGGCCGGCGGCGCGATCGCGCCTGCTGCGTAGGCCATGTCCATCCTTCCGACCCGGAGGCTCGCGATCACGTCGCAGCGTTGAATTGTATCGGCTCCCTGTCCCGCATGCAAGAAATGCGGTTGTGCCGTTCCGTCAAGCTGGAGAGGTGACGTCGCCGTTCTCCGTTGCAAGAGATCGCCGTGCCGCATCGTCGCGACGATTGCGCGCGTGCGCCGTTGCGGCATAGTGCGGCCGAGCGTCGCGGAAGGCGAAGACGATGACCGAAGAAGACCCTTGCCTGCTCAGTGCCGAAGACCTGCTCGCGCACTATGCCGCCGGAACGCTCTCCCCGGTCGACGTCCTGCAGGCGATCACCGAGCGCATCGCCCGGCGCAACCCCGCGCTCAATGCCTTCGTCGTGCTCAATCCACGCGCGCTCGACGCCGCGGCGGAAAGTGCGGCGCGCTGGCGTGCCGGTCGCCCGATCGGCCCGTTGGACGGGGTTCCGGTCACGGTGAAGGATCTGGTCGACGTGGCGGGCTTTCCCACCCGCCGCGGCTCGCGCCTCACGGACCCCGCACCGGTGGCCGACGATGCGCCGATGGTGCTCGGCCTGAAAGCCGCCGGCGCGGTGGTGCTGGGCAAGACCGCAACCACCGAGTTCGGCTGGAAATCCCCGGGCGACTGTCCGCTCACCGGCATCACCCGCAATCCGTGGGATCCGGCGCGCACGCCGGGGGGCTCGTCCTCGGGCGCCGGAGCTGCGGGAGCGGCGGGATTCGGTCCGTTGCATATCGGCACCGACGCCGGCGGTTCGATCCGTATCCCCGCTGCCTGGTGCGGGCTCGTCGGCCTGAAGCCGACCTACGGGCGGGTGCCGCAATGGCCGGCGGGAGCCTTTGCCAACGTCGCCTGCGCCGGGCCGATGACGCGCACGGTACGCGATGCGGCGCTCATGCTCTCGGCGATGGCGCGCTTCGATGCGCGCGATCCGTTCTGCCTGCCGGACGATCCGCGCGACTGGCGCGACGGTATCGAGGCCGGCGTCGCGGGCTTGCGCATCGGGGTGCTGTCCCGCCCCGGCTTCGATGCGCCGCTCGATGCCGACGGCGTCGCCGCGGTGGAGCGTGCCGCCGCACTGTTCGCCGACGCCGGCGCCGAGATCGAGGCCGCGGCGCCGGCGCTGCCGGACACGAGGTTGGTGTTCTCGCGTGTGTGGGGCGCGGCGCTTGCCCGGCTGGTCGCGTCGTTTCCGGAAGACCGCCGTCCCTTGCTCGATCCCGGCCTGCTCGTGGTGGCCGCGCGCATGGGCGGGATGACGGCGGCGGACATGCTGGAGGCCGACGCGCTGCGCGCCACCGCCGGGCATGTGATGGGCCGTCTGCATCAGCGCTACGACCTCGTGCTTTGCCCGACCGTTCCGGCCGGCCCGCCGCTCGCCGATGTGCCGACCGCAAACCCGGTCGAGGCACTGTGGACCGAATGGGCGCCGTGGACGTTCGCCTTCAACCTCACCCGGCAGCCCGCGATCTCCGTGCCGATGGGCTTGCGTGCGGACGGGCTGCCCGGCTCGGTGCAACTGATCGCGGCGCAGTATCGCGATGATCTGGTGCTGCGCGCAGCGCGGACCTTGGAAATTGCCGCACCGTTTCCGCTGCTGGCGGACGGCTGAGGCGGGCCGACACTGCCGCACGGGCGCCGGCCCCGAAATGATGCATCCGGAATTTCGGGGCCGGCGCGGCGATCGTCAGGCACGCAGGGCGTCAGACGCGCAGGGCGTCAGACGGAAAGGGCGCGGGAGGGGAAGGGCGCCGGACCGGCGAGAGCATCAGACGGACACCTGATCGCACATTAGTGATGCCAGCCACCGCCGTGGCCGCCCCAGCCGCCACCCCACCCGCCGCCATCCCAATCATGGTCACCGTGGTACCAGCCCCCGCCCCAGCCAAGGCTCACCGTCGCAGGTGGATACGGATAGGCAGCATACGGGTAGCCATACCCGCCGTAGTAGCCGCCGGGGGAGACGACACACCCGCCAAGCGCCAGCGCAGCCCCGAGCAACAGCAGGGGGGCCAGCAGGCGAAAGCGTGGACGGTTGGACATGGGACTTCTCCTTCAACGCGACTTCGCACCATGTAGGCGGCCATCGCGGCGGATTGGTGGCGTGCAACGTCTCGATTTCGCCATGCTCGGGACCGATACAAGGGTGCACACAAGGTCGGCGGCACTGCGTTGCTCGCGCCAGATGTCCTCCGCCCCGGCTGTCATCCCCCGAACGGAGCCCCGTCCAAATGCACTCGCCGCCCCGCAGGCCTGGACTGACCGCGCTCGTCTCGATCCTGGCGCTGAGCCTGGTCCTGCCGCCGCTCCTGCCGGTGCCCTTGCACGCGCAGGAGGCGCCGGCGGCCAGCGTGACGCCGCCGGTGCGCGTCGGCCGCCTGGCCTGGACCCGCGGCAGTGTCTCCTTCCGCCCCGCGGGGCAGGACGGGTGGGATCCGGCAACGGTGAACTATCCCGTCAATGCCGGCGACTCGCTCTGGACCCAACCGGACGCCACGGCAGGGATGCAGGTCTCCGACACGTTGATCGCGCTTGCCCCCTCGACCGAATTCGACCTGGATCGGCTCGACACCACCACCCTGACTGCCACCGAGCCGGAGGGGGAAGTCTATGTCCGGGTTGGCGCACTGCTGCCGGGCGAGAGCTACACCCTGGCCACGCCGCGCGGCAGCGTCACGATCGCGATGCCTGGCCGCTACGAGATCGTCGCCGGCACGACCGCGAGCCCGACCCTCGTCACGGTGCTGCAAGGTGCCGCGCGCATCGCGGGGCCCGAGGCGGTCACCTTGCGCTCCGGCCAGACCGCGTCGATCACTGGCGACCCGACGTTCACGGTGCAGATCGCCCCGGCGATGCGCGATGCGTTCCTCGATCAGATGCTGGCGCGTGAGCGGCCGCAGCCGCGCCCGGCGGTGGCGCCGCCGGCGCTGGTCGCCGCGATGCCGGGCGGGGCCGACCTCGATAGCTACGGCACCTGGGCATCCAGTCCGGATTATGGTTCGGTCTGGTATCCAGAGGTCGCCGCCGGCTGGGTGCCGTACCGGGAGGGAAATTGGGCCTACATCGCCCCCTGGGGCTGGACCTGGATCGATGATGCGCCCTGGGGTTTCGCACCCTTCCACTATGGTCGCTGGGTGGAGATCGGACCGCGCTGGGCCTGGGTGCCCGTGCCGGTGGCGGTAGTGGCCGACGCGCCGCCCTATCCGGTGTATGCGCCGGCGCTGGTCACGTTTTTCGACGTGGGTGCCGGGTTCGCCGCCGGGGTCGCGACGGGCGCGCTGCTCGCCGCTTCGGTGGGCTGGCTCCCGCTCGCACCGTTCGAGCCGTACCATCCGTATTTCCGGGCGAGCCCGCGCTACCTGCGCGAGGTGAACGAGCACCAGCTGCGCAACATGGGCGCCCTCGGCGCGGGTCCGGACAGGATCGACCGGTTCCGCAATCGGGGCGCGGCGACGGTGGTGCCGGCCTCGGCGCTGGCGGCATCGCGGCCGATCCGCCCGCTGGCGCGGCCGGCGTCGGCCGGGATGCTGGCGCAGGCGCGGCCGGTGCAGGGACGGGAGCCGCTGGCGCCGACCACGGCGACCCGTGGCGTGACACCGGCGCTGGCGCGCCAGCAGCATCTCGCGGCCCCACCGGCCGGGCTGGCGGGGCTGGCGCGGCCGGTCGCGCCGGGTCCGGCACGACGCGCCGGTCCGGCCGGCCCCGCGGCGCACGGACTGCCACCGCTGGCCGGGCCGGGAGGGCGTGTGCCGGCCGGGGGTCTCCCGGCTGGGCGGCCGACTGGCGAGCGTGCACCCGGGACGCCCGCGTTGCGCGCGGCATCGCCGGGAGGCGCCGCGCCGCGTCCCGGTGCGCCGAATGAAGCCGCGCCGCGGGGCGGGACACCATCGGCGGGCCCGGTGCGTCCGGGCGCGCCGGCGGCACTGCCGGCCCTTCGGGCGCCGGGTGCCCGACCCGCGCCAGGCGAAGCCGGCCCCCGCCCAGGCGGTCGCCCGGGTACCGCCCTGCCGGCTCCGGCCGTGCATCCGGGGCAGGAGGCCAGGCCGGCAGCGCGGCCCGAAGCGCCGGGCCTGCGCACGCCAGGCGCGCGCCCCGCGGGGCTGACCCCGCGCGCTCTGTCGCCCGAAGCGCATCCGCCTGGCACGAGACCAGAGGGACAGAGGGTTCCGGCGCGGGTGGCGCAGCCGGAGCGCCCGGCGGCGCCTCACGTCACGACGCCTCATCTGAGCGTGTCGGCGGCCCCGGTGCGACCGACCGCACCGGCCTATCATCCGCCGGTGGCCCGCCCGGCTTCCATGCCGCGGCCGGAATACCATCCGGTGCAAGCCCCGCGTCCGGCGCCGCGGCCGGAATACCACCCGGCGCCGGCCCCGGCGTACCATCCCCGGCCGGCTCCGCGCCCGCCGGCCCCGCGCCCGGCCGCCGCTCCGGCGCCGCATCAGGCCGCTCCGCAACGCGACGAGCGCAAGCCGCAATGATCCGGCAGACCGTCTCCGTCGCGGCGCGGAGCCGCCGACTCCCCGCTTTCATGGCGCCGCGAGCAGGCCTAAACTCCGCGCCAACCATGAGGAAGCGCCGCGTGCCACGGTGGTTGGGCAGGGGGGTCGACCTCCTGCTGTTCATGCCGGCCCTGCTCCTGGTCCTGTCGGAACAGGGTCCTGTGGGACGGATCGCGCGCGCTGTTGCGTGGTATCGGCCGGCTCGCGGCGGTGCGGACGGCGCATATGTGGCTGCGGCTGCTGCCTCCCTATGCCGCGCTGCCGGTGTTCCTGGTGCCTGACCTGTTCAGCCATGCCTCCGAACTCTGGGCCGCGGTGCTGCTGACCCGCGGCCACCTGATCGCTGCCACCTGCCTCGCGGTGCTCGGCAAGGGGTTGGCGACCGTCATCCTGGTGTGGGTTTATCAGGCCTGCGAGCCGGCCCTGCTACAGGTAGCCTGGTTCGCGCGCCTGCATCATGCGGTGGTGGCAGCACAGGAGAGGGTCCTGGCGCGCGTCCGTCCGCTGCGTAAGGCGCTGCTTCTGCGGTGGCAGCGTTCCGTGGCCTCGCCGGGATGGGTGGGACGGCGCTTCCGCCGGTGGCGGCAGCGGCTTGCTGCGCAGGTGGCCTGGAGCCGGTCGAAGCTCTGAGATCGCCGGCGCTTCCTGTCCGCATCGCGTCCTGACGCCGCTTCCCGCCCGAATGCCGCCTGCCCGTTCGTCGCGCTTGTGCAGCGGGTTGCTGGTCTCGGGCCGCCTCACGTTTGCGCGCCCGACGGCCGGAGCATGCCGATGCCGCCGCGCGACGGCTTCCGCCGGCCCGCGGGCGCGCCTAGGTTTCTCCCATGACCGATGCCCCCACCCCACCTACCACCACCATCCTCGCTGCCCCGCCGCGCCGCCAGGCCGCGCCGCCGGGCCCGTGCGCCATGGTCATTTTCGGCGCCGGCGGGGACCTGACGAAACGCCTGCTGGTCCCGGCGCTCTATAACCTCGCGCGCACCGGGTTGCTGCCCGAACACTTCGCGCTGGTCGGCGTCGACCTGGCGGCAATGACAGCCGAGAGCTGGGCTGCCGAACTGCACGCGATGCTGCAGAGCTTCGTCGGCAACAAGGAGAGCGAGGACAGCCTCACGCAGATCGACGACAAGGCCTGGCAGCGTCTGGCCGGGGTGATGTCGACCGTGCAGGGCGATCTGAACGACGCCGGGCTCTACCAGCGCCTCAAGGACCATCTGCAATCCGTGGCGCACGCTCACGCGACCGGCGGGAACTGCCTGTTCTACCTCGCGGTGGCCGACCGCTTCTTCGGCCCCGTCGCCGCCCAGCTCGGCCACGCCGGCCTGCTCGCGCAGCCGGAGGAGAAGGATGCCGCGGACGCCGGGCCCTGGCGGCGGCTCGTCATCGAAAAGCCGTTCGGCCACGGCGTCGCCTCCGCCCGTGCGTTGAACCGGGAGCTGCGCGGCATCCTGGAGGAGGAACAGATCTTCCGGATCGACCATTTTCTTGGCAAAGAAACGGTCCAGAACATCATGGCGTTCCGATTCTCCAACGGGTTGTTCGAGCCGATCTGGAACCGTGACCGCATCGACCACGTGCAGATCACGGTGGCCGAGGAGCTTGGCGTGGAGCATCGTGGCAAGTTCTATGAACCGACCGGCGCGTTGCGCGACATGGTGCCGAACCACGTGTTCCAGATCCTGGCGATGGTGGCGATGGAGCCGCCGGGCGGGTTCGGCTCCGAACAGATCCGCAACCGCAAGGCCGACGTGTTCGCGCAACTGCGCACCCTGCGCCCGGAAGACGCGGTGCGCGGCCAGTACGGTCCGGGCAGGATCGGCGATCGCGCCGTCCCCGGCTACCGCGCCGAACCGGACGTGGCGCCGGATTCGGATACCGAAACATTCGTCGCGCTGCGGCTGGGTCTCGATACCTGGCGCTGGGCCGGAGTGCCGTTCTACCTGCGCACCGGCAAGCGCATGTCGGGCCGCGCCACCGAGGTGGCGATCCGCTTCAAGCCCGCGCCGTACGCGCCATTCACCGACACCGATGTGGCGTCCCTGGCGCCCAACTGGCTGGTGCTGAACATCCAGCCGGACGAGGGGATCTCGCTGCAGTTCGAGGTCAAGCGCCCCGGTCCGGTGGTGGATCTCGCGGCGGTGCAGATGGCGTTCCGCTACCGTGACTGGTTCCCGCGCGAACCGAACGTCGGCTATGAGACGCTCATCTACGACTGCATGATCGGCGACCAGACCCTGTTCCAGCGTGCCGACATGGTGGAAGAGACGTGGCGGGTCGTGCAGCCGGTGCTGGACGCCTGGGGCGGCACGCCGGCGCCCTATTTCCCGAACTATGCGTCCGGGCACGACGGCCCGGAGGCGGCGCACCACCTGCTGGCCGAGGACGGCCGCGCCTGGCGGCCGGTGCCGAAGGGCTGATCGCGGGCGCTTGCGGAGACCGGCAGGCTGGCCTTGCCGGCGCGCGGTGGGTAACCTCGGCGCCGCCCGAGGAGTTTGCCATGACACAGCGTGCCATTCCCGCCGTTTTCATGCGCGGCGGCACCAGCAAGGCGATCATGTTCCACGCCCGTGATCTGCCCTCGGCGCGGGCAGCGTGGGACCCGATCTTTCTGGCCGCGATGGGCAGCCCCGATCCATACGGCCGCCAGCTCGACGGCATGGGTGGGGGCGTGTCCTCATTGTCCAAGGTCTGCGTGCTTGCCCCCTCGGCGCGGGCGGATGCGGATATCGACTACACCTTCGCCCAGGTGCAGATCCGCGAGGCGGCGGTGGATTACCGCGGCAACTGCGGCAACATGTCCTCGGCGGTGGGGCCCTTCGCGGTCGATGAGGGGCTGGTGGCGGCCAGCGGCGAGACGGCGCTGGTGCGCATCTTCAACACCAACACGGAGAAGCTGATCCACGCGCATTTCCCGCTGCGCGACGGGCGGGCGCGCACCGAGGGCGACCTGGCGATCCCGGGCGTCGGGGGCACCGGGGCGCCGATCCGGCTCGATTTCCTGGCCCCGGGCGGGGCCACCACCGGACGGCTGCTGCCCACCGGGCGGGTGCGGGACGTGCTGGAAATCCCCGATCTCGGCGCGATCGAGGTCTCCCTGGTCGATGCCGCGAATGCCTGCGTCTTCCTCCGCGCGGCCGATCTTGGGCTGCGCGGGACCGAATTGCCCGACGCGCTGGAGGCCGATGCGGCGCTGCTGCGGCGGCTGGAGACGATCCGCGCCCATGCCTCGGTGGCGATGGGCATCGCACCGACCCTGGAGGCGGCGCGGGTGATCCGGGTGGTGCCGTTCATCGGCTTCGTCGCCCCGCCGGCGGAGGCGCGTACCCTGGGCGGGACAGTGATCGAGGCCGACGCGGTCGATCTGACGGCGCGGGTGATTTCCAACGGCCAGCCGCATCGCGCGCTGCCGCTCACGATCTCGCTCTGCACCGCGATTGCCGCGGGGATCGAGGGGACGGTGGTGGCGGAGGCGGCGCGGCGGACGGAGGAGGCGACCTTGCGGCTTGGCATGCCCTCGGGCGTGCTGACGGTCGCGGCCGATGTGGGGCGCGGGGCGGACGGGGGGTGGGTCGCGCGCAGCGGCGGGTTCTTCCGGACGGCGCGGCGGTTGTTCGACGGGCGGGTGTGGGTGCCGGCAGGGGCGTAGCCGCGGAGCGGGCGGCGGGCAGGACGTTGGTCCGACCGTAACCGCGTTGTTACCGAACACCACTTAACCGCAGCCCATGCCCCGTCTTCCCCGGACCGCCGGACAAGAGCTGCCGCCCCACTATTGGGCTGCAAGCGGCGATCGCGGCTTCGGCGGGCTCGCCGGGCGGCTGCGGCTGCCCGTCTGGCGGACGCGAGATCTGAAGACCCGCGTTCTGTTCTGGGTCCTGGTTGCACTGTCAGTCCTGCTTGCGTTGGTGATTGACATCGCGATCACCGAGTTCGATGCTCGGCCGCGGCGCGGCATATGTGAATTCGGTATTTCTGTTCTGGGGATGGTCGAAATTCATCCATGTGATCTCGCCGGCGGCTCTGATCTATGACCCGCATGCGCTCTATGCGTTCGAACACGGTCTTGTTGGGGCACCCTCACACCACTATCCGTTCGCATATCCTCCGTCTCTGCTGCTGCTGATCTGGCCTCTGGCCTTGGCCTCTCCGGTCATCTCTCTGTTGCTCTGGTTCGGCATCAGCCTGGCGCTGTATGCCTGGGCATGCTGGCACCGGCCGTGGGGGTTGCGGACGGTGTTTCTCGGCCTGATGGCGCCGAGCACGGTCGCGGCCCTGTTCTGTGCCCAGACCTCCCTTTTTGCGGCGGCTCTCGTGATCGGCGGTTGCCGGGTGATCGGCAAGCGGCCGATGCTGGCGGGCGTGTTGTTCGGTCTGCTGACTTTCAAGCCGCAGTACGGCCTGCTGCTCCCCGTGGCTTTGATCTCGGCCCGGCAATGGCGCAGCGTGATCGTTGCAACCACTACCGCCCTCTCGATGGTGGTCGCCAGCGGCGCGGCATTCGGATGGGCTGCATGGGCCCGGTTGCCGTCTGCCATGGCCGTCCTGTCAGACCTGGTGGCACGGCATCCACGGTTCGATCACGAGTTTCCGACCGTAACGGCAGGGTTGCGTCTTCTCGGAGCCAGCCGTTCGATGGTCGATGCGGGGCAGTTGACCGGGGCGGCTTGCGCGGTGCTCGCGATCTGGGTGTGCTTTCGGCGCGGCTTCACGCCATTGGCGGCGGCGGCGCTCATGGTCGGCGCGTTCATGGTGACGCCCTATGCCTCCCTCTATGATCTGCCGATGGTGAGTTATGCCGTGCTGGCGGTCGTTATCGAGCGCCACCAGAGCCGCCAGCCGTTCGGCACGGTGGAACTGCTCATCCTGGTCATGGCCGTGGCGCTGCCGGTGGTGATGGCATTTCACCCGCTGGGCTTTCCTTGGGGGATAACGACGCTCGTGCTGCTGTTTGGCGTGATCCTGCGCCGCATCGCGCTGCTGGAGCGCACTGCCATCCCGGGCGCAGCCTGATCGCCTTGCTCGACCGCCGGAACGCTACCTGAATCGCGCGCCGCCGCTCAGGCGGCCTTGCGCTCCCGCACGCCGAGTTCCTCCAGCGCCGCCCCGATCGCACCGACGGCGCGGCGCATGTCGGCCGGGCGCAGCGCGCCGATGCAGCCCAGCCGGAAGCTCGGCCGCGCCGTATTGTAGAAATTGCTGATCACGAACCCTCGCCGCTTCACCGCGTCGACAAACCGTTGCAAGTCCCAGCGCGGATCCGCCGGAGCGTGGACGTTCACCACGATCGGCCCCTGCACGTCGGTCCCGAGCACCGGCGCGAGCCCAAGCCCACGCATGCCCTCATGCAGCACGCGCATATTGGCACGATAGCGTACCAGTCGTGCCGCCGGCCCGCCTTCCGCCTCCAGCCGGTCGAGCGCCACCGACAGCGCATTGAGTACCTGCGCGGGGGGTGTGAAGCGCGCACCGTCGCCGGCTTTCAGCCGGGCGGCCACGTCGGCCAGATCGAACGACCAGCTTCCCGCCTGGCCGGCGGCGGCCTCCAGCCGGTCGCTCCGCGCGAGCGTGAAGGCTGCGCCGGGCACGCCCTCCAGGCATTTGTTGGCGGTGAAGACGACCGCATCGATCTCCGGCTGCTGCGCAAGATCGATCGGCAGGGCACCAAAGGCGGACACCGCATCGACGATCAGGCGCCGCCCGAGCGCGCGCACCTCGGCGCCGATGACGGCCAGCGGGTGCACGACCCCGGTACCGGTTTCGCTGTAGACGAGACCGACATGCGTGAGCCCCGGGTCGGCGAGCAGGGCGCGGCGGACGGCGGCAGGGTCGACGGCGGCCTCCGGGCCGACCGGCAGCGGCACGACCACGCGCCCGGCTTCGCGCGCCAGGCGGGCCATCCGTTCGGCATAGACCCCGGTCATCGGCACCAGAATCCTCCCGCCGGCGGGCAGCAGGCTCCGGATTGCCGCTTCCGTGACGAAATGACCGCAGCCGGGCAGGATCAGCGCCACATGCGTGCCGACCTGCCCGCCGCCGAGTTGCAGCAGCCGGGCCCCCAGGCCGTGATAGAGCGGGAGGAAATCTGGATCCCACGGTGCGAAATCATGGGCCAGCGCCGCTCGCACCGCGCGGTGGGTGGTGACCGGTCCGGGGATCAGCAGCTTCATGTGCAAGCCATGGCAGGGGAGGGGGCGCAGCCTACGCGGCGGCGGGGGGGATGTCACACCGGCCGGTCCGATCGGCGTCCGCGCCCCCCGGTTCGGGCGGGACTGGAACCCCGCACCGATCGCGTGCAGTCTCCCATTCGATCCGGCCCCACCGGCCGCAACAGGAGGAACCGATGCACGCCGCCGTGCTGCACGAGACCAACGCGCCGCTCGCCATCGAAACCGTGGAGATCGAGACGCCGCGCCGGCGGGAGGTGCTGCTGCGCACCGCCTTCGCCGGTCTCTGTCACTCCGACCTGCATTTCATCGAGGGCCTGTATCCGACCCCGCTGCCCTGCGTGCTCGGCCATGAGGCCGCCGCCGTGGTGGAAGCGGTGGGCGAGGACGTCACCTACGTGAAGCCCGGCGATCACGTCATCACCTGCCTTTCGGTGTTCTGCGGCGAGTGCGCGCAATGCGTCACCGGCCATCCCAATCTCTGCGAGAACACCGAGGTGAAGCTGCTGCCCGGCGCGGCGCGCCGGCTGCGCTGGGGCGGTCAGGTGCTCAACCAGGCGTTCAACCTCTCCGCCTTCGCCGAGCAGATGCTGGTGCACGAGCATGCGGTGGTGAAGATCGATCCGTCCATTCCGCTCGATCGCGCGACCCTGGTCGGCTGCGGCGTCCTGACCGGCGTCGGCGCGGTATTCCACGCCGCCCGCGTGGAGCCCGGCAGCACCGTCGCGGTGATCGGCTGCGGCGGCATCGGCCTTTCCGCCGTCAACGGTGCGGCGATCGCGGGGGCAGAACGGATCATCGCCATCGATACGGTCGCGTCCAAGCTGGAGCTGGCGCGCGCGATGGGGGCCACCGATACGATCAACGCGTCGAACGCCGATGTCGTGGCGGAAGTGAAGGAACGCACCGGCGGCGGCGTGCCCTATTCGTTCGAGGCGATCGGGTCCAAGGCCACCGCCGAACAGGCCTTCGCCATGCTGCGCCCGGGCGGCACGGCGACGATCATCGGCATGATCCCGTTCGGTACCAAGATCGAGCTGCACGGCGCGGATTTCCTGCGCGACCGCAAGATCCAGGGCACCTCGATGGGCGGCAACCGGTTCCGCGTCGATATGCCGCGGCTGCTGTCGCTGTGGCAGCAGGGCAAGCTGAAGCTCGACCACCTGATTTCCGGCCGGCTCAGGCTGGCCGAGATCAACGAGGGGTTCGCGCGGTTGAAATCGGGCGCGCCGGTGCGGCAACTGATCGATTTCGGCGCGATCTGATCCGCCGCCCCGGAGCGTTCAGCCGTCGCGGTCCAGCACCGCCTTCACCGCCGCGGCGGGCACCGCGAGCGGGGCGATGCCGGCGCGTTCCTCCTGCAGCTTCATGCTCACCCGGCTGTCCCGCCCGCCCCAGCCACGGTTGAGCGCCTCGGTCATTTCGGCCAATGCGAGGTTCACCATGCGCATCGGCACGCCCACGTCGCGCGCCAGGGCGGCGGCGAGCGAGACGTCCTTGTGGATCAGGCGGAAAGCGAATTCCGGCGGATCGTAGCTGCCTTGCAGGAAGTGATCGCCCATGCGGTCGAAGGTGCGGTTGCGGCCCGTGGCGCCCTGGCGGATCGCTTCCCACAGCGCCAACGGCTCCACGCCCGCCTTCACGCCCATGGTGAACACTTCCGCCAGCACCAGGTTGATCGCGGCGCCGGCGGCGTTGTGCGTCAGCTTGGCGATCGATCCGGCACCGATCGGACCGATGTAACGGGCGCGGTCGCCCATCGCATCCAACAACGCGCGATGCGCGTCGAACACCGCACGATCGCCGCCGACCCAGATCGCGAGCCGCCCGCTCGCCGCACCCTTCGGTCCGCCGCTGACGGGCGCGTCCAGCAGCGCGACGCCGGCGGCGGCGCAGCGCGCGTGCAGCTCGCGGACCACCGCCACCGAATTGGTGGAGAGGTCGAACCAGGCGCTGCCCGGTCGCAGGCCGGCCAGCAGCCCGTCCGGCCCGAGCCCCACCGCTTCCACGTCCGGCGGTGCGGGCAGTGAGGTGAACACCACGTCGACGGCTGCGGCGAGCGCGCGCGGGGTGTCCGCCCAGACCGCGCCGGCGGCGAGGTGCCGCCCGGCCGCCTGGCGCTGCAGATCGTGCACGACCAGCGCCACACCGGATTTTTGCAGGTTCGCCGCCATGGACCCGCCCATGGTGCCAAGACCGATGAACCCCACCCGCATGATGCGTTTCCCCCCTTGTTGCCCCTGCCGATGCCGGGGTTCATTCCGTTAATGCGACGTGTCCAGCACGCGGCCCGACCGCCGCAACCGTCGAACCGAAAGCAACAGTCGCCGGCAGATCCGCAAGGACCGCCTCATCCCACCCGGAACTTCTCCATCGCCGCCCAGTCCAGCCGGATCCCGAATCCCGGCCCCTCCGGCACCATCATCACTCCGTCGGTGATCGCGGGCTTTGCCGCCCACATCCCTGGGAACAACGGGTCCCGTTCCGGGTCCGGAAAACACTCCACGCACACCCCATGCGGCACCGCGGCCAGCATATGCGCCGCGATCTGCGGCTCCTCGTGATGCGCCATCCGCACGCCGGCGAGCGCACAGGCCGCTGCCGCCCGCCGCCATTCGGTCACACCGCCACCCTCGGATGCATCGAAATTGACGATATCGACCGCCCCCGCGTCCAGAAGCCGCCGTACGCCGGCCGCGGTCACCTCGCTCTGCCCGGCGTTGATCGGGATCGACGTCGCCCGCCGCACCTCCGCCATGCCGCGCACGTCGTCGTGCCAATGGCACGGTTCCTCGAACCAGGCGATGTCGTAAGGTTCCACCAGGCGGGCGAAGCGGATCGCCTCGGGGACTGACCAGCCGCGATTGGCATCGACCGCCAGCAGGAAGTCCGCGCCGCCGCCTTCGCGCGCGCAGGCCACCCGTTCCGCGTCCGCCTCCGGCGTGAGGCCACCCACCTTCAGCTTGCACCCTGCCATGCCGACCGAGCGCAGCCAGGCCATCTCCGCCACGAGGTCGCGGGCCGTCTTGCCGGGCAGGTAGTAGCCGGCGATCGCAATGATCGGCAGCCGGTCCCGATACCCGCCCAGCAGCGAACAGACGCCCACGCCCAGCGCCTTGCCCAGCAGGTCCCACACCGCCGTATCGACGCAGGCGATCGCGTTCATCGCCAGCGCCCGGTCGGTGCGCGCGATCGTGATGCGGAACATCTTCTCCCAGATCCGCTCAACGGCGGTGACCGGCTCGCCGATCACCAGCGGCGCGATCTCGTCTTCGATGATGCGTGCGATCGCCGGCCCGTGGGTGCGGTCGTCGCCGTTGTAGACCTCGCTCGCCAGCCCGCCCGAGGTATGGATGCGCGTGACCACCGTCGCGCGGCTGTCCACCTGGTAGGAACTGCCGGAGAACACCTTCCGCAACGGAATGCGGACCGGGATCGCCTCGACCCGTTCGATCTTCATGCCGTCGCCCCGCCATCGACCGGCAGCGCCACGCCGGTGATGTAGGAGGCCTCGTCGGAAATCAGGAACAGCGCGGCGTTCGCGACCTCCTCCGGCTGCGCCGGCCGTCCCATCGGCACCTGGCCGCCGCGCTTCTTCACGAGGCGTCTCCGGCGTTTCCCCGGGCGGCAACTGGCTGTCCGGGCGCGCGACGAATACGCGCAGCATCGGCGTGTCGGTAGGCCCCGGGCAGACCGCGTTCACCCTTATCTTCTCCCGCGCGTAACGCTTCGCCAGCCCGTGCACCAGGCCGACGATGCCGAACTTGGCGATGTTGTAGACCGGGCTGAACTGCGAACCGGTCAGACCCGAGGTGGACGCGGTGAACAGCAGCGCGCCGCCGCCGCGCGCGCGCAATTCGGGCAGGGCCGCGATCGTGGTCACCAGCACGGTGCGCACATTGAGATCCATCGCCAGCTCGAAATCTGCGAGTCAAGCCCCTCGATCGCCGCCGGCCCGGGATGGCCGACATGGTTCCAGACGAAATCGAGACCGCCCAATTCGCGCACGGTGCGATGCACGATCTCGCGCGCGAACGCATCGTCGCGCAGGTCGCCGGCGAGCGCGATCGCCCGCCCGCCGGCGCCGGCGATCTCCGCCACCACCGCCTGCGCACCCGCCGCGTCACGGTCCACCACCGCGACGGCGGCGCCTTCGCGCGCAAACCGCAGTGCCCCCGCCCGCCCCATGCCGGAGGCCGCCGCAGTAACGATGCCGATCTTGCCGTGCAGCCGCATGATGCTCTCCTGTTACGGAAGGGGGCCCGTTACGACAGGTGCCGCTTGGAATCGAGCCAGCCCATCAGGTGATGGTTGAACACGTCCGGGTGCTCGACATTGGGGAAATGCCGTGCGTCGGCGATCTCCTCGTACTGCCCCTGGGTCACCGCCGCGGCGATGCGACGGTTCTCCGCCGGCGGCGTGCCGATGTCCTCGGCGCCGCACAGCACCAGCACCGGCGGCTTCACCGCAGGCAGGCGTGCGGTGAAGTCGAAATCCATGATCGCCCGGCAGCAGCCGATATAGCCCGCCGGCGTGGTGGCAGCGACGGTGTCGCGGATCTGCGTCCAGCGCGCCGGGTTGCGCGGGCGAAACGCGTCGGTGAACCAGCGCTCGACGGTCGCATCCGCCAGCGGCGCCAAGGAATCCGCCTTCTCCACCGTGGCGATGCGCTCGGCCCAGGCGCCGGCACCCTCCGTCGGCGTGGACGGGCGCGTGTCGCACCAGACGGCGGAAATCAGCCGCTCCGGATGCTCGAGCGCGAAAGCCTGGCCCAGCATCCCGCCGATCGACAGCCCGACGAAATGCACCCGCTTGATGCCGAGCACGTCGAGCGCACCCGCCACATCTCCGGCCAGAGCGCTCATGCTGTACGGCCCCGCCACCGGGTCGCTGCCGCCATGCCCGCGCATGTCGAGCCGCAGCACCCGCCAGCCCATGGCCAACAGCACCGGCACCTGCTCGGCCCACATCCCGCCGTCGGCGGCGAGCGAGTGGGTGAAGCAGACCACCGGCACCTCGTCCGATCCCAGCAGGTCATAGGCGATACGTCGCCCGTCCAGGGACAGCAGCATGGCCCGATCCTCCTCCGGTGTTCGGGCTGGAGACTACGGAGCGGGCGGGGGCGCGGCAATCGCGGCGGGGATCCGCACGCCGAATTCCCGGGCCAGCGCCGCCGCCCCGGGACGGGTCACCCGGATCGCGCGCGAGCCGTCGTCGCGCAGGATCCAACCCATGAGCCGCATCCGTTCCAGCATCCATCCGCCGAGCGGGCCGCCGAGATGCCAGCGCCGTTCGGTCCAGTCGAGGCAGCGGCAGGCGATCCCGTGCCGGCCCGGGGTCAGCGCCGCGGTGTCGATCCCGAAGGTGGTCGCGAAGCGCGCCCGCCCACGCGTCGTCACCCGCAGCCGCTTGCTGCCCGGCACCTTGTCCTCCTCGGCCCGCAACGCGCCCTCCGCCGTCAGCGCCGCGGCCAAGGCCACGCCGAGTTCTCCGGCCAGGTGGTCGTAGCAACTGCGCGCGAAGCGCAGGCCCCGCGCCGCCGGCGTGCGCGGCGTCGCGAGCGGGGCCGGCGGGCCGGCGAGACGCGCCAGCTCCTCCAGCACCGCGGCCACGTGCGTGCCGGCCAGGCGGAAGTAGCGATGCCGCCCTTCCTGCTCCACCGCGAGCAGGCCACCGGAGACCAGCCGGGTCAGATGCGCGCTGGCGGCCGGGCGCGACAGCCCGGCGATCTCCGCCAGTTCGCCGGCCGGGTGCGCGGTGCCGTCGGCGAGCGCGGTCAGGATGGCGGCGCGGGCGGGATCGCCGATCAGCGCGGCCGGCACGGCGATGTTGGGGGCGATGGTTTGGGTTCGACGCATGGTTCCATCATGCGTGAACCATCCGTCGCCGTCCAGCGGCCAGAACGTCCGCGCCGGATAAGGACCAGACCGATGCAGGACCCCGCCCACGCCCATATCTTTACCGAATGGCACCGCGCCGCGCGTGCGGCCGACACGCCGGCTCTGCTCGCGCTCTATGCGCCCGATGCGGTGCTGGAAAGCCCGCTGGTGCCGGCGATTCTGGACGACATGGCCGAGGGGGTGCTGCGCGGTCACGCAGAGCTCGCCCGCTTCTTCGCCGAAGGCGCCCGCCGCCGCCCGAACGAACTGGTGCGGTGGTGGCGCAGCGGGCAGTGGGCCAGCCTCGGCCCTTTGCTCATCTGGGAATATCCGCGCGCCACGCCCGACGGCGCGCAGGTCGATATCGTGGAGGTGATGGAGATCGCCGACGGCCTGATCCGCCACCATCGCATCTACTGGGGCTGGTTCGGCATCCGGTTGCTCACCCGAACTGCGGTGCGGCACGCGCTTTCCCCCCTTGCGCGCCCCTGCTAGCCTCCGGGCCAACCGAAGGAGGAGACATCGTCATGCGCTGGGCCCGTATCGAACACGCCGGCAGCCCCACCTATGCGATCGTGGAGGGCGAGAGCCTGATCCCGGTCCGCGGTTCCCCCTTCGCGACCTGGGAACGCACCGCGGCCACGCTGCCGCTGGCGCAGGCGAAGCTGCTGGCACCGGTGATCCCGCCCACGTTCTACGCCTGCGGCATGAACTACGCCGAGCACGTCCGCGCCGTCGCCGCCAAGATCGGCCAGCCGCCCAACCTGCCGAAGCGGCCGGAGATCGGCTACCGCGCCAACAACGCCCTGATCGGCCCCGGCGATCCGATCGTCATTCCGGCCGACGCCACCGACAAGGTCCAGTACGAGGGCGAACTGGTCGTGGTGATCGGCCGCACCTGCAAGCACCTGACCCGCGCCAATGCGATGGACGCGGTGTTCGGCTACACGATCGGCAACGACGTGTCCGAGCGGAGCTGGCAGAAATCCGACCGCACCATGTACCGCTCGAAGAACACCGACACCTTCAAGCCGATGGGCCCGTGGATCGAAACGGATGCGCGGCTGGAGGACATGGTCACCAAGGTGCGGCTGAACGGCAAGCAGATCATCGAATTTCAGACCAACCACATGGTGTTCGGCGTGGTCGATTTCCTGGTCGAGATGACGAAATACGTCACCTTGCATCCGGGCGACATGATCTGGATGGGCACCGAGGGCGAGTGCGCCGACATGAAGCACGGCGATGTGTGCGAGATCGAGATCAGCGGCCTCGGCGTGCTGTCCAACCCGGTGGTGCGGGAAGGGGCATAGCGTTCTCAGCCCTGGGCGGCGGCGTCTTCCTCGCCCAGGGCGACCCCTTCGTACAGTTCGGCCAGTGGCAGGATGATATCGATCTCGGGCAGATCGAGCACGGCCGCGCCCGAATGCAGGCTGCCGACCCAGCGCCCGTCCTCGCGTGCGAACACGGTGGCGCGCACCGCGTCCTGCTCCAGGATCACGTAACGGCGCACGGAAGGCGTGTCCCGGTACTCCTCATTCTTGCGGCCGTGGTCGAGGCTTGCGGTGGACTCGCTCAGGATTTCGAAGATCACCACGGGATCGCGCACCACCCGATCCTGCGGAGACCCGTCCGAACAGGCCACGAAAGCATCCGGATAGCGGATGCTGCCGGCGACCTCGATCTTGAGGTCGCTGCCATGGGCCCGGCCAGGTTTGCCGCGGAGCCGTCGGATCAGTGCGGCCAGAAGATTCCCCTGGATCGCGGAATGCGCACGGGTCACCCCGGTCATCGCCGTGACGGCGATGCCGTCGAACTCGTGTTTGACCGGCTGGCGCTCCTCCCAGGCGAGGAAGTCGGCGATCGTCATCGGCTTGCGCAGGGTGACGTTCATGGCCGGCGGTTCCCGGATGCGGGAGGGGGTTGACCCGCTTCTACCACAGCGCCGCCCTCCGTGTCGCCCGCCGCATCGCCGGCGCCCGCGCGCGGATGCGCGGCCCGCCACACCCGCAGCAGGCCCGCCTCGTCGACCGCGGTATAGCGCTGCGTGGTCGACAGGCTTGCGTGTCCGAGCAGGTCCTGGATCGCGCGCAGATCGGCCCCTGCGCCCAGCAGATGGGTGGCGAAGGAGTGGCGCAGCGCGTGTGGCGTCGCGTGCTCGGGCAGGCCGCGGGCGCGGCGAAACGCGCGCAGGCAGCGCTGCGCCACCCCGGGATTGAGCCGCGCGCCGCGCGCGCCGACGAACAACGGCGCCGACGGTTGCCGATCGGGGTGATGGCGCAGCCATTCGGCCAGCACGACCCGCACCGCCGGCAGCACCGGAACGAGGCGCTCCTTGTCGCCCTTGCCGCGTACCCGCAATGGTTCCGCCGCGCCCTCCGGCGGCGCGTCGCGCACATCGAGCGCCAGCGCCTCGGCGATGCGCAGGCCGCAGCCGTACAGCAGGGTGAACAGCGCGACGTCGCGGGCGGCGAGGGCGGGATCGTCGGCAGCCGCGCCGATCTCGGCGGCGACGGCGGCAGCGTCGGGCTCGTTCAGTGCGCGCGGGGCGGGGCGAGCGCTGCGCGGGCTCGCGATCAGCCGCACCGCCGGGTTGTCGACGCCGTGGCGGCGGGCGAGGAAGCGGAAGAAGCCACGCACCGCTGCGAGTTCGCGCGCCCGGCTCGCCGCCGCCAGTCCGTCGGCGTGGCGTGCGGCAAGCCAGGCGCGGATGTCGGCCGGGCGCAGGGCGGCCAGCGCCGCGAGATCCGGCTCCGCACCGAGATGCCGGGTCAGGAAGCCGAGGAACCCCGCGAGATCGGCGCCATAGGCCGCCACCGTGAGAGCGGCGGCGCGACGTTCTCCGGCCAGCCAGTCCAGCCACGCGCGGCGTGCCGCTTCCCCAGTCGCCGGTTCCAGGATCGCCGGTTCCCCGATCGCCGCTGCCGCCGTCATGGCCCGCGATCGAGCGCCGCGCCGATCGCCTGCCCAAGGAACGCGAGCGCACCGAGCCCGGACCCGGCCGCCTCGTCCCGGCTGGCGAGTGCGAGCAGGGTGGGCGGCCCGGTCCAGGGCACCCGCACCAGCGCGTCCTGCCGCGCCAGCCGTGCCGCCTCGGCGTGCAGCAACGCCGCATCGCTGGGGGCGATCCGGTGGATCACGTCGCGTCCGTCCAGCAGCCGCGCCACCTCGCCCGGCGCGATGGGGCGGATACCGGGCAGTTCGGCCTCGGCACACAACGCGGCGGCGTCGACGCCGAGCAGGCCTGGCAGCGCATGAGTGACCCACTCGGCCGGGTCGGGGCAGGCGATCAGCGCCACCACCGTCGCCTGCACCCGCCCGGCGCGCCCGGCGGCCGCGCGCCCGGCGTCCAGCACGCCTTGCGTCTCTGCGGCCATCGCGGCGGCATGCGCACGCGCGGCGGCAAGCATCGCCGCCATGTGGTCGGCCATCGTCTCCCCGTGCACCCGCGCGGGCGGGGCGAGCAGGCCGTAGAGCGCCGGGTTTTCCGCCAGCCAGGACGGTCGGGCGCGCAGGAACCCCTCCACGACCTCGGCGAGGTCGTCGCTCATGCGTGGTGCCGCCGCGTCGCTGCCGGCATCAACTGATCGACAGGCCGGCCTTCTTCCAGTCGGCCAGGAAGTTGGCGAGTCCCTTGTCGGTCAGCGGGTGATTGAACAACTGCCGCAGCACAGCCGGCGGCACGGTCGCGACATGGGCGCCGAGCTTGGCCGCTTCCACCACGTGCATCGGGCTGCGCACGCTCGCCACCAGGACCTCAGTCTTCAGGTAAGGATACTGGCGGAAGATGGTCATGATGTCGGCGATCAGGCCCATGCCGTGCTCGCCGATGTCGTCCAGCCGACCGATGAAGGGGGAGACGAAGGTCGCCCCCGCCTTGGCCGCCAGCAGGGCCTGCGCGGGAGAGAAGCAGAGGGTGACATTCACCATGGTGCCGTCATTGGTGAGCTTGCGGCAAGCGCGCAGCCCATCCGGCGTGAGCGGGACCTTGATGGTCACGTTGCGGGCAATCTCGCGCAGGATGCGGGCCTCGGCCATCATGCCTTCGAATTCGGTGGCGGCCACCTCGGCGCTGACCGGCCCGGGGACCAGGCCGCAGATCTCGGAGATGACGTCGCGCATCTTGCGTCCCGACTTCGCCACCAGGCTCGGGTTGGTGGTAACGCCGTCGAGCAGGCCGCTCTCGGCGAGCAGTTTGATTTCCGCCACGTCGGCGGTATCGACGAAGAACTTCATGGAAACACTCCTGTTGCCGGCTGCCGATGGCCTCATGTGCGCCCGTTCGGTGCGCACCCCCCGCGTCTCCGTCCCCTGGGCAGGCGTCCCTCCGGTTGCCCGGGATGGGGCGGGGCAGAGGCACGTCCGCCGTCGCGCCAGAGCCGGGGACCGGTGAGGCCCGTGATCCTACCCCAAGGTTCGCTGGGGCTCGATCCTACACCGCCGGTCGCACGGGGCGGAAGCGCGACGCGGCAGGTGGTGCCGGTGTTGCTGCCGTACCCGTTCGCGGGGCCGTTCGACTACGTGGTACCGGACGGCCTCAATCCCAGTCC
This sequence comes from uncultured Pseudomonadota bacterium, assembly GCA_963832525.1. GTDB lineage: Bacteria > Pseudomonadota > Alphaproteobacteria > Acetobacterales > Acetobacteraceae > JAJZVS01. Next base: position 2,433,515 of record CAWHUC010000004.1, read on the forward strand.
GGGCGACGTCGTGCTGGTGCCGCTGCATCGCCGGGAGGTGGTGGGAGTGGTGTGGGACGCGCCGGAGGCCCCCGCCGCGCCGCTGCCGGGACGCCGGCTGAAGCCGCTGATCGCCGTGCTCGATACGCCGCCGCTGCGCACGCCGTTGCGCCGTTTCATCGACTGGATGGCGGCCTACACCCTCGCCGCTCCCGGGGAGGTGATGGCGATGGCGCTGCGGGTGGAAACGCCGGAGAGCAGGCAGCCGCCGGTGGGGTGGGTGGCGGTCGGGTTGCTGGGGGCTGGTCCGGCGGAGGTTGGCCTGGCGGACCTTGCAGCGACGGCGGCGGCGAGTGACCGGGAGGAAGCCGCCGCGACATCGGCGTGCCTCATTGCCGACAGCCGGCTGACGCCGGCGCGCCGACGCGTGCTGGCAGCGCTCGACCCTGCCGCGCCGCAATCCACCGCCGCTCTGGCACGCGCCGCCGGCGTGAGCGCCGGAGTGGTGCGCGGCATGGCGGCGGCCGGTCTGCTGACGCCGGTCGCCCTGCCGGAAGCGCCACCGTTCGCCCGTCCCGACCCCGATCATCCCGGCCCCGTCCTGTCGCCGGACCAGGCGCGTGCGGCGACGGCGCTGCGTGCGGCGGTGGCGGAGCGCGGCTTCGCCGTCAGCCTGCTCGACGGTGTCACCGGTTCGGGCAAGACCGAGGTCTATCTGGAAGCCGTCGCCGAGGCCCTGCGCGCCGGCCGCCAGGCGCTGGTGCTGCTGCCGGAAATCGCGCTGTCGTCGCAATGGCTGGAACGCTTCACCGCGCGCTTCGGCGTCGCGCCAGCGGTCTGGCACTCCGATCTCGCGGCACGCACCCGTCGGATCACCTGGCGGGAAGTGGCGGCGGGCCGTGCGCCGGTCGTGGTGGGCGCGCGCTCGGCGCTGTTCCTGCCGTTCCCCGACCTCGGCCTGATCGTGGTCGATGAAGAGCACGAGACGGCGTTCAAGCAGGAAGACGGCGTCGTCTACCACGCCCGCGACATGGCGGTGGTGCGCGCGCGCTTCGAATCCGCCCCCGCCGTGCTGGTCTCCGCCACGCCCAGCCTGGAGACTCTGGCGAACGTGGAGGCCGGCCGCTACGCGCGCCTGACCCTGCCGCATCGGCACGGCGGCGCGCTGTTGCCCCAGGTGGCGGCGATCGATCTGCGCGCGCATCCGCCGGAGCGCGGGCGGTTCCTCGCCCCGCCTCTGGTCGCGGCGATCACCGAGACCTTGGCGCGCGGGGAGCAGGCGATGCTGTTCCTCAATCGTCGCGGCTACGCGCCGCTGACCCTGTGCCGCGCCTGCGGCCATCGCATGGCGTGCCCGCATTGCACGGCCTGGCTGGTGGAGCATCGTGCGCGCCGGCTGCTGCAATGCCACCATTGCGGCCACGCGATCCCCATCCCCGAGACCTGCCCCGGCTGCGGTGCGGCGCACAGCCTGACCGCGGTCGGCCCTGGCGTGGAACGAATCACCGAGGAAGCCGCCGCCCTGTTCCCCGAGGCGCGGCGGCTCGTGATGGCGAGCGACACCCTGCCCGGGCCGGATGCGGCGGCGGCGGCGGCGCGCGCGATCGCGGCGCGCGAGGTCGACCTCATCATCGGCACGCAGATCGTCGCCAAGGGTTGGCATTTTCCGCACCTGACCCTGGTGGGGGTGGTCGATGCCGATCTGGGGCTGGGGGGCGGGGACCTGCGCGCGGCGGAACGCACGGTGCAACTGCTGCACCAGGTGGCCGGGCGCGCGGGGCGGGCGGAGGCGCCGGGGCGGGTGCTGCTGCAGACGTTCTCGCCCGAGCATCCGGTGATGGCGGCGCTGGTGGCGGGTGATCTGGCAGGATTCGTCGCGCGGGAGGCGGAGGCGCGGCGGCCGGGGTTCTGGCCGCCCTACGGACGCCTGGCGGCGCTGATCGTAAGCGCCGAGGAGGCGTCGGTGGCGGACGCGCTGGCGAGCGCGCTGGGGCGGGCGGCGCCGTCGGGGGCAGGGGTGACGGTGCTCGGGCCGGCGCCGGCACCGCTGTCGGTGCTGCGGGGGCGGCATCGGCGGCGATTGCTGCTGAAGACCCGGCGGGAGGTGGCGGTGCAGCCGGTGCTGCGCGCGTGGCTCGCGCGGGTAGCGGTGCCGCGCGGGGCTCGGGTGGAGGTGGATGTGGATCCGGTTTCGTTTTTGTAATGCATCGCTAGGTGTGCGGCAGGGCGCGCGGACGTCAGCCGTGACCGGTCGGGCGCCACGGGCGACCGATCACCATGGCTGAGACAGACCCAGGGCCTCGTTCCGAGCCGAGGGCTCCTTACTGCGCCGGCGGCGTCTCGTACTCGGCGGTGCGCCACGCCTCCGGCTCGGTCGCGGCCCGGTCGTACCAGTCGGCGACCAGCGGATGCGCGCGCACCGCCCGGCAATACGCCTCCGACGCGGCGCCGAGGTCCGGTTGCCAGGTCAGGAAGCGCGCCACCACCGGCGCGTACATCGCATCCGCCGCACCGAGCGCAGCTCCGAACAGGTACGGTCCGCCGGCGCCGAAGCGCATGCGCAGATCCGCCCACAGCGCCTCGATGCGCGCGATATCGGCCAGCGCCTCCGGCGTGCGCCCGCGGCCGGCGAACACGCCGCCGAGGTTCATCCACATCGACCGGCGCAGCCCGGTGAAGCCGCCGTGCATCTCCGCCGCAGCCGAGCGCGCGGCGGCGCGCGCCACCCGCTCCGCCGGCCACAGCGCCGGCGCGATCTCGGCGCAGGTACTCCACGATGGCGAGCGATTCCCAGACCCGGGCGCCGGCGTGTTCCAGGTAGGGCACGGTGCCGTTGGGGCAGAGCCGGGCGATCGCCTCGGTCGGGCCGGGGCGGGCGATCGGGATCTGCACCTCCTCCACATCCAGCCCGGCGATCTTCACGGCGAGCCAGCCGCGCATCGACCAGGACGAATAGCGGCGATTGGCGATGATAAGGCGTCCATCTGGCATCGGGGCTCTTCCGCAGTGAAGCACGCCCAGTGTAACATTGTCGCCGTCGGCGCCCAAACCGGGAGGAGACCGCCCATGATCAAGATGTACGGCTTCTGGCGCTCCGCCGCGGCATTTCGGGTGCGGATCGCGCTCAACCTGAAGCGCCTCGCCTTCGAGGAGGAGATGATCGACCTCGATGCCGGCGAACAGAATATGTCCGCCTATCGCGCGGTCAACCCGCAGGAAGTGGTACCGAGCGTCATCATCGACGGCGCCCCGCCGATGTACGAGTCGCTCGCCATCATCGAATACCTCGACGAGATCTACCGCGACCCGCCGCTGCTGCCGGTGGACGCGCCCGGCCGGGCGCGCGTTCGTGCGCTATCCCTGATCTGGGCCGCCGACCACCACCCGCTGATCGTTCCGCGCGTGCGCCGCTACCTGGCGGAAACCGTGGGGCTGGACGAAGCCGGGCGCACCGCCTGGATCCGCCACTGGTTCTCCGAGGGCCTGCGTATCGGCGAAGCCCGCCTGGCAGACGAGCCTGCGACCGGCACCTTCTGCCACGGCGAGACGCCGAGCATGGCCGATCTCTGTCTGATGAGCCAGGCGATGGGTGCACGCGGCTTCGGCATCGACCTCGCGCGCTATCCCACCATCGCGCGAATCGTGGACGCGTGCCTGACGCGCGAGGCCTTCGCCCGCGCGCTGCCCCTGCGCCAGAAGGGCGCGCCCGCGGCGCATTGACCGGCATCGCGGGCGCTGCACTGCGTGGGGAAGGGCCGGGGTGCAGGGCAGTCGCTTGAACCGGAACATCGGCGCGGGCAGCGGCTCCTTCACCTCTCCCGCGCTGCGGGAGAGGTCGGTTCGCGGAGCGAACCGGGTGAGGGAACCGTGCCTCGCGCCCTCACCCGCCGTGCTGCGCACGGCGACCTTGGTCCGCTTCGCGGCCCAAGCCCGCAGCGCGGGAGAGGTGAACGCCCGGAGCTTCGCCCGATTGCCCTGGCAAGGGGGCAGGTCCGGCTTGACCGGCCGGCGGGCGCCCGCCTAGGGTCGGGAAATGTTGCGTTTGCTCCATATGGGCGGGCCGCGGCGGTCAGGGCAGGCGGAACCGCCCCATGGCGACGAGATTTGAGCGGGCAATGGCGTCGCCGCATCGCCCGATCCCGATCGACGTGGCCCTGGTGCTCGCGATCGACGTTTCCGGCAGCATGAGCGAACAGCGGCTGCGGCTGCAACTGCAAGGCTATATCGACGCGTTTCGCTCCGCCGCCTTGGCCCGGGCGGTGCGTCAGGGACCGCGCGGGCTGATCGCCGCCACCCTGGTGGAGTGGTCCGACTACGGCCACCAGGACCAGAGCGTGGACTGGATGCTGATCGCCGACCGGAACGGTGCCCGCCATTTCGCCGATGCCATCGCCGCCTCCCTGCTGGCCGGCCCGGGCTGGACCTCGCTCAGCGGGGCGATCCGCTTCTCCTCGGCGCTGTTTGCCAAAAGTGGGTTCCGCGCGGCGCGCAAGGTGATCGACATCTCCGGCGACGGGGTGAACAACGACGGCCCGCCGCCCGCCCTGCTGCGCGATCGGGCAGTGGCGGCCGGGATCACGATCAACGGGCTCCCGATCGTGGAGCTCGATCCCGGCCTCGCGGCGTATTACCGCAATAATGTCATCGGCGGCCCGGATGCATTCGTCGAAGTGGCGACCGACCTCGGCAGCTTCGCCGGCGCAGTGCTGCGCAAGCTGATCGTCGAGGTCTCCGGTCGGCGTCCGGCAACCATGTTCGGCTGAAGTCCCGGTTACATTTCCGGCACGTTTTCTTCGAGCTCGGCGAGCCACGCACGGGCGTTGCCGTCCGACGGCGCCCGCCAGTCGCCACGCGGCGACAGCGAGCCGCCGGCGGTGACCTTGGGTCCGTTCGGCAGCGCCGAGCGCTTGAACTGGCTGGTGGCGAAGAACCGGTGCAGGAAGACGCGCATCCAGCGGCGGATCGTGGCCAGGTCGTAGGCCGGGCGACGATCGGGCGGGAAGCCCGGCGGCCAGGCGCCGCGCGCCCTGTCTTCCCAGGCGTGCAGCGCGAGGAAGGCGATCTTCGACGGGCGGAAACCGAAGCGCAGCGTATAGTACAAAGTGAAATCCTGCAGCGCGTAGGGGCCGACCATCGCCTCCGTGCTCTGCGGGGTTTCGCCCTCGGCGACCGGGATCAGTTCGGGGGAAATCTCGGTGCCCAGGATCGCATCCAGGGTCACGCCGACCTCGGGCGCGAACTGGCCGCTCGCGATCACCCAGCGGATCAGATGCTGGATCAGCGTCTTCGGCACCCCGGCGTTGACGTTGTAATGCGACATCTGGTCACCGACGCCGTAGGTGCACCAGCCCAGCGCCAGCTCCGACAAATCCCCGGTGCCGATCACGATGCCGTCGTTCTGGTTTGCCAGCCGGAACAGGTAGTCGGTGCGCAGCCCGGCCTGCACGTTCTCGAACGTGACGTCGTACACCGGTTCGCCGACGGCGAACTTGTGCCCCAGGTCGCCCAGCATCAGCCGCGCCGCCGGGCGGATGTCGAGCTCCCGCCAGGTCACGCCAAGCGCCTGCATCAGCGCGATGGCGTTGGCCTTGGTTGCCGCCCCGGTGGCGAAGCCCGGCATGGTGTAGGCGAGAATGTCGCCGCGCGCCCGCCCCAGCCGGTCGAAGGCGCGCGCGGTGACCAGTAGCGCCTGGGTGGAATCGAGCCCGCCGGACACGCCGATCACCGCGCGGCGGATGCCCGCCGCCGCCAGCCGCTGCGCCAGGCCCGCGACCTGGATGTTGTAGGCTTCGTAACAATCCTGTTCCAGCCGCGCCGGATCGGCTGGCACAAAGGGGAACCGCTCCACCTCCCGCAGCAGGCCGAGGTCGCCGCGTGGCGGTTCCCCCGGGGGTTCCAGGGTGAAGCCGATGCGGCGGAAGGCGCCCGTCGCCGCGGCATGGGTGCGGCGGTTGTCGTCGAAGGTCCCCATCCGCATGCGCTCCTGGCGCAGCAGGTCGAGGTCGATGTCGGCCAGCGCGATGCGTTCGCCGTCGGGAAACCGTTCGGTTTCCGCGAGCTTGGTGCCGTTCTCGAAGATCGTCGCCTGGCCGTCCCAGGCGACGTCGGTGGTGGATTCGCCGGCGCCGGCGGCGGCGTAGAGATAGGCGCCCAGGCAGCGCACCGATTGCGACTGGCAGAGCAGCCGGCGCGTATCCGCCTTGCCGATCGTGATCGGGCTGCCGGACAGGTTGGCAAGCACCGTCGCCCCGGCCAGCGCGGCGAGCGAGCTGGGCGGGACGGGGATCCAGAAATCCTCGCAGATCTCGGCATGCACCACGAAGTCGGGAAAGTCCTCGGCCGTGAACAGCAGATCGGGCCCGAACGGCATGGTGCATCCGGCGAAACGGGTCGATCCACCCGCCCAGCCGTCGCCGGAGGCGAACTGGCGCGGTTCGTAGAACTCCCGGTAGTTGGGCAAGTAGGTCTTCGGCACCACGCCGAGCAGCCGGCCGCGATGGATCGCAAGCGCGGTGTTGTAGACCCGCCCCTGGTGGCGCACGGGCGCGCCGACCAGCAGCAGCGGCAGCAGGGCGCGCGAGGCCTCCATGATCGTCCGCGCCGCCACTTCCACCGCGTCCAGCACGGTATCCGCGAGCCGCAGGTCATCGATCGCATAGGCCGCCAGCGCGAGTTCGGGGAACACCGCAAGCGCGGCGCCGCGATCGTGGCACGTCCGCGCGGCATGCAGGATCGTTTCGGCATTGCTCGCCGGGTCCGCCAGCGCGGCCGTCACCGTGCAGGCGGCAACCCGGGCGAAGCCGTGCCGGTAGAGCGAACGGAAGCTCATCGCCGGCATCCCGCACGGGCCTCGGGTCGGGCGGTGGTGCTGTGGTCCGGCATGATAGCGCCTTATCCTTGCAAGATGGTATCGACCGGCACGGCGGCCAGCCCGAACGCGCGCGCCACCGCCGGATGCACGAGCCGCCCGCCATGGACGTTCAGCCCCGCGCGCAGATGCGGATCGGCGGCCAGCGCGGCGCGCCAGCCCTGCTCGGCGAGCGCCAGCACGAAGGGCAGGGTGGCATTGGTCAGCGCGAAGGTGGACGTGCGCGCCACCGCCCCCGGCATGTTGGTCACGCAATAATGCACCACCCCCGCATAGACGAAGGTCGGCTCCGCATGGGTGGTCGGGCGGCTCGTTTCGAAGCAGCCGCCCTGGTCGATGGCGATATCGACCAGCACCGATCCCGGCCGCATGGCACGGACCGTCGCGCGCGAAACGAGCTTCGGCGCCGCCGCGCCCGGCACCAGCACCGCGCCGATCACGAGGTCGGCCGCCAGCACGGCCTGCTCGATCGCTTCGGTGGTGGCGAACAGGGTGGTGGCGCGCGGGCCGAATTGCAGGTCGAGCGCGTAGAGTCGCGGCAGCGATTTGTCGATGATCGTCACCGAGGCTTCGAGCCCCACCGCCATGCGCGCCGCGTTGGTGCCGGCAACGCCGCCGCCGAGCACGACCACCTTCGCCGGCGGCACGCCCGGCACGCCGCCGAGCAGGATGCCCGCGCCGCCCTGTTCGCGCTCCAGGCAGTGCGCACCGACCTGGACCGCCATCCGTCCGGCCACCTCGCTCATCGGCGCCAGCAGCGGCAGGGCGCCGCGCGCATCGGTGACGGTCTCGTAGGCGAGGGCGGTGACGCCGGCGGCCAGCAGCCCCTCGGCCTGGGCGCGATCGGCGGCGAGATGCAGGTAGGTGAACAGCACCTGGCCCGCACGCAGCCGTGCGATCTCTGCCGGCTGCGGCTCCTTCACCTTCACGATCAGCTCCGCTTCGGCGAACACCGCGGCGGCGTCCGGAGCGATGGCGGCGCCGGCGGCCTCATAGGCGGCATCCGGGATGCCGATGCCGGCGGCTGCGCCGTGCTCGATCAGCACCGCATGGCCGTGGCGGACCAGTTCGCGCGCACCGGCCGGCGTCAGGCCGACGCGGGATTCCTCGGTCTTGATCTCCTTGGGCACGCCGATGCGCATGCGAGGCTCCTGGCGTGGACGGCGGGGTGCGTTACGCCGGCAGGGGGAAGCGGTTCAGGTAGGGCATGTAGTCGTCCTCGACCGCGATGTGCAGGCTCGCCAGCACCCGCACGACCCCGCAATAGAAGCTGATAGTGACCACGAGGTCGACCAGGTGCTCGGCGTTCAAGATCCGGGCCAGCACGTCCCAGGTCGCGTCCGTCACGGCGCCGTCGGCGGTGATCTCGCGCGCCGCGCGCAGCACCGTGCGCGCGAGCGGGTCGAGCGGCGAGGTCCGGCCGTCGGTCTCGGCGATCAGGCTGCGGATATCCGCGTCGGTCACGCCGAATTCGCGGCCGATCTTGATGTGGTGCGACCATTCGTAGGGCGCGCGGGCGAGGTAGCCCACCTGCAGGATCGCCAGCTCGCGCAGCCGCGGATCGAGCGTACTGCCGTGGCGGATGTATTGGCCGAGCCCGCCGAAGGCGCGCAGCGCGCCGGGCGAATTCACCAGCGCGCGGTGCAGCGCGATCGGGCGGGCGAGCAGGTCGCGGTGCTCGGGCGCCACATCGGCGGGATCGATCGAGGGGACGCGGGCCATCGGGGGACGCTCCGTTGCTACATCGCCGCGTGCGCGGCGTGCACCGGCGCGAGGAAATCGGGGGTGAACACTTTCGTCGCCATCACCTGGCAGCGGCGGATCAGGCGCGGCTCGTCGCGCGTGTAATCGGCGATGGCGCGATGGATCGTGCCGAGATGGTCCCAGACCAGCAGGTCGCGCTCGGTCCAGACATGGGTCCAGCGGAACTCCGGGCGCAACTGGTGGGCGAACAGGAAGGCCAGCATCGCGTCGCTTTCCGCTTCCCCCAGCTCGTTGATGCGCGCGGCGTAGCCGGGGTTGCAGTACAGCACCTTCCGCCCGGTGATCGGGTGCGTCAGGAACAGCGGATGGACCACCGGCGGGCGGGCGCGGCGCTGCTCGGGCGTGAGCGGTGGGCGATCGGCGCCGTTGCGGCGGGCGTTCTCCCAGTACCCGGTTGAAATCATGCGTCACGGTGGCGGCGGCGAGGCGGTCGCGCAGCTCGGCCGGCAGCGCGTCGTACGCCGCGTGCATGTTGGCGAACTCGGTGCCGCCGAGGGCGCGGCCGTCGCGGCGCGGAATGACCACGCCGTACAGCACGTTCACGAACCCCATCACGTCGCGGTAGGACATGTCGGTGTGCCAGTCCTGGCCGGCGTCGGGGAAGCCGATGTAGCGCCCGCCCTCGCGAATGTTGGACAGGGTGCCGACTTCCGGCACCGCGCGTCCCGCTTCCGCCTCCTTCGCCACCGAGCCTTGGATCTCGCCGAAGCGCTCGGAAAAGGCGCGCAACTGCGCATCGTCCAGATGCTGGTCGGGCAGGCGCAGCACGCCGTGGCGGCCGAGCGCGATCAGCAACCGGGCGAAATCGCCGGGCGCGATCGGCTGCGCCGCATCGAGCCCCTCGATGGTGGCCCCGAGGATCGCCCCCCCGGGTCGGATCGTGAACATCGTCCTGCCCCCTTTGCCAAGGCGGGTAGTCTAGGCGCGCGCGCGCGTGCTGTCACACGTTCCGGGCCTCCCGGACGGCGCCCGGGCACGGTTGCTCCGCGCTGTCAGCTCCGGGGGGTGGCCGGTTGCGTCGCGTCGGCGAAGCCATGTTCGGCGGCGGGGAAGTGGCCCTCGCGCACATCGCGTGCGTAGGCGGCGATCGCCGTCCCGGCGTCCCGACCCAGCTCGGCGTAGCGACGGACGAATTTCGGCCGGAAGTCGGCGAACATGCCCAGCATGTCGTCCACCACCAGGATCTGTCCGTCGCAGGCGGCCCCGGCGCCAATGCCGATGGTCGGGATGGCGATCTCCGCCGTGATCCGGCCGGCCAGCGCCGTCGGCAGCTTCTCCAGCACCACGGCGAAGGCGCCGGCGTCGGCAACCGCGGCGGCGTCGGCCAGGACCCGTGCGCCCGCCGCGCCGCGGCCCTGGACCTTGTAGCCGCCGAGCGCGTGCACCGCCTGCGGGGTCAGCCCGATATGCCCCATGACCGGGATGCCGCGCTCCGTGAGGAAGCGGATCGTCTCGGCCATCGCCGTACCGCCTTCCAGCTTCACCGCGGCGCAGCCGGTTTCCGCCATCACCCGCGCGGCGGCGGCGAAGGCCTGCGCCGGCCCGGCCTCGTAGCTGCCGAACGGCAGGTCGACCACCATCAGCGCCCGTTCCAGCCCGCGCCGCACCGCCCGGCCGTGCAGGATCATCATCTCGAGCGTGACGCCGAGCGTGGACGGCAGGCCGTGCAGCACCATCCCGACGCTGTCGCCGACCAGCGCGACGTCGCACTGCCCATCGACGAGCCGGGCCATCGGCGTCGTGTAGGCCGTGAGGCAGACCAGCTTCACGCCGCCTTTCCGCGCCGCGATATCGGGCGGCGTGATCGCCTTCCCCTCTTTCTGTACACTCATGATCTCAATCCATTACCGTGCGCCTGCTGCGATCGGCCGGCGCGAAAAATCCCGAGCCGCCGCCGCGGTCGTCAGTTCCACAGGACATTCGACGGATCGGGACGCAAGGTCCCGCGTTCGACCTGCTTCACGACCTCGGTCAGGCGTGCGTGCGTCGGGGCGGGCACGCCGGCCTCCTCGGCCTTGGCGGCGATGAAGCCGTTCATGAACTCGATTTCGGTGCGCCGCCCCTTGGCCATGTCCTGCGCCATCGACGGCCGCTGCAGGTCGCTGCGCGCCTCGCCGGTGGTGCCGGCCAGCATCAGCCGCTCCACGTCGGCCAGCGCTGTCGGATCGCCGTCGCCGGCGCGGGCGAGCGCCTCGGGGTCGAGCGCGCCCACCTTGCCCACCCGGAAGCCGAGCGCGCGCCCGACCCGCACCAATTCGGCACCGAGCCGGATGCACACCCGGCGCACCGCATCGTGACGGTCGCGTTCGTTGCCGCCCATGCCGGTAGCGGCGGACACGCCGTTGCGCATCCCGTTGACGCAGAGCTTGGTCCAGCGCTCGCCCCACAGATCGTCGGTGGCATGCGTCCCGTCGACAGCGCTCAGCAGCGCCGCCAGCGCGCGGGCGCGCGCGGTGACCCGCCCGCTCGGCTCGCCCACGTAAAGGCAGGTGCGGCCGGGCAGCTTCGCCATGGTGCGGCGAATATGTGCGGGCTCATAGAGATCGAGCGCGAGGCCGCCGCTCACCACGGTGCCCATGGTGCGGCCCCAGCCGACCAGGGCGGCGATGCGCTCCTCGTTGATGCAGTTCTGCAGGGAGACCACCACGCCGGCCGCCGACAGATAGGGGGCGATCATCAGGGTCGCCCATTCGGTGTCGTAGGATTTCACGGCGACGAAGGCGATGTCGATCGGGCGCTGGCGGGCGAGCGCCTGCACCTCGGTCAGGTGCAGGGCGGGCACGCGCACGGTGCGGGTTTCCGCCTCGGTCATGCCGGAGAGGCGCATGCCCCCGGCGCGGATCGCCTCCACATGGGCAGGCCAGGGGTCGATCAGGGTGACGTCGTGGCCGGCCGCGGCCAGGCCCGAGCCGACGTAGCCGCCGACCGCGCCGGCGCCGACCACCGCTATCCGTCGTTCCATGGCCCGTCTTCCTCCTTGCGTCGCGGCCGGTGGCCGGCTGTGTCCGGGGATCAGTCTGGCGCCGCGCGCCGCCGGCGACAACCGGCAGCCCTCAAGAGCGTGAAAAGCGATCGAACTTGTGAAAGAATACCCGTTGTAATTGCTCGCGTTTCCCAGCGGTCATGGCGGTTGACGGGCATTCTTTCACAAACTCTCAGCCCGCCCGCTTGTCCGGCTTCTGGCCGACCCGCCGGCCGACCCCGCGCGGCGTCGGCAGCACGGACTCGGCCGCGACCGCGGCCTCCAGCGCCGCGTGCTGCGCGGGCGGCCAGGGGGCGGTGCGGCGTTCGCGCATGTCGATGTGCAGGCACAGCAGCTCGTGCAGCGCCACCCGCTCGCCGCTGCGCGCGTGGCGCATCTCGTGCACGAAATGCAGCCGCTTGGCATCGACCGCGAGCAGCCGTGTCGCGACCAGGACCGGCTCGCCCTCCGTCACCTCGCGCTCGTACAGGGTGTGGGCCTCGGCGACGAAGCAGGAATTGCCGCTCGCCGCCCGATAGGCGTTGCCGATCCCGAGCGCGTCGAACACCGCATCCGTCGCCTGGTCGAACACCACGACGTAATAGGCGAGGTTCATGTGCCCGTTGGAATCGATCCACTCGGGGCGGATGTGCGTTGTGTGCTGGGGCAGGGGCATGGAAACGTAGCTTGTTGCGCTCGCCGAGGCCGGTCAAGCTGGGCCGATGCCTTCCGCCCCCACGTCGACCGCCCCCGCGAATCCCGTTTCGCCGCCCCCCCATCTGCCCGGGCTTCCGCCGGGCGACGGCCTGCCGTCCGCCGAGCGATGGCGCGCCATGACCACCATCGCGATCGCGGTGGCGATGTCGGTGCTCGATTCGGCGATCGCCAACATCGCCCTGCCGACCATCGCGCAGGAGCTGCACGCGACGCCGGCGGCCTCGATCTGGGTGGTGAACGCCTATCAGCTCGCGGTCACCGTCTCCCTGCTCGCCTGTGCGGCCCTCGGCGACATCATCGGCTACAAGCGGGTCTACTGGACCGGGCTCCTGGTGTTCACCGCCGCCTCCGGCGCCTGCGCGCTGTCCGGCTCGCTGCCGGTGCTGGTCGTCGCGCGCGTGGTGCAGGGCTTCGGCGGCGCCGGCATCATGAGCGTGAACACCGCGCTGGTCCGTTTCATCTACCCGCGCGACCAACTCGGGCGGGGGATCGGATTCAACGCCTTCATCGTCGCCGTCGCCTCCGCCACCGGCCCCTCGATCGCGGCGGCGATTCTGTCGGTGGCGAGTTGGCACTGGCTGTTCGCGGTCAACGTGCCGCTCGGGATGATCGCGCTGTGGTATGGGGCACGGGTGCTGCCGGCCACGCCGCGGTCGGGCAATCGGTTCGATTTGGCCGGCGCGCTGCTGAACGCCGCCTCGCTCGGCCTGCTGATGATCGCGGTCGATGAGATGGGCCGCGGGGAAAATCCCTGGCTGGGCGCGGCCGAGATCGCCGGAGCGGTGGTGTTCGGGCTGATCCTTATCAACCGCGCGCGCGCCATGACCGCGCCGCTGCTTCCGGTCGATCTGTTCCGCCGGCCGGTATTTGCGCTCTCGGTCGGCACCTCCATCTGCTCCTTCATGGCGCAGACGCTCGCCTATGTGGCGCTGCCGTTTTTGTTCGAGGACGTGGGCCACCGCTCGCAGATCGCCACCGGGCTGCTGATGACGCCCTGGCCCGCCATCGTCGTGATAGTGGCGCCGATCGCCGGGCGGCTGTCCGATCGCTCGGCGCCGGCGCTGCTGGGGGCGATGGGGCTCGGGGTGATGACGGTGGGGATGGTGCTGCTGCTCACCCTGCCGGTCGATGCCGGCTGGCTGAACGTCGGATGGCGCATGGCGGTGTGCGGCTTCGGCTTCGGTTTCTTCCAGTCGCCCAACAACCGCCTGCTGCTCGGCGCCGCGCCGCCCGAACGCAGCGGCGGGGCGAGCGGCATGCTCTCCACCGCCCGCCTGCTCGGCCAGACGATCGGCAGCGCGCTGGTGGCGCTGACCTTCGGCCTGTCCGGCGCGGCGGGGAGCGGGGTCGCCGGCGGCGTGCGGATGGCGCTCGGCGTGGGCGCGGCGGCGGCCGGGGTGGCGACGGTGATCAGCCTGCTCCGGCTCGGCCAGATGCGCACCGCCACGTGAGCCTGTCCCCGTTCCGCACCGTGCGCGTGTGGGACCTGCCGGTGCGTCTGGGGCACTGGCTGACGGCGGCGCTGGTGCTCGCGCTGTGGGTGACCGAGCGCTGGAACTGGATGGACTGGCATGTGCTGGCCGGCACGATCCTGCTCGGCCTCGTGCTGTTCCGGCTGTTCTGGGGGCTTGCGGGCAGCGAAACCGCGCGCTTCGCCCGGTTCCTCGCCTCCCCCCGCGCCGCATGGCGGCACCTGCGGCACGTATTCGTCCGCGAGCCGGACCACGAGGCGGGGCACAACCCGGCCGGCGGGTGGATGGTGCTGGCCCTGCTCGGTCTGCTGCTGGCCGAATGCATGAGCGGCGTGCTGGTCAACAACGACGTGGCGGACCAGGGGCCGTTCACCGATAGCATGCCCGCCTGGTTTGCCAATCTGCTGACCGATCTGCATACGCTCCTGTTCCAGGTGATCGTCGCCGCGGTGGCGCTGCACGTGGCGGTGATCGGCGTCTATGCGCTGGCCAAGGGTCAGAACCTGGTGCGCCCGATGCTCACGGGGCGCAAACGTCTGCCCGCGGACGTGCCGCCGCCGCGGCTCGCCGGCTGGCGGCGGGCAATTCCGCTGGCCGCGCTGGCGGCGGCCCTGGCCGGCGGCTTCGCTTGGTTCGGGTAGGCGCCGCGGCCGGCACGGCCTCGCTGCCGACCGCTCACACCGGCAGGCGGATACGTGCCCGCAAGCCCCCCAACGGGCTGTCCTCCAGCGTGATTTCGCCGCCATGGGCGCGCACGATGTCGCGGGCGATCGTGAGGCCGAGGCCGGTGCCGCCGGCGCTGTCACTTTCGAACGGGCGGAACACGCTTTCCCGGCGTTCCGGGGGGATGCCCGGGCCGTCGTCGTCGACCGTCACCAGCACGTTGCGTCCGCCCATCGGCGCGGCGGCCAGCGCGACGTGCCGGGCGTGGCGGCGCGCGTTGTCGACCAGGTTGGTCAGGGCCCGGCGCACCGCATCGGCGCGCAGGCGCAGGACCAGGCTGGCCGGTACGTCCACCGTCACGACCGCGCCGGCGCGGCGGGCGTCGGCGGCGACTTCTTCGAGCAGAATGGCGAGATCGGCGGGTTCCGCCTGTTCGGTGCCCTCGCCGCGGGCGAAGGCGAGGTAGGCCTCGATCATCCGTTCCATCTCGGCGACGTCGGCGGTGATCTCGGCGATGTCCTCGGCGTCTTCCGGGCGCGCCGGCAGCATCGCGAGCGCGAGGCGCATGCGGGTGAGGGGCGTGCGCAGGTCGTGCGACACGCCGGCGAGCATTTCGGTGCGCTGGGTGAGGAAGCGGCGGATGCGTTCCTGCATGCGGTTGAACGCGGTCGCGGCGCGGCGCACCTCCACCGCGCCTTCGGGGTGGATCGGCCCGGGGTCGCGGCCGATCCCGAACGCTTCCACCGAGTCCGCCAGGCGACGGATGCCGCGCACCTGGTTGCGCATGAACAGGGCCGCGATGCCGAACAGCAGCGCCGAGGTGCCGACCAGCCAGGCCACGAACAGCCAGATGGTGCCGAGGTCCACCCGCTTGCGCGGCGCCAGGATGTCCATCACCCCGTCCGGCAGTTGCACCCGGATCAGCACCGCCTCAGGGTCGTAGGTCCAATCCATGTTGTACCGGCCACGCAACGTCTGGCGCAGTGCTGCGTCGAGGTCGTCGTCCATCGGTCCGAGCACGTTCACCATGGTGCCGGTGTGATGCAGCACCGCCCCGGGTTCCAGCCGCATCGTCACGCCGAACTCCCGCTGCGCCATGCCGATGACCCAGGCGCGGTGGGCCGGGTCGGGATCGCGGCGGACCAGTTCGAGGGCGAAGTTGATCTCGCCGGCCAGGCTGTCCGACAGGCGGCGGTACACAAGGTTGAGGTGACTGCCGTAGTAGTATCTGCAGCGCCACCGCCTGCAGCAGCACGAGCGGCACCAGGATCATCAGCAGGCTGCGCCCGAGCAGCGAGCGCGGCAGCACGCGCTTGAGCGCCCGGTTGAACGGCAGCGGAAGGCCCACTCAGGCCCCCGGCTTCAACACGTAGCCGCGTCCGCGCACCGTATGGAGGAAGCGCGGTTCGCGCGGGTCGGGCTCGATCTTGCGGCGCAGCCTTGTGACCTGCACATCGATCGCGCGTTCGCCGGCCTCGTCGGTGCCGAGGGCGGCGGCGATCGTCTCGCGCGACAGCACCTCGTTGGGCTGGCGGGCGAAGGCGGCGAGCAGGGCGGCTTCGCCACCGGTCAGCCGCACCGGCCCGGCCGACCCGCGCAGCTCGCCGCGCGCAGGGTCGAAGACCAGCGGGCCGAGCGCAACCGGCGCCGCGTTGGGAATGAGGGCAGGGGGGGCGGCCCGGCGCAGCAGCGCCTTGATCCGCAGCACCAGCTCCAGCGGTTCGAACGGCTTGCCGAGGTAGTCGTCGGCCCCGGCCTCGAAGCCGGCAATGCGGTCTTCCGGCGCGCCGCGCGCGGTGAGCAGCAGCACCGGCAGTTCGCCCGCCGGCTCGGCACGCAGGGCGGTGGTGAGGTCGAGGCCGTTTTCCCCCGGCATCATCACGTCGAGCACCACGAGGTCGGGGCTGAGCGAACGCAGCCGGGCGCGCGCTTCGGCGGCGTTGGCCGCGGTGGTGACCCGGAACCCATGCTCGGCCAAGTAGCGCGAGAGCAGCGCGCGCAGCCGCGCGTCGTCATCGACGACGAGGATATGCGCGTCCTCGCGCCATCGGCCCGGGTCAGGGCGCGTCGGGCCGGCCGGACGGAGCGTCCGCGCGGTCCAGATAGGCGCGCGCCGATTCGTCCATGATCGCGCGCATCACCCGGCGGAAGCCGTCGACCGCCGGCCGCGCCTGCCTCGCGGTAGGCGCCGGCGAGGCGGTCGCGCTGGCGCTCGAACAAGCCGGCGTTCCAGCGCCGCGCCGGCCGGGGTGAGGCGTCAGCAGCCGCTGGCGGCGGTCGGCGTTGCCGGGCGCCTGCGCGACATAGCCCTGCTCCACCAGCGCGCCGAGCACCCGGGCCAGGCTCTGCTTGGTGATGCGCAGGATGGCCGAGCAGGTCGGAGACGGTGATGCCCGGGTTGCGGCCGATGAAGTGCAGCGCGCGGTGGTGCGCGCGGCCGAGGCCGAGCTCGTCCAGGATCACGTCGGCGGCGTTGGTGAAGTCGCGATAGGCGAAGAACAGCAGGTCCTGGGCGAGCCGGATTTCCTCCTCGCGCAGGAACAGGAGGCCGGCGCCGGCGGCCTGCGGGTGTTCGGCTCGGGCGGCGGCGGCGCCGGGCGGTGTGCGGCGCTCATGCGGACGCGCCCGACCGGGCAGCCGAACCGCTGCGGGAGGGGGATCGTCGGGAGGCGGCGCCCATCGGGTCGGGCATGGCAGGCATTCCTTGGGTTTCCGGCAGAGTTATTGACGTATATGGGCAGGTATTATACTCTGGGTCTGGTTAGAGCAACAAAATTGCGAGGATCGCTCCCATGGCGCTGGTTCCTTTCGACGACCGTGACGGCTGGATCTGGTGGGACGGCGCCCTGGTGCCGTGGCGGGAGGCGAAGCTGCACGTGCTGTCGCATGGGCTGCATTATGCCAGTCGCCGTGTTCGAAGGCGAACGGGCCTATAGCGGGCACATCTTCCGGCTGCGCGATCATACCGACCGGCTGATCAACTCCGGCCGCATCCTGGGCTTCGATATCCCCTTCACCGCCGAGCAGATCGACGCCGCCTGCTACGAGGCGCTGCGGCGAACAACCTGACCGACGCCTACGTGCGCCCGATCGCCTGGCGCGGCACGGAGATGCTGGCGGTCTCGGCGCAGCACACCACCATCCATCTGGCGATCGCGGCCTGGCCGTGGCCGAGCTATTTCGGCGCCGACCGGATGGCCGGGCATCCGGCTCGGGATGGCGGAGTGGAAGCGCCCGTCGCCGGAGACCGCGCCGACCGCGGCCAAGGCCACCGGCCTCTACATGATCGGCACGCTGTCGAAGCACAAGGCGGAGGCGGAGGGCTTCGCCGACGCGCTGATGCTGGACTGGCGCGGCCTGGTGGCGGAAGCGACCGGGGCGAACATCTTCTTCGTGATCGACGGCGAGCTGCACACGCCGACGCCGGATTGCTTCCTGGACGGCATCACCCGCCGCTCGGTGATGGCGCTGGCGCAGGCACCGGCAGATGAAGGTGGTCGAGCGGCCGATCCGGCCGGAGGAGATGAAGCGGGCGACCGAGGTGTTCCTGGCCGGCACGGCGGCGGAGGTGACCCCGGTGCGCGAGATCGCCGGGAGCTGTCGTTCACCCCGGGCCAGATCAGCGAGACGCTGCTGAGCGACTACGAGGCGTTGGTGCGCAAGGGGCCGGACGAAGTGGCGCGGATCGTCGGCTAGCCGCGCCTCTTCTCCCCTCCCCTGGCGGGCTTGGGCCGCGAAGCGGACCAAGGCCGGGGGAGGGGGCGGCCCTTTGCCGCAGTGCAACACGCCCCTTGCGCCGGCGCCGCCTTTCGGCTATATGCCGCTTGCGTTTCGTGATCGCGTGATGGGTGCCGGCCGTCCTGGTCCGCCCTGCGCGAAGCGCTCCCTCATCCTCGTTCGCCCCAACGTCGCGCGGGCCGGCGGACCATCAGGCGCGGCTCCCGGGCTTTGGCCCGCGGTGGCGCTGGAGCTTATCTTATCGTGTCATCGAATTTCGTCGAACTCGGCCTTGCCGGGTCCCTGTTGGCGGCCCTCGACCGTCAGGGCTTTCATACCCCCACCCCCATCCAGTCCGGCGCCATCCCGGCGCTCCTGTCCGGCCGCGACCTGCTCGGCGTCGCCCAGACCGGCTCCGGCAAGACCGCGGCGTTCGGCCTGCCGCTGCTGCAGCACCTCGCCACCACGCCGAGCCGGCCGCAGCCGCAGACCACGACCGCCCTGATCCTGGCGCCGACGCGGGAACTCGCGTTGCAGATCGAGGAAAGCCTGCGCTCGTTCGGCGAGGGCCAGCGCTTCCGCCTGACCGCCATCCTCGGCGGTTGCTCGCGCCATGCCCAGGTGCAGCGGATGCGCCCCGGTGTCGATATCGTCGTCGGCACGCCCGGGCGGATCTGCGACCTGCTGTCCACCGGGGAGCTGAAGCTGCACCTGGTGCGGCATTTCGTGCTCGACGAGGCGGACCGCATGCTCGACCTCGGCTTCATCCGCGACATCCGCCGCATCGTGGCTGCCCTGCCGGCGAGCCGCCAGTCGGCGCTGTTCTCGGCCACCATGCCGCCGGAAGTGGCGAAGCTGGCGGAAGGCCTGCTGCGTGATCCGGTGCGGGTCGCCATCGCCCAGGCGCCGGCGACCATCCCGAAGATCGAGCAACTGGTGCATTTCGTCGATACCGCCGGCAAGCGGGCGCTGCTCGGGCGGCTGCTCGACGATCCGGCGATGGAGCGGGTGATCGTGTTCACCCGCACCAAGCACGGCGCCGACCGGGTGGCGCTGGCCCTGGAGACGGGCGGCGTCGCGGTCAGCGCGCTGCACGGCAACAAGAGCCAGCCGCAGCGGGTGCGTGCGCTCGACCGGTTCCGCTCCGGGCGGGCCCGGGTGCTGGTGGCGACCGACATCGCCGCGCGTGGCATCGACGTCACGGGCGTGTCGCACGTGATCAATTTCGACCTGCCGATGCAGGCCGAGGACTACGTGCATCGGATCGGCCGCACCGCCCGGGCCGGGGCGAGCGGGGTCGCGATTTCGCTCTGCGACGCCTCCGAGCGCAGCGTGCTGCGGGCGATCGAGCGGATGACGGGGACGGCGATCGGCCTCGCCCCCGGCTCCCCGCCGGCGCCGGCGCGCTCGGCGGCCAACGACACGGCGCCGGCGCCGCGGGCGGCGCGCAACCGGCGGCGCGGCGGGATGCGCCGCGCCGCATAGCGCGGGCGCGGGCGCCGCGGGACCGGGATCCGGTCCCGCGGCGCCCGCCCGCGGCTACATCAGCTTGTTGATGATGTTGTTGTTGAACAGGTCGATCACGACGCTGGTGGCATCGCCCCAGGGCGCCGCGCGCAGGTTCGCGGGATCGAACTTGCTGCGCAGGGTATCGTCGATGTTGATCTCGTATTTCGAGCCGGGCTTGACGAAAGTATCGTACGTCTTCGTCGAGTAGTCCTTCTTGACCATGGTGCCGAGGAACAGCAGCAGGTCGTCGTTATGGGTGCGCTTGGCGTAGTCGGTGATGCGCGCGCCCAGCGCCTTGTTCTTCATCTGCGCGGCCCATTGGGCGAGGGTGCCGACCCGCTTGACGGCGCCGACCTTCTCGACCGTCTCCCCGGCCTCCTTCTGCAACCCGGTGATCTCGCCGATCATGACCTTGGTCTCGGCGACGACCGTCTTGTCGGTCTCCGCCGCGGCGGCCTTGCCCAGCACCTGCTGGTAGGCGCTGCCGACCCGGTCGAAGTCGGCCAGCGCCTTGTCGGCCTCGGCCTTGTCCTCGCTGGCGATCGCCTGGTCGAGCTTGCGCGACGCCGGCGTCATGCCGGAGCTTTTGTTGAACAGGCCGAGGAACTTCTCGCTCGGCTTCTTCTTGGCCGTTGCCTTCTCGAAATTGCTCTTGATGGTCTGCCATTCTTTCTCGAACGATGCGATAGCCATGCCGCGCGCTCCCGTTGACCGTGGTTGCCCCTCCGGTAAGGCCGATCATACCGTAACAGCCAGCGCCTGATCCAGATCGGCGATCAGATCGGCCGCGGTTTCCAGCCCGATCGAGAGGCGGATCACGTCGGCCCCCGCGCCGGCCGCCTCCCGCTGCTCGTCGGAAAGCTGGCGATGGGTGGTGGAGGCGGGATGCAGGATCAGGCTGCGGGTGTCGCCGATATTGGCGAGGTGGGAAAAGAGCCGCACCCCCTCCACCAGCTTCACCCCTGCGGCATAGCCGCCCTTGACGCCGAAGGTGAACACCGCGCCCGCCCCGCGCGGCAGGTAGCGCTGCGCGAGCGCGTGGTAGGGGCTGGAGTCCAGCCCGGCGTAGGAGACCCAGGCGACCGCGGGATGCGCCGCCAGATGCGCGGCCACCGCCTGGGCGTTGGCGCAGTGGCGCTCCATCCGCACGTGCAAGGTTTCGATGCCCGTGATGGTGAGGAAGGCGTTCATCGGCGCCATGGTGGGGCCGAAATCGCGCAGGCCGACCGCGCGCGCCTTGGTGGTGAAGGCGAAGTCGCCGAAATTCTCGTAGAAGCGGAGGCCGTGATAGGCGGGTTCGGGTTCGGTCAATGATGGGAACCGGCCGCCGGCCGCCCAGTCGAAGCGGCCGGACTCGACGATGATCCCGCCCAGGGAATTGCCGTGCCCGTCGAGGAACTTGGTGGTGGAGTGGGTGACGATGTCGGCCCCCCACTCGAACGGGCGGCACAGGTACGGCGTCGCCAGCGTGTTGTCGACGATCAGCGGAATCCCCGCGTCATGCGCGACCTTGGCGACCGCTTCCAGATCGACGATCACGCCGCCCGGGTTGGCCAGGCTTTCGACGAAGATCGCCTTGCAGCGCGGGGTCAGCGCGGCGCGGAAATTCTCCGGATCGTGCGGATCGACGAAATGGCAGGTCCAGCCCAGTTTCCTGAACGACAGGCCGAACTGGGTCAGCGACCCGCCGTAGAGGTTGCGGCTGGCGAGGAATTCGTCGCCCGGCTCCAGCAGGGTGGCGAATACCAGGAACTGCGCCGCGTGGCCGGACGCGGCGGCGAGCGCGGCGCGCCCGCCTTCCAGGCTTGCCACCCGTTCTTCCAGCACGGCGACCGTCGGATTGGACAGGCGGTTGTAGATGTATCCGAAATTATGCAGGTTGAACAATGACGCGGCGTGGTCGGCGTCCTGGAACACATAGGCAGCGGTCTGGTAGATCGGCGTGATGCGCGCCCCGGTGGTGGGATCGGG
Organism: uncultured Pseudomonadota bacterium; assembly: GCA_963832525.1. GTDB lineage: Bacteria > Pseudomonadota > Alphaproteobacteria > Acetobacterales > Acetobacteraceae > JAJZVS01. Next base: position 2,455,137 of record CAWHUC010000004.1, read on the forward strand.
CGACGCGCCCGCGTGCACCGCGCGGGTCTCGAAGCCGTAGGTGATGGTGGTGGACGGCGGCGCGTCCGCGCGCGGGGGGCGTGCGGTCGGCGGCTCGGCCGGCTGGTTGCGGATGATGCCGGAATTGACCCCGCCCCAGGACAGTTCGCCGCCGAGCCGGCCGAACTCGATCTTCGGGCAGCGGTTCATCACCACCTCCAGCCCGGCCGCTTCCGCGCGCGCGCCGGCTGCGTCGTTGCGCACGCCGAGCTGCATCCACACGATTTTTGCCCCGATCGCGATCGCATCGTCCACGATCGGCCCCACCTGGTCGGAGGCACGGAAGATATCGACCATGTCGATCCTGTCCGGGATGTCGCGCAGCGAGGCATAGGCGCGCTCGCCCAGCAGTTCCTGTCCGGCGAGGCCGGGATTCACCGGGATCACCCGGTAGCCCTTGCCTTGCAGGTATTTCATCACGAAATAGCTCGGCCGGTTCCAGTTCGACGACGCACCGACCAGCGCGACCGTGCGCACCGAAGACAGGATGCGGCGCAGTTTCGCATCGGAATACGGAATGGGATCGATCGCGGTCATCGGGCGGCCCTCTCGTGCATCGCCGCGGCCTCTTGGGGCTACGGCGTCGGGCGGCTAGCATAGGCCGGCCACGGAGGATCGTCACATGAGCAGCACCGCCCAAGGCTCGTCGCACTACCTTGCCGTCCGCGAGGATTGGCTCGCCCGCAAGGTCGAGCCGGCGCTGGAGCCGGACCTGCCGATCGTCGATCCGCACCATCATCTGTGGGACCGCGGCGGCTGGCGCTATTTGCTGGACGAGCTGCTGGCCGACCTCAACAGCGGCCACCGCATCACCGATACCGTGTTCATCCAGTGCCGCGCCTTCCACCGCGCGCACGGGCCGGAGGAGCTGCGCCCGGTCGGCGAGACGGAATTCGTCAACGGCGTAGCGGCGATGAGCGCCTCCGGCGGCTACGGCCCCACCCGCATCTGCGCCGGCATCGTCGGCCACGCCAACCTGGCGCTCGGCGCGCGCGTGGAAGCGGTGCTGGAGGCGCATCTGCGCGCCGGCGGCGACCGGTTCCGCGGCATCCGCCACATCACCGCCTGGGACGCCGATCCGGTGATGCTGAACCCCGGCAATCCGGCGCCCGCCGAGCTGATGGGCACGGCCGCCTTCCGCGAGGGGTTCGCGAAGCTCGCCGCGATGGACCTGACGTTCGACGCCTGGCTGTACCACCCGCAGATCCCGGAGCTGACGGCGCTCGCCCGTGCCTTTCCCGGCGCGCGCATCGTGCTCGATCACGTGGGCGGCCCGCTCGGCATCGGCCGCTACGCCGGCAAGCAGAAAGAGGTGTTCGCCGCCTGGGAGACGTCGATCCGCGAGCTGGCGACGTGCCCCAACGTGCATGTGAAGCTCGGCGGGCTCGGGATGCGCATCAACGGCTACGGGTTCGAGACGCAGGCCGAGCCGCTGGGGTCGGAGGCACTGGCCGCGGCCTGGAAGCCCTATATCGAGACCACCATCGCCGCGTTCGGCGTTGCGCGCTGCATGTTCGAAAGCAATTTCCCGGTGGACAAGGGATCCTACAGCTACGCGGTCGGCTGGAACGCGTTCAAGCGCCTGGCCGCGGGCGCCTCGGCGGCGGAGAAGGCGGCGCTGTTCTCCGGCACGGTGCGCAGCTTCTACCGGCTGGGGGGCTAGGCCGGTGCCGGGCCCGTTCGATCTTGCCGGCAAGGTCGCGCTCGTCACCGGCGGCAATTCCGGCATCGGCCTCGGTATGGCGCGCTCCCTGGCCGAGGCCGGCGCCGACATCGCCATCTGGGGCACCAGCGCGGCCAAGAACGAGGCCGCGCGCGTCGAGTTGGAACGCACCGGCCGGCGCGTCCTGGCACTCGCCTGCGACGTCGGCGACGAAACCGCCGTCGCCGCCGCGTTCGCGCGCACGGTCGAGACGCTGGGCCGGGTCGACGGCTGTTTCGCCAATGCCGGGGTGAGCGGGCGGGGGCTTTCTTCCTTCCTCGACATGACGACCGAGGAATGGAACCGCGTGCTGCGGGTCAATCTGCACGGCGCATTCTACACCTTCCGCGCCGCGGCGAAGCACATGGTGCACCGCGGGGAGGGGGGCGTGCTGGTCGGCACCGCCTCGCTCGCCGCGATCGAGGCGGCGCCGCGGTCGGAACATTACGCCGCCAGCAAGGGGGCGATGATCTCCATGGTGCGCGCCATGGCGGTGGAATTCGCCCGCCATCGCATCCGCGCCCACGCGATCCTGCCGGGCTGGATCGAGACCGACATGACCGCGAACGCCGTCGGCAATCCGAAATTCCACGGCAACGTCATGCCGCGCATCCCGATGCGGCGCTGGGGGACGGGATCCGATTTCGGCGGCATCGCGGTGTATCTCATGAGCGACGCGTCGGCCTACCACACCGGGGACAGTTTCGTGATCGACGGGGGATATTCTCTGTTCTGAGCCGGACTTTCCGAAATTTCGTGGCGTCGTGGGGCTGTCTCGTGAGCTGGCTGCCGATCGGAACCGCGGGCTGGCGACAGGGCTTGTGCCTCCGCGATCCAGCAAGTTCTTTCATCACGGAGGAACGACGGAGGGCCACAGGAGTTAGTGCCGTTGGCGATGGCCGGGGAACTGACCGATCGATCGCGACGCCATAGAGCCGCGCTCGAACCAACCGCTCCGACTCCTGTGGCCCTCCGTGGCCCTCGCTTTCTTCCTCCGTGGTAGAATCCTTGCGATTTTGCCAGCCGTACGATCGGCGCGGCGACCGTCCCAACCGCGGTCATCATTGGTCCGAAGGGTCCGGGCCCTTGCCATGGTGCCCGGCGAGCGGTGGCGCAGCGACCACCATCCCGTCAGGCGCGTTGTGGCGGCCGGCGGATATTTCCCCGGTGGATATTTTCGTGGTCCCGGCAGCGGACGGACATCCGTCTCAATCCCGCCGGACCGGTCATCCGGTCCGCGGAGATTGGCCGCCATATGGTCCGAAATGCGGAAGGTCGCGCTGACCGGTCGGCGGACGCGCCGACGGCGCGGCCTCGTCCGCGGGCGGCGCCGCGCCCATATCCCTCCCCACCGGCCGGGGCGGCCGTCATCCCGGCCGCCCCGGTACCGCTCCCCAACGAGGCACGCGACGATGCGACTGCTGGTCATCGAGGACGACGAAGCGACCGCCGGCTACATCCTGCGCGGCCTGTCCCAGCACGGCCACGTCGCCGATCACGCCGCCACCGGCCGCGACGGCCTGTTCCTGGCCGATGACGCCGGCTACGACGCACTGGTGGTGGACCGTCGCCTGCCGGGACTGGACGGGCTCTCCGTGGTGCGCACCCTGCGCGCCGCCGGGGTGAAGACGCCGGTGCTGTTCCTCACCACGCTCGCCGGGCTCGAAGATCGGGTGGAGGGGCTGGAAGCCGGTGGCGACGACTACCTGGTGAAGCCGTTCGCCTTCGCCGAGCTGCTCGCCCGGCTGCAGGCGCTCGCGCGCCGCCCGCCGTTGCGCGAGGCCCCCGCGGCTTTGCGGATCGCCGATCTCGAGATGAACCTGGCGCAGCGCAGCGTCACCCGCGGCGGCGCGCGCATTCCGCTGCAGCCGCGCGAGTTCCAGCTTCTGGAAGTGCTGCTGCGCCATGCCGGCCAGGTCGTCACCCGCACCATGCTGCTGGAGCAGGTCTGGGATTTCCATTTCGATCCGATCACCAACGTGGTCGATACGCATATCTGCCGGCTGCGCGGCCGGCTCGATCGCGGCGGCGACCCCGAATTGATCCATACCGTGCGCGGCGCCGGCTACATCCTTCGTGCGCCCGATCCCGTGGCCTGAGCCGCGCCTCTGGCGCAGCGCGAGCTTCCGGCTGCTCGCGCTCTATGTGCTGCTGTTCGCGCTGTCTTCGGTGCTGCTCGGCGGCGTGGTGTTCTGGATCGCGCAGGGGGCGCTCGACCGGCAGATGCGGGTACGCATCCGCGCCGAGACCGCCTCCCTGGTGGCCGAGGCGCGGGTGGACGGCCTGGGCCGGGTCCTCGACGACGTGCGGCTGAGCGAGCGCGGCGCCGGAACCCTGGTGTATCGGCTGCAGGCGGCCGACGGGCGTCGCCTCGCCGGTGCCCTGCCGTGGCTTGCCGCGCGGCCGGGCTGGATCGACGTCACCCTGGGCCAGGGCCGCGGCGAGGCGGAGCAGAAAGGCGAAAACCCCGAACGGGTGCGGGCGCTGGTGACCGGGCTCGGCGGCGGCGTGCTGCTGGCGGTGGGCGACGATCTGGGCCGGGCGGCGGATGCGGAGACGGCGATCCTCGGCGCCTTCGCCTGGGCGACCGGCCTCGTCGTGCTGCTCGGGATCGGCGGCGGGCTCGTGTTGAGCCGCGGCTTCCTGCAACGGGTGGATGCGATCGGCCGCACCGCGGAGGCGATCATCCAGGGCGACCTGCGGCGGCGCATTCCGGTGAGCGGGGTGGGTGACGATCTCGACCGGCTGGCCGGGACGCTCAACCGCATGCTGGACCGCATCGCGGCACTGATGGAGAGCCTGCGCCAGGTGTCCTCCGACGTGGCGCACGATCTGCGCACGCCGCTGTCGCGGCTGTTGCAGCAGCTCGATACCGCCCGCAGCGAGGCGAACACGGTGGCCGACTACCGCGCCGCGGTGGACGCCGCGGCGGCGGAGGCGGAGACCCTGCTTGCGACCTTCGCCGCCGTGCTGCGCATCGCCCAGGTGGAGGCGGGCGGGCCGCGGGCACGCTTCCGCCCGGTCGATCTTTCGGCACTGGTTCTCGCCGTGGCCGAGGCCTACGCGCCGGCGATCGAGGCGGCGGGCCACCGCCTGGCGTGCGATGCGACGCCGGGGATCGCCCTCGTCGGCGATCGGGAACTGTTGGCGCAGGTGCTGGCGAATCTGATCGAAAACGCGCTGCGCCATTGCCCCGTCGGCTGCACGATCCGGCTCATCCTGGAGCGTACCGCAGGGCGCATGGTTCTCGCCGTCGCCGATGACGGACCGGGGGTGCCGGAGGCCGAACGCGGCCGGATTTTCGAACGTTTCTTCCGCGCCGAACACAGCCGCACGACGCCGGGCAGCGGCTTGGGGCTGGCGATGGTGGCGGCGGTGGCGGAGCTGCACGGGGCCGCGGTGGCGGCCGAGGATGCCCGGCCCGGACTGCGGGTGCGGATCGATTTTCCCGCTGCGGGCTGAGGGGGACGGCGACCGGTTCGGCGTTGCGCCGCGGCCGAGCGGTCGTCGGTGGCTACGTCCCCGGCGGACGCGCCTCGCGCGCCATCGCCGCTTCGATCACCGTGCGGTCGAACACGCCGCAGGCGTTGTCGGCACCGGGCAGGAAGCGGCGGAACACCGCGGAGCGTTCCAGGCTGATCCGGTGCAGCCGCCGCAGTTCCGCCAGCGGATCGGGGTGGTCGTCGGCGCGCAGGTCGAGGTCCGGGTAGGGATCGCGCGAGCAGATTTTCAGCGCCGCCGCCTGCTTGCCGCGCTTGTCGCCGCCGGCGGCTTCGCCGGCCTCCATCGCGCTCAGCAGCCGCTCGGCCAGGCTGCCGGTCGCGGCGGCGAACGCGTCCAAGGTGGCTGCCACCACCGCCTGCCCGGCCAGCATGTTGCCGGCGACGGAAATATCGGCCCCGCGCACCGATCCGGCCCAGGCGATGCAGCCGGCGCCGGTGTGCTGGGCGATCCGGCCCTGCGCATCGAGGATGTGGAATTGCCGCTGGTCGGCTCCCGCATCGGCGCTGACCAGCGCGGCCAGCACCGCAGCGGGGTCTTCGCCGGCGCGCAGCCGGGGCATCGCGCGCACCGCGTACATCGGGTTCACGAGTGCCTGGGTGGAGAGCGCGGCAACGCCGCCCTCCACTGCGATTGTCAGTGCGCCGACGGCGAAGAACCGGGAGGCGACGGCGGCACCGAGCGCGCCGGTCGCAGGATCGCGCACGAGGAGGGACCAGGTCATGGCCTGATGATCCCGCCGAGTGGCCGCCGCGGCAAGGGGTTACGTGCCGCGTTCGCGCGCCTTCACCGCCTGCCAGCCGGCTTCCATCTCCGCCAGGGTCTGCTCGGCCAGGGTGCGCCCGCCGCGCTCGGCCGCCTGTTCCATCTGCCCGAAGCGGCGGGCGAATTTGCGGTTGGCGCCGCGCAGGCATTCCTCCGGGTCGAGCCCGAGCTTGCGGCCGAGATTGGCCAGCACGAACAGCAGGTCGCCCAATTCGTCGGCGAGCCGTGCCGGATCGGCGCCCGGCAGTTCGGCGCGCAGTTCCTCCGCCTCCTCCTCCAGCTTGTCGAGCACCGCCGCCGGGTCGGGCCAGTCGAAGCCGACGCGGGCGGCGCGCTTCGTGAGCTTCTCGGCGCGGGTGAGCGCGGGCAGGGCGGCGGGGACGCCGGCGAGCGTGCCGATCTCCGCCCTTGCCTGCCGCTCCTGCGCCTTCTGCGCCTCCCACGCCGAGGCATGCGCGGCGGCCTCCCGCGCGGCTGCGTCGTTGAAGACGTGGGGGTGGCGGCGGATCATCTTGTCGGCGATCGCGCGGGCGATATCGGCGAAGGCGAAGCGGCCTTCTTCCTCGGCCAGGCGCGCGTGGTAGACGACCTGGAACAACAGATCGCCGAGTTCGTCTTCCAGCGCGGGGAAGTCGCGGCGGGCGATGGCGTCGGCGACCTCGTAGGCTTCCTCGATCGTGTAGGGGGCGATGGTGGCGAAGTCCTGCACCTTGTCCCAGGGGCAGCCGGTCTCGGGGTGGCGCAGGGCGGCCATCACGTCGAGCAGGCGGCGGAGTTCGGTTTCGGGGGAAGGGTGGGTCATGTCCGGGCCATAGGACGGCGCGGCGGGGCGGGCAACCTTGCGGGGGACGGGTCATGGCGCGCTGGGCAGACGGCGGAGGGTCCGGCGGCGATTTCGGGGGTGTCGGGGCGCGGGTTGCGGGGCGTTCGTGGCTTGGCTGGAGCCGACCCGAAGCCGCCATTTCCAACTCGACAAGATACGTCCAAACTTGGCCGAAAGCGGAATGGCGGCTTTGGAATGAGCGGAGCCGAAAACCTGCCGTTCGTTCCGCCTTAGCCGTTCGGCCGGTTTCGATCCAAAGCGGCCCTACCATAGACACGGCTTGCTGGTTGCCTCCGAGGCGGACGCACTCAAGGCTTCCAGGAACTTCATCGTCGATTTCGGTCATATGTTTGGGACCCTGCAACCCATTGATCTCATTGAGGCGCGCGGAGGTTCCGAAAGTGTTGACTTACGCATGATCGAGACCTTGTAGGCAAGGGCGTATTGCGCCCTCCGGATAATGGGACCAGCATCCAGTTGGCAGCTTGGGGGGGGCGTCACTCCCCCGATTACAGGAGTATCCGCCCGGTGGTTCAGGCTCTGGGGACGATCAACTTTGGCGCAACCGACGCCAACGCCGAATTTGTGACAGCCCTAAAGACCCACGAAAATCCCGTGTTCCTAGATGCCTACGTTGTTCCCCCATTAAGCGACATGGATGGCTTCCGGAAAGGACAGAAATTTGTCCTTCTCGGCTTGAAGGGCACGGGGAAAACGGCTGTCCTGCGAGCACTTCAAAAAGAAGCGGACACCAATGGACGCTCGGTGGAGTTCCTGATCTTCAGGAATGAAATATTGGAAGAAAAGGACTTGGTTGAGTTTTCTTGGCCAGTTGTCATTGATGATGAAAGGGTGAAGCAGACTCGCCATTACCTCCATTGCGTCAAACGTATATTGCTTGCCGTAATCCTGAAGCATTGCGCCACCGCCGCATCTGACGATTTGCATGAATTTCCTGACGACGATTCGTCGTTCTTCAAGCGCCTATTTTCCAGTGTCCGAGACTCGTCTATTGGTCGCCTCGTGCAGATATCTTTTGATACCGTCCAAGCTACCTTCGAAGCGCTCAGAATTGACCCCTCGAAGCTGACCGGCGGCAGAGCTTCGGTTTCAGTGACACGCCTTCTAAAAAGGCAGAACGATCTTCTCCTTGATAATACCTGCCTACTTCTGAAAAATAGCGGTAAGCCAGTTTCGATATTTGTGGACGAAATCCATTTCGCATTTCGGGACGAAGCGGCGCTGCAGCAAGACGCCATGTTGGTTCGTGACACCATACTTGCGGTTATAAATCTGAATGAGCGGTTCATCACGGAGGAGATCGATTGCACCGTGTACGCTGGCCTCAGGTCTGAGTTCGTTGATCATCCTCTGATAGCCGCCGCAGAGGTCAACAATGCCCTCCTGTCGTACGGCGAGGCTCTTAACTGGGCGACATTCCCTGCCGATCATAACCATCCTATGTTCGATATCATTGCCAAGCGCGTTGAACGGTCCACTCACCAGACGTTCTCCAAGCAGATGATCATCGATAGCTATCTCGGTAGCTTAGACCCTCAGACCCTTGTGGAGTTCACATGGAGCAAGCCGCGCGATATCATCCGATTTTTCAATGTTGCGAAGAGAATGTACCCAAACCGGATATCTCTGCAGAGGACTGAGATGAATGCCGTTTTGCGACAATATGCATCAGAGTCGTGGCTTGAACTCAAGACCGCAATAACTGCCTTTCTTCCCCCGTCTGGTATCGTGCACTTGGAAGAGATATTGCGCGATCAGGGACCGAGAAACTTTCAGTCCGGGTACAACCTGAGTTACAAGGATTTCGTCAAACTGATGAAGCCCGTGTACACTGAAATACCAAAGACCGCATCTGGCGCGTATACCCTGGAGCATTTGGTAAATCTTCTGTACATCCTAGGGTTGTTCTATACCCGCAGCCAAGACAACTCCGGGCAACACATCGTGTGCGCGTACCACAGAGGTAATCGCTTCCCTGCAAAGGATGGTATTGTCTATCTGCACCGCTCAATTGCGAGAGCGTTCTCGTAGATCACCTGACGAAGGCCCAAGACCGCGCGATATTGGACAAATCGCGTGAAGACCCCAATGAGCCTGTCCACTCAGGGAAGCGCTGCTGCTGGCCAAGGCTACGTCGCCGCCGAAGCCACCTACGAGGAAGCCGGCAAGCAGAAGCGCGCCGCCATCTCATCGGCCCCGAATACGGCACCGTCGGCCAGGAACTGGTCCGCGAAGCCGCCCGCGAATGCCGCGACCGGGCCGATGCTCCGGTCATCTGCGGCTTTGCCTTCGACCCGCAAGTGGGCGAGACCACCATGAACCTCGGCCGCCTGGTCGTGCTGAAAGCCCGCATGAGCCAGGAACGCCACGCCGCGGGAGCCTACAAATCCGGCGGCGGCAACCTGTTCGTCGTGTTCGGCGAACCCGACATCGCGCTCGACCGCGCCCAGGACGGCACCTGCACGATCCACCTCCGCGGCGTCGCTATCTTCGACCCCACCACCGGCGAAGTCCGCAGCTCCGGCAAGGTCGAGGACGACGTCGCCTGCCGGTTCGTCGATACCGACGCCGACAGCTTCTTCGTCCGCCACGCCTGTTTCCTCGGCGGCAAGGACCCGTACGAAAAACTGAAATCCGCCCTGAAAGCCGAGATCGACCCCGACGCCTGGGCCAGCCTCTACAGCACCACCAGCCGCAAGTTCCCGCCCCCGAAATCCGGCCGCATCGCCGTGAAGGTCATCAACCCCTACGGCGACGAAGCCCTGCGCGTCTTCCGCCTGGCCTGGCCCCGGCCCCAGCGGCAAGCCGGGGTCGTGCGCGGGCCAGGACGACCGCCCCGCGCGTCCGCCGTCAGGTCCCCGCGCCGTCGGCAGCACCGCTTCAAACACAGAGAGAGAATGAGCCAGCGGCCGATGGCCGGCCGCACCGCGATGGGATAAAAGGTCCTGCTCGGGACCGGCTAAGGCCGCCTCCCGATGGGATTTTTGGTGACGCGCATCCATAACCGACGCTGATCGAGATTTCCGCCGATCGCCGATTTCGGCGTAGCGCCCCCGCCGCAAAATCAGGCCCCCGCCGTAAAATCAGCTTGACACGGCGGCGGGTTCGTGTTCTTGTTATGTTCATGTTCGCCGCCGCTTCCTCCCTCCGCACCAGGGAGCCCCTTACGACCAGCGCCTGGGCCCTCGCCGGGCGCTTCGCCCGCTTCATCAGCGGGTTGCGCGAAGCGGTGGCGAGTGGCGCGGAGAACAACCCGGCCGTGATGGATCTCGCGGCCCGGCTATGGAACCGCCTGACCGAGGCGGCCGAGCGCTTCGCCGCCATCGCCGCCCACCCGGTGGCGCGGTCCCGCCGGCGCCACGCCGCACCCGCCCCGCTGCCGGAAGATGCGCTGCCGGAAGATGCGCTGCCGGAAGATGCGGTGCCGGAAGGTGCGGTGCCGGAAGATGCGGTGCCGGAAGATGCGCTGCCCGCTCATACGATGCCGGCCCGCCCCGCCGCCCCGCGCCGGACCCTGCCCCGAGGCCTTGGCTGGCTGGCGCGGATGGCGCCGGAGACGGTGCCCTCCGGCATCGAATTCGCCTATCTCCTGGCGCAGCCGGAGATGACGGAGCTGCTGGCGACCGCGCCGCGGCTGTGGCGGGTGCTGCGCCCGCTGTGCCGGATGTTCGGCATCACCCCACCCGAGGCCCTGCCGCCCGCGCCCCCGCGGCGCGCGCCGGAGGCAGGCCACGACCCCGACCGCAAGCGCCGGCAGTCCGAAGCCGCGGCGACCCGGGCCCATGGTCCGCTCGGCTATCGCCCCCCGCTTTTCGACCGCTAGACGGGGGCCGGCCGTCGGTACGCCCATATAGTTACGATATAGCAACAAATCCGCCCCACATGATCGCCCCACATAATCGCCCCCCGGGGGCGCCACCCCAGCGCCGGGAGCCCCCCGGGACGGCGCGGGGACCGCAGGGACCGCGCCAGCAGACCCGAGCCGCGCGCCGGGCCGCAGCCGGCACGACGGCCCGGACCGTGCGACGACGCCCAAGGCCGCCGCCGGCAAGAACCCCTCCGTGCCCTCCTGCTTCCTCGCCTTCCTTCTCCGTGTTGAAATCGGAACGCTCTTGTCGCGAACCCTGTTGATGGCGGCCGGCAGAAGAAGGATCAAAACGCAAATGAACGCAAATGGCCGCAAACAGGCGCAAATGGACCGAGCGGAATGGCCGGCCGGCGGCTCCGGCCTGAATAAGCGGCCTGCGCTGCCGCGCGGGACAGGGCAGGGGCGCCGGAGCGGCACGCGGCCTTTGCGCCTGTTTGCGGCCATTTGCGTGCTTTGCGTTTAAAACCTTCTTGCTTCCTCCCGGAGCCACGCCCCGCCGTCTGCCGCATCCGGCCCGCAGCCGCCGCCGAACCTAACGCCCCACCCCGCAACAGACTTTGCGACAAGCGCGAATCGAAATAACCCGCCGGCACCGCCCCACCGGTCTCCCCCAATCCCACCCGCCGTCCCGACGTCTGCAACAAGTCCCACCCGCCGCCCGCCCGTCTACCCAACGTCAAGAATATGCGTCACGTGACGCATTCTTCGATATCGAAGCATTCCCCGCCCACCCGCCATTGCCCCGCCCTTCGGGCGGAGTAGAACCCTCCGCGGAGAACCGTCCCGGAGCCCCGCCCGCCATGCCCACCCCACTCGAAACCGTCATCGCCGCCGCCCGCGACCTTCCTGGGCGAGCGCATCACCACCAACGCCACCCTGCGCGAGCACCACTCGCACGGCCAGGACACCCAGCCGCCGGTGCTGCCGGACGCGGTCGCGTTCGTCGAAACCACCGAGGAGGTCGCGCGCATGCTGGCGCTGTGCCACGCCCACGCACGTGCCGGTGGTGCCCTGGGGCGCCGGCACCTCGCTGGAGGGCCACGTGACCCCGGTGCGCGGCGGCATCACGCTCGACCTGTCGCGCATGACCCGCATCCTCGACGTCAGCCAGGCGGACATGGACTGCCGGGTCGAGGCGGGCGTGACGCGCGAGCAGCTCAACACCCATCTGCGCGACGCCGGGCTGTTCTTCCCGGTCGATCCCGGCACCTCGGCCTGCACCATCGGCGGCATGTGCGCGACCCGCGCCTCCGGCACCAACGCGGTGCGCTACGGCACGATCCGGGAGAACGTGCTGGGGCTGACGGTCGTCGCTGGCCGACGGGCGGGTGATCCGCACCGGCGGGCGGGTGCGCAAGTCCGCCACCGGCTACGACCTGACGCGGCTGTTCATCGGCTCCGAGGGCACGCTCGGGCGTGATCACCGAAATCCAGCTGCGCCTGCACGGCATCCCGGAGGCGATGTCCGTCCGCCACCTGCCAGTTCCCGACCCTGCGCGACGCGGTGGAGACGGTGATCGCCATCATGCAGATCGGCATTCCGGTGGCGCGCATGGAGCTGCTGGACGAGGTGCAGATGGCGGCCTGCATCGCCTACTCGAAGCTGGAGGGGCTGGAGGCGCTGCCGACGCCTGTTCTTCGAGTTCCACGGCACCGCGGCCGCGGTCGCGGAGCAGGCGCGGCCAGGCGGAGGAGATCGCACGCGGCTACGGCGGCACGCGGCTTCCGCTGGGCGACCGACCCGGCCGAGCGCGGCAAGCTGTGGCAGGCGCGCCACGACGCGCTCTGGGCGTGCCTGGCGCTGAAGCCGGGCTACAGGGGCATCGCCACCGACGCGATCGTGCCGATCTCGCGCGCTGGCCGAGGCGATCCTGGGGGCGAAGGAGGACATCGCCGCCTCCGGCCTGACCGCGCCGATCGTCGGGCATGTCGGCGACGGCAATTTCCACACCGTGATCCTGGTGCCGCCCGGAGCCCGACGGGCTGGCGCGGGCATGGGAGCTGGACAAGAAGATCGTCGCCCGCGCGCTGGCGCTGGGCGGGTCGTGCAGCGGCGAGCATGGGGTGGGGATCGGCAAGCGCGAGTTCCTGGAGCAGGAGCACGGCGCGGAGGCGCTGGCGGTGATGCGCTCGATCAAGCAGGCGCTGGATCCGCGGGGGTGATGAACCCGGGGAAGATGTTCCTGAACTGATCCCGGCTGCGTCCGGGGCGGCAAGACCGAGGGAGGCTGCCCCCTCGGTCCTGCGTCCGGCGCCTGGCCTGGTCAGCTCGCCTTCGGCTGGTGCGCCTCCAGGAACCACAGCGCCTTGTCGAGGTCGCGGGACGCCGCGGTGAGGATGTCCGCGGTATCCGCGTCCCCCGCGTCCGACGTCTCGTCGATCGCGGCGCGCATCTTGTTCGCCACCGGCGCGTAGCGATCGATCAGCGCGAGCAGGTGTGCGTCGAGCGCGACGATATCGGTCGGGTAGGGCGGCAGGCTGGTGCGGCCGGCCACTTCCTGCGTGGTGCCGAGCGCGGTGCCGCCGAGCTGGACCACCCGCTCGGACATCGTATCCACATGGCCGTCGAGCTGGGTGCGGAATCCGTCCAGCATCTCGTGCACGGCGATGAAGCCGGGGCCCTTCAGGTTCCAGTGGGCCTGCTTGGTCGCCAGCGCGAGGTCGATGCCGTCCGCCACCAGCCCGTTCAGCACGGCGATGGAGGCTTTCTTGGTATTGGCCTTCAGATCGTTGCGGGTCGCGTGGGGGGACATCCGGGTGTCTCCTGCGGGGGTGAGGACAAGGGGAGTATAGCATCGGCACGGGACAGCGCACCGGTCGTCGGTCCGGCGCCGGCCCGGGTTCCCCGGCCGGGCGGTACCCCGCTCTCGCCGCACATCACCGTGATGCCGGCCGGCGCGCCCTGGGCGCCTCGGACCCGGGCTTCATGCCGCCGGCCTTCATGCCCATGTCGGACGCCGGTTCAGACAGGTATGGAAGCGGCATGGAGCGGGATCACTACGACATGATCGTCATCGGCAGCGGGCCCGGCGGCGCCTCGCTCGCGCACCGGCTGGCGCCGACCGGCAAGCGCATCCTGATGCTGGAACGCGGCGGCTACCTGCCGCGCTCGCGCGACAACTGGGATGCCCAGACCGTGTTCGTCGATGCGGCATACCAGACGACGGAGACATGGTACGACCGCAAGGGCGAGAGCGTTTCATCCCGGCCTGCACTATTTCGTCGGCGGCAACTCGAAGGTCTACGGCGCCGCCCTGTTCCGCCTGCGCGACGCAGGATTTCGGCGAGATCCGCCACCAGGACGGGATCTCGCCCGCGTGGCCGCTGGGATACGACGTGTTCGAGCCCTACTATGCCGAGGCCGAGGCGCTGTTCCACGTCCACGGCCAGCGCGGCGAAGACCCGAACGAGCCGTGGTCCAGCGGGCCCTTCCCGTATCCGCCGGTGAGCCACGAGCCGCGCATCGAGGCACTCGCGGCAAGCTTCCGCCGCGACGGTCTGCACCCGTTCCATCTGCCGCTCGGCATCCTGCTGGACGAGAAGGACGGCAGCGCCACCACCTACCAGCCCCTGCATCCGCTGCGACGCCTTCGACGGCTTTCCCTGCCGCTGAACGGCAAGGCGGATGCGCAGGTCGATCTGCGTCGACCCGATGCTGGCGCGCGCATCCGACAACGTCACGCTGCTGACCGAGCGCCTATGTCGGCGCGCTGGAGACCGATGCCGCCGGCCGCAGCGTCAGCCGCGTGCAGGTGACCCGCGACGGGGAGCTGGAACGCTATTCGGCAGACATCGTCGTGGTCGCCTGCGGCGCGCTTGAGCTCGGCGCTGCTGCTGCTGCGCTCGGCGAACGACGCGCATCCGAACGGGCTGGCCAACGGCTCGGACCAGGTCGGGCGCAACTACATGCGCCACAACATGTCCGTCCTGATGGCGCTGCTGACGCAGCCGAACCACACGGTGTTCCAGAAGACGCTGGCGGTGAGCGACTATCTATTTCGGCGCCGACGACTGGGAGTATCCGCTCGGCCTGATCCAGATGTGCGCGACCTCGCACGGCGAGCAGATCCGGGGCGAGGCGCTGCCGTCCTGGCTCGCGTTGGCTGCCGGAGATGCCGTTCGAGAAGATGGCGCGAACATTCGATGGATTTCTGGCTGCAGAGCGAGGATCTGCCGCGGCCGGAAAACCGCATCCGCTACGATCGGCGACCGCGTGCGTGCTCGACATCATCGAAGGCGACGGCTCGAGGCCGCATCGGCGGCTGAAGCGCGAAGCTGGAAGCGGCTGCTGAACGATGGCGGCGCCGCATCCCGCATCTGCTCGAGCGCACCTCTATCTCGGCAAGGACATCCCGATCGGCGGCACCGCGCACCAGGCCGGCACCTGCCGTTTCGGCACCGATCCGGCGCAGCTCGGTGCTCGACCTCGACTGCAAGGCGCATGAGCTCGACAACCTCTACGTCGCCGACGCCAGCTTCTTTCCCTCGATCGGCGCGGTGAACCCGACGCTGACGATCATCGCCAATGCCCTGCGGGTCGCCGATCGGATCAAGGAGCGGCTGGGGGCGTGATGAAGTGCCCGTCGGGGTCGCGCAGCAGCCCCGGCGCCGCGCCCTCCAGCAGCAGGCGTGTGGCGGCGATGTCGCCCGCCGCCCATGCCACTCCCGGGTGCGCCGGCGCCGGTGCGCGGTAGTCGAGCAGTTCGAGGTGTGGCGGCCCGCTTCCGGGCAGGCTGAGGGCGGTGACCGCGACCAGCGGATCGGCCAGGCCGTCCAGTGCCGCCTGTTCAGGGCCGCGGTTGAGCGAGCCGCCGGCCGGTGCGAACCCGAACATCGCATAGAAGCGGATGCTGCGCGCCGCATCCGCGACCACGATCGCGGAATGGTCGATCCCGATGCAGGGATCGCCGCCGCCGCTGCGCCCGCGCCAGCAGGCGGGGCAGGTGGCGGGGGGGAACGCCAGCAGTTCCAGCGGATGGCCTTCGGGGTCGCGGAACTTGAAGGCGGTGACCCCGCCCGAGCTGTCCGGCAGGCGTTGCGGACCGCCGATGGAAATCGGCACCGCGCCGTGCTCGAGCGCGCGGCGGTGGGCCTCCTGCATGTCGGTCACGACGATGGCGATATGCTGGAACCACGGATCGTTGCTGGCGTGCGGGACCGGATAGGGCGCCGCCGATGCGGCCGCGGCAATGAGATGGACCCGCTCCGTCCCGAGGCTCAGGGTCAGCCCGTCCGGGCCGACGGCGAAACCCAGGCCGCGCGTGTAAAACCGCGCCAGGGTCGTGGGGGCGCGGGAGAGCAGGGCGACGCCGCAAAGCCGCAGGCTCATGGCGTCTGCGCCCCGCGGGTGTTCACGAAGATGGCGTACAGCGTGTGCGAGCCGCCGATGAACAGGCGGTTCTTGTGCAGCCCGCCGAAGGTCAGGTTGGAAACGCGGTGCGGGATCGGGATCTTGCCCAGCAAGGTGCCGTCGGGCGCGATGCAGTGCACGCCGTCGGCGGCGCTGCTCCAGAGGTTGCCATCCTCATCGGTCCGGAACCCGTCGGCGTAGCCGGGCGCGATCTTGTGGAAGATGTCACCACCATGCAGGGACCTGCCGTCGGCACCGACATCGAAGACGCGGATGTACTGGCGCGGGTCCGGTTGCGACTGGTCGCCGGATTCTGCGACATAAAGGCGGCGTTCGTCGGGCGAGAAGGCAAGCCCGTTCGGCCCGTCGAAATCACACGCCACCACCGCGATCTCGCCGCTTTCCGGATCGAACCGATACAAGGCGGGCGGCTGCTCGGAGGTCTGCCGGCCGCCCTCGTAATCGGTCAGCAATCCGTACAGCGGGTCGGAGAACCAGATGCTGCCGTCGGATTTCACCACCACGTCGTTCGGCGCGTTGAGCCGCCTGCCGGCGTGGTGGGTGACGAGCCGGGTCACCCGCCCGTCATGCTCGGTGCGATAGAGGCAGCGGCCACGATGGGAGCAGGCGATCAGGCGCCCCTGGCGGTCCCGCGTCTGGCCGTTCGCATAATCGGACGGCGCGCGGAACACCGAGACGCCGTGATCCTCGCTCCAGCGCAGGGTGCGGTTGCGCGGCAGGTCCCGGAACAACAGGCAATCGGCATCGCCGATCCAGACCGGACCCTCGATCCAGCGGAACCCGCTCGCCAGTTCCTCCAGGACGGCGTTGTCGAGGACGTAGCGACGGAAGCGCGGATCGATGACGGCGGCGCCGGTCACGGGAAGCGGCCCATCATGGGAAACGGCCCGCTCATGAAAAACGACAGGGCTGGTCGATCGTCGGCAGCGCGTCGAACTGCACGACCATGAGTACAGCCGGCGCGTCGCCGACGGTACCCGATCGATGACCCCTCCGCCCGTTCGTGGGCCGCGTGTTCTGGTCCTCGCCGAGCGAGAGTTCGCCGGGGCCCATTTCCACTACGGTCCCGTCCATCGATTCGACGAACCATCGGCCGGAAAGGGGAACGATCCATTGCGGTTTCGGGTTCTCGTGCCATTCCCCCACCCAGCCCACGGGTTGCACCGTGACCATCACGGTCATGCCGTCGTGGGTTTTGGTGCCTTGCCATTGCGGCGCGGCACCGGCGCCCATTGCGGCCATGACGAAGTGGTTGAGCGCGCAGCATGTCTGGTGGCTGACGCCGGCTGCGTCCGTCCAGAGGTGCCAATAGGGAACGCGGGGCGGCGTGTCCGACATCGCACTAGCTGCCATGAATCGCGTAGGGGTGGGTGGGATCCGAACGGATGCGCGGCGAATGCATGCACGCCGTGTCCCGCGGCGCCGAAGGTGATCAGCAGGAAGCCGCCGGCGAGCGAGAAGTTCTTGAGGAAATCCCAGAACAGGTCGCGCCCTTTGCTGTCCCCCCGATGCCAGAAATCGCCGGGGCGCCAGAACGGCTTGAACAGGATCGCGGTGGCAACGCAATAGAGCGCCAGGATCAGCGCGGCGAGCCGGTCGGCCGTGCCGGTGAGGATCGCAAGCGGCATCACGATCTCGATGCACAGCCCGGCCAGGATCGATCCGGTCGCCAGCGCGGGGGGGAAGATCGTCTCCGCCTGACCAACCGCACCACGGAAGTTGATGATCTTGTCGAGTGCGCTGAACGGAAAGAACAGCACGACCAGCAGATACCGGACGCAGAGGGTCACCAGCATGGACGATCGCTCCTGCAAACGATCCCTGCCGCGTCAACGGCCCGCGTCCGGGCCCTGGGGCGCGGGCAGGGGCAGTCAGACATCATATCTGCGAGCGAGCAGATGCGCCGCCGCCAGCAGGCCGACCACCGCCACCGTCAGCCATGCACCGGTCTTGTGGCGGTCGGTGAACATTTCCAGACTGGTGTCGCGCGATCTCGCGCTGAACCGGCCACGCACGCGATAGTTGTCGGCCACCGGCTCGAACAGGTTGGACGGCGCGTTCGCCGGCACGGGTTCGTTCGTCAACTGGCTCGAATATCCGTGGGTTGCGAGGTAGCGGTCGGCGAAGCCGGGCGCGATCCGGTTCGCCATGATCGCAACGACCGTGGGCAGGCCGGCCCAGATCTCGCGCCTTGGATGGAAGGCGGCGAACACGATGGCGCGGGCGGGCACCTCGGGCTCGTAGATCGGCGGCACCGGCTGCGGGCGGCGGCCCATCCGGTTCAGCGCCCAGTCGAACTGCGGCGTGTTCACCGCCGGCAGGTGCACCATGGTCAGGCGGATATCCAGCCCGTCGTGCAGCAGCTCGCTGCGCAAGCTGTCGGTGAACCCGCGGATCGCCGCCTTGGCGCCGCAATAGGCCGATTGCAGCGGCACCGAACGGTAGGCGAGCGCGGAGCCCACGTTGATGATGGTTCCATGGCCGCGGGGCTTCATCCGCTTGAGTGCGGCCTGCACGCCGAAGACCGTGCCGAGGTAGGTCACCTCCGTGGCGCGCCGGTATGCGGCGGCATCGATCGCGTCCACCGGGGCGAAGATCGTCGCCATCGCATCGTTCACCCAGATATCGATCGGACCCAGCTCGGCCTCGATCGCCGACGCCGCCCGATTGACCGCATCCGCATCGGCGACGTCGGCGGGGGCGGCGAAGGCGCGTACGCCGAGCGCGCGCAGCTCGGCCGCCGTGCTGTCGAGCCGTTCCGGATCGCGCGAGATCAGGCCGACGTTGCAGCCATGGCGCGCGAAGTCACGGGCGGTCGCCCTGCCCACCCCGGCACCGGCGCCGGTTACAACGACCACGGTCATGTCCGCCCCTCTCGATGCTTGCCGGGATATGTGCCCGGCGGCCGAGCGCCGCCAGCGCATCCGGGGACGAGCGGCCGGTTCGATCGCCGAAGCACGCCATGTTGATCGACGGCCGAGCAGGTTCGTTCCGGTCGTGTCAGTGGTCCGATGCCAACGCCTGCTTCGAGGCGATTGGCTGAATCGGCTCACAAAACCAAGCGAGCGCTCTGACGCATGATGAATAACCTATTTGTATCAGAGCAGTAGGCGAGGCGGGAACCGCCGCGTGCCGGGAAGCGTGCCGCCCCCACTCCGCACATCCCGCTCAGAGCGTGAAAAAGAAATCGAACTTCTGAATGAACGCTCGTTGAAAATGCTCGGGTTTCCCGGCGTCTTCGGCGGAAGGCGAGCATTCATTCACAAACTCTCAGTCCAGCGCCGCCTCGACTGCGGCGACGTCGAGCAGGCGTTCGATCACCTCGGGCTCCTGCGCGCCGGCGATCGCGTGCCGGCCGCCGACGACGAAGCACGGCACGCCGTTGATGCCGATACGATGCGCACGGAGGTTTTCCGCATGGATGACGTCGAGATCCTCGTCGCTGGCGAGCAGGCGGCGGAACCGGACGGGGTCGAGCCCGGCGGCCGCGGCGATGGCGGACAGCACGGCGGGGTCGCCGATATCGTGGCCGTCGGTGAAATGGGCGGAGAACAACGCCTCCACCACCGGGTCGGCGGGGCCGAAGCGGGCGGCGAAGCGAACCAGCCGGTGGGCGTCGATCGAGGAGGGTGTGCGGCGGATGCGGTCGAAGCGGAAGGCCAGGCCCTCGGCCCGGCCGAGCTCGGCGATCGAGGCATACAGCCGGCGGGCGCGGTCCTCGCCGCCGAACTTGCGCACCACGTAATCGTTCCGCGTCATGCCGCCGCGCGGCATGTCGGGGTTGAGGAGAAACGGGCGCCAGGCGATTTCCACCAGCAGGTCGGGCCGGCGGCGCAAGGTGCGGCGCAGCCGGCGGGTGCCGAGGAAGCACCACGGGCAGACGAGGTCGATCACGACCTCGAGCGACAGGCGAGCCTTGGGCGGGGCCAGGACGTTCATGCCGTTCCTCCCGCGGCCGCGGCGGTCAAGAGGGCGACCAGGCGGCGGCTGGGCCGCGAATACTGGCCCGCGGCGGCACGGGGGGCAAGCAGGATCGCCAGGCGGAGCGCCCGCTCCGGGCAGGGCGGGCGCGAGATCCCGGGCGACGGTTGCGCCGCCCCGGGGAGCCTCCCCGCGGGCCGGAGACTCGCCTCCCTGGGGCGGTCAGGGTCACTTCACCGCGGAGAAGCCAGTCGGGGCCAGGATCTCGTTCGTCACCTGGGCAACGATCGGGCCGGCCGCCTCGGTCTTCGCGCGCGCGCTGATCCAGTCCTGGTCAGCCTGGAAGGCGTTCCACTTGCGCTCGCGGTCGGCAAGCGAGTCCCAGGCGAGCATGTAATAGAGCCGCTGGTTCGACTCGCCGATCAGGGTGGTCCAGAAGCCGGCCTGGCGGATGCCGTGCTTCTCCCAGATCTTCAGGGTGATGGTGTCGAAGCGCTTGAGCAGGTCGGGCAGCTTGCCCGGCACGCAGTCGTAGACGCGCAATTCGTAGATCATGGCGGTTCCTCCGTGGCGTGGGTCGTTCGTGGCGAGTGTAGCAGGTCTCCGCCCGCTGTCACGGCGGCATCGGACCACACACACAAGCTGGTGCTCCGACCCATGCTGAATCACCTGTTTATGTCAGAGCCCTAGCCCAGCCGGCGGCGATAGAGTGCGATCAGCCGTTCCCAGTGTCGTTCCGCTGCCGGCTTGTCGTAGCACCAGCGCGCCGGGAAGGCGAAGCCGTGGTGCACGCCGGGATAGAGCTCGATCTCGCCGGCGGCGCCGGAGCGGGCGAAATGTTCGCGCAGCTCGGCCACCATCGGCAACGGGGCCAGCTCGTCATGTTCGGCGCAGGCGATGTAATGCTCGCCGCGCGCCTGGGCGAAAGTGAGATGGGGGCTGGCTTCCGCATCGCTCACCAGCCAGGTGCCGTAGAACGAGGCCGCGGCGGCGATCCGATCAGGGAAGTGGGCGGCGGCGGCGAGCGCGTAGGGCCCGCTCATGCAATAGCCGTGGCAGCCGACCGGGCCGGGCTTTGCCGCCGCTTCGCCGGTGAGCCAGGCGAGCATCAGGCCGATATCGGCCATGACAGGCGGAATCGTCATCTTCGTGCGGATCGCGCGCATCCGTTGATGCTCGGCGCTGCCGTGGGTCAGCACCTCGGGGGTGAAGACGCTGTCGCGCCCGGCGCGGTAATAGAGGTTGGGCAGCAGCACGCAGTAGCCGACGGTGGCGAGCCGCCGGGCCATGTCGCGCAGTTCCTCGCGGATGCCCGGGGCGTCCATCAGCAGGAACACCGCCGGGTGTGGCCCGCCGCGCTCCGGATGGACGAGAAAGGTCTCCATCGCCCCGTCGGCGGCGGCGAGGTCGAAGCTGCGTTCGATCATGTGGCGGTCCTCCCGGGCGGGAGTGTGGCACGGCGGGCACGCGTGCGCACCTGGCCCGCCGGCGGCGCGGCGACGTCCTGCGAGCGGTAGAGCCCGGGCTGATCGAGACGGGAACATGCGGCAACTCGCGAACCCGCGGCGCCCGGGGTCGCACGACCTGCCTCCTCGGGGCGGGCGGATCGTCCGGTAGCGCGGTGCGGCGACCGAAATCCGGAGCATTTTCCTCGCATTCTCGTGATCGCACCCCATCCCGCCGGCCCGGCAGGGGCAAGGAGGTGTCGATCCCGCGCCCTCTTCAAATCCCGCGCGGAGCGGGGCTGGAGGTGGCGTCCCGGGCCGCCGGGGGGCTCCGCCGCGGCGCGCGATCCGAACGAACGATTTGAGCGGCGGCGCCGGGTCGTCTAGCGTGCGCCGCTATATGCGCCGTTTCATCCTCATGCTCCCGCTGGCCGTATGGCTCGCCCGACCCGCGTGCGCGCAGGTCACGCTCGACCTGCGCGCGCTCGATGCGCTGCCGAGCCAGCCCTCGCCGGCACCCGCCCCGGCGCGGCGACCGAGGGCGATCTCCCGGCCTCCCCGGGTCGCGGCTGCGGGCGTCGGGGCCACCGGCCACGCCGCTCCGCCGGCCGCTGCGGCCGCGCCGTCCCCGCGGGGCAGCGCCGGCCGGACAGCGGTCGCCGCGTCCGCACCGGCGCCGGCTGCACCCATGCCGGCGCCAGTGACAGCCACGACGCGCCCGGTCGTGCAGGCTCCGGCGCGCGTTCAGCCCCTGGCTTCCGCGCCGCCGTCGGCCGCCGCTTCGCCGGCCGCTGCTCCGTCGGCCGGTGGCGCCGCTCCGTCGGCCACCGCCGCCCCGCGCCCCGCGCCGGGTGCCCCGGTGCCCCCTGTTCCGGCTCTTCCGCCGCCGCCCGCCGCGCTGGCCGGGCTTGCCCCGCCGAGCGGTTCGGCCGCGCCTGCCGCACCCTCTCCGGCCACTTTGACCCTGCCGTTCAAGCCCGGCCAGGCCGAGCTCGCTCCAGCGGAGACCGCCGCCATCGCGCGGCTCGTGCACGCGACACCGCAGGCCGGTGCTCCCGGCTTTTCGGTGCTTGCTTACGCCGCCGGTTCGCCGCAGAACCCCTCGGCGGCCCGGCGCCTGGCGCTGGCCCGCGCACTTGCGGTGCACGACGCGTTGCGCGCCGCCGGCGTGCCGGGCAGCCGTATTTTCCTGCGCGCCGTGGGGCCGCCGCACGGTCCCGGCGCGCCCGATCGGGCCGAGCTTCGCGTCAGTGCCGCCGCAGGAACCACGCCATGACCCGCCCCACGTCCTACCTGATCCGCATGCTGGTCTTCCTGGCCGCGGTTGCGGCGATCGTGGTCTGGCTGCGCGCCGCGCTGATCGGTATCTTCTTCAATAATCCCGACCTCAACACGTTGATCCTGGCGATCCTGCTGGTCGGCATCGGCTGGACCCTGCTGCAGGTGCAGCGGCTCAACCGCGACGTTGCCTGGGTGGAGGCAGCGCGGGCCAACCGCGCCCCCGCCGTGCCGCCCATGCTGCTGGCGCCGATGGCGCGGATGCTGGCGGCGCGCGACGCGGCGCGCGATCCCGCGCGTGCGGGTGAGCCGCGCCGCATGACCCTCTCGGCAGCAAGCAGCCGCGGCCTGCTCGATTCGCTCGCCTCCCGGCTCGACGAAAACCGCGAGCTGGCGCGCTACATGACCGGGCTGCTGATCTTCCTCGGCCTGCTTGGCACGTTCTGGGGGCTGCTGCGCACCGTGGGCGCGGTCTCCGCGGTGATCCACGGCATGACCATCGGCTCGGGCGACATCGCGCAACTGTTCGAGCAGCTCAAGGCTGGCCTGGCGCAGCCGCTCGCCGGCATGGGGATCGCCTTCTCGGCCAGCATGTTCGGCCTTTCCTCGGCGCTGATCCTGGGCTTCCTCGACCTCACCGCCGGGCAGGCACAGAACCGGTTTTTCAACGAGCTGGAGGAATGGCTCGCCGGGCAGACCCGGCTGTCCTCGGGCGTGCTGGCGGACGGGGAAGGCTCGGTGCCGGTCTATGTCCAGGCGCTGCTGGAACAGACCGCGGAAAACATGGAGGGGCTGCAGACCATCCTCTCGCGCGGCGAGGACGGCCGCATCCAGGCGAATCAGGCAATCCTGGCGCTGACCGAACGGCTCGGCGTGTTCGCCGATACCATGCGCACCAACCAGCAACTCATGCTGCGCATCGCCGAAACCCAGTCCGCCCTCGGTCCCGCACTGCAACGCCTGGCCGACACGCGCAGCGAAGCCCAGACCGACGACGTCGCCCGCGCCCACCTGCGCAATATCGAGCTCTATCTGCAACGCCTGCTGACCGAAAGCGAACAAGGCCGCACCCAGGCCACCAGCGAAATCCGCAACGACCTGCGCGTGCTGACCCGCACCATCGCCGGGCTCGCCGAGGCGCCGCGGTGAGCGGGCGGGAAAGCGAGCAAGGCCAGGGGCTCTGCCCCTGGACCCCGCCAAGGGCTCGCCCTTGGAACCCTTCCGTTGGTTCGGAGCTTGTGGGGGGTGTCTCGGGTCCGGGACGGGGCTGGGCGGGGCGTGCGCGCCCGGGTGAGGGCAGGGCGCAGGTGCGCCCTGCCCCTCACCCGGGCGCGCACGCCCCGCCCAGCCCCGTCCCGGACCCGAGACACCCCCCACAAGCTCCGAACCCAATAGATGGGGTCCAGGGGACGCGTTCCCTGGCGGGGTCCAGGGGCAGAGCCCCTGGCCTTGCTTGCTTGCTGGCCCACGCGCCGTGACCGTGCGCCGCCGCGCCGGCGGGGCCGGGATGGAGGCCTGGCCCGGCTATGTGGACGCGCTGTCCACGTTGCTGATGGTCATCATTTTCGTGCTGCTGGTGTTCGTGCTGGCGCAGGCATTCCTGTCGGTGGCGTTGTCGCGGCGCAATGCGGCGCTCGAGAAGGTCAACCAGACCCTGGCACAGGTGAGCCAGGCGCTGTCGCTCGAGAAGGGCAAGGCCTCGCGGCTGGAGGCGGCGGTCTCCCAGCTTGGTCGGGAGTTGTCGGGCAGCCGCGCGGAGCAGGCCGACCTGACGCAGCAGCTTGCGGTGTTACGCGACGAGATTGCCAAGGCGGCGGTGGCGCAGGCCTCGTTGAAGGCGCAGTTGGGCGGCGCCGAGACACAGGCGACGGCAAGCGAAACGCGGGCAAGCCAGCTCGCCGGGCAACTGGCTGGGGCGAAGCGAGAGCTGGCGGAATTGCGTGCCGCCGAGGCGGCGCTCAACCAGACCGTGACCGCCGACAAGGCGACGATCCAGGCCAAGCTCGCCGACCTCGCCGAGATGGCGCAGGAGGTGGCCGCGTTGAAGGCGCTGCGCGACCAGTTGCAGCAGCAGGTCGCCACCGCGGCGGCGCGGACCACCACCACCGAGCAGCAGAACGCGGCGTTGGCGGCGCTGCTTGCGAAGGAGAAGACTCTCGGCGCTTCGGCCGCGGCGCAGATCGCGTTGCTCAACCAGCAGGTCGCGCAGATGCGCGAGCAGATTGCCGCCGTCTCGCAGGCGCTGGATATCGCCAAGCAGTCCGGTCGTGACAAGGACGTGGAGATCGCCAACCTGGGCAAGCGCCTGAACGCCGCGTTGGCCGCCAAGGTGCAGGAGCTGCAGCAATACCGGAGCGAGTTCTTCGGCCGCCTGCGTCAGATCCTCGCCGGCGAGAAGGGCATCCGGATCGTCGGCGACCGGTTCGTGATCTCGAGCGACGTGCTGTTCCCGGTCGGCAGTGCCGATCTCAGCGCGTCCGGCGTGATCGAAGTGAGCAAGCTCGGTCAGCTCGTCAAGCGCGTCGCCGCCAGGATCCCGCCCAACATCAACTGGGTACTGGACGTGGACGGCTATGCCGATCGCCAGCCGGTCAACGGCGGGGCGTTCGCGTCGAACTGGGAGCTGTCGGCGGCGCGCGCGATCAGCGTGGTGCGGTTGCTGATCGCCGAGGGCGTGCCGGCCGACCACCTCGCGGCGACGGGTTACGGCGACCACCACCCGATCGATCCGGGCGACTCGCAGGCGGCCTATGCGCGCAACCGGCGGATCGAGTTGCGGTTGACCGACTACAACAAGACCCACACCTCCGGAGCCTCGGGTCCGGACTGAGTCCGGCCTCGCGGCTGGATCGCGTGCGGGCAGGCCAGGTGGCGCACCCGCTGCCGCCGCGTGCCCGCTTGCCCCGGCCGCGCGGTTGTGGCGTGCTGGCGGGCGGAAACGCTGCCAAGGAGACCGGGCGATGAGCACCACGTTCAAGGTCGGCGATCTGACCATCCACCGGATCGTCGAGATGGAGATCCCGTTCACCGACCCCTACGAGTTCTTCCCCGGCCTCACCCCGGCGGTGCTGGAGGCGAGCCGGCTCTGGATGCAGGAGGCGGGGGCGCTCGATCCCGTCACCGGCAAGCTGGTGCTCTGCTTCCAGTCCTATGTCGTGCGCACCCCGCACCACACCATCCTGGTCGATAGCTGCGTCGGCAACGACAAGGAGCGCACCGCGCGCCCGGTCTGGCACCGGAAGAAGGACGACGCCTGGATGCGCGGCCTGGCCGCCGTCGGGCTCTCGGTCGACGACATCGACATGGTGATGTGCACCCATCTGCACGTCGATCATGTCGGCTGGAACACGAAGCTGGAGAACGGCCGCTGGGTGCCCACGTTCCCGCGCGCGCGCTATCTGTTCTCCGAACGCGAGTACGCCTACTGGGCCGAACAGAACGCCAAGGCGCCGATCGCCTGCATCGAGGACAGCGTGATCCCGATCATGGAGGCGAAGCGGGCCGACCTCGTTTCCTCCAGCCACGCGGTGAACGATCACGTGCGGCTGATCCCGACGCCGGGGCATACGCCGGATCATTTCGCGGTCGAGCTTGGCCGCGGCGGCACTGCCGCGATCCTGACCGGTGATCTGATCCATTCCCCGTTGCAGGCGCGCCATCCGGAACTGTCGATGCGTGCCGATACCGACCCGGAGCAAGGATCGAAGACCCGGCGGAGCTTCCTGGAACGCGTCTGCGAGGGGCGCACGCTCTGCTGCACCGCGCATTTCCCCTCACCGTCGCTCACCCGCTTCACCCGCTGGGGCGACGGGTTCCGCTGCGAGCCGGCCTGAGAGTTTGTGCGCTGCGGGCATTCTTTCGCAAGTTTGATTTCTTTCGCTCTTATTGCGAACCCTGTTCCACGGCGGCGGCGGGTCGAGCGGCAGCGGGCCGGGTTTGGCTTCTCTGCCTCGTGCCGGCGCAAGGAAGCACAGGGGTTTCAACCGCGGATGTACGCTGATGCACGCAGATGCTCCGTGCTGCTGCAGCGGTCCCGGCCGACCTCGCGCGACCGAGGATGCTGCCGGCCGGCCGGTCCGCTCGGGCCATCTGCGTGCATCAGCGTACATCTGCGGTTGAATAATTCTTCTGCCCGGCCTCTCATCAACAGGGTTCGCAATAAGAGCGATTTCTTCACAGGCCCTGAGCCGACGCCCCTCCTCCGGCAAGGCGTCGGCGCCTTGTTCGCGGCTGACCGCTTCGGCATAGTCTGCCGCCTTTTGCCATCAGGAGTTGCGATGCGCGTTTCCACCGGGCTGCTGGCCCGCTTGTCTGCCGCCTGCCTCGCGGGCGCCCTGTGCTGGCCGCTCGCCGCCGGAGCGGCCGATCCGGCCAAGCCGGACGCCGCCAACCCGGTGCTCGCCATGGTCGACGGGCACCCGATCCGCTTGCAGGACGTGGAACAGGCCGCCGCCGGTCTGCCGCCCAACCTGCGCGGCCTGCCGCCGCAAACGCTCTACCCGATGTTGCTGACCCGCATGATCGACGCCCGTGCGCTGGTGATCGAGGCGCGGCGGCAGAAGCTCGAGCAGACGCCGGCGGTGCAGAAGCAGGTCGCGGCGCTGACCGATCAGGTGCTGGAGAATGCGCTGCTCACCAAGGAGGTGGCGCCGCAGATCACCGACGCCGCGCTGAAGGCCCGCTTCGACAAGACCATGGCGGGCAAGCCGGGCGCCGAGGAGGTGCATGCCCGCCACATCCTCGTGCCCACCAAGGAAGAAGCCGACAAGATCATCGCCCAGTTGAACAAGGGGGCGAACTTCGCCGCGCTGGCGAAGAAATACAGCAAGGATCCCGGCGCGGCCGACGGCGGCGACCTTGGATTCTTCAAGAAGGACGAGATGGTGCCGGCGTTCGCCGATGCTGCCTTCGCGCTGAAGCCCGGCGAATACACCAAGACGCCGGTGCACACGCAGTTCGGCTGGCATGTGATCCAGGTGCTCGCCCGCCGCCGCGAGCCGGCGCCCACGTTCGACCAGGCCAAGCAGGCCCTGCGCCAGCAGGTTCTCAAGAGCGCCGTGGAGAAGGCGGTGGCCCAGGCGCGGGCCGGGGTGAAGGTGCAGATGTTCACCCCAACGGCCGCGCCGACGACCGGAACCCCGGGAACGGGCGCCCAGGGCTCGGATAGCTCCGTCCCCGGCACTGGGGGCGCCAGCACTGGGGGCGCCAGCACTGGGGGCGCCAGCACTGGGGGCGCAGGTACCCAGGGCGCCGGCACTCCCGCGGGCAAGTAATCCCCGTCCGCCGCGCGGCGCGGCCTGGCGTCGCGCGGCGGCGGCATCAGCCCCGCAGCGCGGCCCAGACCCGTTCCGGCGAGACCGGCTGGCTGTCGATGTGCCGGCCGATCTGTCCCAGGGCGTCATTGACGGCGTTCATCATCGCCCCCACCGCGCCGAGCACGCCGCCCTCGGCCATGCCCTTGATCCCCGCCAACGTCAGGTGCGACGGCGTGTTCATGTGGTGCAGCTCGATCGGCGGCATATCGGCGGCGCGGATCAGCGCGTAGTCCATGAAGCTGCCGCTGAGCAATTGCCCGTCCGTATCGTACACCGTCCGTTCCATCAGCACGCCGGACAGGCCGAGCGCGATCGCCCCCTGGGTCTGCCCGGCGACGACGATCGGGTTGATCGCCTGGCCGGCATCCTCGGCGGCGACATAGCGCAGGATGTGCACCGTGCCGGTGTCGCGCTCGATCTCGACCAGGCAGGCGTGGGTGGAATTGCTGAACGTGAGCGGCGGCGGGTCGTAGGCGGCGACGAGGTGCAGGCCCGGTTCCATGCCGTGCGGCAGGCGCAGCGGGTCGAAATGGGCCAATCGGGCGACCTCTGCGAGGGTGATGCCCGTTTCCTCCCAGCCGGCGGCGCCGGCGCGCAGCACGCGGCTGTCGTGCAGGGTGATGGCCTCGGCGCTGTTCAGCCCCAGCATGCCGGCGGCGATCGCCAGGACTTTCGCCTGCAACCGTTGTCCCGCCAGATAGAGCGCGCTGCCCCCGGCGGTGCCGCCGCGGGCGCCGCGGCTGCCCATGCCGTAGGGGGCGACGTCGGTATCGCCGAGCTGCATGGTGACGTCGCGCACCGCCGCCCCGAGCCCCGCGGCGACGGTCTGCGCCAGCGAGGTCTCGTAGCCCTGGCCGGAGCCCATCAGCCCGCAGCTTGCCAGCACCGCGCCGGAGGGTTCGACGCGCACCGAGGCCGCCTCGTGCCCCGAGCCTGGCACACCCGAAGCACGATAGAAGGCCGAGCCGTAGGTGGTGCTTTCCAGCACCGCGCAGAGGCCGATGCCGAGCAACCGGCCCTCCGCCAGCGCCGTCCGCTGGGCGGCCCGCGCTTGCTCGTAGCCGAGTGCGGCCACCGCCGCTTCCAGGGTCGGGCGCGGCGTGATCGCATCGAGGGTCTCCCCGGCGGCGGAGACATAGGGGAGTTGTGCCGCTTCCAGCATGTTGCGCCGGCGCACCTCCAGCGGGTCGAGGCCGAGTTCACGCGCGATCGCATCGATCGTGCCCTCGGTGACCCAGGAGACGATCGCCATCGGCGCGCGCATAGGTCCCGACGGGCATTTGTTGGTGAGCCACACCCGGACTTCGTAGCCGAGCTGGCCGATCCGGTACGGTCCCGGCAGGTTCAGCACCAGCATCCGCGCCATGTAATTGGCGGGGAAGAAGCACCAGGCGCCGAAATCGTTGTCGAGCACGGCATCGAGCGCGAGGATGGTGCCGTCGGCGGTGACCGCGGCGCGCACCGTGACCCGGTCTTCGCGGGCCTGCAGGGCGGCGGCCAGATTCTCGCTGCGGCTTTCGCGCCAGCGCACCGGGCGGGCGAGCAGGCGGGACGCCGCGGCGCAGGCCAGTTCCTCACGCAGCAGAACGATCTTCTGGCCGAAGCCGCCGCCCATGTCGGGGGCGCGAATCGTGACCTGGGACTCCGACAAGCCGAGCCGGGCGGCGAGTGCCGTGCGGTAGGGGTGCGGCGCCTGGGTGCCGACGATCATCGTCAGGTGTTCGCGCCCGGGGTCCCAGGACGCGAGGCAGCCGCGCGGCTCCATCGGCGCGTGGGTCTGGCGGTGCTGGCAGAACGTCGCCGTGACGCAATGCGCGGCGGCGGCGAAGGCCGCCTCCAGTCCTGCTGTCGCAGTGCGCTGGTGGGAGACGAGGTTGCCCGGCACGTCGGGGTCGACAAGCGGGGCATCGGCGCGGGCGGCGGCGGCGATCGAGGCGACGGCCGGCGTCGGCTCCCAGGTGACGGCGACCCGTTCGGCGGCTTCCTCGGCGAGGGTGGAGCTGGATGCCAGCACGACCGCGACCGGGTCGCCCACCATGCGCACCGCCGCGGTCGGCATCGGCGGCATGCTGACGGGACACAGGCCCTCGATCGGCGGGGCGAGGCGCAGCGGGCCGGCGAGGCGGGCGATGTCGGCGCCTGTCAGCACTGCGGCGACGCCCGGCAGGGCCCGCGCTGCTGCGGTGTCGATCGCAATGATGTGCGCCGCCGCGTGCGGGCTGCGCACGAAGGCGGCGTGCAACGCGCCGGGCAGGACGATGTCGTCATGGAAGCGACCGAGACCGCGCAGCAGCCGCGGGTCTTCGCGGCGCGGCAATTCCTGGCCGAGCGGGGAGGGGAGGTCGATCATGGCGGGTCTCTCGTGCAGCGGCTCAGCGTGGTTGTAGCACCGCGCCGGCGACGACCTAGAGGAGGCGAAGCCAGGGGAGAGACGCCCCCCGCCGCCAGATCCTGCGAAACTGGGAGTTTTCATAGCAGGGCCCCGGAGGAGACAACTCCAGAGACAAGAGAGTGGTGAAGCCACGCTTCAGGCGGCATGACGACCGCCGACGAAGCGGCGCCCCGAAATCCTCCGGGGCGCCGCTTCGTCGGTGGCCGTCATGAGCCGGGCAGGGGGTCAGCCGAAGCGGTGGTAGCCGCCGCCGCCGAACAGCCAGAACAGGATCAGCACCAGGATCAGGAGCGGGATGATCCCGCCGAAGGTTCCGTAGCGGCCGTAGCCGTAGTAGCCGCCGCCTCCGAACAGAACAAGAACAATGACGAGTATCAAGATCAGGCCCACGGTCGGTCTCCTCGGTCGGAATGATACTCAGTTAAAACGAACTCGGTCGTCAGTGGCCGTAGTTGTCGCCGCCGCGCTGGTCATGGTTGCCGCCGTGATCGCCGTGATCGCCGTGGGCATAGCCGTCGTGGTAGCCGCCATGGTCAGGTACGAAGACGCAGCCGCCGAGTGCCATCGCCGCCAGCAGGACCGCCAGCGGCAGGACGACCCGTGGCCGGACGATCCGCGCGAGGGCCGGCCGGCGTCGGATCATGGCGTTGCCTTGTGGGCGGTGTTGGTGATGGCATGACCGGTGGCCGTGATATCCTGGCCGGCGCCGGCGGTGGTGTGGCAGGCGCTCAGCAGCGGCACCATTCCGATGAGCGCGAGCAGGGTCAGGATCAGACCGAAATTCTTACGCATGAGGAATTTCCTTGTGTAGGTGGTGGTCGCACGGCAGCCTTGCCCACCGTAACGCGATGCAGCCAATATCTATCACGAAAGTTTGATTGCGACGGCGGTCGGGCAAGGGTTACGGCTTGCATATGGCGATGCGATTGCGAACCACAATACCGGTTCAGGGTCATGGAATAGTCGCTCTATGACACTGAATTGTGAGCGGTCGGGATACGCGTCCGCGGCAACGCCGTTGGTCGGCGGCCGTTGCACCGCACCGTGGCCGGCCACGGGTGTAATCTCTCGGATGATGCGGGTGGTAACAGGCGCGACCATAACGCCGCTGCGGCGATGCGTGCGGCCGGCAGGTGTTACCGCGGTCCCGGTCGGCGCACGCTCGCGAGCAGGGCGGGAACGAACACGAGGCTCGCCACCAACGTGCTCCCCAGGCTGATCAGCAACAGTTCGCCCATGCTTGCCGTGCCCGGATGGTGCGACAACGCGAGCGAACCGAACGCCGTCCCCGTGGTCAACGCCGAGAACACGATCGCCCGTGCGGTGGCCGAGCCCAGCACTGCATACCGCCCGGCCCGCCAGTTCATCACGAAATAGATATTGAACGCCACGCCCACGCCGAGCAGCAGCGGCAGCGCGATGATGTTGGCATAATTCAGCGGCAGCGGCAGCAGCACCGCCACCAGCAGGGTCATCAGTGCCGACAGCAGCAGCGGCGCCAGCACCAGCGCCACGTCGCGCAGCCGGCGCAGCGCCAGCACCAGGATCACCGTGATCGCCGCCAGCGCATAGAGCGCGGCGGAACGGAACGCGTCGACGATGGTCCGTGACGTTGCCACCACCGTGACCGCCGGGCCGCCGGCGTTCGGCGCCACCGCCAGCACCTGGCGCACGAATTCGTGCAGTCCCGCGCTGGTCCGGCTGACCGCCACCTTGGGCGTCACCTGCACCCGCGCCCGCCCGTCCGCCAGCAGCCAGTCGCGGCGGATCGCCGGCGGGATATCGGCCGCCGTCACCGGCGCGGCCGATAGCGCCGTGCGCAGCCGGTCGAGCTCGGCGGGCAGAAACCGGGTCAGCGCGGCGTTGGTCGTCATCACCACAGGATCGGGCGCGGCGACCAGCCGGCGTAGATCTCCGGCCAGGGCACGCAGCGGGCTGTCGGGCCCGAGCTTGCTGCCCGCCGCATCGATCTGCGCCAGCGCGGTTTGCGCCGCCAGCCGGATCTGCCCCGCGGTCGCCGGCACCACCGGCGACAGCGGCAGCAAGGTCGGCCCGAGGATCCCCGCCGCATCGGCAATGATCGCGAGCTTCCGCTTCTGATCGTCCGGCACGAAGCTCGCGATGCTGCGCACGCTGTCGATGGTCGGCAGCGGCGTCAGGCGCCCCGCCAGCGCCGATGCGGCGGCTGCGTTCGGCGCCATGATGTCGATGGTGAACGGGTTGGTCAGCGGCGAGCCCATCAGGTCGCGCAGGGTCCGCATCGCCTCGGTGTTCGGGTTCTTGGTGTCCAACGGGTTGGAATCGAAGCCGATGCGCGGCGCCAGCACCGCGCCCGCCAGCGCGACCACGCCGAAGCCCGCCAGCGCCGGCCAGCGCCAGCGCCGGATCAACGGATCGAGCGGCACCGCCCAGGCGAATCCCACCATCCCCGCCTCGCCGGGTGGGCGGAACAGCGTAATCGCGGCGGGAAGGAAGCCGACCGTGCAGCCGAACGCGATCAGCATGCCGACCCCGGCGATCAGCCCGAGCTCGGCCACGCCGCTGAACGCGGTCGGAACGAAGGCGAGGAACCCGGCCGCGGTGGCGACCGCGGCCACCAGGATCTGCTCGCCCACGCGCGCAGCGGTCTTCGCCATCGCCTCCGCCGGGTCGGCGTATTCGAACCGCCGCTCGCGATAGCGCACGCAGAACTGGATCGAGAAATCGACCGCGATGCCGACGAACAGCACCCCGAAGCCGACCGAAACGAGGTTGAGCGTGCCGACCGCGACGGCGGCAAACAGCAGGGTCAGTGCCAGGCCGAGCGTCAGGGTCATCAGGATCGGCACGATCAGCCGCCAGCTCCGCACCGCCAGGAACAGCCAGAGCGTGATCAGCACCACGCTGCCGATCAGCCCGACCACCATGCCCTCGGCGACCGAGGCGAATTCCTCGTCCGACAGCGCGATCTGCCCGGTGATCCGTACCCGCGCGTCCCCCGCCTGGACGAACGGCAGGCCGGCGGCGATGGTGCGGAGCGCGTGCGTCGCCCGCCCGCCCGGTTCCAGCGCGCCGTAGTCGAGCTTCGGATGCACGAGCACGAAACGGTACTGCCCGGCGAGCTTCGCAAGACCGCCGCCCAGCAGGGTCTCCCATGACAGCGGCTGCGGATGGCCGGCGAGCGCCCCGGCGAGCGCGCGGTGGAACGCGTCGAGCGCCGGCACGTAGGGGGTCAGATCGCCCATCCCTTTCTGGGCCCCGAGCCCGATCAGCGCCAATGCCGAGAACAGCCCGCGCGCCGAGGGATCGGCCACCAACTGGCCGATGAAAGGCTGCGCGTCGATGGTGCTGTTCATCAGCGCGGTCAGCTTCGGGGCCGGCAGGAACAGCAGGCCTTCCTTCTCCAGAAAGGGCGAATTGTCCGGCCTCGTCGCGTCGCGGAACAATGCCGGATCGGCACGCAGCTTCGCGGTCAGCGCCGCGGCGGTGGCGTCGGCCTCCTCCGGCTCACGGGCGTCGATCACCACGACGAGCAGGTTGTTGAACTGGGGGAATTCCCGGTCGAATGCCATCGCCGCCTGCCGCCAGGCCAGGCGCGGGGAGAACATCGTGTCGGTATCGGTCGTGACGCCCAGGTGGCGGCCGGCATAGAACACCGACAGCAGGGTGAGCAGCACGCCTGCCAGCACCACAAGGGCGGCGCGGCGACGGCTGGCATCGGCGAGACGGACGAGCAGGCGCTGTATCGGCATGACGGCCGGCGTGATAGTCGCTCCGCCTGTCCCGGTCCATGCTGGCCCTTTGGGCCAGTCCCTTGAGCCAGCCCTTGGGGCGAGCCCCTGGGGGTTCGCGGCCGCGCCGGTCCGGGGCAAAGTGCGGAGCCGGATCCGGGGCGGCGTGCACCTGCCTCCGGCCGGACCAGACTGCGCGTCCAGGGAGACCAACACATGTCCGCCAGCATCGCCCCGCCCGCCGCCATGGCGCGCACCCGGCCGCCGTTCCGCGCCGACCACGTGGGCAGCCTGCTGCGCCCGCGGCGCCTCGCCGAGGCCCGGGCCGCGTACAAGGGCGGCCGGCTGGACGACGCCGCGCTGCGCGCGGTCGAGGACGCGGCCATCATCGAGGCGATCGCCCGGCAGGAAGCCATCGGGCTGCGGGCCGCCACCGACGGCGAATATCGCCGCGCCTATTGGCACTATGATTTCGTCGCCGGGCTGGACGGCGTCGAGATCTACGAGCCGGAACAGAAGATCGCCTTCAAGGGCGCGATCCTGCCGCACGCGCTGCGGGTGACGGGGCCGATCCGCTACAGCCACCCGATCATGCTCGACCATTACCGGTTCCTGGCCGCGCATGTGAAGACGGCGGTGGCGAAGCAGACCATTCCCTCGCCTTCGGTCGTGCATTTCCGCGGCGGGCGGGACGCGATCGACCGCGCGGCCTACCCCGACCTCGATCGCTTTTTCGCGGACCTCGGCGTGGCGTATCGCGGCGCCATCGGCGATTTCGCCGCTGCTGGCTGCCGCTACCTGCAGCTGGACGAGGTCTACATCGCGTATTTGTGCGATCCCGAACAGATCGCCGGGCTCAAGGCGCGCGGCGAGCATGCGGAGGGGCTGCTCGACCGCTACGCTGATCTGATCAACCACGCGATCGCCGGCCGCCCGACGGACATGACGATTAGCATGCACCTCTGCCGCGGCAATTTCCGTTCCACCTGGGTCGCTTCCGGCGGCTACGAGCCGGTGGCGGAGACCCTGTTCAACAAGATCGACGCCGATGCCTATTTCATGGAATACGACAGCGACCGTGCCGGCGGGTTCGAGCCGCTGCGCTTCGTCCCGCGCGGGCGCAAGATCGTCGTGCTGGGCCTGATCACCAGCAAGACCGGGGAGCTGGAAAGCAAGGAGCAGCTCAAGCGCCGGATCGATGCCGCCAGCAAATACCTGCCGCTGGAACAACTGGCGCTCAGCCCGCAATGCGGCTTCGCCTCGACCGAGGAAGGCAACACGCTCACCGAGGAGCAGCAATGGGCCAAGCTGCGCCTGTGCGTGGAGGTGGCGCGGGAGGTCTGGGGTGGGGTCTAGGCAAACCTTCAGGGGTTTGCGCTCAGGTCAAAGCGGCAGGCCCACGTAGTTTTCGGCGAGAGCGGTGGAAGCGGCTGTCGATCCGGCGAGATACTCGAGTTCGGCCAGTTGCACCCGCCGCTCGAACGTGCTCGCCGCCTCGAAGCGATGCAGCATCGAGGTCATCCACCAGGAGAAGCGCTGCACTTTCCACACGCGGTCGAGGCAGGCGGCGGAATAGCCCGCGAGCGCGTCACCGTTGCCGTGGCGGAAGAACGCGTCCAGGGTGCGCGCCAGCACCGCCACGTCGGCGGCCGCCAGGTTCAGGCCCTTCGCTCCGGTAGGCGGCACGATATGGGCCGCGTCCCCGGCCAGGAACATCCGGCCATACTGCATCGGTTCAACAACGAAGCTGCGCATCGGCGTGAGGCTGCGTTGCAGGATCGGGCCCTGGTTCAGGGTGAAGCCGGGGCGGGCGCTGCGGGCAGCCAGTTCGGTCCAAATACGATCGTCTGACCAGGCGTCGATATCCTCGTCCGGGGCGCATTGCAGGTAGAGCCGCACGAGTTCCGGCGAGCGCATCGACAGGAGCGCGAAGCCGCGGTCATGGCTGGCATAGACCAGTTCGTCGGCGGACGGCTGCGCTGCGGCCAGGATGCCGAGCCAGGCGAACGGGTAGACCCGCTCGAAGACACTGAGCGCCCCGGGCGGGATCGCGCTTCGGCAGATGCCGTGGAAGCCGTCGCAGCCGGCGATGACGTCGCAGGTGAGTTCGTGTGCCGTGCCGTCGTGGCGGAAGGTGATGCGCGGACGGTCGGTGGCGAGGTCGTGCACCGCGACATCGGCGGCCTCGAACAGGATCGCCCGGCCGGCGGCGAGCCGCGCGGCGATCAGGTCCTGCACCACCTTGTGCTGGCTGTAGACGGTGACGTGCCGGCCGGTGAGCGCGGCGAAGTCGATCCGGTGGTCGTGTCCGGCGAAGCGCAGATGGATGCCCCGGTGCGGCAGGCTCTCGCGCTGCATGCGCGCGCCGACGCCGGCGCCGATCAGCAGGTCCTCGGTGGTGTGTTCCAGCACGCCGGCGCGGATGCGGTTTTCCACGTACTCGCGCGAGCGGGCTTCGACCACGACGGAGTCCACCCCTGCCAGGTGCAGCAGATGGGCGAGCAGCAGGCCGGCGGGACCGGCGCCGACGATGCCGACCTGGGTGCGCATGGGTTCCTCCCGCTCCCGTTTGTGTGATCTGGGGGGAAATCCACGCCGGAGGCAAGCCGGTGCGGCCCGGGTCGGCAGCGCGGGAGGCGATGGCGTTCGCCCCGGCGTGCGGTGAATGTCACGGCAACGTCGCCAAACTTTCGCATTACGGAACTTCCCAGTCTGTAACAGCGTGTGTCTGCGCGAATTTTATATACGACAAATTCCGTCCGATGGACCGAGCCGTTCGGTGCCGATAAAGCCCGCCGCCAACGTAGCCCACAACGCAAGCGGGAGAAGTAAATGCTAGGACTGAACTGCCGGAAACGGCGCCTGCTCGCGGGCGCCGCGGTCGGGCTTGTGCTCGGATTGGTCATGCCGGGCCATCGGGCCGCAGCGCAGCAGGCCGTGAACGCGGGCCAGGTGAGCGCCACCGGGACCGGTGCCGCAGCCCCGGTGGCCGGGGCGACGCCGCAGCCGACGCAGGAGAAGGTTTTCAATTCGAACCAGACGGTGCGCGTGCTGGATCGCGCGCAGATGGACGCGGCAGGGCCGGTGGCCGGTTCGGCGCAGATCCTGTCCTACACGCCGGGCGCCCTCGTGGTGGGCTATGGCAACAGCGGCGCGACCAAATACACGATCAACCTGAACGGCGTGAACCAGGGCTGGGGCGGCTACGGCGGACAGACCACCGCCGGCGCGCTCGGGGTCACGTTCGACGGGGTGCCGATCGTCGATCCGGCCACGAATTTGTGGCAGTCGCCAACCTTGCCGCAGGCCGGCATGATCCAGAATACCAACGTGACCTATGGTCCGGGCGACCCGGTTGATCGGTGGTATTCCAACGTCGGCGGTTCGGTGGAATTCACCCCGCTGCAGCCGACCGCCAAGCCGGGCGGCGGGGTTGAACTGACCTACGGCAGCTACGATCAGAAGAACATCGAATTCAATCTGCGCACCGGCGACTACCACGGCTGGTCCACGGTCCTGGCCGGCGGCGCGGGCAACGGCAACAGCTTCCGCACCGGCACCGACGGCTTCACCAATCCGTCCGAGGACTACGCGATCTACCTGAAGACGGTGAAAACCTTCCAGGCCGGCAGCTTCGAATTCGGCGGCTACGCGGCGAGCAGCAGCGGCTACCGGGCGCAGGTGATCCCGACCACCGCCAACCCGGCGATCACGGTGAACGGGCAACCCGGCGCGCAGCCGTACAGCCAACAGACCACAGGCTACTACAGCACCTTGCCGTTCGCGAGCTACGACAAGAAGGACTACAACAAGATGTGGCTGCTCTACGGGCGGGAGAACATCCGCCTGGACGACACCACGACATTGCACAACCTGACCTGGTACATGCATATCAGCCGGATGCATTCACGCCTGACCGACGTGTATGCGGCCGGGCCGCAGCAATACGAGTTCAACAGCCCGCACACCAACACGATCGGCGACAAGGTCTGGTTGAGCGAAGAGCTGCCGTTCAACACGGTGGACGTGGGCGCCTACTACATCCACGCTCTGTACAACAGTCGCAACAACTTCTACAATCCGGCCGACGGCGGCGACAAGGGGGTGGTGAACATCGGCGGCAAGATCCGTTCGTCCTACTACGACCAGGACGACGCGGCGCTGTTCCTGCAGGACGACATCAGCCCGATCCCGATGCTGCACGTCACGCCGGGCATCCGCTTCGTCAACTACCAGGTTGATTACTCGGCGACCCCGCTTGAGGATTTCAGCTTCGCGCCAGGCGTGGTGCTGAGCTCGCAGTGCCCTTCGACCGGCGCCTCCACGCCCGGCAATACCGCCGACCAGAGCGCGTCCTGCGACAACCACCAGAGCCGCAGCGCGGTCGAACCCTCGATCGACGCGACCTTGAACCCGCTGCCCTGGCTCAGCCTGTACGGCGGCTACCTGGAAACCACACGGGCGCCGCAGATGGGCGGTGGCGGCGGGCTGTTCCAGAGCGTCGATCCGAGCAGCTACCACCTGGCGCTGGCGCAGTACCTACCAGCTCGGCTTCAAGGTGCATGTGCGCCACATGGGGGTGCTCAACCATTTCCTGTTCGGTGCCGCCTATTTCCACCTGCGCTATGCAAAGCAGGAGATCGACACCACGCTCGCCAACGGCGATACCATCTCGGCCAACGGCACCTCGGTCTATAACGGGGTGAACATGTTCCTCGATGACAACCCGGTCTATCAGCTCCACGTCTTCGCCAACGCTTCCGTCCAGGCGGCGAAATACACGAGCTACATCACCGGTGGGGTCAGCTACAACGGGTCCCCGGTGTCGTACGTGCCCGCGGCCACCGCCAACGTCGGCACCTACTACAACATCTTCGCTCACGGTATCTTGATCGAGCCTCGGGGCTGGGTGCAGTTTGTCGGTTCCCAGCATATTTTTGATAACGTGACCGTCGCGCCCAGCAACCAGACCATGCCGGCCTACGGCACCTTGAACCTGGCGGTGAAGGCCACGGTGCCGCTGCATCTGCCGGGCGGAATCGGCACGCGCTGGCTGGACCTGAAGCTTACCGCGCTTAATGTGCTGAACCGGCAGTACAACGCTTACGAGTACGTTTCGTCCGGTGCGTATTTCGGCACCCCCACGGGGGGCTACCTGCTCGCCTATCCAGGCGCGCCGTTCACGATCTACGGCACGGTTGGCGTGCGGTTCTGACCGTCACCAATCCTTCACACACACCTCCCGCGGCGTCGTGTAGGCGCCGCGGGATATTGCTTTCGCGGAGATGACGTCTTGACCCTCGCGTATGTCCTGCATCTCGCTGCATATTCCGATGGCGTGCTCTATGCGCTCGCGCTGCTGCTGCTGGTCGCGCTCGCGGTGACGATCGACCGCTTCTGGTACCTGCGTCGTACCATCCTGCAGGGGGAGCGCGTGGTGCGCCTGGTCGGCGGCCACGAGCGGCTCGACACCGCGGAGCTCGATGCGCTGGCGCGCGGGGCCGGTGCACTGCCGGAGGCGGTGCTGCTCGCCACCGCCCTCGATCATCGCGGCGCCGAGCGGGAGGAACTGTCGGGGCGGCTCGATGAGGCCATCATGCTGCTCGCCCCGCGCATCGACCGCGGGCTTTGGATCCTCGACACGATCGTGACCCTGGCGCCGCTGCTCGGCCTGTTCGGCACCATCGTCGGCATGTTCCATGCCTTCTCGGTGCTCGCCGCGCCCGGCCACGCGCCGACCGCGGTCACGGCGGGGGTAGCGGATGCCCTGGTGGCGACCGCGTCCGGCATCTTCATCGCCATGCTGGGGCTCGCCGCATTCAATACGCTACAGAACCGGGTGCGGCTCGTGCTGCTGCAGCTCGATACCGTGAAGACCATGGTGATGAACCGCACGGCCGCGCCGGTTTCGCCCGCTGCTGCCGAGCGGATGGCGCGCCACGCCGTCGCCGCCGGAGCATAGGCCGATGCGGTTGCGCTACTTCGAATACCGCAAGGGCCGGGTCGAGATCATCCCGATGATCGACGTGATGCTGTTCCTGCTGGTGTTCTTCATCATCGTCACCTTGCAGATGATCCCGGATGCGGGGATCAGCCTGCAACTCCCCCGTTCGGACCAGGCGCATCACCTCCCGCACCCGAAGGTCACGGTGAACCTGCTGGCCGACGGCACCATCCGGGTGAAGGGCGCTCTCCTGACGCCGGCCGCGCTCACCGCGCTGTTCGCCGCCGATGGTGACCCGGCCAAGACCGAGGTGACGATCGCCGCCGACCGCAAGGTGGCGTTCCAGCATTTCGTGACCGTGATGGACGCGGCACGCGCCGCGGGTGTGAGCGACATCGGCGTGGCCGCCCAGTCGGTCCCGGCTGCTGCCTCGACGCCGTCCGCCCCAATGGCCGCGCCAGCGACCGCCCCGGTATTCGCCCCACCGCCCGCAGCGGCGCCCGTAGCCGCGCCCGCAGCCGCCCCGGCCGCGCCGAAATCCTGACGCACGTGTCCCGCCGCACGCGTCCCCGCGCGCCCGAAGGCGCGCCGCCGTCCCGCGCTCAGGCGCTGCTCGCCGGCGAGCGGTCCTCGCTGCTTCGCCCGCTGCTCGCCGCCGCGGTGATCGAGGTGCTGCTGGCCGCCGCTGTCATCGGTTTCGCCCCCAGTGCGGGCGTGGTGCGCGCGCCGCACCCGCAACGGGTGCGCATTGCCATGCTGGCGCCGAAACCCAAGTCGAAGCCGCCGGCACCCAAGCCGCCGCCGCCGCAACCCAAACCCCCGCCGCCCCCGCCGAAGCCGCCGCCCCCGCCGCCGAAGCCGGTACCGAAGCCACCGCCGCCCAAGCCCGCACCCGCGCTGCCGCCGCCCCCGCCGGTGCCGCCGAAGGCCCCGCCGCCACCTCGGCCGCGCCCGCGACCGCACCCGCGGAAGCCGCAGCCGCACGTGCTCCGTCCGCCGCCGCCGGCCCCGCCGCCAGTCCGCGCCGCGCCGCCCGCTCCCTCGCCGGCCGAAACAGCCAGCGCCGTCATGCGCTACGCGGCGCTGCTCAACGCCCGGGTGCAGGCAAGGCTGGTGGTCCCGGAGCAGGTGCAGATGATGCGCCTTTCCGGCACCACGGTGGTCGCGATCCGGGTGGCGCCCGACGGCAGTCTGCTCGGCGTGTCGGTCGCACGCTCCTCCGGCGTCGGCCCGATCGACCGGGCCGCGCTGGCCGCGGTGCGGGCCACGTCGCTGCCGCCGTTTCACGGCGACATGCCGCGCGGGCCGGTGACGTTCGATCTCACGGTGCGGATGAGGGACTGACCCCCGCTTCTGCCCGCGGAGGAGGGGTGCTATCCCGTTCCCCGCGCAGGCAGCGAGAGGTCACGCATGGTCCAGGCCCCCACCCATCAGATTCCCGGCGTCTATCACCGCCGCATCGGCGAGATCGTCGTGACCGCGCTCAGCGACGGCTATCTCGACGGCAGTTGCGAGGTACTGCGCAACATCGAACCGGTCGAGGCCGAGCGCCAGCTCGCCGCCGCCTTCCGCCCCGGACGGCGCACCGCGGTGAACTGCTTCGCGATCCACTCTGCCGGCCGGCTGGCCTTGATCGAGACCGGGTCTGGCAACTACCTGCAACCGACCGCCGGCCAACTGCCGCGCAACCTGGCCGCCGCCGGCATCGATCCCGCCGCGATCGAGGCGGTGCTGCTCACGCACATGCATCCCGACCACTCGGCCGGCCTGTCCGATCCCGCCACCGGCGCACGGAATTTCCCCAACGCCGAGCTGATCGTGCACGCCAACGAACCGAAGCACTGGCACGACGATGCGGCCATGGAACGGGCCAGCGAGCGCGCCCGCAAGCTCTATTTCCAGTGCGCGCGCGAGCAGGTGGCGCCGTACATCGACCGCATGCGGACTTTCACCGCCGCCGGGCAGGAGGTTTTCCCCGGCGTCACCACCGTGCCGCTGCACGGCCACACCCCCGGCCACACCGGCTACCGGATCGCCTCGGGCGGCGCGCAACTGCTGATCTGGGGCGACATCGTCCACGTGCCGGACATCCAGGTGGAGCACCCGGAGGTGGCGATCGAGTTCGACACCGACATCCACGCTGCCATCGCCACGCGTCGGCGCGCACTGGATATGGCGGCGACGGACCGGCTGCTGATCGCCGGGATGCATGTGCACTTTCCCGGCTTTGCCCATATCGTCCGCCGTGCGGGCGGGTACGCGCTGCTGCAGGAGCCGTGGGACCAGGCGTTCTGACCCCGGGGGAGAGGCGCGCCGCCACATAAGCGCCAGGATAAAGGGCCGGGCGGTGGTGTTTTACCTCTCCCTCCGGGAGAGGTCGCCGCGCAGCGGCGGGTGAGGGCGTGCCGCACGGACAACGAATCGGACGTGCCGCGCGCCCCTCACCCGCCGTGCTGCGCACGGCGACCTCTCCCGCGAAAGCGGGAGAGGTGACAGCCCACCCCCCGCGCCTACAGCCCTTCGAACAGGGGCGTGGTGATGTAGCGCTCGGCGAACGAGGGGATGATGGTCACGATCCGCTTGCCCGCCATCTCCGGTCGCTTCGCCACGCGCAACGCCGCCACCAGCGCGGTGCCGGACGAAATGCCGCACGGAATCCCCTCGGTGCGCGCGAGCCGCTTCGCCATGGCGAAGCTTTCGTCGTTGCCCACCTTTACAACCTCGTCGATCAAGCCGGTGTCGAGTACCTCCGGCACGAAGCCGGCGCCGAGGCCTTGCAGCGGATGCGGTCCCGGCTTGCCGCCCGACAGCACCGGGCTTGCCTCCGGTTCCACCGCGATCATGCGCAAGCCCGGCCGGCGTGGCTTCAGCGCCTGGGCGCAGCCGGTCAGGGTGCCGCCGGTGCCGACGCCGGAGACGATCGCATCGACCTCGCCCGCGGTGTCGTACCAGATTTCCTCCGCCGTCGTGCGCCGGTGGATCGCCGGGTTGGCCTTGTTGACGAACTGCCCCGCCAGTACCGCGCCCGGCGTGCTCGCCAGCAATTCCTCGGCGCGCGCGATCGCGCCGTTCATGCCCTTCTCGCGCGGGGTGAGGTCCACCTCGGCGCCGAGGTAGCGCAGCATCTTGCGCCGCTCGATCGAGACCAATTCCGGCATGGTCAGGATCAACCGGTAGCCGCGCGCGGCGGCCATGAACGCAAGCCCGATGCCGGTGTTGCCGGAGGTGGCTTCGACGATCGTCCCGCCCGGCTTCAGCTTGCCTTCGGCCTCCAGTGCCAGGATCATGTTGACGCCGATACGGTCCTTCACGCTCGCGATCGGGTTGAAGAACTCGAGCTTGAGGCAGATGTCGGCGGTGATGCCTTCCTCGGCCGTGATGCGCGGGATGCGGACCAGCGGCGTGTTGCCGATGGTCTCGGCGATGCTGTCGTAGATGCGCCCGCGGTGCGGACGATCGAATGTCAGGGGTTTCGGTTCGCTCATGCCATGCCTCCCATGCCGGCCGGGGCCGGATTTTGCCGCGCGCTGCGCCGCGGACGGATCGATTTCACGCGCTCCCAGCCCAGATGCAACAGGCTGTAGATCACCGCAAGCCCGATGCTCATCTTACCTCTCCCGCGTGCGGGAGAGGTCGGTTCGCGCAGCGAACCGGGTGAGGGCATGAGGCACGAAACTCTCACCCGCCGCGCCGCGCACGGCGACCTCTCCCGCAAGAGCGGGAGAGGTGAAGGGCCCCCAAATCATGCCGCCAGCTCCGGTGCCTGGTCGTCGTGGAAGCGGTTGCCTTCCGTGGTGGCCCGCACCGCGCCGGTGCGGATGACGAAATCGGCGAAATGCTCGTCCTGTGCGCGCCCGCTTGCATAAGCAGCGAACAGCGGGCGCAGTGCGGCCAGGATCGCGTCCTCGCCGATCTCGCGCCGGTACAGCTTCGACAGCCGCGACCCGTCGAACGCGCCGCCGAGATAGAGGTTGTAGATGCCGGGCCGCACGCCCACGAGGCCGATCTCTGCCAGGTAGGGCCGCGCGCAGCCGTTCGGGCAGCCGGTCATGCGGATGGTGATCTCCTCCTCCGCCAGGCCCGCGATCGCGGCGGCTTCTTCCAGGCGGCCAACCAGGTCCGGCAGGAAGCGTTCGCTCTCCGCCAGCGCCAGCCCGCAGGTCGGCAGGGCGACGCAGGCCATGGCATTGCGCCGCAACGCCGAGACCGCCCCGTCCAGCCCGTGCGCGGCGAGCAGCGCGACGATCGCACCCTTCCGCTCCGGCGCTACGTCGGCGATGATGAGGTTCTGGTTCGGCGTCAGGATGAAGCGGCCGTCGTGCGCGGCGGCGATTGCGCGCAGGCCGGACAGCAGCGCCCGGCCGGGCCGGTCGACCACCCGCCCGTTCTCCACGAACAGGCAGAAATGCCAGCGCCCGTCGTCCCCTTCCAGCCAGCCCGAGGGATCGCCCGAGCGGGTGAACGCGTACT
Source organism: uncultured Pseudomonadota bacterium (assembly GCA_963832525.1). Classification (GTDB taxonomy): domain Bacteria; phylum Pseudomonadota; class Alphaproteobacteria; order Acetobacterales; family Acetobacteraceae; genus JAJZVS01. The sequence continues at coordinate 2,499,702 of CAWHUC010000004.1, forward strand.
CGCGCGCCGGCGCGAAGGCGAAGCCCAGACGCCGTTCCAGCTCCGCGACGAACGCCGCCAGGCCGACCCGCTCGATCGTGTATTTCAGCCGCGCGTGCTTGCGGTCGGCGCGGTCGCCCCAGTCGCGCTGCACCGTCACCACCTGCTCGGCCACCGCCAGCACCTGCTCCGGCGTGCAGAAGCCGATCAGGTCGCCGGTGCGCGGGAAGGTGTCGGGCTCGCCATGGGTCATGCCCATGCCGCCGCCGATCACGACGTTGTAGCCGGCGATCGCCCCGTCCTGCACGATCGCGATCAACCCCAGCTCGTGGGCGAAGGCATCGACGTCGTTCAGCGGCGGGATGGCGATGGCGATCTTGAACTTGCGCGGCAGGTAGGTGCGACCGAGGATCGGCTCGTCCTCCTCCTCGCCGCCCGCAACTGGCGTGCCGTCGATGAAAATCTCGTGCCAGGCACGCGATTTTGGCAGCAGATGGGCACTGATCGCGCGCGCGGTCGCGACCGCCTCGGCATGCACGGCGCGATACGGGTTGGGCGTGCAGATCACGTTGCGGTTGACATCACCGCAGGCGGCGATGGTGTCCAGCATCGCCGCATGGATGGCCTGGATCGCCGGGCGCAGGTTGCTCTTGATGATGCCGTGGAACTGGATCGTCTGCCGCGTGGTCAGGCGCAGGGTGCCGCTCGTGCGTTCCCGAGCCAGCGCATCGAGCGCCAGCCATTGTGGCGCGGTCAGCACGCCGCCCGGGATGCGCACCCGCGCCATGAAGCTGAACGCCTTCTCCATGCGTTTCTTCGCCCGCTCCGGGCGCAGGTCGCGGTCGTCCTGCTGATAGATGCCGTGGAACTTGGTCAGTTGGGTGTCGTCCTCGGCGATCGCGCCGGTGGTGGCCTCGGCCAGACCCTCGCCGATGGTGCCGCGCAGCAGCCGGCTCGCGGCCTTGATCGTCTCGTTGCGGGAAACGCCGCTCATGCCTGCGCCCTTTCGGTAAAAATCGGCGTGCGGTGGATGCCGCACTCGGTCTTGTCGCGCCCGTCCCAGCGGCCGGCACGCGGCGCCTCGTCCGCCCGGACCGGCCGGGTGCAGGGGGCGCAGCCGATCGAGCGGTAGCCGGACGCGACCAGCGGAGGGGACGGCAGGTCGTGGCGGGCGAGGTAGGCAGCGATGTCGGCTGCGGTCCACTGCGCGAGCGGATTGATCTTGATGCGCCAGTCGGTGCCGAACTCCACCGCTTCCAGCCCGGCACGGCCGCCACCCTGGAAGCGCTTGCGCCCGCTGATCCAGGCGTCGAACGGCGCCAGCGCGCGCGCCAGCGGGGCGACCTTGCGCAGGGCGCAGCAGCGGTCGGGATCGCTTTCCCACAGCCGCCCGGCGGGATCGGCCGCCGCCAGCCCCGCGCCGTCGGGCCGTGCCGCGCGCACGTCGGTCAGGGCGAGCCGCGCCACCAGCGCGTCCCGATACGCGAGCGTTTCGGGGAACAGCTTGCCGGTCTCGAGGAAGATCACCGGCAGCGCGGGATCGATCCCGGATGCCATGTGCAGCAGCACCGCGCTCTCGGCACCGAATGAAGACACGAGCGCGATGCGCCCGGCGAAGCGCTCGCGGATCAGTGCGCGCAGCAGCGCCGCGGTGGCCTCGGCCGGCATCAGTAGACGTCCCGCTTGTAGCGCCCATCCTGCTGCGCCGCGCGCAGCCAGGCGGCAGCCCCGTCCGCATCGCGCCCGCTGCCGGCGGCGATGACCCGCAGCAGGGTCGCGTGCACGTCGCGCGCCATCGCCTTGGCGTCGCCGCAGACGTAGACGACGGCGCCGTCGTCGAGCCAGCGCCACAGCTCGGCCCGCGCCTCCCACATGCGCTGCTGGACGTAGATCTTCTCCGGCTGGTCGCGAGAGAAGGCGACGTCCATCCGGGTCAGCACGCCCGACGCGAGCCAGTCCTGCCATTCCAGTTGATACAGGAAGTCGTGCGTGAACTGCCGCGCGCCGAAGAACAGCCAGTTCCGCGCGCGCCCGCCCGCGGCTTCGCGCCGTTGCAGGAAGCCGCGGAACGGGGCGACGCCGGTGCCCGGGCCGATCATCACGATCGGGCGATCGGGGTCGGCGGGCAGACGGAAATGCGGGTTCGGTTTTACATGCACGGAAAGCCGGTCGCCCACAGCGCGCCGGTCGGCGAGATCGACCGAGGCCACGCCGCTGCGCGCCCGCCCGTGGCTTTGCCACCGCACCGCCGCTACCAGCAGATGCGCCGCGCCGTCGGCCGCCTCCGGCGCCGAGGCCACCGAATAGAGCCGCGGCGGCAACGGCCGCAGCAGCCCGGTGAGCTGCGCCGCGCTCAACCGCGTCGGCGCTGCGTCCAGAAGATCGATCACCTGGCGCTCGCGCAGGAACGCCGACGCCTGCGCCGGATCGGCGGCGATGGCCGCCAGCGCCGCGTCGCCGGCCTGCGCCGCATGCGCGGCGATCTGCGCCGGGATCAACGTCGTGATGTCGTATCGCTCCGCCAACGCCGTGCGCAGGGTGTCGTCGCCGGCAAGGCCGGTGGCAGCCAGCACCGCCTCGACCAGCGCCGGATCGTTGCGCGGCGCGAGGCCGATCGCGTCTCCCGGCTCGTAAGTGAGGCCGGAGCCTTCGAGCGCCAGTTCCACATGCCAGGTTTCGGCCGACGAGCGGCTGGAGCTCAGCAGCACACGCTCGGCGATTTCCGCCGCCACCACGCGCGGCGCGGCGGGACTGTCCTCGGCGGCCGGTGCGCGGGCAAAATCGACCCGGATCACCGCCGCGCCGGCTTCCGGCTCCGGCGCAAGGGCACCCAGCACGGTCTCGGTCCAGGCGCGCGCCGGGGCGGCGTAGTCGAGATCGCATTCGACCAGCGGCGCCACCCGCTCGGCGCCCAGCTCGGCCAGCCTGGCGTCGATCCGCCGCCCGGTCTCGCAGAAATGTGCATAGGCGCGGTCGCCGAGCGCCAGCACCGCGAAGCGCACGCCGGCGAACGCGGGCGCGTCGGCGCCGAGCAGTCCGGCGTAGAATGCCTCGGCGCGCTGCGGCGGATCGCCCTCGCCCCAGGTGGACGCGATCACCAGCAGCGGCCCCGCCTTGGCGACCTGCGCCGGCGTCGTGTCCGCCATGTCGAGCAGCTTCGCTGCGAACCCGAGCCGCTGCGCCGCCTTGCGCGCCGCCCCGGCCAGCGCCTCGGAATTCCCCGATTCGGTCGCGTAAAGGATCGTGAGCGGTGGGCGCGGCGCCGGCGGCGCGGCGGGCACGGCAGGGCCGGCGGCGCGGGCACCGGCGGCGGCCTGGAAGCCGGCGAGATAGCCGCTCAGCCATTGCACCTGCTCGGGGCTCGAACTCGCGCAGCAGCCGTTCGATCATCGCGAGCTGGTCCTCGGCGAACGGTGCGGCGGCGAGCGCGGCGGGGGGAGGGGCCATGCGGGCGGTCTCCTAGGCGGACAGGGCGGCGGGGGTGGCGGCGATTGCCGAAACGGCGGCGGGAGCGGACGGCAGGCCCGGTTGCGGGGCGGCGGTCATCGGCGCGGCCTGCAGCAGCGGGGCGAGCACCGCGTGCAGTGCCAGCACCGGACCGACCACGATCAGGGTCGGCGCGCCGCGCGGCAGGGTGGCGGCAACCGCGCCGGCGGTGGCGAGGGTGGCGTGGGTCAGGCGCTGGCGCGGCGTGGTGGCGTCGGCGAGGAAGGCCACGCCGTCGGCGGGCGCGCGGCCGGCAGCGACCAGCGCCGCGGCGATCGGTCCGGCCTGGCGCAGGGCCATGTAGAACACCAGCACCTCCGCTCCGCGCGCCAGCGCCGCCAGATCGAGCTCCGCCGGCAGCAGGCCGTGCGCGTCGTGGCCGGTGACGAACGCCACGCTGCGCGCCAGGCCGCGGTGGGTCAGCGGGATCCCGGCCGCCGCGGTCCCGCCGATCCCGGCGCTGATCCCGGGGACGATGCGGAACGGAATGCCGGCGGCGACCAGGGCCAGCGCCTCCTCCCCGCCGCGGCCGAACACCAGCGGATCGCCGCCCTTGAGCCGCAGCACCCGTTTTCCCTGCCGCGCCAGCGCGATCAGCCGCTGGTTGATGCGCAACTGCGCCGTGCGCACCCCGCCGGCCCGCTTGCCCACCGCCTCGCGGTGCGGCGTCGCGGCGAGGTCGAGGATTTCCGGCGCAACGAGTGCGTCGTGCAGCACCACGTCCGCCACCCCCAGCGCATGCGCCGCATGCAGGGTGAGCAGCCCGGGATCGCCCGGTCCGGCGCCGGCGAGCCAGACCGAGCCGGGGGCGAACTCCGGCGCCCGCAGTCGCGCGACGGCGCGCGCCAGGGCGGGGGAGTCGGGGCCGGTCGGGGGGTGTCCGGGAGACGCAGACCCCAGGGACACATGCCCGAGGGACACATGCCCGAGGGACGCAGGCCCGGGGGAGGCATGCCCGAACGTGGCTGCGGGCGACGTCATACGAGCCATCCAGCCTCGGCCACCGCCGCGGTGGTCAGCCGGGCGAGTTCGGGCAGCGCGCGACCTTCGGCCCGCCACGCGCGGCGGCGTGCCCCCAGCGCCGCCACCCGCCCGGCCCATTCCGGGCCGAACAGCGCAGCGACGCGATTGCGGATCGCGCCTGCCAATCCGGGGCTCGCGCCGCCGGTGGAAACCGCGATCAGCAGATCCCCGCGGCGGAGTTCGGCGGCGTTGCGGAAGTCGCACAGCTCCGGCCGGTCCTCGACATTGACCAGAATGCCGTGCGCGCGGGCGGCGGCGGCAAGCGCCGTGGCGCCTGTCGCGTCCAGGTCGGCGATCCACAGCAGGTCGAGCGGTGGCAGCACCGCCGGCGCGGCAGCCAGGACCAGCGGATCGGCTCCGGCAGCACGCAGCAACCGCAGCCGGCGCGCGGCGGCGGGGCCGGTGCCGGCGACGGCAAGACGCAAGCGGGCAGGGTCGAGGGTGATCGGGATCATGGGGCCTGGCGTGCAAACACGGCTGCGGGTAGGGGCGGGCGAACCCGGAGGTCACGCCCAACAGGAAAGGATTTTTTTTGGAAGGGCAATATGGCCGGAAAAAAAGCGAAAAAATCCCATAGAGACCGGATTTGAGCGGACAATCTTCGACGTCGCTGCCGAGCGGGAAAAATCCCCGCTCAGCCCGGGCTCGCCGCCCGCGTCGTGCGGCTTCGCTCGCCCCGGGGGCGGCGAGACACCGGGAACCGCGCCTCCGGTGTCACGCCTGCAGCCCCGGGCCAACACGCCGCTTGCTCGTTTCGCCGCCAATCGGCATCCATGGCGCCGGTCACACTTTCGCGGAGTCCTGCCGTGTCCCGCCGTCGCCCCCTGCTGCCGCTCGCCTGCGGCCTCGCCCTGCTGCTGCCGCCCGTTCTGGCCGCGCGCGCCGCGCCTTGCGTTCCGCCATCGGTGCTCACCGTCACCGCGCTGCAAAGCGAGCTCATGGTGCTCGCCACCACCTGCCACGACGGCAGCGCCTACAACGGCTTCATGCGCCGCTATCGGTCGTCCTTGTTCGACACCGAGAAATCCCTCGCCGGCTACTTCGCGCATGCCTACGGGCGCGGCGGCCAAGTAGCGCACGACCGCTTCGTCACCGAGCTTGCCAACGACCAGTCCGACAGCGGGCTGCGCCAGGGCACCGACTTCTGCCCGCGCAACCAGGCGCTGTTCTCCGAGGTGATGTCGCTGCGCGGCGCTTCGGAACTGCCCGACTATGCCGCCGGCAAGGACCTGGTGCCGACCGCCCTGGCCCCGGACTGCGTCGTCACCGCGCCACGGCGGATCGTGCGGCGCCGGCGGTAAGGCGGGCGCCGCCGACCACCGTCCTGGGTACGGGAACGCCACCCCGGAGGCACGGCGTACCGGGGCGGCACGGCCCTCATGGAGGCACGGCGATGGACCTCTACCACGTCTGGTGCGACCTCAAGCCCGGTGTGGGCGACCTCGACTTTGCTGCCCGGGTGGACAGCTACCTCGGCCTGCTGCGCGAGCAGGGGCTGATCGCGGGGTGGCGGCTGACCCGGCGCAAGCTCGGCCTCGCTCCGCCCGGCCTCGGCGAGTTCCACCTGATGATCGAGGTGCGCGACCTCGCCCAGCTCGATGCCGCCTTCCGCCAGGTCGCCAGTCGGACCGAGCCGGTGGAAGGCGCGCATTTCGGCGTCAATTCCCTGGTCCGTAACGCCGTGTTCGGCCTGACGCGCGACTTCCCCGATCCCGAACGGCGTCACGGAGAGGAGCGGTTCTGAAGTCCACCCACCGGCGTGCCCGCGCCCGCCGGCTGTGGGACCGCGGCGGGCTCACACCAGGCCGGCGGCGATGTTGACCGTCAGGGCGAGGATGATGGTGTTGAACAGGAAGCTCAGCAGCCCGTGCAGCGCGGCGAGGCGGCGCAGCTTGCGGGCCGTGATCTGCACGTCGGAGACCTGGAACGTCATCCCCAGGACCAGCGAGAAATACATGAAATCGAGGTAGTCCGGGCGGGGTTCGCCGGGAAACTCCAGGCCGCGGTCGAATTGCGGCGGGTCGAGATCGGCGGCGTAGAATTCATGTGCGTAGCGGAACGCGAAGGTGGTGTGCATCATCAGCCACGAGATCAGCAAGGTGACGGCGACCAGCCCGATATGCAGGTTGCGCCCGGCGGGCGACAGCGCTTTGGTGCCGGCGAACACGCCGAGGATGGCGGCGAGGCTGACCACGGCGGCGGCGACCGTCAGGGCGAAGATGGTCCATTCGCCCTCCTCCTCCCGTTCGGCGCGGACCGGCAGGCCGTCGATCGGCTCCGTCACGAACAGCAGCGCGGCGAGCACCAGGTAGACCAGGACGCCGGCGTCCCACGCGAGCAGCGTGCCGGTGATCGGCGCCAGATGGTCGCGGATCAGCACCCAGACCAGCAGGCCGCAGGCACAACCGGCGAACAGCCGGGGGCGCCCGGTGACCAGGCGGCCGACCCGGCCGGCGAGACCGCCTCCCGCCTGGCCGCTCATCCGGTGGAGCGACGGCGGCGCGGCCGCCGCGGCCCGCCCGCACGCGCGGCGGCGGCCGCCGGGACCGGGCGCGGCGGCGGGTGCGGGGGTTCGGGCGGGTGACGGCGGTCAGCCGAGCTCGGCACGCAGGTCCTCCAACGCGCGCAGGGTTTCGTGCAGCACCGCGCGCAGGCGGTCGGCTTCGGCATCGGCACGCGGCGGGGCGGGGCGGGGCGCGGGAAGGGCACTGAGTTCCGGGATCGGCAATTCGGGCTCGCGCGGCGGGGCGGCGATGCGTTCGGCCTCGGCGGCGGCGCGTTCCTCGGCCGCAGCGGGGGGGATGTCGTCGGCCAGCCGGCCGCCGCCTTCCCGCAGCAGCCGCTGCACCCCCTTGATCGTGTAGCCCTGAATGTAGAGCAGGTCGGAGATCCGCCGCAGCAGGGCGATGTCGTCGGGCCGGTAGTAGCGCCGTCCGCCGCCGCGCTTGAGCGGACGGACCTGGATGAATTTCGTCTCCCAGAAGCGCAGGACGTGCTGGGGGATGTGCAGGTCGTCGGCGACTTCGCTGATGGTGCGGAATGCCGCCGGTGCCTTGCGCGGCCGGGAGCGGGTACCCGCGGTGTCCTCGGCCGCGCCGTCGTCGCCGGCGGGATGGAGGGCGGCACGACCGGCGGTGCCCGGCTGGGTCGGGCCGGACGCGCGGGGCTCAGCCGCCTGTGGAGCCGGCGCCTGTGGAGCCGGCGCCTGTGGAGCCAGCGCTTGGGGGGCCGGCGCCACGGAAGCCGATCTTGCGGAACCGGGTGCGGTCGCGCTCGGGGCGGCCATGTCCGTACCGCCGGGGGCGTTCAATCCCGTCGGCGGGTTGGCCGGGTCCGGCGCCGCGGGCGGTCGGCCGGCGGGCGGACGGTCGTCGTGCGCGCTCATCAGGCGTCGTCGCCGGCGTCGGCTTCGGGCGTCCGGCCGTTCACCCGTGCCCGCATCGCGTGGCTCGGGCGGAACACCAGGACGCGGCGGGGCATGATCGGCACCTCGTCGCCGGTTTTCGGATTGCGGCCGATACGGCGGCCCTTCTGGCGCACCGAAAACGTGCCGAAGCCGCTGATCTTTACGGATTCTCCGGCTTCCAGCCGGGCAGCGATCCGCTCCAGCACCGTCTCCAGCAGAACGGTGGATTCGTTGCGGGAGAGGCCGACCTCGGCATAGATCGTCTCGGCCAGTTGCGCGCGCGTGACGGTCTTCATCACTGCACGCTAGAGACTGCCGCCAAGCGCTGTCAAGATCGCCTAGTTTCAGGGGTTTGTGCCGACTGGCCGGCACGCGGTCGCAGCACCGCGCGGGGCGCGGGCTGGCCGTCCGAACGAGGCCCCGACCGGCCGCCATGCAGGGAGCGGCGCGGCATCGGGCAGGCGGAACGCGCCCGGCGCTTGCGCCCTGCCGGCGTTCCGGTCCATCACCACGGCCATGCTGCCGCGCCTGTGCCGATGACCCTGCCAGGCTGGTTGATCGGCCTGCTCCTCCCGGCCTGCGCCGCGGCAGGGGCGCACGGCCTGCCGCGCCCGCCGCCCACGGACATGGCCAGGCTCGAGCGTCCCGCCACTCCCAATACCGCCCTTGCTGCGCCGCCGGGCTTCGTGCCTGCGCCCGACCTCGTGTCCCCGGTCTATCCGGTTCCTGCTGCCACCTTGTATGCCGCCCTCCGCGCCGTCGCGAGCGCCCAGCCGCGCACCTGGCTGGCGGCGGACTATCCGGAGCGCGGCCAGATGCACTGGGTGGTACGCAGCGCGTTCTGGAACTTCCCCGACCTTGTCACCGGCCAGGTGCTGCCAGATGGCCCGGGGGCGGCGCGGCTGATCCTGTATTCCGCCAGCGTGTACGGCTATGGCGATTTCGGCGTGAACCGCCGGCGGCTGCAGGCTTGGCTCGCCGCGCTCCGCGCCGCGCTCGCTCCCCCTCGTGAAGGACCGCCCCACGGATGAAGAGCATTGGTTTCTTCCTGCGCGACGTCTGGCACCTGTCGCGGCCGTATTTCCGCTCCGAGGAGAAATGGTCCGCCTGGCTCCTGCTGCTCTCGATCATCGCCCTCAACCTGTCGATGGTGGGCATGAACGTAGTGCTGAATTTCTGGAACCGACAATTCTACAACGCACTGCAGACACATGATTTCACGGCGTTCATGCAGTTGCTGTTCACCTGGCGGGACACCAAGGGCAGCTTGCCGATGCCGGGTTTCACCGAGGTCGTGGCGGTCTACATCCTGGTCTTCGTCTATGCCACCTACCTCAACCAGTGGCTGCAGATCCGCTGGCGGCGCTGGCTGACGGGCCGCTTCCTCGACGAATGGCTCGCCGACCGCGCTTACTACCGCATCAGCCTCACGACCGACGAGCAGGCGATCGGCACCGACAACCCCGACCAGCGCATCTCCGACGACCTGCGCGATTTCGTGAGCGTCACCCTCTCGCTCGGCGTCGATTTCCTCTCGAACCTGGTCTCGATCGCGAGCTTCGTCGGTATCCTGTGGGCGCTGTCGGGGGAGATCACGGTCTGGGGCGTGACGATCCCGGGATACATGGTCTGGGTGGCGCTCGTCTATGCGGTGGCCGGCACCTGGCTCACGCATCTGGTCGGCCGGCCGCTGATCGGGCTGCGCTTCCGCCAGCAGCGGGTGGAGGCGGACTTCCGCTACGCCCTGGTGCGGCTGCGCGAGAACACCGAGGGCGTGGCGCTCTATGGCGGCGAGGCGGAGGAGAAGGGCAACCTGATCGACCGCTTCGGCAACGTGATCACCAACTGGTGGGGGATCATGCTGCGCACCAAGCGGTTGAATGCGCTTGTTTCCGGCTATGGGCAGATCGCCGTCATCTTCCCCTTCGTGGTGGCGGCGCCGCGCTATTTCTCGGGCAAGATCCAGTTGGGCGGCCTGACCCAGACGGCAGGCGCGTTCGGCCAGGTGCAGGGCAGCCTGTCGTGGTTCGTCAGCGCGTATGCGACCCTGGCGCAGTGGCGCGCGATCGTCGAGCGTCTGACCACCTTCCACCGCGCCATCGTGCTGGCGCGCGCCGCGGCGGGCCATGAGGCGCCGGTGCTTCCGGCGACGGTCCCGGACGGCGCGGCGACAGAGGCCGAGAGCCCGCGGGTCGCGGCGCTGGCGGCGGAGGGCGGACCGGGGCTCGTGGTGGCGACCGACGGGACGGTGCGGCTCGACGACCTGACGCTCACGCTGCCGCGCGGCGGCGCGCCGCTGCTCGCGCACGCCAGCCTGGCATTCGAGCCCGGCGTGTCGGTGGTCGTGACCGGCCGGTCCGGCTCCGGCAAGTCGACCCTGTTCCGCGCGCTGGCCGGCATCTGGCCATTCGGCCATGGCAGGGTGGTGCGCCCGCCGGCAGAGCGCTGCCTGTTCCTGCCGCAGCGGCCCTACATCCCGCTCGGCACCCTCCGCCACGCGGTCACCTACCCGCTGGCGCCGGCGGCGGTGGAGCGGGAGGCGGTGGTCCAGGCACTGACCGACGTCGGGCTCGGGGCGCTGATCGACCACCTGGACCAGGACCGCAGCTGGCCGCAGGTGCTCTCGGGCGGGGAGCAGCAGCGGCTGGCACTGGCGCGCGCGCTGCTGGTCAGGCCGGACTGGTTGTTCCTGGACGAGGCGACCGCGAGCCTCGATCCCGCAGCCGAAGGGGAACTCTATCGCGTGCTGAAAACGCGCCTCCCGGGGACCACCATCGTTTCGATCGCACACCGTCCGGCGGTGGCGGCGCTGCACGACCGGCGGCTGGTGCTGGAGAGGGAAGACGGGAAGCCGGGCCGGCTGCTTACCGCGGCGGCGGCGGCGAGCCCGGCGGAGTAGGGCCGAACGAGGGCCAGTCCGGGCAACGGGTGTCGCCGGCACCGGGGCAGGCGGCGCTTTCTCGTGCGCCTGGGGAGGTGGTCGCGTCGATCGCGAGCGACGCCCGATCGAGCACGATCGCCGCCAGTCGCCGCCAGCCGTCGTCCGCTGGCACGGGCCGGGCAGGGCGCCCGGGCATCGGCTGCAATGCATCGGCGAGTGCGGCCGCCAGCGCGGCGGCTTCAGGCGCGCACAGGAGTGCGAGCGGCTCATCCGCCAACTGCCCGGCCAGGCCGCCCACCCGCGTCGCCACCACCCGTCGCCCGGCGGCGAGCGCTGCGGCGGCGACGCCGCTCTGGCTTGCCTCCCGGTACGGCAGCACGACGATATCCGACCAGCCCAGCAGGGGGCCGATCCCGTCCTCCGGCACCCAGCGGTTCTCGACCGTCACGCCGGGAAGCGCGCGCAGCGCGGCCAGCACGGTGCTCTCCGGCCCATGGCCCACCACCCGCACGTCCAGATCCGGGCGCGGTCCCAGGAGGCGCAGCGCTTCGGCCAGCAAATCCAGCCCCTTGTACGGCAGCAGCCGACCGAAACTCAGCACCCGCCGGGGTCCCGGATGCGCGTCCGGCGGGGCGACCACGCCGAACGCCACCGGCGGATGCGCCGCGACCACGAGCCGGGCGCCCGGCCGCAGTGCCCGCTGCGCCCGCAACGCCGCCGCCACATGCTCCGACAGCACGACCACCGTGCCGGCGCGGCGGATCAGCGCGCGCTGCAAGGCGAACAGCAGCGGGACCCCATCGCCGGGATGTGGCGTTGCGTCGTGCACGATCACCACCATCGGCACGCCCGCCCGGCGCAGCGCGGCGACCATTACCAGGTCGAGCGGGCCGGGCTGCGCGCATACGGCAAGATCCGGGTGCAGCCGGCGCAGTGCCGCGGTCAGCCGGTGCACCATCACCGGCGCGAGCAGCGCGCGCCAGATCAGGCCGGCGATGCTGCGATAGGTGGCGACCGGCAGCGCACAGGGCGGCGCGTCCGCCCCGCGCAGGATCTCGGCGTCGGCGGCGAGCGACAGCAGCGCCTCGACGCCGTCCAGCGCGGCGAAGCCCCTGGCCAGCCCCGCCGCGAAGCGCGGTGCGCCCCCGCGCCGGCCCCATTGCCAGACGAGCACTTTCATCCGAGCGACGCCCTCATGCCGCGCTCCCCGCTGCCAGCCCGCGCAGCGCGTCGGCCAGCGCCGCCGGGCCGAGCCGCGCCCGCGCGTGCGCCTCTCCGGCCGCCCCCAGCGCCGCCCGCGCCGGCGCGTCATCGGCGAGGCGGCGCAGCCATTCGGCGGCATGCCCCGTCTCCGCTTCGGCCCAGACCGCGCCCGGCACCGCATACACCCCGCGCGGGTCCTCGGCCGCCACCAGCCGGTAGCGGACCAGGGCAGCGGAGCGCTCGTCCATGAATTCGAGGTTGCCCGACCAGCCGGTGGCAATGACCGGCTTGCCCAGCAGCATGGCCTCCGCCGGCACCAGGCCGAACCCCTCGCTGCGGTGCAGCGACAGCACCATGTCCGCCGCCGCGGTCAGGGCCAGCGCATCGGCCGGCGGCATGGTGCGGGTCTCCAGCCGGATATTGGGCGCATCCACTACTGCGGCGGCCAGACGGGCGAAATCCTCGGGATGATGGCGGGAGTGGCCGACCTTGAGGAGCAGGATCCGGTCGGCCCGATCGGCAAACGCGGCGCGGAACGCGGCCACCGCCGCCAGCGGATTCTTGCGCGCGAAGGAGGAGGCGAGGTTGAACGACACCAGAACCACGACCGCAGCCTCCGGCAGGCCGAAGTCCCCACGCCCGAGGCCGGGCGGTGCAGCCGGCCGCACCGCCAGCGGATGCGGCACCACCCGCACCGGCCGGGCCAGCAGCGGCGCCAGCGCGTCGGCGGTGAAGCGGGACGGCGCCCAGGCCTCGTGCACGCAGCGCGCCCCGGCGCGCCAGTCGGCCGGCGCGACCGGCAGTTCCCATGCCCAGTAGCCGACCACCCGCCGGCCGCGCACCAGGGCGCGCGGCAGTCGTGCCAGCACCAGGGGCAACAGGGGCGCGTTCACGTGCAGCACCAGGGCCGCATCGGCGGGCGGCGGGGCGGTCCAGGGCGGCGGCGGCGGCAGGTCGACGCGATGCGCGGGCAGCAGCGGGCCGATATCGAGCGGCCAGGCCGGCTGGCCCAGTGCTGCCAGCGCGTCCAGCATCAACCGCGCGCTCTCACCGAGGCCGGACGCGCGGGTGAATTCCCCCGCCACGATCACCCCTCCGGTCGCCGGCGGCGGCGGGGCGGCAAGGCGGGGGGCAGCGAGCGCGACCAGCCGCGCCGCCATCCGTCGTCGCGGTCCGGCAGGCAGCCGCCGCCACAGTCGGTGCGGCAGGCTGAGGCTGTCCACGTCAGGAGATCCGGCGCGGCGTGCCACGCCGCCGTCGCGCCCACCCGTCGGGCGGTGCACGGAGGCGATGCTGTGGCATATCGGTTCCGATCATGACCGCCCTGCCACCTCCCCTGGTGCCTGTGCGACACGCCGCGGGGAGGGGGGCCGCTCGCATGAGGCCGGGACGGCGGTCGACGTAATCGGCACGGATGATCGATGAAAATGGTCGGAGCGGCGGGATTCGAACCCACGACCCCCAGTCCCCCAGACTGATGCGCTACCAGACTGCGCTACGCTCCGGCCGAAGTGAACGTGTAGCAGCGTGCCCGCCTTCGTGGCAACGCTGCCGCAGGGTCGCCGCGGCAGCGGCCGGCGGTACGCCGGCGGGTGGCTCAGACTTCCGGCTGCTCGGCACCGGGCTCGAACAACGCCGCCGCGTCGAATTCCGGCTGCTCCTCTTCCTCCTCCGCCTCGCCCACCCGTTCGCCGCGGGCCTGGCGTTCGGCCTCCTCCGGGCTGCGGGCGACGTTGACGGTGATCGGGATCGAGACCTCGGGATGCAGCGCCACCCGCACTTGCGCGAGGCCCAGGCTCTTGATCGGGTGCGCCAGCACCACCTGATCGCGGCTGATGGAAAGCCCCGCCGCGGTGGTCGCCTCGGCGATATCGCGGGCCGAGACCGAGCCGTACAGGGCGCCCGATTCGCCGGCCTGGCGGATCACCACCACGGTCAGGCCGCCGACCCGTTCGGCGACCCGTTCGGCCTCCTCCCGGCGCTTGATGTTCTGCGCTTCGAGCTGGGCGCGCTGCTGCTCGAACCGCTCACGGTTCGTCTTGCTGGCGCGGATCACCTTCTGCTGCGGCAGCAGGCAGTTGCGGGCATAGCCGGGCTTGACCTTCACGATCTCGCCCATCTGCCCCAGGTTCTCGACGCGCTGGAGCAGGATCAGTTCCACGGCGGGCATGGCGTGCGCTCCTCAGACCAGGACGTAGGGCAGCAGCGCCAGGAAGCGGGCGCGCTTGATCGCCAGCGCCAGCTCCCGCTGCTTCTTGCCCGACACGGCGGTGATGCGCGACGGCACGATCTTGCCGCGCTCGGACAGGAAGCGCGACAGCAGGCGCACGTCCTTGTAGTCGATCTTCGGCGCGTTCGGCCCGGAGAACGGGCACGACTTGCGCCGGCGGTAGAACGGCCGGCGGGCGCCCACGGCGGAGCGGCGGGCGGCGGGATTGATCTCGGTGGAATCGGACATCGGTCTGTGCTCCTGCGCCGCTTATTCTTCGACCGGCGCGCGGGGGTCGTCGCGGAAATCGTCGCGGGCGCGGAATTCCTCCCGGTCCTCGCCACCGCGGCGGCGGCCGGAATCGAAGCGCGACGGCGGGCGCGGGCCGCGGAAGCCGCGATCGCGCTCCCGCTCGTCGGCCTTGCGCGAGAGGATGGCGGACTGGGCCTCCTCGATCTCGTCGACCCGGATGGTCATGAAGCGCAGCACGTCCTCGTTCAGGCGGAGCTGGCGTTCCATCTCGGTCACGAACGCCGGCTTGGCGTCGAGGCCGAGCAGCATGTAGTGGCCCTTGCGGTTCTTCTTGATCCGGTAGGCCAGGGTGCGCAGGCCCCAGTACTCGCGCTTCTTGACGGCGCCGCCGTCGGCTTCGAGCTGGGTGCCGAGGTCGTCGGCCACCGCCTCGACCTGCTGCTGCGTGACGTCGTTGCGTGCGATCAGCACGCATTCATAAAGCGGCATGAGCATCTCCCTTCGGCTGGTTCGGCCCGCGGCCCCGGCCGGTCGGCGGGGGCGCGCATCCCGGGCGGGGAAATTCCGTGGGGATGCCGGGCATAGCCGGGGCGATGCCGCGCCCCGGCAGGGAAGGGCGGGCTTCAAGCACGGATCGGCGGGGGGGGCAAGGCCGGGCGCGCGGAGTGGCGTTCAGCGGCTCGCTGCATACCCCAGCGTCTGTTGCAGCGCGACACCGCCGAGGCGGCGGAACAGGGCCTCGACCCGGCCATCCCAGACCCCGGCCACCCGCGTGCGCTGGCCCGAATAGGTCATCGTCGGCCGATCAAGGACGGCGGTATCGAAGCGGCGCACCACCTCCTCCGCCGGCACCGCAAGCCCGGCATGCGCTGCGATCCCCGCCAGGGTACGGCGTTTGGCCTCGCTCCCGGCGTCGCCCATCAAAGCCTCGAAGCGGCACACCAGGACCTCCGGATCATCCATCCAGCCCAGCACGGCGCGGACCATGTCCAGGTAGGTGGCGCCCCACAGGTTGCAGAACGCAAGCGTCTTGTTGGGTCCGTCCGGAAGCAGCGACCAGGCTTTCGAGCTGCGCCGGCCGCGCCCTGGTGCCGCAAGGAAGCGCATGAATGAAACCAGGCCGTCCCGGAGATCGCGTAGCAGCAGGATACGACGCATGTGATGCACGGCCTGCGCCGCGGCGGCACTGTGCTCGAGATGCCCGACGATGAACTGGCCGGGGGCAGTCAGGCCTGCCGATACCTCGATCGGGATCCGGGTCGTGAACTCGGTATAGTCCTCGATCGCTTCCGCGATCGTTCTGTGCCGGTAATCGCTGAAGGCGAAGCGATCGACATGAACGCCGGTGTTCACCACGCCGAGCTGTTCGAGCAACCGTGCGACCAGGTAGGTACCTGCCTTCGGTGCGCTGATCAGGCACACGGGGTCGGGCGCAGCGCCGGTCAGCGGCGACAGCGAGAGGATCCGTCCGGCAACGCAAACACCGCGACCGGCTGCCCTCCCGGTGCCCGCAGCGAGAATTCATGCAGGGGCGCGACGCCGCTGGCCGGAGCCGTCGCGACGGACGGCTGTCCCAAGACGGTACCGGCGTTCCGCCACGTCGGCATGGTGCCCGTGCCACGGTCACGACATTCGGGTTCCAGGCGGGGCGACCCTGCATCGGCCCTTGGCCTGACTCCTGCGTCGGCGACGACGCGTCGTTCCGCGAGCCCGGACGCGAAGACCGGCATCCCGGTGACGGCGTTCCTCCGCTGGCGCCGCACGGGCTCCAGTTCCGCCAGCAGCCAGCTTTGCCGATCGGTCTCGGCAATCAACCTGTTCCTGTGCTCCCAGAGCCGTCGGACGGGCGCGATCCATAAGGCCACGCGTCTGGCGGCGTGGTAGGTGATCGTTCGCGGATCGGTCATCGTCGTCTGGCCCGGGAGTGTCCACCCCGTCTTATCCGCGGCCAGGTAACACGATGCTGTCATAAAGTAACTTTGGCACGACAAAATGCGTCGCGCAGCAACGCCCGAGGCCGCCGACGGGCCGTGCCGGCAATTCCGTGCTGCGCGGCTACGGGAGTCGGCGCGGTATCCGGGTGATATGCCAACCGCTCCGGGGCTTGGCCCATCGAACCCAGGGCCACGGGAACGGGCGTGTCCTCGCCGACCGGAAAGCACCGCCTCTCCCGCGCAGCGGGAGAGGCGGTCGCGATGCGTCCCAAATCGCGGCATTCCGAATGCTGACCATCCGCCGGCGCTTGAACGCCGTGGCTGCAGCGTCCCCGCGCCTTCCTCACGAAGGGTCAAACCGGGAGGCGGTTGGCGTCAGGCCTCGGCTCGCCCAACCGGCGCCTTATCCCGCGGGTGCGGCGCGCCGCACCCGCGGGACCGGCCGGGCGGCAGGATCAGCGCAGCGGCGAGAAGGCGGCCGGTACCACCAGCATGTTCTCCTGCTTCACGAGCGTCCCCGGGGGCGAGCCCGGCGGCCACACGCCCTTGGCCACCGCCTCGGCACGGATGCGCTGGCGCTCGGCGGCGTCCTTGTAGGCCCAGATGTGCACCCATTTGTTGAGGCCGCCGAGCTCGGACGACCAGGCGCCCACCAGCGGCGACAGCTTCACCCGCTCGGGCACTTTCGGCGCCCAGCGCTCGATCATCCCCGGCATCTGCCCGGCGGCCAGGGTATAGCTGCGGATCTCGTAGATCGCGCCAAGCGCGCGCGGTTCGAGCGGCGGGGAGAACGGGGCGGGGATGTAGATCTCGCTCTGCATCGCGACGATGTAGTCGCTGATCGGCGGCGGCCAGCCGGCAAGCTTCGTCGCTTCGGCACGGATTCGGGTGCGTTCCGCCAGGTCCTCGTACGCCCAGACGTGGATCACCCGGTTCAGCGGCCCGACCTCCGTGTGCCAGAACGCGGCGAGCGGGGAGAGTTTGGCGCGTGCGGGCAGGGCGGCGGCAAACCGCTCCTCCACCGCCGGCACGCTGCCCGGCTTGAGGTCGTAGCTGCGCATCTCGATGATCATGGTCGATGTCCTCCCTGGACGGTTCAGGGGTGGACCGTAAGGCCGGGCCGGCGCGGGTCAAGCCACGTGGTGCGTCAGCCGGGGATGCGTACCGGCAGGGACGCGATGCCGCGGATGAAGTTGGAATAGATGCGCTGCGGTTCGCCCATCACTTCGATCGTCGGGAAGCGCTTCAGAATCTCCTCCCACAGCACGGTCAGTTGCAGCTCGGCCAGGCGGGCGCCGACGCAGCGGTGGATGCCGTAGCCGAACGACAGGTGCTGGCGCGGCCGGGCTCGGTCGATGCGGAAGCTGTCGGGGTCTTCGATCATCTCCGGATCGCGGTTGGCGGCGAGGTACCGCATCACGACCTTCTCGCCGGCGCGGATGCGTTGGCCGCCGACCTGGGCGTCGGCGATCGCGGTTCGCCGCATGTGGATGATCGGCGAGACCCAGCGGATGATCTCCTGCGCAAGCCCGGGGATCAGCGCCCGCTCGGCGCGCAGGCGGCGGAATTGCTCCGGGTTCCGATCGAGTGCGGCGAGCCCGCCGGAGATCGAATTGCGGGTGGTGTCGTTGCCGCCCACGATCAGCAGCACGAGGTTGCCCAGGAACTCCATCGGCCGGTCGAGCAGCTCGCGCGTGCCGGTCCCGTGCGCCAGCATCGATATGAGGTCCGGCCCGGGCGGCGCGGCGGCGCGTTCGCGGAACAGCGCGGTGAACGCCTCCAGGCACTCGGTCAGGATATCGAGCCGCTTCTGTTCCGATTCCACCACGCCGCCGGCGCGCACGTCCATGGTGGCGACGTCGGACCAGTAGGGCAGCTTGCGCCGCTCGGCGAAGGGAAAGCCGAACAGGGTCGCGAGCATCCGCGTGGTCAGCTCGATCGCGACACGGTCGACCCAGTCGAAGGTCTCGTTGCGCGGCAGCCCGTCCAGGATGTCGCAGGCGTGCGCGCGCACGGTCCGCGCCAGCGCGCCGAGGTTGGTGGGCGTGAAGGCCGGCGCCACCACCCGGCGCTGGTCGGTGTGCTGCGGCGGGTCCATCGAGATGAAGCTCGGGCGGCGGAAATCATCCGGCCGGTCGGTGATGGTGATGCCGCCCAGCCGCGCGGCGGAGGAGAAGCTTGCGTGGTCGGCCTCGACCGCCAGCACGTCGTTATATTTCGTGATCGACCAGAAGGCGCCGTACATCCCGTCCGGCTGCCAGTGCACCGGCGCGTCGCGCTGCAGCCGGGCGAAATACGGCTGCCACGTGTCGTTCTGGAACAGCGCGGGGTCGCTCACGTCGATCGCGGCAAGCGGCATGGCCGCGGGATCGGCGGCAGGCGTGCGGGCGGCGATGGCATCCATGGTCGTCACGCTCCCTCGGCATGGCACTTATGCGCAGTCGGGAACCTACCGAACGGTAGCGTGGCGTGCAAATGCCGCCAGGCCACCGTGCGAACGTCTGCTGCCCTACCTCTCCCGCAGCGCGGGAGAGGTCGCCGTGCGCAGCACGGCGGGTGAGGGCGGGAGGCACGGGACGCCCTCACCCGGTTCGCTGCGCGAACCGACCTCTCCCACCCGGCGGGAGAGGTGAAGGCGCCGCCGCCGGCCCGCTTGGCGCCCGTCGCTTGCGCCCGCATGATGAGGCCGCGATCCAGGAAGGGGAGGGACGGAAATGGCGACCACGCCACGCTGGACCAGGCGGCCCGAAGGCTCGACCTGGGGCGACTGGGGGCCGGACGACGAACTCGGCCGGCTCAATCTCGTGACCCCGGCGCAGGTGCTGGCCGGCATCGCGGAGGTGCGGCTGGGGCGGGTCTTCTGCCTGTCCCTGCCGCTCGACTACCCCGGCGGTTCGGTGCTGAACCCGCGGCGCAACCCACCGGAGCTGCGACCGACGTTGCGCGACGGCAAGCCCAACATGAACTACCCGCTGCGCTGCGACGATCCAACCCTGACCGATATCGTCTCGGACGATCAGGTGCTGCTGACGTTGCAGTACTCGACCCAGTGGGACAGCCTCGCCCACGTCGGGCAGATGTTCGACGCCGACGGCGACGGGGTGGCGGAGGACGTCTATTACAACGGCTTCCGCGCCGGGCGCGACATCATGGGCCCGGTGTTCTACGCCGCCGACGGCAGCCAGACGCCGAACCCGGCGCCGCAGGGCGCACGCCACCTGGGGCTGGAGCCGATGGCGAAATCCTGCATCCAGGGCCGCGCGGTGATGATCGACCTCGAGGCGCATTTCGGCCGTTCCGGGAAGATCGTGGGCTACGAGGACCTGATGGGCGTGCTGGCCAAGGACAAGGTCGTCATCGAGCCCGGCGACTTCGTCTGCCTGCGCACCGGTTTCGCGCAACTGCTGCTGGAGATGAAGAAATCGCCGGACCGGGAGGTGCTGTTCGCCACCACCTCGGCACTGGATGGGCGGGACCCCCGGCTGCTGCAGTGGGTGACCGACAGCGGGCTGGTCGCGCTGCTCGCCGATAATTACGCGGTCGAGGCGTCGCCGGCGCGGCCGTGCCTGGACGATCGCTGCGCGTCCCTGCCGCTGCACGCGCACTGCCTGTTCAAGCTCGGGGTCTACCTGGGGGAGATGTGGTACCTGACGGAACTGGCCGACTGGCTGCGCGCCAACGGGCGCAACCGGTTCCTGCTGACCGCGCCGCCGCTGCGCCTGCCCGGGGCGGTCGGATCGCCGGCAACGCCGGTGGCGACGGTATGACGGGGACCGTCTTCGCCGGTCGTTGAGGTGGCGCCGGGGACGCACCGGCTGCCGGAACTGCGGGTGCGCCCCCGAGAGGTGGGCCCCCGGGGTGGCGCCCCGGGGCGACATAGGTGCCGGATGGCGTGGCCCCGGGTGCCGCAGACCTGCCTCAGCCTCCCTCGTTGACCACCCGGACCCGGCGGTTGCGCGCTTCCGGCGTCTGCGGCGGCGTGGCTACCAGCAGGCCCTCCTCGCCCAGGCCCACCGGCTTCAGCCGCGCCGGCGGAATGCTGAATTTGTCTTCCAGATATTCGGCCACCCGCTGCGCCCGTCGCTCCGACAGCGCCTGGTTCGCCGCGGCGCTGCCCACCGTGTCGGTGTGGCCCTCGATACGGAAACGGTCATGGGCCAGGGTCGGATCGGTCAGCGCCCGGCCGAGGGAATCGAGCGTTGCCACGGCTGCCGGCGTCAGCTCGGTCGAGCCGGTGGCAAAATCGACGTTCAGGCTGACCGCGGGCGCGCTCGCCTGTCCGTGCACGACACGGATGCCCCGCGTGGTCGCGCCCATCCCCGTGGGCGGGGTGAGCGCCTTGACGATCTCGTCCGGGCTGGGCGGCGTCTGCGCCCGGACCAGGCCCGGCACGGCCAGTCCGGCGGCGAGCAGCAGGCCGGCGACGGCGACGGCGAGGGAAGCACGCATTCGGATGTCTCCTCGGCAAAACGGGTTGCGCGGGCTCTGGTGCTCTGACTCGAACAAATGATTCACAAGGCGTCAGAGCACCAGATTGATTTTGTGGGCCGATTCAGCCAATGCCGCGGAAGCAGGCGTTGGCATCGGACCACTAGCACAGGTTCCGCCGGACGCCGCAACGGAATGTGACCGGTCGAAATTCGCCGCCCGGCATGGCATTCGCGGCGATCCGGGGCCATCCGCCGCCCGTCGACCGACCCACCGGGATGACAGCGGGCCGCCGGCGTCGCATCCTTGCCCGGTCCGTCGCGACACCAAAGGGAGGAACGAGCATGGCCGCAGGAATGCTGGAGGGGAAAGTCGCCGTCGTCACGGGAGCGGGGCGTGGGATCGGCCGCGCGATCGCCCTGGCGCTGGCCGAGAACGGGGCCAAAGTGGTGGTGAATGACCTCGGCGCCGCCGTCACCGGCGAGGGCGCCGATGCCACGCCGGCGCAGCAGGTGGTGCGTGAGATCGAGGCGGCGCACGGCCAGGGCGCCGCCGTCGCCAATGCCGATTCGGTGGCCGAGTGGGACGCCGCGCAGCGCATCGTGGCGACCGCGATCGACCGCTACGGCCGGATCGATATCGTGGTGAACAACGCCGGCATCCTGCGTGACCGCATGTTCCACTACATGTCGCCCGAGGAATTCGATGCCGTCATCAAGGTACACCTGTACGGCGCATTCTACGTCTCGCGCGCCGCGGTCACGCATTTCCGCAAGCAGGAGAGCGGGGCGTTCGTGCACATGACCTCTACCTCCGGCCTGATCGGCAGCGTGGGGCAGGTGAACTACGGCGCGGCGAAGCTCGGCATCGCCGGGCTGTCGCGCAACATCGCAATGGACATGCAACGCTACAAGATCCGCTCGAACTGCATCGGCCCGCACGCCTTCAGCCGCATGATCGAGACGGTGCCGGGCCAGTCGGAAGCGCAGATGGCCGCGCGCGCTGCGAAGACCCGGCCCGACCAGGTGGCGCAGCTTGCGGCCTTCCTCGCCTCCGACGCGGCCGGGGAAATCTCGGGGCAGATTTTCGGCGCCAGAGGCAACGAGATCTACCTCTATTGCCAGCCGCGGCCGATCCGCATCATGCACCGCGGCGACGGCTGGACCCCGGCGAAGATGGCCGAGCACCTGCTGCCGGCGGTGCGGTCCAGCCTGACGCCGCTGGAACGCACGCGCGATGTCTATAGCTGGGACGCGATCTGATCCGTCCCCGCCGGCGCGGCAATCCGCGCCGGCGTGCCCTCGGCCTCCGCCTGATCCGGATACCAGCGGCGCGCGACCGCGTTCAGCCCCTCCAGCGCCGCCGCGAGCTCGAACCCGCGGGTGGTCAGCGCATAGCTGACCCGCGGCGGTGTGGCGGGTTCGACGGTGCGTGTCACGACCGCCGCGTCTTCCAGAAGGCGCAGCCGCAGGGCGAGCAGGCGGGCAGAAATGCCGGGCACCGCGCGGCGCAGGGCGCCGAAGCGCAGCGGCCCCGCAGGTACCCGAGCACCCACAGGATGTACGTGGTCCAGGGACCTGCCAACAGGCCGAGCAGGGCCTCCATCGGGCAGGGAGAACGGCCGGGGTCGTTCGGGCCGGCGGTCGGGGGGCGCATGACGGTTACTTTGGGATACCTACTTCCCAATTTCAACCGTGCTGCCAGATACCACTCCGACCGCCCGCCGCGCCCTGCGGCGGCTCAGCAAGGAAGGCAGCGCCGATGGCAAAGATCCTCGTTCTCTACTACAGCACCTGGGGCCACGTGGAGACGATGGCGCACGCCGTCGCCGCGGGGGCGGCAGAGGTCCCGGGCAGCG
This sequence comes from uncultured Pseudomonadota bacterium, assembly GCA_963832525.1. Classification (GTDB taxonomy): domain Bacteria; phylum Pseudomonadota; class Alphaproteobacteria; order Acetobacterales; family Acetobacteraceae; genus JAJZVS01. The sequence goes on from CAWHUC010000004.1 coordinate 2,522,361, forward strand.
AGGTGACCGTCAAGCGGGTGCCGGAGACGATGCCGGCCGAGACCATCGCCGCGATCGGCGCCAAGGTCGACCAGGCCGCCGCGATCGCCACCCCCGCCGAGCTGGCCGACTACGACGCCATCATCTTCGGCACGCCCACACGGTTCGGCAACATGAGCGGGCAGATGCGCACCTTCCTCGATCAGACCGGCGGGCTCTGGGCGCAGGGCAAGCTGGTGGGCAAGCTCGGCAGCGTGTTCATCAGCACCGGCTCGCAGCATGGCGGGCAGGAAACGACCATCACGTCGTTCCACACCACGCTGTTGCACCACGGCATGGTGGTGGTCGGCGTACCCTATGCGATCCCGGAATTGTCGCAGATGACCGAGGTCGCCGGCGGCACGCCGTACGGCGCAACCACGCTCGCCGCACCCGACGGGTCGCGCCAGCCGAGCGCGGGCGAACTGACGATCGCGCGTTTCCAGGGCCGGCACGTCGCCGGCCTCGCCGCGCGGTTGTTCGGCTGATCCACCCCGGCGCTGCTGTGCCGGCGCTGCGGTCGCCATCGAGGGCGACGGCCGGCATCGGGACAGCGGCGCTTTGGTGGGAATGGTCCGCCTCCTGCTCCGGGTCATCCCCTGCGTGCGCGGCAAAGCGCAGCGGATACCGGGACCGGCACACGAGTCCTCCGACACAAACAGATGCTTCGAGATGCGTCAGAGCACTGGCCTGATTGTGTGGGCCGGTTCAGCCAACGCCCGGAAGGGGGCGTTGGCATCGGACCGCTCGGCGAGGGGGCGCATCGCCTCGGAAGCCCTGCCGGCGGCAGGGGCCGCGGAACCTGGTACGGAGGCGAGGAGACGCGCCTCCAACCGGAGGGGCCACCGGAGCGGCGCCGGCCCGGTCCGGCTGCCGGGCGGGCGGGCCTGTCCGGCGTCCGGCATGGTGCGGTGCGCGCGGGCCACGATCAGGGCGAACAGCGGCGGCAGAACGAGCGCGCTCCACGGTACGGGACCGTGGAACGCGGCCATCAGCGCCGGCAGGAGCACCGCCGCGAACAGCACCAGCACCTCGCCCAGCCCAAACGCCGCATCCGCTTCCACCCGCTCCAGCACCACGTTGAGCAGCGCACCAGTCATGATCGGCAGATCGAAGCAGAACGCATAGGGCGTCGCCAGGAAGCAGCCGACCTGCAGCACGGCACTTGGCAATCGTCCGGGGCCGCGCCGCCAGCACAGCCACACGCAGAGCCCGGCGAGCAGCGCCGCCGCCGCCTGTGCCAGCGCGCGCGGCAGCGGGCCGACGCCCAGTTGGTGCAAGGTGCCGGTCACCGTCGGCATCAGCGGGTAAAGTCGTGCCCGACCGGCCACGAAGCTGGAAAGCTGCCACAGCGCTGCGACCCAGCGGCCCCACATCCCCCAGCCGAACGCCGCGGCGCTGGCGATCACGGTGGCAAGCACCGTCGCCGCCGCTGCCGCGATCGTCCGCCATTGACGGGCCGCCAGCAGGGCCACCGGGAGCAGCAACCCGAATTGCGGCTTGCACGACAACAGCCCGAACAGCACCCCCGCGAGCACCGGCCGGCGCGGCAGCAGGCGGCAGCCGCCATACAGCAGCGCGGCCACGAGCAGCCCGTCCTGCCCGGTCTCGACGGTGAGGGCGGTGGCGGGCGCGAACAGAATCAGCAGCGCGATCGGCCGCCGCCACGGTTTTTGCACCGTCGCCGCGAGATACGCAGCGAGGCTCGCGACCGACCAGATCCCGTATGCCAGCGAACGCCGGACCAGCGCGAGCGGCCAGGTCAGCAGCAGGAAGGAGGGCGGATAGGCGAACGGGTAGTGCCCATGGAAGGCCGGCTCCTCGCCATGGAGGAAGGCCTGCACCGTGGCCGGGGTGTAGATGGCGAGCGGATGGACCAGGATGTGGGTCATCGCCGACCAGGACCAGAAGGCGAAGAAGTCGTTCAGCGGCATGCCGCCGCCCCAGAGGCTCCGCACCGGGTGGCTATAGAAAACCGCGGCCAGCATCGCGGGCAGGAAGACTGCAATGGCGGCGAGCCGGCCGGTCCGCCGCGCACGTGCCGGCCAGTACAGGAGCCAGGCGAGGCAGGCGCGGGCGTGGCGGGCGGGTGATGACACGGGGCATCCGGAGGCGGGCGCGGCGGAGCTCATGAGGTGCCTATGGCCGGGGCAGGGCGCGAGCGAGCGACCCGGATGCTGGCATGCGCCGGGTAACAAGCGGGTTGCGGAGGCCGGGCGTTCGGGCACGCAGGGGCCGACCCGGCCGAGTGGGGTACGGCTTGCCCGGGTCGTGCGAACCGGTATGGTGCGCGCGGCCTGGAGGGATGGCCGAGCGGCTTAAGGCGCACGCTTGGAAAGCGTGTGTGCGTGAAAGCGTACCGTGGGTTCGAATCCCACTCCCTCCGCCAGAGTCATCAATCAATACATTGAATTCACGTATATAATTCGCCTCAGTCCGATCTAAGCCTACAATTCAGTCCACACGTTGGAAGTGGACGTTGGCGACCATCGGCGCACGTCTGTCGCCCTGCTCCTCGCCGCACTCGAGCACGACGATGACCGCGCCGCGCTCGAGTTCGCGGTATTGGCCAGCCACCGCGCCCGATGTGTCTGGCTGAGCCCCGCTGCCGCCATCGGCTATCCGCCACCGCTCAACCGGGCCGGCCGATTGCACCGCCGAATGGTGCGTCAGGCCGGCTGGCTACTGAGACTCGCGGTCGCCCGTGGTCGGCTCGATTGGGAGGGTGCGCTCGTCGAGGTCACGCGGCTGCAGGCGGGCGACACGCAAATGAGTAAGCGAGGCGGAAGGATTGCGGCGCTTGACCCGGCCACTGTCCTCCGCCCAACCTCGATGAACCGGATTGCCTGTTTTCGATCGAGGGAAGAGCGATGGCAAGCAACGCCTATGTCGCGCTTGACGGCAGTCACCGCGAACCGCCGCGGGATGCGAGGCGCATTGCAGATATTGGCCGCGACGAGCCGGTCGAGGTCAGCATCTATCTCAAGCGTCGGCAGGATCCCGAGGGGCTTGCCGCACTCGCCGATCCGGACCAGCGGCGGGCGACGATCGCCGAGCATCGGCGCACCCAGTACGCGGACGACATCCGGCTGATCCGCGCCTTCGCCGGCGAGAACGGATTGACGGTTCTCGCCGTTGAGCCGGCGCGGCGGCTCGTACGGCTGGCCGGGCCGGCGGGACGGATGGAGGTGGCCTTCCGTACGAAGCTTGCGCATTACGAGGCGGATGGTCGGCGCTTCCGCGGGCGGGCGGGCCCGCTTTCCTTGCCGGAAGACATGACAGCGATCGTCGAATTGGTGCTCGGCCTCGATACACGGCCCACGGCGCGGCATGGCAGCGTGCGGTTCAGGCCGGCCCAGACGGAGACAGGATACCTGCCCAACGCCTTCCGCAGGTTGTACGGCCTGCCGGCCGATGCGGCCGCGGCGGGGCAGTGCGTGGCACTCATCGAACTGGGCGGCGGTTTCATCAGCAGCGACACCACGGCGGCGTTCGACGCCATGGGGCTCGCGCCGCCGGAGGTGGTCGCCATTTCGGTCGATGGGGCCACGAATTTGCCGACAGGTGATGGCGGATCCGATGGCGAGGTGGCGCTCGACATCCAGGTCGCGGGCGGCACGGCGAACGGGGCGCGCATCGCCGTCTATTTCGCGCCCAACTCGGATGCCGGCTTCGCGGATGCCATTTCGGCCGCGGCGCAGGACCGGACGCATCGACCGAGCGTGATCGGGATCAGTTGGGGCAGCGCCGAGAGTGCATGGACCACGCAGGCGGTGCGGACGATGAACAGCGTGCTGCAGGATGCGGCGCAGCTTGGCCTGTCGGTGTTCGCCGCCGCGGGCGACCAACTGGCGACGGACGGCGTGGACGACGGGGCGGCGCATGTCGGGTTTCCGGCCTCGAGCCCCTGGGCCATCGGGTGCGGCGGCACGGCGATCACGGTGAGGGGCGGGCGGATCACCGGCGAGACCGTCTGGAACGACGGGACGACCGGCACCGGCGGCGGGATCAGCGACCTCTTCCCGGTGCCGGATTTCCAGCAGGGCATCGGACTGCCGCCGAGCGTCAATGGCGGTCGGGCCGGTCGCGGCGTTCCGGACGTTGCGGCCGACGCGGCGCCCGAAAGCGGCTATCGCATCGTTGCCGACGGCCAGACCGGCGTTGCCGGCGGCACCAGCGCGGTCGCGCCGTTCTGGGCCGGAATCACCGCGCTGATCAACGCAAAGGCGGCCCGGCCGCTGGGCTTCTTCCTGTCGACCCTCTACGGCACAAGCGGGCTGATGCGGCAGATCACCGGCGGCGACAATCGGCCGGCCGGATCGACGATCGGGTATGATGCGGGGGGCCAGTGGAATGCCTGCACCGGCCTTGGCGTGCCGCTCGGCGGAGCGCTGTTCGATTCGTTGACGGCGGCGGCCCAAAGCGGCGCCGGTCCTGCCGGAATGGGGCCACGCCGTGATGAAGGGATGGCCATGAGCACCGGAGCGACGCTGCCAGCGCCAACCGGGGCGGATGTCCCCTGTTTCGATCCGGTCGCTTATGGCAACGGGCCGGACAATTTCGTGACGGATGCCACGGAGAACGCGGCGATGACCCATCACGAGGTTGCCGTGGCCGGCCGGACGATCCGCTATACCGCCGTAGCCGGCCATCTCGTGACCGTCGATCCCGAGAGCTCGAAGCCGGATGCGAAGATCTTCTACGTCGCCTTCACCGAAGACGGGGCGGAGCGCAGGGCGCGGCCGGTGACGTTCTTCTACAATGGCGGACCCGGCTCCTCCTCGGTCTATGTGCTGCTCGGCTCCTTTGCGCCGCGCCGGATTCGGACCGCGATGCCGGGCTTCACGCCGCCCGCGCCCTACACGCTGGAGGACAATCCCGATAGCCTGCTCGACAGGAGCGATCTCGTCTTCATCAATCCCGTGGGCACCGGATACTCGGCGGCAATCGCGCCGAACCGGAATCGGGATTTCTGGGGTGTCGATCAGGACGCCGGCTCGCTCAAGCAGTTCATCAAGCGCTACCTGACGGCAAACGACCGGTGGAACTCGCCCAAGTTCCTGTTCGGCGAATCCTACGGAACGGCACGCAGCGCGGTGCTCGCCTATGCGCTGCATGAGGACGGTGTGGACCTGAACGGGGTGACGCTGCAGTCCTCGATACTCGATTACACGAAGGCCGGCGATCCGGTCGGCCTGCTGCCGACCTGGGGCGCGGATGCCTGGTATCACAAGCGCGTCGGCGTGCGGCCGGTGCCGGAGGACCTGCCTGCGTACATGGATGATGTCGTCCGCTTCGCCGATGGGGCCTATGCGGCGGCGCTGAAGAGCGTTCCGCATCCCGATCCCGCGATCGTGCGTCGGCTCGGCCTCGATATCGGCATCGACGAGGCAACGCTCACCAGATGGGACCTCGACGTCGCTGCGGCCGATGCGCGCGGCACCGCGCTTTTTCTGCTTACCCTGCTCAAGGACAAGGGGCTCGCGCTCGGCGCCTATGACGGCAGGGTGACCGGCATTGACACGGGGATCGCCGCGCGCGTCGACCCGCGTTCGGGCGGGAACGATCCGACGATGACCGCGGTGAACGGCGCCTATACGGCGATGTGGAACATCTATCTGAACGACGAGCTGAAATTCACGTCCAACTCCGCCTTCACCGACCTGAACGACCAGGCTTTCGCCAACTGGGATTTCCACCATATCGATCCGACCGGCGCGCAGAAAGGCGTGGACGACAAGGGGAATGTGATCCTCTACACGGCCGGGGACCTCGCCGCGGTGATGAGTCTCAATGTTGATCTGAAGGTCTTCTCGGCGAACGGCTACTACGATTCCGTCACGCCGTTCCACCAGACGATACGCGACCTGGACGCGATGCCGCTTGCCGACACCTCGGTCCGCCGGAACCTCATGGTCCGGTTCTATCCGTCCGGCCATATGATCTATCTCGACGGATCCTCGCGGACGGCAATGAAAGCGGACCTCGCCGCGCTTTACGATGGGGCGACCCTCGATCGGCCGGCGATGCAGCGCATCATGAATTTGCAGGCTCGGCGCAGGCGGTTTCGGAGTTAGGACCGGGGAAAAAGGCCCGGTGTCGCGTTGCTCCTTGAATGGGTCTGCTTCACTCTCGATGCAAATTGTCCCCCTGCAACGGCAGCAACCCGACGCACGACAAGTTCGCTGAGCGCAAGGAGAGAGCCCAAGGATGATCAACCGTCAGACCCTGGAGTGAAGCATCAGTGCATCGCGCCCGGCTTGTTGCCTTTGACGGTATCGAGACCCTTCACCCCGGCCAAAGTCGTGTCCTGCAGGATGGCGTCCTTCATCACCGCATGCCGCAGGATTGCATCCGTCAGGTCCGCATGGGTCAGGTCGGCGCCGGTGAGATCGGCGCCGGTAAGGTCGGCTCCAGAAAGATCGGCATAGATGAGCCGCGCTCCACGCAGATCTGCCCCGGTGAGGTCGGCGAACCGCATCACCGCATAGGAAAGCATCGCGTCCGTGAACCTGGCATGGCGCAGGTTGGCGCCGCTGAAGTCGGTACGCAGCATGCCCATCGACTGGTTGCGGATGTCGGCCCCCAGATCGGCGTGCGCGAAATTGGCTCCCTCGGCGTTGCCGTTGAGCCGCGCGATCACCTTGGCTCCGGACAGGTTGGCCCCGACCAGGATCGGGGCGTCCTTCGGATCGTCCGCCATGCCAGGGGCGACGACCGGCCCGTGCAACAGCGCACCCGCAAGGTTGGCGCGGGTCAGATTGGTGCGCATAAGCCAGGCGAGATCGAGCCGCGCGCCCGACAGATTGGCACCGGTCAGGTTCGCATCCGAGAGATTGGCCGCGAACAGGTTGGCGTGGGAAAAGTCGGCGCCCGCGAGGTCGAGGCCGTGCAGGTCGGCGCTGTCCAGCGACCGCCCGGCGAACGCGGCCGGGCGGCCGGGGGGCGTTGTCTTGAGCACCGCCTGCACTTCGGCACGTGTCATCCGCGGCGCGGCGAGCACCGATGTCGCCGCGAGAGCGAGGGCAGCAGCAACGACGGCGCGGCGCGTCCCTCGCATCCGCGCGACAGCTAGTGGTCCGATGCCAACGCCTGTTTCCGGGCGTTGGCTGAATCGGCCCACAAAGACAAGCTCGTGCTCTGATCCATGCTGAATCACCCGTTTGTGTCAGAGCACTAGGCCGGCGCTTCGGTCGTCGGATCGATCATCTTGCGCACTTCCGTGATCTTGGTCGCCGGGAAGCCGCTCAGCTCGGCATGCCGCCGGATCACCGCCTCGTCGCGGGCGAGATAGACGCAGAAGGTCTTGTCGTCTGCGACGTAGCTTTCAACCCATTGGATCTCGGGGCCGAGCTGGCGCAGGACTTCGTTCGACTTCGCCGCGGCGCCGCGGAGCTGTTCGCGCTCCAGCGCGCCGACCTGCGGGATATCCCGTTCGATGATGAACTTGCGCAATGCCATGGTCAGCCCCTTTTTGTCAGACGGTTGCGAGGACGACGGAACGGTGTGAACCGCCACGACGTACGGCCACGACGCCGCTCGGATGCGCGCGGGGACGAGGTCACGGCGGCGGAGCCTCCCCCGTCGCGCCGTCCAATACCCGTGCCGGAGCGCGGGGCGCAGGTGCGCGATAGACATAGGCGTCGTCGGCGCCGGCCGCCTCTTCGGCCATCGCCAGCATCCTGTCGTGCAAGGGCGACAGCGCGCAGGCGGGATCGGCTTCCGCCGCATCCCCCGCGATCAGCATGGCCTGGCACCGGCATCCCCCGAAATCGATCTCCCGCCGCTCGCAGGACCGGCACGGCGCGCGCATCCAGTCGGTGCCGCGGAACGCCTGAAACGCGGGGGAGCGGGTCCAGATCTCGGCGAGGCTCCGGTCGCGCACCGACCAGAAGCGGAGTCCCGGGATGGTCTCGGCCGCGTGGCATGGCAGGACGCGGCCGGACGGCGTGACGTTCAGCGAACGCCGTCCCCATCCGCCCATGCAAGGTTTCGGCCGGCGTGCATAATAGTCGGGCACGACGGCATCGATCGCCAGCGTGCCGGCGTAGCGCGCCCGCATCGCGGCGAGGTCCGCGGTGGCGGCTTCGACCTGGGCGCGCGTCGGCATCAGCGCCTCGCGATTGCGCAGAGCCCAGCCGTAGTACTGGGCGTGTGCCAGCTCCACCCGCCCGGCGCCGAGCGCCGCCGCGAGCCCCACCAGATCCCGCAGGCGCGCGATATTGGCGCGATGCAGCACCACGTTGATCGTCAGGGCCAGCCCAAGCTCCGCCACCGTGCGTGCGATCGCGAGCTTGCGCGCATGGGCGCCGTCGTAGCCGGCGATACGGTCGGAAGCGGCCGGTTCGGTATCCTGGATGGATATCTGCACGTGATCGAGGCCCGCCGCGCGCAATTCCGCCAGGCGGTCGCGGGTGAAACCGATCGCCGAGGTGATCAGATTCGTATAGAGGCCGGCTTCGTGAGCCGCGTGCGTGATCTCGGTCAGGTCACGTCGCGCGCCCGGCTCGCCACCCGACAGGTGAAGCTGCAGCACGCCCAGTCCGGCCGCCTCGCGGAACACCCGGGTCCACTCGGCGGCGGACAACTCGCTGTCCCGCGTCTCCAGCGCCAGCGGGTTCGAACAATAGGGACAGGCGAGCGGGCAGCGATGCGTGAGCTCGGCCAGCAGGCCAAGCGGGATCGGCAAGGGAACAGTTGTGGCGACGTTCACAGGGTCACCAGCCGTTTCGCGGCGAGCTCATCAAGCAGGGCACACACATCGGCCTCGATGTCGTCGCGCCGGGCCGCGTAGATCGTGGCCAGCTCATCGACGATTTGGCCGATGGTGCGGATGCCGTCGCAGCGGCTCAGGATGTCGTGCGTCGGTCCTTCGGTCTCGATCACCCGCTCCGGTGCCAGCAGCAGCCAGGCCTGTCGGGTCGTGTCGAAGCGCAGGCGCACGCCGGCCGCCAGGCGTGGCTGGACTGCATTGGCGACAGCAGGAACGGGCTCAGGCATCGCCCGCGGCCGGCACGAACGCGCCCGGCGGGATCAGGCCCGGCGCGACATAGGCATGGTGCAACGCATCGAGCATCGCCCAGAGCACGTCGAGCTTGAAGGACAGCGCGTCGATCACCGCCTGCTGCTGCTCGGGCATGCGCGCGTGCGTCCGAACGTAGGTCAGGACGAAGTCCGCGTCGCGCTGCGCCTGGGGCGGACGCCGGCGGAAATACGCCATGGTCTCCGGCGTGACATAATCGTAGTTGGCGAGCATGCCTTCCAGGCGCTCGGAGATGATCTGCGGCGAGAACAGCTCGGTCAGCGCCGAGGCGACCGCTTCGAGCAGGCTGCGGTCGCGGACGAAATGCACATAGGCTTCGACGGCGTAACGGGTTCCCGGCAGGATCAGGCGGGTCGAGGCGACCGCCGCGCGATCAAGGCCGAGCCCGTCGGTCAAGGTCAGCCAACGTTCGATGCCGCCTTCGCCGCCGGCGCTCCCATCATGATCCTCCAGCCGCTGACGCCAGTGCCGGCGCAGCTCCCGGTCCGCGCAGCGCGCGATCAGCGAGGCGTCCTTGATCGGGATCATCGCCTGGTAATAATAACGATTGAGCGCCCAGGCCTGCACCTGTCCCTTGCTGCATTTGCCGCCATGCAGCATGCGATGGAACGGATGCAGGTTGTGGTAGCGCGCCGCGCCCATGTCGCGCAGGTGGGCTTCGAGTTCGTCGGGCGTGAGCGGCCGCGTCATATCTCGACCTCCATCCCGTCATAGGCGATTTCCCAGCCTGCCGCTTCGACAGCGCGGCGCTCGGGCGAGTCTTCGATCAGCACCGGGTTGGTGTTGTTGAGGTGGATGAAGATGCGCCGCGCCGGAAGGTCTGCAAGCTGCGCGAGCGAACCCTCCGGACCGGACATCGCGACGTGCCCCATGCGCCGTCCGGTCTTGTGGCCTACGCCCGCGACGAGCATTTCATCGTCGGTGAACACCGTGCCGTCGAAGAAGACCACATCCGCCTGCCGCAGCGTCTGCTGCACGGAGGGCGTGAGGTCGGCGCAGCCGGGAGCGACCATGAGACGACGGTCGCCATCCTGTATCAATGCGGCGTACGTGGGACCCGGCGCAGGTTGCGCGGCGGCGCGATCCTCCAGGTACAGGGGATCTTTCCCGGCATCGGCAGCCAGGTCACGGTAAGCCCGTTGCCGCAATCGACCGCCTGCCGCACGGGCACCTCGACACGCTCCACCAGCGACGGGTCGAGCACGTCGAACACGGGATTGGCGTGCAGTACGTCGAGGATCGGCCGCGGGGCGAACACGCGGAAACTGGCAGCTTCGCGCAGGACCAGCAAGCCGCCGATGGCATCGACATCCGCGTTGAGCACGGCAACTCCACTGATCGGACTATGCCGCCTTCCCTGGCGCGGCGCGAGAAAGGTGCTCGCAAGTATCTGTTCGCGCAGATCCGGCGACGCGCCGATGAGAAGCCAACGGTCCCTATCGATCGAGACGGCGACGCCCACCTGCGTGCGCGGCCGGACGGGAGAACCGGCCACACGCGCAAGCGAGCAGACCCGGCACCGGCAGTTCCACTGCGGTACGCCGCCACCTGCCGCCGAGCCCAGAACAACCGCTCTCACGCGTTCGTCACCATTCCGCGTGCGCGGGTGACGGCGGGATCACGGACCTAGAGTTCGCCCGGCAGGTAGGCGTTGATCTCCATGCCGACGCAGATTTCCCGGATCGTTGGGCGTTTCCAAGCCATGGTGGACTCTCCTGTCTTTTTCCTTGTCGGGCACCCCACCATCAGGTGGCTGCCTACGTCTCCAACTAGACTTCCCGCCACTCTCTGTCAACCGGAAGTCCTGTTCCGGTCTTTTAGTATGTCAGCACCGTCCTGATACTTTCGCCGCGGCGCAGCAGATCGAATCCGGCGTTGATCTGGTCGAACGGCAACACGTGAGTGATGAGATCGTCGATGTTGATCTTGCGGTTCATGTACCAGTCCACGATCTTCGGCACGTCCGTCCGCCCGCGCGCGCCGCCGAACGCCGTGCCCTTCCATACCCGGCCGGTCACCAGTTGGAATGGACGGGTCGCGATCTCCTGTCCTGCCCCGGCGACGCCGATGATCACCGAGGTGCCCCAGCCTCGATGGCAGCATTCGAGCGCCTGGCGCATCACCTTCACGTTGCCGATGCACTCGAAGGTGTAGTCGGCCCCGCCGTCGGTCAGGTCGACCAGATACGCCACCAGGTCCGTGCCAACCTCGTTCGGGTTGACGAAGTGGGTCATGCCGAACTTCTCTGCCGCAGCCTTGCGCGCATTATTGAGGTCCACGCCGACGATCATGTTGGCGCCGGCCATCCGCGCACCCTGGATCACATTGAGGCCGATGCCGCCCAGGCCGAACACCACGACGTTGTCGCCGGGCTGGACCTTCGCCGTGTTGATCACCGCGCCGATCCCGGTCGTCACGCCGCACCCGATGTAGCAGACCTTCTCGAACGGCGCGTCCGGCCGGATCTTCGCCACCGCGATCTCAGGCAGGACCGTGAAGTTGGCGAAGGTCGAGCACCCCATGTAGTGCATCACCGGCTTGCCGTCGCAGGAAAACCGGCTGGTTCCGTCCGGCATCACCCCGCGGCCCTGGGTCGCCCGGATCGCGGTGCACAGGTTGGTCTTGCGTGACAAGCAGGCTTTGCATTGCCGGCACTCGGGCGTGTAGAGCGGAATCACGTGATCGCCGCGGCTCACACTGGTGACGCCGGCGCCGACGTCGACCACGATGCCGGCCCCCTCATGACCGAGGATCGCCGGGAAAAGACCCTCGGGATCGGCGCCGGAGAGGGTGTACTCGTCGGTGTGGCAGATCCCGGTGGCCTTGATCTCCACCAGGACCTCTCCTGCCTTTGGTCCCTCCAGCGTCACCGTCTCGAGCGAAAGCGGTGCGCCGGCCTTCCAGGCGACTGCCGCGCGAACATCCATGGCTGCCCGCCCCCTTCAGGCCTTGAGAACGCCCGACGCCTTGGCGAGATGCGTCGCGATGGCGTCCATGAGCGGCGGCGACAGGCAGTCGTAAGGCTCCAGCCCGAGTTCCCTGAGCCGGCTACGGATCGCGCCCATCTCGGACGGTGGCGTGCCGGACTCGATGACGGACGAGACGAAGGCCGCGAACTCCGGCGGCGCCCACCCGCTCTGGGGCGACAGTTCGGTATGGATGAAATCCAGCCCATAAAACGGGTGGTCCTTGTTCTCGATGCGCCCGAACATGTGCACGCCGCAGTCCCTGCACGCGTGGCGCTGGATGGTCGCGGAGGGATCGACCACATGCAGCTTCTCCGCGTGCTCCACGACAGTCAGCTTGTCGCGCGGCACAACGCCGACGACCGAGAAGGTGGCGCCGGCCGGCTTCCAGCACTTGGTGCAGCCGCACGCGTGATTATAGGCGACCTGGCTGTCCACCCGTACAACCACCGGGTTGCTCGTGCACTTGCACCGCAAGGTCCCGCCGCCGAAGCCGGCGATCGCTGGCTTGAGGCCGCCATCCACCGCCGGATGAATCGAGAGTGCGCTTGCCATCGTCTGTCTCCCTCCAGGCCCCGGTTTGTGCTTGCGGCGGGGTGCCGGTGTCCGGTGATATCCCTTCCGGCCCTTGGCCCTGCGTCCCGCTCGCTCTTTCGTGAATGGTGGCTCCGACGTCGGCCTTTGCCTTCCGTCACCCCCGGCAGCAAGCCAAGCCCGGCCCACCGGCTCGCTGTGCTCGCAAGAGCCGTGCCATGATCTGTGGTTCCACGGTTTCATGAAATCCCAGCAGGTTCCCGGCCCGCCGCCTGGCGTCCCTCCTCCGACCTGCATCAAAGACGTGACAGATGAGGCGAAAAGGGCGACATTGTGTACCGGTTGCCAAGAAACTTGAGCGATCCGGCTGACGCCCTGATGCCCTGGCGGCGGCCCGGATCTGGTTGGGGACGTCCGGGAATGGTCGCAGACATGTTGGGAACGCGGCATGACCGCGCTCCGCCGACAGTCGAGGACGCGCGTCGCCACGCGGACCTGGTTCGGCGAAGGTGCGCCGGGGTCATCACCGATCACCTCGACCCGCAGACCGAAACATACGTGGTGGCGGCGTGGGAACGTTGTCTGACCGATTACGGCCTCGAGCCCGGCGACGATCCGCCGGGCGAGCAGATCGGCAGGAAATTCCTTGAGCAACGGCGGGCCCAATTAGGACCGCTCGCCCAGATCGTGCGCGCCGAGATGCGGCGCCTCTTCGGCCAGATCGCACCGTCTCGCTACCTGCTGCTGCTGACCGACGCCGATGGCGTCATTCTGGAGCGTATGTGCGAACCGGGCCACGAGGAGCTGCTGCGGCGTGTCGATCTCGCGCCGGGATTCATCTGGAACGAACGGCACGAAGGCACGAACGGACCGGGCACCTGCCTGCATGATCGTGTGCCCCGGCTGATCCACCGTCAGGAGCATTTCTTCGCGCGCAACGTGCACATGACGTGCTCCGCCGCGCCGCTCTGGGGGCCGAACGGGCAGGTGCTGGGTGCCCTCGACGCCTCGCATTTCGATTGCGCCGACAGCCGGCCAAGCCAGGCTCCCACGCTCGCGCTCGTCTGGACGTCGACGCGGATCATCGAGCAGGCCTATTTCGCCAGCAGTTTCAAGGATTGCTGGATTCTCCGCTTTCACGAACAGGCCGAGATGGTTGGACAGCTCCAGGCCGCGATGCTCGCGGTGGACGAGCACGGCCGGATCCGCGCGGCGGAAAGCACGGCCCCGACCCGGCTCGCGGCCGAGGGGCATGAAGCCCTGGTCGGACGCGGCATCGGCGACCTGTTCGATATCTCGAGCAGCCGATTCTTCGATGATGCGCGAAGCCGACCATGCCAGGGCTGGCCGGTTACCAGTCGCAAGGGGCACCTCCTCTATGCGGGAATCTGGCCGCCGCAGGATCCGCCGCTCGCGGTCTGGCCGGTCGCCGGCGCGGCGCGCGGCTCCAGCGCGCCGACGCTGACGCGCAATCGGCGCTCGGACCTTTCGCAGCACCGTCTCGGCGATCCTGCGATGGCGCAGAATGCGTGGCGCGCCGAACGGGTGATGAACCGGGACGTCCACATCCTGCTCCAGGGCGAGACGGGCACCGGGAAGGATACGTTCGCGCGCGCGATCCACCAGAGCGGCGATCGCCGCGACAAGCCGTTCGTCGCGGTGAGTTGCGCGGCGATTCCGGAAAGTCTGATCGAGAGCGAGCTGTTCGGCTACGACGCCGGCGCCTTCACCGGCGCCCGTGTCGGTGGCATGCGGGGCAAGGTGGTGGCGGCGCAAGGCGGCACCTTGTTCCTGGACGAGATCGGCGACATGCCGCTTCCCCTGCAAGCTCGCCTGTTGCGCCTGCTGGAGGAAAAGGAGGTGATGCCGCTCGGCAGCAGCCGCGCCATCGCCGTGGATGTACGCGTGATCAGCGCGACGAACCGGGATCTTGGGGGGATGGTGGCGGATGGTGACGTTCCGCAAGGACCTCTACTACCGCCTTGCCGGGCTGACGCTTACCCTGCCGCCGTTGCGGGAGCGCCAGGACTGCGAGCAGCTCATCCGCGGCGTCGCGGCCGAGGAAAGCGGAGGGGCAGGGGTCACTTTCGCGCCGGACACGCTGCGGATGCTGCTGGCTCATTCCTGGCCGGGCAATATCCGGGAACTGCGCAACGTGCTTACGACCGCAATAGCCTTCAGCGGCGGCCAGCCGATCGAGCCGGCCCATCTGCCGCAGGGGCTCGGCGGGGATATGCCGCTTGATCGACCCACCGTGCCGGCGGTCGAAACGCCGGACGCCGCACCGGGTCCCCTCGCTGCCGCCGAGCGCGAGCGGCTGCTGTTCGAACTCAAGCGCCGCCACTGGAACGCGACCGCGACCGCGGTCGCGCTCGGGATCAGCCGCAACACGCTCTACCGGAAGCTGCGCAAGCACGGGGTTCGTGTTGCGCCGGACAAGACGGACGGCGGCTGACCACCCCGCTCCCGTCCCGGCGGCTCAACCGCCGGCGAAGACGAGCTGATTGCGGTTGTCGAGCAGCGGCACGCCATAGCTCTCCAGGATTTGCGTGATCTTCGGCTGCTCCTGGGCGAGCGCCTCATTGAGCCGCCGCCGCCACGCGTCCTCGCCATTGCGCACGCCCATCACGATGCTGAATGCCATCGGCGCGGCGGCCTGCTCGTGCAGCAACGGCGCGATCGCCAGCTTGCCGTCCGACTGCTTGGCGAAATAGCCCGCAATCGGTCCCCACAGGACGCCGATATCGATCTTTCCCTGCTCGAGATCACGCACCATCTGCCGTGCCGGTGCGAAGAAGCGCAGGTTGACCGCCAGTTCGTAAGCATGGACATGGCCGAGCAAGCCGTTCCCGGCGAGGATGGTGGCCGGCGGCGTGCCGGCGATCACGCCGATCCGCTGCCCCTTGAGCCTCGGGTCCTCCAGGCTCTCGATGCCGTGAAACACGCTGTGCCGGCGATAGATCAGCGCATAGGCAGAACGATAATAGGCGTTGGAATTCTCGACTTTCGCGTATCCCTGAGTGATCCCCATCACCACGTCGCAGCGATACGCATCGAGTGTCAACCGCAGGAAGCCGAACACCTGCGGTTGCCAGGTGAACCCCAACCGCTTGCCAAGATCCTTGGCGAGCACGCCGGCGATCCGGTTCTCGAACCCCTGGCGCGCCTGGTTCGAGAATGGCAGATCGTTCGGGTCGGCGCAGACGCGGAAGACGTGCGGGTCCACAAGCTCGGCCCCGATACCGAGGCCGGGCGCCTGAGCCAGCGCACGGCCGCCGGCGACGAACGTGACCAGCAGTGCGAGCAGCCCGCGCAGGGCGAACGCACACCGCCCTGCGCGGCGCGGTGCGATCATTGCGGGATACCGAGACATTCGTACGAGACCTTGTTGAAGCCCTTTGGCGCCGGCTCGTGCTTCTCGGGGCGGCCACGGCCGAGCGCGCTGGTCGACCGGGCGCGCAGGTACGAATAGATTTCGTTGATGAAGCACATCACGTTCTTGTTCATTCCCTCCGCCGGCATGACGAGATCTTGCGATGCGCTCACCGAGCGCTTGCCCCCCGCGACCGTCGCAAGGAACTGCGCATAGGTCAGATGCCTGACCGAGTCGGCCAGCGCGGGAGCGTAGGATGAGCCCGATCCGTCCGGTCCGTGGCACACCAGGCAAATGGAATTATAGCGAAGATAGCCGACGAATGTTCCCCAGTCGACGGTGCCGTCCTTGGCGATATGGTAGGTGGGCACACTGTCCTTGTCGGTCCACAGGCCGCCGGTCTCGGTGACCGCCTTGGCATTGGCCGGGCCGCCGGGAGGCGCGGCGGCGCCGCAGATCATCCCGATGGCAAGGCCGGTCAGAAGAATGCACAGGTAACGCGTCACGGCTCTGGAATCCCCGCTGCGGTGTGGACAATGGAAGGGCCTGGCATCCCCATGGCGGGATGCCAGGCCCGGGTCGTTTCATGTTGCGTTCGGCCGGGACGTCACGATGCCGGAAGCGCGAACACAGTGAGCTGGCCGCCGAGAGCCGTGTAGTCCTTCAGCGCGGCATAGCCGCCGACCGCACCGAGGCCGGCATGCGGATCGGTCAGTCCCGCCGCCAGGCCGATGCCTGCCCAACCGCCCACACCCGACAACACCGCAACGTACTGCCTGCCGTCATGCATGTACGTCATCACGTTGCCGATGATGCCCGACGGTGTCTTGAAGTCATACAGCACCTTTCCGGTCTTGGCATCGACGGCGCGCAAATAGCCCTTCAAGGTGCCGTAGAAGACCACGTCGCCCGCGGTGGCGAGCGCGCCACCCCAATCGGAGAACTGATCCTTGATCTCCCAGACGGTCTTGCCGGTCAGCGGATTGAACGCGATGAACCGGCCCATGTTGCCGCCAGAGCCGGGGAACATCGAAAGCGTGGCCCCGACATAGGGCTGTCCGGCGGTATAGGCGACCGGATATGGCTCGTAGTCCATGCAGACGTGGTTGGTCGGCACGTAGAACAGGCCGGTCTTGGGGTCGAACGCCGCCGGCTGCTCATCCTTCGACCCGAGCGCGGCCGGGCAGATGCCCTTGTAGTTGACATTCACGCCATGCGAACCCGGCGCGAATTGCGCGACCACCGACGGGCGCCCGTAATCGGGGCTGGACGGATTCATGTCCACCCCGGTGGTCCAGTTGACATCGGGGTCGTATTTGTGGACCGCGATCAGGTCGCCGTTGGCCCGGTTCAGCACGTAGGCGAGACCGTTGCGGTCGAAGTGCACCAAGGTCGGCACCTTGTGGCCGTTGACCGTAAGATCAGCCAGGATCATCTCGTTGACCCCGTCATAGTCCCACTGATCGTGCGGCGTCATCTGATAGACCCACTTGGCGACACCGGTGTCCGGGTTGCGGGCGAAGATGGTCATCGACCATTTGTTGTCGCCGGGCCGCTGGTCGGGGTTCCACGTCGAAGGATTGCCCGAGCCATAGTAGATCAGGTTGAGCTTGGGATCGTACGAGAGCCAGCCCCAGGTATCCCCGCCGCCGATCTTCCACTCGTCGCCCTTCCAGGTCTTCAGGCTGGAATCCGGCCCGACCGGCTTGCCGAGGTCGGTCGTGGTCTTCGGATCGAGCAGGATCTCGTTGTCGGGGCCTTCCGAGTATGCCTTCCAGATCAGGTGGCCGTCGGAGAGGCTGTAGGCCGCCAGGAAGCCCTGCACGCCGAATTCGCCGCCGGACACGCCGACGATGACCTTGTCGCCCACGATCAGCGGCGCGCTGGTGCCGGTGGCTCCGACCTTGTAGCTCGCGACCTCGCTGCTCCAATCGACCTTGCCGGTCTTGGCATCGAGCGCCACCAGGGTGTTGTCCGCCTGGTGCAGGATGATCTTGCCGTCGCCGTAGGCGACGCCGCGGTTCACCGTATCGCAGCACATGACCGGGATCACTGCGGGATTTTGACGTGGCGTGTACTGCCACAGGATGCGCTCGTGATCGTTCAGGTCGAGCGCGTACACGGTATTGGGGAATGGGCCGACCAGGTACATGACGTTCCCGATCACCAACGGCTGGCCTTCATGTCCGCGCAATATGCCGGTTGAGAATGTCCATGCCACCTGCAGATGGCTGGCGTTGCCGGCGTTGATCTGGTCCAGCTTCGAGTATCGCCAGGAGTCATAATTGCCGGACGGTATCACCCAGTCGTCAGGGTTGGCCGACATATGCTCGAGCGACTCCGCCGTCGCATGTCCGGTCGCTGCCATCTGCCCGGCGCTGGCACCCGGCAGGACGGCAAATGCCGCCAGCACCAGGCCAACTGCGATGCCTGATATCCATTTCGCGTAGTGGAACATTCTCATTCCTCCCATTGAGCCTTCGCTGAGCTCATTCTTCCGTTACGCCGCCACGAGACATGCGCGCCGTGCCGCCGCAGCATGGCGCGCGCCACCTGGGCCGGCCCGGCGGGCTCCCGCGGGGACATGCGCGAGCTTTCGCGCGAGCCTGCTACCCGGACGGATGGCGCCCTCCGACCACACACACCCTGGCCGACCACAACGCCGGTCAGGGTCGACAGGACCCAGACTCTTGAAACGAAGCGCGCATAGCCGAAGGCGCAGACTCCAAGCTCGACTCAAGCTCGGCCCAATACCAAGCAAGCAGCGTGCCAGGTCGGCGTATCGTGGCGCGGCCCCATATTCCAGCCAGATATGGGCCGCGTATCCGGCGGCCCCGGGGTGGCGACGCATCATGGGCGTGACAGCGCCGGAAGAGCGGCGGGACACTATGTAACGGAACGGGGACGCCGGGTACGGCCGGCCCGACGCTCGTCTTGCCCTCTAGAAGCAGCGGACCTCCCCCTCCGCTTCGGCCTCGCGCAGGCGGCGGACGATGTTCTTCGCGGTCGCGGTATCGAATTCCATGCTCAGGAAGCTTTTCTCGCGCTGCATCCGAAGCACCGTCTCCGCCGAGACATAACCCTTGTAAGGGAGGATCGATGCCACCACGTCGATCGCGCAGGAGCAGCGATCGAGCGCCTCCTGTGTCTGACCGTTGACTTGCATACAGGCGAAGACATAGTCCGCCCGCGCCGAGGTGGGGTAGTCGTCCCGGGGACCCTTATCCGATCCGCCGCAACCGGTCGCGGCGAACGCCGCCGCGGGAGCGCCGAGCATGATCAGCAGCAAGAGCTTTTTCATTTCCCCCAAATGTCCTTTCGTATCCTGGCACCGGGCCTGCACGCCCCTCGGCCATCTGGCGATCGTCCAACTCCCGGAGGAAGATGTCGACAGAAAGATCGGCGCGAGCAGGCGGGGACGATAGTGCGGCCGGTGGCAGACGCGAAACCCCAGAACGCGATGCTGCGCCGCACCCTGCTCGCCGCAGCGGCCTCCCTCGCGCCGGCCTCGGCCGGCGGCGCCGTTGCGCCGCCGGTGGTGCGGCTCGGTGTTCTGGTCTTCGGCACAGCGCAGTGGGTCGCCCGCGTGATCCGGCGCCACCGGCTCGATCAGGCCCATGGCTTCATGTTGCGAACGGAGGCGCTTGCCAACAACGGCGGCGGGACCGTGGCGCTGCTCGGCGGATCGGTCGATATCATCGTGTCCGATTGGCTGTTCGTCGGCATCGAACGGGCGCACGGTCTGCCGTTGCGTTTCGCCCCGTTTTCCTCGGCGACCGGGGCCCTGCTCCTCCGGCGCGGTTCCGCGATCCGTTCGCTGCGCGACCTCGCGGGTCGGCGGCTCGGCGTGGCGGGCGGCCCGTACCGACAAGTCCTGGATGATCGTTCGTGCCGCCGCGCGACAGCGCGACGGCATCGACCTCGCGCGCGCGGCGAATGTCATCTATGCGGCGCCGCCGCTGCTCAGCGCCAAACTCGCGCAGGGCGAGCTCGACGCGGTGCTCACCTTCTGGAATTTCGCCGCGGCGCTGGAGGTCGCCGGCTTCCGCCCGCTCGTCACCGTCGCGGCCTGCGCCCACACGCTCGGCTTGCCGGACCCCCTGCCGATCCTCGGCTATGTGTTCAAGCAAGCCTGGGCGGAAAGCGCCCCGAGGCAGATCGAAGGATTCCTCGCCGCGTCCGCGGCGGCGGAGCGCATCCTGGCCCATTCCGATGCGGAATGGGACGCGATCCGTCCGCTGATGAATGCACCCGATGATCGGCTTTTCACGCGCCTCAAGATGGGCTTCCGGGCCGGAATCGTGCACGCCACGCCGGCGCTGGCGCAGCAGGCGGCCGACCGGCTGTTCGCGGTGCTCCACGCGGTCGGAGGCACCGCGGCCACGGGCGGGCTGTCCCGCTTGCCGTCCGGTGTCTTCTGGGCGGCGCCGTCGTGATGACGTATGGCGGAACCGGCCGCGCGGCGTCGTTGGCCGCCTTCGTCGGCCTCTGGTGGGTCGCATCGCGGGCCGCCGGGAACCCGGCCTTGCTGCCGGGCCCGCCCGCGGTACTCGACTTCGCGTGGCGGGCGACCCTTTCCGGGGCGATGCCGCGCAACATCGCCTTGACCAGCCTGCGCGTCGCAGCCGCCTTCTCGATCTCCATGCTGGTCGGCAGCGTCGTCGGCTACGTCGCCGGCCGGTCGCCACGGGCGGATGCGCTGATGGATCCGTGGCTGGTGATCCTGCTCAATCTGCCCGTGCTTGTGGTGGTCGTGCTCTGCTACATCTGGGTCGGGTTGAACGACGTCGCCGCGGTCCTGGCGGTGGCGCTTGTCAAGACGCCCACCGTGATGGTCACCATGCGCGAAGGCGCGCGCGCGCTCGATCCCGGGCTCGACGAGCTTGCCTGGGTCTATCGGCTGCCGCCGGGGCAGCGCGCGCGGCGGGTCGTGATACCGCAACTGGCGCCCTATCTCGCGGCTGCGGGACGCAGTGGGCTGTCGATCACCTGGAAGATCGTGCTGATCGTCGAACTGCTCGGCCGCCCCAACGGGGTCGGTTTCGCGCTCGATGAATTGTTCCAGACCTTTAATGTCGCCGGCATCCTGGCGTACGGCCTGGCCTTCGCCGCACTGATGCTGCTGGTCGAGAGCCTGCTGCTGCGGCCATGGGAAGATCATGCCAATGCCTGGCGACGATGACCTCGCCGTGCACATCGCGGCCAAGGCCTACCGGGATGCCGACGGAAGGCCGCGCGAGGTGCTGCGCGACGTCGCCTTTAGCGGCGCGCGGGGCGAGATCCTCGCGCTGCTCGGCCCCTCCGGTGCCGGCAAGACCACCATCCTGCGCATCGTCCTTGGGCTCGATCGCGCGTTCGAAGGTACTGTCAGGGTGCCGCGTGGGCGCCTCGGCGTGATGTTCCAGGAACCGCGGCTGCTGCCCTGGCTCTCGGTCGGCGCCAACCTGCGCCTGATGGCCGGCGAGCGGGCCGCGGATATCCCCGGCCTGCTCGCGGAGCTGGGCCTCACGGGCACCGAGGCGCTGTTTCCAAGCGCGCTGTCGCTCGGCATGGCCCGCCGGGTCGCGTTGGCCCGCGCGCTGCTCGGCCGACCAGAGATGCTGGTGCTCGACGAGCCGTTCGCTTCACTCGATCCGAAATCCGCTGCGGACATGGCGCGTCTGCTCGTTCGCGCCGTGCGGCGGGACCGAGCGCTGATCCTGCTGTCAACACACGACCTGGACCAGGTGCTCGAGGTCGCCGACCGCCTGCTCATGCTCACGGGCCGGCCGGCGCGGCTCGCGGCAGACTGCCCGACATCCCGGCCGAAGGAGCCCGCGGAGGAGGCGGTCATCCCGAGCGTGCGGCAGCAACTGCTGGCGCGCTTTCCGTTTCTTCGCACCGAGACCGCACCGGAGTCGGCCCCATGACCCGATGCGCGCCGAAGCCGGAAGACGTGGTCGTTGTCGGCACCACGGGCGGGATCGTAAGCGACATTGCTTGCCAAGCCGGCGATTTCGGTCTCCACTCCGACCAAGGTCTTGGGATGTGGTGAGAATGTATCCCGGGAGGAACAAACAGTCCGTGACCATCACGCGGCCACCCCCAGGTGCCGGCCCGATTTCCCGGCGGCGCGCCGCGATCGGCGCCTTGGCCGCCGCAGCCGGCACGCGTGTCTCCCCGGCCGCGCCCGCCGCGTCGCCCCCCACCTTGGCGATCGGCTATATCCACTGGTTGCACACGGTCGAGACCATCTCGCTGGTCGCCGCGCCCGCCCGGGATAACGGCCAGGCCGGTGCCGAGGTAGGAACCGACGACAACAACACCACCGGACGCTTCATGAACCAGCGCTTCGTGCTGGTTTCCGCGCAGGTCCGCACGAACGAGGATCCGGTCACGGCGCTCCAGGCGCTGATTGCCCGCGGCATCCGCTTCGTGCTCACCGACCGCCCGGCGGCGGACGTGCCCAGGCTCGCGGACGCCGGCGCGCCGCATGGCGTCACCATCTTCAATGTCGGCGCCGCCGAGGATGCGCTGCGTCAGGAGGACTGCCGTCGCAACGTGGTCCACACCGCGCCGTCCTACGCCATGCTGGCCGATGCGCTCGCGCAGTACCTGCTCTGGAAGCGATGGAGCCGCTGGTTCGTGGCCTATGGTGAGCACCCGCGCGATCTGCTGCTGGCCGCCGCCTACCGGCGCTCGGCCAAGGTCTTCGGCGCCCGCATCGTCGCGGACCGCCAGTACAAGGGCAAGGCCGGATCGCGTGAAACCGACAGCGGCCTGATCGACCTGCAGAAGCAATTGCCGGTCTTCACGCAGAACGCGCCGCGCTACGACGTCCTGGTCACCGCCGATGAAAATTCCGTGTTCGCCGACAACCTGCCCTACCGCACCTGGAACGCGCGGCCGGTGGCAGGCTCGGCGGGACTGATGCCGACGAGTTGGGATCCGAACAGCGTCGCGTACGGCGGCAAGGAAATGCAGGATCGGTTCATCGCCTACGCCCATCGCTTCATGACCGCGCTCGACATGAACGCCTGGGTCGCGGTGCGCATGATCGGCACCGCCGCGAGCTACGCGCATACGCTCGATCCCGACGGCATCCTCGCCTACATGCGCGGCCCGCAATTCCAGCTCGGCGCCTATCGCGGCCTGAGCCTGTCGCTGCGCGAATGGGATGGGCAGGTGCGTCAGGCCATCCTGCTGTCCAATTCGGGACGGACCGTCGTTTCCATGTCGCCGCAACCCGGTTTCCTGCACGAGCGGACCGTGCTCGACACGCTCGGCATCGACAAGGCCGAGAGCATGTGCAAGCTGCTCTCGGCAAGCAAGGACTGAGGACGATCGATGCGGTTTATGCTCGCCAGCGGGTTGCTGCTGCTCCTTTGCCTGACGACCCCGGCCGTGGCCGCCATGGCGTACGTCTCGAACGAAAAGGACAATACGGTCAGCGTGATCGACCTTGCGCAGATGAAGGTGGTCAGGACGGTACCGACCGGAGAGCGCCCGCGCGGCATGGCGCTGACGCGCGACGGCAAGCGCCTGCTGGTCTGCGAAGGCGATTCCAACCGCATCGATATCTTCGACACCAGTACCTGGAAAGTCATCGGCGCGATCGACACCCCGGATCCGGAATATGCGGCGCTGCGCGAAAATTCCGACGATCCGCTTTATGTCTCCAATGAGAACAACGCCCTGGTGACGGTGTGGAACATCGACACCCAGCGAATGCTGGCACAATTGCCGACAGGGGTCGAACCGGAGGGAATGGCCGTAAGCCCGGACGGGCAGCTGATCGTCAACACCACCGAGACGACGGACATGGCGCAATTCTTCTCCTACAAGACGGGGAAGAACGTCGCCAACGTACTGGTGCCGCCCCGTCCGCGCTGGGCCGCCTTCACCCACGACGGCAAGGAGGTCTGGGTCTCCTCCGAGCTTGGCGGCACGGTAACGGTGATCGACACCACGACCTTCAAGATCCTTGCTACCATCCATTTCGCCGTGCAGGGGCTGCGCAGCACGTTCCTCCAGCCGGTGGGAATCAGCATCACCCGAAACGACGAACTCGCCTTCATCGCGCTCGGCCCGGCGAACCGGGTCGCCGTGGTGAGCGTGCCCACGCGCAAGGTGCTGTCCTACATCAAGACGGGAACGAAAACGCTGCACGTCTCCAAATACCTGCTCGTCGGCCAGCGCCCGTGGCACATGGCCTTCACGCCGCATGGCAGGTACCTGCTGACCGCCAACGGTCTGTCGAACGACGTCTCTGTCATCCGCATATCCGACCAGCGCGTGATCAACACGATTCCCGTAGGCCAGCAGCCATGGATGGTCCTGGTATCCCCGCGCTGAAGCACGCCCGGGCGTTTGCGCTCGGCGCCGGGTCCGGGGCGGAAGCCGCGTTTGCCGGCGTCCCGGGCCCGGCGTTGACGATCGAGGACGTAAGCCATGCCTATGGCGCGCGCCGGGCACTCGACGGCGTGAGCTTCGCCGTGCCAGCGGGCGGCTTTGCCGCGCTGCTCGGCCTGAACGGCGCCGGCAAGACCACGTTGATGTCGCTGATCACCCGCCTGTTCGACACGCGGCACGGCCGCATCCGGGTGCAAGGCTGCGACGTCGCCCGCCGGCCGAGCGCGGCGCTGGCCGAACTCGGCGTCGTGTTCCAGGCACGTACCCTCGATCTGGATCTCACCGTGCGTGACAATCTGCTCTATCACGCGGCGCTGCACGGCATCGGCCGGGCGGTGGCGCGGGGGCGCGTCGCGGCCGTGCTGCGCGATGTCGGCCTCAGCGAGCGGGCGCGTGACAAGGCGCGCAACCTCTCCGGCGGGCAGATGCGCCGGATCGAGATCGCGCGTGCACTGATGCACGAACCGAGTGTCCTGGTACTCGACGAACCGACGGTCGGGCTCGATGTCGCGTCCAAGGCCGCGATCGTCGCGCAGGTCCGTAGCCTCTCCCGCGCCCGCGGCGTCGCCGTGCTGTGGGCCACGCATCTTCTCGACGAGGTCGAGCCAGGCGATCAGGTCATCGTGCTGCATGCGGGGCGGGTGCTCGCGCAAGGCGAACTGGCCGAGGTCATCGCGGCCGGACGGGCCACCGATCTCCGCTCGGCCTTCCAGGCGCTGACCGGGGCGACCGGCCCAGGGGGCGAGGGCGGCGGCGAGGTGGGGGGCGCGGCATGAGCGCCACCACCACCGCCAGGCTCCATCGTCGCCTCGGTCCGGGTGGATACCTGATCTGCTTGCGCGGGATCATGTGGCGCGAGGGGCTCCGCTTCGTGCACCAACGCGGGCGGTTTCTGGCAGCCCTGGTACGGCCGCTGGTGTGGCTCGTCATCTTTGCCGCCGGCTGGCGGGAGGTGCTCGGCGTCTCGATCATGCCGCCGTACCACACCTACATCCTCTACAGCACCTATGTCGTGCCGGGACTGCTGGCGATGGTGCAGTTCTTCTACGGCATGCAGTCCTCGCTCTCGATGGTCTATGACCGCGAAATGGGCAACATGCGCGTGCTGCTGGTCAGCCCGTTCCCGCGCTGGTTCCTGCTCATGTCCAAGCTCACGGCCAGTACCGCGATCTCGGTGTTCCAGTGTTACGCGTTCCTCGTCATTGCCTGGCTCTGGGGCATTGACCTGCCGCAGACCGCCTGGCTCGCGGTGTTGCCGGCGCTGCTCCTTTGCGGGTTCATGCTGGGGGCGATGGGCATGGTGCTGTCGTCCTTGGTCCGTCAGCTCGAGAACTTTGCCGGGGTGATGAACTTTGTGATCTTCCCGATGTTCTTTGCCTCCTCCGCGCTCTACCCTCTGTGGCAGGTGCAGCAGTCGAGCCCGCTGCTGTATCAGGCCTGTCGTCTCAATCCTTTCACCTATGCGGTCGAGCTGACCCGCTTCAGCCTCTATTCCACCATGAACCCGATCGCGCTTGGGGTCGTGCTCGCTTGTACCGTGGTGTTCACCGCCGCCGCGATCCTTGCTTACGATCCCGCGCGCGGGCTGTTGGCCCGGCGCCCTGGCGCGGGCGCGGGCGGATGAGCGGGGAGCGCCGCGCAGCATGAAGGGATGCCCATGAGGAAGCCGTTCGCGGTCGCCCTTGCGCTTCTTGTCTTTGCCACTGCGACGCCGGCGATCGCCGCGGCGCCCGCGCCGCTTGATCCCGACTGGCCCTGCCAGTCGATCAAGATCGCGCATATGTCGCTGGCGGCGGTATGGGGCGGGCCGCCGCTGGGGAAGTTTCGTACCGACTGGCCGCACTACCCGGACGCCGCCGCCCTCGCGCAGCGGCTGACGCAGCGGCGCGTGCCGCTCACTGAGGCCAAGGCCGAGCTGACGGCGTTCGCTACCTCTGCGGGCGCCAACCGGAAACCCAAGCTTCTTGCCTTCATGGGCGCGGCATTCGCGTTGCTCGACCGGGAGCGGTTGGAGGTCGTTCAGGGGCTCGATCGTTTCGGCGCACGGCAGATCAGCTACGCCGCCCAGATCCGCGCCGAGATCACGGCCCTGCACGACGCCCAGGACGCCCAGCCGCCGGACCAGAAGAAGGTGGAGACCCTGGCAAACCGTGTCTATTGGGATACGCGCGTGTTCGAGTCCCGCAAGAGCATGATCTCCGACGCATGCTTCGTGCCCGACCAGATCGAGCATCGCCTGTTCGCGTTGGCGGGCATCACGGCGAGCCTGCTTCCGTAAGCATCGGCCTGACGCGATGATTCGCTGCCTGACCGACGGTCGCGTGTGGCGCGGGCGCGGGGCGCCGCCCCCCCCTCTGGACCTCCCGCCGGGGGACGAGCCCCCGGCCTTGCGTGCCGCCCCGCTCCCCGGCGTCAGGCGGCGAGCCCGGCCTCCATGTCGCGCGCCATCGCGCCGTCCTGCTCGGCCAGGGCTTCCGCCTCGCGGCGGTATTTGGCGGCATAGGCGCGGGCGGTCGGCACCAGCATGCGCACATAGGCGGCGAAGGAGTCGTGGTCCGCGCCGTCCTGGGTCGCCGGCTTGAAGGTGCGCAGGGAGGCGACCAGGGTGCGGGCGCCGCGCTCGGCGACGTCGACCGCGACCTGCAGGGCGTGCAGCGCCTTCTGGGCATCCTCGGCGGCATTGGGCGGGGGCGGGGTCTCGCCGGCGCGCCGGGTCTTCCCCTGCCAGTCCCGGAGTGCGGTCTTGTATTCGCCGTCCTGCTTTTCCCACAGGGTCATCGCGGTGATCAGGCTGCGGCCGGAGCCGCGCCGCAGCGGCGGGTCCGCCTTGGATTCCGCCGCGCCGGAGAAGGCGGCGAAGCTCGCCGAGGTGAACTCCACCGGGCCGGGGTACCATTCCTCCGGCCGCTGCACCGGCTGCAGCAGCACCGGATCGTCCGGATAGAGGGTTTCCAGGAACGTAACGACCTTCTGCACGTTGGAGTTCTTGTTGCCCAGCACTTCCTCGGTCAGGCCGCATTTCTGCATCGCCGAGCGGGCGACCGGGTCGTTCTCCACCTCCGCGCCCCAGGCGATGACATATTTGGCGAGCGTCGGGTTCTTGCGGATGGCGGCGCGGACCGTCTTGCGGTCGTCGGGGTTCTCGCGCGCGCTGACGTAGTCCTTCCAGGCCTTCTTCAGCTCGGCCTCGCGCACGTATTTGGTGATCAGCACGCGCAAGGTGGAGACGCCGCTTACCGTGGCGGCGACGACGTGCCCGGCCGGGGCGAAGGGCCCGGCGCAGGACACCGCGCCGGCGACGATCTTGGCCGCGTTCTCGAGCGCGGAGGCGATCTCGTCATTGCGCTTGCCGCGGGAGATGTTCATGCGGCTGGCCATCGCCTCCACCTGCACGCTCATCGCCGACTGCGCGTCGTGGTAGTTCTCCCGCCACTCCGTGTAGGCCTCCCAGTGCTGGGCGACCTTGCGGATGTTCTTCACGAGCTCGATCGCCGAGACGGCGATGCCGGCCTGCGGCAGGAAGGCGGCGACCGCCTGCGCCGGCAGCGAGATCAGCTGCAACGACAGGTCGATCACCATCTGGTCCTTCTTCAACTGCAGGACCAGGTCCTCGATCTTCTCGACGTCGCCTTCCTTGTCGTCGGTCTCGCTGCGGTTGAGCAGGTCGCGGAATTCGCGCTCGTCCTCGGCCATCTCGGCCTCGAAGGTCTGCAGCTCGGCGTCCTGCAGCGCCTTCTGCTGCTTGGCGATCGTTTCGGCGAATTTCTGCATCGCCTTCAGCGCCGGGTCGTCCTTCTTCAGCTTGTTCAGCGCCGCCGGCCCCTTCGCCAGAACTTCCTTCATCAGCTTCTGCGGGGCGGAGAAGCCGGAGGAGGTGGCGCCGGTGTCGCGCAGCGCCTGCCATTCCAGCTCGATGACGCCCTTGGCCATCTCCATGTTGGGCGTCTCGGTCGAGTTGTTGTCCTTGTCGTATGTCGAGTCCAGGGTCTTCGCCTGGCTCTCGATGTCCGACTTGTTGTGGTCGAACTTGTAGGTGGAGCCGGCGTCGATGCCGCTCTGCAGCGCCTGCTGCAGGATTTTCAGCAGATCTGCGGGTTCGGGATCGCCGTCCTTGAACAGGGCGACGAGGGCGGTCTTGAAGGTCTTGATGGCGCCGGCGACGGCGGTGCCGAACTCGTTGTATGCATCACGCCGGACCCGCCCGGGCCGGTGTCGGTGCCGCCGGTCGATTTCACGTCATAGGTGAAGCAGGTACAGGCGCCCTGGATCGTATCGGCGACGTCGTCCAGGATGTCGACGTATTTCTTGTCCTTGATCTTCACGTAGACGGCGGGGCCGCTCATGGCGATGCCGATCCCGTAGGCGATCGCCTTGCCGAAATTCACCTCGTCCGAGTTGCCGCCGGAATAAGAGGCGTTGATCAGCGTCTGCGCGCTCTTCACCACGTCCTTGGCGATCGACTTCGACGTTCTTCTTGTTGAGCTTGCCGTCCTCCTTCAGCACCGCCTTGCTCACCGTGGTGACGCCCGACAGCGTGGTCTGCACCCCTTTGATGATCATCGCGACTTCGTAGGGGTTCTTGGTCACCCCGAGCGCGCCGAGATCGCCGGTGACCGCCGAGGCCGCCCCGGCCAGCCCGTCGATCACGTCCTTGGCGATGCCGAGGCGCTGCATCGCCTCGTCGTATTTGCTGAGCCCGTCAGTATAGGCGGAGAGCCGCGTCTCGTATTCGCCGGAGGCGCCGGAGAAGGTGCGCGCCACCTCGCTGTAGCGGTCCGGGATGGCGTTCTCCGGGACCAGCTTGCGCCGCATCAGCGGCGCCCAGACCGCCTCGCTGATCTCCTTGTCGCTGAACAGCGGCTTGCGGGTCGCGGTGTCCTGGGCGCGGCGCAGCTTCTCGACCTCGGTGGCGACGATCGACTGCGCGTGCATCAGCTGGGCGAAGACCTTGCCCATCTCCGGGTCCTTCATCCCGGTCACGTCCTTGAGGTCGTGGCCGGTGTCGAACTCCTCGTTCGGATCCTCGCCGATCGAGGCCATGGTGATCTTGCGGCCGAGGAAGCCGCTCAGCGTGTCGATCTTGAAATTCTCGCCGACCTTGATGTCGCCGACGCTCTGGTCGATCTTCTCGCGCGCCGCGTCCAGCAACTCCTGCTTGCGCGTCTCGATCGCGAGCGATGCGTCCATCCCCGGCACGGCGCCGGCGGCCTTGTTGATCCAGTCGATCTGGGGCTGTGACAGGTCCGAGGGCGGCATGGGGGTTACTCCACGCAGGTCAGGATGGTGTAGCGCAGCCGGTCGAGCCCGCCGTAGAGCCGGCGCGGCACCGCGCGTGCGGCCGGGATCGGCGAGGTGGCGAGCAGCTCGGTCAGCGGATGCGCCTGCAGCCCGCGCTGCAGGTCGGCGATGCCGGCGAGCGCGTCCTCGCGCGCCTGCCGCCGCTCCTGTTCGGGCCGCGTCTCGTCCGACAGCGCGCCGAGATAGGGGCGCAGCAGGCTGCGACCCTTGGCGAAGGTCGTGCGATAGGCGTCGACCCGCCGGCCCAGCCGGCGTACCGACTTCGCGACCTGCTCGTCGCCCGGGTCGTATTCGTCGAGGGTTTTCTTGAGCTCGACCAGGTTGGCGGCGGCCTCGCTGCGGGCGGCGCGCCATTCGTTGTAGAGGTCGGGCAGCTCCTTGCTGCGGCGCCTCGCCTCGCCTTCGGGATGCGCCAGCACGAGGTCGATGCGCTGCTGCATGCGGTCCATCGTCTTGGTGGCCTTGGCGACGTCCAGCGCCTCGATCTCGGCCTCCGCCTGCTCGCGCATCCGCTTCAACTGGTCGATGGCATTGGTGTCGCCGTCCGCCACCTTGACCGCCGCGGTCGCCTCCTCCAGCTGCATCTTCAGGCTGTAGAGCCTTTCTTCCAGCGGCTTGCGCGTGTCCTTGTCGCGCTGCTTCCTGTCCTTCTCTTCCTGCTTCTTCTGCTGGTGCGTGTCCTCGGCCACCTGCAGCAGGTCGCGCCCGTTCTTGATGTCCTTGAACGCCGTCTGCAGCTCGCCCAGCAGTTTCTCGACCGTCGCTCTTGTGGGCGGCGTCTTGTCCAGCTCGTCGGCCAGCGCGTTCAGCGCCACCTGCGGCGCGTTGGGCATCGGCGGCTCGTAGCCCCCCAGCATCACGCCGAGGTAGATGTCGAACTTCTCCCGCTGCACCGGCTTGACGTCGTTCTCGATGTAGTCGCCGAGCGCGGTGGCTTCCTGCAGCTTGTCGTCGAAGCTCGTCTTGATCTTGCCGAGCGCGGTGGAGGCCGCCTTCGCCTTGGTGGTCGGCAGGCCCTTCTCCAGCTTCGCGAGGTCGTCGCCGACCGCCTTCCACTCCTTCGGGTAGTAAGTGGGGAAGGGCTTGCCCTTGCCGTCGGCGTCCTTGATCGCCTGCTTCATGCTCGCGAGCCTGGCGTCGAAATCGCCGATCGCGCCGCGGTCGGTGGCGATCCCCTGCGCCAGGGTCAGCACCGTCTTGGTCAGCGGCCAGGCGGCGGCGAGGTTCGCCAGCGTCTCGCCGGTCAGGCCCGGCGAGTCCTTGGTCAGCTGGCTCGGCGGCATCATCCGGGCGATCGATTCCATGGCGGCGTCGATCTGCTTCCAGTCGGCCTTGAACACCGTCATGTCCCTGGTGTCCCTGACGGCGCGGATCGCCTCGTCGAGCTGCCGGCGCAGCTCGTCCACGTCCCCGCGCAGGGTCTTCGCGGTGTTGGCGACGTCGTTGCCGGCGGCGGTGATCCGCCGCACCAGGTCCTTCGCCAGCGCGTCGGCGTCGGGCGTCGGGTCCTGCGGCTTGCTCAGCGTCGCGTGGGTGCGGGCGGCCTCGATGGCGAACGCCTGGTAGCGGTTGTCGCCCATCGGCTCGGCGAGCTGGCGGAAGGTCTCGAGCGGGCCGTTGACCTGGTCGTCGAAGAGCTTCACCGCCGCCTTGCAGTCATCTCCCTGCGTGATCGCCTCGCCCGCCTTCTCGGCGTAGTCCTCAGCGTATTTGGCGGCGTCGATCTCCTTCAGCGCCTCGTCGGCCAGGCGCTCGATGCCGGGCGGGTTGAGCAACCCTCCCTCCGGGTACATCGCCGCCTTGAGCTGGGCGAGCTTGAGCGCGAGCGGGGTGCGCGCCACCTCCTCGCCCATGTAGTCTTCCACTTCTTCCAGCACCTTGGCGCCGCGGTCGAGCACATAGGTGTAGTCGGCAACGGCGTTGCGCTGCTCGGTGATGTAGTCCGCCGCCTCGGTGATCGCGGTGCGCAACCCTTCGATCTCGCCGTCGATCTCGGTCTTGCGCGCCTCGGTGACGATGCTGGAATTGACCTGCAGGCGGATGCGCTCGGCCTGGCCGTTCAGGGCGAAGCGCGACATCGCCTCCGGCATCAGCACCTGCGGCTTGCCCGTGGTGGCGGTGAAGGTGGTGACGATGGTCTTCACCACCTCGTCGAGCGTCTTGAGCAGCAGCTTCGCCCGCGCCTGGTCCTCCTTGGTCGCGGTCTTGGTCTTGAAGGTGACCGGTTCGAGCTGGCGCTGCTGCTGCTCCAGCTCCGTGATCTTGGGGCGCACCTCGTTGCAGATGTCGCGTGCGGCGTCGACCGAATTCCTGGCGCTTCTGGTTGGTGCGCACCTTGGCGTAGATGGTGTCGCGCGCGGTATCGAGCCGGCCGATCACCTCTTTCGCCTTGTCGCTCTTGGGCAGTTTCAGGGCCTGCGCGCGCAACGCGGTGACCTCCTCCCGCATCGGCTTGCGTTTCACCTTGCCGATGTGGAACGTGTTGCAGAAACGGTCGCTGAGGCTGGTGCTCATCCGTGTTCCTCCTGGGTCTAGGCGCGGGCCGCGCGGGCGGCGAGGACCGTGCGCAGCTCCGCCAGCGCGGTGAGCGCCGGCGCGGCGATGCCGATGGGCTGCAGCCCGTTGTCTTCGACGATCGCGATCGTCTCGTCGCCTCGCAGCGCCGCCTCGGTCTGGCCGATCCGTTCCAGCACCTGTTGCATCCCCTTGGCGCGCCGCTCCCCGGCGGCGTTGATCGCCGCATCGACCTGATCGGCGAGGCCGGTGCTCAGCCGCGCGACGACCGGATCGAGCCGCGCGTCGAGCTCGTCGCGGACCTCGTCGAGTTCTCCGGGCTCGTGTTCGTCTTCGGCGCGCAAGGTCGCGATGATGGTGGCCTTGAAGGCGGCGATGGCGTCGGCCACCTGGGCGCAGGCATCCCGCCAGGCACGGGCGGCGCGCACCACCTCCGCCGCCTCGTCGCCACGGGCGCCGGAGAGGGCGCCGGTGATCTGCGGCTCGATCTCCTCCAGCACGGCGGCAACGGTGCTCCAGTCGCCGGCCTTGAGCGCGGCGACCCCCTGAGCGAAGCGCTTCGCCAGCGCCGTGAAGCCCGGCGTGGCGGAAAGCTCGCGCAGGCGCAGGCCAAGCTCGTTGACCTGCCCCCGCAGGCCGGGGGGTTCGGACGTGGTGCCGCGCGCCGGGTCGATGCCGAGCACGCGCCGCAGCCAGTCGCGCTTCTCATCGACCGCACTGAGTGTCTCCGACATCCCCCGCTCCCTGTCTCGCGCCGTCGTCCCGCCGATGGAATATTACCCAGGTGCGGGGCGGAGCATTGATGACAGGATTGCAAAACTGTCGGCGCGCGAGGTCCGCCGCGGCGGGAGGGGACGCGGCGGCTGCCGCTCAGGGTAGGACCTTGCCGGGGTTCAGGATGCCGTGCGGGTCGAGCGCGGCCGCGATGCGGCGCATGGCGTCGAGCTCGGCGCCGCCGCGCCAGTCCGGCATCTTGCAGGGCTTGCGGCGGCCGATGCTGTGCTCGGCCGAGAAGCTGCCGTCGAAGCAGCGCACCACCACGTTCACCATGTCCAAGATTGGGTCGGCGTTCTTCGGCTGTTCCAGGTTGAAATGGATATTGCCGTCGCCGAGATGGCCGAACGGCAAGATGCGGATGCCGGGCGTCAGCCGGGCGCAGGCGTCGGTGGCTTCGGCGATGAAGGCGGGCACGGCGGAAACCGGGACCGAGACGAAACATCCATTCGCCCATTCGGGACCGCCTTTGGCGACAGAGGAAACGACTGGAGCGGGCGGGCCCGCTACGCCACCACCTCTTCCGTCTTCCCCGCCGCGTCCCCGCCGTCCTCGTCCGGCTTCGGCAGCGCCGCCTCGCTGATCTCGAACGCGAGCCTGCCCTCCGCCGGGGGCACCTTCACCGCCCGGCCGCGCCCAGCATCCCGGCCAGCGCCGCCGCCACCTGTGCCTGCGCCGGCGCCCCGGCGTCGGCGAGCCGCGGCCCCCACTCCCCCGCCAGCATCACCGCCGCGCGCGCCAGCACCGCGACCGCCGGGCCGGTCACGCCGGCTGCGGCCAGCGCCTCGGCGAACAGGTCGACCAGCCAGGCGTCGGCGTGGCGCAATTCCGCCGCCACCCCGGGCAGCGCGGCGAGCACGGCGCGCGAAGCCAGGTGGCCGTCGCGCGTGCGGGCGAGGCCGGCCAGCACCGCCGCCGTCAGCGCCTCCAGCCGCGCCGGGGCGGGCAGGGCGCTGAGCGCGGCGAGCGGGGCGGTGAGGGTCTCGCCCAGGGCGATCTGCTGCTCGGCCACCACGTCGGCGAGCAGGGCGGCGTTGGTGCGGTAATAGTGGCGCGCGAGGTCGAACCGGATGCCCGCCGCCGGGGCCAGCGCGTGCAGGTTGAACCCGGCGAGGCCATGCGTGGCCACCCGCCGCGCCGCCGCCGCGCGCTGCCGCGCCCGCTTGGCCGCGGGGGTCTGCGCGCGGGCGCCGGCGGGCGGGTCAGGGGACATCGGTTGGGAGGGGCGTGGGGGTTGCGGGTGGGATGGGCGTGGGCGTTGTGGTTGGGATGCCCTCACCCGCCGCGCTGAAGGGGCGCGGCGACCTCTCCCGCACGCGGGAGAGGTGAGGGAGGGGCGGGCGGGAGAGCGCGGCACCACTTCCACCTCTCCCGCTGGCGGGAGAGGTCGCCGCGCCCCTTCGGCGCGGCGGGTGAGGGCGGCGCCCCCCGAACGCCCGCGCCCCCCACCACAGCACCCCAGCCCCGGACTTACCCAAGCAGGTCGATCGCCCCGCCGTCCGCCGGCAACGACGCCGGGACGGCCGCCGACGCGTCCCACCCGCCGAGCCCCGCCGCCGCCGCCGCGCGCAGCCCGTCCAGCACCATGTGCGAAACGAGCTGCGCGTAGTCCGCCCGCCGCAGCGCACCCGCCTCGCGGAACCACAGCACGTGCCAGCTTGCCATGCCGAGCAGGCTGAGCGCCGCCGGGGCAATGAGCTCGGTCCGCCCCGCGGCTTCCGGCACCGCGTCCGCGATCAGCCCGGCGAAATAATGCACCAGGTGGCGCTGGCGCAGCCGGAGCGCGCGCGCGAGCGCCGGCGCCGCGCCCGACCAGGCGGCGACGAACACGCGCTGGCCGGCCTGGTAGGCGAACAGCAGGTCGCACAGCACGGCGACGGCCTGGATCAGGCGGTCTTCCGGCGCCAGCGCCTCCGCCCCGTCCTGATAGACGCGCAGCCGGTCGATCAGCCGGTCGAGATGCCGATCCAGCACGGCGCGGACCACCAACTCCTTGTTGCCGAACTGTGCGCGCACCGCGTAGGGCGGAAAGCCGAGCGCGGCGCCGATCTCCTGCAAGGAGGCTTCGAGCAGGCCCTTGTCGGCGAGTTCGGTCTCCGCGACGTCGAGCAGGCGGTCGTGGCGGCGTTCCTGTTCGTCGCTGCGGTAGGAGGTCGGCTTGGGCGTGCGCTCCGCCCGGCGGGCGGCGTCGCGCAGGCTTGCGCTGGTGGCGAGCGTGCGGGGCCAGTCCGGCGGGGCGGCGGCGGACGGGCGCACCAGGGTGGGGGGCGCCGCGGTGGGGGGCATGGGCGGGTCCGGCTGTGTTCGTGATTCGTTCTTAGCATGGGGGCGGGGGCGTAGGCAAGGGCCTACACCCTGCCAACCGTGCGATCCTGGCCGCGCTCCCCGGCGGGGCGGCGCGGGTGAACGCGTGGGGGTGGAGAGGTGAGGGGATGGGCGAGCGGGGCGCGTAGCGGCGCAGGGCTTGACGAAGCCGGAAGACAGTGCTCCCGCCTGTTCGGCCCGAAACATTGCCCACCGATTCGGCGACCTCCGCACTTCCTCCGGGACCGGGCGGTACGCAGCACGAACAATTCATCCGATGACACTCGACGAATACGAGCTGACCGGTCACGCGCTATATGGCGCGTTCGCCACCGCGGTGAGCGCGATCCTTGGCCACGCCATCGCGGCGGCGGGCCTAACCCGGCCACAGTCGATCCAGGCTCGTGCCAAGGAGCCGTCCAGGCTGCGATCCAGGGTGGCGGAGAAGGGACAGACCGACGGTACCGCGGTCGAGCAGCTCCGTCGCGATCTGGCGGGGGTACGGCTGATTTTCTATTCGAACCACGACGCCCGGAGGTTCCTCAAGTCCGGCCTGCTCTGGCGCAGTTTTGATGTCGAACCGGGCGCGACCCGGGTCCATCACCCCAGGCCGGAGAACGCGGGCGCCGAGTATCGCGCGCACCATTACACGATACGCCTGAACGAGGCGCGTTCTGCATTGCCGGAATACGCGCGCTTCGCGGGCTTGCGCTGTGAAGTCCAGATCCAGACGATCCTGAACCACGCCTGGTCGGAGACCACCCACGATATCCTCTACAAACCGGAGCAGTCGTCGGGCTTCGGCGGCGCGATGATGCAGCGGCTGGAAGAGCGTGCCCGGAAGATCATGGCCGAATATCTGGTCCCGGCCGGTTATGAGTTCGAGCGGATTCAGCACGACTACCGCCGGCTGCTCGAGGGCAAGGCGCTGTTCGATCGCGATGCGCTCGACGCCCTTGCCGGCGCAACCGACAACAACGCGCGCCACGATATCCTGACCCAGTTGCGGGACGTGGTCTTTCCCAACTACGACGACCTGCCGGCAATCCACCCGGAACTGCTGCGCGCGCTGCTCGCTACCGCCCGTGCCGCCCGCGATACCCCGGACCGGCCGATCGAGACAGTGCTGGGGTCGTTCCCTGGGCGGGCCGCTGACGACGTTGTGGCACTGGTCGCGGAGATCGTGACCGAGATGCGTTACGTCGATCCACGTGGAACGCTGGCCGCGTTGATGACTCTCAGCCGGAATAAGCCTCATACTGCCGCGTGCGAGAAGATCACCGAAGCCGCGAAGCGATTGGCAGCATATGATCTTTCGGTGTGGCGCAAGGTCGGGCCAGGCATACAGCATCTACTGGTGACGGAACTCGCAGCGGCACCGGACACCGACGTTGACGGAGCGCTGGACGTCGCGCTGGCCGTGTGGAGAGAGGTTTTGCGGTCGGATCTCACGGAGGTCACTTCGACCGCGGACGCCATGACGTTCGGCGTTGCCGCGATTGAGGCGAGCGACGACATCAGGCGCATACGCGCGGTCGCGATCGAACTCGCTGTTTGCCGCGTTCGATCGCGCCCATGAAGAGACCACCCGGATGGCGATCCTGGACGCGGCGAGCGCGGCGACAATTCTGCCGACCCAAGCGCGATACGCCAACGCGCTTCTTGCGCTGACCCTCACGGACGCCACCCGGATCGTAGAGTACGCAACTGCGCGCGTTGCTGTCCTGTCCGATCCGCTGAAGCAAACCCTGGAGCGTCAATTCCACCTCGAATTCGAGGGGGCCCGTTGCGTTGCGGCCGATCCTGACGGCAAGTTCGGCTGCCGGGTCGAAGCCAAGGCGCTTTCGTCCGCAATTCTGGCCTTTCGCGACCTGGTCAACCAGGACCAGGCGTACGCGCGCTACAAGGTTCTGGTTGGTATCGATCCTATCTTTCCCCGGCACTGGACCGACCCTGAGTTCGACTTTGCCAGGGCGGACGCCTACCGGCAGCACGAGGCCGATCGGTACATCGACGAGATCGACGCCGCGACGCAAACGGAGTGGCTTCGGTTTCTTGAGCGTTGTGTCGCGACCGAATCGCGCGATCTCGCGATGTTTGGGAACCTCGGAAGGATGCTTGAAGGGCTAGCCCACCGCAAGCCGGATGTCGCCGAGTTCTTCGTGGCAAGCGGAAATCGGACCCTGATGCGCTTTCTCCCGGCCCTGCTGAACGGATTGTCGGATAGCGAGCGACCGGAGATGTATCGCCGTGTCCTGGGCCACGTGGTGGCCGTGGGTGAGGATCTCGGCGCCCTGGTCCACCACTGGCGACATGTCCGGCCGGCGGAATCGGGACTGATTGAGCAGGTTTTAACGCTGGCGATGACGCGAGACGACGTAATGGCGGTGGGCGAGTGCGCGATCTTTGCCCTGGAGAACGCGGGTTCGGACATCGTCCCACCAGCCGAGAGGCTCTTGCGCCCGGCGTTGCGCTACCTGATCGCGCAGGGTGCGTATCGATGGATCGGGATAGCTTGGTATTCGCCGCAGGTGTTATCCGCGCTTGACACGCTGCCGGAGGCTGACGCCCGATTGGTACTGGACAGCCTGGTACCCGCGCCGCAGATCGAGCCCGGAATGGCGCGTGCGATCGGCCATATCGCCGCCGTCCATCCTGCCGCGGTCTGGGGTTATCTCGGTGCCCGCCTGGACTGGGAGCGCGACGGACGCACGACGGATCGCTACGCAGCCATCCCCTTTGAATTTTCCGGATTGCGGAAGCCTCTCGCGCGCGATCCGTGCCTCGCGCTGGAACGGGGTCGCGCCTGGTTCGCTGAGGATGGGGACCTGTTCCGGTTTCGTGGCGGAAAGCTGCTGTGCGCACTGTTCCGGCAAAACCCGGAAGGGTTTGCCCCGGAGCTGGAGCGGATGATCGCGGCCGGTGACGAAACCGACGCGCGTTTTGCCGCTGCCGTAGTGCGCAATGATGGCATCCTGTTTACCGATCGTATCGACGGCATCAGTCCACATGTCGGGGCGGTGCTGCGGCGCGTGATCGTTCAGCACGCCGACAACGGCGCCGTACTGGAAGCGGTTCAGGCCACCTTAACACATGTGGGCGGCGTAATGGGACGCCACGGGAGGGCGGACGCGCTGCGGTTCGTGTCAGCGGCCGTGGCTGGCTGGAGGGATGACCCGAGTCAGCCTGTCCGGACATTCGCGGCACGGTTCGTGGCGGACCTGGACATCTGCATTGCGGCCGAGCAGCAGCGCGCGGATGACGAGAGGGCTTGGCGGGGGCGTTAGGCTGCCGGATCGTTGCCCCGGCTACAGACCAGCAATCGAAAAGGCTTCGGTCGGGGTAACCCCGGGGTCCGCCATGATAGCGAATCGAACCACGGTACGGGGGATAAGTCCGGGTTCCGTACGCCTCCT
Source organism: uncultured Pseudomonadota bacterium (assembly GCA_963832525.1). Lineage (GTDB taxonomy): Bacteria > Pseudomonadota > Alphaproteobacteria > Acetobacterales > Acetobacteraceae > JAJZVS01. Next base: position 2,560,992 of record CAWHUC010000004.1, read on the forward strand.
GGGCTGAGTGTTTCGGCCCCGACCGCAAGGCGACCATGTTCGTAGACCGGCAATTTCGATCTGTACCTGCCTTTCATCGAGCAGGGGGTGCGGATGCTCCGTCCCGGCAGATGGCTGGGGTGTAGCGCGCCGAGCCTGTGGACGGTCTCAACGAGTACGGTGCGGGATTGCGTGGATTGGTCACGAAGGGCAGGAACCCGGACAAATGGCTGGATTTCCGCAGCTTCCAGGTGTTCGAGGAAGCGACGATCTATGCCGCGTTGCAGTTCTTCGCCCGTTCGCCGACGCCGGCGATCGGGGTGACGCAGGTGCGATTGGCACTTGGGCCGTAGGCCCTCATGATGAGGGCGAGCCGGCCTTCATAGGTATTCGGCCGAACACACGCTGGAGGCTATGGCGCACCGCGCTTTGCTGCGATTTCGACAGCCTCACGCAATCAGCGCCTTGCCAAGACTTCTGCCAGAAAACCGTCTGGCACACGTCGGCGTGTGCAGTATTGTCCTGCAAAGCTGTATCATAAATGCAATAGGCTCTGCTGCCCTCCCACAGAACACCCCGTATATCGGCGCAAGACGCCGCGACGTAGCCGAGGTAGTTCCGGGTCTCCTGTTGGCGTGCCAATCCGTCAGGGCCAGTGTGCTCGACCCGGGTGACGGACATCCCCATGCGACGGGCATGCTCAAACAACGAGGGCTTCACCGTGCCGGTCGCACTATCGAAGTGGATCAGAGGAACGAAGCGGGCAAGCGTTTCTTGGCCCGTGATCGCGCCGGGAGAAAGTGCTGGCTGAACGCTGTCGTTCTCGCATTGGCGGCAGCAGGAGATGGCCGCGGCAAGCCGCTCACATGCCGTGTCGCGCGGATCCGACGCGAGGATCAACGGCACGTCGCAGCAATTCATGCCGCAGCCGGGAGAACTTCCCACGGCAACACGCTCAGGACCGCGTCCGGGAAACTGCAGAACCCGTTCTTATTCCGCAATGGAATATCGTCGAGCTGAACCGGTGGCTGATCGGGGGCGGTGGCATAGGCGTAGTACGTTCCCGACCCATCGAAGCCGATCTCGCAATATCGGTCGCCGGAGTCCCAATAAAGCGCGACGTCACCGGACGGCAGGACCATTGGCTTCGGCGGATCGAGCCAACGGGGCGTCACGGTGAGCATCTCCAGGGCTTCGGCGATTGCCGCTGCTGATGGCGCGGTCGCCCCCTCACCATCCCAATCGTCGGATAGATCTTGATATGCGATTAGCTGCGCCGCGGCTTTCGCCGTGAACTCGTCGTGATCACGGGGCACTCGTATGGAAGCCAGCACCGTTATGGCGCCTACACCGGTCACGCGCTCGCCTGGTGGAGATGAGGCAAGGCCGGCACGCAAAGATGGAGTGTCCGATCGGAGGGCCGGTTCCTCCGCAGCCGTGAAAAGAGGCGGCGAGACCGGGATCGGCCATGTCGCGGGCAAGGGACCGGTCAGTGTCGCCATCAACATGGTCTCGATCAGCATCGGTCTGGCAACCCAGGCATCTGTTTCACGAGAGACTCAGTAATCATCTCACAGAAGAGACGGTTATTCAAGTGGTGCATGGAGTCCAGGCCGCTTTCCAACAGCGAACGGCCATTCGACGCGTCCAGGGTGAACAACGACTCTACGTCGACCACGGGTTTCTCCAGAACCAAACGATAACCGAAATTTACATCAAGGAGCCATGTCGATGCAGGCTTGACCGACGATACCATGATATTGTCAAGACGTTGTCCTTTGGGCTCAGGGTGGACCTTGAAGTAGCCATGAAAACTGTGAGCGGCGCCATCACAGTCGAGCATATGCGATGCAACCAACCCGGAGCCGCTGCGAATCGCACGTCTGAAGTCGGGTGGCTCTGCCTCCGAACTCCATGCGAATCGGTTGTTCACCGCCAGGCTAAGGGCCGTCACCGGAATCTTCTCAGCCAGAGCGAGCTCGGCCGCCGGCCGCAGCAGCCGCTCGGCCTGCGGCCAGAATTCGACCCAGCGGCGGTATTCGGCGGTCATGTAGGTTGCGACCTGTTGCACTATGGACAGCGCCCGCCCAACCGTGCCGTCCGGCAGCACGGAGTCAAATACAACGCCGCCAACATCGGCTTGCGGCTGTTGGACCGGAGCGCCTCCCAATTGGAGGGTCAGCGCCTGTTGCAGGATCTGGCGCGGGAGGTCGCGCCTGAACTCGCCATGCCGCGTCGACAACTGCCTCAGGATCGAGCCGGGTAACGGCCGCCCGAACTCGATCCCGACAAGATAGCTGATGATCGGGTTAGGTTCGGGGAACGTCCATTCGCCCATTCGGGACCGCCTTTGGCGACAGAGGAAACGACTGCAGCGCCGCCGCCCCCTACTCCACCACCTCTTCCGTCTTCCCCGCCGCGTCGCCGCCGTCCTCGTCCGGCTTCGGCAAGGCCGGCAGCGCGGCCTCGCTGATCTCGAACGCGAGCTTGCCGTCCGCCAGGGTCACCTTCACCGCCCCGCCACGGACCAGGCGGCCGAACAGCAGTTCCTCGGCCAGCGGCTTCTTGATGTATTCCTGGATCACCCGCGACAGCGGGCGCGCTCCATACAGGCGATCGTAGCCGCGCTCCGCCAGCCATTCCTTCGCCGCGGAAGACAGCTCGATCGTCACGTTGCGGTCCGCCAACTGGGCTTCCAGTTGCATCACGAACTTCTCCACCACCCGGCCGACGATTTCCGGCGTCAGCGCGGCGAAGGTGATGGTGGCGTCCAGCCGGTTGCGGAATTCCGGGGTGAACAGGCGCTTGATCGCCTCGTCGTCCTCGCCTTCGCGCACCTCGCGGCCGAAGCCGATCGCCTCCTTCGCCATGTCGGACGCGCCGGCGTTGGTGGTCATGATCAGCACGACGTTGCGGAAATCGACCGTCTTGCCGTTGTGGTCGGTCAGTTTGCCGTGGTCCATCACCTGCAGCAGGATGTTGAACAGATCGAGATGCGCCTTCTCGATCTCGTCCAGCAGCAGCACCGCGTGCGGATGCTGGTCGATCGCGTCGGTCAGCAGGCCGCCCTGGTCGAAGCCGACGTAGCCCGGCGGTGCGCCGATCAGGCGGGAGACGGAATGGCGTTCCATGTATTCGGACATGTCGAAGCGGATCAGCTCGATCCCCATGACCGACGCCAACTGGCGCGCCACTTCGGTCTTGCCGACGCCGGTGGGACCGGAGAACAGATAGTTGCCGATGGGCTTTTCCGGCTCGCGCAGGCCGGCGCGGGCGAGCTTGATCGCCGCAGCCAGCGCCTCGATCGCCTTGTCCTGGCCGAAGACCATCGATTTCAGGTCGCGTTCCAGGTTGCGCAACGTCTCCTTGTCGTCGGCCGAGACCGACTTCGGGGGAATGCGCGCGATCTTGGCGACCATCTCCTCGACGTCCTTCAAGGTGATGGTCTTGCGCCGCTTGTTCTCCGGCAGCAACATCCGCGAGGCGCCCACTTCGTCGATCACGTCGATCGCCTTGTCCGGCAGCTTGCGGTCGTTGATGTATTTCGCCGACAGCTCGACGGCGGCGCGGATGGCCTCATCCGTGTAGCGCACCTTGTGGTGCTTCTCGTAGTTGGCCTTCAGGCCGCGCAGGATCTTGACGCTGTCTTCCAAGGACGGCTCGTTGACGTCGATCTTCTGGAAGCGCCGGACCAGGGCGCGGTCCTTCTCGAAATAATTGCGGAACTCCTTGTAGGTGGTCGAGCCGATGCAGCGCAGGTTGCCCGACGCGAGCGCGGGTTTCAGCAGGTTCGACGCGTCCATCGCCCCGCCCGAGGTCGCGCCGGCGCCGATCACGGTGTGGATCTCGTCGATGAACAGGATCGCGCCCGCCTGGGCTTCCAGCTCCGTCACGACCGCCTTCAGCCGTTCCTCGAAATCCCCCCGGTAGCGGGTGCCGGCGAGCAGCGCGCCCATGTCGAGCGCGAAGATGGTCGATTTCGCCAGCACTTCCGGCACGTCGCCCTCGACGATGCGCTTGGCGAGGCCCTCCGCGATCGCGGTCTTGCCGACGCCGGGATCGCCGACATAGAGCGGGTTGTTCTTGGTGCGCCGGCAGAGGATCTGGATGGTGCGCTCGATCTCCGGCTCGCGGCCGATCAGCGGGTCGATCTTGCCGGCGAGCGCCTTCTTGTTGAGGTTCACGCAGTAGTTGGACAGCGCGTCCTGGCCGCGCCGGCTGGGTTTTTCCTCCCGTTCCGGCTCGTGCGGCCCGTCGCCGCCCTGCGGGCCGCCGCCCGAGCCCTGCACCGGGCGCGAGGCCGCACGCCCCGGCGCCTTGGCGATGCCGTGGCTGATGAAATTGACCGCGTCGAGCCGGGTCATGTCCTGCAGTTGCAGGAAATAGACCGCGTGCGACTCGCGTTCGGAGAACAGCGCGACCAGGACGTTGGCGCCGGAGACCTCGTCGCGCCCGGAGGATTGCACGTGGATCGCGGCGCGCTGCACCACGCGCTGGAAGCCCGCGGTGGGCTTGGGATCGCCGGTGCGGTCGGTGGCGAGGCCGGCGAGGTCCTTGTCCAGGAACTCCGACAGGTCGGTGCGGAGCTTGTCGAGATCGACCCCGCAGGCGCGCAGCACGGTCGCGGCATCGGTATCGTCGGCGAGGCCGAGCAGCAGGTGCTCCAGGGTCGCGTATTCGTGCCGTCGCTCGCTGGCGAGCGAGAGCGCGCGGTGCAGCGTCTGTTCGAGATTACGGGACAACATGGCGACGCTCCTGACGCGCTGGAGGACGGACGGCGGGGGGAAACCGGACCATCGCCCGGCCTATTCCTTCTCGATCGTGCATTGCAGAGGGTGCTGGTTCTGGCGGGCGAGGTCCATGACCTGGGTCACCTTGGTCTCCGCGACCTCGTAAGTATACACGCCGCAGACGCCGACGCCGCGGCGATGAACGTGCAGCATGATGCGGGTGGCCTCCTCTCTCGATTTTTGGAAAAATCGCTCCAAAACATGGACCACGAATTCCATCGGTGTGTAGTCGTCGTTCAACATCAATACTTTATACATCGCCGGCTTGCGCGTCTTCGGCCGCGGCTTCACCACCACCCCGGTATTCGGACCCTCGCCGCCGCCACGCCTGTCGTTCGTGCTCATTCTCGCCTGTATTCCGCGCAAGCCGACCCCCTCGGTGCCGAAGGGTGATCCGACCGGGCCGGACCTTCTCCCGAACCCGAGCATATCGGAAGCCGGGGCGCTGTTAAAAGAGTGTCACCGCTGCTCGCCTCCGCCGGAGGGTTCATCCGCTCGCGAAAAACGCAAAAGGCCGAAAAGCGCAGAAGGCCGGCAAACGCAAAAGGCCCGGGAGCATCGGATGCTCCCGGGCCTTGCAAAGGTCGGCGACGCCACCTTGGGGGGAAAGGCGGCGCCGCCTCGGGTCGCGCCGCCGGCTCAGGCCGGCTTCGCGAACTTTTCCACCGCCAGGCTGACCCGGGCGGTGATGGGGGCCATGGTCTGCTCGGTCAGCTTGATCGACGCGTCGGTCAGCTTGCCCGAATTCGGCCAGGGTCTTCTCGATGGTCGTGCGCGCGAGACCGGTCTGCAGGTCGATCGCGTCCTTGAGCGACTTCACGGTCGCGAGCGCCTTGAAGGTCGCCATCGTCTCCTCAAGCGAGCCCTGCGCCGTGGCGGCGACCTGCTTGCCGATGTCCTGCATGCCGGCGGCCCAGATCTGGCTCGCCTTCATCATGGCTTCCATGTTGCCCTGGCCGAAAGCCACGAAATCTTCCGCGGTCCGCATCGCTTTCTCCATGCCTTCCTTCACCCGGGCCTGGGTCTTCTCGAACCCGACCGCGGCCTGCGCCATGCCGTCCTTCAGGGCCGCGACGGTATGCTCGATCCCCTTCGCGCCGGCCTCGCCGGTGAACGCGGCCGCCGGCGCACCTTCCGCCAACATGCCCGTCTCGTCCGTCTTGCTCTTCATCGCCATTAGCCGTCCTCCTCAACCGCGCCCGCCGGCGCGCCCGGGCCGGGATGGCCCATTTTCACTCGCCGCCGATCCATTTTGCTGCATCGCAGCACCAGCCCGATATAGGAGTCCGGCGTCGCACCATCAAGAGAATTTTTGTGCACCGCACAATGCTGCGGCGCTCCCCCGCGGTGCCGGGGTTCACAGCATCGGGCGGTAACCCCTTCAACAATTTCTGAAAACCGCGGATTTTCAGGCTGGACAGGGGGAAGGGGAGGCGGCTAAGGTTTTTTCGGCTCACAGGAGAACGATTGAAATGGCAAACTCGGGGTGCCATGGGCGCAATCTTTTGCGCTTATTCGGCGTCATCGCCGCGCTGTTCGTCGCGCTCCACGCCGGTCCGGCCGCCGCCGCCGTGCCACCCTATTCGTCGATCGTCGAAAATGCCTCGACCGGCCAGATCCTGGAGGCGCAGGACCCGGACGGGCTCCGCCATCCCGCCAGCCTGACCAAGCTCATGACCCTCTACATGACGTTCGAGGCGCTGCGCGACCATCGCATCGGCCTGAACGAACTGGTCCCGATCTCCGCCCATGCTGCCTCGATGCCGCCCACCAAGCTCGGGCTGGTGCCGGGCATGTCCATGACCGTGCACCAGGCGATCCTCGGCCTGATCACCCGCTCGGCCAACGACGCCGCGGTCGCGCTCGGCGAATTGCTCGGCGGCAGTGAAACCCGCTTCGCCCAGATGATGACCCTGCGCGCCCATGCGCTCGGGATGCTGCGCACGAATTTCGTCAACGTCTCCGGCCTGCCGGCCGACGAGCAATGGAGCACGGCGCGCGACATGGCGCTGCTCGCCCGCCGGCTGATCGCCGATTTCCCGGGCGACTACCACTACTTCAGCACCCCGAGTTTCATCTTCCACGGCCAGTTCGTGCGCACCTACGACGGCATGCTGAAACTCTACCCGGGCGCCGATGGCCTGAAGACTGGCTTCGTCGATGCCTCCGGCCACAATCTCGTCACCAGCGCCGTCAACGGTGGCGTGCGTCTGATCGGCGTGGAATTCGGCGCGCCCAGCAACGCCTCCTGCTACGGCCGGATGGCGAGCTTGCTGAACGCCACCTACGCCAGCCTCGATATCCCGGTGATCGGTAACGGCACCGAACTCGCCGCCGCTCACGTGCCGCACCTACCGTCCCTGATCGCAACCGCCCGCGCCGATACTCTGCACCGGCGGACCCCGCACCTGCTGATGCCGCCGGCACAGGTGCGCCCGGTGAGCAGCCTGCGCCTCCTGCCCGCGGAATGGGGCATTCAGGTTGGCGCCTTCCGCTCCCCTGCACTCGCTCGCGCCGCCGCAACACGCGCCCAACGCCTGACCGGTGGCGGCCCCACCCGACTGGAACGAGTCGCCCTGCGCCGCGGCGCCATCTGGCGCGCTCAGGTCACCGGCTTCACCCGCCACAAAGCCTACGCCGCCTGCGGCGACCTTTCCCGCCATCGCAGTGCCTGCATCGTCCTCCGCTTCCCCCCGCCCGGGCGGTCGGCACGGAGCTGAGCGGGTAGGAAAGTAAGGCCAGGGGGGCCGCGCCCTCCGGCCTTGCTTCCTACCGGCTCAGCCGCGTCACCCCATCCGGCCCGGCGACGAGGGCGAGGGTGGCCATGCCGAGGAAGAGGCCGGTTTCGATCACGCCGACGGTGGTGGCCAGCGCGGTTTCGAGCGCGGCGGGATCGGCGATCGGCTCGAAGCTGCAATCGAGGATCAGGTTCCCGCCGTCGCTGTGGAACAGGCTGCCGTCGGTGGCCCGGCGCGGCTGTACTTTGGCGCCCAGGCGGGCGATCCGTTCGGCCGTCGTTTGCCAGCCGAACGGGACGATCTCGACCGGTACCGGCACCGGGCCGCCCAGGCGATCGACGAGTTTGCTGTGATCGGCCACGATCACCAGGCGGTCGGAGGCTTGCGCGACGATTTTCTCCCGGAGCAGGGCTCCGCCGAGACCCTTGACCAGGTCGAGCGAGCCGCGCGCGATCTGGTCCGCGCCGTCGATCGTGAGGTCGAGCCGGGTTCGCGTGGCAAAATCAGTAAGCGGGATGCCGAGTGCGCGTGCCTGTGCGGCGCTGCGTTCCGACGTTGCGATGGCGACCACAGACAGCCCCGCCTGCACGCGCTTCCCGAGCGCCGCGATCGCCAGCGCGGCGGTGGAGCCGGTACCAAGCCCGAGCGCCATGCCGTCTTCCACCAGGGCGACCGCCGCCTCCGCCGCCGCCTGTTTTTCCGCCGCCGCCGGGTCGGTCCCCGAGTGGGTCCCCGGGTGGGTCATGGGCGTACCGCGCGGAAGACGCGCAGCCAGTTGCCGGCGCAGACTTTTTCGGTCTCTTCGGGCGACAACCCGGCGGTGCGCAGCAGCTCGGGGATTTCGGCATGGCGGGCAAAATCCGCCATGCCGTGCCATTGCGAGCCCGAGGGCAGGTCGGTGCCGATGCCCACGTGGTCGGCGCCGACCGCATCCACCAGGCGCAGGATGTGGCGGATCATACCGGGCAGTTTCTCCTCATGCAGCACGGCGATCCAGCCGCCGATGACGCCGCCCGTCTCCGCCACCATGCGTGCGTAGTCGGCGGAGATGTAGCGCGGGTGGGCGCCGTCCTTGTGGCCGGGTTCGACCAGGTTGGAATGCGTGCACAGGATCGGTTGCGTGGTGGCGGCGACCACGCCGCGGACGGTTGCTTCCGAGCAGTGGGCGACGTCGACCATGATGCCGAGCCGGTTCATCCGCCGTACCGCATCGGCGCCGAACGCTGTCAGCCCGCCGTGCACCGGGGGCGCAGTCTGGATGTCGCCCGTCTCGTTCACCCGGTAGTGGGTGAGTTGGATGCTGCGCACGCCGCGCGCTTCCAGCGTGTCGAGCCGGTCAAGGTCGCCGTCGAGGAAGTCGCAGCCTTCGACGGCGAGCACGAGGGCGGGGTCATCGGCACGGATGTCGTCCGGTTCGCGGGCGATGCGCAGACCGGTGAGGTCGTAGGAGGCGAGGTAGTCGTCCACCGCGGCCATGCACTCCCCCGGCTCCGGCTCGCGGGTCAGCACCAGGCGCCTTGTGACCGGATCACGGCGGAGCAGCGGCAGGTCGGCGATGGCGGAGACTACGGCGGCGCCGAGACCGCCCGCGCGCATCGTGGCGAGCGCGGCCGGGTCCACCGGGCCCGCGCGGTTGGCGCGTCCGGCGTGGGTGTGCATGTCGATGATCATGCCCCGGGTATAATGCGAACCGGCCGGCGGGGGAACGCTGCCCCCCGCCGGCACGGCGCGCGGGTCGCTTCTATCGGTGGTTGCCGAGCTGTGGCCGCCGCTCCCAGGCGCCGGATTGCGTCCGCACCAGGGCCTCGTCGTAGAGATAAGCGGTCGTGCAGGCGTGCCGCGGCATCAGCAGCACCCGGTCCCCGACGGCCAGGTCGGTCGATTCCACGACCGTATGTTCCTCGTTCATCAGCAGAATCCGGCCCGGCCAGCGGAACCGCTCGGCCAAGGGTTTGTCCGGCGAGATGGCCTTGCAACCCGCGTCCAGGGTCGCGGTGCCCGGTCGGGTCGAGATGACGGTGGCTAGGACGAACGCCGCCGGCCGCCAGCCCAGGTCGGCGAGCTCCAGATCGTGCTGATCGCTCGAATAGGTCCAGCTTCCCGGGGAGACGTAGCGGACCAGGGAGGCCGGCCACAGGTTGAACGTGTAGCTGCCGCCGGCGACGACATCGCCGGCGATGCCCTCGCGCCGCGCCGTGTCCTGTAGCCGCGACAGGGTCTCCGCGAGTGCCGCGACCTGCGTTTCCCGCGCGGCGCGATCGCCCTTCACGTGGCCGTCGTAGAGGTGCCAGCCGGCGAAGCGGCCGATGCCGTGCAGCCTCCGCGCGAGCTCCAGCGCGGGGTCGGCCATGGGTACGCCGGTCCGCCCGAGGCCGGGGTCGAGATCGACACGCAGCCGGACGTTCTCTGGCATATCTGACAGATGCGATGCCCAGAGGTCGGCCGCGGCTTCGGAGTCGATCATCGCTTCCAGCCTGGCGTCGGCGAACTGGCGAGCGAGGCTGATGAAGCGGCGCACATGCGCCGGCTGCACCGTGGGGTAGGCCCACACTGCATGACGCGCGCCGGCGGCGAGGACCATCTCCGCTTCCGCGACGGTGGCGGTCTTGAACGCCTGCACGCCCTGGTCTCTCAGCAGCGCGACGACCCAGGGCGCGCGGTGCGTCTTCACGTGCGGCATCAGGCGCTGCATGCCGCCGCAGGCGGCCGCGGTGCGGTGCAGGTTGTTGAGGACTTCGTCCTCGCGCACGACGAAGCAGGGGGTGCCCGTTTCCGGGTTCGGCAGGTCCATTGTTGTTGCCGTCTCTCGGGCCGGCAGGGTCGACATAGTGTTCACGAGACGTCCTCCTTGAAACCGAGGCGGCTGCTCAGCAGAGCGTCCAGCCGCCATCCACGATCAGCGTCTGGCCGACGATGTAGGCGCCGGCCTCCGCGGCCAGCAGCAGAACGGCGCCGGCGAGGTCCTGCGGCTGTCCCAGCCGTCCGGCGGGGATCCGTTTCTGTTCCGTCGCGATGCGGTCGGGGTCCGCCTTCATCTCGGCGATGAAGGGCGTATCCATGAGACCGGGGGCGATCGCGTTCACGCGCACGCCGGATGCGATCCAGTCGGCGGCCAGCGACCGTGTGAGCTGCACGACGCCCGCCTTGGTCGCATTGTAGACTGGGCGTCCGCGCAGTGCGGCGAAGGCGCCTTGCGAGGCGATGTTGATGATCGCGCCGCCTGCCTGCGCGATCATCCGGCGCCCGACCACCTGATTCCAGTGAAACACGGCTTTCAGGTTGACTGCGATCACCGCGTCGACCTCCGCGTCGCCCGACTGCAGCGCGTCCTTCCGCAGCGCCCGTCCCGCGGCGCACACGAGTATATCGACGCGGCCGAAGCGGGCGACGGCGGCGCTTGTGGCCGCCTCCGCCAGGTCCGGGTCCGTGACGTCGCCCCGGATCGTGAGCACGGTCGCGCCGGCTCCTGCCAGCGCGGCGGACGCGGAGTCCAGCAGCGGGCCGTCGCGGTCCACCAGCACGATGGCGGCGCCGGCGCCGGCCAGCGCGGCGGCCATCGCGCTGCCGAGGCCGCCGGCGCCGCCCGTGATGACCGCGGTCCGCCCGGTGAGGTCGAACAACCGGCCCGGATCGGGCAACTGCGCCGCCATCACGCGGCGCGCGCGCCCAGGCGCGCGCCGATGCCGAGCAAGGTGTCGACGTTGCCGCCCAGGATCGCATCCTTTTCTGTCGCGGAGAGAAAACCGCAATGCCGGCGTACGTAGTCCACGCATTGCGTGTAGGTGCAGAACCGCTCGAGATTCGGCATGTCGGATCCCCAGATCAGCTTCGAGGCGCCGAACATGTCGCGCATGCCCCGGATCAGTTCCTGTGCCTCGGGGTAGGGATACTCCCAGACGCCACCCCAGGTGATCGGGAACATCACTTCGATGAGCAGGTTCTCGTGGTGATAGGCCGCCGCGACGGGCTCCGGGAATTCCCACCGGCCGGAACGGGCGAAGAAGCCGACGGGCGGCCCCATCACCAGCACCCAGCGGATGCCGCGGAAGCGGTCCATCAATCCGTGCAGCCGGACGATGTTGGCGATGTAGCTGGCCTCGTCGTAGTCGGGGATGGCGGTGATCTCGATGAACACCGGAAGGTTTGCCGCCTCCGTCCGCGACCAGAACGGATCGAGGCGCGGGTCGTCGAACGCGAGGTCGAACCCGTAGCGGGCGAAGGCGTCCAGCGCGAAATAGACGCCGCGCAGGCCGAGCTGGCTGTGCGCGCGGTCGAACTCCCGTAGGCCGGCATCGGTGAAGGCGCGCGGCTCGTCCACGTTCAGGAGTGCGGTGAACCGGTGCGGATACTGGTGCTGCGCGAAGGCGTTGTAGTCGTTCATCGCGCCGTAGCCCCAGCCCGTCTGCAGGACGCAATGGTCCACGCCGGCATAGTCCATCTGCGCGATCATCAGCTCGGGCGGTGCGACGATCTGCTGCATGCCGACCGGCATGTACTGCGAATGGTAGTCCTCCCCGTCGATCGTGAAATCGAGCCGGCCGAAGTTGCCGACCCGGAAGCCGACATCCTTCAGGCCGGACCAGGCGTTGTCCCCTTCGCGGAACAGGACCGACCCCGAGACAGGCTTGCCGTCGCGGGCACGGAACACCCGGGCCGAGGTCCGGGTCTGGACTTTCTGCATGTATTTGCGATGGATTTCGCTGGTCGGGTGCCCGCAGGCACCCTCCCAGCTCTGAAATACGTGAGCATGGCAATCGATGATCATCATCGGTTCCTTCGTGTTGGCCGGCGTGGCGTCGCCGGCTGCCGTGTGGCGCGTGTCAGGTCAGGCGGGCGTGTTCATGTATTTGTCGTAGAGGCGCTGCACCTCGCCATTCCCCGTGATGTAGGTGCTCCACATGTCGAGGAAGTTCTTCCATGCCGTATCGCCATAGCGGATCATCCAGGTGTTTGGCCGCTTGTCGAAGGGATGCGCGGGATCGACGATGCTTGCCCAGCTCGAATTGTGCTTGACGAAGGTGATCGCGTCGCTGTCTCCGGTGACGTAGACCGTTGCGCGTCCGCTGCGTACCGGCTCCGCCGCCATGACCTGCTGTCCGGCCACGGCGATGAATTTCGCCTTCGGGAAAAGCTGCGGCATGCGCTGCTGCTCGCTGGCCCCGGCATTGACCGAGAAGGTCACGTCGGGGCTGTTCAGGTCGGCCACGGTCTTGAACTTGGCCGCGTCCGCCTTGCGGATGATCGCAAGACTGCCCTTGGACCAGAGCGGACCCACGTAGTTGGCGACGATCGCGCGCGGGACCGTATAGACGGCGGAGGATCCGAACAGATCGTAATCGCCCTTGTCGAGACCGAGCGTGCAGGTCGCGAACGTCACCTCGTGCCAATTGACCTTGATCGCCAGATCCTTGGCGAGCATCTCCACCAGCTCCTGGTAGATGCCGTGCAACGTGCCCGTCTTGGCGTCGCGGTAGAACCACACCGGGGTCTGTGCGAACCCGACCTCCAAGGGGCGGCCCTGGTGGACCTTCGCCAGCACGGATTTCGGGTCGACGCCGGTACTCAGCAATTGGGCCATCGCCTCCCGCGGCGCGGCGATGGCGGCGATGCCTGCGCCGAGCGCCGCGGCGCCGGCCAGCAGCATGCGCTTGCCGGTATCGGGCGTGTCGTGATCGGATGTGTCATCCATGTGCAGTCCCCTTGTTCTGGATGTGACGTAAAGCCGGCACGGTCAGTGTGCGCTGGTCAGTCCGAATTTCCTCCGGAAACGGTTGGCGATCTTTTCCGCGGTCGTGGAGATCGAGAAGATGATCAGGAAGTACAGCACTGCCGCGGTGGTCAGAACCTCGATCGGCTCGAACCATTTGTTCGCAATCCCCATCGCCTGATACATGAGATCGGGAACCGCGATGATCGAGACGAGGGTGGAGGACTTCACCACCACCGCCATCTGGTTGACGATCGCCGGGGCCATCACCAGGGCGACCTGCGGCCCCACGATCCGGCGCATGATCTGCGCGCGGGACATGCCGACCGCGAGCCCCGCCTCGAACTGGCCGCGGTGCAGCCCCTCGATCCCGGAGCGGAATGTCTCCGCCAGGTAGCCGCTCGACTGCAGGGCGAGTGCGATCACTGCCGCGCCTTCCGTGGTGCGCGGGAAGCCGAACAGCTCCGGCCAGACGTAATTGACCCACAGGAGCTGCACGAAGATCGGCGTCGCGCGGCAGAACTCGATATAGGCGAGCGCCGCGGGGCGCAGGAGCGGCACGTAAAGCCGCAGCAGGCAGGCGATCAGCCCCAGCACGACCGCGAGCACGAAGGCGAAGGCGCAGATAGAGGCGGTGACGGCGACGCCGTGCAGCAGCAGACCGGAATTGGCGAGGACGTAGCGGTTGAAGTTGTTGATCATGGCCCGATCTCACGCCCAGCCGCGCCGGCGCCAGCGGTCCGACAGGTGCTGGATCATCTGCGAGGCGGTGATCACGACGGCGCAATAGAGCAATGCGGCGCCGGTATAGAGCGGCAACGGACGCATCTCCTGGTCGTTGATCATCGAGATCTGGTACATGATGTCCGGCACGGCAACGAAGGACACGATCGAGGTCGCCTTGAACAGCGACACGAACTGGCTGAGCGCCTCGGGCAGCATGTGCCGCACCGCCTGCGGCACCACGATGCGGCGCAGGATCGTCCAGCGCGACATCCCCAAGGATTGTCCCGCCTCGACGTGGCCCCGCGGGACCGACAGCAGGCCGGTGCGCACGGTCTCCGACATGAATCCGCTGTAGGCGAACCCGAGGGCCAGCACCGACGCGAGCCACGGGCTCAGCTCGAAGCGCGTATCGAGGGCGCGGCTCACCAGCAGCGGCAGCACGTAGTACGCCCAGACGATCAGCACCAGTTCCGGCGTGTTGCGGAACGCCTCGGTGTAGCCGATGGCTGCGAGCCGGATGGGTGCGGTCCGGCTCAGCCTGGCCACCCCGATCGCGAAGGCGAGGATGGCCGCAAGGATGGCGGCAATCAGGAAGATCAGCAGGTTCACAGCCAGGCCGTGCAGCAGGGTGATCCGGTATTCCCAGAACAGGGCCGGATCCAGCGACTGCTGAAGCTGGGCGAGCATGGCCGCTCAGTGCAGAACGGAGGCCAGGAAGCGCTGGCAGCGCTCGCTGGTCGGCGCGCCGAACACGGCCTGGGGCGGGCCGTCCTCCTCGATCTGCCCTTCGTGCAGGAACAGGACCCGCCCGGAGATCTCGCGCGCGAAGCCCATCTCATGCGTCACGACCAGCATGGTCGTGCCTTCCCGCGCGAGTGTCCGCATCACCTCCAGCACCTCGCCGGTCAACTCGGGGTCCAGCGCGGAGGTTGCCTCGTCGAACAGCATCACCTCGGGCTGCATCGCGAGCGCGCGTGCAATGGCGACCCGCTGTTGCTGGCCGCCCGACAGGCGGGCCGGGTACTCGGCCTCCTTGTTCAGGAGGTTGACCTTTGCGAGGTGTTCACGCCCGACCGCCTGCGCCTCGCGCCGGCCCATGCGTTTGACCTGGATCAGCGCCTCGGTGATATTCTGCAGCGCCGTCATGTGCGGCCAAAGGTTGAACTGCTGGAACACCATGCCGAGCCTGGCGCGCATCCGGGCGATGTTCGCGGCGCTGTCGGGGATCCGCCGTCCCGCCTTATCGATACGAAATCCTATCGGTTCGCCATCGAGGTAGACGGCGCCGGACGTCGGCGTCTCGAGCAGATTGATGCAGCGGAGCAGCGTGCTCTTGCCGGATCCGCTGGCGCCGATGATGCTGAGCACCGAGCCTTCCGGCACGTCGAAGCTGATGCCGCGCAGGACCTCCGCAGGGCCGAACGACTTCCGCAGCTCATGGACCCGAATGATCGGACCGTCCACGCGCATTACCGAATCTCCTAGTCTTAAACATCATCTTTTGCGGCCTCACGGATGAGTTCGCCGTCAGCAAAGATGACATCGCCCGCCGCCCACTTTACGGAGCGGTCCTCGCGGAGCAAGCAGAATGTGTTGCGATACGGTGAACGGCCGGCGGTGGCGGCATCAGCGGACGCGCGCGACGACGCCTGAGCCGCGTTGCCTCCTGTTCGTCTTGGACCGCATTTCCATGGCGATTTCAATCGCTTCCGGCCCCCGCGGCGCGCCGCCCCGCCGGCGTCGCCCGACGTCGCGAGGGTGCCCGGACATGCGGAAGAATTTGCGCCGACATAAGGCGCGTTTATAGTGCAAGCCCGTGCGCCGCGGGTCCGGGGGCGCGCTGCCACGAGAGGCTGGGCATGAGTTCCTCGCTTGGGTTCGAACTGCACGCGCTCGAAGTGGTCGCGGCGGTCTGCGAGCTCAACAGCATGACCCTGGCCGCGCGCCAGCTCGGCATGACCCAGCCCGCGGTGTCGTACACGATCCGCCAACTCGAGACGGCGCTCGGCATCACCATTCTCGACCGGACCCGCCGGCCGCTGACGCCGACCACGGCGGGCTACTGGCTGGCCCAGGCCGCCGGCCGGGTCCTGCGGGAAGCGCAGCAGATCCCGCTCGCGGTCCGCCACCTCGAGACCGGCATGGCGGTGCAGCTCAGGATCGGCCTGGTCAACTCGCTCTCGATTCCGTTCGTGCCGGAACTGGTGCGTGCCACCGAATCATCGATCCGCTTCCTGTCGATCTCGTCCGGCCTCGCCCGCAGCCTGCGGGCGGGGCTGATGGACCACAACCTTGACCTGCTGATCACGAACGACGGGATGGAAGGGATCGACGGGCTGCTCCGTCACCCGATCCTCGCCGAGCCCTATGTTCTCGTGGTGCCGCAGAAGGGCGGGACCGAGTGGGAGAAGATGAGCCTGGCGGAGCTGGGACAGCGGCTGCCGCTGATCCGGTGGAATGCCCGTTCCCATATCGCAGCGGATATCGAGCGGCATCTGCGGCGCCTGCGCCTCGAACTGCCGCGCCGGTTCGAGTTCGAATCGGCAGGGGTCATCCTGGCGATGGTGGAGGCAGGGCTCGGCTGGTCCCTGCTGACGCCGCTGTCGATCTTCGAGGTCAAGGCGCGCATGCCGCAGATACAGACCCTGCCGGTGCCCGGCCCCGCCTTCTCGCGCCATCTGGACCTGATCTCCCGTGCCGGCGAGATCGATGTGCTCGCAGGCCGCATCGCGGAGGTTGCGCAGCGGATTCTGCGCAACCGCTACCTGCCGGAGATCCTGCGGCTCGCCCCTTGGCTCGATGGCCAGGTGCTCGTCGGCGGCGCCGACCGGCCTTCGCCGGCGCGGCGCGGACGGTGAGGTCACGCCCCGCGCCCCGCACGGGGTAGGCGGCCGGCGGCGGTCGCCCCGTACAGGACCGCGGTCTAGCCGACGATCTCCACCCCGGCGAAGAAGAACGCGATCTCGGCCGCGGCGTTCTCGGCGCTGTCCGAGCCGTGCACGGAATTGGCCTCGATGCTCTCGGCCAATTCGGCGCGGATGGTGCCGGCGGCGGCCTTGGCGGGGTCGGTGGCGCCCATCGCCGAGCGGTTGCGCGCCACCGCGTCCTCGCCCTCCAGCACCTGCACGACCACCGGGCCGGAGGTCATGAAGGTGACGAGGTCGCGGTAGAACGGGCGCGCCTTGTGCACCGCGTAGAACGCCTCGGCCTGTGCCGTGGTCAGGTGCAGCCGCTTCTGCGCGACGATCCTGAGCCCGGCCGCCTCCAGCATGGCGTTGACCCGACCGGTGAGGTTCCGCCGCGTGGCGTCCGGCTTGATGATGGAGAAGGTGCGTTCGATCGGCATACGGGGGGATCCTGTCGGGAGGGTGAGGGGCGAACGGCCGGCCGGCGCCGGACGCGGCGACGGGGCACCCCGGCCGGCCAGGCGGGCGGCGGGCCGCGCGCGGGGCGGCCGACACCGCGCGCCCCCGCCGTGAGACCGGGAACCGCACGTCACGCGCGCCGCTCCTAAGCGGTCCGCGCCGGTTCGGCAACCGGGAGGGCGCAGGGCGGGGAGGGGACGGCGCGCCGCTTACTCGAGCCCGTCGCCACACTGTAACGCCGCTTTCTACTGACTGACCGGCCGGTTATTACTGCCGCATGCCGGCCCTCGACCCCACCCCGCCCGCTGCCCTTCGCACCCGCCGCAAGGAGGCGCGCCCGGGGGAAATCCTGGCCGCCGCCCTCGCGCTGTTTGCCGAGCGCGGGTTTGCCGCCACCAGGCTGGAGGACGTGGCGCAGCGCGCGGGCATCAGCAAAGGCACGGTCTACCTCTACTTCCCGACCAAGGAGGATCTGTTCCGTGCCGTCGTCCGCCAGGACGTGCTGCCCAATCTTGCCGCGATGGAGGCCCGGGTCGCCGCGCACCAGGGTCCGGCCGCGGCGCTGCTGCGCGAGCTCGCCACCACCATGCTGGAGCGGCTGAACGGCGAGCTTGCCGCCATCCCCACGCTCGTGTTGGCGGAAGCGGGCAATTTCCCGGCCCTGGCGCAATTCTATGCCGAGGAGGTGTCGGCCCGCGGCATGCGCCTGATCGGCAGCGTGCTCGCGCACGGCGTGGCGAGCGGGGAGTTCCGGCCGCTCGACGTGCCCGCGACGGTGCCGCTGGTCGTGGCGCCGATCCTGCTCGCGATGCTCTGGCGCACCTCGGTCGGCCGGCACACCGCCCTGGTCGTCGATCCGGCGGCGTTGCTGGCGGCGCATCTCGACGTGCTGCTGCGCGGCCTGGCAGCGGACAAGCGATGAGGCGGCTCCTGTTGCCGGTCGTGCTGCTGCTGGTGCTCGGCGCTGCCGGCTTCGTCTGGTGGCGCCTGCGCGCCGCACCGCCCGTCTATTGGCAAGGGTATGCCGAGGCGGATTATGTCAATGTCGCCCCGGTGCTGACCGGACGGCTGGTGCGGCTGGTCGTCGCCCGTGGCGAAAAGGTCGCGGCCGACGCACCGCTGTTCGACCAGGACGACACGAACGAGTGCGCCGCGCGCGCCGCGGCCGCGGCGAATCTCGTCCAGGCGCAGGCGAACCTCGCCAATCTCGTGGCGCCGTCGCGGCCGAACGAGATCGCGCAGGACGTGGGCTCGCTCGCCGAGCAGCGCGCGGCCCAGGCGCAGGCGGAGGACAACCTGGCGCGCGACGAACGCGTCGTCGCCAGCGGCGCGGTCACGCGGCAGAAAGTGGACCAGGAGCGGATGGCGCTCGCCGCTGCGCAGGCGCGCGTGGTGCAGGCCGTGGCGAAACTGGCGCTGGCGCGCCAGCCGACCGGGCGGGAGGACCAGATCGAAGCCGCCCGCGCGGCGGTGGGCGCGGCGCGCGCGGCCCTGGCGCAGGTGGCGTGGCAGTTGGCGCAGCGCCACGTGGTCGCGCCGGTGGCGGCCGTCGTTTCGGATACCGACGTGCAGGCAGGCGACACCGTCGCCGCCGGCGTCACCGCAGTGCAACTGTTGCCGCCCGGGAACATCCGGGTGCGCTTCTTTGTCCCCGAGCCGGCGCTGTCCGGCATTCATTTCGGCGAGAGGATGGCGGTCTCCTGCGACGGCTGCGGGGCGCCGCTGGTCGCGCGCGTGTCCTTCATCGCACCGCAGGCGGAATATACCCCGCCGGTGATCTACAGCGAGCAGACCCGTGCCACCCTGGTCTACATGATCGAGGCACGGCCGAAGCCGGCACAGGCCTTGCTGCTCAAGCCGGGCGAGCCGGTGGAGGTGCGCCCGTTCGCCCTCCAGGCCCGAAGATGAGCGGCGCGGCAATAAGCGGTCCGGCGATCGACGTGCACGACCTGATGAAAAGCTTCGGCGCGCGCAAGGTGATCGACGGGCTGACCCTGCGGGTGGAACAGGGCGAGGTCTGCGGCTTCCTCGGCGGCAACGGCAGCGGCAAGACCACCACCATCCGCCTGCTGTGCGGCCTGCTGCGCCCGAACGGCGGCGGGGGTACCTGCCTCGGCCTCGATCTGTTGCAACACGCGCCGGAAATCCGGCTGCAGGTCGGCTACATGACCCAGCAGTTCAGTTTCTACGGCGATCTGACGGTGGCGGAGAATCTCGAGTTCGTCGCCCGGCTTTACACGCTGCCCAACCGGCGCGCGGTCATTGCGGCGGCGCTGGAGCGCATGAGCCTCGCCGACCGGGTCGGACAGCTCGCGGCCGAGCTTTCCGGCGGCTGGACGCAGCGCATGGCGCTCGCGGCCTGCATCCTGCACCAGCCGCGGCTGCTGCTGCTCGACGAGCCCACCGCCGGCGTCGACGCCCGCGCGCGGCGGCAGTTCTGGGACATGATCCACGAGCTCGCCGCCGACGGGATGACGGTGCTCGTCTCCACCCACCACATGGACGAGGCGGAACGATGCAGCCGCGTCGTCTGCCTCGCCAGCGGGCGGCTGGTGGTGCAGGGCACCGCGTCTGAAGTGGTCGCGCAGGCGCATCTGGTGACGTTCGAGGCCACCGGCCCTGGGATCGAGCGCGCCGTGCGGCGGCTGCGCGGCGAGCCCGGGGTGGAAACGGCAGCGGTGTTCGGCCAGGCGCTGCGCGTGGCGGGGCTCGATCGCAGCCTGTTGCAGACAGCGATCGACAGGCTCGGCGATCCGGCGCTCACGTGGCAGGAGGTGGAGCCGCGGCTCGACGACGTGTTCATCCACATGCTGAACGCGCAGGAGACGGGAGAATGAGCGGGTTTTCCTGGGCCCGCCTAGTTGCCATGCTGCAGAAGGAATGGCTGCAGATGCGGCGGGATCCGACCACGATCCGGCTCACGATCATGCTGCCGCTGATCCAGCTTTTCCTGTTCGGCTATGCGATCAACACCAACCCGTGGCATCTGCCGACTGCGGTCATCTCCGCCGATCATTCGATCTACGAACGCATCCTGGTCACCGCACTCGCCAATACGCGCTATTTCAACCTTCGCCCCTACAGGACCGAGGCCGCGGCCGACGAAGCGCTGCGGCGTGGGGATGTGCTGTTCGTGCTGGATATCCTGCCCAACTTCGCCCGACGCATCAACCGCGGTGACAAGCCGCAGATCCTGATGGACGCCGACGGCTCCGATCCGGTCGCGATCGGGAGCGCCACCGCCGCCCCCGTTCCAGATCGTGCTGCACGCGCGCTACAATCCCGAACAGGTGACCGCGCTCAATATCGTGCCCGGCCTGATCGCGGTGATCCTGACCATCTCGACCCTGGTGCTCACCTCCGTCTCCATCACGCGCGAACGCGAGATCGGAACGATGGAGAATCTGCTGGCGATGCCGGTGCGCCCGATCGAAGTAACGCTCGGCAAGATCATCCCTTACGTGGGCCTGGCCTACGTGCAGGCAGCACTGATCCTGCTCGTCGCCGTCGTGGTGTTCGGCGTGCCGGTGCGCGGCTCGGTGCTGCTGCTGCTCGGATCGCTCGGCCTGTTCATCGCCTGCAACCTGGCGATGGGGCTGGCGTTCTCGACGATCGCAAGAACCCAGATACAGGCGCAAAAAATGGCGCAGTTCGCGTTCCTGCCCAGCATGATGCTGTCGGGATTCCTCTACCCGTTCGCCGGCATGCCCGCCCGGGCGCGCGTGATCGGCGAGTGCCTGCCCATCACGCATGCCCTCAGAATCTGCCGCGGTATATTGCTGAAAGGGAACGGTCCGGCAGAAATCTGGCCCGACCTCTGGCCCATGGTCCTGTTCGCCCTCGTCGTCGGCGCCATCGCCGTGCGGCTGTATCGGGAGACGCTGGACTGACCTCTGTGAGGGCGGAAGTTCAGCAAGCAAGGCCAGGGGCGCTGCCCCTGGACCCCCACCAAGGGCGAGCCCTTGGTGGGGGTCCAGGGGGCAAAGCCCCCTGGCCTTACTTGCCGACTTCCGTCCCTACAGCGACAATTTCAGCACCGCCGCGATTTCGCCGACGATGCCGCGGCGGAAGGCGAGGACGCAGATGACGAAGATGGCGCCTTGGGTGACGGTGACCCAGGAGCCGAACTGGGCGAGGTAGTTTTCCATCGAGGTGGTGACGACGGCGCCGACGACGGGGCCGAACACGGTTCCGAGGCCGCCGAGCAGGGTGGTGAGCACGACGTCGCCGGAGCGCGACGAGGCGACGCCATCGAGGGTGGCGATGCCGAACACGACCGCGGTTGTGGCTCCGGCGACGCCGGAGAGGAAGGTGGAGAGGACGAAGGCGATCAGTTTGTAGTCTTGCGTTCGGTAGCCGAGGGAGACGGCGCGCGGTTCGTTTTCGCGGATGGCTTTCAGCACCTGGCCGAACGGGGAGTGGATGACCCGGTGGATCAGCAGGAAACCCGCGATGAACACGCCGGCGACGAGCCAGTACATCGCCATGTCGTTATGCAGCGGGAAGATGCCGAACGCGGTGCCGCGCGGCACTTGCTGGATGCCGTCCTCGCCGCCGGTGAAGGGGGCCTCGACGCAGAAGAAGTAGACCATCTGGGCCAGGGCGAGGGTGATCATGGCGAAGTAGATGCCGGAGCGACGGATGGCGAGGTAGCCGAGTGCGAGGCCGAGGATCCCGCCCATGGCGCCGCCGAGCAGGATCGCAAGTCACGGCATCCACGTGCCAGAACTTCAGGGTCCAGGCGCCGATATAGGCGCCCATGCCGTAGAACGCGGCGTGGCCGAAGGACAGCAGCCCGACATAGCCGATCATCAGGTTGAACGCGCAGGCGAACAGCGCTGCGGTGAGGATGCGCATCAGGAAGATCGGGTACAGCACGTGCGGCAGCACGACGATTGCGGCCAGCATCAGCGCGAAGCCGATCGCCTGCGCGCGGGTGAAGCCGAACAGGCCGGTGCGGGCGGGAGCAGCGGCGCCGACGGGTGCGGTGGAGACGGACATCAGGCAGTCTTTCCGAACAGGCCGCGGGGCATGAACAGCAGCACGATCACCATCACCAGGAAGATGACGGTGGCGGACGCCTGCGGGTAGAACACTTTCGTCAGGCCCTCGATCACGCCGAGACCGAAGCCGGTGACGATGGAGCCCAGGATCGAGCCCATGCCGCCGATCACGACGATGGCGAACACGGTGTTGATGAAATTATCCCCCATGTCGGGGTTCACCGAGTAGATCGGCGCCGCCAGCACGCCGGCGAAGGCGGCGAGCGCCACGCCGCAGCCGTAGGTGATGGTGATCAATCGCGGCACGTTGATCCCGAAGGCGCGCACCAGCGCCGGGTTTTCGGTGGCCGCGCGCAGCCGGGCGCCGAGAAAGGTTTTCTCGATGATCGCCCAGGTGGCGAGGCAGACGACCAGGGCCGCGATCACCACCCAGCCACGGTAGATCGGCAGGTACATGAACCCGAGATCGGTCGCGCCCTGCAGGACCGAGGGGATGTCGTAGGGCATGCCGGAGCTGCCGTAGTAGTTGCGGAACAGCCCTTCGATCACGAGGGCCAGCCCGAACGTCAGCAGCAGGCCGTACAGATGGTCGAGCTTGTAGAGCCGGCTGATCAGGGTGCGTTCCATCACGATCCCGAACAGGCCGATGATGAGCGGCGAGAGGATCAGGGCCGGGAAATAGCCGATGCCGAGATACTGCAACAGGATCCAGGCGGCGAAGGCACCCATCATGAACAGGGCGCCGTGCGCGAAGTTGATGATGTTCAGCATGCCGAAGATGATCGACAGGCCGAGCGCCAGCATGGCGTAGAACGCGCCGTTGATGAGGCCGAGCAGCAACTGGCCGAACAGCAGGGGCGCGGGGATGCCGAAGATCATCATCATGGCGGAGTGGTCCCGGAAAGCGCGGCGCGGTCAGACGCCGAGGTACTCGTGCAGCTTGTCCATGCTGGAAGAAAGAAGATGGTTCGGGATCATGTCGACCACCCGCCCGTGTTCCATCACGTAGTGCCGGTCCGCCACGGTGGCGGCGAAGCGGAAGTTCTGCTCGACCAGCAGCACGGTGAAGCCTCGCGCCTTGATCTCGCGGATGGTACGGCCGATCTGCTGGACGATGACGGGCGCGAGCCCCTCGGTCGGTTCGTCGAGCAGCAACATTTTCGCGCCGGTGCGCAGGATGCGCGCGATCGCCAGCATCTGCTGTTCGCCGCCCGAGAGCTTGGTGCCGTGCGCGGTGCCGGCGCGTTCCTTGAGGTTGGGGAACAGCGCATAGATGGTCGGGATATCGAGCCCGCCGGGCGCGATCACCGGCGGCAGCAGCAGGTTCTCGGTCACGCTGAGCGAGCCGAAGATGCCGCGTTCCTCCGGGCAGAAGGCGATGCCGGCGCGGGCGATGCGTTCCGGGGGGGCGCCGATCAGCTCGGCGCCGCGGAAGCGGATGCTGCCCTGGCGGCGCGGCACCAGGCCCATGATGGATTTCATGGTGGTGGTCTTGCCGGCACCGTTGCGCCCGAGCAGGGTGACCACCTCGCCTTCGCGCACTTCGAACGCCGCGCCGTGCAGCACGTGGCTTTCGCCGTACCAGGCGTTGAGGTCGCTGATTTCAAGCATGCACCGGCTCCGGCGTTTCGGACCCGAGGTAGGCGGTGATCACCTCCGGGTTGGCCGAGACGGTGGCGTAGTCGCCCTCTGCCAGCACGCGGCCGCGGGTCAGGACGGTGATGGTGTCGCACAGGCCTTCGACCACCGAAAGATTGTGCTCGACCATCAGGATCGTGCGGCCGGCGCGGATCGAGCGGATCAGTTCCACGATCCGATCGACATCGGCGTGGGTCATGCCGGCGGTGGGTTCGTCGAGCAGCATCATCTCGGGGTCGAGCGCCAGGGTGGTGGCGATCTCGAGCGCGCGTTTCTGCCCGTAGGCGAGCTGCCCAGCGGCGATCGCGGCAAAGCCTGACAGCCCGACGTCGAACAGCAACTGATGGGCGCGGTCGTCGAAGCGCCGCAGCGCGGTTTCCGAGCGCCAGAAATCGAACGAGTTGCCGCGCGCCCGCTGCAGCGCCAGCCGCACGTTCTCGAGCGCGGACAGCCGCGGGAACACTGCCGAGATCTGGAAGCTGCGCACCAGGCCGAGCCGGGCTACCTGGGCCGGCCTCATCCCGGTGATATCGATGCCCTTGAAACGGATTCGTCCGTGCGTCGGCTGCAGGAATTTGGTCAGCAGGTTGAAGCACGTGGTCTTGCCGGCCCCGTTGGGGCCGATCAAGGCATGGATCGTGCCGGTGCGCACGGCGAGCGAGACGTCGTCCACCGCGACGAAGCCGCTGAATTCCTTGCTCAGCCCGGTGGTTTCCAGGATGATCTCGACCACAGGCGGACGTGTCCCCTCATTTTGCGGAATTGCTGTCTCCCTGACAGGGCTGATTGCATATCGCCCGGATGGGCGCAAGATCGGAGTTTGCTCCCCAGCCCGCGAGGACCCATGCGACTGCGCAGCCCCCTGTTCGCGCCCGGCGATGCCGCACGCAAAGTCGCCAAGGCGATAGAGTCAGCCGCCGATGCGGTCATCCTCGATCTCGAGGATTCGGTGGCTGCACCGGCCAAGCCGGAGGCGCGCGCCGCCGTGGCCGCGCGGTTGCGCGAGATGGCTGGGGCACAACGCGCGGATACGCTGATCGTGCGGGTGAACCCGCCCGGCACGCCGTGGTATCTGGCCGACCTCGCCGCTGTCGTCCCGGCCGGCGCGGCGGCGGTGATGCTGCCGAAATGCGCCGGGGCGGCGGACCTCGGCGCGCTCGATCACCATCTGGAGGCACTGGAAGCGGCGGCGGGGCGGGCGATCGGCAGCGTGCGGGTGATCGCGATCGTGACCGAGACCGCCGCCTCGGTGTTCGGCCTCGGCGGCTATGCGCCGGTGGCCGGGCGGCTGGCGGCCCTCTGTTTCGGCGCCGAGGACCTATCGGCCGATCTCGGCGTGGCGCCGCGGCACCCCGATGGGGCGCTGAACGCCGCTTCGGCCTTCGCCCGCGCGCAGGTGCTGCTGGCGGCGGGGGCGCTCGGCGTGCCGGCGCTCGATACGCCCTGGCCCGACCCGCGCGACCCGGCCGGGCTGGAACGTGAGGCGCGTGCCGCCGCGGCCGACGGGTTCGCCGGCAAGATCCTGATCCACCCGGCGCAGATCGACGCCGTGAACGCCGCCTTCACCCCGTCCGCCGCGCAGGTGCGCTGGGCCGAGCGGGTGCGCGACGCGTTCGCAGCCAATCCGGACGCCGGCGTGTTCGCGCTGGACGGCAAGATGATCGACCGCCCGCACTACAAGCTGGCGCAGCGTGTGCTGGCGGCGGCGGGGCAGGGGTAGCGCTACACCGCTACCATCCCTTCCTCCCACGCGCGTCGCCCGCGCGCCCGTAGCTGGCGAAACGCGCCCGTGCCGCGTCCAGCTCTTCCGGGCTCAGCAGGCGCGGCGTGCCGGCGGCGCGGGCGAGCAGGTACTGCCGCGCCAGGCTTTCCAGTACGATCGCGTCCTCCAATGCCGCTGCCACCGTCGGCGCGTGCACGATCATGCCGTGATTGGCGAGCAGGCAGGCGCGCCGCCCGTCCAGCGCGGCGACCGCCGCCGTCGCCAGTTCCGGCGTGCCGAACGTGACGTAAGGGGCGCAGCGGACGTCGTGGCCGCCGAATGCGACGATCATGTAATGGAACGCCGGCAGCTCCTGGCCCAGGCACGCGAGCGCAGTGCAGGCTTCCGCGTGGGTATGCACGATCGCGCCGGCGGCGGGGTACGCGCGGTAGATCGCGGCGTGCATCGGAAATTCGCTGGACGGCACGCCGCGCCCACGCACCGCGCCTTCTGCGGTGACCGCAACGACCGCCGTGGCGGTGACCGCTTCCGCCGCCCAGCCGGTCGGCGTGATCAGCATCCCCCGCGCGGCGCGAGCGCTGACGTTGCCCGCGCTTCCGGGCACGAAGCCGCGGCGGCCCAGCTCCCGATACGCCGCGGCGATCGCCGCCCGGGCCCCGCTCACATCAGGAACACGCCCTTGCCGGAGTTCTGCGCGTCGAACAGCCGGTAGGCTTCCTCCGCCTGATCGAGCTTCCAGCGGTCGGTGAACAACTGATCCACGGCGATGTTGCGCTCGACGATGAAGCGGGCGCATTCGGCCTGGCCGATCACCGAGAAGGTCCAGGAGCCGATCATCGTCAACTGCTTGCGCAGGATGTCGGGGCTGACGTCGATCGTCACGTTGTTGCGCTCGCCGACGAAGCACATGGTGCCCCAGACCTTGGCGCTGCGGATCGCCGCGATGCGGCCTTCCGGCGCGCTCGACGTATCCAGGGTGCAATCGGCGCCGCGCCCGTGCGTGAGGTCCTTGATCGCGCCGACGGGATCGTTCGAGCGCGGGTTCACCACCTCGTCGGCGCCGAATTCCCTGGCCCGCTCCAGCCGTTCCGGAGACACATCGAGCGCGATCACGCGGGCGCCCATCGCCTTGGCGAGCTGGGTGCCGGACAGCCCGACCGGTCCCTGGCCGAAGATCGCGATGGTGTCGTTGCCGGACAGGTTCATCCGCCGCAGCGCCCCCCAGGCGGTGCCGGTGCCGCAGGAGATCGCCGCACCCGCCTCGTAGGACAGTTCGTCGGCCAGCGGCACGAGGGTGTTGGCCGGGACGCACAGATAATGCGCGTGGCCGCCGTGCGCGTTGTTGCCGTACACTTTCACCGGCACCTCCTGGCACAATTGCTGCCAGCCGGAGCGGCAATGCGCGCAATGCGCGCAGCCCTGGTAATGGTGCACCATGACCCGTGCGCCGATCCGCGCGTCCGCGTCCGTCACGCCGGGGCCACGCGCGGCGACGATGCCGCAGGGCTCGTGCCCGGCGATCACCGGGTTGGGGTTGGCCGGCAGCCCGCCGACCGAGGCGCCCTTGTCGCCCTTCGGCCGGCGGTACTGGTGCAGGTCCGAGCCGCACATGCCGGACGCCTTCATCTCCAGCACCACCTCGCCCGGCCCCGGGGTAGGGTCGGGGAACGTCATCAGTTCGAGCTCGCGACCGCCGGTGAACACGATGCCGCGCATGGGCTTTCTCCTGTCGATACGGGTTATTGCACCGGACGTTCCGGCGTATGGAACAGCAGCGGGAAGGCGCTGTGCACGTGCGGCGCGGTCACCGACGGCGCGCCGCGGTGCAGGTACTCGCGGTTGAGGTCCGCGAGCTTCGTCACGCCGAGCAGCGCCATCGCCACCGCGGTTTCCTGTTCCAGCAGTTCGAGCACGCGCGCCACGCCCGCCGCGCCCTCGGCGGCGAGGCCGTAGCAATAGAGCCGGCCGATCGCGACCGCGTCGGCCCCCATGCGCGATCGCCTTGACGATGTCGGTGCCGCGGCAGATGCCGCCGTCGATCATCACCCTGGCGCGGCCGTGCACGGTGTCCAGCACCTCGGGCAGCACGTCCATCGCGCCGCGGCCGTGGTCGAGCTGGCGGCCGCCGTGGTTCGAGACGTAGACGACGTCAACACCCAGATCGCAGGCGGCTTCGGCGTCCTCGCCAGTGGCGATGCCCTTCAGGATCAGCGGGATGCGATGCTTTTCCTTGAAGCGGGCGCACGTTGCGCCAGGAGAACCCGGCCTGGAATTCATGCCCCGTGGCGGCGGCGCGCCAGGGTTTGACGAAACGCGCGGCGATGTCGCGCTCGCGACGCGAATAGGCGGCGGTATCGACGGTGATGGCGAAGGCGTCGAAGCCCGCATCGACCGCGCGATGGACGACGTCGTCGATCCAGGCGTCGTCGCCGCGCACGTAGAGCTGGAAGACTTTCGGCCCCGACGTGGCGGCGGCGGATTCCTCCAGTCCCGGCTTCGTCACGGAGCTGACGATGATCGGCACGCCGAAGCCGGACGCCCCGCGCCCGGCCTCCGCTGCGCCGCCGGCGTGGAACGATTCCAGCGAGCCGACGGGCGCGAGCATCACCGGCAGCCGCAGCTTCATGCCGAGGAACGTGCTGGACGTATCGACATGCGAGACATCGCGGCAGACGCGCGGGCGGAACGCGATCTGGTCGAGCGCCATGCGGTTGCGCCGCATCGTCGTCTCGGTCTCGGTGGCGCCGATCAGGTAGCCCCAGGTGTTGTCGGACACCTTGGCGCGCGCGGCGGGGATGAACTCGTGCAGGGTCTGGTAGTCGCCGCCCAGTTCGACGAGGTGCGGGGCTTCTGGCATCGGACGTTGTCCTCTTTGGTTCGGCGGGCGCATCTGGCCTCCGTCGGCGGCCGTGCGCAAGAGGGCGTCGCCGTGAGGGCGTGGTTTTACCGGCTCGGGCGGCGTGCCATGCTGGCTGCCCGCGCCCACAAGGAACGAGGCTCCGTCGCATGGATTCCGTCGCTGCCCTGCTGCATGAGACCGCCGAACGGCTGTTCGCCCGCGAGATCACGTCGGCCGTGCTGCGACAGGCGGACGGCGGGGGATGGCCGGCGGCAGCTTGGGCGGCGGTGGAGGCAACCGGCCTGCCGCGCGCGCTGGTGGCGGAGGAGGACGGCGTGCCCATGGCCGATGCGCTCGGGCTGCTGCAAGTGGCCGGGGCGCACGCGGTGCCGTTGCCGCTGGCCGAGACCATGCTGGCAGGCTGGCTGCTCGCCACCGCCGGTCTGCCGATCCCCGACGGGCCGCTGACGGTCGCTCCCGTTGTCGCGGACGAGCGGCTGCGCCTGCGCCGCGACGGGAGCGCCTGGCACCTGTCGGGCCGGGCGACCCGGGTGCCCTGGGCGCGGCACACGGTCGCCGTGGCGGTGCTGGCCGAGCATGCGGGCGCGCCGCATGTGGTGCTGCTGGACGCCGGCGGCTGGCGGACCGAAGCGGGCGCGAACCTCGCCGGCGAGCCACGCGACACGATCGAGATCGCGGCGGCAGCGGATCATGTGGCCCCGCTCGGCCGGCCGGCGGAAGCGCTGCACGCCATGGGTGCAGTGGCGCGGGCCCAGCAGATCGCCGGCGCCCTGCACGCGCTGACGTCGATGACCACGGCGTACGCGCAGGAGCGCAGCCAGTTCGGCCGCCCGATCGGCAAGTTCCAGGCGGTGCAGCAGAACCTCGCTTTGCTGGCGGCGCAGGCCGCCGCGGCGGCGGCAGCGGCCGACCTGGGCGCGGAGGCGGCGGCGGAAGGGCTGCGCCCGGCGCCGGTCGCCGCGGCCAAGGCGCGGGCGGGGGAGGCAGCGGGGATCGGCGCCGCCATCGCACACCAGGTGCATGGCGCGATCGGGTTCACCCAGGAACATCGGCTGCATTTTCTCACCCGGCGGTTGTGGTCCTGGCGCGACGAGTTCGGCAACGAGGCAGTGTGGCAGCGGCGGCTTGGCGCGCAGATGCTCGCCGCCGGGGCGGACGGGTTGTGGGCGGCGCTGACCGCGGCCTGAGCGGCGCGGGGGGCGGGTGACGCCGTTCGGCGCGCGGCTGCGCGCGCTGCGGGCGGAGCGGGGGCTCACGCAGCGCCGGCTCGCCGCCGAGCTGCAGGTGAGCGCCGCCTACCTCTCGGCGCTGGAACACGGCCGCCGCGGTGCGCCGAGCGCGGGGCTGGTGCACCAGGTGAACGAGGTGTTCGGCCTGATCTGGGACGATGCGGACGAGCTGGCGCGGCTGGCACGGTTGTCGCATCCGCGGGTGATGGTGGATACGGCCGGGCTGACGCCGGAGCAGACGGCGCTTGCGAACCGGCTGGCGCAGAGCCTGCACCGGCTGACCCCGGAGACGGTGGCGAGCCTGCACGCGATCCTGGATGCGACAGCGCCGGCGGGAAAGCCACGGCTGCGGCGGCCGGCGCGGGGTGGGAGGGTGGTGCGGCAGGGATGACGGGAATGGTTGCCGCCAGGGCGGGGCGTGGGTATAGGGGGGGCGGCTGCCGACGTAGCTCAGGGGTAGAGCAACTGATTCGTAATCAGTAGGTCCTCGGTTCAATTCCGAGCGTCGGCACCAAAAAAACCCGTACTCACCAGCCAGCCTGGCGAATTTCCCCGGAAAATGTCCGCACAGCGTCCGCAGCAACGGCGGGACCCCGTGGGATTCCGCGCCGGACGCAATGGGACAAGCCGACAGCACCAGTCTGGAACCGGTTTGCAAGAGGATGGGCCGCAATTATGCGGCCATGGTACGGAATACTGACCCGCCGCACGAGCCGCCTGCATCGCAGGATCGGCCCGCGCCGATCGACCGACGCAGCCCCGGGCGTCGGGTCTGTGTCAGCCCCGGACTGCTGCCGCTGCTCCGTTTCCCCCATCGGGCGGACCCAGAGGCGGAGGACCCGGCGGACCCGCCCAAGAAATAGGACACCGCGGCCGTCATGCGGACAGGGGATGGGCTCCTGGCCTGTCCTGGCCACATTCTTCACTATAGATCGACGTCAACAGTCGTCCGCCGTGTTCGCGACAAGGCACCGCCAGCGCACGCGATGACTAAGGAGGCGCGCCACCCTTTGGCCGCCCCAGGCTGAACCACCACCGTGGCACCCCGGCTCTGCTGCTCGCCCCAAGTGCGCCCCTGTCCCGCTTCCCTGGTATAAATCGCGCCGTCTTGTCTTTGCGCGGAGTCGCTTAATGCCCGGTTGCCGTCCTGCGATCGTCGCCCTCCTTGGCGGGCTCTGCCTTGCCGGCAGCCTCGCCGTCCTACCCGCGGGCGCAGCCGCCCGCCATGCCCAGGCTGCCGGCCGCGCCAAAGCCCATCAGGCCGCCCCGGCGGCCCCGGTGCCCGCCGGTCCCCCGCCGGTCGCCCCGCTCGCGCTGCCCGGCATGCCGCCACCGCCGGCGCTGGCGGACGAGGCGAGCTATGTGCTGATGGATGCCACCACCGGCACGATCATCGCCGCAAAGGCGCCCGACCTGCGCTGGCCGCCGGCCAGCCTCGCCAAGCTGATGACCGCCTACCTGATCTACCAGCAGCTCGCGCACGGTTCGCTGAAGGTGGACCAGGAAATTCCGGTCAGCGTCACCGCGTGGCGCACCGGCGGGTCGCGCATGTTCATCTCGCCCACGACAACCGTGACGGTCGATCAACTGCTGCATGGGCTGATCATCAATTCCGGCAACGATGCCACCGTGGCGCTGGCGCAGGCGGCCGCCGGCACGCGCGGCGCCTTCGTCCAGATGATGAACGCGGCCGCGGCCAAGCTCGAGCTTGCCGGCACCCACTACACCAACGTCACCGGGTTGCCGGATCCGGATATGTACAGCACGGCGATGGACGTCGCCCGGCTGTCGCGCGCGTTCCTTGCGCAGTACCCGGCGGTACTGAAAATCTCCGTGCACAAGCATTACACCTTCGACAAGATCCGCCAGCGGAGCTGGAACCCGGTGCTGTTCCACGATCCGACCGTGGACGGGCTCAAGACCGGGCGCACCACCGCCGCCGGCCATTGCATCGATGCGACCGCGCTGCGCGACGGCCACCGGCTGATCGCGGTGGTGCTCGGTGGGCCGAACTGGAGCGCCAGCACCAAGGCGATCGAGGCGCTGCTCGACTACGGCTACCAATTCTACACCGACGCGACGATCGCCGAGGCCGGTCGGCCGGTCGGCAGCCTGACCGACGCGAAATACCAGCCGGAAACCGTCCCGGTCGGCGCCGGGCGTGATGTGGTGGCGACGGTGCCGATCGCCAGCGCAAAGACGCTCAGCACGACGGTCACGCTCGATGCGCCGGCGGGCCGCGCCATCGCCCGCGGCGCCGTCGTCGGGCAGGTGACGGTGAGCGCGAACGGCAAGCCGATTGCGACGGTCCCGGCGGTCGCACTTGCCCCGATGCAGCCGGCAGGGTTCGTGACCCTGCTGATGCGCCGCGCCCGCAACCTGTTCTGAGCCGGCGCGTCCGATCCCCGGCATCGGCAGGTGCGCGGACGCAGACGCAGAGCGCGGCGTGGTATAGGGAGGCGGCGCACGCCGTCCCGGGGAGACAAGCCATGCGTCCGTCGTTCCGCCGCCTGCTGGCGCTGATCGCGTTCGGCCTCCTGCCGGCTCTCGCGGCCGCCGTGCCCGCGCCCGCCGCCTCGGGACCCGCCGGGCCGGTCTCCGCCCAGCCGACGCCGGCAACGCCGACACCAGCAACACCGACGGCTGCGACACCGACAGCTTCGACTCCGGCGCCGGCGCAATCCGCCAAGCCGGCCGCTCCCCCGATGCCGCTGCCGCATCCGTTGAAGCCGGTCTCGGTCATCACCTTCGCCGGCGGCTTCGACCTGCCGCTGTGGATCGCCGAACGGCAGGGCTATTTCGCCGCGCACGGGATCGACGTCCACATCACCTACACGCCCGGCTCGATCTACGAGATGTCGAACCTCATCGCCGGCACCTACGACATCGGCATGGCCGCGTTCGACAACGTGGTTGCCTATGACGAGGGCCAGGGCGAATGGCCGGTGCCCCCGAACCCCGACGTGGTCGCGGTACTGGGGGAGGACGACGGCTTCCTCTCCCTCGTGTCGCAGAAGCCCTATCCGACCATCGCCAGCCTGCGCGGCAAGACCCTGTCGGTCGACGCGATGACCACCGGCTTCGCCTTCGTGCTGGAGGCGCTGCTGGCCAAGAACGGTATCCAGCCGAACGAGGTGCATTTCGTGAAGAAGGGCGGCTCGGCGCTGCGTTTTCACGACATGCTCAAGGACAAGGCGGTTGCGGCGACCATCCAGATCACGCCGTTCGACCTGCTGAGCGCGGCGCACGGGATGCACGTGCTGGCGCGGGTGAGCGATGCTCTCGGCCCCTACCAGGGCCAGGTGGCGGCGGTGCGCCGGGCCTGGGCCATGCAGCACCGGGACGAGGTGATCGGCTTCATCCGCGCCTACCGCCAGGCGGTCGACTGGCTCTACCAGCCCGCCAACCGCCAGGTGGCCGCGGCGATCCTGGTCGCCCACCTGCCGGCGATGACGTTCCCGCTGGCGAACAAGACGCTCGACGTCCTGCTGGCGCCGAAGGGCGGGCTCGCGCGCGACGCGATGCCGGACATGACGGGGGTGCGGCTCGTGCTGGCCTTGCGCACGAAATACGGCACGCCGTCCAAGGTGCTGAACAACCCGATGCAATATCTCGACCTGTCGTATCTGAACGCGGCGGCGCACTGACACGGGGGCAACCGACATGGATTTCGGCATCGCGGTTCCGAGCGCCGCAAACTCCTGGAAAATCGTGCAGCGCGCCGAGGCGCTCGGCTTCACCCAC
The DNA here is from genome assembly GCA_963832525.1 of uncultured Pseudomonadota bacterium. Classification (GTDB taxonomy): domain Bacteria; phylum Pseudomonadota; class Alphaproteobacteria; order Acetobacterales; family Acetobacteraceae; genus JAJZVS01. The sequence continues at coordinate 2,594,494 of CAWHUC010000004.1, forward strand.
GCCTGGTTCTACGACACGCAGATGCTGTGCGCGGACTGCTTCGTCGCGATGGCGGCGGCGGCGGTGAAGACGAGCCGTATCCGGCTCGGCACCGGGGTGCTGATCCCGTCGAACCGCATCGCGCCTGTCGCCGCCGGCGCCTTCGCCTCGCTCAATGCGCTGGCGCCGGGGCGGATCGATTTCGGCGTCGGTACCGGATTTACCGGGCGGCGGGCGATGGGCTTCGGCGCGATGACCCTGGCGGCGATGGAAGACTACATCCATCAGGTGATGCGGCTGCTGGCGAACGAGACGGTGGATTTCGCCATGGAGGGCGAGCGGCATCCCATCCGCTTCCTCAACCCGGAGCTCGGCCTGATCAACACGCGCGATCCGGTGGCGCTGCACGTCTCCGCCTACGGACCGCGCTCGCGCGCGCTGACGGCGCGGCTACGCGCCGGGTGGTTGAACTTCATCGGCGTGCCGAGTTCGGGCATCGCCGAGTTCGTGGCGATGCAGGTGGCATGGGCGAAAGCGGGACACGCGAAGGACGCACTGGCCGCGACCGCCTTCGCGCTCGGCTGCATCCTGGAAGACGGGGAGGCGTTCAACTCGCCGCGCGCGCTCGCCGAAGCCGGGCCGCGCGCGGCGGTGCTGCTGCATCGCGCCGCGGACGAAGCATTGGCCGGCCTGCCCAATACCTCCAAAGTGCCCGACGCGGTCGCCGCCGAAGTCGCCGGCTACGTCGCGCTGGCGCGGCAGTTCGAGCCGGCGGAGGCGCGCTATCTGCAGAACCACCGCGGTCATCTGCTGTTCGTGAAGCCGGAAGAACGGCCGTTCGTGACTGCGGAGCTGATCCGCCAGACCACCTTCACCGGCACCGCCGCCATCTTGCGCACACGCATCGGCGCGTTGCGCGACGCCGGCTATACGCAGTTCGCGATCCAGATCCTGCCCGGTCGAGAAGCGGCGATCGAGGACTGGGGCCGCATCCGCGCCGCGTTCTGACACAGCGGCCGTGCGTGCCGGGTGCGACATCGTGCCCACAGCGCGCAATCGTTCCGCATCCGCGACGCGCTTATCTATTGACGAATCGGGCGGTTCGGCAGTTTGTCGGCAACATGGATGCACCAGCCGCCGAAATCATGGAGCTGCCGCACGGCACCGCGCAGGTCGCCTGGCGCCGCAGCGCGCGCGCGCGCCGGGTGAGCCTGCGCATCGATCCGCGCGACGGCACGGTGGTGGTGACGTTGCCGACCCGTGCCGGACGCAACGCCGGCGTGGCGCTGCTGCTGACGCATGCCGACTGGGTCTCCGACCGGCTCGCCGCGCTGCCCGAAGCGGTGCCGTTCGTCGATGGCGCGCTGGTGCCGTTCCTCGGCCGCCCGCACCGGATCCGCCATCTGCCCACGGCGCGCGGCGGCGCCTGGTGCGAGGGCGACGAGATCTGCGTGACCGGGCGGGCCGAATTCCTGCGCCGGCGGGTGACGGATTTCCTCCGCGCCGAGGCGCTGCGCCGGCTGCACGCGCTCGCCGCCGAGAAAGCGGCGCAGGCCGGGCTGATCGCGCGCCGGATCGCGGTGAAGGATACGCAGAGCCGCTGGGGCAGTTGTGCCGCCGACGGATCGATCGCGTTCTCCTGGCGCCTCGTGATGGCGCCGGAGATGGTGCAGGACTACGTCGCCGCGCATGAGGTCGCGCATCTGCGGCACATGAACCACGGCAAGCGGTTCTGGACGCTGGTCGACAAGCTGACGCCGCACACCGCGCAGGCGGTACCGTGGCTGCGCGGAGAGGGGGCGCGGCTGCTGCGGATCGGCTGAGCGCGGTCAGGCCGCCTCCGCATCGATCAGCGCGGCGTACAGCGCGCTCAGCCGCGCCGTCAGCGGCCCAGGAACAGCCGCGAAGCGCCGCCCGTCGATCGCGCGAACCGGCGTCAGGCCGCCGAACGTTCCGGTCACGAAGGCTTCCGTCGCCCCCTCCAGCGCCGTCGGCAGGTGGTCCTCGCAGACCAGCGGAATGCCGTGCGCGGCGCAGAGTGCGATCACCTTGCCGCGGGTGATCCCGACGAATCCGGCGCGCCCGGTGGAGACGCAGACGATGCCGTCGCGGACGAAGAAGAAATTGGTGGCGTTGCAGGTGGCGATGAAGCCGGCATCGTCCAGCAGCAGCGCCTCGTCCGCCCCGGCGCGCCGCGCTTCCAGCAGCGCCATGATGAGCGGCAGGCGGCTGTGGCTGTTCAGCCGCATGGCGAACTGATCCGATCGCGGACAGCGCAAGGAGGCGGTGGCGAGTGCGATCCCCTCGCGCGCCAGCTCCGGCGCCGGCTGCTTGTGTTCGGCGACGATCGCGACCGTTGCCGGGCCCAGGCTTTGCGCCGGATCCTGGCTCGGCGTCGATTTCGGACCGCGGGTGACCATCAGGCGGATGTGCACGCCGTCAGTCATGGCGTTGGCGGCGCAGGTCTCCTTCAGCGCCGCCGCCAGTCTGGCGCGGTCGAGCCCGATATCGAGCGCGATCGCCGCCGCGCCGGCAGTCAGCCGATCAAGATGCGCGTCCAGGAACAGCAGCCGGCCGCGGTGCAGGCGCAGCCCCTCCCATACCCCGTCGCCGGCGATGAAGCCGGCGTCGAACACCGAGACCACCGCCTGCGCGCGCGGCACCAGGCGCCCGTTCAGCCAGATCAGCACGTCATGGTTGCGCGGATCGGCGCGCACCGCCTGACTGCCCGGCATCGCGCCTACTCCAGCGGCACGGTGCGGGCGATCGCGCTGAGCGCGACCCCGCGCACTCGTGCCCGTCCGGCGGCGAGCCCAAGCAGGCCGAGCGCGACCAGCATGGCGACCGCGCTCTGGAACAGCGGCTGGAACATCCATGGCGTGTGCGGCACCACCGCGACGGCGGCGATCAGGGCGAGCGTGATCGGGATAGAGGCGATGGCGGCGGCGATCACGCCCTTCTCGGCCGCGAGGGCGACGCCCCAATGTCCCGCCTCCGGCGCGCGGCCGAACGCCAGCCGCAGCGCGCCGATGGCCAGCAGGAGCCACACCAGCAGCAGGCTGAACGAACGGATCACCACGCCGAGCGCCCAGCCGACCAGCACCGATTGCACTAGGAACAGCGAGCCTAGCACGGCGGTCAGCGCCAGCGCCGCCACCGGCGCGCGGCGGGCGGAGGTGGTGGCGAACACCTCCGGCAGCAGTCCGTCCTGCCCCCAGGCGAACACCAGGCGCGACGTCGTCATCATCTGCGGCCCCAGGGTCTTGCCGACGATCAAGGCCACGGCGAATTGCAGCGCGACACCCACCGCGTGCGGCGCCACCAGCGCAACGAGCCCCGGCGCGGTGGCGAAGCCCGCGTGCTTGGACCCGATCAGCGCCACGATCGCCCACCACGGCGCGGCGTGGAACAATGCAGCGGCCACCAGCGTATACAGCACCACCGCGGTCGCCCAGCCGATCACGACCCCGCGCGGCATGGTACGGCTGGCGTCGCGCGATTCCCCGCCCAGGGCCGGCGCGGCGCTGATCCCGCCATAGGCGAACACGAACAGGGTGCAGACCGACAGGAAGGACCAGAAGCTGGCCGGCACGGCCGCCACGGGCGGGGCAAGCGCGAGATGCGCACGCGCGCCGGCGAGGGCTGTGAAGCGCGCCGGCGGCGTGGCGAATCCGTAGGCGACGATCACGCCCGCCGTCACCAGCACCAGGAACAGCAGCACCGAGACGAACCGCCCGTAGTTACCGACGCCGCTCGCATGGATGGCGAAGATCGCCCAGATCGCCGCGAGCCCCAGGATGATCCGTCCGGCGGGCGTGAGCAGCGCCGCGGCGGGCAACCCGAGGCCGCCGATCGCGGCGGCGAGAAAGGTCGAGAAGGCGAAGGCGATGAACCCCATCGCCGCGGTGACCGCCACCCACCACAGGAAGCACACAACGAAGCTGATCTTCACCCCGAGCGTGCGCCCGATCCACACATAGGCCGAGCCCGCGCGCGGCAGGGCGGCGGAGAAGCGGGCGAAGAGATGCGTCTTGGTCACGAGCAGCAGCCCGGTCACCAGCATCGCCAGCGGCACCAGTCCGCGCACGCCGGGATAGACGCCGAGGCTCTGTACCGCGACGAAATTGATCCCGGCACCGTACTCGCCGGCGACCGCGGAGGCGATGATGGCGAGCAGCCCGACCGAGCGGGCCAGGCGGTAGCCGTCCGGAGCGGCGCCGGTGGCAGGTGCTGGTGCGGGCATGGCGTTTCCCTTGCGCGAGGCGATGCGGGCAGTGTTCGTCCCGCCGGGTCGATCGGTCAACGCGGCAGGCTCATGCTCTGCCACAACGGATGATTCGCGTTGCGTCAGAGCATGAGCCTGATTGTGTGCGCCGGTTCGGTCACGCCTGGAAGCAGGCGTTGACCTCGGACCGCTAGCCGGCCAGCGCCACCAGCTCGCGGGTCAGGACCCCGTCCGGCTTCTGCAATTCCAGCACGATCGTGAAGTGATCGGCGCCGGCGACCGGGATCAGCGCCCCCGGTGCGTGCGCCGCGGCCCGGCGCGCGTGCAGCGCCCGGCTGTCGGCGACCAGCGGCGGCAGCTCGGCGGTGCCGTAGGTGATCGCCAGCGGCTTGGGGGAAACCGGCAGGCGCAGCGGCGACAGCGCGGCGATCTCGGCATCGCTCAGCAGCAGCTTGTCGTTCAGGGAGGTGTCGCGGATCGGCCCGAGCTCGAAAATACCCGAGATCGCGAGCCCGGCCGCTACCGCCGGATGGCTCAGGGCCAGCGCCGTCAGGTGCCCGCCGGCCGACCAGCCGGAAAGCACGATCTTGCCGCGGATGCCATGTGCCGGCCCGTTGGCGGCCAGCCAGTCGAGCGCGGCGGTGACTTCCTCGGCGATCTTGGTGAGCGAGGCGTCGGGGGCGAGCGTGTAGCCCGGCAGCGCAGCCGACCAGCCGCGCGCATAGGGGCCCTCGATCACGCAGGCGAACTGCTCGCGCGCGTTGCGCTGCCAGTAGCCGCCGTGCAGGAACACGAGGCAGGGCGCGGCGGGATCGGCGGCCGGATAGAGATCAATTCGATTGCGTGGCCTCGAGCCGTACGGGAGGTCGAGCGCCCCCGGATGCGCCGCGCGGAAACTTGCCGAGCGGGCTGCGCGCGCCGCGTTCAGTTCCGCGCTGTCGGCGACCGCCGCGGTGTTGTCGTAGGCCGCGTCGCGATCGGCGCGACTCATCGCACCCCAGTCCAGCCTGTCGTGCATCCGGTCTCTCCTTGCGCCTGGCGTCGCTTAGCATCGGCGCGGCCCCGCTGCCATCGCGGGGCGGGGAAGGGAGGATGGACCAGGGGGCGCCTGTCAGTGCTGCTGCGGGCCGTCGAGGCTGGTGGTGAACAGGTCCGGGTGCTGCGCCAGCTTGACGATGCTGATGGCGAAGAACAGCCCGGCGAAGGCGGCAAGCACGAGGATCAGCGCCCAATTGCGACCGCGCCGGCGCCGGCTCAGTTCCTCCGGGTTCAGGGCCATCCCGGGCATCCGGCTCAACCGACCAGCCGATCGACGGCGAGCGCGGCGAACAGCAGGAACAAGTATGCGAGCGAGAAGCGGAACGCCGCTCGCGCCGGCACGTCGCCGGTCAGGCTGACCCCGGTGGGGTCCTGCTTGTCGGCCAGCACTCGCCAGGCGCTGATCAGGAATCCGGCGTCGAGCGCCAGCACCGTGACGCCATAGATCGGCCCGGAGAAGCCGATCGCCCAGGGCACCAGCGACACCGCCGCCAGCACCACCGTGTAAAGCATGATGTGCCGGCGGGTTTCCCGTGCCCCCGCGACCACCGGCAGCATGGGCACGCCGGCGCGCGTGTAGTCCTCGTTGGCATAGAGCGCGAGCGACCAGAAATGCGGCGGCGTCCAGAAGAACACGATGGCGAACAGCACGAGAGGTACCAGCGGCACCGACCCGGTGACCGCGGCCCAGCCGATCACCGCCGGGAAGGCCCCGGCCGCGCCGCCGATGACGATGTTCTGCGGTGTCCGCCGCTTCAGCCACATCGTATAGACGAATACGTAGAAGACGATCGACAGCGCCAGCACACCGGCGGCGACCGCGTTGATCGCGACGAACATCAGCAGCACCGAGGCCGCGGCCAGGGTGATGCCGAACCCGAGCGCCGCCCGGGGCGGCATCCGCCCCGCCGGGATCGGGCGGTTGCGGGTGCGTCGCATCAGCGCGTCGATATCGCGGTCGTACCACATGTTGATGGCGCCGCACGCGCCGGCGCCGACCGCGATGCACAGCACCGCCGTGATGCCGAGTACGGGGTTGATCCCGCCCGGCGCGATGAGCATCCCGATCGCGCCGGTGAAGACGACGAGCGACATCACCCGCGGCTTGAGCAGGGCGATCCAGTCGCGGATGTCGGTTTCCTGCGCGGAGGTTGCGACAAAAACCGGGGGGGACGCATCCCCCCCGGCCGAGGCAGTGGTGTCGAGAGCGAGGCTCATTCCCGGGTCAATCGATCAGAGGCAGTTCCTCGAATGTGTGGAAGGGGGGCGGGGACGACAAGGTCCATTCCAGGGTGGTCGCGCTCTCGCCCCAGTAGTTGTCCGCCACCTGGACCTTGGAGGTGAAGGTGCGGAACAGCACGTAGAAGAACACCAGGAAGGCGATGCCGCTCAGGAACGCGCCGAGGGAGGAGACGAAGTTCCACCCCGCGAAGGCCTGCGGGTAGTCCGGATAGCGCCGCGGCATCCCCGCCGCGCCCAGGAAGTGCTGGGGGAAGAAGGTGAGGTTGACGCCGATGAAGGTCAGCCAGAAATGCACCTTGCCCCAGAATTCCGGGTACTGGTGGCCCGACATCTTGCCGATCCAGAAGTAGAACCCGCAGAAGATGCCGAACACGGCGCCAAGCGACAGCACGTAGTGGAAGTGCGCGATCACGAAATACGTGTTGTGCAGCACCTGGTCGATGCCGGCGTTGGCGAGCACGATGCCGGTCACGCCGCCCACGGTGAAGACGAAGATGAAGCCGATCGCCCACAGCATCGGCACCGTGAACTCGATCGAGCCGCCCCACATGGTGGCGATCCAGGAGAAGATCTTGATCCCCGTCGGCACCGCGATCACCAGGGTCGCGGCCATGAAGTAGGCGCGGGTGTCGACCGAGATACCGGAGACGAACATGTGGTGCGCCCACACGACGAAGCCGATCACGCCGATCGCCACCATCGCGTAGGCCATGCCGAGATAACCGAAGATCGGCTTCTTGCTGAAGGTGGATACCACATGGCTGATGATGCCGAACGCCGGCAGGATCATGATGTAGACTTCGGGGTGGCCGAAGAACCAGAACAGGTGCTGGAACAGCACCGGATCGCCGCCGCCGGCGGGCTCGAAGAACGAGGTGCCGAAGTTGCGGTCGCAGATCAGCATGGTGATGGCGCCGGCCAGCACCGGGATCGACAGCAGCAGCAGGAACGCGGTCACCAGCATCGCCCAGATGAACAGCGGCATCTTGTGCAGGGTCATGCCCGGCGCGCGCATGTTGAAGATGGTGGTGATGAAGTTGAGCGCGCCCAGCAGCGAACTGATGCCCGCGAGGTGCAGCGCGAACAGGGTGAAGTCCATGCCGATGCCGGGCTGGTAGATCGCATCCGACAGCGGCGGATAGAGCGTCCAGCCGGTGCCCGAATCGCCCAGCAGCAGCCCCGCCACGATCAGCCCGAACCCCGGCGGCAGCAGCCAGAAGCTGATGTTGTTGAGGCGGGGGAACGCCATGTCCGGCGCGCCGATCATCAACGGGATGAACCAGTTGCCGAAGCCGCCGATCAGCGCCGGCATCACCGAGAAGAAGATCATCAGCAACCCGTGGGTCGTAACGATCGTGTTCCATTCCTGCCCGGTGGTAACCACCGTGCCATGCGGGTGCAAGAGCTGTACGCGCATGATCTCCGACAGCACGGCCCCGGTGGTTCCGCCGACCAGGGCGAAGATCAGGTAGAGGGTGCCGATGTCCTTGTGGTTGGTGCTGAACAGCCAGCGCCGCACGAACCCAGGCTTGTGGTCGTGATGCGCGTGGGAATGGTCGTCCGAATGGTCGTGGGTGGTGACGGACATCGTTTGCTCTCCTTCAGGCACCGACCGCGGTCAGTGCCGCGTCTCTTGCGCTTGCGCGAACAACTGCGCCGCCGGCAGCACGACGGCGGGAACCTGTGCGGGAACGGGGGCCGCGGCAGCCACCTGACGCGGCGCGGCGGTGGACGGCGCGTCCGCGTCCGCCATCTGCTTCTCCGCCCCCACCGACCAGGCCTGGAACTGCGCCGGGGTCACTGCGATCACGTCGATCGGCATGCGGCTGTGGTTGGTGCCGCAGATCTGGTTGCATTCCCCGTAGTAGATCCCGGGCTTGTCGATCCGCACCCAGGTCTCGATCGTCCGCCCGGGGATCGCATAGCGCTGCACGCCGAGCGAGGGGATGAAGAAGCTGTGGATCACATCGCTGCTGTCGATCAGGATGCGCACATTCTTCCCCGCCGGCAGCACGAGCGGGTTGCTCGCGGTCAGCAGCCGCGGCTCGCCCGGCTTCAGCTTGTCCCCGGCGACGATCGAGCTGATGAAATCGAGGTTCTTCTGGCCCGGGTAGGTGTACTCCCAGTACCATTGATGCGCGGTCACCTTGATCGTCATGTCCGGGTCGTAGGTCTTGTTCTCATAGTAGACCAGCCGGAACGACGGGATGGCGATCACCACCAGGATCAGCACCGGGATGATGGTCCAGGCGATTTCCAGGAACGTGTTGTGCACGCTCTGCGCCGGCACCGGGTTGCGCTTGGCATTGAAGCGATAGATCACCCAGACCAGCAGCACGGCCACGAACAACGTGATGACGATGATGATCCACAGCACGAGGTCATTCAGCGCGATCATATCGCGCTTCACCGGGCTGTAGCCTGGCTGCAGCCCGATCTCCCACGGCACCGGCTTGCCGAGCACCGGTTCGCTCGGTAGCGCGACCCCTTCGGAGCTGCGGGTCAGCGCGATGGCGGCACCGGCACCGGCGGGAAGCCCTGCGAAGGCCGGCCCCGTGGCGAGGGTGAAAACCGGAAGCACCAGAAAAGCCAGGACCATCAGACCGGCACCGAGCCGGCGGACAAGCTGCATCGGCCGAATCATTACGTGGTTCCATTCCCCCAAAGGCGACGACAGCGGGTTCGCCCGACCAAGGGACGGACCGGCGGCAGCGGGGCGTGCCGAACTGGCCGTTTCCCCCTTTGCCGTTGCTGGGGTAGCGAAGCTGGCCGGCCAGATCAAGCGCCGGTTTGCGCTGCGTCAGAGGTTGCGCTCGCGATGCGGCCCTGCCGTCGGTGGCGGCGTGGAAATCGGGACCGTCGGCGCCCGCCTAGAAATCCAGATCGGCGTAGTGCCCCGGCGGCACGATCCCGGCCACCCGGTCGGCCAGCAGGCCGCGGAAGCAGGGGCGGGACTTCATCCGTGCATACCATTCCTTCGCCGCCGGCGCGGTCGCCCAGTCGATCTCGCCGATGTAGTCGAGCGCCGAAAGCTGCGCCGCGGCGGCGAAATCGGCGAGCGAGATCGCCGCCCCGGCGAGCCAGGTGCGGGTCTCGCTCAGCCAGCCGACGTATTCGAGATGCGGGCCCAGCGCGGCGTAGCCGGCGCGCAGGGCGGTCGCGTCCGGGTTGCCGCGGCCCATCAGCCGCTTCATGTATTTTTCGCCCAGGAGGTTGTCCGTCACCTCGGCGGCGAACTTGCCGTCGAACCAGGCGGCGAGCCGGCGTACCTCCACCCGCTCGGCCAGGGTGCGCCCCATCAACCGCGTGTCGGGATAGGCTTCCTCCAGATATTCGGCGATCACCCCGGAGTCGGGCACCGCGAGCCCGTTGTCCTCCAGCAGGGTGGGCACAGTCCCGGCGGGATTGAGGTCGAGGTAGTCGGCCCGGCGTTCCCAGACCTTCTCCACCCGTAGTTCGAACGGTAGGCGCTTCTCGGCCAGCAGCAGGCGAATCTTGCGCGAGGAGGGCGACAGCGGCAGGTGGTAGAGATAACGCATCGGCCCGCTTATCGCACCCGTCCCGGCCCGCGCCAAGGGTTTACCGGGGCCGGCGAGGGGCCGGCGGCCCGGGTCGAGGGTTGAGCGGCGGGGTGCGGCCGCGCACACTGGCGGCTGGGTCATCGGGGAAGGGAGCGCAGCATGCGGTTGTTCGATCTGACGGGAAAAGTGGCCGTCGTCACCGGCGGCAACGGCGGCATCGGCCTCGGCATGGCGCTCGGCATGGCCGAGGCCGGGGCGGCGGTTGTGCTGGTCGGGCGCGATGCGGCGAAGGCCGAGACCGCGCTCGCGGAGCTCGCCGCGCGCGGCGCCATCGCCCGCTTCATCGCCGCCGACGTGACGCAGGGGCAGGCCTGCCGCGACCTGGTGGCGGAGACCCTGGCCCAGTTCGGCCGGCTCGACATCCTGGTCAACAACGCCGGCACGTCGATCCGCAAGATGCCGCAGGACTATACCGAAGCCGAGTGGCACCACGTGCTGGACACCAACCTCACCAGCGCGTTCCTCTGCTCCCAGGCCGCCTATCCGGCGATGAAGCAGGCGGGCGGGGGCAAGATGATCAACATTGGCTCCATGATGTCGCTGTTCGGCGCGCCCTACGCCACGCCCTACGCGGCGAGCAAGGGCGGCATCGTGCAGATGACCCGCGCGCTCGCCACCGCCTGGGCGAAGGACCACATCCAGGTGAACGCGGTGCTGCCGGGCTGGATCGACACCGAACTCACCCGCACCGCGCGCCGCCAGGTGGATGGGCTGCACGATCGGGTGGAGACGCGCACGCCCGCCGGGCGCTGGGGTGTGCCGGCGGACCTGGCGGGGATCGCGGTGTTCCTGGCGGGGAAGGGGTCGGATTTCGTCACCGGGACGGCGATTCCGGTCGATGGCGGGTTCTCGATCGTGACGTGAGCGGTGGCCGCCCGGCTACGGCGCCGGAGCCACCCGGGTGGTGGCGTAGAAAGCGGCCAGGTGGAACGACCCGGCGACGCTTTCCAGCGCGACTTCGTCACCCGGGCCGAGCGTGATCCCGCGCTGCGGCCAGGTGCCGTCGGCACCGCGTCGCAGCAGCTCGCCGGCGCGTTCGAGCGAGCGCAGCACCAGGATCTCGCGCACGCTCGGGATGGTGGTGTAGGCCCAGACATTGGCCCAGGTCTCGGCCTCGTTGCTGGGGGAGAGAATCTCCACGATCAGCACCGGGTCGGCCAGCAGCCGTTCCGCGGGATCGTCCGGGCTGCACGTCACCGCGAGATCGGGCACGCGCACGTTCCAGTCCGCGCGCACCCGCGGCACCACGCCGGGCGCGGTGATCACGAAGCACGAGCTGCCCCTCTCGCGTAGGTGGTTGCCCAACAGACGCGCGACCTCGCTTTGCACCGCCCCATGCGTACGCGACGCGGGGGCCATGGCGACCGGCTCACCATCGATCAACTGCCAGGTCCGGCCGGTGGGATCGGCCGGCCAGGCGAGGAACTCGGTGACCGTCATGTGCGCGACGGGCTGGGATTTCGGCAGCGCGACCATGCGCCATGCTAGCAGGTCCGGGCGGCGCCCGCCACGACGGAAAGGACGGCCCCAACGAGGGCCCGGATCGTCACCCTGCCGGCGCGTGGTCGCCGATCGCCGCCTCCACCGCCGCGGCGATCGCGAACAGCCGCGCATCTCCCATCGTCTCGCCCACCAGCATCAGTCCCACCGGCGGCTCGCCGACCCGGTGGCAGGGCAGGCTGATCGCGCAGCGATCGAGGAAGTTGAACAGAGTCGTGTGCCGCAGGGTGAGCAGGTTCACCCGATTGTACTCGCGCTCGTCGTCCAGCGCCGCGATCCGCGCCGGCAGGATCGGCGCGGTCGGCAGCACCAGCGCATCGAATCCGGCGGTGCGGCGGTCGAAGGCGGCGATCAACCGGGCACGCGTCGCCAGCAGATCGAGGTAGTCCGCCGCGCCGATCCTGCCGCCGCGCTCGATGCGGGTGCGAATGCGCGGATCGTAGCCCTCGGCGTGCTCGGCCAGCAGGGCGCGGTGCCAGGCGAAGGATTCCGCCGCCGTCAGGCCGCCCATCCCGTTCGCCGCAAAGACCGCATCGAACTCCGGCACCGCGAGCGGCACGATGCGCGCGCCGGCCGCCGCCAGCGCGGCCAGCGCCCGCTCGAACGCTGCCATCACCACCGGTTCCCCCCCATCGGCCAGCAGCGCCTCCGGTACCGCGAGCCGCAGCCCGGCCGCTTCGGCCGCCGCCGGCGGGGCCGGCATGTCCCCGGCCAGCACCGCGTCCAGGATCGCGCAGCAGCCGACGGACGGTGCCAGCGGCCCCACAGAATCGAGGCTCGGCGCCAAGGGCAGCACCCCCGCGATCGGCACCCGCCGCGCCGTCGGCTTGTAGCCGGTCACGCCGCAGAACGCCGCCGGGATGCGGCACGATCCGCCCGTGTCCGTCCCCAGCGCGCCGAGCGCCATCCCGTCGGCCACCGACACCGCGGCCCCCGACGAACTGCCGCCCGGGATCCGCCCGTGGATGCGCCCATCCGGCGACCCCGCCGTATCGCGATCCCATGGCGCGCGCGGGGTGCCGAAATGCGGGTTGATCCCGAGGCCGGAGAAGGCGAATTCCACCATGTTGGTTCGTCCGATGGGCACGAACCCCGCCGCCAGCAGCCGCGCGACCACCGGGGCGTGCGCGGCGGCCGGCGGCGCATCGGCCAGCACGCGCGAGCCGGCCCGTGTCGGTTCGCCGGCCACGTCCAGCAGGTCCTTGAGGCTGACCGGGATGCCGGCGTAGCGCGACGGCGCGCGCCCTGCCTGGCGCAGGGCGTCCATCGCATCGGCGCCTGCGCGCGCCTGCGCGGCGTAGACCGTCACGAAGGCGCGGCTGCCCTCGCCGGCGGGATCGGCGATGCGCGCGAGGCAGGTCTCGACCAGGGCGCGGCTGGTGGTGCGCCCGTCCGCCAGGGCCTCCGCATGGTCCTCGATCGTGCGCATCGTCCGCTCCGCTGTTCCGTCGTGACACCGCATCTTCCACGATCCCGCCGGCGCGTCCACGCGCGCGGCGCAGCCGTGCGCTGCATGCGGGACCGGGGCGCCGCCCGCCGGCGCTCACCGGGACGTGATGCGCGGCGAGTGACCGGATTGTAACGACGCCGGTCTGGCGCAGGCCGTGCGGCGGGGGACTTCGCTGGTTGATCGTGCACCGCGCAGGCCACGCACGCCAACACTTTGTCGCATTCCGTCACCGGCGCCGCGCTGGATTTGATCAATCGCCAGCCCATACTGACTGGCACCTTCGACGACGGTGGAAATCAAGATGCAGTCCCAGCCTTTGGTGATCATCGGCGCGCCCCGCTCGGGCACGACGTTTCTCTGCAATGTCCTCAACCAGCATCCGCTGATCGAACTTACCGACGAGAGTCGCATTTTTGTCTGCATCAAGGATCTCATCGAGTCCCGCAGCGCACGACCGGATCTGATCGGCGTTGCCTTCCGCGATCGGTTCACCCGCTTCGTGCGCGATCGGGCCGGCGGCTGGATCGAAGATTTTTATCGCAACGAACTCGGATTTACGGCGCCGATCTGGGGCGACAAGCATCCGCCCTATGCGGACCCGGCGCTGCTGTCCGGACGGCGCGGGTCGGTCGAGCGCCTGCCGCGCTCAGGCTCCGCCCTGCGGCTGATCCGGAGCGTCCTGCCCACTGCCAAGTTCATCCACATCCATCGCGATCCGCGCGACGTCGCCTTCTCCCTGGTGGGCCGCGGATGGACGCCCTCGGTGGAGGATGGCGTGCAGGTGTGGCGCCAGTACGTGACCGAAATAACGGAATTCTTCGCCGAGATCGACACCGACCGCCAGTTGACGATCGCCTATGGCGACCTGCTGGAGGCAATCGAGCCGTCGGCGGCAGCACTCGGCCGGTTCCTCGGCCTCGCCGACTGGTCGGCGATCGCCGCGTTCCTGCAGGCGCAGCGCCGGCACCCGACACCTTTCAGCGACCCGGTCACGAATTTAGCGGCAGTCGTGCGGAGCCGCGTCGTCCGCCCGCACAACCGCCGGGCGCTCGCGCTGGCGGGTGAGACGGCGGAGCGCCTGGGGTACGCCGTCTCCTGACGTCCCGTCGCCAGAACAATCGGCGGCTCCTTCACCTCTCCCGCGCCGCGGGAGAGGTGAAGGAGCCGGCCATCCGCGCCGATGGTCCGGTGCAAGCGATTGCCCTCCCGTCGCCCGCCGGTGCTGGCTGGGGGGCTTGCAATCGCGTAGGCTGCCGGGCGGAGAGTGACCCATGCCCGACGTTCCGACCAAACCCGTCCTGCTCACCGGCGCCTCCGGCGCGCTCGGCCGGATGCTCGCGCGCAGCCTGGGCGCCGCGGGCTGGCGCCTGCGACTGACCGATATCGCACCGTTCCCCGATCGGCTGCCGGCCGGCGCCACCTTCACCGCCGCCGACCTCGGCGACGGCGTCGCGATGCTGCGGCTCGCCGAAGGCTGCGGCGCGATCCTGCATTTCGGTGGCGTATCGGTGGAACGCCCGTTCGAGGAGATCCTCGGTCCCAACCTGCGCGGCCTCTATCATATCTACGAAGCCGCCCGACGGGAACGGGCGCGGGTCGTGTTCGCCTCCTCCAACCACGCCGTCGGCTTCCACGAGCGCAGCGAAACGATCGACGCCGGCGATCCGTTCCTGCCGGACGGCTACTACGGCCTGTCGAAGGCCTATGGCGAGCTGATGGGCCGCCTCTATTGGATGAAGCACGGGGTCGAAAGCGTGTTCGTGCGCATCGGCTCCTGCCTGCCCGAACCCGTGAACGCGCGCATGCTGGCAAGCTACCTGTCCTTCGCCGATCTCACCCGGCTGGTCACCCGCGCGGTGCTGGCCGAGCGCGTCGGCGCCGGCGTCGTCTGGGGCGCCTCGGCCAACCGGGCGATGACCTGGTGGCGCGCCGACGACCGCGCAACGATCGGCTGGGTGCCGCGCGACAGCGCCGATCCGTTCGCCGCCCAGCTCAAGGACAAGCGGAGCGACGACCCGGTGGAGGAGCGTTACATGGGCGGTGCGTTCTGCGCGATCGGCTATTCCCGCCCGGACGGCGCCGCGTAAGCCTCACGCCGCCACCGCCAGCGCATTGCGCCCGCCGAGCGCGCGGTGCGCCAGGTAGGCCGGGATCGCCAGCGCGCCGATCGCAGCACCTGCGAACATCGCTCCGCCCGCGCCGCCGTAGGCGTCGGCAGCGATCCCGCACAGCGCCGGCGCCAGGGCGCCGCCGCCGTAGTAGATGGTGAAGAAAATCCCCATCCCCGCCGCCCGATTCTCCACCCGCGACGACAGGGTGCCGAGCGCGATGATGATCCCGGCATGCACCGACCCTGGCAGCCCGACCACCGCGCCCCATAGCGCCGGCATGCCGAACGCCCCCATCGCCGCAGTGCCCAGCACCATCGCGGTCGTCCCGGCCGCGAACAGGCGCGGCGCGCCCCACCGCCCTGCCGCCACGCCCCCGAGCGGCGTCGCCACCACGTTGCCCCAGGTCGCCAGCGCCACCACGAGGCCGATGAGCGCCAGGCCCTGCCCGCGCGCCGTCATCAGCGCCGGCGTGTAGGACAGGAACGCCGCGTAGCAGCCGGTGTAGGCAGTCCAGATCAGCCCGGCACAGGCCGACAGCGCCGCTTCCCGCCCGGTGGGGAACGAAAATCCGCGCGGCAGTTCGGGCGCGCCGGGCGCCGGGCGGTAGGCGGCGAGGAACAGCACCAGCGCCAGCGCCGCCTCTGCCGCCCCCGAACCGAAGGCCGCCCCCCAGCCGAATGCGTGCGCGAGCGGGGGCAGCACGAGCTGGCTCAGCCCGACGCCGACCGGGTAGGCGGCGGACGATAGGCTGATCGCCAGCATGAAGCGCGAGCCGGTGAACCAGTCGGCGATCACCTTGCTCTGCAGCACCATCATGGCGACCGCGCCGAGCCCGGAGACGAACCGCCCGAGCGCGATCCCGTGCGCCGTCGGTGCCGCGATGCAGAGCGCCTGGCCCGCCGCCATCAGCGCCATCCCGCCGCCCAGCACCAGGCGGTCGCCGAAGCGCCGCCCGAGCAGCCCGAGCGGCAGCGCCACGAGCGCGCCCGACAGCATGTAGGCGCCGATCAGCGAGCCGAACGTCGCGTAATTGAGCTGCAGCCGCGACATCAGCGCCGGCCCGAGGCTCGCGAGGGTCTGGTATTCGTAGCCGAAGCCGACGCGCGCGAGCAGCAGCGCGGTCAGGATGACCCAGGACCGGCGCATCATTGTCTTCCTCCCGGCGTCTTCCGCCCCGGACGCCCGGCGGGGCGGGCTTCGGAGCGGCGCCATTTTTTCGACCGGGCCGGCGGCGGCCTGCACCCCGCGGCGGTCCCTCGTTGCGTCCCACGGTAGCCTGCGGCGGTGCGCGTGCCTATCTTGGGCCGATGCCGGACACGCCCGCCTTCCTCGACCCCGCCCGCCCGCCGGTCCCCGACCTCGTGGTAGCGCGCGGGATTACGCCGTTCCACCTGCCGCACCGCCCGGTGCGCGGCCGGCTGATCCGTCTCGGCCCGCTCGCCGACGCGCTGCTGACCCGGCATGCTGCCCCGGAGCCCGTCACCCGGCTGGCCGGCCAGGCGCTCGCCCTGGCGGCGGCGCTGGCGAGCGCGCTCAAGTTCCGCGGCTCGTTCAGCCTGCAGGCGAAGGGGGACGGGCCGGTGCCGCTGCTGCTCGCCGATTGCACCGACGCCGGGGCGCTGCGCGGCTATGCCCGCGCGGCGCCGGAGCGGCTGGCGGCGGCGCTCGCCGCCGACCCGGCGCCCTCGGCGGAGCTTCTGCTCGGCGCCGGCTACCTCGCCTTCACCGTCGACCAGGGACCGGAGACGCACGCCCAGCAGGGCATCGTGACGATCGAGGGTGAGACCCTGGCGGCGATGGCGCTGCACTATTTCCGCACCAGCGAGCAACTGCCCTGCGCGCTGCATCTCGCCTGCGCGCGCACCGACGCCGGCTGGCGCGCCGGGGCGCTGATCCTGGAGCGGATCGCCGGCCCCGGCGGCATCGATCCGGCGCTGAGCGAGGCGGACCAGGCGGAGAGCTGGCGCACCGCGACCGTGCTCGCCGCGACCTTGACCGACGACGAACTGCTGGATGACGCGCTGCCGGCGGAGCATCTGCTGTGGCGGCTGTTCGGCACCGAGGGCATCGCCGCCGACCGGCCGCGCGCGCTGTCCTACGGCTGCCGCTGCTCGCGTGCCCGCCTGACGGGTATCCTGGAGGGGTTTCCGCCCGGCGACCTCGACCACATGGCGGTGGCGGGCGACATCGTGATGACGTGCGAGTTCTGCAACTACGACTTCCGGTTCCCGCGCGCCGAGCTGCGCGGCCGGCCGGCGCCCGGCGACGGCGCGCCATGACCGCGGCGGTATCGACCGGGTTGCCGTCGACCGGGCTGGCGTCGGACGGGCCGGCGTCCATCCCGGCGGCATTGACCGTGCGGGGGCGGGTCCGCATGGTGC
This sequence comes from uncultured Pseudomonadota bacterium, assembly GCA_963832525.1. GTDB lineage: Bacteria > Pseudomonadota > Alphaproteobacteria > Acetobacterales > Acetobacteraceae > JAJZVS01. The sequence continues at coordinate 2,612,001 of CAWHUC010000004.1, forward strand.
CGCCGCATCCTGGTCCAGGAACGATGCGCATGCCCATCAGCCTGTCCCGCCGCGCCGCCCTGCTGCTGCCGCTGCTGCTCGCCGCGTGCGGCGGCGAGGCGCCGGCGCCGGTTTCCTACACGCCGCTCGACTACAGCTACCTGCCACCGCTGCAACTGAACGTGGCGCGGGTGGAGGTCGAACAGCATTTCATCCCCTCCGACCAGCCGCCGTCGGTGAACCAGTACGATCCCGTCTCGCCGACCGCAGCGCTGCGGCGGATGGCGGTGGAGCGGCTGAAGCCGTTCGGCTCGGCGGGCAGGGCGGTGTTCGTGATCGAGAACGCGTCGCTGGTGCAGGAAGGCGACACGATCACCGGCACCTTCACGGTGCGGCTGGAGATCTACACCTCGGCCGGCACGCGGGCGGCGTTCGCGGAGGCGACGGTGTCGCGCCAGGTCGTGGGCGAGGTGCGCAACCTGTCGGAGACGCTCTACCTGCTGACCCGGCAATTGATGGACCGGATGAACGTGGAGATGGAGTACCAGATCCGCCGTTCGCTCGGCGACTGGCTGGTGGCCCCGGGGGCGCAGGCGGCGCCCGTGCAGGCGGCGCCGCTGGTGGCGCCCGGCGGGAGTGCGCCGGCATACCCGGCGCCCGCATATCCGGCCTCCCCGGGCGCGCAGCCGCCGTCCCTGCCGCCGCCGCCGCCGTCCGGATTGCCGCCCCAATCCCTGGCACCACCGTCCCTGGCGCCGCTCCCCCTGGTGCCGGTCGCTCCGGCGGTCGTGCCGCCGGCGCGGTGACCCCGGCCACCGGCGGCCGGCGCTCCGGCGCGGGCCGGATTTCCCATACGCTCGTATTGGTCGAGCCCGGCCCCGGTCCTGATTTCCCTGTTTGGTTGGTTCCTGGCACTGCGCGGCCTGGTGCTCCGGGCCGCGCCGCAAGTGATGGCGTGCGCCGCGGACGCTTCGACCGCGCGCTCTTGCCGCCGGCGGCCGGGCGTGAGGAAACTGGCGGAAGCCCGTCCGCCGCAACGACCGGAGACATCCCACCGTGACCGCTTTCGCCAGCACCAAGACCTATATCGCCTCCCGCGACCTCGAAGTCGCGGTCAACGCCGCCGTCACCTTGCAGCGCCCGCTGCTCGTGAAGGGCGAGCCCGGCACCGGCAAGACCATGCTGGCGCACGAGATCGCCGCCGCGTTGGGGATGGAGCTGATCGAGTGGCACATCAAATCCACCACCAAGGCGCAGCAGGGATTGTATGAATACGATGCCGTCTCCCGCCTGCGCGACGGGCAGTTGGGCGATCCGCGGGTGCACGACATCTGCAATTATATCGTCCGCGGCAAACTGTGGGAGGCGTTCGCGGCGGACCGGCCGGTGGTGGTGCTGATCGACGAGATCGACAAGGCGGACATCGAGTTTCCCAACGACCTGCTGCTGGAACTCGACCGCATGCAGTTCTTCGTCTACGAGACCCGCCAGACCGTCGTCGCCGCGCACCGGCCGGTGGTGATCATCACCTCCAACAACGAGAAGGAGCTGCCGGACGCGTTCCTGCGCCGCTGCTTCTTCCACTACATCCGCTTCCCTGACCGGGTGACGATGGAACGGATCGTCGCCGCGCACTATCCCGACCTGAAACAGGATCTCGCGCGCGAGGCGCTGAACATCTTCTTCCAGATCCGCGATGTGCCGGGGCTGAAGAAGAAGCCGGCGACATCGGAGTTGCTCGACTGGCTGAAGCTGCTGATGGTCGACGACCTGGCCCCCGAGGTGCTGCGCAGCACCGATACCCACGTCGTGATCCCGCCGCTGCACGGCGCGCTGCTCAAGAATGAGCAGGACGTGCACCTGTTCGAGCGCATCGCCTTCCTGGCCCGGCGCGGGCAGGGCTGATGTTCGCGGGCTTCCTGCTCGGCCTGCGCAACGCCGGGCTGCCGGTGTCGGTGACCGAGTACCTGGCGCTGATGGGGGCGATGCGGGCGGGCGTGGCCGAGTACAGCATCGAGGATTTCTACTACCTGGCGCGCGCGGTGCTGGTGAAGGACGAACGTCACCTCGATCGTTTCGACCGCGTGTTCGCCGAGGCGTTCCGCGGCCTGGAAGCGGGGGAGGGGGTCGAGGCGCGCGCGCTGCCGGAGGAGTGGCTGCGCAAGCTGGCGGAAAAACTCCTGACACCGGAGGAGATGGCGAAGATCGCGGCGCTGGGTGGGCTGGAGGCGCTGATGCAGCGGCTGGCCGAACTGCTGGCGGAACAGAAAGGACGTCACCAGGGCGGGTCGAAATGGATCGGCACGGCGGGGACCTCGCCGTTCGGGGCATATGGTTCCAATCCGGAAGGCGTGCGGATCGGGCAGGACAAATCCCGGCACCGCCGCGCGGTGAAGGTGTGGGACCGGCGGGAGTTCCGCGACCTGGACGGGGATGCGGAGTTGGGCACCCGCAACTTCCGCCTGGCGTTGCGCAGGCTGCGCCGGTTCGCGCGCCAGGGTGCTCCGGTGGAGCTGGATATTCCGGACACCATCCGATCGACGGCAAACAATGCGGGAACCCTGGACCTGAAACTGGTGCCGGAGCGGCACAATGCGGTGAAGATCCTTTTGTTCCTGGATGTCGGCGGCTCGATGGACGAGCACGTGCGGCTGTCGGAGGAACTATTCTCCGCCTGCCGTGGGGAGTTCAAGCATCTGGAGCATTTCTACTTCCATAACTTCCCGTACGAACGGGTGTGGAAGGAGAATCGGCGGCGGCACGACCGGGTGGTGGGGACCGAGGAGGTGCTGCGGACGTATGGCGGCGACTACCGGCTGATCTTCGTGGGGGACGCGGCGATGTCGCCGTACGAGATCACGATGGCCGGGGGGAGCGTGGAGCACTGGAACGCCGAGCCGGGGCGCGTGTGGCTGGAGCGTCTGACAGCGCGCTATCGGCGCGCAGCGTGGCTGAACCCGACGCCGGCGGATGGATGGGGCTACACGCAGTCGATCGCGATGACCCGGCAGTTGATGGAGGGGCGGATGTTCCCGCTGACGCCGGACGGGATCGAGGCGATGACGCGGGAGCTGGGGCGGTAGGCTGCCGGCGACGGCCGCGGCAGGATCACCGCTTCGGCACTTCATGAGCACCATTGCGAGCGCGCCAGGCCGTGACGTGGATGCCTTCGTGGCGGTCAACCGGGTCGACTTCGGGATGTTCTCGGGTTTTGTGAAGGGTGTTGACGGCATCATCGCCACTCTCGCGACGCGGTAGGCGGGGGGAAAGGCCCGGCCTTCGAACCATTCGTATCCAACATCATGCGGAGTTGATCTGAATCAACGTCCACGCCGGCCGTTGCGGGTTCAAGTCGCCTCTCCGGGCTCCACCGCCATTTATGGGGCCAATGACCTCCATGGAGCGGTCTGACGATGACGACAGAGACGCCTGCCCGTGCCCTGAGCCATCCGCCCTCCGTCGGCGGTGCGAGCTTCTGCGACCGTCTGGTGTGCTTGGCTGAGGACCTCGACGGTGCCGGCTTCCGCGTCATCGCCGAACACCTCATCAACCTCGCCTACCGCCTGCTGGACACGTTCGCGGACCTTGCCGAAGCGCCCGATGCCGGCTCGGCGATGGGTGGGTCCGGCTCCCGGCCCGCCGCTACGGCCGCGCCCGGACGTACCGAATGACGCGGACGCGCGGTGCACAGCCCTTCTACTGCCCCCGAGAGGGGGGAGAGTGGCGCTCGCCGCGTTCCGCTTACGCCCGCCCGCGCGTGACCAGCCGGCCGGCGCGCGCTGCCGTCGCCTCGCCGGCCGCGAACGCGGCCTCCCCGTTCACCCAGGTCGCTACGATCCCCTCCGCCGGCCGGGTCGGCGCGGAGAAATCGGCGGCGTCGCGCACCAAAGCGGGATCGAACAGAACCAGATCGGCGTACGCACCCGCCCGCACCACCCCGCGCCCCTCCAGCCCGAACACCTCCGCCGTGTGCCCGGTCATCTTGCGCACCGCCGCCTCCAGGCTGAACAAACCCAGATCGCGCGCGTAATGGCCAAGCACGCGCGGGAAGGTGCCCCACAGCCGCGGGTGTGGGTAGGTATCGTGCGGCAGGCCGTCGCTGCCGATCATTGCCATCGGGTGCGCCAGGATGCGGCGCACGTCCGCCTCGTCCATCTGGAAGAAGATCGCGCCCGCCGGCAGCAGCCGCTCCGCCGCCGTGCGCGCGGTGAGGTTCCACTCCCGTGCGATATCTTCCAGCATCCGCCCCGCCATTTCCGGATGCGGCACCGACCAGGTGACCTGCACCGGCACATCGGCGCGCAGACGTTCCGGAATCAGCACGGTCGAGCCGGCGGCGTAGGGATAGACGTCGTAGGCGACCCGCTGGGCGCGCGCCGCCGCTTCGAGCCGCGGCAGGGTCTCGGCGGAGCGGCCGAAATTCTCCGGCATGGAACATTTGTGGTGGCTGATGACCACCGGCGCGCCGGCCTCGCGGCCGATGCGCAGGGTTTCCTCGATCGAGGTGACGACGCCGTTCGCCTCGTCGCGCATGTGCGTCACATACAGCGCGCCAGCCGCGCGCAAGGCCTCGGCGACCGCGATCACTTCCTCGGTCGGCGCTTCGATGTTGGGCGGGTAGTAGAGCCCGGTGGAGAAGCCCGACGCGCCCTGCGTCAGCGCCTCGGCCAGGCGCTGGCGCATGTGCTCGGCCTCGGCGTCGGTGGCGGCGCGCTGCGTGTCCCCGCGCATCGCTTCCACCCGCAACGACATGTGCCCGATCAAGGCCACGGTATTGACCGGGGCGGGGTCGGCGGCCAGGCGCTGTGCGTAATCGCCGAAACTGTCGAAGGTCCACCAGGATTCGTCGCCGAGCAGATCGAGCGGCGGTGGCGGCCGGCGCCCCATCCGCACCGGCGAGAGGCTGATGCCGCAGTTGCCGACCACCACCGTGGTCACGCCTTGCGACATCTTGCACAGCATGCAGGCGGGTCCGCACAGCACCGCGCGGTCGTCATGGGTGTGGGCGTCGATGAAGCCCGGCGCGAGCACCCGGCCATCCGCGGGGATTTCGCGATCGGCACTCGCCGCGCCGAGGTCGCCCACCGCGGCGATGCGGTCGCCGTCCACCGCGACGTCGGCGACGGAGCGCGGGGCGCCGGTGCCGTCGATCACGGTGGCGTTGCGGAAGATGAGGTCGTGGCGGGCCATGGGCGGAAGCTCCGGAGTGCGGCGAGGCGCCCATAAAGCCGCAAACCGGCGCGCCGGCCAAGGCCGGCGGTCAGGCGTGGTCGGATCGGGGCGCGCGCCGCATCGCGCGACCGGCGGGCGACATGGCAGGCGCACCGCGGTCACCGATGAGTCGGACACGCAATGATCTCGTCGCTTGCGCACGGTAGAGCAGGGAGCTGACGGCGGAAACCTCTGCGCGCGCCGTCCCTGCCGCTGCCGGTGTCGCTGCGGCTATGCGGCGCCCGAAATATACGCTTTCAGGCTGTCCACCTCCACCTCCTGCTCCATGATGCGCGCCTTCACGACGTCGCCGATGCTCACCATCCCGGCGAGCCGGTCGTCCTCCAGCACCGGCAGGTGGCGCACCCGGTTTTCGGTCATCAGCCGCATCGCCTGTTCCACTGTGGTGCCCGGCGTCGCCGTCGTCATCACCCGCGTCATCAATTGTGCCGCCGTCATCTCAAGCGTCGCGGCGCCACGCACGGCGAGACTGCGCACGATGTCGCGCTCGCTCACGATGCCGAGCAACTGATCGAGCCGGTCGGTCACCAGCACCGCACCGATGCCGCGTGCGCGCAGCACGGAAGTTACCTCCGGAATCGGAGCGTCCGGCGCGACGGCGATCACCTCATGGCCCTTGTGGCGCAGAATCGCAGCTACCATGGTCATGGCGAAACTCCCCTGGTCGGACCGCCGCACGGGCGACGGGAGGGGCAGGATGCGCCGGTTCCTGTTGCGAATGCAAACATCGTGCGTGCGCCGCAGCATCACGCGTGCGTGCGGAGCGAACCCCCACCCGGCATCTCTCCCCCTGTCCGACTCGGCCCGCCTTCTGCTATCGCCCAGCCATGCCGCACTTCGCCCTGGAACGCGCGGCCGGCGGTCGGGTCGCCGGCATCGATGAGGCCGGGCGCGGGCCGCTCGCCGGCCCGGTGTTCGCCGCCGCCGTCGTGTTTCCCCGCGGCGTGCCGCGCGCCCTCGCGGCCCTGATCGACGATTCTAAGGCGCTCACCGCCGAGCGCCGGCAGGCCGCCTTCGCCGCCCTCGGCACCTCGGGCCGGGCCGAGATCGGCGTCGGCGCCGCCTCGGTGGCCGAGATCGCCCGCCTCAATATCTTGGGCGCCAGCCTGCTCGCGATGGCGCGCGCGGTGGCGCGGCTGCCGCAACCGCCGGATTTCGCGCTGATCGACGGCAACCAGCCGCCGGTGCTCGCCTGCCCGCTGCGCTGCGTGGTGGGAGGGGACGCGCTGTCGCTGTCGATCGCTGCGGCCTCGATCGTCGCCAAGGGTACTGCGTGACCGCGCCATGACCCGGCTCGCCGCCAACTGGCCGGGCTACGGGTGGGAGGCGAACGCGGGCTACGCCACGCCGGCGCACCGGGCGGCACTCGGCCGCCTCGGGCCGACGCCGCACCATCGCGACGGGTTCGGCACGGTGCGGCGGCTGCGGATTGTGGCCGTCGAGGGCTGAGAGCGCCCCCCGCCGCCATGCCCCGCCTGCAGGCACGGCATGCCTGGACTGCGCCGCGCAGCACGGATTGACGCGGCATCGGCGCACCGATCACGATACGCGTCCCACCCAGCGCGGTCAGGCCAGCGCCGTCAGGAGAGACGTGGAAGTCGTCCGCGAACTGCCGCTCGATCAGGTTCTGCTGGGTGACTGCATCACCCAGATGCAGATGCTGCCCCCGGCCTCGGTGCATTGCGTGTTCGCCGATCCGCCCTACAACTTGCAGTTGCGAGGCGAACTGCGCCGGCCGGACGACAGCCTGGTCGACGGCGTCGACGACGACTGGGACCGCTTCGCCGATTTCGCTACCTACGACGCCTTCACCCGCGAATGGCTCGGCGAATGCCGCCGGGTGCTGCGCAAGGACGGCACCTTGTGGGTGATCGGCGCCTACCACAACATCTTCCGCATCGGCGCGATCCTGCAGGACCTCGGCTTCTGGGTGCTGAACGACGTGATCTGGCGCAAAGCCAACCCGATGCCCAACTTCCGCGGCCGGCGCTTCACCAACGCGCACGAAACCCTGATCTGGGCCGCCCGCCAGCGCGATTCCCGCCACCGCTTCAACTACCAGGCGATGAAGGCGCTGAACGACGATATCCAGATGCGCAGCGACTGGTTCATCCCGCTCTGCACCGGTCCGGAACGGCTGCGCAACCAGCACGGCCTGAAACTGCACCCGACCCAGAAGCCCGAGGCGCTGCTGCACCGCGCCCTGCTCGCCGCCACCGCACCGGGCGATATCGTGCTCGACCCGTTCTTTGGCACCGGCACCACCGGCGTGGTGGCAAAGCGCCTGCACCGGCACTTCATCGGCATCGAACGCCACCCTGCCTACGTGGAAGCCGCCTGGGGCCGCATCCGCGGCACCCGCCCCGCCCCCGAAGAAGGCATGACAACCACCCGCAGCCGGCGCGAAGTGCCGCGCATCCCCTTCGGCACCCTGGTGGAACGCGGGCTCGTCCCGCCCGGAACAAAACTCTACGATCGCCAGCGCCAGGTCAGCGCCGTCGTCGCTGCCGACGGCACGATCAGCGCCGGCACCGCCCGCGGCTCCATCCACCAGGTCGGCGCGGCCGTACAGAACGCCCCATCCTGCAACGGCTGGACGTTCTGGCACCTGGAACGCGACGGCCGGCTGATCCCCGTCGACCTCCTGCGAATCGAAATCGCGACCGAGGTGCCATAGCCCGGTCTCGGCGCCATGGAGAAAGTTAAGGCCAGGGGGGGGCAGAGCCCTCCTGGCCTTGCTTTCTCGCTTGACGCCGCCGCCCGGCCGGCCAAGCCTGCGGGCATGAACGACGCGCTCCCCATCGACCCGCTTGTCCTCCACCAAAGCCTGCTGACGCTCGACACGCACATCGACATTCCCTGGCCGACCGGGCCGGACCCGTTTAGCGACGGTGCGCGCAAGGTCGATCTGCCGAAGATGCGGCGCGGCGGCCTGTCGGCCGGCTGTTTCGTGGCCTATGTGCCGCAGGCCGCGCGCACGCCGGCGAGCGAGCTCGCCGCGTTCGAGCGCGCGACGGCGATGCTGGCGGCGATCCACCGCCTTGCCGCCGGTGCTCCCGGCCTGCCGGCGCGCCTGACCGTGACGGCCGACGACGTGATCGGTGCCCGCCGGGACGGCGTGCTGGCGGTGATCCCGGTGGTGGAGAACGGCTTCGCCATCGGCACCGACCTTTCCCGCCTGGCGCGCCTGCGGGCGCTCGGCGCGCGCTACCTCACCCTCACCCACAACGGCCACAACGCGCTCGCCGATTCCGCCATCCCGCGCGCCGATCTGGGGGAGCGTGCGGCCGAGCACGGCGGGCTCAGTGCCTTTGGCCGGGCGGCGGTGGCGGAGCTGAACCGGCTCGGCATGCTGGTCGATGTCGCGCACGTCTCCCGCGCCACCATGCTGGACGCGGCCGAGGTCTCCCGCACGCCCGTGTTCTCCAGCCATTCCTGCGTCGCCGCCCTGTGCGAGCATCCGCGCAACATGGAGAACGGCCAGCTCGACGTGCTCGCCGACGTGGGCGGCCTGATCCAGATCACCGCCGTCTCCGCCTTCCTGAAGCCGCACGCGCGGCCGGAGCAGGTAACGGTGGCGGATTTCGCCGACCACATCGACTATGCGGTGAACCGGATCGGAATCGCGCATGTCGGCATCTCGTCCGATTTCGACGGCGGCGGCGGGTTCAGCGACTGGAACGACGCCGGGGACTGCCCGAACGTCACCGCCGAGCTGCTCCGCCGCGGCTACGACCGGGCAGCGCTGGAGCTGCTCTGGGGCGGCAATTTCCTCCGCCTACTCCGGCTTGCCGAGGAACGCGCGGCATGATCCCCACCGTGCGCCTGCCGGACGGCACCTCGGTTCCGGCGCTCGGCCAGGGCACCTGGCACATAGGCGAGAACCGCGCTCACGCGACCGCCGAGGTGGCGGCGCTGCGAGCCGGCATCGCGCACGGCCTGACCCTGATCGACACCGCCGAGATGTATGGCGACGGCGGCGCCGAGCGGATCGTGGCGCAGGCGATCGCCGGCGCGCGCGACAGCGTGTTCCTGGTGAGCAAAGTGTTGCCGCACAACGCCTCGGCCGCCGGCGTCGCCAAGGCCTGCGCGGGGAGCCTGAAACGGCTCGGTACCGACCGGATCGACCTCTACCTGCTGCACTGGCGCGGCGGCCATCCGTTGGAAGAAACGGTGGCGGCATTCGAGAGGCTGCGGGAGGCGGGGAAGATCCTCCACTGGGGCGTATCCAATTTCGACACCGACGATATGGAGGAGCTGGCTGCCCTGCCGGCGGGCACAGCCTGCGCCACCAACCAGGTGCTGTACCACCCCGATCACCGCGGCATCGAGTTCGATCTGCTGCCCTGGTGCCGCGCGCACAAGATGCCGATCATGGCCTATTCGCCGCTGGGCCAGGCGGGACGGCTGCTGCGCTCCCCCGCGCTCGCCGCCGTGGCACGGCGCCACGGCGCCACCCCCGCCCAGATCGCGATCGCCTGGAGCCTGCGCGACGGCGCGACGATCTCGATCCCCAAAGCCGCGACCGAGGCGCATGTACAACAGAATGCCGTGGCGGCGGACATCGCCCTGACGGCGGAAGACCTCGCGGAGATCGACGCCGCCCATCCGCCGCCGCGCCGCAAGCAGCCGCTCGGGATGCTGTAGGCAAGGCCAGGGGCGCAGGGCCCCCTGGCCCAGGGCAATCGCGTGAACCGGAGAATTGCCGCGGGCGGCGCCTTCACCTCTCCCGCAGTGCGGGAGAGGTGACGCGCCGGAGGCTCGCCCGATTGCCTTGGCGCCCTGGCCCTGCCAACTTGCCCCTCCCGGTGCGGGGGGCTAGAAGCCTCCACCCTTCCCGAACCCGGAATGCGAGAATGAAGCAGCAGGCCAACCTGATCCGTGCCGGTCAGGTCATCGAGCACGAGGGCCGTCGCTGGACCGTGCTCAAGCAGCAGATCATCACGCCTGGCAAGGGGGGCGCCTTCATCCAGGTGGAGATGCGCGACCTCAAATCCGGCAACAAGACGAACGAGCGCTGGCGCACCGCCGACACTGTCGAACGCCTGACGACCGACGAGAAGGACTACACCTACTCGTACACCGACGGCGACAACATCGTCCTGATGGACCCCGAGACGTTCGAGCAGACGCATATCCCGCTCGCGCTGCTCGGCGACGCCGCGCCGTTCCTGCAGGACAACATGCCCGTGACCGTCGACCTGGTGGAAGGCGAGCCGGTCGGCATCCACCTGCCCGCGACCGTGGTGCTGGAGGTGGTGGAGGCCGATCCGGTGGTGAAGGGCCAGACCGCCGCGTCCTCCTACAAGCCCGCCAGGCTTTCCAACGGCGTCAAGACCTCGGTGCCGCCGTTCATCGAGACGGGGGAGCGGGTGGTGGTGAAGACTGAGGACGCGAGCTACGTCGAACGCGCCAAGGGCTAGCCGCGCTTGGCCTTCCGGCTTTCCCCCCATCTGACCGTGATGGCCACCGCCGCGCAGAAAGCGGCGAAGCGGCTGTTGCGCGACTTCAACGAGGTCGAGCAGCTCCAGGTCAGCATCAAGGGCCCGTCCGATTTCGTCTCCCAGGCCGACCTGCGCTCGGAGGCGATCCTGCGCGAGGAGCTGGGCAAGGCGCGGCCGGGCTACGCGTTCCTGATGGAGGAATCCGGTGCCTCGGGCTCGGAGCGCTGGACCTGGCGCTGGGTCGTGGATCCGCTGGATGGGACCACGAACTTCCTGCACGGCATCCCGCACTGGGCGATCTCGATCGGGCTCGAGAAGCGGCTGGAGGGCGGCGGGTCGGAAATCGCCGCCGGCCTCGTCTACGCGCCGGCGTCCGACGAGATGTTCTGGGCGGAGAAGGGTGGCGGCGCGTTCGTGAACGAGCGCCGGCTGCGGGTCTCTGCACGGCGGGAGTTGAAGGACGCGGTGTTCGCGACCGGCATTCCGTTCGCCGCCGTCGCGCCGGCCAACCGGGCGGCGTTCACCCGCACTCTCGCCGGGCTGATGCCGCGGGTGGCGGGGATCCGGCGGTTCGGTGCCGCGGCGCTCGACCTCGCCTGGGTCGCGGCGGGGCGGTACGACGGGTATTGGGAACTGGGGCTGAAGCCGTGGGACATGGCCGCGGGGCTGCTGCTGGTGCGGGAGGCGGGGGGCTACGCGACCGATCCCGACGGCGGCGACGACCCGCGCGAGAGCGGCGACGTGGTGGCCGCCAATCCGCCGCTGCATCCGGTGCTGCGCGACGCGGTGGCGGCCGGCCGGGTAGTGCCGCCGCGGGCCTGAGAGTTCGTGACAGAATGCTCGTCGGCCGCCTAAGCCGCCTGAAAACCCGAGCAATGACAACGGGCGTTCTTTCACAGGTCCGATTGTTTCTCACGCTCTGACCCCTTCTCGCCTCCTGTTCGGCTGAGGAAAGAAAGAGCTTCTTTCCTCAGCCGAACAGGAGCGCCGGCGGTTGCCCGGGCGGATGGGCGTGATCGAACACCACCCAGGCACGGTGGTGCTGGGCCGGCTTGGTGTCCGCGCCCATGGCGAACCACCGGATCCGCTGGCGCAGTACCGATCACCGACGCGAACGTAACGTCCTGCGCGCGTTCATCCGGGACCGCTCAGGACCGCCCGTAGGTATCTTCCAGCCGCACGATGTCGTCTTCCCCAAGATAGGCGCCCGACTGCACCTCGATCAGCGCCAGCGGGATCTTGCCCGGGTTCTCCAGCCGGTGCACGCAGCCGAGCGGCAGATAGATGCTCTCATTCTCCTGCATCAGCACCACCTCGGCGTTGCGGGTGACGAGGGCGCTGCCGCTCACCACCACCCAGTGCTCGGCGCGATGGTAGTGCTTCTGCAACGACAGCTTCTGGCCCGGGTGCACGACAATCCGTTTCACCTGGAAGCGATCACCGGAAATCAGCGATTCGTAGAACCCCCAGGGCCGGTACATGCGGTTGTGTGCGATCGCCTCCTTCCGACCCGCTGCGCGCAGCCGGTCGACCAGCTTCTTCACGTCCTGGGACTGGCCGCGGTGCGCCGCCAGCACCGCGTCCTCGGTCACCACCACCACCGCGTCGCGCAGCCCGACCACGGCGGCCAGCATGCCGTCGCTGCGCACGTAGCAGTTCTCTGCCCCTTCCAGCACGACGTCGCCGACCGCGACGTTGCCGGCTTCGTCCTTCGCGCCCAGCTCCCACAGCGCGGTCCAACTGCCGACGTCGGACCAGCCGAGCTCGGCCGGCACCACCGCGGCGCGGTCGGTACGTTCCGCTACCGCATAGTCGATGCTGATCGACGGGCAGGCGGCGAACGCCTCGGCGCCCAGGCGGATGAAATCGAGGTCCACCTTGCGCCCCGCCACCGCGTCGCGTACCGCGGCCAGCACCGCCGGCGCATGGGTTTGCAACTCGGCGATCAGGGTGGCCGCGGTGAAGACGAACATCCCGCTGTTCCACAGGTGCCGCCCGGAGGCGACCAGGGCTGCGGCGCTGGCGGCATCCGGTTTTTCGACGAAGCGGGCGACCGCGTGCACCCCCGCAAGGCCGGGCAGCGCGGCATCGGCTTCGATGTAGCCGTAGCCGGTTTCGGGTGCGGTAGGGCGGGCGCCGAAGGTGACCACATGGCCGGCGATGGCGGCGGCGGCGGCGGCCTCCAGCGCCCGGTGCAGCGCGGGGACATCGGCGATCGCGGCGTCTGCGGCCATCATCCACAGCACCGCGTCGGGGTCGGTTTCCGCGACCAGCACCGCCGCCGCGGCGATCGCGGGGGCACTGTTGCGGCCGACCGGTTCCAGCACGATGCGTGCACCATCCACCCCGGCGGCACGCAACTGCTCGGCGATCAGGAAGCGGTGCTCCTGGTTGCACACCACCACCGGGGGGGCGAAATGCGGGCCTTGCGCGCGCAACGCGGTTTCCTGCAGCAGCGATCGTTCCGAGATCAGCGGCCAGAGCTGCTTCGGGAAGCTCTCCCGCGACACCGGCCACAGCCTGGTGCCGGAGCCGCCGGAGAGGATGACGGGGACGATGCGGGGAGCGGACACGCGACGGTCTCCGATTGGCTGGTACGGCGCAGGTATTGGCAGCGGTCCGGAGGCCTGTCCACCGCCCCGCTTCTGCCCGCCGGGCCAGGGGAACCGGGTGAACCGGAAATCGCCGCGAGCGGCCGCTCCCCCGCGCTGCGGGAGAGGTCGGTTCGCGCAGCGAATCGGGTGAGGGAACCATGCGTCGCACCCTCGCCCGCCGTGCTGCGCACGGCGACCTCTCCCGCCAAGCGGGAGAGGTGAACGACCGGAGGTTCGTCCGAATGCCCTGCCGGCCCGGCGCGGCGCGGTTGCCAGCCAGGGGGGGCGGTCCTAGCCTTCCGCCCCAGGCCATAACGGGTGGAGGAAAACGATGAAGGTCGGTGACGCGATTGCCGAGATCATGAAGCGCGAGGGGGTCGAGATCCTCTGCGGCTATCCGGTCAACCACCTGCTGGAATACGCCGCCAAGGCCGACATCCGTCCGATCATCGTGCGCCAGGAGCGGATCGGCCTGCACATGGCCGACGCCATCTCCCGCGTGACCTCGGGCCGCAAGGTCGGCGCCTTCTGCTGCCAGCACGGCCCGGGCACCAAGAACGCCTACGGCGGTGTCGCACAGGCGTTCAGCGAGTCCGTGCCCCTGCTCGTGATCCCGCAGGGCTATCCGCGCCGCATCGCCGGGATCGATCCCAACTACAGCGCCGTGCGCGAGATGCGCGGGGTGACGAAATCCGCCGAATGGGCGATCGTGCCGGCGGAAGTGCCGAACGCCATGCGGCGCGCCTTCTCGCGCCTCAAGAACGGCCGCGGCGGGCCCTGCATCGTCGAGGTGCCGACCGACATCTGGGGCGAGGAGATCGGCGAGCTCGACTACACCCCCGTGCTGCGCGCACGCACCGCGCCCGATCCGGCCGACGTGCGCCGGGCGGCGCAAGCGATCCTGGCGGCGAAGCGGCCGGTGATCTACGCCGGTACCGGCGTGCAATGGGCCGAGGCCTGGGCGCCGCTGCGCCGCTTCGCGGAACTGCTGGGTGCGCCGGTGACGACGAGCCTCGGCGGCAAGAGTTCGTTCCCCGAGAACCATCCGCTGTCGCTCGGCTCCGGCGGCAACGCGGTGCCGGGGCCGGTGCACCATTTCGTGACCCATGCCGACCTCATCATCGGCATCGGCTGTTCGTTCACGGAGACGAATTTCGGGATCAAGTTCCCGAAGGGCAAGAAGATCATCCAGGCGACGCTCGATCCCGACCACCTGGCCAAGGACGTGCCGCTGGTCGCCGCCCTGCTGGGTGACGCCGGCCTGGTGCTGGAAGCGCTGATCGGCGAGCTGTCGCAGACCATCAAGGCCCCGCGCGACAATTCAGCCGTGGTGCGTGAGATCACCGAGGTGCGCGAGGCCTGGATGGCCGAATGGCGGCCGTTGCTGCAATCGAACGACACCCCGCTGTCGCCCTATCGGGTAATCTGGGAGCTGATGCAGGCGACCGATCCGTTGAACACCATCATCACCCACGACGCCGGCAGCCCGCGCGACCAGATCTCGCCGTTCTGGGTCTCGACCGAGCCGATGTCGTATATCGGCTGGGGCAAGACGACGCAGCTCGGCATGGGGCTCGGGCTCGCGATGGGGGCGAAGCTCGCGCGGCCGGAGAAGCTCTGCATCAACCTCTGGGGCGATGCGGCGATCGGCTTTACGGGGATGGATTTCGAGACCGCGGTGCGCGAGCGGATTCCGATCCTGTCGATCCTGCTGAACAATTTCTCGATGGCGATCGAGTTGAAGGTGATGCCGATCTCGACCGAGAAGTATCGTTCCACGGATATCTCGGGGGACTACGCGGCGATGGCGCGCGCGTTCGGCGGCTACGGCGAACGGGTGACCGATCCGTCGCAGATCGCGGCGGCGATCAAGCGCGGGATCGCGCAGACCGAGGAAGGCAAGCCGGCCTTGCTCGAATTCATCACCGGCAAGGAGACGCGGGTTTCCAAGTTCTGAGGTACGAGCCGTGGCGGCCCGGCCGGTACGCCCGGCCGGTCGTCCCGCACAAAGAGCTTGCCGGGCAGACCGGCCAGGCGGTGCCGCACGGGTCTCGTGTCGCATCACGTCCGGTGCATATGGACGACGGCCTGCGGGAATACACGCGTGCCAGGTCGGATGGCTGAGGCGAACCGGGTGCGGCAGCGTCCCGCCCCCCCCCAGGCCACGACAATCCGGGCGCCGCGTGGCAAACTGCGCGCCCATGCATCAGTTGCTGCTGCTCCGCCACGCCAAAGCCCTCCGCGATACCCCCGGCCTGCCGGACCGCGACCGCCCGCTCGCCCCGCGCGGGCGGCGCGATGCGGCGGCGGTGCGACGGGCGATGCGCGCCCTCGGCCTCGTGCCGGACCTGATCCTGGTCTCCCCCGCGGTGCGCACACGCCAGACCCTGGCGGCGCTGGAACCCTGGGACGACACGCCCCTGGTCGAGTTCCTGGACCCGCTCTACCTCGCCGACGCCGCCGCACTTCAGGCCGTGCTCGCCGACGTGACCGAAACCGTGCGTAGCGTCCTGCTGATCGGCCACAACCCCGGCCTGCACGAGCTCGCGCGACGGCTGGCCGGACCCAGTCAGAGCGATGCCACCCGCCGCCTCGCCGACCGCTATCCCACCAGCGCGCTGACGGAATTCGCCATCCCCGGCCCCTGGTGCCAGCCCGACGGCGCACGGCTGATCCGCTTCCTGACCCCCGGCGCGCTGGCGGGCGGGCGGGATTAGCCTGCCGCGGGGGCGCAGAGGGACCGGGGACTGGAGACCGCGCCCCGGATTGACGCAGGTCAATGCGCGAGCCGGTCGCTTCGGGCCGGATGCGCGTCCGAAGCCGGGACACAAGTCTCGCGCCCGCCGGCGCGCGCGAGGAACGGAACAAGGAGACCCAGATGCGACTGCGAGACCTTCAGGTCGTGCTCGACAACACCCCGCGCAGCCAGGTGCTGCTCGGCATCGCGATCGAGCTGGCGCGGGCCAATGGCGCCCACCTCACCGGCCTCTGCCCCCTCGAACTCCTGCTGCCGGCCGATTTCGGCTTCGTCCTCGGCGGCTATCCGGAGGTGATGGCCCTGCAATCCGCCGTCGACCAGCTCCAGGGCCAGGCCAAGGACACGGCCGCAACCATCGAGGCTGGCTTCCGCGACGCCGTCCGCCGCGAGGGGATCGGCGGCGACTGGCGCGCCCCTGCCGGCCCGGTGGCCGACGCCATCGCCTTCCATGCCCGCCACGTCGACCTTACCGTGATCGGCCAGGCCGATCCCGATCACCGCCTCCCGCCGCCGGGCCGCGGCATGATCGAGGACGTGCTGCTCGCCGCCGGCCGGCCGCTGCTGATCGTTCCCTATGCCGGGACTTTCCCCACCATCGGACGCAAGGTGGCGATCGCCTGGAGCGAGACCCGCGAAGCCGCGCGGGCAGCGAGCGACGCGCTGGACCTGATCGATCCCGCGGCTGCGGTCACGGTGCTGAGCATCGTCCGCCCCGGCGCGGGGGAGGGACCCGAGGTCCCCGGGGCGGAGATCGCCACCCATCTCGCCCGGCACGGCCTGTCGGTGACCGCCGCACGCACCGTGAGCGACGGCGCCATCAGTGAGGCCGACGTGCTGCTGAGCTATGTCGCCGATCTCGGTGCCGATCTGCTGGTGATGGGCGGCTATGGCCACTCGCGGGTGCGCGAGCTCACCCTGGGCGGCGTCACCCGCGGGGTGCTGCAGCACATGACCCTGCCGGTTCTGATGTCACACTGAAGAACTGCCGTCGCACCGACCCGGGGGGAGGCGCGCGCCTCCCGGGCACGGCGCGCTACACCGCCCCGGTCCAGACCAGCAGCCCGAAGCCGATCGCCGCCGCGCCAAGCACTCCCGCACCCCAGCGCAGCGCCGTCATGCGCGTGACGATCGAGACCGAGGCAAGCAGGATCGCGATCTGCAATGCCCCCGCAGCACCTGCGAAGGCATGCTCGCGGTGCAACGAATGGGTGGCGGCGTGTTCGTGCCGCGCCGCCGTGACCAGCAACTGCTTCATTCCGTTGCCATGCTGCGGATCGTCCTTCAGCACCGCCTGCGTCGCCCGCGCCTGCGCGATCCGCGCCGTCACCGCCGGGTCGGCGTGGTCGGGCAGGCTCTGCAGGATCGCGACGGTGTTGTCGAGCGAGACCACCCGCAGGTTCTTCGCCTGATAATACGCATAATCGTCGGTCATGCTGATGTGGTTCATCAGGAATTCGGTCTGCGCGGCCTTTTCCCCCACTTCGGCCAGCGCCAGTGCGGCGGCGAACAGCGCCACCAGCACGGCGACCCAGCGGTCGGAGCTGTCGCCCTCCGCTTCATGCGCGTGATGCGCGCGTTCGATCCCCTCGCGCGCGTGCTCGATCGATTCGCTCATCGCTGATCTCCGCTCTCCTGGTGCGCCAGCGTAGCAGGGCGCGCGCGTGGGGCGCGAGCGGCGCGGCCGTCATCGAAATCTTCACGTTAGTGCAACCGCCCCGCCACGGTCGGCGGCTACAGGGGCCGCACAAACGGGACCAACAGGAGACCGGGATGGCCGAGGCCTCATCTTTCGCCGCGATCGACGAGCTGAAATTCAAGCGCTTCCACTGGCTGGCGTTGTTCACCACCGGCATGGGGGTGTTCACCGACGGTTACGACCTGGCTTCGATCGGCATCGTGCTGCCGCTGGTGCTCGCCTCCTTCGGGGTGAGCCACCTGACCGGGTTCGAGAGCGGCGCGCTGGCCGGCTCGGCGCTGGTCGGCGCGGCGGTGGGGGCGCTGATCTTCGGCCCGCTGGCGCAGAACGGGCGCAAGAAATTCTACGGCTACGACGTGATGCTGATGGCGGTGATGGCCTTCGCGCAGATTTTCGCCCCCACCCTGTGGTGGCTGATCGGCATCCGCTTCGTGCTCGGTATCGGCGTCGGTGCGGACTACGTGCTCTCGCCCACCATCATGGCCGAGCACGCCAACAGGCCGAACCGGGGCCGGAAGATCGCGCTCGGCTTCGGGGTGATGTGGCAGGCCGGCGCGTTGGCCGCGGCGTTGCTCTCGCTGCTGCTGATCGGCAGTGGCATCTCGCCCGACCTGCGCTGGCGGCTGGTGCTCGCGTTCGGCGCGGTGCCGGCGCTGTCGGTGCTGTACCTGCGGCGCAAGATGCCGGAGACGGCGCGCTTCCTCGCCCGCCTCGCCGGCGATGCGGCGGGTGCGGCGCAGGTGGTGGAACACATCTCCGGCGCCCCCGCGTCGCAGGCGCCGCTGGCCGACCGGCGCCCGTTCCGCCAGGTGTTCGCCGAGCATGCAGGGCCGATCTTCGGCGCGGCGCTGATCTGGATGCTGTTCGACGTGGTGATCTATTCGGGCATCCTGTTCGGCCCGTCGCTGATCGCCCACAGCCTCGGCATCAGCCCGGCGATCTTCGCGCTGATGGTTTCGGTGCTGTTCATCCTGCCGGCGGCGTTCCTGGGTGCCGCGCTGATCGACCGCATCGGCCGCAAGCCGCTCACCGTGATCGGCTTCGCCGGCTCGGCAATCTCGCTGGCGCTGTTCGCCTGGCTGCATGATGCGGCGATGGCGGCGCCAGCGCTCGGGCTCGGGTTGTTCGGGCTGTATAACATCATGATCGTCGCCGGACCCGGAACGGTGGCCGGGGCGGGGATCCTTGGCGTGGAGGTCAGCCCGACCCGCATCCGCTCGATCGGGCAGGCGATCACGGTGGTCGGCGGGCGCATCGGCGCCTCGTTCTCTGCCTTCGTCTTCCCGGTGCTGTTCGGCGTGATGGGCGAGCAGGGCGTGATCTGGCTGCTGGCCGCCACGTCGCTGGTCGGCGCAGCCTGCACGATGTTCGTCATTCCGGAAACCGCGCAGCGGTCCCTGGAAGACATCAACGCCGACGGCGACACCAGGCTGGCCGCCACCGCCGCCACGGGGGACTGATCCGCGGACTGCCAACGGGTCCGGCGCCTACGAAACCAAGGCCAGGGGGCACTGCCCCCCTGGCCTTGGTTTTAGGCGGTGCCTGACTCGTCAGCAGCCCGGTATAAGGCACCGCCGCGAGGTGATGTCGGAGCTGCCCATGACTGAGCCCGAAGATCCAGGAGCAGTGGCGGAGGCTGCTCTTGCGCGCGGGGACATCGAGGCTGCGCTGGCTGTCTGGGCGGATCGGCGTCGTCGGTTTCCCGATTGCCCGGCCGGGTATCTGCGTGCTGCGGCGTTGCTGGAGGAGAGTGGCCGCGCCGCGGCGGCGGAGGCTATTGTTGAGCGTGGGGTGGTGCGGTGTCCGGGCGATCTCACGCTTGCGCTGCATTACGTCCGCCTTGCCATCGAGCGCGGCGATACGGGGGCGGCGCAGCTTCGCTGGGAGGCGGCCCGCGAGCGGTTTGCGGCAGACGACACGATCCTGGCGGCGACGACGAACGCGCTTCTCGCGGAGGGCGGCCGGGCCGAGGCGGAGCGGTTCCTGGCGGAGACGGCGCGTCGTTTTCCCGACGTTCCCGGCCCGCTCCTGGCCTACGCGCGGCTGGCACAGGAGCGGGCCGAGTGGGCGGAGGCGCTCGTGCGATGGGACGTGGTGCGTGCCCGCTTTCCGGACCTCGCGACCGGTGCGGTGAATGCGGCGATCGCGCTGCGCCACCTCGGCCGGTTGGACGCGGCGGAAGGTTTGTTGCGTGATACGATCGGCCGCTTTCGGGATGATCCCGCGCTTGCTGCCGAATATGCGGGCCTCGCCAACCATCGCCGCGACTGGGGTGAGGCGGTCGCCCGCTGGAGCGCATTCCGCGCCCGCTTTCCCGACGATCCGGCTGGCTATGCCGGCGGCGCCTGGGCACTGCGCGAACGCCAGGACATGGCTGCCGCGGCGGCGCTGATCGGGCAGGGGCTTGCTCGTTTCCCCGACCATGCGGGCTTGTTGCACGAGCACGCCTGGGCGGCGGAGCAGCAGGGCGCCTGGGCGGAAGCCGCCGATCGCTGGCGCGAGGCGCGGGCGCGGGTGCCGGACCAGCCGGCCGGCTATCTGTCCGCGCCGCCGGTTCTGCGCCGGCTTGGCCGCGGCGCGGAAGCGGAGGCGGTGCTGGCGGAGGGGCTGGCGCGGTTTCCCGACGATCCCGCCATGCATGCCGCTTTTGCCGCGGACGCGGCCGGTCGGGGCGATGATGCCGAGGCGCTGCGTCGCTGGCAGGCGGCGCGGCGTCGCTTTCCGCTCGACCGGGATATCCAGACCCGATTGTTCGAGGCCCGCCTCCGTCGGCTCGGCAGCGAGGCCGGGGGCGGCGGGGACGACGACCCCGTCGCATCGCCTGCGCCGGAGGAAACCGCCGCCCCGGATCGGGCGATGTACGACACCATGATGGCGTTCGAGAGTTTGGGCGGCGCCTTGCTCGGCTGCGAGTTCGGCGGCATCCAGCGTGCGTTCGGCGCCGAGCCGCTCGGCCTGCTGCGCTGGGCGGACCTGGGGCCCGACCATCTGGCTGCCGCGCTCGAATGCCGGTTCGCTGGCGTCGGCGATCCCGCACACACCGAGCTCACCGTCGCCGTCGATCGCGATCCGTCCGAATACGTGACAAGAGACCGCCGTTTCCACATGGCGATGCACAGCTTCGTGCCGGCCGCGGAGGTGCCCCCCGAAGCGATGTTCGCCGCTGCCTGCCGCCGGCTGCGCTACCTCCGCCGCAAGCTGATCGAGGACCTTGGCGGGGACACGAAAATCTTCGTCTACAAGTTTACGTTCCGCGATCTGACGGATACGGAACTGGAACGCATCCACCGTGCGGTCCGCGATTACGGCGCCGGCACGCTGCTCTATGTGCGTTACGCCGACGCCGCCCATCCGGACGGCACGGTGGAAGCGGCGGCCCCGGGACTTCTGATCGGCTATATCGACCATTTCGGCGTGTCCCGCGACGAAACGCCGCTGTCCCTGCCGGTGGAATCCTGGGCAACCATCTGCCGCCGTGCCCATGGGCTATGGCAGGCGGCCCGGCAGGCGGCCCCATCGGGCGGGTAGTCGTTTCGCCATGCGCTTTTGTTCCGCCCGCGATGACCGGCATCGGCCTGCACGCGAAAGGCGATGCGCGGCTGGCGTTACTCCAGTGTCTCCAGCAGCCCCGCCAGCAGCGCCGCGCGTGGGGCGAGCTGCTTCCAGCGGATATGCTCGCTCAGCACATGCGCTCCGCCGCCCGGGCAGCCGAGCCCATCGAGTGTCGGCACCCCCAGCGCGGCGGTGAAATTTCCGTCCGACCCGCCGCCGCGGCTTTGTTTCGGCAGGTCGATCCCGACCCCCGCCGCGATCGCCCGTGCGGTTTCGTACAGCGCCGCGATCGCCGGGGTTTCGGCGAAAGGCGGACGGTTCATCCCGCCCTCCACCGTGACCCGGCAGCCCGGGGTGCGGGCCACCAGGCCGGCCAACGCGGCTTCCAGCGCCACGCCGTCGGCTTCGGTCGCGACCCGCAGGTCGATCTCGCAGCCGGCCTCGGGCGGAATCACGTTCGGCCTGGTGCCGCCCCAGACCGGCGCGGCGTTCAACGTGATACCGCGCCCGGTATCGACCAGCGCGTGGATTGCCTGGATCTGATGCGCGAGTTCCACCACCGCCGAGGCACCGTCGGCGAACCCGTTTCCCGCATGCGCGCCGCGCCCTTCCACCCGCAGCACGAAGCGGCCGACACCTTTGCGCGCGGTCACGCAGGCTCCGCCGGCGCCGGCGGGTTCGGGGATCAGCACGCAGGCGGCGCGGGCCGCCTCGCGCTCGATATGTTCGCGTGACGTCGGGCTGCCCACTTCCTCATCGGGCGTGAGCAGCAAGGTGATCGGGCGCCGCGTGGGAACGCCCTGGCGCAGGATCGAGCGGAGCACGTGCAGCGCCAGGAAACTACCCGCCTTCATGTCGTAGATCCCCGGCCCGTGCGCCTTGGCGCCGTCGATCCGGTACGGCATCGTCTCGATCGTGCCCGGATCCCACACCGTGTCCAGATGTCCCGAGACCAGGATCGACTTGCCGTCCGGCGCCGCCGGCCCCGGCGTGCGCGCCACCAAGGTATCGCCGAACCCGTCGCGGCCGGGGATGCGGATGATCAGCGCGCCGGCGGCGGCAAGTTCCGCCTGCGCCACATCCATCAGCCGGTTCACCGCAGCGGGATGCGTGGTGGGCGTTTCCAGCCGCACCCACTGCGCAAGCTCGGCCAGAAGGTCTTCGGCGAGGCCGGTCTCGGTCTGCGGCATGCGGGGCTCCGGGGCGGCGAGGGGAGGGGACCTGTTTCCGCCGCGGGCGTGCGGTTGTCCATATCGCGGCGAGCGGCGGCGGCACCACCGTGGAGGCAATGCTGGGCGACTGCACGCTCACGCCAGCAGTCGCTGGCCGAGTTCTTCCACGCCGTCACCCGCAAGCGCCTGATCCCGCGCCCCGATGCCGCCGGCCAGGCGCACCGCCGGGCGGCGCTGTTCCCGATCACCCAAGGCGCGGACGCCGGGGCCGCCGGCTGCCGCGCGATGATCTCGGAAGTCATGGCCGCCGGCGCCGAACGCGCCGGCGTGCGGATCGTCCCCGCCTTCACCGCCACGGGCGACATCGCCCCCGCCGCCCAGGCCCTGCTCGGCGCACCTACCGCCACAGACCCTCCCGGGCGCGGTTGACCCGCCACGCCCCATCCCGCACAACCGGGCGCCAGCAACGCGGATCGGGATAATGACCACGCTCGCCTGCTTTGAAGACCTGGCCATCGGCCAGACCGCCAGCCTCGGCAAGACCATCACCGAGGCCGACATCCTGCTCTATGCTGCCGTCTCCACCGACACCAACCCTGTGCATATCAATGCGGAGGCGGCGAAAGCGTCCGTCTTCGGCGAGCGCATCGCGCACGGCATGCTGTCGGCCGGGCTCATCAGCGCCGTGCTCGGCACGCAACTGCCCGGCCCGGGCACGATCTACATGGGCCAGACCCTGCGCTTCCGCGCCCCGGTGAAGATCGGCGCCACCGTGACCGCCACGGTGGAAATCACCGCGCTCAACCCCGAGAAGAACCGCGCCACCCTCAAGACCACCTGCACGGTCGGCGAGGACGTGGTGATCGAGGGCGAGGCCCTGGTCCAGGTCCCCGCACGCGGCTGATGCACATCTTCCGCGACTGGCGCGACCTGCCGGCCGCGGCGCGCGGTGCCACGGTCGCCCTCGGCAATTTCGACGGCGTCCACCGCGGCCACGCCGCATTGATCCGCGCCGCCCACGCCGCCAGGCCCGAAGCCCCCCTCGCGGTGCTCACCTTCGAGCCGCACCCGCGCGAAGTCTTCCGCCCCGACGACCCGCCATTCCGCCTCACCCTGTCGGCCGAACGCGCGGATCTGCTCGCCGCCCTCGGCGTCGGCCTGCTGTACGAACTCCCCTTCACCTCCGAATTCAGCCTGATGAGCGCCGAAGCCTTCGTGGCCGAAGTGCTGCACGCCGGCCTCGGCGCGCGCCATCTTGTCTCCGGCCACGACTTCGCCTTCGGCCACCGCCGTGGGGGGGATACCGCGTTCCTGACCGCACGTGCCGAGCGGCTCGGCATGGGCATCACCCTCGTCCCGCTGCTCGCCGACGCCGAGGGCCCGCTGTCCTCCACCCGCATCCGTCGTGCCTTGCAGGACGGCTATCCGGAACGGGCCGCCGAGGAACTCGGCCGCGACTGGGCCATCCGTGGCACCGTCGCGCACGGCGACGCCCGCGGACGAACGATCGGATTCCCCACCGCCAACATCGCCCTCGGCCGCCACCTGGAACCGGCCCGCGGCGTCTACGCCGTCATGGTCCGGCTGCCGGACGGAAAAACCTACGGCGGCGCCGCCAACATCGGCCGCCGGCCGACCGTGAACGCAGGACCCGAAAGCCGGCTGGAAGTGAACCTGTTCGACTTCACCGGCGACCTCTACGGCGCCGAACTGACCGTCGCCCTGCACGCCTACCTCCGCCCCGAAGTGCGCTTCGCCGGCCTCGATGCCCTCCGCGCGCAAATCGCGGCCGACGTCCAGGAAGCCCGCGCCGTCCTCGCGGGCCGGTAGCAAGGCCAGGGGGCGCTGCCCCCTTGGCCTTACAGCCCCAGCCGGCACGACTGGGCGGAGGCGAACTTGCCGGTGGGGTCGATTGCGTGCCGCACGGCGCGAAAGCGTTCCAGACCCGGATAGAAGCGCAGCATGCTCGGGTTCATGCGCGCGTCCTTGGCCAGGTAGAGCCGGCCGCCGTGGTCGGCGACGATCGCATCGAGTTCCGTGGCCAGCCGCAGGTTCGTTTCGGTCGCGCGGAAGTCGAGCGCCAGGGTGTAGCCTTCCATCGGGAACGACAACAGCCCGGGGCAGGGGCCTGGTGCGTTGCCAAAGCGCTTCAGTACCGACAGGAACGATCCCGCGCCGCTGGCGGCGATGTGGCCGAGCAGTGCGGTCAGGCCGGCACGGCTCGCTGCCAGCGGCAGCACGCATTGGTATTGGAACAGGCCGGAGCGGCCATAGATGCGGTTCCACTCCAGGATGGCATCGAGCGGATAGAAGAACGGTTCCAGGTCGACCAGCGCCGTGCCCGGCTTTCCGGCCCGGTAGTAGAGCGCGTTGAACGCCCGCACGCTCCAGCGGTTGAGTGCGAACCCAGGCAGGTCGAACGTCATGCGCCGGGCGCGGGCGCGCGGCGGCGGCGGCGGCGCGGAGGAGGCCTCCGCGACCGTCGCGTGCGTGCCGAGGCTCAGCACCGAGCGGCCGAGGGCTGTCCCGCGGCTCAGGCAGTCGATCCAGGCCACTGAATAGGTCCAGTCCTGCGTCGCCTCGAACAGGTCCATCACGGTCGCGAGCCCGGGGGCGCGCCGGGTTTCCTGGCGGATCAGCCGGGTTTCGACCGGGATCATCGCGAAGGCCGCGCGCAGGATCACGCCCGTGAGCCCCATGCCGCCGCAGGTGGCGGCGAAGACCTCCGCGTTCTCGCTGGCCGAGCAGCGCAGCGTCCGGCCGTCGGCCAGCGCGAGGTCGAGCCAAGCGACATGGGCGTCGAAGCTGCCGGCGCGGTGGTGGTTCTTGCCGTGCACGTCGGCGGCGATCATGCCGCCGACGGTGACGAAGCGGGTTCCCGGGGTGACGGGGGGAAACCAGCCGCGCGGGACGAAATCGGCGATCAGGTCGGCGAGCAGGGTGCCGGCCAGACAGGTCAGGCGACCGGTGGCGGGATCGAACGCCTCCACCCCGGCGCACGCGCGCATGGCCAAGGTGGCGTCGGGGTTGAGCGCGGCGTCGCCGTAGGCGCGGCCGTTGCCGAAGGCGATCAGGCTCGGTTCGTGCGCGATCGCGGCCAGCGCGGCGTCCGGCCCGTCGGGGGAGAGCACCCGGCAATCGAGCCGCGGGAAGCGGCCCCAGCCGGACAGGCGGGTGGTATGCTCCCCGGATGGGTGCATGGGCAGTGAGCGCATGGGGGCCGATCAGCCCGGAAACCACGCGACCGAGTGAGCGAGCACGACCAGCAGCACCAGCACCGCCCCCACCGACCACGACACCCAGTCGCGCGCCGCGTACATGATCGGGTCGTCGTGCATGTAGCCGCGCGCGGTGGAGAGCCACAGCCGGCATTGCCAGAACAGGAACACCGGCACCATGCCCCAGAGCAGCGCCGGCGAGGCGTAGTCGCTCGCGGTCGCCTCGCGCTGCACGAACAGCGCAAGCACGATGCAGGAGGCGAAGGAGGCGCCGCAGCCGAGCATCTGCAGCAGGGGCGCGTCCGCCGGCAGGTAGCCGCGCCGCGCCAGGCCGGCGACCGGGGCTGCGGAGGCGGTGGTCGGCGCGGTCAGCTCCTCGACCCGTTTCACCAGCGCCAGGCTGAGGAACAGGAAGCTCGAGAAACCCAGCAGCCAGAGCGAGACCGGATGCCCGCTTGCCGTCCCGCCGCCGAACAGGCGCAGGGTATAGAGGCCGGCGAGACAGAACACGTCGACGAGCGGCAGTTCCTTGAGCTTCATCGAATAGGCGACGGTCGTCACGGCATAGAGCCCGAGCACGATCGGCACGTGCGCGCTCAGTGCGAACACGGTGCCGACCGCCAGCAGCACCGCCGCCAGCGCGCCGCCCGCCGCGATGGAGACCCGGCCGCTGGCGAAGGCGCGCCTGCGCTTGCGCCGGTGTGCCCGGTCGGCGGCAAGATCGACCAGGTCGTTGAACAGGTAGAACGCCGAGGCGATGGCGCAGAACGCCCAGAAGGTCAGCACCGCGCCGCGCCACGCAAGCGGATCGCCATAGGCATGCGCGGTGAGCAGCGGCACCATGACGAGCAGGTTCTTCACCCATTGGTGCGGCCGCATCGCCTGCCACAGCGCGGCCAGCGGCGGCGGGCGGTCGGCGATGGCGAGTTCCACCGGGATGCGCGCGCGGACCTCCGCGGCGACGGCCGGGCGGACGTTCACCAGGACCGCGGCGGCGGCTTCCTGCCAGACCGCGAGATCGGCGCGGCTGTCGCCGGCGTAGGCGAAACCGCCGGCGCCGAACCGCGCGACCAGCGCCCGCGCCTTCGTCGCGCCCTTGAAGTTGGTGGCGCCGTCGGAGGCGATGACCTCGTCGAACAGGCCGAGCTCGCGCGCGACGGCGTCGGCCACGGCACGATCGGCGGCGGTGGCGAGCACGAGTTGCCGGCCGGCCGCCTTCTGCGCCTGCAGATAGGCGAGCAGCGGCGCGTTGTACGGCAGCAGGGCGGCGGCGGGCGGGGCGAGTTCAGCGATGCGGCGCTTGAAGGCGGCACGCCCGGCGGTGAGCAGCAGGCCGAGCGCCGGCACCAGCCGCCAGTCGCGCGCAAGTGTAGCGACGCCCTCGCTCAATGTGTCGCTGCGGATCAGGGTGCCGTCGAGGTCGACGACCAGCGGGCACGTCCAGGCCTCGGCGGCGGTCCGATCTGCCGATGGTGGTTCGGCCGATCCCGGCTCGGATGGCGCCGGTTCGGACGACGGTCGTTCGGCCGGCGCCACATCGGCGGGCGGCAGTTCGCCGGGCGCGGCTGTGAGGGCATCGAGCGCGCTCACGCTCATGCCTCCCGTGCCGGTGCGGCGTGGCCGGAAACCAGCGCCACCAGGGACTGCATGGTCATCAGCACGAGCAGCGGCAGGATCTCGAACGTGTCGCGGATTTCCCGCGGCACCGCACCGACCAGGAACAGCGCCGCCCACGGCAGCAGGATGATGCAGGAGGCGCGCAGCACCGGATGCTTGTCGGGAAACCGGTAGAACGCCAGCACCACCGCGCCCAGCAGGCCGAACAGCAGCCCGAGGTCGATGTGCTCGGTGAACAGATAGATCTGCCCGCGCAGGTGGATTTCCATCCAGGAGCCCGGGTTGTGCGCGAAATAGAGCCGCGCCCCGCCGTAGACCACGATGAAACCGGCGATCTGCAGCGCGAAGAGCGACAGGGTCCGCCGCAACGGCAGCCGGTCGAGGTTGGCGAGCAGGAACGCCAGCGCGTAGAGGACGGCGGTTTCCTTGTTGCAGGAAGCGATCGGCATCAGCAGGGTGAACAGCACCGGCCGCTCCGTCAGCAGGCACCAGAGGAACAGTGCGCTGAACAGCAGGGTGCCCCAGTCGTAGGTGTGCGACAGGTGCCGCAGGATGATCGCGTTCACCAGCGCGAACGCGAGATAGACTGTCGCTGCACCCAGGATGATGCTGCCCCGGAACAGACGCCGGGCGAGCGCGAACATGGTGACCAGAAAGCCCAGGTAGAGCCACCAGCCGACGAAGAAATAGGCGACGATGTTGTTGCACGATGATTCGCGGCCGGCCCCGTACCGGGCGCAGATCAGCGGCACCTTGCGCGCCAGGAAGTCCGGGCCCGCGCGCGCCAGTTCGGGGATGTGCAGCCCATCCTGCGCCAGCCGGATCAGCGCCGGCGTGAACAGCCGATAGGCGAACGGTCGGGCCTCTGTGCCGGCGAGGAAGCGGCGGATGCTGTCATGCGGATCGAGGCCGAAGAAGGTCTGCGTGAGCTGGTTGTCGGTCGCCTTCCAGGCAAGGAAGGCGCAGAGCAGCCCGACGCAGGCCAGCATCGCCGCGCGCACCACCCGGTGCGCCACGGTGGCGGCAATTAGCCGATACGCCCAGGGCGCCACCGATGCCCCGTCATCGGGGAAGAAGCGAAGGGCCGAGCTTCGTGCGGGCATCGGGACCTTTTGCGGGCAAGGTGACGGGGCGGCCAGGGCCGGGTGGTGCTACGGTTGCAAGCACGGCGACGGGTGCAAACGGAGCGACGGGAGGCGAAGCAAGGCACCGGACCGGGGCATGGCGGGCCCCGGGAAAACGGCGTCGGCTGCCATCGACGGGCGATGGACACAGGAAAGTTATTCCGTATCAGTAGCACGCCGCGCCGACCCGGGGCAAAGCGAAATCGGCAGCGCCGCGGCCGCGCCCGAGCGGGGGCGATCCCGCCCCGGCCTTGACCCGGGGGCCGGGCGCTTCCATTAGTCGCGCCATGAGCACGGGTCCGCGCCGGGGGCGAATGAAGGGGCGAATTATCCTCCCGGCCTCTCGCTGAGAGCGCCGGGTCCGTTCCCTTGCCCGCCGCCCGGCGCGGCGCCGCCTTCTCCTTCTCCGGCCGCCGTGCCGGACCCGGCCAGAGATACCCGATGGACAGCCCCACCGATACCAAGCCGCGCGACTACCGCGACACCGTGTTCCTGCCGCGCACGTCCTTTCCCATGCGCGCCGACCTGCCGAAGCGCGAGCCCGCGCTGCTCGCCCGCTGGGAGGCGATGGATTTGTGGGGGCGGATGCGCGTGCAGGCGCGCGGGCGCCCGCTGTTCATCCTGCACGACGGCCCGCCATACGCGAACGGCAACATCCATATCGGCACTGCGCTGAACAAGATCCTGAAGGACGTCATCAACCGCACCCGCCAGATGGCCGGGTTCGACGCGCTGTATATCCCCGGCTGGGACTGCCACGGCCTGCCGATCGAGTGGAAGATCGAGGAAGAGTACCGCGCCCGCGGCCGCGACAAGGACGCCGTCCCGCTGCTCGATTTCCGCGCCGAGTGCCGCGCCTACGCCGCGCACTGGATGGCGGTGCAGAAGGACGAGTTCCGCCGCCTCGGCGTCGAAGGCGCCTGGGCCGAGCGCTACGCCACCATGGACCATCCGTCCGAAGCCGCGATCGCCGGGGAGATCTGCAAGTTCCTGCTGAACGGCGCGCTGTATCGCGGCCTGCGCCCGGTGATGTGGTCGCCGGTGGAGAAGACCGCGCTGGCGGAAGCCGAGATCGAATACCACGACCATACCAGCACGACGATCTGGGTGCGCTTTCCGATCGTCACGGCCCCCGCCGCCGATCTGGCCGACGCAGCGATCGTGATCTGGACCACCACGCCCTGGACCATGCCCGGCAACCGTGCCATCGCTGCCGGAGAGGCGATCGAGTACGCGCTGATCCATGTCGATGCCGCCGCGGAAGGATCTCTGGTGCGCGCCGGTGACCGGCTGCTGGTCGCGCTGCACCTGCTGCCGGGATTCCTGACCGAGACGAAGGTCGCCACCCATCACGTGCTCCGCGTGCTGCCGGGTGCGGAACTCGCCGGTGTGGTATGTGCGCATCCGCTGCGCGGGCGCGGCTACGACCACGATGTGCCGCTGCTGTTCGGCGATTTCGTCACCACGGAGGCGGGCACCGGCTTCGTCCATATCGCGCCCGGCCACGGCGAGGAGGATTTCCAGCTCGGCCGCGCGCATGGGATCGAAATCCCCGACACGGTCGGCCCCGACGGCACGTTCAACGCCTGGGTGCCGGGCTTCGCCGGCGTGCATGTCTACAAGGCCGCCGATCCGGTCTGCACCGCGCTGGCGGCGGCGGGCGGCCTGCTGGCGCGCGGGAGCCTGGTGCATTCCTATCCGCATTCCTGGCGGTCGAGGGCGCCGCTCATTTTCCGTGCGACGCCGCAATGGTTCATCCGCATGGACGGGCCCGAACGCATCCGCGACAAGGCGCTGGAAGCGATCGCCGCCACCGTTTTCGTCCCCGACGCCGGGCGCAACCGCATCGGCTCGATGGTCGCCGCACGGCCCGACTGGTGCATCAGCCGCCAACGCGCCTGGGGCGTGCCGATCCCGGTGTTCGTCGATCGCCGCACCGGCGAGCCGCTGCGCGATCCCGACGTGGTTGCGCGCATCGTGGCGGCGTTCACTGCCGAGGGCGCGGATGCGTGGTACGCATCGCCTCCCTCGCGTTTCCTGGGGCCGGATCGCGATCCGGACGCCTATGAGCAGGTACGCGACATCGTCGACGTCTGGTTCGAGTCCGGCTCGACCCACGCCTTCACGTTGGAGGCGCGCGGGCTGCCCTGGCCGGCCGATCTCTATCTGGAAGGGTCCGACCAGCATCGCGGCTGGTTCCATTCCTCCCTGCTGGAGGCGATCGGCACCCGCGGGCGGGCGCCGTTCAAGGCGATCCTGACGCACGGGTTCGTCACCGACGAGCAGGGGCGGAAGATGTCGAAATCGCTCGGCAACGTGGTGGCGCCGGAGGCGGTGGAGAAACAATACGGCGCCGATATCCTGCGGCTCTGGGTGATGATGTCGGACACCACCGAGGATTTGCGTATCGGTCCGGAAATCCTGAAGCAGGAAGCGGAGCTGTACCGCCGGCTGCGCAATACGCTGCGCTGGCTGCTGGGCGCGCTGGACGGGTTCGACGAGGCTGAAACCATCCCGTACGCCGACATGCCGGAGCTGGAACGCTGGGTGCTGCACCGGTTGACTGAGCTTGATGTTCGCGTGCGCGCCGCGGTCGCGAGCTACGACTGGA
Source organism: uncultured Pseudomonadota bacterium (assembly GCA_963832525.1). Lineage (GTDB taxonomy): Bacteria > Pseudomonadota > Alphaproteobacteria > Acetobacterales > Acetobacteraceae > JAJZVS01. The sequence continues at coordinate 2,642,998 of CAWHUC010000004.1, forward strand.
CCGGCGTCTATCCCGAGTTGCACAATTTCTGTGCCACTGATCTGTCGGCGTTCTATTTCGATATCCGCAAGGACGCGCTGTATTGCGACCGCCCGGACAGCCCCCGCCGGCGGGCGGCGCGGACGGTGCTGGATCACCTGCACCGCTGCCTGGCAACCTGGCTTGCCCCGGTGCTGTGCTTCACGGCGGAGGAGGCGTGGTGCGCGCGGTTCGGGGACGAGGACAGCGTGCACCTACACTTGTTCCCGGAACTGCCGGAGGCGTGGCGCGATCCGGTGCTGGCGGAGAAGTGGGATGGAATTCGGGTCATTCGCCGAATGGCAACTGCCCGTCTGGAAGCGATGCGCGCCGGCGGCGAAATTGGATCGTCTCTTCAGGCGTCCGTCAGGATGGGCTTGCCCGAGCCGCAGCTTGCATATTTGAGCGCTGACGATTGGGCAGAGCTGTTGATCGTTTCCAAGGTCGACCTCCTGCCAGTTGCAGAATTCCTCGGTCGCGCCGAGACCGAGCGGAGCCACCGGTCCGACCACCCGGCAGCCCCGATGCTCGATGCGCTGCCGCACGTTGCGGTGGACGCGGACAAGGCCCCCGGCGCCAAATGCGCCCGCTGCTGGCGAGTGCTCGAAGAAGTCGGCCAGAACCCGGCCCACCCGACCCTCTGCGTCCGCTGCGCCGACGCGGTCGACTCCGGCCTCGTCTGCCGCACGACCGAAGCGTGACCCGGCGCAACCGCCTCACCGCACTCGGCGCCGTGGTCGGCCTGATTGTCTACGCCGCCGACCAGGGCAGCAAATACTGGATCCTGCACGGGCTGGACCTGCCGCGCCTGGGCGACGTGCGCGTGCTGCCGGTGCTCGATCTCACCATGGTCTGGAACCGTGGCGTCACGTTCGGCCTGCTTACCGGCAACGGCCGCTGGAGCGTCGCCATCCTGGCGGCGTTGGCCCTCGCGATCGTCGTCGGCCTTGTGGCCTGGCTGCGGCGCACGGACAGCATCTCGACCGCCGTCGCGCTCGGCGCCATCGCCGGCGGCGCTCTGGGCAACGTGACCGATCGGCTGCACTACGGCGCAGTGGTCGATTTCATCCGTGCCCATGCGTTCGGCTGGTCGTGGTACGTGTTCAACATCGGCGACGCCGCGATCGTCTGCGGGGTGGCGGCGCTCGCGATCCTGGGCGGCACCGCCCGGGGAGGACATGCCCCTGCAAGTGAAACGAAGCAGCACGAATCCGGCACCTCCGCGCACCCGTAACCCGGCGCCGCTTGCCGTCGCGCCCTTCCCGGTCCCGGTCCGGCTCGACCGGGATGGGGGTAAGTCTCGTCGTGAACGAAATGGAATCGATGCGGCGACGCGTCGCGCCCGCCTGATCAGGCAGCGCCTGCCATCAGCTCGGCAAGCGCCGCGTTGAAGGCCGCCGCCTGCTCGTACGCCACCCAATGCCCGGCGCCGTCGATCAGCCGGAACCGCAGCTCCGGCCGCAGCGCCCGCAATGCCCGTTCGCGCGCGCCGATATCGGGCAGCGACGGCGCATCGCGGCTGCCCCAGATACCCGCCACCGGGCAGCGCACCGCAGGCAGCGCTTCCGCGAGCCACGTCCCGCGCGAGATCTGCGGCGTCTTCAGCCGCGAATGCCGCGTGTTCCAATCCTGGATCGCCAGCGCCAGCGCATCGATCCGCGCCGGATCGGCAATCATAAGCCGCGCCAGGTTGGTCCGATGCGCCGCGATCCGTTCCTCGCCCGCCAGATGGCGCACTTTCACCAGCTCCACCGCCGCGCGCGGCGTGCCGAGCCCGCCCGAACCGACGATCGTCAGGCTGCGCACGCGCGCCCCCTCCTGCGCTGCCAGGCAGCCGGCCATCACGCCGCCGAAGGAAAATCCGGCAAGATCGTAACGTTCCCCCGCGCCCACCAGACCGGCCAGGCCGTCCGCCAGGATCCGCGCCATCGCGCGCGCATCGTCCGGGTGCGGCGGCAGGTCCGATTCTCCAAGCCCGGGCAGATCGGGCGCGATCACCCGGTGGTCACGCGCGAAGGCATCGATGTTGCGCACCCAGTGCCGCCAGGAGCCGCTGCCGCCGTGCAGCAGCACGAGCGGCGGCCCGGCGCCCCAGGTGCGCCAGACCATCCGCCCGGCACCGCAGGCGCTGGTCGTGCGCAGGGCCGTCGTTTCCAGGCGCGCCAGGATCGCATCCGCCGCTTCGCTCGGAATCGCATCCGCCGCTTCGCTCAGGCAGGCATCGTCCACGCGGCGGTCTCCCGGCTTCTTGTTCGCGCCGCGTGCGGCGTGCATGACCCGACCGTAGAAACGTGCCCGGGAGATCGTCAAGTGCAGCGGACTGGCGATGCAGGGTGATCGTTTTCATCGATGACGTGCATCGACGCCGGGATCCGCGGGAACGCAGCCCGTCGCACGGCCGCCGGCGGCCTGCGCGCGATGGGGGTGGCGTCCGGCTGGGGCGTAGGGCAAGATGGTGCCGTGCCGTGGGGGGAGAACCGCCCCGGCACCTGCGGCGGCTGCCCGGCGGGTGGTCGTTGCCGGCATAATCGTGCCACCGGCGACCGCGTCGGGGCGGGGAGGCGCATTGGTCGAGAACGTCCTGAACGCCGTCGCGGCGGGGCTCATCATCGGTTGCCTGTACGGCCTGATGTGCATCGGCCTCGGCCTGATCTTCGGCATCATGAAGGTCGTGAACTTCGCTCAGGGCGAGCTTCTGATGCTCGGCATGTATGTCAGCCTCTACCTGGTGGGCGGGTTCGTGGCACTCGGCATCCTGGGGCCTTATATCGGGCCCTTCGTCGCCGCGCTGCTGGCCGGGCCGGTGCTGTTCGCCGGCGGGGCATTGCTGCACCGGTTCCTGATCTCCCACGTCTCCGGGCTTTCCATCGCCTCCCGCACCGAGACCGGCGGCTTCGGCCAGCTTATCGTCACCTTGGGGATTTCGTTGATCCTGCAGAACGGCGGGCTGATCGTATTCGGCTCCACGCCGCAGAGCGTGCTGACGCCGCTCTCTGCCCGCGCCTTCATCCTGGGGCCGTTCCCGGGCGATGCGCTGCTGTTCCTGAATCAGGCGCGCGTCTATTCCTGCGCGGTCGCGATCGTGGTCGCGGTGCTGCTGTGGCTGGTGATGGAGCGTACGCGGCTCGGCAAATCGCTGCGCGCGGCGGCGGACAACCCGATCGCGGCGACCTACATGGGCATCGACGTCGATCGGGCCTACCGGATCGCCTTCGGCCTCGGCGCCGGGATCACCGCGATCGCCGGCGGGCTGATGGCGACGTATCTGACGTTCACCCCGTTCGTCGGGCTCGATTACGTCATCATCATGTATTCCGGCGTCGTGCTGGGCGGCATGGGCAGCATCCTGGGTGCCTTCTGGGGCGGGCTGACGGTCGGCTTCGTGCAGCAGGTCTCGGCGCTCGTACTGCCGCCGCAATTGCAGAATGCGGCGATCTTCGTCGTCTTCCTGCTGATCGTCGGCCTGCGGCCCGAGGGTCTGTTCGGCCGCTCGGCGGAACGCGCCTGATGCGGGTCGGAGGCGGCGCACGGCTGCGGCGGGATGGCATCGCGCTGGCGGTGGTCGCCGTGGTCTACGTCGCGCTCGCGCTTTCGGTCCACAACAGCTACTACCAGCTCATGCTGACCCTGGTGCCGATCTGGGCGGTGCTCGGGCTCGGGTGGAACCTGTTTTCCGGCATGAGCGGGCTCGTTTCGTTCGGCCATGCCGCGTTCTTCGGCATTGGCGCCTATGTCGTGACCCTGGCGCTGGTCTATTGGAATCTCACGCCCTGGCTTGGGATTCCGCTCGGCATGGTGGTGGGCGCGCTGGCGGGCGGGCTGATCGGGCTGCCGACGTTCCGGCTGCGCGGGCATTATTTCGCGCTCTCCATGCTCGCCTATCCGCTGGCGATTCTCTACGTGCTGGAATACCTCGGCTTCCAGGAAGTGCCGCTGCCGATGCACCGGGACCATCCGGCGCTGTTCCTGCAATTCAACAATCCACTGCTCTCCACCCTGGTCGCGATCGGGCTGTTCGTTGCCGCCATGATCGCCGGGATGCTGGTGGAGAATTCGCGCTTCGGCCTCGCCCTGCTCGCGATCCGCCAGAACGAGCTGGCGGCGGAAGCGGCCGGGCTCGACACCTGGCGATGGAAGATGCGCGGGATGGTCGCGAGCGGCGCGATCGCCGCCGCGGCAGGCGGGATGTATGCTTGCGTGCTGCTGATCGTGACGCCGGATTCCGTGTTCAGCGTGATCGTCTCCGCGCAGGCGCTGGTGGTGACCCTGTTCGGCGGCGTTGCCACCGCCTGGGGCCCGGCGATCGGCGCCGTCATCCTGATCCCGCTCGCCGAGACCCTGAACGCGAAGCTCGGCAACATCATCCCCGGCATCCAGGGCGTCGTCTACGGCGTCGCCATCATCACGATCATGCTGGCTGCGCCGGAGGGCCTGTTCTGGACGTTCCGTGACCGTTTCTTCCGCCGTGCCGCCGTGCTCCCACCGATCCGCGCACGCGCGCCGCCGCCCGTCGTGCCGGCCGACGGGGCGACGTTGCTCGACGTGCGCGGCTTGTCGAAATCCTTCGGCGGCCTGCGCGCCGTCCAGGACGTGACCTTCAGTGTCCGCTCGGGCGAGATCCTCGGCATCATCGGCCCCAACGGCGCCGGCAAGACAACCCTGTTCAACCTGCTGAATGGCGTGCTGCGCGCCGATGCCGGCGCCGCCCTGCTTGCTGGGGACGAGCTGCGCGGGCGCAAGGTGCACCAGGTCGCGCGCCGCGGCGTCGGGCGCACCTTCCAGGTCGTGCGCAGCTTCCCGCGCCTCTCTTTGCTGGAGAACGTGATCGTCGGCGCCTATGGCGCCGGCCTCGACGACGTGGCGGCGGCGGGCGCGGCGGAAGCGGCGCTGGAGGCGGTGGGGCTGGCCGATCGCGCCGCGCGTCCGGCCGGGGAACTGACCAACAAGGGCCTGCGGCTGATGGAACTCGCCCGCGCGCTCGCCGGCGGGCCGCGCCTGCTGCTGCTGGACGAAACCCTCGCCGGGCTGGGGCGGGAGGAATGCGACGAGGTGCTCGCCGTGCTGCGCGGCTTACGCGAACGCGGCATCACCATCGTCATCATCGAGCACACGATGCACGCGATGCTGCGTCTCGCGGATCGTTTCCTGGTGCTCGACCACGGCAGGGTGCTGGCGGAAGGCGCGCCGCATGCGGTGATGGAGAATCCGGCGGTGATCGAGGCGTATCTCGGCTCCAAGTTCCTGGCCCGCCAGCATGCTTGAGGTGCGCGACCTGTCGGTCTCCTACGGCGGGCTGCGCGCCTTGCAGGGCGTGTCGCTTGCGGTCGCACCGGGCCAGTTCGTCACCGTGGTGGGGCCGAACGGGGCCGGGAAGACGACCCTGTTCAAGACGATCTGCGGCATCGTGCCGCCCACCGGCGGCAGCGTCTCCTGGGACGGCGCGCCGTTGCTGACCAGGCCGGCCTCGGCGCGCGCGCATCTCGGCATCGCGCATGTGCCGGAGGGGCGGCAGGTGTTCCGCACGCTCACCGTGCGCGAGAACCTGGAGATGGGCGCCTATCCTGCCGCCGGCCGCGCGCGCTGGGCGCACACATTGGAACGCATCCACACCTTGTTTCCGATCCTGGCGGAACGGTCCGGCCAGCTCGCCGGCACCCTGTCGGGCGGCGAGCAGCAGATGTTGGCGATCGGCCGCGGCCTCGCCTCCGCCCCGCGCCTGCTGATGCTGGACGAACCCTCGATGGGCCTGGCGCCGGCGGTGACCGAGGCGATCTTCGAGCGCATCGCCCAGATCCACAAGGAAGACGGGCTCGCCATCCTGCTGGTGGAACAGCGGGTGGCGGAAGCTTTGGAACTGTCCGACCGCGGCTACGTGCTGGAAACCGGTCGGATGGTGCTGGAAGGACCGTACGAGACCCTGCTGGCGGACGATCGTGTCCGGCGGTCCTACTTGGGTCTCGGCGAGGCATGAAACAAGAACGGGAGGAACACCATATGAGAACACCAACGATCGGACGGCGAACGGCGCTCAGCCTCGGCGGCGCGGCGGCGCTCGCGGGCGCGTCCCGCGCCGTCGCAGCGCCGGCGGAGGTCGAGATCGCGCTGCTCGTGCCGCTGTCCGGCCCCTGGGCCGAGCAGGGCATTCTGGAGCGCGCCGGCGCGCTGATGGCAATCGACGATGTGAACAAGGCGGGCGGCATCCGCTCGCTCGGCGGCGCCAAGCTCAAGCTGCTCATCATCGACACCGGTGCCACCGCCGAGACCGCCAAGGATGCGGCGCAGCGCATGCTGTCGGAGCACCCGAACCTGGTGGGCGGCATGGGCTGCTGGCTGTCCACCTTCACCCTCGCGGTCACCGAGGTGACGGAGCGGGCCAAGCTGCCCTGGCTGACGTTGTCCTATTCCGACGCGATCACCGACCGCGGATTCCATTACATCTTCCAGACCTCGCCCACCGCCAACGCGCAGGCCGACCAGATCGTGCCGATCCTGATGAAACTGGCGCAGGACACCACCGGTAAGCGGCCGACCAAGGTCGCGATCGTCGGCGACAACACCGCCGCCTCCGTCAGCTTCCTGAAGCCGATCAAGTCCCATATCCTGAAAGACGAAAAACTTACCGCGGTGGTCGACGAGATCTACACCCCGCCGCTGTCCGATGCGACCACCCTGGTGCAGCCCGTGCGGGCGGCGCATCCGGATTTCGTGCTGCTGCTCTCCACCGCCAGCGGCGACGACAAGCTGCTCGCCGACACGTTCAGCGAATACGGCATGCCCGGCAGCAAGATGCCGCTGATCGGCAACGGCGGGCACTGGGCGGTGCCGGAGCTCGTGAAGACCACGGGGCCCGCGATCCTGCAGGACATCATGATCGGGCTCGCCAACTGGCCGGGCAAGGACCTGAACGCGCTGTCCGCGCGCTACGTGAAGCGCACGGGCAACCCGTGGTTCGGGCATAACGAGATCTTCGCCTATGCGCACGTGCAGATCCTGGCCTGGGCGCTGAACAAGGCTGGGGCGGCGAACCGGGAGAAGGTGGCCGACGCGATCCGGAGCATGGACATCACCGACGGCCCGGCGATCTATTTCCCCGGCCATCACTTGCAGTTCGACGCCAAGGGCCGTCGTGTCGGCGCCGAGCTCGTCATCGTGCAATGGCAGGGCGGCCGGCCGGTCACGGTCTTCCCCGAGGACATGGCGGTCGGCAAGGCCGTCTGGCCGACCTGAGCATGCGCGCGCGCCTTCCCCGCCCGGTTCGCGACCCGCACGATCCGCGGGCGCCGGTGTCATCCGGCTGCGTCTTCTGGAAGACCACAGGGAAGGCGCGCCGCGTCACTGAAACGGGAACGAACCGACCGAAGGAGACGTAGCCGCATCCCGCGCCGGCTCGCGTGCGGGCAACAGGGAGGGAACGAACAATGTCCGGCACGACGACGATCGGCCGCAGGGCGGCCCTCGGTCTTGGTCTTGCTTCCGGCGCCGCGGCGCTGGCGCGGCCCGCGCAGGCGGCGGGAAAGGAGGTGAAGATCGGCATGCTGATGCCCTTCACCGGCCCCTGGGCGCGCGAGGGCATCCTGGAACGGCTCGGCGCCGAAATGGCGATCGACGACGTGAACGCCGCCGGCGGCATCAAGGCGCTCGGCGGGGCGAAGCTGGCGCTGGTTCCCTACGACACCCAGGACACCGCGGAGCGCGCGAAGGACGGCGCCACCCGCATGATCGCCGACCATCCCGAGCTGATGGCCGCGCTCGGCTGCTGGCTGTCCACCTTCACCCTGGCGGCCACGGAAGTCAGCGAGCGGGCGAGGCTGCCCTGGCTCACGCACGGCTATTCCGATGCGATCACGGCACGTGGATTCCGCTACGTGTTCGATACGTCCGCACCGGCGTCCTACCAGGCGGCGCATACCGTGCCGGCGCTGCTCGCCATGGCGCGCGCCGCCGGCAAGCATCCCGTCCGGGTGGCGATCATCGGCGACAACACCGCGGCCTCGGTCAGCTTCACGAAGCCGCTGCGCGCGCATGTGCTGAAGGACCTCGGCCTCAAGCTCGTCCTGGACGAGACCTACACGCCGCCGCTCGCCGACGCGTCGGGCCTGGTGCAGCCGCTGCGGTCGGCGCATGCGGATTTCCTGCTGCTGGCGTCATCGAACGTGCCGGACGACAAGCTGATGCTGGACGCGCTGCACGAGTTCGGCTTGTCGTCGCACCTGCCGGCCCTGACCGAGGGCGGGCACATGGTCGCGCCGGAAGTGGTGCAGACAACGGGTGCCGACATCGTGCAGGGGATGATGGCGGTGGTGACCAACTGGCCGGGTCCGGGAACCGGTCCGCTGGTGGAACGCTTTATCCGGCGCACGAAGGAAGCGTGGATGGGGCAGGAGTTGATCTTCGCCTACGGGCACATCATGCTGCTGCGCTACCTGCTGGAACACGGCGCCGCCGCAACCAGGGAGGGCATCGCGCAGGGCCTGCGCACGATCGACATCACCGACGGTCCGGCGCTGTATTTTCCGGGGCATCGGCTGGCAGTTCGATGCCAAGGGCCAGCGGGTCGGGGCGACCCTGGTGATCGTGCAGTGGCAGGACGGCAAGCCGGTGGCGGTCTACCCGCCCGACACGGCGACGTCCCGGGCGCTCTGGGCGTAGGGTCGCCGGCGCCGGTTCACCCGCGCATCCTTGCGGCTTCCGCCATCGCCGCGGCCATCGCCTGCGGCGCTTCCCGCGGGAGGAAATGGCCGACCCGGGGAAGGGTCCGCCGGCGCATCGGGCCGGTGAAATGCGCGGCCTCGCTCGCCGGGTCGGGGGCAGGGGTCACGCCGTCCGTCTCGCCGTGCAGGAGCACGCTCGGGACCGGGATCGGCGGTGCCGCCGCCAGGCGTCGCTCGATCGGTTCGAATTCCGGATCGCCTGGCGCGTTGCCGTAACGATGGCGGTAGGACTGGATGGCGACATCGACGAAGTCGGAGTTGTCGAAGCTCGCCGCGGTGCGGGCGAAGGTCGCATCGTCGAACGCCCAGTCGGGCGACCACATCCGCCACAGCAGCCGCGCGATCTCGGTGCGATACGCGGCCAGCCCGGCGCGCCCGCGCTCGGTCTGGAAATACCACTGGTACCAGTAGCGCAGTTCCTGCGTCGGCGTGGCCGGCCGGCCCGCCTGCCTGATGTCCTGGATCATGTAGCCGGCGCTCACCAGCCCGCGCACCCGTTCCGGCCACAGCGCGGCGACGATGCAGGCCGCGCGCCCGCCCCAGTCGTAGCCGCCGAGCACCGCGCGGCCGATCCCGAGCGCATCCATGAACGCCACGACATCCGCCGCCAACGCTGCCTGCTGGCCGGATCGCGGGGTGGTCGGATCGCGGAACCTCGTCGCCCCGTAGCCGCGCAGATACGGCACCAGCACGCGCATCCCCGCACCCGCGAGCACCGGCGCCACTTCTTCATACGCCAGCGCATCATCGGGGAATCCGTGCAACAGGATCGCCGCCGGCCCGTCCGGCGGCCCGCTTTCCAGATACGCGATATCGAGCGGACCGGCGGTGACCCGATGCGGTTCCATGTCAATCAGGCAACGATGTGTCCTGGCCGCGCACCGGATCGGCGATGGCGGCTTCGATGCCGGCGACGCCTTTCCACTCCGAAGGTGGACGGACGCGCCCGTCGCTGCCGACCTGGTCGATGTTCCAGTAGATTTCCAGCCAGTGCCCGTCGGGGTCGCGGAATTCAACCGCGATCTGGCAGCCGGCGCGGCGGCGGCCCTCGAAGGTGATCGGCACGTCGTGGCGGCGCAGGTGTTCGCGCGCGCGCAGCACTTCGCCGAGGCTGCCGACCTCGAAGGCGACATGGTGCAGGCCGGCGCCGGGGGTTCCGTCGGCGCGGAACAGGGCGATGCCGTGATGGTCGGTGTTGCAGCGCAGGAAGGCGGCGCCGCCCGGGATCATGTCCTCGCCGTAGGCATCCGACACCTCGAACCCCAGCACTTCGGTGTAGAAGCGGGCCGAGCGCGCGACGTCGGCGACGTGCAAGGCAACATGGCCGATCCTGGCGATCCGGAACGGCAGTCCGTGCGGGCGAGCGAGGCGTGCGATGTCGGTGGCGTCCATGGTCTGCGGCCTCCCGGTTTCGACCGTGCAGACTAGAGGCGCGTTCGCCCCCGTTCAACACCGCCAGGTACCGGGCCAGCCCAATCCGGCACAGCTCCAGCGTATCACCTCTCCCGCAACGCGGGAGAGGTGAAGTCGGCAATTCTCCGGTTCACCCGATTGCCCTGGCACCGGTGCGGCCCCCCGCCCGACCCGCCGCGCTTGCCCCCGGCCGGCCCTGCCCGTATTCACCGCATTGCAACATGCGGGGACCCCTCATGACCGGGTGGCAGTTCTGGATCGATCGCGGTGGCACCTTCACCGACATCGTCGCCCGCGCGCCGGACGGGGCACTTTCCACCCACAAGCTGCTGTCGGAAAATCCCGGCCGCTACCGCGACGCCGCGATTGCCGGCATCCGCGCCGTGCTCGGCCTGCCCGCCGACGCGCCGATCCCGCCCGGCACGATCGACGCCGTGAAGATGGGCACCACGGTTGCCACCAACGCGCTGCTGGAGCGCAAGGGCGAGCGCACCCTGCTGATCGTCAATCGCGGCTTCGCTGATGCGTTGCGTATCGGCAACCAGGCGCGCCCGCGGCTGTTCGACCTCGCGATCACCCTGCCGTCGCTGCTGTACGAGCAGGTCGCGGAAATCCCGGGCCGCATCGGCGCCGACGGTGCGGAGATCGAACCGCTCGACGAAGCCGCCGCGGCCGCCGCCTTCGCCACCGCCCGTGCCGCCGGGATCGCCGCCTGCGCGATCGTGCTGATGCACGCCTGGAAATACCCCGCCCACGAGCAGCGCCTGGCAGCACTCGCCCGTGCGAGCGGCTTCGCCCAGGTCTCGGCCAGCCACGAGGCAAGCCCGCTGCTGCGCCTGGTCCCGCGCGGCGACACCACCGTGGTCGATGCCTATCTCTCGCCAATCCTGCGCCGCTACGTGGACCAGGTGGCGAGCGAACTCGCCCGCGTGCGCCTGTTCTTCATGCAATCGAGCGGAGGGCTCGCCGAGGCGCATGGTTTCCAGGGCAAGGACGCGATCCTCTCCGGCCCCGCCGGCGGCATCGTCGGCGCGGCGCGCACCGCCGCGATGGCCGGGCTCGATCGTATCATCGGCTTCGACATGGGCGGCACCTCGACCGACGTCGCGCTCTACGCCGGTGCGTTCGAACGCGCGTTCGAGACCGAAGTGGCCGGCGTGCGCATGCGTGCGCCGATGATGGCGATCAACACGGTTGCCGCCGGCGGCGGCTCGATCCTGCATTTCGACGGCGCGCGGATGCGGGTCGGCCCGGACAGCGCCGGCGCCGATCCCGGCCCCGCCTGCTACCGCCGCGGCGGCCCGCTCACGGTGACGGACGCCAATGTCTGCGTCGGCAAGATCCAGCCCGCGCATTTCCCGGCGATCTTCGGCGCGGGCGGCGACCTGCCGCTCGACCGCGCCGTGGTCACGACGCAGTTCGCCGTCCTGGCCGAAGAGATCGCCGCCGCCACCGGGCACGCGCGCACGCCGGAGGAAGTGGCGGAGGGGTTCCTGCGCATCGCGGTTGCCAACATGGCGAACGCGATCAAGCAGGTTTCGGTGCAGAAAGGGCACGATCCGGCAGCCTTCGCGCTCGCCTGCTTCGGCGGTGCGGGCGGCCAGCACGCCTGTCTGGTGGCGGATGCGCTCGGGATGCAGACCGTGTTCCTGCATCCGTTCGCCGGCGTGCTGTCGGCGTACGGGATGGGGCTCGCCGACCAGGCCGCGCTGCGCGAGCAGGCGGTGGAGCGCACGCTCGATCCCGCCGCGATGCCGGCGCTCTCCGCGCTCGCCGATCGGCTGGCCGCCGAGGCCACCGCCGCACTCGTCGCCCAGGGGGCCGATCCGGCACAGATCGCCACGCATCGCAGCCTGCACGTCTGCTACACCGGTACCGAGGCGGCGCTGATCGTGCCGCTCACCGACCACGACCGTATCGTCGCGGACTTCACCGCCGCGCACCGTGCGCGCTTCGGCTTCGCCACCCCCGACCACCCGCTGACCGTGCAGGCGGTGGCGGTGGAGGCGGTCGCGGCGGGGGAGGCGGTGGCGGAAGCGCACCTGCCGGTCCGTGCGGACGGGGCGCCGGCGGAGATCGACCGGATCGCCCTGTTCAGCGGCGGGACCGCGCACGATGCCCCGGTGTTCGACCGCGCCGCGCTCGGTGCGGGCGATACCATCGCCGGCCCGGCGCTGATCCGCGAGGCGAATGCGACCACCGTCGTCGAACCCGGCTGGCAGGCCGAGATCACGCCGCGCGACCACATGCTGCTGCGCCGGATCGCGCCGCTGCCGGACCGGGTCGTCGCCGGCACCGGCCGGCCGGATCCCGTCCTGCTCGAACTGTTCAACAACCTGTTCATGAACGTCGCCGAACAAACGGGCGCGGTGCTGCAGAACACGGCGCTGAGCGTAAACATCAAGGAGCGGCTCGATTTCTCCTGCGCCGTGTTCGATGCCGACGGTGCCCTGGTCGCCAACGCGCCGCACATCCCGGTGCATCTCGGCGCGATGGGCGAAAGCGTGCGCACCGTCCTTGCGCATCGGCGCGGTACGTTGAAACCGGGTGACGTGGTGGCGCTGAACAACCCCTACAACGGCGGCACCCACCTGCCGGACGTGACGGTGATCACGCCCGTGTTCGATACCGCCGGCACGCGGCTGCTGTTCTTCGTCGGCTCGCGCGGCCACCACGCCGATATCGGCGGCATCACGCCGGGCTCCACGCCGCCCGCCTCCACCACGCTCGAAGAGGAAGGCGTGGTGATCGACGATTTCCTGCTGGTGGACGGCGGGCATTTCCGGGAGGCGGAATTGCGCGCGCTGCTCGGGGCCGCGCGCTACCCGGCGCGCAGCCCGGACGTGAACGTCGCCGACATCAAGGCGCAGGTGGCGGCGAACGAGAAGGGCGTGCAGGAGCTTGGCCGGGTGGTTGCGCACTACGGCTGGGACACGGTGGCGGCCTACATGCGCCACGTGATGGACAATGCCGAGGAAAGCGTGCGCCGCGTGATCTCGCGTATCGGCGACGGCCGTTTCGACTATACGATGGACGACGGCGCGGCGTTGCGCGTCGCCGTCACCGTCGATCGCGCGGCGCGCACCGCGAAGGTGGATTTCACCGGCACGGCGGCGCAGCGCGACCGCAACAATTTCAACGCCCCGGCGGCGGTCACGCGTTCGGTGGTGCTCTATGTGTTCCGCTGCCTGGTGGGCGACGACATCCCGCTCAACGACGGCTGCCTCAAGCCGTTGGAGATCGTTATCCCGGCGGGATCGTTCTTGTCGCCGTACCCCGGGGCGGCGGTGGTTGCGGGCAATACCGAGGTGTCGCAGGCGGTGTGCAATGCGCTGTTCGGCGCGCTCGGCGCCATGGCCTGCTCGCAGGCGACGATGAACAACTTCCTGTTCGGCGATCCCACCTGGCAGTACGTACGAAACGATCTGCGGCGGCACCGGCGCCGGGCCGGGTTTCGACGGCACCTCGGCGATCCAGACGCACATGACCAACACGCGCATGACGGACCCCGAAGTGCTGGAACTGCGCTACCCGGTGCGGCTGGAGGACTTCGCCATCCGCCGCGGCTCGGGCGGCGCCGGGCGCTGGCACGGCGGGGACGGGTCGGTGCGGCGGATCCGCTTCCTCAAGCCGATGACGGCGGTGATCGTCGCCTCGCGCCGCAATGTGGCCCCGTTCGGGCTGGCCGGCGGGGCGGACGGCGCGGCCGGGCGGCAATGGGTGGAACGCGCGGACGGGTCGCGGGAGGCGCTGTCCGGTACCGCGCGGGCGGATCTCGCGCCGGGTGATGCGTTCGTGATCGAAACGCCGGGCGGCGGAGGGTACGGGGCGGCGTAGCGGTCCGCCGCCGGCGCCTGCTTCTGGCGTCCCAGGTCTGAAACCAAGCTTCTCTCACTATCCTTGATTATCATGATAATGCGCCTATCCTTGAAATAACCCAGGCAGCTTTTCAAGGTTCGTCGTGCGAGCTTCCGACCTTTCCCCCGATCGCCGCAGACGCCTGGTCCCGGTTCCGGGATACCCGCACGTCAAGGCGCTGGTTCCGCCTCCGGCTCCCCGTGAAATCGACGCACGGGAGGTTCTCGGGCCGCTTCTGGCCGCCGAGAAGGCCCTTGCCGCGACCGCCGCGGTTGCGGGACGACTGCCGCATCCCGACCTCATCACGCGCAGCCTGGAACGCCGCGAGGCGGTCCTGTCGTCACAGATCGAGGGCACCCGGACCGACCTGACACAGCTCCTCGAATACGAGGCCACGGGTTCCGATGCAGACCTGCCGGGCGACGCGGCGGTGACCTTCGGGTATGTCCGCGCGCTCGCGCACGGCCTCCGTGCCGTTCGGACCCGGGGAGGCCCACGGCACCTGATGCTCGCCCTCATCCGCGACCTTCACCGCGTGCTGCTGACAGGGACCAGCTACCCGCACCCCGAAGGGCCGGGCGAATGGAGAAGAGGGCAGGTCTGGATTGGCGGTCGCCGCATCGAGGACGCAACCCTTGTCCCGCCGCCCGCAAGCCACATCGAAGGCTGCCTGCTGAACCTGGAGAGGTTCCTGCTGGCGGATCCCGAGAGCCCGGCCCAGATGGCGCTCCCGCTCCGCATGGCGGTTGCACACGCGCAATTCGAGGCCATCCACCCATTCGGCGACGGCAACGGCCGCGTTGGAAGATTGCTGCCGCCTTTGATGCTGGCGGCCGAGGGCCTGCCGCCGCTCTATCTGGCGGGCTATCTCAAATCGAGGCAGCGCCTCTACTACGACCGCCTGGCCGACGTGCAGCTCCGGGGAGAGTGGGCCCCCTGGTTGCAGTTCTTCCTGACCGGTGTCGCGGAAGCCGCCAGGACCGAGCAGGCGACCGCCAAGGCACTCCTGGGGGTTCGCGACGACTGGCAGGAACGGACGGCCCATCTGCGGGCCGATGCAGCCGCCAGGAGGCTTCTGGATGTATTCCTTGGTGCTCCGGTGCAGACTGTGGCCTCGGCGCGGCAGGCCCTCGGCGTGTCCGCCCAGGCGGCCAATGGCGGCATCGCCGCGTTGCTGCGGCTTGGCATTCTCCGCGAGATGACGGGGCGGAGGTGGGGGCGCAGCTGCCAGGCGCATGAGATCATCGCCGTGCTGGAGCGCGATTCGTCGGATTGACGACCGGTGCTTCCGGGCGCTGGATCGGCGGGCGGCCCCCGCCGGGGCGGTCGGTCCGCCCCTACCGGCGCGCGCCCTTCGCGCCGCCGTGCTGCGGAAACACGGGCCCGGGCATGGCGCGCTCCGCCGCGTCCGCCAGTTGCTCCTCGTGGCGGCGGACGAACACCAGCCCGACGATCGCCAGCGCCACCGCCAGCACGCCGAGGCCGATCCCCACCGGCCCGAGCAGGTGCTTGATCCGGCTGCCGAACACATATGCCCCGCCGCCGTACAGCCCCGACCAGACGATCCCGCCCGCCGCATTGAACAGCAGGAACCGCGGCCAGGTCATCCGGTTCGTACCCGCAAGGAACGCCGCCAGCGCGCGCAGCACGGCGACGAAACGGCCGAAGAACACCACCTTGCCGCCATGCCGCCGGAACAAGTACTGGCCGAGCCGGATGCGGCGCTCGGTGATCCGCACATAGCGCCCGAACCGCAGCAGCAGCCACAGCCCGAACTCGCGCCCCAGCCAGAAGCCGATGTTGTCGCCGGCGATGGCGCCGAACGAGGCGCTCGCGATCACGATCCAGATATTCAGCTTATGCGTCGCCCCCGCATATAGCGCCGCGGCGATCAGGGTCGTCTCGCCGGGAAACGGGATGCCGATGCTCTCGATCCCGACGGCGAGGGCGACCGCGCCGTAGCCCGCATGGTGCAGCAAGGCGACGTGGTCCGGGGTCAGCCGCGTTCTCCTGGCGGGACGGGGTGGGGGATCGTCCCGCCGCGTGTACCCGCGCCCCGCGCGCGCGTCCATTGCACGGCTGCGCGACCGCCTCAGTCCGCGAAGGCGGCGAACATCTCCTCGAGCGCGCGCAACTGCCCCCCCGTGGTGGAGGACGGCACCAGGATCGGCGTGCGCACCCCCGCTTCGCGCCAGGCCGCCACGCCTTCGCGCACTTTCCCGGCCGGTCCCGCGAGGCTTACCTGGTCGAGCCATCGGTCGGTCAGGCAGGCCGGCACGTCGGCCGGCCGCTCGGCGGCGAGTGCTGCGTCCACCGCCGCCATCTCGGCTTCGAACCCGGCTTCCCTCCAGTAGTTGCGATAGTTCGGCATCATCGCGTAGCCGGTGAGCGAACGGCGGTTCACCGCGCGCGCGGCGTCGATATCGGCACTGATGCAGGTCGGGATCATGGCGCCGATGAAGAAGCCGGCATCGGCCCGGCGTTCCGGCGGCAGGGCGGCGAGCGAGGTTGCCATGTGGTTGCGCGCGGCATTGGCGAACACGACGCCCTCGGCGATTTCCCCGGCGAGCGCGACCATCCGCCGCCGCAGCGCCGCGAGGATCACGGGCGGCAGCGGCCCGACCCCTTCGACCGCGCGCAGCCGGGTGACGAAGTCGCGCATGTCGGCGAGCGGCCGGCCCGCCTGCACGCCCATCCGCCGCTGCGACGGCGGGTGCGCCACGCCGACGCCCAACCGGAACCGCCCCCCGGAGACCTCGTGCAGGAACGCCGCCGATTGCGCGAAATCCAGCACGGAGCGGGCGTAGATCGGTGCGATCGCCGGGCCGAAGACGATGCGCTCGGTGGTCCAGGCCAGCGCGTCGGACAGCGAGAGGGTGCCAAACAGGCTCGGGGTAAAGAGGCCCGCGAAGCCGCGGCGCTCGATCTCGCGCGCGAGCTCGACGGTGCGGCGGCGACGTCCCGGGACGGCGACCAGGCTGAGCGCGGGCAATGGGTCGGTCATCGTTGTCGTCCCTTCCGGAAGTAGGTGGTGGCGCGCCCGGCTTGGCGCGGCGGGTGCCACCGGTCGGCGAAGCATGTGCCCGGCGTACGCCGGCGCCCCGTTCGCCCCAGCGGGTGTACATTTGCGACGGTGCACGGTCCGGTTGCCGCTGACCGCGCCGTCAGGGCCGTGAAACCCGCGGGCGGCGGCGGTGTCAGCCGCTGCGCGGCCCCTCCGCGCGCCTCAAGCGCCCCAACCAGTGTACACCGGCGCGGCGGCACCGCCACGTCCCCGCCGCGATCCTCAGCCCGCGCCGGTTGCGCTTGCACGATACCGTCATCCGGCCCATCTGCCGGCCTCGGATCGAGCAGAAGGCGAACCGGATGCCCAGCCCCCAAGCGATCGAGGCGGCCGATCGCGCCGCCCGCCATTGGCGCTACCAGGCCACCACCGAAGCCGCGCCGCCGCCGGACGAGCAGGTGGCGATGCTCTCGCGCATGCTGCTCGACACGTTCAATCCCTACCGCCCGGCGGTGATCGACTGGCCGCAGCTCGACGACGCGGCGCGCACCCGCCTCGTCACCCTGCCGATCTGGGACATCGCGGTGCAGACCGAGGGCCGCGCGCGGCTGCGCATCCTGAGCTACGCCCGCCGGGTCGGTATTCCGGTCCTGCGCGAGGCGTTCGAGCTGATGGCTTTCGAGGAAGGCCGCCACAAGGAGGTCCTGTCCCGCCTGGTCGAAGCCTACGGCATCCAGCTCGAACCCGAGCCCGAATACGTCGAGCCGAAGGATCCCGAATGGGGCTTCATGATCACCGGCTACTCCGAGTGCATCGATAGCTTCTTCGCCTTCGGCCTGTTCGAGCTTGCCCGCCGTTCCGGCTTCTTCCCCCCCGAGCTGGTCGAGACGTTCGAGCCGGTGATCCAGGAGGAAGGCCGCCACATCCTGTTCTTCGTGAACTGGATCGCCTGGCACAAGCGCACGATGCCGCTGTGGCGGCGGCCGTGGTTCGCGCTCAAGACGCTCGGGGTATGGGTCTACCTGATCCGCGAGCGCATCGGCCTCGCCCGCGACGTGAGCGCGGGGGAGAAGGAGAACGCCAATTTCACCGTCGACGGCGCGAGCGCGGTGGGCGGCGACGTCGACCCCGCGGAGCTGATGGCGATCTGTCTGGCCGAGAACGACCGCCGCCTGGCCGGCTACGATCCGCGGCTGCGCCAGCCGCGTACGGTGCCCGCGCTGGTACGCCTCGTGCTGCCCGTGCTGCGCTGGAAATCCCGCCGCCGCGGCTGAACGGGCCGCTCTTTCACCTCTCCCGCCGGGCGGGAGAGCAACCGTGTTTTTTGTTTCGCTTTTTTCGCGTTCGCCTGGTCGAGTGTGCCCCCTGTGGTCGGGGCGGTCAATGACGCTGCGCGCCGCGCAGCATGGCGTTCAGGGTGACCAGCAGCTTGCGCATGCAGGCGAGCAGGATGACCTTCGGCTTCCTGCCGGCCAGCCGCTCGGCGAAGGCGGCGATGTCCGGATGGTAGCGTCGCGCCGTCAGGGCCGCCATGTAGAGCACCTCCCGCACCACCGCGCGCCCGCCCTGGATATGGCGCGTGCCGTGCCGTCCGGCGCTGTCGTCGTCGAACGGTGCGACGCCGACCAGGCTGGCGATCGCCCGGCGCGACAAGGTGCCGAGTTCGGGCAGCAGCGCCACCAGCGCCGCCGCCAGCACCGGCCCGACACCGGGCACGGTGCGCAGCCGGCGGGCGCGCTCGCGCCAGTCCGCGCTCGCTTCGATCAGCGCCGCCAGCTTGGCATCGAGCGCCTTCCGTTGGCGCTCGAAGCCGGCTTGCGTCCGCAGGACCTGCCGGCGCAGCGCGGGCGTGCGCAGCGGCTCCAACTGGTTGGCGCAGTCGCCGATCCAGCCGACCAGGCGCCGCCGCAGCGCCAGGTGTTCGACCAGCGGGTCAAGCTCGCACCGACGCAGCGCCGGCACGGTATCGATCATGGTCGCGGTGAACCGCGCCATCACCCGCGCATCCGCCCGGTCGTTCTTGGCGTGCCGGCCCTGCGCCTGCGCAAACCGGCGCACCTGCAACGCGTTGCAGCGGCAGACCTCGATCCCGCCGCCCGCCAGGCCATCCATCACACCCCGTTCGTAGCCGCCGGAGGCCTCCAGGCCGACCCGGCCCACCCCCCGCTCCCCCCACAGCCAAGCGGCTGTCCCGCCGGCCCGAAGCGGTTCTCGCAGATATTCGAGATACAAGGGGACGACGCCGGACGTTCGAGCGATTGCCCTGGCCGCCCTTGGCGGGGCCGCCATGTGTGCTAAAGCCGCCCCAGCCATGCGCCAGTTCCTCGATTTCGAAAAACCCGTCGCCGAACTCGAAAGCAAGATCGACGAGTTGCGGCACATGACCGAGCCCGGCGGGATCAATATCGCCGACGAGGTGGCGCGCCTGACCGAAAAGGCCGAGCGCCAGTTGCGCGCCACCTATGCCAGGCTCACCCCCTGGCAGAAGGTGCAGGTCGCGCGCCATCCGGACCGGCCGCGAGCGGGGGCCTACATCGCCGCGCTGATCACGGATTTCATCCCCCTCGCCGGCGATCGTGCCTTCGCCGACGACACCGCGCTGCTGGGCGGCATGGGCCGCTTCCGGGGCCGGCCGGTGATGGTGCTCGGCACCGAGCGCGGGTCCGATACCGAAAGCCGGGTGCGGCATAATTTCGGCATGGCCCGGCCGGAGGGCTACCGCAAGGCGCGCCGGCTGATCGAACTCGCCGGCCGCTTCGCCCTGCCGGTGCTGAGCTTCGTCGACACCCCCGGCGCCTTCCCCGGCATCGATGCGGAGGCGCGCGGCCAGGCCGAGGCAATCGCGCGCGCGATCGAGGCCTGCCTGGGCGCCCCCGTGCCCGTGGTGGCGACGATCATCGGGGAGGGCGGCTCGGGCGGCGCGATCGCGCTGGCGGCCGGCGACCGGGTGCTGATGCTGGAACACGCGGTCTATTCCGTCATCTCCCCGGAAGGCTGCGCCTCGATCCTGTGGCGGGATGCGGCGGCGGCACCGGCGGCGGCCGAGGCGTTGCGGCTCACCGCCGACGACCTGCACCGGCTGCGCCTCGTCGATCAGGTGATCGCCGAACCCCTGGGCGGTGCCCAGCGCGACCCGGAGGCGACGCTCCACGCCGTGGGCGAGGCGATCGGCGCGGCGCTCGAACCGCTGCTGATGCTCGATCCGGCGACCCTGATCGCGCGCCGCGCGGAGAAATTCCTGGAGATGGGACGGGCGGCCTGAGCTCGACTTTCCGCATTTCGGGCGGCGAGGCAGAAAGTCTCCACGCCGCGGTTTGGCGATCCGGCGGGGATTTCGACTCTGTCGGGGGCTTGCCGGGACATTGATAAATCCGGCGTTTTCCCGAGCGCGACGTTCCGGATGTCCGGTCCTGCGGCCGCCCTCCCCGGCGGTCGCTGCGTCCGCGCACGCCCGGCGCCGTGGCTATGGCGCGGACCCTGCGGGCTGACGATGGCCGCGGTTGGCGCGATCCCGACGCACCGGCCGCGCCGATCGTGCGGTTCACGAAATCGCCAGGATTCTACCACGGAGGAAGCGCGAAGGGCCACGGGAGTCGCAGCGGTCGGGTCGATCGCGGCTCCGCCACGTCGCGATCGGTCAGGTCCCCGGCCATGACCAACCGCTGCGACTCCCGTGGCCCTCCGTGGCCCTCCGCCCTTCCTCCGTGGCGAAAAACTTGCTGGATCGCGGCGGCACGAGCCCCGTCATCATCGCGCGGTTCCGATCGGCAGCCGGGTCGCCAGACGACCTCGCGACGCCGCAAAAATGCGGAAAGTCGAGCTGACCCGACCGGGCGCAGGATCAGCCCTGCGAAAGCAGAGGCGCTCGGCCTTCGCCGCGCCCTTGCGTCCCGCGGCCGCTGCTCCGAGATTTTCGCGTCAGGAGAAGTGAGTGATGCCCGAGATCGAAATCTATACCCAGCCCTGGTGCCCCTATTGTTCCCGCGCGCTGCGCCTGCTGGGCGAGAAGGGAGTGCCGGTGCGGGAGATCAGTGCGCCGCATGGCAGTCCCGAGCGGGAGGAGGCGATGCGCCGCTCCGGCGGGCGCAGCACGGTGCCGCAGATTTTCATCGGCGGGCGGCATGTGGGCGGCTGCGACGACCTGCTGGCGCTCGATCGGGCGGGGCGGCTCGATCCGCTGCTGGCCGACCGTCCCGCCGGCGCATGAGCGGGTCCGGGATCCGGGCGGCGGCCGGGCTCGCTCGGCGCTGTCCCGTGCGGCGATCGGTTTCCTTGCCTTTGGCACTCTCCCATCTGGCACTGTCCCATCAGGAGTGCCAGATTGGTACCGGCGCCGCACACAGCTGTTGCGGCGCGGCAACAGGGGTGCGCGGGTTGCGACCATGATCCACTACCAGGTACGGTGCAGCCGGGACCACGAGTTCGACGGCTGGTTCAAGGACAGTGCCGGGTTCGAGCGGCAGGCCGCGCGCCGGCTCATCGAATGCCCGGCCTGCGGCGACACGAAGATCAGCCGCGCGCTGATGGCCCCGGCACTGGGCCGGCGGCCAGCGGGGCCGCCCTCCGGGGAGGCGCCGCCGGTCGCGGCTCCGTCCGAGCCCGCAACCGGCGAGTCGGCGCCGTCCGCCTCGGTCGCCCCCACGGCCGGCCCGGAAGGACCGCAAGGCGTGCTCGCCGGTCCGATCCCCGACCACGTGCGCACCATGCTGCAGAAGCTGCGCGGCGAGGTGGAGCGGAGCTGCGACTACGTCGGCCCCCGCTTCGCCGAAGAGGCCCGCCGCATCCATAGCGGCGAGGCCCCCTCCCGCGGTATCTACGGCGAGACCACGCCGGACCAGGCCGAGGCGCTGGCCGAAGAGGGGATCGGCTTCTCCCGCATCCCCTGGGTGCCGCGCGCCGACGGCTGAGTGAGAACCGGCTGCCGGAATGCCCACCGGACAGGCGCGTTTTCTTGCGCTTCGCTCTTATTGCGAACCCTGTTGATGAGAGGCTGGGCAGAAGAATCATTCAACCGCAGATGTACGCTGATGCACGCAGATGGTCCGAGCGGACCGGCCGGCCGGCAGCATCCTCGGTCGCGCGAGGTCGGCCGGGATCCGCACGGGGCATCTGCGTGTATCAGCGTACATCTGCGGTTGAAACCCCTGTGCTTCTTTGCGCCGGCACGAGGCGGGGAAGCCGAACCCGGCCCGCTGCCGCTCGACCCGCCGCCGCCACCGTGCAACAGGGTTCGCAATAAGAGCGTTGCGCTTTGACCCGGGTCAGCCGCGCGCCGCCAGCAGGTAGTTCACCCCGGTTCCCGTCCCGCTCCGCCAGCCGCCCGAAAGCCCGGCCGGGGCCAGCCCGGTCACGTCGCTCACGCGCAGCCCCGCGGCGCGGACCAGCGCCCCGAGCTCGGCCGGCGTCACGAACCGCCGCCAGTCATGCGTGCCCACCGGCAGCCACCGCAGCACATATTCCGCCCCGAGCTTGGCCGCGGCGAAGGACGCCGCGGTACGGTTCAGGGTCGAGAGCACGAGCAGCCCGCCCGGCGCGAGCAGCCCCGCCAGGGTGGCCACGAACCGCGCCGGGTCGGCCGCGTGCTCGATCACTTCGAGGGCGGTGATGACGGGAAAGCGGAGTCCTTCGGCCAGCAGATCCTCCGGCGCGGCGACCCGGTAGGCGAGCTTCAGCGCAGGACCGGCGGCGCCGGTTGCTGCGGCCGGGGCCTGTGCGCTCCCTGCGCCCCGATCCCCGGCGGCACGGCTGCCGGTGGTCCCGCCGCCGGGCGTGTCGGCCGCGGAGGCACCGGTCGCCGAGGCCCGGGTGGCGGGAGCCAGGATCGCCGGGGTTCGATTCCCGACGGCTTGCTTCCCTGCGGCTCGGACCTCCGCCAGGTGGGCCACCGCGGCGGCGATCGGCCCCGCCGCGGCGTCGATCCCGAGCACGTCGAATCCCTGCGCCGCCAACGCCTCCGCGGCGAGCCCGGCGCCGCAGCCCACATCCAGCAGCGCGAACCCGGCCGGGGCCGGGAACGCCTCCACGATGCGCGCCACGATCCAGGCGACGCGGGCGGGGTTCATCCGGTGCAGCGGCCGCATCGGCCCGTCCGGGTCCCACCAGCGCGCCGCCAGCGCGTCGAACCGCGCCACTTCTGCCTCTCGCACCGTCGCTGCCGGCATCCCGCCTCTCCTGGTCGACCCGGAGGGTACCGGCCGGTGGCGGGCAACGCCAGGGGTTGCCGCCTCGATGTCAGCCCCAAGGAGGGAAGTCCCCCTTTTTCCAAAGCGGGCATGTCCCCTGTCCGCCCGGCGGCGGGATGGGGCGTTTGGATGGCGAGCGGGGCCTGCGGATGAGCAGCAAGGCGCGGGAACGCTCGCGTGTCTGCCGGCGTTCCTGGAGGCCTGGAACGGGACGTTCGCGACCGATGCGCGGGAGGCGGCATCGGCGCACCGCCCCCGGACGGAACGCCGGCCGATCTCGCTGCGGTGCCGGCGCGTCGGGAGGAGCGGGGTGCTATCGAAGGCGCTGACGTTCCGCTCGGGCGGGCCGATGTATTGCGTGCGGACCGCGGGTCCCGGCACGGCGCTGCGCGGCGCGCGGGTGGTGCTGCACCATCATGTGGATGGCTCGATGCACGTTCGTTACAAGGGCCTGTGCGTCGCACCCCCACCCGCCGTGCTGCGCACGGCGACCTGCCATGAAAACTCCTGGTTCGGGGATCTGGCGGCGGCGGTGCCGCCCTTCTCCCTCTCCCCCCGCAAGCGCGGATGGAGAGGGGGAAGGGTGGCACCCCTGATGGGTGTCATTCAGGCCGCATGCGGCAGGGCTCCGTGCGGATCGATCACGAACTTGTTGGCGACGCCGGAGTTGAAGGCTGCATAGCCTTCGGGCGCCTCATCGAGGGTGATGACCTTCGCGTTCACGATCTTCGCAATGGGCAACCGGTCCCACAAAATCGCCTGCATGAGTTGGCGGTTGTAGCGCAGCACGGGGGTCTGGCCGGTGTGGAAGCTGTGCGACTTGGCCCAGCCCTCGCCAAAGCGAAGGCTCAGCGAACCGTGCTTCGCGCGCTCGTCTGCGGCACCGGGATCCTCCGTCACGTACAGGCCAGGAATGCCGATCGCGCCTGCGACCCGGGTGACCTCCATCGCCTGGTTCAGTACGCTCGCAGGTTGATCGGACCCGCCGTGGCCGCGGGCCTCGAAACCCACGCAGTCTATGAAGGCGTCCACCTCGGGCACTTTCAGGATCTGTGCGATCCGCTCACCCAGCTTTGCATCACCCGAAAGGTTGACCGGCTCGAAGCCGACCGACTTCGCGTGGTCGAGCCGTGCCGCATTGAAGTCGCCGACCAGAACAACGGCCGCCCCGAGCAGCCGCGCCGATGCGGCCGCGGCCAGGCCCACCGGTCCCGCCCCGGCCACGTACACCGTCGATCCGGCCTGGACGCCCGCGTTGACGGCGCCATGGAAGCCGGTTGGCAGAATATCGGTCAGCATCGTCAGATCGCGTATCCTGGCGCGCGCCCGTTCCTTGTCGGGGAAGCGGAGCAGGTTGAAGTCGGCGTAGGGCACCATGACGTACTCGGCCTGTCCGCCGACCCAGCCTCCCATGTCGACATAGCCGTAGGCACCCCCCGGTTGTTTGTCGTTCACGGTAAGACAGACGCCGGTATCGCCGTGCAGGCACGTCCGACACCGCCCGCAAGCCACGTTGAACGGCACCGACACGAGGTCGCCGACGCGCACCTTCTCGACGTCCGATCCGAGTTCGATGACTTCGCCCGTGATCTCGTGGCCCAGCACCATGCCGATGGGCGCTGTCGTGCGGCCGCGCACCATGTGCTGGTCGGAGCCGCAGATGTTGGTGGAGAACACCTTCAGGATCACGCCGTGCGTGATCCTGCGCCCGGCAGGCGTCTCGAATTTCGGATCGGGGATCGTCTCGACAGCAACCTTGCCGGGACCTTTGTAGACGACACCGCGATTGCCTGCCATAGCGCGCCTCCTTTGCCTCGCTGCCGGTCCTGCGTCTTCGCGTAGACGCCGCCGTTCCGCGTCGATGACGCTTCCACCTGGGAGCGGGACGAGACCCGTCAACCCCACTGCGTCTTCGTCCGTGTCGGCGAAGCCGGTCACAGACTTTCCTCGGACGAGGGGAGAGCCGTCGGGCGCGCGGGCATATCCCGCAGCGGACCAAGGTCGCCGGGACAGAAGACCGCGTCGCGGTTGCCGGCCGAGATTCGAGACAGACCGACCGTGTTGGCGAGAGCGGCCTGGGCATCCTGGTCGCCCTGCACCCAGCGGAGCCGGGCCGTATGGTCAATCGAGATGCCTCGATCCGACAGCATCGCGGCCAGATCGCGGTAGCTGATCGGGCAGGCCAGATACCAGTGCGGCGCCCACAGGATCACCTCGGCTGTGAAGTGTCGCCCCTTGAACGTGCCGCCCTGACCCGCCGCCATCGCCCCGTCCGCCCGCCGTTCTTCGTCTGGCAACCTCAACCACACCCGCCCCGGATTTTGCGACACAGCCGCGATGCGGAATTCCATGTGTACGGTCTCAAACGAAAAGTGGAAGGATCGGCACGATCACGGCTGACGCTCGCTGTCTTCCAGAAGTTGCTTAAGTTCCTCGATCGAAAGTTGCTGCTTCCCGAGATGGATCATCGCATGGCAGTTCGGGCATACAGGTCTTAGGTCCTGCACGGGGTCAACCTCATATACTTCTCCAATGGCTGATAGCGGCTTGAGGTGATGAACGTGAATGAATCCAGCACCGTGCGGTCCGTACCGTTTCTCAAAATCGAAATCGCATGCACAGCACCGAATGCCGTAGTGCTCGATGCATTTTTGCCGTGCTTGCGAATTCCGTTCGTAGCGATTCACTGCGACGGGGGTCTTCGCGCCTTCGGGGTAACGCGGATCATCAGGCACCTCGTCGGGATAGCGCGTCCCACCTAGCCGGTCTCGATCCAGAGCCCAGTATCGAATCACGGGTGACCCCCACTCCTTGGGGGCCGGGCGGTAATCAAGCTTGTCGAGTGTTTTCCGTTTCGACCAATAATCGAGGATGTGCGCAACGCGCGAATATGCGGTATAGTAGGTTCCTGCTCCTTGTCCTCCCACACCATACTCTTTGACGATTTTGTCCCACACGTGTGGGTACATCTCGTTCACTTGGCGACTGAACTCAAGCGTCGAGAACGCTCGAAGACGGAAAGTGGCAAGCACATCATTGAACTGGTCTTCAGTTAGTCCCGTAGGCATGACAGCCACTCCTTGCAAATCTGGGAATCATTAGTTGGAAAACGCCTTCATCACTTCGTCACCGAAGTGGTTGGATCACCTTCACCGCGATCCGCGTCCTCGGTGCCGCCGGCGCGTCCGGCGACCTGACTGCAAGCAATGACCCGGCGCTCGCCGTAGTCGCGCCGGCGGTCGTCCATCTCGATCGTGTGCCCGTCGCCCGTCGAACAGCGCTATGGCGATCGCGAAATTCAGGCCCCGCTCACGCGCGGCGCGGTCGCTCTTGGGCGGGTCCCAACCGAAGCGCATGGACAATCCAGGTCAATGACGGAGCGTGTCAATGATCCGGTCGGGCCGCAAGGGACGGGGGGCAGAAATTCACGCGGCCGCTTCGGCGCCTTGTGTCCCTGAGAGTCCGTCCGAGAACATCACGTGGGATTACAGAGTTTTCTCAGCATCAGCCGGATGGAAGCGAGCCGCAGGAAGGCGAGGGCTCTGCGATTGAGGTTCTCCCAATCCTTCGCCAATCGTCGGCAGCGATTGAGCCAACCGATGGTGCGTTCGACGATCCACCGTTTCGGCAGAACCACGAACCCCTTGGCGTAGTCGGACCGCTTGACGATCTCGACTCTGATCTGCCGCACGACCCGTTTCAACGCCGCCCGGAACTTTGGCCCCTGGTAGCCGGCATCGGCATAGAGCGTGCGCAGGAATGGGAACAGACCGAACAGTGTTGCCATCACCATCACGCCACCATCGCGGTCCTGCAAGTCAGCCGCATGGACGATCGCGTGGAGCACTAAACCCTGGCTATCGACCAGTATATGGCGCTTCTTGCCTTTGATCTTTTTGCCGGCGTCGTAGCCGTGTGGATCGATCGAGGCCCCCCTTTTTCTGCGCTCTTCACGCTCTGGCTGTCGATAATCCCCACCGTCGGACTGGCCTCGCGTTCGGCCTGCTCTCGACATTGCACATAAAGCGCGTGGTGGATGCGGTTCAACGTGCCGTCGTAGTCCCAGCGTGCGAAATAGTCGTGCAGCGTACTACGCGGCGGCAGGTCCTTGGGGATCGCCCGCCATTGGCAGCCGCTGCTCAGCACATACATCAATCCATCGACCACCGCGCGGACGTTGACCGTGCGCTTGTTGCCTCCCCGCTTTGCCGGCGGGATCAGAGGAGCCACCAACGCCCATTCGGCATCGGTCAGGTCACTCGGGTAGCGAAGCCGGCTGCGGTCGTGGCAGGCGCGAGTCTCGGGCGTCCACATGGGCAACCTCCTGCGAATCGGGACGTCACCAGGGAATCATAGGTGACTCCAACGATTCAAGATGTTCCCGGACGGACACTAATCTTACTGTGTCATAAGGCGCATCCTGCGTGTGGCCTGCTGGCAGCAAGGGCAGCGCGGCAGTGTTCTTGCGATGGCACGCGCTATCGCGATCCGGACAGATGTGATCGAGGTCGGGACATGACGTTCAGGTCGGATCGGGGGATCCGCGGGGTCGATAACCGTTGGGAAGGCGATGCTCTTGGATGAGAACGGTGTTGCATGGTCCTGAGGGGGGAATCGCTCCCCTTTCGGAGATCAGGAATCCGTAGGCGGCGATGCACAGCGTGGCGTGATGGTGAAAGCCACGCCACCCTCGCCCCTCGTAATGGCCGAGCCCAAGTTCCTGCTTGAGGTCCTGGTAATCCCGCTCGATCCGCCAGCGCAGCTTGGTAGCGTTCACCAGTGCGCGCCGGCTGATGTTTTCTGGCAGTGTGGACAGAAAGTATTTCGTCGGCTCGGCTTCGTCCGCGGGCCATTCGATCAGGCACCATTCCTCAGGACGTGGTGTGGAACGGTGATAATCGCGATGCGCGGGACGCACACGCACCGCCGCGAAGCGCGAAGCGAGTTTGGTGTTGGTCCCTTCGCGCCAGGTGACCCGCCGCCACGCCTTTTGGGGAAGGTCGAGCGCCAGTTGCCTGGCCGAGACCGGCTGATGCGCTCCGTCGCGACGGATCGCGGACGTCGGACGACCCCGCCCGCTCCATGGCTTGGCCGGCAGCGGTTCCACCCCGGGCGGCCACAGGCTGGTGGAGGATTGGATACCGACAGCATAGGCAAGGCCGATCCCGGTGATGCCGTCGCGAAAGTCCGTGTCGTTGCCGTACCCCGCGTCGGCCAACACCACCTCGGCATCGATCCCGGCTGCGCGGGCGGCACGCAGTTGGTCCAGCGCGATCTGCTGCTTGGTCTGGAACACGACATCGTCGGGCACGCCCGCCTGGGCGCGCCGGTCGGGGTCATCGACCCACTCATGCGGCAGATACAGACGGTAGGCGATCGGCAGGCTGGCATGGTCGTTGGCGGCTGACAAGCTCACCGCGACCTGGCAGTTGTCCTGCTTGCCGAGCTGTCCGCAGTGCTGCCGCGCCACCCCGACCGAGTGCTTGCCCTTCTTCGGCATGCCGGTGTCGTCGATGATGAGCGCGCGGATCGGACCGCGTTGCTCGATGATCGGCAGGACGCGGGCACGCACCGCCCCGAGCACCGCATCGTCGGACCAATCGGACTTTGCCACGAAGTGATGCAGCGACTGATGCGCCGCCTGCACGCGCCCCGGCTGCACGCGCGCGGCCATCGGCTCAACGCTCTTGCGATCGCCCGGCAGCAGCAGTCCGGCACAATAGGACCGGAACGGCGCCGCGCGGTCGGCGTGACCGAGCGTCGACGTGAGCGCCTCGACATAGGCCGCGAACCGTGATTCGCTGCCGTCCACGCCCGATTCGAGACCCACGACCCGCCTCCACGAGTGAGAATCTCCATCCCTGACAAATCCGCGCCGAATCGGTCAAGAAGTTTATGACACAGTAAGACTAACCGCTGATTCCCCACCTATGCCATATGCTCCGATGGATGCGACACCCCTGATCCGCATCCGGCGGGCGTTCGAAGCAGGGTCTGAGCGCCGGGGCGTGATCCGGCGGGCGCGCGCGCCGCTACGCGCGGGCCCGCGCGCGCCGCCCCTCCACATCCGGCAGGAACGCCGTCAGCAGCCCGATCACCGGCAGGAACGCGCACACCCGATACACGAATTCGATGCTGGTCCAGTCCGCCAGCGCGCCCAGCACCGCCGCCCCCACGCCCGCCATCCCGAACGCGAAGCCGAAGAACATCCCCGAAACCATCCCCACCCGCCCCGGCATCAATTCTTGCGCATAGACGACGATCGCCGAGAACGCCGAGGACAGCACGAGCCCGATCACCACGCTCAGCCCGATCGTCGCCGCCAGCCC
Organism: uncultured Pseudomonadota bacterium; assembly: GCA_963832525.1. Taxonomy (GTDB): domain Bacteria; phylum Pseudomonadota; class Alphaproteobacteria; order Acetobacterales; family Acetobacteraceae; genus JAJZVS01. The sequence continues at coordinate 2,672,513 of CAWHUC010000004.1, forward strand.
CACATAGGGCAGCACTAAGGTGAACGGCAGCACGCCCACGATCGAGCCCCAGATCACCGTCTTGCGCCCGAACCGGTCGCCCACCGGCCCGCCGATCACCGTGCCCGCCGCCGCCGAGGCCAGGAACACGAACAGGCACACCTGCGCGTTCTGCGTGCCCAGATGGAAATGATCCATCAGGTAGAAGATGTAGTAGCTGTTGATACTTGCCAGGTAGAAGAACTTGGAGAAGATCAGCGCCAGCAGTACCGCCATCGCCCGTCGCACCTCGCGCGCCGGCAGCGCGGAGACGGCGGCGGTCCGCGGCGGCGTGCGCGTCCGCCCGCGCGTCTTGTACCAGTGCCCGAGCGCGGCCAGGATCGCCATCCCCCCGAGCGCCACCAGTGCGAACCAGGCGAGGCTGCCCTGCCCACGCGGCAGGATGAAGAACGCCGCCAGCAGCGGCCCGAGCGACTGGCCGAACGTGCCGCCCACCTGGAACAGCGATTGCGCCAGCCCGTGCCGCCCGCCCGAGGCCAGTCGCGCAATCCGCGAGGACTTCGGGATGGAAGATCGACGAACCGATCCCGAGCAGCGCCGCGCCCGCCAGCAACGCTCCGAAATTCGGCGCCACCGCCAGGCTGAGCAGCCCGAACAAGGTGAACCCCATGCCGAACGGCAACGAATAGGGCAGCGGCCGGCGGTCCGTGTACTGCCCGATCACCGGCTGCAGCAAGGAGGCCGTGGTCTGGTACGTCAACGTCAGCAGCCCGATCTGCCCGAAGCTGAGGTCGAACCCGCCCTTCAGGATCGGATAGATCGCCGGCAGCAGCGACTGCATCATGTCGTTCAGCAGATGGCAGAAGCTGATCGCGCCCAGGATCGGGAACGCGGTCCCGGCGGGCCTGGCAGGCGCGCGGCCTTGGGTCGTGACGATCTCGCTCAACGGTAACCGACCTTTCGTGCCTCGGCCGGGCAGCTGGCGGAGGCGTGTTGCATCCAACGAGCCTCAAGATTAGGAAGCAAGCGCCGGCCTGCCACCGCAATCAGGCCCCATACTTACGCGAGTGGGCCATGCCCCGGAATACCAGGGTCGAGATTTTCGACCGGCTGCCGCGCCCCGTCATCGCCGTCGCGAACGACTTCGCCGACGGCCACACGATCCCCCCGCACCAGCACCGGCGCAGCCAGCTTCTGCACGGCGCGGCCGGCGCGGTGCTGGTCACCACCGCCTTCGGTACCTGGCTGGTGCCGCCGCAGCGCGGCATGTGGATCCCCGGCGGGGTCGAGCACACCGTGCGCATGCTCGGCAACGTCCGCACCCACAGCCTGTATCTGGAGCCGGCGGCGGCGGTGGGCACGCCGGATCGCTGCCAGGTGGTCGGGCTCTCGCCCTTCATGCGCACCCTGCTCGCCGAGGCGGTCGACCTGCCGGTGGACCATGCCCCCGACAGCCGCGCCGGCGCGCTGATGGCGCTGCTGCTGCACGAGATGCGCGAACTCACCGTCCTGCCGCTCGCCTTGCCGATCCCGGCGCACCCGGCGCTGGCGGAGCACTGCCGGCGGTTCCTCGGCCGGCCGACGCCGCATGCGACGATCGACGCCTGGAGCGCCGCGCTGGGGATGAGCCGGCGCGCCTTCACCCGGCTGTTCCGGCGCGAAACCGGGCTCGGCTTCGCCGCCTGGCGCCAGCAGGCGTGCCTGGTTGCGGCGCTGCCGCGGCTGGTGGCGGGGGAGGCGGTGACGACGATCGCGATCGACCTCGGCTACGACAACCCGGCGGCGTTCACGAGCATGTTCAAGCGCGTGCTGGGCGCCTCGCCGCGATCCTACCTGCGGCGCGGGGGCTGAGTGGTCGGCAAGCAAGGCCAGGGGGCGCTGCCCCCCAAGGGCCCTTGGGGGGCAGCGCCCCCTGGCCTTGCTTGCCGACCACTCAGGCCCCGCGCCAGTCGGTTACGGCCGCAGCAGCGAAATGACGATCTCGACCCCGATCAGCACCAGGATGACGATCTCGAGCAGTTCGGCGCGCGCGCCGGCGGCCTCGTCGTGCAGGGCGGTGTAGGTTTCGCGGATGATGGCGAGCTTGCGGTCCACCGCGGCGCTGACGTTGGTAATACGGAACATCTCCATGGCGGCGGCGTAGACCCGCGCGAGGTAGACGTCCTCCGTCACCTGCAAGGCGTTGTCGACCCGCTCGGCGAGTTCGCTCACTTCGGCCACCAGGCTGTGCAGATCACGGGCGAGGCGGGCGTAGCGGCGGGAGGCGAGCAGGTTGATGCGCCGGCGCGCCGCGGCCACGAGGTCGCGCATGCGCGGCAGCTCGGCGTCGAGCATCTCGTCGTAGGTGCGCATCTCCAGCAACTGCGCGTTGGCCATTTCCAGCACGTCGGCGACGTCGGTTTCCCGTTGCGGTTCGTAGATGAAGGCGCGGTCCCAGGTGAGCGCCACCAGGTCGTCGGGATAGTAGGAGAAGCGGTGTCGCAGCAGGTCGCGCCGTGCGCCGTCCGACAGCGGCCGGTCCTCGCCGGCGAGCAGGGGGACGAGATCGGCACGCTGTTGTAATGCCTCGGCGGTGAGCCTGGTATCGAAGGCGTCGACCACGGCGAGCAGGTAGTCCTCCTGCAACGGCACCGCGGTCGGGCGGTCGAGCGCGTCGCCGAGCAGGGCGCGCAATTGCGCGAGCAGCGTTTCCCACACCGCGGCCGGGGCGCCGGGGCCGACGGCCTGGTCGGTCTGGTTCACGAGCCGGGTGAAGCCGGTCCAGGACAGGTCCTGCGCTTGCAGGCGCAGCGACAGGGCGACGATGCCGAAATCATAGAGCCTGGCGCCCGCCGTCGCCTCGTGCCGTGTGGCGCCGATATCGATCGGCACGGTGCCGAGTTCCAGCGCCAGTGGGGCGACGCCGAAGGAGACCGCCTTGGCGGGCGTGCGGACCAGGTGGCTGCGCGTGCTGGCGCCTTGCGGGCGGCGCGCCCACAGGGCCTCGGCGCGTTTCAGGTCGATCTCGTTGGCGAGATCGAACAGGCGGAGCGCAATGACCTGCCCGGACCGCACCGTGAGCTCGCTGCCGCTCATTGTCCGCCGATCTCCCCGCCACCGTGGCGTGTATGGCCGATCGCGCGGCGGCCCGCCAGGAGCGGGCGAGGCCCGTGATCGCGGGGCGGCGCCGGCGCTTCTCCCTCTCCCCCCGCAAGCGCGGGTGGAGAGGGAGAGGGGCACCGCCGCCGCCAGATCCCCGGACCAGGAGTTTCAGAGCAGGGGAGAGGGCCCGACCGGCCAAGCCCGATCATCCGAATGCACAGGAGAGCGAAGCGCCATTGCTTCGCTCCGACACGCCATCCGCGTGATTTCCTGCCGTCAGGCCGGCGCATTTCGCTTCCCGAACTCGCCTGCTGCCCAGTCGAGAAAAATTCGCACGCGTGGCGAGAGTTGTCGGTTGGGAGGGTAAAGCCCCGACGCCGATGATTCAGTTGTCCGGGCTCAGGTCCTGGGGGTCACCTGCACCCGACCGCGTCGGGGCGCGAACGCACCCGCACAAGCGGGAGGAATAAAATGCCCGGCTGCTTCGTCCATCGAACAGGCGCGGCGCCATGCCGCCGCCGTACGAAGGACAGAACCAGGCTGTGGCGAGAATAACCCCACCGGACACCCATCTCCAGCCGCGATGTCGGCAAGGCGGCCGGGGCAACGAGGGCGGCATCTGCACGCACGAACGGCTGCGCTGAAGGGGGCATGGTGGAAACCCTCGCCGGCATCGAGGCGTGCATTCCCGCGCTCAGGCGCTACGCTTTCGCGCTGTTGCGCGGCGGCCAGGATGCCGACGACCTGGTCCACGACACGCTTCTCCGGGCGCTCGGCAATCTGCCGGCCCATCGCAACGACGGCGATATCCGGCCCTGGCTCTTTACCATCATGCACAACCTGTTCGTCTCGCAGCGGCGACGGGCGAAAGCGTCCCCGGTCGGTGCGCCGCTGGACGAGGGTGACGAGGACGCCGTGAGCCAGCCGGCAGACCAGGAAGACGGGCTGGGCTGGCGTGATCTCATCCGCGCCGTGAGCCGCCTGCCGCAGGACCAGAGGTGCGTCGTGCTGCTCGTGTGTATCGAGGACATGTCGTACACGGAGGTGGCGCGCGTGCTCGGGATCCCGATCGGCACAGTGATGTCCCGTCTCGCCCGCGCGCGCGAAAAGCTGCGCCAGGCACTTCCGGAACAGGGAGGCAGCCGCGCCTGCCTCAGGAGGGTCAAGTGACCGAGCCGGGGCATCCGATCACCGAGGACGACGTGCACGGCTATGTGGATGGCCGCCTCGACGGCGCACGCCGCTCGGCGGTGGAGCGGTATCTCCAGGGCCGACCCGAGGTCGCGGTACGCGTCGCGGCCTACCGCGCGCAGCGCGAGGGGCTGCGCGCGGCATACGCGGCCCGGGCCTCCGAGCCGATTCCGCCGTCGCTGAACCTCGCCCGGCTGGTCGAGGAACGCCTCGTCCGACGCAGACCATGGCGCGCCGCGACAGCGGTCGCGCTTGCCCTTGGCATCGGCGCAGCGGGCGGCTGGTTCCTCGGGGCGCGGTCTCCGACCGGCCTCGACGCGCTCGCGCAGGAGGCCGGCGCGAACTACGCGGTGTTCGTCCCCGACCGGGTGCATCCGGTGGAGTTGTGGGCCGCGCAGCGCCACGACCTGTCGCGATGGCTGTCCAACCGGCTGCACCGGCCGGTGTCACCCCCGGATCTCTCGGCGGTCGGCTACCGCTTCCTCGGCGGTCGGCTCGTCGCGACGCCGCGCGGGGCGGCTGCCATGTTCATGTACGAGGACGACCACGGGGCACGGCTGGTCCTGTTCATGCGTCCCATGTCCACCCGGCGCACGACGCCGATCCAGGCGGTGGACGCGGGCGATCTCGACGGATGCGCATGGATCGAACAAGGGATGGGCTACACCGTGGTGGCCGGCCGGTCGTATCGACGCCTGCTGGAGCTTTCCCGACATGTCAGGCAGCAGGTTGCAGGCCTCCGGCCGCAGGCGCTGGCGCGGTGATCAGGGTCTTGTGGCATGCCCCCATGATCCTCGGGATGATGGCGCTCCTCGCCGCGGCGCCCGCGCCGCCGGGCGCGGTCTATGCCGTCGATCCGCGCTTCGGGCGTATCGGGTTTTCGGTAGGCCACCTCGGCCTGTTCCGGTCGAGCGGCTGGTTCCGCCGCTTCCAGGCCAGGATCGTGATCGACCCGGCGCATCCCCGAAGGACCCGGATCCGGGTCGATATCGATGCGCGGTCGGTGGACATGCGCTGGCGGGAAGGGGCCGCGACCTTGCGGTCCGCCGACTTCTTCGATGCGCGGCAGTATCCGGAGGTCCGCTTCCGGAGCACGTCGGTCACGGAACGCCGTGACGGACAGTATGTTATCCAGGGCCTGCTGGCGATCCGCGGCATGACGCGGCCGCTCGCGCTCGATGCCGCGCTGATCGCGCGGCATCCGGGTTCCGCGCGGCGCGGGGAGGTGACGGATTTCGTGGCAACCGGCACGCTGCGCCGCTCGGCTTTCGGCATGACCGCCGACCGGGCCTTCATCTCCGACCGGGTGAGGCTCGTCATTCATGCCCGCATCCGGCTGAACGCGCCTGTCCCGGCGGGCTGAGGCACACGCCGCTGGCGGAACCAGGCCAGCGCCGGCGCGCCGGCAGCGTTTCTATCGGTTCGTTCCCGTACGGTACTAAATTATGACCCGGACCGTTCCGAATAGGCACGAAGATGCTCCGGTCACGCGTGCGGGAAAGTGCCGGCGCTCGGGAATAAAGCCCGCCGCTGATCGTCAATCTCAGGGTGAGGGTAAGGACACACGCCATGCACCGCAGGACCAGGCCAATCACCACGTTCGCCGCTCTCGGCACGGTGCTGGCGCTGGGCGCCTGCGCCGTCGCTCCGCCCTCGGGCCCGACCGTGATGGCCCTACCGGCCAAGGGCGAGAACCTCCAGGCCTTCGGCCAGGTTGATGCGAGCTGCCGCGACTATGCCGCACGCTCTATCGGCTACCGGCAGCCGGGACAGGCGGGGACCAACACCGTGGTCGGCAGCGCCGCGATCGGCACCGCACTGGGTGCGGCCGCGGGCGCCGCACTCGGCGCCGCGGGCGGCAATGCCGGCGCCGGTGCGGCGATCGGCGGAGCGACCGGGCTGCTGGGCGGCAGCGCCATCGGTGCCGGCAACGCTGCGGCCGGCGCGGCCGATCTGCAACGGCGCTATGACATCGGCTACACCCAGTGCATCTATGCGCACGGCGATACCGTGGAGTGGCCCTCGCCCGCTTACGCCTACGGCGGCTTCGCCGTGCCGCCTTACGACGGGTATTCGCCGTTCGATTACCCCTACTACGGACCGGGCTTCTGGCCTGGCTTTGCGTTCCGGATCGGATCCGGACACTTCGGCTTCCACCACTTCCATCACTTCGGCCACTTCGCCGGCGGCGGACATTTCCACCATAGGTAACCGGACGTGGTGCCACAGCAGCACGTGATGCGCGGATGAGGCGCGCATCCGCCGACCCCCGTTTCGCTGCTCCGCCGGCAGGGCCGATGCCCTCGGCCTACAGCGGTTCCGACGGCGGTGGTAGCGGGATGTGACGCGCCTGCAGCCTGCCCTCCGCCCGGGGTCAGCCTCACCGCCCCGCCGCGCCCAGCATCCCGGCCAGCGCCGCCGCCACCTGTGCCTGCGCCGGCGCCCCGGCGTCGGCGAGCCGCGGCCCCCACTCCCCCGCCAGCATCACCGCCGCGCGCGCCAGCACCGCGACCGCCGGGCCGGTCACGCCGGCTGCGGCCAGCGCCTCGGCGAACAGATCGACCAGCCAGGCGTCGGCGTGGCGCAGCTCCGCCGCCACCCTGGGCAGCGCGGCGAGCACGGCGCGCGAAGCCAGGTGGCCGTCGCGCGTGCGGGCGAGGCCGGCCAGCACCGCCGCCGTCAGCGCCTCCAGCCGCGCCGGGGCGGGCAGGGCGCTGAGCGCGGCGAGCGGGGCGGTGAGGGTCTCGCCCAGGGCGATCTGCTGCTCGGCCACCACGTCGGCGAGCAGGGCGGCGTTGGTGCGGTAGTAGTGTTGGCGGTCGCGCGTCGGTCGGATCCGGCAAGGTGACGGTCTTGATGGCGACCCGGCGCGCGAGGGCCGGATCCCAGCCCTCGTACACCGTGCCCATGGCTCCGCGGCCCAGTACCGCGCGCAGCTCGTATTTCCCCAGCACAGGCGCCATTCCCGGAAACGACCCGGGCGTCAGCCTGCGCAGCGGCCGATGAAGCCTTCCTTTAATCGCGAACACCGCCGCTGCCATTGTTCTTCCGATGGCGCCGTCAGCCCTCTGACATGGCCGACGCTTACCCGACCCGGGAAAGGGGCTCGGCGGCCGGCAGAAATCGCGACCAGGCATATATATAATACATAAGACGTCTAATTTATTGACACGAAATGCAACTACAGGTAGAAGTAATCCGTCATCCCCTTTGTCTCCTGGGCCGTCATGAAATTCGTCCTTTGCCGCGACCGCGCGCTCCCGTCGGTGCGGCGGCGCACAGCTGCGATCGCCACACCCGACGTGCGTCCGTATCCACGCGCCTGCGCGCGGTTTGTGAAACCGACAGGGTATTCGGTGACGCCCGGCCGGGAAAACGCCCGACCCGGTGGCCGTTGGCGCCATGCTTCACCCGAGCGTGCCCCGTTCGATCGCGTTCCGGCCCGTGCCGCATGACCACCTGTTCCCCACAGCCCCGGATGTCCAACGCCGCCTGGCGCGGCTTCATCGCCCGCCATCCCGGCTGGCGCGCGCCCCTGCGAGCGGTCTGCTCGCTCTCGCCGGCGCCGATCGGGATCGGGGCGACAGGCGCATCCCCGGCATCCGCCGCACTGCGGAGCCTGCGCGGTGCCGCCGCCGCCCTGGCCGGTGCCGGTGCCGCAATCGGGACCGGTGCCGCGGCCTACACGGCAGGAAGCTGGCTTGCGGGCCCATGGAGCGGCGGCACCGGCGCGACGGACGTGCCCGCCGGTTCCTGGAGCGGCGGTTTGGTCAGCCTCGGCAACCAGACATTGGTGCAGACGCATGTCGGGGTGACCACGGTTGCGGCCGTCCCGGTGCCCGAGCCGTCCGCCGCCGCCCTGCTTCTGCTGCCGCTCGCCGTGCTGGCGCTATGCGCCGTCCGCCGACGCCGCCCCCGATCCTGACGTCCGTGCGCCATGCACATCCCGGCCGCGGCGCCGGGCGGGGAGGCCGAACAAGGCCGTCGTGGAGGCCCAATCTGCCCCACGGCCGGATGATACCGACGGCCGGGACACCGACGCGCGGCGCCTATTCGTCGCGCAGCCGGCGGGCGAGCAGATCGGCGATCGCCTGGGCAAGCGTGATGCGCCCCTCCAGCCAGGCGGCCACCGCCCGGCAGATCGGCAGATCGACCGCCCCGGCGCGCGCCACCAGCGCCGGCGCCGTGGTCACGCCCTCGGTCACCGCGCTGCGCCCGGCCAGTACCGCGGCGAGCAACTCCCCGCGCCCCAGCGCCACGCCCAGGCTGTAGTTGCGGCTCGCCGCGCCGGTGCAGGTCAGGAGCAGGTCGCCGAGGCCGGAGAGCCCCATCACCGTCTCCGCCCGCCCCCCCAGCGCCACCGCCAGCCGCGCCAGCTCGGCGAGGCCGCGGGTAACGAGCGCCGCACGCGCGTTCTCGCCGAGACCGGCGCCGATCACCGCGCCGGCGGCGATCGCGATCACATTCTTCGCCGCCCCCCCCAACTGCGCACCCACCGGATCGTCGTTGCCGTAGAGGCGAAAGGTGGAGCTGGCCAGCAGCGCCGTCACCGCCGCGCGCACCGCGGGCTCGGCGCCTGCCACCACCGCGGCCGCCGGCAGGCCGGCGGCAATCTCATGGGCGAAATTGGGGCCGGTCAGCACGAGCGCCGGCGCGTGCGGACGCACCTCGGCAAGTATTTCGAGCGGCAGCCGCAAGGTGCCGGCCTCCACACCCTTGGCGCAGCATACCAGTGGTGCGGTACCGGGCAGCACGGAGGCCACCGCGCGCAGGTGCTGCATCGGCACGGCGAGCAGCAGCACGCCGGCCCGGCTCGGCAGATCCGACGTGATCCGCACCGCGGGCGGCAGGCGGATGCCCGGCAGGCGCGGATTTTCCCGGGCGGCGGCAATGGCCGCCGCCTTGGCCGGATCGCGCGCCCACAGCACCACCGGCCCGGCGCCGGCGCGCGCCGCCTGGATCGCGAGCGCGGTGCCCCAGGCGCCGGCCCCGATCACGGCGACCCCAGTTTCATGCATCGGTGTCATGGATCGGTCTCACGCATCGGTGGTGTCATGCATCGGCCAGCCGGATCAGGCCAGCCGGATCAGAGCGGTGCCGCTGCCCGCGTCGCCCGCCTCCGCGCCGTGGTCGCGCAGCCGGTCCAGCAGCGCGTCGAGGAGCGGCGGGATCTCCTCGGCGAAGCGCCAGGGCGGGTTGGCGACCACGAGGCCACAGCCGTTCAGCCGCGCGGGATCGAGCGGCGCACGCAGCCAGAGCTCGGCCGCCACCAGGTCGCGCAGGCCGCCGGCCTGCAGCGCGGCGAAGAAATCGCGCAGGGGCGCGCGGTGCTTGATCGGATACCAGGCGGCGAACACGCCGGCGGGAAAGCGCGCCAGGCCGGTGTGCAGCGCCGCGGCGAGGCGCTCGAACTCCCCCGGCGCCTCGAACGGCGGATCGATCAGAACGAGGCCGCGGCGCTCGGGTGGCGGCAGCAGGGCCTTGATCGCTTCATACCCGTCGCGCCGGTGCACCCCCACCTGGGGATCGGCGGCGAAGCGGCGGCGCAGCGCCGCATGGTCCTCGGGGTGCAACTCGCAGCAGGCCAGGCGGTCGCCGGGCCGCAGCAGGGCGCGGATCAGCGCCGGCGAGCCGGGATAGAGGCCGAGGCGACGGATCAGCCCGAGATAAGGCGCCAGGACCGCCGGCGGCTCCCCCTCCAGCAGCCGCCCGATGCCGTCCTGCCATTCCAGGGTCCGCGCGGCGGGGGCAGCGGCGAGGTCGGCGAAGCCCGGCCCGGCGTGGGTGTCGAGCACGAAAAACGGCCGCGGCTTACGCGCCAGTGCCCCGAGCAGCCACACGAGCAGCGCGTGCTTCACGCAGTCGGCGAAATTCCCGGCGTGGAAGGCGTGGCGGTAATTCATGGCGCGTGCCCCGCTCCCTTCCCCGCAAGGGGGAGAGAGACGCAGGGCTATTCCACCGTGACCGACTTTGCGAGGTTGCGCGGCTGATCGACATCGGTCCCTTTCAGCACGGCGACATGGTAGGCCAGCAGTTGCACCGGGATCGCATACAGGATCGGCGCCACGAACGGATCGACCTCCGGCAGCACCACCGTCTCGGTCGCGATGCCGCGCAGCTTCGCCGCCCCCGCCGCGTCGCTCAGCACGATCACCTGCCCGCCGCGGGCGGCGGCTTCCTGAAGGTTGGACGCCGTCTTCTCGAACAGCGGGCCGGAGGGCGCGATGGCGATCACCGGCACCGCCTTGTCGATCAGCGCGATCGGGCCGTGCTTCATCTCCCCCGCCGCATAACCTTCGGCGTGAATGTAGCTGATTTCCTTCAATTTCAGTGCGCCTTCCAGCGCGATCGGGAAACAATTGCCGCGGCCGAGGTAGAGCACATCCCGCGCCTCGGCGATCCGTTCCGCGAGCGCCGCGATCGCCGTGTCGTGGCCCAGCACCTCGGCGGCACGCGCGGGTACTTCCAGCAGGGCCGCAGTCATCGCGGCCTCGGCCGCCGCGTCGATCAACTCGCGCGCCCGGGCGGCGGCCAGCGCGAGGCAGGCCAGCACCACAAGCTGGGCGGTGAACGCCTTGGTGCTGGCGACACCGATCTCCGGCCCGGCGACGGTTTCGAGCACGGCATCGGAGTCCCGCGCCATGCTGCTTTCCGGCACGTTGACGACCGAGAGCACGTGCTGGCCCGCCCCGCGCATGTAGCGTAGCGCCGCCAGCGTATCCGCCGTCTCGCCGGACTGGCTCACCAGCAGGCCGAGCCCGCCGCGCGGCAGCGGCGGCGCGCGGTAGCGGAACTCGCTCGCCACGTCGGCGTCGGTCGGGATGCGTGCCACCGCTTCGAACCACCAGCGCCCGACCAGGCCGGCATAGAACGCCGAGCCGCAGGCGCTGATGGTGATCCGCGGCACCGTGGCGAGGTCGAACGGCAGGGCGGGCAGGCTCACCGCACGGGTGGCGGGGCTCACCATCTGGTGCAAGGTGTCGCCGATCACCGCCGGATGCTCGTGCAGCTCCTTTTCCATGAAATGGCGGAAGTTGCCCTTGCCGATCGCCGCCCCGGTGAGCTGGGTCAGCTTCACCTCGCGGGCCACCTCGGTGCCGTCGGCGTCGAAGAAACAGGCGCCCTTGCGATCGATCGCGGTCCAGTCGCCGTCGCGCAGGTAGGCGATGCGGCGGGTGAGCGGGGCGAGCGCCAGCGCGTCCGAGCCCACGAACATCTCGTCCTCGCCGAAGCCGACCGCGAGCGGGGCGCCGTTCTGCGCGCCGACGATCAGCTCGGGATGGCCGGCGAAGATCATCGCCAGCGCGTAGGCGCCCTGCAACCGGCGGAACGCGGTGCCGGCCGCCTCCAGCGGGGTCATGCCCTGCTGGAGATACAGATCGACGAGCTGCGCCACCGTCTCGGTGTCGGTCTCGGTGGAGAACACCTGGCCGGCTTCTTCCAGCTCGGCGCGCAGCTCGGCGTGGTTCTCGATGATGCCGTTGTGCACGATGGAGACGCGCGCGGTGCCGTGCGGATGCGCGTTGCTCTCGGTCGGCGCGCCGTGCGTCGCCCAGCGCGTGTGGCCGATGCCGGTGGTGCCGGCGAGCGGCCGGCGGTCCAGCACCGCGGCGAGGTTGCCGAGCTTGCCCTCGGCGCGGCGGCGCTCGATGCGCCCCTCCACCAGGGTCGCGATGCCGGCGCTGTCGTAGCCGCGGTATTCGAGCCGCCGCAGGCCCTCGATCAGCAGGGGGGCGGCGGGGCGGGAGCCGATGACGCCGATGATGCCGCACATGTCTCGCAGTCCTCGATGCCTGGCGGAAACGTCCGGGGTATTGCCTGTCTACCTGGATTGCCGCTGCCGTGCACGCAGTTCGACGGCGCGACCCGGCTTCTGCACCTGCCGTCCGCGCGCGATCGCCAGCGCGTCGGGCGCCACGTCTTCCGTGATCACGCTGCCGGCGGCGACGATCGCCCCGGCGCCCACCTGCACCGGGGCAACGAGCGCGGTGTCCGAGCCGATGAAGGCCCCGGCGCCGATGACCGTGCGGTGCTTCGCGGCGCCGTCGTAGTTGCAAGTGATCGTGCCGGCGCCGATGTTGGCACCGGCGCCAACTTCGGCGTCGCCGAGGTAGGTGAGGTGGCTCGCCTTGGCGCCGGCGCCGAGGCTGGCGGCTTTCAGTTCGACGAAATTGCCGACATGCGCCCCCGTGCCCAGCACCGCGCCGGGACGCAGCCGGGCGAACGGGCCGACCAGGCAATCGGGGCCGATATGGCAACCCTCCAGGTGGCAGAAGGCACGGATCTCGGCACCGGTTTCCACCACGACGCCGGGGCCGAACACCACGTTGGGGCCGATCGTCACATCGGGCGCCAGCACCGTGTCGGCACACAGGAACACCGACCCGGGGTCGGTCATCGTCACCCCCGCCTCCAGCGCTGCTGCGCGCAGCCGCGCCTGCACCAACGCCTCGGCGCAGGCGAGCTCGGCGCGCGAGTTGATGCCGGCGAGCTCCTCTGCCGGGGCTTCCACCGCGACCACCTGCCGGCCCTCGGCGCGGGCCAGCGCCACGAGGTCGGTCAGATAGTATTCGCCCTTGGCGTTGTCCGGGCGCACCGCTTCGAGCCAACGGCGCATGTCGGCGGCGGGGCCGCACAGCACGCCGGCATTGCAGAGCCCGACCGCGCGTTCCGCCGGCGTGGCGTCGGCCCATTCCACGATGCGCTCCACCGTCTCGCCGCTGGAAATCACGCGTCCGTAGGGGCCGGGGTTCGCCGGGCGCATCGTCAGCAGAACAAGATCGGCGTCCCCGGCGGCGCGGCGGGCGCGCAACCGGCGCAGGGTCTCGGGCTGGATCAGCGGGTTGTCGGCATACAGCACCGCCAGCTCACCGTCGCCGAACAGGTCCGCGGCCTGGCGCGCGGCATGCGCGGTGCCCAGGCGTTCGTGCTGGACCACCGTCGGCCAGGGCGCCGCGGCGGCTTCCACCGCTGCCATGCCGGGGCCGACCACCACCACGATGCGGTCGAACACCGGCGCCACGGCGGCGATCAGGTGGCCGAGCATCGGCCGGCCGGCGAGCTTGTGCAGCGCCTTGGGCAGGGTCGAGCGCATCCGGGTCCCGAGGCCGGCGGCAAGGATCACGGCGGTCGCTGGCATCCTGCACTCCTGGATCATCGACGTCCGGTAGCGGTCGCGCCGGGGGCGTGTCAAAGCCCGGCCGCATGATAGTGTTTCACATTGGATTTCGGAGCGTAACCGCGTGCTGTCCGCCCCTCGTCCCACTCTGTTGCTCGACCTCGACGGCACCCTGGTCGATTCCGTGCCGGACCTCGCCGCGGCGCTGAACCGGTTGATGGCGGCACGCGACCTGGCGCCGTTCTCGGCGGCTGAAACCGCGAGGATGGTGGGCGACGGCATCGCCGCTCTGGTCGCGCGCGCCTTCGCCGCCCGCGGGCAGACCGCGGATGCTCAGGCCATCGCCGCCTACGCCGCCGACTACGCCGTGCGCTCCGCCGTGGCGAGCCGGCTCTACCCGGGCGTGGCGGAAACCCTCGCCGAGCTCGATGCCGAAGGCTGGCGGCTGGCGGTCTGCACCAACAAACCGGAAGCGACGGCGCGCGCGCTGCTCGACACGCTCGGGATCGGCACGAGGTTCGCCGCCGTCGGCGGCGGCGACAGCTTTCCGGTGCGCAAGCCCGACCCCGCACACCTGCTCGCCACCCTCGCCGCCGCCGGCGGCACTGTGGCACGCGCCGTGATGGCCGGAGACCACGCGAACGACCTCGCCGCCGCACGCGGAGCCGGAATCCCCGGGATCTTCGCCGCCTGGGGCTACAGTCCCCCGGAAACCGGCCGGATCGCATCCGCTGTTGCGCACCACTTCGCCGAGCTGCCGAGCCTGGCCGGCGGGCTGCTCGGGGGGCGGTAGGAAGCAAGGCCAGGGGCGCTGCCCCTGGCCTTGCTTCCTACCCCCCCCTCACCCCCGCGCGGCGCGGGCGCGATGGTGGACGGGGCCTTGGCCGGACAGGTTCAGGGCGGTGTCGATCAGGGCGAGGTGGGAGAAGGCTTGCGGGAAATTGCCGAGCTGGCGTTTGGTGTCGGGGTCGTATTCTTCTGCCAGCAGGCCGACGTCGTTGGCGAGGCCGACGAGTTGGGTGAACAGGGCGCGCGCTTCTGTGTGTCGGCCTTGCAGGGCCATGTTGTCGGCCATCCAGAAGCTGCATGCCAGGAACATGCCTTCGCTACCGGTTTGGCCGTCGGTTGTCTGGTTCGGCCGGTAGCGGCGGACCAGGCCGTCGTGCATCAGTTCGCGTTCGATCGCCGCGACCGTGCCGAGCATGCGTTTGTCGGTGGCGGGCAGGAAGCCGACCAGCGGGATCATCAGCGCGCTCGCGTCGAGGTCGTCGCTGCCGTAGGCCTGCACGAAGCTTTGTTTGCCGTGGTCGAAGCCTTGGCGGAGGATTTCGCTGTGGATGCGGCTGCGCAGATGGCGCCAGCGGTCGAGCGGCTCGGTCTCGCGGCGCTGCTCCGCCTCGCGCACCGCGCGGTCAAGCGCGACCCAGGCCATCACCTTGGAGAACACGAAGTGTCGGCGGCCGCCGCGCACTTCCCAGATGCTCTCGTCCGGCTGGTCCCACACCGTGCTCACGTGCTCGACGATCTCGCGCATCAGCCCCCAGGTTTCGCCGGGGGGGACCAGGCCGGCCTGCTTCGCCTCGAACATCGCATCGACGACTTCGCCGTAGGTGTCGATCTGGAACTGCTCGCCGGCGGCGTTGCCGATTCGCACCGGATGCGCGCCCTGGTAGCCGGTGAGCCACGGCACTTCCCATTCCGGGATGCGTCGTTCGCCGCTGACGCCGTAGAGCACGCGCATCTGGTCGGGGCTGCCGGCGACGCAGCGGCGCAGCCAGCCGCTCCAGGCGCGGGCTTCCTCGCGGTAGCCGGCGTTGAGCAGCGCGAGCAGGGTGAAGGTGGCGTCGCGCAGCCAGCAGTAGCGGTAGTCCCAGTTGCGGCTGCCGCCGGCGAGTTCCGGCAAGGAGGTGGTGGGCGCGGCAACGATGCCCCCGGTGTCGGCGCAAGTGAGGGCCTTCAGGGTGATCAGCGAGCGTTGCACCGGCCCGTGGAATTCCCCCTGGTAGCGGCTGTGGGCGCACCAGTCGGTCCAGAACGCCTCGGTGGCGTGCAGGGCGAGGAGCGGATCCGGCACCGACGGCGGCGGCAGGTGGGAGGCGCCGTGTGCCAGCACGAAGCAGGCGTCTTCGCCGGCGCGCACGGTGAAGCGTGCCTTCGTGGTCATGTCGTGGCCTTGCAGCGGGATCGTGCTGTGCACCACCGCAAGGTCGGGGCCGGCGACCGCGGCGATGCCGAAGCCGGTGCGCCGTTTCGTGACCCAGGGCACGAACGAGCCGTAGTCGAAACGCAGCGCAAGGTCGAAATGCATCGGCACCGCACCGGCCTCGCCGCGCACGATGCGCACCACGGAGGGGCCGGGGCCGGAGGCCGGCATGCCTGCGGTGCCGGCGGAGGGCGGCATGAAATCGATCAGGGTCGCGCGGCCCTGCTCGGTTTCGAAGGTGGTTTCCAGGATCAGGGTGCCGGGACGATAGCGGCGGGTGATGCGTGCGCCCGGCTCGGCGGGGCAGATCTGCCAGCGCCCGGCACGTGGGCGGTCAAGCAGGGCGGCGAAGCAGGCCGGGCTGTCGAAGCGCGGCAGGCAGAGCCAGTCGATCGATCCGGAGCGGCTGACCAGGGCTGCGGTGCGGCAGTCGCCGATCAACGCGTACTCCTCGATCCGCGGCGGGACGCCGTTGGCGGACGGGGTGGTCCCGTGCGGTGTGGTCATTCGGCGTGGCCGAAGGCCTGATGGCCCGAATTGTCCCGGCACCAGCACCGTGCGCCGGCCGGCAGCGGGCGCTCGAGCGGGCAGACATAGGCGCCGGCGTTGCAGGAGGCGGGGGCCGGGGCAGGGCCGGAGTCGGGCGGCGCGTACACCACCGGTGGCGGCGGCGGGTAGTAGACCGGCGGCGGATAATAGATGGGGGGCGGGTAATAGCCGAACGGCGGATAGTAGGCGGGCGGTCCCCAATAGGGCGCTCCGAAGCCGAAGAACACATGCACCCGCGCCTGGGCCGGCACGGCGGCGAGCAACGCGAACAGCAGCGCGGCCGTGACGGCGCGGGCCGACGGGATCAAACGATGGACCGGGGCCAGGCGAAGAAAGTGACGCGGCATGATGCGGGCTCCCGAAGCGCCGGGGGGGGCGGAGTGGCCGGAACGAGAGATGGGGCGCGACGCAGCGGGTTCCAGCGGGAAAGCGCAACAGAGGCCGATCGGGAAGCGAAAGATCGCCGGGGCGGCGGCGCCGCACGGCCCGTGATCGTCGTGGTCGGGCGTCTCCGGCGGCGGCGATTCCCCTGTCTGCGGGCCAGGGCGATCGCATGTGGCCCGAACGCACCGGCCGCCACGCCAACGCCCCCTCTCCCGCTTGCGGGAGAGGGTCGGGGTGAGGGCGCGCCGTGCCTCCCGCCCTCACCCGCCGTGCTGCGCACGGCGACCTCTCCCGCCAGAGCGGGAGAGGTGACGCCCGGACGTTCGCCCGATCGCCCTGGTTCGCGGGCCGCCTTACCTTGACTTTCTCCTGCTTCTTGCGGATATGCGCCCTGATCCGCGTGAGCACGACCATCGCGCCGCGCGTTCGGCCGCTATCGCGGTGCGCCGCGCCTCCGCGTCGCACGCGGATCGAACCACCCGACTGGAACCGACTTTGACCGACACGATCCCCGCTGCGGCGGACCCGACCGAACACGCTGTCGCGGCGGCGCCGCTGCAGGAACACGCTGTCGCGCCCGCACAGCCGCACGAACCGGCCGTTGCGGCGACACCGCTGCAGGAACATGCCATGGCGGCGGCACTCCCGCCGACGCCGCGCGCGACCTTCGCCGACCTCGGGCTTTCCGAACCGGTGCTGCGCGCGGTGGCCGAGATGGGCTACCTGCATCCGACCCCGATCCAGGAACAGGCGATCCCCTTCGTCCTCATGGGCCGCGACGTCCTGGGCGCGGCGCAGACCGGCACCGGCAAGACCGCCGGCTTCACCCTGCCGCTGCTCGATATCCTGAGCGGGTCGCGCGCGCGGGCGCGCATGCCGCGCAGCCTGATCCTGGAACCCACGCGCGAGCTCGCCTTGCAGGTGGCCGAGAACTTCGTCCAGTACGGCAAATACCTGAAACTCACCCACGCGCTGATCATCGGCGGTGAGAGCATGTCCGACCAGAAGGACGTGCTGATGCGCGGGGTCGACGTGCTGATCGCCACCCCGGGCCGGCTGATCGACATGTTCGAGCGTGGCTCGATCCTGTTGACCGATGTGAAGATCCTGGTGATCGACGAGGCGGACCGGATGCTCGACATGGGGTTCATCCCCGATGTGGAACGCATCGTGGCGATGCTGCCGCGCACTCGCCAGACCTTGTTCTTCTCGGCCACCATGCTGCCCGAGATCCGCCGGCTCGCGGATGCGTTCTTGCAGAACCCCAAGGAGATTTCGGTCTCCCGCCCCGCCTCGGTCGCGACCACCATCACCGAAGGCCTGGTGCTGGTCGCCGAGCACGACAAGCGCGAGGCGCTGCGCCGGCTGATCCGCACGCAGAAGGTGCAGAACGCGCTGATCTTCTGCAACCGCAAGCGCGACGTGGATATCCTCTACAAGTCGCTGGTGCGCCACAAGCTCAACGCCGGCGCGCTGCACGGCGACATGACGCAGAGCATCCGCTTCGCCACTCTGGAAAAATTCAAGGCCGGCGACCTGCAGTTGCTGGTGTGCAGCGACGTGGCGGCGCGCGGGCTCGACATCGGCGGGCTGTCGCACGTGTTCAATTTCGACGTCCCGCACCACGCCGAGGACTACGTCCACCGCATCGGCCGGACCGGACGCGCGGGGCTCGAGGGCCACGCCTTCACCATCTCCGAACCCGAGGATCGGGCTGCGGTGGCCGCGATCGAGCAGCTCATCGGCCACCCGATCCCGCCGCTGCCGGTCGAAGGCCTCGATCCGGTCGATTGGGCCGCCGACGACGGGCGCCGCCGGCGTGGGCGGGGGCGTTCCGCCGCCAAGCCGGCGGCGGAGAAGGGCCGGGCGCCGAAAGCCGAACGGGCCGAGAAGCCGCCGCGCGCCCGCACGCCGCGGCGCGACAAGACCGAAGCGCCCGCTGCCGAGGCCGTTGCCATGCCGCTCGCGCTTGGCTGGGCCGACGAGCCGGCGCCGGTCGCGGCCCCGCGCGTCCGCCCGGTGCGCGCCGCGCCCATGCGGCCCGCTGCGCCCGCCGCCGCGACGCCCGCCGACACCTCCTCCGCCGCTGGCCCAGCCGCCGCCGGTACGCCCGGCGAGCCACCGACCGCGCTCGTGCCGCCGCCTGCCGCTGCGCCGGCGCCGGCGCGCACGCATGACCGGGAGCGGGATCGCGACCGGGAGCGTGATCGCGGTCGCGACCAGGCTCGTGACCGCGACCGCGACGGGGATCGCGATCGGGACCGTGGCGGACGCCGGCGGGAGGAGGAGCCCGGGGTGGCCGTTACCGGCTTCGGCGCCGAAATCCCCGCCTTCATGCTGGTGCGCACCCGCATCTCCCGCACCCCCCTGACCGACGAGCCCGAGACGGAGGCATGAGCGCGTCACACAAAAGCCGCTTCGCCCCGTTCACCTGGGAAGATCCGCTGCGGCTCGACAGCCAGCTCTCCGAAGACGAGCGCGCCATCCGCGACGCCGCCCGCGCCTATTGCCAGGACAAGCTCTTCCCCCGCGTCCTGGCGGCGAACCGGCACGAGACCTTCGACCGATCGATCATGACCGAGATGGGGGAGATGGGCTTTCTCGGCGCCACGCTCGACAGCCACGGCTGCGCCGGGGTCAATTACGTCTCCTACGGGCTGATCGCGCGCGAGGTCGAGCGGGTCGATTCCGGCTACCGTTCGGCGTTTTCCGTGCAGTCCTCGCTGGTGATGTATCCCATCTGGGCGTTCGGCTCCGGAGCGCAGAAGGACAAATACCTGCCGCCGCTGCGCAGCGGTGCGTTCGTTGGCTGCTTCGGCCTGACCGAACCCGATGCCGGCTCCGATCCCGGCCTCGATGCGCGCCCGCGCCCGCGCGGTGGACGGCGGGTTCGTGCTGAACGGGTCGAAGACCTGGATCACCAATGCCCCGATCGCCGACGTGCTGCTGGTCTGGGCGAAGGACGACGCCGGCGACATCCGCGGCTTCCTGCTCGACCGCGGCATGGCCGGGCTGGAGACGCCGAAGATCGAGGGCAAGTTCAGCCTGCGCGCCTCCGTCACCGGCATGATCATGATGGCGGACGTGTTCGTTCCGGCCGAGAATGCTGCTGCCGGGGGTGAAGGGTCTGCGCGGCCCGTTCTCCTGCCTTAACAACGCGCGCTTCGGGATCGCCTGGGGCGCGCTCGGGGCGGCCGAGTTCTGCTGGCAGGCGGCGCGCGACTACACGATGCAGCGGATGATGTTCGGCCGGCCGCTGGCCGCGACCCAGCTCATCCAGAAGAAGCTCGCCGACATGCAGACGGAAATCGCACTCGGCCTGCAATCGGTGCTGCAACTGGGCCGGCTGATGGACGCGCATGACGCGGCGCCGGAGATGATCAGCCTCTGCAAGCGCAATTCCTGCGGCAAGGCGCTCGCGATCGCGCGCGAGGCGCGCGACATGCACGGCGGCAACGGCATCGCCGATGAGTACCACGTGATCCGTCACGTGATGAACCTGGAAGCGGTGAACACGTATGAGGGCACGCACGACGTGCACGCGCTGATCCTTGGCCGCGCGCAGACCGGTCTCAACGCCTTCGGAAGCTGAGCCGCGCGCGCTGGCGATCGGCGTCCTCGGCGCGGGGGGCGACGGGATCGCCGTCGCGCCGGACAGGCAGCGCGTGTTCGTCCCGCTCACGTTGCCGGGCGAGCAGGTGGTGGCGGTCTCGCTTGCCCCGCGCGGCGGCGGCCTGGCGGCGCGGCTGGAGCGGATCGTGACCCCCAGCCCCGATCGCGTGGCTCCGCCCTGTCCGCATTTCGGCGCCTGCGGCGGCTGCACGCTGCAACACTGGCGGGGGGCGCCGTATCTGGACTGGAAGGCCGGGTTGCTGCGCGCGGCGCTGGTCCGTGCCGGCTTCCCCGATCCGGCGGTCGCGCCCACCGTCGCCACGCCCCCGGGCGCGCGCCGGCGCATGGACCTCGCGCTGCGCCGGGTGGGCGCGGAGATGCGGGTCGGGCTGCATCGGCTGCGCGGGACGGAGGTGGTCGATCTCGCGTCCTGCCCCGTGCTGCATCCCGCGCTGGCGGCGCTGATCGCGCCGCTGCGGGAGCTGGTGCGCGGCCTGGCGGCGCTGCGGCGGGAGGGGGCGGCGGTGGCGAACCTGCTCGATGCCGGGCCCGACCTGCTGCTGCGCACCGATGCCGAACCGGGCCTTGCCGATCGCACGCGCCTGGTCGCGTTCGCCCGCGCCCACGACCTGCCGCGGATCAGTTGGGCGCGCGGGGACGGGGAGCCGGAGCCGATCGTGGTGCTGCGTCCTCCCGTCACGTCGCTGTCGGGTGTGGTCGTCACGCCGCCGCCCGGCGCGTTCCTGCAGGCCTCGGCCACGGGGGAGGCGGCGATCCTGGCGGCCGTGCGCGCCGGGCTGCCGGCGCGGATGGCCCCGCGCGCGCCGATCCTGGAGCTGTATGCGGGCTGCGGCACCTTGAGCTTCGCCTTGGCGGGGCTGGCGCCGGTGCGCGCGTTCGAGGGCGACGCCGCCGCGCTTGCCGCCTTGCGCGCGGCTGCGGCGCGGGCGGGGCTGGCCGGGCGGATCGCGGCGCAGGTGCGCGATCTGGCGCGCCAGCCGCTGCGTGCGGCGGACCTGGCGGGGGCGGCGGCGGTGGTGCTCGATCCGCCGCGGGCCGGGGCGGAGCCGCAGATGGCGGCGCTGGCGGCGGCGGGGCCGGGCGTCGTGGTCTATGTCAGTTGCGATCCGGTCACGCTGGGGCGCGACGCGGCGGTGCTGGCGCGCGCGGGGTATGCGCTGGCGGCGGCGACGCCGATCGACCAGTTCCTGTGGTCGGCGCGGGTGGAGAGCGTGTGCGTGTTCGTGCGGGAGCGTTCCGGAATCGCGCCGGCGGGGCGCGGTAGGTAACATCACATTGCATGTAGACATTTGACACGGACGAAGCGCGGCAAAGCCGGTGCTATTCCGTCACGGCCTGACCGCGATACAGGATGCCCACATGGGTGACACTCTGGACAAGTCATACTGGCGGCAATGAAGGATCGGTCCGGGAGGAGCGAACGATGCCCTGGGTCGGCTGAGTGCCATGGCCTGCCAGACAGTGTTCATCGTCGGTTGACGGGGAAGGGCAACGAACGAGCTGGCCCGGATTTCTTGCCGGATCGCGGATGCTCTCGGTGCGCGGCCGGAAGAAAGAAGGATCAACCGCAAATGAACGCAAATGAACCGAGCAGAATGGCGTGTCGGCGGCAGAGGCCCGAAGCATTAGCCTGCGTCGCCATGCGGGATCGGGCAGGATAGCCCAGGCGGCACAATGCATTTGCGTTTATCTGCGTTTGATCTTCCTTGCTCGCTTGCACGGCCACAGAGCGCCAGATGCTGCATTCCGCCCTCCGTCGCCGGACCCGACGCCGGCCAGCCTGCACCAAGCATTGCAATGGACTCGAATTCTTTCGTCACCGCTCCGCGATCCGCTGACAAAGACGGGCCAGGCGTTCGTCATCGCACCAACCAGGCAGCATCCCCGTTTGCAGCCCCGAGCCCGACCCATTGCGGACCTCGCGCCTGATCTGCAGACCACCGCCATGACCAGCCCCGCGGACGCCATCATCGACCTCTATCGCCGGCACGCGCGGGTCTGGACCAGCGCGCGGGGAACGCGGCTCACGGAGAAAGCCTGGCTGGACAGGTTCATCGGGCTGGTGCGGCCGGGCGCGCAGGTGCTCGACATCGGTTGCGGCTCGGGCGAGCCGATCGCGCGCTATGTCACGGATCGCGGCCACCCGGTTCTGGGCGTGGACAGCGCGCCCGAGATGACCGCCCTGTTCAGGCAGAATTTTCCGGGCGGGAGGGCCGAGGTCGCAGATATGCGGACATTGAAGCTGGGCCGAAGCTTCGGCGGCCTGATCGCCTGGGACAGCTTCTTCCATCTTCGGCACGACCATCAGCGCCTGATGTTTCCCGTCTTCCGCGACCATGCGGAACCGAACGCGCCACTGCTGTTCACAAGCGGTCCTGCTCATGGGGAGGCGATCGGTACGCTCGAAGGCGAACCGCTCTATCATGCGAGCCTGGATGGCACTGAATATCGTCGCCTGCTCGACCAGAGCGGATTCGATGTCGTGGCGCATATCGCGGAAGATCCGGACTGCGGCGGGCATACGGTTTGGCTGGCGCGGCGGCGCCCGGCTCACCCCGGGAAGACCGGGTCGGCGGCGCGCACTCCGGGGGTTCTGCGATAGCGGGAAGGGGGCCGACAGGCGTCGCAGTGGGCGAGCAGATCAGGAAGACTGTCACCCATGTGTCTGGTCCGATCCGGCGCCGCCCCGCCCGCGCGACCCCGGCCGGTTCGGGAACCCACAGGCGTCGCCGCCCCGACGCCCGTCCCCTTCCACCCGGAGCCCCGTAGCCGAAGCCGCTTGGCGCGGTCTTCCGGAATGTACACGGACGCCCCGGACGCCCCACCGGCTGTACATTCCGCCGGCCCCGCCGCGCGCGCTCCGGCGTTCGTGCCCAACCCTCTGGAATCACGCACTTCTCGGCTCGCCACCGCCCCAAACGCCCCGGTCGGCGTACATCCGCACCCGTACCGCCACAGCGCACCCGGCCGAAGCCGCACAGGTATCCCCCCGCACCCGTCACGGCTGGGACGCCGCCATCCCGCCGCCCCCACCCCGGGCGGCCCCGCCCACCCCGCCCGCGCTCAGTCCTTGATGCCGGTGATCGAGTCCGTCATCGCCCGCGGATCCCGCTGCGGCCAGCGCCCCGCATCGACCTGCGCCAGGAAGGCGCCGACGATGCGGTTGAATTCGTCGGGGTCCTCGATGTTGATCGCGTGCCCGCAGTTCGGCATCACCGCCATCGCCGCGCTCGGAATGGTCTGCTTCATCAGGATCGCGGGATTGAGGCAGGGCCAGTCCTCGTCCCCGGTCAGCACCAGGGTGGGCAGGGTGAGCGTCCGCATGTCCTCGATCAGGTCATAGAGCGACGGCCGCTCCCGCTGCACTCCGAGTTGCGTGTTGCGCGCGCCGGGCGCCGAGTGCTCGGCGAGATAGCGCTTGAACTCGGCGAAGCCGCGCGGGTCGTTGTTCTCGAACTGCACGCGGGTCGGGCCGTAGGCGTATTTCTCGGCGAAGGCCGCCATGCCGTTCTGCGCGATGAAGGCGGCGATCGCGTCCGCCTCGGCGCGGAACTTCTCCCGCTGGCCCTTCTCCGCGCCGTAGCCGCAGCCGGCGACGGTCAGGGAGCGGGCGCGGGTGGGATGGCGGAAGCCGAAATGCAGGGTCGCGAACCCGCCCATCGACAGGCCGACCACATGCGCCCGGTCGAGCTTCAGGTGGTCGAGCACGGCGGCGATGTCGTCCGCCGCCCGGGCCTGGGAGTAGGACGCCACCGCCTCGGGCACCTCCGACGGCGGGTAGCCGCGGGCGTTGTAGGCGATCGCCCGGTAGCGCCGGCCGAAATGGCGCAACTGCGGCTCCCAACTGCGGAGGTCGCCGGCGTATTCGTGCACGAAGATCACCGGGATGCCGGCGCCGGTTTCCTCGTAATGGAGGCGGACCCCGTCGGCGGTGGCATGCGGCATGGGACTGGTTCTCCGTTCCGGTTCTGATCAGGCAGGCGGCTGTTCCGCCAGTACCGCCTCGGCGAGGCTGTTGTCCACCGCCTGCGCGAACGACGCCCCTGGGGCCACGAAACCGCCGGAGACCAGGCTGGCGCGCAGCCGTTCGTAGCCGGCGCGCGGCAGGATCGGGTCGCGCCCCCAGATGCCGAGCGCCTGGTAGCGGTCGTAGGACGCGGCCAGGATCGGGGCCGGCACGGCGGGGAAATACGCCGCCACGGTCGCCGCGATCTCGGCGCCGGAGGCGCCGGCCAGCCAGCGTTGCGTCGCCTGGACGGCGCGCACCGTGCCGAGGAACTCCGTGCGCTTCGCCGCCAGGACATCGCGGCGGGCATAGAACGTGGTGTAGGACGTCGGCCCCCGCGCGGCGGCCGCGTACCACACATGCCCCGCGCCCTCGGCGAGCAGGGTGCTGGCGAAGGGTTCGAACACCTGCACCACATCGAGCGTGCCGTCGCGCAGGGCGGCGCAGTTCTCCCCCATGCTGCGATCGGCGATGCGGGAGATATGCTCGGGGTCGATGCCGGCCTGGCGCAGGTCCTCCTGCAGGCAGAGCCACGGGGTCGGCACCTCGCTCACGCTGCCCAGGCGGGCGGTGCGCAGATCCGCCATCTGGAATCCCGGGTTCGGCGTGCGGCCGATCAGCAGGAACGGGTCGCGGGTTACCACTTCGGCGAAGCACACGAGGTCGCAGCCGGGGTCGGTCCGGTAGGTCGCCATCACCCGCATCGGCCCGCCCCAGCACACATCCGCGGCGCCGGCGAGCAGGCTGGTCGCGGCCTCGGCCGGGCTGGGGGCGGAGACGAAGCGGACCTCCACCCCGGCGGCGGCGTAGGCCCCGCGCGCCAGGGCGGCGTAGAACGGCGCGTAGAAGGCGGCGCGCAGCGATTCCTGCAGGATGATCGCCATCTGTTGGGGTCCTTCACGGCTGGGCGAAGACCCGGTCGGGGATGGCGACCGGCATCGCACGCGGGGGGAGGTCGGGCGGGAGTGCCAGGATGCTGCCCGAACCGATCGGAAAGCGGAAGCGCTGCGCCTGCTCCCCGGCGGCAAAACGGTTGCAGGCTCGGCTCCAGAGCTCGCCCACGGCGAGGTCGACGGTCCACGGTCCGCCCGGCACGTCGCCCAGCACGGCCTGGCGGCCCGGGGCGATGTAGACGCTCCGGACCACTTGGCCGGTGGCGCTGCGCAGCTTCACGACGGCCGGCTCCTGGCCGCGGTTCACGACGGCGAAGTGGCCGGCGCCGCTGCCGGCGCGTTCCAGCACCTCGCCGTTGGTCGGTGCCGGGCCGGCGCGATCGGCGCAGAACGCCTGGCGCGCGGCGGCACGGTCGCCGGCGGAAAGGCGCACCGATTCGACGAAGCCGATCGCCCCGCCGGCGAGCCGGATTGCGGCCAGCCGGTGGTCGGGCGCGAAACCGAGCACATGGACTGCGGCAAAGGGGACCAGCCGCGCCACCGCGCGCAGGCCGCCGCGCGCCGGATCGCCCTGCCAGACGGTGGCCGCGCCCAGGCCGGGCAGCACGAAATGATCCGCAGGCCCGCTCGGCCGCGCGGCCGGCAGCGCCGCCGGCGGCTGCGACACCCCGGCCTGGGACGCCGCGGCCTGCAACGCGCCGGAGGCCGGAAGCGGCGCGGGGCCGGGGAGGTCCGCGGTCGGGCCGGTGGCGATCGCCACCATCAGCCAGGTCGCTGCCGCGGCGGAGGCGACCAGGAAGCCGATCCAGAGCAGGAACCGCCGGTCGAAGTCCGGAACCGGCGCCGGGGCAGGTACCTCCGGCTGCGCGTACGTCGGTTCGGGCGCCGGCTCTGGCCAGGCGGCGGGCGCCCAGCCGGGTGCCGCGGCGCGATCGTAGGCGCGCCGGCGGTCGGGGTCGTTCAGCACGTCGTAGGCCGCCTTCAGCGCGACGAAGGCCGCGACATTGCCGGTGCCCGGCACATCGGGGTGCAGCCGGCGCGCCAGCCGCCGATAGGCGGTGACGATCGCCGGCCGGCTCGCCGTGGGGGCGAGGCCGAGCCTGGCGTAGTGTCCCTCCGGGTCGCGATCCATCGGGCGCAGCATAGAGGCGCGCCGGGGATTTTGGAGTGGCGATGGGCGGGTTGCCGGCCGGGCCCCGGCGGATCAGGTTGCCCCGGATCAGATTGCCGCCGCACGCATGGAGTGTCCCCGACCGTGCCAAACTCCGTCCCGGTCGCCGTCGCCCCCCGCACGCGGCGGTGGCTGATGCTGGCCGTGCTGCTTGCCGGCGGGTTCCTGCCGCCGGTGGATTTCTTCATCGTCAACGTGGCGCTGCCGTCGATCCGCCAGGGGCTGCACGCCACGCCGGCCGAGGTGCAGCTCGTCATCTCCGGCTACGCCGCGGGCTACGCGGTGTTCCTGGTCACCGGCGGGCGACTCGGGGACCTCTATGGGCGCAAGCGGCTGTTCATCCTGGCGATGGCGGGGTTCACCGCGGCCTCGGCGCTCTGCGGGCTGGCGGCCTCGGCGGGCTTGCTGGTGCTGGCGCGCATCGCCGAGGGCGTGGCCGCGGCCTTGCTGGCCCCGCAGGTGCTGGGAGCGATCCGCGCCCTGCACGACGCGCCGGGGGAGGAGGCGGCCCTGTCGCGTGCGCTCGGGGTGTATGGGGCGATGATGGGGCTGGCGGCAGCCGT
The DNA here is from genome assembly GCA_963832525.1 of uncultured Pseudomonadota bacterium. GTDB lineage: Bacteria > Pseudomonadota > Alphaproteobacteria > Acetobacterales > Acetobacteraceae > JAJZVS01. Next base: position 2,699,284 of record CAWHUC010000004.1, read on the forward strand.
CGGGCAGTTGAGCGGCGGGGTGCTGGTGGCCTGGAGCCCGCTCGGCCTCGGCTGGCGGGCGGTGTTCCTGGTCAACCTGCCGATCGGCGCGGTCGCCATCGCCGGCGCCTGGCTGCTGCTGCCGGAGACCAGTGCCGCGCACCGGCCGCGGCTCGACCTCATGGGCGCGGCGCTGCTGTCGGCGGCGCTGGCGTGCCTGGTGGTGCCGCTGTCGGAGGGGCGGCAGGACGGCTGGCCGGCGTGGACCTTCGTCGCGTTCGCCGCGGTGCCGGCGCTGATCTGGGCGTTCCTGCGCCACGAGGACCGGCTGGCAGCAGCCGGCGGCATGCCGCTGCTCGACCTCGGGCTGCTGCGCATCCCGGGCTTCCGGCGCGGGGTGCTGGTGGCGAGCCTGTTCTTCTTCACCTCGGCCTTCTACCTGCTGTTCGCGATCGAGCGGCAGGACGGCGCCGGGCTCGATCCGCTGCAGACGGGGCTCGCCATCCTGCCGTATGGGGTGGGGCTGTTCCTGGGGCCGCTGGCGAGCGCGCCGCTGCTCGGGCGGTTCGGGTTGCGGCTGCTGGCCGCTGGGCTGGCGATCGAGGTCGCGGGCTATGCCGCGATCGGGCTGGCGGTGGCGGCGGGCGTGGGGGCGGTGCCGCTGGCCGCGGCGGTGTTCGTGGCGGGGTTCGGCCAGGGGGTGGCGATGCCGCGGCTGTTCAACCTGGTGCTCGCCGAGGTGCCGGCGCGCCAGGGCGGCGTGGCGGCGGGGGTGGTGAATTCCATGCTCCAGATCGGCGCGGCGGTCAGCGTGGCGGGGATCGGCTCGCTGTTCTTCGCGGTGCTGGGCGGGGGCAGCGGGTCGGCGGCGTATGCGCATGCGTTCGGGGTGGCGATGATCGCGGTGGTGGCGGCGCTGGCGGGGGCGGCGCTGCTCGCGCGCGGGTGATGGGTACCCTTCGCCGGTGGCGGTACCAAAAGTACCGTTCGCGTTTACTTCCTGTGCATATCCACAACGATGACCGCAACGCGGGGGCGGGGGATGCAAACCCCAGGGGCATCGCTCGAACGTCCGGCGCGTCACCTCTCCCGCGTTGCGGGAGAGGTCGCCGTGCGCAGCACGGCGGGTGAGGGCGCGCGGCACGGTTCCCTCACCCGGTTCGCTCCGCGAACCGACCTCTCCCGCGCTGCGGGAGAGGTGCAGGAACCGCCGCCTGCGCCGATTTTCGGGGTTGCCGATTTTCCGAGTTCAGGCGATTGCCCTGTGCGAACTCCACGGATTTCACCGCCCCGGCCCGTCCCTGCACGGAAGGAGAAGCGCATGCACCGCGCCACGGCAGCAGTCCGTTCCGGCGGTAATCTTTTGGTGACTTCCCCCGCCTAGCCTAGCCGTGCCCCGGCTTCCGCCCTCGGGAGCCGGCCTGCGAGACAGACAGGACTGCCCATGCACGACGGCTTGCGGCGCACCGGCAAAACGCCGGAGTGGGAACTGGCGCTGTGGCACCTCGCGTCCCTGCGCGACGCGGCGGTCGCCGCCATGGCCCGCCGGGTCGACCGCCTTGCCGGCGCATTGCCGCCTGCGCTGCGCAGGAACATGCGCCGGAGCTTCCGCGTCCTGGCGCTGTTGGCCTGGTGGAGCCTCACCTTGCAACTGCCGCGGCATCTGGCGGGCTGGCTGGCCGCCCGGCGGGCCCGCGCCGCCCGCCCGCGCGCGGCGCTGCCGCCCCCGCCGCAGACATGTCCGGATCCAGAAACGATCGTGCTGCCGCCTTCCGCGCCGCATCCGGTCGTTTCGGTCATCGTCGCCAGCTACGGCGCCGTGCCGTACACGCTCCGCTGCCTCGCCGCGCTGGCGCGCGACCGATCCGGGGTCACACTGGAAGTGATCGTGATCGACGATGCTTCGCCCGATCCGGCCGTGCCCGGGCTCGCGCGCGTGCCCGGGCTGCGGCTGATCCGCAACCCGACCCAGCTCGGTTACCTGCGCTCCTGCAACGCCGCCGCCGCCATCGCGCGCGGGGACTACCTGCTGCTGCTCAATAACGATACTGAACCGGAGCTGGATGCGATCGCCGCCATGCTTGCGCTGTTCCGCGCCCGGCCCGACACCGGCGCGGTGGGCGCCAAGCTGCTGTTCCCGGACGGGCGCCTGCAGGAAGCAGGCGGGATCATCTGGCGCGACGGCAGCGGCTGGAACTACGGCCGCGGCGACGATCCGGACCTGCCCGCGTACAACTACGTGCGCGAGGTGGATTACTGCTCCGCCGCCGCGCTGATGGTGCCGCGCGCGCTGTTCGCCCGGCTGGGCGGCTTCGACCCGCGCTACGCGCCGGCCTATTACGAAGACACCGACCTCGCCTTCCGCCTGCGCGCCGCCGGCCATCCGGTACTGTATCAGCCGCGCGCACGGGTGATGCATGTCGAGGGCGTTTCGCACGGCACCGACCCCTCCGCCGGTGGCAAGGCACACCAGGTCGCCAACCGCGCCCGCTTCGTGCACCGCTGGCAGGCGACGCTCGCCGATCACTACGATAACGGCACGCATCTGCTGCGCGCGCGCGAGCAGGCGCGCCGGCGTCAGGTGGTGCTGGTGGTGGATCATTACGTCCCACAACCGGATCGCGACGCCGGCTCGCGCAACATCCTGAACTATATCGAAGCCCTGCTCGCCGCCGGCACGGTGGTGAAATTCTGGCCGTACAACCGCGCCTATAGCCCCGTCTATACCGAAGCGCTGCAGGACCGCGGCGTGGAAGTCTTCCACGGCGGCGACGCCGACGCGTTCGCCGCCTGGGTCGCCGCGCACGGCGGGGAGCTCGACCACGTGCTGCTCAGCCGGCCGGACGTGGCGCAGGCCGCGCTCGCCGTGCTCAAGCGCTACAGCGGCGCGCGGCTCATCTATTACGGCCACGATCTGCATTTCCGCCGCCTGCGCATGCAGGCCGACGTCACCGGCGACCCCCAGGCCGCCGCCGCGGCAACGCGGATGGAGCGGATCGAGCGTTGGGTCTGGCGCAGCGTCGACGTGGTGCTCTACCCCTCGGCCGAAGAAGCAACGACCGTGGCGGGCATGGAGCCGTCCGTGCGCGCGCGCGCCGTGCCGGCGTTCGGTTTCACCGAGTTCGGGCCGCTGCGGGAACCGCCCGCGGATGCCGATCTGTTGTTCGTCGGCGGCTTCGCGCATCCGCCGAACGAGGCCGCCGTGCTCTGGTTTGCCCGCGACATCCTGCCGCTGATCCAGGCCCGCCATCCGGCGGCACGGCTAGTGGTGGCAGGCTCGCACCCGGGAGCGCCGGTGCGCGCGCTCGCCGCGGCAGGGGCGGTGATCCACGCCGATCTTTCCGCTGCGGCGCTGCGGGCGCTGTACGGCGCCGCCCGCGTGGTGGTGGCGCCGTTGCGCTACGGCGCCGGGGTGAAGCTGAAGGTCGCCGAGGCGCTGCGCGAAGGCACGCCGCTCGTCACCACGACGGTGGGCGCGCAAGGACTGGCCGGCATCGAGGCGGCGGCCGCCATTGCCGACGACCCCGCCGACTTCGCCGCCGCAGTGGCGGCACTGCTCGACGATGCCGCGCTGTGGCGGTCGCGCTGCGCCGCCGCGCTCGACTATGCGCAACAGCATCTGACCGAGGCCGCGCTGCGGCGCGGCTTTCTGGAGGCCGCCGGCCTGTGTGCACCAACGGCAGCGGCACCGGAACAGATCGCGGCATGAGCGGGCGGCCGCAAAAGCCGGGAGGCCGGCGCCCCCTAGGCCGGCGTCCCCTGGGCCTGCATGCGCGCCCGCTTACGCCGCGAACCGTTCCCGTGCCGCCAACTCGCGTCGCCGCCAACGCCAGCCGATGGTGCTTGCCGTCACCATCCCGGCGGCTGCCATCACGTCCATCGCGGTGCGATCGCCCAGCATGTGCCCGAGCGCGCCCATCGCCAGGACACCCAGCGGTCCGCAGCCGATGCAGACCGTCAGCAGCCCCATCAGGCGGGAGCGGATTTCCATTGGCGCGTGGGCGGCGATCAGCGCCGTCTGCATGGCGCTGAACGCGGCGGCACCGCAGCCGCCCGGGATCATGGCGAGGCACGCCAGCGGGAAGCTCGGCATCCGCGGCATCGCCGCCACGGCGGCGAGGAACAGCAGGGTGCCCCCCACCATCAGCAGGCGGCCGCCGCATGGGGCCCCGTTGCGGGCCAGATATGATCCGGCAAGCAGCGCGCCCACCGGTTCGCTTGCCGCCAGCACGCCGACGAGGGAGGCGGAGACGCCGAAGTGCCGCTCGGCGATCGGCGTGACCAGCGCGATGTAGGAGAAGGCGAACATGTTCGTGGTGATGGTGGTGGCGAGCACGCCGGCGATGACCGGGTGACCCCAGGCGTAGCGTAGCCCCTCCACGAGTTCCCGCCCGACATGGCGCACCACCCGCCGGGCCGGCGCCTGGTGGTGGCGCACCCCGAGCGCGAGCAGGGCCGCCCAGGCGTAGCAGGTGGCGGAGATCGTGTAGGCGCCGGCGAGGCCGAGGGTCTGGAACGCGATCCCGGCGGCGAGCGGCCCGCCCAGCCGCACCAGCGCGTTGGTCAACGAATTGAAGGCGAAGCCGCGCGGCAGCAGTGCCGGCGCCAGGGTCTCGCCCAGCATACGCCGGCGGGTGGCGCCTTCGGTGGACCACATGATCCCGCTCGCCAGGGCCGCCGCCGCCAGCACCCAGGGCCAAGCCGCCGGCCGGACCGCTCCGGTCCAGGCCAATGCCGCCACCGTCGCCGAGGCTGCGCCGCTCACCACCTGCGCCGCGACCAGGATCGCCTTGCGGTCGAGCCGTTCGGAGACCACGCCGGCGAGCGCGCCGAGCAGCAGCATCGGCAGGTTGCGGCAGGCCGACACGACCGCGACCGCCAGGCCGGAATGCGTGACCTCGAAGGTGAACAGCGCCGCGGCGAGGATTTCGAACTGGCGCATGGCGTTGGAGACGCCGCCCACCCCCCACAGCCGCGCGAACCCCGGCGCGGCCAGCAGCACCCCGATACCGGCCCGGGGCGCCGGGCTTTCCTCGTCCATTCGTTTCCCCCGGCTCGTTTTCGTGGCGCCGATTCCCCGGCGCCGTTACGCCGGCGCTGGTGCGCCGGCCAGGTCTTCTCCGCCGCGCCGTTTCCGTCCGGGGGCTTCCCCCGGCGGGCCGGCGCGCCGTCCGTCCGGCCGGGCATTGACCCCGACCGGGCGGCAGGTTCTATCATGGCGTTAAAGCAGCCACTCCGGCAGAGGGGAAATCGACCGATGAACGACATGGCGACGCCCACCTACGACCGCACCGTGGAAGACCTCGGCAACATCGTCGAGCTCGGCCATGTCAACGTCACCGTGCCGGACCAGCGGCTGGCGACGATCTTCTACGTCTCGGGCCTCGGGTTGACCCGCGATCCCTATCTGATGTCGGGCCTCGACAACATGTGGATCAACGTCGGCCGCGCGCAGTTCCATCTGCCGGCACGTGCGCCGCAGGTGGTGCGCGGCACCACCGGCCTCGTGATCTCCGACACCGGCGCCCTGCTGGAGCGGCTCGGCCGGGTCAGGAAGGACCTGGCGGAGACGAAGTTCAGCTACCGCGAGACCAACGACGGGGTGGAGGTCACCTGCCCCTGGGGCAACCGCATCCGCTGCCATGCACCAGATGCGGAACGGTTTGGCCGCATCACGCTCGGCATGCCCTATGTGGAGTGCGACATCCCGCAGGGCACGTCGCTGGAAGGTATCGCCCGCTTCTACCGCGAGATCCTGGGCGGCATCGCCGGGGTGGCGAAAGATGCGCGCGGTCCGCATGCCTGGGCGATCCTCGGCGACGGCAACAAGATCATGTTCCGCGAGAGCGCGGCCGAGCAGCCGCCGTACGACGGCCACCACATCCAGATCACCTTGGCCGACTTCTCCGGTCCGCACAAGAAACTGCTGGAGCGCGGGCTGATCACCGAGGAATCCGACCAGCACCAGTACCGCTTCAACGACATCGTCGATGTCGATACGAACAAGGTGCTGTTCACGATCGAGCACGAGGTGCGCAGCATGCGCCACCCGCTGTTCGCCCGCCAGCTCGTGAACCGCAATCCGGCGCAGACCAACCGTGCCTACGCCCCGGAATGGGACGCCTGGCGCTGGGCAATGCCTGCGTCGTAGGAACAGGGCAGGGGGGCGGCAGGGCGCGCGCCGCGGCCCAGACGGGGCGTCCTGTCGGACGGGCGCGACATCGAGGGCGCTCCCCCGGGCAGCCGCGTCGCCGTGGCGAACCCGGGCGGGACGCCCCAGATAGCGTACCCATCCCTGCCTCGTGGCGCGGCGGCGGCGCCCGATGGTTTCTACCTTGCCGCCTATGGAGGACCCTGCATGCGCATCGGCGTGATCGGACTGGGGCGCATGGGCGCCAACATCTCGCGGCGCCTGATGCGCGCGGGGCATTCCTGCGTGGTGTTCGACGCCAAGGCGGAAACCGCCCAAAAGCTCGGCGCGGAAGGGGCGAAGCCGGCCGGATCGCTGGCCGAGGTGGTCGGCGCGCTCGGTCCCAGCCCGCGCGCGGTGTGGGTCATGCTGCCGTCCGGCAAGATCACCGAGGACGCGATCGCCGAACTGGGCAAGCTGCTCGGCACTGGCGACATCGTGATCGACGGCGGCAACACCTTCTACAAGGACGACATCCGCCGCGCCAAAGCGCTCGCCGGGAAGGGGATCCGCTACATCGACTGCGGCACCTCGGGCGGCGTCTGGGGGCTGGAGCGAGGCTACTGCCTGATGATCGGGGGCGAGAAGGATGCGGTCGACCACCTCGACCCGATCTTTGCCGCCCTGGCGCCCGGCCTCGGCGACATCCCGCGCACGGAGGGCCGCGAGGCCCGCGATCCGCGCGCCGAACGCGGCTATATCCACGCCGGGCCGCCGGGGGCCGGGCATTTCGTGAAGATGGTGCACAACGGCATCGAATACGGCCTGATGCAGGCCTATGCGGAAGGTTTTGACATCCTCAAGGGCCGCAGCGCGGACAGCCTGCCAGAGGACGAGCGCTTCACGCTCGATCTCGGCGACGTCGCGGAGGTGTGGCGGCGCGGCTCGGTGGTCTCCTCCTGGCTGCTCGACCTCACCGCCAGCGCGCTCGCGACCGACGAGCAACTGGAACATTTCTCCGGCTTCGTCGAGGATTCCGGCGAAGGCCGCTGGACGATCGATGCTGCGGTGGAGGAAGCGGTGCCGGCCAACGTGCTCGCCGCCGCGCTGTTCACCCGCTTCCGCTCCCGCCGCGAACACACCTTCGGAGAAAAAGTGCTGTCGGCCATGCGCTTCGGCTTCGGCGGCCATACCGAGCACATGCTGAACCAGAAATAAGGCGGTTGCCGGCATGACCGTTCTCGTCATGATGGGGGTCTCCGGCAGCGGCAAGACCACCATCGCGCGCGGTGTGGCCGCACAGCTCGGCTGGGACGTGATCGAGGGCGACAGCCTCCATCCGCCGGCAAACATCGCCAAGATGAAGGCGGGCATCCCGCTCACGGACGCCGACCGCTGGCCATGGCTGGAAGCGATCGCGCGCGCGATCGACGCGGTCCGCGCCGCCGGCCGCTCCGCCCTCGTCGCCTGCTCGGCGCTGAAGCACAGCTACCGCGCCATCCTGATCGGCGACCGCCCGGATGTCGTGCTCATCTACCTGCAGGGCTCGCACGCGCTGATCGCCGCGCGGATCGCAGCCCGCAAAGGGCATTTCATGCCGCTGTCGCTGCTCGACAGCCAGTTCGCCGACCTTGAAGAACCGGGGCCGGACGAACGCCCGATCGTCCTTTCCGTCGCACCAGGTCCGGAGGCGATCGTCGCCGCGGCCCTCGAAGCCCTCCGGGGCAGGGGAGTTATTGCATGAACGAAGCGGTCTATCCGAGCCTGCACGACCGCGTGGTGGTCGTCACCGGCGGCGGATCGGGCATCGGCGCGGAGGAGGTCGCGCAGTTCGCCGCCCAGGGCGCGCGCGTCGCCTTCCTCGACATCGCCGACGAGCCCGCACGCGCCCTGGCCGCACGGGTCGCCGCCGCGGGCCATCCCGAACCGTTCTTCCACCATTGCGACCTGGCGGATATCGCCGCCCTGCGCGACGCGATCGCCGAGATCGGCCGCCGGCTCGGCCCGATCACCGTGCTGGTCAACAACGCTGCCAACGACCAGCGGCACAAATGGGAAGACGTCACCCCCGAATACTGGGACGAGCGGTTGGCGGTGAACCTGCGCCACCAGTTCTTCGCCATCCAGGCCGTCGCGCCGATGATGCAACAAGCCGGCGGCGGATCGATCGTGAATTTCGGCTCGGTGAGCTGGCACGTCGGCCAGGGCGGCATGCCAGCCTACACCACGGCAAAAGCGGCCGTGGAAGGGCTGACCCGCGGCATGGCGCGCGACCTCGGCCCCGACAACATCCGGGTCAACTGCGTCGTCCCCGGCTGGATCATGACCGAACGGCAGATCAGCCTGTGGCTGACACCCGAAGCCGAAGCGAACCTGATCCGCAGCCAATGCCTCAAACGCAAACTGGTGCCCGCCGACGTCGCGCGCATGGTGCTATGGCTCGCCGCCGACGACAGCCGCATGTGCACCAGCCAGTTGTTCGTCGTCGACGCCGGGCGGATCTGAAGGGGCGGGAAGGAAGCAAGGCCAGGGGGCTTTGCCCCCTGGACCCCCACCAAGGGCTCGCCCTTGGAGCCCTTCCGTTGGTTCCGAGCGTGTGGGGGGGTGTCTCGGGTCCGGGCCGGGGCTGCGCGGGGCGGGGTGTTCGGGAGAGGCAGGGCGCGCCTGCGCCCTGCCTCTCCCGAACACCCCGCCCCGCGCAGCCCCGGCCCGGACCCGAGACACCCCCCACACGCTCGGAACCCAAAGATGGGGTCCAGGGGACGCGTTCCCTGGCGGGGTCCAGGGGCAGAGCCCCTGGCCTTGCTTGCTACCGCACCGCCCCCGGCGCGCCGCAGCATTTCTTGTATTTCTTGCCTGATCCGCACGGGCAGGGATCGTTGCGGCCGACGCTGCGGTCCGGCCGCAGTATCGTCTCGCGCACCACCTGCCGCAGGCGCTGCATCGTGACGGGCAGTTCGGCGATGATTTCGCTGCAGAGGATAGAATCGCGCCTCTTCCTCTTCCGGGGCATCGAGGTCGTCCTCATCCTCGTCCTCGTCCTCGGCGAGTTCGGCGAGCAGGAGCACGGGGTGGACCAGCTCGTACACGGCGGGGCGGTGCATCAGCCGTTCCCAGCTCGCGTGCGCGCGTTCCATGCCGGTCGCGAAGCCGAGGCCCCACAGGACGCCTTCGATCAGCTCGTCGTCCGGCATCTCCAGGAAGGGTTCCGGCGCCAGGCCGCGGGCGAGCTCGGCCCGGCCGGCGGCGAAATAGCGGGCGAGCAGCGTTTGTGCCGCCGCGGCGACCTCGGGCCGGAGGAACCGTTCGTGCGCCGTTGCGCCCCCCCAGATCGGGGCTTCGTTGCCGGCGAGCGGCGGCTCGTCGGGGCAGATGTGCAGGGCGGTGAAATACCCGTCGACGGACTCGAGCGACATTGCCGCGCCGGTGACCGAGAGGGTGAGCAACTGCCAATCGAGCCAGGCTTCCTCGGACGGCGACAGGCCCGGCAAGCTCACGGCCGTCGGTGGGGCCGGCGGGAACGGCAGGGCCGGATCGTCGATCGGGGCGGCGGCGTCGAGCGCTTCCGGCTCGTTCGCGCGTTCCAGCACGGCGCGCCACACCTCCGCCTGTTCCTCGTCTGCCTCCTCCGCGATGGCGTCGAGGTGGCGCTGGCGGTTCAGCTCCACCTGCGCATCGAGGCCGAGCGCTTGCGCGGCGGGGAACCAGGCGGACCAGGACGGATCGTACAGATCGGCCGTTTCCGCGAACCAGACGAGCGCGTCGGCCAGACGGGCGCGGTCGGCGCGGCCGGCCGCAACCAGCCAGGCGAAGGCCAGAAACAGCGCCGCCCTCAGATCGGACGGCGTCAATTCCTCCTCCAGCCGGTCGTAGACGGCATCGAGCGGCGTGGCGCCGTCGTCATAAAGGGCGGTGATGTGCGACGGGAGCAACCTCTCCGCCTTGCCGCCGAGCACGCACGGCCACATCGTCTTCGATTCCGCGAGCATGCGGGCGAGCGCGGGGAACGTCTCGGTGCGGCGGGCGGCGGCGAGCACGGCGAGGCCGCAGGCCGCCTGCCGTTCCTCCTCGAGCAGCAGCGGCTCGTCCGCCGCTGCGCGGGTGAGCAGGGCGGTCACGTCGGGTACCAGCTCCGCGGCGAACGGCAGCGCCGCGCGCAGAGCGGCGGCGGGCGGCGTATCGGCCGCGGCAAAGGCGGCCAGGCAGTCCTCGCGTGTCATCGGTCCCTCCGTTTCCTCATTCCCCGGCACGCTTGACCGCCCCGGGCAGGGCAGCCACTTGTAGCGCGCCATGGCCACTCGCATCCTCATCGATCATCGCGTCGCCCCCGCTGTGATCGCCCCCGACGTGATCGCCCCCCTGGGCGCGAATACGTCCGGCGCCCCCGCGCCGCTGCGCCATCCCGAAAAGGCGGGGCGGCCGGACCACCCGATCCAGCGCAAGCCCGCATGGATCAGGGTGAAAGCGCCGACCCACCCCGTCTATCACGAGACCCGCGCCCTGCTGCGCGCGCATCGCCTCACCACGGTCTGCGAGGAAGCGGCCTGCCCCAATGTGGGCGAATGCTGGAGCCAGCGCCACGCCACCATGATGATCCTGGGCGAGGTGTGCACCCGCGCCTGCGCCTTCTGCAACGTCGCCACCGGCGTCCCGGGCGCCGTCGATGCCGACGAACCGGCGCGGGTCGCCGACGCGGTGGCGAAGCTCGGCCTCAAGCATGTGGTGATCACCTCGGTCGATCGCGACGACCTGGCCGACGGCGGTGCCGGTCATTTCGCCGCCGTGATCGCGGCCCTGCGCGCGGCGGCACCCGGCACCACGATCGAAGTGCTGACGCCCGATTTCCTGCGCAAGCCGGGCGCGGCGGAGATGGTGGCCGAGGTGCGGCCGGATGTGTTCAACCACAACCTGGAAACCGTGCCGCGGCTCTATCCGTCGATCCGCCCCGGCGCCCGCTACTATCAGTCGTTGCGCCTGCTCGACCGGATGAAGACCCTGGCGCCCGGCGTGTTCACCAAGTCCGGGCTGATGGTGGGCCTGGGCGAAAGCCGCGCCGAGATCATGCAGGTGATGGACGATTTGCGCATCGCGGACGTCGATTTCCTCACTATCGGCCAGTATCTGCAGCCCAGCGTGAAGCATGCCGCGGTGGAGCGGTTCGTCACGCCCGACGAGTTCGCCGAATACGCAGCACTCGCCCGCGCCCGCGGCTTCCTGCTCGTCTCCGCCACCCCGCTCACCCGCAGTTCCTACCATGCCGACGCCGATTTTGCGGCGCTGCGCGCGGCGCGGGCGCGCGAGGCCGTGGCGGCCTGAGCCGATGGCGGGAGCAGGGCGCACGCACGCCGTTTCGCCGCCCCGAGGGTTGGGGTGGGGGGTGGCCCGCCCGATGCAGCGCCGTGTGGTCCGCCCTTCCACTTCTCCTCCGCAAGGGGGAAATGCCTGAACCATGCCCACGCACGCAGAGCGCCAGGTCGTCCCCTACCGGCCGGACCAGCTTTTCGATCTGGTTGCCGACGTCGGCCGCTACCCCGAATTCCTGCCCTGGTGCGTCGGCGCGCGGGTACGCAGCCGCAGCGAGACGACGGAAGTCGCCGATCTCACCATCGGCTTCGGCCCGTTCCGCGAGAGCTTCACGAGCCGGGTTGCGCTCGAACGCCCGTACCGGGTGAAGGTTGCCTACGAGAACGGTCCGTTCCGATACCTCAACAACCAATGGACCTTCACGGCCGTGTCCGCCGGCACCGAGGTCGCGTTCTTCGTCGATTTCGAATTCCGCTCGCGCCTGCTGCAACGTGCGATCGGCGTGGTGTTCAACGAGGCGGTGCGGCGCATGGTGGCGGCCTTCCTCCGCCGTGCGGGGCAGATCTACGGCCCGCCCGAGCGCGTGCCGGCCCCGGTCGCCGCCACGGGCGATACCGTGTCCTCCGTCGGCCAGGGCTGACAGCGCCCGCCGGTCCTGCTTTGCTGCACCCGCTGCCTCGCGGAGACGCCCCATGACCTATGTCCACCCCATCTACGCCCCGGTCCGCCCCGACGCGCTCGCCCCCGCGGTGCGCGTCAACCTCTATTCCGACACCCAGACCCGGCCGTCCCCGGCGATGAAGCAGGCGATGGTGGCCGCCGAGGTGGGCGACGAGCAGCATGGCGACGATCCCACCGTGCATGCGCTGTGCGATCGGATGGCCGCACTGCTCGGCAAGGAGGCGGCGGTGTTCCTGCCGTCCGGCACCATGTGCAACGAGATCGCGATCCTCACCCATTGCCGCCGCGGCGACGAGGTGATCGCGCACGAGACCGCGCATATCCTGACCGCCGAGGGCGGCGCGCCGGGCGCGCTGGCGGGGGTGTCCGTGCTCGGGCTGCGCGGGCCGCGCGGGCAGTTCGATGCCGATACGTTGCGCGCGGCCTTCCGCGAACGCCGCCGCAATGTGCCCCCGCAGACATTGGTGGAGATCGAGCAGACGGCGAACCTCGGCGGCGGCACGGTCTGGCCGCTCGACCGGCTGGGCGGCGTGTGCGACGCGGCGCACGAAGCGGGCATGGCGGTGCACATGGACGGCGCGCGGCTGATGAACGCGGTGGTGGCGTCGGGCGTGACGGCGGCCGAGATGGCGGCGGGCTGCGATTCCGTGTGGCTCGATTTCACCAAAGGCCTGGGTGCGCCGCTCGGCGCGGTGCTGTGCGGCAGCGCGGCGTTCATCGACGCCGCCTGGCAGTGGAAGCAGCGGCTGGGCGGATCGTTGCGCCAGGCCGGCATCTGCGCCGCGGCCTGCCTGTATGCGCTGGATCACAACGTCGACCGGCTGGCCGAGGACCATGCGAACGCCGCCGCGCTGGCGCGCGGGCTGGCGCAACTGCCGGGGATCGTGGTGGAGATGCCGGAGACGAACCTGGTGTTCTTCACGACCGAGGGTGCGGGCGTGACGGCCGACGAACTGGCCGCGCGCGTGCGCCGGCAGGGCGTGCAGATTTCCACCATGGGCCGCTTCCGCGCGCGGGCCTGCACGCATCTCGACGTCGATCGCGACGGGATCACGCAGGCGGTGGCGGCGGTGCGGGAGGCGCTCGGCGGCTGAGCAATCGCCATGGTCTTTCTCCGCATCCGCGAGGGGTGAGAGGGCCTCGACGGACCAGGGTTGCGCGAAAGGACGTTGTCACCGGCGCGGCTACCGGGCAGTTTTTTCCTCCCGCCGGCGCGAATCGTCGGCATCGTGCAGAGGAAACGAACCATGAGCGACCTTGTCGCCTCGCCCCGGCTGCGCTCCGTGCAGCGCGTCGCGGTCGGGATGCTGCTGCTCACCGGCGCGGTGAACTACATCGACCGGGTGGCGCTCGCCATCGCCAACCCGCTGATCCGCCACGACCTGCATCTGTCCATCGCCGAGATGGGCGTGCTGCTCTCGGTCTTCCTGTGGACCTATTGTTTTGCCCAGTTGCCGGTGGGCTTCGCGATCGACCGGGTGGGGCCGCGCCTGCTGCTCGGGCTCGGTGCGGTGATCTGGTCGTTCGCGCAGGTGTGGGCCGGCTTCGTCGGCTCGATGGCGCAGTTCGCCTGGACCCGCGTGCTGCTCGGCATCGGCGAGGCGCCGCAGTTCCCGCTCGATGCCAAGGTGGTACGGACCTGGTTCAACGTGCGCGACCGCGGCACGCCGACGGGCATCTTCAATTCCGCCTCCACGCTCGGCCCGGCGATCGCGCCGCCGTTGCTGACGTTCCTGATGCTCACGTTCGGCTGGCGCTCGATGTTCATCATCATCGGCGTTGCCGGCATCGTAATCGGGCTGATCTGGTGGGCGATCTATCGTGATCCGGAGTCCTACAATCTGACGCCGGCGGAACGCCACTACCTCGACGACGGCGAGGACGGCAGCCACGGCGGGCGGGTGAGCTTCGCCGAATGGCGGTCGCTGTTCGGCTATCGCACCACCTGGGGAATGATCTTCGGCAATTTCGGCAATGGCTACATGATCTGGCTGTACGCCGCCTGGCTGCCGGGTTACCTGGAGATCCAGCGGCACATCAGCATCCCGCACACCGGCTGGGTTGCTGCGATCCCGTACGTGTTCGGCGTGATCGGCAGCCTGCTCGGCGGCTGGACGGCGGACCGGCTGATGCGGGCCGGGTTCTCACCGATCAACAGCCGCAAGCTGCCGATCATCGTCGGCATGGTCGGTGCGGCAGCCTGCACGATCTTCGCCGCGCTGATCCCGTCCAATACTGCGGCGGTGGCGGCGATCTCGGTCGCGGTGTTCGCGGGCAACCTCGCCGGGGCGACGATCTGGGCGCTGGCGGTGGTGGCCGCGCCGTCGAAGGGCGTGGCCTCGCTCGGGTCGATGCAGAACTTCGGTGGCTTCCTGGGCGGCGCGCTGGCGCCGATGCTGACCGGTTTCATCGTGCAGGCGACGCACTCCTTCGTCCCGGCGCTGATCCTGTCGGCGGTGGTCTCGATCCTGTCGGCGATCGTCTACCTGGTGGTGGTGCGCGAGCCGGTGGTGTTGCCCGACGTGGGGGTGATCCCGGCGGTGGCGTAAACGCGCGTCGGGGAGGCCGCACGGCCTCCCCGGCCGCAGGCGCCGCACGCAACCGGTGCGTGCCGACGACGGGGGCAGTCGCCGCCGCACACGAAAAGACGACAGTGCGGCCGGGCGGCGTATCCGCGATGCGCGGAAGGGCCGCCGGTGCGCTGTGGCCGGCGGCTCAGAACCCGACCAGGTCGCCGCCCTTCAGATGAAGCATCGCCCGCGCCTCTGCCGGCGTCGCGATCTCCAGGCTCAGCTCTTCCAGGATGCGCCGGATCTTCGCCACCTGCTCGGCGTTCGAAGTCGCAAGCCGGCCCTTGCCGATATACAGGCTGTCTTCCAGCCCGACGCGTACGTTGCCGCCCTGGAGTGCGGCCATGGTGGTGAACGCCAACTGGTGGCGTCCGGCGGCGAGGGTTGACCACACATAGGCGTCGCCGAACAGGCGGTCGGCGGTCTCCTTCATGAACAGCAGGTTGCGCGGATCGGCGCCGATGCCGCCGAGGATGCCGAAGATCGTCTGCACGAACAGCGGCGGCTCGACGATTTTGTGGTCTAGGCAGTAGGCGAGGTTGTAGAGGTGGCCGACGTCGTAGCACTCGAACTCGAAGCGGGTGCCGTGCGCGCGGCCGAGGCGTTCGACGATGCCTTCGACGTCCTTGAAGGTATTACGGAAGATGAAATTATCGGTGCGTTCCAGATACGGCTTCTCCCAGTCGTGCTTCCAGGTTTTCACCCGGTCCCCGGCGTGGGAGATGTTGAAGTTCATGCTGCCCATGTTGAGGCTGCACATTTCCGGCCGCGCGATCAGCGGCGCGGCGAGCCGGTCGTCGAGCGTCATGTTGAGGCCGCCGCCGGTGGTGATGTTCACCACCGCGTCGGTGCTTTGCTTGATGACCGGCAGGAAGCGCATGAAGACGGCGGGATCGGGCGTCGGCTCGCCGGTTTGCGGGTCGCGCGCATGCAGGTGGATGATGGCCGCACCCGCTTCGGCTGCCTCGATCGAGGAGCGCGCGATCTCTTCGGGCGTGATCGGCAGGTAGTCCGACATGCTGGGGGTGTGGATCGCCCCGGTCACGGCGCAGCTGATGATCACCTTGTTGGCCATGGTTCGCGGTTCCCTCCGGTTGCGGGCGCCTACTCTGCCGCTTGCGCGGATGGGGGGGAAGCCGGCGTGAGGGAGACCGGGCCGGGCAGGCTGCGCGGCAGGCCAGCGCGCGGGCGCGCGTGCGGGTTGCGGGCGAGCTCGCTGCATGCGGCGGCGAAGTCTTCCAGGGTGGCGGCGGCGTGGTCGGCCCCGACCGTGCTCAGCAGCCGGGCGACCTCGGCCGCCGGCTCGTCGCGGGGCACCAGCCCGACGACGATCGGCCGGCCCGGCAGCCGGTGGCGCAGCCGGCGCAGCAGGAAGCGCAGATGCGCAGGCGTGGCGGAGAGGTCGAGGTAGCACAGCGCGACCATCGCCACCTCGTGCGGATCGAGCGCGGCGATGCGCGCGCGCGAGGTGGCCGTGTGCGGTGCGACCCGCACGCGCAGGCCCGCCTGGCGCAGCAGGTGCGCCAGCATTTCGGCCGCGCCGTCGTCCAGCGGGCCGCGCCCGGCGATGCACAGCACGAGCGGCAGGTCCGGCTGCGGCGCAGGCGGTTCGGCCGGCCGGCCGGCATCCGCGCCGGCGGCCTCCTCCGCCGGGGCGGGGAGGGCGGTTTCCTCCTCCAGCTCGTGCACCAGGGTGACGATCGTGGCGTGGACGCGGGCGAGGTGTTCGGGGGAGAGCACGCCGCGCGCCGCGTCGGCGGTCGCAAGCTGCAGCCCTTTGACCGCGACCTCGTCGTAATAGAGGGCGAGCGATTGTTCGCGCAGCAGCGCCTCGGCGTCTTCCTGCACTTCGTCGGTGTCGCCGGCGAGCAGGCGCTGGTAGAAATTCTCGATCGGCGACAGCGGCGGCCGGTTGCCGAGCAGGATTTCGAGGAATTCGAGCTGCTTCACGTAGCGGCCGAGCACGACCAGGCAGACGGTGAGCGGCGTCGACAGCAGCAGCCCGATCGCGCCCCAGGCCCAGGTCCAGAAGATGGCCGCGACGACCACGGCGAACGGCGACAGCCCGGTGGTGCGGCCGTACAGGAACGGCTCGATCGCCTGCGAGACGACCAGCTCGGTGGTGGTGAACAGCACCACGGTCCAGATCGCCATGCTCCAGCCGGGCGAGACCGCGATGGCGAGGGCAAGCGGCAGCAGGGCGGCGAGCGGCGAGCCGAGATACGGCACGAACCGCAGCAGCATGGCGAGGAT
This sequence comes from uncultured Pseudomonadota bacterium, assembly GCA_963832525.1. Classification (GTDB taxonomy): domain Bacteria; phylum Pseudomonadota; class Alphaproteobacteria; order Acetobacterales; family Acetobacteraceae; genus JAJZVS01. The sequence continues at coordinate 2,716,201 of CAWHUC010000004.1, forward strand.
GCCCCAGAGCAGCGGGCTCGGCACGCCGATCGCCCACAGGCCGAGGCCGATCGCGGCCCCGAAGCTCGCGTTCACCGCGAGCAGGGCGATGTAGTAGTGGCTGAGCCGCGCGCCGATCTCGTCGAGCGCGATGGTGGTGCGGTGCAGGTCGCCGGAGCCGAACACCCGGATGAGGCGGTCGCGCAGGTCCTCGCGCTGGAGCAGGATGAAGATGCTGACGACGAAGACGATGGCGGCGGTGCCGAGCGGGCTCGCGATCGGCAGCAGCACCTGCTCGGCGAGGCGGAAGGCGGTGCCGAGCTGCGGGGAGAAGGCGCTCGAGGGCGTCGGCTGCTGTATGGGCGGCGGCTGGGACGGGGGCTTCGCTCGGGTGGGCACGGCGGGGGCTGGCGTCGCCCGAGGGGCGATGGGCGGGGCGGTTGGATGCGACGGCGCCGTCGAGGGCGCCACATGAGCGAACCGGTCGGAGATCGCCGCCACCTGGTCGACGACGACGCTGCGCACCGCCTGAAACTTGTGTTCCACGGTGACCTGGTAGCTCGGCACGTTGCCGGCGAGGCCGGCGATCTGGGTGCCGATCAGCCAGCCCAGCACCAGCAGGAGTCCGAGGCCGATGACGGCGGCGGCGATCGCCGAGGCGGCCCGGCCGAGGCGCACCCGCCGCAGCACGCGCGCGAGCGGGGCGAGAAGGAAACTGAGCAGCACCGCCAGGGTGAGCGGGATCAGCACCGCGCGCGCAAGGTAGAGGCAGGCCACCGCGACCACCGCCACGATGGTGCCGAGCAGGGAGGCGATGCGCGACAGTTCCGACGTGACCGGCGGGTCCGGGGTCAGGCGCGTGGCGGCGGGAGTATCGAGCATCGGCTGCTTTCGGGGTGTCGCCGCCGGCCCTGGTGTCGTCTTGCCTGTGGGCGACCAGGGGGGCGCGGTCAAAGAGGATAAGGGTGCATCCTATCGGTCACGGCCCGGGCGCGCACGATCAAAGGATTGTGGGGCGAAGGACCGCGAGAGGTGGGCCAAGGGGGGCGGGCTTAAGGAGATGGGGTGGTGCGCCGGGTGCACCGGGCGCTATACTCTGCGGGTCGCCGCTCTGCGGCGGCGTGCGTCCGCGTAGCTCAGCAGGATAGAGCACAGGATTCCTTGTTGCAGAACTGGGCGTGGCGATCGGAAACGGCGCCACGGATCCGCTCAAAGTCGGGGAAAGCTGCGGCGGACTTCCGCCCTGCCGATCCCGAGCCAAGCCCCGGCCTGCCGGCGGGGGAAGGTGTAGAGACTGGACGGGCGGCACCTGTCGGCTTCGGCCCAGGGTGAAGGGACAGTCCAGCCCACGAACGGTTCCGGGGATCCGGGGCCGGCGGCGAAAGCCGAAGTGGGATGAATCCTGGGGTCGTGGGTTCGAATCCCGCCGCGGACGCCATTTCGGAACAGAACTGCGAGCGCTTAGCTTGCTTTCCGCGAGAGGGTGAGCGCCAGGTCCAATTCCACGCGGTCATGCATCACTTTCGGCGTGATCCGGCCCCGCTCGCCGCGTTCCAGGCGGACCAGGCCGTAGCCGGCCATCGTTTTCAACGTGCGCGACAGGTTCGACTTCGCCTTGCCGGTGATCCGGGCCAGCTCGTCGAGGGAGCCCGGCGCCTGTTCCACGATCACCCGCAGCAGGTCGCGATTGCCCGCCGAGAGAACCTTGGCGAAGGACTCGGTCGAGGTGAACCAGACCTTCGGTTCCTCAGGCGCGATCCGCCGCTCGCCGCGCGCCACGGCCATGGTGCGGACCTTCATCTCCTCGTAGCTGGCGATGCCCACTTTCAGGGTCGTCATGGGATCACTCCTTTCTCGCGCAACACCGCATCCACCGTGGTCCAGAAATCACCGAGCAGCGTCGCCGCGTCCCGGTACTCGTAAGCCATGATCGTCCGCAGCCGGTGGCGATGGTCCTGCGGCTCGCCGCGCTTCTGCCGCGCCACCAGATGGGCGTTGTCGAAGCCGACCAGCCGCTCGCCATCCGGCCCGTGCAGCGTCAGCGAATAGTCGATGCCGTGCGGCTTCTCCGGCGACGTCGGCACCCGCGTGACCACGAAGCGAACCCAATGGCCGCCCTCCGGGTCCACCACGAGAACCTGCCCGTCGAGGTCGAGCAGCACATCGAGGGTCGGGTCACGCGGCTTCGTCACAGCATAGAGTTATCAGATTAAGGCAACTCTATCAAGCAAGATGCCTTCTGCGCGCGGATGGCGCTCGGGACATTGAAATCATTGAGGAATTGGGGAGAAGCGTTGGCAGGGGTGCTCCCGGAATGTCCAAAAATCCCAATCTAACCAACCACATACGCCCGCCCGCGGTCGGCGCTTTTATCTTGCCTTCGTAATTCGGCCCGTCTATCGGGCTCCAATCCCTATTGACCTAAGCCTCATTAGTGATTAGGTCTAAGCCATAGTCGAGGGGATGCGCCGACACGGAAGGGGATCGCGATGCAGTACCGCCAGATTGAGATCGATGTGGAGGTCAACCGATGGATCGAAAGCAAGCGCGTATCCTTCGACCAAACACACAATGACATTCTGCGAGCTGAAGCCGGTTTGCCGCCGATGTCGCCACGGTCTGCCGCGACCAACACGGCGTCGAACGGCGAAGCTATTGGTGCGTGGACGGCCAAAGGGGCGACGCTTCCAGCGGGAACGCGGCTGCGGATGTCCTACAACGGCAAGACATTCAACGGCGTGATCGAGAGCGGAAGTTGGATCGTAAATGGCGCTCGATATGTCAGTCCCTCTGCAGCGGCCAGCACGTTGGCCGGAGTCTCGCTTAATGGATGGATCTACTGGGAAGCGCAGCTACCCGGCACCGATCGGTGGCAGCCAATCTCAAAATTCCGGACGGAAGTCGCGCGTCGCCGACGAACATAACTCAGCACTCGAACCGCCATTTTCAGGGCCGCCGAAATCTTGCGTCGGACTCGACCGTCGAAGGAGTGACACCCATGAGCGTTGCCATGATCTCGGTTGCACCGGATGTACCTGAGTCGCCTCTTGGCGCTCCGCCTGTCCGAGGACGAAGCCCTTGATGAAGTCCTTCGTCGAACTCTCACGAACACGACGAAACCGAGCGTAACGCCAATTGGGATATCCGGAAGCAGGTTAGCCAGCGCCGGCCCGTCGCGCCTTGAATATCAGCTACTCGGCGAGACGGCTGCTGCGTCCGATGCGAATGAAGCCATGGTCAAAATCATCGCTCACCTCGCGCAGTACGACGACGACTTTTTTCCGAAGCTCGCTAACAAGGTCCGAGGCCGGACCCGCAATCATGTCGCCCGATCCAGGTCGGAGGTTTATCCCAGGCGACCGGATTTGGCGAGGTCCGCCAGACAGGTCGCTCCCGGGTGGTTCATCGGCTGCAATGTCGCAAACCGCGAGAAGGTCAAAATCCTTCGCGCAGCGTGTGACGTAGCAGGAATAGCCTTCGGTCGGGATCTCAAAATCGACTTAGCGCACGATTGATCAGCGGATCTTCGCACATTGGCTTTTCGGGGGCCACATAATGATTTCGAAGAGAGCCATTCCCCTGATCGCGCTCACATTCTCGCTGCTGGGATGCGCGCAAAGCAATTCGCAATCCTACGCTGACGCCGTGCTGAACAGGCCGATGCCGCCGGATGGCGACGCGCGAATGCGCGAGTGCGCGTGGATACGCTCAGAGATAGCCCGCCAACAGGGTCTTGCGGGGGTAGGGGCAACAATGGCGACCACTCCGCTGATGGCCGCTGCCTACCAAGCGGTAGCGCAACGGAAGATCGCGGCATTGGAGTCAAGAGCCTCCAACATTCAATGCACGGCGGCGTCCACCAACGCGCCTGCCGCCGCTACGCCGGCGGACAGTCGTTCGATCAGTGCTTCGCGCGCTGCCAGCAATATACTGATCGGACGAAGGACCAGTGTTTCGACGCCTGCAACAAGTGATCCGTCCCACCTGGAACCTTTGTCATAGGGCTATGGCGTAGACATAGTGCTCATCATCGTCGGCAGCGGCACGCCACTCGTTTTAAAGGATGCCGAATTCCGTGCCGTCGTTGCGGCATTCGCGTCTGGCCGGTCCCGATCGCCGCCCGCCATTCCCGCGTGTGCGCCGCCTCATCCCATATGCCGTGCCGCCCCCCGCTCGTACCACCCCCGGCTCGCGCGCACGATCCGCACCACCGACAGCATCACCGGCACTTCCACCAGCACCCCCACCACCGTCGCCAGCGCCGCGCCGGACTGGAAGCCGAACAGCGCGATCGCCGCCGCCACGGCAAGCTCGAAGAAATTGGAAGCCCCGATCAGCGCCGACGGCCCGGCCACGCACCATTCCGTCCCCACCGCCCGGTTCACCAGATAGGCCAGCGCCGAGTTGAAATAGACCTGCACGATGATCGGGATGGCGAGCAGCAGGATCACCAGCGGCTGCGCCACGATCTGCCGCCCCTGCAAGCCGAACAGGATCACGAGCGTCGCCAGCAACGAAACGAGCGAGACCGGTCCCAGCCGGCGCAATGTCCGCCCCAGCGCCGCCGCCCCGCCCGCGTGCAGCAGCGCCCGCCGCCAGACCTGCGCCGCGATCACCGGCACCACGATATACAGCACGACCGAGGCCAGCAGCGTGTCCCACGGCACGGTGATGGACGAAAGCCCGAGCAGCAGGCCGACGATCGGCGCGAAGGCGACCACCATGATCGTATCGTTCAGCGCCACCTGGCTGAGCGTGAAATGCGGCTCCCCGTCCACCAGGTTCGACCAGACGAACACCATCGCCGTGCAGGGCGCGGCGGCGAGCAGGATCAGGCCTGCGATGTAGCTGTCGATCTGCGCAGCCGGCAGCCAGGCGCGGAACAGATGGTCGATGAACAGCCAGCCGAGCAGCGCCATGGAGAACGGTTTCACCAGCCAGTTCACCCCGATCGTGGTCAGGGCGCCGCGCCAGTGCCGTCCGACCTCGCGCAACGCCAAGGGATCGACCTTCAGCAGCATCGGGATGATCATCAGCCAGATCAGCACCGCGACGGGCAGGTTCACCTGCGCCACGGTGGCGTCGCCGATCGTCCGGAATACGCCGGGGACCAGTTGCCCCAGCACGATGCCGGCAACGATGCAGAGCGCGACCCAGAGGGTCAGGAACCGCTCGAACACGCTCATGGCGGGCTTGCGGACCGGGGCGCCGGCGCCAGTGACGGCGGACCTGCGCGCGCTCATGCCGCCACCTGCCGCGCGGCCACGCCGGAGGGCAGCAGCAAGGTGATCGCGAGGCAGATCGCCAGCATGATCGCCGATCCCCACAGGCACGCCTCCATCCCGCCGGCCTCGGTCAGGACGCCCGACAGCATGATCCCCATCAACCGGCCGGCCGCGTTGGCGGCGTAATAGAAGCCGACGTCCTCGGCAGCCTTCTCCGATCCCGCATAGGCAAGGATCAGGTACGAATGCAACGAGGAGATGACCGCGAAGGCGAAGCCGAACACCAGCAGCCCGACCACCAGGACCAGGTCGTGCCGCGGCACCCCGGGCATCGCCAGCAGCAGCGCGAGCACCACCGGAATGACCGTCAGGATGCCGCCCCACAGCCGTGCCGCGGGCACCTCCCGGCTCAGCCCGTCGCGGCTGCGCGTGACCACCATGGGGGCCAGCGCCTGCACGGCGCCGTAGCCGATGGTCCAGGCGGCGACGAAGCCGGCCACCTGCATGTATTGCCAGCCGAACCCGTACAGGAACACCGGCAGCCCGACGACGAACCACACGTCGCGCGAGCCGAACATGAACACGCGCGCGAGCGCGATCAGGTTGATGGCGCGGGTCTTGGCGAACAGCTCGCGGAAGCTCTTCGACGATTTCGCTTTCCCCAGGCTGCGCGGCAGCAGCAGCATGGCGCCGATCAGCACGATCCCCAGCATGCCGGCCATCAGCCACAGCGCGGGGCGGAATCCAACCACCTGCAACAGGAATCCACCGATGAAGAAGCCGGCGCCCTTGGTGGCGTTCTTCGATCCGGTGAACCAGGCAACCCAGCGGAACAACTGCCCCATGTCCTGCGTGGAGGACGCCTTGATCGCGCTTTTCGACGCCGTCTTGGTCAGGTCCTTGGCGACGCCCGCGACACCCTGCGCCATCACCACCCAGGCGACCGAGGCCACCGCGCCCCAGGAGGGTTGCAGTGCCGACAGCATGATGAGGCCGCCGATCTGCAGGACCTGGCCGCTCATCAACATGCGCGGGATGCCGTAGCGCGAGGCCAGCCAGCCGCCGCCGGCATTGGCGAAGATGCCCGCGGCCTCGTACAGCAGGAACATGAACGCCAGGATGAACGGCGTGTAGCCCAGGCTGTAGAAATGCAGCAGCACCAGCATGCGCAGCGCGCCGTCGGTGATCGTGAACAGGAAATACGCGGTCGTGACGATCGCGTAGTTGCGGACTCCGGACGACATCAGACCCCCCGCGCGATGACGATGTTGGCGAGATCGACCATGCGGCAGGCATAGCCGACCTCGTTGTCGTACCAGGCATAGACCTTGAGCAGGGTGCCGTCGGTGACCAGGGTGCTCGGGCCATCGACGATCGCGCTGCGCGGGTCGTTGACGTAGTCGGCGGAGACCAGCGGACGCATTTCGAATCCCAGGATGCCGGCGAGCGATCCCGAAGCCGCGTCGCGGAACAGCGCGTTGACCGCCTCGGCGGTGACGGGACGGGTCATCTCGAACACGCAATCGGTCAGGCTGGCGTTCAGCACCGGCGCCCGCACGGCATGGCCGTTCAGCTTGCCCTTCAGGTCCGGATAGATCAGCGCGATGGCGGTGGCGCTGCCGGTGGTGGTGGGCGCGAGCGACAACATCGCCGAGCGCGCCCGCCGCAGATCCTTGTGCGGCGCGTCGAGCACGACGTTGGTATTGGTCGGATCATGGATGGTCGTGATCTGGCCGTGGCGGATGCCGATCGCCTCGTGCAGCACCTTCACCACCGGCGCCAGGCAGTTGGTGGTGCAGGAGGCCGCGGTCAGCAGCCGGTGTTCGCGCGGCTCATACAGATGATCGTTGACGCCGACCACGATGTTCAGCGCGCCGGCCTCCTTCACCGGCGCCGCGACGATCACCCGCTTCACCCCACGCGCGAAATATCCGGCGAGCTGTTCGGTCTTGAGGAACTTGCCGGTGCATTCCAGCACGATCTCGCAGCCGAGATCGCCCCAGGCGACATCCTCCGGCGTCGGCGCGGCGCTGAAGCCGATGCGCCGGTCGCCGATCCGGATCGCGCGGTCGTCCTCGGCGGCGAAATGTTCGCGCCAGGGGCCGTGCACGCTGTCGAACTCCAGCAGATGGGCCGCGGTGGCCGCGCCGCCCTTGACCTCGTTGACGTGCACCACCTCCAGCCGGTTGGCCGCGCGCGGATCCTCGGCCGGGCGATACAGCCCGCCCAGCGCCGCCCGCAGCGCGAGCCGGCCGATCCGCCCCATGCCGTTGATGCCCACCCGCATGATCAGCGCCCTCCCGCCGGGACCAGTTCCCGGCCGTCGCCGATGTCGTCCAGCCGCCGCTTCAGCGCCATCCGATCGAGCGACGCAAAGGGCAAGGCGACGAAAATGCCGAGCCGCCGCTCCAGCCCGGCATACAACTCGTTCAGCAGTGCCGTCCGTTCCAGCGCGCTGCCGGTGAACTTGGCGGGGTCGGGCAGGGGCCAGGCGGCAGTGACCGCCAGGTTGCCGAAATCGGGGCAGGTCGGGCCTTCCAGCGCGTCGCAGAGCGTGATCACGAAATCCATCCGCGGCGCGTCCGGCCCGGTGAACTCGTGCCAGGACTTGCTGCGCAGGCCGTCCGTCTCGTAGCCGAACGCGGCCAGCTTCGCGAGCACCTCCGGGTTGGGTGCCGGAATCGGCTCGGAACCCGCGGACCAGGCGCGAAAGCGATGGCCGCCGATCCGTTTCAGGATCGCCTCGGCCATGATCGACCGGGCGGAGTTGTGGCGGCACAGGAAGAGAACGTTGAAGGCGGGGGTCATGCCTCGGTCCTCGTCAGGGATGGGGGGAAGCAGGCGGGCGATGTCGCCGCACAGCTCGGGCCGGCCGCCGCAGCAGGTTTCGGTCAGGAACGCGAGCAGGTGGCGGATGCCGACAACCCGTACGGCATGGATGATCTGGCGGCCCTGACGGGTGGCCTGCGTCAGCCCGGCGCGCTCCAGCGCCGCCAGGTGGAAGGAGGTTGTGGAGGGCGGCAGCCCCAGGCGGGCGGCGATGTCACCGGCCGGAAGCCCCTTGGCCCCTTCCGCCATGAGCAGGCGCACCAGGTTGAGCCGTGTCTCCACGGAGAGGGCGGCGAAGGCGGCTGCGGCTTCCAATGATTCCATGATTCCAGTATAGCGGAAATATTGGGGTGCGCAAGAGGGGTGGGGGGTGTGCCTCAATCTCAATTACGATTGAGAACTCGGGTCGGTCAGCTAGACAACCCGGTCGCTCGTTCGGAAGCGGACGTTCGGGTACTGCCTCGCATCGGCGGCTTCGCGCCCATGGCGGTCCTTCTGGCAAAGGCGGCCGCAGCCTAAAGGGGGGGGACATTGGGCGAGCGGCGACATAGGTTATGGTTATGGATTATGGTTGCGCCGGGAGCGGCCATTCGTTAGTTGGCGGCAATTGATGGGCTCCTCCCCAGCGGAAACGCCCTCGCCAGCACAGGCGGGCCGAACTTGGAGGAGACCGCGCTCTGCACGCTCCACCTGCGAATCAAGCGGACCATTAGAGTTGCTCGCAGGGCCACCCGTTGGGCGGATGGTTCAGGCTGAGAACATGCCTCGACGCGGCTATCTACGGCTAATCTGGGGTTGCCCTAACAAGGAAGGCGAACGTAGCGGTGATGAAAGAGCTTCCCCCCTCCGTAGGTCACAGTCGTCTGTATCAGCGGATCCTCGGCGACGAAGACTTACCCGACCAACTTCGATCGCTGAGAAGCAATGTCCTCGCGCTTGCTGAGGCCACCAGCCGAACCGTCCCAAATTTTACCGACCATACCGTGCGGCATATGGATGCGCTTTGGGGTATCGCTGAACGGGTACTCACGACGGACGAAATCGACCGAATGACCGCTGCGGAGGCATTTCTGCTTGGATGCAGCTTTTACCTGCACGATATTGGAATGGCGCTCGCTGCAACCGAGGAGGGCCTATGCCGAATTAAAGACTCTGATTCCTATCGATCGTTTATGGCCGCAGTCCCGGAGCCAGAGAGGCAACAGGCGGATCAAGTCGCTCGCGGGGTATCGGTTGCGGTCCGGCGGCTCCACGCCGACGCGGCGGCAGAATTAGCCGTTAATGTCGTTCCCGGCTCAGATGGACACTACCTCATCGAATCTCGGTCTTTCAGGGAAGCTTGGGGTACGACCTGTGGCGAGATTGCCGCCAGCCATCATTGGAATCTTCCCAGACTTGAGGCAACGTTCGGTCCGCAAAGCGACGTGCCACTCCCGAACGGTCGGAAAGGTGACCTCCTCTTCGTCGCCGCTTGCCTTCGGCTAATCGATTACGCGCACGTCAACCGCGACCGTGCCCCCACTGTCGACCGGGCCTTTCGACCCGAACTCGATCCAGAGAGCCTTGTGCATTGGCTCGCGCAGGAGAACATAAACGGTCCGGAGCGCGTCGATTCCGAGCTGGTTTACCGCTCATCCAGCCGGATTTCTAACGTAGACGCCTGGTGGCTATATTACGAGATGCTGACCGGCCTCGATCAAGAGATCCGCTCGGTTAAGAGGATGCTGGAGCAAAGGCGCGAGGGGCTGAAGAGGATCTCGCTTCAGGGGGTACGTGGCGCTTCCGCGCCCGAGGAGGCGGTTAAGCTCATCCCCACGGACGGTTTCCTGCCGATCGAGGTCAACCTTCGAGCGGGATCCATCGAGCGCCTTGTCGAATTGCTGGCGGGCGAGACGCTTTACGGTCCAAATCCTATGGCGGCGGTACGTGAGCTAGTCCAGAATGCGCGTGACGCTGTCATGCTCAAGAAGGAAGTCGCAACGAGTGAAGCTGAGAGGGCGACCCTTTCGCTCCCAATTCGAGTCAGGCTGGATAGTAAGTCGAGCCCGCCGAGCCTTGAGATTGTTGATCATGGCATCGGCATGACAAGGCGTGTTATGGTCGACTACCTGATATCGATAGCATCTGATTACTGGACCTCTCAATTCGCAAGCGATTTTCCATCGGTGGCCGAGCGGGGCTTTAAGAATGCAGGGCGCTTCGGGATCGGGTTCCTCTCTGTCTTCATGTTAGGAGACGAGGTCACAATTGAGTCGAACCGTGTGGGTGATGAGCGGAACCAGATGTCGTTGCGTGGCGTGGGGCGTCGGGGAGAAATCCGGCAGCTTCCCGCTCCGTCAGGGAGCGGCACCGCAATCCGAGTCAAGCTTAAGCCCGACTCTCTGAAGCGTATTCAGCCCTTGGATCAATTGGTTCCAATCTACGCGCCGACCCTCCCGCATGCCATTTCGATCGATGTCGATGGGATAACGACGGATTACCCGGCTGGCTGGCTATTGCAGCTCATATCAAAAGAATTTCAGAGGTGGGTATCAAAATCCATCCAGGTGATGCGAAGTCAGAATGCGTCGCGCCGTGGCTACGCGCGCGGGGCGACTCCCGAGTATGACCAGCCTGTTTACCTGTCCGACCTCTTTCTCTCCGGGGTCTCCTCCAAGCAGGAGGAGACCCCGTGGCCGCGCTACGAGCCCGAGTATGTCAAAGGCAATGACCGCTTGATTGCTTCCTTCGAAGGGGGAAGTCTGCTGTGCCTCCGGGAACTCGCCATACAGCCGGTACATACCCCTGGCTTCACCGGCATTATAGATCTCGATACTGCAGTGGTGGACACGAGCCGCCGCCGGACTGTGAATGCCGACTTGTCCGGCGTGCTCGACGCCGCGCGGGAATTTGTCACCGCGCAAGTCGTGGAAAACCTGAATGCGCTCGCAAAAGATAGTCTCATTGTCAGCAAGACGTCGTTCTTAGAGCGGTGCGTCCGATTTTATGGCGAAAACGTGATAATGGATGCCGATTTGCCTTGGATTAGTGAACTAAGCCTTCCTGGGAACGTGCAGCTTATAAGCAGCAGAGAGGCTCTCGCAAAAGTGGAGCGGGTTAAGTCTGTCTTTATCGCATGCAATACAGGTCCTTGGACCGCCATGAAACGGTGGGTGAAAGGTCCGCTGTTTGCCGGTGACGGCGGAATCGCCGTTCTGGTAGACGTTGAAAGGTTCGGCACGCCACCCTACCGGACGGATAGCGAGGCTGCCACAGGGAGTTCTCGTTGACCTCTGGAAGGAGTTTCACGAGTCGCCGCTATTTGCCGTGCTGATCCGAATCGTAGCTCAAGCATGGCAGGTTAGCCCCCAGGAGCTGTCCGCGCAGCAGAACTGGACTCTTGAGCGGAGCATCATCTTCGGGTGGTGTTCTCGGCCATGAAAGGCGGGCGTCGCCGTTGCCAGGGACGGTGGGTCGCACGGTAACGGCACCGAGCGGCGAGGAGGCTGAGGTCCCCACGCGGTGAGGCACGACCACACGCGGGCGATGACTCCCGCCTTCGTTCTTTTTTCGTCGAAAGCTGTCCAGCCGCTTCCGGCTGGGCCCGGTCCTCAGGCCGCTGTCCGACTTCGGGCGCCCCCGTCCGGTCGCGCGCGCTGCCCGTGTCCCCCCCACCGGGCTTCCGCGCCTCCCAGCGTCTGCGTGCTTCGGTTACGCCGCGGCCTGCCCGCGGCGGCGGCCCCGCGGACGAGCGGGGCGGTCAGGCTCGGTGGAGCAGCCATCAAACCGGGCACCCCGGACGAAGCATGGCGCTCCGCCCGGCACCAGAGCGCAATCTGAGCGGCTATTTCCTACCGGAACCTCACTCGCAGCACTCCGTCGGGCCGGCCCCCCGCCGGTCCAGTTTGCGGGCCTCGATCGCGGCCGAGACGACGAAATCCTCGATCCCCGTGCCCGGCGCCCAGGTCGCGATCAGGTCGCGGCTTCCCGGCTGCGGCGTGACCGCGATCGCGGTGAAGCCGGCCGCGCGTAGCCAGCCCTCGATCGCGGCCACCGGTGCGGCGCCGGAGACGCAGCCGCAGAGCAGGGCGGGATCGGCGGCGAGCGCGGCGGGCAGGGGGGCCATGTTCACCACGTCGGAGATGGCGAGCCGCCCGCCGGGCTTCAGCACCCGGAACGCCTCGCGGAACACCTGCGCCTTGTCGGGCACCAGGTTGATCACGCAGTTGGACAGGATCACGTCGGCGGTGTTGTCGGCGACCGGCAGGTGCTCGATCTCGCCCAGGCGGAACGATGCGTTCGCCTGCCCGAGCTTGATCGCATTGGCGCGCGCCTTCGCCAGCATCTCGTGGGTCATGTCGATGCCGATCACCTGCCCCGCCGGGCCGACGGCGCGGGCGGCGAGCAGGCAGTCGAAGCCGGCGCCCGAGCCGAGGTCGATCACCACCTCCCCCGGCCGCAACGCGGCGATCGCCTGGGGATTGCCGCAGCCGAGGCCCAGGTTGGCACCTTCGCCCACCGCGGCGAGGTCCTCGGGCGCGTAGCCCATCTGCGCGGACTTGCCCGCATCCCCGCCGCAGCAGGCCGCACCGGTGCCGGCGGCGATGCCGCCGTAGCGGGCGCGGACCAGGGACTTGATGGCGTCCTCGGTCGCGGGCGCGCCGCAGCAGGCGGGCTCCGGCGGGGCGGCGCAGCAGGCGGGGGCGGTGTCGGTGGCGTGGCTCATGCGGTCCTCCGGTCCGGGGTGTTGGCAGGGGCGGTGCAGGCGACGGCGCCTGGGCGGCAGGCGAGATCGCCCGCCGCATCGTCCCGGCCGCAACAATTGCGGGTCAGGTACGCGACCAGTCCATTCATCGCCGCGAAATCCGCCGCATAGATCAGGCTGCGCCCGACCCGGCGCTGGGTAATCAGTCCGGCGCGGTGCAGGTGCTGGAGGTGGAACGTGAGCGAGGACGGGGCGAGCCCGAGCCGCTCGGCAATGACGCCGGCCGCCAGCCCGTCCGGCCCGCGTTCGACCAGCAGGCGGTAGAGGGCAAGCCGGTGCTCGTGCGCCAGGGCGCCAAGGGCGGCGACGGTGTGTTGGTCGGCGGGAGAAGATTCGAACATACGTGAAGTATAGGAATAACGGCGATCCGCCGCAACCCCGTCCGCCGTTCCCCAGGACAATCGGGCGAACCCCCGGCGTCGTCACCTCTCCCGCTCGGGCGGGAGAGGTCGCCGCGCGCAGCGCGGCGGGTGAGGGCACGAGGCACGGAACCCTCACCCGGTTCGCTCCGTGCCCGGCCAGCAGCCCCGTCGGCTCAGCCCACCGGCTCCAGCCCCGCCGCGGCGAACGCCGCCGCCATCTCGGCACTGCGCAGCAGCCGGATCAGTTCTGCCGCGGCGTCCGGACGGCTCGCCCCCGCCAGCGGCGCGGCGGAGAAGATGGTCGGCGTCTGGGTGTCGGCGGGCAGCGGGCCGATGATGTCGATGCCGTCGACCAGTTTGAGCTCGCTGATCTGCTGGATGGCGTACTGGGTCTCGCCACGCGCGACGAGGGCGCCGGTCAGGCCTTGCGGGATGATCGCGGCCTTGGCGTTGATCTCGGCGGCGATGCCGAGGCGTTCGATCAGTGCGGCGAAAAACAATCCGCTGGCGCCGGCGCCGGAATAGGCGATCGAGCGTGCCGCGCGCAGGGTGGCGATCAGCGCGGTGGCGGAGCCGATGTCCGGATGCGCCTGGCCCGGCGCCTGGGCGATCCCGACCAGGGAGCCGGCGAGCGGCGCGCCGCCCGGCGCGAGCTTGGCCTGGCTGTCGAGCGCCGCGATCGCCTCCGCGGTCAGGATGACGACGTCGGGCGCCTCGCCGGCGGCGAGGCGGTCGAGCAGCACCTTGGTGGGCGCGAACTCGGCGGCGAGCCTGGTGCCGAGCTGGCGTTCGATCGTGGCCTGCTGCGCTTCCAGCGCGCCCATGACGCCGAGGGTGGAGAGCAGGCGGAGCGGTGGAAGGGGGGCGGTCACGGCGGTGTCTCCTCGGTTATCCGGGGGCGGGCTGGTGACGACGTCGAAGTCGAAGGCGGAAAAGCGCATGGCGGGCTCCTGTGGGGGGAAGGAGCCGCCTCGTCCTGGCGTCGGTCGGGACCGGAAAGGGGTCGCGCCGGAAACACGAAAGCCGCCTGGGCGAGGCGGCTTTCGGGGGGTGCGTCGGGTGCGCGTTCCTCAGGCCGCCGGGGTGTACCAGCGGTACCAAAATCGGTGGGGAGGGCGCACGGTTCGCATGAGGGTGGGATCTAGCGGGGCGGGGCGGGGACGGCAAGAGGGCTCGTTCACGCAAGCAGGGCAATCGGGTGAACCGGAGAATTGCCGGGGGCAGCGCTTTCTTCATCTCTCCCGCGCTGCGGGAGAGGTCGGTTCGCGGAGCGAACCGGGTGAGGGAACCGCGCCTCATGCCCTCACCCGCCGTGCTGCGCACGGCGACTTTGGTCCGCTTCGCGGCCCAAGCCCGCAGTGCGGGAGAGGTGACGCGCAGGAGGTTCGCCCGATTGCCCCGGGAGGATCGGGCATGGATATCAGGAACGGGCCGTGCGAGGAATGAGACAGCGGCGCTGGTGCGCGATCCTCAACGGCGCTCGCGTCCGCCGATCATAGCCAGGAAGCTGGCGGGCCGCCGAACCGGTGACGGCTCAGCCGTGTGGGACATCCGGCAGGGAGGAAAAGTCGATGGGCACGACGAACGAAGGCGTGGGAAATCGTGACGGTCGCCAGTTGCTCGTTCATTCGCGACGCGCATCGCGGGCAGATCGTCGTCTCCGGGTCCTATGGCGGCCGGTACAATGCCTTCAATGCCGCCAACCGGGGCGTGCGTGCGGTGATCATGAACGATGCCGGTATCGGCAAGGACGACGCCGGCATCATCGGGCTTGCATATCTCGACCAGATCGACCTGGCCGCGGCGACGGCGGATGCGCGGACATGTCGCATCGGCGACGGTGACCACATGCTGGAGCACGGCGTCATCAGCCACGTCAATCGCGCCGCCGCCGCCCTTGGCTGCATGCCGGGCCAGCGGGTTCGGGTTTGTGCCGAGCTCATGCGCGCGGCAACGGTGCCGGCAGCCGCGCCGCCGCGCATCACCGAAGGAGCCCGGTTCGTCATGCGCGACGTGCCCGGCGAACCGATGCTGATCTGCGCCGATTCCGTCGGCATGCTCCAACCCGACGATGCAGGCCGGATTGTCGTCACGGCCTCGCATGGCGCCCTTTCGGGGGGGCGGCCGGACAACGTCGTTCCGCCGGATATCTACGCCGTGTTCTTCAGCGACGCCGGCGGCGGCATGGACGGGGCGGGCATCGCACGGCTGGCCGATCTCGACCGGAAAGGGATCGTCGCGGGCACGACCTCTGCGGACAGCGCTCCGATCGGCGATTCACGCGCACTCTACCGCGACGGTATTCTGTCGCACGTCAATGGCGCCGCAGCCGGGCTGGGGGGGCGGGTTGGCATGCCGCTGAAGGAGTTCGTCGATCTTCTGATCGCGGCATCGAAACGAGAGCCGCGTGAGGTACCCGGACGGCCCCAGTAAAACGCTTGCTCTCCATCCTTTCCCCGCTCTTTCTCGGGGGAAGATAGGGACGCGCGTTCGGCCCGTCGTGTCGTGTCCCGCTGGATGTGCATTGTTGATGGACCGTTCGCCGCACGCGTTCGGCACTCTCGCGGCGTTCGCGGCGCGGATAGTCAGGGCATTGCTGGTCGAGCGGGCCATATAGCCGAGCCGGGTCACCATCAGCACCATCGCCGGCGGCGCGTTGGTCGAGCACACGGCGGGGCTGCCCCGCAAACGGTCGTATTCCGGACACGGCAGCCGGTGCCGCATAATTCCCCAGTATGGAAAGTTGGGAAATGCTGAGCTCGACCTTCCACAATTTCGCGGCGTTGTGGGGGCAATCTCGTGGGCCGGCGGCTGATCGGAGCCGGGGGACAAGGACGGGGTGGATGCCTCCGCAATCCGGCAAGGCTTTATCACGGAGGAAGGGCGGAGGACCACGGAGGGCCACGGAGGCCGCGTGCTGCCCCGGCAGTCGGGGAGGCACGAAGCCTCCGTGGCCCTCCGCCCTTCCTTGTATCTCCCCCCGGTTTCGCACTCATCCTGCGAAGCTGCACCGGGACCGGTGGCCGCCGGTCCCGGTGCACGGTGGCTGGCGCCCGTCCTCTTCCAGGTCACAGCCGGCACGGAGCTTGGGCCCAGCCGCCGCCTCGTCACGCACGACCGAACAGTCGCTTAGTTTCAACCGCATGGACAAGGGTGGTTAACGTGGCACCAATCATCTGCGGAGTCGATGTCAGCGCCGACTCCCTCGATGCCCGAATCGGCCGCGACGGCGCTTGGCGCCAGTTCCCCCGCACCCGCGCGGGCATTGCCAAGCTCGCGCGTTTCTGCCGCCACCATCAGGTCGGCCTGGTGGTGATGGAGGCCACCGGCGGCTACGAACGGCTGCCGTTCGCCGAACTCTGGGCCGCCGAACTGCCGGTGGCCGTGGTCAATCCGCGTTCGGTGCGTCAGTTCGCCGAAGCAATGGGCGGGCTCGAGAAGACCGACAAGATCGATGCGGCCATGATCGCCTGGTATGCGGAGACCAGACGCATCGTGGCGACGCCGCTCGCCTCGGACCATCAGCGCCGGCTCACCGCTCTGGTGGTGCGGATGCGGCAGTTGGTCGAACTGCGAACAACGCAGACCAACCAGCGGCGCCTGGTGGAGGACGCCACCGTACTGGCGAGCTTCACCGCCGTCTTGTCCGCGATCAACCGGCAGATCCGCGATCTGGAATCCGAAATCGCGGCGCTGATCGACGCCGATCCGATGTGGCTCGCCCTGGATGCGGCGTTCCGCGAGATCAAGGGCGTGGCGGATCGCGCCGTCGCACGGTTGTTTGCGCATCTGCCGGAGATCGGCACCCTGTCGGGCAAGGCGGTGGCCAAGCTCGCCGGACTGGCGCCGATCGCCCGCGACAGCGGCAAGAAGCAAGGCCGGCGTCCGGTGCGCGGCGGGCGTGAGGCGGTGCGATCCATCCTCTACGTGGTCGCCGAGATCGTTCGACGCTACGACCCCGACTTCATCGCCTTCCACGCCAGGCTACGGACCGCGGGCAAGCCTGCGCGGGTGGTCCGGATCGCGCTCGCGCATAAGCTTCTGGTGCGGCTGAATGCAAAGGCACGCGACGTGCGCACGGGGCTTACCTCGCAGCCAGCTTGATCGACGTCGACGGCACCGAACGCCGGGACTGCGGGAAAACGCCGGGTTTCCTGGTTCGGCTGGGGGCCGTTTCCTCGTCCCGGCCTGAACCTCCCAGGGCGTCGCGCGCAGTCGCCGTCAAGGATGGCCCGCCCCTTCGCGGGCCACCGCGCCCTTGCGCGGCGCGCAGCGTCCTTGACGGCGGCGAGCACGGCGCCAGGCTCGATCAGGTCGGGCCTCGGCCAGCCCGCGACCCCACACGGTCCAAAAATACCCGTTGACAGGCAAGACAGTCGCTCCGTGGTAGAATCCTGGCGATTTCGCCGGCCGTACGACCAGCGCGGCCGATGCGTCCGGACCGCGCCAACCGCGGCCCTCATCGGCCCGCAAAGTCCGAGCGATTGCCGCGGTGCCAGGCGACCGGTGGCGCAGCGATCGCCATCCCGGCAGGCGTGCCGCGGCGTCGAGCGGGTTTTTCATGGTCCCGACAGCGAACGGACAACTACCAAAAGCCGGTCAGACCATCCGTAGAACCTGGCCGCCATGTCGTCCAAAATGCGGAAAGTCGAGCTGAGGCCCGTCTCGTTCCGGATGAGCCTGGACTATTCGTAGCCGACCAGCTTGCTTGATATGAAGCCTTCGGATCACCGGCCATCCGCAGCCCGAACGAGACGGCCCAGCAAGGCTTCCCGCAGCCGTTCTCCACGCTCGGCGCGAGCGCCAGCGAAAGATCGGGGACGGCGAGGGCGGCATCCTTCCGCACCGGCACCAGGATGGCGTTCGGATAGGCCGGCACAAACCGCCCGGCGCCTTCCACCACCACGGCCGGCCGCCGCGGGTTCGGCTCCTTCGGCAGCGCGTCCCCGCGCCAGTGCGCCCGCACGATGTCCCCGGCCCGCCGGACCAGCGGCGCCCCCTCAGCCGGCATCGGCGGGCGGTGTGCCCCGGTCCGCGTATAACGCCCGTCCCTCCGGAGCCGCCGCGACCCGTGCCCCGACCGCCGCGCTGGCCGCGCGGATGCGCCCCCGCCGCGCCGCCCGGACGAAGTCGGTGGCGAGATCGCGCAACAGGCGCGCCAGCCCGATCCCGCGCGCGCGGGCCTGCGTCACCAACTCGGAGCGCACGTCGTCGTCCAGGCGGATCGATAGGGGCACACCCACGGCTGCACCTGCGTCGGCATCGGGTGAACGACACCAACGTAACGCGCGCCGAAACGACCCTCAGGACCCACCGTCACGCTCCTGGCCGCCCTGCCCGGACTGTCTTCGTCCGCGCGCCGCCCGCACAGCGCCGGAGGAAACGAAACAGTAACGGAACGTTAGCAAAATGCTTCACGTGAAGCTTCCTTCGATATCGAAGGATCGCCCGCCCCGCGGCCCCACATGACCCGCCAGCCGCCCCGCACCCTCCAAAACCAGCCCGCCCCTATCCAAACACCCCGGGCCATCCCATCCGCACCCCCCAGAGCACCACCGCCACCACCGCCCCCGCGATCAGATCGTCCCCCATCACCCCCCACGCCCCGCCCTGCCGGTCCGCCCATCCCACCGGCCCCGGCTTGGCCACATCCAGCAGCCGGAACAGCGCGAACCCCGCCAGCAGCCCCCACACCCCCGGCCGCGCCAGCCCGAGCAGCGCGATCCACTGTCCCGCCACCTCGTCGATCACCACGAACCCCGGATCTCCGCCGATTCCCGCCGCCCGGATCGCCCACACGCCGCCCAGGCTCGCCGCCGCCGCCGCCACTGCCAGCACCGGCCAGCCCAGTGCCAGCAGCCCCGCCCCCAGGAGGACCGCCACCGCCGAGGCCGCCGTGCCAGGCGCCGGCCGCACCAGCCCCATCCCGCCGCCGACCGCGATCCACCGTGCCGCCCGCCTCATGCCCCCCACCTCATTTCGACCGCCTCATCCCGAGCACCTCATCCCGAGCCCGGCGGTGCGACCTCGGCGAGGAACGCCCCCAGCGCCGCCGCCACCTCCGGCTCGGCCAGGGTGGGCGCGTGGCCGACGCCCGGCACGCGCACGAGCCGCAGGGCCGCGCCCGCCGCAAGCCGTGCCGCTTCCATCCGCGCCACCGTCTCCCCGGTCAGGATGTCGCTGACTGTCCCGTGCACCAGCAGCAGCGGCACCGGCGCGAGTGCGCGGAACAGCGGCCACAGATCGGGCGTCGGCGCATCGAGCAGCGCCGCGATCCGCGTGTCCCACAGCGGATGCCAGCGCTGATCCGCCCCCGGCGCGTAGGTCAGCGCCGCCATCGCCCGCCAGGCGGCCTCATCGGCCAAAGAGAGCGGCGGCAGCAGCGCGCGCAGATACGCCACGCACGCATCGAGATCGGGCAGCGCCGGGTCGGTCGCCACGAACTGCCGCACGAATTCCGCCCCGCCCGCGCCCACCTCCGGCCCGATGTCGTTCAGCACCACCGCCGCGAGCAGCCCCGGCCGGGCCGCCGCCAGCCCCATCGCCAGCAGGCCGCCGAAACTGGTGCCGACCACCACCGCCCGATGCAGATGCAGCGCCGCCGCCACGTCCATCACGTCGCGCAGGCACGCCTCCGGCCCGTAGCGCGCCGGCGCGGCCCCGGCGGGCAGCCGAAACGAGCCGCCGCGCCCCGCATAATCGACCGCCACCACCCGCCGCCCGGCCCCGACGCCGGCCGCCAGCACCGCGAAATCCGCCGCCGTCCGCACGATCCCCGGCAGGCACAGCAGCGGCAGTCCGGTCGCGCCGCCGGGTGCCGGCCATTCCAGGACGCGCAAGGTCGGCCCGTCCCAGGCGGACAGGTGATGCACGCGCGGCAGGACGAGGTCTGGCATCAGCCGCTCCTGCCGCGGCTGCGGGGCACGGGAACGGTAGACCGCCACCGGGGCGATCGCCGTGGCGCTCCGTCCGCCGGGCAATTCCCCGGCCGCGGCGGCCACCCCTGCGCGCCGCATGGTGCGCAAACGGCCTCCTGTCGAAACGGATCCCTCATCGCGCAGTTGCGGCCGGTGGGCCGGCCGTCCCGCCGGCTGGCGCCGATGGTCCCGGTGCCGTGACCCTTGCCGATGGCCCCGGCCGCGCCGTCGCCGGGAACGTCGCCCCCGCCGTCGCCCCGGTCGTCGCCCCCGTCGCCGCCCTGGGCGCCGCCACCGCCCCGCCCGCCGTCGCCCCGCGTTGCCCCGCCGGCGGCATCCACTGCGCCGTCAGCGCCGACGCCGGCGTGCCCTGCCGGGCGAGGTAGACCGCCACGTTCTCCAGCACCCGCTGCACGTAATTGCGCGTCTCCCCGAACGGAATGAGCTCGATCCAGTTCAGCATCGCCGTCGGATGCGGCCGCGGATCGCCGTTCTCCACCAGCCACTGGTCCACCCGGTGCGGTCCGGCGTTGTAGGCCGCGACCGCGAGCGGCACCAAGCCGTCGTAGCGTGTCAGCAACTGCCCCAGGTAGGCCGTCCCCAGTTGGATATTCCGCTCCGCGTCGGCCGTCAGCGCCACCCTTGTGACCGAGGCGCCGAGGGCGTGCGCCACCTGCTCGGCCGTGCCCGGCAGCAACTGCATCAGCCCGCGCGCGCCGGCAGGGCTGATCGCGCCGCGGTCGAAGCTGCTCTCCTGGCGGATCACCGCCAGGATCACGGCGGGATCGACCGTCCCCGCCGCCGGCAGCCGCACCGGCATCGGCCAGCCTGCCTGCGGCAGCATCCGCCCCTCGAACCCCATGCGCCGGGCGATGAACACCGCCGTTTCCGGCAGGTCGAGCGCCAGCGCCAGGCGCGCGGCCAGGACCTGCTCGGCCGGATCGGGCGCGACCTCGGCCATGCGGGACAGGAAGGCGCGGGCGCGGCCCGGCTCGTCCCAGGCCGCCAGCAGCAGCGCGGCGCGCACCAGTTCGTGGCCGGTAAACGCCCAGGCCTGGTCACGGGTGAAGCGGGGGTCGTGCGCGGCATCGATCAGCGCCGCCGGATCCTCGCCGAGCGCCTGGGCGGCAAGTTGGCCGTAGAACGTGGTGGGCCAGGCCGCGGCGGCGCGGTACTCGCCGTCCGGGTCCGCCCCGGCGGCGGCGGCGGCGCGGCCCAGCCAGTAGTGCGCCCGGGCCTGGGTGATCGCGGCACGGGACACCGTGGTCAGGCGGTGGAAGCAGGCCGCCGCGACGGCAGGCTCGTGCAGCGCGGTCAGCGCGATGAACCCGGACAGGAATCCGGCCGAGGCCGCGGCGGCGGGTGCGGTCTGCGCGGTGTCGTCGGCCGCGGCGAAGGCACCGGCGGCATCGCCGTCGCGTAGCAGGGTGCGGGCCAGAATGGCGCGCTCGTTCCAGAACACTGCGCGGCGCGCCGGCGGGGCGGCGCGCTCGGCCGCGAAGCCCTGTGCGCGCCAGAAACCGAGCGCCGCGGTCTCCCGGTCGGCACGGCGCAGCCAGCGGGCACGGGCGAGCACCAGGTCGGGAATCGCCTGCTGCGCCGCCGGCAGGGCGCGGAACAGGGCGTCGCCGTCCGGCGCGTTCTGCCGCAGCGCCATCCAAGCCCGCGCGGCGGCCCGGCGGGGGGGCGCGAGCCGGGGAATTTCGGCCGCGGCGGCGGCGGGATCGCGGCGCAGCAGCACGGCGAACCGGGACCATTCGTCGGCCGGGGTGAGTGCGGCGGACCAGCGCAGAAGGAACGCCGGCTCCGCGGTCGGGTCGGCGAACCCGCCTGCCCAGGCACGCCGGGCCGCGCGGGCCGCCGCCGCCGGATGCCCGGTCGCGGCGAACGCAGCGGCGCAGCGGACCAGGGCGCCAGGGAGGGCGACCGTCCCGGCAGCGCATTGCGCGGCGGCATCCGCCGGGTCGCCGTCCGCCTCGATCGCCTGCTCCCGACGGAGGGCGAGCAGCGCCTGGTCGGGCCAGTCCGGGTTCGCGGCCATGAAGGCCGCGATCTCGTCCGGCGTGGCGGCGCCGGGGTCGAGCAGCCGGTAGAAGGTTACCAGCTTGCCCGCGACCGGGTCGGGCGCATCGGCCACCGCCGCCGCCGCCCGGCCCCAGTCGTCGGCGCGCACGAACCCCATCGGGTTGTCCGCCCACGCCGGCCGCGCCAAGCCGACAGCGCCCAGCAGGCCGGCCGCCGCCAGCAGGATCAGTCCCGGCAGGAACATCCCTGCCCGGCGCCGGGCGCCGATCGGCGCGATCCTGGGCCACCCCATCCATCTCATGCGCCCTTCTAGCAAGCCGCGTGCTTGCCCGGCATCCCCCAGGCGCCTAACTTCGTCGGCTCGACGGTCTGCCGCTGAGCATGCCCCCTGGGCGGCCCGCCGACCGATACAAGCCGCAGCCCCCAGAGGGAGGATCAGATGTTCAAGGGATCACTCGTCGCCCTGATCACGCCGATGCGTGCCGACGGATCGGTCGACGAGAAGGCCTATGCCGATTTCGTGGACTGGCAGATCGCCGAAGGCACCAGCGCGGTGGTCCCCGTGGGCACCACGGGCGAATCGCCGACCCTCAGCCATGCCGAACACCGGCGGGTGGTGGAGATCGCGGTCGAGGTCGCGAACGGCCGCGTCCCGGTGATCGCCGGGACCGGATCGAACAGCACCGAGGAGGCGATCGACCTTACCCGCCACGCGCGCGAAGCCGGCGCCGACGCGGCGCTGATCGTCACCCCCTACTACAACAAGCCGACGCAGGAAGGGATGTTCCTGCATTTCTCGGCGATCGCCGACGCGGTCGATTTGCCGATCATCATCTACAACATCCCCCCGCGCAGTGTGGTCGACATGAGCGTGGAGACCATGGCCCGGCTGGCTGCGCACCGGAACATCGTCGGCGTGAAGGACGCGACCGCGAACCTCGCGCGTCCCTTGCATACGCGCCGGGCCTGCGGTCCCGCGTTCTGCCAGTTGTCGGGGGAGGATCACACCGCGCTCGCGTTCCTCGCCGTCGGCGGCGACGGCTGCATCAGCGTCACCGCAAACGTGGCCCCGCGCCTGTGCGCCGAGATGCACGCCGCCTGGCAGGAAGGCCGGGTCGCCGAGGCGATGGCGATCCAGGATCGCCTCCTGCCGCTGCACGACGCGCTGTTCGCCGAGACGAGCCCGGCGCCGGTGAAATTCGCCGCCAGCCTGCTCGGCAAGACCGCCGATCACTGCCGCCTGCCGCTGGCGCCTGTCTCCGAGGCGACGCGGGCGAAGGTGCACGCGGCGATGACAGAGGTGGGGCTGCTGAACGAATGGGTCCCGATCGGCCGCGCATGATCGGCTTTCCCAAGCGGGCGCGGGCGGCAAGCCGCGCCGCATCTGATCGCTGAGCCATGACCGAAGCAAAGAGCAAAAGCAAAGGCCTGATCTCGCACGGCATCGCCGCGCAGAACCGCCGCGCGCGCTTCGACTACACCATCCGCAGCACGGTGGAGGCCGGCCTCGTGCTGAAGGGGCCGGAGGTGAAATCCCTGCGCCACGGCCGCGCCACCCTGTCGGAAGCCTGGGCGGGCGAGCGGGAAGGCGAGATGTTCCTGTTCAACGCCTATATCCCCGAATACCAGGGCGGCGTGCTGTCGCGCTTCGAGCCGCGCGCGCCGCGCAAGCTGTTGCTGAAGCAGAAAGAGTTGCGCCAGCTCGCCGGCGCCATCGCGCGCGACGGGATCACCCTGGTGCCGTTGCAGATTCATTTCAACGACCGCGGCCGGGCGAAGGTGCTGCTCGGCCTTGGCGAGGGCCGCAAGAAGGCCGACAAGCGCGCCGCCGTCGCCGCGCGCGACTGGCAGCGCGACAAGGCGCGGCTCTTGCGTGCCCGAGGGTAGGGCCCAGGGGTAGGGGAATGCTGCAGGCCGGGGGCGTGACGACGGCGCTGGCGATGCGGGTGGCGACCCTGGCCGATCTGTCGGCGGTCGTCGCCATGACCGGCGCCGCCTATGCCGTCTACGACGGCGTGCTCGATGGTCCGCCGATCCCGGTCACCACCGACTACGCGCCGCGCATCGCCGGGGGCGGGGTCTGGCTGCTGGCGGACGGGGCCGGGCCGCCTGCGGGACTGATCGTGCTGGAACGCCATCCCGGCCATGTGCTGATCTTCAGCGTGGTCGTCGCGCCGGCCCGCCAGGGGCAGGGGCTGGGCCGTCGCCTGCTGGCCTGGGCCGAGCTTCAGGCCCGCGATGCGGGGCTTGCCGAGGTCCGGCTCTATACCAACGCGAAGATGACCCGGAACATCGCCCTCTATCGCCAGTTCGGCTACCACGAGACCGGACGGCGCGAAAACCCGGCCCGCCCGGGTTGGATACGCGTCGATATGGCCAAGACCCTGGACGGGACCGACGCATGACCGACGACACCGACCCCGCCGCCGCGGATCCCGCCGCGGATCCCATCATCTCCCGCAAGCGCGAGAAGCTGATCGCCGCCAAGGAGGCCTGGGCGCGCAGCGGCCGGCTGCTGACCGGCACCACTGCCGATCCCGCGCGCGATCGGCTGCCGCCGGGGCAAAGCCTGGTGCAGGACTGGCCGGTGCTCGACCTCGGCGTGCAGCCGGACGTCACGGCGGCGAAATTCCGGCTCGATATCGACGGTGCGGTCGGCCATCCGCTGAGCCTGCGGCTTGATGAATTCATGGCGTTGCCGCAGGCCGAGGACGTTTCCGACATCCACTGCGTCACGCAATGGTCACGCTACGACAACCGTGGGTGGGGGTTGCGGCGCACACCCTGATTGACCTCGTGGCGCCGAAGGACGAGGCGCGGTTCGTGATCTTCCATGCCCATGACGGCTACACCACGAACGTGCCGCGCGAGCGGTTCGAACGGCCGGACGCGCTGCTTGCCCATAGCTGGAACGGCGCGCCGATCCCGCGCGCGCACGGCGGGCCGGTGCGGGTGGTGATCCCGTCGCTCTATTTATGGAAATCGGCGAAATGGGTGCGCCGGATCGAGTTCGTCCTGGTCGACCGCCCCGGCTTCTGGGAACAGCGCGGCTACCACAATCATGGCGATCCGTGGACCGAGGAGCGCTACGGCTAGGCCGCGAACCGGTCCGCGCTCCAGTGGCGGCCTCACGGTCATCGCCTGAACCGGAAAATCGGCGCGGCCGGCTGCTTCTTCACCTCTCCCGCTCTCGCGGGAGAGGTCGGTTCGCGCAGCGAACCGGGTGAGGGCGGCCCGTGCCTCCCACCCTCACCCGCCGTGCTGCGCACGGCGACCTCTCCCGCGAGAGCGGGAGAGGTGGAGAACCGGACGTCCGAGCGATCGCGCCGGGGGGCGGTCGGTCACGCTGGCAGCGCGGACCGAACCCCGATATGATTGCGCTCGCGCGCTGCGTGCCGGATCGCAGGCGCGGACGCCGCGCCGACCCGGGCCGCGCATGCGGCGCGCGGTGAGGCGATCGGCAGGAGATCAGGATCGATGGGCCAGCCCGCGGCGCGTGTCACCGATAACGTCCTCCAGGACGGCCCGCATTGCCACGCGCCGATCCACCCCGCCGCCCCGGTGCCGACCCCGGTGCCGCATCCGCCGATGCCGCTGCCGATCATGCCGCCCGGCTGCCCGACGGTGACGATCGGCGGGATGCCGGCCGCGCGGGTCACCGACCAGACCAAGACCTGCACGCTCCCCTGCGTACCGGGAGGACCGGGGCTGATCGACAAGGGATCGGCCACGGTGACGATCGGCGGCCTGCCGGCGGCACGGGTCGGCGACACGACCGCCCACGCCGCCTGCGTCGGCCCGATCCCCGGCCCGACCGGCACCATCATCGGCCCCGGCGCGCCCACCGTCCTGATCGGCGGCTGAGGCCGCTTGCGCCGGGCCCATTTCGCCGCCTTCGCCCCGCACTGCCCGCGCTGCGCCCGCGCCGGGGTGGGGCGGCATATGTTGCACCTCGCCGTGGTGCTGGCCGAGCAGGACGGGGACGTGCGCGCCGGCGTCCTGCATTGCCCCAATCCGGAGTGCGCGCTGGAATTCCCGATCATCGACGGCATCCCCGTCATCGTCCCCGACCCGCGCAGCCTGCTCGGCGAACGCGCGGTCGAGTTGCTGCTGCGCAACGACCTCGATCCGGTCCTGGAGGGGCTGCTGGGCGATGCCACCGGCCCCGGGAGCTGGTTCGACGTGCTGCGCCAGACGGTGTCGACCTATGGCTGGGACGGCTGGGCCGACCTCGATCCGGCCGAGCCCGCAGCGGTGGCGGACGCGCCGCTGCCGGGCGCGGCGCGGCGCTGCCTGGCGCGGCTTCAGGAGCTGGCGGGTCCCGTCGTCGCGCGCCGGGTGCTCGATCTCGGCTGCGGAGCCGGACGCACGAGTTTCGATCTGGCGGCCGGCCATCCCGAAGCCCTGGTGCTTGGGATCGATCTGTCGTTCGGCGTGCTGCGGCTGGCGCAGGGGGCGCTCGGCGGGCGGGTCCGGTATCCGCGCCGGCGGATCGGTCTCGTTTATGACGATCGCAGCTTCGCGGTGGCGCCGCCCGGTGCCGGGCGGGTGGATTTCTGGGCCTGCGATGCGCAGGCGCTGCCGTTTGCGCCGGAGGCGGCGGATCTGGCCGTGGCGCTCAATCTGCTGGATTGCGTGGCCGAGCCGCGCCGCCTGCTGGCCGAACTGGCCGCTGCGGTGCGGCCCGGCGGGCAGGTCCTGCTGGCCTGCCCGTACGACTGGTCCACCAGGGCGACGCCGATGGAGACCTGGATCGGCGGCCACTCGCAGCGGGCGGCGCATCATGGCGCGGCCGAGCCGTTCCTGCATGCGCTGCTGACCGCAGGGGCGCATCCGCAGTCGGTGACGGGGCTCGCGCTGCTGGCGGAGACCCTGTCCTGGCCCTGGCAGACCCGGCTGCACGAGCGCGGATCGGTGCTGTACCGGACGCATCTGCTTGCCCTGGCACGCCAGCGCTCCGATGCCGACGCCCCCCTTCCGGGCGTTGGCTGAATTGGCCCACAAAAACCAGTGGTCCGATGCCGACGCCCCCTTCCGGGCGTTGGCTGAATTGGCCCACAAAAACAAGCCAGTGACTCTGACCCATGCTGAATCCCCTGTTTGTGTCAGAGCACTGCCAAATGCGATCGCCCTGCCGGTCGGCCCCGGGCGGTTTTTCCCCGGTGTCGTTCAGGCGGATTTTGCCAGGGTGTTTTCCCTCCGCCGGCGCGGCCGAAGGCCGGGGCGCGCGCAACGAAATCGCTTGCCGGGGCCGGGACCGGGCGTTAGAGAGCCGTTCACCAACCGGGGTGAAGATGCAAGCCGCGCAGCCGAAAGGCGCGGGCGATGCGATTGGGATCCGGCGGGCGATCCTACCGGCGATGGAGGGGACGATAGCGGTCGAGGCGATGAGCGGGGGCGGCGCGGGTGCGCGCCGGGTTGCTGTGTGGCTGACCGGCGGCACCCCCGTCCGGCTGGCTGGCGCGCCGCGTTCGGCTGTCGCACCGGTGCGCTCGGCAGCACCTGTGCGCTCGGCCCGGGAGCCGGCGTAGATGCCGCCGATCGATACCGCCAACTGGCTTCTCCCTGTTTCGGACGCCGAGCCTTCCGGCCCCGACCTGGAATTCGACGCCGATTTCGGCGCGCTGGAGCGTGCCGCCCAGGGCAAGCCCGAGCAGCAGTACGGTGCGACGGTCATTCCGGCCGAGGAGCCCGATTGGAAGGAAGTCGACAGCCTCGCCCGCGGCCTGCTGGACCGGACCCGCGATCTGCGGATTGCTCACCCACCTGGCGGTGTCCCGGCTGCGGCTCGGCGGCCTGGCCGATTATGCTGCGCTGCTGGGGCTGACCCGGCACCTGCTCGAAGACCGATGGGACGAACTGCATCCGCGGCTCGATCCGGAAGACGACAACGATCCGACGTTGCGGGCAAACGCGCTGCTGCGGCTGGGACATCCGGGCTGGGTGCTGCGCTTCCTGCGCGACCTGCCGTTGGCGCAGTCGCCGCGGCTCGGCCATTACAGTTGGCGCGACGTCGGCCTCGCCACCGGCCCGATTCCGAGCGAGGCTGCCGACAAGCCGAGCGAGACGACCATCCGTGCGGCGTTCCAGGACAGCGATCCGGCACGGCTGGCGCTGCTGCGCGAGGCGGCGGCGGCGGCGGCGGCGGAGGTCGCGGCGATCTCGACCGGGTTCGACGCGCGGGCGGGCGCCGGTGCCGGGCCGGATCTCGAGGAGCTTGGCAAGGTGCTGCGCGAAATGGCGCGCGCGATCGAGCGCTATGCCGTGGTGCCGGCGGAAGCGCCGGCCGAGGCGTCGACTGCGGTCGCGCCGGGTGCGGACGGTGCCGTCGCGGTTCCGGCGGCCGCGGCACGCGGGCCGGCCCTGTCCGCCGCGGCTTGACAGAGATCACGAGCCGCGCCGATGCGCTGCGGCTGCTTGATCTCGTTTGCGAATATTATCGGCGTGCCGAGCCGTCGAGCCCGTTGCCCCTGCTGATCGGGCGCGCGCGCCGGCTGGCGGAGAAGAAGTTCCTGGATATATTGCGCGACCTGGCGCCGGACGGGCTTGGCCAGGCGCGGAATGATGACCGGGGTGACGCGAGGAATGATCTGGCGCGACCGCCAGCCGGACGTGCGATATGGGCGGCGAAGGTATCTGAAACGGGGAAGCGAGGCGAGCCGTGGCAAAAGCAAGCAGTCAGAAATTCATCGCCCGCAACCGGGCGCCGCGCGTGCAGATCGAGTACGACGTCGAGATCTACGGCGCGGAGAAGAAGGTGCAGCTCCCTTCGTCGATGGGCGTGATGGCCGACCTGTCCGGCAAGCCGGCCGAGCCGCTGCCGCCGGTGGCCGACCGCAAGTTCCTGGAAGTCGACGTCGACAATTTCGACGACCGGCATGAAGGCGATGAAGCCGCGGGTGGCGTTCATGGTGCCCAACACGCTGACCGGCGAAGGCAACATGGCGGTCGACATCACCTTCGAGAGCATGGACGACTTCTCGCCGGCGGCGGTGGCGCGCAAGGTCGATGCGCTGAACAAGCTGCTCGAGGCGCGCACGCAGCTGTCGAACCTGCTGACCTACATGGACGGCAAGAGCGGCGCCGAGGACCTGATCGCCAAGGTGCTGAACGATCCGGCGCTGTTGCAGATCCCTGGCCGCCGCGCCGAAGCCGGATGCGGCCGACGGCCAAGATCGGGGAGGAGTAAGCCATGTCCGGGACCGAGACCGCCGCGCAAGCGGCCGCGCAGCCGCCGGCGTCGCCGACGCAGGAGACGAGCGACTTCGCCAGCCTGCTGACAGGGAGTTCAAGCCGAAGACCGACCACGCGCGAGACGCGGTCGAGCAGGCGGTGCAGACCCTGGCGCAGCAGGCGCTGGCCAACACCGCAGCTGATCTCGGGCGACGTCGCTCGCGCACGCATCGAGGCGATGATCGCCGCGATCGACGCCAAGCTGACCGAGCAGATCAACGTGATCATGCACCACGAGGATTTCCAGAAGCTGGAAGGCGCCTGGCGCGGCCTGCACCACCTGGTCAACAACACCGAGACCGACGAGATGCTGAAGATCCGCGTGCTGAACATCTCGAAGAAGGACCTGGGCAGGACGCTCAAGAAGTTCCAGCGGCACCGCCTGGGACCAGAGCCCGATCTTCAAGAAGGTCTACGAAGAAGAATACGGCCAGTTCGGCGGCGAGCCGTACGGCGTGCTGGTCGGCGACTACTACTTCGACCACAGCCCGCAGGACGTGGAGATGCTGGGCGACATGGCGAAGGTCGCGGCGGCCGCGCACGCGCCGTTCATCGCCGCGGCCGCGCCGACGCGTGATGCAGATGGACAGCTGGCAGGAGCTGGCCAATCCGCGCGACCTGACCAAGATCTTCCAGACGCCGGAATACGCCGCCTGGCGGTCGCTGCGCGAGACCGAGGATTCGCGCTACCTCGGCCTGTGCATGCCGCGCTTCCTCGCCCGCCTGCCCTACGGCGCGAAGACCGAGCCGGTGGAGGAGTTCGACTTCGAGGAAGACACCGAGGGCGCGGACAGCAGCAAGTACAGCTGGGCCAACGCGGCCTACGCGATGGCGACCAACATCACCCGCGTCGTTCAAGCTGTACGGCTGGTGCACGCGCATCCGCGGCATCGAGAGCGGCGGCGCGGTCGAGGGCCTGCCGACCTACACCTTCCCGACCGACGACGGCGGCGTGGACATGAAGTGCCCGACCGAGATCGCGATCAGCGACCGGCGCGAGGCCGAACTGGCGAAGAACGGCTTCATGCCGCTGATCCACAAGAAGAACACGGACTTCGCGGCGTTCATCGGCGCGCAGTCGCTGCAGAAGCCGCAGGAATACGACGATCCGGCGGCGACCGCGAACGCCAACCTGTCGGCGCGGCTGCCGTATCTGTTCGCGAGCTGCCGCTTCGCCCACTACCTGAAGTGCATGGTGCGCGACAAGATCGGCTCGCTCCATGAGCCGAGACGCAGCTCGAAGGGTGGCTGACAGCACGTGGATCAACCAGTACGTCGACGGCCACCCGGATGCCTCGTCGGAGGAGTCCAAGGCACGCATCCGCTGGCCGAGGCCGCGGTGGTGGTCGAGGAGGACGAGGGGAACCCCGGCTACTACAGCGCCAAGTTCTTCCTGCAAGCCGCACTATCAGCTTGAAGGGCTGACGGTGTCGCTGCGCCTGGTATCGCGCGTGCCCACCGCGTGACGAGGGGCTTCCTCGTGGGCGTTCCGTAACATCACTGATCCAGGGAGATACCCATGGCTTTCGACACCTACATGCAGTTCAAGGACCCGAAGGGCAACCTGCTCAAGGGTGAATCCCAGGTGCAGATTTCGGGCGATTCTCCGCTCGGCACCGATATCGCGCAGGGCAGCGTGTTCGAGATCGACGACTTCAATTTCGATATCGAGCAGGTGCTGAACATCGGCAGCCAGAGCTCGGGCGCCGGCGCCGGCAAGGTGACGTTCAACCCGTTCACGGTCACCCGCAAGACGGACCGCGCCTCGCCGACCTTGTTCACCATGTGCTGCGCCGGGCAGCATTTCCAGATCGTGAGCCTGTATATCCGTCGCGCCGGCGGCGGCGGCACCAGCCTGACGGCGACCCAGGGCGCGGTCAGCAGCGGCACGACGTTCCTGCGGTTCGATTTCGCCCTGGTCGCGGTGAAGACGATCTCCTGGAGCGGCTCGGACGGCGACGAATCCCCGAAGGAGGAAGTGGCGTTCGAATACGGCGCGCTGCAGGTCCGCTACGTCCAGCAGAATGCGGACGGCACGCCGATGACCTCGAACCAGACCATGGGCTCGTGGAACCGGGTGGCGAACAACAACAGCTTCAGCATGACGGGCATCACCGCGTCCTGATCGGGGAAATGGGGGAGGGGCCGCGGTGACCGACGCGCGCGAACTGTTGCGTGCGGGCGATCCCCGCGCCGCCTTGGAGGAACTGAAACAGGAGGTGCGCAAGGCGCCGCGCGACGTGCGCCTGCGCACCTTCCT
The DNA here is from genome assembly GCA_963832525.1 of uncultured Pseudomonadota bacterium. Lineage (GTDB taxonomy): Bacteria > Pseudomonadota > Alphaproteobacteria > Acetobacterales > Acetobacteraceae > JAJZVS01. Next base: position 2,747,775 of record CAWHUC010000004.1, read on the forward strand.
GTTCCAGATGTTCTGCGTGTTCGGCGAATGGGAGCGTGCGGTGACCCAGCTCACCGCCGCGGCCGAACTCGATCCGCTCGCCCTGCCGATGTCGCAGGCCTACCGGGCGGCGATCCGCTGCGAAATGCTGCGCGGCCGGATCTTTGCCGGCCAGCGCATGCCCACCGTGTTCGGGCCGCCGGAACCCTGGATGTCCCTGCTGATCGAAGCCAACCGGCTGCTCGCCGCCGGGCACATGGATGAAGCGGCAGGGTTGCGCGACACCGCGTTCGAGCAGGCGCCGGCCGCCACCGGCACGATCGACGGCGCCGCGTTCGACTGGATTGCCGACGCCGACCCCCGTCTCGGCCCGATGCTGGAAGCGCTGGTGGACGGGAAATACTACTGGGTGCCGTTCCATCGCCTGAGCCGGCTCGATATCGAAAAGCCGGAAGACCTGCGCGACCAGGTCTGGATGCCGGCGCATTTCGTCTGGACCAACGGCGGCGAATCGTTCGGCTTCGTCCCGACCCGCTACCCGGGATCGGAGGCCGCCGAAGACCCGGCACTCACCCTGTCGCGCCGCACGGAATGGCAGGATCGGGGCGCCGACTGGTTCCTCGGCAGCGGCCAGCGCATGCTGGCCACCGACGCGGGCGAGCATCCCGTGATGGACATCCGCAACATCACGCTCGCCGAGCCGGCCGCACCGGAGGCCTGACGTGGCGGAGACCGCCAACCGGGAACGTCTGCAGCCGTCCCTGCTCGACCGGCTGACCGACCATGCGCCGGAAGCGCGGCGGGAAGGTTTCGACCAGCAGAGCCTCTCGATGCCGCAACTGCGTCAGGCCGTGCTGCGCGACCTCGGCTGGCTGCTCAACACCACCAACCTCGCCAGCACCGAAGATCTGTCGGCCACGCCGCTGGTCGCCAAATCGACCCTGAACTATGGTGCGCCCGGCTTCACCGGGTCGGTCGGCACCGCCGGGCGCATGAACGAGCTGGAGAGCGGCCTGACCGCGGCGATCCGTGCCTTCGAGCCACGCATCCGGCCGGAAACCCTGTCGGTCCGGTTGCGGCAGGGCGCCTCCGACGCCGCAACGCCGACCTTGCGCTTCGAGATCGCGGGCGATCTCTGGGCGCATCCGGTGCCCGAGCAATTGTTCCTCGAAACCGCGATCGAGCTCGAAACCCGGGCCGCGGTCGTCACCGATGCGCGGGCGCGCCGCTGATGGATCCGCGGCTGCTGCGGCTTTACGAATCCGAACTGGCCTATATCCGCGACATGGGCCAGGAATTCGCGCGCGAGTTCCCGAAGATCGCGGCCCGGCTCAGCCTGACCAGCCTCGATGTCGCCGATCCCTATGTGGAACGTCTGCTCGAAGGCTTCGCGCTGCTCACCGCGCGCATCCAGCTCAAGATGGAAGCGGAGTTCCCGACCTTCACGCAGTCCTTGCTGCAGATGGTCTATCCGCACTACCTGGCCCCGACACCGTCGATGGCGGTGGTCCGCTTCACGCCGGAGGTGAGCCTGCGCGGCGCCCCCAAGGGCGCGATGCTGCCGCGCGGGACCGAGCTGCGCAGCCTGCTCGGCACCGAGGACCAGACCAACTGCGAATTCCGCACCGCCCACCCGGTGCACCTGCTGCCGATCGAGCTTGTCGACGCCGAATATATCGGCTCGCCGGCGGCGGTCGCGGCCCTTGGTCTGCCCGACCAGCGCGGGGTGAAGGCGGCGATCCGCCTGCGCCTGAAGACGACCGGGGAGGCGGGGTTCGACAAGCTCGCGCTCGATCGCCTGCCGCTGTTCCTCGCGGGGCCAGCGGCGGCGCGCATCCGGCTCTATGAGCAGGTGATGGCCGAGCTGGTCGCGATCTACGTCCGCCCCGGCGAGCGCCCGCTGCCGTGGCAGGAGCGGTTGCCGACCACGTCCTTGCGCCCGCTCGGCTTCGAGCCGGAGGAATCGCTGCTGCCGCGTGCCGCGGAATCCTTCGACGGCTACCGGCTGCTGCAGGAATACTATGCGATGCCGGAACGGTTCCTGTTCGTGGAACTGGGCGGCCTCGACCGCCCCGCCGGTCGCACCGCGGGCAAGGAGATCGAGATCATCCTGCTGCTGGCGCGCAGCGAACCAGTGCTGGCGAACGCCTTCGGCCCCGACCAGTTCGCGCTGTTCGCCACGCCGGCCATCAACCTGTTCTCCCGCCGCAGCGATCGTGTCAATCTGAACGAGCGCGAGGCGGAATATCATGTCGTGCCGGATCGCATGCGTCCGCTCGACTTCGAGGTGTTCAGCATCCGCGAGGTGGAGGGGTTCGCCGCCGACGGCAGCGGCGCGCAGCCGTTCATGCCATTCTACGCCAGCAACGACCTGTCGCGCAATCCGGACCATCGCGCCTACTACACCCTGCGCCGCGAGCCGCGGCAGTTGTCCTCCACCGCCCGCCAGCGCGGCCCGCGGTCGAGCTATTTCGGCCACGAGGTGTTCATCTCCCTGGTCGATGCCGAGGCGGCCCCGCTCGCGCATGGGCTGCGCCAGCTCGGCCTGGAGCTGCTGTGCACCAACCGCGACCTGCCGCTGGCGATGCCGGTCGGCAAGCACCATACCGACTTCACCATCTCGGTCAGCGCGCCGGTCGCCGCCATCCGTTGCCTGGTCGGTCCGACGACGCCGCGGCCGTGCCGCAGCGACGGGGAGTACGCCTGGCGGTTCATCAGCCATCTCGGCCTCAACTACCTGAGCCTCACCGATACCGACGCGCGGCAGGGGGCGGCGGCATTGCGGGAATTGTTGCGGCTCTATCTGCCGCCGGCCTCGGCGGTGCAGGCGCGGCAACTCGAAGGGCTGATGTCGATCGCCTGCCATCCGATCGTCCGCCGCATCCCCGGCGCCGGGCCGGTCGCCGCCGGGCGTGGGCTGGAGCTCACGCTCAGCATCGATGAGGCGGCGTTCGGGGGCGCCGGCGGCATTCTGCTCGCTGCCGTGCTCGACCGGTTCTTCGCCAAATACGTCTCCATCAATGCGTTCACCGAGACGGTGTTCCGGACGCCGGAGCGGGGCGAGGTGAAGCGCTGGCCGATGCGGATCGGTCAGCGCCCGGTGCTGTAGTGACCGGCGATACGATGCCGGACGCGGACCTGCCGGTGCCTGCGGGGGCCGAGCCCGCGGCGGTGCCGGTTCCGACGGTGGCGGCATCGGCCGCGGAGCACGACCCCGTGGCGTCGCTGTTCGCGAGCCTCGCTGCGCGGCCCTGGAATTTCGGCTTCTACCACGCGATGCGCGCCCTGGAGGCCGCCTTCCCCGATCGCCCGCGCTTCGGGCGCAGCGCCCGCCCCGCGCAGGACCCGATCCGGCTCGCGCAGGAACCCGCGGTGGTGTTCGCCCCGGCCACGATCGCGGCCTGGCAGCCGGCGGAGGAGGAGCGCCCGCCCCGGCTCGCGGTGTTCTTCTTCGGCCTGTTCGGCCCCGACGGGCCGCTGCCGCTGCACCTGACCGAATACGCCCGCGACCGCCGGCGCAACCATCGCGATCCCACCTTCCAGCGCTTCGCCGATATCTTCCACCACCGCGCCCTCTCTTTGTTCTATCGCGCCTGGGCCGACGTGCGCCCGACCGTCAGCTTCGACCGGCCGGAGCAGGATCGTTTCGGCCTCTATGTCGGTGCGCTGGCCGGGCTCGGCATGGATAGCCTGCGCGACCGCGACGCGATGCCGGATCTGACGAAGCTGCACTTCGCCGGACATCTGGCCTTGCAGACCCGCCATGCGGAGGGGCTGGCGGACATCCTGTCGGCGTTCTTCGCCATGCCGGTGCGGGTCGAAAGCTTCATCGGCGCCTGGCTCACCCTGCCTTCGGCGGACCGCTCGCGGCTTGGCGACGGGGCGCGGACGGTGGCGCTGGGCCAGACCGTGCTGCTCGGCGGACGGGTCTGGTCGCGCCAGCACAAGTTCCGTATTGTCATCGGGCCGCTGTCGATGGCCGAGTACGAGCGGCTGCTGCCCGGGGGGCGCAGCTTCCACCGTTTGGTACCGATCGTGCGCAACTACGCCGGCGATACCCTGGTGTGGGACGTGAACCTGATCCTGAAGCGCGACGAGGTCGTGCCCACCCGCCTCGGCGGCTTCGGCCGCCTGGGCTGGACCACCTGGCTGATGCCGCGCCGGGCCGAGACCGACGCGGCGGATTTGTTCCTCGATGCCAGTGCCGACAGCATGGCACGCAAGATAGACGCCGGCCTGCAAGCGACCGCAATGGAGACCGTTTGATGACCGAGATCAGCCGCGCCAACCTGTTCGGCAAACTGAACGCCATCGCCTACAAGGCGATCGAGGGCGCCACCACCTTCTGCAAATTGCGGGGCAATCCGTATGTGGAGCTGGTGCACTGGATTCACCAGATCCTGCAGGTGCAGGATTCCGACCTGCACCGCATCGTGCGCCATTTCGAGCTCGATCCGGGCAAGCTTTCCGCCGACGTGACCGCCGCACTCGACCGGCTGCCGCGCGGGGCGACCTCGATCACCGATCTTTCCTCGCATATCGAGGATGCGGTCGAGCGCGCCTGGGTGTTCGGCACCTTGATGTTCAACGAATTGCAGGTACGCACGGGGCATTTGATCCTGGGTGCGATGAAGACGCCCAACCTGCGCAACGCGCTGATCGCGATCAGCCGGCAGTTCGAACGGGTGAAGCCCGAGGCGCTGAGCGATGATTTCGCGCAGATCGTGAACGGCTCGCCGGAAGCGGCGCTGCACGCGACCGACGGCTCGCGGGTCGGCGCGCCGGGGGAGGCCTCGGGCGCGATCGCCCCGGCGGCGATGGGCAAGCAGGAAGCGCTGAAACAATTCACCACCGATCTCACGGAACGCGCGCGCAACGGCGAGCTCGACCCGATCGTCGGCCGCGACGCCGAAATCCGCCAGGTGATCGACGTGCTGATGCGCCGGCGCCAGAACAACCCGATCCTGACCGGGGAAGCAGGTGTCGGCAAGACCGCCGTAGTGGAAGGGTTCGCGCTCCGCATCGCCGCCGGCGACGTGCCGCCGATGCTCGCCGACGTGTCGTTGCGCGTGCTGGATGTCGGCCTGCTGCAAGCCGGCGCGTCGATGAAGGGCGAGTTCGAGCAGCGGCTGCGCCAGGTGATCGAGGAAGTGCAGTCCTCCCCCAAACCCGTCATCCTGTTCATCGACGAAGCCCATACGTTGATCGGTGCCGGCGGCGCGGCCGGCACCGGGGACGCGGCCAATCTGCTCAAGCCTGCACTCGCGCGCGGCACGTTGCGCACCATCGCCGCGACCACCTGGGCCGAGTACAAGAAATATTTCGAGAAGGACCCGGCGCTCACCCGCCGCTTCCAGGTAGTACAGGTCGACGAGCCGGACGAGGCGAAGGCGATCCTGATGATGCGCGGCATCGCCTCGCCGCTCGAGAAGCACCACCGGGTGCAGGTCCTGGACGAGGCGATCGAGGCGGCGGTGCGGCTGTCGCATCGCTACATTCCGGCAAGGCAACTTCCCGATAAATCCGTGAGCCTGCTCGATACCGCCTGCGCGCGGGTCGCGGTCAGCCAGCACGCCACCCCGCCGGCGGTGGAGGATTGCCGCCGGCGCATCGCCGCGCTGGAAACCGAGCTCGAGATCATCGCCCGCGAGAGCGCGATCGGCATTGATGCCACCGCGCGCGACACCTCCGCTCGCGCGGCGCTGGAGGACGAACGTGCCCGGCTCGGCGGGCTGGAAACGCGCTGGAGCGCGGAGAAGGCGCTGGTCGATCGGGTGCTGGAACTGCGCGCCAGGCTGCGCCAGGGCGGCGAGCCGGTGGAAGGCGAACCGCCGCCGCCGACGGATGCCGAACGCGCCGGGATGCTGGACGAACTGCGCAGCCTGCAAGTGACCCTCGCCGCGCACCAGGGCGAATCGCCGCTGATCCTGCCGAGCGTCGATGAGCAGGCGGTCGCCGCCGTGGTCGGCGACTGGACCGGCATCCCCGTCGGCCGGATGGTGAAGAACGAGGTGCAGGCGGTGCTGCGCCTGGCCGAGACGCTCGGCCATCGCGTGATCGGCCAAGGCCACGGGCTCGAGATGATCGCAAGCCGGGTGCGCACCTCGCGCGCCGGGCTCGATAACCCGTCGAAACCGATCGGCGTGTTCATGCTCTGCGGCCCGTCCGGTGTCGGCAAGACGGAGACCGCGCTCGCCCTGGCGGAATCGCTCTATGGCGGCGAGCAGAACCTGATCACCATCAACATGAGCGAGTTCCAGGAGGCGCATACCGTCTCCACCCTGAAAGGCGCGCCCCCGGGCTACGTCGGCTACGGCGAGGGCGGGGTGCTGACCGAAGCCGTGCGCCGCAAGCCCTATTCGGTGGTGCTGCTCGACGAGGTGGAGAAGGCGCACAAGGACGTGCACGAGATCTTCTTCCAGGTGTTCGACAAAGGGGTGATGGAGGACGGCGAGGGGCGGGTGATCGATTTCAAGAACACCCTGATCCTGCTGACGTCCAATGTTGGCACCGAGCTCATCATGTCGATGTGCGCCGATCCGGAGCTGACGCCGGAACCCGAGGAGGTCGCCAAGGCGTTGCGCACCCCGCTGCTGAAAGAGTTCCCGCCGGCACTGCTCGGGCGGTTGATCGTGATTCCCTACTACCCGCTGAGCGATGCGGTGATGGCCGACATCATCCGCCTGCAGCTCGGGCGGATCGCGCGGCGGATCAGCGAGCGCCACAAGGTGCCGGTCACGTTCGATGAGGACGTGGTGAAGCTGATCGCCAGCCGCTGCAACGAACCGGAAAGCGGCGGGCGGATGATCGATGCGATCCTGACCAACACCATGCTGCCGGCGATCAGCGGTGCGTTCCTGGAACGTATGCTGGAGGGCGGAATGGTAGCCAAGGTGGACGTCGGCGTCGCGGATGGGGAGTTCACCTACGCCTTTGCCTGATCCGGGCGATCCCGCCTCGTTGCATGGCCGGGCGGGGTCGGGGATCCGGCTCCGGTCAGGGTGGTCGGGGCGCGTGGACGGGTGGCCTCGGTCTCCCGGGGTTCATCGCTGCGCAGCGGCGTCCTGCTCGGCGAAGTAACCGCCGCTGTCGCAGGGCTGCGCCTGGCCCGCACCCTTCGACAGGACGCGGCTCGGGAACCTGCCGCGCAGGCTCGGCGTCCGGGGCTGAGGCGGCGCGCGCTCAGCCGTTGCGCACGATCGGGTGGTAGCCGCGGCCGTAGTAGATCAGGCCCTCGTGTACCGGGCCGGTGGCGACCGCCTCGACGATGCAGAAGAACACGTCATGCGTGCCGACCTCCACCACCTGGTCGATGCGGCAGTCGAACGCCGCCGCCGCACCGGCCAGCACGGGCGCACCGGTCGCGAGCGCGGTCCATTCCGCGGTGTCGAACCGTGCCTCGATCGGATGGTCGGTGAGGCCTGCGAACACCGGCGACAGCTCCTGCTGCGCGGGGATCAGGGTGTTCACGCACAGCACCCGGTTGGCGGTGAAGGCGGCATAGGAGTCGTTGCTGCGATTGGCGCAGACCAGCAGGGTCGGCGGCGTGTCGGTGACCGAACACACCGCGGAGGCAGTGAAGCCCGCGCGCCCCCCCGGCCCGTCCGTGGTGATCACGTTCACCGCCGCCCCGAGTTGGGCCATGGCTTCACGGTACTGCTCCTTGCTGACGGGCATCGTGCCTTCCTTCCCCGGGGGCACCGACTATGGCGCAGGCGCGGGCCGGCGCCAACGCGGCGGACGGGTCAACGCAGGGCAATCGCTTGAACCGGAACCTCGGCGCCGGCGGCTGCTTCGTCACCTCTCCCGCGCTGCGGGAGAGGTCGGTTCGCGGAGCGAACCGGGTGAGGGAACCGTGCCTCCGGCCCTCACCCGCCGTGCTGCGCACGGCGACCTCTCCCGCCGGGCGGGAGAGGTGTGATGGCCCGGCCGTTCAGGCGATTGCCCTGCGGGTTAACGTCGCTTCACCACTCTGTTAGGAAGGTGGGGAGACCAACGTCCATCGGCACCGAACATCCGCGCGGCCCGCAACGGCCGCGTGTGCCATCCCCGGAGGAAACACATGACCATCGACCTCACCCGCCGCGCCGCGCTCGGCGCCGGCCTGGCCGCGACCGCCGCGCTCGGCACCGGAAGGGCGCGCGCGCAGGCGACGAAGACCATCCGCATCGGCATCCTGACCGATTTCATCGGCCCGAACTCCGCGAGCACCGGGAAGGGCTCGGTCGCCGCGAGCCGGCTGGCGGCCGAGGATTTCATGCGCGCGCATCCCGACATCAAGGTCGAGATCCGCGCCGCCGACTACCAGAGCAAGCCCGACGTCGCGACCTCCATCGCGCGCGACTGGATCGACCGCGGCGGGGTCGACCTGATTTCCAACGTCAACAATTCGGCCGCGGCGCTGGCGATCGCGAGCCTGGTGCGGGAGAAGAACAAGGCGGCGGTGTTCACCGCGCCGGCCAGCTCCGACCTTACCGGCAAGGCGTGCAGCCCGAACCATATCCACTGGACCTACGACACCTGGGCGCTCGGCAACTCCACCGGCGGCGCGATGGTGAAGGCGGGCGGCGACAAGTGGTTCTTCATCGCTGCCGACTACGCCTTCGGCCGGGCGTTGGCGCGCGATACCGCTTCCTTCGTCACCGCGGCCGGCGGCAAGGTGCTGGGCACGGTGTACACGCCGTTCCCGGAGACGACCGACTTCTCCTCCTTCATCCTGCAGGCCCAGGCGAGCGGGGCGAAGGTGGTGGGCCTTGCCAATTCCGGCACCAATACCACCGACTGCATCAAGCAGGGCGCCGAATTCGGGCTGCGCAAGAGCGGTATCCGCCTGGCGGCGCTGCTGATGATGATCCCCGACGTGCACGGCGTCGGACTACAAGCCGCGCAGGGTCTGGTGCTGACCGAATCGTTCTACTGGGACCGCAACGACGCGAGCCGCGCCTTCGGCAAGCGGTTCGGCAAGCACATGAACGGCTGGATGCCGGGCATGATCCAGGCGGGCGACTATTCGGCGATCACCCATTACCTCAAGACGGTGCAGCGGATCGGCCTCGACCACATGAGCGACGGGCGGGCGGTGATCGCGGCGATGAAGGCGGTGCCGAGCGACGATCCGCTGTTCGGCCGCTGCGTGATCCGCGCCGACGGGCGGCGGCTCAACCCGATGTACTTGTTCCAGGTGAAGGCACCGGGGGAGAGCAAGCATCCATGGGACTACTACACGCTGCTCCGCACGACGCCGGCGGACCAGGCCTTCCGCCCGCTCGACCAGGGCGGCTGCCCGCTGGTGCACGCCTGACGCGGCGCGCCGCCGCTGCCGGCAGGACCCTGCGGGGCCCTGCCGGCAGCACGGCCGGGCGCCCTCAGGCGGCCTTCGCCTCCCGGCGGCGTGCGTGCAGGATGAACTCCGTATAGCCGTTCGGCTGCGTCGTGCCCTGGAACACGAGGTCGCAGGCCGCGCGGAACGCCACCCCGTCGAATCCCGGCGCCATCGGCCGGTACGCCGGATCGCCCGCGTTCTGCCGATCGACCACCGCGGCCATCCGCTTCAGCGTCTCCGTCACCTGCGCCTCGGTCGCGATCCCGTGCCGCAGCCAGTTGGCGACGTGCTGGGAGGAGATGCGCAACGTCGCCCGGTCCTCCATCAGCCCCACGTCGTGGATGTCCGGCACCTTGGAGCAGCCGATCCCCTGGTCGATCCAGCGCACCACGTAGCCCAGGATGCCCTGGCAGTTGTTGTCGAGCTCCTGCTGGATATCCTCCGGCGCCCAGTTCGGCCGGTCCGCCACCGGAATGGTCAGCAGGTCGCCGAGCGGCGCCCGCGCCCGCGCCCGCAGTTCGCTCTGGCGTGCCGGCACGTCGACCATATGGTAGTGCAGCGCGTGCAAGGTGGCGGCGGTCGGCGACGGCACCCAGGCGGTGTTCGCCCCGGCCCGCGGATGGCCGATCTTCTGGGCCAGCATCTCGGCCATCCGGTCCGGCATCGCCCACATGCCCTTGCCGATCTGCGCCTTCCCCGGCAGTCCGCAGGCCAGGCCGATATCGACGTTCTGGTCTTCGTACGCCTTGATCCAGGCGGTCGTGCGCATGTCGTTCTTGCGCACCATCGCCCCGGCCGCCATCGAGGTATGGATCTCGTCGCCGGTGCGATCCAGGAACCCGGTGTTGATGAACGCCACCCGGTTGCGGGCGGCGTAGATGCAGGCTTTCAGATTGGCCGAGGTGCGCCGTTCCTCGTCCATGATCCCGAGCTTCACGGTGAAGCGGGGCAGCCCGAGCATCGCCTCCACCGCCGCGAACAGCCCCTCGGTCAGCGCCACCTCGTCGGGTCCGTGCATCTTCGGCTTGACGACGTAGACCGAGCCGGCGCGGCTGTTGTGCAGCGGCCCCGGGCCGCGCAGGTCGTGCAACGCGATCAGCACGGTGACGGCGGCATCCAGGATGCCCTCCGGGATGTCCGCCCCGTCCGGCGTGCGCGCCGCATCGGTGAACATGTGGTGGCCGACGTTGCGGATCAGCATCAGGCTGCGCCCGGGCAGGGTCAGGGTCCCGCCCGCCGGTGCGGACCAGGTGCGGTCGGGGTTGAGCCGGCGGGTCATGGTCCGGCCGCCCTTCTCGAACGTGTCCTCCAGCGTGCCGCGCATCAGGCCGAGCCAGTTGCGGTAGGCGTCCACCTTGTCGCCGGCGTCGACCGCGGCGATGGAATCCTCGAGGTCCTGGATGGTGGTGACGGCAGCTTCCATCACCACGTCGGCGACGCCGGCGAGATCGTCGCGGCCGATCGGATGGGCGCGGTCGATGATGATTTCGATATGCAACCCGTGGTGGCGCAGCAGCACGGCGGAGGGCGCCGCGGACTCGCCTCCGAAGCCGGCGAACTGGGCGGGATGGGCGAGGCCGGTCGTCGACCCGTCGCGCAGCCGGACCGACAGGCGGCCCTCGGCCACCGTGTAGCCGGCGGCATCCGCGTGGCTGCCGGCGGCGAGCGGGGCGGCTTCGTCCAGGACGGCGCGGGCGCGGGCGATCACCTTCTCCCCGCGCGCCTGGTTGTAGCCGGGACCGCGGGTGGCCCCGCCGTCTTCCGGGATCGCGTCGGTGCCGTAGAGCGCGTCGTACAAGCTGCCCCAGCGCGCGTTCGCCGCGTTCAGCGCGTAGCGTGCGTTGGTCACCGGCACGACCAGTTGCGGGCCGGGGATGGTGGCGATCTCGGGGTCGACCTTGGCGGTGCCGATGGTGAAGTCGGGTGGCTCCGGCACCAGGTAGCCGACGTCGGTCAGGAACTGGCGATAGGCCGGCGCATCGATCGGTCGGGCGGGATGTGCCGCATGCCACTGGTCGATCTGGCGCTGCAACGCATCGCGCCGGCCGAGCAGGGTGCGCAGGCGGGGACCGAACTCGCGCACCAGGGCGGCGAGCTCGATCCAGAACCGTGCCGGGTCAACCCCGGTGCCGGGGATCGCCTCGTCGGTCACGAAATCGTACAGCACCCGCGCGACTGTCAGTCCGCCTGCGTCTACCGCGTCCATCTGCGCCTCCTGGTCATTCCCGGTCTTACTGTCCCAGCCGGGCGTTCCGGGCAAGTCGGGCGGCGGGATCGTCCCCCGGGCCGCCCCGCGCGCCTGCCCCCCCTGGCCCTGCCGCCCCCGATCGGCGATGCTGGCGCCATGCCGCTCGAACGGATGAACCTCCACCTCGTTTCCGATGCTACCGGCGAGACGCTCAACGCGATCGCGCGCGCCACCACCGTGCAGTTCGAGCACGTGCAGATCGTGCATCACCGCTGGAGCCTGATCCGCACCCGCTTCCAGCTCCATCGCGTGCTGGAGGGGATCGAGGCGGAACCGGGCCCGGTGCTCTCCACCCTGGTGGACCGGGCGCTGCGGTCGGATCTGGACGCCACCTGCCAGCGGCTCGGCGTGCCGCTGGTCAACGTGCTCGACCCGGTGATGAACCTGCTGCAGGACTACATCGGCGAGCAGGCGGGCGCCCGGCCGGGCCGCCAGTACGTGTTGAATGCGGATTATTTCCAGCGCATCGACGCCATGCACTACGTGCTGGCGCATGACGACGGCCAGGCGCAGATGGGGCTGGCGGAGGCCGACGTGGTGCTGGTCGGCGTCTCCCGCAGTTCCAAGACGCCGACCTGCTTCTATCTGGCCAATCGCGGCGTGAAGGCCGCCAACATCCCGCTGGTGCCGAACCTGCCGGAGCCGGAGGGATTGGACACCGGCGGCGTGCCGGTGATCGGCCTGACCCTGGAGCCGAAGGCGCTGATCGAGATCCGCCGCCACCGGCTGCGCCTGATCGGCGGCGCCGACCAGGCCGCCATGTCCCGCCACAACAGCACCGACTACGTCGATGAAGAATCGGTGAAGGCCGAGCTGCTGTGGGCGCGCCGGCTGTGCACCCGCCGCGGCTGGCCGGTGATCGACGTCACGCGCCGCTCGATCGAGGAAACCGCGGCCACCGTCCTGCAACTGATGGAAGCCTGGCACGCGCGGCGGGCGAAGGCGGCACGGGGGGCGGAGGCGAGCGGCGGGACACGGGTGCCGACGTAGAACGAACGAAGGCGACGCCCCCCGATCAACGCGGCGGCGCTCGGGGACTTCCGCTACAAGATCACGAACCTGTGGAAGCACACGCGACGCTGGCGCGGTGCGATTTTTGTTGGCTGAACGGGCATTCTTTCACAAACTCTCAGTCGGCCGGCCGTGTCCCCAGGCTCCCGTCCGCGCGCTCGACGATCGCCGCGACCCGCGCCTCGGCTTCCGCCAGCTTGGCCTCGCAATGCCGCCGCAGCGCCGCACCGCGCTCATAGGCGGCGATCGCGTCCTCGAGCTTCTGCTGCCCGCTCTCCAGCCCGCGGACGATCTGCTCCAACTCGGCCAGCGCATCCTCGAACGACAGCTTGCCGACGTCCACCGGCAACGGGGCATCGACCGAAATAGGGGCGGTTGCGGGCATCGGCGATCTCCGGCGGGCGGCTGCAAAGGCGATCGGGGCTGGGTAAAGCCTTGCGGCGGCGGCGCCAAGTGCCGATTATGACACGTCCCGACCGACAGGAAGGCCGTGTTGCTGCGACCGCCCCCCCTCGCGCCCGATCCGGCGCTGCCCGAAGGGACCGCCCCCGCCGGCACCGTCGCCGCGGGAGGCGTGCCCGCGGACGTCGCCTCTGCGGGAACCGCCTCCGTCGGAACTGCGTCTTCCGGGATGGCCCAGCCGTGCACCGCCCGCCGCCCGGGCGGCCCGACCTTCGCCGCGCTCGACCTCGGCACGAACAACTGCCGGATGCTGGTTGGAACCCCCTGTGGCCCCGGGTTCCGCGTGGTCGAAAGCTTCAGCCGCGTGGTCCGGCTGGGCGAGGGGCTGCACCACTCCGGCCAGCTCAGCACCTGCGGCATGGACCGCGCCCTCGCCGCCCTGGCCGACTGCGCCGAACGGCTCGGCCGCCGGCCGGTGGCCGGACTGCGCGCCGTCGCCACCGAAGCCTGCCGCCAGGCGGCCAACGGCGCCGACTTCCTGTGCCGCGCCAGAAAGGAAACCGGCCTGAAGCTCGAACTCATCACCCCGCGCGAGGAAGCTGAACTCGCCCTGGAAAGCTGCGCCGCGCTGCTCGGCGGCGGCGCGCGCCGGGCGCTCGTGTTCGATATCGGCGGCGGCTCGACCGAACTCGCGTGGGTCCGCGTCGACCGCTGCGGCACACCCGCCATGATCGGCTACCTGTCGCTGCCGGTCGGCGTCGTCACCCTGGCCGAACGCTTCGGCCCCGCCGCCGATACCGCCGCCGGCTTCCGCGCCATGGTCGCTGAAATCACCGCCCGCCTCGCCCCGTTCGAACAAATCCACTGTATCGCCCGGGAAATCCGCCAGGGCGAGGTCGACCTGCTCGGCACCAGCGGAACCGTCACCACCCTCGCCGGCCAGGCCCTCGGCCTGCCGCGCTACCACCGCGCCCTGGTCGACGGTACGGTCCTCAGCGGCGAAGCCGCCGACCAGGCCCTCGACCGCCTCCGCACCCTCGGCCGCGAAGGCCTGAGTACCCACCCCTGCATCGGCCCGGAACGCGCCGAATTCGTCCTGCCCGGCTGCGCCGTCTTCGCCGCCATCCGCCAAACCTGGCCCGCCCCCCACATCATCGTCGCCGATCGCGGGCTGCGCGAAGGTATCCTGCTCCGCCTCATCCGAGCGCACCGCGGGCGGCGCGGATGATGCGGGATGGTTTCGGCGAGTGGGTGGGCGCGCAAGGCCAGGGGGCTCTGCCCCCTGGACCCCTGCGACGGCTTCGCCCGGGAGCGGGGTGGCTGCGGGGTGCGGGCGGGCGGTGTGGGAGCGCGGACGGAGAGCGCCGCGGCGCTCTCCGTCCGCGCTCCCACACCGCCCGCCCGCACCCCGCAGCCACCCCGCTCCCGGGCGAAGCCACCCCGAGGGATGCAAGGGACTTGTCCCTTGCTGGGGGGTCCAGGGGGGCAAAGCCCCCCTGGCCTTGCGCGCCCACCCACTCCCGGAGCCACCGCGCATGAACCGCGGCACCCCGCCGCCGGGGTCGCGTGGGTTGGCGGTGCCGGTGCGCACGGCGAGGGGGCGCAGTGTGGGGTCGCAGCGGTGGTTGGCGCGGCAGTTGAACGATCCGTATGTGCGGGCGGCGCGGGAGCAGGGATGGCGGTCGCGGGCGGCGTTCAAGCTGATCGAGCTGGACGATCGGTTTCATGTGTTGCGGCGTGGAGCCCGGGTGGTGGATTTGGGGGCGGCGCCGGGGGGCTGGTCGCAGGTGGCGGTGGCGCGCGGGGCGGCGCGTGTGGTGGGGGTTGATTTGTTGCCGGTGGAGCCGGTGGCTGGGGCGGAGCTGATCGTGGGGGATTTCATGGATCCCGCGATGCCGGAGCGGATGGCGGCGTTGCTCGGGGGGCCGGCGGATCTGGTGTTGTCGGACATGGCGCCGAACACGACCGGGCATGGGGCGACGGATCATTTGCGGATCATGGCGCTGGCGGAGCTGGCGGCGGCGTTTGCGGTGGAGGTACTGGCGCCGGGCGGGAGTTTCGTCGCCAAGGTGTTCCAGGGCGGGTCGGAAAAGGGGATGCTCGAACGGTTGAAGCGGTCGTTCGCGGTGGTGCGGCACGCCAAACCGCCGGCAAGCCGGAAGGAATCGAGCGAGCTCTACGTGGTGGCGACGGGATTTCGCGGCGCGCAGCCGGAGTGACAGGCTGCCGGATGGCGGTGCACGCGGCTGCTTCTTCACCTCTCCCGCGCTGCGGGAGAGGGAAGAGGCAGCTGCCCACGGCGTTCCCGGTTCACTCCATTGCTCTGTGGCAGGCCTCGTTGGCAGGCCCTGCCGAGGCGGTTCAGCGTCGGTAGTCGGCGCCCGCCCGCTCGGCCGTGCGCAGCGCGCCCTGCCATTCCATCATCCCGTACTCGGGATCGGCGCGGCGCTTCTTCATGCGCTCGGCCGCCTTGCCGATCACGTAGTCCGAGATCGGCTCCGGCGGCTCGCCCAGGGTGCGGGCGATCAGTTCCAGTTCGCAGGCGCGCTCCAGCATGTAGAGCCGCATGAACGTGCCGGGCACCGTCGGGCCGAGCGCGAGCAGCCCGTGGTTGAGCAGGATGACGCAGGTGCCGCCCTGCACCGAGCGGCCGAGCGCCTCGCATTCCTCCACCGAGGCGGGCACGCCGTATTCGTGATAGACGACATCGTCGTAGACGCCGAGCGCGTCCTGGCTGATCGGGCGCAGGCCGTTGCGCACCAGCGACACGCCGGCGCCGGCGCGGGTGTGGGTGTGCATCACGCACATCGCATCCGACCGCGCCTTGTAGACGCCGCTGTGGATGGTGAAGCCGGCGTTGTTGAAACGGCCGGGATCACCCAGCACGTTGCCGTCCATGTCCATCTTCACGAGCGAGGAGGCGGTGACCTCGTCGAACATCTCGCCGTAACGATTGATGAGGAAGGTGTCGGGCGCGTCGGGCAGGCGCACCGACAGATGGGTGTTGACGAGGTCGGTCCAGCCCATCTGGTGCGTGACGCGATAGAGCGCGGCGAGCTCGCAGCGGGCCTGCCATTCGGCGTCGGTCATGTCGGATCGGGTCAGTCGGAGTGCGGCGGACATCGGCTTGGGTTCCCTGGATCGGTTCCGGTGCCGACGGTTCGTTGGCATCGGTCCGGCGGACGGTGGCGCGGGCCGGCGGTGCCATCCTGATCCCCTGCCGCAGGCGCTGGCAAGGGCGGCTGCGCTAGGCCGGCGGGATGAAAGCCGCCGAGGTGCCGCCGTCGACCGGGATCGTTGCGCCGGTGACGTAGCGCGCGGCGTCCGACAGCAGGAAGCCGATCACGTCGACCACGTCGTCGGCCTGCGCGATCCGCCCGAGCGGGGAGTTGCCGGAGGGGCGGTAGCGCCCAACCTTGGCCGGATCGCTGACGGCGTGGATCATCGGCGTATCGACCGTTCCGGGGGCGAGCGCATTCACCAGCACATGGCTGGCGCCGAGCTCGGCGCCGAGCACGCGGGTGAGCTGCGAGACCGCAGCCTTGGAGGCGGCGTAGGCGCCGCTGTCGATCTTCGGACGCAGTGCGGCAACGGAAGAGAGGAACACGATGCGCGCGGGTTTCTCGGCGCTGGCGGCGCGGGTGAGCAGCGGCAGGGCGGCGCGGGCGCAGAGCCAGGAGCCGCGGGTGTTGACGGCGAAGACCTGGTCGAAGGTCTCGACCGCCATGGTGGCGAGTGGCCCGGTGCGCAGGATGCCCGCACAGCAGATCAGCGCGTCGAGCGTGGGGGTGGTGGTGGCGATCTCGGCGAAGGCGGCGGCGACGCGGGCGGCGTCGGTGACGTCGCAGGCGATGGGGGTGAAACGATCAGTGGACGGGGCGACGGCTGCCAGCGCCTGCGGCAGATCGAGGCCGAAGACACGCCAGCCCTGGTCGAGCAGCCGCCGTGCGGCGGCAAGGCCGATACCCGAGGCGGCGCCGGTGATGACCGCTGCTTGCGCCATGGCTTCCCCCCTTTTCCTGCGTCCGGCTGGTGGTGCACGCTGAGGGACTGGCAAACCTGGTGTCAAGATCAACGGCAGTCGGCCCTTGAATGTCGCACCAGGATGCGATCGAGGTCGCGGGCGAACGCGACCCCGATCTTCCCGGCGTGGTTGCCCGCTACCCCAGATGCCGCGCCCACAACGCGAAAATCTTCTCCCACGTCGCCTCCGCCGCCAGCGGATCGTACACCGCCCGCTCGGCGAAGCAGAACCCGTGGTGCGTCCCCGGATACACTTCCAGCGTGTGCTTCGTCCCCGCCTGCTCCAGCGCCGACTTCAGCGCCGGGATCACCGCGGCCGGCACCGACTGGTCGTGCTCGGCGAAGGCGTAATAGAGCTCACCCTTGATCTGCCCCAGAAGCTTGTGCGGCGAATCCTCCGCCTCCGTCACGATCCCCACCCCGTACAACGACGCCGCCGCCACCATCCGGTGCGGAAACCGCGCCGCCGCGGTGGTGATGAAGCGTCCGCTCATGCAATGCCCGACGCAGCCGACCGGCCCCGGCTTCACCGCGTCCTGCGCATCCAGGAACGCGATCATCGCGGCCGTATCGTCCGTCACCATCGCGTTGGTCAGGCTGTTCATCGCCGGGCGGATCACCGCCGACATCGCATCGTCACGGCGCGGGATGTCGAAACGGATGGTGCCGAGCCGGTAGTACATGTCCGGCAGCAGGCACGCATAGCCCGCTTTGGCGATGCGGCGGCACATGTTGCGCAGCTCCTCGCGGGTGCCGGGCGCGTCCATGTAGAAGATGATGCCGGGGTACCGGGCCGGGCCTTCGGGGTGGACGAAGAAGGCCGGCATCTTGCCGTGCTTGGTGGTGACGATCACGTCCTGT
This sequence comes from uncultured Pseudomonadota bacterium, assembly GCA_963832525.1. Classification (GTDB taxonomy): domain Bacteria; phylum Pseudomonadota; class Alphaproteobacteria; order Acetobacterales; family Acetobacteraceae; genus JAJZVS01. The sequence goes on from CAWHUC010000004.1 coordinate 2,765,621, forward strand.
TCGATCATGGCGTTTCCTCCGCGAAGGGCGCCCTGCGCGACGCCGCGTTGGGGGAAGCTTACCCGCACCCGCCGCGCCGCGCCATCCGTGGCGGCGCTGATCCAGATCAACCGGGCCGCGGCGCGGCGGCGTTACACGAACCCTGGCCGCCGCGGGCGCCCGGCCGCCCCCGGCACGCCCGGGAGAGGTTGCGAGCAAAACCGCCCGCGCCTCGTCTCACCCCTGCCGCGGGCGGGTCTGCGCCGCGACGTGAGGATGCCTGCCATGCCGAATGCCACAGAACCGACACTGCCGGCACAGCCCGGCGCCGCGACGTCGGCCGCTCCGGGGCACGGCACCGGCGGGGCGGCGGCCGACCGGCTCCGGCTCGAACGCAAGGACGCGGCGAGTCTCTTCAAGGAACTGGACAGCCGGCCGGAGGGGCTTGCGGCGGCCGATGCCGCTTCTCGCCGGGGCCGCTACGGGCCAAACGCGGTCGAGGCCCCGCGGAGCAGCATCCTGCTGAAAGTCCTGCGCTATTTCTGGGGCCCGATTCCGTGGATGACCGAGATCGCCGCGGTGCTGTCCGCCGTGATCCGCCACTGGCCCGACCTTGTCATCATCCTCGTTCTCCTGCTGTTCAACGCGCTGGTCGGGTTCTGGCAGGAGTACCAGGCCGGCAACGCCATCGAGCAGTTGAAGAAATCCCTCGCGCTGAAAGCCCGGGTGCGGCGCGACGGCGACTGGTGCGAGGTCGACGCAAGCGAGTTGGTGCCCGGCGACGTGGTGCGGTTGCGCCTCGGCGCCATCATCCCGGCCGACGTCAAGCTGTTCGAGGGCGACTACCTGAGCGTCGATCAATCGGCGCTCACCGGGGAATCCCTGCCGACCGACAAGAAGATCGGCGACGTCGCCTATTCCGGCTCGATCGCCAAGCAGGGCACGATGCTCGGGCTCGTGGTCGCGACCGGCATGCAGACCTATTTCGGCCAGACCGCGCGGCTGGTGGGGGAGGCGAAGCACGCCGCGCATTTCCAGCAGGCGGTGATCGCGATCGGGCGCTACCTGATCCAAATGAGCTTGGCCCTGATCGCCGTGCTGGTCGCGGTCGAGCTGATCCGCGGCCAAGCGTGCGTTCACCATCGTGGAGTTCGCCCTGGTGCTGGCGGTGGCGTCGATCCCGGTGGCGCTGCCCGCGGTGCTGTCGGTCACGATGGCGGTCGGTGCGCTGCGGCTGTCGCGGATGAAGGCGATCGTCGCGCGCCTCGATTCGATCGAGGACATGGCGGGCCTGGACGTGCTGTGTTCGGACAAGACCGGCACCTTGACGCAGAACCGCCTTACCCTGGGGGAACCGGCGTGCGCGCCCGGCATCGCGCGCGGGGAGCTGATCCTTGCCGCCATCCTGGCCTCGCCGACCGACGGCCGCGATGCGATCGATGCCGCCGTCGCCACCGGCCTTGCCGACCCGGCCGCGACGCAGGGCTACGTGCAGAAGAAATTCGTACCGTTCGATCCGGTCGGCAAGCGGACCATGGCCGAAGTCGTCGGCCCGGACGGGCGTGAGTTCCATGTGTGCAAGGGCGCGCCGCAGGTGATCCTCGACATGGCCAAACCGGGGGCGGAGGAGCGCAGCCGGGTCGAGCGGGCGGTCGAGACCTTCGCCGCACGCGGCGATCGCACGCTCGGCGTGGCGCGCAGCGATGACGGCACGACCTGGCGCTTTCTCGGGCTGCTGCCGCTGTCCGACCCGCCGCGGGTGGACGCCGCGGAGACGATCGCCCAGGCCCGCGCGCACGGGCTGACGGTGAAGATGGTAACCGGAGACAACGTCGCCATCGGCCGGCAGATCGCGGCTGAGATCGGCCTCGGCGGCAACATCCTGGCGGCGGACGCGCTCACCACCGACGGCAATACCGGTGCGCTCGACCCCGAAGCGGTGCGCAAGGTCGAGCAGGCCGACGGCTTCGCCGAGGTGTTCCCGGAACACAAGTTCGCCATCGTCAAGGCGCTGCAGGCCGCCGGCCACCTGGTCGGCATGACCGGTGACGGGGTGAACGACGCGCCGGCGCTGAAGCAGGCCGAGGTCGGCATTGCCGTCTCCGGCGCCACCGACGCGGCGCGCGCCGCGGCGGCGCTGGTGCTCACCGCGCCCGGGCTCGGCGTGATCATCCGCGCCGTGGAGGAAGCGCGCCGCATCTTCGAGCGGATGAACTCCTACGCGATCTACCGCATCACCGAGACGATCCGCATCACCCTGTTCGTCGTGCTCAGCATCCTGATCTACCAGTCCTACCCGATCACCACGGGCCTGATCATCCTGCTGGCGTTGTTGAACGACCTGCCGATCACGACGATCGCCTACGACAACGCCTGGCTAAATCCGACCCCGGTACGCTGGCGCATGCAGCGGGTGCTGACCCTGGCCTCCACCCTTGGCCTGATCGGCGTGGTGGAGACCTTCGGCCTGCTGGTCATCGCGCTGCACTTCTTCCATTTCTCCCGGGCGGAGATCCAGTCGCTGATCTTCCTCAAGCTGTCGGTGGCCGGGCACCTGACGTTGTTCGTGGCTCGAACCAGGCAGCGGGGGTTCCAGCGCCCCTATCCAGCGGTCGTGCTGGGGGCGGCGATCGTTGGCACCCAGACCCTCGCCGCGCTGATCGTCGGGCTCGGATTGTTCGTCGCCCGTGTGCCGTGGCTCGATATCGGTGCGGTATGGGCCTATTGCCTGATCTGGATGTTGATCGAGGACGAGGCCAAGATGCTGGTCTATCGTTTCCTGGAGCCTTCCGGGCACACGAGGGGAAAAGCGACATGAGCCAATCCAGTCTGTCCGCCGGCGCCTTCCGCGGCCTGGTCGACGCCTTCGCCCGTCTGCGCGTGCCGCTGCCGGAGGGCGGCACGCCCCTCGCCGGGCCCGCCGACACCGCCGCCCGCCTGCGTCGCGAGCTGCGCGCCGCCATCCACCAGCATGCCGGCAATGACCGCTGGCGCGAGCTCATGCAGCGGATGCGCGAGGCGGCCGAGGACGGCGCGCACGAATACCGCCTGCTGCGCTTTCCCTGCGCCGACTGCACCGACGACGGCCGCGCGATCCGGCAGAACGAGCCGCAATGGCCCACCACCCTGACCGGCGAGGCCGCCGATCTCTATCGGCACTGGGAGCAGGAGCTGAACCCCCTCGGCTTCCGCATCGCCGCGCGCGAGCTCGACTATCCGGGCGGCCTGCCCGGCGATATCGGCCTGTTCATCGCCTGGACGTAAAATCACTCAGAGCGTGAAAAAGAAATCGAACTTGTGAATGAATGCTCGTTGAAAATGCCCGGGTTTCCGGGCGGTTTCGGCGGAAAACGAGCATTCATTCACAAACTCTCAGGCGTGCGCGGGGCGCAGCGCGTTGTTGGGCCGGTGGTCGCCGCCGAGCCAACGCGCCAGTTCCGCATGCGCATCGGCCCGGCGCCCTGCGGCGATCGCATCGGCATCCGGCGGATCGACGGTGAATTCCACGATCAACCCGTCCGGTGAGGTTGCGTAGGCCGACCGGCAATAGCCGTGGTCGGTCTGCCGCACCTGCTCCCCCGCCGCTGCCAGCCGCGCAACGATCGCGGCATAGGTGGCCTCGTCGACCTTGAAGGCGATGTGGTCGAAATTGGGCACCGCCGCCGGCAGGGCGGGCACGCACTGACGATACACCTCCGGATCGGCGAACTGGAAGAACGCGAGCGCGCCGCCGTCCTCCAGCGCGTAGAAGGTGTGGCACATCGGGGTGGGTGCGCCGGTGCGCGGATGGCGGCTCTCCTCGCACCAGGTGGCGACCAGGGGCAGGCCGATCACGTCCTCGAAGAAGCGGCGATTTGCCTCCTGGTCGCGCACGACGAAGGCGTGGTGGTGCAGCCGCTCGGGCAGGCGGGGCAGGGGCGGGGTCTGTGGCATGGCTGGTTTCCTTCCCGACCATCGGTCCCGGCGATTCTGCGCCGGCGGCGGCGAGGGCCGCAAGCTTGCCGCTTGCCGGGCGGCGCCGGCAGCGGCAGTCTCGGCCGCAAGAACCGGAGGAACCGACCATGCCCGCAGTGCATCGGCGCGCCGTCGCGCCGTCCTGGCCGCCCGGCCTTACCCGCGTGCCCTACTGGGTCTACCAGGACCAGGACGTGCTGGAAGCGGAACAGACACGGCTGTTCCAGGGACCGGTGTGGAACTACCTCTGCCTGGAAGCGGAAATCCCCGCACCCGGCGACTGGCGTACCACCGCCATCGGCCGCATGCCTGTCGTGGTGGTACGCACCGAAACCGGAGATATCGCCGCGTTCGAGAACCGTTGCGCGCATCGCGGCGCGCTGATCTGCCTCGATACCGCCGGCCGCGGCGCGAAAGACTTCACCTGCGTCTATCACGCCTGGCGCTACGACCTCGCGGGCGTGCCGCAGTCGGTCGCGTTCGGGCGGGGGATCAACGGCAAAGGCGGCATGCCGGAAGGCTTCCGCGTGCAGGATCACGGGCCGCGCCGGCTGCGCATCGCCACCTTCTGCGGCCTCGTGTTCGGCACGCTCGATCCCGCGCTGGCCCCGTTCGAGGACTGGATCGGTCCCGACATCGCCGCCCGCGTCCGCCGCGTGCTGCGTCGGCCGGTCGAGGTGATCGGCCGCTACACCCAGGCACTGCCGAACAACTGGAAACTCTACGTCGAGAACGTGAAGGACACCTACCACGCGAGCCTGCTGCACCTGTTCTTCGCCACCTTCCGCATCACGAGGCTGAGCCAGGGCGGCGGCGTCGTGGTCAGCGCCTCCGGCGGTCACCACGCCTCGGCCACACGGATGCCCGCACAGGGGCCGGATACGACCTACCGGGGGCTGCGCTCGGACGACGCGCAGTTCCGCCTGCGCGATCCGCGCCTGCTCGAGGTCGCCGACGAATGGGGCGACGACATCCAGTTGCAGATCCTCGGCCTGTTCCCCGGTTTCATCTTACAGCAGATCCATAACTCCATCGCGGTGCGCCAGGTGCTGCCGCGCGGGGTGGCGGAAACCGACCTGCACTGGACCCTGCTCGGCTTCGCCGACGACCCACCGGCGTTGCGCGCGCTGCGGCTGCGCCAGGGCAACCTGGTCGGGCCTGCCGGGTTCGTTTCGATGGAAGACGGTTGCGTCGGCGGCTTCGTCCAGCGCGGCGCCGCGGCGGCCGGGGCGGAAATGGCCGTGGTCGAAATGGGCGGCGCGGAGGCCGACACGCAGGAAACCCGCGCCACCGAATCCTCCGTGCGCGGCTTCTGGAAGCAATGGCGTGCGACGATGGAGATCTGACCATGGAAGCCGATCTGCTCCGCCTCGCCGCGCTGAACGCCGCCTACGCCGACGCGATCGATTCCGACCGGCTGGAGGACTGGCCCAATTTCTTCGTGGACGACTGCCGCTACGTCATCACCACCGCGGAAAACCATCGCGCCGGCCTCGCCGCCGGCGTCGTCTGGGCCGACAGCCGCGCCATGCTGGAAGACCGGGTCGCCGCCTTGCGCCGCGCCAACATCTACGAACGCCAGACCTACCGCCACATTCTTGGCCTGCCGCTCGTGCGCGCCACCCAAGGCAAGACCATCCAGGCGGAAACCCCGTTCGTCGTCGTGCGCACCCTGCGCGACGGCAAAATGGACCTGTTCGCCGCCGGAAGGTATCTGGACCGCATACGCACCGGGCCCGAATGGGGGTTCGCCGAACGCATCGCCGTCTGCGACAGCTCCCGCTTCGACACCCTGCTCGCGCTGCCGTTGTGATCTCGTCAGGAAGCAAGGCCAAGGAGCAGAGCCCCTTGGCCTTGCTTCCTGACGAGATCACATCTCGGCGTCGGCCTGGCGGATCAGGACCTCGCGTTTGCCGACGTGGTTGGCGGCGCCGACGACGCCTTCCTTTTCCATCTGCTCGATCAGTTTGGCGGCGCGGTTGTAGCCGATGTTGAGGTGGCGCTGCACGAAGGACGTGCTGGCCTTGCCTTCCCGTGCGACCAGCGAGACCGCCTGTTCATAGAGCCCGGCCTCGCCGCCGCTGTCGCCCGAGAACCCGGGCAGGGCGCCAGTGCCCTCGTCGTCTTCGGCTTCCGTGACCGCTTCCAGATAGGCGGGTTCGCCTTGTTCGCGCAGGAAGGCGACCACTTTCTCCACCTCGTCGTCCGACACGAAGGGGCCATGCACGCGCACGATCCGGCCGCCGCCGGCCATGTACAGCATGTCGCCCTGGCCCAGCAGTTGTTCCGCGCCTTGCTCGCCGAGGATGGTGCGGCTGTCGAACTTGCTGATCACCTGGAAGCTGATGCGGGTCGGGAAATTGGCCTTGATGGTGCCGGTGATCACGTCCACCGACGGGCGCTGCGTTGCCATGATGACATGGATTCCCGCCGCGCGGGCCATCTGCGCCAGGCGCTGCACCGCGGCCTCGATATCCTTGCCGGCGACCATCATCAGGTCGGCCATCTCGTCGACGACGACGACGATAAACGGGATCTGTTCCAGCGCGAGGGGTTGTTCCTCGAAGGTGGGGCGGCCGGTGTCGGGGTCGAAGCCGGTCTGCACGCGGCGGGTGATGACCTCGCCCTTGGCGCGCGCATCCGCCACCCGGTCGTTGAAGCCGCCGATGTTGCGCACGCCGAGCTGGCTCATGGCCCGATAGCGCCGTTCCATCTCCCGTACGGTCCATTTCAGCGCCGTGACCGCCTTGGCCGGTTCGGTCACCACCGGGGCCATCAGGTGCGGGATGCCGTCGTACATCGACAGTTCCAGCATCTTGGGATCGATCAGGATCAGCCGGCACTGGTCGGGCGAGAGCCGGTAGAGCAGGCTCAGGATCATCGCGTTCACGCCGACCGATTTGCCGGACCCGGTGGTGCCGGCGATCATCAGGTGCGGCATCCGTTGCAGGTCGGCGACGATCGCGGCACCCGAGATGTCCTTGCCCAGTGCCAGCGCCAGCCGGCCGGCGTGTTTCTGCACGTCCTCCGAACCCAGGATTTCCGACAGGAACACCGTCTCCCGCTTCGCGTTCGGCACTTCGATGCCGATCACGTTGCGTCCCGGCACGGTGGCGATGCGCACCGCGGTGACCGAAAGGCTGCGCGCGATGTCGTCGGCGAGGCCGATCACGCGCGCGCTGCGGATGCCGGGGGCCGGTTCCAGCTCATACAGCGTGACCACCGGGCCGGGGCGGATTTCGACGATCGCACCTTGCACGCCGTAATCGGACAGCACGGTTTCCAGCAGCCGCGCATTGGCTTCCAGCGCCTCGGCCGAGGGGCCGGATGCGGCGCGGGCGGGCGGCGGCTTGAGCAGGCTGAGCGGGGGGAAGCGCCAGCCGGGTTCGTCGAGCGGCAGGCTTTCCTGCTGCGCCTTGCGCACGGAATCCGCGCGCGCGACCTGCGGCGTGCGCGCCGACGGAACGTTGCGCGCCGGGCGGGGGGCCGGCGGCGCGGCGAGGGGAGGGGCTTCCGGCACGGCGGCACGCGGGGCGCCGAACCCGGGTTCCTGGCGGACGCCGGGTGCCGCGGCGGCCTCCGTGGCCGTGGCCCGGCGCGGCAGCCGCCAGCGCAGCGGCGTGACCAGCCGCATCCCGAACCCGCCGAGCCGGCGTAGCCCGAGTGCCGTGCTCCAGCCCGACGAGACCGAGAACCGGGCCAGCCAGCCGAGCCCGCGCCCCACCGCCCCCCATTCGCCGCCCGAGAGCCCGAGCGCCAGCAGCATCAGGGTGACGGCGAGGCCCGCGCCGAGCCCCCAGACCAGCACCGCCCCGGCCTGGCCGAGCACGCCCTGGCCCACGGCGAGCGCCGCCGGCGCCAGCAGCCGTCCGATTGCACCACCCGGCCCGGCGAGGGTCGGCCAGCCCAGGGCGCGCAGCCGCGGCACCGCCTCCAGCGCGGCGGCCAGCACCGGCATCGCCAGGGCGGTGGCGGCGAGGCGCGCGGCCGGGCTGCCGATGCCACGGCGTGAGGCGACCCGCCAGGCCCAGGCGAGCATCGCCAGGCACGGCAGCGTGCCGGCCACTCCGAATCCTTGCAGCAGCAGGTCGGCCAACGCGGCGCCTACCGGCCCGGCGAGGTTGCGCACCGGCCCGCTGCTCGCGGTATCGAGCGACGGGTCGGCAGGATGGTAGCTGGCGAGCGCGACCAGCAGGCCGACGCCGGCGAGGCCGAGGGCGAACCCGATCAACTCCGCGGCGCGCCGCTGCATGAGCGAGCGCAGGGCGGGGGAGAGCAGGCGGCGCCCGTCCAGCGGGGCGGAGCGAGCGGCAGAGGCCATGCGAGTCGGTGCCCTATCTGTGGCGGCGGCTTCACGTGCAGCCGCATCTATAGCCCGGAACCATCTGACCGCTAAACCGGATTCCGATCGGCCGGATTTCGGCGCCGCTGGAGTCCTGTTCCCTTGTCCCGCCCCGGGCGGGCAGCGGATCGCGGGGCGGGAGGTTCCGCGCCCTCGTCCCTGTGCCCGACGTTCTCCCTTGCACATGATGTAGCCTATGCTACATTCCGTGCCGTCATACAGGATAGGTAGCCATGAGCGGCGTTACCGACAAATATAACAAATATACCCTCACCGATCAGACAAGCCTCGCCGTCCGCGACGTGCTCGCCGGACGGCGGAGTGCCCTGCGCTCGGGTCCTGTCATTCGCCGGACCGGCGGTGATCGTTTCGATCGCCTACATGGATCCGGGCAACTACGCGACCAACATCCAGGCCGGCGCCGGCTTCGGCTACGCGCTGCTCTGGGTCGTGCTGGGCGCCAACCTGCTGGCGATGCTGTTCCAGGCGCTGTCGGCCAAGCTCGGCATCGTCACCGGCCGCAACCTGGCCGAGATGTGCCGCGCGCAGTTCCCGCCGCGCATCGTCTACGCCATGTGGGGCGTGAGCGAGGTCGCGGCGATGGCCACCGACCTTGCCGAGTTCCTCGGCGGCGCCATCGGCCTCTCGCTCCTGTTCCACCTGCCGCTGCTAGTCGGGATGGGGGTGACCGGGGTCGTGACCTACGCGATCCTGCTGTTCGAGCGGCGCGGTTTCCGCCCGATGGAGCTGGTCATCGGCGCGCTGGTGCTGGTGATCGGGCTTTGCTACCTGATCGAGATGTTCGTGGCGCCGGTCGCCTGGGGCGCGGCCGGACGGGCTGCCGTCCTGCCGTCGCTGCCGAACGCGGCGGCGCTGGCGATCTCGGTCGGGATCGTCGGTGCCACCGTCATGCCGCACGCGGTCTATCTGCACTCCGGCCTGACCCAGGGGCGCACCCCGCCGCGCGACGGCCGCGAACGGCGGGCGTTGTTGCGGTTCTCGAACATCGAGGTCGTGGTCGCCCTGACCTTCGCCGGGCTGATCAACATGGCCATGGTGATGATGGCCGCGGCCGCCTTCCATGCCGGCCACAGCGATGTCGCGGAGATCGGCACCGCCTACCACATGCTGACGCCGCTGCTCGGCGCCGGCGCCGCCGCGGTCTTCCTGGTCTCGCTGATCGCCTCCGGCGTCTCGAGTTCGGTGGTCGGCACGATGGCCGGGCAGATGATCATGCAGGGGTTCGTGGGCTTCCGCATCCCGGTCTGGGTGCGGCGCCTGGTCACCATGCTGCCGGCCTTCGCGGTCGTCGGGCTTGGGACCGATCCGACCGAGGCGCTGGTGGTGAGCCAGATCGTGCTGTCCCTCGCGCTGCCGATCCCGATGATCGCGCTCGTGCTGTTCACCCGCCGGCGCGACCTGATGGGCGCGTTCGCCAACAGCCGGCTGACCGATGTGGCAGCGATCGCCAGCACCGGCATCGTCCTGGCGCTGAACACCGTGCTGCTGCTGCAAACCTTCGGCGTTCCGATCCCGGGCCTGCCGGCCGGCTAGAGCAGCTTCAGGATGACTGGAACCGGGGCGTCGTGCGGCCACCTCTCCCGCTTGCGGGAGAGATGGCCTGCATCGGTCGCCGATGCGCCACCGAGGATGAAAATCCTCCACAGGGGCGCAATCGTGGAATCTCATTCCTGTTTTTCATAGCAGGTCGGTTTGCGCAGCGAACCGGGTGAGGGTGCGTGCCTCCGGCCCTCACCCGTCGTGCTCCGCACGACGACCTCTCCCGCAAGCGGGAGAGGTGGCGATGACGTGGCACTTTCCAGTCTGCGTGAACTCGCTCTGGTCGGGCAGCGGTTGACATTTCGTTGCAGCGGCCCGTGTGCCCCGTACAACGAAATCGGGGCAGGCCTTGCGGCCTGCCCCGGTTCGTCGGCGTGGGGTGTCTCGGTCGGGCAGGGCCGAAGCCCCACCCGGCGCGATCAGAAGTCCATATCGCCCATGCCACCCATGCCGCCCATGCCGCCGCCGCCGCCCTGGGGCATGCCGCCGCCCTTGCGCTCGGGCTTCTCGGCAACCATCGCTTCGGTGGTGACCAGCAGGCCGGCCACCGAGGCGGCGTCCTGCAGGGCCGTGCGCACGACCTTGGTCGGGTCGATGATGCCGGCCTTCACCAGGTCCTTGAACTCGCCGGTCTGCGCGTCGAAGCCGAAGTTGTACTCGCCGTTGTCGAGCACCTTGCCGGAGATCACCGCGCCGTCTTCGCCGGCGTTCTCGGAGATCTGGCGCAGCGGGGCCTGCAGCGCCTTGCGGATGATGTCGACGCCGAAACGCTGGTCGTCGTTGTCCGCCTTCAGCTTCGCCAGGATGAGGCTGGCGCGCGCGAGCGCCACGCCGCCGCCCGGGACGATGCCTTCCTCGACCGCGGCGCGGGTCGCATGCAGCGCGTCATCGACGCGATCCTTGCGCTCCTTCACCTCGACCTCGGAACCGCCGCCGACGCGGATCACCGCGACGCCGCCGGCGAGCTTCGCCAGCCGCTCCTGCAGCTTCTCGCGGTCGTAGTCCGAGGTGGTCTCCTCGATCTGCGCGCGGATCTGGTTGCAGCGGCCCTTGATGTCGTCCTTCTTGCCGGCGCCTTCGACGATCGTGGTGTTCTCCTTCTCGATGAGCACCTTCTTCGCCTTGCCGAGCATCGCCAAGGTCACGGTCTCGAGCTTGATGCCGAGGTCCTCGCTGATGACCTGACCGCCGGTCAGGATCGCGATGTCCTCCAGCATCGCCTTGCGGCGATCGCCGAAGCCCGGGGCCTTCACGGCTGCCACTTTCAGGCCGCCGCGCAGCTTGTTGACGACCAGGGTCGCCAAGGCCTCGCCTTCGACGTCTTCGGCCACGATCAGCAGCGGGCGGCCGGACTGCACGATGGCTTCGAGCAGCGGCAGCATCGGCTGCAGGCCGGACAGCTTCTTCTCGAAGATCAGCAGGTACGGCTGATCCAGCTCCGCCACCATCTTCTCGGAATTGGTGATGAAGTAGGGGGAGACGTAGCCGCGGTCGAACTGCATGCCCTCGACGACGTCGAGCTCGGTCTGGATGCCCTTGGCTTCCTCGACCGTGATGACGCCCTCGTTGCCGACCTTCTGCATCGCTTCGGAGATCATCTTGCCGACCTCGAAATCGCCGTTGGCGGCGATCGAGCCGACCTGCGCGGTCTCGGCCGGGGTGGTGATCTTGCGCGAGTGCTTCTTCAGCTCCTCGACGACGGCGATCACCGCCTTGTCGATGCCGCGCTTGAGGTCCATCGGGTTCATGCCGGCGGCCACGGCCTTCGCACCTTCGCGCACGATCGCCTGGGCGAGCACGGTCGCGGTGGTGGTGCCGTCACCGGCGAGGTCGTTGGTCTTCGAGGCCACTTCGCGCACCATCTGCGCGCCCATGTTCTCGAACTTGTCGGCGAGCTCGATCTCCTTGGCGACGGTGACGCCGTCCTTGGTGATGCGCGGCGCGCCGAAGCTCTTGTCGAGCACCACGTTGCGGCCCTTGGGCCCCAGCGTGACCTTCACTGCGTCGGCCAGGATATCGACGCCGCGCAGCATCCGCTGGCGGGCGTCGCCGCCGAACCGTACGTCCTTGGCAGCCATGTGTGTCTCTTCCTCGTTTCTGTCGATCGTCAGCGTTCAGTCGAGCCCGAAGGAAACCGGCCGGCCCTTCAGCGGGACGCCGATCCTTCGTCGGAGCAGGGACGGATCAGGCCGCCTTCTTGCGGGCGACGGCGCCCTCGACGATGCCCATGATGTCGGACTCCTTCATGATCAGCAGCTCCTCGCCGTCGATCTTGACCTCGGTGCCCGACCATTTGCCGAACAGGATGCGGTCGCCGGCCTTCACTTCGAGCGCGACCAACTGGCCCTGCTCGTTGCGCGCGCCGGGGCCGGCGGCGATCACTTCGCCTTCCTGCGGCTTTTCCTTGGCGGTGTCGGGGATGATGATGCCGCCCGCGGTCTTTTCCTCGGCTTCGATGCGCCGGACCACGACCCGGTCATGCAGGGGACGGAACTTCATTCGGATCGCTCCTGGGGTGTTTCTGGGTGTTTACGGCTTCGCAACCGGAGGGGGCCGGAGCGGGCGGGAATTTCCGCATCGCGCCGCCGCCGGGCCGGCTGCTGGCACTCCCGACCGGGGAGTGCCAGCGCATCTAGACGCGTCGTCCGGTCGAGTCAAGGCTTTCGGCAGCACTCGCGGGCCATGAGTGCCAAGCATTTGGAATCGCGCAGTTTTTTATTGCTTCCCAGGGGGGCGGCGGTGGCATGCTGCCGCGCCGGGCCCGTTATCGCCCGGCCAACGGGGGAGCCGATCACCGGGACCGATCAACCCGACGGAGCAGCATCGCAATGAGCCTCGCGCTTCAGCTCAAGGACTACCGCCTGACCACCGCCGAAATCCTCTATCGCATGCCGGACCACCCGGGCCTGCTGCAGAGCTACATCTGGCAGGAGCTCGACCTGGCGCCGGAGTTCCCGGTGCTGCGCCGGTTTCTCGCGTTCTGGCAGCGCGAGCTGGACGGGCCGGTGCATTCGGTCCGGGTCGCCGCGGCGGCGCCGCTGCGCCGCACTGCGTTCCGCCATCCGGCGGTGTTGCGTCTGCACTGACGCTGCCGGCCGCGCCGGTCGGGGGCGCCGCCGGACGGCGGGGCAATCGCGTGTCGCGTGCGCGTGTGGCAGCCCGGCCAGACGCTGCTGTTCGCGGGGGCGGGGACAGGACAATCGCTCGTATGTCCGGCACGTCACCTCTCCCGCTCTGCGGGAGAGGTTGCCGTGCGCAGCACGGCGGGTGAGGGTGCGAGGCACGGAGCCCCTCACCCGGTTCGCTCCGCGAACCGACCTCTCCCGCAGCGCGGGAGAGGTGAAGACGCCGCCGCCCTCGCCGACTTTCCGGTTCAAGCGATTGCCGTCTCGAGGGCGGGGAACGGGAGTGGCCGGCGGCCCCCGGGCCGTCGTATAAGCCGGCGATGCCCTTCGATGTCGGTGCGTTCCCCGACCTGCCCCCGCACGAGCGCGGCGCCAACCGCCGCCTGGTGGCGCTCTGGCTGTTCGCGGTCTGCGGCATGATCCTGGTCATGGTCGTGCTCGGCGGCGTGACCCGGCTCACCGGCTCGGGCCTGTCGATCATGGAATGGGCGCCGGTCACCGGCATCCTGCCGCCGCTCAACCACGCCGATTGGGAAAGCCTGTTCCGGCTCTACCAGCAGATCCCGCAATACACGCTGGTCAACGACGGCTTCGGGCTCGCGGGATTCCAGCACATCTTCTGGCTGGAATGGGTCCACCGGCTGTGGGGCCGGCTGATCGGCGTGGTGTTCCTCGTCCCGCTGGTCTGGTTCTGGGGCGCCGGGCGGCTGCCGCGCGGACTGCCGCTGCGGCTGGCCGGGTTGTTCGTGCTCGGCGGGCTGCAGGGCGCGGTCGGCTGGTTCATGGTCGCCTCCGGCTTCTTCCCGGACGCCACCGCGGTCGCGCCGTCGCGGCTGGTCGTTCCATCTCGGGCTGGCGCTCGCGCTCTACGCCGCGATCCTGTGGACCGGGCTCTCGATGCTGCATCCGGCGCGGGCGGCGCCGGCCGGCACGCGCGGGCTGCGCCGGGCGATCGCCTGCGCCGTGGGGCTGGTGGCGCTCACCATCGTGGCCGGCGGGTTCGTCGCCGGCACCCATGCGGGGCTCGAATACAACACCTTTCCGCTGATGGACGGGCGGCTGGTGCCGGCCGGCTACGCGCGACTGCACCCGTTCCTGCGCAACCTGACGCAGAACCTCGCCGCGGTGCAGTTCGACCACCGGCTGCTTGCCGCCGCGACCGTGCTTGCCGTCCTGGTCGCGCTGCGCCTCGCGCTGCGGCCCGGCGTGCCGGCTTTCGTGCGCCGGCCGGTGCTGGCGCTCGCCGGGCTGGTGGCGGTGCAGTATGCGCTGGGCGTGGCGACCCTGCTGCTGGTCGTGCCGGTGCCGCTGGCCTCGGCGCATCAGGCGAATGCGGTGCTGGTGCTGACCGCCGCCCTGGTGGCGCTGCACGCGCTGCGCCGCCAGCCCACGCGCAGCTTCGCCGCCGGCCGGGTGCGGGAAGCGACGGGGGGAGCCCGGCCGGCGGTCCGCGGCGGGCCCGGCGCGGTCGCGCCGGCGACGGAGGCGCGGGGCGCAAGCGGGGACCCGGCTGCCACGCGCCCGCCGGCGTCGTCGGCATCTTCATCCAGTCTTCCGGCGTCGCCGGCACCTTCGTTCGGCCGTCCGGAGCCGCCGGCGTCGCCGTCCGACCGTCCGGCGCCGCCGTGATCGCATCGCGGCGCGCGGATGCATCTGCCGCGGTGGCGGCGCACACGGCACGGCGGGGCAGGCCGCGCGCCGCCGCACGGCTCCCGGCCGGGCCGTCGCCGCACCGCCCCCGGCACGGCGCATGAACGCGGCCGATTCCCTGATCCACAGTGCCGCGCCCGGGCCGCGGCTGGACGAGATCATCGACTCCCTCCCGCAGGGCCTGCTGGTGTTCGGCCCGGATCGGCGGGTGGTCCTGATGAACCGCGCCTATGGCCGCGTCATGACCGACGCCGATGTCGCGCTGGGCGACAGTTTCGACGACATCGTGCGCCGGCGCATCGCCGCCGGCGAATACGGGCCGGGTGATCCCGAGGTGCTGCTGTCGCGCCAGCGGGCCTACGACTTCAGCCGCCCGCAGACCCGGCGGCGGCGGCGGCCGAACGGGACCATCCTGGAAAACCGCTGGGTGCCGCTCGCCGACGGCGGCCTCATGGTCCTGTGCAGCGACATCACCCCCCTGGTCGGCGCCCAGCAGGCGCTCGCCCGGCGCGGCGAGGAGACGGAGATCCTGCTGGCCGGCATGCGCCACGGGCTGATCCTGTGGGGGCCGGACCAGCGGCTGCTGGCCGCCAACCCGATGGCGGCGATCCTGATGGGGGTGCCGCCGCAGCTTCTGGCGCCCGGACGTCCGCACGGCGAACTGATCGACGCCCTGCTGGGGGCAGGGTTCCTCGGCACCGGCCCGCTGGCCCAGGCGGTCGCCGCCGAGCTCAAGGGCCGCGACTGGTCGCAGCCCTGGGTGCGCCACTTCGTCAACCCCGCGGGGCGTTTCGTCGAGCGCCGCTCCGATCCCGTCGCCGCGGGGATGAACATCACCACCCTGACCGACATCACCGAACAGCGGGAGGCGGAGCACGCTCTGCGCCGCGCCAAGGAGGTGGCGGAGGCGGCGAGCCAGGCGAAAACCCGCTTCCTCGCCACCATGAGCCACGAGCTGCGCACCCCGCTCAATGCCGTGATCGGCTACTCCGACGCGCTGGTGCAGGAGGCGGCCGGCGCCGGCGGGCGGATCGGCGAATACGCGGGGGCGGTGAACGAGGCGGGGCGGCGGCTGCTCGGGCTGATCGACACCCTGCTCGACGTCGCCAGGCTGGAGACCGGGCGGTTCGACCTCGCCGACGACGCGGTCGATATCGGCCGCCTGATCCTGAGCACGCTGCGCCAGTTCGAGACCGCCGCGGCGGGGGCGGAGATCGTGCTGACCTCCGTCCTGCCGACGGCGTCGGAGGCCCTGCCTCTGGTGCTGGCCGACCGGCGCCGGCTCGGCCAGGTGCTGCACCAACTGCTTTCCAATGCGCTGAAATTCACCCCGGCCGGCGGGGTGGTGACGGTTGCCGCGCGCCGCGAGGCGGAGGAGCTGGTGCTGTCGATCGCCGATACCGGCATCGGCATCGCCGAGGCCGATCTGGTCCGCGTGTTCGACCCGTTCACCCAGGTCGACGCCACCCTGGCGCGGCGCTTTCCGGGCGCGGGTCTCGGCCTATATCTGGCCCGGGCGCTGGTCGAGAGCCACGGCGGCGTGCTGCGGCTGGCCAGCCGCCAGGGCCACGGAACCACCGCGGAGGTCCGGCTGCCGCGGCATCGGCTGCTGCCGGCGCGGCCGATGCCGGGGCCGGGCGTCGCGGCATCATCCCCACCCGGGCCGGCCGCACCCGGACCGGCCGCACCCGGACCGGCCGCACCCGGACCGGCCGCATCGGGGCCGACGTCCGGCGACGGCACGGAACCACCGCCGACACCGGCGGGACTTGAGCAGGCGGCAACGGAGCCGCAGGATAACGCGCCGTCCGGACGCAAGCCGGCGCCACGCGCCGCCGCGGCGAACCCGGCCGCGAACCAGGAACAGGAGCCGTCATGACCGCGCTCGCCGCCACCGACCGGTTGTTCTTCGAACGCGCCGACGCCGCGCTGGACCGCGCCGCAGGCCGAACACAGCGCTCGCCACCGCGCTCGGCGGGCAGCGACGACGGCGAGCTGTTCCTCGAATACCGCGAGAGCGAGCAGATCAGCCTCGACGACGGGCGCATCCGCAGCGCCGGGTTCGACACGACGCTCGGGCTTCGGCCTGCGCGCGGTGGCCGGGGAGGCGACCGGCTACGCCCATGCCGGCGAGATTGTCCGACGCCGCGCTGGCGCGCGCGCGGCGGCCAGCGTCGCGGCGGTCGCCGCCGGCCATTCCGGCACCGCGGCCGAGCCGCCGCGGGCGACCAACGCCCGGCTCTATTCCGATGCCAATCCGCTGGTCGCCATGGAATTCCCCGCCCGCACCGCGCTGCTGGCGGAGATCGACGCCTATGCCCGCGGCAAGGACGCGCGGGTCAAGCAGGTGATGGCCTCGCTCGGCGGCGAATGGCAGGCGGTGCAGATCATGCGCGCCGACGGCACCCGGGTCGCCGACCTGCGCCCGCTGGTGCGGCTGAACGTCTCGGTGGTGGTGGAGCAGGACGGGCGGCGGGAGACCGGCAGCTACGGCACCGGCGGCCGCTTCGGCTACGACGCCGCTGACCGACGCCCGCGGCCTGGCGCGCCGCGGTGGACGAGGCGCTGCGCCAGGCGCTGGTCAACCTCGACAGCCGGCCCGCGCCGGCCGGCGAGATGGAGGTGGTGCTCGGCGCCGGGCTGGCCCGGCATCCTGCTGCACGAGGCGATCGGCCACGGGCTGGAGGGCGATTTCAACCGCAAGAAGACCTCGGCCTTCGCCGGCCTGCTGGGCCAGCGCATCGCGGCGCCGGGGGTGACGGTGGTGGACGACGGCACCCTGCCCGACCGGCGCGGCAGCCTGACGGTGGACGACGAGGGCACGCCGACCAGCCGCACCGTGCTGATCGAGGACGGCGTCCTGGTCGGCTTCATGCAGGACCGGCTGAACGCGCGGCTGATGGGCGTGCGCGCCGACCGGCAACGGCCGGCGGCAATCCTACGCCCATGCGCCGATGCCGCGCATGACCAACACCGTCATGCTGGGCGGGACGCACGCGCCGGAGGAGATGATCCGCTCGGTGAAGCGCGGCCTCTACGCGGTGAATTTCGGCGGCGGGCAGGTGGACATCACGTCGGGCAAGTTCGTGTTCTCGGCCTCCGAGGCCTACCTGATCGAGGACGGCAAGGTGACCGCGCCGGTGAAGGGCGCCACCTTGATCGGCAACGGTCCGGACGCGCTGACCAAGGTGACGATGGTCGGCAACGACATGGCGCTGGATCCCGGGGTCGGCACCTGCGGCAAGAACGGGCAGGGCGTGCCGGTGGGCGTCGGGCAGCCGACGTTGAAGCTGGCCGGGCTGACGGTGGGCGGCACCGCGGCCTGAGAAGGGCGGCGGGTGGCGCGTGCGATGGCGAAGGGCACCGTCGGGTTCATCGTTACCTCCGATCCGCACGGAACCAACGAAAGGGTGCCGAGGGCGAGCCCTTGGCGGATGGATATCCGCACATTGGTGTGATCGGCTTCGCCGATGGTACGATGGAAAGCTGCCTTCTCCGCGGCATATACTTCGACCGCGCGTCTTGCCCGAGGTGGTGGCACCGACCGGGTGCGGCGGCGGCAGGATGGAGTTCGACATGAATACGCAACAACGGACAATCGCCGCGATGGCGGCAGCGGTCGTCGTCGCCTGCGGCGGCGCCGCTCTGGCCAACGCGTCGGGCGCGCATGGCACCGGCACGATCGTGCTTGCGGCTGACAGCGACCACACCTACCAGGGTGCGGGCGGCAACGGCGCCGCCAAGCTGAAGAACGGCCCGAACGACAGCGATGTGGGCGGCGATGGCGCGGCTCAGGTCGACAACGGCAAGAATCATGGCGGCGTTGGCGGGGAGGCGCGGGGGAACGCGTTCAAGAAGCCTTTGAATCAGTAGCGCAACGGGCTGCGGCGCCGCGCGCGACCGCCGCGGCGGCGTCCGGTTCCGCCGACGGCCGTGCGGTCGCGGATGCCTCTCGGTGGGCCGGCGTTGCGTCGCCGGTCACGGCGCGATGGCTTGCAGCAGCAGCCGCTGGGCCGGATCCAACCGGGTTGCGAGCGTGTCCGGTACGCCGGCGCGGCGCAGCATCGGTGCAGCCGGATGGAACGACACCAGGGTACGCCCGTCCTCCGCCTCGCGCACCAGCACCCGCAGCGGCAGGTCGAGAGCGGCGAGCGGCGCGGCCAGCATGAGCGGGGTGCCGCCTTTGGGAGTACCGTAGAACAGCACCGTGGTCGGCGGCATCGCGAGGCTCGCCGCGCGCGCGCCGGCGGCATGGTCGATGCGGGCGAAGACGGTGAGGCCCGCCGCCTCGATCGCCGCGACCAGGCGATCGAGCGTCGGCGCGAAAGCAACGGCGCTGGCCTGCTCGACGACCTCGGAGTCCTGCGCGGATGTCATGCTACGCCACCTTCCAACGCCCCACCTTCCAACGTCATGGCACTTCGGATGACGATGCGGCCGCGTCGCTCCCGGGCGCGCCGGGTGGGCCGTTTTGATCCCGCGGGCCGCTATTCCGCCGCGGCGCGCTTCAGCCGGTCGGCAAAGCTCTTGCGGAATTTCGTCACTTTCGGCGCCACCACCGCCTGGCAGTAGCCGGTCCAGGGGTTGCGCGCGAAATAATCGTCGTGCTCCGGCTCGGCCGGATAGAACGTGGCGAGCGGAGCGATCTCCGTCACCAGCGGCGCCGGCCATAGTTTCGCCGCCGCGATCTCCGCCATCACCGCGCGCGCCGTCTCCGCCTGCGCATCGGAATGGGTCAGAATGACCGAGCGGTACTGCGTGCCCACGTCATGGCCCTGCCGATCCTTCGTGGTCGGATCATGGATGGTGAAGAACATCCGCAGCAGGTCGGCGTAGGAAATCTCCGCCGGGTCGAAGCGGATCTGCACCACCTCGGCGTGCCCGGTGCGGCCGGTGCAGACCTGCTTGTAGGTGGGATCGGGCACGGTGCCGCCGGCATAGCCGGATTTCACCGCGCTCACGCCGCGCAAATCCTTGAACACCGCTTCCAGGCACCAGAAGCAGCCGCCGCCCAAGGTCGCCAGATCCGTTGCCAGTTCCTCGGTCATGTCGCTCGCTCCGTATTGCGCGGGCCGGCCCCGGGGGGCCGGCCGCCGTGTCGCTCAGCCGGCCGGTTCCAGCACGTGGATCACGCGGCTTGCGATCAATTCCTTCGTCTTCGCCCCGTAGGCGGCCATGTGGGGGGAGGCGGCATGGGCGGCCAGGGCCTCCTTGCTTGCCCATTTCTCGATCACCACGAAGGCATCGGGGCCGAATTTGGTCTGGAATCCGCCGATGCCCTCGGCGTCGATCGCCGGGCCGTATTCGATGCAGCCCTGCTCGGCGTGCACGGCGGGCATGTTGGCGCGGAAGGCGTCCAGGATGGCGCCGCGCTGGCCTTGCTTGGCGGTAATGATGGCGATGACGTGGATCATGGCGGTCCGCTCCGGTCTGTTTCCGCGGGCAGGGTAGCGCCGAACCGGGCCGGCGCCAAAACCCGGCGCCAAAACCCGACTGGGCGCTGCCGTGACAGCGCCACGATCGGACCTTATCTCAGCGCCGTCCCCCAGAACCGGATCGTGCCGTGCCCCGTTTGTCTCCCGTCCTGCTGCTGCTCGCGCTGCTCCCGCTTGGCGGGTGCACCGGGAACTATTCGCCCGATACCTATGCCGCCGCCGCGGCCCAGCAGGCGGCGCAGGTGGAACGCGGTGTGATCGTCGGCGTCCGCCCCGTGCTGATCAACTCCAACGGCACGGTGGGCGCGGTGACCGGCGGGGCGGCGGGCGGGGTGACCGGGGCGCAGGCGCCGGGCGGAACGCTCGGCTCGGCGTTCGGCGCGATCGGCGGCACCCTGATCGGCGGCCTGGCCGGCAGCGCGGCCGAGCAGGCGGTGGCCGACGCCAAGGGGTGGGAATACATCGTGCAGGAGCCGAACGGGCACCTGGTTTCGGTCACCCAGACCGACAAGGTGGCGCTGCCGATCGGCCTGCACGTGCTGGTGATCGCGGGCAAGCAGGCGCGGATCGTGCCGGACTACACGGTGAAGGTGCCGGGGGCGAAGCCGGCGAAAACGACGCCCAACCTCGCCGCCGCGCCGATCTACGTCACGCCGCTGACACCTGTCGGCGGCGTGGCGGGGCGCGCGGCGCCTGCGCCGCCTGTGCCCGGTGCCCCGGCGGCAGCGACCGGAGGTGCCCCGCCGGCTTCCGGCGCGGTGCCGCCGGTGCCCGCCCCATCGGCATCCGCCCCATCGGCATCCACCCCATCGGCATCCACCCCATCGGCGTCCACCCCATCGGCATCCACCCCATCGGCGTCCGCCCCATGGGCTCCCGCCCCGTGGCCCCCCACCCAATCGACCCCCGACCCGTCGACAGCCATCCCGTCGACAACAACCCCGTCGGCAGCCATCCCGTCCGCAGCCGCCCCGGGGGGGCCCGCGACCTCGGCGCCTCCCGCGTCGGCCGCCACGCCCTGATCGCGGGCTACCGGCGCCTACGTAAACGCTGCGGCCCGGGAAATCGGCGGCCGGCCCGTCGCACCACGGCGGACTTGCCACCTGACGCTACCGACTGGTAGCACCCGCACCGGAACCACCAGCGGGAGAGCTCATGACCGAGGTGCAATCGGTCTTTCAGCGTGGCCTCGACGCGCCGGTCGCCGGGCCACATCGGCGCGGGGAGCGGCGGGTCGCGGTGATCGGCGCCGGTGCCTGTGGCCTCTGCGCCGCCAAATACCTGCTGGAAGCCGGCTTCGACGTCACCGTGTTCGAGATCGGCAGCCAGATCGGCGGCATGTGGTGCTACCAGAACGACAACGGCCGCTCGTCCGCCTACCGCACCCTGCACATCAACACCTCGCGCGGGGTCACCAGGTTCAGCGACCTCGATTTCGACGCCGCCACGCAGCCCTTCCCCGACCACGCCGACATGCACCGCTACCTGGTGGCCTATGCGGAACATTTCGGCGTCGCGCCGCGCATCCGCTTCAATCGCCGGGTGACCGCGGTGCGCCCCGCCTTCGCGCCCGGCACGGCGCCGCCGGCCTGGGATGTCGTCACCGAAACGGATGGTGCCGAGCGGTTCGATGCGGTGATCGTCGCCACCGGCCACCTGAGCGCGCCGCTCGACGTGCCGATGCTGGCCGGATTCGGCGCCGGCTACCTGCACTCGCATCATTATCGCGAGCCGGAGCCGTTCGTCGGTCAACGCGTCTGCGTCGTCGGCGTGGGCAACAGCGCCTGCGACATCGCCTCCGATATCTGCGTTACGTCGGCGCGCACCGTGCTCGTGGCGCGCTCGGGCGCGGTGATCCTGCCCAAGCTGATGTTCGGCCGCGCCTTCACCGATATCACGGCGAAAATCCAGCGGCCTTGGGTCCCCCGCGCACTGCGCCAACGGGTCACACGCTTCCTCGCCTGGCTTGCCCATGGCGACATCACGAAACTTGGCTTCAAGCCGCCAAGCGAACTCGTGCACACCACCTCCAACGCCACCGTGGTGACCGACATCGCCTATCGACGCATCACGGTGCAGCAGGGGATCGAAGCGGTCGAAGGAAAACGCATCCGCTTCTCCGACGGCAGCGAAGAGGAATTCGATGCCCTGATCGCCGCCACCGGCTACCGGATCGACCTCGATTTCATCCCGCCCGAGGTCGTGCAGGTCGTGGACAACCGCCTCGACCTCTACCTCCGCATCATCCCACCCGATTGGCCCGGACTGTTCTTCCTGGGGTTCTTCAACACCGATACGGCACTGAACATGGTGTTCGAACACCAGGCCCGCTTCGTGCGCGAAATCCTGTTGAACAACGCAATCCCCCCAGACCCCATGGCCATGCGCCAAGCCATTGCAGAACGCCATGCCTGGTACACAAACCGCTTCAAACATACCCCCCGCCACACGATCGAAGAAGAACACGTCCGCTACCTGAACGACCTCCGCCGCGCCACCCGCGACATGCTCGCCCGCGCTCGCCGCGAGGCACGCATCCCGGTCCGACAGGCGGCGGAATGATACCGATCTGATGGGGGCCGCGCTTCCACAGCAAGGCCAGGGGGCGCTGCCCCCTGGACCCCCGCCAAGGGCTCGCCCTTGGAACCCTTCCGTTGGTTCCGTGCCGTTGGGGGGTGTCGCGGCTGGGCGGGCGGCGGCGGGGTGGCTGGGGCGCCGGCAGGGACCGGGCGCCGAGGCGCCCGGTCCCTGCCGGCGCCCCAGCCACCCCGCCGCCGCCCGCCCAGCCGCGACACCCCCCAACGGCACGGAACCCAATAGACCGGGGTCCAGGGGACGAGTTCCCTGGCAGGGGGTCCAGGGGGGCAGCGCCCCCTTGGCCTTGCTGTGGGAAGCGCGGCCCCCACCAGATCGGTGTCAATCCGCCTCTGCCGGGCTGGGTGCGCCGCGGCCGGTCAGGTCGTCGCCGGCGGTGCGGGGCATGGCGAGGGCGACGGGGGCGGCGAGCAGGGTGAGGGTGGCGACGGCGAGGAACGCCACCGAGAAGTCCCATGGGGCGGGTGTTCGGGTTCTGGAGAAGCCGGTCGCTGCTTCCAGTGCGAGGGCGCCGGCGGAGATGCCGATGGTGGCGGCGAGTTGCTGGCCGGCGGTGTAGAGGCTGGTGGCGCCGCTCATTTTTTTGCGCGGCACGTCGCCGTAGGCAAGGGTGTTGTAGGCGGTGAATTGCAGCGACCGGAACAGCCCGCCCACCAGCAGCGCGGCGTAAATGGCCGCGGCGGGCCAGGTGGGGCGGAAGGCGGCGCAGATGCCGACCATCACGGCCGAGATCACGCCGTTCCAGACCAGGGTATCGCGGAAGCCGAAGCGGCGGAGTGCCGTCTGGGTGGCGGGTTTCATCACCAGGGCGCCGGCCGAGCTGGCGAAGGTGATGAGGCCGCTTTTCGCCGCCGAATCGCCGAACCCCACTTGCAGCATGAGCGGCAGGAGGAACGGAATGGCGCCGATTCCGGTACGGAACAGCATCATGGCGCTGAGGGCGACCCGGAAGCAGGGCAGGCGCAGCAAGGACAGGTCGAGCAGCGGGGCGGGGTGGGCGCGGGCGTGCAGCAGATACAGCAGTCCGGCGGCCATTCCGCCGCCGAACAGGCTCCAGCCGACGGCGGGGGCGACGAGGCTGCGGCCCAGGGTTTCGAGGCCGAACATGAGGCCGGAGAGGGCCGCAGCGGACAGCAGCAGGCCGATGGTGTCGAATTTTCCGGGGGGCGGTTCGCGCACCTCCTCGATGAACATCGTGACGGCGGCGACGCCGAGCAGTCCGATCGGCACGTTGATGTCGAAAATCCAGCGCCAGGACGCATAGGTGACGATGAACCCGCCGACCGGCGGCCCGAGCACCGGGCCGAGCAGGGCGGGCATGCTGAGCCAGGTCATCGCGGCGACCAGTTCCGCGCGCGGAGTGGCGCGCAGCAGCACGAGCCGGCCGACCGGCACCATCATCGCGCCGCCGGCGCCTTGCAGGATACGGGCGCCGACCAGGAACGACAGGGTTTCCGCCCGTCCGCACAGGATCGAGCCCAGGGTGAACACCACGATGGCGGCGCGGAACACCGTGCGGGTGCCGAACCGGTCCGCCATCCAGCCGCTGGCCGGGATGAACACCGCGACCGAGAGCAGGTAGGCGGTCAGTGCAACGTTCATGTGCACCGGGTCGGCGTGGAAGGCGCGCGCCATGGCCGGCAGGGCGGTGGCGATCACGGTCGAATCGAGATTCTGCATGAACAGCGCGCAGGCGACGATGATCGCGGTCAGCCGGGTGCGCTTGCTGACGCGCAGGAAGCTGCCGCCGGGGGCGCCTGTTGGGCTGCTCATCGGTTCAGCATGGGGCCGGTCGGCGCGCGGGGGAAGCCCCGGCTGCGTGGGGTCGGCGGCGGCGCTACCAGCCGTTGACGCGTGGCCAGACCGCGACGATTTCCGTGCCGGAGTCGTCGACCACGTAGTAGCGGTCGTGCGCGGCGGCGGTCATGCAGGTGTGGTTGGGGGCGATGCGGACCCGCCCGCCCACCGGCAGGTCGAACGGGTGCGCCGGGTCGGGCACGATCACGCCGTGTTCCTGGTAGGCGCGGCGGACCATGGCCTCGCCATAGGCGGGCCGGCCCTGGCGGTCGAGCACGCGGCCGAAGCCCCAGTCCTTCGGAGCGGCTTCCGTGCTGCGGTCCTTCGACAAGGCGAGGCCGCCGGCATCGACCAGGAGCTGGCCGGGGCGGCGGCCGATCACGCTGGTGAGCACGGT
Source organism: uncultured Pseudomonadota bacterium (assembly GCA_963832525.1). Taxonomy (GTDB): domain Bacteria; phylum Pseudomonadota; class Alphaproteobacteria; order Acetobacterales; family Acetobacteraceae; genus JAJZVS01. Next base: position 2,790,455 of record CAWHUC010000004.1, read on the forward strand.
CACCGCGATGTCGTCGATGCCGTGCGTGCCGATCTCCGCCTGGAACAGGTCGCCGAACATGTAGACCCCCGCGCGGACTTCGGTGATGCCCTCGAGTCGGGCGGCGGCGAGCGCGGTGGGCGAGCTGCCCATCGAGACGATCGGCGCCGGATGGCCCGCGGCGCGCAGGCGCTCGGCGGCGCGGACCACGCCGGCGCGCTCGGTCTCGGCGATGCGGACCATGTCGGCGGCGGTGCGGCCGGCGTAGGAGTGTCCGGCATGCGTCATCACGCCGGCGAGGCTCGGACCAAGCCGCGCGGCGAGGGCGAGCAGGCGCGCGTCGTCAGGGGCGAGGCCGCCGCGCGCTTCGCCGCTGTCGATCTCGATCAGCGCGCGCGGCGGGTGCGGGTGGGCGGCGATGGCGGCGGCCATGTCGGGATCGTCGGTGAGCACGGTGATGTCGGCGCCGTCGGCATTGAGCCGGACCACCACGTCCAGTTTCTGCGGCGTGATGCCGACGGCGTAGAGGATGTCGGCGATGCCGTGGGCGGCGAAATACTCCGCCTCCGCCAGGGTGGAGACGGTGATCCCGCCGGGCTGGCCGGCGAGCGCCAGGCGGGCCACGTCGATCGACTTCGCGGTCTTCATGTGCGGACGCAGAGGGACGCCGTGGCGTGCCAGCGCCGCCGCCATGGCGGCGATGTTGCGCTGCAGGATCGTGCGGTCCAGGACCAGGCAGGGTGTGGGCAGGTCGTCGAGGGTCATGCCGCGTCGGGTTCCCAGGTGGCGCTGTCGTCGATCGGCAGGACCGGGCGCGGCAGGTGCTGCCAGGCGAAGCGCGAGAGGATCGGGACTGGTCAGGCCGGGAGCATCGACCTCGATGACCTGTTCGTGGCGGAAGAACTCGTCGAAGCCGCCGCGGAAATGTCCGCGCGACTTCACCACGACGACGCGCGCGGCGGCGATGTCGAGGCCGAATGCCTCGAAGAACGCGGGATCGGCGCATTGCACCCGGTTGGAGATGACGACGACGGTGATGCCGTCGAGCGTCAGCGCCACCGAGGGGCCGAGGTCGATCGTGTTGTTGGCGTAGATGCCGCGCCGGCCGCGGATGGGATCGCGTCGGATCGCGCGCACCACGGCGGGCGCGGCGAAGGGGTGGGAGAAGGCGTCTGCGTTCTCCGCGGTTGAAGCGGGCGGTGAAGGCCGCACCTTCGCCGAGCGCCGCGGCCTCGGCCGCCAGCGCGGGGTCGTGGATCACGCCGACCAGCGCGTCGCGCACGCCGGCGGCATGGAAGGCCTGCAGGATATGCATGGTATTGCCGCGACCGCCGCCTCCGGGGTTGTCGGCGACGTCGGCGAAGATCAGCGCTGGGCGGGTGCGGTCGGCGGTGGCGCGCGCCAGGGCCACAGCGTCGTCGAGCGAGGTGAGGCGCGGGCGGAACCGGTCGCGCCGCGCCCAGCCGGCGGCGGCGATTTCTTGCGCCAGATCGTGCGCGGCGGCGGCATCGGTCGCGGTGACCACGACCGTGAGGCCGTTGAACGGCGTGTCGGCGAAGGCGAAGCCGCCCATGACCGAGACGTTCAGCACGCGGCCGGCGTAAGGCGCCTCGGCCATCCGTTGCTGCCCGAGGTCGATCAGCTCGCCGTACGGGCGGTCCGGCGCCTCGGCGCCGGTCAGCATGGTGACGGTCGGCGGCACGATGGGCAGGCGCACCCGGGCGCGGTGGGTGGCCAGGCCGCCGAGCAGGCGGCGCAGCACCTCGGCCGACTCGACGCCGCGTTCGCGCATGTCGAGATGCGGATTGGTGCGGTAGCCGATGTAGGCGTCCACCAGATCGACGTCGGCGGGGGCCACGTTGGCGTGCAGGTCGTAGCTGGCGACGACGGGGACCGCCGGGCCGCACGATGCGGCGGACCAGGGCGAGCAGGGTGCCTTCCGGGTCGTCGTCTTCCGTGGTGAGGGCAGCACCGTGCAGCACGGCATAGATGCCGTCGAGCTTGCCGGCGGCGCGCAGCCCTGTCTCCCACTCGGTGAGCAGGCGGGCGAAGAAGGCGTGGTCCACCGGGCCGTTCGGTTCGGCCATGGCGAGGGTGAGGGGCACGGGTTCCCAGGGGCCGGCGGCGTCCATGGCGGCGACGAAGCCCGGCAGTTCGCCCAGCATGCGCGGGGCGGGGGCGCGGGCCTCGGCGAGCAGGTCGGGGCCGGCGAACAGGGTGCGGGCGGCGAAGTCCGCCTCGGTGGCTTGGGGGGCGAAGCGGTTGCACTCGATCGAGAAGCCGAGCAGGGCAATTCTTGGCGCGGTCACAGCGAAATCCCTAGCAGCCCGGCGAGCAGCGGCGTGGCTTTGAGGCCGCTGCCGGTGAGCACCAGGACGGTCGTCTCCTGCGGGGCGATTCGGCCCGCCGCCAGGAGCTTGGCGAAAGCCGCGGACGGCTGTGCCGCGGTGGGCTCCACATAGACGCCGATGCGGGCGAGGTCGAGCGTGGCGGCGACGATTTCCGCCTCGGTCAGGCTGACGGCGCCGCCGCCGGAGTGGCGGAGGGCGGCCACGACCTCCGGCAGGCGGATCGGGGCGGCGATGGCGGTGCCCTCGGCGATGGTGGGACTGGTCTGCGTGGGCGCCGGGGTGCCGGCGACGGCGGCGGCGATCGGGGCGCAGGCGGTGGGCTGGGCGGCGAACAGGCGTGGGGGACGGGCGATCTGGCCGGCGCGGTGCAGTTCGTCGAAGCCGATCGCGCAGCCGAGCACGTTGGAGCCGGCGCCGCAGGGGACGATGACGTTGTCCGGAGCGCGGAAGCCCAGATCCTCCCACAGTTCGTAGGCGAGCGTCTTGGTGCCGTGCAGGAAGAACGGGTGCCAGTTGTGGCTGGCGTAGAAGATCGTCTCGGCGCGCAGGATCGCCGCGTCCGCAGTGTCCTGGCGGGTGCCGGGGACGAGTTCGACGGTGGCGCCGTGGGCGCGCATTTGCACGGTCTTGGCGGGGCTGGTGGAGGCGGGGGCGAGGATGGTGGCGGCCAGGCCGCCGGCGGCGGCGTAGGCGGCGACGGCGGCACCGCCGTTGCCGGAACTGTCCTCCAGCACCGCGCGCACGCCCTGGGCGCGCAACAGGGAGAGCATGACGGTGGCGCCACGGTCCTTGAAGCTGCCGGTGGGCATGATCCACTCGGCCTTCAGGAGCGCGGGAGCGCCGTGCAGGGTGCGGGGGAGCAGGGGTGTGCCGCCCTCGCCGAGGGTGATGGGGTCATCGGGGGCGAACGGGAGCGCGGCGCGGTAGCGCCAGGGGCCGCGGCCGGCGGGGTCGATCTCTGTGCGGGTGAGGCCGGGGAGGGGGGTGAGCAGCAGGGGGACGCGGTCGGCGCCGCACCAGCGCGGCGGGTCGAGCGGGTAGGTCTGGCCGGTGCGGGGGTCGAGGTAGAGCGGGTTCATGCGGGGACCGGAAGCGGGGAGGGGAAGGGGAGTGTGGCGGGCGACGCGGGGTGGGTTCAAGCCTGGGACGTTTGTGCGAGCGGATGCGTGGGGAGGGGGCGCTTGCATTCGGGCGGCAAGGCCTCTAGATGGCGGCACCGACGGCTGGGGCGCGGGCGTAGCTCAGGGGTAGAGCACAACCTTGCCAAGGTTGGGGTCGAGGGTTCGAATCCCTTCGCCCGCTCCAGATTTCCCTAGGTAAATCAGAGCATTATGAGAACGCCGCCGCGAGGCGACCTTTTGCTTTTCCGGCGTGGTGTCCACCTGGTGTCCACCACAGCTAGACCTTGTATGTCCTCGCCCTCTGCGCCGGCGACGGCTGGCTCGACCAGGGCGCCAATCTCCTGTTCGGCCCGCCCGGCGGGGGAAAGTCGCATCTCGCCGCCGCCATCGGCCTCGCCCTGATCGAGAACCGCTGGCGCGTCCTGTTCTGTCGCACCTCCGATCTCGTCCAGAAGCTCCAGATCGCCCGCCGCGAACTCGCCCTCGAAAGCGCCATCGCCAGGCTCGACAAATACCATTGTGGCTCGGCGTCCAACTGGGATCCCACCTCTCAGAAAGCGCAAGCTATTGGAATAACTAGAAGAAGTGGCGATTCGAGGGGCGCGCGATCGGCGTCCCCTCAAACCGCCTGTTTCTGTGCTGACTCAAGGCGTTAGCCCACAAACGCGTAAGAGGGGCAAAACCCCGGGCACGCAGGTGCAGCATGAACGAGGGTCAGGCAACGGAATGGCGGAAATCCGCCGCCGTTACGGTGGCGGCTATCGCAACAAGGGCCGACTTTCCATAACTTGCCCGGGGTTTTGCCCCTCTTACACAAACGCAGTGGGGTCCCAGTTGGATGCCGATTTATAGAGATTGTCGGATTCTGCCAAACGCGCCGCCCTGACGCTTCTGTTCACCTATGGTTGCTGGTGGGGTCGGCTTGCCTGCAGCGAGGCCGCGACGTCGGCCATGGATCGGTACAGCACCAGCGCGTCATCCTTGGACGGTAGAAAGCCGCGGCGACGCCAAAACGACCCCGCCTCCTCATCCACGGCGTTGACCACCAGGGCGCGCCCACCGATCAGCGCGGCGCCGCTCACGCTCCGGGCGAGTGCGTGGTTGAACAGTCCCGTGCCGATCCCCCGGCCGCCCCAGGCCTGATCGGTGGCAAGCTGCCCGAGCAGAATGCACGGCACCGGGTTCGGCGGCTGCCCGGTTCGGATCGAGCGCTGCAGGGCGGCCGGCACGATGGCGGTCGGCGCCAGGCCGTAATAGCCGACCACTCGGCCCGCCACGTGGACGACCATGACCACCGTGAACCCCTTCTGCTGATTGGCGAGCGCCCGGGTCTTCAGCCAATGATCGAGCGAGGGCTTGCCGCAGGAGAACTGGGTTACGTCGTGGCCGGCATTCAGCAGCTCGGGGGCGGAGAGCGGCGGCTCCGCCATCAGCGCTTCACCGCGCCCTTCTCCCACGGCGCTTTACGGCGGAGGGATGCTACCATCTCGGGCGCCGGGGCGGCGGGGGCGGAGACGGCTTGGACGAACGCCTCGAAGCCCTCGGGGGTCATGCGCAGCAGCGTGCTTTCCATAAGGACCTCCTCGGCGGCCCGTACCGCTGCCTCCCGCACGAAGTCAGTCCGCGAACGGCCGCGCAGGTCGGCGGCACGGTCGATGATGGCGATGTCGCCTTCCGGAAGCCGCATCGAGAGCGGGTAGTCCTTGCGTTTGGCCGCGCCGGTCATGGTGGTCCCCTTCGCCATGGGGCGAATGTAGGAGATCGTAGCGCGTTTTGCAATACGCACCGCGTTGCTGCCCTCTCTCCCAGCCGCGGTCACTCCGACCCGGCGATGGTTGGCGGATCTCCGTGGCGTTCGCGGCCGGGCGGCGACTGTTCTGAATGTGGCGGCGGCTTACTCGGCACGGCCGGTGGCGCCTGGTGCATGGGAGCCCGGAACGCCCGATCTGTGGTGATGAACCGCTCGACGATGATCGGCACCAGCTTCTCAACGGTCGGCGCGTCGGGCAGGCCGTTCTGCGCGGCGATCGCGGCGGCGTAGTCGCGGATCAGCGCGTCCAACGCTGCGGTGAAGGTGATGGTACGCTTGACCGGCCTGTCGTCGGGCAGCGGACCGATGCGGAGCTTTGCCACCGTCGCCCTCCTCATCCGCCCCCATAGGGGCGCAGCACGACGTCGCGGTTGACCATCACGTCGAGCGGGAAGCCCGGGCGAACGGTCAGGGTCGGCTGGACGCCGAGGTCGCGGGAGACGATCGACTGCCCGGCCTGGTTGGCGGCCTGGTCGGCGCTCTGGCCGAGGGCGATGATCACGTTGCCCGTCCCGGTGCCGCCGACCACGTTGTTGGTCGCGAGCGCGCTGGACACGCCGAGCAGCGAGGACAGCGCGACGCCGCGCAGCAGCCGCCAGAAATGGTAATCGACCCCGTCCTCCAGCCCGGCATAGCCCTGGGCATCGGCGCCCGGCAGGTTGTCGAGCACCATCGAACTGCCGTCCGGCATGATCAGCCGCGTCCAGATCAGCAGCACCCGTGACTGCCCGTAGGCGACGACGCTGTCGTATTTGCCGATCAGCTTCGCGCCCTGGGGGACCAGCAGGGTGCGGCCAGTGGCGCTGTCATAGACGTCCTGCGTGACCTGGGCGATCACCTGCCCCGGCAGGTCGGAGTTCAGCCCGGTGATCAGCGCCGCCGGGATCACCGTGCCGGCCATCAGCTCGTAGGGGCTGAGCGGCGTCTGCAACCGGTCGGGCGAGTAGATCGCGCGATCGACCGGACTGTTCAGGAACGCCTGCTTGGCGTCTTGCTGGTTCTGGTCACCATGCGGCCCGGCGAGTGGGTCGCCGCTGCCCGTAGGACCAGGAGCCGGCTGGCCTGCGGGGACGGCATCTGACGCGGTGCCGGCTGCGCCGTTGGTGCCGCCGGCGTTCGCCGCCACGGTAAAGAACACCCCCGCATCGGCGGCCTGCGCGCGCAGCCGCGCCGCGGCCTGATCCGCCCCATTCGGTGGTGTCGAGAAGGCAGTGGGCGCCCCATGCGCCAGCATCGGCCGCCCGAGGTCACCCGGCAGTGGCGGCCCGAGCCGGGGCACCGAAGTTGGTGGCGCCGGCGCCGGCTTGGGCTTGGTCAGGCTGGCATAGCCGTTCGGCAGCCCGCTCATCGCCTCGGCGGAGGGCCGGACATTGGTGTTGTAGAGCTCCTTGCCGGTGGTGATCCGGAAGCTATGCAGCGCGAAGGCCCACCACACCGCTCCCACCACGCAGACCGCGACGCCGCCGGCCGCGACGACCAGGGCCCGACGCGAGAGCCGCGTCACGGCACGTGGCCGCGCCCGCAGCACGAAGTCGGCCGGATCAGCCTTGGGTGCCGGCCGCTGCCCGGGATCCGCATCGTCAGGACCGCCCATCAGCCGTGCCCATCGGTCCGCGTGATGCGCACGACCTGCTGCGGCCCGGCGCCGAGACGGAGTTCGGCGGCGGCGAACAGCCGATCGACGATCATGGTGTTGCCGTGCACGCGATAGTTGACGATCTCGGCCTTGCCACCCGGCGCGCCGAGAATGAAGAGCGGCGGCATGTCGCCCTGGGCGATCCCCGGCGGGAATTGGACGTATACTTTGGATCCGTCATCGAAGACCTGCGCCGGCCGCCAGGGCGGGTCATCGCCGCTGATCCGATACCGGAAGTGGAGCGCCGCGATGTTCACATCGTTCGCCACCACCGCGTTGGCGTAATCCGTCGCCGCCGCGTTCTGCGTCCGCAGTGCCAGCAGATCATCCTGCGGGTAGTTCCAGGACACCGCGGCCATGTAGGCGTCCTTGGTCGGATGCACCTCGAGGTGATAGGCGCGCCGGTCGGTCATAATGACGATGTTGTTCATCGGCAGATCGGCCGAGATCGGCTTGATCAGCACGTGCACCTGTTGATGGACCCCCGCGCCACTGGTGGTGTTGCCGATCTTCCACTGCACAGTGTCGCCGGCGGCGATGGAGATCAGATGCTCGCCGGGCTGCAACGCGATGTCGGTCACGTGCAGCGGCGAAGCGTAGATCTCGTAGAGCGCGCCGTCCGACCAGGGGAACACCTGCATGGCGTTGATGTAGCCGTCGCGGGTCGGGTTGATGCGCGCCGCCGCGTTGGCCCGGGCTACCCGTGCGATCGGGTTCCCCGGCTGTGCCGGCAGCCGGCTCGTTGCGCTCGGCGGCAGCTTCTTGAGTTGCCCCGGCAACGGCAGCGGCTCGGGCAGGGTCACGACCTGGATCGGGGCTGGTGGCAACGGCACCAGATGCGCGGGCTGCGGATTGTCGTAGGCGATCTTCGGCACAGGCTGGGCGCAGGCCGCCAGCGCCAGCGCGGCGCTGCCCGCGAGGAGGAGCGAGAGTTTCATGGGGTTGATCCTTCGGTCTGGTCGGTATTGACCTCGCGTGCCCAGCTGATCGCGTCGATGTAGATGCCGAGCGGGTTCTGCCGCAGCGCCACCTCGGTGTGCGGGATCTGGATCACCACCGTCAGGATCGCGGTCCAGTGCTCGGGCGGCAGGGCGGTGCCGTCCTGGAAGGGATGCTCGATCCAGGCGATGCGGAAGGAGCTCGGGCTCGCGCGGACGACGCTGGTGACATCCACGGTCACGGCGCGCTTGCCGATCTGACCGAACGGATCGGCCTGACGGGCATAGGCGTCGAGCAGCGGCTTGGCGTGACTGGTAATCTGCGCATAGGCATTGAGCCAGGCTTGGCGGACGACGACCGGATCGACCGAGAGACCGCGCACCCGCTCGATGAACTGGGCGAGGAAATAGGCGATCTCGGTGTCGGTTGGCTGGATCTCCGCCGGCGCCGGCGCGATGGCCTCCACGGCACCGAGGTGATCGACCTCCACCACAAACGGGGTGACCATGGCGCGGGCATGGGTGCGGATGTCATCGGCGGTAACCACCGCGGCAAGCGCTAGGCAGCAGAAGGCCATCAGCCGCCAGTTTGCGGCCTGGACGCGGGCGGAACCGATGCGCTGGTCCCAGAGTTGCCCGGCGCGCTGATAGGGCGTGGCCGGCGCCTCGGTCTCGCCGAGACGGGAGGAGAAGCGGTGCCACCTCATGTTCCGTCCCCGCGCAGATTGGGCCGCATGCCGCCGCCGCGGCCTTCGCCTTCGTGGATGATGTTCTGCGCCGCCCGGGAGACGGCTTGCCGCCGCAGGCGCTCGGCCCAGGCCGGCGCGCCGTTGGGCGCCGCTGCGGACTGGGATGCGCCGGCGGCATCCCCGCCCGATCCACCGGTTGCCGACCAGGCGGCGCGTTGGCCGGCGGCGAAGCGATCGCGCAGCGCCGTCGAGGCGCTCTGGGCCGCACCTCGCGGACCGCTGGTGGCCGCACCGGCCGCCCCGCGGGCGACACCGGCCAGGCCTGCCGAAACCGACCCGCCGCCGGTGGCGCTGCCGAGCGTATAGGCACCGCTGGCGCCGCCGGCGAGCGAGGCTGCGGCACCGACGCCAGAGGCTGCGGCGCGTGCGGCAGCGACCCCTCCCATCCCGGCCATGGCCGCGACCCCGGCGACAGCCCCACCTGCCGCCGCGGCGCTGCCAAGCCCGAGCTGCGGGGCGCCGGAGGTGATGCCGGCGGCAAGCCGGTTCGCCGAGAACGCCAGCCCGGCGATGGTCATTGAGGCGAGCAGGATGGTGAGCGCGTCCTGGAGCGAGAGCTCGGTCGCTGGGTTGCTGGGCAGGATCTGGCCGAAGAGCTGGGTGCCGATGCCGGTGATCACGGCGAAGACGAGAATGCGCACGCCGGAGGTGATCACCTGGCCGAGCACCGGTTCGGCGATGAAGGCGGTGCCGCGCCAGAGCGCGAAGGGCACGAGGATGAAACCCTTCAGCGTTGTCAGCTTGAACTCGATGATGGCCAGGAACAGCAGGATCGCGAGCACGAAGAAGCCGAGCAGGGTCACGATCCAGGACAGGCCCATGACCAGGATCTGGCCGAGGTTCCAGAACACGTTGGGGAACCCGGCGAGGCGCTGGATCTGCGTGAGCAGAACGTCCGCGCCCCGGACGCCGGCCTGGGCAAGCAGTCCGGGATGGAGGAAGGTCGCGTAGCTGAGGGAGGATCCGGTCGCCTTCAGCCCAAGCCCGGCAAAGCTCTCGAAAACAAGCCCCGCAAGCGTGGTCCAATTGTTCAGAAGAAGAGCGAAGAAGCCGACATACAGAACCTTCTTCGCCAGCGCCTGGATCGCATCGTCCTCGCCGAGTGCCCAAGCAAGACCTGCAAGCGTCGCATCGATTCCGATCAGGACGACGACAAGGAAACCGACATCGGGTGAGATCAGCCCAAATCCGCTATCGATATAGCGGCTGAAGATGTCGAGGAAGTGGTCGATGATGGATGTATTATTGCCCATTGGGTGGACCAGATGATGTCGATGGATGAGGCTTTTGGCTGTTGGGCTGCGGATCGAACTTCGGAGGGTTGTTGAACACAGTCACCGGTGCCGGCGTGTAGGTGCCTGGCCCATTCCCGAAGAACCGCTTGTTCTCGGCCTGCCAGGCCATCTGGCATCGCGCATCGTCGTTCGCCGCCATGCCAAGATGCTTGCAGCGGTCCATCTCGGCGTTGAGCATCGTCGGATTGGCGACCAATTGATCGATCGTCGGCGCCGCCGCCAAAGCAGATGTGGCGATGCCGAAGATACCGATGACGACGAGAGATTTGGCGTTCATGGTGCGGGTCCTCCGAACACGTTGACCGGGGTCGGAGTATAGCTCACGCCGTTGCCGTAGAATCGCTTCCAGTCTGCCTGCGCGGCAGACTGGACCTCCGCGTTCTGCATCGCATTCGCGGCCTGTGCTCGCGCATCGGCGGCGATCAGATCCTGCGTCGCTGAGAGCTGGCGCGATTGCAGCGCCAGAAGCTGATTGCCGGATTGGATTGCTTGCAGCGCGCCGACAGAACCCTGGCTCTGGCCAACCAGAGCGGAGAGATCGGCCTGGTCGGCGGGGATCGAGGCAACGATCTGGCTCTGCACCTCCATCGTATGCTGGAAGGTGCTGACCGCGGCCTGCCAGCGTGCGGCGGCATCGGCGAGCAGACTGGCCTGTGTGACGGTTCCTTGAAAATTCGGTGACTGGTAGTTCGGATAGAGTTGCTGGAACTGAAGCTGGACCTGCTGGACGCTGTAGGCGAGGCTCTGCGCCTGCCCCATGAGCTGGTTGATCTCGCCCATGGAGGATTGCAGTTGGGCCAGCACGGAGAAGGGCAGCGCGGTCAGATTGCGCGCCTGGTTCTCCAGCATGGAGATGCCCTGCTGGATCTGGGTGATCTGATTGTCCACCTCCTCCAGCGTCCGCACCGCCGTCAGGACATTCTGCGTGAGGTTTGCGAAATCGATCACCGGCACAGTGGCATGCGCGGGGAGCGGCAAGACGGCCGCCGCCATGGCGATCACAGCAGCCCCGATGATCCGCCTCGGGGACAGAATCTGCGGCGAGAGTTTCATGGGGTTGTCTCCGTCGCGGGAAGCACTTGCACCTTGGACCTCGGCCTCGGCGCGGCATCGTCGCCGAAGGGCAGAAACGCCTGTGCCGCGTCTGACGCGGCATCGGCATCGAGCGTCAAATCTTCCCGGACATTGGCGCCGGGCGCCGGATGGGTCCCGGCCGCGATCAGCCCGGTGGGCAGAAGTGCCGCCGCCCAATCAAGTCCGCGCTCCCGCAGCCACCCCGCCGCGAAACCGACCGGACCGTGCGCGACAAGCACGCGGTCGATCGCCGCGAGGTCCTCGGCGGCGCTCGCGCCGCAGAAGGCGAGCGCCACCTCGCCCAGGCCCAGTTCGAACAGCCGGCAACCGGCGGCGGACTGGAACCAGTAGCCCCGCTTCGGCACCGCGCGCGCGATGGTCTCGATCTGCCGGTCGTTGAGGCCGAGCCGCGCATAGGCCTCCCGGCTCTCCGGCTCGATCGCTCGTGCATTCGGCAGGAAGATGCGCGACAGGCAGCTCTCGATAACGGCGGGCGCGACCGGCGAGCGCGTGATGTCGGCGAGGCTCTGCGTCGAGAACAGGACGGAGGCGTTCTTCCGCCGCAGGGTCTTGAGCCATTCGCGCAGCTTCGGCGCGAAGACCGGATCATCGAGCGCGAACCACGCCTCATCGACCGCGATCAAGGTCGGCCGGCCGTCCAGCCCCGCCTCGATGCGGTGGAACAGGTAGGTCAGCACGGCGCGCGCTGCGTGTTTGGAACCGAGGAGATCCTCGGTCTCGAAGGCCAGAACGTTGGCGTCGCCAACGCTCTCCTGCTCGGCATCGAGCAGCCGGCCGAACGGGCCGGCGATGGTGTAGGGTTCCAGTGCCACCTTCAGCCGGTTGACCTGCAACAGCGCGGCGAAGCCCGAAAGCGTGCGCTCGGACACCGGCGCCGTGGCGAGCGAGCCGAGCGCCGACCAGACGGCGCCGCGGACCTCCGGCGTCAGCTCGATACTCTCCTGGACCAGCAAGACCGCAATCCAGTCCGCCGCCCAGGCGCGTTCAGCGGGATCGTCGATGCGCGCCAGTGGCTGGAAGGCGACGGCCTGGTGAGCCTGGTGCGAGACCTCGCCGCCGAGCGCGAGGTCGTGGAAGGCGCCGCCCATGCCGAGCACGGCGGCCTTGGACGAACGGCCCTTGTCGAAGATCACCACGCGCGCGCCAGGGTAGCGGCGGAACTGTAGTGCGATCAGCGCGAGCAGCACGCTCTTGCCCGCACCCGTAGGCCCGACGATCAGCGTGTGGCCGACATCGCCTTGGTGCAGCACAAGGCGGAACGGTGTCGATCCCGCCGTATGCGCGATCAGAAGCGGCGGGCCGTCGAGATGGGCGTTGCGCTCCGGCCCGGCCCAGACCGCCGAGAGCGGCAGCATGTGGACGAGGTTCAGCGACGAGACCAGCGGCTGGCGGATATTGGCGTAGCACTGGCCCGGCAGGCTGGAGAGCCAAGCCTCGACCGCGTTCAGCGTCTCCTCGACCGCGACGAAGCCCTGCGCCCGCACCGCGCGACCGACCAGCCGGACCTTCTCGGTGACAGCGGCTTCGTCTGCGTCCCAGACGGTGGCGGTGGCGGTGAAATACCCGAAGCTGACTGCATCCGAGCCGAGTTCCTGCAATGCTGCATCGGCATCCACCGACTGGTTCTCGGCGTCGGAATCGACCAGCCGTGTCTCCTGCTGCCAGATCACCTCGCGCAGCAGGGCGGCGATGCCCTTGCGCTTGGCCCACCAGTGTCGGCGCTTCTTGCCCAGCTCCCTCTGCGCCTCCGCCTTCTCCAGCGGCAGCCAGCGCGCGACCCATCGGTATTCGATCGGTAGTCGGTTGAGTTCGTCGAGCAGCCCTGGCCAGGTGCGATCCGGCAGGCCGCGCAGGGTGAGCGTGCGGAGGTGGCCGCGTCCGAGCATCGGCGCGACGCCGGGCGTGAGGTCGCAATCCGGCAGCAGCCCGTCGAGATAGAACGGCACTTCGGGCACGCCGACCGGATGCCGCCCGTTGGTCGAGATCGTGCCATGCAGATAGGCCAGCGTGCCGGCGTCATCGAGCCAGGCGCAGTCCGGCGTGAGGGCGGCCAGCAGGTCGAGCACGCGGTCGGTCTCGGCCGCGAAGGCGTCCAGGATGCCGCGCCAGTCGATGCCGCCGGGCTCGCCTGGTCTCTCCGCCCCGCGGTTCCGATCGTCATCACCCTGGTCATAGAGCAACCGGCTCGCCCGTTCGGCCCGCTCGGGCGGGGCGAGGTAGCAGAAGGTCAGGAAATACGTGCTCTCGAAATGCGCACCCTCCTCCTCGAAGGTGTGCCGCCGCTCCTCGTCGATCAGCCAGGAGACCGGATCGGGGAAGTGGCTCTCGGGATACCCCGGCGCCGCGGAGCGCGCGGCCTCCACGAAGATCGCCCAGCCCTCGCCGAGGCGCTTGAGCGCGTTGTTGACCCGCGCGGCGACCGCAATCAGCTCCGCCGACGTGCTGGCGTCGAGGTCCGGCCCCCGGAACCGCGCCGTGCGCTGGAGCGCGCCGTCCTTGTTCAGCACGATCCCCGGTCCGACCAACCCCGCCCACGGAAGGAAGTCGGCAAGTTCCCGGCGCCTGGTGCGATACTCCCGGAGATCGAGCATGTCCGGCGCTGCCTCCCTCATACGTCCAGATGGCGGCGGGCGGCGCGCAGATGCCGTGCGAACACCGGCCCGAATTGCGGGTCCTGACGGGTCAGGAACAGCGCGGCAGCATGGCCGAGCAGATAGACCGCGATCCCGGCCAGCCAGAGCTGGAGGCCAAGCCCGATGGCCGCTGCGAGCGTACCGAGCGCGATCGCCATGCCCCTCGGCACGCCGCCGAGCAGGATCGGCTCGGTCAGACTGCGATGCAGCGGCACCGACCAGCCGCGGATTTCTGCCGGGTCACTCATCCGACCAGTGCCCCGCCGGAGAAGTTGAAGAAGGTCAGGAAGAAGCTCGCGGCGGCGAAGGCGATCGACAGGCCGAAGACGATCTGGATCAGGCGCCGCATGCCGCCGGAGGTCTCGCCGAAAGCGAGGCCGAGGCCGGTCCCGATGATGATCAGCACGGCGATGATCTTGGCGACCGGCCCCTGCACGAAGTCGAGGATCTGCTGCAGTGGCTGCTCCCACGGCATGTTCGACCCCGCGGCGAAGGTGGAGGCCGGCCAGAGCAGCGCCAGGGCCATGAGGGCAGCGGCACGCTGCCGCCAGGCATGGAGGATGGTCTTCCGTGTCACGGATGGCTCCCGGGCTGGAGGGGGACGATATTGGAGGGGCGCTCGGCACCGATCTCGGTCAGCACGTAGTCGCCGCCGGCCAGCACCTTGCCGACCTGCCAGATCCCGGCGAGGCGGCGCTGCCGGCCGCGGCCCTGCAGAACGGCGATCAGGCCGATGGTTTCGGCGATCAGCGGGCGCGGGATGTTGACCACCGTCTCCTGGATCAGCTGTTCGAGCCGGCGCAGCGCGCCGAGGGCCGAGCCGGCATGGATGGTGCCGATGCCGCCGGGATGGCCGGTGCCCCAGGCCTTCAGCAGGTCGAGCGCTTCGGCGCCGCGCACCTCGCCGATTGGGATGCGGTCGGGGCGGAGGCGCAGACTGGAGCGGACCAGCTCGGCCAGCGAGCAGACGCCGTCCTTGGTGCGCAGCGACACCAGGTTCGGCGCCTCGACCTGGAGCTCGCGCGTATCCTCGATGACCACGATCCGGTCGCCGGTGGCAGCGACCTCCTTGAGCAGCGCGTTGACGAGCGTGGTCTTGCCGGTCGAGGTGCCGCCGGCGACCAGGATGTTCCAGCGCTCGATGATTGCCGCGCGCAGCAGCCCGGCCTGATCCGGCAGCATGATCCCGGCCGCGACGTAGTCGTCGAGCGAGAACACGGCGATGGCGGGCTTGCGGATGGCGAAGGTGGGGCCGGTCACTACCGGCGGCAGTAGGCCCTCGAAGCGCTCCCCGGTCTCCGGCAGTTCCGCCGAGATGCGCGGGTTGAGCGCATGCGCCTCCACGCCGACATGGTGGGCGACCAGGCGGATGATACGCTCGCCGTCGGCGGGCAGTATGCGCAGGCCGGTGTTGGCGAGGCCGGTACCGAGACGATCGATCCAGAGCCGGCCATCCGGGTTGAGCATCACCTCGACGATGTCCGGCTGACCCAGCAGGGCCGCGATCGCCGGGCCCAGCGCGGTGCGCAGCATGCGCACCGAGCGGGCCAGCATCACACCGGTGCTATCAGAGACCGGCATGGACCCCCTCCTTCTCGGCCATGTCCGCGTCGGCGCGTGCGACGTCTTCGTCCGTTTCGTCGCCGCTATCTGTTGATGTGCCGGCACGGCCGTGATGTTCGGGGGTGATCTCCCAGCTGATCTCGCGCACGAGCGAGTCGCCGCGCTGAAGTCGCCGGCCGAGGGTCTCGATGAAGCCCTGGTAGCGGCTGGTGCCTTGCGCCTTTGCCGCGTCCTGCTGGGCCGCCGGGATCGGCGGCGAGGCCGACAGCCAGAACCGCACGAACAGCGCCTGCACCTCGATGGCGATGGTCAGGTCGCGCTCGATCCGCTCCATCTGCCGCGACAGCCGGTCGAGCCGGCGGACGAAGGCGGCCTCGCGGCGGTCGAGCGCGTCGGGTGAGAGGAAGGACGTGACGGCTGCCTCGACCAGCTGCGAGCGGTGCACGCCCTGGCGCAGCGCGAAGGCGGTGAGCTGATCGGCGAGCTTGGGATCGAAGTAGCAGTTCAGCCGGCTCTTCATTGGCTACATCTCCATCGCCATGCCGTCACCGCGGTCGATCGCCACGTTGCGCACGGTCTGCCGTTGCAGCGCGGCCAGAGCGCGCTGGCGCTGCGGCTCGTCGTCCGGCTCGTCCTCCAGGATGGCGAACTCCCCGGCTGGCTCGCACACCGGCACGACCGCCTCATGCTCGGGGAGCTCGGGCTCCTGGCGGATGCCGCCATTGGCGTGGTCCGGAAGCGCCGTGTCGGCGACACCCGCAGCCTGGACGCCGATCGGCGCCGTGCCGGTCCAGTCATCACCACGCCCTGGCGGGCGATCGGCGTAGCTATCTGCCGCCAACACGGGCGCCCGCAGCACCCGGTCTTGGAAAGCCGGTTCCTCGTAGTAGCGTAGCTTCCTGGCGCGGATCGGCGGCAGGCCGGCGACCATGACGATCTCGTCAGCCGGCGGCAGCTGCATGACCTCGCCCGGGGTCAGCAGCGGGCGAGCCGTCTCCTGGCGGCTGACCATCAGGTGCGATAGCCACGGCGCCAACCGGTGGCCGGCGTAGTTCTTCATC
The DNA here is from genome assembly GCA_963832525.1 of uncultured Pseudomonadota bacterium. GTDB lineage: Bacteria > Pseudomonadota > Alphaproteobacteria > Acetobacterales > Acetobacteraceae > JAJZVS01. The sequence goes on from CAWHUC010000004.1 coordinate 2,806,686, forward strand.
GCCCGGAGTTCGGTCGCGGTACCGAGTGCATCCGAGATGCGTTTGGCCGTCCGTTCGTCGTTGGTCGCGAAGCAGACCCGGACATGGCAGTTGTCCAGGATCACGTCGTGCTCGCCATAGGCTTTCTGGATCTGGTTGAGCGACTGCGCGATCAGGACGGCGCGGATGCCGTAGCCGGCCATGAAGGCGAGCGCGGATTCGAAGAAGTCCAGCCGGCCCAGCGCCGGGAACTCGTCGAGCATCATCAGCAGACGCGATGAACCTCGACCCACCGCGCGGCGCGCGGGATCGTCCAACGTCTCGGTGAGCCGGCGGCCGATCTGGTTGAGCACCAGGCGGATCAGCGGCTTCGTGCGCGAGATGTCCGATGGCGGCACGACGAGGTAAAGCGACACCGGCCGCCCGGCACCGACCAGATCGGCGATCCGCCAGTCGGAGCACGACGTGACCTTCGCTACCACCGGATCGCGGTAGAGGCCGAGAAACGACATCGCCGTGCTCAGCACGCCGGAGCGCTCGTTCTCCGATTTGTTGAGCAGCTCACGGGCCGACTGCGCGACCACCGGATGGACGCCGCGCGCGCCGAGATGCGGCGTGGTCATCATCGCGCGCAAAGTCCGCTCGATCGGCCGCGCCGGATCGGAGAGGAACGCGGCAACGCCGGCCAGCGTCTTGTCCGGCTCGGCGTAGAGCACATGCAGGATCGCGCCGACCAGCAGCGAGTGGCTGGTCTTCTCCCAGTGGTTGCGGCGTTCCAGCGCGCCCTCGGGATCGACCAGCACATCGGCGATGTTCTGGACGTCGCGCACTTCCCACTCGCCGCGGCGGACTTCGAGCAGCGGGTTGTAGGCGGCCGAACGCGGGTTGGTCGGATCGAACAGCAGGGAGTGGCTGAACTGGGCGCGCCAGCCGGCCGTCAGGGTCCAGTTCTCGCCCTTGATGTCGTGGACGATGACGCTGCCGGTCCATGACAGCAGCGTTGGCACGACCAGGCCGACGCCCTTGCCGGATCGCGTGGGGGCGAAGCACAGCACATGCTCCGGCCCGTCGTGGCGGAGAGGCTGCGCGCCGATCCGTCCGAGCTGCACGCCCCGGTCGCCGAACAGGCCCGCCGCCTCAATGTCACGCCGGGTTGCCCAGCGTGCCGACCCGTAGGTAGTGACATGGCGCGCCTGGCGTGCGCGCAGGATGGAGGTCGCGATGGCGAGCAGCGCTGCGCCGAGACCACCGGCCGAGGCAATCGCCGCCCCCTTGGCGAAGACGCCGGGGGCATAGGCGTCGAAGTGGTACCACCAGGCGAAGAAGAGCTGCGGCTGATAGAGCCGCAGAATCCCGAGCCGGACCCAGGGCGCACCAAGCGCGGGCTGGAAGCCAAGCCGCCAGGCTGTCCATTCCGTCGCGGCCCAACAGCCGAGCAGCACCATGGCAAGTGCGCCCAGCATCTGGCCCCAGAGAATCTTTGTCCCGGTCATCAACCCCGCTCACGGATGCGAACGGGGCACAGATAGAAAGACGCGGAACCAGCCGCGCAACAGCAAAGAACGGCCGTCGCAGAAGATCGAAGAAATAGAAACGAACGGCGGATAGCCCCCGAGCTTGAAACCCCTCTATGCGGAAGGCGGCTCTGTGACTGGCTCGCCCAGCACGAACGGCGACGCGCCCCTGTGCGGCGGTACGGCGGTATCGGGAGCCAAATGGCCGTTCAACGATAGGCCATCCTGCCAGCCATCGACGCCCAGATCCTCCTCCAGCCTGGCCAGCCCTTTCGGCGTCACCTCGACGGCCCGCGACGACGGCGAGCGCCGGAGCCAGCCGGACGTGCAGAGCACGCGCAGAAACGCGACGCCGAGCGGCCCCGCCAGATGGTGCTCGCGCTCCGTCCAGTCGAGGCACTGGCGGGCGAGGCTGCGCCGGGATGGCCGCATGGCGGCGACATCGAGACCAAGCCGGGCGAACCACATGGCGCCGGCCGCGGTGACATCGAACTGCTTCTCGGCGGCCGGCGCGATGTAGCCCCGCGTCTGCATGGCCCGTGTGACCGCCACGCCGAGCTGTCCCGCGAGGTGATCGTAGCAGCATCGGGCGAAGCGCAGCCGCCGTGCGTCACGGCTCAGCGGCTTCCGTCTGACCGACTGCGGCGGGCTGATCGCCGCGAGATGCTCCAGCGCCTGGGCGACGTGCGGACCGGCCAGGCGGTAGTAGCGGTGCCGCCCCTCTCTCTCGCAGGCGAGCAGCCCACCCTCCAGCATCTTGGCGAGGTGGGAACTCGCCGTCTGTGGGGTGACCTGGGCGGCATGGGCGAGTTCGCCGGCCGGCAGCGCCCGGCCGTCGAGCAGGGCCGCGAGCATGACGGCCCGTGCCGGATCGGCAATCAGGAACGCGACCGATGCGATGCCGGGATTCAGGTCCATGGGTCGGCCTCCGTTGCAGCAGCCCACATTACGTCGAAGCCGGGGGGGATGCTTCGGCCTGTGTCGAAGCATCCGCCGGAACCGCCCTGATAGATCGGCATCCCGCAGGTTCAGGATGTCAGCGCCATGCCGGATACCCATGTTCCCCGCCCGCAGGCCGCCACCAGGGAGGGGGGCGGGGTTCCGCGCGCCCCGTGGCGCCCGCCCGCCTCGCGCCCACCCGCTCCACGCTCGCGCTGGTGACACTCTGCGCGGCCGTCCTCATCGCCCAGCTCGATACCTCGGTGGTCAACCTGGCGGTCGATCCGATCGGCCGTTCCTTCCGGGCCGATCTGGCGACCCTCCAGTGGGTCATCGATGCATACAACCTGGCCTACGCCGTGCTGCTCCTGACCGGCGGCCTGCTCGCCGATCTGTGCGGCCGGCGGCGGGTGTTCATGGCGGGGTGCGCCATCTTCACGTTCGCCTCCTTGCTGTGCGCGCTGGCGCCGGGCATCGCCCTGCTGATCGCCGCACGGGCGCTTGCCGGGCTGGGTGCCGCGCTCATGCTGCCGGCCTCGCTCGCCCTCATCCGGGTGGTCTGGCCCGACCCCGCGGCGCGCGGCCGTGCCCTCGGGATCTGGGCGGCCTGCAACGGCCTCGCCTTCGTGATCGGCCCGCCGCTCGGAGGCGTGCTGATCGGCTGGTCCGGATGGCGCGGCATCTTCCTCGTGGTGGTGCCGTTCGGGTTGGCCGCCCTGGCCCTGGCGGCCCGCACGCTGCCGGACTCCGCCGATCCGGCGGATCGTCATTTCGATGCCGCCGGCCAGGCCCTGGGCATGGCGGCCTTGGGCGGGCTGGTCGTCGCCGCCATCGAGGCACGGCGGGCCGCCCCGACCGCTCTGGGCGCGCTCGCCATCGCCGGAGCGGCGCTGGTGTTCTTCCTCGTCGTCGAGGCGCGACGGGGTGCGGCCGCGCTGGTGCCGCTGCGGATGTTCCGCATCGGCGCGTTCCGCGGCGCCGTGGTGGCGACCGCGGCCATGACCTTCGGCATGTATGGCGTGCTGTTCCTGCTGCCGCTGACATGGCAGAGCACCGGGCGGCTCGATGCCCTGGACGCCGGGCTGGCACTGGTGCCGATGGCCCTGGTCTTCGCCCTGGTCTCGCCATTCTCGGGCAGCCTGACCCAGAGGGTCGGCGCGCGAGCCATGACCAGCGGCGGCGTGGCGGTCATCGGCGGCGGCCTGCTGATCCTCGGGCTGACCGCCTTCTGGCGGTCGGTGCCGGCGGCGGAGATCGGCCTGATCCTGACCGGCCTCGGGATGGGCATTGCCACCGGCCCGCTCCTCGGCGTCGCCGTCGCGGCGGTGCCCGCCGCGCGGTCCGGGACCGCCGCCGCGCTCGTCAACCTCGCCCGCATGGTGGGCGCGACGCTCGGCGTGGCGATCCTGGGGTCGGTCTTCGCCGCCGCGCAGGGCGGCACCGCCGGCCTTCGCCTGGCGATGCTGCTCGGCGGGCTGATCCAGCTCGCCGGCGCCGCCGTTGCCTGGCGGGAAGCGCGGCCGGGGGAAAGGGTTGTCCGCTGACAGGCGCCTCTCGATCGGGGTGCGTCACCCATGCCGGGCGGCGTACCCGGTCTATGCTGGCGGACGGCCTCCGCGCCGCAGCGGGTAATGCCCGCCTCTCGACGACGATCTTCAGAACTCGACTGAGTTTGCGGTTCATGCACTACCCAGCAGCGTCTCGATGAGCGGGCAACCGGTCTGGTCTCCGGCGTTGCACTGGGCGATCAACGTGGTCAGTGCCTTCTGCATCGCATGCAGATCCCGCGATCTTAGTCTTCACCTCGGCCAAATGCGCGACCGCGACGTCCTTCACCTCGGCGCAGGGCACGTCCCGCGCGTCGGCCAGCCGCAGCAGCGCGCGCACCTCGTCCAGTGTGAAACCGAGTTCGCGGGCACGACGGACGAAGGTCAGACGCTCGACATGGGCGCTTCCATAGGCACGATGCCCGCCTTCGGTGCGGGCGGGTTTCGGCAGCACGCCGATTTTCTCGTAGAAGCGGATGGTCTCGATATTGCAGCGCGTGCGCGCAGCCAGCGCCCCGATCGGGATCAGCGGCCCGACGGCGCCGACCGCTGAAGAAGGGGCCGCCGCGGAGGGGCCGATTTTTCCTCTTGAACCTGGAGTTGCTACAGCTCCCATATCCCCGATGTAGGCGCGCGCATCGGAGCGAACAAGGCATGGATCAGCAGGTCGGGACGGAGACCATGACAGCGGCGGGCGGCAGGCCCGGCGCGAGTGGGGCCGCAAGGCTGCTGTCGCTCGGCGGGATCGCGGCGGCGCTGGGGGCCGCCGCGTGCTGCGTCATCCCGTTCGCGCTCTTCACGCTGGGCGTGAGCGGCGCCTGGATCGGTAATCTGACGGCGCTGGAGCCGTATCAGCCGGTCTTCGCCGCCGTCTCGCTCGGGTTCATCGGCCTCGGCGCCTGGAAGCTGCGCGGCCGGGCACAGCGCGCCTGCGCCGAGGGCTACTGCACCACCCCGCGCGCCGACCGCATCGCCCGGATCGGGCTATGGACCGCCGGCGCGCTGGTCGTCGTCGCCGTCGGCTTCCCCTACGTCATCCGTGCCCTCCTCGCGTCCTGACCGAACCGCCACAATAGGAAGATTTCCATGGCTCATCGCCTCTTCGCCACGGCCTTTGCCCTTGGCCTGCTGGCCGCGCCGCTCGCCGCCCGCGCCGCCGACACGATGGTGGTGCTCGACGTACATCACGCCGGCTGCGTGCTGTGCGGCCCGATCGTCAAAAGCACGCTCGCGCACGTGAAGGGCGTTTCCGCCGTGCAGGTCAGCCAGCCGAACGGGGACGCGGATGTCACCGCGATGGTGACCTACGACGCCGCCGAAGCCTCGCCCGCCGCGCTGATCAAGGCGGTGACTGACCGCGGCTACCCGGCGGACGTGGGCAAGCCCAGCAACGGCTGAGGGGCGGCAGGCGTGTCCTCGCGCCGTTCGCTTTCAGGGAGTTGATCGCCATGGATGTCGTCACCACGCATGATCGCTGCGCTGTCTCACCTGCGCGCAAATCTACCCCCGATCTCGTGGTGATCGGCGCCGGCTCCGCCGGGTTTTCGGCCGCGATCCGTGCCAGCGAGCTGGGCGCGCGCGTGGCGCTGATCGGCTTTGGCACGATCGGCGGCACCTGCGTCACTATCGGCTGTGTGCCGTCGAAGACGCTGATCCGCGCCGCCGAGGCCCTGCATCACGGCACGACGGCCGCCCGCTTTGCCGGGCTTTCCGCCAGCGCGCAGCTGACCGATTGGCCCGCGCTGATGGCGCAGAAGGAGGCGCTCGTCACCGGGTTGCGCGGGGCGAAATACGCTGCGCTGCTGCCCGAGTATGACACCATCCGCTATGTCGAAGGCGCCGCCCGCTTTACCGGTAACGGCATCGAGGCGGCGGGCGAAACGTTTCCCGCCGATCGGGTAGTCGTTGCGACCGGCGCCGCGCCTGCGGTGCCGCCTATTCCGGGCCTCGCCGGTGCGCCGTGGCTGACCAGCACTGCGGCGCTCTCCCTGGAGCGCCTGCCGAAGTCCCTGCTCGTCATCGGCGGCGGCGTGATCGGCTGCGAACTCAGCCAGATGTTCGCCCGCTTCGGCGTGGCCGTCACCATCGTCTGCCGCTCGCATCTGCTGCCGGGCTTCGAGCCGGAGATCGTCGCGGTGCTGACTGGCCATCTCGGCGACGAGGGCATCACGATCCGCTGCGACCTCGTGTACCGGCGCATTCGCCGGACCGGGACGGGCATCGCGCTCGACGTGACGGTGGACGGGGTGGCCGAGACGATCGCCGCCGAACAGGTCCTGGTGGCGACAGGGCGGTCGCCGAACACGGCTGGCCTCGATCTGGAGGCCGCCGGGATCGGAACGGACGCGCGCGGGGCCATTGCGGTGGACGCGTTTCTCGCCACCAGCCGCCTGGGTGTTATGCGGCGGGCGACGTCACGGGGCGCGACCAGTTTGTCTATATGGCCGCCTACGGCGCCAAGCTTGCCGCCGAGAACGCGCTCAACGGCAACACCCGCCGCTATGACGCGCGCGCCATGCCGGAGGTCGTCTTTACCGACCCCCAGGCGGCCCGCGTCGGGCTGACGGAGGCCGAGGCGCGCGCCCAGGGTCTTGCCGTGCGCAGCGTAACCCTGAAGCTCGATCAGCTTCCTCGCGCGCTCGCCGCGCGCGATACGCGGGGGCTGATCAAGCTCGTCGCCGAAGCGGGCAGCCTGCGTCTGCTCGGCGCGCAGATCCTCGCCCCGGAGGGCGCGGATTCCATCCAGACGGCGGTGCTTGCCATCAAGCATCGGCTGACGGTGACCGATCTCGCCGAGACGCTGTTCCCCTATCTGACCACCGTCGAGGGGCTGAAGCTCGCCGCCCTCGGCTTCGAGAAGGACGTGGCCAAGCTCTCCTGCTGCGCCGGGTGAGGCGGCTTCAGCCGACCGGCTCGCGCACCCCTCTGCCGCCGCATCGACCGGCACGCCTCACGTCCGGACGGTCAGGCTCGTGAAGCGCGCCCGGAGTGGTTCGGGGAAAAACGCAGCAGAGACCGCAGCGCCGGACGCAGGATCGGCGTCTGTCCCCCCCGTGGCGCAGCAGGCCTGCAGCGTGTAGTGGGTCACCCGAAGATCGGCCAGCGCTCCGGCGAGGCTGCACAACGTTGCCGCGTCGAGCAGGTCCGGGTGAACGGTGGTTCGCACCTCATGGGCCACGCCGCTGGCGATCAGGCGCAGCAGGCTCTCGCGGGCGCGCTCGCCGCTGCCGGGTACGCCGGTCAGGCGCGGGTAGTCGTCGAACGGTGCCTTGACGTCGAAGCCGACCCAATCGACCAGCGCGAGCACCTCGTTCAGCCGGTTGGGGTACGGCCCGGCCGTGTGCAGACCCACCCGGAAGCCAAGCGCGCGCGTCTCGCGCATCGCGGAGGCAAGTCCGTGCTGCAATGTCGGCTCGCCACCGGAGAACACCACGCCGTCGAGCAGGCCGACGCGCGTGCGCAGGAACGCCGTCACCGACCGCCACGTCACCGCACCGGGTCGGTCCGCGTCCAGCAGGTGCGTGTTGTGACAGTAGCGGCACCGCCACGGGCAGCCCTGGCAAAACACGGTGGCGACCAGCTCGCCAGGCCAGTCGCAGCCCGACAGCGGCACGAAGCCGCCGATGCGCAGATCAGTCCGCAACGCAGCCGCGATCGCCGGGCCGGACCTCGGCCTCGCTGAAGAAGCGCCGCTCCGCAAACTCGCTCTGCTTGCCGCGGTTGAACGAGGCCACGGGCCGGTGATAGCCCATCACCCGCGTCCAGACCTCGCAGGGCTGGCGTTCGTCGTCGTCCAGCCGGATGTCGCCGGTCATGGCCACCGGCACGATGCTGTTCATGCGGCGACTCCTTCCGATACGTTGCTGCGGGCCTGCCGCTTGCGGGCGAGCGATCTCCGCGTCGCATTTCGGGCAGAATTCGTGCTCGCCGGCGAGATAGCCGTGCGTCGGGCAGATCGAGAAGGTGGGCGTGACCGTGATGTAGGGCAGGCGGAAACTGCTCCAGCGCGCGGCGCACCAGCTTGCGGCAGGCCGCGGCCGAGGAGAGCGCTCGCCCATATAGAGATGCAGCACCGTGCCGCCGGTGTATTTGCGCTGCAACGTCTTCCTGGTGCTCCAGCGCCTCGAACGGGTCGTCGGTGAAGCCCACCGGAAGCTGCGAGGAGTTGGTGTAGTACGGCGCTTCCGCGCGTGCCCGCCTGCAGGATGCCGGGGAAGCGCTTGCGGTCCTCGTTGGCGAAGCGGTAGGTCGCGCCCTCGGCCGGCGTGGCCTCCAGGTTGTAGAGGTGCCCGGTCTCGTTCCTGGAAGCCGACGATGCGCGCGCGCACGTGGTCGAGCAAGCCGCAGGGCGAAGGCATGGCCCCATCGCGGTGGTGATGTCCTCGGCGTCGTCGGTGAAGTTGCGGATCATCTCGTTGATGCCGTTCACGCCGAGCGTGGAGAAGTGGTTGCGCAGCGTGCCGAGATAGCGCTTGGTGTACGGGAACAGCCCGCCGTCCATGTGGCGCTGGATGACCTTGCGCTTGATCTCCAGGCTGTTGCGGCCGAGGTCCAGCAGCTGCGTCGAGGCGCGCGTAGCAGCCCGGCCTCGTCGCCCTTGTGCAGATAGCCCAGCCGGGCGCAGTTGATGGTGACGACGCCGAGCGAGCCGGTCTGCTCGGCGCGAGCCGAACAGCCCGTTGCCGCGCTTGAGCAGCTCGCGCAGGTCGAGCTGCAGCCGGCAGCACATCGAGCGGACCATGTTCGGCTTGAGGTCGGAGTTGATGAAGTTCTGGAAATACGGCAGGCCGTATTTCGCCGTCATCGCGAACAGCAGCTCGGCGTTCTCGCTCGTCCCAGGGGAAATCCGGCGTGATGTTGTAGGTCGGGATCGGGAAGGTGAAGACGCGGCCCTTGGCGTCGCCCTCGCGCCATCACCTCGATATAGGCGCGGTTGATCATGTCCATCTCGGGCTGCAGATCGCCGTAGGTGAAGGGCATCTCCTCGCCCGCCGATCACCGGCACCTGCTCGCGCAGATCCTCCGGGCAGGTCCAGTCGAAGGTCAGGTTGGTGAACGGCGTCTGCGTGCCCCAGCGCGACGGCACGTTGAGGTTGATAGATCAGTTCCTGGATGCACTGGCGCACCTCGTCGTAGCGACAGCCGGTCCTTGCGGACGAACGGCGCCATGTAGGTGTCGAACGAGCTGAACGCCTGCGCGCCGGCCCACTCGTTCTGCAGCGTGCCGAGGAAGTTGACGATCTGGCCGACCGCGCTCGACAGGTGCTGCGGCGGCCCCGCCTCCACCTTGCCGGGCACGCCGTTCAGCCCCTCCGTGCAGCAGCGTGCGCAGCGACCAGCCGGCGCAATAGCCGGACAGCATGTCGAGGTCGTGGATGTGGATGTCGCCGTCGCGGTGCGCGCTGCCGACCTCCGGGCGGATAGACGTGCGACAGCCAGTAGTTGGCCGATCGACCTTGCCCGACACGTTGAGGATCAGGCCGCCCAGCGAATAGCCCTGGTTGGCGTTGGCGTTCACGCGCCAGTCCGTGCCGGTCGAGATACTCGTTGATCGAGGAGACCACGGCTCGACCACGCGTCTCGCGGTCCTGTCGCAGCCTTGCGTGTGCTGGTCGCGGTAGACGATGTAGGCGCGCGCGGTGTCGAAGTGATCGGCCCGGATCAGGGCCTGCTCGACCACGTCCTGGATCTGCTCGATGTGCGGCGGCTGGTCGGTAAACCGGCGACTGAGCACCTTCATCGCCTGGGCGGTGAGAAACTCCGCCTCCGCCGCGTCGAACTCCCCGGTGGCGGCGCCGGCGCGGGTGATGGCCGCGTGGATCTTGCGCGCATCAAAAGGCACCACGGCGCCCGAGCGCTTGGTCACGAGACCCGGGGGAGAGACAGGCTGAAGACCGCTCATCAACTCGTCCCACCTCGCAACGCCGAAAATGCCGGCGCTGCGGAGCACAAGATGTGGTGTGGTGTGCCTTGCACGCCACTAGATGGCGTATGCGCCTGCAGCGCCGTGACCGTCAAGGCCGCCAGCTGAGGCGTGGCACGCTGTTGGGAAGCCCCCGGCGCCGCCGGCGAGCACCTTTCCGCCGGTCGGGCGGGAGGCCGCGCCAAGCCTCCCGCCGCGGCTTCTCAGCAGGCTTCCGCGCGCAACCTGCGTGCCGCCTTCACCGGGTTTTCGACCGCCGGCCGAACCTCCGCCCAGCCGCGCGTCTTGCAGCCGCAATCGGGGTTCAGCCACAGGCGGTGCCGCGGCACCCGCGCGGCGGCCTGGCGTAGCAACGCCGCCATCTCGTCGGTGGAGGGGACGCGGGGACTGTGGATGTCCCACACGCCGGGCCCGATCTCGTTCGGATAGTCGAACGCCGCGAATGCCTGGAGGAGTTCCATGTTGCTGCGCGCCGTTTCGATCGAGATCACGTCCGCGTCCATCGCTGCAATGGCATCGATGATATCGTTGAATTCCGCGTAGCACATGTGCGTGTGGATCTGGGTCGCGTCGCGCACCCCGGAGGACGCGAGGCGGAAACACGCGACCGCCCAGCGGAGGTAGTCCGCGCGATCCGCCTTGCGCAAGGGAAGCCCTTCGCGGAAGGCCGGCTCGTCGATCTGGATGATGGCGATCCCGGCAGTCTCGAGATCCGCCACTTCGTCGCGGATTGCGAGCGCGAGCTGGCGGCAGACCGTCTCGCGCGATATCCTGGCGCACGAAGGACCACTGCAGCATTGTTACTGGACCCGTCAGCATCCCCTTCATCGGGCGCTTCGTCAGGGACTGGGCGAAGGAGGTCCAGCGCACCGTCATCGGCGCCGGCCGGGACACGTCGGCCCAGATGATCGGGGGTGCCACGCAGCGGCTGCCGTAGGACTGCACCCAGCCGTGGCGGGTAAAGGCGAAACCCGCCAACTGCTCGCCGAAGTACTTCACCATGTCGTTGCGCTCGAACTCGCCGTGCACGGGCACGTCCACGCCCGCCTCCTCCTGCCAGCGCACTGCTGCGACGATCTCCTGCTCGATCGCCGCGCTGTAGTCGGCCTCCGAGAGATCGCCGCGGGCGAAGCGCCCCCGCGCGGCGCGCACCTCGGCAGTTTGCGGGAACGAGCCGATCGTCGTCACCGGCAACGTCGGAAGCTGCAAGCGCTCGTGTTGCACGGCGGCGCGTTTGGGGTACGGCGTGGCCCGCCGCTCCATCGCCTGCGTCACCGCGGCGAGGCGCGACGTGACGGCCGCATCGTGCACCCGCGCGTCCGCGCGCGCCTCGGCCAACGCGGCATCGCTCTCCTTCAACGCCGGTGAAATGGCGGCATCGCCCTCGTCCAGGGCACGCGCCAGCAGCGCGACCTCGACGAGCTTCTCGTCGGCAAAGGCGAGGTGCCGCCTCAGTGCGGGCTCAAGCCCAGTCTCGCCGCGCAGGCTCTGCGGGACATGCAGGAGCGAGCAGGAAGGGGCGACCATGAGCCGTCCGCCGCGCTGCGCAACCGCAGGGCGCAGCAGGGTGAGAGTCGCGCGCAGGTCCGTGCGCCAGACGTTGCGCCCGTTCACCACGCCGAGCGAGAGCCAGCGATCGGCCGGCAGCGCCGCCAGCACAGGTTCCAGTTGCTCCGGCGCGCTGACGAGGTCGAGATGCAGTCCCCCAACCGGCAGCGAGGCCGCGAGCGGCAGGTTTTCGCGTAGTCCGCCGAAATAGGTCGCCAGCAACAGGCGGAGGCCCGGGGCGGCCTCGGCGAGCGCCCGATAGGCGGCGCGGTACGCATCCGGGACGCCGGCCGGCAGGTCGATAACCAGGCAGGGCTCGTCGAGTTGCACCCACGCGGCGCCGGCCTCCGCCAGTTCCCGCAGCGCCTGCGCATAGACGGGCAGCAGCGCGGGCAGCAGGTCGAGCGGGTGTGTGCCGTCTTCCGCCTTCGCAAGCAGCAGGAAGGACACCGGACCAAGCAGGACCGGACGGGTGCGCACACCGCGCCCGAGCCCCTCTTCGAACGCAGCGAACCAGCGATTGTCCAGCAGCTGAAAGCGGGTGTCAGCGGCGAGGCGCGGCACGATGTAGTGGTAGTTCGTATCGAACCACTTGGTCATCTCCAGCGCGACGGCATTGCTCGGGATGCCGGCCGCGCGCTCCGTCTCGGTGCCGCGTGCGCCGCGTGCCAATGCGAACATGGTGGCGAGCGAGGCTGGCCCCTCGCCGGACCAGCCATAGCCGCGCGGAATGGCGCCGACCGCGCAGGCGGTCTCCAGCACGTGGTCGTAGAGGGCGAAATCCCCTGACGGGACGTGGTTGACGCCCAACCCCTGCTGAAGCGTGCGGCTGCCCGCCCGGAGTGCGGCGGCGGCAGTTAGCAGCTCGGCCTCGCTGCTGTGGCCGGCCCAGAAGGCCTCAAGGGCGGTCTTCAGCTCGCGGCGGGGGCCGATCCGCGGGTACCCGAGATTGGCGGCGATCGTCATGACGCGTGGTCTACTGCGCCCGGTGCACCCAGCCCGGCCGTGAAGATGGCGCGCCCCCGTAGGGCGGGGTGCACGGCGCTGGCAGGTCTCCTGGCTTGCGGATATCGGGCGTGGTGGCCCATCGCCGCAGACCCTGCCTTCCCGCGCCTGATGGCGCAGTGGCCCACCCCGGCGAGGGTAGACGGGCTTGTTGCGGCTTACCGCCGACAGTTGCTGGGGCAGCCACCGGCTTGGGGCGTTTGAGCAGCCCCGCACGGCGTTCCCTTTTGCACCCGCTCGCGCGGGACCAACGCTATATAAACATATCCTTATGTATGTTGGGCCGCAAGGCGTGTTGTGTGCTGCACCCCAAGCCCTCAAAGACTGACCCCTCGGTCTCGACCGATCTGCCAGGAAATCCCGCCGCGGTGATGAGCCAGATCACCTCCCGGCCAAGGCTGCGCTCGATCACCGGCCACCAGGGGACGAGGATGAACTCCTTGGCGTTCTCGACCAGGGCGCAGCGGCCGGAGGAGCTATACAGTCTCGCGGTAAATGCCGCGATACGAAAAGCCACGCCCCACGCCGCCGCCTTAGGGAGCCTCTGATCAGCAGGTTTCTAGTGATCCAAATCGATCTGCCCACCGCTCAGGTTGAGCCGAAACCTGTTGGGCGGGGCAAATTTCCTGCGTTTTCTGACGCCCGCGGCGCCGTGAGCAGCGCAGTGGGCGCACTACGCCCCTTGAGCACGCAGCAAGCGATGGCGCACGACGAACAGATTGGCGAGCGCGCAGGTCACGAACAGCCGGTTCGCGTTCTTGTCCAGCCCGCGGTAGCGGACCTTCGCAAAACCGAACACGCGCTTGATCACCCCGAAGCAGTGCTCGACCTTGGCCCGCACCTTCGACTTGGTGCGGTTGCGCGCCTTCTCTGCCTCGTTCACCACCCCGCGATGCCGATAGCGTCGGTTGATGAAATCCTTTGCGTTCGGCGCATGTTCGCGGATCACGGCGCGCTGCCCGCGATACGCCTGGTCGCCCCACACCCGCGTCTCATCACCATGCAGCAGATCGGGCAGCACCGTCGCATCCGCCACGTTGGCCGCCGTCGCCACCACCGAGTGGATCAGCTTGGTGCGGCTGTCCACGCCGATATGCGCCTTCATCCCGAAATACCACTGGTTGCCCTTCCTGGTCTGATGCATCTCCGGGTCGCGCGCCTTCGCCGCGTTCTTCGTCGAGCTCGGCGCGTGGATGATGGTCGCATCGACGATCGTGCCGGCAGACAGCTTCAAGCCGTGTTGTTCCAGATGCTCGTGCACGCGTTGGAACAGCGCCGATCCCAGATCGTGCCGCTCCAGCAGGTGACGGAACTTGCAGAGCGTGGTCTCGTCCGGCACCGGCTCGCGGCCCAGGTCGATGCCCACGAACCGGCGCATCGTGAGGCTGTCATACAGCGCCTCCTCCGCCCCGGGGTCCGACAGGTTGAACCATTGCTGTAGGAAGTAGATCCGCAGCATCCGCTCCAGACCAACCGGGACACGGCCCTTGCCGGGCTTCGGATACACCGGCTCAATCAGCGCGCACAACTCGCGCCACGGCACCACACGGTCCATCTCCGCCAGAAACGCAGTCCGCCGGGTCGGCTTGCTGTAGCGCTCGAACCCAGCCGTCGCCAAGGTTGCTTGCCGCATCGTTGCCGTCCCCTGCTGACCGCAACGCGGAGTTTATCCGGTGTTCTGGGGGCGGGTCGAGCGGAACTTGATCAGAGGTTCCTTAGCGGATCCCGGAGGAGGCACTCGCGCCCGTCCGCATCGACGCGCGCATCGCTGTGGGCGAGGTAGTGCCGGCGGGCTCGCTCCAACGCCCCTTCGACCGCCATCCCGAAGGCGCTTTGTGCGAGCGATATCCGGTCGCGGGCGACCGGTTGCTGGTCGAGCCAAGTGGCGCCGTCATTGGCGATCCGGGCTTTCGGGTCCGGAGTGGCGAGGATGTGCAGGCCGGCGGTTTGAGATCGCCCCACATCGTGCCGGGCGGCGCGCCGCGCAAAATCTGTCGGGATGCGCCAGCGGTCAGCGCCGCGCCGCAGGACGACCTTGACGCGGTAGGGTCGCCGAAGGACAGACGATCAGCGCACCGATCCCCTCCAACGCCCCGGTCACTTTCACTGGCGTTACCGACTGGCAGACAGAGGCGTCGGGCCGAAAGGATTACTGGCCATGCCAACGCCTATCCCCTGGGCCACGCCGGCTTGCGCCCCGACCGCCAATCAATCGGTCCCGGCATGATTGCCCGACTGGCGCGCATCGGCTGGGCCGGAGCGGTCATCACTGGATGCGTGGCCTACGAAGCGCTGGCCCGGCCCGCCACCTCCCGCCTGCCCGCATTGTTACGGCGGACGCTCGAAGGTCTCGGGCCTGCTTTCATCAAGCTCGGCCAGGCGCTCAGCCTGCGGGAGGACCTGTTCGCACCGCCGGTCATCGTCGAGCTGCGCCGGCTGCAGGATCATGCCGCTCCATTCCCCGCCGATCAGGCCCGGGCGGAAGTCGAGCGCAGCCTCGGGCGGCCCATCAACACTGTCTTTGCAACGTTCTCCGACGCCCCGCTGGCTGCCGCTTCGATGGCCCAGGTGCACCGCGCCACGCTGGCGGGAGGCGAAACGGTCATCGTCAAAATCCGCCGCCCTCGTATCCTGGCGGAGATCGACCGCGACATGCGGGCGCTCACCCGCGTGGTACGCTTGGCCGAGCGCCTGCTGCCCCGGCTGCGCCGCTACCAGCCGACCGGGATGGTGGCTGAGATTTGGACCAACCTGCGCCACGAGGCCGATTTCCGCCGCGAGGCCCGCAACGTCGCGCGCTTCGCCGCGGCCTTCAAGGACTCGCCCACGATCCACATCCCCGTGGCCTACCCCGCCCTGTGTGGCGAGGGCGTGCTGGTTCAGGCGATGAGCGGCGGCCGGACCGTGGGCGATCCGGCGATCGGCGCGGATGGTCCGCGCCTGGCCCAAGCCCTGGTGGACGCATATCTGCACCAGTTCTTTGTTCTGGGCGCATTCCACGCCGATCCGCATCCGGGCAACCTGTTCATCATGGCGGACGGCAAGATCTGCCTGCATGATTTCGGCGCGGTGGGCGCCCTGGATCGCGAGACCCGCCAGGCGCTTGGTGCCTATCTGCAAGCGTTCGCTGGCCAGGACGCGCGCTGGATGCTCGATGCGGCGATCGAACTCGGCCTGCTCAGCGCTCGGGTCGAGCGGGACATCTTTGTTCGCGGGATCGACGAGATCCTGCTAGACTTCAGCACCCTGCCGCTGCGTGAATGGTCGATCGCCGAGGCGCTAACGCAAGTGGCCCGGCTCGGCCAGGGCGGCGATTTTCGGGTACCGCGGAACCTTCTGTTGCTGATGCGGACGGCGTTCATCCTCGAATCGGTGCTGCGGCAGCTCGATCCCGAGCTGGAGGTCCTGGACACGATCATCGCCCATGGCCGCGAGGCGATCCGAGGGCTGCTGGAGGGCCCGGGAGCTGACCAGGCGCGCGCTCGGCTTGCCTACGAGGCGCTGGCGCTGTTCCGTCAGGCGCCCGACGCGCTGGGGACCGCGCTCCGGCGGCTTCGGCGCGGCGAGGTGTCGCTGCCGCTGACCGACACGGCCCGAGGCATCGCGGAGCTTGAGACTCATCTGGACCGCACCGGCAATCGGCTGTCGCTTGCGATGGTCTCGCTCGGTCTCTATGTCGCCGGCTCGCTTCTGATGCAGCACAGTCTCGGGCCACGCATCTGGGGCGGCCTGCCGCTGCTCGCCGTCCTGGCCTATGGCCTAGCGCTATGGTTCACGTGGCGCCTTGCCCGCGGGATTTCGCGTTCGGGCCGGCTTTGAGGACACCGCGATCCGACCGCGGATCGGGCACGCAGGCGGGGCCGGGGGGGTGCGGGGCACGGCGTGGCTTGCCCGGAGGCCACGCACGAGCTGGCACCGACGAAACGCCGGACGCGCTGACCCGGCCGCCTGCGCCCTTCCATTCTCCTGATCTGGATCAATGCCGATGATGACGCACTCCGCACAGTTGCATTCGCTCGTGCGGCCAGTTGCTGCGACTGCCATGCTGCTTCCATGCGGGGGCGTTGCAGGCCCCGACCGGGTAGAAGCCGTCGATATGGAACGGATGCCATGAAGAAGAAAAATCTCGGAACGATCGAACGCGTGATGCGTATCGGATTGGGTGGCGCGTTGGCCATCTGGGCCCTGGTACTTCTGTTTGCTGGTGGCGGTCTGATCTGGATCCTGGCGCATATCGCTCTTGTCGCGCTAGGTGCGGATTTCGTTGTCACCGGCATCCGCGGCTATTGCCCTCTGTACAATCTACTCGGCTGGACCACGAGCGAACGCACAACCTAAGGCTGACCGAGGAGAAGCCAGCATGGAAGACGGACCAAACGATGGAAAGCGAAGCGGTCGGTGGGCATGGCTATGGATGGCCGCGTGCTGCATCCCGATGGTTGCCATCGTTGTTCTGATTGCTCTCGGCTACTGGGGCTTTCGATAGCCAGAGGGCAAGGATGTGTCCCGGCGGTGGCTCATCGGGGGCTGGCGTCGGTGGGTCGAATTGCGTGGCGGCCCAGATCTCGGCGCGTTTTGTATCGTACTCGACATGACCAGCCGCAGCCCGCCTCCCGTGCCGACAGGTTTCCTGCCATCTTCATCACCGAAGGAGGGATCTCATGACACGATCCTTTACGACCCTGAGGACAAAGCGTCCGGCTGGTCCTGTGGACCGGTTGCGGGCCGCACGGCGAGGACTGGACCGTGCCGTGCGCGCGGCGTTGCGCCGACTGCGGCTGTATCTGCCCGACCTTTCCGCGTGGGGGAGCGGGCCGGCGCCGGTCCCGGTGCCGGTTCGTCACACTCCTGCACACCGGGATCGCTCTGGCGGAGGGGCACGCTGATCCGTGCCCGCCGGGCCAACGGCCGGCGCGGTTCGCTTGGCCGCGCCCGTCGTTGCCGGCTCATTCCGAGCCTGCGCCCGGACCGCTCCTGCACGGCCGACCAGGGGCGCGCTGTCCCCCGGTCGGTCCGTCTGGCGTCGTTCCGGTGGCGGCAGTCACATCATCCCGGCGCCCATCATCCCGCGGTGGGAGGCGAGGCCAGGCAGGATCGCCTGGGCCCGCGCCACCTGGGTCGCGTCGAGACCGCCGAGCAGGGTGGTCGCCGCGTGCCGCAGTCCGGCGAAGGACTGCGCCTGCTGCAGACACAGCGGCTGCATCGCCGCCATGTCACGCACCGTCGCTCCGGCCATCGCGCGGTGGCCGGCCTGCAGCTTCGCGGCGATCCCCGTCACGGCCGTGGCGTAAGCGGTCCAGGCCGTCTCCTGGTCGGGACGGATGCCGATGTCGCTCTTCCACGCCGCGAGCCGGGCGGCGGGATCGGTGAAGCCCACCCCCATCGTGCCGCCCCCCATCATCTTCTCGCCTATCATGCCGCCGCCCATCGCCCCAGGCCCTGTGCCCGGCATACCGGGTCCCGCGGCCAGCGCCTGCCATCCACCGGCGCCCAGCGCCACCAGCATCCCGCCGACCGCAATGGTTTTGGTGATCGTCTTCATAGTGCTCTCCTGTGCCTCGGGCGGTCTCTCATCCGCCACACGAGGCTATCTGGGCTCCTCGTGTGGCAAGAGTTTTTCCGGCGCGGGGAGAGTTGTGTCAGGCTTTGCCGGATCGGCCCGCGGACACATCCCGTCACACGTTTCCTTCCACGCATCCGGTCCGGCCGCCTATCTTTCCGTTCATGGACGCCACACTGCATATCCTGATCGTCGATGACCACCGGGAAATCCGCGACCTGGTGGGACGGGCGCTGACCCGGGAAGGGTTCCGCACCACCGCGGTGGCCGATGGTCGGGCCATGCGCAAAGCGCTGGCGGATGGCCGGATCGATCTCATTCTGCTCGACCTCATGCTGCCCGGAGAGGACGGACTTTCGCTTTGCCGCGCGGTGCGGGCGGAGAGCGATATCCCGATCATCATGCTGACCGCCAAAGGAGAAGAGGTGGACCGGGTGATCGGCCTGGAACTCGGGGCTGACGACTACCTGCCGAAGCCGTTCGGCAGCCGCGAGCTGATCGCCCGCATCCGCGCGGTGCTGCGGCGCAGCCGCGCGACGGCGGCAGAGGCACGTTCGGCGCCGCAGCCCCAATGCTATCGCTTCGACCGCTGGACCTTGAACACCGAATCCCGGGACCTCTTGCGCGAGGATGGCGTAACAGTCCCGCTCAGCACCGGCGAATACGACCTGCTGATCGCGCTCGTGAAGCGCCCGCAACGGGTGTTGAGCCGCGAGCAGCTTCTGGACCTCGCGCGTGGCCGTGCCGCCACCGCCTTCGATCGCAGCATCGACACCCAGGTGAGCCGGCTGCGGCGCAAGCTCGAGCGCGATCCCGCCCAGCCCGCACTTATCAAGACCGTATGGGGTGGCGGCTACCTGTTCGCCGCGAAGGTGGCGAAGACGTGATCCGGCTGATGCCGCGCACCCTGTTCGCGCAGATGCTGGCGATCCTGCTCGCTGGCCTTGCGGTGTCGTATGTCGCGGGGACCTGGATTTTTGCCGCCGACCGTCAGGCGGCAGTACGCGCGCTTGGCGGGTTCGCCGCGACCCAGCGCATTGCCAACTTGGCCCGCCTGATCGACGAGGCGCCGCCGGTATGGCGTGCCCGCATCGTTGCCGCCGCATCCGATGCCACGTTGCGCGTCAGTCTCGATACGACGGCTCCGGCGGTGCGGCCGAGCGACGCCGCGCGGACGATCGCGGCGGCGCTTGCTGCACAGCTCCCGCCGACGTTGGCCCGCAGCCTGCGGGTCGCGGTACGCGGTGCCACCGGAATGCCGTCGGCGGGCGGCGGGATGATGCACGCGATGCCGATGGCGGCATCGATGATGGGCGATTTCGTGCGCTGGCGCACGCTCACCGCGGTGATGCGTCTCGACGACGGACAGTGGCTCAGCTTCGCCGCGACCCTTCCGGAGGCAGGCGCGCCGGCCTCCTGGCGTTTTCTCACCGCGCTCGCCAGCATGGCGGCGATCGTGCTGCTGAGCTCGGTGTGGGCGATGCGTCGGGTGACGGCACCGCTGGCGCTGCTGGCGGACGCCGCCGACCGGCTCGGCCGCGACGTCAACGCGCCGCCGATCGCCGAGGCCGGCAGCGTCGAAATGCGCGAGGCCGCCCGTGGCTTCAACGAGATGCAAACGCGCGTGCAAGGCGTGATCGCGGCACGCACGCGCCTGCTGGCGGCGTTGTCGCATGATCTGCGCACGCCGCTCACGCTGCTGCGACTTCGTACCGAATCCCTCGCCGAGGGTGAGGAGCGGGAACGCATGCTGGGCTCCATCGCCGAGTTGGAAGCGATGATCGCGGCGACCTTGCAACTCGCCCGCGACGAGGCAGCGAGCGAGCCGCGCAAGCGAACCGATCTCGCCGCGCTGGTCGGCGCCATGGTCGATGACATGGCCGACACCGGCCGGCCCGTGCGCCTGCTCGCCGTCGAATCCGTGGTGCTCGACTGCCGGTCGATGGCATTGCGCCGGGCGGTCGGCAATCTGATCGACAACGCAATCCGCTACGCCGGCGCGGCGGAGGTGAGTGTGCAGGCATCGCCCGACGCGGTGACGATCGTCGTGGAGGACCGCGGTCCGGGCATCCCTCAAGCCGAGCGACAGGGGGTGTTCGAACCGTTCCACCGGCTCGATCCCTCGCGCAGCCGCGACACGGGCGGTGTGGGGCTGGGGCTGGCGATCGCCCGGGCCGCGGCGCGCGCCCACGGCGGGGACATTCTTCTTGCCGATCGGCCGGGCGGGGGGCTGCGGGTGGAGCTGCGCCTGCCGCGGGTCGGCTCGGACGTGATCGGCGACAGAGGGGTGCGGGATGGTGCGCATCGGTGAAGCGCTTCTCGGCATCGGCCTGCTGACCCTGGTGCTGGCAGATGCGGTCCGGACCATGGTGGTCGCCCGCCATGCGCGCGCCATCCCGTTGCTGACCCGCAGCTTGCTCGGTGGCGGCTGGCGCCTCTTCGCCGGCGCCGCGCGAATCGCCTGCCCCGCTCGCAGGCTGGAGGGGTGGCTCGGCATCTACGGCCCCCTCGTGTTGCTCATGCTGTTGGGCGCCTGGGCGTCGGGCATGATCGTCGCCTTCGCTCTCCTGCAATTTTCCATCGTCCCGGCCGGCGGGGCGGCGCCGCCGGGCTTCGCGACCGAGCTCTATTTCAGCGCCGCCAGTTTTTTCACCCTGGGTACGAGCCCGCCGCAGATACCGCTCGCGGGTTATCTCATGGTGGTTGAAGCGGGCGCGGGCCTCAGCTTCCTCGGCCTGGTGATCGGCTATCTGCCGACGCTCTACCAATCCTATGCCAGCCGCGAGCTTCGTATCCTGCTGCTTGACGCGCGGGCCGGTTCGCCGCCCTCTGCAGTTGGCTTTCTCCGCCGCGCCGGCGGCAATCCCGACCGGCTGGAAGCGCGGCTCGCGGGCTGGGAGGAATGGGCTCTCGATCTGCTGCAAAGCCACCTGTCCTATCCCATGCTGGCCTATTTTCGGTCCCAGCATGCCAACCAGTCCTGGCTCGCCGCGCTGACCGCCATGGTGGATGCGAGCGCGCTGCTGATGCTGGGCGCCGAGGGGACGCTGCGCGACCAGGCCGGCTTCACCTTCGCCGCGGGTCGGCACGCGCTGGCGCACACCGCCGCGGTTTTCGGTGCGCAACGGTCACCGTCGCGGCAGGAGCGGCTGCCGGCGGTCGCATTCGCGGGGCTGATCGCGGCACTTGCCGCCGCGGGGCCGTACCTGTCGCGAGATCATATCGTCGAGGCGAAACTGACCGCACTTCGGGCCTTGTACGAGCCCGATGCCGAAGCGCTCGGGACGGTGTTCCTGCTGGCGTTGCCGCCCTGGGTGCCGGGCGAGCACGAGGTGGCCAACTGGCAACTCGCGTCATGGGGGCCATAGCGCGGCGGGTGTGTTGACGTGGATCAATCCCTGGCGCCGCACGCTGCTCTATCCACCCGATCACGCCGCCGGATGCGCCAGGAGGATTGATGACGCGGAAGATCGCAGTATTTGCGGCCCTGCTCGCGGTCGGCGTAGCCGCCGGCTGGTGGCTGCGGACCCCACCGTTGCCGCTTCCCGGGCCGCCGCTCTCGACCCCGATCGCATCGATGCCGCCCACCACCTCCGCGGAGGCGCGCGGGCTGCCGACCCTGGCACCGATGTTGCGCGCGGCGATGCCCGCGGTAGTCAGCGTGACGGTCCTGGCGCCCGCATCGGCGGAAGGCAACCCGTTCTCGTCCGAGCCCCGGTTCCGGCAATACCCGGGGCGGGGGGGATCGGCCAAGCGGCAGGTCATCGGGGCCGGCTCCGGTGTCATCATCGATGCGGCGCGGGGCCTGATTCTCACCAACAATCATCTCGTCCGCGGTGCGGAGCGGATCGGCGTTGCCCTGGCCGACGGTCGGCGCTTCGACGCCAAGCTGATCGGCTCCGATCCGGCCACCGACATCGCGCTGCTCGCGATCAACGCCCCGGGCCTCGTCGCGCTATCGCCCGGCAACTCCGACACCATCGAAATCGGCGATTATGTGGTGGCGATCGGCAATCCGTTCGGTCTCGGCGAGACCGCGACCTTCGGTATCGTCAGTGCGTTGGGGCGCAGCGGCCTCGGCATCGAGGGCTTCGAGGATTTCATCCAGACTGATGCCGCGATCAATCCCGGCAATTCGGGCGGAGCACTGATCGATAGCCAAGGCCGCCTGATCGGGATCAATTCCGCGATCATCGCTCCGGGCGGCGGCAATGTCGGCATCGGTTTTGCGATTCCCATTGCCATGGCACGCAATGTCGCCGATCAGTTGCTGCGCTATGGCAAGGTGACAGGCGGCCATCTGGGCGTCGCTGTGGCCGATCACCCCGCGGCGATGCCGGCCGGACTGCAGGCGGAGCTGCCGGCGGGGGCCATGATCACCGCTGTCGCGCCCGGTTCCGCGGCCGGCAAAGCCGGGCTCAAGCCGGGTGATATCCTGCTCGCGGTCAACGGCCGGATGGTGATCGGGGCGGACCAGTTGCGGGCGCTTCTGCATCTCCTGCGTCCTGGAACGACTGCCGAGATCGCGTATCTGCATGATGGCAAACACATGAACACGAAGCTGCGCCTGACTGCGGCCGGGGCGTGACCCAGCCGCGCCTGCAGCAACCGGCCGCGGCGGCGCCAGTCGCTCGGGCGGCGATGCGTCCCTGGCATGTAGTCGCGCTGCTCGGCGTCATGATCCTTTGGGCCGGCTGCTATCCACTGATCACCCTCGGTCGGCCGTTCGCGCCGCCGCTTCTGTTCGCTGCCCTGCGGGCCCTGGTGGCAGGGGCAGTGCTCGCGCTTCTGGCCGTCTTGCTACGCCGCAAGCTGCCGCGGGATCTCCGGATCTGGGGCGCGCTGGCGGGGATCGGCGTCGCGATCACCACTTTCGGCTTTCTTGGCATGTTCAACGCCGAGCCGTCAGTTCCGCCGGGCCTGGCAACGGTGATCGCCGGCATGCAGCCGCTGATCGCCGCCGTCCTGGCCTATTTCGTCCTGGGCGAGCGTCTGGGCCGATGGCAACGGCTGGGGCTGGGGCTCGGGTTTCTCGGGATCGTCGTCATCAGCGTCCCGCATCTCGACGGCGCGGGTCGAGCAGGCTTCGCCTGGGGCGTGGCCTATATCGCTCTCGCCGCGCTCGGTGTGGCGGCGGGCAACGTTCTGATCACGCGGCTCTCCGGTCAGGTGGACATGTTGGTGGCGATGGCGGCGCAGACATTGTTCGGGGCCGTGCCGCTCGGCGTCATGGCCATGCTTCGCGAGCGTCCTGCGGCGATCATCTGGTCCCCGACCTTTGTGGCGAGCCTCCTGGCCCTGGCGCTGTTCGGGACCGCGGCTGCCTATTGGCTCTGGTTCATGCTGCTGGAACGGGTTCCGTTCAGCCGGGCCAATGCCTTCAGCTTTCTGGTGCCGTTCATCGGCTTCGCGCTCGGCGCCGCCTATTTCAACGAGCCGGCGAGCATCCCGGCGCTGAGTGGACTGGCAATGACAGCGATCGGTATCCTGCTGATCCAGCATGAGGCTGGTCGCGCTCCGGACGGTACCCAACGGCCGGCGGGTGAATAAGTGTCCTGCTCAGGCGCCCCCGCCCGGTTGGCTGGTGGTGATCGCCGCCACTCGGAGGCCCTTGTCGACCGGAAGCGCCTGAACCTGGTCCTGGATTGCCTTGAGCTCCGCGACGCCGAACGTCTCCTTGGCCAGAAGCTCCTTGGCGCTACGGTCAAGCAGCGGGAGGTTGCGCTCGAGAGTTTCCCGCGCACGGGCGAACGCCTCCGCAAGAAGCTTGCGCACGGCGGCGTCGATCCCGGAGGCGGTCTCCTCGCCGTAGCGGCGAGGACGGAAATCGGCGCCCGCCGCGCCGCCCAGGAACGGGGATGCCCCTTCCGCCTCATAGACCACCAGTCCGAGCTCCGTATCCATCCCGAAACGCAGCACCATGCCGCGGGCGATCTCGGTCGCCTTGGCGAGATCGTCGGCCGCGCCGGTGGACACCGCGGGAAACACCAGGCTCTCGGCTGCGCGCCCGCCGAGCAGCACGGCCATGCGATCGCGCAGCTCGTCGCGATCCATCAGGTAGCGGTCCTCCAGCGGGCGCTGCATCGTGTAGCCGAGTGCCGCGACCCCGCGCGGAATAATGGAGATTTTCTCGACCGGATCGGTGCCGGGCAAGGCCATCGCGACGAGAGCATGGCCCATCTCGTGATGGGCGACGATGTCGCGCTCGTGCGGGTTGAGCAGGCGGTTCCGCTTCTCCAGCCCGGCGACGACGCGCTCGAGCGCCTGCTTGAAATCCTCCAGCGTGACGGCGGCCGCCTTGCGCCGCGTTGCCAGCAATGCCGCCTCGTTGACCAGGTTGGCCAGATCGGCACCGGTGAAGCCCGGCGTCATTGCGGCGATCTGGTCGAGCGTGGCATCTGCCGCCAGGCGGACCTTGCGGGCGTGAATGCGCAGGATCTCGAGCCGGCCGGTCTTGTCGGGCCGGTCCACCAGCACCTGCCGATCAAACCGCCCCGCACGCAGTAGCGCTGGGTCGAGGACTTCCGGCCGGTTGGTGGCCGCCAGCAGGACCACGCCCACGCTGCTGTCGAATCCGTCGAGTTCCGTGAGCAACTGGTTCAGCGTCTGCTCCTTCTCGTCGTGGCCGCCGCCCGGGAAGACCCCGCCGCGGGCGCGGCCGAGCGCGTCGAGCTCGTCGATGAACACGATGGCCGGCGCCTGCTTGCGCGCCTGTTCGAACAGGTCGCGCACCCTTGCGGCGCCGACGCCCACGAACATCTCGACGAACTCGGAACCGGAGATCGAGAAGAAGGTCACGCCGGCCTCCCCGGCGACGGCGCGTGCGAGGAGGGTCTTACCGGTGCCGGGCGGTCCGACGAGCAGAATACCCTTCGGCACATGCGCGCCAAGCCGGCCGTACTCTTCAGGGTTGCGGAGGAACTCCACGACCTCCTGCAGTTCCTCCTTCGCCTCGTCTTCCCCGGCGACGTCGGCGAAGGTGACCCTGACGCCCTTTTCGACATAGACCTTGGCGCGGCTCTTGCCGACCGACATCATGCCGCCCATGCCCTGGCCGCCCGCCATCGGCCGGATCAGGAACATCCACAGCAGGACAAACCCGAGGCCGGGCACCAGCCAGCTCAGCAGCGTCTCGAGCGGGCCGGGACCGGGTGCGCCGGCGAAAGTCACCTTCGCGTTCGCCAGCTCCCGTGCCAGCGCGGGGTTGACCTGCACGGTGGCGAAATGGGGCACCTTCTTGTCGGCGGGGTTGATGAACGCGCCGGTGATCTCGTCCTTGCCGACCTGCAGCTTGGTGACCTGGCCCTTGTGCAGCAGGTCGAGGAACTCGCTGTAGGGGATCGTCTTGATGTGGGTGGGCTGGATAAGCAGGCCCTGGAGTAGCATCACGCCCAGCACGGCGGCGATGATGTACCAGAAGTTGATCTGATGCTCGCGCTTGATTTCCATTGTTTGTTTCCGGGTTCAGACCGGCCGCGACCGGGCGGCGCCGTTGGTCAGCAGCCAGGCGGCAATCGGAGGCCAGCTTTCGGTCAGGGTGCGGCTGCCCATGAACAGACCGATATGACCGCCCGGTGCCAGGGCCTGCGCGATCTGCGCGGGGGAAGTGCCGACCAGCTTCGCCGCGGCGAACACCTGTTCCTTGGTGGTGATGTCGTCGGCCGCCCCGGCCAGGAGATAGAGCGGGCAGGTGACGTCGCGCAGCGTGATCCGGCGCCCAAGTGCGATGAAGGTTCCGTGCGCCAACCGGTTTTCCCGGAACAGGAGGTTGATCGCCTGCAGGTAGTAGCGGCCAGGCAGGTCGATCGGGTTTTCGTACCATCGCTCGAACGTCCCGGTCCGCTTCAGGTATTTCGGGTCCTCGACATGTTCGTAGAGATCGATGAACTTGCCGAGGTACTGCTCGCCGGGATGCATGTTCTTCCAACCCGCGAGCATGGTCTGCCCGCGCATCAGGCCGCCGCCCGCCGCGACCATTTCATCGTAGAACGAGGGCGGCAGATCATGCACCATGCGCTTCAGCGGCCCGTTGCCGGCGTGGGTGTCGATCGGCGATCCGGCCAGCACCAGCGCCCGCACCTTGGCCGGAAAGCGCGCCGCGTACATGGCCGACATCCAGCCGCCCTGACACAGGCCGACGAGGATCACCGCGCCGCCGAGATCGTCAATCGCGACGTTGATCTCCGCCAGGTATTTGTCGATGTCGAACTCCTTCATCTGCTCGGTCGCCGGCTTCCAGTCCGTCACCAGGAGACGTCCGATCCCCGCGTTTGCTAAGGTCTCGACCAGGCTTTGCCCCTTGGCGTAATCGGCGATGGTGGCGCTGTGCCCGGCGTAGGGCGCATCGATGATGACGGGAATGCCGTCGGCCTGCCGGCCGGCATCGGAGGAAAATTCGCGTAGCTTCATGGTATCGAGGTCGAGCCGCACCCGGTTGGGGGTTGCCCAGGCCGGCGGTTCCGGCGCTTCATCGATCTTTGCTTCGTGCAGGAACTTCAGATTGTCACGAAAGAGTTGCAGCCCCTCCTGCTCCAGCTCAACGCCGGCAGCGAGCGGCCAGAAGAAGGGCGAGCTGTGCTCGTGACGCGGGCGGTGATCGAACGGCGGGCGGGCGGTCACGATTTATCTCCGCGGGGGATTGCGTTCCCCGCGGCGGGCGCGTCCGCTTTCGTCCGCTCGGCATAGCGAGCTGGATCGGAAAGAAAGGTCTGATGGCACTGGGCCGAGCAGAAGAAGAAGGTCTGCCCCTCCCAGGTCGCGGAAGCCGCGGCCTTGGGGCTGTAGATTGTCATGCCGCAAACCGGATCGGTGGCAATCATCGTCGTCTCCTTCGAGATCAGTGGAAGACCATGCCTTCGATGTGGAAGCCCGCATCGACGTACAGCACCCCGCCGGTCACGGCGGAGGTGTAGTCGCTCACCAGCACGAGCGCGGTGCGACCCACCTCGCAGGACTCCACCTGCCGGTGCAGCGGGGCGGCGCGCGTGCTTTCATTGATGAGTTCGTCGAAATGATCGATCCCCGAGGCGGCGCGGGTCTGCACCGCCCCGGCGGAGATGGCGTTCACCCGGATGTTCTTGCGCCCCAGCTCGTGCGCCAGGTAGCGGACCGAGGCTTCCAGTGCCGCCTTCACCGGTCCCATGACGTTGTAGTGATCGACGACCTTGTCGGCACCGTAATAGGTCAGGGTGATCAGGCTGCCGCCCTTGTCCATCAGTGGCTCGGCGAGATGGGCCATGCGGATGAAGGAATGACAGGAGACCAGCATCGATTCCGCAAATCCTTCGGCCGAGCAGTCGGCAAGCCGGCCGTGCAGGTCTTCCTTGCGGGCCCAGGCGATCGCATGGAACAGGAAATCGAGCCGCCCCCAGGAACTGCGGATGGCGTCGAATACCGCGTCGAGCTCGCCGGCGTTGGCGACGTTGCAGGGCAGGAAGATCGGCGCCTCCACCGCGCGTGCCAGGGGCTCGACAAAGGGCCTTGCCTTGTCGTTCAGATAGGTGACGGCAAGCTCGGCGCCGGCGTTGCGGAAATGCTGCGCGGCCGCCCAGGCCAGGCTGTGTTCGTTGGCGATGCCGACGACCAGTCCCTTGCGGCCGGTCAGATCGAGGACTTCCATTCGTTCTCTCCTATGCGTGCTGCTTATTTTCTGCGCGACAGGCGCACCAGACGCAGTCACAGTCGTGATGATCGCAGCTAGGGTCTGCGAGCGGACGGCGATAGAGCCGGGATGCCAGCGGAAACAGGATGCGGGTCAAGAGCGAGGGTCGGTAAAACCTTCGCAGGACGGCGCCGGTATCGGCGCCAGCCAGCCGCTTTGCCGCCATGCGTTCCCCGCGCTCGCCGAGCGCGTTCAGGATCAGCCGGTTCACCACACCCGTGGTCAGCGCCGGGCGCAGCTCTCGTCGCCACAGCGTCTCGTAATCACCGCCTTCCAGCAGGCTGCGCGCGGCCAGGATGCCGGATCGCAGTGCGTAGCGCAGACCGAAGCCGGCCAGCGCGTCCTGAAACCCTGCCTGCTCGCCGACCACCGGATGACCGCCCTGAACGGCGTGGCGCGGCAGGCGCACGTTCATGAAGCCGCCGAACGGCCGCGGCGCCTGCATCGCCAGCCCGGTCCGCTCGCGGAAAAAATCGACCGTGCGGTGGAGGTAGTCCGATTGCCGCTTGAAGCCGGTGAACAGACAGGTCGCAAGGGTGCCGCGTCCGCGATCCACGAGAAGATAGGCGTAGCCGAGCGGGGCCAGCCGGTTGCCGAGAGCGAGCC
Source organism: uncultured Pseudomonadota bacterium (assembly GCA_963832525.1). Classification (GTDB taxonomy): domain Bacteria; phylum Pseudomonadota; class Alphaproteobacteria; order Acetobacterales; family Acetobacteraceae; genus JAJZVS01. Next base: position 2,834,968 of record CAWHUC010000004.1, read on the forward strand.
AGGCGCCGTCCTCCATATCCGTCTCGAACAGGTAGCCGACGGCGATCCCGTCGGCGGTGCGCGGTCCGCCGGCCAGGATGCCTGGCCCCTCCAGTTCGCCCACGTGGTCAGCGAAACGTATTTCGGCGCCCGCGCGGCGGGCCACGCGCAGCAGGGCGGTGTCGAGCGTGCCGTCGGCGGAGCCGCGCCGGATCACGTAGCAAAGCGGACGCGCCCCACGCACGCGATGGGCCGCCCCGGCGGGATCGAACACCGTGCCTTCCTGTAGCGGATAGGCATCGAATTCGGTTCCGAGGCCGGTCTCGCGCAGCTCGTCGAGAACGTCCCGCGGGTCGCTCCAGTTCTCGAGGCCCTGGAAATCGTCGTGAAAGCGGTGACCGACGGTGTCGTGCCACTCGCGCACGACAACCGCGCGGCCGGCGCGCGCAAGGGTGATGGCGGCGGCAAGGCCCGACGGGCCGGCGCCCACGACGGTGATCGGTTCGGCGGGCCGGGCCGGGATCATCGCTCGAACACGTAGGTGCCGGGCGCGTCCGCAACCGGGGCAAAGCCGTGTTCCGGGGCACCCATGGACGGCGGCACAGCGGCTGCGGCACCGGAGTACCGTGCCAGCCAGTCGCCCCAGCAGGGCCACCAGGATCCGGCCATCTCGACCGCGCTCCGCTGCCAGGCGTCGGGGTCGATATACGGCTCGCTCTCGCGATGGGTGGCGATCTGATGATGCCGGTGCGGGTTGCCGGGCGGGTTGACGATGCCGGCATTGTGGCCGCCGTTCGACAGCACGAAGGTCACGTCGGCGTCGGTCAGCATCTGGATCTTGTACACTGAACGCCAGGGCGCGACGTGGTCGGTGGTCGTGCTCACCGCAAACACCGGCACGCGGATATCGCGCAGCGACACCGGATGGCCGTCCACCGCGAACCGTCCCTCCGTGAGGTCGTTCCGTAGAAACAACCGGCGCAGGTATTCCGAGTGCATCCGCTCGGGCATCCGCGTGGTATCCGCGTTCCAGGCCATCAGGTCGATCAGTGGCTCCTGCTCGCCGAGCAGGTAGCCACGCACCATGGCCGACCAGATGAGATCGTTCGACCGCAGCAGCTGGAACGCGCCGGCCATCTGCCGCGCGTCGAGATAGCCGTGCTCCTCCATCATCAATTCCAGGAAGCGGACCTGATCCTCGTCGATGAACAAGGTGAGTTCGCCCGCCTCGGTGAAATCGGTCTGCGCGGCGAACAGGGTCAGGCTGGCGAGCCGGCGGTCATCGGTGCGGCCCATCGCCGCCGCCGCGATCGCGAGCAGGGTGCCGCCGAGGCAATAACCCACGGCATGCACCGGTGCCTCCGGCACGATGGCGCGTACGGCGTCGAGCGCTTCCATGACGCCGAGTCGGCGGTAGTCGTCCATCCCGAGATCCCGCTCGGCCTCCCCGGGGTTCTTCCAGGAGATGACGAACACGGTATGACCGCGCGCGACCAGCCAGCGCACCAGCGAATTCTCCGCCGACAGATCGAGGATGTAGTATTTCATGATCCAGGCCGGCACGATCAGGATCGGCTCCGGCCGCACCCGGTCGGTGGTCGGCGCATACTGGATCAGCTCGATCAGCCGGTTGCGCAGCACCACCTTGCCCGGTGTCATCGCGAGGTTGCGTCCGACGGCAAATGCCTCGGCCCCGGCGGGCGGCCGGCCGGCCAACTGGCGCTGCGCGTCCTCCAGCGCGTGCAGCGCGCCGCGCGCGAAATTCATCCCGCCCTCCCGCGCGGTCGCGGCGATCACCTCGGGGTTGGTCCAGGGGAGGTTGGTGGGCGCCAGCATGTCCAGCGCCTGACGCACGGCGAAGCTCACGATGTCGGTGTGGTGCCGGCCGACGCCGGGCACGCCCGCCGTCGCGCTGCGCCACCACGCCTCGGTGGCCAAAAAGCTCTGTGCCATCAGGTCGAAAGGCCAAGCCTGCCACGCCGGGCCGGCGAAGCGCCGATCTGCCGCGGCCGCCGGCGCGGGCGCTCCGGCAAGGCGCCGCAGCAACTCCCAGCCGGCCGTCGCCAGCTCCTGGCCGAGACGTCCTGCCGCCAGGGCCAGCGCCACCTGCTTGTCCGGCGAAAGCGCGAGGTGCTCCGCCCAGTCGGCGAACGCCAACCGCAGGGCAAGCGGCGACAAGCCGCCGGTCAGCCGCGCGAGCCCCGCGTGGAAGGGTTGATCGAGGCTCCAGGGCGGCGCCCCGGTACCAGCTTCGCGCGCCTCGGTCATCGCTCGAACTTCACGGCGAAATAGTTGAAGAGCGGCACGAAGATCAGGGCTACGTGCACCAGCCGTACGCGAGGCTGTCGATCAGGCCGATGAAGAACCCGCCCCAACTCAGCCAGGTGAAGCCGGGCAGAAACAGCGGCAGCAACACCTGGTAGCCGAGCTTCTGCCCCAGGAAGACCAGATAGTGGCCGATGCACAGGACATAGGTGATGGCGAGAAACAGGCTGAGTGCCAGTCCGAAAGCAACCAACGGGATCCGCGGGGCCCGTCGGACCCGCGTGATCAGTTCGGCCGTCATGACGGCGCCGCGAAGACCGTTAGCCATGGGTTTGGGTCTCCTGCTGCCCCGCCACGGGGACGGAGCGGTTCAGATAGGAATCGGGATTGTTCTCGAACGCATCGCGATGCTGCGCGGAACAGAAGTAGTAGGCCGTGCCGCGATAGACCGACGTCTTCGCGGTTGCGGTCTCGACCTGCATGCCGCAGACCGGGTCGATCGCAGTCGCGGCGGCGGCCCCGCCGCTGGGTCCCGACCCGCCGGTACCGCCGGCATGGTCGTGATGTCCGTGACCCATGACATGGGACCCGCAGCCGCCGCGCATCATCAGGAAGAAGAAGGCGGCGATCAGGCTGAACCAGAGAAGGGAGGAGAGCATGGGGAGATCCTCGCGCCGGTGCGATCAACAACCGTGATGGCGACGCGGCCGATCGCCGGCGGTCGCGAGCGTCCGTCCGGCCTGCGGCGTCGCCGTGAGATATTTGTCGGGGTCGCTCTCGAACGCATCACGGTTCTCGCGGCTTTCGAAATAATAGGCCTGGCCGTGGAATACGGTCGAAGCCGCTGTGCCGCCCGGTGCCAGTGCATGTCCGCTGACCGCGTCGATCGTGGCGCCCGGGTCGGGGCCGCTTGCGTCCGGGGGCATCGTGGTGCTGTTCCCGTGACCGCCTGCCCCATGACCGCCGCCGCACCCGCCCATGCCACCCATGCCGCGCATGCGGGTCAGCAGGAAGAACCCTCCGACTGCGACTGCGATCCAGATCCAGTTCTGCGTGAGCCAGTTCATCTCGACCTCCTGTTACCCACCCGGGGTATATAGGGACGACGGGCGCATCCTGCGTTGATCCAGATCAAGGGTGATGCCGATCGACGCCGATGCTCTCCCGCGCGGCGACGTAGGTGCGGGTGAGCGGCACCGCGTCGATCCGCCTGCTCAGCTGAATCTGGAACACCACCAGGCCGTTGTGGCGGAACGCCGCCTCGCAGGTGGCCAGGTAGAACTCCCACATGCGGCAGAAGCGTTCGTCATAGAGCATGGCTGCCGGCGCGCGGTTCGCCATGAAGCGATGCCGCCACTCCTTCAGCGTCTCCGCGTAGTGCAGGCGCAACACTTCGATGTCGGTGATGCAGAGGCCGGACTGCTCGATCGCCGGGGCGATTTCCGACAGCGCCGGGATGTAGCCACCGGGGAAGATGTATTTGTCGATCCAGGGGCTGAAGGCACCGGGCCCGTCCACGCTGCCGATGGTGTGCACCAGGGCAACACCGTCCTCGGCGAGCAGATCGCGGATGCGGGTGAAGTATTCGTGATAATGCCGGACCCCGACATGCTCGAACATGCCGACCGACACGATCCGGTCGTACCGCCCGGTTTCATCCCGGTAGTCCTGGAGGGCGAATCGTACGCGATCGGCGAGACCGGCGGCCTCGGCCTGCCGGCGCGCATATGCGGCCTGTTCGACCGACAGGGTGATCCCCGTCACATCGACATCGTCCGTCCTGGCCAGATGCAGTGCCAGGCCGCCCCAGCCAGATCCGATATCCAGCACACGCTGGCCGGGCGACAGCAGCAATTTGGCCGCGATGTGGCGCAGCTTCCGGTCCTGCGCCTGCTCGAGCGAGTCCTCGGGCGATGAAAAATAGGCGCAGGAGTACTGGCGGTCGGCATCGAGAAACAACTGATAGAGTTGGTCCGACAGATCGTAATGATACGCGACATTCGCCCGCGCCCGCCGCAGCGTGTTGCCGCGCCCGAAGCGATGCCGCAGGCGCTGCGCCGCGGCGCGCAGGCGCGGCAGCCAGTGCAGGCGCCCCGGGCCGATATTGCGGAGCAGGAGGTCGAGCAGTCCGTGGATGCCGCCCGCTTCGACGGTCAGGCTGCCATCCATATACGCCTCGCCGAGGGCAAGATCGGGGTTCAGGCAGAGCCACCACGCCGCAGCGCCGGTTGCGATGCGGATCGTGACCGACGGCGGGCCGACGCCGAACTCATGCCGGTTGCCGTGCGGATCGAGGACGCGAAGCTGGCCCTTGTGAATGCCCCGGCGGAGCAGCGCGCAGAGCATGCGCATGCCCGGGTCACGACGCCGGCGCAGCATTTCGGGATGCGGCGGCACCTCCGGTTTCCTGCCTGACTGGTCCGGGCCGGGTTCCGGCGCGCCGGGGGTCTCTCTTCGGAAGATCCAAGGCCTGGTCCATCGCGTCCTCCAGATGGAACGGAAGGCGCCCACGGGCCGACGGAGCCAGCGGGCCGTTTTCATGCTGCGGGCGCTGCCGCGGCGGGTTTGCGCGGCGGCAGCGGCGCAGCGTCCGTCTGGTTGGACGGGTCATCCGCCGCCGGGGCGCCCATGGCGGGGGCGAAGGCTGTGAGCAGCTCCTGCCGGAAGCGGCAGCAGGCGTCGGCCTGCTCGCTCGCCGTGCGCAGGACGAGATCGGTCATCTCCGCCTGTAGGGCGGCGAGGTCGGGTGGCCGCCCCGTCGTGCCGTGCTCCGTCAGCAGCGCGATCATGCGCTGCTGACAGTCGAACGCGGCGCGGAAACATTCCTGTCCGGCCTGCATCCATGCGGCGCCGACGCCAAGAACAGCGCGCGGCTGGTGCTCCATCCAGGCAAGCCCTGGTCCGGGCAGACCCGGCGCGCCGGTGATGGGCGTCGTGGTGGCGGTTCTGGTTGCGGCCATGATCGGATCTCCTGTCCTCGTCGGTCGCGGGCCGGTCTGGCCCACGCGCAATAAGGACGTCGATCTCCCCGGATTCTTACACGCACTCAGCACGCAGCGCCGGCGATTTTACAGGCGGCTCGCCCCCTCGCATCGGCACGCGAGGAAGCCGTCCTCGGGGCAGGTCAGGCAGAACGCCATCAGCCGCCGGCGCAGGTCCTGACGCGCCCGATGCAGGCGAACGTTCAGGTTGTTGATATCAATACGAAGCTGCGCCGCCGCCTGCGCGCGCGGCTCCCCCTCCAGATCGACGCGCCGGAGCAGCTCGGCGTAGGCAGGCCGCAGCCCGGGAAGCAGCAGGTGCAAACAGACGCAAGCTGCCGCTGCGTCGTCGTGCTCGAGGTCGGTGATCAGGCGGGCGAGATCCGCCTCCCGCACCGCGCGCTCATTGCGCTGCATCCGGTGCGCGCGCCGGTAGTGGTCGGCCAGGGTGGAGGCGAGCACCCGACCCAGCCAGCCGTGCACCGCACCTGGGTCGCGGATGTCGCCGCTGCGTTCCAGCGCATGCAGGACGAAGCGCTGGAACACCTCGCCGGCCGTGTCGCGATCGCGCAGGCGGCGGGTCAGGAAGCCGAGAAAGCGGGGTTGATCGGCGACCAGCGCGCGCCGCACCGCAAGGTCCGCCCGTGGCGACGCGGGGCTTGGGTCGGCCGGAGCCGTGTCGTCCGGGTCGTCGATCGGATCCGCCGGCATCGTGTCCACCTCGCCGCGCCTTCTGGCATGCCATGCGTTGCCGCCGGTTGATCTGCATCAATGTCCGCCTCGATCTTGGTCCACGCAGATTACAGACGCAGCCTTCGTAGCCGCAGCGCGTTCATCACCACCGAGAACGAGCTCAGCGCCATCGCCAGCGCCGCGATCGCCGGGCTGAGGAGGATGCCGAACCACGGATAGAGCACCCCCGCCGCGACCGGCACGCCCACCGCGTTGTAGACGAACGCGAAGAACAGGTTCTGGCGGATATTACGCATGGTCGCCTGGCTGAGAGTTCGTGCCCGCGCAATGCCGATCAGGTCGCCCTTCACCAGGGTCACGCCGGCGCTCTGCATCGCGACCTCCGTGCCGGTGCCCATGGCGATGCCGATATCCGCCTCCGCCAGCGCCGGCGCGTCGTTCACGCCATCGCCGGCCATCGCCACCACACGCCCCTCGGCGCGCAACCGGCGGACCACCTGGTGCTTCTGATCGGGCAGCACGTCGGCCTCCACGTCGGTGATGCCGAGCTGGCGTGCCACGGCCTCGGCGGTGCGGCGGTTGTCGCCGGTCAGCATCACGATCCGGATCCCCTCGGCCCGCAATGTTTCGAGGGCGGCGCGCGCGCTTTCCTTGATCGGGTCGGCGATCGCGATCACCCCGGCCGGACTGCCGTCGACCGCGACGAACAACGCGGTCGCCGCGGCCTCCCGCAGCGCATCGGCCTGCCCGGCCAGCGCGCCGAGCGTCACGCCCGCATCCTCCATCAGCCGCGCGTTGCCGAGCGCGACCAGACGCCCGTCGATCCGCCCGCGCACGCCCTGGCCGGTGATCGATTCGAAATCCGCCGGGTCTGCCAGGCTCGCGCCACGCTCCTTCGCCGCGCGCACGATTGCGGCGGCGAGCGGATGCTCGCTGGCGCGCTCCAGGCTCGCCGCCAGCCGCAGCAGCGTGTCCTCGGTGAAGCCTGCGGCGGGCACGATCTTGGTTACCCGCGGCTTGCCTTCGGTGAGCGTGCCGGTCTTGTCGGCGACCAAGGTATCGACCTTCTCCATCCGTTCCAGCGCCTCGGCGGACTTGATCAGCACGCCCACGCTTGCGCCCTTGCCCACGCCCACCTGGATCGACATCGGCGTGGCCAGACCAAGCGCGCAGGGGCAGGCGATGATCAGCACCGAGACGCCGGCGAGCAGCCCGAACGCCAGCGCCGGCGCCGGCCCCCAGACCGCCCAGACGAGGAAGGACACCACCGCGATCGCCACCACCGCCGGCACGAAATAGCCCGAGGCGATGTCGGCCAGGCGCTGGATCGGCGCGCGCGAGCGCTGCGCCTCGGCCACCATGGTGACGATGCGGGCCAGCACCGTGTCGGCGCCGATCTTCTCCGCGTGCATGATCAGCGCGCCGGTGCCGTTCACTGTGCCGCCGATCAGTTTCTCACCAGAACTCCTTCGCCACCGGCATTGATTCTCCGGTAACCATCGATTCATCGACTGCGCTGCGGCCGTCCACCACCGTGCCATCGACCGGCACTGCGTCGCCGGGACGGATCCGCAGCCGATCGCCGACCTGCACCCGATCGATCGGGATTTCCTCCTCCGTCCCGTCCGCCCGCAGTCGCCGCGTGATCTTCGGCGCGAGGTTCAACAGAGCGCGAATGGCTCCACCGGTCTGATCGCGGGCCCGCAGTTCGAGCACCTGGCCAAGGATGATGAGCGTGGTGATGACCACGGCAGGCTCGAAATAGGTGGCGACCGAGCCGTCAGCGGCGCGGAACCCGGCCGGGAACATCCCGGGGAGCAGGGTGGCGATGATGCTAAAGACGTAGGCCACGCCTACCCCGAGGGAGATCAAGGTGAACATGTTGAGGCTGCGGTTGACCACCGAGCGCCAGCCGCGGGTGAAGAAGAATGATCCGGCCCACAGCACGTTGGGCGTGGTCAGAACCAGCTGAATCCAGTTCGACCAGACCGACGGGACCAGACGTTCGAAATGCCACGCCGTCACATAGGCCGGCATGGCCAGCGCCAGCACCGGCACGGTCAGCGCGAGGCTGCCCCAGAAGCGCCGGCGCATGTCGGCGAGTTCGGCGTTCTCCCCGGCCTCCGCAGTGGGGGTGAGCGGTTCCAGCGCCATGCCGCAGATCGGACAGGCGCCGGGATGGTCCTGGCGCACCTCGGGGTGCATTGGGCAGGTGTAGATGGTTCCAGGCGCGATTGGCGCAACGGGTGGGGTCTCGGCCTTCGGCGTCAGGTAGCGGGCCGGGTCGGCGGCGAATTTGTTTCGGCATCCGGCGCTGCAGAAGACGTAGCTGGTCCCCGCGTGCGCGAAACGATGCTTCGCGGTGGCAGGATCGACCGTCATGCCGCAGACCGGATCGCGCGCGGCCGGCTCCGCCGCGCTGACGCCGCCGGCGAGATGTCCGTGCTCGTGCTCATCCATGATGCTCTCCCGTTATCGAGGCCTCGTCGGGGCCGCGCCACGCTTGCAGTGGGCAGACACCAGGTCTATATACCCCACTAGGGTAATGTATCAAGGGGGCACCCCAGATATGCAGAAAGAAGCCAAACGGGCCGTTGCTGCCCGGCTGCGGCGGATCGAGGGGCAGGTCGGCGGTTTGCTGCGCATGGTCGAGCAGGACCGGTACTGCGTGGACGTCCTGACCCAGATCGCGGCCGTGCGCGCCGCGCTGCACAAGGTCGAGGAGCAGGTGCTGCGCGATCATGTCGGCCACTGCGTCGCCGCCGCCTTCGCCTCCGGTGACGTCGTCGACCAGCGTCACAAGGTGGATGAATTGGTCGACTCCATCGGGCGCATGACCCGCTAGACACAGCAACGGAGAGAACAAATGATCCCAATTCTGCCCCGCCGCCGGCTGCTGGCCTCCGCCACCGCAACGGCCGCGCTCGGCGCGCTGCCCGTTTCCCCTGCGGCCGCCGCCGCTGCGGTGCCGCTGACCGTTTCCCGTCGCAACCTGGAGGTGAACGGCAAGGCCGCATCCGTGTTCGGCATCCTCCAGGACAGCGGCGCCCCCGGGATGGTGCTGGACCCCGGCCAGCGCTTCGCCGTGGCGCTGCGCAACCGCTGCGGCGAACCGACCATCATCCACTGGCACGGCCAGACTCCGCCGGTGCGCCAGGACGGCGTGACCCAGACCAAGCTCGAGACGTTGATCCCGACCGGGGGAGAGCAGGGCTACAGCTTCGTCCCGCGGACCGGAACGCATTGGATGCATTCGCATCACGGTCTGCAGGAGCAGATGTTGATGGCAGCCCCGCTCGTCGGTACGCACCGCCGAGGACGCGCGCGCCGACACGCAGGAGGTGATCGTGCTGCTGCATGACTTCACCTTCCGCGACCCGCGCGAGATCCTCACGGGTCTTACCCGCGGCGCGGGGGCCACGGGCGGGCAGTCCATGCCGGGGATGTCCGACATGGCCATGCCGACGGGGACCTCGTCCGGGAATGCCGCAGCGCCGGACCTGAACGATGTCGATTACGATGCCTATCTCGCCAACGACCGCACCCTGGCCGATCCACAGGTGGTGCGGGTGGAACGCGGCGGGCGGATCCGGCTGCGCCTGATCAACGCCGCTACCTCCACCGCTTTCTGGATCAGCCTCGGTGCGCTCCAGGGCCAGGTGGTCGCGGTCGATGGCGATCCGGTGCGGCCGGTGTCGGTCAGGGATTTTCCGATGGCCCAGGCGCAGCGGGCCGATGTGCTGCTGCGGGTGCCGTCCGGCGGCGGCGCCTTCCCCGTGCTCGCGCAGCGCGAGGGCGACCGCCAGCGGACCGGCATCGTCCTCGCCACGTCCGGGGCGGCGATCGGCAAAGTGGCGGGAACGGCCACCCGCCCCGTCGGCGCGGTCGATCTGTCGCTCGAGCGGCGGCTCGCGGCTCTGGTCCCACTGCCGCCGCGCCGGCCCGATCGGGTCCTGCACGTGCGGCTGACCGGCAGCATGATGCCCTATGCCTGGGGGATCGACGGGAAGCGGTGGCCCGATCATGTGCCGCTCGCGGTCGCGCAGGGCGAGCGGGTGGCGCTCGACCTCGTCAACCATACCGCGATGGCGCATCCGATGCATCTGCACGGGCATCATTTCCAGGTGCAGGCGCTGGAAGGCCGCCCGCTGCGGGGCGCACTGCGCGACACCGTTCTGGTCCCGCCGCGGCAGACGGTACGGATCGCCTTCGATGCGGACAATCCCGGGCGTTGGCTGTTCCACTGTCATAACCTGTACCACATGGCGACGGGGATGATGACCGAGGTAGCCTACATCGGCTTCCACGCCGGGTATTGACCCAGATCAATGCGGGTGGCGGCGCGTGGTCCAGTCTCGCGCGTGATCGACGAAGGACGAGATCATGCGACCGGGCCGGGGTCCGAATATCCCGGTTTTCACGGAGGACCGGATCATGGCCAATACCGCATTGGCACCACCTGCTGCTGCGGCCGCAGCACCACAGGTCAGCCGCTCGACGACACCGTCCGGTAGGCTGCGTTTGGGCGGGCTGACGGCCCTCGTCATCGGCTCCATGATCGGGTCGGGCGTATTCAGCCTGCCGCAGAACATGGCCTCCGGTGCTGCACCCCTGGCGATCATTATCGGCTGGACGATCACCGGCGTGGGCATGCTGGCCCTGGCCATGGTGTATCAGAGACTGTCGACCAGCAAACCGGAGCTGGATGCCGGCCCCTATGCCTATGCCAAGGCCGGATTCGGTCCGTTCATCGGCTTCAACAGCGCCTGGGGATACTGGATCAGCGCCTGGGTCGGCAACGTATCCTATGCGGTCGTGGTGTTCAGCGCCCTCTCGTTCTTCTACCCGGCCTTCGGCGCCGGCAACACATGGCAGGCCGTTGTCGGCGCGTCGATCGTCCTGTGGGTGATCCACACGCTCGTTCTCTCGGGCGTGCGGCAGGCGGCGCTCGTGAATATCGTGGCGACGATCGCGAAGGTCGCGCCAATCGGCTTGTTTATCGTATTGGTGATGCTCGCCTTTCACACCAACGTGTTCACGCTGGACTTCACTGGCCTCGCGACCAAGGGAACTCGGCTCGGTGCTGACCCAGGTGAAGAGCACCATGCTCGTCACGCTCTGGGTGTTCATCGGGATCGAAGGGGCGAGCGTCGTCTCCGCGCGCGCCGAACGGCGGCGCGATGTTGGCAGAGCGACGATCGGTGGCTTCCTGATCAGCCTGTTCCTGTACGCACTGGTCTCCCTGTTATCGCTCGGCATCATGAAGCAGCCTGAGCTGGCGGCACTGAAGAACCCGTCGATGGCCGGCGTGCTCGAACATGTCGTCGGTCCATGGGGCGCGGGTCTGATCAACATCGCCCTCGTCGTCTCCGTGTTCGGGGCATTCCTGAGCTGGACGATGCTGGCTGCGGAGATCCCGTTCATCGCCGCACGCGATGGCACGATGCCGCGTTTCTTCGGTCATGCCAACGAGAAAGGCTCGCCCACCATATCGCTCTGGATTACCAACGGGCTGGTGCAGTTGTTCCTGATTATCACGCTGTTCGCGAACAGCACGTATCAGGCGCTGTTCTCGATTGCCTCGGTGGCGATCCTGGTGCCCTATATCTTCTCAGGCGTGTACGCTGCCAAGCTGGCACTGACCGGGGACGCCGGCGCGCAGAGACAGGATCTGCTGATCGGCGCGGTCGCGACAATTTATGGAATCTGGCTGGTTTACGCGGCCGGCCCAACCTACCTGTTCATGGCTGCGATGCTCTACGCCCCGGGGATCATCTTCTACGCGATCGCCCGACGCCAGGGTAAGGCACGGCTGTTCCATCCGATCGAGGCGTTTATCGCAGTGCTCCTGATCGTGGCGGGCGTGACCGCCGCCTGGCTGATCTACACCGGCGCCATCACCCCTCTGTCCTGACCCATCCAGCAAGGTTCGATCCACATGAGCGATCCTGGAGTTTATTCGGAGGTGGGGTGCTTGCGCGAAGTCCTGGTGCACCGCCCCGACCTCAGCCTGCAGCGGCTGACACCCGAGAACTGCCGCAGCCTGCTGTTCGACGACGTGCTGTGGGTAAAGCGCGCCCGCCAGGAGCACGACACCTTCGTCGATACGCTGCGCGACCGCGGGGCCGAGGTACTGGAGTTCGGCACACTGCTGGCGGAAACAATGCAGAATACCGAGGCACGCCAATGGCTGCTGCACCATCGCGTGTGCCAGGAGACAGTCGGAACCGATCTAATGGACGAGCTGACCGGCTGGTTGGTCGAGATGCCGGCCGCGCAGCTCGCCACGCTCCTGGTGGGCGGCATTACCCGTGCCGAGCTGCCGTTCATGCCACAGGGTCTGGTCGGCCGCAGCTTGGCTCCACATGATTTCGTGCTATCGCCGCTGCCCAATCAGCTCTTTACGCGCGACAGCTCCTGCTGGATCGGTAATGGGGTTTCGATCAATGCGATGTTCTGGCCGGCGCGGCGACCGGAAGCCCTGAACATGGCCGCAGTCTATCAATTCCATCCGCGCTTTCGCGCCGCGCATTTCGAGACCTGGTGGGACGGCATCGCCAAGACCACCGGGGCGGCGACGCTGGAGGGCGGCGACGTGATGCCGCTCGGGAATGGCCTGGTGCTGATCGGCATGGGCGAGCGCACGACGCCGCATGCGGTGGGCCTGCTCGCACGGCGGTTGTTTGCCTCCGGCAGCATCACGCAGGTCATCGCCGCACTGATGCCGCGGGATCGCAGCTTCATGCATCTCGACACCGTCTTCACTTTCTGTGCCCCTGATCTGGCGACGTTGTATCCCGCGGTGGTGGACCGGCTGCGCACCTTCACACTGCGCCCCGGGCATGCGCCGGAGACGCTGGACGTCGCGGAGGAGACGGAGCCCTTCGTCGAGGTGGTGCGTGCGGCGCTGGGCCTGAAGCGGCTTCGTCTCGTTGCCACCGGCGGCGACAGCTATGAGGCCGAACGCGAACAGTGGGACGACGGCAACAACGTCGTCGCTGTCGAGCCGGGCGTGGTGATTTCCTACGACCGGAACGTCTACACCAACACGCTGCTGCGTCGCGCGGGAATCGAGGTCATCACAATCGAAGGCGCCGAGCTGGGCCGCGGTCGCGGTGGCGGTCACTGCATGACCTGCCCGATCCGGCGCGATCCGATCTGAAGGAGTATCGACGATGCCGATCAACCTGCGCGGTCGCAGCTTTCTGTCGCTTGAGGAGCTGTCGCCGGACGAGATACGGTTCCTGCTGCGGTTGGCGACCGAACTGAAAGCCGCCAAATATGGCGGCTATGAACAGCCGCGCCTGAAAGGCAAGAACATCGCCCTGATCTTCGAGAAGGATTCGACCCGCACGCGCAGCGGGTTCGAGGTGGCGGCCTACGACCAGGGCGCGCACGTCACCTATCTCGGGCCGAGCGGCAGCCATATCGGGCACAAGGAGTCGATGCGGGATACGGCCCGGGTCCTGGGCCGCATCTATGACGCGATCGAGTATCGCGGCTTCGGCCAGAACCTGGCCGAGGAGCTGGCGCGCCATTCCGGCGTCCCGGTCTACAACGGCCTGACCGATGAGGCGCACCCGACGCAGGTTCTGGCTGACTTCATGACCATGCGGGAATTCAGCCACAAGCACCTGTCGGATATGACCCTGGTGTTCCTGGGCGACGGACGCGACAACGTCGCCCGTTCGCTGGCCATCGGTGCCGCCAAAGTGGGCCTCGACATGCGTATCGCCGCCCCGCGCGCGCTTTGGCCGGAGGACAGCTTCGTCGCGCAAATGACCAGCCTTGCGGCGACCAGCAACGGGCAGTTCAGGATGTTCGACGACGTGGCCGAGGCGGTGCGCGGCGCGGACTTTCTCTATACCGATGTCTGGCTGTCGATGGGCGAGGACGAGTTTGCCTGGCCGGAGCGGATCCAGCTTCTCACGCCCTACCGGATCACACGCGAGGTGATGGCGGCAACCGCCAACCCGTACATCAAGTTCATGCATTGCCTGCCGGCGTTCCACAATAGCGAGACCTCGGTGGGAAGGGACATTGCCACGCGCTTCGGCATCGACTGCATGGAGGTCACCGACGAGGTCTTCGAGTCGCCCGCCTCGATCGTGTTTGACGAAGCGGAGAACCGGATGCATTCGATCAAGGCGATTCTCGTCGCTACCATCGGGGGATAGGCAATGCGCCTGGTGGTGGCCCTCGGCGGCAATGCGCTGCTGCGGCGTGGCGAGGCGATGTCCGCCGGGAACCAGTGGACAAATGTCCGCCGTGCGGCGGCCTCCCTGGCGAGCCTGATCACCGCCGGACATCAGTTGGTGATCACCCACGGCAACGGCCCGCAGATCGGGTTGCTGGCGCTGCAAGCGGAAGCGGGGCCGAAGGACGGTGCCTATCCGCTCGACGTGCTGGACGCCGAAAGCGAGGGCATGATCGGCTACATGATCGAGCAAGAGCTGCGCAACCATCTCCCGCCCGGCGCGCAGGCGGCGACTCTGCTGACCCAGGTGCGTGTCGATGCGGCTGATCCCGCCTTTGGCAGCCCGGACAAGCCGATCGGCCAGGTCTATGGAGAGGCTGAGGCCGTCCGGCTGGCCGCTGCGCGCGGTTGGCAGGTGGCGGCGGACGGGCGCGGCTGGCGCCGGGTGGTGGCCTCCCCCATGCCACTCGAGATCCTACAGCAGCCGGTGGTGTCGGTGCTGATCGACGCCGGCGTGACGGTGATCTGCACCGGCGGCGGCGGCATCCCATGCACGCGCCAGGCGGATGGCACCGTGGTCGGCGCGGAAGCCGTCGTCGACAAGGATCGCGCCAGCGCCGTGCTCGCCATCGGCCTCGGCGCGGACATGCTGATGATGCTGACGGACGTGGAGGCCGCCTATATCGGCTTCGGCACCGCACAGGCACGGGCGATCAGCCGCGCGGACCCGCATAGCCTGCAAGCGCGGCGGTCCGAGTTCCACGCCGGTTCGATGGGGCCCAAGATCGAGAGCGCCATCCGTTTCGCCACTGACGCCGGACACAAGGCCGGAATCGGGCGGCTGGAGGATGCCGGCGCAATCCTGGACGGCACCGCGGGAACTGTCGTCGACCCGACCGCCGATGGCTTGGAGTTTCGTACCTGACGGCCGGAGCGGCGGCTTGCGGCCTTCCCCGGGCTCCCGTGGCGGGATGTATCGCGCGCCGCTGACCGGCACCATGAGGCCCCACGCCTGGCGCATCGACGGAAGGCGTTGGCCCGATCACGCGCGGATAATGGTTGCGCAGGGCGCGCGTGTGGTGTGCGACATCGTCAACCGCATCCCGCTGGAGCGGCCGATACTCCAGCACGGGCACCATTTCCAGATGCTCGTGCGGAAGGAGCGTCCGCTCCGGGGTGCGCTGCGCGTCACCGTGCCAGATGTTCCGCTCCGATAACCTGCACCAAGTGGGACCGGCATGCCACCGAGGTAGCGCAGGAGGGCTCTCGGACCAGCTATTGACCCAGATCAATGCCGACGGCGGCATCCGGTTCAATCTGTCGCGTGATCGGCGAAGGACGGGGCCATGCGATCGGGCAGGCGTGACGGGATGGGCTGGGGAGTGGCGCTGCTGGCGCTGCTGCTTCTGCTCGTCGGCGTCTCGGTCTGGGGCGCCACGTCGGCCCGGGCGGCGTCCTTGCCCGGGCCGGCGATCGGGGCGGTTCTGTCGCTCGGGCCTGCCGTCGCGCCGGGTCCGGGGCCGGTTGCGCCATGCCGTGGCGACGGCTGCCCCGACGGCGCCGGGATGTGCCCTGGTCCCGGTTGCGCCGGGGTATCGGCTGGTGCGCTCGCCGCCGGAGCAGCGCTCCTTGCGCCGCCGGCGCGACGGTCCTCGGGCTTCGTGACGGAACCGACGTTCCTTCCAGGCGGCCTCGTGCAGCATCCGATCGTTCCGCCACCGCGCCGGACGGCCTGAGCCGCCGGTCGGGTCGCGCACGCGGCCCGGCTGGCGCGTTCGGTTCGAGTCCCTATCGTGCGGCGTGGAAACCTTTCCCGCCTCCCATCAGCCATGCCCGACTTTCGCGTCGGGAGAGGACATCACATCATGAACAGGATATCTCGCCACGCCGGCATTGCCGCGCTGGCGCTTGCTTTGGTCGCAACCGGTGCGCGGGCGCAGAGCGCCGCCGATCACGCCGCCCATCATCCTGGGGCCACGGTCCCGACCAGCCCCAGTGCGACTGGTGGTTCCGCCTCGATGCCGGGTAGTCCGTCCGGCATGGGCGGGCCGTCGGGCGGCGGCGCGGGGATGATGGGCGGCGGGATGCCCGCCATGGCGCAGATGATGCAGATGATGCGCATGATGGGCGGTATGATGGCGCAGGCTGGCGCCGGGCCAGCCGCCGGCATGATGCGCTTCGACCATATCGCCGGCCGCATCGCCTTCCTCAAGGCCGAGCTCGCCATCACGCCGGCGCAGAACCGGGCATGGACCGCCTTCGCCGATGCGCTGAAGGGCGCGGCGGCAAAAGTCGGGCCGATGCGCGCCCAGATGCCGTTGGTCATCGCGGCGGGCCCGTTGCCGGAACGCCTGCATCAGCAGACCGCCGTGCTGGAGGCGCGCGTGGCCGCGCTGCGCGGGCTCGCCGGTCCCACGGACGCGCTCTACCGCGTGCTCACGCCGGCGCAGCGGCGCACCGCCGACGCCCTGATGACCGGCCCGCGCGGCATGATGTGAGGATGCACAGATGGCGCAGCTCCCATCCCATGACCACGGAAGCCGCGCTGGCGGAGGGCACGCGCGCGTGCCTCTCCTGCGCACGCGCGGCGGCCTCGCCTTCGGCTTCCTGATGCTGGTGGCGGCGGGTCTGCTGTTGACCGGCCACCAGGCGCATCTGCTGGCGGCGGCGCCGTTCCTGCTGCTGGCGGCCTGCCCCTTGATGCATCTCTTCATGCATCAAGGGCACGGCGGCCATGGCGGGGCGGATGACAAGGGAGGCGGATCATGACGCAGGAGGGCGCCTATGGGCTCTGGGTGCTGGTCATCCTGAACTCGGCCATCTTCATCGTCTTCGCCTTCAGCTTCACCAAGCCACGCACTCCGCGCGACTGGCGTTCCTTCGGCGCCTTCAGTGCCTTTATCGTGGCGCTGTTTTCGGAGATGTACGGCTTTCCGCTGACGATCTACCTGCTGTCCGGCTGGCTCACCAGGCTGCATCCGCATGCCGACCTGATGTCGCACGACAGCGGGCATCTGTGGTCCACGATCTTCGGCTGGAAGGGAAATCCGCATTTCAGTCCGCTGCATATTGCGAGCGACGTGCTGATCTTCGGGGGCTTCATCCTGCTGTCCTCCGCCTGGAGGGTCCTGTATCAGGCGCAACGGAGCGGGCGGCTGGCGACGGAGGGTGTCTATGCCAGGGTACGGCACCCGCAATACGTCGCGTTCATCGTCATCATGTTCGGCTTCCTGTTGCAATGGCCGACGATCCTGACGTTGCCGATGTTCCCGGTTCTGGTGCTCATGTACGTGCGGCTCGCGCATGCCGAGGAGCGGGAGGCCCAACAGACGTTCGGCGCCGCGTGGGACGTCTACGCTGCGCGTGTGCCGCGCTGGGTGCCTCGGCTCGGCGGGCGCGACGACGACCGGAGGGTCGCGCAATGAACGGGCAGACCGTCGCGACAAGGTGGCTTTCCGTGCTGCGACGCTATCTGCTGGCCGCTGGCGCGGGCAACCTGGTGTGGGAGTTCGGGCAGATGCCGCTCTACACGTTGTGGCAGAGCGGGACACGGCGCGAGATCGCCCTCGCGGCGTTGCATTGTGCTGCGGGCGATGTTGGCATCGCCGCGGGTGCCCTGGCATTGGGACTTGCGTTCGCCGCGGCCCCCGACTGGCCCGAGGTGCGGTTCATTCCCGTGCTGTTTGCCGCGACGGCATTCGGCGTCAGCTACACCGTGTACAGCGAGCATCTGAACGTCGTAGTTCGGCAGGCATGGGCTTATGCGCCCGCGATGCCGGTGCTGCCCGGCCTCGGCACCGGGCTCGCGCCGCTGTTGCAGTGGCTGCTCGTGCCACCGCTGGCACTCCTCTGGGCACGCGGTCGCAGTGCCGCTTCGATCAACAGGTGAATCGGGGAATTCGAGATGTTCGGTAATGGTTTCATGGACGGCGGCATGGGCTGGGGCATGGGGCTGCTGGGGCTGCTGGTCCTGGCGCTGGTGATGTTCGGCATCATCGCACTGGCGAAATACATCTTCGGGGGCGGAAGATACGGCCGGTAACAGAACCGGCCATGTGCCCAGGTGCATCCATCTGCGCATCCGGCTGCCCGGCCGCCGCCAGGCGATCGTGACCGATGGCCGGAACGCCGCCCACCGTTGCGACCACCGCGACCGTGCTGACCGACACCAACTGCATGCCGGACCAAGCGGACATCTCGCATTGTCACAACGCCCTGCGGCTGGCCGATGGCAGCACAATCACCGTGCGCCACGATCACGCCATACGGCGTCATCCCTGCTTTACCCCGGGCGAGAACGTGCGGGTGGTCAGCGTGGGAGAGACGTGACCGCGGCGGGTGGGCCCGGCACGGCGGCGGCTGGCACGGCCGTGGCGTCGGGGTTGCTGATCCGGACACAAACGGCTGCCTGAAGTTGGGTCCGGGACCCAAGTCATGCCCTCCCGCCTCCGCCGTCCGGCATGACTGCTTTTTCATCAGCCCGCCCGGTGAGCCGGCTGTCCGGTCGTTGATCCGGCGCGCGGAAAGGGCTATTTCGCTCGACCATGTTGGACTGGCTGCGCCGTCTCGTGGTTGCCGTGGTCGTCGCTCTGGGACTGGTTGTCCCGGGGGTGGCGATGGCCTCCGCCGGCATGTCCACCAGCCATAGCCTGTGCCAAGCCGCCCACGGCGGCTGCGCAGATGCGGGCCATGCCCACCACGCCATGCCGAGTAGCGCGCATTGCCGGGTGGCTTGTGTTCCGACCGCCACCTTGCCTGACCGGGACCTCGTCGCACGCCCAGTGGTTGGGACGCTGCAGGCGTTTATTGCCGACCAGGCGGGCATGCCACCGGGGCGCAGCGTGGCGCCGGCCCCCCTTCCTCCCAGACCCCTGCCGTCGATCTAGCCACCGGCCTCGCGGCCGGAGGCGATGATGGATGCGAGCGGCTCCGGCTGCTCCCATGCGATGGATGCTGCATTCGCGCCTGATCGTTCCGGCGTTGGCTGAGGCGCGTTGGCGTCGCGGTGGCGGTGGGACTGCAGAGTCGCGGGCTGCAAGGTGGTGTCACCGGCAGAGGTGGAAGAATCCAACGTGAACACGAACTCCGGCCCTGGGTGCTGCCAGGGATCGTCGGGCACCGCTTCGGGCGGTACCGGCATCGCAAGATACCTGCCAACATGGTTGCACGGCAGACGAGGATTGATGCTCGGCGTCATCGCCCTGGCGGGTGGTGGAGCGGCACTGGGCTGGCCGTGGCTGGTGGCCTTTGGCCTGGCGCCGATCCTGCTGTCGATCCTCCCGTGCGCGGCGATGTGCGCGCTTGGACTCTGCATGGGGAGACACGGCTCGTCCGCGGCTTCCGGAGACGCCGCCGCAAAGCTCACCACCATCGCTCCCGCGCTGCTTGACGACGCGGCCCACGACGCGCCGTTCCCGTCCGCCGCGCGCGAGCGGGAACCCGCGACGTTTTCCTGACCTGTCCGGGCCGAACGGCCCAATCCTGACAAGGAGACCTCTCGATGAATACGCAAACAACCCGGCTGCTGTCGACGGCGGTCCTGACCCTCGGCGTCGCCACCGCCGCTCTTGCCCAGACCCCCACGCCGGCGAGTTCACCGTCGAAACCCCCTGCGCAGATGGGCGGTCAGGGGATGATGGGCGGCGCCGGAGCCGCGCAGAGCCACGGCATGATGGGTGGCGGAACGATGGGCAGCCACGGCGGCGGGATGATGGGCATGATGTCCGCCATGACCCGCATGGCCAACAACTGCAATCGGATGATGGAAAGCGCAAACAACAAGTCGCATCACCCCGCCACATCCGCGCCGGGCAAGGCGAAGAGCTGACGCGGCCCGCGCGCCGGGACCGAGCCGGACGGCTCCGTCCCGGCGCGCGATCCCGCCGTCAAGCCCGTTGGCAAGTCCACAGACGAATCCAGCTGCCAACCCAAACGGCAACCACCGAAAGGTTTTCGTGATGACCCTCCAACTCGGCGATACCGCCCCCGATTTCGAAGCGCAGACGATCGAAGGCACGCTGCGCTTCCACGACTGGCTCGGCACCTCCTGGGGCGTGCTGTTCTCCCACCCCAAGGACTTCACTCCGGTCTGCACCACCGAGCTTGGCGAGGTGGCCCGAGCTCAAGCCGGAATTCGACAAGCGGGACGTGAAGGTGATCGGCCTGTCGGTCGATCCGCTCGCGGACCATCGCGCCTGGGCCGGCGATATCGCCGAGACCCAGGGACACGCGCTCAATTTCCCCCTGATTGCCGACAACGAGCGGCGCATCGCCGGGCTCTACGGCATGATCCATCCGAATGCGAGCGACACCTTGACCGTGCGCTCGGTCTTCGTCGTCGGCCCCGACAAGAAGCTGAAACTGACGATCACCTACCCGGCCAGCACCGGCCGCAACTTCGCCGAGATCCTGCGCGCGATCGACTCGTTGCAATTGACGGCGAAGCACAGCGTGGCCACGCCGGTGAACTGGCAGCACGGCGAGGACGTGATCATTGCGCCGTCACTCAGCGATGCGGAGGCCGCAAAGCGCTTTCCGGCGGGGTGGAAGACCGTGAAGCCCTATCTGCGGCTCGTGGCACAGCCGCGCTAGTGGTCCGATGCCGACGCCTGCTGCCGGGCGTCGGCTGAATCGGCCCACCAGAACAAGCTCGTGCTCTGACCCATGCTGAATCATCTGTTCATGTCAGAGCACGAGCGGCGCGCCCGGCAGCCGCTCTGTCCTGACCCTCGTCCCGTAGGAGACCTCCGCATGTCGATGCCACCATGGCCGTCCCTGACCCGGCGGACAGCACTTCGGGGCGCGGGACTTTCCGCGGCGGCGGCGCTGTGGTCCGCGACGCCCCGAACGCGCGCCTCAGCCGCTTCCGCGGGTGCGTCTGCGTACTCCCTGGAGCCCGCCCCGGGAACCGCTGCATTGCTCGGCACCGGACAGCCGCACACCTCCGTCTGGGCCTACAACACCCGTGTTCCCGGCCCGGTGCTGCGTCTGCGTCAGGGCGAGCCATTCCGCGCGATCGTCCGCAACGGCCTCGCGGAAGGCACCACCGTGCACTGGCATGGCATCCGGCTGCCGAACGCGATGGACGGGGTGCCGCTTCTCACCCAGAAGCCGATCGCGCCAGACGGCACCTTCACCTACGCCTTCACGCCCCCGGACGCCGGCACGTTCTGGTACCACCCGCACGAGCATACCGCTGCGGAGATGGGTCGCGGCATGGCCGGCGCGTTGATCGTCGAGGAGCCTGAACCACCGGCATTTGAGCGCGACCTCCTCTGGGTCCTCCAGGACTGGGAGTTGGAGCCGAGCGGAATCCTGCTGCCGGGCTTCGATACCTTCATGCAGGCGGCGATGGCCGGGCGGATCGGCAATGTGGTCACCATCAACGGAAGCCGGCGCACGGATGTTCCGCTGCGCGCCGGGGAGCGGATCCGCCTGCGCCTGGTCAATGCCTGCCTCGCCCGGTTCATGGCGCTGCGCTTCGCCGGGCATCGCGTGGTCGTCGTCGCCTTGGACGGCCAGCCGGTGACGCAGCCTTTCGCGCCGGCGGGAGGGCGGGTGCTGATCGCGCCGGCACAGCGGGTTGATTTGCTGCTGGACACGGTCGGCGATCCTGGAAGTCGCTACCAGGTGACTGACGACTTCTATGGTGGACGGCTGACGTATCGGCTGACGGAGCTTGCCTACACGAACCAGCCGAGACTGCACCCGCGGCTGCCGGCCCAGCCGCCCATCCTGAAACCCAACCCGGTACCGGCGCCCGATCTCCGTGCTCCGGTGCGTCACCGGCTGACCATCGTCGGCGGGATGATGGGCGGCATGGGCGGCGGGCGCGGCATGATGGGTGGTGGGGGTGGCATGATGGGCGGCATGGGCATGACGGCTGACGGCAAGCCCACGCCCGCTTCCGCGATCTGGGGCATCCAAGGTCCGCACGGCATGAATGACGGCATGGCGCCGATCTTCACCATTCCCCTCGGCCGCACAGCCCTGATCACGCTCGAGAACCAGACGCGCTGGTGGCACCCCATGCATCTGCACGGCTACAGCTTCACAGTGCTGTCGCGCAACGGTGTGGCGGCACGCTATCCCCACCTGCGCGACACGGTGGTGCTGCGCCCGAACGAGACCGTGACATTCGCATTCGCTGCCAACAACCCCGGCAACTGGATGTTCCATTGCCACGTCATCGAGCACCAGGCGACCGGCCTGATGACGGTCATTCGTGTCGCCTGACTCCAACCACTGAAGGAAACCACCATGAAGATGCCAACGATTCGCACCGGCCTCGCATGCCTGTTCGGGATTCTTGTCAGCGTGCCGGCAGTCGCGGCCCCGATCCCGGCGGTGCTGTACAAGAACCCGCAATGCACCTGCTGCGAGGCCTACGCGCACTACCTCGATCAGAACGGGTTTGCCGTGAAGGTGATTCCGACCGACCAGCTCGATCTCGTCACACGAATGGCCGGCGTGCCGACCTCCCTCGAGGGCTGCCACACGATGAAACTCGGTAGCTACGTGATCGAAGGCCACGTGCCCGCGCCGATGATCAAGCAGCTGCTCGCCGCGCATCTGCCGATCACCGGGCTTGCGATTCCGGGCATGCCGTCGGGAGTTCCCGGGATGCCGGCGATGGCCGGGATGCCGACGACACCGATTCCGGTCTACGAGATCGGGACCAGCAAGCCCGTGGTCTTCGGCACCGTGAACTGAGCCGGAGGGCAACGATGACGATTGCGCCCGAATCCGGCGCTGGCCGCGCGGGATGTCGACGGCTGCCGCACACTGCGATCCTGCTGGTGGGCGGGATCATCGGCGCGATGATCGGGCCAGGAAAGGCTTTCGCCCACGCCTTTCCGGTGCGCGAAATGCCTCGTCCGGGAGCCGTCCTTGTGGCGGCTCCACCGCGGGTCGTGATCACGTTCACCGAGAACGTCAATGCGCGCTTCAGCGGGATCACGGTCCAGACTAGCGGCGGCGCACGCGTGGATAATGGCGATCCCGCGGGGGATCGGCGTGACCATAAGGTGCGGCGGGTTTCTGGCTGGGTGGGCTCGTTCCCCTGCTGATCATCGTCACCACGAGACCCCTCGGCGATGCCTATCTGGTGGCGCGCCGGTTTTCCCGGCTGGGCGCCATTTGCGTGGCAACCCTGGCCGCTACCGCCGGCCTCCAGGGATATCTCCTGATCGGCAGTCCCGGCGCACTCGTCGGCACTGACTATGGTCGCGTCGCATTCGCCAAGCTCGCTCTGTTCGTCGTGCTGCTGGGCATTGCCGCGCATAATTGCTTCCGGCTGACGCCGGGCTTGATCGGCCCTTCAGGAGAACGATCCAGAGCACGGCTTCGACGGAATGTCATCGGCGAAGCGTTGGTCGGGGTCTGCGTCATCATTCTGGCCGGAGTGTTGCTGGAACTTCCGCCCGGGATGGACATGGGTGGGACGATGCGATGACGAATGTCCCGATCTCAGGGCGTCGGCTCGTCTTTTCGATGGACCTCCGGCGCGCGCGCATTGCCGCCGCGCTGGTGGCGATCATTGTCATGGCGCTGCTGCCCCCTGCTGGCCGGGCCGCGGCGACGGGATGGGTCGGCGATCGGCACGCCGCGGTGCGGCTGATCACCGCCGAGCAGGCGACCGGCGCCATGAGCACCGTCGATGCCGGCTTGCAGATCCGTCTTGCTCCCGGTTGGCACGCCTACTGGCGTACGCCGGGGGCCGCGGGCATCCCGGCCTCGATCACCTGGGCCGGCTCGCGCAACCTCCGTTCGGCCGCGCTGTCCTGGCCGGCGCCGCGGCGGTTGCCGCTGGATGGGTTGCAGACCTATGGCTACGAGACCGGGGTGGTGCTGCCGATCGCGCTCCGACTGGCCGATCCCAGCGCGCCACTGATTCTGCATGCCGACGTGAACTACTCGGCCTGCAAAACGATCTGCGTGCCCTACCACGCCGCCCTCGACCTCACCCTGCCGACCGGGCTTGCCCTACCCGGTCCGGAAGCGGTCCTGATCACCGCGGCGCGGGCGCGGATCCCCGGTTCCCTCGCGCAGCTTGGCCTGACGTTGCGCGAAGCGGATGTCGCGCCCGCGGCGGACGGAAGGTCGGCGCTGATCCTGCGGCTGGCCATGCACGGCCGGCCGCTCGTGCATCCCGATCTGTTCGTCGAGGGCCTGCCGCAGGGCGCGCCCGGCCGGCCGAGCCTTTCACCCTCGGCGACGGGCAGGACGGTGACCCTGGTGGTCCCGCGCGTGCACGATGGCGCGGGCGTGCTGGCGGGGCGCCGCCTCGCGTTCACCCTGACCGACGGGACCGGCGGCGCTGCCACCTTCCACGCGGCGCCACGGCTGGTCTCCGCCGCCGCGCGGCCGGGGCGGACCATTTTGCCGCTGGCGATCCTGGCCGTCGCGCTGCTCGGCGGGCTGATCCTGAACGTCATGCCCTGCGTGCTGCCGGTGCTCTCGCTCAAGCTGTTCGCGCTCGCGGGCCTGGCGGGGGCGGAGCGGCGGCGGGTGCGGATCGACCTGCTGGCGACCGCCGCCGGCGTGCTGGTTGGCTTCGCCGCGCTGGCCGGCGGGCTGATCGCGCTCAAGCAGGCGGGGGCGGCGATCGGCTGGGGAATCCAGTTCCAACAGCCGTGGTTCCTCGCCACCATGACCATGGTCACGGTGCTGTTCGCCGCGAGCCTGTGGGGCTGGATCGAGATCGACCTGCCGGGCGGCGTGGCGACGCGGCTCGGCACCGTGCAACTGCGGTCGCGGCGCGGCACGGCGTTCCTGACCGGGCTGTTCGCCACCCTGCTCGCCGCGTCCTGCTCGGCCCCGTTTGTCGGCACCGCGGTCGGCTTCGCCTTGGCACGGGGGCCGATCGCGATCATGGGTATCTTCCTCGCCATGGGGCTCGGCCTCGCGGCGCCGTATCTGCTGGGTGCCGCCGTGCCGCGCCTTGTTTCGCTGCTGCCGCGGCCCGGGCGGTGGATGCTGGGGCTGCGCTTCGCCTTCGGGCTGCTGCTGCTCGGCACCGCGCTCTGGCTGCTGTCGGTGCTGGTTCGGGCGGGCGGCGGTGCGCAGGCGCTGCTGACGGGTGGGTTCGCGGCGGGGCTGCTGGCGGTGCTCGCCGCGCGACGCTACGCCGGGCTGGCGCGGGCGCTGGCCGGCGGGCTAGCCGGGGCGCTGGTGGTCGCCGCGGTTGCGGTGGCTGCGGTGCTGCCGCGCGCGCCGGAGGCCGCGGCGAGGCAGCTTCCCGCGGGGCCGTGGCGCCGCTTCGATCAGGCATCGATCTCGGCCGAGGTGGCGCGCGGGCGGATCGTGTTCGTCGATGTCACCGCCGCCTGGTGCCTGGTGTGCAAGGTCAACGAACTGACCGTGCTCGATCGCGACCCGGTGGCCACACGGTTGCGCGCGTCCGGCGTGGTGGCGATGCGTGCCGACTGGACGCGGCCGAGCCCGGTGATCACCGCGTATCTCCAGAGTTTCGGCCGCTATGGCGTGCCGCTGGACGTGGTCTATGGCCCGGGGGCACCGCAGGGGGTGAAGCTGCCCGATCTGCTGACGGCGGACGCGGTGATGCGGGCCTTCGCCGAGGCGGCCGGGCCGCCGCGGGTCGCGGCTGGGGGGACAAGCGAATGACGGCGGAACCTGCGCCGCGCAGCAAGGAGCAAACAGCGGGAATGGTCTCTTCAATCCAATCGATCGGATCACCACTGCTGCGCCGGATCGGCCGACGGGCCGCGCTGGCCGGTCTTGGCGGCGGGCTGCTGTCCGGGCTGGCCCTGCCGGCGCGCGCCGGCACGCTGCCGTTGCTGCCCGCGGCCCTGCGGCGACTCGTCCCGCCGGAACCGGCGCCGAAAGCACCATTCACGACCGGGGCAGGGCAGACGCGCAACCTCGCCGCCTGGCGCGGTGACGGCGTCGTGCTGAACCTCTGGGCGACCTGGTGCCTGCCGTGCAAGGCCGAGATGCCGGCGCTTGATCGACTGGCGCGGATCGTCGCGGCCGCCGGCATCGTGGTGCTGCCGGTTTCGATCGATACCGGAGGACGCAAGGCCGTGGTGACGTTCTATCGCGAGAACAGGATCGCGCACCTGCCTGTCCTGCTCGATCCAGAGGGACGCATGGTGACCGCGCTGAAGGCACCGGGGGTCCCGACCACGGTCATCATCGACCGCCAGGGCCGCATGGTGGGACGGGTTGAAGGGCCGGTGCAGTGGGATGCTTCGTCGAGCGTCGCCCTGCTGCGCAAGCTGGTCGGAGCGGCAAGTTGATCGCGCGGCCGGACGGATCGGCATCGATGCCGGATATGCGATGGGCGAGCGGGGTCCGGCTGCCGCGACGCGGGCTGGCCGGCCTGCTCGCCGGGGTGGCTCTGTCCGCCGGCCTCCCGTTGCCCGCCGTGGCCGGATTCCCGCCGGGGTCGGATGTCGCCGGCGATCTTCCGCCACTCGCTTTCACGATGCGCCGGTCCTCCGACGGCAAGCGCGTCACCGAAGCCGACTATCGGGGCGACGTGGTGGTGCTCTATTTCGGCTTCACCCGCTGCCCCGACGTTTGCCCCCTGACCTTGCATAACATGGCGGAGATCCTGCGCCGGATGGGGCAGAGCGCGGTCAGGATGCGGGTCCTGTTCGTGACCGTCGATCCCGCTCACGACACGCTGCCGCGGCTCAAGAACTATCTGGCCGGGTTCGGCCCACCGCCGGAAATCGACGGGCTGCGCGGCTCATCGGCGGAGCTGGCCGCCCTGGCAAAGCGCTATTTCGTGCAGTACCGGGCACCCACCGGCCCGGGGTCCCCCGATCCCGTCTCCGCGATCACGCATACGTCTTACGTCTATGCGTTCGGGCCGCACGGACGCGTCCGCGACCTGCTGGCAGGCGTCGGTGGTCCCGGCGTCGATTTCGCCGCCATGGCGGCGGGGTTCGATCGTCTCGCGCAGACGGCGGGCGGGTCATGAGCGAGATGCACGGCCGGCCAGCGCGGCGTCGCGGGCCGGCGGAGGTCGGGCTGCGTGACGTCGACCGGGAATCGCCCGGCCACGGTCGGATCAATATCGGAGCGGTGTCAACATGATACGAAGACGCAGCGTGTTGGCGATGATTCCAGGCGTCGCGTTCACTGCAATCCCGATCTGGGTGCACCGGGGACTGGCCGCGACGGCCGTGCCGGAGGCGCTGCGCCAGCGTTTCGCTTTCCTCAGCACTCATGAGAACAGCAACTGCACGGAGGCGTTCCAGGCGTCGATCGCCACCATGTCGCCGATGGCGCGCCTGCGAGGGTCCTGTTGCGCGCCGATGGTGCTCGGGCGCTATGTCAGCCAGATCGCGGGGCTGCGGAAGTACCGTGCCTTTCCCGAGATTCCGCCGGATCCTTATGACATCCCAGCCGGCCTCGCGCAGCGCGCGATGCGCGACGACAAGCTGCTGCTGGCCGGGGCGGAACAAGCCGCATACCACTACGCCATGACCCATGCGCGCGAGCACGGACCATGCTGCTGCCGGTGCTGGCGCTGGCAGGCTTACGGCGGGCTGGGGAAGTACCTCATCCGCCGCCGTGGCTTCTCCGGCCGGCAGGTTGTCGAGGTGTGGAACCTCTCGGATGGATGCGGCGGTCAGGATTGAGCGGGTTTATCGGAAGGTTCGGCTTTCCCGATCCCTTCACGGAATACTGAGAGAAAACATGCGTCGTACGCGCCCAGCCTTTGCACTCCTTCTCATTCTCCTGGCGGTGGTCGCTGGTCCGGCTGCGGCGCAGCAATCTTCGCCGCCAGCGGCACGGCGCGGCAAGGACACCGCCCGCGCCACCGCCGTTCTGGTCAACGAGGACCTGGTCGAGGACCGGGCCTCCCCCGTGCTCGGCAACCCGCAGGGCGATGTCACGATGGTCGAGTTCTTCGACTATCGCTGCCCGTTCTGCAAACTGATGGCACCGAAACTGCTGCGGCTCATTGCCGCGGATCCGCAATTGCGGCTGGTGATGAAAGAATATCCGATCCTGTCGCCGCAATCGGTGACCGCCGCCCGCGCCGCGCTGGTTGCCTCCCGGCACGGGCGCTACGCAGCGTTCCATCAGGCGATGTACCGGTTGGACGGCCCGTTCGACGAGGCGAAACTTCTCGATGTAGCGAAGCAGGTCGGGCTCGATCCGGCGGTGGTGCGCAAGGAGATGAGCGCGCCCTGGATCGATGCCGAGCTGCGCCGGAACCTGGCACTTGGCCAGATCATCGGCATCACCGGCACGCCGGCTTTCGTGGTCGACCATAAGCTGCTGCTCGGGGCGGTACCGCTCTCGACTCTGAGGCGGCTGATCGCCGACGAAAGGAAGACGAGCGGGGCCGGCAAGTGATCGCTGCGTCTCGCACGGGTGGGCCCGTCATCGCGAAACGCGCGCCGGGCGGAGCCAGGGTGTCGGTGCTGTCCTTCATCGTGCTCGAGACCGTCGCGGCGCTGTGGCGCAACCTGTTCTTCAACTGTTCGGGCATCGCTCGAACTGTTCGGGCACCGCTCGATACCCGGAGCACGTCGTTGCGTGATCAAAGCCCCAGGCCGTGATCCCGACCGATCTGCCAGGAAATCCCGCCGTCGGTGACGAGCCCGACGACCTCGCGACCAAGGCTGCGCTCGATCACCGGCCGCCATGAGACCAGGGTGAACTCCTGGGCGTTCTCGACCAGCGCGTAGCGGCCGGAGGCGAGCTGTACCGTCTCGCTGTAGGTCCCACGCACCGTCTCCCCGGGAGCCGCCATCCGGAACGGCACGTCCCGTGCTGTCGCCATCTCTGTTCCAGCCCGGGCGAGCTCTCGCCGCTCCAGCGTCGCGAGCAGGGCCCGATGATAGCGTACGCCCCTGTCCGCGTCCTGCCATGCATCGCCGTGGGCGAGGTGATGGTGGCGGCGTTGCTCCAGGGCGGCTCCGACCTCCAACCCGAAGCCGCTTTGCGCGAGCGGCAGCCGGTCGCGGGCGACCAGTTGGCGGTCGAGCCAGGTCACCCCGTCGCTGCTGATCTGCGCCTCCAGGCCAAACGCGGAAAGCACGCGCAGTGCGGCTGCAGGGGATCGGCCCGCGTCATGGCGGGCGGCGCGCTGCTCGAAATCCGCGGGGATGCGCCAGCGGTCAGCGTCGAGCCGCTGCACGACGCCAGCCCGGCGCAGCGCCTCCAGGCGGCGTACATGCGCCTCGACATAGGCGTCCGGGTCGGCGACGCCGGGATCGGCGCGCGCAGCAGAAAGGTGGTCGGCAGGCCGATAGATGCTGCCATTCTCCCGCGCCAGAGCGCCGATGTTCCAATCCGCGGCCCGCGGCGTCCCGCGTTTGGGGCCAAGCTCAATGATAGCCCCGGTCGGCGCGTTGGCGACATCCGCGACGACGGCAGGGACCTCGACATAGTGGACCCGGCCGTCGATGCCATCGACGACCAAGTGGATCTGATCCCGCAGTTCGTCGCCGCCAAGCCCCCGCCCCAGCAGCCGCCCGGTGATGGGTGCGGCAATCGGCTCGCCGACGCCGTGAATGGCGAACTGCTCGGCGCCCCGCTCAGCGCCCTGACGGGTCAGCGCGCGGTGCATGGTCTTGATGATGTCTCCCCGTTCGCCGAGGTCGCGCAGCGTCTCCTCCATCCCGGGAACCAGGCGCCAACGGGCGGTGGCGATCTCCTCGGCCAATCCCAGCCGTTCCAGGACTTGCAGCCGGCCGATCCGTAGCTGCCGGTCGCAGTCGGAGCGCTGATCCCCGGCGGTAGGGCGGAGATCGATCACCCCGTCCGCCGCGTCACCGGCCTCGCGCAACAGCGCGCGGTCGATCCGGGTCAGACGTTCCTGATCGATCTCGCGCACGAGATTCGCCTGTCGCTCCATCATGCTCTTGGGGCCGAGCTCGAGGGTGACCAGCTCCGAGCCGCGTTCCCGGATGCCGTGGGCGAGATAGGCCCCGGCGATCACCAGGTTCTCGCCGGCCTCATCGACGCCGCGGATGACGATGTGCGTGTGCGGGTGCGTGGTGTTGAAGTGATCGACCGCCACCCAGTCCAGCGTGGTTCCAAGATCGCGCTCGACCTGCCGCATCAGATCGCGGGTGAAGGCGCGGAGGTCGGCCAGCTCAGCGCCGTCCTCGGCGGCGACAATGAGGCGGAACTGACGCGGGTCGCTCTCTGATCGATCGAGGAAGGCGTGGCCATCGGCGCGATCCGCCTTGGCGGAGTAGAGCGCGCCAGGGGAACCGTCGCGGGTGACGCCGTCACGCTGGACGTAGCGCAGATGCACGGCGGCGGCTCGGCTCCCGGCGCGCATCGGCACGTAGCGCGCCTTGACCACGACGCGGCGTGCGCCCGGCTGCATTTGCGACCAGCCGCGTGGTGAGGCCGCTCGCCCGCGAGCGAAGACTGCGCCCCTGCCGCGCTTGGCCGGCAGGTCGGCAAGACGCCGCGCACCCACAGGAGGTGCCCCAACAGATGATCGCGCGAGTGCGCCGGCGCGAGAAATCGCGCGCTTGATCTAAGTCGTTGCCAGCGCCTGGGAGTGATCCCGACCGCGTGTGCGGCCGAGCCGTGGGCGAAAACGCAGATCATCGTCAGGCCGAGGCATCCACCGATCATGCCCGCGAACAGGAGGTTGGCGAAGGAGCCGCGGTGGCACCGCGGACGCGAGGTTGGGGGCCAGCTCTGAATGATGCTCCGGTGCCTGATCGCAAGACGGTGGCACCTTGAGCGCGACTGTGCCTGTCTCTCGAGGTCGCGCTCAATCCAGCCATCGCCGCCGACGCAGAGGAGGTGCTCAACTTGCTCGCGGCCACCGCAGCGCACGGCGGTCCGACCTCCTCTTCACCGACATCGTGCTCCGTGGTCAGCGTGCGCGATGGGCGGATCGAGGGGGAGGAGGTTTTCTCCCGCAGTGACGAGGTCAGCCACACCCAAGCATGAACACCGCCCCGTAATGATATGGCGGCAGCTCCACGATGCGCTCCAGCCGGAATCCCGCCGGCGCGAGCAGCGCGACCACCACTTCCGGGGCCATCCGCGTCTCCGTCGCGGGACCGTGCGGCTTGCCCAGCACTGCGGTCTGCTCGCGCGGACGGGCGTGCCAGTTGATCACCGCGAGCCGCCCGCCCGGCCGCAGCGCCGCCGCGATCGCGTGGGCCAGGCGCGGCTGGTCCGGCACGCCGTGCAGCGCATTGGCGAGCAGGACGTAATCCACCGGCCCCGGCAGCAGCCGGTCCACCGCCATCGCATCGCCCAGAGCGAAGGCGCAGTCGCCCCCGCCGTCCCGCCGCACGGCGGCGCGGGCGCGATCCAGGCAGGCGGGGTCGATATCGATGGCGTGCACCGTCGTTCCCGTCAGGCGCGCCAACGCGGCGGTAAAGGTGCCGTCGCCGCAGCAAAGGTCCACCGCCGCCAGTCCCGGCGTCACGCCAAGGGCACGCAAGGTCGCCGCGGGGTCCGGCCACAGCACCCGCCACCAGCCGGCGTCCGGCATCTCGGTCTCGGGGAAAAAGCCGTCGATCGCCATCGCCGGAGGTCCCGTGCCGCGGCTCAGAACACCAGCACCCGGTCGGCGGCGAGCGTCGCCTCGGCCAGCGCGTCCAGGGTGCTGCGCGCGGCGCCCTCGGTCAGATCGACGTCGGCAAGCCCGCGTGCGTCCATGCAGGGGCCGCAGAGCAGTACGCGAGCCCGCCCGCTCGCCTGCACCCGGTGCAGCATGCGCTCGACGTTGTAGAAGCCTTCGGGCGGCTTCTGGCCGCTGCGCGCCCCGATCACCGCGTCGCCCATCAGGAACACAGTGACCTCGGCCGCGGGATCCCGTTTCAGCACCGCTTGCGCCAGCCGCAGGGCGTTGTAGTTCCGCTCGGTGCCGTAAGGCGGATCGTTCAGGATGAACAGGATATGCATCGGCGCTTCTCCTATGGTCGCCGCCGGCGCATCCTCCGGGGCCGGCCACGAATCCGGTCGTCGTGTCCGCGTCACGCCTCGATCGCGACGGAGACGGTGACGGGATTGCGGATGATATCGAGCACCGGCGAGGTCTTCTGGACATACTCGCCGAGCGCCAGCAGCTTCTCGCGCGACGCGTCGCTCTTGATGCGGCAGCTCACCCGGATATTTCGGTAGCCGGGCCGGACCGTCTCCGAGAGACCGAGAAAGCCCTGCAGGTCGATGTCTCCCTCCAGGCGAAGGTTCATTTCCTCGATCCGAATCCCCTGCGCGGCGGCGTTGTAGGCAAGTCCGACCGCAAGACAGGAGGCGAGGCCGGCCAGCACGATCTCGACCGCGTTCGGCCCGGCATTGCCGCCAAGCAACACCGGCGGCTCGTCGCCCTCGAGCACGAAGGGCGCGCCGCGACTGGCATCCTCGCTGCCCGCACCATAGAAACTCTGGATCCGAGTGCGGCTGTGGCCGCCATTCTTCCAGTCCGTCTCGGCCCGGAATTCGAAATTCGCCAGACCTGGCTGGGCTTTGATGGCGGCAACGGTGGCAAGAAGCTTGCCGACATCGACGCCGTTGACGGCTGGGGCGGGTGCATCGCTCATCGGAGGTTCCTTCCATGGGTCAGAGCAAGTGGACAGTCGGGCTGGGCCGCGAGCGATCGACCGCCGGACGAACGCCGGCGCCGCAGTCGCCAATCCCACGCTGTGGCGGCGGCCAGCAGGGCGAAACCGGCGATTTCCAAGGCTCTGTCGTAGTGGTCGAGCATCGCCCAGGCGATCAACGCGAAGCCAATAAGGGCGAGCACGACCGGCGCCGGTCGCCGATGACGGCGCAGGCCAACCGCGATTCCGAACGCGGTCAGACCGGCGAAGACGACAATCACCCCGGCCCAGGCTGCCCCATTGATCGCCATCGAGACGCCGAGCACGGAGAGAATCCCGAGCAAAGCGAGGGTCCCGTAACAAGCCAGCAGCGCCGCCGCCAGGCTGACCACGGCGAACCATCGGCTCCGATCGGCCCCGTTCATGCCGCCCGGCCAGAAGCCCGCACCGGCGTGTGGCTCTCCCCCACCGCCAGCGCGATCCACAGCCCGGAAAGCGCCACCAGCACGGCGGTGGCCCACATTGCCGGAACGACGCCGCCGCCCCAGTCAGCCACCGCGCCGAGCAGCAGGGCGCCGATCGCGTAGCCGGTGTCGCGCCAGTAGCGATACGTTCCGAGCGCGCGGCCGCGCCACAGCGGCGGCGCCAGATCGGCCATCGCGGCGATCAGGTTGGGATAGAGCAGCGCCATGCCGATTCCCATGACCGCCGCCGCGATCTCCCACACCCTCACGCTGTCCGCCGCGGCGGTCGCCGCGATCCCCAGCGCGAGCAGGCAGAACCCCGCGACCACCGGCGGCTTGCGGCCGATCCGGTCGGTCAGATGCCCGGTCCAGAGCTGCGACAGACCCCACACCATGGCGTAGATCCCGGTGAGCCAGCCGATCTGCACCACGCTGAGGTGGCGGGCACGGAAATAGACCGGGAACAGCGCCCAGACCAACGTATCGGCGATCTTGTTCGCCACCCCGCCCTGGCACAGCGCGCGGTAGGTCGCGTCCCGGAAGGAGACCAGCAGGAACACCTCCCCCCAGGTACGGCATCGCAGTCGGCGCGCTGTCCGCCGGTGCCGTCTGCGCATGCTCGGCATGCACCCAGGGGAGCGTGTCGCGCACGCCCGCAAGCAGGATCAGCGCGCCGCCGATCACCGCCAGGCCGAACATCAGCAGCGCCCAGCGCGGCCCATACAACGCCGCGAGATAGCTGGTGCCCAGCCCGGCCAGCCCGACCGCCGCGTAGCCCGCCGCTTCGTTGATGCCGATCGCGAGGCCGCGCTGATGGCTGCCCGCCAGATCGACCTGGCTGGTCACCGTCATGGTCCAGGTAAACGCCTGGTTCACGCCGAGGAAGACGTTGGCGGCAATGATCCACCACCAGTTGGGCGCGAAGAAGATCAGCAACGGAATTCGGCAGCCCGGCGAGCCAGCCGGCCAGCATCACCCGCTTGCGCCCGATCCGGTCCGACAGGCTGCCGGCGACGAAATTGAGCGCCCCCTTCACCAGGCCGAACGACAGCACGAAGGAGGCCAGGAACAGGTAGGCGCCCTTCGCCACGCCGAACTCCGGCGCGAGCGCGGGCAGCACGGTACGCTCCATGCCGACCGTCAGGCCGACGCAGAAGACCTGCACGGGCTGCAGCGCGAACTGGCCGAGGTTGGCGCTTATGCCGCGTCGGTGCGCGAACGCCACGGCGTCCATCGGTGTCAGGCCACCGCGAGCGCGCGGCCGGCGTTGGCGGCACGCAGCGCCGCGGCCTCCGGCGGCGGCGGCGGGATCTCGGCCAACATGAAGCGCACGAAATCGGCTTCGTTGTCGATTCCGAACGCTTCGTTGTGGCGCCGCTCGAACCCGATGGTCGAGCTTGGCTTGCCGCTGAGCCGCCGGCCGCAGACCGAGCCGGCATAGGCGCCCGGCAGCACGTCCACATAGTCGGGCAGCGCCTTCAACCGCCGCGCGCTGGCGAACAGGGCGCGCGCGCCGGCCTCGGCGCTGGTGGCGAGCTCGGTGCGGCCGAGATCGCCGGCCATCAAGGTGTGCCCGGTCAGCACGAACCAGGGTTCCTCGGCCCGCGTGTGGTCGGTGACCAGCAGCGCGACATGTTCGGGGGTGTGGCCGGGAATGTGCCAGACTTCGGCGGTCACGTTGCCGAGGTCCAGCACGTCGCTATCGGCCGCGCCGTGGAACGGGAACCCGGTGACGGCTGAGGCATGCAGCACGTAGGGCGCGCCGGCGGCGGCGGCGAGCTCGCGCCCGGCGGAGCGGTGATCGGCGTGGATATGCGTGTCGATCACGTAGCGGATACGCATACCGGTTTGTTCGGCGGCTTCCAGATACGGCTCGATCGGCCCCAGCGGATCGACCACCGCGGCCATCGCCTTGCCGCCGCAGCCGAACAGGTAGGAGACCGCAACCGGGTCGCGGTGGAGGAAGGAGCGCAGGATCATGGTGACCTTCCTGGCCGGCCGGGCGGCACCCGGGCCGGTCTGTGTTGACAGGCGCGCACGCACGGTCCTAGATTCCAGGTATCATTGGATTGATAGGATCATGCCGTCAACCCCCAATCCGAAGCGTGCCGTGTTCGAGCAATTCGCCCTGGTCGCCCAGGCGCTGGCGAACCCCCACCGGGTGGAGCTGGTCGAATTGCTGGCCCAGGGCGAGCGCAGCGTGGAGGCCCTGGCGCGCCTGTCGGAGCTGCGGGTCACCAACGCCTCGCAGCATTTGCAGCTCCTGCGCCGCGCCGGGCTGGTGGTGGCACGGCGCGCGGGCAAGCAGGTGCTCTACGGTCTGGCCGCGCGTGACGTGGTGGACCTGCTGATGGCGCTTTGCCGCTCCGCCGAACGCGGCCGCGCGGAGCTCGACCGCGTTGTCGAGAGTTATTTCCGGGCGCGGGATTTGCTGGAGCCGGTGTCGCACGACGAACTCGCCCACCGGCTGCGCGCGGGCCTGGTAACCTTGATCGACGTGCGGCCGGCCGAGGAATTCGCCGCCGGTCACATCCCAGGCGCGGTGAACATCCCGCTCGTCGACCTGCCCGCCCGAATGCCCGACCTACCCGCCGACCGCGCCGTGATCGCCTATTGTCGCGGTCCCTACTGCGTTTACGCGTTCGAGGCCGTGGCGGCACTACGCGCCGAGGGCTACGAGGCAAGCCGCCTGGTGGACGGCTACCCCGAATGGTGGGCCGCGGGGCGGCCGGTGGAAGCCGTCGCCGCGGCCAGGGAGAACGCCACGCCATGATGGGACGATCATTCGGCGGATGGACGGGCACGACAATGACCGGGATGGGGATCGTCTGGCTACTGGTGCTTGCGGCTCTCGTGCTCGGCGTCGTGGCGTTGCTGAAATACCTGTCGAAAAATTAGCCGGTCGGCACCGGCCGGGGCAATCAACAAACCAAGGGAGGATGCAACCGTGGCACGCACCGAATGGCGCCTCAAGGGCAACTGGATCAAGAACTGCAACTGCGCGTTCGGTTGTCCCTGCGATTTCAATGCGCCCCCGACCCATGGCGACTGCAAGGGGCTGGTCGGGATGCGCATCGCCCAGGGACATTTTGGCGACGTGCGCCTCGATGGCCTGTCCTTCGTCGTCGTGCTGGACTTCCCGGGTGCGTTGCACGAAGGCAACGGCACCATCCAGCCGATCGTCGATGAACGCGCCGATCCCCGGCAGCGCGAGGCGCTGTTCGCGATCCTGTCGGGACAGCACTCCGACGAGGGGACCCTGTTCCATATCTTCAGCCTGATCGTCGCGCATGTCCTGGACCCGATCTTCGCGCCGATCGCGTTCGATTTCGACCTGGACGGACGCACCGCGCGCGTGTCCATCCCTGGCATCCTGGAAACCCAGACGCAGCCGATCCGCAATCCGATCAGCGGTGCGCCGCATCGCATCCAGGTGGTGATGCCGGAAGGATTCGAACACCACACCGCGGAAATCGCGAGCGCGCGCATCGAGAGCACTGGCGGTCTCCGGTTCACCATCCCGGAGGGTCACAGCTCCCTCGCCAGGGTCGAGCAGACCCCGGCCGGTGTCGCCGCCTGAAGCCGGCCCTCCGCGGGGCGGCGCTGCCATCGCGCACGAGCCGGCAAGGATTGAAGACCGATGACGATGGCGCAGCCAGCCCTGGTCCGTGTCCTCCGCCGTGACCGTGTCGTGGTGCTCGCGACGCTTGGGGTCGTGGCGCTACTGGCCTGGACGTATCTTGTTCTCGGCGCGGGTGTTCGCTTGGACGCCGCTCCCATGGTGACCGCCGCCGCCCCGTGGACGCTCCGCTATGCCGGCGTGATGTTCGTGATGTGGGCTTTGATGATGGTGGCGATGATGCTGCCGGGTGCGGCTCCCATGATCCTGCTGTTCGCCATGATCAGTCGCCGGGGGCATCCAGGTGTGGCGGCGTTGCGCCGGACGACGGCTTTCGGCTTCGCCTATGTCTGCGTCTGGTTGACATTCGCCGCCTTCGCGACCGGTCTCCAGTGGGGTCTGACAAGGATGATGCTCCTGTCGCCCGCAATGACAGTGGACAGCCAGATGGTTTCAGGCGCGCTTTTCGTGGCGGCCGGCATCTATCAGTTCCTGCCGGTCAAGCAGGCCTGCCTGCGTCACTGCCGCGCGCCGACCGAGTTTCTGGCCGCTCACTGGCGCGCCGGGGCGGCCGGCGCGCTGCGAATGGGGCTGCGGCATGGTCTCTGGTGCCTGGGCTGCTGCTGGGCGCTCATGGGGCTCCTGTTTGTCGGCGGGATCATGAACCTTCTCTGGATCGCGGCCCTCGCGCTGATCGTGTTCATCGAGAAGGCGATCCCGCGAGGGAAGCTGGCCGGTCGTTTGGTTGCGGTCGGGCTGCTGGCGTGGGGCGCCGCGGTCCTGGTGTTCGCGTGACCCAGGTGCAGCCGCCGAGAAAACTTCTTGATCCACGTCAATGACCTGGTCCTCAAACGCGCCTAGCCCATCCTCGCGTCGGGACGCTGCAACGGAAAGGGAGATGCCAGAATGAAGGCTTTCTGCCGATGGGTGGCCACCGTGAGCGCAATTGCCGCGCTGGTCCCCGCCGGGGCGTGGGCCCAGACCCCGGCCGGACCCTACGGCTATGGCCCGCAAATGATGTGGGGTTGGGGATGGTACGGCATGATCCTTGGACCATTGTTCATGATTCTTATGCTCGCGGTGGTCATCACGGCCATCGGTACTCGCAGTTCGGTGGCTCGGCGGCCCATGGCAAGCGCCGTTGCACCATTCATCGCCAGGTCGGACCGCGATCGACATCCTCAACGAGCGTTTCGCTCGCGGCGAGATCGACCAAGCCGAATACCAAGAGAAACGGCGCCTGATCTCCCAGGGCTAACGTTCAAGACGGCCGCAACAAAGGAGGCTGCCGACGCCGAACCTCTCCCGTCGTGCCTGGCTGGGGCGCGTTGCGGCGCTTGCCGGGATCGCCAGGCTGTCGCTGCGCCGAGCCGGCGCGACGGCGCCTGAGGCCACCCTCACTCATCCCCTCATTTTCACTAAGACACGAAGAAATCGGAGGGACATGGAAGAGATTCCGAAAAGAATCGGGTGAGCCTCGCCTGCGACAGACCGTTGCAAATTAGCCCAGACGACTTCCAACCCGGTCCCGGGCAGCAAATATCCCATCCAGCGAAAGCGAGGTGGAAGACACGATGGTTGTCAGGAAGCAGCATTTTCCTTCAGCCAGGTCCGGGAGGCGCTCGGCAGCGTTCTGGGTCAGGACGTGCACGCCAAGCGCGTCGACTCGCTCTGTGATGCCACCCTCGGCGTGCCGCATAGTGCCTCCCTCGCGGTCTGCGCCATCGGCCAGGGACTGGCCGCTGCCCGTGGCCTGAAACCAAAGCATGCCATCAAGCAAGTCAACCGGCTGCTGTCCAATATGAACATCAACGTCGATGACATCCTTGTCCGCTGGGCACCCTTCGTCGTCGGCGCCCGCACCTCCATCGTGATCGCCTTGGACTGGACCGACTTCGATGCCGACAAGCAAGCAACCATCATGCTGTCGTTGATCACCGATCATGGCCGCGCCACCCCTCTGGTATGGCTGACCGTCGACAAGCGCACCCTCAAAGGTCATCGCAGCTTCCATGAGCATCGTGTGCTGGTGCAACTGGCCGGACTGCTGCCGACCGACACCAAGGTCTGCGCGGTCGCCGATCGTGGATTCGGCGACCAGAACCTGTACCGCATGCTGACCGAAGAATTGCACATCGATTATGTCATCCGCTTCCGCGGCAACATCGCGGTCACCGCCACGACGGGGGAAACCCGCACCGCTGCAGCCTGGGTACGGTCTGGCGGACGCGCCCGGGTCCTGCGTGGCGCCGAGGTGACCGCCGACCGCTACAAGGTGGGCACCGTGGTCTGCGTGCAGGATCCTGATATGAAGCAGGCTTGGTGCCTGGCCGCCAGCAGCGCCGATGCCTCGGCCAGGCAAGTGACCGGCTACTACGGTCGGAGATGGGGCATCGAGCGCGGGCTGCGCGACACCAAGAACCTGCGTTTCGGCATGGGCATGAGCTCCATGCACGTCAAATCCCCCGATCAACGCGACCGGCTATGGCTGATCAACGCCTTCGCCGTGGTACTGCTCACCTTGCTCGGTGCCGCCGGTGAGGCGTTGGGTTACGACCGGATGCTCAAGACCAATGCCGTCAAGCGCCGGGTGCATTCGCTGTTCCGCCAGGGCTGCATGCTCTACGACCTGATCCCCAACATGCCCGAAGTCAGGCTGCGTCCGCTCATGGAACGCTTCGCCCTGATGCTACAGCCGCAGCCACTGTTCGCCGACGTTTTCGGGTCAATCTGATAAATGAGGGGAGTCGTGAGGGTCAGCCCCGCTCTTGCCTGAGGTGCACGTCCTTATTGTGTTCTAACCCTCTTGAACGGAGGGTGGCGTGCCAGGTTACACGGGTGGGAACACGACGGGGTTTGTCAGCCCAGCCAGCGACAGTCTGGAGGGTCCGATAGATCTTACCGAAATCCTCGACCTGCGCCGTCGTCACGCATCGGCGGCTTTCAGTGCCTGGATTGCATCGTCTGGGTGGGGATGAACAATCTTCAAATCCCTACCATCACCAGGGCCAAGCGAACCCATTATAAAATCGATGAACTTTCTTACTTTCGCTGGCACATGGTGGCGTGAGACATGATAGACGTAGAGAGGAAGACGTTCATCGGACCAGCTAGGGAACAAATTAATCAGGGCCCCGCTCCTGAAGTGACATTCAAGTCCAAGGTCAATAACCTGAGCCACTCCGAATCCAGCAAGGCAGGCACCAAGTTTTGTTCCGGAGTCGGTGACTGTCAGACGCCCGTTGACGGTGACCGGTAGGATTTCAAGTGCGCGCTGGAACTCCCACTCAAAAGCCCGGCCTGTCGAGGGATCGATCGCAAGGATACATTGGTGCACGTCGTTCGCCAGGTCTTGCGGATGACCAGGCCTCCCGTGACGTTCAATGTAGAGTGGGGATGCAACAGTCAAAACACGCGCGTTGAGAAGACGGCGGGCGATGAGCGCTGATGGAGTTGGCTCGCCGAACCGGAGCGCCAGATCAAAACCATCGCTTACTAGGTCGGCAATCCGGCCCCTTGTCTCAATACGAAGTTCTAATCCCGGATTTCGGAGAAGAAACTCGCAAAGATTAGGAGCCAGAACCATGCGGGAAAACAGCGGATCGACGTTGACCCGCAATTTCCCACTAACCGAATCTCGCGATCGGGAAGCTTCTGCAAAAGCCTCGCTGATCCCCGCTAAATGGGGCGTCGCCCGCTCATACAGCGCACGTCCCTCGTCGGTAAGCTCGACTGCCCAACTCGTTCGATGCAGCAGTCTGGCATTAAGGCGGGTCTCAAGTTTCGCGATGGCCTTGCTGACGCCTGACTGGGTCATGCTCAAGCGTTCAGCGGCTCTGCGGAAGCTACGAGTGTCAGCGACGGCAGCGAGAACGACCATGCCCCCGATCAGCCGCCCGTCAATTTCCTCCATCATACATGCCTCCCAGTCATCCAAGAGATGACACCCGAGCGGTAGCACCCGGCTCTGAAATATACCACTATTGCGAGCGCTAAGGCGTTCGGCTTCGCGAGCCGGCATGCTCCTCAATCTCCGCGCTGGAGACTTCGCATGGATCAGATCCCGGCAATCGCATCCGCGATCGGTAGATATTTGGATCTAATGTATGACGCCGATGATCGCCATTTTTCAGCGGTCTTCCATGACGCCTGCCTGATCCATGGAATGCAACGCGGGACGTTTACAGTATGGTCCGCGGCTGAGTTTCGAGATGTAATACGTGGTCGACCATCGCCTGCGGCCGTGAATTCTCCCCGGGATCAGGCCATTTTGACTATCGAGCAATCTGCCCCCGATCTTGCGGTCACCAAGGTTCGGGTCCGGATCGGTCAGACATGTTTCGTCGATCATCTCATACTCCACTGCATCGACGGAAATTGGCTCGTCACCACAAAGGCGTTCCACGTCGCGCGAGTTTTCGAGCCGGGGTCGTAGCAATCGCCCTGGACCGACAGATGTAGGGATTCGGGCGCACGAACTCTTGGGAGGATAAAGGTGATCAACGAACCATCTGACAGCACTAGGCTGCGCAACAGCTTGTCGGACTCGTCCGCCTCAGAGTTCGGCGATATCCCCGGACCTCTTAGTAGTGCCCTGATCAATAACCAACGGGCCCGCGAGTCGAATGCCGTGTCATATCCCCGCCGACTGCCGATCGCCGTAGAGACGGCAAGCGGTTCCTACATAACCGATCCGGACGGCCGAAAATACATCGACTGTCTCACTGGGGCGGGCGTTCTCTCCCTTGGTCATTGCCATCCATATCTGGTGGCGGCAGCGAAGAGACAGCTAGATATCTTCACACATGGTCTAGACTTTCCATCGCCGACCCGAGAGAGATTCAGAGATGCTCAACTCGCTATGTTACCAGAGGATATCAGGGAAAGCATGGTCGTGCATTTCTGCGGCCCTACGGGTTCAGATGGTGTCGAAGCGGCCATCAAGCTTTCGAAGCTATACACTGGGGGCACTGATATCATCAGTTTTCAGGGGGCCTATCACGGTGGGACGAATGGGAGTCTGAGCGTAACCGGGCTACGGGCAGTCAAGTCACGACTAACAGGCCTCATGCCCGGTGTGCACTTCTTCCCCTACTCTAATTGCTCGGACTGTCCGGTTGGGCTTTCCCGCGACACGTGCAGCGTCAACTGCGCAGAGGTCCTGGTACATGCACTTCGGGACCCCAACAGCGGTTTGGGCCGACCGGCAGCGGTTATATTGGAGCTTGTCCAGGGCGAAGGTGGAGTCAACGTTGCTGATCCGGTCTTCGTCAGTCGCATCAGGGAGATAACTCGCGAGCTTGACATACCGCTGATAGTAGACGAGGTCCAGACTGGCTGTGGGCGGACGGGGTCATGGTACGCATTCGAGCAATACGGTATCCATCCTGACATCATCGTCGCATCAAAGGCTCTAAGCGGAATTGGTTCGCCTGTGGCCCTCCTGTTTCTCAACAAGAAATTGAATGTTTGGGAAGCAGGAAGCCACATTGGAACTTTCCGCGGCAATGAAATCGCGTTTGCTGCTGGCATCGCGGCAATCGAGGTAATCCGTCGCGAGAATATTCTTGAGAATGTCCGATCTGTAGGCCAGCATCTGAAA
Organism: uncultured Pseudomonadota bacterium; assembly: GCA_963832525.1. Taxonomy (GTDB): domain Bacteria; phylum Pseudomonadota; class Alphaproteobacteria; order Acetobacterales; family Acetobacteraceae; genus JAJZVS01. The sequence continues at coordinate 2,877,277 of CAWHUC010000004.1, forward strand.
GATGCGCTGCAGGAGTTGGCTGCAACATACCCGATCGTTGCCGACGTACGCGGCATGGGTCTTATGCTAGGGTTGGAGATCCAGGATCCCTACACCAAAAGGCGCAGCAAAGACCTTGCGAGATTGCTACAAGAGCAGGCTCTGCGCGAGGGGCTGATTGTGGAAGTGGGGGGTCGAGATGACGCGGTGGTCCGCTTGCTTCCTGCGCTGAACATCGATGCAGAGATCGCGGATGCGATCTCGAGGAAGCTGTCCCGGTCTGTGGCCGTTGTCCAGCGATCTGTCGAGGCAACCCGCTCCTAGGCGACATCTCTAGCAGTCTTGTTGATTGCTCCGTCGTTGATATGCGGCAACCAGCATTCACTCCGAGAGTTTCCAAATGATCAGCGCCCGGATGACATTTTGCAGGGATGACATAGGCATGTGGCAATGGCTCATCACCCGTTCGCAGCAATCCCTCCTGCGATCACATGAGTCGTTCAGCACTCTTGACTTGTGTCGGCAAGATGCAAGAAGGATTCTTTCAGCTCTCATCGCTAGCGCCATCGTTGCCGACCCGTTAATGGAATCACCAGAATCAACCCCAAACAACTGAAGAGAAGGAGTAACGCTATGTCGTCAACCAACACCACAGCGAGTCTCATTCCGGACGAGCGATTTCATGCGGTTGCTGCGCGCCTGCTATCGGAACAATATCCTCCGGATGGAGGGCCACGAAACAATCCTCGGGCCAGTCGCGACCCATTTGACTATGTGAAGTATGGGCTTTGTATCGCCCCCGAGCAGGGCGAACTCATCTACCTACTCTGCCGCGGAATGCAGTCCAAGCGCGTGGCCGAATTCGCCACCTCTACCGGCATGTCCACGCTCTACCTTGCCGCGGCCATGCGGGACAACGGTGGGGGATTAGTAATTGGATCTGAACTCGTGCCCGCGAAGGCCGCTGCCGCGCGTCGTAATCTCGCCGAAGTCGGCCTCGCTGATTATGCCGTGATACGGGAAGGCGACGCGCGCACGACATTGAGGGACCTTGGCGGCCCCGTGGATTTCGTCTTGATCGATGGATGGCTTGTCAACGAAGGCCCATCACTAGCCCGGCAGGTCATCGAGATCATCGCGCCGCAAGTAGCGGTCGGTGGGTACGTGATGAACGACAACGCAGAACCGGACTTCCTTGAATTTGTCCGCGATCGGGCCAACGGATTCCTGTGCTTAACCGTGCCCATAAAGGGTGGAACGGAACTTTGCGTGAAGGTGCATTAGGTTTGTCGGGCGGGATTTCCGTTCGGTGGCCACAAGCGGTACCGCTCGTGGCCACAAGCCTTGCGTTCGCTCTTGTACAGCTTGACGTGACCATTGTGACCATCGCCCTGGACAGGCTGCGTGTGGTTATGTCTGGCGACGCAGCTTGGCTACAGTGGGTCGTTGATGGCTACACGTTGTCGTTCGCCGGCCTCTTGCTAACTGGGGGCGCTTTAGGCGATCAATTCGGTGCCCGGCGGATTTATCTCTTGGGGCTCTCCGTATTCACATTGGCGTCGTTGGGCTGCGGAATAGCACCGTCTGCCGGGGCATTGATCATCGCTCGTGTGATCCAAGGTGTAGGCGCCGCGCTTTTGCTGCCCTGTTCACTCGCGCTATTGGTGCATATGTATCGAGACCCACACAAACAGGCACAGGCCATTGCCGTTTGGGGCTCGGCAGGTGGGCTGGCTATGGTCGCCGGACCAGTCGTCGGCGGGGTATTAATCAGCTTATTCGGGTGGCGTAGTGTGTTTTTGGTTAATATACCTCTTGGTATCGCAGCGGTGGCTGTAACCATACATGCCGTGCCCGATACCAATCGTGGAGCAACACCGCGCTCCTTCGATCTAGCAGGCCAAGTGTTGGCGATCGTTCTATCGGTGGCTCTAACTGGGTCCATCATAGAAGGCCCGAGGCTCGGCTGGATGAGCCCGCTGACCATAGGCGGTGTCACCACATTTTTAGTTGCGAGCGTGGGCTTCCTGGCAGCAGAAGGTCGCAATCCCGCCCCCATGATGCCGCTGTATCTCTTCCAGAGACCGTCGTTCTCCGCCGCGTCGGCCATCGGGATTGTCTTGAGCTTCGGCTTCTATGGCATGATCTTTCTCTACAGTCTGTATTTTCAACGTTACCTCGGGATGTCACCCCTAGAAGCTGGGTTTGCGTTCGTGCCGATGACCGGCTTTATGGCAGCGTCAAATATTATAGCTGGCTACGCCGTGGTACAATGGGGTCCGCGCCTACCCATTGTGGTAGGCCTTCTCGTGGGTTCAGCGGGCTATGGCCTTCTGGCTATATTCCTGAGTACCGCAACAACATACCGCGAAATCTGGTGGATGCTACTCCTCGTTGGGTTCAGCGCCGCCTTGACAGTCACAGCGATGACTGCGGCAGCGATGAGGATGGTAGAGCCAATAGAAGCGGGGATTGCTTCCGGGGTATTAAACGCCGTGCGGCAGACCGCTGGTGCTATCGGAGTTGCAGTCTTAGGCGTCATCGGGGTCGCAGGTACATCGACCGCAGGAATGCGCCTGGCTGCGGTGCTCGTCTGCGTCCTGTACGCGCTGGCAAGCGTGGTCGGTCTCTTGTTCATCGCAGGGGGGCGACCGCTACCTCCCTGCGGCGGAACGGTCGTCTAGAGGTGGTTCAGCGATGACGATGGTACGTCCAACCGATAACTTCGGTCGCCTGCACGACGAAAGTGCGTTCACCGTCCTAGCGAGAGCTACGGCCCTTGAACGTCAGGGCCGCGACATCATCAACCTCGGCATTGGCCAACCCGATTTTCCAACGCCACAACACATAGTGGACGCCGCAACGAGGGCGCTACGGGACGGTCATCACGGTTACACGCCCGCGAATGGCATCTTACCTCTACGAGAAGCGATATCGCACAGTCTTGGACAACGGTTCGGTGTCGATGTGTCTCCTGAGCAGCTGCTCATTGTGCCCGGGGGCAAATTCGCCATCTTTACGGCAATTCAAATGTTTGGTGAGCCCGGGGTTGAGATCATCCATCCGGACCCGTGCTTTCCGATCTATCGATCAATAGTTGAGTTTACGGGCGCCACTCCGATCCCGCTGCCGATGCGCGAAGACCACGGTTTCGCGTTTTCTGCGCAGGAGGCCCTCTCTCTTATCAACGAGAGGACCAGGATGATTATTATCAACTCTCCAGCAAACCCGACGGGCGGCGTAACACCAAAGAAGGAGTTGGACCTTCTGGTGGCCGGCTTGGAACGCTACGAGCGGGTAGCGATTCTGTCCGATGAGATCTACGGCGCCATGACCTACGATGGCCAGCGACATATCTCCCTTTTATCCTATCCGTCGATCAGAGACAGATTGATCCACCTCGATGGAGTATCGAAGTCTTATGCCATGACCGGCTGGCGCCTTGGCTGGTCGAGTTGGCCTGCGAATCTATACGATTCGGCTTACAGACTGGCCATTAATAGCTATTCCTGCGTGAGTTCGATTTCGCAGTGGGCCGCTATCGCCGCGCTCAACGGGCCGCAGGCCTGCGTCACCGCCATGGTAGCTGAGTTCGACACGCGCCGTCGGTTGGTCGTCGAGTCCCTAAACGGACTCCCGGGGATGTCTTGCGTTATGCCGAGCGGAGCTTTCTTTGCATTCCCGAATGTCACGGGTACTGGATGGCAGGCGAATGCTTTGGCGAGGGCTCTCCTCGAAGAAGCCGGTGTCGCGGTCATAGCCGGTCCCGACTTCGGCACCTACGGGAAGGGCCACCTGCGCGTCTCCTATGCGAGTTCAGCCAAAAACCTCAAGCGGGCGGCTGATCGGATAGGTGAATTCCTTTCCGGCTAAGGCCTGCTGAATAGGACCATGGTTGATCGACTGCTCCAGGGGTTGTGTTGTCACGTGAGTTTTCGACCTACAGAGGGGTGCACGAATATGGACAACGTCCATAACTTGATCGGCGTAGGCTTTGGGCCTGCAAACATTGCTTTGTGTGCGCTGCTTGATGAGACCCAGGAATGCGCATCATTTCTGTTTCTGGAACGCTCAATGGACCCGACCTGGCAAGGGGAAATGCTATTCGAGAACGCCCTCGATATCCACTCAAATGTGCAAAACATTCCGCACCGGGATCTTGCGACGTTACGTTCGCCGCGCAGCAGATACACATTCCTAAACTACCTTCATGAGACGGGTCGTTTACTAGAGCACCTCAATATGGACCTATTAATGCCAATGCGTCCGGACTATGCAGCATATATACGATGGGTTGCTGAACAGTTGGCCCACCGCTGCCACCTCGGAACCTCCGTTCAGTCTATATCAATGTTAGACGAGAAGGACTCATATATTTATAGAGTAGAAACCGACCGAGAAGTCTACTTCTCTCGGCACATCGTTCTCGGGACAGGGCGTCCACCGTTGATACCCAGTATATTCCAGCGGTCGATCTCGTCTGGCTGCGTGTTCCATTTGAGTCGATACAAAAGCGCCAGCCGTATGCTCCTGGACAGAGGAGCACGGAAGATTGCGGTGATTGGGAGCAGTCAAAGCGCGGTGGAGATCGTTCTGCACCTTTCGAAAACCGAGCCCAAACTCGAAATTCACTCGATCTTTCGTCGGTTCGGATATCCGCTTAAGGATACAAGCCCCTTCATGAGTGAGGTGTATTTTCCGGAGTTCACAGATCTGTTCTTTAACGCCGATTTGAAGCTAAAAGAGCGCATTAATCGCGATGTCCTGCGGACCAATTATGGGGCCTGCGATATGGACGTGCTCGAAGAGTTGTATCGGCAGATATACTATGACAAAATGCGTGGAGCCAACAAAATTCATCTACGCCGAATGACTGACGTTGAATCGGTGGACACGAGTCCTCAGGGCGTGGGACTCACGATTCGTAGCGGTGTTACGGGGGAGCGCGAGATCGAGTATTTCGATGGCGTCTTCCTTGCTACGGGCTTTCGTAACATAGGTTCACGCGAAGATGGAGTGAAAATTCCTCCGCTACTCGAACGGCTAGAATCCAGGTTCGATCTTGACAGTCAGGGGTGCGTTCGGGTGGCCCGCGATTACTCCATTGCCATGAGAGAGGAATATACCTCGGCGGGTCTAGTCGGTACTAAACGGCCTGTGCGAAGCAAGTCATGGAATGGGAGATGCTGGCTCGCTATCATTGCTGTCTCTGCGGGCATTGGCAATCACAAGCGCAATTGCCGGGCATGATGACGACACCCACGGCGGAGGTCGCTCCCAAACGAAAGAAGACGTTGCTTAAGAGTGTGCGGCCGCGTTCCAATGAATATCGCGTTGGCGCGCCGTACGCAGATGCCGAACACGTCGATGCTTCCACAAGCCAACGTTGCCAACGATGGAGGACGCCTTGCCTAAGACAATGAGTTTTGAGCGTGCGACCGAGTTCGCCGAGGCGTGGAATACCCATGACCCGGATTTCGTTGCGAGCTTTTTTGCTACCGGAGGCGCCTTATATACTTCGATCGGCTCGGGGAGCTATGGAGATAGCTACTTTGGGCGGGAGGAAATTCGGAGGGGCGCGAAGGCATTCTTTGATCGCTTTCCTGACGGTCGCTTTGAAGATATTAAGGTGATAGTGTCTGGCAATATTGGGACTCTCGAGTGGAACTTTACTATGTCTGGCGCTGACGGGAAGCGTTATGCCACAGCAGGCTGTGATCTTCTCGAGTTTGAAGAGGAGTTGGTCTTGAGAAAGAGTGCTTTTCGGAAGGTCCAGGGCTAGCCAGAGGCCACCCGGCAGGCGGCGCACTACCAGGACCGGCCGAATAACGGGCGGATGTGTCGCATGTGCAAGTATTTCATCACCGCCGGCGGCACCGCCGGGTCCGGCATGATGGGCGGGACCATGGGCCCGGGCATGATGCAAGCGGGCAGCTGCCAGCTCGTGCAGGGCGGCATCAGCCCGATGGGCTATTGCGACTTCTACGCTCCCCTGTCGGGCTGACCATATCGGGATCGGGACGCACATACCCTGGCGGCGCACAACCATCATGGCTTTCCGTCCAGGGTGGATACATCCCTCAACCGGTGTCCGGAATGCTCTGGCGACAGGCAGTGCGCGTGCGTCTGATCGGCCAGCACCTCGATGACGCGGCACTCCGCTACCTGGCCGCGGCCGCACCGATCGAGCATGCGGGACAACTCCGCCTCAAATGTCCGCAGCAACCCGATGCGGTCTCGCACTGCCGCCAGGTGCTTGCGGCCGATGGCATCCACTTCGGCGCAGGGGCGCTCCCGATCGTCCGCCAAGGTCAGGAGTGCCCGCACGCTATCCAGCGGGAAACCGAGTTCACGGCTGTGACGGATGAAGGCCAAGCGATCGGCGTGCGTGCGCGTATAGGCGCGATGGTTGCCGGCGGTGCGTGACGCCTTCGGCATCAGGCCGACTTTCTCGTAATAGCGGATCGTCTCGACCTTCGTGCCGCTGCGCGTGGCGAGGTCACCGATCGAGAACGCCGCGCCTGGTGGTCGCGCCATGCTGCACCCCCTTGAACCTGTGGTCGCTACAGGTCCCATATCGGGCGGCGAGCACCACGCACAAGGACCGCGCCATGGATGCCCCGGCCGCCCCGACCACGACCGCGCTGCGCTACCGCGTCGGTGGCATGGATTGCCCAAGCTGCGCCAACACGATCGAGACGGCACTCAGGCGGCTCGGCGGCACGGATGGCGTGCGGCTCGACTTCCAGAGCCAGACCCTCGCCCTGCGGTTGGACGAGGACGCGACGCCGCGCGCAACCATCGAGGCCCGGATCCGCAGTCTCGGCTTTGCGATCCGCCCCGTTGCGCCCATGCGTGTGGTCGGCGCCAGCGACACGGCAGACAGTGTCGCCGTCGACGCCGAGCCGACCTGGTGGACGACCGGGAAGGCACGCCTGCTGCTGGCGCTTGGCACCCTCATGCTGGGCGGGCTGGTTGTGGCCAGCGCCGAGCCGGCTGTGGCCAGGTGGGCCGAACTCCCGGCCGCCCTGCTCGGCCTGGGCTTCTTCGGCGCCAAGGCGATCCGGCTTGCGGGCGCCGGAACCCCGTTCAGCATCGAGATGCTGATGTCGGTCGCGACGCTCGGCGCCGTGCTGATCGGCGCCCCGACCGAGGCGGCGGTGGTCGTCCTGCTGTTCACCGCCGGCGAATTGCTGGAGGGGCTAGCCGCAGGCCGCGCGCGGGCCGGCATCCGGGCCCTCTCCGCGCTCAATCCCCGAACCGCGCTGCTGGTCGAAGACGGTGCGGCCCACGCGGTGCCGGCATCCACCTTGCAGGTCGGTCAGGTGGTGCTGGTGCGGCCGGGCGATCGGGTGCCGACCGACGGCACCGTGCTGGAGGGACGCACCGAGGCCGATGAGAGCCCGGTCACCGGCGAGTCCATCCCGGTGTCGAAAGCCGAAGGCGATGCCCTGGTCGCGGGCAGCATCAACGGCAGCGGCGCCGTGCAGATAGGGGTAACGCGGACGGTCGCGGACAACACCGTTTCCCGCATGCTGCACCTGGTGGAGGAGGCGCAGGCGAGCCGTGCTCCCACCGCGCGTTTCATCGAACGGTTCAGCGCGATCTACACCCCAGCCGTAGTCGTCGTGGCGGCGCTGACCATGCTGCTGCCGCCGCTGCTGGTCGGTGCGGCGTGGGAGACCTGGATCTATCGCGGCCTGGCCCTGCTGCTGATCGGCTGCCCCTGTGCGCTGGTGCTGTCCACCCCGGCGGCCATCGCCTCCGGCATCGCGGCCGGTGCGCGGCGCGGGTTGCTCATCAAGGGCGGCGCGGCGCTGGAGACGATCGGCCGCATCCGGATCGTTGCCTTCGACAAGACGGGCACGCTGACACGCGGCGAGCCACACGTGACGGATGTGATCGCCTGCTCGGGCACCGAGCGCAGCGTGCTCGGTCTGGCCGCCTCGGTCGAGAAAGGGTCGAGCCATCCGATCGGCCGCGCGATCCTGGCACGCGCGGGGGTCGACGGCATCCCGCTTCGCCCCGTGGCCGCCGCCCGCGCGATCCCCGGACAGGCGGTCGCCGGGACGATCGCCGGCCAAACCGTCTTGGTCGGTTCCCCGGGCCATCTCGCGCCGGCCGGCGAGCTGTCGGGCGACACCAGGGCCAGGATCGTGGCGCTGGAGGAGGCGGGCAAGACGGTGGTCCTGGTGATGGCGGGTGCGGACGTGGCCGGCGTGATCGCCATGCAGGATGCGCCGCGCGCCGATGCGGCCTCCGGCGTCGAAGCGCTGCGGGCGCTCGGCATCCTGCCGGTGATGCTGACCGGCGACACGCGCCACAGCGCGGCTTCGATGGCCCGTGCCCTCGGCATCGAGCTGCAGAGCGAGCTGCTGCCCGCCGACAAGCTGCGCGCGATCGCCGCGTTGCAGCGGCATGGACCGGTCGCCATGGTCGGCGACGGCATCAACGACGCGCCCGCCCTGGCCGCCGCCTCGGTCGGCATCGCCATGGGCAGCGGCACGGACGTCGCGCTCGAGACGGCGGACGCCGCGCTGCTCGGCAACAAGGTCGGCGGCGTGGCGTCGCTGGTTCGCCTGTCGCGGGCGACGATGGCGAATATCTGGCAGAACGTCGTCATCGCGCTCGGGCTGAAGGCGGTGTTCCTAGTCACCACCCTGGGCGGCCTCACCGGCCTGTGGCCCGCCATCCTGGCCGATACGGGAGCGACCGTGCTGGTCACGCTCAATGCGTTGCGGCTGCTGCGCCACCGCGGCGCCTGACAACGTGTCCCGCGCCCTGTAAGCACATGGGGATGGACCGCACCGCCCTGACCGGGCCTGGCGCGTCGATGGCATTGGCCTCGGCGGCGCTGTTCGGTGCCAGCACGCCGTTCGCCAAGCTGCTGCTGGGCACGGTGGATCCGTGGCTGCTGGCCGGCCTGCTCTATCTCGGCTCCGGCATCGGCCTCGCTCTTGCGCAGCTTGCCCGCCGGCCGCTCGGCATCGGCACGACCGAGGCCCCGCTGCGGCGCTCCGATCTGCCTTGGCTGGCGCTGGTTGTGCTGGCAGGCGGCGTCGCCGGGCCGGTGCTGTTGATGTTCGGCCTGGCACGCACATCGGCCGCCGATACGGCGCTGCTGCTCAACCTGGAAGGCATCGCCACCATGACGATCGCCTGGGTGGTGTTCCGCGAGAACGTGGATCGCCGCATCCTGCTCGGCGCGCTCGCCATCCTGGCCGGGGCGGTGCTGCTGTCCTGGCAGGGCGGCCCCGCGGGCGTCGGCTGGGGTGCGCTGCTGATCGCCGGCGCCTGCCTCGCCTGGGGCATCGACAACAACCTGACGCGCAAGCTCAGTGGCGCCGATCCGGTGCAGATCGCGATGCTGAAGGGGTTGGCAGCCGGCACGGTCAATCTCGGCCTGGCGCTGGCGCGCGGGGCCGCCCTGCCGGCCCCCGTCACCTTGCTGGGCGCCGGGCTGATCGGGTTCCTCGGCTATGGCGTCAGTCTGACCTTGTTCGTGCTGGCGTTGCGCCACCTCGGGACGGCGCGCACGGGCGCCTATTTCTCGACCGCCCCCTTCATCGGTGGCGCCGTCGCCGTGGTGCTGTTCGGTGAGCCGGTCACTGCTCGCCTGCTGGGCGCGGCGCTGCTGATGGCGATCGGCATCACCCTGCATCTGATCGAGCGGCACGAGCATGAGCATGTGCATGAGGAGATGCTGCACGAGCACGCGCATGTGCACGACGCGCACCACCAGCACGCCCACGGACCAGGAGATCCCTCCGGGGAGCCGCACATGCACGCCCATCGCCACACGCGGCTGGTGCACACGCATCCGCATTATCCCGACCTGCATCACCGGCATGGGCACCCCGGCTGACCCCGCGCAGCGGCCCGTCCACGGCCTTCATCCGCGTCATCGGCGGCTCGGCAGGCGACCACATGCGTGGTACGGCATCTTGTCGGCGGTAGGGACGATGCGTTTCTAGACCGCATATGATACGATATCGGCATGGCACGCGAGGGCGGCGATCCTCGCGTCCCCCGCATGACGGCCGGGCCTCGCGACCACCCGGCGTTCGCCCCGACGCGGCATGGGCTCCGGCGGCGGCGCCGATCCAGGGGGGGCGGCTGTCCCTTCAGCGTGACCGGTCCTGACGACCTCCGCGGATCAGTGTCTCTCCCGCAGCAGGAGTACCGGAAGCGCGGCAAGCTGGAGCACGAGCGAAGCGGCGACGAGCCCGGGCAGGCTCACGCCGTAGAGCAGGCCGAGCACCACGCTCCCCACCAGCCATGCCGTGCCGCGCACCGCGTCGAACAGCCCGTAGGCGGTCGCTCGCCGATCTTGCGGCAGGTAACGGCTGAGCAGCGCATGGAACACGGTATCCTGGGTCGCCGTGCCGATCCCCCAGAGGCCGGCGCCGACCACGGCGGCGGCCGGACCGCCGAGGAACACCAGCGGCACCGCCAGAGCCGCGACCACGACCGCCATCGGCATGACCATGGTCCCCACCCGGTCCAGCAACCAGCCGAGCACCAGCGCGGCCACCCCTTCCATCGCCATTGCCAGGGCGTAGAGCAGCGGGATCCAGGCCGGCGGCACGATCCCCGCCCCGGTCAGGTGGAATGCGATCAGCGCGAAATCGGCAAACCCGGCGCCGATCAGCGCGGCGGCCACCGTGTCGGCGCGAAAGAGGCGGCCGAACCCGGGCCAGGCGGCGAGTTCCACGCGCGTGCGAGGCAGCGCGAGCTGGCGCGGGTCGGGGTAGAAGATCCGCGCCGCCGCCAGCACCGCGAGCGAGGCCAGGGCCGGGATCAGCAGGAGGGCGAAGCTCCGGTGGTAGCCCTCGCCAAGCGCGAGCAGGCCCGCGACCAGGAGCGGCCCGGCCAGGCCACCCGTCTGGTCGAGCGCGGCATGCAGGCCGAAGCCCCAGCCGGCCCCGGTCTGGCTTGCGGCGTGGGAGAGCATGGCACCGCGGATCGGGGCGCGGATTGCGCGCCCAAGGCGCTCGGTGATCAGCAGCAGCATGGCTACCGGCCAGGACCAGGCGAACGCCAGCAGCGGCACCGCAAGCAGGTTGATCAGGTATCCGGCGCCCATGATCGTCCAGTAGCGCCCGCTGCGATCGGCCGCGCGGCCGGAGAGGTAGCGGACGCCATAGCCGAGGAATTCGCCGAGGCCCGCGACCACGCTGACGATCACGGCCGAAGCGCCCAGCATCCCAAGGAACGGGCCGGCGACGCTGCGGCCGCCCTCGTAGGTCATGTCGGCGAACAGGCTGACGCAGCCGATCAGCACGATGAAGGCGATCGCCCGCCGGCGCGCGGGCGCGGGCATCGCGACGGGCCGATCGGGTTCCGATTGGTTCATGGCCTATCCTCGCTCACCGAAGGCGCACGACGCCGCCACGAAGCCCCGCCCGGCGCGGGCTGGGGTCATGTCATCTCGTCGCCGTCAGGCCTGACCAATCACGCTGACCGCTCGGTCACCGCTCGCCTCGGCATCCTCGGCGGCAAAGCGTGCGAACCGGGTCGCCAGCATGGGAAGAACGAGCAGGGTGAGGGCGGTCGAGCTGCACAGCCCGCCCAGGATCACGATCGCCATCGGCCCTTCGATCTCCTGCCCCGGCAGGCTCGCGCCGATCGCCAGCGGGAGCAATCCGAGCGCGGTCACCGACGCGGTCATCAGGATCGGCGTCAGCCGGTTCATCGCCCCCAGCCGGGCAGTTTCCCGCGACCACGGCAATCCTTCCTCGATGACCAGCGTCCGGTAATGCGACAGCAGCATCAGCGCATTGCGCAAGGTGATGCCGAACACCGTCACGAACCCGACGGCGGCACCCAGCGAGACGGGCAGACCGGCGAGCCAGATCGCGGCCACGCCGCCGACCAGCGCGAACGGAATATTCGCCGCCAACAGCAGCACCGTCCGCCCATCGCGCAGCGCGATCACCAGCAGTCCCAGAATGGCGGCGAGCGCAAGGCCGGCGTGCAACAGGAGGTCGAGCCGGGCCTTGCCCGAGGCCGCCGCGGTGCCGCCGATCCGGATGTAATCGCCCGGCGCGAGCGGCACGTTTGCCAGTGCGTGTGCGGCCCGGCCGATGAACCGGCTCGCTCCCCCGCTGACGTTGACGGTCACGAGCTGCACGCGCCGAGCCCCGCGATGCAGGATCAGGGACTGGCCCGCGCGCTCGCGAATTTTCGCCAGCGCGCTGAGCTGGACCACCGTGCCGGCGGCGTTGGCGATCGGGATCGACCCCAAGGCCAGCGGGTCCGCGCGCAGTGCCGGCGGCAGCACCACGACGATCGGGACGGAGCGGATCGCGCTATAGACCCGTCCCACCGTGCGGCCGGCGTAGCTGGTCTGGATCGCGCGCAGCACCGCCGCGGCGGTGAAGCCGAAACGGGTGAGCGCGGCATGGTCCAACCGGATGGACAGCTCCGGCGTGCCGGGCGGGGCCTGGATGCGCACACCTGCCGCGCCGCGCACCTTCCGTAGCGCCGCCGCGACCCGCCGGGCGTCGGCATTCAGGGCCGCCAGGCGCTGGCCGTAGATCGTGACGATCACCGGTGCCGTGACGCCGGACAGGGTTTCGTGGATCCGTTCCGTCAGGAACGTGTTGGCCCACCAGCGCACGCCCGGCGCGCCTTTGACGGCGGCGAGGATGTGCCGTTCGGTCCCACGGCTGTCGAGGCTGCCGGCGGGGGTCAAGCCGACATCGATCTCCGCTTTGTTGGTCAAGGCGTTGCCGTTCGACAGATGGGCCCGGCCGATATGGGCGACCACATGGGCGACCTGCGGCATATGCTCCATGGTGCGGATCGCGCGCCGCGCGACCCCCAGCATCGTGTGGATCGACGTTCCGGGCGCAGTCTGGAAATGGACGATCAGGTCGTTCTCGTGGAACTGCGGCAGGAACTGGGTCCGGAGCGCGGGGATGCTGGCAAAGCCGCCGACCAGCAGCAGCACGACCAGCACCAGCACGGCTCGGGCATGGCGGTTGACCGTCTCCAGGACCCGGCCATAGCCGCGCTTGGCATAGGCCACGACCGGCGGATCGGCCGGATCGAGCCGCGCTCGCCCAAGCAGCACCATGGCGAGCGCGGGCGTGACCGTGAGCGCGACCAGCAGCGAGGCCAGGATCGCCAGGATGTAGGCCACCGCCAGCGGGCCGAACAGGCGCCCGGCCACCCCGGCCAGGCGCAGCACCGGCAAGAAGACGATGACGACCGAAACGGTGGCAAAGATAACGGCCTTCCGCACCTCCATGGTCGCGCGCAGGATCACGAAGCCGGTCGGCAGGGGGGAGGCCAACCTTTCGTTCTCGCGCAGGCGTCGATGGATGTTCTCGACGCCGACCACCGCGTCGTCCACCACCTCGCCGAGCGCGATGGCAAGCCCGCCCAGCGACAAGGTGTTCAGGCTGAAGCCGAACGCACCCAGGATCAGCGCGGCCGCCAGCAGCGACAACGGGATGGCGGCGAAGGAGATCACCGCGGTCCGCCAGTTGCGCAGGGCAAGGTAGAGCACCAGCAGGATCAGGCCGGCCCCGATCGCCAGCGAGTTGCGGACGTCGTGCAGGGCTGTGATGATGAACGACGCCGGCCGCACCGCATTCGCGGTCACGAGCACCCCGTCGCGCTGCATCGCCGGCGCCAGCAACGCGAGCGCATGGTCCAGTCCGCTGGTCACCTGCAACGTATTGGCGCCGTATTGCAGGCCGATCACCAGCACCAGCCCCGGCTTGGCACCGACCAGCGCACCGCCGATGCGCGGCGGCGGCGCCGCCACGATATGTGCCACGTCGCCCAGCGTGACGCTCTGATGGCCCCGGCGGAGGAAGAGACTACCGGCCAGGGTCGCCGGATCGGCGGCCTGGCCGTGGGTCAGCAGAAATAGTTGTTGATTGGACGTATCGATCACGCCGGCGCCGCGCACCGCGCTGGCCGCACCGGCCGCGGCCACCAGCTGGTTCAATCCGGCATGCAGGCTCACCAGCTTGTCCGGGTCGAACTGTACCTGCAGCTGCTCCGGCCGGGCGCCGAAGATCACGACCTTCGAGACCCCGGGCACTGCGAGCAGGGCGGGCCGGATGGTCCAGCGGGCGATTTCCGTCAGCGCCATGAGCGAGAGCTTCGGCGCGCGCAGGCCGACCGCCAGTGCGACCCCGGTGGAGGATTGCAACGGCGCCAGTATCGGCTTCGCGCCCGGCGGCAGCGAGCTGGTGAGCGGCGCCAGCCGCTCGGTCACCAGCTGGCGATCGAGATAGACGTCGGTGCCGCCGTGGAAGACGGCGTTGACGACGGAGAGGCCCTCCATCGATTGCGAGCGCAGGGCGGACAGTCCGGGAATGCCGTTGACCACGTCCTCGATCGGCGTGGTCACCAGCGCCTCGATCTGGCGCGGCGCCAGGCCCGGCGCGTTGGTGACGACGGTGACGGTCGGCTGGCCGAATTCCGGAAACACGTCGTAGCGCGCGCCGATCACCCCGACGGTGCCGACCAGGACCAGCGCCGCGGCTGCGAACAGGACGAGCAGGTGAAACCGCAGACAGAATGCGACGATCGCACGCATCAAGGGTCATCCCGCTTGGGCTGCGGCTTGCCGGTCGTGCCGGCGGACAGCAGCAGCGCCGCGCCCTGAACGACGATGCGCGACCCCGGAACGAGGGGTCCGGCTTGATCCTGGGGCAGGAAGTACCGCTCGCCATCCTCCGGCAGGAGGCGCACCGGGACCGGAGCGAAGGCGTTCCCGGCCAGTGCGCGGTAGATGATCGACCCGCCGTTGCGCCAGACCACCGCGGACTTCGGAACCATCAGGCCGGCCCGCGCGGCGGACGTGTCCAGGCGGACGGTCAGCGGCGTGCCGATCGCCACCAAATCCTGCGCGTCTCCGAGATAGAACAGGCTTTGCCCGGCCCAGCCGGCGGCCACACGCGGGGACCGGCCAAGCAGGTGCAGGACGAGCCGGGTTCCGTCCGGCGCTGCCGCCGCGGCAAGCGCCGGCGGGCTCGGCAGCGCCTGGCCCATCGGCAGGCTGACCTCGACCAGCAGCAGCGACCCGCGTTCGAGACCAGGCACCGGCCCGGTACGGTTCGCGATCGCCGCGGCCAGGTCTGTCCCCCAGTCGCTGCGGATTTTCGTCTGCAACGCGGCGAGACGGGCGTTAGACGTCGCCAGCTCGGCCGTCGCGACCGCCGCCGCCGATTGCGCGTCCTCCAGCGCCGATTTGGAAATGTTGTGCTGCGCCCGATAGAGGTCGATCGCCCGCCGCTCGGCGCTGCCGGCCAGCCGAGCCTTGGCCTGGTCGGCGGCCACGGTACCGCGGGCGGCGGCAAGTTGGGCGCTGGGCGCGGCGATCAGGACTGGATCAACGATCTGGCCGTAGGCGGTGACGTGCGGCGCAAGCGTGGCCCGGGACAGTGCCGCGGTGCGGATCTCTCCCGCCGCCGCGGTCCCGGCGCCGATGGTCACGGTACCGGGATCGGCCTGCGCCGCGTGCGCCGCGTGCGCCGCGTGCGCCGAGGCAAGGGCGAGCGCGAGAATCAGAGCAAGAGCCAGCGGCTTCATCGATTTTGATCCGCAACCAGGAATGGGTGATAGAGCGCGGTCTCGAGCGCCCCGAGTGCCCCGCGTTCGTCCGTCGCCGCCGCCAGCGCGCCCTGCTCGGTCTGCACCAGCGCAAGCTCCGCGCCGACCAGTCGCAACCGGCCAATCGCCCCTGCCTGGAAGGCGTCGCGCTGGCGGACCACGATGTTGCGCGCGGCGGCAAGCAGGCTGCGCGCCGTCCCTGCTTCCGCCTTGCTGGCGTGCCAGTCGGTCACGGCGCGATCGATCTCGCCCAGTGTGCGCTCCTGGGCGGCCATGAAGCGCTCGGCGGCAAGCCGCCGCGCCGCGCGCGCCGCCGCAATCGGGCCCTGGTTCTGGTTGAAGATCGGCAGCGGCAGGGAGAGCGCCAGGATGAATTTGTTGTCGCCCTGATCGTAGTGATAGCCGGGGCCGATATCGAAGGAAGGGTACTGACGCGCGATCGCGACCCGCAGACCGGCCTCCGCCGCCTGGTAGCGGTCGAGCGCGGCACGCAGGTCCGGCCGGGCTGTCAGCGCGGCATGGATCAGCGGGGCGAGATCGCCAGGTTTCCGTGGATGATCGAGGCCGGCCATGTCGAGAGCGACACCATCGAGAGCACGCCGCGGCAGCCCGAGCGCCGCGGCCATCCCGGCGTCGGCGAGCCGCGCGCGCCGCCTGACCGAAGCGAGCCGAAGCGCCGCCTGGTTTTCCGACAGCCGGGCGAGGTTCAGCGCCGCCGCCGAGGCCGACCCCGCGCGATAGCGTTGCGCCAGCACCTGCTCATAGGTCTGCGCCAGGACAACGTTGCGCCGTGCGAGGGCGAGGCTGCGCCGCGCCGCCCAGAGGTTGAGCAGGGCCGTCCGCACGGTGCCGCGCAGTTGCCAGGCCGTGACCGCGAGGGCTTGCCGGGCGGCTTCGGCCTGGGCACGCGCGCGCGCCATCAGCGCGGGTCTCACCCCGACGGCCTGGATCAGGAAAGCGACCACCGGCCCCACTTTCCACGGCGACGGGGTCAGGGTGGTCGCGTTGTAGGTGGGCGAGAGGGACAAGCTTGGGTTGGGCAGCTCCGCGGCCGTCACTTCTCCCGCCTTGGCGGCACCGAGCCTGGCGGCGGCCATCTTCATCTCGGGCCGTTCATACACGGCCGCCAGGGTCAGGGATTGCAGGTTCCACCGGACCGGCCCCGTGCGATGTTCCTCGATCGCGATGAAGCGCAACAGGCGGGGACCCGACAGGCTGCGGCCGGTGAGCGCCGCCGCGTCGGCCGCCGGATGCAGCGGACGTGCGCGGTAGGTCGCGCAGCCGCTGAGCAGCGCAAGCAGCAGGACCGAGCACAGGCCACGCGCCGCGGCGTTACGCGGTGACATCGCGCGCGGCGGCTGCGTTGGGGGAAAGAAGCGGGCGGATTCGAACTCGGGGGACGGCGTTCATGGGGCTGGCCGTCTACACGGGCATTCTGACAATTCCCGCACGCTTGCATGACGATCCCGTCAGGTGGCGAGTTTCGCTGCTTCGATGGGCCGGTTAGCACCGGGGGCGCCGCCCAAGGGCAGGTCAAGGATCACGCGCGTGCCCTCGCCCAGTGTGCTGTCCATCCGGATCGTGCCGCCGTGCAGGGTCACGATGCTCTCGACCACGGCCAGCCCCAGGCCGACGTTGCCGGCGCCTCCGGATCGGGCAGGGTCAACGCGATAGAACCGATCGAACACCCGGGGCAGATGCTCCGGCGCAATGCCGTGGCCGGTATCCGCCACCTCGACCCGCAACGTGCCGGCGTGCACCGAGACGAGAACGCGGACCTCACCGCCGGGCGGCGTATGCGCGATCGCATTCGCCAGCAAATTCCCGACCGCTTGCTGGAAAAGCGGCCGATCGAGCGCGGCCATCACCCCCTCGGCCCCGGTCGCCACCAGCCGGACCCCGGCTTCGGCCGCGCTCGCGTCATAGAACTCGGTGACCGCCGAGATTTCCCGGTGCACATCGACGATGCTGAGACACGAGCGCACCGCCGCGGTCTCGGTGCGCGCGAGAAACAGCAGGCTCTGGATCACCTGGCTGAGCCGGGCGCACTCCTCGAGCGCCGAGCCGAGCACCTCCCGGTAATCCTCGGTCGATCTTGCCCGGCCGAGTGTCACCTCGATCTCCCCGCGCAGGTTGTTGACCGGCGTCCGCAGCTCGTGCGCGACATCGGCCGAGAAGCGGGACACCTGGCCGAAGGACTCCTCGAGGCGCGCGAGCATCCCGTTGAATGTCTCGGCCAGAGCGTGGAGTTCGGTCGGCAGCCCGGCCACATCGATCCGCTCGTGCAGGGTCGACGAACGCATGTGGCGCGCGGTTGCGGTGACGCGACGGATCGGACGCATACCGGCCTGGGCAATCCCGTATCCGCCCGCGGCGCACAGCAGGACGGAAGCGGTCAGCACGAGCAGCAGCCATTCGCGATAGCGGGCCAGCAGCCGTTCTTCGCTCGTGCGGTCCAGCGCCACCTGCAGCACCCGGTCCCCGGCGCCAGCCGCCGCCGGAAGGCGGGTGCTGATCGTCTGGAACACCTCGCCCGAGCCGGTTCTGAACTCGCGGAACATGAACTTCCCCGGCTTGAGCCTGGCGACCGGCGGAAACGCGGCCGGCGGGAGATAGCGCCCCATCCCGCGCGTCGCGCGGAGGGTCTGTTCATGGTCGTTCAGCACCCGCACCCAGATCATCAGCGGCCGATGGATACGACCGGGTGGCCGCAGATTGGTTCGCTCGACACTCTGCCGGCCGGTACCGCGGAGCAGGAGGCTCAGGTCCTTCGCGGTGCTGCGCAGGACATGCGCATCCTCGGCCGCCATATGCGTGGCGAGCACCCAATAGAGGACCCCGGTTGCCGCCAGGACCAGCAGGAAGGCGCTCCCGGCATACCACGCCGTCATGCGCAGAATGATGGAGCGGGAGAGCCGGCTCCATGTCGGCATGCGACCGGCCCAGCCCATGCTACGCGCGCCGTTCCAGCACATAGCCGATCCCGCGGACCGTATGGATCAGCTTGGTCTCGAACGGGTCGTCAACCTTGGTGCGAAGCCTCCGGATATGGACCTCCACCACATTGGCGGTCGGTTCGAAGTTGATGTCCCACACCTGTTCGGCGATCAGCATGCGTGACAGGACCTCACCGGCGCGCCGCGCCATCAGGGAGAGCAGCAGGAATTCCTTCGGGGTCAGGTCGAGCCGGCGGCCGTGCCGGGTTGCCTTGTGGCGCGGGATATCGACCTGCAGGTCGGCGACGGACAGGATGTGGCTCTGGCGCCCGGTGCCCCGGCGCAGGATGCTGCGCATCCGCGCGAGCAGCTCCGAGAATGCGAATGGCTTCACCAGGTAGTCGTCGGCCCCCATTTCCAGCCCACGCACCCGGTCGGCGACGGCATCCCGGGCGGTGAGAAACAGTACGGGCGTTGCGTCGTTCCGACGGCGGAGGTCCGTCATGACCGACCAGCCATCGGCCCCCGGCAGCATGACATCGAGGATGATGATGTCATATTCCGACTGCCTGATGAGGAGAAGGGCCGTCTCGCCATCCTCGGCGACATCCGCGACGAAGCCGTTCTCGTGCAGGCCCTTCGCCAGGAAGGCTGCGGTCTTGCGTTCGTCCTCGACGATGAGTGCTTTCACCGACCGACCCCGTGGTTGGTGGAGCCGCGGCATCCACGCCCTGGTGGACCTGACGTGGCGCCGGTCTCATGCTTCCACGTCGTGCGGGGTGTGGGAATGCCTCCTGGTTGACCTGCATAGCCCGATCGGTCCCATGATTGCAGAGCGGCCCGTTGGTCACGCGACCGATGGGAGGCGGACGTCACCTGCGTCGTCACCCGGCAGGACCTCGTTGACGTCGTCGCCGTCATCGATGCCTCCGCGCGGCGCATCGTCGGCTGGCTTGTATCCCGCTCGGCCCGCGCCGGCTTCGTGCTCGGAGTGCTTGAGCCGACGCTGTCCCCCCCGGCAGGACAGTCTCGTCCATCACAGCGACCGCGGCGTGCGAGGCGGATTCAAATGGTCGTCGTCGCAACACCTTGACGGAGGAGGTTGCGATGAAGAAGCGCAGGCGGCGGTCGGACCGGTCCGGGCGGGCGCCATTGTTCTCACCGGGTCGACCGCCGGTGGCAGGACGAGATGAGCGACGTCGGTTCTGGGCAGCGATCACAGCAGGCATGGCGAGTGAGGATGCTGCGGTCGAATCCGGTGTGTCGCCGGCGGTAGGAACACGATGGTTCAGAAAGGCAGGCGGCATGCCACCATCGATGTTCGGACTATCAGCGAAGCCGCTCTCCGGCCGGTATCTCTCGTTCGCGGAGCGGGAGGAGATCGCGCTCCTTCGCGTGCAGGGCTACTCCATGCAGGAGGTTACGCGCCGGCTCGGGCGGGCAGCCTCAACGATCTCCCGGGAATTGCGACGCAATGCCGCCACCCGAAGCGGCGGGCTGGAGTATCGCGCGACAACTGCGCAATGGCACGCCGAGCGAGCTGCTCGCCGTCCCAAGCAGGCGAAGCTTGCGCTCAACGCGGCATTGCAGGTCTATGTGGAGGAACGACTGGCTGGCGTCGTCGTCGCTCCGAGCGGGGCTGCTGTTCCCGGCCCGGCCGTGTCCTGGACAGGCCGTCGGCATGGGCCGCGGAAGGATCGGCGGTGGGCAAACGCCTGGAGTCCGGAGCAGATCGCCCGCCGCTTGCCGGTGGACTTCCCGGATGATGAGACCATGCGCATCAGCCATGAAGCCATCTACCAAGCGCTGTTCGTTCAAGGTCGAGGCGCATTGCGCCGCGAACTGGCGGCCTGCCTGCGCACCGGGCGTGCGTTGCGGATGCCGAGGGCGCGCACGCGCGGGCGGGGCAAGACCTTCATCTCTCCCGAGATCATGATCAGCCAACGTCCGGCGGAAGCCGTCGATCGCGCCGTGCCGGGCCACTGGGAAGGGGATCTCATCCTGGGCCTTGGTAGTTCCGCGATCGGCACTTTGGTAGAGCGCATGACGCGGTTCACCCTGCTGCTGCACCTGCCGCGCATGGCGGCCCATCGCCACGAGGCTCGCGTCAAGAACGGGCCCGCACTCGCTGGACATGGTGCCGAGGCGGTGCGCGACGCCATCACGCGCACGATCATCACCTTGCCTGAGCAGCTGCGTCGGTCGCTGACGTGGGATCAAGGGGCTGAGATGGCCCAGCACGTCCGCCTGAAGATCGACGCGGGCGTGCAGGTCTACTTCTGCGATCCTCACAGCCCATGGCAGCGCGGCACCAACGAGAACACCAACGGGCTGCTGCGCCAGTACTTCCCCAAAGGGACCGATCTCAGCATGCACAACGCCGAAGAGATCGCGGCCGTGGCGGCCACCCTCAACTCCCGGCCTCGAAAGACGCTTGCTTGGAAAACACCCGCAGAGGCGCTTGAACAGCTGCTTCTATCGGCCAATAATGATCGTGTTGCGACGACCATTTGAATCCGCCCGATACCTGTCGATACGCTGACACCGAACGCCTGGCGGAGGCCGGGATCGATCCCTCCGTGGGCAACGTCGGCGAGCGCTACGACAACGCCCTCGCCGAGACCATCGCCCGCCTCGATGTGCGGATAGGGGTGGCCGGTGTTGAAGTGATCGACCGCCACCCAGTCGAGACCGGTTCCCAGATCGCGCTCTACCTGCCGAATCAGGTCGCGGGTGAAGGCGCGGAGGTCAGACAGTACGGCGCCGTCCTCAGCGGCGACGATGATGCGGAACTGACGCGGGTTGCCCTCCGATCGATCGAGAACGGCGCGGCCATCGGCGCGATCCGTGTTGGCCGAGTAGAGCGCGCCGCGGGAACCGTCGCGGGTGACGCCGTCGCGTTGCAGGTAGCGCAGATGCACGGAGGCGCCGCGGCTTCCGGCGCGCATCGGAACGTAGCGGGCCTTGACAACGACCCGGCATGCGCCGGGCTGTGCCTGCGACCAGCCCCGTGGTGGGGCGGCTCGTCCGCGCGCGAAGGCCGCGCCCCTGCCGCGCTTGGCCGGCAGGTCAGCAAGATGCCGTGCGCCGGTCGGCGGTGGCCCGCCGGTGATCCGGGCCAGCGCACCCGCCCGCGAGATCGCACGCTTCATCTGCATCGCTGCCAACATCCGTCGATGGTCCCGGCTGCGTGTGAGCCCGAGGCGAGGGCGAAGGCGCGGGTCATCGTCGGGCTGAGCCATGCTCCGAGACTGGCGGTAAACCAGCCACCCGCGAAGGAGCCTTGGTGGCACTGCGAAAACGCGCCGATGGAAGCGGCCCTGACACGGGGTTACCGTGCCTCGTTGCGAATTTGCGGCACGGTGTCCGCGGTTGATACCCCAATGTGCAGACAGCGAAATCGCGACCAATCGCGCGTAGTGGTGCCGCAGGCCTTTATCTTGCCCTCCCTTCTGATCCAAACTTTGCCCCTCCGCCAGTCGTCCTTCTCCAAGTGCAGATCGACAGAAATTGCCGCTATGGGCGCGACCAGGTGCGATCTACCGCGACGCACTGCGAAGGTCGGATAGATCGACCCTGCTGCGCCAATTGGTGGCGCGATCGGGAGCAGAATTGGCGCAGCCGACGTGCAGTTTGACAGCCGGACGTCACGCCAAGCCGTGGCATCGACAGTAGCCGTCGCCAGCCCATCCGCGATGCGCCCGCGTCATTGGAGCGCGATGAACAGCGCACCATTTCCGCGCACATCGAGGGCAGAACCGGAGATGGATCGCGGCTCAAGTCCGGCCGCAGCCGAACCGCTTGTGACCTCCGTCGGCGCCGACATCGGCGCCTGGCTCCGTCTCACGGTCGGAGGGACCGTGCGCGCCGCAGAGGCCTCGGGAGGCACGACGACGGTCGCGAAGAGGCCAGCGCTGATGGCGTCGTTTGGGCCGGGGAGCGGCGTCTCCGAAGCCGGCTTCGTGCTCAATCCCGTCGTCCCGACTGCTGCCTGCAACGCGCCCGACGTGCCGCCGATCTGCGGCGCGAGTGCGGCGAGGTAGCGCTGTGTCTCAGCCGGCAGCGCGCGGCCAGCGCGCAGGAATGCGTCGAGCCGCGCCGGCCCGGCGTTGTAGGCAGCGAGGAACCAGGGCACGCCGTAGCGATCCAGCATCTCGCGCAGATACGCCGCACCGGCGAGGATGTTGTCGCTCGGCGCGTAGGGATTGGCGCCCAGCCGGTAGCGGGCACGTAGCGCGGCGTAGGTCTGCGGCATCACCTGCATCAGGCCCATCGCGCCTGCTGGTGAGCGGATTGGCTCGCCGTCCACGGTCGCCTGGCCGCCGCTCTCCGCGCGCATCACGGCGGCGATCCATGCTTCGGGAATGTCGAAGCGGTGCGCCGCCGCGGCGATGTCGGGCTGCCAAACGGCGAACGCTCCATGTCCCTCGCCGCGCAATAGGGGCGCCGCAGTCGCGCATGCCGGCGCGCCGCTGAGCGGTACGAACAGCGCCGCACGGGCCGCAAGACCGCACGTCGCGACCAGGGTCAGCACGTCCATGGTGAACCCCTCCATGAGCCAAACCGCTGCAACGCCGCTGACAGGCGAAGCGCTGCCAGCATGCTCGCTTCCGTCAAGGGTAAAGCACGCCAGGGCGCGCCGGCTGCGCCGCCCTTGACCTTCGCTGCGCGCGCCGGCGGAGCGGAAACCGGCCGGGACGGCAGGATGGCCGTCCCTGGGCCGAACAACAGGATGGCGAGGAAGATGCGCGGCACGGTCATCGCGTCCGGCCGCCGGGAAGCCAGAGCGGCGTGACGCGGCCGATGACGGCGCGGATCGGCGTTGGCCCGAAATACCGCCCGTCGAGCGAGGTCGGCACGCTCGGGATCAGCACGAAAATCTCGCCGTTCGGGAGCCTGCCGCAACCGCTCCATGCGGCCAGTCTGCGTCCGCGTCCGTCCACCGGCAGGGCGCGGGCGATGGCGCGGCCATCGATCGAAACCTCGCGGTCGCGCTCGCAGACGGTCTGTCCGGCAACGGCGGCGACACGCTTCAGCAGCGGCACGCCGCGCGGCAGATAGCCGCGCCGGGCGAAGAGCCGCGCGCTGCGGCGGTTGGGCCAGAACAGCACGTAATCGCCGACGCGGAGGTGCTTCCGGCTTGCGGCTGGCAGCACGCGCCACAGGCCGACCGGCGTGCTGGCCGTGGCGTTCCAGACCACCAGCGGCCCCGCCTGTACCGCTGAGGCGGCGAGCAAGAGCAGGCCCGCGAGCATGGCGAGCAGCACGGCGTGCCGGTTCCGCCGATCCCGCTTCATGACGCCATCATCCGGCGCCGCAGTAGCCAGGCGCGATGCTGATCGGGGTCATAGGGCCGCGGTTGCTCGCCGCAGAGCAGGCGGTTGTGGACGTGCTGCCAGTCGGTCGGTGCGACATCCGCCGCCTCGACGCCGGCCTGCTCGACCGCATCAATCACCTCCAGCACGCGCTGGACCCGATCCCAGCCCGACAGTCGCAGCAGGATCTCGCCGCCCGGGCGCACACCAGGCACCGTCGCGCAGGGTTCTCCCGCCCCGCGGGCGCGCAGGATATCCATGCGCGACAGGACGGTCCCGAAGTCGTTTGCCTGCCAGCGGATGAACGCGAAGACCGCGCGGGAGGCGAAGAAGACCAGGCGCCGGCGCCGATCGAGAATGCGCTCACCGGCATCACGGCCGAAGCGCAGCCAGTGTTCTACCCGATCCCGATAGAACAGCAGCCTGACGCTGGTCAGAGGCTGCTGCGCGATCACCGCTCGCCTCCCGGGCCATCCCGGTGTGGTGCTCCCGACATCCGTTCCGCGCCCTTCCCGAGGGTGGGAGGGACGCACAAACCGTGGAACCGTCGCTCTCTCAATGCGCCTTTCTTCGATTGCCTGACGCAACAATAGTCCGACGGGAGACAACGATGTTCCCGCTGTCCAAAGCGTAGGGTTCTGGCGTAGGTGTCGGTTTCCCTTGAATCCGAGTCTGGCTGCCGGCGGATTGCCGAGTCGACATCTGGCTTTCGCCCGCTGGCCGTGTCCCTTAAATCATAGACTTGGCCCTTAATTCTTGGACTGACCACAACATCTGGGTGTACATTTAACTGGCTCGATGACGAGTCGGAGGGCCTGGTGCGGCGCATTCCGCTCAGCCGGCGTTCACACGTCACAGGATTCCAGCCGCTTCCGACCGGAACGGCGGAGCACGAGAGCGCCCTCGAGCGGGACTTCGTGACGCTCGCGGCCTTCCGGGACGCTGCGGCGGCGATCACGTCGCAGCCCATCACCCTCCGCTTCCGCGACGGCGCGGCTGCGCGGCGGTACACGCCGGACTTCCTTGTCCGTTGGGGCGACGGCCGGACCGACCTGGTCGAGGTCAAGTACCGGGCCGACCTGCATGCCAACTGGTCGAAGCTGAGACCTGGATTCGTCGTGGCTCGCGCCTGGGCGCGCGAGCGCGGCGCTTCTTTCCGCATCGCGACCGAGCGCGGCATTCGCGGGGTGCGGCTCGATAATGCCAAGCGGCTACTGCCGCTCCGCGGCGCGCCGATCGACGTCGCGGCGGTCGAGTGCGCGATGACGGCCGCACGGTCGGTTCCGCAGCCAACCTTCGGGCGGGTGGTGGATGCATTAGCGGGCGACCGTGCGGCGGCACTCGGTACGGTCTGGCGACTGATCGCCCGCGGCGCCCTGGCCGTCGATCTCACGGCTCCGATTGGACTCGACACACCAATCAGGCCGTCATGACCGATCCGGCCAGCGCGCCCGACCTCGCCGACGTCCCGGCGCGGGACTGGCAGGAGGCGCGCCGCCGGCTCGAAGTGGTCCGCAAGCTGGCCGAGGCGCCCGACCGAACGCGCTCGCGCGCCATGCTCGCTGCGGCGGAACTCGCATGCAGCTTGGCGCAGATTTACCGATTGCTCGCCCGCTACGAGGTCGATCCCCGGCTGACCAGCCTGCTGCCGCAGCGGCGAGGCCGCCGCCGCGGCCAACTCATGCTCGCGCCCGAGGTCGACAGGGTAATCGGCACCGCGATCGACGAAGTGTTCCTGACGCGGCAGAAGCCCCGGGTCGCCGAACTGGTGACAGAAGTACGGCGGCGTTGCCGGATACTCGGCCTGGGTCCGCCCAGCCGCAAAGCGGTGCGCCTGCGCCTCGGTCAGCGGCCCGCGTCCGAGGTGTTGGCACGGCGTCAGGGCTGGAAGGCCGCGCGCGACCGTTACGGACCGGCGGCCAGGTCGCTCGATGTTCCCTGGCCGCTTGCGCTCGTGCAGATCGACCATACGCTGGTCGACGTGATCGTGGTCGATTCGGTGACGCGCGAGCCGATCCAGCGCCCGTGGCTGACGCTCGCGATCGACGTCTTCTCGCGCTGCATTACCGGCTTCCACCTGGCGATCGAGCCGCCGTCCGCGACGAGCGTGGCGCTGTGTATTGCTCACGCTGCCTTGCCGAAGGCGCCCTGGCTTGCCGCCCGCAAGGTCGAGGGCGACTGGCCGGTTCAGGGCATCCCCGAGCGGCTCCACCTCGATAACGCCAAGGAGTTCCATTCGGAGGCGCTTCGGCGTGGCTGCGAGCAGCACGCCATCGCCATCGACCATCGGCCGGTGCGGACGCCCCATTACGGTGGCCACATCGAGCGGCTGATCGGCACGATGATGGGCAAGGTCCATCTTTTGCTGGGCACGACCTTTTCCAGCGTGGCCGACAAGGGCGTCCTCGATCCCGACAAGACGGCGGCGATGACCATCGACGAGGTCGAGCGCTGGCTCGCCCATGCGATCGTCGGCGTCTATCACCGTGACCTGCATCGCGGGCTGGGCACGACGCCGCTCGCCGCCTGGGAGAGAGGCATCCCCGGCAACGATCGCACGCCTGGGCGCGGCGCGCCGACACCGGTCCCTGATCCGCGCCGCTTCCTGATCGACTTTCCGCCCTTTGAGCGTCGGCTGGTGCGGCGCGAGGGCGTGTTCCTGCACTCGATCGGCTACTGGTCTGACGTGCTCAGGACGCTGATCGGCGAGCGCGAGCAGATGATCGTGCGCTACGATCCGCGCGACCTCAGCCGCGTTCACCTGCTGGCCCCTGATGGCTGCTACTACGATCTGGCCTACCGCGATCTGCGCC
The DNA here is from genome assembly GCA_963832525.1 of uncultured Pseudomonadota bacterium. Classification (GTDB taxonomy): domain Bacteria; phylum Pseudomonadota; class Alphaproteobacteria; order Acetobacterales; family Acetobacteraceae; genus JAJZVS01. The sequence goes on from CAWHUC010000004.1 coordinate 2,903,896, forward strand.
GGCCGCCGATCAGCCTGTGGGAGCATCGCCGGGCGCTGAGGCGCTTGCGCGAGGAAGGCCGAGCGAAAGTCGATGAGGAGGCGATCTTCACCGCCATCGAGACGATGCGCGGCATTGCCGACACCGCCCGGACCGAGACCAAGAGCGCCCGCCGGCACCGCGAACGGCTGGCGCAGATCAGGGCCCGCTCCAAGCAACCTGTTTCCGCCGAGGCGCCGTCCATGCTCCCGGCCGGACCCAAACCGGCCGCTGAGCCACTTCCGGACCACGCGCGCCTGTTCGCGAATGTGGAGGAGTGGTCGTGACCTGTACGGAATCTCTACATCTACTCCCCGCGACGCAGGCGCTGCTGGACGCGCCGGACGACCTACGTATCCGGCGCATTCGGACGGATCGCTGGATCGGCTACGCACGGGCAGAAGCCGCCTTGGCGGCGATCGAGGGATCTGCTGTCCTTCCCGAAGCGAACGCGGATGCCGAACTTGCTGCTGGTCGGTCCGACCAACAACGGCAAGACGATGATCATCGAGAAGTTCCGACGGAGCCACATCCCCGGTGAGACCGAGGCCGCCCGGGAGAGCGCGGTCCATCTACCCATCCTGAAGGTGCAGATGCCACCTGCCCCGGACGAGCGGCGGTTCTTCGCCGCTGTTCTGCAAGCTTTCGGCGCCCCGGATCGCATGAGCGATCGACTTGCCACGAAGCAGGAGCTGGCCGTCCGGATGCTCCGCGCGACCGAGGTGCGGATGCTGGTGATCGACGAGGTGCACAATCTGCTGTCCGGCTCGCGCGACCAGCAGCGGCGGTTCCTCAATCTCCTCCGCTGGCTCGGCAATGAACTACAGATCCCAATCGTCGCCGTCGGCACCGCCGAGGGACTGCGCGCCGTGCAGAGCGACGACCAGCTCGCCAACCGCTTCACGCCATTCGCGCTGCCACCCTGGACGGCCGGTGCCGAGTTCACCCGGCTTCTGAACACGCTGGAGGCGGTCCTGCCGTTGAAGAAGCCTTCCTCTCTGAGCGATCCACCGATGGCGCAGAGGCTTCTGGCAGCGAGCGAAGGAATCCTCGGCGAGGTGGTGACGATCGTGACACGCGCGGCCGTGCTGGCGATCGCGTCCGGGGACGAAGCGATCACGATGGAGATGCTGGACGGCATCGGTTTCATCCCTCCCGCGGAGCGGCGACGTGCCGCCCGCTGATCTGTTCGCGGTTGAGGAGCTGCCGTTGGAGACCACGCTCCCGGCGCATCGAGCCGCGCTGCCCCTGCACGCGGCACCGCTTCCCGGCGAGGCGCTCCCGTCGTGGCTGTTCCGGTTCTCCGAGCCGTTCGGCCTTTCGCCGGCGTCCCTGCTGCTGCGAGACCTGGAGGTCGGTGACGATGAGTGGTGGCGGCATCCTTCGGATGACGCGATCGCGTTGATTGCCGGACGAACCAGGCTGGCGAGAGATCATCTGCGCGCGCTGACCTTCGCGGCGTGGACGGCCGACGCCGGGGCCGACCAGATCGCCGAACGCTTTGCGCGCATCCGCTTCCAACTCGCACGACCGACAGCACGGCACTCGCGGCGGATCGCAGTCTGTCCGCAATGCCTTGCCGAAGACGAGGCGCCACACATCAGCAAGGCGTGGGTCCTGGGCTGGATCTCTGTCTGCCAGACGCACGGGGCCGTGCTGCTGACCGAGTGTCCCGAGTGCGGCGGGAAGCTGCGGATGCCGCCGGCCTTCTCCCAGACGTTTGCACCGGATCGCTGCGCGCGGTGTGGTTTGCGCTTCGCGCGCGTCCGGCGACGTCCGGCGCTTGCGTCTGTCACGACCCTGCAGGACATCCTGATCCTTGGGCGTGCCGCCGGCACCGTGATGTTGCCTGGCCTGGGCGGGTTGGCGTGGCCGCTGACAATGGCACTGTTTGACGTGCTGCTCGGCATGGTCTGGATGGGAACCAGGACTTGCCGGCGGCGGCTGTTCCTGACAGCGATCGCGAAGGAATTCGGCTGCGACGAGCTCAACGACGAACACGCCAGCGGAAACTATGAAGGGCTGTCGATCCTGGCTTGGCTGCTCGATCGTTGGCCGATGCACTTCCGCCTTGCGTTTGGGCGGCTGCAGGCGGTGCGGCCACACCGCCAACTCGATCGCTGGCCCGGGTTGGGCGCCGAGATCCGCGACAGGCTGGAAGCGTTGCTCGTTGCGGCTGGCCCAGATGGTCGGCGGCGCCCCAGCCGTGGTGCTGGCGGCCGCTGGCTCAACAGCCTGCCGGAGACCGAGGCGGATCTGCGGGCGATGGCCGTTGCCGAGCGTGCGCCGGAGCGCCGGGTTCGCCTTCACACGCTGGCCAACCTGCGCGGCGGCATGACCGTGGTTGAGGCGGCAAAAGCCGCCGGCGTTGAGAGCAAGACCGTCTACCGATGGCTTCAATGCGGAGCGGCGGTTGGGCTGGAGGCGGCTTTGTTGCGACGGAACGGTTCCGCGCTCAACCGCGGACTCGCGGCGGAGATCGGCGCTTGGCTCGCCCAGCATCCACGGAACAACGGCGGTTGGAAAGCCGAGCAGGTGCAGCGCGCCGTACTCGACCAGTTCGGCGTCGAGATCAGCATGCATGCGGTGGTCCAATTGCTGAAGCGCCACAAGCCGCGTCGCCGTCGCGGCCGTCCATCCGTGCCTCGGATGCTGCTGCCTGCCATGCCGCCAGTCTCGGATTAAGGGGACGCGAGTCTCCGATTTAGGGGGACATTCACTCATTTGCAGCCCCGTTCTCGGCTTTGCGGGAAACCGACAGTAGGTTCGGCGGGGAGCGGTGACTACTGGTACAAGAAGAATCCAGTATCTGTACCAGATACTTAAGTAGGGCACCGCAAGAGTCGAATAACTCATTGATTCAACACTCGGAATCAGCATGACATTCCGGTGAAAGGCAGTGGATTTGCGTCCATTCGGCGGTGGGGGTGCGGGTGATGGGCCGTGCTCACTCATAGATGCGCTCCCGTAACCGTGGATGAAAACCCGGCTTATCCCCAGGCACCATCGCGGCACTGTGGATGACGGCCGGTGATCGGCTGAACCGCACCCCCTCCTGCCCCCGGTGCCAGGCCGGTTCGATGCGATACGCCAGCAACACGCCCGAGCGCGACAGGCCGCGCAGCGCCGCGATGAAGTCGGAGCGCCGTGCTGCGCTTCCGGAACGATCGCGCAGCTGGTCGAGCGAGACCCACCAGCCTGTGGATAACTGAGCCGCGTGCGCCCGGGCGAACAGCCAGAGCCAGCGCTCGATCCCGCCGGTCAGCGTGAAATACCCCGGCGTGATCGCCATCACCCGCCGCCGGCTGATCGCGTCCAGCAGCCAGACCGGGACGGTGATGACGATCCCGTCCGGTGTCGTGCGCCAGGCTTCGATCCAGCGGAACGTGACGGGGCTGCCATCCGCGGCGCCGATCGTGGTTGCCACCTCGGTCGCGGCCAGCCGGTCGAGGGCCGCGGCGAGGCGGGCGTATTGGCTGCGCCCGGTCTCGCGTTGCAGGAAGCGCAGGATCCGCCGCGCCGGGGCGATCAGGGTGGGCGTGGTGCGCAGCCGCTCGTCCTGCGCCTGGATCAGCTGCGCGGTGGCCCAGAAAAGGATGTCGGCGTCCCAGATGGTGGCGATCGCCCTGGCGCCGGGGACCGGCGCGACCAGTAGCGAGTGGCGTCGGCTCTGGTGGTGGATGGGCGTCGCCCGCGGGGTCTTGGCCAGGCTGAACCAGGGCCAGGTCATCAGATCGATCGGGGCGCGGGGGCGCGCGTGTTCGAGCGTGGCCGGCAATGGCGCGGTGCTCATTGCCGGGCGAACCGCGGCGGACGCCCGGGACCGCGCGCCGTGGTGATGCCGAGGCCGGGATCGGAGGTTGAACTGCGAGCACCGGCCTCCGCCCAGGCCTGGAGGTCTTCGAGGCGATAGACGACACGCCCGCCGAGCTTGCGATAGGCCGGGCCGGTGCCGAAGGTGCGGTGCTTCTCCAGCGTTCGGCCGGAGAGGCCGAGGAATTTGGCCGCCTCGGGCGTGCGTAGATAACGGGCTGCGATTGTGGGTTCGGGTTGCACGATCGGGTCCTCCGGATCGCGCGGCCGGGGATCGGCGCGCGTCGGGACGCAAGATCGGCGGGCGCCTGCGCCCCAGGGATGGCCGATTCCGGGGGGATGCCGGAATCGGCCAGGGGGACAGGGAACGCGGGTGCGGTCATCGCGGTGCCAGCCGGGGCGTGGACTATCCCGTCAGCAAGCGACGCGGTGGTCGCAGGAGCTGGAACGCAGCGCCGTCGCGCCAGCGTCGCGCAGTGGCGAGGAGTGTGCGGATGCGGCGGCGGGCGCCGCTGTCTTCCCAGGCGGCGGGCGGCTCGCCGATCACCGTGCGATGGATGTCGCGCTCGCTCACCCCAGCCGTGGCGAGATCGAGCGCCCAGGCCATGTAGGCGATCTTCAGCCCGCGCGGGTGCGGCCGCGGCGCTGGGCTGCGCGGCGCCAGCGATGCACGTGGACGGGCGGCGAACTGCCAGAACGTACGCGCCGCATCGAGGCGCTCCGGGTGCCAGGCATCCCAGGGGATGACCGGCGTCAGGATGGCGCCTTGTGCCGGTGGGTCGGGGCCGGGCAGCAGCAGGTGGTGCCGGATGCCGGGGTTCGGCGCGACGATCAGGTGGTAGCCGTCCGGCGTCGGCCGGCCGACGTAGGGTGCGCCCCATTGAGCCGGCTCGAACCGGACCAGGGGAGTAGTTCCGGCAGCGGAGGCGACGACCTGCGCGCGCACGATCCGGGCCGTGGCGTCCGCGGTCCAGAACAGCATCGCAACGTCGCCGGTAACATCAGGGTTCTCGAGGAAATCGCAGCCGCCAGCGCTCGGCGAGCGCTGGCGGCGTCTCTGGCGTTGGATCGCGTTCGGCCTTGGCCGCAGCGTCGCAGTCAGCGCGATAGGCGTCGCTGCGCCGCTGCAACTCCCAGACCAGGCCGTCCGGCGACAGGGTCTCCAGGTAGCGATACCGGGCGGCGAGGTGTGCGCGCGTGAAGGGCCGCATCTCGCTCCTCCGACGCGACACCGGTAGCGACGCGCCGAGACAGAACGATTCGTTTGTGCGCGCGAAATGACAACCCTGTCACACAACCTTCGCGGATAACGGAGGCGTGAACTGCACCTTCCCCGGGCGTCGCGCGCGCTGGCTCAGTCCGGTGTGTGACGCCGAAGGTCGTTCACGCCGCCTGCCCGCAGCATCTGCCGCCAGCCGGAGTTCGCCATCCATCTGGCCCGGGCGAGATGCGTCTCGTAGACCCGCCGCGCGCGCGCGGGTTCCCGTTCCGGATCGATCAGCAGCGCCTCCCGGACGACATCCTCCCACGCCACGCGGTCGCGCTCGGCGTCGAGTAGGATCACGTAGTGGATGACATGGACCTCGTCGTAGTCGGTGAGCTGATCCGAGTTGGGCGGCTCATCGGCGATCGGCGCGTCGAGGCGCGGCCTGAGCATGTTTTTGGACTCCCAGCGGCCAATTTTTCGCACGCCACTGTAGGCGAATTCGGGCCGATTTGGCAGGGGTTAGACCATTGCGGAGATAGGTCCGATAGTCCGCGTATTATAGTGCGTAGCGCCGCGATACGCGACTGCGCTCCATCCTCCGGATGGACATCCGACGGCGCTTCGGAACGAATCTGCGGCGATGCCGCCTGGCGGCCGGCCTCAGCCAGGAGGAAGTGGCCGAGCGCATGGACGTCGATCGCGCGCATGTCTCCAGCATGGAGCGCGGCCAGCAGAATGTCACCTTGATGACGCTCGAGTTTGGTGGCCCAGGCGCTGAAGATTGATCCCGCCGAGCTGATGGCGCCGATCTCGAAGGCGGCGGCGGAGCCGAACGCGGGCCGGAAGGTGCCGCGGCGGCGGCGGCGTTTGTCCTGACGCACCGGCCGCGGGCCACGGCCGAAAGGCCGGACCCGTGTGGGCCCGGCCTGGTGGTTGGTGTTCAGAACGGCACCTCGTCCTCAGTGATCGGCGGTTCGTCCCGGCCCCAGAGGATCTCGGTCTCGGTCACGCCGTCGGGCCAGCGGTAGGTCTCAATGGCGACGATCTCGTAGCCGGCCTCGGTCATCGCGGTGTTGAGGACCGCGCAGTCGGTGTGGCGGATTATGGTCATGGTCTGCTCCCTTGCTGGTCAGCCGATTGCTGACGGGAGCGGCGGACGCCGGCCTTCGGGGTGGCTCAGCCCCTGAGGTGCGCAACCGGGCAGGGCCGGGCTGCGACGGGCGCGGACCGCTTGGGGTCTGCGACCGGCGCGGCCTGGCCCTGCTGTAAGTTGCGTGCCGAAGCCGCGCGGCCTGGCGCGGCGCCGCAGGCGGGGTTGAACCGGCCCGACCTTCGGCCGGCGTGACAATGGAAAACCCGCGGAGGCGCTCTTCTCCCCCTTCGGGCGTGCGGGAGGTGACGGTGCCGTTCGCCGGCCGGGCGCGGGCGTACACGCGAAGCGCCCCGCCCGGTGGGGCGGGGCGCCGCGATGGGTCAGCGGGACCAGATCAGGTTGTAGCTGCCCTCCGCCTCGGCCTCGACCAGGCTCGCGTAGATCGGTTGCGGAAAGCTCGGGTCGTCGAGCTTGACCGAGAGGTATTCGCGCCCGGTCTCCTTCGCCTTGCGGGTCCACGCCGCACCGAGTTCGACGGAGCCCGGAGCAAAGAGCCGGAAGTCGGGTGCCTTGTCGGTGCCGCCTTCGGCGGGGACCAGCCGGGCCTTGGTGTTGATGCTGAGGGTGCGGACCGTCCCGGTGTAGCCGTTCGTGTCCTTGGTGAAGCTGCCGATGATCGCCATGGAAGGTCTCCTTCGCTTGGGTTCTCGGGGCCGCCCCGTGCGGCCTCGATGGCGGTCCTGGGGCCGGGAGGCGATCGACCCGCACCGCTTGCGGCCGCAGCGCAGCGGAGGACGGCGCGGCGAGACTTTCTTGCCTCGCGAGGAATGCCGCGCTCGGGCGGCAGGGGAAGAAAGTCGCAGCGGCGCCGTTGCGGGCAGGCGATCGGGGCGCAGCTCGCACCTCCTGGCCAAATCCGCCCATCGAGAGGCCGAACGGGCGGCGCTGCATCCCAGGCAGGGAGGAGACGGTGGCAAGCCGCGGCGGGGGTGATCAAGGTGTCACGATGGCACTGTGGCGGGTGGCCTTGTGCCGGCACGGAGCGCGGCAGGCCCGGGCCGGGGTGGCAAGGCAGGGTCGGATCGGAGTCGGCAGCGGCAGCGATCCCGGTGGCGTCAGATCGGTAAGGTTCAGGTGGATCGAGGCGCTCGGCTGTGAACGGCGACTTCAGGGTCGCCCAGCCGGCCGGGCCATGGTCATCAGCCGGCGCGAAACGGGTTGGTGATGCGCAGCTGGTCCTGGATGACGACGCCGTCGTGCATGTCCTCCGACCAGAGCGTGTCGCACTCGGCGTGGAGCGCGGAGGCGGCGATCATCGCGTCGTAGATCGAAAGTCCATAGCGCTCGGCGAGCGCCAGCCCGGTCTCGTGGGTCTCCACCGTGATCGGCTGGACCGGAAGCAGGGCGCGGATCATGGACAGGAGCGCGTGCGTATCGGTCCAGGACAGGCGCATCTTGCGGCGCGCCACGTTGGCCAGCTCATTCAGCACCTGCACGCTGATCGTGCCGCCATCCGCGATGATCTTCTCCGCCCGATCCGCCTTCACCGGGTCATCCGACGCCACATAGACCAGGACGTTGGTGTCGATGAAGCTACCGGGCATTTGCCTCGTCCCGGTCGAACTTGAAGTCCGCGGGCAGGCGCCCGCGGAAGGCATGGAGGCGCTTCAGCAGGTCGTCCCGCCCGGGCTTGCGGGCCACGGAGAAGGCTCGCGCGTCGGCGACCTGGATTTCAATTTCGTCGCCTTCCTTCAGCTCAAGCGCCTCGACGAGGGCCGCAGGAAGGCGAACAGCGAGGCTGTTGCCCCATTTGGCGACTTGCATGATCCGCTCCCGGGATATACTAAGAAACAGATGTATATCCTACGTCCACTACCATCAAGGGGGCAAGCCTGCCCGTGACGTTGGGTCCGGCGTCAAGGTCGGCGTCGCGGCGTGGAAGACCACCTGCTGGTCTTGATGCGACCCAGCCGTCGGGAAGGTCTGCTATTGGGGCTGTCGCAGGTCTGCTGGTCGGCGGACGCTTAGTGATTGGTGACGCGGTAGTCCTGGAATTGCGGGTCTGATCGAGATGTCGGAAACTGCACGTAATGCGTGCTGTGAGGCTTCACGGAGACGCAATGACCATATCGAATGACACACCGATCGGGACACCTGACGATGACCTCTACAGTCTCGATCCGTTCGCCAAGGCTATCGCCAAGAGCATCGAAAGCATGGCCGCGCCAGGCGGCTTGGTGCTCGCCATCAACGGGCCCTGGGGATCCGGCAAGAGCAGCGCGATCAACCTGATCCGCCATCATCTCGCGGAACCGGTCGGTCGTGGCGAGATTGTACCGGTCGAATTCAATCCATGGTGGTTCGCTGGCGCGGATGCATTAACACTCTTGTTCTTTCAAGAACTCAGCATCGTGATCGGCCAATCCCTACCGGAGCGAATCCGCCGCTCGCTGGCCAGGCTCGGCGAAGGCGTCTCTGCCTTCGGGCCAGGTACTTGGCGCAGCGGCGAACTTGAAGACTCCCGGTTCGGGGGCGCCATTTCTGGCGTGTCCAAGTGGCTAGGCAAGCTGATGCAGTCGAAGCGCACGGTGGAGCAGGAGCATCGTATCGTTGCACAGGCGCTCGCCGCTCAGAAGAAGCGCTTCTTAGTCATCATTGACGACATCGACCGACTGAACCCTGACGACGCGCTTACGATCTTCCGTCTGGTGAAATCGGTGGGGCGCCTGCCGAACGTGATCTATCTGTTGTCGTTTGACCGAGCGCTTGCCGAGAGGGCCGTCGCCGAGCGCTTTCCGTCTGAAGGCCCGAGCTACCTTGAAAAAATTGTCCAGAGCGCCTTTGACATTCCGCCGCCCCTGGTCGACATCCTGCGTCAGCGGGTGTTGATCACCGCTGCTGCCGTCATGGGCGATCCGCCCGAAAGGCACATAACGCGGTTCATGAACGTCTTCTTCGATGTGGTGGCGCCGCTCATTCGGACGCCCCGCGATGTCGTGCGGCTTGAGAATGATCTCAGGTCCAGATGGCCGGCTATCGCTGGCGAAGTCGATCGTGCGGACTTCATGGCGCTTTCAGCACTTAAGCTTGCCAACCCTGACGTTTACCGGGCTATCCGATCCCATCCCGACGAACTGTGCGACGCCGCACGCGATCCCATGACCCGTACTGACGGGCTCGCTGAACGCTACGACCGCATGCTCGGTCTTGACCAAGCGAGCCCGGACTATCCGCGGCTACGGCGGACCATGATGCGGCTATTTCCACGTCTTGAAGGAATTTGGTCGAACGTCTTCCATGACTCGGCGGACCACGGGGCGGATCGGCTAGTCTGCTCGCGCAAACATTTCCCGACTTACTTCGCCTATTCGATCTCAGAGGACGTGTTGCCAGCTGAGCAGATAGCCGAGCTGATCCGTCGTGCCGATGATGTAGCGTTCGTACAAGGCTACCTGCGTGAGCGTCTGGCGCATCGGCGCCGTGATGGCTCAACGCAGGCCGCACTCACGTTGGAAGAGCTGACCATTCGCGCCCTCGATGTCGACGCGGCAAAGGTCGTGCCGCTCATCACCGCCATCTTCGCGATGGCGGATGACCTGGATGTGGAGTCCGACCAAAAGCGCGGATTCTCCATCGGGAGCAACAACCTGCGCATCCACTGGCTCGTGAACAAAATCGTGACCGACCGTTTCAAGGAGGACCAGAGAGACGAGATCTATGCCGCTGCAATGGCGACGGCCTCGGTCGCCTGGTGCTGTGACTTTGCCCGCCGCTGTATGCGCGACTACGAGACTGATGGGAAAGGCGAGCACCGTCGCGACCCTATCGTTGGTGGGGTGATTGCGAGACAGTTCCAAGGACTTGCCTTGGAGCGCCTACGTGAGGCCGCAGCGGACAACAGTCTCGTGGCCAACGGCTCTCTGACCAGTCTTCTGTTCCAATGGAAAGACTGGACGTCTGTTGATGAAGTTCGAGCTTGGACGGACCAAGAACTCGTGAATGATGCCTTCGTCATCGCGATGGCTCGTGCAACTGCGTCGGTCGCTTGGTCCCACAGCATGGGTTTTGGTGATATGGGGGACCGCGTAGCTCGGCCCTCAACGAGGGTGGATCTCAAGCCCTACGCGGAAATACTCGACGTGAAGCGTCTCGAGGAGCGTGTCGCCGAGGTCGCGCAGCGCACCGATCTGTCCCCCCAACAGCGTCAGGCTATCGAGACGTTCCGGACATCACCGCGCGGCAGCCATGGCCGTTGGGGGGGCGACGATGATGGCTGAGCTAACGGCGAGGTTAGCGTTGGCAAGTGTCCCCTTAAGTGACGCCCAAGATTAATCGAATCGCGCGGTACGGCTATCATACCGGCCGCCAAACAGAGTGACCGCCCAACTGAAGCAGTAATTTTTGGGCGTCGCCTTAGGCATGGAGCGGACCTCCGCCGTGCCAGGATAGTGAAGGGCAGCTCCTGCCGCATTCCAGCCGTTGGTTCTTTTTGCCGGAACGTCCGTCCGCTCCATTCGCAATGCATCCTCTGGGCGTCGCGCGTATCGATAGAGGCCATTGCGGTTGTCAGCGTGGTGGTGCCTGAACATGAGATACGCTTCGGGCCGGAGCCGACTTGCGCCGCGGAAAGCGGCGCTCACGCGCCGCCCACTCCGAAGCGCCAGACGGGAATGCCGAGAACCCGGGCCTTGTCAGCGAGGTTCTCGCAGATGCCGGACCCGGGAAAGACGATAACGCCGATCGGCATCACCTCCAGCATCCGGTCATTGCGCTTGAACGGTGCGGCCTTGTTGTGCCGGGTCCATTCGGGCTTGAAGGCGATCTGCGTGATCTTGCGGGCGTTGGCCCAGCAGGCGGCGATGCGCTCGGCCCCGCGCGGGGTGCCGCCGTGCAGCAGCACCATGTCGGCGTGCTTGCGATGCACCCGGTCGAGCACCGCCCAGATGCGCGCGTGGTCGTTGAACCAGATGCGCGCGTGGTCGTTGAAATCGACTCCGCCGGCGAAGGCGATCCGCGGCCCGGCGGGCAGCAGCACCTCGGTCTCGGCGCGGCGCTTGGCGGCGATGAAGTCCCGGCTGTCGATCATCGCCGCGGTCAGGGCGCGGTGGTTGACCATCGATCCCGCGCGCGGTCGCCAGGCCGAGCCGGTGTGGTGGTCGAACAACTCGGCGGCATGGTCGCGGAGAAGCTCGAAGGCGTTGCGCCGCTCGATCAAGGTCAGCCCCTCGGCGATCAGGCGTTCCAAGTCGACCGAGCGGATTTCCGAGCCGTCCTGTTCCTGCTGGCTGCGCCGCTGCCGGTCCTCGTTGGCGTCGAGCTCGCGTTGCACGCGGTCCACCGTGCGGTGGAACAGATTGACCTGCGACCAGAGCAGATCGGCGAGGTCGGGCTCCAGGCGCGTCTCGGAAAGGGTGGAGACCAGGGCGTCGAAGATGTCGGCCAGCGCGCCTTCGAGCCGTGCGGCCTCGGGCAGCGGCCGCGGGTCCGGCTCGTCCTGGTAGGGGCGATGGCCATAGAGCTGCAACTCGTCGAGGAGGCGGGCGGTCGGGGATGCAGCGTGGGCTGGCTCCGCGTCGTCGTGGTGCTGGGAGAGGCGGTCGGTCGCCATGATCGGTGTCCTCGTTCGGCTGGCCGCGCCCACCGCGGCCTTCACGGCGATCCCTTGGCCGGGGCCGGGCCGGGGCTGCACCGCCAAGCTCCGCGCGGGCGGCCGGAGCGCAGCGGAGGACGGCGGGCGGCGGCTATTTTGCCTCGCGATGCAAAGCGGCCCTCGTACCCGGGGTCCCCATCGCGCCTGCGCGATGGGGTGGGGGCCGCGGCGGAAAATAGTTGCCGCCCGCCGTTGCGTCCCCGGCCCGGCTCTGGCCAGATCGCCGCTCTCAGAAGGCCGTGGGCACGGCCCACTCCCGGACGCAGGACATCGGCGACCGACGACGCTTTCCCGGCACGATACGCTGCCAACCCTCTCACGCTGAAGCCCCGGCTGGGTGCTGCCCGATGCAAAGCGATCGGCATCCTCCGGGGTGAGCTGGACCCGCAGTCGCGCCAACAGAGCGTCGGCGCCGAAACGGCGCAGATCGGCGTTGAAGTCGTTCGTCACTGGCCAGAGGATGCGCGCCTCGATCCCGGCCGCTCTCGCCCGGTCGCGCAGGCGCATCGCCGCATGACGCCCGGCCGCGTCGTTGTCGCGCGCGATGTAGAGGCGGCGCAGCGGCGGCGGCAGGATCAGGGCGGCGAGGTGGTTGGCCGAGAGCGCCGCCACCGTCGGCATGTCGGGCAAGACGCATCGCAGCGACAGCATCGTCTCGATGCCCTCGCCCGCGACCAGAACGTCGAATGCCACGCCAAAGCGGACGGCGTTGCCGAGGAGATGCCCCAGCGCACGACGTGGTGTGGCGATCGGCGCCTTGTCTGCGCCATCCCGATCGAGCCAGGTGCGATGCACGCCGGTGATCGTGCCGTCGAGGCCGGTGACCGCGGCGATCAGCGCCGGCCAAGCCTCGCGGGGTGCGGCGTCATGCGCCCGGTAGAAACAGGCGGGGTGGCCGCGGAGCGCGGGCATGTCCTCCAGCCGCGCGATGATGCCCCGGATGCGGAGATAGGTCTCGGCCAGGGTTCCGGCGATCGGGCGTGAGAGGGCGAACACGAGCCGGGCCGAGTCCGACGAGCCCGGTCGCGGCGGTGCGCGCGGGAACTCCGGTTTCGGCAGTCCGAGGAGGGCCCGTGCCTCGCCCAGCGCATCGCCCAGGCGGTCGAGGCCACGGTTGAGCCGGATCAGGTCGAGCAGATCGCCATGCTGGCCGGTCGCGGCGTCGGTCCATTTGCCGGCGGCGCCCCTGCCGGACTCTGGCCCGGTCAGCCGTACGAACAGGCTGCGGCCCGGGCTGTTCTGGACATCGCCGACCAGCCAGTAGCGGCCCTGGCGGCGTCCGTTGGAAAGGTAGTGGCGGCACACCGCCTCGGCCTCGCGCGCGAGGCGGTGCGCCAGTTCGGCGGCGGACCTGGACATGGATGGTCTCCACGTTCAGGCCGCGACGCGATCGACGACGCGGAGAAGCGGCGAACGCTCGAACAGCGCCGACAGGATCGCAGGTCCATGTTCGGTGATCGGGATGAACAGCCGCAGCCGCCAGGCGATGATCTCGCTGGTGAGCCCCATCGCCTTGAGCTGATCGACGGCGCCGTCGGTGAAGCTGGCGAGTTCGACACGGGCAGCACCCATCACCGTCGCACGCCGGATGGTGAGCCCGCCGGCAAGATGCAGAACGGCGCCGTCGGCGAGCACGGCGGACCACGCCTCGTTCGGCGCCAGTGTCGGCGCGTCGTCCAGCCCGAGCGCCCGACAGACCTCGCCCATGGCGGCGGGCGAGATCAGGCGGCCGATGACGCGCTCGCCATCGTCGGTCTGCAGGCGATAGACCCGCAGCGATTCGTCGGGCAGCCGGTTCCAGATCGGCAGCAGCAGGCCGGTGACGATGTGGAACGCGCTCTCGGTGAATTCCGGCACCTGCGCCACTTCGGCCTGCCATGTCGCAGCAAACCGGTCCGCTACGGCCTCCTCCCAATGGGTCCGATCCAGCGCGTCGAGGGCGATGGTCTCCCGGGCTATCGGCCGGACCAGACGGACCCGGCGCTGCACCTCGCCGTCATCGAGGGTCAGGCTCGGCGCCCAGATCTGCACCGCGGCCCGCCCGGACTGGGCGTTGACCAGCAGCCGCGCTCGTGGGTCCCGCGCCAGGGCGAGCGCATCCGCGACCGCCAGCGGCCGGTTGCGGTCCCGGCGCAGCACCTTGAACAGCCGCGTCTCGGCGCCGGTCGCCGCATGGGTATGGATGGTGCGCCGTTCGGCAACACGGAGGCTGTCCGCCGTCAGCGTCTCGACGCCGATATCGTAGCTGCCGGCGGCGATGGCGCTCTCGATGCGACTGGCGAGCAGTTCCTCGAACACCGCGAACAGGCCGTTCTGCAACGCGATCGGCAAGGCCAGCAGCCGGTTGAGGAAGGTGGTGATCGGCGGCAGATCCTCGCGCAGCGACCCATCGCGGTCGGAGAGACCGAGCCCCGTCGCGTCCTCGAATCGCTGGAATGAGCAGCACGCCACCTTTCCGGCAAAGATCAGCCCGTAGAACTGCCGGAGCGCGGCGCGAGCATACTGGCTCTCCAGATTGTCGTCGGCCCGGAACAGCCCCTGACCGCCGGTCTGGCGCTGGCCGCGGGTGATGGCGCCGAGGCTGTCGAGCCGGCGTGCGATGGTGGAGAGAAACCGCTTCTCGCCGCGCACATCGGTCGCCACCGGGCGGAACAGCGGCGGCTGGCGCTGATTGGTGCGATTGGAGCGGCCGAGTCCCTGGATCGCGGCATCGGCCTTCCAGCCGGGTTCCAGCAGGTAGTGCACCCGCCGGCGCTGATTCCGCACGGCGAGGTCGGCGTGATAGCTGCGCCCGGTGCCGCCGGCGTCGGAGAAGACCAGGATGCGCTTCTCGTCGTCCATGAAGGCCTGTGTCTCGGCGAGATTGGCGGACCCCGGCCGCGTCTCGACGGCGAGGTGCTCGTTGCCATCGGCGGCGACCTTGCGCACCACGCGCCGCGACCGACCGGTGACCTCCGCGACCTGATCGGTGCCGAAGCGGTGGACGATCTGATCGAGCGCGCCCAGCACCGCCGGCAGGGCCGCAAGGTGCTCGATCATCCGGTCTCGCCGCTCCACCGCCTCGCGCGATTGCACCGGCTGGCCGTCGCGGAACACCGGGCGGGAGAGCAGATTGCCCTCGGTGTCGGTGAAGACCTCGAACAGCTGCGTCGGGAAACCGTGCGCCAGGTAGTCGAGAACGTATTCGCGCGGGGTGATGTCCACCTGCACATCGCCCCATTCCCCGGTGGGGATTTCCGCCAGCCGCCGGTCGAGCAATGCCTCGCCGGTGGAAACCAGCTGCACGATGCACGCGGCCCCCTCGGCAAGATCGCGCTCGATGGCGCCGATCAGCGTCGGCACCTTCATCGCGGTGATGAGGTGGTTGAAGAAACGCTGCTTGTTCGATTCGAACGCCGATCGTGCCGCCGCTTTCGCCTGGCGGTTCAGCGTGCCGGACGGGCCGGTCACGTTGGCCGCCTCCAGGGCTTCGGCCAGGTTGGCGTGGATCACCTGGAACGCCTCGGCATAGGCATCGTAGATGCGCACCTGCTCGGGGCTGAGCGCGTGTTCGACGATCTCGACCTCGATCCCTTCGTACGACAGCGAGCGCGCGGCGTAGAGACCGAGCGCCTTCAGATCACGCGCCAGCACCTCCATCGCGGCGATCCCGCCGGCTTCCATGGCGGCGACGAATTCCTGCCGCGTCGCGAACGGGAAATCCGCACCGCCCCAGAGGCCGAGCCGTTGCGCATAGGCGAGGTTCTGCACTGAGGTCGCGCCGGTCGCGGAGACGCAGAGCACCCGTGCATCGGGCAGTGCGTGTTGCATGCGCAGCCCGGCGCGGCCCTGCTGGGACGGCCCGCGCTCGCCGCGTTCGGAGGTATCGCCGGCGGCGTTGGCCATGGCGTGCGCCTCGTCAAAGACGATCACCCCGTCGAATTCCCGCCCCAGCCAGTCGATGATCTGATCGAGGCGCGACGCCTTGCCCTCCCGTTCGGCAGACCGCAGCGTGGCGTAGGTGGCGAACAGGATGCCCTGGTCGAGGCGGATCGGCGTGCCCTGCCGAAAGCGCGCGAGCGGCGTGATCAACAGCCGTTCCTGGCCGAGGGCGGACCAGTCGCGTTGGGCGTCCTCGATCAGCTTGTCGGACTTCGAGACCCAGAGCGCTCGGCGGTGGCCCTTCAGCCAGTTGTCGAGGATGATTCCGGCCACCTGTCGCCCTTTGCCGGCGCCGGTGCCGTCGCCGAGAAACCAACCGCGGCGAAAGCGCACCGCGCCCTTGGCGTCGTCGGGTGCGGCCGAGACCTGGTCGTAGGTCGTATCCACCAGCCAGGATCCGGCGAGATGCCCAGCATGGGCGTCGCCCGCGTAGATGACGCTCTCGATCTGTGCGTCCGAGAGCAGACCGCCGAAAACGATCTCGGGCGGCAGATGCGGGCGGTAGCCTGGTCGGGGTGGCGCGACCGAGGCCATAGCGGCGGATTGCACCAGCTTGGTCGGGTGCGGCCGCGCGCCGGGGATGGCGATGGTCTGGACGGAATAGCTCTCGTAGAGCGCGTCGCTGATCCGGCCATGCTCGGGCGACGGGCCGGCGCGGAGTTCGTAGGCGAGCGGGATGCCGGGATCGATCGCCGGCGCGGGATGACGGGTCTGGATGAGCTGCGGATGCTGGGCGATCGCGCGCGGGGGCACCGAGCGGGCGGCGGGTGTCGTGGCCGGCGGCGCGGATAGAGCCGGGCGCTTCGGCACGAGGCGCGTCACCCACTCCAGCAGCGTCGCCACGTCGCCGGCGGTGCCGGGGGACGGCGGGAAGACGGTCGGTTCCTCGGCCGGCACGCGGTCGATGACGGTCAGCCGCGTCTCTACCGCGGTGCCGTGGCAGGCATAGACACGCCGATCGATCGCGGCCGAGAACACCACCCGCCCGCGTGCCTGAAGCCGGACAAAGGCGTCCCGCCAGGACGGGTTGTCCGGCGCGAGTGAGGGGCCGGTGATGGTGACCAGCCGCCCGCCCTCGACCAGCCGCGCCAGCGCCGACGCGACATGCCGGAAGGCAGCGTCGACGACCCGCCCATCGACATGCGCCGCAACCGAGAAGGGCGGGTTCATCAGCACCACCGACGGCGCAATGGCCGGATCCAGATGGTCGTGGATCTGCGCCGCATCGTATTGGGTAGTCGCCACGCCCGGGAACAGATGGGCCAGCAATTCGGCGCGGGTTTCGGCGAGCTCGTTCAGCGCAAGTGATCCTCCGGCCAGCGCGGCGAAGACGGTGAGCAGCCCGGTGCCGGCCGAGGGTTCCAGGACCAGGTCGCCCGGCGTAATCGCGGCGGCAACGCTGGCCGCGAAGCCGAGCGCGATCGGTGTCGAGAACTGCTGGAGCGCCTCGCTCTCCTCGGAGCGGCGCGTATGCGTGGGCACCAGCGCGGCCAGCTTCGCCAGCATGGCGACGAGCGCCGCCGGCGTGCCCGCGCAAGCGCGCATGGCGGGGCCGTGCCGGCGCAGGAATAGGACCTGCACCGCCTCGCAGGCTTCATAGGCGTCCTTCCACACCCAGGCGCCGGTCGCGTCGGTTGCCCCGAACGCGGCCTCCATGGCGGAGCGCAGGATGCCGGCGTCGAGGACCTGCCCCCGCTCCAGCGTGGGCAGAAGGAGCCGGGCGGCGTGGAGGATGGCGGAAGCACGATCGGGCGCACCGAGCGCGAACAAGGACGCAGACGTGGCCGACAGTTCGGCCAACGCGGGGACGATGAGCGTCATGGAGGGATATTCCGGAGAGCGGGGTTCAGGGGCCGGCGGGCGCTCTCTCGACCCCATCCGGCTCAACCCGTCCCGGCCACCCTCTCGCTCTTGCGCCTCACCACGATCACCGATGGTCGGCCGCACTGGGGGAAGCCACATGGCCACGGGTGTTGGTCAGGGTCATCCTCACGCTGCTCCGCGGCGGGGTGCCGGCGCAGCGGCCTTGACATTGTCAGTCATTCACATATTATAGTCTGACATGGAGAAGCGCCATGAGTGACGGCCCTCATAGAAGCTTGCCGATGCGGCGACACTGGAAAGACCTCGCGGAACGGGCGGCAAAAGCCGCCTATTCCGTCGATCAGGTCTGTGAGACCTTGCCTTACGCTCTGAAAAAGGATTTGCGCGAAGTCCCACTGGCCGCGGTTCGCGACATTCTGGGCGGGGCACCGCAGGGCGCCCTTTTCCCGAATGAACGCATTGAGCAGCTGGAGGCCGTCCGGCAGGCCAGTCGCCGGTCGGCGGCGAGTAATGCCGTAATAGACTGCGCTATCCAAGCTGTCGGCGACGGGTTGACCGGCGATGCGGCCTTCCGGGCCACGCTGGAGAACGCCTGCGAAGAACGCGCCCGGAGCGGCTTCCGCAGCGTCGAGGAGCACTATCACCGCGAAGCGACCGCGCGCAGCGCCCGGTATGTGCGCGACCGCCTCGATGCTGCGCGGCAGCAATGCGACTTCAAGGCCATCGCATCCGGGTTCATTGCTCCCGGCAAGCCGCCGCGTGACGCCCTCCGCCTGCCCCGGCATACGGGCCTGGATGAGGGACCGGCACTATGAGCGCGGAACCCTATTTCCTGCGAATGCCTGCAAAGGATATCGACGTCGTTGAATCCGGCCACCGCGCCCGAAAAGGCCACATTGCCTTTGACCTCGGCGGCGATGTCAGGTTCTCGATGGCGGCGCTCGAATCCTTCGCGTTCGCACGATGGGAAGCCGTGACCCATGACGCGCTGATCGTCGCCGCTGCCGTCGAGTACGCCGACAAGATCGTCAAACGTCCTCCGCATGGCTGGGCGCGCCGCCTGACGCTTCGCATTCCCGTCCACGATCCGGCACGATGGAATGCGCCGAATGTAGCGGGCGCTTTGCATGACGCTGTCGGGTTCCTGACCGGAGATGTCTGGGCGATCAGCTTTGTGAAGCGCGCCAAGGCCGAACCGTCCCTGTCGCTGGGCATGCTTCCCCTTCTGGTGCCGACGCAAGCCATTCTTGCCTTCAGCGACGGAATGGACTCCCGCGCTGTCGCGGGGATTGTCGGCGCACGGCTCGGCGATAGGCTCGTCCGGGTCCGTGTCGGCACCAAGACCTCGGACCGGCCCCACGTGAAGGGCAAACGCGAGCCCTTCACCGCGGTGCCCTATGACGTCCTATCCAGCATGCCGAATTGGGAGACGAGCGCCCGCAGCCGAGGGTTCAAGTTTGCGCTCATCAGCGGGATCGCCGCTTATCTCACCGACGCCGCCGAGATCGTCATTCCGGAAAGTGGCCAGGGTGCCGTTGGTCCGGCATTGATCACGGTAGGGCACGCTTATCCTGACTTCCGCAACCACCCGCTCTTCACCCGGCGCATGGAGCGTCTCCTAAAAGCCTTGTTGCAACAGGAGGTGAGTTACGTGTTCCCTCGTATCTGGAACACGAAAGGCGAGACGCTACGGGATTACGTGGCGATCGACAGCAGCGATGCGTGGCGGACCACGAAGTCCTGCTGGCGCAACAGCCAGTGGAGTTCGGTCAACGGCAGACAGCGGCAGTGCGGCGTGTGCGCCGCTTGCATGCTGCGGCGTGTCAGCGTCCACGCCGCCGGACTGACCGAGCCGCCGGACACCTACGTGTGCACGGAAATGACAGCAGCCAGTTTCGAGGCCGCGGTCGATCCGGCCTTTACAAAAGTGAACCGGGCGTTCCGGGAATATGCGGTGGCCGGCATTCTCCACATGGACCATCTCGCCGACATAACGAAGGCGGACGCCCGGCCTCAGATCAATCGGCACGCCGCGCTACTGGGACCGGCCCTCGGCTTGTCACCGCAGGAAACGGGCGGACGGCTCACCGCATTACTCAACAGGCACGCAGAAGAATGGACAAGCTACATCAATTCTCTGGGAGCGCACTCGTTTGTAAGGCAATGGGCGCGGACTGAACAATGACCGATAAGACTGAAAAGCTACCCGACGCGGAAATCGGCGAGCGGCTCCGGCTCGCGCGCGAGAGCGTGAAATTCACGCAGGCATCGGCGGCCGAGGCGATCAAGGTCGCCCGCACGACCATCGTCGCCATCGAACAGGGCCAGCGGCGTGTGCGTATGGATGAACTGCAGAAGCTCGCGACGATCTACGGCACGTCGGCGAATGCTATTCTCCGGCGTGAAGCCATGCATCTCGACATGGTGCCGCGCTTCCGCAAACTGCCGCAGATCGACGGCGACGCGATTGAGAATTCGGCCCGTCTCCTGAACGACCTTGTCCGCGCGGAGGTCGAGCTTGAGAACGCGCTTGGCGTAAAGCGCACCCGAAACTATCCGCCCGAGCGGCCTATCCTGCCGGGCGATGTCCGCGCGCAGGCGGAACAGGACGCGCAGGAGCTGCGCGACTGGCTCGGCCTGGGTCCCGGCCCGATCCTCGACATCGTATCGATCCTCGATCAGCTCAGTATCCGTGTGTATGTGCGGCGACTGGATGGGAGCGTTTCAGGGCTTTTCGCCTTTGATGATGCTGTCGGCGCCTGCATTCTGCTCAACGCCAGCCATCCGGCTGAACGCTTCCGGCAGAGCGGCATTCACGAGTTGGCACATTTCATATCGACGCGCCGCCAGCCGGAAGCCCTAACCGAGGATGAGAAGTTTTCATCGCGTGAAGAGCGCTATGCCGGCGCCTTCGCCTCTTCTTTCCTCGCGCCCGCTCGGGCTGTGCGGCAGCGGTTTGTGGAAATCACGGCGGGGCAATCGCACCTGACGCGCCGCCACATCATTCTCCTCGCGCACGCCTTCGGCGTGTCGCGCGAGGCGATCGTGCGCAGGCTCGAAGACCTGTCTCTCGCTAAGAATGGAACGTGGGGCTGGTTCCAGAAGAATGGCGGAATTACGGACGAGCAGGCCCGACAGGTGCTGGGCGATCTACCGGACCGCACCATGAATGCGGCCGAGGCGCAGGGGCTTGTGCCGCCGCGGTTGGCTCTGCTCGCGCGCGAAATCTGGAAGAGGGGTTTCTACAGCGAGGGTCAGTTGGCCCGCCTGCTGCACCTTGATCGCCACGAAATGAGGGAGGTTCTCGACGGGGCAGAGATGGAGGAAAGCGAGGCCGATGAGCTCGTCAAACTTCCTCATTGATCCCCGCACTATCCTCGTGGTCGATGCCAGCGTCGTGATCAATCTTAACGCGACAGGACGAGCGCGCGACATCATCATGGGCGTGCCGAACCCGTGGGCTGTGACGGAGAATGCGCTGGCGGAGCTGGCCGGCGGGATGCGTAATGGCCATGACGATGCCTGTAAGCTGCGAGGCTTGATTGATGGAGGTTTTGTTGACCTTGTGGGCCTCGGAGACACCGGAGGCAGCGTTTACGAAGCTCTGGTCGATGGCTCTGCGCTGCGCACGCTGGACGACGGCGAGGCCGCTACCATCGGTTATGCATGCGAAGTCGGCGGGATCGCGGTGATTGATGAACGCAAAGCCAGGAGGCTGTGTACGGACAGATTCCCCGGACTCCCTGTGGCATCGACGGTCGATCTGCTCCTACACGAGAAGGTCGTCAGTGCACTTGGTAAGAATGGCCAGGTCGAAGGTATTGTCGGCGCCCTTCGATTGGCCCGGATGCGCGTGCCACCCGAGCAGCTCGGCAGGATAGTAGCCCTGATCGGAGAGAAATGTGCCGCGTCCTGCGCAAGCCTGCCAAAGGCGGCGCGAGTCAGCTCGTGAACCCGTTCTAGGAAATCGCAGTCGGGCGCAAGGTGAGGCTCAACCCGGGACGCCATCCGAATTTGCTCCAATTCCGTCGGGGCTTTTGTTGATCGGCTACCGTTGCCACCATCGTCCCGACCGATCACCTCGGAGTCCCGGCTGACAGCTTTTCGACCGTGCCGGTGTCGGGGTTGCAGTTCCGCACGGCGGCAAGCTTCGTCGGCCAGTATGCGCAGGGCCTGCGCGCCGGTGATGCGCTGCATCTCGCCGTCTGCCCCGATCATGGCGCGACGCTTCGCACACTGGACCGCCGGCTCAGCGAGGCGGGCCCGGCGCTGGGCGTGAAGACGACGCCGCTATGACCGCTCGAGCCTTTATTGCCATCACCGTGCGCACTTGCTGCGCCAAGCCGGGAACGTCGTCGAGCAGCCGCAGCGGCGCAAAATGGTTCCGACCACCGCTATAGTCGCGCCGGCCCTGGCAGGCCCGGATGAGGATGCCCGAGTCGGCTCCCGTCGCCGGCTGGCTGACCTGGACATAGACGCCATCATGGTGGAGCGTGATCTCGCCCGAGACGGCAATCCCGCCTGCGTTCGAGCGCAGATTGAACGATCCCGGCGGAAAGCCGAGCGACGTCGCCAGCAGGCGCAATCGGGCGCGCGCTTCGGCATGGAAGTGCCTCTTGATATCCGGCTCATAGTCGCAACGCGCATACCAGTCGATCATGTCGGAGGCTCCGGAACGCGAAATGCCCGGCACGGGGCCGGGCTCTTCGGGGATGAATTCTGGTGATGCGAGGATCAGGCCGCGCGATCGCGGCGATGTTCGGCCTCGCGGATGGCGGCAAGAGCCGCGCGGAAGACGGCCGCATTTCGCCGCTCGGACAGATCGGCACGCTCGGCAACCGTGAGACAGGCTGCCCGGATGTCTGAACCGGTGACGGCATCGGGCGACAGCGTGGTCAAACTCTCGTCGGCTTCGATCAGGATGGGGATTTCCGCCCGGACCGCTGCCTCGTCCAGGCGAAGGAGCACATGCCAGCCGCCATTCCCGGCATCGGCCTTGCCGCCTGGCTCCGCCTCGGCAAGGAAGTCCTCGAGGAGGTCGTTGGTGGACTTGCCTTTGATGGCGTCCGCCGTGATCAGCACGGCCATGCCGCCGAAGCCGTCTGGCCGCATCTTGCTGCAGGTGAAGGCGGAGATCACTGTGACGTTGTCGAGGGTCGGTGAACGGCGCACGATGTCCTGGAACAGAAATTCCCAGGACGTGCCGGTGAGATCGAGATCGATGATTGTCTCGTCGGCGGAGATTTGCGCGAGCCGTTCCGCGACATAGGCGTTCGCCGTGCTGTCGGCGGCCTGAGAGTCGGCCAGAGCAGCGTCGAGCTCGCCGCGGTTCACCGTGATCGTGTCCGCCGGGCCTTCCTCGGCGAAGATGTAGAGGCCATCGCCGTCCGGTTCGGCCTCGAATATCCGGGTCAGAAGCAGCCGCTCGAGCGGTGTCATGGCGGCGATCGGAATTGTCGGCTGAACCACCGTCGGGGTGAAGTAATCGGCCATGAGGGGATCTCCGAAAGCACAGAGTCTGGCGCGGGCTGGGCTCAGTGAGAGAGGAAGCGAGGACCTGCCTGGGTGACGGTCAGGCGGTCACCGCGAACGGATCGACGTCTCGATGGATCGGCTGGGCTCGGCCCATCCACGGCTCCGGGCGGATGCGGCGTGCCCAATCGGCGAAGCTCGGGATGAAGCCGAGGTCCTCGCGCACATGCTGCTCGCCGATCAGCCGCACCGGCACGATGCGGCCGGTCGAGATGGTGATAATGGGCCCACGAAGACGCTCCAGCATGAAGATGCCCTCGGCATGATGGCGAAGCGCCCGATGGCGAAAGTCTGCCGTCAACATCTTCGACTCATCAAACCAGGAATGCAGGGGAAGAAAGTCGTCTGCCACTCCGCCCCAAAGGCGCGCGGAGGACAGGGCATGATGGTATGGGTGCGCCATCTATCCCTCCTCAGAACTCGTGCTCGGAATAGGAGGTCGTCATGACCCGCTCGTTGTATTCGAGCCGGATGGCGCGGTCGGCGACATCGAACGCGAATTCGCCATACGCACCGTCTTCGTTCTCCCAGCCGTCATGGACTTCCTCGAGAAAGTCGTAGGCCAGCCGCTCGATGGCGTCGTGCACCGGCATGGTCTCGGTCTGTACACCGCTTCCATCCCCGAGCGGTGAGCGGATCTCGATCATGCCCTCGGGCAACTCTGTCGGGGTGCTGTCCACGCCGAACGCGTCGATGCTCTCGATCTGTCCGGAGTCGCCGGCCCCGTCGAAGTGAACGGTGACAAGCCGGATGCCGGCCTTTTCGAGCGCGTCGAACAGCGCGGTCTTGTTGAGCGGTGTCACCTCGCGCGCCACCTGCGTTCGCAGGCGGTCCTGGGCCTCGTACTGCGCGAACGCGTCGTCCTGATTGTTGGTCATGGGATAGATCCTCGGAGATTGGGGGAGGCTTCGGGTCGAATGGCCCGAGGCTGGACGCCCCGGGCCATCCGCGTTCACTCCGCAGCGATGGCCTGCGGCTCGATGGCGGCGGCGTCGGCATTCGTGGCATCCTCGCCGGGGTCATCGGCGTCGATCAGGAATGCCGGCAGTTCGGTAGCCGCCTCGGTGGCCGCGCCGCCCGCAATGTCGCCATCCGCGTCATTCGTCGGCGCAACGGCGCCCGCCGCGTCAGGCAGGCTCGGCGTGCGAAGCGGCTCGGGCAGCCAACCGGCGCCGGCGAGCAGCCGTTCGGCCTCCTGTGCCATCTCCGGCTTCTTCAGGTGGTCGATCAACTGGGCCGCGCGCTCGCCCTTCGCCTCGCGCACGGCCTCCAGGATGCGTGCCTTCGGCACCCGGCCGAGAAAGGTCTCGACCGTCGGCACCCAGCCCGCCGCTGCCATGTCGAGACCGACCGCCTGGGCCAGAAGATCGGCGTGCGCGAGAGCGCCAGGCCGGCGGTTCCAGGGTTCGTGCAAGGCGTTGACGGTCAGGGCCGCGCAATGCGCGAACAGCGCCGCGCGGCTGTCGGTGTCGAACCTGACGAGCGCATCCCAGAGATCCCCGGAAGCAAGCGGCAGTTGCTTCACCCACGCCTCGTGCCGCACGTCGGTGGCCCTCGCGGACGCCGTGTCGTTCAATCCCGGAGCCTGGTTGCCGAAGCCGGCGCTCTTGGCCTCGATCTCCAGGCAGGTGTCGGCGATGGAGCGATAGAACAGGCGCAGGCAGAGCGCATGGAGCACGGCCAGGAACGCCGTGTCCCAGTCGTCCCCCAAGGCTTCTCGCAGCGCGAGAGTCCGGTGCGCGGTGAGTTCCGTCATCAGCCGCTCGGGCAGCGGCTTCAGTCCCTCGTCCTCCTCGGGCGCCTCGGCGGACGGCCCTGCGGCCGTGGCGGTCGTGGTCGAGCGCGCCTCCGTGGCCGCCGGGTCCCCATCGTCGTTGGGCGCGGTGCTGGCCGGCTCCGCGGCCTGATCGGGATCGTCGGGCGCAGCCACCGCCGATTCATCCTCGGGCCGCACATAGCCGCGTTCGACGCGGAGTGCACCGTCCCGGTCGATGCTGACGAAGGCGCCAGCGTGGGCGATTTCGGCGGGATCGAATTCCGGCGGGCGGTTCTGGAATGCCTCGATCGCCGCCTCGATCTCGGCCAATCGTGCCTCGACCGCCTCGGGCAGTTGGTCGGCCTCGCCATACTGCTCCTCGAGGGCGTCGTATTCGCCCTTCAGCGCGTCGAACTCCGCCTGCTCCGCCTCGGTGAGCGGATTGGCCGATGGCAGCGGACGCAACCCGTGCCGGTGGCCGTAGGGGAAGTCCGGGGCGGCCTCGACCCATTTCCAGCCCTCGGCGCGGATGGCGTCGGCCTCGTGCGCGAGCCT
Organism: uncultured Pseudomonadota bacterium; assembly: GCA_963832525.1. Taxonomy (GTDB): domain Bacteria; phylum Pseudomonadota; class Alphaproteobacteria; order Acetobacterales; family Acetobacteraceae; genus JAJZVS01. Next base: position 2,929,265 of record CAWHUC010000004.1, read on the forward strand.
CTCGGCAACCAGCCGGTCGAGCAGCGCCGGGTTCTGCAACCAGCCGCCATCGTCCTCCTGGAACAGGTCGCGCATCACGATGCCGCCTGCTGCCTCGTAGGCGTCGATGCTGACAAACCGGGCACGCCGGTCGGTCGCGCACACCGCGCCCTCGGTCAGCATGCGGCGGATCGCGTAAGGCTCCTTGTTCCCTCCACGCTGGAGGTTCGACCAGACCTGCTCCTGGCGGGGGTGATCGTCGCTGACGCAGAACGCCATCAGCTGATCGAGCGTCATCGCCCCCTCGGCATAAGCGTCGAGCAGCACCGGGCTGGCAGCAGCGAGCTTGAGCCGCTGGCGCACCACCGCGGCGGTGACGCCGAATGCGGCAGCGATCTCCTCCTCGCCCTGGCCCTTCACACGCAGCGCCTGGAAGGCGCGGAACTGGTCGAGCGGGTGCAGTGCCTCGCGGTCGGTGTTCTCGGCGAGGCTGTCCTCCTCGGCCAGGCCATCGGTCTTGACGATGCAGGGGATGGGCGCCGTCTTGGCCAGGCGCTTCTGCCGGACCAGCAGTTCCAGCGCCCGGAAGCGCCGGCCGCCGGCGGGCACCTCGAACGTGCCGGTCTCGTTGCCCTCGGCGTCGAGCACGGGGCGCACGCTCAGGCTTTGCAGCAGGGAACGTCGGGCGATGCTCTCGGCCAGCGTCTCGATCGAGACGCCGGCCTTCACGCGCCGGACATTGGCCTGGCTCAGGACGAGCTTGTTGAATGGGATGTCCCGGGACGGGTTCAGGATAATCTTCTGGGTCGCAGCCATCTGGTGATCTCCGCGACGGGCCGGCCGGGAGCCTCTCTCCCAGCCCTTCGACCCGTCACGAAAATCCCCTCCGCCCTCTCGCTCTCGGCGGTGGCGCGAGCCTCACGCGCCGGGGGCATCCGACGCTGTTTCCGGCAGGTTGACCACCTCGGCGCCGGCGGCCCGGTAGGCCAGCGCCACCGCCATCAGGGGCGCGTAGCTGAACGGGCCATGCGGTGGCGGGTCGGGCGGCGCGCCGACGGCGACCATCGGGCCGCGTAGGACGAGCTGCGCCACGGCATCGAAGGCGACGCCGCGGCTGTCGATCACCGGTAGGCCGGCTTCGATGCAGGCCGCCTTGATCGGCTCGGGGTCGTATCCCGAGAGCCGGGCACCATCCCCGTACCAGAGGATGAAACCGCCCCGGCCGATCGAGAGGTGGCCGCCCTCGGTTGCGAGGGCCTCGGCGATCAGGTTGGCATGGTGAGCGTGGATGTGGACACTTTCGGCCGCGTGCATGGCAGTTCTCCGCGACGGGCCGGCGGGAAGCCTCTCTCCCGACCCTTCGACCCGTCACGGAACGCAGGCGGCCCTCTCGCTTTCCGGCGCCGAGGCCGGCGGGGCGACACTCGACGGGCCCTCCCGCTCATCCTCATCGGCCCGGAACGCCAGCAGATAGTCGGCCGCCTTCGAGGCTGCACTGGCGGCGCGGACGATCGCGCGATCATCGTCGCGCAGCACTTCGAGCCAGGACCCGATGTAGTCCGCGTGCCGCACGGTCGGCACGATGCCGAGGCCGGCGCAGAGGAAGGCGGCAGTCATTTCGGCAACCAATTCTTCCTTTGCGTAGCTAGCAGAACCGAATCCGCCCGACAAATCGCGCGCCAAACGGTGGGCAGATCCTGACCAATGCGCCAGCTCATGTACAGCGGTCCGGTGCCAGTTGATCGGCTCGAAATAAGCCTGCGGCGGCGGTACCCGGATGTAGTCGTCCACCACAGAATAGAACGCGCGGTCGCCGCCGATCCTGATGTCGGCGCCACTGGCCCGGATCAGCGCCTCGGCCTGCGGCAGGATGAGGCCCTCTGGAACCGGCGGTGCCGTGGATGCGATCGTGTCGGGTAGTCCGTCGCACTGATCGGTGTTGAACACGGTGAAGCGCTTGAGGAACGGGATGGCGCTCGGCTCGTCGCCGTCGCGGTCGGCGCGCTCGCGCTCGGCCTCGGGGATGAAGCGATCGGCATAGACCACCGTGGTGCCGCGCTCGCCCTTGCGGACATTGCCGCCGAGTGCGAGCGCCTGACGGAAGGTGAGCCAGGCCTGGCCGGAATAGCCACGCTCGATGACCGCGCCCCAGAGGATCAGCACATTGATCCCCGAATAGCGTCGGCCGGTGGCGGCGTTCCTCGGCAGGCCGACGGCCGCCCCGGTGCCCGAGGCGCCCCAGGGCTGGACCCAGGGCAGGCGCCCGGCTTCCAGCTCGGCGATGATCTTGTCGGTGATTTCGGCATAGAGGCTCACCCGGTCCTGACCGGGGCGAGCGCGAGCGGATGAACGTGACATCGCGGATCTCCGCGACGGGCGCCGCGAGCCTCTCTCGCGGTCCTCAACCCGTCACGGCCGACCCAGCCGAACTCTCACTCTCGAACTCTGCCATGCTGCGGCCCCGATCGCCAACTTATGCGACGACCCGCGAACCACGGCGGACCTCCGAACTGCCGGTCGGCAGCAGCAGAAGCTGGCCCAGAGCGCAGATCACCGGCGCAGTGACCGATTGACGGGGATGGCGGTAAGCAAAAGTGCGTCCAAAGGTCTTCCAATTGCAGCTTCGCGCCCACCCACGCCGTTCCGCGCGGATGACGGAACTCTCAAGATCGGACATCTGATAGCGCCGCCCGGCGACGCTCGACGGAAGCGCTAGAAATGGCCGACTTCGGCGGTTGGGCTGTCGAAGTTTCGCATTTACTAACGAACGAATGAGAACTCGATCCGCCAGGGTCTCACTCCAAACGGCAACATTCAGTGTCTAGGAGTGCTATGCTGCATCCAGTTAGCAGCGCAACAGCCTAGTACTGCGATTCGGAATTGGTGATCGAAGCCTGGAGCGGGCAGGAGCGGCTGGCAGCGGGTAGGAAGGGCGGGGTAGAAGAGCCGGGTCAAGTCTCGGGGCGGCGGTGGCGAAGCGGGTCTGGATGTATGTCGGTGGGCGGGCTGGGAACAAACCGTCGCCGGCCGAGAAGGCAGCAATCACGGCAGCCTGCGAGAGGCTGATTGCCGAGCAGCTGCGGCCGCGCTTTCTCCCTGAGATACGCCCCTCGACCATGATCAACTACCCGGTTGCCGTCGAGGGCAAATGGCTCGGCAACAGGTACCGGTTCTTCACGCGCTACCGCTCGGACGATCCGGCATCGCTGAAGGCCGAGTTCGATGTCCCGTTCGCCCGTTTGGACTATGCCAGCCGGGACTGCTTCGATCTCATGTGGCACCGGCACACCGGCGAATGGCATTGCATGGGCGAGCGCTTGTCGCTGACGGAAGCGCTGGATCGGATCGCGAGCGAGCCGTGGTTCCAGCCGTGTTGACCTGACCACGGACGTTGCGCCAACCAGCCGGCAGTTGGTTGCAATTCCGGAAAACATCGCATGCCGCGCAAAGCCGCCACATTGGCGCTGTGCCCGACCGAAGAAACCCGCGCCAGACTGAGTGCGCTCGCCCGCTCGCGCACCGCCCCGGCGCATCATGTCGAACGCTCGGCCATCATCCTGCACCTGGCGGATCAGGACCGATGTCAGCGCGGTCGCTGCCAGGCTGCGCATCGATCGCCAGCGCGTCGCCCGCTGCCTGCGCCGGGTCATGGCGGTGGGACCGCTCACGGCGATTGACGACTTGCCGCGCTCCGGGAGGCGGCCGGACATCATCGAAGCGGCGCGCACCTGGCTGATCGGCGAGGCCTGCGTCAAAGCCAAAGAACGCGGCTATCCGCATGAGTTATGGACGTTGCGCCTGTTGGCGGTGCACGCCCGCGAACACGGGCCGGCCGCCGGTCATGCCTGCCTGGCCGAACTCGCGCCCAGCACGGTGCACGAGGTGCTGAACCGCCAGCCGGTCAAGCCGCACAAGGTACGCTATTATCTGCAACGACGCGACCCGGACTTCGAAGCGCGCAAGGCCGAGGTGCTGGAAGTCTATGCCGCGGCCGAGATGCTGCGACAGATGCCGGAAGCCGACCGCCCCGTTGCCGTGCTCTCGTACGATGAGAAGCCCGGCATTCAGGCGATCGCGACAACGGCACCCGATCTGCCGCCCAAACCGGGCAAGCATGCCACGATGCATCGCGACCACGAGTACAAGCGGCTTGGTACGGTTACCTTGTCCGCGGCGGTCGACCTGGTGAGCGGCTTCGTGCATCACGTCGTCACCGAACGGCATCGCTCGCGCGAGTTCATCGCGTTCCTTGAGCGGCTGGATGCACATTATCCGACAGGGATGCTGATCTGCCTGCTACTCGACAACCACTCCGCACATTGCTCACGCGAGACCAGGCGCTTCCTTGCCAGCAGGCCGGGCCGGTTCGAGCTGGTATTCACCCCGACCCATGCGTCGTGGCTCAACTATGTTGAGACCTTCTTCTCGAAGGTGGCCCGCTCCGTGCTGCGGCGCATTCGCGTCGCCAGTAAGGCGGAGCTGGTCGATCGGATCCGACGCTACATCGGGATGTGCAACGCCGCACCTGTGCTCCCGCGCTGGCGTTACGGTATCGCTACCGACCCTCAGGCTCTGGCGGCATGATTCAAGTCGCCAATTCGCGAACGCAGGACCTAGTTAAGCCGCAATGGCGTGATCATCTTTGTAGCTGAAGGCTTGCGGTACCGCGACCGCATCACCGTTAAAATTCCTGGTGATCTCGACCGAGATCAGGCTATCGCCAGGGAAGGCGGGACTTAGTTCCAGAGTGAGATAGTCGAAAAGGGCTCGCTCATGCACCGCGACGACCAATTGCCGTCCCATGCCCTTCGACAGCGTCCGCAGGAGCGCCGCAAATTGCGCGATATGGACGTCATCCATCGACTGGACTGGATCATCGAGCACCAGCCAAGGCATCCGCGACGGCACTGACAGGTGAAGGGCGAGGAAGAGTGTAAGCGCTGCCGTGTTCAGATTGCCCTGGCTCAGCATTGCACCTGGTGGACCAGATGCCTTCCCCGAGCGATGCAGGGTCTCGAGAACAGCCTCGACCTTCCCGCCAACGCCCGTCGGCAATTTGAAAGTTGGAATAAACTGCTCGGAAGGAGCAAGGCGCACAAACAAATCGCGCCAGACGGTGTTCAAAGAAGTGTTGAAGACTGCCTTGACGATGTCGGACCGCACCTTGTCGGCTGCGTCGGCAATCATCTTTGCTTGAGTGCGGCAATCGCCAATCGTGCCGACGGCCTTTTCGACGGCCGCTAGGCGTGAAGCGATGAAGGCGTTCTTAGCCTTGAGACCTGCGATTTGGTTGAAATCTTTGGCGTACATCTCGAGCTCAGATAGCGCCCGGATCCGCAACGTGCTGACTGTTTCGGCAGCTAGCATCTGATGGGAGAGTGTGCGTTCTGATTCCATCAATGCCGCGGTCACGTCGTCGAAGCTGCTGACCCGTCGTGCCGTGATCCTGGCGACTATCGCATCGATCTCAGGAAGGATCGAGGTTGAAAGTTCGTCGCGCCGACGCGCCGATGAAACGGCATTTCTCGCGGCGGCGGCGTTTGCAATGATTGTCGTGCCTTGCGCGATATCGTACGCTAACGCCTTTAGGCGCTGCACGGCATCTGCCATCCGCGCGCTCCGCACCGTCAAACCAGCTTGATCTTCGGCGCTCAATTGACCACCTGTCGTGCTTAGCAGATCACGCTGTGCTACCGACAAGCGACTGCTTTGCTCGGCTCGCTCATTGGCGAGTGATTGCAGCCGGCCGGCTTCACTGGTCAGTGACGCGATCTTGGCGGCAATGTGGGTCGACAAGGGTCCCTTGACTCAGTTCACCAAAATTTCGATCACAGACCGGGCACGATTCGCCGGCAACATGGGGGGCGACCCCTGCCAATGCGTTGGCGAGGGACTTTGCGTTTTCAGCGCTCGTAGAGAGCGCCCGGTTGAGTTCCTCTATACGCGCCGTGGCGCGTTGAATGACGGTCTCCAGAGCAGTTCGCCGGTCGGCAGCGGTCTTGGCATTGGCGAGAAGGGTCGTGCACCGGGTCATCTCCGCTTCGGCACGTCTCAGCGCCACCGAGCGCGCCTCTTCCGGTCCATCATCGATGGAAGGCAGGTCGGTGAAGCTGGTCCGAAGCTCGGTCAAGATCACTTCCAGGGCGTGGCCTTTCTCTGCGCGCCAGGCGGATAGTGTTTCGGCGGCAGATTGCTCGCTGCGTTCCTTCACGGCACGGTCATGCGAAGCGCCTTCGGCCGGTAAGCTTCGCCATTGCTCGGTCAGCGCTCTCAATTCGGAGCGGACCCGGCTGAGGTCGACCAATGCCCTATCCTCCTCGCGCGCGGTCTCGAGCACAGCCCGCAAATCCTCAAGTCTCGTCCGGTCATTAAAGGTCAGCGGAGGATTGTAAGGAAGCTGGGCCAACGTCGCATTAAGCGAAGCCAGCCGCCTTGCCGATGCCTCCGTGCTGCTGGTGATCGACTGCTCGTTCGCGGTGATTTCGCTTTGCAGCGATGTCCGCAATGTTTCGATCTGACGATAGGCTGGCACGAGATTGCGGACCCGCGCAACGTTGAAGGCCGGATATAAGCCATCGACCAGGGCGTCAAGTGGATCGAGCCCGAGCAATTCCTTCACGAATAAGGTGAGCGGTGACGTTGTACTGGTCTTCTGGTCGTCGTAAATTTCAAGCAGACGGCCAAGGGTTGCCTGGGGCAGGTAGCAGCGTTCCGAAAAGAAGCGCGCGTCCGCCGCATCGAGCAGCGCGGCGGGATCGAATTTGGTGTCGCTGAAGTCCAACGACCCGCCAACATTGGCGCCTGGCTTGTACGCGCCCGTCGTAGTCAGCTCGATCGTGCCGCCATCCGTCTCGAGCGTCGGAAGATAGCGTTGATAGCCATCACCGTCAGAGGTGAGATGGGCGATCTTGCCGGTGAGGGCGAGTTCGAGGGCTGACAATACGCTCGTCTTCCCCATGCCGTTCGATCCATGGACGAGCACAACCTGAGCATCGAGCGGAACGACGACCTTCCCCCGTAGGCTACGGAAATTCTCGATCACCAGCGTTTTTAGCCGAGGGCCCGTCATTGTTCATCCTGATCGTCTTCTAGGACGGACTCGACTGGACCCTGGATCGCCGAAGCGAGTACTTGCTCCACGGCTAGCTTTCCAGCTGGTGCAGTGCTCAGCAGCTCCTCCAGAAATGGGCCCGCTGCGTTCGTAGGGATGCTGCTACGCAGATCCCCCTCCCAGTCGACAAGCGTTTCAACGGGTGGAGGCTGGGCAAGCGGAAGCAGGACCGAGAGCCAGTCGCGCACGGCGTCGATGGCTTTCGGGCCGGAAGGCGCGCCGACCGGCAAGACGCGGCACACGCGGCTGATCGACTGGATGGTCTCGGGGTTGGCCTGGCCGGATGTGAGCACCGCCGTAACCGAACGCTTGGATTGAAGAACATCGAGGGCGCGGGTGAGCGACAACACCTTCCTGATGACGGTATCGTCGGCTGTGTCGCTTTTTAGCTCGATAACGATGACGAGATCGTTGGCCCTATCACCGGCGACGAGCGTGTACGTGAAATCAAATGATAGCGAACCGACTCTCAGAGGCCGCGGCAGTTCCCTATATCCGCCTTCGCCGACCAGGATCTGAACAACACTTTCGCTGGTAGTCATACCGAAATCTCCGAGCGAAAATTATACTGCAGGTCGGCCAGGCTGCCAGCATCCGCCGCCATTGGCCCGAAAGCCAGGTAGCGTGGCCCGACTTTCCCGCCCCGTAGGCGTGCCTTGGGGCTGCGCTGCTGACGATCGCTCACCTTCCGCGAGCAGATCACCACTACATCTGGATCGTCCTCATCGAACGCGCCGTAGTCCATTAGGCTCGTGATATTCTCGTCATTGGCCGCAAAGAAAACACGTGCCGTCGCATTCGACGACGTCAGCCTAAGTGCCCCCGAACGCGAATCCGTCGGATCGTCCACCGACGCCGTCCATTCGACCGCCAAATCGGCGAGACCGATTAGGCCAAGTGCCGCCGCCGCCTCGCGCAGGCCCGTCGCTACCGTGCGCGGCATGCCCTTCATCTGGTGCGGCGGCCTACTGTCGATCGGAAAATACGGCAACGTCCCCGGCAGGCTGACACCATTCTCAACCTGAAAGCGCCCACGCGCGAGCCCGGCGGCAATGCGCTTCGCCAAGTCTAGTCGGTCGCCGTTACCCGCCTCCGCAACACGGTCGCGCAGCCGCTTGATTCCTGAGGCGATAGCTTGATGAGCCGCAGCGTCCAGCGCAGGCGCATGCACGTCACTCGCCAGGGTCTGAAGCTTGGCGGCGAGTGCCGTGAGCAACAAACCAAGTAACAGCGGCTTTCCATAGGCCGGTAGGCAAGCGGCCTCGCAGATGGCTATGCGATTGTGCTCGTACACCTCCTGACCATAGGCTACATTGAGCACATCCTTCTGGTCGGTTCCTAGCTCCTGCGCCGAAAAGACTATAGGGGTTGGCTGGTCGGTCCATTTCCAGCCCTGCTGGGCGCCAACTTGCCCAAAGAGATGCTGGATATTCTTGTCCTGGGCGGACATGCCTATCATCAATGTCCGTGACCGTTGGGCAAGCGCCCGAAGCTGGTCGCGGACGACCCTGAAGGTACCGTTGCTCATCCACCCAGTGATCTGCGCGGCGCGGGCAATGAGCAATGGCCGGTAATCATCCTCATGCTCGATCGCCCGCAGCGCGCAGCCATGAAACTTGTACAGCACCGCTGCTGCTGCTGGTCCACGCAGATCCTGCCCTGTTACGGTGATCCGATAGAATTTTTCATCCCAGCCCAGTTCACGCATCCCGGCCTCGAGCAGCCCGTCCCAGTTGGCGGTGGCGAGATCGGTGATGACGCCTTCAAGCGCCAGCATACCAATGGCGAGGTGCTCGGCATCCGGGTCTTGACTCGCAAAAGTGCTAGAAAAATCAAGACCGACCCACAGAAGGTAGTCGAGCTTCTCAGTCCCCACCTCGACCGAGAGGACATCGGCGTATTGCTTCCAAAGTCGGGTGAGCAGGCTCGGCAGGCACGGCCAGTTGATGGCGGGCTGACTAAAATCGATAGCGGCGTTCTCCTCCGGCGACGGCTTTGCCATGCTCACGACCTCTTCCAAGGCCTTGCGATAGGCACAATCCGCGTCCGCCGTTGCGTTGGCGCGCAGGAACTCGATCAGCTTGGCGAGCACGCCATCGAGACCAATCACGCGATCTCGGGAGATGCCGGAGCCGAGCCAGAGCGCGTATTGCCCCTCAACGAAGCCCCGGCTTACGCCGAGGAAACTCCCGTCAAGCAGGTCGAGCGTCTCCTTCACGGATATCGTCAAGGCCGTCGGCAATGATCCCCCCGCTCCGCTCCGGAGGGGAGCGGCCCTCCGCCATGATCCAGCTGATCGAAGGCTCTTCCTCCAACCACCGCTTCTGCGACACCCTGCCAGAACATCGATGGAACATAAACCCTCAACAGACACCAGTATGGAGGTGACGTAGTCGTTTGGCGAGTGCGGTCGCTACCGTGATGATAAGTAGCAGAAGGTCGTCAATGGCAACTGAGCTAGCAAGCGCAGGCAAAGTCCCCTTTTCGTCCAGGCCGCGCAAAAGCCGCCATTCCGCTCTCGGCCCACCTTCGGCCGCTGCCAACCAGCCGCGGATGGACAGCTATGGGTCGGGGCCGGTCCGAGGGCCGCCCGGAGCCGCCCAACCGCTTATGGCGCGTCGTGATCCCCGGTGGTGGTGCTTGCAGCGGCCGGCATTCCGGGCAAGCCGGTCATCGGGTGGGCGGTATCGGTATCAGTTGCCACCGGCGGGGCCGACCCTTCGCGAAGGAAAGCCGTCCCGACCCCGGTGGCGGTCTGCGCCGGCTTGGGGACTTTCTGTTTAGACCCGGCCGCGCCTGCCGGCATCAGAGCAAGCCATTCCCGCAGCTTCGACCAGCGACGCCGACCGGAGACCTTGCGCACCGCGATGGCCACCGCCTTCCGGCTGCCGACCAGCACGACCAGCCGCTTGCCGCGGGTGATGCCAGTATAGAGCAGGTTCCGTTGCAGCATGGCGTAGTGCTGCGTCAGCACCGGGATCACCACGGCGGGGTATTCCGAGCCCTGTGCCTTGTGGATCGTCGCCGCAAATGCCGGCATCAGCGCATCCAGATCCCCAATTCCATAGGCCACGTTCCGGTCATCGAACCGCACGATGATCTCGGCCTCCTCCGTGTCGATCGCCGTGATGAAGCCGATATCGCCGTTGTAGACCTCGCGGTCGTAGTCGTTCTCGATCTGCATGACCTTGTCGCCCGGCGTAAGGGTCCAGCCGAACTTCTCGACCTTCGGCGTCGCCTCGCCATTCAGCGTGACCTGGAGGTCGATGTTGAGCGACCGTGCGCCGACCCCGCCGCGCGCCATTGGGCAGAGAACCTGGATGTCGCGCACCGGATCGAGCCCGAACCGGCGGTGTATGCGGGTCTTCACCAGATCGATGATGCGCGCGACGGCCGTGTCCGGATCGTCGGCCTGGACGAAGTGGAAATCGCTCTCCGCCTCGGCACGGGCGAGGTCCGGCATCTCGCCGCGGTTGATCCGGTGCGCGGTGGTGATGATCCGGCTGGAAGCCGCCTGGCAGAAAATCCCGGTCAGCCGCACCACGGTCACCGCGCCCGAGCTGATCACGTCGGCCAGCACCTGGCCGGGCCCGACCGACGGGAGCTGATCGACGTCGCCCGCCACCAGCAGGGCTGCCGCCGCAGGGATCGCCCGGGTCAGCAGCGGCACGTCGACCATTGATGCCTCGTCGATGACCAGCAGGTCGCACTCCAAGGGATGATCGGGCCCGCGCCGGAACCCGCCGGTGCGCGGATCGACCTCCAGCAGGCGATGGATCGTCCTGGCCTCGAACCCGTTCGCCTCGCTCACTGGTGCACCTTCGGGCTCATCCGCTTCGCCGCCCGCCCGGTAGGGGCTGCGAGCAGTATGCGCACCTCCTTGGCGGCGAGGATGGCGAGGATGGTCCGCATGATCGTCTTCTTGCCGACTCCGGGCCCGCCGGTGATCACCACCAGCTTCGACGCGAGGGCAAGGTCAACCGCCTGGGAGCCGTCTCGGCACCGCCGAACGCGCGTGTGCCCAACCGCAGGCACGCCCCCAAATGCTCAGAATGCGATTGGAAAGTGTGGCTGTCCGGCCATTCTAAGCAAAAACGGCCCCGGAGGGCCGCTTAGAAATCCTTGATTTTACAGAGAAAATATGGGTGCGCCGGGAGATCGGCAAGAGGAGAGGGTGCAAGTCCTTCACGATGAAAGGTAGAGCGAACCACATCGGCCCCGAGTTCATGCGCTGCTCGCGCCGCGAGGTGCGGGGCGAAGCGTTGACAGGGGCGTCGGTGGGCCAGGTATTGAGCCGCGAAAGTCTCGTTGATCCGGGATGCCGACGCTGTCTGTGTAGCGGAAGGCAGTACGGCGGGGTGCGCTATCGCCAGTGCCCTGCCGGTCCCGCGTGGTCTGAGACCCTGGCACGTCGACGAAACCTCTTGTTCGGGAACCGGGAGATCTCATGCTCTGGCCAGCGCCGGAACGGCACTGGTCCGCACTGGGAAGGCCGGAGGGCCAAAGCCAGTGATGCACGGGCATGAGAAGTCAGACCCTTCCATAGTAGCGATGAAGCTGGCGAACGAGGGCTGGGCAACCGCCCGAGGAGTTGGTGGAGCAAAGGGAAGGGGCCGAGGGGAACGCGGTCGAGCACGGCATGCGCCGGACACCGGGCCGGGAAAGCATGTTCCACGGGCTGGACCGTATACGGAAAGCAGCAAGGGAACGGAAAGCAGGAACGGTTCACCGCTCTGCTGCACCATATCGATGTCGATCTGCTGCGGTCAGCCTATGGCTGGCTGCGGAAGGAGGCATCGGCGGGTGTGGATGGGGTAACGTGGGAAGAATACGGTGACGGGCCTGGAGCGCAAGCTTGCAGACCTGCACGACCGTATTCACCGCGGGGCCTACCGGGCGCAGCCATCACGGCGGGTGTATATACCGAAGCCGGATGGACGGCAGCGGCCGTTGGGCATCGCGGCGCTGGAGGACAAGGTCGTCCAGCGCGCACTGGTGGAAGTGCTGAACGCGATCTGGGAAGAGGATTTCCTGGGGTTCAGCTACGGGTTCCGTCCGGGGCGCGGCCAGCACGATGCGCTGGATGCGCTGGCGGTAGGGATCAACCGGTGCAAGGTGAACTGGGTTCTGGACGCCGACATCGCCGGGTTCTTCGATGCGGTGAGCCACGAGTGGCTGCATCAAGTTCGTTGAGCACCGGGTTGGTGATCGGCGTGTGGTCCGCCTGATCCGCAAATGGCTGAAGGCCGGGGTGGCGGAAGACGGGGAGGTGAAGCCGGGGACGGTGGGAACGCCGCAAGGTGCGGTGATCTCGCCGCTGCTGGCGAACATCTACCTGCATTACGTCTTCGACCTGTGGGCGCAACAATGGCGGCGACGCCATGCCCACGGGGATGTCATCATGGTGCGATACGCCGACGACATCGTTGTCGGCTTCGAGCACCAGGCCGATGCCGAGCGGTTCCTGGCGGAGATGCGCGAGCGGCTGGCAGGGTTCGCTCTGACGCTGCATGCGGAGAAGACACGCCTGATCCGGTTCGGCCGCTTTGCGGCGCAGAACCGGAAAGAGCGTGGCGAAGGCAAACCGGAGACGTTCAACTTCCTGGGGTTCACCCACATCTGCGGGCGCAGCCGGCGCGGCGGCTTCCAGCTGAGGCGGAAGACGCGGCGCGATCGGATGCAAGCGCGGCTGCTGGCGATCCGGGAAGGGCTGCGACGCCGGATGCACACCACGCTCGAACAGCAAGGGGATTGGCTGCGGCAGGTGGTGGGCGGGTTCTTCGCCTATCACGCCGTGCCGACCAACTGCCGATGCCCTGGCGGCGTTCCGAGACCACGTGATCCGCGCTCTGGCGGCGCACGCTGCGGCGGCGCAGTCAGAAGGATCGGACCTCGTGGGAACGGATCACCATGCTCGCCGAACGGTGGCTTCCCAGACCGCGCATCACCCATCCGTGGCCCGGCAAACGCTTCGCCGTCAAACACCCAAGGTGGGAGCCGTATGCGGGAAATCCGCCCGTACGGTTCTGTGCGGGGGGCGCGCAGTAATGCGCGTCCCTACCGCGATAGCGGGCGAAGGGATTCGAACCCTCGACCCCAACCTTGGCAAGCGTTCCTAATGGATCGTAGCTTATGTGACCGACTGCACGACCGTAGTTGGCTACGCTGTATCTTCCAAGTCTACATTGACTCGACGTTGGCCTGCAGGTCGTTTTGTGCGCGCGGGTGGGCGTCGAACGGGCACCCGCCCAGCGAGCGCGGCCGCAATCGTCTTCGAGACACGATCCGCAGCCTGCCGGGAGGGGTCGTTTTGCACATGAGCATACAGCGCCGTCGAACGAGCATTCGCATGACCAAGAATAGCGCCCGTGAGCGCCAGCGCCTCACCCGTCGATACCGCGGTCGAGCCCATCGTATGGCGGAGGGTGTGAGGCGTGACTCCCGGCAACTCCGCTTTGGCGACTACCTTTGGCCAAAGCCTCTTTGTTCCTTGATAATACCCGTCGCCGGATTCTGCGGGGAATACGAATTCAGACTCGGCACTTCGAGTGATCGATTGGAGCAAGACCAAAGCCGCCGCGCCTAATGGTCTGACCGACCGTCCGGTCTTGCTGTCGACGAGGATGAGCAAGCCACGGTCGAAGTCGATCTCCGACCAACGCAGCGCGGCGATCTCATCGCGCCTGCATCCAGTGAGCGCCCAGAGTCTGGCAATGTTGATCCCCTTGACATTGGCACCCGCCGCTTCGAGCACATCAAATGCTTGACCAAGGCGCGCAACCTCATCAAGCGTCAGGAAGCGGTCTCGGCGATTGTCGGTCTTGCGGACGGCCGCGCGATCGCAGGGATTGCCCGGAACCAAGCCACGCCTTGCCGCAAAGCTGAACACGGCCGACAGGTCGCGTACCACTTTGCGCGCAGCGCCCTCGCCACCACGAACGATGACCCGCGTCCGGGGCCCGGTCTTCTCGTCGCGCGCCGTCTTGGCAGCCGCTACGTCGCGTACGAAGCGCTCAATCTCGCCGGGACCGACCTCCGATACCCGCTTGTGGCCCAGGAGCGGCACGACGTGATGCCGAAGGCGCGCGATCGTGTAGGCTTTCGTCCGGGCCTTCATCGGCTCGCCCTGTCGGAGCCCGCGTTGCACGAAGCAGCCCTCCTCCTCGTAAAGATCAATCAGGGCGGACACCGTGATTTCGCGGCGGCGCGCCTGGCGATCGCCGGCGGGATCTTCGCCCTTCGCCGCAGCGCCGAGGAGGGCCCGGGCCTGTCGGCGCGCCCCGTCAACCGTGAGTGGACCGAAGCGTCCGATCGTGGCGAAGCGGCGCGGCGCTGTCCGACCGCCGCCATCTGCCCGATATCTCACGATGAAGGTCTTCGTTCCGCTGGCTTCCACACGGAGACCGAAACCGGTGAGGCTGCTATCCCAGATGTCGCGGCGGACCTGGCCAGGAGCCGCAGCGTCGACGACCCGCTTGGTCAGCAAAACGCTCGTCCTGGTTCCCATTCCAGACTCCTCGATCGCCGGGCTGATGCGCAGGATTGGTGTCCACATGGTGTCCACCGTGATCAGAAACCTCAGCGTATGCTTACGTGGGGCATCGTAGCAAGCTACTGTTATAAAAAGTAATCATAGTAGAGTGGGATACAGGATCGTGCCCTAGGGTAGGTACGGCGCACCCTTGCCAAGGTTGGGGTCGAGGGTTCGAATCCCTTCGCCCGCTCCAGATTCCCTCAGGAAAATCAGAGCGATAAAGACGGCCCTTCGCGGCTGTTTTTTGCCTGGAGCGCCGGGTTTCTGCGCTGCTCCAAGCACAATCTATGCACTTCGACGAAAGTCGGTAGGTGGATGACCTCCGATGCAACGCGAATCGGCCGCTGTCAGTGATGCGGGGCTGATTGCCCGCCATCGTGTCCGTCCTTTTCAAAGGGCGAACCAAGCTTATCCACCTGTCCGATTTTCCGGGACCACCTCACGCAGCCTTACGGTGCGGGGGGCGGCTTGGCACTGTATTTCGGGCGCCACTGCCGCAGCGCTGGTCACAATATGGCGCGAGCTACAGCACGCTCAGATCAGCACCGATATCGGGACGGCGGTCGCGGCGCCGGGCATGGCTCATCCGGTCAGATGCGATACGTTTTTCGTGACCGTGTAGCACTGCAACCCCTCGATCCCGCCTTCGCGCCCGATGCCGCTATCCTTGACGCCGCCGAACGGCGTCTCGGCGCTCGAGGCCACGAAATGATTGATCGAAAGATTCCCGACCTCCACCCCCTCGGCAAGCTGTTCCGCGTTGCGGGCCGAGTGGGTGAAGGCGTACCCTGCCAGTCCGTAAGGCACGGAATTGGCCTTGCCGATCGCCGCATCGAGGTCGCGCACGCGGCTGAGCAGCGCCAGCGAGCCGAACGGTTCCTCCCGCATCGCGATCGCGTCGTCGGGCACGTCGGCCAGGACCGTGAGCGGGAAGAAATAGCCCTGGTTGCCGATGCGACTTCCACCGGCGACGACCCGCGCGCCTTTGGCCGTCGCGTCGGCGACCAGGGCTTCCATGGCTGCAAGGCGGCGTTCGTTCGCCAATGGCCCCATCTGGACGTTCGGGTCGAGGCCGTTGCCGACCTTGATCGCCTCGGCCTGGGCGGCGAACGCTTCGGTAAAGCGATCGTAGATCGAGTTCGGCGACGAAGAACCGGGTTGGGGACACACAAACCTGTCCGGCATTGCGTGATTTCGCCACCGCGGACATCTTGCCGGTCGCGACAGGATCGACGTCGTCGCAGACGATCACCGGGGAATGTCCGCCCAGTTCCATGATCGCAGGTTTCATGTAGGCGCCCGCCATTGCCGACAGGTGCTTGCCGACGGGTACCGAGCCGGTGAAGGTGATCAGCCGCACGTCGGGTTGCGGGATCAGATATTCGGAAATGTCGGACGGCTTGCCGAACACGAGGTTCAGCACGCCGGGCGGCAGCCCAGCATCGGCAAAGGCCTGAACAAGCTGCACCGCGCCGGCCGGCGTTTCCTCGGACGCTTTCAATATGATCGAACATCCCGCCGACAGCGCTCCGCCGACCTTGCGCGCCGGCGAACTCATCGGGAAATTCCAGGGCGAGAACGCGGCCACGACGCCGATCGGCTGGCGGAGCACGGTATGGCGCATACCCGGCTCACTCGGGATCACGCGGCCGTAGATGCGCCGGCCTTCCTGGGCGTCCCATTCGATGATTTCGCATCCGCGCAGGATTTCCAGTCGCGATTGCGCGATCGGCTTGCCCTGTTCCAAGGTCATGGCCATCGCCATCTCTTCGATCCGCCCACGCATGATCTGGGTGGCGCGCGTAATGATCTCCGCCCGTTTTGCCGGCCCGGTCCGCGACCATACCCTGAAGCCGGCCGCGGCTGCCGCCAGCGCCCGGTCGAGATCGGACCGCGTCGCGTACGGAACGGTTCCAAGGATGGTCTCGTCCGCTGGGTTGATGACGGGCTGCCCGTCGGCTTCCTTCCACTCGCCGCCGATGAAAAGCCTGAGCGCGGGGTAGTCGGGCATCGATCGTCTCCTGTCGAGGGCCGGCGCGTGCAAGCCGGGGCGCCCGCCGGCGATCACTTCGCTCCGGGGCGCGGCGTGTTCAGATTGACCGTGACGTTCTTTCGTTGCGTGAAGCTGTCAAGCATGCCTTCCAGGGAAAACTCCCGGCCGATCCCGCTCTGCTTGTATCCCCCGTAGGAGTGGCCCGGCTGCTGGCCGAGCCCCTGGTTGACCTGCACCCAGCCGGACTCGATCGCGTGGGCGGCCCGCAACGCACTGCCGATATCGTGGGTCCAGACGTAGGCGGCGAGACCGTAATGGCTGTCGTTGGCCATCCGGATCGCATCCGCCTCCTCGCGCCAGGGGATGGCGACCAGCACCGGGCCGAAAATCTCCTCCCGCGCGAGCCGCCAGTCGTTCGATGCATCGGCGAACACCGTGGGCAGGGCGAAGTAGCCTTCGCTGAGTGGACCTTCGGTCGGCGGCAGCCCGCCGAACACCAGACGTGCGTCCGGACGGTGCAATCCCTCATCGACGTAGCCGCATACCTTGCGGAACTGCTTCTCGTTGATGATGCTGCCGATGTCGGTTGCCTCGTCCAGCGGATCGCCGAGCTTCAGCGCTTCCACTTTGGCGCGCAGCTTGTCGAGGAAGCTGTCGAAGATGTCGGCGTGCAGAAACAGCCGCGATCCGGCGGTGCAGGACTGGCTCTGCCGGGTGAAACGCATCGCGGCGATGATGCCGTCCACCGCCCACGCCTCGTCGGCATCCGGATAGACGATCGATGGGCTCTTGCCGCCGAGTTCGAGGGAGACGGGAACGATCCGGTCCGCCGCCGCGCGCATGATGATCCTGCCGACCTCGGTCGAGCCGGTGAAGGACAGCTTGCGCACCGCTGGATGCCGCGCCAGCGGGCCGCCGCATTCCTCGCCCAGGCCGGTGAGCACATTGAGAACGCCCTTGGGCAGGACCTGCTGGCAAAGCTCGGCCATGTGCAGCACGCCGAGCGGCGCATCCTCGGCGGCTTTCATCACCAGCGTGTTGCCGGCGCACAGGGCGGGTGCGATCTTCAGCGCGCCAAGCAGCACCGGCGCGTTCCAGGGGATGATGGCGCCCACCACGCCGATCGGTTCGCGCCGCGTGTAGCTGAGCACGTGCTCGCCCAGCGGAATGGTCTCCCCCTTCAGTTCGCCGGCCAGGCCACCGAAGTAGCGGAAAATATCGGCGGTCAGCCGCGCTTCGGGGCGCGCCTGGGTGCGCAGCGCGTTGCCGGTCTCCAGCGCGATGACGCGCCCAAGGGCGTCCGCCTCCGCTTCGAGCAGTTCGGCGATCCGCAACAGCAGGCGGCCGCGCTCCCGCGGCACCATCCGGCTCCAGGACGGGAAGGCGCGCGACGCGGCCTGGACCGCCCGCTCCACATCCTCGGCATCGCCGCGCGGGATGGTGGCGATCATCCGGCGTTGCGCGGGATTCTCGACCGGCAGCACGGCGCCCGATGCGGCGGCGGTCCACGCCCCGTCGATCAGCATGCGGGCTTCGCGCAGCGCATCCACCGTCGCCGGCGGGTTTCGTTCGGTCACGGACATCGCAGGGCGTCTCCAGAACCGGGGAGCGGGCATATGCCGCCGCGCCCCACGGGAGCGGGATGTAGCGTCGTATTCTAATGGGTATAACGCAAGGACCACCCCGTGTCACTCCCGGGCCGGCTGGCATCAATGGCTGCTGCGCGCCGCCTGGATCGCCTGCCAGACCCGATGCGGCGTCGCGGGCATGTCGATATGAGTTCACGCCGAACTGCGACAGCGCATCCGCCACCGCGTTCATCACCGCCGGCAGGGAGCCCGCGCATCCCGCCTCCCCGCAGCCCTTGGCGCCGATCGGATTGGTGCGGGCGGGAACCGGGTGGCTCGCGAAGCCGAGCGGCGGCAGGTCGGCGGCGCGCGGCAGGCCGTAGTCCATGTAGGAACCCGTCAGCAACTGCCCGTCCGCATCGTAGGCGACGCTTTCCATCAACGCCTGGCCGATCCCCTGCACGATGCCGCCATGCGCCTGGCCCGCGACCAGCATCGGGTTGACCAGCACGCCGAAATCGTTGACGGTCGCGTAGCTATCGATGCGGATGATACCGGTGTCCGGATCGAGTTCGACCTCCGCGACGTGGCACCCGTTGGGGAATGCGGACGACACGCCCTTGAACACATGGCGCACGTCGAGCGTGGCCGGCAGGTCGCTCGGCAGGCCCTGCAAGGTCGCGGCGCGGGCGGCGAGCTCCATGATCCCGATCCCGAGGATCCGTGCCGGCGACGGTGAAGCGCCCGTGCGAGAATTCCACATCCTCCGCCGCGGTCTCGAGGATATGCGCGGCAAGCTTCCGGCCGCGATCGATGAGGATGTCGCTGGCGGCAAGGATCGCGCCGCCGCTTTGCATCAATGATCGTGATCCACCGGTTCCCCCGCCGGCGAGAAGCGCGTCGGAATCGCCCTGCAACAGCCGGATCTTCTCGAACGGGATGCCGAGCCGGCCCGCCAGCACCTGGGCGAACGGCGTGGCATGGCCCTGTCCATAGTCGAGCGTGCCGGTGATGATCGTGACGTTCCCGTCAGGTTCGAACCGGATTCCGCCCATCTCGTTGCCGGCATCGGCGGTCACCTCCAGGTACTGGCCGATCCCGCGGCCACGCACCAGGCCACGCGCCCGCGTTGCCTCCGCGCGGGCCGCGTAGCCGTCCCAGTCGGCCGCGGCCAGGGCCTTGTCCAGGACGGTCGGGAAATCGCCGCTATCGTAGGTCATTCCGGACGGCGCTCGGTAGGGCATCTGATCGGGGCGGATATGGTTGCGCCGTCGCAATTCCACCGGGTCGATCTGCATCTCGCGCGCGGCGGTCTCGACCATCCGCTCCATGTAGTAGTTGCCCTCCGGCCGGCCGGCGCCGCGGTAGGCGCCGACCGGCGTCGTGTTGGTGAACATGCAGCGCGAGGAGACCTCGATCAGCGGGGTCGCGTAGACGCCGACGATGTTCTTCACCGTGTTGAGGGTCGGCGGGATGGTCGTCGCGTTGCTCAGCCAGGCGCCGAGGTTGCCGTAGCCGTTGATCCGCAGCGCAAGGAACCGGCCGTCGGCCGCCAGGGCCAGTTCGACGACCATTTCGTGGTCGCGGCCGTGGCTGTCGGACATGAAGCTTTCGGATCGCTCGTCGGTCCATTTCACCGGCCGGCCGAGCAGTCTGGCCGCATGCAGGACGCACACATATTCGGGGTAGGCCGAGGCTTTCATCCCGAACGAGCCGCCGACGTTTCCGGTCAGGACCCGAAGTCTCTCGACCGGCACGCCGAGAATCCCGCTCAACAGCGCACGCTGGCCGAACACCCCCTGGCAGCCGAGTCGCAGGATCAGCCGATCCTCGACCGGGTCGTACGCGCCGATCGCGGCCCGGGGCTCCATCGGGCAGACGATGATCCGGTTGTTGCGCAACGCGAGGCTTGTGACGTGTGCGGCGCGGGCGAACGCCGCCGCGACCTCCGCGGTGTCGCCGTAATGGTATTCGAGGCACAGATTGCCCGGTGCGTCGGCATGCAGCAGGGGCGCATCAGGCGCAGCCGCGGCGCTGGCGCCGGTGACGGCGGGCAGAGGGTCGATATCGGCGAAGACCGCCTCCGCCGCATCCTTCGCCTGCTGGACCGTCTCCGCCACGACCATCGCGATCGGTTCGCCGACGTAGCGTACCCGGCCGGAGGCGAGAGGACGCTGGCGCGGCCGGGGCGTCGGCGTGCCGTCGCGATGCTTGCCGGCGGCGGCCGGCATGTCCCCGATCCCGGCCGCGTCCAGTTCCGCCGCGGTGATGATGGCGTGCACGCCCGGCAGGTCCCGCGCGGCCGCCGTATCGAGCGCACGCAGGACGCCATGGGCGATCCGGCTGCGCACCATGACGCCGTAGAGCTGGCCGACAAGATTGAGGTCGTCGGTATAGCGCCCCTCGCCGCGCAAGAGCACCGGGTCCTCCTTGCGCGACACCGGCTGGCCGACGGAGAATTTCCGGTCGGCCAGCAGCGCCGGATCGAGTGGTGCGTCCATCGCGAGCGGATCTTTCCTGACAGTCTAGAAAGGCGGTTTGCGCGATACCCAAGCAGATATAGCGCAAGCCGGCAACCCGCGCCCGCCGCGCGCTCGGCCCTGTTGTCAGCGGCCGGTGATGGCACTATGATTTCACTGAACAGGCGGCTTCAGGAACGCCGCCACCGAAGCCATCCGGGTGCCCGCGCGCCGGACGTTGCGGCCGATCCTGCCGCGTCAATGCCGGCATGGCAGGTTGCGGACCGGCCGCCATGTCCCCGCTCCATCACGCCCGAAACCACAAGGTCACGCCATGCATCACACGAAATTCGGCCGCACCGGCCTCCGCGTCTCGCGGCTTTGCCTCGGCACCATGACGTTCGGGCTGCAATGCGACGAAGCGCAAAGCCGCGCGATCCTGGACGCGGCGGCCGACGGCGGTATCGACTTCATCGACACCGCCGACGTCTATCCCCTGGGCGGCGGCCGGGCCACGGCCGGCCGCACGGAGGAGATTGTCGGTGCGTGGCTGCAGGGCAAGCGCCACGAATACATCCTGGCGACCAAATGCGTCGGCCAGATGGGGCCGAAGCCGTGGGACCAGGGCATGTCGCGCAAGCACATTCTCGACGCGATCGACGCCTCGCTCCGCCGTCTCGGCACCGACTATGTCGATCTCTACCAGTTGCACGGCTTCGATCCGCATACGTCGACGGATGAGGCGCTCGATGCGCTCGACACGGTGGTGCGGTCCGGGAAGGCACGCTACGTCGGCGTGTCGAACTGGCCGGCGCATCGCATCGCGCGTGCCCTGGGTCGTTGCGAGATCAGGAACCTGACCGGCATCGCGTCCGTGCAGCCGCGCTATAACCTGCTGTTCCGGGCCTTCGAGCGGGATCTCCTGCCGATGTGCGAGGAAGAGGCGATCGCCGTGATCCCGTACAACCCGCTCGCCGGGGGACTGCTCACCGGCAAGCACGACCGGACCGCCCCGCCGCCCGAGGGCACACGCTTCGCGCTGGGCAATGCCGCCTCCCGCTACCAGGATCGCTATTGGCACGAGCGGGAATTCGAAGCCGTGGACGGCCTGCGCGCGATCGCCGCGGAGGCGGGCATGAGCATGGCCACCCTGGCCGTGTCGTGGGTGCTGTCGAACCCGGCCATCACCGCGCCGATCGTCGGCGCCAGCCGGCCTGGGCATCTTGCCGACAGCCTCGCGGCGGCGGAACGCGGCCCGTTGCCGGCCGATCTCAAGGCCCGGCTGGATGCGGCAACCCATGTCTGGCGCGCGGTCGACGCCGAACGCTAACGGTCCGATGCCAACGCCTGCTTGCGGGCGTTGGCATCGGACCACAAAACAGGGCGCGCTAGCCCGAGCTGGCGCGCTCCGGCTTCAGATCGATCAGCGGCGTGCCGTCCAGACAGTCGAGGCCGCGTACATGCAGGACCGTGCCCTCGATCGCCACGAGATCGACCACCGAGGACGCGATCGGGTTCGGCCGCACGGGCGAGCGCAAGGCGAAGCTGCCGGTCGTCTGCCCGGTGCGCCGCGGGGTCTGCAACACGATGTCGCGGCGCGCGCGATGCATCCAGTACAGCACCTGGATCCGCCGGTGGTCGGCCAGGTCGGTGAGCGCCGCGCGCCAGCGCGCATCCACCACGATCGTGCAGATCGGGCCGTCCGGGCTGCCGCGCTTCGGGCAGTCGCTCCGGGCGTGCCAGGGCGTGTGGATGGTACCGATGAAATAAACACCGGCATCCGCGTGCGGCGGCAGCGGAACCGACAGTTCGCCCGGTCGCGCGCCAAACTCGGCTTCCGCGGGGTCATCGTTCATCGGGCGAACCTGGCAGGAAAGCCGCCATCACGTCCATCCCCGGCGGGCCGCGGATGCGCCGGGCCGGGGCTGCGGCGCGACTTCAGGCCATCAACCCCGTCCTCGTTGTAGCGAAGCACCCAATCGCGCAATGTTTGCCGGTCCATCCCGGTCTGCGCCGCCGCCTCGCTGCGCGATCGAAGAGCGAATCGGAACATCGATCCCGTGGCAAGCCCGGAGAGTCACAATCCACGCGGGTTGGTATCAGACCTGGTCGTAGTCCAGCACGAGGCGGGCGGTGAGGGGGTGGGCCTGGCAGGTTAGGACATAGCCCGCGGCTGTTTCCCAGGGTTCCAGGCTGTAGTTGGCAGTCATGTGCACCTGTCCTTCCAGCAGGCGGGCGCGGCAGGTGCAGCACATGCCGCCGCGGCAGGCGTAGGGCAGGGCGAGGCCGGCGGCGAGCACGGTGTCCTCGCGGACGATCGGGAAGGTGGTTTGCACGCCGTCGAAGGTGACGGTGGCGATGGCGGCGGGGATTTCGGTGGCGGCGGGGGGGAGCACGGCGGGGGCGGCCGGGGCGTCTTCGGCGGGCGTGAAGCGTTCGGTGTGGATGTGGCTTTCCGGCAGGCCGTGCCGGGCCAGCACCGGGGGCAGGGCCTCCAGCAGTCCGGGCGGACCGCAGAGGAAGGCGTGGCTCGGGCGGGCCGGTGCCAGGCTGTGCAGCAGCCGGCGCACGGCAGGGGGATCGAGCCGGCCGCCGAATGCGGCCAGGTCCTGGCGCTCGCGCGAGAGCAGGTGGACCACGACGAAGCGGTCCAGGTAGCGGTCCTTCAGGTCCTCGATCTCGCTGCGGAACATGATGTCGGCGCGGGTACGGTTGCCGTACCACAGCACGCAGCGGCCGCGTTCGACCGCCAGGGCGGAGCTGAGGATCGACAGCACCGGGGTGATGCCGGACCCGGCGGCGATGGCGAGCAGGGTGCGATCCGATCCGGGTTCGATCGGAATGCCGAAGCGTCCGTCCGGCGTCATCACGTCGAGCGTATCGCCGGCGCGGAGCCCGGTTGCGGCCCAACCGGAGAAGCGTCCGCCGGGCTGGTGCTTGATGCCGACTTGCAACATCGGTGCGTCGGGGACGGAACAGATCGAATATGGGCGGCGTAGCTCGGCCCCGTCGAGACGGGTGCGCAGGGTGAGGAACTGTCCGGGAGTGAACCGATAGGCCTCGCGCAGCGCGGCGGGGACGTCGAAGCCGACGCAGACGCTGTCGGCGGCCTCGCGCCGCACGGCGGCGATGCGCAGGCGATGGAAGCGCAACGGGGGACGGCGAGGCGGGACCATGGCGGATGAGGGGGGGGTGGGGGGAGGCGGATCAGGCCGTGGCGGATCATGCAGGCCCGGAGGGCGGGGTGCCGACGGCGGCCATCAGCTCTGCCCATTCACGCCTCGGCAGGCCGCTGCTGGCCTGGTCCACTGCCTCGCCGGCGAGCATCCGCCGCAGCGCCGCGCGCATGCCGGCCGAGAGCGTGACGGCGCCGAGCCGGTAGTCGAGGAACGCCTGGTACGCTGCCGGCACCCAGGCCTGCACGGTGGCCAGCATCGCCTCGGCGTAGGCGCGGATCTCGTATTGCGCGTGCGGATCCGCGCGCAGGGAGAGGAAGTGCAGCAGGTTGTGCAGATCGGTCTTCCAGTACCACTGCGTATAGGCGTTGAGCGTAAGGTTCATCCGCGCCAGCTCGCGCGCGAGTCCGAGCCTGCCGGGATCGTGCGCCGCGCCCGGCGTGTCCTCGTTCAGCATCTCCAGGTAGTGGTCGTAGGTGCGCGTCGCGTCGGTGCGCAGCAGGTCCATCACGCGGGCGGCTTCGGTGCCGTCCAGTACTGTGCCGCGGCCCTGGCGGTTGGCGGCGGACTGCGCGGCGAGGTGTTCGGGGGCGGGCAGGTAGAACTCGCGGTCCAGGATGGAATAGCGGGCGGAGTATTCGTTCACGTTGGCGGTGCGGTGGCGGATCCACTGCCTTGCCACGAAGATCGGCAGTTTCACGTGGTATTTGATCTCGCACATCTCGAACGGGGTCGAGTGGCGGTGGCGCATCAGGTAGCGGATCAGCCCGGCGTCTTCGGACACGCGCTTCGTGCCGGTTCCGTACGAGACTCGGGCGGCCTGCACGATGGCGCCGTCGTCGCCCATGTAGTCGATGACGCGGACGAAGCCGTGGTCGAGGACGGGGAGGGGTTGGAACAGCAGCGCCTCCAGCGCCGGGACGGTGGGGCGGCGGGTTTCGGCGCGCGCGGCGCGGGCGGCGTCGATCTCGGCGGTCTGGTCGGGCGTGAGGCGCATGGGTGGTCCCCGGGGCATGGTGCGGCGCGCGCCCTCCCGCAAGGGGAGGGGGTGGGTGCGTGCTTAGGCCGGCATGGGGGGCGGGGGAAGCCGGATCAGGCGGCGTGCTGGGTGGGGATGCGCGCGACTTCCTCGGCGAGATCGCGCTCGGCCTGCCAGAGGTCGTGCGCCATCTGCATGCGCAGCCAGATGCCGGGGCCGTTGCCGCAGAACTTGCCGAGGCGGACGGCCATCGCCGGGGTGACGCCGGCGCGCTCGGCGAGGATGGCGTGCAGGGTCTGGCGGGAGACGCCGAGGGTCCGGGCGGCGGCGGTGACGGACAGGCGCAGCGCGGGGAGCACGTCCTCGCGCAGCAGTTCGCCGGGGTGGCTGGGCTGCCAGGCGGGGCCGGAGGTGACGGGATATTCGCGCATCGGGGGCGGTTTTCCAGGCGTGGCGTGAGCAGGACGTGTGTTCGTATTTTACGAACATGTCAAGGAAAACTTGACTATCTGACGCGCCTGACCTTACGCTTCGTCGATGATTTCGGACCGTTCGGAACCGCGCGCTGGCCGCCTTCTGGCAGAAATCCGACGCCTCGGGCCTGCGCGCCGATCTCACGGTTCGGCTCCGTCGCCGCCTGGAAGCCCTGCATCGGGCCACCCGGCCCGAGGACATGAATTTCCCCGGCTTCAACTTCCACCGCCTGCGCGGCCGCCCCGTGCGCTACACCGTGCACGTCAACGGCCCGTGGTGCCTGACCTTCGCATGGGACGGCGAGGACGCGGTGCGGGTCGATCTGGAGCAGTACCCATTGACCGGCCGGAACCTTCGCCCCGACGCCGGTTGCGCCCGCGCGTGACCGTTCCCGCGTGCCGGCCGCGGTGGGCGTGCGCGCCCCGGAGCCACGCGCCACGGCGTCAGGCCGGCTGACCCGGGAAGATGGGCCGGCTCGGGACCCGTCCCTACTCCGACAGCGCCCGCCGCACCGCCTCCGGCTCGCGCGCCATCACCCGCAGCAGCGCGCGTGCCGGGCCACGCGGCAGGCGCTTGCCCTGTTCCCAGTTCCGCACCGTCGCGGTCGGGTACGCCGATCCGCGCGGCGAAGGCTTCCTGCGTGAGGCCGGCCCCGAGCCGCACCTGCCGTGCCCAGGCGCCGCATCCTGGCGCGCCGCCGCGGTGTCTGCTTCGTCCTGGCGGGCGATCTCGGCCTCGGTCGTGGTGTCCACGCGCGACCAGTCCGCGCGCGGGCGCAGCGCCGTTTCGCGTCCGTCGGGCCGGGCCAGCACCACCGCGCCATCCGCCGTCCGCCGTGCCCTAACCATCGCCATATCGCTTCCCTTCCGTCGCATTTGCCTTGCGCGCGGAAATGATCCGCCACCGTTCGCCCTGCGCGGTGCCGACGATCGCGAACAGCCGCCCCGCCGCTCGGCCGAACCGCAACATCCGGGCCTCCCCATGGTCGAAGCGATCGGTTCACACCCGGCATTCATCGTCGCGGAACACTCTTCACCCGATTGCGCTGAGCCGCCCGCACAAAACCTGTTGCCTCGCCCCGGGCATATGTTCTATATTTGTTCGTAACCCATGACCTCGCCCCCCCTCCTCGACCGCCTTAGCAGCCTCATCGCCTGGCTGGCCGACCGCATCGGTGGCTTGCGCGATCCGGCGGAGCGCGATCAGGCGGGGGCCCATCGGGCGGGGCGCGATCAGGCGGGCCTGGAACCCGCGTACACCGGCGCCCTGCTCGCCCGGCTGCGCCATCTCGCCGCCCGGTTCCGCGCCGTCGCCTCCACCCCGATCCCGCCCCCGAAGCCCGCTCCCAAGCCGGTCGAACCGAGATTCGTTCCCACCCACAGCTTGCGCTTCGCTCCAGCGGACCCGCCGCCCGAACGCACCGGACTGCCGCGGTCCTGGCGCTGGCTGCTGCGGCTGCTCCCGCAAGCCGCCGCCGGCCGCGCGCAGATGGAAGACCTGCTGCGCGACCCCGCGATGGCGGAGATGCTGGCCGCCGATCCCCGGCTGGGGCCGATCCTGCGCCCGCTTGGCTGGATGCTCGGGGTGGATCGGGCGCTGCTGCCCGCCTCGCGGCGGCGGCGCCGGCCGGTGATCGTGGTGCCCGGCGGGCGCGCGGACGCCGAGGCGGCGGCGGCCGACTACGCCGCTGCGCGGTCGAAGGACGTTTCCGTGGCGGACATTATCGCGCTGTGGTGCCTGCCCGCCGCGGGCGGGCGGGACAAGCGGCCGGTCTGGCGCGGGTGCGCGGGGCTGACCCTGGGGGATGGGTCGCAAATTCCGGGCTGAGCGGGTGCGGCGGACGCGCGGGCTTATTGTTGCGATATCGAACTTAATCGCCCCCCCGGGGTGCCTGGGGCGGTATCCGGGTTCCCCAAGGTCTCCCGCGGCCGCGCATGGGGCGCCGGCCCTGGGACGATCCAGGCGGTCGCCCGATCGCCCTGGGACGGCGCCGCCTGCCCCTTTCGCCCGCCCCCCCGACCCCCTATATCTCTCCCTGCCGGCTTGCCGGCTATGGTGATAAACGGTGTGTGGAATAAGCGTTGTGGACCCGGGGGCAGTGCCCGGCGCCTCCACCATCATCCTCCAATTAGGGGATCATGGGGGCGAAACAGGCTCGACACGCGCGGTAAAGACCCATCTTTTGCCCGGCATGGTTCCGCCGTTATCGGGCCGTATCACAAGTGCCAATGACAACATGGCGCTCGCTGTCGCTGCGTAAGCGATAAGCGCGGTTCGGGGGGCACCGGGCAACAGAAGCCCCCCACTTCATCTTCCCCCGACATTTCCTCCCCTCTGGTCACCCGCGCCGCCCGGCAGTATGGATCGGCCGATGTCCGACGATGCCGCTCCCCCTGTCGAGAGCCTGCTGCCCTACGACGAATGGACCGAGGCCGCGATGCGCCAGGTCATGGTTCGCGCGCTCGCCCACGCCGCGGCGCACGGGTTGCCGGGCGAGCACCATTTCTATCTGACCTTCCGCACCGATCACCCCGGCGTCGTCATCCCCGCCCGGCTGCGCGCGCAATATCCGCAGGAAATGACCATCGTCCTGCAGCACCAGTTCTGGGACCTGACGATGGATGAGGAGGCCGGCCTGCATCAGCGTCGGCCTGTCGTTCGGCGGCATGGCCTCGACCCTGGTGATCCCGCTCGCCGCCGTGACCGCCTTCGCCGATCCCTATGTCCGCTTCGGCCTGCGCTTCACACCCGCCGCCGCGGAGGCTGCCGAGGCACCCGCCCCGACCGCAACCGAAGCCCCCGCTGCCCCCGCTGCCGCCGCCCCCGGCGAGCCCGGCCCCGCCGCCGAGCCGGAAGCCGAGCCCGCCCCGCAGGTGGTCAGCCTGGACGCGTTCCGCCGCCGCTCCCCGCCCCGGACTTGATCTCCCGCACCTGACCCCCGCGCCGCCCTGCCGCAACCGAAGGCCGTGCCATGAACGCACCGATGCCGCGTCCGCAAGGATTTCAGCTACTCCCCGATGTTCCCGCTGGCGCCGCTGCCGACGCCCTGGAAGCGCCTGCCGATCGCGGGCGTCGCGTACCGCCACCTGCGACGGGGCCTCGGTGCTGCGCATCGCCCCCGAAGCGCTGAGCGAGCTTGCCTTCCAGGCGTTCCGCGATGTCTCCCACCTGCTGCGCCCCGGCCATCTCGCGCAGTTGCGCGCGATCCTCGACGATCCGGAAGCCTCGGCGAACGACCGCTTCGTGGCGCTCGATCTGCTGAAGAACGCCAACATCGCCGCCGGCGGCGTGCTGCCGATGTGCCAGGACACCGGCACCGCGCTCGTGTTCGGCAAGAAGGGCCAGCGCGTGTGGGTGGACGGCGACGAGGAGGAAGCGCTCAGCTACGGCGTGCACCGCACCTATACCGAAACCAACCTGCGCTATTCGCAGATGGCGCCGCTTTCGATGTTCGAGGAAGTGAACACCGGCAACAACCTGCCGGTGCAGTTCGACATCATGGCCGCCCCGGGGGAGGACCACGCCGACGAGCTGCACCTGATGTTCGTTGCCAAGGGCGGCGGCTCGGCCAACAAGAGCTTCCTGTTCCAGGAGACGCGCGCGATCCTGTCGCCGGCGCGGCTGGTGGCATATCCTCGAAACCAAGATCAAGACGCTCGGCACGTCGGCCTGCCCGCCGTACCACCTGGCGATCGTCATCGGCGGCACCTCGGCCGAGCTCACGTTGAAGACGGTGAAGCTCGCCTCCACCCGCTGGCTGGACGGGCTGCCGACCGTCGGGTTCGCGCGCCGGGCACGCGTTCCGCGATCTGGAGATGGAGCAGAAGGTGCTGGAAATGACCCGGCACATCGGCATCGGCGCGCAGTTCGGCGGGAAATATTTCTGCCACGACGTGCGCGTGATCCGGCTGCCGCGGCACGGCGCGTCGCTTGCCGGTAGGCATCGGCGTGTCCTGCTCCGCCGACCGGCAGATCCTGGCGAAGATCACGCCCGACGGCGTGTTCCTGGAACAGTTGGAGACCGATCCGGCGAAATACCTGCCGGAGACGACCGACGACCATCTGGACGCCGAGGCGGTAGCGGTCGATCTCAACCGTCCGATGGCGGAGATCCGCGCGCAACTGTCGCGCTATCCGGTGAAGACGCGCCTCGCGCTATCGGGGACGATGGTGGTGGCGCGCGACATCGCGCACGCACAACTGAAGGAGCGGCTCGATCGCGGCGAGGGGCTGCCCGCCTATCTGCAAGCGACCATCCGGTCTATTACGCGGGCCCCGCCAAGACGCCGACCGGCTACGCCACCGGCAGCTTCGGCCCGACCACCGCGGGACGGATGGACAGCTACGTGGCGGAGTTCCAGGCCGCCGGCGGGTCGCTCGTGATGCTGGCCAAGGGCAACCGTTCGAAAGCAGTGCGCGACGCCTGCAAGGCACATGGCGGCTTCTACCTCGGCAGCGTCGGCGGGCCGGCGGCGCGGCTAGCCCAGGACTGCATCCGCAAGGTGGAGGTGCTGGAATACCCGGAGCTCGGCATGGAGGCGGTCTGGCGGATCGAGGTGGAGAATTTCCCGGCGTTCATCGTGATCGACGACAAGGGCAACGATTTCTACGAGGGGATGGAGTAGATGCGCTTCACCATCGACCGCATCGACCACATCGTCCTGAACGTCGCGGGACGTCGAGATCGCCGCCGCCTGGTACCAGCGCGTGCTCGGCATGGAGCGCGAGGAATTCGGCCCCGACCACCGCACCGCGCTGAAATTCGGCGGGCAGAAGATCAACCTCCGCCCCGACCGACGCCGATCACGCGCGCCTGGGTCACCGGCGCCGGCGACACCGCCGGGCGCGGCCGACCTCTGCTTCATCACCGCGGTCGGCGCCGAGGACGATGCATCGCCCACCTGCACGGCCTCGGCGTGGAGATCACGCCGGCCCGGTGCGCGCGGACCGGCGCGCTTGGTCCCGATGCGCTCGGTCTATTGCCGCGATCCGGACGGCAATCTGATCGAGATCGCGAGCTACCTGACCGCCTGATGCTCCCCGCCGTCCGCCTGCGCATCGGCGCCGTTGCCTTCGCCGCCTTCCTCGGGCTGATCCCGCTCGCCAACTGGATGATCCAGCACGTCGGCACGGTCTGCACGGCGGGCGGGCCGTGCCTGGTGCCGGTGGCGCCCGGGCTGCTCGCGCCCTCCGGCGTGCTCACCGTCGGCGTGGCACTCGTGCTGCGCGACGTGGTGCAGCGCTGCCTCGGGCTCGCCTGGGGGCTGGCGGCGATCGTCGCGGGCACCGCGCTTTCCACCCTGGTCGCGCCCGGCGCGCCTGGTCGCCGCCTCCGGGGCGGCGTTCCTGCTCAGCGAGCTTGCCGATTTCGTCGTCTATACGCCGCTGCAGCGACGCCGGCTGGTGCTGGCGGTGGTCGCCTCGGCCGCGCTGGGGCTGACGATCGATTCGGTGGTGTTCCTGTGGCTGGCGTTCGGCAGCCTGCACTTCCTCCCCGGGCAGATCGTCGGCAAGCTGTGGGCGGTGGCGGTGAGCATCCCGTTCATCCGCCTGCTCCGCCGGGTCGCGCCGGCCTGACCCGGGCTTTTCTTCCGCTCCCGGCCAGGGGCGGGAGAAGCGTGCCGTGCGTGTCCGCTCCCCCATCTCCGGAGCCCCGCCCATGAGCCTCGAACCCCCCGTCCATCTCGATCGCGGCGACGGCGTCGCGCTCGCCGCCCGGTCGTTGCCCGGGCGCGCGCCGACCGTCGTCTTCCTGCCCGGTTTCCGCAGCGACATGGGCGGCGACAAGGCGAGCCACCTCGCCCGCTTCTGCGCCGCGCGCGGCCAGGCGCTGCTGCGGCTCGACTATTCCGGCCACGGCGCGAGCGGCGGCCGGTTCGAGGACGGCACGATCAGCCGCTGGGCCGCGGACGCAAGCTGCGTGATCGACCGGCTGGCGCCGGGCCCGCTGGTCCTGGTCGGCTCCTCCATGGGCGGCTGGATCGCGCTGCTGCTGGCGCTGGCGCGGCCGGAGCGGGTGGCGGCGCTGGTCGGCCTCGCCGCCGCGCCCGATTTCACCGAACGGCTGATGTGGGACGCCATGGCGCCGCCGGAGCGCGCCCGGCTGCTCGTCGACGGCGTGCTGCACATCCCGAGCCGCTACGGCCCGCCGACCCCGATCACCCGCGCGCTGATCGAGGACGGCCGCCGCCACCTGCTGCTCGGCGCGCCGATCCCGCTCGCCTGCCCGGTGCGGCTGCTGCACGGCCAGGCCGACCCGGACGTGCCGTGGGAAACCAGCCTGCGCCTGGCGGATCGGATCACCGGCAACGACGTGCGCATCACCCTGGTGAAGGACGGCGACCATCGGCTGTCACGCGCTGCCGACCTCGCCCTGCTGGACGCCGTGCTGGCCCCGCTCTTCGGCCAGGATGGCGTCTAGGCCTTCGCGGTAGCTGGGGTAGCGCCAGGCGATGCCGAGTGCGGCCTGCGTCGCCCGGCTCGCCACCTTGCGGTTGTCGGCCCAGAAGCTCAGCGCCATCGGGCTCATCGACGCGGCGGCCTCGGCGAACGGCACCGCCGGCGGGACCGGGACGCCGAGCAGCCGCGCGGCGTGCGCCACCACCGCTGCACTTTCCGCCGGCGTGTCGTCGGCGAGGTTCAGCACCCGCACGCCGTGTCCCGGCCGGTCGATCGCCGCCAGTACCGCGCGCACGATGTCGTCGCGATGGATGCGTCCGAACGCGTGCCCGGGCTTGGCGATCCGCCGCGCCCGGCCGGCGCGCAGGTCGTCGAAGGCGGAACGACCCGGCCCGTAGATGCCGGCGAGGCGGACGAGGTCGAGTGCCACGGGGCCGGCCACCGCCGCCCACGCCACCTCCGCCTCCCGCCGGCGCACCCCGCGCGGGCCGGAGGGGGCGGGTGGCGTCGCCTCGTCCACCCAGCCGCCGTCACGGTTGCCGTACACCACGGTGGACGACAGGTAGCCGATCCAGCGCAGCCCGCCGGCACGCGCCGCTGCCGCGATCGCCGCACCGTGCCGGGCCAGCACCGGATCGCCGGCCGCGTCCGGCGCGGCGGTGACCAGCAGGTGGCTGGCCGCCGCGATCGCCGGCCCGGCAGCCTCGAAGCCGATCGTCGCCGGTGGCGCCGGCGCGCCGCGCGTGATGCCGACCACCGTGTCCCCGCGCGCCCGCGCCGCCGCCGCGACCGCCGCCCCGCAATAGCCGAGGCCGAAGATCAGCAGCACGGCGCTACACCTTGAGGCGCGGCAGCACCGTCTCGCCGAACAGCCGCAGGGAGGCTTCCGCCACGGCCAGCGGCAGGTCGTTGAAATTCACCTGCAACGATGCCGTCTCGAACCAGCCGACCTGTTCACGGTAGGCCGTCGCCATCTCCAGGATGCGTGCCGGCGTGCCGATCCAGGCGGCGGATTTCGCTACTTGGGTTTCGAAGGTTTCCGCGGCCAGGTCGGCAATGATCTTGTCGTAGCCGGGATAGTCGGCCGAGGCAGCCCCCGCGGTCCAGTCGGACGCCGCGGCGACCAGCGATTTCAGGTAGCGTTCCAGCGGCCCGCGCGCGAGATTTTCCGCCTCCGCCTGGTCGCGGTGGCACAGCATGTGGAACGCCAGCATGACCGTTCCGGTGCCGGGATGGCCGGCGCGCGCCCAGGCCTCCCGGTAGGCCGCGATCAGCTCCGTCATCGCCACGCCGGCCATCGGGATCGCCATGATCCCATAGCCCGCGGCGCCGGCGCGTTCGAAGGATTCCCGGGTCGCCAAGGCGGCCACATGGAACGGCGGGCGCGGACGCTGCGTCGGGCGGGGCAGGGACGTGACGTCGCGGAAACTGTGGAAGCGTCCCTCGGACGTCGCGTGCTCCTGCTCCAGCAGCAGCCGCACCTGCGCCACCCCTTCGTCGAACCGCGCGCGGCTTTCGTCGAGCCTGACGCCGAAGCGGGCGAATTCGTGTGGCAGGAACGCGCGGGCGAACCCGACCTCCAGCCGCCCGTCCGACAGCGCGTCCGCCATGCCGATCTCGCCCGCGAGCTTCAGCGGGTGGTTGAACGCCGGCAGCACCGCCCCGGTGATGAGCCGCGCGCGGCGCGTGACCTGTGCGGCGGCGGCGAGGAACAGCAGCGGATTCGGGCTGTAGCCGCCGTAGGGATGGAAATAATGCTCCACCGTACGCACATGGCTGTAGCCGTAGCGGTCGCAGAGCGAAACAAGGCGCAGCGCTTCGGCCCAGTAGTCCTGCGCGGATTTCTCCGCCGGGCCGATATCGGGGAAGAACTGGATGCCGACCTGCATGGTTCAGTGCCCTCCGCCTATACGATCCATCGCCGCCAGCAGCACGCCCGCCACCGCGAAGCCGAGCAGCAGTGCCAACTGCCATAGCACGGTCCACAGGCTGGCCGCATCGATATGCACGAACCCTTCCAGCACCTGGATCGCCGCGATCGCCACGATCGAGCCGAGCAGCTTCACCTTCACCGCGCCGAAGCCAAGATCGGCAAACCCGGAACGCTCGGGGACGATCGGACCGATCACCCCCTCCCACCCCGCCAGCACGACGATCAGCACCAGGTTGGCGAGCAGCGCCAGATCGACCAGTTGCAGGACGCCGAGCACGGTATCCGCGCCCGATAGCCCCGCCAGCCGCCCGCCCAGCACGATCAGCTTCTGGACGAACTTCACCGCCAGCATCACCAGCGCTGCGAACAGCCCGAGATAGATCGGCGCCATCGCCCAGCGCGCCGCGTAGACGGCGCGCCCGAGCGGGCGATGGAGCCACTCGTCGCTCACGCCGCGCGGGCCATCCCGCGCAGCACGTAGTGCAGGATGCCGCCGTGGCGGTAGTAGTTCACCTCATCGGCAGTATCGATCCGGCACAGCACCGGCACCGTATCGGTCTTGCCGTTCGGCCGGTGGATCACGAGCTTGAGCTCGATCCGCGGGTGCAGCGCGTCCAGACCCGCGATGTCGAGCGTCTCTTCGCCGGTCAACTCCAGCGTCTTGCGGTCCATCCCCTCCTGGAACGTGAGCGGCAGCACGCCCATGCCGACCAGGTTCGACCGATGGATACGCTCGAAGCTTTCCACGATGACGGCGCGGATGCCGAGCAGCAGGGTGCCCTTCGCCGCCCAGTCGCGCGACGATCCGGTGCCGTATTCCTTGCCGCCGAACAGCACGAGCGGCACGCCCTCGGCCTTGTAGCGCATCGCCGCGTCGTAGATCGGCATCTGCTCGCCGGACGGGATGTGCTTCGTCATCCCGCCTTCGACGCCCGGCACCATCTCATTACGGATACGGATGTTGGCGAAGGTGCCGCGCATCATCACTTCGTGGTTGCCGCGGCGCGATCCGTAGCTGTTGAAATCCTTCTGCTGCACCTGGCGTTCCAGCAGGTAGTCCCCGGCCGGAGAGACCTTGCGGATCGAGCCCGCCGGGCTGATGTGGTCGGTGGTGATCGAATCGCCGAGCAGCGCCAGGATGCGCGCGCCCTTGATGTCGACCACCGGGGCGGGGTCCATCGTGATGCCCTCGAAATAGGGCGGGTTCTTCACGTAGGTGGAACCATCCGACCAGCGATAGGTCTCGGTCGCTTCCACCTGCACCGCCTGCCACTGCGCCGGGCCCTTGAACACCTCGCCGTAGCGGGCCAGGAACTGCTCGCGCGACAGGCAGGTGCGGATGGTCTCGGCGATCTCCGCATTGGTCGGCCAGAGGTCGCGCAGATAGACGGGCTTGCCGTCCGATCCGGTCCCGAGCGGCGCGGTGGTGATATCTTCCGACATCTTCCCGAGCAGCGCATAGGCCACGACCAGCGGCGGCGAGGCGAGGTAGTTCGCGCGCACGTTCGGATGCACCCGACCCTCGAAATTGCGGTTGCCCGAAAGCACCGCGACCGCGACCAGCTTGTTGTCCTCGATCGCATCGACGATCGGGTCTTCCAGCGGGCCGGAATTGCCGATGCAGGTGGTGCAGCCGTAGCCCACCAGGTTGAACCCGATCGCGTCCAGATCCGCCTGCAGCCCGGATTTCTCCAGGTATTCGCTCACCACCTGCGATCCCGGCGCGAGCGAGGTCTTCACCCACGGCTTCGGCGTCAGCCCCTTCGCCCGCGCCTTGCGCGCAACAAGCCCCGCCGCCACCAGCACCGACGGATTGGATGTGTTGGTGCAGGACGTGATCGCCGCCAGCACCACATCGCCATGCGTGAGTTCGTAGTTCTTGCCGGCCACCTTCACCGACGTTCCGGCCTCGTTGGCCGGCACGCCAAGCCCCTTGGTCAGCTCCGCCTTGAACGCGCCGGCGGCATCCTTGAGCGCCACCCGGTCCTGCGGCCGCCTCGGTCCCGCAATCGACGGCACCACGGTGCCGAGATCAAGCTCCAGGGTGTCGGTGAACACCGGCTCCTGCATGCCTGCCTCGTGGAACATGCCCTGCGCGCGCAGATAGGCTTCCACCAGCGCGATCCGGTGCGTGTCGCGTCCCGACAGGCGCAGATAGTCCAGCGCCACCTTGTCGACAGGGAAGAATCCGCAGGTCGCGCCGTATTCCGGCGCCATGTTGCCGATGGTCGCGCGATCCGCCAGCCCCAGCCCATCGAGCCCGGGGCCGAAGAACTCCACGAACTTGCCGACCACGCCCTTGCGCCGCAGCATCTGCGTCACCGTCAGCACGAGGTCGGTCGCCGTCGCCCCCTCCGGCAACTTGCCGCTCAGGCGGAAGCCGATCACGTCCGGGATCAGCATGGCGATCGGCTGGCCGAGCATCGCCGCCTCCGCCTCGATCCCGCCGACGCCCCAGCCGAGGATGCCGAGCCCGTTCACCATCGTCGTGTGGCTGTCGGTGCCGTACAATGTATCAGGATACACGAACGTATCGGCGCCCTCGGTCGTGGTCCACACGCACTGGCCGAGGTATTCCAGGTTCACCTGGTGGCAGATGCCGGTGCCCGGCGGGACCACGCGGAAATCGGCGAACGCCTCCTGGCCCCAGCGCAGGAAACGATAGCGCTCGCCATTGCGCTCGAACTCGGCTTCCACGTTGCGCGCCAGCGCGTCGGGGCGTGCGCTGACATCCACCATCACGGAATGATCGATCACGAGATCGACCGGGATCAGCGGGTTCACCTTGGCCGGATCGCCGCCCAACCGCGTGATGCCGTCGCGCATCGCCGCCAGATCGACCACCGCGGGAACACCGGTGAAATCCTGCATCAGGATGCGCGCCGGGCGGAACGGCACCTCCTTGTCGGAATGCCCGCCCGGCAGCCAGCCGGCGATGGCGCGCGCATCGTCCACCTTGTAGCTCGATCCGTTCTCGAACCGGAGGATGTTCTCCAGCAGGACCTTGAGGCTGACCGGCAGGCGGGAAATATCGCCGATCGTCTTCGCCGCGTCGGGCAGCGAGAAATACTGGTAGGTCTTGCCCTCCACCGTCAGGCTGCGGCGGGTCTTCAGGCTGTCCTGACCAATCGCGCTCATGCTCGCTCGTCCCGCAGGACGCCCCTGGCTTGTTGTGTCGCGCGCCGCGCCGTGGTTAAGGGCGCGCGCGCCCTCGCGGCGCGGCTTTAACCACACCGGCAGGGGATCGTCCACCAATGCACCCCGGCCATGACCCCAGGCGGACCCGGCGGTGTTGCAGACCGAAAGCGTGGCGGCGTTCCGAGGCGAACGCCTGGTGCTCCGGGACATCAGCCTGACCGTGCCGGCCGGCGGCGCGCTGCTCCTGGTCGGCCCGAACGGATCGGGCAAATCCACCCTGCTCCGCCTGCTCGCCGGCCTGCTCCGCCCCGCCGCCGGACGGGTGTTATGGCAGGGCGAGGATGCGTTGGCCGACCCGGCGGCACACGGCGCGCGGCTGGTCTATGTCGGCCACCAGGACGCGGTGAAGTCCGGCCTGACCGCGGCCGAGAATCTTCGCTTCGCCGCCGTCGCCGGTGGCGGCGAGGTGGCCTCCGGTCTGGCCGCCGTGGGCCTGACGGCGCTTGCCGATCTGCCGGCGCGGGTGCTCTCGGCGGGGCAGAAGCGGCGGCTGGCGCTGGCAAGGCTGGCGGTGTCCTCGGCGCTGCTGTGGCTGCTGGACGAACCGACCCTGGGACTGGACGCTGCTGCGGTCGACCGCTTCGGCGGCCTGCTCGCGACCCATCGCGCGCGCGGCGGCGTGGTCGTTGCGGCCACGCATCTGCCGCTGCCGCTTGCGGGCGCTGCGGAGCTGCGGCTCGGATGAGGCGGTTTCATGCGGTTCTGGCGCGCGAGTTGCAGCTCGCGCTGCGCCACGGCGGCGACACGCTCGCGGCCTTGCTGTTCTTCGTCGTCGTGGTGATGCTGTTCCCCCTCGCGCTCGGCCCCGCGCCGCAGTTGCTCGGCACCATCGCACCCGGGATCGTCTGGGTCTGCGCGCTGCTCGCGGCGCTGCTGCCGCTCGATCGGCTGTTCGGCGCTGATTTCGAGGACGGGTCGCTCGATCTGTTGCTGCTCTCCGGCCTGCCGGCGTTCGCGGTGGCGGGGGCGAAGGCGCTGGCGCACTGGCTGGTGACCGGGCTGCCGCTGCTGCTGGCCGCGGCACCGCTGGCGGTGATGCTGCGCATGCCGCCGGCCGGAGTGCCGGTGCTGCTGGCAGGGTTGGTGCCGGGAACGTTGCTGTTGTCGTTGCTTGGCGCGACCGGGGCGGCGGTGGTGCTGGGGGCGCGGCGCGGCGGGGTGCTGCTGCCGTTGCTCGGTACTGCCGTTGGCGGTGCCGGTGCTTATTTTCGGGGCGGCGGCGGCCGAGGCGGCGGCATTGGGGGAAAGCGCGCGGCCGGAGCTGTTGTTGCTCGCGGCGCTGCTGGCGGCGGCGCTGCCGCTGTGCCCGATCGCGGCGGGGGCGGCGTTGCGGGCGGCGGTGGAGTAGGGGTGGGGCGGGGCCGGGTGGGAAGTTTTTTCCCCGGCCAGCGACCGGGGAGAGCGATCGGGCGGCGGGGTGGAAATGCCCCGCGGAACGTACGCCGGTGTCCCAAACGCCCCAGCGGACGTACGTTCGCGCGACGCGGCAGAACCGCGAAAATGGCCTCTTGTACAACTCGGGCCGGCGGCCATCTGCCCGTGGGCGGGGTGGCAGGCGGGTCTACGCCAGCAGATGGGCGGGGATGCGCAGCCCGAGCCGGGTCGGCACGTCCCAGATTTCCCGCACCTGGCGGAGCGGCCGGAAGCCCGCGCGCAGGTAGGTCGGTAGTGCCCTTGCGTGGTCCGCGGTGCAGGTATTCACCGTCATCCCCCGCGCGCCCTGCCGCCAGACCGTATCGACCGCCTGGCGCAGGAAGGCGTAGCCGACCCCGGTTCCGACCGCCCAGGGCAGCAGCCCGAAATAGCTGAGATTGATATCGGGCCAGTAGCGGGCGTCGAGCTCAAAGAACCCGGCCGGCTCGCCGCGCCGATACAGCACATGGATCGAGACCAGCGGATCGGCGAGCAGCGCTTCCAGGTCCTCGTCTGCCATGGTCCGGCGCAGCCACCAGACATAGGCGCCGCCGACGTTATCGTAGAGGTAGCGATAGAACGGCACCGAGCACGCCTCGGCGCGCACCACCTGGCAGCCCACGGGCAGCGCCGGCGCGTGGTCCGCGGGCGCGTGGTCCATCCGCAGGAACGTCACCGTCACCGCCACGCGCGTCGTTGCGTCCATTCGCATTCAGGGCGAGGCGGGCAGGGGGGCGCGGACCATGCTCAATCGTCCAGGAAGCTGCGCAGCCGGCGCGAGCGCGACGGGTGCTTCAGCTTGCGCAGCGCCTTCGCCTCGATCTGGCGGATGCGCTCGCGCGTCACGTTGAACTGCTGGCCGACTTCTTCCAAGGTGTGGTCGGTGTTCATGCCGATCCCGAAGCGCATGCGCAGCACCCGTTCCTCGCGCGGCGTGAGCGAGGACAGCACCCGCGTCGTCGCCTCGCGCAGGTTCGCCTGGATCGCGGCATCGAGCGGGATAATCGCCGCCTTGTCCTCGATGAAATCACCCAGATGGCTGTCTTCCTCGTCGCCGATCGGCGTTTCCAGGCTGATCGGCTCCTTGGCGATCTTCAGCACTTTCCGCACTTTTTCCAGCGGCATGCCGAGTTTTTCCGCCAGTTCCTCGGGCGCCGGCTCGCGGCCGATCTCGTGCAGCATCTGGCGCGAGGTACGCACCAGCTTGTTGATCGTCTCGATCATGTGCACGGGAATGCGGATCGTGCGTGCCTGGTCGGCGATCGAGCGCGTGATCGCCTGCCGGATCCACCAGGTGGCGTAGGTCGAGAACTTGTAGCCGCGGCGGTATTCGAATTTGTCGACCGCCTTCATCAGCCCGATGTTGCCTTCCTGGATCAGGTCCAGGAACTGCAGCCCGCGGTTGGTGTATTTCTTCGCGATCGAGATCACGAGGCGCAGGTTGGCCTCGATCATCTCCTTCTTGGCGCGCGCGGAATTGCGTTCCCCGCGCGAGACGGTGGCGAACACGCGGCGGAACTCGCCGATCGGCAGCCCGGTGTCGTTGGCGACGGCGCCGATCTGCGCGCGGATGGCGGCAATCTGTGCCGGATCGCGGGTGGCGAAGGCTTTCCAGCCCTTGCCGGGCAGCTTGCTCACCCGGTCGAACCAGTGCGGATCGAGCTCGCTGCCGCGGTAGTGCTTCAGGTATTCCTCGCGGTTGACCTTGTTGGCCTCGGCGAGGCGCAGCAACTGGCCTTCCAGCCCGGTCAGCCGCTGGTTCAGCTCCTTGAGCTGGGTGACCAGCTCCTCGATGCGGTTGTTGTGCAGCCGCACCTGGCCGACCTTCTCGACCAGCTCCTCGCGCAGCTTCTCGTAGCTCTTCTCGGATCGCGCGTTGACTTCCTCGCCGCTGGTCATGGTCTCCAGACGGCGGGACTGCATCTTCTGCAGTTTCTTGTACAGGCCTTCGATTTCCTCGAAGGTCGCGAGCACTTCGGGCTTGAGCTTCTCCTCCTGCGCCGACAGCGACAGGCCGGCGCCTTCGCCTTCCTCCTCGGCGTCGGTTTCCTCATGCGCCTCGAAGCCGTCGCGCGCCTCGGCACCGGGTTCGGCGACGGCCGCGGCCTCGGCGCCGCCGCCCTGGGTGGCTTCCAGGTCGATGATGTCGCGCAGCAGCATCCGCCCGGCCTTGAGCTGGTCCTGCCAGGAGATGATCGCCTTGAACGTGAGCGGGCTTTCGCACAGCCCGCCGATCATCATGTCGCGGCCGGCTTCGATGCGCTTGGCGATCGCGATCTCGCCCTCGCGCGAGAGCAGCTCGACGCTGCCCATCTCGCGCAAGTACATGCGCACCGGGTCGTCGGTGCGGCCGGCGGTTTCCTCGTCGATGTTGCCGGAGGCTTCTTCCTCGGCTTCCTCCGGCTTGTCGGCCGGCTTGACGGCGGCGGCTTCGCCGTCCTCGGTTTCCTCATTCTCGACGACCTGGATGCCCATCTCGTTGAGATTGGCCATCACGTCCTCGATCTGCTCGGAACTGTTCTGTTCCGAGGGCAGGACGGCGTTCAGCTCGTCGAAGGTGATGTAGCCGCGCTCCTTACCGCGCGCGATCAGCCGCTTCACGGCGGCGGCAGAGACATCGAGCAGGGTGGTTTCCACGTCGGCTTCGGCGGTGGCGGTCTCAGAGGTTGCGGCGGGCTTGGTCGCCATCTTCACGGCTCTCCGGCAATCGGAAGCTTGGGGGCAATCGGCAGCGGTGGGCCACGCAAAAGCGGGCCACTCATCGGCGGGGCGCAATCGGCGGGGCAAAAATCGGCGGTGCGCGCAACGGTGAGGTGGGTGGGGGCGAGGTGCGCGCGGGTCAGGTCTCGGTCTCGCCCTGTTCGCCGCGACAGAGGGCGTCGCGCGCGGCGCAGAGCGCGATCAGCCGCCGCTGCGTGGCGTCGTCGGTCAGGCGCGCGAACTCGCGGTTCGCCGCCGCCACCTCGGCTTCCAGCCGGTCGCGATGCATCAGCCCGAAAATATGCCACCACCCCGCCTCGGCCTCGCCAGGCATGGCCGAGGGGGACGCGCAGCCCGGCAACGGGACGGGGGTGGTTGCCAGGATCCGCGCCGCCTCGGCAGCCAATCCAGAAGCCGTCAGGTGGTCCATGACCCCTCCGGAGTCAAGGAGTTCGGCCTGTTCCGCCCAGTCGGTCAGCGCCGCGCGCACGGCTCCGAGCGCCGGCGGCAGTTCGAGGCCCGCGAGCGCCGGCCCGACATCGGCCCAGAGCTCCGGATGGCGCAGCAGGATGGCGAGCAGGATGCGCAGCCGCTCGGCGGTCGCGACCGCGTCGGAAGGCACGGGCCGCGGTGGCGTTCGTCCGGGCGGCAGCCAGGTCGGCCGGCCGCCGGGTGCGCCGCCGCCGGTCCCGAAGCGCGCCCTGCCGCCGGCGCCGCGCTCCCCGGCCATCGCCTCGCGTGGTGGCCAACGCCCGCCCCGTCCTCCGCGGTCGGATCGGGCGGCGAAAAACCGGTCGAGCAGGGCTTGGCGGTACTCGCTGGCAAGCCCGCGGTCGGCGACCCGCTCGGCGGCCGACAGCAGTCGGCGCTTGAACCCCAGGCGTTGCTCGGGCGTGGCGCCCGGGCCGGGATCGCCCTGCTGTTCGAACAGGACGTCCACGAAGGATCGCGCGCCGGTCAGGACCGCCTGGAACGCCGCCGGTCCCTGACGCAGGACCAGGGTGTCCGGGTCCTCGCCGGCGGGCAGGGCGGCAAAGCGCAGTGAGCGATCCGGCGCCAGCAGAGGCAGCGCCAGTTCGGCCGCGCGGGCCGCGGCGCGGGCGCCCGCCGCGTCGCCGTCGAAACACAGCACGGGCGCCGGCGACAAGCGCCACAGCTCCGCCAGTTGTTCCTCGGTGAGCGCGGTGCCGAGCGGGGCGACGGCACCGCCGAACCCCGCCTGGTGCAACGCGATCGCGTCCATGTAGCCTTCGACCACGACCACGTCTGGCGCCGTCTTCCCGCGGTCCGCGCCTCCGGACCCGCGCAGCGCGGCGCGCGCGAGGTCGAGCGCGTAGAGGTTTCGGCGCTTGGAGAACAGCGGCGTCTCCGGGCCGTTGAGATACTTCGGCTTGCCGTCGCCCAGGGTGCGGCCGCCGAAGCTGATTACCCCGCCGCGACGATCGCGGATCGGGAACATCACCCGGTTGAAGAACAATTCCCCCCCGCGCGCCGGCGGGTCGTCCGCGCGCAGCAGCCCGGCCTCGGCCAGCAGGTCGGGGCCGATGCCTTCGCGTCCCAGCTCGCTCACCAGCGCGCCGCGGCCCTCGCCCGACCAGCCGAGGCCGAAGCGGCGGATGGTGGCCTCCGACAGGCCGCGGCCCAACAGGTAGTCGAGCGCGGCGCGCCCCTCGGGCAGGAACAGCCGGCGCTGGTAGGCCGCCGCCGCCATCTCCAGCGCGCCCCCCAGGCTGTGGCGGCGGCGCTCGGCTTCGGCGACGGCGGGGGAAAGCTGCGGCACCTCCAGCCCCGCCTCGCCGGCCAGCCGCTCGATCGCCTCCATGAAGCCGGCGCCGTCGGACTGCATGACGAAGCTGATGGCATCGCCATGCGCGCCGCAGCCGAAGCAGTGGTAGTGGTCGTCCCAGATATAGAAGCTCGGCGTCTTCTCGCCGTGGAACGGGCAGCACGCCTTCCATTGCCGCCCGGCGCGTTCCAGCTTCGTCCGTCGCCCGATCAGGGGCGCGAGCGGGGTACGGGCCCGCAGTTCGTCGAGGAAGCCGGACGGGAGCGCCATCAGCCGCCGAGCTTCGCTTTCACCGCCGCCCCGGCGCGGGCCATGTCGAGGTTGGCGGCGTGGCGGGCGCGCAGCTCGGCCATGACCTTGCCCGTGTCCTTGACCGAGGCGGCACCGGTGGCGGCGATCGCGGCGTCGACCGCCTCCGCCGTGGCGGCCTCGTCCATGGTCTGCGGGAGGAAGCTCTCGATCACCGCGATCTCGGCTTCCTCTT
Source organism: uncultured Pseudomonadota bacterium (assembly GCA_963832525.1). GTDB lineage: Bacteria > Pseudomonadota > Alphaproteobacteria > Acetobacterales > Acetobacteraceae > JAJZVS01. Next base: position 2,972,451 of record CAWHUC010000004.1, read on the forward strand.
TCTCGGCAAGCTCCGGGCGCTTGCCCTGGCGGTACAAGGTCACCGATTCGCGGCGCGACTTCACCATGCCGCGCAGCATGGCGACGATCTCGGGCTCCGGCACCTGGGCGACGCCTTTCGGGCGGGCGGCGATGTCGGTGTCCTTCAGCTTCGCCAGGATCATGCGCAGGGTGGAGGTGCGCGCGGCCTCGCCCGCCTTCATCGCGGTCTTGAGCTGGTCGGCGAACTGCTCGCGCAGGTCCATGGCGTGCTCCTTCCGGGAACGGTCCGCGGTTTCGGTGGCGGTTTCAGCACTGGAGGCCGGGCGCGTCCAGGGACCGGCCACGTTATATCCCGCGACGGCCGGAGGTGGTGGGAAAAAACTTCCCACCTCGCCTGTGCGCGCTTGCGGTGGGAGAAAACTTCCCGTAGGGAGGTGGCATGCCCCTTTCCGTCGATGAGATCCTGGATCGTCTGGGCGGGCCGGAGGCCGCGTTGCGGCTGACCGGCGTCGGTCCCGAAGCGGTCCGCAAATGGCGCCAGGCCCATGCGATTCCGGCGCGGCACTGGCCGGCGGTGCTCGCCGCCACCGGCCTCGCGCTGGGCGACCTGCCCGGGGCCGACGTGCCCGGGGGCGAGCGGGTTGCCGGGGGACGTGCTACCGGGGGCAGGGCCGCAAGGGACAACAGGGCCGCCGGGGACAACGGGGCCGCAGGAGATCGCGCGATGGGGGATCAGCCCGGCGGGGACCGCCCGGACGAAGCGGCCGAACCCGCAGCGGCGTCCGCGCCGCCTCCGGGCGCCACTGCCGCCCTCGTGCTGGCCGACGGCACCGTGTTCTGGGGTCGCGGCTTCGGCGCACCGACCGCCGAGCCGGCCCGTGGCGGCGCCCCGGTGGGCGAGGTCTGCTTCTCCACCGGCATGACCGGTTACCAGGAAACCCTGACCGACCCGTCCTTCGCCGGCCAGATCATCACCTTCACCTTCCCGCATATCGGCAATGTCGGCGCCAACCTCGAGGACCAGGAGGCCGGCGCCGTCGCCGCCCGTGGCCTGGTGGTGAAGCAGGACGTGACCGATCCGTCCAACTGGCGGGCCGCCCAGGGGCTGGATGCCTGGCTGGCGGCGCGCGGCGTCCCTGGGATCGCCGGGGTGGACACCCGCGCGCTCACCTTGCGCATCCGCGACGGCGGCGCGCCGTCCGGGGTGCTCGCCTATCCGGCCGACGGACGGTTCGACCTGCCGGCCCTGTGCGCCCGCGCCGCCGCCTGGCCGGGGCTGGAGGGGATGGACCTGGCGCGCGAGGTCACTTGCCGGCAGACCTATAGCTGGGACGAGACGCGCTGGGCCTGGCCCACGGGGAGCGGGCGGCAGACGGCGCCGCGCTTTCATGTGGTGGCGGTGGATTACGGGGCGAAGCGCAACATCCTGCGCTGCCTTGCCTCCGCCGGTTGCCGGGTAACGGTGGTGCCGGCGACCGCCTCGGCCGAGGACATCATGCGCCACCGGCCGGACGGGGTGTTCCTGTCGAACGGGCCGGGCGATCCGGCGGCGACGGCGGCCTACGCGGTGCCGGCCTTGAGGGGGGTATTGGAGACGGGGGTGCCGCTGTTCGGCATCTGCCTCGGGCACCAGTTGTTGGCGCTGGCGCTCGGCGCGCGCACCTTCAAGCTGGCGCGCGGGCACCGGGGCGCCAACCAGCCGGTCAAGGACCTGACGACCGGACGGGTGGAGATCACCAGCCAGAACCACGGCTTCGCGGTCGATCCTGAGACCTTGCCCGAAGGCGTGCGGGCGACCCATGTGTCCCTGTTCGACGGCTCCAACGAAGGCATCGCCTGCGACGGGCGGCCGGTGTTCTCGGTGCAGTCCCACCCGGAGGCGAGCCCCGGCCCATCCGACAGCCATTATCTGTTCGCGCGCTTCACGGCGCTGATGGAGCGGCCCGCATGACCGATCCGGTGGCGACGATCCTGGCGATCGCATTCCGCCACGCGATCAACGAGCCGACGATCGAGGCGGGCTACGAACGCTTCCGCGCGCTGTCTGCCGGCGCAGGGGACGTGGACGCGCTGGACGAGGGCGCGTTCCGCACGGGCATCGCCGAATGCCTGCGCCGCGGCCTGATCCGCGAGCCCATTCGCCTGCCGGAGGGCGTCTTGCACTGCCACTGGCACCTGGAACTGACCCCGGCCGGAGTAGCGGCGGCGCGAGTGGTGGCGGACCCTGGCAACGCCGCGCCGGACCGGTAGGGAATTGGCCCGATTATCCGGCGATCGCGCCCTGATCCTCGCGACGCCCGCATGATGGCGACTGGAGGTCTGCCGGCGCTGACCGCTCGCTGCTCCCGCGACCGCTACAGGCTTCGACCCGGCTCCTGACCCCACAACCATTCGTAGATCTCATGCCCCGTCGCACCGACATCGCCTCCATCCTCATCATCGGCGCCGGCCCGATCGTCATCGGCCAGGCCTGCGAGTTCGACTATTCCGGCGCCCAGGCCTGCAAGGCCCTGCGCGCGGAGGGCTACCGGGTCATCCTGGTCAATTCCAACCCTGCCACCATCATGACCGACCCCGGCCTGGCGGACGCCACCTACATCGAGCCGATCACGCCCGAGGTGGTCGAGAAGATCATCGCGCGCGAGAAACCCGACGCCCTGCTCCCCACCATGGGCGGCCAGACCGCGCTCAACGCCGCCATGGCGCTCGCCGCTTCCGGCGCGCTTGCCCGCCACGGGGTCGAGCTGATCGGGGCGCGAGCCGAGGTGATCGACCGTGCCGAAGACCGGCTCAAGTTCCGTGACGCGATGGCGAAGATCGGCATCGAATTGCCGAAATCCGCCATTGCCCACGACCTGGTCGAAGCCCGCGCCGCGCTCGCCGCGGTGGGCCTGCCCGCCGTCATCCGCCCCTCCTTCACCCTGGGCGGCACCGGCGGCGGCATCGCCTACAACCGCGAAGAGTTCGAGCAGATCGTCGCCGGCGGCATCGAGGCCTCACCCAGCAACGAAGTGCTGATCGAGCAATCCGTGCTCGGCTGGAAGGAGTTCGAGATGGAGGTGGTCCGCGACCGGGCGGACAACTGCATCATCGTCTGCGCCATCGAGAACGTCGATCCGATGGGCATCCACACCGGCGATTCCGTCACCGTCGCCCCGGCGCTGACCCTGACGGACAAGGAATACCAGCGCATGCGTGACGCCTCGATCGCCTGCCTGCGCGCGATCGGCGTCGATACCGGCGGGTCGAACGTGCAGTTCGCGGTCAATCCCGAAGACGGGCAGATGCTGATCATCGAGATGAACCCGCGGGTCTCGCGTTCCTCGGCGCTGGCATCCAAGGCCACCGGCTTCCCGATCGCCAAGATCGCCGCGAAACTCGCGGTCGGCTACACGTTGGACGAGCTTGCCAACGACATCACCGCGGTGACGCCGGCGAGCTTCGAGCCCACCATCGACTACGTGGTGGTGAAAATCCCCCGCTTCACCTTCGAGAAATTTCCCGGCACGCCGGCCCTGCTGACCACGTCGATGAAATCGGTGGGCGAGGCGATGGCGATCGGCCGCAGCTTTGCCGAGGCGCTGCAGAAGGGATTGCGCAGCATGGAGACCGGGCTTTCCGGCCTCGACCCGGTGGAACCGCCAGGCGACGGCGGGGCGGATGCGTTCCGCGCCGCGCTTTCCACCCCGCGGCCCGACCGGCTGCTGATGGCCGCGCAGGCGCTGCGGGCCGGCCTCTCGGTCGAGGACATTCACGCCGCCAGCAAGTTCGATCCCTGGTTCCTGCGCGAGCTCGCCCGCATCGTCGCCGCCGAACAGGCGGTGACGGTGGACGGCCTGCCGAATGAGGCGGGGGCGCTGCGCCGGCTCAAGGCGCTCGGCTTTTCCGACCACCGCCTGGCCGAACTGGCGCACCGGCCGGAGACCGAGGTGGCCGCCCTGCGCACGCGCCTCGGCGTGCATCCGGTCTATAAGCGCATCGACACCTGCGCCGGCGAATTCGCCTCCGCCACCCCCTACATGTATTCCACCTACGAGGGTGGCTTCGGCACCCCGGTCTGCGAGGCCGATCCCACCGACGCCCGGAAAATCATCATCCTCGGAGGCGGCCCCAACCGCATCGGCCAGGGCATTGAGTTCGACTATTGCTGCGTCCACGCCGCCTATGCGCTGAAGGAGGCCGGGTTCGAGACCATCATGGTCAACTGCAACCCGGAAACCGTCTCCACCGATTACGACACCTCCGACCGGCTCTATTTCGAGCCGTTGACGGCGGAAGACGTGATCGCTCTGGTCCGCCGCGAGCAGCAGGCCGGCACGTTGCTCGGCTGCATCGTGCAGTACGGCGGGCAGACGCCGCTGAAACTGTCGCAGGCGCTGACGCAGGCGGGCATTCCGATTCTCGGCACCAGCGCCGATGCGATCGACATCGCCGAGGACCGGGAGCGCTTCCAGCTCCTGCTGCACCGCCTCGGGCTGCGCCAGCCGGAGAACGGCACCGCGCGCTCGGCGGCGGAGGCGGAAACGATCGCCGAGCGCATCGGCTATCCGGTGGTGATCCGTCCGAGCTACGTGCTCGGCGGGCGGGCGATGGAGATCGTCTACGACCGCAGCGGCCTGCACCGCTACATGCGCGAGGCGGTGCGCGTCTCCGGCGGCGACATCTCGCGCGGGCCGATCCTGATCGACCGCTATCTGAACGACGCGATCGAGGTCGATGTCGATTGCATCAGCGACGGCGAGACCGTCTACGTCGCCGGCGTGATGGAGCATATCGAGGAAGCCGGCATCCATTCCGGCGATTCCGCCTGCGCCCTGCCGCCCTACACTCTCTCGCCCGCCACCGTGACCGAGCTGAAGGCGGAGACCGAGGCGATGGCGCGCGCGCTCGGCGTGGTCGGGCTGATGAACGTGCAGTACGCGATCAAGGACGACGTGATCTACGTGCTGGAGGTGAACCCACGTGCCTCCCGCACCGTCCCCTTCGTCGCCAAAGCCACCGGCGTCGCGGTGGCCAAGATCGGCGCCCGGGTGATGGCCGGGGCGCGGTTGGCCGAATTCCGGCTCGACGACCAGGGCGTGGCGCCGCATGTGGCGGTGAAGGAGGCGGTGTTCCCCTTCGCCCGCTTCCCCGATGTCGATACGATCCTGGGGCCGGAGATGAAATCGACCGGCGAGGTGATGGGGCTCGATTCCAGTTTCGAGCGTGCCTTCGCCAAATCGCAGCTCGGTGCGGGCGTGATCCTGCCGCAGGCGGGCACGGTGTTCCTCTCGGTGAAGGACAGCGACAAGCGCGGAGTGCCCGCGCTGGCCCGGCGGCTGGTGGACATGGGCTTCGCCATCGTGGCCACGCGCGGCACCGCCGCCTGCATCCGCGACGCCGGCCTGGCGGTGAAGGTGGTGAACAAGGTGCTGGAGGGCCGGCCGCACTGCGTCGACGCGATCCTTTCGGGGGAGGTGCAACTGGTCATCAACACCGCCTCCGGCCCGCAGTCGGTGGCCGACAGCTTCGCCATCCGCCGCGGCGCGCTGACCCATGGGGTACCGCACTATACCACCATGGCGGGTGCACGGGCGGCGGTGCACGCCATCGCGGCGTTGCGGGCGGGAATGCTTGAAGTGGCGCCGCTCCAGTCCTATTTTCGCGGATCGTTCTGACGCTTCCTGGACGACCGGGCCGCGGCTCGGCCGCCGGGGAGGCGTTGTCGTGCCTGGACCCGGCTTAGCGCGAGGACCCCGAAGTGCAGAAGTTCCCGATGACCGCCCCCGGCCTGCAGCGGCTGGAAGAGGAACTCCGCCACCTGAAAAGCGTCGAGCGGCCGTCGATCATTCGCCAGATCGCCGAGGCCCGCACGCATGGGGATTTGTCCGAAAACGCCGAATACCACGCCGCTCGCGAACGCCAGTCCTTCATCGAGGGGCGGATCGCCGAGCTCGAGGAGATCGTCTCCTCGGTCGAGGTGATCGACATCTCGACCCTGTCCGGCGACCACGTGAAATTCGGTGCCGTGGTCCGTCTGGTCGATGAGGAGACGGAGAAGGAAGCCAGCTACCAGATCGTCGGGCTGCACGAGGCCGACATCAAATCCGGTCGGTTGTCCGTCACCTCCCCGCTCGCCAAGTCGCTGATCGGCAAGAAGGTGGGCGAGTCGGTTTCCGTGCCGGCGCCGGGCGGCGATCGGTCGTACGAGATTCTCGAAATCCGCTTCTCGTGAGCAGGCGCTGCGCATGAGCCGGGCATGATCGCGCTCGCCGACGTGCGCGCCGCGGCGGGGCGAATCGCCGGGGCGGTGCGACGCACGCCGGTGCTGACGTCCGACGCCATCTCACGGGCCACCGGGGCGGAGGTCACGCTCAAGCTCGACAATCTCCAGGTCACCGGCGCATTCAAGGAACGCGGCGCGGCCAACCGGCTGGCGCTGCTGTCGGAGGCGGAACGCGCCCGCGGCGTGATCGCCATGTCCGCCGGCAATCACGCCCAGGCGGTGGCGCGCCACGCGGCGAGGCTCGGGATCGCCGCCACCATCGTGATGCCAGCCTTCACCCCGGCGACCAAGGTCACCCGTACCGCCGCCTGGGGCGCCACCGTGGTCCTGCACGGCGAGACCCTGGCGGAGGCCGCAGCGCACGCGCACGTGCTGGCGGCGGCGCAGGGGCTCGTGTTCATCCATCCCTATGACGATCCGGCGGTAATGGCGGGGCAGGGGACCCTGGCGCTGGAATTGCTGGAGGATGCGCCGAAGCTCGATACCTTGGTGATCCCGGTCGGCGGCGGCGGTCTGCTCGCCGGCTGCGCCGTGGCGGCGCGCGGACTCGCCCCGGACATCGTGGTATTCGGGGTGGAGGTGGAAGGCTACGCCGCCATGGCCCAGCGCCTGGCCGGCGCGCCGGTGTCGGTGGGTGGCCCGACGATCGCCGAGGGCATCGCAGTGCGCGACGTGGGCGAAGCCCCGCTCGCGGTGATCCGCGCCCTCGGGATCGAGGTGCTGGTGGTACCCGAACGTGCCATCGAGCAGGCGATCGGGCTGCTGGTTGAAGGCGCGAAGGTCGTGGCGGAGGGCGCCGGCGCGGCCGGCCTGGCCGCACTGCTGGCATTTCCCGACCGCTTCGCCGGGCGCCGGGTCGGCGTGCCGGTGTGCGGCGGCAATATCGACGCGCGCATCCTGTCCAACGTGCTGCTGCGCACCCTGCTGCGCGACGGGCGCCTGCTGCGGCTGCACATGCAGATCCCCGACCGGCCCGGCGTGCTGGCCGATATCGCCGGGCGGATCGGCGGCTCCGGCGGCAACATCATCGAGGTGTCGCACCAGCGGCTGTTCGCCGCTGCCTCGGTCCAGGCTGCCGAGCTGGAGGTGATGGTGGAGGCGCGCGACCCCGACCACGCCGCGACGATCATGGCGGCGCTGGCGGAATGCTACGTGGTGCGCCGGGTCTGAAGCGCGGCGGTCCTGGTGGCAGGCCGGCGGCCGACCGGAACGCGACCCGAGGTGCCGGGCGGCCGGACGCCGCAGGCGACAGGCCAACGTCGGCCTGCTAGGATGGCGTCGTGATGGCGGTTCTGTTCGACACGCTGAAGCTCTCCCGCCGCCTGGAACAGGCGGGGTTCACGCGCGACCAGGCGGTCGGTGCGGCCGAAGCATTGTCGGAAGCGATTTCGGGCGATCTGGCGACCAAGGCGGACATCGCGGAGCTGCGGGCGGAGATCGTGGCGCTCGGTTCGGAGCTGCGCGCCGAGATTGCCACCTTGGGCGCTGAGCTGCGCACCGAATTCCGTACGGAAATTGCCTCCGTCCGCACCGACATCGCCTCCGTCCGCACCGAAATCGCCACACTGCGCACCAGCACGGCGCAGTGGATCATCGCTGCGGTGTTCGTGAACATCGTCACTATCAGCGGGGCCATGTTTGCGGTCTGGCAGCTCGCCGCGCACCACTGATCCGGGCGCGCCCCTTCCCCTTCGCCCCACGACGCGCTGATATCCCGCCCGTTTCCGAGGAGGGACCGCCATGCAGATCACCCCGACCGGCCAGGCGCTCGGCGCCCGGATCACCGGTATCGACCTCGCCCGTCCGATCAGCGAGGCCGAGACCGCCGCCCTGCTGGCTGCGCTCGGCGCGCATGGCGTGCTGTGCTTCCCGGACCAGGACCTGGCCGCCGCCGCGCTTGCCGCCTTCGGCCGCCGCTTCGGTACGTTGGAGGTCAACGTCGCCGGCGTCGCGCACGACCCGGCGACCCCGGAAGTGATGGTGCTGTCCAACATGAAGGATGCGGCGGGCCGCCCGCTCGGGCTGAACGACGCCGGCCAGGGCTGGCACACCGACATGTCGTACAGCCGGGACATCGCGCTCGCGAACGTGCTGCATGCCCGCCACGTGCCGCAGCGCAACGGCAAGCCGCTCGGCGAGACGCAGTTCCGCAACATGCATGCGGCCTATGACGATCTGCCGGAGGTATCTGAAGCGCCAGTTGGAAGGCCGCACCGCGACACACGACTTCGCCAAGTTCTGGGACATGATGCGCGCCCGCCCCGGTTCGGTGCGCAAGCCGCTCACGCCCGAGCAGCGGGCGAAAAAGCCACCCGTTTCGCAGCCGATCTTCCGCCGTCACCCGATCACCGGGCGCATGGTGCTGTACGCCAACCCCGGCTACACCATGTGGATCGACGGCATGGACGCACAGGAATCGGGCGAGATCCTCGATTTCCTGTTCCGCCACCAGGACCGCGCCGACTACCTCTATGCGCATCGCTGGACCGAGCGCGACGTGCTGATGTGGGACAATATCGGCACCAACCACAACGCCGTCGCCGACTACCTGCCGGACGAGCCGCGCTTCATGCTGCGGGTGCAGGTGATGGCCGACCGGTTCGGCCTTGCCCGGGCGGCCTGAGGTGGCCGCGTTCGCCGGCCAGCGTATCGCCATCACCGGCGGCGCCGGCGGCATCGGCCTCGCCACCGCCCGGCTGTTCCTGCAAGGCGGGGCGCATGTGCTGCTGGTCGACCGCGACGCGGCGCGGCTGGAGGCGGCGGAACAGGTGCTCGGCACCGCGCGGCTTGCCGCCTGGCGGTCGGACCTCGCCACCCCCGCCGACTGCGCGACCGCGCTCGACCAGGCTGGGGGAAAGGTCGCGGCGCTGATCCACCTGGCCGGGCTGTTCGAGCCGGATCCGCTGGCGGCGGAGGATCACGGGGTCTGGGACCGCGCGATCGCGGCCAACCTCACCAACGCCTACGACATGGCGGTGGCCTTCATCCCGCGCGCCACCCCGCCGGCCGGCGCGCGCGGGCCGGCGCGGATCGTGTTCGCGAGTTCGCTCGCCTACCGCCGCGGCAGTCCGGACCGCGCCGCCTATGCCGCCGCCAAAAGCGGGCTGGTAGGCCTGACCCGCTCGCTCGCGCGCAAGCTCGCGCCGGACGTGCTGGTGAATGCGGTGGCGCCGGGGGTGATCGAGACCGCCATGACCACCACCCTGATCGCCGAGCGCGGTGAGGCCTACCGCACCGATATCCCGCTGCGCCGCTGGGGCCGGCCGGAGGAGGTGGCGGGGGTGATCTGCTTCCTCTGCTCGGAAGACTCCTCCTACGTCACCGGCCAGACCATCACGGTCGACGGCGGTATCACCAATGCCTGACGCCGGCCGCGCGGGCGCGTGAGGCCGGCCGGGCGCGATCTCGTCCTGCTTGGCGGCGGCCACGCCCAGGTGGAGGTGCTGCGCCGCTTCGCCCGCCGGCCGGAGCCGGGCGTCCGCCTGACCCTGATCGCACGCGAGCCCCGCAGCCTCTACTCGGGTCTGTTGCCCGCCGTGATCCGTGGCGCGTGCACGGCGGACGACGCCGCGATCGACCTTGCCCCGCTGGCTGCGCGCGCCGGGGCGCGGCGGGTCGTGGCGGCGGCGGTGGCGATCGACCTCGCGGCGCGTCGGGTCGCGTTGGCCGACGGGACGGCGGTGGGATTCGACCTGCTGTCGATCGATATCGGCGGTCTGCCGCGCCTGCCGGCGGGCGCGGCCGGGGAGGGGACGATCGCGGTGAAGCCGATCGGCCGTTTCCTCGACCGTCTCGCTCGCCTGGACGCGGCGTTGCCCGCCGGCGGTCGCATCGCCGTGGTGGGCGACGGCGCGGGCGGCACCGAACTGGCGCTGGCCCTGGCGCGGCGGTTTGCCGGGCGGGCGCGGATCCTGTTGGTCGGCGCGGCGGCGGCGCCGCTGCCGGAGGCGCCGGCACGTGCCCGGCGGATCGTCACCGCCGCGCTGGCGGCAGCCGGCGTGGCCATGCGTGCCGGGGTGCGGGCGGAGACGCTGAGCGAGGGCCGGTTGGCGCTGTCCGACGGCACCGCCGAGCCGGTCGTCGCGGCGATTTGGGCCACCGGCGTCGTTGGGCCGGCGTTGCTCGCCGCCGCCGGCCTCGCCTGCGATGCCGACGGCTGCGTGCAGGTCGATACGGGCCTGCGCAGCGTCAGCCACCCCTCCGTGTTCGCCGCCGGCGACTGCGCAGCGATCCTGGGCGCGCCGCGGCCCAAGGCCGGGGTGTGGGCGGTACACGCCGGCCCGGTGCTGGCGGCGAACCTGCGCCGCGCGCTGCGCGGGCAGGCGCCGCGTCCCTGGCGACCGCAGCTTCGGGCTCTGGCGATCCTCGGCCTCGGCGACGGGCGGGCGGTGGCGTGGCGCGGCGGGTGCAGCCTGGCGGGGCGCGGTGTGGCGTGGTGGAAGGCGTGGCTCGACCGCCGCTGGATCGCGACCTACCGCTGAGCGCACCCGCCGCGCCCCGCGCCGGCGCGGCGGGCTCTTGACCTGCCGGCGCGCTTCGCCCAACGAACCGCCTCGCCCTGCCCCATCCGTGCTTGTCGCCGAGGACCTTGCCCATGCCAGCCAGCCGTACCCATCGCATCGCCTCCATCCCCGCCGACGGCATCGGCCCGGAGGTGATCGCCGCCGGGCTCGAGGTGCTGGACGCGGTGGCCGCGCGCGACGGCGGCTTCACCCTGAAGGTGGATCACTACGACTGGGGATCGAACTAGTACCGCAAGCATGGCCGCTTCATGCCGGCCGACGGCGCTGGCCTGGCTGCGCACCGCCGACGCGATCTATTTCGGCGCGGTCGGCGATCCGAACATCCCGGACCACGTCACGCTGTGGGGCCTGCGGCTGCCGATCTGCCAGGGCTTCGACCAGTACGCCAACGTCCGCCCGACCCGCATCCTGCCCGGCGTCACCTCGCCGCTGCGCGACGTCGGGCCCGGCGACCTCGACTGGGTGATCGTGCGCGAGAACAGCGAGGGCGAATATGCCGGCCAGGGCGGGCGCACCCATCGCGGCCTGCCGGAGGAGGTGGCGACCGAGACCGCGATCTTCACCCGCCGCGGCGTCGAGCGGATCATGCGCTTCGCCTTCGACCTGGCGCGCGGCCGCCCGCGCAAGCACCTGACCGTGGTCACCAAGTCGAACGCGCAGCGCCACGGCATGGTGTTCTGGGACGAGATCGCCGCGCTGGTGTCGCACGACTACCCGGACGTGACCTGGGACAAGGAGCTGGTGGACGCGATGACCATGCGCATGGTCCGCCGGCCGCGGTCGATCGACACGGTGGTGGCGACCAACCTGCACGCCGACATCCTGTCGGATCTGGCGGCGGCGCTGGCCGGCTCGCTGGGCATCGCGCCGACCGGCAATATCGACCCGGAGCGGCGCAGCCCGTCGATGTTCGAGCCGATCCATGGCTCGCGCGTTCGACATCACCGGCAAGGGCATCGCCAATCCGGTGGCGAGCTTCTGGACCGGCGGCGATGATGCTGGAGCACCTGGGCGAGAAGCCGGCCGCCGACGCTGCTGATGCGCGCGGTGGAGCAGGTGTGCGCGGCGGGGATGATGACGCCGGACCTGGGCGGCAAGGCGACGACGGAGGAGGTGACGCGGGCGGTGTGCGAGGCGGTGCGCGGGATGAACCGGTAGCGCTGCGTCCGATCCCGCGCGCTTACGCCCCCCGCGCCTGTGCCCCCTGCGCCTGGGCCAGAAAGCCGGCGAGCAGGTCGCGCCATCGCTCCGGTTGTTCGCGCACCGAGCAATGCGCGGCTTGCGCGATCCATTCCAGCCGCGCGGCCCCGATGTGTTCCGCCATCCAGCGTGCGGCGTCCTGGAACGCCGCGCTCTCCGCATCGCCGCACAGCACCAGCGTGGGTGCGGCGATGCGCGCGGCGAGCGGGCGCAGATCGGCCGCACCCAGCGCTTCGCACGCCAGCGCGTAGCCCTCGCCGTCGCAGGCCGACAGAGTTTCGCGCACGAAACGCACCGCCGGCGGGTCCTGTTCCAGAAATGGGGCGGTGAACCAGATTTTCAGCAAGCCCGGTACCAAGGACGGCACGCCATCGCGCCGTGCCGCCGCGGCCCGCGAGACCCACATCGCGCGCATATCTTCGGTGTAGCGCGGTGTGGTATCGGCCAGGACCAGCCGGTCGGTCAGCTCCGGATAGGCGGATGCGAAGCGCTGTGCCACCAGGCCGCCGAGCGACAGGCCGCAGACATGCGCCCGCGCAATTCCCTCCCGCCGCAGCACCGCGGCAAGCTGGTCGGCAAGCTCCTCCACCCCATAGGGCGCCGCCGGCAGCGGCGTCTCGCCGTGCCCGGGCAGGTCGTAGGCGAGCAAGGTGAAACGATCGGCCAGCGGATCGAGCGGGTCCCAGAGCCGATGCGTCACCCCGAGGCAGTGCAGCAGCACGAGTGCCGGCCCGGTTCCCTTGCGGTGCAAGCGGATGGTGGCGGGATCGAGCGGTGCGGTCGTTCGGTCGATCATCTGCGGGCCTCCGTCACGCGTCGTTCCACAGCCGGCGCGCATAGAGCTCGAACCCGGCGGGGCGGGCGATGTTGCGCGCGGCGCGTTCGGGCGGAAGGTTGGGGTTCCAGGCGTTGGCGTCGAAGCGGAATCCGTTCACCGCATCGGCGGCCGGGGAGACGACGAACAGCAGCGGCGGCACCATCTCGTCCGGCTCCACCAGCCGGGGCTTCGCCCCGGCCGCCGACCAGTCGCGCATCTCCTGCGCCATCCCCGGTGTGTTCGCCCCGGCGCCGGGGTTGACGATGTTGATCGTGAGCCCGGTGCCCGCGACCTCCTTCGCCCAGACCTCGGTTGCCATCTCGAGCGCCGCCTTGGAGGGGCCGTAGGGGCCGCTGCCCTTCTGGTTCATGGTGTCGAGCTTGGTGGTGACGTTGACGATCCGCCCCCAGCCGCGGGCGATCATCTCGGGGGCCACGCGGCGGGCCATGTGCTCGGCGGCGACGTAGTTCGTTTCCATCACGTTGCGGGTGATCTCGTCGGTCAACTCGTAGAATTTCCGCGGCCCGTTCACGAAGCGCGGCGGGTCGATATAGGTGAAGGTCAGCCCGGCGTTGTTCACCAGGATATCGATCCCGCCGAACCGCGCCCGCGCCGCCGCCGCCACCCGGTCGCACTCCGCCGGCCGGCGCAGGTCGGCGAGTAGCGGCACCAGCGGCCGGCCGTCGGCCAGCCGCTCCATCTCCGCCACATCCTCGGCCAGGTGGCCGACGGCGAGCACCTGATGTCCGGCGCCGAGCAGGCCGAGGGCCATCGCCCGGCCCAGCCCGCGCAAGCCCCCGGTGACGATCGCGCTGCGTGCGGTCATCGGCGGCGCTCCCGTCAGGCCGCGCCGAACGGGGTGACCAGCGCGCCGGTCTTGTACTCCGCCGGGCTGAGTACCACCTCGCGCGCCGGGTCCATGAACTGCTGCACGGCGTTACCGCTCACGCCCTGGAACTGCGCCTGCAGCATCCGCTCGTGCGCCCACTCGCCATCGGCGCCGAACTTGATGTCGCCCACCATGGTCTTGAACGTTGCAGCGTGGATGTGCGCGGCGAGCTTGGCCTGGTCGAGCCCGACTGCGGCGACCGCCTGGGTCAGCACCTGGAACGAGGCATAGGCGAATGGCGGCATGTAGAAGCCGAGCGGATCGACGCCGGCCTTTACCGCGAGCGGGCGGTAGCGTTGCAGGAACGGCTCGACCTCGGGGAAGAACCTGGCCACCGCCGGCACATACAGCTCGTAGCTGACGACCCCGTTCAGCTCCGGCCCGAGTTCGGCCTTCAGCGAGCCGATCTGCGTGCCCACCATGCTGCCGCCGAACAGCCGGGGCCGCAGCTTCAACGAGTGCGCCGAGCGGATCATGCCCACCGTATCGAGCGGGTAGGAGCCGACATAGATCACGTCGGGGTTGGCGGCGCCGATGCCGCGCACGATCGGATCATAATCGACGGTCGATGGCGGATAGGTACGGTCGTACACGATCTTCAGCCCCATCGCCTTGGCGTGTTCCCGTGCCCCGGCGACGGCGGTCTTGGAGAAATCGGCATCCGCGCCGACCAGGGCGATGGTCTTCACCTTCGGCACGATCGCCGCCGCCGCTTCGAAGAACCCCTTTGAGATGGCCATCTTGCCGTTCGGCCCGTACGGCATGGTCTGGAAGAAGCGCGGGTAGTGGAACTTGTCGTTGATGCCGAGCGAGAACATCACCACGATCAACCGGTTCCGCTGCATCACCACCGGCATGGCAGGCGCGGTCAGGTTGGTGCCGTTCGACATCAACAGGTCGACTTTGTCGATGTCCAGCAGCTTGGTGTAGATCTGCGGCGCGTTCGACGGGTTGCTCTGGTCGTCGTAATAGATGAATTTGACCGGACGTCCGTGCACGCCGCCCTGCTTGTTGAGGTCCGCTTCGAACATCTGCAAGGTCAGGAGAATGGCGCGGCCCGAGACGGCCAGCGGGCCGGTCAGCGACAGGCTCATGCCGATGGTGATGGGTGCGCCGGCCGCCCGCGCCGGGATGCTGCCCGCGCCGAGCGCTCCCAGCGCGCCCATGCCGAGCGCACCGGCAACCGCAGTCCGCCGTCCGATTTCGGTGTTCATGCGAGTTTCCTCCGTGTTTGTTTGCCGTGGCGCGGCCGGGACCGTCCTCCGGTCAGGCCGCGCACCAGTCCCACGATCCCCTTTGGCGCCAGGCTCACGAACCCCACCAGCAGCAGGCCTACCACCATCATGTTGGCGCCCGACGAGATCGTTACCATCGCCGTCTGCTGCGCCGTGTCCAGCAGCACCGCTCCCACCACCGGGCCGGCCCAGGTTGCCGTGCCGCCGACCAGCGCCATGGCGATCGTGTTCACCGGATAGGACAGCGCGAAGCCCGACGACGGGTCGATATAGGCGGTGTAGTACGGCAGCGGTGCCCCGGCCATGCCCATCAGCGCGCCGCTGATCACGGTCATCGCCAGCTTCAGCCGGAAGGTCGGCACCCCCAGCGCCTCGGCCGCGCCCTCATCGTCACGGATCGCAGCCAGCCCGTCGCCGGTCCGCGACCGCTCGATCGTGCGTGCCAGGCCGACCGCAAGCCCGGCCAGAACCAGCATGACCAGGAACAGGTATTCGACGTAGCTGCCGCCGAACGGCCCGACCCGCGGCGGGATGACGTAGGCTCCTGATGAGCCGCCGACATAATCCCAATTGGTGATCGCCGCCTGCGCCACCACCGCCAGCGCCAGGGTGCAGATGGAGAAGAACACGCCGCGCAGCCGCAACGTCATTACCCCCATCAGGACACCCACCAGACCCGACACCAGACCGCCGGCCAGGATCATCGCCGGGATCGGCAACGGAACCAGCTTGCCGAGCACCACGCTGGTATACGCACCCAGGGCGAAGAAGGCCGCAGTGCCGAAATTCACGTAGCCTGCATAGCCGCCAAGAATGTTCCAGGCGGAAGCAAGCACGATGTACCTGCAGCACCCCGTAGCCGGCGAAGAACACGTATTGGTTGGTTACCAGGCGCGTCGCCACCGCGACCAACACCACCGCGGCAACCAGCCCGGTCCAGAAACGCCCGGTGCTCATGACCCGCCCCAGGCTCGAACGCCCGCTCGCGAACCATCGATGCGTTGGACGGTCGTGATCACAGGCTGCGTCCGAGCAGGCCGCCGCCGCGCAGCGCGAGGGTAGGGAGCAGCAGGCCGAACGAGATCGCGGGTGCCCAGGAGGGATCGTAGAAGGTGGCGACGATGCTTTCCGCGACGCCGATCAGCAGGGCTGCGGCGAGCATGCCGCCGAAGCTGTCCATACCGCCGAGCACGACGATGGCGAAGGCGCGGCCGATGTAGTCTTCACCGAGCGAGGGGTCGACGGGTTGGATGACGATCAGCAGCGATCCGGCGATGGCGGCGGTCGCCATGGCGATGCCCGAGGCCATCATTTTGAATTCGGTATGGGCTGATGCCCATCAGTTGCAGGGCAAGGCGGTCCTGCGAGACGGCCCGCACGGCGCGGCCGAGAAAGGTACGGCCGAGGAAGACGTGCAGGCCGCCGATCAGCACCAGGGCGACCACGAAGGCGACCAGCATGCGGGCCGGCAGGTCGATACCCAGGAGTGTGAAGGTGGTGCCCCCGTAGCCGGTGTGTACCGAGCGGTAGTCGGCGCCGAACGCCATGACCAGGCCGACTTCGGTGATGAACAGGATCCCGAAGAAGAAGGCGAGGCCCTGGAGGGAGGTCTGGCCATGGCGTTCGAACAGCGCGTGGTAGGCCTGGTACAGCCCTACGCCGAGCAGGAAGAAGGCGGGTGCCGCGATCAGCCCTGCCAGCAGCGGGTCGACCCCGAAAGTGCTGTTGAGCAGCCAGACGGCGAAGGCGCCAAGGATCACGAAGGCGGGGTGGGCCAGGTTGGGGATGTCGAGCATGCCGAAGGCGATCTCGATCCCGACGGCCACTGCGGCGTAGAAGCCGCCGAGCAGCAACCCCGCGACCGCCGCGTTGGCCAGAAGATTGGCGAAGGGACCCATGGCTTCCCGACGTTTCCAGACGTTTCTGTTCTGTCGCCAGTCTCGCCGCTTGCGGCCGGCCTGGCAAGCGCGCGGCTTGACCACGGCGCCCGTGGCAGCCCATTATCGACATCAACTCAACCAACAGGATCGTCCTCGGAGGCCGAAAAATGCGGTTCGGATTATTCGGCGGCGCGCGCACCAAGCGCATGGCGGGACCGGCGGTGGGCTACGGCGACAGCCACGGCTACCGGGACTTCATCGATTACGTGATCGAGGCGGAGCGCCTCGGCCTCGACAGCGTGTTCCTGGTCGAGCACCATTTCACCGGCCAGGGGCAGGTTTCCGCGTCCATGAGCCTGCTCGGCTACCTGGCGGCGCGCACCACCCGCATCCGGCTCGGCACGGCGGTTGTTGTGCTGCCGTGGCACAATCCGGTGCTGGTGGCCGAACAGGCGGCGACGCTCGATCTGCTTTCGGGCGGCCGGCTCGATCTCGGCGTCGGCAAGGGCTATCGCGCCGCCGAGTTCGGCGGCTTCTGCATCCCGCAGGAGGAAGCGACCGAGCGGTTCGATGAGGCGGTGGAAGTCATCCGCAAGGCCTGGACCAGCGAGGGGCGGTTCTCCCACCACGGCAAGCGCTGGCATTACGAGAATATCGTGGTGGAACCGGAACCGATCCAGGTGCCGCATCCGCCGCTGTGGCTGGCTGCCGGCAGCCCGGACTCGATCCGTCGCGCCGCGCGGGAGGGGTACAACCTGCTGCTCGACCAGCTCGGCTCGATCGGTATCACCATCGAACGCGTCAAGATCTTCCGCGAGGAATGCGCGAAGATCGGCCGCCCGTACGACCCGGCGATGGTCGGCACTACCCGCGCGCTGCAGCTCGTGCACAGCGACGAGGAGCGGGAGGCGGCCTATGCCACCCGTGCCCAGGTGCTGAACACGATCGGCGACCTGCGCCGCGGCGAGCTGGCGCCGGATGACGTGCGCCACGACGACGCGCCGCTGCTCGGCACGCCGGAGGAGGTCATCGCCAAGCTGGAACGACTGCGCGCAGGCGGGGTGGAGAATATCCTGCTGGTCGATCCGCGCGCCTCGATCACCAACCTGCGCGCCTTCGCTGCTGAAGTGATGACATCGTTCCAGCCGGAACGCGCCGCGGCGGAATAGCCCGCCGCGCGGGAGGAACCACCATGCAGGACCTGACCACCAAGACCGTCACCGACGCCGTGCTCGATCAGATGGCGACGACCAAGGACGCCCGTCTGCGCGAGGTCATGGCGAGCCTCGTGCGCCACATGCACGATTTCGCCCGCGACGTGCGGCTGACGCCCGACGAATGGCTGACCGCGATCGGCTTCCTCACCAAGGTCGGCCAGGCCTGCACCCCGGCACGGCAGGAGTTCATCCTGCTCTCCGACGTGCTCGGCCTGTCGGCGCTGGTGAACCTGATGCACGACCGGGAAGCGACCGAGCTCGGCACCACGTCGAGCCTGCTCGGCCCGTTCTACCGTGACGATGCGCCGGAAGTGCCGATCGGCGGCAGCATCATTGCGGATCAGAAGCGGGCAGAGCTGCTGCTGTACGGCCGAGTTACCGACACCGACGGGCGCGGCATCCCCGGTGCGTTCATCCAGCTCTGGCAGACAAACTCGGAGGGTTGCTACGACCTGCAGGTCGACGGCGGTGCCAACATGGACATGCGCGGCAACGTCCATTGCGACACGGAGGGCCGGTTCCACGTACGCACCGTCCGTCCGCTCGGCTACACCATCCCGATGGACGGACCGGTGGGCGACCTCGTGCATCGGCAGGGACGACACGGCTGCCGCCCGGCGCATGTGCACTTCCTGATCGGCGCGCCGGGCTATCGGGAGCTGGTGACGGCGCTCTATTTCAGCGACGATCCGCATATCGACAGCGATACGGTGTTCGGCGTGTCCGCGCCGCTGGTGATTGCCCCGGTCGCAAGCGACCCGGATGCCCCGGTCAAAGGCATGCCCTCGGTCCGCTACGACTTCACCCTGGCACGCGCCACCGGCGCCGGCAGCAACCGGGTCGGCGCCGACCCGAAGCACATCCTGGCGGCCGAGTAGAAAATATCGGCCGCTCGTCCGCCTCTCCCTCCGTGCTTGCGGGGGGAGAGGGCAGGGTGAGGGGGGCCAGCTCGCCCCCCGCTCCGCATCTCGTGCCGAGCGCGCCCTTCCCCCTCTCCCCGCAAGCGCGGGGAGAGGGGGAAGGACGCGCTCATGCGGCTTCGAGCCGCTCGGTGGTGCCGTGGATCAGCGCGATCTGGCGGGCGATGCGGTGCAACGCCGCGGCGGCGCTGCCGCCGGCCGGGGCCAGTGGGGCCGGCGCCGGGGGCGTGCCGATCGGGGCGGCGAGGCTGGCCGCGATCCAGGTGCGCCAGGCCTGCGCCTGTTCGGGCTGAGCGTGGCGGCGTCGGGGTCGTGTTGCAGGGCGAGCAGGCGGCCGGCCATGCGGCGCAGGGCGGCATCGATCGCGAGGGCGGGTTCGAAGCGGGCGAAGCCGGCGCGGCGCGGTTCCAGCAAGGCCCGCGACAGCGAGGCCTCCAGGTTGTTGCTGGCGAGGCCGGCGGCGCGGCGCGCGTTCTCGACGTCCGGCCAGGTGGTGGTACCGAGGCAGCGTGCGTCGACGAGAGCGGCGAGCAGGGTTTCGGCGTAGCGTGCGTGCGCGGCGATGGCGGCCCGCACTTCGCCGTCGACGCGTGCCGGCTCGAAGCTCGGCCACAGCACGAGGCAGGATGCGACCGCGAGCAGTCCGCCGGCCACGGTGTAGAGCGCGCGCATCAGGGCGATGGTGGGTTCGCTGGTTCCCGGCAGGTCGAGTTCCACCAGCAGAACGATCATCGGCGTCAGGGTCGTGATGAACAGCGCATAGCTCACGGTACGCAGCGACAGGCTGAGCACCGCGAGCGGGAACAGCGCCGCGGCGATCGCCAGCGGCCCGTGCAGCACGAACGCAAGGGCCGCGGCTACCAGGCCGCCGGCGACGGTGCCACCGATCCGTTCCAGCGCGCGCAGCCAGGTCAGTCCGAAATAGGGCTGCATGGTGAGCACGAGGGTGATGGTGAGCCAGTGCCCGTACGGGGTCGGGTGCACCAGGGTGAAGCCAAGTGCTGGCACCGCCGCCAGGGCCGCGCGCAGCGCGTGGCGCAGCGGCAGCAACTCGCGATCGAGGTTGCTGCGAATCGTATCGCGCGCGCGCTGCCACCAGCCCGTCCCGGGTGGGGCGCGGTCTGCCGCTGCGATGGGGGCACCGGTGGGGGTGGCGAGGGTCAGTGCGATGCGCAGGCGTTCGGCGATGGCGGCGAACAGCACGCGGACCCGGTCGTCGCGCGGCAGCGACGCAAGCCCGCGTTCCATCTCGTCCAGGCTGGCGGCGAGGCGGTCGGTGCGGGCGAAGCGGTCGGTCTCGATCGCGGTGGCAAGCGTACGCAGCAAGGGTCGCAGGCGCCGCAGCGCCTGGGCGGCGGCGGCGCGGGGCAGGGGATCCGTCTCCTGCTCCAGGCTGTCGGACAGCGCGATCAGCGCGCCGAACGCCTGGTCGGCGGCTTCCAGGCGGATCAGCACCTCGGTGCCGCGGCGGCTGGCCGGGCCGCGTGCGCGCAGGGTGCCAAGGACGGTCGTGCGCGCCGCCTCGATCGCCTCGCGTGCGGCGCGGCGGAAGGTGCGGGCGTGGGCGGCCCAACGCGCTTCCTCGACGCGCGGGGACGCCGTGGCGGCGGCGGCGAGCAGCGCGTGCAGGTCGTCGGCCAGGAGACCCAGCGCGCGGTAGGCGCTCGCGAGCGCCCGGCGGGCGGGGCCGTACGGGTGGATGCGCCAGATCGCCAAGGTCAGCAGGCTCGCCCAGAACCCGCCGGCCAGGAACAGCCCTGCGACGGTGGCGGCGGTGCGCGGCGCGAGCGGCTGGTCGAGCCCGATCACGACCATCACGGTGATCAGGTTGCCCATCTGCAGCCCGGCCTGGCCGAAGACGCGGGCGAAGCTGCAGGCGAAGATGGCGAGTGCCGCGAGCGGCAGCGCGACCGCGATGCCGCCGGCCCGCGCCAGTCCAAATCCGCCCGCCGCCGCCGCGCCGAGCACCGCGAAGCCGAGCAGCGGTCCCAACCGCGCGCGCAGCGGTCCGCCGGGATCGCACAGGCACGTGAGCAGCGCGCCGAGGGCGGCAACCGCGGCCAGCGGCTGGTGCAGCAGGGTTCCGACGGCCACGATCACCGCGACCGAGAGCGCCGCACGCAGCCCCTCGGCGAGGCTGGCTGCGCGCGGGTCGAAGCGCAGAGGCAGGCGGGCGAGGTCGGCGGGAGCGCGCGGCACCGAGGCTACCGGCGCACCGGCGCTCGCGCCGCGATCAGTCCGCGCCGGGGGCGCAGACGAACTCGTTCCGGCCCTGTCCGGTTCGTTCAGGGCAGCAGCACAGTGCTGCCGGTGGTCTGGCGCGATTCGAGCGCGATATGCGCCGCCGCCGCGTCCTTGAGCGCGAAGGTCTGGTTGACCGCGATCTTCACCGCGCCCTGCTTGACCATGTCGAACAGGTCGTTGGCGGTCGCCACCAGGTCCGCCCGTTTGGCCACATAGGTCGCGAGCGACGGGCGAGTGAGAAAGAGGCTGCCCTTGGCTGCCAGGATGCCGATATCGAACGGCGGCACCGGGCCGGAGGCGCTGCCGTAGCTCGCCATCAGGCCGAGGGGTGCCAGGCAGTCGAGGCTGGTGTTGAAGGTGTCCTTGCCGATGCTGTCGTAGACCACCGGCACCATGGCGCCGGTGGTGATCCGCTTCACCTCGGCAACGAGCTTGTCGTAGCCAACCACGGTGTGTGCGGCGCCGTGCGCGCGGGCGAGCTCGGCCTTCGCCTCCGACGACACCACCCCGATCACGGTCGCGCCGATGTGCTTGGCCCATTGGCAGAGGATCAGCCCGACGCCGCCGGCGGCGGCGTGCACGACAATGGTTTCACCAGGTTTCACCGCATGGGTGCGGCGGACGAGATATTGTGCGGTCATGCCTTGCAGCATCATGGCCGCACCGGTCTTGAAGTCGATTTCCGCCGGCAGCTTCACGAGCTTGTCGGCCGGCAGAGCGCGTTCGGTCGCATAGGCACCGATCGCGCCGGCGTAGGCGACGCGGTCGCCGACGGCGAACTCGGTGACGCCGGAACCGATCGCGGTCACGGTGCCGGCGCCTTCCATGCCGATCGTCAATGGCATCGACGGGGCCTTGTAGAGGCCGGTACGGAAATAGACGTCGATATAGTTGAGGCCGACGGCCGCGTGCTTCACGACGACTTCGCCGGCGCCGGGTTCAGGGGTGGGCACGTCTTCCCATTTCATCGCCTCGGGGCCGCCGGGGGCGTGGATGCGGATGGCCTTGGTCATCGTGGTCTCCGTGCGAGAAAGAGGGATCGTTCAGAGGAGGAGCGCGGCTTCGAGGTCAAGCAGCGCGCGCTTGGTCGCCACCCCGTCGCCGCCCGAGTAGCCGCCCAGGCCGCCGACGGCAACCACCCGGTGGCAGGGGATCAGGATCGGGATCGGATTGGCCGCGTTGGCCTGGCCGACGGCGCGCGCGGCGCTGCCGAGCATGGTTGCGAATTCCGCGTAGCTGCGGGTGCGGCCGTACGGGATCGTTTGCAGTGCGGTCCAGACGCGGCGCTGGTATTGGGTGCCGGCGGGGGCGAGCGGCAGGTCGAATCCGGTCCGTTGGCGGTCGAAATAGGCGAACAGCGCGTCGCGCGCGCGGGCGAGCAGCGGGGTTTCGGTCTGGTCGCGCCCCCAGCCCCAGTCGAGCGCGACGATCGCCCCGTCCTGTTCCGAGACGGTGAGATCGCCGATCGGGCTGTGCAGCGACAGTTGGGGCAAGCCGGATGTCCTCCCGTTACGGGCGTTTCCGCCGTGGACTGGCGGATGGCAGACCGGTGGGAGGGATGGTGTCAAGAGCACCCTGCGGCCGGTGCGATCGCCCGCGGTGGGTGACCGTCAGGTTGGCGCTGGCGAGAGTTGGCCGGCGGCGCGACTGCTGCTGTTGACAGGGGCCGCTGGAAGTGGGGCCGGCGAAAGGGGGATGAGAAGGGCGGCGACTTTCCGCGCCCCGCGTCTCCATGGTACCGCCGGTGGCGATCCAGCAACGCCGTTCGCTTCCGAAGGCGGGGATCGGGCAGTCGCAGTCGCCCGAAGTTGTGACGGTGAAGCCGAAGGCCCCTGCGCCGCAACCGCGGCGGCGGGGGCGCGGTCAGGCGGCCTTGTTCGTCTCCGACCGGACGGACGCTGCGGCGTCCACCGGGGCGCCCCGGACCGGCGCCATCTCGGCGGGAGGGCGTTCTGCAGCAGGCTCGGCCGCGAGGCTACCCGGCGTCGGCGCAGCGACGGGCGGCGGGGAGGGCTGCGGCCGCACCTTTGGCGCGTCGTCCTCGGCCATGGTAGCCTTGAACGACTTGATGCCCTTGGCGAGATCGCCCATGAGGCCGCTGACTTTGCCGCTGCCGAACAGCAGCATCACGACCAGCAGCACCACCAGCCAGTGCCAGATGCTGAATTCGCCCATCACCTGTCTCCGTATGGTCCGTCCGGGGTATCCCCGGACACCGATATTCGCAGATATCGGCGGTTCGCCCCCTACTGCCGCGGGAGAGCGCGCCACCGCGCCGAGCACGTATGTGCAGCGCGTCGGGCCTGTCTTCCAGTTGGAAAAAAGACCTTTGGCTGGTTCGTCAGCCCCGGCGGGCGGCGGTGGTCTGTGTCGTGCCGGCGGTCGCTCCCGGCTGGCCCGGCCCGGCGAGGCTGCTCGTCGGCTTCTCCACGTTCGCCGCCATCGAGGCGTCGTCGTCCTCGGCCATGTTCTTCTTGAAGGACTTGATGCCCTTCGCGAAGTCGCCCATCAGGTTGCTGACCTTGCCGCTGCCGAACAGCAGCAGCACGACCAGCAGCACCACCATCCAGTGCCAGATGCTGAAGCTACCCATACGATCCTCCGACCCCCCGGGCGCGACGCGGCACCCGAACGCTCCCGGGCGTGCGACGCTGCACCCAGGCTTCTCCGCTTCACATGACCCGCCGGAGCGCAGCTTGCAAGCGCTCTTTCGCCACGTGGAAGATCGGTCATGCCCCGGGGGAGGCCCCAAGGGAGGCCCAGGAGGCCCAGGGGGGGCCGGAGGGGGGCCGGGCGGGATGGCCGGATCGCGCGGAGCGGGCGTTCCGGTGCGGTTGACGCCACGGCGCATCCCGGCATCCTTGGCGCCTCGCACATCGCGAACAACAAAGGGAGCGCAAGACCATGGGCAACATCATTACCCTGACCGCCGCCGACGGGTTCGGCCTGTCGGCCTATGTCGCGGGATCCGCAAGCGCCACCAAAGGGATCGTGGTCATCCAGGAGATTTTCGGCGTCAACCACCACATCCGCGACATGGCCGACCGCTTCGCCGCGGCGGGCTACGCCGTCTGCGCCCCGGCGCTGTTCGATCGCGCGCAGCCGGGCGTCGAGCTCGGCTACACGCCGGAGGATATCGCCAAGGGCCGCGAACTCCGCATGAAGCTGAACGATGCCCAGGTGATGGCGGACGTGGAGGCGGCGGCCAACCACCTGGCCGGCAAGAAGCTTGGCATCGTCGGCTACTGCTTCGGCGGCACCGTCGCCTGGTGGGGTGCAACGCGCATCGCATTACGTTCGCCGCTGCGTCCTGCTGGTACGGCGGCGGCATTGCCGGGCACCAAGGACGAGCGGCCGAACTGCCCGGTGCAGATGCATTTCGGCGAGAAGGATGCCTCGATCCCGATGACCGACGTCGATGCGGTGCGCGCGGCGCAGCCGAAGGCCGAGGTCTACGTCTATGCCGGCGCCCAGCACGGCTTCGGCTGCGACGAGCGGGGCAGCTTCAGCAAGCCGGACTACGAAGTGGCGCAGCAGCCGCACCCTGGCGTTCTTCGCCAAGCATCTGGGCTGAGCCGGGCGGCGCGCCGGGGCTCCGTGTCCCCCTCCCCTTTGCGAGAGGGGGCGGGGGAACGGTGCACCGCCAAGCCTTGACACCGGCCGCGCCGCGGCCTTTCTACGCTGCTCGCGCGAGCCGCTTCCGCAAGGAGCCCGGCCCGATCCGCCGGCGCGTGCAGGGGTGTAGCTCAATTGGCTAGAGCGCCGGTCTCCAAAACCGGAGGCTGGGGGTTCGAGACCCTCCACCCCTGCCAGCGACGCGCGAACCGATCGAACGGACGAGTGAAGGACAGACAGGCGTGGCGGCGAATCCGGCGAAATTCCTGCGCGAGGTGCGGGTCGAACTCGGCCGCGTCACCTGGCCCGGCCGCAAGGAGACGACGGTGACCACCGCGCTCGTGCTCGGGATGGTGGCGATCACTGGCATCTTCTTCTTCGGGGTCGATCAGCTTATCGGCCTGGCCGTGCGCGCCTTGTTCGGCGCCGCCAGGTAATGCAGGGCGGGACAATGGCAAAGCGCTGGTACGTGGTGCACGTCTATTCGGGCTTCGAGAAGAAGATCGCCGAACAGATCAAGGAACAGGCGGCCCAGAAGGGCCTCGCCGAGCAGTTCGACGAGGTGCTGGTGCCCTCGGAGGAAGTGGTGGAGCTGCGCCGCGGCCAGAAGGTCAATGCGGAGCGCAAGTTCTTCCCCGGCTACGTGCTGGTGAAGATGGACCTCACCGACGACGCCTGGCACCTGGTGAAAGACACGCCCAAGGTCACCGGCTTCCTCGGCACCCGCAACAAGCCCTCGCCGATCACCGAGGCGGAGGCCGAGCGGATCCTGAAGCAGACCAAGGAAGGCGTGGAACATCCGCGCCCGGCGGTGCTGTTCGAGATCGGCGAGCAGGTGCGTGTGGCGGACGGTCCGTTCACCAGCTTCAACGGCACGGTCGAGGAAGTGGACGAGGAGAAGGGGCGGGTGAAGGTCAGCGTCTCGATCTTCGGCCGCTCGACGCCGGTGGAG
This sequence comes from uncultured Pseudomonadota bacterium, assembly GCA_963832525.1. GTDB lineage: Bacteria > Pseudomonadota > Alphaproteobacteria > Acetobacterales > Acetobacteraceae > JAJZVS01. The sequence continues at coordinate 2,998,189 of CAWHUC010000004.1, forward strand.
CTGGAATATGGGCAGGTCGAGAAAGTCTGAGCGGGCCTGCACCGTCCCGGCCGGGCGGACCCCAACGGGCGGACGCAGCCCTCGCCCGGTCAGTCCATCGCCCGGTTAGTCCATCGCGACATGTGACTCCACCGGGGTCGCCGTGTGGCGCGGGCGGCGCATGACGAACAGCAGGAGCAGCGCCGGCAGGGTCGTGAAGATCAGCAGCTTGTAGTCGTCCATGTAGGCGATGATCTGCGCCTGGCGGTCGATCTCGTTTGCCAGCAGAGCGGCGCCGCGGGCGGTCGCCGGATTGAGTAGCGGCACCGCTTGCAGCGCTCGGTTGAACGGGGTGACCGAGTCGTTGATCATCGCGTGCAGCCCCTGCGCGTTGTGCGCCAGGACCGAGGCCGTCACGGACACGCCGATCGCGGCGCCGATGTTGCGGAACAAGCTGAACATCGCCGCCCCCTCGGTGCGCAGCGCCGGGTCCAGGGTGGCGAAGGCCAGCACCTGCAACGGGGTGAAGAACAGCCCGAGCCCGGCGCCCTGCACGACGATCGCGAGGATCAGCTCGTGCGCGGAGATGTCGGGCGTCCAGCCGGTCATGATCCAGAACGACCAGCACATCAGCAGCAGCCCGGTGCCGACCAGCAGCCTGGCGTCGATGCGCTGCGCCAGCCGGCCGCTCACGACAATGGTGGCGAAATTGCCGATCCCGCGCGGCGCCATGATGAGCCCCGCGGTCGCCACCGGGTAGCCGCCGAGCTCCTGGAGCCACGGCGCCATCAGCGACATGGTGGAGACCAGGATGGTGCCGACCGCAAACATCATCACCGCTCCGGCGGCGAAGTTCACGTCGCGGAACAGGCTGGGGCGGATCAGCGGCCGTCGCGCCGACAGCACGTGCACGGCGAACAGGTAGATGCCGAGGCCGGCCAGCACCGCCTCGATCATGATCTCGCGCGAGGCGAACCAGTCGAGCTCCTCGCCGCGGTCGAGCATCATCTGCAACGCGCCGATGCCGATGCCGAGGGCGGCGAAGCCGATCCAGTCGAAGCGCAAGGTATTCTGCCCGCGCCCGCCCGGCATGAACAGCACGAGCCCGGTGGTGGCGAGCACGCCGAACGGCAGGTTCACATAGAAGACGTAGCGCCAGTCATAGAGCTCGGTCAGGTAGCCGCCCAGGGTGGGGCCCAGGATCGGCCCGATCATCACGCCCATGCCCCAGATCGCCATTGCGTAGCCGCGCCGCTCGGGCGGGTAGATGTCGAGCATGGTGGCCTGCGACAGCGGCACCAGCGCCGCCCCGCACATGCCCTGCAGCAGGCGGAACACGACGATCTGCGTCAGGCTCTGCGCCGCGCCGCACAGCATCGAGGCGACGGTGAAGCCGGCGAGGCAGGTGACGAACAGCCGCTTGCGACCGAATCGGGCGGCAAACCAGCCGACCGGGGCGGTCATGATCGCCGCGGCGATGATGTAGGAGGTGAGGACCCAGGTGATCTCGTCGAAACTGGCCGAGAAGCTGCCTTGCATGTACGGCAGCGCGACGTTGGCGATGGTCTGGTCGAGCGCCTGGACCAGGGTGGCGCCGATCACGCAGACGGTGATGATGCCGCGATGGGGGACCCGGTCGGCAGTGGTGGCGGCGATGAAGTCGGTCATGCGCGGCCGGCCCCCGGCAGGCGAGGGAAGCATGCGCCCGCTCCTGCCAGACGATGCCTGGCCGGGCGTCCGCCGTGGCTTCGACCCCGGCGCAGCTTTCGGCTCCGGGCCCGGTTCTGCTGACACGTGAGGCCTGTCATTTCCGGTGGATCATCCTTGGCGCTTCTCCCATCCGGCTGCCGCGCGCGTGGCGGGGCTTGCCGGATCGGCACGGACACTCGCCCGCCGGCGTTGCGCAATCAAGCGACGCCGGCGCGGCTTTGACCCGCGCCGGGCGCAGCCGGTATCAGGGACTCCGTCCAGGGAGGCCCGCATGACCGACACCCCGCCCGCCGTCACGATCCCGCAGGCGCTGGAGCCACCGACCTGGCGCTCCATGCTGTTCGTCCCGGCGACGGTGCCGCGCTTCGTCGCGACGGCGGCCGATCGCGGCGCGGATGCGGTGATCCTGGACCTGGAAGACTCGGTCGCGCTGTCGGAAAAGCCGCGCGCGCGCACCTTGCTGACCGAGGCGATCCCGCAGGTCGCCCGCCGCGGCGCCGATGTGCTGATCCGGGTGAACCGCCCCTGGCGCCTGCTGCTGCGCGACCTGGAAGCGGCGGTGCTGCCCGGCGTCGCCGCGCTGATGCTGACCAAGGTCGAGAGCGCCGAGCACGTGCAGGCGGCGGCCGAGGTCGTGGCCGAGATGGAAGCCGAGCGCGGCCTGCCCGCCGGCAGGCTGCGGTTCATAGTGCTGGTGGAGACGGCAGCCGGGTTCTTCCGCATGGAAGCGATCGCCCGCGCCCATCCGCGCATTGTCGCGCTCAGCCTGGGGGCGGAGGATTTCGCCGCCTCCGTCGGCATGCTGGCCGAGCCCGAGGGGCTGTTCTACCCGAAGCAGCACATGCTGTTCGCCGCCCGCGCGGCGGGCGTGCTGCCGCTCGGCTTCGTCGGCTCGATCGCGGATTTCCGCGACCAGGAGGCGTTCCGGACGATCGTGCGCCGGTCGCGCCGGCTCGGCTTCGTCGGGGCGTCCTGCATCCATCCGTTGCAGGTGGCGGTCCTGAACGAGGAATTCGCGCCGCCGGCGGAGGAGGTGGATCAGGCGCGGCGGATGGTGGCGGCCTACGACGCGGCGCTCGCCGGCGGCACCGGGGCCGTGCAGTTCGAAGGCAAGATGATCGACATTCCGGTCGTGGAGCGGGCGCGGACGGTGCTGGCGCGGGACGCGGCAATTCGTGCAAGGCTGGCCCGGGCCGGGTAGAGCCCTTCTCCTTCCCCCTTTGCAGGGGAGGGAGAAGGGTACTGCCTAAACCGTCTCCGCGGCGGAGAAGTTGAATTCGATGCTTACCCCGTCCGGATCCTTGAAAAACAATTGCGTCATGTTCAGCCGCGGCAGCACCCGCTCGTCGTAGCGGATCCCGTTGGCCGCTAGCCGGTCCTTCATCAGCCGCAGGTTCTCGGCGTGGAAGGCGATGTGGTCGAGCCGCCCGGTGTCCGGCGCGCCCTCGATCTTCGGGTCCTCCGGCCGGTAGCCGATCAGGTGCACCACCGGCTCCCCGCCGCAATAGAGCCAGTAGCCGGGGAAGGTCAGCGGCGGGCGGTCGCCGGCCTTCAGGCCGACGATGTCCTCGTAGAAATCCTTGGTGCGTTCCAGGTCCTGCACCAGGATCGTGTAATGGTTCAGCGCGACGGCCGGCATGGTTTCCTCCTTCACGGGCTGCGTGGGACGACGGCCCGCAGCGGTGTCAGCATGGGCGATGATCGGGCCGGGAATCAATCCGCCGCTCCGGCCACTGGGCGGCATCATCCGGGCTGCAGCGGTGCTCGGGGCGGCCAACCTGAAGTTGGCATGGACGCTGCTGGCGTGGGTGAGGTTTGGGTTGGGGCTGGCGATGGGCCGCTGCATCCGCTCGTCTTCGTCCCCCTGGTGGCCGGCAACCGGGCCACGCTCTATGTGGTCCGCGAGCGGCGGCGGCTCTGGTCGTCGCGGACTGGCGGGTGGATCGTTGCGTCGGCGGCGGTCGATCTGGTGATGGCGCCCGGCGTGGCGGTCACCGGCGTACCGAGCCTGGTACTGCCGCCCCAGGTGGTCGCGGCGGTCCTGGGCGCAGCGGGGACTCTTCGCGCCGGCGTTGGACGCCGCGAAGTGTCCTGTGTTCGCCTGGGCGAAGATTGGCTTGGCGGATACGGCGCCGGAGGAGGAGGGTGAAGACGGGGGCACGACGATCCCGACAGAAAATCGGGCAAAAAAAGGGCGGTGCGGGGGGCGCACCGCCCTGAGGTGGCCGCGCGCGTGCGCGGCATTAGGGAGGAAACAGGAAGCCAGCACACGTCGACCGGCTCCGTGCGTCCCTTGTAGAGATCGAAACTTTCGAAAAGGTTTAGGAACCAGCCAGATGCCGAAGAATCCTGCCGCCACCGCTGCAACTCTGCCTGCCGCCGGTCCGCTCGTCGGCCTCAAGGTTCTGGAGCTCGGCCATTATATTGCGGGACCGTTCTGTACGCGCATCCTCGCCGATCTCGGCGCCGAGGTGGTGAAGGTCGAACCCCCCGGGGGCGACCCGTTCCGCGGCTGGGGGGCGGCGAAGGACGGGCACTCCGTCTGGTTCAGTATCCACGGGCGCAACAAGCTCTCGGTCGTGCTCGACCTCAAGCGCCAGCAGGAAGCGGCGCTGAAGCTCGCGGCGCGGGCCGACGTGCTGGTGGAGAATCTGCGGGCGGGCCAGCTCGAACGCCTCGGGCTGGGGCCGGACGTGCTGCACGCGGTCAATCCGCGGCTGGTGATTGCCCGCATCTCCGGCTACGGCCAGGACGGCCCGTATCGCGACAAGCCCGCGTTCGGCGCGATCGGCGAGGCGATGGGCGGGTTGCGCCACCTCACCGGCCATCCGGCCGGCGCCTCGGACCTGCCGCCGCCGCGCTGCGGCATTTCGATCAGCGACGACCTGGCCGGGATGTATGCCGCGATCGGGCTACTCGCCGCGGTCTGGCAGCGCGATGCCGCCACGGCGACCAAGGCGCCGACCGGGCGCGGGCGGACAATCGACGTGAACCTGGTCGACAGCGTGTTCAGCCTGATGGAGGGGATGCTGCCCGAATACGCGCTGGACGGGCGCATCCGTCAGCCGGTGGGGGCGGCGATTCCGACTGCGGCGCCGACCAACACCTATCCCTGCGCCGACGGCAGGTGGCTCTGTATTGCCGGTAATTCCGACCTGATCTTCGCCCGGCTGATGCGGGCGATCGGGCGGGACGATATCGCTGCCGATCCGGCCTATGCGACCAACGCCGACCGGTGCGCCCGGCGCGGGGCGCTGGACGCGGCGATCGCGGCCTGGACCTGCACCCTGCCTGCGGCTGCGGCGCAGGACCTGCTGGACGCGGCCGACGTGCCCTGCTCGCGCCTGTACGACATCGCCGACTGCGCGGCCGACCCGCATTTCCGCGCCCGGGACGCGGTGCAGGAGATCGAGGATCCGTTGATCGGGCGTACTCTGCATCCGGGGCCGGTCATCCGCCTGGATGGCGACCCGGCCCGGCAGGTCGTGCGCTGGCCCGGTCCGGCCGTCGGTGCCCATACGGAGTACGTCCTGCACGAATTGCTCGGGATGTAGGGCGGCTTTCGCCCTCGCGCGGCCCGCTGGCGTGGCTTGATCGCGCCGGCGCGCCGCTCCCGCCGGGGCGAGCACCGGTCCGGCCCCGGGTTCTCGCCCGGCCGTCGTTTTATCGCAGGCCTCGGCTTCCCCCAAGGCGTCGGCTCGCCCAGGCGCACCCTACGTCGGTCGCGCCCCCTGGCGGGACGCCGGGTCGTGCTGCGGGCCGGGTGGCGGCACCTCCCCGCCTTTCGTCTGGCGGGCAGTCGAATCACCGTCGTCGGGCACTCCCCGCCGGAAGCTTTCCGCCTGGTCCACCGATCCCGGGTCGGCGGATCGCGGCAGGAGCAGCCGGACCGTGCTGCCGACACCGGGTTCGGACTCGATCTCCAGCCTGCCGCCGGACTGGCGCGCGAAGCCCTCGGCGACGCTGAGCCCGAGGCCGGACGCCTTGCCGGGCGGGCGGGTGGTGAAGAACGGCTCGGTCGCGCGTGCCAGCACCGCCGCATCCATGCCGGAGCCGGTATCGGACAGGCTGATCATGATCAGCCCCCGATGCGGGGTCGGGCCGGCGAGGTTGGCGGTTTCGATGCTCAGCCGCCCGCCCCGCGGCATCGCCTCGCGCGCGTTGGCGACCAGCGCCAGCACGGTCGTGCGGAACTGCGCCGGGTCGATCCGCGCCGGGTCGAGCAACGGCGAGAGCAGGAATTGCACCTCCACCTTCGGCCCCGCCGCCTGGGCGATCGCGTCGGCAGCCTCACGCAGCAGGCGATTGGCGTTGACCAGCTCCGGACGCAGCGGCTGGCGCCCGGCGGCGGCGAGCAGGCGGGCGGTCAGCCCCGCGCCGCGCTCGGCCGCGGCGAGCGCCATGCCGGCCAGGCGGCGGACGGTGTCAGGGCGATCGGCCTGCGCGACCAGGCGCTCCAGGCTGCCCATCACCACCATCAGCAGGTTGTTGAAATCATGCGCGACGCCGCCGGCCACCCGGGCGAGCACGTCGGGCCGGCCGGGCTCCGGGGCGACCGGCACGGCGGCGGGCTCGATCAGCAACGCGAGCGCCCGGCGCAGCCGTCCGTCCGGGTCGCGTTCGGCCTGCATGCAGAGCGTGAGCTCCACCTCCGCGCCGTCCGGGCGCAGCATCCGAAGCCGGGCCGGCTGCGGCTGGTCGCCGGCCAGCAGCCGGGTCCAGGCCTGCGCGGCGGGGATACGTGCGGCCGGGGCGAGATAGCTCTCGAAGCGCCGCCCCAGCACCTCCTCCCGCCGGTAGCCGAGCAGGCTCAGCCAGCGGTCGTTCATCGCCACGATCCGCCAGGAGGGATCAAGCGCATGCATCGCCGCCGGGGCGCCGAGATAGAGCTGACGGTAGCGCTCGCCGCTGAGGCGCAGCACATCGGCGAATCGTTCCGCCGCGGCCAGAGCCTGCGCGGTCTGCTGCTGGTGCTGCGTGGCGCGCGCTGCGGCGGCCAGCGCCAGCCCGACGGTGAGCGCGAGCAGCGCACCGATCCACGCCATCGGATACCACGCGTGCCAGCGGGCAGACGGCGCCGGGGTGAACATGACCCGAAGCGGCGTCTGTGCGACCGGCTCGGCGCGGGCGCCGGCGGCGCCTGGCCAGGGGCGCGCCTCGCCGCCAACAACCTGCAGCAGGTGCCGGCCGCCCGCCTCGGCGAGCAGCAGGGTATCCGCCGGCCCGAGCCGCTCACGCCACGCATCGGTCAGCGCCTGCGGCACGATGCAGGCGCCGATCACGCCCTGAAAGGAGGCGCTGCCGCCCCTCGCATCCCCGGCCGGCGTGGTTCCGAGCGGTGCGTCCAGGGCTGGTCCGTCCCTTCCCGGTCCGCCTCTTCCCGGTTCGCTCCTTTCCGGTTCGCCCCCTTCCGGTTCGTCCTGGCGGCCGCCGGCGTCGGCATTGAGCGGCTCGGCGAGGACGAAGCCGCGGCCGGGCATGACCAGACCATCGGCCGTGGTTACCGGGCACACGGTGCCGACCGCCACCGTCGCGCCGCGCCGCAAGCGAGCAAACAGGCGCATGCCTTGCAAGGTGCCCGCCGCCGGGTGGCCACCCTCCGCGGCCGGGCCCAGCGGCCGCAGGACCCCGGCTGCGTCGGCGACGAACAATGCGACGATGCCGCCGTCACGCCGCGCGCCCGAGGGCAGAGCGGCGAGCGAAGGCCAGGGAAAAGGCAGGCGGGTCCGCACCGGTGTCAGCACCGGCGGCAGGCGCGCCCGCACTTCACCCAGAATGACGCGATCCAATCGGACCAGCGCCGCCACCTCATCCTGGGCGCGATCGAGCTGGCTCACCGCGTACGCCTGCTGCAGACCGCCGACGGCGATCCAGCTCGATCGCGCCAGGACGGCGAACAGGACGACCGGGGCCAGGAGCGCCAGTGCGTACAGCACCCGATGGGGAGGAACCGTGGCGAGGGCGCGCATGGCGGTCCGGGCGAGAGGGCAAAGCCGGCGGGACGGCCCGCGGCAGGCAGAAGTATCCAGGTGCAATCTAGCGTGGCATTCCGCAGACGGACCAACCGGCGCGATCACGGTTCTGTGAGACGTGACCGCGCCCGCGGCTTTCCCCGGGTCAGCCGGCGGCCGATCTGCCCGGAAATGATCGTCGCCGCCTCGCCCTGCTCGCACGTCCGCAGCGTGGTTTGCCGGCTGCGCGCCTGTCGTGTCGCCGGTTGTCCGGAATCCGTGCTCAGTGCATTCCGTCCGGGTGGGGATGCGTCCGCGCGGCGGGTCTGGTGGGATTCGCGGGATGTGCCGGTGTGGCAGGGCGGCGTGGCGCAGCGGGCCGCACGCCGAGCGGCGCTTGGAGACTGAGGCGTTGGCCGTCACGCCAGACCAGCAGGGTGATGACGGTGCCCGGGGACGCCTCCGCCATCCGCCTGGGCAGGGTACGGGCACGCAGGGGGACGCCGGCGAACCGCAGGATCACGTCGCCGGCCCGCAGGCCCGCCGTCGCCGCCGGGCCGCCCGGTGCCACCCCGGCGACCAGGGCGCCCCCGGGATCCGGCAGGCCCAGGCTGCGGGCCATGGTGGCCGTCACCCTCTCGGCCTGCAGGCCGAGCCAGCCGCGCCGCGGATGGCCGTAGCGGCGCAGTTGCGCGATGTCGGTGCGGGCGAGATCGGACGGAATGGCGAAGCCGATCCCGATCGACCCTCCGGAAGGCGAATAGATGGCGGTGTTCACGCCGATAACCCGCCCCGCCAGGTCGAACAGCGGCCCGCCCGAATTGCCGCGGTTGATCGGCGCATCGGTCTGGATGAAATCGTCGTACGGCCCATCATGGATATCGCGCCCGCGGGCGGAGACGATGCCGGCCGTCACGGTGCCGCCGAGTCCGAACGGGTTGCCGATCGCGATCACCCAGTCGCCCACGCGCGTGTCGGCGGAATCGCCCCAGCGCACCGCCGGCAGCGGATGCCCGGCCGCGACCCGAAGCAGCGCGAGATCGCCGGTGCGGTCGCGCCCGACCACCTGGGCCGCCAGCACGGTGCCGTCCTGGAGCGTCACTTTGATGCTCGTGGCGCCGGTGACGACGTGGTGGTTGGTCACGATCAGCCCGGCGGGATCAATGACGAAGCCGGACCCGAGGCTTTGTGCCCCATGCGGCGCCGGTGCCTCGGCCGGGGGTAACCCGCGCATGAAATCGTAGAAACGTTTTTGGAAAGGGATGTCGGTCTGCGCGCTGCGGTCCTGTGGCGCGGATGCTGTTGTGGTGGCGGCGATGTTCACCACCGCAGGCAGCAGGCGGGCGGCCAAGGTGGCGAAGCCTGGTGGGGCAGGGGCCGGCGAGGCTGAGAGCGAGGGCGCGCCGGCCGGCGGGGCGCCAGCTTGGGCGATCGGTGGGGCTGGCGCGTGCGCCGCGGCAGCCACCGGAAACGGCGCGGGAACGGGCGGCACGGCAGCGCCGCCCACAAACGACCCGGCGAGGGCGGCGGCAAGGGCGCGAACGAGGCGCGAGCAGAGGATCGCCATGGGTCGGACTATCCCGAGGTGCCGGCCGCGGGCCCCCCCAGGCTCGCGGCTCGAAATCCGGGCAGCATAGCGCACCGGTGTCCCGCTGGCATCGACGACCAGGAGGTGCCAGCGAGGGCACTGGCGTGCCGGCCCGGATCCGCGGGATGACGACGGCCCGGCGTGTCGCGGATCGTGCCGTCAGGGCCCGACCGGCCCCTTGATCCCGGCCGGCAAACAGCGTTGATGATGCCGCGTGCGGCGAGTGATCCGGGGCGGTCCCCGGCTGTATTCGGGCCGGCGATAATTGGGAAGGATGCCCATGGCGTCGAATGAAGGCGGTCCGCCGCCGGCGGGAAGCCCCTGGGGCGCGCCCGGCGGCAGCGGCCCGCAAGGCGACGGACGGCGGGGCGGCGGCGCGACGGGGGGCGCCCCGGGCAGCGGCGGCCAGGGCGGTGGCGGCCAGGGACCGGGGGGGCGCGGTGGCTTCGGCGGCTGGGGCGGCGGTTCCGGTCGTGGCCCCGGCGGCGGTGGCGGCAATGGCGGCGGTCCGTGGGGCGGCGGCGGGCGGCGGCGCGGCCCCAACCTTCCGCCCGACCTCGACGCCTTGATCGCCCGGCTGCAGGCGTTCCTGCGCGGGCACGGCCCCTCCGGCGGCTGGCGCAACACCCGCGTGCTGGCGCTGGCCGCGATCGCCGTGGTCGCGCTGTGGCTCGCCAGCGGTTTCTACGTGGTGCAGCCGGACGAGCTCGGCGTCGTGCTGCGCTTCGGTGCCTTCACCGGCACCACGCCGCCCGGGCTCAATTACCATCTTCCCTGGCCGATCGAGACGGTGCTGCTGCCCCCGGTCACACGGGTGAACCGCACCGACCTCGGCTTCGTTGCGCACGGCGGTGAGAACGGCGGTCCGGTCCAGGTGCTCGACGAGAGCCATCTGCTGACCGGCGACGAGAACATCGTCGCGGTCAACGCCACCGTGTTCTGGCGCATCCGCGACCCGCAGGAATACCTGTTCCACGTCCGCGACCCGATGCGCCTGGTCAAGCAGGTCACCGAAAGCAGCCTGCGTGAGGTGATCGGCACCATGTCGCTCGACCCCGTGCTGACGTCGGGACGGGATGCGATCGAACAGGCGGTGCTGGCCGGCACCCAGGCACGGCTGCACAGCTATCACGCCGGCATCGAGGTGAACGAGGTGCAGCTGCAGCGTGTCGATCCGCCGAACGAAGTGATCCCGGCGTTCCGCGACGTGCAGGCAGCACGCGAGGATGCCAGGCGTGCGGTGAACCAGGCAGAGTCGTATCGTAATAACATCGTCCCGCGGGCCCGCGGCAAGGTGGCGCAGATCGTCCAGGCTGCCGAAGCCCACAAGGCGGCACTGATCGCGCAGGCCACCGGGGCAGCAAAACAGTTCGACAGCGTGGTCGCTGCCTATCGCGCCGCCCCCGCCGTGACTCTGGAACGGCTCTATATCGAGACGATGCAGAAAGTACTGGCGGGCGCCGCCACGACGGTGGTGGGCGACGGGCTGAAAGGGGTGCTGCCGATGCTGCCGCTGACCGGGCAGACACTGCCGGCTGCGGCCGGAGCAACGCCGCCGCCGGCGGCGACGACCACGGCGGGAGACAGCCGATGAACCGGCTCGCCATCGCCGCCGCCGCGCTCGGCGTGATCGTGCTGATCGCCCTCGGCGCCAGCGTCTACACCGTGCGCCAGACCCAGGACGCGCTGATCACCCAGTTCGGCAAGCCGGTCCGCGTCGTGACGACGCCCGGCCTGCACTTCAAGACGCCGTTCGTGCAGGCGGTGATCCTGTTCGACAACCGGTTGCAGATGGACGTGTTCCCGGCCGAGGAGACCATCCTCGGCGACCAGAAGCGGCTGATCGTCGACGGATTCGCAGAATACCGGATCGTCAATCCGCTCGCCTACTACCAGACCGTGGGACCCGACCCGGATGCGATCCTGCAACGGCTGGATGCGGTCGTTTCGGCATCGATGCGCAACGTGCTGGCCTCGGTCAGCATGGTCTCGGTGCTGACCTCCTCGCGCACCCACCTGCTGGGCCAGGTGCTGACCCAGGTGCGCGATGCAATGAAGCAGTTCGGCGTGCAGGTGGTGGACGTGCGGATCAGCCGCACCGGCCTGCCGACCCAGAACACCGAGGCGGTGCTGAAGCGCATGCGCGCGGAACGCGAACGGGTGGCGGCACAACTGCGCGCGCAGGGCGCCGAGGCGGCGCTGAAGATCACCGCCGACGCCGATCGCACCCGCACCGTGCTGCTTGCCAACGCCGATGCGGAAGCCACCGCGCTGCGCGGCGAAGGGGAAGCCCAGTCGATCGGCATCTATGCCAAGGCCGTCGACGAGGACCCGCGGTTCTTCGGCATCTGGCGCACCCTGGAAGCCTACCGCGACGGATTGGCCACGCCGCGCAATCGCCTGGTGCTCTCGCCCGACAGCCCGATCCTGCGCTACCTGCGCGAGGCCCCTACTGAGACCACCGCCCAGGCGTCCGACCACGGCCCCGTCGTGTCGGCGGCGCCAGCCAACCATTGACATGACGGGGAATGATGTGCCGCCGGCGAGGCCGGGGGACGCGCCACCTGCACACCTTGGCGGCCGTGTTGTCTCCCCGCGCCGGCTGGCATACCAGGCGGGCGGTGCCACATAGGATGGGCCGGTGCGTGGTGACGCCTGGGGCGGCTCCCGGTTGTCGAGCAGGAAGGATTGCAGTCGCATGAGCAACGATACGCCGCGGGCGACTTCGCCCAACGTTCTGCCGCGGGCGACTTCGCCCGACGTTCTTCGTCAGGCGTTGCGCGGCATCAAGGACCCGGCAGGGCGCGACATCGTCGCCGCCGGCCTGGTCGAGGGGATCGAGGTGCGCGGCGGGCTCGTGCAGGTCTCGCTGCTGACCGACCGCGCTCAGGCGGCGGCGATGGAGCCGGTGCGCCGCGAGGTGGAACGGGTGCTGGCAGCTCAGCCGGGCGTGACCAATGCCACTGCGGTGCTGACGGCGCACAAGGCTGCGGCGGCCGCGGCGGTGGCGCCTGCGGGGCCGCGGCACGGGCATGGGCATGGTCCGGCGCCCGGCGGTGCGGCGCAGCTGGCGGCGCTGCTGCTGCCCGACGTCAAGGCGATCGTCGCCGTGGCGTCCGGTAAGGGCGGCGTCGGCAAATCCACCGTGGCGGTAAATCTGGCGGTGTCACTGGCGCGCCAGGGCCTCGCGGTCGGGTTGCTCGACGCCGACATCTACGGGCCGTCCCTGCCGCGCCTGCTCGGGTTGGCGCGCAAGCCGGAGGTGCGCGGCGAGAAAATGATCCCGCTCGAAGCCTGGGGCGTGAAGTGCATGTCCATCGGTTTCCTGGTCGAGGAGGAGACGCCGATGATCTGGCGCGGCCCGATGGTGATGGGCGCGCTGGAACAGATGATGGGCCAGGTTTCCTGGGGCGCGCTCGATGTGCTGGTGGTCGATATGCCGCCGGGCACCGGGGACGCTCAGTTGACGATGGCGCAGCGGGTGACCCTGGCCGGGGCGGTGATCGTCTCCACCCCACAGGATATCGCGCTGATCGACGCCCGCCGTGGGGTGCGGATGTTCGAGCGGGTGCGGGTGCCGGTGCTAGGGATTGTGGAGAACATGAGCTATTTCTGCTGCCCGGCCTGCGGCCACCGGGCGGAGATTTTCGGCCACGGCGGGGCGCGGGCGGAGGCGCAGCGGCTGGGCGCCCCATTCCTGGGGGAGGTGCCGCTGCTGCTGGACATCCGCACGTCCTCGGACGCCGGCACGCCGGTTGCTGCCTCTGCACCCGACAGCCCGGCAGGGCAGGCGTTCGCCGCGGTTGCGCGCGCGGTGCGGGAGAGGCTGGCGGGCGGGGCCGCGGCGGCGGGGCCGCGGATCGTGATCGAGTAGGCTCGGCTTCTATCCCGCGGGTTCCAGCGCCGCGGCAGCGATCACGTCCGGCGCCGCGTCATAGGCGCGGATCAGGGTCAGGGCGGCGGGATCGGGGCGGTTGCGGCCCTGTTCCCAGTTGCGCAGCGTGTCGGGATCGATGCCGAGCAGGGCCGCGAACTCGCGCTGCGACAGGCCGTGGCGGGTGCGCACCTCGGCCACGGTCCCCGGGTCACGGGCGCGTTCGTGGTAGGCCTGCACGCCTAGTCCGGCGAGATCATGCGCCAGCGCCGGGATATCCGCCCCTTCGGCGATCGTGCACACCGACAGCCCGGTAACGGCGAGGCGGGTGAGCGCGGCATGCGCGGCCTGCAGGCTGAGCCCGGCGGCACGCAGGCGTTCGACGACGGCGAGGCGCTTATCGAAGGACCCGCCCCGCCGCAGCAGCACGGTGACCGGCGCGCCGGGAAACGAGGGTGCCGGGGGTGCGTCCCGGACCGGCCCCAGACGTGCGAGCCGCGCCTTCAATACGGAGTTCGTCGACATCCAACACCTCCATGGCCCAGCCGGTGAGGCCGCGCAGACCGGAGATCCCGAGACTGCCCCGTCCGGCACCTTGCACGTGCAGGGCGAGGATGCGGGCCGTCCGGCCAGCGATCCTGACGGTGCCGAGGACTTCGATCTCCCGGCACCCGTCCGACAGGCAGGCGTGGATCAGGTCGTACGGCGTGATTTCCGGAATGCCGGACAGCTTCCAGGCCATGGCGTCCTGCCCAGGCGGAGATGTCCCACAGTCGCGGCGGTTGCTTGATCAAACGTAAACGGCGGGGAGGTCGGCGGTGTGCCGCCGACGTTCCCAAGGAAGGGACTATACGCGGATCGCGGATGTGCGTCAATCCGAACCTCATAAACGCGGCCCGCCGCCGCGTCCATGAGGAAGACCGCGGCCATGACTGTCGTTGGCTCCATCCGGGAGCGTACCGCGGACGGCCGCGGGCAAAACCCATGGGACGCCGCATTCCCGCCGCGGTTCGCGCCGAAACGTAGCCCTACCCCATGGCGGGCGTCCCGCCGCGCCTACCCGCCCCCGATCTTCGGAATCAGCACGATCTCCGACCCTTCGGCCAGCGGCGCGGCGTAGGCGTCCTGGTAGATCACCCCGTCGATCGCGACCGCCATCCCTTCCTCCACCCGCTCGCCCAGCCCGGGGAAGCGTTCGTCCAGTTCGCGCACCAGGCGGCGGAAGGTGGTCGCCGCCACCTCGAGTTCGGTGCGCCCGCCGGTGAACCGGCCGGCGTCCGAACCCGAGAAGACGACATGCGGCATCAGGCGGCCTTCGCCCCCGTCTCCGCGTCCAACGCCGCCCGCAGCTTTGGCGGCGAGATCGGGAGGTCCGGCATGCGCAGGCCCGTGGCGGCGCGGATCGCGTTCGCCACTGCCGCCATCGGCGGCACGATCGGCACTTCGCCCACGCCGCGCACGCCGAACGGATGGCGCGGGTTGGGCACTTCGACCATCACGGCCTCGATCAGCGGCAGGTCGGAGGCGACGGGCACCCGGTAGTCCAGGAACCCGGCGTTCTCCATCTTGCCGTCCTTGTCGTAGATGTATTCCTCGTTCAGCGCCCAGCCGATGCCCTGCGCCGCGCCGCCCTGGATCTGGCCCTCGACGTAGGACGGGTGGATCGCCTTGCCGACGTCCTGCACCGCCGTGTAGCGCAGGATCTTCACGTGCCCGGTTTCGCGGTCCACCTCCACGTCGCAGATGTGGCAGCCGAAGCCCGGCCCCGCACCTTGCGCATTCAGGGTCACTTCCGAACTGATCGGCCCGCCGGTGCGCCCGGCTTTCAGCGCGATCTGCGCCAAGGACAGCGGCTCGAACGCGCCGGCATTGAGCCCCGCCGGATACGCCTTGCCGTCCTTCCACTCCACCGCCTCGACCGGGATCTCCCAGATCTGCGCGGCACGTTGTTTCAACTGGTCAACGACGCGCTCGGCCGCCTGGGTCACTGCCATGCCGGTGGCGAACGTCACCCGCGACCCGCCGGTGAGGTGGCTGAATCCGATCGAGGCGGTGTCGCCCACGATCGGGCGCACGTGCTCGATCGGCACGCCCAGCACTTCGGCGGCCATCATCGCCATCGAGGCACGCGAGCCGCCGATGTCGGGATTGCCGGAGACCACGCTGATCGACCCGTCCTCGTTCACATGCACCGCGCCCGAGGATTCGCCGCCGATATTGAACCAGAACCCGCAGGCGACGCCGCGCCCCTGGCCCGGCTGGAGCGGCGCGGTGTAGTGCGGATGGCTGCGTGCGGCTTCCAACGTGGCGAGGAAGCCGATGTCGCGATGGGTCACGCCGTAATGGGTCTTCGACCCGTCGCGCGCCCCGTTCATCTCGCGCAGCGCGAGCGGGTCGATCTTCAGCTTGCGCGCGAGGTCGTCCATCGCGCTTTCGACCGCGAAGGAGGTGATCGGCGCGCCCGGCGCACGATAGGCCGCGACCTTCGGACGGTTGGAGACGACATCGTATCCGACGACATCGACATTCGGCAGGTCGTACATCGCGAAGCCGCACATGCAGCCCGGCCCGATCGGCGAGCCCGCGAAGGCGCCGGCCTGGTATTTCAGCACCTCGCGCGCGGCGACGATGGTCCCGTCGCGGCGAGCGCCGAGCTTGACCTCGATCACCGCGCCGGAGGTCGGGCCGGAGGCGCGGAACACCTCTTCCCGCGTCATCACCATCTTCACCGGCCGTCCGGCCTTGCGTGCGAGCGCGAGCGCCACCGGTTCCAGATACACCAAGGTCTTGCCGCCGAACCCGCCGCCGATCTCCATCGGGTAGGAACGGATGTCGGCGATCTCCCAGCCCAGGACCTTGGCGCAATAGGCGCGCACCATGAACTGGCCTTGGGTCGAGCTGTAGATATGCGCCTGGCCGTCGGCGGCGACCTGCGCGAGGCAGGCGTGTGGCTCGATATAGGCCTGGTGCACCGGCTGGGTGGTGTAGCGGCCTTCGACGATCACGTCCGCCTCGCGGAACCCGGCTTCGGCGTCGCCCTTGGTGAAGGCGACCCGCTTGGCGACATTGGACGGCTTCGTCGGCTTCGGTTCGATCCCGACGGTGAACATGTCGTCGTGCAGGACCGGCGCGCCCGGAGCCATCGCGGCTTCGACGTCGATCACATGCGGCAGGACCTCGTATGTGACGTCGATCAGGTCGAGCGCGGCGTCCGCCACCGACTGGCTGGCCGCGGCGACCGCGGCGACCGCGTGGCCTTCGTACAGCACCTTGTCGCGCGCGAGGCAGTTGCGCGAGAGATCGCGGAAGTTCATCGGACCTTCGCCGACGAAGGCTTCCTCGCTGGCGATGTCCGGGAAGTCGGCCGCGGTCACCACCGCGCGCACACCCGGCAGCGCCTGCGCCTTGCTGATGTCGATCGAGACGATGCGCGCGTGCGCGTGCGGGCTGCGCAGCACCTTGCCCCAGATCATGCCGGCCAGGGTCATGTCGGCGCCGAAGGTGGCGCGCCCGGTGACCTTGTCCACCCCGTCCGGGCGGACCGGACGGGTGCCGACGACCTTGAGTTCGGATTGCGGAATGATATAGTTCATGCGGCCCTCGCTTCGCCACGCATTTCGGCCGCGGCGTCCATCACTGCGCGGATGATCTTGTCGTAGCCGGTGCACCGGCAGAGGTTGCCGGCGAGCCAGTAGCGCGCCTCTTCCTCGGTCGGGTCCGGGTTCGCGTCCAGCAATGCCTTGGTGGCGACGATGAAGCCCGGGGTGCAGAAGCCGCATTGCAGCGCGGCGTGCTCCAGGAACTGCCGCTGCACCGGGTGCAGGGTCTCGCCGTCGGCGATGCCTTCGACCGTGGTGATGCTCTTGCCCTCGGCTTCCACGCCCAGCATCAGGCAGGAGCAGACCAGGGTGCCGTCGGCGATCACCGAGCAGGCGCCGCAGTCGCCCGAGGCGCAGCCTTCCTTGCTGCCCGTCAGGTTCAGCGTGTTGCGAAGGACGTCAAGCAAGGTCTCCTGCGTTTCGCACAGGAATTCGGTCTCTTCGCCGTTGATCGTGGTGGTGACGTGATGCTTGCTCATTGTGCTCAGTGCCCCTTCACGACGCCACCTGCGGCGCGTTCGAATGCGATGGCGGCGGCGCGGCGCGCGAGCACCCCGGCCACCTTGATGCGATATTCGATCGTTCCGCGCTTGTCGGAGATCGGCTTGCAGGCGGCGCGCGCCGCCGCGTCCAGCTTCGCGAGTGTCGCCTCGTCCAGCTTGTGGCCCACGAGCGCCGCGCCGGCCTCGGCCACCAGCAGCGGCGTCGGCGCGACGGCGCCGAGCGCGACCCGTGCGGCCGTGCATACGCCGGCCGCGTCCAACGTCACGTTCACGCCGCAGCCGACCACCGCGATGTCCATCTCGGTGCGCGGAATGAAGCGCAGATAGGCGTCCCCCGCGTGCGCCGGGCGCGGCGGCAGGCGGATCGCCAGGATGAACTCGTCGCGGGCAAGCGAGGTGCGGCCGGGCGAGACCACGATGCTTTCCACCGGCGCGGTGCGTTCCCCCTTCGGGCCCACGATCACCGCGACTGCACCGGCGGCGATCATCGCCGGCACGCTGTCGGCGGCGGGGGAGGCGTTGCACAGATTGCCGGCCAGGCTGGCGCGGCCCTGGATCTGCTCGGAGCCGATCAGATCCATCGCCTCCACCACGCCGGGCCAGGCGGCCTTCAGCGCTGCGTGCGCTTCCAGCATCGCGCCCGACGTCGCCCCGCCGATGACGAAGCCGCCGGCTTCCTCCCGGATGCCGATCATGCCGGGGATGTGCTTGGTATCGACGATCAGTTCCGGCTTCAGCCGGCCGGAGCGGAGCTGGACCAGAAGATCGGTCCCCCCGGCCATCGGCTTGGCAAGGCCGGCGGCGCCGGCGAGCAGGGCAACGGCCTCCTGGACCGACGTGGGCGCGGCATAATTCAAACTTGGCATGTTCGCTCCTGGATTGCGCACGGCAGCGGGCAGCCGTGGCCTTGCGGCCGAGGGCCGGACGGGTACGTCCATTCTACTGCCGAGGGGACGGGGGGGGTCAAGGCGCGGGGGCGGCCCGGCCCGATATGTCGAGCGTCGGAGCCGCGACGCGGCGTCGCCTGAACCAATTCCGCCTGCGTCCCCAAGTCGGTGGGGCCGGCCGGGGGCACGACAGGCTCGCTGCGCCGGGTGCCGCGGGTCGAGCCGGGACCGGAAAGACGGTTCATGACATTCCCATGAACCTCACGATAACGTGCCGGCGATGACGCGTCGATCTTGACATGATCGTGACGGGTAACGGATTTGCGCGCGCCGCCTATCGCCGCGGCAGCGTGGTATTCTGGCGTCGGCGATTGAGAGCCGCGCCTCGGGAAGAGGTGCAGAACCGACGGGAGACCGTGACGATGACCGATGCAGAATACGGCCGTAAGCTCGACGAGCTCGACCGCCTGATCAACGATCCGGAGGTTCCGATCCAGCCTGATCGGGTCTGGTCCCTGCTGGCAGAGATCGCCACGCGCGAGCGCCGGACCGGCGCGTCCCGGCGTCCCTGACCCGTGCCCTCGCCGGCGTTGGGCGCATCATCCTCGCATCCAGCGCCGGGTCTGTCGGAGCGCGGCTGCTGCGCTGGCGGACAGCCGCCAGGGCGGCTCCTCGCTGACCGAGACATGCTGCCAGTGCCAGCAGCGCGGGCAGCGTACCCGCTGGGACGCCAGGTCCGGCTCGATCGCGACGGTCCCGCCGCAATAGGCGCAGAGGGCGCGCCGGCGCGGATCCTGGGCGGCGGACCGGATCGCCTGCTTGAGCTCGGAGCCGAGCGAGAGCGTGAACGGGAGATAGCGCATGCGGGGTGCCGAGGCGAGGGGCGACGAGGCCGAGCATAGGCGCCGCCTCGGCGCTTCCGCAATCTGGTTCCACCCGGCGATACTGGCCGGCTGCCCGCCGGGGGCCCGGCCGGCCCGACGGACCCCGGATACACTCCGCGCTTCAGCCGCGCATCCGCACTGTCCATGCCTTGAACGCGACCAGCATCGCAGCCAGAAAATCGCGCGTCGCCTGATCCGTCAGCTTCCCGGCGGCGTCGAACCTGCCCGTCGCCCCGCCGATCATCACTTCCGGCCGGTTCAGCACGTGACCGTTGAGGAAGACGAAGCATTGGCGCAGATGATACTGCGCGCGCGCGGTGCCGAGCACGCCCGGGCTCGTGCCCATGATCGCGATCGGCTTGCCGTCGAACGGCTGCTCCGGCGGGCGGGAGGCCCAGTCGATCGCGTTCTTCAGCACGCCGGGAACGGAATAGTTGTATTCGGGCGTAGCGAACAGAACTCCGTCGGCGGCCTTGATCCGTTCCCGCAGCCGTTGCGCCGGTGGCGGGAAGCCCTGCGCGCGCACATCATCATTATAAAGCGGCAGGTCGCCGATATCGTGCAGCTCGATGCTCATGCCGGACGGTGCCAGTTCCATCGCCGCGCGCAGCGCGGCGGTGTTGAACGAGCTGGACCGAAGGCTGCCCGAAATGGCGAGGATATTCACGTGTGCGCTGTCGCTCATGCATGGCTCACATCGGGTGGAAGGGATGTTGCGTCCCGACCGTCATAGGCGGGCGAGCCGGCAGGGCGCAATGGTCCGTGCGAACTGCCCCGGACAGGCTTGCGGCCTCGCCGATCGGCCCCATATCGCCTCTGCCCGCGTTCCAGGTCCCCAGCCAGGGGCGGGGTATTGACGTTTCCTCCCCAGACTAGGGCGGCGTCCTGCCGGGCGCCGCCCGCTCTTTTTTTGTCCGCGGGCGCTTCCCATGATGCACCGTTCCCGGCGCGCCTTCGGCCGATACATTTCCGGCCGGTGCTCTTCGGCCGCAGCTCTTTCGACAGGTGTCGATGCGGCCTATGTTGGGCTGCATGGACCTCGATTTTACCGAAGACGACATCCGCCGCTACTCCCGCCATATCCTGCTGGCCGAGGTCGGCGGCACCGGCCAGGCGCGGCTGCGCCAGGCCCGCGTGCTGGTGGTGGGCGCGGGCGGCCTCGGCAGCCCGCTGATCCTCTATCTCGCCGCCGCCGGGGTCGGCACCATCGGTATCGTCGATGACGACACGGTGGAGCTGTCGAACCTGCAACGCCAGATCGCTCATACCACGGCCGCGATCGGCACGCCCAAGGTCGCCTCCGCCGCCGCAGCGGCGCGGGCGATCAATCCCGGTACCGCGATCGAGGCACATACCCTGCGGCTTGGTCCCGATAATGCCGCAAATCTCGTCGCGCAGTACCGATATCGTATGCGACGGTACCGACAATTTCGCGGCCCGCTTTCTGCTCGCCGACGCCTGCGCGCTCGGCCGCCGCACGCTCGTCTCGGCAGCGGTGCTACGCTTCGAGGGCCAGCTCTCGGTCTTCAAGCCACACGCGGGCGGCCCTTGCTACCGCTGCCTGTTTCCCGCCCCGCCGCCGCCCGGCACGGTGCCGAGCTGCTCCGAGGCCGGCGTGCTCGGCGCCGTCACGGGCGTGATGGGGACCCTGCAGGCCACCGAGACGCTCAAGGAGATCCTCGGCATCGGCGAAAGCCTCTCCGGTCGGCTGTTGATCTGGGACGCGCTGGCGAGCAGCTTCCGCACGATCCGGCTGCGCCCCGATCCCGCCTGCGCCTTGTGCGGCGCCCACCCCACGATCACCGACCTGTCGGCGCATCGGCACCCCGCGCCAGCCCCTGCCTGTGCGGTCTGAACCCGTGCCGCCCGGACCGATGTCGTTCACGCCGCCACCCCCGGCGCCTATGTCCCCTGGGCCTATTTCCCCTGGGCCGACCTCGTCGCAACCGGCCGCGCCGGTGCCGGCGACCTCCGGGCGCGACCGGCCGCTCGCCATCCTGCTTGCCTCGCCCAGCCACGGAAAGGCCCACGCCGCCTTTGTCCTGGCCGCCGGTGCGGCAGCGCTCGGGCGGTCGGTCGTGCTGTTCGCCACCAACGCCGGCTGCCGGGCGCTGCTCGCCGACCTTGGCGGCCTTGAGGACGCGGAGCGCGAGCAGCGCGTGCAGGCGGCCGGCGTCGCGGGGCTCGCCGAATTGCGCGAGGCGGCGCGCGAGCTCGGCGTGCGGCTGATCGCCTGCGAGTCCGGCTTGCGTGCCGAAGGGCTGCAGACGGCCCCGCTCTGCCCAGGCGTGGAGGTTGCCGGCGTGGCGAGCTTCCTCGTCGCGGCGGGAAGCGGGCAGATCGTCGGCCTTTGACCGCTTGACGCGATTCGCCGCGCCGCGGGAGGTAAGCGGCATGCCCCGCCGCTCTCCCCGTGTCCGCCTTCCTCGCGCCCGCTCTCCGTGCGCTATGCCGTCGCGCCGTTACCTCGTGGCGCTGCTCCTGTTGGCCGTCGGCGCCGGGTTGGGGGGCCCGGCGGGCAGCGGCGCATGGGCAGCGTCGCCGGCGGGCGCGCTGCCGCTGCCTCCGTCCCCGCCGCCCATGGTGATGGCGGCGCCAAGAACGCCGGTGCGGCGCGTCGGTGGCGCCCCGCTCCCCGTGGTCCATGCGCCCGAACCGTCGCGTGATCGGGCATCCCACCCGGGTGCGCATGCCACTCCGGTTCGCAATCCCGCGCCGCGAACCCGCCCCGAGCCGCCGCAGCCCCCCGCCGCGCGGGCCGATGTCGGCTCCGTCACCGGCTTGCCGCTGCCGCGTTTCGCCGCCCTTCGTTCGAGCGCGGTCGATCTGCGCGCCGGCCCGGGGCTCCGCTACCCGATTCGCTGGGTGTACCACCGCCTGGGGATGCCGGTGGAGATCGCGCGTGAGTTCGCGGTCTGGCGCGAGGTCGTGATGCCGGACGGGACACGCGGCTGGATGCACGAGGCGACCTTGACCGGCCGCCGCGACGGGCTCGTGATCGACGGACGTCACACACTGCGCGGTGCCGCCGCGGCCACGGCGCGGCCGGTGGCGGTGGTCGAACCAGGGGTCGTTCTGCGGATCCTGCATTGCGACGCCGGTGCGGCCTGGTGTCGGGTCGCGGCGGCCTCGTTCCAGGGCTGGCTGCCGCGCGCGGACTTCTGGGGCACGCTTCCCGGCGAGCAGGTGGCCGCGCGCTGAGCGCAGGTACCCCGCAAGGGGGGAGGGAGCTGCTCGCCGCCTGCAGCGCCACCGCCGCAGGCCCAGTTCGCCTGGCGGGCGAAACGGGGCGGGCGCTCGCCGGTCGCTTTATCTCGCCGGTCGCTTTATCGTGCCGGTCGCTTTATCGTGCCGGCGGCAACGGTGGGCCGGACGGCTCCGGGTGCGGCCGCTTGCTTGCACGTCCAGCCTCATCCTCCCCGGCGGCGTCGCCGCGCGCCGGCGCGGTTCGCCCATAGCCGCCACGCATCACCTTGTGCAGGATAACCGGCATCTGCGTCGCGCTCTCGAGCGCGATGTGGCGCAGGCTGGCGCGGCTGTCGAACAGCAGGGCGAAGGCGCGGGAGAGGGTGCGGCCCTTCAGCGCGTCGGTGAACGCGCGATAGTAATAGCGGCGATCAATCCCCGCCTGGTGCCGTCGCAGCGCCTGGCGGAATGCCGGGTCCGTCCGCAAAGGCGTGTCTTCCAGAAGACGTTGCTCCGCCGTGCGGATGCGCAGCAGGTCCGCCGCCGTCTGCACCTCGGTCAGCGATCCCGTGCGTACCGTGTAGTGGTAGAGCGGCGCCGGCGTGATCCACCAGCAGGCGCCGCGGGCCAGGCAGGCGAGGTAGAACAGGAAGTCCTCACCGAAACGGTTGCGCTCGTCGTAGCGCAGCCCGTGCGCGGCGATGAAGCTGCGGCGCAGGATGGGGTGCATGAAGCCATAGCTGATCCTGGGCGTGCGGCGGCTGCCGATGTTGCCGGTGACGAATTCGGCTGCCGTCATGCGCTTCGGCGCCGCAAGCAGGTGCGGCGGGATCATCGGCGTCGCGGCGCCGTTGCCATCCTCGGTGCAGAGAAGCAGGTTGTCGGCAACGAGATCGGCGCCGTGGCGCTCGCCGAGCGTGCACAACTCCGCGATCCGCTCGGGTGCAAAGCCGTCGTCGGCATCGAGCAGGGCGATCCACGCTCCGCGCGCCTGCGCCAGGCCGAGGTTGCGCGCCGCACCTGGACCGGCGTTCACCGTCGCACGTAACAGGCGCACGCGCGGGTCGCGCGCGGCGATGCAGTTCACCAGGGCGGCGGTGCGGTCGGTCGAGGCGTCGTCGACGACCAGTATCTCGACGTCCGGTTCGGTCTGACCGAGCGCCGAGGCCAGGGCGCGCTCGATATATGCGTCGGCATTATAGGCCGGTATCACGACCGACGCCTGGACCATCTCGCCATCCTACCGGGTCGGCAGCCGCACCCTCTTGCAGCGCCGCATACCAAAGGATGAGGGGACAGCGCGCAAGCCATCTCCGGCGCACGAATTGGAGTACCGCAGCGTCCCTGCCGAGGGCCTACTGCCGGAGAGGTGGGGTCTCCGACGTCGGCCGCAGCGGCGCCGCCGGGGGCGGCACCAGGTTCGGCGAACCGCCGCCGTTCTCCGCAACTCCGCGGCCGAGCAAGCGCACGACGAGGCCGTACAGCAGCGCGATCGTCAGCGCGTAGGCGATGGCTGCGTAGACCAGACCGGCCTCGATCCAGAGCGCAGCGGCACCCATGACGCCGATCGCGCTCAGCAGCATCAGCACCCACACTTGCCCGCGCGCCCAATGGCCGCGTGCTGGGGCACGCGGAACGCTGCCATGCGCCTGCGTCCGAAAAACTTCGAGCATCCTGGCGTCCTACCCGCGTTTCTAGGCGTGAGTATAGCGCCGACCCGCCCGGTGAAAAAAGAGAGAATGCCCCAATCTAGCCATTATTGTCGCGCCAGGGCGCGTAAACTACGCGGGAAGCCGTGCGGTGACATGCCGCGCCGACGGCACTTGCCGGGGCGTCTCGCCGTCGCGGAGCAATGCGACCGTCGCGATCAGCAGGACCGGAAGCAGGATCGGCGGGAACTCCTGGTAGCCGCCGGTGAACATCAGCAGCACCATCAGCGGCACCAGGAGCGCGCTCTGCCGGGCCGAGCGCCGCGCCACCAGTATGACCCCCAGATACATCGACAGCCCGAAAATCCCATACTCCATCATGATCTTCACCGGTGTGTTGAGCGTGTATTTGAACGGCAGGAGCAGATCCTGGCTGGCCCCCGGGCCGAGGCCGGTCGCCAGGGTCCAGGGCGCGTCGTGCAGAACGCGGCCCAGCGCCATGAACGGGGTCACGAAGCGCGCGTAGCCGCTGCTGCCCGGTTGGGACAGCTCCCCGGCCCGATCGAACAGGCCCGCCGTGATGGTCGGCAGGATGAAACTGGCAGCCACGATTGCAGCCCCGCAGACCGCCACCAGCGCGAGCACCTGGAGCAGGCGCCGCAGGCGCATGGTCGGCAGGAACGATATCAGGAAGGCAGCCAGCACCAGCCATCCGGTCCCCGATACCGCGACCAGCAGCCCGGCCACATACAGCAGCATCCGCAGCGGTCGGCGGAAGGTGAGGTACTCGATGATGATCCCGACCGCCATGAACTGCGAAAACACCGACGGCTCTACCAGGAAGAAGCCGTTCGCCCGCAGGATTCCGCTGCCTTTCAAGGGGATCACCACGGCATATTGGTCCTCGATTAAAAGCCTGGCCGGCACGAGATGGCTGAAGCTGAACAGGGTCAGGCCGACGAACTGGCCGACGAACGCCAGCACCCCGGCAGCGGCAACCACGGTCAGCCAGGCCGAGACCAGGCGGAAGAACTGCGCCTCCGGCATCGGCTCGCGCAGCCGCAGGATCGCGAAGGCAGTGATGATCAGCCAGTAGGCCAGAGAATTGAGGCTCACTCGCGGGGCGATCGCGACCGGCACGTTGGCGTGCACCGCGGTCGCGATGAACGCCATCGCGCAGAGCCCTAGGAAGCAGGCGGCGCGCCGGCGGTCGATGGTCAGGATGCCGACGGCGAGGCCCCAGACCGCCAGCAGAAGCCCGAGCGGCGCCGCCACGCTGAGTTCCAGCGAGCCGAACGGAAGGGCAAAGCGCTGCAGCAGCAGGCAGATGGCAAGGACGGCGCCCACGAACCGCGCCGGGGTCAGCCCGCGCGCCCGGCCGGCTGAGCGCGCGCTGGCCGGCCGGGCAGCGCGACCGGTCAGGGCCGACCCGGGATGCGCGAGCAACGGCCTCATGACCGGTTGTCCAGCGGACTGGCGGCGGACGGCACGACACACCCTCCCGTACACGTGAAGCGGTCGCCGCGAAGCCGGAGGTGTGCAAGCCCGGATGCGGATGCCACTCCTTGCCCGACCCATCGTGCATTCTCGAGGACCCAGTTCATATGGCAACAGACGACGAGCTTCCCGCGGATCCGGCACGGCGCCGGCTCGGCCGGCTTGCGGTTTCCGGTCTGCTCGGCCTCACCGCGGCGCGGTCGTTGCCAGTCCGTAAGGTGCCGATCGGCGTCTACGGCGGCGCCGGCTGTACCGGGCTTCCGGCGGTGCGGGCGTACCAGGCCTGGCTCGGTCGGCCGGTCGCGGTGGTGCTTGATTTCCTGCAGATGGACACGTGGTCGGGGATGGAAAACGAGGCCGGCTGGATCACCGGCTGCTGGAAGCAGATGCCCGGCACCACCCTGGCGATCTCGGTGCCGATGCTGGTGGGAGAGGGCCACCCGACCCTTGCCCAGGGCGCCGACGGCGCCTTCGACCCTCATTTCGTCACCCTGGCCCGGCGACTGGTCGCCGGCGGCAACGCCGATGCGTTCGTCCGCATCGGATGGGAGTTCAACGGCGGCTGGTACCCGTGGACGGCGCGCGGCCAGGCGTCGGCGTACGCGCGCTACTGGCGCCGGATCGCACGGACGATGCGCGGTGTGGCCGGTGCGCGGTTCCGGTTCGACTGGACCGCGGCGATCATCGACGGTCCTACCGCCGACGCCTATCCGGGCGATGACGTCGTCGATGTGATCGGCCTTGATGTGTATAATGAATCCTGGCCGCGCATCGCCGACCCCGCGCAGCGCTGGGCCTATCTCCTGCATCATCCGGCCGGCCTCGTGCGGCATCGCGATTTCGCGCGCGCACACGGCAAGCCGCGCTCCTTTCCCGAATGGGGCACCGGCACCCGCCCGGACGGTCACGGCGGTGGCGACGACCCGATCTTCATCCGCAACATGCTGGCGTGGATGACGGCAGGCGGCCCGGTCGCCTATGACTGCTACTGGGACTATCATGCGTCCGATTACGACGCCAAGGTCACGGACGGACACCAGCCGAAGGCCGCGGCGGCGCTGCGGAGCGGTCTGCGCGCCCTGTAGAGCTGGCCGGAGGGGTAACCAACCCGCCGCCGTGCGCGTGGCCCGCCGCGGCAGCGCGATAGACCGCGCTGGTGCGGCAGGCGATCTCGCGCCAGTCCGGGATCGCGTCGGCCAGGGCGGCGACATTGCGCGCGCAGGCGGCGACGAAATCGTCGTCGCCCACGAACCGCGCCATGGCGTCCGCCAGCGCGGCCACGTCGCCGGGGGGTACCAGCAGCCCGTCCAGCCCGTCCCGCACCGTCTCGGCGAAGCCGCCCAACCGGCTCGCCAGTATGGGCCGCGCATGGGCGATGGCGAGCGAGAGCACGCCGCTGGCTTCGATCTCGCGGTACGGAAACACGGCGACGCTGTGCGGCCCGAACAAGTCGGGTATTTCGGAATCCGTCACGAAGCGCGGTTCGATCGCGACCCGATCCGCCACGCCGAGCCGGTCTGCCAGATCGCGCAGCGGGGCGAGATCCATGTACGGCTTGCCGATGATGCGCAGCCGCGCCCGCGCCCGCACGGCCGGCAGCACCCGTGCGAAGGCCTGGATCAGCAGGTCGGCGCCCTTGTAAGGTTTCAACTTGCCGAACAGCAGGAATTCGATCTCCCGCCCATCGACGTCCTCGCTGCTCTTCCGGTGATTCGGACTGATCAGGAGCCCGTGCGGCAAGATCGCGATCCGGTCGTCGTCCACGCCCTGTTCCTGCAGGCGTGCCCGGCCCTGCGCGGTGTGCACGATCAGGCGGTCGAACCGGCGGAAGCTCGCCGGCAGCCCATGCTGCTGCACGCCCGCGGCTGGATTGCCGTTGAATGGGTTCGAATCGTGCACGGTCAGCACGAGCGGCGCGAGGGACCGCAAGCCGGCGAGAAACCGAGAATCCACAGCCGGCAAAGGCAACCATTGGAAATGGATGACGTCGGGGCGCTCGCGCGCCAGCTTCCCGCGGAGCCGCGCCATCGAGACGAGGTGGTCGATGCCCTTGATCCCCAATCGGAGCGGCTTCGGTAATTGCTGCAATGCCGGCAATCCGGCGATGGAATAGAAGCTCGGGACCACGGGCGGCTCGAGTGCGCCGCCGTCCTCGGCGCGCTGCCGTCGGCCGTGCAGGCTGACGGCGTGGCCGATCGCGCGCAATCCGGCGGCGAGCCTGGCGTCGTAGGGCAGGGTGAACAGCGATGGGTCGATCAGCGCGACACGCATTCAGGCAGCCTGCTCGACGTGTGGCGAGGGGTCGGTCCAGGCGCGTTCGACGGAGGGCAGCGACGCCGGCGAGGCGATCGCGCGCGCCAGCGCGGGCGCGATCCGGTCGTCGACGGCGGTATCGAATTTGCGCGCGTAGAAAGCGGGGCTTTGTTGCAGCAAGTCCCAGTCCGCCATCGTCATCACCCGCGGGCCCGGCCAGATGATCTCGCGTCCGTAATGGGCAGCCGTCTCGCCGCGCCATGGGCTGTTGCGCACCAGGGTCTGCATCAGCAGTTCATCGGAAAGAAAGGCGCCGCGGAGATACCGCCGCACGTCGTGCGCGATCGGGGCCCGGCGCTGCCATTCGCAGAAAGCGCGTGGCAGGATGCACCATTGGGAGCCTTTGTACTCCAGCTCGAACCGGTCCGGCCGGCGGCGCGGGCCGCGTAGTGCCAGCGCCTTGTGCGGCAGTTCGATCATCGGTTGCCAGCGCAGATGCCAGTCGTCCGGCGGCAGTGACGAGAAATGCCGTAACTGTACGTATGCCGTGTCGCGGGATTCGCCGAGCTGGGCGCGGATCGCGTCCAGCGGCTTGATGGGAAAGCACTGCCCGCTCAGGTTCACAAGATGCGTCCAATTGCCGGCGCGCGCCAACGCCAGGTCGATCGCATCGAGCAGCACTTGCGACAAACTCCAGCCGCCCCAGTTCGTGCAGCGCGGCCGCATCAGGATCACGTTCGGCCGCTCGCGCGCAAGGCGGCGCGCCATCGTCCATGTCCCGCTGCGCTCGGGACGCAACCCGAGCATCGACTTCAGGTCGACATGCAGGATCACGAGGTCACGTGGGTCGGCGATCGTCTCGACCAGAAGGCGGAGGTGGTCCGGTCCGCGGTGAGCAAGCACGAAGTAGGCGAGGCTGGCTTCCAAGAGTGGCGTCCTTCATCGGCATCTCGTCGGACCCAATATCTACGCCGGAACCGGGTGGAACCGTAGCGCCTCACGTGATCGTGGCCGGATCACCGTGCCGGAGCCTGTTAGAGACGGGCCCGGGCGGTGCTGCGCGCCGGACCTGCGCCGCTGATGAGGTCGCCAGAACGCATGCCAGATTTAATCATTTCGGACCGTCTGGACCCGCTGGACAACGCCCCGGCTACCGCCGATTCCATCGGGCCGGCGCAGGGCCTCAAGGCGCTGCGTCGCAACTGGCGACTGCTGCTCGTCTGTGCCCTGACGTTCGGCGTATTTGGGTATGTGGGTGCCAAGGTGTTGCTGCCGCAGCAGTTCACGGCGTCCGGCGCCGTCGCCGTCGACAATCGCAGCGTGGCGGTTCCGGCGCTCGAGGGTGCACTGAAGAGCCCTGTCCTGGCGGACCCGATGCCCGTCGTGCGCAGCGAAGTCGCGATTTTGCAGTCGCCCGCGCTGATCCGCAGCGTGGTGCGCGACCTCAAGTTGCAGAACGATCCAAATTTCAACACGACCTTGCGACCGCCCCCGCTGCTGACCCGGCTGAAACTGGACCTGGCACGGATGCTGCCGACGGCGCTCAGCCGAGCTGCCGCTGACTTCGGGGTACTGCCCGACATCCGGCAATCGGCACCACCCCCGCCGCAGGTCGTTGACGATATCGTGGTCGGCAACGTCCAGCGCAGGCTCAGCGTCTACAATTATGGTCAGAGCCTTGTCATCACCGTGCAATTCCGCGCGCCCTCCGGCCAGACCGCCGCCGCGGTGGTGAACGACCTGATCCGCCGCTATATGGCGGAGAAGCAGGCGGTCCTCGATCAGGCGAATACCGCGGCGAACGCGACGCTCAGTCAGCGCCTGCAGAGTGTGCGGGCGCGGGTCGATGCGCTCGAGCAGAAGATCCAGCAGACGCGCCAAACCTATGAGATCGTGCAGACCCATGCCGGGACCGTCGGCCAGCAGCAGCTCCAGGAACTGTCGGCTGTGCTGACCCGCGCCAGCACAGACCGGGCGGCGCTGCAGGCCGACTACGCCCGGGCCTCGACCCTGGCGCAGCTCGGCGGCGGCACGGCGGACGGTGTGCAGGGATTGAACGCGGGTACCATCGCCGTGATGCGCGAACAGGAGGCCAGCGCCGCGCGTCGCGTCGCCGAATTGTCGCAGACCTACGGCCCCCGCTATCCGGCGCTGCGGGCTGCGGAAGCGCGGCTTGCGGCAGCGCGGGCAGCGGTGGCGACCGAAACCCATCGCGCCGTGACGGGTCTGCATGCCCAGGTAGAGGCCGCGCAGCAGCGGGAGGACGGCCTGCGCCAGCAGCTCGCCGCCGCGCAGGCAAAGGCGAGCCGGCTCGCCACCGTCCAGGCAAAGCTGCAACAATACCAGAAAGACGCCGATGCGGAGCGCACATTGTATCAGTCGCTGCTGATCAGCGCGGATCAAACGCAGAGCGGCGGCCACGGCGTTTCCGGTGTGGACGCGCGGGTGGTCAGCCTCGCCACGCCGCCGGCCTTCCCGTCAAGCCCGCGACCCAAGTTCGCCGGCGCGCTGGGGCTGGTCAGTGGCCTGGCGTTCGGCGGCTTCCTTACTCTGTTGCGCCGACGAACCCATGACGTCGTCCTCGATCCCGAGGACCTGGCCGCGGAAACCGGGGGGCGGCCAGTGACGGTGATCCCGCGGCAATCCTTGCGCGGGGCCACCGGTTCCCTGGCGGGACTCGTGGCCGAACAGCCATCCGGTGCCGTTGCCGAAGCCCTGCGCTTGCTGCGGACGCAGTTGCGCGCCGTCGGGCGCGGCGCGATGCCGCGGACCCTGCTGTTCGTTTCGATCTCCGGCGGCGAGGGCAGTTCCAGCGTGGCGGCGGCATTTGCGCGGCTGGCGGCGCTCGACGGGCTGCGCACCCTGCTGATCGAGGGTGATCTGGAGACGCCGTCGCTGGCCGCGCTGCTCGACGCGCCGCCGAGCAACGGTCTCGCCGATGCGCTGGCCGGACGCGATCACTGGATGGAGGTGATCCGGCGCGATCCGCTATCGATGCTCGACTGCCTGCTGGTGAGCGGCTCGGAGGCCGGCGCCGCGAGGCTGCTGCAGACCACGCATCTGCCGAACCTCTTGGCCGAGGCGAAGGAGGAATACAACCTCGTGGTGCTCGACGTGGCGCCGGTCGGGGTTTCCACCAACGCATTTTCCCTTGCCACCGGCGTCGATGCGATCGTGTTGGTACTGGCAGCCGGGGCGACCACGCCGGCGGACCTGCACGATGCGCTGGGCGCGATCGCCAGGGCGGGCGCGCGACCGCTCGTCCTCGTGCTGAACAAGGCCTGAGAGTTTGTGAAAGAATGCCCGTCGACCGCCAAGACGGGCTGAAAACCCCAGCAACGACAACGGGCATCCTTTCGCAAGTTCGATTGTTTTTCACGCTCTGAGGCGAAACCGGGCTCAGCCGAGCGAGCGGGCGGAGGCGGGCGGCGTCCAGACCTGGAAGCGATCGCCGCGCAACGAGCGCAGCACGCCGAGCGATGTCGCCGCGAACGCCGCGGCCATGTCCAGCAGCTTGCCCGGCAGGCTCGACGGCCGGGCCAGCCCGACCGACAGCAGCGCGGCGCCGGCCAGCACGGCGATGCTCAGCATCATCCAGGCGCCGAGCGCGGCGAGGCCGCCGACGCACAGCACGCCGGCGGCCGCCAGCAGATATCCCGACAGCCATCGCAGCAGCTTGTGCGAGGTGTATTTGTAGCGATCCCACATCGACAGCCGCCGCAGCCGTGGCCGCAACAGCCGATGCACGTTGAACGCCTGGCAGGCGATCCGGGTCTTGCGGCGGAATTCCTCCCGCGGGCGGGAGACAGTGGCTTCGTAAGCGAGCGCATCCGCCGCCCGCACGATCCGATAGCCGTCGCACAACACCGACAAGGAGACGAACATATCGTCGATGATGTCGGGCGGGGGCGGATGATGCAGCCGGCGGCGGATGGCGAAGATCGAGCCGTCGGCTCCCATCGTCGAGCCGGTGCGGCTTTCGAGCTGCTTGACCCGTTCCTCCAGTCGCCAATAGGCCGAACCGGTCGCCGCGGTCGTGCTGCCGTCGGCGCCGGTGTAGATGAGATGTCCGCACACGCACCCCACCTCCGGATCGGCGAAAGGGGCAAGCAGGCGCGGAATGGCGTCGGGCGCGAAACGGACATTGGCATCGGAGAACACCACGAACTCCGCTTCGGTCGCGGCGATGAGAGTGTTCATCCCAAAGGTCTTGCCCTGCCGTGCCGTGCCCACCACGAGGGTGATCCGATCCGCGTACTCCCGGGCGATCTCCGCCGTGCCGTCGGACGCGGCATCGACATAGACCAGCAGCTCCAGGGACGGGATGGCGGCACGCATCGCCAGCATGTTCTCGATCCTGGCGCGGATGATCGGCGCCTCGTTGTAGGCGCAGACGCAGAACGCGACGCGTGTGCCCGGCCCGGGATCGGCCCCGGGATCGGCCGTATGCAGCGGGCGGTGCGCGCCGAGCCGTGCCGCGGCGGCGAGGCTCGCCGGGTAGGTGGTGAACGGATGGACGGCAAGCACGGCGAGCACGCCGCCCGCGGCCAGTAGTTCAGGTCCCATGGCAGATATCATCCGCAGCGACGCGTGGCGGGGAGGAAGGGCCGGCGGGCGCGCGCCACACTTCGCCGGCATCCGTCGGAATTGGTTGCCGCATCGCCGCAGCGTGCAGCACCGTTTCGTATTGCCCGGTGATGCGGTCGGGTTCGTAGGCTGCCGCGGCGGCACGGCACTGTCGGCGCAAGGTGGCGCGATCCCAGCCCTGCGCAGCCAGCCGGGTCAGCATGGCGCGCAGGGAGCCCGCATCGGCGCCCGCAGCGACGAAGCCCGTCTCCCCGGGGCGGACGACTTCCTGCAGGCCGCCGAGCGGCGTCACCAGGCTCGGCACGCCGTAGGCGAGCGCCTCGTGGAAGACGCGCGGGAACGGGTCTTCCCACACGGACGGAATGACCAGCAGGTCGATCGTCGGGAAGAAATCCGCCGGGCGAACATGGCCGAGGAACGCGATATTGCCGCGCCCGGCGGCATGCGCGTGCAGCCCGGCGACG
The DNA here is from genome assembly GCA_963832525.1 of uncultured Pseudomonadota bacterium. Lineage (GTDB taxonomy): Bacteria > Pseudomonadota > Alphaproteobacteria > Acetobacterales > Acetobacteraceae > JAJZVS01. Next base: position 3,030,800 of record CAWHUC010000004.1, read on the forward strand.
TAGTCCGGCCGGCCGGTTCCGGCCACCGACAGGCTCACATGCGGGGCCGGCAGGCCCTGCAGCGCATCGAGCAGGTTTTCCAGGCCCTTCGCCGGTTCCAGCCGGCCCATGAAGCCGAGCCGCAGGCCGTCGCCGCGCGGCGCGGCCACGGGTGGTGCGATCATTGCACCATTATTACCACGGATGATCCGTACCGGCTGCTCCTGCGTCATCGCATCCGGAAAGACGCCCGCCGCCGCCAACCGGTCGAACATGCGGTGGCTTACTGCGGTGATAGCCGCCGGGAGTCGCGACAAGTGCCGCCGCGGCAGTGAAAACGTCCGGCATTCGGGACACGGTCGCGCACAATTGCCGCGTCCGGGCCGCCACATCGCGCTGCGCGGACAGCCGAGGTAGTAGTCGTGCACCGTTTGCACGACCGGAATGCCGAGCCGCGCGGCCGCGAGCCACGCCGCCGCCGAAAACCCTTGCAGGTTGTGGCAGTTGACGACGTCTGGTCGCCAGGCCGCCAGTACGCGCGAGAGCCGGCGCAACATCATCGGGTTGAAGGCATCGAGCAGCTGGAACATCGGCCGCAGCAGGGCAGGGCGCCGCGCCCCGTGCGGCCAGTAGACATTGGCCAGCGGCAGGTACGCGACAGGGATGCCGTCCACTTCACCTTCCGTCGCATGCGGCTCGGGCGTAAGGGTGACGATCGAACATGCGTGGCCGCGGGACGTGAGCGCGCCTGCAAGCATGCGCAATGTGTTCTCAGCCCCGGCGCCGCCGTGGGGTGGATACAGGCCATTCACGAATGTGATGCGCATGGCCGTGTCAGCCCGTCGCGTGATCGCGATATAGAGAGCCGCACGGGACGCCCCGTGCCGTTCCGCGCCCCCGCGCCGACGTCGATCGCGGATCACCAAGGGAACGATCGTCACGATGTTCAGTCTGTTTGGCCGCCGCAGGACGACGCCGGTTCGCCGGCTCCCACGGGAACTTCCCCGGGGCGCGATGCGGACGCCGCCCACGCCGCCGGCAGCCGCAGCGCCGGGCGCCACCTACTCCGTGCAGGAGGCGTTGCGCGAAGCCTTCACCCCGACCCAGCCGCAGCGCAATCCGCGGCGCCTCGCCGGGCGCGCCTCCGAGCTGGCGCTGATCACGCAGGCAATCGCCTATAACCGCGCCCACGTCGTCCTGTACGGCGATCGTGGCCGCGGGAAGACCTCGCTCGTGAACCTCGTCGCCGCCTCGGCGCGCACGTCCGGCTACATGGTGGGACGCTACGCCTGCGCCCAGGACAGCGACTTCGACGAGATCATGCGCGGCCTGGCGCGCGATCTGCCGCGCGCGTTCCTCAGCCTGCCGGGGGCGGACGATCCGGCCTTGGAAGGCTGCGAGGCCGCGTTGCCGCAGCGCCCGCTGCATCCGCGCGACATCGCCATGCTGCCGGGCCGCCTGTCCGGCGGCCGTCTGGTGCTGGTCGTCGATGAGTTCGACCGGGTGGCCGATCCCGCCACGCGCACCCGCTTTGCCGACACGATCAAACAGGTTTCCGATCGCGGTGCCCGGCTCAGCATTCTCGTCGTCGGCGTGTCGGACAGCCTGGAAGAACTGCTCGGACGCCATCCCTCGATCCAGCGCAACGTGATCGGCGTGCACCTGCCGCTGCTGTCGGATGCCGACGTGCAGGAGATCCTGACCAGCGGGGCACGCCACGCGGGGCTCGACTACCCGCCGCATATCCAGGACGCCATCGCCGCTTTGGCGCGTGGCGTGCCCTACATCGCGCACCTGCTCGGGCTGCACGCCGGGGAGAACACGCTGCGGCGCCAGGCGCAGGTGGTCACGAACCAGGACCTGCGGATCGCGATTGCGCAGGCCGTCGCCGAGATCGATCCCCGCGTGGCCGTGAGCTACGAGGAACTGACCTGCGGCGGGCAGGAGCCGGGCATGCAGGAGTTGTTGCGGACCATCGCGACGGCGAGCCACGACCGGTATGCCCGCTTTGCGGTTGCGGAAACCGACGGCGTGCTGCGTGTGGCGGACCGCCCGATCGACCCGGCGCTCTGGGTCCGGTTGCGCGAGGGCGGCATGGTGCGTGCTTGCCGTAATGCGGGATTCGGCCTGCACACGTTCACCGAACCGATGCTGCTGCACTACGTCCTGCTGCGCGTTGCCGCCGCCGCCGGACCCGTCACGGAACCGACGCGGGAGGCCGTCGCCTGACGGAGCGCGCGTCCGCGGCGGCACGTCGAACCGATCCGTTGGTAGCATCGGCTGCTCAGACGGCGCCGTCGCGCTTGAAGACGACCGGAATCGTCTTGAGCAGGATCGCGATGTCGTGCCAGAGGGTCCAGTTCCGGGCGTACCAACGGTCCATTTGAACCCGTCGCGAATAGCTGATGTTGCTCCGGCCGCTGACCTGCCAGAGCCCGGTCATGCCGGGCTTCGTGCCGTAGTAGTAATCGATATCGTGCCCGTAGCGCGGGATTTCCGCCTCGACGATCGGACGCGGACCGACCAGGCTCATTTCCCCTCGCAGCACGTTCACGAGTTGCGGCAGTTCGTCGAGGCTGGTCCTGCGCAGGAACGACCCGACCCGGGTGACCCGCGGGTCGTTGCGCAATTTCTGCTGCTCGGACCATTCGCGCCGCGCCTCGGGATCGGCGGCCAGGAGCTTGCGCAGCAGGACGTCGGAATCCGTGACCATCGTGCGGAACTTGAGACAGCCGAAACTTTGCCCGCCCATGCCGACGCGCCGGTGGCGATAGAAGGCCGGTCCGCCGTCGCGGCGCACGAGCGAGGCGAGCACGAGCAGCAGGGGGGCCAGCAGGAACAGCAGGATGGCCGCGCCCACCTGATCGAACACCAGCTTGGCCATGCGGCCGAACGGGCGGTCCAGGTTGTTGTGGCAGACCAGCATCAGCACGTCATGGCTGAGGAAATACTGCTGGCTGAAACCATGTACCGGCAGGCCGTCGATCGCCGGCACGACCGCAAGCGGCACCCGCGCCCGCGCGAGTAGAGACGCGATGGCCCGCATCTTCTGGCCACCGTGATCCCCCAGCAGCACCACGACCAGTTGCACGCGTTGTGCTGCCAGCAGGCGTATCCAGCCGGAGACGTCGTCCGACCGCGGCGCATCGTCGGGCGAGAGGCTGCCGATCAGCTCGTAGCCGAGCGCCGGTTCCGACCTCAGGGCGGCGTTCATGCTGGCGACGGTCAGCGTGTCGCCGATCACGAGGGTGCGCAGGCCCCAGTACCCGCAGGCGCCAAGCAGCGTCCGGGCCGCCTGTCGCATGCCCAGTCCGGTGGGCACAAAAAGTATCCACCTGAACATCCCTTCGTTGCCGAAAGGAACGTGGTAGACCGCGACGCAGATCAGCCCGTCGGCGACGAAGGCGAAGGCGGCGCCCCGGACTACGGCTTGCGCCTCGATCCAGAAGGGGATCCGCGAGGTGTAGTGCCGCTGGCCTCCGAAATACGCGAGGAGGCATGCCAGGACGAGCAAGGTCGCCCACCCGTGCCAGGCCGTACCGAGATGCGCGAGATGGCTGTAGGCGCGGTCGAACGGCTCGGGTTCCACGGCCAGGCTCAGCGAGAACGCGACCACCGCGGCGATGGCGAAGCCCAGGAGATCCGCTGCCAGGAGCACGAGTGACCGCCGCGATCCGATGGCAGTGCGCAGCACCGGGTCCGCGTGGCCCTCGAGCGGAAGGCGCTCACGCATGGCTGGTATCATCCGGTACACTCCTGTTCAGACCGTCCCGTACGGGACGGCATATCGGCTCCAATCCGGCATTCCCGGCGGGGAGCTCAAGACGCGCCGCAGCGCGACGGCGCGGGAAGCGCGCTCATGCAATGCGGCGTCGCCGACCAGTATAGACGTTCGATGGCCTGGCTGCGGCTCACGATCCCTCGACCACAAGGTGAATATCCGGCAAGCGCGGTACGTCGGGGGGAAGATCTCACGAGGTCTTGAGCAGCCGGAAACACGTGCCCGCCGCGACGCGGGCGGTCAGAAATGACGTTCGTATACCGAAATAACATCACCTGGCTGCAGCATGCTCTGCCGATTTGCGCGGTCTTCCGTCGTCCTGCCGCCGATGGTGCGGACGACGGAGAACGTGTTCTCGATCGCGCGATAGGTAAAGCCACCGGCGATGGCGACCGCAGTCAGTATCGTCATGCCTGGCTGGTACGGATATTGCCCAGGCTTCTTCACTTCCCCCAGGATGAAAATCGGGCGATAAGCAACCACCTCGACGGCGACGCTTGGCTGCTTGAACATGCCGGTCCGTACAAGGTCCGCAGTCAGCCGATGACCGAGCTCCCTGGAGGTGAGACCGGCGGCGTGCACGGTGCCGATCAGCGGGACCGCGATGTCACCGCTGTCGCCGACCCGGAACTCGCCCGTCAACTGCTCGGCGCCGAACGTGATGATCCGGATGCGATCTCCGGCCCCCAGCACATACTGGCCGGTCCGCACCGGCGGGAGGTCCGGAAGGTCCGCACCGGGAGCGGCGCAGCCCGACAGGATCGCGGCAGTCAGCGCAAGAGGCGCGTAGATGCGCCACCGCACGCCGGGATCGATGACGTCTTCATCGGCGCCGCGCCTGGCGGCAACGCCATCTCTCCCCACATCGATGGCGCAGGGGATGCGATCATTCCGACCGTCCGCGAATCGTCGCAAAACCCACAGCATCGAGATCGATTTCAAGAGAATCCTCATCCGTTATCCCAGGATCAAGGAAAGCATGATGTCGTACCAAGCGACAGGCCCCTCGCGACTTTGTGATCTCGAACACGCCATGTTCCGACCGGTTCATCATTGCGCGATATCCCGCGCGCGGAGTTCACCATGCTACATTTTGCGGCGTCGGCCAACAAGTACGCAACGCTCGCATCATCGAACTGGAGTGAGGCAAAAATTTGACAGGCAAAGAGACCAGGCGACACGCGATCGCCCCACGCCGTCCGTGTCCGTACCGGTGCCTGCTTATGGGGGCAGCCGCCTGCTTTGTGGGTGCGTTGCCCGTACGCGCCTATGCGCAATATGTTCCGGGTGAATTCCCGGTCGGCGTGCCGGGATACGACGAGGAGCTGGGCGTTACGGTCGTTTCGCGCCTGCGGCCGCTGTACGAGCAGAGGGGCATCCGGCTCGGTGATTTCCTCGTGCAGTCCTCCCTCGATCAGTCCTTCGGCTACAACAGCAATGTCCTTGACCTGAGCAGCGGGCGCGGCAGCCCGGTGATCGAGACCAATCCCAGCCTCTCGGTCAATTCCGATTGGGGACGCGACGCCCTGGGGGCGAACGTCAGCGTCAACAACACCCAATATCTCGCCACGCCCAATCAGAACACCACCGACTGGACCGCGGCGCTAGGCGGCGCATATACGATAGGGCGCGACGATCTGACGCTATCTTACGCACATCTGCAGCTCCATGAAAGCCCGACGTCCGTCGGTGCCCCCCCGACCACCACGCCAATCCCGTTCACCGTCGACGACATCCGGAGCTCGTATCGCCTCAGGCTTGGCAGCCTGCAAATTACACCAAACGTTGATGTCTCTCTTTTTCGATACGGCTCGGCGACCATACCCGGAGAGCCGGCCAACCAGAGCTTCCGTGACGCCAACGAAGTGCGCGGCGGGACCTCGTTCCGCTATGCCTTAACCGACCAGGGCTCGCTGCTGTTCACGGTCGAGGGAATCGAATCGGAATTCCCGCACCAGCAGCCAGGTCAGCCGACGCTGAGTTCCTCCAGCGTGCTGGCGATGGGGGGCATCGACTACCAATACGACGGCATCTGGCGCTATCAGTTTCTCATAGGGGCGGAGGCCCGATATTTCGAGTCCTCGCAATTCAAGACCCAGGTTGCGCCGATCGCGCGGGCGGCTCTGATCTGGACGCCTACGGAAACGACCACGGTCACCACCACCCTGCTGCGGACGATCGAGGACCCGGATCAGATCAGTAGCGGCTACACCTACACGACGGCGGCGCTGCGGGTTGACCACGAATATCTGCGCAACGTGCTGTTGAACGCGCAGGTCGGAATCGAACGAGCCGCCTATCTGCAAAATGGGGGCACACAGACCGCCTATACCGCGGGAGCCGGTGTGACCTGGCTGATCAACCGCCGCATGAGCCTGACCACCCAGTACACCTATACGACGCAATCGAGCCCGGTCACGTCTTCGACCAGTTCCCAGCCGCCCGGCGCTTTCGGGACGGCGGGTGGAAGCCAACACCTTCTGCTCGTCACCATGCACTTCGGCTTGTAAATGACGCAGATGTCGCAAAGCGGCCGTACATCGTCGCGATTCTGTCTCAAGGAATCGTGTTGCGCCGCGGCCTTTACCTGCCGACCGGGCGCTCCTCTAATCGCGGTCGTCATCCCGGATCAACCGTCGGGGGGTTCGATGCATCGAGTACGACGACGCCTGGGCAGTCCTCTATGCCGGCTGGCGAGGTCGGGGTTGCTCGTCGCCATCCTGGTGGCGGCCAACACGGCGCAGGCCAGCGCGCGGGAGGGTGATCCCGGCGCGGCCACGTTGCAGGCGTGCCGCAGCGACTCAAGCAAGTATTGTTCCAGCCTGGATCGTATGGGCGGAGGAGAGGCCGCCTGCCTGCGCCAATTCTACATCAATTTGTCACAGCCGTGCCAGGCGGCCTTGGATGCCCGTGGCTCCGCCGGCGCACCGCCAGGCGGGGACGACGACGAGGCGAGTAGCGCTTCAAGCGATACGTCGTCAGGCGACTGAGCGCGGCGCGCCGAGGGCGGAGCGGGCATAGCGCACCATGCCGGTCAGGCAGCCCGCCACGTTGCTCCGGTAGGTGAAGCCCAGGGATTGATCCATTGGCGCGCCGCCGAACAGTTCGCGTACGCAGCCTTTCATGTCCCAGTAGAGATGGCGCAGCAGCCGTGAATCGCGGAGGTATTTGGCGTAGAGGGCGCCGTTTCCCTCGGCATAGATGCGTGACAGGCGCAGAATATCCGCCTGCTGCCGGCGACCATGGTGGTGGTAGACGAGACAATCCGGAACATATTCGATGCGGATTCCCGCCCGATGGGCGCGGTACACATATTCGGTGTCCTCTGCGGCCTTGAACGGCGCGCCGGCGCCGAAGCCAGGATCGAACAGGCCGATCCGGTCGATCACGTCGCGGCGCAGCGCCATGTTGCAGCCGTGGATGAACCCGCCCGGATGCGCGAGACCGTCATACACTGCCGGTTCCATGTCGGTCTTGATCGTGAAAGGCAGGTCGCGCGGATCGCCCAGCTCGACCCGGCCGCCACGAATCACTGGGCGGTTGTCGCCGGCATAGCGGGCCAGCAAGGTTGCCGCGTAGCCAGGACCGAGCCGGCAATCGTCATCGGTGAACGCCAGAATACCGCCCCGCGCAGCCGCAATCCCTGCGTTGCGCGCGCCCGCCAGACCCGGCCGCGGTTCATGCACGAGGGTGACCGGAAGCGGCGCCTGCTCGCGCCATGCCGCGAGCAGGGCGGGCGTCGCATCCTGCGAGCCGTTGTCCACCACGACGAGCTCGACATCCGCGACGTCGCGTACAGCAGCGGCGATGGACCCGAGTGTTCCCTCGAGCCGGTCGGCACCATTGTGCGTGCACACGATGAAGGAGAGGGTCATCAAGCTCAGTCGCCTCCGCGCGCCGCATCGGCCGCATCATGGCACGATGCCGCGAGCGGATCCCACCAGCAGGTGGGCCCGGGGCGGTCACGTGACAGCCATATCAACAAGGATTGATACCCGCGTTCGGACGGTGCTTTCGCTTTCCCCCCGCGTGCCGGGAGCGATAACTGGATGCGACAGCACAGGAGCCTCGGGACCCAGGATGCCAGACGATCGCCGCCCGCCGCAGGCTGTACGGCACTTGCAGGACCGGCCGCCGGGCGAGGCCATCGCGGATGTCGATCGCAGCGAGTGGCACCGCCGCTCGGTGCACGGCGTCGCCGCGACCGTCGTTTCACAGGGCCTTCGCCTCGTGCTGCAGGTCGGCACGCAGGTGCTGCTGGCGCGCCTGCTCTCGCCGCGGGATTTCGGTCTGGTGGCGATGGTGGCGCCGATCATCTCGTTCGCGCAGTTGTTCGCCAGCATGGGCCTGCTGGAGGCGGTGGTACAGCGCCCCACGATTTCGCAATCGGAATTGTCGGGCCTGTTCTGGATCAACGTCGCCGCGGGCTCGGCGCTCGCGCTGCTGGTGTGCCTGGCCTCGCCGCTGGTGGCATGGCTCTATGGCGAGCCGCGCACGGCGGGGATCAGCGCCTGCCTCGGCGCGTTGCTGATCATCGGCGGGTGTTCCGCGTTGCCGATGGCATTGATGAATCGCCGGTTGCGCTTCGTGCCGCTCGCCGGGATCGATCTGGCGGCGGCGGTCGTCACGGCGGGGGTGGGTCTCGGCGCCGCCATGCTGGGCTTCCGCTACTGGTCGCTGGTGGCGATGCAGGCGGCGAACGCACTCACCACCCTGGGTCTCGCCTGGTGGTTTGCCGGCTGGCGGCCGTCCTGGCCGCGTCGGGTCGCGGGGCTTGGGTCCCTGCTGCGGTTCGGCTCGCAGGTGACCGCATCCTCGCTCGTGCATTCGTTATCCTACACGCTCGACAACGTGCTGGTCGGCCTGGCCTGGGGAGCCGTTCCGCTCGGGCTTTACGAGCGCGGCTTCCGGCTCATGCTGCGCCCGGTCATGCAGATCACGACGCCGTTCGCGCGTGTCGCGGTGCCGCTGCTATCGCGGCTGGTCGACGAGCCGGACCGCTATCGCGCCGCCTATACGCGCCTGGTACGTGCGGTGTTGTTCGCCACCACGCCGGCGGTTGTCTACGCGATCGTCATGGCGCTTCCCTTGGTCGTGCGGTTGCTCGGGCCGCGCTGGGCGGGCGCGGCCCCGGTGTTCGTCTGGTTCGGCCTTGGCGCCCTGCTGGCACCCGTCAACACCAGCACGAACTGGCTGTTCATCAGCCAGAACCGTCCGCGCCAGGAAGTGCGCTGGAACTCGCTCGGGGCCGTGCTGTCGCTGCTTGCGGTCCTGTGCGGACTGCACTGGGGCGCGACCGGTGTCGCCGCCGCCCGGACGAGCTTCAGTTGCCTGCTCTGGACCCCATCGCTCTGGTGGGCCGTGACGCGCGAGGGGCCGGTGCGAGCGGGCGATCTCATGCGTGCCGTCTATCCGACGTGCATTGCCGGTGCCGCCGCTTTCCTGGCCCTCCGGCTGGCTTATGCGCTGCTGATCGGACGGGGATTGCCTGGTCTGGCCTGGGGGCTGGCACTTTCGTATCTTGTCTTCACCGTTTGTTATGCCTGTGTCCCGGAAGGAAACCGCGCCTTGCGGGAACTGCGCACCCTGCGGCGGCCGCTACGCCGCGCGCAGGCCTGAGATAGCCTGAGGTAGCGGGCTCAGCGCGGCGGCGCTGCGAGGCGGCCGAGGGCGCGCGGCACGGTGACCAGGCCCTGCCGCAGCACATGCGCCATGGTGCGCGGATCGCGGAACATCTCGGCGCCGGCGGCCGCCGGGTCTCGCCGCTTGAGCGCCTCGGCGAAACGAAACCAGGCCAGCGCCAACTCCACGGAGCGGATGTGGCGGCGCATGGCGACCGGCAGCGCCGCGTCCCCCTGCGCAGCCGCCGATCCCAGCAAGGCGCGTTCGTGCCCGATCAGGCGGACCAAATCCTCGGCGTTGTGGTGTACCGCCGCCGAGCCTGCGGCGATCGCATACTCGTACCACGCTTCCGGCGTCACCACCCAGCGCGCGCCATGCAGCAGGCAGCGGAGGAAGAAGATGTAATCTTCGGCGAACCGCGCATCGTCGTAGCGCAGACCCGCGGTTTCCAGGAATGCGCGGCGGATCAGCGGCTTCAGGTAGCCGTAACCCCGGCGCGTGCGCCCGCGCCAGGTCGTGTTGCCGGTGACGAAGGCGGTGGCGCCAAGCCGGCCGTCGGCGGGCAGCGTCCCCGCCGGGAACATGAGCTGCCCGCTCGGTTGGCCGTCCGGACAGAGATGGAGGTTGTCGGCAACCATGTCGGCCGCGCGCGATGCGGCAAGCCGCAGCAGCCGCTCGAGCCGTTCGGGCTGGAAGCGGTCGTCGGCATCCAGGATCGCGATCCATTCTCCCCGCGCCGCGGCCAGCCCCAGATTGCGGGCGGCGCCCGGCCCCCCATTCACTGGCGCGCGCAGCAGACGGAGGCGCGGATCGGCCCGCGCCGCCACGATCGCCGCAGTGTCGTCCGTGGAGGCATCATCGACCACCAGGACTTCAAGCTCGCGCTCCGTCTGTGCCAGCGCCGAGTTCGAGCGCCTGGTCGATACTGGCGGCTGCGTTATAGGCGGCGACGATGACGGAGATGCGCATGCGGTCGGTGGCTTCGCGGCAGGGCGGGCACCCTCGCACGGCGCAGCGGCGGAAACACGACGCGGCCGATCAGCATTCCGTGAGGCGCCCGCCCGCTTGCCGGCCGCGGAAGCCCGCCCCGCGTTGACAACCGGCCGAACCGGGACAAGCCTCCGCCCCGCATCTCCGCAGAGAGGAACCGCCATGAACGTCCTGCGCGGCAACCAAGGTCCGCGGTACAAGGCCACCGTCGACGACGGCGAGCCCTACGAAACAATCACCATCGACAAGCTCACGCCGATCATCGGCGCCGAGATCGGTGGCGTCGACCTCGGGCACCCGTCGAACCGCCAGCGCGACGAAGTCCATCGCGCGCTCGCCGAAAACCAGGTGATCTTCTTCCGCGACCAGGAGCTGACCCCGCAGCAGCACCTCGATTTCGGCCGCCAGTTCGGACCGCTGCACATCCATCCCGCAGCCCCGCACGCGCCGGGCCATCCGGAACTGATGATCATCCACGCCGACAAGGACAGCCCGCGCGCCAACGGCGAGAACTGGCACTCGGACGTGTCCTGCGACCTGCTGCCGCCGCTGGGGAGCATCCTCTACATCAAGACCTGCCCGCCGCGCGGCGGCGACACCCTGTTCGCCAGCATGTACGCCGCCTTTGAGGCGCTGTCGGATCGAATGAAGCAGTACCTGGACGGTCTCACCGCGGTGCATGATGGCGAACCCGTCTATCGCGGCCTCTATGCCAACTACGGCGTCGCCGACAAACCGAGCTACCCGCGCGCCGAGCACCCCGTGGTGCGCACCCATCCCGTCACCGGGCGCAAGGCGCTCTATGTGAACCGCGGCTTCACCCGCCATATCGTCGGCATCCCGCGCGACGAGAGCGAGGGGATCCTGCGCTACCTCTATGAACACATGGAAAACCCGCTGTTCCAGTGCCGCTTCCGCTGGCGCGCCAACTCGGTCGCGTTCTGGGACAACCGCTGCGTGCAGCACCACGCGCTCTGGGACTACTGGCCGCACACCCGCTCCGGCTTCCGCGTCACGGTGCTGGGCGACAAGCCGGTCTGAGCCGCGCCGTCCCGGCGGTGCGAACAAGCGGCCGGGAAGAAAAAAAGCGGGAGAAAACAATGGTCCAGGAACCGAGCCTTGTCATCCGCAACGCGACCGTCATCGACGGCAGCGGTGGGCCGCCGGTCGCGGCCGACGTCGCGCTTGCAGGCGACCGCATCGCCGCGATCGGCGCCGTCGCGGCGCGCGGGGCTATCGAGATCGATGCGCGCGGGCTGCTCGTCACCCCGGGCTTCATCGACCTGCACACGCATTACGACGCGCAGGTGACCTGGGCCGAGCACATCACGCCCTCGTCCTGCCAGGGCGTGACCACGGTGCTGATCGGCAATTGCGGGGTCGGCTTCGCCCCCTGCCATCCCGACGATCGCGCCCGGCTGGTCGAGCTCATGGAGGGCGTCGAGGACATCCCCGAGGTCGTGCTGACGGAGGGCCTGCCGTGGAACTGGCGCAGCTTTCCCGAGTATCTCGACACCCTGGCCGCCCGCCGCTTCGACCTCGACGTTGCCACCCAGGTGCCGCATGCGGCGCTGCGGGTGCATGTCATGGGGGAGCGCGGGGTGGCGCGCGAGCCGGCCACCGCGGCGGACCGGGCCGCGATGGCGCGCCTCACTGCCGAGGGGATCGCGGCCGGCGCGCTCGGGTTCTCGACCTCGCGCACCCTGAACCACAAGACCCTGGCCGGCGCATCGATCCCCACCCTGGACGCGGCGGAGGACGAGCTCGCCGCCATCGCCGCGGCCGTCGGCGCGACCGGGCAGGGCTGGCTACAGGTGATCGCGGATTTCGATGACGCGCTGGACACGGAATTCGCCATGCTGCGCCGGCTCGCGGCGCGCTCCGGCCGGCCGCTCACGATGACGATCCTGGAACGCGATTCCAAGCCCGACGAATGGCGCCGTCTGCTGGACGGCATCGCCGCGGCCAATGCCGAGGGCCTGGCCATCACCGGCCAGGTGCTGACCCGGCCCACGGGCATCCTGCTCGGCTTCGAGATCTCGCAGCACCCGTTCGTCGACTGTCCCGCCTTCCAGCCGATCGCCCCGCTGCCCTTCGCCCGGCGGCTCGCCGCGCTGCGCGATCCGGACCTGCGGGCGCGACTGATCGCCGAGGCCTCGGCGCTGGGGGCGCGGATGCGCCGGCTGCGCGACTGGGACCGCATCTTCCCGCTCGGCGACCCGCCGGACTACGAACCCCCGGCCGCGCGCAGCCTGGGGGCCGAGGCGCGCCGGCGGGGGATCGATCCCGCCGTGCTTGCCTACGACCGTCTGCTGGAACGCGACGGCCGCACCATCCTGTACCGCCCGCTCAGCAATTACGCGCATGGCGACCTGGAAACCGTGCGGACGATGATGGCGCACCCCAACACCCTGCTTGGCCTCGGCGACGGCGGGGCGCATGTCGGTGTGCTGTGCGACGCCTCGGCGCTGACCTATGGGCTCACGCACTGGACGCGCGACCGTGCGGACGGGCGGTTCCCGCTGGAATGGATGGTGCGGCGGATCACGCGCGACAACGCCCGCGCGCTCGGGCTGCGCGACCGCGGCGTGCTGGCGCCGGGGTATCGCGCCGACCTCAACCTGATCGACTACGACCGGCTGCGCCTCTGCGCGCCCGAGGTGGTCTACGACCTGCCGGCCGGCGGGCGGCGGCTGATCCAGCGGGCGGAGGGTTATGTGGCGACGATCGTCGCCGGGGAGGTGGTCCGCCGCGACGGCGTGCCGACCGGCGCGCTGCCCGGCCGCCTGGTGCGCGGCCCGCGGGCGGAGGCCGCCTGATGTATCCGCCCCCGCAGATCCTGGAGACCGAGGTCTTCGCCACCGTCCCCGACGCCCTCCGCTATCCGGACCGGCCGTCCTGGATGCAGCGCCACCACCTGCGCGCGGTCGACTGCTTCCTGGAAGGGCCGGGATTCGATCGGGCCGGCAACCTCTATGTCACCGAGCTCGCACACGGGCGCATTCTGCGGCTCTCGCCCGCCGGCGCCTGGGACGTGGTGGCGGAGTATGACGGGCGGCCGAACGGGCTGCGCATCCGCCCCGACGGCGCGATCTTCGTCACCGACCGCCTGCGCGGCATCGTCCGCGTGCATCCCGACGGCGGCCGGATCGAGACCGTCCTGGGCGATTTGCCCGGGGCGAAGCTGCATGGTCCGAACGACCTCGTGATCGCACGCAACGGCGACATCTACTTCACCGACCAGGGCGAGACCGGGCTCAACAACCCGACCGGGCGGCTGGTGCGGCTCACGGCCGCGGGCGCGGCGCAGGTGCTGCTCGACAACGTGCCGAGCCCCAACGGCCTCGCGCTGACCGCCGACGAAACCGCCGTGCTGCTGGCGGTGACGCGGGCAAACGCGATCTGGCACGTGCCGCTGCTCGGCCCCGAGCGGATGCCCGGCCGGGTCGGCACCTTCATCCAGATGTCCGGCGGTCCGGGCGGCGGCCCGGACGGGATCCTGCTCGACGCCGAGGACAACCTGGTGGTCGCGCATGCGCGGATGGGAGCCGTCTGGGTGTTCTCCCGCCTGGGCGAGCCGCTGTACCGGCTGCGGTCGTGCCAGGGCCCCATGACCACCAATATCGCTTTCGGCGGCGCGGACCGGCGCACCCTGTTCGTGACGGAATCGACCACCGGCACCATCTTGACCGCCCGGCTGCCGACCCCGGGCCGTGATCCGGGCTGGCGCGCCCCGGGCTGATGCGCCCCGGGCTGATGCGCCCCGGGCTGATGCGCCTGAGGCTGATCCGAGGGCCGATCCGGGCCGGTGCGCCCGAGGTGCGGATCAGCCCTCCGGCTCGTCCTCGGCCTCGCGGCGCAGGCGGTGGAAGCTGCGCAGGCTGAACGGCAGCATCCCGAGGTAGATCAGGCCGGCGGCTGCCAGCGCGCCCCACGGGTCCGCGACCAGAACCGCGAAGAACAACCCGACGCCAAGTAGCATCGGCAGCACGTAGTCGGCTGGTATTTTGAAGTTCTTGAAGCTCCAGATCGGCAGGGTGGACACGCAGAGCAGCGCCGTGCCGGCCAGCACCGGGGCAGTGAACAGCGGACTTTGCGCCAGGGTCACCAGCCAGGCGACGTGCTGGGCCTGGCCCTCGAGCCCCAGGAACAGCGGGAACAGCGCGAGGCCTGCGCCGGCCGGCGCGGGTATGCCGGTAAAGAAATTATACGCATAGGCCGGCCGCGGCGCCCCTTCCATGGCGGCGTTGAAGCGCGCGAGCCGCAGCGCCATGCACACCGCGAACATCAGGCACGGGATGAACCCGACGCCGCCCAGCCGTTTCAGCGACCACAGATAGACGATGAAGGCCGGGGCCACGCCGAAGCAGAGGAAATCGGTCAGGCTGTCGAACTCGGCGCCGAAGCGGGAGACACCCTTGAGCAGCCGGGCGATGCGCCCGTCCAGCCCGTCGATCGCGCCGGCCAGCACGATCGCCACCGCCGCCGGGCCGAAATGCCCACCGAGCGCGAAGCGCAGCCCGGTCAGCCCCGACGACAGCCCGAGCAGGGTCAGGATGTTGGGCACGATCCGGTTGAACGACGGCCCTTTGTAGCGCGGCCTGACGCGCGGGCGCTGCCGGCCCGGCAGCCGGCGCTTCGGCATGCCGCGCGGCGGACCCTCGCCACCGTGGAGGGCGGGGTCGGTCCAGCCGGGACCGGGCACGAGGCTCACGTGCGTGCCTTTGGGCTCACAGCCCAAGCTCCGCGACCACCGTCTCACCGCCGATCATGGTCTGGCCCTCCGCCACCAGGGGGCGCACACCTTCGGGCAGGTAGAGGTCGGTCCTGCTGCCGAATCGGATGATGCCGAAGCGCGCGCCGGCGTGCACCGCGTCGCCTTCGCGGACATAGCACAGGATGCGGCGGGCGATCAGGCCGGCGATCTGGACCACCGCGATCTCCCGCCCGTCCGGCAGGCGGATGGCGAGCGCGTTGCGTTCGTTGTCGTCGGAGGCCTTGTCGAGGCTCGCGTTGACGAAAGTGCCGTGGCGGTAGGCGATGCGGGTGACGGTGCCGTCGGCGGGGACGCGGTTCACGTGTACATCAAGCACCGAGAGGAAAATCCCGACGCGCCAGCGCGGCGCCGGGCCGAGGCCGAGTTCGGGCGGCGGCACGGCGGGGGCGACCGCGACCACCTTGCCGTCGGCAGGGGCGACCAGCACCCCGGGCCGGGCGGGGGGCACGCGTTCGGGATCGCGGAAGAAATAGAGCGAAAACAGGAGGAAGATCGCGGCCAGCCAGGCCAACCAGTGCGCCAGGACCAGGCCGAGCACGAAGGCCACCGCGCCGCCCGCCAGGAACGGCCGGCCGGCGGGATGGGGGGGGGCGAGGACAAGGCGGGCGCTGTCGGCGAGGGACATGCGGTGGGTTATGGGAGAGTTGGCGTGGCGGCGGCAAGCGGGGGCACGAGCGGGGGGCGGCCGGGCTTGCGGCCAGTGCTGTGGCGGTCCCGTCGCGGCAGGTGTCAAGCGACATCCAAAACTGGTCCGGTGACGACATCCAAATCTGGGCCACCCGGATTGCAATGATGTCCCAAGTCGACGGCGGCGCGGGCTTGTCCGGGTAGTCCACAGGCAGACAGGCCTGGCGCGCCGCGGAGCGCCCCCAAGAGGCAGTCGGAGCGGCGGGCCAGGCCTGTCTGCCTGTGGACCCACCCGGGCAAGCGTGGCACGGACGGCACCGGAGCACTCCCGGTGGCGCTAATCGCGACCAAAGCCGCGTGGCGGCCGGATGGCGATGAACTCGTCCAGGTCGAGATCGACAATGGCCTGCAAGGCCTGGCCGGTCGGGCTGTCGCGGGTAGCTTCCGGCATCACATCCAGCCAAGCGGCATACTCGGTTTGCAGCCTGACCAACGTGCCCAGTGCTGTGTCCCATTGCTGCGGCCGTGTCATGACCCGGGTTTTGGCGGGTGGTGCCTGGCGGGGTTGTGGTGGCGGTTCCGCCATGCTTGCGTGGCGCGCCCGATAGCGGGCCTGGCGCTCGGCACCGGTCAGTGCCTGATCGCCCTCCGGCTTGCGTCCCATGGCCGGGGTTTCCCTTGTATTCCGTTACGTGACGATATGCCCGGGTCATGCCGCCGGCGCCGTCTGCCCGATCAGCCCGGCGCGGCGCTTCTCGCGCAGCCGGTAGCTGTCGCCGCGAATGGTCACGACATGGCTGTGGTGCAGCAGCCGGTCGAGGATGGCAGTCGCCACCACCGGATCGCCGAACACCGTTCCCCACTCCGCCACCGAGCGGTTCGAGGTCAGCAGCAGGCTGCCGCGCTCGTAGCGGCGCGAGACCAGTTGGAAGAACAGGTGTGCCGCATTCGGGTCGAACGGCAGGTAGCCGAGTTCGTCGACGATCAGCAGCTTGGGCTTGGCGTAGAACGCCAGCCGCTCTTCCAGCCGGCCCTCGGCATGCGCCTTGGCGAGACCTGCGACCAGGGCTGGGGCGGTCACGAACAATACAGAGTAGCCCTCTCGGATCGCTGCCCGGCCGAGCGCGATCGCCAGGTGCGTCTTACCGACGCCGGGCGGGCCGAGCAGCAACAGCGCGTCGCCGTGCGCCACCCAGCGGCAGACGGCGAGGTCGCGGATCTGCCCGGGGTCGATCGAGGGCTGGGCGGCAAAGTCGAACCCGTCCAGTTCGCGTACCGTCGGGAAGTGCGCGATTTTGCTCCCCATCTCGATGCGGCGGTCCTCGCGGCGGGCAATCTCTCGCTCGCACAGGAAGGCGACCGCCTCGCGCAGGGTCAGCTCCTTGCGTGCGGCCTCGTCGAGCAGGCTGTCCAACTGATCGCGGATCGCGGTCAGCCGCAGCCGGCTCAGCCAGGCGGTCAGCGTGGCATGATCGGGCGCCATCACCAGCCGCCCCCGATCGCCTGCTCGTAGTCCGCCAACGGCCGCAGCAGCGCCGGCGACGGCATTGCCTCGGCCAGCTCCGGTGGAGGCGCCGGCCGGGCAAGCCCGGGCGTGCCATGGTAGTGCCCGGGGTCGATCACCCGCTGCCGGCGGCCGGCAGCTTCGGCGTGCGCAGCAACCTCGATGCCGTCATGCCGGATCGCCACGCGCCCGCCGCTGGCAATGACTGCCACCCGTTTGCCGATCAGCCGCCACGGCACGCTGTAGCTGTTGGTGTCCAATTCGATGCTGCATTCCGAGCCGACCACCCGCACCAGCTCGCGCACCTGCTGGAACGGCGGGCGGCCGTTCAGCGGACGCAGGGCGGCGGCTTCGTCGCGGTCGAAGCGGACACGCGGCGCTTCTTCGGTCGTGCCGTGCCGGCGCAGATCGGCCACCTCGCGCATCCAGCGTGCAAGATGCCCCTCCATCGCCGCCCAACTGTCGAAGCCGTGGCCGGCCAGCGCGTTGTGCTTCACATAGCCGACGCCCCGCTCGTCCTTGCCTTTCGTCCGCGCCCGGTACGGCGCACAGGCGCGCGGCATGAAATCCCAATAGCGGGCAAACGCCAGCAGCCGCGCGTTGAACCGCACTTCGCGCGTCGCCGCATCGTGGTGCTCCACCAAGGCCCGCGCGTTGTCCAGCAGCACTTCCCGCGGCACTCCGCCAAAGTGGTGAAACGCCGCTTCCAGACCGGCCAGCCATGCCGACTGCCGCTCGTGGCGGAACGGCTGCGCATACAACAGACGCGAGTAGCCCAGCGTCGCCACAAACAGAAACACCGGCACCGCCACGCCACCGATCGGCACGCGCTTCTGGCCGAAATCGATCTGCAACTGACGCCCGGGCGGCGTCTCGAACCGCAGCGTCGCCCGCGCCTTCGCCGCCAGCTCCTGCCGGAACGGCGCCACCGCTCGCTCCAGCGTGCGCAGTGACACCGCAATGCCGTGCTCCCGCACCAGGTCCTGACGCACCACGTCGGCGTTGCCCTGGTGGCGGATCAGTCGCTCGCGCAGCCACGCCGTCTCATCGGCCAGCTTCGAGCGTCGGCCGCAGCGGCGGTAGCCATGCCATTCGCCCTGCACCAGATAGTGTCGCACCGTTGTCCGGCTGCACCCAAGCTCGCGCGCGATCCGCCGCGTCCCCCAGCCAAGCTCTTGCAGCCGAACCATCGCTGCCACTGCCTCCGGCGTTTCCACCAGCGTCCCCCGCGGTTGTGCCAACCGCGGCAAGTCTGCCGCTTCATGCGACACTTCCATCCCAGTCCCTCCTCACCAGGGGGGGACCAGATTTCACTGTCGCCACCGGACCAGTTTTCACCGTCGCCCGACAGGCAGGGTTCGTTGGGGAGGGGGGGCGGCCGGGTGCGGTCCGTTCGGCTGATGGCTCGAGGCCGACTGCCTGACGGCGCGATGTGGCGGTCTCGCTGCCATCCCGGCGGATCGGGGGTAGAAGAGCGCGAATCCTCCGGGTGTGCGCTGGCTGGGGCGTTTGGGGCGTCGGCGTACGCTCGGAGCTTGAAGATCGGGGGCAGACTCAACGCCGCTGCATCGGCGTCCGTGCACCGCCTGCGGGCCTCGGCGGTGCGCGATGCGCTTGCGCGGGCAGGCGTGGTGGGCTGATTTGCGCAGGCTTGCGCACAGGAGGCGGCCGTGGGCTTTGACCATTCAGCGCCGAAACGCCCCGTGAACCTGAACCTGAACGCCGATCTGGTCGCGCGGTGCAAGTCCGAGTGCCGCAGTCGGACGATTTCGCGCGGATCCCGACGCGGGTGATGACGCCGCTGGTGCGGGCGGATGCGATGCCTCGGCTTGGGAGCGAGCACGCGCGGGCGGCGCCGGTACCGGTGGAGGGGTACGTTCTCAACCCGTTCGACCTTGCGACGCTGGGGGTGCATCAGTTGGGGAAGTGGGTTGCGTCTTTCGCCGAGAATGACGAAGTGAAGCGGAGGATCCGGGACGCGCTGGACGTTGTGCTGAAGCCGTTCTGAACAGGGATGGCTTGCGGTGCAGCGGCGATAAATTAGGTGCGTGCGTGCCGCTAGGTGGCTTCGGGACTCCCTGGTGCTTCTCTGCGATCTCTGGTCCTCTGCGACCTCTGCGTTGAGGAGCCGGCTTTCCCGCCACTTCGGCGTTGCGAGGTGAGCGGCACCGGCGGGCCCTGAGTTCGATTGCCAGAATGCGGGGCAATCCGGGGTGTTCAATGCAGAGGTCGCAGAGGACCAGAGATCGCAGAGAAGGAAGACTCCCAGCCGGACCGGGACGATCTGCGCCGCGAATATCCGGAACCGGGACTGGAGGGTATCCGTCAGGCGCCGGAATTCGCTGCGCGGAAGCTGGATGAAAGCGTGCTTCCGCCGAGCCGATGTTAAGCAGTTCCGCCCACGCCGAGCCGATGCTAGCGACGGCAAGAGACGTGCGGCCCGATGTGGAATTTCCGCTCAGATTCCCGCACTCCCGGCGTTCATCGCCCGAGCGGCAGCTCTCTGCTGACTTCACCAGCGATCGGCCGTTGCGGGACGGAGGGATCGGGGCATATGCTGCCCTCGTGGCCGGCGAAGAAGCCCTTCATCCGGGGAATCCGGGCTTAATCCCCCATCGGGGGGATGGGTCGAGGACGGAGCCTGGCGCAGGCTCCGAGCGAGAAGCCTGGGTGCTTGGGCGGTGCGGCCGTTGCGCGTGTGTTCAATGCGGATCGAAATCGAAAGTCCTCACCAAGGCGCTCTACGGCGTGGACATGAAGTAGCGAAACGCGAGGTACCGACATGAGCAAGAGAGTGGCCGAGATACTGGTCGAAACGCTTCAGGCAGCCGGCGTGAAGACCTGCTATGGCATAGTCGGAGACACGCTGAATCGGATCGCTCACGCCATTGCCCGCAGCGAGATCGATTGGGTGCACATGCGGCATGAGGAGGCCGGCGCCTTCGCGGCGGGCGCCGAAGCGCAGCTCACGGGCCGTCTTACGGCCTGCGCAGGCTCGTGTGGCCCCGGTGGTCTCCACTTCATCAACGGCCTCTATGAAGCCAACCGTAACCGAGCGCCTGTCATTCTGATCGCAAGCCAGATCGTGCGGCACGACCTGGGGTTCGAATCGATCCAGGAGGTCGATTTCGAAGCTGTGTACCAGGGCTGCAGCGTCTTCTGCGAGATGATCCTCACGCCGGAGCAGGCCCGCCGCAAGACGGTCGCGGCCTGCCAAGCAGCACTGACGAGACGGGGCGTGGCCGTCCTCGTTGTGCCAGCAGATGTCGCCAATGCCGAAGCGCACGACGAACCGCCCTATGCCGTCCATGTACGCCGCCCGCTCGTTCGCCCGAGCGACGCGGACCTCGACGAGATTGCCGCCATTCTCAACCGGAGCAAGGCAATCACGATCTATGCGGGCGCTGGCTGCGCCGGGGCGCATGACGAGTTGGTCGCCACGGCAGCGCGCCTGAAGGCGCCCATGGCGCATACGTCTCGTGGCAAGGACTTCCTCGAATACAACAATCCCTACAACGTCGGCATGACCGGTATTATCGGCGGGGCCGCGGGCTATCACGCCGTCCTCGATTGCGACGTGCTGCTTCTGCTCGGCGCGGATTTCGCCTGGACCCAGTTCTATCCGGATAAGGCAACCATCATTCAGATTGATGCCGATCCAACGCATATCGGACGGCGGCATCCTGTGACGATCGGGGCCGTGGGCGATATCAAGACCACCCTCGATGCCCTGCTGCCGCGTCTCGCACAACACGAGGACAACCCGTTCCTGGCGGCCCATGTGGAGCGCCACCGAAAGGACGTGGAAACGGCAAATGCGGAAACCATATCGGGTCCGGACGCCGCCATTTCCGGAACCTACCTGACCAAGCTCATCAACAAGCACGCTGCCGACGACGCGCTTTTCGCGGCGGACGACGGCACGCCCCTGGTCTGGATGCTTCGCCATATCGACACCGGCGGCAAGCGTCGAACCTTTGGAAGCCTGCTCCACGGCACGATGGCGGACGGGATGGCATCGGCACTCGGATTACAAAAGTGCCAGCCCGGCCGACAGGTCATCTGTCTCGCTGGCGATGGCGGGTTCTCCATGCTGCTGGATGATCTCCTGACCACGGTCCAGGAGGATTTGCCGATCAAGATCGTCGTATACGACAACGGCGCCCTCGGCTTCATCGAGCTCGAGCAGAAAGCAGCGGGCCTGGAGCCGGTATACACAGATTTGAAGAATCCGAACTTCGGCGACGTTGCACGCGCAATGGGCTTTTGGGGAAGCATGGTCTCGAAGGCAGGGGAACTTGAGGACGCCATCGGAACCTGGCTTGCACAGCCCGGTCCGGCGGTGCTGCATGTGAAAGTGAAACCAATGCAGCTGGTGACGCCGCCGTCGCCATTTGTTTCACCGGAGGCCATCGTCGGGATGGCGGTCTATAGCGCCAAGGCAATGCTGCACGGCAAAGGCCACGACGTCTGGGAGATGATCGTCGAGAACATTCCGTGACGGTACCCGTCGAGCGCGTGGCCGACCGGCGCACGACTCACCGCTGCCCAATGACGGCTCATTCTGTATCGCCCCAACGGCGGCGACCCGACTGCTGTGAAGCGGGGTAAGGCGGTTAATATCTGTTTAATCAACCTGGAGACGGTCGCCTCAAATCATCGAAACCCGACGATCCGACGACACAATAAACTGCGCCGCAACGCTTCTCGGTGCCCGCCCGCTTGGCCAGAGCACGCCGCACAAAGCGCTCGGTCGCCGCGTCATCAGCCATCGCATGGCGGATCGTCCGCCCATCCGTTGCCCATGCGGCCGAACGTCACATTCACCACCAGCACATCGAACAGATCACGCTCAACCTCGCGCCGCTACGACCGGAAGACATTCAGCGTAGAACGCCTGCTGCTCGATCAGGGCTTGCTGCGGTCAACCGCCGGTTTGCTTGCAAAGGCTGGCTGAGACGTGGTCCATGGGTCCGATATTGGCATGGGTCGTGCCGATGATGCGGACATCCTATAGCGAGCTAGAGCCGAAGCGCGTATCTGCGTCACGCTCAATGCGGATTTCCATTTCGAGCGTGAGGAGCAAGGCAGAAGTTCGAGTTTTGTTGGAAACCTGGATGGCTGTCATCGTTGTTGGATCAGAATCCGGAGGAAAGAGACGCATAAGCTCGGGTTCGTCGCCTATCCAGACGGCCATCCCATCGTTGCAGAAGCGATTGACGGCATCGTTCAGCTATGCCGCGAAGCCCCCTGGTAGTCCCCTGGACCCCGTTCTTTTGGTTCCGTGCGTGTGGGGGGGCCAGGGGGAGCGCCCCCCTGGCCGTGCTTCCTCAGGTCAGTGCTTCGCGCCGTCGTACGGGGTTTGCAGGGTCCCGGACTTGTTCGCCGGCGGGTACAGGATCACCTCGGTCTTCGGGTTCTTGAACTGCGCCACGTCGTGGCCCTTCACGCCCTGGAACTGCGCCTCCAGCACGCGCGGCGCCTTCCATTCCCCATTCGGACCGAACGCGATCTGCCCCACCACGGTATCGAACGTGTGATCGCGCATATAGGCCGCGAGCTTGGCGTCGTCGGTGCTCTTGGTTGCGCTCACCGCGTCGGCCAGCACCTGCATGTCCGAATAGGCGAACGGCGGCAGGTAGTAGCCGAGCGGATCGACGCCTTCCTTGGCGGCCTGGGCCTGGTAGATTTTCAGGAACGCCATCGCCGCCGGCGTGGCATAGCCCTTCACCGGAAGCCAGAAGTCGTAGTCGGTGATGCCGTTCAGCAGCGGCCCGAGCGAGGCCTTGATCGGCGTCGATTGCAGCCCGACCATGTCGCCGCCGAACAGGCGCGTCTTCAGCCCGACCTCCGCTGCCGCGCGCACCATCCCGACGGAATCCGGCGGATAGGACGCGACCATCACGACGTCCGGGTGGCGCGCCGCGATCGCGTGCACGATCGGGGTGAAATCGGCGGTGTTCGGCGGGTAGGTCTGGTTGTAGACGACCTGCATCCCGTCCTTCTTGGCAAGCTGCAGCGCCCCGTCGATCGCGTTCTTCGGGAATTCCGCATCGGCGCCGACCAGGGCGATGGTCTTCGGCTTCGGCGACATCGCGTCGGCCACGGCGAAGAACGGCACCGACAGGCTTTGTTTCGGGTGCATGCCGCCGGTGGGGACGATCGAGAAATACCGATCGTATTTGAACTGGCTGTTCACCGCGAGGCCGAGCAGGCCGAGGAAGGTGCGATGATGCGCCATGATGATCGGCATCGCCGGCGCGATCATGTTGGTGGCGTAGGAGCTGACCACGAGATCGACATGATCGACGTCGAGCAGCTTGGTGTAGATCCCGGCACCAGCGCCGGGTTCGACTGGTCGTCGTAATAGATGAGTTTCACCGGCCGCCCCAGCAGCCCGTCCCTGGCGTTGGCCTGCTGCGCCCAGATCTGCATCGCCAGCAGCGCCGCGCGGCCGTTCGCCGCCAGCCCGCCGGTGAGCGACATGGAAAACCCGATGGTGAGCGGCTTGCCGGACGGCGCCGCCTGTGCCGGCAGCGGCGCGACCAGCGGCAAGGCCAGGCCGAGCGCAACCGTGGCGGCAAGGCGCGTCCTGCGGAGCAGGCGCTTGAGGCGATGCATGCGATTTCCTCCCTGGATCGGATTGATTGAGGACAGACTAGCCCGCCTTCGCCGCCTGCGCCAAGCCCGCGCCGGGAAGACGGCGGCGCAATCGGGTGAATCGGACCATCGGCGCGGATGGCCAACTCCTTCACCTCTCCCGCTTGCGGGAGAGGTCGGTTCGCGCAGCGAACCGGGTGAGGGCGCCGTGCCTCATGCCCTCACCCGTCCTGCTGCGCACGGCGACCTCTCCCGCAGTGCGGGAGAGGTGACGCGCCGGAGGTTCACCTGATCGCCCTGACGACGATGGCCCTTGCCGCAGGCCGCGCGGCGGCTTTTGATAGGGTCCGGTCGACATTCGGGGGTGGCATGACGGGACGGTTCGCGGGACGCACGGCTGTCGTCACCGGCAGCGCGGCGGGCATCGGTCGGGGGATCGCCGAGCGGCTCGCCGCCGAGGGCGCGCGCCTCAGCCTGTGGGATCATGACGCGGCGGCGCTGGCGCAGACCGCCGCCGCGCTCGACGCGTCCTTCGCCGCGACCGCCGGGCCGGTGCATAGCGTGGTCCTTGACGTGACGGATGCCGACGCGGTCGCCCGCGCCGCGGAGGCCGCGACGACGGCGCTGCTCGGCCGGATCGACATCCTGGTCGCCAATGCCGGCATCTCCGGCCCCAACGGACCGGTGGCGGAATACCCGATCGCGGAGTGGAACCGGGTGATCGCCGTCAACCTGAACGGCGTTTTCTATTGCAACCGCGCCGTCATCCCGCACATGCAACGGAACGGCTACGGGCGGATCGTCAACATCGCCTCCATCGCCGGCAAGGAGGGCAATCCGTACGCGGCGGCCTATTCGGCATCCAAGGCGGGGGTGATCGGGTTCACCAAGTCGCTCGGCAAGGAGCTGGCGGGGACCGAGATCCGGGTGAACTGCGTCACGCCGGCAGCGGTGCGCACGGCGATCTTCGACCAGATGACACCGCACCACATCGACTACATGCTGTCCAAGATCCCGCTCGGCCGGTTCGGCCGGGTGGAGGAGGTGGCCGCCCTCGTGTGCTGGCTCGCCTCGGAGGAAGCGAGCTTCTCCACCGGCGCGGTGTTCGATGTCTCCGGTGGGCGTGCGACCTATTAAAAACGGAACGATCCATGACCCACGACGAGCTTGGCTACACCCCGGCGATCCGACTTGCCGAATTGATCCGCACGAAGAAAATCTCCCCGATGGAGGCGGTGGGCGGCGTGCTGGCGCGCATCGCCGCGCTCGATCCCCGCGTCAACGCCTTCGCGCATCTCGCCCCCGAGCGGGCGATGGACGCGGCGCGCGCGGCGGAGGCGGCGCTGCTCGGCGGCGGGCCGATCGGGCCGCTGCACGGCGTGCCGGTGACGATCAAGGACCTCGCGATCACCAAGGACATGCCGACCCGGTTCGGCAGCAAGATCATGGCCGACAACCAGCCGGCCGAGGACACGCCGATGGTCACCCGGCTGGTCGCGGCCGGGGCGATCGTGCTGGGCAAGACCACCACGTCGGAATTCGGCTGGAAGGGGGTGAGCCAGTCGCCGCTGACTGGCGTCACGCACAACCCCTGGAAGCACGGCTACAACGCCGGCGCGTCCTCCGCCGGGGCGGCGGCGGCGGCGGCGGCCGGGTTCGGGCCGCTGCACCACGGCAGCGACGGGGCGGGGTCGATCCGCATGCCGGCGCATTTCTGCGGCGTGTTCGGGCTGAAGCCGAGCTTCGGGCGCATCCCCGCCTACCCGGTTTCGGCCGGCGACTATACCTCCCACAACGGGCCGATCACGCGCACAGTGGCGGATGCGGCGCTGTTCCTGGGGGTGACCGCCGGGCCGCATCCGCTCGATCACACGACCCTCGAAGCCGGGCCGGCGGACTACCTGGGGCGGCTCGCTGAGGGCGTGCGCGGCAAGCGGATCGCCTACAGCCCCGACCTGGGGCACGCGCGGGTCGATCCGGAGGTCGCCGTCCTGGTCGCCGCTGCGGCGCGCCGCTTCGCCGAGCTGGGCGCGGTGGTAGAGGAAGTGCCGGTCCCCTGGGGGCCGCAGGGGCCGGAGCTGGTCCGGCTGTTCTGGCCGGCGCACCTCACCCGGCTCGCGGCTAGGCTGCCGGAATGGGAGGACCGCATGGACCCCGGCCTGGTGGCCTGCATCCGCGCCGGGGAGCGCGTCACGATCGACGCCTACCAGCACGCGCGCGAACGCAAATACGCCTACGTCGCCGCCGTCCACCGCTGGTTCGAGAACTGGGACCTGCTGCTGACGCCCGCCGTCTCGGTGGCGGCCTTCCCGGCCGAGCGGCTGAACCCCGAACACTGGCCGCAGCAGGACTGGGACTGGGTGCAGTGGGCGGAATTCTCCTACCCGTTCAACATGGCCTGGAACCCCGCCGCCAGCGTGCCCTGCGGCTTCACCGAGGCCGGGCTGCCGGTGGGCGTGCAAGTCGTCGGCAAGCGCTTCGACGACCTGTCGGTGCTGGCCGCAGCCGCCGCGTTCGAGCAGGCGCAGCCCTGGGCGGACCATCGCCCGATCCTGACGTGACGGAGGCAGCGATGTCCGGACCCGACGCCGTCACCGCCCATTACGCGCGGGAGGAGATCGCCGAGCGCATCCTCGCCGCACTCCGCGCCGAGCACGGGGCGGAGGTCGCGGTCACGCCGGAAACCCTCGCCCCGCTCGATCACTTCCACGGCCGTGGCGTCGCCGCGACGGCGGAACTGCTGGCCGTGCTCGACCCGCAACCCGGCGAGCGCCTGCTGGATATCGGCAGCGGCATCGGCGGGCCGGCGCGCTGGATCGCCGCGCGCACCGGCTGCCACGTCACCGGGGTCGACCTGACGCCGGAGTTCTGCGCCGCGGCGGTGGCGCTGAACGCGGCCACCGGGCTCGCCGATCGGGTGCGCATCCTGACCGGCAGCGCCACCGACCTGCCGTTGCCGGACGCGGCATTCGATCGCGCCTACTCGCAGAACGTGGCGATGAACATCGCGGACAAGGACCGCTTCTACGCCGAGGCGCGGCGGGTGCTGAAACCGGGCGGCGTGCTGGCGTTGTCCAACCTGGCGGCCGGGCCGAGCGGCCCACCGCGCTACCCGCTGCCCTGGGCCGCCACGGAGGAAACGAGCTTCCTCGCCACCCCGGCGGAAACCCGGGCCGCGATCGAGGCAGCCGGTTTCGAAATCCTCACGTTCCACGACCTCACCGCCAAGGTCCAGGCGTTCAACGACGACCTGCGCGCCCGCGCAAATGCGGGCGCACCCCCGCGCCTCGGGATGGCCGTGCTGGTCGGCGAGGCCATGGCGGAACGGCAGCGCAATTCGGCGCGCGGCATCGCCGAGGGCACCGTGATCGCGATCGAGATCCTGGCACGGCGGTAGGCGAGGGGCGGACGTCCGCAGGGCAATCGCATGAACGGGGAAATCGGCGTGGGCGGTGACTTCTTCACCTCTCCCGCTTGCGGGAGAGGTCGGTTCGCGCAGCGAACCGGGTGAGGGCGTCCCGTGCCTCATGCCCTCACCCGCCGTGCTGCGCACGGCGACCTCTCCCGCCAAGCGGGAGAGGTGACATGCCGGTCGTGCGCGCGATTGCCCTGCGGACGTCCGGGTTCTTGCACGTTTCGCGCGCCCGTGGTGTTGCAGGGGGAACGGTCCGGCACGCGCAGGAGCGGCCCGGGGTTTCCGGGCGCGTCCCTGGCGGTGCCGGCGAACCGAGGAGGAAGCCATGTCCACTGTGCCCGTGCCGCCTCATGACGGCCCGTCTCCGGCGGCCCCTTCCGGGGCCGTGCCGCCGGCTGCCGCGCCTGCGCTCGATGCCGCGGCGATCGCCGTGCTGGGGGGACAACTCGCCGATCTGTTGCGGCTGCGCACCTTGCCGATCGGGATGAAGCTGTTCGAGGACCTGGAGGAGATGGCGCGTGTGCCGGGCCTGCGCCGGCCGCCGCGGGGCAAGACCTTCTCGACCTGCCAACTGGTCACGCAGGCGCGGCTGGCCGGCTTCACGCTCGGCATCACGACGGAGAACGTGCCGGAGTTTTCGAGCTGTTCCAGCGTGATCGGGCTCGATGCGCCGGGCGAGATCTACACCTCTGGGCGCAAGATGGAGGGCGTGTGGTTCGAGAACCGTGCGGCTGCGGCGGCGCACCAGGCGGGGATGCCGCGCGTCGCGCCGGGGCGGTATCATGGGCTGGTCGTTGCGCCGCTGCGCAGCGCGCGGCTCGACCCGCCGGATATCTGCCTATTTTACGCCAACCCGGCGCAGATGATCCTGTTCATCAACGGGCTGCAATGGAAGACCTATCGGCGCTATGATTTCTCCATCACCGGGGAAAGCGCCTGCGCCGATTCCTGGGGGCATGCGCTGAAGACGCGCACCGTCAGCCTGTCGATCCCGTGCTACGCCGAACGTCGTTACGGCGGCGTTGCCGATGACGAGATGCTGATGGCCTGCCCGCCGGAGGATCTGGCGCGCGGCGTCACCGGCCTGCTCGGCCTGTCGAAGGCCGGACTGCGCTATCCCATCATGCCCTTCGGACCGCAGGCCGAGCCGGCCGAGGGCATGGCGAAAAGCTATGCCGGCAAGAACTGACGAGGACGCAACATGGACGTGCAGATTTCGCCTTTGGCCGTGACCTTGCCGGCGCTGCCGCCGCTGGCCGGCGTGCGGCTCGGTGCGGTGGAGGCGGGCATCCGCTACCGCAACCGCACCGATCTCGTGCTGCTGGAACTGGCCGCGGGCACGACCGCGGCCGGCGTGTTCACGACCAACCGTTGCCCGGGCGCGCCGGTCGATTGGTGCCGTGCGGCGCTGAAAGGCGGGCGGGCGCGGGCGGTGGTGGTGAACGCGGGCAACGCCAACGTGTTCACCGGCCGGGCCGGCCGCGACGCTTGTGCGGCCACGGCTGCGGCGGCGGCCGAGCTCGTGGGCTGCCCGGCGAAGCAGGTGATGGTCGCCTCCACCGGGGTGATCGGCGAGGTGCTGCCGGTGGACCGGCTCACCGCCGCGCTGCCCGGCCTGCACGCCGCTCTGTCCGAGGACGGATGGGAGGCGGCGGCGCGCGGAATCATGACCACCGATACCTTCCCCAAGGCCGCCACGCGCACGGCGCGGATCGGCGGGACGGAGGTGCGCATCACCGGCATCGCCAAGGGCAGCGGCATGATCGCGCCCGACATGGCGACCATGCTGTGCTTCATTGCCACGGACGCGAAAATCCCGGCCCCGGTGCTGGATGCGCTGCTGCGGCAAGCGGCGTGGGGGGAAGTTTCAACTGCACGACGGTCGATTCGGATACGTCGACGTCGGATACGGTGCTGCTGTTCGCCACCGGCCAGGCGACGCCATCCGCGCGTGCCGGTCGAGGGCGGGCGGATGCTGGCCGGGTTCGCCGCCGCGCTGGACGATCTGCTGCTCGATCTGGCGTTGCAGGTGATCCGCGACGGGGAGGGGGCGACCAAGCTGGTGCGCATCGACGTGACGGGGGCGACCACCGCGCGTTCGGCGAAGAAGATCGCGATGGCGGTGGCGAACTCGCCCTTGGTGAAGACCGCGATCGCCGGGGAGGACGCGAACTGGGGGCGGATCGTGATGGCGGTCGGCAAGGCGGGGGAACCGGCGGATCGGGATCGGTTATCGGTCGCGGTGGGCGGGGTGTGGATGGCGAAGGACGGCGGCGTGGTGCCGGGATACGACGAAACCCCGGTGGTCGCGCATATGAAGGGGCGCGAGATCGCGATCGCGGTCGATTTGGGGCTGGGGCGGGGGAAGGCGACGGCGTGGACGTGCGACCTGACGCATGGGTATATCGACATCAACGGGTCGTATCGGAGCTGAGCAGACAATTGGCCCCTTCCCTTGCGGGAGGGGCCGGGGAAGGAGGGCACGTCCTCGCTGGCGGGTCAGGGGCCGGGGCCGTCTCCGCGCAGCATCGCACTGCCGATCTCCGGCGAGGACGGCCAGTGCCCCCCGCGTCGCCCCACGTGCTCCGTGCATGCGGAAAGATCGCCCGGGTCCGGCTGCACCGGCCGGCCATCCCGCAGGAAGAGCAGCCCCGCCTTGTCCGCCGGCATGGCGCGCGCGAACGCCTCCGCCGCCTCCAGCGCGGCGCGCAGACGTCGTGAGACCAAAGCGGCATCGACCGGCTCCGTCATCGCCAGGTCGGCATAATCGTCCGCGCGGTAGCGCGCATTGCGGCGGATTTCCGCGATCAGCCCCTCCGGCGTGAAGCCGGGATCCTTCCCGACCGCGGCCCAGATCACCGCGCCGAGCGGCAGCACCGTGTCGTGGATGTACAGAAGATCAAGCACGTCGCGCGGTTCGCGCCGCCCGGCTGCCGCCAACGCCTTGTTCGTGGCAAGATCCACGCCATGCAGCCGATAGCCGAACAACGGGTCAGGCAGCGCAGGGAAGAAACGGAAATCGCTGTCGCGTGCCCATTCCAACCGCGTCTGCGCGGCCCCGCGCGTCACCTCGGCAGCATGCAGCCCCGGTTCCCGCCGCAACCAGGCGAGGCCAAATCCTGCCGCCGCCAGCACCGCGGCATCCGCCGTCGCGGCGCGCGCCACGGCATCCTCGCGGTCTTGGAAAATATCGATGTCGGCGGAGAACCGCGGCCCCTCCCGATTGAGCACGGCGGCACCCGCGACATAGCTTTCCGGGTTCCGCTGCGCCGCCAGAAGCTGCAGGATGGCGCGTTGCAGATCAGACAGCGGCACGACACGCCGTCTCGATCCGTGCCGCCAGCGGCAAAGCGCGCAGCGTCCCCTCCCGCCGCAGCCGTTCAGCCACCGCGACCACCTGGGCGATGGTCGGATGCGTGCTCGGCCTGCGGTCCCACAACGCCGCCACTCCGAAATCACGGAATGCCTCGTGATACAGCGTGGCCACCGGCGCCGGTGCCACGCGCCCGGCGCCGCGCGCCTTCAACTCATCGAGGCCGATCTGCTCCGCCATTCCGTCCTGCCATTCCGCTCCGGGGGCGATCCTGCCGCCCGGCCGCGCCCCGATTGCCCTCCGTCCGGCCGCAACGCTAGAAGCGCCCCCATCCCGCGGCAAGCACGCAAGCCGCATGCACAAGGACGCTCCATGGCCACGCCGCTTCTGTTCCAGCCGGTCACGTTCCGCTCGGTGACCGCGCGCAACCGCATCACCGTCTCGCCCATGTGCCAGTACAGCGCCACCGACGGGCTGGGCGACGACTGGCACATCCAGCATCTCGGTGCCCGCGCTGCCGGCGGGGCGGGGATCGTGTTCACCGAGGCGACGCACGTCTCCGCGATCGGGCGGATCACGCACGGCTGCCTCGGGCTGTGGGACGCGCGCCACCAGGCGCTGCTCACGCGGGTGGCCGCGCTGATCGCGCACTGCGGCGCGGTGCCGGGCATCCAGCTCGCCCACGCCGGGCGCAAGGCGTCGAGCCAGCGGCCGTGGGAGGGCGGCAAGCCGATCGCGCCCCAGGACGGCGGCTGGGTGACCCAGGCGCCGAGCGCCATCCCCTTCGTCCCCGGCGCCACCGACCCGCACCCGCTGTCCACCCAGGAGATCGGCGTCATCGCGGCGCAGTTCGCCGCCTCTGCGCGCATGGCGCGGGAGGCCGGGTTCCGCATCGTCGAGGTGCACGCCGCGCACGGCTACCTGTTGCACTCCTTCCTCTCCCCCGTCTCCAACCGGCGCAACGATGCCTATGGCGGCGATCTTGCCGGGCGGGCGCGCTTTCTGATGGAAACGCTCGACGCCGTGCGCGCCGAATGGCCGGCCGAGCTGCCGCTGTTCGTGCGGCTGTCGTGCTCCGATTACCTGGCGGGCGGGATCACGATCGAGGACACGATCGCGCTGGCGCGGCTGCTCGCGGCGCGCGGGGATGTGGACCTGATCGACTGCTCGGGCGGCGGCATCAGTCCCGACATGCGCATCCTATCCCTGCACCCGGGCTACCAGGTGCCGTTCGCCGATGCGGTGAAGCACGGCGCGGGGATCGCCACCGGCGCGGTCGGGCTGATCACCGAACCGACCCATGCGGCCGAAATCGTTGCGAACGAGCGCGCCGACCTCGTGTTCCTGGCGCGCGCGGTGCTGGCCGATCCGGGCTGGCCGGTGCGCGCGGCCAAGGCGCTCGGCGTGAAGCCGGAGCTGCCGCCGCAGTATCAGCGCGTGCTGGGGTAGGATGGGGGGCGGGACGGCAAGGCCAGGGGGCAGCGCCCCCTGGCCTTGCCGTCCCGCCCCCCATCGGCTGGCCGGGCGGGTTGCGGCGGCTCTCGGGCCGGGCCTAGGATGCGGCCCTGGCACGCCGCCCCACGCGATGACGCCCAACGCGACGCCGATCGCGACCGTAACCGATGAGGAAACGCCGCATGTCCCAGGTCGTATCAGAAACAAGCACGACGGATCGTCCCCGCGAGACCGCCGGCCTCTACGCCAGGCTGGAGGAGCGCATCATGGCGCGCGACCAGGTGGGCGCGAGCGGGGTCTATTACGATCTGGTGCGCGCCGGCCGCCCGCTGACGGAGATCGTCGCTGAAGGCGTGCGCATCCACGCCCCCTACACGCATGTGCCCTACCATCAGCGCATCGACGACGGCTATCCCAATTTCGTCAACAACGACCATTGCCTGCTGTCGGCCCGCGCGACGTTGAACCTGCATCGGATGCTGCCGGACGGGCTCGCGGCGCTGCCGATGGCGCAGACCATCTGGTACATCCCGACCGGCCTTGATATCTGGAACCAGAAGATCGGCAAGGCCCCCGGTCATTACATGCGCGGCTTCCGTGGCGGTCCGGTGGCCGATCCGCCGGCGCCGGTCGCCTATTGGCAGGATCAGGAACCGTTGCGCGAGGCGGGGCCGTTGCGCGAGCGGCTCGGCCACTGGCTCACCCTGGTCGAACGCGGCGAGGTGATCGAGGCCTATCGCATCTTCCTCGGCCTGATGGAGGAGACGGGCCACCGGCGCGAGGTGCTGGCCGAACTGGTGTTCGCCGGGCTGATCGATGTGCAGGACCGCATGCTGTACAACAAGTCTTACACCACCGGGCACAAGGCGTATCGCGCCCGCGCGACGGTGGAGATCGGCGACGCCATCGGCTGGGACAACGCGCATGACGTGCTGTATGCGGGCGCGCTCGACATGGCGGTAGGGCCGCGCTGGTATTCCACCTACGAAATGGCCTGCAACGCGATCAAGATGTTCATCGACGGCGAGGCCCTGCACGCGGTCCCGTACGGCGGCGCGAGCGCGGCGGAGACCGCGCTGCTTGCCAACACCGAACCGCTGAACCAAGCGGAGGCGGCGGAGCTGATCGACGTGCTGATCCGCCAGCCCGAGCCCGCGTATATCGAGAAGCTGACGGCGCTGCTACGCGCCGGCAAGGGGCCGCGGCAGATCCTGGACGTGCTGCAGATTGCTGCCGCCGAACTCGTGATCGAGACGCAGGGCGACGTCAATTTCTCGATGCCGCATCATTGCTACGAATACTGCAACACGCTCGGCTGGTACTTCGATACTTTTGACCATCCGCTGCGGCTGAAGCTGCTGTTCGTGGCGGCGTCGTTCCTGAACCGGGCGGCCTTCCACCAGCGGGGGATCGGCGACGTGCATCCGGTGGCCATCCGCGCGCCCGCCGGCGCGGACCGGCTGGGTGCTGCGCAGTTGCTCGACCGGGTGGAAGGCGCGGTGCTCGGGCTGAACGGGCCGGAGAGCCTGGCCTGGACCCAGGCGTATCTCGACAACGTCGCCGACCGCCGGCCGCTCGTGCAGCGGGTGGCGCTCGCTGCGTGCCGGATAGGCAACGATCCGCATAACCAGGAAATCGCCCAGTGCATGCTGGAGGATTTCGGCAAGAACCGCAGCCCGGAGAAGGATCGGCTAGTGCTGGCCGCCGCCTACCACACGGCGATGCACCGCAAATACGGCGATCCGCTGGAGGCCTCGCGCCGGTTCGGCACCGCGATGGGGATCGAGGCGCTGCGTTAGGGCTCCGACACGAACAGACGGTTCGAGATGCGTCAGAGCATCAGCCTGATTTTGTAGACCGATTCAGCCAACGCCCGGAAGGGGGCATTGGCGTCGGACCACTAGGGAGCGGCCCGCATGCGGATTGTCGATGCGCAGGTGCATCTGTGGGCGAGCGGCGCGCCGAGCGGGCACCATCGCCAGGTGCCCGCCTTCACCGCCAGTGAACTGCTCACCGGGATGGCGGCGGCCGGTGTCGATGCCGCGGTGATCCACCCGCCGAGCTGGGACCCCGGCGGCAACGAGGTCGCGGTCGCCGCCGTCCGGGCGCATCCCGGCCGCTTCGCCATCCTCGGCCAGTTCCCGCCCGACGCGCCGGAAAGCCGCGCGGCGATCGAGCACTGGCAGGACCGGCCCGGCATGCGCGGGCTGCGCTGGGCGCTGACCCTGCCGCACCAGCGCGCCTGGGTGGAGGACGGCACGATGGACTGGGTATGGCCGGCGGCCGAGCGGCTCGGTCTACCGGTCGCCACCCTGGCCTGGCGCTTCCTGCCGGCGTTCGCGGCCATCGCCGAGCGCCACCCGCGCCTGCGCCTCATCATCGACCACGTCGGCTGGGTGCGCCCGGCGCAGGACGCCGCGGCGCTGGAGACGATGCCGGCGCTGCTGGAGATCGCCCGGCGCTGTCCCAACGTGGCGGTGAAGGCCACCGGCGCACCGGCCTATTCGACCGAAGCTTACCCGTTCCGCAACCTTCACGACCCGCTGCACCGGCTGTTCGACGCCTTCGGGCCGGACCGGTTCTTCTGGGGCACCGATATCACGCGGATGCCGTGCAGCTACCGCCAATGCGTGCGCCTGTTCACCGAGGAACTGCCGTGGCTGGCCGGGCCGGAGCTGGCGAAAGTGATGGGGCAGGGGGTGTGCGACTGGATCGGCTGGACGGCGGGCGACTGACGTTCTCCGTCGGCCGCCGCGCCGGCCCGCGGCTCACGCCGCCCGCTTCATCCCCGCGAGCAGCCCGTCGATGCTGCTGCGCAAGGTCCCGAGCCGCCCGTCCAGGTCGCGCGCGACGCCGCGGATACGTTCGGCGGCGGCGGAGGTATCCTCGGTCCGCTGGCGCAGCCCGGCGACGCCCTGGGAGACGTTGCCGGTGCCCTGCGCGGCCTGCTGCACGCTGCGGGCGATCTCGTCGGTGGCGGCGCGCTGTTCCTCCACCGCACTCGCGACGGTGGCGGCGATCATCGTGAGGCCACTGATGCGCTCGGCGACCTTGGCGATGGCGGCGACCAATTCGTTGGTCTGCGCCTGGATGGTGGCGATCTGGGCGGCGATCTTGCCGGTCGCCTGGGCGGTCTGGTTGGCGAGGGATTTCACCTCCCCGGCGACCACGGCGAAGCCCTTGCCGGCATCGCCGGCGCGGGCGGCCTCGATCGTGGCGTTCAAGGCCAGCAGGTTGGTTTGCCCGGCGATATCCTCGATCAGGCGGACCACTTCGCCGATGCCGCTCGCGGTTTCCGCCAGCACGCCGACGTGTTTCGCCGATCCGTTCGCATCCGTCGCGGCGCGTTCGACGGCGGCGGCGGTTTCGGTCATGCGCGCCGAGATTTCCCGGATCGAGGCTGACAGCTCCTCGGTTGCGGCGGCGAGCTGGTCGACCCCGGCGGACGCGCCGGCGGCGCTCTCGGCGATCGCTCCGGCCTCGCCCTGCGCGCCGTGCGCGAGCTCGTTCAGTGCATCCGCCGTCTGCTGCAAGGCTCCGGTTGCGGTGGCGACGCCGGAGACCGCCTCCCCCGCGCCGCGCTCGAACCCGGCGAGCAAGGCGGCCAGGCGCTCGGCCTCGGCCAGTTTCTTCTCCTGCTCGGCGGCGGCGGCGGCCGACAGGCGGCGGGCTTCGAGCGCGCCGCTGCGCAACGTCTCCACCGCCTGGGCGATGGCGCCGATCTCATCGGTGCGATCGCGGTCGGCGACGACGCTGTCGAGCTCACCCGCCGCCAGGCGGCCGAGCGTGTCGGTGAGCCGGCCCAGCGAGGCGATCACCCGCCGCCACAGCAGCAGCCCGGCGCCGAGCGCGAGGCCGAACGCGACCAGCATCGCCACCCCGGCCAGGGCAAGGGCCAGCTCCGCCTGATCGCGCTGGCCCAGCGCCGTGTCCCGGGCCGCCGTCAGGGCCGCATCGCGCGGCGTCTGCAAGGTGGCCAGCCAATGCACCGCGAACTGGTGCAGGTGATCCGCGGTCTCGGCCGTCCGGTCATGCGCGCGGGCGAGATCGGCGGTCTTGAGGAAGCCCGGCTCGCCGATCGCGAAGAATCCGTCCCTGGTGGCGGCCAGCGCGCCGCTCAAGGTCGGGTCCGGCGGCAGCACCCGTGCCGTGCGCTGGATCGTCGCCCAGAGCGTACTGACCGAGCCGGCCAGGTGGTCGAGCCGGATGATCATGGCCGGGTCGGCCTTCTGCCCGCTCAGCCAGGTAAGTTCGATCGCACTGCGCAGCCCGGCGGCGCCGCGCAGGTCCATCAGCAGCTCGGCCAGGCCGGCATAGCCGGCCACGGCCGGATCCTCCCGCATCAGCCGCTGCTGCACCGTGATATCGAGCCGGCCGAGCGCACCCACCAGAGCCGTCGGCACGGCGACCGCCTGATGCATCAACGCCGGATCCTTCTTGCCGTCCGCGTCCCGCAGCTGGTCCACCAGCCCGGCCAGCGCCCCGTTCGCCCGGTCGAATGCCCCGATCGGCAGCCCGAGCCCCGCGAAATGCTGGCGGGCTGTTGCGGCATCGTGCGACTGGACGGCAACGATCCGCTCCATCCCCGCGCGGTCGCCGGCGCCGGCGGCCATCGGCAGCAGGAAGCCGCGTTCCACCGCGGCCGTGACCGCGGCCCGCATCGAGGCGCCGAGCGCATCGGTGAGCGCCATCGCCTCGTTCGCGCGCGACCACGACGACCATGCCGTGCCCGCCGACCAGAGCGCACCCAGCAGGCCAGGCACGGCGACGGTGAACAGCGCAGCAAGAAACAAAGTGCGGACCCGCATCGAACCCTCCTGGTGGATCCCCCGGTCTTATCGGGGCGGAATTGACAGGGGGTTAACCGTCGCCCCCGCTGGCTACGCCGCGTGGCGCATTCCCGCGAGTAGGGTGTCGATGCTGCCGTGTAACAACCCGAGCCGGCTGTCGAGATCGCTCGCCACCCCGCGGATGCGGTCCGCGGCGACCGAGGTTTCCTCCGTCCGCTGGCGCAGCCCGGCGATCCCGCTGGAGACCGTGCCGGT
The DNA here is from genome assembly GCA_963832525.1 of uncultured Pseudomonadota bacterium. Lineage (GTDB taxonomy): Bacteria > Pseudomonadota > Alphaproteobacteria > Acetobacterales > Acetobacteraceae > JAJZVS01. Next base: position 3,067,908 of record CAWHUC010000004.1, read on the forward strand.
GCCCTGCGCGGCCTGCTGCACGCTGCGGGCGATCTCGTCGGTGGCGGCGCGCTGCTCCTCCACCGCGCTCGCGACATTGGTCGCGATCACCGTCAGCGCGCCGATCGTCTGCGCCACCTTGGCGATCGCGTTAACCAACTCCGTCGTCTGCGCCTGGATGGTGGCGATCTGGGCGGCGATCTTGCCGGTCGCCTGCGCGGTCTGGTTGGCGAGGCTTTTCACTTCGCCGGCGACCACCGCGAAACCCTTGCCGGCATCGCCCGCGCGCGCCGCCTCGATCGTGGCGTTCAGGGCCAACAGGTTGGTTTGCCCGGCGATGTCCTCGATCAGGCGGACCACCTCGCCGATCCCGGCGGCGGTCTGCGCCAGCACGCCGACCCGCTCGGCCGAGCCGTTGGCGTCGGTGGAGGCGCGGTCCACCGCCGCCGCGGCCTCCGTCATGCGGGCGGAGATTTCCCGGATCGACGCGGACAGTTCCTCGGTCGCGGCGGCAAGCTGGTCGACCCCGGCGGAGGCGCCGGCGGCACTCTCGGCGATCACCCCGGCTTCGCCTCGCGCGCCATGGGCCATCTCGTTCAGGGCGTCGGCGGTCTGCTTCAATGCGCCCGCAGCATCGGCAACGCCGGCCACCGCCTCGCCCGCGCCATGCTCGAACCCGGCCACCAAGGTGGCGAGGCGCGCGGCTTCGGCGAGCTTCGCTTCCTGCCCTTCCGCCGCCGCGGCGGCCAGGCGGCGCCCCTCCAGGGCACCGGTCCGCAAGGTCTCCACCGCGTCGGCGATCGCGCCGATCTCATCGGTGCGATCACGATCCGGTACCACGGTCTCGAGCGCACCCGTCGCCAGCCGGCCGAGCGTGTCGGTGAGCCGCCCCAGCGCCGCGATCACCCGCCGCCAGAGGATCAGGCCCGCCGCCAGCCCCAGGCCGAGTTCCAGCAACAGCCCCACGACGGCGAGGCCGAGGCGCAGCCGTGCCGATGCGCGCATGCGTGCCGCCCCGTGTCGCGCCGCCGCCAGCGCGGCATCGCGCGGCGCGAGCAGGCTCGCGAGCCAGTGTAGAGCGAAGCGGCGGAGGGCGACGGGCGATTGCCCGCTCCGATCGTTCGTGCCCATGCGCACGAGCAGCATCTGGTACATGGGGTCCGCGGTGCGGAAAAACCCGTCCTGCGTGGCCGTCAGGGCCTGCGCGAGCGCGGGGTCGGGCGCCAGGGTGGCGGCGGTGCGCCGGATCCCGGTCCACATGTTGGAGATCGCGCCGTCAATGCCTTGCAGACGCGCGATCCAGACGGCGTCCGCCGGGCGTCCGGACAGCCAGGCGAGTTCCAGGTTGCTGCGCAGTCCGGCGATATTGCGCAGATCCATGATTTGCCCGGCCAGGGCCGTGTCGGCACCAATCGCCGGATCGAGCCGCATCAGCCGGCGCTGCAGTTCCACGTCGATCCGCGCGAGCGTGCCCATGAGCGCCGTCGGCAGGTTGGTCGCGGCGCGCATCAGCGCGGGGTTCGGCGTGCCGTCCGCCGCGCGCAGCTTATCCACGAGGTCCGCCACCGCCGCATCGCCCCGATCGAACGCGCCGGTGTGCAGGCCGACCGCAGCGATCGCGTGCCGGGCGGCGGCTCGGTCGCGTGCCGCCGCCACCAACTGCTCGGGGTCGGCGCCGTTGCCCGCGCCGGCCGCCAGCGCCACGAGATCCCCCGCTCCACCGCCGTCGTGACGCTCGCGCGCATCGACAGCGCGAGCGCCTGCGTGAGCGTCGCGGCCCGGCGCGCATCCGACCACGCCGACCAGGACCGGCCGGCGATCCAGACGACGGCGACGGCGCCCGGCAGCGCGATGGCGAACAGGGCAACCAGAAACAACGTGCGGACCCGCATCGACCCCTCCTGACGGAAGCGGCCGTGCTAGCCGAGCGGCATTTACAGGCGGTTAATCGTGCTCGCCCGTCAGCGCAACGGCTTCAGCGGCGGCGCCTCTCCCGCCGGCAACGGCACGCGCGCGGTGTTCAGCACCATCGAAACCATGCTGTAGTAGCCGACCGCGCCCACCAGATCGATCACACCCCGCTCGCCCCACCGCTCCAGCACCGCCGCGTAGTGTGCATCCGACACCTGCCCGGTGCCGACCAGTTCGGAGGCGAAATCATACACCGCCGCCGCATCGCCGCTCATGCCCTCCGGCCGCCGCCCTTCGGCCACCGCATCGGCGATCGCCGGGGCGAGCCCGGCGGCCAGCGCCAGCTTGCGATGGGCGTAGAATTGGTACTGCGCCGTCCAGTGCCGCCCGGCGATGAGGATCGCCAGCTCGTTCAACTGCGCCGGCAGCGAGCTTGCGAAGCGCACATAGGCGCCCACCCGCTGCACCAGGTCGGCGAGTTCCGGAGCGCGCAGCAGCGCGTTGAACGGCCCGCGCAGCCCGGCGCCGCGCGGGCCGGACTGGATCGCCTCGGCGACCCGCCGTTGCTCTTGCGTCATGGTTGTGGGCGTGAGTTCGGTGAACCTCGGTTCGGCCATCTCGTTTCCTCCTGTTGTCGTCACGGCGAGGCCAGGATCAGGCCGCCGTCCACCACGATCTCGGTGCCGGTGATATAGCCCGCCTCGTCCGAGGCGAGGAACAGCACCGCGTTCGCCACGTCCCAGCCGGTGCCCATGTGGCCCATCGGGCAGCGCGCGTTGCGGCTCGCGATCAGCGCCGCCGCGTCGCCGCCGGCCACCGTCTTCGCCAGCCGGCTTTCCACCAGCGGCGTGTGCATGAGCCCCGGCACCACGGTGTTGACCCGGATGCCCTTGGCAACGAACGCCCCCGCCGTCGAGCGCGAGAACTGGATCACCGCCGCCTTCGATGCGCTGTAGCCCACATGCGTGCGCCCGCCATGCCCGTCGTTGCGCAAGCCGGCCACCGAGGAGACATTGACCACCGCCCCCTTGCCCTGCCGTTCCATTACCGGAAGAACATACTTGCAGCCCAGGAACACGGTCTTGAGGTTGAAGTCAATCTGCCGGTCCCAGACCTCCTCGCTCATGCTCACCGCATCGCCGGGCGCGGAGCCGCCGACGTTGTTCACCAGCACGTCGATGCGCCCGAAACGATCGAGGCACGCCCGCACCATTGCCGCCACCTGCTCGGCCACCAGCATGTCCGCCTGGTGCACCGCGCTCGTGCCGCCCTCGCCGGCAATGATCCCATGCGTCTCCTCGGCCGCCGCCGCCGCAACATCGACCAGGAACACCGAAGCCCCCTGCCGCGCCAGCAACGTCGCCGTCGCCTTGCCATTGCCCCAGCCAGGCCCAGCCGAGCCCGCCCCCGTCACGATCGCCACCTTGCCGCCCATGTCCAGCATGCGCCATCTCCCCCCATTGCGCGGCAAGCTTACACGACACGGCGCGGGGCGCGAGGCCCCGACTGGCGGCGGTCCGGACCCGGGAGAGCAAAGGCCAGGGGGGCGCTGCCCCCTGGCCTTTACTTTCCCGGGTCCGGACCGCCGCCGCGTGCCCGGCGCTTGCGCGCGGCGGCGGCGTATTGGCCGCGGGGGCGGTTTTCCTGGACGTTGGGGCGGACGACGGTGTCGTAATAGTCGTCCCAGTCCTCGGGGCGGAGGCTGTCGAGGTCGGGGACCAGTTCGTAATCGTTCAGGGTGGCGTCGTCGTAGGCCTGGCGCGGGATGGGCTGGACCTGGAGCAGGGGAAAGTCGGCGCGGAAGTCGATCGGCACGTTGGTTTTGGTGAGCCTCAGGTTGGTGATCAGGGGGCCGAACCAGCGGTCGGTTTCGACGATGCCTTCGAACAATTCGTAGCCGCCGTTGCGGGGGATATTGGCCGGCGCGCGGACCAGGGCGCTCCATCCCGGGGCGGTGCGCAGGATGAGGCCGGTCCACATCTGCACCAGTCCGGGTTCCTGCAGCGCGCCGAGGAAGGGCGGCGAGAACTCCCGGATGTCCGGCGGCGCGGCGGCGTCGAAATGTTCGCGGAAGCCGGGGAACTGGGCCGCTTGCAGCGGCAGCCACGCCCCGGCGCCGGCAAAGCTCCAGGTGATGTCGTCGCCGTCCCACATCAGGCTTAGGCTGGTGGGCGGGAACACGTACCAGCCGAAGGCGGCGGCGGAGGTGGCGGGTTCGCAGTAGCGGAACGCGCGGGTGGGCAGCGAGCCGGCGGCGGAGCGGTCGGCGCGCATCGGCGCGCGCGCGCCGGGGATCAGGCGGTGGAAGGTGATGGTCTTCGGTTTCGCGGCCGGCTCGGCGTTCGCGCGGCTCATCAAATTCTCCGTCCTGGAACAGCTCCCGAGCCTAGCCGGGCGCGTCGGCCGGGGACAGGCTGGACCGCGTGATCCGGGCGTGACAACGCCCGTCGCGATCAGAACGGCGCCAGGATGTCCATCACCTGCTGGCCCCAGCGCGGTCCTTGCACCTGGGTCAGCTCGCCGCGGCCGCCGTAGGCGATGCGGGCTTCGGCCATGCGGTCGCTGGTGATCGTGTTGTCCGAGGCGATGTCTTCCGGCCGAATCACCCCGCTCACCCGCAGCACGCGCAATTCGTTATCCACCCGGAACTCCTGGCTCGCCATCACGACGAGGTTGCCGTCCGGCAGCACCTGCGTCACTTCGCCGGCGAGGCTCAACGTCACCTGTTCGTTGCGCTGGATCTGCCCGGTGCCCGTGTTGCCGTTGGCGCTGCTCGACGACACGAGCTTGGACGGGTCCATCGGCACGTGGGTCAGCAGCGCCTCGAGCCCGAAGAAATTCGGCACGCCGAGGGATTCCGATCCCGTGCGCGTCGCCGTGGTGTTGTTCTTGAGGTTCGCCGCGTCGTTCATGGTCACCAGGATGGTGACGAGATCGCCCACCCGTGCGGCGCGCTGGTCCTTGAAGAAGGCGCGCGAGCCGGGCCGCCAGAGCGAATCCGCTTCCACCGGCGCCGGGTGCGGCGTCGGCATCGGCATCGTGACCGGGCGCCAACCCGGCGCTTGCGTCGGGTTGGCGGTCGGCGTCATGGCCGGCGGGCGGCCCACTTCGGAAAGCTGCTGCGCGAGGCCGCAGCCGGGCAGGGCGAGCAGCCCGAGCAGGGGGGCGAAGCGGCGGACCTTGCGCATCATCGCACAACCCCTCCGGCCGGGATCAGCGGCGGCGCGCCGGGCACCACGCGCACGAGGCCGGGGCCGGTCACCAGCGCCTCCAGCACCGCGTGGGAGACCGGGTTCAGCACCCGGATGCGATCGCCCGAGCTGCCGGGATCGAGCGCCTGGCCGGTGGCGATGAGGGTGATACCCGGGCTTTGCACCCGGATCGTCACCGCCGCGCCCTTCGCCACCAGTAGCGGCGGGCGCAGGTCGGCGCGGAGGAACGGCGTTCCGGCCGGGATCAGGTTACGGATTTGCTGGCCGACTGCCTGGTTCGCGTCCAGGACGGCCCCGCCCGGGACGGCGGACAGGCGCCGGCGTACCAGCCGCAGGTCGGCCGCCGCGATCACCGTGCCGGCGGCGAGCCGGGTGGCGGCGACCGGCACCAGCACCGTCGCCTCCACCCGGCCGGCGAGCGGCACCGCGATCGGCTCCATCTGCCCCCCGCTCAGCAGCAGCATCGCGCTGTAGCGGCCCGAGCCGGGGTCGTAGGCGAGCGCCGAGACCACCGGCGTGAGGGCCGGCGTCAGCGGGACGAGCGGCGGGTCAAACTGGTCGAGCACGATGCGCGCGTGCTGCCCGGCGCCGGCGGCGCGCAGGGCGGCGATCAGCGGGCTCATCGCCTGGGCGCGGGTGAAGGGCCGTCCGGGCCAGGCCAGCACGGCGCGGTCGCCGGGCGAGGCGGGGTGCCAGTTGATGTCGTAGCGGTCGGCGATATAGGCGAGCTGGGTTGCCGGCACGACGATCCGCCCGCCCGGGGCCGGGCCGGGGCCGAGCACCTGGGCCGCGGCGGGCCCGGCGTTGGCGAACAGGTCGCCGAGCCGCACCATCGGCCCGCTCAGGGTGGTCATCGGACGCAGGGTCGGCGTCGGCGCTGGCGCTGCGGTAGCAAATGTCGCAGTCGTAATCAAGGACGCGAGCAGCAGCGCCAGCGGGCGGAGTGCGAGAGACGCCCTGCATCGTGCGGCCGATGCGCCACCGGCGATAAAAGCGGCGGCTGTAGTCCGGCCATCGATCAGCCCCACGCCCGACCCGCCGCCGTGGATGAACATCACCTCTCCCGCGAGGCGGGAGAGGTCGCCCCGCGCAGCGGGGCGGGTGAGGGCGTGGCGCACGGGACCCTCACCCGGTTCGCTGCGCGAACCGACCTCTCCCGCCAAGCGGGAGAGGTGCAGTCGAGCCAGGCCGATCTTCCGGGCGGGTGTTTTCATGGCAGGACACCTCGGATCACTGGGCGCATCGGATCACTGCAGGTTGGTCAGGGTGGACAGCATCTGGTCGGACGTCGTGATGACCTTGCTGTTCATCTCGTAGGCGCGCTGGGCGGTGATGAGGTTGGTGATCTCGCTCACGACGTTGACGTTCGACGTCTCGATGAAACCCTGCATTACGGTCCCGAACCCGGGATCGGCCGGGTTGCCCTGCACCGGCGCGCCGGAGGCGGCGGTCTGCTCGAACAGATTGCCGCCCTCGGCCTGCAGCCCGGCGTCGTTCGGAAACGCCGCGAGCTGGATCTGGCCGAGCGTCTGCGGCGCGGTCTGGCCGCTGATCGTCGCCTGCACCTGGCCCGAAGTGTTGATGGTGACGCTGGTCGCGTTGGTGGGGATCTGGATGCCCGGCTGCACCACGTAGCCGTCGGCGGTGACGATGGTGCCGTCCGGGGCGAGCCCGAAGGTGCCGTCACGCGTATAGGCGGTGTCGCCGGACGGCAAGGTGACCTGGAAATACCCGTTGCCCTGGATCGCCATGTCGAGCGAGTTGGAGGTTTGTTGCAGGTTGCCCTGTTCGTTGATCCGGTAGATCGCCGCGGTCTTCACGCCCAGGCCGATCTGCGCGCCTGACGGCACGATGGAGCCGGAGGAGGAGCTGTTCGACCCGACCCGACGCAGGTTCTGGTAGATCAGGTCCTGGAACTCGGCGCGCTGGCGTTTGAATCCGGTAGTGGTCATGTTGGCGATGTTGTTGGAGATCACCTCCACGTTGGTCTGCTGGGCCTGCATGCCGGTGGCGGCGATATCGAGCGAGCGCATGGGCGGGACCTTCTAGCGAGGGGACGAGATTTCGGCGGCGGCGGCGCCGGGCACGGCGGCGGCAGCGAGTCCGGCGGCGGCGGCGAGCAGCAGGCACAGCAGCAGGAGCGGGGCCAGCAGATGGGCGCGGATCACGACGTGCCGCCCGGGGCCGGCAGCAGCTTGTCGATCGCGCTCTTCTGGCGCGTCGATTCCGCCTGCACGAACTGGGCGACGAACTGGAACTCGCGTGAGGTGGCGATCATCCGCGTAAGCTCGGCGATCGGCTGCACGTTCGAGCCCTCGATCGCGCCCTGAATGATCCCGGGGCTCGCGACCGCGACGGTGGGCGTGTTGGCCTGGAGCAGGGTGCCGCCTTGGGCCTGCATCAGCATCGGGTTCTGCGGGCGGACCACGCCGATCTGCGCGATCTTGCGGGTGGTGCTCGACAGGGTGCCGTCGCCGGTGATCGTGAGGCCCCGGTCGGTGGTGGCGACCCGGATCGGCTTGCCGGCGGTATCGAGCAGGGCGTTGCCGGCGGCGTCGGCGATCGTGCCGTTCGGCAGCAGGCCGAACTTGCCGTCGCGCGTCAGGCGCGGGCCGGCGGCCGTCTGCACCGTGAAATACCCCTGGCCGGTGATGGCGAGGTCGAGCGGGTTGGCGGTGTGGCGCAGCGGGCCGTGCGCGGTCTCCCGCCAGGTGGCGCGGTCCTGGGTGTAGGCGAGCACCCGCCCGCCCGGGGGCGTGGCGGCGCCCGTCTGGGGGAAAGCCAGTCGGCGAACTGCACCCGCTCGGCCTGGTAGCCGGGGGTGTCGGCGTTGGCGATGTTGCCCGCGATGACGTCGATCGCATGGCTCTGCGCGACCAGGCGAGAGGTGGCGATGCTGCTGGCGATGTCCATGCCGGCGGTTGAGCAACCGGTGTGCCAACGGGGATCGGCGGGCGATCGGGGCGGGAATGGCGTGCGTGGGCGGTGCCGGGCCGGGCGGTGGGCGGCTGGGCGCTCCTGGCCGGCGGCGGCGTGCCCGGCAGGGTTTGCCGGCCCGGCGGCGGCTGCCGGGTTGCCGCCTCATGTGCAAGGGTTCGTTAACCGTGGTCTGCGCGTTCCCGGCGTGTTCGGGGCCGGAATGTAGCCAATATCAACAGCTTAGATTTTCCACCGATCGGCGACCGGGGCAGTCTGTCACTTACCTGCCACTTGAGGCGCGAACCCGGTTCGGCAGGCGTTCCACCCCGGCGGCAGGCGCAGGTGCGAGCAGTCCGTCGGCGAGGGTGGCGCCGCGCTGTAGGTTCGACTGCACCGCGTGGGCATAGACGCGGCCGGTCATGGTCGGGTTGCTGTGCCCCGCCAGCCGGGCGGCATCGGCGATCGACACCCCCGCCGTCGTGTCTGTGCCGGCCAGCATCGCGGTAATCGCCGAGTGGCGCAGCATGTGGGCATGCGCGGTGGGCAACCCGGCGCGCGTCGCCGCGGTCTTGAAGCGGCAGCGCATCGCATCTGGCGACGCAGGCGCCCGGCGATCGTTCGCCAGATCGGCCGGCACGACGCAATCCTGTTCGGCGAGCAGCGGGCCGAGGCTGGCCACACCCTCGCCGATCACCATCCGGAGCACCGCCTCTTGCCGGTCGCGCTCCACGGCGAGCACCTGGACCAAAGCCGGCCCGATCGGCACGGTGCGCACGCTGCCTGGTGTCTTGGTCGACCCAAGCCGCCCGCGCCCCGCCTCGCCGCTGCGCTTGACGCTGGCCCGGATGCGGATCGTGCCGCGGTCCAGGTCCACGTCTTGCCAGCGCAATGCCAGCGCTTCGCCTGGCCGCGCGCCCGTCGCCGCCATGATGGACGCCCATACCCGCAACGCCGGATCGGCACCACACTCGGCGAGCAGACCGGCGAGGCGGCCGGCGGGCAGGGCAGTATGGCGCCCATCATCCTCGGTCGCGCGGGGCCGGAGCTTGAGATCGGCGAGCCGCGGGACCGGACTGACGGCGACCCGGCCGAGCCGCACCATGCGATGGAAGAACGCGCTCAGGGCCGCGCGGTAGGTCGTCACTGTGCCCGCAGATAGGCCGCCGTCGTGCAACCGTCGTAACGCCCTGTGGAGCATTTCCTCCGTAATTTCGTGGAGCTTGAGCCCCGCGCCTACCTCGCCGCCGATCACGGTCAACGCCCGGGCGTAGATGCGCCGCGTCGCCGCGCCGTCTGCATCGGCCCGCGTGTAGTTCCGGACGAAAGCCGCAGCGTGTTCGGCGAACGTGTCCGCTTCCTCGCGCGCCTGCTTCGCGGCCTTGGCGTTGTCGAAAGCGCCGGACTGGACCTCGGCGACGAAGGCCGGGAGCAGCGCCAACGCCTCTTTCTTGGTCCGGGTCGTGACTGCGCGGCTGTATTGCTTGCCGTCTAGGGTGACGACCAAGCTGCGGGATTGGCCACGCTCGCGGATAAATCCGGCCAGTCGCGGTCTGCGAACGGGGGCTTTCGCCTTCACGGTGCTGTGTCCTTGCTGTTGGCGGATGCGAACGGGTCCGCGGCGAGGGGGCGGCGGATGGTGCGGTCAAATGCAGGGGGCTCGACCCGCAGCGGCTTCGATGCATGCAGGAAATGCAGCATGCGATTGGCGATGCCGTGCCCAACGATGGCCGACCCCTTGCTCGCCCCCTTGTCGGCACCCAACCCGTCCAACACCACACAGAGCGCCGCTCTGACCGTCGCGAGGAAGGTCGGCCGGTCGGACCATTGCGGGTCACTGGCGATAGACGCTTCATCGGCGATCTGCGCCGTGAGTGCGGCCAGTGCGTTGCCCAACTGTGCAAACGCATCGCCACCGGGCGCGGCCGGCAGGGCGGGGGCTTCACTGCCCCCGGCATAAGCCGCGAGCCTGTGTCTGATTTCCGCCGGCAGGCTGCGGCCTGCCGCTGCGCCAGCATCGCGCAAAGCGTCGGCTTCATCCTCTGGCAAGCGCAGTTGAATGAGGGTCACGGCCACTGGGAAACTCCCTTTATGGTGATCGGCTGCGATAGGATATAGTGGTCCTTGTGGCCAGTCAATGCCATCCCTTGACATATCTTTCATGACGCCCATCTACACACTCACAAGACAAATCATTCGATGGGAGTGCCCGCGCCATGTCCGATCAATCGTCTGTGCCCACCGTGCCAGCAACCGTGAACGTTCCCGTCGCATCGTTGCTCATGGGTATCAGTATCGCGACTGGCTACCGGCTGGCGAACGCCAACGCGTTGCCCTTGCTGCAACTGCCCGGGCGGCAGCGCGTCATCGTGAGTAAGATCGCCGCCCTGATCGGGCGCGAAATCACCGTCGATATGATTGCCGACGCCAAGGCGCGGGCGGCCACCCTCACGGCGCACAAGAGCGACATGCGCGGAGGGGCAGCGTCATGACCCCCACACAGCATGAGGCCGTCCGCCTCTCGCAGGCTTACCTGACAGCGCCGGCCGCATGGATCATCGAGGGTCCGGCCGCGCGACGGTTCGCCCCCACCCTGGTCGGACGCTTGCAAGCCCTGCGGGTCCAGACACGCGCCTACATCACCACCAGCGGGCTGGTGCTGATCGGGGCGGCCCGTGATCCGATCGTCACCGTGGAAAAACTGAAGTCGGTGCGCGCGAGCGCCTACCACGCCGACAGGGTTGTTGAAGCTCTTGACGATGTCAGCGGTGTCCTGACCTTCGGCGCACCCCCTGGCCCGAGCGATCATGTAGCCTTCACCCTGGCACCCCCGCCCGCGGATGACTGGCGTCCGATCACGATGCCGCCGCCCAAGCACGTCTCACTACGCAAGCGCCCGCAGAAGGTGGCGCCCGCGCCCGAGCAACCGGCCGGGGTGTTTCCGGGGTTACCGCCGGCTTGGCGCGGAACGGGTGGAGCGCGAACATGACCGACAACGTAACGAACTCGACCGACGCGACCGCGACGATGGTTGACACAATAGAATTCATGGTCACGGCCTATTTCGAGCGGCCCGACCCGCAAATTCTGAAAGTGCTTTACCCCATCATCTGCGACCAGTGCGCTGCGGCTCAGTGGTCCATGCGCGGGACCGTGGATGGTCTATCGGCCATGCGTGTAACGCGGAGGCTGAAGGTCTGCTGTGAAGCGCTTTACGGCGCCTTTCGCACGGAGCGCGCGGAGCAGCGTGCCAACGTCGCCGAGGAACGTGCGAAAGCCGCCGAGGAACGGGCCGACCGGGTGTCCGCTATCCTAACCGCAGCGTTGATGCACCCCGCGGACGCCGCACGCGCGCGCCTCGCCGAGCTTCAGCGTGATCCGACGTGGGGCTCTCGCCTGCTGTCCGGCGACAAGGACGCGCAGCGCGAGTTTGCCGCCCTATCCGTCATCGCGAACGGAGGCTGACAGATGGCCAACGACACGGAGGAACTGATTGCCGCCACGATGACTGTGCCCTGTGCTTGGATCATCGAAGGCCCGGCCGCGCAACGGTTCATGAAGGAAATGGTCGCGGTGCTCAATTCCAATGCGTTCAAAGTGTTCGCCGGCCCCGCATTCGACCGGCCAAGCGCCCGTGTGGTGGTTGCTGGGTTCACGATTGAAGACGCCGCCAAGCGCTTCGGCGACTACGAACGGAGCGGCCGAGCCGATCACGAAATTCGTGTCTCACGATACAGCACTGTGCCGGCCCTGCCGTCGCGCCAGAAACGAAGGGCCTAAATCATGGACGGCATGAGCGCACCGACCGACCCGCAGTCCACCGCATCGACCGTCACGACCGACAGCCCTTTCCTGACATCAGCGCTTATGCTGGCACGCCACGGATGGAAGGTCTTCCCTTGCGTGCCCGGCACGAAGGAACCGGCGACAACCAACGGCTTCCACGATGCGTCGTCAGACCCTGACGTTATCCGCCGGTGGTGGGCGGAGACACCTTACAACATCGGCCTGTGCCTGGACGGTTCGGGCGTATGCGTAATCGACACCGATCCGGCGGGGGCGGATGAACCGGCCGGCGCACCCGATGGGGAACAGAACCTTCAAACCCTGGCCGTCGAACACGGGGACTTTCTCGGCATGCCGCCTACTCTCTCCGTGCGGTCCCCGCGTGGTGGACTTCACAGATACTACATCGGCAACATCCCAGGCTCGACGGGCAAGAGAGGCGGTCTTGTCCCGCACGTCGATACGAAGGGCATCGGCGGCTACGTCTTAGCGGTGCCGAGTGTGACCGAGAACGGCACGTATCGGTATGAGGGGGGCGAGTATTTCCCCGACCGTGAAAAGATGGCGCCCGTGCCGCCATGGGTTCTGCCGGCCATCATGGCGAAGAAGGTGCGCCCGAAGGCGGCCAGCACCGTGGACCTTGACCTGCCGGTGAACATCACGCGCGCCGTGGACTTCCTGTCCCGTCAGCACAAGCTCGTGGACGGTGACGGGAGCGACGCGGACGCCTTCGTGCTGTCCTGCCGCCTGCGGGAGCTTGGTATTTCGGACGACTACGCCCTGACGATGCTGTGCCGGTGGCAGCCCGAGTTTGACGAAGCGTGGTGGGAAACCAAGGTGGCAAACGGCTATCACTACGCCCGGAACGGCGCCGCCTGCCATGCCGCGCAGCCAGCCGCCGTCGCCTTCCGGGAAGGCCTCGCGCAGTTGGAAGCCGAACAAGAGGCCGTCGCCGCCAAGCTCAAGGCGCAGCGGGAGGCCGTCGCCGCGCTGGCCGAGGGGATGGAACCTGGCCCGACCCGGGATGGCCTCCGGGCGTTCCTCGCCGCCAGCACGGCCAACGTCGATCTGCCCGGCCTGCCCGATGATCCGGACGATGACGAAGACGACGAAGGGGAAGGCGCGGACAAGTTTGATGCCATCCCGCTCAACTTCTACGACAACACGCCGCCCCCAACCTACTGGGACCCCGAATATAAGCTGTTCCCCAAGATCGTCGGAGGCAGTCGCATCCTGATCGCGGGGGGCTACTCGTCGCACAAGACGAATTTCGCGCTGTTCCAATGTGTTAACGCTCTCCGCGAGCACCCGACCGCGCGCGTGATTTACTGCGCTGGCGAAGCGCACGTCGAACTATTGCAGCAGCGCATCCCGGCCATCTGCAAGGCGCTCAAGATCAGTCGGCAAGAGCTTGTCGGGCGCCTTGTGGTGATGAAGGCGTGCCCGACGCTGACCGACCCGTGCGACGTGGCCCGGCTCTTGAGCACACAGGATGCGTTCGCGCGGGGCGCGGATGGCGACCTGATCGTCATCATCGACACGCTGGCCGAGGCGCTCACGGGCCAGGATGAGAACTCGACGGCGGTCGGGACGCTGGCGATGCGGCAGGCGGGCCGGATCAAGCGCCGTTGGCAGTGCCTTGTCGCGCTGGTCCACCATTTCGGGAAGGACGCCAGCAAGGGTTCGCGGGGCAATAGCGCGTTCCCCGCCGGGGCTGATGCCGTCCTGGAACTGACCTATGACCGCACAGCCGCCACCGTCAAAGTCTGGGTGGACAAGATGCGCAGCGGCAAGGACAAGCGCGAAGTCGTGCTCGGCACCGTCATCGTGGACCTGAACGCGAACGGGACCGGCGGCGGGGACCTCGGCACCATGACTGTCATCCCGCTCACCCCGGAGGCCCGGCAAGCCGCGGTGGCCAAGGTGGCGAAGGCGGAACGCAACCCGCACGTGGCGTTCATCCGGGCTGTGCTCCGGGATGCCGGCGCGGTGGACGAGGACCATAGCCTGTCCCGGGACCATCTGGCCGCGTCGCTGGCCGCCACCGGCATGCCCCCCGACGCGGTAGGCGACGGCCACAGCAAGCGCGCGATCGCTGCCAGGGCGGACTGGGCGAAGCGCCTGCCGACCGTCAAGGCGCAGTGGAAGGCGAAGCTTCACGACGGCGCGAAGATCGGGACCGAGGCCAAGCCGCGGCGCGCAGCCTTCGGCGAACTGTTCCGGCGGCTGTCCTGGCCACTCGACGAGCAGGACCATCCGCTGGAAGACCGCTGGTTCGTGGCACCGATCGCGGCGGGGGACGAAGCATGATCCCGTCCATCGGCCAGCAGCAGCAGGGTAGGGATGTTCAACCCCGGACAAACCTTCAGGGTCGGCATCCCGGACACTCCGGACAGTCGGGACACTCTCTAGAGAGTGTGTCCCTTGTCCTTTGTCCTGGCGCTGGTAAGGACAAAGTAAGGACAAGGGACAAACCGTTGTCCTGCATTGTAAATCAGTCACTTAGGGGCAGGACAGTCCAGGACAAAACCCTGGCCGAAGCCCCGGACGTTCGGTTTTCCGTGTTCAGGAGCGCAACGGTTTGTCCGGAGCTTCCCGGCGAGGGTCGTCGAGGGGTTGGTAATTCAGGTCCTGTTAGTGGGGAATATCCGAGCGCGCTTGGCGCTACCAGAGCGAATGACGGTCTCTGTAGGGCCACAGCCTCCGGTCACGTAAGTAATCCTAACAGAAATGCTAACAGGCTTAGCCTCCCTTTCGGGTCAAACCCTCCGTTGTCCGACAACCTGACAAATCACGAGCCCGTGACATTACAAATCGTGGCGGCCGACCCCGGCATCACGTCCTGGCCGAGCCCGACCAGCCTCCGCGACCACCGGCAGGCTCCCGACGCGCCCGCCAGCCTTCCAGGATCGCGCCCGCCAGCCTTCCAGGATCGCGCCCTACGCCGGTTCACCCGTCCGCCCGTGTCATCGGGCGCGCCACCACCACCACCACCACCACCACCACCACCACCACCCGGCCGGCATCCCGCCGCGCCGCAAACCTGGAAAGACTGCCCACATGAGCACGAGCGCCACAACCACCCCGCCGCCGAGCCGCCTCCTGGACCTCGCCCGCCGGTCCGGGCTGATCCACACCCCCGCCGCGCCCCCGCCGATGAACACCCTGTTCGACCATGCCGACCGCCTGGCTGCGGCCGAAGGAGCGATCGCCGCGCTTGAGGCAAAGCGCCCGGCGTTGCTATTCGACAGCGACGCGGGCGATCCCAACGCGAAGGCCGATTTGCTCGCGGTTGACGCTGACCTGGCCGAAGCCCGCAAGACCGCCGACGATCTGCGCCTGGTGATCGCGGAGGGTGGACGCCGGCTGGCCGCCAAGGACAAGGCCGCGCTGGCCATGATCCGGGCCAGCCAAGTCCGCGCCACCAAGGAACATCTGCGGCTTGCCCGGAACGCGGCACAGTCTTTCGCCAATGCACAACAGGCGGCCTGCGAAGCGTTCCGGCTCTTGCTCAAGCATCGGGCCGCTGCTGCCGCCGCTGCGCCGGGCGGGATGCTCGCGGCCGGGAGCTTGGTTTACCCCGGCGAGATCATTGGCGCGGTGCAACTCGACCTCTGGCGGCTGGGCCACGATGTGCAGCACCC
Organism: uncultured Pseudomonadota bacterium; assembly: GCA_963832525.1. Taxonomy (GTDB): domain Bacteria; phylum Pseudomonadota; class Alphaproteobacteria; order Acetobacterales; family Acetobacteraceae; genus JAJZVS01. The sequence goes on from CAWHUC010000004.1 coordinate 3,083,356, forward strand.
GCAGGCGTCATTCCCGGGCGCGGCTGCGCCGACCGATTACCGGCTGGTGTCCGCCCCGGAACGGATCGAAAGCCTGACCGATGTGCTGGCGCGCACGGATGCCGGGATCATGGGCCAATTGGCCGCTGCATCGGAATGACCCCTCGACGATCAACCCGACAACTCAAGGAACCACCCACATGTCCGAAACCATCATTACCCCGGCCGTTACCGCGCCGGCTGTCACCATCCCGCCGATCGCAGCACCAGCGCCGGCAGCTTACAACCCGAACGCCATGTCGCCAGAACAAGCCGCCTCGGCGCGCGTGACCTGGGTTGCCGCCGGCCTCGACCCGGCGGTGTTCGACCGGGAAGTGTCCGGCATCGTCCCTGCCGGCGTGTCCGGGGGCGAAGCAGCACCCGTGCCCGTCGCGACGCCGGGCCTGCTGGCGCCATCGATCACCCCGGAGCAGGCAACCACGCTGGCCGAAACCTTGGAACGGCTCGGCCAGACGGACGCGCAGATTGCCGCAGAACTTGCCAGGCACGGCTACCAGGAAGACACCAGAAGCGACGAACAGCGGCAACATGATGCGGCTTGGGGCTTTGACAAGGGGCTGAACACCTATGGCCCCGGCGACTACGCCCTGGACCCGCGCGCCGCAGGGCTGATCGACGCTGGCGTGCCGATCCCGGAGCAGGTCGGCATCCTCAATACATGGGCTGGCGTGATGACCGCGTTGCAGATCAATCCGTTGATCGGAAACGATCTGGCCGAGCGACTGATTGCGAACAGCCGCGCCCTGGCCAGCATGGACGAAGGAAGCCGCACGCTTCACTCAGCAACGGAGAAGGGAACAGCGGCGCGCATTGCCGGCAGTCCGGAAGCGTTCCAGGAAATGAACCGGCTTGCGGGCGTGGCAATCAAAACGATGTTGGACAATGGGGCGGACGCCGATTTGGTCGAAGCCATCCTAAAGTCGGGGGCGATTGGCGCTTACGAAATCGCTACGTTATCGAACCATGGGCGAGCGATAGAGGGATGGGCCAAGGGACGACCGGCATGACGTGACTGTTCGAGACCGGCGCGCTGATCGGCAACCCGCACGCCGGCCACCACCATCAAAGGAGACGTGCCATGTCCTACCTCATGGCAGAGCCGTTGCGTTTAGAAGCCGCACCGGAAGGGTGGATCGCTTTAGGCGACTTAGCGGCCCATCTGGGTATTACCGGCGCTTCGCTCCGTAAGGAAATCGCCAGTGGCCGCATGGTGGCAACCACTATCGGGCCGCGAACATTCGTCCGCCTGTCCGACGCGGCGCGTTGGCAGGATTACAACCGCTAGGATGGCAGGGTCAGCACCAGGTCGATCGCCGGCCAGGTCGATCAGCACCAGGTCGATCACCGGCCAGGTCGATCAGCACCACGCCAGCACCAGCCGTTCGGTCCGCCTGGCTTGTCGAACGGGATGGTTCACCAGATCGATCAGCACCACGCCAGCACCAGCCAGGTCGATCGCCGCCAAGGATCGCGCCAGGTCGAGCACCTGGCCGGCGTCACCGGATCGACCACCTGGCCGGCGTCACCAGGTCGATCGCCTGCCGCGCCTGCCGGTCAGCACCAGGTCGATCGCCGGCACAACCCCCTGGCCGAGCCTGTCCTGTCAGCCGGTAGCCGCGGCCATCATGGCGGCCTTGATCCGCTGCACCGTGCTTGAGCCGACGCCAATTTCGCGCCCGACCTTGCCGATCCCCACGCCAGCGGCCAGCCGCGCTGCTACAGCGGCTTCCACGTCGGCCCCGACCTTCGGGCGCCCGAGTATCTTGCCCGCCGCCTTGGCCCGTGTGAGGCCGGCGTTGACCCGCTCGCGGATCATCCCGCGTTCAAGCTCGGCAAACACCGCGGCCATTTGCAGCATTGCCCTACCGTGCGGCGTGGTCGCGTCCATCCCTTCCTTGTCGGCATAGATCACCACCCCGGCGCCTTCCAATTCGGCCAGGGCCGCGCTCACTGCCGCCGTGCTGCGGCCGAGCCGATCGACGGACCAGAACATGAGCACGTCGAACCGGCGCCGGCTGGCGTCTTTCAACATGGCGTCGAACCCTGGCCGCTTGTCGCGTCCCTTCGCACCCGAAATGCCGCAGTCCTCATAGGTTGCGACCACTTTCCAGCCGCGCCGCTCCGCCACCGCTGCCAGGGCAAGCCGCTGGTTCTCCACCGTTTGCTGATCGGTCGAAACCCGCAGGTAGAAAGCCGCTCGCATCGCCTTCGCCATGGCCGTTATCCCTTGTTCACGCGGCGCCAGATCGCCGCGCACTTGGCGCATGCGTCCGGCTGGCCGCTGTAGGCTTTGAACGCGCCGCCACGGATGGCGAGCATGCCGCCGTCCCGCCTTGGCGTGTTGCAGACCGGCGCGACGCCGGCCAGAACCCAGTGCACTCGCGCGGTCGGGTCCGGCTTGCTGGCCATCACACGCCCCGCTTGATGACACCGGCCGCGGCCAGCATCGCGACAAGGCGCCGCGCCTCGGCATCAGCAAGGTCGGGTTTGCCGCAGGCGGCGTAGGCGATTGCCTTGGCCAGGGCGCGGGATGCTTCCGTGCGGTCGATTACGGCGGCGTCCATGGTGGTGTTCCTCTGTGTCCGTTGATGCCAGACCGAACATAGGCGCCGCCCGTGCGGAAAACAAGTGTTAATCGCATGGGCAAATCTGCCGTTTCGGGGCGCCGTTGCGGTAGGGCTTGCGCGCCGCACTCCGGGAGGGTTTTCGGTATGGGCATCCCTGGCCGGTGGGGGACGGCCACGATCAACACCAGCCGGCCAGGATCGAGCACGCCGCCCGGCAGGCCGAGCCGCACGGCCAGCGCCGCAGGATCAGCGCACAGCCGGCTTGCCGTGGCCGGGCCGTGTCATCGTGCCGCCCGGCCACCGGACGCCGCCCGCGGTCAACGTGCTGGCCGGCCGATCGGTGCCGCCGTCTTCCCTGCCCAGCGCCGCAGGATCAGCGCACAGCCGGCAGGCCGAGCATGGTCAGCCGGTCAGCACCAGCACGCGCGCGGTTGACCGTCACCGTTGGCCATCCGGTTTGCTCGCATGCGTGCGCCCGGTGTTTATGGGAATAACATAACCGTTGCCAACGAAATGGACCGGGGTGGGTGCGGGTGGCATTGCCATTCTTCGCGCGCGCAGGACTAGCTAGGCCCCTCGCAATATACCGGAGCGCCAAAATAATTCGGTATTAAAATTTGGACGCGATGCCGTGCGCGCCGTGCCAACGCTGCCGAAAGGCAGCGGTCTGTTGCGCCGAGAGGGCGCAACATCAGCAACGTGGTCCGAAAATCGGCGGGGCACTTTGAATTTTTCGGGGGTGCAGGGCTGAAAAGCTAGCCGTCCGAGAAAATGGACGCCGGCCGTGGTGCCCTTGGTCTGGACCTCGGCGATGCCGCTGGCCGCGCCTTGCGCGTGGGCAACCATGGCGCTGTCTTGCAGCAATGGGCCGAGGGGACGAAGAAGGCCGCATGAAGGACAATCCGGTCGGGTGGGCGATGGTCGCCGTGGCAGTCGTCGCCCTGGCCCTGTTCGCGTTCATGTTCCGCTATGAGCCGATATCCAAGGGCCTTGTATGGGATCGGCTCGGGCACCGCGTTTGCGTGACCGTGCCCCTGGACCGCGGGCTATACTGCACGTCGGACGACCTCAAACATCAGTCGGAGGCACAACCGGGTGATAAACTCGCCACCATGAACGGCGCGCAGATGCGCCGATACATGCTGGACGAAGGCGTCCCGCAGAACAAAGTCGATGCGTGGGAGCGGCAAAGCACACTGGACCTGCTCCACTCGGGCATGACGCCGGACGCCATCAAGCGATACTGGGGCCAGAAGTAGGACGGCAGCACCGTAACTTGCAAGACGCAAGTATGGGTCGGAGGCTGGGTGGGTCGAGACGCTTCCAGGCAAGTCTTTGTAAATACTAGTGTTTCCGGATAATTAGCGGAGGGCGGAAGGACCGAAGGAGAAGCGGCCATGGACGTCAACCGGATCGGGCTACACCGGGGGAGGGTCCGCCGCTTTCAACTGCGCTTCGATCTGTTCGACCGCCTTCTTGACCTCTTGCAGATCGACCTCCCGGGCCGCGCCTTGCAGACCGCTGTGCAATTCCCGTAGCGTCGCAATGGCATTGTCGATCTTGGTGCCCAGATGTTTGAGGGTTTCGAGTATCGACGCGAATTTGGCGTCCATGCTCAACCGCTTGAAATTCTCGCTCAACGCCGCACCGCCCCCGTCGTCGGGTGTGGCGGGTTGCTGATCTGACATGGCGCACGCCTCCGATTGTATCGCGCCCGGGAAGGTAGCAGGCTAGCGCGAGCATTACAGGCCCCCGCCATGAAGCCCTGGCCGGGTGGCATCCGCAACATCCCTCGCCGAGTGTCCTTGCTGCACATACTGGCCGCCCCGCCGATGTCACTTACGTTGTCACTTGACGGGCTGAATGACGGCGAGACGCAATGAGACATTGGCACCGATTGCGGCCCGGAAACTGGCAGAAACCGCGATCATTGAGAGACCGTAACACGCCAGGAAACGCGCAGACTTTTAGGGTTCGTTAACCCGCCGCTGCCAAGCTGGGACTTCCGAACGAGGGCCCCGCCCCCAGGGTCGACGTCCAGGGGTCGCCCCCAGGGGTCGCCCCCAGGGGTCGACCCCAGAGGTCGCATCGAATGAGCAGCATCGGATGAGCAGCGTCGAATGAGCAGCGCCGAAGCGACAGCGGAACCGACGGCTTCGCCCACGCAGGCGAAGGCGGGCGGTCGGCGGAAGCTGATCCTGGTCGGCGCGCCGGTGCTGCTGCTGGCCGCACTCGGCGCGGGGGCCTGGTTTTCGGGCCTGCTGCCGCGCCTGCTCGGGCGGAGCGGTTCCGCCGGCGCGCAGGCGCCGCCGCCGGTGTTCATCGACGTGCCGGACATGATCGCCAACATGAACACCGATCCCTCCGAGCCGCGCTACATCAAGCTGAAAGCGCGGCTCGAGGTCGCCGCCGGGCCGGACGCGAAGGCGGCAAAGCGGCTCATGCCGCGCATCGTCGACCTGTTCCAGACCTATCTGCGCGAACTGCGCCCCGGCGACCTGCAGGGCGCGATGGGCACCTACCGGCTGCGCGAGGAGCTGATCAACCGCGCCGACGTGGCGCTCGCCCCGGCGAAAGTGCGCGACGTGCTGTTCGTGCAGATGATCGTGCAATGAGCGACACCTCGGCCGCACCGAGCGACGAGGACCTCGCCGCCGCCTGGGGGGCGGAGACCGACACCCCGGCCGACGACCCCGCCGCCGCGATCCCGGCGCGGGTGCTGAACCAGGCCGAGATCGACAGCCTGCTCGGCTTCGACGACGGCGCTGGCGGCGCGGAGAACGCGTCGGGCATCCAGAAGATCATCAACTCGGGCCTCGTGTCGTACGAGCGCCTGCCGATGCTCGAGATCGTGTTCGACCGGCTGGTGCGGATCATGTCCACCTCGCTGCGCAACTTCACCTCCGACAACGTGGAAGTGGGCATCGACAACATCCTGTCGTTGCGCTTCGGGGACTACCTGAATTCGATCCCGCTGCCGGCGATGCTCGCCGTGTTCAAGGCCGAGGAGTGGGACAACTACGGGCTGATGGTGGTCGACAGCGCGATGATCTATTCGATCGTCGACGTGCTGCTGGGCGGGAGGCGCGGCACCGCGGCGATGCGCATCGAAGGCCGGCCCTACACGACGATCGAGCGCACCCTGGTGGAGCGCCTGATCCATGTCGTGCTGGCCGATCTGTCGGCGGCGTTCGATCCGCTGTGCCCGGTGACGTTCCGTTACGAACGGTTGGAGGTGAACCCGCGCTTCGCCACCATCTCGCGCCTGTCCAACGCCGCCGTGCTGGCGCGCCTGCGCGTCGACATGGAGGACCGCGGCGGGCGGATGGAGCTGCTGCTGCCCTACGCCACCCTGGAACCGGTGCGCGAGCTGCTGCTGCAGCAGTTCATGGGGGAAAAATTCGGCCGCGATTTCGATCTGGGAAACCCATCTCGCCGAAGAGCTGTGGAACACCGAGGTCGAGCTCGACGTGGTGCTGGACGAGCAGACCATGCGGCTCGCCGACGTGATCGCGCTGCGTCCCGGCAGCCGGATCACGCTCGGCGCCGCCCCCGGGGCCTCGGTGGCGCTGCGCTGCGGCGCGGTGCCGCTGTTCGAGGGCAAGGTGGGGCGGCGCAAGAACCGCCTGGCCGTGCGGATCGAGCACGACGTGCTGCGCGCCGGGCCGGAGCGGTAGCGATGGGCGACGCGCAATGGCTGCTGGAGCTGGTGCTGGTCGGGCTGCTCGCCGCGACCCTGGTGCACGCGATCCGGCTGGAACGCGCGCTCGGCGTGCTGAAGCGCGACCGGGCGGCGCTGGAGGAGCTGGTCGCCGGGTTCAACGACAGCACGCAGCAGGCGGAATTGGGGATCATCCGGCTGCGCGAGGCGGCGGACGGTGCCGGCCGGCACCTCGTGCGGCAGATCGAGCAGGTGCGCCGGGTGGAGGGTGACCTGGCCTTCCTGATCGAGCGCGGGGACGTGCTGGCCGACCGGCTGGACCCGTTGATCCGCGCAGCCCGCCAGGCGGCCCCGGCGCGGCCGGCACCGCCGGCCGAGCCGCCGACGCTCATTGCGGAGGAGCAGCCGCGGCTGCGCAGCCAGGCCGAGCGCGACCTGCTGGCCGCGCTGCGGCTGCCGCGATGAGGAGGCGCCCATGAGGATCACCGCCCCGCGGATGCTGCCGGCCACGATCGTGGCGCTCGCCGCGCTGCTCGGGATGAAGTCGGTCGGGCTGGTGCGGGCGGTGGCGCCGGCCTTCGCCGCGATGCAGACGTCTCCGGGGGCACCGGGCGGTACATCGGGGGATCCGCCGGCGGGTGCGGTGACCGCGGAACCCGGGGCGATCGGCGCCCCCACCGCCACGAGTGCCGCCGCGGCGCCGGCGCCGGCGCCGGCAATCAGCCCGGAGGAGCGGGCGCTGCTGGTCGACCTGCGGCAGCGGCGTGATCGCCTCGATGCGCGCGCCCGCGCGCTGGCGGCGCGGGAATTGCTGCTGGCGGCGGCGGAACGGCGGCTCGATCAGCGGGTGGCCGAGCTCAAGCTGCTGCAAGGCAAGCTGCAGGCGCTGGATACGGCGCGGCGGGCGCGTGCCGACGACGCCTGGACCGGGCTCGTGAAGCTCTACCAGAGCATGAAGCCGCGCGAGGCGGCGAAGATTTTCGACAAGCTGAAGATGCCGGTCCTGCTCGCCGTGGTGGACCGGATGGATGCGCGGCGGGCGGCGGCCATCCTTGCCGCCATGCAGCCCGAGCGCGCGCGCGAAGTCACCGACCGCCTGGCGGCACTGCGGGTCAGCCGCGACGCCCCCCCGTCCGAGGCGACCGCCACCGTCCCCCCGCCCCCCGGCGCTTCCGGCGCCGGGGGCTGACCCGAACCGGATTGCAACCAAGGAGCACGCATGCCGATCGACAAATCGATGCAAGTGCTGATCGTCGATGACTACAAGACGATGCTGCGCATCATCCGCAACCTGCTGAAACAGATCGACTTCAACAACGTCGAGGAAGCGAGCGACGGCGCCGAGGCGCTGGGCAAGCTGCGCACCGGCAGCTTCGGCCTCGTGATCAGCGACTGGAATATGCAGCCGATGACCGGGCTGCAATTGCTCCAGGAAGTGCGCGCCGACACCAAGCTGAAGACCACGCCGTTCATCATGATCACCGCCGAAAGCAAGACCGAGAACGTGGTGGCGGCGAAGCAGGCCGGCGTGTCCAACTACATCGTGAAGCCGTTCAACGCCGAGACGTTGCGCGAAAAGATCGAGAAGGTGTTGGGCAATGCATAAGGAGCCGGGCAATGCATGAAGCCTTCGTCGGCACCCGCGCTGAGCCGCTGGCCGAGCGGATCGCCGCGATCCGTGCCCGCTACCCGTCCGCGGAACCCGAATGGGTGGCCGACGTCGTGCGCGCCGTGATCACCGCGGTGCAGGGCGACGCGGCGCCGATGGAGACCGCCTTGCTCTCGGAGGTGGAGGCGCTCGGTCGCACCATCGCCAATGCCAAGGCGGAGATCGCGGCGCTGCAGGTCGACGACATCACCGCCGCGCAGATCCCCTTCGCCACCGACGAGCTGGACGCGATCGTCGCCCATACCGCCGCGGCCACCAACGCGATCCTGGAAAGCTGCGAGACCCTGGACCTGGTGGCGGAGACGTTGTCGGGCGAGGCGGCGGGCCGGTTGCAGGCTGCCACCACCCAGATCTACGAGGCCTGCAGCTTCCAGGACATCACCGGCCAGCGGATCACCAAGGTGGTGACGACCTTGAAGGCGATCGAGGAGAAGGTTGCGCAGATCGTCAGTACCTTCGGCCAGCGCGGCGCCGCCGCGTCGGCCCCGGCGACCTTGCCGGAAGGCGAGGCGGCGCTGCTGAACGGCCCGCAACTGCCGGCCGCGGCGATGGGCCAGTCGGATATCGACCGGCTGCTCGCGAGCTTCGACTGATGCGCCGGCCGCTGCCTCCCGCCGGCGGGATGCGCGGCAGACGGCGCCGGTACGGGTCCGGGCCGCGCACGGGCGGCGGCTGATGCGCCGGCGCCGAATCTTTTCCGCCCGCCGCCTGTCGCCGGCCTCCCGCCTGCTGCTGACCTTGTGGCTGCTGGCGGCGCTGTCGCTGCTGCTGGCGCTCCGGCCGCTGGCGGCGCTGGGCGCGCCGGCACCCGCTCCGGTGCCAGCCTTGGCGCCCGCCTCGGCACCCGCCCCGGCGGGGCCGGTGATGATTTGCTCCGGCAACCACACCGGCTTCGGCCGGCTGGTGTTCGATTTCCCGTCCTGGGTCGGCTGGCGCATGGAACGGCACGGCGATGTGGTGCGCCTGACCTTCAGCCGCGCCCTGCCGTTCGGCGCCGATCCGCCGTTGCCGCACAACGTGCGCGCGCTCATCGACACGCCGGGCGGGGCGGAGGTCACGGTGGTGCCGGGGGCGCGGCTGCGGCGGATGCGGGTGGGCGCGCGGCTGGTGCTCGACGTGCTGAACCCGGAACGCCCGGCCGAGCGCGGGCGTGCCGCCGTGGTCTCGCGCCGGGAGGGAGCGGCGCCGCAACCGCCGGTGCCGGCGGCGCTGGCCGAGACGGGCATGAACCTCGACGGTACGGCCGGCGCGTCCGCGGTGCCGTCGGCTGCGGGCGCACGGCCCGACGGGGGCGCGGCCCCGGCGAGCACGACCCCGGCGGACGGGACGACGCATCCCATGGCGCGGCAGGCTGCGGTGCCGGCGTCGCCCGGGTCGGGGCAGCGTGCGCCGGTGGCCGGCGGGGGCGGATCGGCGGAGAGTAGACTGGCCGCGACTGTCCCCCCGGCCGCCACGTCTCCGGCTGCCACACCTTCGGCTGCCACACCTTCGGCTGCCACGCCCTCTGCTGCCGTGCCCTCTGTTGGCATGCCCTCTGGCAGTGCGCGCACGGCTGCCGCTGGCACCGGGCCGGGGGGCGCTGCCTCGACCGCCGCTCCGGCCGAAGCCGCCGCCGGCCCGGTCGGCGGTGCGACCGCCAGCAGCGCCGCCGTCGGCCCGACCGACGGCAGCGGCGCACCTGCCAGCACCCCGCAAAACCCGGACGCCGCCGTTCCCGTCGTGCCGGTTGCGCCACCCGGCGGGCCGGTGGCGCTCGCCGCGGCGCCCGTCACGCCGAGCGCAGCGCCCCGGACCACCGCCGTGCTGATCCCGTTCGAACCCTCCGTCGGGGCCGCGGCCTTCCGCCGTGCCGGGGACGGCATCGTCGTGTTCGACACGCCGCGCCCGATCGATCTTTCGGCATTGCGCGGCGATCCCGTGTTCGCCACCGCCGCGGTGCATCTGCTCGCGGCCGGCACCGAACTGACCCTGCACCTCCCGCCCGGCACGCGGATCGGCCTGCGCCGCCGCCAGGCGGGATGGGAAGTCGCGGTCACCCGCACCGGCGCACCCGACACCGGCGCATCCGGTACGTCGATCCATCCACGCGAACGCAGCGGCGAGCTCCTGCTGGCAGTGGCGCGCCCGGGACGGGTGGTGAGCCTGCTCGATCCGGAGACCGGCACCCCGTTGCTGGTCGGCACCGAGCTCGCCGCCGGGGACGGGCTCGCCCTCATCCGCCGCGCGCCGCAGTTCGAGCTGCTGGCAAGCTGGCAGGGCGTGGTGACGGAGGCGCTGTCGGACCGGCTGACCTTGCGCCGGGTGCCGAGCGGTTTCGTGCTCGGCGAGGCCGGCGGCAAGCTCGCTCTGACCCCGGCCTCCGCCGACACTCTGGCGCTGGCCGACGCGGCGCTGCTGACCCGCCGGTTCCGCTTCCCGGCGGAGCCGATCGCGGCGCTGGCGCGGCGGCTGCGTACCGAGCTGGCTACCGCCGCCCGTCGTCCGCCGCTCGCGCGCGGACCGCTGCTGCGCCGCGCGGCGCGCAACATGATCGCGCTCGGAATGGGGCCGGAGGCGGGGGCGCTGCTGCGTCTCGCCGCGGCCGAAGACCCGCGCGAGGGTCAGGTGGCGGATCACGTGGGCCTCGCCGCGGTGGCTGCGCTGCTCGCCGGGCATCCGGGACGCGCCGACGGGCTGGCCGACCCGCGCCTTGCGGGCAGCGACGAGATCGCGCTCTGGCGCGGCGTGCGCGCGGCGGAGCTGCATCCGGGTTCGCCGGCCGCCGCCCAGTTGTTCGCCGCCACGGCGCCGCTGATCCTCACCTATCCCCGCCTGCTGCGCCGCCGGCTGTTGCCGCTGGCGGCGGAGACCATGATCACCGGCGGCGAGCCCAAAGCGGCCGCCCGGCTGCTCGACCGCCGGCCGGACGATCCGCGCCTCGCGCTGGCGCGTGGCATGCTGGACGCGGCCCAGGGGCGCACTGCGGCAGCGCTTGCGATCTACGACCGGCTGGCACAGGGCGCGGACCGGCTGCTCCGCATCCGCGCCGCGACCCGGGCGGTGGCGCTGCGGCTGGCGACGAAGCAGATCGGCCCGGCGCAGGCGGCGGACGCGCTCGACCGCCTGCTCGACGCCTGGCGCGGCGGCCCGCGGGAGCTCGCGTTGCGCGAGAGCCTGGCGGGCCTGCGCGCCGAGGCCGGGCAGTGGCGCCGTGCGCTCGGCCTGCTGCGCCGCACCGTCGCCGATTTCCCCGCCGCCCGGCCGGAGCTGCGGGCGCGGATGCGGCACCTCTTCATCGCCATGCTGGCCGATCCCAGGCTCGACCGGATGCCGCCGCTCGATTTCGTGGCGCTGGTCGATGCCAACGCCGATCTGCTGCCCACCGGGCGCGCCGGCGAGGCGCTGGAGGCGACCCTGGCAGACCGGCTGCTCGCCCTCGATCTGCCGGACCAGGCCGCGCCGGTGCTGGCGAAGCTGATGCGCGCCGCGCCTACGCCCGCCGGGCGAGCCGGGTTCGGCGCAAGGCTGGCGGCGCTGCGGCTGGCGGACGACGATCCGGCAGGGGCGGCGCAGGCATTGACCGAACTCGGCGGCCGACGGGCTGCCCGCGGCGCTGGCGGAGCAGCGCGCCGTGCTCACAGCCCGGGTGCAGGCGGCGCAGGGGCAGGTGCCGGCCGCGCTGGCGGCGCTGGCGGCGATCGGCTCGGCCCCCGCCGACCGGGCCGCTGCCACGATCGCCGAGCGGGCGGGCGACTGGCCGGGGGCGGAGCGGGCGCTGCACGCCTATGTCGGCCGCGCCCTTCCGGCGGCGGGCAGGCTCGATCCGGCGCAACAACAGGTGCTGCTGCGGCTGGCCACCGCCACGGTGCGGGCCGGCGATGCCGCCGGGGTGGCGGCCCTGCGCGCAGACCAGCCCCGCATGGGGACGGGCCCGCTTGCCGACATGTTCCGCCTGCTGACCGGGCCGGCGATCCGCAGCGTGGCCGACCTGTCGCGCGCCGGCACCGAGGCGGCGCTGGCGGGCCGGCTCGGCAGCGCGCTCAAGGCGGTGCGCTGAACGGGGGGCGGCGCGCTGAACGGGGGGCGATCCGCTGACGGTGCGGCCCTCCCGCTGGCCCCCGCCGGACCCGCCCCGCGCGCACCTGCCCGGCGCACAGCGCGGTCCTCCGCGTTTTCCTTGCCCCGAGGCGGAAATAACCCTTGCATGACAGCCGCGGCTTCGCCAATTACCCCCCCCTTGGCCGACCGGGTCCGCGCATAGCGCTGCCCCGCAGGCCGTCTGCTGGTAGGGACAGGGTACGCTATGAACGCACTCGCTCCGCTGGGGATGGTCTCGGAGTCTCCGAGCAGCAACCAGGTGTCGGAAAGCGCCGAGGCGCAGAAGGACTATTTCGTCGTCAAGGACGGCGTCAAATTCGCCGGCACGCATCTGCTGGTCGATCTGTGGGGCGCGCACGATCTGTGCGATCCCGAAGCGATCGACCGCGCGTTGCGCACCGCGGCGGAGGCCGCAGGCGCCACCATCCTGCACGGGCATTTCCATCATTTCTCGCCCAACGGCGGCGTGTCCGGCGTGCTGGTGCTGGCCGAGAGCCACATCTCCATCCATACGTGGCCGGAACGGGATTTCGCCGCGATCGACATCTTCATGTGCGGCGCCTGCGACCCCTACAAGTCGCTGCCGATCCTGAAGGCGGCGTTCCGCCCGGCCTCGATCCACCTCGGCGAACAGCGCCGTGGCCTGATCGCCTGAGCGTACCGCCAGCCCCCGTCATGCGGCCCGGAGCCCCTCAGGCCCCGGGCCGTTTCGCTGTTCGGAGACCGAAACCATGCCCGCCGATATCTGGCTGAACGAAACCCTCTACCCCGACTGGGGTCAGCGCTTCCGGATCACGCGCGAGCTCGCCCGCACGCAAAGCGCCTTCCAGGACATTGCCATCCTGGAAACGAGCTCGCACGGACGGGTGATGGTGCTCGACGGCGTGATCCAGATCACCGAGGCGGATGAATTCGTCTACCAGGAAATGCTCGCCCACGTGCCGCTGCTGGCGCACGGCGCGGCGGCCAACGTGCTCATCATCGGCGCCGGCGACGGCGGCGTGCTGAAGCGGGTGCTCGCCCACAAGACCACCACCCGCGCGGTCATGGTGGAGATCGACGGCGAGGTGATCCGCCTGTCCAAGGAACACCTGCCCGCGATCGGCGGCGCCGCCTGGACCGATCCGCGCGCCGAGGTGATCGTGGGCGACGGCATCGACTACGTGAAGCGCGCCCCCGATGCCAGCTTCGATGCCATCATCGTCGATTCCACCGACCCGATCGGCGTCGGCGAGGTGCTGTTCACGGACGATTTCTACGCCAACTGCGCCCGCATCCTGACCGCGCGCGGCCTGATCGTGAACCAGTGCGGCGTGCCGTTCATGCAGGCCGACGAACTGCGCGAGACCTCCGCCCGGCGGGCGAAATTCTTCTCCCATGTGACCGCCTATACCGCCGCGGTGCCGACCTATGTCGGCGGGTTCATGACCCTCGGGTGGGCGGCGAAGGATTCCGGCCTGACCGCACTCCCCGCCGAGGAGATCCGCCGCCGCGCCACCGCCGCCGGCATCCTGGGCACCACGCAGGTACCTGGACGCCCGAGATCCACGCGGCGGCCTTCCACCTGCCGCCCTACATCGCCCGCCACCTGCCGTAGCGGTCAGGTCCGGGCGGCCGGCGCCTCGTCGCTGCCGAGGAACGGGAACGGGCCCGGAAACGCCTCTACCAGCGCGGTATGGGTCACGAACCCGACCGCCGGCGAGAAGTGGTGCAGCAGGAAGGCAGGCGGCTCCAGGGTGAAGGCGGAGACCGCCTCCGGCCCCAGCTCCAGCACCACCTGGTGCGCGACCGAGGGCGCGATGCACACCACCGCCTCGCCGATCCGGGTCGTGATCGCGCGATGCACGTGGCCGCAGACGACCAGCCGCACCTGGGGGTGGCGGGCCAGCACGGCGGCGAAATCCTCCGGCGCGGCAAGCGCAATGCGGTCCATGTGGCCGATCCCGGTGGCGAACGGCGGGTGGTGCATGGCGATCAGGGTCGGGCGGTCGGGCGCGGCGGCCAGGGTCGCCTCCAGCCAGCCGAGCCGCTCGGCGCAGAGCGCGCCGTGGCTCGCACCCGGCACCAAGGTGTCGAGCAGCACCAGGCGGACCGGGAAGTCCTCGACCGCATACTGCAGGAAGCCGCCCGCCTGCCTGGTGCCGAGCGCGGCGTGCAGCGCCGCCCGGTCGTCATGGTTGCCGGGGATCGCGAACACCGGCCCGACCCCCGCCTGTTCGAGCAGGCGCGCGAGCAGTGCGTAGGCCTCGGGCTCCCCGCGGTCGGCAAGGTCGCCGGTGAGCAGGATCGCGTCGGGCGCCGGGCGCAGGGCGGCCAGCGCGCGCAGGGCGCGAGCGGCGAGCACGTTCGTCTCCACCACCCGGTTGGCCGCGCGGCCGGGCGGGCGCAGATGGAAATCGGTGAGCTGGGCGATCAGCATCGCATGTCTTCCTGTGTGGCGGGCATGGCGGGCGCACGCAATGCCGGGCGCGCCGAATCGGCCCAAAGTCGCGCGCGGGCAGGGAAGGGTCCAGTGGCAGCTTGATGACACGGCGCGGATCGCACGCCTGCGCCCGGCGTGCGGGCGGCGCACTGGCGCCGTCGCGGACCAGCCGATATAAGCCCCGCCATGTTGATGCGACCCGAGACGATCGCTGCGGCCACCGCGCAGACTGCACTGGCCGCGCCCGGCAGCGAACCGGGGACCTGCCTCCGCTACGATGCCGCCATGCCGCGACGACGCGCGCGCGCAGCCTCGGATGTGGCCATCGGGCTGCGCCGCTGGCGTCTGGCCGCGACGCTCGCCTGGCTCGACATCCGCAACCGCTACCGTGGCTCCGTGCTCGGGCCGTTCTGGCTCACGCTCTCCACCGGGCTGATGCTGGCGGGGCTCGGCATTCTCTACTCCGCGCTGATGCACGAGACCCTGCGCAGCTACCTGCCGTTCCTTTCGGTCAGCCTGATCGTCTGGAACGTGGTCAACCAGATCGTGCTCGATGCGACCACGAGCCTGATCTCGGCCGAGGGCATGATCCGCCAGTTGCCGCTGCCCTACACCACCCATGCGCTGCGCTGCGTGTTCCGCAACGTGATCATCGCGGCGCACAACCTGCCGCTGATCCTGATCGTCATGGTGATCTGCCGGGTGGTTCCGGGACCGGGGGTCGTCCTGATGTTCGCCGGGCTGGCGATCCTCGCCGTGAATGCCTTCGCCGCGGCGCTGCTGCTCGGCATGTTGTGCGCGCGGTTCCGCGACCTCGGCCAGATCGTTGCGAGCGTGATGCAGCTGGCCTTCTTCATGACGCCGATCCTGTGGAAGCCGACCTCGCTCGGCGCGCGCGCTGTGTGGCTGGATTTCGACCCGTTCTACGTAATCATGCAGGTGGTGCGCGGACCGCTGCTCGGCTCCGGCGCGCCGCCGCTGATCTGGCTCTCGGCGCTGGGCTTCACCGCGGCGTTCTGTGCGCTGAGCTTCGCCTTCTTCGTCCGCTTCCGCGGCCGCATCGCGTTCTGGGTCTGAGCCATGGCGCGTATCCTGGCCGAGGATCTGAGCATTGAGTTCCCACTGTACCACGTGGGCGCGCGATCGCTGAAGAAGCAGTTGCTGGCGCGCACCGGCCTCAGGCTGCGCACCGACGACCAGAACCGGGTCGTGATCTCCGCGCTGCGTAACCTCAATTTTGCCATCGGGCGCGGCGAGCGGGTGGCGCTGATCGGCCACAACGGCGCCGGCAAGACCACCCTGCTGCGCACCCTCGCGGGCATCTACGAGCCGGTCGGCGGGCGGCTGCTGGTGGAGGGCGAGATCGGCTCGCTGATCGACCCGAGCGCCGGGATCGACCCTGATTCCACCGGGCGCGAGAACATCGAGCTGCGCTGCCTGTTCCGCGGCATGAGCGAGGCCGAATCGCGGCAGAAAGTGGAGGAGATCGGTGCCTTCAGTGGCCTCGGGTCGTTCCTGGATGTGCCGATCCGCACCTATTCGTCCGGCATGTCGGTGCGGCTCTCGTTCGCCATCGCCACCATGATCGCGCCGGAAATCCTGCTGATGGACGAATGGCTGGCCGCCGGCGATGCGGAATTCCAGCGCCTGGCGCAGGACCGGCTGGAGCGGCTGGTCAGCGATGCCGAAATCCTGGTGATCGCGACCCACAGCATGGCGACGGCGCGCACCTGGTGCGCGCGCGCGATTCGGCTCGACAGCGGACGGGTGGTGGCCGACGGGCCGGTGGAGGACGTGATCGAGGCGGCGGCCGACGCGGACAAGCGTGCGGTCGAGACGGCATAACGCGCCGGACCGGAGAGCGCCCGGATCGTCGTGTGTGCGGGTGGGCGGCGCCGCGACCGCGATGCAACGCGGCCAGCACCCGCACGCACGACGATACGCGGCGGGAACAGGCGGGGCCGGGGACAGGGCAATCGGACGAACCTCCGACGTGTCACCTCTCCCGCGTTGCGGGAGAGGTCGCCGTGCGCAGCACGGCGGGTGAGGGCGCGAGGCACCGTTCCCTCACCCGGTTCGCTGCGCGAACCGACCTCTCCCGCAGCGCGGGAGAGGGAAGGAGGCGCCGCTCGCGGCAATTCTCCGGCTCCCCCGATTGCCCTGGGGACGGGGGTGGGTGGGCTGGTGCGGGGAGGGGGCGGCCGGTATACTCCGCGCCATGCTGGTAGGCTCGGAGACGGCGAGCGCCACCGCCGCGCGGACCGCGATCGACATGCACAACGGCGCCACCGAATCGTTCTTGCACCACGCCGCCGGCGCGCCGCGACCGGACCTGCCGGCCCGCCTCGCAGCCGGGAGGC
The DNA here is from genome assembly GCA_963832525.1 of uncultured Pseudomonadota bacterium. Classification (GTDB taxonomy): domain Bacteria; phylum Pseudomonadota; class Alphaproteobacteria; order Acetobacterales; family Acetobacteraceae; genus JAJZVS01. The sequence goes on from CAWHUC010000004.1 coordinate 3,100,151, forward strand.
CGACTCTTCGGACGGTGGCCAGCACCAACCCGGTCCCGGTTGCGCGGACGATCGGCACGCCATGAGCCTGTGGCCCGCGCAGTCGTGGCAGTGAAGCGACCGGAATTTCTTTCGAGGGTCTCCCCGTGAGCCTGCCGCGGCGCCTGATCATCGCGGATCCCGGGCTGCGCAGCGCGCTAGGCCACAACCTCGGCTACTCCGTCGCGGTGGCGACGGCGGCGCAGGCGCGCGGCATCGCGACCCTGGTGCTGCTCTCCCGCGACTTCGAGGGCGTGCTGCCCGACGGCATCGGCTTCCGCTCGGTCTTCATCGCGGCGCCCCGGTCCGTCGGTGCCGACGCGTTGCGCCGAGCGGTGTTCGGATCGGTCGCCCGCCTGCCGTCGGGCGCGGCCGCCCGGGTTGCCTCGCCCCTGCGCGCCGTGCGCCGCGCTCTGCGCCGACCCGCGCCGGACGGTTTCAGCGAACAACTGGCGGCGGCACTGGCGGCGAGCGGCGATACCGCGCGCGACCTGCTGCTGCTGCACAGTATCTCCGCAGCCAGCCTTTCGGGTCTGGCGGCGCTGCCGCCGGGGCGGCTGGGCGCGCTTGCCGTCGTCCTGCGCCACACGCCGGCGGAGATGGACTGCGTCGAAGCCGGAGCGCAGCCGGTCACGACGATCCTGACCGACCTCGCCGCCCATTTCGGCGCGCGGCTGCGTCTGCTGGCGGACACCGCGCCGCTGGCGCGGCTGTGGTCCGTCGCACTGGATCGCGAGGTGCGGGAGATCCCGCCGCCGGTCGTGGTGCCGCCGCCGCGCGACCGGCCCGCCGGGCAGCCGCCGCACGTGGTGTTCGCCGGCGGCGCGCGGCCGGAGAAGGGCTACGGGCTGCTGCCGGAGCTCGTGCGGGAGCTGGCGGGCGAGGCCCGTTTCACCATCCAAAGCGGGCCGATCGGTGCCACCGACGAACCGGCGATGCAGCGCGCCCATCGGAAATTGCGCGCGCTGGCGGGTGCGGGGCTCACCTTGCTGGAACGCCCGCTGCCGCCGGAAGAGTATCTGGCCCTGCTGCGCTCCGCCGACCTGCTGCTGCTGCCCTATGACGCGCAGGCCTACGGCCCGAGGTCCTCGGGGATCCTGGCCGAGGCGCGCGCGATGGGGGTGCCGGCCGTGGTGCCGGCCGGCTGCTGGCTGGGCGATGAAGTCGGCCCCGATCCGGCCTTGGCATTCCGGGACGAGAGCGGAATTGCACCGGCCGTGCGGCATGCGCTGGCGCGGCTGCCGGCGCTGCTCGCGGAGTATGCCGCCGCCGCCCCGGCCTGGCGGCAGGCCCATGCCCCGGCCGCGTTGCTGGCCCGGCTGCTGGATGATACCGGGCACGACGATCCGGTGCCGCTGCGGGCCGGAGTTGGTTGCCAGCGCGTCGGCGACCCCTTATGAAACCTCGTCTCCGCCCGAGGCGATAACCCCTTCATTCCGCGAGGTCGTATGCACGTTCTGGTGACCGGTGGCGCCGGCTATATCGGGTCCACGCTGGTGCCCACCCTGCTGGCCCGGGGCTGGCAGGTGACGGTGCTGGACACGTTCGCCGCCGGCGATACCTACCTCGCGCAATGTTGTTCCGATCCGAACTTCGAACCGGTGCGCGGCGATTGCCGCGACATGGCGGTGGTGGAACCGCTGCTCGCCAAGGCGGACGCGATCCTGCCGCTGGCCGCCCTGGTCGGCGCGCCGCTCTGTGCGCGCGACAAGGCGGGTGCCACCACCATCAACCGCGACGCGATCGTCGATCTGATGCAGCGCGTCTCCCGCCAGCAGCGCGTGATCTATCCCACCTCCAACAGCGGCTACGGGGTAGGCACGGGCAATGCCCATTGCACCGAGGAAAGCCCGCTGCGCCCGGTGTCGCTATACGGCACGACGAAGGTCGAGGCCGAGAAGGCGGTGCTTGATTCCGGCGTCGGCGTGACGTTGCGGCTTGCGACCGTGTTCGGCATGTCGCCGCGCATGCGGCTCGATCTGCTGGTGAACGACTTCACCTGGCGCGCCGTGAACGACAAGGCGGTGGTGCTGTTCGAGGCGCATTTCCGCCGCAACTACATCCACGTCCGCGACGTGGTGAAGGCGTTCGTCCACGCGCTGGATAATTACGATCGGATGCGCGGGGAGCCGTACAACGTCGGCCTGTCGGAGGCCAATCTTTCCAAAAGCCAGCTCTGCGAGCGGATCGCGCGTCAGGTGCCGGGCTTCGTCTACCTGGAGGCGCCGATCGGCGAGGATCCGGACAAGCGCGACTACATCGTCTCCAACGACAAGCTGGAGGCGACGGGCTGGCGCCCGGACCATGGGCTGGACGCAGGCATTCGCGAACTCATCAAGGGCTGCCGGATGCTGCGCAACGGGCGCTTCACGAATGTCTGAACCGGCCGGGGCGCAGCGCCTTTCCGTGCCCGCGCCCGGGCGGATGCTCGACATGGCGTGCCGCTGCTGCGGGGGGCGGCGGGTGGAGCTGGTGATCGACCTCACCGACCAGCCGCATTGCAACCGCCTGGTGCGCCGGGACCTGCCGGCGCGCACCGAGCCGCACTACCCGCTGCGGCTCGGCTTCTGCCGCGACTGCACCATGGTGCAGATCGACCATACGATTCCGAAGGAGTCGATGTTCTCCGACTATCCGTACGTGTCGGGAACAACCAAGACCCTGCCGGCGCATTTCGCCGAAACCAGCCGGCGGATCGCGGCGGCCTACGGGCTGGGGCCGCAGGACCTCGTGGTCGATATCGGCAGCAACGACGGCACATGGCTGAAGCAATACGCGCCCTTCGGCTGCCGGGTGCTGGGTGTGGAGGCTGCCGCCAACGTGGCGAAGCTGGCGCAGGACGCCGGCATCCGCACCTGGCAGCGCTTCTTCAACGAGGACTGTGCGCGCGACATCCTGGCCGAATTCGGCCCGGCCAAGATCGTCACCGCCGCCGGCGTGTTCTTTCATCTGGAAGAACTGCACAGCGTGGTGCGCGGGATCGAGCGCCTGCTGACCGAGGACGGCGTGTTCGTCGTGCAGGCCATCTATCTCGGCGGCATGGTGGAGAACACCGCGTTCGATCAGGTCTATCACGAGCATCTCTGCTACTACACCCTGCGTTCGCTGTCGGCCCTGCTCGAACGCCACGGGCTGGAGGTGTTCGAGGCGACCCTGGTGCCCATCCACGGCGGCACGATCGAGGCGCATGTCGCCCGGCGCGGCCGTCGGGAGGTGGGCGAGAGCGTGCGCGCGATGCAGGCCGAGGAGGCGCGCAAGGGCTTCGGCGAGATCGCAACCTACCAGCGGCTGGCCCGCAACGTGCTGGCGTTGCGCGAGAAGCTGGTGGCGGTGCTGGAAGACTACCGCACCCGCGGCAGGAGCGTCTGGGCCTATGGGGCGCCGGCCAAGGGCGCGACGTTGCTGAACAGTTTCGGCATCGGCCCCGATCTGGTGGCCAAGGCGGTGGAGCGCAACCCGATGAAGATCGGCCTCGCCATTCCCGGCGTGCGCATCCCGATCGTCGAGGAAACCGCGGAAGCGAAGCCGGACGCCTATCTGGTGCTGGCCTGGAACTTCATCGACGAGTTCCTGAAGAATCCCGTGAACATCGCCTTCATGCAGGGCGGCGGGGAGTTCATCGTGCCGATCCCGAACGTGCAGGTGGTGGGCGCCGGCGGCGTGCGGCAGGTCTAGGTGCCGGAGCTTCCCGAAGCCGTCGTGCTGTTCGGCGCCAGCGGCTTCATCGGGCGCAACATCATCGCCGCGCTTTCCGGCAAGCTGGCCTTGCTGGTGGGGGTGACCGCGTCCGGCCGGCCGGTTGCGGGATGCGACCTGACGGTGGCGGCGGGCGCGCTGGGCGAGATACCGGCGTTGCCGCGCGAGACCGCGGTGGTGAACGTGGCGGCGTTCCGCTACGCCGCCAGCCGGTTCGCCCGGCAGCAGGCGGACATCCTGTCGATGAACGTCGGGCTGACCGATGCGGTCTATCGTTTCGCGCTCGATCGCGGTATCACGGAAGTGCGCGCGGCCAGCAGTGCGGCGGTCTATCCGGCGGACTGGGCGGTGCAGGACGATGCGCGCCCGCTCGATCTGAACGCCTGGCCGCATGCGGGGGAGGCGGCCTATGCGTGGTCGAAGCGCTGGGGCGAGATCAGCGCCGAGCTGTGGCATCGCCGTGCCGGCGTGAACAGCATCAGCCTGCGGCTGACGAATCCGTACGGTCCGTACGACACCTTGGACGAGACCGAGGCGCATGTGGCGACCGCCTTCGTGATCCGCGCCCTGTCCGACGTGGCGGAGTTCGAGGTGCGCGGCGATCCGGAGGCGGAACGGGATTTCGTCTACGCCGGCGACGTCGCCGACGCCTTCGTAGCAAGCCTGACCCTGCGCGGCGTGCACGAGGCGGTGAACTGCGCCGCCGGAGCGACGACGCGCGTGCGCGATCTGGCGCAGGCGGCGATGCGCGCCGCCGGACGGGAGCGCCCGTTGCGCACCAACCCGCCGCCGCCCGGTGCCAACGCCGGGGTCAAGGTGCGCCGCGCCACTGCCGCACGTTTGCGTGCGGTGATGCCGGGGCTTACGCCGTTCCGCAGCCTCGACGAGGGGATGCGCCTGACGATGGGCTGGTACCGCGATGCCCTACGCTGAGCGGCCGACGATCATCCTGGGGGCCGACGGGTTCCTCGGCCGCAACCTGACGGAACACTGGCGCGCGCAGGGCTGGCCGGTGCATCCGGTGGGCCGCGCAGCCGGGGACTTCACAGATGCTACGGTGGTGGATCATGTGTTCCGGGAGGCGCCGAAAGCGGGGCGGATCCTGCACGCCATCACCAAGCAGCGCACCGGCGCCATCCAGTACCATATGCAGGGCGAGCTGCTGCGCGACAACAGCCGCATCCATCTGAACGTGCTGGATGCCTGGCGCGCGCACCAGCCGCAGGCGAAGCTGATCTCGCTCGGCAGCTCCTGCGTCTATCCCGAATCGCCGCAGCCGCTGCCGGAAGAAGCCTTCCGCACCGGGCCGCCGCACCCGTCCGTGCGCGGCTATGCGCTGGCGAAGGAGACCCTCGCGGTCGGTTGCGAGACCTTCGGCGCGCAGTACGGCCTGAAATGGTTGCATTGCGTTCTCGCCACCGTCTATGGTCCGCACGCGCATACCGAGGAGCATCGCAGCCACTTCATGGCCGCCCTTATCGCCCGCGCCGCCGCCGGCAAGACCCGGGGCGACACCAAGTTCGAAGTCTGGGGTAGTCTGGAGACAGTGCGGGATCTTCTCTACGTGACCGATCAGATCGAAGCCGTCATCGCCGCCGACCGTGCCTTCGACAACCGTATCCTTAACGTCACGTCCAACCAGCCGCTCACCATCGGGGAATGCGCGCACGCGATCCTGCGCGCGCTCGACTGGCCGGCCCGCATCGTCCATCCGGAGGGAAGTTTCCAGGGTGCCGGCTACAAAAGCCTGGACAGCAGCCGCTTCCTTGCCGCCACCGGCTGGCAGCCGCGCTACGGGATCGAGGCCGGGGTGCGCGCCGCACTCGCCGGCGGCATCGCGCAGGAGCACACGGCATGATCATCGTCTCCCGCACGCCGCTGCGCGTCTCCTTCTTCGGCGGCGGCACTGACTATCCGGAATATTTCCGCCGTGCCCGCGGCGCGGTGGTCGGCATGGCGATCGACAAATACATCTACATCTCCGCGCTGCGGCTGTCGTCGATCCTGGAGTACCGCTACCGGGTCAGCTATTCCCGGATCGAGACGGTCACGGATGCGTCACTGATCCAGCATCCCGTGGTGCGCAGCGTCATCGCCCATTGCGGCGTGACGGAGGCGCTCGACCTTTCCGTCATGGCGGACCTGCCCGCCAAGAGCGGGCTCGGCAGCAGCAGCAGCTTCACCGTGGGCTTCCTCAACCTGATCGGCACGTTGCAGAAGCGGCAGATCACCAAGCTCGATCTGGCGCGCCAGGCGGTGTTCGTGGAACGCGACCTGCTGGCGGAGAACGTCGGCGTGCAGGACCAGTACCACGCCGCCTTCGGCGGGCTGAACCGCTTCGACTTCGAGGGCGAGCGCACGCGCATCAGCCCCGTGCAGATGGGCGGACCGTCCTTGGCGGCGCTCACCGATTCGCTGCTGCTCGTCTATACCGGCGTGACCCGGTTCGCCTCCGCGACGTTGGACGAGCAGATGGCGCGGACGAAGCAAGGCACGGTGGACCGCGATCTTTCGCACCTGCTGACCCTGACCGACCAGGCGGTGGAGGTGCTGGAGGGCGACGATCCGGAGCGCATGCTGACCGATTTCGGCGTCATGCTGCACGAGGGATGGGAGACGAAAAAGCGCCTCTCGTCCAAGGTGAGCGGCCCGGAGATCGATGCGCTCTATGCGGCAGCGCGCGACGCGGGCGCGCTGGGCGGCAAGCTGTGCGGCGCCGGGTCCGGCGGGTTCCTGCTGATGCTGGTGCCGGCGGAGCGCCAGGAGCGGTTCCGCGAGCGGCTGGCCGGGACCGCCATCACCCGCATCGGATTGGACACCATCGGGTCCACCATACTGACGGGGTGACGCGATGGAAGGGGGAGGCGAGATGGCCCGCGAACAGGCGCCGGCGGCTGCCGCGGCGTCCGACGCTCGGCCCGTGTGCTGCATCGTCGATCCGTCGCTGCGAGATTTCATCGGCCACCACTTCTCCTATGACAACGCGCTGGCCGCCGGCGCGGCCGATGCCGGCTTCCAACCGGTGATCCTGGCGCACAAGGACGTGAGCGCAACGATCGCCGGGCGCGTGCATCTGCGGCCCTGCTTTCGCCGCGACATGTGGGGCAGCAGCCCGCTGGTCCGCTACCTGCCGGCCCAGCATCAGGCCGAGGGCACCATCCGCCTGGCCAACCGGGATTTCTATCGCGACCTCAAGGCCGGGCTGCGCGGGCTGGCGCTGCCGCCGCGGTCCGTCCTGTTCGCGCACATGATCTTCCGCCACCAGCTTCCCGGCGCTGGCGCGCTTCGTGCAGGACCAGCCGCCGGACGGCCCGCTCGATATCATTCTTCTGCTGCGCTACCAGCCGGCGTTCTACGACAACCCGCAGTGCTGCGAGGCGTTCCGGTTGCTGGAGCGGGCGGCGGCAAGCGGCCGGCGCGTGCGGCTCGCATCCGACAGCGCCCGGCTGGCGCGCGAGCTGGGCGGCTTACCACCCTGCCGATCGAGGTTATGCCGATCCCGCACACCTCCGCCGACGCGGCCCCGCGCGCGGCGCCGCATGAGCGCATGCGCTTCGTGAGCCTCGGCAATGCGCGCGACGAAAAGGGCTTCGTCGAGATTCTCGACGCCATCCGCATGCTGCATGCCGACGACGGGTTGGACGGCATGGAATTCGTGTTGCAAAGCAACGATGCCCAGCCGGACGTGCAGGCCGCCATCGACGCCTTCGCGCGCGAAGGCCTGCCGCATGTCACCTTGTTGCCTGAAGCGCTGTCGCCGGAACGCTATGCGGCGGAGCTGGCGGCGGCCGACGTCGTGCTGGTCCCTTATTGGCGCGACATCTATCGGGCTCGAACCTCCGGCGTGTTCCTGGAAGCCGCGGCGGCGGGCAAGGTGGTGATCACCACCCGCGACACCTGGATGAGCGACGAGCTGGAACGCTACGGCGCAGGGATCCTAATCGACGATCACGATGCGCGATCGCTCGCGCAGGCGATCCGCGCTGCGGTTCGCGACCGCGCCGGGCTCTGCGCCCGGGCCGAGGCCGGGCGGGGCGACTGCCTTGCGATCCACAGCCCAATGAGCCTGATGCGCCAGGTGGTGGACGGTCCGCCGCCCGCGGCGGGGCCGCGCGCGATACGCAACGTCGTGATCTTCTATCCGTGGGGCGACTTCCTCGCGCGCAAGGCGGGCGCCAGCCTGCGCACCAACCTGCTGGCGGACATGCTGGCCCCGCATGTGGACAGCGTGCGGGTGCTACAGGCGGGTACGGCGTCGATGAGCTGGCGGCTGTGGCACTGGCGCCCGCGCCGGCGTGCCGCGCCGCAGGCCGCTTCGGTATCGGTGGCCCGGCGGGGCAACGTGTTTGTGGAAGCGCAGCCGTTGCGCATCCGTCAGCGTCTTGCGCGCCGCCTGTTCCGCCTGCCGTTCCGCCTGTTGCTGGGGCGGAAGAATTCGGGCAGGAACTTCCCCTCTGGTTCCACCTCGAGCGCGGGCTGGACCCGATCTTTCGCCAGAAGGTCGAGGACCTCGTGCGCGGGGCGGATGCGGTGCTGCTGGAATACAGTTTCTGGGGCAGCATCGTGCTGCCGGCGTGCCGGCGCGCGGGCATTCCGTGCGTGCTGACGAACCACGATGTGCTGTCCGACCAGGTGACGGCCTCGGCGCTGTTGCGGCGGCTCACCTGGCGGGTCGAGCACGCCTCGCTGGCGGCCGCGGATGCGGTCGTCACCGTGGCGCCGGGAGACCAGAAGGTGCTGGCCGAAGCCGGGGTCAGCTCGCATATGATCCGAATCCGGTGGATATGGATCGGGCGTGCCTGCCCGTGCCGGCGGATCCGCGGGAATTGTTGCGGGCGCTCTACGACATCGCCCTGCCGCCGGGCCCGTGCTGTCTGTTCGTCGGCAGTTGGTTCCCGCCGAACGCTCGCGCCGTGGAGCGCATCCGCGAGATCGCGCCGGCGGTGCCGGAGGCGGGCTTCGTGGTGGCCGGAGCCGCGGCCCCTCCCGACCGGAGCGGCAACTTCCTCGCGCTCGGCATGGTGGAGGAGAGCGTGCTGACGTTGCTCTATCGCGTGGCGAGCATGGTGCTGATCCCGTTGCCGAACGGGACCGGCGCATCCCTCAAGACGGTGGAGGCGATGGGCTCCGGCCTCGCCGTGCTCGGCACCACCGTGGCGTTCCGCGGCCTGGATATCCGTTCCGGGGACAACTGCATCCGGGAGGACGACCTCAGCCGCTGGCCCGCCATGATCCGCGACCTTCTTGCGGAGCCGGAACGCCTTGCGGCCTTGGGCACGGGTGCACGGCGCTTCGCCGAAGGGTACAACTTTCGCAAGGTGTACGCCGCCTACTTCCCGCTGATCGGGTTGCAGGCGGACCCGGCGTGCACCAAGGCCGCGGCAGCAGCGGCACGTCGCGCCGCTGCCGATCGTTTGCAGGAGGAACTCGGTCTCCCGTGCGATGGACGGCCAGCGACCCGGCTCGACGGAATTCGCGATGTCGTTCCTGCTTGACGAATCGCTGGCGCCCCCCGGCGCGCGCGAGGCGCAGGTGCGGCGGGCCCTGCTGACCAGCCTGGATCGGCGGCTGTTCCCGCTGGCCGGACGGCTGCTGCGGCTGGCCGAAGCCATGGCGAACGAGTCGGATGCGCAGTCCGGGGGATGAGCGCTCCGTGGAGTTCTTGTTTCTTCGCGACCACGCTGCCCGTCAGCAGGTTGGCAGCGTGTTGGCCGTCATTGCGACGCGAGGTGCCGCAGGCGTGGGACCAGCGACGGCGTCTCGCCCGTGCGCGACAGGACATAGTGGAGCTGTCGGGCGCATTGCTGCCGCCACGAACGAGATCTTCGCTGAAATAAGCCAAAGCTGGGAATGGGTCCGCCAGCCGCTGGCCTCAAGGAATCGTCCCACCAGGGGGGCTGCTGGACCGTCTGGTGGATTGGCGGCCCTCGATGACTTCGGAGTCGGGAGACGGACATCATTACGATTCCCCCGGATGCAAGTGTGCATCGAATTCGACAGCACCTGGGGCAGATCGATTCCGCGTATGCTCGATCACTTCCCACATGGTCACGATGCCGAACCGCTGCGCATCGGCGCTGCGCGGTGTCCGTAGGCGGAACGGCTCCGTGATGTCGGCGGTGAACAGCAAATCCGAAATCGTCGCCCACTCGCGCACAAGCGTCGCGCGGAATGATCGCTGCCCTCCAGTCCGGCCGCGAGATAGCCCTGTTCGATGAAACTGCGTGCCGCCCGCCGCCGGAGCAGCCGAGGTCGAGGACGAGAGCCCTTGACCGGGTATCAGGGTGAGGAGGCGCGCATCGGAGCGCTGATTGCGGGAATTGTCGTTGGCGGTGCCCCACGGCACCTGATGGTCGGGTAAGTCCAGCGCAACAGGGTGGTCGGTGATGATTTCCAACTGCCCGTATCGCTCCCGCAAGCGCGCGCGCTGCAGGCCTAGAGCAGCGTGGACAAGTGGCTCCATCTGCTCCAACCGTTCGAGAATATCCCGCCGGCTCTGTTGCGCGGTGCGGTCCACCTCGGCCAGATGCTCCGAGGTCGCCTCCCGCGCTGACTGCCAGGCACCTGCGAGCTCGCTGAGACGTTCCGACGCCGCATTATGCACTGACTGCAAACCATCCGCCAGCGCGTCCAGTCGTCCCAACGTCCCGTCATGCATCGATTGCACAAAGGCATGCATTGATTGCACGGAGGTAGGCAAGCGCCATAGGCGGCGCAAATTCTGAGCCCTTTGCCGTAAGCTGGAGACCATAAATCTGACCCGATTCCTCTTTTGATGACCGCAACCTAGACCGGAGGCGGTTGAACGTGAAGAGGGTGCAGATTCCGGCGGTTCCTGGTCGGATACCGATCCGCTCGGGCAGGACCGTGGTGCGCTCTGGGAGTGCATCCTTGAGATTTCATCCACTGACGAGGTCCTCGGTTGTGGAGGCCGCGCCGGGTTTTCCGCCCTTCCATGCGTTGACTTGGCCGCATGACGCGATAACATCCGGTGCCTCCGCGGCGATTTCCGCTGTACGTGCGAGAGACGGGCGCAAAAAGGGACCCACGATGCAGCCGGTTCGAATTTCACGCGCGCCCAGCAACGTGCATCTATCCGACCGTGAGGCGCGCGAGCTGGTCGCGGCAACCAGTTGGTATCACGCGTTTGAATTGAGGCCCAACCTCAGGACGCCCGGCTCGTCGGAGTTCAACGCGAAAGACGCCGCCGACGCTCTAAAGATCCCCGCCGACCTCCAAGGCAAGCGCACCCTGGATGTCGGCGCGTGGGACGGCCCCATGACGTTCGAGCTCGAGCGGAGGGGCGCGCAATCATCTGCCCTGGACATCCAGGATCTTACCCCGCGTCGACGCGGCGCGGCGCATCTTGGATTCCCGCACGACAGACTATCAGGGGAGTGCCTATCAGCTCCCGTTCGAGGAATTGCACGACCTTGATTTGATGGTGTTGCGGTTGTGCGGCGCCCATCACGTCACCACCTCCAGCAGCAGGAGGCCACGGGCATGACCGGTCGCTGGCGGATCACGAAGTTCCTGCGCGCAACCGCCGCCTCCGTCACTGAACCCGCCGCTGTCGCCCTGACACCGGCCGAGGCTTATCAGGAGTGGTTTCGCAGCGTCGTCGGCCGATGGACCCAGGCCCCCAATACCTGGCCCGCCACGAGCTGGACCCCCGATACGCTCGGGGTGCCCGCGTCTTGCAACTGATGACGGAGGTGGAACACGACTATGCCGCCAGCCTGCTCGAGGCGCTAGATGCTGAGCGCATCCGCGGCCCGATCGTGGAGTTCGGCGTTTTCCGGGGCGATTGGCTGCTCGTGCTGCTGCGCGCCTGCGAAGCACGTGGCTATGCGCGCCGGTTCATCGGCTTCGACAGTTTCCAGGGCCTGCCGGCGCCCTCGGCCGATGCGGGATCTGGATCGTTTTGAGGAAGGCCAGTTTGCCGCCGGCCTGGAAGACGTGTCGCGGCGGCTGGAAACGCATCGCCGCGACAACGTGGTGCTGGTGCCCGGCTGGTTCGCCGACACGTTGTCCCTGCCGGAGGCGGCCGAGGTGCGCGAGTACTCGTTCGTACGCATCGACTGCGACCTGTATGCACTGCGCTCGAATGCCTGCGCTACCTCGGGTCCAGGCTCGCCGACGGCGCGGTCCTGGTGTTCGACGACTGGACCTTCGACGTCACCAAGGGCGAAACCTGCGCCTTCGTGGAATGGCGGCCGGAGGTGCCGGAGCTGGACTTCGAATTCCTTTGCTTCAACGGCGTGGGGCATCTCTATCTGCGGGTGCGGCGCCGCGGTCGCGGACGCCCAGATTAATCAAATCCGCGGCACGGCTGTCACATTGGCTGTCAAACAGAGTGGCTACGTCACAAACGAAGCGGTAATTCTTAGCGTCGCCTAAGGGCACCATACGCCTGGGACCGCCGGCTGCCAAATCTGCGGGCGGGGTCGTGCTCGCCGCGAGCCATCCGCGCGTCCGTCGCCGGACATGCGATCTATTCTCGCCGTGTTGACTTGGCCTCATAGCACGGTAACATCGCCCGTGCAGAAGCGCCGCCACGAGAGTTCCTGCCATCTGACGTCATGCCAAGATAGGGACATGGACATGCAGGCGGTCCGGATTTCTCGCGCGCCAGCCGACGCGCATCCGTCCGACGCAGCGGCGCGCGACCTGGTGGGCGCGATCACATGGTATCACCGCTTCGAGTTGCACCCCGGCCTGCCCCAGGAATAGCTTGCTTCCATGACACGCTCCGATCCCCGGCGACGCGCGTCCGCGCCAGCAGCGCCCAGGCGGTGACCGCTCTGCTGCGCAGCTACCCCCGTGCGCGACCGGCGTTATCGGCGGCACACGAACGCATCTATCTGGAGGTGACGGCGCAACCGGGGCACCTACGGCGGCGCCTTGTTTCGCGTCACCGCCGGGCTCGAGCGCTGGATGCACCGCAGGATCGCCCGCCGACAAACCGGCGGCCGGCTGCTCGAACTCGGCGCCGGAACGCTCAACCATCTCCAGTACGAGCCGGCCATGGACTACGACATCGTCGAGCCGTTGCCCGCGCTGTACCAGGGCAGCGCCGATCGCGGTCGCGTTGCCCGCGCCTACGCGAGCATCGCGGATATTCCCCAACAAACCCGTTACGCACGGATCATCTCGGTCGCGGTCCTGGAGCATGTCGAGGACCTGCCGCGCGTGATCGCGCACAGCGGCCTGCTGCTCGACCGGGGTGGCGTGTTCCAGGCGGGCATTCCGGCGGAGGGCGGCATGCTTTGGGGACTGGCCTGGCGGATGACGACCGGAATCGCCTACCGGTTGCGCACCGGCCTGCCGTACACCCCGGTCATGCGCTACGAACACCTGAACACGGCTGCCGAAATAATTGCTATCCTGCGATATTTCTTCGGCACGGTCGCGTTGTCCTGGTTTCCGTTGCCCGGTCGGCAACTCGCCTTCTACGGCTATATCGAGGCGCGCGACCCGGACATCGGGAGATGCGAACGCCTGCTCGCCGCGACCGCCGGCGCGCGCCCGGCCCATCCGCCCGCGGCCGGATCATGAGCGGGCTCAACCGGTTCGTCTCCGGTCCCTACCTGTTGGTCGCCTACACCTTGGCGAGCAGCCTCGGCCTGCTGCTGATAAAATCTGGACTGGCAGGGACCGGGTCGCTGTCGCTGCCGGCATTTCTCCAGATGCTCGCCTCGCCCAGGTTCGTCGTCGGGTTTTGCCTCTATGTGTTCAGCTTCGTGGCCTGGATCGGCGTGCTCGCGTCCATGCCGCTGTCGACCGCCTATCCGCTCGCCATCGGTCTCACGATGACCTGCACGACGCTTGGCGCTGCCGTCATGCTCGGGGAACGGCTCGATCTGGCCAAGCTCGCCGGCATCGTGTTCGTGTTCGCCGCTGTCGTCCTTTTCACGGTCGGGAGCCGGCACTGATGTCGCAGGGGCAAGCCGACGGCGCGGGCGCGATAGGCAGGAGCCGCCTCAGCATCGTGATCCCGGCGCACAACGAGGAGGCGAACGTCGCGACCCTGCATGCGGCCCTGTGCACCGTGACCGCCAATACGTCGATGGACGTCGAGATCATCTTCGTGGACGACGGCTCCACGGACGCCACGCGCGCGCGGCTGGCGGCCGTCAAGGCCCGCGACAGGCGCGTGCGGGTCATCGCCCTGACGCGCAACTTCGGCCACCAGGCGGCCCTGCTGGCCGGCATGGAGGCGGCACGGGGCGATGCCGTCGTCTCGATGGATTGCGACCTGCAGCATCCGCCGGCCCTCATCCCCGAAATGATCGCGGCCTGGCAGGCGGGGGCCGCGGTCGTCGAGACGATCCGCGATGATACCGTGGGCGGCGGGTGGGGCAAGCAGGTCACGTCGCGGCTGTTCTATCGCTTCCTCAACATTCTTTCGGACACTCCGATCACCCCGGGCGCAGCCGACTTCCGGTTGCTCGACCGCAAGCCGCTCGATGACCTTCTGCGCTTGCGCGACCGCGCCTGTTCCTGCGCGGGATGATCGCCTGGCTGGGCTATCCGCATGCGTCCCTGCACTATATCGCGGGCGCGCGCGCGGCCGGCCGATCCAGCTACTCGATACGGAAAATGATCTCGTTCGCGGTTGACGCGATCACCGCGTTTTCGGCCAGGCCGCTCCGGGTCGCATTCTACGTCGGCGTGGTCACCACCCTGCTGACCCTTTGCTATCTCGTGTTGATCGTGTGGCGCTGGACGGCGGGCGAAGCCGTCGAGGGGTGGACCTCGTTGATGCTGGTCGTGCTGTTCCTAGGGTCCGTGCAGCTCGTCACGCTCGGGGTCGTCGGCGAGTATATCGGGCGCATCTACGACCAGACCCGCGGCCGGCCGCGCTATCTGGCGCTGGAGGACTGCGCGGCGGACGCCGCATCGACGCAACCTGCCGCCGAACGATAGCGCCCGGACGGCCGCGCCCCGGCTCATTTCGCGTTGCAACCGTAGCCGGCCGCGGAAGGCGCCGGCAGGCGATCCAGTTCCCATCCCTCGCCGAACCGGATGTGCAGGATCGGCGGCCAGGCGGGCATGACCCGCGAAACCGTGATCGACTGTGGCCCCAGCGCCCCGCCCGGGCCGCGACAGACCGGGGGGACGCCGTGACGCGCCAGCCGTGCCAGGGTCTCGGCGCGTGTCCGCCGCGCCACGCCCCGCACGCCGACCATCCAGTTCTCGCCGAAATCATAGACCATCGCCACGAACACCGGCCGCCCCGCCGCCTGCGCCCGCGCCAGCCGCTCGGCCGCGCCGGCGCTCCATGCCGACCCCACCTCGATATGGCGGCGGCCGAGGGCGTAGCGCACCAGCACCGGGGTATTGCCGATCATTTCGGCGTACCGGCGAAAAAGGCAGCAACACCAGGCTGTCCGGCGGCGTGGCCGCGATCGCGCGCATCAGATTCCATTCCAGATTCGGAATGGTGTTCTGGGCGTAGACGCGCAGGGCGAACGTCGGCACGGTCAGGATCGTCATTCCCGCCAGGACCGCCGTCAGACCGGCGCGCCCGGCCCGCTTCAGGCGCTGCGGTCCCGCCGTCTCGGCGGGCCATAGGCAGGCGAGCGCCACGGCGCTCAAGATTGCGGCCGGGTAGAGATAATAGACCTGGACAAAGTCGAGCAACACGATGTTGAACGCCACCTGCGCTGATGCTGCCGCTGCGCAGGTGATCGCGACCACCTGGGCGGCGCTCAGGCCGCGCCGCCGGAACATCGCGGCAACGATGCATCCGGTGCATAGGGCCGCGCTGATCGCGGTCAGCAGCACGGCGTCCCCGGCCTGGTAGCCGTAGATGTCGGCGCGCATGAGGGAGCCGGCGAGGGTCGGGTGGAACACGAGCAGCTTCCCCGTGTAGGTGCCGGCGGCGATGCTGTGGACACCGGCAAGCTGGCGTTCCACCAGCACCGCGACGACGCCCACGCAACTCGCGCCGAGCGCGGCCAACAGGCGGCCCGGCAGCGGCGGTCGTAGACCCGTCAGTGCCGTGGCCACCAGCGCGGCCACCAGGCCGGCGGGCAGGATGACGAAGGTCTCCTTCCCAAGCGTGCCTGACAGGAACGTCGTGATCGCCAGCGCGACCAGCGCCCCCAGCGGGCGGACCTGGTCCGGCCGCAACAACCGCTGCACGAGCAGTAGCGAGACAAGCAGCCAGAGCATCATCGGCAGCTCCAGCTTCAGCAGGGTCAGAAAGACCTCCGGCCCGGTGGAGGCGAAGCCGGCGGTCAGGATTGCGAGCGTGGCGGCGAGCCGCGATCGGCTCGCGCGCCAGACCACCCATCCAGCCAGCGCCACGACGCTGAGATGCATCAGATAGTTGACGAGATAGTACCAGAACGGCCGCAACGGCAGGATGAACGACAGTAGCTTGAAGTACAAGCCGTGCACGATGTATTCGCGACCCTTCGCGTGCAGCGTGCGGTTGATGAGACTGTCCGGCGGCCAGAGTTGCCCACCGACGATGATCTGATCGTCGAGCCACATCCAATGGCTGTTCCACACCGCCGGCAGGCCGCAGAGCCCGACGAGCAGCCACGCCAGCGTGGCGAGATCTGGGCAGTCCCCGGTTCAGCTTCCCATACCGGTCCGGTCTCACGTCCATCGGTGATCCTGGCTCCGTTCGCGCCGGCTCAGGTCGGGCGCGGGTTTGCATCGCGATCGGCCTCCCCTGATTCGTGAGGTCGACGGCATGATCGCATGGGGATACCGATGTTGCGCCGTCCACGTGTGCCCCGACAACCCCAGCGCGTGGATGGTCGAGACACGCAAGCCCGCGCGCAGCGCCGTCCCCTGGCCTTCGCCCTCGGGGGCCGTGCGTCCGCCCGCCACCCTCACGAAACCCCCAGCCACCGCGGCAGCGCCAGCGTGATCGCCGGGACGAACGCGATCAGCAGCAGGGCGACGAACACGATCGCCAGGTATTTCACGATCGGCCGCGCCACCCGCTCCATCGGCACCCCGCCCACCGCACAGGCGGTATACAGTCCCACCCCGAGCGGCGGCGCGAACAGCCCGATGCCCATCGAAATGATCAGCAGAATGCCGAAGTGCAACGGATCGACCCCCAGCCGCTGCGCCGCCGGCAGCAGCAGCGGCCCGAAGATGATCAGCGCCGGCGCGCCCTCCAGCACCGACCCCATCACGATCAGCATGCCGATCGCGATCAGCAGGAATGCCCAGGTCCCGCTCGACGACCCGATCCCCGCCAGGCTCGCCGCCATGTGCTGCGGGATCAGGTTGACCGTCAGCAGGTAGCTCAGCAACTCCGCCGCCGCGACGATGAACAGGATCATCCCCGACAAGGAGGCCGAGCGCACCATGAAATCGCCGAACGATCGCCAGCTCATTTCCCGGAACAGCACCGCGCCGACCGCCAGCGCGTAGATCACCGCGACGGAGGAAACCTCGGTCGGCGTCGCCACGCCGCCCACGATGCCGCCGACGATGATCACGATCAGAACGACCCCGGTCAGCGCGCCGCCCGTGATGCGGACCACGTCGCCGAGCGAACGCGATGCGCGCCCCCCCGCCTGCCAGGGCAACGCGCTGCCGTCGCGGCCCCCGGGACCGTGCCCCCTGGGGCCGCGCGCCGTCAGCACCGCCACCAGGATCAGCCCCAGCGCCATCACCAGCGCCGGCAGCAGCCCCGCCATGAACAGCCCGGCGATCGACACGTTGGCGACATAGCCCAGGATGATCATGTTGATGCAGGGCGGGATCGTCTCTCCCATCACCGCCGATGCGGCGAGCAGCGCCACCGCGTCGTCCTCGTCGTAACCGGAGTTTCGCATCGCCGGGACCATGATCGATCCCACCGCCGCGACGTCCGCACTTTTCGAACCGGAGATGCCGGAGAACACGGCCATCGCGGCGATCATCACCACGCTCAGCCCGCCGCGCACCTGGCCGAGCACCATGTCGAGGAAGGCGATCAGCCGCCGCGACATCCCGTTCACGCCCATCACGAGCCCGGCGAGCACGAAGAACGGGATTGCCAGCAGCACGAAGCTCGCGACGCCCGATTGCATCTCCTGGCCGAACTGGACGATCGGCAACGATCCGGTGATCGCGATGTAGCCCAGGCTGCCGGCGGCGAGCGCGAAAGCCACCGGCACCGCGGCGACCAGGCAGGCGGCATCGATCGCCAGCATCACCCAGATGCCGGCGCCCGCCGAGGCCGAGGCGAATGCGCCCCAGGCCAGCAGGGCGGCGACCGGGACCATGACCACCGCCGCCCCCGTCCACCGCGCATGCGCCGGCACGCGGGTGAGGTGGAACAGCGCAAACACGCTCATCGCGACGCCGCCGACCAGCAGCGGGTAGTAGTCGATGCTCGCCGGCAGGCTGCCGCTCAAGGTCGTCTGCCCGGCGACACTTTGCAGAAGCGGTACCGAGGACCAGGCGAGGCAGACCGAAACGACCAACACGACCCAGGCCGCAACCCCGTCCGCGCCGTCCGCCCAGCGTCCATCGAGCCGGTTGCGGAACGCCTGCACGCCGAGATGTTCGGAGCGGTACAGCGCCAGCGCGGCGCCGAGGAACGTGATCGCGATCAGCACCGCAATCGCGACCTCGTCGCCCCATTGCAGCGGGTTCGACAGGAAATAGCGGAATACGACGTCGAGGAACACGACCACGACGCCGATCGCCAGCACCACGGCGCACAGGGAAGCGACGATGCCGGCGACGATCCGCTCGACCAGCGGGCGCCCCGCCGGCATGGACATGCTCAGACCTTCTGCCCCGTCTCCGTCAGGATGGCTTGCAGCACCGGCTTGGTGTCGGGATGCTGGGTGGTGAAGCTGGTCCAGAGCGGCCGCACCTCCGCGGCGAGCTTGGCGCGGTCGATCGGGATCGTCTTGACGCCATTCTGTTTCAGCGTGTCCAGCGCCTGCTGCGCGGCGGCGGCGGCCTTGGGGCGCTGGAAATGCGCCGCGGCGGTGGCGGCCTGGCGGACCGCATGGCGGTCGGCGACGGACAGGCGCTCCAAGGTGCGGCGGGAGATCATCGGCGCCAGCGGATCGAAGATGTGATTGGTCAGGGTCAGGTTCTTCGCGACCTCGAAGAACTTGTTCTGCAGGATGGTCGGCGCGTCATGCTCCAGCCCGTCGATCACGCCGGTCTGCAACGAGATGTAGACCTCGTTGAAGCTCATCGGCACCGGATCGGCGCCGAGCAGGCGGAAGGTCTGCACGAAGGTGGGCGAGGGCAGCACGCGGATCTTCTTGCCGCGAAACGCCGCCGGCGTCGCGATCGGCGCCTTGCTCAGCACGTTGCGGCCGCCGAAATTGACGCACCAGCCAAGGATTTCGGCCTGCGTCTTCTGGTGGAAGATGCCCTGGAGCTGCCGCCCGGGGCTGCCGTCCATGACGTGGCCGAGTTGGCCGATCGAGGTGAACAGGAACCCCATGGTCAGCACGCCGAGCTCCGGCACGATCGGCGACCAGTCGGACACCGTCAGCATCATGTCGAGGGTGCCGGTGTTGAGCTGGTTCGGATATTTGTCTTCCGGGCCGAGCTGGCTGTCGCCGTAGAAAATGGCGCCGACCTTGCCGTTCGTCCGGTGCATCAGTTCGGCGACGAACTTGTCGAAGAAGACGGTGTGCGCGTTCTCGGTATGGGTCGGCTGCGAGGAGCCGAATTTCAATGTGACCGCCTTGCCCTGTTGGCCGCGGATCCCCTCGTCCGATGCCGCCAGTGCCGGACGGGCGGCGAGCAGTGCTGCGCCGAACGGCGCGACGGCGGCGCCCCGAAGCGTCCATCCCAGCACGTCGCGACGCGAAAAACCGTAGCCGGAAGCTGCGGACATGGACGATCCCCCCGTGACGAAATCGCGGCCCGACCGGGCGGCTGTCCGGGTAGCTACCGGTGGGGATTTCAGGGTGTCAAGGGAGGCGCCTTACCTCTCCAGGGCAATCGGGTGAACCGGAAAATCGGCGCGACGGCGCCTTCTTCACCTCTCCCGCGTTGCGGGAGAGGTGACGCGCCGGACGTTCGCCCGATTGCTTAGCTCTCGGTCCGAGATCGGAATATCACCGGCGCCCGTGATCGGCCTGTCCGCATCGCTGCCATGCGATGCGGACAGGGGGAAATCGTCCGGCCGTGCCGTGCGGCGCCGGCACGCTCGGCGTCATGTCTTGCGAAGCTGCGCCGGATCGACCGGCAGGCTGCGGATCCGCTTGCCGGTGGCGGCGAAGATCGCGTTGCAGATCGCCGCCGCCACCGGCGGCACCCCCGGCTCGCCGACGCCGCCGGGCGGGGCGCTGCTCGGCACCACATGAACATGCGTCTCCGGCGTGGCGTCCATGCGCGCCACCAGGTAGTCGCTGAAATTGCTCTGCTCCGCCCGGCCGTTGCGGAACGTTGCCGCACTGAACAAGGTGTTGCCGAGGCCCATCACCGCCGCGCCCTCGAACTGCGCGGCGACCCGATCGGGGTTCACGACCATGCCGCAATCGACCGCGAGGTCGATGCGCGGCACCGTCACCGTGCCGTCGTCGCCGACCGCCACCACCGCCACCGCCGCGACATAGGTGAGGAAGCTGCGGTGCACGGCGATGCCGCGCGCCTGGCCCGCAGGTAGCGTCCCGCCCCAGCCGGAGCGCTGCGCCGCCAGCGAAACCACCGCACGGAAGCGGCCAATATCGATCGGATAGCTGGCGAGCGAGGCGCCGTAGTTCGGATAGTCGATGCCGAGCGCCGCCGGATCGAGCTTGCGGTCCGGACCCAGGGCATCGAGCAGGAACGCCACCCGGTCCCTGCCGGACGCCGCCCCTAGCTCGTCGATGAACGAACCGACCGCGAAACCATGCGGGATGTTGTAGACCGAGCGGTACCACCCGATCCGCACATGCGCCGCCGCCGGCCCGTTCTCGCAGCGCACGTTGGCGATGGCGTAGGGCATGTCGGTGACGCCCTGGCCGAGCTCGCCAAGCGCGCCGTACAGCACGCCGGGCCGGAACGTGGAAGCGATCGAGGGGAACACCGTCCGGTGCAGCCACGCGATCGGCTTGCCGCCGGCGTCGAGCGCGCCTTCCAGGTGCTGGGCGCAGATCGCATGGTAGTAGCCGTGCCGCAGGTCGTCCTCGCGCGTCCACAGCACCTGCACCGGCGCGCCGATGGCACGCGAGAGGAATGCGGCCTCCGCCACATAGTCCGGCTTCGACTTGCGGCCGAAGCCGCCGCCGAGCAGGGTCACGTTGACGGTCACGTCCGATGGAGCGATGCCGAGCGTGGCCGCCACGGTCGTGCGCGCCGCCTGCGGGTTCTGCGTGGCGGTCCAGATTTCGCACTTGCCGTCGGCGAACCGGGCCACCGCGGCCTCCGGCTCCATCATGGCGTGATCGAGATGGGGTACGAAATAATCGGCGCTCACCCGCTTCGCGCTCGCGGTCAGCGCGGCGCCGGTGTTGCCGTTGTCGCGCACGACCTTGCCCGGCCGGCGCGCGGTGTCGGCAAGTTGCGCCGCGTAGGCCGTGGTGTCGTAGCCGGCATTCGGACCGTCATCCCACGCGATCTGCAGCTTCTGCCGCCCCTGCATCGCCGCCCAGGTATTGGATGCAACCACCGCGATGCCGCCGAGCGGCGCGAAACCCGACGGTAGCGGCGCGCCCGGGATCTGCACGACGCGGATGACCCCCGGCACCTTCAGCGCCGCGCCCGCGTCATAGGTCTCGACCGTACCGCCATAGACCGCGGGGCGCTCGATCGAGGCGTAGTGCATCCCCGGCAGCACCACGTCGATCCCGTACACCGCGCGACCGTGCACGATGTCGTCGAGATCGACGATCGGCACCGGCTTGCCGATGAAGCGCCAGGCCGCAGGAGATTTCAGGCTCACCCGGCCCGGCGCCGGCACCGGCAGGCGCGCCGCATCGGCGGCGAGCGCGCCGTAGCTGAGGCGCGTGCCCGAGCCGCTGCGCACGACCGCGCCGTTGTCGGTATGGCAGGCGGCGGGCGCCACACTCCAGCGGCGCGCGGCGGCGGCAACCAGCATCTGCCGCGCCGCCCCGCCGGCCTCGCGCATGACGC
Organism: uncultured Pseudomonadota bacterium; assembly: GCA_963832525.1. GTDB lineage: Bacteria > Pseudomonadota > Alphaproteobacteria > Acetobacterales > Acetobacteraceae > JAJZVS01. The sequence goes on from CAWHUC010000004.1 coordinate 3,121,916, forward strand.
CGAGCAGCAGGCGCACGCTCTTGGATCCGTCGGTGTTCTGGTCGCCGTAGACGGGATTGCCCGGCGCCTGCAGCACGTGCACGTCCTGCCAGTCGGCATCGAGCTCGTCGGCCAGCACCTGCGCAAGGCTGGTGCGGATGCCGGTGCCCATCTCCGAGCGCGACACCACGATCGTGACCCGGTTGTCGGCGCCGATGGAGACGAACAGGTTGGGCATGAAACCGCCGGCCGGCAGGCCGGCCGGCGCCGGGACTGGTGCCGCTTCCGCCTGGGTGATCGGCGAATAGCCCGGCACGCGCAGCCCGAGCAGCACGCCGCCCGCGGCGAGGCCCGCCAGCGCCCGGCGCCGGCTCAGCCAGTGCTGGCGCAGCCCGCGCCGGCTCAGATTGACGATCCGGTCCATCACGCCATCTCCGCGGCGATGCGGATGGCCGCCTTGATGCGCTGGTAGGTGCCGCAGCGGCAGATGTTGCCGGTCATGGCGTCGAGGATCTGCTGCTCCGTGGGCTTCGGCGTCTGTTTCAGCAGCGCCGCCGCCTGCATCATCTGCCCCGGCTGGCAGTAGCCGCATTGCGGCACGTTGGCCCGGGCCCAGGCGCGCTGCACGGGATGCTCGCCCTGGCTGCCGAGGCCTTCGATAGTGGTGATCTGTCGCCCCGTCGCGGCAAGCAGGGGCGTGATGCAGGCGCGCACGGCCTCGCCGTCGAGATGCACGGTGCAGGCGCCGCATTCACCGATGCCGCAGCCGAACTTGGTGCCGCGCAGGCCCATCAGGTCGCGCAGCGCCCAGAGCAGTGGCATGTCCGGATCCGCGTCCAGGTGATGCAGCGTCCCGTTGACATGAAGATACCGGCATGATCGTGTTCCTTGCGTCAGGCGAGTGGGAGGGCACAGGCGGGAAGGGCGCTTTGCCGCGACGGTTTTCGCCCCGGGGTCCGGCCGTCGGGCCTTGGCCGCCGGGTCGGTGCCGGACCGGCCGCGCCGTGCGGCGTGCCGGTCCACGACGGGCGAAGATGCGATGCGGTGCATACGGATGGCCCCTAGTCCGGACCGTACATGAGCGGAGTTGCCGATCCGGCAAGCGCGGCGCTCCATGACGATCCTGCAAGGCGGGCCCCGCGCCGCCCCACCCGCCGCCGCGGGATATGACAGCGGACCCCGGCAGGCATAGGCTCCGCCCAAGCGGGTGCCAGCCGGGCCCGCGACCCGGTGAGGTGAGCCGACATGACCCTGAAGCGCATGGTGCTGGAGATCGGCATGGGCACCGATATCCGTGGCGCGGACTACACAAAAGCGGCGGTGCGCGCCCTGCGCGACGCGCTGTGGCACAATTCGCTGAGCGTGGCCGATGCGCTCGGCCAGGACGTCGATGCGATGGTCGTGGACGTCACGATCGGCGTGCCGCGACCCGACCAGGTGGACAAGGAAGCCGTGCTCGCGGTGCTGCCGCACGGCACGGGAACGGTGAGGGTCGTCGCAGGCGGGCTGGAAATTCCGAACGACGCGGGCACCGGTTCGACGGTGATGGCCCATGCCGCCGCGGTCGTGCGGCTCGATATCGCCTGAGAGTTTGTGAAAGAATGCCCGCCGGCCGCCAAAATCGCCTGAAAACCCGAGCATTTTCAACGGGCGTTCTTTCGCAGGTTCGATTTCTTCATACGCTCTGAGGGGAGCAAGCGCATGCCATCCAAACGCGTCATCCTGGAGATGGGGGCCGGCAACGACCTGCATGGGGGCGACTACACCAAGGCGGCGCTGCGGGCGGTGCAGGATGCGCTGCACCACTCTTCGCTCAGTCTGATCCGTTCGCTCGGCCTGGATTCGCGCACGATGCTGGTGGAGGTCACCATCGGCGTGCAGCGCCCGGACCAGGTGGATGCGGCCGCGGTGCAGGCGTCGCTGCCGCACGGCCGCGCGACGGTGCGCGTGGTGAAGGGCGGCCTCGATGTGCCGGACGACACTTCGGGCGATGTCGCCGTGATCGCCAGCGCCGCCGTCGCGGTGCGGTTCGAGGCGTTGCCGCAAGCAGGGTGAGCGGCGACGGAATCGTTATCAGAACGTCCAGAAGAAACAAACTCAGGAGGAGGACTGCATCATGCCGGCCGACACCCAGGAGTTTACGACCCGCGACGTCGAATACCTCCGCCACGGCGATCGTCGCCTGATGGCGCGCCTGTTCGTCCCGCAGGGCCGCGGCCCGTTTCCCGCGATCGTGGAACTGCATGGCGGCGCCTGGTGCAACGGCGACCTGAACGAATGCCAGACCTATGCCGAGGCGCTGGCGCGCGGCGGCCTTGCGGTCGCGGCGCTCGATTTCCGCCATGCCGGCGACGGCTATCCGTCTTCGCTCGCCGACATCAACTATGGCATCCGCTGGGTGAAGGCGAACGCCGGCGAGCTGAACACGCGCGCCGACCTGATCGGCGCGGCGGGCCAGTCGAGCGGCGGACATCTCGCCATGCTCGCGGCGATGCGGCCCGACGATCCGCGCTACACTGCGATCAGCCTGCCGTCCGCCCTGCCTGCGGTGGATGCGCGCCTGCGCGCGGTCGCCATGCTGTGGCCGGTGATCAACCCGCTGTCGCGCTATCGCCACGCGCTGCGGGCGCGCGACGCCGCCACCCCGCCGGCCTGGGTCGGCAACATCCCCGATCGCCACGATCTCTACTGGAAGACCGAGGCGGCGATGGCCGACGGCAACCCGATGCTGGCCCTGGAGCGTGGCGAGAAAGTGCAGACGCCGCCAGCATTATGGCTGCAGGGCCGGCCCGATCCGGTGCACGACTACCACGATCCGGACGGGGGTTTCGCCGGCACCGAACCGGAGCGCTTCGCCGCTGCCTATCGCCACGCCGGCGGCGAGATCGACTTGCGTATCGTGGCGCAGGCGGAGCGGGCGAGCGCGGCGACCCTGGGCGAGGTCGCTTCGTTCTTCCACAGGAACATCATGCCGTGACCCCGCCTGTGGCTCGCTCAGCCGAGCGGCGATGACCCTGCCGGCGCGGCGATCCCCACCCCCGCCATGCGCAGGGCGAGCTCCGCCATGCGCTCGCACAGCAGGTCGAGCGGCAGCCGCCCGTTCGGGCGGTGCCACGTGTAGCTCCAGGAGACCATCCCGCCGATCGCCAGCGCGGCGAGACTCACGTCCGGAATATCGAACTCCCCCGCCGCGACCCCCTCGGCGAGCAGCGCCGACAGCACCCGGTCGAAGCGCTTGCGCAGGGTGGTGATCTCCTCCAGCGCCGCCGGCTCCAGGCTTTTCTCCTCGCGGAAGAAGATCGCGATATTGGCCTGCCGGCCGAGGATCACCCGCGTGAAGTCCATCATGGCGCGCCGCAGCCGCGCGGTGGGGCTGCCCGGCCCGGCCGAAGCCTCGGCCACCGCCTGCAACGAAAGCTCGATCGTGGGGGTGCAGAGCGCGGCGAGCAGGTCCGTCTTGCCGCGGAAATAGGTGTAGATGAACGGCTTCGTCACGCCGAGCGCGGCGGCCACGTCGTCGAGCGTCGTCGCCACGTAGCCGCGTTCGTAGAACAGCGCCATCGCGGCCTGCAGGATGCGCTCGCGCTTGAACGCCTGGGTTTCCGTCCGCAATTGCTCGGCGCCGCTCATGGCGGGCTGTTTACGCCGGCGGCGGGCGGGGCGCAAAGCGGGGCGTGCCTCATCCTTCGGGCAGGCTCTCCGACGTCGGCAGCATCAGGCGGGCGCGCAGGCCGGGGGCGGCGTCCTCCAGCACCAGCGCGCCGCCGTGCAGTTGCGCCACCGCCTGCACGAGCGCGAGCCCCAGCCCGGCGCCCGGCGTGCTGCGCGCGTATTCGCCGCGGAAGAACCGTTCGGTGGCGCGGGCGCGGTCGGCTTCCGGAATGCCGGGCCCCTGGTCGGCCACCGTGATCTCCGCCTGGCTGGTCTGGCCGCGGGCAATCAGCCGCACCGTGCTGGCGGGGGGCGAGAACTTGACCGCGTTGTCCAGCAGGTTCGCCACCGCCTGCTGCACCAGGGCCTGATCGCCGTAGGCGGGCAGGCGGTCGGGCAGGTCGACCTCCAGCCGCAGCTCCTTTTCCTCCGCCACCGCGCCATACAGCTCCGCGATGTCGGCCAGCACCGGCGCCAGGTCAAAGCCGGCGAAGGCGGAGCGGCGGGAGCCGGCCTCGATCTCGGAGATGCGCAGCAGGGCCTGGAACACGGCGACGATGCCATCCAGATCGGCCGTGGCGCGCTCGATCGCGGCGCGCAGATCCTCGGGCGTGGCGGCGTGGATGGCGGCGTCTTCCAGCCGGGTGCGGGCGCGGGTGATCGGCGTGCGCAGGTCGTGGGCGATGGCGTTGGAGACCTGGCGCACCCCGTCCATCAGCCGCGCGATGCGGTCCAGCATGTCGTTGATGGTCTCGGCGAGCTGGTCGAACTCGTCCCCGCGCCCCGACAGCCGCACCCGGCGCGTCAGATCGCCGGCGGCGATCGCGGTGGCGGTCGCCGAGACGTTGGCGAGCGTGCGGCGGAACAGGCTGCGCACGACGGCGGCGCCGATGGTGACCATGATCGCCACCACCCCCATCGCCCAGAGCAGCGCGTCGGTGAGCAGCCGGCGCAACTGCGCGCGGTTGCGCACGTCGCGCCCGACCAGCAACTGGTAGCCGCCCGGCAGGTCGTAGCGGTGCACGAGGCCGATCGAATGGATGCCCGCGCGCATCACCGGCAGCTCGTACCAGCCGTCGGTGCGACGTACCACGGTCGGCCAGTGCGCCAGGTTGCCCGCCAGCGGCCGGCCGAGCGGGGTGGTGAGCAGGTAGATGGCGTCGTCGTCGACGTTCTCGGCCAGGCGGTCCTGGATCGTCAGCACAAGGGCGGGGATGCCGCCTTCCTCCCAGCGCTCGGCGAGGCCGCGGGCGTCGGCGCGGACGGCCGCCTCCACCTGGCGGTCGAGCAGGCCCGCCGTCGCCCACCAGAGGAAGACCGCGAGCGCGGCGGCGCTGATCGCAAGCAGCCCGGCATAGACGAGGGCGAAACGGACGCCGGCGGAACGGAACAGCGGCGCCCGCGCGCCCCGTGGTGCCTCGTGCCCCGCACGGCCCGGCCTGTCAGGCCGGTCGCGTCCCGCGCGCCCGGGCACACCTTCTCCCGCGTGCTCAGGCACACCTTGTCCCGCGTGCTCAGGCACACCTTGTCCCGCGTGCTCAGGCACACCTTGTCCCGCGTGCTCAGGCACGACCCCTCCCGCATCCCCTGGCGGAACCGGCACGAGCGCGCGGCTGCCCCCCTCGCTCACCGGCGGGAACGGAACGCGGGGGACGGGCTCACCCCTCGGCCTTCAGCATGTAGCCGGCGTTGCGCACGGTATGGATCAGCGCGAGCGGGAACGGCTTGTCGACCTTCTGGCGCAGGCGCGAGACATGCACGTCGATCACGTTGGTCTGCGGATCAAAATGATAGTCCCACACGCCCTCCAGCAGCATCGTCCTGGTCACCACCTGGCCGGCGTGGCGCATCAGGTATTCGAGCAGGCGGAACTCGCGCGGCTGCAGGTCGATCTTCTGCCCGGCGCGCTTCACCTGGCGCGACAGCAGATCGAGCTCCAGGTCGGCGACCGCGAGCTTCGTCACCGGCCCCTCGCCCTTGCCGCGCCGGGCCAGGGCTTCGACCCGCGCCAGCAGCTCGGCGAAGGCGAACGGCTTGGTCAGGTAGTCGTCGCCGCCGGCCTTGAGGCCGCGCACCCGCTCGTCCACTTCGGCGAGCGCCGAGAGGATCAGCACCGGCACCGCGTTCTTCTGCGCGCGCAGGGTCTCCAGCAGGTGCAGCCCGTCGATGCCGCCGGGGAGCATGCGGTCGAGGATCACCGCGTCGAACGCCTCGCTCGCGGCCATGAACAGGCCGTCGCGGCCATTGTCGGCATGCTCGACGACATGGCCGGCTTCGCGCAGGCCGCGCACGACGAAGCCGGCGACGTCCTTGTCGTCCTCCACCACCAGGATACGCATCGCTTGGTCCTTCCGGGTCCAATCCAGGGTTGCAGCGTCTCGTGCTCTGGCACAAACAGGTGACTCAGCATGGATCAGAGCACGAGCTTGTTTTTGTGGGCCGATTCAGCCAAGGCTCCGAAGCAGGCGTTGGCATCGGACCACTAGTCCGGCTCATCGGACGGGCGGCGCCCGACCGTGACCGGGATCGTGAGCGTGGCGGCGCCGCGGCGGAGCGTGAGGCGCGCGATCTGGCCCGGCGGCACGGCGGCGATCGCGCGGATCAGCGCGCCGGTATCGTGTACCGGCCGGTCGTTGACCGCCAGCAGCCGGTCGCCGGGGCGCAGCCCGGCCCGCGCCGCCGGGCCCCCGCGCTCGACGCTGGTCACGGAGACCATCGCGGGGGCGCCGTCCGCGCCGGTCACATCGGCGATCGCCACGCCGAGCCAGCCGCGATCGATGTGCCCGTGCACGACCAACTGGTCGACGATCTGGCGCACGAGATCGCTCGGAATGGCGAAGCCGATGCCGACCGAGCCACCCGAGGGGCTCACGATCGCCGTCGTCATGCCGACCACGTGTCCTGCCATGTCGAACGCCGGCCCGCCGGAATTGCCCGGGTTGATCGGCGCGTCGAGCTGGAGGAACCGGTCGAACGGGCCGCCGCCGAGGCTGCGGCCCTCGGCCGAGACGATCCCCGCGGTCACCGACCCGCCCAGGCCGAACGGGTTGCCCGCGGCCAGGATCCAGTCGCCCACTCGCACCTCGCGCGAATCGCCCCAGGTGATGGCGGGCAGCGGATGTGGCGGATCGACCTTCAGCACCGCGACATCGGTTAGCGGATCGCGCCCCAGGATGCGCGCCGGCACCTGGGTGCCGTCCGGCAGCGCCACCACGATCTTGTCGGCGTGCGCGATCACGTGGTTGTTGGTGACGATCACGCCGTCCGGGGCGACGATGAAGCCGGAGCCGGCGGCGGAGACCTGCGCCGCCTGGTTGCCGTAGCGGCGGCGGAAGGCCTGGCCGAGCGGGCTGTTGCGCAACTCCGGCGGCAACTGGTCGAGCATGTCGGTGCCGTGCACGGTCTCCGTCACGGCGATGTTCACCACCGCGGGCAGCACCTCGTGGACGAGCGGGGCGAAGCTCGGAAGCGTGACGCGCGCCTCCGGCGCCGCGGCCGGCGCCGGCAGCGGTCCGCAGCCGGCGAGGACGAGAGCGAGGGCGAGGGCCACGCCCTGCGGGGCGCGCGCACGGGCACTAGACACGGGCGCCGGAGACACGGGCGCTGGCGACGCTGAACAGACGGGCGCGTGACGGGGGCATGGACGTGCATGGTCCTTTCGCGAGGGACATGGCATCTGGACGCGGACGCAACAAGAAACCGGCGATGAGGCTTTGTTCATCCGCCGGAGAGCCGAAGCGCCAGGGCGATCGCATTTGGCAAGAGCACCGGCCGCCATCCCACCGCCCCCTCTCCCGCGTGCGGGAAAGAGCTGGGGTGAGGGTGCTTGGGGCGTCCCCGGCACCCTCACCCCGACCCTCTCCCGCACGCGGGAGAGGGCGGTGGGGGCGGCGGCCGGTGCGATCCTGCCAAATGCGATCGCCTTGGCTCGAGTGCCCCGCGCAGGTGGAAGAACGCGCCTGCGGGCGGCCGGTCGGGTCGCCTTGCACGCTTGTACGTGCCTCATACGCGCCTCATGCCGCATCGGGCCGCTCCGGCCAGTCGTGCCTGGGGTAGCGTCCGCGCATGGTCTTGCGCAACTCGGGCCAGCCGTGCCGCCAGAAATGGACGAGGTCGCCGGTGATCGCCACCGGCCGGCCAGCGGGCGAAAGGAGGGCGAGGCTGAGCGCCATCCGGCCGTCGGCCAGTCGCGGGGTATCGCGCAGGCCGTAGAACGCCTGGGCACGGGTGGCGGCGGTGGGCACCGGGGCCGTGTAGTCGATCGCGGCGCGGCCGTGCGGCAGCGCGAGGTGCTCGGGCAGCAGGCGGTCGAGCCGGGCGGCGAGCGGGCGCGGCAGAGCGCTGCGCAGGATGGCGGCGAGGTCGAGCCGGGCGAGGTCCGCCAGCCGGCGCAGGCCGGTGAGGTGCGGGGCGAGCCAGGTGGCGGCGGCGGCGCGCAGTGCCGGATCGCTAAGGTCGGGCCAGCCTGCGTCCGGTTCCAGCGCGCGCAGCAGCACCACCCGGGCCTGGAGCTGGCGCGCCGGATTCGACCAGGGGAGTTTTTCCCAGAGCGCTGCCGATCGCCCGGTGCCCGCGGGGGCCGGCCCGGTCGTGGCTGCGCCGGTCGTGGCTGCGCCGGTCGGGCTCGTGCCGATGGGGCTGGCGACGGAGGGACTGCCGGTGGGGCGCGCGCTGGTGGTGCCGGCGCGAACCGGGCTGGTGCTGACGGTGTCGATGCCGGCAGACGTGGTGCCGATGGGGCGCGCGCCGGTGGAGACCTTGCGGGTCGGATCGGTGCCGCCGGCGCCTTTACCGGCGATGCCGGCGCGGTCCGTTCCGGCCGGTCCGGTGGCCGCGCGGCCCGTGCCGGCGAGAGCGGCGGCCAGCGCGGCGGCCGCCTCGGCGGGATCGGCCGCGGCGGTGGTGTCGCTCAGGATCAGGGCGCCGAGGCGGCGGCGGCGGCGGGCGAGCACGGCGCCGGAGACGGGGTCGAAGGCGGTCTCGATCTGCTCGGAGACGTGTGCGGCGAGCACGGGAGGGAGATCGGCGGGATCGAGCGGGGCGGCGAGGCGGATGCGCGCCCCCGTGGTCACCTGCAGCGCGGCCACTGCCAGCAGGGACGCGCGGGCCAGCGGATCGGTGGCCGGCAGGCGGGCGCCACCGCCACCGGCGAGGCGGAAGGTGCCCGGCTCGTCGCGGCGGGCGGCGATGCGGTCGGGGAAGGCGGCGGCGATCAGCCGGCCCGGATCGCCGGCGGGGGCGAGGGTGCCGGGCAGGTCGAGGCGGCGGCGATACCGGTCCGCGGCGCGGCGGATGCGGGCCAGGGCGGCGCGGTCGAGTTCGAAGTCCGGCGCGGGCGGCAGGGGCCCACGCTCCGATGCCGGCCGCGGTGATGTCGCTCCGCGCGCGGGTGCTCTTCCCGCGTGTTCCGGCCCTGACGTCACGGGGCCGGCGCGTGAGGAGACCGGCCCGGGCGATACCGCGGCTCCCGGTGCCGACGTTCCCACCGCCCCCGGCGGGGCGACGCCGAGGGCTTCGAGGCGCAGGGCGATATCGGCCGGCGGCGCCGAGCCCGGGGGAAGGCCGCGCCCAGGAATGCCACGGCCAGGGACGCCATGGCCGGGGGCGCCGCGTCCGGCCGGGGTGCGCAGCGGGTCGCGTTCCTCCAGCAGCGCGGCCAGGGTGGCGGCGAGCGCGGCCTCGGTCGGGGTTTCCGCTGCCAGCATCATCGCGGCCAGCCGCGGATGCGCGCCGAGCGCGGCCATCCGCCGGCCGTGCGGGGTGACCGCGCCGCCCCCATCCAGCGCGCCGAGGTCGGCGAGCAGGCTGCCGGCGGCGGCGAAGGCGCCCGCCGGCGGGGGATCGGGGAACGGCAGGTCGGCGGCCGCGGTGCCCAGCGCGTCGGTCCAGACGGCGCAGGCGAGGCGGAGCGGGGACAGTTCCGCCTCCAGGATTTCCGGCCGGTCGAAGGCGGCGAGGCCGCGGTGCTGGGCGGCGGTCCAGAGGCGGATCGCGATACCGGGCGCCTCCCGGCCCGCGCGGCCGGCGCGCTGCTCGGCGCTGGCGCGGGAGACGCGGGTGGTGACCAGGCGGGCGAGGCTGGAGCCGGGATCGAGCCGCGGCGCGCGGCGGAGGCCGCCGTCGATGACGATGCGCACCCCGGGGACGGTGAGCGAGGTCTCGGCGATCGCGGTCGCGAGCACCACCCGCCGCGCCCCGCCCGGCGCCAGGCTCAGCGCGGCGTCCTGCGCCGTCCGAGGCAGGTCGCCATGCAGGGGGAGGACGTGGGCGGGCAGGCCGGCGAGGCAGGACTCGGTGCGGCGGATCTCGGCCATGCCGGGGAGGAAGGCGAGGATATCGCCGGGGTGGGCGGCCAGCGCCGCACGGATGGCCCCGGCCATGGCGTCCGGCAGATCGCGCGGGGCGGCGAGGTCGCGGGCGGCGTGGGTGATCGTGACGGGGTAGGGGCGGCCGGCGCTTTCGATGACGGTCGCATCGAGCAGGGCGGCGAGCCTGGTGGCCTCCATCGTGGCGGACATCGCGATCAGGCGGAGGTCGGGGCGGAGGGTGCGTTGCAGGTCGCGCAGCAGGGCGAGGGCGAGATCCGATTCGACGCTGCGTTCGTGGATTTCGTCGAGGATGACGACGGCGGTGGCATCCAGCAGCGGGTCGGCGAGGAGGCGGCGGAGCAGGAGACCCTCGGTGAGGACCTCGATGCGGGTGGCGGCGGAGACGGCGGAATCGAGCCGGGTGCGGTAGCCGATCAGGCCGCCGGGGGAGTTTTCCCCCGCAGCGCGGCCATGCGGGTGGCGGCGGCGCGGGCGGCGAGGCGGCGAGGTTCGAGCACGAGGATGCGAGCGTCGCCGCGCCAGGGGGCATCGAGCAGGGCAAGGGGGACGAGGGTCGTTTTACCGGAGCCGGGCGGGGCGAGGAGGACGGCGTTGCGTCCCTCGGCCAGCGCGGCAAGGAGGGCGGGAAGGATGGCGACGACGGGGAGGTCTTGGGGGACGGGGGGCATGGGCGAGGGGAGGATAGCGCCGATCGCGGGTGCGTGGGGGGTGGGGGCGAGTGTACTGGGCAACTGTACTGGGCAACCGAGTGAAGCGGAGAATTGCCGCAGGCGGCGAACCGCCCGGCAGGGACCCGGCAGGGAGATGACACGCTGCGCAGCGGACCCGCCGTTGCCGCCCCGGCGGAAGCCGTCTATGGGTCCGCCTCCCTCCGACGGGCACAAGGAAGCGGCCACTTTGCCACAGCGACCCCGATTCCGGCTGGCCCTCCCGAAGCGCGCCGCTCGGCGGGGGGGCGCGTTCCTGCTGGCACTGCTCGTCGCGGGCTGCGGCGGCGCTCCGGCCAGCACGCCGTCCGGCGCGGCGAGCCCCACGCCAACCGCGAGGGCTTCCAGCGCCGGGATCAACGTCCCGGCAGACAGTTTCCAGGGCGTCGTGGTCGCCCCCGAGCCGCAGGCGGCGCTGATCGGCCAGCAGGTGCTCGCCGCCGGCGGCGACGCGGCGGACGCCGCGGTGGCGATGGGGCTCGCCCTGTCGGTCACCCTGCCGTCGCGCGTGGGGCTGGGCGGTGCCGGCGCCTGCCTCGCCTTCATCCCCGGCGTCCGCGCGCCCGATGGCGGCGTGCCGCAGGCGGTGCTGTTCACCCCGCAGGCTGCCGCGATCCCGCCCGGCGCCGCGGCCGCGGCCGACCGCCCGGCGGCGCTGCCGCTGCTGCCGCGCGGGCTCTATCTGCTGCACGCGCGCTACGGGCGCCTGCCGTTCGAGGCGCTGGTCGCCCCGGCCGAGGAACTGGCGCGCTTCGGCACTCCCGCCTCGCACGCGCTGGTGCGCGATCTGGATGTGGTCGCCGGGCCGCTGTTCGCCGATCCGGCGGCGCGGGCGGTGTTCGGCCCGGGCGGACGGCCACTCGCGGTCGGGGCCATCCTGCGCGAGCCGGAACTCGCCGCCACCCTCGGGCGCATCCGGGTCGCCGGGGTGGGCGATTTCTACCAAGGTGCGCTGGCCCGCCTGGTCGTGTCCGAGTCGGCCGCGGCCGGCGGTCCGATCGCGGCCGATGCGCTGCGCGAGGCCCTGCCGAGCCTGGGGGCGCCGCTGGTCGTCCTGTTCGGCAACGATCGGGTAGCCTTCCTGCCGCCGCCGGCCGACGGCGGCCTGGCCGCCGCGGCGGCGTTCCAGACCCTGGCGCACGATCCGCGGGCGCTGGCCCAGGCGGCGTCCCGGGCGCTGGCGGCGGCGGCGGCCTGGCGCCGGGGCGGCGTCACCCCGCAGGCGGTGCTGGCGGGCAGCCTTCCCGCCGCGGGACTGCCGCCGCTGCCGGCCTCGGCGACGTTCCTGGCGGTCGATCGCGCCGGCGGGGCGGTCGCCTGCGCCACCACCATGGACAATCTGTTCGGCACCGGGCGGATGGTGCCGGGGCTCGGGTTCCTGCTGGCGGCCTCGCCGGCGCGGACGCCGCCGCCGCTGCTGGCGGCAGGGCTGGCGTGGAACCCGAACCTGCATGCATTCCGCGCCGCGGTGGGCGGCTCCGGCCAGGCAGGGGCGGGGTTGGCGGTGGCCGTGGCGATGGACAACGCCTTGCGGTCGGGCCGGCCGATGCCGGCGGCGGTGCCGGAACCGGGGCGGGCGAACGTGACCGCATGCTCGCGCTACCTGCCGGGAGACGGCGGGGTGTGCAGCGGGGTCGCGGACCCGCGCGGGGACGGGATGGCCGCGGGGGGATAGGGCGACACGCCTGCGCGCGGTTCCGGTAGGATAGGCCGCAGCAGTCAGTTCGGAGGTTCCGCCCGATGGCACCCCAACCCGCCCTGTCCACCCCGGCCGACTGGCCCGATCTTCCCCTTGCGGACTGGGCCGACACCTGCGCGACCTTGCATCTGTGGACGCAGGTGGTCGGCAAGATCCGGCTTGCCCACGCGCCGATGGTCAACCATTGGTGGCAGGTTCCCTTGTACGTGACCTGTCGCGGGCTGACGACGTCGCCGATCCCGCATGGCGGCACGAGTTTTCAGATCGACTTCGATTTCATCGACCACGTCCTGACGATCCGGGCCAGCACGGGCGAGATCGAAACGATCATGCTCGGCCCGCGCACCGTGGCGGATTTCTACGCCGAGGTCATGGGCCGGCTGGCCGGACTTGGGCTGGAAACGAGGATCTGGACCATGCCGGTCGAGATACCGGACGCCGTTCCGTTCGAGCAGGACCGAACGCACGCCGCCTACGACCGGGATTACGTCACGCGCTTCTGGCGGGCGCTGGTGCAGGTGGACCGGGTTTTCACCCGGTTCCGGGGCCAGTTCATCGGCAAAGTGAGCCCGGTGCATTTCTTCTGGGGCAGCTTCGACATGGCGGTCACTCGCTTCTCCGGGCGCACGGCGCCGCCCCTGTCGGGCGGCTCGCCGCATTTGGGCGCCTGGGTGATGCAGGAAGCCTACTCGCATGAAGTCAGCAGCGTCGGCTTCTGGCCAGGCAACGGAGGTTTCGGCAGGCCGGCCTTCTACAGCTATGCCTACCCCGAGCCGCCGGGCTTCGCCGCGGCGCCGATCCTTCCGCAGGCCACATACTACGACCCGGGTCTCGGTCAGCACATTCTGCCCTACGATGCGGTGCGTCAGGCAAGATCGCCGGACGAGGACCTGATGCAGTACCTGCGTGGTACGTATGGCGCCGCCGTCGACCTCGGTCGGTGGGATCGTGCGGCGTTGGAACGCGCCGGGGACGGACGGACGTCGGTGGCGGACGGCGGGCCGACGGGCTGAATTCGACTTGCCGCAATTTCGCGGCGTTGGCCGGGGAACCGGCGGATCGGACCGGCAGCGGGACGTCAGGGCGCGGCAATGCCGTGCAGGTAGTCGAAGACCGGCTGCGGCGCCGTGGCGGGCGTGCTGAGCGCCAGATAGGCATCGGGTCGGACCAGGTAGCAGAATCCGGCCTCGTACGGGCCGGTCGGCCGCGTTTGCGCCGCAGCGGCGATGCGGGCGAGGGAGGCCGGCAGGCTCAGCGCCGGGGCACCCACGGACAGGGCGAGGAATTTGCCATCCCGCAGCGCCTCGTGCAGCCGACCCCATGCGCCGTCCGGTCCGGCTCGGGCTCCATCCGGCGCGGCCAACGCGCAGTCGGGCGCGCGGTCGCCGGGCGCGGGATGGGCGGCGGCGTGCGGCGCCCGAACGGTGAGCGGGCTCTCCGCGTAGTGCAGATCGAGCTCGCAGAGCTGGTCCGCGAGCCGCTGGCGCAAGGCCGGTATATGGCTGAGCACACCGGCGGCGGCGTTGCGCACCTGCTGCAGGATCGGGTTGCGCAGGATCGCGACATGCGTCATCCGCCCCGCATTGCGCAGCACCTGCTCGCCGATCGCACTGCGCTCCGGCGAGTAGCTGTCGAGCAGGGACGGCCGGGCTGCGCCATGCCAGACGAGGGCGAGCTTCCAGGCCAGGTTCATCGCATCCTGCATGCCGGTGTTCATGCCCTGGCCGCCGGCCGGGCTGTGCACATGCGCGGCGTCGCCGGCGAGGAAGACCGGGCCTGCGCGGTAGTCCTTCAGCTTGCGCTCGTTGATGCGGAACTCGCTGAGCCAGACTGGGTCATGCGCGGTGAGGCCGGGCGGCCCGCGACGGTCGAGCAGGGCCTGCACGTCGGCCAGGCTCGGCGCGCCGCCGTCCGGCGCGGCCGCCACATCGGCAATGATCCGGAAGCGGCCCGGGGCGATCGGGAAGAACGCCAGGATGCCGTCCTCCTGCCAGCACACCGTCACTTCGACCGGCAGCGCGCCGGAGATCAAGACATCGGCAAGGATCCAGATGGAGGGTTCGGTGCTGCCGGTGAAGTCCATCCCCAGCCCGTGGCGGACGGTGCTGTGTGCGCCGTCGCAGGCGCAGAGCCAGCTTGTGTGCACGGCCTCCTCGCGCCCGTCGGCGAGATGGCGCAGGGTGGCGCGGACGCCGTCGGGTGCCACGGTGAAGGCGGCGAGCTCCACCTGCCGCTCGACGGTGACGCCGCGGCGCGCCAGTTCCTCCGCCAGCAGCCGCTCGGTTTCGCTTTGCGGAACGAACAGGGCATAGTTGTAGGGCGTCGCAGCGCGGTCGAGTGCGAGATGCACGAGTTCCCGCCCGCCGGCGATGATGCGCGCGCCTGCGCCTTTGAGACCGGCGGCGAGGAACGGGGCGACGCAGCCCTGGATGTCGAGCAGTTCCAGGGTGCGCGACCAGAGCACCAGGGCTTTCGATTTGTCGGTCCGCGCCGCCGCCCGCTCGATGATGCGGACGGGCACGTCGCGCCGCGCGAGGGCGGCGGCCATGGTGAGGCCGACCGGGCCCGCCCCGACGATCAGCACAGGCTCGGTCATGCGATTCCCCCGCTTCGTCTGTCAGCCGGCTCCGCGCATGTGTGGCGCGCGGCTTCGGCCCTGCTTCGCCGCGACCCGGCGAGGTGTCAGTATCGCGCGTTCCGGGTTGGTCTGGGAACGAGGTATCGGGTCGCTCCCAGGGCAATCGGGTGAACCGGGAAATCGGCGCGGGCGGCGGCTTCATCACCTCTCCCGCGAGAGCGGGAGAGGTGACGCACCGGACGTTCGCCCGGTTGCCCTGCCGGCGTGGCTCCGTCGCCTTGCGGCGTCCGTACCGAGCCCGTAGCATTGCCGCGGGAGCTTCTCGACACCATCGAACAAGGAGACGGATATGCGGTTCCGCGCCCTTCTGCGCGTCGGCCTGACGTGTGCCCTTGCGCTGGCGGCAGGCGCACTGCGTCCCGCGCCGGCCGCCGCCGCCGGCCTGTCGAAGACCGCCGCCGCCAGCCTGGACCATGCGCTGCATGCCGCCATGGCGCCGTCGCACTTCGCCCCGCCCGGGCCGGCGATCGATCCGGCGCCGCTCAAGGGCAAGCTGATCTTCACCATCCCGGTCTCGAGCGCGATCCCGTTCTGCTCGGTGGTCGATCGCCAGATGGACGGCTACGCCCGCCGCCTCGGGCTGCGCTTCTCGGCCTGGGAGAACAACGCCCAGCTCGCGCAATGGGCGCAGGGCTTCACCGCCGCCCAGCAGCACAAGGCGGCGCTGGTCAACGTGTTCTGCGGCCTTGATCCGGCGACCGTCGCGCCGCAGGTGCACGAGACCTTGGACGCGCACATCCCGGTCGTGGCCGCCCACACCTATGCCCAGGGCCAGCCGCAGCTCGCGGGCCTGTCGGCGATCGTCTACGGCGCCTACATTCCGGCGGCGAAACTGGAAGCCGATTGGGTGATCCGCCAGACCGAGGGCGCGGCCGACGTGCTGGTGATCACCTCGCCCGGCACCGCCAACAGCCCGTTCATCCAGAAGACCCTGGCGGCGCAGTTCGCCAGATACTGTCCCGGCTGCAAGCTGCGCTATATCGGTGTGAACGCGCCCGACTGGCCGACCAAGATCGGTCCGCAGGTGCAGAGCGCCATCCTTTCGGATCCGAAGCTGAACTACATCATTCCGATCTATGACGGCATGGTGCAGTTCGTGGTGCCGCCGATCATCTCCACCGGCGCCGCGGGGCGGGTGAAGGTGGCCTCCTTCAACGCGACGCCGGCGGTGCTCGACATGATCCGCACCGGCAACATCGTCACCTTCGATATCGGCGAGGACACCTCCTGGCTGGCCGGCGCGATCATCGACCAGGATATGCGGGTTCTGCTGCGCAAGCCGCTGATCCCGAACTATATTTCCGGCCTGCGAGCGTTCACCAGGACGAACGTCGCTGCTGCCGGGGTGCCGGCGAAGCTGGGGCAGGGCTATGGCGGTGCTGCTGCCGCGGGCTACGCGACGCTCTGGGGGCTGCACTGAGCTCGACTTTCCGCATTTTCGCGGCGTTGTCGGGGCAATCTCGCGAGCCGGCGGCTGATCGGAGCCGGGGGACGACGGCGGGGCTTGTGCCCCCGCGATCCAGCAAGGCTTTGTCACGGAGGAAGTGCGGAGGGTCACGGAGGGCCACGGAGGCTTTGTGCCTCCCCGACGGTCGGGGCAGCACGCGGCCTCCGTGGCCCTCCGTGGCCCTCCGCACTTCCTCCGTGGTAAAATTTGGCAATTGCGCGCGCCGCAGGATTAGCGCGGCCGGTGCCTCGGAACCGCGCCAACCGCGGCCCTCATCGGTCCGCAGGGTCCGGGCGATGGCCGCGGTGCTGGGCGTTCGATGCCTTCTGCAGCCGCCGGCCGGGCGGGAGGCCGCCCGCCGATGAGCGCGGCGGCCACCCCGGCGCTGTGGCTTGCCCATCTCTCCAAGCGCTTCGGGGGCACCGTTGCGCTGCACGACGTCGGGCTGGAGGTGGCGGCGGGCGAGGTGCACGGGCTGCTCGGCCACAACGGCTCGGGGAAATCGACCCTGATCCGCATCCTCGCCGGCTACCATGCGCCGGAGCCGGGCGGGGAGCTGCGTGTGCGCGGCGTCCCGGTCCGCCTGCCGCTGCGCCCGGGCCAGTTCCGTGAGCTCGGCATGGCCTTCGTGCACCAGGACCCGGCCCTGCTGCCGGCGCTCACGGTCACCGAGAACCTGCGCATCGGTGCGCTCGCCGGCGGCGGCCTGCGGCGCATCGACTGGCGGGCCGAGGCGCGCGCGGTGGCCGCGCTGCTCGATGAATTCGGCATCGAGGCCGACCCGGAAGAGCGGGTGGAGCGGCTGCGGCCCTGGCAGCGCCCGCTGCTCGCGATCGTGCGCGCGGTCGACGAGGTCCGCCGCCTGGCCGCAGGCGACGCGACGCGGGCCCGCGCTGTGCAGGCCGATGCTCCCAGGGTCGACGCGCCCAGGGCTGATGCTCCCAGGGCTGATGCTCCCAGGGCTGATGCTCCCAGGGCTGATGCTCCCAGGGCTGATGCTCCCAGGGCCGACGCTTCCAGGACTGGCTCTCCTCTGGAGGGCGCCCCCTTGATCGGCGCCCCTTCGGCCGGCGCGACGCCGGGCGGCCTGCTGGTCCTAGACGAACCCACCGCCGGGATCGGCGATGCCGGGGTCGACCGGCTGTTTGCGGTGATCCGCCGGGTGAAGGCCGCCGGGTTCGGCGTGCTGTTCGTCTCCCATGATCTGGAAGAGGTGCTCGGCATCACCGATCGGGTCACCGTGCTGCGGGATGGCGTGGTGGCGGGCGAGGGGGTCACCGCCGCGCTCGGCAAGCAGCGCCTGGTCGAGATGATCGTCGGCCGGCGCATCGAGCGCGGCCCGCCCGCCGCCGCCGGCCCGGCGGCGCCGGCGCTCGTTGCGGTGGAGGGGCTGCGCGGTCCCGGGGTGCCGGCGGTCTCGTTCCGGATCGGCGCCGGGGAAATCCTTGGCCTCACGGGCCTGATCGGGTCCGGCTTCGCCGAGGTCGGCGCGCTGCTCGTTGGTGCGCGGCCGGCCTCGGCCGGGGAACTCACGATCGGCACCGCGCGCCATGCGCTCGCCGGCTTCACGCCGCGGCGGGCGATCGCCGCCGGCCTCGCCTATGTCCCGGCCGAGCGGCTGCGGGCCGGCTGCGTCGGCGGGATGTCGGTTGCCGAGAACATCGCCCTGCCGGTGCTGGACCGGCTCACCCGCGCCGGCGTGCTGACGCCGGGTGCGCTGCTGCGCCACGCCGGCGCCCTGTGCCGCCGCTTCGACGTCCGCCCGCCCGACCCGGCGCTGTCGGTGGAGGCGCTGAGCGGCGGCAACCAGCAGAAGGCGCTGATGGCCAAGTGGCTGCAGATGGAACCAAAGCTGCTGGTGCTGGAGGAACCCACCCAGGGCGTCGATGTCGGGGCGCGCGAGCAGATTTTCGCCGCCGTCCGCGCCTGGGCCGCCGCCGGCGCCGCCGTGCTGGTGCTGAGCGGCGATCACGAGCAGCTCGCCTTGCTGTGCCGGCGGGTGCTGATCTTCCGGCACGGCCGGATCGTCGCCGAACTGGCCGGCGCGGAGGTCACCGAGGAGCGGATGGCGCATGAGTGCTTCGGAACCGGCCCGGTCGTCGCGGAGGCCGAGGTGAATGGCTGACCCAACCCCCGGCCTGGCCGCCGCGCAGGCGGCTCCCCGGCAGGCCTTCGGGCACGCCCCCGGCGTGCCTCCCGGCTCGCCCGCCGGCGCATCGCCCGCGGGTATGCCGTCCACGGGCACGCCGCCCACGGGCGCGCCCCCCTCCGGTCGGCCGCCGGCCGGTCCCCCCGGCGGGCGAGACGCCGAGCCGCTGGGCACCGCCTCGTTGCGCCGCCTGTTCGACCGCTATGCGCTGCTGCTCGCCTGGGTGGCGACCATCGCGCTGTTCGGCGCGCTGGAGCCGGGCACCTTCCTGCGCGCGGCCAATTTCACCTCCATGTTCAGCTCCCAGGCGGTGCTGGTGGTGCTGACCTATTCGCTGGTGGTCAGCCTGACGGCGGGGGAGTACGATCTGTCGGCGGCGCCGGTGCTGACCCTTTCGGCGATGGTGCTGGCGATCCTGAACGCCCAGCTCGGCCTGCCGGTCGGCGTGGCGATCGTGATCGCGCTGGCCGCCGGCGTGTTGGCAGGGGTGGCGAACGGCATCCTGGTGGTCTGGGTCGGCATCGATTCGATCATCGTGACCCTCGGCACCGGGACCCTCATCAGCGGGATCGTGCTCTGGATCAGCAACAGCGAGATGGTCTCGGGGATCTCCCAGACCCTGGTGAACTGGGTGATCGTGCCGCGGTTGTGGGGGCTGTCGTTCGGTTTCGTCTACGCGCTCGGGCTCACGGTGCTGCTGTGGTACGTGCTGGAATACACGCCGCTCGGGCTGAAGCTGCTGTTCGTCGGGCGCGGGCGGCGGGTGGCGCGGCTTGCGGGGCTGGATGTCGCGCGGCTGCGGTTCGGCGCGCTGGTGGCAGGATCGCTGCTCGCGGCCTTCGCCGGCGTGCTGTATGCGGGAACCAGCGGGGCGGCCGATCCCAATTCGGGCGACAGCTTCATGCTGCCGGCCTTCGCCGCGGCGTTCCTGGGCTCGACGGCGGTGCGGCCGGGGCGGTTCAACGCCTGGGGCTCGTTCACGGCGGTCTATTTCCTGGTCACCGGGATCACCGGCCTGTCCCTGATGGGAATCCAGATCTTCATCCAGGACCTGTTCTACGGTGCGGCGCTGATCATCGGCGTGACCCTGTCGCTGCTGGTGCGCCGGCGCGAGCAGCGGGAGCGCGATGTGGCCGAGACCAACGAGGACTGACCCCCTCGGCATGGTCGCGCCCGCCCGTGCCCCGGCGCCGTCGCGCGAACGCCCCGCGCCTTCACCTCTCCCGCGTTTGCGGGAGAGGTCGCCGCGCGCAGCGCGGCGGGTGAGGGCCGTGCGTCACCGCCGACCCGAGCGCGGCATGGCACCCCGACGGCGACAACGCCGATGCCGCGCAGCGGGCGCCCCTGTCTCTTCGGCCCTCGTCCGGCGCGCGGTGTGCGCCGACCTTTCCCGCCGGAGCGGGAGAGACGCCCTGCATCGGGCGGCCGATGCGCCACCGGGAAATCTGGCGGCGGGGGTGCCATCCTTCTCCCTCTCCTCCCGCGCTTGCGGGGGGAGAGGGCAGGGTGAGGGGGGGCAGCTCGCCCCCCGATCCGCGTCTCGTGCCGCGCGCCCCCCTCACCCCGACCCTCTCCCCCCGCAAGCGCGGGGGAGAGGGGGAAGGGCACCGCCGCCGCCGGATCCCCCGAACCAGGAGTTTTCATGGCGGGTGGGGGCGTCACGGTTGATGGGGGGCGTCGCTCCCTGAGCACGCCCGGCCGTCGCCGCCCGCCTGTGCGGACTGCCGCGCTGCGCCCGGCGTGCGCATGACTGTCCTTCCGGCCCTGTGGTCCGGCGCGGCACGCCTGGCGGCTCCCGGCCTGCGGCTGCTGCTGCGCCGGCGGGCGCGGCGGGGGAAGGAGATTGCGGCGCGGCTTCCCGAACGGCGCGGGATCGAGCACGAGCCGCGTCCGCCGGGCCTGCTCGTCTGGCTGCACGCGGCGAGCTTGGGGGAAAGCGTCTCGGTGCTGCCGGTGGTGGCGGCGCTGGCAGAAGCCGAGGCCTCGGTGCTGCTCACCACCGGGACGGTCACTTCCGCCGCATTGCTGGCGCGCCGGTTGCCCGAGCTCGGGCTGGACGGGCGGGTACGGCATCGGTTCGCCCCGCTCGACGTGCCGCGCTGGGCGGCCCGGTTCCTGGATCACTGGCAGCCCGATGCGGCGGGGTTCGTGGAGAGCGAGATCTGGCCCAACCTGCTCGCCGCCTGCGCGGCGCGGGGGATCCCGGTGGCGCTGCTGAACGCCCGGCTGTCGCCCCGCAGCTTCGCCCGCTGGCGGCTGGTCCCGGGACTGGCGCGCCGGGTGCTCGGCGGGTTCGCCGCGGTGGCGGCGCAGAGCGAGGCCGATGCGGACCGCCTGCGCCGTCTGGGCGCGCATGCGGTGACCGCCCCCGGCAATCTGAAATTCGCCGCCCCCGAGTTGCCGGCTGATCCGGGGGAGCTTGCGCACTGGCAGGCGGCGCTGGCCGGGCGGCCGATGTGGCTCGCCGCCAGTACCCACCCGGGGGAGGAGGCGCTGGTGGCCGCGGCGCATCGCGCCCTCGCGCCCGCCTGGCCGGGTCTGGTGACGATCCTGGTGCCGCGCCACCCGGAGCGCGGCGCCGCGATCGCCGCCGCGCTGGCCGGGCTGGCGGTCACCAGGCGCGCCCCGGGCGAGGGACCGCCGGGGGGCGGGATCTGGCTCGCCGATACGATGGGAGAGCTCGGCCTCTGGTACCGCCTGGCGCCGATCGCGCTGGTGGGGCGCAGCCTGCTCCCCCCGGGCGGCGGGCAGAACCCGCTGGAGCCGGCGCGGCTGGGCTGTGCCGTCGCGGTGGGGCCGTACACCGGCAATTTCGCCGAGCCGGTGGCGCGGTTGGCCGCGGCCGAGGCGGTGACGACGGTGGTGGACGCGGCGGCGCTCGCCCGGTTCGTGGCGGCGATGCTGGACGATCCGGCGGCGCGCGCGGCGATGGGCGCACGCGCGGCGAGGGCGGCGCGCGGCGCCGACGACCTGCCGGCGCGCCTGGCGCAGACGTTGCTGGGGTTGGTGCGGGAGCGGCCGATCGGAGGGCGCCCAGGGACACAGCGCCCAGCGGAAGATGGCCCGGGGGGACACCGGCCGGCCGCGGCGCCCGCGGCCTCGGACGATCTGGCACCGGCCGC
Source organism: uncultured Pseudomonadota bacterium (assembly GCA_963832525.1). Lineage (GTDB taxonomy): Bacteria > Pseudomonadota > Alphaproteobacteria > Acetobacterales > Acetobacteraceae > JAJZVS01. Next base: position 3,143,637 of record CAWHUC010000004.1, read on the forward strand.
CTCGGCGGCACCGCGGCCGGACCGGGGCTGACATGCCGCGCGCCCCCGGCTTCTGGGCAGCGGACGGGGGAGGGGTGCTGCCCGCGCTGCTCGCCCCAGTGCTTGCCCCCGTGCTTGCCCCCCTGGCCGCCGTGGTCGCCGCCGTCACGGCCCGACGCGTGGCCCGGCCGGGATGGCACGCGCCGGTACCGGTCCTATGCGTCGGCAACGCCACCGTCGGCGGGGCGGGCAAGACCACGGTGGCGCTCGACCTCGTCGCCCGGCTGAGCGCGGCGGGCTGCGCGCCGCATGTCCTGCTACGCGGCTATGGCGGCGCCGCCCGTGGGGTCCGGCGTGTGGTGCCGGACGACCCTGCGGCGCTGGTCGGCGACGAGGCGCTGCTGCTCGCCGCCGTCGCTCCCACCTGGGTCGGCGCCGATCGCGCCGCCGCCGCGCGCGCCGCCTGTGCCGCCGGCGCCGGGGTGCTGCTGATGGACGACGGGCTGCAGAATCCCGGCCTGCACAAGGACGTCTCGCTGCTGGTGATCGACGGCGGCTTCGGCTTCGGCAACGGCCGCGTGCTGCCCGCCGGGCCGCTGCGCGAGCCGGTCGCTGCCGCCGCCGCCCGCTGCACCGCCGCCGTGCTGATCGGGCAGGACCTGCACGCAGCCCGCGCCGCCCTGCCGCCCGGCCTGCCGGTCCTGGGCGCCCGCCTGGAGCCGGGGCCCGAGGCGGCGGAGCTGCGCGGCAAACCTGTGCTCGCCTTCGCCGGCATCGCCCGCCCGGAAAAATTCTTCGCCTCGTTGCAGGAGGTCGGGGCGGTGGTAGCAGGGTGCGAGGCCTTCCCCGACCACCACAGGTTCACCCCGCGCGCCCTCGCCCGGTTGCTGGCCCGCGCGGCGCGGCTCCGCGCGGTGCCGGTGACCACGGCGAAGGACGCGGTGCGGCTGCCGCCCGAGGTGCGCGCGGTCGTGCGCGTGCTCGGCGTGCGGCTGGCGTGGGAGGACCCGGCGGCGATCGCGGCCCTGCTGACCCGCCTGACGTGCGGTCAGGCGGGGATTGCCGAGGCACCGCTGGGCGCGCTCTGCGGGCCAGGCACGCAACGGACCGGGCGTTGATCCGTCCGTAACCATCGGGAGCGCTCCGCGCGCGCGGCTCGCAGCGCCGCAGGGAAATCGGGCGAAGCTTCAGCGTGCCACTTCTCCCGCTCCGCGGGAGAGGTCGCCGTGCGCAGCACGGCGGGTGAGGGCGCACGGCACGGTTCCCTCACCCGGTTCGCTCCGCGAACCGACCTCTCCCGCGAGAGCGGGAGAGGGAAGCCGCCGCCGCCCGCGGCAATTCTCCGGTTCACCCGATTGCCCTCAGCAGCGGCGGCCCAGCAGTTGCGCCACGCAGGAATTCCTCCTCATATCGCCCGGAAGTGCCGGCCGTCGCGATCGGTACCGGGGAGGAAACAAATCAGATGTCCACCGCCGTCAACAGCGGGGGGCGGCTCGACCGGCTGCCGGTCTCCGCGTTCCACTACCGTATCTTCTGGCTGATCGCCGCCGGCATGTTCTTCGACGGCTACGACCTTTACGTCGGCGGCAACGTGCTGGGGGCCACCTTGCACGCGGGGTTCTCCACCCTGGCGCAGAACGCGCGGTTCATCTCCTTCACCTTCATCGGCATGACCCTGGGCTCGGTGCTGGCCGGCTTCCTGGGCGATCGGTTCGGCCGGCGCTTCACCTACCAGTTCAACCTGGCGGTGTTCGGCCTCGCCTCCCTGGCGGCCGGGTTCGCGCCCAGCATGGCGGTGCTGAACGCGCTGCGCTTCGTGATGGGGCTCGGGCTCGGGGCGGAGATCGTGGTCGGCTATGCGACCATGTCCGAATTCGCCCCTCCGGCCACACGCGGGCGGTGGCTGTCGTTCATGGCCTTCGTCGTGGTCGCCGGGTTTCCGGTCACCTCGCTGCTCGGCACCTTGATCATTCCGCATTTCGGCTGGCGGCCGATGTTCGTGATCGCCGGGGTCGGCGCGCTGATCGTGTGGTACCTGCGCAAGCGGCTGCCGGAATCGCCGCGCTGGCTGGAGGCGCACGGCCAGCCGGACGCCGCCGAGGCCCTGCTGCGCACGATCGAGGCCGAAGTCGGCGCCACCCGACCCCTGCCGCCGCCGCTGCCGGCCCCGGCACCGGCCGCCGCGCTCGGCTTCGCTTCCCTGTTCGACCCCTGGCTGCTGCGGCGCCTGGTGGTCGGCAGCGTCACCCTGATCACGGTCAACACCCTGATCTTCGGCTTCGTGAACTGGCTGCCCACGTTCTTCGTGCTGCAAGGCCTGAGCGTGACGAAATCCTTCGTCTTCGCGCTGGTGATCGCGCTCGGTTCGCCGTTCGGCTGCGCGCTCGGCGCGTTCGGGGCCGATTATTTCGGGCGCCGGCGGCTCATCATCGGCGCCTCGCTGCTGACCATCCTGTTCGGCGGCATCTATCCCTTCGCCGCGACGCCGACCCTGGTCCTCGGCGTCGGGTTCCTGCTGATCGTCTGCATCTACGTGCTGACGGCACTGCTGTATGGCGTCTATACGCCGGAACTGTTCCCGACCGCGGTGCGGCTGCGTGCCAACGGGTTGTGCAATATGCTGGGGCGCGGGGCGACGATCTTCACCCCGTTCATCGTGGTCGGGCTGTTCCGGGCCTACGGGGTGGGCGGCGTGCTCGCGCTGATGATCGGGCTGCTGGTCGTGCAGATCGTCGTCGTCGCGGCCTGGGGGATCGAGCCGGCGCGGCGCGGGCTGGAAACGCTGGCGCCGCCGGCGGGACTGGCGGGAGGCGGGTGAGCCAGCTCTCCCGCCAGCGCGGGGGAGGTGGTGCGCGACCCCGGCGGTTGCCCCTCCGGCGCCCCGCCGGTATGTCTGCCCGCGGTTTTACCCCCGGCGCCCGCCGCCTGATTCCCGGAAAGCTACCCGCCCCCATGGCCCGCATCGTGATGAAATTCGGCGGCACGTCGGTCGCCGACCTCGACCGCATCCGCGCCGTCGCCGCCCGCGTCAAGCGCGCGCGCGATGCCGGGGACGAGGTCGCGGTCGTCGTCTCCGCCATGGCCGGCACCACCAACCAGCTCGTCGGCTGGTGCCAGGCGCTCTCGCCCCTGCACGATGCGCGCGAATACGACGTGGTGGTCGCCACCGGCGAGCAGGTGACCACCGGCCTGCTCGCGATCGCCTTGCAGGAGATCGGCGTCGAGGCCCGCTCCTGGCAGGGCTGGCAGATCCCGATCCGCACCGACAACGCCCACGGCAAGGCGCGCATCGCCGCGATCGAGGGCGCCGAGCTGATCCGCCGCATGCAGGCGGGCCAGGTCGCCGTGGTATCCGGCTTCCAGGGGATCGCGCCCACCGGGCGGATCACGACCCTCGGGCGGGGCGGGTCGGACACCTCGGCGGTCGCGCTGGCCGCCGCGCTGCATGCCGATCGCTGCGACATCTACACCGATGTCGATGGCGTCTACACCACCGATCCGCGTATCGTCCCGCGCGCCCGCAAACTGGCAAAAATCAGCTACGAGGAGATGCTGGAACTCGCCTCGGTGGGCGCCAAAGTGTTGCAGACGCGCAGCGTCGAGCTGGCGATGAACGAGCATGTCCGGGTCCGCGTGCTGTCCAGCTTCCAGGACGGCCCGGACAGCCCCACCGCCGGCACACTGGTTGTCGATGAGGATGAGATCGTGGAAAAAGAGACCGTTTCCGGCATCGCCTATTCCCGCGACGAGGCGAAAGTGACCCTCCGCCGGGTGCCGGACCGGCCGGGCATCGCCGCCACCGTGTTCGGCGCGCTCGCCGAGAAGGCCATCAACGTCGACATGATCGTGCAGAACACCGCTGCCGACGGCACCACGGACATGACGTTCACCGTCGGCAAGGCGGACCTGGCGCGAGCGCAAGCGGCGCTCGGCGCACTCGCCCCGCAGATCGGCTTCGCCGAGCTGCTGACCGATCCCGACGTCGCCAAGATCAGCGTCGTCGGGGTGGGGATGCGCAGCCACGCCGGTGTTGCGAACACCATGTTCCGCGCGCTCGCCGACAAGGCGATCAATATCGAGGTCATTTCCACCAGCGAAATAAAGGTCAGCGTGCTGATCGCCGCCGAATACACCGAGCTCGCGGTGCGCGCGCTGCACACCGCGTACGGCCTCGATGCCGGCTGACCTCCCCGCCACCGCCGAGGTCGAAGCCCGCGCCCGGCTCGACCGCCTGTGGGCACGCGGCACCGACTTCCTCGGCTGCCGCTTCGCGATCATGGGCGGGGCCATGAGCTGGGTGAGCGAACGCCATCTGGTCTCCGCCATCTCCAACGCCGGCGGCTTCGGCATCATCGCCTGCGGCGCCATGAACCCGGCGCAACTGGAGGCCGAGATCGCCGCCACCCAGGCCCTGACCGATCGCCCGTTCGGCGTGAACCTCATCACCATGCACCCGGCGCTCGACGACCTGGTGCGGGTGTGCCTGGCGGCAAACGTGGGCCACGTCGTGCTCGCCGGCGGCATCCCGCCCGGCACGGCGGTGCGGGCGGTGAAGGACGGCGGGGCCAGGCTGATCGCCTTCGCCCCGGCGCTGGTGCTGGCCAGGCGCCTGGTGCGCTCCGGCGCCGATGCGATCGTGATCGAGGGCTCGGAAGCCGGCGGCCATATCGGCCCCGTCTCGCTCAATGTGCTGGCACAGGAAATCCTGCCCAGCCTGCGCGACGTTCCGGTGTTCGTTGCCGGCGGGCTCGGCCGCGGCGAAGCCATCCTCGCCTACCTGGAAATGGGCGCCGCCGGCGCGCAGCTCGGCACCAGGTTTGCCGCGGCGACGGAATCGATCGCCCATCCGCGCTTCAAGCAGGCCTTCCTCCGCGCCAATGCGCGCGATGCGCTGCCCTCGGTACAGCTCGACCCGCGCTTTCCCGTCATCCCGGTGCGCGGCCTGGTCAACGAAGGAACGGAACGCTTCCTCGCCCTGCAAGCCGAGGTGGTCCGCCGCTTCCAGGCCGGCGAAGTCGCGAAGGATGCAGCCCAGCTCGAAATCGAACACTTCTGGGCCGGCGCCCTGCGGCGCGCGGTGATCGACGGCGATGTCGAAACCGGCTCGGTCATGGCCGGGCAGTCGGTGGGAATGGTGGACGCCGTGCAACCCGTGGCAACGATCCTGGCAGAACTGGTCGGACAGATGGTGGCCGCGCTGGCTGCCCGGGGGTGAAACCGGTCGGCGACATGTTGGGGGCTCGGCAAGCAAGGCCAGGGGGGCTCTGCCCCCCTGGACCCCCCGCCAGGGGACGCGTCCCCTGGACCCCATCTCCTTTGGTTCGGTGCGGGTGGGGGGTGCGCGGGTCCGGGACGGGGCTGCACGGGGCGGGGAGCGCGCGCTTTGGTGCGCCGCTCCCCGCCCCGTGCAGCCCCGTCCCGGACCCGCGCACCCCCCACCCGCACCGAACCAAAACGGAAAGGTTCCAAGGGCGAGCCCTTGGCGGGGGTCCAGGGGGCAGAGCCCCCTGGCCTTGCTTGCCGAGCCCCAAACCTCTCCGGCTCCGGTCCGATGCCGGCTGATCCGCTGCCGCAGCGTCGGATGTTGGCGCGCTTGCGTGAGCTGATGGCGCGCGGGGCTGCGCCGCTTGCCGAGGTGGCGCGGCTGGTGGCGACCGAGATGGTGGCCGAGGTGACGTCGGTCTACGTCTGCCGGCCCGGCGACATCCTGGAGCTTGCGGCCACCCGCGGCCTCAATCCCGATGCGGTCGGGCACACCCGGCTGCGCGTAGGGGAGGGGATTGTCGGCCTCTGCGCCGCTTCCGCCGAGGTGATGAATCTCCCGGACGCGCAGAACCACCCCGGCTTCGCCTACCGGCCGGAGACCGGGGAGGAGCCCTACGCCTCCATGCTTGCCGTCCCGGTGCGCCGCGCCGGACGCATGCTCGGCGTGCTGGCGGTGCAGAACCGCGCCCCGCGCCGCTACGCCGACGACGAGGTGGAGGAACTGCAAACCGTCGCCATGCTGCTCGCCGAACTGCTTGCCGGCGGCGGGGCGGAGGCCGGCTCGCGGGAAGGGATGGGCGGCGCGGTGTCCCGCCTGTTTACGGGCCTTGCCCTGGCGCCGGGCATCGTGCTCGGCCCGCTGGTGCTGCCCGGCGGCTTCCGCCTGACCGGACCGGTGCTCGCCGACGATCCGAAGGCGGAGACCGCGCGTCTGGATGCCGCCGCCGCCCGTATGCAGCGCCGGCTGGAGGAACTGTTCGACGGCCGTATCCCCGACGGTGCCACCGAGGCCGCGGCCTCGCGCGACGTGCTGGAAGCCTATCGCCTGGTTGCGGCCGACGCCGGCTGGCTGCGCCGCGCGGCCGACGTGATCCGCGGCGGGCTGTCCGCCGAGGCCGCGGTGCAGCGGGTCGCCGCCGAGCTGCACGACCGCATGCGCCGCATCGCCGATCCCTACCTGCGCGAACGGCTGGCGGATGTGGAGGATCTGGCCACAAGGCTGCTCGCCGAGCTTGCCGGACGGGAAGCGCCGCCGGTCCCGCCTGGCGCGATCCTGCTCGCCCGTCGGCTGGGGCCGGCCGAGTTGCTCGACTGGCACGGGCGCGGCATCGCCGGCGTGGTGATCGAGGAAGCGAGCCCCGCCGGCCATGCCGCCATCCTGGCCCGCGCGCTCGGCATCCCCGCGCTCGGCGGGCTGCGCGGCGCGCTGGCCGCTGCCGCCTCGGGCGAGGAAGCGGTGCTGGACGCCGACCAGGGCACTCTGATCCTCCGCCCCGACGCCGAGGTGCGCCAGGTCTGCCTGCGCGCGATCGAGACCCGGGCGGCGCTCGCCGCAGGTCAGGCGGGGCTGCGCACCCGCCCCGCCGCAACCGCCGACGGCACGCGGATGCAGTTGATGCTGAACCTCGGCCTCGCGCTCGAACTCGATCAGTTGGAACGCACCGGCGCGGATGGGGTCGGGCTGTTCCGCACCGAGATCTCCATGCTGGCGCGCGGCGCCATCCCCGACATCGCCGAACAGGCCGCGTTCTACGCTCGTGTGCTGGATGCGGCGGGGGACAAGCCGGTGGTGTTCCGCACGCTCGACCTCGGCGGCGATAAGCTGATGCCGGGCGCGGAGGTGGCGGAGGAGGCCAATCCGGCGATGGGCTGGCGCTCGTTGCGCGTCGGCCTCGATCGCCCCGCCGTGCTGCGCCGGCAATTGCGCGCGCTGCTGCTGGGCGCGGCCGGACGGCCGCTGTCGGTGATGTTCCCGATGGTCGCGACCGTCGCCGAATTCCGCGCCGCCCGCGCCCTGCTCGAAGCCGAGGCCAGGCGGATGCGCCCCGCACCGGAACGGCTCTGCGTCGGTACCATGCTGGAAGTGCCCGCCCTGCTCTGGCAACTCCGATCGTTGCTGGAGGAGGCGGACTTCATCTCCATCGGCTCCAACGACCTGCTGCAGTTCCTGTTCGCCGCCGACCGCGGCTCGCCGGCGCTGGCCGGCCGCTACGACCTGATCTCGCCACCGGTGTTCGACCTGCTGGACCAGGTGCTCGCCGCCGCCGCCGCGGCGCGCGGCGGGAAGGGCGTGCCGGTGTCGCTCTGCGGCGAGGCGGCAGGCCGCCCGCTGGAAGCAATGGTGCTGGCCGGCCTGGGACTGACCACCCTCTCCATGCCCGCCTCCGGCCTGCCGGCCGTGAAAGCGCTGCTCCTCGGCGTGGACCTGCCGGCGTTCCGCGAAGTACTCGCCACCCTCCGCCGCACCGCCAACGCCGCAGCCAGCCTGCGCGAGCCAATCCTCGGCTGGGCGCGCGAGCGCGGCCTCGGCGTGTGACGCGTAAGGAAGCAAGGCCAAGGGGCGCTGCCCCTGGACCCCGCCAGGGGACGAGTTCCTTGGCGGGGGTCCAGGGGCAGCGCCCCTTGGCCTTGCTTCCTTACGCCGCCGCTGCCGCCGGCGCGCGGGCGATGCGCAGGACGAGGCCGGAGGCGAGCAGGCAGGCCACGCCGCTGGCGACGAAGGCGATCAGGTAGCTTCCGGTCAGGGCGCGGACCTCGCCGGCGCCGAGGGCGGCAATCGAGCTGCCGATCTGGTGGGCGGCGAACACCCAGGAGACCAGGACCGGCGCGTCGCGTTTGCCGAACACCTGGGTGGTCAGGGCCACGGTGGGCGGTACCGTTGCGACCCAGTCCAGTCCGTACAGCACCGCGAAGGCCGACAGGCTGGCCGTGCCGAATCCGCTGAAGGGCAGCAGGAACAGGGCGATTCCGCGCAGGCTGTAGTACCAGAACAGGAGCACTCTGGGGTCGAACCGATCGGTCAGCCAGCCCGATCCGGTGGTGCCGAACAGGTCGAACACGCCCATCGCCGCCAGCAGCCCGGCCGCCTGCACTTCCGGGATACCGTGGTCGGCGCAGAACGGGATCAGGTGGGTGCCGATCAGCCCGTAGGTGGAAAAGCCGCAGATCGCGAAGCTGGAGCACAGCAGCCAGAAATCGACCGAGCGGACGCCGCGGCCGAGGCCCTGGAACGCCACCAGGAACGGATTGGCGCCGTCGGCGACCTCGGCCACCTCGATCGTTGCGCCGTACGGGGCCAGGCCGATCGCGGCGGGGCTTTCCGCCAGCAGCAGCACGACGACCACCATCAGCACCGCGATGACCACGGCCACCGTCTCCGGCACCGACTGCCAGCCGAAGCGCTCGGCAAGTCGCGCCAGCACCGGCAGGAACACGAGTTGCCCGGATGCGTTGCCCGCCGCCAGCAGCCCGATCACGAAGCCTCGGCGCGCGACGAACCACCGGTTCGCCACCGCCGCCGCCAGCCCCACCATTCCGGTGCCCGAGCCGATGCCGACCAGCACGCCCCAGGTGAGATAGAGCTGCCACACCTGGGTGACGCAGGCCGAAAGCCCCGCTCCCAGCACCAGCAATGCCATCGAGCCCAGCACGGTGCGCTTGAGCCCGATCGTGCGCATCATCGCCGCCGTGAAGGGCCCGATCAGCCCGAACAGCAGGATATTCAGCGACACCGCCCCCGAGATCGCGGCGTCCGACCAGCCATAGGCGCGTTCCAGCGGCACGATCAGCACGCTCGGCGCGGCGCGCACGCCGACGGCCGAGACGATGACGATGAAGATCACGCCGAGAGTGACCCAGGCGTAGTGCAGGCGTCCAGCGGCGAGCCGGGCAGCGGCTTGCGGTCCCATACGGGTATAATAATGCAAGTAAGTCGACCGTCAACCGGCGCCCAGCCGCCCTTGCAGGGCAATCGGGCGAACCGGAAAATCGGCGCGGACAGCGCCTTCTTCCCTCTCCCGCGCTGCGGGAGAGGTCGCCGTGCGCAGCATGGCCGGCAGGGCGCTACCCCGCCGGCCCAAAGCGGTTCTCGCAGATATTCGAGATACAAGGTGATGCGCCGAAGGTTCGTCCGATTGCCCTGAGGGCTCTGCCCCCGGCCTGGCCTGCCACCGCTACGCCGCGCGGTGCGCGCTACGCCGCCGCGATCTCCAGCCGCCGCGCCGCCCGCGCCCGCCCGATCAGGGGCAGCAGTTCGCGCAGTTCCGGTCCGTGTTCCTCCCCGGTCAGTGCGAGGCGCAGCGGCAGGAATAGGGCCCGGCCCTTGCGGCCGGTGGCGGCTTTCAGGGCTTCCGTCCAGGCGTGCCACACGTCGCCCTCCCAGGGTTCGGGCGGCAGCAGGTCGCGCGCGGTGCGGAGGTAGTCGCGTTCGCCTTCGATCACGGGTGGGGTGATGGTGCCGGAAGCGACGTCCCACCAGCCGCGCGCCTCGTTCAGCAGGTCGAGGTTGCCGCGCACGGCGTGCCAGAACGCTTCCGTGGCGCCGGCGGGCAGCCGCTCGGCCATGGCGGCGAAGGGGGCGGCGTGCAGCACGCGCCGGTTCAGCGCCAGCATCTGCCGTGCGTCGAAGCGCGCTGCGGAATGGGAGAATGCGCCGAGATCGAAGCTCGCCGCCAGGTCCGCCAACTCCAGCGGCTCGGGATCGGCCGAGGTGCCGAGGCGGGCCAGGTAGCTCGTGATCGCCTGCGGCTCCACCCCGTCGGCGCGCAGGCTGCGCAGGGTCAGGCTGTCCAGTCGTTTCGACAGTTTCCCCCCGTCGCTGTCGGTCAGCAGCGGCAGGTGGGCGAAGCCGATCGCGCCCGGATCGTGACCGAGGGCAGTGAAGATGTCGCGCTGGATACCTGTGTTGGTGACGTGGTCCTCGCCGCGGATCACGTGGGTGATGCCGGTCTCGATGTCGTCCACCACCGAAGTGAACGTATAGAGCGGCGTGCCGTCGGCGCGGATCAGCACCGGATCGGACACGGCGGGCAGCTTCACCGCGCGATGGCCGAGCACGAGGTCGTCCCAGTCGATGGTTGCGTTCGACAACAGGAAGCGCCAGTACGGGCGCTTGCCGTTGGCCTCGGCCGCTTCGCGCTGCGCTTCGGTGAGTTTCAGCATGGCGCGGTCGTAGACGGGCGGCTGGTGGCGGCGGATGCGCTGTTCGCGCTTGGCGCGCAGTTCCTCTTCGCTTTCGAAGCACGGGTAGAGCCGGCCGGCGCGTTTCAGCCGTTCGGCCGCTTCGGCGTAGTGGTCGAGCCGGGCGGACTGGTGGAAACTCGCGTCCCACTGCAGGCCGAGCCAGCGCAGGTCCTGGGCGATCGCGTCCGCGTATTCGGGCTTGCCGCGCGCGGCGTCGGTGTCGTCGAGGCGCAGCAGGAAGCGCCCGCCGTGGCGGCGGGCGAACAGGAAATTGGCGAGCGCGATGCGCGCGTTGCCGACGTGCAGGTAGCCGGTCGGGCTGGGGGCGAAGCGGACGACGGGCGGGGTCATTCCGCGTCGCCGTCCGCGTCGTCGTCGTCATCGAGGCGGCGGGGGTCGAGCGCGCGCCAGTCGCGGTCCTCCGCGCCGGCCGGGCGGTCGGCGAAATCGCCGAGTTCGTTGGCGCTGCGCCAGCCGCCCTCGGCGGCGTCGACGACTTCGGCGTCCTCGCCCCAGGCGAACCAGGCTTCCAGCACGTCCTTGGTGTTCATCCCCGGGGCGCGACAGAGCTCGACCGAGTCGCGCACGTAGCGGCGGGCGAATTCGTTGGCGTGCATGAGGGTGGGGAAGCCGGCGACTTCCTCCACCACGTTGTCGGTCGCGCCGCCGGAGAGATCGAGGATGCGGACCCGCCAGCCACCCTCGGGGGCAAACAGGTCGCTCACAGCGGGCAGCGCGGGCGGGAGGGATGGGGTGTGTACATGCGCCGGAAGCTAGGCGCGGGGGAATGCGTAATCAACGCCGCGCCGGCGGGGGCGGGCCGAGCGGCACGGTGATTGGGCCGCGGGCCTTGGTTCGGCCGCGGCGATCCCGCAGACTGGCGCCCATGACCGAACGCCTGACCCAAGATGCGGCCGGACTCGCACGTGCCGCAGCGCTGCTGCGCGCGGGGAAGCTGGTCGCCTTCGGCACCGAGACGGTCTACGGCCTCGGCGCCGACGCGACCGACGCCGCCGCCGTCGCCGCCGTGTTCGCCGCCAAGGACCGGCCGCGCTTCAATCCGCTGATCTGCCACTACCCGGATGCGGAGGCTGCGTTCGCCGACGTGGTGCCGGGGCCTGACGCGCGGGCGCTGGCGGCGGCGTTCTGGCCCGGGCCGCTGACCCTGGTGCTGCCGCGCCGGGCGGACAGCCTTGTGGCGGCGCTGACAGGGGCGGGGCTCGATACCTTGGCGGTGCGGGTACCGGCGCCGGCGGTGGCGCGCGCGTTGCTGGCCGCGGTGGGTCGTCCGGTTGCGGCGCCCTCGGCCAACCGGTCGGGCCAGGTAAGCCCGACCACGGCCGAGCACGTGCTGGAGGGGCTCGGGGGGCGGATCGCGGCGGTGCTCGACAGCGGGCCGTGCGCGGTCGGGGTGGAATCGACGGTGCTCGACCTCAGCGGCGACCGCCCGCGGCTGCTGCGTCCTGGCGGCGTGCCGCTGGAGGCGCTGGTGGCGGCGATTGGTCCGGTCGCGCTCGGCGCCCCGCCGGCCGACGCCGCGGCGCCGCGGGCGCCGGGCCAGCTTGCGTCGCACTATGCGCCCGCGCTGCCGGTACGGCTGAACGCGGCGGCGGTGGGGGCGGACGAGGCGCTGCTGGCCTTCGGGCCGCCGCTGGCGGGGGCGGCGGCGGTGTTCAACCTCAGCCCGGGTGGTGATCTGGGGGAAGCGGCGGCGCGCCTGTTCGCGGGGCTGCGTTGGCTGGATGCGCGCGGCGCCGGGCGGGAGCTGCGGGGAATCGCAGTCATGCCGATTCCGGAGGAGGGACTCGGCCGCGCGATCAACGACCGGCTGCGGCGGGCAGCGGCGCCGCGGTGAGCAGCCCGGTCAGCAGTCCCGGGGCGGCCGGGCGCGCTGGCGCTTGACGCTCCCCTGGCGCGCCTTCTCCGTCAGCCGCCGCTCGCGCGCCGCCTTGCCCGGGCGGGTCGGCACCCGGCGCACGGGCGGGATCGCGGCGGCGCGGATCAGGCGGAGCAACGTGTCCATCGCCTGCGCCCGGTTGCGCTCCTGGGTGCGGTGGCGCTGGGCGGTGATCACCAGCACACCGGCCTGGTTCAGCCGCCGCCCGGCCAGGCGCGCGAGGCGGGCGGCCACCGCCTCCGGCAACCCCGTCTCCGCCAGCACCACCCGCAGCTCCACCGCGGTGGCGAGCTTGTTCACGTTCTGCCCGCCGGGGCCGGAGGAACGCACGAAGGTCTCGCTGAGCGCGCGGTCGTCGATGCTGAGCGTGTCGGTGACCGGGATCGCGGCCATCAGCGGCCGAAGCGGCGATCGCGCGACTGGAAGGTGCGGATCGCGCGCAGGAAGTCGATGTGGCGGAACGCCGGCCAGTTCACGTCGGTGAAGTGGAATTCGCTGTAGACCGACTGCCAGAGCAGGAACCCCGACAGGCGCAGCTCACCCGAGGTGCGGATGATGAGGTCGGGATCCGGCAGGCCGGGGGCATACAGGTGCCGCCCGATCGCCTCCGGCGTCACCGCCGCCGCCGCTGCCTCCGCCGACAGGCCGCGGGCGGTGAATTCCCGCATCAGGGAGCGCATGGCGTCGACGATCTCCTCCCGCCCGCCGTAGTTGGCGGCGATCGTCAGCGTCATCTGCCGGTTCGCCGCCGTCGCTGCGCGCGCCTGATCCAGCGCGGCGACCAGGGAGGGGGGCAGCAGGTCCAGCCGGCCGATCGTCGCCACCCGCACGCCGAGGCGGTGGATGCGCGGATCGGCGGCGAGGCTGATCATCTTGGCCTCGATCGCGGCCAGGATGCCGGTCAGCTCCTCGGCCGGGCGGGCCAGGTTGTCGGTCGAGCAGACCCAGAGGGTGACCGCGCCGACGCCGAGCTCCGCGCACCAGTCGAGCACGTCATCCAACTTGTGCGCGCCCATGGCATAGATTTCACGGAAGTCGCTGAGGCCGCGGTCGCGGCCGTGGCGGCGGTTGCCGTCGAGGATGATGCCGATGTGGCGCGGCATCGGGCCGGCGTGGATTTCGCGCAGCAGGCGGGCTTCGTACCAGCGGTAGATGCCGCCGCGCGCCAGCCGGCGCAGCAGCGGCAGCCGCCAGGGGCGGGGCCAGGGCCGGGGCCGCGCCGGCGCGGCAGGGCGGGCCGCGCCGGTCACGTCCGGGTTCGCCTCTTTCACGAACGAGACCATCGCTTGGAGTATCGTCCCCCGCCGCCGGCGGCGCCAGAGGGGACCTCAGCCCGGGGAACCTCAGCCTGGGGAACCTCAGCCTGGGGAACCTCAGCCCGGGGACCTCAGCCCGCCCCGCCTAGTTCCGCGCGCACGAGCGCCGCGCCCTGGGCCAGCGCGCGCAGCTTGCCCTGCGCGCTCGCCCGCGGCAGGTATTTCATGCCGCAGTCGGGGGCGGCGACCAGCTTCTCCGGCGCCACCCAGCGCAGCGCCGCGCGCAGGCGGGCGGCGACGGTTGCCGCCGTCTCGACCGCCGGATCGCCGAGATCGAGCACGCCGAGCAGGATCGTCTTGCCCGCGAGATCCGCCAACACGCCGAGGTCGAGCTTCGGCTGCGCCGCCTCGATCGAGATCTGGCTGGCGGCGCAGGCGGCGAGCTGGCCGAGGAAGCTGTAGCCGGTCGGCTTGTCCTGCACCACCGCTGCATAACCGAAACAAAGATGCACGACGGTGGGACCCGCGATCCCCTCCAAAGCGCGGTCGATCGCGGCCAGGCCGTAGGCGCTCGCGGCCTCGGGCGCGGTGCGCACCCAGGGTTCGTCGAGCTGCACCACGTCGACGCCGGTGGCCTTGAGGTCGCGCAGTTCTTCGTTCACGGCGATCGCGTAGTCCATCGCGAGTTCCGCGGGGTCGGCATAGAACGCGTTCTCCACCTGGCGCGAGAGGGTGAACGGGCCGGGCAGGGTGATCTTGGTGGCGCGATCGGTGTTGGCGCGCAGGAATTCGGCGTCGCGGCGTTCCACCGGGCCGCGGCGGCGGATGGGGCCGATCACGCGCGGGACCGGCGTGGCGCGCCCGCCGGCGGAGCGAACCTCGCCCGGATGCGCTGCGTCGATCCCCTCCAGCGCAAGGGCGAAACGGTTGGAGTAGCTCTCGCGGCGGATCTCCCCGTCCGTCACGATGTCGATGCCGGCGCGTTCCATGTCGCGGATGGCGAGGATGGTGGCGTCGTCCTGCGCGGCTTCCAGGAATTCGGGCGGGATGCGCCAGATGTCGGCCGCGGCGACGCGGGGGACGCCGTGGTGGTGCAGGGTGGCGCGATCGACCAGCCAGTCGGGTTGCGGCAGGGAGCCGACCACGGTGGTGGGCAGCAGGTGGGTGGGGTAGGGCATCCTGGCGGTTTCCGGTGGTTGTTTCCGGTGGTTGTTTCCGGTGGTTGTTTCCCGGGGGGGCGCGGCGGGCCGGCCGCGCAGCTCCGGCGCGGTCAGGGGCCGGGGGACGGGCCGGCGACCTCCTCGATCACCTCGTGATGGCGGACAGTATCGTCGTAGTCGGCGCACGCGGCAATCGCCCCGGGTTCGACGACCAGGGCGATCGGGCGAACGCCTGGATCGCCCCATGGTCGGGCGCGAGAGACCTTGTGGTCGCCCGGATACCGACCGAAGCCGCCGGGGGTGGTTAACAGTTCCGATATCGGAACGATAAGGCCGCGCGTCCGCCGCCCCCGCTCAGCCCGGAATTTGCGACCCATCCCCCAGGGTCAGCCCCGCGCACCCGCGCCAGACCGGCCGCCGGTCCCGCCCGCCCGCGGCGGGCAGGCACCACAGCGCAAGAATGTCCGTCACGGAAACATCCTTCGCCCGGGCGGCGGCGTAGTCGGCCGCCGCCGCCTCGGCGTCCGCCCGCCCGCCGGGCACCACGATCACCGGCCGGCGCCGCCGCCGCGAAGCGGGCAGCAGCGCCCGATCCACCCCGAGCATCCAGCCGAGCGGGCGCAGGATCGGCCCCAGCCGGGGATCGGCGGCCAGCAGGTCGACCATCGCCGGGTCTCGCAGCAGGTCTTCCATCTGCGCGCGGCCGGCGGCGGCCTGTGGGAGCAGCCGCAGCAGCCAGCGCCAGGACCGCGGCAGCCCGGTGCGCTCGGGCGGCGGGTCCGCCAGGGCGAAGCGCAAGCTGTGGGTGGGAACGAATCTCGGTTCGGGCGGCTTGGGAGCGGGCTTCGGGGGCGGGATCGGGGTGGAGGCGACGGCGCGGAACCGGGCGGCGAGATGGCGCAGCCGGGCGAGCAAGGCGCCGGCGTGCGTGGGTGCCAGGCCCGCCGGATCGCGCCCCGCCGGGTCGCGCCCCGCCTGATCGCGCAAGCCGCCGATGCGGTCGGCCAGCCAGGCGATGAGGCTGGTCAGGCGGTCGAGGAGGGGGGTGGGGGTCATGGGTTGCGAACATATATAGAACATTCGCCCGGGGCGAGGCAACAGGTTTGTGCGGGCACGGCGATGCGGTCGGGTTAACGGCGATTTTGGCTTGACCGGCGGGGTGTGATTCCGTGCGGCTCTGATTCGCTGGAGCCGCCCATGACCCCGATTGCCGAACCGGAGTTCGCACCCGCCCGCCTGGCGGTGTTGTTGCAGCACTTCGCCGAGATCGACGACGATCGCGAGAGCTGGCGGGTGGCCTATCCGCTCAAGGAGGTGCTGTTGCTGGTCACCTGCGCCACGATCGCCAACTGCGACGACTTCGAGGCGATCGTCGCCTGGGGCGAGCACCACCTGGATTTCCTGCGCCGGTTCAGTGACTTCCATCATGGCGTGCCATGTGCCCGCTGGCTGCGCGATCTGATGAACCGGATCGACCCGGTCCTGTTCGCCCGCTGTTTCGAAGCCTTCGTCGCTTCGATGTGGCCCCAGCGGCACGACTTCATCGCCATCGACGACAAGACCGCCCGGCGCACCCATGACAAGCGCAAGGATCTGAAGGCCCTGCATACCCTCAGCGCCTACGCCACCAGCGCCCGCCTCACCCTGACCCAACTCTCCGTGCCCGAGAAGACCAACGAGATCACCGCCATCCCCGACCTGCTCGACACTCTGGCCGGGGCCGGCCAGCTCGACGGCGCCGTCGTCACCATCGACGCCATGGGCTGTCAGGTCGCCATCGCCCAGAAGATCATCGACCATGGCGCCGACTATGTGCTCAGCCTCAAAGGCAACCAGCCGACCCTCGAAGCCGACGTGCTCGACTACTTCCGCACCGCACCGGCCGGCGAGATCGTCTCTACCACCACGATCGAAAAGGACCACGGCCGGATCGAGACCCGCCACTACAGGGCCTCCGCAAACGTCGACTGGATCGCCTCCGACCGCAGATACCCCGGAGAGCCCCGCTTCCCGGGGATCAAGACCCTGGTCCAGGTTCACAGAACCACAGAACAAGCCGGCCAGATCAGCTGCGAAACCAGCGTCTACCTCGCTTCGCCGCCCCTCGACATCGACCGCATCGCCACCGCCATCCGCGGCCACTGGGGCGTCGAGGCCATGCACTGGATCCTCGACGTCCAGTTCAAGGACGACCTCTCCCGCTACCGACAGGGCTACGGAGCCAAAAATATGGCCGTCGTCCGACGCTTCGCCCTCGACCTCGTCCGCGCCCGCAAGACCAAGGGTAGCGTCAAAACACGACGCCTGATCGCCACCTGGAGCCCCGATTTCCTCCTCCACATCCTCAATGCTTAATCACCGTTAACCCGGACTCTTTGCCGTGTTTGTGCGGGCGGCAGCAATTCTCATTCTGCCAGGCATGCGCGCATGACCGGGGCGCTCGGCAGGAAGCAAGGTCCACCACGGAGACACGGAGACACGGAGGCACGGAGAAGGCCGAGGCCGTCGCGGAATTCCTACCCTTCTCCGTGTCTCCGTGTCTCCGTGCCTCCGTGGTGGAACTTGGTTTTGCGTTGCGCCCGTCCCTTCGCCGGCAAAACGAGAATTGCTGTGCGGGCGGTGCGCGGCCGATCGGGCGATCGGGCCGTATTTCGATGCAATCCTCCGCCCCGGTCTGGGCGGCCTAAAGCGGACGCAGGCGGATCTCGGGCCAGGGCCGAGCACCTGACCGCGCTGGGCCGGGTCACGCAGTGCGGCACCATAGGTCGGGACGGACGGGGCGGGCAGGACAACAGGGGCCGCCGGGGATGCGCGGCCACCAACGCATCGTACCGTGGGATGCGCGGGAACAGGGGCGTCCACGCGATGGCCCTGGTTCGACGACCGCCTGCTCTGCCTCCGCCCCGGCGAAGGCGCGGACGGCCTCCATCGTGCGCCATCGGGTCAGCACGGTGAACGCGATCCCGGCCTCGGTCGGGCGGCGGGTCAAGGTGGCGCCGGGGAAACCGGCGATGCCGCGCAGATGCGGGACGACGCTGGTGCGGAAATGTTCCGGATCGGCCTCGGGCGCGGCGGGCCGGGCGCGGGCGCGCCAGTCGCGGAGGATCATCGGTCGCCTTCCGTGCGGCGGTCGCGGCGTGTCATGGCCGCAGGTCGAGTTCCCAGTCCTCGCCCAGCATCGGCGGGCCGAAATCGGCGTGCGGCTTGCTGGCGACGAGGCGGAAGCCGGCAGCCTGGTAGATCCGCCGCGCCGCCACCAGCACGTCGTTGGTCCAGAGCGTGATGCGCCGGTAGCCGCGCGCGCGGGCGAAATCGATGCAGGTGGCGACCAGAAGCCGCCCCAGCCCCTCGCCCCGCGCGGCCGGCTCGACCAGCAGCAGGCGCAGCTTCGCGAGTTCGTCGCCGGCGCGGACGAGAAAGACCGAGCCGAGGTTCACCCCGTCGCGGGCCGCGATCCAGCAGGCCTCGCGCGCCGGGTCGTGCGTCGCCAGGAACCCGGCCGCGACTTTGCCCACCAGCGCCTCGAACCGCGCGTCGAACCCGTATTCTTGGGCATAGAGGGCGCCGTGGCGGGCGATCACCCAGCCGATGTCGCCGGGGCGCGGCGGGCGCAGGACCGCCGGGGCGCGCGGCGCGGGGGCGAGCAGGGTCTCGATCTCCGCCATCGCGCCGACCAGCGCCGCCTGCGCGGGGTCGGGGAGGGGGGCGAGCAGGGCGCCGATCTCTTCGCGTGCCGCCGTGTCCAGCGGGGCGAAGGCCTTGCTGCCGGCGGCGGTGAGGCGGAGGAGGTGCTGGCGGCCGTCGTCGCCCGAGCGGGTGCGCGCGACCAGGCGGCGGCGCAGGAAGCGGGCCAGGATGCGGCTGAGGTAGCCGGGATCGAGGTCGAGCGCGCGGGCGATCGCCCCGGCGGTGGTGGTCTCGCCCGTGGTCTCCCGCTGGGCGAGTTCATAGAGCACGCGGGCTTCGGTCAGGGTGAACGGGCTGTGGTGCAGGCCCTCGCGGAGGACGCCGATGCGCGCGGTGTAGAAGCGGTTGAAGCGGCGGACGGCGGCGATGCGGTCGGGGTCGGACATGGTTGACAGAGTCAGGGGGATGGTTGACGGAGTCAAGGGCTGGGGTGGGCAGGGCAATCGGGTGAATGCCCGATGCCGCCTCCGGCAGCGCCGCCCCTACCCTCTCCATCGCACTCACCCGGGGTCGGCAGGTCGCAAGGCGCGGCACAAGCGTGCGGCACGCACGAACGCCTCCGTGTCCTCCGGCTTCCTCGCCTTGCTTCCTCCGTGTGAAAAAATCCGTGCTCGCCCGCCGCCCGGAACCCTCCCGCGTGGGACACCTGACGGGTGGCGCCGCCGTCCCGGGCCAGAGCGGGGCCGATCGATGACGCACCCTCCTGGCCAGGCCGGTGCTGCGCGGCAGCGCCGATTTTTTCACACGGAGGAAGCAAGGCGAGGAAGCCGGAGGACACGGAGGGCAGGCCTGTCGGGTGAACGTCGGACGCCCGCTTCGACGCCTCCTTCGGCGCTTCAGTTCGCGGCTCCCGCGCGGCGGGAGAGGCAAGCTCGGGGCAACGACGCGACCGGGCCTTCCCCCGATTGCCCTGGTGGGGCGGTGCGGTGTCGGGGCGGGCGGCGACATGAGGGGGGGCGTGGGGGGTGCGTTGTCGGGCCGAAGGTCCGGTTTGCGCCCATCCCGGCCCTCGGGACAACATGGCCGGTTCCCCAAAAGCGGACCACGCATCCTGACACCGGGCCGACCTAGATGGGTGGGAAGGCGACGGTCCGCTTTCGGGTCGGAAGGGACGGAAACCGAACGTTCGGTTTAGGACGGCGTCTGGCTAGGAGCGCAATAGCCGCTCAGGGATACGCGACGTCGGCCGGCGGATGCCCCTTTGTACGGGTTACGGGCGACCGCTCGCGCCCCTGGCCGAACGCTCGCCTACCACTTCGCCTCGCTGGCCTTCTCCGATGGGCAATGGCGCCTTTCTCGATGAAATCTGTTATCAAGAGTAAAGCTCGCGCCGAGCAGACGGGCGTGCCTATAAGATCAAACTAACCCGTCGCGGACGCCGGTTGGATGAACCTGACGGGATTGGCTGCGCCCTTGGCGCGATACGCTTCCGGGACCCGCTTCTGCATATAGATGCGCGCGGTATCTTCCTCTGCCGACTTGCCTACGAATCCCCAGCGGCTTTCGTCTCCGGTGTGCCAGGGAAAGTTCGCCCTCGTCGCGGGCAGCCACTCGACTGGCCGGAAGGCGCCAACGACAATCCCGCGTCGGTGCGCAAGGACAAGTTTGTGCTTGCGAGCCCTCTCCGGGTTGATGACCCAACAACCCCGGGCGGCATCGTAGATGCTCTTGTCCTCTTCGTCGAAGGCCTTCCCAATGTTGACCAGGATCAGTGGCTCCCGTGCCTCGAAAGGCTCAGCTCGATACTCCGCGATGATCTCCACAGCATGCCGAACTCCGTAGTCGCCGGAACCATGTCCGCCGACCTGATTGGTCAGGCCGGGGTATGCGTCCATAACCGCGCCCTCGATTTGGAAAGCCAGATCTTCGCTTTCGATGCCGTGGCGGTGTATTACGTGAGCGACCTCAAGCCCCGCTGCACCGATTTCTTTGATCCTTTGCGACTTCAGGTCGGTCGCGTCCTCGTCACCAGTCGCTGACAATGCGCCCTTGGCGTGTTGAAAGACCCGATCGCCCTTACCCTTCCCCACGTAGAAAGTCTCTCCATTTCGAGGATCGACCAGGCGGTACACATACCACTTCAACCGATCGATCACCTCGGGCGGGAACTTCTCTGGCTGCACCGTCATCCCCGATCGGCCGGGCGCGTCATTCTCCTTCCCACCCAATGCGGTGCTGGATTGGCGCGCCCCGGACTTATAGCCCGTCCCTACCCCCCGATAAACCGGATTATTGCGTGCTAATCGGTGGCCGGGCGAGCGCGCGTCGGAACTCAAGATTTTCGCACGGGATCAAGATGGGCTGCCAATTGCGCGGAGGTCCGGTTGGCGCGCAGCGCGCCCACCGAGGCCTCTGGATGGAACGTCTGCTTTGGAGGGATGGCAGTGATCGTCGGGTCGAACGCTTTGGATCGATAGCTTCCGATGCGTCGGTTGCGCGGAGTATCCGCTTTTTCGGCCTGTCGCCCAAAAGCCGCCCGTCCCCTCCCGGCCAATCCCGGCCTGCCGCCCCTACACCCGCATACCCCCGCCCATCCCTCCGCTTCCCCCCCCACAAGAATTCCGCCATCCTCCCGCCTTCCGCCCCCAGGACCACCCGCCCATGCCCGCCCCGCCCAACCGCCTGCCCGGCCTCGATTTCGGCCTCAGCGAGACCACCGAGATGCTGCGCGCGCAGACCGAAGCCTTCGCCGCCGCCGAGATCGCCCCGCGCGCCGCCGCCATCGACCGCGACAACGCATTCCCGCCCGACCTCTGGCCGAAGCTCGGCGCCATGGGCCTGCTCGGCGTGACGGTGGAGGAGGACTACGGCGGCGCCGGCATGGGCTATGTCGACCACGTGGTGGCGATGGAGGAGGTCTCGCGCGCCTCCGCCTCGGTCGGCCTCTCCTACGGTGCGCATTCCAACCTCTGCGTGAACCAGATCCGCCGCAACGGCACCGAGGACCAGAAGCGCCGCTACCTGCCGGGCCTGATCGCCGGCACCGCGGTCGGCGCGCTGGCGATGTCGGAACCCGGCGCCGGGTCCGACGTCGTCTCGATGCGCCTGCGCGCCGACAAGCGCGGCGACCGCTACGTGCTGAACGGGACCAAGATGTGGATCACCAACGGTCCGGACGCGGACGTGCTCGTGGTCTACGCCAAGACCGACCCCGACGCCGGCCCGCGCGGCATCACCGCCTTCCTGATCGAGAAGGGTTTCGCCGGATTCGCACCCGGTTTGAAACTCGACAAGCTCGGCATGCGCGGCTCGAACACGTCGGAACTCGTGTTCACCGATTGCGCCGTGCCGGCGGAGAACGTGCTCGGCCAGGTGGGCGCCGGCGTGCGGGTGCTGATGAGCGGGCTCGATTACGAGCGCGCCGTGCTCGCCGGCGGGCCGCTCGGCATCATGGCCGCGTGCCTCGACGCGGTGGTGCCCTATCTGCACGAGCGCGAGCAGTTCGGGCAGAAGATCGGCGAGTTCCAGTTGATGCAGGGCAAGCTCGCGGACATGTACACCACCCTGAACGCCGCGCGCGCCTACGTGTACGCGGTCGCCGGCGCGTGCGACCGCGGCGCCGCCTCGCGCAAGGATGCGGCCGGGGCGATCCTCTATGCCGCCGAACGCGCCACCTGGATGGCGCTGGAGGCGATCCAGTGCCTCGGCGGCAACGGCTACATCAACGACTACCCCACGGGGCGGCTGCTGCGCGACGCCAAGCTGTACAAGATCGGGGCCGGAACGTCCGAAATCCGCCGCATGCTGATCGGGCGCGAATTGTTCGCCGAGACCGCATGAGCGTCCTGCGTTCCGCGATCGATCCGCGCGCGCCGGAATTCGCCGCCAACGCCGCGGCGATGGGCGCGCTCGTTTCCGATCTGCGCGCCCAGGTCGCCCGGGTCGCCGAAGGCGGCGGCGCCGCGGCCCGCGCGCGCCACGAGCAGCGCGGCAAGCTGCCGGCCCGCGCGCGGGTGGCGGGGCTGATCGACCCCGGCTCGCCGTTCCTGGAATTCTCGCAGCTCGCCGCCTTCGGCATGTACGGCGACGAGGTGCCCGCCGCCGGCATCGTCACCGGCATCGGCTGCGTCGCCGGGCAGGAATGCGTGATCGTGGCGAACGACGCCACGGTGAAGGGCGGCACCTATTTCCCGATCACGGTGAAGAAACACCTGCGCGCGCAGGAGATCGCGCGTGCCAACCATCTGCCGTGCCTCTACCTGGTCGATTCCGGCGGCGCCTTCCTGCCGTTGCAGGAGGACATCTTCCCCGACCGCGAACACTTCGGCCGCATCTTCTTCAACCAGGCCAACCTGTCCGCCCGGGGCATTCCGCAGATCGCCGCGGTGATGGGCTCTTGCACCGCCGGCGGGGCCTATGTGCCGGCGATGTGCGACGAATCCATCATCGTGCGCGGCCAGGGCACGATCTTCCTCGGCGGCCCGCCGCTCGTGAAGGCGGCGACCGGGGAGGAGGTCTCGGCCGAAGACCTGGGCGGGGCCGAAGTGCACGCGCGCACCTCCGGCGTGGTCGATCATTACGCGCACGACGACCGCCACGCGCTCGCGATCTGCCGGCGCATCGTGGCCGGGCTGAACCGGGTGAAGCGGCCGGGCGTGGCGCTGCGTGCGCCGGCGGCGCCGCTCTACGATCCGGCCGAGCTGCACGGCGTGGTGCCCACCGATCTCCGCACCACCTACGACGCGCGGGAGGTGATCGCGCGGCTGGTGGACGGCTCGGAGTTCGACGAGTTCAAGCATCTGTACGGCACCACGCTGGTGTGCGGCTTCGCCCATCTCTCCGGCTACCCGGTCGGGATCATCGCCAACAACGGCATCCTGTTCTCGGAATCGGCGCTGAAGGGGGCGCATTTCATCGAGCTCTGCTGCCAGCGCGGCATCCCGCTCATCTTCCTGCAGAACATCACCGGCTTCATGGTGGGACGAAAATACGAGGCGGGCGGCATCGCCCGCGACGGCGCCAAGCTGGTCACCGCGGTCGCCACCGCCGCGGTGCCGAAGCTCACCGTGATCGTCGGCGGCTCGTTCGGGGCCGGCAACTACGGCATGTGCGGGCGGGCCTACGATCCGCGCTTCGTGTGGATGTGGCCGAACGCGCGCATCTCGGTGATGGGCGGCGAGCAGGCGGCGAGCGTGCTCGCCACCGTGCGCGGCGGCTTCGCCGATCCGGCGGCGGAGGAGGCCTTCAAGGCGCCGATCCGTGCCGAGTACGACACGAAGGGCCAGCCCTATTACGCGACCGCGCGGCTGTGGGACGACGGGATCATCGATCCCGCAGACACGCGGCGCGTGCTGGCGCTGTCGCTCTCGGCAGCGCTGAACGCGCCGGTGGAACCGACGCAGTTCGGCGTGTTCCGCATGTGAGCCGCGGGACGGGCCGAAGAGAAACGCCGCAGCCCGGGCGGAGTTCCGCGCCCGAAACCCCGCCGCTACCGCCGGCCGCCGACCTCGTCGATGTGCCGCAGCAGGTCGGCGGGGTCGTCATAGACGCGGAACGCGCCGGCCTTCTGCAATTCCTCGGTGCCGTAGCCGCCGCTCAGCAGGCCGACCGCGAGCGCCCGGCAGCGGATCGCGGCGAGGATGTCCCAGATGCTGTCGCCCACCACCACCGCACGCTCGGGCGTGGCGCCGAGCCGGTCGGCGGCGGCCAGGAACAGGTCTGGATCGGGCTTGGCGTATTTCACCAGGTCGCGCGTGATCACCGGCGTGCGCGCCGGATCGACGCCGAGTGCGGCGAGGTTCACCGCCGCGGTCTCCATCCGCCCGCTGGTGGCGATCGCCCAAGGGATCGCCGCCTCCGTCAGCCAGGCGAGCAGTTCGCATGCGCCCGGCAGGGGGCGGATACTGTCGGCCTGGCGCTGGTAGGCGGCGGCGTGCAACTGGCGCAGGCGTCCGACCCGCTCGGGGCTGATCTCCAGGCCGATCTCGCGCAGCAACTGGTTGGTGAACAGCCCGCCGCTCATGCCGACCTTGCGGTGGATGCGCCAGACGGAGAGCGCGATCCCCTCGGCGTCGAGCGCCTGCTTCCAGGCGAGCACGTGCTGGTAGACGCTGTCCACCAGGGTGCCGTCGAGGTCGAACACGAACACCGGCTCGATACGCATGACAGGTCTCCTGCGGCGTTGCAGCGGTCACGCTGCGGGAGATGGGGTCGCCGCGGCGGGGAAAACACCGGGCGCGGTGCTTCCTTCCCGTTGCGGGGCGACGTCAGCGCGGGGCCATGCGGAGCGCACCGTCCAGGCGGATCGTTTCGCCGTTCAGGAACCGGTTGGCGGCGATGTGCAGCACCAGCGCAGCATATTCCTCCGGCCGGCCGAGTCGCGCCGGGAACGGCACCGAGGCGGCGAGGCCCGCGCGCACCTCGTCCGGCAGCCCGTTGAACATCGGCGTTTCGATCAGCCCGGGCGCGATCGTCATCACCCGGATGCCGGCGCGCGCCAGTTCCCGCGCCGCCGGCAGGGTCAGGCCGACCACCCCGGCTTTGGAGGCGGCATAGGCAGCCTGGCCCACCTGGCCCTCATACGCCGCGACCGAGGCGGTGTTCACGATCACGCCGCGTTCCCCGTCCGGCCCGGGGTCGAGCGTGCTCATCCGCGCCGCCACCAGGCGCAGCATGTTGAAGGTGCCGATCAGGTTCACCGCGATCACCTGCGCGAAGGCATCGAGCGCCAGCGGCCCGTCGCGCCCGAGGATGCGCCCGGCGTTGCCGATGCCGGCGCAGTTCACGAGCAGCCGCGGCGGACCGAGCGCGGCTTCGGCGGCGGCCAACGCGGCCTCGGCGCCGGCGGGATCGGTCACGTCGACCATGCCGGCGTGGCCGCCGATGCGGCCGGCAACGGCCTCCGCCGCCGCACCGTTGCGGTCGAGCACCGCAACCCGCGCCCCGGCCGCCGCCAGCGCCGCCGCGGTGGCGGCGCCGAGGCCGGAGCCGCCGCCGGTGACGATCGCCGCCTGTCCGTTCACGTCCATGTCTGGTCTCCCGGGAGTGATACCGCCTGGTATCCGGCCTATGCCGCCGGCGGGCAAGCGTGCATGCCGCGATGCGGCAATTCCGGGTTGCGGGGCGCGCCGATCGGTGGTCCGATCCGCCGCATGGACCCGATCACCGCCGAACTGTTCCGCAACGCCGTCGCCGCGATCGGCGACGAGATGGTGCTCACGATCTACCGCACCGCCTATTCGGGCGTGCTCAAGAACATCATGGATTACAGCGCCGCGCTGTGCGACGGGCAGGGGCGGCTGGTGGCGCAGGGGCTGAGCCTGCCGGGCCATCTCTGCTCCATCCCGGTCGCGTTGCAGGCCGCGCTGCGCGCCTACGGCGACGACATCCACGAAGGCGACATCCTGGTGCTGAACGACCCCTACGAGGGTGGGATGCACCTGCCGGACATCTTCGTCTTCCGGCCGATCTTCGCCGACGGTGCGGTGCTGGCCTGGGCGGCGACGATCTGCCACCACACCGACGTGGGCGGGCGGGTGCCGGGCTCCAACGCCTCCGACAGCACCGAGATCTTCGCCGAGGGCCTGCGCATCCCGCCGCTCAAGCTGTACGAGCGCGGGCAGCCGAACCCGACCCTGCACCGGATCATCGAGAAGAACGTGCGCTTGCCCGGCCGGGTGTTCGGCGACCTGCGGTCCCAGCTCGCCGCCTGCGCCATCGCCGCGCGCGGGATGGAGCCGCTGATCGCCCGCCATGGTGCCGCCGGCGTGCGCGCGCTGATGGAAGAGACGATGGACTACAGCGAGCGCCTGACGCGGCATTGCCTCAACGAACTGCCGGACGGCGAGGCGACATTCACCGACTGGATCGACGACGATCAGATCGATATCGGCGTGCCGATCCCGCTGGTCTGCACGGTGACGAAGCGCGGCGGATCGATGCGCTTCGACTGGACCGGCAGCGCGGCCCAGGTGAAGGGCGCGATCAACAACACCTGGAGCTACACCGCTGCCGCCAGCTTCACGGCGGCGAAATCGGTGCTGTCGGTCAACATGCCGAACAACGACGGCGTGTTCCGCGCCATCGAGGTGGTGGCACCCCCCGGCACCATCATGAACGCGCTGCCGCCGGCAGCCTGCGCGGCGCGTGGGCTCACGGGGTTCCGCGCCACCGACTGCGCCTTCGGTGCGCTGGCGAAACTCTACCCGGATCGCGTGTTCGCCGCCGGCGATGGCGGCAATACCGGTATCACCGTCGGCGGCTACGACCGCGACCGGCGCCCGTTCATCTACGTCGATTTCCTCTCGGGCGCCTGGGGCGCGCGGCCCTGGGCGGACGGGCTGGAAGGCAACACCACGATGTTCGCCAACATGGCGAGCTTCAGCGTGGAGATGATCGAGGCGGAGAACCCGCTCGAAGTGCTGGACTACGGCTTCGTGCCGGACACCGGCGGCGCCGGGCGCTTCCGCGGTGGTGCTGCGATGCGGCGCACCTGGCGGATGGCAGCCGAGGAGGGGATCCTGCAAGTCCGCGCCGACCGCCAGACCCACCGCCCGTATGGCCTCGCCGGCGGCGGCGCGGGCGCGGCCGGGCGCAACCTGCTCGCGCCCGACGCGGCAGAGGAACAGGTGCTGCACGCCAAGCTGACGATGAACTTCCGTGCCGGCGAGGTGTTCCGCCATCAACTGCCCGGCGGCGGCGGCTACGGCGATCCGCTGGACCGCGCGCCGGAGGCGGTCACAAAGGATTTGCGCGACGGGCTGGTGACGAACGCAGGCGCGGCTGCCGACTACGGCGTCGTCGCGCGCGGCGATCCGCCGCAGATCGACCGCCCCGCCACCGAGGCGCTGCGGACCCGGCTGCGTGCCGCACGTGCGACGGAGACGGGGCGATGAGCGTGCGCATCGGCATCGACATCGGCGGGACCTTCACCGACCTGGTCGCGATCGGCGCGGACGGGCGGGTGCACACGCGCAAGACCGCCTCCACCCCGCACGACTACACCGAGGGCATTCTCACCGGATTGCAGGCGCTGCTCGCCGCCGTCCCGGGGCCGGTAGGCGAGCTGCTGCACGCCACCACCATCGGATCGAACACCATCCTGCAAGGTGCGGGCGCGCGCACGGCGCTCATCACCACCGCCGGCTTCCGCGACGTGCTGGAAATCCGCGACCTGCGCATGCCGCGCGTCTACGACATCGGCTGGACCAAGCCGCCGCCGCTGGTGGAACGCCGGCTGCGGCTGGAGGTGACCGAGAAGCTGCGCCCGGACGGGACGGTGGCGATCCCGCTGGATGAGATTTCGCTCGCCGTCGCGATCGAACGGTTGCGTGCGGAACGGGTCGAGAGCCTGGCCGTCTGCCTGCTGCACAGCTACGCCAATCCGGCGCATGAGCAGGCGGTGGCCGCGGCCGTGCGCGCGGCGCTGCCCGACCTGCCGATCTCGCTCAGTTGCGAGATCCTGCCGGAGATCAAGGAATATCCGCGCACCAGCACGACCGTCATCAACGCCTACGTGCAGCCGGTGGTGCGCGCCTATCTGACCACGCTCGCCGCGCGGCTGGCGGCGCTCGGGGTCACGGCGCCGCTGCATTTGATGCAGTCGAACGGCGGGCTGGCCTCGGCCGCGTTTGCCGCGGCGCAGCCGGTGCACATCATCGAATCCGGCCCCGCCGCCGGCGTGGTGGGCGCGGCGGCGCTGGCCGCCACCCTGGGCGAGCCGCGGCTCATCACCTTCGACATGGGCGGCACCACCGCCAAGG
This sequence comes from uncultured Pseudomonadota bacterium, assembly GCA_963832525.1. Lineage (GTDB taxonomy): Bacteria > Pseudomonadota > Alphaproteobacteria > Acetobacterales > Acetobacteraceae > JAJZVS01. Next base: position 3,171,763 of record CAWHUC010000004.1, read on the forward strand.
CGGGGCTGGTCGAGAACGGGGACGTGCTGCGCACCGAGGCGCTGGAAGTCGGCGCCGGCGTCATGGCCGGCTCCCGCCTGCTGGTCGGCGCCGGGTATCTGCTGAAACTTCCCGCGATCGATCTGGCGGAAGTGGGCGCCGGCGGCGGCTCGATCTGCCGGCTGGATGCGGCCGGAGCGCCGAAGGTGGGGCCCGAAAGCGCCGGCGCCGCGCCCGGGCCGGTCTGTTACGGGGCCGGCGGGACCGAGCCCACGATCACCGATTGCAACCTCGTGCTGGGCTATCTCGATCCCGGCGGTCTCGTCGGCGGGGCAATGAAGCTCGACCTCGCCCGGGCGCGCGCGGCGGTGGCAGAGCGGCTGGCCGCACCGCTCGGACTGTCGGTGGAGGACGCCGCGGCCGGCATGCTGCGCCTCGCCGCGGCCAGCATGATGCGCGCGATTCGTGCCGTCAGCGTGGAACGCGGGCGCGACCCGCGCGACTTCGCGCTGCTCGCCTTCGGCGGCAACGGCGGGCTGTTCGCCGCCGCGATCGCCGCCGAGCTCGGCATCCGGCGCGTCATCATCCCGCCGCTGCCCGGCGTGTTCAGCGCCTTCGGCCTGCTGGTCGCCGAAACCGAGCACCACGCCGCGCGCAGCCTGCGCGCCCCCGTCGCCGGCGCCGAAGCCGCCCCGCTCGGCGCGGCGCTGGAGGCGCTGGAACGGGAAGGGCTCGACCGCCTCGCCGCCGATGGCTTTCCGCCCGGACGCTGCGTGCTGCGCCGAAGCGCCCTGGCCCGCTACGTCGGCCAGTCGAGCGAAATCGCCGTGCCCCTGCCGCAAGGCCCCGCGGCAACCTGGCTCGCCGCCCTGCCCGACCTGTTCGGCGCCGAACATGAACGCACCTACGGCTTCCGCGCCGGCCCGGAAGAACCGGTCGAACTGATGGGCCTGTCGATCATCGCTCGCGGCATCGCGGAAACACCCAGAGTGCCCCCCACCATCCAGGCCGCCACCGCCGACGTGCCGCCAACCCGCCGCGCCTGGTTCGCCAACACCGGCTGGACCGAAACGAAAGTCACCGACCGCGCCGGCCTGGCCGCCAAACCACTCCGAGGACCCGCCATCATCCAGGAATACGACGCCACCTGCCTCGTCCCGGCCGGCGCCGAAGCCAGCCTCGACCCCTTCGGCGCGGTCCGCCTCCACCTCGACGCGCCGGGGTAGCCGGAGGGGCCGGCAAGCAAGGCCAAGGGGGCTCTGCCCCCCTGGACCCCCCGCCAGGGAACTCGTCCCCTGGACCCCATCTATTGGGTTCCGAGCGTGTGGGGGGTGTCACGGGTCCGGGCCGGGGCTGCCTGAGGCGGGCGGGTTGGGCGGGGACAGGGCGCAGCCGCGCCCTGTCCCCGCCCAACCCGCCCGCCTCAGGCAGCCCCGGCCCGGACCCGTGACACCCCCCACACGCTCGGAACCAACGGAAGGGTTCCAAGGGCGAGCCCTTGGTGGGGGTCCAGGGGGCAAAGCCCCCTGGCCTTGCTTGCCGGCCCCCCGACTACGCCGCCGCGCAGGCGAGGCGGGCGCCGGCGGCGAGGGCTTGGAGTTTGGCCTGGGCGACGTCGCGCGGCATGGGGGCGAGGCCGCAGTTGGTGCAGGGGAACAGGCGTTCTTTGGGGACGAACCGTTGTGCGGCGGCGATGGTGGCGGCGACTTCCTCGGGGGTTTCGATTCGGTTGGTGGCGACGTCGATGACGCCGACCATCACGTCCTTGCCTTCGAGCAGGGCCATCAGGTCGGGCGGGACGTGGGAGTTGACGCATTCCAGCGACACCTGGTCGATGCGGCTGGCGGCGAGGGCGGGGAAGATCTGTTCGTACTGGCGCCATTGTTCGCCGAGGCTTTGTTTCCAGGTGATGTTCGCCTCGATTCCGTAGCCGTAGCAGATGTGCACGGCGGTGGTGCAGGTGAGGCCGTCGATCGCCTGGTGCAGGGCGTCGACGCCCCAGGTAGCCGCGTCTTCCATGTAGACGTTGAAGGCGGGTTCGTCGAACTGGATGATGTCGATGCCGTCCTGTTGCAGGCCGTGCGCTTCCTGGTTCAGCAGCGCGGCGAAGGCGAAGGCGAGGGTTTTGCGGTCGCCGTAGTATTCGTCCGCGAGGGTATCGACGATCGTCATCGGGCCGGGCAGGGTGAATTTGGTGCGCCGTGTGGTGTGGGCGCGGAGCAGCCTGGCCTCGGTTTCATGCACCCGTCCGGCCAGGCGCAGCTTGCCGGTGACGACGGGGACCATGGCGTCGTAGCGGTTGTTGCGGATGCCCATCTTCACCTTGCGGGTGAAGTCGATCCCCTCCACGTGTTCCAGGAAGCCGTGCACGAAGTGCTGGCGGGATTGTTCGCCGTCGGTGATGATATCGAGGCCGGCGTCTTCCTGTTCCTTGATCGAGAGCAGGGTGGCATCGCGTTTGGCGACGGCCAGGGCGGCGCCGCTGGCCTGCCAGGCGGGCCAGAGTTTTTGCGTCTCGGCGAGCCAGGCGGGTTTCGGCAGGCTGCCGGCGACGGAGGTCGGGAACAGGGTACGCGACATGGCAATGATCCTCCCGGGGTCGGGCGCTTGGCGGCCCAGACCCAGTTTGGCATGGAACGCGCCGTCTTGCCTCCCCCTTCGGGCGCGTGTCGGGATTGGCTTGCCGGGCCGCGGCTGGGGCGATAGAGCCTCGGCGGGCGTCATCCGGCGCCGGGGCGACATGTTGGCGGGAGCGGCGCATGAGCGAGCAGGATTTGTTGTGGGAAATCCGTGACGGCATCGGCTGGATCACGTTCAACCGGCCTGCGGCGCGCAATGCGATGACCTTCGCGATGTATGACCGCCTGGTCGAGATTTGCGAACAGGCCGGCACCGACCGCGGCATTCGCGCCCTGGTGCTGAGCGGCGCCGGGGAGAAGGCGTTTGCCTCCGGCACCGACATCTCCCAGTTCCGCGCCTTCGAGACCGAGGCCGATGCGCTGGCTTACGAAGCCCGCATCGACCGGGTGCTGGAGGCGCTGGAGCGCTGCCCCAGGCCCACGATCGCCGCGATCTCCGGTGCCTGCACCGGCGGCGGCGCCGGCATCGCGAGCGCCTGCGACCTGCGCATCGCCGCCCGCGGCGCGCGCTTCGGCTTTCCGGTGGCGCGCACTTTGGGCAACTGCCTGTCGATGGCGAACTATGCCCGGCTGGCGGCCCTGCTCGGCCCGGCGCTGGTGACCGAGATCGTGTTCACGGCGCGGCTGGTGGAGGCGGAGGAGGCGAAGGCGATCGGCCTCGTCTCCGAACTGCTGGAGGACAAGCCGGCGCTGCTGGCGCGCGCCGAGGCCTTGGCGAAGCTCGTCGCCGGCCATGCGCCCCTGACCCTGGCTGCGACCAAGGAGGCGCTGCGCCGCTTGCGTCCGCGCGTGCCGGCGGGGCAGGACAAGGACCTGATCCTGATGTGCTACATGAGCCGGGATTTCCGCGAGGGGATGGAGGCGTTCCTGGCCAAGCGCACGCCGGTCTGGCAGGGCGAATAGCCCCGGGTCGGACACGGGCACCCTTCTCCCCTCCCGCAAGCGGAAGGGGAGAAGGGTGCGGGCTTGTCGTCGCCTTGCGGGGGGGCGAGACTGGCCGTCTGCCGGAGGAAATCCACCCATGCGCATCGTCACCCTGGAAGAACATTTCACCGTCCCCGACCTGGTCGCCCGCATCGACCCGGCGCTGATCCGCCGCCGCGGCTTCCCGCCGCCGGACGTGGTCTGGAGCCAGGTCACCAAGCGCAACGAGCTGGCCGACCTCGGCGCCGCGCGCATCGCCGACATGGATGCGGCCGGGATCAGCGTGCAGGTGCTGTCGGTGGCCGGCGCCGGTGCCGACCTCGTTGCGGGGCCGGACGGCATTGCGCTGGCGCGGGATTACAACGACGCGCTGGCCAAAGGGGTGGCCGCGCATCCCGGCCGGCTTGCCGGGTTCGCGCATCTGCCCATGCTGGCGCCGGAGGCGGCGGCGGACGAGCTGGAGCGGGCGGTGCGCGACCTCGGCTTCCACGGCGCGCTGATCAACGGGCTGACCGACGGGCGCTGCCTGGATCATGCGTCGTTCGACCCGATCCTGGCGCGCGCCGCGGCGTTGGACGTGCCGATCTACATCCATCCCGGCATTTCCGCCGAGCCGGTGCGACGGGCCTATTACGACGGGCTGCCGGGGAACATGAGTTTCGCGATGGCGACCTCCGCCTGGGGGTGGCATATCGAAACGGCGGTGCAGGTGCTGCGGCTCGTGTTGTCGGGCGCGCTCGATCGCCACCCCGGGCTGAAGTTGATTATCGGGCATATGGGGGAGGCGTTGCCGTTCATGCTCGCCCGCTGCGAGCAGACCCTGGCGGCCGAAGCGGCGAAGGTGCTGGCCCGCACGGTGACGCAGACGATCCTGGATCAGGTGTGGATCACGAACAGCGGGTTCTTCACGGTGCCGCCGTTCCTGAATGCGTTGCAGACGTTCGGGGCGGACCGGATCCTGTTCTCGGTCGATTACCCGTTTGCTGCGAATGCGGTCGGCCGGCGGTTCCTGGATGCGCTGCCGGTTTCGCCGGCGGATCGGGAGAAGATCGCGCACGGCAACGCGGACCGGCTGCTGCGGTTGACCACGGCGGCGTGAGGCCGCCGCGGGTGATGGCCGAGGCGGGATAGCGCGATCGGAAGCCGGGGCGTTTCCGATCGCGCGCCGTCAGCGCGGCCGGAAATGTTGCCAGTTCGGGTTGGCCGGATAATAGCCGCGGGCGCGGGCCTGCTGGGCATTCCACTCGCCCGGCCGGAAGTGGCGCAACGGCGGTGGGGGCGCCGACGCGCGCCAGGGGCTCCGGGGTTTGGCCTCGCATACCAGCCGCCTGCATGGAATCGCGGATGTCTCTGCATCTTGGAAGCCTTCCGCGCCACCAAGAGCTGGCGACGCACCCGCCACGCGTGCACGCCGGGATGGGTGCAGCGCGGCGGGCGGGGAACTTTACTTGCAATGCTACACATAGTGGGAAAGGGATGCGAATCAGCTTCTCGGCACAATTGTATCGCCCTAGCACGCTTCCGAAAATCGCCCGCGCTTGAAGGATTTCCCGGTATTCCGGGTGCTCTGGTCGGCTATCAGGGCGGGATTTCGGGTCATTCCGAGCCCAGACGGCAAAAATTATGCTGCTGGGGACGTTTTAGATCGGATCGTATCAAATTGGGTGAACCAGGACGTAGCGCCTGATGCCAACGGCAGGGCGGGCTTTGGCTGGGTTGGCGAAGGCAACGACGTTTGCTCATCGGCGCGCGCAGGCGCGATCATCTGGGGCGTCCCCTGCGGGAACAGGCTCGGCCGAGCCCGTCATGGACGGCAGAACCGCGGCTAAAGACAGCAACAAGACAGGTGCGATTCTCGTGAGAGCCGCTTCTTAGTGAATATTTTCCGCTGCAACCGCGACGGCGGCGTCTGGACTTGCGGTGGCGGCGCCGCCACGATTTTGGGCGGCGTGGCTTTGACCTGCGCCAGCCGCGCGAAATCCGTCTGTGGCGGCAGGAAGAGCGGCGGCGTCACCGCAGTCACGGTCAGCAATGCCGCCGTAATAGTGAGCTTGCACCAGCGCGGCGCTGTCTCCCAGAGACTGATCTTTCCCCCTGGGGTGTAAGGGATACTTGCATCGGTTCGGTCATTGCGGCGTGGCCTGCGCATTTGCGGCGGGTTGTAAATTGGCGGCGGGTTGTGACGGACCGCTGTCAGCGGTGACTAGAGGAGGTGCATAGCCGCAAGGCATGGTCATATCGCGATGGATGCCATTGAAGGTGATATGATCACCGATACTGACGATCATGCCTGGCGGGAGCACGACGATCTGGCTCGGGCCGCCCGGCGAGCTGCCATCGGTGCGGACGATGGCACGCGGCGTGTTGGCGAATGCGGGGTTGATGGGACCGCCCATAAGCCGTTCATTGGCAGCCATACGCTGCTGTGCGGCGAGCGCACCTTCAAAGCCGATCACCACGCCGCCTCCCATGGGTTGCGCCTGAGGGCTGAGCGTTATAGGGCAGACATTGGTCGAATCGGTCGCTAGAGCAGGCGCAGGCTGCACAGCTAGCGAAGCCGTTTGCTCCCGTGGTGCGACAGCGTGATGTCCCGTGGGCGGCGTCAGCAAATGCTCTTGCGATGATACAGTAGACTGCGATGGGCCTGGGATTCGCGCGACGGCCTGGGTGACTGGGGGCGGCGTTTGGACGTGCGGTAGCTCCGCCACGATATGGGCCGGGGCTGCCTTGACCTGAACCGGTGGGACGGAATTGGTCTGCTGCGGCAGCCCCAGCGGCAAGGCCAAAGCGGCGAAGGTCAGCGCCGTGGCAGCGATTGTAAGATTGCGCCAGCCCGGCGCCTTGTCCCACAGGCTTTCCTGCCGCGCCGCGGCAACGGTAGACGGACGCGAGCTCGGCTCGCTCATGCGCGCGCCGCTCCGATGGTGTTTGCAGCAGGTTCAGCGGCCTCTGCCACCACACCGTTCTCGCTCTGGACAAGCGATACCGCCGTGGCGTCTTTCTGCTTGGCGGCGATCAGGCTGTCGGCGATGGATTCCTCTATCGCCCGCGTCAGATCACGAGACGAGGCGCTGATGCCCATTTTCTTCTGGCGGGTCATCAGCTCGAACAGTACTTCGGGATCAATGCCGCCTTGCGCCACGGTGAGGCCATAGCCGGCGATCATACGCTCGATCTCCAGCGCCGCGACGCGGGCGATGTCCAGGCCGGACAGCGGCTCGAACACGAAGATGCGGTCGATACGGTTGAGGACTTCGGGCGCGAAACCTGCATTGCGCAGGGCACTGACGGCGCTGGAGCGCAGTGTGTCTGGATCGTTGGCATACTGCTTGCTCAATTCCGTCAGCGTATCCACCGCCGCATTGGTGGTCAGCACAAAGATGGCGCGGGTGGTGGAAATCTGCTTGCCGTCCGAACTCTTGGTGACGAAGCCGTCGTTCCAAGCGGTGAGGAATTTCTTGTGTACGTCGCCATGGGCTTTTTCGATCTCGTCCAGCAACACGACAGCGTCTGGCGTATCGCGCAGCGCCGCCGTCAGGCTGCCATAGCTTTGCGAACCGACGTAACCTTTGCCTGAACCGAACAAGGAAGAAGCGCCAAACCCCGCGCCGGAATATTGCGTCATGTCGAAATGTAGCAGGCGGCGGGCCAACACCTCGGCCAGCACCTTTCCCATCCAGGTCTTGCCGGCGCCGGGAGGGCCGGCGAGCAGGAACACGCCTACCGGCTTACCGCGCTGCTTAAGTGCAAGGCGGCGGCGTATCTGTGCCGCAAGATCATCGCAAATCTTGTCTTCGCCGACAACCTTGGCCTTGAGCTGGGTCGCGAGCGCCTCGGCATCCACGAAGACGGACTCGACCTCCTGCGACATCCGTCGTTCGAGTTCGGCCCGGTTGGTCAGGCGGTCGAGAATATCCATGAGCCATCTCCGCTTGGTAAGGAATGCAGGAAGGCGGTCTCTCTGGCGGAGCGCGCCCAAAAAAACGAACAACCAGGCTATTCCCGCCAGGCCGGCGAATATATGTGCCAGCAGCAGGCCATGATGCTCCACCCAACCCACCACCCCGATCTTATCGAGGAATTTTTCGAGGGTTTCCGCGAGGGTGATGATGGCCAGAATGCCCATCGCCAGCCAAACCCAGGGCATGATGCGATTGAGAGAAGAGGGAAACATGACGTTCCGGCCTATCTGGTGGTTGACGTAAGCATCGTCTCCGGCGTTGGCGGAAGCGTACTTGACTCTTTCACTCTACCCGGGATTCCCCAGATGAAGGGCTTCTTCGCCGGCCACGAGGGCAACCTATGCCCCGATCCCTCCGCCCCGCAACAACCAGATCGCCCGTATCCGTCAGATTGTCGTAGTAACAACCGACACCAGTAACGTAAAGTCGAGCCTTCGGCATGACTCCGGATCGGAGATGATCGCGTCCGCATCGCCGGGTTCGCCGCGCCTGTGTGTATCGCGCATCAACTGTTACTTCATTATCTTTTAGAAATCTGCCGTTCATCCGAGCTACCCGGGGATCACAGACTTTGATCCTTAACTTCAGGAGGCGCGGATGGGTTCGATCAGGAATGGACTGCTGGCAGGGGGGCTCGCTCGGATGAAGAAGAAGTTTCTGCTGCCGGTTGCGGCGGCATGTGCACTGGCGATGAGTGCTCACGCCTATGCCGGATCCGCAGTATGGAACAATAACGGGGACGCGGGAAACAACAATCCGCCGCCCGCCGGCGCGATTCTCGACCTCAATGGTCAGACGATCAACCACAACTCGGCGGCGCCGACGCTCTATACGGTGGACTTCAGCGCCGCCATCACCAGCACGGCCATTACTTTCGCCTTTCGCGAGGATCCGGCCTTCATCTTCTTTTCCGATCCTTCGGTGACGAACCTTACCACCTCGAGCGGGAACCTGCTGGCAAATTCGACCTTCACCGCCGGCACCTACACCAGCAACGGCAACAGCGCCACGCCGATCGACTGGACCTACGCCAATCAATACGGAGCGACCTTCGGCGGCGTACAGCAGTCCGGCTGCGGCGCGCTGGCCGGTAGCGGCTGCTGGGACGACGGCGCCGTCCAGGCGTATGACGCCCTCAGTCAGACCATCGCCACCACGGTCGGCGACCTGTACCAGGTTTCCTTCTACGCCTGGGACAACGGTCCTCTGACCACGTTCTCCGACCTCAGCACCAACGGCAACACGACCGGTACCGGCGGCAACGGGGTCGATATCCTTGCCTACGCGCAGGCAGGGCTTCCACCGCCCGGGAACGTGCCGGAACCGGGCGCCCTCACCTTGCTCGCAGTCGGCATCGCGGCACTCGGCATGATCCGGCGTCGCAGGACCACCTGAGCCACGACGACGGGCGACACGGCAGCGGCGCCCACCGGCGCCGCTTTCGTGTGCACGGCCTGCACGCGGCGGCTCAGAGCCTGCGAAGAAATCGAACTTGCGAAAGAATGCCCGCCGGAATCATTACGGTTCTGTTCGAGAGTTCGTGCGCCGCGGGCATTCTTTCACAAACTCTCAGGGCTGGCGGCGCAGCAGGAACTCCCGCCCCAGCTTCACCATCGGCATCCCGTCGTATTCGACGATATCGGCGGTGGCGTAAGTCTCGTGCCAGGAATTGGGGATGAAGCTGCCGGTCCCCACCACATCGATCGGCGCCTGCGCGTCCGCCATCACCCGGCACTTGTCCACGCCGAAGCCCGAGGACGCCACAATCCGCACCGCCCGGTGCCCCGCCGCGTCCAGCGCCTCCCGCAGCCGCCAGATCGCCGCCGCGGACACGCCGGTGCCGACCAGGTAGCGCAATTCCGTTTCGCTGCGGTAGCGGCGGATCGCCCCCGGTACGTGGCGTTCCAGCACCGCGTAGCTGGCCGCCGGATCCAGCCCTTCGACGAACCGCCCACCGTGCGTATCGAGCCGGAACGACAACTGCCCGGCGGCGGCAAGCGCGGGAAAGCGGGCGCAGACTGCGAGCGAATCGGTGATCTCGTGACCGAAGTAATCGACCAGCACGGTCATCGGCTCGTCGGGAAAGGTCGCGTGGTACATCTCGGCCGCGCGCAACGTCGATCCCGCGTAGCCGATCAGCGAATGCGGCATGGTCCCGAGCCCGCGCGGATTGCCGAACCAATGCGCGGTGCCGTCGTTGGCGTTGCCGATGAAGCCCCTGGCGCCTTCCCGCCGCGCGGCGGCAGAGCCGGTGGCGGCGGCGTAGGCCATCATCTCCTGCATCTCGGCCCCGGCGCAGTGCCGCGCCTCCATCGCCAGGAACGCCACGCCCGGCAGCGCCAGGCACATCTGGTAGGCGTGGTGCGCGGCGACGCAGGGCGGCCCCAGCTTCTGCAGCAGGATCGTTTCCAGCTCCGACAGCGCGAGCAGGCTGCCGCTCACGTAGGCGATCGGCTCGCCGGCACCGACCCAACTGCCTTCGGGATGCAGCAGCTCGACCGCGATCGGGCTTTCGCGCGCCGCCGCGACTGCGGTCAGCCAGTCGGCCATCAGCCGCGGCGCGCAGATCACGGGGCGGCGGAGGAACACCGCGTAGGTCACGCGCTTGTCGCCGAAGCGCGCCACCACCGCACGGGTGCGGGTGAAATAGGCGTCGGTGCGCGCGGCGATGTCCGGGCCGAACGGATCGCCGGCGGGCTCCGGCATCGCGCTATTGCGCGGCGAGCGCAGCGGCCTCGCGCCCGCCCTCGCGCCGGCGCTTCAATTCGGCGGCGACCAGGAACGCAAGTTCCAGCGACTGTTCCGCATTCAGGCGCGGATCGCAGAAGGTTTCATACCGCGTGCCGAGGTCGGCCTCGGTCAGCCGGTGCGCCCCGCCCACGCATTCGGTCACGTCCTGCCCGGTCATTTCCACATGCACGCCGCCGGCCCAGGAGCCTTCGGCGGCATGGATGTCGAAGAAGCTGCGCACTTCGGACAGGATGGCGTCGAAGCTGCGGGTCTTGATGTTGTTCGCAGTCGAGATCGTGTTGCCGTGCATCGGATCGGTGATCCAGACCACCTTGCAGCCCTCGCGTTCCACCGCCCGCAGCAAGGGCGGCAGGCGCGCGCCGATCTTGTCCGCGCCCATCCGCGCGATCAGGGTCAAGCGGCCGGCTTCGTTGGCCGGATTGAGCCGGTCGATCAGGCGCAGCAGATCGTCGGCCTCCTGGCTCGGGCCGACCTTCATGCCGATCGGGTTGTTGACGCCGCGCAGGAATTCCACATGCGCGCCGTCCAGTTGGCGGGTGCGGTCGCCGATCCAGAGGAAATGCGCCGAGCAGCCGTACCAGTCCCCGGTGGTGGAATCGACCCGGGTCAGCGCTTCCTCGAAGCCCAGCAGCAGGGCCTCGTGCGCGACGTAGAAATCGGTCTCCCGCAGGTCGCGCGTGGTGGCGCTGGTCATCCCGCAGGCGGCCATGAAGGACAGGGTCTCGTCGATGCGCGCCGACAGGTCGCGGTAGCGGTCGGCGAGCGGGGAGCGTTCGACGAAGCCGAGGTTCCAGCGGTGCACCTCGTGCAGGTCGGCGTAGCCGCCGGAAGCGAAGGCGCGCAGCAGGTTGAGCTTGGCGGCGGCCTGGAAATAGCCGAGCTCCATCCGCGCCGGATCGGGCGTGCGCGCGGCGGGCGTGAAATCCGGGCCGTTGATGATGTCGCCGCGGTAGCTGGGCAGGGTGATCCCGCCCTGGGTTTCGGTGTCCGAGGAGCGCGGCTTGGCGTACTGGCCCGCCATGCGGCCCATCTTCACCACCGGCAGGCTGGCGCCGAAGGTGAGCACGACCGACATCTGCAACAGCACGCGGAACGTATCGCGCAGGATGTTGGCGGTGAACTCGGCGAAGCTCTCGGCGCAGTCCCCGCCCAGCAGGACGAAAGCGCGGCCCTCGGCGGCGAGGCCGAGGTTGGCGCGCAGCCGGCGCGCCTCGCCGGCGAACACGAGCGGGGGATAGGCGCGCAGGCGGGATTCCACGGCCTCGAGCGCGGCCTGATCGGGGTAGGTGGGCGCCTGGCGGATCGGGCGCAAGCGCCAGGCGGCGGGGGACCAGGCGGGATCGGTCGTCATCGGGGTTCGTGCTCCTGCGTCCCCGGACCGGTCTGCGCGCGGGGCGGATGGGCGCGCGCGCCCGGGGGCGATATACTCGGCGGCGGTTATGCCGGGATTTGGGGCGATTGGCTACACGCGCCACCATGCCGGGCGTGGGGGCTGGGTTGTGCGTCCCCAGGGGCGGGCATCGCTAGGGCCGGCATCGCGGGGGCGGGCATCGTGGGGGCGGGCATCGCGGCGCGGCCGGGACGGCGGCCGGCAGGGGAGGGGGTGAGATCGGCGGAGACCCTCACACCGTCAACGGCGGCCCCAGGAACTCCACCCCCCACGCCGCCCCGAAGGCGTTCAGCCGCGCCTGGTCGGGCCGCCCGTCGCGCATCACCTCGCCCAGCCCGGAGAAGAACGCCACCGCGTCCAGCCCCGGCACGATCAGGATGTACTGCCGCGCCGGCCGGTCGGTGATGTTGACGAAGGTGTGCGCCGAGCCGCCCGGCGCGGTCACCACCGCGCCCGTTGCGGCCTCGAATTGTGCGCCGTCCACCACGAAGCGGTAGGCGCCTTCCAGCACGTAGAAAATCTCCGTTTCCCGATGCCGGTGCAGCGGCGGACCGAACCCCGGCCGGTTGGTCGTCTCGATCGCGGTCAGCGCGCCGCCGGAGGATTCCGGCGGCACGCGCACCCGCAGGTCGAGGCCGATGGCGGGGATGGAGATCGGCGTCCCGGTCCGCTCGGAATGCAGAAAGCTGAAGCTCATGGCACGCACCCTTGGTCCGGAGGGCAGGGGCGGTGCTCCCGCCGGCCTCCGGCTACGCCTCGCGCCCCGCGCAGATGAAATCCGGGTTCTCCCAGCCGGGCTTGCCGTAGCCCAGGCGCCGCCCGTCCACCGTCCGCACCGATCCGCCGGCTGCTTCCAGGATCGCCTGCGGGGCGCAGGTGTCCCACTCCATCGTGCGGCCGAAGCGGGGGTAGAGATCGGCCGCGCCCTCCGCCAGGCGGCAGACTTTCAGTGCCGAGCCGTATTTTTCCACCCGCGCCACCGTCCGCCCGGCCAGGAACGCCTCCAGCCGCGGCACGTCGCCATGTGAGCGGCTGGCGAGCACCACGAGCCCGTCCGCCGGCGGCACCCGTGCCGCGATCGCCCGCTTGCCGGCCGCGTCGCGCTTCCACGCGCCCTGGCCGGCGATGGCGCCGAAGACCTCGCCCGACACCGGCACCGCCACCACGCCGAGATGCGCCTGGCCGTCGCGCACCAGGCCGATGTTCACGACGAACTCGTCGCGCCCGGCGGCGAACTCGCGGGTGCCGTCCAGGGGATCGACCAGCCAGTACCTGGGCAGACGGGGCGGTGATGCGCCCGCCGGCCATTTCTTCCTCGGCGATCACAGGAATGTCGGGCGCGGCGGCACGCAGGCCGGCAACGATCAGCGCCTCCGCCGCCCGGTCCGCCTCGGTGACCGGGGAGCGGTCATCCTTCCGCTCCACCGCGAAGCCGCGGGCGCGCACGGCGAGGATGGCGGCGCCGGCTTGCAGGGCGAGGTCGGCGGCGAGCGCCAGCAGGGCGGAATCGTTCATGCCGGGGGGTGTAGCGGCGGCCCCTGGCGGCGGCAACTCTGGGTGGCGGGGGGTGGGGGCACTCGCGCGAACAGGGCGTCCGGGTGATTGCCTCGGGGCGGCCATCCTGCGCATGCACGGCCGAACCCGGGAGGCGCCTGGAAAGCCCGTCAGCCGAACCTCGCCGTGGGCGGCGGGGGAGGACGCTCGCCGGCCGGTGCTTCCGTTCCGGTGGAGGTGCCGGCACCAGGCGCCGCCAGTGCCGCCAGCCGCGCCACGCACGCCGACCGATCCGCCGTGCAGCCGCCGGCCAGCCACCAGTCCCGTACCGCCCCGAGCAATGTCCCGACCGCCGGTCCCGGCGGCACGCCGAGGCGCAGCGCGTCCCGCCCCGCGAGCGGAAACACCGGTCGCGGCAGCGCCGCGAGGCGGGCGCGCAGGTCCGCCCAGCGTGCCTCCCCTGCCTGCGGGCCGCCCCGATCGCGATCGTTCCGCCGGGGATCGTCCGGCCACATCTCGCCGGCCTCGGCGAGCCAAACCCGCCCGGCCAGCACCGCGGTGTCCGTGCGCGGATCGAGCCCGGCCAGCATCCGCCGCAGCGCGTCATCATCCGCCCCCGGCGCCGGCACCGGCCCCGAGCGCAACGCCAGCAGCCGGGTCCGCTCGGCGGAGGAGAGCCGCAGCCGCGCGGCCAGCGCCTCCGGATCGCCCTCGGCCAGTGCAGCAAGCCGCAGCAGCGGATCGCCCGGCGCTCCCGCCGCCACCAGCCGGGCCAGCCGCGCCGGCGCCGCCCCCTCCGGCAGCACCGCGCCCAGCACGCCAAGCTCCGCCATCAACGCGACCGCCGCGCGCGGGTCCGGCGTGCCGAGCAGGCCGGCAAGCTCCTTCCACACCCGCTCCGCCGCCAACTGCGCAAGTCCCGGCACGCCGGCACGCAACGCGGCCAGGGTGGCGGCATCGGGCGGCACACGGCCGTAGCGGGCGAAGAAGCGGAAGAAGCGCAGGATGCGCAGATAATCCTCGGCAATGCGCGCCGCCGGATCGCCGACGAAGCGCACCACACCGGCACGCAGATCGGCCAGCCCGCCCCAGTAGTCGAACACCGCCCCGTCGCGCGTCATCGACAGCGCGTTCAAGGTGAAATCCCGCCGCGCCGCATCCGCCCGCCAGTCCGACGTGAACGCCACCACGGCGTGGCGGCCATCGGTTTCCACATCGCGGCGCAAGGTCGTGACCTCGAACCCCCGCCCGCCCGCGACCGCCGTGACCGTGCCATGCGCAAGCCCGGTCGGCACCGCCTGCAGCCCGGCGCGGCGCAGTGCCGCCACCACCTCCTCCGGCCGTCGCGGCGTGGCAAGATCGACATCCGCCACGGCAAGCCCGAGCAGCGCATCACGCACCGCGCCGCCCACCACCCGCGCCTCCGGCACCGCATCGAGCACCGCACACAACGCCGGATCGGCCAGAAAATCAGGCGGCGGCAGCCGCAGCACCGGCGCCTCGCCGCTCACGGCGCACCATGCCCAGGCCGGATCCGCCCGCCCGACACCCGCGCCGGCACATAGGTCGCATCCGGCGGCAGCCGATGCGTCTGCGCAAACCAGATGAGCCCCACCAGCAGCAATACCAACGCCCCACCGGCGCCACCCAGCACAAACCCGGACGGCCACCCCCGCGCCGCCGCCAGCCGCAGCGCCAGGAACAGCGCGAAAGGTAAAAGAAACAGCCCGACCTCGGTCAGCCGCTCGAACATGCCGCCGCCGCGCGCGAGGATGACGTGCCGGAAGCAAGGCCAGGGGGCTCTGCCCCCTGGACCCCCGCCAGGGAACTAGTCCCCTGGACCCCATTCTTCTGGTTCCGAGTGTGTGGGGGGTGTCTCGGGTCCGGGCCGGGGCTGCGCGGGTGGGGCAGGGTCAGGGCGCCGCCCTGACCCTGCCCCACCCGCGCAGCCCCGGCCCGGACCCGAGACACCCCCCACACACTCGGAACCAACGGACGGGTTCCAAGGGCCCTGCCCTTGGCGGGGGTCCCAAGGGCCCATGGGGGGGCAGAGCCCCCTGGCCTTGCTTCCGGCGCGTCCCCTCTCATGCCGCCCGCAGTCCCGCCGCGAGGTGGGCGAGGATGGCGGCGGTGGCGCCCCAGATGACGTGTTCGGTGTGGGGCCAGACTCCAGACGTCGCGGGTGGCTCCGTTGCGTTCCTGGCGTTCGCGTCGCGGGGCTTCGGGGTTGAGCAATGTGGCGAGCGGGTAGTGGAACACGGCTTCCACTTCTTCCGGCGCTGGCGTGTAGGCGAGGCCTGGCGGCAGCGTGGCGAGCACGGGGGTGATGCGGAAGCCAGTGCCGGTAAGGAAGTCGCCGAACGGTCCGAGCACCTCGATCCTGGCGGGATCGATGCCGACTTCCTCCTGGGTTTCGCGCAGGGCGGCGGCGATGGCGTCGGCGTCGTCGGGGTCGATGCGACCGCCGGGGAAGCTCACCTGGCCGGCGTGGCGCTTCAGGCGTTCGTTTCGCTTGGTGAGCAGGATGGCGGGATCGGGGCCGGTGACGACGCCGACCAGGACGGCGGCGGGGATGGGTGGTTTGCCGTCCGGTGGCAGCGGCCAGGAGCCGCGGACCAGCAGGCCCGGGCGTTCGGCCCGCACGATGCGCGCAAGCTGCCGGCGCAACGCATCCGCGTCCACAAATGCGCCCCGTCAGTCGTTGCCGGGCGGCAGCTCGCCCAGCGGGAAGAACTGCCCGCAGCTCCAGACGCCGAGCATCTGCCGGCCGCGGATGAATTCCGGCACGCCGAGCGCGACCAGCTCGTAATAGACCGCGCGGCCGATGCGTGCTTCCACCGCCGGGACGCCGGCACCGGGGCGGACCAGGAGGTAGGGGGTCGGCTCGCAGGTGAGCAGGTCGTGCGCGATCCGGATCGGATGTTCGGGCCCGGCGGTGACGATCTGATCGACGTTGGTGCGGAACGACAGCAACTGCTCGCGGCCCTGGCCGGTCCAGTCGAGCTCGACGGCGACGAAGGGGGCGTCTTCGACTTCGATGCGGCCGCGTTCGGCCGGAGTTTGCAGCCAGAAGCTGCCGTCTTCTTCGCGCTTCAGGACGGAGGCGAACAGGCAGACCAGTTCTTTCCGCCCAATCGGGCTGCCGCGGTAGAGCCAGGTGCCGTCGCGGCGGATCAGGAAGGGCAGGTCGCCGCATTCGGCCGGCGCGCGGCGCGAGCGGCCGGTGCGGGGTGGGTCGGCAGGACGCGCGCTCTGGGATGCGCCGACGCGGGCCGTGGCCATGCACGGCATTGCGGCGCGGGCTTCGCTCATGGGGGCGCGCGGCGTCTCGGCATGGGGTGCGCAGGCATGAGCGCCCAATTCGGCGCGTGCGGCCGGCGGGAGGTCCCGGCCTGTCCTGCCGATGCGTGTCGCGGGCGAACTTGCGTGGGTCACGTCTGCGTCTCCTTGGCGGGCCTCGCGAGGTCCGCGCCTGAAACCCGGCGGAACGGGCAGTCCCGTCCGGCCGTTTGACCTTGCCGAGCCGAAGCGATCATCGCGCAACCGGTTTCCGGCTGCTGCGCGTTCCGCTCCCGCTCGCCATATAGGGAGCCTCCCCCGGCCCGGGAAAGTGCCAATATGTCCGTCATGGCAAAACCCACGCAACGGAGTGCATGATGCCGGCCGATCCCGTAGTTTCCGATCCGGCCGGCGCCCATCCCGCGGGCGCCCATTCCGTGGGGCCGGCGCGGCACGCCGGTCCTGCGCGGCCCCCGGCCTTCGCCGCGCCGCCCGTGCTGGCCGAGATCGAGGCGCTCGCCGAGCGCCTTGCCGCTGCGCGCGCGGCCGTCGGCCGGGTGATCCTGGGGCAGGAGGCGGTGGTCGATCAGACCCTGATCACCTTGCTCTCCGGCGGCCACGCGCTGCTGGTGGGCCTGCCGGGCCTCGGCAAGAGCCGGCTGGTGGAGACGCTTGCCGTGGTGCTGGGGCTCGCCGCGCGGCGCATCCAGTTCACCCCCGATCTGATGCCGCCCGACATCACCGGCAGCGAAGTGCTCGACGAGGCCGCCGGGCGCCGCGCCTTCCGTTTCGTCCCCGGCCCGGTGTTCTGCCAGTTGCTGATGGCCGACGAGATCAACCGCGCCAGTCCCCGCACGCAATCGGCCCTGCTGCAGGCGATGCAGGAACGCCGCGTGAGCGTCGGCGGCACCGATCATGCGCTGCCGGCCCCGTTCCATGTGCTGGCGACGCAGAATCCGATCGAGCAGGAGGGGACGTATCCGTTGCCGGAGGCGCAGCTCGATCGGTTCCTGTTGCAGATCGACGTCGGCTACCCGGCGCTTGGTGCCGAGCGCGCGATGCTGCTTGCGACGACCGGTGCTGTGGAGGCTGCGGCCGAGCCGGTGCTCGATCCGGAGGGCCTGCTGGCGGCGCAGCGCCTGCTGCGGCTGGTGCCCGTGGGGGAAGCGGTGCTGGAGGCGATCCTGGCGCTGGTGCGGGGCGCGCGGCCGGAGACGGCGGCGGACGAGGTGGTGACGCGCCACGTCGCCTGGGGTCCGGGACCGCGCGCGGCGCAGGCACTGATGCTGGCCTGCCGGGCGCGCGCGCTGCTGGACGGACGGCTGGCGCCGAGCCTCGACGACGTGGCCGCGCTGGCGCGCCCGGCGCTGCGCCACCGCATGGCGGTGAGTTTCGCCGCCCGCGCCGAGGGGATCACGGCGGAGGCGGTGATCGATCGGTTGGTGGAACGTGTTGGCTAGGCGGGATATGCTGCCCTTCTCCCTCCCCCCTTGCGGGGGAGGGCCGGGGTGGGGGGTGGTCCGCCCCATGCAGCTTCATGCGGCGTGCATCCGCCACCTTCTCCCTCCCTCGCAAGGGGGGAGGGAGAAGGACGGCGCCCCGGCCCGGGGCCGGGCTAGATGAGCGGGCGCGCCCGCCCCGCCGCGCAGGCGCTCGGGCTGGACGCCGCCGCATTGGCGGCCCGGCTGCCGCCGCTGCTGGTGGCGGCCGAGCGGGTCGCGGCGACCGTGGCGCAAGGGGTGCACGGGCGGCGCCGGGTCGGCGCGGGCGACAGCTTCTGGCAATTCCGTCCGTATGTGGCGGGCGATCCGGTGGCGCGCATCGACTGGCGCCAGGCGGCGCGGTCCGGCCGCGCCGCGCCGCTCGGCTGGCACGTGCGCGAGACCGAGTGGGAGGCGGCGGAGACGGTCTGCCTGTGGGCAGACGCCTCGCCCAGCATGCACTGGCATTCAACACCGTGGCCGGCGGCGGTCGGTGCGATCCCAGGACAGGCGTTCCCTGGACACGTCCCCGAGCAGCGTGATGCGAGCCTGGTGCAGGCGGCATTCGGGCAGTCCCCGCTGGACGCCACGACCAAGCACCATCGCGCCGTGCTGTTGCTGCTCGCGCTCGCCGCGCTGCTGCTGCGCGGCGGGGAGCGGGTGGTGCTGCCCGACGTCGATCCGCGCCCGGCGCTCGGCCGCGGCGCGCTCGTGCGGCTGGCGGCGGCGCTGCTTGCCCCGGCGGTGCCCGGCGCGAGCGGACACGGCGCCGGGGCGGGCGCACCGGACCGGGGCGCGCCGGATGGCGTGCTTTTCCCCTGGCCGGGGGCGGCCGATCACGCGGCGTGGCCGATGGCGCCGCGGCCGGTCGCGCCGGCGGCCGGACCCCAAACCGGCGCTCCTCCCCCGCCGGAGGCGATCCCGCGCCACGCCAAAGTGGTGCTGATCGGCGACTTCCTCGGCCCGCTGGCGGAGCTGGAAGCGGTGCTCGCCGGCTATGCGGCGCGGGCGGCCGGCGGGGTGCTGCTGCAGGTGCTCGATCCGGCGGAGGAGACCCTGCCCTATGTGGGGCGCATCCGCTTCGACGGGCTGGAGGGCGAGACCCCGTTCCTCGCCGCCCGCGCCGAGGATCTGCGCGGCGCCTATGCCCGCCGGCTGGCCGCGCAGCGGGCGGGAATTGCCGCGCTGTGCCGGGCCGGCGGGTTCCGCGTCGCCTTCCATCGCACCGACCGTCCGCCGGAGACGGCGCTGCTGGCGCTCTATGCCGCGCTGGCGGCTGCTCCCGGGTGGGGCCCCGGGTCGGCCCCAGGGTCGGCCCCAGGGTCGGCCCCAGGGTCGGCCCCGGAGGCGGCGGCCGGGTTCGCTCCGAACGCCGCGCCGGACGCGGCGCCGGATACCCCACCGACCGCTGCATCGAACGCCCCGCCGGACGCGGTATCGGGCGGCTCGGCCGACGCCGCGCCGGCGGCCGCCCCCGCGGCCAGGGGCTGAGCGGCGATGCTGTTCACTGCTCCCCTCGTGCTCGCCGCCCTCGCCGTGTTGCCGGTGCTGTGGTGGCTGCTTCGGGTCACGCCGCCGGCGCCGCGGCGGGAGCGGTTCCCGGCGGTGCAGTTGCTCGCGGACCTGGCCGCACCGGAGGAAACGCCGGCGCGCACCCCCTGGTGGCTGCTGGCGCTGCGGCTGGCGGCGGCGGCGCTCGTCATCCTGGGGCTGGCCGGCCCGCTGCTGCGCCCCGGGGCGGCGCTGCCCGGGCGCGGGCCGGTGTTGCTCGCGATCGACACCGGCTGGGCCGCCGCGTCCGACTGGGCGGCGCGGGAACGCGCGGCGGCGGCGGTGCTGGCGCAGGCGGCGCGGGCCGGGCGCGGCGTGGCGCTGCTCGCCACCGCGGCCGGGGGCGACGGCGCGCCTCCGGCGGTCTCCGCGGTACTGCCGGCATCGGTGCAGCGGGCGCGGCTGGCGGCGCTGCGCCCGCAGCCCTGGCCCTCCGACCGCCGCGCCGACGCGGCGGCGCTGGCCGCGTTGCGCGCGCGCTGCGGGGCGGTGGCGTCGGCGCGCGCCGGGTCGGCAGATGGGGTCGGATCCACGGATGGGGCGGTGTCCACGAACGAGGCGGCGTCCGCGGATCGGACCGCCGCGGCATCGGGCGAAAGCGCCGCCGGACCGGCCGCGGGCGGTCGCGCGATGGCGACAGCGACAGGCGCCGAATCGCAGTGCCCCGGGGCCGTGATCTACGTCGCCGACGGGCTGACCGACGGGCCCGGCTACGCCGGCTTCGCCCGCGCCCTCGCCGGCTTCGGGCCGGTGCGCGCCTTGCGCCCTGCCGCCCTGCCGCAGGTGCTGCTGCCGCCGGACAACCGCGCCGACGCGCTGATCCTGCGGGTCGCGCAGCCGCCGCGCCCGGTGCCGACCGCGGTCACGGTGCTGGCGGAAACCGCCGCCGATCAGCCGTTGGCGGAAACGCCGGTCACCATCCCCGCCGGCGCAGCGATCGGCACGGCGCCGCTGGGCCTGCCCGCGACGCTGCGGAACGAGGTCGCGCGGCTGGTGATCCCCGGCGTCGCCTCGGCCGGCGCGGTGGTGCAGCTCGACGAGCGCTGGCGCCGCCGCCCGGTCGGCCTCGCGAGCGCCGACCCGGCGGCGGCGAACGCCCCGTTCGTCGGCGCGCTCTATTACGTCGCCCGCGCGTTGCAGCCCTATGCCGCGCTGCGCCAAGCCGGGCTCGGCACGCTGCTGGGCGACCGGATGGCCGCGATCGTGCTGGCCGACGACCCGCTGCCTTTGGGTCCGGAGCGGACGGCGCTCGCCGCCTGGGTGCGCCGGGGCGGCGAGCTGATCCGCTTCGCCGGCCCGCGCACCGCGGCCGCGCCGCCCGCGGGGGCCGACCCGCTGCTGCCGGTGCCGCTGCTCGCCGGCAATCGGGCACTCGGCGGCGCGATGTCCTGGAGCCGGCCGGAGCACCTGGCGCCGTTCCCCGCCGGTTCGCCCTTCGCCGGGCTGGCGGTGCCGGCCGACGTGACCGTGCGCAGCCAGGTGCTGGCGCAGCCTTCGGCGGCCCTGCCGGCGCGGACCTGGGCGGCGCTGGCCGACGGCACGCCGCTGGTCACCGCGGCCGCCTACGGGCGCGGGCGGATCGGTACTGTTCCATGTCACCGCCAACGATGCATGGTCGAACCTGCCGCTGTCGGGCCTGTTCGTGTCCATGCTGCGCCGGCTGGTGGCGCTGTCGGCGGGGGTGGCGACGCCGCCGCCCGGGCGGGCGGTGCTGGCGCCGTGGCGGACCCTGGACGGGCAGGGGGTGGCCGGCCGGCCGCCGCCGGCGGCGATGGGGCTGGCGGCGGACCGGTTCGGGTCGACGGCAGCCTCGCCGCGCCATCCGCCGGGACTCTACGGGCCGGAAGGGTCGCGGCGGGCGCTCAACCTCGCGGTGGGGATGGCACTGCCGGAAGCGGCGCCGGTGCCGCCGGGGGCGGAGGCGAGCGGGTTCGCGGGCGTGGCGGCCGGGACGGCGCTGGGGCCCCCGCTGATCGCGCTGGCCGCCGCGCTGCTGCTGGTCGATCTGCTGGTCTCGCTCGGGCTGCGCGGGGTGCTGCGGGGCGGCGGGCCCCTTCGCCCCCTCCCGCCAGGGGAGGGGGCGAAGGGGCGAACGGTGCTTTGGGGGCTGCTCGTCCTCGCGCTGCTGGTCTCCGGGCCGGCGCATGCGGACGAGGGGCTGGCGCGGGTCGCGGACCCGGCGCTCGGCACCAGGCTCGGCTACATCGTCACCGGATCGGCGGAGGTCGATCGCATCTCCCGCGAAGGGCTCACCGGCCTGTCGGCGTTCGTCAACACGCACACCGCCGCCACCCTGGACGCGCCGGACCCGGTGGTGCCCGGGCGTACCGATCTCAGTTTCTATCCGCTGCTCTACTGGCCGATCGTGCCGGATGCGTCGGCGCTCTCGGCGGCGGCGGCGCAGGCGCTCGACCGGTTCATGGACCGCGGCGGCATCCTGGTGATCGACACCGGCGCGGCAGCAGCGGGGGGTGCGCCGGCGCCGCAGGCGGTTGTGGCGCTGCGGCGGGCGGCGGGCGGGCTGCCGATTCCGTCGCTGGCGCCGCTTTCCATTCACCACGTTCTCGCACGCAGCTTCTACCTCCTGCGCGCCTATCCCGGCCGCTACGCCGGCGGCGCGGTCTGGGTCGCGCAGGCTGCCGATCGCGGCAACGACGACGTGAGTCCGGTGGTGATCGGCAGCAACGACTGGGCGGCGGCCTGGGCGGTCGATTCCGACGGGCAGACGCCCTACGCGACCATTCCCGGCGGCGAGGACCAACGCGTGCTCGCCTACCGCTTCGGCGTCAACCTGGTGATGTACGCTCTGACCGGCAGCTACAAAGGCGATCAGTTGCAGATGAAGGCGATCCTGCAGCGGCTCGGGCAGTAGCATGGGGCCGCAGAACCTGACGGTCGCACTGCGCTTCGTCCCGCTGATCCCGCTCTGGGCGCTGGCGGTGCTGGGGGCGGGGGCGGCGCTGGCGGTCGGCTTCGGCCTCTGGCGGCGGGCGCGCGGCGCGGCCTGGCGAGGGGCGGCGTTCGTGGCGCTGCTCGGCTGGCTCGCCGGTCCGGCGCTGCTGCGCGAGACGGTGCGCCCGCTGGCCGATATCGGCGTGCTGCTGGTCGATCACAGCGCCTCGATGCGGATCGGCGACCGGGCGCGGCTCGCCGCCGCCGCCGCCGCCGCGCTGACCGCGCAGGCCGCGCACCACCCGGGGCTGGAGCTGCGCCCGGTGGTGGTGCCGGAACACGGCGATCGCGGCACGCGGCTGTTCGCCGCGCTGGCGCGCGCGCTGGCCGACATCCCGCGCGATCGTTACGCCGGCACGATCGCGATCTCGGACGGGGAGGTGGCGGACGTCCCTGCTGCTGCGGCACGGAACGCGGCCCTCGGCGGCGCGCCGTTCAGCCTGCTGATCCCGGCGCAGGGGGAACAGACGGACCGGGTGCTGCGGGTGCTCGATGCGCCGGCCTACGGGATCGTCGGCAAGTCGGTCGCGCTGCGGGTGGCGATCGAGGATCTCGGCGCGCATGACGACGGCAAGCCGGCGGAGCTCAGCATCCGCCGCGGCGGCGCGACGGCGGAGACGCGGACGGTGCCGATCGGCCGGCCGGTCACCATCCCGGTGCCGATCCGCCGCGCCGGGCCGGTGGTGATCGCGCTCGCCGCCGCGCCGCTGCCGGGCGAGGTCTCCACCGTGAACAACCAGGCGGTGGTGCAGATCACCGGGGTGCGCGACCGGTTGCGGGTGCTGCTGGTCTCCGGCAGCCCGCACCAGGGGGAGCGGACGTGGCGGCGGCTGCTCACCTCCGATCCCGCGGTCGACCTGGTGCATTTCACCATCCTGCGGCCACCGGACAAGGTCGATCTCACGCCGCTCGACCAGTTGTCCTTGATCCCGTTCCCGGTGGACGAGCTGTTCGACCGCAAGATCGACCGCTTCGACCTCATCATCCTCGACCGCTTCGCCGATACCGGGCTGCTGCCGCTGCACTATCTGGCAAACATCGCGACCTATGTGCGCGGCGGCGGGGCGCTGCTGCTGGACGTGGGGCCGGAGTTCGCCGGCGACGGCAGCCTGGCCGACACGCCGCTGCGCCCGGTGTTGCCGGCGGTGCCGGTGACGGGCGGCGCGGGGCGCCAGGCGGCGGCGAATCCGGGGGGCGGCCTCGGCATGACCGCGGGCGAGATGGCGGCGGCAGACCCTCCCGCAGGCGATCCGGCCGCGGCGGGCAGTGCGAACGATCCCCCGCCCGGGGGTGGACTATCTGACGGCGCGGCGTCCGACGGCGCGGCGTCCGACGGTGGGGCGTCCGACGGTGGGGCGTCCGGCGGTGGGGCGTCCGGCGGTGGGGCGGTGGTGGACGGGCGGTTCCGTCCGCGCGTCACCACGATCGGGGCGCGCGATCCGGTCACCGCCGGGCTCGCGGGGGCCAACCCGCCGGACCGGCCGGATGCGGCGCCGACCTGGGGCCCCTGGTACCGCCGCATCCAGCCGGCGGACGTGCGCGGCGAAGTGCTGTTGCGCGCCCCCGGCGGCGCACCGCTGCTCGTGCTGAACCGGGTCGGCAAGGGGCGGGTCGCGCTGCTGCTGTCCGACCAGGATCTGGCTGTGGTCGCGCGGCCACGACGGCGGCGGCCCGGACGCCGAGCTGCTGCGCCGGGTCGCGCATTGGCTGATGAAGGAACCGGCGCTGGAGGAGAACGCGCTCACCGCCTCGGTCGCCCGGGGGCGGCTGCAGGTGGTCCGCCGCCGGCTGGAGGGCGACGCCGCGCGGCCGGTGACCGCCACCGGGCCGGACGGGAATCGCCATGTGCTGGACTTGCACCGGGTCGGCCCGGGGCTCGCCGAAGGCAGCCTGGACGCGCCGCGCCCCGGCGTCTGGCGGGTGACGGACGGGACGCGCACCGCGGTCGCCGCCGTCACCGCGGCCGATCCGGCGGAGTATGCGGATCTGCGCGCGACGGCGGGCAAGCTCGGGTCGCTGGTGGCAGCCTCCGGCGGCGGGGTGCACTGGCTCGGCACTGCCGCCGCGCCGCGGTTGCCGGAATTGCGTCGGGTCGGGCACGGGGACGGCGCCTCGGGTCCCGGCTGGGTCGGGCTGGAGCATCGCTACGCGCATGTCGTGACGGGCGTCGCGCTGGTGCCGCTGCTGCCGCCCTGGGCGGCGCTGCCGCTGATCCTGGGGCTGCTGCTGCTCGGCTGGCGGCGGGAGGGGCGATGAATGATCCGGGGGCTTGCCTCCGCGGGCCGCTCGTGTGCCGATCCTCACGCACGTTGCCGTCGCGGGCGGTCAGGATCGGCACACGCGCTCTTTATTTTCAGCGGCCTGCTGATCCCTTATCTTCGCCGCGAAGGCAGCGAAGATTAAGGAGCAAGACACCAGGGTGCTTCGCGCCGGCGTGTGGCGCGCCAACATTGCGGTGCGATACATCGGCATCGCCGTCCGGCCCGTCGTCCGGTCAGCAATCCGGCCAGGCGTCCCATGACCAGGCGTCCCATGAGGGGACGAAGGGAGGGTGTCTTCCAGATCACCGATCCGCGTTATGATGGCGGGGGCACCGGCCCGCATGACGCCCCGCCGGCCTGGCCCGGCCTGGCGCTGGTGGGCTTCGTCGGCCTCGGGCTGCTGGTGGGAGCCTCCGACGGGGCGCTGACCGTCTCGGCGCTGCGCGGCTGGTACGGGTCCCTGGCGCAGCCGCCCGGGACGCCGCCGAGCGCGGTGTTCGGCCCGGTGTGGACCGTGCTGTATGTGCTGATGGGGCTTGCCGCCTGGCGGGTCTGGCGGCGGGTGCAGGCGGGACCGGCGTTGCTTCTGTGGGGCTGGCAACTGGCGCTGAACGCGGCCTGGACCCCGGTCTTCTTCTGGTTGCGCCAGCCGCTGCCGGCGCTGGCCGTGCTGGCGGCGCTGCTCGGCGCGATCGTGCTCACCATGCGCCGTTTCGCTGCGATCGATCGTGCGGCGGCGTGGTTGTTGGTTCCCTATCTGCTGTGGACCGGCTATGCGCTGTATTTGAACGCCGGGATCTGCTGGCTCAATCGCGGCTGACCGCAGGGCGCGCCCGCGGCACAGCCGACTGGGTCGAGCGGCGGCAGGGCAGGGAGCGGGCACATGGCACGCGAAGCAGGCAAGGTGACAGGCGGCGTGGCACGCAGGACGGGACGGCGCGAGCCGGCAGCGGAGGCGCGTCCGGTCGACGTGCGATCCATGGATGTCCACCCGATGGAGATGCGGCCTGTGGATCGAGACATTGCGACCCCACGTCGGGCCGGTGGGCCGGGAGTGCTGCTGATGGCGGGGATGCTGGTCGCGCCACTGCTGCTGACCGCGTCCGTGGCGCGGGCGCAGATCACGGGCGCCAACACGTCCGGCCCGTTGTTCAGCGGCTCGAAAGCCAAGGGGAGCGCGCCGGCCGCACCGCCGCCCTCGGCGCTTCCGGGGGCGCGGGCGAGCAAGACGGTGGCGCCGGCCGCGCTCGATGCCGCCGGGATGGATCCGACGGCGGCGCTGTTCGACGCCATCAACCGCGATGACCTGGTCGCCGCGCGGGATGCATTGAGCCGGGGGGCGGCGCTGCAGGCGGATAACGTCCTGGGGATGACGCCGCTGCAGTTGTCGATCGATCTGGGACGCAACGACATCACGTTCCTCCTGCTGTCGATGGGGGCCGGCAACGCGGCCGCCTCGGGCGAAGGCGGGCCGCCGCACGGAGGAGCGCCGGCCAACGGGTACTGCCGGCGGCCGCGGCGTGCTGGCGCGCCGGATGGGGGCGCCTGCCGGCACGCCGGCGCGGACGCATCCGGTGCGCGCGCCGGTGGTCGCGCGGGTTGCCGCGCCGATGCCGGTTGCCGACCGGTTCGCCGGGAACGGCGGCACGCCGGTACCGTCCGCCGGGTTCCTGGGCTTCGACCCCACCCGCTGACGTCCGGCCGCGGTCCCGACGGCGCGACGCCCGCTCGGCGTGCGCCGATCCGGCCAGGCGGCGATTGGTCAACGCGGCGATCGGTCAACGCGACGGTCGGCAGCCGAGCGGCGGATCCGCTGCCCATTGACGGGCAATGGTTCCCGATCCGTCTTGTTCGGCGGCGCCGGTGCCGCCACACTGCGCCGATGCCCCCACCATTGCCACGCGCGCAGGTACTGCGCCACCTCTCGGCCGATCCGCGCTGGGCCGGGCTGATCGCCCGGGTCGGGCCGCCGCGGCTCGCGATCGACCGCGTCCGCAGCCCCTATGAGGCGCTGCTGCGGGCGATCGCGCATCAGCAACTGCACGGGCGGGCCGCGGAGGCGATCCTGGCGCGGTTCGCCGCCCTCAGCGCCGAGCCCGGGACCTTGCCCGCCCCCGCCGCGCTGCTGGCCCTTTCGGAGGCGCAATTGCGCGGCTGCGGGTTCTCCGGCTCCAAGATCGCCGCGCTGCGCGATATCGCCGCCCATGCCGAGGCGGGGGTCGTGCCCACCCGGCGCGCCTGCGCGCGCCTCACGGACACGGCGCTGATCGAGCGGCTGACGGCGATCCGGGGCGTCGGGCGGTGGACGGTGGAGATGCTGCTGATCTTCACCCTCGGGCGCCCGGACGTGCTGCCGGTGGACGATTTCGGGGTGCGCGAGGGCTATCGCCTGCTGCACGGCCTGGCGGCGCAGCCGAAGCCGCGCGGGCTGGCGGAGGCAGGGGCGGCGTGGGCGCCGTTCCGCTCGACCGCGGCGTGGTATCTGTGGCGGGCGGCGGAACTGGGACGGGCAGGGGTGGTGCATGAGGCGTAAGGGAGTGGGGCTGCCCGGGGAAGCGAGGGCGAGCGGCTCCGGCTGTTGGTTCGGTCGGTTCCCAGTGTGGCTTACCTGGAATCTAAAGCAGGCCTGTTCTGAGAGGGTCTTCATCTGACAGTTGAGGCCAAATCAGGTGAACACCCAGCACGCTTACCCGCGCCCTCATCCCGTCGCCGCCACCTCCAGCACATGCGCCGCCAGCGCCAGTGAGGCGGTCAGCCCGGGCGATTCGATGCCGAACAGATTGACCAGCCCCGGCACGCCGTGCGTCTGCGGTCCCTGCACCACGAAATCCTGCGCCGGCGCGCCCGGCGGCGTGATCTTGGGCCGGATTCCCGCATAGCCCGGCTGCAACGCCCCGTCCGCCAGCCCCGGCCAGTAGCGCCGCACCGCCGCATAGAACCCGTCCGCGCGGCGCGGATCGACCGTGTAGTCCAACGTCTCCGCCCATTCCACATCCGGTCCGAATCGCGCCTGCCCGCCGAGGTCGATCGTCAGATGCACGCCGAGCCCGCCAGGCACCGGCACCGGATAGATCAGCCGCGAGAAGGGCGACCGCCCGCTCAGGGTGAAGTAGTTGCCCTTGGCATAATAGGCGCCCGGCACGCGCTCGGCCGGCATCCCCGCGATCCGCTGTGCCAGGCCCGGCGCGTGCAGCCCGGCGGCGTTCACGAACAGGCGGCAGCGCAGGGTCGTGGGTTCCGCCCCGCCCACTTCCACCTCGATCCCCGCCCGCCCGGCGCGCGCGGCGATGACCGGGCTCAGGAACGCCACCAGCGCGCCGGCCGCCTCGGCCTCGCCTTGCAGGGCCAGCATGTAGGCGTGGCTGTCGATGATGCCGGTCGCGGGCGAGACCAGCGCGGAGGTGCAAACCAGGGCCGGTTCCAGCGCGCGCGCCTCGGCCGCGGACAGCACGCGCATCCCTTCGACCCCGTTCGCCTCGGCGCGGGCCTTGATGCCGGCGAGCCTGGCGTCCTCCGCGGCGGTGGTGGCGACGATCAGCTTGCCGCAGTTGCGGTGCGGCACGCCGCGGTCGCGGCAGAAATCGTACAGCGCGCGGCGGCCGGCGACGCAGAAGCGGGCCATCAGGCTGCCGGCGGGGTAGTAGATGCCGGCGTGGATCACCTCGCTGTTGCGCGAGGACGTTTCGGTGCCGATCGCCTCAGCGGCTTCCAGCACGATCACCTCGCGGCCCGCCTGCGCCAGCGCGCGCGCCACCGCGAGGCCGACCACGCCCGCTCCCGCCACCACGCAATCGACCTCGTCCACCCCGTCCTCCCTCGCCCGCCGAGCGGGCGGGTGTAGCCCCGGCGCCCGGGCCGGCCAAGCGGTGGGGCGGCGTGCGTCCTTAACCTCCCTCTGGGCCCCCCTCGGCCCCCCCCTCTGGCGAGCGGGCCGCCGCGCCGCTACATCCGCACGCATGGCGAACGATGCGTCCCCCCTGCTGCCGATCCTGATCGTGCCCGACCCGGGTACTGAAGGCCCGCGCCCGCCCGGTGACCGCGGCCGACGCCGCGCAGGTGCGCGCGCTGATCCCGCGCATGTTCGCGACCATGTACGCCGCCCCCGGTATCGGCCTCGCCGCGCCGCAGGTGGGCGTCGGGCTGCGCCTGACCGTGATCGACCTGATGCCGGACGAGAATCCGGCGCCCCTCGTCCTGATCAATCCCGAGATCGTCGCCGCCAGCGACGAACTCGCCACCAGGGAGGAGGGCTGCCTGTCGCTCCCCGGCCAGTACGCCGAGGTGACCCGCCCCGCGCGTGTCACGGTGCGCTACCAGGACCCCGAGGGCGCGCGGCGCGAGCTCTCCGCCGAGGGGCTGCTGTCGGCCTGCGTGCAGCACGAGATCGACCATCTGGACGGCGTGCTGTTCGTCGACCGGCTGTCGGCGCTGAAGCGCAACATGATCCTGCGCCGGCTCGCCAAGGAGCAGCGGCAGAAGCGGGAACAGGCGGGCGGGCGCTAGCGCCGGACGGCGGGCCGGCGCGGCGGCAGAGGAGGACATGGCCATGCGGCTCGCCTTCATGGGCAGCCCGGATTTCGCGGTTCCCGCGCTGCTGGCGCTGCATGCCGCCGGCCACGAGATCGCCGCGGTCTATACCCAGCCGCCGCGCCCGGCCGGCCGCGGCCAGGCGGTGCGGCCCTGTGCGGTGCAGGCGGCGGCCGGGCGCCTCGGGCTGCCCGTCCGCACGCCGGCGCGGCTGCGCAGCGATCCGGCCGCGCAGGCGGCGTTCGCGGCCCTCGGGCTCGATGCCGCGGTGGTCGCGGCCTACGGGCTGATCCTGCCGCCGGCGATGCTGGACGCCCCGGCGCGCGGCTGCCTCAACATCCACGCGAGCCTGCTGCCGCGCTGGCGCGGCGCGGCGCCGATCCAGGCGGCAATCCTGGCCGGCGATGCGGCGACAGGCATCACCATCATGCGGATGGACGCCGGCCTCGACACCGGGCCGATGCTGCGCGCCGAATCGGTGCCGATCCCGCCGCGCGCCACCGCGGCGGACCTGCACGACGTGCTGGCCGATCTCGGCGCGCGGCTGATCCTGCAGGTGCTCGCCGACCCCCCGCCGGCGATCCCGCAGCCGGCCGAGGGTGCGACCTACGCTCCGCGCCTCGCCCGCGCCGACGGGCGGATCGACTGGACCCGGGACGCGGCGGCGCTCGATCGCCAGGTGCGTGCCTTCACCCCCTGGCCGGGGAGTTTCACCGCGCTGGCGGGCGCGCCCCTGAAAGTGCTGGCGGCGCAGCCGGAAGCGGGGGAGGGGGCGCCGCCGGGCATGGTGCTCGATCCCGGACCGCGCGGGGAAGCGCTGCGTGTCGCCTGCGGCACCGGCGTGCTGCGGATAACCCGGGTGCAACTGGCCGGCGGGGCGGCACTGGACGCGCCGGCGTTCCTGCGCGGCCATCCGCTGCCCCCGGGCACGCGTCTTGGCTGACGGCGGGCACGCCGGTTTGCCGCCCGGCGCCGGCGGCTGGGCGCTGCTGGTGGAATACGACGGCGGCCCCTTCGTCGGCTGGCAGCGCCAGCGCGGCGCGCTATCGGTGCAGGAAGTGCTGGAGTCCGCCGCGTCCCGTCTTGCCGGCGGCGCCGCGGTGGCGAGCGTCGCGGCAGGACGGACCGATGCCGGCGTGCACGCCGGCGGCCAGGTGGTGCAGCTCGCGCTCGATCGGCCGATCACGGCGGAGCGGCTGTGCGACGCGCTGAATTTCCATATGAAACCGTATCCCGTGGTGGTGCTGCGCGCCGCCCCCGCCGCTGCGGGCTGGAGCGCGCGGTTCTCGGCGATCGGCCGGTCGTACCGCTACGTGATCCTGAACCGCCGCGCCCGCCCGGCGCTCGACCTCGGCCGCGTGTGGCACGTGGCCGAACCGCTCGATGCGGCGGCAATGGCCGAGGCGGCGCAGATGTTGCTGGGCCGGCACGATTTCACCAGCTTCCGCGCCAGCGCCTGCCAAGCCAACAGCCCGTTGCGCACGCTCGACCGGCTGGACGTGGTGCGGCACGGCGAGCGGATCGAGATCGCCGCCGAGGCGCGCAGCTTCCTGCACCACCAGGTCCGCAACATGGCGGGCACTCTGCGCCTGGTGGGCGAGCGGCGGTGGGCCCCGGCGCGGGTCGCCGCGGCGCTGGCCGCGCGCGACCGGGCCGCCGCCGGACCGACGGCGCCGGCCGGCGGGCTGTGCCTGGTTTCGGTGCAGTACAAGACTGATCCGTTCGCGGCGGAGGCGGGATCGTCGCAGTGATCTAGGCGGCCTGGGCGTCGTCGGCTGCCCCCGGCAGCGGCGGCGTGGCGGATCGGCGTGCCGCGGCCTGGTCTTCCGGCGCGCGGCCTTGCGCCGTCGGGCTGGACGCTGCGGGAACGCCGGGCCGCGGCGGGAACGGCACGACGGTGGCGGCGCCGGCCGTGGCAGCGTGGCGATCGGCGGCATCGAGCGGGGCCGAGAGCGGCCTGGGGTGTGTCTGCATTGCCGGCACGCGCATCGTTGGCGGCTGGATGGGCGGCGTTTGCACGGCAACCGAGGTCCGCGCTGCCGTGCCGTTGCGGCCGCGATGTGGTTGCATCAGAGCCGTCGATCCCGGTCCGGCCGCCGGCGCACCCATCGCCGCGCGGAGCTTCTTGAATGCCGCCATCTCGATCTGGCGGACGCGTTCGCGGGAAATCCCGTACTGGTGCGACAGGTGTTCCAGGGTGGCGGGATCGTCCTTGAGCCAGCGCTCGGTCACGATATGCAACTGGCGTGCGTTGAGCGTCCGCAACGCATCGGGCAGCAGCGCATGGCGGCCGGAGAATTCCTCGCGGTCGGCGATCACGCTCTCCTGGCTGGCGGTCTCGTCGACCAGCCAGTCCTGCCATTCGCCCTCTGCGGCGGCGCGCACGGGCGCGTTCAGGCTATGGTCGGGTGCGCCAAGCCGGCGGTTCATGCTCACCACGTCCTGCTCCGGGACATCGAGCAGATGGGCGACCTTTGCAACCTGTTCCGGCGCCAGGTCGCCGTTGTCGATCGCCTGCATCTGCCCCTTGAGGCGGCGCAGGTTGAAGAACAGCTTCTTCTGCGCCCCCGTGGTGCCTATTTTCACCAGCGACCAGTTGTGCAGGATGTATTCCTGCATCGCGGCGCGGATCCACCACATCGCATAGGTGGCGAAGCGGAACCCGCGGTCCGGGTCGAACCGCCGCACTGCCTGCATCATGCCGACGTTGCCTTCGCTGATGAGGTCGGCGACCGGCAGGCCGTAGCCGCCGTAGCACCGCGCGATCTTCGCCACCAGGCGCAGATGTGCGTTCACGAGCATGTGTACCGCGTCGAGATCCTGCCGCTCGCACCAGCGTCGGGCGAGATCGAGCTCCTCCTCCGCGGACAGCAACGGGAACTTGCGGATATCGCCGAGGTAGCGGGACAGATCCCGCCCCACGGCGACAGGCGTGACGGCCGAGGCCATGGAGAATTCCTTCCGGATATGAGAAACCATCCTGGGGACCGCAACGGTTCGCGACGGCCACCTTGCGGATTCGATATTAGGGGCCCGGATGCATCGCGCAATAATACGTTCGTATGTAACTTATGCCGGAAGGTCGCGCGCTTAACAGAATGCCGGCGCCTCGTAGCCCCATGCGGACGTCGCGCGGGGCGGTTCCGACGGAATGCGAACCTCGCCGGCGTGCGGGGCGGTGCACATCATCCTGTCCGCCATCCTGACCAGATCGGCCACCGACTGCGCCTGCATCTTCCGCATCACCTGGCCGCGGTGGATCTTCACGGTGGCTTCGGAAAGACCGATGCGGTAGGCGATCTGCTTGTTCAGGCGGCCGGCCACGACCTGCATCATGACCTCGCGTTCCCGCGCGCTCAGGCGGTCGAAATTCGCCTGCAGGACCGCAACGATCCGGCGGTCGGTCCGGTGCGCCCGGTCCCGCGCGAGTGCGCGCTGGATCGCGTCCAGCAGGTCCTGATGGCGCAGCGGCTTGGTCAGGAACTCCACCGCCCCGGCCTTCATGGCCCGGACCGACATCGGGACGTCCGCATGGCCGCTGATGAAGATCACCGGTATCCAGAGATGCTCCGCCAGCAGCTCGTCGTGGAAATCGAGGCCGCTGCGCCCCGGCAGACGCACATCGAGGACGAGGCACCCGGCCCGCTCCGTCCCGCCCGCCGCGCGGAATTCGGCCACCGAGGCGAACGGTCTGACGCGCAGGCCCACCGACCTCAGCAGACCCGTCAACGCCGCGCGTATGTCTTCGTCATCGTCGATGATGTTCACGCTGGGTTCGGTCTCGTCGGCTTGCATTTTCGTTCTCCTTCTGGCTGATCCTGTATCGGCAGAATGAACTGGAAGACGGTACCGTGCGGTCGCTGCGGCGATGCCCACAGCCGGCCGCCATGGGCCTCGATGATCGAGCGGGAGAGTGCAAGTCCCATGCCCATTCCTGCCGGCTTGGTGGTGAAGAAGGCGTCGAAAATCCGGCCCATCCGTGCGGGCGGAACGCCGGTGCCCACATCGGCAACCGACACCACTGCGCCGCCGCCCGGGGCGCGCACCGAGGAGACGCGCACGGTTTTCGCGCGACGCGTGAGCGCCGCCATCGCCTCGGCGCCGTTCATGACGAGATTGAGCACGACCTGTTGCAGCTCGATCTTGCTGCCGACGATGGGCATGGGCGCATCGCAGAGGTCGGTTTCGAGCCGCACGCGGCGATGGCGCAGATCGCTGGCGATCAGGGCGAGCGCACCCGCGATCGCCTCGTTGAGATCGAACCGTACCGCTTGTTCCGGCGTCTTTCCGGCCATGCCGCGGATCGTCGCGACGATCCGCCCGGCACGGTGGCCGTTGCCGACGATCCGCTCCGCCGCCCGGCGCGCTTCGTCGAGATCGGGGCTCGGCCCGCTGAGCCAGTTGAGGCAGGCCTCGGCATTGCTGACGAGCGCCGTCAGGGGCTGCGCGATCTCATGGGCGATCAGGGCGGTGAGCTGGCCGATCGTGGCCAGCCGTGCGGCGTGCGCACGGTCCGCCATGGTCTTCCGCGGCGCCGGTTCCGCCTGCGTGCGGGGGCGGACCCCGATACGGCCGCCGCGATGGGGTGCGGCGGCGGGCAGGGGCGATCCAAGTCCCTGGTCATCGCTCTGGCGTCGGCCCCGCTGCGGCCCCCGCAGCGGGACGGGCAGGGCGTGCGGCCGGTAGCGGCATGGCATGGCTCGAGGCATGTCGGCCCTCCCTCGACACGGTGCGGTCGTCGCCCGGCGGGCGCATGATTTTGTCGGCGCGACGCGACGCGTGATTTTGTCGCGCACCGCGCCCGAGCAGCCGGCGGCCGCACCCCATTCCTCGACCGCATGATGGGCGAGGGATGCGTTTGGCACGAGTTAATCGATGCGAATTCTTGCGGGCGCTCCAGGCGTGCGTCCGGCGCGGATGCGGGCGCAGATGGCTTGACGCAAATCCGTGTAAAGATCAATAAATGGGTGTTGCGGGGAGTGTTGTGGTGTCCGAGCAGGCGTTCGCCTTCGGGCCGTTCCAACTCGTGCCTTCGCGGCGGCTCTTGCTCATGGAGGGCGAGCCCGTCGCGCTGGGCAGCCGGGCGCTCGACATTCTGATCGTTCTGGTCGGGCGCGCCGGCGAGGTCCTCAGTAACGACCATGTGATCGCCGCCGTCTGGCCCGATGTCGCCATCGAGCAGGCCAACCTCCGGGTCCACGTCGCCGCGCTCCGCAAGGCGCTCGGCGATGGCCCCTCCGGCAACCGTTTTATCATAAACATCCCGGGCCGCGGGTACTGCTTCGTCGCGCCGGTCGAACAGCAGGCCGAAGCCCCCGGCGCCGCAGAGCCGCCGGCGACCGGACCGGCGCACGCGCGCAGCCTGCCGGCCCGGCTGACCCGGATTGTCGGGCGCACCGACATGATCCACGGCGTCGCGGCGCAGATCTCGGCGTGCCGCGCCCTCACGATCACCGGCCCGGGGGGGATCGGCAAGACGACGGTCGCAGTCGCAGCGGCGGAGGCGGTGGCGGGGTCGTACCGGGACGGAGTGGCCTTCGTCGATCTCGGTCTCGTCAGCACGCCCGGGCTGGTGCCGAGCGCGCTCGCCTCCGCGCTCGGTCTCGCGCTCCGCACCGAGGACCCGGTCTCGGACCTGGCGGCGTCCCTGCATGCGAAGCAGATGCTGATCGTGCTCGACAATTGCGAACACCTCGTGGAGACCACCGCCGCCCTGGTCGAGGCGTTGCTCAAGGGCGCGCCCGGTGTCTCCATCCTGGCGACGAGCCGCGAGCCGCTGCGCGTCGAAGGCGAATGGGTGCAGCGCCTGTCGCCGCTCGGCCTGCCGCCCGTCTCCGCCACGCTCACCGCGGACGAAGCGCTCGCGTCGCCGGCGGTGCAACTGTTCGTCGAACGCGCGGCGGCGAGCCTCGGCGGATTGCGGCTCGCCGACCGCGACGCGCCGATCGTCGCCGAGATCTGCCGGCGGCTGGACGGGATCGCGCTCGCGATCGAGTTCGCCGCCGGGCGGGTCGATGCCTTCACCCTCGGGGAGCTGGCGTCTCTGCTCGATGACCGCTTCCGCGTGCTGACCCGCGGTCGCCGCACCGCGCTGCCGCGCCACCAGACCCTGCGCGCGACGCTCGACTGGAGCTACGGGCTGCTGCCCCGGCCCGAGCAGGCGATCCTGTGCCGCCTGTCCGTCTTCAACGGCGTGTTCACCCTCGTGGCCGCCGCCGACGTCGCGACCGGCGCGGAGATGGAAGCGGGCGACGTCGAGGACTGCGTGGCGAGCCTGGTTGCGAAATCGCTGATCGCGACCGAAGCCACCAATGGCGGCGTGCACTACCGTCTGCTTGACACCACGCGCGCCTATGCGCGCGAGAAGCTGGAGGAAAGCCAGGAGTCCGCGGAATTCGCACGTCGTCACGCGCAATACTATCAGCGTCTGTTCGCGCGCGCGGAACGCGAATGGGAGGCGCAGCCGACAGCCGGCTGGCTCGCGACCTATGCGCGCCATATCGACAACCTGCGCGCCGCCCTGGGCTGGTCGTTCTCGCCGGGCGGGGACGCAGCGGTCGGCGTCGCGCTCGCCGTCGCGGCGGTGCCCTTGTGGCTCCAGCTTTCGCTGGTCGACGAATGCCTCGGCTGGGTCGAACGTGCGCGCGCCGCGCTGGATGGGATCCGGGGCGGGGACGAGCGGCGCCGGATGCAACTGCACGCGGCCGTCGCCTGGCCGGAGATGTTCGCGACCGCCGGTACGGAAGGCGGCGCGTCGGCGTCGGCGACGGCGTTGCGGCTCGCCGAACAGCTCGGGAACACCGACTATCAGTTGCGCGCGCTCTGGGTGTTGTGGGCCGACCGCATCAACCACGGCGACTTCCGCGACGTGCTGAGCCTCGCCGAGCGGTTCCGTGCGCTGACAGCAACGAGCGGCGATGCGGTCGATCGGTTGGTCGCGGAGCGGATGATCGGCGCCTCGCTGCATTTCCTCGGCGACCAGGGGGCCGCGCGGGGACGTATCGAGGACGTTCTGGGGCACTATCCGACCGCGGTCAGGTGGTCCCATATCGTCCGCTTCCAGTTCGATCAGCGGGTGACGGCGCGCATCACCCTGGCGCGGATCCTGTGGCTGGGGGGCTTCGCCGACCAGGCACTTGGGCACGTCGAAAGCACCGTCCGGCGGGCGATTTCCATCAACCACATGCTGTCGCTGTGCAACGCGCTGGCGCAGGCCGCGTGCCCGGTTTCGCTGCTGGCCGGCGATCTCGCGGCGGCGGAGCGCTACGCAGCGATGCTGCGGGCGCACACGACGATGCACGCCCTCGGCGTCTGGCGTTCCTATGCAGATTGTTTCGAGGGCGAGATCCTGGTCCGTCGCGGCGACATCGCGCGGGGGCTGGCGCTGCTCCGCGCCGGGGTCGACGAGCTCCGGCGCGACGGTTTCGGACAATACCAGACCGTGTTCCTCATGGCGTTCGCGCGTGGCCTCGCCGCAGCCGGCGAGACCGCCGAGGCCGCCGCCGTCATCGCCGAAGGGCTGCTGCGCTGCGAGCGCACCGCAGAGCGATGGTGCCTGGCGGAGTTGCAGCGGGCGAGCGGGGAGATCGCGCTCGCCGGCGGCGCCGAGGCGGCGGCGGAGGCGGCGTTCGAGCAGGCGCTCGCGACTGCGCGCGCGCAGGACGTTCCGGCCTGGGAACTGCGGGCGGCGACGAGCCTGGCGCGGTTGTGGCGGGACCGCCGTCGCGGCGACGCGACAGCGCTGCTGGCGTCCGTGTACGAGCGCTTCTCCGAAGGTTTCGAGACCGAAGACCTCGTCGGCGCCGCGGCGGTGCTCGCCGAGCTGGGGCATCCGATCCGGCGCTGAGCGCGCCGACGGGTTGACGCCGTCGCGGCACGCGCCCGATCCATCCGACCTATATGCGGCCGCTATACGCGCGGCGCCGGCCCGATATGGATTCCATATGCGCCCGTTCGCTATTTCCGCCTCGCCGCGCTCGATCGGACCAGCGCGGCGGGCGTCGATCGGCGAGCAGGAGCGTGTCGTGAGAGAAGCAAAGACCGGCCTGCATGTCTTCGACCAGGAGCAGGGCCGGACCGAGGGATCTCGGCAGCGATTTCACGCCGGGCCAGTTCTTCCGCGAGGCGGGCCGCATTATCCTCGTCTGCCTGGCGTTGGGCCTGCTCCTCCAGCTCCTGGCATGGGCGGCAGGGTGGTTCTGACCCTGCCGGCCGCGGCTCGCCCGCCGGATGGTTGATCCATATCAATGCCACCGGCCTCCCGGCCGGCGGAAGATGAAAAATATGGATCGGTTGCGCAGGCCACTCCGCCCGCCCGGTCTATACGCCGCCGCTACACCACACCCCGTCGCGCGACATGGAATCTATATGTCCAGTCCGTTATTTGCTGCACCGCAGCGCGCCACCAGGGGCGGCCACGAAGGGCGGAGTGTGTCCGCCTGCCGGGTCGATCCTTCCGGACCCGCACGCTGCACTCCGGAGCAACGAAGCCATGCTTGACGTGATCTACCTGTTGATCGGCGCCGCCTTCCTCGGCGCCTGCGTGCTCTACGCCATCGCCTGCGATCACCTGTGAGGCCACCCCATGTTCGATTACATCCTCGGCGCGATCGTCACGGTCGGCCTGATGGCCTACCTCGTCTACGCCCTGATCCGGCCCGAGAAATTCTGATCCTGGCGCCAGGGAGCACCATGACATGATGGGTCATACGACCTTCAACGGCTGGCTGCAGATCGCGCTGTACTGCGTGCTGCTGATCCTGCATGACCAAGCCGTTCGGCGGCTACATGACCCGCGTCTTCGCCGGCGAGCGCACCGCTGCTTTCGCCGGTGCTGCGCCCGCTGGAGCGCGGCATCTACCGGCTCTGCGGCGTCGACGAGGCCGCAGGAACAGCACTGGGTCGCCTACGCGGTCGCCATGCTGGCGTTCAGCTTCGCCGGCTTTGTCGGTGCTGTACGCGATTGCAGCGGCTGCAGAGCTGCTGCCGTTCAATCCGCAGGGCCAGGACGCGGTGTCGCCCGACCTCGCGTTCAACACCTCGGTCAGCTTCGTCACCAACACCAACTGGCAGTCCTACGTGCCCGAGACGACGATGAGCTACCTGACCCAGATGGCCGGGCTGACGGTGCACAACTTCGTCTCCGCCGCCACCGGCATCGCGCTGGCGATCGCGCTGATCCGCGGCTTCGCGCGGCGCTCGGCGCAGACCATCGGCAATTTCTGGGTCGATCTGACCCGCTGCATGCTGTACATCCTGCTGCCGATCTCGATCGTCGTCGGCGCTGGTCTTCGTCTGGCAGGGCATGCCGCAGAACCTCGTCGCCTATACCGACGCGACCACGCTGGAAGGCGCCAAGCAGCTCATCGCGCAGGGGCCGGTGGCCTCGCAGGAAGTCGATCAAGATGCTCGGCACCAACGGCGGCGGCTTCTTCAACGCCAACTCGGCGCATCCGTTCGAGAACCCGAACGCGCTCACCAACCTGATCCAGATGCTGCTGATCTTCTCGATCGGCGCCGGCGCTGACCAACGTGTTCGGCCGCATGGTCGGCAACCAGCGCCAGGGCTGGGCGATCTTCGCCGTGATGTTCGTGCTGTTCCTCGCCGGCGTGACGACGTGTCTACTCGGTCGAACGCCAGGGCAACCCGGCCTTCGCCGCGTTCCATGTCGATCAGGCGCCGAGCGCACTGCAGACCGGCGGCAACATGGAAGGCAAGGAGGTGCGCTTCGGCATCGCCAACTCGGCGCTGTTCACCACCATCACCACCGATGCCTCCTGCGGCGCGGTCAACACCATGCACGACAGCCTGCTGCCGCTCGCCGGCGTGGTGCCGATGGTCAACATCATGCTGGGCGAGATCATCTTCGGCGGCGTCGGCTCCGGCCTCTACGGCATGCTGCTGTTCGTCATCGTCGCGATGTTCGTCGCCGGGCTGATGGTCGGCCGCACGCCGGAGTATCTCGGCAAGAAGCTGGAGGCGAAGGAGGTCAAGATGGCCATGCTCGCCATCCTGATCCTGCCGCTGTCGATGCTCGGCTTCACCGCGCTCGCGGTGGTGCTGCCGGTCGGCACCGGCGGCGATGACCAACGCCGGCCCGCACGGCTTCAGCGAGGCGCTGTATGCCTACGTCTCCGCCACCGGCAACAACGGCAGCGCGTTCGCCGGCCTGTCCGCCAACGTGCCGTTCTGGAACGACACGCTGGGCCTGGCGATGTTCATCGGCCGCTTCCTGATGATCGATCCCGATGCTGGCGATCGCCGGCTCGCTGGCGCGCAAGAAGATCGTGCCCGCCTCGCTCGGCACCTTCCCGACCACACAGCCCGCTGTTCGTCGGCCTGGTGCTCGGCGTGATCGTCATCACCGGCGGCCTGATCTTCTTCCCGGCGCTTGCGCTCGGCCCGATCGTCGAGCACTTCGCGATGCAGCCGGCACGCTGTACTGATCATGGTAGCTATCCTATGGACATTCAGTACCAACATCAGCGTGGCCCGCGCTCCACGCATGCTCGACCCGGCGATCCTGGTGCCGGCGATCGGGCAGTGCTTTCGTCAAGCTCGACCCGCGGCTGCTGATCCGCAACCCGGTGATGTTCGTGGTCGAGGTCGTCGCCGCGCTCACCACCGTCGATCTTCCTGCGCGACCTGCTGGCCGGCGAGTGCGCAACACTCGGCTTCACCTGCCAGATCATCTTCTGGCTGTGGCTCACCGTGCTGTTCGCCAACTTCGCCGAAGCGGTGGCGGAAGGCCGCGGCAAGGCGCAGGCGGCCGACCCTGCGCCGGGCGCGCACCGAGACGCATCGGCCAAGCGGCTGCGTCCGCTCGACGCCACCGCGTTCGATACCGTGCCGGCGCCGCGAGCTGCAAGCCGGGCGACATCGTCCTGGTCGAGGCCGGCGACCTGATCCCGAGCGACGGCGAGGTGGTCGAGGGCATCGCCTCGGTCGACGAATCCGCGATCACCGGCGAATCCGCGCCGGTGATCCGCGAATCCGGCGGCGACCGCTCCGCCGTCACCGGCGGCACGCGCGTGCTGTCGGACTGGATCAAGGTGCGCATCACCGCGGCGCAGGGCTCCACCTTCCTCGACCGCATGATCGCGCTGGTGGAAGGCGCCGAGCGGCAGAAGACGCCGAACGAGATCGCGCTCAACATCCTGCTCGCCGGCCTGACGATCATCTTCGTCATCGCCGTCGCCACCATCCCGAGCTTCGCCACCTACGCCGGCGGCACGATCTCGGTGGTGATCCTGGTGGCGCTGTTCGTCGCGCTGATCCCCACCACCATCGGCGCGCTGCTGTCGGCGATCGGCATCGCCGGCATGGACCGGCTGGTGCGCTTCAACGTGCTGGCGATGTCGGGCCGCGCGGTGGAGGCGGCCGGCGACGTCGACACGCTGCTGCTCGACAAGACCGGCACCATCACGCTCGGCAACCGCCAGGCGACCGAGTTCTTCCCGCTGACCGGCGTCACGCGAGCGGAGCTGGCCGATGCCGCGCAGCTCGCCTCGCTGCCGGACGAAACGCCGGAGGGCCGCTCGATCGTCGTGCTGGCGAAGGAGAAATACGACGATCCGCGGGCGCGACATGGCGCCGATGGGCGCGCAGTTCATTCCGTTCTCCGCGCAGACGCGGCTGTCGGGCATCGACTTCGACGGCTCCTCGATCCGCAAGGGCGCGGTCGATGCGGTGCTGGCCTGGGTGCGCGACGGCGCCCCGAACGGCCGGCCGGCGGCGGCGTCGCCACCACGTGCGGCCGTGTGTCCGACGCCGCGGTGCGCGAACTCACGGCGAAGTCGGACGAGATCGCCAAGGCCGGCGGCACGCCGCTGGCGGTCGCGCGAGGACGGCCGGCTGCTCGGCGTCATCTACCTGAAGGACATCGTCAAGGGCGGCATCCGCGAGCGCTTCGCCGAGCTGCGGCGGATGGGCATCCGCACGGTGATGATCACCGGCGACAACCCGCTGACCGCCGCGGCCATCGCCGCCGAGGCCGGGGTGGACGACTTCCTCGCCCAGGCGACGCCGGAGACCAAGCTGAAGCTGATCCGCGACGAGCAGGCGCAGGGCAAGCTGGTGGCGATGTGCGGCGACGGCACCAACGACGCGCCGGCGCTGGCCCAGGCCGATGTCGGCGTGGCGATGAACACCGGCACCATGGCGGCGCGCGAGGCCGGCAACATGGTCGATCTCGACAGCGATCCGACCAAGCTGATCGAGATCGTCGAGATCGGCAAGCAGTTGCTGATGACGCGCGGCGCGCTGACCACGTTCTCCATCGCCAACGACGTGGCGAAGTATTTCGCCATGATCCCGGCGATGTTCGTCGCCTTCTATCCGCAGCTGCAGGCGCTGAACGTGATGCGGCCTGCACAACCCGCAGAGCGCGATCCTGTCGGCGATCATCTTCAACGCGCTGATCATCGTCGCGCTGATCCCGCTGGCGCTGCGCGGCGTCGCCTACCGGCCGATCGGCGCGGCCGCGATCCTGCGGCGCAACCTGCTGATCTACGGCCTCGGCGGCATCATCGTGCCGTTCGTCGGCATCAAGCTGATCGACATGCTCGTCACCGCCATCGGCCTGGCCTGAGGACATCGACCCATGATCAACCACATCCGTCCCGCCATCGTGATGATCGTCGTCATGACCGTCATCACCGGCCTCGTCTATCCGCTGGCGATGACCGGCATCGCCCAGGTGCTGTTCCCGTATCAGGCGAACGGCAGCCTGATCCGAGAGAACGGCAAGGTGATCGGCTCGGCGCTGATCGGGCAGAACTTCACCTCGGACGCGGTATTTCCACGGCCGTCCGTCGGCGACCACCGAGACCGATCCCGAAGGACCCGACCAAGACCATCGCCGTGCCCTATGCCGCCGACAACTCCGTCGGGCTCCAACCTGGGTCCGACGTCGAAGGCGCTGGTCGACCGGGTGAAGGCCGACGCCGCGACGCTGGCCGCGGAAAACCCCGGCACGCCGATCCCGGCCGATCTGGTGACCACCTCGGCGAGCGGGCTCGACCCCGACATCACCCCGGCCGGCGCGCTGTTCCAGGTGCCGCGCGTGGCCAAGGCGCGCGGCCTGCCGGAGGCGACAGGTGCGCGCAACTGGTCGAGGACCACATCGACCGGCCGGCTGTTCGGCATGATCGGCGAGCCGCATGTGAACGTGCTGAAGCTGAACCTGGCGCTGGACGCGCTGCAACTTCACTAGTGGTCCGATGCCAACGCC
Source organism: uncultured Pseudomonadota bacterium (assembly GCA_963832525.1). GTDB lineage: Bacteria > Pseudomonadota > Alphaproteobacteria > Acetobacterales > Acetobacteraceae > JAJZVS01. The sequence goes on from CAWHUC010000004.1 coordinate 3,214,185, forward strand.
TACTTCGAGGCGTTGGCTGAATCGGCCCACAAAATCAGGCTAGTGCTCTGACGCATGATGAATCACCTGTTTGTGTCAGAGCACTAGCCACGGCGCGCGGCGAGGCCGGCCGCCGCAAGGACACCCCGCCGGATGCAAGAGACCGCGGATCGGGACGCCCGCCCATCCCCCGACGCCCTGCTGGAAGCCGCCCGGCGCGCCGAAGCCGGGCGGCTCAAGCTGTTCCTGGGCGCCGCCCCCGGTGTCGGCAAGACCTACGAGATGCTGACCGGCGCGCACGCCCGCAAGCGCGAGGGCGTCGATGTCGTCGTCGGCGTGGTGGAAACCCACGGGCGACGCGAGACCGAGGCCCTGCTGGAAGGGCTGGAGGTCATTCCCCGCCGCAGCATCGACTACAAGGGCCACACCTTGCAGGAGATGGATCTCGACGCCATCCTCGCCCGCCGTCCCGCCCTGGTCCTGGTCGACGAGCTTGCGCATACCAACGCCCCGGGCAGCCGCCATGCCAAGCGCTACCTCGATGTGGAGGAACTGCTCGCCGCCGGGATCGACGTCTACACCACCCTCAACATCCAGCACGTCGAGAGCCTGAACGACGTCGTGGCCCGCATCACCCGCATCCGGATGCGCGAGCTGGTGCCGGATGCCATCATCGACCGCGCCGATGAAGTGGAGGTGATCGACCTCACGCCCGAGGACCTGATCCAGCGCCTGCAGGAGGGCAAGGTCTATGTGCCGCAGCAGGCGCAGCGGGCCATCCGGCATTATTTCTCGCCCGGCAACCTGACCGCCCTGCGCGAGCTCGCGTTGCGCCGCACCGCCCAGCGGGTGGATGCGCAGATGCTGAGCTACATGCAGAGCCACGCCATCCGCGGCCCCTGGCCGGCCGGGGAGCGGGTGCTGGTCTGCATCGACGAAGGTCCCGGCAGCGCGGCGCTGGTCCGCCACGCCGGCCGCTTCGCCGAGCAGTTGCACGCCCCCTGGACCGCGCTGCATGTGGAGGCGGCGCGCGCCGGGCGGCGCAGCGAGGCGGCGCAGGACCGCATCGCCGAGGCGCTGCGCCTGGCCGAGCGCCTGGGCGGCGCCGCGCTCACCATCCCCGGCCAGGATATCGTCGATACGGTGGTGGATTATGCGCGCGAGAACAACGTCACCCATGTGATCATCGCGCGCGCCCGCCGCGGCGGCTGGCGCGGCTGGCTACGCGGGCCGGTGGAACGCCGGCTGCTGCGCCGTGCCGGCGACCTTACCATCCACCTGCTGCCGCCGCCGGTGGAGACGCCGCGCGGACCGGAGCGGGCCGCGCCCGCCGGTGCGACGATCGATCCGGGCGCGCATGCCGGCAGCGCGGCGATCGTGCTCGCCGGCCTGCTCGTTGCGCTGGCGATGCACCGGGTGCTGCCGGCGTCCGACGTCTCGCTGGTGTTCCTCACCGCGGTGCTGGCCAGCGCCATCACCTACGGGCTGTGGCCGTCCCTGCTGGCCTGCCTGCTGAGCGTGCTCGCCTATAACTTCTTCTTCCTGCCGCCGCTCTACACCTTCACCATCGCCGATTCCGAGAACGTCGTCGCGCTGTTCTTCTTCGCGATCGTCGCGGTGCTGGCGAGCAACCTCGCCGCACGGGTGCGGGCGCAGGCGATCGTCGCCCGCTCGCGCGCGAAGACGGCGGAGGAGCTGTACCAGTTCAGCCGCAAGCTCGCCGTCGCGGTGGCGCTCGACGACCTGCTGTGGGCGACCGCGCACCAGATCGCGCTGATGCTGAAAGTGCGGGTGGTGCTGCTGCTGCCGGAGGATCCGGGAATCGGGGACGAACGACCAGCGGGCGGGGACGCCGCTCCTGCCGGCGACAGGCGTACGGCGGGAAAGCTCGCGGTGCGCGCCGGCTACCCGCCGGAAGATCTGCTGGACGCGACCGACATCGCCGCCGCCACCTGGTGCTGGCAGCACACCAGCCCGGCCGGGCGCGGCGCCGACACCCTGCCGGGCGGCAAATGGCTGTTCCTGCCGATGCGCACCGGTCGCGGCCCGCTCGGCGTGGTCGGCATCGACCGCGACGCCCCGGCGACGCCGCTGACACCCGAGCAGCGCCGGCTGCTCGATGCGCTCACCGACCTGGCGGCGCTGGCGATCGAGCGGGCGCGGCTTGCCGAGGACCTCGACCGCGCACGCCTGGCCGCCGAGGCGGACCGGCTGCGTGCGGCGCTGCTCACGTCCATCTCGCACGACCTGCGCACGCCGCTCGCCTCCATCCTGGGCTCGGCCAGCAGCCTGGTCGAGGACGCGGACCGGCTGGAACCGGGCGCGCGCCGAGGGCTGATCCGCACCATCCAGGAGGAGGCGGAGCGGCTCAACCGCTTCATCGGCAACCTGCTCGACATGACGCGGCTGGAAGCGGGGCGGGTGACGCCGGAGACCGGGCTCGTCGACCTCTCGGACGCGGTCGGGGCGGCGCTCGCGCGGACCGAGAAGCTGCTCGCCGGGCACCAGGTGGAGGTCGACCTGGCGCCCGACCTGCCGATGCTGGCGATCGACGTGGTGCTGTTCGAGCAGGTGCTGGTCAACCTGTTCGACAACGCGGCGAAATACGCACCCGCCGGCAGCCGGATCGGCCTGCGCGCCTGGCGCGACGGGGGCTGGGTCAGGATCGCGCTCGCCGACGAGGGTGACGGGATTGCCGCGGCCGATCTCGCGCACGTGTTCGACAAGTTCTACCGCGCCCCGCGCACCGACCGCCGCCCCGCCGGCACCGGCCTCGGCCTCGCGATCTGCCGCGGCTTCATCGAGGCGATGGGCGGGCGGATCCGGGCGGCCAACCGCACCGACCGCCCCGGCGCCGTATTCACCATCGACCTGCCGGTGCCGCCGGCGCGCCCCGTCGACCCGGCGGGCGAGGCGGCATGAGCGAGGGCCTGCGCATCCTGATCGTCGAGGACGATCCGGCGATCCGCCGCTTCCTCCACGCCGGCCTGACCGCGCACGGCCATCGTCCGTCCGAGGTGGAGACGGGGCGTGCCGCGCTCGCCGCGCTCGCCCGCGGCGCGGTCGATCTCGTGGTGCTCGACCTCGGCCTGCCGGATATCGACGGGCTGGAGGTGATCCGCGACCTGCGCGCGGCAGGCAACACGGTGCCGGTGATCGTGCTCTCCTCGCGCGATGCGGAGGCGGCGAAGGTCGCCGCCCTCGATCTCGGCGCCGACGATTACATCACCAAGCCGTTCGGCATCGACGAGCTCTATGCGCGCATCCGCGCCGCCGAGCGCCATCGGCTGCAGCGGCAGGGCGAGGCGCCGGTGTTTCGCTCCGGCTCGCTCATGGTCGACCTGGTGCGCCGGATCGTCACCGTGTCCGGACGGGAAGTGAAGCTGACGCCGCGGGAATACACGCTGCTGCGGCTGCTGGTCGCGCATGCGGGCAAGGTGCTGACGCACCGGACGATCCTGCGCGAGGTATGGGGCGGGGAGACCGACGTGCAGTACCTGCGTATCTACATCCGCGCCCTGCGCCAGAAGATCGAGGCCGAACCGGACCGCCCGCGCCACATCGTGACCGAAACGGGGGTGGGCTATCGGTTGCGCCTGCTCGACCCGCCGGGGGACGAGCGGGCAGATGACGCGGCCGCCGGAAGCTGCTAGGCGCCCCGTCATGCAGATCGCCGATTTTCTGTCTCCCGACCGGGTCCTGGTCGACTTCCGCGCCGCCGGCAAGGCGGCGCTGCTGGACGATCTGGCGCGGCGGGTTGCGCCGGCGTCCGGGATGGGCGCGGAGAAGATCGCCGCCGCGCTCGCCGCCCGCGAAGGCCTGGGGTCCACCGGCGTCGGCCACGGCGTGGCGCTGCCGCATGCGCGGATCGCCGGGCTCGCCGGGTTCATCGGCCTGTTCGCCCGGCTGGCGAGCCCGATCGCCTTCGAGGCGATCGACGCGGCGCCGGTCGATCTGGTGTTCCTGTTGCTGATCCCGGCCGAGGCCGGCAGCGCGCATCTGGCCGCGCTCGCCGCGATTTCCCGGCGGCTGCGCGAAGATGGGGTTGCCGCCCGGCTGCGCGCCGCGCGCGGCCCGGCCGAGGCGCACGCGGTGCTGACCGGCGCGGGCGAGGCGCCGCGCGGGCGCTGAGCGCGCCGGCAGGTCGGATGCCCCCCGCCCAGGCCCCGAAGACGGCCAGGGCAATCGCGTGAACCGGAGAATTGCCGCAGGCGCGGCTTCTTCACCTCTCCGGCTGGGCGGGAGAGGTCGCCCCGCATAGCGGGGCGGGGGGAGGGGGCCGTGCCGCATGCCCTCACCCGCCGCGCTGCGCACGGCGACCTCTCCCGCAGGCGGGAGAGGCGAGGTGCCTGCGGTTTGCCCGGTTGGCCTGGTCTCCCGGGTGCGGTGCGCCGAAGTGCGCTACACAGGGCGAGCCACGCCACCTCCCGGTCCCCGCATGTTCCGCACTCTCCTGATCGCCAACCGCGGCGAGATCGCCGTCCGCATCGCGCGCACCGCGCGGCGCCTCGGCATCGAGGCCGTCGCCGTCTATTCCGATGCGGACGCCGACGCGCTGCACGTCGCGTCCGCAGACCGCGCCTTCCGCCTCGGCCCGGCGCCGGCGCGCGAGAGCTACCTGTCCATCCCCCGCCTGCTCGATGTCGCCGCCCGCGCCGGCGCCGACGCGCTGCACCCCGGCTATGGCTTCCTGTCGGAGAACGCCGATTTCGCCGAGGCCTGCGCCGGCGCCGGCATCGTCTTCGTCGGGCCGCCGCCCGCCGCGATGCGCGCCATGGGCTCCAAATCTGCGGCCAAGACGCTGATGCAGCGCGCCGGCGTGCCGGTGCTGCCCGGCTACCACGGCGACGACCAGGACCCCGACCGGCTGGCTGCCGAGGCCGCGCGCACCGGCTTTCCCCTGCTCATCAAGGCGGTCGCCGGCGGCGGCGGGCGCGGCATGCGGGTGGTGACGGACCCGCAAGGCTTCGCTGCCGCGCTTGCGAGCGCCCGCCAGGAAGCCGCATCGGCGTTCGGCGACGACCGCGTGCTGATCGAACGCTATCTGCAACGCCCCCGCCATATCGAGGTGCAGGTATTCGCCGACACCCACGGCCAGGCGGTGCATCTGTTCGAGCGCGACTGCTCCGCCCAGCGCCGGCACCAGAAAATCCTGGAGGAAGCGCCGGCCCCCGGCCTCGATCCCGGCCGCCGGGCGGCGATGGGTGCCGCCGCGGTCGCCTGCGCCCGGGCGGTCGGCTACGTCGGCGCCGGCACCGTCGAGTTCGTCACCGAGGGCAACGGCTTCTTCTTCCTGGAGATGAACACCAGGCTGCAGGTGGAACATCCGGTGACGGAGATGATCACCGGCTTCGACCTGGTGGAATGGCAGCTCCGCATCGCCGCCGGCGAACGCCTGCCGGCGGCGCAGAGCGACATCCAGGCCCGCGGCCACGCGATGGAGGCGCGGCTCTATGCCGAGGACCCGGCCCGCGACTTCGCCCCCTCGGTCGGGCGCATCGCCGCCCTGCGCCTGCCGCCCGAGGGCGAGGGGGTACGGGTCGATGCCGGCGTGCGGGCGGGCGATGCCGTCTCGGTCCATTACGACGCGATGCTGGCCAAGCTGATCTGCCACGGCCCCACCCGTGCCGAGGCGCTGGCCCGCCTGCGCCGCGCCCTCGCGTTCTGCGAGATCGCCGGTGTCGCCAGCAACCTCGACCTGCTGGGGCGGATCGCGGCGCATCCGGAGTTCGCCGCCGGCGGCATCGACACCGGCTTCATCGCCCGCGAGGCCGCGACCCTGCTCGCCCCCCAGGCCGCGCCGCCGCCGGAGGTGCTGGCCGCCGCCGCGCTCGGCGTGGTTCTGGGCGAAGCGGCGGAGGCGGCCGCGGCGGCCGGCAGCGCCGATCCGGGCTCCCCCTGGCTGGCGCGGGACGGCTGGTGGCTGAATGCGACGCCGGAACGGCTGCTCGATTTCCATGCCGACGATGCCGCCTGCCCGGCGCGCCTGCGTCGTGCCGGCGGCGGCTGGCGGATCGTGGCGGCCGGGACGGTGTTCGCCGCCGCCGGCGCGGTGCGTGCGGCGGACGGACGGCTGGCCGTGGACCTCGACGGGGCGCGCGAAACATTGGGCTTCACGCGGCTGGGCGGGACGGTCCTGCTGCGCCGGCGCGGGGTCACCTGGCGCCTCACCCTGCCCGATCCGGTGGCGGCGGCGGAGGCGGAGGACGGCGCCGGCGGGCGACTGATCGCACCGATCCCCGGCCAGGTCACGGAGGTCCGCGCCGTACCCGGCCAGGCGGTCGCCCGCGGCGCGGTGCTGGTCGTGCTGGAGGCGATGAAGACGGTGTTCCGGCTGACCGCGCCGGCCGATGCGGTGGTGGCGGATGTCGCCTGCGCCCCGGGGGAGACGGTGACGGACGGCCAGGTGTTGATGCGCTTCGCCGAACAGCCGGCGCCGGCGGAGGCCGGTCGGGAAGATCGTGCAAACGCCCAAAATCAGGGCGACGGGTGACGTCCTTGCAAGCAGCCGCAACCGGTGCCGCGTCAAGGACTTCGCGGCACCCATCGCCTCCGTCACCGCAACCCTCGATCCGCCGCCGTCATGCTCCTGTCCGACGATCAGCCCGTTGCGGATAATACCAACCCGCTTCGAATTCGATTCTTGCCCTTGCGTGCCGGCCCGGCGCCTCCCGTCATGGCCGGCCCTGAGCCGGCCATCTGCGCACGGATGATCGGGGGCAGATGGCCGGCTCAGGGCCGGCCATGACGGGAAGGGTTCGAGGCTGGCAGGTACGTCAGTCTCTCGGCGGATTGGTATAAGTTCGGAATTGGGCTCCGCGCCGCCGCGGAGCCGGAAATTCCCGCCGACCCGATATCAGGCCGGCAAACGCGGCTTCCCTGCCGCCAGCGCCTATTTCCACAGCAGCGACGCCGCCAGCGCCAGGCCGAGCAGCCCGGCCACCGCCTGCCAGAACCGCACCGGCGCGCGCTCGTACAGCGTCAGCGGCCGGCGCGCCGGCGGGGGCGCATAGGACGGCCCGGCCTCGAACTCGTGCGCGAACTCGGCCATGTCGGCGAACCGCTCGGCGGGATCGGGCGCGATCGCGCGGCCGAGCGCGGCGCCCAGCCAGGCCGGCAGATCGGGGCGCAGCGCGGCGAGGTCCCTCGGCCGCTGCAGGCTCGGCGCGCTGGTCGCGTCGGGATTGCCGTAGGGATACGCGCCGGTGAAGGTGCGAAACAGCGTCACGCCCAGGGCATAGATGTCGGTCGCCACGTTGCCGGCCTCGCCCGTGAACATCTCGGGCGCCATGTAGGCGGTGGTGCCGGGAATGGCCTCGGGCGGGAAATCCTCCAGCCCGGGCAGCCGCACCACGCCCAGATCGAGCAGCTTCAGCGACCCGCCGGCCTCCAGCATCACGTTGTCCGGCTTGATGTCGCGGTGGATGATGCCGGCGCGGTGCAGCGCCGCCGCCGCGTGCGCGAGCCGGATCGCGATGGTGCGGCCCTCCTCCAGGCCCACCGCCGGCGCGCGGGCGAGCCGGGTTTCCAGCAGCTCGCCGACGTAGAGCGGCATGACGGTGTAGAGGCAGGTCTGCCGCCCCGGCGGCAGTTCGATCACGTGCGCCACCCAGGGGCTGGTCACCCGCGTGCCGACCCAGGCCTCGCGGACGAAGGCGGCGTGGATAGGTGGCGACCGCGGCGACCTGCGGCTTGGGGAATTTCAGCACCACCGTGCCGCCGTCCACCTCGTCGACCGCGCCGAACAGGCGGCTGTAGCGGCCGTCGGACACCAGCACGTTCAGCACGAACCCGTCGACCGTCTCGCCGACCTGCGGCACCGGGATCAGCGGCAGGCGCATGATGGCGCGCCGACGTCGGCCGAGCGCGCCGTCGGCAGCGCCACCACGTCCAGCACCAGGGCGGTGCAGTTGTCGGTGCTGCCGGCCTCGAGCGCCGCCTCGACCAGCGCCCGGCTGGTATCCTCGGGCGCCGAGCGCACGCGCAGGATGTCGGCGATGGCCTCGTCCACCAGGGCGCCGTGCACCCCGTCGGTGCACAGCAGGAAGCGGTCGTGCAGCGCCACCGGATGGCTGGTGTAGTCCAGCCGCAGCTCCGCCTCGATGCCGAGCGCGCGGGTGAGCACGGGCGAGTTGCCGCGGTCGTCGCGCACATGGTCGGTGGTGAGGCGCACCAGGCGATCGTCGCTCAGCCGGTAGGCCCGCGTGTCGCCGACATGCAGCAGATGCGCGAGCCGGCCGCGCAGCACCAGCGCGGTGAAGGTGCAGCCCATGCCGACAAGGTTGGCGTCCTGCCGGCCCTGGGCGTTGATCCAGGCGTTGAGCGAATCGAGGATGCGGGCGCCGGCGCGACGCACCTCCATGGTCTCGGGCACGTCCCAGAACCCGTCGAGGAAGCCGCGCACCGCGGTCTCCGCCGCCTCGCGCCCGCCTTTGGCGCTGCCGATGCCGTCGGCGATGGCCGCCGCCACGTCGCGCCGCTCCGCGGGCGGGCGGGAGCCGAGCACGGCGCCGGCGAAATCCTCGTTGCGCGGGCGCGGACCGGTCGCCGAGTGGTAGCCGATGCTGGCCCGCGGGGTTGCCGGGTCGTCGCTCACCCGGCGCCCCGCGGCCGGCGATTGCCGGCGTCCTGCGGGCGTCGATGCGGCGATGGCGAGACGGCGCGGCCGGCGCGCGCGGTTCAAGGCGGCAACCGGCAATGATCGTGCAGGAAGTAGCCGCCGGTGCTGGACGCCACGATGACGGTCAGCGCGCCGGAGTGGCGGTCGAGCGTGTAGTTGCCGCCATCCTTGGCGTCGTGCCAGGAGATTTCGGCGTCGCTGACCCGGGCCGGATTGGCATCCACGGTCGCCCGGTCATAGTCGATGCTGATCTGCCAGGTCGCGCCGCTGGCCGGATTGGTGCAGGTGATCAGGGGCGCGTGCAGGCGGGGCTGCCCATGGACGGGAGCGGTCGCCACGCATGTCGCCAGGGCGGCGATCGCCACCGCCAGGCCGAGTCAGGGACATGATCGCATCTGCCTGCCGGGCCCCTCCCATAGCCAGTTTCCGGGACAGTGCAAAGCACGTGCCCGGAACCTGGATGGTCCGGAACCTGGATGATCCGGCGGGTGGCGTGCGACGCCCGCCGTGGCCGGAAGGACGGCTTGCATCAAGTTCCGCCCCGCGCGGGCGGGCCTCGCCGCGATCTGAAGTCCTACAGGGCGGCGATGACGAAACCGAATTTTCAGGGTACCGGCAGATGACGATCACATTGCTTAATATTTATGCAGCCGGCCGCTTTCATGACCTTCGCAAGGACCGCTGAAGGGCAGCGCCCGGAACCAAAGCACCGGCGGGAACGTACCCATAACGAGCAAGCTTCGTGCGGAAATCCGACCTGTACGAGGGAGTCTTCGCCTGCCTGTCCCGACAGGTAACGCCGAGGACCATGGGTGTGCCGCATCGGGCGCTCGGCAGCAACGCCCCGTGGCATATTCCTTGCTTGAAACTGGTTCGCCTTGGCGTCACTCGCTTTCAGGCGTGCAGCGGGCGAGTTGGGAGCTGCCGTTTCGGCGGAAGACGCCGTCGGAACATCGGCAACAGCGGAGGAACCCCGTGCTCGTACCTTCACCCAAATGGCTCGATACCGGCGACAATGCGTGGCAATTGGCGGCCGCAACGTTCGTCGCGCTGCAAAGCATTCCCGGCCTCACGGTTCTCTATGGCGGCGTCGTCAAGAAGAAGTGGGCGATCAACTCGGCCTTCATGTCGATCTACGCGTTCGCCTCGGTGCTCGTCGTCTGGGTCCTGTTCGACTACAACATGGCGTTCGGACCGCAATGGTTTCCGTTCCTCGGGAAGCCGTTGCCCGCGCTGTCGGCCGCGTTCAGTATCGGCCAGGCAACCATCCCCGCCGCCGCGTCGGGCATGCCGCCCATTGCTTTCCCGATGGCAACGCTCGTCTACTTCCAGTTCGTGTTCGCGGCGATCACGGTGATCATCCTTGCGGGCTCGGTGCTCGGACGCATGAGCTTCAGGGCATGGGTGATCTTCTGCCCGGTGTGGATGACGCTGTCCTATACCGTGGGGGCGTTCAGCCTGTGGGGCGGCGGATGGCTCGCCAGCATGGGGGTGGTCGACTTCTCGGGCGGCTATGTCATCCATCTTGCCGCCGCCAGTTCGGGCTTCGTTGCCGCGGCCATGGTCGGCCCGCGTCTGCAACAGGACCGCGAGCATTTCCCGCCCAACAGCCTGCTGATCACGTTGGTCGGCGGCGGCATCCTGTGGCTCGGCTGGAACGGGTTCAACGGCGGTGACCCCTACTTCGCCAACGCCGATGCCGGGGCCGCGGTGCTGAACACCAACACCGCCACCGCGGTCGCGCGTGCTGGTCTGGACCCTGCTGCGACAAGATGGCCTACGGCAAGCCGTCGGTCATCGGCGCGGTCAACGGCATGATCGCCGGGCTGGTCGCGATCACCCCGGCCGCCGGCTACGTGACCGGCTGGGGCGCCATCATCATCGGCATCTGCGCCGGCATCATCCCCTGGATGAGCATGAACTGGCTGCAGAAGACCAAGCTGATGATGAAGGTGGACGACACGCTGAGCGTGTTCTCGACGCACGGCATCGCGGCCATCACGGGCGGCCTGCTGACCGGCATCCTCGCGTCGCCCGGACATGCTGGAATACATCGGCACCGACAAGGATGCGCCGGGCGTCAGCGTCACCGGCCTGATCTACGGCAATCGCGCACCAGCTTCTGCTGCAGTTCTACGGCGCGCTCTTCATCATCGTCTATAACGTCATCATAACATTCATCATCCTCAAGGTGATCTCGTTCATCACCCCGCTGCGCATGGACGAGGCGACCTTGAAGGTCGGCGACGATGCCGTGCACGGCGAGACGGCGTACGCCATCGGCGTCGAAGGCGAATAGCCGGCCGGACTTTCCTGCTGGACTGCCCGACGATCGGCAGTCCGCGCGGCGGGGCGGGCGCGTTGCCCGCCCCGCCGTGTTTCAGGGTCCGGCGGAACCCCGGCTTGCAGGCGTAGGGTGAGCCAAGGCGAGGCGCGGCCGATTTCCCGCGCAACAGGCCGTTGCGCGATGGGTATGCGTATGCTGCATCGGATTCGATGCCGGCTGGCCGAACTCTGGCGCCGCATGCGGCGCCTTCGGGCCATCTGGCAACGGCGCGATCCGAACGCCTGGGTCGTTGCGCTGGTGGGTATGGCGCTGGGTCTCGGGCTCTTCCTGATGACGCTGCTATGGCTCCGGGCACTCCGCCTCGCGACCTGCGTCGTGAAACTGCTCCGCTGAACGACGGGTGGCCTTGAAGGCGCCTACTCCGCGGCCGCTGCGGGAACGCGGAGGTCGGTGGCGTAGTCGATGCTGACGGGCGCATCGGCCTCGAAGGGGGAATTGAGGCCGAGCTCCTTGCCGATGTCGCGCACGGCGGGCATCACTTCCTGGCACAGCAGGCGGATGCAGGTGCGGGTGTCCGCGGGACTGACCGTGCCGTCGTTGGCCCAGAACGCCATGATCCCCGGCCTGGTGCGCTCGATCAGCCAGCGCAGGCGGGGGATGACCGTCTTCGGCGTGCCGGCAATGATCATGGTGCTGGCGAGTTGTTCCTCGAACGTCATGGCCCCGCGCGGGTTCTTGGCGCGGCCGACGGCGAATTCGACGAAGTTGCGCCGGCCGGAAGGGGAGAAGTAGCCGGCCGGGTTGGCCCAGACGGGGTTCGCCAGGCCGGTGAACTCGCCCTGCATCCACATGAACTGGCGCGCGTTCTCCAGCGCCTTCTCCTCGGTCTCCTGCACGTGCACGCGGATCAGGTAGCCGAAATTCTCCGGCCCCGCGGTGTAGCCGACGTCGTTCGCCGCGGCGGAGTAGGTGTCCCAGATCGATTTGGTGGCCTCGGGCGAGGTGTTCAGCGCGATGTAGGGATAGCGCCGCCGTGCCGTCCAGATGACGGTTTCCTTCGACAGCACGCCTGGGATCCAGATGCGCGGGTGCGGCTTCTGCAACGGCACCGCCCAGGGGTTGACCACCCGGTGCTGGTAGTGCGTGCCTTCCCAGCGGAACGGGCCCGGCTGGGTCCAGGCCTTCACGATCAGGTCGTGCGCTTCCTCGAACCGTTCGCGGTTGTAGGCGGGGTTGACCCCCGTCGCGAGCTGCTCCTGTCCGCCGCCGCGCACGAAGCCCGACACCAGCCGACCCTTGGAGATCATGTCGATCATCGACAGCTCTTCCGCGAGCCGCACGGGATTCTCCGCCAGCGGCAGCGGGTTGCCGAGGATGACGATCTTCACCCGTTTGGTGACGGCCGCCAGGATCGAGGCGAAGACATTGGTCTTGGCCTGCATGCAGAACGGCGCGTTATGGTGCTCGTTCAGCATGATGCCGTCGGCGCCGCATTCCTCGGCGTAGATGTAGTCTTCCAGGTACTGGTTATACAGCCGGCTGCCCGCCACGGGGTCGAAATGGCTGTTGGAGAACGTGAGCGCGGTGGCACCAAAGTCGAGCCCGGCCTTCGCGTCGTAGGCGGACATCGGCTGCTCGGTGAAATACATCAGATGCATGGACGTGCCTCCTTCGGGCGCGGGCGGCGTTCAGTCGGCGGCGAGGAAGTCGGTGACGAGGCGGGCGAGCGCTTCCGGCTGTTCCATATCGACGCAGTGGCCGCAGGCCGCGACGGTCTCGAAAATTGCGTGCGGCAGGGCGCGCGCATAGGCGTGGCCGGCGCTGATCGGCACCACCTTGTCGTCGTCGCCCCACACCACCAGCGCCGGCGCGCGCACGCCGCCCAGCAGGTGCGGCAGGGTCTGGCTGTACATGTAGGGTTTCCAGGCGATGCGGAAGCACATCTCGCGCGCGATGTCCCAGGCTTCGAGCTGGTCGGTGGAGACGTCGCCGTAGATGCGGGTGAACGCCGCCGGATCGTGGAAGCCGGCCTGCGGATAGGCGAGGTAGCTGATGATCGCCTGGTCCAGGATGTCGCCCTCCGGCGGCTTGATCCCCATCGCGCCGACCAGCACCAGCCGGCGGAAATCGGCGGGCGCCAGCGAGGCCATCTCGGCCGCGATCCAGCCGCCGAAGCCGAGGCCGAGCAGGGACACGTCCTTCAGGCCAAGCTCGGCGAGCAGCCATTGGTGCATTGCGGCCACGTCGCGCACGCTGCGCATCCAGGTGGGGCGCTCCGAGCGGCCCCAGCCGGGGTGGTGCGGGACCAGCACGTCGAACCGTGCGGCCAGCGCGTCATAGACCGCCAGCCGGTCCGGGGTGCCGGTGTCGTGGTGCAGCACGAGCAGCGGCCGGCCCGCGCCGGCGCGGCTGAGGTGCATGTTGGTGCCGGCGATGCGCAGGGTGGTCTCGGTCCAGGCCACGTCGGTCATCCGCTTGGTCCCCCCTTCGGTATGCTGCGGGGGAGGATACTCATGGGTAGGCGCGCGAGTCCAATACGGCGCGGGCGGTGGTGGGCGTGGGCGGGGAGGCACCCGGTCAGGGCACGACGGCTCGTGCACGTTTGGTCAGCGCGGCTTGCAGGCGAGGGACGACCGGATGTGCCAGTTCCGTCGCCTGGAGTCGGGCGGCTTCATCGGCGAGCGCATCGGGCAGCGCCCGAGCCATTCCGCGCAGGCGGGCGATCAGGCGGTCCTCGTTCCAGCGCAGGTCTCGCGCGAGCTGCCGCCAGTCATCGAGGCCGATCGCGTGCAGCCGATAGCTGTGTCCGATCTTCATGGCCAGCCGCGCCTTCGCGGAGTCGATACCGGGATGGCCGAGGATGCTCGCCAGATCGTAGAACGGTGCCAGCCGCACCAGCCCGCCGCCGCCAATCAGGAGTGCATGGTTCTTCGCATGCGCATCGGTGCCTCCAATCAGCCAGTTGAAGAGCAGCCCATCGAGGAATGTCGCCACATCCTCGTCGGCCGCGCCTTGGGTCTCATGCCCGCGTTTCCCGGCGGCGTCGCCGACCGCGGCTCGCAGCAATGCGACGATATCGCGCGGCCCCGGACCGCCGTCGTTTTGGTATTTTCGAGCGGGATGGTGCCGCAACGCCTGGCAAAAATCCTCCTGATGGACGCGGAAGATTGGTGTGGTCCGGGCAAACGCCGCCAGGTTCGCCGCGTCTACTGCTGCGGCGGCAGCCTTGGCGGCGGAATCCGGCGCATCCGACGCGGCGTGCATGGCCGTCTCCGCCGCTCGTGCCGCGGCCAGTTCCTGGACACGTACTCGATCGTAACGTTCAATCACGATTGCGGTCACGTCGCCGAATCGGCGGAGTTCTGAGCGTGCGGTCGGCAACCCCAGCGCGCGGGCGAGTGCGAGGCACAAATGCTCGTTCTCCACGTGGCCGTCGAGTATTCCGCTTGGCGGCTTCAGGATATGCGTGGTCGGTGTCCGACCAGCCGGCACACCCCAACGCTGTCCGTCGAACACCAGCGCCGTCTTCGGCTGTGCTCCGGCCAGGCTGAACTGGCCCGTGTCTTGCGGCGCGCGGCCGGCGCTCGCGTCCGCCTGCAAGGCGCGCAGGCGCGCGGCGACGGCATCGTCGGTCAGCCATGTGATCGCATCCGCCGCCGGATCGGACAGGTCCGCCAGCCGCTCCGGTTGGACGAACTGCACCGCGCCGGCACAGTCTTCGCCCACCGCCCCGAGCAAGGCGAAGGCGCTGCGCGGTGACACCTGAAAGCGCTGGCCCCAGCGTGCCAGCACGACCTCGTTGTCCGGGAGCAGGCCCCACATGAACGGTTCGATCGCCGCGTGCCCATGTGCGCGCGCCGCGAGCGGCATAGACAACGAGAGCGGGTAGGCGCCGCGCGCATCGCGCCAGTCGTCGGCATATTCAAACGACAGGCGACCGCGCGCATGGCGCACCACGCCTACCTGCCGGCCATCCAGCAGCGCAACAAGCTCGGTCACGGCGCCTCGCGCCGGCGCGCGGCGGCCACGATTGCGTCAATATCGGGCGTGATGATGCTGGGCGGCTCCCGGTCGGCCGTCGGGATCATCGCGTCAAGCGCGATCCCAAGGGTGGCGAGCGTCCGTAGCACCAGTCCCAGCGCTGCGCCCGGCTTGCCGCGTTCCACCTGGTTGACCCAGAGGCGGCTGACGCCGACCCTGGCCGCCAGGGTGGCTTGGTCCCATCCAAGGCTGCGCCGCCTCTCTCGGATCGTCGCGCCGATATCGGCAGGAGTTCGCAGGTTCAGGGGCTGACCTCCATCCGGATGCTGTCGGGGACTGCTCGTGAGCGTATTTGTAAGAAATAGCATACATTGACCAAAGTAAGCAATCGATGACATTCGGCCGGGGGCCGTCCGCCAGAGGCCCCGCCGCTCTCGGCCTTGCCACGTCCGACCGGCGCTCCTACCAGGGTCCTGCCGCAGGAATGGCTCCGCCACAGCAGAACAAGGCCGTCGCATGGACAAGGACGCACTGACCGCCTGGGCGCTGGCGAACGGCTGGCGGATGATCGCCGGCTGCCCCAGCCTCACCAAGCCCACCGCGCCGAAAGACCCGATCGTGCGCATGGTGTTCAAGGCGACGGTGGTCGCGGTGGAGGTGAAGAAGCCCGCCGGGAAGTGGGAGAAGCTTGCCGGCGCCAGCTACCCCAAGGTCGTTCCCGACCCGGAGACGGGATGGCCGCAGGGCCTCGGGCTCGATGCCATGCCCGGACTGTCGATGCTGATGCGCGACAACAAGGACAGCATGGCCTTCGACCGCATGGGGCCGGCGCGCAAACCCTGAGAGTTTGTGATTGAACGCCCGTCTTCCGCCGAAGACGCCCGGAAACCCGGGCGTTTTCAACGGGCGTTCATTCACAAGTTCGATTTTTTTCGCTCTTATTGCGAACCCTGTTGCACGGTGGCGGCGGGTCGAGCGGCAGCGGGCCGGGTTCGGCTTCCCTGCCTCCTGCCGGCGCAAGGAAGCACAGGGGTTTCAACCGCGGATGTACGCTGATGCACGCAGATGCCCCGTGCCGCCGCAGCGATCCCGGCCGACCTCGCGCGACCGAGGATGCTGCCGGCCGGGGATGCTGCCGGCCGGCCGGTCCGCTCGGGCCATCTGCGTGCATCAGCGTACATCTGCGGTTGAATGATTCTTCTGCCCGGCCTCCCATCAACAGGGTTCGCAATAAGAGCGATTTCTTTTTCACGCCCTGAGCGGCCGGCATCGCGCGGCGTTTCGCCGCCCCGGTTGATCCAGATCAACGTCGCGGGCCGCCCCGCGGGCTAGGTACGCCGCATGTCACGCGGCCTGCTCCTGGAACTCGGTGCGGTGGTGGCGGCGAAGCTCGCCGCCCTGACCGTGATCTATCTGCTGTGTTTCACACCGGCGCACCACACTTCGGTGGACACGCTCGCGCGAATCGCCGGCCCGCCCCAGGCCGCCGCCCCTCATGCCGCTGTCTTGAGCCACGGATGACCGCAATGGACATCGTCACCCTTTCGCGCCTGCAATTCGGCCTCACCGCACTCTATCATTTCCTGTTCGTGCCGCTGACGCTCGGCCTCTCGGTGCTGCTCGCCATCATGGAGAGCGTCTACGTCACCACCGGGCGCACCATCTGGCGCGACGCGGTGAAGTTCTGGGGTGTGCTGTTCGGCATCAACTTCGCCATGGGTGTCGCCACCGGCATCACCATGGAGTTCCAGTTCGGCACCAACTGGGCCTATTATTCGCATTATGTCGGCGACATCTTCGGCGCGCCGCTCGCCATCGAAGGGCTGATGGCGTTCTTCCTGGAAGCGACTTTCGTCGGCCTGTTCTTCTTCGGCTGGGGGCGTCTCACGCGCATCCAGCACCTGGTCGCGACCTGCCTGATGGCGCTCGGCACCAACCTCTCCGCGCTGTGGATCCTGATCGCCAACGGCTGGATGCAGAACCCGGTGGGCGCGCATTTCGATCTCGCCACCATGCGCATGGAGGTGAGCGATTTCTGGGCGGTGGTGTTCAACCCGGTGGCGCAGGCCAAGTTCGTGCATACGATCTCGGCCGGGTACGTCGTCGGTTCGATGTTCGTGCTGTCGATCAGCGCATACTATCTGCTGGCCGGGCGGCACCGGGCGATCGCGATCCGCTCGATGACGGTGGCGGCGAGCTTCGGCCTCGCCTCGGCGCTGTCGGTCGTCGTGCTCGGCGACGAGAGCGGCTACATGGCGAGCCTCAACCAGCAGATGAAAGTCGCCGCGATCGAGGCCGCCTGGCACACCGAGCCGGCGCCGGCCGCCTTCACCGTGATCGGCATTCCCGACATCGCCGCTCGCCGCACCGAGTATGCGGTGCGCATCCCCTACGTGCTCGGCATGATCGCCACCCGCTCGCTCGACGGCAAGGTGGCCGGGATCGAGAACCTGGTCGGTGTCGCGAGGCGGCGGATCGCCAGCGGCATGCTGGCCTACGGCGCGATGGAAAGCCTGCGCGTGCATCCCGTGGACGCGACGGCGCTCGCCGCGTTCAAGGCGCATGTCGGCGATCTCGGCTACGCCTTGCTGCTCAAGCGCTACACGCAGGATGTCACCAAGGCGACGCCGGCGCAGATCGAGGCCGCCGCCTGGGATACCGTGCCGGCCGTGCTGCCGCTGTTCTTCAGCTTCCGCCTGATGGTGGCGCTCGGATTCTACTTCATCGCGCTGTTCGCGACGATGTTCTGGCAGGCCTCGAAGCGGCAGTTGGAACGGCGTCGCTGGCTGCTGCGGCTCTGTCTGTGGTCCTTGCCGCTGCCCTGGGTCGCCGCCGAGGTCGGCTGGTATGTGGCCGAAGGCGGGCGCCAGCCCTGGACCATCGACGGGGTGCTGCCGACCTTCCTGTCCGTCTCCTCGATCAGCGCGACCGACGTGGTGATCTCGCTCGCCGGCTTCGTGCTGCTCTATTCGGGGCTCGCGGTGGTGGAGATGTTCCTGATGGTGCGCGCGATCCGCACCGGACCCGAGACGGAGCCGCAGCCGACGGGGCCCGCGCGTGCGCCCGCTGTTCCGCCCGTTGTTCCACCTGTCGTTCCCCTGGCCGCCGAGTGACGAAGGACGCATGCGATGTCCGCTTATGAAATGTTGCGCCTGCTGTGGTGGGCGGTGCTCGGGGTGCTGCTGATCGGCATCGCGGTGATGGACGGGTTCGACATGGGCTCGGCGATCCTGCTGCCGTTCGTCGGCCGCACCGATCTGGAACGGCGGGTCGTCATCAACACCGTGGGGCCGGTGTGGGAAGGCAACCAGGTCTGGCTGATCCTGGGCGGCGGCGCGATCTTCGCCGCCTGGCCGCCGCTGTATGCGGTCGCGTTTTCCGGCTTCTACCTGGCGATGCTGCTGCTGCTCGCCTCCCTGATCCTGCGCCCCGTCGGCTTCAAGTTCCGCAGCAAGCTGCCGGGCGCGCGCTGGCGGGGCACGTGGGATACGGCGCTGTTCATCGGCGGGCTGGTGCCGGCGCTGGTGTTCGGGGTCGCGTTCGGCAACGTGCTGCAGGGGGTGCCGTTCCGCTTCGACGACATGCTGCGGATGACCTACACCGGCTCGTTCTTCGGCCTGTTCAACCCGTTCGCCCTGCTCTGCGGCCTGGTCAGCGTGGCGATGCTGACCTTGCACGGGGCGAGCTGGCTGGCGGGCAAGACCGAAGGGCCGGTGCAGGTCCGCGCCCGCCGGGCCGGCGGGATCGCCGGGATCGTGGTGCTGGTGCTGTTCGCGCTGGGCGGGGTCTGGGCGGCGCGGCTGAATGGCTATGCGGTGGCGCATTTCGCCGGGGCCGATGCGCCCTCCAATCCGCTGCTCAAGCAGGTGGTGCTGGTGCCGGGCGGGCTGCTGGCGAACTACGGGGCGTATCCGTGGATGCTGGCCGCACCGGTGCTCGGGTTCGCCGGCGTGCTGGGCGCGATCCTGCTGCTGCGCACGCGCCATCCGGGGCTGACGTTCGTGGCGAGCGGGCTCGGCGTGGCGGGCATCATCGCGACCGCGGGGGTGAGCCTGTTTCCGTTCCTGCTGCCGTCCTCGCTCGATCCGAACGCCGGCCTCACGGTGTGGGACGCCTCGTCCAGCGAGGCGACATTGGCGATCATGGCGGGCGTGACCGCGATCCTGCTGCCGATCGTACTGGCCTACACCGCCTGGGTCTATCGCGTGCTGCGCGGCCCGGTGACGGCGGCGTCGATCGAGGCGGACAGCCATACCGCGTATTGAGGAGGCCGGACGATGTGGTACTTCAGTTGGGTGCTGGGACTGGGCTTCGCCGCCGCCTTCGCGGCGCTGAACGCGATGTGGCTGGAGCTGTCGCCCGGCCAAGGGCTGCCGGAGGAATAAGCGGGGCTGCCGGAGGAATGAAGGATCAGACCTCCACCACCACGTACTCCTCCTCGACCGTCACCGGGATCGTTTCCGCGACGTACGGGCCTTCGACCACGCGCTGCCCGGGCGCGACCTCCACGCTGTAGTTGCGCAGGGTGACCTTTTCCGGGTCGCACCAGGATCGGCCGGTGCGAATGTCGAACTCCCAGCCGTGCCAGGGGCAGCGCAGGACCTCGCCCTCGCGCGAGTAGCGGTAGGTGCCCGGGGTGTCGGCCTCGATCAGCCCGGTCAGCACGCCCTCGCACATGGGGCCGCCCTGGTGCGGGCAGCGGTTGAGCAGGCCGTAGAACGTGCCGCCGAGGTTGAACACCGCGATCGGCCGGCCGCGCACCGTGACCAGCTTGCGCCCGCCCGGCGGGATGTCGGCGGCCCGCGCCACCACGTGCTTGCTCATGTGTGCAATTCCTGCCGTCGCGGTCCCTGCCATCCCTCGGGCCGTCCCTCGGGGCCACCGCCGGAGCCTACAAGCCGCCCTGGGGGCCGGCAATGTCGGACCGGGGAGGGGGCAGGGCAATCGCATTTGGCAGCAACGCGATTGCCCTGGGAGAGGGGGAGCGCCCGCCGCGGAACCCTGCCATGCCGCCTTCGCCCTTGCCCCGGTCACGCACGGCCCCATAGTGGAATGCTGCACCGCAATACGGAGCCGCCGCCGATGCCGCTCAGCCCGCCCGCCCCGCGCGAGGCCCTGCACACCCGCACGATCGTCCTCAACGGCTACCGCCGGGCCGACGGGCTCTATGACATCGAGGCGCAGCTCACCGACACCAAGACCTACAGCTTCCCGAACGAAAACCGCGGCACCATCTCGGCCGGGGAACCGCTGCACGGGATGTGGATGCGCCTCACGATCGACGAGGACATGCGCATCGTCGCCGTCGAGGCTGCGACCGATTACGCCCCCTACGGCGTCTGCCCGCAGGCGGCGCCGAATTTCACCCGGCTCGAGGGGCTGGTGATCGGCGGCGGCTTCCTCAAGGCCGCCGCCGCCAAGGTGGGCGGCACGGTGGGCTGCACCCATCTGCGCGAACTGCTGCAACAGATGGCCACCACCGCGTACCAGACCATCAAGCCCGCCCGCGCCCAGCGCGAAGTGGCGCGCGAGCCGGGTCCGGACGGGGAAAAGCTGGACGCGCGGATCAGCCAGCATTTCGGCGGCGCGCCGAAAATCCTGAACACCTGCCTCGCCTACAGTTCCGACAGCCCGGTGGTGCGGCAGCGCTGGCCGCATCTCTATACGGGGGGCTAGTGCTCTGACACAAACAGGTGATTCATCATGCGTCAGAGCACCAGCCTGATTTTGTGGGCCAATTCGGCCAACGCCTCGAAGCAGGCGTCGGCACCGGACCACCAGGCCACCCTGGTCCGGAGCCGGGCCGGGATTTATCATTGCTGTTGAACAAGAACACTGCCACCGCCGGGCTCGCATGCTTCCCTCCGCCGCACCGCCGCCGCCGACCTATCTGTTGTATGATTGGGACAACACCTTGGTGGATGCCTGGGCCGGCGTCGCGGCGGCGCTGAACGCCGCCTTTTCCGCGTTCGGGCTGCCATCCTGGACCCTTGAGGAGACGCGCGCCCGCGTCCGTACCTCCATGCGCGACAGCTTTCCTCTGCTGTTCGGGCCGGAATGGACCCGCGCGCGCGACATTTTCTACGTCACCCTGGAGGCCTGCCACCTGCACCACGTCACGCCCCTGCCGGGGATCGAGCAACTGATCCTCGCGCTGCCGACCGCGCGGCAGGGGGTCGTGTCCAACAAGACCGGCCGCTATCTGCGCGCCGAGGTCGCGCATCTCGGCTGGCAGGACCGGTTTGCCGCCGTGATCGGCGCCGGCGATGCCGCTGCGGACAAGCCGGATCCGGCGCCGCTGCGCCTCGCGCTGGAGCGGATGGGCGTGCCGGCGAGCCCCACCGTCTGGTACGTGGGCGACACCGCCTCCGACATGCAGGCGGCACGCGCCGCCGGTGTGACCGCAGTGTTGCTCGGCGATGCGGAACACGACGGAGGCATTGAACTTGCCGGCCACCACCTCCATTTCCCAGATGCCATGTCCCTGATCCAGGCTTTTTCGAGCACCGAACCTGGTGCTTGCCTGCCAGGGCACGGCTGATAGACTGCACCCGGTCCCCGCGAGGTCTGCCACGCGTGCGGGGACGCCGCTCCACAAACCGCGACAACAAGAAGGATCATTCCCGTGGCCAACGAGAAAGCGCAGAACGTTCAGGACGTTTTCCTAAATCACGTGCGGAAGAACAAGACCCCCGTGACCGTGTTCCTGGTCAACGGCGTGAAGCTGCAGGGCATCATCACCTGGTTCGACAATTTCTCGGTGCTGCTGCGGCGTGACGGGCATACCCAGCTCGTCTACAAGCACGCGATCAGCACCGTCATGCCGGGCGCCCCCATCCAGCTCTTCGATGCCGCCAAGGCCGAGGGCAGCACCACCCTGACCGCGCCCGCTGCGGTGCGCGAGATGGCTCCGGCTGGCGGCTGAGCGGTCGGCCCGTCCCATGGCCGTTCCCGGCGCGACAAGGCCGGCCCCCACCCGTGCGGCCGTGATCCTGCCCTGGGAGAAACCCCATGCGCGGGACGGGGCGGAGGCGAGCCGTGCGGCCGAGGCCCGGTTGGCGGAGGCGGTGGGGCTCGCCGCCTCCATCGGCCTCGTCGTCGTCCACCAGGCGATCGTGCCGCTGCGCATGCGCCGCCCGGCGACCCTGCTCGGGGAAGGACAGGTTTCTGCCCAGGGCGCGGCGATGGCCGAACACGAGGTCACCGTCGCCATTCTGGATGCCGCGCTGTCGCCGGTGCAGCAGCGCAACCTGGAACGCGCCTGGGGCTGCAAGGTGATCGACCGCACCGGCCTGATCCTCGATATCTTCGGCGAACGCGCCCGCACCGCCGAGGGTACGTTGCAGGTCGAGCTGGCGCATCTCGAATACCAGCGCTCCCGCCTGGTTCGTTCCTGGACCCATCTGGAACGCCAGCGCGGCGGCTTCGGCTTCCTCGGCGGCCCGGGCGAGACGCAGATCGAGGCGGACCGGCGTCTGATCGGCGATCGTATCGTCAAGCTCAAGCGCGAACTCGAACACGTCCGCCGCACCCGCGGGCTGCATCGCAGCGCGCGGCGGCGGGTGCCGTTCCCGATGGTCGCGCTGGTCGGCTACACCAACGCCGGCAAGTCGACCCTGTTCAATGCGCTGACCGGCGCGGAAGTGACGGCGCGCGATCAACTGTTCGCCACGCTTGATCCGACCATGCGCGGCCTCCGGCTGCCGTCCGGTCGGCGGGCGATCCTCTCCGACACCGTCGGTTTCATCAGCGAACTTCCGACCGAGCTGGTGGCCGCCTTCCGCGCCACGTTGGAGGAAGTCGCCGAGGCCGACGTGATCCTGCACGTGCGCGATGCCGCGCATCCGGACAGCGCCGCGCAGCGCGCCGACGTCGTCGCGGTGCTGGAAGGACTGGCGGCGGAAGGAACACTCGACCAGGACTGGTCGGCGCGCACGATCGAAGTGCTGAACAAGGCGGACCTGCTGGGCGGCGTGGCATCGGTCCCGGAACGGGGCGGATCGGTCGCGGTCTCGGCCATCACCGGCGAGGGCCTGGGCGCGCTGCTGGCCGCGATCGATGCGCGGATCGCAGCCGGAATGGAACTTGCCAGTTACGACCTGGCGCCGACCGAGGGCGCGCGCATCGCCTGGCTGCACGAGCACGGCGAGGTGGTCGAGCGGCAGGACGATGCGGAAGCGATCCACATGAAGGTGCGGCTGCTGCCCGCCGACCGCGCGCGGTTCGAGCGGTTGGCATGAGCTTCGATCGCGCGGATGCCTCGGCGCTCGCGGCCCTGCTGCGGGCGGCGGCGCGGGCCGAGATCCTGCCGCGGTTCCGCCGGCTTGCGCCGGGCGCGGTGCGGCAGAAATCCGGGCCGCTCGACCTTGTGACCGATGCCGATGAGGCTTCGGAACGGGTCATCTCCGCCGGCATTGCCGCGCGCTGGCCCGGGGCGCTGGTCGTGGGGGAAGAAGCGACAGCGGCCGATCCGGCGCTGCTTCCGCGGCTGGCGGAGGCGGAGCTTGCCTTCGTCGTCGATCCGCTGGACGGGACGTTCAATTTCGCCGCCGGCGTGCCGCTGTTTGCGGTGATGGCGGCGGCGATCCTGCGCGGCCGGGTGGTGATGGCGGCGATCTACGATCCCATGGGCGACGACACCATGCTCGCCGTGGCGGGGCAGGGGGCCTGGGTGGAAGACCCGGACGGCGCGCGGGCGCCGCTGCGGGTCGCGGCCGGTGATGTGCCGGGGCGGATGAGCGGGGCGGTGTCGTGGCAGTTCCTGCCGGAACCGATGCGCTCGCACATGCTGGCGCGGCTGCCGCAGTTGGCGGCGTCGTGGAACTACCGCTGTGCCGGGCACGAGTACCGGCTGGCGGCCTCCGGTGGCTGCCATCTGTTGGTGTACCACCGCCTGCTGCCGTGGGACCATGCCCCGGGCTGGTTGTTGCATCAGGAAGCAGGCGGCTATTCGGCGCAGTTCGACGGGATGGGTTATGTCCCGGCGCGGACGGACGGCGGCCTGATCTGTGCGCCTGATCGGGCGGCGTGGGAGGCGGTGCACGCGACCCTTCTGGGCGGCGCGCCGGGGGACGTCGCGCAATAGAAGGGCCCGGTTCGCCCGGGCCCTTCTGTCGACGTCCGATCGCTATCATGTCATCCGAAAGCGGGACGGCTGTGAGCCGATATGCCCCCAATCGTTGATGCTGCGGGGGTTGCTACTCCGCTGACCGTGCCGGATCGGGCGCGCACGTCAGCGACAATATCACCGCAAACTCAGCGCCGTGAGGTGCTCGTGCTCTGACATGACCAGATGATTCAGCATGGATCAGAGCACGAGCTTGTTTTGGCGGGCCAATTCAGCCGACGCCCGGTAGCAGGCGCTGGCCTCGGACCACTAGTGGGACAGCTTGTCCCGCACGGCATCCTTGAGCCCGCCGACGGCGTTCTGGATCTTGCCTTCGGTCTGTTCGGCCTGGCCCTCGGCCTGGGTCTTGGCATCGCCCGTCACTTTGCCCACGGCCTTCTTGATCGCGCCCTTGGCCTGTTTGCCGGCGCCTTCGATGCGGTCTTTGTCCATGGTTGTTTGCGTCCCTTACTCTGCCTCGGAGCTGGATGGCCCGGGATGACTGAAACTTTGGCAGGCGCGGGAAGGCGGACAAGAGTGTTACACGGCCGCCGCGATGACGATCCTGAGAGTTTGCAAAAGAACGCCCGCGAGCCGTCGAAATCGCCCGAAAATCCGAGCACTTTCAACGGGCATTCTTTCGCAAGTTCGATTTCTTTCGCTCTTATTGCGAACCCTGTTGCACGGTGGCGGCGGCGGGTCGAGCGGCAGCGGGCCGGGTTCGGCTTCCCTGCCTCGTGCCGGCGCAAGGAAGCACAGGGATTTCAACCGCAGATGTACGCTGATGCACGCAGATGGCCCGAGCGGACCGGCCGGCCGGCAGCATCTTCTGTCGCGCGAGGTCGGCCGGGATCGCTGCAGCGGCACGGGGCATCTGCGTGCATCAGCGTACATCTGCGGTTGAATATTTCTTCTGTCCGGGTTCTCGCCGCCAGACTTCGCGATAAGAGCGATTGCTTTTCATGCTCTGAGAGGATGACCCGGGACGCGGCGGGTGCGCGGGGACCAACCGCGCGGCTCGCGGGGCCGGACGAGGCTCGCGGCGCGGCTGGTCGGTTTCGTATCATATCTTGTTCAGGAAAGCGTGCCGGGCTTGGAGCTGAAGTGGCGGTAGTCGGCGTCAGGCGATGTTCTGACGGCGGGCTACGGTGATAGGAGCTGTTTGGTTGCGTCCACGGCCCCATCGCCGCTCTGTCGGTCCCAAGGGGACGGGAGGATAGTCGGCCGCGGAGATCACTCGCGAGACAAGCCCGCAGGCGTGTCGTGGTTCGACCCGTGACCGGCACGAGAGTCCTGGCGCTCACCCACGTGAGCTGACTGCTCGGTCTCGCGAATCATGTCTCCCAAGACCCGCTTCAAGGTTTGCTCCGCCTCTTGTGCAAGGGCTTGCGTTCGGCGGGGTCCCTGCTCGAAATTTCTCCGCACGACTGCACGCAGTTCTGGCTCTAGCCGCAACCTGACCGCCCGGAGAACCGTGTTGCACTCATCACTTGGCCACTTACCTGACAAATGCTTGCGCAGGCCGCGAAGCAAAATATACTATTCCATCCTAGCAGTACAGGAGACTAGGCCGTCGGCCGCCTTTAGTAGCCAAGCTGGCTCCGGTCGGAGCCGATCCCTCGTGATCGTCCGCGATGCCGGAATACAGCCAGCAGCCTGCCACAGTTTGGCTAGGGTACCCGGGGTGTCGTTCACATGGCTGCGCCACTCTTCCCCCTTACGCTCCCGATCCTCTGAGGGCAGCCGACTGACGGCGCGGCTGACAAGGCGCTCAGCAATTCTCGGCGCCCACTCTTTCACATCGTCAGCGATTAAGCTGGCCAGTGCGGCTCCGACAATACCGACGACGGCGTGTACAGTGGTTGAGATCAGGCCCACGCGAGCCTCCCGAAGGCCAACTCAAGGTCCCTGACGGCTGATCTAGCGCGCTGAGCGCCAAGCCCGGTGACTCGATAGAACCGCCTTCGCGGCCTTCCCAGTGCCCGCGGGTCCTCGGTCTCCCAGCGGCTCTCTACCCAACCCGCGTGTTCCAGGCGGTTCAGGATCGGATACAGGGTGCCTGAGCCGAGCTTGGTCGCGCGTCCGATCTCGGCGCCCGAGAGCTCGTCACGCGTGGATCCCAGCAAGGTGCCAAGCACCTTGAGCGTGGGGCCAGTGATTCGCGGTTCATGTATGTCCATGTCGAAACTCGACATAGGGGGGCGGGCGGGCCAGCGCAAGAGGCCCAAGGCATTGCCGCCCGACTGGCGCCGGGGCCGACCGCCACGCCCGCCATCGCCGATTGCGTCCGCGCCGACGCCGGGCTGCCGCCGCTGCCACGCGGGCCGAAGCCGCCGAAGCGGCCCAAGCAGCCGCCGCGCGGGCGACCGAAGGGATCGAGGGACCAAGCCGCGCTGTTGCTGCGGCGGGGAACGGCGGGACGACGCGCGTTGGTGACGTTGGCGGCGGCGATGAGTGAGCGGCGCGGCAATGCGGTCACCATGGCGGAGGCGCTGGATTATGCCCTCGGACCGGCCACGCGGAAGGTGTCGTCGGCAGACGGCAGGTAGGGCGGCGAGGGTGCCCGCGGCGCGGCTAGAATTGAGTTCTGGGAGTCGATGAGGGTGCGGCCGACAGTGATTTCTGGCCGGGTGGCACACCGGGGCCTCATGAGCCGCTGTAGGTGTCAGTCTTGGGGCGGCGGTAAGGGCGCGCCATCATCAGGGGCATTTGGGCCACCATGTTGTGTCACCTCGGCGGCCGCAACCCGATGTTTTGCCTGATCTTCCTGCTACTTCAACGCCCTGCCAGGACGGGTATGGAGGGGGTTGGATTCGAACCAACGTAGGCGTGCGCCAACGGATTTACAGTCCGTCCCCTTTAGCCACTCGGGCACCCCTCCGCACCGGAGCCGGCGGACTAATGCCATTGCCGCGTGCTTGTCAACGAACGTCCCGGCGCGGCAGCCCTTCTCGTTTTGTCGGCGAGGGGGCGGGGGCAACGCAAAAGCACGTTCCAGCGCGGAGGCACGGAGAAGACCGCCGCCGCCGCGGGCTTCCGACCCTGCTTTGTGCCGCCGTCCCGCCCTGGCGGACGTGCGTCCTGCCGCGCACCCTGGTCATGCGCGCAGGCCCGGCGAAATGAGAATTGCTGCCGGCCGTAGAAATCTCTTGCCTCGCTCCGAGCAAACGTTCTACATATGTTCGCACACATGATCCCCGCCCTCCTCCTCGACCGTTTTACCGCCTTTCTCGTCTGGCTGGCCGAGCGTATCGCCGAGATACGCGAACGGAACGCCTTGCGCGAACAGGCGGCGCTCGACCAGGCGCGCGACGATCAGGCGCGGTGCGATCGGGACGCTGCGATGGCCGCCCTGCTGGCCGCCGATCCCGCCCCCGCCGATCCTGCACCCGCTGGACTGGATGCTCGGGGTGGATCGCGCGGGCTGCTGTCCGCCGCACGGCGGCGACACCGGCCGGTGATCCTGGTGCCCGGCGCGCGGTCGAAGCACGTTTCCCTGACGGACCTCATCGCGCTGTCGCGTCTGACCGCCCCTTGTGGGCGCAACAAGCGGCCGGTCTGGCGCGGGTGCGCGGGGCTGTGGCTTTCGGATGGCCCGCAAATTCGGGGCTGAGCGCGTGTGGTCGACGCACGCCCATATTGTTGCGATATCGAACCATAAATCCGGTAGCGGCTAACATCCCCCAGGGCTTGGATCGGTATCCGGCAGAGAAGTCTCGTCTTGCCGGCGAAGGGGCGGGCGCAACGCAAAACCAGGTGCCGCCGTGGCGGAACGTGCTGCCCGCTGCGCGCCCTGGTCATACGCGCATGACCGCCAAAATGACCCAGTGATGCGCGCATGACCCGCAAAATGAGAAGTGCCGGCGAACCGCGCCGGAGGGGCCCGGACCGTGCGGTCTGGGCAGCACCCCGGGTTGTCTCTATACCGGCAGCGATGAAGCCCCCCCATAACCGGCATGGCGGCCCCGGCCGCCCGTCCTCCGATCGCGGCCCGTTTCGCAGCTCCGGCGGCCCCGGAGCGCAGCGCACCGGGTCGTTCCGAGCCGCCACCGGCGAGGATCGCGCAAGCCATCCCGGCCCCGGTCCCGCCCGATCGGACAAGCCCAGCCGGGACGGCGCGCCGCGGCCTTCGCGGCCGGACGGGACGCGCTGGGATGGGGCGCGCTCGGATGGGCCGCAGCGGCAGGAGCATCCCCGCCACGACCGGCCCCGGCACGGTAGCGGGCCGCAGGGACCCGGTGGGGGCGCCAATGGGGGCGCCAGTGGGGGCCCCGGTGGCGGTCCCGGCCGTCACGGCCGGGACGAGCCGCGCCCGTTCGGTCCGCCGCGCGGCGCCACCCGTACCGGGCCCGACGCACGGGGACCCGATCGCCGCCCGCGCCCCGATGACCGCCCGCTCGCAGGTGCCGCCGACCGGCCCCGCCCGGAGGCCCGTCCGGCGGACGGACACCGCGGCGACGACCGCGGCAGGGAGGCGTTCGCCCCGGGCCGCCCGCCCCGGCGTGACGGCCCCCGCCCGCCCGCCGATCCGAACGGGCTGGATCGCGCTCCCGCGCCGCCCACTGGGGAGCGGCTGCACGCCCGCGGCCCGCATCGTCCCTCTACGCCGCCCGGTCCCCCGCCCGCCCCCGCGCGGCACGGTCTGGCTGTACGGCCAGCACGCCGTCGCCGCCGCGCTGGCCAACCCGGCACGCCGCCTGCGCCGCCTGATGCTGACCGAGGAGGCCGAGGCCGCGCTCACCGCGCGCTGGCCCCAGCCCTGGCCGCTCGCCACCGGAACGCGTCGGACCGCGCCCGGCTCGATCACCTGCTGGGCCGCGACATCGCGCACCAGGGCGCGGCGCTGCTGGCCGATCCGCTGGCGCCGCCGAGCCTGCAGCACGTGCTGGAGCGCCCCGGCCCGATCGTCGTGCTGGACCAGGTCACCGACCCGCGCAACGTCGGCGCCATCCTGCGCTCGCGCCGCCGCCTTCGGCGCGCCGCGGTGATCACCCAGGACCGCAACGCGCCCGAGGAAACCGGCGCGCTCGCCAAGGCCGCCTCCGGCGCGCTGGAGACCATGCCGCTGCTGCGCGCGGTGAACATCGCCCGCACCCTGGTCGCGCTGAAGGCGGCGGACTGCTGGGCGGTCGGGCTCGATGCCGGCGGGCCGACGCCGCTGTCCGGGCCCGCGCTTCGCCGGGCGGCGCGTGGCCCTGGTGCTGGGCGCCGAGGGCGAGGGGCTGCGCCGGCTGACCCGCGAGACCTGCGACGAGCTTGCCGGCCTGGCGATGCCGGGCGCGATGGAAAGCCTGAACGTCGCCGCCGCCGCCGCGGTCGCGCTGTATGAACTGACGCGGCGCGCATGACGGTTACGATGCCGACCGCGGCTGCCGCCGCGCTGCACGCGACGCGCCAGCGGGCGGCGGCCGGTGCGCCGCTGCCGCCGGCGATCGCCCCGCGGACCGAGGCCGAGGGCGCGGCGGCGCAACGCGCCCTGGCGCGGCAGCTCGGCGCAGACCCGCCGGCGGCTTCAAGATCGGCGCCACCGCGCGCCGGATGCAGGAGTATCTCGGCCTGTCCGGCCCGGCCGCCGGCTTCATGCCGGTTGCCGGCCTGCACGCGCAGCGGCGCCGTGCTGCGCTTCGCCGACTTCGTCAATCCCGGCGTGGAGTGCGAGATCGCGGTGCGGCTGGCCCGCGACCTGCCGCCCGGCCCGTGCACGGCCGAGGCCGCCGCCGCCGCGGTGGGCGAGTTCTTCGCCGCGATCGAGATCGTCGAGAACCGCTACGGCGACCTGGCCGACCTCGGCACGCCGACCCTGATCGCCGATCAGGTCTTCCACGCCGCCGCCGTGCTGGGCGCGGCGACCGGGCCGGGAGGACCGGCGACTGGCGCGACGCTGGACGTCGCCGACGCTTGCGCGGCCGCCTGGCGATCGACGGGGTGGAGCGGCGATCGCGGCGAGGCGGCCGACCTGCTCGGCCATCCGCTGAACTGGCTGGCCTGGCTCGCCGGTTCCTCGGTCGCCGCGGCGTTCGGCGGGTTGCGCGCCGGGCAGGTGGTGCTGCTCGGCAGCGTGACGCCGCCGGTGTGGCTGGACGCACCGGGGACGGTGACGGTGGAATTCCCGCCGCTGCCGCCGGTGCAGGTAACCTTCGCTTAACCGCCTGGCACCAAACTGGCGCCGACCGCGCGCGCCCTCCGTCTTCCGCGGCATTGCTTTGCCAGAATGGCTTGCCTTGGACCCGCCGCCGATGAACGCCGACTGGAATACGCTATCCGACGAGACGCAGCTTGCCGTCACGCGTGAGGCACTGCACCGCGCCGTGGAGACGATCGCGGGACAGGCCGAGGACCTGGCTTCGGAAATGGACGCAGGCCATCTCGCCGACCGCGGCGGGCCGGATGCGCTGCGCCTGTTCGCCGCCCTGGTGCGCAGCCATACCCGCCCGCGGCTGGTGCCGGCCGGGCGCTGCTGAGCCGGCCCCGTGCGTCCGCCTGCCGCCGCGTCAGCCCGGCAGCGCGTCCAGCAGCAACTGGCCGACCATCGTCAGCTCCGGGCTGGTCACGCCGTAGCGCGCAATCGCCGCCGCCACCCGCGCCGCGGTCGGCGCATCCGGCGCCGGCCCTGGCGGCAGGCCCGGCAGCAGGTCGACGATCGCCGGCGCCGCCGCGGCCGCCGCGTCCCGCATCGCTGTCCCGCTCGCGCGCATCTCGGGCGCGCCCAGCCGCGGCACCACCTGATCGGCGAGCCAACCCAGCAGCCCTGGCCAGTGCGCGAGCTGGCGATACAGCGCCGGGATGAAGGGTTTGCCGTCCAACTCGGAGGCGAAGCGCAGCAAATGCGCCCGCGCATCGTCCGCCAATGCGGCGGGGTCGACGTTCCCCGGCATCGGCGGCAGCAGTGCCGGCGGCGTCCAGCCGGGAGCAAAGCCGGCACCGGCCGGGCGCGCCCCGTCCAGTAGCAGGCCGAGGCAGCGGCCGAACACCAGGTTCACCGGCGCCACCCGCACGAAATTCGCGGCGACGTTGCGGATGCCGGCGCGGCCGGCGGCATCGATGCCCCAGGCCGCCAGCAGCGCCAGCGGGATCGGCGGCAACGGCGCGAGCGAAGTCGCCCCGACGAGGCCCCAGCCCGCCCGCTGGATCGCGCCCGCCGCCATCGCTGGGCGCAGCGCGCCCCAGGTGAATTCCAGCAGGCCCGGCGTCGTCGCCAGGTAGCGCTGCATCGAGGACACGTAGGGCACGCCGGAAAAGCGCCGGATCTCCTCGTAGATCACGGCGATCGCGCCACTCGCGCGGCCCTCCGGCAGTTCGTCGAGCATCGGCGCTGCTGTCTGGTTCATGGGCGGCCTCCCCGGGTGCCGCACGACACCAGCCTTCGCCCCGCGCTGCAAGCCGCCGTTCGCCCCGCGCTGCAAGCAGCGACGCCGGGGATTAGCCCGCCAGCGCGCGGCGGAGCACCGCCGCCATCATGTCGATCGCCGTGTCGGCGGCATGGATCACCTTGCCCATGCTGAGGAAGCCGTGGATCTGGTCCGACAGGTGCACGCTCGTCACCCGCACGCCCTCGCGTTCCAGCCGCTGCGCATAGGCGAGCCCCTCGTCGCGCAACGGGTCGACCGCGGCCGTCAGCACCAGCGCCGGCGCCGTGCCGGCGACGCTGGCTGCGCGGATGGGGGAGGCGCGCCAGTCGATCCGGTCGGCGTCGCTCTGCATGTAGTGGTCGATGAACCATTTCATCGTCCCCGAGGTCAGCGGCACCCCGGAGGTGATCGTCTGCGACGAAATCGTCGTCATCGCCATGTCGGTCGCGGGATAGATCAGCAACTGGAACGCGAGCGGCGGCAGCGCCCCGTCGCGCGCCATCAGCGCCATCACCGCGGCGAGGTTGCCGCCGGCGGAATCCCCACCCGCCGCGACCCGCCTGGCATCGATGCCGAGCGCGCCCGCCTGATCGCAGACGAACCGGGTTGCCGCCGCGCTGTCCTCGACCGCGGCCGGGAATTTGTGCTCCGGCGCCATGCGATAATCGACCGAGACCACGACGCAGCCCGCCGCATTGGCGAACCGGCGGCAGACCACGTCGTGCGAATCGAGCCCGCCCAGCAGCCAGCCGCCGCCATGGTAGTACACCAGCGCGGGCAGGGGGCCGGCGGCCGTTCCCGCGGGCCGGTACAGCCGCAGCGGAACCGGCCCGCGCGGACCGGGTGCATCGAGCGCGCGGACCTCGCCCACTGCTTCCGGTTCCGGCTGCAGCACGGCGCGGCTTTTCATGTAGGCTTCGCGCGCCTCGCCCGGCGTGAGCTGCTCGAACGGAGGCCGGCCGGCAAGGCGAATCATTTCCAGGACCAGCATGACGTCGGGATCGAGGGTCATGGCCCGATTCTCTATGCCATCCAGCCGAGGATCGCCAGCGCCACCGCGTCCGGCTGGTCAAGCTCGGCCAGATGCCCGGCGTCCGCGATCACCTGCAGCTCGGTCGGTCCCGCGATCGCCGTGCGGAACCGGTCGGCGTAGCTGCGCGGCATGATCTTATCCTCGGCGCCCCAGAGCAGCAGTGTGGGTGCGGCGATCAGCGGCAGGCGCTTCTCCAGCCGCGTGTTGCCGAGCGGCCAGAAGATGCGCGCGGCGGCTTCCGACGCGCGCGTCTGTTCGATCGGCCATTCGATCGAGTTGGCGCCGTCCGGGACGGATTTCATCGCCTTCCAGATCTCGGGATCGGCGCACATCAGCCCCGGCACCGTGTCGGCGCGCTGGGCCCAGGGATCGGTCGGCGGATCGGCCTCGTCGAACAGGCCGAACGGGGCGATCAGCGCGAGCCTGCGCACGCTGGCAGGCCAGACCGCCGCCATCTCGGCGGCGAGCGAGGCGCCCACCGACGACCCCGCCAGGTCGGCGCCCGTCAGCCCTGCCGCGTCCAACGTCGCGCGCATCGCCAGCAGCCAGTCGAGATGCGTATCGAGCACGGAATGCCCGCGATCGCCGCCCGGAAAACCGGGCAGGGATGGCACGATCACCGTGCGACTCTCGGCCAGGCGGTCGAGGAACGGCATCCAGCGCGGCAGTCCGCCGAGGCCGGCGAGGAAGCCCAGCTTCGGCCCCGATCCCTTACGCCAGACGCGGGTGGCGAAGCCGTTGATGTCGATGGTCGTGGTTTCGGGTTCGCTCACCCCGGCTCTCCAATTCTGTCCGTCGAGGGGACCGGCGCCGGCGAGAACCGGCGCCTTCGGGAAACGGCCGGGTCGCCGCGGCGGCCCGGCGGCGCCTATTCTGCCGCCAGTTTGGGCAGGAAGGCCGGCACCTCGGCCCGCTGCGCGCGGCCCATCGGTTGCGGCCACCAGCGGTCTTCCCATTCGCCGAACATGCCCTTGAGGTTCGGCATGACCTTCTCGGCGAACAGCTTCGTGTTGGCCCGGCAGACCTGCTTGCCCATGTTCCCGAACTGCAACAGCAGCATCAGGTGGCCGACGTTCAGGTTGCGCGCCACTTCGCGCAACTGCTCGGTCACGTCGTCGGGCGAGCCGATGATGACGTAGCCGCGATCCACGATCGCATCCATCTCGCGCGCTACCGACCCGAAGCGGGTGCCGGAGGTGGAGCCGATGGCGCCGGCGCCGGCCGCCTGCTGCACCTGGCTCTTGATCCCGGCCGCCTGCGTCGCCTCCGAAACATAGCCGGGCGGGGTCGCCCAGCGTGGATCGACATGCAGGCAGCGGCCGTAGAAATACTCGGCGGCTTCGGAATAGAGGTCGTAGGCATGCTGGCGGCTTTCGCCCACGCCGACGAATTGCAGGAAGCCGGCGCGGTACGGGTTGCGGTCCTTGCCCAGCCGGGCCATTTCGTTCCAGAATCCGTCCATCAGCGCCTGGCCGGCCTTGTAGCCGTAGTAGGACAGGTAGCAGTAGACGTAGTCCATCTCGGCGCACCACTGCCAGGTCTCGACCGACCCGCCGCCCGGGATCCAGATCGGCGGATGCGGGCGCTGGATCGGGCGCGGCCAGATATTGACGTAGCGCTGCTGGTTGTAGCGGCCGTTGAAGGCGAAGGTGTCCTTCTCCCGCCAGGCACGCATCACCAGGTCGTGCGCTTCCAGGTAGCGGGAGCGGAGTTGGCTCGGGTTGGTGCCGTAGGCGTAGCAGGTATCCATCGGCGTGCCGACCGGGAAGCCCGCGATCAGCCGCCCGCCGGAGATCACGTCGATCATGGCGAATTCTTCGGCAACCCGCGTCGGCGGATTATACAGCGCGAGCGAGTTGCCCATGACGCAGATCGCGGTATCGGTGGTGCGCCGCGCCAGCGAGGACGCGATCAGGTTGGGCGAGGGCATCAGCCCGTAGCCGTTGGAATGGTGCTCGTTCACGCACACCGCATCGAACCCGCAGTCGGCTGCGTATTCGAGCTCGTCCATGAAGTCGTTGTACATGTGATGCGCGCGCGCCGGGTCGAACAGCGAGGAATGGATATCGACCCACACCGAGGGATTGTGGTCCCGGAAATCCTCCGGCAGCTCGGTATACGGCATCAGATGGAACCACATCAGCTTCATGGACGCTCTCCCCGGTGGACGGCGCGTGGATACCGACCAGTAGCATGCCGCGCCCCGGTGGCGTCAATCCCCGCCAGCCGCGTGATCGCCTGACCCGCGGTGTGCCGTTCGGCCGCCGAGCCGCCTCATGCGGCGGCGGGTGCGGCTTCCGCGCCGGGGGCGATCGAGAGGACGGAGGGCACGGTCCGGGAAGCATGCAGACGCAAGTAGAAATATCCGATTCCCGCAAGCCCCAGCATGAGGTTGGGCGTCTCCCCCGCGCCCGGCACGCCGCAGGGCCATGGCTGGTTCGGCTGTTCGAAGCGCGCGACGGCAGCGGCCCCGGCCTGCTCGGCGTGGCGCCGCAACTCGGGCCGATCGAGGCGGTCGGCCGCCAGGAGCAGCAGATCGCAATTCCCCCCGTGCCCGTGGCACAGGGAGAAATTGCCCGTGGCCTCTACCAGGGGCAGGTCGAGCGTGGCGGCGGTGGTGGCGATCGCGACCTCCACCTCCCCGTGCAGCTCCGGTTCGCCCGGGAGGACATCGAGCAGCCGCAGCCGCCCGATTCCGATCCCCGGCGCGCCATGGCACCAGGCGAGCATGCACGGCGGATCGCGCGGTGGGTCCGATACGCCGAAATCGCGGAAATCGGGCCAGTTGCCCTGGGTGGGCAGGAAAAAATGGCGCTCGTACCGCAACGCCTCTTGTGCGCCGTGCAGGAAGTCGGGGCGGCCGACCGCGCGTGCCAGCTCGCCCAGGGCGCAGGCGATCCCGGCCGTGCCGTGCGAGTAGCCCACCAGGTTGCGCGCGCCGTTCGTGCCCAAGGTGTCCCAGGACCAGCCTTCCGGCGACCGGTCCGCCCGCGCCAGAAGCTGCTCGGCATGCGCCACCGCCGCCGCCAGCGCGGCGTCCCGGTGCGCGCCGGCGGCGGCGATCAGGAGCGGGATCAGCCCGGCGCTGCCGTTGACGACATCAAGCCGCTGCGGGTGCGGCGCGATCCCCGCCGCGCGCCGCAGCAGGCGTTCGCCCTGCACGGTGAGCGTTGCGTCGTTCAACGGCACGGCCGCAGCCATGCAGGCGTGGGCGATCCCCGCGACGCCGGCGTAAAGCCCGTACTCGCCGGCGTCGGCGAGCGTGTCGGCACGCGACAGCGCCTGCGCCAGCGCGCCCCGCGCCGTCGCGCGTGTGATCGCATCGCCGGTCAGGGCCGCGAGCCGCGCCAGGAACAGGCCGATGCCGGCGGTGCCGTCGTACAGCAGCGCACCCATGGCGCGGGTGGCCGGCGTCCACTGGCCGCGGCGGAACTCCATGCTCCAGCCAAGCCAGTTGCAGCGCCCGCCGGCCCAGATGGCGTCGCGGCAGAGCCGGGCCCCGATACGGTCGGCGGTGGCGAGGAACGGCGCCGCAGCGTCGGCCATCAGCCGCGCTCCGCGTGCGGCGGCTGGAACGGATCGATGCATCCCGGTCCGAGCCATGGCCGCGCGAGGTCGAGGCCCGCCGCCTCAAACCGCGCCGCCACGGCGGTGCGTCGGGCCGGGCCATCCTGCCGCCCCTCGCGCCAGGCATCGACGAGCCCTTCGGCGGTCAGCCGGCAGCGATGCGACCCGAAACTCTCACCGTTGGCGGGATCGAACGCCGCCGCGATGCCGGGCCAGAGCGGCTTGGCGAACAGCGGCACCGGGGTATCGAGCGGAATGGTGGTTCGTACCTCCCCGACGATGCGGAGCGCGATCGGTACATAGCGCACGGCGAGATACAGGACTGCCGCATCGGTGCGCCCGTAGAGGGCGGGCGCGGACGGCAGCTTCATCTGGAACGGGATCCTGAAAGCAATTCAACAGCGACGTCAGCGCGCCGAGCAGCGGCGCGGCATCGTCCGCCGTGCAGTGGAAATAGAATCGCACGAGGCTCAATTGCTCCGCCAGCTCTTCCAGCGTCTCGCCGAACGCGAAGTAATAGCCTGGCTGCACGCCAAGCGCCCCGGCCGGCGCGCGCAGGAGCACGTTGCCGCCGGGTTGGGCCACCATCCCGGGGGCGATGGCGGAAATGAACGCGCCCGGCACGGCGATCCGTTCGCGCTCGCCCTTGCGCACGAACACCTGGCCGTTGGGCGCGAGCTGCTGGATCGCCCAGCCGGGTTCCCAGCGCTCGCTGCCGGCGTTCGCGCGTGCCAGCTCCTGCGCGAAGGCGGGGTCGTCGGCAAGCGTCGTCGCCGGCGCCGCCCGCGGCGCGCCCAGCCGGTGCGCGTAGCAGCCGTCGTAGAGTGCGTTCTGGAGTGCCTGCACGAGCGCCGCATCGGGGTTGCGGCCTTCGGGCTCCCCCGACGCGCCCCGCGGCGGGGCGCCCGACGGTTCGCCCCACGCGCCTTGGCCCCACATCCCGTGGCCCCACATCCCGTGGCCCCACATCCCCTGGGCCCACATCCCCTGCCACATCCCCTGGGCCCACATCCCTGAGGCCGCCGCCGATGCGACGTCCACCGGCGGTCCGCCGTTGAAGGCGAATGCGGCGGGCGAGAAAATCGCGATCGCGCCGAGCACCTCGGCAAGCTCGGCCGCGCAGGCGTCGACCGTGCCGGCGATGTCAAACATCGAGCAGCTCCCTCACCGCCCGGGCAGGGTTCTGCAGGATGTTCAGGCTTACCTGCAGCAGCGCCGCCGCCGAGGGATCGACGCCGGGGGCATAGAGCCGCTGCTCGATCGCCGACCAGACGAGACGGGCGGCGCCGAAGCGCAGGCACCGCTCGATCTGGCGCCGTGCTTCCGCCGCGCCGAATCCCCTGGTGTTTGCGTACGCCCGCCAGAATGCGCCGATCACGGGGCGCATCGTCTCCAGCGGCTGGCCGGCCATGGCGACATAGGTCTCGGGCGCGAGGCCGTTGCCGATCGGCATCGACAAAATCCAGACAGTGAGAAAGCTCTGCAGCACCGCCCCCACGTCCCAGGCGGCGTCGCCGATATCGGCCATCTCCCAGTCCACGATCCGGAAATCGGGCGTTGGCGTCCCACCAGAAAGGACCAGGACATTGTCCCATTTCATGTCGCCGTGGATCAGGCTGTCGCAGCGCCACTCCTCGCCGAGTGCGTCGAGCAGGTGCTGGAATTCGGGGTGCTGCTGGATGACGGCCGACAGCGCCGGGCCGATGCGGCCGTAGTGTCCGAGCATTGCATGGCCGCCCCGCCCGAGCGTCAGCACGACCGGGATCTGGCGGGCAAACAGCGGCTGGATCGCCTCGTTCGCGGCGATGTCGGCGGCGCGGGCGTGATAAAGGCCGATCGCCTCGCCGAGCGCCTGTCCGAGCGCGGGCGGAAAGGCGCGGTGGCGCAACTGGTATTCGGCGAGGCTCTCCGCGTCCGCCACGATTTCGACCGCCAGCACGTGGCGCAGCGCGTCGTATGCCACGAGACGCGGCATCAGCCGCCCGAGCGCCGGATCCGATCGCGCCAGCTCGTAGCAGGCCGCCTCGCGCCGCAGGGTGAGCATGGCGTCCGCCTGCATCTCCCGCATCTGCTTGACGAAAACGCCGCCGGTGCCGGTGATCACCTTGAAGTTCCGGTTGCGCCGGCTGGCGTCCAGAACCACCAGGTCGCCATCCACGACGGCGTCGGCGTCGAGCAGGCCGCGGCCGATCAGGAAATGCACGACATTGGCAACGGTCAGGTGCATCCGGGCGAACCCGCGCCGGATGCACCCGACCGGCCGTCGGCGGTTGTTCCGGTCCCGACCTGGATCATCCGGCCCCGAAACCGCCCTGGCCGTAGCCGCCGCAGGCCACGCTCTGCTGCGGGCAGGCGATGGTCTGCACCGGGCAGAACAGCGTGAGCTGCGGGCAGCCGATCAAGGTCGGATTGCAGGCGACGAGCGGCGAATGCTGACACACGATGGGCAGGGTCCGCGGCGGGCAGCCGATCAAGGTCGGATGGCAGGCGATGAAGGGCGAGTACCTGGCAAACGACCGGTGGGGTCGGCGGCGGACAGGCGATGACGATCGAATGCTGGCAGACGTTCGGCAAGGTTACCGGACAGGCGATCGCCGGCGTGGCCTGGCAAGCGGCCGGGTGCGTGGGGCAGAAGACCTGAAGGGTGAGGGCCTCCACGCCCGCCTGGCCCCCGCCTCCCGCCTCCATTCCCTGGGCCATCGCTTGGGCCATCCCTTGGGCCATCGCCTGCGGCAGCGGACAGATATGGGCCGGGATCGTGCACGGGATCTCGGGCGTGCGCAGGGGGCCGCAGACCGCGGGCGGCGAAACATGGCACACCGGGGGCGGCGAGATGGGACACACGGCGCCGGGCGAATGCTGGCAGACCACCGGGGGCGAGTGCACGCAGACCACCGGCGGCGAGTATTGGCACACCGCCGGCGGCGAAGGTGGCGGGCATGCGATGACCGGCGTCTGCGGGCAGGCGACCGGCGCGGTCGGCGGTGGCGGACAATGGATGATCGGGGTGTGCAGACACACCACCGGCGGCGACGGCGGAGGACAGGGCAGGACCACCGTGTGCCCGCACAGCGCCTGCGCGAGCGAACAGGCCGGCGATGGCGGACAGAGAGCCTGAGGCAGGCTTCCGATCGGCAACGCCTGTGCCGGCGCCGCGTTCTGTGCCGCCATCGCAGCGGCCTGCATTGCGCCCTGGAAATAAGCCGCCAGCGCGGTTGCCGACGGCGATGATTTTTGCTTGAGGGCTGCGTCCTGGCGGACCCACAGGATCACGCTCCCCTGCGGGTCCTGCTCCCGCGGCATCGCCATCCGGTGCAGGATCGCATCGGTCGGGATCTCCACATAGGAGGAGAGATCGGGCGTCAGGTACAGCCGCTCGTGGTGTGCCTCCGACGAGGCGCCGACATAGCCGCACAGGCGCATCACGTCGGGTACGTGCGCCGGATCCTTGACGATGTCGTGGATGAACCGAGCGCCCTCCGCGCCGCTGTCGGGCCCTTGGGGCGACGAACCTGAACCTCTTGGCTGTTCCGCCATATTGACCTCCCCTGTCCGGTTGTCGTGCCGCTGGACGTGCGCGGACAGCGGTCCGCGCAGGCTGTTGCGTTCAGATGCCGTCGGCGGATCTCGTCGTCGGCGCACCTGCGCCGTTCCGAACTTCTGATGATGCCTTCTTGATCGGAACGGACCGAAGCACGTAACCGTTATCATACGACACGATTGACACAAGACAAAAACTTGTGAGCGCTCGTGCCCCTGGCGGCGACTGCCGCGGACGCGCGTCCGCGATGTCGTTGCACGCGGCCGATTCGGGGACCCGGTTGCCATCGGGCGCCAAGCTGAGCAGGAACGCGGTCATGACCGACGCCGCTCCATCCCCGGACCCCGCTCCCCTCGACCCCGGATCCCTCAACTCCGGATCCCTCCACTCCGGGCCCCTCGATTCCGCCCCCCGGCACCTGCTCGCCGACCATCGGCTGTGGCTGATGGGTGCCTACGGGTTCTTCTCCGGCCTGCCGCTGCCGCTGTCGGGCTTCACCTTCCGCCTCTGGCTGTCGGAGGGGGGCGTGTCGCTGGCGCTGATCGGCCTGACCGCCAATGTCGGGCTCGCCTATTCGCTGAAATTCCTCTGGGCGCCGGTGTTGGACCAGGCGCGGCCTCCGGGGCCGCTGGGCCGGCTCGGCCGCCGGCGGGGCTGGCTCGCGGCGATCCAGCCCGCCTTGGCGCTGGCCGCACTGCTGCTCGCGCTGTCGCACCCGAACACGGCGCCGGCGGGCGCCATCGCTGCGGCGGGCCTGGTCGCGTTCCTGTCCGCAAGCCAGGACATCGTGATCGACGCCTGGCGGATCGAGACCTTCCCGCCGCGCGCGCAGGGCGCGGCCATGGCGGCCTATGTCTGGGGCTATCGGGTCGCGCTGCTGGTCTCCGGCGCCGGGGTGATCGCGTCGGCGAGCTGGGTCGGCTGGCACGGCGCGCTGGCAGCCATGGCGGCCCTGCTGGCGCTCAGCCCGTCGATCACCCTGTTGGCGCCGGAGCCGATGGTGCGTATGCGCGTCGCGGGCCTGCGTCTCGGCGCCCGCCTGCGCGCCGCCGTGATCGAACCGTTGCGCGAGATGCTGGCCCGTCCGGGCGCCCCTACGATCCTGGGCTTCGTCGCCCTGTTCAAGCTGGGCGAGGCCATGGCCGGCGTGATGACGGCGCCGTTCTACACCCATCTCGGCTTCAACCGCGCGGCGATCGCGGTCGCCAACGGGCCGCTCTCGCTCGCCTGCGCGCTCGGGGGTACCGCGCTCGGCGGCTGGCTGGTGGCGCGCATCGGGGTCGGGCGGGCGCTGCTCGCCACCGGCTGGGTGCAGACGATCACGATGGGGATGTATCTGCTGCTCGCGGCTTCGGCCGGGCGGGCGCATGTGCTGGTCGCGACGGTTGCGGTGGAATCCTTCGCCGAGGGCATGGCGGACGCGGCCTTCATCACCTACCTCTCCGGCCTCTGCTCGCCCGGCTTCACGGCGACGCAATACGCGCTGCTGTCCTCCCTGGCGGCGATCGCGCTGCGCACGGTGGGCGGGCTGTCGGGGTTCCTGGCCGCGGCGACCGGATGGACGCTGTTCTATGCGCTGGCGATGTTCGCCGCCCTGCCGGCGATGGGGCTGATGCTGCGGCTGCTGCGGCGCTACCCGCCGGCGGAGCGCTCCGCGGTCAGCCGCAACGCCTGAACTGCGCCGGCACTACCAGATCATTCGCGGCGCGCGGTTCGGGCGTTGCGGCTGGCCCGGCCTTGTCGCGGAGTATCCATTCCGTCACGGGCATGAAGCGCGGGGCGAGGAACTGGTAGGTCATGGCGAGCAGGGCGAGGGTGCCCTCGTCGAACGTGCCGGCCGCCGTGTCCCACTGCGTCAGGATCGGTTCCCAGGCGCGCTGGCTGCGATACAGCCAGTCGCGGTTGGAGCGGATGAACGTGCGCTGGCTTTCGACGTTGCGCAGCGCCGCCATCACTTCGCCGGTCTGCGCATCCAGCACTTCGAAGCGGGCGACGATCTGGCGCAGCGCGATGGCGGTGAGGCGTTTCACCTGCGTCAGGGTCTCGATATGGCTGGCATCGCTGCGCCAGCCGCGCGACAGGCGGTCGATCTTCCCGGCCGTGGTTCGGACCCGACGCAGCAGCCGGTCGCGTAGCGCCTCGATATACGCAAGCTCGCGCCCCAGGGCTTCGAGCAGCCCGACCACCTCCGCCGCAGTGCCCAGTCCCAGGGCTTCGGCGGCGCGTGCGAGCGCCTTCTGCACCTGGTGGCGCAGCTTGGAGTCGTTCGCGACCGCCAGCAGCGAGCCGGCATCCAGCGCCTGTCGGTCCGACCCGCGGTCGGTATTCAGCCAATCGACCAGGCTGACCCGCAGCCGTGTCTGCGCGATTTCGAGATGCAGCGGATCCGGCTCCCAGCTCGCTTCCCCGGTCAGCACCTCGCTGGGCAGCGGATCGCCGGGGCGCAGCACCAAGACGAAGTCGAGCAATTCGGCGATGCGCGCCAGCATCTGCCCATCCTCCAACTCCTCGGCGATGCCGAATTCCCGCGCGAGCGAGCGCAGCGGCAGCGCGGCCGCCCGCTCGCCGAGCTGGACCACCATGATCGGTGCGCCGTCGACTTCCGAGCGGCGGAACAGGGGCGGGCCGAAGGAGCCGAACAGACGATGCGCGAGGTGGCAATCCGTGGGCTCGGCCGGGGGCGGCGGTTCCGCGGCGGGCACGTCTTCGGCCTCACCGGGCGCCTGGGGCGGCGGTGCTGGCGCCGCTGCGGGGGCGGCCGATGGGTCCGGTCGGGGAGGTGAATCGGGCATGGCGGGCTCGGCAGGAAAGCGCGCGGGGATGAACAATCCGCTAATGTCGCGGGTACGGGACGGCCGCCGCCCATTGCGCTTCCGGTGTCGACCCGCCAAGACTGCTCACCAGCCGCCTAAAAACGGCGTGACACGTGGCACGAACGTTGCTAGCCAGAGGCATCGGCTGCCAGCAAGCCATCGGTCGCCACACAACCAGAACCACAGGGGTCGCAGGAATGATTACACGTCGGGCCGCCGCCCAACTTCTCGCCAGCACCGCCGCCGCCGCCGCCCTGGGTACCGCCGCCCTGGGCGCCGGCCCCGCCGTCGCCGCCGCCGAGAAGGAGGTGGACGTCGGCATCGACCTGTCCCTGACCGGTGCGGACGCCGACAGCGCGGTGCGCATGCGCGACGGCGCGCAGCTCGCGTTCGACAACGCCAACGATGCCGGGTCGATCCCGGGCTACAAGCTGCGTGTGGTGGTCTATGACGACGGCACCGCCACGGCCGGCCAGTACGATCCCGCCCAGGCCGCGACCAACGCGCGGCGGATGGTCTCCAACCCGAAGATGGTGGCCGCGATCGGCCCGCAAATGAGCGGCGCCGGCAAGGCGATGGCGCCGATCCTGAGCGAGGGCGATCTCGCGATCATCACGCCCTCGTCCACCAACCCCGACATCACCAACCCGAAATTCGCCGCCCAGTTCCGCCCCGCCGGCAAGGCGATCTATTTCCGTACCGTGACGACCGACGCCTACCAGGGCCCCAACATGGCGAATTTCTACGCCGAGGTCCTGCACGTGAAGAGCGTCTACATCCTCGACGACAGCGGCGCCTACGGTGTGGGCCTGGCGGATGCGTTCGAGGCGCAGGCGAAGAAGAAGGGCATGCAGGTGCTCGGCCGCGACCGGCTCGATCCCAAGGCCGCCGACTACACCACCGCGCTCACCAAGATCAAGGCACTCAATCCGCAGGCGATCTATTACGGTGGCGTGCTGCAGGCCGGCGTGAAGCTCGCCAAGCAGGTCTATGACATCATGCCGCACGTCATCCGCGGCGGTGGTGACGGCGTCTACGGGCCGGAAATGCTGACCGCGGTCGGCTTCCCCGCCGCCGAGGGCTGGTATGCCACCATCGCCTCCCCGCATCTGACCGATTCCGACAAGGCGGCCGAATTCGTCAAGCTGTTCAAGGCCAAGTTCGGCATCCCGCCGGACGACTACTCCATCACCTCCTACGATGCCGGCCTGGTCGTGGTCGCCGCGATCACCCAACTGGCGAAGGCCGGCAAGCCGGTCACCAAGGCCTCCGTGCGCAATACCATCCAGACCATCAAGGTGCCGACCATCCAGGGGGTGGTCTCGTTCGATGCCAACGGCGACCTTACCGACCGCACCGTGAGCGTGTTCCAGATCCGCGAAGACAAGGCGAAGCCGCTCAACGATATCTCCGCGCAGTACCACTACATCGGCGTGGCGCCGCAAGCCTGAGCGGCGGCGATGAGCTTCTCGTCCCTGCTGCTGCAGCAGACGATCAACGGCCTCAGCCTGGGAGCGATGTACGCGCTCCTGGCGCTGGGGTTCACCCTGATCTACGGCATCCTGGAGCTGATCAACTTCGCCCATTTCAACGTGTTCATGGTGGGCTCCTTCATCGCCATGTGGACGT
The DNA here is from genome assembly GCA_963832525.1 of uncultured Pseudomonadota bacterium. GTDB lineage: Bacteria > Pseudomonadota > Alphaproteobacteria > Acetobacterales > Acetobacteraceae > JAJZVS01. The sequence goes on from CAWHUC010000004.1 coordinate 3,258,090, forward strand.
TGCAGTCCTTCGGCCTGTCCGGTCAGGCGATCGTCCTGACCGGGCTGCCGCTGGCGGGCGTGCTGATCGCCGCCTTCGCCGTGACCATGCTCGCCTCCGGTACCATTGGCGTGGTGATCGAGCGGCTGTCGCTGCGCCCGCTGCGCGGCATCACCGGGCCGGCGGCGATGATCACCACCATCGGCGTCTCCTACATCCTGTTCAACCTGATCCTGATCACGGTCGGCGCGGATTCGAAGAACTTCCCGAATCCGCTGCCGCCGCTGCGCTGGCATGTGGACGGCGCGGTGCTCGAACTGCGGCAGGTGCTGATCTGGGGCGCTTCCGTGGTGCTGATGGGCGGGCTCTGGCTGTTCGTGCAGAAGTCGAAGCTCGGCAAGGCGATGCGCGCCACCGCGCAGGATCCGGAAGCGGCGCGGATGATGGGGGTGGAGGTCGACCGGGTCATCATGACCGCCTTCTTCCTCGGCTCCGCGCTGGCCGGGGCGGGCGGGCTGATCTTCGGGCTCTATTACAATTTCACCAGCTTCATCATCGGCTTCACCGCCGGGCTGCGCGCCTTCACCGCCGCGGTGCTGGGCGGCATCGGCAATGTGCCAGGGGCGATGGTGGGCGGCATCATCATCGGGCTGGTGGAGGCCTATGGTGGTCAGTTCATCGCCACCGAATGGGCCGACGTCATCATCTTCTCGATCCTGGTGCTGGTCCTGGTGTTCCGTCCCTCCGGTCTGTTCGGCCGGATGGCGCCGACCAAATCCTGAGCGGGAGCCGCGTCCATGCCCGCCATCGCTGCCGCCGTCGCCCGGCCCTTCGCGACGATCCCCGAAGCCCGCCGGCGCCAGGCGCTGCTGATCCTGGTGGCGCTCGCCGCGCTGGGCTTTCCGCTCTACCACAACAACGACGCCGATATCGACAGCATGGCCAACGCGGCGTCGTACGCCTGCCTGGCGCTGGGGCTGAACGTCGTCGTCGGTTTCGCCGGGCTGCTCGATCTCGGCTATGCCGCGTTCTTCGCCATCGGTGCCTATACCTACGGCATCCTGACCTCGTTCCAGTTGCAGCCTGACTGGAGCAGCTTCTGGGTGCCGTTCCAGGAACTCGGGCTGGTCGCGCAGATGCCGGGGGAAAGCTCCGGCTTCGTCGTGCATTTCACCCTGTCGTTCTGGCTGGCCTTGCCCTTCGCGGCGCTGATCGCGGCCGGCTGCGGCGTGGCGTTCGGTGCGCCCACCCTGCGGCTCAAGGGCGACTACCTCGCGATCGTGACCCTCGGGTTCGGCGAGATCGTGCCGATCGTGGTGCGCAACTGGGCGAGCCTGACCAACGGGGCGGCCGGGCTCAACGGCGTGGCGGCGCCGCAGTTGTTCGGCCACAGCTTCGGGGTGAACGCCACGCCCTACTACTACGTGGCGATCGTGCTGGTCGGCTTCCTCGTCTTCGTCTCCACGAGGCTGCGCGATTCCCGCGTTGGCCGGGCCTGGATGGCGATCCGCGAGGACGAGATCGCGGCCGGCGCGATGGGCGTGAACCGCACCCGCTTCAAGCTGCTCGCCTTCGCGACCGGTGCGGCCTTCGCCGGCGCGACGGGCGTGCTGTACGTCGCCAAGCTGCAGACCGCGACGCCGGACATGTTCGGCTTCCCGGTCTCGGTGATGATCCTGGTGATGATCGTCTTCGGCGGCATCGGCAGCATCTGGGGCGCGGTCGCCGGCGCTTTCATCCTGCAACTGCTGCAATCGTGGTGGCTGGAAGACCTCACCGGCTGGATCGACGATTTCGGTCGCGCAATCGGCAACCGATGGATCGCGCAGATCGATCTGGTGCCCTCGATCGAGCTGATCTTCGGCATCATCCTGGTGCTGATGATGCTGTACCGCCGCCAGGGGCTGATCCCCGCCTATCGCCCGCCCGCGGCGCTGAGCTTCGAACAGCAGCACGCGGTGGTGCAGCGCGGCTTCGGCGAACTGCGCCTGTCCGGCCTGGGCGGGGAGGCGAACAGCGACGCCATCGCGCTGGCCGTGCGCGGCGTGACGGTGAAATTCGGCGGCCTCGTCGCCCTGAACGCGGTCGATATCGACGTGCCGGCGGGCGGCGTGGTGGCGGTGATCGGCCCCAACGGGTCGGGCAAATCGACCCTGTTCAACGTGATCACCGGCCTCGTGCACGCCGACAGCGGCAGCATCCGCTTCCACGACGAGGAAATCCTCGGGCTGCACGACTACCAGATCCTGGTCAAAGGCATCGCGCGCACGTTCCAGAACATCCGCCTGTTCCCGACGCTCACCGTGCTGCAGAACGTGCTGGTCGGTCAGCACGCGCGGCTTGGCACCGGTGCGTTCTCAGCCGTGATCCGCCCGCCCGGCACGCGGCGGGAAGAGCAGGAAGCGATCGACTGGGCGATGGAGATCCTGGCGATTTTCGGCAACCGCCTGACCCCGCGCGCGGGCCAGGCGGTGAGCGGCCTGTCGTACGCCAACCGCCGGCGCACCGAGATCGCCCGCGCGCTCGCCTCGCGGCCGCGGCTGCTGCTGCTCGACGAGCCCACGGCGGGGATGAACCCGGCGGAGACCTTGGAACTCGCCGAACAGATCAAGGGGCTGAAGGGCCTCGGCCTGACCGTCCTGCTGATCGAACACAAGCTCGATGTGGTCACCACCCTGGCCGACACCGTCTACGTGCTGGACCATGGGGAGGTGATCGCCAAAGGCCGCCCCGACGAGGTGCGGCGCGACGAGGAAGTGCTGCGCGCCTACCTCGGCCGCAACGCGCAGGCCGCCGCCGCCGGCACCACGGGGCCCGTCCATGTTGCTTGAGTTCAACGATGTCAATACGTACTACGGCGACCTGCACGTCCTGAAGAACGTCAACTACGCGATCGAGGAAGGCGAGATCGTCTCCCTGCTCGGCGGCAACGCCTGCGGCAAGTCGACCACCATGAAGACCATCATGGGCGTGGTCCGCCCCACCACCGGCACCGTGATCTTCGACGGCAAGCCGATCGAGAAACTGCCGACCGCGGAACGGGTGAAGCGCGGCATCGCCCCGGTGCTGGAAGCGCGCCGGCTGTTCGCCCGCATGACGGTGTTCGAGAACCTGGAGATGGGCGCCTATCTGCGCGCGCGGGGCCCCGAGTTCGATGAAGATCTGGAACGGGTCTACTCCCTGTTCCCGCGCGTCAAGGAGCGGCGGACCCAGATCGCCGGTACGCTCTCGGGCGGCGAGCAGCAGATGGTGGCGATGGGCCGCGCACTGATGGCGCGCCCGCGGCTGCTCTGCATGGACGAACCCTCGATGGGCCTGTCGCCGATCTTCGTCGAGCAGGTGTTCGATATCATCCAGCAGATCAACAGGCAGGGCACCACCATCTTCATGGTGGAGCAGAACGCCAACATGGCGTTGCAGATCGCGCATCGGGCCTATGTGCTGCAGACCGGGCAGGTGGTGCTCAGCGGGAACGCGGCGGAGCTGCGGCAGAACCCGATGATCCGGGAGGCGTATCTGGGGGAGATGCAGGTGCCCGCGGCGTAGGCGGGGCGCGCCGGTTCTTCCGGGTCAGTGGATCCCGTGCAGGATCACGCCGATCAGGCCGCCCAACAGCCCCAGGATGGTGCCGAACCCGGCCAGCATGGTGCCCAGCAGCCAGCGGAAATCGGCCCGGTATTCGCTGCGTAGCCCATCCAGGCCGGCGCGATGCTCGGCGGTCATCGTGTCCAACCGCCGGTCCATCCGCTCCAGCGCGGCCGCGGTCGTACGGGCAAGCTCCTCCAGCACGGCGACCCGCGGTTCCATGGGGGAAGGGTAGGGCGGGGCAACATCGGGTTCAAGCGGCATGTCGAGCATCTCGGTCTGATCTGCGGTTCATCCGCAAAGTCTACCGCCCGCCCGTGAACGGTCCCTTACCGCGCCAGCCACAGCGCCCCGATCACCAGGGTTGCTACCGTCACCGGTGCGCCCACCAGGAAATACGCCCGGAACCCGATCGCAACGCCGCGCCGCGCCGCCTTCTCGGCCACGATCAGGTTGGCGATCGATCCGAGCAGGGTGAAATTCCCCGCGAGCGTCGAGGCCATCGCCACGACCAGCCATGCTCGCGCCGGGTCGGCAAGATGGGCCACGAACGGCCGCAGCACCAGCACCGCCGGCACGTTGCTGACCAGGTTGGACAGCACCGCGGTGAGCGCGCTCAGCACCGCAACGTGGCCGAGGTGCAGCCGCCCCGCCGCGGCGACGATCGCGGGGGTCAACAACTGATGTTCCGCACCGGCGACGATCACGAACAGCCCGGCGAACATCAGCAGCAGCGACCAGTCGATCTCGGCATAGATGCGCGCGCTCTTCACCCGCCGCGTCAGCAGCAGCAGCGCACCCACGACCACCGCCGCCTTGGCTGGCGGTTGGCCGGCAAAAAAGAGGGCGATCACCGCCGCCGTGGCGGCCAGGGATCGCGCCACCAGCACCCGGTTCGCCCGGATCCGCACCCGACGCGGGGCCAACGGCGCCTCGGCCGCAAACTCCGCGCGGTAGAACAGTGCGATCAGCCCGCCGGCGACGACCAGCCCCGCCAGCGCCACCGGCGCCAGCGCGCCGGTGAAGGTCGCATAGGGAATGGCGGAGTATCCGCCGATCAGCATGTTCTGCGGATTGCCGGTGATCGTTGCGACGGATCCGATGTTCGACGCCATCGCTACCGCGAGCAGATACGGCACCGGGTTGCGCCGCTGCGCCAGGGTCAGATCGACCACCAGCGGCGCCAGCACCAGGCAGATCGCATCGTTCACCAGGAACGCCGACGCAAGCCCCGCGACGGCAACGATCGCCGCCAGCAGCAGAATCGGCCGCCGCGCATGCCGCGCGACCCAGGCGGTGGCCAGCGCGAAGAACCCGGACAACCGCAGGTTCGCCACCACGATCATCATGCCGAGCAACAGGGTGAGCGTGTCGAGATCGATCGCGCGATAGGCGTCCGCGAGCGGCATCGCGCCGGAGGCGACCATCAGGCTCGCGCCGACCAGCGCGATCCCGGCGCGATCGATGGCAAGGCCCGGCACCCGCCCGATCGCCAGCGCCAGATAGCTCGCGGCAAAAATCCCCCCCGCGGCGATCCGTCGCGCTGCCGCATCGTTGCCCGGCATCGCCCATGGCGCGAGGGCGGCCGCGGCGGCGAGCACGAACAGCGCCGCGATCAGCGCCAGGCTGATCCAGCGCGCTGCATCGGTGCGCATGGGCGGGGACCGGGCTGCGGCCTCCATTCAGGCGTTCGGCCACAGGCCAGGGGTGGCGAGCTCGATCGAGTGTCCGTCGGGGTCGCGGAAATAGAGGCTGGTGCCCCCGCGCGGCCAGCGGATCCGGCTTTCCACCGCCACGCCGCGTTCCGCCAGATGCCGTTCCCACGCCGCCAGCTCGCCGAACGGAATCGCGAAACAGAGGTGCAGGGAGCCGCTGCCGCCGTGCGGCGGGATCTCGGCGCCACCGGGCGCCGGCGCCGGCGCGTCGGTGGCACCATGGGCGAACAGCAGCAACACCGCGCCGCCCGGCAGGCCGAGGGCGATCATGCGCTGGTCCGCGACGAACGTCTCGAGGCCGAACAGGCCGCGATAGAACCCGGCTGCGCGATCGAGGTCTTCGACGTAGAGCGAGGTCTCCAGCACCCCGGACAGGCGCGGCGGACTGGCTTCGGACATGGTGCTGCATCCCGGCTGGCAGTGAGGCGGACCGGAGTCACGACGTCGGACTCCGACGCCCCCACTATGGGACCGCCGCCGGGCCGACGCGAGCCGGCTGCGGCCGGAGCGGAGCGCATGCGTGTGATGGGCCGCCCCGCGGCCGGTGCCCGGCCGGTGGGTGGCGGAATCCCCGCTTTCGGCCCCCACGTCACTACGGTCTGGACCCCATTAGTGATGTTTTATGCTTGACTTATAGCGTCTGCAGCGTGATTTTTGCCCCGACATGATCACCGCCGGCCAGATGCGTGCCGCCCGCGCCCTGCTGGGGATCGACCAGCGCCGCCTGGCCGAACTCTCCGGCCTGTCGCTGCCCACCATCCAGCGCATGGAGGCGAGCGAGGGCGTCATCCGCGGCAACGTCGACTCGCTGATGAAGCTGGTCGGCGCGCTGGACGACGCCGGGATCGAGCTGATCGACGACGGCGCGCGCCAGCCCCGGCGGCGGCCGCGGCGTGCGCCTCAAGGGGTCGGCCGGCTGATGCACGTACCTCTCCTGCCGGCATGCGTCCTGCTGGCGGTCGCCGCCCTGCTCGCCACCGGCCTCGCGGGCGCGATCCGCGCACGGGCCAGAGATGGGCGCATCCTGGAGGGGCGCATCCTGGTCTATGGCGCCTGCCTGGCCCTCTGCACCCTGTTGGCCCTGGCGGGGCTCGCCGCACTCGTCGCCCCGCCCGCCGGGCTCATCCTGCCGCTCGGCCTGCCCTGGATCGGCGCCCATTTCCGGCTCGATCGCGCTGGCCGGATTCTTCCTGTTCGTGGTCAATCTCGGCGGCGCCGGCGCCAGCCTGTACGCCCTCGGCTACGGCCGGCACGAGGCCGAGCCGGAGCGGGTGCTGCCGTTCTACCCGGCCTTCCTCGCCGCGCATGAACCTCGTCGTGGTCGCCGACGACGCCTTCGGCTTCCTGTTCGCCTGGGAGCTGATGTCGCTCGCCTCCTGGGCGCTGGTCCTGGCGCACCACCGCGAGCCGCGACACGGCGCGCCGGCGTGCTCTACCTGCTGATGGCGACCCTGTCGGGCCTCGCCCTGCTGCTCGGCTTCGGCCTGCTCGCCGGGCCGGCGGGGGACTACAGCTTCGCCGCCATGCGCGCGGCGCACCCGGCAGGCTGGGTCGCCGCGCTGGTGCTGATGCTGGCGCTGATCGGCGCCGGCATCGAAGGCCGGGCTGGTGCCGCTGCACGTCTGGCTGCCGCTGGCGCATCCCGCCGCGCCCAGCCACGTCTCCGCGCTGATGAGCGGGGTGATGACCAAGGTCGCGGTCTACGCCTTCGTCCGCATCGTCTTCGACCTGCTCGGCGCGCCGCCGTGGTGGAGCGCCGTCGTGGTGCTGGCGCTCGGCGGCGTCACCGCGGTGCTCGGCGTGCTGTACGCGCTGATGGAGCACGACCTGAAGCGGCTGCTCGCCTACCACACGGTCGAGAACATCGGCATCATCTTCATCGGCCTCGGCCTGGCGATGGCGTTCCGCGCCAACGGCTGACCCGACCGGCGCGGCGCTGGCGCTGACCGCGGCGCTGTTCCACGTGTTCAACCACTCGCTGTTCAAGAGCCTGCTGTTCTTCGGCGCCGGCGCGGTGCTGACCGCCACCGGCGAGCGCGACATGGAGCATCTGGGCGGGCTGATCCATCGCATGCCGAGTCACGCGCTTCGTGTTCCTGGTCGGCTGCGCGGCGATCTCCGCGCTGCCGCCGCTGAACGGTTTCGTCTCCGAATGGCTGACCTTCCAGGCGATCCTGCTGCATCCCGACCTGCCGCAATGGGGCTTGAAGGTCGCATGCTGCCGGCCGACGGCGCGCTGCTGGCGCTGGCCGCCGCGCTGGCCGCGGCCTGCTTCGTCAAGGCGTTCGGCATCGTCTTCCTCGGCCGTCCGCGCAGCGCAGCCGCCGCCGCAGGCGCGCGAGGTCGACGGCTTCTCCCGTCGCCGCCATGGCGGGATTCGCCGCACTGTGCCTGCTCGCCGGGATTTTTCCCGGCGCGGTGATCGACGCGCTGGCGCCGGTCGCGCAGGCGCTGATCGGCGCGCGCCTGCCGGCGCAGCTTGCGCTGCCGTGGCTGTCCATCGTTCCGGTCGCGGCGGCGCGCAGCTCCTACAACGGGCTGCTGATCTTCCTGTTCATCGCCGCGGCGAGCGTGGATCACCGTGGCGGCGATCCACCGCTTCGCCTCGCATGCACTGCGCCGCGCGCCCGCCTGGGACTGCGGCTTTCCCGATCCGCAGCCCGGCGACGCAATACACCGCCGACAGCTTCGCCCAGCCGATCCGCCGCGTGTTCGCGCCGCGCTGTTCGGCGCCCACGAAGACGTGACGATGCCGCCGCCGGGCGACATCGCCCCGGCGCGCATCGAGAAGGCGATCCGCGATCCGGTCTGGGACTCGGTCTACGCGCCGGTGGCCGGATGGGTGGAGCGGACGTCGCTCGTCGCTGAACCAGCTGCAGTTCCTCACCATCCGCCGCTACCTGGGTTTCGTGTTCGCGGCGCTCGTGGTCTGCTGCTGGCGCTGGCGCTGTGGCAGTGATCTTTTCGACCTGCTGGTCCAGGGCGTGCAGATGGCGCTGGTGCTGGCGCTGGCGCCGCTGCTGACCGGCTTGGTGCGCAAGGTGAAGGCGCGGCTGCAGCGCCGCCGCGGGGCCTCGGTGTTCCAGCCCTACCGCGACCTGCGCCGGCTGCTGGGCAAGGAGGTGGTGCTGGCGGACAACGCCTCCTGGCTGTTCCGCGTCGCGCCCTATCTGATCTTCGCCGTCACCTGGGTTGCCGCCGCGCTGGTGCCGACCTTCGCCACCGGCCTGATGTTCTCCTGGTCCGGCGACCTGATCGCCATCATCGCCCTGCTCGGCAGCGCGCGCTTCCTGCTGGCGCTGGCGGGGATGGATATCGGCACCAGCTTCGGCGGCATCGGCGTCGTCGCGGGAGGTGATGATCGCCTCGCTGGCCGAACCGGCGATGCTGATGATCGTCGTCACGCTGGCGCTGATCGCCGGCTCGACGCAGCTCTCCACCATCGCCCGTTTCATGGCTTCGCCCGCGGTCGGCCTGCGCGTGTCGCTGGCGCTGGCGCTGGTCGGCGTTCATCATCGTCGCGCTGGCCGAGAACGCGCGCATCCCGGTCGACAACCCGGCCACCCACCTGGAACTGACCATGGTGCACGAGGCGATGGTGCTGGAATATTCCGGCCGCCACCTGGCGATGATCGAGCTCGCCGCGTCGCTGAAGCTGCTGCTGTACGTCTCGGCGATCGCCTGCATCTTCGTCCCCTTCGGCCTCGCGGCGGGCGGGGAGGGACCGGCGGCTACGCGATCGGGCTCGCGGCCTACGCTGGCGCAAGCTGGCGGTCGGCGGGCGCGCTGCTCGGCGTGTTCGAGACGTCGATCGCCAAGATGCGGGTGTTCCGGGTGCCCAACTTGCTCGGCGCCGCGCTGATGCTGGGCCTGCTCGGCGTGCTGCTGCTGTTCGTCTCGAGGGGATTGTGAGCGCGCATGGGCGGGTTCGCCTTCGACGTCGCGCACATGCTGGCCGGGCTGCTGGTGCTGGCCAGCTTCATGATGCTGTACCAGGACCGGCTGTACGCGCTGATCAACGTGCTGGCCGCTGCACGCCGTCGTGCTGGCGCTCTCGGTGGCCTGGCAGGCGCATCATCCAGGACGCGCCGCATCTCTACATCACCGCGGCGATCGCGCTCGGCTTCAAGGCCATCGTCATCCCCTGGGCGCTGCGGCGCATCGTGTCCGCCTGGGCATCCATCGCGAGATCGAGACGGTGGTCGGCATCGGCCTCACCATGCTCGCCGGCATCGCGCTGGTCGGCGCTGTCGCTGGAGGTGATGCTGCCGGTCACCGCCCACGCCGATCCGGTGGCGCGCGAGGACATCGCGCTGGCGCTGTCCGTGGTGCTGATCGGCCTGCTGATGATGGTGACGCGGCGCAACGCGGTCAGCCAGGTGGTCGGCTTCCTGTCGCTGGAGAACGGCATCAACCTCGCCGCCACCGGCGCGCAGGGCATGCCGCTGGTGGTGGAGATCAGCGTCGCGTTCTCCGTGCTGATCGCGTTCATCGTGATCGGCATCTTCCTGTTCCGCATCCGCGAGCGCTTCGACACCGTCGATCTCGCGCGCTCGAGCCGTTCCGGGGCGAACGGCGATGATCGAGCATCGACTGTCGTGCTGATCGTGCCGCTGCTGGCGGCGGCGCTGCTGGCAGCGATGCCCGGCTACCGCTGTCGGCGCGGATCAACGTGGTGGCCAGCCTGCTCGCCTTCCTCGCTGCGCTCGCCTTGCTGTTCCACCGCCCGGCGCCGGGGCGGTACCTGCTGGTCGACGACCTGAACGTCGTGTTCATCGTGCTCGAACACCTTCGTCGGCTTCACCACCAGCGTCGTTCAGCGCCAGCTACATCGGCCACGAACTGGAGACCGGCCGGCTGACGCCCGGCTACCTGCGGTTCTACCACGCCATGTTCCAGGTCATGATGTTCGGCATGAACCTGGCGCTGGTCGCCAACAACATCGGCCTGATGTGGGTCGCGGTGGAGCTCGCCACGCTGTCACACGGTGGTGATGGTCGGCATCTACCGCACCCACGAGGCGCTGGAAGCGGCGTGGAAATACTTCATCCTCGGCAGCGTCGGCATCGCGCTGGCGCTTGTTCGGCACCATCCTGGTCTATCTCGCCGCGCGGCCGGTGGTGGGCGAGGGGCTGGACGCGATGGTCTGGACCGTGCTGATCGCGCCACGCACGCGGGTTCGATCCGGCGCTGCTCAACGTCGCCTTCATCTTCCTGCTGCTGGGCTACGGCACCAAGGTCGGGCTGGCGCCGATGCACGCCTGGCTGCCGGACGCGCACGCCGAAGGCCCGACGCCGATCTCCGCGGTGCTGTCGGGGCTGCTGCTGAACGTCGCGCTGTATGCGCTGCTGCGCTTCAAGATGCTGCTGGCGGCCAATGTCCGGGGGCCATCGCGCCGGGGCCGCTGATGATCGCGCTCGGCCTGCTGTCGCTGATCTTCGCCGCGTTCATGCTGTACCGGCGGCGCGACATCAAGCGGCTGTTCGCCTATTCCTCGATCGAGCACATGGGCATCATCGTGTTCGCCTTCGGCATGGCGGGGCCGCTCGGCAATTTCGCCGGCCTGCTGCAGATGACCATGCACAGCCTGACCAAGTCGGCGATCTTCTTCTCGGTCGGCCACGTCGCGCAGGTGAAGGGCACGCAGCGCATCGCCGAGATGGGCGGGCTGACCGAAAGCCATCCGGTGCTCGGCTGGGGGCTGGTCGCGCGGCGTGGCCGCGATCGCCGGCCTGCCGCCGTTCGGCGTGTTCACCAGCGAGTTCCTGGTCGTCAGCTCGACCTTCGCGCGCGCGCCGCTGCTGGCGGTGCTGCTGGTGTTCGGCCTGCTGATCGCGTTCGGCGCGCTGCTGCTGCGGGTGACCGTCGGTCGCGTTCGGGCCGCCGCGCGGGCCGGTGGGGCCGGTGCAGGCGTCCTATGTGCCGATGTTCGCGCATCTGGCGCTGGTGCTGATCGCCGGGATCTGGCTGCCGGCGCCGCTGGTGGCCTGGTTCCAGCACGTCGCGGCGATGCTGGGATGAGCGGGTGGGATGATACGGCGGCGCGGCTCGCTGCCGGGGAGGCGACCCTGCTAGGGCTGTGGGGCGAGCCGGGGGCCGTGCATCTGGCGGTGCTGGAGGGCGCGGAGTCCGCGCCGGTCGCGGTATCGACGCCCGTCGGTCCGCTCCGCGGCCCAACCCCGCTTGCGGGAGAGGGAGGGGTGAGGGTGGTCGGGGCGCTCGCACCACCCTCACCCCAACCCTCTCCCGCAAGCGGGGTTGGGCCGCGGAGCGGACCGACGGGCGTCGGTGCGTCGGGACCGGTCATCCGGCATCTGATCCGCGCCTGCCCGGACGGGCGCTACCCGTCGGTCGGCCGCCTGCATCCGCCGGCGATGCGCCTGGAACGCGCCGTCCGCGATCTGTACGGGCTCGACCCGATCGGCCTGCCCGACACGCGGCCCTGGCTCGCTGCATGGCGCGCACCCGACCGCCTATCCGTTCCTGCCGGTCGAGGGCGACGACCTGCATCAGATCCCGGTGGGCCCGGTGCACGCCGGCATCATCGAGCCCGGGCATTTCCGCTTCACCTGCGACGGCGAGACGGTGGTGCGGCTGGAACAGCGCCTCGGCTATGCCCACAAAGGCGTCGAAGCCCTGCTCGCCGGCGCCGCCCTGCCCGCCGCGGCGCGCATCGCCGGGCGCGTCTGCGGCGACAGCACGGTGGCCTACGCGCTCGCCTTCGCCCGCGCGGCCGAGGCGGCGCTCGGCGCCGAACCGCCGCCGCGCGCGGTGTGGCTGCGCGCGCTGATGGCGGAGCTGGAGCGGCTCGCCAACCACCTCGGCGATGTCGGCGCGATCTGCAACGATGCCGCCTTCACCCTCATGCTGGCGCATTGCGCGGTGCTGCGCGAGCGCGTGCTGCGCGCCGCGAGCGCCTGCTTCGGCCACCGGCTGATGATGGACGCGGTGGTTCCGGGCGGCGTCGCGGTCGACCTGCCGGCCGACGGCGCGGCCCGGCTCGCGCGCGCTGGTGCGACGAGCTGCGTGCCCGCTTCGCCGCGCTGGTCGCGCTGTACGACGGCACCGCGTCGCTTGCAGGACCGCACCGTCGGCACCGGCATCGTCACCGCCGCCCTGGCCGCGCGCTTCGGCGCCGGCGGCCATGTCGGCCGCGCCTCCGGCCGCGGTTTCGACGCGCGCCGCAGCCCGGGCTACCCGCCGTACGACCGGCTTGCGTTCGACGATGCCGATGCGCACCGAGGGCGACGTGAACGCCCGCGTCTGGATCCGCATCGAGGAGATCGAACAAAGCCTGCGCCTGGTCGAACAGATCCTCGATCGCCTGCCCGAAGGCCCCGTGCGCGCCGCCCTGCCGGAAGCGGCCGGCGAGGGGATGGCGCTGGTGGAAGGCTTCCGCGGCGACGTGCTGGTCTGGGTGCGGATGGACGGCGACAAGGTCGTGCGCGCTGCCATCTGCGCGACCCGTCCTGGTTCCAGTGGCCGCTGCTGGAAGCCGCCATCGAGGGCAACATCGTCGCCGATTTCCCGCTCTGCAACAAATCCTTCAACTGCTCCTATTCGGGGCACGATCTCTGATGTTCCGCACCCTGCTCTCGGGCCTGCGCCCGCCGCTCACCGAACCGCCGGTGCCGGACCCGGAGCTTGCCGCGCTCGGCGCCCGGCTCGATGCGGCGGCGCGCCGGCGGCTGGGGCGCAGCCTTGCGATCCGTGCCATCGATGCAGGATCGTGCAACGGCTGCGAGCTGGAACTGAACGCGCTGGGCAACGCCTTCTACGATCTGGAACGGTTCGGGTTGCGGTTCGTTGCCTCGCCGCGGCATGCCGACGTGCTGATGGTGACGGGCCCGGTCACCTGGCACATGCGCGAGGCATTGGTGCGCACGCACGCCGCCACGCCGGATCCGAAATGGGTGGTGGCAGTCGGCGATTGCGGCGCCGGCTGCGGGGTGTTCGCGGCCAGCGCCGCCTGCGTCGGTTCGGTGGCGAAGGTCGTGCCGGTGGACCTGACCATCCCGGGCTGCCCGCCATCGCCGACGCGGCTGCTGGCGGGGTTGCTGGCGCTGCTCGCGACGTAAGAGCCCGCGCCCGACCTTTCAGCGCTCGCTGAACAGCACGCCGCCCTTCGCCTTGTTGTGGCGTGCGGTTTCGACGATCTCCACCATGACCGCCTCCGGCGCCACGGCGAAATGTGTCACCACCGCCGCGGTGACGGCCTTCACCAGCGCACGCTTCTGCTCGATCGTGCGCCCCTCCACCGCATGGATATAGACCTCCGGCATCGCTTCCTCCCGTTGCTGCGCGAACCGTGCCAGCATAGCGCGGGGTGATGCAACGCGGAGGGGAACATGCTGGCAGGCGAGGCGGTGGTGGCGATCTGGAACGGGATCGCCCCGGAGGTGCGAAGCCGGTTCTACGACTGGCATGACAACGAACACATGCCGGAACGGGTCGGCATCCCGGGCTTTCGCCGCGGCCGGCGGCTGGCGGCGCTGGATTCGGCGACCACGCCCGAGTTCTTCACCCTCTATGAAGCCGACGCGCTGGCGGTGATCACGGGTGCCGACTACGCCGCCCGGCTCAACGACCCGACGCCGGCGACCAAGGAAATCACGGTGGAGTTTCGCGCCACCACCCGCGCCCTCGCTGCGGTGGTCGAAAGCCGCGGGCCCGGCCTGGGCGGGGTGATGGGCACCTTGCGCTTCGAGGCGGAGGCGTGGCTGGCGCCGGAACTGCGCACCGTGGTGCGCAGTGCCGCAACCCTGCCGCGGGTCATCGGGGCGCATCTCTGCCGCACCGAGCTGGCGGCCTCGGGTGTGCGCACGACGGAAACCCGCGACCGCACCGATCTGCAGGCGGTCCCCGCCTGGTTCGTGCTGATCGAGGCCACCGACGCGGACGCGCTGGCGCTGACCGACGTCGCGGCGATGCTGGCTCGCGCCGGCGCCCGGGCGCCGATCGTGAGCGGGCGGTACCGGCTGGAATACGTGCGCAGCAAGACCGGCTTCGCCGTCTGACCCGCGGGGCACCTGTGCCGACGGCCCCGCTTTCGAAGGCCGAACATGCCGGCGGTCGCCATTAGGGCCTGCTTAAACCGGCGACGGCACGGTGCGTCCGCGTGCCTCACAGCAGGGACCCTCGTCATGCGCCGTTCCGCCTTCATCGCGGTCGCACCGGTGCCCGGCGGCGTGCGGCATGCGCTCGATCATGCCCGCGCGCTGGCCGGTTCGGGCGCGGATGAGGCCGCAAAGGGCGCCTACCTCGAGGTGCTGCGGCGCGACCCGACGCAGCGTGCCGCGCTGCTCGAACTTGGCGCGCTGTGCGAGGCGAGCGGCCATCGCTCCGCGGCGCGCACCGCCTATGCCCAGGCGGTCCGCTGCCACCCGGATGACCCGACGGCGCGCGTCGGTCTCGGCAATCTGCTGTCGGAAGACGACGATCTTGCGGGGGCGTGTGCGGAGTACCGGGCCGCGCTCGCCGCCGACCCGGTGTTCCCGCAGGCGCATCAGGGCCTGGCGCGGGCACTGAGTGCGCTCGGGGATCCGGGCGCGGAGGCGCATTGGCAGCGGGGCTTCGCCGGCCATGCGGTCTCCCGCCGGCGCTATCGCGGCACCGGGCCCGGCGTGCCGCTGCTCCTGCTGGTCGCGGCGCGCGGCGGCAACGTCCCGACCCGGCACTGGATCGACGATCGCCGCTTTGCGGTCACCGCGGTCTGTGCCGATTTCCACGCCCCCGGAGAGGCACTGCCGCCGCACGATCTGGTAGTGAACGCGATCGGGGATGCGGATTTGTGCGCCGCGGCGCTGATCCGCGCGGAGGCCATGCTCGCCGGCGGCACGGCGCCGGTGATCAACCCGCCCGGGCGGGTGCGCGCGACGGGCCGGGCCGAGATGGCGCGGCGCCTGGCCACGATCCCCGGCGTGATCGCGCCGCGGATGCGGGTGCTGCCGCGCGCGGCGCTGGCAACGGCCGAAGGGCTGGCGTTCCCCCTGCTGCTGCGCGCGCCGGGTTTCCACACCGGCCGGCATTTCGTCCGCGTCGACAGCCGCGGCGCGCTGGCTGGCGCGGCCGCCGCGTTGCCGGGGGAGGAGGTGCTCGCGATCGCGTATCACGACGCGCGCGGGCCGGACGGCATGGCGCGCAAATACCGGGCGATGTTCATCGACGGCGGCGTCTACCCGTTGCACCTGGCGATCGCGGCGGACTGGAAGGTGCATTATTTCACGGCCGCGATGGCCGAGCGGGCCGCGCACCGGGAGGAGGAGCACCGGTTCCTCGACGACATGCCGGGCGTTCTCGGCGCGCGGGCGATGGCGGCGCTGGAGGCGATCGCCGCCATGCTCGGGCTCGGCTACGGCGGGATCGATTTCGCGCTCGCGGCCGACGGGTCGCTGCTGGTGTTCGAGGCCAACGCGACGATGGTGGTCAATCCGCCCGACCCGGACCCGATCTGGGACTACCGCCGCCCCGCCGTTGCGGCCGTGCTGGCGGCGGCGGGCGGGATGCTGGCGCGGGCGGCGGGGATGGGCGGCTGATGTCGTGGTCCCGATGCCGTCATTCTCGGTCAGGATCGGGACATCGGCGCTTCGATTTCGGCGGCCCGCCCCTGACGATTGCCGCGGCGGGCCGTCATGGGCAGGACATCAGGCGGCCGACAGCTCCGCCAGGCGCGCCGCGACGGCGGTGGCGAACTCCGCCGGCTCCCGGATCGTATAGCCGCGACCCCAGACCGTGCCGATGACGTTCCCGGCCCCCGCCAGCGCCAGCTTCTTGCGCAGCTTGCAGACGAACACGTCGATGATCTTCATCTCCGGCTCGTCCATGCCGCCGTACAGGTGATTCAGGAATGCTTCCTTGGTCAGGACCATGCCCTTGCGCAGGACCAGGAGTTCCAGGATCGCGTATTCCTTGCCGGTCAGGTGGACGGCCTGGCCGTGCACCGTGACCTCGCGCCGATCGAGATTGAGCTCCACCGGGCCGAGCCGCAGCATCGGCTGGCTGAAGCCCTTGCTGCGCCGCACCACCGCCTGCATCCGGGCCAGCAGTTCCGCCCGGTCGAACGGCTTGGTCATGAAATCGTCCGCGCCCATGCCGAGCGCCTTCACCTTGGCCTCCGGCCGGCCGAGGCCGGACAGCACCAGCACCGGGGTGTTGTTGCGGGCCTGGCGCATACGCCGCACGACCTCGAACCCCTCGATGTCGGGGAGCATCAGATCCAGCACCACCATATCGTATTCATAGTGGCGCAGCAGTTCGAGCGCTTCTTCTCCGGTGTCGGCATGATCGACGACGGCAGACCCCGATTTCAACACCATGGTGATCCCGCGGGCGGCGGTCACGTCGTCCTCGACGAGCAGAACACGCATGGAATTCATCTCCGCAACTGACGCGTGTCACATACCACCATAGCGTGTGTTCGGCTATAGTTTTTTCACCAACGGCGTGTATCAAAAACAAAGACACCCGGGGCACGACCGGAACATGCTGCGAACACCCCTCGCAGGATCGAATAGAGAGACAGGTAAATCCCATTGGGACATTCCAATCCCGGAAAATACGTCGCCCCGGCCACGGAGGCGCTGCGCGGCATTCCGCCGCTGCATCTGACCGGCCGCATCGCCAGCCTCTCCGGCCTCATGGCGGAGGTCGCGGGCCTGTCCGGCCAGCTCGCGGTCGGCAGCCGTCTCCTGCTCCACCCGCGCCATGGGCCGGGGCGCACGGGGCCGGTCCTGGCCGAGGTGGTGGGATTCCGCGGCACCCTGGCGCGCACCATGGCGTTCGGCTCGCTGGACGGGCTTGGCCCGGGCGCGGCGTCGCTGATGCCGGTGCGCCGCCACGCGGACGGCTTCGCTCTGGGGGAGGGGGGTACGCTCGCACCCACCGACGCCTGGCTCGGCCGGGTGATCGACCCGCTCGGCCGCCCGCTGGACGGTGGCGGACCGCTACCACAAGGGCCGGCCCCGCGTCCGGTGCGTGCCGCGCCGCCGCCGGCCGCCGCCCGTGCCCGGCTGGGCCCGCGCCTCGATCTCGGGGTGCGCGCGCTCGACTGCTTCGCCACCACGCGGCAGGGCCAGCGGCTCGGGCTGTTCGCCGGCTCCGGCGTCGGCAAATCCACCCTGCTCGCCATGCTGGCCCGCGGCGCCGCGACGGATGTGACGGTGCTTGCCCTGGTCGGCGAGCGCGGGCGCGAGGTGCGCGAGTTCATCGAGGACGAGCTGGGCCCGGAGGGCCTGGCCCGCGCCGTGATCGTGGTCGCGACCTCCGACGCGCCGCCGCTGCTGCGCCGGGAGGCAGCGCACGCGGCCATGACGGTCGCCGAGCATTTCCGCGACCAGGGCCGCCAGGTCCTCCTGATGATGGACAGCGTCACCCGTTTCTGCCTGGCCTTGCGCGAGATCGGCCTGTCCGCCGGCGAACCCCCCGCCACCCGCGGCTACCCGCCGAGCGTCTTCGCCGAGCTGCCGCGGCTGCTGGAACGCGCCGGCCCCGGCCTGCAGCCGCCGCAAGGGGATGCGCGTCCGCCCGGCCATATCACCGCGCTGTTCACCGTGCTGGTGGAGGGCGACGACCACAACGAACCGGTGGCGGACGCGGTGCGCGGCATCCTGGACGGGCACGTGGTGCTGGACCGGCGCATCGCCGAGGCCGGACGCTACCCGGCGATCGACGTGCTACGTTCGCTCTCGCGTGCCGCCACTGGCTGCCTCAGTACCCGAGGAAGCCGCCCTGGTCCGCCGGGCCCGGGCGATCCTGGCGCTGTACGCCGACATGGCGGATCTGGTGCGGCTCGGCGCCTATCGTGCCGGCGCCGATCCGGCCGTGGACGAGGCGGTGACCCTGGCACCAAGGATCGAGGCGGTGCTGGCCCAGGACCGCGCCAGCGCCTCGGACATCGATGACGGCTTCGCCGCGTTGCGCGCGGCACTGGAGACAAATGCCCCGTGATCCGCTCGGCCCCGTGCTGCGGCTGCGCCGGATGGCGCGGGACGCGGCGCTGCGCGACCTCGCCGCCGCCCTGCGCCAGGAAGCCGCCTGCGCCGAGGCGGTCACGAACCTGGAAGCCGCGATCGCACGCGAGACCGAGGCGGCCGCCACGCTCACGGGCGATGACAGCGTCGTGGAGGCCTTCGGCCTCTGGCTGCGCCGGGCCCGCCATGAGCTGGACGGTGCCGGCGCCGCGCGCGATGCCGCGGCCGGGGAGGTGGTGCTGGGCCGCTCCGTGCTCGCGGCTGCCCGCGCCGCGGTGCGCGCGGCCGAAGAACTGGTCGCCCGGCACGAGGCGGAGCAGCGCGCGACAGAGGCGCGGGCGGAACAGCGGAGCCTGGACGAGATCGCATCCCGCACGCCGGAAGGATACGGCGATCCGCCGTAAAGGACAGTCATGCTGCCGGTTTGACTCAGATCATCGTCGGCCCGACCCGGCCGCGCCACGCTGCCTGCACCACTCTGAGCAGGAGCTTGCGCCATGTCCGACGCCCCCTTTTCGCCCGCCGATTCCGGCCACCACCAGGTCGCGCCGTTCCTGGTCGCCGTGGCGATCGCCGTCCTGACCTTGGCTGTCTCGTTGGTCGTGACCGGGCTGCCGCACTGACACGACGTCAGCCCGGCGGCGGGGACCGCGCCCGAGGCGACGGCATGCGCCGGCGTCAGGGTGGCGTTTCGGCACGGGACCGCCCGCAACCCGCCGCCGGCACGTAGCTGCGGCGGGCGCGGGTGGTTTCAGGCGCCGGCGGTGGCAGCGACCTCGGCGGCGAAATCGGCAGCCTGCTTCTCGATGCCCTCGCCCAGGCTGAAGCGGGCGAAATCGGCCACCGTGGCACCGGCCTTGGCCAGCACCGCCTTCACCCGGCTTTCGCCGTCATGCACCCAGACCTGCTCCAGCAGGACCACTTCCTCGTAGTATTTGCGGACGCGGCCATCGACCATCTTCTCGATGATCGCTTCCGGCTTGCCGGACGCGCGGGCCTGATCGGCCAGGATGGCGCGCTCGCGTTCGAGCGCGGCGGGATCGACGGCGGCGATGTCGATCGCGTCGGGCCGGGTCGCCGCGATATGCATGCCCATCTGGCGGCCGAGCAGTTCCAGCCCTTCCAGCTCCGACGGGGCTTCCAGCGCCACGGCCACGCCGATGCGCCCGAGGCCGGGGCGCAGCGGCTGGTGGACGTAAGTCGCAACCGCGCCCTGCTTCACCCGCAGCACGCGGGCACGACGCAGGCTCATGTTCTCGCCGATGGTGGCGATCAGATGGGTCAGCTCCTCGGCCACCGTGCGCCCGGTGCCGGGGAACGGCGCGGCGTTGAGGGCAGCGACGTCCTCGCCCACATCCAGCGCGAGTTTCGCCACGGTCGCGACGAACGCCTGGAAGGTCTCGTTGCGGGCGACGAAATCGGTCTCGGCGTTGACTTCCACCAGCGCCGCGGCGCGCGGGGCGGAGGCGACGCCCACCAGCCCCTCGGCCGCCACCCGGCCCGACTTCTTCGCCGCCGCCGCGAGGCCTTTCTTGCGCAGCCAGTCGACGGCGGCGTCGATGTCCCCGCCGGTCTCCGACAGCGCGCGCTTGCAATCCATCATGCCTGCGCCGGTCTTCTCGCGCAGGTCCTTCACCAGGGCAGCCGTGATCTCGGCCATTGTGCGATGTCCAGTTATCGGTTGTCGGGGCTCAGACGGCGGCCTGCTCGGCCGGGGCCTCGGGCTCGGGCAGGATTTCCGGCGGCAGCTCTTCGGCAGCACCAAGGTCGGCCCCCGACGCGGACAGCTCGGCGCTGATGCCGTCCAGCACCGCCCCGGCGACCAGGTCGCAATAGAGGGTGATGGCGCGGATCGCGTCGTCGTTGCCGGGAATCGGGTAGGTGACGCCGGCGGGATCGGAGTTGCTGTCGAGCACCGCCACCACCGGGATGCGCAGCTTGGTGGCTTCCTCGACCGCCAGCTTCTCCTTGTTCGTGTCGATGATGAACAGGATGTCCGGCAGCCCGCCCATGTCCTTGATGCCGCCCAGCGAGCGATCGAGCTTGTCGCGCTCGCGGGTGATGTTGAGGACCTCTTTCTTGGTCAGGCCCTCGGTGTTGCCGGCGAGGGTCTCCTCGATCTGGCGCAGGCGCTTGATGCTGCCGGTGATCGTCTTCCAGTTCGTAAGGGTGCCACCGAGCCAGCGGTGGTTGATGTAGGTACTGGCCGCAGCGCTTGGCCGCGTCCGCCACGTAGTCCGCGGCGGCGCGCTTGGTGCCGACGAACAGCACGCGCCCGCCGGCCGCCGTCACGTCGCGCACCGCGCGCAGCGCACGATCGAGCATCGGGACGGTCTGCTGCAGGTCGATGATGTGGACCTGGTTGCGCACGCCGAACAAGTAGGGCGCCATGCGCGGGTTCCACCGCCGCGTGTGGTGGCCGAAATGAACGCCGGATTCGAGCAACTGGCGCAGAGTGAACTCGGGCATCGCCATCGGCGAGCTCCTTTCCTGGATGGTCCGGTTGAGCCTCCGCGGGGTCTGGCCAAAAGCGGCACCGGACCGGGAATGATCCCGGGAAAGGCACCCCGCGTGCGAATTACCGGCCGCGCACCGCGCCGCCGGCAGGCGGGCATATGGCCGAGCGGGGACGAAAACGCAAGGGCGGGACGACCTGCTCGCCCTGGCCTTCAGGCCGGGGCGAACAGGTCGTCCCGCGCGGCGCGTGCCGAGGCCGGCGGGGCGGCGAAGGCTGGGTCCTGGCGCGCCACCGGCAGTACGCGGTCGGCGAACCGGCGCAGGTTCAGTTCGCCCTCCTCGTGCGGCATGCCGCCATAGGAAAAATCGGCGATCAGGTGGTCCGTCCCGGTCACCGCGCGCAATTCGGCGATCTGCTGGAGGCAGTCGTCCGGCGTGCCGACGATCTGGATCTTCACGTAGAACTCCGTCGCCTTGGCGCGCGCGGCGGGTTCCTTCAGCTTGGCGTAGGTCTTCGCCATCTTGCCGTAGGATTCGTAGCCCTTCACCGCGCCGAGGTGCCCGTCGGAGAAGCGGTAGTGGGTATCGATCGAATCCCACTTGCGGCCGAGCCACTGCATGGCACGGTCCTCCGCCTCGGCCCGGCTTTCGGCGCAGGAGACGTTGGTGAGGATCACCGGCGGCGGCGGGACGTGGCCGACCGCCGCGGCGATGGCGCGGAAGCGGGCAATATCCTCGGCCGCCTTCGGCCATTCGTTCTGCATGATCACCATCATGCCGAAACCGAGCTGCGCCATCGCCTCGGCCGATTCCGGGCTGACGGAGGAGGCGTAGAAGCGTCGCTCCGGATGCGACAGCGGGCGCGGGCGGATCGCGGTGCGGGGGATCTGATAGAACTGCCCGTCGAATGCGAAGTTCGGCTCGGCCAGAGCCAGTTTCACGATCTGTGCGGCTTCCACGAAGCGGGCGCGCGCTTCCTCCATCGGGATGCGGAAGCCGGCGTATTCCACGCTGGCGGCGCCACGGCCGAAGCCGAACAGGCAGCGCCCGCCGCACAAGACGTCAAGCAGCGCGATCTGCTCGGCAACCCGGATCGGATCGTGCCACGGCAGCACGATCACCGCGGTGCCGAGCGTGATCCGCTGTGTCCGGCCGGCGAAATAGGACAGCAACTGGGTCGGCGCCGGGGACATCGAATAGCCGGTGAAGTGATGCTCCAGCGCGAAGATGGAATCAAAGCCGAGCGGCTCGGCCAGGTCGCCGAGCGCCAGGTGTTCGCGATAGACCGACGCGTCCGGGCGGCCGTCCTCGGCCAGAATGCTGAGCGATAGACCGATCTTCATCGCCGTTTCCCCTATTTTCCCGGCCGACGCCGCCGTCAGGCGCGCCGGCATTCCCTCGGCGGGGAACAGTGCGACCGAGCGCGGCCGGGCGGCAAGCAGGAGGGCGCCGAAGGCGAAGCGGCACACCAGGGCGCTGAAGCCGCTGTGCGCGACCCCGTGTCGGCTCAGGTCGGCTCAGTAGGTCACCACCGTTCGAATCGATTCTCCCCGCCGCAGCAGGTCAAAGCCTTCGTTGATCTGCTCGAACGGCAGCACATGGGTGATCAGATCGTCGATATTGATCCGCCCGTCCATGTACCAATCAACGATGCGCGGCACGTCGGTCCGCCCGCGCGCGCCGCCGAATGCCGTTCCCTTCCACACCCGTCCCGTGACCAGTTGGAACGGGCGGGTCGCGATTTCCTGCCCGGCGCCGGCCACGCCGACGATGATGCTCTGGCCCCAGCCGCGATGGCAGCACTCCAGCGCCTGGCGCATCACCTTCACGTTGCCGATGCACTCGAAACTGTAATCCGCGCCGCCGCGGGTCAGATCGACCAGGTAGGGCACCAGTTCGCCGGCCACCTCGGCCGGGTTGACGAAATGCGTCATGCCGAACTTCTCGGCCATCGCCTTTCGGTTCGGATTGAGATCGACGCCGACGATCATCTCCGCGCCCGCCATGCGCGCGCCCTGGAGCACGTTCAGCCCGATCCCGCCCAAGCCGAACACCACCACCCGCGCACCCGGCTCGACCTTCGCCGTGTTGATCACCGCGCCGATGCCGGTGGTCACGCCGCAGCCGATGTAGCAGACCTTGTCGAACGGCGCGTCGGGGCGGATCTTCGCCACCGCAATCTCCGGCAGCACGGTGTAATTCGCGAAGGTCGAGGTGCCCATGTAGTGGTGGATCGTCTCGCCGGCGCAGGAGAACCGGCTGGTGCCGTCCGGCATCACTCCGCGCCCTTGGGTCGCGCGGATGGCGACGCACAGGTTCGTCTTGCGCGAGAGGCAATATTCGCACTGCCGGCACTCGGGCGTGTAGAGCGGGATCACGTGATCGCCCTTCGCCACGCTGGTGACGCCCGGTCCCGTCTCCACCACGACGCCGGCGCCCTCGTGGCCCAGGATGGACGGGAACAAGCCCTCGGGGTCGGCGCCGGAGAGCGTGAATTCGTCAGTGTGGCAGATGCCGGTGGCTTTGATCTCCACCAGCACCTCGCCGGCACGTGGGCCGTCCAGGTCGACCTCTTCCAGGCTCAGCGGCTTGCCCGCCTCGCGCGCCACCGCGGCACGTGTCTTCATCACCGATCTCCCTGCTGACCCGCCTGAACAGTGGCGGCGGGGCGGGAGGGACGCAACGGGGGCGCGGCAAAAAAGCAAAGGCCATGGGGGCAAGGCAGGGGGTTTTTGCCCGCCCCCGCGGCCGCTCAGCCGCCGCGCACCGCGACCAGGCGCCAGGTGGGGTCGGAGCCTGTCAGGTCGCGTTCGAAGGTCCAGACGTCGGTCAGTTCGGTCACGGCGTCGGTGCCGGCGACGGGTTGGCCGGCTGCATCGCGGGTAATGGTGACCTGGTCGGAGACGAGGCGCAACGTGATCTGCGCGGTGCTGCCGCGCAGGTCGGCGGCCTCGATCGCCACCTGGGGCACGGCGCGGATTTCCGTGGTCTGGGTGTGTCCGGCGGCTTCGCGCGCGGTGATGGCGTGTTCGAAGGCGCTGTAGACGTCCGGCGCGACCAGCGGCTGCAGTGCGCTGCGATTGCCGGTGGCGAAGGCGGCGACGATCATGCGGAACGCCTGTTCGGCGCGGCCGAGGAAGGCCACGGGGTCGAAGCTGCGGTCGAGCGCCTGCATGCGCGCCAGGGTCTGGCCGAGCGGGCTGGCGGGATCGGGACCGCTGCGCGCCGGGCCGGCCGGGTAGGCAGGTTCGGCGTGGCCCTCGATCACCGGTGCGGGGCCGCCCGGCCGGGCGGGACCGGCCGGCGGTGCGCCGGGCGGGGCCTGGAACTGGGTCGGGCGCTCGAAGCCGGTGCGCCGACCCAGGATGCTGCGCAGGCGCAGGATCAGGAAGGCGGCGATCATCCCGAACAGGATCAGATCGATAGGGAATCCGCCGGTACTCATGGCTGCGTTCTCCTCGGCGAAGCCGGAAGGCTCCGCGCTTTTCTTCGTAGGCCGGTCGGGCTTACGCGCGTGTTGCCGCGGGGCGGCGTAACGAAGCGCGCAAGTCGACCGCGTGGCCCTGATCCGAAATCCATATCATGCGGCCCGAGCCGCACCGCAGGGGCAGGCGCCGGCCCGCGGCAGTGCGTCGCCGCCGGCCCGAGCCGCACCGCCTCGCACCACACATAGGGACGTCAGGGCGCGGAGACAAACCCCGCCGCGTCGTCCGGCTGCCGGACCCTCACACGCCGATCGCCGCTTTCACCCGCGCGGCGGACAGCGGCAGGTCGCGCAGCCGGACGCCGGTGGCGTCGAACAGCGCGTTGGCGATCGCCGCAGCCATCGGACCCTGGCCCGCCTCGCCGGTGCCGAGGAACGGTTGGCCGGGGCGGTCCAGCACATGCACCTCCACCTTGTCCGGGGCGGCGGGGAAGCGCAGGATCGGGTAGCCGCTCCAATCGGTGCTGGTGATGCGGCGGCGGTCGAAGCGCACTTCCTCATAGAGGGTCCAACTGGCCGACTGCACCATGGCCCCTTCGATCTGGTTGCGGATGCCGTCGGGATTGATCGCCTGGCCGCTGTCCACTGCGGCGACCACCCGGCCGAGCCTGATGCGGCCGGTCTCGTGCTCCACCGCGAGATCCAGCGCCACGGCGCAATAGGCCCCCAGGTTCTTGTAGCGCGCGAAGGCGAAGCCCCGTCCCCGGCCGGGCACGCGCGCGGGCGGCCTGGCCCAGCCGAAGCGCTCGGCCGCGGCCTCGATCGCGGCGCGCCCGCGCGGATCGGTCAGGTGGCGCAGGCGGAACGCGACCGGATCGGCGCCGGCAGCGTGCGCCAGCTCGTCCATGAAGCTCTCGAGCGCGAAGATATTCAGATGCGCCCCGAGCGCGCGCATCGCCGAGACCCGCAACGGCATCTCGGAGACGAAATGATACACCACATGCGCGTTCGGGAAGGCGTAGATCGGGTTGCTGTTGCGGTCGCCGCCGCCCTCCGGCATCGGGATCGGCGCCGGCGGTGGGACCGGCAGCGGGTCCGGCAGCGCGGCGTTCTGCAGCAGCAGCCCGCCGACCACCGGGCGGCTGTTGTGCGTGTTGCTCCACACGCCGTAGTCCCAGTCGACGATGCGCCCCGCGGCGTCGAGGGCTGCGGACACCTCGCCCACCATCGCCGGGCCGTAGGGTTCGCTCGTGTTCTCCTGCTCGCGCATCCATTGCACGCGGATCGGGCGGCCGGGCAGCGCGCGGGCGATCAGGGCGGCGTCCGCAGCGGCGTCGTCGGCGCCGTTGTGGCCGTAGCAGCCGGAGCCTTCGACCTGGATGCAGCGGATCTGTTCCTTCGGCATCCGCAGCAATTGCGCCAGGGCCGTGCGTAGCGGGAATACGCCCTGGGTGTGCGTCCAGACGATCAGCTCGTCCGTCTCGGCCACGGCGACCGCGCAGGACGGGCCGATCGCGCCGTGCATCTCGTAGGGCCGTGTGTAGCGGGCGCTGAGCCGCTTGACGGGCGGTGCGGCCGCGTGGGTCCAGGTCAGGACCGGGATGTCGCGCGCCGGGAGGGTGCGGATCAGCCCGGGGATCGCGCTCTGCTCCGGCAGGGTCGCGGTCTCCTGCCATGCGGCGGAAGCGGCCAGCGCGCGCATCGCCTTGATCGCCTGCCATTCCCTGGTGGCGACGACCGCGAGGTAGCTGCCCTCGCGCAGCACTTTCACGACCCCCGGCATGCGCGCCACCGCGTCGATGTCGGCGTGCAGCAGGATCGCCCCGATGCTCGGCTGGCGCACGGCGCGCGCGTGCAGCATGCCCGGCAGGCGAATATCCTGCACATAGGACGGCCCGCCGGTGAGCTTGGCGGGAATGTCGACGCGCGGCATCGGCGTGCCGATCACGCGGTAGGTGGCAGGATCCTTCAGCCCGGCGCTCAGCGTCGCGCGCATGTGCAACGAAAGCTTGGCGGCGAGCGCGGCGTAGGTCCGGCTCGCCCCGCCCGGCGCGTGCACCACCCCGTTCGCGACCGTCAGCGATGTCTCGGGGACGCCGAGATCTGCCGCCGCCTGGGCCACCAGCAGCAGGCGCGCCTGGGCGGCGGCGTTGAGCAGCGCGGTGCCGCTGTCCTGCATGGAATGGCTGCCGGCGGTGAAGCCCTCGTTCGGTGTGCGCCCGGTATCCGCGGTCACCAGGTTCACCTGCGCCGGCGGGACGTCGAGTTCCTCGGCGACCACCTGGATCAGCGCCGTTATCAGGCCCTGGCCGAGTTCCGCCTTGCCCGTGAAGGCGGTGATGCCGCCGTCCGGCCGCACGTGAATCCACGCATCGAGCAGCGGGGACGTCCGAAGGCTGCCCGGCAGCGGCGGCGGCGGGGCGAGCGGGGTGCTGCTGACGGGCGCCACCGGAATGGCGGCCATCACCAGCAGACCGCCGCCGGAGCCGAGCAGGTCGCGGCGCGAAAGCACGGGGTTCATCGTTCGGCCGCCTGCACCGGCGCCGCCGCCCGCAAGGAGGCGGACGCGCGCCGCACGGCGGCGAGGATGCGCATATGCGTGCCGCAGCGGCAGAGATTGGGGTTCATCCCGTCGCGGATCTGCTGCTCCGTGGGCTCCGGCGTGCGCGCGAGCAGCGCGTGGGCGCGCATCACCATCCCGGCGATGCAGTAGCCGCACTGGGCCGCCTGTTCCTCGATGAATGCGCGCTGTACCGGCCCGGGGGCCGCGATCGTGCCGAGGCCCTCGATCGTGGTCACCTTCCGTCCCGCCAGGAGTGCGAGCGGGGTGAGGCAGGAGAATACCGGCGCACCGTCCACCAGCACGGTGCAGGCGCCGCACTGGCCGAGACCGCAGCCGAACTTGGCCCCGTTCAGACCGAGGTCGTCGCGCAGCACATAGAGCAGCGGCGTATCGGGCTCGGCGTCGACCTCGTGGTGCTGTCCGTTCACGGTCAGAACGGTCATGAGCCGCCTCCGTCGTGGCGTGCCGCGCGCACTGTTGCCTGGCGTGCCGCGCGCACCGCTTGCGCGAGATGCGGCCACGGCGGGCGGTCCGTATACTGCGCCCGCACATAGGCTGCGAGCGCTGCGATTTGCGCGTTCGTCAGCGCGTCGGCGAAGCCGGGCATGTAGGGACCGGCGTGGCCGTCCCGCCAGGGCAGCCCGTGCAGGATGATCGCGATCACGTTGCGCGGCGTCTTCGCGTTCACCGCGGTGCTGAGGGCGAGCGAGGGCGCGCCGTCGCGGGTCATCGGCGCGTCGGACGCATGGCACGCCCCGCAGGCGCCGGCGAAGATCGCGCCCGTTGTGCTATCCGAAGTCGAAACGGGCGCCGGGCGCGGCGGGGCGGCGGGTCGCGCCGGCGGCATCAGCGCGGCGATGTAGACGGCGATCGCGTGCACGTCCGCTTCCGGCACGGTGGCAAGCGCGTCCGTCACCTGCCGCATCGGGCCGGCGGCGGCGCCGTGCGCGCGATCGACGCCGGTGCGCAGGTAGGTCGTCAGTTCCGCAACGGTCCACTTGTGCGGCGCAGGGGAGCCCGCCTGGATCGGGGGCGCGTACCATCCCTCGGCCTCGCCGCCGGCCAGCGTCTGGCCGGATTCCTCGGCGCCGAGCCCGTTGCGCGGCGTGTGGCAGGCGCCGCAATGGCCGAGCGCCTGCACGAGATAGGCGCCGCGGTTCCACTCCGCGCTCTGCGCCGGGTCGGGACGCCAGACGCCGGGATGCAGGTAGAGCAGGTTCCAGCCGGCGAGCAGCGGGCGCCAGTCGAGCGGGAAAGCGAGCCGGTTCGGCGGCGCGACCGCGTGCACCGGCGGGCGGGTCATCAGGAAGGCGTAGAGCGCGGCGATATCGGCGTCCGTCGCGTGGGTGAAATGCGTGTACGGCAGCGCCGGATAGAGATGCTCGCCGCGGCGGCCGATGCCGTGGCGCAGCGCGCGGCGGAAGGCGGCGAGCGACCAGTGCCCGATGCCGGTTGCCGGATCGGGCGTGATGTTGGTGGCGTAGACGGTGCCGAACGGCGTTGGGATCGGCCGTCCGCCGGCAAACGGCGCGCCGTGCGCAGCGGTGTGACACACCGCGCAATCGCCGATTGCGGCGAGGGTGGCGCCGCGCGCGATCTGCGCGGAGGGGAAGGATGTGGCGGGTGGCGGCGCGATCGGGCGGATCGCCGGGTTCCAGGCGATCGCACCGGCGGTACACCCGCCGGCGAGCAGCACCACCGCGACGACAAGGGCGAAGCGGCGCAGGCGCATGGCGGCAAGCTGGGTCATCGGGGGCGATCTTACCCCCTCCCGCCGAATCTCCAACGCCGCGCGACATCCCGAACGGGTGAGGGGGCGCTCCCAGGCATCGGCCTGCGCCCGTCGAAGTGGTCAGGCGGCTCACTCGGTCGGGCCGAGTTCCTCGGCGGTGAAGCCGTCCTCGCGGAACTCGGTGCCGTCCGGGGTGCCGGTGCGGGCCGCCTCCTGCTCGCGCAGGCGCAGCTCCACCCGGCGGATCTTGCCGGAGATCGTCTTCGGCAGCGCCGCGAACGCAATCCGGCGGATGCGCTTATAGGGTGCGGCGCGGGCGCGGATATGGCGGAAGATCGCGAGCGCCGTCTGCCGGTCGGCGGGCCAGCCGGCAGCGAGGGCGATATAGGCTTTCGGCACCGCGGTGCGCACCGGATCGGGTGCCGGCACCACCGCGGCCTCGGCCACCGCGGCGTGCTCGATCAGCAGGCTTTCGAGCTCGAACGGGCTGATCCGGTAGTCGGCCGCCTTGAACACGTCGTCGGCGCGGCCGACGTAGGTGAAGTACCCGTCCGCGTCGCTTCTCGCCACGTCGCCGGTGCGGTAGGCGGCGTCATTGCGCGGCGGGATCGTGCCGTCATCGTTCTGGTATCCGAGCATCAGCCCCGCCGGCGGCGGGTCGCGCGCGATCGCCACTTCCCCGTCCGTCGCCGTGTTACCGTCGGCGTCCAGCAGCAGGATGTCGAAGCCCGGCATCGCCTTGCCCATCGATCCGGGGCGCACCGGAAGGCCGGGCGGATTGCCGATCTGCACGGTGGTTTCGGTCTGGCCGTAGAAGTCGCGCACGGTCAGGCCCCAGGCGGCGCGCACCTGCTCGATCACCTCCGGGTTCAGCGGCTCGCCGGCGGCGCCGACCTCGCGCAGGCTGGTCTGCCATTGCCGCAGGTCCTCCTGCACGAACATCCGCCACACCGTGGGCGGCGCGCAGAGGGTGGTGACGCCGTGCGTGGCGATCGCGTCCAGCATCCCGCGCGCGGCGAAGCGCGGCTGGTTGGCGATGAATACGCAAGCCCCCGCGTTCCAGGGCGCGAAGACGCAGGAATAGGCGTGCTTCGCCCAGCCGGGGGAGGAGATATTCAGATGCACGTCGCCCGGTTGCAGCCCGAGCGCGTACATCGTGCTCAGGTGCCCGACCGGATAGCTCGCGTGGCTGTGCAGCACGAGCTTGGGCCGCGCCGTTGTGCCGGAGGTGAAATAGAGCAGCAGCGGGTCGTCCGCCCGGGTCGGTGCGTCGGGGACCAGGGTTTCGGATGCTTCCAGCAGCGCGTCGTAGGGCTGCCATCCGGGCACCGCCGGCCCGACCGCGATGCGGGTGATGCCGGGCGCCATGTCGGCGAATTTCGCCGCCTCGGCGCTGCCCGCGATCACGTGCCGCGCCCGGCCGCGGCCGAACCGGTCGGCGAGATCGTCGGCGGTGAGCAGGGTGGTGGCCGGGATCACCACCGCGCCGAGCTTCATCGCCGCCAGCATCACCTCCCACAGCGGTGCCACGTTGCCGAGCATCAGCAGGATGCGATCGCCGCGCGCCACCCCGAGCGCGCGCAATCCGTTGGCGACCCGGTTCGAGCGGGCGGCCAGCTCGGCGAAGCTCCGCCGCGCCGCGCCTTCGCCGGTGATGATGAGTGCCGGGGCATCCGCGCCAGGCCCGCGCGCCAGCTCGGCATCGAACCAGTCGAGCGCCCAGTTGAACCGGTCCAGCACCGGCCAGCGGAAGTCGCGCCGCGCCGTGTCGTAGTCGGAGCGGTGGGCAAGCAGCAGGTCGCGCGCCGCCTTGAATGCACCGGCCGGCATCTCGTTTTCCTCCCGTTTCCTCCGCCCCGCGGGGCGGCCTGCCTATCCGACCTTGTCGCGCTCCTGCCCGGCGAGCCAGCGGTAGATCGCCGAGAAATCGCGCGCCCCATCGCCCGCATCGACCAGCTTCTGGTACAGCGCCGCGGCGTGGGCGCCGAGCGGGGTGGGCGACCCGGTCGCCTCCGCTGCCGCCTGCGACAGCTTCACGTCCTTCAGCATCAGCGCCGCCATGAACCCCGGCGCGTAGTCGCGGTTGGATGGCGCGCCCGGCACCGGCCCCGGCGCCGGGCAGTAATTCGACAGCGCCCAGGACTGCGCCGTCGCGGCCGAGGTGATCGCCCACAGCTTGTCGCGGTCGAGGCCCAGCTTCTCGCCCAGCAGGAAGCCCTCCGACACGCCGATCATGGTGATCGCCAGCATCATGTTGTTGCAGATCTTCGCCGCCTGGCCGGCGCCCGGCCCGCCGGCCGACACGATCGTCTTGCCCATGCCGCGCAGGATCGGCTGCGCGCGCGCGAAGGCCGCATCCGACCCGCCGACCATGAAGGTGAGCGTGCCGGCCGCGGCGCCGACCGTGCCGCCCGACACCGGCGCGTCCAGCATGTCGAGCCCGGCTGTCTCGGCCGCCTCCGCCACCATGCGCGCGGAGGCGACATCGATGGTGGAACAATCGATCAGCAGCGGCTTGTCCTGCGCGACGGCCGCCTCGATCAGCCCGCCCTGGTGCAGCCACACGTCGCGCACCTGCTCCCCGGCGGGCAGCATGGTGATGATCACGTCGGCCCCGTGCACCGCCTCCGCCGCATTCGCCGCGGTCCGCCCGCCGGCAGCGGCGAGCGCGGCGAGTGCGGCATAGTTCAGGTCGTACCCGGTCACCCGATGCCCGGCCTTGACGAGGTTGACCGCCATCGGCCCGCCCATGTTGCCGAGGCCGACGAAGCCGATCGTCGCCATCACAGCACCTCGAACACGTCGTAGACCGGTCCCGAGGGCGGCCGGTGCCCGGTGCCGACGGCGACGATGCGGTTCAGCCAGTCGTATTGCGGGGCTGCGGTCTCGAACGTCACGCTGGTGCGGAAATAATACTCGGACGGATCGACCGCCTCGCCGCGCGCCAGCCGGTCCATGACCGCTGCCGGTCCGTGGCGCATGCCGCGATAGGTCATGCCGATCGCCGCGCCGTCGTCCGTTTGCAGCACGATCCGCACGTCGAGCGTGGTGGCGCCGTCCGGGCGCAGCATGATCCAGTCCGCCCCGCCCGGCAGCACCGTGCCCGACAGACGCGGGCCGGTGAAGCGCCCCCCGGCCACCAGGCCGACCCGGCGGTCGCCGGCCGGTGTGGCGCCGATCGGCTGCATGCCGGCAACCTCCAGGGCGAGGGTGAACAGATGCGCCGTACGCAGTTCGGCCATGGGCGTGCTTCCTCCGCTCGTTGGACGCGGCGGATCAGACCCGATCGGCGGCGGCACCGCAAGCGCGGACGGCCGTGGCCGACGGGCCCCTACGCGGGGCTTGCGCCGCGATCCGGCTTGAGGTCGAGAAGCGGCGTGGCGTCGAGACAGTCGAGGCCGCGCACCCGCACCGTCGTCCCTTCGATCCCTGCCAACGCGACCACCGACGAGGCGATCAGGTTCGGCCGCACGGGCGAGCGGAGGGCGAAGCTGCCGGTGGTCTCGCCGGTCCGCAGCGGGGTCCGCAGGACGAGGTCGCGGCGGGCACAAACTCCCGCGCCCGGCCGTCGATCGGACCGCGGCAGCCTGCCTGGGCGCAGGGCCGCCGACAAGTGCCTGCCCCCACCCGGGCGGCGTGGCCGGCGGCGCCCGGCGTTAACCGAACGGCAAGACTGCCACCGCATGCTGCAAGGGTTGCAGGAGCGTGGCCCGATGCCGGCGTTGCCCACCGTCGATGTGAACCTGTTCGTCTATAACGGCGCGGCGACCGTCGGCGCGGCGATCGAGAGCGTGCTGGCGCAGACCTGGCCCGCGCTCACGCTGACCCTGATCGACGACGGCTCGACCGACGGCACGGCCGAGGTCCTGGCCGGGTTACGCCGCGCGCGACCCGGCATCCGGCATGCAAGCGCAACCGCTGCAACGGCGGCGCGATCGCCGCGTTCCAGCGCGCCTTCTGGTTCGGTGACGCCGACTTCGTGATGCCGAAATCGGGCGACGACATGATCGCGCCCGATTTCATCGAACGCTGATGGGCGTCCTGCTGGCGCATCCCGACTGCGGCGATGTGCCATGCCGCGCGGCCTGGTGTTCCGCGGCGCCGACACGGTGGTGCGGCGACTACCCGCCCGAGCACTGCCTGAACGCCATCGGCGCCGATCCGCTGGCGCGCGCCCGGCACGTGATGGCGCGCTACACCTCCTCGCCGGCGTTCTGGGGCGTCTACCGGCGCGCCGCCGTCGATACCGGCTGTCGCCGATCCGCCCGCGCGCCGGGTGGGATCACGTGGTGCTGGCGGAGCTGGCGCTGGCCGGCGAGATCCGCCACGTGGCGCGGCCGCTGTACTGGCGGCGCGACGGCGGCAAACCGGTGGCCGCAGCTTGCCCGCGCCGCCACCGAGCAGGCGCGCGCCGGCCTGCCGCTGGATGACACGCTGGCGGAACAGCGCTGGCGCACGCCGCTGATCACCACCGCCTATGCGCATCTGGAGATGGCGGCCGGCGACCCGCCTGCCGCACGCCGAGCGGCTGCGCGCTGATGGCGGATGCCGCGAGATCTTTCGCGCGCGCTGGCTGGCCTGGCTGCGTCCGCGAGGCCGAGGCGCTGCACGCGCGCGAGTGCCGGCCCTGGTCGCGGAGCTGCGGCGCGCCGTCGCCGCTGGAGGCGGCCTGGATGGCGCGCTCGCTCGGCGACGGCGCTGCGCGGCGCGGCGGCCATCGTGCCCGGAGGTGACGACCATGTTCGCCGCCGCGGCCGAGCTCGCGTCGCTGTGCAACCAGGCGGCCTGTCGCCGCGGCTTGAGGAGACAGCGATGGACGCCGTCACCGACGCTGCCGCGTCCGCCTGCATATCGGCTGCGGCACGAACCCGTTGCCCGGCTGGATCAATATCGACCGGGTCGCGCGCGCTGCCCGGGCGTGGTCGACCGATCATTGACGTGACCGACCTGCCCTATCCGGACGGCGCGGTCGATGCGAGTGCTGGCGGAGCACGTGCTGGAGCATTTCTCCTTCGCCGAGGAAGGCGCTGGTGTGGCGCGAGATGGCGCGCGTGCTGCGCCCCGGCGGCACGCTGACGCTGGAGGTGCCGGACTTCGAGTGGGTGTGCGGCACGTTCCTGGCAGCGCCAACGACGACTGGCGGGAATTCTACATGGTCGGCGCCGTGGACCATTACGCCGGCTGCGGCCGCGCGCTCGATCAGCGCTGGGGCATCCTGCAGACGATGTTCTTCGGCAACCAGAACGGCGCCGGCCAGTTCCACCGCAGCGCCTACACCGAGGGCAAGCTGCGCGCGATCGCCGGCGCAGCTGGGCGTTCCAGGCGATCGCGGTGCGCCGGCGGTTCAACAAGGGCGGCCAGGCGTTGCGCGCCCGGCTGACCCGCTGAGCGGGGGCGGAGCGGCATGCGCATCTTCATCTCCGGCATCGCCGGCTTCCTCGGCAGCCACCTGGCGGAACGCCTGCTCGGCGATGGGCCACGACGTGGTCGGCTGCGACAGCCTGCTCGGCGGCGAGCTGGTCAACGTGCCCGCCCGAGGCCGAATTCTACCAATACGACTGCCGCGACTTCAACGCGATGGCGAAGGTGATGCGCGGCTGCGAGCTGGTCTATCACTGCGCCGCCACCGCGTATGAGGGGCTGTCGGTGTTCGCGCCGGCGATGATCATGGACAACATCGTGACCGGCTCGGTGGCGGTGTTCTCCGCCGCGATCGCCGGCGGCGCGCGGCGCATCGTGTTCTGCTCGTCGATGGCGCGCTACGGCACCAACGCGGTGCCGTTCCTGGAAGCCTACGACCCGCGGCCGCAGGACCCGTACGGCATCGCCAAGGTCGCCGCGGAGCAGGCGCTGCGTCAACCTCGCCGGCGTGCACGGGCGTGGAATACGCCATCGCGGTGCCGCACAACATCATCGGCGCGCGGCAGAAATTCGACGACCCGTACCGCAACGTCGCCTCCATCATGGCCAACCTGATGCTGCAGGGCCGCTCAGCCGTTCATCTACGGCGACGGCGAGCAGCATGCGCTGCTTCAGCCATGTCGAGGACTGCCTGTCCTGCCTGCTCGCGATGGGCCTGAGCGAACGCGGCCTGGGCGAGGTGGTGAATATCGGTCCCGACGAGGAGTTCATCTCCATCAACGCGCTGTTCCGCCTGCTGAAGGGCATCGTCGGGTTCGAGGGCCAGGCGATCCATCTGAAGGACCGGCCGCAGGAGGTGAAGAAGGCGTTCTGCAGCTCCGCCCGGGCGCGCGACCTGCTGGGCTATCGCACCACCCGCAGCGCTGGACGACGGGCTGCGCGACATCGTGGGCTACATCCGCAAGCGTCGGCCCGCGCAAGTTCCGCTACCACCTGGATATCGAGATTCGCAACGCGCGCACGCCGCGCACCTGGACCGAGCGGCTTGATGTGAGCACCGGGATCGATCCCAATGCCCTGCCGCGCGCGATCGTGATGCGCTACGACCGCGGTGAGATCGTGTTTCCCGCGGGCGGCGCCCCGGTGCTGGAGGAGTACAGCTACCAGGGCTGCGGCCTGCGCGCCTTCGGCAAGAGCCCGGCCTTCCTGGCCGATCCGCGCTTTCAGCACGCCCACGCGAGGGGCTGGGCGAGCGGGGGCCGGAAGACCAGCCATATCGACGACAACCGCTGGATCATGCACACGGTGCTCTGGGCCGCGGCGCAGGCCGCGCGCCTGGACGGTGATTTCGTCGAATGCGGCGTCGACAGCGGTATGATGTCGGTGGCGATCTGCGAGTGGCTCGACTTCAACCGGGTGGACAAGGATTTCTGGCTGTTCGACACCTTCCGCGGCATCCCCGACGCCCAGATGACCGCGGCCGAGCGCAACGGGATCGGCGGCTGGCACAACCGGCACAGCTACGCGGAATGTTTCGCCGAGGCGCAAGAGACTTTCGCTCCCTGGCCGCGCTGCAAGCTGATCCGGGGCGAGGTGCCCGACAGCCTGGCCGCGTTCCCGCCCGAGAGGCGGGTGGCCTATCTATCGATCGACATGAACATCGTCGCCCCGGAAGTGGCGGCGCTGGACTTCTTCTGGGACCGGCTGGTGCCCGGTGGCGTGGTGGTGCTGGACGACTACGCCTGGGCCACGCATCGCGCGCAGCAGGCGGCACTCGACGCCTTCGTGGCGACGAAGGGGGCGATGATCCTCAGCCTGCCGACGGGGCAGGGGCTGCTGATCCGCTGATCCGGGAGGCCGCGCGCTGCTGATCTGCTGAGGCCGGCCAGCTTCGCTGGCGGGCCGCCTCTCCACGCAGCGCCGCGAGCGGCGTAGGCTTCCGGCCGTCACGATCCGGAGCCTCGCCATGTCCGCCATCCTGCATGCGCTGTCGTCCACGGACGCCGATCTCGCGGAGGCTGAGCTGCGCCGCAACCTCGCCGCGGTGTTTCGCATCGCCGCGCGGGAAGGCTGGAACGAGCAGATCGGCAACCACAATTCGGTGATGCTGCCCGGGCGGGCGGCGGATGCCCCGCTGTTCCTGATCAACCCGCGCGGCCTTTTGTTCCAGGAAGTGACCGCAAGCAACCTGATCGTCTGCGACCTCGACGGGCGGGTGGTGCGCGGGAAGGGCGAGCTGCGCCGGGTCGCGTTCCATATCCACACCCGCATCCACCTCGCCCGGCCGGAGGCAGCGTGCGTGCTGCATGTGCACCCCCGCTGGCTCACGTCCCTGTCCCTGCTGGAGGCGCCGGCGCTGGCGCTCGCGCACCACAACAACCTGCTGCTGAACGACCGGGTGGCGATCGATCAGGAGGGGTACGCCCCGGCGGGCGACCTCGCGGAAGGCGACCGGCTGGCCGCGGCGCTCGGCGACAAATCGATCCTGGTGATGGGCGGCCACGGCGTGACCGTCGCCGGCCCGACCGTGCACGACGCCTTCGACGAGCTGTTCATCGCCGAGCGCACCTGCATGTACCAACTCACCGCCATGGCGACGGGCCAGCCCCTGCGTCGTCTTCCCGACACCGCACGCCGGCGTTGGCACGGCGCCTGGGGGGAGAAGCTGGACGCCAGGCTGCACCTCGACGCCTGGCGCCGGGTGCTGGACCGGGAGGAGCCGGACTACGCGGCGTAGGCCGGCTCCCGCGGTCCGGTCAGGCCTTGCGTACGTTCCAGAAGATCACGAACCCGTCCAGCATATCGACGATGTCCTTGCGATAGGCCGTTGGCGCGAAATACTGCCCGAGCGGGACGTAGGGCACGTCGTGCAGCGCCTGGCGTTGCAGTTCCACAGCGATCTTCTTCTGTGCCGGGAGGTCCGGAGCGTCGATCCATTGCTGGCGCAGCGCCTCGATCTTCGGCGCGGTCGGCCAGCCCATCATGCCCTTCTTGCCGATGCCGCGCAGGAACACGTGGCCGACCGGGTTCGACTGGTCGAGCCCCGACCAGCCGGTGATGAACATGCTCCACCCGCCCTTGTCCGGCGAACGCTCCTGCGCCCGGCGCTGCACCAGGGTGCCCCAGTCCATCGCCTGGTAGTCGAGATTGATGCCGATTTTCTTCAGCATGTCGGCAGCGACGTCGCACTCGGCCTTCAGCACCGCCTGGTCGGTCGGCACCATCAGCACCACCTTCTCGCCCTTGTAGCCGGCGGCCTTGATCTCCTTCGCCACCGCCGCGTAATCGCGCTTGCCCTCGAACACGGAGAGCCCCGTGGCGGAACCCATCGGCAGTTCCGGACAGAAGTAGCCGGCGGGCACGTGCCACAGTTTCGGGTCGGTGCCGTTGGCGCCGATCATGTATTCCCGCTGGTCGATTGCGCCCAGCAGGGCGCGGCGGATCCTCGGGTTGTCGAACGGCGGCCACAGCTCGTTCATCCGCATGCAGCCCATGGTGCCGGTGGGGTCCTTGACGTTCACATCAAGAGCGGCGTTGCCCGTCAGCAGCGGCAGGATGTCGGCGGTCGGGTTCTCCCACCAGTCGATCTCGCCCGTGGCCATGGCGTTCGCCTTGGTGCTTTCGTCCGGAATGACATGCCATTCCACCCGGTCGAAATAAGCGATTTTCGGCCCCGAGGTCCATTGCGGCGTGCCGCCCGTGCGCGGCACATAGGCGGTGTTGCGGTCATAGACCGCACGCGAGCCGACCACCCGTTCCGCGCCGTTCCACTTGAACGGGCCCGAGCCCACCATCTCGGTGATCGCCGTGAAGGGCGAGATGTTCGCCAGTCGCTCCGGCATCATGGCGCAGAAATTGCTGCCCGGCTTGCCGAGAGCGTCCGGCAGCAGCGCGAACGGCTTCTTGAGCCGGAAGCGAATTGTCTTGTCGTCCGGCGCGGTGAGCGCGTCCGTGTAGGCCATCAGGGTCTGGCCGAACGGGTCGCGCGCGCCCCAGCGCTTGATGGACGCCACGCAATCCCGCGCCAGCACCTTCGTCCCGTCGTGCCAGGCGAGGCCGTCGCGCAACGTCAATGTCCATTGCTTCCCGTCCGCTTCCACCGTATGACCCGCCACCATCTGCGGGCGGGCGACATAGGTGTTGTCGATCCCGTACAGGGTGTCGAAGATCATGAAGCCGTGGTTGCGGGTGACGTAGGCGGTGGTCCAGATCGGGTCGAGGATGGTCACGTCCGATTGCGGAACGAACCGGAGCACCCGGGCCTCCGCGGCGCGGCCGATCGCGGGGGCGGCCAGGGTGGCTGTGGCGGTTGCGGCGGCGCCGGTGGCGAGAAACGTACGACGCTTCATCAGGGAATGTCTCCGATCCATCATGCTGCGGTGCAATATATGACAACCCCGGACGTCCGCGCGCAAGCACAATCGGGTCGCCCCTTCGCCCAATTCCTGAGCCCGGCGGTCATCGCCCAGTTCCTCCGCTTCGGCACGGTGGGCACGATCGGCTTCGTGATCGACACCGCCGTGGTCTATTCCTTGCGCGGCGTGCTCGGGCTGTACGGGGCCGGGATGGTCTCCTATCTGGTGGCGGCCTCGGCCAACTGGGCGCTGAACCGGGCCTGGACCTTCCGCGGCCACCACACGGGGCCGGCGCACCGGCAATGGATGCGCTTCATGGCCGCGAATCTGGTGGGCTTCGCGCTCAACCGCGGCACCTATGCGGCCCTGGTCACCTGGGTGCCCCTGTGTGCGGCGCAGCCGGTGTTCGCGGTTGCTGCCGGGTCCGTTGCGGGAATGTTCGTGAATTTCGCGTTGTCGCGCCAGGTCGTGTTTATTTAGATTGATCCAGAACTATTATTTGAACAAACGAAAGATACAGATGCTGTCTGCGCTTTAACGATCCAGTGAGATTTCGAAGGCAAACCGTCTGACCGCAGCCACAGCACAGGGCGCGGTCGCATGTCGCATATCCAACGCCCGCATTTCGATCCGGCCTTCGCTCCCTTCGCCCTCGCCCTGCCGCTGCGCGGCCACGCCGCGGCGCCGCCGCTCCGGGGCTGGCAGGCCGGCGCCAAACGAAGCGTCGATATCGTGCTCGCGCTGGCATTCCTCGTGCTGGGCGCGCTGCCGATGATGCTGATCGCGGTGTGGATCCAGCTCGACAGCCGCGGGCCGGCGCTGTTCCGCCAGCCGCGTATCGGGCTGCACGGGCAGCCGTTCCGCATGCTCAAGTTCCGCACCATGCACTGCCAGGCCGCGGCGCCGTTGCCGCCCGGGCGGACCGCTCTCTGCCGCCAGGCCACGCGGGACGATCCGCGCGTCACCCGCGCCGGCGGCGTGCTGCGGCGGTTCTCGATCGACGAATGGCCGCAACTGCTCAACGTCCTGCGCGGGGAGATGTCGCTGGTCGGCCCGCGCCCGCACGCCCCCGGCACCTGCGCCGGCGGCCGGCCGTTCGAGGAAGTCACCGCACGCTACGGCGCTCGCCACCTGGTCCGTCCCGGGATCACCGGCCTCGCCCAGGTGCGCGGCTGGCGCGGCGAGACCGAGACCGAGGAGAAGCTGCGCCGCCGGGTCGAGTCCGATCTGGAATATATCGAGACGTGGTCGCTCGGCCTCGATATCGGCATCCTGCTGCGCACCATTCCTGCCGTGCTGCACGCCACCAACGCCTACTGACCGCGCCATGAGCCCGCCAGCATGACCTTGCGACTGGTCGCCGGCGCCGCCGCCCCGCCCGCCGGGCGCTACGACGCCGACGTCGTGATCCTCGCGCTCGACCGGGTGGAGGAAACCGAGCAGGCGATCGCCTCGGCGCTGGCGCAGCGCGGCGTCTCGCGCCACGTGACGGTGATGGACCAGGGCTCCCATCCCTACGCCCTCGACCGGCTGGCACGGCGCGTGGCGGGGCGGGCGGACGCCAGCCTGTGGGCGCTGTCGTCCAACCTCGGCGTCGCCGGCGGGCGCGACGTGGGCAGTTGGATCGGCCACGGACGGGTGATCGCCGGGATCGACAACGACGCCGAATTCGCCGATCCGGACACGCTGGCGCGCGCCGTGGCCGCACTCGATGCCGATCCGGGCCTTGCCGCGCTCGGGCTCAGGATCGTCGAATACGACAGCGGCCGGGACGACCTTTCGTCCTGGGGCTATCCGCGCAGGCTGCTCGGCCGCGCCGGAGAAAAGTTTGAAACGGCAACTTTCGTCGGCGCCGGCCACGCCATCCGTCGCGCCGCCTGGGACGCCGCCGGCGACTACGACGCGAAATTGTTCTTCTGCTGGGAGGAATATGATTTCTGCCTGCGCGCGATCGCGCTCGGCTGGCGCATCGGCTACCGCGGCGACATCGTCGTGCGCCACAAGGTCAGTCCCGAACGACGGGTCGACTGGTCCGGCACCCGCTGGTTCCTGTTCGTGCGCAACCGCCTCTATATCGAACGCAAATGGGGCGCATCCTGGACAACACTGGCCCCGCGCATCGCCGGCTACCTGCTCAAAGGCGCGCGCGCCGGCCTGCTGCCCCAGACGCGGTTCGCCATCCGCGCCGCAGCCCGGATGGACATCGCCCCCCGTCCCCTGCCGGCCGCCGCATCCGCCTACCTCCGCCGCACCGACCGCGCCTACCGCGGCACCTGGCTCGGACGCATCCGAGACGAGGTGCTGAGCATGCCGGGGGGTGTGCGGGTCCGTCAGCAAGGCCGGGGGGCAGCGCCCCATGAGCGCTAGGATAAGGGACCGGGCGCCGTTCTTTCACCTCTCCCTCTGGGAGAGGTCGGAGCGCGTCAGCGCTCCGGGTGAGGGTGGCGCGGCACGTCCGATGGTTTGTCCGTGCGGCACGACCCTCACCCGCCGCTTCGCGGCGACCTCTCCCGGAGGGAGAGGTGAAAGGACGGCGCCCGGTCGCTTATCCTAGCGCTCATGGGGCGCCGCCCCCCGGCCTTGCTGACGGGCTCGCCCCCCGGCCCGCTACACCTTCTCGAAGTCGATGCGTTCGGCCACCGGCAGGTTCTGCAGGAAGCGGCGCAGGCAGTCGAGGCCGAGTTCGACGGCGCCGAGGCGCACCCATTCGCGTCCGCCCAGGATGCGGGCGCGGCGGTAGGCGGTGTGGTTTTCGGTAGCGATGGCGAGGTGGATGGTGCCGCCGAAGTCGATGCGGTCATCGCCGTCGTCGAGCGCGATCAGCACGGCGAGCGCGTGGGTGGCGCCGGAGGTGATGCGGGCGGCACGGGCCACGGCCTCGGCGGTTTCCTGCGACAGGGGACCGAGCGGCGGCGCGTCTTCCAGCCCGACGGCGGGGCCGAGGTCGGCGAGGTCGCGCAGCACGAGGCCGCGGCGGAAGGCGCCTTCGGCGCCCGGCAAGTGGCCGATGCGGGCGGCGATCTGCCCGGCGGTGAAGGTTTCCACCAGCGCCAGGCTGGCGTTCTTCTCGAGCAGCGCCGCCAGCACCACGCCTTCCAGCGTGCGGTCGTCCTCGGCGAGGATGAAATTGCCCAGCCGGCGGCGCACTTCGGCGATGACCGGGGCGAGCTTGCGCGGACGTCCGCGGGGTCGGTGCCGCGCACCGTGAGCTTGGTTTCGAGCTGCGGGTAGTGGGCGCGGAAGCCGAGTTTTACGCCGCCGTCCGGCGCCATCGCCTCGATGCCCTCCAGCAGCTGGTCGACATGCGATTCGCCGAGGCCGTAGGAATGGAAGCGCTTGAGGAGGATGGCGCCGGGCTGCCGGCGCGGGCCAGCAGGCGGGGGATGACCTGCTCCTCCAGCATCCGGCGCAGCTCGCGCGGCACGCCGGGGGTGAAGAAGAAGCGCGCGCGCCCGATGTCGAGCGCGAAGCCGCAGGCGGTGCCGATCGGGTTGTCGAGCACTTCCGCGCCTTCGGGCAGCATCGCCTGCTTGCGGTTGTTGGGCGGCATGATGCGGGAGCGGCGGGCGAAGAAGCTTCCATCTGCGCCAGCCAGGCCTCGTTCAGCACGAGCTTCACGCCGGCGGCCTGGGCGGCGATCTCCTGCGACAGATCATCGACGGTGGGGCCGAGGCCGCCGTTGACGATCACCGCATCGGCGCGCCTGGCGGCGAGGCGGAAGGCGTCGAGCAGGCGGTCGCGGTCGTCGCCGACCGTGGTGCCCCAGAGGACGGACAGGCCGACGTCCTCCAGCTTCTGCGCGATGTAGCTGAAATTGGTGTTGATGATCTTGCCGGTCAGCACCTCGTCGCCGGTGCAGAGGATCTCGATGTTCATGCACTGCGTCCTTCAATAGGCGAGGAACCCACCATCGACCGGCAGGGTAACGCCGGTGACGTAGCGGGCAAGATCGGACGCCAGGAAAACCGCCGGCCCGGCGATATCGTCGGGCTCGCCCAGCCGGCCGAGCGGGATGCGGTCCTTGAAGTTGCGCATGTAGTCGGGATTCTCGCGCGCTTTCGCGTTCAGCGGCGTCGCGATCATGCCCGGTCCGATCGCGTTCACCCTGACGCCGAGCGGGGAGAGCTCGATCGCCAAGGCTTTCGTCAATGCCCGCACGCCGCCCTTGGAGGCGGTATAGGCGGCCGAGTTGGGCAGTGCCACGAAGGACTGCACCGAGCCGATGTTGATCACCGCGCCCCTGGTTTCGACCAGGTGCGACAGGAACGCCGTCGTCACGACGTAGGGTCCGTCGAGGTTCACCGCCAGGGTCGCGTCCCAGTCCGCCCGCGCGGCGGGATCGGCGAGCTTGCCGCGGCGGATGATGCCGGCGTTGTTGACCAGCACCGAGATCGGCCCGTCCTGGGCGCGGATCGCGGCGGCCAGCGCATCGACCGCGGCGCGGTCGGTGACGTCGAGCGCGAACGCGCGGGCGGCTGCGCCGATCTCGC
Source organism: uncultured Pseudomonadota bacterium (assembly GCA_963832525.1). GTDB lineage: Bacteria > Pseudomonadota > Alphaproteobacteria > Acetobacterales > Acetobacteraceae > JAJZVS01. Next base: position 3,300,720 of record CAWHUC010000004.1, read on the forward strand.
CCGCTACCTGCGCCGCACCCGCCTGGTTCACGTCGGCGACGATCACCCGCGCGCCTTCCGCGGCCATGGCGCGTGCGATGCCCGCGCCGATGCCGGAGCCGGCGCCGGTGACCAGCGCAAGGCTTCCGTCCAGCAGCCCGGCCATGGCTCAGCGCGCCATGGCGGTGGTGGCCGCGCCCGGCGTGGCGGTGCGCCCGCCGTCGACCACGTAGTGCGCTGCCGGTCACGTTCGTCGGCCAGGTCGGAGCAGAGGAACAGCACGACGTTCGCCACTTCCTCCGCGGTGCCGTAGCGGCCGATCGGGATGGAGGCCTGGTAGCGCCGGCTGGCCAGACCGGGGTCGTCCGGGCTCATCATCTGCTCCAGCGAATGGATCATGCGCGTATCGATCGGTCCGGGGCAGACCGCGTTCACCCGCACGCCGGCGCGGGCCACCTCGCCACCGGCGACCTTGGTGAGCCCGAGCACGGCGTGCTTGGAAGCGACATAGGCCGGCATTCCCGGCGTGCCGATCGAGCCCGGCGACCGAGGCGGTGTTGACCACCGCGCCGCGCTTCTGCGCCAGCATCACCGGCAGCACGTGGCGCAGGCCGAGGAACACGCCTTTGACGTTGACGCCCATCACGGCGTCGAACATCGCCTCGTCGTATTCGGCGGTCGGCGCCACGGCGCCTTCGATGCCGGCGTTGTTGTGGAAGCAGTCGATGGCGCCGAAGGTGTCGAGCGCGGCCTTCACATAGGCGGCGACATCGGCGGATTTGGTGACGTCGGCGGCGACGAAGATCGCTTCCGCGCCGTGCTGGCGGGCGATGCCGACGGTGGCCTCGCCGGCTGCGGTGTCGCGATCCACCGCGACCAGCTTCGCGCCGCGGCGGGCGAAGCCGAGCGCGCTGGCACGTCCGATGCCGTTGCCCGCGCCGGTGACCAGCGCGACCTTGCCGGTGAAGTCCATGGCGTTCCCTCCGTTCTGCTGCGGTTCGGCGGGAGCCTAGACCAGGTCCGGCGGCGCGTCATCGTCGGCGGCGCGCGCGGCCAACCCCGCACCGGGGATCGGACCGTGGTGCGCCGTGGGTGCCTGCCGCGGCGGCGGGTGCCGCCCCGGGCTGGACAAACGGTTCCGTGCGAATTTGTTCCGTCCGCCATCCGTCATCCGGTCCCGAGCGGATGTCCGGCCGCAGTTTCAGGGAAGCGACGGCCCCGAGTTGCAATCAGTCGACCCGAACACGGCGAAGACCGGTCGTCGGGGGGCGCGGGAGCGCCGGCGCCCCCCGTTGCACGCCGGGGGGGATCAGTTCAGCGTGCGCCGGCGCCGCGCAAGGCCGAGGCCGATCAGGCCGGCGCCAAGCAGGGCAACCGATGCCGGCTCCGGAACCGCCATCGTCAGATCGGCAGGTGATCCGTTGGATTCGACATAGACCAGCTCGAAACTCCCGCCGGGCAGCAAACCGGTACTCGTGATCTCGGCGGTCGGATTCGGCGAAGTAAAGACCGTCACGTTGCCCGGTTCCGAATAGAGGCTCGCGCCGTCGTCATGGTTCACCGAAACCATTCCGCCTGCCGAGGTGCCGCTGATCGTCAGGTAGCTGTTGTCGACTTCCCCTACCGTGCTCATCGTTGTCCCGAGAAACGCCGTGAGAGACGTACCGGTGCCCGAGCTGTAGCCGGAGATGTTCGAGGTCGAGAACCCGAAATCTGCGAACGTGTTCGAGCCGCCCTGGGGGTTGTTGTTGATGAAGTCGATGGCCCCAGTGTACGTGAAAGCTGCCTCGACGGCCGCCGACGTCGGCGCCGGAAGAGCTGCCTGGGTCGTGACGGTGTTCCCGCTCCAGACATCGACGGTGAACGTGCCGCTCACGAATCCCGCATGCGCCACGCCGAGCGAACCCACGACCAGAACGCCGGCCAGCAGCCCGTTCCTGAAGAAACCCATTTCCGCCTCCATATTGCGTGTCGTCGCAGGGCGGTGGGTAGAAGGGTGGAAGAGGCATTGCAAAAATATAATAAGGTTGCGATCGAATACGTATGCGACCGTCAGGCTCAGTTTACATATGACGCAATGACCGCGTGGTCCTGCGGATCGCGCTCCACACCGTCGAGGCGGCGGGCGGACCTCTTCTGCCGGGCTCCGGATGATATCTCGATAATGCAACGCGATGACGGCGCGCCGCCGCGCACCGGCGTCCTCGGCACGGACCGGGCCCACATGCTGTGCCGCGCCACCTCCGGCGCGGCCCGCGACGGCGTCTTCCGTCCGCCCCGGCCCAGGTCCCCGCTCAGCCGCCGTCGGGCAGCTTGATCCCGGTCAGCGCTTCCCACACCCGGATCACGAAGGCGTCGTCCTTCGCCCCGTGGCCCAGCGCCGCGGCGCCGAGGAACATCTGGTGCGCGGTCGCCGCGATCGGCGCCGGGAACGCCAGCGCGCGCGCCTGGTCCAGCACGATCCCCAGGTCCTTGACGAAGATGTTCACCGCCGAGGCCGGCGTGTCGTCCCCGGCCAGGATATGCGGCACCCGGTTCTGCCACATCCACGAACTGCCGGCCGAGGTGCAGATCACGTCGTACAGCACCTGTGGATCCGCCCCGGCCCGGATGCCGAGCGCCAGTGCCTCCCCCGCGACCGCAATATGCACGCCCGCCAGCAACTGGTTCACCATCTTCACCGTGCTGCCGATCCCGGCGGCATCGCCGAGCCGCCAGACCTTGGCCGCGATCGCGTCCAGCACCGGGGCGGCGCGCTCGAACGCCGCCGGCGCGCCCGAGGCCATCACCGTCATGCTGCCGCCCTCGGCGCCCGCCCGGCCGCCGGAGACGGGGGCGTCCAGCATCAGGAGCCCGGCCTCGGTCAGCCTCTGTTCCAGCTCGCGCGCGGCTTCGGGCGCGACGGTGGTGGAGCAGATCACCACCGCGCCGTGCGGCAGCCGCGTCGCGCAGCCTTGTGCGCCGAACAGCACGTCCTGTTCCTGCGCCGCGTTCACGACCAGGATCAGCAGCGCCTCCAGATCGTCCGGCAGCGCGTCAGGCCGTTCCACCGCCGCGCCGCCGGCCGCGGCCAGCGCCTCCCGCGCCGCCGGCCGCAGGTCGCAACCGGTGACATGGTGGCCTTTGCGCACCAGGTTCATCGCGGCGCCCATGCCCATGGTGCCAAGTCCGATCACGCCGATTTTCATTCGTGGTGCTCCAGGAGGTGGGCCTGCGCCTGCCGGTGTTCAGCGCCCGTGGCGGAAGCGTTCGACCCCGGCGACCAGCGCGCGACGGATGCCGGGTTCCAGCGCCGAATGCCCGGCGTCCGGCACGACGGACAGGCGCGCCGCCGGCCAGGCGGCGGCCAGCTCGAAGGCGGTGGCGGGCGGGCAGATCATGTCGTAGCGGCCTTGCACGATCTCGGCCGGGATGTGGCCGATCCGGCCCATCCCCGCGAGCAGGCCGTCGGGCGGCAGGAACAGCCCATGCGCGAAATAATATGCCTCGATCCGCGCGAGCCCCAGCGCGGTGCGGTCCTGGGCGAAGGAACTCACGGTCTCCGGGCTCGGCAGCAGGGTGCTGGCCGAGCCTTCGTAGACTGACCAGGCGCGCGCTGCGGGCAGGTGCACCGCCGGATCGGGGTCGGTCAGCCGGCGCAGATAGGCGCCGAGCAGGTCGGCCCGTTCGGCCTCCGGCAGGTAGCCGGCGAACGCCGCGTGGGCGTCGGGAAATACGAGACGGAGCCCGTGCAGGAACCAGTCAAGCTCCGGCGGACGGCCGAGGAACACGCCGCGCAGCACGCAGCCCGCGACCCGGTCCGGATGGGCCTGGGCGTAGGCGAGCGCGAGGGTGGAGCCCCAGGAGCCGCCGAACAGCAGCCAGCGCTCGAGGCCGAGATGGCGGCGCAGGGTTTCGATATCGGAGACGAGGTCCGGGGTGGTGTTGTCGGCCAGGCTGCCGAGCGGACGGGAGCGGCCGGCACCGCGCTGGTCGAAGATGACGATGCGCCAGAACTCGGGGTCGAAGAAGCGACGGTGCACCGCGCCGGCGCCGGCGCCGGGGCCGCCGTGCAGGAACAGCACCGGCCGGCCGCGCGGGTTGCCCGCCTGCTCCCAGTACATCACGTGGCCGGCGGACAACGGCAGGTAGCCGGTCTCGAAAGGGCCGATCTCGGGGAAGAGGTCGCCGCGCGGCATGGTCGTTCGGATGCTATAGGCGCGCGCGACCGGACGGAAGGGCAAGGAGACGCAATGGAGCGGGTATGGATCGGCGCCGGGGCGCTGGCGGGGATGGGGGCGGTGGCGATGGCCGCGCTGGCGGCGCATGCGCTGGAAGCGATCGGCCCGGCGCGGCTCGGGATGGTGGAGAGTGCGATCCGCATGCAGGGTTGGCACGCGCTGGCGCTGATCGGGACCGGGCTGTGGGTGGGGCGCGGCGGCGGGCGGGTGGCGGGGTTCGCCGGGGCGGCGTTCCTGGTCGGGATCCTGCTGTTCTGCGGGGGGATCTACGGGCTGGCGCTGCTGTCCTGGCCGGTGGGGTTCCTGGCCCCGATGGGGGGCAGCCTGTTGATGCTGGGCTGGGCGCTGTTGTTCGTCTCGACGTTGCTGCGCGGGTGAGGGCGCCCGTGGTGCCGGCACTCTCGCTGCGCCGGGTGGTCCGGTTGGTGGCGCTGCTGAACCTCGGGTATTTCGGGATCGAGTTCCGCGGTCGCGCTGACGATCGGCTCGGTGTCGCTGTTCGCCGACAGCGTCGATTTCCTGGAGGACGCGTCTTCCTGGAGGACGCGTCGGTCAACCTGTTGATCGCGGTCGCGCTGGGATGGTCGGTGCGCAACCGGGCGCGGCTCGGGAGGGCGCTGGCCGGCATCCTGCTGGTGCCGGGACTGGCGACCTTGTGGACCGCGTGGGCGAAGATCAGCGTCCCGGTTGCGCCCGAGCCTTGGGCGCTGTCCTTGACGGGGCTTGGCGCGCTGGTCGTGAACGCGAGCTGCGCGCTCATGCTGGCGCGCTATCGGCATCACGGCGGCAGCCTGACCCGGGCGGCGTTCCTGTCGGCGCGGAACGATGTGCTGGCGAATTTTGCGATCATCGGCGCTGGGGTGGTGACGGCGGTGGTCTGGCGGGCGGCGTGGCCTGATCTGATCGTGGGGCTGGGGATTGCGGTGATGAACGCCGATGCGGCGCGCGAGGTGTGGCAGGCGGCGCGGGCGGAGCATGGGGCGGTGGCGTAGGGTGGAAGCAGCCGTCTCCGCCGGTGCCGGGTGATCGGGCGCAGGCAGTGGGGGGGGCGAGCCGCGAAAGGGCGCGCTCCATATCAGGGGTTGGGTGAGGCGCGACGACGTCCGCCCGACGGCGTTGCTTGACATTGGCGTTTTTTTCAGGTACATAATTCCGTACAGGACCTAGGGCGCCCTGACATGAGCCATGTTTCCTTCACCGAGCTGCGCCAGAACATGGCGGGCTATTTCGACCGCGTGATCGCCGACCGTGAGCCGCTCGTCGTCACGCGCACGGGTGGCAAGGGCAACGTCGTGGTCATGTCCGAAGACGAATTCGCGGGCTGGCAGGAGACGGTGCATCTGCTGAGCAGCCCGAAGAACGCCGAGCGCCTGATGGCGTCCATCCGCCAGGCAAAGGCCGGGGGCGCGCGGGAGCGCTCGCTGCTTGCCCCTGGGAACGGCCGTACTCCGGCTTGAGGGTCCATTTCACGGATGGCGGGTGGGAGGATTACCTCCACTGGTGCCGCCACGATGCCGGGACGCACGCGCGGCTGAATGAGCTGATCGAGAACACGCGGCGCATGCCCTTCACGGGGCTGGGGAAGCCCGAGCCGCTGAAGGGCGATCTTGCCGGATTCCGGTCGCGTCGTATCACCAACGAACACCGGCTGGTCTATGCGGTTGACGGCAAGGGCGATGCGCAGTGCGTCACCATCGTTCAGTGCCGCTACCATTACTGATCCTGCCCCGCACCGGCAGGACCCGGACGGCTATCTGATCTGCCTCTCCACTGATTTAGGTGAGCGGCCTCCTGAGACAGCTGCGCGATAATAAGAATGATGACAGTATCGTCACTAAACGTTCTATATATGCATCAGGAAATGGACCCCCAGGGGGGCCGGGTTCAGGTCCTCTCGCGTTCCGGAAGGGATGACCTGACAATCACGATCGATTAGCATACGGCGAGGTCTGGGCCGCAGGAGACTGCCGCGCGATGTTCGTTTTCCGTCGCATGATCCTCCTGGCCTTGCTGGCGTTGATTGCCGGCGCGCGTATCGCGGCCGCGGGGGCGCCGGGGACCACGGTTGTTCCGATCACCATCGATGGCGTACGACAAAATATCCTGTTCCTCGCGCCAGCCTCCCCGCCCGTCGCCGCGGTCGTGATGTTTCCCGGCGGCGACGGGCTTATCGGGATCGGCGACGACGGCGTTATCGCGCGGCCTGGCAACTTCCTGATCCGCACCCGCGCGCAATGGCTGGCGCAGGGATTTCTGTTCGTCGCGGTAGACGCCGCCGAGGGACGGGCCGGGCTGAGGGGAGATCGCGTCGGCCCAGCCAACCAGCGTGCCATCGCCGAGATCGTGCGGGCGGTCCGTCAGCGTACCACCGCGCCGATCTGGCTCGTGGGTACCAGTGCGGGGGCGCCTGCGGCCATGGTGGGCGCTGCGGCCTTGCCGGCCGGCAGCATCAAGGGAGTGGTCATCAGCTCCCCCGTTTCTGTTCCCGGCCCGCGCGATTCCGTCTTCGACGTGGCTCTGGGCCGGATCGCCGTGCCGGTCCTGATCCAGGTCCATCGCGACGACGGATGCCGGCTCTCGCCTCCGTCGAATGCACCCGCCATCAAGGCGGCGCTGACGGCTGCGCCGGCCGTGGACGTGCAGGTATTTGCCGGTGGTTCCTGGCCGCGCTCATCCGCCTGCGAAGCTTTCGCGCAGCATGGGTTTTTCGGAATCGAGAAGCGAGTGGTCGCTGCAGCAGCCAGCTGGATCCGGGCCCACTGAAGGGGCCGCGTCGCAACCCGCCGGGAGCGAAGGCGCCAAACGCGTTCGGGTCCTGCCGTTTGATCCGTGATACCCGAGCAGGGTTGGATCACCCCCCGCCGCCTTGGAGCCAGTGCCTTCGTCAACGCCGCCGCATCGATGATCGCCCCGCCGCCGACCCGGGAGGGGGGAACTCGCGCACTGTGGGCGCTTCCGCCCGCTTCACCGATCCGCGCTACGACTACGCAACCTCCTCCGCCACCACCGTGAACCCCGCCAGGGTATTCGGCCCGAACGTGGTCGCGATCGCCACATCCGCCGCATCCCGCCCCCGCGCCAGCAGCACCCGCCCGATCCGCGGCGTATTGAACCGCGCATCGAACACGTGCCACGCCCCGCCCAGATACGCCTCGAACCACCCGGAGAAATCCATCGGCGCGTCGATCGCCGGCACCCCGATATCGCCCAGATACCCGGTGCAATACCGCGCCGGGATGTTCATGCAGCGGCAGAACGCCACCGCGAGATGCGCGAAATCCCGGCACACCCCGGTGCCTTCCGCATAGGCTTCGAACGCTGTCTTGGTCGGCCGCGCATGCGCGTAGCCGAACCTGATATGCGCGTGCACGAAGTCGCAGATCGCCTGCACCCGTCCCCACCCGGCGGGCGTCGTCCCGAACAGCTTCCAGGCGATCTCCGTCAGCCGGTCCGTCTCGCAATACCGGCTGCCGAGCAGGAATTGCAACGTCTCCTCCGGCAGATCCTGCACCGCGTGCTGGATCGCCTCCGGGCAGACCGGGTCGGCCAGCCCGGTATCGTTCACCACCGCGTGACCGGACAGACGGATCCGCCCCGCCGGCGCGACGATGCGGCTGATCCAGTTGCCGAACGAATCGCGATACCCCGTGACCGGCACTGAAGGCTCGGTGACCAGGTAGTCAGGCGCCACCAGATCGGAGGCGCGGGTATAATGGATCGTCACCGTGAGCAGCATCGGCGTCGGCTGCGGCACGTCGTAGGTGAGCTCGTAGCCGACTGCGATCTGCACCGCGGCTCTCCTGATGGCGGGGTGGCCGCGGCAACTGTACCACAGTCCGGACGCGTGTGCGGAGATAACGGCGCGCGCATGTGCGCGCCGGCGTACCGATCAGTAGCCGCGCGCCCAGTCGATGACGTTCTCCAGCGGCGCGCCGTCCAGATACGCGCGCAGGTTGCGGCAGAACACCTCGATCGCCCCGTGCCGGTTCTGGTCGCTCGCGCCGGAGACATGCGGCGTGATCAGCACGCGCGGATCGCGCCACAGCGCTTCCGGCGGCGTGTGTTCGAACTCGCCCACATACACGTCCAGCACCACGCCGCGCAGGTGGCCGCGCGCCAGGGCCTCGACCAGCGCGGTCTCATCGACGATTTCCCCCCGCGCGACGTTCACCAGCACGACCCCGGGCCGCATCAGCGCCAGCCGCGCGGCATCGATCAGCCGCGTCGTCGCCGCGGTCCACTGGCAGCAGACCACGACGAAATCGCTCTCGGCGAGGAACGCATCCAAAGCCTCCGACCCGCCCAGCCGCGCGAACCCCGCCGGCAGCGGCGTCCCTTCCGCCACCTGCCGCCGCGTGCCGATCACCCGCATCCCGAGCGCCGCGCCGAGCCGGCCGACGTCGCGGCCGATGCCGCCGGCGCCGATCACGCACATCGTCTTGCCCTCGATCAGCAGCGGCCGATAGGCGCGATGGTCGAACGCACCCGCGTCCCGATCGAGCCCCGCGCGATCGAACCCCTTGGCGAAATGCAGAATCCCGGCGATCGCGTATTCCGCCATCGCGAGCGTGTTGCCCGACCCGCGCGAGGTGGTCACCACCACGTCGCTCCCCCACAGATCGCCGAGCCGCAGGTTGCTGGCGCCGGCCGGGCGCTGATGAAACCAGTGCAGCTTCGGCGCGCGGGCGCGCAGGTCGAGCGGGAAGGGCCAGCCGCCCAGGATCACATCCGCCTCCGCCAGCAGCGCGTCGCGTTCCGCGCGCGTGCCGTTGCCGTCGGCATCGGGGGCGAGGTAGCGGGCCGCGGTTTGCGCCGGCCAGGTGGCGCGGATCTCGCCGTCGAACCAGCCGCCGGCGTCGGTCAGCCGGACCGAAGGATCGACCGCCTCGATCCGCGCGCGATCGGCGGCACTGATGCGCTGGATGGCAAGAACCTCGACCGTTGGCATGGCGCCTCGCCTGAGAGTTTGTGAAGGAATGCCCGTCAGCCGCCAGAACCGCCTGAAAACCCGAGCAATGACAACGGGCGTTCTTTCACAAGTTCGATTGCTTTTCACGCTCTGAGCAGTTTCGAGCAGGCCGGCTTGTAGCACGGGTGCGCCGGGAGATTGGAACCAAGCGATTGTTCGGTCGCGCGTGACGAGGCAGCGGCTGGGCCGGGCTCCGTGACGGCTGTGACCTGGGGCTACGCGGGCGCCAGCCACCGCGCACCGGGACCGGGCGGCCACCGGTTCCCGGTGCAGCTTCGCAGGCAAGTCGGGCTCAGAGCGTGAAAAGCAATCGAACTTGTGAAAGAACGCCCGTTGTCATTGCTCGGGTTTTCAGGCGGTTCTGGCGGCTGACGGGCACTCCTTCACAAACTCTCAGCTCGACTTTCCGCATTTTATGCGGCGCGGCAGAGAGGCTGGACGAGCCGGTTCGGCAAGCTGACCGGAATTGCCGCGGTCTCGGCCAGGTGCCGGGACATCGATAAATCCGGCGGTATCCAGAGCGAGACTTTCCGTCATTTCGCGGCGTTGGGGGCAATCGCGCGAGCCGGCTGCCGATCAGAGCCGGGGGATGATGACGGGGCTTGTGCGTCCGCTATCCAGCAAGGGTTTTTATCACGGAGGACGTGCGGAGGGCCACGGAGGGCCACGGAGGCCGCGTGCTGCCCCGGCAGTCGGGGAGGCACAAAGCCTCCGTGGCCCTCCGTGGCCCTCCGCGCTTCCTCCGTGATAAAGAATTTGGCGATTTCGCGAGCCGCACGATCAGCGCGGCCGGTGCGTCGGGACCGCGCCAACCGCGGCCTGCATCGGCCCGCAAAGTCCGAGCCATTGCCGCGGTGCCAGGCGAGCGGTGGCGCAGCGATCGCCATCCCGGCAGGCGCGCCGTGGCGGCGAGCGGATTTTCCCATGGTCCCGACAGCGAACCGACAACCGCCTGTTGCCGGCCAGACCATCCGCGGAGCCGGACCGCATAGGGTCCAGAATGCGGAACGTCGAGCTCAGGCCACCCCGATCAGCAACGCCAGCGCCACCGCGAGCCCGGTCTCCCGGTTCAGCCGGAACAGCCGCAGGCACCCCGCGGGATCGTCGATATCGAGCGCCGCCACCTGGTACCCGAGCAGCGCCGCCGGCAGCGCCAGCGCGGGGTAGAACCCGACGTCCAGCCCACCCAGCCAGCCCGTCAGTGCCAGCAACCCCAACGCGCCAGCATAGCACGCGGCCAGGAACGGCCGGGTGCGCGCACCGAACAGCCGCGCCGTCGATTTCACCCCGGCCAGCGCGTCGTCCTCGCGGTCCTGGTGCGCGTAGATCGTGTCGAACCCGAGGTCCCACAGGATCGCCGCCCCGTACAGCGCCGCCCCGGCGGCATCGATCCGCCCGGACGCGGCGGCATAGCCCAGCGGCGCGCCGAAGCCGAAGGTGAAGCCCATCACCAGTTGCGGCCACCAGGTCACCCGCTTAGCCAGCGGATACAGCGCCACCAGCAGCAACGAGCCCGCCCCCAGGGCCTGCGCCAGCAGGTTCAGTTGCAGCAGGACGGCGAGGCCCAGCGCCAGCAGCACCGCCAGGAACGCCAGCGCCTGCCAGGCCCGCAGCGCGCCGGAGGCGAGCGGGCGTGCCGCCGTGCGTGCCACCAGCCGGTCGATGTCGCGGTCCCAGAGGTCGTTCACCACGCAGCCCGCCGCGCGCATCACCACGCTGCCGACCGCGAACAGCACCCCGAGCCAGGCGGTCCGCCCCACGCTCGCCCGGCCGAGAAGAATCCCCCACAGCCCCGGCAGGAACAGCAGCCACACGCCGATCGGCCGGTCGAGCCGTGCGAGCAGCGCGAACGGCTGCAGTCGGGCCGGCAGGCGGGCGATCCAGCCCTCGGTGCGGATATCGGTATGGGCGGCCATACGGGGTAATCTGCCCGCCGCCATGCCCGGGTCAATCCGCCTGTTCACCCAAGCCCCGCTCGCCGCCGGTGCCGCCGTCGCCGCGACGCCGGCCCAGGCGCATCATCTCGCCACGGTCATGCGCCGCGGCCCGGGCGATCCGGTGTGCCTGTTCAACGGCCGGGACGGCGAATTTCAGGCACGCATCGAGGCCGTGCATCGCGGCGTCGCAACCTTGCGCGTCGGCGCGCGCATCCGTCCGCAGACAGCCGAGCCCGATGTCTGGCTGGCGTTCGCCCTGCTCAAGCGCGACGCCACCGACCTCCTGGTCCGCCAGGCCACCGAACTGGGCGCGGCGGCCTTCTGGCCGGTGCTGACGGCGCGCACCAACGCCGCGCGCACCAACCCCGAGCGCCTGGGCGCGATCGCCGCCGAGGCGGCGGAACAAAGCGAGCGGCTGACGATCCCCCTGCTGCACGACCCGCGTCCGCTCGCCGCCCTGCTCGACGCCTGGCCGTCCGACCGCCCGCTGTTCGCCGCACTGGAGCGCAGCGGCGCGCCGCCGCCGCCGGCCGCCGCAGGCATGTGGGCCGCCGCAGGCATGTGCGGGCTGCTGATCGGCCCCGAGGGAGGCTTCACCGAAGCGGAGCTTGACCAACTGCGCACCCGTCCCTTTGTAACGCCGGTCGGGCTCGGGCCGCGCATTCTGCGGGCGGAGACGGCGGCCCTCGCCGGGCTGGCGCTGTTGCTTGCGTCCCGGCGCGACTGAATACTGCCCCCCGATCCCGGCGCCCCGCCCTTCGGGTGCCCACCAACCGCGCGGAGCGACATGTCCAATCCCGGAGACGCCGACACCACGCCGATCACCTCGGTGCGGCAACTCGCCGAGTACATCGCCGCCGGCTGCAAACCGCCGGAAGCTTGGCGCATCGGCACCGAGCACGAGAAATTCGGCTTCCGCCACGCCGACCTGGCCCCGCCCCCGTACGAGCCGGCGCCCGGCACCGGGGCCGGCATCCGCCCGCTGCTGGAAGCCATGGCCGCGCGCGGCGGCAGCCCGATCCTCGACCAGGGCAACCCGATCGGCCTCAAGCTCGACGGCGCCGCGATCTCGCTCGAACCGGCCGGGCAGCTCGAACTGTCGGGGGCGCCGCTCGAGACGCTGCATGAGACCCGCGCCGAGATGGCGGCCCATTTCGCCGCCGTGCGGGCGGCGGCCGAGGGGCTCGGCATGGGCTTCGCCCCGCTCGGCTTCCACCCGACCGCGACGCGCGCGGCGATGCCGTGGATGCCCAAGGGCCGCTACGCCATCATGCGCCGCTACATGCCGCAGGTGGGTCGCCTCGGCCTCGACATGATGACGCGGACCTGCACGGTGCAGGTGAACCTCGATTTCGCCTCCGAAGCGGACATGCGGGCGAAGCTGCGGGTCGCGCTGCTGCTCCAGCCCCTGGCCACCGCCCTGTTCGCCAATTCGCCCTTCACCGAGGGCCGCCCGAACGGCTACCTCTCCTACCGCGCTCACATCTGGACCGACACCGACAACGCCCGCGCCGGCATCCCCGCGGTCATGCTCGAACCGGGGTTCGGCTTCGAGCGCTATGCGGAATGGATGATCGACGAAGTGCCGATGTATTTCGCCTATCGCGACGGCCGTTACATCGACGTCGCCGGCGCCTCGTTCCGCGCCTTCATGGAAGGCCGCCTGCCGGCGCTGGCGGGGGAGGTGGCGACGGTGGGCGATTTCGCCGATCACCTCACCACCGTGTTCACCGACGTCCGGCTCAAGCGCTTCCTGGAGATGCGTGGCGCCGACGCCGGCACGCCGGAGATGATGCTGGCGCAGTCCGCGCTCTGGGTCGGGCTGCTGTGCGATCCGGCGGCGCTGGCGGCGGCCGGCGCGTTGCTGGCCGGGGTGCGCTGGGAGGAGGCGGTGGCCCTGCGCGCGGCCGTTCCCCGCCTGGGGCTCGCCGCCCCCCTCGGCCCGCCCTGGCGCGGCGGAGTATTGCGCGACCTTGCCCGCGACGTGCTGGCGATCGCGGGGCAGGGCCTGCGGGCGCGCGCTCGGCGGGATGCCGCCGGGCGGGACGAATTGGGCTATCTCGTCCCGCTGGAAGCGATCGCGGCCGGCGCCCCGTCCCAGGCGGAACATTGGCTCGCGCGCTACCGCGGCGCCTGGGACGGCGAAATCGGCCGCATTTTCGCTGAAGCTGCAGTGTAAGCCGCGGGGGCCTACTAGGGATGCGTGCAAAACCTCTTGCCAACGCAACCGTAGGGCTCACAATAGCGTGATGGAGACTCTCGTTCAGGATGCCGACCCTAACGGGGCCTCACCATCATCCCCCGGACCCGTGCTCCGCCTAAGGCTGATCGGTCAGATGGAGGCCTGGACGCTGAGCAGCGAGAGTGTGCTGCCGGTCGGTCGCAAAACCCGCGCCTTGCTCGCCGTGGTGGCGCTGTCCGCGCCGCGCGCCGCGTTGCGCGGGCGGCTCGCGGAACTGCTCTGGAGCCGCCGGCCGGAAGAGCAGGCCCGCGCCTCCCTGCGCCAGGAGATCCATCGCCTGCTCGAAGCCCTGTCGCAGGCAGGTCCCGACATCCTGAGCGTGACCCGCGACCACATCACCCTGCGTCCCGGCGCGGCCTGGATCGATGTCGATCAGGTGATGCGCGCAACCGTCGCGCAACCGGCGGCGCTGTCCCTGCTTGACGGCGACCTGCTGGAAGACCTGGACGGGCTCGATCCCAGCTTCGACATGTGGCTCGCCGCCGAGCGGGAACGGCTGCGCGACCGCGGGCGGTCGCTGGCGGAAGATCTGCTGCGCGGCGTCAGCGACCCCGACGTGGTGATCCCTGCGGCGCAGCAACTGCTGCGCATCGACCGCGCGCATGAGGGCGCCTGGCGGGCGCTCATGAAAGCGCATGCCGCGCGTGGCGAGCGCGGCATGGCGATCCAGTCCTACGACCGCTGTCGCGCGGTGCTGGCCGACCTGCTGGATGCGGCCCCCTCGGCGGAGACCCAGCGGCTGCTGTCCGAGATCCGCGGCCCCTCCGGCTCGCGCCTGCCGCTGCGTCCGCCTGCCCCGCTGCCCTCGGCGGAGGAGATGGAGGAGACGCCGGTCCTGGCCGACCGCGGCTTCGGCCCGACCCGCGGCGGGGCGCATATCGGGGTGCTCCCCTTCACCCTGCTCGGGACGGAGGTGGATGAGGCGCATCTCGGCCCCGGCCTCGCCGAGGAGATCACCGCCGCGCTGTCGCGCTTCCGCTGGATGTTCGTCGCCTCCTCCAACTCGCTCGCCCGTTTCGCCGACGAGAACCGCGACGAGGTAGCGATCAGGCGGCTGTTCGGCCTCGATTTCCTGCTCGACGGCTCGATCCAGCGGGTGCGCGGGCGGCTGCGCATCACGGTGCGGCTGCTCGACCTGCGGCACGCGAACCAGGTGGTCTGGGCGCGCCGCTTCGACCGCCAGGCGCACGATCTGCTGACCCTGCAGGACGAGATCGCGGCCGAGGTGGTGGCGCAGACCGATCCCGAGATCCTGCTGATCGAGGCGCGCCGGGTCGCCAACCGCCCGACCACCGGCGCCACCGCCTATCACTTGGTGTTGCGCGCGCTGTCGCTCATCAACCGGCTGGAGCGCGCGGCGCTGACCCAGGCCGGCGCCTACCTGCGCCAGGCGATCGAGCGCGACCCCGACTACGCCGCGGCGCACGCCTGGTACGCCTACTGGCAGACCTTCATGCTCGGCCAGCACTGGGCGGAGGACCCGCAGGCAGCGCTGGAGGCAGCGGAGCGGCTGGCCGACCGTGCCATCTTGCTCGATCCGTTCGATGCCCGCGGCCTGACCATCTGCGGCCACGTGCGCGCGTTCCTGCACCGTCGGCTGGAGGAAGCCGCGGTGCTGCACGAGCGCGCCCTCGCGCTCAACCCCAACCTTGCGATGGCCTGGGCGCTGTCGGCGGTCACGCACGCCTACCTCGGCAACGTGGCGGAGGCGGAGCGGCGCAACCTGCGCTACAAGAAGCTCTCGCCCTTCGACCCGTTCGCGTTCTTCTTCGATGCCTTCTTCGTGCTGATCCATCTGATGAAGGGCGACTATGAATTGGCGGCGGCGATCGGGCGCTCGGTGGTGGGGATGAATCCCGCATTCTCAGCGGCCTACAAGCCGTACCTCGCCGCGCTCGGCTATCTCGGGCGGCCCCAGGAGGCCGAGGTGGTGCGCCACCGGCTGGCCGCGATCGAACCCGGTTTCAGCATCCGCAGCTTCCTTGCGACGACCCCGATGCAGCGGGAGAGCGACCGCGTGCACTTCGCCGAAGGCCTGCGCCGCGCGGGCGTGCCGGAGCGCGACAGCGGCGGCGCCGAGGTCACTGGGACCAACGTCGTGCGGCTGTAGCCGCCGGGCGGCCGACGAGGCCGATCGCACCGCGCATGTTGCACCGCACGGAGGAATTTTGCGTCGGCCGACGGTGCGGGCGCATGCTGGCCGTGCCGGCACGCCCTGGTGCCGGCCCGGAGGGCACGACATGACCATCGCCTCGATCCTGCGCCGCCACGGCAGCCGCCCGAGCACCGTGCCGCCGACCGCCTCGATCGCCGAGGTGGCCCGAACCCTCGCCGAGCGGCGTGCCGGCGCGGTGCTGGTGGCCGATCACGAACCGGCCCGGCGCGAACAGGTGCTGGGCATCGTCAGCGAACGCGACATCGTGCGCAGCCTCGCCAGCGTCGGCGCCGCCACCCTGGAAATGACGGCGGGCCAGCTCATGACCCGCGCGCTCCGCACCGCCAGCCCGGAAACCACCCTGGACGAGGCGCTGCGCCTGATGACCGCCGGCCGCTTCCGCCACCTGCCGGTGTTCGACCATGGCGGCCTCACCGGGCTCGTCAGCCTGAGCGATGTCGCCGAAGCCCGCGCGCGCGAAGGCATCGCGTCGCTGGCGGCGTAAAGCAAGCAAGGCCGGGGGGCAGCGCCCCCTTGGCTTTGCGTGCGTCTACTGCCGGCGCAGCACGACGGGTTGTTCCTCGCGCAGGGTCGGGTGCGGCACGGGGGGCGGCAGCACGTCGGGCCAGCTCCAGCGTGCCGGGTCGAACAGGCGGCGCATGGTGGTGAGGTCGCAGTCGAACGGCGGCCCCCCGGGCTGGCCGGTCTGCATGAACAGGGCGAACAGGTGGCCGCCGGGGCGGAGCCAGGTGGCCAGGCGCGCGGCATAGTCGGGCCACAGGTCGGGCGGCAGGGCGCACAGGCAGGTCTGATCGTAGACCGCATCGAACGCCGCGTCCGGCGTCCAGGCGAACAGGTCGGCGGCCACCGTGTGGGCGTGCACGCCGATCCTTGCGAACCGTGCCTGCTGCACGGCGATGGCGCTCGGTGCGGCGTCGAGCACGGTGACGTCGAACCCGGCCTCGGCCAGCGCCAGCGGCTCGGCGCTGCGGCCGGCGCCGGGGACCAGGATGCGGCAGGGGGCGAGCGTGCCGGCGGCGCGCCAGTCCAGGAAGGCCGGGTGCGGACCGGCGCGCTCCCACGGCGCGCTGCCGGCGCGGTATTTCGCTTCCCAGTCGATCGCCTGCGTTCCGGTCATGGCGTGGTCTCCGGCAGGTGCATCCAGCCCGGGACGCGCGGGGTCAGGCGGGCGGCACCGGCGGCGAGCGGCGCGGCCAGCGCGTCGAGCCGGAGCAGCGCGAGGCCGAGGGGGCCGCAGGACGATCGCAGGGTTCCCGCTTCGACCGGGAGCGCCCCATCCTGGCGCAGGACAGGGGTGCCGGACGCGGGCGGGTCGCCCGCGATCTCCACCGGGACCAGCCGCCGCTTCACGAGCCCACGGTAGCGGGTCCGCGCGGTGAGTTCCTGGCCCATGTAGCAGCCCTTGGTCCAGGAGATGCCGCCGAGCTCGTCGAAGCCGGCTTCCAGCAGCACGGTTTTTTCGGACTCGAGATCGCGCGTCCCGTCCGGCAGTCCGAGCGCGAGGCGATGGCGGTCCCAGGCGTCGAACCCGGCGTCGGCAAATTCTACACCTGCGGGTTCCGTGTCGGCGGCGCCGGCATCCGGCAGAGACGGCGCGGGGAGGAGCAGACGCCAGCCGGCCGCGGGCAGCCGCGGGTCGGCGGCGGCGACCGCGCCGGGCGGCAGCCTGGGCAGCGGCCCGTCCCAGGCGGCGCGCACCGTCCAATCCTCGAGCGCGGCGAGGCTGACCGCGGCGCGCAGGCGGAACCGGCCGAGGCGGGTGAGCAGCATCGGGATCTGCGCCCGTTCGACATCGAGCAGCAGCCGGTCGGCCTCGGCGAGGACGAAGAAATCGGCCAGCCACTTGCCCTGCGGGGTCAGCAGCGCCGCCCACAGCGCGCGCCCGGGCGCGGCCTCCGTCACGTCGTTGGAGACGAGACCTTGCAGGAAGGCCACGCGGTCGGCGCCGGCAACTGCGATCACGCCGCGCGCGGGAAGGGAAGCGATCCGGGTCATGGCCGGCCGATGCTAGCAGCCCGGACGGCAGCACCCAAGCGCCGATACCTGCCTTGCCGGGGCAATCGCTCGAACAAGAGAGTTGGCGCGACAGCGCCTTCTTGGTCGCTGCGGTCGAGCCAAGGGATGGCGGTCAGCCAAGCGCGGCCCGCGGCGCGGGCGGGACCGACGCCGGTCTGCGGCGGGTCCTCCGGCGCCGCTGCCCGGGCGGCGGCGGAGGGCCTCGTCGTCTCAGGCGGTGGCGCGCCAGTCGGTACCGTCGCGCAGCATGGCGTTCAGGGTGACCAGCAGCTTGCGCATGCAGGCGAGCAGGATGACCTTCAGCTTCCTGCCGGCCAGCCGCCCGGCGAAGGCGGCGATGGCCGGATGGTAGCGTCGCGCCGTCAGGGCCGCCATGTAGAGCACCTCCCGCACCACCGCGCGCCCGCCCTGGATATGGCGTGACAACGGGCTCCCCCCCGCCGGGGCCGGCAGGGCGGCTGCCCCGCCGGCCCAAAGCGGTTCTCGCAGATATGCGAGATACAAGGTGATGCGCGACGCCCGTCGCGGGAGCCCCCCGGCCACGGCAAAGAGTCCGGGTTAACGGTGATTAAGCATTGAGGATGTGGAGGAGGAAATCGGGGCTCCAGGTGGCGATCAGGCGTCGTGTTTTGACGCTACCCTTGGTCTTGCGGGCGCGGACGAGGTCGAGGGCGAAGCGTCGGACGACGGCCATATTTTTGGCTCCGTAGCCCTGTCGGTAGCGGGAGAGGTCGTCCTTGAACTGGACGTCGAGGATCCAGTGCATGGCCTCGACGCCCCAGTGGCCGCGGATGGCGGTGGCGATGCGGTCGATGTCGAGGGGCGGCGAAGCGAGGTAGACGCTGGTTTCGCAGCTGATCTGGCCGGCTTGTTCTGTGGTTCTGTGAACCTGGACCAGGGTCTTGATCCCCGGGAAGCGGGGCTCTCCGGGGTATCTGCGGTCGGAGGCGATCCAGTCGACGTTTGCGGAGGCCCTGTAGTGGCGGGTCTCGATCCGGCCGTGGTCCTTTTCGATCGTGGTGGTAGAGACGATCTCGCCGGCCGGTGCGGTGCGGAAGTAGTCGAGCACGTCGGCTTCGAGGGTCGGCTGGTTGCCTTTGAGGCTGAGCACATAGTCGGCGCCATGGTCGATGATCTTCTGGGCGATGGCGACCTGACAGCCCATGGCGTCGATGGTGACGACGGCGCCGTCGAGCTGGCCGGCCCCGGCCAGAGTGTCGAGCAGGTCGGGGATGGCGGTGATCTCGTTGGTCTTCTCGGGCACGGAGAGTTGGGTCAGGGTGAGGCGGGCGCTGGTGGCGTAGGCGCTGAGGGTATGCAGGGCCTTCAGATCCTTGCGCTTGTCATGGGTGCGCCGGGCGGTCTTGTCGTCGATGGCGATGAAGTCGTGCCGCTGGGGCCACATCGAAGCGACGAAGGCTTCGAAACAGCGGGCGAACAGGACCGGGTCGATCCGGTTCATCAGATCGCGCAGCCAGCGGGCACATGGCACGCCATGATGGAAGTCACTGAACCGGCGCAGGAAATCCAGGTGGTGCTCGCCCCAGGCGACGATCGCCTCGAAGTCGTCGCAGTTGGCGATCGTGGCGCAGGTGACCAGCAACAGCACCTCCTTGAGCGGATAGGCCACCCGCCAGCTCTCGCGATCGTCGTCGATCTCGGCGAAGTGCTGCAACAACACCGCCAGGCGGGCGGGTGCGAACTCCGGTTCGGCAATCGGGGTCATGGGCGGCTCCAGCGAATCAGAGCCGCACGGAATCACACCCCGCCGGTCAAGCCAAAATCGCCGTTAACCCGACCGCATCGCCGTGGCCCCCCGGCCCCCCGGCCTTGGCCGCCGGCGCGTGGTGGTACACTCTGTTTCCAACCGCCTCGGAGCCCGCCGCCATGCTCGACATCGCCTTCGCCCCCGCCGCCCTGCCGCGCACCGGCGCGCTCGTCCTGCCCATGACCGAAGGGGCGGCGCTGTCCGGCCTGGGTGCCGCCGCGGACGAAGCGACCGGCGGGGCGATCGCCCGCGCGCTTGCCGCCGCCGAGTTCAAGGGCGCCAAAGGCAAGACCTGCGTCATCCTCGCCCCCGGCGCCGGCCTGACCCGCGTCGTCGCGGTGGGACTCGGCAAGCCCGCCGACCTCACCCCGCACCGGGTCGAGGAAGCCGGCGGCACCGCCGCCGCCGCGGTGGCGCGCGAGACCGAGGCCGCGGTGGCCGCCGACGGGCTCGACCCCGCCCAGGCTGCGGCGTTCGGCCTCGGCGCGGTGCTGCGCGCCTACCGCTTCGACAAATACCACACCAAGGAAAAGCCCGAGGACAAGCCGCGCCTCGCCCGCCTTACGGTGCTCGGCGCCGACCCGGACGCGGCACGGACCCATTTCGCGCCCCTGGCCAAGCTGGCCGAGGGCGTCTTCCTCACCCGCGACCTCGTGACCGAGCCGCCGAACGTCCTGAACCCCGCCGAATTCGCCGAACGCTGCCGCCCGCTCGCCGCCCTCGGTCTCGAAGTGGAGATCATGGGGCCGGAGGAACTGCGCAAGCTCGGCTTCGGCGCCCTGCTCGGCGTCTCGCAGGGCAGCGCCAACGAGCCGCGCATGGTGGTGATGCGCTGGAACGGCGGGGTGGCGGGCGCGCGGCCGGTGGCGTTCATCGGCAAGGGCGTCACCTTCGACACCGGCGGCATCAGCATCAAGGGCGCCGGCGGCATGGAGGACATGAAGTGGGACATGGCCGGGGCCGGCACCGTCACCGGCCTCATGGCCGCGCTTGCCGGGCGCCGCGCCAAGGTGAACGCCGTCGGGCTGATCGGGTTGGTGGAGAACATGCCGTCCGGCACCGCGCAGCGGCCGGGCGACGTGGTGACGAGCTATTCCGGCCAGACGATCGAGATCATCAACACCGATGCCGAGGGCAGGCTCGTGCTCGCCGACGTGCTCTGGTACTGCCAGAAGACCTTCGATCCGGTGTTCATGATCGACCTCGCGACCCTGACCGGGGCGATCATCGTCGCCCTCGGCCACGAGAACGCCGGGATGTTCGCCAACAACGACGAACTGGCCGCCCGGCTGGAAGCGGCGGGGAAGGCGACCGGGGAGGCGGTTTGGCGGATGCCGCTCGGCGAGGCCTATGACGAGCAGATCAAGTCCGCCATCGCCGACATGAAGAACGTCGGCGGCCGGCCCGGCGGGTCGATCACCGCGGCGCAGTTCCTGCAGCGCTTCGTTTCCGGCAAGCCCTGGGCGCATCTCGACATCGCCGGCATGGCCTGGTCGTCGAAGGACACCGCCTGCACGCCCAAGGGCGCGACCGCGTTCGGCGTGCGCCTGCTCGACCGGCTGGTGGCCGAGCACTACGAGATCGCCGACCGGTAGGCCGTGGCCGAGGTCGGCTTCTACCACCTGACCCGCACCCCGCTCGACCAGGCGCTGCCGCGGCTGCTCGGGCGCACCCTGGCGGCGGGAGAGCGGGCGGTGGTGCGCTGCGCCGCGGCCGAACGGGTCGCCGCCCTCGATGCGGCGCTGTGGGCGTGTGCCGAGCCGGACTGGCTGCCGCACGGCACCGAAGCCGACGGGGACGCCGAGCTGCAACCCGTATGGCTGACCGCGACCGACGAGGCCCCGAACGGCGCCCGCTTCCTGTTCCTGGTCGACGGCGCCGAGGCGGCCGATCTTGCCCCCTTCACCCGCGTGTTCGACCTGTTCGACGGCGGCGACGCGGCCGCGGTGGCGGCGGCGCGGCGGCGCTGGCAGGCGGCGCGCGCGGCGGGACACACGCTGTCCTACTGGCAGCAGGGCACGCGCGGCTGGGAGAAGAAGCAGGGATAGCGCCGGTTTCGATCCGATTGCGCCGGCCGCCGTTCCGCGCCATGGTTCGGTTGCAATCGGACCCCGCCGACCGGACGCGCCGGGCCGACCGGACGCGCCGGCCGGGACGGGGAGGGGGGAACCACGTCATGACCTGGCCGCACGCAATCGGCGCGGCAGCGATCGGCGCGCTGCTGGCGCTTCCAGCCGCAGCCGCGGCTGCCACGGGGGAGGGCCAGGCCCTGGCGCTGCACGGGGCGGGCTCCGCGCCGGCCTGTTCGACCTGCCATGGCGCCGAGGGCCAGGGCAACGCCGCCATCGGCGCGCCCGCCCTGGCCGGAGACGGGGTGGCATATCTGCGCGAGCAACTCGCGAACTTCGCGGCCGGCCGCCGCCGTCATCCGATCATGCAGCCGATCGCCGCCGCCCTGTCGCCTGCGCAGCAGGACGCGGTGGCGGGGTATTTCGCCGGGCTGCCGGCAGCCGCGCCACCCTCGGCGCCGCCCGGGACGGCGCTTCAGACGCCGGCCGATCGGCGCGGCGCCCGCTTGGCCGAACGCGGCGACTGGGCACGGATGCTCCCCGCCTGCACGCAATGCCACGGGCCGGGCGGGATCGGCGTGCCGCCTGGCTTTCCGCATCTGGCCGGGCTGACCGCGCCGTATATCGTGGCACAGCTCGACGCGTTCCGCAGCGGTGCGCGTCCGCCCGGGCCGCTCGGGCTGATGGCAGCGGTGGCGCGCAAGCTGTCGGCCGCCGACAGCGCGGCGGTCGCTGCCTATTTCGCCGCCTCCGGCGGCGCCGCGGCAACGGAGGCCGGACGATGAGGCGCCTCGGGATGCCGTGCCGCATCGGAATGCCTGCGGCTGGCGCGCTCCGGGTCATGGCGCCTTGGACCTTGGCGCTCTCGGCCATGGCGCTTTGGGCCATGGCGGTGGCGGCCACGGGCGCGTTTGCCGCCGGGCCGCCGCCGGCCGCGGTGGCGTTCACGCCGCCGCCCGAAACCGCCATCCCGGCCGGACCGCTCGGCCAGGAGATCCGGCTGGGCGAGAGAATCTTCCGCCACACCGATACCGCCGCACCGCAGTTCGTCGGCAACGACCTCCGCTGCAGCAACTGCCACCTGGACGGCGGCAGGCTGGCCGGAGCGGCCCCGCTCTGGGCCGCCTGGGTGGCATTCCCCGCCTATCGCAGCAAGACGAAGCAGGTGAACACCTTCGGCGAGCGGCTGCAGGGCTGTTTCCACTACAGCATGAGCGGCACGCCGCCGCCGCTCGGCAGCAAGGTGCTGGTGGCGCTGGAGGCTTACTCCGCCTGGCTGGCGCATGGGGCGCCGACCGGGGCGAAGCTCGCCGGTCGCGGCTATCGGCGCCTGCCCAAGCCGGTCGCAAAGCCCGATTACGCCCGCGGAAGCGCGGTATTCCAACAGCATTGCGCGCTGTGCCACGGCGCCGACGGGCAGGGGCAGCGAGCCGGCGGGCAGGTGGTGTTTCCGCCGCTGTGGGGCGCCCGGTCGTACAACTGGGGGGCGGGAATGACCTCGATCGCGGCTGCGGCGGGGTTCATCAAGGCGAACATGCCGCTCGGCCTGGGTGGCAGCCTGTCGGACCAGCAGGCCTGGGACGTGGCGGCGTTCGTCGATGGCCACGAACGCCCGCAGGACCCGCGGTTCACCGGCTCGGTGGCGGAAACACGGGCGAAGTTCCACAACTCGCCTGACTCCCTGTACGGCCTGACGGTGGCGGGCCATATGCTGGGCGCGCCCGAGCCCCCACCCGGGCCCAAATAAGCCGGTCGAGGATCGGGGCACGCGGGACCCGCCCTACCGGCCGCGCGGGCCGTCCGCCGCGACGCTGCCTGCCCCGGCCGCGTCCGCGACTGCGTCTGGGAGCGCCAGCCGGTAGAGCGTGACCTCCCGCGTCTCCCGATCCTCCAGCTCCCGCGTGGTCGGCACGGTGTAGCGGGCGAAGGCAGTCAGCCCCGCGGTCGGCAGGTAGGCTCGTCCCGGATCGGCCACGACCACCGCGGCCTCCCGCGCCATCGCCCGCAGCCAGGGCAGGATGCGCCCGGTCATCGGCGCCTCGTAGCAGACGTCGCCGCACAGGATCACGTCCCAGCGGCACTGTGCGCCCACCACGTCCGCCGCCACCGTGACGGCGATCCCGTTCGCCGCTGCGTTCAGCGCGACGGCGGCGCGGGCCAGCGGATCGATCTCGGATGCCTCTACCGAGGCCGCCCCGGCGCGCGCGCAGGCGAGCGCGGCGATGCCGCCGCCGGCCGCGAAATCGAGCACCCGCCGCCCGGCGACCAGCGCCGGATGGTCCAGCACGTGCCGCGCCAGCGCCTGCCCGCCCGGCCAGGCGAAGGCCCAGAACGGCGGGGCGAGGTTGCGTGCCGCCAGCCAGTCCTCGGTCGCCTGCCAGAGCGGGGTGATCTCGCTGGCGAGGCGCAGCATCAGCTCGGGCACCAGGGCCGCGGACGCGGGCGTGGTATGGGCGCGAATGAAGGCGGCAGGGTCGGTCACGTGGGGCGTGTCGGCCTCCTCTGTTGCCGCGGCGCCTGCGCGCGTTCCGGCGGCAGCCGGACGGTCCGCGATCGTCGCGCGTGCGCATCGGCGCCGGCCCGATATAGACGCCCACGCACAGAGCGCCATGACCGGCACGGTCGACAGAACCCGCCGGCGCGTCGCACGGCGCGCCACTTTCGCCGCTGCTGCGCCAGTACCTGGACCTCGGCCAGAGCCGCGAACAGGGCGATCGACCGAGTTTACCTCTCCCGCTTCGCGGGAGAGGTCGCCGTGCGCAGCACGGCGGGTGAGGGCGCGCCGCACCGTTCCCTCACCCGGTTCGCTCCGCGAACCGACCTCTCCCGCGCTGCGGGAGAGGTGAAGGTGCAGCCGCCGTCACCGACTTTCACGGTTCCCCCGATTGCCTGCAGCCGCGACGTCGCGCCTTGTGGCCCGTCCGCCCGTTCCCTATCCTCCCCACATGGACACCCAACAGCCCGAGTCGCCACCGGGCCGCGCCGCGTTCGACCGCGTCCTGACCGGCGTCGATGCGTCGCTGGCGGAGGCCGAACGCCAGGTCGGCACGGCGCTGAAAGCCTTGCGCCGCCTGCGCCGTGCCGCGCAGGAGGGTGACATCGCCGGCCTCCCCGGCAAGATCGCCGATGCGGCCGAGATCGCCGAGCGGGCCATCGCCCCGCTGCGCGCCGGCGCCGCGGCGTGCTCCTACGATCTCGGAACCGCCTTCGCCGACGGCAGCTATCTCGACGAACTGGCCGCGGCAGCCCGCGAGGCCGGCCTCACCCTGGTCCGGCGCGACGGGCGCATCACCGCCTATCCGGTGGTCCTCCGGCTCGATGCCAAGGCGCAGGGGGTACGGGTCGGCAAGAAGCTGGAACGCCGGCTGCGCCCCGCCTTCCTGGCCGCGCAGCTCAAGAAGCTGCAATCCCGGCCGAACCGCTTCAACGCCCGCGGGTTCCTCGACCGGCTGCTCAAGCCCTATGCGCTGTTTGCCCGCGCCGAGATGCCGCGCTGGCGCCCCGACCAGCAAGGCGACGGCCCCCTGGTGGCGCTCGCCGACCTGCACGAGGCGCTGACCTTCTCGCCCGCCGCCGCCGCCGACTACCCGATCGAGGAATTCATCTGCGACCTGCTGCGCCTCGACCGCGACCCCGGCGCCCGTACCGCTCGCGGCCACCGCTTCGAGCTCGCCGGCTCGACCGGCAAGAAAGGCGCCCGGCGCCTCACCCTGTTCGACGAGCAGGGCGAACAGCACGATTATTTCGCGATCCAATTCGTGCTGGACCCGTGAGATGGAAGAGCTGGCGCCGGAACCGCTCGCGCTCGACGCTTGGCTCGACATCGTCGCCCGCGAGTATCTGGACGGTTTCGTTCCCGCCGGCGGCGGCGCCCTGAAGATCGCCGTCGCCGACGACGCGCAGGTCGCCCCGGCGATCGCGCGGCTCGCGGCGCTGGCCGGCCGGCACCGCCTGCGCGCCGTCGCGATCGACGCCGCGCACACGAAGCTGCACCTGCCGCAGGATGTGTTCTTCGCCCTCGCGCGTGCCCTGCCGTGGGCGGAGATGGTGCAGACCTACCTGGAGGGCGTGTTCGCTGCCAACGCCTATCCCTGGCCGCGGCCCGGCGTGGCGATGGCGCGCGCCGCCCTGGCCGAGGCTTTGGGGATCGCCCCGCCGCTGCTGAACAGCGCGATCAACGCCTGGCTGACACGCGGCATCTGGAACAACCGCGACTACGCGCAGGATTTCCGCAGCGCCCTGCTCGCGCTGTGCCTGGCGGCGCTGGAGACCGACGAGGCTGTCGCGGCGCCGGTGCTGGCCTGGCTGCAGGGCGAGAAGGTCCCCGCCGCGCTGCTGCGCGCGGCCGGCATCGGCGGGCGTATCACCCGCGCCGGCGCGCGCGCCATGCTGGTCTCGCTCTGCCACTGGGTGCGCCGCAGCGGCGCCGCCGGGCTGGTGGTCACGCTCGATGCGCGCCGCCTGCACCAGGCCGGGCCGGTGGCGGACGGGGAGGTGCGCTACTCCCCCGCCGCGGTGATGGACACGTACGAGGTGCTGCGCGAACTGATCGACGACGCCGAGAACCTGCCGGGCCTGTTCGTCGTCGTGCTCGCCAACCCGGCGCTGATCGGCGGCGACCCGCGCCGCGCGCTCGACGCCTACGACGCGCTGCGCATGCGCGTCTGGCCCGACGTGCGTCCCGGCGCGGGGCAGAACCCGGTGGCGCCGCTGGTCTGGCTCGGCGCATGAACATCCAAGCGCGCATCGCCGTCGAGGCGCTCCGGGCCGGCGTGCCCAACCGCACCGCGATCCGCCTGATGGGCAACGAGCATACGTTGATCGAGGTCGCGTTCGACCAGGCGCTGCACGATGCCTGGAACAGCGGAACCCAGCGCACCGGCCTCGGCATCGCCGGCGGGTTCGGCGCCGGCAAATCGCACCTGCTCGGCTACCTGGCCGAGGTGGCGCGCGGCCAGCACGGCGTCGTCAGCCGGGTCGCGATCAGCAAGGAAACCCCGCTCGCCCACCCCGCCGCGGTGTTCGCCGCGGCGCTGCGCACCGCCGTGCTGCCTGATTCCGCCGACGACGCGCTGGGCGCCTGCCTCACGGCGCTGCGCGAGCACCCGGCGGCGCTGGAAGCGCTGGAGGAGGAGGTCAGCGCGCCCGCGGCCGGCTTCGCCCCGATCTTCGCCGCCGTGCTGTTCCTCCTGCGCCGCGCGGCCACCACCGCCGAACTCGTGCGCGCGATCGAGCGCTTCCTCGCCGGCGGCCGGCCGCCGCTCCCGGCCATCCGCCGGGCGCTGCGCGAGGCCGGCGCGCGCGGCACCTTTCCGCTCGGGCCAGTCGAGGCGAAAGCGCTGCTGGAGCAGCGGATCGGCTTCGTGCCGATGCTGTTCCGCGCCGCCGGCTACGGCCCCTGGTGCCTGCTGCTCGACGAGGTCGAGCTGATCGGCCGCTACACGCCGCTGCAACGGGCGCAGTCCTACGCCCAGCTCGCCGCCTGGCTCGGCCTGCCCGGCGCGCGGCGCTTTCCCGGCATCGTCACCGTCTATGCGATCACCGACGATTTCGTCGCCGAAGTGATCAACCCGAAGCTCGACAGCGAGCGCCTGCCGGAGCGGCTGCGCCTCAAGGGCCGCGAGCAGGAGGCGGCGCTGGCGCTCGCCGCCATCGGCGCGATCGAACGGACGGTGCGCGAGCACCGGCTGGCCGCGCCCGAGGCGGGCGAACTCGCCGCCTGCCACGACAAGCTGCGCGGCCTCTATACCGAGGCGTACGACTGGCCTGCCCCCGCGCTGCCGCCGGCCGAGCGCACCGGCTCGCGCCGGATGCGCCACTACATCAAGGGCTGGATCACCCAGTGGGACCTCGCGCGCCTGGTCGGCCGCAGCGGCCCCATCGTGTCGCGTGTCCTGGCCACGAACTACGCCGAAGACGCCAGCCTGGAAGCGGCGCCCGCGCCCGAGGACGAGACCGAATGACCGGCGGCCGAATGACTGGTGCCCGAATGACTGGTGATGGGCGCGCCGGCTGAGGCCTTCGGCCTGGTCTGGCCCGCCCCGCTGCCGCCCTATCAGCAGGCCGGGATCGCCCGGCTGCTCGCCCGCCCCGGCGTGCTGCTGGCCGACGAGATGGGCCTCGGCAAGACCATCCAGGCGATCGCGGCGCTGCGCCTGCTGCTGGGCGACGGCGCGGCCGGGGCGGCGCTCGTGGTGGTGCCGGCGAGCCTCGTGCTGCAATGGCGGCGCCATCTGCGCGAATGGGCGCCGGACCTCATGCTCGCTACCTGCGCCGGGGCGGCGGCGGAGCGGCGGCTGCGCTGGCGCGCGCCGGCGCAGGTGTTCCTGGTGGGGTACGACGCCCTGCGCGCCGACGCCGCACTGCCGGCGCCATACGGGCCGCTGCGTCGGCGCTGGCGCGTGGTGGTGGCCGACGAGGCGCAGCGCATCAAGAACCCCGGCACCGATCTCGCCGTCACCGTGAAGGCGCTCGATCGCGAGCGTGCCTGGGCGCTGACCGGCACGCCGCTCGAGAACTGCGCGGACGATACGGCCTCGATCCTCGACTTCGTCGCCCCCGGCGCGGACCATCGGGGTGCGCTGCTGGCCGGCATGCGCCGCGCGCTCGGCCAGGTGCAGCTCCGCCGCCGGCGCGCCGAGGTGCTGCCCGAGCTGCCGCCGAAGACGGCGTTCGTCCTGGCCCCGGACCTCGGCCCGCGCCAGCGCGCCGCCTATGACGCGGCGGAACGCGAGGGGCTCGTGTGGCTGCGCGCGCTCGGCGCGCGGATCCGGATCGTGCACGTGCTGGAGCTGATCCTGCGGCTCAAGCAGATCTGCAACGCCTGCCCGGAGAGCGGGGAATCGGCCAAGTGCGAGGATCTGCGCCGGCGGGTGGCGGCGGTCGCCGAGGGGGGCGAGAAGGCACTGGTGTTCAGCCAGTTCGTCGCCGCCCCGTTCGGCGCCGAACGGCTCGCGCAGGTGCTGGCCCCGCTGCACCCGGTGCTGCTCACGGGGCGCATGAGCCCGGCGGCACGCGACCGGGCGGTGGCCGATTTCGCCGCCGATCCGCGCCGCAGCGTGATGGTGGCTTCGCTGCGCGCCGGTGGAGTGGGGCTGAACCTGACCGCGGCTTCGGTCGTGTTCCATTTCGATCTCTGGTGGAATCCGGCCTCGGCCGCGCAGGCCGAGGACCGCGCGCATCGCATGGGCCAGACCCGGCCGGTGCAGGTGTTCGCCTATCTGACGCCGGACAGTATCGAGCAGCGGATCGCCGCCATTCTGGTGGAAAAGCGGGCGCTGTTCGCCGATCTGATCGACGGGGTGGCGGCGGCGAGCCTCGGGCGGCTCGATCTGCCGACCCTGCTGCGGGCGGTGGGGGTGTGAGAATTCCCGGAACAAGGCCCGCGGGGGTTGGAATCGCCTGACGGCGCGGGCGGTCTCGCCCTCACGACAGCGCCCGCAGCGCCGCCCGCAGCCGATCGGGCTCCGGGTCGTCCACCAGACGGTCGAGCGCGGCATGGGTCTCCCGCCAGACCGGAACCGCCGCAGCGAGGGTGGCGCGCCCTGCCGGCGTCAGGCCCAGGCGGCGGCGGCGGCGGTCCGCAGCGTCGGCCGCCACCTCCACCAGTCCGCGCCGCTCCAGCGGCTTCAGGTTCGCGGTCAGGGTCGTGCGATCCATCGCCAGCAGGGAGGCCACGCTCGCCATGTCCGCGGGCTGCGGCCGGTTGAGCGACATCAGCAGGGAGAACTGCCCGTTGGTCAGGCCGAACGGCCGCAAGGCGAGGTCGAAGCGCCGCGCCACCGCGCGCGCGGCGCGCTGCAGATGAAGGCAGAGGCAGGTGTCGCGGACCTCCAGGGTCAGCGAGAAGGGCAGCGGATCCGGCGTTGACATCGCCGATAAATATTGATATCAACCTATCCGGTCAAGAGGGGACCGCATCCGTGCCGACCGTCGCCTTCACCAGCGCTCTGCACCGGTTCCTGCCCGCGCCCGCCATGCAGGTCGCCGGCCCCACGGTCGGCCAGGCGCTCGCTGCGGTGTTCGCGCAGCGGCCGATGCTGCGCGGCTACCTGCTCGACGACCAGGGCGCGCTGCGCCGCCACGTCGTCGTCTACGTCAACGGCCAGGCGGCGGCCGGCCTCGCCGATCCGGTTGAGCCGGCGGACGAGATCTATGTGTTCCAGGCGCTTACGGGCGGCTAAAGGGGGAGAAGGCGCATGACCGACCGGCTGCACGTCGGCACCCGCAAGGGCTTGTTCGAACTCACCCGCCGCGGCGGCGGATGGAAGGTGGCCGGGGCGCATTTCCTGGGCGATCCCGTCTCCGCCGTCCTGGCGCTGGAGGACGGCGCGGTCCTCGCCGCGCTCGACCTCGGTCATTTCGGGGCCAGGCTGTGGCGGCGGGAACCGGACGGCGCCTGGGGGGAAGTCGCGGCCCCCTGCTTCCCGCCGAAGCCGGACGACGCTGGCGACGATCCGCACCCGTGGTCGCTCGGCAAGGTCTGGGCGCTGGAACCCGGCGGCGTGTCCGGGCGGGTCTGGGCCGGCACCATGCCCGGCGGCCTGTTCCGCTCCGACGACGGGGGCCGCACCTGGGCGCTGAACGCGCCGCTGTGGTGCATGCCGGAGCGGCGCCAGTGGATGGGCGTGGCCGGCGGGGAGCAGCCGGGCCTGCATTCCGTGCTGGTCGACCCGCGCGATCCCGCCGCCATCCGGGTCGGCGTCTCCACCGCCGGCGTCTGGGCGAGCAGCGATACCGGCGCCTCCTGGCGGCTCATCAACCGCGGCATGTATGCCGAATACATGCCGCCGGAGCGGCGGGAGGACCCGATCGTCCAGGACGTCCATCGCCTGGCCCACTGCGCCGCGCGGCCGGAGGTGGTCTGGTGCCAGCACCACAACGGCACCTTCCGCTCCACCGACGGGGGCGCCACCTGGCACGAGCTGACCGCCATCCGCCCGGCGAAATTCGGCTTCGCCGTCGCCGCCCACCCGCGCGACCCGGACACCGCCTGGTTCGTGCCGGCGGTGAAGGACGAACGCCGCATCCCGGTGGACGGCAAGCTGGTGGTTGCGCGCACCGGCGACGGCGGCGCCAGTTTCGAGGTGCTGAGCCGCGGCCTGCCGCAACAGCACGCCTACGACCTGGTGTGGCGCCATGCGCTCGCGGTCGATGCGACCGGCACTGGCCTGGCCCTCGGCTCGACCAGCGGCGGGCTGTGGTTGTCCGACGACGGCGGCTGCTCCTGGACCATGCCCGAGGCACGGCTGCCGCCGATCGCGGTCGTGCGCTTCGGGTAGGTGTCGCATCCCCGGCCACGGGCGGAGGCGGACCGCCCCGGACGTCCCTCGGCCGGGACGTCCATCGGCCAGGACCGGGGGGGCGCCCGACGGACGGAGCCGCCCGCCCGCTTTTCCCGCCGCCGCGCCGGGCCGGCGGCGGCGACGGACGACGACCCGGCTCTCGGACGTTCTTTCCCCGCACGGAGGCACACGCCATGCAGATCCAGCCCTACCTGTTCTTCAACGGCACCTGTGACGAAGCGATCGCCTTCTACCGCACGGCGCTGGGCGCCGAGCAGGTGATGCTGATGCGCTTCAGGGACTCCCCCGAGCCACTCGATCCCACCCGGCTCCCGCCGGGGATGGAGGACAAGGTGATGCATGCCCGACTGCGCATCGGCAACTCGGTCGTGCTGCTCTCCGACGGCGGCTGCATGGGCGGCGCGGGGTTCCAGGGCTTCCATCTTTCGCTCACCGTGGAAAACGAGGCGGCAGCCGACCGGACCTTCGCCGCCCTCGCCGAGGGGGGCAAAGTGCAGATGCCGCTGGCGAAGACGTTCTTCTCGCCGCGTTTCGGCATGGTGCAGGATCGGTTCGGCGTCGGCTGGATGGTCTACGTCGGCGCCTGAGCAGGGTCGGCCGGCACGGAGTCGCCGTCTTGAGCGGGCGTGCGCCGCCACGGGATCCGGCTCCCCGCCGGTGTGACAACCGGCGCAAGCCCGCTTAGGATGGCGGCGCCGTCACGCGTGGCGCCGCTCGCCGGAGAGAGGCGCGTGCAGCATTTTTGCCGACGGTGCCCATCCCATCGCGAAGGCCATCGCCCCCATGCTGCACAGCGACACCCGCATCCTGACCACCCATACCGGCAGCCTGCCGCGCCCGCGCCATCTGACCGAGCTTTACGCCGCCCGTGCCCGCGGCGAGGCGATCGATGCTGCCGAACTGGCCGCCGAGGGCCGTGCCGCGGTGGCGCACGTGGTCGCGAAGCAGCTCGAAGCCGGCATCGACATCGGCAACAACGGCGAGCAGCAGCGCGAGGCGTTCTTCCTCTATGTCCGCCACCGCATGAGCGGCTTCGGCGGCGGCTGGAGCCGCAAGACCTTCGCCGATGTGACGCACTATCCCTTGTTTCGCGCCTGGAAGGCCGCGCATGACGGGCTCGGCGCCTCGATCAGCAACACCGACAGCGTACCGGAAGCAGTGGGCGCGGTGCGCTACCTCGACCGCGCGCTGGTGGAAGCCGAATGCGCCGATTTCGCCGCCGCGCTGGAGGCGGCTTCCGCCGCTGCGGGCGGGGCGCATTTCGCCGAGCCGTTCATGACCGCCCCGTCCCCCGGCATCATCGCGAGCGCCTTGCGCAACCGCTGGTACGAGACCGAGGACGACTACCTGGAAGCGCTCGGCGATGCGCTCAAGGTGGAATACGAAACCATCGTCTCCCGGGGCTTCCTGCTGCAGATCGACGCGCCCGATCTCGCGATGGAGCGCCATGTGTCGTTCCAGGACCGGCCGCTGGCGGAGTTCACCGCCTTCGCCGGGAATGTGGTCGCCACCATCAACCGCGCGCTGGAGGCGATCCCGCCCGATCGGGTGCGGCTGCACGCCTGCTGGGGCAACTACGAAGGCCCGCATGATTGCGATGTGGCGATGGCCGACGTGCTGCCGGCGATCCGCGGGGCGCATGTCGGCGGCTTCGTCCTGCCGGTCGCCAACCCGCGCCATGCGCACGAGACGCGCTGTTTTTCGGCCTTCGCCGCCGATCCGGACAAGGTGGTGGTGGCCGGCGTGATCGACGTGCTGACCAATTTCGTCGAGCACCCCGAGGTGGTGGCCGACCGGATCGAACGCGTGGCCCAGGCGGTCGGCGATCCGCGCCGGGTGATCGCCGGGACCGATTGCGGGTTCGATACCTCGGCCGGGCGCGGGCGGGTGGCGGAGGACGTGGTCTGGGCGAAGCTCGCCGCGCTGGCGGAAGGCGCGCGCATCGCCTCGCGTCGTCTGTTCGGTTAGGCCGGCCGCGCATCGTCGCGCCGGACGCGGTGCGCGCCTCCCGCCCCCACCGCAAGAGGGGAGGTGACATGCGGCAGGGTAATCGGGTGAACCGCAAAAATCGGCGCGACCGGTGGCTTCTTCACCTCTCCCGCGCTGCGGGAGAGGTCGGTTCGCGCAGCGAACCGGGTGAGGGTTCCGTGCCTCGCGCCCTCACCCGCCGTGCTCCGCACGGCGACCTCTCCCGCCGAGCGGGAGAGGTGAACGCGCGGACATTTGCCCGATCGCCCTGTGACATGCGGACTTCGCCGCATCTCGCCAGGCTCGGACCGAAGCCGGCAACGAAAGCTTAACCGATCGGGGCTAGCCAGCGCGCATGCGGCTTGCGGATGTGCGAGGCTGGTTGTCCAGGCGACCCGCCGCGGTGCCACCTCCGGTGCCGCCGGCGGTGCCGCCGCGCCGGCGTGCCGACCCGACGCCGCCGGTACCGGAGCCGGAGCCTGACGCGGGCCCGTGGCCGCCGGCCCGCATCGCGCTCACCAACCGCCTCTGGGGCGAAGGCTTCACCGTGCCGGGCGGGGCGGAGGACGTGCTGCGGCTCGCCACCCCGCTCGGCCTGTCCGCTGCGTCCAGCCTGTTGCTGGTCGGCTGCGGCGCCGGCGGCCCGGCGCGCTGCATCGCGACCTTGTTCGGCGCCTGGGTCGCCGGGTACAAGTCCGATCCGGCGCTGGTGGCCGAAGCCGCCACGATCTGCGCCCGCGCGGGGCTGGGCAAGCGGGTGCGGATAGACACGTGGGACCCTGCCGCGCCGGCCTTCCCGCCCAACTCCTGCCACCACGTCCTGGCGCTGGACCCGTTCCGCCACGGCGCCCCCGGCCCGATCCTGGACGGGCTGACCCGCGCATTGCGGACGGGCGGGCAGATCACCCTGCTCGCCACCGTCGCCGGCCCCGGCTACGACCCCGCCGCGGAGGAAACCGCCGCCTGGCTGCGCCTGGACGGCGGTCTGCCCGGCCTGCCCACCCAGGATGTCGTCACCCAGGCCCTGGCCGGGCGCCGGTTCGACGTGCGCGTGATCGAGGATCTGTCGGCGCAGCACATGCACCAGACCGTGCGCGCCTGGCGCAGCCTGGTGCACGGCCTGGGCGATGCAGGCGGCCGGCCGCCCGTCGCCCTGGCCGGCGCCCTGGTACGGGAGGCCGAGCTTTGGCTGCGCCGCGCACGCCTGATCCGCACGGGCGGCTTGCGGTGGGTCCGCTGGCACGCGATGGCGCGGTCGGGATAACGGGCGACCGCCTGCCGGAGCGATCGCCAGGCGAGAGGGGCGCGTGCGCGGCGCCGGGCGCAGGCTGCCCGGGCGTTCTACACGCGATCGATGCGCACCATCCGCGCCAGGGCCACGGCGTCAAGCGCGTAGAGCGCGTCGAGGATTTCCACCTGCAACGACCCCGGGCCGCGCGCCCGCGCCGCCGCGATCTCCCCCGCGACGCCCAGCAAAGCGAGCCCGTGCGCCGCCGCCGCCAGTGGATCACGGTTCACGGCCAGGCAGGCGCCGATCAGCGCCGTCGCGGTGCAGCCGAGCCCGGTGACCCGTGTCATCATCGGATGGCCGTTGGTCACCGCGATCGTGCGGGTCCCGTCGGTGACGTAATCGGTGGCGCCGGTCACCGCGGCGACGACCCGGTCCTGCGCCGCCAGCCGGCGCGCCGCGTCCAGCCCGGCGCCGGCGGCGGCGGTGGAATCCACCCCGCGCCCGGCCGCCGCTCCGCCGGCCAGCGCCAGGATTTCCGATCCGTTGCCGCGCACCACCGCAGGCCGCGCCGACAGCAGCGTCCGGGCGAGGTCGGTGCGGGTGGGGATCGCCCCCGCCGCCACCGGATCGAGCACCCACGGCACCCCGGCCGCCCCCGCCGCCGCAACCGCGAGCCGGATCGCGGCCGCGCGCGGGGCCGACATGGTGCCGAGATTGATCACCAGCGCGTCGGCGCCGGCGGCGAAATCGGCGACTTCTTCCGCCCCCTCGACCATCGCCGGCGAAGCGCCGACGGCGAGCAGCGCGTTGGCCGTGGTGTTGGTGACCACGAAATTGGTGATGTTGTGGACCAGCGGCGCACGGGCGCGAATCGCTCCCAGGGTTGCGGCGACGGCCTCGGCCGAGGCGGCGGGGTCAGTCGGCAAGGGCGCGCTCCAGCACGCGCACGGAATGGACCGCCTCCCGCCGGCCCAGATCGCGGATCTGGTGGCGGCAGGACGTGCCGTCGGCGACGATGAGGTCGTCCGAGCCGGCGGCGCGGACCGCCGGCAGCAGCCCGGCCTCGGCCATGGCGCGGGAGGCGTCCTGGGTTTCCGCCTGGTAGCCGAATGCCCCGGCCATGCCGCAGCAGGAGGACGCGATCGGGCGCACGGTCAGTTCCGGCACCAGGCGCAGCGCGGCGAGGCCGGCGGGGAAGGCGCCGAAGGATTTCTGGTGGCAGTGCCCGTGCACATGCGCGCGCCCCGGCATCGGTTTCAGCGCCAGCGACGGCTTTTCGCGTGCCAGGAACTCGCTCAGCAGCAGCGCCCGGCCGGCGAGCGCGTCCGCCGCGGGGCCGGGCAGCAGGGAGCGGAATTCGTCACGCAGGGTGAACAGGCAGGAGGGTTCGAGGCCGATCACCGGGGCGTCGCCGGCGAGCGCGGCCAGGGTGCGGCGGGCTTCGGCCCGCGCGCGATCGACCTGCCCGGCCGCGAGCGCGGTGCGCCCGCAGCAGAGCGGTCGGCCTGGTGCTGCCGGCAGCCGGACCCGGTAGCCCGCGGCAGTCAACACGCGCAGCGCGGCGCGGATGTTCTCCGGCTCGAACCAGCGGTTGAACGTATCGGCGAGCAGGAACACCTCCCCGCGTGGCGCCGCCGGACCGGCCCCCGTCGCTTCGCCGTCGCGGAACGGATCGGCGCGGAAGGCGGGCAGGGGGCGCGCCGCCGCCAGCCCGAGCGTCCGTTCCCCGACCCGGCGCAGCAGCGCCGAGCCGTTGCGCAGGTTGGCGAGCGGGGCCAGCCGCGCGGCGAACGGGGCGTAGCGCGGCAGGGCCGCGATCATTCGGTCGCGCAGCGAAAGCCCGTGCGCCGCGGCACGCGCGGCCTGTACCTCGATCTTCAGCTTCGCCATGTCGACGCCGGTGGGGCATTCGCGCCGGCAGGCCTTGCAGGAGACGCACAGCCGCATCGCCTCGGCCAGCGCATCCGAGGCCATCGCGTCACGGCCAAGCTGGCCGGTGAGCGCCAGGCGCAAGGTGTTGGCCCGGCCGCGGGTGACATGGGCCTCGTCGCGGGTGATGCGGTAGCTCGGGCACATCACGCCGGCGTCGAAGGCGCGGCAGGTGCCGTTGTTGTTGCACATCTCGACCGCGCCGAGCATGCCCCCGAGCGGCCCCGGGTGGTCGGACCAGTCGAGCTTCGGAGTGAAACCCGCGGCCGGCGCGTAGCCGGGTTTGTAACGAAACAGGCTGCGGTCGTCCATGCGCGGCGCGCGCACGACACGGCCGGGGTTGAGCAGGGCGGCGGGGTCGAAGGCGTCCTTCACCGTCTCGAACGCGCGGGCGATGCGTGGGCCGAACATCGTCTCGTTGAATTCGCTGCGCACGAGGCCGTCCCCATGCTCGCCGCTGTGGGAACCTTTGTATTCGCGCACCAGGGCGAAGCATTCCTCGGCCACCGCGCGCATGGTCGCGACGTCGGCCGGGTCCTTCATGTTGAGCACCGGGCGGACGTGCAGGCAGCCGACCGAGGCGTGCGCGTACCAGGTGCCCTTGGTGCCGTGCCGGGCGAACACGTCGTTCAGGCGTTCGGTGTAGTCGGCGAGGTCGGCGAGGTCGACGGCGCAGTCCTCGATGAAGGAGACCGGCTTGGCGCTGCCCTTCATCGACATCATGATGTTGAGCCCGGCCTCGCGGACTGCGGCGATCGCGGCCTGGAACGGGGCGTCGATCGCGCGCACCACCGCGCCGGGATAGCCGAGGTCGGCCATCATCGTGTCCAGTTCCGCGAGCTTCGCGGCCAGCGGCGCGTCGGCGTCGCCGTGGAATTCGACGATCAGCAGGCTGTCGGGCTCGCCGATCAGCATGGCGTCGATCGTGGGCCGGTAGATCGGGATGGCGCGGCCGAGGTCGATCATGGTGCGGTCGACCAGCTCCACCGCTTCCGGATCGAGGGTCACGAGGTGGCGGGAGGCCTCCATCGCCGCGCGGAAGGTCGGGAACTGGCAGATGCCGAGCGCCTTGCGCGGCTTGATCGGGTGCAGCGCGAGTTCGATCGCGGCGGAGAACGCGAGCGTGCCTTCCGAACCCACCAGCAGGCGGGCCAGGTTGTCGCGGCCGGCGGCGCGCGCGGCCGGGGTCAGGGCGTCGATGTTGTAGCCGCCGACCCGGCGGAGCTGGCGGGGAAAGCGGGCGGCGATCTCCTCGGCCTCGGCCGCGCCGAGGGCGCGCAGGCGCTGGATCAGCTCGGCGATCGGCGGCGCGATGTCGGCGCCGAGATTGTCGGCGGTCACGCCGAAGCGGTGCCGCGTGCCGTCGGCGAGGATCGCGTCGATCGCGCGCACGTTGTCGGCCATGAGCCCGTAGCGGATCGACTTGGAGCCGCAGGAATTGTTGCCCGCCATGCCGCCGATGGTGCAGCGGGCGTGGGTGGAGGGATCGACCGGGAAGAACAGCCCGTGCGGGCGGAGCGCGGCGTTCAGCTCGCCCAGCCCGATGCCGGGTTCGACGGTGGCGGTGCGCGCGTCGGGATCGATGGCGAGCACCCGGCGCAGGTGCTTGGAGCAGTCGATCACGAGGGCGCGGTTGACGGTCTGGCCGCACTGGCTGGTGCCGCCGCCGCGGGCGAGGACGGGCACGCCGTTCTCGCGCGCGATCGCGAGGGCGGCGGCGACGTCGGCCGTCGTTCTGGGCACGATCGTGCCGATCGGTTCGACCTGGTAGATCGAGGCGTCGGTGGCGTAGCGCCCGCGGGAGGCGGGGTCGAACAGGATCTCGGCCTCGGTTTCGCGGGCGAGACGGGCGGCGAGGGCGGGGTCGCCTAACGGTGTGAGCGGGTGGGAGGGACGGGGGGTCATGGGGGCCTTCGGCTTCGGGGCTGGCAGTGTGGCCGAAGTCGGCGCGGGGCTAAAGGCGTCTTGCCTCTCCGCCCTGCGGGAGAGACGCCCCCGCATCGGGCGGCCGATGCGCCACCGACGATGAAAACGTCGCCGACGTCCTTCCCCCTCTCCACCCGCGCTTGCGGGGGGAGAGGGCGGGGTGAGGGGGGCGTGCGGCACGAGATGCGGATCGGGGCGAACTGGCCCCCCTCACCCCGACCCTCTCCCCCCGCAAGCGCGGGTGGAGAGGGGGAAGGGCGCCGCCGGATCCCCCGAACCAGGAGTTTTCATAGCAGGTCGGCGCGCGATGCGCGCCGGGTGAGGGCACCGCTCAGTCCGTCATCGCCAGCAGGCGTTCGGTTTCCCGCAGGATGGCGGCGGCGAGCGCTGCGGCCTCCGGTCCCGCATGGCGGGCGAGGCCGATGGCGTGGTGCTCCTCCGCCATCGCCGCCGAGGCGGTGTCCCAGGGCGGGGCGGGGGTGGCGCGCAGGCGGGCAAGCTGGGCGGCGAGTTCGGCGATCGGGTCCGGCGGCGGCCGCTCGGGCGGCGCTTGCGGGGCGAACAGGTCGGGTTGGGCGGCGACTCGGGACATGGGGCGGAGGATAGCGGGGATCGGGTCGCGGCGGGAACCACGACGCCGCGATGCCGGGCGGGGGTGCGGCGTCGTCTCGGCGGGCGGGGCGGCGGCAGGTTGCCGAACCGGTCGGATCGCGCCCAGGATGGCGCCGCATGACCCGCAACGTTCTGTCCGACTACCTCGCCGAGATCGCGCGCATCCGCGCGACCCGCGCCGGCACGGGGGAGATGAGTTATTACGCCGCGCTCGTCGGCGCGTTGAATGCGATCGGCGCCACATTGAAGCCGCGCGTCTTCTGCGTCTCCAATCTGCGCAACCGCGGGGCGGGCTTTCCCGATCTGGGCCTGTTCGCCGGCACGGGCACGCCGGCACCGGACGCATGGCCGGAGGGAAGGCCGCCCGAACGCGGGGTGGTAGAGGTCGATGACATTCCGGCCGAGCTTGCGGTGAAGCTCGGCAGCGCGCAGGTCGAGCGGTATCTTGCCGCCTACGGGCTGGTGCTGGTCACCAATTTCCGCGCCTTCGTGCTGCTCGGCCGAGATCCGCAAGGGCGGCGGCAGGTGCGGGAGCGGTTCGATTTCGACTGCGCGGATGCCGCCGCGTTCTTCGCGCTGGCGCGCGGCACGCGCCGGCCCGCCGGACTCGCAACCCGCTTCGCCGAGTTCCTGGAACGCGTCCTGCTGCACCAGGCGCCGCTGGCGCGGCCGGAGGAGGTGGCGTTCTTCCTTGCCTCCTACGCCCGCGACGCGCTGGCGCGGGTGGAGGCGCAGGCGACCTTGCCCGCGTTCGCCACCTTGCGCGGCGCGTTGCAGGAAGCGCTGGGGATGACGTTCGACGGTCCCAAGGGCGAGCATCTGTTCCGCAGCACCCTGGTGCAGACCCTGTTCTACGGCCTGTTCAGCGCCTGGGTGGACGTGGCCCGCGACGGCGGCACTTTCGACTGGCATGCGGCCGGCTGGAACCTGCACGTGCCGTTCGTCGATACCTTGTTCCAGCGCATCGCCACGCCGCAGCAGTTGAAGCCGCTCGGGCTGGAGGAACCGCTGTCCTGGGCGGCGGCGGCGCTGGAGCGGGTGGAACGGGCGACCTTCTTCAAGCGCTTCGACGAGACGGACGCGGTCCGGTATTTCTACGAACCGTTCCTGGCCGCGTTCGACCCCGATCTGCGCAAGGCGATGGGCGTCTGGTACACGCCGCGCGAGATCGTGCGCTACATGGTCGAGCGGGTCGATCGCGTGCTGCGCGAGGAGCTTGGCCTGGCGGACGGGCTGGCCGATCCCTCGGTCTGGGTACTCGACCCGTGCTGCGGCACCGGCGCCTATCTGGTGGAGGTGCTGGACCGGATCGGCCGTACCTTGCGCGCGAAGGGCGAGGGCGCGCTGGCGGCGGAGGATCTGAAGCAGGCGGCGATGACAAGGGTGGCCGGGTTCGAGATCATGCCGGCGCCCTATGTGATTGCGCATTGGCAGGTGGGGCATGCGTTGCGCGCCGCCGGCGCTGCGCCGTTCCAGGGCGACGAGAGTGCCGCGGTCTATCTGACCAATGCGCTGACCGGCTGGGCGGCGCCGAATGAGACGGAAGCCTCGGATTCGGTGCAGCGCAGTCTGCGCGTGACCTATCCGCCGCTGGCCGACGAGCGCGACAAGGCGGCGCGGGTGAAGCGCGAGCGGCCGATCCTGGTGGTGCTGGGCAACCCGCCGTACAACGCGTTCGCGGGGACCTCGCCGGCGGAAGAATCCGGTCTTGTCGAGCCGTACAAGGAAGGGCTGCAACGCGACTGGGGCATCCGCAAGTTCAACCTGGACGATCTTTACGTGCGGTTCTTCCGGGTGGCGGAGCGGCGGATCGCGGAGGGGACCGGGCGCGGGGTGGTGTGCTTCATCAGCAATCATTCCTGGTTGTGGTATCCCTCCTTCGTGGTGATGCGGCAGCGGATGCTGCGGGAATTCGACCGCATCTGGGTGGATAATCTGAACGGGTCGAAATTCGAGACCGGGAAGGTGGCCCCGGACGGCACGCCGGATCCTTCGGTGTTCAGCACGGAGACCAATCGGGAGGGGATACAGGTCGGAACTGCGGTGGCGCTGCTGGTGAAGCGCGGAGGGACCACATCGAAGGTCGTGCGATACCGCAATTTGTGGGGAACGTCGAAGCGGCAGGCCGCGCTGGAGAGCCTGGAGGCGAACGATTTCGATGGGCAATACATCGTGGCGCAGCCTGATCGGGCCAACCGGTTGTCGCTGCGTCCCGGTGCGGTAGCCGCCGACTACGCCGCATGGCCCAAGTTGACCGATTTGGCTGCCGTCCTACCGCTCAACGGACCTATGGAGAAGCGCGGGGGCGCCCTGATCGATAATGATCGTCCGGCGCTGGAACGGCGTATGCGCGCATATTACGATTCGGACCAGGAGTGGGATGAGGTTCGCGGAACAATCGGCGGCCTCGGGCAGGACGCGGCACGATTTCCTGCGCGGGAAACCCGAGCAAGGACGATACTTACGGCAAAATTCCAAGAGAATCGCATACAACGGTACTTCGTCCGCCCTTTCGACCTGCGCTGGGCCTACGCGACGCCTGATCGACCCATTTGGAACGAGCCGCGTCCGGAACTGCTCCGGACCCTCCCGGTTGCTGAGGGATTCTTGGCTTCCCGCCCAGCCGGGGTCGCGACGCCGGAAGGCGTGCCGTTGGCCTGGACCCCGTTGCTTGGCGACGACCACGCCCTTCGCACAGACGCTTATTACACCCCCGTCTTCTGCCGAGCGGAGCAGGGCGCTTCTGCCAACCTCTCCCCCGCCGCCCGCGCCTGGCTCACCAACCTCGGCCTGCCCGATCCCGACTCCGATCGCACCATCGCCGCGCTCCCCTGGCACCACGCGCTCGCCATCGGCTACGCCCCCACCTGGCTCGCCGAGAACGAAGCCGGCATCCGCCAGGATTGGCCGCGCATCCCGCTGCCCGACAGTGCCGACCTGCTGCGCGCCTCCGCCGCCCTCGGCGCCCGCGTCGCGGCCCTGCTCGACCCCGAGACGCCGGTGCCAGGCGTCACTGCCGGCACGATCCTGCCGGTCCTCGCCGCCATCGCCGTACCGACGAAGCAGGGCGGCGAGGCAATGGCACCGGAGGACTGCGCGCTCACCGCCGGCTGGGGCCACGCCGGCAAAGGCGGCGCCGTGATGCCTGGTCGCGGCCGCATGGTCACCCGCCCCTATGCGCCCGACGAAGCCGCGACCGAAGCGGAAGCCGCAATGCTCGGCCCCCGGACGCACGACGTGTTTCTGAACGCCGCTGCGTACTGGCAGAACGTCCCCGAGCAGGTCTGGGACTTCACCATCGGCGGCTATCAGGTGCTGAAGAAGTTCCTCTCGTATCGCGAACGCCCGCTGCTCGGCCGCCCGCTGGCCGCCGGAGAGGTGCGCTATGTGCGCGAGATCGCCCGCCGCCTCGCAGCCCTTCGCCTGATGGCGCCGGAGCTGGACGCCAACTACCGCGCCTGCGCCGCGGCCCATCGGCCGCTGCCCGCGCTTGTCTGACCCGGACGCCGCCGCGGGGATGCCTCTCCGTCCCCGCCCACCGCCGAACAAATCCTTGATGCAATCCCGCATCGGTGCGCCGCGTGCGGCCGGCTCGCGCGGGTGCGCAAGGTGGCGTATCGCGCCGGCAGACATGCGTCACCAGGGCCGGACGGCGCGGCGCCGCTGCGATCAACCCAGCGGCGTATTGACCTGGATCGCCGGCTGCGCGTCGGTGAATTTCGGAACGTCGCCCATGATCTCCGCCCCGTGCTGCTGCATGGCCGCCTGGAATTCCGGCAAGGAGGCGAACGTGAGCAGCGCAATGAGCTGATACGCCGGCGTGCCGCCATCGGCCCCCGCGGTGCCCTTCAGCACCTGCGCGCCGACGAGGCCGCGTCCCTCGCAGCGCGCCTGCACCAGCGGGACGTGCGTCTTCATGTAGTAGTCGAGATCGAACCGCGCGCTTGGCGGATACATCACGCTCACCACGATCATCGTGCGCTTCCTCCTCGTTGCGGACGTTCCGGCAGGTGCCGTGGGCAGGCTAGGCGTCGGTCTCGCGGTTTGTCCATCGCCTCGATGCGCAGCCGCGGGGCACCGGCACCGGGGCACGTCCACCTGCTCGGCCCGATCGGCAGGCTGCCGGCCGGTCGATCGCGGCCGATCGGGAACGCACGCGCTTGCGGATGCGGTTTTCGCCGCGGGCTGGCTGCCGCGCCCGAGCGCGGGGCGGCCGGGTCACGGGCCGCACTCTTGCGTCCCCCCGCACCCGGTGGTCTCGTTTCCCCCGCCCGCCGCGCCAGGACGGCGGCGACGAGGGAGAAACGACCGATGTCCGACGTGCGCATCCTCGCGAGCGGCTTCAAATTCCCCGAAGGCCCGGCGGTCCTCC
Organism: uncultured Pseudomonadota bacterium; assembly: GCA_963832525.1. Lineage (GTDB taxonomy): Bacteria > Pseudomonadota > Alphaproteobacteria > Acetobacterales > Acetobacteraceae > JAJZVS01. Next base: position 3,343,439 of record CAWHUC010000004.1, read on the forward strand.
CGGACGGCTCCGTGGTCCTCACCGAGATCGCCGGCAACCAGGTCTCGCGCATCGCCCCGGACGGCACCGTCTCGGTGCTCTCGGCCACGGGGGGCGGGCCGAACGGGCTCGCGCTGGGGCCGGATGGGGCGCTCTATTGCTGCAACAATGGCGGCGGGCTGTACCGCCCGGGGCATTTCATGGCCGAGGGGCCGGCGCCCGACTATGCCGGCGGCTCCATCCAGCGCATCGACACGCAGACCGGCGCGGTCCGCACGCTCTACACCGCATGCAACGGCCACCGCCTGTCGGCGCCGAACGATATCGTATTCGACAAGCAGGGCGGGTTCTGGTTCACCGACCTCGGCAAGCGCTACGCGCGTACCCGCGACCACGGCGGGCTCTATTATGCGCTGCCGGACGGCTCGAAGATCGTCGAAGTCGCCTATCCGATCCTGTCGGCCAACGGGGTCGGCCTCTCGCCCGACGAGCGCACCGTCTACGTCGCCGATACCGAGCCCGCGCGGCTATGGGCGTTCGACATCACCGCTCCGGGGGTGGTCACCAAGCATCCGTTCCCCTCACCGCACGGCGGACGGCTGGTCGCGGGCCTGCCCGGCTACCAGCGCTTCGACAGCCTGGCGGTGACGGCTTCGGGCAACATCTGCGTCGCCACCCTGGTCACCGGCTGCATCACCGTGATCGCCCCCGGGGGAGGTCACGGTGACGGCCGCGTGCTGGCCCAGGTGGCGATGCCGGACACCCACCCGACGAACATCTGCTTCGGCGGCAAGAACCTGCGCACGGCCTATATCTCGCTGTCCGAGACCGGCCGGATCGGCGCGCTGGATTGGGACGAGCCCGGACTGCGGCTGAACTTCGCCGGGTGAGGGGAGGGCGGCCTACCCCTGCGACCGCGCCGCGGCCACCGCCTTCTCCAGATCCGCCAGATCGACCGCGCCCGGAATGAGCGTGTGCCCGACCAGGAATGCCGGCGTCCCGTCGATGCCGAGCGCCTGCGCCTGCGCCACGTTGGCCCGCAGCCGCTGCATGATCGCCGGGTCCGCCATATCGCGCCGCAGCCGCGGCCAGTCGAGCCCGAGCTTCGTCGCCGCGGCCTGGATCGTCGCTTCCGTGATGTCGGGCGGCTCGGCCATCAGCGCCGCCCGCAGCTTCAGGTACCCGTCCTGCCGCTGCGCGGCCAGCAGCGCGCGGGAGGCGAGCACGCTCGCCGGCCCCAGGATGGCGAGGTCCTTGTAGACCACCCGGACATCGTGATCCCGCCGCAGCAGTGCGGCCACCACCGGGTTCATCTGCCGGCAATAGGGGCAGCGCACGTCGAAGAACTCGACGATCGTCACGGCGCCCTTCGGGTTCCCCGCCACCGGGTCGCCCGGGTGCACCGCCGCGGCCTCACGCTTCGCGTCCTCGGCCTGCAAGGCGCCGATGGCGTCGCGCAGGATGGAGGGGTCCTGCTGCAGCGCCTGGCGCATGATCTGCACGATCTCCGCCCGCTGCGCGGGGGTGAACGCATCGGCCCGGGCGGCCGGCACGCCGGCGGCGAGCGCGAACAGCACGGCGACGGCAAGGACGAACGGGCGCAGCGGCGCAGGCATGGCGGAACTCCGATCAGGCGGGTCCGAGATGGCGGAATTCCCGGTATGCGGCAAGGAGCCCGCGGACCGTGCCGGTGCCCCGCCGCCGGAAGGCGGGTGGTGACGATACGGATCGGACTTCCAAGCGGGGAGGAGGATTCCCAAGCGGGGAGGGGCGCCGCCCGTACAGCGCGCACCGGCTCAGCCCGTGTTGCGCCCCGCCAGTGCGCGCACTGCGTCGCGCACCGCGCCGACTTCGTTCGCCACCACCGTGAACCGCTCCGCGCGCGTGAACAAATCCGCGAGCGACGGCGGCAGTGCCGGGCGCTGCCCGGTCGCGCGTTCCATCGCGTCGGGGAATTTCGCGGGGTGCGCCGTCGCCATCGCCACCGTCGGCACCCCGTGCCCGGCCGGCAGGGCACGGGCGGCCGCGATCCCGACCACCGTGTGCGGATCGGCCAGGTAGCCGCAGGCGCGGTGCAGCCGCGCGATCTCCGCCACGGTGCCCGCGTCGTCGAGCCGGAAGCCGTGCAGCACGGCCCGGGCGCGATGCCAGGCCACCTCCGGCACCGGCATCCGCCCGTCGCGACGGAACGCCGTCATCGCCGCCGCGGTGGCCGCGGCATCGCGGTCCAGCAGCTCGAACAGCAGGCGCTCGAAATTGGAGCTGACCTGGATGTCCATGCTGGGCGACAGGCTCGGCTCCACCGGGACGCACCGACATGTCGTTGGCGTCGAGGAAGCGGGCCAGGATGTCGTTGCGGTTGGACCCCACCACCAGGCGCGCCACCGGCAGGCCCATCCGCCGCGCCGTCCAGGCGGCGAAGACGTTGCCGAAATTGCCGGTCGGCACGGCGAACGCGACCTCCCGCTCCGGCGCGCCCAGCGCCAGCGCGGCGGCGACGTAATAGGGCATCTGCGCGGCGATGCGCGCCCAGTTGATCGAGTTCACCGCCGCCAGCCGCAGCTCCGCGCGCAGCGCGGGATCGGCGAACAGCGCCTTCACGAGGTCCTGGCAGTCGTCGAAAGTGCCCTCGACCGCAAGGTTCAGCACGTTCGGCGCGGTGACGGTGGTCATCTGCCGCCGCTGCACCTCGCTCGTGCGCCCATGCGGATGCAGGATGACGAGGTCGACCCGCGCGCGCCCGGCGAAGGCCTCGATCGCCGCCGAGCCGGTGTCGCCGGAGGTGGCGCCGACGATCGTCACCCGCTCCCCGCGCGCCGCCAGCACGTGGTCGAACAGCCGCCCGAGCACCGACATCGCCATGTCCTTGAAGGCGAGGGTGGGGCCGTGGAACAGCTCCTGGACGAACAGGTTGGTGTCGAGCTGGACCAGCGGCACGACGGCGGGATGGCCGAACCCCGCATAGGCCTCGGTGCAGATCGCCGCGATCGTCGCGGGCGCGATCGCAGCGCCGACGAAGCGGGACAGCAGGCGCGCGGCGAGCACCGGGTAGGGCAGGCCGCGCAACGCCCGCCAGTCCGCGGGGGCGAGCTGCGGCCAGGTCTCCGGGACGAACAGCCCGCCGTCCTCGGCAAGGCCCGCCAGCAGCACGCCGGCGAAATCCCGCGGTTCGGCGTGGCCGCGGGTCGAGACGTAGCGCATCGCGTGTTCCTTTCCGCCCGGAGGTGCCGGGTTTGTCGGCTCAGAAGTGCCGGGCCACGGTGAAATGCAGACCGCAGGTGGCGCTGACCACGTTGCCGTCCATGCGCCGGCCGCGCACGGTGCCGGTCAGGGTGATGCCCGGGCCGGTGCCGCTGATCGTGCCGTCCGGCGCGATGGTGGCCGCGATGTCGGTGCCGTAGGTCCAGCGATAATAGAAGCCTCCCTGGGCGACATACAGGGTGATCACGCCCGGATGCGGGCAGTCGCGCGCGTCGGCGCGGAAGCGGGTGCTGGTGCCGTAATAGGCGCCGTCCCAGTCGGGCGGGGCCGCGGGCCGAGCGACCGGTGCGGCGGCGCGCGGCGCGGCGCAGGCAGCGAGGGCGGTGCACAGCAGGAGGCTGCGCGCGAGGATGCGCAGGCGGAAGCGGCCGGGCGCGCCGCGGCGGGCCGGCGGAGGACCGTCGACGGAGGTCTTGGCAGCCACGCCCGACGGCGCAGGCGCCCGGGCGGCGGGCAAGCACGCTTGCATCCGCGCCGAGGCGGCGGCGCGCGGAAAACCGGTGCGACGAAGGGCGTCGGGAAGGCGGCAGCACGTCATGGCGGGTCCTGTCAGGACGGAAAGGGGTCGGGGCGGAACGGGCCAAGGAGGGGAAGGCCAATGGGAGCGGCCCATGGGAACGGCCAGCGAGCGGCCAGTGAGAGCAGCCAGTGGGAACGGGCCAAGGGCGAACGGGCCGAAGCGGACCAGGCGGCAAGGGCGGGGCAGGGAAGCCGACCCGGGCGGAGCGAGCCGACAGAGAGGACTCCGGAGGTGAGCCTGGGTCCGTCATGCGGTGGGAAGGCCCGAATGGCAACCGGGCGGCGATCGCAGGCAGGGCAAGCCATCCGCCGGGCAGACCGCCGCGGCCTCCCGTCGGGACCATGCGCCGCCTATATTCTTCCGGCCCTGCGTCGCCGGCACGACGATCGCGGCGGCACGGTGCGGAACCGGAGGGAAGGACCAGCGATGCGGCAGGGCAGGGAGACGGGCGGCGTGCGTTCATGGACCTGATTGCCGCGCTCGCCACCTTCGCCCGGGTGGCCGAGACCGGCTCCTTCTCCGCCGCCGCGCGGGAGCGGGGGGCGACCCAATCGGCGATCTCGCGCCAGATCACGGGCCTCGAAGCCGAACTCGGCGTGCGCCTGTTCCAGCGCACCACGCGGCGGGTGGCGCTGACCGAAGACGGGCAGGAGGCGCTGCAGCACGCGCGCCTCGTGCTGGAAGCGGTCGCGGCGACCCGCGACGCCGCGGCGCGCCGGCGCGGCGAGGCCGCGGGGCTGGTGCGGCTGGCGGCACCGGTGCTGCTCGGCAACCTGATCGCCACGCGCATGCCGGAACTGCTGGCGCGGCATCCTGCCTTGTCCGTCCACCTCGTCATCGGCCGCACCGCGCACGACCTGGTGGAGGAGGGGCTCGACCTCTGGCTGCGGCTCGGCGAGAGCACCCATGCGACGGAAGTGACCCGAACCCTCGGGCGGGTCGAGCGCCTGGTGCTCGCCGCGCCTTCATATCTCGCCGCGCGCGGCCGACCCGTGCACCCGCGCGACCTGACAGAGCACGATTGCGTGGCGCTGCCGGTGCCCGGCGCCGATCGCATCTGGCGCTTCACCGGCCCGGGAGGCGAGGAGGTCGCGGTGCCGGTCGGCGGGCGGTTCAGTGCCGACAGCGGCGAGGCCGTGCTGCGCGCAACCCTGGCCGGCGTCGGCATCGCGCTCGCGGGGGAAGTGGCCGTGCGCGCCGACGTCGCCGCCGGGCGCCTGGTGCCGCTGCTGGCCGGGTTCGCGCCGGAACCGCTGGCTGTGACCCTGGTCTATCCGTCGCGCCGGAACCTGGCGCCGCGGGTGCGCGCGGTCATCGATTTCCTCGCCCACGACATCCTGGGCCGGCCGGATCCCTTCGGCGTCGGCGGCCTGGGCGCGGACGGGCTGCGCTGAGAGTTTGTGAATGAGTGCTCGTCTTCCGCCGAAGACGCCCGGAAACCCGTGCATTTTCAACGAGCGTTCATTCACAAGTTCGATTTCTTTTTCACGCTCTGATCGCGCGACAGCGGCGGCCGCGACCCGAGGGCCCCGAATCCCTACGGCAGACCCGGTATCCAGGCCCCCGATGCTCCACGCCCGCGCGAAGCCCGATCGTGCCCCGTGGGGCGGCATCCGGAGCGGCCGGCCTCTCCGGGCGAGTCCCATCGGCCGCCTTGGGCGTCAGCGCAGGACGGCAAGGGCCCTATTCCCGACTGCTGCGCACAGGTTCTATGCGCGCGATGACAGTCGTGTTGCACCCGCGAAGGTCCATCTGGGGGTCTGTCAGGTTGGCCTGGCGGATCACCCCGCACGCAGCGGGGCACACGGACGGATGGAGACAATGATGAAGAAGTTCCTGGCGGCGTTCCTGATGCTCGGCCTGCTGGTTTCGGCCGGCGCCGCGACGGCCTCGGCAGCCCAGATGCCGCAGTCGCACGACTACGCCTACGTCGGCGGCAACGGCTGAACGGCCGCACCGACGCGATCGTCCCGCGGTTCGCGCGGGACATTTGGATGGAGATGACGATGAAGAAGTTCCTGGCGGCGTTCCTGATGCTCGGTCTGCTGGTTTCGGCCGGTGCCGCGACGGCCTCGGCGGCCCGGATGCCGCAGTCGCACGACTACGCCTATGTCGGTGGCAACGGCTGAGCGGTTCTCCGCGCTGCACGCCAAAGGGCCAGGGGTGTTCCCCTGGCCCTTCGCGTATCGGGGGGTCTTTCGCGCCGGTTGATGCATGCGGAGGCCGGGGAGGGAGGCGGTCCCGGATCCGCCAAGGGATACAGAACGGGGAAAGACCGGTCGGCCGGGATCGCGGGATGGGCACGATCCGGCGGCGGAGTCCGACGCACAAAAGTCGTATAAGAGATATTATGGAAACTCGTATGCGCGGCGGTGGGGTGCCGGAGCCGCTAGTCGTCTTTCGGCTTCAGCACGCCCGAATACGTGATCAGCGCCAGCCCAGCCGAACAGCCCGCGCCAAGGCCGTGCCCAGGGGCCATAGGGGGTCGCGTCCTGCTCGGCGATCGCCACGTCGCGGGCGGCCTCCACGTGGCCCTGGATGCGCAGCACCGCGGCTAGGAGCCAGCCGAGCCGCGGTGCCGCGATATCCCTGTCGCCCCCCACAAGCCGGCGCAGTCGCGCCCCGACCTGCCCGAGCAGCCGGCGCAGCCAGCCGCTCGGCGCCGCGACCTCGGTTGGGAAATGCTCGATCCGCTGATAGACGAAGCCGTCGAGGTCGAGCGCCGGCGGTGGCGTCCCGGCCCCGCCTTCGGCCGCCCTAGTCTTACTGTGTCATAAGGCGCATCCTGCGTGTGGCCTGCTGGCAGCAAGGGCAGCGCGGCAGTGTTCTTGCGATGGCACGCGCTATCGCGATCCGGACAGATGTGATCGAGGTCGGGACATGACGTTCAGGTCGGATCGGGGGATCCGCGGGGTCGATAACCGTTGGGAAGGCGATGCTCTTGGATGAGAACGGTGTTGCATGGTCCTGAGGGGGGAATCGCTCCCCTTTCGGAGATCAGGAATCCGTAGGCGGCGATGCACAGCGTGGCGTGATGGTGAAAGCCACGCCACCCTCGCCCCTCGTAATGGCCGAGCCCAAGTTCCTGCTTGAGGTCCTGGTAATCCCGCTCGATCCGCCAGCGCAGCTTGGCAGCGTTCACCAGTGCGCGCCGGCTGATGTTTTCTGGCAGTGTGGACAGAAAGTATTTCGTCGGCTCGGCTTCGTCCGCGGGCCATTCGATCAGGCACCATTCCTCAGGACGTGGTGTGGAACGGTGATAATCGCGATGCGCGGGACGCACACGCACCGCCGCGAAGCGCGAAGCGAGTTTGGTGTTGGTCCCTTCGCGCCAGGTGACCCGCCGCCACGCCTTTTGGGGAAGGTCGAGCGCCAGTTGCCTGGCCGAGACCGGCTGATGCGCTCCGTCGCGACGGATCGCGGACGTCGGACGACCCCGCCCGCTCCATGGCTTGGCCGGCAGCGGTTCCACCCCGGGCGGCCACAGGCTGGTGGAGGATTGGATACCGACAGCATAGGCAAGGCCGATCCCGGTGATGCCGTCGCGAAAGTCCGTGTCGTTGCCGTACCCCGCGTCGGCCAACACCACCTCGGCATCGATCCCGGCTGCGCGGGCGGCACGCAGTTGGTCCAGCGCGATCTGCTGCTTGGTCTGGAACACGACATCGTCGGGCACGCCCGCCTGGGCGCGCCGGTCGGGGTCATCGACCCACTCATGCGGCAGATACAGACGGTAGGCGATCGGCAGGCTGGCATGGTCGTTGGCGGCTGACAAGCTCACCGCGACCTGGCAGTTGTCCTGCTTGCCGAGCTGTCCGCAGTACTGCCGCGCCACCCCGACCGAGTGCTTGCCCTTCTTCGGCATGCCGGTGTCGTCGATGATGAGCGCGCGGATCGGACCGCGTTGCTCGATGATCGGCAGGACGCGGGCACGCACCGCCCCGAGCACCGCATCGTCGGACCAATCGGACTTTGCCACGAAGTGATGCAGCGACTGATGCGCCGCCTGCACGCGCCCCGGCTGCACGCGCGCGGCCATCGGCTCAACGCTCTTGCGATCGCCCGGCAGCAGCAGTCCGGCACAATAGGACCGGAACGGCGCCGCGCGGTCGGCGTGACCGAGCGTCGACGTGAGCGCCTCGACATAGGCCGCGAACCGTGATTCGCTGCCGTCCACGCCCGATTCGAGACCCACGACCCGCCTCCACGAGTGAGAATCTCCATCCCTGACAAATCCGCGCCGAATCGGTCAAGAAGTTTACGACACAGTAAGACTAGCCGGCGGGAAACGCCGGCTCGCCGGGCTTCTCCCCGCCATGCGAACTCGTCGTCGTCGAGGGTGTAGGCGCGGGCGGCGTTGAGATCGATCAGCAGCGCGACCTCGGCGGCGAGGTCGTAGGCTTGCAGCGCCGCCCCGATCTGCGCATGCGCGAGCACCAGCGCGGCCAAGGGAGCGGCGGACGCGGCCGGCAGCGTCGCCGTGGCCGCCGGGGCGTCCGGCGGCGACGCCGCCACCTGGCCCTGGTAGGACCAGGTCGGCCCACGCGCCGCGCTCGGTCGCGTCCACGATCGCCTGCTCGCCCGCCGGCCGCGCGGTGGCGTCCATGACGTGCCTTCCCCTGCCCGCGCGCAGGATAGGCAGCCCCGTGGCGGGACTGCAACAAATGCGCTCGCCAGCCAGCACTTCTCGTTTTGGCGGCCAAGGGGCGGGCGAGGCGCAAAAGCAAGGTCCATCACGGAGGCACGGAGAAGGCCGCGGACTCCCTACCCTTCTCCGTGTCTCCGTGTCTCCGTGGTGGACCTTGCTTCCTGCCGCGCGCCCCGGTCATGCGCGCATGCCTGGCAAAACGGGAATTGCTGCCGCCCGCACAAACCTGTTGCCTCGCCCCGGGCATATGTTCTATATTTGTTCGCAGCCCATGACCCCCACCCCCCTCCTCGACCGCCTGACCAGCCTCATCGCCTGGCTGGCCGACCGCATCGGCGGCTTGCGCGATCCGGCGGAGCGCGATCAGGCGGGGGCCCATCGGGCGGGGCGCGATCAGGCGGGCCTGGAACCCGCGTACGCCGGCGCCCTGCTCGCCCGGCTGCGCCATCTCGCCGCCCGGTTCCGCGCCGTCACTTCCACCCCGATCCCGCCCCCGAAGCCCGCCCCCAAGCCGGTCGAACCGAGATTCGTTCCCACCCACAGCTTGCGCTTCGCTCCAGCGGACCCGCCGCCTGAACGCACCGGAGGACTGCCGCGGTCCTGGCGCTGGCTGCTGCGGCTGGCCCCGCAAGCCGCCGCCGGCCGCACGCAGATGGAAGACCTGCTGCGCGAGCCGGCGATGCAGGACATGCTGGCCGCCGATCCAAGGCTGGGGCCGATCCTGCGCCCGCTCGGCTGGATGCTCGGGGTGGATCGCGCGCTGCTGCCCGCCTCGCGGCGGCGGCGCCGGCCGGTGATCGTGGTGCCCGGCGGGCGCGCGGACGCCGAGGCGGCGGCGGCCGACTACGCTGCCGCGCGGGCAAAGGCCGTTTCCGTGGCGGACATTCTCGCACTGTGGTGCCTGCCCGCCGCGGGCGGGCGGGACAAGCGGCCGGTCTGGCGCGGGTGCGCGGGGCTGACCCTGGGGGATGGGTCGCAAATTCCGGGCTGAGCGGGGGCGGCGGACGCGCGGCCTTATTGTTGCGATATCGAACTGAATCCCCCCCGGGGGACCTGGGGCGGCAGCAATTCTCATTTTACCAGGCATGCGCGCATGGCCAGGGCGCGCGGCGGGAAGCAGGTTCCACCACGCAGGCACGGAGAAGGGTCGGGATTCCGCGGCGGCGGCGGTCTTCTCCGTGCCGTCGTGGTGGAACCTGCTTTCGCGCCTCGCCCGCCCCTTCTTGGCGTCGCGCTCATGTGTCGTAACAGAAAGACCCCATGATCCAGGAACGACAACCGAACGCAAATCCGCGCCCGATCTTCATGTGTGGACCAAGATTCTGCCCGCCAAGCACTGATCCTGCGGCAATTTCAATCCTGCGCGCGCCCGGCATCGCCGCCGGTGCCGCCAGCACGGACCCGGCCCGACCAACCACGGCCACCCGATGCGCCCGTGCGGCTAAGGCTCCAGCGCCGCCGACATCTCGGTGCCGAACTCGTTGAACACCTGGCAGGGATAGGTCGCGGCGAGCCAGGCGATGAACTCGGCCGACAACCCGGCCAGCGCCCCGTCCAGGGCCGGCGCGACGTGGATCTCTTCCGGCGCCACCTGGATCAGCAGCACGTGCGGAAACCCGTCCTCCGGATGCGCCAGCCGGCGCGCCTGCAGGCTCTCCCGCATCGCCGCGCTGGGCGCCACGACATGCATCGACGGCAGCGCCGCGTCGCGGAACGCGAAGCCGAGCGTGCCGATGCGCGCCGTCACCTGGTCCACGTCGAAGCGCCCGGCGCGCGGCACGAAGCGCAGCTCTTCTTCTTCCAGCAGGGTTTGCATGTCGGGTCCTGTCATTTCTTCACGGGCGCCGCGACCCGGATCGTCGCCGTCGCCTCGCCCGCCTCATACCGCTTCGTCGCCGCCACGACGACCTTCAGGGTCTGCGTGCTGCCCGGCGGCAGCTTGTTGCCGACCGAGACCAGGGTGCCGTCGCCGCGGTAGAATTTCTTCTCCGCCCCGCCCAGCACCTCGGCGTTCAGGTGCAGCTCGGCGGTCATCTGCGTCCCGGCGGGCACCTCGGCCGGCGGATTCCAGACGATCACCTGCTTCTCCTTCGGCCGGCAGAACAGATGCGTGGTCCGCGCCGCCCCGGACTGGAACGCCGCGACGTCGTCCTCGTCGTCGATGTCGTCCGGTACCTTGGTATCGCCGGGCCCCTTGGCGGCGGGCACGCCCTCCGACGTCACCTTGAAGGCGATGTCGCCGCCGCCGGCCGACGGGCCTTCGGACGTGCGCGCCTCGATGCAGAACATCGGCGTGCCCGGGTTGTGCATGTCGCCGTTGCTCTTGTAGCGGATCTGCAGGCCGTTATCGAAGGTCCAGATCGTGTTCGGATAGGTGCCGCCCTGCGTGGTGCGCCCGCTGTCCGGGGTCTTCTGCTGCAGCGCGTCCAGATGCGCGTTCAGCTCCTCGGGGGTCATCGCGCCGATCTCGCGCATCAGCCGCTGGCCCATCATCTTGAGCGAGTCGGGGTCGGACCCGTCGTCGTCTTCCCATTCCTTGACCCGCTGGCCGGCCTTGCCGGTGGTGGGTTTCTTCCAGGCGCTGCCGTCGCGCATCGCCTCGCTGCCGCGCTTCGTCTCCTCGCTCGCCGCCACCAGCAGCCGCACGTCCGCGCGCGCCGGCTCGTGCAGCGCGTCGCCGGCGAACCGGACGCGCAGGAACTGCGTGCCGGCGGTGGGCAGGCCGGTGCCGTCGGCCGGATCGTAGACGAGGCTGGTCTTGAGGCTGTCGGGCACAATCCTGGCGTTGAGCTGGGTGTCGGACAGGCTCGTGCCGACGACGACGGGCTTCGGCGCGGCCCAGGTGAGCTTCGGCACCGCCTTCACCGTCTCGACCGTGCCCGACTTGCTCGCCGTGTCGTGGGTCTTGGTCGTCGCCACGACGATCGTCACCGTCTGGCCCTGCCCCACCGCGACGAATTTTCCGCCGGCCGGCGCCGTCACGGTGAACGCGCCGGCGCCGGCCGAGACCGAGGCTTGCAGGAACTCGGGCGTCAGCTTCTGCGTCACCGGCAGTTTGGGCGGCAGGACCCAGTCGATGCTGCGCGGCGCGAGGGTCACCTTGACGGTCGCCGTCGCCGTCCCCTCCAGCCATTTGTCGCGCGCCCCGGGGGCGGTGATCGTCAGCGGCACCGCCTCGCCCGCCGCCAGAATCCCGTCCGGCGGGTCGAGCACCAGGCCATCGCCCTCCCCGGTTGCCGTAGCGCCCAGCGTCTTGAGCGTGAGCCTGGTGCCCCAGACGATCTCCTTCGGCGGCGTCCAGGTGATCGCGCGCCGCGGCAGGCCCACCGCGACCGTCACCGTGACAGATCCCGCCTGGTGCGTGTCGGTCTCGGCGGCATCGATACGGAACTTCTGCCCCTCGCCGGGTCTGGCGAATCGCACCAGCTCGGTCTTTTCGGTGCCGCGGACCAGGGTGAGCGGGGCGGCCGGCTCAGCGGCGGCGTTCAGGCTGGAGAGGGTGATCTCGGTCTGCGTGGTGACCCCGGTCGGCGCGGTGTAGGTGATGACCGGGACCGGTTTCTCGCCGAGCTCGGTCGCCTGGTCGATCGCGACGATCAGCGCTTCGGCGGCTTCGGTCTCGGTGGCGATGTCGTCGCGCATCTGGTCGCGTTCGGACTCGACGTTGTCCACGACGCGGGTTTCCAGCGCCTTCATCGCCTTGGCCAGGGTCTCGCGCCGGGTCTGCAGCGGCTTGGCGCGCGAGACCGGAGTTTTCAACAGCCCGGCGTCGATCGTTTTCAGGTGCTGCACCAGGGCGTCGTAGTCCTTCTTCAGCCCCTTCACCAACTCCGACTGGCCGGTGCCCGAATAGCCGGCTTCCCAGGTGCCGGTCTTCACCTTGCCGGTCTTGCCGATGTCGAGGCTGAGCGCGAGGACGATGCCGAGCGCGGATTTTCCCTTCGCCTGGCTCATGCGGCCTTCGTCTCCGCCTGGGCGTCGCGCAGGACGGCGAGGGCGGCGAGCAGCGGCTGGCGCAGCGCGACGGTGATGCCGAACCCGTTCGGGTCCTCGGCCTCGGCGATGATGTCGTCGGTCTCGATATAGCGCTGCAACTCGGCCACCTGCCGCGGAGTCGTGGGCGCTTCGGTGAGGTTGGCCTGGATGGCGCGCAGCAGAATCACCGCCCGGTCGCGTTCCGGCACGTCCATCCGGCGCACCGCCGCTTCCAGCGCGCGCAGGGAGGTCATCGCCGTCGCGCGCGCCGCCTGCCAGCCGGCCAGGGCGTCGGCCGGGCGCCGGGCGATGGAAATGGCTTCTTCGCGCGACGGACCGTCGGTGGTGATGGGAGGAGCCTCGTCGGTGGACGGGTCGCCGATGGTAGTGGTGGACGGGGCTTCCTCGGTCGATGGGCCGACGGTGGTGATGGGCGGAGCCGTCTCGCGCGACGGACCGGTTGCCGGCGGAAGCGCGGCGAGCCGCTTCTCCAGCGCATCGAGCAGGGCATGCGCCTGCGTGAACTCCTGCTTGCGGGCGAAATACCCGGCTTCGCTGGCGCTCACGCGCATATCCTGGGCGTCCGGCTGTCCGGCCGCCCGGGCGGCCTGGATCCGCGGCATCAGCTTGGCAAGCCGCGCGGTGAAACCCGCCATCCCGCCGTCGCGAGCGGGGACGGTCGGCGCCGCCGTGACACCCAGCACCCGTTGCAGCCACGCCGCCTTGGCGTCCGACGCACTGGTTTCGCCCACCCGGCCGCCTCCCTTGGGTCGCGCTCATTCTGGACGAGTTCCGGCCGGGATTCCAGCAGCTTCGGCGGGGCCGGCAGGGCAATCGGGCGAAAGCCCCGGCGTGTTATTACCTCTCCCGCTCTGGCGGGAGAGGTCGCCGTACGCAGCACGGCGGGTGAGGGCGTGAGGCTCGGTTCCCTCACCCGGTTCGCTCCGCGAACCGACCTCTCCCGCGGCGCGGGAGAGGTGAAGCCGCCGCCGCTCGCGGCAATTCTCCGGTTCACTCGATATGCTCTGCCAGGCCCGGATGCTCTCCCGGGGCCGGACGCATCGCGGCACCGGCTTTCGTCCCCGGGCGCATCGGCCGCCGGGCGCGCTACCCCTCCCCCACCTCCAGCACCATCCCGTCGAACCCCAGCTCCACCCCCGGGGGCAGGCGCGCGCCCACGCTCGCCCAGTCGATGTCGGTGCCCATGTGCGTCAGCACCGTCCGCTGCGCCCCCACGCGCGCCGCCCAGGCCAGGACCAGATCCAGATGCGCGTGCGTCGGGTGCGGCGTCAGGCCGAAGCAATCCACCACCCAGACCGCCACGCCTTCCAGCGCGGCGAACGCCGCCTCGTCGAGCCGAACCACGTCGGTGGAATAGCCGAAGGCCCCGATGCGCAACCCCAGCGACGCACCGTAGCCGTGATCCTGGATGAAGGTCCGGACCTGCAGGCCGGCAACGTCCAGGACGCCGTCCGGCGCGATCGCGTTTGTCTCCAGCACCGGGCGGAAGAATCCGGGCGGCTTCCAGGGCCGGAACGCATAGGGGAACCGCGCGGTGATCTCCTCCAGCACCGGCGCGATGGCGAGCGCCGGCAGCGGCCGGCCGGCGATCCGGTTCAGGATCCGCACGTCGTCGAGGCCGGTGATGTGGTCGGCATGCGCATGGGTGAACAGGATCGCGTCGATGCGCGGGATGCCGCAGGCCAGCAACTGGGTTCGGAGATCGGGCGAGGTATCGACCAGAAGCCGTTCTCCGCCCGCGCTTTCCACCACGATGCTGCTGCGGGTGCGGCGGTTGCGCGGCTCGGCCGGGTCGCAGCGTCCCCAGTCGCCGGTCCCGTCGGCGCCACCAATCATCGGCACGCCGGCCGAGCCCCCCGTGCCGAGCAGCACCACCCGCATCAGGCCGCTTTCCGGAACAGGCGGCGAAAATTCTCCGTCGTGCGCTCGGCGAGCGCCGTCGGGTCCAGCCCGCGCAGCCCGGCCAGCACCGCGGCGGTATGCACGACGAAGGCCGGTTCGTTGCGCTTGCCGCGCAGCGGCACCGGCGCGAGGTAGGGCGCGTCGGTCTCCACCAGCAGCCGATCGAGCGGAAGATCGCGCGCGATATCCCGGATTTCCTGCGATTTCGGGAAGGTCAGGATGCCCGACAGGCTGACAAAACCGCCGAGCGCGACCGCCGCCTCGGCCAGCGCGCGAGAGGAGGAGAAGCAGTGCAACAGCAGGGCGAAGTCCCCTCCCCGGTCATGCTCGTCGCGCAGGATGGCGGCGATGTCGGCGTCGGCGTCGCGCGCGTGGATCACCAGCGGCACCCGGGCCAGGCGCGCTGCGCGGATATGGGCGCGGAAATTCGCCTGCTGCACATTGCGCGGGGCGCGGTCGTAGAAATAGTCGAGCCCGGATTCCCCGATGCCGATCACCTTCGGATGCGAGGTTAGGGCGGCAAGTGCCTCAGGTTGCGGAATTTCTGCCTCGGCAGCGTGGTGCGGGTGGACGCCGACGGTGGCCCAGACGTTCGCATGGGCGGCGGCGATGGCGATGACGGCCGGGGCCTGCGCCAGGGTGGTGCTGATGCTGACCATCTCGCCGACGCCGGCCGCCGCGGCGCGGGCCAGGAGGTCCGGCAGGTCGGCGGCGGGGAACATGTCCAGGTGGCAGTGGGAATCGATCAGCATCAGAAGTTTGTCCGGTTCGGCCGGATCATGCGCCGGGCGTTCCTGTGCTGCGCTCCGTCCTGGCGCCCTTGGTCCGCTTCGGCCGCCGCAGCCCTCCGCGTTGAACTTGAAGCGTGCCGGCCCCGATCCCACCCGCCAACCCAAGGAGCAGGCGCTTCCCCCGGGGCGGCAGGCTTCACAGCAGAGATCGCACACAAATTCATAATACCAGACACTTAACCGGCGTCTTCAATATATCGCGGGAATACCCCGGTCGGTGCCGGCAGCACCGTGCCTTCCATCAGCGGCACCACCAGCGCAGCGAAATTCCGGGCGTCCGCCGCCACCCCCAACTGGTCCAGCATCCGCGCCATCGACTCCGGCATGAACGGCTGCAGCACCGTCGCCATCACCCGCAGCGCATCCACGAGCACCCGCAGCACCGCCCCCATCCGCGCCATGTCGGTCTTGCGCAGCGCCCAGGGCGCCTGGCGGTCGATATAGGCGTTGGCGGCGCGCACGACCTTCCACACCTCCTCCAGCGCCTCGTGGAACACCTGGCGATCGAGCAGCGCACGCAGCACGTCGGGCAGCGCGGCCGCGGCCTCCAGCAGCTCGGTGTCCTCGGCGGTGGGTGTCCCCCTGCCCGGCAGCACGCCGCCCAGGTTGCGTGCGATCAGGCTCAGGCTGCGCTGCGCCAGGTTGCCGAGCTCGTTGGCCAGCTCGACGTTGATCCGGCTCACCAGCGCCGGATGGCTGATGGTCCCGTCGCCGCCGAACGGCTTCTCGCGCAGCAGGAAGTAGCGCACCTGATCCAGCCCGTAGGTGGCGACGAGCTGACGCGGCTCGATGACGTTGCCGAGCGACTTGCTCATCTTCTCCCCCTCCACGGTCCACCACCCGTGCGAGGAGACGCGCCGCGGCAGCGGCAGCCCGGCCGCCATCAGGAAGGCCGGCCAGTAGACGGCGTGGAAGCGGATGATGTCCTTGCCCACCACGTGCACGTCGGCCGGCCAGAAGCGCCAGCGCGGCGCCTCGGGGTCGGGGAACCCGCAGGCGGTGACGTAGTTGTTCAGCGCGTCGAGCCACACGTACATCACGTGTCCCGGGGCGTCCGGCACCGGGATGCCCCAGGTGAAGCTGGTGCGGCTGATGGAGAGGTCGCGCAGGCCGCCGCGCACGAAGCTCAGCAGCTCGTTGCGCGCCCCGGTGGGCAGGATGAAGTCGGGCTGGTCCTCGTACAGTTTCAGCAACGGTTGCTGGAAGGCGCTGAGGCGGAAGAAATACGACGGCTCGCGCACCCAGGCGACGGGCGCGCCGGTGGGCGCCAGCCTGGTCCCGTCGGCAGCGGTCGTCAGTTCCGCCTCGTCGTAGAAGGCTTCGTCGCGGACCGCGTACCAGCCCTCGTAATGACCAAGGTAGATGTGGCCCGCGTCGGCGATCCGGCGCCAGAGTTCGGTGCAGGAGCGCTTGTGCCGTTCCTCCGTGGTACGGATCCAATCGTCGTACGACACGCCCATCTTGTCGGACATGTCGCGGAAATCGGCCGAAACCTTGTCGGTGAAGCTCTGCGGGTCAGTCCCTGCATCGGCCGCCGCGCGCGCCACTTTCTGGCCGTGCTCGTCGGTGCCGGTCAGGAAGAACACATCGCACCCATCGAGCCGCTTGAAGCGGGCCAGCACGTCGGTCGCGATCGAGGTATAGGCGTGGCCGATATGCGGCGCGCCGTTCACGTAATAGATCGGCGTCGTGACGTAGAAGCGCTTGTTCATGCGGGACAAAGCTGGCTCATGCGGGACCTTGCGCGGAGGGGGCGAGCAGCGCCAGGCCGGCCACGATCGCCTGGCGCTTGTCGAGCGCGAAGCCCTCGGTTTCGTCCTGCAGCTTGCTCAGGCCGTGCCACACGTCGCCCCAGGCGGCAAGGGGGCGCAGCGCGACCAGCCGTTCCTGTGCCGGATCGGCGCGCCCGGCCAGGGTCTCGCGCAAGGCGGCGGCGAGTGCCGCGCGCAGCAGATCCATGAAGGTGGCGAAGCCGGTCTCGCCGCGGCCGAGCTTGTCGGCAATCTCGTAGGCGCGGGTGGGCGGCAGGGACGGCAGGGCGGCGAGCACGTCGTCCACCAGGGCGGCGATCGCCAGCCCCTCGGCCTCGGCGAGCAGCAGGGCGCGGCCGGGGGAGCCTTCGGCCAGGGTGATCAGCCGGCTGCGCTCGGCCTCGGCCATCTCGGGCAAGGCGCGCGCCAGCAGCTCGGCCATGGCCGTGTCGGGCAGCGGGGCGAGGCGCAAGCGGCGGCAGCGGCTGCGGATGGTGGGCAGCAGCCGGCCGGGAGCGGCCGAGACCAGCAGCAGCACCGCCCGCACCGGCGGTTCCTCCAACACTTTCAGCAAGGCATTGGCGGCGGCGGGGTGCATGTCCTCCGCGCCGTCGACGATGGCGACCCGCCAGCCGCCCTCGGCCGGGGTGAGCGCCATGAAGCCGGCGATGCGGCGGACGTCCTCGGCGGTGATGACGGAGCGGACGCGCTTGCGCTTCTCGTCGTAGCCGCGTTCGACGGTGATGAGGTCGGCATGGGCGCCGGCGGCAACCCGGCGGAACACCGGGTGGGCGGGATCGAGCGCCAGACCCCCAGCCCCGCCCGATAGCCCGCCGCCCCTCTGCTCGCCGCCCGTCTGGTCGCTGCCCGGGTGACTGACACGCGGGCGGCCGGCGAGCAGGCGGCGGGCGAAGCGATAGGCGAGCGTCGCCTTGCCGATCCCCTCCGGACCGGTGATCAGCCAGGCATGGTGCAGCCGCCCGCCAGAAAGGGCGGTGTCGAGGGCACTTTCGGCCGCCTCATGACCGAGCAGGATCGGGTTGGCGCGGGGATCAGGGAGCATCCGTCGGTTATAGCGGCTGCGTGGCGGCGTGGGAGGATAAGGAGGGGACCGCGGCGGGATGCGCCGGTCGCGGCGCGATCACGGTAGTTTTACACGCTCAGGTTGCAGTCGTTTTACCCAGTGAAATTCCACTGTGGCGTGCCTCCAAGGATAACTTCATCCACAGGTTGTTGATAAGTGAAATCAGCAACAGCGCGGAACCGATTCCAAGGACTCGCGAATTTTGCGCGCGCCCGACGAGAGACAGGGAGAGAACGTCACAGTCGAAGCGCGACCGGATGCTTGGAACAAACACCGAATATGACCCGGGATTGCTGTGGGGTCGGCAATTTGTGCCGGGTTTCTCGCGCGAGCACGTCAATGACGCTTGGCAACCCATGCTCACATAGTGTTGAAATACATCCGTAGGTTGTATCCGCCTGCGCCGCGTAAGAAGGAGAGAGTGCCGGTGGCCAAAGGAAAAATGCTTGATAAGTTAGTCCGTGACCGCCTGCGCGAATGGCCGCAGTGCCCGCCTGGGTTGCGACGGCGGAAGAACGGGCCGGCGACCTGGCTGCGCGGCCGGCCGGCCGAGGATCTCGGCTCCTGCCATCCGTTCCTGAAGCTGCCCGGCAGTTCCCGGCTGCGCACCCTGCCCGACGGACTCTGGCTCAATTTCGGCGGCAGCCCGGTGGATGCCTATGTGGATATCTTCGCGGTCGAAGCCTGCGGCTCGCTCCAGAACCTGCTCGACAAGCGGTCGCGCTTCGCCCCCAGCACCCACTCGCTGCTGGCGGTCTGCCCGGTGCCCTGGCTGCTGGCACCGGTGGCGCCGGGTGATCCCACCCCGCGCTGGCGCGCCACCGGCGTGCTGCGCTTCGAGCCGGTGCTGCCGGTCGTGCTGCCGGTGCGCGACATGCGGGTGCTCTACGCGCTGAAGCAGCCGCATTACGAGGGGTTCGCCCGGCACCAGTTGCCGCATCCGCACGAATATTTCGTGCCTATGGACAGTATCGTCGCCAAGGACGGCGCCCGCGATCCGGCGCTGCGGGCGCTGCTGGCGCGGGCCTGCGCGGCCGCGAATTTCCTGCATGCGCCGGAGCCGGCGTGAGCAGGTTTGGAGAGGGGCCCCGAGTGCCGCCAAAGCCGGGAGGAAGACGGAGCACGCCCGGCGGGCGTTCGCCGCCACTGCATTGCCGAACGGGCGGGAGACGGAACGGTTGCACGGACCCGGGGCGGGGCCCGCGGGCAAGGCCCCGGGGCCCCGTCCCCTTGCGGGCCGGACAGCACCGCGCGCATGACCACAACGGCCGCCGCCGGCACATAGCGTCATTTGTCAAAGGCTTCCACCCGCAGCCGACCCGGAAATGTCAGAATTCCGTCTCGACAAAGCATACAAACTGTGGTTGTGTCGTTACCGCCCCAGGTTGAAGGCGCGTCGTGCAGCCCGTTATGCCACAGGCCTCCGGTTCGCTCCTGGATCGTCCTCCGGCCTCCGGACCGATGGCAGCCGAGCGTCCCGGGCACAGGCGGCCGGGACCGCTCCACCGTCACCCCCACATCCTGCCGCTCGGCGACACGGCGCTCACGGTGGATTTCGGCGACGTCATCGACCCGGAGCTGAACCGCGCCGTGCTGGCGCTGGAACAGGCGGTGACGGCAGCCGAGCTGTCCGGCGTGCTGGAAACCGTGCCGAGCTACCGCGCGCTCATGATCCTGTACGACCCGGCGGAAATCGGCTTCGAGCCTCTTGCCGCCCGGCTGCGCGATCTGCTCGCGACCGTGGCTTGCGCCGATACCCGGCCAGGCACCGGCTGGGTCGTGCCGGTGTGCTATGCTGAGCCCTTCGGCCTCGACCTCGACGAGCTTGCGGTCGCCCGCGGCCTGAGCGCGGAGGGCCTCTGCGCCCTGCACGCCGCCGCCTGCTACAGCGTCTACATGGTCGGCTTCGCGCCGGGATTCACCTATCTGGGTGGGCTCGATCCGGCGCTGGCCGTGCCGCGCCGCGCCACGCCGCGGCCGCAGGTGCCGGCCGGCTCGGTGATGATCGGCGGCCGGCAGGCCGCCATCGTCTCGATGCCGATCCCGACCGGCTGGTACGTGCTCGGGCGCACGCCGCTGGCCGCATTCGATGCGCAGCGGGCCGATCCGTTCCTGTTCCGGCCTGGCGATACGGTGCGCTTCCGCCCGGTGCCGCCGGCCGAATACGAGCGCCTTGCCGCACTGCCGGCCGCGGAGCTGTGCGCCCTGGCAAGGGAGCCGGCGCCGTGCCCGGCTTCCTGAGGGCGGTCGCCCCCACCCCGTTCGTGACCGTGCAGGATCGCGGCCGCCAGGGTTGGCGCCGCTTCGGCGTTTCCGGCTCCGGCGCCATGGACCCCGACCAGCTCGCCATTGCCAACGTCCTGGTCGGTAACGCACCCCAGCAGGCGGGGCTGGAATTCGCCTATGCCGGCGGGGTGTGGGAGGTGGGGGCGGGGCTCTGCCGGATCGCCGTCGCCGGTGGCCGCTTCGCGGTGGCGATCGACGGCGTGCCGCTGCCGGCCTTCGCCAGCGCAACCTTGCGCCGGGGCCAGTACCTCACGATCGGCGCCGCACCGGATGCGGTCTGGGGCTACCTTGCGGTGGCGGGCGGGTTCGCGCTGCCGCGGCAGTTGGGCAGCCTGTCCACCCATGCCCGCTCCGGGATCGGCGGGTTTGGCGGGCGCGCGGTGTGCGCCGGCGACGCGCTGCCGCTGGCGGCCGAACGCGTGGGTGGGGGCGGCGAGCGACGCGTTGCCCCGCCGCCGGCAGCGGCGGGGCCGATCGGCCTCGTGCTCGGCCCGCAGGCCGAGCGCTTCACGGATGCGGCGATGGAAACCCTGCTGGCGGACGAATGGCGGGTCGGCCGGCACAGCGACCGCATGGCCTACCGGCTGGAGGGACCGCCGCTCGCCCATCGCGGCGGCCACGATATCGTCTCCGACGGCACCGTGCCGGGCAGCATCCAGGTGCCCGGCAACGGCGCGCCGCTGGTGCTGATGCGCGACTGCCAGACCACCGGCGGCTATCCGAAGATCGCGACCGTGGTCACCGCGGATTTGCCGCGCCTCGCGCAGTTGCGCCCCGGGGCCACGCTGCGCTTCTGCGCGCTGACGGTGGAGGAGGCGCAATGCCTGGCCGCACGACGGGCGGCGCGGCTGCTGCGGCTGCTGCGCACCATTCCGCATCTCAGCGACGGCCGGCGCCCGGCTATCGCCGCGGCACCCCGGGATGGCCGGGCTGGCGCTTTCGCCGCTGCCGGCGCCTGAGAACCGGCGAAAAGAATGCCTGCCAGACCGCTGAAATCGTCCCCAACCCGGCATCCTCGACCGCCGTCCGTGCAGGCGTTCGATGGCCGTTCACGCGTCGTGCGGGCGCAGAACAACCGGCCTGCCGCCCGCGGGAAATGACGCGCAGGGACTGGGGTTTTTCAGCCGCGGTTCCGGTACGGGCCGCCTTCCTCGGATCCGCTGCGGCCAGGGCATGGCGCGCCGGGCCTTCAGTCGCGCGCCGCCGCGCGCGGGGGAGCCGGCGCCGGGCCCGTATTGCCGCGTGGTTTGGCTGCCAGGGTCGCGGCCCAGCGGCGGACAAGCCGATCACCGTTCTCCGCGGCAATGAGGGTGGGATCGAGCACGTACACCTCGGGTTCGTCGGGTCCGGCCGGCGCGACCGCAGCGATCGTCCCGACCGCCATCCGACCGGCGCGGAACCGCACCCGACGGCCCTGCACCGCGTCGAGCAACCGTGCGAGCTGGCCGAATGCCTGGCAGTAGAGCAGGGCTGCGATCGCCTGGCGCAGCAACCGCGCGGAGCCGGCGAGCAGCGGCTGATCATACAGGACGGCCCTGGCACAA
The DNA here is from genome assembly GCA_963832525.1 of uncultured Pseudomonadota bacterium. Classification (GTDB taxonomy): domain Bacteria; phylum Pseudomonadota; class Alphaproteobacteria; order Acetobacterales; family Acetobacteraceae; genus JAJZVS01. The sequence continues at coordinate 3,365,201 of CAWHUC010000004.1, forward strand.
AGCCTGCGCGCGACGTCGAGCCGGCCGGCACGGGCCGCCTGCGCCGCAGCGTCCAGGCGTACGCCCAGCGCCGTCGCGGCCTGGGCCGCGCCCTGTGCGTGCATGGCCTGGGCCGCGCCCTGTGCGTGCATGGCCTGGGCCGCGCCCTGTGCGTGCATGGCCTGGGCCGCGCCTTGTGTGTGCGTGGCCTGGGCGGCCGTGCGGTGGGGTTCGGATGGGGCAAACAGCAGATCGACGGTGTCGGTCATCAGTACTTCCTCGCTGCCGCGGTGAACCGACCCTGCCGTGACGACGGGGCCCACCGCACACCCTGTTCCGGCTGGCATTGCAGGCTCGTTACGGGAAACCGGCAGAAGAGTTTCGCGAAGCGATTAAGCTCGTGTTAAGTTGACGTCCGGAACATGAATGGGATCCGGCGGCGCCACGCATGCAAATGCTTTGCAAGCTGCCGGGCCGGAAGATGGCACCTCGTTTGAAGACGCCTCGAGAAGGGTCCCCCGGGGGCGCGGGGCGGAGATCTGACGATGGGCCATGATCGATAGCCATCACAGGCCGGGCCGGACCGGCCACGGGGCAGGACGGCTGGCGGCGGCAAGGGGTCCGGCTGTGCCGGGAACGGTCGCCTGGCAAAGGCCGCCCGATCCCCCGGGGTCGATCGGCCCCGGGCATGAGAGGTCTCGCCGGGAGGCGGGCACGCTGGGCACCTCCTCCGCGTTCGGGGCGCTGCGTCGCGCCGTGCTCACGCACGAGACGCTGATGATCCTGCCCGAGTTCCTGGTCATCCTCGTCACGATTGCCGCACTCTGGGCCGGGATTTTCGCGACCCTCGACCAGCAGCGCGGCGCGGCGCGGCAAGCGGCCTACCAGGCGACCGCCAGCCTGGCCCGCGCCTATGACGAAAGCACCAAGCGGATCATCGGCGAGGCGGACCAGACCTTGCTCAGCGTGCGTGCCTTCTATGGCGCGATGGGACCCCGCTTCAGCCTGGCTGCGTGGGCGCGCTCGCAGACCTCGCCCAACCGCATGGTCCCGCAGGTGGCGCTGATCGGTCCCACCGGCTGGCTGCTCGGCTCGACCTACGGCATCCCCTCCAAACCGGTCGATCTGGCGGACCGGCCGCATTTCCTGGCGCAGAAGAATTCCACGCGGGACGCGCTTTATATCAGTGTCCCGGTGCTCGGTCGGGTGACCGGCAAGGAGACGATCCAGCTCACCCGCAAGCTTCTGGGTCCGGACGGCGCATTCGCCGGGGTGGCGGTCGTCTCGCTCGATTGCCGGCGGCTCTCCTCGTTCTATTCCGCGCTCGGAGCGCAGTCGGGCTTCGTGGGGCTGCTGCGTAGCGACGGCACCATGCTGGCGCGCGGCCCGCTGCTGGCCGGCACGATCGGGCGGCAGCTCGGCCAATCGGCTGCATTCCGCACGATCATGGCCAACAGCAGCGGCCACCTGCGGATCCGCAGCACGTTCGACGGCAAGCGGCGCTACGTGAGCTTCCGCCACGTCGCCGGCTACCCGCTGATCGTGCTGGTGGGCTTCGACCGCAGTACCGTGTTCCATGAATACCGCATCCAGCACTTCCGCTGGACGGAGGCCGGCGGCGTCGTTACCGCCGTGCTGCTGGCGATCGGCTTGCTGTGGATCCGCCAGCGCCGCCGCTCGATCGCCTCGCGCCGCGCCCTGGTCGCCACGTTGCAGGCAATGAACCAGGGCATCGTCATGATCGACCCGGCCGGCCGGGTGCCGGTGGTGAACCGCCGTGCGCTGGAACTGCTCGGGCTGCCGCGGGAGGCGTGCGTGCGGCAGACCGGCTGGCGGCGCCTGCTGGCGCGCGCGTGGCGCACGGACCCCCTCGCCGGCCCCGCCGAGCTGTGGTCGCGCCTTCCGGGCCGGATGCTCGGGGTTCCGGTCGGGATCGCGGCCGAAGACGCGATGAACGCAAGGCTGATCGGCGAATGGCAGCGCGAGTCCGGGCAGATCATCGAGATCGCGCGCTTTCCCACCCAGGCCGGCGGCATGGTCGAGACCTACACGGACGTGACGGCCGACCGGGCGGCGACCCGCCAGATCCGTCATCTCGCCAATCATGACGGGCTGACCGGACTGCCCAACCGGCTGCTGTTGCAGCAGACCCTGATCACCATGATCGCCGCCGCGGCGGTGCGGCCGGTGCTGCTGCTGCTGATCGATCTCGACCGCTTCAAAAGCGTGAATGACACCCTGGGCCATCCGACCGGCGATCGCGTGCTGATCGAGGTCGCGGACCGGCTGCGCCGGCACGCCGGCGCCGGGGGAATGGTCGCGCGCATGGGCGGGGACGAATTCGTGCTGCTGCTGCGCTCCGGCATCGGCGACCCGCATGGCGAGCAGCTTGCCCGCAGCATCGTGCGCGCGCTCAGCGAACCGATGCGGGTCGGCTACCACGAGGTCCGGCTCGGGGCGAGCGTCGGCATCGCCGAAGAGCCCGCCGGCGGCGGCGATGCCGACGCGCTGATGCGCAACGCCGACATCGCCCTCTATCGCGCCAAGGCGGATGGCCGTGGTGCCGTGCGTCGCTTCGATGCGTCCATGGTGACGGAGATCGAGGCCCGGACCGCGCTGGAGGCCGATCTCCGCGCGGCGGTCGAGGCCGATGAGATCGAGGTCGCGTTCGAGGCGCAGATCGACACCGAGACCCTGATCCCGGCCGGATTCGAGGCCTTGGCCCGCTGGCGCCACCCGGCGCGCGGCGCGGTGCCGCCGGTCGTATTCATCCCGCTCGCCGAGGAATGCGGCCTGATCCACGCGCTCGGCGCCGCGGTGCTGCGCCAGGCCTGCGTCGCCGCCGCCGGCTGGCCCGCCGGCTGTCGGGTCGCGGTGAACATCTCGCCGGCGCAACTGCTCGATTCGGGGCTGCCCGCGCTGGTCGCGGAGGCCCTCGCCGCCAGCGGCCTGATGCCGGATCGGCTGGAACTCGAGATCACCGAAGGCGTGCTGATCGCCGAGGAGCAGCGGGTGCTCGGCACCCTGCACGCGCTCAAGCAGATGGGCGTGCGCCTGGTGCTGGACGATTTCGGCACCGGCTACTCGTCGCTGAGCTACCTGCTCAAGCTGCCGGTCGACCGGGTGAAGATCGACAGGAGCTTCGTGCAGCGCCAGCCGTTCGACCCGGCCGCGCGTGCGATCGTGGAGGCGATCATCGAGCTTGCGTTGCACCTTGGCCTCGCGCTCACCGCCGAGGGCGTCGAGACCGAGCAGCATCTGGCGATCCTGCGCCAGCAGGGCTGCACGCTGGTGCAGGGCTGGCTGTTCGCCCGGCCGATGCGCGCGGCCGACATCGCGCCGCGCTTTTGGCCGTCCCGCCAGAGCGGCACGGCACCACCGGCCGCGTCGCGCCACGCCGCAGAGCGGCCGCCCATCGATCGGGTGCCCACCGACCGCCTGGATGTGGCGCAGCCGATCGGGTAGGCGCCCGACCGGCTTCGTCGCGATCGCTCGGCCGCCCCACCATCGCCCGTCGGGTGAGCGGCCACGCCGTGCTGGCGCCGACGGCGCGATTCTGTTCCTTTGCGCGCAGGCAACTGGGGCCCGAGTTGCATGGCGATGGTCATCACGGTCGCGCAGCAGAAGGGCGGCTCCGGCAAGACCACCTTGGCGGCGAACCTCGCCGCGGCGCTGGCGGCCGGGCGGCGTGTGGCGCTGCTGGATATCGACCCGCAGCGCAGCCTCGCGCGCTGGCACGGGCTGCGCGCCGCGCGTCCGCACGCCCCGCCGGCGATCGCGTTCGCCGACACCGCCGGCTGGCGACTCGCCGGCGAACTCGATCGCCTCAAGCGCACCCATGACGCAGTGCTGATCGACAGCCCGCCGCAGATCGACACCGACGCGCGGCTCGCGATCCGCGCCGCCGACCTCGTGCTGGTGCCGGTGCAGCCGAGCCTGCCCGACCTCTGGGCCGCCGAGGGTACGCTCGCGCTCGCGAGCGCCGAACGCCGGCCGGTGCGACTGGTGCTGAACCGCGCCCCCGCCGCCGGCCGGCTGCGCGAGACGGTGGAGGCCGCCATCGCCGCCGGCGCCTTGCCGCGGCTGGCCGCCGTGCTCGGCAACCGGGTAGGCTTCGCGAGCGCCTTTGCCGAGGGGCTCGGCGTCACCGAGGCCGCCCCGCGCGGCACCGCCGCGGCCGAGCTGCGTGCCTTGCTGGAAGAAATCGAGGAGCTGATCCGATGAGTGCCGTCACCAACCTGGTCGCCAATCCGTGGGGCTGGGTGCTTGCCCTGCACCTGCTCTGCGCCGTTGCCTGGGTGGGCGGGATGCTGTTCGCGCTCGCCGTGGTGCGCCCGGCGCTCGGGGTGCTGGAGCCGCCGCAGCGGGTGGCGCTGCACCACCGCATCTTCCGCCGCTTCTTCCTGGTCATCTGGCACGCGATGCCGCTGATCCTGATCTCCGGCTATGCGCTGGTGTTCGGCGTCTACGGCGGCTTCCGCCGCCTGCCGTGGAACGTGAACGCGATGCAGGGGATCGGGCTCGTGATGGCCGTGGTGTTCCTGCTGATCGTGTTCGGCCCCTATCGCCGGTTCCGCGCCGCGGTCGGCACCGCGCGGGCGCTGGAGGCGGCGGAGAAGATCCGGCGGCTGATCCTGGTGAACCTGGTACTCGGGGTCGTCGTCGTGGTGCTGGCGGCGCTGTAGCCGCGGCGCGCGCCGTCACGCCCGAACGGAGTACGCAAGCGCACGCGGTGCCCGTGCTGCAGGCAAGGCGCGCGCATGCGCTTCACCACTGCGATCGGCCGCGACCGCGACGAACCGATCGCACCTGCACGAGACGCCGCGCGAGCCGGCGGCAAACAGGCGGACGAGGGAACCACTTGGCGGATGATCGCCCCGACGGCGATGACCCGGTGGGCCGATCACCCGGTCGGCGATCGCCCAGGCCGGCAAATCGGGAGCATTCATTGTTATTACGTTCCCATATACCGGCCGGACGCCGGCACGGCGATCGGGTGAACCGGAGATATTGCAGCGGATGGCGGCGGCTTCACCTCTCCCGCTTGCGGGAGAGGTCGGTTCGGGGAGTGAACCGGGTGAGGGTGCCGTGCCGCATGCCCTCACCCGCCGTGCTGCGCGCGGCGACCTCTCCCGCTCTCGCCGGAGAGGTGACACGCCGGAGGGTCGCCCGATCACCGTGCGAACGCCGGCAGCGGCGCTTGCGGCGCCGGCACGACGCAGTTACAAAATCAGGCGACCTGACCCGGGAGACCCGCCTTGAAGCGTCGCGACGTTCTGCAGACCGCGCTTGCCGGTACCGCCGTCCTTGCCGCCCCCCGCATTGTCCGGGCGGAGACCGAGCGGGTCCTGAAATTCGTTCCGCAATCGGATCTCGCTTCGCTCGATCCGATCTGGACCACGGCGGATGTGACCCGCAACCACGGGTTCCTGGTGTTCGACGCCCTGTACGGGGTCGACGACAACTACCAGCCGCATCCACAGATGGCGGCCGGCCACACCACCAGCGCCGACGGCAAGCAGTGGGACATCACCCTGCGCCCGGGGCTCAAGTTCCACGACAACACGCCGGTGCTGGCACGCGACTGCGTCGCCTCGCTCAAGCGCTGGGGCCAGATCGATCCGTTCGGCTCGGTGCTGATGGCCGCCACCGACGAGATTTCCGCGCCGTCCGACAAGGTGATCCGATTCCGACTTAAAAAGCCGTTCCCGCTGCTGCCGAACGCGCTCGCCGTCGTGACCAACATGGCCTGCATCATGCCGGAGCGGCTGGCGAAGACGCCGCCCTCCCAGCAGGTCACCGAGATGGTGGGCAGCGGCCCGTTCCGCTTCCTGCCCAAGGAGCGCATCCCCGGCTCGCGCGTCGTCTACGAGAAATTCGCCGGCTACGTGCCGACCACCGTCGGCCCGGCGCAATACACCGCCGGCCCGAAGACCGTGCATTTCGACCGCGTGATCTGGACCGTCTCGCCCGACGCCGCCACCAACGCCGCGGCGATGACCGCGGGCGAGTTCGACTGGTGGGAACAGCCCTCGATCGACCTCATTCCGATCCTGCACCAGGACAAGCATCTGGTGGTGACGGTGAAGGACCACATGGGTGAGGCCGGGTGCCTGCGCTTCAACTGCCTGTTCCCACCGTTCGACAATCCGGAGATCCGCCGCATCGTGGTCGAGGCGGTGAACCAGCGCGACTACATGGCAGCCGTCGCCGGCGGGCAGCCCTCCCTGATCCGCGACCATGTCGGCCTGTTCACGCCCGGCAGCCCGCTCGCCAGCTCGGTCGGCGTCGGGACGATGCAGGGCGACAAGGACCCGGAGAAGCTGAAGGCCGCGTTGAAGGCAGCCGGCTACAAGGGGGAGAAGGTGGTGGTGCTCGCCGCCGGCAATTACCCCACCATCACCGCCATCTCCGAAGTCGGCAACGACATGCTGAAGCGGATCGGCCTCAACGTCGACTACCGCTCGCTCGACTGGGGCACGGTGGTGACGCAGCGCGCCAGCCGCAAGCCGATCGACCAGGGCGGATGGAACATCTTCTTCACCTTCCTGGGCGGCGTCGGCAACGTGACGCCGGCGTCCAACATCACCCTGCGCTCGGACGGCAAGGGCTGGTTCGGCTGGCCGACCGACCCGAAGATGGAGGCGTTGCGGCTTGCCTGGTACGACGCTCCGAACCTCGCCGCGCAGCAGAAGCTCTGCGCCGAGATGCAGACGGAGTTCTTCCGCAAGCCGTCCTACGCGCCGCTCGGGATGTATTTCCAGCCGACCTGCTTCCGCAGCAATCTCAAGGACATCCCGAACGGGATACCGCAGTTCTACCGGGTCCGCCGGGTCTGAACCGGACGCAGGGCAGGGCCGCCTCGCGTGGGCCCCGTTCCTCCTGCCGAGCCGGTTGGTGCGGGTCCGTGCGCGCCGAGGCGCTTCGATCCGGCTCCGTGCGGCGGGCCCCTTCCCTCCCCCCTTGAAGCCGGCACCGCCTGCCCGGAAGGGCAGGCTGATGGCGAGGCCGGGGTCGTCGCCCGCCGTCCGGACCCCGCGACTGACCACAAGGCCCCAGTGGCGTCCCGCGCAGCGTCCACCGCTGGCCCCGCACCATGCCTCGCGGCCGACGCCGTGGCTTGACGCGCCGTGGTGTGACGCCATAGCAACATAAGGCAGCATTCCTGCCTTACCCGCCTTTGGAGTCCCGATGCCCGCCTTCACCGCCCCGGTCGACGAAACGGTCACCCCGGAAGCCCGCCGCGCACTGTTCGGCTCGGCGGTCGGCTATGCGATGGACGGGTTCGACCTGCTGATCCTCGGCTTCATGCTGAGCGCAATCGCCAAAAGCCTGCATCTCGCCCCGGCACAGCTCGGCTCGCTGGTGAGCTTCACCCTGATCGGCGCCGTGGTGGGCGGCGTCGTGTTCGGGACGCTGGCCGACCATCTCGGCCGGGTGCGGGTGCTCACCTGGACCATCGTGCTGTTCGCCGTCTTCACCGGGCTCTGCGGGCTGGCCCAGAACTACACGCAACTGGTGACCTTCCGCGCGATCGCCGGCCTCGGGCTCGGGGGCGAGTTCGGCATCGGCATGACCCTGGTGGCCGAGGCCTGGCCGGCGTCCAAGCGCGCGCGGGTGTCCTCCTACGTCGGGCTCGGCTGGCAGGCCGGCGTGCTGGTGGCGGCCCTGGTCACGCCGGCGCTGCTGCCGCTGATCGGCTGGCGCGGGATGTTCTTCGTGGGCGTGCTGCCGGCGCTGGCGGCGTTCCTGATCCGCCGCCGCCTGCACGAGCCGGCGCTGTTCGAACGCCGCCATGCCCGGAACGAGGGCCAGTCGCTGCGCCTGCTGGTGGCCGACGCGGCAACCATCAGGATCAGCCTCGGGATGGTGATCCTCTGCTCGGTGCAGAATTTCGGCTACTATGGGGTGATGATCTGGCTGCCCAACTACCTGACCACGCGGCTGCATTTCGGGCTGACCCGGACGGCCGCCTGGACGGCGGTGACGATCGTCGGGATGGGCGTCGGCATCTGGGTATTCGGCATGCTGGCCGATCGGATCGGCCGCCGCCCGTCGTTCCTCGGCTACATGCTGGGGGCGGCGGTGATGGTGGTGGTCTATGCGCAGCTCGCCTCGCCCGCGGCATTGCTGGTCGGCGGGGCGGTGATGGGCTTCTTCATCAACGGGATGCTGGGCGGCTACGGGGCACTGATGAGCGAGCTCTATCCCACCGCCGCCCGCGCCACGGCGCAGAACGTGCTGTTCAACATCGGCCGGTTCGTGGGCGGCTTCGGTCCCGTCGTGATCGGCACGATCGCCGCACGGCACGGATTTCCCGCCGCGGTCAGCCTGCTCGCGATCCTGTACGTGGTCGACCTGGTGGCTTTCTGGGCGCTGATCCCGGAACGCCGCGGCGTCGCCCTTGCCTGACGCTGGACCGCTGGGTCTGCGGCTGCACGCGCTCGCCACCTGGACCGACGTGCTGGACCTCGCTGCGCAGAAGCCGGCCTGCTCGATCTGGCCGACCGGGCACGCATCGAGGCGTTCCGCGCCGATCCTCTCGGCTGGTCGGCCGTGCACGGCGGGCGGACGGCGGTGGTGCCCGGCTGATCCCTATGTGCGGCTGAGCCGGGTCTCGTGCTGCTCCGGGCCCGGCGTCAGGCCGGCGGCGGGGCTCTGAGACGATCGAGCAGCATCCCAAGGTCGAGCCGCTCGGCCAGCAGCGCGTCGAGCGTCCAGGGACATGAGGGCGGGAGCGGCGGGACGTCGCCTTCCGCCGCTACCTGCTGGACCGCCCGGCGGTAGAGCTTGCCGAGGTCGATCCGGCGTCGCATCGCCGGGGTGAACCGCGCTTCGGCGTCGGCGAGGAACCCTACGATCTCCCCCCGCCAGTGCGCGACCGGGCCGTCCGGCCAGACGTGCAGCTTGAGCAGGTGGACGAGCGCCTGGCGCAACAAGCTCTCGCAGGCGCGGAGTTCCGACAGGCCCACGTCCTGCAACTCCTCGATCACATGCGGCCAATCCACCGCCGCGTTCACCCGCTCGCCCGCGGCGAGGCGGCGCAGCAGGGCCGCCTGCTTGTCGGCCCAGCGCAAGATGTCGCGGTCGTAGATCCCGTCCGGCATGAGCGCATCCTACCATGCGGGGGCCCGGTCGCAGAAGTGGCCGCGGGGCCGGGGCAATCGGGCAATCGGGGGAACCGGAAAATCGGCGTGACAGCGCCTTCTTCACCTCTCCCGCTCTCGCGGGAGAGGTCGGTTCGCGGAGCGAACCGGGTGAGGAAACCGTGCCTCGCGCCCTCACCCGCCGTGCTGCGCACGGCGACCTCTCCCGCCAGAGCGGAAGAGGTGACGCGCCGGACGTTCGCCCGATCGCCCCGGGCCCGAAGCCAGTTCCCGGCCCCTCGCGCCGCTTTGTCCCGGGGGGCCTACGCCGCGCTGCGGGTGATGCTGACCGGGACGGATTTGTAGGACGGCGTGCCGCTCTGCGGGTCCTTGTAGTCGAGCGGCACCAGCGCATTGGCCTCCGGGTAATAGGCCGCGACCGAGCCCGGCGAGATGTCGTAGGCGACCGCCGTCAGCCCAGCCAGCCGCCGGGACGCGCCGCCCGGCAGCGCCGTTTCGATATCGACGACGTCCCCGTGGGCGAGGTTGCGCGCCGCCAGGTCGCGCGCGTTCATGAACACGACGTCGCGCCGGCCGAACACGCCGCGATAGCGATCGTCCAGTCCATAGATCGTGGTGTTGTACTGGTCGTGGCTGCGGATGGTCGTCAGGTGCAGCACCGTGGCATCGGCGCTCGCCGGGTCCTCCTGCAGCCCCGTGAACGGAATGAACGCCGCCTTGCCGGACGGTGTCGGCCAGACCCGCTCGGTCGGCGGCAGCGGCAGGCGGAATCCGCCGGGGATGCGGATGCGGCGGTTGTAGTCGCGAAAGTCCGGGAACACCGCCTCGATCTTGTCGCGGATGCGGTCGTAATCGGCGATCAGCTCCGACCAGGCCACCTTGCTGTCCGGCAGGGTCGCCTGCGCCATGCCGGCGACGATCGCCGGTTCCGAACGCAGGTGCTCCGAGGCCGGCGGCAACCGCCCGCGCGAGGCGTGCACCATCGACATGGAATCCTCGACCGTGACCGACTGCGGCCCTTCGGCCTGCAGGTCGCGCTCGGTACGGCCCAGGCAGGGCAGCAGCAGCGCCTCGCCGCCGACCAGCAGGTGCGAGCGGTTCAGCTTGGTGGCGATGTGCACCACGAGGTCGAGCCGGCGCATGGCAGGATAGCACTGCGCCGGGTCGGGCAGCGCCACGGCGAGGTTGCCGCCGAGGCAGATCAGCGCCCGGCAGCGTCCGTCGATGATCGCCTGCATCGCCGCCACCGCGTCCTGGCCGCGGGCGCGCGGCGGGGCGAAGCCGAACACCTGCTCGATCCGGTCGAGCAGGGCCGGGCCAGGCCGCTCGGTGATGCCGACGGTGCGGTCGCCCTGGACGTTGGAATGGCCGCGCAGCGGGCAGATCCCCGCCCCGGGCTTGCCGAAATTGCCGCGCAGCAGCAGCAGGTTGGCGATCTGCTGCACGTTCTCGGTGCCGCGGCTGTGCTGCGTGATGCCCATCCCGTAGGTGACGATGGTGGCGTTGGAGCGCGCATAGGCGGCGGCCACTTGCGCGAAGGCGGCGCGATCGAGCCCGCTCGCGGCCTCGATCGCGGCCCAGCCGGTGGCGCGCAGGTCGGCGGCGAAGGCGTCGAACCCCTCCGTGTGGGTGGCGATGAAGGCGCGGTCGAGCACGGGGGCCGCGCCCGGCGCAGCTTCCTCCTCCAGGACGAGCAGCGCCTTCATGATCCCCTTCAGCGCCGCCGCGTCGCCGCCGACCTTCACCTGGTAGTAGGAAGACGCGATCGGCTGCGAGCCGAGGGTTGCCATCTCCACCGGATCCTGCGGGTCGGTGAAGCGCTCCAGCGCTCGTTCGCGCAGCGGGTTGAACACGATGATCGGCACGCCGCGGCGGGCGACCTCGTGCAACGTGCCCATCATGCGCGGATGGTTGGTGCCGGGATTGTGGCCGAGCGCGATGATCAGCTCGCAATGGTCGAAATCTTCGAGCGACACGGTTCCCTTGCCGATGCCGATCGATTGCGGCAGCCCGACGCTGGTCGCCTCGTGGCACATGTTGGAGCAATCGGGGAAATTGTTGGTGCCGTATTCGCGGGCGAACAGTTGATACAGGAACGCCGCCTCGTTCGACGCCCGCCCCGAGGTGTAGAAGGCCGCCCTGTCGGGGTCGGGCAGGCTGCGCAGCACGGCGCCGATGCGCGCGAACGCCGCGTCCCAGCCGATCGGCCGGTAGGTGTCGCTGGCGGCGTCGTAGGCCATCGGGTGGGTGAGCCGGCCTTCGTCCTCCAGCGCGTAGTCGCTCCAGTGCCGCAGCTCGGCGACGGTATACGCGGCGAAGAATTCCGGCGGCACCCGCTTGCGGGTCGCCTCCCAGGTCACGGCCTTGGCGCCGTTCTCGCAGAACTGGAAGGTGGACGTGTGCTCCTTGTCCGGCCAGGCGCAGCCGGGGCAGTCGAAACCGTCCGGCTTGTTGGTGCGGTAGAGCGTGAACGCCGCGTCGGTGGTGTCCATCTGATCGCGCACCGTCCGGGCGGTGGCGCGCAGGGCGCCCCAGCCGCCGGCGGCGCTGCGATAGGGCCTGATTCCGGGAAGGCTGCGAGGGTCCGGCATCGGGCATCTCCGTTTGCTCCCGCGCGGGATGCTCTGCCGGGTCACGGCTTGCGCCGGGGGAGGCGCGCAGAGGCGGGAGGGCGGCAGGCGGCCGTGCGGCCCAGGAGGCGCGCCGGACGGCGAGGTAGATGTAGGCGGGGTGCACGCGCCGGCAACTCCGACCTTGGGTGTATAGCCGGCGTGCGGGTTCTCGGCGCAGCGCAGTGGGCGGCGCATGTCGCGATCCGGCGTGCGCGGCTGCGCGGGTGCGCTGTAACGTACTGCTTGCTTGCGCGGCGGTTTTCGCGCCTGATTGGCGGGTGCCGCGCCGCATGACGTCTCTTGTGCGCGCCCCGATGCCGGAGACCAGCCCATGGACGAGCAGACCCCCTCCCTCGACCTGCTGCGCGACCTCGATCGCCGCCGCCTGGTCCATCCGCTGCACCACCCGAAGGAGCACGCAGCCGCCCGCATCTTCACCCGCGGCGAGGGCGCGATGCTGCACACCGCCGACGGCAACAGCTACATCGACGGTCTGTCGGCGCTGTGGAACGTGAACGTCGGCCACGGCCGGCGCGAACTGGCGCAGGCGGCGGCGAAGCAGATGGAAACGCTCGCCTACGCCTCCGCCTACGCAGGCTTTTCCAACGAGCCGGCGATCCGTCTGGCCGACGCGATCGTCGCACGCGCCTACCCCAATTCCGCCGCAGTCTATTTCACCACCGGCGGCGCGGAATCGAACGAAAGCGCGTTCAAGACCGCACGTTATTTCTGGAAGCGCCAGGGCAAGCCCGGGAAGGTGAAGATCATCTCGCGCCGCTACGGCTACCACGGCGTGACCATGGCTGCGATGAGTGCGACCAGCCTGCCCGGCTACCAGAAGATGTTCGGCCCGCTGGTGCCGAATTTCGTCCAGGTCGCGCCCCCCTACCCCTATCGCTGGCCCGGCAACGGCGATGCCGGGATCGAAGCGGCGGACGCGGTCGAGGCCGCGATCGAGGCCGAGGGCGCGGACACCGTCGCCGCGGTGATCGCCGAGCCGGTGATGGGCGCCGGCGGCGTGATCGTCCCTCCCCCACCTATTTCCCCCGGCTGCGCGAGATCTGCGACCGCCACGACGTGCTGCTGATCGCCGACGAGGTCATCACCGGCTTCGGCCGCACCGGGCGCTGGTTCGCGCTCGGCCACTGGGACGTGCAACCGGACATCGTGTCGTTCGCCAAGGGCGTGACCAGCGGCTACCTGCCGCTCGGCGGGATCATCCTGAACGCGCGCGTGCACCAGGCGCTGGAGGACGCGCCGATGGACGAGCGCTACATGCACGCCGCCACCTATTCCGGCCATCCCACCTGCTGCGCCGTGGGGCTGGCGAATATCGACATCATCGAGCGCGAGGGGCTGGTGGAGCGGTCCGCGGTCATGGGCCGCAAGCTGCTCGCCGGGCTGGAGACGTTGCGCGCGTTGCCGCAGGTGGGGGACGTGCGCGGCCTCGGGATGCTGGCGGCGGTGGAACTGGTGACGGACCAGGCCAGCCGCACGCCGGCGCCCGGGCTCGGGGCCAAGGTGGTGGGGGAGGCGATGGCGCGCGGGCTGATCCTGCGCCAGCGCGCCGGCGCCGAAGGTCCGCCGGTCAGCGGCGATTCGCTCTGCCTGGCGCCGCCGCTGATGACGCCCGAACCAGTGCTGGAGCGGATCGTGCAGATCCTGGGCGAGGCGATCGCCGCCGCGGCGGGCTGAAGCGGCGCTGGAGCAAGGCCCCAGGGGCAGAGAGGCAGAGAGCCCCGGGCAGAATGCTCCGGCCTTTTTCAGGTCGTGGATCGGTTTGAATGTCGCCTACCGACCCAACTCGGCCGTGGCCCGGCCCAGTAGGCGATCCCGGAAGCGGACGCTCAGTGCCGCCCTGCCTCCGCAGCATCT
>CAWHUC010000005.1:0-263397 GCA_963832525.1 uncultured Pseudomonadota bacterium
TCCAGCGACGAGACCGTACCCTAAACCGACACAGGTGGACAGGTAGAGTATACCAAGGCGCTTGAGAGAACGATGTCGAAGGAACTAGGCAAATTGCTCGCGTAACTTCGGGATAAGCGAGACCTGTCATTGGGCAACCAGTGGCGGGTGGCACAGAGCAGGGGGTAGCGACTGTTTAGTAAAAACACAGGGCTCTGCGAAGTCGAGAGACGACGTATAGGGTCTGACGCCTGCCCGGTGCCGGAAGGTTAAGAGGAGGTGTGCAAGCACCGAATTGAAGCCCCGGTAAACGGCGGCCGTAACTATAACGGTCCTAAGGTAGCGAAATTCCTTGTCGGGTAAGTTCCGACCTGCACGAATGGCGTAACGACTTCCCCACTGTCTCCGGCATCGGCTCAGCGAAATTGAATTCCCCGTGAAGATGCGGGGTACCCGCGGTCAGACGGAAAGACCCTATGAACCTTTACTGCAGCTTTGCAGTGGTATTAGGAGAGTGCTGTGTAGGATAGGTGGGAGGCTTTGAAGCCGGGGCGCTAGCTTCGGTGGAGCCACCCTTGAAATACCACCCTGAACTCTTCTGATATCTAACCGAGACCGGTCAGCCCGGTCCGGGACCCTGCATGGCGGGCAGTTTGACTGGGGCGGTCGCCTCCCAAACAGTAACGGAGGCGCGCGATGGTGGGCTCAGGCCGGTCGGACATCGGCTGCTGAGTGCAATGGCACAAGCCCGCCTGACTGCGAGAGCGACAGTTCGAGCAGAGACGAAAGTCGGCCATAGTGATCCGGTGGTCCCGCGTGGAAGGGCCATCGCTCAACGGATAAAAGGTACTCTAGGGATAACAGGCTGATCTCCCCCAAGAGTCCACATCGACGGGGAGGTTTGGCACCTCGATGTCGGCTCATCACATCCTGGGGCTGGAGCAGGTCCCAAGGGTTCGGCTGTTCGCCGATTAAAGTGGTACGTGAGCTGGGTTTAGAACGTCGTGAGACAGTTCGGTCCCTATCTGCCGTGGGTGAAGGAGACTTGCGAGGCGCTGTCCCTAGTACGAGAGGACCGGGATGGACATACCTCTGGTGTACCGGTTGTCACGCCAGTGGCACCGCCGGGTAGCTATGTATGGACGGGATAACCGCTGAAAGCATCTAAGCGGGAAACCCTCCTCTAAACCAGGTCTCCCCGAGGGCCGTGATAGACCATCACGTCGATAGGCCGGATGTGGAAACGCGGCAACGCGCGAAGCTAACCGGTCCTAATCGCCCGATAGGCTCGATACCATCGGTCGAAACCTCCGGATCTCACGATCCGGAGCTCAGACCCTCCATGCACAGAAATCATCCCCAGCCCCCGCCGTACACAACACCCAACCAGAACCTGCCACCCCGATCCCCAACAGGGATGGGCTGGACGACCTGGTGGCCATGGCGGGGAGACCGCACCCGATCCCATCCCGAACTCGGCCGTGAAAACCCCCAGCGCCCATGGTACTGCGGCTCAAGCCGCGGGAGAGTAGGTCGCCGCCAGGTCTTCCAACCCATCCCTCCCTACAACCACCAACGCGGGGTGGAGCAGCCCGGTAGCTCGTCAGGCTCATAACCTGAAGGTCACAGGTTCAAATCCTGTCCCCGCAACCACTTTCAGTGTAATTCGTTGGAAGTCTCGTAACCCTCCGGCGAGCACCGCGGAGCGGCGCTGCGATCAAGCGGCGGCTTTTGCGAGGCGGGTGTCGCGCTACTTCCAGGGCAGGAGTTCGTCCAGTCGCGACGCCGGGTGATCGGCGATGCGGGCGAGCACGTCGGCGAGCCAGGCGCGCGGGTCGACGTCGTTGAGCTTTGCGGTCGCAATGAGCGAATACATCGCCGCCGCCCGCTCGCCGCCGCGGTCGGATCCCGCGAACAGCCATGCCTTTCTGCCGATCGCGATACCGCGCAGCGCGCGTTCGGCGGGTAAGCGTCCGGTTCTGGCCGTTATGAGTGTCTGCCTTGAGCTTGGAGCGGCCAGCAGCCGCGTTGAATATGCTTATGTTTTCCGAGCAAGCTTTCGATCAGGACGAACTGTCGCACGGTCCAGCTGATCGGTTCGATCTGCTGTTCACGAACATCGCTGAAGTCATACGACAACGTCACATGCGGATTGAAGGCTGTGCCTATTCGCTGGCCCAAGCCTGCCTTGATCAGCGCGATGCTGAGGGCTTGGTGGAAGGACCTCAATGCCAAGGCCCCGTTGGAGGGCCGCAGCAAGAAGGCCCCTCTTGTACCGCCGACGCGGTCGAAGGCGACCTCGAAGGGCGGGATTGCGAGGGTAGCTGCGGCCTCCCTTGCGGCCGGCAGCAGGCTTGGCGGTATCTGATCGACGAAGTCTCCCAGATGGTGCAGCGTTGCATGCAAGCGGTGCCTATCGACGGGCCTGCCCGACATGACGCCGTCGCCGCGGAGCCGCTCCATCAACCTGGTCAAGTCGCCAGCGGCCTGCGCATCGGGCCAGATCCCGAAGAACAGCCGATGTTCTGGCTGGCTATCGAACGCTTCTCCGAATGAAAGCTGCTGGGTGGCGCGCACCATGTTGATTATCCTCTCGCCCATGGCATCAGCTCGGTGATCCGGCTGATCGGATGCCCCTCGGCGATCTTGGCGAGCGTGTCGCGCAGATAGGCTTCCGGGTTCAAGCCATTCAGCTTGGCCGTCTGGACGATCGTATACATGGACGCCGCCCGATCGCCACCGGCATCGGAGCCGGCGAAGAGATAGTTCTTCCGGCCGAGCGCGATACCACGCATGGCATTCTCGGCGATGTTGTTGTCGACTTCGAGGCGGCCGTCGGTGAGGAAGCGCGTGAGCGCGTCCCGCCGCTTGATCGTATAGCGCAAGGCTTCCGCCAGCTCCGACTTCGCCGAGAGTCTCGGCCACGACCTTGTCCGCCCAATCGAAGAACGACGCGAGCAACGGCGCCGTCTCAGTGCGGTGCTGCACCCGTTCGTCCGCCGGGGCGAACCGGGCCTTGGCCTCGATCGCGTAGACGGCAGCGATCCGGTCGATCGCTTCCTTGGCGACCGACGACTTGGTCGCCTCCCAGACGTCGAAGATCTTCCTGCGGCAATGCGCCCAGCAGGCGACCTCGGTGATCGGCCCCGGCTTGGTGCGGGCGGGACTGTAGAGCGCCTCGTATCCGGCATAGGCATCGGCCTGCAGGAAGCCGGTGAAGGACGCCAGGTGCTCGGCCGGATGTTCGGCCGTTCGATCGGGGCTGTAGAAATAGGCGGCCGCCGGCGGCGCCGTACCGCAGAACGGCCGGTCGTCCCGGACATAGACCCAGAGCCGCCCGGTCTTGGTGCGGCCGAGCCCTGGAGCCAGAACCGGGACCGTCGTGTCGTCGCCATGGATCTTCTCGGCCGAGAAGACTTGGCGCCGGATCCCGTCAACGATCGGCTGCAGCAGCCAAGCCGCCTGGCCGACCCAGTCGCACAAGGTTGAACGATCGAGATCGACGCCGTCCCGGGCGTAGATCTCGCTCTGCCGGTAGAGCGGCAGGTGATCGCAATACTTCGAGACCAGGAGGTGGGCCAGCATCGCCGGCGTCGCCCGGCCGCGCGGCGTCGGCATCGCCGGGGCCGGGGCCTGGGTGATGGCGTCGCAGGCCGTGCAGGCATACTTCGGCCGGACATGGCGGATCACCTGGAAGCGGCCCGGCACGTAATCTAGCACCTCGGTCACGTCCTCGCCGAGCCGGGCCATGCCGCCACCGCAATCGGGGCAGGTGCAGGCGCCGTCATCGGCGGGCTCGTGCGTGACCTCCTCGCGTGGCAGGTGCTCGGGCAGCGGCTTGCGCTTGGCCTTGTTCCGCTCGCGCACCGGTGCCGGGCGCTCCTCAGCCTCGGCCTGGGCGATCTCTTCGGCCTCGCCCGTCTCCAGCTCTTCGAGCTGCAGCTCCAGCTGCTCGATCTGGCGGGTGACCCGCTCGGACGACCGGCCGAACTGCATCCGGCGCAACTTGGCGATCTGGAACTTGAGCTTCTCGATCTCCAACGTCCGGAGCTGGACGGCGAGTTTGGCCGCCTTCAGCTCGGCGCTCGTGGCGGCCAATTCCGCCTGGCACGCCTCTGCGAAGGCGCGGAGCGCTTCGGGATCGGAGGGCAGATCGGCGGTGACGAGCGACATGCCAAACCCTAGCAAATCCGAGGCTTTCGAGCCAGAATCAGGACAAATCGCTCCGTTGTCAGAGCAGCATTGGTTGGCTCGGCGGCGGCGGTGCTACTGTTCTTCTCCAGTCCATCGCCTCGACCAGCAGCGCCAATTGGCCCGGCGTAAGCGTCACTGATTCATCGACAATCGGCGGCCACACGAAACGGCCCTTCTCCAGCCGCTTGGCGATCAGCCACAGCCCGCTGCCATCCCAGTACAGGCCTTTGAAATAGTCGCCGCGCTTGCCGCGGAAGATGAACAGATGGCCCGAAAAGGGGTCGGCGCCGATCATCTGCTGCACCTTCGCGGCCAGGCCGTCGAAACCGTTCCGCAGGTCGACCGGGCGGCACGCGAGGAAGACCTTGGTGCCGGGTGCCAGGCTGATCACGTCGAGCCCTTCATCGCCCGCAAGACCCGCGACAGCGCCTTCTCGTTCACGAAGGCATCGACCCGCACCCGAGCGCCGCTCGCCAGATCGATCTCGATCAGACCGACACGGTCCTCCCGGCGCGATCCAGGCAGCGGTGGTGGCTCCGGCAGGGGCGTCATCGCCGGACCGTCATCACTGGCCGACGCGATCACCCCGATCGGCACGAACTCGACCGGCTCCGGCGACCGCATCGAAATGGCCGCCTTCCAGGCCGAGCGCCAATTGTAGAGCAGGCTATCCGAGATCCCGTGCCGCCGAGCCACGACCGATACGCGGCCGCCTTCGGCCTCCACCTCGGCAAGCAGCGCCGCCTTCTCCGCCGCCGTCCACTTCCGTCGCCGCGCAACGATCTCCGCCTCGGTCATCCAAGCCTCCTTCTGGAGGTCTCCAGAAAGAGCTCCCCGCGAAGACAGGATCAGCGCTCAGCGCGACCAGCGCCACTCGGTCCAGACCGGACGCTTACTTCGGCGGCGTTGTTCGTGAGGCAGATCCGCCCATCGTCAAGAAAGCGCGTGAACGCCTGCCATCGTTTGAGCATGTAGTCCATGATCGTGTCCCGTTTCGTGGTGTAGGAGCGCTGCTCCTGGGCAGGGTTGAGCTGCCTCGGATCAGGCTGCCAGGGCGGGCAGGCTGACGGTGGGATCATCGCTCAAAGGGGCGATGGTTTCCAGGCTCATGTAGCGGGCGCGTTGGACGGCCCACTCATCGTTTTGTTCCAGCAGTAGGGCGCCGATCAGTCGGGTCACCGCCTTGGTCTGCTTCGCAGCCCAAGCGTTGGGGAATATCCCGACGACATCGCTGCGGCGCTTGATCTCGCCGTTGAGGCGTTCGAGCGGGTTGGTGGAGTGCAGCTTGGCGCGATGCTGGGTCGGGAAGCCCATGTAGGCCAGCACGTCGACTTCGGCCTCGTCCATCAGGCTGGCGAGCTTCGGCACACGGGGTCGCACCTGGTCGGCGACCTTGCGCCACTGGGTGCTGGCCGCCGCGGCGTCGTCCTGGGCGAAGGCGGTGCCGACCCAGGCGGAGACGATGCGCCGCTGGGTCTTGCCGGCATAGGCGAGCGCATTGCGCATGAAGTGCACCCGGCAACGTTGCCAGGTGGCGCATAGCACCTTGGTGATGGCCGCCTTCAGCCCCTCATGGGCGTCGGAGACCACCAGCTTGACGCCGCGCAGGCCGCGCCGGGCCAGGCTGCGCAGGAACTCCACCCAGAACGGCTCGGCCTCGCTGTGGCCGATCGTCATGCCGAGAACCTCGCGCCGTCCGTCGGTGTTCACGCCGACGGCGACGATCACCGCTACCGAGACGATGTGGTGATCGCGCCGGACTTTGACGTAGGTGGCATCGAGCCAGATATATGGCCACTCGCCCTCGATCGAGTGGGTGAGGAAGGCCTGCACCCGTTCGTCGATCTCGCCGCACAGACGGGAAACCTGACTCTTGCTGATCCCCTCCATGCCGAGCGCCTTCACCAGCTCGTCCACCGAGCGGGTGGAGATGCCCTGGACATAGGCTTCCTGGATCACCGCAGTCAGGGCCTTTTCTGCCATCCGACGGGGTTCCAGGAAGGCGGGGAAGTAGGCGCCGTGGCGCAGCTTCGGGATCCGCAGCTCGATCGTGCCGACACGGGTCTGCCAGTCGCGGTCACGATAGCCGTTGCGCTGGTTGCGCCGCTCGATGGTGCGCTCGCCGGGGGCGGCGCCACACAGCGTCTCGGTCTCCAGCGCCATCAGCCGTTCGGCCGCAAAGCCGATCATCTCGCGCAGCAAGCTGGCGTCGGAACCCTTTTCCAGAAGCTCGCGCAGCGCGATCTTGTCGTTGGTCATCGTGGTGGTCCTCGGGTTGGGGTTGCGTCTCGCAACCCAACCCTACCCGGAGCCGCCACGGTGACCACCTCGGTGGCCGCCGCTGTGGGTAAGTGGCCCGCCTGCGCCAGATTCTTGGCGGTTGCTCCGGCGGGCCACTTACCCACAGCTCCTACACCATCAGGGGGGACACGATCACATTGTGATCACATTGGGTTATCGACTGCGTTCACAGTGCCACTGTTTTTCGGCCAGGCACGGCAACGTCACGCACAACTGGCTTGTCGCCTCGCGTTTCCGCAGTGCCAAGGCAGTTCCTTGGTAACTCGTAGGTTCGCCGGCATGTTCGATGGCTCGTTCGACCGACGATGATCTGCGCTTTCGTTGGCGCCTTGGCCCGCCACGCAGTCGAGATCATCGCCGGATGTCAGCGGCGATGCGTACATCTGCGTCCCTACGAGTTCGGTGGTTACCCGTCGTGTGCCGCTCTACGGCGTCAGCCCGCGTGCTCGCGCCTGTAATGCAGGTCGGGATGATGCGGGTGGCGGTGCACCAGCCGCGGGTGGCGATGGAGGTGCAGGTGTGGTTCGCCTGGCGGATCCTCCGGAGTTGTGGGGTGCTGGTGGTGTGCGTCATGCACATGCGCGTGCTCGTGCACCATCTCGTCGTGCACATGCTCATGCTCGTGCCGCTCAAGCAGGTGCAGGGTGATTCCGATCGCCATCAGCAGCGCCGCGCCAAGCAGGCGGGCGGTGATCGGATCGCCGAACAGCCCCACGGCGACCGCGCGGCCGATGAAGGGCGCGGTCGAGAAATATGCCTCCGTGCGCGCCGTTCCGAGGCGGCGCAACGCCGGCACGAACAATGTCAGACTGACGCCATAGCCCAGGAAGCCGATCAGCCCGGCGCCCAGCAGCGTGACGGGGGCCGGCAGCACGGCCCCGCACGTCAGCGCAAGGCCGAGATTGACCGCGCTGGTCGCCGCCCCTTCAGCATCGCGATCTGCACCGGATCGGCGCCGCTGAGCTTGCGCGCCAGGTTATTGTCGATGCCCTAGGCGAGGCAGGCGCCGGCGATCAGCAACGTCCCCAGCCGACGCCCGCGGGGCCGCCCTGCCAGGACAGAAGCGCCGCCCCGGCCAGGATGGCGAGCGCGCCGAGCAAGATGCGGCGATCGACGTTCTCGTGGAACATCGAGCGCGACACCAACCGCGTCGAGCGCGCCATGCGGCCGGTCGCTCTGTCGAGAAAGAACAGCCTCTTCGCCGGCAGCGACGAAGGCGGTGCAAACTGGGCAGCCCTCGCCTCAGGTCTTCACGGGCGAAGTCGGGATCGGCCCGCAGGCGGATCTGCGCGGCGATCCGCTCCACCTTCGCGATCGCCCCAGTAGCCGTGGAAGAACCGGCCCTCTTGGTGTCCATGCAGCGGATCATCGATGGCATCGAGATCGAGGATGATCTGCTGCGGCGTGTGGCGGGGCGCCTTGAGGAACAGATCGATGAACAGCGCCTCGATGGCGGCGTCGTCATGGCTGAACTGTGGTAGCGGCTCGGCGCGGCCCGGCGCAGTTCCAGCCGGTCCAGGGTGCTTGCGCCCGCCAGTGCCGCGCAGTCTGACCGACGCGCGGCGAGCTTCCTTGCCAGTACCGCCGGCACCGGATCGTGCCGCAGTTCGTCGTGGTCGGTCAGGCTCTCATAGCCGAGCGCGATGTCGATCCTCCGTTGCGCCAGGAGCGTGCGCACGCTTGTGAGAAATCCGGGCCAGATAGGGTCGAGGCTGCCGCAGGGGTCCGGGGGCAACGCGGCATGGCCAGCCAGCCGTGCGCAGACCTCGAGGTCGGGTTTACGCCGGCAGCGCCATCACCCCGGGCGCAAACAGGTAGAACAGGATGCCGATCACGATCAGATAGGCCAACGCGATGAAGGTCCAAGCCATGTTGTGGCGGATCACCTCGCCCTCGTTGCGAACGAAGCGGCTGGTGGAGACGCCCACGCTCGCAGTCTGCGGCGCCACCGGCTTGCCGACCTCGGCTCCCACCGAGTTGAGCGCGGGCAGCAGCAGCGGCGGGAAGCCGAGCAGCCGCCCGACCGTAACCTGGAAGAAGCCGAACATGGCATTGGTGGAGGTATTGCTGCCTGACAGCGCCACCCCGATCCAGCCGAGGATCGGTGCTACCACGATGAACCACACGCCGATCTTCGAGAAGCCGGTGGCGAGCGAGGCGGCCATGCCGGAATAGTTGAACACGAACGCCAACCCGAAGATGAACACGCCGACCAGCAGCGCCCCCCACATCTGGGTCCAGGTACGGTGGAACGCATCGCGCACCTGCGCGACCTTTGCGCCCAGCAGCAGGGTGGTGACGAGCCAGGAGACGAAAATCGCGGTACCCCCGATGAACGGCGAGAACACGAACACCGCCAGCACTTTGGCGCCCTGGTGGATCGAGGACCCAGCCGCCACCCCGAGTTTGAACAGCGCGATGCTCGGCAGGGAGGACCAAGGGCCGGTCCACAGCACCACCACCACGATCAGTACCGATGAACGGCAGCCAGGCGCGCGATACCTGGCGCGCCGACAGCCCATGGCCGCCGAGGTAGCGCATCTGGGCCTCCACGCTGAGCGGGGCGCCGCCGAAGCCCAGCACCTCCGAGGGGTGCCAGAACCTGAGCAGGATGAGCAGCGCGGCAAAGCAGACGATCGCGCCGGTGACATCCGGCAGGTAGGGGCCAAGATAGACCGCGACCGGGAACTGACCGGCGATGTAGCCGAGCGACCCCACCACCGCGAGCGGCCAGCCGCCTCGGAACCCGCGCTTGCCGCTGACGAGGTATATCAGCACCCAGGGCGGGGCGAGGGCGAGCACCGCCACGATGTGGCCGACTGCCGCGGAGAGCGCGAGCAACGGCAACCCGGTCACGGCGGCCAGCGCGATGATCGGAACGCCCAGCGCGCCATAGGACACCGGGGCGTTGTTGGCGAGCGCCGCCACTCGGATGGCGTCGAGATCCGGGATGCCGAGGGCGATCAGGATCGGCGCCACAAAGGCCCAAGGATAGCCGAAGCCGACAAGCCCTTCCAGCAACGCCCCGAACGCCCAGGCGAACAGGATGGTTTGGACCCGCACATCCGCGGTGCCCTGGGCGGTCAGCCAGAGGCGGAACTGCTCGAACACGCCGGTGATCGTCAGCGTGTTGAACAGCATCACCCCCCAGAAGGTGATCCAGTCCACCGCCCAAACGCCGGTCAGCGAGCCGTATACGTAGGCTTGGACGCCGGCTCCGAGTGGCATCCGCCACACCAGAATGCCGATCGCCAGGGTCACCAGCGAGCCGATCAGAGTGGCGAGCCAAGCCGATACCCGGAACACGGCGAGCAGCACGAGCAGAAGAATCACCGGTACCAGCGCCACCAGCCAGGTGACGAACAGGTTTCCGGTCGGATTGAGCACCTGCTGGAACATCGATCGCTCCTCCGCAGCGTGAATTCTTAAAGTCCATCGTATTACGATATTTTCCATGATGCTACCGGATTTCATGCCTGTTGGCAAGCCGCTCGTGCGCTGGCCACTGCGTGATCTTCCACCTCGGTACGATCGTCGCAGCGACCGCACCGGGAACCCGTGATACTTTCCACCGGGCAGGGCATGGCCGCCGCCTCGGTGGCGGCTGGCATCGGCGTCCGGCCCGCCGTCACGCTCGCCGGGTGGGCAGGTCTGACCACCGACCATCGCGTTGTTGCGGACGCGCATCTGGCTACTGGTATCGAGGGCATCGTCGCCGCCAGTGATAGCGCTCGTCGGCCCGATACTGGGATCGGGCAGTTACTCCGGGTCGAGCACTGGGCGATCGCCGAGCGCCAGGGGCAGGTAGCCGCGCGCAACATGCTCATGCAGCATCAGCGCTTCGACGCAGTGCCGTTCTTCCGGAGCCCGCACTACGATACGACCATCGCTTATGTCGCTGATGTCGACACTTGGGACCGGCTTGACATCGACGGCGATCCGGCAGCCCATGACCGCAAGGCCACCTTCTGGCGCGGTGGTCGCAGACACGCCGTCGTCACGGTCGGCCGCGACCGCGACAGCCTCCGCGCCGAGGCGGCGTTCGAACAGGAGGGTGGCGCATGACGGAGCCCCCGGTTTCCGCCGGCCATATCCGGCTGCGGCGGGCCTACGACCCCCCGACACCCGAAGACGGGGTGCGGGTCCTGGTTGACCGGCTCTGGCCCCGCGGCGTGCGCAAGGAGGCCGCAGCGATCGACCATTGGTTGAAGGACATCGCCCCGACCACCGAGTTGCGTCAGTGGTTCGGCCATGACCCGGTCCGCTGGGCGGAGTTCCGCCGTCGCTATGCGGAAGAACTCCGTGCACATGCAATGGAGATCGCGTTGCTTCGAGATCTGGTTAGGAAGGGCACGGTCACCTTGGTATTCGGTGCGCGGGACGAGGAACACAACGACGCAGTCGTGCTGCGCGACCTCCTGATCCACAAAGGATCGGGCCCGGTTGGACCACGCTGACGGCTTCCTGACCACGCAGACACGAACCCCGTGAAGGTACAGCCCATGAGCCATTTCCTGGACCGGCTGACCTACTTTACGCACGAGCGTGAGAAATTCGCTGACGGGCACGGTGAAGTGCGGCGTGAGAACCGCGACTGGGAGGAGGGGTACCGCCAGCGCTGGCAGCACGACAAGATCGTTCGCTCCACCCATGGCGTGAACTGCACCGGTTCCTGCAGTTGGAAAATCTACGTCAAGGGCGGTGTCGTCACCTGGGAAACGCAGCAGACCGACTATCCGCGGACCCGGCCAGGCGTGCCGAACCACGAGCCGCGAGGCTGCTCGCGCGGCGCATCCTATAGCTGGTATCTGTATAGTGCGAGCCAACTCAAATATCCGATGGTCCGTTCCCGCCTGCTGCGCCTGTGGCGTGAAGCGCGCAAGACCCTGCCGCCGGTGGAGGCATGGGGGTCGATCGTGACCGACCCCGCGAAGACGCGGCGCTACAAGGAAATCCGCGGCCGCGGCGGGTTCGTCCGCGCGACCTGGGACGAAGCCAGCGAGATCGTCGCCGCGGCCAACGTTTACACGATCAAGACCTTCGGTCCGGATCGCGTCACCGGCTTCTCGCCAATTCCTGCGATGTCGATGGTCTCCTTCGCCTCAGGCGCCCGCTATCTCAGCCTGATCGGCGGCACCATGCTGTCGTTCTACGACTGGTATTGCGATCTGCCGCCGTCCAGTCCGCAGACCTGGGGCGAGCAGACCGACGTTCCGGAGTCGGCCGACTGGTACAATTCGAGCTATCTCATCGCCTGGGGTTCCAACGTGCCGCAGACGCGGACCCCGGACGCGCACTTCTTCGTGGAGGCGCGCTACAACGGCACCAAGGTGGTGGCGATCACGCCGGATTACTCGGAAGTTGCCAAGCTTTCCGATCTCTGGCTGCATCCGAAGGCCGGCACCAATTCCGCGCTGGCCATGGCGATGGGGCATGTCGTGCTGCGGGAGTTCTTCCTCGACCGCCAGGTGGATTATTTCCAGGACTATTGCCGGCGCTACACCGACCTGCCGATGCTGGTCCGGCTGCGCCGGCAGGGGACGCGCTGGGTTGCGGACCGGTTCCTGCGCGCGAGCGATCTGCCGGGAACCCCGCGCGAGACCGGTCGAGCGGACTGGAAGACCGTGGGGATCGACGAACACAGCGGGATCCTTGTGGTTCCCCGGGGTTCGATCGGCTACCGCTGGCCGACCGAGGGGGAGTCCGAGGGACTCTGGAATCTGGAGGCCAAGGACGGTGCCACGGGCAACGATGTGCGCCTCGCGCTGAGTCTTATCGATCGGCGCGACGACGTACTGGAGGTATCGTTTCCGTATTTTGGTGGCCGGCCGCACGAGCGGTTCACGGCCAGCGACCAGGGCGGTGACGTCCTGGTGCGGAACGTGCCGGTTTGCCGGCTTGCCTTGGCCGACGGGGACGGTGTCGTAGCGAGCGTGTTCGACCTGATGTGCGCGCATTACGGGCTAGACCGCGGGCTTGGCGGCGCGTGTGCCGGATCTTATTCGGACCTCGTGCCGTACACGCCGGCCTGGCAGGAGCAGATCACCGGCGTTCCCGCGGCCCGTGCAGTGGAAGTGGCACGGGGCTTTGCTGCCAATGCAGAGAAGACCCATGGGCGCTCGATGGTGATCATCGGCGCCGGCGTGAACCACTGGTACCAACAGGACATGACCTACCGCGGTGTCATCAACTTTCTGATGATGTGCGGCACGATCGGCGTGTCGGGCGGCGGCTGGTCGCATTACGTCGGGCAGGAGGCGTTGCGGCCCCTGTGCGGCTGGACGATGCTGACCTTCGCGTTGGATTGGGTGCGCCCGCCACGGCAGATGGCCGGAACCTCGTTCTTCTATACGCACAGCGACCAGTGGCGATACGAAACCGTGGGCGTGGACGAACTGCTGTCCCCGCTTGCCGATCCCGCCGCCTACCGCGGCTCCCTGATCGATATGAACGTGCGGGCTGAACGCATGGGCTGGCTGCCTACGGCGCCGCAACTCGCCGCCAACCCGCTCACCCTCGCGGCGGCAGCGGAAAAGGCTGGGCTTGGCGTGCAAGACTACGTGGTGCGCGAACTCCGCTCCGGCGATCTGCGCATGGCCTGCGAAGACCCGGATAACCCGATAAACTTCCCACGCAACCTGTTCATCTGGCGCTCCAACCTGTTCGGCTCCTCCGGCAAGGGGCACGAGTATTTCCTGCGGCATTTCCTGGGCACGCGGCATGGCCTGCAAGGCAAGGACCTCGGCGAGAGCGGCACGCGAAAGCCAGAGGAAATCGTCTGGCACGATGAGGCGCCGGAAGGGAAGCTCGACCTGGTCGTGACGCTCGATTTCCGCATGTCAACGAGCTGCCTCTACTCCGACGTCGTCCTGCCGACGGCCTCCTGGTACGAGAAGAACGACCTCAATACCTCTGATATGCACACGTTCATACATCCGCTTTCGGCGGCCGTGGACCCGGTGTGGGAGTCGCGCAGCGACTGGGAGACATACAAGACCATCGCGCGCCGGTTCTCGGAACTCTGTGCGGGTCATCTTGGTGTGGAGCGCGACGTAGTGCTCACGTCCGTTGATGCACGACACGCCGGCGGAGCTGGGCCAGCCCTTCGCGCCGAAGGACTGGAAGAAGGGCGAATGCGATCTGGTTCCTGACGTGACCGCGCCGCGGATCAGCGTGGCCGAGCGGGACTATCCCAACACCTATCGGCGCTTCACCGCCCTGGGACCGCTGGTCGAGAAACTGGGCAACGAGGACAAGGGCATCGAGTGGGGCGCCGAGGCGGAGGTGGCAGGACTGAAAGCCCTGAATCGCACGGTGACGGAGGATGGCCCGACCAAGGGGCGACCGCGGATCGACACCGATATCGATGCGGCCGAGGTGATCCTCTACCTGGCGCCCGAGACCAACGGTGAGGTCGCGGTGAAGGCGTGGAACTCGCTCGGCCACAAGACCGGCCGTAGCCATCGCCATCTTGCTGCAGCGCGGGAGGATGAAAAAATCCGCTTCCGCGACATCGTCGCCCAGCCTCGCAAGGTCATCACCTCCCCCACCTGGTCGGGCGTCCAGAGCGAGCAGGTCAGCTACAACGCCGGCTATCTCAACGTAAACGAGCTGATCCCCTGGCGCACGCTCACCGGCCGCCAGCAGTTCTTCCAGGATCATGCATGGTTCCGCGATTTCGGGGAGAGTTTTGCGCTGTACCGGGCCCCGGTCGATACACGGACCGTCAACGCCCTGCTTGGTCAGCGCGGTAACGGCGAGCCGGAAGTGGTGTTGAATTTCATCACTCCGCATCAAAAATGGGGTATTCATTCGACCTATACCGATAACCTGCTGATGCTCACTCTGTCGCGCGGCGGCCCGATCGTGTGGATTTCCGAAATTGACGCGCGCAAGGCGGGAGTCGTGGACAACGACTGGATCGAGTTGTTCAACCTGAACGGCGCGATCACCGCGCGGGCCGTGGTCAGCCAGCGAGTGCAGGAGGGTATATGCCTTATGTACCATGCGCAGGAAAAGATCATAAACGTTCCGGGTAGCGAGATCACCGGGGCACGCGGCGGTATCCACAACTCGGTCACGCGCGTGCTGGTGAAACCCACCCATATGGTCGGCGGCTACGCCCAGTTATCCTACGGCTTCAACTATTACGGCACGGTCGGGTCGAACCGCGACGAGTTCGTCATCGTCCGCAAGATGGCGAAGGTCGACTGGATGGACCCGCCGGAATCGGCCCCGGCTAACACGTGACAGCGAGAGGGAGGAACGTAAAGTCATGAAAATCCGTGCGCAGATCGCGATGGTCATGAACCTCGACAAATGCATCGGCTGCCACACCTGCTCCGTGACGTGCAAGAACGTGTGGACGTCGCGCCAAGGCATGGAATACGCCTGGTTCAACAATGTCGAAACGAAACCGGGCATCGGTTATCCCAAGGATTGGGAGAATCAAGACCGTTGGAACGGCGGCTGGGTGCGTAAGCGGAGCGGCCGGATCGTGCCCAAACAGGGCGGCCGATGGGCGATCCTCGCGAACATCTTTGCCAACCCGAATATGCCCCAGATCGACGATTACTACGAACCGTTCACCTTCGACTACGAGAACCTGCATACTGCCGCGGAGCAGCCGACCTCCCCGGTAGCCCGGCCGATTTCGCTGGTCAGCGGCCGGACGATGGAAAAAGTGGAGTGGGGACCGAACTGGGAGGAGATTCTGGGCGGCGAATTCAGCAAGCGCTCGCAGGACTACAATTTCGAAGCCGTCCAGAAGGATATCTACGGACAGTTCGAGAACACGTTCATGATGTACCTGCCGCGGCTATGCGAGCACTGCCTCAACCCCACCTGTGTGGCCTCCTGCCCCTCGGGCTCGATCTACAAGCGGGAGGAGGACGGGATAGTCCTAATCGATCAGGACAAGTGCCGGGGCTGGCGGATGTGCGTCTCAGGCTGCCCGTACAAGAAGATCTACTACAACTGGACCACGGGAAAGGCGGAGAAATGCATCTTCTGCTATCCTCGCATCGAATCCGGCCAGCCGACCGTATGCTCGGAGACCTGCGTGGGGCGTATTCGCTACCTCGGCGTGCTGCTCTACGACGCGGACCGGATCGCAACCGCGGCGAGTGTCGAGAACCCGGCGGATCTTTACACGGCGCAGCTCGATCTTTTCCTTGACCCCAACGACCCGGTGATCGCGGCGCAGGCACGCATCGACGGGGTGCCGGATGCCTGGATCGAGGCCGCCAAGCGATCACCCACCTATAAGATGGCGGTCGAGTGGCGGATTGCCTTCCCGCTGCATCCCGAATATCGCACTCTGCCCATGGTATGGTACGTGCCGCCACTGTCGCCGATCCAGTCCCACGCCAACGCGGGCACGGTGGAGAGCGTGGGCGAACTCCCCGATGTCCGCTCATTGCGGATTCCGGTGTGCTATCTCGCGAACCTGCTGACTGCCGGCGCGGAACCGCCGATCGTGTCCGCTCTGGAACGTCTGCTGGCGATGCGCGCCTTCTACCGCGACCGCCAGCTCGGCGCCGGGGATAATCTCGCCGTGCTGAAACAGGCGGGGCTTTCACGGGAGCAGGTGGAGGAGATGCACCGCTATCTGGCGATCGCCGACTACGAGGACCGCTTCGTGATCCCGACCTCGCATCGCGAGCAAGCCGACGACGCCTACGAACTGCGCGGTAATTGCGGCTTTTCGTTCGGCAACGGGTGCGACGCGGGCGACCCGCACTCCAGCCTGTTCGGCGGCAAGATGGGCCGACGCAAGCTGACCCCGATCCGGATGCTGGACACGTAGGAGGCCAGCATGGCGATGCTTGCTCTTCGCGCCCTCGGCGCGCTGTTGAGCT
This sequence comes from uncultured Pseudomonadota bacterium, assembly GCA_963832525.1. GTDB lineage: Bacteria > Pseudomonadota > Alphaproteobacteria > Acetobacterales > Acetobacteraceae > JAJZVS01. The sequence goes on from CAWHUC010000005.1 coordinate 16,335, forward strand.
ACCCGCGTCCGGAGGTGCGCCAGGCGCTGCCGGAGATTGCCACGGTTCTGCACGATTGCCGATCCATCCCGGCGTCCGACCGCGCGGCGCTGCAAGGGTTGCTCGACGAGCTTGTCGCGATGGACCAGCTTGAGGTCGAGGAATGCTACGTGGACCTGTTCGATCGCGGGCGCGCCACCTCGCTCAATCTGTTCGAACACCTGCACGGCGATGCGCGCGACCGTGGGCAGGCGATGGTGGAGCTGAAGGAGCTTTATGACCGAGCCGGGTTCAACCTGAATACTCCTGAACTGCCGGACCACCTGCCGGTGCTGCTGGAATACCTGAGCTGCCGGGAGATGGCCGAAATCCGCGATATGCTCGGCGACTGCGCCCATATCCTCCGCCAGATCGGCGAGGCGCTGCTGAAGCGCGAGAGCCGCTATGCGGCCGTGCTGCAAGCGGTGCTGGCCATTGCCGGAGCCGCCCCGCTCGACCCGGTGCGCGCCGCCAAGCGCCCGACGGAACGGATCGACCTCGACCGCGACTGGTCCGAGCGCCCCGCCTTCGACCCCGACGCCGCCATTCTGGCGGCCGATCACCCGGTCGCCTTGCCACGCCTGCCCGGGAGCAAGCCATGATCAACGCCGGTCTCCTGAACGAGTTCCTGTTCGGCATCTACCCTTATGTCTGTCTTGCGATCCTGCTGCTTGGCAGCCTGATCCGCTTCGATCGCGAGCCCTACACGTGGAAGAGCGACTCGTCGCAGATCCTGCGCAAGCGCGAGCTGCGCCTCGGCTCGAACTTGTTCCATTACGGGGTTCTGGTCGTGGTTGCCGGCCATTTCGTCGGCTTTCTGACGCCCGATTGGGCGCTTGACTGGCTGCTGGACCCGACCCAGCACCAGCTTCTGGCCATGGTGACGGGCGGCATCGCCGGGGCGGTCGCCATCGTCGGGCTGTCGATCCTGATCCATCGCCGCCTCGCCGACCCGCGCGTCCGCAGCAACAGCCGCAAATGGGACATCGCGGTCATCCTGTTGCTTTGGCTCCAGCTTGCGCTCGGCCTGCTGACGGTGCCGCTGTCAGCGCAGCATATGGATGGTGCGATGTTCATGACCCTGGTCGCCTATGTGAAGGGCGTCGTGACGTTTCATGGCGGTGTGGCCGCGCTGCTGATCGGGGTGCCGCTGGTCTATCGGCTGCACATCTTGCTCGGCTTTACCATCTTCCTGATCTCCCCGTTCACCCGCATGGTCCATATCTGGAGCGGGATCGGCGCGCTGGCCTATCTGTTCCGGCCATACCAGATCGTGCGCTCGCCGCGGTCAGCGCGGGCCCGCAAGGTCAGCCCGTTGTGACGGTGCGGATCAATGACGTCACGGTTGATCCTGGAGCCTGGCCGAGCCCGGAGCTCGCGGCAATACGGGAACTGCTGCGACAGCGCGCGGTCGCTGCGGGCTTGCTCGCCGCGGAGACTGTCGATGAACTCTGATATCAGCACCGCGATCGAGCATTTGCTGGATCAGGAGGTCAAGGTTCCCGCGCCGACGGAAGCGGAGTGCCGTCGCTACTACGACACCCATCAGGATGAATTCCGCAGGGGCGATCTGGTCTTCCTTCGCCACATCCTGTTCCAGATGGCGCCGGGCGTGCTCGTGAACCATCTGCGCGCTCTTGCCGAGCGCACGCTGGCCGAGCTGCGTGAAAGCCCGGATCGGTTCGCCGAGCGCGCGCGCGAGATGTCGAATTGTCCATCGAGCCTGTTCGGCGGAAATCTCGGGCAGGTCGGTCGCGGTGACACGGTGCCCGAGTTCGAAGCCGCGCTGTTCGCAGGCAGTGCGACCGGCATCCTCCCCGACCTCGTGAAGACGCGCTACGGCTTCCACATCGTTGCCATCGATCACCGGATCGAGGGGGACGTGATCCCCTTCGCAGCAGTGGGGACGCAGATCTCCGAGCAGCTGACAGTGTCCGTGCAGCAGCGGGCCATGACCCAATATGTCGCCATCCTCGCCGGGCAGGCCGAGATCGACGGGGTGGATCTGGTGGCCGCGGCATCGCCTTTGGTGCAGTAAGCGATGGCCCTGAGTATCCGGCTCACGCCGTTACTTCGGGCGAGGAGCGCGTTCCGGAAGATCGTCGGCGATGGCCAGCACGGCGGCAGGTTGGGCGATCCGGATTCGCATCCTATGGCTCTCCAGCAGCCCGCGTTGTTCCCAACCGCTCAGGATGCGACTGACCGTATGCAGCGTTGCCACCGCCATTTCCGCAATGTCCTGTCGGGATACGGGGAAGTCGATCTCCCGGCCTGGATCAGCGCCATCGCGCGGTTGCGCTAAATGCAGCACGACCCGGGCGATGCGGCGTTCGACCCGTTCGGTTGCAAGTTCGCGATAGCGGTCCTGTATTTCCTGCAACCGTCCGCCGACGATCGCCAGGGCATTGGCGAGGATACCGGGGTGGCGTTCGGCCAGCCGGTGGGCCAGGCCCAGGTCCCATCGCGCGGCCGTGCAAGCCAAGACCGCGAATGCGGAGGCCGGATAGGGGCCGCCGGCGAACAGCGCCACGGCACCGAACATCTGCCCGGGACCGATGTAGCGGAGGGTCACCAAGTGTCCCTCAGGCGTGACCTGGATGATGCGGACCCGGCCTTCCCGCAGCACGAAGAACGCCCTCGCGGGGTCTCCCTGGGCGAAAAATGACTTGCCCGCCGTGAGCGCGATCTTGCTTGCCCCAGCCGTGACCTCGGCGAGCGCTTTCGCATCAAGGCCGGCGAACACCCAGGCCCGCGCGAGCAAATCGTCGTCAGCCGCATCGGTTATGCGAGACGCGAACCTCCGTGTTTGTCCGGGCGCAAAGACGGCCGGCCAGGGCCGGATGAGGATGCCGTTCTGGGTGACCCGAAGGCGGGATCCATGCCCTATGTCGTGACCGAGAACTGCATCCGCTGCAAGTTCATGGACTGCGTGGAAGTCCGTCCGGTGGACTGCTTCTACGCCGGCGAGACCATGCTGGTGATCCACGCTGAGGAATGCGTCGACTGCGGTGTTTGTGAACCGGAGTGTCCAGCCCAGGCGATCGTGCCCGACAGCGATCCGAGGGCCACAGCCTGGGTCGAGGCGAGCCGCAGCTATGCGATCGTGTGGCCCAATCTGACGCGCAAGGAGACCCCGCCGTCCGACGCCGAGGAATGGAACGGCAAGCCTGACAAAGCGCGTCTACTATCGCCCGCGCCGCGTCGCTCAGGTTACGAGAAAGGTTTAGTTGATTGACCTTATGGAAGGCAACGTGATCGGCCACCAAATGACCTTCCAGATCGCGCGAGCAACAAGGAAGGTCGCGGCTGATCCCAAGGGGACCGATGATGACGGACCAACGCAACGACGTGGCTGGCACGGCACGCATCGACGTCGCGGTTGCCTTGCTGCGCCGCTTGCGGGCGGAAGCGCCGGAGGATCCGTTGGAGCAGCTTGCTCTGCAAGCGGTGGACACCGTTTTTTGCGCACGCGTTGCCTTCGCCTCCGACGCCGTTGAGTGCAGGGTGGGAGGTCTTGAGGCGGAGCTAGCAGCCGAGATTATGCGCCGGATGCTGGTCATGGAAGGTAAGCCGATGCCCTCCACCGGCGATGATCGGGTGGAGACGGCGTCGGAGGAACTCCTTCCCGGCAAGCGATCCACCGGCCTGGGTCTGGGGCGATCGGAAAGCCGAGACCCGAGGCTATAACAAGCCGTGACGTCGAGGAATGGAGAACGGAGATGAGCGACAGAATGTATCCTCCCGCAACACGCGAGCTGGCAGATCGCCGCCGGGCTCTGGCGCCGACGCAACAGGCTGCGTTCGATGCCTTCGGCAAGGCGGTGTTCGCCGATGGCGCGCTACCGGCGAAGCTGAAGCAAATCATCGCGGTCGCGGTGGCCCATGTAACGCAGTGTCCCTATTGCATCAAGGGTCACACGAAGGCGGCGCTGCGCGCCGGGGCTACCGAGCAGGAGCTGATGGAGGCCATCTGGGTTGCCGCAGAGATGCGTGCGGGCGGCGCCTATGCGCATGCCGCCCTGATGCTGGATACAGCGGAACCGCAGCCGGAACGCGAGGCGGGTACGTAGAAACCACGGAGTCGCGATCCGCGCCCGCCGGGCGGGCCGGCGCGGAGGGGGGCGATATCGTTTTCGCCCTTGATCCGCCGCTACGGAAGCAGGGATGCGAGGCAGCGGAGGTAAGCCGCGCGCTGATCTTCCGGGTGGGGCGCCGTCAGACGATACGATCCCATTCGGCCGAAGGGGGGTGGTACTGGCCGGCGATGTGAAGGACTGTCGTCGATGACGCTGAGTCGTACGACACGGGTGAACGGCCTCATCGGTACCGGACATTTTCTGGCGCATTTCTACGTGCTTTGCCTGCCGCCACTGTTTTTGGCTTGGGAGGCGGCGTTCCATGTCAGGTTCGCCGCCCTGGGTCTGGTGCTGGTACTGATGTCCGCGACCACGGCAATCCTCCAGAACCCCGTGGGCTTCCTGGTCGATCGGCATGGGGTACGGTATTATCTGGTGGGCGGAGCGGCTCTGATGTCGCTTGGCATCGCCGCCGTGGGCTTCGTCACCAGCTTCTGGCAAATTCTTGTCTGTGCCGTGGTGTCGAGCGTCGGCAATTCGGTGACCCATCCGGCTAATTACACCATCTTGTCCGGATCGGTGGAGAAGGATCGTATCGGACGCTCCTTCGCATTGCACACCTTCGCCGGAAACGTCGGCTTCTCTGCCGCGCCGCCAATCATGGCGCTGCTGCTGCTCGCGATCGGCTGGCGTGCGAGCCTGGTCACGGTCGGATTGGTCGGTGTGGCGGTCGCTGGCGCAATGCTGGCACAGAGCGGCATTCTGGAAGTGGAGACCCCCCTGCCGATGCGCGACGGGTGGTCGCCGGCCGTCTCCAGCGGGCGCCTCCTGGTCAGCGGACCCATCCTGCTGTTCTTCGGCTTCTATCTCCCTGGGCGCAGTGTCCAACTCCGGGATCCAGGCCTGGCTGACTACCGTGCTGCATCGCGTGGGTGGGGTCAGCCTCGCCGCTGCCTCGGCGACGCTCACTGCTTACACGGTGGGTGCCGCGGCCGGCGTCCTTCTGGGGGGGCGTGGCGGATGCCTTCAAGCGTCACGTCCTCGGCTTTGCGGTAGCAGTCACCATTGTCTCGGCGTCGTTTCCGCTGGCCGTGAGCGCGCTACCTTTGCCGGTGGTCGCAATCGCGGGAGCGATGTTCGCTTCGGGACTCGCCGTGGGGGCCAGCCGGGCCCCGCGCGACGTGATGCTGAAGAGCGTCGCGCCCGCTGGGCAAGTGGGCAAGGTCTTCGGGTTTGTCAGTGCCGGCCTTCCTCTGGGCAGTGCGCTGACGCCGCTTCCGTTCGGATTCCAGATCGATTTGGGGCACCCGGAACTGCTGCTCGCGTTGGCGGCCGGGTTGTTGCTTGCCAGCTTGGCCTTCGTCGCCGCCGCGGTCGCATGGCGGCGAGCGCCGGTGGCCGCGCAGACGGGATGATCGCGGGATGATCCGACGGCTGTTCCAGTCCGGAGTCGCATCGCGCCAGGGTATCCCAAGGGATCCGTCGGCTGGCCGCCAACGCATCTGCGGGGGCCCGGGGATCAATTCGCGACCCGAGACCACCGGCAGGTCACGAAACGACAGATGTATGGAGAAACGCCATGAGAACGCTCATCCACTGGCTTGCCCTCATTCCCTTCGTCGGGATGCTGATCGGTCCTGTCGTGCACAACCATGTGCACCCGCTGATCCTCGGCATGCCGTTCCCGCTCGGCTGGGTCACGGTCTGGGTCGTGCTCACGGCGGTTGTCATGGCGATCGTCTACGCGATCGATCCGGCGAACCGCGGGGACGACACGCCATGAGATACCGTGACGTTGAGCAAGTATTTTTTTCGTCCGTGTTATCGAGTCTGCCGTCGTGCTCGCGGCGGTCAAGGACGCTGCGCGCCGTGTTGCGGTGCCCCGCCGAAGGGGGCGGGCCATCCATCGCCGTCCTCGCCTCGCCGCGCGCCAAGCCCCACGTCGCCCCGGATTTCCCCGCTTGGTCAGCGCTCTGGGTGCTGCCAGCTCGCGGGCATCGTCCGGGCCACCCACCAACGCCGACCGGCGTGCTCGACTGCGGTTCCCGGGACGAATCTGCATTGCACCATCTTTTCATCCCATGGCGCCACCGTGTCCGGCAACGCTGAAGTGCGATGTCGGTGCCGGATTCTGATGGATCCAGTTCATACTATGCGGCTGTAAGGGCAGAATTTCCCCAACCAAGCGGTGCTTAGAGTGAAATCAGAGCGCACCACCAAGGAGTAACGCACTGATTTTCCGGGCCACTCAGTGCAGTCAGTTAGGCAGTACGACAGCGGCCGCCAGCCCAGCGAGCAGAAAGAACGGGCGAAACCCGGCACTCAATAGGGTTAGCTCATGATGGGGACGATAGCGCGGGATGGCCGGCATGGCTGGTTACCTCCAACGAATCTGACCGGGCACGCCGGGGTCCAATCGCTTCGTGCCATTCAGGTGCAGTTTCTGTCGGCTCCGGACGGTACCGACGCGGCCGCGGCGATGCGTCGCCGATGGATATCCATCGCAAGCTGGCAGGGCTGCGCGCCGACACGGCATTCGATCATGGTAGTGCTGCATCGCGGCAGGTGCATGGCTTGGCATCTCTCTCAACGTTCGCCCAATAGGCATTTGAAATACCACGATTTAGTACACCCCACACTGACCATGTCGAGGTTCGTGCTAAAACGTACCATTCTGGGCTTATTGAGCCAGATCAATCAACCCGCATTCGAATGATGTCATTCTAATTTCGTCATCCGGTGATAGAGACCCGATCGGCCCTATGAACGACGCCGCCCCGGCTCTCCACCATCCAGTGCCAATGGAGGCATACGTGAAGAGTGAAGATCCCAGGGCGCCTGCCTGCCCGACCGCTTCCCGTCGCGACGTCGTCACGCGCGGGGCCGCTGTCCTGGTGGGGGTGTCGATCGCCGGTTCCGTGCTTCGGCCTCGCCGCGCTGAGGCTGCAAAGGCGTTGCAGTCGGTCGCGATGTACCAGCCCGAGCCGCACGGGCAGCAGGAATGCGACCGCTGCGTCCACTTCATTCCGGGAAAGACACCGACCGCACCGGGCACTTGCCAGGTCGTTGCCGGCAGCATCAGTCCGCACGGCTGGTGCGTCCTGTTCGGCCCCAAGGCATAGCGCCGGGGTCCCCTCCTGTACCGCCGGCGGCGCCCGGCTCGCCTCGGTTTCGCTGATGGAAGGTCCGTGATGGCCGAATCTCTTTCGTTTGGGCGCCGGCACGCGCTTGCGATCGCCGCGAGCGGGGTCGTGGCCGGCGGCGCCATGGCGGTCGGCCGGTGGATGGCAGTCCGCCGCGCCCGCGACCTGTATGAGGTCCGCCACGAGCGGACGCTCATGCAGACCTCGGTCGCGGTCACGGCACTTGCCGATAGCGAAGATGCGGCGCGCCAAGCGATTACCGCCAGCTTCGACCGGATGACGACGGTCGCGCAGCTTCTGAACCGCTTCGACGCGAGCAGCCCGGTGGCGCGGCTCAACCGCACCGGCGTACTGACCGGGCCGCCACGGCATCTGACAAAGGTGCTGCGGCGCGCCGTCGCTCTGTCGGAAGCATCCGACGGGGATTTCGATATTACCGTCCAGCCGGTCATCGACTACTTTCTGTCCCTGAGCAGGCCGGTACGCCTGACGCCGCGCCTGCGGGCAGCGATCGCGGACCGCGAGAGCCGCGTCGGCTATCGCTCCGTCGCCGTTTCCGACAGCGAGGTCCGGCTCAACCGCCCCGGCGTCGGCATCACACTCGACGGCATCGCCAAGGGCTACGTCGTCGATCAGGGGATCGCCGCACTCCGCGCCCACGGCATTGAGGACGGGCTGATCGATGCGGGCGGCGACCTGCGTGCGATCTCGCGTCCCGACGGCAAGCGTTTCTGGAACATCGGCATCGTCGATCCGCTGCATACGACGCAGGTCGCCGCGGCCATCCGCGTCAGCAACGCCGCACTTTCGACCTCCGGCAACTACGAGGTGTTCTTCTCGGCAGACCGCCGCCTGTTCCACATCATCAATCCGCACACCGGGTACTCACCCGACAGCTATTCGAGTGTCACCGTCGTTGCGCCGGAAGCAGTGGAATCCAACTCGGCAAGCGTCGCGGTGTTTTCCCTCTCTCTCGCGCGCACCCGCGACCTCATGAAGTCCCGCGGCAACGAGTGGCTGGTCTTTTCTTGGGACGGCACCGCCCGCTGGTGCTCGAAGGGGTTGCCGTTGGTGGCGGGGGAGGCGCGGGTCCTGTGAACTGCTCGCGGTTCTTCCCGGCCCGGACTCGTGCGGCGGCGTGGGGCCTGCTCGTGCTGCTGATCGGGATCTCTATTGCGGCGGCAGCGTCGGCCCGCGCCGCTCCCGCCGATATCGCCACGCGCTACCCAGTGGTCCACAAGTTCTTTCCCGAGGCCACGGTCTTCGGTGCGATCGCGGGCTCGCCGCCGGCGGCCACGGTGTACAAGGGCAAGAGCGTACTCGGCTACGTGTTCGAAACCAAGATGGTGGCACCGGTGCCCGCCTATTCAGGTGAGCCGGTGAACGTCCTGGTCGGCATCGACAAGACCGGCCGCATCGTCGGTACCAAGGTGCTGGAGCAGCATGAGCCGATCCTGCTGGTCGGCATTCCGGTGCAGCGGCTTTACGACTTCGTGGCGCGCTATATCGGACACAAGGTGACGGACCGGATCGTGGTCGGGAACACCGGCGGCGCCGGCAGCATCCCGATCGATGCCATCAGCAGCGCGACAGTAACCTCCATGGCCGTCAATCAAACGATCATGGACTCGGCCCTGAAAATCGCTGCCTCGCGCAGGATCGTCTCGGCCCGGCTGATTGGCGCCACCGGACCGACTGCAAAGGTCCGGATGATCTATTTCGTGCCAGCGAACTGGACGCAGTTGGTCGGCAACGGCGCGATTCGGCGCCTGCATCTCACTCGCGGGCAAGTGGCCACGGCGTTCAAGGGGATGCCTGCACCCCTGTTCCCGGGCCCGACGAGCCCGTCCACGCCGGCCGAATCCGGCGCAACGTTCATCGATCTCTATTACGCGATGATCACCCCACCGACCATCGGACGTAACCTGCTCGGCGACCAGGGCTATGCTGAACTGCTGAAGCATATGCGGCCTGGCGATCAGGCGATCGCTATCATGGCGAGCGGCATCTACTCCTTCAAAGGCGTCGGATACGTCCGAGGCGGGATTTTCGACCGTATCCACGTGATGCAGGACCGGAGCATGATCCTGTTTCATGACTCCGACTACTGGCGGCTGTCCGACGTCCGCCTGGCAGGGATGCCGCAGTTTCGCGAGATGGGTATCTTTATCATCCGTCACAGCTTCGGCTTCGATCCCGGTCGCTCGTGGACTCTGCAACTCCTGGTGCGCCGCGAGGTCGGTCCGCTCAAGAGCATCTACACCACCTTCAACGCCAGCTATCAGACGCCGGAAGTTTATCTGACGCGCCCGCCAGCACCGACCGTGGCGGCGGATGCGCCGCTCTGGGTACGGATCTGGTATGCGCAGCGGTTCGAGATCGCGGTCTTGCTAGCGGGACTTCTGTTTCTGAGCCTGATCCTGATCTTCCAGGACTGGCTGGTACGGCGTCCACACCTGCTGGAACGGGTGCGCACGGGGTACCTGATCTACACGGCGGCGTTCATCGGCTGGTACGGACTCGCGCAGCTTTCCGTGGTGAACATACTGGCTTTCGTCCACGCGGCGTTGAACGGCTTCCGGTGGTCCATATTTCTCATGGACCCGCTCATATTCATCCTCTGGACCTTCGTCGCCATCTCGGTGCTGATGGTCGGGCGCGGTGTATATTGCGGCTGGCTGTGCCCCTTTGGCGCGATCCAGGCCCTGATCGCGAAAGTCGCCAAGTGGCTTCACGTTCCCCAGGTCGAGTTTCCGCCCTTCGTGCACGAGCGGCTATGGGCGCTGAAATACGTCATCCTGCTCGTGCTGTTCGGACTATCGTTGCAATCGGTGGACCTCGCCGAGCGCTACGCAGAGGTGGAACCGTTCAAAACGGCGATCGATCTGCATTTCATGCGGCAATGGCCCTTCGTTTTGTACGCGGCCGGGCTGCTGCTGGTCTCCGCGTTCAACACAAAGTTCTACTGCAAATATGTCTGCCCCCTCGGAGCTGGACTCGCGATTACCGGGCGCTACCGCTTGTTCGAATGGCTGCGGCGGCGCCGTGAATGCGGACACCCGTGCCAGATCTGCGCTAACGAATGCGAGGTTCGGGCCATCAACCCGCTCGGCCAGATCAACATCAACGAATGCCACTACTGCTTGGATTGCCAGGTTACGTACTACAACGACGCCAAGTGCCCCCCGCTGGTCGAGCGGCGCAAGCGCCGCGAGAGGATGGGGGCGCCTCCGGTCCCGGGAACAGGTGCCGGTAAGAAGCAGGCTGCCGCCGCTCCGCCACCATAAATGGTCGAGGACCAGGTCAGAAGATTGGGACCCCAAGCCGGGGAACCGACGTGACAGTAAGGAGACCTCACGTGACAGACACCACACACGAGAACAAACCCGCCGAACCGGCTGCCCAATGCTGGGAGGCAGCCGTGGCGCAGCCGGAGCCATCTACGGAAACGCCGAAAGGAGCTTCGCGGCGTGCCCTGCTCGGCACGGCGGCGCTCGCGGGACTGGCCGGCGCGGCAGCCCCATTCGCCGGCGGCTTGGTAGCACCTCGCCACGCGGAGGCAGCGGATGCCGCGAATCCTCCGAAGGACTACGTGGCGCCCGGACAGCTCGACGAGTACTACGGCATCTGGAGCGGCGGCCAGTCCGGCGAAGTCCGGATTATGGGGGTGCCGTCGATGCGCGAGATCATCCGGGTCCCGGTGTTCAACACGGATTTCGCCACCGGCTGGGGGATCACCAACGAAAGCAAGCGGGTGCTTGGGCCGGGCTTCCCGCCCGGTGGCGATCTTCACCATCCGCACATGAGCATGACCGACGGCCATTATGACGGTCGCTATATCTTCGTGAATGACAAGGCGCATACCCGGGTCGCCCGCATCCGCTGCGACGTCATGCGGACCGACAAGATAGTAGCGATCCCCAACGCCCAGTCCATCCACGGGCTGCGACCCCAGCGCACGCCGCGGACGGGCTATGTCTTTTGCAACGCCGAGTTCCGCGTACCACATCCGAACGACGGCCGTGATCTGGCCGATCCGAAGAAGTATTTCACCGTCTTCACGGCGATCGACGGCGACACGATGGAGATCGCGTGGCAGGCGCTGGTGGATGGTAACCTTGACAACACCGAGGCGGACTATGACGGAAAATATGCCGTGTCCACCTGTTACAACAGCGAGGGCGCCGTCGACCTCGCCGGCATGATGGAGAGCGAGCGCGACTGGGTCGTGGTCTTCAACCTCAAGCGGATCGAGGAGGCGGTGAAGAAGGGCCGCTACAAGACTATCGGCAACTCCAAGGTGCCGGTGGTTGACGGCCGCCACGGGTCCGACCTGACGCTCTATGTTCCGATCCCCAAGAACCCGCACGGAATCAATGCTAGCCCGGACGGCAAGTACGTCACCGCCAGCGGCAAGCTGTCGCCGACCACGACGGTGATAACCTGGGCGAAGATCGACGACTGGTTTGCCGGGAAGCTGAAGAAACCGCGCGATGTCGTCGTCGCCGAGCCGCAGCTCGGTCTGGGCCCGCTGCACACCGCCTACGACGGACGCGGAAATGCTTACACCACGCTGTTCATCGACAGCCAGGTCGTGAAGTGGAACATCGAGGACGCGATCAAGGCGTACCGGGGCGAGAAGGTGAATTACATCCGCCAGAAGCTGGATGTCGCCTACCAGCCTGGCCACAATCATACGTCCATGGGCGAGACACGCGACGCCGACGGCAAGTGGCTAGTGTCGCTCAACAAATACTCGAAGGACCGCTTCCTGACCGTCGGCCCGCTGCATCCCAACAACGACCAGTTGATCGACATCTCCGGCGACGAGATGAAGCTGGTTGCCGACTCGCCGCAGTTCCAGGAGCCGCACGACTGCGCCATCATCAAGCGCGATGTCCTGTTCGGCAAGGTAAAGAAGGTCTGGGACCGCGGCGACCCGTTCTTTGCCGAAGCGGCCGAGCAGGCGAACAAGGACGGCATCGTCCTGGAGAAGGACAACAAGGTGATCCGGGACGGCAACAAGGTGCGCGTCTATATGACCCTTGCCACGCCGGTATATGGCCTCGACAGCTTCGAGGTGAATAAGGGTGACGAGGTCACGGTCATCGTCACCAGCCAAGACACGATCGAGAACGTCACGAACGGCTTCTGTATTGCCAACTACGGCATCAACATGGAAGTCAGCCCGCAGGAGACGTCCTCCGTGACCTTCACCGCCAACAAGCCGGGCGTATATTGGTACTATTGCACGTTCTTCTGCCATGCCCTCCACCTGGAGATGCGGGGCAGGATGCTGGTGAAGGCGTAAGGTCGTGACGGCGGCGGCACATCATTTTCCGCCGTCGGTTCCGGGTCTGCCGGTTCGGGCAGACCCGGAATGCCCAGCGCGCTGGCGTGTTATGGTGCGATCACTGATCCATTACGGTCTTCTTGGGCTTGTGCTGTTCCCTGCAACAGGGAAAGCATGGGCTGCCGCAGGGAACACGTCGCTTTCGCAATTGGTTGCGGAAGCGAGCCCCGGGGCGACAATAACGGTCGGCACGGGAGTTCACCACGGGACACTGATAATCACCAAGCCACTGACGTTGGTCGGCCAGGACGGTGCCGTCATCGACGGCGACGGAGAGGGGGACGTCATCCGGATCGCAGCGTCACACGTCACGGTGCGCGGGCTTGTCCTCGAGAATTCGGGCGCCTCGCTTACCAAGGAGAACGCGGGCATATTTGTCGATCAGAAGGCCGCGGATGTCACGATCGCGGACAACGTCCTCAGACATGTGCTGTTCGGGGTTTATTTGGATGGGCCGGCCGGGACGCGAGTGCTTGACAACCGCATCCGCGGTATGACCGAGCTTCGCGTCCCGGACCGCGGGGACGGGATCCACCTCTGGGACGATACCGGCGTCCTCGTCGAGGGCAACGACGTCGGCGATACACGAGATGGCATCTACATCTACGTCAGTCCGCACAACAGGATTATCGGCAACCGTATCCATGACGTCCGGTACGGCGTCCATTACATGTATTCCAACCATGACACCCTTTCTGACAATGCCAGCTACCGCAATACGGCCGGCTTCGCGCTCATGATGTCCGATCATCTCACGGTTCACGGCAACCAAGCCTCTGACGATACACAGTACGGCATGCTGATGAACTACGTCACCTACAGTAATTTTGCCGGAAATCGCGTGTGGGCGATACGTGGCCAGGAAGAATCAGGCAGGGCGTTTGTCTTCGGCGCAGGAGGCAAGGGTTTCTTCGTCTATGATTCCTCATATGACCGGTTTCACAGCAACCGTATTTCCGATTGCAGGATCGGCGTTCATGTAACCGCCGGATCCGACAACGATCGGTTCTACGACAATGCGTTCGTGGGCAATCGTGTCCAAGTCAAATACGTCCAGAACTCGTTCTCGGAATGGTCGTGGCACGGTATCGGCAACTACTGGAGCGACTATCGTGGGTGGGACCTGAACGGCGACGGCATGGGCGACGTGCCCTATCGGCCCAATGACGGCGTCGATGTTCTGCTGTGGAAGTATCCGACCGCCGCGCTGCTGATGAGCAGCCCGGCGGTGCTGGCCCTGCGCTATGTCCAGAGAGCCTTTCCGGTGTTCACCCCGCCCGGTGTGCAGGACAGCCATCCGCTGATGCATCCGCCGACATTGCCGCCCATTCCTCAAGGGAACTTCGCCGATGGACAACGCCATTGAAGTGACGGGCCTTTGCAAGCGGTATAACGGCACGCAGGTGCTGGACAGCATCTCGGCGTCCATACCCGCGGGCGAGGTCGTCGGCCTGCTAGGGCATAACGGTGCCGGCAAGACCACGTTGCTCAAGCTCGTGCTCGGCCTCGTGCGCCCGACCGCAGGAGACGTGCGGGTTCTCGGATTACCCGTCCGCACGGAAACCCAGCGCCAGATTCACAGCCAGGTCGGATACCTGCCGGAAAACGTCGTGTTCTACGGCAACCTGACCGCCCGCGAGACGATCGCCTATGTCGCCAGGCTCAAGCAGCGACCGGCTGCGGAGGGCGTGACGCTGCTCCGCGAGGTCGGCCTGGCCGATGCCGCCGACAGGCGCGTGCACACCTTCTCGAAAGGCATGCGCCAAAGGCTCGGCCTCGCACAGGCGCTCCTCGGCTCACCTGATCTGCTTCTGCTCGACGAACCGACGGGCGGCCTCGATCCCGTGGCGATTCTGCATTTCCTGCAACTGGTGCACGGCTTGCGCGATCAAGGGAAGACGGTCGTGATCTCATCCCATTTGCTGGCCGACCTCGAGCCCCATCTGGACCGCGCCGTCGTATTGTCACACGGACGGATCGTGGCGCAGGGCGCGGTTGCGGAGATGCGCGACGCCGCGGACCTCCCTGTCATCGTCCGCGCGCGGGTGACCAACGGGTCTCAGGTGGTGTTTGGGGAGCCGCCGCTCGCAGCGCGGGTGATAAAGCAGGATGGGGTTGCCGGCGCAGAAGTCGAACTGGAGGCACCTCGCAACCGCAAGCTCGAGCTCATCCGCCGTCTCCTCGAACTGCCGGGTCTGGTCGATATCGCGGTGAAGGAGCCGTCGCTGCCGGAGGTCTACGCGCGGATTTCCCGCGGTCACCGACCGGCGGCAGGAGAGTAAAATGGGTAACATCTTGACGGTGGCGGGCAAGGAATTGCGAGACGACCTGCGGAGCCGGTGGACTATCGGGCTCAGCCTGGTTTTCATCCTGCTCGCGCTCAGTATCATCTATTTTGGCGGAGTCGCGGCGGGGAAGGTCGGATTCACCTCGTTCGGAGCTATCCTGGCAAGTCTCACGACGCTCGCCGCCTTTGTCATTCCTCTCATGGGTCTGCTGATCGCCTACGATACCGTGGTCGGGGAACGTGAGGCGGGCACGCTGCTTCTGCTGCTCAGCTATCCGCTGGCTCCGTCGGAGTTGCTGACCGGAAAGCTCCTTGGTCACAGCGCCACACTCGCGGTGGCAATCGTAGCCGGGTTTGGCCTTGCCTGCGGCATCAGCCAAGCGTTCACACCTGCCGCGCGAAGCTTCACCGTGTGGGCGGACCTCGGCGGCTTCATGCTGAGCGCATCGCTGCTCGGGGCGAGCTTCACGGGCATTGGCTGCCTGATCAGCGTGCTGAACTGGGAAAAGGCACGGGCGGCCGGTTTGGCTCTGGTGACTTGGTTCCTGCTGGTGATCCTGTTCGATCTCGTACTGCTCTTTGTGCTGGTGGCAAGCGGCGGCGACGCGATCGAGCGTGCGGTCTTTCCCTACCTGTTGCTGCTCAATCCGGTCGATGTGTTTCGTTTGATCAATCTCGTCGGCCTGCAAGGTGCGGGTAACACGTTTTTTCTCTCGATGACGGCCGGCCAGACGTATCCGCTCGGCGTCCTGTGGGGGGCGGCGACGGCCTGGACGCTGCTGCCGTTCTCGCTCGCTCTGATCGCGTTCCGAAAACAGGAGATATGACGGTGACACGTATCCGTGCCGGCAGCCTGCCGTGGGCAGCTCGGGTCGCTGCAACGCTTGCGCTAGGTCTTCTCTTGAGCTGCGGTCGAAAGGCGAACTACGCAGATCAGCCAGCCGCAGCAATCCAGGCCGGCGATACGTCCGCGACCTGCGGCATGTATATCACCCGCTATCCGGGCCCGCGCGGCGAGGCATACGTCGGCGAGGCCAAAGCACCGCTGAAATTCGGTTCCACCCGCGATGTGTTCTCTTTTGTGACGCGGCCGGACGTCAGGCACCAGTTAGGCGCCGTGTACGTTCAGAATAGCGCGGGGCTCGACTGGGCGCACCCGTCCAACGCCGCGGCAAGCTTCGTCGACGCCAGGAAGGCGTTCTATGTTGCTTGGCAGCCGCAGCTCGGCGACATGGGACCGACGTTCGCATCGTTCCCAAAACGCCCCGAGGCCGAGGCTTACATCCGGCGCTATGGCGGTGCGGTGCTGACCTACCACCAGATCACGCCGGAACTCGTGTCGAAGCTCTCAACTTCCTGCCCGACGGCGGGATCACCATTTGCAGATCTGGCTCGCAAGGCAGGCTGCGTACCAGCACGCGCAACCGGTCAAATGCGAACATCAGGGAGCTCCGGCTGAGGCTCCGTCGAGAGACAAGTGCGCTAAGCCGAGTGACTGCAATCGGTGGCGCCACTTCCTGGCAAGGCCGCTAAATATGTGGAATGGATGTTACCGCTCCCGCTCCTCAGCAAGGTAGCGGTGGAAGGGTTAAGCGTTGGTGGGTTTCTGTTCTCGATTTGAACCCGAAAATCCACCATTTCGAGGTTCTCGCCGGGAGTAGGCCCTTCGTAGATCGCGAACGTGCGCCGGTGCCCGCTCGACGGGAACCAGCGTACGGTCGTCAAAAACATGCGCGTCAGCCATGGCCCGCTTCTCGCATCTGGTCGGGGACGAGACCGGCTCGGCGCCCGAGGCTGCGCAGGGTCCCAGTCAGCGCATCGGCCTCGCACGCACGGCACCGGCGGAGCAGCGATCAGGCGCGGGCCGCGATGCGGCAGGCCACCTCGGTCCGCCGGACAGAGCCAACGTGCGCAGCGCCTCGATCAGATGGCGGGCCGGGCGGGCGATGTCGCCCCTATCGGTGATGCTCATGCGCTGTCCTCGCGGATGTTGAAGACGGCCTATGCCTCGGCCGACATGCGCCGGGGCGATCAGGCGGGGCTCCAGACGACGTTGACATAGGCGCCGGTCACACCGGCCTCTTCGGTCAGCCGCCGTTCCACGCCTGCGACGATGTAGCCCTGCGCCGGACGGCCCGGCGTGGTCAGCCGAGCAGGAGCTGCATCACGAGCGCGGGCGCAGCCGTTTCGAGCCGGCCCGCCGCCACACCTGCCGCGGCAGGCCCCAGGGCAGGCCCCAGGGCGAGCCCGAGTGCGGCGCGGTTGTGCAGCTCGATCTGCCGCCGTCTGCGGGCCCGATAAAGGCGGGCGACGTCGAACAGATAGAGCGCAAGGGCGAGCCCGGCCGCAGCCCGCCCCGCCTGCTCCGCCGCGCCGAGCCATGCATCCGGCCACAGAAGCCCGGCAATTCCTGCGGTGGAGGCGGCCCGGAACCCGCCGGTTCTCCGAGCCGCAACACCGCCGCGTCGAGCATCCCGCGATCATGTGGGGCGAGCATGAACATCGGCAGCAGCTCGCAGGAGACACCGATCGTGGTCAGCGTGAACCCACCGCCGAGCTCGGCCAGTCCGTCGAGGCGATGACGAGCGCCCCTCGGTCGGCAGCAGCACCGCACCGTTGCGGCCGAGCGCGGCGAAGCCCGCCACCGTCAGACCAAGCCCCACCCGGCCCGATCAGCGTCAGCAGCGCAGGGAACTGGCGCGGCAGGCTGTGCCCGGCGATCACCGGGACGAACTGGAACAACGCACCGAACATCAGGAGCGTGAGCCAGCCGATGGTGAGCAGGTTGACCGCCGCGAGGCTGCCCTACCCTGGCCGGCCAGCCCGGCCCGAGCACCGGCACGGTAAGGCCGAGGCCCAGATTGACCAGGGCGCAGCTGAAGAAGGCTGATGTCGAGCGTGACACGCGATCGCTGGTGGCGACCAGGCCGTGGCTCCCGCGACGGGTGCGCGCCAGTCCGGATGGGCGGCTGGCAGAAACCGGCATCACGAATACATATCTAGGGCGACAAGTGGCACTTGGCAAGCGTTGCGCTGACCGGCCGCATTGCACTCCGGCGCTTTACGGCCGGCAAAGCCTGGCGCTATAGTGGTATTCGAAATACCCCCATGCGCTGGGACGCGATGATGCTCCCGGGCATTTCCGAGTTTCCGGCGACGCGGTCTGTGCGGCGCCGGGAGTGAGGAGAGAGGAAGGATCGGATGGCGCTGCGCACGCCTGTCGATATGCTGATCCGGAACGTGGCGGTTTTGGTCGCTGCCGCGCTGCTGAATGGCCGACCCACCTGACCCGCGCCAAAGGAGGTGTGCATGGCCGAACCGATCCTGTTTCCCGGAAGCGTTGAATGGTCGGGCGAAAATCCCGGCATCTCGCTCAAGACTGATCCTTCCGGGCCGTTCACCGCCCTGGCGAGCTTCTTTCGCGTGGTGCTTTCCCCGCACGGGCGCGGCCATGCGCTGGTGCTGCTTCGTGCGCCGGATCGGGATCATCCCGCCGACCTGGACGCCAATCTCTGCCTGACCGACAACGAGATGCTGGCGCGCTGGCTGGTTGGCGAATTCGTCTCCCAATTCGGCACCTTCCGCGAGCTTCCTGGCCTCGCGGGGCTTCGCTATCGCGCGCTCGATCACGTGGAGGCGGGCGGCGATCCGCGGAGCGCCTATTCCGAGACGGTGAGCGCAGGCGCTCTCGTCGTGCGGCTGAGCTGGACCCGGCTTGGCGCGCCATTCTGCTTCGCGCTCCCAGCTGACCGTTCCGCGACCGGGCGTCATCACATGCCGAGCCTGTTCGTGCCCTGCCGGGACGCTGCCATCGAGGTGAACGGCGCGCGCCTGCCGGGCGCGCCCGTGCCGCGCGAGGTGGCCGGCCACACCATCAGCACTGCGATGCTTGCTTTTTCCGAAACCTGGATCCGTGCCTGAGTCCTTGAACCCGGAAGGTCGTCCGATGTCCACTGCCGCCGAAACCGAACCCCGCACCCGCCTGGTGCTGCAAACCCCGGACGTGCGGGTGATGCATTACGTGATGACACCGGGTGAGGCGCACACCTGGCACCACCACACCGAAGTGACCGACCATGTCTACTGCCTGGAAGGCGAGCTTGCGCTCGAGTTCCGCGACCCGCCGCGGACCGAGCGGCTGACCCAGGGCGACAGCGGCCTCGTGCCGCCCGGGACCGTGCACCGCGTGGCCAATCCCGAGACGGGGCGGGGACGGTATCTCCTGGTGCAAGGAATCGGGACGTATGACTACGTCAAGGCGGGATGAGGGGGACGCCGAGGCTGACCAAAACCCGCGGACGCGAGGCCGGCCAGCCGGGAACGGCGTACGGGTCAGAACGACCGCTGCGCGCGCGTTTGCTCTCCCGCAAAGACGGTCCAGGAAGACGGAGATACGGGCTCGTACCCCTGCCGGCTTCTGAACATCGAAAGGAGTGGAGAGATGGCAAGTCATGCCGTCCCTGACGACCGGATCCGTCTCAAACGCGCCTACGCTTCGCCTGGGCCCGAAGATGGCGTACAAGTCCTGGCCGATCGGCTCTGGCCACGCGGCCTGTGCAAGGACCGGGCGGCGATCGACCACTGGATGAAGGCGGTCGCGCCCCGTGCCGAATTCAGGCGATGGTTCAACCACGACCCTGCTCGCTGGGATGAGTTCCGCCGCCGTTACGCCGAGAAGCTGCACGCGCATCCGGCTGAGCTCAGCTCGTTGCGCCGCCTCGCTGAGGCGAGGTGTCGTCACGCTCCTGTACGGTGCTCACGATGAGGCACACAACAACGCGGCGGCTCTGCGGGAGGTCTTGTTCGAGGTCAAGCCCGCCGCGCGCGGGGCATGAAAGCAATGCGTCGGCTGCCCGCCGCACGGCTGGCCGGTCGTGCCAACTCTATCACGATCGGACACCGGCGCGCCTGCGTCCAGCCCGACCAGGGCTTACGGCAACCACGGAGTCCGCGTCCGACCCGGGCGGCATCCCGCCGGAACGCCCGGAAGCGAGGCCGGTTCCTACCCCTGCCGATCTCTCGCGGCTTCGATCTCTTCCGCGATTACGCGGAGCCGCTCCGGCCGCAAGACGCGGATATGCATGCGGCCGCTTTCCAGCACGGCCTTCTGCTCCCAGGCACTTAGGATCCTGCTGACTGTGGAAAGAGTCGTGCCCGTGAGCTCGGCGATATCCTGGCGCGAGATCGGAAAATCGATCTCTACCCCGACCGCGCCGTCAGAACGCTTGTCGGCGAGGTGGAGGACCGCGCGCGCGACGCGCCGTTCGACACGCTCGGTCGCCAACTCCCGGTAGCGATCCTGCATTTCCTGTAAACGCTGCCCGACGATCGCGAGGGCGTTGGCGAGAATACGAGGATATGCCCCAGCCAGGTGATGCGCCGCCATGGCGTCCCATCGCGCCACGCGCGAGTCGAGTACCGCGACCGCTCCGGCAGGATAGGGACCCCCGGCGAACAGCGGCACGGCGCCGAAGACCTGACGGGGGGCGATGTATCGCAGGGTCACCTGATGTCCCTCGGGAGTGACCTGGATTATCCGGACGCGGCCGT
This sequence comes from uncultured Pseudomonadota bacterium, assembly GCA_963832525.1. GTDB lineage: Bacteria > Pseudomonadota > Alphaproteobacteria > Acetobacterales > Acetobacteraceae > JAJZVS01. The sequence continues at coordinate 36,762 of CAWHUC010000005.1, forward strand.
CGGCCAGGAGGAAAAAGGCATCCGCCGAGTCCCCCTGCTCGAAGAATGCCGCACCGGCTGGCTTCGCCACGAACTGGCCGCTTGCGCCGACATGGGCGAGCGCCGCAGCGTCGAGGCCGGCGAATAGCCGGGCGCCGGCAAGGAGGTTGGCTTCGACTTGGCGGGTCATGCCGGAAGGTTGCGCCGTGTTTGCTCCGGCGCAAAGACTATCCGGTGAAGGCAGGACAGATTGCAGCGTCCGGCAGACGCGGAGAAACCCTCATGACCTATGTCGTGACCGAAAACTGCATCCGCTGCAAGTTCATGGACTGCGTAGAGGCCTGTCCAGTGGATTGCTTCTATGCCGGTGCGAACATGTTGGTGATCCACCCGGAGGAATGCATCGACTGTGGTGTATGCGAGCCGGAATGTCCCGCCCAAGCGATCGTGCCTGACAGCGATCCTATAGCGACGCCCTGGGCGGAGGCCAACCGCACCTATGCGGCGATCTGGCCGAACCTGAGCCGCAGGGGCACGCCGCCCCCGGACGCCGAGGCATGGAACCGCAAGCCAGACAAGGAGAAGCTTCTCTCCCGAGCGCCGCATCGGGCCAGCGTAGTGGAGGCATAAGCCACCAAGAAGGGTCGGGCGACAGGAGGAAGGCGATGACGCATGCGAACGACGGTCGGACCTACGACCCTCGAATCGAACGGGCTACCATCGTGCTATTCCGTCTTCGCGCGCAGACGCCGGAGGTGCCGGTCGAGAGACTGGCCCGTGCAGCCGTGGAGGGGACCTTCTGCACACGTCTCGCTTTCAGTTCGGAGGCGGTAGAATGTGCGCTCGATGCGGCGACGGAGGCGGCGCTCGTGCACGCGATCATCCAACGGGCAGGCCTCGGCGAAGATCGGCGGCCGACGCGGGAGGTTCCGGATCAGGTCGTGATCGCGTCGGACGACTCCTTTCCGGCGAGCGCTTCGTCCGCCTAGATCTGGGGCGAGCCCAATCAGTCGATTGGCGGTGCGGCGCGGACAAAACGAGGGCAGCAGACATGACGGACACGGTTTATCCACCAGCGAGACGCGAGCTTGCGGAACAGCGGCGCAAGCTCGCGCAGGCGCAGCAGGCAGCGTTCGAGGCGTTCAGCAAGGCGGTGTTCGCCGACGGCGCGCTGCCGGCGAAAACCAAACAGATCATCGCCGTCGCGGTCGCGCATGTGACCCAATGCCTGTACTGAATCAAAGATCATACGAAAGCGGCGCTGCGTGCCGGCGCCAGAAGCGAGGAGTCGATGGAAGCGATCTGGGTCGCCGCTGAGATGCGCGCCGGCGAGGCCTACGCGCACACGGCGGTCTCGCTCGCGGAGATGGGGGCGGCCGGGCTGGGCGCCGCCGCTGCGGGAGGGAATTATGAGAACCCGTGAGTACCGGCGAAGGGGTGACCGAACAGATGCTGGTCACCTCGGTACGGCAAGCCGTGCTGGCACCGTCCGTAAGGGACGCCGCGGCGCTGCACGATCGCGCCGCCACGGCTGTAACGGATCTGTTCTGTCCCCACGTCACCGATCTCAAGGACGTGGTCGAAGGCAGGCGGTCGGAGATCCACCTCGCGCTGATCGCCGAAGTCGCGCGGCGGGTAGCCCTGACCGCCAGTGCGGCGGCAGGCGAGAACGGCAAGGGGTGATCGCGCCATGGCCCGGTTCCGACTGCCGCCGAATTCCCGCGTAGGCGCAGGCAGGACGTGTCTCGCGCCCGAGGGCGCGCAGCTCACGCGGCGGTTCCGCATCTACCGCTGGAATCCCGACCACGGGCTGACGCCGCAACTCGACACCTTCGTGGCGGACCTCGACCGTTGCGGCCCGATGGTGCTGGACGCGCTGGTCTGGATCAAGAACACGATCGATCCGACTCTGACCTTCCGCCGCTCTTGCCGCGAGGGGGTCTGCGGTTCCTGTGCCATGAACATCGACGGCAACAACCATCTCGCCTGCCTCACATCGATCGATAACATCAAAGTGGATGTGCGCGTGTACCCGTTGAATTCGATGGCAGTCGTGAAGGACCTAGTTGTCGATCTCGCGCCGGCGTTCGCGCAATACCGACTGATCGAGCCGTGGCTCAAGGCGGACACGCCGCCTCCGCCTGACGGGGGGCGACCGCAGAGCCCGCAGGAACGCGCAAGGTTAGACGGCTACTGGGAGTGCATCCTCTGTTTCTGCTGCACCGGCGGCTGCCCGAGCTCGTGGTGGAACGCCGACCGCTATCTCGGCCCGGCCGTGCTCCTGAATGCGCATCGCTGGATCATCGATAGCCGAGACAAAGCGTTCGAGGAGCGGCTGGACGCGCTGCACGATTCGTTCCGACTCTATCGTTGCTATACGATCATGAACTGCACCGATACCTGCCCCAAGGGACTCAATCCTGGGAAGGCGATCGCTCTCATCAAGCAGGCGATGGCCGTGCGCGCGTTCTTGTGAGGTGCCCGTGATGGCGATGCGTCCGACCGGCGGCACACCGGCACTGTCCCGACCGCTCAACCTCGCTCGCGCGTACGAAATCCCGCAGGTGGCCGCGCGCGCGCGCGGCGCCGTCGGCGGATGGTGGCTCTGCGACGCCGAGCCGGAGGCGCTGCTCGCCTGCGCGCCGCTGCCGCTTTCGACCATGCGCCCCGGCCTCTCGCGGGTGTCCGCATCCGAGCCGGTACCGCTGCCGCTGGCTTTGTGCCTGTGGCTCGGACATGGTTTGCCCGACTACAACGGACCATTCAGCGCCGAGGAGGTCGCAGCGGCGATCGCCACCTCTCATGTCGGGCTGCTGATCCTCAGGCCACAGGGGCCGGGCGGCAGGTCGGCGGATGTACCGGCGGTAGTCGCAACGCGCTGCAGGCAGGCAGAATTCGTTTGTGGCCTGGGCGTACCGGGCCTGGTCGATGCCGGGACGACGACACTCGAGGTCGTGGCCGGCCGCGGCTCTCGCTATCGCGACAGCCTCGCGGGCACCGTCGCGGTGTCGGACGCAATCGCAGTGCTTGCTGCGCTTGCCAACGCCTGGGCCCACTGGGCCGGCGGTCTCGCGATCGGGCCGACGGTGGCATTCGGCCTTCCCGGGGATGAGATCGAGGCCGCTCCGGGCATGTGGGTACAAGTCAGCCTGGGCATGCTGGGGATATTTGAAGTCCGGGTTGAAAGCAGCCGCGCGTGAGTCCCTTGATGATCCCTGGTGAAGTCGCTGGCAGCAGGGGGGCCTGTTGTTTCGAGGCGGCTCTGGAGTGCACTGCTCCGCGGCGGGGATCCGAGGACACGGCAAAGGGAGAAGGTGAACGATGACGTCGTATGTTGCAAGTGCCGATCTGGCGGTCAGGGATCCGGTCAGCGCCGTGCTCAAATGGGTCCTGCTCGCCGTTGCGATTCTCTCGTTCACGCTGCTTGCCTGGGCGACGACCGCGACCTACCGCCTCGCCCCGCCGCAACCGGGCAGCTTTGTCGGCGCCGACGGTACGGTCCTCATGACCGGCCAGGACATCGTGGCCGGCAAGGGCGGGTTCCAGAGAGCCGATCTGATGGACTACGGCAGCCTCTACGGCATGGGCTCCTATTACGGCGAGGACTACACGGCCTCGACCCTGGTGCGGCTCGCAGCCACGACCCGCGACAACATCGCCCAGACGGACGACGGCAAGCCATTCGCGCATCTGGCGCCCGACCAGAAGGCCGCGGTCACCATGGTGATGCAGCAGGATCTTCAGGGCATCAATCTCACGCAGCAGAAAGTCGCGTTGCCGCAACCTGTCGCAGCGGCCATCGCCAGCGTCCGCGACGCGATTGCCGCAGGGTTGAGGACCGCCGATCCGGCAGCCGGCTGGACTCCCGCGTATAGCCTCGACGCGCAGCTCGCGCGGCAGACGGCGGACTTTCTCGTGTATTCGGCACTGACCACTGTCGCCCGCCGCCCTGGTACCACTTGGTCTTGGACCCAGAACTGGCCCTTCGAACCGCTTGTCGGCAACACGCCGACCACCGGCACCTTCATCTGGACTTGGGTCAGCTTCTGCTTCACCTTTTTCGCCTTCGGCGTCGTCCTCTTCATTTACGAGTATTTCCTCAACGACCCTGACGATGCGCCGATGGATCCGGTGCTGTCGGTGTTCCGTCCGCTGACCCCGAGCCAGAAGCGGATCTGGAAATACTTCATCATCGTCGCAGTGCTGCTGCTGGTGCAGATCTCCGCCGGCATCATCATGGCCCACTCCTACTATGACCGGCGGAGCTTTTACGGCATTGCCATCAACGACGTTCTCCCATTCAACTTCCTGCGCGACGTGCATATCCAGACGCCAATCGTGTGGATCGGCCTGTCATGGATCGGTGCGGCGCTGTTCCTCGCTCCGGCGATCGCCGACGGGCAGGAAGCCAAGGGCCAGCACTGGCTGGTCGACCTCTTGTTTTGGGTGACGCTGCTGGTCGTCGCCGGGGCGGTGATTGGGGACTATCTCGGCATCGTGGGGGTGATCAATCGCGACTGGTTCTGGTTCGGTAACCAGGGGCTTTCCTATATCCAGCTCGGGCGCTTCTGGCAGATCGGCTTCTTCATCGGCCTCGCCTTCTGGAGCCTGCTGGTAATGCGGGCGCTGTGGCCGAGTGCCGCGTTATGGTGGAAGGCCGCCGGTCAGTTCTGGACAGGGCGCATCCGGCTCGAGCACCTAATCTGGGCCTCCACGGTCAACATCGCCGTGCTCTACGTGTTTGGTATGATTCCGCTGACCGGGATCGAGAGTTCCTTCACCATCACCGACTTTTGGCGCTGGTGGGTGGTCCATCTCTGGGTCGAACAGTCCTTCGAGTTCTTCGCCGCCGCCATCAGCGCCTATCTGCTCATGGCGGTCGGCCTCGTGTCCCGCAAGCTCGCAGAGCGGGCAACCTATTTCGAGATCATCCTGATCTTCCTCGGCGGGGTGATCGGCACCGGCCACCACCTCTACTGGGCAGGCGCTCCCAGCATGTGGATACCGATGGGCAGCATGTTCTCCTTTATCGAGGTGCTGCCCTTGGTGCTGTTGATCATCGAGGCAATCAACCATTATCGCCTCATCAAAGTGCATCAGGAGTTCAAGTACCACCTGGCCTATACCTATGTCATCGGCGCGGCGTTCTGGAACTTCGTCGGTGCGGGCGTGTTCGGCGGTGGAACGCTCAACGCACCGCTCGTCAACTACTACGAGCACGGCACCTTCCTGACATTGAACCACGCCCATACGGCGCTGTTCGGGGCGTTCGGGGAGCTGGCGATCGGGCTGATCTATTTCTGCCTACGTTATATCGCTGCCGATCGCCATCCGTTCAGCGACAAGCTCGGGCTCTGGGCCTTTTGGCTTTACAACAGCGGCCTGGTGCTATGGATCCTGCTCAACTTCTTTCCCATCGGCTGGCCACAGCTCGAAGCCGTCTACGAGCATGGCTTCGCTTATGCCCGTAGTTTGGCGTTTTATGACAAGACCGCGCTTTGGCAATGGATGCGCTTGCCTGGGGACGTGGTGTTCGCGGCTGGGGCATTGGTGATGGCCTGGGACTTCATCATAAAGCTCCGCCCCCTGTATCCGCGAGACATCGATCGGCTGATCTTCCGCAAACCACTGCCACTGCAGACGGGCGCGGGAGCGGCAGAATGATAGTGGTAGTCGACGGAGCATCGAGTACCGGTGGTGCAGGAGCTATTTCGGGCGCTGGTCCGCGACACTACGGATCGCCGATATCGTTGCGGCAATCCGCCGCTCTGATGCACGTTATTTGGAATGCCGGCGCCCCGCACGTGTCGTTGCTGGGCCGGGCGTTCGACGTGTTCGAGTGGGCGATGGAGACCCTGTGCCGCCTGGGGATCCTATCGCACTGGATCGCTCGCAACTGGGATCAAACCTCGGCGACGTTTCTGGCGTGGCGTGGTGGCTAAATTTGGCCCGAGCGCTTGGGGGCCGGGGCGTCCGGTGTTCCGGGAGGTTCCTCACGCATCTGTTGGTTCTCTCGTGCTGCGATGCGGCGCAATATCGGAGCGCCATCGGCGCGTGTGACTCCAGTACCGTGGCTCGGGGCGTTTACCTCCCAACTCGCCCCGGCCCACGCCGGGGCTTGTTTGCGGTAACTCCGACAAGGGAGCACGAGGTCTCCCGGACAGCTCCTCGGGTTGGGGCCAGCGAATTCGCACCATCGCTACAGTCCGGCCGCGCCTCGTCGCTACATCTTCGGCGCCGCAATCAAGTCATGATCGGTCGCAGCGGCGCGCCTCGGGCTGCCAACCGGGGCGCCACGCATGGCCGGGAGGTTACCTCAACGTAAGGACCGGGCAACCGCGAACGCGGCAGCCGGATAGGGGCCGCAGACGAACAGCGGCACGGCGCCGAACATCTGCTCAGGGCCGATGTAGCCGAGGGTCACCTGGTGTCCTTCCGGCGTGACCTGGGTGATGCGGACCGGGCCTTCGAGGAGCACGAGGAACGCCTTGGCGGGGTCTCCCTGGGCGAAGAATGACCTGCCCGTTGTGAACGCGATCTTGCGTGCCCCAGCCGCAACCTCGGCGAGCGCCGGCGTATCGAGGTCGGCAAACACCTGGGCTTGCGTGAGCAAATCCACACATGACGTTGTTTTCCGAAGTTGCGTGGCACTGCACGGCACGATTGCGCGAGGCGGTTCATGCGCTCCCGTTCAACGCCGAACTTGCCCATGGCTCGCTCAGCCGAGAGCGCTTTCAGGCATATATCGTGCAGGATGCGTTGTATCTGGAACAGTATGCGCGCGAACTGACGATGGCAGCAGCGCGGGCACCGGACCGGAAGTCATTGCAGGTCTTCGCCCAATCGGCGCCTGGAGTCGTAACGGTCGAGCGGGCTCAGAGAATTCGGTATCGCTCCGGCGCGCTTGGCGGACGTCGAGCCGTCTCCCGATTGTCTTGGCTACACGAGCTTTCTTGGCGCCACCGCCTACCACGAGCCGTGGGAGGTCCTGATCGCGGCATTGCTGCCGTGCTTCTGGATATATCGGGATGTGGTGTGTGCGATCGCCCGACAGGCTCACCCAAACAACCCGTATCGTGCCCGGATCGACACTTACGCCGACGAGGGGTTCGGCCGGGCGGTGCAGGCTGTCATCGCGATCACCGACCAAGCGGCAGCAACCTCTCTGCTGCCGGGGCGTATGGTGTCCACTTTCGTCCGGCCAGCCCAGTACGAGTGGCTGTTCTGGGACGGCGCCTATCGGCAACGACGGTGGCCGGCTGCCCTGTAACTCCGGGGCCGCACGCAACCCGCCACCATATCCGCAGTACGCTCATCGCGAGAACTACGATCACCATCCGCCCTCCCGCCAACGAAGCGGTGTTCAGCGTCTGGATCCTCCGAGGTCAGGTCAAGGCTCATGTCGGGGGCGACCGTTGTCGCCGCCCCCCGGTCATGCGCCGGCTACTCGCAGGAGACCCAGAGATTGTCGATCACGAGCATCGTTCCCGGTAGTGACGCGGCGATTCTGCGGAGGGCCAGGAGCTCGTGCGGATCGTCGATCTCGCCGGCCAGCCGCACGATACCGTTTTCCGCGCGGAGCCCGGCAATTCCGTGGTGTGTCCCGGCTTCCGCCTTCACCGTCTCCCAGGCCCGGCGTGCCATGCCGTCCCTTGCGGCCCCGATAGTAGTGCCGCTTGGCGCACCCGGTCGGTCGATGAAGCCGGCGAATACGGCCCCCCGGAACACCGGGACCCGGATCGAAGGAAAATCGCGCCGCTGATTGCCACGTTCTGTCACGCAGGTGGGTTCCGCGGTTACCCTCCGGCTCTCGCTGCTTTCGGTGGAGTCGATCCTATCCATGGCCATCGCCCTTTCGATCAAAGCGTTGGATTCTACCCGTCCGCTTCCCGCGGCTCTTTGCGCAGGCACAAAGTTCACGGTGGCCTGCCGGTCGCGAACGACCTGCAGCGACGCGGCCGTGCTGCGCGGCTCGGACCGCACCGGTCCGCCGAGGGGATCGTTCGCGCCCGGGAGGGCCAGCCGGCTCATGCCGTACTACCGCCATATCCACGCCGGTGGGTCACTCGCGGGAAAGGAATCCTCGGACGCCAAGTCCACCGGATCCTGCGACGGCAACGGCGCGCGCGCCGCGAGCGCCGCACGTGCAAGGCTTGCGACCTCGGCGATGAGACCGTCATGCACAGGGGACGTACGACCCGTACCTGGCGTCCGCCGCTCCGGTCACACAGAGGCAGAAAGTTGCATCGACTGCCTCCATTACCAGGTCTTCGAACGGCGCAAAACGGTGCTCGTGGTACAGCCAAATCGCCAAGTCCACCGCGGTGTCGATGGCCAATCGTGTGATTGGATCGTCGTATTCGTGCGGCATCTGTGCTGCCCTCTCCTGGCCATCTCATATGGCACCACGCGTGTAAAGAGTTGGGGATGAAACGCCCGGGCGCCAGTGGTCTTGTCGATGGGATCAGCGGGCATCAGTACGCAATCCTGGCCTGCAGCTCTGGCACACTGACGATCCATGGTTTGCTCCGGGTGCGCCGTCGGAGGTAGGATGGTCAAAATATCCTGGCGAAAGAGGGGCCTGGCGCTGACGGCGAATTGCCTCGGTTGGATCAGGAGCAGCAGGAGAGGAAGCCATGGTCGCGTTCACACTTCCCGCCAACTCAAGGGTACGCAACGGGAAGGTCTGGCCTGCGTCTCGCGCCGGATCGCGCCCCAAGAGATTCCGCATCTATCGCTGGAATCCGGACGGGGGCGGCAATCCGGTCGAAGACGTCTTTCCGATTGACCCCGACCAGTGCGGACCGATGGTGCTGGACGCCCTCATCAAGATAAAAAACGAGATCGACCCCACTCTGACGTTCCGCCGCTCGTGTCGGGAGGGGATCTGCGGCTCGTGCGCGATGAGCATCGACGGGCGGAACTGGCTGGCCTGCCTGATGCCAATCCGGGAGATTGACGGCGATGTCCGGGTCTATCCACTGAACCACCAGCCGGTGATCAAGGACCTGGTCGTGGACCTCTCCCATCTCTACGCCCAGCACCGCGCCATCGAGCCCTGGTTGCAGACCGATACCCCAGCGCCGCCGGACGGCGAACGGCCGCAGTCCATCGAGGAGCGGGCACGCATCGACAGCCGCGACGAAGCCGCGGGGGAGCGGTTGGATTTCCTGCATAACGCATTTCGCCTGTATCGCTGCCATACGATCATGAACTGCACCGAGACCTGCCCGAAGGGCTTGAACCCCGCCAAGGCGATCGCCCTGATCAAGCAAACCATCGCGCGTCGCGCGCTTTTCTGACCGCGCCCAGGCGCAGCTTGCGCTGGCGCAAGGACTGCGTTGGCGGAACGTGGTCTAAGACCGGGATTACCTTCTGGTGCCGGGGCCCTAATCGGGCTGTGTGGCCGCGTCGGCTTTCGCGGCCACACCAATGGCGCCGCTGCCAGATTGCGAGAAATGGAGAAGGTAGTGATAGCCATGGCAACCAGTCGGATGGCCCGGTTGGCAGCCGAACGGATTCTTGCCGCCTGGCGCGGGATGACCCACCCGCTTCCCGCTCTTCCGGAGGCGCTGCGTCCCGGAAATCTAGCCCATGCCTATGCAATCCAGGAAGCAGTCAGCCGGGAACTCGGCGCGATCGGCGGTTGGCGGATCTGTGTCGCGGAGCCGGCTGCGCCGCTGACCTGCGCACCGCTACCGCTTGCCACGATCCATCCCGGCTCGATCCGCCTGACCGCGGGAGGACCCGATCTCGTTCGTGCCCAGCCCGTGCTATGCCTTCGCGTCGGGCGCACGCTGCCAGATTACGACGCGCCGTTCACGCACCAGCAGACAATCGACGCGATTGAGACCGCGTCCCTCGGCGCCGAGATTCTGGAGCCGCACCTGGGCCGGATGATCGACACCGACCGGCTGGCCGCGATCGCCGACAGTTGCGGACACGCGGCCCTCGTCCATGGCCGAAGCGTCCGGGGTTGGTGCAACACGACCGCGATTGGTCTTGTGATCACCACCACCGCGGGCCGAAAGCGTACCATCGTTCGGCGCTCCGCCGGCATCGCGAATGTGGGCGAAAAGCTGCAATGGCTCGCGAACGACGGCGCCCGCTGGGGTGGCGGCCTACAGGTCGGGCAACTGATCGTGATCGCGCTGCAAACCGCTGAACTCCGGGTCGTGCCTGGGATGTCGGTGCAACTTGCGGCGGACGGCCTCGGAACGGCGGAGATACGAGTCGCAGATGCTGCACATGACGGCGGCGCTGCGATGGGTCCGGGAACTCTCCTAACATGACGCTCACCGGCAATGACCTCTTTGCGGAGACTCTCGTGCGGCAGGGCACCGAGAGGCTGTTCGTCGTGAAGGGCGCGCCAATTCTTGAAGCGAGCACGGCCTGCGCGGCGGCCGGGATCCGGATGATCGACGTTCGCCACGAGCAGGCCGCGGCGATGATGGCCCACGCGTCCGCGCGCGTGCTGGCCCGTCTCGGCGTCTGTCTGGCCGCGGCGGGTCCCGGCTCCCCTCACCGGTGTTATGGCGGGTGCCGCGCACCTGGCAGAGCTCCCGGCCCGGACCAACATAACGGGCACGCATCTCGGGATTTGCCTCAAACCCACCGCACGCGAGGACGACGGATGTCGCCGGGATATCTTCGTAGCCGCCGGGGTCGAACACTGTGACGCCGGTGAAGGCGCCGGCGTGGTCCTACAAGAGGCGATGCAGGCCGGTTTCATAGCGGATGGCAATTCCGGCGCGTTGCGCGGCCCTGATCAGAAAATCCACCAAACCCCAGCCACCGCCCACCGCCTCCACCGCGAGCCCGCCGTAGAACTGGTTCACGCCGTTTACCGCGAAAGACTGCCGGCCAAGCATCGGGATGAACCGCACGCCCTTGCCGCGCATCCACACCATGGTCTCGCGCGACCGTCCAACCAGCCCCCCGGCCACGGCAAAGAGTCCGGGTTAACGGTGATTAAGCATTGAGGATGTGGAGGAGGAAATCGGGGCTCCAGGTGGCGATCAGGCGTCGTGTTTTGACGCTACCCTTGGTCTTGCGGGCGCGGACGAGGTCGAGGGCGAAGCGTCGGACGACGGCCATATTTTTGGCTCCGTAGCCCTGTCGGTAGCGGGAGAGGTCGTCCTTGAACTGGACGTCGAGGATCCAGTGCATGGCCTCGACGCCCCAGTGGCCGCGGATGGCGGTGGCGATGCGGTCGATGTCGAGGGGCGGCGAAGCGAGGTAGACGCTGGTTTCGCAGCTGATCTGGCCGGCTTGTTCTGTGGTTCTGTGAACCTGGACCAGGGTCTTGATCCCCGGGAAGCGGGGCTCTCCGGGGTATCTGCGGTCGGAGGCGATCCAGTCGACGTTTGCGGAGGCCCTGTAGTGGCGGGTCTCGATCCGGCCGTGGTCCTTTTCGATCGTGGTGGTAGAGACGATCTCGCCGGCCGGTGCGGTGCGGAAGTAGTCGAGCACGTCGGCTTCGAGGGTCGGCTGGTTGCCTTTGAGGCTGAGCACATAGTCGGCGCCATGGTCGATGATCTTCTGGGCGATGGCGACCTGACAGCCCATGGCGTCGATGGTGACGACGGCGCCGTCGAGCTGGCCGGCCCCGGCCAGAGTGTCGAGCAGGTCGGGGATGGCGGTGATCTCGTTGGTCTTCTCGGGCACGGAGAGTTGGGTCAGGGTGAGGCGGGCGCTGGTGGCGTAGGCGCTGAGGGTATGCAGGGCCTTCAGATCCTTGCGCTTGTCATGGGTGCGCCGGGCGGTCTTGCCGTCGATGGCGATGAAGTCGTGCCGCTGGGGCCACATCGAAGCGACGAAGGCTTCGAAACAGCGGGCGAACAGGACCGGGTCGATCCGGTTCATCAGATCGCGCAGCCAGCGGGCACATGGCACGCCATGATGGAAGTCACTGAACCGGCGCAGGAAATCCAGGTGGTGCTCGCCCCAGGCGACGATCGCCTCGAAGTCGTCGCAGTTGGCGATCGTGGCGCAGGTGACCAGCAACAGCACCTCCTTGAGCGGATAGGCCACCCGCCAGCTCTCGCGATCGTCGTCGATCTCGGCGAAGTGCTGCAACAACACCGCCAGGCGGGCGGGTGCGAACTCCGGTTCGGCAATCGGGGTCATGGGCGGCTCCAGCGAATCAGAGCCGCACGGAATCACACCCCGCCGGTCAAGCCAAAATCGCCGTTAACCCGACCGCATCGCCGTGGCCGGTCGGCCAGTTCGAGTTGCGCCAGGCCTTCGGTGACCCGCAGCAGGTTCTGCATATAGGCATCGGCGGAAAACGGCGGGATGGCGATCTGCCGCGCCTCCGCTTCCGACAAGTCGACGAGCACGTCAGCGCGGAGATCCACCAGCCCGTCGTGCACGAAGCGGAAGCCGGCGGTGAACACGGAATTATCGCCCCACTCGGCCTCGTTCGCTTTCTCCAGCACGAGCACGCGGGCGCCGTGCTCGCGGGCCGCCAGCGCAGCCGACAGCGTCGCGTTGCCGGCGCCGACGACGATCACGTCGTATCGATCGTTCTCGCCGCATACCATGATCAGACCCTCTCTCGCTGTTCCCCCGGTCGGGCGACGCTTATGCTGGTGGCCCGCCGCGCCACGCGCACGCCGGCTCGTTCACGCGAGGACGTTGCATGACCCTGATCGCCGCCGAAGCGCAGGTTGCCGCCATCGAACGCGCCGGGCAGCGCCATACCACCGTGATCGGTCCCACGCGGATCGTCTGGCGGCACTGGGGAGCGGGTCCGCCGATCGTGCTGGTGCATGACGACGCCGGTTCCTGGACCCATTGGGTGCGCAACGTACTGCCGCTCACGCAACGGTTCCGCGTGATCGTTCCGGATCTGCCCGGGTATGGCGAGTCCGGCGCGCTGTCCGAACCGATCACGCCGGAACGGCTGGCCCGCGCGCTGGCGGATGGTTTCGACGTACTGCCGGGTGCGCACCGCACCTATCGGCTGGCCGGGTTCTCCTTCGGCGGCATCGTCGCCGGACACAAGGACCTCCGCCGGCCCCATGTCCGGGCGCGGCCGTTGCAGCTTCGGATCCGGCGGGCGCGGCAGGCCCAGCCCGCCGGCGCCCAGCAGAACGAGCCGCTCCACGCGCGCACCCTCGATGGCGGCCCGCGCCCGGGCCCGGCGCAGGTTCTCGCGCTGGACCTGCACGGCGAGGTCATCCATCCGACCGGGATCACCGAACATCAGGATGGCGAGGTTGTGCCGGTGGACGGCGGCTTTCCCGCCTCGGAGTCGCTGCGTGACGCATTGCCGCGGATAGGGGCGCGGCTCCATGGCATCTGGGGCGAGCGCGACGCCTTTGCCGCGCCCTACCTGGCGGAGCGCGTGGCGCTGCTGCGCCGCGTCCAGCCCGGCAGCGACGTTCGGATCATTCCTGGTGCGGGCCACTGGGCGCCATACGAAGCGGCGGACGAGGTCGACGCGATGCTGATGGAAATGCCGGGCGACGCGCCGTCTTCGGGGTGACCCCGAGCCTGGCCCTCGTGACGATCCGCGCATCGAATGACCCCGCTGCTCCCGGCGCGCTACGTCCTGATCCAGGTTTCCGAGAAGGCGAGCATGGCGGTGCTCATGGTGTGACCCGCCTCCTCGCGCGGCACCGGCTTGCCCGCCAGCCGCTGGCCGTTCACCTCGATCGCCGCATCCTGGCAGGGGACGAACAGGCTGGGCATGTGGTGCCGGCCGGTGGCCGACTTGTCCGGCGGCAGCGCGAAGCAGAATGGTTGGCCGAGCCCGGTCCAGCGCAGCTGCACGGTGAGCGGCCCGGCGGTGACAGTCTCGCTGTAGTCGCTGCGCGGATCCCCGGCGGTTTCCACCCGATCGAGGCGGCGGTAGTCGAGCGCCTGCAGCCCAGGCAGGCCGCGGAAGGCGCCGAACCGGGACACGAAGCCCTCGACCAGGAAGCGCGCCAGCGCCTCGTTGTCGGTCAGGCATAGATGGGCCTGCTCCGGCGCCGGGTCCGCCACCTGCGGCGCGCGCAGCAGCACCAGCGCATGGCCGCGCCCGTGCGGCGAGAGCACCACGCGAAAGAAACTGGCGAGGGCGACGAACGGCCCGTCCCCGCGTTCCTTCAGCGAGATGCCGGGATTTTCCCCCGACCACTCGACGGTGCCGGGAAATAGGATCGGGTCCGCCATGCTTTATCTCCCTTGGCGTTGTCATCGGATTGGAGTCAGGGCCGCACTGGCCGCCCGCGGGGCGGCGACGGCGGCGCGCGGGCGGGGCGCAGCGCGCGCGGCACGCTTCAGGCGCACGCTCGCGTGCGCGCACCGGGAATACGCCGGCCGTCGGCCCGCCGCGGCCGATCAGGTCGGCGAGCGTAGAACGCCCCAGCTCCGCCAGGAAGGCCTGTCCCGCCCGCCGTAGCACCCCTTGCAGCAGGCAGCACCGGCCGAGCACACAGGCATCGGTGCCTGCGAAGCAGGGGGCAAGGTCCATGTCCGGCTCGGCGTCACGCACCACGGCGGCGAGATTGATCGCCGCCGGCGGCTTGGCCAGACGGATGCCGCCATGGCGCCCGCGCAGGGTCTCAATTTCGCCCGCGAGCGCCAGTCGCTGCACGATCTTGTTCAGATGGGCGGCGGAGACATCGTAGGCGCGTGCAATCTCGCCCACGGTCACGATCCGTCCTGGGTGCAGAGCCAAGTACATCAACACCCGCAGCGTGAAGTCCGTGTAGGTGGTCAGGCGCATCGGTCAGTCGAACAGCAGGACGGCGCCGACGATCACGACGAGATTCCAGACCAGGATATCCACCAGGGTGCGAACCATCATCCGATCCTCCTCCCCAGTGACCCCAAGGGCCGAGCAGATCACGTTTCCGGGGAGAAAGAAGGTACGCAGGAGCAGGCTTCCCATGGCGGCGCTTCCCTAATCAGTAATTCCATTACCCATTATGGGGCTGCCAATGAGTAAAAGCAATATCCGAAATACCCATTCATGGCCTGCAGCAGGCAACCTGCGTGCATCACCCTGTGCGCCTGCGGGTCAGCCAGTCGATCACCGGCGCCGCGCTCCGGTCCGGTGGGAATACTGGATAAAACACCGTCTCGATCACGCCCGCCCGCACGACCAGGGTCAGGCGGCGGAGCAGATGCAGGCCGCCGGCGGTGAAGGTTGGCAGACGCAGCGCCGCGGTCAGGCCGAAGCCCGCGTCGCTGAGCAGCGCGAAGGGCAGTTTGAGCCGTGTGGCCACTTCCGTCTGCGCCGCGGGCGCCTGGGTGCTGATCCCGAAGACGATAGCGCCGAGCGCGACCAGGCGTTGATGGTGGTCCCGGAAGTCGCAGGCTTGCGCGGTGCAGCCGCGCGCGCCGGGAATCCAGTCCCACCCCGGCGGTGGCGGCGCATCGGCCTCGCTTGCGCGCGGGAAGCAGTAGAGCACCGTCCAGGCCGAGCTGGGGCGGCCGAGATCGACCGTCCCTCCGGTGGTTGCGGGGAGCGCCAGGGAGGGCATCCCCAGTCCGGGCAGATGACGGCAGGCGCCGTCATCCGGCGGCACCGGCAGGTCGGATGGGAGGTCCCGGGGATCGCTCATGTGTTGCCACCTCGCGGTTCGGTCGGTCCTATTGTGGGCGTCCGGCTCGGCCGAACGGGGCTTGTTCTCGCGCGGAAACTAACCTAAATAGGTATTAAATATGCCGCTTATAGCGAGCCTATCTGCCCGTGTCACGTCCGACAGGTCGCGATGTCTGGTCGTGCGGGCGGCACGAGCCGGCGCTTTCCATCCTACGGCGCGGCTGTGTTGTGCATGCGCGCGATGCGGCCGATCCGAGGCAATTGGAGAGAATGACCATGGTCCATAACGTCGGCGGCGTGGATCGCATCCTCCGCATCGTTGTCGGTCTGGCGCTGGTGATCCTGGCCACGACCCATACGGTCGGGATATGGGGCTGGATCGGGGTGCTGCCGCTGGCGACCGGCCTGCTTGGCCGGTGCCCGGCATACACCCTGTTCGGGATCAAGACCTGCAAATCGGAGAAAGCCTAAAGTGCTACTTTATGATACCGCGCGACCGAACCCGCGGGCGGTGCACATGGCGCTGCTGGAAAAGCGGATCACGGTACCGTCGCACGATGTGGACGTTGACGGGGGCGCGAACCGCCGCCCCGATTTTCTTGCTCACAATCCGGGCGGCCAGGTGCCGGTGCTCGTGCTCGACGATGGCACGTGGCTGGCGGAATCGGGGGCGATCTTCCAGTATCTGGAGGAGCGATCCCCCGATCCGCCACTCATCGGCCGCACGCCCGAGAAACGTGCCGTCACGCGGATGTGGCAGCGCCGAATCGAACAGCGAATCACCGAGCCATTCTATGCGGCTTTTCATTACGGTCCGGCGGTCGAGATGTACCGGTCCCGGATGGTCATGCTGGTCGACTGCGCGGACGGCTTCAAGGCATTGGTGCGGGACGGGATGGCGTGGCTTGATTCCCTGTTAGCGGGCGCAATCACCGTGGTTCCGCAACGGTTCACTATCGCCGACATCACGCTGTTCGCAGCGCTGGATTTCTCCGCCAGCATCGGCTGGCCGATACCGGCGGGCTTGCGGCATCTGGAGCGCTGGTTCCGGGCGACGGCGGAACGCCCGTCAGCGCGCGCCAGCTCGCATCCAAAATCCTCGCAGACCGGCGTGCATTATTGACCCGGGGCGTGGCAAACCGGTACCGGCCAGACCCGAACGCCGTGGCCTGCCCCAGTCCTCACACGGGCCGATGGGCTCGGGTCGGCGGCGGCGGGCGCGTCCTACCCCATGCCTGATGATACGACCCGCCACGGCGTCAGGCCATGGCGAAAGCCGCGGGAGCTGCGGGCTGGATCGATCGCGGCCCGCCACCGAACACCCGGGAGAGCCGTA
Organism: uncultured Pseudomonadota bacterium; assembly: GCA_963832525.1. Classification (GTDB taxonomy): domain Bacteria; phylum Pseudomonadota; class Alphaproteobacteria; order Acetobacterales; family Acetobacteraceae; genus JAJZVS01. The sequence continues at coordinate 53,618 of CAWHUC010000005.1, forward strand.
TTGAGAACCGCTGTCGCCATCCGCCACGTCCATTTCGAAGACCTCGGCTGCTTTGCCGCGCCGATCGAGGCTGCTGGCTACCAGGTTCGCTATGTCGACCCCGGCATCGACGAACTGCGACCACAAGATATTGCCGCAGCCGACCTGCTGGTGGTCCTGGGTGGCGCGGTTGGCGCCTATGAGGGCCACCTCTACCCTATCCTGGACGAGGAACTCGGGCTGCTGCGGTGCCGACTCGCGGCGGGTGCACCGACGCTCGGCATCTGTCTGGGCGCCCAACTCATGGCCCATGCTCTCGGGGCGCGCGTTGCACCGGGTTCGGCGAAGGAGATCGGGTGGGCGCCGGTTGACCTGACGGACGCCGGCCGGATTGGGCCTCTGCGCCACCTGGAGGGTGTCCAGGTGCTGCACTGGCACGGCGATGCCTTCGACCTGCCGCCGGGCGCGAAATGCCTCGCGTCCACCGCTCCGTGTGCCAACCAGGCCTTTGCCTTCGGTCGGACGGCCCTCGGTTTCCAGTTCCACCCCGAGGCCGACGGACAGGGCTTTGAGCGGTGGCTGATCGGACACGCCGCGGAGATTGCCAGCGTGCCGGGACTTTCCGTCACGAAGCTTCGCGTGGATGCGCAACGTGTCGGCGCGGCGGCCGGCACGGCTGGGCAGCGTTGCATCGTTGAGTGGCTGGATGGGCTTCGGCCATGAAAAGGGCGAACGCCATCGAATGGCACTTGCCAACCGGACGGTCGGAGCATAAATAGGCATTACAAATGCTTGTTACGGCACCTGCAGCCACCGAGGCGACGCCTGCCCGCTGAGCTCCGTTCGGAGCGAACCGTGAGGACGGAGGCCGCCAGCGCCTGGCGCAGGGCAGGAGAAAGGCCACATGAACGCCACCAGCGATCGGCTGTCGCGCTGGACGCCGGCGATGTTCGCCTGTGCGCTGGCCAATCTCGGCCTCGGCTTGTTGCTCTCGGTGCTGGGCCTCGGATGGCCCGCCGTATCGGCGACGGCGCCGGTCAGTCTGGCGATGGTGCATCTGCTGACCATCGGCTGGCTGACCCTGCTGATGTTCGGCGCGCTGTTCCAATTCGTTCCGGTGATCACCAGCCGCAAGCTGCCGAGCCAGGCTTTGCCGCTGGTCACCCTGATCGGGATCGAATGCGGCTTGGCGCTGATGGTCGGAGGGTTCTGTGCCCTCGGCCGCAGTACCTGGGCGGGGTTGCTGCTGCCGATCGGGGGAGTGCTGGTGATCGTCGCGCTGCTGGTGGGCGGCGCCACCTTGCTGGTGCCGCTGGCGGCGAAGCGGCCGGTGCCGCTCAGCGCGGGATTCGTCTTCGCCGGCCTCGGGTTCCTGCTGCTCACGATCCTGCTCGGCCTCAGCTTCGCGCTGGCCCTGACGGTGCCGGCCACCGGTCCGGCGCTGGCGCCGTTGTTGACGGATGGCGTGGGCTATCACGCCCTGGCCGGGCTCGGCGGCTGGTTTACCCTGACCGCGATCGGCGTCTCCTACGAATTGCTGCCGATGTTCATGCTGGCCCCGCACGACCGGGGTGCGCTCGGCGCTTCGGTACTGTGGGTCGGGGTGGGTGGCTTCCTGGCCGCGTTCGCGGCCGGCCTGGCCGCGACCGTCTGGCCCGCCGCCTGGATCGCGACCTTGGAGCAGGCGGGGCGGCTCGCCATCGTGCTGGCGCTCGGGCTCTATCTCGCCGACGTGGTGCGGCTGTATCGCGGCCGGCGGCGGCGGCAAATCGAGCTGCACAACCGCGCGGCGGTCGGCGCGTTTATCGCCCTCGGGCTTGGCACGCTGCTCGCCGTTGGCGCGGTCGTTACGGACCGGTTGGCCGCCCTGACGCCGAGCCTCGTGCTGCTGGTGCTGCTGGGCTGGTTGAGCGGGCTCGGGTTGACCCAGCTCTACAAGGTCGTCGCGTTCCTGTCGTGGCTGTCGCGCTATGGCGGCCGGCTCGGACGCGGTCCTGTGCCGCGCGTGCAGGATCTGGTGAACGAGCCGCGGTCCGTCGGTTTCTTCGTTCTCTATTTCGCCGCGATCGCGGTCGCCACGATCGCCGCTGCGCTCGGCCTGGACGACATGATTCGTGCGGCACTCGCCTTCGCCCTGCTCGCGATCCTGTTGCTGGCACGAGAATACGCCCGCGCGTGGCGTGCGGTCTATGTGCGCGAGCAGCCCGGCCGCCTGCCGCCTGTTTCCCCACCATTCCCGGCTCGGAAGGAGTCTGCTCATGACGCAAGCCGCCCCCCTCACGCTTGACGTACGCCCCAAGCTGCGTGCCGGCGGTGAGCCGTTCCCGCAGATCATGCAGGCAGTCGCGAGCCTCGAACCCGGCCAGGCGTTCCGCCTGCTGGCGACCTTCGAGCCGATCCCGCTCTATTCCGTGCTTGGCCGCAAGGGCTTCGCGCACCAGGCGATCCACCACGGCGAGGCGGACTGGGAAATCCTGTTCATCGCCGATCCGCAAGCCGCCGCGGCGCCGCGACAACCGCGGCCGGCAGCCGGCAGCCACGCCGGCAGCAGCGCCGGTTGGCCGGAGCCGAAACAGAGTCTCGACAACCGCGATCTGCAGCCGCCGGAACCGATGGTGCGCATCCTCTTCGCGTTGGAACAACTCGCACCAGGCGAAGTGATCGAGGCCTGGAACGATCGCGAACCGCTGTTGCTCTACCCGGAGCTGGAAGCGCGCGGTGCGGCGATCCAGGTGAGCCAGGAATTTACCGGCGTGCGGCTGCTGATCCGGCGCGGAGGCTGAACCGATGGACCAGCCCGGCCCGCCGCTGACCGACACGCTGCTGCGCGATGCGCTGCATGACGTGATCGATCCGGAACTCGGCTACAACATCGTCGATCTCGGCCTGGTGTACGGCATCGCCATCGAAGACGGCGTGGTCGATGTCACCATGACGATGACGACCCCCGGCTGCCCGGCGCAGGACTACATCGTGGGCGGCGTCGAACATCGCCTGGCCGGGGAGCCCGGCGTCACCGGCGTGTTCGTCATCGTGGTGTGGGACCCCGCCTGGTCACCTCGACTGATGTCGCCGGCGGCGAAAGCACATTTCCGCATCCGCGAGGATGCGGAATGACCACGCCCGATGTCGTCTCGGATGAGATCGGCGGCCTCAACCGCCTGCTGGTCCTGACGCTGCTCGCGCTTGCCCGCGCGGGCGCTGCCGAGGACGCCTGTCGTATCGCCGCGCGCGGCTGGTCCCTGCTGCGTCACCATCACGCAAGGGAAGCCGAACGGCTAACTGCGGCGCTGCACACCCTGGCCCGCGAGGTCAGGCGCGATCCCCTCAACCAAGGAGACACAGACCATGGCTGATACCCCCGTCCTTGACGTGCGGACCCTCGTTCCCGCGGAGCGGCACCGGCGCATCTTCGCCACCTATGAGGCGTTGGCGGCCGGCGCGAAGTTCGAACTGGTGAACGATCACGATCCGAAGCCACTCTACTATCAGTTCGACGCCGAACATCACGGCACCTTCTCCTGGCGCTATCTGGAGCAGGGGCCGGAGGTCTGGCGCGTGGAGATCGGGCGTGCCGGCTCCACATCGAGAGGGACTCGATGACCTACGTTGTCACTGAGGCGTGCATCAAGTGCAAATACATGGACTGCGTCGAAGTGTGTCCGGTGGATTGCTTCTATGTCGGCGAGAATATGCTCGTCATCCATCCGGATGAATGCATCGACTGCGGTGTGTGTGAACCGGAGTGTCCGGCAGAAGCCATTGTGCCGGACAGCGACGCCCAAGCTTCGGCCTGGGCGGAGCTGAACCGGACTTATGCGCAGCAATGGCCGAACACCACCCGCAAGGGCGAAGCACCTGCCGATGCCGATGCGTGGAAGGCCATTCCTGACAAGTACCGGCGTTTCTTCTCACCGAAGCCGGGCGAGGAGGGCCGATGATGCGATTGCCTAAGCGCGACTGATCTGCTGCGGGCGGCCGGCGTTGAGCGATACATAGGGCGTGGTGACAAACGATGGCGACTTTCGACACGACGCAGCGCTACGTGGATATTCCGCGCGAGCCGCCCGAAGAGCGGGCGGTTCAGGAGCGGTTGCACGACTTCCAGGAGATTGCTGCGCGGTTCAACGAACAAGAAGCGCGCCGGCAGGCGTCTCGCTGCGAGCAATGCGGCGTGCCCTATTGTCATGTCTATTGTCCGCTGCACAACAACATCCCGGACTGGCTTCGGTTGACCGCCGAAGGACGGTTCGAGGAAGCCTATCGCCTTGCGGAATCCACCAATAATCTACCGGAGATCTGTGGTCGCATCTGTCCCCAGGACCGTTTGTGCGAAGCCAAATGGGCCTGCACGCTGGAGCAGGCCGGACATGGCACCGTGACGATCGGCGCGGTGGAGCAGTTCCTCGGGGACCTGGCTTTCGAGAAGGGTTGGGTGCGCCCGCGTGTCCCGCGGGCCGAGCGGCAACACCATGTGGGCATCGTTGGAGCCGGACCCGCCGGTCTCGCCGCGGCTGAAGAACTTCGGGCGCGCGGATATACGGTTACTCTCTATGACCGCCACGGCTTGCCTGGCGGCCTGCTCCGATTCGGCATCCCCGGGTTCAAACTCGAGAAGGAGGCAATCGCGCGTCGTGCCCGGCTCGTGCTCGATGCAGGCACCCGCTTTATCGGTGGCTTCACGCTGGGGCGCGCCGCGACGTTGGCCGAGCTCGCATTGCGGCATGACGCGATCCTGCTGGCACTGGGTGCCTACCGGGCGAACCGACCGGCGCTGCCGGGCGCGGACGAAGAGACGTTGATCGATGGCCTGACGTACTTGCTGGCCAGTATGCAGGAGCCAGGCGCCACCATGCCCGATGGAGTTGACGTAGAGCGTCTCGATGCCCGCGGCCGACGTGTCATCGTCATTGGCGGCGGCGATACGGCGATGGACTGCGTTCGCACCGCTTTGCGTCAAGGCTGTCTGGGCGTGATCTGTCTCTATCGGCGCGGCGAGCTCGACCGTTCCGGGTCTCGTCGGGAGCTGAACAAGGCGCAGGCCGAGGGCGTACAGGTTCTCTGGCAGACGGAGACCGAGAGTTATCTGCCCAACACCATCACGATGATCGAGGCGGCGGCCGGTGCCTGTGCGGTGGATGAAGGCGGTCGGTTGGTGGTACGGCGGAGCAATGCGGCCGGTCATAAGATAGAACGGAGGACGATTGATACCGATCTGATTATTTCCGCGACCGGGAGTCAACCGGACCCGCCGGCAGCCTACGGCGCCGGCGGACTCATAACGAACGAGAACGGGGTCGTTCAGGTGGACCCGGAGACGGGTGCCACAAATCTCCCGGGCATCTTCGCCGCCGGTGATCTCTCGCGTGGCCCGTCACTTGCGGTGTGGGCGATCCGTGACGGACGCGCGGTGGCGGCTGGTATTCACAAGTATTTATGTGCCGGGTACTATGGAAGTTCCCCGCAAGAAGCTCGTCCGCGAGCCGCTTGCAACATTCACCCCGGCGCCGGCCGAATAGGATGGTCGGTACGTCTTGACGGAAACAAGATTAACCAAACCCCGACTGTGTACCTGTTCGAGTGATATGAGGGCATGCATGCACCATTCCACGCGACTGATATCTGAGGATGCTCCGCTTTCAGCGGCCCAGTCACCTGGTCCGGAGGGCGCTGATCGTGCGGCAGCTGTAGTCCCGGCCCTTCTGAGCACGGAAACCGTGCTCGCCGTGCGGCACTGGACCGAGCGATTGTTCAGCTTCACCCTCACCCGCGACCCCGGATTTCGCTTCCAAAGCGGCCAGTTCACGTTGGTCGGCCTCATCGTGGACGGCCGCCCGCTGCTGCGGCCCTACAGCATGGCCAGTGCCCATTACGATGCGACGCTCGAGTTCCTCAGCATCAAGATAGCGAATGGCCCGCTTACGTCGCGGCTCCGGCACATCGCGCCGGGAGTGGCGGTTCTGATCGGGCGCAAGCCGACCGGTACGCTGGTGCAGGACAGCCTGCTGCCCGGTCGTACGCTGTACCTTTTTGCGACCGGGACCGGTCTTGCGCCGTTCCTGAGCCTGATCAAGGACCCCGATCTCTACGTGCGGTTTGATCGCGTGGTGCTTACCCATACCAGCCGCCTGGAGAGCGAACTGGTCCACGCCGAGCACATCTCGCAAGAGTTGCCACGGCATGAACTGCTTGGCGAAATGGTACGAGAACGGCTGATCTACTATCCGAGCGTGACAGGCGAACCGTTCCGGACATCGGGGCGCATCACCGGATTGGTCGAAAGCGGCAAGATGGGTGCGGATCTCGGGCTACCGCCGCTTGATCCGGAGACCGACCGTGCGATGATCTGCGGCAGCACCGCGTTACTCGCGGATCTGGGTGCGCTCCTGGTCGGGCGCGGCTTTCGGGAGGGCAGCCTCAGCCGGCCGGGGGAGTTCGTCATCGAGAAAGCCTTCGTGGCGCGGTAGATGGCGCACTCATGACGATCGACGCCCTGCTGCCCTTCTATCGCCTGACCTTGGCCTTGCACGTGATCTCGGTGATCCTGTGGATGGCTGGCATGCTCACGTTGCCCTGGCTCTACGTGGAGCATGCGCGGTGTTCCGGGAGCGACCCCGCTGCCGCGCGCTTTTCTGGCGTCGAGCGGCGGCTGATGAAGCTTGCGATCAACCCGACCATGGTTGCCGCATGGCTGTTCGGCACCATCCTGATCCTCACACCGGGCGCCATGTCCTGGTCTGCGGGCTGGTGGTGGACCAAGCTCATCGCCGTCCTGCTGATGAGCGCGTTCCACGGCGCGCTGTCGAAGTGGCGCCGCAATTTCCGCGACGGTCGTAATACCAGGACACCCGGCTTCTACCGGGTCGCTGCGGGGGCTCCCGTTGTCCTGGTGGGCCTCATCGTCATCATGGTGGTGGTGCAGCCATTTTAGTCATGACTGCACCCGACGCTGCCACGGATGAGATCGGTGACCTTAATCACCGGCTGGCGCTGTTCGCGCTCGCCCGCGCCGATGCCGCCGAGGGGACTTGCCATATCGCCGCGCGCGGCTGGTCCTTGCTGCGCCACCACCGTGCGCGCGAAGCGGAACGGCTGGCCGCGGCGTCGCACACCATAACCCGTAAGGGCAGGCTCGATACCCTCACCAAGGAGACCCAGACCATGAGTAAAACTCGCATTCTGGATGTGCGCATGCTGGCGCCCGCGGAGCGGCACCGGCGCATTTTCGCCACGTATGAGGAGCTGGCGGCTGGTGCGAAGTTCGAGCTGGTGAACGACCACGATCCGCGACCGCTCTACTACCAGTTCGACGCCGAGTATCATGGCGCCTTCTCGCGGCGCTACCTGGAGCAGGGGCCGGAGGTTTGGCGCGTGGAGATCGGCCGCCCGGCGGCGAAGCGCGTTGCCGCAGGATAATGCACCACATCAGGCTAAGGAACATCTGATCGACAGGTTTCTGCTGGTTCGCCGGCGCATGGCTGACAGATCTTATCGCGCTGGACGCCGTAGAACGATCTGTCGCACGCTCGTTCCGTGGCGTCTGCGGAGAGGAGCGCAAGCCAATAAATGGCATAGTAATCGCGGTGTCCCGCAGCGCGATACACACGTTCGGTAAGGCGACGCAGGACAGCATTCGGCTCCTGCCCGGATTAGGGGTGGAGGGCGATGCGCATATGGGCGAGACCGTGAAGCACCGTTCAAGAGTTGCGCGCGACCCGAACCAGCCTAATCTTCGCCAGATTCATCTGGTCCACGCCGAACTGTTTGACGAACTGCGGACCGCCGGCTTGCAGGTATCGGTTGGGCAGATCGGCGAGAATATCACCACGCGCGGTATCGATCTGCTCGGGCTGCCGGGCGGTGCCCGGCTGCACCTGGGCGATGCGGCGATGGTCGAGGTGACCGGCCTACGCAATCCGTGCGCTCAATTGGACGATTTTCAGCCGGGTCCTAAACTTATGCCCGCGATCGATGACGCCATCCCGGCCGCCGGACGCCCGTTCATCAGCGCGGGTTTGGCAGCAGTTTGCGCAACTCCCACAGCAGTCCGACGAAGGCCAGGGCCCAGGCGGCCAGTGCGAACGCGAACACCACCGGCGGCAGCGGGTCCAGGAACGGCAGATCGAGAGCGGTCGCCATCTGCCGTGTTGCGACGGTGTACATTCCCAACGGGAACACCGCCCCCCAGTACAGCGGGTCGTAGCGCAGCGGGAACCGCTGGATCACGTGCCGCCAGACGCCAAGCACCAGCAGCATCGGGATCCACCACGTCCCGGTGGCCCAGTAGAGCACCGTGAATCCCTTCACGAACGGCAGCAACGAGGTCAGAAACGGCGCGTCAGGCGTGTTCTCCACCAGCCGCGCCCCGGCAAGGGTGGAGATCGCCATCGCCCCCATGTTGATCCAGTAGGGCGGTGTGAGGTCGCTCGGCGAGAAAGTGAAAAAACTATAGCGGTAGAAGATCAGAGAAATGATCCAGATATAGAACATCCCGCCCCATAGCCACATGGACAGCGCGAAGAAATTAAGCTCCAGCCGATAAGGCTGCGGCCAGTCGCGCGCGATCAGCGCCGCCAGCACGGCGATCGATTGAGTGGCGACGACGGCGATCAGCCAGGCTCCGGTAATGCCCTCCTCCAGCGGCGGCTTGTGGCGCTTGACCGTGAAGGCGGTGAAGATCGTGTAGGTAATACCGATCCACAGCGCGACGCCGAGCGCCAGGAACACCGTCGCCGCCGCCGGGCTGTGTGTCATCAGCCGGATCTGGGTGCCGAGGATGCAGGACCCGGCGACCGCGGTGAAGAAGCCGGGCCCGAGCCGGTGGTCGGTCATGTCGGCGAAGAGCAGGCGCGGGTAGCGGATCGCCCGCAGCAGGGTCAGCCCCGTTAGTACAGCGTAGGCGGCGAGGTTGAACACGAACAACCCGGCCGCCAGGACGGGAAGCTGGAAATCGCGCGCCGCAATCGAGACGATCCCGGTGGCCATCACCAGCGCGAAGTAGGCGGGCGGGAGATGTTTCATGGCATGCGCACGGGGCGGTCGCCCGCGTGAATTGCGCTACGCCGCGGTGCCCGCAACCTCGAGCGGTTTGCGAAAGGCGATGGCGAGCCGGTTGCAGCCGTTGATCGCGACCACCGTATAGGTGAGATCGACCGGTTCCTTCTCGCCGAACTCTTATCGCGCGGCTTCATGGACTGCGTCCGGCACGTGCCCGTCGGCGATTAGCGTCACCGCCTCGGTCCAGGTAAGGCCGGCCCGCTCGCGCGCGGTGCAGAGCGATGCTTCTCGCCAGGCAGGGAGCAGGTCCAGGCGTGCTTCGCGCTCCCCCTGCTGGCGCGCGCCGCGCACGTGCATGGCGAGGCAGAAGGCGTAACTGCTGATCTGCGAGGCGCGGATCTTCGCGAGTTCCAGCAGTGCGGGTTCGAGTTCCGCTCCGGTTCACATAGGCCTGCAGCCCCGCCATCGCCTGGCGGCCTTCGGGCGCCAGCCGGTTGGCGTCAAGTCGTGATGTCATCGGAACCTCCACGGGCCGGCGCGGCCAACTTTCTGCATCCGGCCGTCGTGTCGGCCGCGGCACGACTGACGTTAGAACTGCGCCGTGCCGAGGTAAGTCTCCCGCCGGGACGTACCGGCGCGGCCTCCCTTCACGGTGCGTCGGAGCGGCGGACCCGCAGCCGGGTGAGTGGCCCGAAATACAGGACCACGAACAGCCCGAACGCGCCGCTCCAGGCCGCGCCGGCGAGCACGAGCAGCAACAGCATGTCATTTCCGGCCAGCGGTGCTGCCAGCCGCAGCAGCGCGGCGAGGCCGATCAGCGCATAACCGGTGCAGGTCCCCGGCCCGGCGTGCAGTGCCCTACCGGTATGGCCCAGGGTGGCGCGGGTCATCACCGCCAGGGTCATGGTGCCGACCGCCCCCACTGTCAGCCCGTGCACCGCGTCGCCCGGCGCCAGCCATCCGGTCAGCCCGGCGATCCCGAGCAGCAGGAACCCGCCCGCCAGCCAGCCGTAGCCGACATGCAGCACGAGCAGCAGCGGCTCCCGCCAGACGCGCCAACCCTGCCAGCGCGCGAGGCGGCCGAGCAGCACCAAGCCGGCGGCGAGCGCAGCCCAGGAGCTAGCCGCCGCGCCCGGTGCCACAACCCAGGCCAGCAGGGCAAGCGCGACCGCGCCAAGCGCCACGCGATCCACCGTCCCGAACGGCGCCGGCATCGGGGCGGTGGGGTGCGCGCGCGCCAGCCAGTTGCGGGTGAAACTCGGGATCAACCGCCCGCCCATCATGCTGATCAGCAGCAGCAGCACCGCGAGGCCCAGCCGGTTGCCATCCTCCGGGTACGAAACGAGCCCCAGCACGCCGAGATGCACCCACACATCGGCGGCCAGCAGCCCGCCGAGCGCGGCCAAGATCGGCAGGTTGCGCCAGTTATGTCCGGCCAGGATCTCGCGCCCCATCACTGCCACAAGCGCGGCGGGAAAGGCGAGGTCCAGCGGTGCGGCCACCGCCTCGCCGGTCCAGGCCGAGCCGAACACCGCGACACGGCCGAGCACCCACAGGCCGACCAGCCACCCGAGGCCCGGACCCTGCAGCGGCATCCGCCCGGTCCAGTTGGGAACCGCGGTGAACAGGAACCCGGCGACGGTGGCGAGGCCGAAGCCAAACACCATCTCGTGCACGTGCCAGACGAGCGGGGAGAACGCGCTCGGCAGCCGCGCGATGCCGGCGAAAGTCAGCAGCCAGAGCGGGATCGCCACCGCCGCGGCCAGCCCCGCGAGCAGGAAGAACGGGCGGAACCCGGCCGACAGCAGGACCGGACCCCGATGCGGACGATAGCGCGGGATGGCGGTCATCGGTGGCGTTCGGTGGCGGGTGCGGATTGCCCGCCCCGATAGGGTGCCGGGGGCCCGAGCTGCGCTGCCGCAATGGGACCGCCCACATGGGTAATGCGCGAGGCCGGATCGGCCGAGCGGAGCATCATCGCGTCCTTTCCCTGCCGATAGACAACGAGAAGGCCGTTCGAACCCATATCAGCACCATAAACACCTATTCATCGACATGGGCCGGCACCAGCCATCGGGCAAGATCGGGAATGCGGCAATCGGCGAGGGTGAACCGTTCGAGATGGGCGAGGAATGTCTGTTCGGCGGCGACGAGAATGGAACGCAGCCGGCACGCGGGCGTAAGGACGCACGCACCGCCATCGCTTCGGCAACACTCGACCAGCGGCTGGTCCGCTTCCAGGGCCCGCACGACGGCACCGACACGGATCGAGGCGGCAGGCCGAGCGAGCGTGACCCCGCCCTGCTTGCCGCGCAGGCTGCGGACGAATCCGGCGGCTCCCAGGGCTTGCAGCACCTTCGCCATGTGATGCACGGAGACATCGAGTGACTCGGCGATCTCCGCGGTGCTTACCACCTCACCGTCGCGATCGGCCAGAATGATGAGGGCGCGCATCCCGAAATCGGTAAATTGTGTCAGTCTCATGGGTCTGCCTTAATTGGGTATTGCGTTTACCTGGATTGGTGTTATCTGGGTACTCTAGATGCCTATAATGGAGTTCCTGCATGACGACTGCAACTGCGGCACACGTAGTAAGCGCCGCCGATGGTCCGATCTTCGAGATGCTCGACGAGGCGATGATCGCGCGCCTCGTGCATGCGTTCTATGCAGAGATTCGCCGCGACCGGTGGCTGGGCCCGATTTTTGAGCAGCGCATCCATGACTGGAACGCGCATCTTGGCCAGATGTACGCGTTCTGGTCCTCGGTCATGCTGAAATCCGGCCGCTATCATGGAACGCCGATGCAGAAGCACATGGCGCTGCCGGTCGAACGGGCGCACTTCGTCCGGTGGCTCGATCTGTTCGCCATAACCGCACACCGTATCTGCCCTGCCGAGGCACCGCGCTTCGAGGCGGCCGCGCAACGCATCGCTCAGAGCCTTGAACTGGGGATCGAGACGTATCGCCACCGGCTGCCCGGGAGCCCGACCGACTGATGCCGGGTTCCCGAGATGTCCAGCGTCGGCACGCCTCCTGGGTCGTTGTGCCCGATCACCCTTGGCGCATTTGTGCCTCAAAGCGTCGCCATCCATGCCCCGATTGCGTTACCAGCCTGGTTTATGCGCGTATCACGCTCGTGGCAGTTGCGAACATCTCCGCTGCAATGGCGGCGACTTGGACCGTGCCGCTTTTGATCACCTCGGCATGTCGCCGGATCGCTGCCGTCGGGCACTTCGGTCCTGCGCTACGGACCGATGCCGCTTGGGCCAGGTGACGCGGAGATGATCGCGAACGCCGGGAGGGCATGATGGAAGGTCAGGTGAAGGTGATCGCGGTGGTTCAGGGCGCACCAAGTGCGATGGTCCAGGAACTCTTCCGCACGTTGGTCGATCAGTGGAAGCCGTCTGTTCGCGTGGCCGGCGTCATCGCCGAAAGCCACGGTCTTGCCGATCGGGCTTGCAGCGCCGGTTTCCTGAGAAACATCAGTACCGGTGAGCTGTTCTCGATTTTCCAGGATCTCGGAGCTGGATCGACAGCCTGCCACCTTGAGGGAGCCGGCGCTCTTGCAGCGGCCGAAGCGGTACGGCGGAACATTGCGGCTGGATGTGAGCTCGTCGTGTTGAGCAAGTTCGGCAAGCTTGAAGCAGCCGGAGGCGGGCTTGCGGCTGCGTTCAAAGCCGCCGTCGAAACCCATGTCCCACTTCTGACATCGGCTTCCCCTGCCTTCGAGGAAGCTTGGGCAAAACTTGGCGGCCCCGTGTTCAGTGTTCTCCCTGCCGACGCGGCGGAAATCGACGCGTGGCGGCAGGCCGTTCGATCACGCGCCGTCATCGATAGCGCCTCGCCTCCTGCCGGTTCCGGCAATCAACTTCCGGATTGATATTCTTGGTGATGAACGAGCGCTGATCCTGTCTCGCCTGGCCCGGCAAGAGCGCGATCGGCCCTTTATTGAGTGCGGGCGACAACGTCGTTGGCGAGGGCGATGTTGGCCTCATGGGATCGCAGCATCTCGGTGAGGTCGGCATGGAGCCGGTCGTCGCGAACGCGAGGCAGCGTCTCGCGCAGCTTCCGTGCAACCCATCCCTGACCGCGATTGAGGAACGCGGTGCGCGGTCCCAGTTCCGCGATGGCCATCGCCTTGTCATAGAAGGCGCCGACCTTCGAAGAAGGTGTGCCTCCGAGCGCCTTGACGTGGTGGAGCAGCATGGCGCACCAGCGGGCTTCGTCCTTCTGAACGGTGCCCATCAGTTCGGCGATCGCGCCGGTACCCGCGGTGCGCGCGCTTTCGAGGGTAACGCGCGCTCCGGCGCGCTCCGCCTCAAGCAGTTCGTTGAGGACCAAGATCAACTCTTCTTTCGTGGAATAGCTCATATAGGCGTCGTCCGCCTCGTGCATCGCGCAGACCGGGGAACTGACCTCTACCGTGCGGTCATCATCCGATTTGGACGTCATTGCTACGTGTCCTCCAACGCGACGGCATAAGCCTGCGTGCAACGACAAAAGGTACGCCGCACATAGCCAGATCCGCGGCCTTCAATCGTACCGTAAGCGGTGCCACAATCTATCTTCCGCCGGACGGCATCGGTCAAGAGGTCAAGTTCTCCGGCAGCCGATCACGCCTTGACGGCGAAGCCATCCTCTGTCTGTACCAGTTGCCCGGACGCGGTGACGTCCCATAAAGCCATCGCCGTCTCCGCGGGCACCCTTCCGTTGCGATGGTCGGCGCCAGCAGGGTTCACGGCGGGCATGCACGCGTCGATTGGACCTCTCCCTTCGAGGGCACGATGTCCAGTTCATCGTTATCGGTGAGGCGATGCGTGCGCTCATTCGGCAGGCTGGCGTCCTCAACTCCATGCTGGCACGCTGGCCGGCTTATGCCGCTGCCCGGAACAGCAAGTCCCGGAACAGCAAGTCATGCTGGGGGAGTTCACCCGCAACCATCCCGACTTGCGCCGCCATCTCCGCGATCCGCCGCAAGTCATGATGGCTGCGGTTCCCCGCAACCAAGTCTTCCCACGATATCAATTGGATAGAAGCTGTCCCGGAGACCCGCTCCGCAGGCGGCTTCTTCGTGTCCGCGTGATGTCCGTGACGGGGGGCGGCTTGCCGCGCTGCCGGACAAACCATCCGGCAGTTCGATCTCGATCGCCTCGGCATTGGGCTGGCTCGGAACCGACGGATGCACCAGCGGGGCATGTGCTGCGTCTGCCGCACGTACCGGCATGAAATAAATGCGGATGATGTCCCTGGGCGTGGTGTAGGAGCGCTTCTCCCGGGCAGGGCTGAGCTGCTTCGGATCAGGCTGCCAGGGCAGGCAGGCTGACGGCGGGATTATCGCTCAACGGGGCGATGGTTTCCAGGCTCGTGTAGCGGGCGCGCTGGATGGCCCACTCATCGTTCTGTTCCAGCAGCAGGGCGCCGATCAGACGGAGCACTGCTTCTTCATTGGGGAAGATCCCCACCACATCGCTGCGCCGCTTGATTTCGCCATTGAGCCGCTCGAGCGGGTTTGTGGAATGCAGTTTGACGCGGTGCTGGACGGGGAATTCCATATAGGCCAGCACGTCGGCTTCGGCCGCATCCATCAAGCCGGCGAGCTTGGGAACGCGGGGCGGAGCTGGTCGGCGACCTGACGCCATTGCTTGCGGGCGGCGGTGGCGTCGTCCTGAGCGAACGCCGTGCCGACCCAGGCGGAGACGATGCGCCGCTGGGTCTTGCCGGCATAGGCCAGCGCATTGCGTATGAAGTGCACCCGGCAGCGCTGCCAGGTCGCGCACAACACCTTGGTGATGGCGGCCTTCAGCCCCTCATGGGCGTCGGAGACCACCAGCTTGACGCCGCGCAGGCCGCGCCGGGCCAGGCTGCGCAGGAACTCCACCCAGAACGGCTCGGCCTCGCTGTGGCCGATCACCATGCCGAGCACCTCACGCCTGCCGTCGCTGTTGACGCCGACCGCGACGATCACCGCGACCGCGACGATATGGTTCCCCCGCCGGGCTTTGACGTAGGTGGCATCGAGCCAGATGTATGGCCACTCGCCCTCGATCTGGCGGGTGAGGAAGGCCTGCACCCGCTCGTCGATCTTCCCCGCACAGGCGGGACACGGGGACGCCTTCGGCGTCCTTGCCTCCGGCGGATCGCTGCGCGATGGCTCTTGCTGATCCCCTCCATGCCCATGGCTTTCACCAGATCGTCCACCGAGCGGGTGGAGACGCCCTGGACATAGGCCTCCTGGATCACCGCGGTCAGGGCCTTCTCACCCATCCGGCGGGATTCGAGGAAGCCCGGAAAGTAGCTGCCGTGGCGCAGCCTTCGGGATGCGCAGCTCGACCGTGCCGGCGCGGGTGTGCCAGTCGCGGTCACGGTAGCCGTTGCGCTGGTTCCGCCGCTCCACCGTCCGCTCGCCGGGGGCGGCGGCGCACAGGCCCTCGGTCTCCAGCGCCATCAGCCGTTCGGCCGCAAAGCCGATCATCTCGCGCAGGAAGCCGGCGTCGGAACCCTTCTCCAGAAGCTCGCGAAGGGCGATCTTGTCGTTGGTCATCGTGGTGGTCCTCGGGTTGGGGTTGCGTCTCGCAACCCAACCCTACCCGGAGCCGCCACGGTGACCACCTCGGTGGCCGCCGCTGTGGGTAAGTGGCCCGCCTGCGCCAGATTCTTGGCGGTCGCTCCGGTGGGCCACTTACCCACAGCTCCTACACCACTCGGGGGGACACGATCGGGTCCCAGTTGGACGCCTGCCCACAGGTATGTCCTCCGTCCGAGCCAAACCAACTAAGCTTCACTCTTGCCTGGGAGGAAGCGGCACGATGGGTTCGGGCGCGTCGATCAGCGGATCCAGCCGAAACCGCGCGCGCAGCGCCGCCGCGTCCGTGACCTCGAGCGTATCGCCCCTTATGCGCAGCCCATAACGGGACATGACCGCCAGGATTCGCGAGAACGTTTCCCGGGTCATGCCGAGCTGCCAGGCGATGCGTCGCTTTTCCACGGGAAGCCGGACAGGCGTGTGCAGGTCCGTCCCCTGCAAGAGCCGCAGCAGATAGCAGCCGACGCGTTCCTCGGCGGAGCGCAGGTTCAAATTCTTCGCCAGCTTTACCTGACGACGAAACTGCGCCGCCTGGCAGGCAAGGACCGCCAGACACAAGGCATGGTCGGCCGTCACCGCGTCGCGGAACGCCTCGGCGCGGATGAGAATGAGGTGGGCGTCCTCCAGGACGCGGGCGCGCGCCAGGTACGGCTGACGGTTGAGCACCGCCGCCGGCAGCAACAGATCGACCGGACGCACGGTCTCGATCAAGGCCTCGCTGGCCCCGCCCACCGCAACCAACTCCACGCACCCCCCGAGGAGCAATTGGGCAAAGCCTGGGGTCTCGGATTGCTCGAACAGGACACTTCCGGCCGGCACTCGATGCAGTACCGGCGTCCTCCGCCAGCCGGTCCAGCGTGGCCACAGGCACATGTTGCAGCCAGGGTGTCCCGCCAAGCGCCTCGCTTGCCGTGGAAGCCGGGGCGGATGTTGCCCAATCCACCTCCCACACACCGTCGGCTGGATCAGGCAAGAACTTTCCCTTCACCATCTCCGGAGCCTCCTGCCACGTTCGTATGAAGGCACAGCGGCTCCTGTTGCGTGATCTATATCACGTATTAGTGGCGGGCTGCTCACCAAAAGACCTTGATCCAGATCAATGACCTCGTCGGGCACCCACGCCACCGTGGTGGTCAAGCCGCGGCCCTTCGCCGCGAAACCAACGTGTCGACCGCCTCCACTGCCGACCCTGTCCCGGGGTCAATGCGGTGAACAGGTCACGCGCGCTGCAAGGAGAGCAAGCCGTGGATGGAACCAGTCCAGCGACCGTCGCAACCGAGCCCGGCGCCCTGACGCGGAGCGGCCTGCGGGGCAGCCCGCGCCAGGGCCTGATCATGGGCACCTGGGGCTTCTTCATTGGCTTCGCGGCCGTCGCCCTGTACGGACCGGCAGCGCATGCGTTCCAGGGGTCGATGCACCTCTCGCCGCTGCTGGTTGGGCTGCTGGTGGCGGCGCCGCAGCTTACCGGCTCGCTGCTGCGCATCCCGTTCGGTGCCTGGGTAGACAAGGTCGGCGGGCGCCTGCCGATGCTGACCTTGTTCGGTATGTCCATCGTCGGCATGTGGGGCTTGGTGTTCATCCTGGTCACCGTGCCGCATGTCACCGCGGCACTCTATCCCGTCATCCTGCTGTTCGGCTTCATGAGCGGGTGCGGTGTCGCTTCGTTCTCGGTCGGCATTCCGCAGGTCTCCTACTGGTTCCCGCGCAACCGGCAGGGCACCGCGCTGGGCATCTACGGCGGTGTCGGCAACCTGGCGCCGGGTCTGTTCACCTTGGTCCTTCCGTTCGCTATTGCCGTGTTCGGCCTTGCCGGGTCCTATCTGGCCTGGCTGGCATTCCTGCTGATTGGCACCGGCATCTATGGTTGGCTGGCGCGCGATGCATACTACTTCCAGCTCCGCGCGCGCGGCACCGGCCCCGACGAAGCGCGGAGTGTGGCAGAAAGATGCGGCCAGGAACTGTTTCCGCGGGACTTCGTCTGGGGCGCCTTGCTCATGGCCGCCGACGAGACGCGTACCTGGGGTCTGACCTTCCTGTACTTCGTCTCCTTCGGCGGCTTCCTGGCGCTGACCGCCTGGTTCCCGACCTACTGGACCAACCTGCACCATCTGAGCCTCACAGAGGCGGGCATTCTCGGCGGCGTCGGCTTTTCCTTGCTGGCGGCGGTGGCACGGGTCGGCGGCGGTTCGCTGGCCGAGCGGTTCGGCGGCGAGTACATGGCCGCGGTCTCCTTCACCATCGTGCTCATCGGTGCGGTGCTGCTGACGATGACGGCAGCGTTCGGAACGAACGTCGCGGGTGAGCTGCTGATCGCCCTCGGCATGGGTCTGGGCAACGCCGCGGTATTCAGGATGGTACCGAAATATGTGCCGCACGCGGTGGGCGGCGCCTCGGGCCTTGTGGGCGGCTTCGGCGCGCTCGGCGGGTTCGTGATCCCGCCGACCCTCGGCCTGTTTGCAGGGGCGCTCGGTGCCTCCGGGTACTCCGGCGGGTTCTTCGTCTATGTCGTGCTGGCTGCGGCGGCGATCCTGGTCTCGATCGGTTTCATCCGTACCCGCAACCGCGTCGTAGCAGCCTAGGCCCGGGAACAGCGCAAAATGAGCCACTTCCTCGACCGCCTCACCTTCTTCCGCAAGACCGTAGATACCTTCTCCGACGGCCACGGCATCGTGACCGATGAGCCGCGTGAATGGGAGGACGGCTACCGCAAGCGCTGGCAGCACGACAAGATCGTGCGTTCTACCCACGGGGTGAATTGCACCGGCTCCTGCTCCTGGAAAATCTATGTCAAGGGCGGCATCGTCACCTGGGAAACGCAGCAGACCGACTATCCGCGTACCCGCCCGGACATGCCGAACCATGAGCCGCGCGGTTGCGCGCGCGGCGCGAGCTATTCCTGGTACTGGTACTCCGCCAACCGGGTGAAGCATCCGCTGGTGCGTGGCCGCCTGCTGAAGCTGTGGCGCGCGGCGCGGACCATCCGCACCCCGGTCGCCGCCTGGGCCTCGATTGTCGAGGATCAGGCGAGCCGCGCCAGCTACACGACCAAGCGCGGCCTCGGCGGCTTCGTGCGCGCGACCTGGGACGAGGTGAACGAGATCATCGCCGCTGCCAACGCCTACACGGTGAAGACGTACGGCCCGGATCGCGTGGTCGGCTTCTCCCCCATCCCGGCGATGTCGATGGTGAGCTACGCCGCCGGCGCCCGCTATTTGTCGTTGCTCGGCGGCGTCTGCCTCAGTTTCTACGACTGGTATTGCGACCTGCCGCCGGCCAGTCCGATGACCTGGGGCGAGCAGACCGATGTGCCGGAAAGTGCGGACTGGTACAATGCCGGCTTCCTGATGCTGTGGGGTTCGAACGTTCCGCAGACCCGCACACCCGACGCGCATTTCTATACCGAGGTCCGCTACAAGGGCACCAAGAGTGTCGTCGTCTCGCCGGACTACGCCGAGGCCACCAAGTTCGCCGATCTTTGGCTGCATCCGAAACAGGGTACTGATGCCGCGCTGGCGTTGGCCATGGGCCACGTCATGCTGCGCGAGTTCTACCTCGACCGCACGGTCCCGTATTTCGACGATTACGCGCGCCGCTATACCGACCTGCCGATGCTGGTGCGCCTGGTGCCCCAGGGCGCGCATTACGTCCCTGAACGCCTGCTCCGCGCTGACGATTTCGCCGACGGGCTGGGAGAGGCGAACAACCCGGCGTGGAAGACGGTGGCGCTGGATGCCGCCGGCACCCCCGTGGTGCCGCGCGGCTCGGCCGGGTTCCGATGGGGCGAACAGGGCAAGTGGAACCTGGAGGCCAGGGCAGGCGACGGCGCCGAGGCGACGCTGGCGCTGAGCCTGGCGGATGGGGCCGCGACCGCCAGTGTCGCCTTCCCGTATTTCGGCGGCATGGCAACGAACGGCTTTACCGCGACCGACCATCCCGATGTGCTGGCGCGCATCATCCCGGTCCGCAGCCTGGCGCTCAAGGACGGTGAAGCGCTGGTCACGACGGTGTTCGACCTGCTCTGCGGCAACTATGGCCTTGATCGCGGACTGGGTGGCGGCAACGTGGCACGCTCCTTCGACGACGACGCCCCCTTCACCCCCGCCTGGGCCGAGCACGTCACCGGCGTGCCGCGGCACCAGATCGTCCATGTCGCCCGTGAATTCGCGTCCAACGCCGAGAAGACCACTGGCCGCTCCATGGTCATTCTCGGCGCCGGTCTGAACCACTGGTACCACATGGACATGGCCTACCGCGGGATCATCAACCTCCTGGTGTTGTGCGGCTGCATCGGCCAGTCCGGCGGCGGCTGGTCGCACTACGTGGGCCAGGAAAAGCTGCGCCCGCAGACCGGCTGGCAGCCGATCGCCTTCGGCCTGGATTGGAGCCGCCCGCCGCGCCAGCAGAACGCGACCTCGTTCTTCTATGCCCACACCGACCAGTGGCGTTACGAGACGTTGAACGTCGCCGAAATCCTGTCGCCGACCGCGCCCGCCGGCGACTGGAGCGGCACGCTCATCGACTACAACGTGCGTGCCGAGCGCATGGGCTGGCTGCCGTCGGCACCGCAGTTCCGGCAGAACCCGCTGACGATCGCAGCGCGGGCGGCGGCGGTCGGTCTGTCGCCCGGGGAGTACGTCGCGCAGGCCGTCCGCTCGGGCGCGCTCGAGCTTTCCTGCCACGATCCTGACGATCCGGCCAACTGGCCGCGCAACATGTTCGTCTGGCGGTCCAATCTATTGGGCTCGTCCGGCAAGGGGCACGAATATTTCCTCAAGCACCTGCTCGGCACCGGCAACGGCGTGCTCGGCAAGGATCTTGGCGCGGAGGGACGTGAGAAGCCACAGGAGGTCGCCTGGCATGAACGCGCGCCGGAGGGGAAGCTCGACCTGCTGGTGACACTCGACTTCCGCATGTCCACCACCTGTGTCTATTCCGATATCGTGACCTGCCGACCGCCACCTGGTACGAGAAGAACGACCTCAACACCTCCGACATGCATCCGTTCATCCACCCGCTCACGGCGGCGGTGGACCCGGCGTGGGAGGCGCGCTCGGACTGGGAGATCTATGCGGGCATCGCTCGTGCCTTCTCCGACATCGCCCCCGAGGTGCTCGGCCGCGAAACCGACGTGGTGCTGACGCCGATCCTGCACGACACCGCGGGCGAGCTCGCGCAGCCCTATCATGTCAGCGATTGGAAGGTCGACGGCATCGCCCCACAGCCCGGGTGCACCATGCCGGCGGTGGCAGTGGTCGAGCGCGACTACCCGGGTCTTTACGACCGCTTCACCTCGATCGGGCCGCTACTGGAAAAGATCGGCAACGGCGGCAAGGGCATCGGCTGGAATACGAGCTACGAGATCGACTTCCTGCGCGCCCTGAACGGCACGGCACCGAATGGCCAGCCCCGGCTGCGGACCGATATCGACGCGATCGAGGCGATCCTGAGTCTGGCGCCGGAGACCAACGGCGAAGTGGCGGTGAAGGCATGGGAGGCGCTCGAAAAGGTGACCGGCCGGGAGCATGCGCACCTGGCGCTGGCCAAGGAGGACGAGAAGATCCGCTTTCGCGACATCGTTGCCCAGCCACGCAAGATCATCTCCTCGCCGACCTGGTCCGGCATCGAGAGCGACAAAGTCTGCTACAGCGCCGGATACACCAACGTGCATGAGCTGATCCCCTGGCGTACGCTCACCGGACGCCAGCAGCTCTACCAGGACCATCTGTGGATGCGCGCCTTCGGCGAAGCGCTGGCGACCTGGCGTCCGCCGATCGATACCAAGGCGCTCACACCAGTGCAGGGCCGCCACGGCAACGGCAATCCGGAGATCGTGCTGAACTTCGTCACCCCCCACCAGAAATGGGGCATCCACAGCACCTATTCCGACAATCTGCTGATGCTGACATTGAACCGCGGCGGCCCGGTGGTCTGGATCAGCGAGGACGATGCGACGCGCGCCGGCATTGCCGACAACGACTGGGTGGAGGCTTACAATACCAACGGCGCCCTGGTCGCCCGCGCGGTGGTGTCGCAGCGGGTCAATCCCGGCATGGCGATGATGTACCACGCGCAGGAGAAGATCGTGAACATGCCGGGCAGCGAGATCACCGGCCAGCGTGGCGGCATCCACAACTCGGTGACCCGCACGGTGCTCAAGCCGACCCACATGATCGGCGGCTACGCCCAGCAATCCTACGGTTTCAACTATTACGGCACCGTCGGCTCCAACCGCGACGAATTCATCGTCATCCGGCGCATGAACAAGATAGACTGGCTGGACGCGCCCGCCGCGGATATTCGCCAGCAGGAGAGCGTGTGATGAAAATCCGTGCGCAGATCGCGATGGTACTGAACCTCGACAAATGCATCGGCTGCCACACCTGTTCGGTCACCTGCAAGAACGTATGGACCAGCCGCGAGGGCATGGAATACGCCTGGTTCAACAACGTCGAGACCAAACCCGGCATCGGCTACCCGAAGGACTGGGAGAACCAGAAGCGCTGGAAAGGCGGCTGGGTGCGCAGGCGCGACGGCTCCATCGAGCCGCGCATCGGTGCCAAATGGCGGGTGCTGTCGAAAATCTTCGCCAATCCCGATCTGCCCGAGATCGACGATTACTACGAACCGTTCACCTTCGATTACGAACACCTCCAGACGGCGCCGGAATCGAAGGTGATGCCGACGGCACGCCCCCGCTCACTGGTCACCGGCCAGCGCATGGAGAAAATCGAGTGGGGGCCGAACTGGGAGGAAATCCTGGGCGGCGAGTTTGCCGGCCGCTCGCGGGACAGCAATTTCGAAGGCATCCAGAAGGAGATCTACGGCGCCTTCGAGAATACCTTCATGATGTACCTGCCCCGCCTGTGCGAGCACTGCCTCAACCCGGCCTGCGCGGCGGCCTGTCCCTCCGGCGCGATCTACAAGCGGGAGGAGGACGGCATCGTCCTGATCGACCAGGACAAGTGCCGGGGCTGGCGCATGTGCGTCTCCGGATGCCCTTACAAGAAAGTCTATTACAATTGGTCGTCAGGAAAGTCCGAGAAATGCACCTTCTGCTTCCCGCGCATCGAGGCCGGGCTGCCGACCGTGTGTTCGGAAACCTGCGTCGGGCGTATCCGCTACCTCGGCGTGGTGCTCTATGATGCCGACCGTATTGCCGAGGCCGCCTCGGTCGCCGACGAGGGTGACCTCTACGAAGCGCAGCTCAAAGTCTTCGTCGACCCGTTTGACCCGCGTATGCAGGCGCAGGCCCGTGCCGACGGGATTTCCGACGCGTGGCTGGAAGCTGCGAAGCGCTCGCCGGTGTGGCGCATGGCGATGGACTGGAAGATCGCCTTCCCGCTGCACCCGGAATATCGCACCTTGCCGATGGTCTGGTACGTGCCGCCGCTCAGCCCCATCCAGTCGGCGGCGGCCAAGGGCGACCTCGGCGAGGTAGGCGGCCTGCCGGACGTGCAGTCCCTGCGCATCCCGGTGCAGTACTTGGCGAACCTGCTGACCGCCGGCCGTACCGCGCCGGTCGAGCTGGCGCTGAAACGGATGCTGGCGATGCGCGGCTACATGCGCGCCAAGACGGTGGACGGCATCATCAACGACAGCCTTGCCGAGCAGGTCGGCCTGTCCGGCAACGACATCGAGGACATGTATCGTCTGATGGCGATTGCCAATTACGAAGACCGCTTCGTCATCCCGACCGTGCATCGCGAGACCGGCGAAGATGCCTACCAGTTGCGCGGTTCCTGCGGCTTCTCCTTCGGCGACGGCTGCTCCGGCAAGACCGGCTTTTCGCTGTTCGGCGCCAAGCAGCCGCGGGGCAAGACGCCGATGGAGGTCGGATAATGGCCCGCACTTATCGCGCGCTCGCCGCCCTGCTGTCTTATCCCACAGCGGCATTGCAGGCAGCGAGCGGAGAGATCGATGCCGTTCTGGGAGCGGAAGGCCTGCTCTCTGCCCCGCGGCGCGCCGGGCTCGCCGGCCTGCTCGGCGACCTCGCGGCGGGCGACATCTACGATCTGCAGGCGCGCTATGTAGGGCTGTTCGACCGCGGCCGCGCCGTATCGCTGCACCTGTTCGAGCACGTGCACGGAGAGAGCCGTGATCGCGGCCAGGCGATGGCCGACCTGATAGCGCTCTACGGGACCCACGGGCTGGAGATGACGGCTGGTGAACTGCCGGATTTCCTGCCGCTGTTCCTCGAGTTCCTATCGCTGCTGCCGCAGCCTGAGGCCCAGGAGCTGCTCGCCGAGCCCGCCGCGATCCTGCGTGCCCTGGCGGACCGCCTGGCAGCGCGGGACCCCGGCTATGCTGCGGCGATGGAAGCCGTGGCGGAGCTTGCGCAAGCCCCGGTAATCGGCGCCTCCGACATTCCCGACGAGGATCCGAATGACCTCGCCGCGCTCGACGCCGCCTGGGAAGAAGCGGCCGTTCGCTTCGGCCCCGGGGAGGCAGCGGACGACTGCGGCACCGACCGGCTGCGCACGAGGCTGCGTGCCGCGTCGCGCGATGCTGCGGCAGCGGCCTGAGGAGACACGATCATGAGCACCTGGCTGAACAACGCCCTTTACGGCTGGTATCCCTACGTGGCGCTGACCGTGTTCCTGCTCGGCAGCCTGCTGCGCTTCGACCATTCGCAATACACATGGCGCAGCGGCTCCAGCCAGTTGCTGCGCCGCAAGCAGTTGCTCTGGGGCTCGAATCTCTTCCACGTCGGCATCCTGGCGATTTTTGCCGGACACGTCGTCGGCTTGTTGACGCCGGTTGCCGTGTTTGACGCGCTCGGCATCAGCCATACGTTCAAGCAGTTGCTGGCGATGAGCTTCGGAGGCGTCGCCGGCATCGCCTGCTGGATCGGCATTGCGCTGCTCGCGCACCGGCGCCTGTTCGATCCGCGCATCCGCACCACGTCGAGCTTCGGCGACACGGCCATCCTGCTGCTGCTCTGGGTGCAGTTGACCCTGGGTCTCGCGACCATTCCTGTCTCGGCTCAGCATCTGGACGGCAGCGAGATGGTAAAATTCATGTACTGGGCGCAGGGGATTCTGACCTTGCATCCCGGGGCTGCGGCGCTGATCGCGGACGTCAATCCGATCTTCAAGTTCCATCTTTTCCTGGGTATGACGATCTTCCTGGTGTTCCCGTTCACGCGGCTGGTTCATGTCTGGAGCGCCCCGGTCTGGTATCTCGGCCGCACCGGCTATCAGATCGTTCGCAGCAAGCGCCCGGTCGCGGCGCGGCGGAGATCCATCATTCCGGCCGCTGCGGCGCTTCCGGCCTCGCACGTGCACGGCACCGCACACCCCCAGCCGGTCGCGGGAGACGATTGAGCCATGCGCACCGTAACGCTGCGTACCGCCGCCGTGCGCACGGTGGGCGTCAACGGCGCCGTCATCGCTGCTGCCGACATCGCGCGCGAAGTCCAGAACCACGCCGAGGCCACCCCCGCGGAAGCATGGACGGAAGCGACCCGGGCGCTGGTGATCCGCGAACTCCTGCGGCAGCGCGCCTGCACCCTCGGCCTGGTCGCCGCGCCGCAGTCCCACGACGGGCTGCGCGAGACGGCGGAGGAGGCGCTCATCCGCACGCTGCTTGAAACCGAGGTGCGCACGCCCAAGGCCGACGACGACGCCTGCCGCCGCTACTACCAGTCCAACCCGGCGCGCTTCCGCAGCCCCGACCTGTTCGAGCCCCAGCATATCCTGTTCAAGGCCTCTCGTGACGACTCGGCGGTCTATGCACGCGCGCTCGCGCAGGCCACAGTGGTGCTGGCGGAGGTGAAAGCCGCTCCGGATCGTTTCGAGAGCTTGGCGCGTGCCCTGTCGGACTGCTCCTCAGCCGGCGAGGGGGGCCGCCTGGGTCAGGTCGCCCGCGGCGATACCACGCCGGCGTTCGAGGCTGCGCTGGCGTCGCTGCAACCCGGGCAGATCTGCCCCGAACCGGTGTGCACAGGCTACGGCGTACACCTCCTCCGCCTGGACCGGAAGGTAGCTGGGCGGGTGCTGCCGTTGGAGCAGGTGCGTGCGCGCATTGCCGCCTACCTTGAGGAGCGCTCCTGGCGCCGTGGGGTCGCGCAGTACGTTGCGTTACTGGCGGGCCACGCCCGGATCACGGGCTTCGAGATGCCGGGCGCCGCGTCCCCGCTGGTGCAATAGGAGGTGACGATGCTCGGTGAAATTCTGCGCGGGCTGACCGATGCCGCGACGGCGGAGGAGGTGCTGGCCGTCGTCGGGCGGCCCGGCATCCGCGATCGGATCACGCACGCTGCGGCATCGGATGGAGTTGCCGTTGGTGCGCTCGTGGCATCCAGGGTGCGACACCTCCTCGATCATGGGGATGAGGAGGTGTGGCTCGACCTCTTTGGTGCCATGTCCGGCTCGCCGCAGCCCGCCGCGACTGCGGTCGAGCGGGTGCTGGCGCGCGCCTTCCCCGACCCGGCGCGGGTCCAAATCACGCGTGTATCGTCATGAACGCGATCGTGCCTGGCTTAGCGGCGTCGCCGGCGGCGTGCCGTTCGACGACGCCCTGAAGCGGGTCCTCGGTCTTGCCCTGGGGGCCACCGGCCGATGCGGTATCTCTGACGCTTGCGTGGGCCGGCCAGACAGTTGGCGGTTCGGCAGAGGCACTCTTGAAAACGCCCGGTAACATCGTCGATCTCTACCGCCGTACGATGTCAAGCAGGGCGCGGTGGTCGCGGCAGGGGCACTCGCCATCGGCGCGCTACCCAGCGCCCAGCCGTCGCCCGCGCAGATACTCGGCAACCATCGAGGTACCCGACCCCGGCCGAGCGTGATCTTCCGCACGCTCGCACCGCATGCATGCGGCAGTCGCAGAACTTCTCCGCCTGGTGCCGGAATACCTGACCGCCTTGCGCCGGATACGCATCCTGCCGCATTGTCCGCGCTGCCAGCGTAGCCAAATTCGCAGACGTTTATAACGCGGTAAGATTAATGCGCGGCAGGCAAGGTATCGACCGGCAGTATCGTGGCAGTTACTTGCTCCCCGCCGGCGCGGGCGGCGGTGATCGCTGCGCCAAGCCGGTGCAGATATGCTGCTGCGGAATCCTCGATGTTCGCCGGGCCATCGGCGCGCAGCAGCGGGTGCGATGATGCGACAGCGATGATCATGTCGGTGCCGTAGGGCGGTCCCACCTCCCATAAAGGTCGTCCGGGGCCGTTGTCGCCCAGGCGCAGGATGCTGCCGGGCGTAAGTCGGCGCGACGGCACGGAAACGAAATGCTGCGACGGGTCCGCAACGGTCGGGTAGAGATGGACCACTGAGCCGTCGTGGCCGAGGTAGTCGACCCGCAGGTAGCCGGCGAAGCGCGGGGCGGTCACCCGCGGCAAGATGCGGGCGCCGTCGCGCAGTGCCGTAATCCCGCCGGCGAGCCGCAGGTCAAGGCCGAGCTCAGAGGCCCCGGCTGCCGGCGCCACCGGTCGCAGTACCGTCATCGCGGTGCAGAACACCGGGTTGACGACCTGAACTTGCCAGGCCAGCGGCACCGGCCCGGCAAGGTCCGCCAGCCGCGTGCGCAGCCCGACTGCCACGTTGCCGCCGGCGAACCCGTTCACCGCCACGCCGTCGTCTGGCGCCACTGAAGGGCGGGCCAGCACGCAGGACGTGCCGGCGATCGCTGCCGCCAGGTGTTGCGCCGTAGCCGCCGGGCTGGGGGCCGGAGATGTGCCACCGGCTGGCGCGCCCGCACCACGCGATGCGGGCGCGGGCGCAGACGGTGCGGCGGCGACCGGAGGCGTCGGCGCCGCGGGTGTGGGCGCGGTGTTGGTGGGAGCGCCGGGCCCCGGCCTTGTCCCGGCAGCCATCCCGGCAGGCCCGGGCGCGGCACCGCCTGATCCGGTCCCCGGCTCGGACCGTGACGGAGCGGGAACCTTCGATACGGGCGAAGCTGGGGTCGGCGGTGCGGCTGCTGGCGTGGACGCGACGAGGGGCGTGTGGCTGGGCGGACGCAGGATGAACCACCACGTCCCGCCGCCGGCCAGCACCAACAGCAGCGCCAGCCCGCCCAGGATCGCCCCGAACGGCTTCCGGGGCGGCGCTGGTGCGGTGGCGGGAGCGGCCACGGGAGCCGATGTTTCTGTAGCCACGCGCGTCGCGATCCGGCGTGCGGGCGAGACCATGGTGGCTTCGGCCTCGCCCGCATTGTCGCGCGCCGCCGGCGCATCGAGCGCGGTGCCGATCGCACCGGCGAAAGCCGCGGCCGAGGGAAATCGATCCTCCGGCCGTTTCGCCATCGCCCGCAGCACGACTGCGTCCAGGCTCGCCGGCACGAGGGTCGACAGCTCGGACGGGGCCGGCGGTGCCACATTGAGCACCTTGTGCATGATCGATGTGACGCTGCCTTCGAACGGCCGGTCTCCGGTCAGGAGCTGGTATAGCAGCACGCCGGAAGAATAGATGTCGGTGCGCGGATCGACCGGATCGCCGCGGAACTGCTCGGGCGACATGTAGGCCGGGGTGCCCAGCACCGTTCCGGCCTGGGTCATGTTGCTGCTTTCGATCCGCGCGATGCCGAAATCGGCGATCTTGGCCTGCCGCTCGCCGTTCAGCATGACATTGGCGGGCTTGATGTCGCGATGCACCACGCCGCGGTCGTGGCTGAACTGCAGCCCGGCCAGGAGGCCTTCCATCACGCGGCGGATCTCGGGCAGGGCAAAGCGTTCGCGCTTGTCGAGCAGCGATTTCAGGGTCGGCCCGTCGACGTATTCCATGACGATATAGGCGATATCGGCCGTCTCGCCGTAGTCGTAGATCGCAACGATATTGGGGTGGGTGAGGCGCCCCGCGGCCTGCGCCTCGCGGCGGAAGCGGGCGATCTCTTCCTCGGTTTCGGGGTCGGGGTGTTCCGGCAACGGTACCGTCTTGATCGCCACGCGGCGCTGGATGACGGTATCCCACCCGTCGTACACGGTGCCCATGGCGCCACGGCCGAGCGTGCCGCGCAGCTCATACTTCCCCAGCGCCTGCACCGTCTCCATCCGCGTCCCCGCCATGCCCCCGCGGGCCAGCATAGAAGCGTCCCGCCCGTAGGCAAACACCACTCTGGCCCCATTCCGGCTTGGGGCGCGCGGGAGCGCATGACCAGCCGGTGTCGTTCCCGGCATGTCCACGATGCAGCAGCGGCGAGGGGTGCCGTTCCACTACCCCGTCCGATCGGCCGCCGTCGCCGCCCCGCGCGGGAGGAATAAGGATGCGCCGCCCGGACACCGCGGGTCGGCTTGACCCCACGCCGGCCTGCTCTACCCTCCGGTAGGAAGCACCCGGCACGGAGTAACCCATGCACCCCAGGATTGCGGTAGTCGGCACCGGCGCCGTCGGCGGCTATGCCGGCGCGCATATGGCGCAGGCGGGGGAGGACGTGACGTTCCTCGACCCTTGGCCCGAGCATGTGGAACGCATGCGCAGCCATGGCCTGCGCATCAGCCACATCACCGGCGAGGAGTTCACGACCAATGTCCGTGCGCTGCATCTGACCGATGCGCAGCACCTGGCGAAGGAAGCGCCGATCGACATCGCCTTCGTCTGCATGAAATCCTACGACACCGCCTGGGCGACCAAGCTGATCTCGCAGTACCTGGCGCCGGACGGCTTCGTGGTCTCGCTGCAGAACTGCATGAACGAGGAAACGGTCGCCGGCGTGGTCGGCTGGGGCAAGGTGCTGGGCTGCATCGCCAGCTCCATCACCGTCGATCTGTGCGAGCCGGGTCACGTGCGCCGCGCGGCGGGCAAGAGCCGCGGCAAGGGCCACACCGTGTTCCGGGTCGGCGAGGTGCACGGGCGGATCACCGATCGCGCCCGCCAGGTGCAGAAGCTGGTCGATTACGCCGATGAGTCGCTCGTGACCTCCAATCTATGGGGGGAGCGCTGGTCGAAGCTGGTGACCAACGTCATGGGCAACGGGATTTGCGCCTGCACCGGGATGATCACCCGCGACACCCTGACCAACGACGCCATCCGCCGTTTCGGCGCCCGGCTGGGCTCGGAGGCGATCAGGGTCGGGCAGGCGCTGGGCTACGAGCTGGAAGAAATTCACCACATGGACCCCGAGGTGATCGCGCGCGCCGGCGAGGGTGAACAGCAAGCGGCACGCGAGTACGACGAGCATCGGCTGGCTGAGGCGGCAAAACCCGGCGGCGGCGCACACCGGCCCTCGATGGGCCAGGATATGGTGAAGGGACGGCGTACCGAGATCGAGTTCCTGAACGGATTCGTGGTGCGCAAGGGCGACGAGGTGGGTCTGGCGACCCCGGCCAACGCCGCGCTGACCGACATCGTGAAGCGGGTGGAGCGCGGCGAATTGCAGCCCGACCCGAAGCACATCATCGACCTGCGGCTGAACTGAGGGAGGCGTCCCATGGACCTACGCTTCACCCCGGACGAGCTTGCGTTCCGCGACGAGGTGCGCGCGTTCATCCGCGACAATTTGCCGGCGGATACGCGCGAGCGCATGCGGCTGGGCTACAGTCCGCGCAAGCAGGACGTGGTGGGCTGGCAGCGTATTCTGAACAAGCGCGGGTGGGCGGCGCTCTCGTGGCCGAAGGAATGGGGCGGGCCGGGCTGGACGGCCGTGCAGCGGATGATCTTCATCGAGGAGAACCAGGCAGCACCTGCGCCCGAACTGCTCTCCTTCAACATCACGATGCTCGGCCCGGTGCTGGTGCAGTTCGGAACGGAGGAGCAGAAGTGTCGCTTCCTGCCGCGTGCGGCCAACCTGGACGATTGGTGGTGCCAGGGATTTTCCGAGCCGGGCGCCGGGTCCGATCTGGCCGCATTGAAGACGGCGGCAAAACGGGTCGGCGACCACTACGTGGTGAACGGGTCGAAAATCTGGACCTCCACCGCGCACAACGCCGACTGGTGCTTCGTGCTGGTGCGTACCAACCCCGCGGCTGCCAAGCGGCAGGAAGGGATTTCCTTCCTGCTGGTTGATATGAAGACGCCGGGGATCACCGTGCGGCCGATTATCTCGATCGACGGCGCGCACCACCTGAACGAAGTGTTCTTCGACGACGTGAAAGTGCCCGTCGAGATGCGGGTGCATGAGGAGAACCGCGGCTGGGACGTGGCCAAGTTCCTGCTCGGCAACGAGCGCACCGGCATTGCCCGCCTCGGCAAGTCGCGCGAACGGGTGGCGGCGGCGAAGGAGGCCGCGCGGCAGGTGCGGTTCAACGGCAAGCCGCTGATCGAGGATGCGGCGTTCCGCCAACGGGTCGCGCAGATGGAAGTGGATATGAAAGCGTTGCAGATCACCCAGTACCCGGGTGGTCTCGGCCGGCGCCAGGAAGACCGACGGGCGGCCGGATCCGCTGTCCTCGGTGCTGAAGGTGAAGGGCACCGAACTACTGCAATCAACCACCGAGCTGGCGATGGACGCCGCCGGACCGATGGCGATGCCGATCTGGGCGCAGGAGCTGGCGGAGATGGCAAACGAGCCCGATCTGCTCGCCGAAGTCGCGGAACAGGCGACCGGCAGCTACCTGTTCCTACGCGCCGCCTCGATCTACGGCGGCACCAACGAAATTCAGAAGAACATCCTGTCCAAAGCGGTGCTGAGGCTCTGATGGATTTCGACCTTTCCGAGGACCAGCGCCTGCTGGCCGACAGCGTCACCCGTCTGCTGGCTGACCGCTACGGGTTCGAAGCGCGCAAGGGCTTCCTGAAGCAGCCGGCGGGCTGGAGCGCGGAGATGTGGGCGCGCTACGCCGAGCTCGGCCTGCTCGGCGTCCCCTTCGCCGAGGAACACGGAGGTTTCGGTGGCGGCCCGGTCGAGGTGATGCTGGTGATGCAGGAGTTCGGCCGGGCCCTGGCGTTGGAGCCTTACCTGGCGACCGTCGTGCTGGGTGGCACCGCGCTCCGGCTGGCGGGCAGCGCCGCCCAGCAGGCCGCGATCCTGCCGGCGGTCGCGGAAGGCCACCTGAAGCTTGCGTTCGCGCATGGCGAGCGTGACGCGCGTTACGACCTGTCTGATGTGCAAACCACGGCCAAGCGCGCCGACGGCGGATGGGTGCTGGATGGGGCGAAGAGCGTCGTGCTGCACGGCGACAGCGCCGACAGGCTGGTCGTCAGCGCGCGCATCCGGGGCACGCGCGACGATCCCGACGGGATTGGCCTGTTCCTCGTCGACGCGCATGCCGACGGTCTGGCCCGCCGCGGCTATGCGATGCGTGACGGCACCCGGGCGGCGGAGCTCTCGCTCACCGACGTCGCCGTTGCGGATAGTGATGTCCTGGGGGACCCGGGGAGCGCCTTTTCGGTGATTGAACGGGTGGTGGAGGCCGGCATCGCCGCCATGGGCGCCGAGGCGGTGGGGGCGATGGAAGCGATGCAGTCCCTGACGTTGGAATACTCCCGCACCCGTGAGCAGTTCGGCAAGCCGATCGGCACGAACCAGGTCGTGCAGCACCGGCTGTCGGAAATGCTGATGGCGCTCGAACAGGGCCGCAGCATGACGATGCTCGCGACAATCAGCGTCGAGGAGCCGGACCTGGCAGAACGCGTGCGCAGCATTTCCATGGCCAAGGTCGGCTACGGGCAGGCGGCGCGCTTCGTCTCCCAGCAGGCGATCCAGTTGCATGGCGGCATCGGCATGACCGAGGAATACGCGGTCGGCCATTACTTCCGCCGTGCCATGGTGATCGAGCATACGTTCGGCGATACCGCCCACCACCTGGCCCTGCTCGCCGCGCAAGTGCAATGATGCGAGGCCGGCAGGCGGTCTCCCTCGTGTGGCTCCGGGCGGCCCCTACGGCCGTGCCGGTCGCAAGCCTACGCGCGTGACGCCGGCAATCACGTAGTACACTGCTTTGAATGCGGCCAATGGCAGGCCGAAACCGGGACGTTCGTACAAGAAATGCCCGGCCAGGACGGAAACCAGGCCGTCGCGCATACGGAACAGATTGCTTGGGGTGAGGAACATCCCTCGCAGCGCGGGGTCGTTGATACGTCGGATCAGCCAGCTCAGCTCATCCATCGCCCGGTGTAACCGCCGCTCCGCTCGCCGTGCCAGCACGCGTCCGCGGGCAGGATCGTCGAGCCATGCGTCGGCCACGTCGGCGCCGAGCTCGGCC
Source organism: uncultured Pseudomonadota bacterium (assembly GCA_963832525.1). Lineage (GTDB taxonomy): Bacteria > Pseudomonadota > Alphaproteobacteria > Acetobacterales > Acetobacteraceae > JAJZVS01. Next base: position 86,252 of record CAWHUC010000005.1, read on the forward strand.
GAGGCCATCGCGAGCAGCACGCCGGAGGAGAACACCGGATCGAGGAAGCCGAACGCATCGCCCAGCAGCATCCAGCCCTCGCCCCAGCCGGTGCGGGCCCGGTATGAATAATTGGCCGTCCCGGTGATCTCCCCCACCGGTTCCGCTGCCCGCATCCGCGCCGCTACGCTTGGGCTGGCGGCGATGCGGGCCGCCAGCAACGCCGGCATCCCGCCAATGCGTGCCTTGAATGTGTCCGCACTGCCGACGAAGCCGACGCTCATGATCTGGTCCGGCAACGGGATCATCCAGAACCAGCCGTCCGGCACCAGATGCACGGAAATGCAGCCTTCCCGCGCGTCGGTACGTTCTTCCACATTCCGGAAGTGGCCGTAGATCGCCGCGGTGTTCATCCGCTTGTCCGGCTCGCGCAGGCCGAACTTGCCGGCGAGCAGGCACTCGCGCCCCGATGCGTCCAGCACGAAGCGCGCCGCAATCTGCTGCGTTTCGCCGGCCGCGCCGCGCGCCGTCACGTGTGCCGTGCCGTCGGGGGCGAAGTCCGCGTCCAGCACCCGGGTCTCTTCGGCCACCGTCACCCCGCGGTCGCGTGCATGCCGGAGCAGGGTCGCGTCGAACGCCGCGCGCGGCACCTGATAGCAATGGGTAAAGCGGCGATCGAGGCCGGAAGCGAAGCTGAACGTCACCCCGGTGCCGGTTTCGTCGGAGATGAACTCCGCTCCGGGCTTGAACACGCCAAGGGCGTGCACCTGCTCACGCACCCCCAACCGGTCGAAGATTGCCAAATTCCGGGGCAGCAGCAACTCGCCGATGTGGAAACGTGGATGCCGATCCTTGTCGAGCAGCACGACCCGTCGTCCCCGGCCGGCGAGCAAGGTCGCGGCAGTCGATCCGGCCGGGCCGCCGCCGATCACGAGCACGTCGCAGATATCGGGTAGCGGCGCGGTCATTTCCGGGCTTTGATAGCTGCCATGGAGGGGCAGGATAACGGACCGGTCGAGCGGCGGGAAGCTGCGTTGGCCGCAGGCGGGGTGGCGGTCGTCATCCCTGCCTTCAACGAGGCGATGACTATCGCTTGCCTCGTCGCAGACTGCCTCGCCTTGCCGGGGCGGCCGCGGGTGATCGTGGTGGACGACGGCTCGACCGATGCGACCGCGGTCCTCGCCGCCGAGGCTGGGGCAGAGCTGTTGCCTCAGCGGGAGAACCGCGGCAAGGGCGACAGCCTGCGGCGGGGCATGCGCGCTGCGCTCGCGGGGGGCGCGGGATGGATCGTGACCCTGGACGCCGACGGCCAGCACCGGCCCGAAGATGTCCCCCGCCTGCTGGCGATGGCCGAGGCCTGGCCGGGTCATGTGGTGATCGGCGCGCGCTGCAACCGCGGCGCGGAGCGCGGACCGCCGGCGCGTCTGGTGGCCAACCGGGTGGCGGATTTCTGGGTCTCCTGGGCCGCGCGCCGGCCGGTGGCCGACAGTCAGTCGGGCTTCCGGGTCTATCCTGCCGCGCTCGCCACCGCCCTGGTCGGGGGCGCCGGCCGATCGGAGCGCTTCGCCTTCGAGAGCGAGGCGTTGATCGTGGCCGGCCGCCGCGGCTTCGGCATCGTCGCGGTGTCGATCCCCGCGATTTACGGCCCGGCCTTGCGGCCGAGCCATTTTCGCCCCGTGGCCGATATCGCGCGGATCGTGCGGATGGTCGCGGCCCGGCTGCTGGCGCGCGGGATGGACCCGGTCGGGCTGTGGCGGTCGCGGCGGGGAGGGCGCAATCAGTAGGATTTCGGCAGGTCGAGCACCCGTTCGGCGAGGTAGCTCAGCACCAGCTCGCGGCTGACCGGGGCAATCCGCGGAATCAGGCTTTCGCGGAAATACCGTTCCACGTGATATTCCTCGGCATAGCCCATGCCGCCGTGCGTCATCACCGCCTGTTCGGCAGCGCGGAAGCCCGCCTCAGCGGCGAGGTATTTGGCCGCGTTCGCCGCCGCGCCGCAGTCCAGGCCCTGGTCGTAGGCCGTGGCCGCCTTCAGCATCATGAGATCGGCGGCTTCGAGTTCCGCCCAGTTGCGCGCGAGCGGGTGCTGGATCGCCTGATTCTGGCCGATCGGGCGGCCGAACACCACCCGGTCCCGCGCGTAGGCGGTGGCGCGCGCGAGCGCCACCCGGCCGATGCCGATCGCCTCCGCCGCGATCAGGATGCGCTCCGGGTTCAGCCCGTGCAGGATCGCACGGAAACCATCGCCCTCGGCGCCGATGCGGTCGTCCTCGGGGATCTCCATATCCTCGAAGAATACCATATTCGAATCGACCGCGTGGCGGCCCATCTTGCGGATCAGCCGCACTTCGGCGCGGGCGCGGTCGAGGTCGGTGTAGAACAGGCTGAGCCCGTGGCTGCGGCGCTTCACCTGGTCGAGCGGCGTCGTGCGGGCGAGCAGCAGGATCTTGTTCGCCTCCTGCGCAGTCGAGGTCCAGATCTTGGTCCCGTTCACGACGTAGCGGTCGCCGCGCTTCTCTGCGCGCGTCTTGATCTCGGTTGTGTTCAGCCCGGCGTCGGGTTCGGTGACGCCAAAGCACGCCTTGTCCTGGCCTGCGATCAGCGGCGGCAACATGCGCGCCTTCTGCGCCTCGGTGCCGCCAACCACCACCGGGTGCAGGCCGAAGATGTTGATATGGATCGCCGAGGCGCCGGACATCGCCGCGCCTGATTCGGCCACCGCCTGCATCATAAGTGCCGCCTCGGTGATCCCGAGCCCGGCGCCGCCGTAGGCTTCGGGCATGGCGATGCCGAGCCAGTTACCTGCCGCTATGGCGCGATAGAAACCCTCGGGAAAGGTGGCGCTGCGCTCGCGTTCCAGCCAGTAGGAATCATCGAAGCGGGCGCACAGGCGCAGCACCTCGTCGCGGATCTGCTGTTGTTCGGGGCTGAGGGCGAAATCCATGGGTCGGGTCCGTTGTTAATCACAGGCACCATAGCGCCGGTTTGCCGCCCGACCAGCCCCGGCAGTATGCTGGAGCAGATGCCCGATGGCGCAGGAGATGGAGAGTGTACAGCCAGGCCCTCGATCAGCGCGACGCGGCGGCGCCGGATGGCGAACCGGCGGCGCTGGCGGCCGGCTTCCAGGCCCGCATCGATGCCGAGGACAAGATCGAGCCCAACGGCTGGATGCCGGAGGCGTATCGCCGCACCCTGATCCGCCAGATCAGCCAGCACGCGCATTCCGAGATCGTCGGCATGGGACCGGAGGGCAACTGGATCACCCGCGCGCCCAGCCTGCGGCGCAAGGCGGCGCTGCTGGCCAAGGTGCAGGACGAATGCGGCCATGGCGTCTATCTGTATGCCGCCGCCGAGACGCTCGGCGTCGCGCGGGAGGAGCTGGTGGACCAACTGCTGAGCGGGCGGGCGAAATACAGCTCCATTTTCAACTATCCAGCCCTGAGCTGGGCGGACATCGGCGCCATCGGCTGGCTGGTCGACGGCGCGGCGATCATGAACCAGATCCCGCTCTGCCGCTGCTCGTACGGTCCCTACGCGCGGGCGATGATCCGCATCTGCAAGGAAGAGAGCTTCCACCAGCGCCAGGGCTTCGAGATCATGCTGACCCTGTGCCGCGGCACCGCCGCGCAGCAGGCGATGGCGCAGGACGCGCTGGATCGCTGGTGGTGGCCGGTGCTGATGATGTTCGGGCCTCCCAATTCCGAAAGCCAGCACTCGGACCGATCGATGCGCTGGAAGATCAAGCGCTTCACCAATGATGGGCTGCGGCAGAAGTTCATCGATGCGACGGTACCGCAGGCGCAGTATCTGGGGCTGACGCTCCCGGACCCGGCGCTGCGCTTCGACGCAGTGACCGGCCACTGGCTGACCGGCCCGATCGACTGGTGCGAGTTCCGCCGGGTGCTTGCCGGCGGCGGCGCCTGCAACCGCGAGCGGCTGGAAGCGCGCCGGCAGGCACATGCCGACGGCGCCTGGGTGCGCGCGGCGGCCCGGGCCTACGCCGAAAAGCACGCCTCTCCGGCGCGGCAGGCGGCATGACGGAGGTCCAGGTGCCCTTGTGGGAGGTGTTCATCCGTTCCCGCACCGGGCTCGCGCACCAGCACGTGGGCTCGATCCACGCCGCCGACGCCGAGCTGGCCTTGCAGGCGGCGCGCGACACTTACACCCGTCGCGGCGAGGGGCTCTCGATCTGGGTGGTGCCGTCCGTGGCGATTACCGCGAGCGATCCCGGCGACAAGGGGCCGCTGTTCGAGCCGGGGGCCACCAAGCCCTACCGCCATCCCACATTCTACACGGTACCGGACGAGATCGGGCATATGTAGCTGTCCGTCGCGGGGAGGGCGGGGCCGATCCGGCCCTGGTATTTTCCCTCCGATGGGCGTATATGTCGCCGATTGGCGCTTTTCGGTCGGGCTCGCGTGCCTTGTCGGCTTATGCCGGCGCATTTGTGTTCCCTGAATGGAAAAGTAAGATCGGCCCGCACGGTGCGGGTCGCCAAGTCTTCGGAGAATACGGTGCCATGGCAACCGGAACAGTGAAGTGGTTCAACGGCCAGAAGGGCTATGGGTTCATCCAGCCCGATGATGGCTCGAAGGACGTGTTCGTGCACATCTCGGCCGTCGAGCGGTCGGGCATGGGCAGCCTGAACGAGGGGCAGAAGGTTGCCTTCGACCTCGAACGCGGGCAGCAGGGCAAGTTCTCGGCGGTGAATCTGAAGCGCGCCTGAGGATTTCGGCCGGCGTTGCCCATCCCGGGCGGCGCCGGTCCCCTTCGGGGGTATCCGCGGGGATGCGCCGCGGCGGAGACACCCAATGTCGCCGACCTATAAATTCGCCACCGGCCAGCAAGTCGCGTTCGTTCCCGCCGCCACCGGCGAGAACGTGCCCCGGGGTCCCTATGTCGTGGTCCGCTGCCTGCCGTTCGAAGGGCGGGACTGCGCATATCGCGTCAAGCACATGAGTGACGGACACGAGCGGGTGATTGCCGAAGCCCGGCTCAGCCAACGCTGATCGCCGCGCCTCGCGCGGCCATCCTTCTCACAGTCACAGACGCCGGCTATCGCAGATGTCGGGCATACCCGGTGCGATGGGCCTGAGCGGTGTCGCGCGTGCGGACCGGCTCCGTCCGCGACCGGGAGGCAGCGTTTCTGGCAGGTCCCGCTTGCCTGCGCGCGCGACGTCCGCGGCTTGACGGGCGCCGACCCGACGCCTAAACGCACCGCGCTGCCGCTGCGGGTGTAGCTCAGTTGGTTAGAGCGCCGGCCTGTCACGCCGGAGGTCGCGGGTTCGAGCCCCGTCACTCGCGCCAGCGGCTGGCAGCTACGTCGTATCCTCTTTCTTGCCGTTTCGGGTGCTGCCTCGCGGTGCCGCGGGGGTCAGGGCATATGGCGGTGCACAACGGAAGGGGCTAAGGTCCGGCGCGCCGCCGCAGGGGCGGATGTGCTGGCCGGGTCGTCGGAGCGGTTGCTGCGGCAGGCCCGGGAAAGGGAGCGTGGATGCCGTACAGTTCTTCCGGGTTATCTGCCGATCCTGGTGTTCATGGTCATCGCTGGGGTCATCGCCGTCGCCATGGTCGGCGGTTCGTTGCTGGCTGCACGGCAGAAGCCGTACCCGGAAAAACTCTCGGCCTATGAATGCGGGTTCGAAGCGTTCGACGACGCCCGTCGCCCGTTCGACGTGCGCTACTACCTGGTGGCGATCCTGTTCATCATCTTCGACCTGGAAGTGGCGTTCCTGTTCCCCTGGGCGGTCAGCCTGGGCGCGACCCGCTTGTTCGGGTTCCTGTCGATGATGGGCTTTCTCGGCGTGCTGACGGTCGGGTTCATCTACGAATGGTGCAAGGGCGCGCTGGAATGGGAGTGATCGCATGAGCGGCACCGCCATCGCCTGGAATCGCGACCCGCTCCCGCCCGGGCCGGAGCAGGACGCGGTGATCAAGGGCATCACCGGGGAGATCGCCGACAAGGGCTTCCTGGTCGCCAATCTCGACAAGGTGGTGAACTGGGCGCGCACCGGCAGCCTGTGGCCGATGACCTTCGGGCTTGCGTGCTGCGCGGTCGAGATGATCCACGCCTACATGCCGCGCTACGATCTGGATCGGTTCGGGATCATTCCGCGCGCTTCGCCGCGGCAGTCGGACGTGATGATCGTGGCGGGAACCCTCACCAACAAGATGGCGCCGGCGTTGCGCAAGGTTTATGACCAGATGCCCGAGCCGCGCTGGGTGATCAGCATGGGCAGTTGCGCCAACGGCGGCGGCTACTACCATTTTTCCTATTCGGTGGTGCGCGGCTGCGATCGGGTGGTGCCGGTCGATGTGTATGTGCCGGGCTGCCCGCCGACCGCGGAGGCGCTGGTGTACGGCATCATGCAGTTGCAGAAGAAGATCCGCCGCACTGGGACGATCCTTCGTGGCTGAGGCGGAGGTGCCGGCGGTTGCCCCGACGGCCGCGCCGACCCCGGCCGAGACGCTCGCGACAATGCTCGACGCCGTGCCGGGCTTCGCCGATGTGCGGATCGAGGGCGGGGAAGTCGTGGTGGCGGCCGCGCGCGACGACATCGTTACGCTCATGACCGTGCTGCGCGACGATCCGCGCTTCGCGTTCGCGCAAATGATGGACCTCTGCGGCGTCGACTGGCCGGAGCGGGCGCAGCGGTTCGACGTGGTGTACAACCTGCTGTCGATCGCGCTGAACCGGCGCCTGCGGGTGATCGTGACGGCCGACGAACAGACCCCGGTCCCGTCGGTCCACACCGTCTGGCCCGCGGCGACGTGGTGGGAGCGGGAGGCGTGGGATCTGTTCGGGATCGTCTTCTCCGGCCAGCCCGATCTGCGCCGCATCCTGACCGACTACGGCTTCGAGGGCCATCCGCTGCGCAAGGACTTCCCGCTGACCGGCTACGTGGAAGTGCGCTACGACGAGGAGCGCAAGCAGGTGGTCTACGAGCCGGTGCGGCTGACCCAGGACTGGCGCAGCTTCGATTTTATCTCGCCCTGGGAAGCGGTCACCACCTTGCCGGGCGACGAGAAGGTGCATCAAGCCCGCGCGCAGGTCACGCGCACCGTGGCCGAACCGTTGCCGCCGGGGAAGGGCTGAGGCCATGAGCGAGACCACCCCGGCCGTGCGCCAGACGAAGCAGATCGAGATCGACAGCCACGCCATCAATTTCGGCCCGCAGCACCCGGCCGCGCACGGCGTGCTGCGCCTGATCCTGGAGATGGACGGGGAGGTGGTGGAGCGCGCCGATCCGCATATCGGCCTGTTGCATCGCGGCACCGAAAAACTGATGGAGTACCGCACGTATCTGCAGAACGTGCCGTATTTCGACCGGCTCGACTACGTCTCCCCCATGTGCGAGGAGCACACGTTCGTCCTGGCGGTGGAGAAGCTGCTGGGTGTCGAGGCGCCGCCGCGGGCGCAATGGATCCGCACCCTGTTCGCCGAGATCACCCGGGTGCTGAACCATCTGCTGAACGTGACGACCTACGCGCTGGACGTGGGCGCGATCACGCCGCCGCTGTGGGGGTTCGAGGAACGCGAGCTACTGATGGAATTCCACGAAGCGGTCTCCGGCGCGCGGCTGCACGCGAACTACTTCCGCCCCGGCGGGGTGAACCGCGACCTGCCGGCGGGCCTTGCCGAGCGAATCGGGGGATGGACCGAAACCTTCCCGAAATTCCTCGACGAGTTGGAATCCCTGCTGACCGGCAACCGCATCTGGAAGCAGCGCACGGTCGACATCGGCGTGATGTCGCCGGAGGACGCGCTGGCCTGGGGCTGGAGCGGGCCGCCGCTGCGCGCCTCGGGCATCGCGTGGGATCTGCGCCGCGCGCAGCCGTACGACAAATATGCCGAGGTCGATTTCCAGATCCCGGTCGGCCGCAACGGCGACTGCTTCGATCGCTACCTGGTCCGGCTGCTGGAAATGCGGGAGAGCGTGAAGATCATCCGCCAGTGCCTGCAGAAGATGCCGGCCGGCCCGGTGAAGCTGCACGACAACAAGATCACGCCGCCGCCGCGGGCGGAGATGAAGCGCTCGATGGAAGCGCTGATCCACCACTTCAAGCTGTTCACCGAAGGCTTCCACGTGCCGGCGGGGGCGACCTACACGGCGACCGAAAGCCCGAAGGGGGAATTCGGCGTGTATCTGGTCGCGGACGGCACCAACCGGCCGTATCGCTGCAAGATACGCTCCACCGGCTTCGCCTTCCTGCAGGCGATGGAGCATCTGGCGAAGCGGCACATGCTGGCCGACGCGGTGGCGATCATCGGTTCGATCGACATCGTGTTCGGCGAGATCGACAGGTAGCATGGCATGACCGATCAGACCGAGGTTCCTCCCGGGCAGGAGGCGTATCAGCCGGCGAGCTTCGCATTCGATGCGGAAAGCGAGTCGGAGATCGCGGTGCATCTGGCGAAATACCCGGAAGGGCGGCAGGCCAGCGCCGTGCTCCCGCTGCTGTATATCGTGCAGAAGCAGATGAAGCGGCACACCGGCAGCGCCTGGGTGCCGCGGGTGGGGATGGAGGCGGTGGCGGCGCGCCTGTCCATGCCGCCGATCCGCGTCTACGAAGTCGCAACGTTCTACCTGATGTTCAACCTGCGCCCGATCGGCACCTGGCATCTGCAATGCTGCACCACCACCCCGTGCTGGCTGCGCGGCTCGGACGAGGTGGTGCGCGCCTGCCGGGATTTCACCGGGATCCAGGGCTGGGGCGAGACGAGCGCGGACGGGATGTTCACCATGACGGAGGTGGAATGTGTCGGCGCCTGCGTCAACGCGCCGATCCTGCAGGTGAACGACGATTTCTACGAAGACATGGACGCCGAGCGCACCCGCGCCCTGCTGGCGGCACTGCGCGAGGGCAAGCCGCCGGCGCCGGGCTCGATGATCGGGCGGCAGACCTCCGCGCCGGAGGGCGGCCCGACCACGCTGACTACCCTTGCTTTCGCGCCGGAGGCTTGAGGCGAATGCTGGCTGACCAGGACCGCATCTTCACCAATCTCTATGGCGTGCACGACTGGCGGTTGGCCGCGGCGCGGCGGCGCGGCGACTGGGACGGGACGAAGGACATCCTGGCGCGCGGACGCGATGCGATCGTGGACGAAATGAAGGCCTCGGGCCTGCGCGGACGCGGCGGCGCCGGCTTCCCGACCGGCCTCAAATGGTCGTTCATGCCCAAGCAGTCGGACGGGCGGCCGGCGTACCTGACCGTGAATGCCGACGAATCCGAACCCGGCACCTGCAAGGACCGCGACATCATCCGCCACGATCCGCACAAGCTGATCGAGGGCTGCCTGATCGCCTGTTTCGCCATGGGTGCCGTTGCCGCCTACATCTACATCCGCGGCGAGTTCCACAACGAAGCGATTGTGCTCGATGCGGCGATCGCCGAGGCATATGCGGCCGGGCTGATCGGCAAGAACGCCTGCGGGTCCGGCTACGATTGCGACGTGTTCCTCCATCGCGGCGCCGGCGCCTATATCTGCGGGGAGGAAACCGCGCTGCTCGAAAGCCTGGAAGGCAAGAAGGGCATGCCGCGGATGAAGCCGCCGTTTCCCGCGGCGGTCGGGCTGTACGGCTGCCCGACCACGGTGAACAACGTCGAAAGCATCGCCGTGGCGCCGACCATCCTGCGCCGGGGCGCGGCCTGGTTCGCGGCCATCGGGCGCAAGGGCAACACCGGGCCCAAGGTGTTCTGCATCTCCGGCCACGTGAACAAGCCCTGCAACGTGGAAGACGAGCTCGGCATCCCGTTGCGGGAACTGATCGACAAGCATGCCGGCGGGGTGCGCGGCGGGTGGGACAACCTGCTGGCGGTGATCCCGGGCGGGGCGTCGGTGCCGGTCATTCCGAAATCGATCTGCGACACGGTGCTGATGGATTTCGACAGCCTGCGCGAGGTGCGCAGCGGGCTCGGCACCGCGGCGGTGATCGTGATGGACAGATCGACCGACATCATCCGCGCGATCGCCCGGCTCAGCCAGTTCTACAAGCATGAAAGCTGCGGCCAGTGCACGCCGTGCCGCGAAGGGACCGGCTGGATGATGCGGGTGATGTACCGCATGGTGGAAGGCCGCGCCGAACCGGACGAGATCGACACGTTGGAACAGGTGACCCGGCAGGTGGAGGGCCATACGATCTGCGCCCTGGGGGATGCCGCGGCCTGGCCGATCCAGGGGCTGATCCGGCATTTCCGCCCGGTGATGGAAGAACGGATCGCGGCCTACCGGCAACGGTCCGGCGCCCCGATGCCGCTGGCGGCGGAGTAGGCCCATGCCCAAACTCAGCATCGACGGCATCGAAGTCGACGTCCCCGCCGGCGCCACCGTGTTGCAGGCGGCCGAAGCCGCCGGCGTCGAAATCCCCCGCTTCTGCTACCACGAACGCCTGTCGATCGCCGGCAACTGCCGCATGTGCCTGGTCGAGATCGAGAAGGCGCCGCCGAAGCCGATCGCCTCCTGCGCCTGGCCGGTCGCCGAGGGCATGGTGGTGCACACCGACAGCCCGATGGTGCGCAAGGCGCGCCGCGGGGTGATGGAATTCCTGCTCATCAACCACCCGCTCGATTGCCCGATCTGCGATCAGGGCGGGGAATGCGACCTGCAGGACCAGGCGCTCGGCTACGGCGCCGGCGGCTCGCGCTACGCGGAAAACAAGCGCGCGGTGAAGGACAAGAACCTCGGCCCGCTGGTGAAGACGGTGATGACGCGGTGCATCCACTGCACCCGTTGCATCCGGTTCATCACCGAGGTGGCCGGCGTGCCCGATCTCGGCGCCACCGCGCGCGGCGAGGGCATGGAGGTCGGCACCTATGTGGAAAAGGCGCTGTCTTCGGAATTGTCCGCCAATATCATCGATCTTTGCCCGGTCGGCGCGCTGACGTCCAAGCCCTATGCCTTCGTTGCACGTTCGTGGGAACTTGCGAAGACCGACGGGATCGACGTGCTGGACGCGGTGGGGTCGAACATCCGCATCGATTCGCGCGGACCGGAGGTGCTGCGCATCCTGCCGCGCACCAACGACGACGTGAACGAGGAATGGCTGGGCGACAAGTCGCGCTTCGCCGTCGATGGGCTGAAGCGGCGCCGGCTCGATCGCCCCTGGGTGCGGCGCGACGGCAAGCTGGTGGCCGCAAGCTGGGACGAGGCCTTCGCCGCGGTGGCCGCGCGGGTGGGTGCGGCCCGGCCGGAGAAGATCGGCGCGATCGCCGGCGACCTGTGCGATGCGGAAAGCATGCTGGCGTTGCGCGACCTGATGGGCGCGCTCGGGTCGGAGAATCTCGATTGCCGCCAGCGCGGCGAGCGGCTCGATCCGCGGCGGCGCGACTTCTACCTGTTCAACAGCGGGATCGTCGGCATCGAGGAAGCGGATGCGATCCTGCTGATCGGCACCAACCCGCGTCGCGAGGCCCCGGTGCTGAACGCGCGCATCCGCAAGCGCTGGCTGGCGGCGGGCATCCCGATCGGGCTGGTGGGCGCGGCGGCCGATCTCACCTATCCGGTGCGCCATCTGGGGGATGGGCCGGGGGCGCTCGGCGATGCCGCCGCGGTGCTGCGGGATGCGAAACGGCCGCTGGTGATCCTGGGTGCCGGCGCGACGGCGCGGCCCGACGGCGCGGCAGTGCTGGCGGCGGCCTGGAAGCTGGCCGCGGACGCGGGCGCGCTGAGCCCCGACTGGCACGGATTCAACGTCCTGCACCGGGCGGCGGCGCTGGTGGGCGGGCTCGATCTCGGCTTCGTTCCGGGACCGCGCGGCAAGGCGGCGCCTGAAATGCTGGGCGGCGGGGTCGACGTGCTGTTCCTGCTCGGTGCCGACGAGATCGACCCGGCGCGTATCGGCGCCGACACCTTCGTGGTCTATCAGGGCCACCACGGCGATCGCGGCGCGGCGAGGGCCGACGTGATCCTGCCGGGGGCCGCCTACACCGAAAAGGACGCCACCTACGTGAACACCGAAGGCCGGGTGCAGCGTGCCCAGATGGCCGTCTTCCCGCCCGGCGAGGCGCGCGAGGACTGGAAAATCCTGCGCGCCCTGAGCGCGCATGTCGGCCATACGCTGCCCTACGACGATCTGGCGGCGCTGCGCCTGCGGCTCGGCCAGGTCAACCCGGTGTTCGACCGGGTCGGCTTCCTGCCGCGCTTTGGCTGCTCCGACACGGCCGGGCCGCCGGGCGATCCGGCGGCGCTGGGCGAGGCGCCGTTTGCCCCGACGATCGAAACCTACTACCAGACCGATCCGATCAGCCGCGCCAGTCCCACCATGGCCGAGTGCGTCGCGACCTTCGCCCCGGTCGCCCTGGCGGCGGAGTGAACGCGCCATGAGCTTCTGGGACACCGACCCCGGCCATCTGATCCTGGTCCTCGCCGAGGCGCTGGCTTTGCTGGTGCCGCTGCTGATCGGCGTGGCGTACCTGACCTACGCCGAACGCAAGGTACTGGCGGCGATCCAGATGCGGCGCGGGCCGAACGTGGTCGGCCCGTTCGGGCTGGCCCAGCCGTTCGCCGATGCGCTCAAGATGATCATGAAGGAGACCGTGATCCCGTCGGGGTCCAATCGGGCGCTGTTCCTGTTCGCCCCGATGCTGACCTTCGGGCTCGCGATGATCGCCTGGGCCGTCATTCCGGTGAACGCGGGCTGGGCGATCGCCGATATCAACGTCGGCGTTTTGTATCTGTTCGCCATCAGCTCGATGGGCGTGTACGGGATCATCATCGCCGGCTGGGCGAGCAATTCCAAATACGCCTTCCTCGGCGCCCTGCGCAGTGCGGCGCAGATGGTGAGCTACGAGGTCTCGATGGGCTTCGTCATCGTCTCGGTGCTGCTGGTCGCGGGCAGCCTGAACCTGACGGCGATCGTGGAGGCGCAGCGTACAGGTGTGGTTCTGCATCCCGCTGTTCCCGATGTTCATCATCTTCTTCATCTCGACCCTGGCCGAGACGAATCGGTCTCCCTTCGACCTGCCGGAGGGCGAGAGCGAGATCGTGGCGGGGTTCTTCGTCGAATACAGCTCCATGAGCTTCGCGCTGTTCTTCCTCGGCGAATACGCGAACATGATGCTGATGAGCGGGATGACGACGATCCTGTTCCTGGGCGGCTGGCTTGCCCCGTTCGGCATCCTGCCGATGCTGGGGCCGGTGTGGTTCGTGCTGAAGATCTGCGCCTGCCTGTTCGTGTTCATCTGGGTGCGCGGCACGTTCCCGCGCTACCGCTACGACCAACTGATGCGGCTCGGCTGGAAGGTGTTCCTGCCGGCGAGCCTGCTGTGGCTGGTGATCACCGCCGGGGTGCTGCTTGCCACCGGCACCCTGCCCGTTCCGGCGTGAGAGGCACCTGATGGCCACGCTCGACCGCACTGCGCGCAGCCTGCTGCTGTGGGAACTGATCTCCGGCATGTGGCTGACCCTGCGCTATTTCTTCCGCCCCAAGGTCACGATCAACTACCCGTACGAGAAAGGCCCGCTGAGCCCGCGCTTCAAGGGGGAGCACGCGCTGCGCCGCTACCCGAACGGCGAGGAACGCTGCATCGCCTGCAAGCTGTGCGAGGCGATCTGCCCGGCCCAGGCGATCACGATCGAGGCGGAACCGCGCGACGACGGCTCCCGCCGCACGACCCGCTATGACATCGACATGACCAAGTGCATCTACTGCGGCCTGTGCGAGGAAGCCTGCCCGGTGGATGCGATCGTCGAGGGGCCGAATTTCGAGTTCGCCACCGAGACGCGCGAGGAGCTGATGTACAACAAGGACAAGCTGCTCGCGAACGGCGACCGGTGGGAAAGCGAGATCGCCTGCCGGCTTGAACTCGACGCTCCGTACCGCTAGGCCGCGCGCGATGGCTCCGACCGTATTCTTCTACCTGTTCTCCATCGTGCTCGTGCTGTGCGCGGCGATGGTGGTGAGCTCCCGCAACCCGGTGCATTCGGTGCTGTTCCTGATCGGCGCGTTCTTCAACGCCGCGGGGCTGTTCCTGATCGCCGGGGCGGAGTTCCTGGCGTTCATCCTGGTCATCGTCTATGTCGGCGCCGTTGCGGTGCTGTTCCTGTTCGTCGTGATGATGCTGGACGTGGATTTCGAGCAGTTGCGCAGCGGCGTGCAGCGCTACCTGCCGGTCGGCATCGCGGTCGGCGTGCTGCTGCTGGCCGAACTCGTGTCCGTGCTGGTGGGCTGGCACGTGCATCCCGCGGCGACGGCGCTGCGGTTCGCGCCCGCCCCGGCGGGCGTGTCCAATACGGTCGCGCTGGGCGAACTGATCTACACGAAATACGTCCTGCTGTTCCAGGCGGCCGGCCTCGTGCTTCTGGTCGCCATGATCGGCGCGATCGTGCTGACGTTGCGCGACCGCCGCAGTTCCCGCCACCAGCGCATCGCGGTGCAGAACGCGCGCGTGCCGGAGGAGACGGTGGAACTGTGGACCATGATGCTGGGCGCTGGGGTGCCGGCGGCGGACATCCTGCGTCCCAAGGTCACGGAACCGGACGGGATCGACGACGATCCGCTGGAGCCGGCGCATCACGGCGGGCACCATCCCGCGGACGCGCACCACGCGCCGGAGGGCCGCTGACATGGCGGGAACGATGCCGGTCGGGGTCGGGCATTTCCTGGTGGTGAGCGCCATCCTGCTGGTGCTCGGCGTGTTCGGGATTTTCCTCAACCGCAAGAACATCATCATCATCATGATGTCGATCGAGCTGATCCTGCTCGCGGTCAATCTGAATCTGGTGGCGTTCTCCGGCGCGCTCGGCGACCTGACCGGCCAGGTGATGGCGATGTTCGTGCTGACCGTGGCGGCGGCGGAGGCGGCGATCGGGCTCGCCATCGTCGTGGTGTATTTCCGCAACCGCGGGTCGATCCAGGTTGAAGACGTCAACCTGATGAAAGGATAGGGCGCCGGCGATGATCTACATGCTCGCGGTGTTCGCGCCCCTGGCCGGTGCGCTGGTGGCCGGCCTGCTCGGCCGCTGGATCGGCGATCGCGCGGCCATGGCGGCCTCGGTGCTCGGCATGGCGGTGGCCGCGGTGTGCGGGCCGGTGGCCTGGGCGATGCTGGAATGGGGCGGCGCGCCGGCCGGTTCGATGCGGATCGCCACCTGGATCCAGGCCGGCAGCTTCCATGTGCACTGGGCGCTGCGCTACGACGCGCTGTCGGCCGTGATGGTCGCCATGGTCGGCTTCGTATCGATGCTGATCCATGTCTACAGCGTCGGCTACATGGCGCACGACAGCTACCGGCGCTATCGGTTCTTCGCCTACCTTAGCCTGTTCAGCTTCGCCATGCTGATGCTGGTGACGGCGAACAATCTGCTGCAGCTGTTCTTCGGCTGGGAAGGGGTGGGGCTTTGTTCCTACCTGCTGATCGGCTACTGGTACGACCGGCCGGCGGCCTGCGCCGCGGCGATCAAGGCCTTCGTGGTTAACCGCATCGGCGATCTGGCTTTCGCGATCGGCGTGGCGATGATCTTCCTGACCTTCGGGTCGATCGGCTTCACGACCATCTTCGCCCATCTCGCGCAGCACCAGGCCGAGCGCTACCACATCCTCGGCGGCTCGATCCGGGTCTACGAACTGATCGCGATCCTGCTGTTCATCGGCGCCATGGGCAAGTCGGCGCAGTTGTTCCTGCACGTGTGGCTGCCGGACGCAATGGAAGGCCCGACACCCGTCTCGGCGCTGATCCACGCGGCCACCATGGTGACGGCCGGCGTGTTCCTGGTCGCGCGCATATCGCCGCTGTTCGACCAGGCGCCGGCGGCGATGACCCTGGTCGCGGTGATCGGCGGCAGCACGGCCTTCTTCGCGGCTACGATCGGCTGCGTGCAGAACGACATCAAGCGAGTGATCGCCTATTCCACCTGTTCGCAGCTTGGCTACATGTTCCTGGGCGAGGGGGTGGGGGCATACCCGGCCTCGATCTTCCATCTGCTGACGCATGCCTTCTTCAAGGCGCTGCTGTTCCTGTGCGCGGGCTCGGTGATCCATGCGATGTCCGACGAGCAGGATATGCGCAAGATGGGCGGCCTGTGGCGCAAGATCCCGATCACCTACGTGACCATGTGGGCTGGCAGCCTGGCGCTGTCGGGCATCTTCCCGTTTGCCGGTTATTTCTCCAAGGATGCGATCCTGGAGGCGGCTTACGCATCCCATACGGCTGCCGGCGACTACGGCTATGTGATGGGCCTGCTCGCCGCGGTGATGACCGCGTTCTATTCCTGGCGGCTGCTGCTGATGACGTTCCACGGCAAGTTCCGCGGCGACCATCATGTCATGGCGCATGTGCACGAAAGCCCGTGGGTGATGACGGTGCCGCTGATGGTGCTGGCGGTGGGTGCGCTGTCCGCCGGCTTCCTGCTGCATGGGATCGTGCTCGGCGAGCACTGGCAGGGCTTCTGGCAGCAGGCGATCGTGCTCGCGCCCGGCAATGACGTGATGACCGCCATGGAACATTTGCCCGGCATCGCCTACGCGCTGCCCACGATCGCCGGGCTCCTTGGCATCGCCGTGGCCTACTGGTTCTACTGGTGGAACCCGATGCTGCCGGTGCGGCTCGCGTCCACCTTCCGGCCGGTCTACCTGTTCCTGCTGAACAAGTGGTATTTCGACGAGCTGTACGACGCACTGTTCGTCCGCCCCGCCTTCGCGCTCGGCAAGCTGCTGTGGCAGACCGGGGATGCCACCATCATCGACGGGGTGCCGAACGGGCTCGCCGATCTCGCGGTGGACGGCTCGCGCGGCGCGGTGAGGATCCAGACCGGATCGATCGCGGTCTACGCCTTCACGATGCTGATCGGGCTTGTCGTCCTGGTCGGCGTCTTCCTGATCTGGGGCTAGGATGATGAACGCAGCCGGCTTTCCCGTCCTGTCGCTCATCACCTGGCTGCCGCTGGTCGGCTGCGGCGTCCTCATGACGGTGCGCGGCGACGAGGCTACGGTTGCGTCCAACGCCCGCTGGATCGCGCTCTGGACCAGCCTCATCGTGTTCGCGGTCAGCCTGGTGCTGTGGTTCGAATGGAACCCGCAGGATCCCGGCTTCCAGTTCGTCGAAAGCTGGCCCTGGCTGCCGGACTACGGCGTGGGCTACAAGATGGGGGTCGACGGCATCTCGGTGCTGTTCGTGCTGCTGTCCACCCTGCTCACGCCGATCTGCATCCTGGCGAGCTGGGAATCGATCACCCGCTACGTGCGCGAATACATGATCGCCTTCCTCATCCTAGAGACGATGATGGTGGGTATGTTCTGCGCGCTCGACTTCGTAGTGTTCTACATCTTCTTCGAGGGCGTGCTGATCCCGATGTTCCTCATCATCGGGGTCTGGGGCGGGCCGCGGCGGGTCTATTCCGCGTTCAAGTTCTTCCTGTTCACCCTGACGGGCTCGGTGCTGATGCTGCTCGCCTTGCTGGCGATGTGGCAGTACGCGCACACCACCGATATCCCGACCCTGATGCACACGCATTTCCCGGCAAAGATGCAGTTCTGGCTGTTCCTCGCCTTCTTCGCCTCCTTCGCGGTGAAGGTGCCGATGTGGCCGGTGCACACCTGGCTGCCGGATGCGCATGTGGAGGCGCCGACCGCGGGCTCGGTCATCCTGGCCGGTGTGCTGCTGAAGATGGGGGCTTACGGATTCCTGCGCTTCTCGGTGCCGATGTTGCCGCAGGCCTCGGCCGAACTGGCGCCGCTCGTGTTCACCCTCTCGGTCGTGGCGGTCGTCTACGCCGCCTATGTCGCGCTGGTGCAGGAGGACATGAAGAAGCTGGTCGCCTATTCCTCGATCGCGCATATGGGCATCGTCACGATCGGCATCTTCACCTTCGACGTCCAGGGCATCCAGGGCGCGCTGTTCCAGATGCTGTCGCACGGGATCGTTTCGGCTGCGCTGTTCCTTCTGGTGGGCGTCATCTACGACCGGCTGCACACGCGGGAGATCGCGCGCTACGGCGGGCTCGCGGAACGGATGCCGCTCTACGCCTTCCTGTTCATGGTCTTCGTCATGGCCTCGGTCGGGCTGCCCGGTACCTCCGGCTTCGTGGGTGAGTTCCTGGTCACCATCGGCGCGCTGCACGTGAATTTCTGGCTGGCCCTGCTGGGTGGTCTCGGTCTGATCCTGGGGCCGATGTACACCCTGTACCTGTATCGCCGCGTGGTGTTCGGGCGCATGACCAAGCCCGACCTGCGCGGGATGCTGGACCTCAGCCCGCGGGAGATCGCGGTGTTCGCGCCGCTCGTGGTACTCGCGTTGTGGATGGGCATCTATCCCTCCAGCTTCACCGGCTTCTGGGACGCGACGGTGACGCAGATGGTGGCGCGGCACGAACAGGCGATGGCGACGCCGCCGCTGCCCGCGCGCGTGCAACTGGCGGAGGCGACACGCCGATGAACTGGGCCCTCGCACTGCCGGAGATCGTGCTCGCCGTCTGCGGGCTGCTGATCCTGGTGATCGGCGTGCTGCGCAAGTCGGACTCCGCCCAGCTCTGCAGCATGCTGACCCTCGGGGCGTTCCTGGTGACCGGAATGCTGGTCACTCACCCGGCCGGGCGGCATCGGCTACTATGGCCAGTTCACCGTCGATTCCTTCGCGGTGCTGACCAAGCTGTTGATCCTGATCGGCGCGGCGCTCTCGTTGATGCTGTCGTTCGACTACAACGACCGCCAGGGGATCGCGCGGTTCGAATACCCGGTGCTGATCCTGTTCGCGACCGTCGGCATGATGGGCATGGTCTCGGCCTCCAGCCTCATGACCCTGTACGTGGCGCTGGAACTGCAATCGCTCGCGCTCTACGTGCTGGCCGCCTTCGCGCGCGACGAGCTGCGTTCGTCCGAAGCCGGCCTCAAGTATTTCGTGCTCGGCGCGCTGGCGTCGGGGCTGCTGCTCTATGGCATCTCGCTGGTCTACGGCTTCTCCGGCACGATGAATTTCGGCGTGCTGGCGCATGCGCTCGGCTCGCCCGCCCAGGCCTCGGCCGGGCTGATCGTCGGCGTGGTGTTCGTGATCGTGGGGCTGGCGTTCAAGATTTCCGCCGCGCCGTTCCATATGTGGACGCCAGACGTCTACGAAGGTTCGCCGACGTCGGTCACCGTGTTCCTCGCCACGGCGCCGAAAGTCGCGGCCATGGCGCTGCTGCTGCGGGTGATGGCCGAACCGTTCGGCCATCTGCTGGCGTCGTGGCAATTGGTGATCGAGATCGTCTCGATCGCGTCCATGATCCTCGGCGCGCTGGCGGCGATCGGGCAGACCAACGTCAAGCGGCTGATGGCGTATTCCTCGATCGGCCATATGGGCTATGCGCTGATCGGCCTGGCCGTCGGCACTCCGCTCGGGATGCGCGGCGTGCTGGTCTACCTGATCGTCTATATCTTCATGAGCGCCGGAACCTGGGCCTGCATCATCGCCATGCGCCGCCAGGGCCTCGCGGTAGAGAAGATCGAGGACCTCAGCGGCTTGGCGCGCACCGATCCCGCCCTGGCACTGGCCTTCGCGATCTTCATGTTCAGCATGGCCGGCATCCCGCCGCTGTCGGGCTTCTTCGGCAAGCTCTATGTGTTCCTCGCCGCGGTGCAGAGCGGGCTGTGGACGCTCGCCATCATCGGCGTGCTGACGAGCGTCGTGGGATCGTACTACTACCTGCGCATCGTGAAGGTGATGTATTTCGACGCCCCGGGGCCTGCGCTCGACCGCCGTCCGAGCATGCTGGGCTTCGTCGCCGCCGTCACCGGCCTGTTTACGCTGTTCTTCTTCCTGTTCCCAGGACCGCTCGTCGCCGCCGCCGGCACGGCGGCTTCCGCACTGTTCGGCTAGGGCTGGATCGCCGCTGGCTCGGCAAGTGCCACACAGCGGGAAATAGGTCTTTTCGGGACCTGTACTGTCGGCTATCATGGTCGGTAACGACATCGGTCGGAGATCCGATCCGTGAAGTGCCTGATTGTGCGGGATCGCCGTCGCAACGGGCAGGGTGATTGAAACGGGGCGCTGATGACTGGTGTGCCACCCGAGCCATTGGCCGATCAGCCGGAGCCGTCGGTGGTGCCGCGTGAAGCGGTGCGCCGCGCGCTGGCACCTTTCGTGACCACCGATGCAAGGCGCGGCGTGATCGACTACGCCCTCTACCTCAGGGTGCTCGCCGCGACCCCGCTCTATTCCTCGACGGGCTCGTTCACGGCGCTGGTGCTGGGCTTCGTGCTGCCCTTCTATGTCCGGCAGCCCCTGTTTTCGTTCACCGTCTACGTGCAGCACCCACGTCGGCATCGCCTGGTTCGACGGCGCGGTCGATCGGAAGGACGCGGTTCCGATCGAACAATTGTCGCTGCAGCTCATCTTTCCCGGCTGGGCCAGCACCCTGGTTCACCACGTCTACGAATACGCCGCACATCACGTGAACCCGCGCATCCCCTATCACCGGCTCCGCCTGGCGCAGGTGAGGCTGAATGAGATCTCGGCACGCCATACAGTGAGCGAACG
Source organism: uncultured Pseudomonadota bacterium (assembly GCA_963832525.1). Lineage (GTDB taxonomy): Bacteria > Pseudomonadota > Alphaproteobacteria > Acetobacterales > Acetobacteraceae > JAJZVS01. The sequence continues at coordinate 106,682 of CAWHUC010000005.1, forward strand.
GTTCAGTTTTGCCCGGCTCAATGACACGTTGCGGCGTTGTAAGTTCTATGATTACAAGCGCAATCTCTGGCTGGATTTTGATGGGCAGCCGACTGCGCCCTCCCCGATCGGGGAGGCGTAACGCGCAGCGGTGGCGCGCAATCCCGGAACGATTTTCGTCGCCCAGGCCTGAGAGGCGGGCGCAGCGACCGGCCCTCGCTGCGTTCCCGAGCAATTCCCGCGGCAGCGGGCGAGGGAGCGTCGTGGCGTCGGACGCTGTGCTACTCCGAGCCGGTGCGACGCGCCGGGCATGATTGCGCCGCCCGCGCGGGGCAGGGCGCGCCGGCTTTTCTTACGTGCTAGAAGGCATCCATGCTGCTCGTGATCGACGCCGGCAATACGAACGTGGTCTTCGCCGTGCACGACGGCGAGGCCTGGCGCGGCGTGTGGCGTATCCGCACCGATGCCCAGCGCACCTCCGACGAGTATGCGGTATGGTTGCTGTCGCTATTGGACCGCGTCGACCTCAAGGTCGGCATGGTCTCCGCCGCGGTCATCGGCACCGTCGTTCCGGCCGCGCTCTATCATCTGCGCCGCCTGTGCCGGGAGTGGTTCAGCATCGAGCCGCTGGTCGCCCGCGCCTCGCTCGACTGGGGTTTCGAGATCAAGGTCGATAACCCGGACGAGGTCGGCGCCGACCGTCTGGTGAATGCGCTGGCGGCCCATCACCGCTTCGGCGGGCCCCTGATCGTGGTCGATTTCGGCACCGCGACCACGTTCGACGTCGTGGACCGGGACGGCGCCTATCTGGGCGGTGTGATCGCGCCCGGCATCAACCTGTCGATCGAGGCGTTGCACCACGCCGCCGCCCGCCTGCCGCGGATCGGCATCGGACGGCCGCAGGCGGTGATCGGCCGATCCACCGTCCCGGCCATGCAATCCGGCATCTACTGGGGCTATGTCGGCCTGATCGAGGGGCTGGTCGGCCGCATCAAGGGCGAGTTCGGCGGTCCGATGAAGGTCATCGCCACCGGCGGCCTCGCCCCGTTGTTCGCCGAGGGCACCCTGTTGATCGAGCATATCGAGCCCGATCTGACGCTGGACGGCCTGCGCATGTTGGCGGAGCGCAACCCCGCCCCCACATTACCCAAAGAAAAATCAAGGCTGAGCGAACCCGAATGAATGGTGATCCCGGAGATTTCGCCTTCCTGCCCCTGGGCGGGACGGGCGAGATCGGCATGAACCTCAATCTCTACCGCTACGGCGGCAGGTGGCTCGCCGTCGATTGCGGCATCGGCTTCGGCGGTGCCGAGAACCCGGAGGTCGAGGTGATGATGCCCGACCCGGGCTTCATCGTCGAGCGGCGCGACAAGCTCGTGGGTCTGGTGATCACCCACGCGCACGAGGACCATATCGGCGCCGTGGCCTGGCTGTGGCCGCAGTTGCGCTGTCCGGTATTCGCCACCCCGTTCGCTGCCGCAGTGCTGCGCCGCAAGCTCGCCGAGGCGCAGTTGCTGGGCCAGGTGAAGCTCACGGTCATCCCCACCGGGGGCGCGTTCGACCTGCCGCCCTTCGGCCTGCGATTCCTGCGCGTGGCCCATTCCATCCCTGAAGCCCAGGCGCTGGTCATCACCACGCCTGCCGGGATCGTGCTGCACACCGGGGACTGGAAGCTCGATCCCGAGCCGCTGGTGGGACCGCCCAGTGATGAGGCGGCGTTCGCCGCCCTCGGCGAACAGGGCGTGCTGGCGATGGTCTGCGATTCCACCAACGCGATGGTGGAGGGCCATTCGGGCAGCGAGGCCGAGGTGCGGCGCAGCCTGTCGGTCCTGATCCGCGGCCTGCGCGGCCGGGTGGCGGTCACGTGCTTTGCCAGTAACGTCGCCCGCGTGGAGTCGCTGGCGCTGGCCGCGCGCGACGCCGGCCGGCAGCGTGGCACTGGTCGGCCGATCCCTGCGCAACCTCGATGCCGCGGCGCGTAGCTGTGGCTATCTGAGCGAGCTCCCGCCGTTCCTGTCCGAAGACGACGTGGGTTCGGTGCCCGACGACAACCTGTTGATCCTGATCACCGGCAGTCAGGGCGAGGCACGGGCGGCGCTGGCGCGCGTCGCGCTCGACACCCATCCGCGGGTGGTGCTGGGCGAAGGCGACACGGTGATCTTTTCGTCGCCGCATGATCCCGGGCAACGAGCGGGCGATCGGCACGGTGCAGGATAACCTGGTACGCCGCGGCGTGACTGCTGATGACGGATGTCGATCATCTGGTGCATGTCTCCGGCCATCCGGCGCGCGACGAGCTGCGCCGGCTGTACCGGCTGGTGAAGCCGCGTTTCGCCGTGCCGGTACATGGCGAATGGCGGCATCTGGCCGCGCATGCCGATCTGGCGCGGGATGCCGGTGCCACGCCGCTGCTGCTGGAAGACGGTGATCTGCTGAGCCTTGCCCCGGGTCAGCCCGAGGTGATCGATAGCGCCCCGGTGGGAAGACTGGTGTTGGACGGCAACCGGCTGGTGCCGTTCACCGGCGGGGTGATGTCCGCCCGCCGCCGGATGCTGTTCAACGGTGTGGTGCTGGCGAGCCTGGTGATCGACGAGGCCGGGCGGCTGCGCGGGATCCCCAAGGTCAGCGCTCCTGGCCTGTTCGACCCCGAAGACCCGGAAACTGCGCGCATCGCTGGCGAGTTTGCAGCCGCGTTGGCCGAGCTGTCCCCGGCGGCGCGCCGCGATGACGCGGCGCTGGAGGAAGCCGCCCGCGCGGCGTTGCGCCGGGCGCTGGGCAAGCGGCTGGGCAAGCGCCCGCTGGTCGATGTGCACCTGCTGCGACTGGGGGCCTAGCGGCGGCCGGCGATGGGCTGGGTTACCGGAATTGCCGTCTATGTAATGATCTGGTGGACCGTGTTGTTCGCCGTGTTGCCGATTGGCGCGCATCCCGACGTGCGCCCGGACGCGCACAGCGGTTGGCGCGGTGCCCCGGTCGCGCCGGCTCTGTGGAAGAAGGCGCTGATCACATCGGCGGTGGCGGCCGTAATCTGGCTCATGGTGTGGTGGGTGGTGCAGAGCCCGTATCTGAGTTTCCGCCACGGTTGGCTGGCTTTGCCTGATCGTTAGGCAGAGCAAACTGGAAACGCCAAATTTTCCACCAGTTTCTGTCTCAAATGCACAAAAATCGCCGCGACGGACGCGATTTCGATTGGACAGAGGGAAATGGAGGGGCGATCATCACGGCTAGGAAGAGGAGAGGTCTCCTCGACCTGCCGTGTGACTGGCGTTTCCTCCCTAAACTTGGGCCCGCAGGCGCTGCCTGCGGGCCCTTTCTTTTGCTACCGTACCCGGGGGTAGCTGTCACGTATTTTTCCGCCGGATTCCTGCCGCAATCATGATTTTCTTGCGAGGTGGCGTTGTGCAGCGCACAAATATGTCTCGAACCTGGGGGTGGTCCGGATATTTGGCAGCGCCGTCGGCTGCCGCTAGGGTCCGGCCTTCCCGCCGCCCCGGTCCATGGATCACCCCCAGATGCGCCTCTCGCACAGCCTGATCCCCACCCTCAAGGAAACCCCCGCGGAGGCGCAGATCGCCTCCCACCGGCTCATGCTGCGGGCCGGGCTGGTGCGGCAGACCTCGGCCGGGATCTATGCCTGGTTGCCGATCGGCTACCGCGTGCTGCGCAACATCGAGCGGATCGTGCGTGCCGAGCAGGACGCGATCGGTGCCCAGGAGTGCCTGATGCCGACCGTCCAGCCGGCCGAACTGTGGCGCGAAAGCGGCCGCTACGACGACTACGGCAAGGAGATGCTGCGCATCCGCGACCGCCACGACCGCGAGCTGCTGTACGGCCCGACCAATGAGGAGATGATCACCGACCTGATGCGCCAGTCGGTGAAGAGCTACCGCGAGCTGCCGCAGATCCTGTACCATATCCAGTGGAAGTTCCGCGACGAGGTGCGACCCCGTTTCGGCGTGATGCGCGGGCGGGAATTCCTGATGAAGGACGCCTACAGCTTCGATCTCGATTACGCCGGCGCCGAGGTCAGCTATCGGCAGATGATGCTGGCCTATATGCGGACCTTCCAGCGCCTCGGGCTGCGCGCGATCCCGATGGCGGCCGAATCGGGGCCGATCGGCGGCAACCTCAGCCACGAGTTCATCATCCTGGCGCCGACCGGCGAGAGTCAGGTCTATTACGATTCCGCCTTCGAGGAGATCGACTATCAGTCGCGCGGCGCCGGCGGCTTCGACCACACGAGCGCCACCGACCTCGCGCGGTTCTTTACGGAAATGACCACCCATTACGCCGCGACCGACGAGAAGCACGATCCGGCCGCGTGGGAGAAGGTGGCGCAGCCGCGCCGGCGCGAAGGACGGGGGATCGAGGTCGGCCACATCTTCTACTTCGGCACCAAATATTCCGCTGCCATGGGCCTCACCGTCGCCGGCGCGGACGGCAAGCCGGTCCATCCCGAAATGGGCAGCTACGGCATCGGCGTGAGCCGCCTAGTGGGCGCGGTGATCGAGGCCAGCCACGACGCCGCCGGCATCATCTGGCCCGACAGCATCGCCCCCTTCCGCGCCGCGATCCTGAATCTGAAGCCGGGCGACGCCGCCTGCGACCGCATCTGCGAGGACCTGTATGCGAAGCTCGGCGCCGCCGCGCTGTACGACGACCGTCCCGACCGCGCCGGGGTGAAATTCGCCGATGCCGACCTGATGGGCCATCCCTGGCAGATCGTGGTTGGCCCGCGCGGCGCCGCGACCGGCCAGGTGGAGCTGAAGCGCCGCGCCACCGGCGAGCGGATTGAGCTGGCGGCCGACGACGTTCCCGCCCGGATCGGCTGAGAGTTTGTGAAGGAATGCCCCGTGCCGACAACCTGCCCGAATGAAGTCAACAGCTTGCAAGGGGCATTCCTTTGCAAGTTCGATTTCTTTCACAAGCGCTGAGCCCCCCATGTTCAACGCCTTCGAGCGCGCGGTCGCAGCCCGCTACCTGCGCGCCCGTCGCGGCGAGCGGTTCGTTTCCGTCATCGCCGGGTTCTCGCTGGTCGGCATCGCGCTTGGCGTCGCGACCCTGATCATCGTCATGAGCGTGATGGGCGGCTTCAAGGTCGATCTGCTGAACCGCATCCTGGGATTCAACGGCGACCTCGGCGTGTATGGCACCGCCGGGCCGATCACCGATTATCCGGCGATCGCGCGCAGGGTCGAGACCCTGCCGGGCGTCGTCGCCGCGATCCCGGTGGTCGACGGCCAGGTGCTGCTGACCACCCCGCGCGGCGCCGCGTCAGGCGGCTACGTGCGCGGCATCTCGCCCGAGGATCTGCGCAGGCTGCATGCGGTGAGCGATCATATCGTATCCGGGTCGCTGGCGGGGTTCACCGGCGACGACGCGATCGCGATCGGCGTCGGCATGGCGCGGAGCTTCGGCGTCGGCGTGGGCGGGCGCATCACCCTGGTCTCGCCGCAGGGCGCCGCGACCCCGTTCGGCACCATTCCCCGGGTGCGCGCCTATCGGGTGGTGGCGATCTTCAACGTGGGCGAGAACGACTACGATTCCAGCTACGTGTTCATGCCGCTGGCCGCCGCCCAGATCTATTTCCAGAAGCCTCAGGGGGTGACGCAGATCGCGGTCATGGTGCGCGATCCGGAACGGGTGCGGGTGACGACGGAGGCGATCCGCCACGCGTTTCCCGACGCGCCCCTGACGGTGATCGACTGGCAGTCGAGCAACAACAGCTTCTTCACCGCGGTCGCGGTGGAGCAGAACGTGATGTTCGTGATCCTGACCCTGATCATCCTGGTGGCGGCGTTCAACGTGATCTCCTCGCTCATCATGATGGTCAAGGACAAGACGCGGGATATCGCGGTGCTGCGTACGCTCGGCGCCGGGCGCGGGTCGATCATGCGCATCTTCCTGATGTGCGGGGCTTCGGTCGGCGTGATCGGCACCGCGGTGGGGACGGCACTCGGGATCGCGTTCACCCTGAACATCGACCGCATCCAGGACCTGGTGACGAAGATCACCGGGGTCGATGTGTTCAATCCGGAGGTGTACTATCTGACCCATCTGCCGGCGCGGCTCGATTGGGGCGAGGTGGTGCGGGTGGTGGTGATGGCGTTGGTGCTGGCCCTGCTGGCGACCTTGTACCCGAGCTGGCGCGCGGCGCGCACCGATCCGGTCGAGGCGCTGCGCAGTGAATGAGCCGCTCGTGCTGCGCGGCGTGCAGCGGACCTACCGCACCGGCGCCGGTGCGCTGCCGGTGCTGCGCGGGGTCGATCTGACCCTGGCGGGGGGCGAGATCGTGGCCCTGGTGGCGCCGTCGGGCGCCGGCAAGTCCACTCTGCTGCATCTGGCCGGGCTGCTGGAAAAACCCGACGGCGGCGCGGTGATCGTCGACGGGCGCGACGCCGGCGCGCTGTCGGACGCCGAGCGCACCGCCATCCGTCGCGACACGATCGGCTTCGTATACCAGTTCCACCATCTGCTGGCGGAGTTCTCGGCGCTGGAGAACGTCATGCTGCCGCAGATGATCGCTGGCGTGCCGAAGCGCGCCGCGGCCGAACGGGCGCGGGAGCTGCTGGGCGCGTTCGGCTTGTCTGCCCGGCTCGCGCATCTGCCCGGCAAGCTGTCGGGCGGCGAGCAGCAGCGCGTGGCGATCGCCCGTGCGCTCGCCAACCGGCCGCGGGTGCTGCTGGCCGACGAACCCACCGGCAATCTGGACGTCGCCACGGCGGGCGTGGTGTTCGACGAGCTGCTGGCCAGGGTACGCGACCAGGGGCGTGGCGGCCCTGATCGCCACGCATAACCCGGAGCTGGCGGCGCGGATGGACCGGCGGGTGGCGCTGCGCGACGGGGTGGTAATGGCCGGCTGAGCGCATGTTGGCTGCCCGCGCGTGCCGCCGGGCCGACTTCACAACTCCGTTGCCGCCTGTCGCGCCGGCGGCCGACGCGCTAGGGTCCGTGCATGCCCCAGCGATTCCTCGTGACCGGCGGTGCCGGCTATGTCGGCAGCCACCTCGTGCTCGCGCTCGCCACGCGCGGCGCAGCGGTGACAGTGCTCGACAACCTCCGCCAGGGCCACCGTGCCGCCATCCCACCCGGCGTGCGCCTGGTCGAGGCCGATCTCGCCGACGCCGCGGCGGTGGAGGCGGCGCTGGCCGATGGCCCCTGGCACGCGGTGTTCCATTTTGCCGCGCTGTCGCTGGTGGGCGAGAGCATGCGCGAACCGTTCCGCTATCTGCTGGAGAATGCGGGCAACGGCATCCGCCTGATCGAGGCCTGCGCCCGCCATCAGGTGCCGCGCTTCGTGCTGTCCTCCACCGCCAATCTGTTCGGCGCGCCCGAAACCATCCCGATCGCCGAGGATGCCGCGATCGATCCCGGCTCCCCTTACGGCGAAAGCAAGCGGATGATCGAGCGGGCCCTGGTCTGGGCCGACCGGGTGCACGGGCTGCGCAGCGCCTGCCTGCGCTATTTCAACGCCGCCGGCGCCGATTCGGACGGGCGGCTGGGCGAGGACCACGATCCGGAGACGCATCTCATCCCGCTCGCGATCGACGCCGCATTGGGGCGCCGGCCGGAATTGCAGGTCTTCGGCACCGACTACCCGACCCCGGACGGCACCTGCATCCGCGACTACATCCACGTGTCCGACCTCGCCGCGGCGCATCTCGCCGTGCTGGATCGGCTCGACCATGCCAGCGTGACCTACAACCTCGGCAACGGCCAGGGGGCGTCGGTGCGCGATGTGATCCGGACCGTGCAGGAGGTCACCGGCCGTCCGGTGCCGCACCGGATCGCCCCGCGGCGACCCGGCGACCCGCCGGTGCTGGTCGCGTCGTCCGCCCGGCTGCGCCGCGAGACCGGTTGGACCCCGCGCTTCCCGGAGCTGCGCGCGATCGTGCGCACGGCGGCGGCCTGGCGGGAGGCGCATCCGGCCGGCTACGGCGACTGACCGGCCGGCTTGCCGGGTCCCCCGCGCCGCCGTAGTGAAAGGCGAACGCAGGAGGAGCCAGGCGATGAAATTGATGAGCTTCCGCCGTCCCGACGGCAGCAAGAGCTGGGGCGTGGTCAAGCCCGACAGCGTGATCGATCTCGGCCATCTCGCCCCCAGCCTGAAGCATGCGCTGTGGGCGACCACGTCGCTGGCGGAGGAGGCGGCGCGCCCCGCCGATTTCGCGCTGGACGAGGTGCATTTCCTGCCGCCGATCCCCGATCCGGACAAGATCATCTGCGTCGGGCTGAACTACATGACGCACATCAAGGAAGGCGGCCGCGAGCCGCCGCCGAAGCCGATCATCTTTGCCCGCTTCGCCAACAGCCAGGTCGGCCACGGCGAGAAGCTGATCCGCCCCAACGTCTCGGAGACCTACGATTACGAGGGCGAGCTTGCGGTGGTGATCGGTCGGCGCTGCCGGCATGTGAAGCAGGCGGACGTGGCTTCGGTGATCGCCGGCTACGCCTGCTACAACGAAGGCTCGGTGCGGGAATGGCAGCGCCATTCGGGGCAGTTCACACCGGGCAAGAATTTCTTCCACTCCGGTTCGTTCGGCCCCTGGCTGGCGACGCCAGAAGAAGTCGGCGACATCACGCAGGCACATCTGATCACCCGGCTGAACGGGGAGGAAGTGCAGCACGCCACCATCGACGACCTGTGCTTCGACATCCCCACCCTGATCGAATACGTTTCGACCTTCACCCAGTTGGAAGCCGGCGACGTGATCGTGACCGGCACCACCGGCGGGGTTGGCGCCTATCGCAAGCCGCCGCTGTGGATGAAGCCGGGCGACACGGTCGAGGTCGAGATCACCGGCGTCGGCCTGCTGCGCAACGAGGTGGTGGCCGAAGGCTGATGCGCGACGAAATCCCCTGGGGGAGCGACCTTGCGGCAACGGTCGCCGAATTCGGCGATGCCGAGGCGGTGCACGACGGGGTGCGCGCGATCGGCCTTGCCGCACTGGCCGGCCGGTCCGCGCGTCTCGCGCTGATGCTGCGCGCCGTCGGGGCCGCGCCCGGTACCTGCGTCGGGCTCAGCCTGCCGAACGGGATTCCCGCCGTCTGGGCCACCAACGCCTTGCGGCTCGCGGGTGTCGCCGAGGTGGGGCTGAACGCGGGGCTGACGGAAGCGGAACGGCGCTACTGCCTCGATCTTTCCGCCACCAGGCTGGTGGTGACATCGGCCGAGCAGGCGGGCGCGTTCCGCGCGCTCGGGCGCGAGGTCATCGCGATCGAGGAGGTGGCGGACGCCCCGGCCGACCCGGCCGCTCTGCCGCCGGTGCCGGGGGCGGCGTGGGCGAAGATCGGCTTCACCTCCGGCACCACCGGGCAGCCGAAGGCGATCGTGACGACCCATGCGGCGCGTTGGCTCGCGAACGTGCTGCAACGCGCGCATCTCGGCGTGATGCCGGGACCGGGGAGCCGGGTGCTGCTGATGACGCCGTTCATCCACGGTGCCGGCCTCATTGCCCATGCGTTCCATGATCGCGGCGCAGGGATCGTGCTGCTGCGCGGGGTCGATCTGTCGGTCGCGCTGCCGCTGTTGCGGGACGGCGCCGTCGATCACGTCTTTGCGCCGCCGACCGCGCTGGCGAAGCTTGCCGGCGCGCTGGAGGGCGAACGCATCGGCGGTATCCGCACGATCTTCTGCGGCACGGCGCCGCTGCTGCCGGCGCTGTACGCCAAGGCGCGTGCGATCTTCGGTCCGGTGGTGCGCATCACCTACGGCAAGTCGGAGATCGTGAACCCGATCACCGTGCTGCCCCCCGCCGCCACCGATGCCTATTATGCCGAACCGGCCGGGGAGGGCGTGTGCGTCGGCTGGCCCGGCAGCGGCGTCGAGGTCGCGATCCGCGACGAGACCGGCGCCGTGCTGGGACGCGAGCAGGTGGGCGAAGTGCATCTGCGCGGGCGGCACATGTCCTGCGGCCATATCGACGCCGGCGGCTTCCAGCCGTTGCCCGAGGATGGGTTCCATGCCACCGGCGATCTGGGACGGATCGATGCACGGGGACGGCTGCATCTGGTCGGCCGGCTCGCCGATGTGGTGAAATCCGGCGGCTACAAGATCCATCCCGACGAGATCGAACGCGAGCTTGCCGGCACTGCCGGCACCGCCGCGGTGGCAATCGTGTCCCTGCCTTCGGAATATTGGGGCGAGATCATCGTTGCGGTGGCGGAGACCGACGATGTCGCCTGGCCGGACCGGGCGCGGGCCGCGCTCGGCGGGCTGGCACGCTACAAGCATCCCCGCGCGTTCCTCATGCTGGAGGAACTGCCGCGCAACCCCCAGGGCAAGATCATGCGCCGGCTGATCCGCGCGGCGCTGCTGGAACGCTACCGCATCGTCGATGGATCGCACCCCAGCCTGGAACCACGCTGAATGGACAAGACCTACGAAACCCTGCTGGTCGAAACCCCGCGCCCGCACCTGCTGCTGGTCACGTTGAACCGGCCGGAGGTCGGGAACGCGAAGAACACGCAGATGGGGCTTGATGCCCTCGATCTCTGGACCCGGCTGATCGACCATCCGGGCGATGTGCGCTGCGTGGTGCTGACCGGGGCAGGGGATCGCATCTTCTGCGCCGGCGGCGACCTTAAGCAGCGCAAGGGCATGACCCAGGCGGAGTGGCAGCACCAGCACGAGATTTTCGAGCGCGGGCGCGACGCGCTGCTCGATCTGCCGATGCCGGTGATCGCTGCGGTGAACGGCCACGCCTATGCCGGGGGGCTGGAGACCGTGCTGGTCTGCGACTTCGCCTATGCCGTGCGCGGCGCCCGCTTCGCGCTGACCGAAGTGACGATCGGCATCATGCCCGGCGGCGGCGGCACCCAGACCCTGGCGCGCGTCGTCGGGGAGCGGCGGGCGAAGGAGATCATCCTCACCGGACGTCCGTTCACCGCCGAGCAGGCGCTGGAATGGGGGGTGGTGAACCACGTCTCCGAGCCGGGCAAGCTGATGGAGGATGTGTTCGCCACCGCGCAGGCGATCTGCGACAATGCGCCGTTGTCGGTGCGGCAGGCGAAGAAATCGATCCACAACGGCTTGCAGATGGACTTGAAGCGCGGCCTGATGTTCGAGATCGAGGCCTACAACCGGCTGGTCGATACCGAGGACCGGCGGGAAGGCGTGCTGGCGTTCAACGAGAAGCGCAAGCCGGTGTTCAAGGGGCGGTAGGAGGAACAGCAACCATGTCCGATATCCCCACCCACGTGCAGATCAACGAGGAAGGCCCGCGCGAAGGCTTCCAGTTCGAGAAAGGTCCGATCGCCACCGCGCGCAAGATCGAGCTGATCGATGCGCTGAGCGAGACCGGGATCAACCACATCCAGGTTGCCTCCTTCGTCAACCCGAACCGGGTGCCCGGCTGGGCGGATGCCGACCAGGTGGTGGCTGGATTCAAGCGCAAGCCCGGCGTCGAGTACACCGCGCTGTGGCTGAACGTGAAGGGCCTGCAAAGGGCGATGGCCAGCCAGCGGCTCGATATCAAAGGTTCGTTCTCGCTGACCGCGTCACCGACCTTCCTCATGCGCAACCAGCAGCGCAGCATGGAAGACAATGTCCGCGTCGCGCACGAGACGATCCGGATGTATAAGGAGAACGGCATCCCGCTGGAGCGGGCCGGGATCATGGCCGCGTTCGGCTGCAATTTCGAGGGCGAGGTCCCGCACCGGCGCGTACTCGACCTGATCCAGACATTGCTCGACGTCGGTGCCGAACACGGGGTGACGCCGAAAGTCTTCTCCCTCGCCGATACCATGGCCTGGGCCACCCCGAAATCCATCCGGGACCTGGTCGGCAAGGTGCGCAACCGTTATCCCGATCTCACCTTGTCGCTCCATCTGCACGATACCCGCGGCATGGGTATCGCCAATGCCTATGCAGGGCTGGAGATGGGGGTCGCGATCTATGATTCCACCGTCGGCGGCCTCGGCGGCTGCCCGTTCGCCGCGCACAAGGGGGCGGCGGGCAATGTCTGCACGGAAGATCTGGTCTTTATGCTCGATGAGATGGGCATCGAGACCGGCATCGACCTCGACAAGCTGATCGAGGTGGCGCAGCTCGCCGAGGATATCGTCGGCCATCCGCTGCCCGGATCGGTCAAGGTGGGCGGCAGCCTGACGGCACTGCGCGCGAAGCTGCACTGAAGATCGTGGAGGAACCCATGACCGCTCTCACCCAGTCCGTCGGCCGCTTCATCGCCGACCTTTCGCCCAACCGCATCCCCGAGGAAGCCATGCGGGTTGCCCGCCTCGGCTTCATCGACTGCATCGGCACCATGATCGCCGGTCGCAACGAGGACGCGGTCGGCATCCTGAAGACCGTGCTGGCGCCCGCGCCCGGCCCGTCCTCCATCGCCTTCTCCGCCGCCCATGCCACCGCGCCGGAGGCGGCCTGGATCAACGGCGTCGCGGCGCACGCGCTCGACTACGACGACGTCGCGCTGCGCGGCCATCCCTCCACCGTGCTGGTGCCGGCGATCCTGGCGGAAGCCGAGGCGCTGGACGCCACCGGCACCGACATGCTGGTCGCCTATGTCGCCGGCTACGAGACCTGGGCGGAAATGTTCCGCCGCGACTCCGGGCTGCTGCACAAGAAGGGCTGGCATCCGACCGGCCTCTACGGCGCGGTCGGCGCGGCCGCGGCCTGCGCCAAGCTGCGCCGGCTGGATGCGACCAAGGCGGCGCATCGCCGATCGCGCTCGGCGCATCGCAAAGCGCCGGGCTGATGGCGAATTTCGGCACCATGACGAAGCCGTTCCATGCCGGCCGCGCCGCCCATGCCGGCATCATGGCCGCGCGCCTGGCGGAGGCCGGTTTCACCGCCGCCACCGACGCGCTGGAGCATCCGCAGGGCTTCCTGCATGCCATCTCCCCCGACGGCAGTGAGGACCGTGTCAGCGAATCGCATCTCGGCGAGACCTGGGCGCTGATCACGCAGGGCCTGGGGATCAAGAAATACCCCACCTGCTACTGCACGCATCGCGCGATCGACGGCATGCTCGACCTGATGGCCGAACATCCGGTGCGGGCCGACGAGGTGCAGAAGGTCACTGTCAAGATCAGCGACTATTTCGCTACCGTGCTGCGCAACCACACGCCCGACACCGGGCTTGCCGCCAAGTTCAGCATCGAGTTCGCGATGGCGAGCGGCATCATCGCGCAGCCGGGTCGGCCTGCGCGAACTGACCGATGATTTCGTCCGCCGCGACGACATCCAGGCGCTGATGCGGCGGGTGCGAGACCGAGACCGCCACCGAGTACGACCCGGAGTTGCCGGGCGCTGCCTTCGCCGATCAGGTCCGGGTGGAAACCACCGCCGGCCAGGTGCTCGACGGTGCGCCGGTCAAACGCGCCACCGGCCATCCCACGCGTCCCCTGGCGGAAGCGCAGATCTATGACAAATTCGCAGACTGCCTGGACGCCGGACATTCCGACATCCCGGCAGCCACGTTGTTTGCCCAACTCAAGGGCCTGGAAGGGATCGCAGCGCGGGAACTCGCGCGCGTGTAGGCGCCGGCCGGTGGTCCGCGTCTATAAAGGGGGCGTTCGATTTCAAAAGAAACGCGTGAATCAGGCCATCATCTCCCCCGGCGCTTCCTCTGCCACATAATGCCCGGCGGCCACCGCGCCGCCGGTCACGGCGGCGGCACAATGTGTCCGCCAGATCGCCAGTGGATCGTACCACGCCCCGATCCGTCCGCGCGCGCCCCACAGCGCCGGCATCGGGCACGCAACCTGCCGCCCTGTGCTGCGGCTTTCGCGATCATGCGCCAGATCGATCGTCGCCGCCGCGCGATAATCTTCGCACATGCCGGTGATCGTCGCCGGCCGCCGCGCCGCCGCCAGGTGGTCGACCAGCGCTTCGGGATGGAACAGATCCGACGGTCGCGGCGAACGGTTCGTATGCGCGTGAAACCACACCTCCGCCGCGGCGTTGATCAACACCTCCGGGAACGGATGCGGCTGGGCGAACCAGAACCAGTGATAGTAGCCCAGCGCGAACGCCATATCCGCCCGCTCGAAATGCTCGATGGTCGGAACGATGTCGAGTACCGCCAGCCGCTCCACCGCCTGCGGATGGGGCATCGGTGTGGCGGCATGACGGGCTGGGCCGCCCCTGCGTTGCCGTGCGCAGCCGTGGCGGCAGCATGGCAAGCATATGGTCCCTGCGCCTCCGTTCTGTGGCTGCCATGCTGATGAGTCTCCGCTCGCTCTTCATCGCGATCGCCGAGCAGATGGGGCTGCCCGATCCGGTTCTGCGTGCCGGCATCGCCCTGCGGGCCGCGCAATTGGCGCGGCGCCTCGTCGTGGCGGGCCCGCACGAGGAACGCGTGGTCGCAGCGCTGATGGCAGGCGAACCGATCGCGCGCTATCCGGAGGCCGCCAACGCCCAGCATTACGGGCTGCCGGCCGAGTTCTTCGCCCTGATGCTGGGCCCGCAGCGCAAGTATTCCTGCTGCCTCTACGACCGTGCCGGTACTCTGGCGGAGGCGGAGGAACGCGCGCTGGCGGCAACCGCCGCGCATGCCGATCTACAGGACGGCCAGCGGATCCTGGATCTCGGCTGCGGTTGGGGCTCCCTGAGCCTGTGGCTGGCGGAGCGCTTCCCCCGCTCGGAGATCGTCGCGGTTGCCAACGCCTCCTCCCAGCACCGCTATATCGAGGCGGAGGCGGCGCGGCGCGGCTTCTCCGGCCTGCGCGTCCTGACTGCGGACATGACTGCATTCGACCCGCCCGGCCGGTTCGACCGGATCGTTGCGGTCGAGCTGTTCGAGCACATGGCGAACTGGTCGGCCCTGCTGGGCTGCATCCACGAGTGGCTGGCCCGTGATGGGCGGCTGTTCCTGCATGTGTTCTGCCACCACGCGCGGCCTTATCGATTCGACCTCGACAACCCGAGGGATTGGATCGTGCGCCACTTCCTCGCCGGCGGCATGATGCCGAGCCAGGGATTGATCCGCACCGTCGATGCGCCGTTCACGGTGGAGCAGGAGTGGCGGTGGAGCGGCATGCACTACCGCCGCACCGCCACCGACTGGCTGGCCCGGTTCGACTCGAACCAGGCCGCCATCGCGCCTTTACTCGCCGCGGCTTACGGCCCCGCGGCGCCGCTCTGGCGGCGGCGCTGGCGGTTGTTCCTGCTCGGCACCGCCGGGCTGTTCGGCGCGCGCGGCGGGGCCGACTGGGGGGTGAGCCACTACCGGCTGCACCCCCGCTGAGGCGCTATGCCAAGCGGAACCGCTCCAATGCGGCGTGGTCGAAGGTGAGACCCCAGCCGGGGGTTTCGGGCAGCGTGATGTGGCCGTCGGCGACCGGCGGCGTGGCGGTGAACAGCTTGAGCATCCACGGCATGTATTCGACCGTCAGCCCGTTCGGGATCGCGCCGATGAGCTGGCAGTGGAATTCCGGGATGACGTGGCTCACCACCGGCAGGTTGAACGCCTCCGCCATGCCGGCGATCTTCAGCCAGGGCGTCACGCCGCCGGCGCGCACCAGGTCGATCATCACGTAGTCGACCGCCCGCGCCTCGATCGCATGCCGGTGCGGGGTGACGCCCCAGAGGTATTCCCCGCCGGCGATCGGCGTCGCCAGCGCGTCGTTGATGCGTGCGATGCCGGCGAAATCGTCCGCCGTCGTCACATCCTCCAGCCAGAACAGGCCGACGTCCTCGATCCGCCGGCCGATGTCGATCGCCTGTTCCGGGCGCCAGCGCTGGTTGATGTCGCACATCAGGCGGATGTCCGGGCCGATCGCCGCGCGGATCACCCGGGCGCGGGTGATTTCATCCGTGACGGTGGGGGTGCCGGGCAGCGCGAGCTGCATCTTCATCTCGGTGAAGCCGCTGGCCTTGAGCCGGGCCGCGGCGGTCGCCGCCTGGTCGTGGGTCAGGCCGCGACGCAGGGCGCCGGAGGCGTAGGTCGGCACCGTGGCGCGGGCACCCCCGAGCAGCTTCCAGATCGGCAGGCCGGCGTGCTTGCCCTTGATGTCCCACAGCGCGAGATCGATCGCCGCCGCGGCCAGGGTGAAGATGCCGCCGGGTTCGCAGCCGCCGGCGGCGGCGCGGAGTTTCGCCGCGATCGCTTCCGGGCGTAGCGGGTCCTCGCCAATGGCGAGCTTCCCCAGTGCCTCGACCGCCTCGCGCAGCGCGCGCGAGAGCGCGCCGCCGTAGAACGTCAGGCCGACGCCTTCAATTCCATCTGCGGTTTCCATCCGCAGTGCAACGACGGGGCGCATGGCGCCCGGACGCTCCGGCGCATCGGCGAGGGGTTCGTCCTCCGGGATGCTGAGCAGGTCGGTGGTGAAGCGGGCGATTTTCATGGTGTCCCCCTGGGGTGGCGGCACCAGCATAGGTGTTTGCCCCGCCACGGGAAATCCGGGCACCCAGTGGGGGGGGGAACAGGCAGCGCGGCGGGGGCGTCGTGATCGTTGCCCACCTGCCGTCTATCGCGAGATCGCCGATCGGATCAGGCCCGCTTCCGATCGTTCGTGGAAGGGCTGGGCGACATCAGGCAGTACCGACCAGACGACCGATGATTTCGGCTATCAGTGTGGCTCCGACGGCTATCGGGCGGCGTCGGCGCCCTGTTCCGGCCGGCGTCCGACGTGTCGGGCCAGGCGTTCATCGGCGTGATGGGGCGCTCCTCCGCCGATCCGAGGTTGGCTGCGCATTGATCCAGGTCATTCCCCGGTGCGGATGATCGTGCGAGGACCCCTCTGGTCCCCGCCTGCCGCGGGGTCTGGATGCGGGAGAGTACCGATGCTGCATAGCAGAATGGGTCGTTGTCTGGTCGTCGTCGGCACCGTGGCGGCGCTGGCGGGAGCGACCGGATTGGCGGTCGCGCAGCCCGTCGGCCCGGGGATGATGGGTGGGGCCTACGGTCCCGGCGGCGGGCGCGGCATGATGGGCGGTGGCGCCTGGGGGCCGATGGGTGGGCGCGGCATGGGCCGTGGCGTCGCCAACATGCCCGGCTACCTGGACGCGCTGAAGGCCCAGCTCGTCATTACCAAGGGCGAGGAGCCGGCGTGGCAGGAATACACCGAGACCGTCACCGGCGTTGCCACCCAGATGCAAGGCCTGCATCAGAGCATGGCTGCGCAGATGCCGAACGCGACCTGGGCGCAGCGGCAGGAGCTCATGAACCAGATGTTCGGCGCGCGGCAGGAAGCGTACGGGTACTGTGCACGCAGCGGCAGAGAAGCTGTTGCCGGCCCTTGACCCGCAGCAGCGCGACACTGCCGCGGCCATCCTGCCCGGCCTGCGCGCCGGCGGGATGATGGGAGGCTCCGGCATGATGGGCGGCGGTATCGGGGGCCCGCCGTCCACGCCACCCGCCGCGCCGCGCTGATCGGCCTTCCGGCGCTCCGCAAAGGCGCCGCCGAGGATCAGGAAGCGTCTCGGCGGGCCGCGGCCTCCGTGATGCCAGCCGGGGCGGAGGTAGACGACAGTTCGACGATCGCCACCGGTCGATACGCCGATGGCCCCTGTCGCAACGATACGCCTACCGATCGGGATGCTGCTCGGCGGTTCGGCGGCGCGTGGCTGCCGCCTTCTTCGCGACGCCGAGCGGCTTGCCGCGGGGCGCGAGGCCGCGGCGGCACCGCCCTTGCGCCCTCCCTTGTGCGCCGCCGGGTGGCCGGTTTCCTTGCCTCGCCCCGAACCGCCGGCGCGCTTGCTGCCGCCATCGTCCCGGCTGACGGTCGCCCAGGCTCGCCGCTCGGCTTCCGGCTCCGGCACGCCGCGATGCTCGTAGCTCTCGGCGATGTGGTCGGCTTTGGACTTGTCCCCGCGCGGCATGAGGGTTCTCCTCCTGGTGTGGATCGCGGTGACGCGCTATGCTCGGCGCGTCGGAAGCCGCGTGATGCTGCCTGCTCCTGGGCCGACCGGAACACGCGCACCGGCACGGACTTGGCTGCCGGAACCTTGCTCCGCTCGGCATGATGCCACAGCGGGATCAGCGCATTGGCCTCGGGGTAACAGGGCCCCCTCCTGTCGTGTCACGCACCCCGAGATGCGGCCGTGGAGCGTCCGGCATCATGTGCACCCGGGAACCCGGCGCTGCATGAGCTCGCCGGTTCAAATATTGGGCAGACGCATGTGGCGACCGCGGCGCGAGGGCCCTGCGCGCGACTGCCCGCGGAACGAGCGGGCCTGATCCGATCCCGATGCCCGCGCGCACGACGGCTTGATCCAGGTCAAGTCCCATGACCCGCCGCTCTGGCAGGATGCCCGGGTTACTCGCCGCTCGGAGTGCGAGGAGCCAGGAGAAGACCAATGCTGCAACAAGGCAGGAGCATCCGTCGCTTCGCCGTCGCCGCGGTCATGGCAGTGCTGGCCGGTGGGACCGGCGTCGCCCTCGGTCAGCCCGGCGGGATGGGAATGATGGGAGGCAGCAAGGGCGGGGGCGCCTGGGGTGGGCCGGGCGCGCATCGCGGCGGCGGCGACATGGCCTCCTACCTGGACGCGCTGAAGGCGCAGCTTGTGATCACCAGGGAGGACGAGCCGCGCTGGAAGCAATATGCCGACACGGTGTCCGGCGTCGCCACCCAGATGCAGGGACTGCACCAGGCGTTTGCCGCGCAGATGCCGCAGGCGACGTGGGCGCAGCGCCGGGAGTTGATGAACCAGATGTTCCAGGCGCGGCAGCAGGCGTTCGATACCGTTCATGCCGCGGCGGAGAAATTACTGGCGACGCTTGATCCGCAGCAGCGGGCCACGGCCGGGGCGATCCTGCCGGGCCTCGGCGCCGGCGGGATGATGGGTGGTGGTGCGGGGAGGCCTTCGGCCACCAGGCCGTGAAGGCCGACCCCTCCCACCCCGTCGCTCCGGTTCAGAAGCGGTAGCCGATGCCGGCGCCGATCACCAGCGGGTCGAGCGCCGTTTTCGCCAGGATGACGCCGCCGTTCAGATGCGCCGTCGTGCTGAGGAATATCTGCTTCACGTCGAAATTGGCGAACCAGTGGCCGGAGACGTTGTAGTCGAACCCGGCCTGCAGCGCCGGCCCCACCGCGTTGTCCAGCCCGAGCTTGGTCACCGTCCCGCCTGCGGCGTGGCTGGCGTAGAAGAAGCTCACGTTCAATCCGGCGCCGAGATAGGGGCTGAACCGGCTGTGCGGCATGAAATGGTATGCACGGTCAGGGTGGGCGGCAGGATCCATGTGCTGCCCACGTCGACCTTCCCGAGCGCCGTGTTGGTGGCCGTGATCGTGTGTTGGGTGGAGGCGGCGATCAGCTCGAAAGCAATATGGTCGGTGAGGAAATAGGAGACGTCGACCTCCGGCGCCGCCTGGGCGGAGGCGTGTACCGAGCCGCCGATCAGGGAGATCGAGCTCGAATTGTCCTCCGGGATCACCCCGATCGCCCGCAGCCGAACCATGAAGGTGCCCGCTGCCAGGCCGACCGGCGCCTCCGGCGCGGTCTGCGCCTGCGCCGTCCCCAGGGCAAACGGCAGGGCGAGCAGCAGACCGGCGGCCAAACGTCGCAACGTCATTGTCTTTGCTCCTTGCGTGCGGCGCTGCCGATGCGGCGCCGCGTCGGGAGAAAGCGCATGGGTCCGGAGCGGTCCTTGATCTCGGTCAATCGGCTCGCTTCGGACCTTGACCGCCCGACGGGTCGCGCGCGCGCAACGATTGCGGCCGCCCGCGGAGTTTGCCCACCGATGGCCGAGCCCGTTGGTCTCGCTTCCGAAGGGGCCCCCCCGGCCCGGGGGGGCCTCCGCCGTTCCGGAGCAACATCGCTTGAGGTCACGTCACCCGAGCGTCCGTCCGCGCCGATCGCGCCCTAGCCCATGCAGACCGCTTCGATATTGTTGCCGTCCGGATCGATCAGGAACGCCGCATAGTAGGTCGGCGCATAGTCGGTGCGCAGCCCGGGCATGCCGTTGTCCTGTCCCCCGGCCGCAAGCCCGGCGGCGTGGAACCGTGCGACCGCGGCTCGGTCCGGAGCGCGGAAGGCCACATGCGTGCCCGACCCGGATCCGGGCGCGGCATGGTGCAGCCACAGCGCCGGCGCCTCCGGCGGACCCAGCCCGACGGACGTGGCGTCGCGGGAGCAGACCGCGTAGCCCAGGGGCGCCAGCGCTGCCTCGTAGAACCGCGCGCTCGCCGCCAGATCCGTCACCCGCAGCCCGATATGGTCGAACATGATCGCCTCCTGTGGTTACCGGCGGATCATGCCTCGCGGCGGGGGAGGGGTTCTTTGCGGAACTTGCGCTCTCCGCGCGCGGTGGCCCGGAAGTGGCGTGGCGGGCGGCCATGTGAGCAATTACGTTGCTGTATCGCAACGATAAGGACGTACGAAAGCCCGCCCCGGCCTAGCTGCCGAAAAGCGGGGGGCGGTAGCCGAGCGGACCGTGCTCGCGGATCGCCGCGGCTTCGGACCGCCGGCGCAGGCGTTCGGGGTCGGGCACGGCCGCCGGCGCACGCCGCGGCGGCGTGGGCGGCGGTGGCGGCAGGGTCTCGGAGGGCGTGATGCCGAACATGCGGCAGACCGGACGCAGCACGCGCCACAGGCGCGGGGCGGTCGCCAGCAGTTCCGCCAGTTCCGGCTGGGCCAGGAGATAGGCGAAGTCGACACCGGACGGCACCGTTTCCGGCGCCATCCGCGCCAGCCAGCCGAAGCCTCGGGGCAGGGTGCGGCGCGGCCTGGCGGGGCGCACCGGCATCCTGCGGGCGGCCGCCGGATCTTCCGGCATCGCATCTTCCGGCCCGGGGGCGGGTTCGGCGGGGCGACGGCGGGTCCGCGCCTCCGGATGGGCGGCGATGACGGCGAAGCGCTCGGCGGCCTCCGTGAGGCGGTTCCACAGCCGGGCTGCGATGGTCATCAGGGCCGGGTTGTGCTCGATGCTGACCGCTACCACCTCGCGCAGCCCGCTGATGAAGCGGGCGAAGCGCCCGGCGAGGGCCCAGGCGCTGGTGTTGGGAGGGGAAAAGGCGGCGCGGGTCACGAACATAAGAAGAACATAAATCCGCCGCGGTGTCAAGCGGATTTCTGGTAGCGGGCCAGTTTGAACTTCTGGATTGGGTGGAAAGTTGCCGTTCCGCTCCGCCATCAGAAGACGGGTACCAGCTGCCGGTCTACATCTCTAAGCCGCCGCCGGTTTGACCGCGGCGCAAGGCGGCCCCGGAATTTGAACATCAGAACCTAGCGGGGAGCCGTGATGGGTGGCGAGGACATGTGTCACTCTTCCCCGGCAAGATCCGGCGTAACGACCTGATCCCAGGCGTGCATTACAAGAAGGCAGCAAAGATGGTAGATAAGCCAGTTTCCGTAGTACACGTCTTCGTGGAAACAAGCCCCGGCGCTGAGCTGACCGTGGGCGAGCTCGTGCCGCAATTCGGGACCTGGCTTGGCGTTGAATAGCAGGTCGATTTCTGACGCGATCGCCGGCGTCAATATTTTCTCAAGCTCCACTCGATAATGCGTAAACAACCCGCTCAGTGAATGGTCTTCCTCGGTGGCGTCGTCCCTCCGCCTTGATGGATCGTGACCATTGACCTTCAACAGGTGTCGCAGGCACGGCTCCAGCTGCGGGATGAGAAGGTGGGTCGCCGACATCATGTCGCCTTGGAACAGCCTCACGAAACCGAGGGTTAGGATCGGCTTCTGGGATTCCGGAGCAAATCCTGAGAAACCGACGATCGCACGAAAATGTCGCTCTGCGATGCCAAACCGCGCCTGGATTACCATCCGTGCTGGGTCTATGGCCGCTGATATCATGCGAGCCCGGTGCAGCTTCTCAGACTGGCCGATCATTCTACGATACCAGCTCTCGTCCGGCTCCCCGTCGTGTGGCGCTCCCGAAACTTCGTGATTCCGTTCGACCTTCGGCGTCCAGGTGGACAGCAGACATCATCGCCATCAGAGGAGCGGCCTTCGCTACCTCAAGCGCTTCCTTGCGTAATTTGGTCGGGTTACGGGATCTTGTCAGTTGCGCAAATCGCTTCAGGCATTCGGACAAGCTGAGTGTGGAAAAGTACTCCGTGATCCTCTCGGGCGTATCGCCGATCTGAAGATCTACTTCGAATGACCCAAAATGCTTCTGTGCGGCCTGCTGCAACGCACGGAGTTCTCTCTCCAGGGTTCGCTTCAAGTCTTCCATTCCGTCAACGTGCCGAAGCTCCAGCAGGGCGTCGGAAACCCATGAAGCCTCTGCCGCAGGCGAGGCTTTGACCTCCTCCCGCATAGCCAAGGTCTGCATGACCGCCTGTTTCAGGCAGCGCTGACGTGACGCCGGGTCCTTCAAGTTGGTGTGCAGTTGCGCGGCCAGAACCCAAGCTCTTTTGACAGCCATCGGATATGTGCCTGCCGGAATTTCAACGGCAGCGGCTTCGAGCTCAGCGGCTGCTACAGTCGGCTGACGCAGACCAAAGTCCATCCCCAAGTCTGCCAAGGTCACGAATGACCAGATATCCTTCGCGTCACGGGCCGCCGCATACATGGTCTCGAACACCGCGGCTATCTTGGCGGGGCGTTTGGTCCGTTTCGTGGTGATCTTGGCGATCTGCATGGCGCGATGCATGAAGCGCACGGCGTCTCGCATCGGCTGCTGGCCGTGCGATGTACTCAGCCGTCCGTCCAAGAGGGAAGCAGCCAATTCGGTATATACCTCTGTAGCCGCAGCCGATGACGCTCCGTCCCTGCGATTGTTCGACCAGGCGATGTCCGCAATCCTGGCCTTTAAGGCAGGTGAGGTGATCCGGCTGACTACAGAAGCCAGTACCGTTGTCTGTTCTCCTTGGAAAGTTTCGGCGATCGGCGAGTGAGTTCCGTTCGTCCACGTCAATACCGGCTGCCAAATGCTACCCTGATCGGTCGGCCGCATAAACATGCTGCAAAGCTGCGCAAGCAGCCGATATACTTTCTCGCCTTGCAGATCCCCTGCCTCGCGGGCTCCCACAGACGCACTTGCGAATGTCTGATAAAATTCATGCGCGTCCGCTATGTCGATCCCACGGATGGGCAACTCGAAATCCACAGCCTCGAAGTCGGCCGCGGTGACGAGCGCTGACAACTCTCGCTGATCTGGTGCCTCTGTCGCCTCAGCGATGTTTGCTTGTGACACGCGTAACCTCGCCGACTCGGGTGTCAAGTCCAAAAATGGGGCCGCGCTTATGGTCGCGGTCAAGCAATTCGTCAAGCCTCCATGAGGATCTTGTACTGCGCGTGTCAGGAGCGTATATTCGTCTTTACTGATCCTACGCTCTGCAGGCCAGCCTTGCCATCAAGCCGGGCGGCGCCCTGTTGGGGGCGAACGGTCGGTCCCCGTGATCGGCGAATGTCCGCTTCGGGTCGGAAGCTGAAATTCGAACCGACCCACGACCGGATTTCTCGACGAGGCCTGATTTTGCGGCGCGCCACGCCGAACTCGGCGATCGGCAGAAACCTCGACCCGGGTCGGTGACCGGTGCGCGCCGCCTTCCCGGCGGATCATTCATGCCTCGCGGCGGGGCGGGGGGTCTTGCCGGAACCTGCGCTCTCCGCGCGCGGTGGCCCGGAAGTGGCGCGGCGACTGGCCGGTGGCGCGATGGAAGCTGCGGACGAAATTCGACAGGTCGCCGAAGCCGGATTCGAACGCGATCTCGGTGATCGGCAGGTCGCCGCGTACCAACAGCTGGGCCGCATGCCGCAGCCGGCGGCGCACGACGTACTGGTGCGGCGTGACGCCGGTTACCCTCGCGAACAGCCGGAGGAAGTGGAACGGGCTCAGCCCGGCGATCCCCGCGACGCGCGCCAGGTCGATCGGGTCCTGGGCGTGCGCGTCCAGCCACAGTGCCGCCTCCACGGCGCGGCGTCGCTCGCGCGGGGCGGGGGCGCGGGACCGCGCCGGGCGGTCGGACAGAGCGGCGAGAAACCGCGCGGCAAACCACAGCGCCGCTTCGTCGAGGCCGAGGCGCCCGTCGCCTTCCGCCGCCGCCTGCGCCGTCTCGCCCAGCACCATCAGCCCGGCGCGCGGCGGCAAGGCCCCCGCCTGCCATCCGCCGGCGGGGGCGCCGAGCGCGTCCAGCGTTTCCGCGGAGAAGGTGAAGCAGAGGCATTCGTCGCCGCCGGCGTGGTGCGCATGCGTGCAGACATACTCCGCTCCCGGTCGGCCGATCAGGACCGCGCCCGCTACCAGATCGAACGCCTGGCCCCCGACCTGGTAGCCGAAGCTGCCGCGGCGCACGTAGGCCAGCGAAAATCCGTCGTGACATTCTGCAAACGGCGCGTCCGCCGGACCGGCCGTGCAGCGATGGTCGCTGGCCGAGAGGGCGGCGGTCTGCCAGCAGCCGGGTGGTGTGCATGGGATGCGGTGAACGCTTGCGGTTCCCGCCACATTAGGCGGACCCGCGGGCCGGGACATGGAGAAAATTGCGCCCGGCGGCCCGGTGCGGGAACGAGGTGTCCCGCGCCGGCCGCTGTCCCGGCCGGTGGAAAAGCGGTCCGCTACGCCGCCAGACCGGCTTGGGTCAGCGTGGAGATGCCGTCGGAAACCGTGGTCCGGTGCATGTCGCGCGGCACCGTGGCGTCATATTCGCGTGCCCGATGCATGGTACAGCGGTCGTCCCAGATCACCAGGTCGTGCAGCCGCCAGCGATGGGTGTAGACGAATGCCCGCTGGGTCGCGTGCTCCATCAGGTCGAGCAGGAGCAACCGCGCCTCCGGCAGGTTCATGCCACGGATCGACCCGGCGTGGGAGGCCAGATACAGGGTCTTGCGCCCCGAGCCCGGATGGGTCCGCACCAGGGTCTGCGGCACCGGTTGCAACCGCGCGCGTTCCTCGGCCGAGAAATCGGTGAAGCCGATACTGGCACGCGAGTGCAGGATGGAATGCTCGGCCACCAGCCCCTCGACGCGGCGCTGCATGTCTTCCGACAGCGCGTCCCAGGCGGCGCGCAGGTCGGCAAACTCCGTCTCCCCGCCCGCGCCCGGAATGGCGCGGGCGGACAGCAGCGAATAGCGCGCCGGGATCGCCTTGAAGGAACTGTCGGTGTGCCACAGCCGGTTGCCGAGCCCGTTCATCCGGCGCCGGTCGTCGGGCGCCATCACCCGGTTGTTCTCGTCGAGGTTCGACACGTCGGAAATATGCAGATCGAGCCTTGCCTTATGGTCGGGCCGGTAGGCCTTGATCGTGGTCTCCAGCGGGCCGAGCCGGGCGCTGAAGTCCATCTGCTGCGCATCGCTCAGCGCCTGGCCGGGCAGGACCAGCACGGCATAGCGATCGAGCGCGGCAACGATCTCGGCCAGGGTCGCGTCGTCGATCGGCGTGCGCAGATCCACGCCGGTCGCCTCGGCGGCGAACAACTCGTGCAGCGGGCGGAGGTGCAGGGTCATGCGGGCGATCCCCTCTCGGACGGAGAGTCCATCTTCGGGTCAACCGTGAGCCCGGGGTGATGGATCCGTCAATTCGGGCCCGCAGCCGGTGATGGTGGGACGGCTTTCGTGCTTGCCACGCGCTTTGCTCTACTCGGGCAAAAGCAGGACTGTCGGCCTTCGCCTGGGCGGCTTGATGGCGCGGTGCTGTGGCATTTCGCCGCCCGCTCGCCTATGCTCACGCCATGATTGCGCCATGCAAGCTACCTCTGTTCGCGCCTCGCTCCCATCCATCGGGTCCGGCGGTCGTGTCGGCGGCAGCGCTGCGGCGCGAGCGCGGGGAGGCCGTCGGCGGCCGACCGCGCCGGATCGCGCCACGACCTGCACCATGACTCCCACCACGATCCTGGACTGACCGATGCCCCCGGAGGCCTTCGTCGCGCTCGGCTACCTGCTCGGCGCCATCCCGTTCGGGCTGCTGCTGACCCGCGCGGCCGGGCTGGGCGATATCCGCCAGGTCGGGTCGGGCAATATCGGCGCCACCAATGTGCTGCGCACGGGGCGCAAGGGTCTCGCTGCGGCGACAGTGGTCCTCGACGGCGCCAAGGGAGTAGGGGCGGTCCTGCTGGGCGGGGCTATCGGAGGCCCCGCTGCCGCGCTCTGGGCCGGGGCCGGCGCGGTACCTGGGGCACCTGTTCCCGGTCTGGCTGGGGTTTCGCGGCGGCAAGGGGGTGGCGACGGGGCTCGGCGTGCTGCTCGGCGCCGCACTGCCGGTCGGGCTGGTGGCCTGCGCCGTGTGGCTGGTGATGGCCAAGCTGGCGCGGCTGTCCTCGCTTGCCGCGCTGACGGCCTTCGCGGTGGCCCCGGTGGCGGCGATCGGGTTCGCGCGCGTGGACGTCGTTAAGCTCTCCTTGGCGATTGCCGTGCTGGTGTTCGTCCGCCACCACGCCAACATCCGCCGCCTGCTGGCGGGCACCGAGCCGAGGATCGGCCAGGGCGCCTGACCCCGCGGCGCACCGCCCGAGGATCCAGCGCCATGCGCCGCCGGCCTACGCCCGACGACCCCGTCACCGATTGCCTGCGACTTGCCCGCACCGACGGGGTGGGGCCGCAGACCTATCGCCGCCTGCTCGCCCGCTACGGCAGTGCTGCGGCGGCGATCGCGGCGTTGCCGGCGCTGGCGCGCGACGGCGGGCGGCCCACCCCGCCCGCGGTGCCGACGGCGGCCGAGATCGCGCACGAACGCGAGCGCCTGGCCCGGCTTGGTGGTCGCTTCCTGGTACTGGGCCAGGCGGACTACCCGCCTCTGCTGGCCTTGCTGGACGACGCGCCGCCGGTGCTCGCCTGCCTTGGCGATCCGGCGGTGCTCGCCCGCCCGGCGGTGGCGCTGGTCGGTGGACGCAACGCCTCGGCCAACGGCGTGCGGGTGGCCGAGGCGCTGGCGGCCGATCTCGCGCAGGCGGGGTTCGTCGTCGTTTCCGGCCTCGCCCGCGGCATCGACGCTGCGGCGCATACCGGCGCACTGGCCACCGGGCATACCGTGGCGGCGGTAGCCGGCGGGGTCGACTGTCCCTACCCGCCCGAGCACGCCGATCTGCAGCGCCGGATCGCCGAAGGCGGCGCGGTGATCGCCGAGGCCCCGCTCGGCACCGCCCCCCAGGCCCGGCATTTCCCCCGTCGCAACCGGATGATCGCCGGGCTGGCGCTCGGCGTGGTGGTGGTGGAGGCCGCGCTCCGTTCCGGCAGCCTGATCACGGCGCGGCTCGCCCAGGACGCCGGGCGAGAGATTTTTGCCGTCCCCGGCTCCCCGCTCGATCCGCGCGCGCGCGGCTCCAACGACCTGATCCGCCAGGGTGCCCACCTGACCGAGACTGCGGCCGACGTGCTCGACAACCTGCCCGACCACCCGCTCCGCCAGGGCCTGGCGCGTGCACCTCTTTTCGCCCGTGGCGCCCCGCCGGGAGGGCCGGCCGAGGATGGCGCCGACCCTGCCGACGCCGGTGAGCCGCCCCCCGAAGCGCTCGCCGCAGCGCGGAGCCGGCTCGCCGATCTGCTTGGCCCGGCCCCCACGGCGGTTGACGATCTGCTGCGCCGCTGCCAGTTGTCACCGGCTGCCGTGCTGGCGGCCCTGCTCGAACTCGAACTCGCCGGCCGGGTCGAAACCCTGCCGGGGCAGCGCGTGGCGCTGCTGGCCTGACCACGAAGCCCCGACGCACAGGACAAAATGACCGACGTCGTCGTCGTCGAATCCCCCGCCAAGGCGAAGACCATCAACCGCTACCTCGGTGACAAGTTCACCGTGCTGGCGAGCTTCGGCCATGTGCGCGACCTGCCGCCCAAGGACGGTTCAGCGTCCGTCCCGACCAGGATTTCGCCATGGACTGGGAGGCGGACGACCGTGGCGAACGCCAGGTCGGCGCCATCGCCAAGGCCCTGACGCGGCGCCAAGACGCTCTATCTCGCCACCGACCCGGATCGGGAGGGCGAGGCGATCTCCTGGCATGTGCGGGCCATGCTGGCCGAGAAGCACGCGCTGAAGGGCATCGACGTCCGCCGCATCACCTTCAACGAGATCACCCGCAGCGCCATCCGCGCCGCCATGGCCGCGCCGCGCGACCTCGACCAGCCGCTGATCGAGGCCTACCTGGCCCGCCGCGCGCTCGACTACCTGGTGGGGTTCACCCTCTCCCCGGTGCTGTGGCGCAAGCTGCCCGGCAGCCGCAGCGCCGGGCGGGTGCAATCGGTCGCGCTCCGCCTGATCTGCGAGCGCGAAGCCGAGATCGAGGTCTTCCGCCCGCGCGAATACTGGACCGTCGAGGCGGCGTTCACGACCCCCGGCGGCGCGCCCTTCACCGCCCGGCTGACGCATCTGGACGGCAAGCGGCTCGATCAGTTCGACCTCAACACCGAGGCGCTGGCGAACCGCGCCAAAGCGGCGGTCGAGGCGGGGCGCTTCACCGTCGGCTCGGTGGAGAAGAAGCGGGTCCGGCGCAACCCGCCGGCGCCGTTCACCACCTCCACCCTGCAGCAGGAGGCCTCGCGCAAGCTCGGCTTCGGCGCGCAGCAGACCATGCGGGTGGCGCAGCAGCTATATGAAGGCGTCGAGCTGGACGGCGAGACCACCGGCCTGATCACCTATATGCGCACCGACGGCGTGCAGATGGCGCGCGAGGCGATCGACGCCATCCGCGGCCATGTGCGCGGCGCCTTCGGCCCCGACTACCTGCCCGGCGCGCCGCGCGAATACACCGCCAAGGCGAAAAACGCGCAGGAAGCGCACGAGGCGATCCGCCCGACCGACGTGGCGCGCACGCCGGAAGAGGTGGGCCGGTACCTCACGCCCGACCAGCGCCGGCTCTACGAGCTGGTCTGGAAGCGGGCGGTTGCCTCCCAGATGGCCTCGGCCGAGCTCGACCAGGTGACGGTGGACGTGACCGACGGCAAGGGGCTGACCTTGCGCGCCACCGGCTCGATCGTCGCCTTCGACGGCTTCCTGAAGCTGTACCGCGAGGACCAGGACGACGCGGCGGAGGAGGACGAGGGGCGGATGCTGCCGCCGATGGCCGAGCGCGACCCGCTCGCCCGCGGCGACGTGACCGCCAGCCAGCACTTCACCCAGCCGCCGCCGCGCTATTCCGAGGCCTCGCTGGTCAAGAAGATGGAGGAACTCGGGATCGGCCGGCCCTCCACCTACGCGTCGATCCTGACGGTGCTGCAGGACCGCAAGTATGTGCGGCTCGACAAGCGGCGCTTCATCCCCGAGGACCGCGGCCGGCTGGTCACCGCCTTCCTCGTGAGCTTCTTCGACCACTACGTGGAGACCGGCTTCACCGCCGCGCTCGAGGAGCAGCTCGACGACATCGCTGGCGGCACCGCCGACTGGCGCGCGGTGATGCGGGCGTTCTGGGACGCGTTCTCCAAGGCGGTCGAGCAGACCAAGGACCTCAAGATCAGCGACGTGATCGCGGCACTCGACCGCGACCTGGGGCCGCATTTCTTCCCCGCGCGCGAGGACGGGACCGACCCCCGCACCTGCCCGGCCTGCGGCAACGGGCGGCTCGGGCTGAAGCTCGGCCGCTACGGCAGCTTCATCGGCTGTTCCAACTACCCGGCCTGCCAGTACACGCGGCGGCTCGCGGTCGAGAACGGGGAGGAAAACGGCGAGACCCTGAAGGAGGGGATGCGCGAGCTCGGCCACCATCCGGAGACGGGCGAGGCGATCACCGTCCGC
Source organism: uncultured Pseudomonadota bacterium (assembly GCA_963832525.1). Taxonomy (GTDB): domain Bacteria; phylum Pseudomonadota; class Alphaproteobacteria; order Acetobacterales; family Acetobacteraceae; genus JAJZVS01. The sequence goes on from CAWHUC010000005.1 coordinate 136,170, forward strand.
CGCGGCCCCTATGGGCTCTACGTCCAGCAGGGCGAGAACGGGGAGGACAAGAAGGCGCCCAAGCCGCGCCGTACCTCCCTGACGCGCGGGATGGACGGCGATTCGCTCACCCTGGAGCAGGCGATCGCGCTGCTGTCCCTGCCGCGGGTGATCGGCATCCATCCCGAGACCGGCCAGCCGATCGAGGCGGGGATCGGGCGGTTCGGGCCCTATGTGCGGATGGGCGCGGTGTACGGCTCGCTCGATCGCGACGACGACGTGCTGGCGATCGGGATCAACCGGGCGGTCGACCTGCTGGCGAAGAAGCTGGCGAGCGTGCGTTCGCTCGGGCCGCATCCGAAGGACGCGGCGCCGGTGTCGGTGCGCAAGGGGCGGTTCGGGCCTTATGCGCAGCACGGCAACATGGTGGCCAACCTGCCGCGCGGGGTGCTGATCGAGGACATCTCGCTGGATGAGGCGGTGGCGCTGCTCAAGGAGAAGGGCAAGGCGCTGAAGCCGCGCGGAGCGGCGGGGAAGAAGGCGGCGGGGGCGCGCAAGGGGGCGGCGAAGCCGGCGCCGGCGGGCAAGGAGGCGGGTGCGCCGGCGACGGCTCCCCGGCCGGCGCGGAAAAAGGCGGCGGCGAAGCCGGCGGGCGGGCCGCCGCAGGCCGTACGGAAGCCGGCCGCGAAACGGAAGGCCGCGCCGAGGCGGCCGAAAGCGGCGGAGTAGCCGCGCCGCCCGGGCGGAGGTGCTGCCGTCACGGGGTTGTACAACAGGGCCAGATTCGGGCCGATGTGGCCCGAGCCGGTGTACAAGTCGGCGGCTCCGGCCGTGCGGGTTGTACGAATGTCGGCAATGGTTTGGTCATCTGGAGCCGCGAGCGGGATGCGGTCCGGACCTGGTCAGACCGGATCGAGTTGCCGTACCTGGCGCGGGTCCGCCAGCCCCCCCAGCGCCCGATCGAACGTCACCAGCTGCGCGGCTCCCGCCCGCTCTGCCGCGAACAGGATCACCCCGTCGGCGAAATCGCCGCCGCGTTCCAGCAGCGCAATCCCGGCTTCGGCGGCCACGCGGTCGACCTCCACCGGCTTGCTGTCGATCAGGTCGCGCAGGGTCGCGGCAATCTCCCGCGGCGGCAGCTTGTAGGCGCGGCGCAGGACCCGGACCGTTTCGCACAGAACGAGGGTCGGCAGGACGACGGTTTCGGCCGCCTCGATCGCCTGCGCGGCCAGGGCGGCTTGCGGCGCGTCGTCCCAGGTGAGGAAGCGGACCAGTACGTTGGTATCGACCGCGATCCTCATTCCCCCGCGCCGCGTTCGATGGCGTCCTGCATTTCGGCGAGCGAGACCGGCCGCCGGCCGGGCCGGTGCAGCGCGCCGCGCAGCCGGGCGATGGCGGGGGCGGCCTCGGCGGCGCGGAGTTCCACCCTTCCGTTGGGAAGCAACGCGACCGCGATCTTCTGGCCCGGCTTGGCACCGAGATGCGTGAGCACCGCCTGGCGCAAGGTGACCTGGCCTTTGGCGGTGATGGTCAGTTGCAGTGGCATGATGGCCCCCATGGACGACTTCTGGCAGTCGAAAAGTAAGGCAGACAAAACCTTACTTCAAGGGCCTGGTCATGTCCACGATTGGACGCGTCGGCCCGGCCTTCCCGGGGGGCAGGTGTCAGCGTCTTCAGTCCCCGGGGAGCTTGCGTTTATGACGTAAGCGATCCGGACCGTCGGTTGCTGGATGCTTCTTGCCATACCGCATCAACGCAGAGGGCGCAGAGGACCAAAGCCCGCAGAGAAGGGTGCCATCGTACGAGCCGGCACATGACAGAGACACGACGCGGCGTCATTGCCAATCAATAAGGACTGCCAGGACGTCACGTTGTTCTCTTTCGGCAAGGCGTTGTTGCTGCGTCAGTCGGCACCGCCGGCCCGACGATCGACGTCCTGACGACGTGTTCGGCGCAGTCGATGCGGTCTCGCCGCCGTCTTTGTTCGCTCCCCACCCGGCCGAACCGCTCTTCTCCGCGATCTCTGGCCCTCGGCGACCTCTGTGGTATCGTCGGAACAACCGGCCGGCTCCAGCGCCGGACATATCGCACGAACGTCCTCCGCCAGCCCAAAAAGGCCCGCCCCATGCACCAGATCCATCTCGGCGACGTCACCATCGCCAGCATCATCGAACGCGACGGCCCCTGGCGCGCGCCGGAGGACATGTTCCCCGCCTACACCGCCGCCATCGGCCGCCCGCACCTCGATGCCCTGCCGCCGGCCGTCTACGACGCCGCCAGCAACCGCCTGGTCATCACCTACCAGACCTTCGTCATCCGCACCCCGAAGCACACCATCCTGGTCGATACCTGCACCGGCGAGGACAAGGGCTTCCCCGCCCCGATGGACTTCCCGAAGCAACCCTGGCTCGACGGTTTCGCCGCATTGGGCCTGAAGTTCACCGATATCGACTACGTCTTCTGCACCCACCTGCACATCGACCACTGCGGCTGGAACACCAGGCTGGTGAACGGGCGCTGGGTGCCTACCTTCCCGAACGCCAAATACGTCTTCCACCAGCGCGAATACGCCGCCTGGGAGGAAGCGACCGCCCGCGGCGCCAACCCGCCGGGCAATGTCTGGACCTACAATTGCCGCCCGATCGTGGACGCCGGCCAGGCGCTGCTGGTCGGTGATGATTTCACCCTGGACGATACGGTGTGGCTCACGCCCACGCCCGGCCACTCGCCTTGCCATTGTTGCGTGAACATCCGCGCCGGCGGCAAGCGGGCGGTCGTGACCGGCGACATGATGCACCACGCGCTGCAGTGCCGCGAGCCGGACTGGTCCACCGTGTTCGACTGGGACGCGCAGGAAGCTGCCGCCTCCCGCCGCAGGTTCCTGGGTTCCGTGGCCGACACCGACACCCTGATCCTGCCGATCCATTTCCCGGCGCCGACGGCCGGGCTTGTGGAAGCGGACGGGACCCGCTTCCATTACCGCTTCCGGGTGGACTGACCCGCCGGGCGGCCACTCCGCCCGCGCTGGACATCGGATAGCCCCCCACCCTATACGCGCGCATGACCCATACGGTGCGCGACAAGCAGAAGCTCCTGGCCCGCGTCCGCCGCATCCGCGGCCAGGTGGAGGCGATCGAGCGCGCCCTGCTCGCCGAAGCCGGCTGCGAACCCGTGCTGCATCTGATCGCCGGTGCCCGCGGCGCCATGGCCGGGCTGATGGCGGAGGTGGTGGAGGATCACGTCCGCACCCATCTGGTCGACCCGATCGCCCATCCGGGCGCGCTCAACGAGCCGGCGGCGGAGGTCCTGCTCGACCTCGTCCGCAGCTATCTGCGCTGAGCCCGGCCATGAGCGGCACCGACGCCGCCCATTCCCACGTCTTCCTCGGCGCCGGCCATGCCGAGGCGGAGCGGCGCACCTGGGCCGTCATCGCGCTGTGCGCCGCAATGATGGTGGCGGAGATCGCCGGCGGGGCGATGTTCGGCTCGATCGCGCTGATCGCCGACGGGCTGCACATGTCCACCCATGCCGGCGCACTGCTGCTCGCCGCACTCGCTTATCGCTATGCGCGCACGCACGCGACCGACCCGCGCTTCGCCTTCGGCACCGGCAAGTTCGGCGACCTCGCCGGCTACACCTCGGCGATCGTGCTGGCGCTGATCGCGGCGCTGATCGCCTTCGAGGCGGTGAGTCGCTTCATTACTCCGGTGCCGATCCATTTCCGCGCGGCGATCCCGATCGCCGCCCTGGGCCTGATCGTCAACATCGTCAGCGCCTGGCTGCTGATCGGCGGCGGGCGCCACCATCACCATCACGGGACGGGCCACGACCACGCGCATGGCGAGGCGCCGCGCCTCATCGCCACCCCGGCCGGCGCGCTGCGGTTCGATATCCTGGAGGACGGCGTCCCGCCCGTCTTCCGCCTGCGCGGCCCCGGGCTGGACCCGGAGGGCACGGTGGCGGAGACCGAGCGGCCGGACGGGTCGCGCCAGCAGTTCACTTTCGCCAGCGCCCCCGAACATGACGGCCTGGTCAGCCGCGAAACCATCCCCGAGCCGCACGAATTCACCGTCCTGCTGCGGATGGCCGGGCCGGGCAGGCCGTTCGAGTCGCGGCACGTGTTCCAGGAACACGACCAGGCCGCCCATCGCGACAACAACCTGCGCGCCGCGGTGGTGCATGTGATGGCAGACGCGGCGGTGTCGGTGATGGTGATCGCGGGGCTGGGCGCGGCGGCGGCCTTCGGCTGGCGCTGGATGGACCCGCTGGCCGGCCTGGTCGGCGCCGGGGCGATCGTGAGCTGGTCCTACGCCCTGATCCGCGACACCGGGGCGATCCTGCTCGACATGACGCCGGATGCGCGGCTGGAAGCGGCCATCCGCGCCTTGGTGACCGAGGAGGGCGACCGGGTTGCCGACCTGCACCTGTGGCGGCTGGGGCCGGGACATCTCGGCGCGATTCTCGCGGTGACCACCGAAGGGCCGCATGACGCACGGCACTATCACGCGCGGCTGGCCCGTTTCCCGATGCTGTCGCACGTCACGGTCGAGGTGCGGGCACCGGCTTGATCCCGACGGGCTCTGCCGCTGCGTACGCCAGCTACGGCTCTGGCGTCGGTCGGGATCGGGCGGGCGGCCCGAGGTGCGGCCGGAAACCTGGGACGCTCAGCGCGCCGCGACGGCCCCGTGTGCCGGCACGAGGCGATGCAGTACGACGTGGTGGACCGGGGCGTGATGCGACGTCCAATGGGATACGGCGTGAGACACGACCAGGCGACGATAGGTCACGTGGCGTACGTCGTGGTGTACGAAATTGGTGTGCAGGCGATGGCCGAGCTGCGTCGGCCAGTGCGGCGGTGCGGGCAGCGGACCGGGTAGTTCGGCGACCTGCTCGCCGCCCCGGTAGCCACCATCCGTCTGGAGCGCGCGCAGGTCGGACGGCGCGGGATTGGCCGCGAGCTCGGGTGCGGGGGTGCGGCGCGCCAGCATCGTGCCGGTGTCGGGGCGATCATAGATGAACCCGTAGGTCGGATAGACCGAGCCGTAGCGGCCGTCACCCAGAGCCACCCGCACCTCGGTCCAGTCGTTGTCCTCCGAGACGTCGATCACCGGTACATCATGGGTGATACGGCCGCCGTCGCCCCAGTTGGATTGGTCGACCTCGATCTCCCGTCGGTTGACGACCCGGCTGACGACGGCGACATGGCCGAGCCGCATCCGCACGTTGGCGCGGAACGCCAGCACGCTGCCCGGAACCGGGGCATCGCCGCGGGCGTAGACGCCGGCGGCGTGGTTCCACCACGCATAGGCATCGCCCGCGAGGTCGATACCCAAATCGGCGCGGGCGAACGGCACGCAGGACATGCGCGTCGCCTGCACCGGGTGGTACCAGGCTGGCCGGCGCGCGACCGGGTGGACGATATGCTCGACCCGTTCCAGCCGTCCGTGCACCCGGACGAAACGGACGACCGGGTGCCAGGCGGGATGGACGATGCGGTGAACGGGGGAATGCCGGTAGGCGATGCGCTGCACCCAGTGGTGGACCGGGGCGCGCACCACAGAATGCGCAACTGGATGCCCTTCTGGCCGGCGCGGGCGCCGAACGATGTGGTCGGTCGCGGCGTGGGCCGGGGAAACGGCGGCGGTTCCTCCCGCGAGGAAAGCAAAGCAGCCGAAAGTCAGAAGCGATGTTGCTCGCAATGCCACGCGCAACGACGTCTGCCCCGCGGCTGCCTTGCTCACCATCCCCAGATATCCTTGTCTACCCCAGACCCGACCGGCGGTAGCCGCTGCGTTGCGTAGTTGGCAACCCTAAAAACGCTGGACTGTGACCAAAACGCCGCAGTTTCCATTCTGGCCCCTGTGGACAACTGTCAATGCAGGGACTATTGTCCTAAATTAACTCCTGGTTAGGGGTTCGGCGGTCAGTGCGCCGTGATCGGTGCGCCTTGATCGCCGCGCCGGGGGCCCGGGGCCCGCCGGCGCCGCGACGGGCTATTTGCCAGCAAGCGGTCACGCTATTTGCAAGCAGTCACCATGATCTCGACCAGCAGCTTCGGGTCGGCCAGCTCGGCCTGCACGCAGGCGCGTGCCGGCGCGCCGCCGGTCGGCAGCCAGGCGGTCCAGAGCTCGTTCAGGGCAGCCCGGTCGGTGATGTTCTTGAGCCAGATGTGCGCCGTCAGCAGTCGGGTCTTGTCGGTGCCGTGGGTTTCCAGCAGGGCGTCGATCTGCTCGAGGACCTCGGCGGTCTGACCCTTGATGTCCTTGGCCGGATCGCGGGCGGTGACCCCCTGGAGATAGACGAATCCGTGGAATTCCACGGCTTTGGCGAGGATCGGATTGGGCTCGGTCCGGATGATCTTGCTCACATGCGCCTCCTTGGGTTGCGAACCGCGGGTTTGTACGGCCCGGGCCGGAGCGACGGCAAGCGCGCGCCGCGCGGGTGGGCCGGCGGTCGGAGATATTTCCGGCGCGGAGCACAGCCGTGCGGAGACCGGCCAGGAAGCGGGCCGGGAGGGGGCGGCCGGGAGGGGGCGGCCGGACCGCGACGACCGGCACGGCGAGCGGCAGCAAGGCACGCGCGCTGCCCGCCGGTCACGCCGGCGGCGGCGCCCCGGCCCAGCCCCGCAGCGCCGCCGCCGCCGTGGCGGCCAGCCCGGACCAGTCGCGCGGACGGACCGGGCGGAACAGCCGGGCGGTGGGGTACCAGGGGCTGTCCGTCCGGTCGAGCAGCCAGCGCCAGTCCGGCCCGTACGGCAGCAGCACCCAGACCGGCCGGCCCAGTGCCCCGGCCAGGTGCGCCGGCGCCGAATCGACCGTGATCAGCAGATCAAGGGCCGCCAGGGCTGCCGCCATCTCCGAGAAATCCCCGATCGCGCTGCCCATCTCGGGCAGGCCGGACGCGATGGCTTCGGCGCCCGCCGCCGCCGGCCCCTGCTGCACCGAGACCAAGGCCACCCCCGGCACCGCGGCCAGCGGTGCCAGTGCCGCCGGCGGGGCGGAGCGGTTGGCATCATTCGGATGGGTGGGCCGGCCGGCCCAGACCACGCCCACCCGGCGCGCCGGCCGCGGCGCCAGCGCGTCCAGCCGCGCCTGCCATGCCGCGACCCGCGGGAGCGCTGCGCTCAGGTAGGGCACCGCGGCGGGAATGGTTGCCATCCGGGTGCCGTGCAGGCGCGGCACCCCCGACAGCGGCGCCCAGGCGGCGAACGGCGCGGCGTGGGCCGCCACCGCCGCCCATCCGGTCAGCAAGGTGCCACGGTCCCGCAGCGGGGCGAGCAGGGGCGCCAGCAGCGGTGCCAGCTCCGGCGCGGCTATCAGGACGATTGCGGCACAGCGCGCCGCTACCCAGGGAAGGTAGCGAGCGAACTGGATCGCATCGCCATAGCCCTGGTCCGCCACCAGCAGGAGCCGTCCCCCCGGCAGCGCCGCCCCGTCCCAGGCCGGGCACCCAAGCTCGGGCACCGGCGGCGGGGCGCCCGGCAGGCGGTAGCGCCACTCGTATTCCTCCCATCCGGGTGCGAAGTCGCCGCGCAGCAGCAGCGACTCGGCGAGTGCCACATGGGCGCCGGCGTGGTGGGGGTCGCAGGCGAGGGCGGCGCGCGCGCTGGCCGCGGCGGCCTCGGGGTCGCGCCCGCGGGTACTGCACCACGGCGAGCGCGTGCCAGAGGTCGGGATCGTTCGGGGCGAGTGCTGTCGCCCGCTCGGCCGCCGCCAGTGCGGTCGCGGCGTCGCCGCGCCGCTCGGCGATGGTACAGAGGTTGCGCCACCAGGCGGGGCGGTCCGGCATCGCCGCCACCGCGGCGCGGGCCAGCGCCTGCGCCTCGTCGAGCCGGCCTTGTTGGAAGGCGACCAGCGCGAGGCCGTGCTGCGCCTCCGGATTGTCGGGCGCCGCGGCGAGCGCCCGGCCGAGCAGGGCGGCTGCGGCTTCCGTCCGGCCGGCGACCCGCTCGGCCTCGGCCAGGCGCACGACCTCGGACAAGGGGACGGGGACAAGGGTCATGGGGGCACGGTCAGGGGGCGGCGGGCGTGGGGTCAAGGCCTTCGGTCACTGGTGCCGGGAGTACGGGTGCCAATAGCCCGCCTCTTTACCCTCCTTGCGGGGGAGGGGAGGGAACGCCCGTCCCGGCGCGGTGTCGACGTGGCACGCCACCCGCTCCGCCCGCACGGATGCGGGGCGGCGCGATCACGGCTTCAGCGCGGTGCCGGTGCCGGTATCGTGGACGCAGGTGTTGATTGCGCGTTCCTGCTCGAACTGGTCGGCGAGCCCGGTGGTGGGCAGCGGCAGGCCGATCGCGCCTGACTGCGGGGCGTCCTGGTTCGGGACGCTGTAGATCTGGTCGCGATGGCGCAGCCGGTACACCTCCTCCGCCTGGCGGCGGCAGGCGGCGCGCGTATCGCGCTCGGTGACCGACTCCGGCGGCGCGGCGGCGCAGCCGACAATCAGCAGCAGTGGGATCAGGTGCAGTGCGCGGCGGGTCATGACAGGCTTCCGATCAGGCGGGGCGGTGCCGCGGCAAGTGCGGCGCGGAAGGCGGCTTCGTCGAATCGTGCCTCGGCCGACAGCGGCGCGACGGCAGCCAGGCGCAGCAGCCGCGGATCGAGCTCCGCCCCGTCGCGCGCCAGCCGGCACAGCGAGGCGGTCCAGGGTGCTCGGGCCAGGAGGTCGACCAGCGCCAGCAGCCGCAGACAGAGCGACAGGCCCTGGCGCGAGCCGAGGCCGGCCAGCCGGTCGACCGCGCCCACCCAGCAGCAGGCGTCGGGATCGGCGAGCACGAGGTCGGTGATCCGGCCATCGGCGCGGCGGAAGCGGAAGCCGCGGATCGTGTCCCATGCCTCGGCGAGCGCCGCCTGCCGCGCCGCATGCCAGGCGCGGTCGAGATCCCGCCCGCGTACCGCGGGCAGCTCCTCCGGTCCGGCGTCCACGAGATAGGTGGGCCAGTCGTCGCGGCCGGTCCCGGCGCGCACGCGGGGCGCGCCAGCCGCTGGCTCGGCGGGGTGGTCGTGGGGCGCGGAAGGATCGGGCCGGGCCTGCATCGGTGGACCATGGACTGCCGCGCTGCGCCGCGCCAGTCTTGACACGGTTGATCTGTTGACACGGCTGATCTTGAGTTCGCCGATCCGTTCGGGACCGCCTACCCGCCCCGATCCCCACCCATTGCCGGAGGCCACGCCGCCATGGACCCGTCCCGCCTGACCGCCACCGAGGCCGCGCAGCGCATCCGCCAGGGCCGCCTGCGGCCTGAGGCGCTGATGGAGGCCTGCCTCGACCGCATCGCCGCGCGGGAAGCGGCGGTGCGCGCCTTCACCTGGTTCGACCCCGCCGTGGCGCGTGCCGCTGCGGCGTCCTGCGCGCACGGCGCGCTGCACGGCCTGCCGATCGGGGTGAAGGACCTGTTCGACACGGCCGATATGCCGGCCGCCTACGGCTCCCCGATCTGGGACGGCTGGCGCCCGCGGGCCGATGCCGCGGCGGTGGCCTGGGCGCGCGCCGCCGGGGCGGCGGTGGTCGGCAAGACCGTCACGACCGAGTTCGCCACCCGCAAGCCGGGCCCCACCGGCAATCCGCACAACCTGGCGCATACGCCGGGCGGCTCGTCGTCGGGCTCGGCGGCGGGCGTGGCGGATTTCTTCTTCCCCCTGGCCTTCGGCAGCCAGACCGCCGGCAGCGTGATCCGGCCGGCGGCGTTCTGCGGCGTGGTCGGCTACAAGCCGAGCTTCGGGCTGATCAGCCGGGCCGGCATGAAGCCGCTGGCCGACAGCCTGGATACGGTGGGCGTGCTGGCCCGCAGCGTGGCCGATTGCGCGCTGTTCGCCGCCGCCGTGTCGCGCCGCGACCTCGGCGACCCCGATCGGCGGGCGGAGCGGGCGCCGCGCATCGGCCTCTGCCGTTCGCCGGCGTGGGAGCAGGCGGGGCCGGAGACGGTGGCGCTGTTCGCGCGCGTGGGCGGCCTGCTGGGCCGGGCCGGGGCGGTGCTGGCGGACCGCGAGCTGCCGGTCCCATTCGCCGCGCTGACCGAGGCGCATGCCATCGTGATGAATCGCGAGAGCGCCCACGCGCTGGGCTGGGAGCTGGCGTATGCGCGCGCCGGGATCAGCGCCGAGCTGATGGACCGGCTGGAGTTCGGCCTGGCGCAGGACGAGGCCGCGGTGGCCGGCGCCTACGCCGTGTTCCGGCGCACGCGGGAGGCGTTCCCGCAAGCGATGGAGGGGCTGGACGTGCTGCTGACGCCGTCGGCGCCGGGAGAAGCGCCGGAAGGGCTCGCCTGGACCGGCGATCCGGCGTTCAATCTGATCTGGACCAGCCTCGGCGTGCCCTGCGTGACGGTGCCGGCCGGGCCGGGGCCGGGCGGGCTGCCGCTCGGGATCCAGCTCGTCGGGCGGGTGGGGGAGGACCAGGCGGTGCTGGCGGCGGCGGCCTGGGTGGCGGCGGCGATCGGGGGGTGAGGCTGCCGGGATGACGGCCCGGTCCGGCGATGGGCGGGCAGACCGGGGCGGAATCGGGTTTGCCCGCGATGGCGGGGTGGAGCGACGAGGATGCCGCGCGACCAGCCGGACCTGCCGACCCCGGAGGACCCGGAGCCAGAGCCCTCCTCGCTCCGGGCGACCTTGCTGGCGGGCGCCGTGATCCTGGTCCTCGCGGTGGCGGGCGTCTTTCTTGTGGAGCGGCTTGTCCGCGTGGTGGCGATCCAGGATTGCGTGGCTCAGGGCCGAACCAATTGCGCGCCGATTGCCGACATGCCCCGGCGGTGAGGGAACCGCCGGCGGTCGATCGAAGCGTTGCCTGGGCATTGCGCCTCCGGACCAGATTTTTGCGGCGCGTTTCGCCCGCAGTGGACGGAGATCGGTCGTAATCGAAGGCCTCAGGCGCACGTGCCCGGATCCGCGCGCTCCCTCAGCGTGCGGCGACCGCCGTCTGCCGCACGTTCACCCCCATCGCGGTGAACAGCGGGCCGAGCGCGCGGTACTCCGCCGCAATCTCCGCCTGCGCCGCCCCGGCCGGTAGCCATGCGGGCGGCAATCCGGCCGCCGCCAGCGCCTGGTGCACGGCCGGGTCGGCCAGCACCTCCGCCAGCGCGGCGCGCACCGGCACGAGGCGCGCCTTCCCTGTCGCGGCCGGAGCACCGAGGGCCAGCCAGCCGCCAAGCGCGACGTCGACCCCCTGCTCGCGCACCGTCGGCACGCCGGGCAATGCGGCAACCCGGTGCGGGCCGGAAACGGCAAGCGCGCGCATCCCGCCCTCGGCCAGTGCCGCCAGCGCGCCGGGCAGCGGGCGCATCGCGAAGCCGATCTGCCGATCGCGCAGCGCCGCAGCCGCATCGAGCCCGGCAACCGCGCGGGCGGCGACGCCGGCGCGGTCGAGCAGCATCACCTCGGCGATCTCGGCACTGGTCCAGGCGTCGTCGAAAGCCGTGCGGATCCGCCCCGGAGCGGCGCGCAGCGCGACAAGCAGGTCGGCGAGCCCGCGCCAGGGACTTCCGTCTGCGACCAGCAGCACCTCCGGCGTGAAGCTGATGCGCCCGATCAGGGCGAAATCCCCCGGCTCGCTGTCCATCCGGCTGGCGAGCCAGGGGGCGGCGGCGATCGCCGGCGTCAGCAGGGTGAGCGCGCTGCCGTCGGCGCGGGCGCGGGCGCCGGCCATCAGCCCGGTGATGCCGCCGGCGCCGGGACGGAAATCCAGGGTTACGGCGCGGCCGAGCGCACGGGCCAGCGGCGACCACAGCAGGCGCGCAGCGACCCCGGCCGGGGCGGAAGGGAAATCGGGCACGATGAGCGAGACCGGGCGCCCGCCCGGCTCGGCCTGCGCCGGTCCCGGCAGCAGCAACGCTGCCGCCATCAACCCGATCGCCTGTCTGCGTTGCATGCCATCTCCCCGTCCAGGCCACGGAGGATGGCGTGCAATTGCAAACGGAGGGTGAAGGCGGCGCGGTGCAGGCATGTCGCCGCGTGCGGCGCCGGCTCTGGCCCGGCCGACCGCGGATCGGTAGCCTCCACGGCTTCCCCGCTACGGAGCCTGCCGATGCCCTTCACTCTTCTGATGCTGCCGCCGCAGACCGAGACCACAAGCGCCTGGGCGCAGCGGCTGGCCGCGGAACTGCCGTTCGTGCGCGTGATCGCGGCGGCGACGGAGGCCGAGGCGGCGGCGGCGATTCCCACCGTCGAGGCGGCGTTCGGCACCCTGAACCCGCAGATGCTCGCCGCGGCGGGCCGGTTGCGCTGGCTGGCCGCCCCGCAGGCCGCGCCCCCGGCGGGGTACTACTATCCGGAACTGGTCGCGCATCCCGTCGTGGTGACGAACATGCGCGAGATCTACAACGACCACATCGGTGCCCACATCCTGGCTTTCGTGCTGGCCTTCGCGCGCGACTTCCAGACTTACCTGCCGGCGCAGGCGCGCCGCGAATGGGCGCCGCGCCCGCTCGATACCGGCGTGATCGCGCTCGACGAGGCCACCGCGCTGATCGTCGGCCTGGGCGGCATCGGTGCGGAGGCGGCGCGTCTGCTGGCCGCGTTCGGCGTGCGCGTGCTGGCCACCGACGCGCGGCGGACCGCGCCGACGGAGGGTGTCGCGGAACTGCACCCGGTCGAGGCGCTGGACGACCTGCTCGGCCAGGCGGATTTCGTGATCCTCACGGTGCCGCACACGCCGGCGACCGAGGGCTTCATGCACCGCGCGCGCTTCCGCCGCATGAAGCGCGGCGCGTTCTTCATCAACATCGGCCGCGGCCGGACCACGCGCCTCGATGACCTCGCCGCCGCGCTGGCTGCGGGCGAAATCGCCGGCGCCGGCCTCGATGTGTTCGAGACCGAGCCGTTGCCGCCGGGCCATCCGCTGTGGACCATGCCGGGGGTGCTGATCACGCCGCACACCGCCGGCTACGGGCCGCATCTGGACGAGCGGCGCTACGCGATCCTGCGCGACAATTGCCGCGCGTTCGAGGCGGGGACGGCGCTGCGGAACGAGGTGGACAAGGCGAACTGGTTCTGACGCAGGGGGGCGGAAGCGCCCGGTGATCGGGGCTTGACATATGTGCTCAAATGACATACTTATAGTTTCGCCGCTGCCGTCAACCTCCCGCTAAGGGACCCGCCCGATGATCCGCCCCTCTCATCCTTGCGGGGGACCGCCCTTTGGATCACGGCCGGGCCTTCTTCCTGGACTGCAACGGGCTGGAATACCGTTACGAGACCGGGCATCGCTACCGGATCACGGCCCGCGCGGTGGACGCCTCGCCGGAGCGTCCGGCCGGGCTGAAATACGCGCTCACGTTCCTCGGGCCGGACGATGCCTGCCTGGTCCGTTACGACAACAGCCACGCGCCGCTGGTGCCGGGTCGCGCGGGGCCGGCGGTGTTCGATCACTGGCACCGGCACGGCGGCCTTGCCACCGTGCCGTATGACTTCCGCGGCGTGGAAACCCTGCTCGCGGATTTCTTCGCCGACATCGACGCATTCCTGCCGGAGCACCTGCGCAGCCGGTAGGCTCGACCCGTCACGGAGGACCCTGCCATGCCGCAACCTGTCACGCTCCGTCGGCCCCCGCACGGCCCGGCCACGTCCGTCCCCGGCCCGCACAACCTTGGCGCGCCCACCCTCGGCACCCCTACCCTTGGCACACCCACCGCCAGCACGCCGCCCGTGACGCCGGACCGCCTGCCCGGCCTCGCCTCCCCGCGGGAGATGCGCGCCATGTTGCGCGCCGCCGCCCGTGGCGAGGCCGACCTGAAGCACGCCCCGCGGCTGTGGATGTCGGTTGACGCGCTGATGCGGCTGCTGACGCCGGAGAACCGCGCCTTGCTGGCCACCATCGCGCAGGAGGCGCCGCGCTCGGTCTCCGAGCTCGCCGTGCAGTCCGGGCGCGACCAGGGCAATCTCTCGCGCACGCTCGACAAGCTGGAACAGGCGGGGCTGATCCGGCTGGTGGCCGACGGGCGGGAGAAGCGGCCGGAGATGCTGCGCCGGCACCTGCGCATCGAGCTCGATCTGGCGGCCGACCGCGCCGACTGCGCCTGACCGCCTCCTGTCCGGTTCCGCCTCCCGTCCGGTTCCGTCTCCCGTGCCCCGGCGGGCCGGACGGATTTTCCGCCGCGCCTGACAGCGGGAGCAATATGTGGCCGATCCCACCCTCCCGGGGGTTGCCGAACCCGCCGCCTGCTCCCACAAAGCCCGCAGGAAACCGAGGGGGCAGCATGCGCGGCGCAGTTTCGGGGCGGACCACCGGCTACTCCAACCCGGTGGAACGGATCGACCCGTCCCCGCCGGTGGGTGACGCGGTCAAATACACCACCTGCTACATGTGCGCCTGCCGCTGCGGCATCAGGGTCCATCTCAAGGACGGCCGCATCCGCTACATCGAGGGCAATCCGGACCACCCGGTGAACCACGGCGTGCTGTGCGCCAAAGGCTCGGCCGGCATCATGCAGCAATACTCGCCGGCGCGGCTGACCAAGCCGCTGCTGCGCGCCGGGCCGCGCGGGTCGGGGGATTTCAAGGAGATCGAGTGGGAGGAGGCGCTGGGCATCGCCGCCGGCTGGCTCGGTCACATCCGCGCGACCGATCCCAAGCGGCTCGCCTTGTTCACCGGGCGCGACCAGAGCCAGTCCTTCACCGGCTGGTGGGCCAAGCAGTTCGGCACGCCGAATTTCGCCGCCCACGGCGGGTTCTGCTCGGTCAACATGGCTGCCGCCGGGCTCTATTCGATCGGCGGCAGCTTCTGGGAATTCGGCGAGCCGGACTGGGAGCGGACCAAATACTTCCTGATGTTCGGCGTCGCCGAGGATCACGATTCCAACCCGATCAAGACCGGGCTTGCGAAGTTGAAGGGACGCGGGGCGAAATTCGTCTCGGTGAACCCGGTGCAGACCGGATATTCGGCGATCGCCGACGAGTTCGTCGGAATCCGCCCCGGCACCGACGGGCTGTTCGTGCTGGCACTCGTGCATGAGCTGCTGCGCGCCGATCGTATCGACCTCGATTTCCTGGTCCGCTATACGAACGCCGCCTGGCTGGTGATCGACGCGCCGGGCACCGCCGAGCACGGGCTGTTCGCGCGTGACGCCGAGGGGCGTCCGCTCGCCTGGGACCGCACCAGCGGGGCCGCGATCGATGCCGCCACGGCGGAGATGGCGCCGCAGGTCGTGGGCGAACAGCGCCTGCCCGACGGGCGCAAGGTCCGCCCGGTGTTCCACCTGCTGGCCGAGCGTTACCTGGACGGCGCCTATGCGCCGGACGCGGTGGCCGACCGCTGCGGCATCCCGGCTGAGGCGATCCGCCGCATCGCCCGCGAACTGGCGGACGTCGCGTTCGATCAGGCGATCGAGATCGACCAGCCCTGGACCGACACCTTCGGCCGCCGGCACCCGACCATGCGCGGCCGGCCGGTGGCGATGCACGCGATGCGCGGCATTTCCGCCCATTCCAACGGGTTCCACACCTGCCGCGCCATCCACCTGCTGCAGATGCTGCTGGGCGCGATCGATACGCCCGGTTCCTGGCGCTACAAATCGCCCTTCCCGCGCCCGATCCCGCCCGGCGCCGCCCCGGTCGGCAAGGGGGCGAAGCCGGGCACGATGCTGCCCGGCATGGCGCTCGGCTTCCCGCGCGGGCCGGAAGACCTGCTGCTGGAGGACGACGGCTCCGCGGTACGGATCGACAAGGCGTTCACCTGGGACGCGCCGCTCGGCCTGCACGGGATGATGCACACGGTCATCGCCAACGCGCATGCCGGCGATCCGTACAAGATCGACACCTTGTTCATGTACATGGCGAACATGGCGTGGAACTCGGCGATGAACCCCGCCGATGCGTCGCGCATGCTGACCGCCAAGGACCCGGCGACCGGCGAGTATGTCATCCCGCACGTGATCTACGCCGATGCGTTCGCGTCGGAGATGGTCTCGCACGCCGACCTCGTGTTTCCCGACACCACCTACCTGGAACGCTGGGACTGCGTGTCGTTGCTCGATCGTCCGATCGGCAGTCCGGAGGGGCCGGCGGATTCGATCCGTCAGCCGATCGTCCCGCTGGACCGCGACGTGCGGCCGTTCCAGGACGTGATGATCGACCTCGGCGCGCGGCTCAAGCTGCCGGGGTTCGTCAAGGACGACGGCAGCCCGACCTATCGCGACTACGCCGACTACATGGTGAACCACCAGCGCAGCCCGGGGGTCGGGCCGCTCGCCGGGTTCCGCGGCGCGGACGGGACCCAGTCCGGTGTCGGCGCGCCCAATCCCGACCAGTTGCAGCGCTATGTCGCCAACGGCGCGTTCTGGTCGCACCACCATCCGCCCGAGGCGCTCTATTACAAGCACGCCAACGCCGCCTATCTGGCGGAGGCGAAGGCGCTCGGCCTGATCGGCTCGACCGCGCAGATCGTGCTGCAACTGTACAGCGAGCCGTTGCAGAAATTCCGCCTGGCCGCCGAGGGTCACGGCCCGGTGCAGCCGCCGGAGACGCATCGCGAACGGGTGCGCCATGCGTTCGATCCGTTGCCGATCTGGTATCCGCCGCTGGAACAGACGCTCGAATCCTCCGGCGCGGCCTATCCGCTGTTCGCGCTGACGCAGCGGCCGATGGCGATGTACCATTCGTGGCACTCGCAGAATGCGTGGCTGCGCCAGATCTACGGGGCGAACCGGCTCTATGTGCACCGCGCCACCGCCGCGGCGCTCGGCATCGCCGATGACGACTGGATCTGGGTCATCAGCCGGCACGGGCGGGTGAAGGGCCAGGTGCGGCTGATGGAAGGCGTGAACCGCGACACGGTCTGGACCTGGAACGCGATCGGCAAGCGCGCTGGCGCCTGGGCGCTCAGCGCGGACGCCCAGGAATCGACCAAGGGCTTCCTGCTCAACCAGGTGATCACCGAGTTCCTGCCCGAACAGGGCGGCGCGCGCCACGCCAACGCCGACCCGGTCACCGGCCAGGCGGCCTGGTACGACCTCAAGGTGCGGATCGAGAAGGCTGACGCCCCGGCGGCGACCTTGCCACATCCGGCGGCGCTGCCGCGCCTGCCTGGTCAGCACCCGGTCCCGCGCATCCTGCGCTACGGCGCGCCCGCCACCCTCCCGCCCGCAGCGGAGTGACACGACGATGACCACCATTCCGCAGCCGGGCGCGAAGAAGCTCGGCCTCGTGATCGACCTCGACACCTGCGTCGGCTGCCATGCCTGCGCGGTGAACTGCAAGGAGTGGAACACCTCCGGGCAATCCGGGCCGCTCACGGATTTCCATCCCTACGAAGCGAAGCAGGACGGGGTGTGGCTCAACCGCATCCATACCTACGAGGCGGGCACGGGGACCGAAAGCCGGACCGTGCATTTCCCCCGTTCCTGCCTGCACTGCGAGCAGCCGGCCTGCGTCACCGTCTGCCCGACCGGCGCGAGCTACAAGCGCGCGGAAGACGGCATCGTGCTGGTGAACGCCGAGATCTGCATCGGCTGCAAGCTCTGTTCCTGGGCCTGTCCGTACGGCGCGCGCGAGTTCGACGAGGACCAGGGGGTGATGCGCAAATGCACCCTGTGCGTCGATCGCATCTACAACGAGAATATCGTGGAAGCGGAACGGGTGCCTGCCTGCGTGCGCGCCTGCCCGGCGCAGGCGCGGCATTTCGGCGACCTCGGCGATCCCGCCAGCGCGGTCTCGCAACTGGTGGCCGAGCGCGGCGGGATCGATCTGATGCCGGAGATGGGCTACAAGCCGGTGAACAAATACCTGCCGCCGCGCCGCCGCCCGGCCCCGGCCGCGAAACCGGTCGAGGCGCCGGTGCCGACCGGGGGGGCCAATGCGCTGCTGCGCTGGATCGATCGGGCGCTCAGCCGATGAACCCCGCATTCTCCGTCGTCTTCCTCACCACCGCCGCCGGGGCGGGGTACGGAATGCTGGCCTGGCTCGGCGTGCTGGACGCGGTGGGCGTGCTGCCGCGCTCGGGCTGGTTCGGGGCTCCGGCGGTGGCGGTGGCGCTGGCGCTGGCCGTGGCCGGGTTGCTGGCGTCCACCTTGCACCTCGGCCGCCCGGAACGGGCCTGGCGGGCGCTGTCGCAGTGGCGGACGTCGTGGCTGTCGCGCGAGGGGGTGGTCTCCCTGGTGACGTTCGTCCCGGCAGGCGGATTCGCGCTGGCCTGGGCGCTGGCGGGCGGGGGCGCGACGGTGACCATCGTGCTCGGGCTGCTGGCCGCAGCCGGCGGGCTGGCGACGGTCGCTTCGCAGGCCATGATCTACGCGTCGCTGAAGCCGATCCGGCAATGGTACCATCGCGCGGTGCTGCCGAACTTCCTGCTGCTGGCGGCCTTCAGCGGCGCGGCCTGCGTGGCCGGCTTCGTGGTGTTCTGGCAACCGGGGGCGGCGCTGGTGGCGGCCTGGCTCGGCGTGCTGGCCGGGATCGCGGCGCTGGTGGGCAAGCTCGGCTACTGGCGCGCGATCGATGCGGCGCCGGCGGCGGCAACGATCGAGAGCGCAACGGGGCTCGGCTTCCTCGGCAAGGTACGCAGTCTGGAACTGCCGCATACGGAAGAAAACTACCTGCTGCGCGAGATGGGCTTCGCGATCGGCCGCAAGCATGCCGCGCGGCTGCGCGGGATCGCCGTGGCGGTGGGGTTCGCGGGGCCGATCGTGCTGCTGGCGGTGGGGAGCGTGCTCGGCGCCGGCGTGGTGCTGCTGCCGCTGGCCGCCGTGGGTGCGCTGACGGGCATCTACCTGGAACGCTGGCTGTTCTTCGCCCAGGCGACGCATACCGTGACCCTGTATTACGGCCGGGCGGCCTGAGAGTTTGTGAAAGAATGCCCGCCAGCCGCCGAAATCGTCCGAAAACCCGAGCAATTTCAACGGGCGTTCTTTCACAAGTTCGATTGCTTTTCACGCCCTGATCCGGCCGGAAATCCCCGCCTTATTTCTCCCTGGAACCGGTCGGCGGCCGGTGCGATAGTGCCGCTCGGCCGTCGTGGCCGGAGGGTGGGCGCATGCGCCTGGGCCGCCCCCGGCACGGTTTGGCGCGTCAGTCATGGCCGCGGCACGGTGCGCCGGTGCCGCCAGGGAGGGTCTTCGCGATGAAGAAGGGCGAGCAACCGGATCTTTCCGCCAAATGGTGGAAGGACAGCCAGCCGAAGGGCCTGAAGGCCGCCGGCAAGCTGGACGACGCGCTGAAGGACTACGACGGCGCCAAGCGCAAGCTGCTGCAGGCCGGCGATGCGGAAGCGGGTGCCGCGGCGAACGGCGCGCTGGATGCGATCAAGTCCGCGGCCAAGGCCGTGAGCGCGGAGGCCGGCAAGGCCAAGAACGTGCCCGAGATGGACTGGACGGTCGATGCGCTGAAGAAGCTCGACCGCCTGATCGCCGCCGAACGCAAGTTCGTCGGCGAGAACATCGAGGACGATGACGGGATGTTCAGCGATCCCGACGTCTACCACGAATACCTGATGAAGAGCCTGAAGCGGCTGCGCTCGGCCGGGCAGATGAACTTCGGCGTGGTGCTGGGCAAGAAGGCCGAGGACCATCGCCTCGCGGTGAACAAGGCGAAGGGCGGCAAGGGGCTCGCCGGCATGCTGGCGCGCGAGACCGGCCTGCATGCGATGACCTTCGGCATCGCGCTGACGCCGAAAGCGGCCGGCGAGATCGAGTCCGAGCAGAATGAAGGCGAGAGCCAGGACGACGGCGAGGGGATGGGCGACGAACGGTCGAGCGTCCTGATCCTGCAGCTGGAAGGCCGGCAGCTTCCGGGGCTGAAGAAGAAGCTCACGAAGATGCTGAAGCGGTTCAAGCCGGTGCCGTTCAAGAGCGTGAAGCTCATGGTGGACGGCAAGGAAGCCGAGGATCTCGACGATCCGGAGGATACCGACACCGACAACTACGACGACGGCGCCCCCGTCGTCGATCTTGCCGCGCTCAAGCGCCGGCTCGCCGATCTGATCCGTCAGGTGCAGGCGGTGCCCGATCCGGCGCGCAAGGGCGACCTCGCACGCATGGCAAGCCAGGCGAATGCGTTCATCACGGCGGGCAGCGGGTCGGCGGCGGAAACCGCGCTCGATGCGCTGCGCGACGCGCTGGCCGCGGGCGGCGGCGCGACGTCGGGGAGCGGGGCGACCAACGGGGCCAACGGTGGCGGGGGCGACCGCGCCGCCGTCTATGCGAAGTCGGGTCAGGCCTGGGTGGTGGCACGCGGCAAGGTGGAAGCCGACATCGAGAAGCTGCGTGCCCAGCTCGTCGAAACCTACAAGGACGACGGGCTTGCCGGGGAGATCGAAAGCCGGTTCCGCGCCCGGGTGGTTCCCGTGCTCGCGGCGCTGGGCGCCAACCTCCCGGCCCGGCTCGCGGCAGCCTCCGGCGCGACCGATCCCAACGCCCGTGCGGCGCAGATCAAGGAAGCGCAGGACATCCTGGCGAGTTGCAAGGCGTTCATCGACAGCGAGCCGCTGCTCGCCGATCTCGACGCCAATCCGTTCGTGCCGCTGACCATCCGCCAGACCATGTCGGCGACATTGGCGGCGCTGGAGAAGGTGGTGCACTGAGAGTTTGTGAATGAATGCCCGTCTTCTGCCGAAATCGCCCGGAAACCCGGGCGTTTTCAACGGGCGTTCATTCACAAGTTCGATTTCTTTTTCACGCTCTGAGGCGGGATGGCGGCGGCGCTCCGGCGCCGCCGTCAGCGGCTTCCCTGCGAGGTCGTGAACCCGCAGGCGGCACGCGCCGTCTCAGCCGCAGAGCGCCTGGACCTCCGCCAGGGTCTGCTCGATGGCCGGGCCGGCGGCCAGCAGGACGGATGTCGGGTCCCAGGTGCCGTCCAGGAACTGCCTCTGCCGCCCGGCGGCGAGGGTAACGGAAAAAACCTGATCCCCGGCGGTGAGCGTGAGCGCCTGGAGGTCGAGCGTGAGCGGCGTCTGCGGCGCCGTCTCGTGCGGATGTTGCAATGCGGCGATGGTTGTGGCGTCCGCCTGCACGCAGGGCATGCCGACCGCGACGCAGTTGCCGGCAAAAATTTCGCCGAACAACTCGCCGATGAGGGCCGTGATCCCTGATCGGTGCAGGCCCTGCGGAGCATGCTCGCGCGACGAGCCGCAGCCGAAGTTCCGGTTCACCACCAGCAGCCGCGCGCCCGCGGATTTTGGATCGTCCAGCGGATGGACCTGACCCTCCGCGCGGGCCGCGGCGCGGGCGTCGGCGAACACATGCGCCTCCATGCCGCGGAAGGTGACGGCGGTGAGGAAGCGGGCCGGCAGGATCTGGTCGGTATCGATATCATCGCCGCGGAGCGCGATGCTGCGGCCGGTGACGCGCAGGATCCGCCGGTCGTTCAGTTGATTTGCCATCGATCGGTCCTTTCCTTCAGGCCTGGGCGAAGAACTGGCGCGCGTCGGTCACTTCCCCGGCGATCGCTGCGGCCGCCACCATCACCGGCGACATCAGCAGGGTGCGGCCGGTGGGCGAACCTTGTCGCCCACGGAAATTGCGGTTCGACGACGACGCGCAGACCTCTCGCGCCGCGAGGCGATCGGCGTTCATGCCGCAGCAGAGCGAGCAGCCGGCGTCGCGAACCTCGAACCCCGCGTCCGCGAACACCCGATCGAGCCCCGCCGCCACCAGCGCGTCGCGCACCCGTTGCGAGCCCGGCACCACCAGCGCGCGCACATGCGGGGCGACGCGGAAGCCACGGTCGCGGATCTGCCCGGCCACGGCGACGAAATCGGACAGCCGCCCGTTGGTGCAGGAGCCGAGGAACGCCACGTCGATCCGGGTCCCCAGCACCGGCTGGCCGGGTTCGAAGCCCATGAAGCCCAGCACCTCGTTGGTCCAGCCGCGATCCTGTTCGGCCACGGCAGCCGGGTCGGGAACATGGCCGCCGACCGCTACGGACTGGTCGGGCGAGGTGCCCCAGGTCACCATCGGCGCGATCGCCTCGGCCGGCAGCACGACGACGTCGTCGTAGGCGGCATCGGGGTCGGAACGGACCCGCTCCCACGCGTCCACCGCGCGGTCCCAGGCGGCGCCGCGCGGGGCGTGGTCACGCCCGTGCAGGTAGGCGTAGGTCGTCTGGTCGGGATTGACATAGCCGCAGCGCGCGCCGGCCTCGATCGCGAGGTTGCACAGGGTCATCCGCTCCTCCATCGAGAAGCGGCCCACGACGTCGCCGGCGAATTCATAGGCGAAGCCGACGCCGCCCTTGGCGCCGAGCACATGGATCACGTGCAGGGCGACGTCCTTGGCGTAGACGCCGGGAGCGAGGGTGCCTGGGATCTCGATGCGGCGGACCTTCAGCTTCTCCATCAGCAGGGTCTGGCTCGCCAGCACGTCCCGCACCTGGGAGGTGCCGATGCCGAAGGCGATGGCGCCGAATGCGCCGTGGGTGGAGGTGTGGCTGTCGCCGCAGACGATCACCTTGCCCGGCTGGGTGAGGCCGCGTTCCGGGCCGACGACGTGGATGATGCCGTGCTCGCCTTGCGCGGGGTCGAAATACGTCAGGCCGAATTCCGCCATGTTGCGGCCCATCGCCTGGACCTGCGCCGCGGCCTGCGGGTCGGCGAAATCGTCGGCACGGCCGCTGGTGGAGATGGAATGGTCGGAGCTGCCGAAGGTGAGGCCCGGATGGCGCACGTGCAGGCCGCGTTCGCGCAGGGCCTCGAAGGCGGGCGGGCTGGAGACCTCGTTGAGGAGGTGGAGATCGGCCAGGAGCTGGTACTGCCCGGGGGCGACCTCCCGGACCACGTGGCGGTCGAAGACCTTCTCGTACAGGGTCTGGCCCATGGCGCGTCCTTTTGGTATACCGAAATAGCGATATTTGGGATACCAAACTGGGATATGATTTGCAAGACCGCACGGGTGCACCGGCGCTATGCTGCGGCGACAGACGGAGGCCCGGCATGTCGCAGATGCTGCTGATCCACGATCGGCTGCGGGAAATGATCCTCTCGCTCGACATCGGGCCGGGCGAGCGGCTGACCGAGCGCTGGTTGGAGACGCAGTTCCAGGGCTCCCGCACGCCGGTGCGGGCGGCGCTGATGCGGCTGGAGGCGGAGGGGCTGGTGCAGCGCGACGGCCGCAACTGGATCGTGGCGCCGATCGACCTCGGCGAGATCGCGTCCCTGGCCGAGTTCCGCGAACCGCTGGAGATGACGGCGGTGCGCCTGGCCTGCGCGCGGGCGGGGGAGGCGGAACTGGACGCGATCGAGGCGATGCTGGACGCCTGCCGCCCCGGGGTCCCGCGTGAGGCGTGGCACCAGGTCGGCACCGATTTCCACGTGGCGCTGGCGCGGCTGGCGGGCAATCCGTTCCTGGCGAAGGCGATCGAGGGGGTGATGACCCGGCTGGCCCGGCCACGCTGGCTGGAGGTCTGGACCGAGGCGTCCCGCGCGCAGGCCTGGGCGGAGCACCTGCGGATCCTGGACTGCATCCGACGCCACGAGCCGGAGGCGGCGGCGCGGGAGGCGGCGGAGCATGTGCGCGACACCCGCGACCGGTTGCTGCGCTCGCTGGAGGAGGATCGGCGCGGGCTGCGGGCGCGGGGGTTCGCGCTGGTAGGGCGGCCGTGAGGTGGGGGGCGGTTCGGGTAGGGGCGCGAGGTGCGCCGGCCTTGAGGTCGTATCGAAGGGTCAGTAGCTTCCGGGCCGCGCGGGACGGGTGGCCGAGCGGTTTAAGGCTCCAGTCTTGAAAACTGGCGTGGGCGCAAGTCCACCGTGGGTTCGAATCCCACCCCGTCCGCCAGAATCAGCGAATAAGCCATTGAATCTACGAATATAATTCGTCTCAATCCGATCTGGGCCTACGATTCAGCCCACAAGTTGTCAGTGGACGCCGGCGACCATCGGCGCACGTTCGCGCATGGCGTACGGCACAGGCCGAGCGAAGCTATATCGGGGAAGATGCGTTCCACCGGGCACGGAACATCTCGCCGAGGACGTATCGCCGGAGGCACGGCCTATAGGGAAGGACGATCGTGTCAAGCGACATCCAAAACTGGTCCGGTGACGACATCCAAATCTGGGCCACCCGGATTGCAATGATGTCCCAAGTCGACGGCGGCGCGGGCTTGTCCGGGTAGTCCACAGGCAGACAGGCCTGGCGCGCCGCGGAGCGCCCCCAAGAGGCAGTCGGAGCGGCGGGCCAGGCCTGTCTGCCTGTGGACCCACCCGGGCAAGCGTGGCACGGACGGCACCGGAGCACTCCCGGTGGCGCTAATCGCGACCAAAGCCGCGTGGCGGCCGGATGGCGATGAACTCGTCCAGGTCGAGATCGACAATGGCCTGCAAGGCCTGGCCGGTCGGGCTGTCGCGGGTAGCTTCCGGCATCACATCCAGCCAAGCGGCATACTCGGTTTGCAGCCTGACCAACGTGCCCAGTGCTGTGTCCCATTGCTGCGGCCGTGTCATGACCCGGGTTTTGGCGGGTGGTGCCTGGCGGGGTTGTGGTGGCGGTTCCGCCATGCTTGCGTGGCGCGCCCGATAGCGGGCCTGGCGCTCGGCACCGGTCAGTGCCTGATCGCCCTCCGGCTTGCGTCCCATGGCCGGGGTTTCCCTTGTATTCCGTTACGTGACGATATGCCCGGGTCATGCCGCCGGCGCCGTCTGCCCGATCAGCCCGGCGCGGCGCTTCTCGCGCAGCCGGTAGCTGTCGCCGCGAATGGTCACGACATGGCTGTGGTGCAGCAGCCGGTCGAGGATGGCAGTCGCCACCACCGGATCGCCGAACACCGTTCCCCACTCCGCCACCGAGCGGTTCGAGGTCAGCAGCAGGCTGCCGCGCTCGTAGCGGCGCGAGACCAGTTGGAAGAACAGGTGTGCCGCATTCGGGTCGAACGGCAGGTAGCCGAGTTCGTCGACGATCAGCAGCTTGGGCTTGGCGTAGAACGCCAGCCGCTCTTCCAGCCGGCCCTCGGCATGCGCCTTGGCGAGACCTGCGACCAGGGCTGGGGCGGTCACGAACAATACAGAGTAGCCCTCTCGGATCGCTGCCCGGCCGAGCGCGATCGCCAGGTGCGTCTTACCGACGCCGGGCGGGCCGAGCAGCAACAGCGCGTCGCCGTGCGCCACCCAGCGGCAGACGGCGAGGTCGCGGATCTGCCCGGGGTCGATCGAGGGCTGGGCGGCAAAGTCGAACCCGTCCAGTTCGCGTACCGTCGGGAAGTGCGCGATTTTGCTCCCCATCTCGATGCGGCGGTCCTCGCGGCGGGCAATCTCTCGCTCGCACAGGAAGGCGACCGCCTCGCGCAGGGTCAGCTCCTTGCGTGCGGCCTCGTCGAGCAGGCTGTCCAACTGATCGCGGATCGCGGTCAGCCGCAGCCGGCTCAGCCAGGCGGTCAGCGTGGCATGATCGGGCGCCATCACCAGCCGCCCCCGATCGCCTGCTCGTAGTCCGCCAACGGCCGCAGCAGCGCCGGCGACGGCATTGCCTCGGCCAGCTCCGGTGGAGGCGCCGGCCGGGCAAGCCCGGGCGTGCCATGGTAGTGCCCGGGGTCGATCACCCGCTGCCGGCGGCCGGCAGCTTCGGCGTGCGCAGCAACCTCGATGCCGTCATGCCGGATCGCCACGCGCCCGCCGCTGGCAATGACTGCCACCCGTTTGCCGATCAGCCGCCACGGCACGCTGTAGCTGTTGGTGTCCAATTCGATGCTGCATTCCGAGCCGACCACCCGCACCAGCTCGCGCACCTGCTGGAACGGCGGGCGGCCGTTCAGCGGACGCAGGGCGGCGGCTTCGTCGCGGTCGAAGCGGACACGCGGCGCTTCTTCGGTCGTGCCGTGCCGGCGCAGATCGGCCACCTCGCGCATCCAGCGTGCAAGATGCCCCTCCATCGCCGCCCAACTGTCGAAGCCGTGGCCGGCCAGCGCGTTGTGCTTCACATAGCCGACGCCCCGCTCGTCCTTGCCTTTCGTCCGCGCCCGGTACGGCGCACAGGCGCGCGGCATGAAATCCCAATAGCGGGCAAACGCCAGCAGCCGCGCGTTGAACCGCACTTCGCGCGTCGCCGCATCGTGGTGCTCCACCAAGGCCCGCGCGTTGTCCAGCAGCACTTCCCGCGGCACTCCGCCAAAGTGGTGAAACGCCGCTTCCAGACCGGCCAGCCATGCCGACTGCCGCTCGTGGCGGAACGGCTGCGCATACAACAGACGCGAGTAGCCCAGCGTCGCCACAAACAGAAACACCGGCACCGCCACGCCACCGATCGGCACGCGCTTCTGGCCGAAATCGATCTGCAACTGACGCCCGGGCGGCGTCTCGAACCGCAGCGTCGCCCGCGCCTTCGCCGCCAGCTCCTGCCGGAACGGCGCCACCGCTCGCTCCAGCGTGCGCAGTGACACCGCAATGCCGTGCTCCCGCACCAGGTCCTGACGCACCACGTCGGCGTTGCCCTGGTGGCGGATCAGTCGCTCGCGCAGCCACGCCGTCTCATCGGCCAGCTTCGAGCGTCGGCCGCAGCGGCGGTAGCCATGCCATTCGCCCTGCACCAGATAGTGTCGCACCGTTGTCCGGCTGCACCCAAGCTCGCGCGCGATCCGCCGCGTCCCCCAGCCAAGCTCTTGCAGCCGAACCATCGCTGCCACTGCCTCCGGCGTTTCCACCAGCGTCCCCCGCGGTTGTGCCAACCGCGGCAAGTCTGCCGCTTCATGCGACACTTCCATCCCAGTCCCTCCTCACCAGGGGGGGACCAGATTTCACTGTCGCCACCGGACCAGTTTTCACCGTCGCCCGACACGATCGAGGGGCGCGGAGCCGGCAAGCCACCTTGGACGGAGCGGCGGCCGATCAGGTGACGCTTGCGAACTTGGTGTTCGCTCGCGGGGGGCAGTCGCGGTTCGTGGGCGTTCGTGCCCGTCCACCGGGGTCGGCTCGACGCGGGTTTCATCGTCCAACCCCGCCCGTCGCCACCGGCCAAGTCTAGACCAAGTCGGTAGGATTGAGGGCCACACCTTCGGAATCCGCCGGCCACGGGGTGCGTCGGCGGTGCCTCCTTCCGACGCCGGTCCCTCATCCAGTCATACGATTGTCATGTCTCTCTCGCGACTGCCGACTGGCGCGACTGCCGGCTGGCTTGCGATGTCGGTAATCGGGACGACATCCGGGGCGAGCCGGTCCAAGCGCATTTCTGCGGTAACCCCACGAGCCGGCACAGGCTGGGGATCTCCAGATGTTCGGAACGGCGTGCTCTTCGTCGCGTAGTCGCGGCATACGATGCCGACCTTGGTGCCGGTTTGCCCAAACAGAGAAAAGCATCGCGGTGATGTGCTGTCCGTGTTCCGGATCGGCCTCGGACCTATGGTCCCGGCGTGATCGCCATGCCTTCCGCTGCGGCAATGCCGAGCGGTTGTCACTCGGAGGGTTGATCCGGCGGCGCTGCGGGCTTGCGGATGCTCCAGTGAGTTCCAGCCTCCGGCTTCTCGTGCAGGGTCTTATGCACGACCTGCTCGATCGTTTCAGCGCTCAACGGCGGCTTGCGCCCCGGTCGCGCCGCAGGCTGGCAATGCCTTTGGCGAGATAGCGCTCCTGCCAGCGGCTGACCGTCACCTTGCTCATTCCGACCGCCCGGGTGATCGCCATCACACCAACCCGGTCTGCCGAAAGCAGCACGATCCGTTTGACGGCCACGCCACTCACCGCGAGAGTGCCGCATCCGGCGGCCGGTGCGTCCCGGCGGGGGCATCAAGTCCAGTCTCTTCGTCAGCGGACCGTAGCGGCTGCGCAACGGACCGAGGCGATGGCAGCAGCCGACAGCGTCCGGCCTGTGCGCCACCTGACTTGCCTCGCAAAATCGCAGCGGCAGCGCTCTCCATCACTGGCAGGCCATCGCTCGACGATGCGACGATACGGAATAGCGGGGCCTGTGCCGCGAATGGGACCAGATCGCCGTATAGCGTCAGATAGAGATGGGCCGACACCTCCCAGCCGAAATCGCGCTGCATTGCGGCACGCTGGACCTGCCGCCATGCGACAGGTTCGCGGAATACGGTGACGGCGCGGCGTAAGCATTCAACGAAGGCCACCTCGGTCGGCTCGGCGAAAGTGAACCCAGTGCCGTTCGTGCCGGCGGCAGCCGCTGCATCGACATCCGTCACCGTGTCGACAAGCCCACCCACCCTGCGGGTGACCGGCACCGCGCCGTAGCGCATGGCATACATCGTCGTCAGCCCGCAGGGTTCGAAGCGCGACGGCGTGAGGGCGATGTCGGCGGCTCCGAGCAGCCGATGCGCCAGCCCCTCCTGGTAGCCGATCCTCACTGCGAGCTTGGTTTCCCGGCCGGCGGCGGCGGTCAGCAGCGAGGCTTCCAACCCCGGATCCCCCTGGCCGTGCAGCACCACCTGCGCCCCCTGGTCCAGCAACGCCGGCAGGGCGTCCAGCACCACGTCGGCCATCTTCTGCTCCGTCAAGCGGTTGATCCCGACCACCAGCGGCGCGTCGGTCGTCGGCTCGCGCCCAAGTTCCGCGCGCACTTCCGCCTTGGCGGCCTGCTTGCCGAGCAGATGATCGGCATCATACGGGAGCGAGAGGCTGGCATCGGTGGCCGGGTTCCAGAGCACGGTATCGATGCCGTTGAGTATCCCCGTGAGGGCACCGGCACGGCTGCGCAACAGTCCGTCCATCCCGGCACCGTATTCCGGCGTGAGGATTTCCCGCGCGTAGGTAGGGCTGAGGGTGGTCAGCAGGTCGGCATAGCGGAGCCCCGCCTTGAGGCAGGAGAACCGGCCATAGAACTCGGCGCCCTCGGATACCAGCAGCGGTTCCGGCAGGCTGAGAGCCCGCGCGGCCTCGAGCGGGAAATTGCCCTGGAATGCCAAGTTGTGGATGGTGAACACACTGGGCGGGCGCGGATCCGGATGCAATGCCAGGAAAGCCGGAAGTAGGCCGGTGTGCCAGTCGTGCGCGTGCACCAGCTCGGGCCGCCAGCCATTTTCATCACCGTGTAGGGCGATCTGCGCTGCCACCCGGCAGAAGGTCGCAAAGCGGCGCAGGTTGTCGGGCCAGTCGCTCGTGTCGTCATCTTGATAGGGTCCGCCGGGGCGGCGGAACAGCTCCGGCCAGTCGAGCAGATAGATCGGCAAGTCAGTATCAGGTGCACGGCCGAGCAGGAGGACGGCGCTCCCATGCAGGCGCCCGACGGTCCGCTTTCCGCGCGCGATATCCAGCGCGGACGGGTAGCCGGGCAAGATCGGCCGGACCTCGGCCCCGAGGCCCGCCAGCGCCGCTGGCAGTGCAGCGCAGGCATCAGCAAGCCCACCGGTTTTGGCGAGCGGGAACAGCTCCGCGGTGGCAAACAGCACCCGAAGGTGCTGTCTCGGCGTACCGATTGGCGTGTTGTCCATTCCGTGCTTCAGACTTGATCTCATTCCGCCCCAAAACGGGGGGTAGCCGGCGGCAGGCGCAGCGGCATTGATACAGATCAATGATCCTCCGGGTTTGCCATCCCCCCGCGATATTGCGGTCGTCGGTGCGACCGCGACCCATTCGCCAAGTTCAAACAAAAAATGGACTCCGCAACGGACTCTGAGGCGCATCCGGCCAGTATCTCGGACGGTCAACTCGGGCTTCCTCGGCGAACGACGTCTTGCTTGCACATGATTCCCAAGGCGCCAGGATATGGGATTCAAACAAGTCTCTGCGTTTCGGATGCAGCGCGATCAATCCTTGCGGCTGCTACCGTTGTGCTTGGTGCCCAATGACCAGACACGATCTTGGATCAAAACGAGCGCCTGTAAGGAATACGCCCAAATGAGCGTTTGCACATGGGAAATCCGGGTTTCTGGAGAGCTACGACAGCTCGGGGGTAACGGACAGTCGAACATTGCATCGCACTCTGCCTATCCTGCGGCATGGTGGTGAAATATCCCGTCCAAGTAGGGAATTCCGGCGCGATGATATCTTCGGCGGCTCTATATTGGTACGCCAAGGCCGCTCACCTGATCGTTACCGGACATGCGATCGGTCAAATCACCGATGATCTCTGACGTCTGCTTCAGCCAAGCCGACAACTCGGACCAACAACCTATTGCTACGAAGCAAAAATATGGAGGGAATGCGGAGCTACACGGATAGAAGAACAGGATTTCTGGGCGACTCAAATCACGCAAACAGCAAAAGCAGCATGTGACTCCCGCGGCCCTCACTCACTATGCTATCGGTCAAGAGGGAGCGATTGGTCATGTGCGATCATACCGAGCGGGACAGCGCCCCTGCCCACGGCGACGCGAATAGCGCCTGGTGCTACAATGGCCCGGATGACCGCAGGCACCCATCGGTCTGTGCGCTGAGCATGCTGGGAAGGACCAAGGAAGGGCTGATCTCCTCCTGGTCGCCGGGCATGGAGCAGCGCTACGGCTTCACTCGGGAGCAAGCGCTGGGTCGCGTCGTGCCCCTGCTATTGCGCACGATATTCTTGCAGCCCTTGTTGGACATCGAGCGCACTCTGACGATCGGAAGTCGGTGGAGTGGCGTCCTGCTTCATCACTGCGCTGACGGTCACCCGGTCCTCGTCGTTAACCACTGGTCTCTCGCCTGTTCAGCGTCTGACGAAGCGGATGTCGTCACCGAAATACACTCTGACTTTCGACCCAGCCTCGCAGTGCAACACCATGGTCTGGCTGAATTATTGGCGGCAGTGACGCATGAGCTCAGCGAGCCGCTGACCGCCATCGCCGGCTATGTCGGCGGAGCTCGGGCGCTGCTACACTCCAACTGGCCACGCCTGGATCCACTTCGCCAGGCCGTGCGCCATCTGGGCGAACAGACGACCCGAAGCGCAGACGCTGTGCGTGTCCTGCGCGCGCTGGTCGAGGCAATGCGACACAGCGATGAGCCGGAGTCGAGAATACCTCCTGTTCGAGCGCAGGCGGAACCATGCATCCTTGTACCACCCGGCGTCATCAGATGAGATTCGACCTCGGGTCATGCACATCATGACGTCGTGCTGTGCTTGGCGCAGGCGGTTGCCACCAACAGCGCCTCCTCCTTGCCGGACAGCTTGCGTGCGGCGCCAGGGCGGGGCTCCTCGCTGAGGGCTGCCTCCAGATTGCCGAGCACGAAGCGGCGTTTGGTGCGATATACCGTTGAGCCACCAACCGAGACATTGGCCGCGATGACGTCGTCGGTTGCGCCCGCATCGGCGGCCGCCAGGATCTGTGCCCGCTTCAGTTTGCGGGCGGCATGCTTGCCGCCACTGGGCATCCGGCTGAGCTGGTCGCGCTCCTCCTGGCTCAGCTCCACCCGATACCGTATGTTCATCGCTGTTCCCCCCGCTGCCGAGGGCGCCAGACGAATCCGATGTCAGATAATTCGCGACCCCGCTTCACGCCACGGCAGGGGCAGTACCTGGCTTTCATACATACCTACGCGCTGGTGATCGGTCGCTCACCCGCCGAGGCCGACATACAGCGCTTCTTCCAGGTCAGCGGGGCCGCCGTGCATCAGATGCTGACTGACACTGGCGGTCGACCGCGTGCGCGCCGCTATCGCTGTAACTCGCGCGATGAACCGATCGGTGGAGAACGGTTTGCCGAGAAACTCATCCCCACCGGCAGACGCCCCTGCGCCGCCACTGACCAGCAAAACGCCGATTGTCGGCCATAGCTCGTGGACCGTCGCTGCGAGTTCCAGCCCACTCATACCCGGACCGAGATCAATATCTGAGACAAGAACGACAGGCGGCGTCCGTCGCTCGAGCCGACGCAGAGCACCTTCGCCAGTAGAAGCTTCTACAACTTTGTAACCGCTATCTCTCAGGGCGTCCGCGACTGCCCCGCGCACGGCGTCGTCGTCATCGACCACCATCACCGCGGTACGGAGCCAATCGACGAAATCCGGGAGCCGCTCGGCCACCTCACGGGCCGCTCTCATTGCCGCCGAGACGCTGTCCCTTGTTCCCGACCCGCTTAAGGAATCCGTGCCGTCAGGCCGCCGCACACGGACGCAGAAGCGTGCGTACCGGTTGGTGGCTGTCCGATAGACAATCAACCTAACGGCCGCCGTCTCTGCGACGTACGTACCACCCGCCGCTTCTTTCCACTGCAGTCGTTCCATTGCCGCGTGCCCCAAAACTATCGGATCAGCTACTCAGGGCGCGACTGCAATGTCGTTGATCTGGATCAACAGCAGTCGTACCTCCGAGGAAAGTCCAGGAGCTGCGGATGAGTGAGTCACCGTCCCATCAGGCGATTATACTCGCATGACACAAGATCGATCCGAAGCGATCGCTGCGGAGCTACGCATCGCCGCAACGGCAGCCGACCGACTGCTGGCAGAGGTCGCCGGAGCGCTGGACATCCCCGGCCAGTTCGAGGTGATCCGCGGCACCTCACCGCCGGCGCCGCGTTCTGCTGCCGCGATGACATTGTGGTTCTCCTGCCGCCGCGACCGATGGCCGACCTCGGCCCAACCTGGCGGGCACCACGCCAGGGACCCGCGGCCCCGCATGCTGCTGGCCCCGCGCTGATCCGCCGGATGGCGAGCGGCGGCTGCCCGGCGCGGTGGCCGCGGTGCTCGCCCATACCGCCGGTCCCGAGCGCGAAGTGGCGGCGCAGACCGCCTTGGCGGCTCGCCCTTGCCCGGCTCGGCCAGCGCGACTACGGCGTGCGCCGCCTCCGGTCAGGGCGCCGCAGCCAGCTCCTCGCCCGTCGCCAGCGGCACCATCTCGCCCCCGACCTTGGCGAAGCGCCGGGCGCGGTCGCGAATGCGGCCTTCCTGCACGACGCCCATTCCGACATTGAGCAGGATCAGAACCGCGATCATCGCCGCCCCAAGTCATTCGCCCAGGGCCAGTTGCTCCACCACCGTCGCTTCGAGCGTCCAGGGGACGGGCGACCAGAACTGGTACAAGATTCGCTGCAGAGGCCGCTTCTGCTCCTCCTCGACCTGGTTGGGGCCGAATTGGGCACGTCTGGCACTGGCCTTGGCTGAGGATAGTCCGGATGGAGGCAGGCCTGCGGCCCCTGCATCGGCGAGTACCGTCATTGGGGCTCCGTCTCCGAGCGGGCGCGGCGACGGATAGACCGAAGGCGCCGGCATCATCCAGCATCCCGGCCATCCCCCGCCGGTGTGAGACCGCGTAAGATGCTCCGGTACCGTCGTACTTGATTTGGATCAGCGCGGTTACATAGCTCTGGAGAGACCATCCGTCAGCACTGGCAGTCGCTCCTGATGAACACTGACGATCCGCTCAAACCCGGCGACCACACCACCCAAGGGATCTCGCCGCCGCCCACGGCTGCGAATCTCCCGACGGTGATCCCGCCGCGCAGGCCCGCGCCGCGGCGCTGGCTGCGCCGTGTACTGTCACTGCTGGTTCTGCTCCTCGCGGTGGCGGGCGCGGGGTATTGGTGGTGGCTGCGCTCGCAGCCGACTTTGCCGCCGGGCTTTGCCTGGGGGAATGGCCGGCTGGAAGCCGATGAGGTTGATATCGACACCAAGTTCGCCGGGCGCATCCTGAAGCTCTATGCCGACGAAGGCGACCTGGTGAAGGCCGGCCAGGTAATTGCGGTGATGGACACGCGCGATCTTCAAGCTCAGCTCAAGCAATACGAGCAGTTGGTGCAGCAGAGCCGGCATACTCTGGAGCAGGCCAAGGCGAATGCGGTGGCGCAGCAGGCGGTGGTGAAATTCGCCCGGCAGGAACTGGCGCGCACCGCCGACCTGGTGCCGAGAGGTTATGCCACGGTCGAACTGCTCGACCAGCAGACGCAGCAGCTCAACAGCGCGATCGCCACCCAGAACGCGGACAATGCCGCCATCGACGCGGCCCAGCACGCGCTGGACGCGGCAACGCATCAGGTGGAGTACTACGCGGTGGAGATTGCCGATAACCAGCTCTTCGCGCCGAAGGACGGCCCGATCGAATACCGCGTCGCTAATGTCGGCGAGGTTCTTCCCGCCGGCGGCAAGGTCTTCACCATGCTCGACGCCTCCTACATCTACATGGACATCTACCTGCCTACCCAGGAGGCCGGCCGCGTCAGGATCGGGGCGGAGGCGCGCATCGTGCTCGATGCCTATCCCACCCATGTCATTCCCGCCCGGGCCGTGTTTGTCGCCAGCCAGGCGCAGTTCACGCCGAAAACCGTCGAGACCAAGGACGAACGTGACAAGTTGATGTTCCGGATCCGCGTGCGGATCGATCCGGCGCGGCTGGAGGGGCGCGAGGCATTGGTACGAACCGGATTGCCGGGTGTGGCCTATGTGCGCACCAGCGCATCCGCCGTGTGGCCGCGCAGCCTGGCGCCCAGTCCGCCGCCGCAAGCCCCTGCCACGGCCACACCATGAGCGACACGGCGGACAGGATCGCGCAGCTCGACCACGTCACCCAGCGCTATGGCAGCACAATCGCCCTGGACGACGTGGTGCTGTCGCTGCCCGCCGCCAGTCTTGTCGGGCTGATCGGGCCTGATGGTGTCGGCAAATCCTCGCTGCTCGCCATCGTCGCGGGGGCGCGGCAAATCCAGTCCGGCTCGGTCCAGGTGCTGGGCGGTGACATCGCCATCCCCGCGCATCGCGGCGCGGTCTGCCCGCGCATTGCCTACATGCCGCAAGGGCTCGGCAAGAATCTCTACCCCGATCTCAGCATCCGCGAGAACATCGAGTATTTCGGCCGTCTGTTCGGCGAATCCCGCGCCGAACGCGGCGAGCGTATCGAGGAGCTGCTGGCCAGCACCGGCCTGGCGCCCTTCGCCGACCGTCCGGCCAAGAAACTGTCCGGCGGCATGAAGCAGAAACTCGGCCTGTGCTGTGCGCTGATCCACGACCCTGATCTTCTGATCCTCGACGAGCCGACAACCGGGGTGGACCCGCTGTCGCGCCGACAGTTCTGGGAGCTGATCGAGCGAATCCGCGCCCGTCATCACGGCATCTCCGTCCTCGTCGCCACCGCCTATATGGAGGAGGCCGAGCGGTTCGACTGGCTGGTAGCGATGAATGCCGGCCGCGTCGTGGCGACCGGAACGCCCGGCGCGCTCAAGCAGCAGACCGCGGCGCGCACCGTCGAGGACGCCTTCATCGCCCTGATGCCGGAGGAGCAGCGGCGTGGCCACACGACACCCATCGCACCGCCGCGCCGCGGCGGTGCCACCGAGCCGGTCATCACCGCGCGCGGCCTGACCTGCCGTTTCGGCGACTTCACCGCCGTCGATCATGTCAGCTTCATCATCGAACGCGGCGAGATCTTCGGCTTCGTCGGCTCGAACGGCTGCGGCAAGACGACGACGATGAAGATGCTGACCGGCCTGCTGCCGGCGACCGAAGGCGAGGCCCTGCTGTTCGGCCGGCCGATCGACGCCAATGATCTCAATACGCGCCGGCGGGTCGGCTACATGTCGCAATCCTTCTCGCTGTACAGCGAGCTGACGGTTCGCCAGAACCTGGATCTGCATGCCCGCCTGTTCCATCTGCCGCAGCGTGAGGCGCGGTCGCGGCTTGCCGCGCTGATCGAGCGTTTCGGCCTTGCTGCGCATGTCGATCAGCGCCCCCAGGATCTGCCGCTCGGCATTCGCCAACGCCTGTCGCTGGCCGTCGCCATCGTGCACCAGCCCGAGATGCTGATCCTCGATGAACCGACCTCGGGCGTCGATCCGCTGGCGCGCGACCAGTTCTGGGAATTGCTGATCGATCTGTCGCGCAAGGACGGCGTCACCATCTTCGTCTCGACCCATTTCATGAACGAGGCCGAGCGCTGCGACCGCATCTCGTTGATGGATTCCGGCCATGTCCTGGCCACCGACGCGCCGTCCGGGTTGATCGCGTCACGCGGCGCGGAGACGCTTGAGGACGCCTTCATTTCCTACCTCGAAGCGGCGGCCGGGGCGCGCGCCGCTGCCACGCCGCCGGCCCCGCCCGCGGAAGAGACGATGCGCCGCCGCCCGTCGCCGCAACGGCACGGCGCCGGTTCGCGGTTCAACCCGCGGCGCCTCATCGCCTGCACCATTCGCGAAACGCTGGAACTGGTGCGCGACCCGATCCGACTCGCCTTCGCCGTGTTCGGCACGACGTTTCTGATGCTGGTATTCGGCTTCGGCATCTCGACGGATGTCAATTCACTGAGCTTCGCGGTGCTCGACCAGGACCGCACGCATGAGAGCCGAGCCTATCTCGAGGAGCTGCGCGGCTCGGCCTACTTCATCGAGAAGGCGCCGCTTGCCAATCTCGCCGCGCTCGACACAAGGCTGGCGGATGGCAGCATCGATTGCGCCATCGAAATACCGCCCGGCTTCGGGCGCGATATCGCACGCGGGCGCCCGGCCTGGGTCGCCGCCTGGATCGACGGCGCGCGGCCATTCATCGCGCAGACCATCCGCGGCTACCTGCAGGCCATGAACCAGCTCTATCTGACCGATCCGGCCGTGGTCACCACCGTGCCCACCCCCAATCCGGCCGCCGATATCGAGGTCAGATTCAAATACAACCAGAACTTCGAGAGCATCTACGCCATGGTCCCGTCCACCCTGGCGATGCTGCTTGCGTTGTTCCCTGCCATCCTGATGGCGCTTGCCGTCGTCCGCGAAAAGGAGCTGGGTTCGATCACCAATCTTTACGTCACGCCGGTCACCCGCCTCGAATTCCTCATCGGCAAGCAATTGCCCTATATCGGGCTGGCCATGGTCAATTTCGCGCTGATGTTCCTGATGGCGCTGTTCATCTTCCAGGTCCCGCTGAAAGGCAGCTTCCTGGCGCTGTTGGTGGGAACGCTGATCTACGTTACCGCGACGACGGCATATGGCATGCTGATCTCGGCCTTCGCCCGGACCCAGATCGCGGCCCTGTTCGGCACTGCGATCCTGACCTTCCTGCCGGCCATGATGTTCGCCGGGATGACGGTTCCGGTCTCCTCGCTCACCGGCATGGCGCAAATCATGGGCCGCCTGTTTCCGATGACCTATTTTCTTCCCATCAGCGTGGGCACCTTCACCAAGGGCCTCGGTTTCGCGGACCTTGCCGGCAGGCTTGCCGGTCTCTCCCTGTTCGTCCCGGCCCTGCTGATGTTGAGCCTGCTTCTGCTGCGCAAGCAGGAGCGCTAGGTCCGGACCGATGCAAAGCATCGCCAACATCTTCTGGCTCGGCACCAAGGAGCTGCGCAGCTTCCTGCGCGATTACGTGCTGCTGGCCCTGGTCGCCTACAGCTTCTCGCTGGCCATCATCGCGCAGTCGCAAAGCAGCTCGCAGGAGGTACACAACGCCTCGATCGCGGTTGTGGACGAGGATCACTCGGAGCTGTCACGCCGGATCATCCACGCTTTCCTGCCGCCCTATTTCCAGACGCCGCAACTCATCGCCGAGCGCGACATCGTGCCGCTGATGAATGCCGGGCGTTATACCTTCGTGATCGACATTCCACCGAATTTCGAGCGCGACGTGCTGGGCGGGCGCGAACCTGGCCTGCAGGTCGACGTCGATGCCACGGCAATGGTGCAGGCCGGGCTCGGCGCCGGCTATGCGCAGCAGATCATCACCACGGAAATCGACAATTTCCTCTCCCACACCGAAGGCACCCCGCTCACTCCGGTCAATCTCGACGTGCGCATCGCCTTCAATCCGAATGTCGAGACCCCCTGGTTCAGCAGCGTGATGGGCATCATCAACGGCATCACCATGCTGGCCATCGTGCTGGCCGGTGCGGCCGTCGTCCGCGAACGCGAACATGGCACGATGGACCATCTGCTGGTGATGCCGCTGACCCCGTTCGAGATCGCGATGTCCAAGATCTGGGCCAACAGCCTCGTCATCCTGGTGGCGGTCGCGCTGTCGCTGTATTTCGTCCTGCGCGCCTTCCTTCACATCCCTCTCCAGGGGTCGATCCCGCTGTTCCTGGTGGGGGTCGCCATCTATCTCTTCTTCGCCACAGCGATCGGGATTTTCCTCGGCACAATCGCGCGGTCGATGCCGCAGCTTGGACTGTTGTATCTGCTGGTCTATATGCCGCTCGCCATGCTGTCCGGCGCCAATACGCCGCTCGAGAGCATGCCGCCCTGGCTCGCAACGGCGGTGCAGATCTCGCCCACCGTGCATTTCGTCTCCTTCGCCCAGGCAATCCTCTACCGCGGCGCCGGTTTCTCGATCGTATGGCCGGAGTTCGCCATCGTCGCGGCGATCGGCGGCGTGTTTCTGGGCCTCGCACTCTGGCGCTTCCGCTCAGTCGCCGCCGCCACGACCTGACCCCTCATTCAGTCGCATCCAGCAGAACGAAGGCGACCCGGCAGCAGGACGCGCTGCGGTTCATCCACGCGTTGTCGTTGCCGTGCTGCACCAGCATCACGTCGCCGCACGGGAAGAGGCATATCTCCATCATCGCGATTGAAACAGGATGCGCGCCTGCCGGCGCCATGACGTAGATCAATGCATGCCGGCGGATCAGCCGGTTGATGAAAGCCGCTGTGCGCGCGACTCGGCCGGAGCCAGGCCGGCCGCTCCACGTTCAGGAGGCCGACATGCAGGAACCGCTCCGTATCGCCTTCCGCAACATGGAAGCCCCGCTGGGCGCCGAAGACGAGGTACGCACGACCGCCAAGGTAACCCATACCACGTTCGTATCGAGACGGTCGTGCCGGAACGGAGGATCGTGGTCCGGCGCGAGCCGCCGGAGCATCACGCGCACGAATATCTGCACGTCGCGATCCGCGACGCCTTCGATGTGGCGCAGCGCCAGTTGCAAGACCACGCCCGGAAGTTGCGCGGCGACGTGAAGCTGCACGAAGCCCCACCTCCGGGCGGATCCTGCGCCTGTTCGACGACGACGGCTTCCTCGCCACCGACGCGGATGACGAGGTCTGTCTGCACCGCAACGCCGTTCTCGGCCGTGGCTTCGACGCGCTGCAGGTGGGCGACCGGGTGCGCTACGTGGTTCACGAGGGCGAGGGGGAACAGGGGGCGCAGGCAAGCACGGTGATTCCGCTGTAGCGGGATCCGCCCCGGGGGACACGATCGGCGGCACCGGATCGACCACGTCGCGCTCGCCTGGGCGATGTTTGATCTGCGTCAAGGAAGCGGGCCGGGCGGTCGGCGATGCTGGTCGCCACCCTTGGCAGGCGGCACCGAACCATGGCGATCTGGTTGCTCACCCCTCTCGATCCGGACAGCCCGAACTGGGAGGGCAGTTCCCATCGCGGCCCGGCCGTGGTGCGCGCCCCCAACGAGCAGAAAGCGCGCGCGGTGGCGGCGGAGGCGTTCGACGTGAAGACCGGCTTCAGGCCCGGCCAGGGCGTGCATTTCCCGCCCTGGACCCGCGCGGCCCTGGTCAGGGCCGAGCCCGTCCATGACCCGCGCTTTGACGAAGACGGACCGACCGCGCTGCTGGAGCCGGTGCTCTGACCGCGGAAGCGGGCGCTCCGGTCGGGGCGTCAGAACGGTGCAGCGCCGGCCTCAAGCGGCAGCCGCGCCGGGCGAGCGCCTGAAACACCGAGCGGCCGCGCCCGGCGTGCGGCGACCGCCGCCTTCATCGCCGCCTGCAACTTCTCGAAGCTCCGCATCTCGATCTGCCGCACCCGTTCGCGTGAGATGCCATAGTGCTGCGCAAGCGTTTCGAGCGTCGTCGGCTCGTCCTTCAGCCGTCGCTCGGTCAGGATGTGGCGTTCCCGCTCCTGCAGCGTCTTCAGCGCCTCCGACAGCAGTGTGGTGCGATCGCGCGTTTCTTCCTGTTCCGCCGCCGTTTCCTCCGGGTCGGGCCGTTCGTCGGCGAGCCAGTCCTGCCACTCGCTGTCCTTGTCCTCGCCCACCAGCGCGTTCAGGCTGTAATCGGGCGCGGCGAGGCGATGGTTCATGCTCGCCACCTCGGCTTCCGACACGTCGAGCCGGCGCGCGATGGCTGCCGTCTGCTCGGGCCGCAACCCGCCCTCGTCGATAGCGTGCATCTCGCTCTTGAGCCGGCGCAGGTTGAAGAACAGCTTCCGCTGCGCTGCGGTGGTCCCCATCTTCACCAACGACCAGCTCCGCAGCACGTAGTCGTTGAGCGCCGCCCGGATCCACCAGAGAGCATAGGTCGCCAGGCGGAAGCCGCGGTCCGGGTCGAACCGCTGCACCGCCTGCATCAGGCCGATATTGCCTTCGCCGATCAGTTCGCCGAGCGGCAGGTTGTAGCCGCGGTAGCCCATGGCGATCTTGGCGACGAACCGCAGGTGGGACGTCACAAGCTTGTGTGCCGCCGCCAGATCCTGCTGGTCGCGCCAGCGCCGCGCCAGGTTCTGTTCCTCGTCGAGGCTGAGCATGGGGAACTTGCGGATCTCCTGAAGATACCGCGTAAGATCGCCGGTGGCGGCGAGGGTGATGGCAGTGGAAACCATGGTCGGAGTCCTCCCTTCGCATCCGCTGTCGCCGTGCCCGCCCGGCGCGGCGTTCCGATGCCTTGTGACTGAGATTCGATGTGGGTCGAGGCGACCGGCGGCGGCCGGCGGCGCTGCGCGAACGGCGCAGACCCTCACGATGCCGTATATAGGTATATTTACCCAAATGTCAACATGACTGACCCAATTCGTCGCAACCGGTTGACTTCGATCAATGCGCGCCGACCGCCGTCGCGGTTCGGTTCCGCTTTGCAGGGAGCCAGGCCATGACCACCGCGCGATCCGCCCCCGTCTCGGTCGCTCTGCCGCCGCACGGCGGCGAAGGGCTGCTCGGCCTGCCCGCGGGCGAAGCCAAGGGCATCGTGCTGTTCGCCCACGGCAGCGGCAGCAGCCGGCTCAGCCCGCGCAACACGATGGTCGCCGGCGCGTTGCAGAGCGCAGGGCTCGCCACCTTGCTGTTCGACCTGCTGACCGATGCCGAGGCGTCGGACCGAAGCAATGTCTTCGACATCCCCCTGCTCGCCGATCGTCTGGACCAGGCCGCCGACTGGGCGGGCGCGTGGCCCGCCAGCCGGAGCCTGCCGCTCGGCTTCTTCGGCGCCAGCACCGGCGCCGCGGCGGCGTTGGTTTCGGCGGCACGGCGTGCGGACGTGCGCGCCGTCGTCAGCCGAGGCGGCCGGCCGGACCTGGCGGCCGAGGCGCTCGCCAGGATCGCCGCTCCGACCTTGCTGATCGTGGGCGGGGCGGATCGCCAGGTGCTGGATCTCAACCGGCAGGCGCAGCGCCGCATGCGCTGCGACTCCCGGCTGGAAATCGTCCCGGGGGCCACGCACCTGTTCGAGGAGCCGGGCGCGATGGAAGCCGTCATTGCGCTCGCGCAGGCCTGGTTCCTGCGCCACCTGGGCGTGCGCGAAGGACCGCGATGACATGGTGTTCGCCGATCGGCAGGAGGCCGGGCAGCGCCTGGCCAAGCGGCTACTGCATCTGAAGGACCAGCATCCGGTCGTGCTGGCCTTGCCGCGCGGCGGCGTGCCGGTCGGCTACGAGATCGCGCGCGTCCTGGCGGCGCCGCTCGATCTCGTGCTCGTGCGCAAGATCGGCGCGCCCGACCAGCCGGAGCTGGCGATCGGCGCCATCGCCGATGGCGAGCCCCCCGAGCTAGTGACGGATCCGCAACTGGCCTCCTGGCTTGCCGTGCCGCCCGAGTATCTCGAAGCGACCAAGGCGCGCGAACTCAAGGAGATCGAACGACGCCGGAAGCTCTATGTCGGCGATCGCGCGCTGGCGGAGGTGCGCGGGCGGACCGCGATCCTGGTCGATGACGGGATGGCCACCGGTGCCACCATGCGCGCCGCGCTGCGTGCCACCCGCCGCCGCGCCCCGGCGCGGCTCGTCCTGGCGGTGCCGGTCGCCTCCCTGGATACGCTCGCGCGGATGCAGGGGGAGGCGGACGAAATCGTCTGCCTGGGGACGCCGGCGGGCTTCATGGCCGTGGGACAGTTCTATCGCCGCTTCCCGCAGCTCGAGGACGCGGAAGTGATCGCGCTGATGGACGCGGCGCGGAAACTCGTGCCGGCGGGGCGGACCGCTCCGGGGGCGCAAGACTGACCCATGGGCGGCGCCGGGGTGACCGGAACGGGGGAACCGATACCGATGGAACTTGTTCTGAGCCAGGCCGATCTCGACGGGATGCCGGCGGCGCTACGCGAGCAGCTCTTCCTCCACCTCGCCGGTACCCATGTGCGGCGCGAGGGCGGCGCGGAGGCCGGAGCGCAGCTCGATCGCGAGCAGGCGATCGCCTTGCTGCGCGAAATCAGCTTCCACCGCGCCGGCGAGCATCTGCGGGCGCTGCTCGTGCGGCTGGCGTACGGCGAGGCCGCGCGGCCACCGACCAGGGCGCGGCTGCTGGAGGCGCTGGAGGCGGACGGCCCGCGCCTCGCGCACGACCTGGCTTCGCTCGACCGGTTGGCCGCGAAAGTCACCGGACGACCCGGCGCCAGGCTCAGCGACTACGACAAGGCGACGGACAGCTACGCCGTGCCTGCCGCCACGCGGGAACTGCTTCGCGATATCCTGGCGACGATGAAGGCGTCGGGCAGGCAGGAGGAGCCGCTGTGGGAGTAGCTTCCGGCGGCACCCGCCCCGATCGCGCGGCGGCGGCCAGGCGGAGTTCCGGGCCACGCTGACGGACACCGGCGCCGCGGTCGATGGGTCCCGGCACCGCGCCGTGCCCGAACCGGGCGCGCTGAGCCCCGCGCCCGTCTTCGCGCTGATCGACCTGG
The DNA here is from genome assembly GCA_963832525.1 of uncultured Pseudomonadota bacterium. Lineage (GTDB taxonomy): Bacteria > Pseudomonadota > Alphaproteobacteria > Acetobacterales > Acetobacteraceae > JAJZVS01. The sequence goes on from CAWHUC010000005.1 coordinate 178,651, forward strand.
TCCGGCGGACGCAGGGCCTGGCGCTCGACCTGTTCGGGCTCGGCCCCTGCGAGAGCGCCTACCGCGTCGTCGCCGCGGCGCCGGGGTGGCGCCTGCGCGACTACGGCGGCGCCGAGGCGCGGGCGCCGCTGCTCATCGTCGCCGCCCCCATCAAGCGGCCCTATCTCTGGGACCTGTCGCCCTCGGTCAGCGCGATCCGCTTCTGCCGGGACTGCGGCTTCCGCGTATACCTGCTCGAATGGACCCGGCCCCAGCCCGAGGATGCGGGTGCCGGGCTCGAACTCTACGGCGATCGCGCCATTGCGGACTGCGTCGCGCATATCCGTGTCGCAGGCGCAACGGAGCCGATCCTGCTCGGCCATTCGTTGGGCGGCACCCTGGCCGCGACCTTTGCCGCGCTCGATCCCCAGGCGATCGGCGGCCTCGTGCTGCTCGGGGCGCCGGTCTGTTTCGCGCCGGGATCGAGCCTGTTCCGCGACGCGGTGGTCGCCCTGGCCCCGTCGCTGCTGGCGGATGGGTGCCTCGTGCCCGGGTCGGTCATCTCCCAGCTCAGCGCGCTCGCCTCGCCCGCGGCCTTCATCTGGCCGCGGTTCCTCGACATCAGCCCGGGCTTGCCCGACCCGCGGGTGGCGACCATCCGTGCGCGGGTGGAGCGCTGGGCGCTCGACGAGGTCGCCCTGCCGGGCGTGCTGGTCGCGCAGGTGCTGCAATGGCTCTACCGGGAGGACCGGCTGTGCCGCGGCACCTTGCGCCTGCGTGGCCGCACGATCGGGCCGGCGCGCGTCCTCGTGCCCACGCTCGCGGTCGTCAACGCCGCCGACGCGGTCGCCCCCGCGGCATCGGTCACGCCTTTCCTCGACCGGATCCCGGGCGGCCGGGCCCGCCTGCTCACGTTCCCCGGCGAGGCCGGCCTGGGCCTGCAACACGTCGCGATCCTGGTCGGACCCCGCACCCGTGCCGAGGTCTGGCCGGAGATCGCCGCCTGGCTGGACGCGCACGGCTGAACGCAGTTTGTTCCGACGACGAACGGCAGTGATCGGGCGTACGGCTGCCCGCGGCTCCCGCGTGTCGGCGCATCCGCGCTGCACCGACCGCAGCGCAACCGGAGGGGGTCAGGGGAATGTTGAACCCAACTGGCGACAGTGCCGAGATCGTCGCTCTCGCCCTGCTGGAGCGGGTCGCGCGCTCCGAAGGGCGTCAGTTCGACGGCAAGCCCGAGGCGGGAACGGCGATCCCGGACCGGCAGTGGATTCTTGCGACCCATGCGGCATGCCTCGCCACCGTGCGTGGCGGGTGACGCACCGGCGGTTCGGGCTGGATTGCGTCGAGACCGGACGCGAATCCTCAAGATTGATCTACATCAATGTCCCGCGCTGGCGAGCGGACTATCGAGGCCGGAGCATGGCCTTGGTATCTGCCGGCCTGCTGCAGCACCTCATTCTGTCACCCATGTCCGGGGAGCGCATCATGCAAGTCAGCGAGCTCATGTCGAAGAAGGTGGAGTGGGTCAGCCCGACGCTGCCGCTGCGGGAGGCGGCGCGCAAGATGCGCGACCTTGATATCGGCTGCCTTCCCGTCGGGGAAAATGACCGTCTTGTCGGCATGATCACGGATCGCGACATCGCCTGTCGCGCCGTTGCCGGCGGCCGCGCCCCCGCGCGGGCCACGGTGCGCAACGCGATGTCCAGCGGGATCAGCTTCTGCTTCGACGATCAGGACGTGAGCGAGGCGGCCCATCTGATGGAGGAGAAGCACATCCGTCGGCTGCCGGTGCTCAACCGGCAGAAGCGCATGGTTGGAATTCTCGCCATGGGGGACATTTCGCAGCACGCGCCGGCCAGGCTGGCGGCAGAGGTGCTCAAGGCCGTCACGACGCACGGGCATCCGGCGGCTGCGCCGGCCGCGGCGGCGGGCTGACCTTTCGATGCCGGCGGCGCCTCTTTGCGCCGCCGGCCGATCGCGCGGTCAGCTCCGCGCCTCGTGCGGCCGAGCGAGAAGTGCCGCCGGCGGAATGTCATCCAGCCGGTGCGCCCCGGCCGCCAGCTGCGGCAAGGCGCGCGCGGCTGCCGCCATGACCTGGCCGGCGATGGCGACGCGGTCGAAACGTCCCTCCAGCAGGAACCGCTGGTGGTCGCGCCCGCTCGCCCGCCCCCAGCGTTCGATCACCAGCCCGTGGCCTTCCTCCTCAAGGGACGCGATGCTGTCCACCGGCAGGACCACCGTCTCCTCGGGGAGGAACAGCGGATCGCCCTGGATCGCCCGGGCGACCGGGTCCAGCGCGCCGCCGGCTACAAGTTCGACATAGACGTAACGCCGGATGGCGCCGTCCGCCCCTTTCAGCTCGGCGCAAAGCGCATCGCGGACGTCGGGGATGGCACGCGCGGCGAGGGTGTGGTGCAGGCTCACGCCGGGCCGGTCGTGCACCGCGGTGCCGCCTTTCGGGCAGAGCACCGCGAAGAGGCCCTCGAACACCCCGCGCACCCCGGGGTCCCAGCCGGCGCCGATGACCGCCGGAATGCGCCGCCGCAGCGCCGCGCGGTCGATCGCCTGCCAGTGCGCCGCGCGCGTGCCGGCATCGAGGGCGGCGGCCTCGACGATCGGCGTGCGGTGCTGCAGCAGGTCGGTGGCGGCTTCGCCGGCGAGCGCGCTCGGCAGGCAGATCAGGACGGCATCGACCGCGCCGAGCTCGCCTGGGTGCGCAACGACCGGGATCTCCGCGAGACGTGCCGGCCGCGGCGCCGGCAGCGTCTCCGGTCGGCGAACGATGCCGGCCAGGGCCAGGTCGTCGGACTCGAGAATCGCCGCCGCGCAGGCCCGGCCGAGCCGGCCCAGTCCAAGGATGGCGAGGCGACGGCGCGGCATCACGTCCGGGGGTGCTCCGTGCCAGACTGCGCGACGCGGACGCCTGGCACCGTCCGGCCGGGCTTCAGCCGCGCGCCGGCGGGGTCTTCTCGCCGAGGGTGCGGATGAGTTCCTTGAAGTGATCCCATTCCGTCGCCGCCCAGGTCTCGGTCCGGGCGTGCCCGTAGCTGCGCACCACGGTGGAAACCTTGCTTGCGGTGTCGATGTCCGGGGCGTGGAAGATATCAACGTAATCATATGGGCCGAGCACGGCGTAGCTGCCCACCCATTCCACGCCGGGACAGGCCGCCCGCACGTGGTCCGCGACCTTGCGCTCGAGGTCTTCGAGGGCACGGGGCGTGCGGATGGCGTCCGGGGTCAGGCTGGTCAGCATGAGGAAGGTCTGCATGGTTGGCTCCCGGTCGAGGGTTCGAATCAATCGCTGGGGCGGCGGAACGGCGACGTTCCTTCGGCCCGCATAGGGCGTGGGCGTTCGCCGTGGCATTGATATAAGTCAACTGACGGACGGCTTGCGTTCCGCGATCACGACAACGTGCGCGGGTCCCGCTGCCGCGCGCGGCAGGTCGATGCCGGCGATAGCGAACTGCGCGATGACCCAGGCGTTGGTTTCGAGATGTCGCTTCACCTCCTCGACCGTGAACCGCGACGGGCCGACCGCGACCGCCAGCCGGATGCGCGAAGCGGTTCCAGCGGCGCTCGAACTCCGGAGCATAATGGCGCACTCAGCGCATGATGGTGGTGTGGGCCGCCGCTCCCCAGCCCACCGGATAGCCCGGAGGATAGAGAACCCAGCAATTTGCACCAGAGCCGTGATGACCCGGATCAACCTGGTGCAGGAGACTACCTGTGACCGGGGCCGGGCCCGTGCGGGCCAGGGAACCCGTGACCCCCGCTCGGGGGAGGATGGGGAAATGACCGTGGCGACGGGCCGTAGTGCCTGCCGTCCCAACCGCCGCGCCCACGTGGGGGCACGCCGTAGAAGAATCTGAAGCCGAAATCCGGATAGGCGTAGTAGGGCGGCCCATAGAAATAGCCGAGCGGCACGCAGCCATAGGGCGAATACCAGTAGTACCCGGCCGAACACTCAGCATAGCCCTGACCCTGGGTGCATCCGGACGCCGCCGCGACGACGAGCCCGATGGCGGCCAGAGCGGCAAAGCCTCGCGGAAAGATCCTGGCCTGCGTCATGGCGGCCTCCTGCTGTGCAACGTACCGGGTCGTTCCCTCAACGCTTCGTCGCCGGGAGGGGCAACGCGGAAAGTCCCGGTCGTTTCGTGGAACTGCGACGCTGCGGCGAAACGTGCCGAAACGGATCGAACGCACCTGCCTCTACCCCGCCTTGCGGGACGGAATCCGCTGGCGGAGCGGCAGGAATGCCGCATCGGCCGCTTGCTTCTGCGCTGTGGTCAGGCTGCGATAGAGAGTGTCGAAAACCGGAACCAATTTGTTGAGCGCCTCGGCATGGGCCGTGGTCAACCGGGCATACCAGTGCAACAGTCCGGCGGCCGTCGTGTCGCTGTTGCGGGCACGCGCGAGAAACAGCGCCTGCATCGCCCTCGCGTTGGCACGCATGACGGCGGCGAACGCAGCGAACGCGGGTTCCTGCGCGGGCGTGATATGCAGCGTCGCGTGAAGCTCCGTGATCCTGGTGTCGACGGCCGTCACCAGATCGCCGCCCGGTACCGGTTCACCGGCTGCTGTCGGAGCCGAACCGGAGGGACCTGGCGCCGCCTGGGCCACGCGTTGCAGCGCGGCCGGATTGCCGGCGACAGCCTTCGGCGAGCAGCCCGCTGCCAGACCCACGGCAAGCGAAAGCAGCAGCACCAGCTTCACGGTGACCACCGCCGCCCGAGGCGCTTGATGAGTTCCGCTGGATGATGTCCACATGGCTGGCTCCTGGTCGAGGGTTCGACATCGCCGGCTGCCGGGGGCGCACCCGCAAGGTTCCCTGTTTGCTTTCTAGGTCACCGACGCGCGTCGAGACATTGACCTCGATCAATCCGCACGCCTGCCTGCGCTGCGAACCGCCCGCTTCATATCACCAACTCCGAAAACGGCCGCTGACGGCTCCGTTCGCGTCGACCGCCGTCGGGACGGGCGGGATGCTGCTTCCGGCCACGCGCAGTGAGGGCGCGGCGCCGGCCGACGAAACATTCGGCTGACGGCCGACCGGCAGCGTCAGCCCTGCATCGCTATAGGTGTTGCGCGGGTTCCATAGCATCCAGCCGTCGCAGCCGACGTCGTCGGCCGCCCGGATCTGCGCTGCCACTTCCACCGCGCCGAAAGCCCGGCGGTCGAACGCGTAGTCCCGGAACGCTTGCAACCACGGGCGGAACCGGAGCGTCGAACCGCCGAGGCGCGCCCGCGCGCGCTCCAGGGACAGCCGCACGACCTCGTACGAGTGCGCCACCGGATCGCGATAGCCAGGGATGCCGAACTGGAAACCGGACGGGTAGAGCATCGGCGACAGGTAATCGACCAGCGGCGCCATCTCCTCCAGCCGCTGGCCGATGCCAGTATCGTTGCGATTCCAGCACACGTAGCCGAACACGTCGGCAGCCACGAAGGCGTTCGACGCCGCCAACCGGGCGCGCGCCGCGGCCAGGAAACCCATGATCGCCGCGAGGCGGCTCGCCTCCGTCGTCGGTTTCGCCAGCGCGACGCCGCGTGGCGCGTCGGGAAAGCGCAGGTAGTCGAACTGGATTTCGTCGCAACTCGCCTGCACCGCCTCGACCGCGACGGCGAGATTGTAGTCGCGCACGGCGGCGAGCGACGGATCGGTCCAGGCCAGGCCCTCGCGATCCCGGAACAGCCCGCCACCGGCCAACCGGACGGCAAGATCCGGCCGGGCGGTCGCGAGCCGGTCGTCCTTGCACACCACGATCCGGGCGATCACGTAGATGCCCGCTGCATGCAGGGAACCGACCAGGGCCGGCAGGTCCGGGATGGTGATCACCCGCTGCGCGCCAACCGCCGCCGCCAGCGGGTTCCCGCTGCGATAGCCGATCAACCCGCGATCGCCCTTCACGTCGATCACGAGTGCGTTCAGCCGTCCGGCGCGGATCAGCCCGAGTGCTGCGTCCCGGATCGCGCGGCTGCCGACCCCGAACAGGGACAGGTAGAGCGCCCGCGGCCGGAACGGCGTCAGCGGCAGGGTAGCCCCGCCCGACCAGAACGCAGTTGCGCTCATGACCGCGGCGCGGTAGCCGGGCGCCCGCGCCTGCACCGGCGCCGTGCCGGCCTCGGCCGCGAAATACCCGCTCGCATCCGTGCGCACGACGTACCCACCCAGGGTCAGGGTTGCACCGGCCACCCCGACCCCGGTGACGGCGTCGATGACCCGGCCCGGCGGCCGGTCGCCATCCCCGGCCGCGAGCGCCAGCAGGGCCAGCGCGGCGAGCTGCCGGCGGCCGATCATGGGCGCTGACCGCCACAGGCCGCCGCCACAATGGCGGCCAGGCGCGCGCCCTGGTCCTGATCGGTCATCCAGATGCGCGGCAGGGCGAACCGATCGGTCCCCGGCAGCGCCGGCCGGTTGCCGAGCACGAAGGCGGCAGTATAGCCGGCTGCCGCCGCAGCCGCCTCGAGCTCCCCGTCGTGGATCGCGAACGGCCAGGCCAGCAGATCCACCGGCCGGCCGAGCCGCGCCGCGATGACCTCCCGCGAGCGCACCAGCTGCATCCTGACGAAGGCGGCGTAGTCCGCCGGCGGGCGGCGCGCTTTTTCCTGGCGGAAGTTCGGATGCCAGTAGGTGTGCGACTGGACGTCGATCAGGCCGGAGCCCGCCATCTGCGCCAGCTCCGGCCAGGTCAGGGCGTAGGATGCGTTCGATATCGCCGAGGGGTAGATGAACAGGGTCGCCGGCAGGTGATAGCGGCGCAGGCGCGGGTAGAGATCGGTGAAAACCGAACGATGCCCGTCATCCGCGGTGATCGCGACGCAAGGGCGTCCGGCGGAGCGGTCGCCGTTTTCCAGCGCCGCGACCACGGCATGCAGGGAACCGACCCGCGCGTGCGACGTCAGCCAGGAGAGTTGCCGGTCGAGCGCGACGTCCGAGACCGTGGTCGAGCCCGACGTCGGGCCGAAGCGGTGGTAGACGAGAATGGCCGCCCCTTCCTGGCCACGTGCCGGCGCGACGAGGAACGTTGCTGCCGCCAGGACACACACGATTGCACTCGTAACGATACGGCGCCGTAGGTCCATGTCGGAGGTGTCGCGTTGTTCCGGTCTCGGCGCTGAAGCGGTCAGCCTGGTGGCCTGATGGAACCGCGCGGCGCCGGCCTCTTGCGAGCGGGCCGTGACGTCTGCGGACCCCACCGGCACTGAATGTTCCGCGAATGCGAGGTGCCGCGCGTTGATCCAGCTCAACGCGTGCGACCGTCCGTCGCGTATGTGGATCGAGGCCGCCCCTTCCGTATGTGGTCAAGCGGCTTTGCGCGGCGGTGCCGGGCAATCACCTCCCGTCATGGCGTACCGCCGTCGGAGCTGGTACCTCTCGTCGGCGGCGAGTTGAACCATCGCGAGGACGTCACCGATGCCACTCCCCACGCCCGGCCCGTCGTCGCCCGCCCCCCTGCCGGCCGACCGGTTGTTCCGCGCCGCCGACCTTGCCGCGCTCGATTTTGCGACCACCGTCGATCTCGCCCCCTTGCCCGGCCTGGTGGCGCAGCCGCGCGCCGACGCGGCAATCCGCTTCGGCACCAAGATCGCCCAGCGCGGCTTCAACATCTTCGTCTCGCCGCCTCGTTCTCGCCTTCGCGCCTTGGACGCTCGATGCCGCGCTGGTGCGCAGCGCGGCGGAGCTGGCGCGGCTGCTCGGCGTTGCCTTGCACGGGTTGTTCGTGGAGGACAAAGCGTTGCTGGCTCTGGCCGCCTGGCCGCCTGGCCGTTCGCGCGGGAGCTGCGCCTGCCCACGCATGAGTGGCACCGGATCGATCCCCCGACGCTCGCCGCGGAGCTGCGTGCCGCGGCCGCCGACCGACTGCTCGCGGGGGTGGCCGGAACGCTCGACATTCCCAGCCAGTTGGAAATGATCCGCGGCGACCCACTCACCGCCGGAGCGACGTTCTGCTGCCGGGACGATATTCTCGTTCTGGTACCCCACGACTGGCTGCCGGCCTCCGACCGGCATGGCAGGGGCCAGGTCCCGGGACGGCTGCCCTATGTACCGCCGGTCCCGTGCTGATCCTTCCGGACCGTAGGCGGCGGCAGGAGGGACCGGTGATCGCGGTCCTGGCCGAAGCCGCCGATCCCGGGCTGGAGGTCGTCGCGCAGATCGCCCTGGCGGCAGGGGAGGAACTGCGGATCCTGCTCGCCGATCCGGCACCTGCCGCCCCGCAACGGGCGAGCGAGGCGGCCGTGGCGCGCGGATTGGCGTCGTCGCGGGTCCGGGCGCAGAGGCTGGCGCCTGACACCGTCCGCGACGAGGCGGCCGGGGCGTTGGCAGAGGCTCTGTCGGGAACACCGGAGAGCCTCATCGTGCTCGGACACGGGATGATCCAGGATATGGAGATCGCGACGCGGCTCGCGCGTCGCCAGGGTGTGCCGGTGCTGGTGCCGGACGGCACATCGGAGCCGACGGCGAGTGCCGGGTAGACGCTGCTGCGACCTCTGTCGGCGCATGGACCGGCCGCGCCGTGTCGCTCAGATGGCCAGTTCTTCCGGTCGCGCCGCCGGTTTCTCGGGCTCAGGTATTTCGGTCATCGTCGCTTCCGTCAGCAGCAGCACACCGGCGACGGAGACCGCGTTTTCCAGCGCGACCCGCACCACTTTGGTCGGGTCGACGATGCCGGCTTCGACGAGGTCCACATACTGCTTGCGTGCGGCGTCGAAGCCGAGGTTACCCTCGCCCTCGGACATGCGGGCAGCGACCACTCCGCCGTCCGTGGCCGAATTCTCGGCGATCTGCCGGGTCGGGGCCTCCAGCGCCCTTCGCAGGATCTGCACGCCGGTCCGCTCGTCACCCGCAGAGGCCGCTTCTTCCGCCTCCACGGCGGCGGCGCAGCGTAACAGGGCGAGGCCGCCGCCGGGCACGATCCCCTCCGCCACCGCCGCCTTGGTGGCGCTGATCGCGTCGTCCAGCGCCTCCTTGCGGGACTTCATCTCGGCTTCGGCCGGAGCGCCGACCCGGATCACGGCAACGCCACCGGAGAGCTTCGCCAGCCGCTCCTGCAGCTTCTCCTTGTCGTAGTCGCTGGTGGTGGCCTCGATCTCGTGGCGGAGCTGCTGGATCCGCGCGTCGAGCTCCGAACGGGCGCCGGCGCCGCCGATGATCGTGGTGGTGTCCTTGTCCACCACCACTCGCCGTGCCTTGCCGAGTTCCGCGATCCCGGCCCGTTCCAGGCTGAGCCCCAGTTCCTCGGCGACGACCATCCCGCCGGTCAGCACGGCGATGTCCCGCAGCATCGCCTTGCGCCGGTCGCCGAAGCCGGGCGCCTTGACCGCGCAGCTCTTCAGCACGCCGCGGATCTGGTTGACGATCAAGGTCGCCAGCGCCTCGGCCTCCACATCCTCCGCCACCAGCAGCAGCGGGCGAGCCGCCTTCGCCACCAGGTCGAGCAGTGGCAGCAGGTCCTTGAGCGTGGCGATCTTGCGATCGACCAGGAGCACGAACGGATCCTCCAGCACCGCCTCCATCTTTTCCGGGCTGGTGACGAAATAGGGGGAGACGAAGCCGCGGTCGAACTGCATACCTTCGACGACGTCCAGGCTTGTGTCGGTCGTCTTCGACTCTTCGACCGTGATCACGCCTTCGTTGCCGACCCGCTCCATCGCATCCGCGACCAGTTCGCCGATGGCAGGATCGTTGTGCGCCGCGATGGCCGCGACTTGCGCCTTCTCCCTGCGCGTGCCGACCGGGCGCGACATCGTCCGCAGCGCCACGACGGCGGCCCTCGCCCCGCGTTCCAGCCCGCGCCGGATATCGACCGCGCTGGCGCCGGCGACGACGTTGCGGATACCGTCGGCGAACATGGCATGCGCGAGTATGGTGGCGGTGCTGGTGCCGTCGCCGACCGCCTCGCCAGTGCGCTCGGCGGCCTGGCGGAGCATCTGCGCGCCGAGATTCTCCGCCTGGTCCTTGAGCTCGAACTCCTTGGCGATCGTCACGCCGTCGTTGCAGACGATCGGGGAGCCCCAGCGTTTCTGGATCAGGACCGATTTGGAGCGGGGGCCGAGGGTGACGCGCACCACATCCGCGAGCTGGGTGGCGCCGCGGAGAATCCGTTCACGTGCTGCGGAACCGAACAAAACCTGCTTGTACGCCACCGCACCCGCTCCGTCTGCTGTCGGCCATGGCCGCCTGTCGCGTCGAGGTTAGGGCGGCCGTCGTCCCGGCCGATTGATCTGGATCAAACACGCCCGGCCTCGGAAGTCAGCGCCGGCTGGCAATGGGGGCAGAAATAGCCGGTCCGACCACCCCGCGTTTCGGTCCGCAGCGGCCTGCCGCAGCGCGGGCAATGGCCGCCCTTGTGCCGCTCCGGCAGAAGCCATCCCGTCGGCGCGCCCGCCTGCCCGGTCTCGGCGCCGACGCCATGGTCGATTGCCGCCTGCAGCACCAGCCGCATCGTCGCGAACAACCGGCAGGTCTGCGCCGCGTCCAGCGCCCGCGCGGGAACGTCGGGGGGCAGCCCGGCCTGGAACAGGATCTCATCGGCATAGATGTTGCCGATGCCGGCCATCCGCACCTGGTCCATCAGCACGGTCTTCAGCGCCTGACGGCGCCCGGCCAGGGCAGCCGCGAAAGCGGCGGCGTCGAACCCCGGGTCCAGCGCGTCGGGGCCAAGCCCGGCGGCGGCCACGAACGCCGCCTCGTCGGGCGCCAGGCTGACCCGGCCGATCCGCCGCGGGTTGACATAGGCGAGCCCGCTGCCGTCGGTGAAATCGAACCGCAGCCGGGTGGAGGCCGGCTCCGTCTCGCCCTGCGCCAGCGGACGCAGCGCGCCGTTGGTGCCGAAATGCATGGTCAGCACGGTGGGCGGATCGAGCCGCACGAGCAGATGCTTGCCGTGGCGCCGGAAGGCCTGCAGCCGTGCCGCATGCAGCCGGCGCTGCAGGGCGGCGGCCGTCACGCCATCGATGCTGCCGGGGTCGTTGACCACGACGCGGGCGATCTCCCGGCCGCGGCAGCAGCGCTCGGCGGCGCGGCGGAACATTTCGACATCGGGCAGTTCCGGCATGTCAGACGGGCTCTACGGCAAGGGTCGCGTCGGCTTGCAGGGTGAGGGTCGTGCCCCAGGCTGCGCTTTCCCGCGCCAGGGTCGCATACAGCCAGGCGACGTCCGCGGTCGTCGCACGATGCAGGCGGAACCGCCGAACCTGGAAGGGAACCAGCGTCAGCCGCACCGGCGCGTCCGCGGTATGCAGGGACGCCAGGTACATCACCGCCAGGTCGGGACGGAACGACTCGTACCCGCCGATCCCCTCGTAGTCATTGATGAAATCGCCGCAGCCATAGAGGATCACTTTGCCGCGATAGAGCTCGATCCCTTTCGCGTGATGCGAGGAATGCCCGTGCAGAAGGTCGAAGCCGCCGTCCAGCAGGGCATGCGCAAAGGCACGATGCCGGTCGGGAACGTCCCAGCCCCAGTTGCCGCCCCAATGGATGGAGGCGACCAGCAGATCGCCCGGCCGTCGTGCCGCCCGCGCCGCTGCGCCGATGCGCGTGGCGGTCGATACGGCGAGGTCGGGGAGCAGGGCGATGCCGGGGTGCGTGGCGGTGGCGGCCCAGAGCGGCGGCACGCCGCAGTCCCCGGCGGCGAAGGCGTGGACCAGCACGCGCCCGCCCGCGGGCAAGGGCAGGACGGCCGGCGCGGCGGCCTCCGCCTCGGTGCGACCCGCCCCTGCAGGGCGGAGCCCGGCGCCGCGCAGGCTCGCGAGCGTCTCGGCAAGCCCCGCCTCGCCCCAGTCGAGCACATGGTTGTTCGCCAGCCCGCAGCAGTCGATCCGCGCCGCCGTCAGGCAGGGAACATTGGCCGGATGCATCCGGTAGTTGATCCCTTTCGGCCAGGCCGCGTCGCTCGTCGTGACACTGGTTTCCAGGTTGACGATGCGCAGATCCGGCTGCGCCGCCTCCAGCGCGGCGAGCGCGTCGCCCCAGACATAGTCGAAGCCGGCACGGCGCGGGATCGGGCCATGTGCCATCTCCGCCAGACCGACGTAGACCTCGGCGGAGGCCGCGTGGCTCTCGTGCAACCGAGGATCGCCCGGGTGCGGCAGGATTTGGTCGATCCCGCGTCCCAGCATGACATCGCCGGCAAGGAACAGCGTGACGCGGCGTGCCGTCACACGTGCACGCCCAGCCGGTTCACCACGCGGTCGATCCCGAACACGTACCAGGCGTCGGCCTCGGCGAGTGCACGCTCGGCGTCGCGCGGCACTGTGCCGTCCAGATAGATCACGCCGCGACGGGTGGTGACGATGATGCTTTCGGCGTCGACGAACGGATCCTTCTCCAGCACCTGGCGCACCGCGTCGGTAACCGCGGCCTCGGTGTCGGTTTCCGGCGGGGTGACGCCGATGCCATTGATCACGTCGCGCGATCCCGGCACCCACCAGGCGATCACGCCGGCAAGGCGTTTCAGGCCGAGCCCCGGGACCTCGCCGTCGAGGGTGACCACGCCGTCTGCGACGTCGATATCGATCGTCCCGGCCGGGTCGGCGGGGGCGCGGGCGATCTCGATTTCGCCTTTCACCTGAACGCGCACTCCGCAGTCGGCGAGCGCCGGCTCTTCCAGCAGCCCGTCGCGTACCTGGTCGCGGATGGCGCCGTCGCCCATCGGCGTCGCGGCGTGCACCCGCAGCCGGTCGGTGATGGTCGCGACGCCGGGCACGCGCGCCGCAGCTTCGAGCGCGAGCTTCTTGCCGGCGATGTGATCGACCTCGCCCTCGATGGCGAGGTCGCTGCCGGCGAGGTTGAGATGCAGCGGCCCGCCGACCGGGCGCACACGCGGTTCGCTGTGCAACGCCTTGCGGACGTGATCCAGGATATCCCGTTCTTCGTTCATGGACACGCGATCCCGCCGGGTCAGCCAAACCTGTTGATAGCGCCGCCGATGCGGCGGCGGGTTGATATGGATCAATCTCCCGGAACACGACGGTTGCACAGGAGCCGATGGCGCGACGCGGCAGGCGCGCCTGATCGGAAGGAGACCACGATCCATTCCTCATCCTCGGCGGCGGCCCGGGCTCTCAAACTCCCCCCGGTCGGGCTCGACGGCGACCTGGTCGTGCCGCCGGCCACGATCGGCGTGGTGCTGTTCGCGCACGGCAGCGGCAGCAGCCGCCATAGCCCGCGCAACCGGCTGGTCGCCCGGGCGCTGAACGCGCGGTGGATCGCCACCCTGCTGTTCGACCTGCTGCCCGAGCAGGAGGCGTTGTCTCGCCGCTACTATATCTTGATCCATATCAATGCAGGCTGATCGCAGTCGTCGCCAGTTGACGATCTTGGTGTTTGCTTCGGCAGGATGCGGAGGGAATCCGATGCTGCACGAACTCGACGTGCTGGAAATCCGTCACGTCGCCGAGCTCGCTGTCGATCTGCGGGTGCTGCGCGACCGCTTGCTGGAAAAAGTGCCCGAGACCGGGCTCGGTGAGCCGGAACCTGAACGCGGACCCCACAACCCCGCGGGCGCCTTGGCGATGGACCCCGTGTTGTCGGCGACGCCGCCCTTTGTCGCACTGCGCGAGGCGATCGCTGCGCTGCCGCGCGAGATCCGCGAGAAACTCTGGACCGTGGCGGAAACCGGGGGCGGCCGTTACGCCGTCCCCGACGTCGCTACGGCGTGTACCGAGGCCGCCGGCCTGTCGGACGAGGCGATCGCCGCGCGGCTGCTCGACGATCCCGACCTGCACGACGTGCTGCACAAGGGCCTCTACCAGTTCGGCGCTGGCGCCTCGCCGGGCGAGCTGCCATGACGGTGCCAGCCGCACCATGGCCGTGACCGCCGCCCCGGCACCTGCCGTACCGGCCGGTGACGCGCCGGCGACCAGCAGCTGGGTCGCGGAGCGGTTGCGCCAGGCGGCCGTGCTGCTGGCAGCGCAGGGGGCGAGCCCGTTCCGCGTCAGCGCCTATCGCCGCGCCGCCGAGGCGGTGGAGCAACTCGATGTCGACCTGCGTAGCACCGCCGATACCGGCGGGCGGACGGCGTTGGACGCAATCCCCGGCATCGGCCCGTCGATTGCCGGGGCAATCGCCGAAATGCTGGCGACGGGTCGCTGGAGCTTCCTGGAACGGTTGAAAGGGGACGCCGATCCGGAAGCGCTGTTCTGCTCCGTTCCCGGCATCGGTCCGGCGCTCGCGCAGCAGATCCATGAAAACTTGCATCTCGACTCGCTGGAGGAGCTGGAACAGGCCGCGCACGATGGGCGGCTGGAGCAGCTCCACGGCTTCGGCGCGCGGCGGGCAGCGATGGTTCGCAACGCCCTTTCCGCGTTGCTGGCACGGTTGCGACCGCCGGCGTCGCCTCCGACGGAAGAGCCGGGCGTGGCGGAGCTGCTGGATGTCGATCGCGAGTATCGCGACAAGGCCGCCCGTGACCTTCTGCCCCGGATCGCGCCGAAACGCTTCAACCCGGCGCACGACGCCTGGCTGCCGGTGCTGCACACCGAGCGGGGCTCTTGGCACTTTACCGCCTTCTACTCCAACACCGCGCTTGCCCATCGGCTGGGGCGGACCGGGGACTGGGTGATTGTCTATTTCCACCGCGATACCAGGCCGGAAGGCCGCCGCACCATCGTCACTGAGACCGCCGGCGACGCACGCGGTCGACGCGTGGTGCGGGGGCGCGAGGCGGCCTGCCGCGCGCTCGCGATGCCGCAGGGCCAGGCCGGGACCGCCGTCCCGGCCTGGGAGGTCGCCGGTACCCGAGGGTACTGCTACCTGAGAGTATTGCCGCCGACCTCGGCCAGCGTCGTTCGCACTGCCGGTGCCGGAGGAGGAACTTGCCGGCGTGCTGGCGCAGGAGCTCGCGCATGTGCGCAATCGCGATACGCTGACGATAACGATCACCTGCATGGCGCGGGTCCGGCGGGCCTGTTCGCCACCCATCCACCGACGGAGGAGCGGATCGCCCGGTCGCAGGCGATGGCCGGCCTGACCTCGCCTTGGGCAGCGAACACGCGGTGGCGTTGACACCGCCCGTCGCCGCGACGCCCGGCAGGATCGGCGCCGAGGGCTGGTAGGATTGATTTCCTCACCCATATAGGTTCGGCCCGGCCGACCGCGTGTTTGCCGGCCATGGAGAGCCGCTTGATCACCCTGTTGTCCGCTCCGTTGGCGTGTTGCCGTTGGGAACTGGAGCAGCGCCGCATGTCGCCGCCCTCCAATTTCGCTCTGCGGGTCATCGTCGAGGAAGACCCGAAGCTGGTACGGCGCCTGAATGCCGGCTACGCGGATGCCTCTCTCGATGGCGGTTTGGATGTCCCGGAACGGGAGGCCGTGCTGGATGTGCTGGGACGGCACTTCATTGGCCGACCCTGGCCGCGCTCCGTCGGCATCACGGTTACGCAACGATTCATGGCCGAACTCCAGCGCGCCATGGTCGTCGCCGGCTGGAAAGTGGACCTTTTCGCCGTCGCCTAGTCTTACTGTGTCATAAGGCGCATCCTGCGTGTGGCCTGCTGGCAGCAAGGGCAGCGCGGCAGTGTTCTTGCGATGGCACGCGCTATCGCGATCCGGACAGATGTGATCGAGGTCGGGACATGACGTTCAGGTCGGATCGGGGGATCCGCGGGGTCGATAACCGTTGGGAAGGCGATGCTCTTGGATGAGAACGGTGTTGCATGGTCCTGAGGGGGGAATCGCTCCCCTTTCGGAGATCAGGAATCCGTAGGCGGCGATGCACAGCGTGGCGTGATGGTGAAAGCCACGCCACCCTCGCCCCTCGTAATGGCCGAGCCCAAGTTCCTGCTTGAGGTCCTGGTAATCCCGCTCGATCCGCCAGCGCAGCTTGGTAGCGTTCACCAGTGCGCGCCGGCTGATGTTTTCTGGCAGTGTGGACAGAAAGTATTTCGTCGGCTCGGCTTCGTCCGCGGGCCATTCGATCAGGCACCATTCCTCAGGACGTGGTGTGGAACGGTGATAATCGCGATGCGCGGGACGCACACGCACCGCCGCGAAGCGCGAAGCGAGTTTGGTGTTGGTCCCTTCGCGCCAGGTGACCCGCCGCCACGCCTTTTGGGGAAGGTCGAGCGCCAGTTGCCTGGCCGAGACCGGCTGATGCGCTCCGTCGCGACGGATCGCGGACGTCGGACGACCCCGCCCGCTCCATGGCTTGGCCGGCAGCGGTTCCACCCCGGGCGGCCACAGGCTGGTGGAGGATTGGATACCGACAGCATAGGCAAGGCCGATCCCGGTGATGCCGTCGCGAAAGTCCGTGTCGTTGCCGTACCCCGCGTCGGCCAACACCACCTCGGCATCGATCCCGGCTGCGCGGGCGGCACGCAGTTGGTCCAGCGCGATCTGCTGCTTGGTCTGGAACACGACATCGTCGGGCACGCCCGCCTGGGCGCGCCGGTCGGGGTCATCGACCCACTCATGCGGCAGATACAGACGGTAGGCGATCGGCAGGCTGGCATGGTCGTTGGCGGCTGACAAGCTCACCGCGACCTGGCAGTTGTCCTGCTTGCCGAGCTGTCCGCAGTACTGCCGCGCCACCCCGACCGAGTGCTTGCCCTTCTTCGGCATGCCGGTGTCGTCGATGATGAGCGCGCGGATCGGACCGCGTTGCTCGATGATCGGCAGGACGCGGGCACGCACCGCCCCGAGCACCGCATCGTCGGACCAATCGGACTTTGCCACGAAGTGATGCAGCGACTGATGCGCCGCCTGCACGCGCCCCGGCTGCACGCGCGCGGCCATCGGCTCAACGCTCTTGCGATCGCCCGGCAGCAGCAGTCCGGCACAATAGGACCGGAACGGCGCCGCGCGGTCGGCGTGACCGAGCGTCGACGTGAGCGCCTCGACATAGGCCGCGAACCGTGATTCGCTGCCGTCCACGCCCAATTCGAGACCCACGACCCGCCTCCACGAGTGAGAATCTCCATCCCTGACAAATCCGCGCCGAATCGGTCAAGAAGTTTACGACACAGTAAGACTAAGGGGCCGTCAGGAATCAACTGCTCTATCTATGGTGTGGGTTGGCCGGATCGTGTAGTTCCACTCGCCGTGGAAGTCGGCGCGGCTGATATTGATTGCAGCCATCTCCTGCTCGGAGATGGTGATGATCTTGGGATAGGCATTGGTGTCGAGTTCACAGCGCACGGTAAGGCCGGTATCGGTGGTGGTGGCGCTGATCAGGTCGATGATGACGCGGTAGCTGACCAACGGCTTGGCCCGCCAGTTCATGCTGATGAACGAGAACAGGCGGTGCTCGATCTTGTTCCACTTGCTGGTGCCGGGCGGCAGGTGGTGAACTTCGATGGCGATGCCAAGTTCGGTCGCGAGGCATTGCAACTCGCGCTTCCACAGTCGCACCCGAGAACCGTTGCCGCCGCCACCGTCGGCGGTGATTACCAGGCGCGTGGCGCCGGGGTAGCGCGTGCAGCCGATCTCCTGCCACCAGCGGCGGATCGTCGGCACCGCAAAGGCGGACGTGTCATGGTCCATGCCGACGCTGACCCAGCCGGCATTGGCGGCAAGATCGTAGATGCCATGGGCCGGCGGGGGTTGGCAAAACTGCCGAAGCCGAGGCCCGGCCGCAGCAGCCGTTTGATCCGCCGATGATCCTGCTCAACGATGTTGTTCAAATATTTGCACTGCCGCGGACGCGAGAAGCGCCGGAGCTCACCCGTCCACTTCATCTCGGTCGCCGCTCGCGGATAGGCCGGGTTCTTGTCCACCGCCCGATACAGATACGTCCAGGCGCCCTTGACCTTGATATACGTCTCGTCGACCCGCCAGGAGCCGGTGCATGGCCGTGAATGTCGACGGACCCGCTGCTCCAGCGTCACGACGTAGGCCTACACCCAGCGAAACACGGTGGCGTCGTCGACCGCGACCCCACGATCCAACAGCATCTCAGCCAGATCGCGATAGTTGATCGGGAACGCCAGATACCACCGCAGCACCCACAGGATTACCTCGGCCGTGAAGTGCCGCCCCTTGAACGCCTCGTCCCTGCCCGTCCTCAGCATGCTGCCCAGCGCTCGAGGTCCCGCCCGGCTCCTCCAACCACACCCGCCCCGGCGTTTGCAACAGAGCCCATAAGGCCGGATTGACGGTCTGGGGCGCGTTGAGGCAGCGATGGATGGTTGCCGGGTGGACATTGAAGGTGCGGGCGATGGCGGCGGCACGATGTGCGCGACTTTGCCGCGATCGTCAGCGGCGGAGGTAAGCGATCGCGCCCTCGAGGGTGGCGAGCTTCGGGTAGTCCACCTCTGGAATGTCGATCCGTGTGCGCTCGTGCAATGCGACGATGAAGTTCAGAAAATCCATCGAATTCGAGATCGAGTTCGTCACGCAGCACCATATCTCCCGTCAGATTGGCGAAGTCGCCCTCCGGGGCGATGCCGGACAGCGCATCGAGCACGATCTGCCTGGCTTCGGCTTCGGTCATAGTGTGTCGGCCTCCTGCAGGCGGCGGTTGATCTCGGCCAGGAGCAGGCCGCCGAGGTGCCCGTCGCTCGCTCGATGATCGCCTGCCAGGGTCACCGTAACGACAGGTCGGGGCGCAATGGATTTTCCAACGATCCACGGGCGGTCGACGATCCGCCCGATGCCGATCATGGCAACTTGCGGCGGGTAGATGATCGGCCAGACCGCCTCGGCGCCGCGATCGCCGAGACTGGTCACGGTGATCGTCGGATCGGTCAATTCCGAGCTGCGCAAGCCGGAGCTGCGCGCACGCAGAACGAGGTCCCGCATTGCGGCCATCACCTCGTCGAGCGAACGGCGGTCCGCATCGTGGATCGCCGGGGCAATCAGCCCGGCGCCGCGCAGCGCGATCGCCCAGCCGACATGCACCGCCGCTGCAGGGCGGAGACGCCCGTCCTCCCAGAATCCGTTCAACTCGGGGCTCCTTGCGAGCGCCAGCGCGACGGCACGCACGAACAGCGCCGCCGGCAGGATGCGGTCAGGCGGCGGGCGCTCGCGGTTCAGCCGGTCCAGCCGCGCGAGTGCGGCGGCGACGTCGATCGTCTCGCTCAGGTAGTAATGCGGGATCTCGCGCTTGGAGCGGCTCATGGCGCTGGCGATCGCCTGGCGCATCGCGGCGCGATCAAAGCCGGCGCGGCGCGGCGGGGTACTGGCCCGCGGAGCGGCAGGTGCTGCGGCTTCGACATCCGCAAGCGTCACCGCACCGCCGGGTCCGCTTCCCGCCAGACGTGCAACGTCCACGCCACGCGCGGCGGCGAGCCGCCGGGCCGCCGGAGAACTCGCCTTGTGTTCCGGCGCCGTCGCCAGGGCCGGCGCCGCCGGTCGCGCCTGCGGCGCAGTCGGGGACAGTGGCGGCGGGGATGGCCGTGCCGGCGCCCCCGGCGCAGCGGCGAGCCGTGCCAGCACGGTACCGACAGGAACGCGTGTGCCGACCGGCACCACAATCTCCGAGACGGAGCCGTCGTTGAAGACCTCGATCTCGATTGCGCCCTTCTGTGTCTCCACCACCGCGATCACGTCGCCGCGTTTCACCTTGTCGCCAGGCTTGACCAGCCACTCGACGAGCTTGCCCGCCTCCATGTCGGCGCCGAGCGAGGGCATGCGGAAGTCGGTCATTCGCCTTTCACCAGGGCACGCGCGGTGGCGACGATCTCAGCCGCCTGCGGCAGCGCCGCCTGCTCCATATGTGCGGCATAGGGGATCGGCACTTCGCGGGCGCAAATGCGGCGCACCGGCGCATCGAGGTCGTAGAACGCTTGCTCGGCGATGCGGGCGGCGACTTCCGCCGACAGCGATCCCGACCGCCATCCCTCCTCGATGATCACCGCCCGACGGGTACGCGCGACCGAGCCGAGAACCGTCGTCATATCGAGTGGGCGGAGCACCCGGAGGTCGATCACCTCGGCTTCGATGCCCTCTCGATGCAACGTCTCGGCCGCTTCCAGCGTCTTGAACAGCGAACCGCCGTAGGTCACCAGGGTGACGTGGCTCCCCGGCCGGCGGATGCGCGCCGAGGCGATGTCCACTCCGATCATGTTCGGATCGAGTGCGTCCTCGCGGCCGTAGAGCATCACATGCTCGAAAATAAGCACCGGGTTGGGGTCGTCGAGCGCCGGCTGCAGCATGTGCCGCGCGTCCTCGACGGTCGCCGGCGCCAGGATTTTGAGGCCGGGGATATGGGCGTACCACCCCTCCAGGCTATGCGAGTGTTGCGCCGCGAGTTGGCGCCCGGCGCCGGTCGCCATGCGGATGACCAGCGGCACCGCGAACTGCCCGCCTGACATGTGCGGGATGGTCGCCGCGCTGTTGACGATCTGGTCCAGCGCCAGAAGGCTGAAATTCACCGTCATGATCTCGACGATCGGGCGCAAGCCTGCGAGTGCCGCGCCGATCCCGGCGCCGACGAAGCCGGCCTCCGATAGCGGCGTATCACGGATGCGATCTTCGCCGAGTTCCGCGGCCAAGCCTTTGCTGACGGCGTAGCAGCCGCCGTAGCGCGCCACGTCCTCGCCCATCAGGAACACCCGAGGATCAGCGAGGATCGCGGCGCGGATCGCCTGCTTGCAGGCCTCGCGGTAAGTGAGGGAGTATGACTCCGACGTCGCAGCGGCGCTCATTGCGGCACCTCGTCCATGGTGGTGAAGCGCTCCAACTCCTCGACCGGTTCGGGTGTGCCGGCCTCCGCAAAGGCGATGGCGGCTTCGATCTCGGCGGTGACGTCGGCTTCGATCCGGGCGATCTCGTCGGCATGCATCAGGCCGCTCTGTGCCAGCCAGGCCTGCAGCCGCTGGATCGGATCCTTCTGCCGCCAGATCTCGATCTCCTCCTTGTTACGGTAGAGCTGCGCGTCGAACATCGAATGCGCACGGTAGCGATACGTGCGGCATTCCAGCAACCGGGGCGCGCCGGTCTCGCGCACGGCGTCAACGGCCCGACGGGCGGCGACTTCGACGGCGACGACATCCATGCCGTCCACCGCCTCGCTCGTCATGCGATAGCCGGCGGCCTTGCGCGCGACGTCCGTCTCCGCCTCGGCACGGTCCAGCGCCATGCCCATGGAGTAGAGATTGTTCTCGCACACAAACAGGACCGGCAGTTTCCAGAGCGAGGCAAGGTTCATGCTCTCGTGGAACGAGCCCTCATCCACCGCGCCTTCGCCGAAAAAGCAGGCGGTAACGGTCTTCCGCCCCAGGATCTTGTCGCCCATCGCGATCCCAACCGCGAGCGGCAAACCGCCGCCGACGATCGCGTTGCCACCATAGAAGCGCCGTGCGCGGTCGAAGATGTGCATCGAGCCTCCCCGTCCGCGGCAGGTGCCCTGTAGCCTGCCGTACAGCTCCGCCATAAGCACGTCCATCCCGATCCCACGGGCCAGCGCCTGGCCGTGCTCGCGATAGGTGGCGACGAGGGCGTCCGCCGGCTGCAAGGACGCGATGACGCCGACGGAAACCGCTTCCTCGCCGTCGTAGAGATGCATGAAACCGCGGATCTTCTCGCTCTGGTAAAGCTCGAAGCATTTCTCCTCGAACCGGCGGATGCGCAGCATGGTGGTGAGGAGCTCGCCCGTATGTGCGTGGTCCAAACGTAGCTTTGCTGTCATGACGCGTCACTTTCCAGGGTGGAGAGGTCACCCTCCGGCAGACCAAGTTCGCGAGCCTTGAGCAGGCGGCGCATGATCTTGCCGCTGCGGGTGCGCGGGAGCGTGGTGCGGAAGTCGATCTCCTTCGGTGCCACCACGGCTCCGAGTCGCTTGCGGGCGTGCCCGAGCAGATCACGGCGCAGCGCTTCGGACGGGACGAAGCCGGGTTTCAGCGCAACGAAGGCCTTGACGATCTCGCCGGCCATCGGGTCGGGCTTGCCGATGACGCCGACCTCGGCGACCGCCGGGTGCTCCATCAGCACGCTTTCGACCTCGAACGGCCCGATCAGATGGCCGGAAGACTTGATCACGTCATCGGCGCGGCCAACGAACCAATAGTACCCTTCCTCGTCTCGCATCGCGAGATCGCCGGTCAGGTACCACGGGCCGACGAAGCATTTTCGGTAACGCTCCTCCTCATGCAGATAGCCGCGCATCATCGAGGGCCAGTTGGCCTTCAACGCCAATTCGCCTTCCGTCATCGGCTGTTCGACCGGAGTGACGCTGCCGTCCCGCGTGCGCTGCACGATCGCGGCCTCGATGCCCGGGAGCGGCCGGCCCATCGAGCCCGGCTTCACGTCCATTGCGGCGAAATTGGCGATCATGATGCCGCCGGTTTCCGTCTGCCACCAATTGTCGTGGAATGGCCGGCCGAATGCCTCCTGCCCCCAGACCACGGCTTCCGGGTTCAGTGGCTCGCCGACGCTGGCGAGGAAGCGCAGCGTGGACAGATCGTAGCCGTGCACCGCTTCGACCCCCAGTTTCATCATCATGCGGATCGCTGTGGGAGCCGTGTACCACACGTTGACGCGTTCGTTTTGCAGGATGCCGTACCAGGTGGCGGCATCGAACTCCGCCTCGGCAAGGAGGCCGGTCACGCCGTTGGTCAACGGGGCAATGATCCCGTAGCTCGTGCCGGTGACCCAGCCTGGATCAGCGGTGCACCAGAATATATCGTCGTCGTGCAGGTCGAGTGCGTAACGCCCGGTGATGTTGTGGGTCACCACCGCCTCGTGCACATGGATGGCACCTTTCGGCGTTCCAGTGGTGCCGCTGGTGAAATGCAAAAGGGCGCGATCCTCAGGATCGGTGGGCGGGATAATGAACTCCGCGCTCTGCGTTTCGACCAGACGGTGCCAGTCGTGCGTTCCCGGGACGTCGGTCGCACCTTGGCCCGGCTCCGCCACTAGGATGACTTGCTCTAGCAGCGGTAGCTGTGCGCGCAAGGAAGCGACCTTGCGACGGTAGAGCGGCTCCGTGGTCACAAGCACGCGGCCCTCGCCGATCCGGAGCCTGGTCGCGATCGGTTCGGGCCCAAAAGCGGAGAACAGCGGCGAGGCGACGCATTTGGCTTTCAGCGCCCCGAGAACAGTGATGCTGAGCTCGGGGATGCGTCCGGCCAGCACGAACACACTGCCGCCCGCCGGAACGCCGAGGCTGCGCAGCGCATTGGCGAACCGGTTGGTCTCCGTCCGGAGGTCGCGATACGTCAGGCTGCGCCGGCCGCCGGCTTGACCGATCCAACGCAAAGCGTCCCGATCCGCGCGCGAGCCCGCCGCATGGCGATCGACTGCCTCGTGCGCAATGTTCAGCCCGCGTCCCCCTGGCAGCCCGTCCAACAGCGCGCGTGCCGCGGCCCAGCTGAAGCGGTCGCACGTCTGTTCGTAGTTGAGCAGATTGGCCGGCGCACCGCCCGTGCCGCGCGGCTTGACGATCCGCGGGTAGCGTGGCGCTGCACGGACGCGACTTGCCGCTCCTTCGGGCATCCGTCGGAACTCCGTTGTCTGCAACCCTGGACAGAGATGTCGATAGAGGGCGGCTCCGCCGCCCGCATTGATCTGGGTCAATCACTGGCGGACACAGCGGGCGAGATCCCACGCTGGCCGGAGCACCCAGGGAACCGGCAGGAGCTCAGTGCAGCCAATTCCCCAGGACCGCCAACAGCAGCAGCGCCACGATGCTGATGATCCTGATCATCGGGTTGACCGCTGGACCGGCAGTGTCCTTGTACGGGTCACCCACGGCATCGCCGGTCACGGCGGCCTTGTGCGCATCGGAGCCTTTGCCGCCGTAATGCCCTGCCTCAATATATTTCTCCGCGTTGGTCCAGGCGCTGCCACCCGAGGTCATGGAGATGGCGACGAACAGCCCGGTGACGATGGTGCCAAGCAGCATCGCCCCTAGCGCCGCGAAGGCGTGCGCGTCGCCGCCGATGCCCCAGATCATCAGCCAAAAGAGCGCCGGGGCCAGCACCGGAAGCAGCGACGGCACGACCATTGCGCGGACCGCGCGCTGCGTTAGCATATCGACCACCCGGCCGTATTCGGGTTTGCTTGTGCCTTCAATGATGCCGGGCAGTTCGCGGAACTGGCGGCGCACTTCCACCACCACGGTGCCGGCGGCACGTCCTACCGCGGACATACCCATCGCCCCGAACAAGTAGGGCAGCAGGCCGCCGATGAAGAGGCCGATGACGACGTATGGGTCCGCAAGCAGGAAAGTGACGTGCAGGAAAGGAAAGTCGTGCCGCAGTTCCTGCGTGTAGGCCGCGAACAACACGGGCGAGGCAAGCCCCGCCGAACCGATGCTGTAGCCCTTGGTCACTGCTTTGGTGGTGTTACCGACCGCATCGAGTGTGTCGGTGGTGACCCGCACGTTACTTGCCAAGTCCGCCATCTCGGCGATCCCGCCAGCGTTGTCCACCACTGGCCCAAAGGCATCGAGTGCCATGATCAGCCCGGCGGGCGCAAGCATCGTGGTCGCGGCAATCGCGATACCGAACAGTCCAGCCATCAGAAAGGACAGGATGATGGCAATTACGATCACGATCACCGGTGCGGTGGTGGCCTCCATCGCGATCGCGAGGCCCTGGATCACGTTCGTGCCATGCCCGGTGGTGGATGCGCCAGCGATGCTGCGCACAGGGCGGCAATCACTCGATGTATAGTATACATTAATGACGACGACCGCCGCGGTGAGGGCGACACCGATCAGCGCGCATACCAAAAGATCGAACCCGGTAATTGAAGTTGCGCCGCTCTGCACGAGCGGCGTGGTGCAGCCTACGAACCAGTCGATGACGATCGCGACGCCGATCACCGACAGCCCGCCGGTGACCAGAAGTCCCCTGTACAACGTCTTCGCGATACCGTTGTCGGCACCCGGCCTAACGAAATAGGAGCCGACGATTGAGGCCGGGATACCGACCGCGCCGATGCCGAGCGGTAGCATCAACACTCGATCACGCGTTGCGCCGGTGAAGAGACTCGCCGCCAGCAGCATCGTCACGACGACGGTGACGACGTAAGTCTCGAACAGGTCGGCGGCCATGCCGGCGCAGTCACCGACGTTGTCGCCCACGTTGTCGGCGATCACGGCGGGATTGCGGGGGTCATCTTCCGGGATGCCGAGCTCGACTTTGCCAACGAAGTCGGCGCCAACGTCGGCACCCTTGGCGAAGATGCCGCCGCCGAGCCGGGCGAAGAGAGAAATCAGGCTGGCACCGAAAGACAGGCCGACCAGTGGCTCGAGCACAGCCCGCAAGTCCGGTCCGGGGAGCGTGTCACGTAGAATGGCATAACAGCTCGTGACTCCGAGCAAGGCGAGGCCGACCACCGGCAACCCGGTCATCGCGCCCACCCTGAGGGCGAGGCCGAGCCCGGCCGTCAGCCCGTTGCGCGATGCCTGGGTGACGCGCAGGTTGCTACGCACCGAAGCGTTCATGCCGATATATGCTGCCGCGCCCGACAGGATCGATCCGACGAGGAAGCCGATCGCGACGTCGACGCCGAGGACGAAACCAAGGAAGACCCCTGCCACCGCGCCCACGATGGTGATGATGACGTACTGCCGGTTTAGATAGGCCCGGGAAATCTCCCGCAGGACGGTGGAGATCTCCTGCATGCGAGCCGTGCCCGCGTCGGCAGCCAAGGCCTGGCGGCTGCTCACCAGCCCGTACAGCAGCGCACACACGCCGCAGACGATGATCACGAGAAACGCGGCGGTCATCCGGAGCGCCTCCGGTATGTCCTGCGTGATCGTCGCCCCGGCCCAAGATATTGCCCGAGATCGGCAGGCAGGACGAATGGCGCGCAGCGTACGCCGGAAGCGGCACAGGTCGGTAATGCCGCACGCCGCGGCGTGATGATGAAAGTCGCGTCGATCGTAACCGTCACAGTGGCCAATTCCCGCCCCCTGCTTGAAGTCCCGTCAACCGCGCTCGATCCGGCGGCGCAGCTTGGTGGTATCCGCCAGGTCGCAGCGGCCGGCGCCCAAGAATACCCGATCGAAAGCTTCCGGCGTCCCCAAGCCGGGGAGAGAAGAGACGTCGACTGGCCGCTCCGTTGTTGCCGGCTCGCGCCGGGCAACGCCACGCGGGAGCTGTCGGCCGCACCGCGTGCCTGGGTCCGCCTTACCGCGGGACGCTTCGGGCGGTATCCTTGCAGAGATGTGCCGCGAAGCGGGGCAGCCGTAGCGCACACGTCCTGATCTATCCGTCCACGGGCGACGTCGACCACTGCATTCTTCGTTCGTCGTTGGCGACCTCGCTGATGAGTAACCATACGCGGTCAGCGTCGATCGGCGCGCTTGGGTCATTAAGAAGGCGGTCCAGCTCTGCTGGTCTTGCCGCATGCGCGTGGACAACGGGGGCGCCAACCATGCGGTCGAAAAATTCAGGAAGCTTGCGCATCGCGCTTTCCTCAACAGACCAGAATCTGCGCCACGAACCAGGCAGTCGCCCGCGCGAGCCGCGGGCGGTGCTGCTCAGTGTACCCGTTTCGAAGCGATGGAGATGGCAGCGTCGAATGTCGCCAGAACCTGACGGTGGGTCGAGTGGTCGTTCAGGCTTTCCATCGTGGGATAGCCCGCACAGCCGGCCTCCCGATGCAAAAGGCGCTGTGTTTCGCGGGATGTATACCACCCGAACGTCCCGCGTGCTGCTGCACGTACCGCACCGATGGCGCAATATCTGTGATCCGTAGTGGCATAGCGTCCCTGCACCCAATGGGTTTCGTCGGCAACGAGCGCCCGCGCCTGGGTCAGCAGAGCAACGACCCGGCAGTCGGACGCCACCTGTCCCGGTGTGCGCATGGCCGGTATGAGCCCGCGCAGCAAAGCGACGGAGAACCACGACTTCGTACGCTGGTACCAGGCGCGCGGAAGACCGGCAAGGACCCGCGGCGAGGGCGCCGATACCATATTGCTGATCTCTGATCCATCGAACGGCATCGTCACCTCCTCGTTTGCTTGGTGTTCGAGCCATCAGAGGACGGAGATGTCAGCTCCGCCGCTGGGGCCCGTCCGACCCAGGGAGATTGAACCCCCCGCTGGTCGCCAGGACATTGATGCAGATCAATGCCGGCCGGCGAAGCGGGCGAAGTCCGTCTTCGCGTATCAGGGCCGCGCCGCTGCGGTTTCGGATCCGGCGGGCGCCACCGCGGGGAGGGTGAAGGAATAGATGGTGCCGGCCCCCGGGCAGGGCGCCGGGGCGATCGGACCGCCGTGGCTCTCGATGACGGCACGGCAGGCCGAGCTGCCGTCCTTGCGCCGCCCGAGGATCACGCCGCCGATGCCGACGATCCGCCGCTCACCGGTCTCGAGATAGCGGTGGATGCCGGCGTCATGCTGGTCGCCATACGGCGGCGGCATCAGCGGGCTCACGTTGCGGCCGAGCACGTCCGCGGCCGCATGGTACCGCGCCGAACATGCGTTCGGCGCCGCGATTGAAGCGCTCGATCCATCCGGTCTGGTCGATCGCGATCATCGCGTGGGACACGGTGTCGAGGATCGCGTGCAGTTCTGCCTCGGGATCCGGGATGCCCGGCGGCGGCTCTCTCATGCGCGTTCTTTCGTCGGCACTCGGGTTGTTGTTGCAAGGGGGCAGTCGATGAGGCCGCGAAATATGACGGCGCCGAGGCCGGCGACTGCACCGATCACGAGTTCCAGCAATGAGAGGGACAGGAACCGATCAGGCGCACCGCCGCCGTAGCCCCGGGCGCGGGGCGACTGGCTTCGTCCCAGCGCTCTGCCATGTCCGGCCGTGCCGTCGTGGGTTGACCCATCGAGGAGACCTCGCCGCGAATGAGCCGGGCCAATGCGCGAGGAGGAGGGGACGCAAGTTCGCGCCGATCAACTCGACGGTAGCGCTGCCGAACAGGGCGTCGCGCCAGGATGCGTGACCGTAGCCGCCGAGGACGAGCAGGTCGGCGCTTGCATCCCTGGCGACAGAGAGAAGCTGATGGCCCGTCCCCTCACTCGATGCTTGCCGGACGCTCTTCGGCCTGGCCGAGATCCCGTGGGTGCGGAGATAGGCGAGCAGCTCATCAGCACCTTCCGTGGCTGTGTTGCAAAAGCCGGGGCGGGTGTGGTTGAGGTCGCGAGACAGGGAACGGCGGGCGGACGGGGCGATGGCGACGGGTCAGGACTGCACGTTCAAGGGGCGGCACAGTGCAGTGGTAGTTGTCGCGCTCATATATTTCTAGGCGGTTCTCACGAATGTCGTAGAAGTCCGCTTGGCGTTCCGTCGCAGTAATGGAAGGGCGCTCAGCTTGTTCAGCACGCCGGCGTTGACAAACTTCGATCTCTTTGGGCAGCTGCACGCGGTAAAGCGTACCGTCTCGGTTCGGTTCGCCCTCCTGCCGTATAGCGCCGACCTTCTCCAAGCCTTCTATTGCTAATCGGACTGTCTTAAAGCTCGCATCGGCATTATCGGCGTCTTTTCCGCCGATGGTGCTTCCTGCGTATGCCGACTTCACTATGCCCGATTGTAGGCCACGTCGGCTGACCCGGATATACGGTTTGCCATGCTCAATGATCGAGTGTCTCAGAAAATGGACGTAGAAAGATAGCTCGTAGGGCTTCAGTTCCGGCATCAGCGGATCGATCACGTCGCAGATGATATCGGGCAGTTCCAAGCCTGAAAACGCGCGTTGCTCGGTTGTCGGGGGGGGGCTGGCTGGCCTCACCCTCAAGCAGCAAAAGCAGCGCCCGAATTTGGTTGATGGCATCACTCACAGGTTAGCAGACCCGTTCCCGTGGCGCACCTGATGTTTGCACCGGAGGCGCCGCGTTGGGTGCCGTTGGCGAGGCCAAGAGCGCGTCACTGCCCTGACGCAATTCATAGGGCTATCGCGTAGACATAGTGCTGATCATCGTCGGTCGTTGTCCGCCATCTTGAAATTGAACCGCGCATGCGGGACCGCGCCGATTTCAGGCCTCCCACCTGCCCCTGGGCGAAAGCCGTCGCGCCCCCCCCCCGCGCCCCCCTACCCGAACCGTCCCGAGCGCGGGAATCCCGCCGGCGGTAGCCGCCCCGCCTGGCCGCGTTCGCCCAGCCAGTCGCGCAGGTTGGTCTCGGTGCGCGTCTTCTCCCCCAGCCGCCAGGACAGCCCGTCGGCCAGCCGGAACACCAGCGCATCGGCCAACCCGCCATCCTTGAACCGTTGCAGGATCACTCCCGCCCCGCGCGCCATCTCCGGTACCTGGTCGAGCGGGAACACCAGCAGCTTGCGCGCGCTGCTCACCACCGCGACGTGGTCGCCCTCGGCGGGGACGCACAGCGCCGCTTCCTCGCCCGGGCGCAGGTGCAGCACCTGCTTGCCGGTGCGCTTCTCCGCCAGCAGTTCCGCCGCCGGCACCACGAAGCCGCGGCCGGACGCCGAGGCCACCAGGTAGCGCCCGCCCTCGGTCGGTACGAACAGCGCAACGACGTCGTCTTCGTTGGTGAGGTCGGCGAGCAGGCGCACCGGCTGGCCGTCGCCGCGGCCACGCGGCAGGTCGGCCGCCTTCAAGGTGAAGGCGCGGCCGTTGGTCGCGAACAGCACCAGCCGGTCGGTGGTCTGGCACGCCAGCAGCAGCTTCAGCTTGTCGCCCTCCTTGAAGCGCAGCTCCGCCGGGTCCGCCACCGCGCCCTTGAGCGCGCGCACCCAGCCCTTGTCGGACAGGATCACGGTGATCGGCTCGCGCTCGACGAACGCCTCGGTGCCGATCGCGATCGCCGCCGGCGGCGCGCCGAGCGCCGTGCGCCGCGCGCCGAGCGTGCCGGCGCCGAAGCGGGTGCGGATCTCTTCCAGCTCCGCGGCGATCCGATCCCGTTGCAACCCTGCATCGGCCAGCAGCGCGCGCAGCGCCTTCCCCTCTCGCCCGAGCGCGGTGTGTTCCTTGCGCAGTTCCATCTCCTCCAGCTTGCGCAACGACCGCAGCCGCATGTTCAGGATCGCCTCGGCCTGCGCGTCCGTCAGGTCGAAGCGGGCCATCAACGGCGGCTTGGGCTGGTCCTCCTCGCGGATGATGCGGATCACCTCGTCGAGGTTCAGGTAGACGATCAGGTAGCCGGCCAGCACCTCCATCCGCCGCTCGATTGCGGCGAGCCGGTGGCGGGACCGGCGCAGCAGCACCTCCTGACGGTGCGCCAGCCAGGCTTCGCAGCACTTCGCGCAACGACATCACCCGCGGCGTGCGGGTCGCGTCCAGCACGTTCATGTTGAGCGGGAAACGGGATTCCAGCGCGGTGGCGCGGAACATGGTCTCCATCAGCACCTCGGGTTCGACGCCGCGGGTCTTCGGTTCCAGCACCAGGCGGATGTCTTCGGCGCTCTCGTCGCGCACGTCGCCGAGCAGGGGCAGCTTGCTGCTCTTCCAGCAGGGCGGCGATCTGCTCGATCAGGCGGGATTTCTGCACCTGGTAGGGGATCTCGGTGACCACGATCCGCCAGGCGCCGTATTTGCCCTGTTCGACTGCCCATTTGGCGCGCACGCGAAACCCGCCACGACCGGTCTCATAGGCGGTGCGCAGGCTGTCGGCGTCTTCGACCATCAGCCCGCCGGTGGGGAAATCGGGGCCGGGCATGTGCACCAGCAGGTCGGCGACGGTGGCGTCCGGATGGCGGATCAGATGGATCGCCGCGGCGCAGACCTCGCCCGCGTTGTGCGGCGGGATCGACGTCGCCATGCCCACCGCGATGCCGGCCGCGCCGTTGGCGAGCAGGTTGGGGAACGCGCCGGGCAGGACGACGGGTTCGGATTCCTCGCCGTCGTAGGTGGGGCGGAAATCGACCGCGTCTTCGTCGATGCCGGACAGCAGCGCCTGCGCGACCTCGGTCAGGCGCGCCTCGGTGTAACGCATCGCGGCGGGGTTATCGCCGTCGATATTGCCGAAATTGCCCTGGCCCTCGACCAGCGGATAGCGGGCGGCGAAATCCTGCGCCAGCCGCACCAGCGCCTCATACACCGCCACGTCGCCGTGCGGATGGAACTTGCCGATCACGTCGCCCACCACGCGGGCGCATTTCTTGAACCCGGAGGC
Organism: uncultured Pseudomonadota bacterium; assembly: GCA_963832525.1. Lineage (GTDB taxonomy): Bacteria > Pseudomonadota > Alphaproteobacteria > Acetobacterales > Acetobacteraceae > JAJZVS01. The sequence continues at coordinate 209,548 of CAWHUC010000005.1, forward strand.
GGGATCGAGCCGCAGCAGGTGCATCGCGTAGATCAGCCGCCGATGCACGGGCTTCAGCCCGTCGCGCACATCCGGCAGCGAGCGCGACATGATGGTCGACAGCGCGTAGGCGAGATAGCGCTCGCTCAGCGCGTCGGCGAGCAGGGTGGGTTCGATATGGCCGATATCATCCGGCATCCGGCGGCGACTCCGATTGGGCGAGCAGGGCGACCCGGTCGTACAGCATCTGCCGCGCCGGCGGCAGCGGCTTGTTGTGCAGGCCGAAGGCGTCGCGGGCGAGAAAATGTCCGGTCAGCGCCAGCCCGTCACAGCAGGCGGCGAGCGGGGCAGGGGCGTCTTCGGTCAGGAACGCCGGCAGAGGGAGCAGCCGGGCCTTCCATGTCGCCGCCCCCGTCGCGGTGACGGCGCGGCCGGTGCGCGGGGAGACGAAGGCCAGCCCCGTGGTCGCGCCGGTCACCGCGCAGGTCTCCAGCGCCAGGCCGTAACCGAGTTCGGTCAGCACCGCGGCTTCCCACCGCACGAGGTCGGGCAGCAGCGCAGCGCCCTCGGCCAGATGCGCGATCAGCGCGACCAGGCCCTGGAACACGCGCGGATGTGCCTCCCGCTCCGGCAGCGCGCCGGCGGCGACCGCGCAGGCCGCGGTCAGCATGGCGAGGGCAAGCGGCTCGTCCATCGCCAGCGCCGCGGCCGGATGAACGAGTTCGGCCGAGAAACTGCCGAGTTGGTCGGCCAGACGCGCCACCCAGCGCACCTGCACCAGGTTGCCGGGCTGCCAGACCGCAGCCTGGCCGCGCGCGGTGCCCCCGCGGGCGAGGCCGCGATGGGCGCCATGCGCCTCGGTCATCACGGTGGCGATCGCATCGCCCTCGCCGAACGGGCGGGCATCCAGCACGATCGCGGGGGCGTCCCATTCCATGGGCGGTGACTCCGGATGGGAGGTCCCGGGAGGATGCGGCAAAACCCCATACGCGCCGGGACAAGGGATCGAGCCGCCATGACATCACCTCTCCCTAGCCGGGAGAGGTCGCCGCGAAGCGGCGGGTGAGGGTCGTGCCGCACGGACACATCATCGGACGTGCCGCACCACCCTCACCCGGAGCGCTGACGCGCTCCGACCTCTCCTGGAGGGAGAGGGGAAAGAACGGCGCCCGCTCCTTTATCCTGGCGCTCATGCGGCAAAGCCCCCTTGGCCTTTGCCGCATCTCCCCGACATCACCCCGGCATCATAGCACGTCGATCGGCACCCGCAGGTAGCGCACGCCGTTTGGGTCGGGGGGTGGGAACGCACCGGCACGGATGTTTACCTGGACGGCAGGGATCATCAGCACGGGCGTGGACAGGGTTCGGTCGCGGGCGGTGCGCAGCGCGACGAAGGCGGCTTCGTCGATGCCGTCGTGGATGTGGATGTTGTGGGCGCGTTGTTCGGCGACGGTGGTTTCCCAGGCGGCGGGGCGGCCGCCGGGGCGGTAGTCGTGGCAGATGAACATCCGTGTGGCCGCGGGCAGTGCCAGCAGGCGGCGGATGGAGCGGAACAGGGTGGCGGCGTCGCCGCCGGGGAAGTCGCAGCGGGCGGTGCCGGAATCGGGCATGAACAGCGTATCGCCGACGAACAGGGCGTCGCCGATCAGGTAGGACACGCAGGCTGGGGTGTGGCCGGGGGTGTGCAGAACCTGGGCGTCGATGCTGCCGAGGCGGAAGCGTTCCCCGTCGGCGAACAGGTGGTCGAACTGGCTGCCGTCGGCGTGGAAGCTGCGGTCGAAGCCGAAGATGCTGCGGAACGCCTGTTGCACCGCCTCGATCCGGGCGCCGATGCCGCTCGTGCCGCCGACCGCTTGCCGCATATAGGGCATGCCGGACAGGTGGTCGGCATGGACGTGGGTTTCGAGCAGCCGCTCGACGGTGACGCCGCGGGCGCGGATGCGGGCGATGACGGCGTCGGCGCTGCGCGTCGCGGTGTGGGCGGATCTGGGATCGAAGTCGAGCACGGGGTCGATCACCGCGGCGCGGTTCGTGGCGGGATCGGTGACCAGGTAGGTGACGGTGCCGGTGTCCGGATCGTGGAAGGCTTCCACGTCGGGGTGGGAGAAAGACATGGTTCCCTCCTGCGTATCCACAGCCAAACCATACTCCGGATGGTCGTGGAGAGGCGAGTGTCTTTCTCCTCACCCTCTTTCGGGCTGGCCACAGCCATTCGGCCAGTCAGCGCCGCGCTTCGCCCGGCTCCCGCAACCGTGTACGTTCGTCACCCCGTCCCGGAGTCCCCCCGCATGTCGTTCAAAGTCGAGGTCGGCCCGCCGCAGATCTCCATCCACCAGGGCCATACGGTTCTGGTCTCCGAATCCGACGGCCAGATCGGCTGGCCGTCCGATCGCGGGCTCTATTTCTTCGACACCCGCGTGATCAGCGCCTGGGCGCTGTATGCCAACGGCGAGAGCTGGGAACTGCTGAACGGCGGGGCCGTCGCCCACGACGCCGCCCGCATCCACCTCACCAACCGCAGCTTCCTCACCGAGGACGGCACGATCGCCGAACGCACCCTGGGCATGGTGCTCGCCCGCGCCGTCGCCGGCGGGCTGCACGAGGATATCGACATCACCAACCACGGCGGCAAGCCGGTGCGCTTCAACCTGGAGCTCGCGGTCCGTTCCGACTTCGCCGACATCTTCGAGGTGAAATCCAACAAGATCGTCCGCCGCGGCCGCATCGCCACGCACTGGTCGGAAGCCGCGCAGCGGCTGCGTACGGTCTATCGCCACCAGGATTTCGAGCGCTCCGTCGCGCTCACCGCGCATACCGACGCCACGCCCGGCGTCTATGCCAACGGCCGGCTGAGCTTCGAGGTCCGGCTCGCTCCCGGCGACACCTGGCACGCCTGCCTGCTGTATGACCTCACCGACGGAGACACGCGCCATCCGGCGCCGCACGATTGCACGCAGGACGCGCACCGGTCGGAGCACGCGCGCGGACGCGCCGACTGGCAGCAGCGGGTACCGAAACTGCGCAGCTCCAATGAGGAATTCTACCGCTTCTATCGCCAGGCGATCGAGGACATGGCGGCACTCCGCCTGCCGGTCGCCGGCACCGATCACATGGTGTTCGTCCCGGCCGCCGGCCTGCCGTGGTTCGTGGCCTTGTTCGGCCGCGACAGCCTGATCGTCTCGTTGCAGAGCCTGATCGTCTGGCCGGAGTTCGCGCGCGGCGCGCTCGATGTGCTCGGCCGCTGGCAGGCGCGCGAGCGTGACGATTATCGCGACGCCGAACCGGGCAAGATCCTGCACGAGCTGCGGTTGGGCGAACTCGCGCATTTCAAGCTGATCCCGCACACGCCGTACTACGGCACTGCGGACGCGACGCCGCTCTATCTGGTGGTGCTGCACGCCGCATGGCGCGCCACCGGCGATCTTGCGCTGCTGCACAGCCACCTGCCGAACGCGGAGGCGGCGCTGGCGTGGATCGACGACTGGGGTGACCGCGACGGTGACGGTTTCCAGGAGTACCAGACCCGTTCCCCGGTCGGCTATGAGAACATGGCCTGGAAGGATTCCGGGGATTCCATGACCTACGCCGACGGCACGCCGGTGAAGGGGCCGAAGGCGCTGTGCGAGCTGCAAGGCTATGTCTACGACGCCTGGCTGCGCATGGCGGAGCTGTACGACGCGCTCGGCAAGCCCGAACGCGCCGCCGCACTGCGTGCCAAGGCCGCGGCGCTGTTCGAGAGGTTCAACGCCACCTTCTGGAACGAGGAGGAGGGCTTCTATGCCTACATGCTGGACGGCGAGAAGCGCCCGGTCTGGACCGTCGCCTCCAACCCCGGGCATCTGCTGTTCTCCGGCATCGTGCCGGAGGACCGCGCGGGTCGGGTGATCGCGCGGCTGCTGGCCCCGGACATGGAAAGCGGCTGGGGCATCCGTACCTTGTCGGCGGCGCATCCGGCGTACAACCCGTATTCCTATCAGAACGGTTCGGTCTGGCCGCACGACAACGGGCTGATCGCCCTCGGGTGCAAGCGCTACGGCTTCGCCCAGGAGGCAGGACAGATCGCGCGAGCGATCAGCGGCGCGGCGGGACATTTCCTGCTGAACCAGGTGCCGGAGCTGTATGCGGGACTGCCGCGGCGCCCGGACGGGTTTCCGGTCCAGTATCTGGGCGCCAACGTGCCGCAGGCCTGGGCGGCGGGCTCGGCCTTCATGCTGGTGCAGGCGCTGCTGGGGCTGGAGCCGCACGCGGCGCGCGGCGCGCTGTATGTCGATCCCTGGCTGCCGCCGTGGCTGCCCGACCTGACCTTGCTCGATCTCCGGCTGGGCGCGCATACGCTCGACCTGCGATTCTGGCGCGAGGGCGATACTACCCGTCACGAGGTGCTGCGCGGCGATCCCGCGCTGGTGCAGACCCGCGCGGCGGGGGAGCTGCGCCGGCAGTTGCGCGACGGGGAGGCGGCATGAGCGAAACGATGCCCGCGGTGATGACGACCGGCGAGGCGGTGGTGGAAAGCCTGCGCGCGCACGGGATCGATACGCTCTACGCGCTGCCCGGCGTACATAACGATGCGCTGTTTGACGCTGCCCAGCGTGCCCAGGGCGATGCGACCCATCCGCACGCCGGCGGGGGGTTCCGCGTGGTGCACCCGCGCCACGAGCAGACCTCCGCCTACATGGCGCTCGGCGCGGCGCTGGTGACGGGGCGGACGCAGGCGTTCGCGGCGGTGCCGGGGCCGGGGATGCTGAACACCGCCGCCGCACTGCTGACCGCCTACGGGATGGGTGCGCCGGTGCTGGCGCTGGCAGGGCAGATCCCGTCCTTCGCGATCGACCGCGGCTTCGGCCATCTGCACGAATTGCCCGACCAGCTCGGCCTGTTACGGCATCTTACCAAGTTTGCCGCCCGCATCCGCGCCCCGCAGGAAGCGCCCGGATTGGTGGCCGAGGCGCTCGCTGCCGCCACCTCCGGCCGTCCGCGTCCGGTGGCGCTGGAATGCGCGATCGATACGTGGGGAGAACTGGGTGCGGTGGTGCCGCACGCGCCGCGCGCGGTGGCGCCCCCGCCAATCGATGCGGACGCGGTGCGGCGTGCCGCCGCCATCCTGTCGCGCGCGCAACGCCCGTTGATCGTGGTGGGTGGCGGGGCGCTGGACGCGAGCGTGGCGCTGCGCGCGGTGGCGGAGAAGCTCGAAGCGCCGGTCAGCTCGTTTCGGCGCGGGCGGGGTGCGCTGCCGACCACGCACCGGCTGGCGGTCTCGTTCACCGAGGGCCATCGGCTGTGGCAGGACGCCGACGCGGTGCTGGCGGTCGGCACAAGGCTCTATTGGCAGCAGAGCAACTGGGGCGTCGATGCCGGCCTGCCGATCGTGCGCATCGATGCCGATCCGGAGCAGCCGGCCCGGTTTCGTCCGCCTGCGGTCGGGCTGGTGGGTGATGCGGCGGCGTTGCTGGCGGCGCTTGCCGACGAACTGCCCGCGGCGGTGCGGCCGCCCCGCAGTGCGGAGCTGGCGGCGTTGCGCACCTGGTTCGACGAACGTATCGGCCGGCTGGGGCCGCAGATGGGCTTCATGCGCGCGATCCGCGCCGCGCTGCCGGAGGACGGGATTTTCGTCGAGGACGTGACCCAGCTTGGCTTCGTGAGCCGGCTGGCCTGGCCGGTCGGCGGGCCGCGGCTTTATCTCTCGCCCGGCTACCAGGACACGCTCGGCTGGGGCTATGGCGCGGCGCTGGGGGCGCAGGCGGCGCTGCCGGGGCGCGCGGTCGTTGCGGTATGCGGCGACGGCGGCTTCATGTACCAGGCAGCGGAATTGGCGACCGCGGTGCGCCACAACCTGCCGGTGGTGGCGGTGGTGTTCGACGACGGCGCGTTCGGCAACGTCCGCCGCATCCAGCAACAGCAATACGGCAACCGGCTGATCGCGAGCGACCTCGCCAACCCGGATTTCGTGCGCTTCGCCGAGAGCTTCGGCATTCGCGCCTGGCGCGCGCCGACGCCGGCGGCGCTGGAGGCGGCGTTGCGCGACGCGCTCGCCGCCCGCGCCCCGGCGCTGATCCACGTGCCGGTGGGCGAGATGCCGAGCCCGTGGGACATGATCCTGCTGCCCCGCGTGCGCGGGTCGGCCGACGGGGCGCGGCCGGCACTGCCGTGACGGCGGCGGCCGATCCGGTTCGCGCTTCCCGATCGCCGCCGCGTTCGTTACCACTCGCCCGTCCCCGCAGGAGCCCCGCCCATGCCCATCCGCATCACCGAGATCCGCGAACGCACCTGCCGCATCGCCTCGCCGATCCGCAACGCCTACATCGACTTCAGCAAGATGACCGCGAGCCTGGTCGCCGTGGTCACCAACGTGGTGCGCGACGGCAAACCGGTGATCGGCTTCGGCTTCAACTCCAACGGCCGCTACGGCCAGGGCGGGCTGATCCGGGAACGCTTCGCCGATCGGGTGACCGGCGCCGATCCGGCCTCCCTGCTCGACGCGACCGGGGAGAATCTCGACCCCGACCGCATCTGGGCGGCGATGATGAGCAACGAGAAGCCGGGCGGGCACGGCGATCGCTCGGTCGCGGTCGGCACCATCGACATGGCGGTGTGGGACGCGGTGGCGAAGATCGCAGGCAAGCCGCTGTTCCGCCTGCTCGCCGAGCGGCACGGGCGCGCAGCCGACCCGCACGTCTTCGTCTATGCCGCCGGCGGCTATTACTACCCCGGCAAGGACCTCGCCGCGTTGCGCGCCGAGATGCGCAGCTACCTCGACCGCGGCTACAGCGTCGTGAAGATGAAGATCGGCGGCGAAGGCATCGCCGAGGACGCGCGCCGGATCGAGGCGGTGCTGGCCGAGATCGGCACGGACGCGCAACTGGCGGTCGATGCCAACGGCCGCTTCGACCTCGACACCGCGATCGCCTACGCCAAGCTGCTGCGGCAGTATCCGACTGTTCTGGTACGAGGAAGCCGGCGACCCGCTGGATTACCGGCTACAGGCGGCGCTGGCGGAATTCTACCCCGGCCCGATGGCGACCGGCGAGAACCTGTTCAGCCACCAGGACGCGCGCAACCTGATCCGCTACGGCGGCATGCGCCCCGATCGCGACTGGCTGCAGTTCGATTGCGCGTTGTCCTACGGCCTCTGCGAATACCAGCGCACCCTGGCGATGCTCACCGAGCACGGCTGGTCCTGGCGGCGCTGCATCCCGCACGGCGGGCACCAGATGTCGCTCAAGATCGCCGCCGGGCTCGGTCTGGGCGGCAACGAGAGCTATCCCGACGTGTTCCAGCCCTACGGCGGGTTCCCTGACGGCGTGCGGGTGGAAGGCGGCATCGTCACCTTGCCCGACCTGCCCGGCATCGGCTTCGAGCACAAATCCGACCTGTTCGCCGAAATGCGCGAACTGGCGGGCTGATCCGCCGGCCGGGGGCGCGCGGTTACTGCGCGGGCAACGGCGGCAGGCGCAGCAGCGGCAGCCCCTCGGCGCTGAGGACACCATGGCGCAAGGTGACCGGGATCGTGACCGTGTCGCTGCCGCCCGGGCGCGGTGCCGCGGTCAGCAGCGACAGCACCGCCTTCGCCGCCACCGCCGTGTTGTTGGTCACCGCCCCGTTCGCTGCCAGGGTGTCGAGCGCCTGGGCATACCCGCTCAGCATCGCGCGCCCCTGGCCTTCCGGCTGCAGGGCCGGATCGAGCCCGACTGTGGCGGCGAGGGAGGCGGCGAGCGGCCCCCAGCGCAGCGCCGCCTCCCGCAGCACCACCTGTCCGCCCGCGTGCTGCCAGGCCGCGATCCGCTGGCGCGGCGAACCGGTTCGCGGCACCGGGCCTTCCAGCACCCCATGCGCGGCGATGCTGGCGATCCGCCGCCCGAGCGGCCAGGGGCGGCCGGGCGGCAGGACGACGTCGCGCACCACGAGCGCGAAGCGCAGGCCGCCCCCCGGTGCAGGGCCCGTCCGGCGCCAGTCGAGCCGCAGCCGCAGCGTACCGAGCGACACTGGTCCCGGCTTCGTCTCGTTCGCTCCCTCCCGAGTCGCCCCCGGCTTCGCGTCCCCAGGTGTCGCATTCCCAGGTGTCGCATTCCCTTGCGGCGGCCCAACGCGCAGCCCGCGCACGACCAGATCGACCGAAGCCGCCCGCGGATTGGGACGCCATGGCAGGTGCAGCGCAAAGCGGGACGCCGTGAAGGGAAGCTCGGGCCCGGCGGAAGGCCCAAGCGTCTGGCGCCCGGCGGCGCCGATCGACAGCCGCGGCGGCAGCTGCGGCCGCAGCCGCAGCACCAGCCGTTCGACCCGCCAGGTCACCGGCCACGGTTCGTCCGGCGTCGGCGTCACCCGCAACTGCGGGACCACGAGGTCGGCGCTGAGCGGCCAGCCGGCGCGCCGCGCCGACCCCGCGCGTACCGTCCACCCGGCGGTCTGCTCCGCGCGCCTCCAGGCGGCAAAACCGGAGGCCAGGCGGTCGGTGGCCCAATACCAAGCCACCGTATCGGCGATACCGAGCACCAGCAGGGCGGCGAGCAACCCGATCCAGACCCGGCGCATCGATCACTCCCCGAACCGCGGCTGCATAGGGCCATCGGCGCCACGGCACAATCCGCGCAACACACGCAACACGCTTATCTTGGCGTCATGATCTACAACCGGAAGATGTGATGTGTCCGCTTCATCCCCATCCTCTCGGCGCAGCCGGAAACCACCGAATTCCCATGAAATAGCAATATAAATCAGAGTGTTATACGGATATTTTCCTGTCATGTGGCAGTTAGGGGGACCCCTCGTGCACAGACTTATCCACAGCGTTCCGGGTCGGTTTCCAGCGCCTCCGCAAGTCGTCGCATGAAGCCGTCGCGCGCACCCGGGCCGCCCGTGGGCGGGGGCAGCGGCGGCAGCACGGTGACGTGGATCACTCCGGGCCGCTTGCGGAACGCCCGGCGCCCCCATAGCCGGCCGGAGTTGGTCACCACGGGGATTACGGGCAGCCCGGTGCGCGTCGCGATGGCGGCGATGCCCGGCTGCAGCGGCAGCAGCCGGTCCGGTGCGGCTCTTGTGCCCTCGGGGAAGATCACGATCTGCCGGCCGGCCTGCGCTGCCGCCGTGGCGTCCCGCGCCAGGGCGCGCAGCGCCGTCGCCCCGCCGCTGCGGTCCACCACGATCTGGCCGGCCGGGCGGACCATCCGGCCGAACAGCGGAATGCGGGCCAGTTCCTGCTTCATGACGTAGGTGCAGCGCGGCAGCAGCAGCAGCCAGACCATGGTATCGAACGCCGACTGGTGGCGGGAGGCGATCAGCAGTGGCCCCTCGGGCGGCAGGTGCTCCCGTCCACGCGCCTCCCAACGGATGCCGCAGAGGCACCGCAGGCCGCCCAGGACCAGGCGTGCCCACAACCGGGCGAGCGGCAGCGCGCTGCCCGGCGCCACCGCCGTGCCGGCGGCGCCGATCACCGACAGCACCGTGGTGACGCCGAAGAACCAGGCGTTGAACAGCACCGAGCGGAGCAGGATCATCCGCGTCTCGCAGCCACCGCCGGCGCCGGACCGGCCTCGAGGCTGGCGGGGATCAGCCGCGGCGGCGGCCCGGGAACCAGCGCCGTCAGCCCCAGCTCCGCGGCGAGGAATTTCATGTACTCGTCGCCCATCAGCCGCGCCCCGGTCCAGCTCGCCAGACCGTCGAGCCGGCGCATCCCCGGCGGGCGCACCGGCCAGGGCACCAGCCGCACACCCGGCAGGGCGCGGCGGAACTCCGCCTCGGCACGAGGCATGTGGTAGAAGGCGGTGACCAGGATCAACGAGCGCACATGCTCCGCGCGCGCCCAGGCCGCGGCCTCCTCGGCATTGCCGAAGGTGGAGGCGGCGCCGCGGCCGAGGGTGATGCGCGGGGCCAGCGGCGCGGGGTCGAACCCGGCGCGGCGTCCGAGATCGGCAAGCCCCGCCCCGCCGCCGATGCCGCTCACCAGCAACCGCCGGGCCGCTCCGGCCGCGAGCAGGCGCAGCGCGGTGCGCACCCGATCGGCCCCTCCGGTCAGGGCGACGATCCCCTGGGCGTGGGCACGGGGTGGCGCCGGCCGGGCTGCCAGGAACAGGAACCAGGCAAATCCCCCAAGCCACAGCGCCGCCACCAGCACCAGCGCGCGGCCAAGCACCCGTGCCAGCCGGGGGGCCAGCCGGAGGGCCAGCCGCTGACGGCGGAGCGGCGGAATGGCGCTCATGGCAGCCGCCGCAGCCAGCGCCGCACCGTGAGCTGGGCAGTGGCGAACCCGATCGCCGCGGCGGCCAGCGGCAGCCCGGGCAGCAGCAGCCACAACGCCACGGGCAGGGCGCCCGGCAGGCTGCGGCTCAGGTCGAGCGCGGACATTTCCGCGGCCGGCCCGCTGGTTCCGGCGGCGAACGGCGCGGCGAGGCTGGCCAACGCCAACAGCACCGGCAGCGCCGCCACGGCGCCCGCCACTCCGCCGGCGGCGGCGAGCATCGTGGCGCGGCCGGCAAAGCGGGCGGCGATGAAGCTGTCGGTGGCGCCCAGGCCATGCACGATCTCGATCGCCTCGCGCCGCGCCGCCAGTCCCGCACGGGTGGCCACCGCCACCACCGCGGCAGCGACCGCTGCGACCACCAGCAGCGCGGCTCCGGCGCAGGCCTGGAGGCTGCGCGCGAGCGCCAGCAGCCGGTCGATCCAGACCCCCTGCGTCTCCAGCATGGTGCCCGGGGCGGCGCGCTCCAGCGTCGTGCCGAGGGCGGCCAGTGCCGCCGGCCCCGGCGGCGGGTCGGCAAGCCGCACCGCCACCACTGCCGGCAGCCGGTTCAGCAGCGGATCGGGCCCGGCGCCGAGCCAGGGGCGCAGCAGCGCCTGCAACTCCGCCGCGCTGAGCGTCTGCGCCCCGGCGATGCCCGGCGTCGCGACCAACGTGGCCAGCACCCGATCGACCCGGGTTCCCGGCGCGTCCGCTGCCGGATCGGTCGGCTGCGGCACCTGCACGGTGAGCGAGGCGCCGGCGCCGCGTTGCCAGTGCTGCGCCAGGGTGGCGGCGCCGACCCAGCCGGCCAGCGCCAGCGCGGCCAGGAAGGCCATCGCCGCGACCAGGAACGGCAGCATCCGGTCCGCCAGGGCACGCCGCAGGCCGAGTTCGTCGAAGCCGGCGGGGCGCAACGGGGAACGGCGCGCCATCCTACGCTGCCTCCTCGACCAGCCGGCCGTGGTCGAGTCGCAAGGCGGGGGCAGGCTGGCGGGCGACCAGATGCTCGTTATGCGTCGCGACCACGACCGTCGTGCCGAGCCGGTTCAGTTCGCGGAACAGCAGCAGCAGGCGCTCCGCCTGCGCTTCGTCCAGGTTGCCGGTGGGTTCGTCGGCGAGCAGCAGGGCGGGCCGCGCGATCACCGCGCGCGCGATCGCCACCCGCTGCTGCTCCCCGCCGGAGAGTTCGGCCGGATGGGCGTCGGTGCGGCCGGCGAGGCCGACCCAGCGCAGCATCTCGGTGACGTCGGCGTGGATCTGGCCCTCGCCGCGGCCGGCCAGGCGCAGCGGCAGGGCGACGTTGTCGAAAGCAGACAGGTGGCCGAGCAGGCGGAAATCCTGGAACACGACCCCGATGCGCAGGCGCAGGCCGGGCAGGGCGCGGCGCGGCGTGGTGCCGATGTCGCTGCCGAGCACCCGCAGGCTGCCGCGGCTCGGCCGCGCGGCGAGGTACATGAGCCGCAGCAGGCTCGTCTTGCCGGCGCCGGACGGGCCGAGCAGCCAACGGAATGCGCCTTCCGGCACACGGAAGCTGAGATCCCGCAACACTTCCGGCCCCGGCGTCCCGCCAGTGGCATAGTGCAGGCCGACCGCGTCGAATCGCAGCATGGGAACGGTTGTGCCATTGCTCAGGCCTGCACGGCCAGAGCCGGGTGCCTTCCCTCTGATGTTCCCCCGGATTTGCCCCCTCGGGCGACCGCCTGGGGCAGCCGTCTGGATGAGCGGCAAAAAAATGGCGGGGCCTGTTGGCCCCGCCAAGTTTAGGGAGGAAACGTCCAAGAAAGCAGACAGCGCGGCCGAAGCCGCATTGCTGCGACGCACAATCTAGGCGAGACCGCCAAAGAACTCAAGCGCTTTTTTGCAATGCAGCATTGCCGTGGGCGCCGGTAGGGAATCCTTAAGGAGTCCGGCCTAAGGCCCCGGGATGCGTCGGTTTCTTCCCCCCTCCGGGGTGTTCGCTGCGATCCTCGCTGCGGTCCCGGCAGCCATCCCGCTGGCCATTCCCCGGGCAGCCCGCGCCGAGCCGGCGCCGGCTCCAGCGGGGTTGATCGGCGGTCCGGGGCTGCTTGCGCCCGTGGCCGCTGCGCCGACCGGTCCGGCTGCACTGCCGCCCGCCGCTGTGCCGGTCGGACCTTTCTGGCAGATGGTGCCGCCGCCGGTTCCGGCCGGAAGATCGGCGCGCCGATCCGCTCCGTCATCAGCGCTGGCTGCGGCCGGCCCGGGGCTGCACTGCCGCCAGGCGATCGCCGCGGCCGAGGCGGCGGAGGGAATTCCCCCACGCCTCCTGCAAGCCATCGGCCTCGTCGAGAGCGGGCGCCCGGTGGCCGCGGGCGGGGCGACACTGCCATGGCCCTGGACCATCGATGTCGAAGGCCGAGGCGCTTTCTATTCCGACGCGGCGCAGGCGATCGCCGCGGTGCGTGCGGCCCAGGCGAGTGGCGCGCGCTCGATCGACGTGGGCTGCCTGCAGGTCAACCTGCTGCATCACCCGCATGCCTTCGCCAGCCTGGCCGAGGCCTTCGATCCCACGGCCAACGCGCGCTATGCCGCCGGGTTCCTCCGCCGCCTGTTCGATACCACCCATGACTGGGCTGCCGCGGCGGCGGCCTATCACTCGCAGACGCCGGCGCTGGCCGGTCCCTATCGCGCGCAGGTCCTGGCCGCCTGGGCGCGGCTGGGCGGCCCGGCGGACGCGCTGGCGGCGGCAGGCGCCGAGCCGGGTGGGGCGGCGTTCACGGCAAGCCCGTTCGCGCCGGTGACGCCGCTGGCGATGGCGCCGCCGCGCCTGGCCGCGGGCTTCCGGATCATCCGCTCCGGCCCGATGGGCGGGCCGACGCCCCCGGGCCGCAGCCTTGCGGCCTATCGCGCGCAGCCGATTCCGTTCGATCGCGGCGGATAAGCGCCGGGGCGGGCACTGTCATCGGGCCCGCTCTGCGGCGCGGGCCTGCCGCGTGGCAGCGACGGCCAGGCACGGGCTCCGATGGGTTCCGACGATTTTTTCCCCTGGGGCCGATCTTCCCCTGGGGCCGATCTTCCCCTGCGGCCGACCTTCCCTTGGGGCCGACCGATCTCCGGCTGCTACGCGGCGCGCAGGGCGGCCGGGAGAGCGGTGATCGCGCCGTCAATCAGGCGCCGGTCGGCTTCCGCCGTCAGGCCCTCGGCAATCACGTCGCGCGCGGCGATGGTGGCGGCTTCGGCCGCGGCGATGCGCACGTCGTCGACGGCGGCCTTCTCGGCCGCAGCGATACGATCGAGCGCCATTTGTTCGCGTCGTCGGGCGGCGGCTTCCGCTTCCGTCGCGGCGGCGGCGGCAAGCCGCTCGGCTTCCACCCGGGCGCCCGCGATCAGGGCCTTCGCTTCGGCCAGCGCGGCCTCGCGCTTCTGCTTCGCGTCCGCCAGCATGGCTTCGGCCTCGCGGCGCAGAGCGGCAGCCTCCTCCAGCTCGGTGCGGACCGCGGCGGCGCGAGCGTCCAGCAGGCCGGCCAGGGCGCCCCACAGCTTGCGGCCGAACAGGATGAAGAACAGGAAGAAGGCGATCAGGACCCAGTTGCGGGAGTCGCCGAAGAAGCCGGGGTCGTTCATGCGCTTTGTTCCTGGCCCGACCGTTGCGACAGGCCGCGACCGGCCAGGGCTGCGGCCACCGCGCGATCCAGCCGCGCGGGGTCGGCCGTGCTGCCGGTCAGGCGGGCGACGACGGTTGCGGCGGTCTCGGTCGCCACCTGGCGCAGCGCGCCGAGGGCGGCGGCGCGGGCCGCCGCGATCTGGGTTTCCGCCTGCGCGAGCTGGGCTTCCAGCCGTGCATTGAGGGTCGCGGCCTGCGCCGCCGCCTGCTGGTTGGCGGCGTCGACGGCGGCGCTGATCGCGCCCTGCGCCTCGGCCCGCGCGGCCGCCGTGGCGGCGGTCACTTCGGCCGCGGCACCATCGGCCGCGGCCTTGGCCGCACGCGCGGTATCGAGGTCGGCGGCGATCGCATTCGCCCGCTGTTCGAGCACCGAGGCCACCTGCGGCAGCCCCCAGCGCCAGGCGAGCAGCAGGAACACGATGAAGATCCCCGCGCCCCACCACACCTGGTCGAGCGTGAGCGGGCTGGCGAAGTCGAGCTGCGGCATCCCGTTCGCCAGCGCAGTTGCCGGGGCGAAGACGGTCGCGACCAGGGCTGCGGCCAGCGCCGCCGATCGGGACAGCACCAATGGCCGGCGAACCGGGGGCCGGCGCAGCGGGGGCCGAGGCCGGAAGGGGCGGAGCGGCATCGCGGTCTCCGGGCGCGGGACCGGGCGGAACGCCGCCCGGTCCGACGCGATCAGACGAAGGAGCGTCAGACGAACAGGATGATGAAGGCGATCACGAGCGCATACAGCGCCACCGCCTCGGTGAGCGCGAAGCCCAGGATGGCGAGGCCGAAGACCCGCTCGCGCGCGGCCGGGTTGCGCGCCACGCTGGAGACCAGGGCGGCGAAGATGTTGCCGATGCCGACACCCACGCCTGCGAGCGCGATCACGGCGAGGCCCGCGCCGATTTCCTTGGCGGAAGCGAGATCCATCAGTCAGTTCCTTTTCATGGGTCCGTACGGTGCCGGATGCGGCCGGCGCCCCGTGGGGGGTTGAGCCTGAGGGGGTTGAGCCTGAGGGGGGTTGAACCTGAGGCGGGTGGAGGGAAGAAAGGCGTCAGTGCAGGTGCACCGCGTCGTGCAGGTAGATGCAGGTCAGGATGGCAAACACATACGCCTGCAGAACGGCGACCAGCAGCTCGAAGCCGATCAGGATGGTGTTGACGCCGAGCGCGAGGCCCGCCGGCAGCAGTCCCAGCAGCCCGGCGCTGCCCAGCATGATGACGAAGGCACCGAACACTTCGAGCATCACGTGCCCGGCCATCATGTTGGCGAACAGACGAACCGACAGCGAGATGACGCGGGAGAGGTAGGACAGCACCTCGATCGGTACCAGCAACGGCAGCAGCGCCTTGGGCACGCCCTGGGGGACGAAGTAGCTGAAGAAGTGCAGCTTGTGGATGATGAGCCCGACCAGGGTGGTCATGACCACCACCGCCAGGGTCAGCGCCAGGGTGACGGCGATGTGGCTCGTGAAGGTGAAGAAATAGGGGAAGACGCCGAGCAGGTTGCCGACCAGGATGAACAGGAACAGGGTGAAGACGAAGGGGAAGAAGCGGCGCCCCTCGGGGCCGATCGTCTCCACGCACATGTTGTAAGTGAATTCGTAGATCATCTCGGCGGCGGCCTGCAGGCGCCCCGGCACCATGGCGCGCGGGCGCATCCCCAGGACCAGCAGCGCGAGGGTCAGCACCGCGGCCACCACCATCATCAGGGTGGACTGGCTGAAGCCTATGTGGCCGAGCGGACCCGGGACCGGGTGCAGGGCGAACTGGCTCAGCGCATCGATCTTGTCCGGAGCGGCCAAGGCGGTCTTCCCCTAGTCAGCCCCCCGCCGGCGGCGGGGGGTCCTTCTTGCGTTCCGGCCCGGGCACGTCCGGTTTCGGCGCGAACATGCGCCAGACGTTCAACACCCCGGCCGCCCCCCCCAGCGGGACGAACCCGATCAGGAACCACGGCTTGGTGCCGAACAGCCGGTCGAGACCCCAGCCGATCGCGCAGGCCACCAGCAGCGCCGCGACCAGATCGACCGCGACCCGCACCCCGATCGCCAAGGCGGAGGGTTCCTGGTCGACGTCATCCTGCCCCGGCGCGGGTGGCCTGGGCTCCAGCCCCTGCCGCTGCCGGGCGGCCCGCAGGCGTTCTTCGAACGCGTCAGGGCCACCCTGATTCTTTTCCATGTTCGCTCCGGCCAAGCTGCCTTGCCGGAAGGCGGGGGGTTGCTACAGGGGGGTTTGGCGGGTGTCAAGAATGGGGGCGGACGTTCATGTGCCGAACATGTGCGTGGCGTGGGCGATCGCCGCCCCGGCGCGCATCGCCGCAGCGACGACCGCGGTTTCCGCCAGTTCGGCGTCGGTGGCGCCGGCCTTGCGGGCCTCCTTCGTGTGGATCTCGATGCAATAAGGACACTGCGTCGTCAGGGCCACGGCGAGCGCCATGATCTGCTTGGTCCTGACGTCGAGCGCGCCGGGGGCGAAGGCGGCCTTGTCGAAGGCCCAGAAAGCCTTCATGCCGTCCGCGGCGGCCGCATCCAGCGTCTTCAGCCGTGCGAGATTGGTCATATCGTACATGACGGTTCTCCTGTTCGGGATGCGGGCGGGAGCAGGCACGACAGGCGGGCAAGGCGCCCCGTCCCGCCTGTCATAGGCCGGCCGTACGCCCTGCCAGCCCCGCCAGCAGGTAGCCGACTGCACTTAGGCCCGCGATCCAGAACGTCACCGGCCAATCCGTGTAGTACGCCGCCGCCAGCCCGCCCCAGCTCTCCGCCACCGCCAGGGCCGCCGCCAGCGCCACGCCCGCCCCGATCCGGGGCGTCAGCCGCTGCGCCGCCGCCGCCGGCCCCACCAGCAGGGCGAACACCAGCAGCACGCCCACGATCTCCGCGCTTTCGGCGATCGCCACCGCCGCGATCGCCAGGAACAGCACCGACACCAACCGCGGATCGACCCCGCGCGCCTCGGCCAGCTCCGGCTGCAGGCTTGCCGCCAGCAGCGGGCGGGCGATCAGCGCCAGCGCGGCCAGCGCCGCCAGCCCGAGCCCCGCCAGCACCCGCAGCATGTCCGCCGAGACGCCAAGCACGTTGCCGAACAGCAACGCCATCGCCTCGCTTGCATAGGCCGTATAGAAATGCAGGAACAACAGCCCGAGGCCGAGCGCGAAGGCCAGCACGACGCCGATCGCCACGTCGCGCTCGCTCGCCCGCTCGCCGAGCAGCCCCATCGCCACGCCCCCGAGCGCGGTGATACCGACCAGCCCCCATAGTGGCGCGATCCCGATCAGCACCGCACCGGTCGCGCCGGTGAACCCGACATGCCCGAGTGCGTGCCCGGCGAACGTCTGCCCGCGCAGCACCAGGAACCAGCCGACCGCACCGGCGAGCACGCCCACGATCGTCGCCGCCAGGAAGGCGTGGCGCATGAAATCATACCCGAGCATGCAGTGCCCCCGCGTCTTGCCCGTGCTCGCCCGGCCCGTGCTCATGCAGATGCGCCGTCCGCTCCATGTCCTGTCCGCCCGACATCACGAACAGCCGCCCGCGCACGTCCAGCACCTCGATCGGCATGTCGTACAGTCGCGACAGCACCGGCGCGGTGATCACCTCCGCCACCGTGCCGAGCGCCGCCTGGCCGGCGCCCAGGTACAGCACCCGGTCCATCGCCCCCAGCAGCGGATTGACCTCGTGTGCGCTGAACAGGACCGCGATGCCGAGCCGGCGTTGCACCTCCCGCACCAGCGCCACCACCTCGGCCTGGCGGTGCGGATCGAGGCTGATCAGCGGCTCGTCCAGCAGCAGCAGCTTCGGTTCGCCGAGCACCGCCTGGGCCAGCAGCAGCCGTTGCCGCTCGCCCCCCGACAGCGCCGCGAGCGGCCGGCGCGCCAGATCGCGCCCGTCCACGAGATCGAGCGCGCGATCCACCGCCGCCCGCTCCGCGGGTCCGCGCCACGGCAGCCCCCAGCGCGCGGCGCCGGCGGCGGCGACGAAATCCCAGCCGCGCAGGTGCAGACCCAGTTCCCGCCGCGCCTGCGGCATATAACCCAGCGCCGGGTTGCCGCGTACCGCGGGCCGCCCGAGGACTTCGATGCTGCCGGCGCGCGGTGCCAGCAGGCCCAGGATCGCCCGCATCATCGTGGTCTTGCCGGAGCCGTTCGGGCCCAGCACGCCGATGAATTCCGCCTGCGCGATGGCGAACGACACGTCCCGCAGGACCATCCGCGTGCCGAGCGCGAGGCTCACCCGGTCGAAGCGCACGGCGGTCATCGCCGCCGCCGCGCACGGCTCGGGCGGGCAGGGGGCAGGGACATGATGGGACATACAGGGGCGTTCCGCGGCGGAGGGCAGAAGAACGTTATATTATATCCTCTTCGCTGACAACGCGCCTCCTCCGCCTCCAGCCAAGGGAAGGCAGGACCATCGGGCGAAGCTCCGGCGTGTCACCTCTCCCGCGTGCGGGAGAGGTCGCCGTGCGCAGCACGGCGGGTGAGGGCATGAGGCACGGGGCGCCCTCACCCGGTTCGCTGCGCGAACCGACCTCTCCCGCACGCGGGAGAGGTGAAGCCACCGCCCCCAGCAAGTCTCCAGTTCACGCGATTGCCCGGCAGGGAAAGGAGAGAAGGCTTGCGTCGCTCTACGTTTTTCCGCCTCATCGGGACGCGGGCGGACCCCGCGCGGGGTCCGCTGCCGGGCTCCGGCCGGAGCGACAGATGAGGAGAGCGGGCATGGTGACAGGGACAGGCGCGCAGGAGGCGGTCACCGCCGGAGCGATCGCGGCAGCGGTGGCGGCGGAGCGCGGGCGCGCCGCGGCGCTGTTCGACCGGCTGCGCGCCGACGGCGAGGATCCGCCCGGCGTCACCCGCGACCCGTACGGTCCGGGCGAGCAGCGCGGCCACGCGACGGTGGCCGCCGAGGCGGCGCGCATGGGCCTCAACCTCAGCGGCGACGCGGCGGCCAACCTCTATGCCACCTTGCCCGGCCGCGATCGCGCCGCGCCGCGCATCATCCTGGGCTCGCACCTCGATTCGGTGCCGCATGGCGGCAATTTCGACGGCGCCGCCGGCGTGGTAGCGGGGCTGGTGGCGGTCGCGGCGCTGCGACGGCTCGGCATCGCGCCCGCCTGCGACGTGACCGTGATGGGCATCCGTGCGGAGGAGAGCATCTGGTTCCAGGTCTCCTACATCGGCAGCCGCGGCGCGCTCGGCACCCTGCCGGAGGGTGCGCTGGACGCCCGGCGGATCGACACCGGACGGAGCCTGGCCGAACATGTCGCCGACTGCGGCGGCGATCCGGCGGCGCTGGCAGCGGGGCACCGGCACCTCGATCCGGCGACGATCCGGGCCTATCTGGAACTGCATATCGAGCAGGCGCCCAGCCTAGTCGCGGCGGGCCGGCCGGTCGCCATCTGCACCGGCATCCCGGGCAATTTCCGCTACCCGGACGCACGGATCGAGGGCAGCGACGACCACGTGGGCCTGCCCCGCCGCTTTCGCCGCGATGCCGCCATGGCGGGCGCCGCGTTCGCCATGGGCATCGATCGCATCTGGGAGGCGCACGAGGCGCGCGGCATCCCGATGGCCGCCACCATCGGCCGCTTCCACACCGACCCGGCGCGGCACGGCCTCACCATCGTACCGGGCGCGTTCCATTTCAGCCTGGACGTGCGCGCCTACGACGAATCGGTGCTGGCGGCGCTCGATCGGGACGTCAGCGCCCTGGTGGCCGGGATCGAGCAGCAGCGCGGCGTGCGCTTCCATCTGGGGACCAAGGCGCGCGCGGCGGTGGGTCCGGTCGATCCCGGGATTCGCGCCGGGCTGGCGGCGGGGGCGGCGGCGCTCGGGGTGCCGGTGCTCGATCTCGGCAGCCCGGCCTCGCACGATGCAGCGGCGTTCGCGCAAGCGGGGGTGAAGATGGGCATGGTCTTCGTGCGCAACGCGGGCGGCAGCCACAACCCGAACGAGGCGATGGAACTGGACGACTTCATGGCGGGCACGGCTGTGCTGACGCACTGGCTCGCCGGCGCGGTGTCCGCCTGAGCATGGCCGGGCTGTATGACCTTGTGATGCTGCCGCGGCTGCTGGCGCTGGCGATGCGCGCGCCGCGGCTGGTGCCGCTGCGGGCGCGAATTGGGGCGGCGGCCGAGGGGGTGGTGCTCGACCTCGGCATCGGCTCGGGATTGAGCCTACCGTTCTATGGCCCGGCGGTGCGTGGGGTGATCGGGATCGATCCGTCCGGGCCGTTGCGCCGGCTTGCGGGTGCGCGGGCGGCGGCGCTCGGGGTGGCGCTCGACCTGCGGGAGGGGACGGCGGAGCGCCTGCCGGTGGAGAGCGCCGGCGTCGATACGGTGGTGAGCACCTGGACGCTTTGTTCGGTGGCCGACCCGGCAGCGGCGCTCGCCGAGGTGCGGCGGGTGCTGCGTCCCGGCGGGCGGCTGCTGTTCGCCGAGCACGGGTTGGCGCCGGACCCCGGGGTGGCGCGCTGGCAGCACCGGCTGACGCCCGGCTGGCGGCGGATCGCGGGCGGCTGCCACCTGGACCGGCGGATCGATACGGCGCTGACAGCGGCGGGCTTTCGGATCGAGCGGCTGGAGACGAGTTATCTCGGCGGTCCGAGGGTGGCGACGTTCATGTACCAGGGGGCGGCCCGGGGGGCCTGAGCGGTGCGCCCGCATGGTGTGCTGCCGCATCGGATCGGTCGGGGCGGGGGATCGTGCGGGGCCGTTCGACGTTGATGCCGGCTGCTTCCTGTTGCCTGCAGAATCGTTCGGCGGGTGCCATCCGCGCGCGGTTTCGGTCCCGGGCGATCTGTGGCCGGGACGCCACAGTGTTTCGTCAATGCCATGCAACGGGTGTTTGCCGGATTGCGGAGCCGTCACGCGGCGCGGCATAAACCTGCCCGGTTCGGCTGCCCGCCCGTGGGTGATGCCGGCGGTCCTGGTTGGGGCGCCGGAATCCGGTTGGGGGGATACCCGGGTCCGGGCCAGCGTTATCCAGCCGGTGCAGGCCGGCAAACCGAGGAGGAATTCATGCGGAAGCTCTTGTTGGCCACGGCCGCCGTGGTCGGAGCGTCGGTGGGAACAGTGGGGATCGCGGCAGCGCAGACGGCGATGCCGGTGCAATCGCTGCAGGGCAACGTCCTGACGCCGGCCAACGGCAATTTCGCCAGCGTCTACGGCGACGGCAACTACATGAGTGGCACCCAGACCAAGGGCCCGGTGGCGAATCCGACCCCGGGCACCATGGTGATCCGCCTTGGCGTGCGGTTCGACATCGAAGCCAGCGCCTCGTGGTCGAATTCTTGATCATACCACGGGCAACCTTGGCACCAACAAGCTGTCTCCGGTGCAGTTCGAGGAATATGTCCGTATCTATCCCGGCATGGATGCAATGGCCGCCAACGGCCTGCGCTACGGTGCTGCGGTGGAAATCCGCCAGAACTACGCGGCGGCGCCGCAGTCTGAAACCGGTTCCATGGGCGGCACGGCCAACACGTCGACGCAGACCCTGTTCGTCCGCCGCGCCTTCGCTTACGTGGCCGGTGACCAGTGGGGCATCATCCGCCTCGGCGAGATGGACGGCGTGATCGGCACCTTCGACGAGGGTGGCGCGACGACCGGAACGTTCCTGGCGCCCTCCGGCACCATCGTCGGTGGCGATCTGCAAACCACCTCGCCGACCAACGCCTGGATGACGCCCTACTTCGCTGCGCAGAGCGGCAACGAGTACGGCAACACCAAGTTGGTCTATCTGTCGCCCTCGATCGCGGGGTTTGACGTCGGCCTCCAGTACGCGCCGAACGCCTTCAATGGCTTCACCGACGGCGCGGTGTGCGCGAGCGCAGGCCAAGGCTCTACTTCGGCGGTGATTGGGCCGACTGTAAGTACTGCGGGTGGCTGCGCCAACTTGGCATCCTCGTCTTTCCCCGGGTCCGGTTCGCTGATCCAGAACCAGGTACTCGGCCGGTGTCCGCTACCAGGGTGTTCTCGGCCCGGCCGCCGTGCTGGCCTATGCCGTGTACATGGGCAGCGGCCATACCGACTACACCGGTGGGGCTACTGCTGCGCGTGCCGCACAGGCTATGCCGGCTAGCGGCACATACAGCGGGCAGTTCGACGACCTCAGCCTGGGCATGTTCGGTGCCAATGTGACGGTCGCTGGACTGAGCGTCTATGGCAACGTCATGTATGGCGCCTATAACGGCGTCCTGGCCGCCAAGCCGTCCGGCGCGCCGGACGCCATCGGCTGGGGTGCCGGCACGAAATACACGTTCGGTCCCTACACCATCGGCGCGGTTTACAGTCAATACGACTCGCAGGGCGCCTACCAGTTGACCGGCGTTTCGCAGCGGCATGAGTACGTGATCGACGCCGCTACGACCTACACTGCGGCGCCGGGCCTCGTGTTCTGGCTGGAGTACGTCTACGGTGGCCGCCACCAGGGCGACTTCAACTTCGCCACCAACTCGGTCGGCCCTGCCTACAACAACGTGCAGGCTCAGGCTGTGATGTTCGGCACGATGGTCACTTGGTAAGCTGACAGACACATCCAAAAGCCTATCGGGAACGGCGGGGGAGACCCCGCCGTTCTTGTTTGTCCCGGCGTCGCCGGCTGCCCCGGCGAACCGTCTGAACCGCCCCTTGGCGCGGCGGCCCGGACCGGCTAAGCAGCGGGCCGAGCCACTTTTTGAACAGGCCGCCTATGCCCTTCCGCCGCCTTCGTTGTTCCCTGCCGCTGGCTGCGCTGGTTGCGCTGGCCGGTTGCTCCGGCGCCAACGTCCAGCCGAACCCGACCGCGCCGAACTACATGGGCGGTCCGGCGACGGCGCCCGGGTCCGGCACCGGCCACCAGGCCAGCAGCAACCTCCTGAAGGACCTGCTCGGCGGCGGCAACAAGAACGCCGCCAATGCCGGCAGTCCGATCGCGGTGAACGCCTATCTCTGGCGCGGCACCCTGGACACACTTTCTTTCATGCCGCTGGCTTCGGCCGACCCGTTCGGCGGCATCATCATCACCGATTGGTACTCGCCGCCCGCCACACCGGACGAGCGGTTCAAGGCCACGGCCTACATCCTCGGCCGCGAACTGCGCGCCGACGCGATCAAGCTGTCGTTGTTCCATCAGGTTTACCAGGACGGCCGCTGGGTCGATGCCCCGGTCAGCCCCGATACGGTGGGCGATATCGAGGCCAAGATCCTCGACCGCGCCCGCCAGTTGCGGATCGAGACCGCCAGCCGCTGAGCGGCCCCGCCCCCGCTGCTGCCATCGCGGCTCGTGCCGCGCGAATCGGCGCGCAAGGTGCCACCGTCGCACCCGGCTCGGCGGCACGCGTCGCTTCGCGGACGTGATCGTCCGCCGGGGCGGGTGGAATTGCGCCATGCAGTATAGGCTCTTATCTTGCTAAGTTGATAAGCTCCTATCAGGAGGACCCATGTCGAACGACACCACCACCCGCTGGACCGTGTCGGTCTCCCGCGACACCGACATCGCAGTGCGCAGCTTCCTCGCGCAGCGCGGCATGAAGAAGGGCGACCTCTCGAAATTCATCGAGGACGCCGTCAAATGGCGCGTGCTCGACCAGACCGTCGCCGAAGCCCGCGGCAAGTTCGCCGACCTGCCGCCCGAGGTGCTGGACTCGCTGATCGACGAAGCGGTCGCCGCCGCACGAGACGTCCGCCCCCCCGGGCCGGGTGACGCGTGCGGCTGGTCATCGACACCAGCATCCTCATCAGCGCATTGCTGGCGGAGACGTCGCTGCCGGCACATCTCGTCGGACTCTGGCGCGACGGCCGGTTCGACCTTCTGACCGCCGCCGATCAGATCGACGAGTTGAAGCGAGTCACCCGCTATCCGAAGCTGCGCGAGCGTCTGACCCCGGCACTGGCCGGTCGGCTCATCAACGAACTCCGCGATCTCGCCTTCGTGTTGGAGCATATTCCTACGGTCACTGTCGCTCCCGACCCGTACGACAACTATCTGCTGGCGATCGCCGCCGCGGGTTCGGCGGATTTCCTTGTGACTGGTGACAAGCGCGACCTGCTGGGCCTTGACCTGTACGGGGGCACGAAAATCATCACCGTGCGCGACTTCCTCGGTCTGCATCGGCGGTTACCACCATGACCGCCGGTCCCCTGCCGCCATCCTGCCCGGCCGGACGGACGATGACCGCGGTTGGCGCCGCCCGGAGGCATCGGCCGCACGGATCGTTCGGCTTGCGGCATCGCAAGGATTCCAACACGGAGGAAGGACGGAGGGCCACGGGAGCCGCAGCGGTCGGGTCGATAGCGGCTCCACCACGTCGCGATCGGTCAGGTCCCCGGCCATGACCAACCCGCTCCGACTCCCGTGGCCCTCCGTGGCCCTCCGTCCTTCCTCTGTGGTGAAAAACTTGCTGGATCGCGGCGGCACAAGCCCCGTCATCATCGCGCGGTTCCGATCGGCAGCCGGTTCGCCGGACGACCCCAAGACGCCGCAAAAATGCGGAAAGTCGAGCGCTCTTATTGCGAACCCTGTTGATGAGAGGCCGGGCAGAAGAATTATTCAACCGCAGATGTACGCTGATGCACGCAGATGGCCCGAGCGGACCGGCCGGCCGGCAGCCTCCTCTGTCGCGCAAGGTCGACCGGGATCGCTGCGGCGGCACGGGGCATCTGCGTGCATCAGCGTACATCTGCGGTTGAAACCCCTGTGCTTCCTTGCGCCGGCACGGGACAGGGAAGCCGAACCCGGCCCGCTGCCGCTCGACCCGCCGCCACTGTGCAACAGAGTTCGCAATAATACCAACCCGCTTCGAATTCAACTCTTGCCCTTGCGTGCCGGCCCGGCGCCTCCCGTCATGGCCGGCCCTGAGCCGGCCATCTGCGCACGGATGATCGGGGGCAGATGGCCGGCTCAGGGCCGGCCATGACGGGAACGGTTCGAGGCTGGCAGTACGTCAGCCTCTTGGCGGATTGGTATAAGAGCGAAAGCAATCGAACTTGTGAAAGAACACCCGTTGTCATTGCTCGGGTTTTCAGGCGGATTGGGCGGCTGACGGGCGTTCTTTCACAAACTCTCAGTGCAGCCGCGGTGCCTTCAGGAACCGCGCCCGGTCTGCCGAACGCACCGCCAGATCGAGCGTCTCCCGCTCGCGTTGCAGCCGCAGCTTCACTTCTGCCCCGGCGCTGCCCGAGGCCCAGACCCGCCGCCATAGCCCGGCGAGGTCGCTTACTTCCTCTCCGTTCACCGCGATCAGCCGGTCCCCGGCGCGTACACCCGCCTGCTCGGCCGGTCCCTCGTCGGCCAGGCCGCCGACCACCAGCGTGTCGTCCGACTCGGTCGCATACATCCCGAGCCAGGGCCGTGCCGGGCGGTTCACCCGCCCGTAGGTGAGCAGATCGTCCAGGATCGGCGGCAGCAGGCCGATCGGCACCACCATGTTCATATCCAGCCGGCGCCCCTTGCGGTCGCCCTGCTGCAGGATCAGCGAGCCGATCCCCATCAGCTTGCCATCGACGATCAGCCCGCAGCCGCCCCAGAATGGATGCGCCGGCGCGATGAACAGCGCGTCGTCCAGCACGTATTCCCAGTAGCCGGCGAATTCCTGTCGCCCCACCACCCGGGTCTCGATCGCGTGCCGGCGGCCACCATAGGCTGCGAACACTGCCGGATCGCCCAACTTCAGCGCATCGGAATCGCCGATCTCGAGCGCCGGCAGCCCGAGCCGCCCGAGTGCCTGCACCAGCCCGAACCCGGTCTCCTGGTCGTAGGCCAGCGCATGACCGGGAATCGCCCGTCCGTCCCCCGAGGTGATCCAGATCGTTTCCGCTTCGGTGACCAGATAACCGATCGTCGCGATCAGCCCGCTCTCGCGGATCACGACCCCACTGCCGGCACGTTCGGTACCGAGCGAGCCGGCGGTGAAGGCATCCGCCGGCACGTAGGACCTGATGCCCACCACGGCGTTCAGCGCGCGCGTGAGGTCATAGGCGTAATCGCTCGGGTCCGGTTGCAGATTGGCCGGGATTTCCCAGTCGGCCTTGGCCATGCCTTGGTGTCTTTCGTCTCCGACGGTTCCCGCGTGGCTCGCGGTGCCCTGCGCCTGGTGCGGCGCGCCGGGGGTATTCATGTGCGGCGCGCCGGCGGCAGTAGGAACGCGCGGCGCGCGGCGGGCAGTATCGACGGTTTTCGTCCCCCTGCCAACGTGGTCCGTGGCGTTCGGGAACCCGCACGGGTCGGGTTCAGTCACCCGGATGCGGGGCGATGGTCACCTGGCGCGTCTCGATCATGTCGTTGCGCGCGAGCTGTAGCTCGACCGTCTGCCCCACGCGTTCTCCCGCCAGGAACTCCCGCAGGCTGCCCTGGCCGTTGATCGCCCGCCCGTCGATCGCGAGCAGGGTGTCGCCCACGGTGATGCCGGCGCGTGCGCCTGGACTGTCCGGCTCGACCGCCACGACGCGCCGTCCCGTGCCGCGCACCCGCCAGCCGACCCCTGCTCGGGTCGACACCGGTTGCAACGCAAGGCCCAGCCAGGCGCGCCGGGCCGGGTGCATGGTGGCGACGCCGGCGAACAGGGCGGCCAGGGTCGCGTGCGGTATCACGCGGGTCAGGCCGTCCGGGCCGCCGGCGACGGCGACGCCCAGCAGGTAGCCCGCCGCATCCAGTACCGGCCCGCCCGCTGCGCCGGGACACAGACCGACATCGAGCACGAGGCGCCCACCGAGGCCGGCATCCGGCACCGGCACCGCATGCACCATCGCCAGCCGCGCGGTCGGTTCTGCCTCCGCCGTGGTGCCGATCAGCATGGCCAGCGCCCCCGCCCTGGTCGGCCCAGCGAAGGCGAAGCTCGGCGGGGGAGCGGAAAGGTCCAGCCCGATCGCCGCGATCCCGTTCCCGGGGTCGCGAAGCATCACATGGCCGGAGACGACCGCGCCGCCCGGGCGCCCAAGGTAGACCTGATCCTCCAGAGGCAAGCCGGATTCGGCAGTGAGTACCAGGTTCTCCCGCCACAGCAGACCGGGCTGCAAGCGGCCAGGCGCAATGTGGACTGCGGCCAGCGCCGGCGCGGCGCGCGCTGCAATGCCGGCCAGCGCATCCGAAACCCCGATCAAGACGCTGTCCACGGTGTCGACGATCCTTCTCCCTGACGGCAGATAGAACCACGTTGCGCCGGTTTGTCATCGCAAGATAACCGGATTGTGACGACGACACACCAACGCGGCGTGCCGGACGTCGTGCCGGTGCGCGTTCGTCCCGTGCCGGCATCTGTTGCATATAATTCACATGTCGCAAATTGCCACTGGCCCGCTCAGAGCGTGAAAAGCAATCGAACTCGTGAAGGAACGCCCGTTGTCATTGCTCGGGTTTTCGGGCGGTTCTGGCGGCTGACGGGCATTCTTTCACAAACTCTCAGGGCCGCGGGAGCACCGCTTCGGGGATCGGGCTCGGCCGTGCCACCACGCGGAACAGGCGGAAGCCTTCCACCCGCGTCGTCCCCCGCCGCCGCCAGACCGTGCCGAGCGGCTGCAGGCTCGCCCAGGGCGCTGCGTTCGGCGGGCCGCTCCGACGCAGGCTGCGGACCAGCAGGCCGGTCTGTCCCGCCACGGCCGGATGCGGCAGGGCGAACCATTCCCAGCGCGGCTGCACGCCGATCACGGTGACCCCGGGCGGCAGGTGGAATGCCAGCTCGCTCGCGACGTCGTAGTCGCCGGCCGCGACGAAGCCGGCCCCGGCGGCCACCCGTGTCGCGGCAACCGCGCGCGCAAGCCCGCCCCAGCCGGCCAGTTGCAGCGCCGTTGGGTCGCGCTTCGGGGGCAGCGGCAGCGCTCCGGTGGTGGCCTGGAGATAGGCGAGCGCGGTAATCGCCAGCCCCAGCGCCACCGCGGGGCGGATCAGCCGGCGCCAGCGCGGGGCGGCCAGCCCGGCGGCGGCGATCGCGGCCGCCGGGTAGACCACCGCCGGCCAGTTGCCCTGCACCCGGCCCGCGAAGCAGTGCTGCACGAACACCGCCACGGCCGGCAGGGTCATCACGGCGAGCAGGGTGAAGGCCGCATCCCGCCGCCCCCACGCCTCCCGGCCGGCGAGCACCACGCCGGCGGCGCAGAGCACGAACACCAGCGGGGTGGCGAGGCCGAACTGGGCTGCGACCAACTCGCCGAGAAAGCGCGGCGCCTGCTCCGGATGCCAGTGCGCCAGCCGGCCGCCCTGCTTGAAGAATCCCACCCACCGGTGCGCCCGGTTCCAGTTCACCACCGGCAAAACCCATTGGATGCCCCAGAGCAACCCGAAATACGGCGCCGGGTTGAGCCAGAACCGGCGCAGCCGGGGCACCAGCAGCAGCCAGAGCACCGCCCCCATCACCAGGAAGGCACCGGTGTATTTGCTGTCGAATGCCGCGGCGGCGAACGGACCGGCGGCGATCAGCCCCCAACCGTTGCCGCTCCGGCTGAAATCCCGCCAGCGCCCACAGGCAGGCCACCCAGAAGAACAGCAGCGGCGTGTCCGGCGTCATGATGACGGTGCCGACACCGAACAGCAGGCTCGCGTTCAGCAGTGCGGCTGCGATCAGCCCGGCCCGCCGGCCCGGCAGCAGAAGCTCGGCCGTGTGCCACAGCAGGACCGAGCCGAGCGCGCCGGACAGCGGCCCCAGCAGGCGGATGCCGAGCGGTGTCGATCCGGCGATCGCGGTGCCGATGCGGATCCACAGCGCCACCATGGGCGGCCCGTCGAGGTAGCTGCCCTGCAGCACGCGCGACCAGATCCAGTAGTAGGTCTCGTCCGGGGCGAGCGGCGTGGCGGCGGCGACCGCCAGCCGCACCGCGGTCAGCAGCGCCAGCGCGACAAGCGCGAGGCGGGTCCCCTGGGAAGCGGGTCGAAATTCCGGCACCGAGCTTGGCATGGTTGCGCTGGTGCGACCGTCGGCGCGGCGGGTCAAGCGCGCGGATGGCGCTCCCGGGTCCCTGCGCCCGCTCCCCCGGGGCCCGCTCCCATGAGCGCTAGGGTAAAGGAGTTGGCGCCGTTCTTTACCTTTCCCTCCGGGAGAGGTCGGAGCGCATTAGGCGCTCCGGGTGAGGGTGATGCGGCAAGCCCGATGGTTTGTCCGTGCGGCACGACCTTCACCCGCCGCTTCGCGGCGACCTCTCCCGGAGGGAGAGGTGACGTCATGGCGGCTCAATCCCTTATCGTGGCGCGTATGGGGCCCGCTCCCCTGGGGCCGATTTCCCTGGGGCCGACGGTCAGGCCGTCGCCGCGGCGTGCACGCCGAGTTCGGCGGCCATGCGTTCGCGCATCAGGTATTTCTGCACCTTGCCGGTGACGGTCATCGGGAAGTCGTCGACGAAGCGGATGTGGCGCGGCACCTTGTAGTGGGCGATCTGGTCGGCACAGAACGCCGTGACGTCCTCGGCGGTCAGGGTCTCGCCGGGACGGGGTCTGATCCAGGCGGCGATCTCCTCGCCGTATTTCGGGTCGGGCACGCCGAACACCTGCACGTCCTGGATTTTCGGGTGGCGATAGAGGAACTCCTCGACCTCGCGCGGGTAGACGTTCTCGCCGCCGCGGATGATCATGTCCTTGATGCGGCCGACGATGTTGCAGTAGCCCTCCGTGTCGATCGTCGCCAGGTCGCCGGTGTGCATCCAGCGCGCGGCGTCGATCGCCTCCGCGGTGCGGGCAGGATCGGCCCAGTAGCCCTGCATCACCGAATAGCCGCGGGTCAGCAGCTCGCCGGGGGTGCCGCGCGGGACCACGCGGCCGTCGGCGTCGACGATCTTCACCTCGATATGCGGATGGATGCGGCCGACCGTGGACACGCGCCGTTCCAGCGGGTCGTCGGTGGTGGTCTGGAAGCTCACCGGGCTCGTTTCGGTCATGCCGTAGGCGATGGTGATCTCCGACAGGTGCATCTGCGCCACCGCGCGGCGCATGACCTCGATCGGGCAGGGCGAGCCCGCCATGATCCCGGTGCGCAGGGACGACAGGTCAAAGCGGGCGAACTCCGGATGCTCCATCTCGGCGATGAACATGGTGGGCACCCCGTGCAGGCCGGTGCAGCGTTCCTCGGCGACGGTGCGCAGGGTAGCGAGCGGGTCGAAGCCTTCGCCGGGATAGACGATCGCCGCGCCGTGCGTGGTGGCCGCAAGGTTGCCGAGCACCATGCCGAAACAATGATACAGCGGCACCGGGATGCACAGCCGGTCCTGTTCCGTCAGCTTCATCGCCTCGCCGATGAAGAAGCCGTTGTTCAGGATGTTGTGGTGCGTCAGGGTGGCGCCCTTGGGCGCGCCGGTCGTGCCGGAGGTGAACTGGATATTGATCGGATCGTCGAACTGCAGCCCCGGCCCGAGTGCGGTCAGGCGCGCATGGTGCGAGGCGTCGGCAAGCTCCGCCACCTGCGCGAATCCGATCATGCCCGGCGCGGCCGGCCCGCCGATCTGGATGACGATCTCGAGCGCCGGCAGCCGTGCCGCCGATAGCCGTCCCGGCAGCGCGTGTGCCAGCTCCGGCGCCAGGCTGGCCAGCATCCCGACGTAATCGGATGTCTTGAAGCGGGTCGCGGTGATCAGTGCCCGGCAGCCGACCTTGTTCAGCGCATAGTCGAGCTCGGTCAGCCGGTAGGCCGGATTGATGTTCACCAGGATCAGCCCGGCCTTGGCGGTGGCGAACTGGGCGATGACCCATTCGGCGTTGTTGGGCGACCAGATCCCGATCCGATCGCCCGGCCGCAGCCCGAGCGCGAGCAGCCCGGCGGCGAATGCATCGACCCGCGCGCCGAGCTCGCGATACGACCAGCGCACCTCCTGCGGCGGCACGACCAGGCCCGGCCGGTCGCCCCAGCGGGCCACCTGTACGGTCGAAATTGGCCGCGATCGTCTCGCCGAGCAGCGGGATATTGCTGGCGCCGTGCACGTAACTCCCCGATGGGCTCCCCAAGGGGCTACCCAAGGGATTCCCGGATGGGCTGCCACCCTGCGGGCGGAGTGCGGGTTCGGTCATGGACGGGTCCCCCTGGCAGGATTGGCGCGACGGGTGAGCGTCGCGCAGGGCCGAAACCTACATCGAAACCGGAGCGGCGAGCAGACGCCGCCGCTATGACCGCACCGGGCCGCGTGCGGCGGCCGTGGCCATCGCCCGGCGTCTGGCCGCCCCGCGCACCGTGCGCTCCCCCGGGTCTGCCGCCACGACGGGCGGTCCCGGCAGCGCCGCCAGCACCGGCCGGCACAGCCGGTACACCGCGCCGGGATCGATCCCGTGGATGCACGCGAGCGCGCGCGGGCAGTCCTGCTCGCGGTTGAGGTAGCAGGGCGCGCAGGACATGCCGCGTGCGATCGCCACCGCGTCCTCGCCGAGCGGCCCCCATTCCGTGGGATCGACGGTACCGGAATGGATGCCGACCGTCGGCACCCCGAGGGCCGCGGCGATATGCTTGGGCCCGCTGTCGTTGCCGATGAACAAAGCGCAGCGCGCCAGCACGCCCGCCAGCTCGGCCAGCGGCAGCCGGCCGGCCACCGAGCCGACCCGCTCCGGCGCAGCGATCTCGTGTTCCAGCCTTGCGGCGGTTTCGGCCTCGTCGGCGCCGCCGATCAGCAGGACGTTCACCGGATGGTGGCGCAGGAGCAGCGCGACCAGGGCGATGAAATCCGCCTCCGGCCATTGTTTCATCACGTTGCCGGCGCCGGGATGGACGCAGACCACCGGGCGCGCGAACAGCGCGCCGAGCGCGGTCGGCAGCGGCGTGGCCGCGGCCGGGCGGAGCGGCGCGGCGGGGGCGGTATCGCCGGCCGCCGCCACCGCGTCCACCAGCCGCAGCAGGTCCTCGGTGATATGCTGGCGCTTGGGATGCAGCGCGCGATCGCCTTCCCATTCCAGCGCGATGTCGAGCCAGGGGAACTGGCCCATGTGGTCGAACCCGGCCAGCAACGGCGCTCCGGCGCAGCGCAGCAGCTCGCGGGTGTCGAGATGCTTGCGCAGGTCGATCGCAAGGTCGAACCGGTATGGGTGCAACCGCGCGCGCAGCTTGTCGAGCTCCGCGGTCTCGATCTCGATACGGCCGAGCGCCGAGCGGGCGTGGAAGAAGGCGAACGGAATGACCTCGGCGATCGCCGGTTCCAACGCGGCCAGGCTCGCGGCGGCGGGGCTCGCGAGCACATGGATGGCAGCATCGGGGAAGCGGGATTTCAGCCGCCGGATCGCCGGCAGGGCGGTGACGAAATCGCCGATGTGATCGACCTTCACCGCCAGGATGCGCCGGATGTCGGCGCGCGCGAAGCGCGCGCGGCCGCCGTGCAGCAGGCGCAGCGGTTCGTCGTTCGGCCGGCAGTCGTCGTGATCGGTGGAGAGATTGGGGTTGTGGAACGGATCGCCGAGGGCGAAGCGGAGCCGCCAGCGCTGCTCGAACGCGGCGAGGTCGTAGGTCTCCGGCAGGCTGCCGCGGCTCGCCAGCTCATGATGGATCAGGGTGGCGTGCGGCGTGTACACGACGCGCCGCCCCGCTTCAGCCGTGCGCAGGCAGAAATCGAGGTCGTTGTTGATAACCTCGTGCGCCTCGTCGAAGCCGCCCAGCGCGTCGAAATGTGCCCTCCGCATCAGCATGCAGGCGCCGGTGACCGCGCTCACCTCGCGCTCGGTGAGTGCCAGGCCGAAATAGCCCGGGTCTTCGGCTGCGGCGAAGCGGAAGGCGTGCCGTCCGGTGCCGGCGCCGGAGAGGAACATCCCCGCATGCTGCACCGTGTGATCCGGGTAGAGCAGCCGCGCGCCCACCACCCCCACGTCCGGATCGGCGGCGTGTTCCAGCATGGCGTCAAGCCAGTCGTCCTGCTCGACCTCGATATCGTCGTTCAGGAACAACAGGTACTCGCCGCGCGCCGCCGCCGCGGCGAGGTTGTTGAAGCGCGACCAGTTGAACGCCGCCGGCGCGGCCAGCACGTGATCGGCGTTGGCGTGCACGAAGGCGCGCCGCGCCACGCGGCTGTCAGGGATGTTCTCGATGCAGACGATTTCGAAGTTGGGGTGGCGGGTGCGCGCGCGCAGGCTCCTGATGCAGGTCTCGACGTAGTGCCCGGCGCCGTTGGTCGGGATGATGATGGAGACAAGCCCGCCCGCCGGCACCTCGCGCCGGAGCCGCCAGGTGCCCGGCACACGTCCGGCGCGCACCTCGCCGGCGATCCCCCGCCGCGCCGCCGCTGCCGCCAGCGCGGCGCGTTCCGCCGGCGGATCGTCGAGCGCGGCGGACTCGCGACGGCACAGCAGCTTCGGCAGGTGGCGCACGGCGCGCGCCTGCTCGGTGCAGCGCAGGACCAGATCGTATTCCCCGGTGTCCAGCAGGCCGCGCGCGGTGGCGCCGGCACGGTGCAGCAGCCCGGCGGCCGCGAGCCACGGATGGCCGATGTAGTTGGTGGCGAGCAGCAGGGCCGGCGCGAAGTCGGGTTTGAAGAACGGCTCCCGCTCGTGGCTGACCGGGCTCGGCCGCGCCTCGTCGGCGTAGAGGAAGTCGGTAGCCGGATCGAGTGTGGCGGCCAATGCGATCTCCGCCAGCGCCGCGGCGTCGAGCTCGTCGCCGGCAGTGAGCACGCCGCACAGCAGGGTGTCCGCCGCCGGCCTGGGCGGCCATGGCGCGGTGCAGGCGGGGCCGGCGGCATTCAGCACGCCGAACTCGTTCGGCGTGTCCGGCCTCGGCCAGCCACCGCCGCAGCGCCGCGGCCGCCGGCGCGTCGGCGGCCAGCAGGTCGGCCCGCCAGTCGAGCCCGTGCTGCGCCGCGAGGCTGGCGAGACTTCGCCGCCAGCGCCGCCGGCGCCGCCGCGTCGGCGCCGCGGATCAGCAGTCGGAAGCTCGGACGGGCGGTCAGGCGATCGAGTGCACGGCTGAGCGCGCCGGCCTCCCCATGGGCGATACGCCGGCGGATGGTCGCGCTTTCCTCGGCGGCATCGCCGCGCTGGACGGTGACGCCGAAGCTCTCGGTAAGGCTGGTGCCGTCCTCGGCACGCAGCACCAGGTCGATACGGTGTTCGCCGTCGCGCAGCAGGCGCGGCGGGCAATGGAAGGCGAAACCGCTGCGCAGCGCCCCCGGCCAGTCGGGCATCGCCCGTTCCACGTCCTGGCGCGCCAGCCCGTAATGCGCCTCGCCCAGCCGATGGCCGTCGAGATAGACGGCGATCGCGGCGAGGCCGGAGCGCGCCACCGCCCAGCCTTCGATCGTCAGGCGGGAGCTGACGGGTTCGACCATCGCGCCGTCGGCGATCGCCGGCCGGTCGATCTCCAGCCGGAAGCGGGTCGGGTCGGCCGCGGCCGCGGCGACGACCG
Organism: uncultured Pseudomonadota bacterium; assembly: GCA_963832525.1. Taxonomy (GTDB): domain Bacteria; phylum Pseudomonadota; class Alphaproteobacteria; order Acetobacterales; family Acetobacteraceae; genus JAJZVS01. The sequence continues at coordinate 243,607 of CAWHUC010000005.1, forward strand.
CCAGCGCGACCCGCTCGGGCTCCACCCAGCTTTCCGCCTGGTCGCCGAGGCTGTTGCGCACCCGCACGCCGATCCGGCACGCCGGCGGCACCGGCAGCGGCAATCGCGCGGTGAAGGCGAAGCCGGAAAACCGGGCCATCGGCACGGTGAGGAAGGCGTCCGCAACGTCCGGCCGGGCAAGCCCGGTCTCTGCCGCGCCCAAGGCCTCGCCGTCGAGCATGACACTTACGGTATCGACACCGACCGCCGAGACCGCCCAGCCGGAAATCGCGAGTGTGCCGTCCTCGCGCAGGTCGACGATGTCGCAGAACATCTGGATACGCCGCCGCTCCTCGGCGGCCGAGGGAACGGGGGGCGGCGGCGGTGCGACCTCCGGCTCCGCCGCCCGGGCGGTCTCCGCCGGGAGGATGAGCTGCGCCGGACGCTCGATCGGGATCAGCATCCGCAGCGCGGCGCCGTCGGCGGTGACCGCGTGCACGAGGAGCGTCGTGCCGCACGCGGCCGCGGCGCCGAGCGGCACGGCCAGCAGGAAGCCGGAGCGGGCTGCATTCGGGTAGTCGGCGCAGACCCCTGTCAGGTCGTTGCGGGGCCGGCCGAGCAGCGCCGCGCCGACCCGTTCCCCGTCCAGGGTGACCTGCACGGCGACCAGCGGTGCATTGCTGACGGCCCAGCCGCTCACGACGAGGTTGCCGGTCGGATCGAGCGCCGCGCGTTCGACGAAGGCAAGGATCGGTGGCGCCGGCGCTTCGCCGCCGTCGGTCCAGGCCGGGCCGGCTTCCAGCCGCCCACCGCCGCCTTCCGGGTCGCGCCGGGCGGTGAAGTCGTTGCTCTGGGCCTGGCCGTCGGCGGTCTGCACCGACAGGGTGAAGTCCCAGCAAAGCGGCGCGTCGGCGGCCGGGCGTGCGATGGTGAAGGAGAAGCCGCGCGTGATGCGCGGCGCCGCCTCGGTCGGTGCGGGTTCCGGCGGGTATTCGATATCCCCGAGCACGATTCCGGCCTGCGCGACGCTCATGGCCTCGATCGGTGCGGCGGTGATGGTCCGGCCCCACAGGACCGCATAATGGCGCCCGTAGAGCAAGCCGCCGGTGAACTCCGGTGCGACTTCGATCCGGATTGGCGCGGTTGCGGCTGGCGCTGGAGGCGCGGACAGGAGGCGAACGTCCTGGCCGGCGGCGTGGGACGCCTGCTGTTGGCGGCGGCGTCCGCTCATCGGCGCCGCGCGCGGGGGAGGCGGCGCGCGCCGCGGCGCCGGGGACGCTCCGGGACGGTACCCCACCACACGCTACCCGCCCACACGCTACCCGCCCAAACGCTACCCGATCGAGGCGGTTCCGTCACAGCCGGAACGGGCGTCGCCCCTCGCGGTATCCGCTTTCCTCGAAATGCGCCTGCGCCGAGGCGACGCTGCCGGCATGGACACCCTCGGCGACATCGGGATTCTGCTCGAGGTACCATTGCTCGTCCACGGTGATCGGAAACGGGAGGCGCCCTTCCAGGTAGCCGTCGCCTGCGAAATGCTCCTGCGCCGAGGGAACGGTGCCCCGGGCGATCGCTCCGGCCACGTCGTCGTTGCGTTCCAAATACCAGACCTCGTCCACCTCGATCGCGGCGACGAGAGATTTTACCAACCGGACGAATTCATCGTAGGATAGGCTCACTCGCAACTGTCCGCGCACGGTGGAAATCTCGACCGAGCGCCGCACCGTCTCGAACGGCGGGACGTATTTCACGACCTGTACCCTCCGCTGCGGGCTGTTGCCCCTGCCGAATTTCATTTTATTCCCCAGTGTGCTCATATCACCGTGAATAACACCGTAAGGTCAAGGGGCGTTTCCACGTGACACGGCGCGAGACAGCCGACGCCGGGGCGTGCTAGCCCCCGGATCGGGCGCGCGGGAGCAGCAGCCGTCGCCGGCCGCGTTTTGCGATCTGATAACCCCTGCGCGGCGCGCGGCTGCGGCTCCGCGCGCCGCGCCGCCAGCAGGTTTCGGGACCACCGCACACATGCACGAACAGAGCGATCCAGCTTTCCCCCCGGCCCCGTCCGACGCGGCGCTGGCTCGGATCGTGCATGGCTTCGCTGCCGCCCGGGTGCTGGTGATCGGCGACCTGATCCTGGATCGCTACGTCACCGGCCAGGCCGGCAGGCTCTCGCCGGAAGCGCCGATCCCGGTGTTGCGCCCCGCCGCCACCCGCGCCATCGCCGGGGGCGCGGCCAACGTCGCCGCCAATATCGCGGAACTCGGCGGCCACGTGGTGCTGGTCGGGCTGGTCGGCCAGGATCCGGGCGCGGCCGAGCTGCGTGGCCTGCTCGCCGCCTGCCCGTCCATCCGCACCGCGCTTGTGGAGGCGCCCGGACGGCCCACCACCACCAAGACCCGCTTCATGTCGGGTGCACACCAGTTGCTCCGGCTCGATGAGGAATCGACCGACCCGGCCGATCCGGCTGCCGTGGCGGCCCTGTGCGCCGCGTGCGACGCCGCGATGGCAGAGGTCGCGGTGGTGGTGCTGTCGGACTACGCCAAGGGCGTGCTCGCGGGCGCGGTGCTCGACCACGTGCTCGCCGCCGCCGCCGCCGCCGGGCGGCCGGTCATCGCTGACCCCAAGCGCGCCGATTTCGCCGCCTACCGCGGCGCGACGGTACTCACCCCGAACGAGGCCGAACTCCGTGCCGCCGATGCCAGCCCGCTCGCCGATACTGCGGCGGTCGAAGCGGCGGCGGTGCGGGCGCTGCGCATCACCGGCGGGCAGGCGGTGCTGGTCACCCGCTCGGAAAAAGGCATCGCGGTGATCCGCACCGACGCTCCGCCGCTGCACCTGCCGGCGCGCGCGCGCGAAGTCGCCGATGTTTCGGGCGCCGGGGATACGGTGGTGGCGGCGCTTGCCGTCGCGCTCGCCGTCGGCGCCGGGCTCGACGACGCGGCGCGGCTTGCCAACATCACCGCCGGGCTGTCGGTCGCCAAGCAGGGCACCGCCACCGTTTCGGCGCACGAACTGCTGGGTGCGCTGCACCTCGAAGAACTGCTGGCGAGCGAGGAGAAGATCGTCACCGCAGCCGAGGCCGCGGCGCGGGTCGCCGCCTGGCACGCGCGCGGGCTCCGGGTCGGCTTCGCCAACGGCTGCTTCGATCTGATCCACCCTGGCCACGTCCACCTGTTGCGCGCCGCGCGCGCCGCCTGCGACCGCCTGGTGGTGGCGCTGAACAGCGACGCCTCGGTGTCCCGGCTCAAGGGGCCCACGCGGCCGGTGCAGTCGGAAACCGCGCGTGCCACCGTGATGGCCTCGCTCGCCCCGGTCGATTTGGTGACGTTGTTCGAGGAGGACACGCCGCTCGACCTCATCCGCCTGCTGCGGCCGGATGTGTTGGTCAAGGGGGCGGATTACCGGATCGACCAGGTGGTCGGCGGGGACCTGGTCACCGGCTGGGGCGGCAAGGTGCTGCTGGTCGATCTGCGCCAGGGCCACAGCACCAGCGCCACCATCCGGCGGATGGCGGTCGGCGGCTGACCATCCCGCATCGTGCGGAAGGAGCGGCGCCGCCCGCGCGGTTTTGACAGGCCGGGCGCCGGTTCGCAGACTGCCCGCCTCTCGATTTCCGGAGCTGCCCCCGATGGACCAACCGCTGCGCCCGCTCGCCACCCTCGGTTTCATCGGCCTCGGCGTGATGGGCGAGCCGATGTGCGGCCATCTCGCCCGCCGCTTCGGCCGCCCCGTCCTCGCGCATGACCGCCGTCCCGAGCCGCTCGCCCGGCTCGCCGCCGCCGGCGTGACCGCCGCACCGGCCGAGGAGATCGCCCGCCGCGCCGATCTGATCCTGCTCTCCCTGCCGGACGGGCGGGCGGTGGAATCCGTGCTCGCCGAGATCGAACCGCATCTGCAGCCGGGTCAGTGCGTGGTCGATACCAGCACTTCCCCGGTCGCGCTCACCCGCGCGATCGGCGCACGGCTGGCCGCGCACGGCATCGGCTTCGCCGACGCGCCGGTGGCGCGCACCCGCGAAGCCGCGGCGCGCGGCGAGCTGTCGATCATGGTCGGCGCGTCGGACGCCGTGTTCGGCCACATCCGCCCGGTGCTGGAGACCATGGGCACCGACGTGACCCACTGCGGTCCCGTGGGTACCGGCCAGGTGGTGAAGATCCTCAACAACATGCTGGTGTTCCAGAACACCGCGGCGCTGGCCGAGGCGATCGCGCTCGGCCGCCGCCACGGCGTGCCCCCCGAGCTGCTGCTGCCCACCATCGCCAAAGGCTCCGGCGACAGCTTCGTGCTGCGCAGCCACGGCATGAAGGCGATGGTCCCGCGCGTCTTCCCCGAACGCGCCTTCTCGACCCGCTACGCGATGAAGGATCTGTCCTACGCGCTGGAACTGGCGCAGGAGGCCGGCGTCCTTGTCCCCGGCGCCGAACTCACCATGCAGCGCCTGCGGGCGGCGGAGGCGGCGGGGTACGGCGACGCCTATCATCCGGTCGTGCTGGAAGTGATCGATCCGGAATGAGCGTGTTTCCCGCTCCGGTGGCCTGGCGCGCCGCCTGCGCCGCCGACCCGGTGTTGGCGGTCTGGGCCGGGGACTGGGCGTTCGCCTTCGCCGTCGCGGACGGCACGTATGAGACCCGCTTCGCCTTCGCCGCCGGCGCCCCCGTGGTCGCGCCTGCGGCCGCGGCCGCGCCGCCGCAGGCGATTCTGCGGGCGCCTGCAGAGGCATGGGCGCAGTTCCTGCAGCCGGTGCCGCCCCGGCATCATCACAATTTCTTCGCCATGCTCGCCCGGGTGCCGGGCGCCCGCGTGGACGGCGATCTGCTGGCATTCTACCGGCACGCCCATGTGGTCCGCCGGGTGCTGGAGATCGGTCGCTGGCTGGCCTGCGGCAATGCCGCACCCGCGCCGGTCTCGGCCCACCCCGCCGGCAGCCCGCCGCCGCTACCGCCGGTGACCGGCGGCTACGTGCCGGTCGCCGCGCAGGGCGTCTCCCACGCGATCTACTTCGAGCAGAGCGGCACCGGGCAGGACATCCTGTGCCTGCATACCGCCGGTGCCGACGGCCGCCAGTTCCATGGCCTGATGGCCGATCCGCGGCTGACCGGCCGGCACCGGCTGGTGGCCTTCGACCTGCCCTGGCATGGCAGATCGCCGCCGCCGCCCGGGGCGGTGCCAGGCTCCTGGCGGCTCGATACCGAGCTCTATGTCGCGCTCATCATGGGCTTCGTTGCCAGCGCGCAGCTCCGCCGCCCGATCGTGCTCGGCGCCTCGATGTCGGGCGAAATCTGCCTTGAGCTCGCGTTGCGCCACCCGGACGCCTTTGCCGGCATCATCGCCTGCGAGGCTTGCGAGAAGGTCGAGGGCCGCTTCACCGCCTGGCCGTCGCATCCGGAAATCCACCAGGGATATTTCATCCCCGAATGGATCCACGGCCTCGCGGCGCCGCAGAGCCCGGCCGAATGCGTGGCCGCGATCGACTGGCACTACGCGCAGGGCGGCCCCGGCGTATTCACCGGCGACCTCGCGTTCTATGCCGGTGACTGGGACGCGCGCGCGCGGGTGCGCCGGATCGACGGGTATCGCGCCCGGCTCTACATGCTGACCGGCACATACGACTATTCCTGCACCACCGAGATGTCGGCCGCCACGGCGGCAAAAATCCCGGGTGCAACGTTTCGCGAAATGCCCGGGATCGGCCACTTCCCATTTGCCGAGAACCCCGAGCTGTTCGCCGGCTACCTGATCCCGATCCTCAACGAACTGGAGACACGCCGCAATGTCGACCCTCACCCTTGACCAGGCGCAGACGATCGTGACCAGCGCGCTGCGCTACGGGCGCGCCGAAAACCTCCAGCCGCTTGCCGTCGTGGTGCTGGACGCGCGCGGCGTGATGAAAGCGTCCGCCGCCGAGGATGGCACCAGCCTGCGGCGGGAGGAGATCGCCCGCGGCAAGGCCCACGGTGCGCTGTCGTTCGGCATCGGCTCGCGCGCCCTGGCGAAGCGCGCCATCGATACCCCCCAGTTCATCGCCGCCGTGACCCATGCCGTCGGCGGCTCCCTGGTTCCCGTGCCCGGCGGCGTGCTGATCCGCGCCGCGGACCACACCATCATCGGCGCCGTCGGCATCTCAGGTGACAAATCGGACAATGACGAGGCCGCCGCCCTCGCCGGCATCGCCGCAGCCGGTCTCGCCGCCGACCCGGGCTGAGACCCGAAGCCTTGCGGGCAAGGGCCAAGGGGTGCCTGCTCAGGGCGCCTGCCCCCTTGGTCCTTGCCCCCATCGGCACGGAATCCACCGAAGGTCCAGGGGACAGCTTCCCTGACCTTTGCCCCCAAGATGTCGATGTCCCCCCGGTCGGCAGGGACGGCCGACCTGGCTACCGGCCCGGGGTCGGGTCGGAGGGGCGATAGACATAGAGCGCGCCGGCCTCGCCCGCATAGGCATAGACGTTGTGGGTGGCCGGATCGGCGGCGCCTGTATGTGTCGCGCCGACGCCGGTGGACACGAAGCCCATGGGCCGCAAGGTTGCGGCGTCATAGACGTCGAATCCTTTGGCGCCGCCTTCGAACGTGTACACGAGGCCGAGCCTCGGGTCCCACGCCACCTGATCGATGCCGCCTTTGGCCGGTAGGCGCCGGATGACGGCCAGCGTGTCGGCGTTCAGCACCAGCACGGCGTGGCCGGTGGTGCCGACCCAGAGCTGATTGGTCCTTGCGTCATAGATCTGCCCCTTGGCGCCGCCGTGCCGGCCGGACGGAATTGGCAGATGGACCGCGCGGGTGATTTTTCCGGTTTTCGTGCTGACGGCTTCTTCCATCGCGTCGTCCGGCATGTAGAGGGTGGCCTTTGCGGGCACCAGGACGCCGATATCCGGGCCGGCTTTCGGATGTGCCGGGGCGAGCGGGATTTTCGCCTCGAATGTCGGTCGGGCACCGGTGCGGTAGCGGTCCACCCAGTTGTTGTCGTCCATGCCGACGAACAATTGGTGCGTGCCGGGATCGACCCAGATGCCGTCCGGCGAGGTGCCGACGGTGTCGACCCGGCCCACGATCTTCCAGCTTTGTTTGGAGATCACGACGATCTGGTTGGTCTTTCCCGGCCCGCCCGCGTCGGTCCAGTAGACGTAGCGGGTGCCGAAGGCCATGCCGTTCGGTGCGGTGATGGAGCGGTAGTCATGGACGACCTTGCCGGTGCGGGTGTCGACGACCGCCGCGCCCGCGCTCAGCGACACGTAGGCGTCGCCGTTGGAGGGATCGTAGCGCACGAGGTCGCCGTGGCCGGGCGGCGCCGGCAGCGAGATCTTGTCGATCAGGGTGAAAGGGGCGGGCAGGGTGAAAGGGGCGGCCAGGGTGAAGGGGGCGGGGCCGGCGGCCGCGGCGGGGCCGGCCAGGATCGCGCTCAACAGCAGGCCGGCGGCAAGGCGTTCGGGACGACGCAAGATGGGCTCCTTTCAAGTCGGAAACGTGCGGGAGCGCGGCGAGCGTCTGGCCCCGCGGGTCGCTGCCCGTCGTAGCGAACGTCGCGCGACAAGACAGTGAAATTTTAGGAGCCCGTGTCCGGGTGCGCCCAAGGCGCGGTGGCGGCCGGGGGCGGTGGCGACAGGCGTCGGGACGCGGGGCGGGCGGGCGTGGCCTTCAGACCGGCACCGGATCCTCGGCCGCCACGGTGGTCGCGCCGGGCCCCAGGGCCCGCTGCATGTACACCACGTCCAGCCAGCGGCCGAACTTCAGCCCCGCCGCCCGCAAGGTGCCGATGTGGTGAAACCCGAGGCTCGCATGCAGCCCGATCGAGCCTGCATTCTCGGTGTCACCGATCACCGCGATCATCTGGCGGAATCCGGCCGCCGCCGTCACCTCCAGCAACTGCGCAACCAGCGCCTTGCCGACCCCCTGGCCGCGCTGGTCCTCGCGCACGTAGACGCTGTTCTCCAGGGTGAAGCGATAGGCGCTGCGGTCACGGAACTGGGTCGCGTAGGCATAGCCGAGCACGCCGGAGGCATCCGCGGAGACCAGCCACGGCCAGCCGCGGGCGCGCACGCGGGCGAAGCGCGCCGCGATTTCCTCCACCGAGGGCGGTACTTCCTCGAACGTGCCGGTCCCTGTCAGCACGTGGTGGGCGTAGATCGACTGCAATTCCGGCACGTCGGCATCGGTCGCGGGACGGATCGGCATGGCTTCTCCTGCAGCGCGATGGGTGGCTGGTCCCGCGTCGGAAAGGTTCGAGGCCCTGGCGTCGCGGCGGGCGCGGCGCCGGGATTTTCGCGGCCCGGTCCCCGGCTGGCAAGGCCCCCCCTTTGGCAAGGGCAAGGTCCCTGCCTGGCAAGCCTGGCCTCGGACCGGAAAACGCGGCGGCGGGTGGCCCGGCCTCAGACCGACAGGCCCAGCACGGCCGCGGCGTCGCAGGCAAACGCGAGCAGGGCGCGGTCGCGCCCGGGCCCCGTCACCAGCGACAGCCCGATCGGCGCGCCATGGACCTGGCCAGCCGGCAAGGTCACTTCGGGGAGGCCGCACAGCCCGGCGATCGCCGTCACCCCGATCGTCGCCTGGCGCACCGCTTCCTGTTCCTCGATGGTCGCGCTCAGCAGGGGCGCCGCACAGGGGCTGGTCGGGTAGACCATCATCGCCCCGCCGGCGAGCAGCGGCAGCACGCGCGCCTGCAGCACCCGGCGGAAGGTCCGCCCGCGCGCCGCGTCCGCCGGGTCGATCGCGCGGGCGGCGGCGAAGCGTTCACCGACCCCGGGCCCGAACTGTGGCCGCACCGTCGCCACCCATTCGCCCAGGGTGGCCCAGGCCTCCTCGGCCTGCACCGCGCGGACGTGGTCGAAGACGCTGTCGATTCCCTCGGGCACGAGCCGCACGCCGATGGCGCGCCCACGCAAGTGTTCCAGCCGCTCGAGCTTCGGGCGCAACGCCTCCGCCACGTCCGGCTGGGCGTTCATCCAGGCGTCCTCGATGCGCAGCAGCGGGCCGCCGAGCTCACTCGGGCCGCCGGGCAGCAGCACCTCGCCCACGCCGGCGAGCAACGCCGCGCCGCGGGCAAACCAGCCCGCCGTGTCGAGGCTGGGTGCCAGACCACGCGCGCCGGCGAGGCTGATCGCACCGAAGCTCGGCCGGATACCGAACAGGCCGCAATAGCTGGCTGGGATGCGCACTGAGCCGCCGGTGTCCGACCCCAGGGCGAAATCCACCAGGCCGGCGGCGACGGCGGCGGCGGAGCCGCAGCTCGATCCGCCGGGGAAGCGATCCGGGGCGGCCGGGTTCAGCGGCGTGCCCTGCCAGACATTCTCCCCGGTCAGCCCGAACGCGAGCTCCACCGTCCTGGTCTTGCCGGCGAGTGCGGCGCCGGCCTGGAGCAGCGCGGTCACCACCGGCGCGGTGGCGACCGCGGGCGGATGCGTGCGCGCCCACTCCGGATGGCCGTAGCCGGTGACAGCGCCGGCCACGTCAAACAGATCCTTCACCGCGAAGGAGAGGCCGGACAGCCGCCCGGAGCCGAGCGGGGCCAGGATGGTCCGCGGGCCGGGGAGGAAGGCGCCGACGGTATCGTCGCTGGTCTGGGTCATGCGGAGCCGATCGGGTGGGACGATGCGGGAACGCCGTCGGGCGATGCGGTCGGGTCGACCCGGGGTACGGCGGGAGAGGGCGCAAGCAAGACGTGAGGCGCTTTGGGAGGAGGGCGACAGTGATACGAAAATCCTTCCCGCGACGCCATGGTCATGCGATACGCCCAGGAGTTACGCGCCCGGGCCGCACGCGCCGGCGGGTGCCTGGTCCGCGGGCGCAGCCGGATGCCCGGGACGCGGGGGTACCGAGGCGCGTGGCCGGTTGGTGTGCCGGTTGCGCGGAGCCTGGGCTTGCCGGGGGCAGGACGGGAATTGGCGCGGCCGGCGCTGCTCCGGTTGATCTGGCTCAGCCGGTTTGATCTGGCTCGGCCGGTGGCCGCTGTCCTGGGTGCCGTGAAGGAACCACGCGTGGATATCAACGACGCACTTGCCTCCGACCCCGAACGCCAGCGCCGGCTCGGTGGCGGCCCGATGGGCGACGCACCCATCCTGGAACCCGGGCCGCGCGGCCGCGCGGCGGCGGATGAGGCGTTGAACCCGCGCATTCGCGCCGTCATCATGGCCGGACGCTATTACGGCATGGAACTGGATCCCGGGGAGTTCCGTAACGTCGAAGGCGCCGCCGTTCCCACGGCGGCCTCGCTGTCGGCCTGGGCGCAGGGCGCGGGGATGTGGTCGCGCGCGGTGCGGCTGAATTTCCGCCACCTGCTCAAGCTGCACGATTCTGGCCCCACCGTGCTGCTGTTCGCCGACGGCGGCGCCGGCCTGCTCACCGGCGCCAATGGCGATGAGAAAGTGGTCTTCATCCGGGACCCGATGGCGCCCGAAGGGGAAGCCGCGGTCCCGGTCGACGAGCTGCGCCTGGCCGAACTGTGGTCGGGCGAAGCCATCCTCCTGCGCGCCAGCCGCGGCCGGCAGGAAGCCGAGGCGCCGTTCTCGCTGCGCTGGCTGGTCGGCATCGTGCTGCGCGAGAAGCGCAGCCTGCGCGACATCGGCATCGCCTCCTTCACCCTCAGCCTGCTGACGATCTTCCCGCCGTTCCTGGTGATGACGGTCACCGACAAGGTGCTGACCTACCATAGCTATTCGACCCTGATCCTGATGACCGTGCTGATGGTCATCTTCATCGCCTACGACACGTTCATGGGCCATGCGCGGCGGATCATCGTACTGATCGTTGGCGTGCGGATCGACGCCAGGCTCAATCTGCACGTGTTCAACCGGCTGGTGCGCCTCTCGCTCGATTATTTCGAGACCCACCCGGCCGGCGAGACGATGTACCGGGTCAGCCAGATCCACCGGGTCCGCGAGTTCATGACCGGCAAGCTGCTGACGACCTTCCTCGACCTGATCACGCTCTGCGTGCTGCTGCCGTTCCTGTTCTTCCTCAATGCCACCCTGGCCTGGATCGTGGTCGCCTGCTCCACCATCCTGACCTTGATCATTCTCGCCTTCCTCAAGCCGATGCGGGTGTTGCTGCGCCGGGTGATCGCCGCCGACACCGCCAAGCAGTCGGCGCTGGGGGAGACGGTGTTCGGCATCAAGACCGTGAAGGCGCTGGCGCTCGAGCCGCAGCGCAAGGCGCTGTGGGACGAGCGGGTCGCGGAATCCGGCCACGCCCGCCTTGCCTTCGGCCGGCTGGCCAACTGGCCGCAGACCCTGGCGACGCCGGTCGAGCGGTTCATGTGGATGGGCACCATCATGATCGGCGTCGCGATGGCGCTCGACAGCCGCAACGGCTACATGATGGGCAGCCTGTTCGCCTTCATGATGCTCTCGCAACGGGTGGCGCAGCCGCTGATCGGACTCGCCCGGCTGATCGAGGATTTCGAGGAGGTCGGGGGCGCCATCGGCGAAGCCGCCGGAGTGCTCAACCGGCCGCTCGAGGGCGACGCCGCCTCCGGCGGGCTGCGCCCCAAATTCGCCGGCGCGATCAGCTTCGAGGACGTCACCTTCACCTATGCGGGCACCAAGACGCCGGCGATCGACCGGGTCAGCTTCGCCATCCCCGCCGGCACCATGCTGGGCGTGGTCGGGCGCTCCGGCTCCGGCAAATCCACCCTCACCCGGCTGCTGCAGGGGATCAACCGCGACTATACCGGGTTCGTGAAGATCGACGGCTCCGAGCTGCGCGAAATCAACCTGCGCCACCTGCGCCAGAGCTTCGGGACCGTGCTGCAGGAGAATTTCCTCTTCCGCGGCTCGATCCGCGACAACATCCTGGCCGGCCGCCCGGGCCTGACCTTGGACGATGCGGTGCGCGCCGCCCGCCTCGCCGGGGCGGAGGAATTCATCGAGCGGATGCCGAACGGCTACGAGACCTATATCGAGGAAGGCTCGCCCAACCTCTCCGGCGGCCAGCGCCAGCGGCTCGCCATCGCGCGCGCGCTGATCACCGACCCGCGCCTGCTGATCCTGGACGAGGCCACCAGCGCGCTCGACCCGGAATTGGAAGCGCTGGTGAACGCCAACCTGCTGCGCATCGCGCGCGGACGGACCATGGTGATCGTCTCGCACCGGCTGTCCTCGCTTACCGAATGCGACCAGACCCTGGTGCTGGAGAAGGGCCGGATCGCCGATATCGCTCCGCATGTCGTGCTGGTGGAGCGTTGCACGGTCTATCGCCAGCTCTGGGCGCAGCAGAACCGGCACCTCGAGCCGCGCGCCGCGGACTCCCGGGCCGGGCGCCAGGCCGCGCTGGGCTCTGCTGCCCTGGGCTCCGCCGCGCTGGTGCCCGGCAATGACTGACCTTCCCGCCAGGCGGTCGGATCCGGCGCTGCCGACCATCCTCGAGTTCCAGCAGCCCTCCACTGCGGTCATCAACGCGCCGATCCCGCGCAGCGCCCAGGGCACCGTCTGGGTGGTGGCCTCCCTGCTGATCGCGATCATCGCCGCGGCCGGCATCATCCGGGTCGATCAGGTCGTCACCGCGAACGGGGAGGTCGTTTCGCGCGCGCCCACCCTGCTGGTGCAGCCGCTGGAGACCGCCATCGTCCGCAAGATCGACGTGCGGGTGGGGCAGAAAGTGCACGCCGGCCAGGTGCTCGCGCGGCTCGACCCCACCTTCGCCGCCGCCGACGTGAGCGCGCTCGCTTCCCAGGTTGCCACCCTGGAGGCGGAAGTGACGCGCCTGCAGGCGGAAGCCGGCGGCACGCCATTCACCTATGCCGGTACCGACCCCGATCTGGCGCTGCAAGCCGCGATCTACGCCCAGCGGCTTTCGGAGTACCAATACAAGTTGCAGGGCTACAAGGAAAAGATCGATGGCCTGATGGCCGCGATCGAGCGCGCCGACGCCGACGCCACCGGCTTCCGCGACCGGCTGGCCGTCGCCACCGAAGTGGAACGCATGCGCCGCCAGCTCGAGAAGCTGCAGGTCGGCAGCAAGCTCAATACCCTCGCCGCGATGGACAACCGCGCCGAGATGGAGCGCGACTACCTGAGCGCGATCCAGCAGGCGCAGGCCGCCTCCCGCGACCTCGGCGCCCAGGTCGCCGAACGCGACGGGTTCGTGCAGTCCTGGCACGCCGACGTGTCGCAGAAGCTCGCCGACCGTCTGTCCAAGCTCTCGGATGCGCGCCAGCAGCTCCGCAAGGCCGAGCTGCGCCGCCAGCTCGTCGTGCTGCGCGCCGACCGCGCCGGCACCGTGTTGACGATCGCCAAGGTCTCGGTGGGCGCGGTGGTGCAGTCGGGGGAAAAACTCATCACGCTCACGCCGGCCGACGCGCCGCTCGAGATCGAGGCCAACATCCTCGGCAGCGACGCCGGCTACGTCCACCTCGGCGACAAGGTGGCGATCAAGTTCGCCACCTTCCCCTACACCCGCTACGGCCTGGCTTACGGCACCCTCCGGCTCGTCAGCTCGAACAGCTTCACCGAGACGCCCGGCCAGGAAGCCTCCGGCGCGGTGCCGCCGCCGGCCTCCGGCGTGCCGTACTATCGCGCGCGGCTCAGCATCGACAAGGTCGCGCTGCACGGTACCCCGCCCGGCTTCCACCTCACGCCGGGCATGCCGGTGGAAGCCGATATCAAGGTCGGGCGGCAGACCGTGCTGCGCTACCTGCTCGAACAGGTGCTGCCGGTGGCCACCGACGCGATGCGCGAACCGGGATGACCCTCGGGCCGGATCCGCGCCTGTCGCCATGACCCCCTCCGCCTGGTTCGACCTTCCCGCGCTGCGCTCCTCCGCCGCCGCGCTCGCCCGTGGCCGCCGCCTGGCCGAACGCGGCCAGCACCGGCGCGCCTTCCGCCTGTTCTCGCGCGCCGGCCAGGCCGGGCTCGCCGAGGCGCAGTTCCGCCTCGGCCGCTGCTACCTGGAAGGTACCGGCGTCCCGCCAAGCCGCCGCGACGGGGCTCGCTGGCTCACCCGCGCCGCCGAACAGGGCCATGCGGAGGCGCAGACCCTGCTCGCGACCCTCGCGCTGCACGGCATCGGCACCGACCCCCAGGCGGCCACCGCCGGGGCTGCCGCCACCCAGGCCGCAGGCGCCCTGTTCAACGCCAATCGTCGGGCGGACGGGCCGGACTACGCCACCGCCCTGCTGTGGGCCCGCCGCAGCGCCGAGGCCGGCGACATCGAGGCCCAGGCCATCCTCGGCTACATCCTGGCCGCCGGTCCCGAAACGATCCGCGACGAGGCGCAGTCGCGGCGCTGGTACAAGGCCGCCGCCGAGGCCGGCTCGCCGCGTGGGGCGCTCGGCCACGCGCTGGGCCTGGCCCGCGATGCCACGGCGCCCGAACAACATGCCGAGGTGGCGCAGTGGCTGCGCCGCGCCGCCGATGCCGAGGTCCCCAGCGGCCTCTTTCTGCTCGGCCTGATGCACGAGAAGGGCCTCGCCGGCCCGGCCGACCCGCCCGCCGCTGCCGCACTCTACCGCCGCGGCGCCGAGAAAGGCCACGGCGCCGCCCAGGCGCGCTGGGGCCTTGCGTTGCTGGAAGGCCGCGGCGTGAAAGCCGATCCGCAGAGCGGCGAGACCTGGTTACGCAAGGCCGCCCTCGGCGGCGATCCGGAAGCCGCCGCCCTGGTGGGCGACCTCTATGCGAAGGGTGGCGCGTTGCCGCCCAACTACGCCGAAGCCGCGATCTGGTTCCGCCGCGCCGCCGAGGGCGGCCACAAGGCCGCCGCGCGCGCCCTGGGAATGCTCTACCTCACCGGCGCCGGCGTGCCGCCCGATCGCACCGAGGCGGCGCACTGGCTGCGCCAGTCTGCCGCCGCCGGCGATCCCACCGCGCAGGTCAGCCTCGGCAACCTGCTGCTCTCCGGCGGCCGCGACAGCGATGACGCGCTCCATACCCGCGCCTGGTTCGAACAGGCCGCCGCCAGTGGCGACCTGGTCGCCGCGTTCAACTTCGGTGTCTGCCTCGCCGAAGGGGTCGGTGTGGAACGCGACGACGCCAAGGCGCTGGAATGGCTGCGCCGTGCCGCCGAGCGTGTGGTGAACGCCCAGGTACCTGGTACGGCCGGATGCTGCTCGAAGGCCGCGGCACCGCCCCCGATCCGACCGAAGCCCGTATCTGGATCGCCCGCGCCGCGGAAATCGGCATGCCGGAAGCCGAAGTCGCTTTGGGCGAACTGCTGCTCAATGGGCGCGGCGGCCCGCAGAACCACGCCGAAGCCCTCGCCTGGTTCGAACGCGCCGCCGGCCGTGGCCACCCCGGTGCCATGTTCGCCATGGGCGCCATGCTCGGCGGCGGTCACGACGTCCCTACCGACCGACCCGCCGCCCAGCGCTGGTTCCGCGCCGCTGCCGAAACCGGACACAGCCACGCCCAGATGATGCTCGGCCGCTATCTCGCCCGCGGCCTCGTCGTCCCCCCCAATCCAAACGAAGCCCGCATCTGGCTGGAACGCGCCGTCGCCGCCGGCCTTACCGAAGCCAGCGCCGACCTCGCCGCCCTGCCGGCGGCCGAGGTCTGAGGGTGGGGATGGGGGGGCGGGTGGGTGCGCAAGGCCAGGGGGCGCTGCCCCCTGGACCCCCGCCAAGGGCAGCGCCCTTGGAACCCACCGAGGGGTCCAGGGGACGACTGTCCCCTGGCGGGGGTCCAGGGGGCAGCGCTCCCTGGCCTTGCGGACCCGCCTGCTCCCCATTCCCGCCCTTATGACCCAGGCGCTGCAAGCCGGTCAGGCGGCGCTCGCGGCGGGGGATGTGGCGGGGGCGGTTCGGTGGCTGGATCGGGCGGCCCGGTTGGCGCCGGGGGGATCCCGTGATTGCGCTGGCGTTGGGGGCGGCGTGCCTGGCGGGGGAGCCGGGGCGCGCGGCGGCGTTGTTCGGATCGGTGCCGGCCGAAGTTCGGCCGCGGGAGGGGTGGTGGGGGCTGGTGGCGGCGCGGCTGACGCTGGGCGATGCGGCGGGGGCGGCAGAGGCTCTGGGGTGGGTGTTGGCGCGGTTCGTGATGCGGGGGGAATGGGTTGGGTTGGCCGCGGCGGCGGTTCGGGCGGCGGGGGCGGCGGGATGGTGCGGGGTTGGATCGGGCGATCTGGTGGTGGCGGGGGAGGCCGATCCTCGGGCCGTGGTCGGGCGGCTTGATGGGCGGCGGGTTGCGCTGGAGGGGCTGACAGCCGGCGCGGGGCGGCTTTTGGACATGCGGGCAGGCGGAGTGGCGCTGCTGGGCAGTCCGCTGCGGCTCGATGCGATCCGGCGGGTGGAAGGGTGTGTGGCTGCTGGCGACGGGGGGCTACGCGGCTGGGCGTGGCGGCCGGGGGATCCGGATGCCGAACCGGTCGTGACCGTGCGGGCGGGGAGCGGCCGGACATTGCGTGTGGTCTGCGCCGGACCGCCGCCGGCGGGATTTGCTGTTGGGCCGCTGGCGCGTGCGCACGGGTTTTCGGTTTCCCCGTTTGCGCTGGTGGGAGCGGCGCGCCGGGACGTGCGGGTGCTGGGCGGGGCGGGGACGGAGTTGTTGGGCAGCCCGCTCAATCTCGATCTGTTGGTCGATGGCGTGGCGGATCGGTGCGATCGGGCCGGACACGCGCGGCCGGGGCTGCCGCGGAGGGTGCCACGGGCGCGCGCGCCGGGGGTGGTGGTTCCGGTGCATGGCCAGGCCGACGCGGTCGAGGCCTGCCTGCGTGCGGTGCTGGCGACGGTGCCGGCGGGGACGCTTGTGGTGGTGGTCGATGACGGCAGTCCGGAGCCGGGGCTGCGGCGGACGTTGCGTGCGCTGGCCGCGGCGGGCCGGATCCAGCTGATCTCGCATCGGAGGCCGCGCGGCTTTCCGGCCGCCGCCAATGCGGGTGTGGCGGCCTGTCCGGGGCGGGACGTGGTGCTGCTCGACAGCGACACCGTGCCGGCGCCGGGTTGGATCGAGCGGTTGCGCGCGGTGGCCGACGCTGCGCCCGACATCGGCTCGGTCACGCCGCTGTCCAACAACGCGGGGATCGTGAGCTATCCCGGGCCGGCCGGGTCCACGCCGATGCCGGATGCGGCCGGGGGTGCGTGGTTGGCCGCGCTGGCCTGGCGGGTGGCCGGGGCGCGGGCAGTCCGGATCCCGGTGGGGCTGGGATTCTGCCTCTACGTGCGGCGCGCCTGTTGGGAGCAGGCGGGACCGTTCCGGGCGGCGCTGTTCGCCCAGGGCTCTGGCGAGGAGATCGATTTCTGCCTGCGTGCCCGCGCCCTGGGCTGGCGGCACGTGGCCGCGCCGGGAGTGTTCGTGGGCCATCGCGGCGGGGCCTCGTTCGGCGCGGCGGTGGCGTTGCAGGCGCGCAACCAGATGGTCATAGAGCGGCTGCACCCCGGCTACGCGGCCGAAATGGCGGCGTTCCGGGAGGCCGATCCGCTGGCCCCGGCGCGGCGGCGGCTTGATCGGGCGCGCTGGGAGGCGGCGCGCGGGTCCGGTTCTCTCGCGGCGGCGGTGCCGATGGGGGGCGTGCCGGAGGGGCGCGGACCGGGCGGGGCGTCGCCCGCGCCGGCGGTGCTGCTGATCACCCATGCCGACGGCGGCGGGGTGGAGCGGGTGGTGGCGGCGTCCTGCCAGGCCCATCGTGCCGGCGGGCGGCGCGCGATCGTATTGCGCCCGGGTGCCGGCGCGGGCCGGGGGCGCGAGGTCGTGCTGGAGGCTCCGGACGGCGGCGATACCCCCAACCTGCGCTTCGCTCTGCCGCGCGAACTCCCCGCACTTCTGCGACTGCTGAACGCCGAGCCATTGGTCGGGATCGAGCTGCATCATCTGCTGGGTCATCCCCCGGCTGTGGCGGAGATCGTGGCCGCGCTCGGCGTGCCGTACGAGGTACACATGCACGACTATGCGTGGGTCTGTCCGCGCGTGACGCTGACACGGCCGGTCGGCCGCGCCGGTGCACCCGGGCCGGACCACTACTGCGGCGCGCCCGCGCTGCCGGCCTGCGAAGCATGCATCGCCACCCACGGCAGCCTGCTCGATGAGCCGATCGGCGTGCGCGCGCTGCGCCGGCGCTCGGCGGCCCTGCTGCATGGAGCGCGGCGGGTGGTGGTGGCCTCGGCCGACGCGGCGATGCGGCTGCGCGCGGTATATGCGCGGCGGTGGCGCCCTGCGTCGTGCCGCTCGGGGACGATGCCGCCCTGCCGCCGGCCGCCGCGCCGGTCCCGGTCGCCGGCCGGCTGCGCGTCGTGCGTGGTCGGCGCGATCGGGCCGGCAAAAGGGATCGACGTGCTGCTCGCCTGCGCCGGCGATGCGGCGCGGCGCGAGTCTGCCGCTCGAATTCGTGGTGGTCGGCCCGACCACGGAGGACACTGCGCTGCTGGCGACCGGGCGCGTATTCGTCACCGGCCCGTTCCATCCGGAGGAGGCGACGGCGCTGATCCGCGCGCAGCGGGCGCAGCTCGCGCTGCTGCCCTCGATCTGGCCGGAGACCTGGTGTTTCGCGCTGACGGATGTATGGGCGGCGCGGGCTCGATGTGGTGGCGTTCGACCTTGGTGCCCCGGCGGAGCGCATCCGCCGGACCGGGCGCGGCATGGTGCTGCCGCCGGACTTGCCGGCGGCGCGGATCAACGAGATGCTGCTTGCCCGCGCCGCGGTCCCGGTCCATTTATGATGCCGGACGCGCAACCGTCGGCTGCGCGTCCCGCGGCTGCGCCCGCAGTCTCCTGACGCCCGCATCACCTGACGCCCGTACTACCTGACGACTGCAACACCAGGAACGAGAGCCTGCATGTCCGAAGCCGCCCCTCCGGCTGCCGCGCCCGCGACAGCCGCGCCGATGGCGGGCGCCCCGCCCGGATCACAGCGCCTTGCGTCGCCTCCCGCGTCGGCTTCCCCGGGATCGGTCCCGGAGCCGCACCGTATCGTCGAGCTCAAGGTGTCCGGCCACCTCATGACCCTGGACGCCGGCATGTTCTGCATCTTCCAGCCGCCCGGCTCGCCGGTGGCGGACCGCAACGGACTACCCGGGGTGCGGGTGTCGGTGGCGCCGATGGGGCGGGAGGGCGCGGTGCGGATCACCACCTTCCGCGACGACGGCTGGCTTCCGGGTGGCGAGGGCGCGGCGCTAGTGCAGGTGGCGCAGGGGCCGGCGCAGATCATGGTTACCGTCTACAGGCCCCCAACGCCCCGGCCGAGGCGGCGCCGCGGTTGCAGGTTCTGCGCCTGAGCGCCGAGTTCCCGCCCGAGCCGGCGGCCGCCCCGGCCGCCGTCCGCCCGGCGGCCCGTCCGCCTGGCCAGCCGGTTGCCGCGCCGCCGGCGGAGGTCGAGATGGTCGCGCATGTGCAACGCACCGGCGACCTCGGCGCGCGCATCGGCGAATGGCTCGGCACCCGCGGAAGCAAGCTGTGGATCGAGGGGTTCAGCATCGCCCCGCGCGGCCCCCTGCCTGCTGGCGTGGCCGAGTGCCTGGAGTATCAGGCCGTGCTGGGCCGGGACTGGCTGTCGCCTTGGGTCAAGGCGGCGCCTACTGCGGCAGCCGCGGCATGGCCTTGCCGCTGCTTGGCCTGGCGGTGCGGCTCGAGGAGGGGAGGTTGGCGCGTACCCACGAATGCCAGGTCACCGCCACCTTCGTCGATGGCACCATGGTGGGGCCGCCGGCGGCCGGTGAGGCGGCGCAGACCGAGAGCCTGGCGCCGCGGCGGCGACCGATCCACCTTCGCCCGCGCGCGTCCCCACCCACGGGATGCTGCGCGGGCCCGGCCTCGTGCCGCCGCCGGCCGCACCGGCCGGCGCCCGCGTCTCCGGCGCCGGCGCGTTGCCGGCGAAGCGCAAGACCGCCCGGCGCCCGCGCTGATCCTGCCGCGCATGTCTAGCAATACGAGAACTGAACCAGGAGGTACTACACAGCAACATGGC
>CAWHUC010000006.1:0-123946 GCA_963832525.1 uncultured Pseudomonadota bacterium
ACTCGGATCCGATCCGAGCGCCTTTCTCTGCGACGGAGCGTTTCATCAGCAGCACAACGAACACAAGCGCGACCATGACAACGGCCAGCACCCAGAACACATCGAAGTAGGCGAGCGCCGATGCCTGTTGCTCGCGCAGGTTTGCGAGCGCCTGCAAGGCCAGTTGCTGCGCGGCGACCGGATCGCCGGTCTGCTGCAGGAACGGTCCGGCAGCCTGATCAAGGAAGGAACGCGCCGCCGGGTTGAAGGGATCGAGCCATTCGCCAAGACGGAGGCTGTGGAACTGGTCACGGCGCTCCTGCATCGTCTGCGCCAGCGAGGTCCCTACGCTGCCGCCCTCGTTGCGCAGGAGGCTCAACAGGCCGACCGCCGCCCCGCGCAGCTCGAGCGGCGTATAGAGGTAAGCCGCCACGTTTGCCGGGGCGAAGCACATCGCCAGCCCGACGATCAGCACCACCCGCGGCCAGACGGCCTGCCCCGGACTGATGTCCAGGTTCATCTGCGACATCCAGTAATTCCCCGCGGCCATGGTCAAGCAGACCCGCGGCAATCACCCACCGCGCATCGGTTCCACGACCGAGCGTGCGCCCCACGAACGGCATGGCGACGACGGCAAAGAAGCCGGCCGGCGACATGACCAGTCCGGCGCTCAGTGCATCGTAGCCGAACAGCGACTGGAGCAAGGCAGGCAACGAGGTGCTGGCAGCATACAGCACCGCGTAGGCGCAAAAGATGATGATGCAGCAGGCGGCGAAATTCCGTTCTCGCAACGGCCGGAAATTGACCACCGGGCTCGGATGGCGCAGTTCCCAGAAGATCAGCCCGGCCAGGCCCACGGCGAACAGGATCGCCAGCGTCTGCACACGCCAGAACGGGTCGCCCAGCCAGTCCCATTCCTGGCCCTTGCTGAGCATCACCTCCCAACAGACGATGACGATGACCAGCAGCGACAGGCCAACGCCGTCAAAGCTGAACGGTCGCTTCCGCAACTCCATGCGCTGTGCCGTGAGGTAATCGGGGTCCCGGAGTGTGATGGCACACGCACCCAGGGCCAGGAGGCCGACGGGGACGTTGATCCAGAACACCCACCGCCAGGAGTAGCTGTCGGTTATCCAGCCGCCGAGCGTCGGACCGACGACGGGCGCGATCAGCGCGGCCAGGCCGAACAGCGTCATGGCCATGCCTTGCCGCTCGACCGGGAAGGCGTCCAGCAGCACGCCCTGGCTCGACGGCTGAAGACCACCGCCGGCAAGACCCTGGAGCAC
Source organism: uncultured Pseudomonadota bacterium (assembly GCA_963832525.1). GTDB lineage: Bacteria > Pseudomonadota > Alphaproteobacteria > Acetobacterales > Acetobacteraceae > JAJZVS01. Next base: position 1,266 of record CAWHUC010000006.1, read on the forward strand.
GCGGAACAGGATCAGTTGCCCGAGCCCCGTGGCCATGCCGCACAGCCCCGAGGCGAGGGTGAATACGGCGATGGAAAGCAGGAAATAGTTGCGGCGCCCAAGATGCGCGATCAGCCAGCCGGTGATGGGCAGGATGATCGCGTTGGCGGCAAGGTAGCTGGTGATGACCCATTCGCCGTCATCGACCGTGGCCGACAGCCCGCCCGCGATATAGCGCAGCGCCACGACCGCGATCGTGGTGTCGAGCACCTCCATGAAGGTCGGCACCACGACGACAGCGGCGACGACCCAGGGGTTTATCGCCGCGCGGGGGCGGGCATTCAGGGGTGTCGCCGACAGTACCGCGCCGGTCATTGCCCGGTGCCCGACGTGCTGGCGGCCGGACCAGGGCTCGGAGACGGCGGCACACGGGTCTGGGGCACATAGGCCTGGAGAAACTTCCCGGCATCGGGTCCGGTTGGCCGGCTTATTGATATAGACGTAGGGAACGACCGAGGTGCCGATGAACAGAGGTGTCTGATCGGCATTGTAATCGACGAGATCGATCCGGACCGGCAACCGCTGGACCACCTTGACGAAATTGCCCGTGGCGTTCTCGGGCGGCAGCAATGCCAGGGTCGATCCGGTTCCCATGGTGAAGCCGGCAGACCCGGCCCTTGAAGATGTGCGTGCCGCCGTACATGTCGACGTGCAGATCGACGGGCTGCCCGATGCGCAGGTCGCGCAACTGCGTTTCCTTGAAGTTGGCGTCAACCCAGATTTCGTTGAGCGAGCGAATCGCCATCAGGTTCTGGCCGACCTGAACATAGTTGCCCGGATTGACGTTGCGCCGCGTGACGACGCCGTCGATGTCCGCTGTGATATCGCAGTAACGAAGATTCAGCTCGGCCTGCGCGAGATCGCGCTTGGCGGCTTCGAGTTTCGCCTCGGCCTGCTTGACGGCCGGGGCATTGGCCGCGAACTGGGCGAACGTGGTGTCGACGTCGCCCAGTTTATAGAACTGATCGAGCATCGCTTTCGGACCCTGGTCGAACGAGTGCACGACGCCGAGCTGGGCGGCACTCTGAATGAGCGCCGCCTGCGCCTCGAGGACGGACGAAAAGGTCTCGTCGAGATCGGGCGGCACCTGGCCGAGATCGCCGCCCTCGTCAGGTTGGGCCGGCAGCCCCAGCGAGACGCGGATCTGGTAGACGTCGGCCAAGGCCTGGGCGAGTTCAGCGCCAGCCGTCACAAGCTCCGCTTGCCGCTGGTCGTACACCTCACGCGACACATCGCCCCTGGCAACGAGTTGCCGCGCCCGATCGAATTCAACCTGCGCCAGCGCCAGTGCGGCCTTGCTCTTGTCGACAGCGGCGACCCGCGCGTGCAGGAGAGCGACCTGGCTGTCGACACCCTGCACGGCGCGTTGCAGGTCCCAGCGTCGGCTCATTGCCTGCGCTTCGATCGCGCGCGCCGCCGCGGTGGCGGCCTGCAGGTCTGCTTTCGCGCTGTCGACCGCTGCCTGCTTCTCGGAGACCGCAACCCGGTACGGCTCCTTGTCCAATTCGGCAAGGAGATCTCCCTTGTGCACACGGTTGTTGTCATCCACCAGAACGCGGGAAATCTGTCCCGCCACGCGAGGTGCAACAAACGTCACGTGCCCATTCACGAATGCGTCGTCCGTGGAGACGGTGTTAAGCATCTCCTCGACCCAGGGGATGCCGAACACGAGGAGAACTGCCAGGACAGCAACACCGAGCACACCGGCCAGAAGCTTTCGCTTCCGCGGTGCCTTTCCGGCCTTTTGCGGCACGGGGCGAGACTCCGGCGGTGTCTGCGCGGATTTCGCGTCGTGGGCAGCCGAAGCATCTTCATTCGCTGTCGGTTGCGCATTGATCAAACCTGGCCTGTCGCTTTGCTCAATCATGTCAACCACCCGTCGCAGAGGGACGAAACGCTCGAGGAAAAGCGCCCGATTGCGTGGGATGATGCCACGATAAACATGACCCGCAGGGTCGCCGATGCCATATGGCTCGTCTCGACGATGCGGCCGGCCGCCACGCCTTCGGCCAATACCCGCACGAGCATTTTGCCGATGAGAAAACGGGCGAGCTGGACTGTATCGACGGGGATCTCCGCCCGATCCGGCACGCGCGAGCGCGCTGTTGGCGCATCAGTTTCATCCCATTCGTTCAACCAAATGGGCGCGCGAAGGTCCGGGCTCGAAGGGGTCACCATAGTATTGGGTTTCGCGGACCACCCTGCCATCCAGGAACTCCATGACGCTCACCGAGTACGACGGCTGGCCATCATACGTGAGGATGAATTCCGTGACCCAGAGATCACCACTGCCGACGATGCGGCGTACCCTGAAGCGCTTCGCGTTCGGCTGCGCGACGCGTGAGGCCTGGATGTTGTGCCGGCCTCGGATGCGCTCGCCCGATTGCGGGTATTCGAGCACTGCATCCTCTCGGTATATGTCGTGCTCAACCTCGAAGTCATTTGCGTCCGATGCAGTCCAGTGGTGATTGAGTGCCTCTCGAAGCTCATTCTCATCCATGTTGTCGCTCCCGTTCCTGGTTATCAAAGCCCGGCCGCTCAGTGCCATGGCGCGTTGGCCGTTCACGCGAGTTCGGACACGAGCTGGCGATCTATCCCGCTACCGAGCCCGCCAGCGGAACAAGGTCGTCCAGCATCATGGGTATGAATTCTGCGACTGTAGGGTGAATATGCATCGCACGCTTGAGCACCGTATAATGTGCCTTCGCATACATTGCGTCGAGCACGCAGTGGATCGCCTCATCGCCGCTGGTTCCCAGGAACGATGCGCCTAGGATTGCCTTGGTCTCGGCGTCGACCAGTATCTTCATAAAGCCCTCCGTCTCACCTTTTTCAAAGGCGCGGGACACATCCTCCATGGCGAGTTTGCCGATCAGTGCAGGGCGATCGCTCTTGCGAACATCCGCCTCGGTCATGCCGACGCGCCCCAACGGTGGATCAATGTAGAGCGCATAGGCGGGAATGCGGTCACTCACCCGTCTGCTCTCGTCATCGAACAGATTGGCGACGACGATCTCGTAATCATTCCACGATGTATGGGTGAACGCGCCTTTGCCATTGCAGTCGCCTAGCGCCCAGATGCCAGGGACCGAAGTACGCAGCTCATCGTCCACGACGATATAGCCGCGTTGGTCTCGCTTTACCCCCGCGCGATCGAGACCGAGATCATCCGTGTTGGGACGGCGCCCAGTTGCAATCAGCAAGTGCGAGCCTCGGAGCTCTGTAGTACCGTCGCAATCGACTGTCAAGACGATGTCGCTACCTTGTTTGTTGATGCGCAGGCATTTCGCGCTGGGGAGAACAGTGATACCTTCCCGCGCCAGGATATCGGCGATTGCCGCCGATACGTCTTCATCCTCGCGCAAAACCAGGCGCGGCCCGAGCTCGACAATGCTGACCTCGCTGCCAAACCGCCGATACATCTGACCGAATTCCAGACCAATGTAGCTGCCGCCCAGCACCAGCAGGTGGCGCGGCAGGAAGTCAATGTCCATCATAGAGCTGTTGGTAAGGTAATTAACATGATCAAGGCCAGGGATGTCAGGCGTCGCTGCACGAGCACCGACATTGATGAAAATCCGGTCGGACGTCAGGACCTCGCTGCCAGCCTGCACCTCGCGTGGCGACACGAACCGCGCATGCGCTTCATAGACCCGGCAGTTCTCGAGATTTTTCAGAGACTGCTCGACCCCGCGATTGGAAAGCCCGACGACGTGATCCTTGCGCGCCTTGACGCGCTTCATATCGACTTTAACGTCGCCGGCGCTGAAGCCATAGTCAGCACCACGGCGGGCCACGTGCGCGGCATACGCACTGGCGATCAAGGTTTTCGTCGGTGTGCAGCCCGTGTTGACGCAAGTGCCGCCGAAGCGACCGCGCTCGACGACGGCGACTTGCATGCCTAACCCCGCTATGCGTCGCGCTAGCGCTGGGCCCGCTTGTCCGGTTCCAATGATGATCGCGTCGTAGGCCGCCATCGTGTCCTCCTGCTTAGCAGTATGGTCTGATATTCCCGCTGGCTCGGTGATTTCGCAGAATTCCGACTGCACGCTGAGCCGGTCGATCCGGCGATCATTAAATCGCTGAACGAAGCCTGGCCCAGCCTCAGGCATCGAGCGAGAGCGGTTCGGACGGCACGGCAATGCAGGGGAGCATCTCATCACCCTGAAGCGGAGCGTTCGGCTGGTGCAGGTAACGAACACTGCCGAAGAGGAGGCGCGTCACGCACGTGCCGCAGCTTCCTGCCCTGCAGCCGAAGTCGATCGCTACCGAATGCTCCTCTGCAAGTTCGAGCAATGGAGATGCGCATTGTCTCCACAGGGCGGTCACGCCCGATCGGGCAAATGTTACCTCGATGCCGCAGTTGGGCTGCGTCGTCGGACCGCGAACCGATCGCTTGATCGTTGTGGGGCCGAAGGCTTCAGTGCGCACGCGGTCAGCCGGAACACCCCAGGCCTCAAGATCTCGGGTGACGGAGTCCATCATCGGCGGCGGCCCGCATACGTAGAAGTCGTAGGCATTTGTCGGTATCAGCCGCTGGATGGCACCCAGATCGATGTATCCAGCATGGGTGCTCGGATCGTCTATCTCGCGGCTCGGCTGCGAATAGAAAATGTGCAGATGGATGTTCGGATGGACCCGGGTAACTGCCTCCAAGTATGTCCGCATAATGTGCTCTCGATCATTGCGAACCCCGTACAGGAGCCACGTCTCTCGCGGTGAGTCAGCCGCCACGATGCTGTTGACCATGCTAACCAACGGCGTGAGGCCTATGCCGCCGCCGATCAAGACCACGGGGCGGTCGTGCTGCGTGACGTCGATCGTGAACGTGCCGGTCGGTGCTTTTGCCTCGATGCAATCGCCGACGGCAAGCCGGTCGTGGAAATAGGTTGACACGAGACCGGATGCGGATTGCGAATTCTCCGAACGCGAGGCGATCCGCTTGATCGTGAGGCGGTAATGGTCGTCCCTGGGCACATCGGACAATGAATAGGAGCGGACGACGGGGCGCTCCATACCCGGAATGGAGACCCGAACAGTCAGATACTGGCCGGGAAGATAGGGTGGCAGAGATTGTCCATCTTTCGGCACCAAATGGAATGAGGCAACATCGTCGCTCTCTCGCACCTTCTCTCGCAGGGTGAAGGGCCGGAACCCTGCCCATGCCGGGGTCTGGGCGCGGCGGGGTCGACCGCGCGCAGACATCTGCCTGATCTGTTCCTCGAAGTAGTCTTGCCAGTCGGTGGGTAGCGCAGCAACTCCCACGATGCGCCGCAGGCCCTCCAGATCATCCTTGTCGCGAGCATAGAGTTGCGTGACCTCCGAGATCGGAACAGAGTCCTCGGCCCAATCGACCACGACGATCGGGTCATCCGCAGCAACCTCACCCTCGGTGGCCACCTTGAAATAGACGCCTTGATGGCCGCTCGCGAGAAGTCGCCTGACCATATCGTCGCGACCAAATCTCGGCCCCAGCTTGAAGCATGGTAATCGCGGCTGGGTCACGACAATCTCGGCCGAGCCGATGCGAAAACGGGCACCAATCCTCAGGGTGTCCTCTTGCAGCCCTTCGGTGGTCAGGTTCTCGCCGAACATGCCCCATGGTAGCGTCATGTCCGGAAGCTCGCGACGCCAATAGGCGTAGTGTTCTGGCGGATAAGCGTAAGCCGCCTTGTCCGGCCCGCCATGTGCCGATAGGTCAGCCTGGCGATCGCCTTCGAAATTAAGGGTCCGCAAGTGGATCCGACCGGACACCGGGGTTTTGAAGATGCCGGTCGAAACCGCCTTGCCCTTCCACTGCACCGTTCGGGGCAGTCCCACATTGACGGAAATGACCTTCATCGGCGGCGACCTCCCTCAATTAGAATTCTCAGTTGATGGCATCGACACAAACGTGATCAGAGCGAGATGAGTTCAGTTCAACTGACTCGGGGAATAAAGCCGGGCACGCCGGTCCCTACCACCGTGTTGAACCGGACGTTCGTCGTGATGCCCTCCCGAATCTCCCGCATGGCGTCTTCAGGAAGGGCCGATATCTCAAAGTTCTCTTGGACGAAGCCAGGTCTGGTCGAGGTGGTCAGGAAAGCGGTGCCGCGTTGTACGGCCCAGGCCAGCGCGACTTGCGCCGGCGTCTTGTGGACGCGCTGAGCAATGCTGGTGATCACGGGGTCATCCAGCACTCTCGGGCTCAAGCCGTGTCCCAACGCCGCAAACGCCAGCAGCACAATCCCGTGCTCCCGACAGAAGTCGAGCAGGTCCCATTCAGGGAGGTACGGATGGGATTCGACTTGCACCACGGCAGGCTTGATCCGCGCAGCCGCAACGATCTCTTGCACCTTCTCCAAGGTAACATCTGACAAGCCGATCGCCTTGCAGTGACCATCGTCAACGAGACGCTCGAGCGCCTGCCACGTCTCGACCAACGTCACCCCGGGATCATAGATTACCTGGCCGAGCTCGTCCCTCGGGTCCTGCTCGTCGCCGGGTCGAAAGGCAAAAGGGGTATGGATGAGATAGCAATCGACATAGTCGAGTTGCAATCGCCGGCGACTCGCGTCAAAGGCGGGCTTGACCCGCTCAGGACGATGATTGGTGTTCCATAGCTTCGTGGTAACGAATACGTCCTCCCGCCGAACGGTCCCCGCCTTGAACGCTGCTTGCATCGCATCACCAACCGCCTCTTCATTCCGATACCGTTCTGCACAATCGAGATGTCGAAATCCCACTTCCAATGCGGTCTTCGTAGCTTGTTTGGTCGCGAGAGGATCGGGGATCAGCGTGCCGAACCCGACGGCGGGGATCGCACCAGATCCGTGGGTGAGAGAAATCCTCGTATATCGTAACGTATCGGGGGTTGCCATGATCCTGCTCCTCATTCGATTGACCGAGCGCATGCGGACAGATAACAGCGACCTCAGCTCGTTCAGTGCGGTCAGATCCGGCTTCAAAACTGAGGGCGGACCCGCCGACCGCTACCTGCGAATCTGAGGTGCCTAGCACCCCGGCCGCGACGAGGATAGCACAAAGCCGGCCATTCTTTGACAGATCGAGCATTGCAAATCGCCGTGTCGCGCGGGTGGCGGAAATACGCCGATCCGCCGACGTAGAAGCCAAGCGTGATGGCGAGCGCTCAATTCCTGCAATGTCGCCTCCGAGAACGACGGTCTGGTTGTCGCCGTTAGACATCAGGGCCCGCCGTCCGTCCCGGATTCGGCCCACCCCCTACCTGAACCCGACGTCTGATTTCAGCGCATCCGGGTCCGGAAGCGGACGGGCCGAAATCCACCCGCTGCCGACCCTCAAATTGACCCACCTCCCTTTTTCAGAACGCCTGGCCGATGCCCACGTAGACCTCGTACGCTCCGCTGTTCGGCAGGCGGACTGCCGGCACGGCGAACTCCGCCCGGATCGGCCCGATCGACGTGTAGTATTGCACCCCCACACCGACGCCGACCCCGAACCGCACCGGGGCGTCGGACCCAGCGGCCGAGACCTCGCCCGCGTCGCTGAACACCGAGAATCCCCAGCTCTGCAGCACCCGCTGGCGGAATTCGATCGTCCCCGCCGCGATCTGGGTGCCGCCGATCGGCGTGCCGTCCGGGAACTGCGGGCCGAGCGACTGGAACCGGTAGCCGCGCACGGTGCCCGACCCGCCGGCATAGAACCGCTGGTCCGGCGGCATGGTGAAGGCCGAGCTCGCCCCTGGCATGGCGCCCACCAGCCCGCGCAGCGCCAGCACGCCCCGCCCGGCGCCTTCGAGGTCGAGATAGGTGGAGCCGGTCAGCTCCGCGACCAGCGCCCCGCCGTGCCCCAGCACCGACTGGGTCGGCGTCAGCAGCAGCGCGGCGCGCATTCCGTGCGTGGGATCGAACCTGCTGTCGGTGCTGTCGTAGCGCAGCCGCATCGGCAGGCGGAGCAGGTAATAGACGCGCGAGACGCCCTCCTGCACGATCGTCTCCTCCTCCCCCGCCACGCCGAGGCTCACCGACCAGCGGGGGGACAAGGTGCGGTTCACCCGGATCGCCTGGGTCAGCGCGGTCTGGGTGTAGGGGATCAGGGCTTGGTGGACGGCGCCGAGGTCGAGCTCCAGGGTCTGGTCGCGGGCGTGCCAGTCCGGCTCCAGATATGCCGCCTTCACCCGGTAGCCGGGCTGCAGCACCGCGTTGCCGCCGGCCTGGTAGGCGGCGGTGAGGTTGAGCTGCTCGGCGTCGCCGAACAGGTTGCGGTCGTGCCACCCGCCGGTTAGGCCGACGCCGAGGTCGGTCGAATAATCGACGCCGATGTCGATCGCGTGGCGCGGACGCTGGTCGAGCCGGAACGTCACCGGCAAGGTGCCCTGCGCATCGAGGCTGGCGGCCGGGACCGCTTCGACGAAGGAGAAGATCGGCAGGTCGAGCAGCGACTGGCGCGCCCGCGCCAGCGCCGCCGGGCTGAAGCGCTCGCCCTGGTGGAGCGGCAGGCGGCGGCGGAGGAATGCCTCGTTCACACCCTTGGTGCCGGTGAACCGGATCGGGCCGAGGGTGACCACCGGTCCGCTATCGACCGCATAGGTGACGTCCATCACCTGCCGGTCCGGGTAGACCACTGCGGGTTCCAAGGTGACCTTGGCGAGCGCGTAGCCGTCCCCCCGCAGGCTGGCGAGCAGGCGGTCGCGCGCGGCGAGCACCGAGGCGGCCAGCGCCGGAGCGCCGGGCGCGAGTCCGAGGGCGGCGCGCGCGGCGGCGGGGGCGGTGCCGACCAGGGTGACCTTGGCGATATGGAACAGCAGGCCGGGCGCGAAGCTCACCGCGACCGGCACCGGCGGCTGCGCCGGGGCGGCCCCGAGCAGAGCCGGCAGGCCGGGCGCGTCGAGCGGCTGGCCGTCGATGCGGATCGTGACCTGACCCTGGTAGTAGCCGAAGCTGTGCAGGGCGGTGCGGAAGCGCTCCGCGTCCTGGCGCGCGCGCAGCACCAGCGCGAACGGGCCGACCGGCGCCGTGCTGCGCAGCGCGACGAGGTTGGACGAGGCGACCAGCGCCGCGTGCAGCGCCGGATCGGCCGTCGGGCCGAGGCTGACCACATAGGGTTGCGGACTGGCCGCCCGGACCGGCGGCACGACCGTCGGCGCGCCGAGCGCCGCGACGAGGAAGAGCCAAGTGGCGGCGCGGCCGGCAAGGCAGGCACGATCCATATGCCGCGTTATACATGCCCGCCCGTGCCTGGGGATGCTCCTGGACCGGGCCGTTCGGACACATATCGAGGCGCGCGCCGCGCGCGCCCGGGTCGCCCTGCAAGGTCCGGCGCGCCCCACGAATGCGGGCGAACCGCGTGCGCCGGCGACGCCCGGGGCTGCGGTGGCGGTGGGCGTTTGCCGGGCGACCGGCGCGCCGGCGGCGGCGCAAAGTCGAGGTGCCGAGTTGGGGGGACGTCGGCCCCGGAGTCCGCGGGTTGCCATGACGGGCCGGGGGTCGGCGTAGCCGCCGCGGCGGTGACGCGCTACCGCTACAGGACCACCGGGACCGGCTGTGCGGCGACCGCGGCGGCCGTCATCGCGGATGTCGCCTGAACATCACACGGCCGCCATTGTTCCGACATGAGCAGCCGGCTAATCGGGGTGCATGGGAAAGTCGCCGCGGCGCCTGGGCAGGGCTGATCGGCCGGTGGTTCCGCCGGGCAGCGGGCTCGACCCCGCAACCAGCGACTGGCTGTTCCGCAAACGCCATCAGCGCCGGCTCTCGGGTTCGGCGCGGGCAATTCGCCGGGCGGTGACGGTGGTGCTCTGGACCGTGCCCGCCATGGCGATCCAGAGCGTGTGCCTGCTGGTGCCGGGTCAGCCCAAGGTCTGGTTCGCCACCGTCTACTGGGCTGGGGTGTGCCATCTGCTCGGCATGCGGGTGCGGGTGATCGGCGCGCGCGCCGGGGCGCCGGAACGCCCGGTCGTGTTCGTCTCCAACCATTCCTCCTGGCTCGACGTGCCGGTCCTGGGCTCCCGCCTGCCCGCCTGCTTCGTCGCCAAGGGCGAGGTGGCGGGCTGGCCACTGGTGGGCTGGGTGGCAAAGCTCGGCCGCACCGAGTTCGTGAGCCGTCACCGCGGCGCCACCGGGCGGGAACGGGACGCGCTGCGCGCGCGAACTCGTCGCGGGCGACAACCTGCTGCTGTTCCCCGAGGGCACCACCTCGGACGGCTCGCGGGTGATGCCGTTCCGCAGCACCTTCCTCGCGGTCGCCGAGGGCGACGCGCCGCCGCTGATCCAGCCGGTCTCGGTGGTCTACGACCGGCTGGCCGGGCTGCCCACGGGACGGGCAAGCCGGCCGCTGTTTTCCTGGTACGGCGACATGGACCTCGCCGGGCACTACTGGCGCCTGGCGCGGCACCGCGGCATGCGGGCGACGGTGCTGCTGCACACGCCGATCGATCCGATGGCCTTCGCCGACCGCAAGGCGCTGACCCAGGCCGTGTGGACGGTGGTCGCGGACGGCGCGGCCACCTTGCGGCAAAATCGCCCGGCGCGTCCGCTCGACGGCCCGACACCGGCCGGAACGACCGGCGGGCGGGGCGACGACCGGACCGCGTATGCGTGAGACCCGGTCCATTCCTGAACGCGGCCGGACGGTGCCGGCGTACCGGAGCCCGTACCTGACCGCCGATGACTGAGCGCGGGCCGGCGATCGTGCGCCACCGCCTCATACGAACGGGAGTTGACAAACCGCTGCGCGCTGCTGTCACCTTTGCCGGTACCCTGGGCCGCAGCTTCCCCGGCCCCGCCACGCCAGGAGGTTCCGCCGCGCCCTTGCGCTTGACCCGCCCGTCACCCGCCGCGATGTCTCCCGCCTTTCCCGCCGGCGCTCGCCTTGCAGTGGCAGGCGACCCGGCGTCGGCAGGCGGAGCATGACCTTGATGGACGGCACGACGCAGACGGTTCTCCCGGCACCCCGATCAGGGCCCCTCCCCGACCCGCGCGATACCGCAGCCGGAGCCGCGGCGCCGAAACGGCTGCACGTCATCACCTGGGGCTGCCAGATGAACGTGTATGACAGCGGGCGGATGGAAGACGTGCTCGCCGACGCCGGCTATGTCCCGGTGCCGACGCCGGAGGCGGCCGACCTCGTCATCCTCAACACCTGCCATATCCGTGACCGGGCGGCCGAGAAGGTGTTCTCCGAGCTCGGCCGGCTGCGCCGCCTGAAGGACGCCCGCGCGGAGGCCGGCGGCCGGATGCTGCTGGCGGTCGCCGGCTGCGTCGCCCAGGCCGAGGGCGACGCGCTGCTCGCCCGCGCCCCGTTCGTCGATCTCGTGCTCGGCCCGCAGACCTATCACCGCCTGCCCGCGCTGCTCGCCCGCGCCGAGGCCGCGCCCGGCGTCGCCGTGGTCGACACCGAATTCCCCCCCGAGGACAAGTTCGACCGCCTGCCCAAATCGGTCGCGCCGCCGGGCGTCACCGCCTTCCTCGCGATCCAGGAAGGCTGCGACAAATTCTGCTCCTTCTGCATCGTGCCCTACACGCGCGGCGCCGAGCAGTCCCGTCCCGCCAGCGCCGTGCTGGCCGAGGCGCGGCGGCTGATCGGCCGCGGCGCGCGGGAGATCACCCTGCTCGGGCAGAACGTGAACGCCTGGCACGGCGCCGGCCCGGACGGCACCACCTGGTCGCTGGCGCGGTTGCTGCGGGCGCTGGCCGAGATCCCCGACCTTGCCCGCCTGCGCTACACGACCTCCCACCCGCGCGACATGGACGATGCGCTGATCGCCGCGCACGGCGACCTGCCGGCGCTGATGCCGTTCCTGCACCTGCCGGTGCAGTCGGGCTCGGACCGCGTGCTGGCGGCGATGAACCGGCGCCACCGGGCCGAGGACTACCGCACCCTGATCGCGCGGCTGCGCGCCGCGCGCCCCGACCTCGCGCTGTCGTCGGATTTCATCGTCGGCCACCCGGGCGAGACCGACGCCGATTTCGCCGCCACGCTCGACCTGATCCGCGATATCGGCTTCGCGCAGGCCTTCAGCTTCAAATATTCCGCCCGCCCCGGCACGCCCGCCGCCGGCGCGCCGGACCAGGTGGCGGAGGCGGAGAAGGACCGCCGCCTCGCTGTCCTGCAGGCGCTGCTGCGCGACCAGCAGGCGCGCTTCAACACGGCCTGCGTCGGCCGCACCGTCCCCGTCCTGGTCACCGGCCCCGGCCGGCATCCCGGCCAGATCGCCGGCCGTTCCCCCTGGTTGCAGCCGGTACATTTTACCGGTCCCACACGCCTGATCGGCGCCGAGGTCATGGTGACCATCGCCGCCGCCCTCCCCAATTCCCTGTCCGCCGTCCTGCAGGAGAGAGACGCAGCTTGAGCCAAATCGTCGCGGTCCCCGCCGTCCCGTCCCGCCCCACCGCTCCCACTCCCGGGGGCAAGGCCGTCACTCTGCAATTCAACGACAACACCCTGTTGCCGCTGCTGCTTGGAGACCACGACCGCCATCTGGTGCGGATCGAACAGGCGCTGGGGGTGCGGCTCTCCTGCCGCGGCAACCGGGTGGCGATCGCCGGCGAACCCACCCGTGTCGATACCGCGCAGGCCACCCTGGAAGGCCTGTGGCGGCGGCTGGAACGCGGCGAGAGCGTCGGCCGACCGGAGGTGGAAGCCGCGATCCGCCTTGCCGACACCGAGCTCGATCCCCGCCTGCCGCTGTCCGATCTGCCGGCGATCCGCACCAGGCGCGGCGCGGTCGGGCCGCGCAGCTCCGGCCAGGCCGCCTATATCGATGCGCTGGCGGCAGCCGAGATGGTGTTCGCCGTCGGACCCGCCGGCACCGGCAAGACCTACCTCGCGGTCGCGCAGGCGGTGGCGATGCTGCTGGAAGGCAAGGTCGACCGCATCGTGCTGTCGCGCCCGGCGGTGGAGGCTGGCGAGCGGCTCGGCTTCCTCCCCGGCGACATGAAGGAGAAGGTCGATCCCTACCTGCGCCCGCTGTACGACGCGTTGCACGACATGATGCCGGGCGAGCAGGTGATCCGCCGCATGGGTACCGGGGAGATCGAGGTCGCGCCGCTCGCCTTCATGCGCGGACGCACCCTGGCCCATGCCTACGTGATCCTGGACGAGGCGCAGAACACCACCGCGGTGCAGATGAAGATGTTCCTCACCCGCATGGGCGAGGGCACGCGCATGGTGATCACCGGGGATCTGTCGCAGGTCGACCTGCCGTCTGGCGTGACCTCCGGCCTGCGCGACGCGCTGGAAACGCTGGAAGGCGTGGCCGGCATCCGGGTGGTGCGCTTCGGCACCCGCGACGTGGTGCGCCACCCGCTGGTGGCGCGCATCGTCGATGCCTACGACCAGCGCGCAGCAGCGGTCGGGGAGACGCGGCGCGAGCGGGCGGCGGGACGGGGGTGACGGCCACGCCGCGGCGGGGCGTCGGGGAAGGCGGCCCTTCCGGACCGCGGCATGGCAGTTTCGGACGTGCCCGTCATGGCCGGGCCTGACCCGGCCATCCACCCCCGCAGGTCCAAGCGCGGATCGCCGCCTCGGGCGCGACCATGATGGCGGGGGACGGGGCTGCCGGCGGGTCCGGGGCGGCGGGCGAGACCGTCTCTCCCCTGGTCCCATCGCAGACCGCCCGCAAGCGCGTGATCTTTTCCGCCGATGATTTCGGCCTGTCGGAGGCGGTAAACGAGGGGATCGAGCAGGCGCATCGCGATGGCATCCTCGGCGCCACCAGCCTGATGGTCGCCGGCCCCGCCGCTGCCGACGCGGTCCGTCGCGCCCACGCGCTGCCCGGCCTCGCGGTCGGGCTGCACCTGGTTGCGATCGAGGGGCCGGCGGTGCTCGCGCCCGCCGCCATCCCGGACCTGGTCGATGCCGCCGGCCAGTTCCCCTCCGACCAACTGCGCCTCGGCCTGCGCTACGCGTTCCACCCGGGCGTCCGCCGCCAGCTTGCCGCCGAGATCCGCGCCCAGTTCGCCGCCTTCGCCGCCACCGGCCTGCCGCTCGATCACGCCGACGCGCACAAGCACATGCACCTGCACCCGACCGTCGGGCGGCTGCTGATCGGCATCGGGCGGGAATTCGGGCTGCGCGCGCTGCGCATCCCGGCCGAGCCGCCGGACGTGTTGGCCGCCGCCGGTACCAGGGTCGGGCGCGGCGACCGCCTGCTGTACCGTTGGACCGCGCTGCTGCGCGCCCAGGCCCGCCGCGCCGGGCTGGTCACGCCCGACCACTGCTTCGGCCTCGCCTGGAGTGGGCACATGACGCGCGCCCGTCTGCTGGCGCTGGCCCCGCACCTGCCCGCGGGGCTGAGCGAGGTCTATTTCCACCCTGCCCGTCATCAGGATGCCACCCTCGCCCGGCTGATGCCCTTGTATGAACACGCAGCCGAGCTGGCCGCGCTGTGCGACCCCGATGTGGCCGCCGCATTCGGGGCCGCACGCCGCACCACCTATGCCGAGGAGGCCGCCCGATGCCGCCGCTGAAACCCCCCGTCCGCTACCACGACCTTGCCGACCCGCAGGCGCAGCCGCGCCACACCGGCATCCCGACATTCTTCCGCACGCCGCATACCGAGGCGCTGGACCAGGTCGATATCGGCGTGATCGGCGTGCCGTTCGACGGCGGAGTGACGCATCGTTCCGGCGCGCGGCACGGGCCGCGCTCGGTGCGGGTGCAGTCGGCGCTGCTGCGGCGGTTCAACGGGGCGACCGGGGTGGCGCCGTTCGCCAGCGCGCGGGTGCGCGACCTCGGCGATTGCTGGATCGAGTTCCCGTATCAGTTGGAGGCGGCGCTGGACGAGATCGCCGGGTTCTATCGCACCGTGGTGGGCGCCGGCGTGGTGCCGCTGTCGGTGGGGGGCGATCATTCGATCAGCCTGCCGATCCTGCGTGCGGTCGCGGCCGGGCGGCCAGGGGGACGCCCATTGGGCATGGTGCATATCGATGCGCATTCGGATACGGGCGATGACTACATGGGCTCGCGCTTCCACCATGGTGCGCCGTTCCGCCGGGCAGTGGAGGAGGGGCTTCTGGATCCCACGCGCGTCGTGCAGATCGGGATTCGCGGCACGACGAACGATCCGGACATGTGGGGGTTCAGTCGGAGCAGCGGGATGCGGGTGATCGGGATGGACGAGTTCGACGACATGGGCTGGCGCGCGGCGGCGGCGGAAGCCGTGCGGGTGGCGGGGGACGGGCCGGTCTATCTGTCCTACGACATCGACAGCCTGGATCCGGCCGAGGCGCCGGGCACCGGCACCCCGGAGGCGGGCGGGATCACGATGCGCGAGGCGCTGCGGTTGTTGCGGGCGCTGCGGGGGGTGGATTTCGTGGGGGCGGACCTGGTGGAGGTGGCGCCATCGTTCGACGTGGGGGATATCACCGCGTTCAACGGGGCGTCGGTGTTGTTCGAGGAGCTTTGCTTGCTGGCGGAGGCTCGCGCGGCGCGGGACGCGCGATAACGCGAGCTGGCAGGTCTCGGCTATCCCTTTGTTTTGTGGTCTGGAGTCCATTATACCCAAAATCCGGTTTTGGGTATGATGGAGTGTGCCGTGGCGGACCTCACACAACTCGCGCTGGTCCGCCAGACCATGTTCGCGGAGCTGGCCGGGCGCTGCATGGACGCCGCCTTCGACGAACAGTTTCCCGAGAACGGCAGCTTCATTCGGGTCGCCGTC
The DNA here is from genome assembly GCA_963832525.1 of uncultured Pseudomonadota bacterium. Taxonomy (GTDB): domain Bacteria; phylum Pseudomonadota; class Alphaproteobacteria; order Acetobacterales; family Acetobacteraceae; genus JAJZVS01. The sequence goes on from CAWHUC010000006.1 coordinate 16,927, forward strand.
AAGGGCCGTTCCTACTAATATTACGCCGGCTACAGCCCGCAGCCGGACGCCGCCGGCCGGAATGGTGGAGACGGCGCACCGGCGCGCTCCAGGCTGTACATGGGGCCGGTGGATGATCCGGACATCACCTCCCGGATCGCGCGGTTTGCCACCGTCAAGACCGACTATCGCGAGCGCCGGTCCATGGTGCGCTCGCTGGTCGCGGGGCCGGGCTGCCGTCGCCGCGGCCCTGGTGGGCGACATCACCGAGGCGCTGTGGAAGACTGGGCCGTTCCGGTTGCGCGGCGTTCTGATCGGCACCCTAGCGTTCCAAACCTATGGCGGGTACCTCGGCGTCCGGATGCCGGGCGCTGCGATCATAACCGGCGACGCCGATTTTGCGGAGAACTGCTGCCTTGCTATCGCTCCGCGATGTAACTTATTATGGAGGTCGGCTTGCTGAAGGGACGGGGCCATGCTGTTCTGCCTTCCCCTACGAGGGCGTCGCCGTAGCCTGTGCGTGCCGGCGCAGGTCATGGCTCTCGGGCGGCTAGATGCTTTCTACCTTATATTAGCGGTTTCCTCTGTGGGCGGCAGTATCTTTTATAAGGATTTCAGAGATTTCTTCATTCTTAGGTTGTCTTGGAGCGCAGGTTTAGCCAATTTGGCGGCCGCTGGATTAGTCGCGTTAGCGGTGCTGGTTGGCCTGAATTCTTTGCAGGGCCTTTTCTTCGATAAGCAATCGTTCATATATTTCCCTGCCTTGCTCCAATACGTGGCCTCCTACGACGAACGAGCAAACCCGCCCACACCTACGCTCCCGCCAATCAGGACGATCGAGCCAGTCGTCACGCTAGGTACACATACTCCTCGAGGCTTCGGGACAACAGTGTCCCCAGTGCGGCAGCCGCAAACGTATCGACCGCCGCAGTCGGAGCAAGATGTTTCGTCTCAAGCCCAGCTTAAACAGGAGTGGATTCATCGTCTGAGTAAAAATCGATGAAAAAACGGCGACTTACAAAAGGGATGGCGCTCATTTTGCTCCTTCTAGTTCAGGGTTGTACAGGACCAACCATCAATCGTACAAATGCCGCCACCTTTGTTGATGATCTGTGGGGCGGTAGGATTGTGCTGAATAGAGATAACCCCGTTGCGCTACCGTCTCCGTGGGAACTCCAATATCTGAAAGATTTGTGGACGCGCCAAGACTGGCCGAAACTGGCCGGCGCCGTGACCGAAGACGGATATGACGAGGATCTTCTGTGGTTCTATCTAGGGGAAGCTACAAGAAGCAGTGGCAACCAACACGCTGCCCTCATCTATTACAGAATGGCCGTGGAAAACTCCCTTACTTCGGACCATAATCGGCAATGTGCAAGATTTTCTAATCTCGTACTGGGGACATATTTCGATGCGTGCTCGGGCTTCGTGTTTCCACGCGATGCTCTCTTGAAAATTCAAGCGGCGTCTGTGTCCGAGGAACGTTGAAGGGCTGCCTCCCTCTGAAGGCAGGCTCTATCCACAGTCGGCGGAGTTTTCGGGACTCGGATTACCGCAGATCCCCGGCCTCGCCGCATCCTGCAAACGGCCGCCCAAACAGCACTGCCTGCCCGCCTCCTACAGCCGCATCCCATCTTATTCGTCTGCATAGCAGAGATTCTCTGACGAGAGTGGTACAAGCGCCTGGAATCGCATAGAGATTGATTATCGACGCCCCTCTCAACGTCCGGACGAAATCTGCCATACCGGCCTCCAGGAAAAATCCACCCTGGTCCGCGAAGCCCTCAAAGCCCTCATCGAGCGCGAAACCGCCCGCCGCCTCGCCCGTCTCGGCGGCACCGAGCCCGACCTCGCCGCCCCGCCCCGCCCCCGTCTCCCCGCCGGATGATCCTGGTCGACACATCGGTCTGGGTCGATCACCTGCGTACCGGCAACCAGGCCCTGGCCGACCGGCTCGACGCCGGCCAGGTGCTGGCCTACAGCTTCGTCATCGGCGAACTCGCCCTCGCCCCCCTGCGCCAGCGCGAGACCCTCCTCGCCCAGCTCGCCGACCTGCCCCAGGCCGTCGTCGCCACCGAGCCCGAGGTCCTTGCGTTCATCACCAGCCACGCCCTGCCCGGCCAAGGCATCGGCTACGTCGATGCCCACCTCCTCGCCGCAATAAGCCTGACCCAGGACGCGACCCTGTGGACGCAAGACAAGCGCCTGCAAGCGATCGCCGCCCGCCTCGGCCTCGCCGCCGCGGCGTAACGCCCACGCCCCGGCGTTCATCTTCGCTTGACCGGATGGTCATCTTCGCTTGACCGAATTTCGCCCCATTTTCGGAACTTATCTCAACAGAACCAAAGCACTATCATTACGAACATGCAAATATGCTTCACGTGAAGCGCTCCGATCCGCCCCGTCCGCTCTCCCGCGCCAGCGCCCCCCTTCGCCTTCCCCCCGCTCTGGTGGTATCCACCGCCCCACCCGACCGGAGAGCCTCCAGATGACCGCGGCCTTCCCCGCCCCCAGCCCCGAGGCGGAGACCGACGCCCCGCTGATCCTCGCCCTTCCCAAAGGCCGCATTCTCGCCGAATGCGGCACCCTGCTCGCGCGCGCCGGCATCACTCCCGCTGCCGACTACACCGATGAGTCCAGCCGCCGCCTGCGCTTCCCGACCAACGAGCCCGGCCTGGACGTGGTCCGCGTCCGCCCGTTCGACGTCGCGACCTTCGTCGCCTTCGGTGCCGCCGCCTTGGGGATTTGCGGCGCCGACGTGCTGATGGAATTCGACTACCCGGAAATCTACGCCCCGCTCGACCTCGGCATCGGCCGCTGCCGCATCGCGGTGGCCGAGCCGCGCGCGACCGCCGGTTCCGACGATCCCTCCCGCTGGTCCAGCGTGCGGGTGGCGAGCAAATACCCCACCATCACCCGCCGCCATTTCGCCGCCCGCGGCATCCAGGCCGAGGTGGTGGAGCTGTCCGGCGCGATGGAACTCGCCCCCGGCCTCGGCCTGTCGCGGCTGATCGTCGACCTGGTGCAGACCGGCTCAACCCTGAAAGCGAACGGGCTGGTGGAGACCGAGGTGATCGCCCCGGTCACCTCGCGCCTAATCGTCAACCGGTACCTGCGCTGAAGACCAGGCCGGAGGCAATCGGCGCCTGGATCGCCCGGTTCCGCGCAGCCCTCGCGCCCGCCCGGGCGGCGGCATAGCGGGCGGGACCATGCAACGGCTCGCGACCACCGATCCGGGGTTCGAACCCGCCTTCGCCGCCCTGCTCGCCACGGCGCGGGAGACCACCGAGCAGGTGGATGCGGCGGTGGCCGCGATCCTCGCCGACGTGCGCGCCCGCGGCGATGCCGCGGTGCTCGACTACACGCAGCGATTCGACCGGCTGGCCCTCGATGCCGCCAGGCTGCGGATCGGCGCCGCCGAGGTCGATGCCGCCGTGGCGTCCATCCCGGCCGAGCTTGCCGCGGCGCTGGACCTTGCCGCCACCCGGATCGCGGCGTTCCACCAGGCGCAGATGCCGGCCGATCTGCGGATGACGGACGCCGCGGGGCTGACGCTCGGGATGCGCTGGGGGCCGCTCGACGCGGTGGGGATCTACGTGCCGGGGGGCAAGGCGGCGTACCCGTCCTCGGTGCTGATGAACGCCATCCCGGCGCGCATCGCCGGGGTGGGCCGGATCGCCATGTGCGTGCCGACGCCGGACGGCGTGCTGAACCCGCTGGTGCTCGCCGCTGCGCGCCGCGCCGGGGTGGATGAGATCTACCGGATCGGCGGCGCCCAGGCGGTGGCCGCACTCGCTTTCGGCACCACGACCGTCGCCGCCGTCGATCGCATCGTCGGTCCCGGCAACGCCTATGTCGCCGAGGCCAAGCGCCAGGTGTTCGGCCGGGTCGGCATCGACTCGGTGGCCGGCCCGTCGGAGGTCGTGGTGCTGGCCGACCTTACCAATGATCCGCGCCAGGTCGCGGTCGATCTGCTCGCCCAGGCGGAGCACGACGAGGCGGCACAGGCGATCCTCATCACCGACGACGCCGCCTTCGCCGCCGCGGTCATCGCCGCCGTCGCCGCCGAACTCCCCACCCTGCCCCGCGCCGCCATCGCAGGAGCCAGTTGGGATGCGCATGGCGCCGTGATCATCGTGCGCGACTGGACCGAGGCGGTGACCCTGGTCAACCGCCTCGCGCCCGAGCACCTGGAGCTGCTGCTCGCCGACCCCGAGCCGGTGTTCGCCCAGGTGCGCCACGCCGGCGCGGTGTTCCTCGGCGGGTTCTGCCCGGAAGCGATCGGCGACTACATAGCCGGCCCGAACCATGTGCTGCCGACGGGACGCACCGCGCGCTTCGCCTCCGGCCTGTCGGTGTTCGACTTCCTCAAGCGCACGACCTGGGTGTCGACCGACCAGGCGGGGCTGGACGCGGTCGGCCCGGCCGCCGTGGCGCTGGCCGAGGCCGAGGGTCTCGGCGCACACGCCCGCAGCGTCGCGCTCCGCCTGGGGCAGCACGCGCCGATGCCGGGGCGCAGATAAGCAGGGGACTGGCATGAGCATGGGACGGGCGCGCGGGAGAGCGTGGGACGCTCGTCATCGTTGAACACCCGTACATTCGGGACACACGTAAACCGGGGGGCCGCCTGAGTATGCGCCGCACAAGACCAAGGTGCGCTTGACCCGGAGGGAGCGGATGCTCATGTTGCGCTCCGCAATCAACCAGATAAATGGGGCCGGATGTCGAAAGAAGACATGATCGAATTCAGCGGCATGGTGACGGAGCTTCTGCCCAACGCCATGTTCCGTGTGAAGCTGGACAACGAACACACCATCCTGGCGCATACCAGCGGCAAGATGCGGAAGAACCGCATCCGCGTGCTGGCCGGCGACCGGGTGAACGTGGAAATGACGCCCTACGACCTCACCAAGGGACGCATCACGTTCCGCTTCAAGTGAGTCGGCCGCTTCAAGTGACCGCGCCCCCGGCGGCCGCGTCGCTTGCGGCGTCCGCCGTCCCCCGCCCCGCCAGGCCAGCCCTGGTTCTGGCCTCCGCCAGCCCCCGCCGGCTTGAACTTCTGGCCCAGATCGGGCTTCACCCCGACCTCGTGCTGGCCCCCGCCATCGACGAAACCCCGTTGCCGGGCGAGACGCCCCGGCTTTGTGCCCTGCGGCTGGCGCGTGCCAAGGCCGAGGCGATCGGCGCGCGGCCGGAGGCGCTGGTCCTCGCCGCAGATACCGTCGTGGCGGTGGGGCGGCGCATCCTGCCCAAGGCGGAAACCGAGGCCGAGGCCCGCGCCTGCCTCGCGCTGCTGTCGGGGCGGCGGCACCTCGTGGTGACGGCGGTGGTCCTGCGCGCCCCCTCCGGGCGGGGCGGGGAGCGGGTGGTGGAGAGCGCGGTCGCCTTCTCGCGGCTGACCGACGGACAGATCGAGGCGCTGATCGGCGCCGGGGACTGGCAGGGCAAGGCCGGGGGATACGCGATCCAGGGGCGGGCGGCGGCGTTCATCCGCTTCCTATCGGGCAGTTTCTCGGGCGTGGTCGGGCTGCCGCTGTTCGAGACGGCGCAGTTGCTGCGCGGCCAGGGCTGGGCGGTGCCGTGACCCGAGGCGCGCCGTTTCCGTTGCTTTATCGTATTAGTTTGACGGCGTGACCGGGGCGGCGGCGTGAGCCTGGCGCGGATCGTGGTGTCGGCCTCGCCGGGAGAGATCCGGGTGGCGGCGCTGCTTGGGGATCGGCTGGTCGACTACGCGATCGGGCGCCCCGGCGCGCCGGACCTGGTGGGGGATTTGTATCGAGGTCGGATCATTGCGCAGGTGCCGGCGATGGCGGGCGCCTTCGTGGCGCTGGGCGTGGCCGAGGGGTTCCTGCCCGACAGTGCCGGCGCCAAGGGGCGCGGCGTGGGGGATGCGGTGCTGGTGCGCGTCGTGCGCGCGGCCCAGGGGGGCAAGGGACCGCGGCTCGGGGCCGTGACCGCGGCCGAGGCGGCGGGGCTGGCGGCCTCCGGACCGCCGGAGCGGCTGCGCGCCGGACCTTCGGTGGTCGAGCATGTGGCGGCGTTGTTTCCCAACGCGCCGGTGGAGATCGACGATCCGGCGCTGCTGGCGGCGCTGCGGCCGGTGCTGGGCGGGCGGGCGGTGGCCGCGCCTGCAAGCTTCCCTGGGGGCTTCGACGACGCACTGGAGGAGGAGATCGCGGCGCTGGGAACGCCGGTGGCGGCGCTGGCCGGCGGGGGCGCGCTGCGGATCCATCCCGTCCCGGCGTTGACGGCGATCGACCTGGACGCCGGCGGGGCGAGTGCCGTGCGGGCGGGCAAGCTGCGGGCTCAGGTGGCGTTGAACCTGGGGGCGATTCCGGAGCTGGCGCGCCAGATCCGGCTGCGCAACCTGGGAGGCGCGATCCTGGTGGACTGGGCGGGGCTGCCGATCGGCAAACGGGCGCTGCTCGGGCCGGCGCTGGCGGCGGCTTTGGCGGAGGATCCCCTACGGCCTCGGCTGGTGGGGTTCACGGGGTTGGGGCTGGCGGAGATCCTGCGTCCGCGGGTGCGGGCGCCGCTGCACGAGGTGCTGGCGGGGCCGCATGCGGCGGGGCTGGCCGGGTTGCGGGCGGCGGCGCGGGAGGTGGCAGCGCGGCCGGGGTGGGTGCCGCGGTTGCGGGCTTCGCCGGCAGTGGCGGCGGCGCTGGTCGCGGATGCGGGGGCGCTGGCGGCGTTTGCTCGGGTCGCGGGGCGGGCGGTGGTCCTGGAAGCGGACCCGGCGCTGGCCGGCTGGGTGCTGGTGTAGACGGCCTGCGGTCCGGCACGGCCGGGGTCAGCTTTTGTCATCGACTTAGGCGCAATCCGGACCGGCAGCGACGAAGTGCTTCCATGCTCCGCGCAGTTTTGTTGGGGGAATTGAAAGGAGACGGTCGATGACTTCCGCTGTCGATCCAAAGCCGATGTCGCGCACCAAGGCGATCCTCTATGCTATAGGCTCGCCACTGACCCTTGTGGCGCTGGTCTTCCTGCCGGTAGGCAGGATCGATTGGACTCCCGGCTGGATCTTCATCGCGGTCCTTGTCGCGGTCTTCGGTCTTTCGGCGCTGCTGCTGGCGCGTGTGAATCCGATGCTCTACCGCGCCCGCAGCCGCTTCCAACCGGGCACCAAGAAATGGGACCTGATCCTGCTCGCGGTCCTGTTCCCGGCCATGATCGCTGAAATCCCGATCGCGACGCTCGACGCCGGCAGGATGGGATGGTCTGCCGTGCCGCAGTGGGCCGTCATGGTTGGCTATGTCTTGCTTATCGGCGGCATCGCAGTCACGACCTGGGCTCAGGCAGTCAATCCGTTCTTCGAGCCCGGCGTCCGCATCCAGAAGGAGCGCGCGCAGCAGGTGATCACGTCTGGGCCGTACAGATTCGTCCGCCATCCCGGCTATGCTGCCGCGATAGCAATGTTCGTCGGAATTCCGCTCGCGCTGGCCTCCTGGTGGGGCTTGCTGCCGGCTGGGCTGGCGATCGCATTGCTGGTCGTCCGGACGGGTTTGGAGGATCGCCTGCTCCAGGCCGAGCTATCCGGCTATTCCGACTATGCGCGTCGTACGCGTCACAAACTCGTGCCGGGTATTTGGTGACGGCCGGTCAGTGTCGACGGCATTTTTCATGCTCATGCGCGAAGCGCTTGCGTGATCGTTGATGAAAAAAAACGATATATCGTTGTCGATAGTCGCTGAAACGTCGTTGAATTTGAATCGCACGAATTCTGCTTTGATATACTCGGAGAACCTCAAAGTCGTATGGAAGTGACCTGGGGGAAATTCAAAGCCAGGGTTTGTTCTTCATGAATTTCATTATCCTGCTCCATTCTCGCGGCCGAGAGCTCGATAGAGGGCAGAACGGCTGATCCTGTAGCGTGCAGCGATCTTCGTTGTGGTGATCTCGGGGTCCTTCAACAGCGCGCGCACTTCGCGCGATGCTTTGACGTCGAGCCTGCGCTTCCGCCCGCCCTTGCGCCCTCGCGCCCGGGCGGATTCCAGCTTACAACGGCGGCGGAGATTTCTTCAGTGTTGGTAGGCATTTCGCTCTTACCGGCAATCATGCCGGCATCCTGTTGGGCGTGCTGCCGCCTATCGTCCATATCCGGAAAGAACCGGATAAGGCGGCGCTGCGCTGGTGTCTGGAGCGGATGAGGCAGGAGCTACGCGAGCCGCAGCCGGGCGGCTTCCTCGTCGCGCAACAACTTGCCTCCATGATGCTGGTCCAGGTGCTGCGCCTGCATATGGCGGAAGGGCTGAGAGGTGGCGTCGGGTGGCTTTTCGCCCTGGCCGATAAACGTATGGCTGCAGCGATCACCGCCATGCACGACGATCCGGGGCATCGTTGGACCTTGCAGGTGCTGGCGGAACGCGCCGGCATGTCGCGAACGACCTTCACCCTGACATTCAAAGAGACTGTCGGAGCGTCACCCATGGACTACCTGACGCGCTGGCGGATGTTGCTGGCCGGGGACAGGCTGGTGAATTCCAGCGATCCCATTTCCGTCATCGCCCTGGCGTTCGGCTATGAATCCGAAAGCGCCTTCAGCACAGCTTTCAAGAGGGTCATGGGCTGTTCACCACGGCAATACAGCCGTGACCGGTATCCGAGCCATGCTGCACCCGGGGTAGGGGACGTCGCCCGCGTGCGGCGGATCGAACCGGTCACAGGTTGATATGTGCAGCGTCAAACGCGCTCCAACCACCGTGCCGACGCGTTTGGGTGCGGGGATCGTGGGGTCAGGGACGAACGGCGGCCAACCGGAAACCCAGCAAACAACGGGCTTATCCCTTCCACCGTGCCAGCCCGATCAGCCCATTCCTGGGCCGATGGCGCAGCGGCGGTAAGGAGCGACCCCGGGGCAATCGGGTGAACGTCCGACGCGTCACCTCTCCCGCACTGCGGGCTTGGGCCGCGAAGCGGACCAAGGTCGCCGCGCGCAGCACGGCGGGTGAGGGTGCGAGGCACGGGACCCTCACCCGGTTCGGTGCGCGAACCAACCTCTCCCGCGAGAGCGGGAGAGGTGAAGAAGGCGCTGTCCGCACCGATTTTCCGCTTCACCCGATGGCCTTGGCCACCCCTGTCGCCTGCTCAGCGCCCCTCCGCCTCGGCGAGCTCCGCCAGCACCTCGGATGCCAGCGCGCGGTTCACCGCCCGGCCCGCCCCGAGCGAGACCCGATCGAGCCGCGCCGCCGCCTCCCGCAAGGCTGCGGGGGTGCGCGGCAGGCGGGCGAGCAGCCATTCCTGCACGGCCTCCGGCACCTCCACCTGCCGCTCGGCCAACAGGCGGGCGAACAGCGCGCGCAGCAGCGGCGCGTCGGCCAAGCCGATCGCCACCGCGGGGGTGGCGCGCAGCCGGCTCGCGAGGTCGGCCAAGGTGAAGTCCCAGCGCGCCGGCGGCGTGCGGGCGGCGAGCAGCACCGGCAGCCGCGCCTCGGCGGCGGCGTTCAAAGTGTGCAGCAAGGTCCCCGCGTCGGCGGCGGCATCGGCGTCGTCGATCGCGAGGCCCGACGGCGGCAGGGCGGCCGGCAGCGGGCCGCGCAGATCCGGCGCCGAGCGATAGGCCGCGCCGCGCCGGGCCGCCCACAGATGCAGCAGGTGGGTCTTGCCGCAGCCGGCTTCGCCCCAGAGCAGCAGCCGCTGCGCCGGCCACTCGCCGGTGCGGTCGAGCCAGGCGAGCGCCTCGGCGTTGGAGGGGGCCTCCACCAGGTTGGCGGCGGCGAACTCGGGCCGATGCGTGAACGGCAGCGGGAGCTGCCGCGGCGCTGCGGCGCCGCTTGCGCTTACCCCGTCGGCCGACATCGGCCATTTATAACATGGGCCCGACATCGGCCGCTCAAAATAGGGATCCGACATCGGCCGCTCATAATAAATGAACCCGGCATTGACCGCTCATGGACGGGTCCGGCATCGACGGTTCACGACAACGCCCGGCCGCGCGCGCCGCAGACCGCACGGCCGAGGCCGATCGGCCCGCCACCGGCAACGGCGAGATAGAGAAAGATGAAGCAGTAGAGCATCGCCGGCTCGCCGTGGTTCAGCAGCGGGAAGAACGAGTGCGGCGCATGATCCATGAAATAGCCGATCGCCATCTCCCCCGACATCAGGAACGCGGCGGGACGGGTGAACAGCCCGACGCAGACGAGCGCCCCGCCCACCGTCTCGATCCAGCCGGCGGCCAGCTCCAGCGGCGGCAGATGCGCCATGTGGATGAACGGCAGGACCGGCGGAAAGCCGATCAGTTTCGCCAGGCCGTGCTCGAGGAACCCGAGCCCGGCGACGAACCGCAGCAGGCTGAGCGCAAGGCCGGAGGGGCTTGTCTGCGAGGATGTGACGGACACCGATCGGGACCTCCTGATCCCGGCGGACTGCCCCCGGGCGCGGCAGACAAGCCCAGCCGCAGGTCCGGATCAAGGGCGGGATCACCCCCCGCACGTGGGCGCGGATCAGGGCGAGCGCCGGCGGGCCGGCGGAGAGCCGGGCGCACAGCCGGCGGGTCAGACCACGGGCACGCCGTGCTGCTTGGCCTTGGCCTCTGGCTCGACATGGATGGTGATCATCAGATGAGCCATCTCGTGCTTCAGCGCCGCCTCGATGCGGTCGCAGATCGCATGCGACTCCGCGACCGACATGGCCCCGGGGACCACCAGGTGAAATTCGAGGAAGGTCAGCCGCCCGGCGTGGCGGGTGCGCAGGTCGTGCGCCTCCAGCGCGCCGACGGCGTGCTCGGCCACCAGCTCGCGGATGCGCTGCACCACGGCGGGCTCCGGCGCCGCGTCCATCAGCCCGCCGACCGAGGCGGAGATCGTCCGCATCCCCGACCACAGCACATAAACCCCCGTCGCCGCCGCCAGCGCCGGATCGAGCACCCGGAACCCGGTCAGCGCAACGAACCCCAGGCCGGCAAGAATGCCGACGGAGGTGACCACGTCCGACCGCAGATGCACGCCGTCGGCGGCGAGCGCGGGGGAGCGCAGCAGCCGCCCGGCCCGCAGCAGCCACCACGACCAGCCGGCGTTGAGCACCGTCGCCACCGCGTTCAGCCCCATTCCGATCGGCAGCGGACCCAGCGGCCGCGGCACCAGCACCGCCTCCCCCGCCTGGCGGAAGATCGACAGCGCGGCGACGACGATCAGCACGCCCTCGATCACCGCGGCGAAGAACTCGGCCTTGGCGTGGCCGTAGGGATGGTTGGCGTCGGCGGGGCGGGCGGCGACGCGCAGCGCGACGAAGGCGATGGCGCTGCCGGCGACGTTCACCGTGGTCTCGAGCGCGTCGGAATAGAGGGCGGCGCTGTGGGTCAGCCACCAGGCGGCGGCCTTCAGCCCCAGCACCAGGCAGCCGATCCCGATGCTGCCAGCGGCCAACCGCTCCGCGCGGGTCATGCCGATCGCCGGCCGGTCCGAGCCTGCGACACCAAGGCCAGGGACCGCTGCCCCAGGAACGCCAGGACAAGGGATTGAGCCCCCATGACCTCACCTCTCCCTCCGGGAGAGGTCGCCGCGAAGCGGCGGGTGAGGGTCGTGCCGCACGGACACATCATCGGACGTGTCGCACCACCCTCACCCGGAGCGCAAACACGCTCCGACCTCTCCCAGAGGGAGAGGTGAAAGAACGGCGCCCGGTCGCTTATCCTAGCGCTCACGGGGCGCTGCCCCCTGGCCTTGCTGTCGCAAGGTCGCCTCCCCGCCGATTGGCATCACGCGTCCCCTACTCCCCCTTGCCGCGTCGGCCGCACGTACGTTCCGGAGATCGATCTTAGGCGCGCAGACACGCGTGTGAAGTCAGCGCATGCGATCGACGGTCGAACGCGCCGGCGAAACGCGCACGACCGTCGTGCCGTCGCGTGCGGGGGCGCTGTCCGTTCCGCGCGGCGCAGCGGTCGACGGCGTTCCTAAAGCCAGTGCGCAGGCACCCACTGATAGGCGCCGCTCGGGTTCTGGCGCCACCAGCCGGGCATGAACATGCCGTTGTGGCCGTCGCGGGGGACGTACCGGCCGGACTGCCAGACATAGCCGGCACCGGTCCAGTCCCAGTGGCCCGGTTCCCACAGCAGCGGGACGGCGGTGACCGGCGGCTTCGGGATCACCTCCGGGCGCGACGGGGGCACCGGCGGATAGGGATACCCGGAGGTCGTGGACGCGGGCGCGGCGCAGCCGGCGAGCAGGGTGAGGCCGAGCAATGCGGCAGCGAGCGTAGGGGATTTCATCGGGCCTGATGCCTCCGGGATCGCTGGTGAAGGGGGTACGAGCGTTGCAGACATGGCGCGACGGGGCCGGGCTGTCCATGCCCGGACCCTCGTTCGAGGCGTTCCGTTTGGCGCGTCCCGCCAAGGCGGCAATGCCCTCGGCTACACCGGTTCGGCCAGTAGGAGCGTCGTCACCGCCTGCGCGGCGATACCCTCGCCGCGGCCGGTAAAGCCGAGTCGCTCGGTGGTGGTGGCCTTCACCGACACGCGCGCGATCGGCACCCCGAGAAGATCTGCGAGCCGGGCGCGCATCGCCGGGGCATGCGGGGTGATTTTCGGACGCTCGCAGATCAGGGTCACGTCGGCGTGTGCCAGGACGCCGCCGCGCGCGGCGATGCGCCCGGCGGCGTGACGCAGGAAGCGGGCGCTGTCGGCGTTCTTCCAGGCGGCTTCGGAGGGGGGGAAGTGGCGGCCGATGTCGCCCTCGGCGAGCGCGCCGTATATCGCGTCGCAGAGGGCGTGCAGGCCGACGTCGGCATCGGAATGGCCGGCCAGCGCCCGTTCGTGCGGGATGGTCACGCCGCACAGCACCAGCCTGCGGTCGCCGACGGGGGTGGCGGCGGGGACGAAGGCGTGCACGTCGAAGCCGGTGCCGACCCGCGGCAGCAGGGCGGGCAGCAAGGCGCGTTCCAGGCGCATCAGGTCCTCGGGCCAGGTGAGCTTGATGTTATCCTCGGCGCCGGGAACGATCGCGACGGCAAGGCCGGCGGCCTCCAGCAGGGTGGCGTCGTCGGTGGCGGTGGTGTCGCGGGCGGCGTGGGCGGCGCGATGGGCATCCAGCAGGACGGCGAAACGGAACGCCTGCGGGGTCTGGGCGCGCACCAGACCGGCGCGCGCGACGGTGGCCACGATCCGGCCGGCCTCGACCCGTTTCAGGGTGTCGGCCACCGGCACGGCAGGAATGGCACCCGGTGTGTCGGCCAGGGCGGCAAGCAGGGTGTCGATCGTGCCGTCGGGGATGATCGGGCGGGCGGCGTCGTGCACCAGGACGACGTCGGGCGCATGCGGGGCAAGCGCCTCCAGCCCGGCGCGGACGCTGTCCTGGCGGGTGGCGCCGCCTTGGATCGGGGGGAGATGGGGGATGCCGGCGAGCGCAGCCTCGATCGGAGCCGCCTCCCCCACCGGCTGCAGCAGCGCGGCGTGGGCGGCGAGGGTGCGCGCGGCATGGCGCATCACCGGCTGGCCGGCGAGGGTGAGGAACTGCTTCGGGGTTTCGGCCCCGAACCGGCTGCCGGAGCCGGCCGCGACCAGGAGGGCGGCGATGCGCATGGCGGGGCTTTGCGGCGGCGGGCGGGCGGCGTCAACCTCGGGGCGGCGCGCGCGCCCGGATCGGCGGGGCGGATGTGGAAGTCGGGGGCCGCTCCGGGAGCGGTACGCGGTCGCGACGCGCCCGCACCGGGCGGGGAATCAGCAGAACGCGGCTTCAGACCCGGTTCCAATCCGCGGCGGAGCGCCTACACTCCGCCCATGCGGATTTTGATCGCGATCCTGGCCGGGCTGGCGATGCTGGGCGTGCTCGGCGTGCTGGCGGCCGGGCTCATCGGCGTGGCGCGCGGCGGCGGCGATCCCGAACGGTCGAACCGGCTGATGCGCTGGCGGGTGATGCTGCAGGGCGCCGCGATCCTGCTCATCGTCCTGCTGCTGTGGATGCTGCGCTCGTAATGTGCCGATCCTGACGCACGTTGCCGTCATCGGCGGTCAGGATCGGCACACAAGCTCTTTATTTTCAGTGGCCTGCCGGTAGAAGATCACCGTATCGCCGAGCGACCCGTCGGGGTTCTGTGCGTAGCCCGGAATGCGGCCGGCCACGGTCCAGCCGGCGGCACGGTACAGCGCCTCGCCCGCGTCGCCCGCGCGCGTGTCGAGCGTGAGCAGGCTGCGGCCGGCGGCGACGGCCTCGGCCTCCGCGCGGGCCAGCAGCGCGCGGCCCAGGCCGCGACGGCGGTGCGAGGGATCGACCAGCAGCTTCTTGACCTCGGCCCGGTGCGGCTGGTTCGCGGATGTATCCAGATCGAGCATCACCGCCCCGGCGAGCACGCCCCCCGCCCAGCCCGCCAGCAGCACCCGCCGCCCTTCCGCCACCGCCCGCGCCCGCGCGCGCCAATACGCCAGCGCGACGTCGCGGCCGAGCGGGGAGAGGAACGAAACCGACGCCCCGCCCGCCACGCAATCGACCAGCAGCGCCGCCAGCCGCGGCACCGCGGAGGCGGCGGCCGCGGCGTCCAGCACCGCGATCCCCGCCTGCGGCTTCGCATAGCCGTATTCCAGCGAGTGCGAGAGATCGTTCAAGGCCCGAATCGGTCCTCTGCGCACATAGGAATGTTTCTCATAGAACCGGTGCGCGCGCTCGAAGCGGGTGTCCGACCACAGGGCCAGGCGAGTGGCGCCGACGGCGACGGCGTGCGCTTCGGCCGTGGCCAGCAGGCGGCCGGCGAGGCCGCTGCCGCGCTCGGCGCGATCGACATAGAGGCGGCAGATTTCCCACCCGCCCTCCGCCTCCGGGCGGACCGCGATCATGCCGACCACGCGTCCCTGCACGTCCTCCGCCGCCCACAGAGCCCCGCCCTGCGCCGCGTAATAGGCGGCGAGCGCGCGCAATTCCGGCACTTCGCCGTCGAGATCGAACACGATCCCCGCGTATTCGCTCCAGCAGGCGCGGATCAGGGCGATGAACCCGGCCGCGTCGGCATCCCGACCCGGCCGGATCGTGGCGGTCACCGCAGGCTCTCGCAGAAGGCCCGGATGCGGCGGCAGCCTTCCACCAGCACGGATTCTTCCGACGCGGTGCTGACCCGCACGTAGGGGCTCATGCCGTAGGAGGCGCCGGGGACCAGCGCGACATGGGCCTCCTCCAGCAGCGCGCGGGTGAAATCCTCGTCCGAACCGAGCTTGCGCCCGGCCTGGGTGGTCGTGTCGAGGCAGCCGGCGATATTGGGGAATACGTAGAACGCGCCTTCGGGCTTGTGGCACTGCACGCCGCGGCACGCGTTCAGCATCTCCACCGCGATGTCGCGCCGGCGCTGGTAGGCGGCGATCATCTCGTCCACCCCCTCCTGCGGCCCATCGAGCGCCGCGGCGGCGGCGGCCTGGCCCACCGAGGACACGCCGGCGGTGATCTGGCCCTGCATGTTGACCATCGCCTTGATGAGCGCCTTCGGACCGGCGGCGAAACCGATGCGCCAGCCGGTCATGGCGTAGGTCTTGGACACGCCGCTGATCGTGACCGTGCGGTCCGCCAGGTCCGGCGCGACCGCGGCCATCGTGGCGTGGCGGAACCCGTCGAACAGCAGGTGCTCGTACATGTCGTCCGACATGATCCAGAGCTGCGGATGGCGGCGCAGTACGGCGGCGATCGCGCCAAGGTCGTCGGCCGAGCACGCCGCGCCCGAAGGATTGTTCGGATTGTTCAGGATCAGCCACTTGGAGCGCGGCGTGATCGCCGCCTCGATATCCTCCGCGCGCGGCTTGAAGCCGTTGTTCTGCGGGCAGGGCACGAACACGGGGGTGCCGTCGAGCAGGGTGGTCATCAGCGGGTAGGCATTCCACGACGGCACCGGAATGACCACCTCGTCGCCCGGATCGACGGTGGCGGCGAGCGCGTTGTAGATGCACTGCTTGCCGCCGTTGCCGACGCTGATCTGGTCGAGCGCGAATTCGAGCCCCGCATCGCGGCGGAACTTGCGCTGGATCGCGGCCTTCAGGGCCGGCGTGCCGTCCTGCGGCGGATACTTGGTCTCCCCGCGCAGGGCCGCCTGGTAGCCGGCCTCGATCGCCGGGCGCGGGGTCGCGAACCCGGGCTCGCCCAACGTCAGCGCGACCACGTCGACGCCCTGCGCGCGCAGCTCGCGCGCGCGCAAGGTCATCAGGGTGCTGGCCGCGACCTGGACGCGGGACAGCCGCGCGGCCAGGGCCGGCATCAGGCGAGGCCCGCGCAGAAACGCTGGATGCGCTTGCAGGCTTCGGTCAGGGTATCCATGTCGGAGGCGTAGCTGACCCGGAAATGATCCGGATAGCAGAACGCCGCGCCGTGCACGGTGGCGACCCCTTCTTCTTCCAGGAGCGCGGTCACGAACGCCTCGTCGTTCGTGATCTTCTTGCCCGCGCGCGTTGTCTTGCCGAGGCAGCCGTGCATCCCGGGATAGACGTAGAACGCACCCTCCGGCTTGTGGCAGGTCAGGCCCGCGGCGGCGTTCAGCATTTCCACCACCAGGTCGCGGCGGTCCTGGTAGGCAAGGCGCATCACCTCGATGCTATCCTGCTGGCCGGTCAGAGCCTCGACCGCGGCGGCCTGGCTGATCGACGACGGGTTGGAGGTGGACTGGCTCTGCAGCTTGTCCATCGCCTTGATGAGCGGCACCGGCGCACCGGCGAAGCCGATGCGCCAGCCGGTCATGGCATAGGCCTTGGAGCAGCCGTTCATGGTCAGGGTGCGGTCGCGCAGGCGCGGTTCGACCTCCAGGATCGTCGCCGGCTTGAAGCCGTCGTAGGCGAGCTTCTCGTAGATGTCGTCGGTGAACACCCAGACGTCCGGATGGCGCATCAGAACTTCGCAGATCGGGCGCAGTTCCTCGGCGTTGTAGGCGGCGCCGGTGGGGTTGCAGGGATTGTTGAACATGAACCACTTGGTGCGCGGCGTGATCGCCGCTTCCAGGTCCTCCGCGCGCAGCTTGAAGCCGTTGTTCTGGCCGCAGGGCACCAGCACCGGCTTGCCCTCGGCGAGCGAGACGATGTCGGGGTAGGTGACCCAGCACGGGCTCGGGATGATGACCTCGTCGCCCGGGTTCACGGTGGCGAGCATGGCGTTGAAGATCACCTGCTTGCCGCCGGTGGAGATGATGATCTCCTCCGGCTTGTAATCGAGCCCCGAGTCGCGGCGGAACTTCTCGGCCACCGCGCGGCGCAGCGCGGGGGTGCCGGCGACGTCGGTGTATTTGGTCTCGCCCGCCTCGATGGCGCGGATGGCCGCCTGCTTGACGTTGGGCGGGGTGTCGAAATCGGGCTCGCCCTGCGACAGGCTGATCACGTCGCGGCCCTGCGCCTGGAGCGCGCGGGCGACGGTGGAGATCGCGATCGTCAGGCTGGGGCTGATGCGGTCGAGACGGTCGGAGGTGAGTTTCATTTGGGCAGGCCTGCAGGTGGCTTGGGAGGAACGGGGGCGGAACCTATCGGAGGTGGGGGACGGGGGCAATCTGCCGGCGCGGCAGCGCTGCGCTGCGCGCGGGCGGGCTGGGCTTCGCGGCGTGCTGCGCCACGCGCCCCCTCCCCCTTGAGTTCTCCCCCCTGGCCCCCCTCCGGCTCGCGCCCCGCTGTCTCACCCCTGACACATGATCGCCCGGCAACCATCGTTGCTCCACCTGCGTCATTGCCAGCGGCGGCGGCAGATGGCAGGCAGCGCCATGCGCCTCCTGCATATCATGGCAAGCCGCGCCCTGGGCGGTGCCGAGACCTACGCTGTCGACATGATACTGGCCCTCCATCATGCCGGCATCGACCAGTGCGTCGTCACGCCCGCCGACGCGCCACGCAGCGCCGAGCTCGCCGCAGCCGGAGTGCGGCTCGCGCCGGAGCCGCTTGCCGTCCACCTGCGGTTCCGCCAGCGCGCCGCCGTGGCGCGGCTGATCCGCGCCGAGCAACCGGACCTGATCCATTGCTGGATGCGCCGCGCCGCCAGCCTGCTGCCCCCCGGGCGGGCGGCGCCGGCGGTCGGCTGGTTCGGCGGCTATTACGATCCGGCGCGTTTCTCGCGCTGCGACTGGCTGATCGGCGTGACGCCGGGGATCATTGCGCATATGGTGGAAAAGGGCGTCGCGGCGGAGCGGGCGGTCTACGTGCCCACGTTTCCCTCGATCGTCCCCGCGCCGCCGATCGACCGTGCCGTGCTCGAAACGCCCGCCGCGGCGCGGGTGGTGCTCGCACTGTCGCGGCTGCATCCGAAGAAGGGGCTGGACACCTTGCTGGAGGCGATGGCCGCGCTGGGGGCGGACTATCATCTGTGGCTGGCCGGGGAAGGCGAACTGCGCGGCGCGCTGGAGGCGCAGGCCCGCCGGCTCGGCCTCGGTGCGCGCGCCCATTTCCTCGGCTGGCGCACCGACCGCGCGGCCCTGCTCGGCGCGGCCGATGTCTGCGTCCTGCCGTCGCGCTATGAACCGTTCGGCACGGTGATCCTGGAAGCCTGGGCCGCGCGGGTGCCGCTGGTCGCCGCCGCCAGCGCCGGGCCGGCGGCGACGGTCGCGGACGGGGAGACGGGGCTCCTGGTGCCGATCGACGATGCGGAGGCCCTCGCCGCCGCACTGCGCCGCGCCGCCGAGGACCCGGCGCTGCGCGGCCGGCTGGTCGCCGGTGGCCACGCCGCCTATCTGCGCGACTACACACAGGAAAGCGTCACCGCGCAGATGCTGGCGGCGTATCGCCGCATTCTCGCGGCCACCCGAGCGGGCCGGGCCTGACTGCGGTGGACCCGGCATTCGCCCGCAACCGCCGCTTCTACGACCCGCTGTGGGCGGCCGCGCAGTTGATCCCGCCGCAACGGTTCAACACCTGGCGGATGATCCGCCGCCTGCTGCCGCCGGCGGGCGGCGCGCAACTGGAGATCGGCCCCGGGCTGCGGCCGCGGCTGCCGCTCGCCGACAGCGACTTCCTCGACGCCAGCCCCGCCGCCGCGACGGTGCTGCGCGCGGCGGGCGGACGCGCGGTGGTGGGCTCCGCCGACGCGCTGCCGTACCGGAGCGGGATGTTCGGGCTGATCGTGGCGCTCGACGTGATCGAGCACGTGGCCGACGATGCGGCCGCCTTCGCCGAGCTCACCCGGGTGGCAGCGCCGGGCGCGGCGCTCGTGCTGTCGGTGCCGCTCGACCCCGCGCGCTGGAGCCGGTTCGACGAGGCGGTGGGCCATTGCCGCCGCTATCGGATCGAGGAACTGGGGGGCGCCCTCGCCCGCCTTGGCTGGCGGGTGGAGGCCAGCGCTTCCTTCGGCCTGCGCCCGCGCCTCCCGGGGCTGGCGGCGGCGGGGATGTGGATGCTGGCGCACGATCCGGCGCGGGCGATGTGGTGGGACAATCGCCTGCTGCCCCGGGCGCTGCGCCGCCAGCATCGCCTCGCGACCGTTCCCGGTCTCGCCGTGCCGGCGAGACGGACCGACGAGGTGCTGCTCATCGCCCGGCTGCAGACGACGAGCCATTGATATAATAGGAAATTCGCGAAATATTAACGCGCGTTTACGATTTGCAGGCAGGCACGCGCCGGCTAGTCTGCCGCGCATATGGATGACGTCCGCCCTGCCCCCGTGACCGTTGCCAGCGAACCGGGGGCGCGCCGTCCATCCCGGCCCGGCCGCACACGCGCGCGCCTTGCGGTGCTGCTGGTCGTCCTGGTCGCGATGATCGCCGGCACCGGCTACTGGTGGCTCACCCGCAACGAGATCAGCACCGACGACGCCTTCATCGACGGCCACGCCGTCACTGTCGCGCCGCAGGTCGCCGGCGCCGTGGTAGCGCTGGCCGTGCGCGACAACCAGCGCGTGGCGGCCGGGCAGGCCCTGATCGAGATCGACCCGCGCAGCTACCGGGCCGCCCTCGACCAGGCCCGCGCGCGGCTGGACCAGGCACGCGCGCTCGCCGAGGAAGCCGCAGTGCACCTGACCGAGATGCGCGTCACCGCGCCGGCGCGGCTGGCGGCAGCGCGCGCGGCGCTCGCCGCGGCGCAGGCGGGCGCGGTGAAGGCGGATGCCGACTGGCGGCGGCAACTGCGCATGCCGCGGCAGGCGACCACCCAGCAGGCGATCGACGACGCCACCGCCGCACATCTCGCCGCCGACGCGGCGGTCGCGCAGGCCGACGCGGCGCTGCACGAGGCCGATACGGTCGCCGAGCAGATCGCCGCCTCGCACGCGCTGCTGCACGAGCGCCTTGGCGAGGTCGCGCTGGCGCGCGCGCAACGCGACACCGCGCGGCTCGATCTCGCCTGGACCACCGTGCGCGCCCCGCAGGCCGGCTACGTCACCAACCGCAACGTCGAGCGCGGCAGCTACGTGCAGCCGAGCCAGGCGATCCTGGCGCTGGTCACACGCCAGGTCTGGGTCACGGCGAATTTCAAGGAAACCGACCTCGACCGCGTCCGCCCGGGCCAGCCGGTGCGCATCCATGTCGATGCCTATCCGGAGCTGCGGCTGCGCGGCCATGTCGACAGCGTCCAGCAGGGCACCGGCGCCCGCTTCAGCGCCTTCCCGGCGGAGAACGCGACCGGCAACTTCGTCAAGATCGTGCAGCGGGTGCCGGTGAAGATCGACATCGACAGCGGGCTTCCCCCCGGCCGGCCGCTGCCGCTCGGGCTTTCGGTCGAGCCCGGCATCCGGGTGCGATGAACGCCGCTCTCGCCGACGCTGCCCGGGCCGACGTCGCCTGGCGCCCGCGGGCGAGCCCGTGGCTGATCGCCGCGGTGGCGACCCTGGCTCCGTTCATGGAGATACTGGACACCACCATCGTCAACGTCAGCCTGCCCTATGTCGCCGGCAGCATGTCGTCGAGCTACGAGGACGCGACCTGGGTGCTGACGTCTTATCTGGTGGCGAACGGGATCGTGCTGCCGGTCGCCGGCTGGGTCGGCAAGCTGGTCGGGCGCAAGCGGTATTTCCTGATCTGCATCGCGATGTTCACGCTCTGCTCGTTCCTCTGCGGCATCGCCACCAGCCTGCCGGAGCTGGTGGCGTTCCGGCTGCTGCAAGGGCTGTTCGGCGGCGGGCTGCAACCGAACCAGCAGGCCATCGTCCTCGATACGTTCGAGCCGGCGCAGCGCGGGCGCGCGTTCTCGATCGTGGCGATCGCGGTGATCTTCGCGCCGATCCTCGGGCCGACGCTCGGCGGGTGGATCACCGACAGCTTCTCCTGGCGCTGGGTGTTCCTGATCAACGTGCCGGTGGGGCTGCTCGCGTTCAGCGCCGTCGCCCGCTGCGTGGAGGATCCGCCCTGGGTGCAGCGCGACCGCGCACGGCTGCGCGACATCGACTACACGGGCATCGGGCTGATCGCGCTCGGGCTCGGTGCGTTGCAGATCATGCTCGACCGGGGCGAGGATCTCGACTGGTTCGGCTCCCCGGAAATCCGGCTGTTCGGCATGCTGGGGGCGGTGGGGCTCGCGGGCGCGGTGGCGTGGCTGCTGCTGACCGACAAGCCGGTGGTTGACCTGCGCGTGCTGGCGGACCGCAATTTCGGGGTGGGGGTGATCACCGTCTCGGCGATCGGGGCGATCCTCTATGCGACCAACCTGCTGATCCCGGCGTTCGCGCAGCAATGGCTGGGCTATACGGCGCTGCTCGCGGGCTGGCTGCTGACGCCAGGGGCGGCACTGATGATCCTGTTCATCCCCGTCGTGGCGCGCTTTGCGCTGCCGAACTTCCAGACCCGACATCTGCTCGCGTTCGGCTTCTTCGCGCTCGGGTTCGCCGCCTGGTACGCCGCGCGGCTGACGCCGCAGATCGACTTCTGGACCCTGGCCTCGTTCCGGGCGTTGCAGACCGTGGGGCTCGCGTTCCTGTTCGTGCCGAACAGCACGCTCGCCTATTCCACCCTGCCGCGGCGGCTGAATGCAGACGCCGCCGCGCTCTATTCGATGTTCCGCAACATCGCGGGATCGCTCGGGATTTCGATCACCGTCGCGCTGGTGCAACAGCGCATGCAGGTGCACCGGGCCTATCTCACCGGGCATTTGTCGCCGCTGTCTTCCCCCTACGCCGATACCCTGGCGGCAATGACCGCGACCTTGCAGGCGGCCGGACGCACCACGGCGGCAGCGCAGCACGCCGCCTTGAGGCTGCTCAACCAGATGCTGAACCAGCAGGCGGCGGTGCTGGCCTACGCCGATCTGTTCCGTTTCATCGCCGTCGCCGCATTCTGCATCATTCCCCTCACGTTCCTGTTCCGCCGCACCACATCGGGCGATCGAGGGAAGTAGCCACCATCGCAAGCAGGGCCAGGGGCGCTGCCCCATAAGCGCCAGAATAAGGGGCTGCGCGCCGTCCTTTCACCTCTCCCTCTGGGAGAGGTCGGAGCGCGTTTGCGCTTCGGGTGAGGGTGGAGCGGCACGTTCGATGATGTGTCCGTGCCGCACGACCCTCACCCGCCGCTTCGCGGCGACCTCTCCCGGAGGGAGAGGAGATGTCATGGCCGCTCAATCCGTTGTCCTGGCACGTATGGGGCAGAGCCCCTGGCCTTGCTTGCGGCGGCGCTACCCGGCCACGCCCATGGCGCGGCGCATGAAGGCTCGTTTCAGCGGCGGGATGCGGTGCACGGCTGCGATTCCGAGGTCGCGCACCGCGCGCAGCACCAAGCTGTCGTTGCTGAACAGCCGATCGAGCGCATCGGTGGTGGCCAGCATCAGCAGATTGTCGCCGCGGCGGCGACGCTGGTAGTGCGCGAGCAGCGCCGGCGCGCCCGGGTCTTCGCCGGCTGCGTGCGCGGCGATCACCAGCTCGGCGAGCGCGATGGCATCGCGGAAGCCGAGGTTCAGCCCCTGCCCGGCGATCGGATGGATGCCATGCGCGGCGTCGCCGGCCAGCGCCAGCCTGGTATCGGTGTAGCGGTGGGCGAGCATCGCCGACAGCGGATAGCGCCAGCGCCGCCCGACCGGGCGCACGGCGCCCAGGTGATCGCCGAGCCGGCGCGCGATCTCGGCGCCGAATTTCGCATCGTCGAAGCCGAGCAGCCGCTCGGCCATTTCGGTGCGCTCGGTCCAGACGATCGCCGAGACATGGGCCGCCCCGCCCGCCTCCGCGTCCGGGCTCGGCGCCATCGGCAGTTGCGCGAACGGGCCGGCGGGAAGGAAATGTTCCAGCGCGGTGTTGTTGTGCGGCAGCTCGTGCGCGATCGCGCTGACGATGCCGGTCTGGCGGTACGGCAGCCGGGTGACGGGGATGCCGGCCGCTTCGCGCAGGGGGGAGTTGCGCCCCTCGGCGGCGATCACCAGGCGGCAGGCGACGGTCGGGCCGCCGGCCAGGTGCACGCGGGCACCGTCCGCGGTGCGCTCCACCTGCGCCTCGGCGGGGGCGAAGACGCTGAGCGCGGGCAGCGCGTGCAGATGCGCGTTCAATGCCACCCGCAGGCCGCGGGCTTCCACCATCCAGCCGAACGGGCCGGGCGCGTCGTCAACGTCCGCCGTATCGAAGTCCAGGAACAGGCGCGAGGCGGGCCGGCCCAGCCGACCGTCGGTTACCCGGATGTGCTCGATCGGGCACGGCGGCGCCGGCAGGCGCGCCCACAGCCCGGCCGCATCCAGCAGCGCCTGCGAGCCGGCGGCAATCGCATAGGCGCGGCCGTCGAAATCCGGATGCTCCATCGGCGGCAGGGGCGCGCGGTCGACCACGACCGTCGGCACGCCGGCGGCGGCCAAGCGGCAGGCAAGAGTGCCGCCCACCGGCCCGGCGCCGACGATACAGACTTCGGCGGAGAGCGTATCGTCCATGCGTGTCCCCTGCACAGGAAGCGGGCAGCCGGTTCGGCCCGTCCGGGGCGCAGGCGTAGCGCACCATGCCCCTCGGGCGAGCAGGCCGCGCTGCCCAAAGCGCGGGCACCCTGGCCGGGAAGCCGCGTTCCGGCAAGGGGCGCGCCGGGATGCCGACATGGCACGAAAGTTGAAATATATCGGCAAAGCCGGCTCGAATCATGCCGACAAAGCCCGCTCAGGGCCGCGCCCGCCAGAGTCTCGTCCCACGGCCTGAAAGCAACCCGACATCATGCACCGGATCCGACGCAGCGCGGGGGCGGGTTTCGCCGCCGTGCTCGGCCTGCACGCCCTCCCCGCCGCCGCCGCGTCCCTGGCCGCGCCCGCCCGCGCCGCCGCCGCGCCGGCGATGCGGATTAGCCCGGGCGATACCGCCTGGGTGCTGGTCTGCACCGCGCTCGTGCTGCTGATGACGATCCCGGGGCTCGCCTTGTTCTACGCCGGGATGGTTCGCAAGAAGAACATCCTCGCCACCATGATGCAGTCGTTCGCGATCTGCGCGCTGGTGAGCGTGGTGTGGATGGTGGCGGGGTATTCGTTGGCGTTCACTAACGGGGACGCGCTGATCGGCGGGATGTCGCGGCTGTTCCTCAATGGGCTCGGCAACGGGTGGAACCGGCCGTTCGTGCTCGGCGCCGGCAGCGCCGCGGCGCTGCCGACGACGATCCCGGAAAGCGTCTTCGTGATGTTCCAGATGGCGTTCGCCATCATCACCCCGGCGGTGGTCACCGGCGCCTTCGTGGATCGGATGAAGTTCTCCGCGCTGATGGTGTTCATGACCCTGTGGTCGCTGCTGGTCTACGCGCCGGTCGCGCACTGGGTCTGGGCGCCGACCGGCTGGCTGAATCAGATGGGCGTGGCGGATTTCGCCGGCGGCACGGTGGTGGAGATCAACGCCGGCGTCGCGGGCCTGGTCTGCGCACTGGTGCTGGGCCGGCGGGTCGGCTACGGGCAGGAGAACTTGGCGCCGTGGAACCTGTCCTATGCGGTGACCGGGGCGGCGCTGCTGTGGGTCGGCTGGCTCGGGTTCAACTCCGGCGGCGCGCTGGGGGCGAACGGACGCGCGGGCATGGCGGTGCTGGCGACCCAGGTTGCCGCCGCCGGCGCGACCCTGTCCTGGAGCGCGGCGGAATGGATGCTGCGCGGCAAGCCCTCGGTGCTGGGGGCGATCTCGGGGGCGGTGGCGGGGCTGGTGGCGATC
The DNA here is from genome assembly GCA_963832525.1 of uncultured Pseudomonadota bacterium. Classification (GTDB taxonomy): domain Bacteria; phylum Pseudomonadota; class Alphaproteobacteria; order Acetobacterales; family Acetobacteraceae; genus JAJZVS01. The sequence continues at coordinate 41,838 of CAWHUC010000006.1, forward strand.
ACGCCGGCGGCGGGGTTCGTGCTGCCGGGGCCGGCGCTGGCGATCGGGATCGTTGCGGGTGTGGTATGCTTCTATGCTGCGACCGAGCTCAAGCCGCGGCTCGGCTATGACGACAGTCTGGACGCGTTCGGCGTGCACGGGATCGGCGGGATGGTGGGCATGCTGCTCACCGGCGTGTTCGCCTTCGGCCCGCTGTCGGCCACCGCGGCCGATCCCGCGGGGGCGGCGGGCGGGGCGCACCTGCTCGGCGTGCAGGCGATCGCGGTGGCGGCGACGATCGGCTGGAGCGTGCTGGGCACGTTCGTCGCGCTGAAGGTGACCGGCGCGCTGGTCGGGCTGCGCGTGACGCGCGAGGAGGAACGGGAGGGGCTGGACATCGTGCTGCACGGGGAACAGGTGTTCTGACGGCGGCGGCCGGCGCCTCCCGCCACCGGCGGCAGCGACAGCGCGCGAGGCCGCAACCTACCCGACGACACCCTCCGGACGTACCGCCGGCACCCGCGCCGTCCGCGCAAGCCCCCAGATCCCCGGCCCCACCACCGCCGCCGCCAGCGCCAGCCGCGCTCCCAGCATCCACCCCGGCGCCGGATCGCCCCCCGCCAGCGCCGGCAGCCCGAGCGCCAGCGCGCAGCCCCCTGCCGCCACCATCAGCGCCGGCACCCCGGCGCGCACCAGATGCCACACCGGCGCGCCCAGCACCCGCGCACTCGCGGCCAGCGCATAGGGCGCGGTTGCCAGCTGCGCCGCGCACCACAGCCCCACCGCCCCGAGCGGCCCCGCGGGCCGCACCACCAGCACGCCCGCCACCAGCAGGCCCAGGCTCGCGAGATTCGCCCGCAACGCCACCCAGGGAACGCCGCGCGCCACCGTCGCCGCCCCCGCCGGAAACCCCAGAAACTGCCACGCCGCCAACCCAACCAGCGGCAATGCCGCCCCCGCCGCCGGCGCCCAGGCCGCCCCGAGCAACAGCCGCGTGGCCGGACCGACCGCCACCGCCATCGCCGCGCACAACGGAAACAGCGCCAGGCCGCTCGCCGCCAGCGCCCGCTCCATCGCCGCGCGCAACGCCGCCGGCTCCGCCCGGTGCTCCGACAGCGCCGGCAGCAGCAGCCGCCACAGCGCGGTGGACACCAGCTCGCGCAGCGCATCGATTAGCCGGAACGCCATGTGCACCTCGCCCAGGGTTCGCGCCCCTGCCGCGCCGCCGAGCAGCAAAAGGAACACGCGATACCGCCCATGCAAGACCAACGTACTGACGGTCAGCGGCCCGCCCATCCGCAACAGCGCACGCACTGCCCCCGGGTCCCAGCGCGGGCGCGGCCACCACCCCGCCCCCGCCAGCAGCACCAGCGCCCCGGCAGTGGACGTCACCGCCTGCTGCGCCACCACCGCCCAGACACCCGCCCCACCCAGGGCCGCAAGACACCCCACCGCCGTCCCTGCCCCCTGGCCAAGCAGCGCCCGGCAGGCAAGCAGCCGATAGCCGCGCTTCCGGGTCAGCCGCCCCTGCACCACCCCCGCCGCTCCCACCAGCGGCAGCGGCACCGCCAGCACCAGCGCCATCATCGGCAGTCGGGAATCGCCGAACACCCACATCAGCGGCCAGGCCGCCAGAAGCTGCGCCACCCCCGCGAGCCCGCCGACCAGGACCGACGCCCAGAACACGCCGGCCGCAGCCGCATCCTCCAGCTCGGCGCGCTGCACGATGGCATCGGCGAACAACGCCGTCACACCCACCCAAAGCAGCACATGCACCGAAACCACCGCCGCACCGATCCCGAGCGCAACAGGCCCCACCAGGCGGGCGACGAAAAAGGCCGATGCAAACGAAAATACGGCCGCCGCCGCGGCCTCGGCGGCCGACCAGCCGACGGCGGCGGGAAGCAGGAAGCAAGGCCAAGGGGCTTCGCCCCCTGGACCCCCACCAGGGGACAGTCGTCCCCTGGACCCCTTCTTGTTGGGTTCCGTGCGTGTGGGGGGTGGCGCGTGCGGGCGGGCGGCGGTGGCGTGGCGCAGGCGGCTGGAGGGCCCAGGCCCTCCAGCCGCCTGCGCCACGCCACCGCCGCCCGCCCGCACGCGCCACCCCCCACACGCACGGAACCAATAGATGCGTTCCAAGGGCGCTGCCCTTGGTGGGGGTCCAGGGGGCGAAGCCCCTTGGCCTTGCTTCCTTCGTCCTGCCACCAACGCCGCCAGCGCCGGCAGCCACATCACCCGGCTCTGATACCGCGCATGCGGCCCGGACAGCGCGCCGGTAATACCGGCGTTGAGCACCAGGACCACGAGGCTTGCCACAATCAGCCCGCCGGCCGGTGCGCGGCATCGCAGCGCGCCGGGCAGCACGGCAAGGCACAGGCCCAGCGCCGCGAGCGCCGCGACCAGGTGCAGCGCGGGCAGGCCCGGAGGCACCACCGGCAGGCCGCGCGTTTGCCGGGCGGTGGCGTAGGTGCGTTGCTCGAAGCGGGGGAAGTCGCGCGCGAGCCACGGGGTCACGGTGGCGGGCCACGGATGCAGCCCGTCACCGGTGCGGAACCGGATCAATTGCCGTACCGTGTTGCCGGCGGCTTTGCGCAGTTCCCGCCACGGCTCGGCCGCGACGGCGGCGCCGATGATCGCATCCGCTTCGCGGCTGACGCGCCTGGCCCCGCCCACCCGCGCCAGCGGGCCGTGGGAGCGCCAGAGGAACGCATCCGCGTTGCGCGGCAGCCGCCCGACCTCCGCGCACAGCGCCCAACCCGGGCGCGGGCAGTCGCGCCGCAGCACGTCCCTCCCCGGCCCGTCGGCGATCACCCGCGCCAGCAGGAACACGTTGCCGTAGGGCGCGATCGACGCCCTCCCGTGCCCGGCCAGGTTCGCCGCCACCAGCGCCGCGACCGCGAGCGCCGGCGCCGCCGCCAGCCGCATCCGCCCTCCCCGCCCGAGCGGCGCCGCCGCCCCCAGCCGCCGGCGCAGCACCAGCAGCACGGCCAGCAGCCCGAGCCCGATCGGCAGGTTGGACAGATGCGCCGCCATGGCGAAGGCGACGAGGGCAACGAGACCCCAACGCTCGAACCTCGCCAGCCGCTCCGGCGCCAGCACCAGCACCAGCAGCGCCAGAGTCAGAAGGCCGGTGAACAGATCGGGCATCAGCTCCGCCACCACGAACGGCAGCGGAGAAGCGACCGCCAGCACACCCGTCAGCGCAACGAGCCGCCACGGACCGACCGACGGCGCCAGCCACCGCAGCACCAGGCGCAGCACCCAGACCGAGAGCAGGGCTTGCGCCGCAATCGCCGGCCAGGTGGTGATGCGCATATGCAACGGAAGCAGGAACAGGCTGTAGAACGGAGGTCGGTCCCAGCCGAGATAATGCTGGATCGCCTGCGACAGATACGTTCCGGTATCGGAAAACACCAGCGGATAGCCGTTCCAGAACGCCGGCCACAGCAGCGACAGCGATGCGAGCACGAAAGAAAGAAACCAAGACCAGGGGGCGTCAGGGGGCCAGCGCCCCATACGCGCCAGGACAAGGGATTGAGCCCCCATGACATCACCTCTCCCTCCGGGAGAGGTCGCCGCGAAGCGGCGGGTGAGGGTCGTGCCGCACGGACACATCATCGGACTTGCCGCACCACCCTCACCCGGAGCGCTGACGCCCTCCGACCTCTCCCGGAGGGAGAGGTGAAAGAACGACGCCCGGTCTCTTATCCTGGCGCTCATGGGGCGCTGCCCCCTGGCCTCGCCTGCTCCCTTGCCGCTTGCATCACTCGGTCACGTACCGGTTGACCCGCGGATCGACCATCGAGGAATCGGCGTAGCCGGACCGGGCGTGGGCCCGCGGGTCGACGCGGGTCAGGGCGACGCCGACGACCGCGGCCTGCGCTTCCTCGAGCAGCTCGATCGCCGCGGCGGCGACGTCGCGCGGGGTGGTGCGCCAGCGCACGCAGAGCAGGGTGGCGTCGGCGATCTGCGCGATCACCCGTGTATCGCTCATGGCCAGCGCCGGCGGCGTATCGAGCAGGACCAGGTCGTAGTCGTCGCGCAGGGTTTGCACGGCCCGGGCCATCGCCTCCGACAGGAACAGGCCGAACCCGTCCGGGCCGCCGCTGCCGGCGCCGACATAGGCCATGGAGGTTAACGGGTCCTTCCGGATCACCTCGTCCAGAGCGGCATCCCCGCGCAGGTATTCGGCGAGCCCCGCCCGCCCCTCGGCGCCGAACAGCCGCGCCAGGGACGGATGGCGCAGATCGCAGTCGAGCAGCACGACCCGCTCCCCGCTCAGTGCCGCCGAGCGGCCGAGCGCGACCGCGACCGTGGTCTTGCCCTCCGCCGGCCGGGCCGCAGTGATGGCAACCGCGCGCGGGCGTTCGGCGCCGAGCCACAGGCCGGCGCGCAGGCTGCGCACCTGTTCGGCGAAGGCCGACAGCGGCTTCATCGCCGCGTAGTCCTCCACCCGCAGCCGCCCCAGGGTGCGCCGGCTCACTTCGGGAATGAGCGCGAAGCACGGCCGGTGCAGCACCGCGCGCACCGCCTCTCCCCCGGGCAGGCTGGTATCGGTCAGTTCCAGCAGATAGACGACGAACAGCCCGAACAGCACGCCGAAGCCGGCGGCGGCGGCGAGCAGCGGGCCGGTGCGCGGAAAGCTCGGTGCCGCCGGCGGCAGCGCGAGCGAGACCTCGTGCGCGTCCGGCAGTTCCACCGCCGCCTGCTGCTGCGTCTCCTGCAGCCGTTCCAGCACCGAATTCAGCAACGTGCGCGAGGCGCTCGCGTCGCGTTCCATCGCGTTCAGCGCGATCTCCGCCTGGGCGTTGCGGTCGATGCGGGTGCGCGCCTGCACGAGGTCGGCCTCCAGCGCCGCCACCCGCTGGCGTGCGCTGGCGACCGAGGCATCGGTGGCGGCCACCACTCGCGCCGTTTCCGCGCCCACCTCGCGGTCGAGCTGGGCCAGTTGGCGGCGCAGCGCGATCACCTCGGGATGGCGGGGGCCGAGGCGGGTGAGCAGGGATTGCAGTTGCGCGGTGGTCGCATCGCGCTCCTGGCGCAGCGCAACGACGCTCGGCGCCACCGCGGCGGCGGCCGCGGCGGAGCCCTGCCCGCGCGCCGCGTCACGCCGGCCCTGCGCAGCCGCCAGGGCGTCGCGCGCGGCGCCGAGGTTCTGCATGAGATGGCTGATCTGCTCGGTGTCCAGCCCGGCGCGCACGCCGCGTACCAGGCCTTCGCGCGCACGATAGGCGGCGATGGCGTCGTCGGCGGCGCGCACTTCCCGCCGCAGCGCCGCCGCGCGGGCTTCCAGCCAGCGGCGCGCCTTGCGCACCGCGCCATACTTCGCCGCGAGCTGGCCCTTGATGTAGATGTCCATCAGCCCGTTCACCGCCGCCGCGGCAATCACGGGGTTCTGCGCCGTGAACGAGACCGACAGCACGCGCGAGGCATCGACGTCGCGCACCACCAGCGCCTGCTGCACCGCGAGCAGCACGGCATCGCGCGCCGGGTTCAGGCCGGGGCCCTCCGGCGCCGGCGGCGCCGGGATGCGGAAGCGGCCGGCGAGCCAGGCGAGCACGCGGCCGATACGGCCGGGCCGGCGCAGCGCCGGGTTGAACTCGGGATCGGAAAAAAGATGCAGCCGTTGTGCCAGCGGCTCGATCAGGCGCAGCCCGCCGAGCACCTGCGCCTGGCTCGCCATCACCGCCGCGGTGATCCGGTCGGTGCGCAGGATGCTTTGCAGCTCGCGCGGCTTGTACGCGCCGGGCTCGTAGATCAGGGTGCCGGTCGCGGTGTAGCGCGGCGTGATCCGGTGCAGCGCAAGCGCGGCAAGCGCCGGGATCAGCAGCGCGCAGGCGAGGAACGGCAGCAGCCGGCGGCGCAAGGTGGCGAGCAGCGCGCGGCCGTTCGGGACGGGATCGCCCGGGCCGGAAGGACCGGGCGGTCTGCGTCCGCGTGGCGGCGCGGTTTGCCCGGATCCGGCTGGCGTATCGAGCATGGCACTCCCGAAGCGGCGGGCCGGCCGTTTTGGCCAGGGGGTCCGCCGGGGCCGCTCCCGGCCGGGCCCGATCCTGCGCGAAGAGGGGTTAAAGGAACGCGAATGCAGGCGCCGTTCTTTCACCTCTCCCTCTGGGAGAGGTCGGAGCGCGTCAGCGCTCCGGGTGAGGGCGCGCGGCAAGTTCGATGATTTCTCCGTGCGGCACGCCCCTCACCCGCCGCTTCGCGGCGACCTCTCCCAGAGGGAGAGGTGAAAGAGCGGCGCCCGGCCGTTTATCCTGGCGCTTATGGGAGATGCCCCCTCCCCCGCACGACACGAGGGACACGACGCGAGGGAGAAGGGTGGCTTAACCTTTCGTACAGACGTGTGCGCGATCCTCGACGCCATGCACCGCGCCGGTCCCTGCGTCCTGACGTTGCTCGCCATGCTCGCCGGCTGCGCGCCGGGGCGCGACCTGCCGCCGCTCGCCGCCGTCCCGCCGGGGCCATATCGGCTGGGGGCAGGCGACGAACTCCGCATCATCACCGTCTCGGACGAAGCGCTCACCGGCAACTTCCGGATCAACGGCAGCGGCGACATCGAGCTGCCGATGCTGGGCCGGTTCCACGCCGGCGGGCGCAGCGCCTCCGGCCTCGGCCGCGCGCTCGCCATCGCGTTGCGCCAGGCGGAGCTGGAACGGGATCCGTCGGTGGCAGTGGAGGTCGTGCGCTATCGCCCCGTGTTCGTGCTGGGCGAGGTGAACAAGCCCGGCGGCTTTCCCTACCAGCCGGGGATGACGGTGCTCAGCGCCGTGGCGCTCGCGGGCGGCTTCACCTATCGCGCGATCGAGCGCTACGCCGCGGTCGTTCGCCCCGGGCCCGACGGCCCCACGGAGGCGAAGGCACAGCCGGCAAGCGCGCTCGAGCCGGGCGACGTGGTGACCGTGTTCGAACGGCAATACTGATTCCGGTACCGAAACAGTCCGGGCGTCAGCCCAGTGGGATCATAACCTCTTCTGGGATCACAACCTCTTCCGCGATCACGTAGGTCTTGATGCGGCCGATGAACAGCGCGCCGTCGGCATACAGCGCCCTGGCTTCCGGCGTCGCGGCGGAGGCGCGCAGAGCGGCCTCGTCGTCGTACCAAAGCTCGGCGATGCCGTCGACATCCACGTCGGTCTCGGGGATGTCCGCGCGGGTGCGGGTGGCCGCGATATGCGACTGCACGTAGCGGCGGATGCCGGGCACGGCGCGCGCCAGCGGGCCGTGGGTGTCGCGCCAGTGGCGCACGAATTCCTCATGCGTGAGGTGCGGCCTGCGGGTGAGCAGGGACAGGACCTTGATCATGCGGCTTGCTCCAGGGTAGGCGCGGAATCGGCGACGGTGGTGCGGTGCATGTCGCGCACCGCGGCGGGATCAAACGGCCGCGCGCGGTGCATCGTCACCCGGTTGTCCCACATGACGAGGTCCCATTGCCGCCAGACATGCGCGTAGACGAAGCGCCGCTGCGTGGCGTGCTCGATGAGGTCGCGCAGCAGCGCGCGCGCCTCCGGCACCGGCCAGCCGCGGATCGCGCCGGCGTGCGAGGCGAGGAACAACGATCGGCGCCCGGTCACCGGATGGCGCCGCACCAGACGTTGCGGCACCGGGGCGAAGCGGCGGCGCTCGTCGTCGGTGAACGCGTCGAACCCCAGCAGCGCGCGGGAGAACAACTGGCTGTGTTCGCACACGAGGTCGGCGATCTCCTCCCGTGTCGCGTCGTCGAGCGCGTCGTAGGCCGCGCGCATGTCGGCGAATTCCGTGTTGCCGCCGGATGCGGGGATGACGCGGGCCGACAGGGCGGAGTATTTCGCCGGGGTCGGCTTGAACGAACTGTCCGAATGCCACAGACGGTTGCCGAGGCCGAACAGCCGGCGCCGGTCATCGCGTTCCAGCACCCGGTTGTCGCGGTCGAGATTGGAGATGTCGTTGACCGTCATGCCGAGCCGCCGCTCCGCCCCCTGCGCGAGATCGCCGGTGGCCTGCTCCAGCGGACCGAACCGGGCGCTGAACGCGACCTGCTGGTCGTCGGTCAGCCGCTGGTCGCGGAACACCAGCACGGCGAAACGGTCCATACCCGCGGCGATTGTCGCGACCTCGGCGGCCGTGAGCGGGGCGATGAGATCGACGTCGGTCACGCGGCCTGCGAAGTCGGGGCGGCCGGCGGGATCGATGGCGTGGATGGCAAGGGTCATGGCGTCCTCCTCCGGTGCGGCCGGGGTCTCGCGCCCCGGGGGGTCACGCCCTGTCGCCGATCGCCGGTTCCGCGCGCAGTCTGGCCCCGCCGGGCGCCCCTGCTCAAGCCCCGCGCCCGTCTCCCTTCCCCTTGGGGGAGAGATTGGGGAAGGGAGAAACGGCAGGACGATCGCATTTGGCAGGAACGCACTGGCCGCCACGCCACCGCCCCCTCTCCCGCGTGCGGGAGAGGGTCGGGGTGAGGGTGTTGGGGACGACCCAGGCACCCTCACCCCAGCCCTCTCCCGCACGCGGGAGAGGGGGCGGTGGCGTGGCGGCCAGTGCGTTCCTGCCAAATGCGATCGCCCTGGGAGAAAAGGGGGGCGTCCCGACGGCGCCGCGCCATGACCGCCCCGCTGCGCTTCCACATCCAGACCGGCCTGTCGCGCCCCGAGCTCGGGCTGCTCTGGCGCGACCTCGAAGCCCGCGCCGATCCGACCTTCTTCCTGAGCTGGGACTGGATCGGCGCCTGGCTCGCCGAGCTCGACCCGCTGCCCCCGGTCGTCGTCGGCGAGGCCGGGGGCGCGCTGGTCCTGCTCGGCGCGGTGGTCCCGCGCCGGCGGGTGGAGGGCGGGATCGTGCGAGTCGACGGGCTGTTCCTGCACACCACCGGCACGCGCGCCAAGGACGTGATCGCGATCGAATACAACGGCTTCCTGGTCGATCGCGCCTGGACCGCGACGGCCTCGGCCGCGGCGGTGGCCTGGCTGCTCGGCACCGCGAAGGTGGCCGGGCGCCGGCGGGCGGAGCTGCACATCGTCGCCGCCTGCGCCGAGGACGAGGCGCGGCTGGTGCCACCGGGGATGCTGCTGCAGGTGCCCGCGCGCAAACCCTCCTGGCGGGTCGATCTCGCCGCGGTGCGCGCAGCGGGCGGGGACTACCTCGCGATCTTGAGCGCCAACACCCGCCAGCAAATTCGCCGGTCCATGCGATTGTATGAAGAGACCGGCCCACTGGTCGCGGAACGGGCGGAGGACGCGGCGACCGGGCTTGCGTTCCTCGACGCGCTGGCGGTGCTGCACCAGCGCCAGTGGGAGGCGCGCGGCGAGCCGGGCGGCTTCGCCTTCCCCTTCTTCGAGCGCTTCCAGCGCCGCCTGGTGGAAACCTGCATCCCCCGCGGCACGGTGGAGCTGTTGCGCGTCAGCCGCGGCGGCGAGCCGATCGGCTACCTGTTCAACCTGGTCTGCCGCGGCCACGTGCTCGCCTTCGTCAGCGGGTTCCGCTTCGAGGCCGACCCGCGACTGAAACCCGGCCTCGTCTGCCACGCGCTGGCGATTGCGCGGCACGCGGCGGAGGGCGCATCGGTCTACGACTTCCTCGCCGGCGCGGCACGCTACAAGGGCAACCTTGGCCGCCCGGGACCGGAGTTTGTCTACCTGCTGATCCAGCGCCCGACCACGATGACCCGGGCCGAGCGCCACCTGCGCCGCGCCTGGACCGGGCTGCTGCGGCCCGCGCTCAGGCGGCTGGTGCGGCGCCGATGAGGGTGCCGAGGTGACCGGCCAGCGCGTCGCGCAGCGCCTGCTCCTTGGAGTGATCGAGCGAGGTGCGCAGGACGGTGCCGCCGGTGCCGCGCAGATCCTCGAACACCTTGTCGGCGGTCATCTTGCGGATCAGCAGGAACAGCGCAGCATTGCCCGGCTGCAGCGAATCCGCCAGGGATTTCATGAATTTGTCGTCGATGCCGAAATCGGTCAGCGCGCCGCCAAGTGCGCCGGCACCGGCGCCGAGTGCCGCGCCCACCAGCGGCATCATGAACAGGATGCCGATCAGCAGACCCCAGAAGCTGCCGGCGGCGGCGCCGGCGGCGGAGGGATGGAACATCTGGTTCAGCTTCACGTGTCCGTCGGGGTGCTTCACGGCGACGACCGCGTCGCCGACTTCGATCAGGTACTCCTTCTGCAGGGAGAGCACCTTCTGGCGCACTTCCTCGGCCTTCTCCTCCGAGGGGAACGCGATGACGATGAGATCGCTCATGGGGGGGAACCTTTGCGCTTGGGGGCGGGCCGTCGCCCGGAGCCCACGGCACCGGCTCCCTCCACCGGCGCAGGCAGCGGGCGCGGAGGAAAGTCGTTGCCGGCAGGACGACCCGGGTGTCCGGCATAGGCGTCCGCACCGCGCCCGGCAACCCGAGGGCGCCCAGGCGGGAACGCGCGCCCGCCCCTTCTTCTCCCCTCCCCTTGCGAGAGGGGCCGGCGGAGGATGCGGGCGGCAGGGACCGCCGCGTCCGTCAGATCAGGCCGCGCCGGCGCGCACCGCCACCGAGACCGGGGCCCGGCGGATCATCCCCCCGCCCAGCACGCGCTCCCCATCATAGGCCACGCAGGCTTGGCCCGGCGCCGGCAGCGCAGGGGCATCGAGCCGCACCCGCGCCTCCCCCGCCTCCCCCGCCGGCAGCAGCAGCGCCGGGCGCGGCACGTCGCGCGCCCGCAGCTTCACCGTGCAGCGCAGGCCCGAAGCCGGCAGCACCTCGTGCGGCAACCCGACGAGCCAGTTCGTCTCCCGCAACGCCAGCTCCCGCGTGCCCTCGCTCCGCGGCCCCACCACCACGCGGCGCGCCGCCGCATCCAGCGCCACCACCACACGCCCCGGCGCCACCGCCGCCCCGAGCCGGCGCGCCTGGCCCACCGTGTAGCGGGCAATCCCGTCATGTCGGCCGAGCACCGCCCCGCCGGTATCGACGATCTCCCCCGGCGTCAGCGCCTCCGGCCGCAGCCGCCCCACCACCTCGGCATAACTCCCGGACGGGACAAAGCAGATGTCCTGGCTGTCCGGCTTGGCCGCAACCGGCAGCCCAAGCCGCTCCGCCACCCCCCGCACCGCCGCCTTGTCCGCCATCTCCCCCAGCGGAAAGAGACAAAATCCAAGCTGCTCCCGCGTCGTGGCAAACAGGAACCAGCTCTGGTCCCGCGCCGCATCACGCGCCCGCCACAGCTCCGGCCCCGCTGCCCCGTCCACCCGACGCACATAATGCCCCGTCGCCAGCCGCTCGGCGCCAAGCCCGCGCGCCAACGCACCAAGATCGGCGAACTTCACCGTCTGGTTGCAGCGCACGCACGGCACCGGCGTCTCCCCGGCCGCATAGGAATCGGCAAAATCGGCAATCACCGCCTCGCGAAACCGAGCCTCAGCATCGATCACGTAATGCGAAATGCCCAGATGATCGGCCACCCGCCGCGCGTCATGAATGTCCTGCCCCGCACAGCACGCACCGCGACGCCCCGACGCAACCCCATGATCGTAAAGCTGCAAGGTGACCCCGATCACCTCATGCCCAGCCGCCGCCAGCAGCCCAGCCACCACCGAACTGTCCACCCCGCCCGACATGGCAACCACCACCCGCATGGGGGCTCAGACCGATCTTGGGGACGTCGGACGGTTCGACAGCAAGGCCAGGGGGCGCTGCCCCCTGGACCCCCGCCAAGGGCTCGCCCTTGGAACCCTTCCGTTTGGTTCTGTGCGTGTGGGGGGTGCCACGGGTCCGGGGCGGGGCTGCGCGGGGCGGGCGCGTTCGGCGGGGACAGGGCGCAGTCGCGCCCTGTCCCCGCCGAACGCGCCCACCCCGCGCAGCCCCGCCCCGGACCCGTGGCACCCCCCACACGCACAGAACCAAGTAGATGGGGTCCAGGGGACGAGTTCCCTGGCGGGGGTCCAGGGGGCAGCGCCCCCTGGCCTTGCTGTCGAGATGTCAGACGTCTCCACGGCCGGTCAGGAGTCCAGCATGTTGCGGGTGCCGGCGGGGAGCTTCACGACGAGGCCGTCGAGGGCCGGGACCATGACGATCTGGCAGCCGAGGCGGGATGTTTCGGTAAGGCCGAAGGCGAGGTCGAGCATGTCCTCTTCGTCTTCTGTGGGTTCGGACAGTTTCTTGAACCAGGCGGTGTCGACGATGACGTGGCAGGTGGAGCAGGCGAGCGAGCCTTCGCAGGCGCCTTCGATATCGACCCCGTGTTTGTGGGCGATTTCGAGCACGGAGAGGCCGAGCGGTGCGTCGACTTCCCGGCGCGTTCCGTCGCGCTCGATGAACGTCATTTTGGGCATGGTGCGGGCGGGTCCAATCAGGCCGGGGTCGCGGCGCGGTCGTGGGCGGCGGCCAGGGCCGCGGCGGCGTAGTCGATCTCGGCGGTCGAGGTAAAGCGTCCGATCCCGATCCGCAAGCTGCGGGCGGCGGCCGCGTCCGGGACGCCCATGGCGCGCAGGACGTAGGAGGGTTCGACGGCGGCCGAGGAGCAGGCGGAGCCGGTGGAGACACAGAGATCGGGCGCGCCGGCCATGATGTCCGCGGCACTGGCGGCGGGGAACGTCAGGTTGAGGTTGCCCGGCAGGCGGGCGTCCAGGGTGCCGTTCACCGTCAGTCCGGTGATCAGGCTGCGCAGGCGGTCGAGCAGGCGGGTGCGCAGGGCGGCGAGGCGGATGGCTTCTTCCGCCTGTTCTTCCTTGGCGAGGCGGCAGGCCTCGCCGAAGCCGACGATCAGCGGCGCGGGCAGGGTTCCGGAGCGCAGGCCGCGTTCCTGGCCGCCGCCGGAGAACAGCGGGGCGAGGCGCACGCGCGGGCGGCGGCGAACATAGAGTGCGCCGACCCCTTTCGGCCCATAGAGTTTGTGGCCGCTGATCGAGGCGAGATCGAGATGCCAGGCGGCGACGTCGAGCGGGATTTTCCCCGCCGCCTGCGCGAGGTCGCTGTGCACCAGCGCGCCGGCCCCCTTGGCGATCGCGGCGAGGCTCGGCAGGTCCTGGATCACCCCGGTTTCGTTGTTGGCGGCCATGATGCTGACGAGCAGGGTGGGCTCGGCGAGGGCGGCGCGCAGGACGTCCGGGTCGAGCGTGCCGTCGGGGCGGACCGGGAGGAAGACGGGGTCGAATCCCTCGCGCCCGAGGTCGGCCACCGATTCGAGGACGCATTTATGTTCGGTGGCGAGGGTGACGATGCGCCGGCGGGCGGACGTGCCGGCAGAGGGGTAGGCGGCCGCGTGGCGGGCGGCGCCTTTGATGGCGATGTTGTTGCTTTCGGTGGCGCCGGAGGTGAACACGACCTCGTTCGCCGCCGCGCCGATCAGGGCGGCGACATGGGCGCGCGCGGCTTCGACGGCGTCTCCCGCGAAGCGGCCCACGGCGTGTTCGACGCTGTGGGGGTTGCCGTAGTGCTCGGCGAAGAAGGGCAGCATGACCGCGAGCACGCGCGGGTCGCAGCGGGTGGTGGCCTGGTTGTCGAGGTAGACCGGGCGGTTCGGCTGGGCCGGGCGGTTTGGAGCAAGGGACATGACGGGGCGATGTGGGATCAGGCCGCGGCGGGTGCCAGGGAGCCGGGTGCCATCTCGGCAGGCGCGAGCGCGGCGCGCAGCCGGGCGGCGATGCGCGGGTAGGCGTCGGCGAAGGCCGCCGCGTCCGCCGCGGTCGCGTTCCACGGCAGGGAGACGCGGATCGCCTGGCCGGCGAGCGGGCCGAGGCCCATCGCCGCCAGCACATGGCTCGCCGCCACTTTGCCGGAGGAGCAGGCCGCGCCGGCGCTGACGGCGATCCCGGCCAGGTCGAGCGCGATCACCTGCGCGTCCGCCCGCACACCGGGCAGCGCGAGGCAGGTGGTGTTGGCAAGACGCGGCGCGGCGGCGCCGCAGACCACGGCGCCGGCGCCGACGGCGGCGTGCTCGATGACCAGGCGCAGCCCGGCAAGACGGTCCGGTGCATCGGCGGGTGCGGCAGCGGCGGCGCAGACGGCGGCGGCGAAGCCGGCGATCGCCGGCAGCGGCGGCGTGCCGGCGCGCCAGCCGCGTTCCTGCCCGCCGCCCGGGAGCAGCGGCCGGGGCGCGGGCGCGTCCGGGCAGAGGAGCAGCGCGCCGGCGCCCATCGGCCCGCCGAGCTTATGGCCCGACAGGGCCAGGCTCTGTGCGCCGAGGTCGGCGAGATCGACCTCCCCCCTCCCCGCCGCCTGCACCGCGTCGACATGCAGCCAGGCACCGAAGCGACGGCAGAGCGCGGCGGCGGCGGCGATCGGCTGGATGGTGCCGGTTTCGTTGTTCGCCGCCATCAGCGCGACCAGCGCCGGGCCGCCCGCGAGCAGGGCGGCAAGCGCATCGAGGTCGACCACCCCGTCGCGGTCGACCGGCAGGCGGTGTGCGTCCGGCGCGGCGGCGCGCACCGAGTCGTGCTCGGTGGCGCCAACGATGATCCGCCGGCCGGGGGCGAAGGCATGCAGCGCGAGCGCATTGGCCTCGGCGGCGCCGGAGGTGAACACGACGCCCGCCGGGCTGGCGCCGAAGGCCCGGGCGATCGCCTCGCGCGCGTCTTCCAGAATTCGCCGTGCCGCCCGCCCGTCGGCGTGCACCGAGGCCGGGTTGCCGGGTTCCGCGAAGGTGGCGAGCACCGCAGCGCGGGCCTCGGGGCGCAGCGGCTCGGAGGCGTTGGCATCAAGGTAGTGGCGCATGCGCGGGTCCGATTCGGGGTGCCTGATCAGGAACGCCGGTTCGATCGCGCCGACCCGGGGACGCGGGCCGGGGGGCGCTGGCCGGGATCGGGGTCATTCGGCCGGGACCGGCGCGGACGTGGGCGCGGCGGCGCGGCCGAGCACCCGGTCGGCGAGCACGTCGGCCAGGGTGATGCCGTCCAGGAACAGGTGGATCTGCTGGCCGAGCTCCTGCCAGAGGTTGTGGGTGCGACAGGGGCCGGCCTCGGTATCGGGGTAGAACATGCAGCCGGTGCCGCCCTCCTGACAGCGGGTGGCGCGGATCGGCTCGTCGACCGCAACGGCGATCGCCGCGATGGTGATCTCCGCTGCCGGGCGCGACAGCCGGTAGCCGCCGCCGGGGCCGCGGTTGGCGCCGACCAGGCCGGCGCGGCGCAGCCGGCCGAAAATCTGTTCCAGGTAGGAGAGGCTGAGCAACTGGCTGGCGGCGATGTCGGCGAGGCAGACCGGACCGCAGGGGCTGGCGCCGGGGCGGGCTTCGCGCGCGGCGAGCTCGACCATGGCCATCACGGCATAGCGCCCGCGGGTGGAGAGTTGCATGATGGTATCTTTCCCTTCAGACGGGCGCCTTGCTCAGACCGCCGACGCGGGGCGGGTTTCGCTCGCCCCCGCCGTGGCCGGCGGCGGTGCGCCCGGGATTCCCGGTCCGCTGCCGTTGGCGCCGCTGCCGTGGGTCCCGACGCCGTTCGTTCCGACGCCGTTGCCGGCCGTCGCGTTGGAGACGGTCCCGTTTCCGCCGGCGAGCCGGGCCACCCGCACTTCCACCTCGGCGAGTTCGGCGCGCAGCCCTTCGAGATCGCGCAGCAGCGGATCCAGGCTGTCGTCGCAGGGCATCCCGTAGGGATCGAAATGCGGCGCCCGGCGCAGCGGCTTGCGATCCACGGGGCGGGCCGGCATGCCGACCACGGTGGTATCGGCCGGCACGTCGTCGACCACGACGGCGTTGGAGCCGACCCGGGCGTTGTCGCCGACATGGATCGGACCCAGCACCTTGGCGCCGGCGCCGATGATGACGTTGTTGCCGATCGTCGGGTGGCGCTTGCCGGCCGAAGCGCGTGCCACGCCCAGGGTGACCTGGTGGTAGAGGTAGCAATCGTCGCCGATCTCGGCGGTTTCGCCGATCACCACCCCCATCCCGTGGTCGATGACAAGCCGCCGGCCGAGCTTGGCGGCCGGGTGGATCTCGATCCCGGTGAGCCAGCGGGCGATGTGGGAGGAGAAGCGGCCGAGCAGGCGCATGTGACGCGACCACAGTGCGTGTGACAGCTTGTGCCACAGCACGGCGTGCACGCCGGGGTAGCAGAGCAGGACTTCCAGGTCCGATCGGGCCGCGGGATCGCGTTCCCGGTAGGTTCGGATCAGCTCACGGAGAAACATGAAAGCCATGCGACAAATCCGTTATACATATGACCCGGGTCTTGCTTATACTGCCCGGAAGCGGCGAGCGAGGGTGTCTCGTCTTCCGCTGCACCGGATGCCGGGGCGCCGCCTGGTGCGGAGGGAAGGCGCCGTGGCGTCGGGCGGTTCGGTCTGGGCGGGAGTTCAAGAGCGGTCTTACGTATAGAATTCCCGACTCATGCAGTCAAGATTAGGGCGGTCAAGGTTGCCGTACGTTATAAGCGGCATGCGTGGACGTAGAATATCGGGGGGTACTACCTATTTTCAAAGATCGAGAATGCGGAATGCAGCCCGGCCTATGGGGTTGCCGCGTGGATGGGGCGCGCCGCAGGAACAAGCGCCGGCGGGGCGAGGGTCGGGGGATCTTCGCGGACGTCGCCGGGCCACCAAAGATAAAACGGAATTCGGGACGCCATGCCTGAGGTTATGTTCGCCGGCCCCGACGGCCGGCTCGAGGGGCGCTACCACCACAGCAAGGATCGCGGTGCGCCGGTCGCGCTGGTGTTGCACCCGCACCCGCTGCACGGCGGGACCATGAACAATCGCATCACCTATGCCATGTTCCAGGCGTTCCAGCGCCTGGGCTGCTCGGTGATGCGATTCAACTTCCGCGGGGTCGGCCGCAGCCAGGGCCGCTATGACGGCGGCATCGGCGAGATCGGGGACGCCGCGGCGGCGCTCGACTGGATGCAGGCGGTCAATCCGAATGCCGGCGGGCTGTGGATCGCCGGCTACTCGTTCGGCGCCTTCGTCGGCATGCAGGTGCTGATGCGCCGGCCGGAAATCTCCGGCTGGATCAGCGTCGCCCCGCCCGCCAGCCACTACGATTTCGGCTTCCTCGCCCCCTGCCCCTGCGGCGGGCTGATGATCCACGGCGACGCGGACGAGCTGGTGCCGGAACCCTCGGTGCGGAAGCTCGTGGACAAGCTGAACACGCAGAAGGGCGTGGCGGTGGACTACCGGATTTTCGAAGGCGCCGACCACGTGTTCGCCAGCCACGCCGAGGCGGTGGCCGAGGCGCTGGAAGACCACGTGGGCAAGTCGATCGCGCGGCGGCAGATGGCGCTGGCCGCGGACTGAACGGAAGCCTCCGTCGGATTGCACCAGAACGGCGCTCCTCGGGGCGCCGTTCTGCTGTACGGCCCGTCGGGACGCCTGGACCCGACGCCGGTCTGCACCCGACGCCGGTCAGGCGTGGCGCTTCTGGTAGAACGGCGTCCTGCCGCAGATCCGCATGGCATGGTCGGCGGCAAAATAATCCGCATAGTGCAGCACGTAGGCCTCGAATGTCTCGGCATGGAACGGCGAATAGCCGGCATGGGTTGCCACGGCGCTCACCACCCGATGCGCAAACCCGAGCTCCCTGAGCAGCATTGCGCCCACCACCCCGTGCGGCAACTCGCGCGACAGGGACGAATAGCCGATCGTGCCGCCCTCGCGCACATACATCAGCGGCTTGTCCACGTCGTGCAGGATCAGCACCGGCACCAGGATCGCGGGATCGACCGTTTCTCCCCAGTCCGCCGCCGCGCGCTGCGCGAGGTCGAGACCGGCGCGGGTAACCTCGTTCACATGTCGTTCCAAAGGATAATCGACCCCGGCGGTGAACGGCATCTCGGCCAGGGTCGCATACGGGCTTGCTGCCCAGGTGCTGACCCACGCAGTGACGATCGCGTCCTGCTGCTCGGGTGCCACGAGGTCGAGCCCATGCAGCCAGGCCGCCACCTCCGCGCGTCGGTGGTTGCTGCCGCGCTCGATCGGGAACGGGCTCATGCGAGCGCCCTCCCCCGCGTTTCCGGCGCGATCAGGATCACTCCGGCGGCGAGGAAGAAGGCGGCGATGTTGGTCGCCATCCCCGCCTCGAACCCGGCCGAGGACGTGGCGAGCGCGCCGATCAGATAGGGTGCGAGGATGCCGCCCAACCGGCCGCCGTTATAGGCGATGCCCATGGCGAAGGCACGCGAGGGCGAGTTCGGCACCAGCTCGGCGGCGAACGGGCCGAGACCGGCGAACAGCCCGGTGATGCCGAACCCGGTCCAGAACACCGCGACATACAGCACAAGCGGCGTCGTCCCGAGCACAAAGGTCGCCACCGATACCGCGCCGGTCGCGAGATAGATCAGGAAGGTCGGCCGCCGCCCGATACGGTCGACCAGGGAGGCGAACACCAGGAAGCCGGCCAGGGAACCGAGTTGCTGGGTCATCACGAAGCCCAGGCTGTGCAGAAAGTTCAGGTGCTTGACGCTGATCAGGAAGGTCGGCGTCCAGGTGAACACACCCCAATAGATGTATTGGCAGAAGAAGATGAACCCGAAGGCAATGGCGATGCCGCGCAGATCTCCGGCCGCGAACACGCCGCGCCGCCCCCTCCCGGACCGCGCGGTCCGGGGCACCCATAGCGGCGATTTGGGGGTGCGCCGGGCCAGCAGCAGCACGACGATCGCCGGCAGGGTGCCGAGCGCATACAGCACCCGCCAGCCGCCGCCATTCAGTCCGCCGGCGATCGCCGCGAC
Organism: uncultured Pseudomonadota bacterium; assembly: GCA_963832525.1. GTDB lineage: Bacteria > Pseudomonadota > Alphaproteobacteria > Acetobacterales > Acetobacteraceae > JAJZVS01. The sequence goes on from CAWHUC010000006.1 coordinate 60,420, forward strand.
CACCGCCGCGGTGCCGACCGCCAGCATGGAGCCGAGCGGCAGGCCCATCTGCATGAGCGCGCCCCCTTTGCCGCGATGGCGCGGGTCCCACGTCTCCGCCACCAGGGCCGCGCCGGATGTCCACGCCCCGCCCATGCCGACGCCGGCCAGGAACCGCAGCGCGGCCACCGCCGTGGCCGACGGCGCGATGGCGGTGGCGCCGGAAAACAGGGAATAGATGCAGGCCGAGATCACCAACGCACGGCGCCGGCCGATCCGGTCCGCCACCCAGCCGAAGGTAATGCCGCCCGCGACCAACCCGGCGGCGAGAATGCTGCCGATCGCCCCGGCCTCGGCCTTGCTGAGCGCGAAGACCGCAACGAGCGCCGGGAGGGTGAGGGCGAGCAGGAAGGTGTCGAACACGTCGAACATCCAGGCCGTGCCGGCCAGGATCAACACCCGCCAGGCGGCGGAGGATATCTCCCGGTGCCAGGGCACGGCGGCGATTGATGCGTTGCGAGCCGATGCCATGGTTCGTTTCCCCCGGTTTTCCCCGTCCCCGGACATGTCGCGGCGGTGTCCTGCCGCGACGTCCGTGCCGTGCCATCCTGCGGCCAAGCCTGGCCGAGGGCAAATTGGCATGGGCCGGGATTGCGCCCGCGGACGGGCGCAAACGCGGGCGGTATCGCCGCGCTGCTCGCCGCCGACCGGGCGGATATGGGGTCTCGGCGGCGCGGAAGAACCGACAGATTCCGCACCCGATTTCCCCTATCTAGTTGTTCTCCCCACCACTTGCGTCTATATCTGGGGGCATCAAAGGAATCGCCATGCCCCGTGACGTCGCCGAGTTGCTCTTCCCCCTGCCCGGTGCCAGCTTCGGCGAGGCGCCGCTGGCCGCGCGTGCGCTCGCCCCCGGCATGGGCCTCGCCGTCGCCCGCCGCACCGTGTTCCGCCCGCAGGACGGGGAGTGCTTCGGCCGGGTCGCCGATCGGGTTGCCGCCGGCAACATCGCCCTGCTCGGCCGCGACGACCGTGCCACCCGTGCCGAGCAGGCGCGGCTGCGCAACGCCATCGCTACCGGCGCGCTGCTGACATCCGGACGCCACCTCCAGCACGGCGACGCCGACCAGCCGGGGCGCAACATCGAGGTGTTCACCAACTGCGCCACCGCCATCGCCTCGTTCGTGAAGTTCTACCTGCTGCTGAACGGCTCCGGCGTCGGGCGGTCGGTACGATGATTCGCTGATCGCGGTGGACTGGGCCGAAGCGCCGGAACTGAAGCTGTATCTCGCGCCCGCGCATCCGGACTGGCCGCAGGACCAGGCGGGGCTGGCGCGGCTCGCCGCGGCGCTGGAACTGGAATTGGCCGAGGCGCTCGGGCGCGACCTGGTGCTCGATCCTGCGGCGGTGCCGGCAGATGCGGAGCGGCATCTGATCGCCGACAGCCGGGAGGGCTGGGCCAGAGCCGTCGAGATCCTGGAATCCATGGCCTTCGCCGGCGCGCGCGGGCACACCCTGCTGCTCGATTTCTCTGCGATCCGCCCGGCCGGCAGCCCGATCCACGGGATGCAGGACCGGCCGGCGTCCGGCCCGGTGTCCTTGCTGCGGGCGTTCCTGAACATCCGCCGCCACGTCATCGATCCCGCGCGGGCGCGCGATCCTGCGGGCGAGGCTCTCCGTCCGTGGGAACAGGCGCTGCTGGTCGACCACCATCTGTCGGTCGAGGTGCAGGTCGGCGGCGCCCGCCGCGCCGCGCGCATGGCGACCAAGTCCTGGCGGGATCCCGGCGTGCTCCGCTTCATCCGCGCCAAGGAAGCCGGCGGCCTCTGGACTGCGAACCATTCCGTGATGGTGGACGCCGCGTTCTGGGACCGGCTCGAAGCCGGCGACCCGGCCGATCCGCTCACCGCGCACGCGCGCGCGGTGTTCGATGAGGCGACCCGCTGCGCCTATGTCAACGGCGAGCCCGGCTTCATCAACGGCGACCGGCTGGAAGACCACCGCACCGGTTCGGCCCGGCAACGGCCGGTGCACGAGGACGGGCGCGACGTGCGCAGCGCGCGCTACCAGGTGGATCGCGCCGCCGGCCTGCTCGCGCACCTGGCGCGGGCGGCGGCGGGCGCGGATTTCCCGGTCACCACCAACCCCTGCGGGGAGATCTCACTGCATGTCGCCGGCGGCTACTGCGTGATCGCCGATTATGCCCCGCTGCTGGCCTGTCCGGTGGCGTTCGACAGTTTCGCCCCCGGCGCGCCGCCGCCCGAGGTCGCCGCGCTGTGGGATGCACGGGTGGAAGACGCGGTGCGGCTCGGCGTGCGCTTCCTGATGCGCGCGAACACGATGGACGCGCTGTACGGGGAGGAAGTCGCGCGCACCAACCGCATGGGCATCGGCCCCACCGGGCTGCACGAATGGGCCTGGCTGCGCTTCGGCCTCGGCTTCGCCGACCTGCTGGACGAAGACCGCGCCGCGCCGTTCTGGACCATGCTCGGCGGCCTGTCGCAGGCGGCCAAGGACGAGGGCGCGACCTACGCCGCCGAACTCGGGCTGCGCGCGCCGGTGACGGTGACCACGGTGAAGCCGTCGGGCACCATCAGCAAGCTGTTCGGCCTGACCGAGGGCGCGCATCTGCCGGCACGCCGGCAGTACCTGCGCTGGGTGCAGTTCAAGGGCGTGCGCGATCCGGCGACCGGCGGGTGGGAATCCGGCTCCGATCCGCTGCTCGCCGACTACGCCGCGCGCGGCTACCCGATGCGTACCCTGGTGAGTTTTCCCGGCATGACCGTGGTGGGCTTCCCGACCGTGCCGCTGATCATGGGCCTCGGCCTCGCCGAGCGCCTGGTGACAGCGCCGGAGGCAAGCCCCTCGGAGCATTTCCGCTGGCTCGGCCTGCTGGAACGGCATTGGCTGGGCGCGCGACAGGGCAACCAGATCAGCTACACGTTGAAAGTGTTCACCGACCGGCACGATCTGGAGGCGTTCCGGACGATCGTGCGCCGCCACCAGCCGCATGTGCGCTGCTGCGCGGTGCTGCCGAGCCGGCCGGACCATGCGCTCGGCTATGAATACCTGCCCGAGGAGGAGGTTTCGGAGGCTGCGTTCGCCGCGCTGACCGCCCGGATCTCGCAGGCGGCGGCGGAGGCGATCGACCTCGCGCATCTGCAGTGCGACCAGGGGGTGTGCCCGATCTGAACGGTTGCGACTCTGAACGGTTGCGACTTTGAACGGTAGCGACCGGCGTCGTTACGATCCGGCGCCGGCTTCCTCCAGCGCGTCGCGGATGTGCCGCGCGCTGGCCTGCAGCCCTTCCGCCTCCTGCGGCGTCAGTCCCGGCTGGATCACGCGCAGCACGCCGTTGCGACCGAGGACGGAGGGAAGCGACAAGGTGACGCCGAACTCTGCCGATCGGCACCACCGCGCGCTCGTCGCGGGCCATGATCTCGACGATGCGCGCGCACACCATGCCGATGCCGAGTTGGCTCGCGCCGGTGCCCTCGATGATCTCGATATTCGCCTCGCGCACTTCCTTTTCCACCGCGCCGCGCACCGCCTCCGTGCCGTCCAGCACCGCGGCCACCGGCCGGCCGCCCACCCGCGCGGCGGACCAGAGGAATACCGAGGACGTGCCGTGTTCGCCGACCACCAGCGCCTCGACCGACAGCGGGTGCACGTCCAGCCGGTGCGCGAGGTGGACGCGGAAGCGCAGACTGTCGAGGAAGGTGCCGGCGGAGAGGACGCGCAGGCCGGGCGCGATCCGGCGGGCGATATCGGCGAGCGCATCCGGCGGATCGGTGACGATCAGCAAAGTTGCGTCCGGGGCGGCGCTGGCGATCTGCGGCACGATGTCGCGGAAGATCTCGGCGTTCTTCGCCAGCAGCTTCAGCCTTCCCTGCGGGTCGGCGCGGTCGGTCGCCCCGCCGGCCTTCTCGTTCACCCCGGCAGTGAGCATCACGAGCCCGGCGCCGGCGAGGTCGGCATACGCGCCCGCCCGCACCTGTACCGCCGGCGCCAGCACCGCGCCGTAGCGCAGGTCCGTCACCAGGCCCTGGGCACGCCGGGCGGTGCGATCCACCACCACGATCTCCGCGGCACCGCCGCGCATCACGGCACTCAGCGCGCAGGCCTGGCCGACCGCGCCAGCGCCGACGATCCCGAGTTTCATGGCCTGCCCCACCATTACCGGGCCACAGATGGGCAGCGCTGGCGGGGCGCCGATGGGGGCCGACGCAACACCGTTCGGTGAGATGCTCCGGGGCGATGACCGGGGCGGTGGAGGCGACCGGGGCGGCGCTGGAACGCGGCGGGAAAACAAGCTAACTGGACCGCACACCATCGGCAGGAGGAACACCCCCATGAGTGTCACCGCCACTCCGGTCCCCATCCTGAGCGACAACTACGCCTGGCTGTTGCGCGAGAGCGGCAGCGGCGCCACCGCCATCGTCGATCCGGCCGACGCCGCGCCGGTGATCGCGGCGATCGAGGCGGCGGGCGGGCGGCTCGACCTTATTCTCCTGACCCACCACCACGCGGACCATGTCGCCGGCACTGACGAGGTGCGCGCGCGCTTCGGCGCCCCGGTGGTGGGCGCGGCAGCAGATGCGCATCGCCTGCCCCGGCTCGACCGCGCGGTGCGCGAGGGCGATGAGGTCGCGCTCGGCGCCGCGTCGGCACGGGTGATCGATACGCCGGGCCATACGCGCGGGCAGATCAACTTCTTCTTCCCCGACGGGGCCGTGCTGCTGTCCGGCGATACGCTGTTCTCGCTCGGCTGCGGGCGGCTGATCGAGGGCACGGCGGCGGAGATGTTCGCCTCCCTGCAGAAGCTGCTGGCCCTGCCGGATGCCACCCTGGTCTGCTGCGGGCACGAATATACCGAGAGCAACGGGCGGTTCGCACTGAGCGTCGATCCGAACAACACGGCGCTGCGGGAACGGCTGGCGGAGGTCGCCGCGCAGCGCGCCGCCGGAAAGCCCACCGTGCCCTCCACCATGGGCAGCGAGCGCGCTGCCAATCCGTTCCTGCGCGCGCCCGACGTGGCGCGCTTCGCCGCGCTGCGGGCGGCCAAAGACAAGTTCTGACCCTGGGAGAGACGATCGCAATGAAACTGTTCCATTCCCCGACCAGCCCCTATGTGCGCAAGGTGATGGCTTGCGCGATCCTGCGCGGGCTGGAGGGGCGGATCGAGACCGTGCCGACCAATCCGCACCAATCCCCGCCCGGGCTGATCGGGGCCAATCCGCTGTCCAAGGTGCCGTGCCTGGTGACCGACGACGGGATGGCGTTGTTCGACAGCCCGGTGATCTGCGAATACCTGGACAGCCTGGGCGACGCGGCGCCGCTGTTCCCGCCGGCCGGGCCGGCACGCTGGCGGGCGCTCGTGCTGCAGGCGATGGGCGACGGCATCCTGGACGCGGCGGTGGCGCGGCGGATGGAGCAAGGGAGGCCGCAGGAGGCGGCGCGCGACGCGGCGATGGCGCGGATGCGGGCGGCGGCGGAGCGGACGCTCGGTATGCTGGAGGGGGCGCTGCCGGGCGAGGCGGCGGATATCGGCACGGTCGCGGTGGCTTGCGCGCTGGGGTACCTCGACCTGCGGTTCGCGGCGGAGCCGTGGCGGGAGGGGCGGCCTCGGCTGACGGCCTGGTTCGCGCGGATGGAGGCGCTGCCGGCGCTGGCACGGACGGCGCCGCCGCGGACGTAGGCGCGGCGGGTGGGTGTGTCGCGGCGAGGCGATTGCCTCGCCGGGGGACGCGACCTATAAGGCGGCGCGCGGGAGAGGTGCCGGAGTGGTCGATCGGGACGGTCTCGAAAACCGTTGTGCGCTTACGCGTACCGTGGGTTCGAATCCCACCCTCTCCGCCAAAATCGGCAAATAACGCATTGAATCCGCAAATATAATTCGTCTCAATCCGATCTGAGCCTACGATCCAGCCCACAAGTTGGAAGTGGACGCCGGCGACCATCGGCGCACGTTCGCGCATGGCGTCCGGCACAGCCGACCGAGCGGAGCGATATCGGGGAAGATGCATTCCACCGGGCACGGAACATCTCGCCATGGAAGTATCGTCGGAGGCACTGCCTATTGGGAAGGATGATCGAGGGGCGCAGAGCCGGCAAGCCACCTTTGACGGAGCGGCGGCCGATCAGGTGACGCGTGCGAACTTGGTGTTCGCTCGCGGAGGGCAGTCGCGGTTCGTGGGCGTTCGTGACCGTCCACCGGTGTCCGCTCGACGCGGGCTTCATCGTCCAACCTCGCCCGTTGCCACCGGCCAAGTCTAGACCAAGCCGGTAGGATTGAGGGCTCACCTCCGGAATCCACCGGCCACGAGGTGCGTCGGCGGTACCTCCTTCCGACGCCGGTCCCTCATCCAGTCATACGATTGCCATGTCTCTCTCGCGACTGCCGACTGGCGCGACTGCCGGCTGGCTTGCGATGTCGGTAAGCGGGACGACATCCGGGGCGAGCCGGTCCAAGCGCATTTCTGCGGTAACCCCACGAGCCGGCACAGGCTGGGATCTCCAGATGTTCGGAACGGCGTGCTCTTCGTCGCGTAGTTGCGGCATGCGATGCCGAGCTTGGTTCCGGTTTGCCCAAGCAGAGGAACGCACCGCGGCAGTCGTGGCCGGCCTCGCTTTGGGTTCCGTCGCCGATCTTGCGGGCGATGACGTGCTGTCCGTGATCCGGATCCGCCTCGGACCTACGGTCCCGGCGTGATCGCCATGCCTTTCGCTGCGGCAGTGCCGGGCGGTTGTCATTCGGAGGGTTGATCCGGCGGCGCTGCGGGCTTGCGGTGCAGGACGAGCCCTCCGTCGCCTTCGTTCAGGAAGCGGATTCCGGCGGTTTCAAGGGCGGTCCGCAGCGCGCGGAGGTTATTGGGGACTGGCTGGCGGACGCCGCGCTCCCAGTCGGCGACCGTGCTGCGGGCGACCCCCGCGGCGGTCGCGAGGTCGTCTTGCGACCAGCGGAGCAGCATCCTGGCCGCCCGGCAGAGTGTGGGCGCGAGCACAGAAGTGTCTGACCTCATACAAAAATCCCTTGCACATTTACCGATTCTAGTATGACATCAGTCGAACCTAGCATACCGGCTTGCGCGACGAACAGGCAGTCCCAGCCATGCGTCAGCCGAAAATGTCAGCCACGGAAAGAACATATCATGAACTACGGTGCACCCCTCCTCCCCCCGATCATCGGTCCCCTCCCATCCTGCCCCGTACATGCCCCGGTCGGACGGCGCCATGCCGCCACTTGGCGTGCCTGGCCGGCAGACCAGCTCTGGCTTTGGCCCGACCTGGTTGGCCCCGGTCCGCGCGATCGGATGCGCGCCGCCGTCGCGACCGCCCTGACCGACTTGTCCACCAGCGATTTGGCCGACCTCGAGCGGTTGGCTGCGGCTGGCGAACCCGGGGCGGCGCTCCGCCGCGCGGCCCGCTGCCTGTGTGGTCGCGGGGCCGGCGGGCCATTCGCCGCGGATATCGCCGCCGTCGCCCTGCTACTCGCCGCGCTCGAGCACGATGATGACCGCGCTGCGCTCGAGTTCGCAGTGTTGGCCAGCCACCGCGCCCGATGTGTCCGGCTGAGCCCCGCTGCCGCCGTCGGCTATCCGCCGCCGCTCAACCGGGCCGGCCGATTGCGCCGCCGCATGGTACGTCAGGCCGGCTGGCTGCTGGCACTCGCGGTCGCCCGTGGCCGGCTCGATTGGGAGGGTGCGCTCGTCGGGGTGGCGCGGTTGCAGGCAGGAGATCCGCTCGGTGGCGATGCCGCCGGCACGGAGGGGCAGCGGTGATGGACACGTCCGATGACGATGCTTCCGGGCGTCGGGAGCCCGAGGTGCCCCGCGCTGAAAGGCGTGTGTCGCAGCTCCAACGACACCAGCGTCGAGCCCGGCAAGCCGCCCCGGCGGAGAACAGCGACCCGTCCTGGGACGATCTCGAATCCGAGACGCGCCTGGACCCGGCCATGTCCGACGAACGGGCACCCGCGGACACTGTTCCGGCGACACGCGAGCGCCATCGGCGGGACGCGTCGGTGCTTTGCGTCGCGGTGCTGCTGCATCGTACCCTGCGGCTGGTGCGTTCCCGTCTCCGGGACGCCCAGGTGATCTTGCTGACGGTGCCGTCCGAGCCATGGACGACGCTTATCCTGAAAGCCTTGGAGGCGCAGCTCGCCGCCGTATTGCCATGGCGGCACGTCATCGATTCCGGCGCCAACTCGTCGCGCTGGGTGTTGATCAGCGGCCTTGAGGACGAGGCGCCGATTGAGACCGCCGAGGAGCGTCTCGCACAAGCCGTGACCGACGGCCATTCGGTGCTCGGGGTCAGCGCCAATCCCGCACAGTTGCTCCCCCAGGCATTCGTGGGCGGGGCGGATCTGTCGGTTACGCTGACCCCGTTGGATGTCGGCGTGCTCCGCATGGTCGCTCGCCTATTGACCGGGCGCAGCCCGGCGCAAGCCAGCACGCCGGCGCCCGACCTCGTGCGCCGGCTGACGCCCCGGCTGCTGCAGATAGCCTGTCGGCGCGGCCAAACGCCGGAGGCGTGGCTGAGACGCCTCGTCGCGCTTGTCACCGTGCCGGCGGTGCCTGCCTATGGGATCAGCCTGGATGACCTGGCCGGGATGGATGCGGTGGTCGAATGGGGGCGGGCACTGGCCCGCGATCTTGCGGACTATCGTGCGGGCCGCCTGGGCTGGGACGCGATGGATCGGGGGCTGTTATTGACCGGGCCGCCGGGTGTCGGGAAGACGACCGCCGTTAAAGCGATCGCTACGAGCTGCGGCGTGCCGCTCGTCAGCACCAGTGCTGCCGTGTGGCAACGGAGCGGACGTGGCCACCTGAGGGACGTTCTATGCGCGATACGAACCGTGTTCGACGAGGCCCGGGCGTGCGCGCCTGCCATCCTGTTCATCGACGAAATGGAGGCCGTCCAATCGCGCGCCCTGCGCAATCACAACGCCGACTGGTGGACCGCCATCATCAACGCGCTGCTTGAACATCTGGATGGCTTCTACCCGCGGGAGGGGGTGGTGGTGATCGGTGCCAGCAATCACCCCGACCTGATCGACCCCGCTTTGCTGCGCGCTGGCCGGCTGGACCGTGAGGTTTTCATCGGGCTGCCGGATGTGGCCGGGCTGATCGGCATTCTGCGTTATCACCTGCGAGAGGACCTGGCCGGGGCGGATCTGCTGTTGGTTGCCGAGCTTTTGGCTGCACGGGCAGCCACCGGGGCAGATGCGGCGCAACTGGTTCGGGAGGCGCGACAGCGGGCGCGGCATGCGGGGCGGGAACTGCAAGTGGACGACTTGGTGACCGTGGCTGAAGCCCGGGGCGAAGCACCGTCGCCGGAGCTGCGGTGGCGAATCGCCGTCCACGAAGCGGGCCATGTCCTGGTGGGCCTCGTGCAGACACCGGGGCGGCGTCTGCTAACGGCGAGTGTCCGAGCGCAGGGCGGCCACGGGGGGTGGACCGTTTGGCAACGGGAACCGGCATTGGCAGCGACGAGCGATCAGGTGGCGGCCAACTTGAGAGAGTTGCTGGGCGGCCGGGCGGCGGAACAGGTCGTGCTGGGCGCGCCCTCGGGCGGGGCTGGCGGCGCGCCAGAGAGCGATCTGGCTCGCGCCACCACGTTGGCGCGCGCCGCGGTCGGCGCGTACGGCCTGGGCCAGGGCGAGAGGGCGCTGCTCTGGCATGGCCCCCCGCAGGCGGAGAACCTCTGGCCGCGGCCCCTGCCGACCGAGCAAGAGGTGGAAGTCTTGGCGATGCTGTCGGCGGCATACGGGGACTGCGTGTCGATGGTCCGCGCGCAGCGCGGGGTGGTGGAGGCGCTCGCCACGCGCCTGCTGCGGGACGGTGAGATCGACGGGGCGACCGCGGACGCGCTGGTCCGAGAGTGACAAAGCCTGAACTGGCTGGCGTACAGACCGGTGCGGGGCATCGCTCCCCGCCGGCCGCGCCTTCTGGTTTCTTGAACGTCAGGGGCGCTGAGGGGCGCCGGCCGGAAAAAATCTGTGCATCGCCCGCCCTCATGCGCACTTTCATCCAGTTGGGGCAAAATGCGGTCATCCGAGATGCACCAGGAAAGGTAAGATCGCCATACGAAACGGAAATCCGAGTTCGGACGATGACCGGAATCAGAGCCTCCTAGTCACCATGAACCGCGCGTGCAAGCTGTTAAGCATTGGAAGAACAATGCTCTACGAACTTATTAAAGATAATACCATTCCTCAGGTTCATGTTGGTCGTTGTGCTCGTATCGAGATGAAGGAGATCGACGCCTATGTCTCCAACCTCCGGGTTCAGCCCCGCAGCGAGAAAGTTAAGCGGGATGCCACGCCCGCGGGACGGAAGGTACGGAAACCGACGTCGGCCAGCCCGTCGGCGGACGTACAAAATCCTGCATCAGAGGGAGGCGATCAAAATGATGAAAAAATCCGAGGTGAGAATCGCGGGCGCTCTGGGGGGAAGTCGCGCCCTCGCGACCTATTTAGTGGGAGCCGAGAGAGCGAATAGGGGCTCACCGCATCTGGCGCATTCAAGGCCGCGTGGGTTCCAGCATCTGCAATCGTGCAGGCCGGTGATCTGCGAGACCTTCTCCGCGAAGTCCGGAATATGCGCTATCAAAACGTTAGCAACGCAGCAATGCGCCAGAGACAGGGCGTTTCCCCACACGCTTTTCCGAACCTGTGCTTCACCTGATGATCGTTCACAGCGAGATCTGCAATGAAACCCGCAGCCGACGACGACGGGAGTCTCCGTCGCCGACATCATTTCGATCCCCGCAGCCGTGCCGCACGCGATGGCCGCCGTCTGCCGCCCCTCGAAAAACCGTTGCTCGACATGCTGTTCCTCGGCAACGATCTTGCCCCCGACGCGCAGGGTTGGGCCGAGATCCTGCTGCCCCGGCTGCCTGGCACTGGCGGCGACGGCACTCCTCCGGCCGCCGGGATGGACGGGGGCCCCGCCTGGCCGGCCAAAAACCAATTCCGGCGGATGCGCACAGGTCAGGCATTGCTCGAACATGTGGTCGGCTTGCGCACGACGGTGGCGCAATGACGGCCGTGAACCCCGACGCCGGCGTGCTGTTCTATGGCGACGCGCATGGGGAATGGGGTCCGCTGCTGCGGGCCTGCGCCGATTCCCCGCCGGCGGCGGTGGTGATCCTGGGCGACTGCGATCTCGAACGCCCGCTGCGCATGGAGATCGCGCCGGTGCTGGCGGCCGGCATCCCGGTCCGCTGGATTCCGGGCAACCACGACACCGATCTCCCCCAGTGGTACGACCGGCTCTGGGGCGATGACCCGGCGGGGTCGTTGCATGGGCGTTGGGCTCGGCTCGGCGGGATGACCGTCGCCGGGCTCGGCGGCGTCTATAAGGGGCGGGTGTGGTCGCCGAAGGTCGGCGACGAGACGCCGACTTACCGCACCCGGGCCGAGCTGCTGCGGGCGACGCCGCGGGCGGAGCGCTGGCGCGGCGGCTTGGCGCTGATGCACCGCGATACGATCCTGCCGGAGGACCACACCGTGCTGCGCCGGGTGCGCGCGGATGTGCTGGCCTGCCACGAGGGACCCACCAGCCACCGGCATGGCTTCGGGGGCATCGACGATCTGGCGCGCGACATGCGGGTCCGCCTGGTGGTTCATGGCCACCACCACACCTCGTACAGCGGGCGGACGCGGGACGGCATCTGGGTGCAGGGTCTCGCCAAGGCCGAGACCTTCCGGCTGAGCCGGAACATGCTGGGATGAAGATCTTCTTCCTCGATTTCGAGGCCTCATCGTTGGCAGAGGGGTCATTCCCGATCGAGGTTGCCTGGGTCGATCAGTCCGGCCAGGGCGAACGCTATCTGATCCGCCCGGCGTCGGACTGGACCGATTGGAGCGGCGAGGCCGAGATGCTGCACGGGATCGGTCGGCAGGAGTTGATCCGGCACGGAACTCCCTGCGTGCAGGTGGCTCGGCGGGTGGTGAAAGTCCTGGCCGCCGATGGGGCGCTCGTCTTCTCTGATAGTCCCCAGTTTGACGGCCGCTGGCTGCACCGTCTGCTGGCCGCGGCAGGGATCACGATGCCGATCCAGGTTCTCCACATCTCCCGGCTCTACGGCCACGCCTGCGAGGCACTCCGCCACTCTCTGCCGGCTCCTGACGCACAATCGTACCGCAACGCGGAGGAGCGGGTCCGAAACCTTGTGCGCGAGATCGTCGCCCGTGCGGAGGAGGCCGAAGCCCTGCGGGTCCAACACCGGGCGCTGCCCGATGCGGAAAGCCTGTGGCGGACATGGCGGCTGGTCCAGCAGAGCGTCGCCAAAGCGGTCGAGGCAGGAAAGGCCGGGGACTGAGGGCTCGGGCTGACTCCCGGGCCACCGATGCCGCCAGGGCGCCGCTTCAGCGTTCCATTGCCCGCGAGCAAAGGTCGCCGGTGGTGCAGCCGTCGGCCCATCGTCGCATGCCGCGGGAGGCTCATCAGGCCCCAAAAGATGGGGTTGTCGGCCCGAATATGTCCGCCCGCGGGGAACACCGATAAAGCTCAATCTCTCCCGCGGGCGCCGAGACGGCATGCGCAGGGGTCTCGGGGGCTGAAAATGTCGCACTGACGATCGGCGCCTCGTCGATCGGTTCCGGCAGCCGCACAGGGGCGGGCTCCGGTACCGCCGGCGGCGGCACGGGAGCCGCAGGAGGCCTGGCGACAGCGGACGCCTACGTCCTCGCGTTAAGCCAATCGGGAGCCGACGCAATCGCCGTCAACAATATGGGGTCTATCGACGCGGCTGGCTGCGGTGTGATGGCGGATTCGTCGTCCAGCAGCGCCATCTACCTGAATAGCGGAACGATCTCGGCAACAACCCTTGCGGCGGTCGGCGCCTTCGCCGAGTGGAATAGCGGCAGCAACACGGTATCGGCCGGCTCAGTCGAGGATGGCGCCGCGGCCGAAGGGGACCCTCTTGTCGATGCGACGATCCCGGCGGCTACATCTTGCGATTTCACGAACGAGGACTTTACCTCTTGGTCCGCGACGCCGTACAGCTTCAGCCCGGACAGCAATTCCAACGTGTTCTGCAAGGACACTAGGATCGGTGGCAACGACAGCTCCGACGTGTTTGCTCAAGGGGTGTGCTACGTCGAGAATGGCAATCTGACTTTCCTGAATGCTGACATCACGTTGGCGAGTGGCGTTACATTCATCCTGGATGGAGCGACCCTCAGGGTCTGTCTCATTCATAAGCAACTCGAACGTCGCCGCATTGACAGCGCCGACGACAGGTCAGACGGAGGGCATCGCGATCTACCAGGCGTGTGGTTCCGGTCAAAGCGACACCTTCAGCGGCGGCGGCGTTGTCTCGGTGTCGGGGTTGGTGGACGCCTCGTCTGCCGCGCTTTCGCTCAGCGGCGACACACAGCTCACCGTCAGTCGGGGGGGAGCATTGAGCGTCATCGGGGCGACGATCAGTGTTCCCGGATCCGCTGAGATCAAGGCTTCCGCACGGGCGAACTGAGCGCCTCAAGAGGCTTCTGGGGGGGGCCGCCGGGCAAGCCCGCCAGGACGAAGCGCCGCCGGTCATAATCCCGGCGTTCGCCTCGCCTGCGCCAGCGGGTGGTCGCCCGCCTTGGAACAGTCGAAGCTCGGGCCGATCCGGCCCGGCGCGCCAGGGTCCACGGCGGGTTGACCGGCAGGCATCGATTGGGCCAAGGCCGCGGCCGGGACGGCAAGCGCAAGCCCCAGGACGACGGCCGCGCGGACGGCATACACGCGCATCGGACATCTCCTCGCGCTGGAGCGTTCGCGGCGGACACTAGATGACTTCCGTTGGCTTGTCGATGCAGTTGCGTAGCGCCCCCGGCATGGTTGTGCTTCAGGAGTCGCTCTTTCCGCGGTCGGCTTCGCCCTATGATTGCAAGAGGAATCGACTGTTCCCCGCACCGGAGAAGGCGGCGCCTCCCGGCCATGCGGCCTGCGTCTCCAGTCTCGCGAACACGCGGACGCAGAGTTTTCCACAGGCTGCCCACGAACGGGTGTGCTCCGGGGGCGGCGCCTCCGGTCCGCCGGGTTCGCGACAATGTTCGGTGAGAAGCCCGTATTCCGGTAAACGGCTTCCGCCATTGGCGGCGTCGCTCGGCCAGAGAAACGGTTGCATACCAGTTGCACGGCGGAATTCCGCGGCATCCGGCCCCGGCGGAGGAATTCCTTTTCGAATCGCTCTGTGCAATAATGCCGCGAAAGCGCAGGATCCGGCACTATGTTGAACGACCCGACCCAAGCGAGAGACGGCCTCCGGAACTTGCTCGGCTACGCGGAGGACTTGCTGAAGGCGGGTGAGAAGGTCGTCAGCGATCTCTCCAAGGATGCGGTCGCGACGTTTCATGAGAACGACGTGACGGGCCTGGACGGCGTTTCGATTCCCGACAGGGACACGGCGGACTGGTGGCTGCGCGTCGCCCGCCTGCGCGAGAACCCGCCGCCGGAGCCCGACGCAGCGTTTCTTCCTTGGCTTCCCGCCGCGCGCCCCGGCACCGATCCGTTTGCCCGCCCCGCGCTTGCGCCCATGCGCATGGTGACGGTCCCGGTCGAGGAGGCGTCCGACCTCGTCGAGGCGGGGCTGGCCCTGGCGGACGACGCGATGCGCCCCAAAGGGGACGGGGCCGGGGACGGCGGGCGCGTCGACGTGCTCCTGCGGCTGGAAAGCATGCCGGAGTTCGCCGCGGCATTCGAGGAATGGGTGGCGGGCCCCTGGACCGAGTGGGAAGCGGCGGAGCGGCCGCGCCGCAAGAGCTTCGCATTCTACAACCGCCTGTTCGAGGTCCAGCAGCGGCTGGCCTCGATGGGCGACGACACCCCGATCGAGACCGTCATGGGCGTGGGACTCGCGTGCTGGGACCGCCCCGAGGGACGTGTGAACGCGCCGCTCATCGAGGCGCTGGTCGAGCTGGAACTGCATCCTGACGACGGCACGATGGAGGTCGCCCCCGGACGCAGCCTCCGCAGCTGACGCTCCGGGCTTTCGACCACATCGACATGCCCACGGTCGGCAAACTCCAGAAGGACGCGTCCGAGGCGCTCCAGCGCGCCTGGGAGGATCCGGATGTCGGGTTTTCCCCGCATGAACGGCAGGGGTTCACGTATACGCTGCGGATGTGCCAGGCCCATCTGACGGCGGATGCCGTTTACGAACCCGACGAACGGGGGGAAGAGGACCGCTCGCCCGGCCCCATCGACGGCAGGTTGCGGGTCACCGACACCTGGGTACTCTACGCGCGGCCGCGATCTTCGAATTTCCGATGCGAGGACATCCGCCGCCTGAAGGAGGAAATCGCCCAGTCCGACGAGGCCGACCTGCCCGCGCCCGCGCTGCGGGTCACCCGGCGGCCCGGCGATAAGCTCATCGACGGGGAGAAGATTGACCTGACGGAATCCGTGCTGGCCGATATCAGCAGACCGCCTTCCTCCCCTTCCCCGTCGACCGCGTCCGGCCCGCCGGGAGAAGGGGAACGCGAACAGGCCTTCTTTTTTCCCGCTTCCCTACAACGGCGAGCAGATCGAGATCGCGCGTCGGCTCGAATGCAAGGAGACCAGCGGCCTCACAGTTCAAGGTCCGCCCGGCACCGGAAAAACCCATACGATCGCGAACATCGTCGCTCACTACATGGCGACGGGGCGCCGGGTCCTCGTGTCCGCGCGCTCTCCGGAGGCGCTGTCGGCCATCCAAGGAAAACTGCCCGGGTCGATCCGAGACCTCGCGATTTCGGTCATCCACAGCGACAACGAGGGTGCCCACCGTCTGGAGCAGGCCGTTCGCATTCTCGCCTCCCAGATCAAGCAGGTCGACTTCAGGACTTACAACAGCCGCAGGCAGGAGCTTGAGGCGGAACTGGTCCGTGTCCGCAAGGGCCTGTCCGAAGCCGACGAGCGCATCACCGAATATGCGCAGATGAACCTGAGCGCGGTGCAGTTCCGCGGCGAGAGCCTGATGCCGATGGAGTTGTCCGCCCGGGTTGCAGCGGAACGTCGGACCCATGCGTGGTTCAAGGACAAGCTGGACCTCTCGCCGCGTTTCGCCTCTTTGTTCGGTGACAGCGACATCGCGGAGGCCCGCCGCATCAGGAAGGAGCTTGGCCAGGATCTCGCCTACGCCCCGGACGAGTTTCCCGACCCGGCGGACCTGCCCGACACGGCCCGGCTGCTCGCCGCCCGCGCGGCGCTCGCCGAAGAGGGCAAGACCGACTTCATGACGTCGGCGGGGCAGCTGCCCTTTGTTTCGGTCAGTCCAGACACTGTCCAACGTGCCCGCTTGCTGCGCTCCTGGTTGGACGAGGCAGCGGACTGGCGCGCCGGGCTGGGGTCGGAGGACCGCTGGTTGACAGACGCCTACGGCCTGTTGGTGGGCGCCAAGCATGCACATCCGACGCTGCGGGACACGCTCACGTCCATTTTCGTCGAATGGGTCGAACTCGCCGATCAGGGGTGGGCCTACGTCCAGCGCGGGGTGCGTGTCCTCGACGCGGAAATCGTCCAAGAGGCGTTCGAAAGGGCGGTTGCCCAGCTGGCAGCCGGACAGAAGGCGTTCGGCTTGCTCTCCTTCGGTTCCACCGCGGCGAAGGTGAAGGCGTGCATGGCGGAGGTCCGGATCGACGGTGCTGCGCCCGCCGATCCGGAGGCGTGGGCCTGCGTACGGGACTACCTAAACTGGCAGCGGCGCGCCCGCAGCTTCCTCGGCCGCTGGTCAACCGTGGCCGCCACCGCGAGCCTCCCCCACACGTTCGGCGACTGGCCTGGCGCAGCGAGCCACCTGATCCGGTACGGAGAACCGATTGCCCGGATGGACCGCCTGCACCGGGTGGTCGGCGACCATTCGGAGGCCGTCGCCGTGCTGTTTCCGTGGGGGGTGGATTCCAAGAGGGTCGTCATTCACCTCGAAATCTCGCCCGCTCGAGAGGCTCTGGCCGCGGCCCTCGACAAGGACGGGCACGCCGAGGCTCATGCATTGCGCGGGAGACTCGAAACTCTCGCAAGGGCGGCGGTCAGGCCCTTCCATTCGGCGCTCGCCGATGTTGCCGAGGCGCTGGGCAACCTGAAGACGGACCCCAGGGAACTGGCCGAAGGCTGGTCGAACCTCCTGGAGGAGGCGGCCCGCCTGCACGCTCTACGCCCCCTGCGGCAGCGCCTGGAGGCGGTCGCCGACAAGGTCAGTCAGTCCGGCGCGTCAATGTGGGCGGATGCCCTTCTGCGGGAGGCCGCGGCCGGGGACGACCCATGGACCCCGGACACCTGGTCCGAGACCTGGGAATGGGCGCGTGCCGACGGTCATGTCCGCATGCTGTCGGACCGCAAGGCGTTCGAGGATCTGACGGCGCTGCACACGGAGTTGGAGGAGCGGCAGCGGAAGGTCATGGCGGAACTCGTCCGCGTCCGGGCTTTCCTCGGCCTGAAGCAGGGCGTCACCGAAAAGGTGGCGGCGCTCCACACGTTCGGCCTGAAGGTGCGCCAGCTGGGCGCTGGCACCGGCAAGTCGGCGGCGCGGCACCGGCGGGCCATCCGTGAGGCCGCGCTGAACGCGGCCGGGGCCGTGCCTTGCTGGATCCTTCCGGAATGGCGCGTCGCCGAGCAGTTGCCGAGCGCGCTCGGCGTCTTCGACCTCGTGATCATCGACGAGGCCAGCCAGTCCGACATCACCTGCCTGCCCACGATCCTGCGCGGCAAGAAACTGCTGGTGGTCGGCGACGACAAGCAGGTCTCCCCCAGCGCGGTTGGCATGGACGAACGGACGATTGTCCAGCTCCGGGAGACCTACCTGCGCGGGATGGACGCGGCAGCGTTCCTGGAACCGACGACCTCGCTCTACGATGTGGCCTCGATCTGTTTTCCCGGCGGCGTCCTGACGCTGCGCGAGCACTTCCAGACCCGCCTCGTGGCGGAGGTGGGCACGGACGCCATCGCGCGCCACCGCATCATGTGTGGCAACGCCAGCACCTTCCAGGGCCAGGAGCGCGACGTGATGTTCCTGTCCATGGTCGCCTGCCCGAAGTCGGTGCGTTCGCAGGTCACGACCCTGATCGAGCAGCGCATCAACGTCGCGATGTCCCGCGCGCGGGACCGCATGTACCTGGTCCGGTCGGTGGCGGCCTCCATGCTGCAGCCGAAGGATCTCAAGCTCGCCGTGATCGAGCATTTCGAAAACCCGATGAGGGACGCTCGGCAAGCCCTCGACCACGGTGTGCTGGAAGAGACGGAGTCCCCATTCGAGCGCGAGGTCGGCGCCATGCTGCTCGACCGCGGATACCGCATCCGTCCGCAGGTCCGGGTCGGCGCTTTCCGGATCGACTTCGTCGTCGAGGGAGAGGGCGACCGCAGGCTGGCCGTGGAACTGGACGGCGACCGCTATCACGGCCCCGACCGCTGGCACGAGGACATCCTGCGTCAGCGGGCACTGGAGCGGGTCGGCTGGACCTTCTGGCGCTGCTGGGGTTCGCATTGGCTTGCGGACAAGCAGGGCTGTTTCGACGACCTGCTGGCGGCCGTGGGGCGCATGGGCATCGAGCCGGTCGGTGCCGACAAGGCGTCGGCCAAGGAGCACACCGAGCACCTCGTCGTCGGCGGCGCTCAGGGCATGGGCGAGGCCGCGCAGGCAGCCTCGGCGGAGGTGGGCCACCCTGTGCTGGCGACGGTCAACAAGGCGGCTCCTGCTCCCCAGGAGCCGCCCTGTGACGAGGTCGTCGAGGTCGGGGACACCGTGATCGTCCGCTTCGCCGACAACAACCGTGTCCGGCGGTTCCGCCTCACCCGCGGCGCCAACAACCCCGATGGCGGCGAGGTCAGCGTCGGCCAGCCTATTGCCGTCACTCTGCTGGGAAACGGCATCGAGGAGGAGGTCGACCTCGTCGTTGACGGCAAGTGGCGGCGGGTCGTTATCGAGAAGATCGCCAAGGCGGCGTGACGAGCGCGGCCGGCCGTTCATGGGTGTTGAGTTCCGCTGGGTGTGAATCGGCGCCGAAGTGGGACCCCGCCTCGATCTGACTCCAATGCGTTGATAAGATTTGAAGAATTGGCAGTCAGCCGGGGTCAAGGTTGGGCGCCGATCCTGACCCCTCCGAGCTACCGAAAAATCGAGCCACATCAGGGCCCTATGTCACGATGCGGGCGGGGTCAAACTTCGGCTCTGACGCAATGTTGATGCTGGTCAAGACAGACCTTCAGGAACTAGGCGGTGAACTCGGTAAGCGCGCGCCGTGATAGATTGCCGTGGCCGTCGAGATCGACCTGCCGCGGCATGTCGGCGTGATCCATCATCCGCTTGTATTCACCAAGGCTTTCGACACCCCGCGCCAAGCCGCGCGAGACCGACCACAGGCCATGCGCGCCGATCCCCGCCTTGAGGATCATGGCATGGCTCATCAGGCGGCTGACGCGCCCATCCCCGTCGAGGAAGGGATGGATGTAGTTCAGTCGGTGATGCGCCGCCGCCATCGCCGTGATCCGCGTGCCCATGCGGAGCGGCTCGAAGCGGTAGCGCTGCGCGAAATGCGCCATGAACGCCTCGATTGCCGCGCTCGCAGCATAACCTGGTCCGGCCTGCGGCACCGGACCAGGACCCGGTGCAGGCTAATCCAGATCCCCCCGGTGCAGCGTCTCCGGGCCCCAGGTCGCGGCCAGCACCACAAGCAGCGCGCCGATCAGCAGCAGCACGCTCGGCGCATCCATGCTCGGCATGAAAGCCGACAACCAACGCTGATAAACCCCGAAGAACGACGGCAGGATGATCGCGAAGCTGAAGGTGATGCCGTAGCCGGAGGAGCGGTTGCCGGTGTGGAAGCGCTCGTTCAGGTAGCTATGCGGCCCGGAGCCCCAGACCAGGCCCACCACCCCGAACACGACGGAAGCGAGCAGGCAGATCAGCGGAAAGTCGTCCGGTTTCAACCGCAACGTCACATGCAGCAGCACCGGCCCCACGATCGCGCTGAGCAAGCCGAGCCCGATGAACGCAGCCCGCCGCCCGATGCGGTCGCCGAGCAGTCCGCCGCCGAGGAACCCGAAGAAGGTAACGACAGCGGCGATCAGCATCAGCGCGGTCACCTCGATTGGCGGCAGCCCCACGACGCCATGCAACAGGCCCGGCATCATGGCCGCCGGCACCAGGTAGGCAAGCCAGAGCCCGGACATCAGCAGAAAGCCCTGCAGCAGCTTGCCGCCCACTTCCAAGGTGCCGAACAGGGCGCGGAACGGCGAGGCGACCCGCTCGGCCCGCAACCATTGCTCGGATTCGCGCACCGAGCGGGTGATGTAGGTGTGCAGGCATAATGTCAGCACCGCACCGGCGAAGAACGGCAGGCGCCAGCCCCATTGGTCATAGGGACTGTCCACGCCGCCCGCCGGCAACAACCGCAGCAGCACCATGCCAAACACGGCCATGACGATGAAGGACAGGTTAGAGCTTGCACCGATCAGCGCGCCATAGAAGCCGCGCCGGCGCGGCGGGCATGACTCCATCGCCAGCGTGACTGCCCCGGTGTACTGGCCGCCGGCAAAGAAACCAGTGGCGAATCGCAGCGCGATCAGTGCCACGATCGATGCCGCACCGATGCTGTCAAAACCCGGCAGCAGGCCGGTGACGAAAACGCAGCAGCCGGCCCCGGCCATGGTCAGCTTCGCGGTGCGCTTTCTGCCCAGGCGGTCGGCAAAATAGCCGAAGAACAGCGCACCTGCCGGCCGCCCCAACAACGCCGACGCAAAGATGAAGGAATCGAGAATCGGCGCATGCAGCGCGCTCGGCTTGAAGTAAGCATAGGCGGGCGCGAGGATGATGATCGGCAGATAGATGTCGTAGATATCGATAAAAAAGCCCAGAAAGGCGGTCCACACCTCATGCAAGGCGACCCCGCCGGACACGGCCGGGGCGAAATCGGCCTGCCGTACGGCATCCGAAGCCATCTTGGTTTCTCCCGTTTATTGTTGCGGACTCGGCCCGCGCCTGGCGCCATGAGGATGGCCTTGATCCACCACATGGAGCGGAACTGATCGCTGGCGGGCCTCCGCCCGCCATGAAGCTGGGTGCGTACGCGTCGCCAGTGGCGAACGCAGTGCTAGGCGGCCCGCTGATCGTGCATCGCCGGATCGACGTCCAGCACTGTCGCACGGCGCAGGTCACGGCGATACGCCGCCTCGTCGTAGGGGCGGCCTCGATGCATGGTGCAGCGATTGTCCCAGATCACCAGATCGCCGATCGCCCAGCGATGCGTGTAGACGAACTGCGGTTGCGTAGCGTGTTCGATCAGCTCGTGGATCAGCATGCGGCCATCCGGCACCGGCCAGCCGACGACGTGCGACGCATGCGAGGCCAGGTACAGCGCCTTGCGGCCGGAACCCGGATGCACGCGCACCAGCGGCCGGTGTACCGGCGGCAGCGAGCGTCGCTCCTCCTCGGAAAACTCGGTGAAGCCGAGCTTGGCACGTGAGGTGAAGATGGAATGCTCGGCGAACAGCCCCTCGAGGCGCTGTTTCGTCTTGGCCGGCAACGTGTCGTATGCGGCCCGGGTATCGACCAGCTGCGTCTCGCCACCCTCCAGCGTTACCTCGTGCGCGTGCAGCAGCGAATAGGCGGCGGGAATGCGCTTGAACGACGAGTCGGTGTGCCAAAGCTGATTGCCGAGGGCGAACATGCGCCGCCTGTCCTGTTGGCCGAGCACGGCGCTGTTCTCGTCGAGGTTGGAGATGTCCACCAGTTGGCGGCTGATGCGGGCCTTCACATTGGTGGTCAGCACGCCATTCTGCAACTCCATCGGGCCGAAGCGGCTGGCGAACGCAACCTGTGCCTCCTGCGACAGCTTCGAACCATGGAACACCAGCACCGCATGCCGGTCGATCGCCGCCTGAACCACCGCAAAATCGGCGTCGTCAGTCGGGGCGGACAGGTCCACGCCGGAAACCTCGCCCACGAACAAAGGATGCAGTTGTCGGACACTGATGGCCATGCGGTTCACTCCTCCTGTTTGAGAGCCGAGGTAGCGAGTCGCCTGCTTGCCCGGAAGTCAGGAAGATAGAAAGTCATTTTCCCTACAATCGGGAAAATGCGGCATCCCCAGCGCGTGGCGCAGATGGGCGACAAACGCCGTGATCTTCGCCGCCACGTCGCCGCGCCGATGAACCGCGAAGATCGGATCACGGTACGGCGGAGCATAGGCGGTGTACTGCTCCAGGCAGGTCCGCAACCTCCCGGTCTCCAGGTCCCGCCGGATGATCCAATGGGGCAGCAGTGTCAGCCCGAGACCGCCGGCGGCAGCGGCACGCAGCATCTCGCCGCTATTGGATTGCAGCGGGCCATGCACCGGCATCATTGCGACCTGGCCGCCGGCATCGTGGAACGTCCACAGCGCCGGCTCTGCCGCCCTGCGGTAGGTGAGACAGTCATGCGCCGCCAGATCCTCCGGCCGGGCTGGGACTCCGGCGCGGTCATAATACGCTGGGCTGGCGCACAGCCTGCGATCCGCCACCGTGAGCTGATGCGCCAGCACGCTCTTGTCCGCCGGCGCCCCCATGCGGATGGCAATGTCGATGCCGCCGCCGGGCATCAGCTCCAGTTCCTCGGTCAGCGTCAGGTCCAGGTCAATTCGCGGGTAGGCGGCGCGGAAGGACGGAAGAGCGGGCGCGACGTGCAACATACCGAAGGACCGGCGGGCAATGATGCGCAGCGTGCCCATCGGAACGTGCTCCAGCTCGCGCGCCTCGGTGAACGCGGTATCCAGCGCGCCCAGCGCGTCCACCGCACGGACGAATAGGCGCAGGCCCGCTTCGGTCAACGCGAGTTGACGCGTGGTGCGGTCCACCAGGCGCGTGTTCAGCGATGCCTCCAGGTCCAGCAGCCGCTTGGAAGCGGCGGTGGTGGACAGGCCGAGCGCGCGGGCGGCGGCGGAGATGCTGCGCAGGCGGGCGATATGCACGAACAGCCGCAAGGCCGCCAGTTGATCCACGTGGGTTTCCCTTCCTCCCCCATTCAGTTGGGATCGATGGTGTGCGTCAAGCTCAGTAGAGGGCATAGCGTCGGTTGTCAGATAGACAACGCTAAGCCAGAACGAAAGCGAACGATGCCGCCCTGGCCTTGCTTGTCCCAAAACCGTTCGTTCCGTGGACACGTCCGCCGGTGCGGCTCGTAAGGTACCTTTGCCGTCCACAGAATACGTCCCTCAATCGTCGCCCGTCCCGAAATGGCCGACCACGTTCACGGGACGGGAGGCGTTCCTGCAATGTTCGACCTTAGAGTCCGTCCGGGAACATCACGTGGGATTACAGATCTTTCTCAGCATCAGCCGGATGGAAGCGAGCCGCAGGAAGGCGAGGGCTCTGCGATTGAGGTTCTCCCAATCCTTCGCCAATCGTCGGCAGCGATTGAGCCAACCGATGGTGCGTTCGACGATCCACCGTTTCGGCAGTACCACGAACCCCTTGGCGTAGTCGGACCGCTTGACGATCTCGACTCTGATCTGCCGCACGACCCGTTTCAACGCCGCCCGGAACTTTGGCCCCTGGTAGCCGGCATCGGCATAGAGCGTGCGCAGGAATGGGAACAGACCGAACAGTGTTGCCATCACCATCACGCCACCATCGCGGTCCTGCAAGTCAGCCGCATGGACGATCGCGTGGAGCACTAAACCCTGGCTATCGACCAGTATATGGCGCTTCTTGCCTTTGATCTTTTTGCCGGCGTCGTAGCCGTGTGGATCGATCGAGGCCCCCCTTTTTCTGCACTCTTCACGCTCTGGCTGTCGATAATCCCCACCGTCGGACTGGCCTCGCGTTCGGCCTGCTCTCGACATTGCACATAAAGCGCGTGGTGGATGCGGTTCAACGTGCCGTCGTAGTCCCAGCGTGCGAAATAGTCGTGCAGCGTACTACGCGGCGGCAGGTCCTTGGGGATCGCCCGCCATTGGCAGCCGCTGCTCAGCACATACATCAATCCATCGACCACCGCGCGGACGTTGACCGTGCGCTTGTTGCCTCCCCGCTTTGCCGGCGGGATCAGAGGAGCCACCAACGCCCATTCGGCATCGGTCAGGTCACTCGGGTAGCGAAGCCGGCTGCGGTCGTGGCAGGCGCGAGTCTCGGGCGTCCACATGGGCAACCTCCTGCGAATCGGGACGTCACCAGGGAATCATACGTGACTCCAACGATTCAAGATGTTCCCGGACGGACACTAAGGGCCTGAGCCTGGATAACTGCGTCATGTGTCAGGCACTCTGGGTGCCATGGTGTAATTCCACTCGCCGTGGAAGTTGGCGGGCTGGATGAGGACAGAGCGTCGGCTGTCAGCTGAACAACGCTAAGCGCGAACTTTCAGCGAACCCCGCCAGGGTGTCGGCGCCTGGCTATGGCATTGTCAGCCCCGGAGCGCGGCATACAGCGCGGCCTTTCCGACCCTGAGCCGTACTGCGGCCTCCCGCACGGTCAACCCCTTGGCTGTAAGCAGCAACAGCAATTCCCAGAGTCGTTACCGGATCATGCCAGATTGCCACCCGAAAGACTGGCGACCTTCCGCTGCAAGCCCGCCATCAAGGCCGGCGCGCCGCCGCTGTTCAGCAGGTGGCGGAAGTCGGAGCGCTGCACCGCGACGCGGCTGATCGAGCCGTCGGCCAGCACGTCCACTGCCTTCCAGCCAGACGCAGTGTTGCGCATCACGTAGTCCAGCTTGTGGCTCGTGCCATCGGCGGCGACGATTCCGGTAAAGACGATCACGTCGCCGTTACCAACATTGCGCACCGCGGGCGCAAGCTGGAACCTCTGGCCGGTATAGTTGTCGAAATTCGCTGCGTAGCTTGCCACCGTGTAGCGGCGGAAGGCGGCACGCAACTGGGCCTTCTGATCGCTCGGCATTCCCGCCCAGGCCAGGCCGATTGAGGCCGCCAGCACGGCATCCAGGTCGAACGTCTGTTCGATCACCGGCTCCAGCGTCGTGTATCGTTGCGAGAACGCGGTCTCCCGGCCGGCCTTCATCGCGGCCAGCAAGGCGGCGTTGAGGCGCTGTATCGGCGCGGCGGCGTCGGCTCCGGTATCGGCACGCGCGGTGTGCCACGACGTGGCGGCGACCAAGGCGGGGATGGCGAGGCCCAGTAGGCCACGCCGTCCGATGGTGATTGTTTTGTTCGGCATGTCTGCTCTCCTTCCCATTCTCTCTCACGCGAGACCGCGCGCAGCGGTCAGATGTCCGGTGAACCGGTGCCATGTCTGTGTGGCGCCGAGTGCTGGGATGCCGATGAACCCGCGCAGCCGCAGATTGCCTCGTGCATCCAGCCAGAGTTTCGCCTGGTAAACGCCGCCGTCGCGTGGATCGGTGACCTGGCCCAGCCAAGTTCCGTCGGGCTGGGGCCGTTCGTTGGTGATGATGGTCAGACCGCATTGTGGGCGCCCGTCCACGTCGGTCGGCATTGGTTCGGTCGGCTTGCGCTCGATGCCGACGATGTGGCCACACAGTGCGTCGCCGCACCGAGCAATCGCTATGACGCCGTGGCCCAGTCGCCAAGGGCGCTGCTTGCCGGCGCCGCCGACGCGGACGCCGCGGCCAGGCCGATCGCAAGAATGGCGGCGAAGCCGTTTGGTGCATGCCGCCCGGCAACCCCGAACATTGCAGCAAACACGGACCGTCGTGATCGCCAACGGGCCGTGGCGGCCAGCGGAACCGCACGTGCGGCGGCCGCGCAAACGCTATCAACCGGTTGGATAGCGTAACGCTTACCGTACTTGTACAGCAGGATGCCGCAAAGGGCGACGAAGAGCGTCGCGCCCAGCGCGATAAACGCCTCGGCATACCCTCCCGCAGACGCACGCTGCGCCAGGGTTTGACCGAGCAACCTGATTGCCTGCCCACGCGCGGCCGACGGGTCGCTCAGGTGGGAGGACAGCAGGGAACCGGCAACAAATTGTATCCTGTCTCGCACGGTCAGACTCCCTCTTCGCAGGATCCACCGGCATGACGGGTCGGCCGGTTGCCTCCGCAACCGCTGCGTTGGGCGGTTAGTTGTTTGCTCGGGCGCCAGAAATAATTGGGCGCCTTCGCACAGCACCTATGCAGAAATCGGTAAAATGGCAGTCTTGATAGACGGCTTGCTGTGCCGGTCGCTCGACCTTGTGCAGCAGGGTTGACGCGGCGGGCGGCAAGCGGCGCTGATCAATCATGCGCAAATCGCACAAGAGCTCACCGGAAAATTCACATTATTTCCGAGACTTGTGAGAGCAATTCATCAGATCACCCAGGAGCCCAACAGCTCGACCTATCCGAGAGGCTTGATATGGAAGACCTGCAAATAGCGCAGAGCTGTAGATCGGCGTCGAAGTTTGGCTCTGGCGCACTTTCGGTGGCCGTCGCAACTCGGCGTGAGGGCCAATGCTTTGATTTACTGGCGATAATCGAGAGCTCATGCGGGCTACGGCATAGAGCGTTGCAAAAACGACGCCCAAAACCAGAACAAGCCCGAGATTTCAATAGGTTGTGCCGGGCGGGATGGAAGCTCCTGCACCAAAGGTGCGACAGAGCCCTTTTTGGATGCCGATTGACACCGGCACGGTCGAGCTGCGGATCCCGAAGCTGCGCCACGGCGCCTACTTCCCCGCCTTCCTGGAACCCCGTCGGATGGCAGAAAAGGCCCTGACTGCGGTGATCCAGGAAGCCTATGTCCAGGGCATCTCCACCCGCTCGGTGGACGAGCTGGTGAAGGCGCTCGGCATGGAGGGGATCAGCAAGAGTCAGGTTTCCCGTCTGTGCGGCGAGATCGACGAACGGGTGCAGGCCTTCCTCACCCACTCGATCGAGGGCGAGTGGCCATATATCTGGCTCGATGCCACCTACGTCAAAGTCCGGCGCGATCACCACATCGTCTCGGTAGCGGTGATCGTCGCCGTCGGCGTGAACACCGACGGACGGCGCGAGGTTCTCGGCATGACGATCGGCCACAGCGAGGCCGAGCCGTTCTGGGTGGAGTTCCTGCGCAGCCTGGCCCGGCGCGGCCTGCGCGGCGTCAAGCTGGTGGTCTCCGACGCCCATGAGGGGCTGAAGGCGGCCATCACCAAGGTGCTGTGCGCCACCTGGCAACGTTGCCGCGTGCACTTCATGCGCAATGCGCTCGCCTATGCCGGCAAGACCCAGCGGCGCATCGTCTCCGCCTGGGTCGGCACCGCCTTCGCCCAGGACGACGCCGCGGCGGCCAGCACCCAGTGGCGCAAGGTCGCCGACCAGGTGCGACCCCACGTGCCGAAGCTCGCCGGCCTGATGGACGAGGCCGAAGCCGACGTGCTGGCCTACATCGGCTCGGGTTCCTTACGTCGGCGAAAGACGGCCAGTGAAATTTGGTGATCCCAGGAGAAGCTCGCGCGGTGCGACCACAGGCGGGCCCTCCGCGACCGCTGCAAAAGATACCCGCATCAGGAGCGACGCCGCCATGAACGCCAACCTTTGCGGGACCGGTCTCCTCCGAATCACGATACCGATACCAGGCAATCGCCCTGCCCCGGAACGGATGGCAGAAAGCTGGCGCGTACCGTCGCCCCGGCCTGTCGGGCTGCAACCGGACCATTCTTCAGAATATGACCGTGGTCCTCACACCCGCGACCACGGCATTGCCGAGGCGCTCCGACGGGTTGTCGGGGTTGACGATACCGCCTCCCGGGTTGAACACGAATTGCAGGTCTGGTTGGATCTGCAGCCAGGGCGCCACCTGGAGTTGGTAGGTCACCTCGATCAGCGTCTCCGTGCCCGGGGTTGCACCCGCAGCTTCGGCGGCACCGTCACTCAGCTTGACGACTCCGAAATCGATGCCGGCCGTGTCGTTGTCGCGGCCGGGCAGCGGGTCAGTCAGCGTCAGGCCGCCATTGAACGCGAACGAAATCAGGTTCCGGTCACCCGGCGCCCCCATCAGGCGCGCAAACAGGTTCACGCTGCGCGCGCTGCCTTTTGGTTGCCAAAGCGTCTGATCCATGACGCCATAGAAGCTCCAGTTGCCCGCATGCGTTGCCGCGGAGCCGGTGCTGTCCGGAAACCCGTCTCCGGTATCATACCAAAAACCGAGCTTGTAGGTGCCCGGCATGCCTGCAACCAGATTGGTCGCGACGTCCACTTCGCCGATGAACAACGCCCCGGTGTTGAGGTTGAACCTGGTGCCGCTGGCGTCGAGAGATTGCGCGTCTCCCCCAAAGGCGCCGCCACCCGGGTTATCATCGAACACACCAGCGAGAACCGAGACGGCGGAGGAGGGTCTCGCCCGTAGGCGCACGCCGAGTGAGGAGAGCGGGTAGGCCGGGCCTCCGCCATAAAGATCGTAGGAGGGCACCGCCGGCCATCCTGCCATCGTGTTGATGAAAAGGCTGCTATACTGGCTGACGATGAATTCCTGGTCGATGCTCTGTTGGCCGAGTTTGATATCGAATGCGCCGTTGGCGAAGGCCTGGTCGTACCACAGCTCCCAGAGACGCGTGGCGTTCTCCGCCTCGTTACTGTTCGCGGTTTGGATATCGTCGAGATAGGCGCTGCTGAAGTTGTTGTTCCCGTGGATCTGCAGCGCGCTGACATTGAAAATGCCGCCCGGCAGGCCGAACGCCTTTCCGGTATCGACCTGCAGGCCGACAGTAGTGAGCCCCTGCATGGTCGCACCCTGCCTGGCGCCGCCGGACACGTTGCCGAGCAGCGTTTCGGCATCCGTGATGTTGAGGGTGACGCCGTACTTGCCGAGCGCCGGCCGAAGCCCGTCCATATCCCCCAGCAGGTTACTGCGTTCCCACAAACCGGTCAGAGCTGGTGCGGCCTGGGGCTGCGAAACCGCCTGCGCAAGCGCGGGTTGCCCCCATAGAAGTGCCGGGGTGAGAGCGGTCATCGCCACCAATCGTCTGCAGAGAGCCATCTTCACCCTTTCCTTGGGAAACCTGCCGTGATGGCTTCCGGGGACGATATATCGTCACAGTTGCCTTGACGGCCGGAACGCTATGTTATAGCATTCTAGTAGTCAAGCGCCTTCTCGGGAAAAGGGGACGAAAATGGATCAGCGCGCTGCCCTGGCTCACGGCGGTTCACCACAAACGAACATGGCATCTGGGGGCGGAATAAGTCGGAAGGGGGTGATCGGCGGCCTGCTGATCGCGCTGAGCATCACGTCGATCGGGTGCGGACATGCTCTCGCCGCCGGGACCATCAATGCCGTTGGTGTGGAGAACGAGTACGCCGACGTCATCTCGCAGATCGGCGGGAAGTACGTCCAGGTCAGTGCGATCGAGACGGACCCCAACACGGACCCGCACACGTTCGAGGCGAGCCCGAAGGTCGCAAGCCAGATTGCGGCCGCCGTTCTCGTTGTCAAGAACGGTGTCGGCTATGATTCCTGGGTTGACAAGATCATCGCGGCGGCGCCGGCGGCCGGCCGCAAGGTGATTGACGTCCAGCATCTGCTCGGCCTGCCCGACAGCACCCCCAACCCTCATCTATGGTACAATCCCAAGACGATGCCGGCGGTTGCGAAGGCGGTGGCGACCGATCTCGCCGGTCTTGATCCGGCACACGCCTCGTACTTCCGGGCCAATGCGGCAAAGTTCGATGCTTCCCTCAAGCCATGGTTTGCCGCCATCGCATCCTTCAAAGCGCGCTACAACGGTACGCCGGTTGCCGTCACCGAGCCAGTGGCCGACTACATGATCCAGGCGGTCGGCTGCGACATACTGACGCCGTTCAGCCTCCAGGCGGCGATCATGAACGGCACCGACCCGTCACCGCAGGACGTCACGACCCAGGATGATCTCTTCAGCGGCCACAAGGTGAAGGTGTTCCTCTACAACCAGCAGGTGACGGACACGCTCACGGCATCGTTCCTCAACCTCTCGAAGAAGAACGGCATTCCGGTCGTGGGCGTCTATGAGACGATGCCGACCGGCTATCACTACCAGACCTGGATGGTGGCGGAGGTGGAGGCCCTGCAGAAGGCGGTCGCCGACAAGGTCTCCACGGAAAGGCTTCAGGCGGCGGGGCGGTAGATGCACCGGCTGGGGAGCGAGGTCCTCACGGTCGATCAGGTGAGCGTCTTGTTCTCCGGGCAGGCTGTCCTCCAGGGGGTGACGTTCTCGCTGCGGTCCGGAGAGTTCTGTGGTCTTATCGGGACGAACGGGTCCGGCAAGACCACCCTCCTGCGCACCATCCTCGGCTTCCAGGCACCGGGGGCGGGTCGCGTTCGGTTTGAGCAGGAAAATGGGCAGAACGTCCTGCCCTCGATCGGCTACGTGCCGCAGAAAATCGCTTTCGATCCCACCATGCCCCTGCGGGCGCGGGACGTCGTGGCACTTGGGCTCGACGGCCATCGGCTCGGTCCGCCGTTGCGGTCAAGGGAGCACAGACGTCTCGTCTCCGAGATGCTGGCGTCGGTGGATGCGGAGAGCTTCGCCGATCAGCGGGTCGGCACTCTCTCGGGCGGACAGCAGCAACGCGTGCTGATCGCCCACGCCCTCGTGCGCCGTCCCCGGCTTCTCCTGCTCGACGAACCGCTCGCCAACCTCGACATGCGCAGCGCTGCGGAAATCGTTGCACTCCTGCGGCGGCTCTCGAGCGAACATCCGATCACCGTCCTGCTGTCCGCCCACGACATGAATCCGCTGCTGCCGGTGATGGATCGGATCGTCTATCTGGCCAATGGCCGTGCCGCAAGCGGGACGACGGATGAGGTGGTCCGCACGGACGTTCTGAGCCGGCTTTATGGCTACCATATCGACGTCGTCCGTGTGCACGGACGCGTGCTGGTGGTCGCTGCCGACGCCCCGGACGAGATCGTCTCGACCATCGAGAAATACCCCGCCCACGTCACCCAGATCCCGTGACCTCCCATGCGATCCTTGCTGCCCATGGTTTTCGAGCCGGGTTTTTTCACCAGCGCACCCGTCCATACGGCGATGATCGTCGGCGGCGGGGCGGCGGTGGTCTCGGGCGTGGTCGGGATTTTCACCGTCATGCGCGGCCAGTCTTTTGCCGGCCATGCCCTGGCGGATGTCAGCAGCGCCGGCGGGTCGGCCTCGTTCCTGCTCGGAGTCAACCCGCTGCTCGGCTTCCTGGGGATGGCTCTCATCGCGGCAGGAAGCATGGAGCTGGCCGGGGCGCGCCTCGTCCGGGAGCGCGATCTCGTGACGGGCATCATGCTGGGCGCGGGCCTCGGCCTGACGGCACTGTTCCTGTATTTCGACGTGACGTTCCACAGCACGACCGGGGTCGCGATCACGGTCATGTTCGGGTCCATGTTCTCCATCCCGGACTCCATCATCCCGCTCGCACTGGCCATCGGCGCAGCGGCGCTCGCCATATGCGCTCTCCTTTATCGTCCTCTGCTTCTGGCTTCCCTTTCTCCGGAACTCGCCGCCGTCCAGGGCGTGCCCGCACGTATGATGGGCCTCCTCCACCTGCTGGTGCTTGCATTCGCCGTCGCCCTGTCGGCGATGACGGTCGGTGCGATCCTGTCCACGGCGCTGCTGATCGGGCCGGCCGCGATCGCGCTCCAGTTGGTGAAGCGTCCGGGTCTCGCCATTGCCGTTGCCGTGCTGGTCGGCCTCGTCGCGACCTGGGGCGGTATTCTTCTCGCCTATGACAGCTTCTACTGGACGCCGGGCCACGGCTGGCCGGTGAGCTTCTTCATCGTGTCGCTCATCTTCGCGTTGTATCTTGCCGCGATCCTGCCAGGGCGTCGGCAGACACAAGGATCGGTTGGCGCGATCAGCGACGATGCCGAAGCCAGGGAACAGGGCTGACCATGTTCTCGGGCTTCATGGTCAACACCTGGATCGCTGCCACCCTGGTCGCCATTGTCGCCGGCATGATCGGGTTTTTCGTGGTGCTCCGTGGTTCGTCCTTTGCGGCGCATGCCCTGCCTCTTGGCACATTTCCCGGCGCCGCCGCGGCGAGTCTTCTCGGCATCAACGAATTCGCCGGGCTGGTCGTATTCGCGCTGCTGGGCGTGGTCGGCATCAGTCAGCTCAGCCGCCGCGGACGCCATGAGGTGGCGACGGCGCTCTGCCTGGTCACGCTGCTCGGCCTCGGCACACTATTCGTCAGCATGACTCGGGAATACTCCCAGGGTGTCTATTCCATGCTCTTCGGGCAGGTGCTCGGCGTCAGCGATGAGCAGATCGGTGCGGTAGCGGCGGTGAGCGTCGCCTCCGTCCTGGCGGTCGCCCTGATGTTCCGTCCGCTCCTGCTCAGCTCCGCCTCGCCCGATCTCGCCGAGGCCAGAGGCATCTCGAGCCGCAGGATGGAGCTGTGGTTCCTGGTGGTCTTGGCCTTCGCGGCGTCGATGGCGGTTCCGGTCGTAGGGGCGCTGCTGGTCTTCAGCCTGATGGTCGGTCCGGCCGCCGCTGCGCGGGCACTGACCGACCGGCCGATCACCGCCTTGCTCCTCTCCGTTGGCCTGTCGCTCCTGACCGTCTGGGTCGCCATCGGCCTTTCCTACACCACGAACTGGCCCGTGGGCTTTTTCGTCGGCAGCATCGGCGCCCTGTCCTATGGTCTCGGGCGTGTTTGGGGCCGGCTCCCGTGGTGTCCAATCCCACGGCGGAGCCCGGCTGGTTCGGGCCGACATGGTCAGATGCCAAACCCCTGATCCACGGCGGGAGGGATACCGGTCAGCACCGGCAGCTCCGGGTCGTCGCGCTCCAATGCGTCGGCGATTTCGCGAAAATGCACCGCCAGCTCCTGCCGGCTGGCCGCTTCGCCGCAAATGATCGTCTCGATGCCGTAGAGGATCATCACCGACCCGAGTGTCGCCCCATCCAGCCCGGGGATGATCCGTATCGCGAGCTCACCCATCCTGACGAAGTCGGAGCTGAGAGCCTCACGCAGCAGGGCGACGGCATTCATGGGTTATCGGCCTGAAGTCATGTCAGGCTGGGAGCGTCGCCGTGGACGGCACGCAGATCGAACAGTCTCGTGTGCTCGGTGAAGGAAAGTCCAGGCGAGCCGGCCGGCGCGGTGCCTTTGGCCGCCGGGCGTGTGTGGGAGGCTGCACACCGTTGAGCCTTCCTCAGCATTGTAGGCGCGACCCACCCTGGCAGACGTCTCCCACGACCGCTGCCGGTAGGGATGAGCTCCAGCCCAGGCGAGCGGCCCGATGGGCGGTCTTCGCCTCGCTTATGCTTGGCCGCATCCGCCAGCCCATGGGCCTTGCGGGCACCCCGGCACGGGAATCGTTGAGATCACCCATGGCGTTCCCTTATCCGGCGCACTCCCGCCATGAGTTCTCATTGGTATGTTATATCGTGGCTACATATTAGTCACCAGAACAGGGTCGTCAAGGAGGTCGTGATGACCGAGGGATCGGCGCCGCGCGAGCAAGATCCGGACGACAACCCCTCTGTCGGCGGCAGGGCAACTCCGGTCGCTGTGGACCCCCCTCAGCGTGAGGGGCTGACGCCGCTTCGGCGGGCAGTTCTGGAAACTCTGCTGAACGCCGAGCGGCCGCTCGGAGCCTACGACATCATCGACAAGGTCGAGGGGGCAAAGGGCCAAAGACTGATGCCGCCGAGCGTGTATCGGATCCTCGCATTTTTATGTGATCAGAAATTGGTTGCGCGGATCGAGACCACGAATGCCTACCTAGCGAGCGTCCAGCCAATTCCGCTGCAGCCCGGCATGTATTTCCTCTGTGAGCAGTGCGGCTCCGCCAGGTGGATCGAAAGCCCCAAACTCGGGGACATGATCGATCGTCAGGCTGCGGCCCTGGGATTCCGGATTGGAAAGCGGATTGTCGAGATGCAGGGGGTCTGCGAGCAATGTCAGACTTCTTCGTGCGGTCGCGAGGCAACTGGCACCGAGTAGGTGGGATGCTATTGCCGAGCGGAATCCGCTGACAGCTCTATCGGCACCATTAAGCCAGCCACATGATATAGAATATCACTTTGCTCTAGTCAATGAGGCTATAGAGATGATATAGCGTTCCACCGAGGCTAAGCCCCAGTAGCAGGAGATTCCCATGTCACAGGCGAATTCCGATGTCTCAGTGTCCGTCCGGGAACATCTTAAATCGTTGGAGTCACGTATGATTCCCTGGTGACGTCCCAATTCGCAGGAGGTTGCCCATGTGGACGCCCGAGACTCGCGCCTGCCACGACCGCAGCCGGCTTCGCTACCCGAGTGACCTGACCGATGCCGAATGGGCGTTGGTGGCTCCTCTGATCCCGCCGGCAAAGCGGGGAGGCAACAAGCGCACGGTCAACGTCCGCGCGGTGGTCGATGGATTGATGTATGTGCTGAGCAGCGGCTGCCAATGGCGGGCGATCCCCAAGGACCTGCCGCCGCGTAGTACGCTGCACGACTATTTCGCACGCTGGGACTACGACGGCACGTTGAACCGCATCCACCACGCGCTTTATGTGCAATGTCGAGAGCAGGCCGAACGCGAGGCCAGTCCGACGGTGGGGATTATCGACAGCCAGAGCGTGAAGAGCGCAGAAAAAGGGGGGCCTCGATCGATCCACACGGCTACGACGCCGGCAAAAAGATCAAAGGCAAGAAGCGCCATATACTGGTCGATAGCCAGGGTTTAGTGCCCCACGCGATCGTCCATGCGGCTGACTTGCAGGACCGCGATGGTGGCGTGATGGTGATGGCAACACTGTTCGGTCTGTTCCCATTCCTGCGCACGCTCTATGCCGATGCCGGCTACCAGGGGCCAAAGTTCCGGGCGGCGTTGAAACGGGTCGTGCGGCAGATCAGAGTCGAGATCGTCAAGCGGTCCGACTACGCCAAGGGGTTCGTGGTACTGCCGAAACGGTGGATCGTCGAACGCACCATCGGTTGGCTCAATCGCTGCCGACGATTGGCGAAGGATTGGGAGAACCTCAATCGCAGAGCCCTCGCCTTCCTGCGGCTCGCTTCCATCCGGCTGATGCTGAGAAAACTCTGTAATCCCACGTGATGTTCTCGGACGGACTCTTAGACCAAATCCCGGTCACGGTTCTGACCGGCTATCTCGGTGCCGGCAAGACGACCCTGCTCAATCGCATCCTGTCGGAAAGCCATGGCAAGAAATATGCGGTTGTGATCAACGAGTTCGGGGAATTGGGAGTGGATAATGACCTCGTCGTGGATGCCGACGAGGAGGTATTTGAAATGAACAATGGGTGCATCTGCTGCACCGTCCGTGGCGATCTGATTCGTATCGTCAGCCAGCTTGTCAAACGGAAGAGCCAGCTTGACGGCATCATCATCGAGACGACAGGACTCGCTGATCCTTCTCCTGTCGCCCAGACGTTCTTTGTCGACGATCTCGTGCGGGCCCCCTCCCGCCTGGACGCCATCGTAACCGTGGTCGACGCGAAGCACCTTCTGGCGCGTCTCCAGGACAGCCATGAAGCGGAGGAGCAGGTTGCGTTTGCCGACGTGATCATCCTGAACGAGATCGATCCCGTGACGACTGATGAACTTGCCGCTGTCGAAGATCGGATACGGTCGATCAACCGTTCGGCGCGAATCCTGCACGCGGAGAAGGCCTGCGTTCCGATCGCCGACGTGCTCGATCGTCGCGCCTTTGACCTGGACCGGGTCCTCGCACTGGAGCCGGATTTCCTGTCGGGTAGCAACGATCACGAGCATGACGATGCGGTGTCCTCGATCAGCCTGACCCTCGACCGGCCGCTCGACATGGCCCAATTCAGTCAATGGATGGGGACGGTGCTGATGGAGAAGGGGCAGGATCTGCTCCGAACCAAAGGCATCCTCCACTTCGACGGAGATGACCGCCGATTTGCCTTCCAGGCAGTGCACATGCTTGCCGACAGTGCGTATATCGGATCGTGGAAAGCCGACGACCCGCGTCAGAGCCGGCTCGTCTTCATCGGCCGGAGTTCTCGACCGGCTGGAATTGTTCCGGGGCTTCGAGGCATGTGCCAGTCGTCGGGACGCCGCAGGATAACCCGCCACGGAGCGGACATCGTGTTCGCACGCCGCGGCTGCACCTGTCGGGCGTGGTCGGGAGTGAATGGGGGCAGAGATGGTATCAGCCAGGAAGGTGGCGCGTGTGCTCGACGAGCTTGAGGCGATCTGTCGCGAGCGAGGGGGACGGATGACCCGACGCAGGCGAGCGGTCGCGGCCAAGATGGTGGCGGCAGATCGTCCCCTGTCGGCATACGAACTCCTCGATATGCTGCGGTCTGATGATGGTTCGTCGACTCCCACAAGCGTCTATCGGGGTCTGGATTTCTTGATGAAATATGGCCTCGTGCACCATATCGAGACGACGCGGTCTTTCATCATCTGTGAGCATCCGGATCACGCGCATACGGTACAGTTTCTGATCTGTCGGAACTGCGGGATCACTGTGGAAGCCGAAGACGAGAGCGTGGCTGTCGCGACCGAGAAGCTGGGACAAAGACTTGGCTTCGTCCTGGATCGGCGGACTGTCGAACTGACCGGGCTCTGCGGAACCTGCCACGCCGAGCAAGCGTGCGGGTAAAGATGTCTGGAGCCTGGTTCTCCAGTTGGACCGCTACACCCAGGGTCAATGCGGTAAATTGGTCAACTATGCTGCGCGTCGGCGAGCCGGCCCGGGAGTGCCGACATCAGTCGCGGCATCGACGGTGAACAGCTTCGTCAATCGCCGCGCGAACAAGCGCCAGCAGACGCGCCGGTCACCCGCCGGCGCCCATCATCTCTTGCAGGTCGGAGCTGCAGGTACCTCAACGATACTCTCCACCTCGCGGCGCTCCGGGGAGCGGGATCGATGGACAGAGCGAACAAAAATCTCACATCCCGAGCCGCCGCATACCCCCCGATTTTCCTCCACTCCCGCGTGACTTTCTGCATCGCGATGACGAGAACCCCGGGTAGCGCGACGCCGGTCAGGAGGGAGGGCAGTCTAAACGCTGACGACCTTTACCCACCAATCGTGACGATTGCAGGTGCTGGTGACGGTGCCCTTGTATCCAGCGGGCAGCGTGTGCACCGAGACCGGGTGATCCTTCCAGGTGAAGGTCTTCCGGTCGAGGAAGGTTCCGTCGCCGAGCACGACGGTGTGGCTCACGATGTAGTGGGGTTCACTCATCGGGTGCGGGGTACGCGCGGTGAGCTTGTCGCCTTCCACGGTGACGATCGGAATGTGGATCTTTTCGACCGCTTTCCAGTGGCCAGGATCCTCTTCGGTGAAGATCACATTCTCGGTACTGGTCCACAGCGGCACCGGCTCGCTCGGCAACCGGCAGGATGACCGCGGCGATGGCACCGACGAATGCGGTCTTGGCAAGATTTCTGCGCTGCATGGGGCTACCCTCCCTGCCATTATCCGACGCTGCGCGACGGCGGAGCGGTAAACCTAGCGCGAAATCGTCGGCGCATGGACCCGATGCAAGCGGTCATCTAAGGTGGCCTCGTGACCGTGCGTCCGTGGCTATCCGCCCTTGGCCTGTGGGCAGCCCTCGTTGCCCTAGGGGCGCAGCTCGCCTTTGGCGCGACCCTGCCGCAGCCAGTGCTTGCGATGATCGCGTTCGGCCGGCTTTGCCAGGCGGATGCGGCGGAGCCGATGCCGTCGCGGCACTCGACGCGCCACGTGCCGGCGAACCGGGTGAGCGTGCTCTGCATCGCGCACGCGATCCCCACCCCGCCGCTCACGGCGGTGCGACACGTTCACGCATCGCGCGCGAGCCTCTACGCGGAGCGTACCGGGTGGCAGCCAATCTCCGCCCTGCCGGTGGCGGCACGCCGCACCGCACCCGCGCGCGGTCCCCCCTCCCTGGTCTGAGCCTCGATCGTCTCGGGTGTGGCGCGCGGCGCCGCACGCATTCGTATTCTGTTTGGCCCTTCCAGGGAGCCCTCCGCCATGCTTGAGCGCCTTGCAAACATCCTGCCGGCCGGATCGCGCCGGTCGACCCGCACTCCCCGGCCGCTCGCCGGCCGCCCTGCACGCGCCATGGCACACCGCGGCAAAGCGGGCGCTGCCGGCCTCGCCGGATGCGTTCTCGCTGCCAGCCTGCTCGCGTCCGGCGCGCTCGCCACGGCGCGGCGCGCCGAGGCCGATGCCTCGCCCGTCGTCTGGGTCGAGAACATCGGGGTTCCGGTGTTCACTCCGGCGCGCGTCGCCGATGGCCGGATCTATCTGACGAGCGCGCAGGCGACCGGTCCGAATGTCTTCGCCCTCAATGCGGCGACGGGCAAGGTCCTGTGGCGCTTCGCGACCAGCGGCGCGATCTCCGTGCCGCCGTCGGTCAGCGCCACCCAGGTCTTCGTCGCGTCCGATATCGGAGACACGCATTTCATGCGTGCGCTCGATGCGCAGACTGGTACCCTCGTGTGGCAGTACACCCGCGATCAGCCGCCGCAATGCATGTGCAGCCATCCGTCCGTCCTCGACGCAGGGCTGCTGTTGGTCCAGACCGACGGTCACAGCCTCTACGCGTTCGCGCCGGTGGGGGCGATGCCGTCCCGGCGCATTTGGCAGTTTCCGGGCGACGGCGCGAAGCTGACGCAGCCGGCCGTGGCGGACGGAATGGTGGTGTTCGGCTCGGCCGATCACGATCTGTACGCGCTCGATGCGAAGACGGGCGCCGTGCGCTGGGTCGCCAAGACGGGATACGGCTTCGTTGCCCAGCCGCGGATCGTGGGAGGCATCGTCATCGCCGGCAACCGCGGCGGCACGGTGCACGCCTATGACCTGAAGACCGGCAAGAGCCTGTGGAGCTTCTCCACCAATGGCGCGATCGATACCCACCCGGCGGCCCTCGGAGAGCTCGTCTTCGTCACCTCCGAGGATCGTTCCGTCTATGCCCTCGACGCCAAGACCGGCAAGCAGGCCTGGCAACGAGACATGGCGGATTACGCCGACTATGCCCCGCTGGTCGACGGTGGGAACGTGATCCTCGCCAACCGCGCCGGCACCCTGGTCGCGTTCGCCGCCAAGACCGGCAAGACCGTCTGGACCAAGGCGCTCGGCGGAACGCCGTTCTCGGCGCCTATGATCTGGAGCGACGGGGTGGTGCTCAAGGTCGGCGACCACGCGATCGCCAGCTTCGCGGCAGCGACCGGGCAGTCCCTGTGGCGCTACCACACCAAGGCGGTCGTGACGGGCCCGGAGGCCGCCGGGCGC
This sequence comes from uncultured Pseudomonadota bacterium, assembly GCA_963832525.1. GTDB lineage: Bacteria > Pseudomonadota > Alphaproteobacteria > Acetobacterales > Acetobacteraceae > JAJZVS01. The sequence continues at coordinate 99,442 of CAWHUC010000006.1, forward strand.
CTGATCATCGCCGGCTCCAGCACCGGTCGTGTCGTCGCGCTGCGGTGATGGCCCGGCATAGACGCTCGGCCCACCGCGCCCGCGCGAAGCGCCGGGCAGCCGGCGCCTTCGCCAGGGTGCTGCTTGCGTTGATGCTCGGTGCGGGCGGCCTTCTATGGCTCGCCGGGCAAGCGCAGAGCCGTGTCGGTGGTCCGTTCATGTTCGAGGGCGGCCGGGGATAGGTCGTTACGGCGCGGGATTCCCGCGGCGAGTTCCCGCTGGTCTATTTGGAGAGCATGAGAATCCCTGTGGTGCCCTGGAACGGCTGGGCTGGGAGGCGGTAATCTGGCCGGATGAAATGACGGCTGAAGTCGCCCGCTGCGGTAGCACCCTCGTCGGAGGCCCCCGTGGACGCCGACGCGGTCCTGCAGGTCAAAGTTTGGCTGGTCGGCATCAGTCCGATGGTGTGGCGGGAGACCGTCCAAAACTTGGGGGTCCTGTCAGCCCTCAGTCCGGGGGAGTCGACCGGGCACCGCGCCGGGAAGGCCAGATGCTTGGGGCTACCATGAGTTACCTCTTTTGTTCTCCCCCAGGTTTTGGACGGTCTCATCGCGTTGTCTATCTGACAACCGGCGCTATGCCCTCAAATAGGCAGCCGCCGTCCAATCCGCCTCCGTCATGAAGTGCCGATCCTAGCGCAGGGAACGACCGCAGAGACGTTCGAGCACGGTGATCGGCGCCGTTTCCGGCCTGACGAGCACTTCGAGAGCGACATAGAAGGTCTGCTCGAGCGCGTTGCAGCCTGACAGCGCCGCGTGCGGCACCTGATCGGTGTACGCAAGCCAGACACTACCGGCTTCGAAGGCGATCTCCTCGAACCCCACCTGCTGCTGCCAAGCAGAATCGCGCTTTGCCGCGTCGTGCAGGTACAGCATGATCTCGTCGTAGCTGCTGCGTCGGCCTTGGGTCAGGCCTAGTCGGTGCAAAAGCCAGGCCTGGCCGGGGACCGACCGCTTCAGTCCTGGGAGAAACGTAGCGGCGAAGCACTCGAACTTCGGACCAAGTCGCCAGACACGTGGTCGGCCGGTGGGGTCGACGTTGGCGAACACCCGGAGTATGCGCCGGCCGCGCTGCGGGCGGGTGGGGAACGCATCAACGTGCACGCGCTTGTCGTCCTGCCGCCACGAGGTATTCCGGGTGGCAATCTCGATTGGGCGGAAACTCGTCCGGCCGCGGGTGAGGCCATCTCGATAGCCGGGCATGAGGCCGAGCACGAGGCCTGTCGCGGCTTCCGCATAGCGTTCCATGGCGCGGGCGAGGACGGCAAGCACAGGCCCTGACAAGCTTGCGCAGGTGCAGCGGCCGGTAGCCGGATCGAGGCTGATGTTCTTCGGGCGACCACCGCTCCTGCCAGCCAAGCGCATGACCTGCTGCTCGGCCTCGTCGAGGGCGAAGCCGAGTGCCGGGAGAAGCAGCACCGATCCGGATTCGAGCCGCGACGCCGGGTCTTGGCGCAGCGCCGGGCCGAATGGGCCAGACCAACCGGATATCTCCAGTATGTCCATCATCTGCACGCCGTCGCCCGAAACCGATAGGGCAAGTGGCCGGGTGTTTCTCGAAAGGCGCATCGGGCTCCGACTTGCCGGAAGTTCGTCCACGTCGATGCCTTGCGGCAAAGCAGGAGTCCGCCCCGATGCTGCCAGACTGTAATCCTGAGCCGGCCGTCGCGGCAAACGCCATTTGCGCGCAGGGCGTCTCCCGCTGTCCGGCACCGCCACGGTGTGCGGCTGCACCGCGAGAGGGTAAAGCGCAAGTCTAACAGCGGCGATCCCGCGGGGGGGGGCAAGGTCATCCATGGTGGACGGACGGGACAACGTGACCGCCTCCAGCAGCAAAGCTGGCGACCACGCCTTTCGGCGGGTCCGCTGGCGTCACCTCGCACTCGCCGCCGGGCCCGGCCTCGTCGCCATGCTCGCCGACACCGATGCCGGCAGCGTCATCACGGTAGCCCAGAGCGGTGCTCTGTGGGGCTACCGCCTGCTGCTGCCGAACCTGCTGCTGATCCCCTTCATGTTCATCGCCCAGGAGGTGGCACTGCGGCTCGGGCTCGGCGCGCGGCGCGGCGCTGTCGAACTGGTCAAGCGCCGGTATGGAGGTATCCCCGCGGGCCTGCTGCTCGCGACCCTCGTCGTCAGTTGCCTCGGCGCCCTGGTCAGTGAGATGAGCGGTCTGGCGGGCGCAGGGCAGGTGTTCGGCGTGCCTGCGGCAGCCACGACGTCCGTCACCGTCGGCGGCTTGATCCTGCTCGTGATCACAGGATCCTACCGGTCGGTCGAGCGGATCGCCCTGCTTGTCGGGCTGCTGGAGCTTGCGTTCCTGGTCATGGCCTGGCGCGCCGCGCCGGGGCTTCTGCCGATCGTGCAGCAGGCCGGACAAATCCCGTTGCGCGATCATCGCTATCTCTACCTGCTCGCCGCCAACCTGGGGACCAGCATCATTCCGTGGGCATTGCTCTACCAGCAATCGGCGAGCGTCGACAAACATCTCGGTCCCGAACATGTCGGCGCGGCTCGGGTGGAAACCTTGACGGGCGTCGTGCTGTGCCAGGCGATCACCTGTGCGCTTCTGATCGCCGCCGCCACGACGCTCGGCCACGGCGGCGCACTCCAGACCGTGCCGCAGATCGAAACTGCATTCACCACGACGCTCGGCATTACCATCGGCCGGACGGTCTTTCTCCTTGGCCTTTCCGGCAGCGCGCTTGTCGCCGCCGTCGTGGTCTGCCTGACGCTCGCCTGGGCGATCGGCGAAGCGCTTGGCGTGCGACACTCGCTGGAGCACCGTCCCGGGCAGGCACCGTGGTTCTACGGTTCGTTGAGTGTCATGTTATCAGCCAGCGGCGCACTGGTCGCATCGGGCTTCAACCTGGTCGATCTGACCGTTGCCGCCGGGGTGCTGAATGCACTGCTGTTGCCGTTGGTGCTCGCCTTTCTCTATCACCTCGCCCGCACCGCCCTGCCGGAGCCACTCCGATTGCAGGGGATCTATGCGGTGCTGGTGGCTGTCGCCTTCCTGATCATCGCCGGCGTCGGCCTCTATGCCGGGGTTGCAGATCTGATCTAGTCTGGCACCTGGAATCAGGTGGGCAGAACATCAGCGCGGGGAGCGGATCAGGCCGGCAGCGGTCAAGATGGCTGACATGGCAGTTGCGGGATCACTATATCGTGCATCGAACCGATGGTTGCCGCGCGTCGCTCCGACCCACACGCCTTCCCACTCCTGCGCTCCCCCTCCTGTCATGAGGCGTCCGACGATGTCCCTGACTTGGCCTACGGTAAAGCAGGCAGGTAGAGGGCTATCGCTGCTGATGATCCTGCTGCTTCCCGCCTTGGGTTCGTACGGAGCCTCCGCTGCGGGTGATTTCAGCGGGCATCTGGAGCCTCTCCCTGGAAAACTCATCGATCACACCGACATCACCATCCGATCGCAACTATACCAACGGCCTCGGTCTCGACTGGACCTCGGCGCCCGGGGTACTGCCGGCGCCACTTGCTGCTCTCTCACAGACCCTCTGGGGGGCTGGCAAGGACCGGATGAGCCTAGGGATATTCCAGCAGATCTTCACCCCGGATGACACCCAGGCCAATCCACCAAGCCCGTACGAGCGCCCGTATGCCGGCTATCTCGCTCTGCATCTCGGTCTGATCAACGATCAGGCAAGCACCGAGAGCATGCTTGCGGTTGATCTCGGCGCGGTAGGCCCGATTGCACTTGGGGAAGAAATCCAGAATGGATTTCATCGCCTGATCGGTCAGGCGACCGACAAAGGCTGGGGATATCAGCTCCACGACGAGCCCACCCTTGAGCTCTCGGGCGGGCGGACATGGCGGGTGGCGCTTGGTGGGATCGGCGGGCTCGCAATCGATGTTCTTCCGGCTGTGTCGCTTGGAGCGGGAAATGTCATGGACTACGGTCAAGCCGGCGCGGTGTTTCGCATCGGTACGCATCTCGATGCAGATTTCGGTCCGGGCCGCCTGCCTCCGGGCCTGGAGGGAAGTCCCGTATTCGGTACCGCATCCATTAGTCTGGTATTTCTTTGCGGGCGCCGACGGCCAGGCGGTCGCACACGACCTCTTCCTTAATGGCAACACCTTCTCCTCGAGCCCGCATGTAACCCCCAATCCGCTCGTTGGCGAATTCGAGGCTGGCATTGCGATCATCTTTCAAGGTCTGCGGTTGAGCTACATACAGGTCTTCCAGACCCGGTCATGGCATGGTCAGAAAGGTGCAATATTCAGTTTCGGTGCGCTCCAAGCCTCCGTACGATTTTGACGGTGGCGATGATCACTGCCCGTGCCCCGGAGTTCGGTGCGTAACGCCGGCTGGCCGGTCGCCTCCCGCAGCCCGCCCATAGCCGCGCTCGGCGCCGCGCCCCCCGCTGGCCGCAGTGAAGAATGGTGCATCAGTGGGAGCAGGAGAAGATCGTTCGCCGCTCGGTTACCCTTGGCGGACAGCCGTCGTCGTTGCACCACCGCCCAGGCGTGGAAGGCATCGAGCAATGGCTTGCTCCGTGCCTGGTGCGCCGCCCGGCGGTGGTCGATGGATTTGCCGTCGATGTCGGCCTCGATCGCATAAAGGTCCTGGATGCACCGCAATGCTTCGTCGGCGATCGGCGACTTCGTGACCTCAAACACCTCGAAGAACTTCCGCCGGGCATGCGCCATGGAGGCGACATGGGTGATCCGCGGCGGCTTGTTGCCATCGGCCTGATAGAGCGCTGCGTACCCTGCGAAGGTGTCGGCATGCCTGAAGCCGCTGAACCCTTCGAGATGATCGCGCGGCCGCTCGCCTCGGCGGTCGGCGCTGTAGCGGTAGAACACCGCTGTCACTGTCGCGCTGCACCAAAGTCGAGATTCACTTATGGGGTATTTTCAGTAGCTTACGGACAGTGAATTCGAGACAAAACTGCAGTGAACGTGAGACGTATGCTGTCAACGCAAAGTTAGAATGTCCCCTGGTTGGCCCAAGTTAGAATGTCCTCTTGTAGCCTCTTTGCGGCGTGGTGTTGGTAGCTCTGGCTGTCTGCACTGCCTGTTGAGACGTTTCTTGGTTTGGCTGGGGCCGTTTCTCTGTCCCGGCCTGACGCTCGCAAGGCGCCGCGCAGAGCCGCGGTCAAGGATGGCCCGCCTCTTTGCGGGCCACCGCGCAGCGGCGCGCAGCGTCCTTGACGGCGGCGAGCACGGCGCCAGGCTCTGGCAGGTCGGGACCGCTGCGATGCGATAGGCAAGCCGCCTGTCGCGATGGCGCAATCGCGTCAACGCGGGCGTCGATCGTTTTCTCATCCTCGGCCGGGTCGGGAACCGGGTAGCGTCCATAGGCGGTGACCGGCAGGACCCGGTCCTTGTAATGCACCGCCAGTCCGCCACCGACGAAGTGATACAGCATCACCTTCGCCCCGCGCAGCGCCGTGCCAGGACCAATGGTCCGGACGCAATACTTCGTGCCCGCGGAGCTGAACGTCAGGGACTTGGACAAAATCCGCGTCTCGCGCCGGGCCAAGGCATCGTCCAGCGCCTCCGGCGTGCCGCTCCAGGGCCGATGCGCCGAAGCTGCCTCGCGCGGGGGGACCGCAAACCGCTCATTCCACCGGGCGATGAAAGACGGCAAGAAGTCATTTGCCGCCTCCATCGATGATATGTGTTCCAGCCGCATCTCCTTCACCAGACGATCCTGCAACGTCTGGTTCGCCCGCTCCACCCGCCCCTTCGCCTGCGGCGTCAGCGCATGGATCGGCGTGATCTCCAGCCGTTCCGCCACCCGGCCGAATTCCGTCTTGCCGTCCCCGCTTTGCGCGTCCTTGGCGTTGACCCGGAATATGCCATGCCGGTCCGAGTAGAACGCCAGCGGGCAGCCATGGTCCAGGACGTGGCCCCGGAGCGTCTCGAGATAGGCCCGGGTCGACTCCACCGGCACGAAGCGCAGCGCCGTCAGCCGGCTCGTCGCGTCGTCGATGAACACGATCAGCGTGCAGCGCGGTGCGCGCCCCTCGAACCAGTCGTGCGGGCTGCCGTCGATCTGGATCAACTCGCCGAAGCGCGGACGACGGTCGCGCAACTGAAACACCCGCCTGGCCCGGCGACCCTTCGGCTTCCACAGGCCCAGGCGCACCTGCAGCTGCCGGATGGTCTCCCGCGACACCCGGATCCCCTCCCGCTCCAACAGCTTCTCCGCCGCCAGGATGGGACCAAAGTCCGCGTATCGCTCCCTCAGCAGCGTCGCAATCCGCGCCCGTTGCTCCGCCGCCAGGCGATTGTGCGACGGCCGGCCTCGCTGGCGCGAGACCAGACCCAAATCACCCGCCTGCCGCCATGACCGCACCAGACGCTTGAACTGGCGCACCCCGATCCCCAAACGCTCCGCCCCCTCACGCTGGCCCAGACGATGTCCCAGCACCTCGCGCACAACATGTGCCCGCTCCCGCTCCGAGGCACTCATCAGCAGGTTCCCCTCGCTCATCCGTCCCCCAGGCCAAACCGCCGCCAAAAGGGGACATTCTAACTTTGCGCGATGGGGACATTCCTACTTGGGGGTAACAACGTGAGACGTATACTTGCCTTACTGCACGAATCGTGAGATAGTAGAATATATGATGTTGCTCGAGGTTGATGGTCCAGGACACCCCTGACCCGGACGATGACGAAGAGGCTTGGGTCACCGCATCCCGCCGGGCAGACGTACTCTGCCGGCTTCTGGAAAGCGACGCCGGGCGCCGACAGGGGAAGGCGGTCGCCGCTATGGCAGCCTTCTTTGTCGACGTCCGCCAGGCATTCGCGCCGATCACCAGCGCGGCGAGCGCCGCAATAGGCGCAACCATTGACCGCTGGCTTGGCCGATATCCGCCGTGCTCTCGCGAGCTGCTGACGGGGCGCGGCTAGTCGTGCTAGGCGCCCGCTGCCGTCTCGTATTTGCTGCAATTGTGAGAACGCCCCCGGCGACCTCTCGAATTTTGTGCAGCCCGAAGTGCGACAAATGGCGAGTCTCAGGATTTCGTGCAACGTGACATCAGGCTAAGAAGATCGATGCAGACTATCACGAATGCTCAATGTGGCAGGCAGCCTGGTGGTTGGCTCCGACCTTGCGGAGCAGCGGGGCCTCCTGTCGACAACGCGCCCACCCGAACGGACAGCGCGGGTGGAAATGACAACCCCGGGGCGGAGCAAGTGGAGACGGCACCTCGCCTTCGGGAATTGCCAAATCGAGTCGTTGGCGTGGATCCGGCACCGGGACCGCAGCAAGCAACGACTGGGTATAAGGATGACGGGGTGCACCAAAAACCGCGGCAGCAGGCCCAATCTCGATAATTCGGCCGAGATACATCACGGCGATGCGGTCGCTGATATGTTTGACGATGCCAAGGTCATGGGCAATGAACAAATAAGAAAGACCTCTTTCCTTCTGCAGTTCGACCATCAGGTTCACCACCTGTGCCTGCACCGATACGTCGAGCGCCGACACTGGTTCATCGGCGACGATCAGCTTCGGCTCGACAGCAAGGGCTCGCGCGATCGCCAGACGCTGGCGCTGCCCGCCGGAGAATTGGCGCGGCAGATTGCGCATCTGATCGGGGCGCAACCCGACGCGGCGAAACAGGTTTTCCACCCGGTCCGTCAGTTCCGACCCACGCGCCAGCCCGTGGACCGTCAGTGGCTCCGCCACAATGTCGCCGGCGCGCATCCGGGGGTTCAGCGACCCGTACGGGTCCTGAAAGACCATCTGCATATGCCGCCGTAGCGGGCGCAGGGTTCGTTCCCGGACATGCGTGATATCCAGGCCCTGTAAGTGGATCGATCCGCCGCTCGGTTCCAGTAGCCGCACAATCAGGCGGCCGAGCGTCGACTTGCCGCAGCCGGATTCCCCAACCAAGCCAAGCGTCTCGCCGGCACCCACCGTTAGAGATACATCGGAAACCGCATGTACGGCGACCGCTTTGCCCAAGCTACCCGTCACCTTGAAGAGCTTCGACACCCCCTCGACAGCAAGCAGCGGCTCCTGTCCGACACTCACGATTGCTGCTCTCCTGCATGGTGACATGCCACACGCCGCGCAGGGCCATGCGCCTCCAGCATCGGGTCCTCTCGCGTGCAGCGCACACTGGCGCGCGGACAGCGCGGCGCGAAGGCACAGCCGGCGGTCAACGCCCAGAGCGGGGGCACGCTGCCTGCAATCTCGGCCAGCTTGCCACGCCCACCCGCTTGCTCCTGCTGGACCCCAGGCACGCATGCGAGCAGCCCAATCGTATACGGATGCAGCGGCGCCTCGAACAACGCCACGGCAGGCGCTTCCTCGACGATGCGGCCGGCGTACATGACGGCAACGTGGTCGGCGCTTTGCGCGACAACGCCAAGATCGTGGGTGATCAGCAGGATACCCATTCCGAGCTCATTCTGCAGTCTGCGGAACAGGCGAAGTATCTGCGCTTGCGTCGTCACATCGAGCGCCGTCGTCGGCTCGTCGGCAACGATGGCGTCGGGACCACAGGCAAGGGCCAGCGCGATCATCACGCGCTGACGCATCCCGCCGGACATACGATGCGGGTATTCCTCGAGTTCGGCGGGCGGGGTCCGGAATCTGCACGCGGGCGAATAACCCCCGTGCTATATCCAGTGCCTCGTGCCTGCCAATGCAGCGATGCAGACGCAGCGCCTCAGCGACCTGGTCGCCAACCCGCATCGAGGGGTTGAGCGACGTCATCGGCTCCTGAAACACCATGGCGATGCGGTTGCCACGAATCGTCAACATCTGCTGCTCGGTTGCGGCGGCAAGGTCGACGCCGGCGAACAGAAGGCGGCCAGCGACAATGCGGGCGGGTGGTTCCGGCAGCAGGCGCATCAGTGCCAGGCCCGTCAGTGACTTGCCCGAGCCCGATTCACCTACCAAAGCGAGAGTCTCTCCGCGCCGTAATTCGAAGTCGATCCCTCGCACTGCGGCAAAGCGCCGATCCGCCGTGGCGATCTCAACGCGCAGGCCCATTGCGGACAGCACGGGCCCCCCGGCATCTGGCGGCGCCGTCTGCGAATACGGCGCGTCCGCGCTGGTCATCGCGCACCCGTCGTGGAGCCCACACCGCGGTGAAACAGGGCAAGGGCGTTCTCCCGGAAGATGCGACGCTGCTGCGCCGCCGTGAGAAACGTGGCGTAATCCAGAACATACGCAAGGCTCTGTCTATAAGTACAATAACGCTCGACGTTCGGCATATCCGAACCCCAGACGAAGCGGTCCGCCCCGAACCGCTCGATCAATTGCCGGATATGCACCAGCGCCCTGGAATAGGGGTAATCTGTCCGGCCGCCCCACGAGATCGGATACAAGATTTCGGCTGATACCGGCGCATCAGAGAGCAGCCGTTCCAGAACTGGTGGCAAGGTCAGTCGCTCGGCCTCGTCAGCGTACAGACGGGTCGGCACGCCATGCACCAGGACGTGGCGGAGATCGGGATGCCGCTCAACGAGAGCCGCCAGATGGCGCATCTCATCATCATAGCTGCCAACAGGAGAACTGGCACTGTGTACCCAGAATATCGGCAGATCAAGTCGCGCGACTGTTCGCCAGAACGGATCATACGCGGGATCGTCCGGCAGGATGCGATACCCATTGCGGAACAGGGCAGTCATCGTGAAATAAAGGCCGGCCATCCCGAGGCGCTCCACCTGATCCACTAACCGGCCGATCTCCGCGTCGCGCCAGGCGAAGGCCTCCTCCACCTGTGCCAGGCCGATGAAGCGACCGGGGTGGGCGACCTGGGCAGAGGCGAAGTCGCGGGCAAGATTGCCATAAATATGGTCGTTCTGCAAAATGGCCATTTCGATTCCCGCGTAGTCCATGCCGCGCACCAAAACCTCTGCTGGCATTGACAGGTCGGCCATATAAGGCGGCAAAAACTGAACGTACTGCGCCTCACCGTCGCACTCCCAAGCGAAACGCCCGCAGGTATCCACGTGAAAGTCGACATCCGTACGCCGACCGGACTCCGAGGGGTCATTTGCCATCCATAAGGGACGAGCGTTCACGCGAGCCGAATCACGGAGCCGTCGGTACGGCTGATTACCATGGACGTGCATTGCGTACTGCTGGTACAGCAAGTGCGTGGCGCTATCTGAAAAGCCGCACGCGTCGGCAAGCGGCGGAAAGATATGCGCATGGCCGTCGATGATACCAAAGTCCATTTTCGTTCCTATTTCACAAGGGCGGGATCGAAGCGGTCTCGCAAGCCGTCACCCAGCATGTTGAAGCCGAGCACCAGAAAAGCGATGGCCAGCCCAGGTGCGACGATTACGTGCGGCGCAACCGGGATATATTGGCGGGCGCTGCCGAGCATCGCCCCCCACTCGGGCGCCGGTGGCTGCACACCGAGACCCAGAAAGCCGAGGGCCGCTGCCGTCAGCACCGCCTGGCCGGCCAGCAGGCTGAGCTGGATCACAATGACCGAAGCGGCATTTGGCAGGACATGGCGAATCAGAATGCGTCGCCGCGACATGCCGACCGTGATCGCCGCGCTCACGTAATCTTCTTCACGCAGCTCCTGCACGCGACCCCGGACCAGGCGGGCGATCGCGGGGATGAAACCCAGTGTGATGGCGACGATCAGGCCGAATGCACTCGGTCCCACGACGGCCACGATGGCGATGGCCAGCACCATGCCGGGGATCGTCAGCAGCAAGTCCACAAGCGCTGTAATGGCACGATCGACGGCCCCGCCCAGAAAGCCCGAAATCAGCCCAAGTACCACACCGCCGGCGGCCGCCAGTGTGACGGGCACCAGCGCGATCAACATGGTCATCCGCGTGCCGACGATTACGCGGGAGAGAATGTCACGCCCCAGTTCGTCGGTGCCGAGCCAGTGTGCGCCATCGGGCGGTGACAGCACTGCGAGCAGGTCCTGCGTGTTCGGGTTATATGGAGCGATCAGGGGACCGAACACTGCTAGCACAACGAAGCCAGCAAGCAGCCACGCCCCGATCGTCAGCGGGCGGTTACCGCGCGCATGCAGGCGGATCTGGAAATGCATGTTAAGGTCAGGCATGACGAAGGCGCGGATTCACTAAAATATACAGGAGCTCGACGATCAGATTGACGAGAAGGAATCCCACGACGAACAGGATTGTAATTCCCTGCACCAGGGTATAGTCGCGATTTCCGATTGCGTTGAGCAACAGATCTCCGATTCCCGGCCATGCGAACAGGCGTTCGATGACCACCGAGCCGCCGAGCAGATAACCGGCCTCCAGGCCAAGGGCGGTAATAGTCGGAAGCAGCGCGTTGCGAAGCACGTGACGCCATAAGGTCCTTCGCATGCCCAGCCCCTTCGCGCGGGCCGTCCGAACGTAATCCTTCCGCATTTCGTCGATCACCAGGCCGCGCGTCATGCGCGCCACGATAGCGATCAGCCGGGCTGCGAGGGTAAAGGACGGCATGATCAGGGATAGCGGTCCGCGGAAGCCGAAGCTAGGGAGCCAGCCCAATTGGACCGAGAATACGGCAATCATGATCATGCCGAGCCAGAAGTTTGGAACGGCAAGGAACGTAACAACGCTGCCCGAGATGGTGAGGTCTGGCCAACGATTTTGCATTGCCGCAGCAACCACGCCGGCCGGGATTCCCAGCAGGATGGTCAGCGTGACCGCGGATGCGGTCAGAATCAAGGTAGCCGGAATGCGTGCGACGATGTACGGGAGCGGGTTCCCGTGGAAGGTTGGCGAATAGCCAAAATTCCCCCGCGCCAGCGCCGCCAGGTGGCCAAAATATTGCACCATGATGGGCTGGTTGAGACCAAGCTGGACACGTATCGCGTTGATCTCCGCCTGGGTGGCTGTCGCACCGGCAATCATGGTCGCTTCGTCGCCGGGCACTGCCTTGAAAATCAGGAACAGCACCGTCACCACGCCGATCACGATGAGCGGGACCATTGCCAGGCGCCCGGCGACGAAGCGAACCACAGCCACGACAGAACCTCCTACTCAATCGTGGCGTGACGGAGCGAGGTGAATACAACCGGCAGAACCTCGACCCCTTTCACGTTGCTCCGCGTTGCCGAAATGTTGTCATTGATCTGCAGCCAGATGTAGGGATTATCCTTCCAGATAATCTCCTGTGCCTTCGCGAGCTGCGCGTTCCGCTGCTCCACGTTCGCAGTCATACCGGCCTGGTTCAGGAACTTGTCGACCTTCACATTGTGGTAGCGTCCGATGTTCCAGACATCGGGGCGCGCGGTATCGTTCACATTCGACTTGAACAAGGACGCCAAGTGATACAAACCGGAACCATTGGACGGATTGAATCCGAACATCGCGATGTCCCACGTCATGTGGGCCGCATCCTCGCGCAGCGTGTCCCAGTACGAGCCCGCTTCGATCTGTGTCATCGCCACCTGCACGCCGACCTGGCTCAGCGCATTCGCGACGACCTCCGCCACGGCTTCATCGTCCGGAAATAGCCCCTTCGATGCGGACAGCGCGAGCCGAAGCGGCTTGGCCGCCGTGTATCCAGCGGCGGCAAGCAGGGACTTCGCCTTGGCAGGATCGAATGCCAGATCGGAGACCCGGTGGTAGCCTTCTGTGTTGAAGGCAAGCGGGGAGTCCGAGGCCCGCGCGTATCCGAAGAACAGCCGCTGGGCGATCATCTGGACCGGAACGGCCAGATTGAGCGCCCGGCGCACCCGGGCATCCTGCAACGGTCGACGCATCATGTTGATGGCAAAACCGATCGGTCGCAGGCTCAGGCTGGTCAGCACGGTGCTGGCAGTCGAGCCCTTCAAAGTACCTGACAAGAGCCTCCGGAACGGCATCGATTACATCGACGGCCTGGGTTTGCAGCGCATTGAGCCGTGTCGCAGATTCCGGGATATAATGGAATGTAATCCGACCGGCGCGTGGACGCCGGTTCCAGTATTGCGGAAACGCGTCTACAACAAGCTCCTGACCAGGGCTGAAGCTGGTCAGCCGAAACGGGCCGGCGCCGACCGGATGCCGCGCAATCCCTGTATCCCCGGTACTTCTGCAGCGCGGCCGGTGACACGATCGCGCCGGAAGCATGCGCAAGACTGTTCGGCAGTTCGGCGAATGGTGCCTTCAGTCGGATGACCACGGTGTCGGTGCTGGGGGTCTCGACGCTCGCAAACGGGTCCCATAGCGGCCGGTTCGTCGGATTGCGCTTGCTGTCCATCAGCCGCTCGAGGTTCACCTTTACCGCTGCCGCATCGAACGTGGTGCCGTCGTGGAACTTCACACCGCGGCGTAGCTTGAGCGTCGCGGACCGCAAGTCGTTCGCCAGAGTGAAGGTCTCCGCCAGTTCGGGCACGATCTTCATCTTCGCGTCGAAATCAAGCAAGCGGTCGTACAGGCAGAGCGCCGCCTCGTAGCTGCCCGGATAGCCGGTAAAGCTGCCGTGGACGGGATCGAGAGTGAGGATGGCTGTGCTCTGGCCATACCTGAGCTGGGTTCCGGCCGCTCCGGTCTGCGCCAGAGCGCGCACGGACGGGCAGGTGACGGCAGCGGCTGTCGCCGATGCGGCGAGGCCGGTCAGGAGCGTACGACGTTTCATAGGGTAGCCTTCTTGAGGGTTGACGCCTGGGCCGTTTCCGGAAGGGGCACCCACAGTTCGTTCCAGGTAAAGACAGCTGGCGCACCGCCTGTGTGGATGAACACAAGCACATCGTCGGGTTGCCAGCGACCTTCCCGGATATGTGCGATCATCCCCGCGGCCGCCTTGCCGGTATAGATGGGATCAAGGACGACGCCCTCGGTACGGGCGAACAGCTGCACGGCCTCGACGCCGCTCTGGGTGGGTATCCCGTAGCCGGCCCCTACCAGGCGCATGTCGCTGAGGATCTCGGAGGGCTCGATATGCAGGTCAAGCCCGAGAGCCGCAGCCGCTTCGTTGGCGATCGCCGCCGTACGTGGCGGCACATCGAACTCGTCGGTCGCCGGGATGCCCTGCATGGCGAAGCCTGCGTTCGTGAGTTGCTGCGCCAGGACCACACCCGCCTGCCCCTTGCCGCTGGAGGACATGTAGAAAGCGGTCGGCGAGATATTCGTCCGGTCGAGCTGCTCCAGGATCTCCAATGTCGACTCGAGGTAGCCAAGCGCCGAGGCAACATCGAACATCGGGTTGTCGTTCAGTATGTGTGGGCGGCCGCCGGCAGCGCGGCATATGGCAGCAAGCTCGTCCAGCTTGTCCCGTTGCGCCCGCGGCGTCGGCGCAAAGTGCACGTCCGCCCCCAGCAAGTAGTCTACCAGGAGATTGCCCTGCACAGTCGCCGGACGCGCGCCGAGCAGAACCAGGATTGTCTTCAATCCCAGCTTGTTGCAGGAGGCGACCGTCTGGCGGGCGGAGTTGGACTGCAGATCAAGTCCGACGATGACCGTGTCGGGGTCCTCCTGCAGCGTCCGGGCGAGCCTGAATTCCAGGTTTCGTACCTTGTTGCCGCCAAGCCCCACACCCGTCAGGTCATCGCGCTTGATGAAGATGCGGGGACCGCCAAGTGCTCGGCTGAGGTTCGGCGCTTCCTGTAGCGGTGTCGGGGTGAGCGCAATTGCTACACGCGGAATGCGGGCAATGCGTTCGCGTATCCAGCCATAGTCACCCGAGCCTCGATTTATCGCGCATCTCCGTTCGCTGGAATTCCTGGTATGCGCTTCCGCCGGATGGCGTTGTCCATCCGCGAAAAGCGTTCTCTGATTACGGTCGGCGGCGACAGCAACGTCACGCCGACAACGAGTGCATCGATCATGGCAAGCTGGAGCATGCGGCCGGTCATGGGCGTGAAGATCTCCCGCCTTTCGTCCTCCTGGATCGGAAGCAACGTGGACGCGAGTGCGGCAAGCGGCGAGCCGGGGCGGGTGATCGCAATGATCGTGGTGCTGTTCGACCGCGCGAGTTCGACCGTCTCGATCAACTCGCGGGTGGCACCGGAATTAGAAATGGCGATCACCACATCCTCCGGCCCAAGCGTGGCCGCGGCCATCGCCTGCATATGGGCGTCGGCATACGCAACGGTCATGGCAGCGAGACGGAACAGCTTGTGTTGCGCATCGGCGGCAACTGTGGCCGAAGCGCCGAATCCATAAACGTGCACCCAGCGTGCCTTGAGGATCGATACGGCAGCTTGCCGGATGGCGTCCCGCGGCAGGGCCCGGCGCAGGCGTTCCAGGGCGTTGATCGTCGCGTCCAGCGATTTTTCCGCGGCGGTTTCGACCGTGTCCGTCGCCAGGATTGACTGCGGATGCAAAGCCCCTCCGTTCGCGGACAGCTCTTTGAAGACGGCCCTTCGAAAGCCTTGGAGGCCGTTGCAACCGAGTTGGCGACAGAAGCGGTGTACCGTCGGCTCGCTGACCTCCGTGCGACGCGCCAGTTCGGCGCCCGTCAGCCGGATTGCCTCGTCTGGACGCGAGAGAACGAAGGCCGCGAGGCGCGCATGCGCGGCCGAAAGCGGCTGCGAGGGATTGGCCAACCATCCGATCATGACGGTGAATGAGGCATGACAGATTGTCACCGTCAAGTGCCGCAGGCAGCATAGCAACTGGATGATAGGATATTTTAGTGCGAGAGGGTGTCCTTCCAAATACAGCCATGGGGCGGCGGGAAACCTCCGGCTACTCAGAATGTCGCGTGGAGAAGGGCACGGGCCAGTGAAGACATGCGCATCGGGTGACGGGCGCCGTGGGGCCGCCGACGGTTAACCGTGACGACGTGATCGGGGTTGGAAGTTGCACCGCATGCTCGATCATCTACGCGAGGGCGACGCGCTTGTGGTCTGGAAGCTCGACCACCTGTCGCGCTCACTGAAGGACGCGCTGCATATCATGAAGGGTTCTGTTGCAAACGCTGGATCGGGCCACGCGGGACCTGGGGAGCGGGTACTGTTAGGCGGCCATCTCGAAGAGGTTGGCAACGAATGCGGTCTGTACCTGCATGTCGTGACCGTGGATGTTGTGAACCTGCCCCTTCCTGATCATCGCCATCGCCTCGTAGCCGGCCAACGTTCGCTCGGCGGTCGGCAAGCCGCCGAAGCCGAGCCCCGGCCGCACCAGTCGCTTGATCCGCCGGTGATCCTGCTCGACGATGTTGTTCAAATACTTGCACTGGCGCAGCCGCGAGAAGCGCCAGAGCTCGCCGGCTCGCTTCACCTCCGTCACCGCCCCCGGGTAGGCCGGGTTCTTGTCCACCGTGATCGTGCGCGGATTGACGGTATGTGGCTGCGCCAGCGCCTTGCGAAAGAACCGCCGGGCAGCTGGCGCTTCCCGCCGAGCCGAGAGCAGGAAGTCGATGGTCTGGCCGGGGCTGTCCACCGCCCGATACAGATCGGTCCAGACGCCTTTGGCCTTGATTTAGGTCTCGTCCATCCGCCAGGAGCCCGTGCAGGGCCGCAGATGCCGGTGGACCCGCAGCTCCAGTGTCGCCGCATAGGCCTGCACCCAGTGGAACAGGGTCGTGTGGTCGACCGAAATGCCTCAATCCGACAGCATCAAGGCCAGATCGCGGTAGCTGATCGGGAAGGCCAGATACCAGCGCAGCGCCCACAGGATCACCTCGGCTGTGAAGTGCCGCCCCTTGAACGTGCAGTCCTGACCCGCCGCCATCGCCCTGTCCGCCCGCCGTTCCCTGTCTCGCGACCTGAACCACACCCGCCCCGGCTTTTGCAACACAGCCAGCGCGGCGGAATGCCTCGCCGTGGTGGCGGAAGATATCCGCCACCTCCAGCGCCGGGCGCGTCCCTGCCAATGAGGGGCGGGCGGATGGCTTCGGTCCTTCCACGTCCAGACGCCCAATGGTGGCGGAGCGCGCTCCCGGCACTCGGGCTCTATCCGGGACCAGACACGTCTCGACCACCGGCGGCCTCGTGATCGTGGCCGGCCGACGCTGTCACCGGGTCCCTACTCACCAGGATCGGCGCAAAACTGCCGTCCTGCGCCGTGGCGACCTGCCCCTGTTTGGCGAGCTCGAGACAGGCGATCAGGGTGCTGGCCCAACCGGACCGCCGCCGCAGCGGGCTCTGGGCCGCCCCCTCCCCGGCCGCGTCCCCCGGCGGCAACAGGCGCTGCATCGGCGCCGGGTCCGACGCTTCCGACAGGACATGCCGAATGCGGTCGCGCGCCTCGACGACGGAATGCAGATCCAGCCACGGCGGCCGATAGGGTGGAGCGGTCGTGGTGGGCTTGGGCGTGTCGTCGAACAGGGCCAGGCCGGCCCAGAGGAACTCGACGACGTCGACCTCGTGCCGGTTGGCCACCACCGGGCCGGCGTCGCCGAGAAGTGCCGTGAATTCCGGCCGGCCGCGCGCGAAGACGTCGCACCCGAGCTGCGGCCGCCGCTCCAGCCACCCCGCCAACGCCTGCGCCTGCTGCAGCGCCAGCAGGCGGTCGCGCAGCTGATCCCCCTCGGCTTCTGCCTCCTCGTCCGCGGGGCCGGCCGGCAGCAGCAGACGCGAGCGCAGCCAGACCAGCCAGGCCGCCATCACCACCCAGGCGCCTTTCTGCCCGAGCGTGATCTCCCCGCCCGCCCGCTCCAGCGCCGCCGCCAGCTGCGTGACCAGATCCGGCACCGACAGGCGGGCGAGATCGATCCGCTGCGCCCGCGCCAGGCTGAGCAGCAAGTCGAGCGATCCGCTGAATCCGTCGAGCAGCAGCGAGGGGCTGGTCCCCTCGTGTAGCCGGCGAGGGCAACCGTCTGATTGCTGGAATCCGTCGAGCAGCAGCGAGGGGCTGGTCCCCTCCCCTACCCGCTCCGCCGTCGGTTCGATCAACGCCGCGTCCATCCCGGCTCAGTCCGGCGGTCGCGGCCGCAGCGCGAAGCGCAGCCCCGCCCAGCGCGCCGCCAGCCGGGTGACCGCCGCCTGCGGGGGATCGCCGCTGGTGAAGAACCCGTAGCCGATCACCGCATGCCCCGCCGGCAGCCGCCGCCCGGCGGTCGCGGCGGGCCGCAGCACCACCTGCCGCACCCCGTCCTCGGTGCCCCAATGCTCGCGCAGCCAGGACAGCGCCACCGGGTCGCTCGGTCCCAACGCCAGAATCTGCATCGGTACCGGCAGCAGCGCGTGCAGGTCGAACGGGCAGGCGCGGCTACGCCCGACCAAGGCGAGGGCCCGTGCCTGCCGCGCTTCGACGCCGGCGCGGAACCGCCGCGCCAGGATGTGGCAGCCGTCCACCGTGAGACGCCGTTGCGCCGCCGGCTGCGCCACCGCCAGGGCGAACACGTCCTCTTCGATCCCTGCGAAATCCAGCCGCCAGGGGATCACCCCGGCACCGCGCGCTGCCGCGGCAAAGTCGGCCGCCGCCGCCGCCGGCCCGCTGACGGTCAGGTGGTGATAGAGCCACGCCGGCGCCGTGGTCGCCGGCGCCCCGGCCGGGCGCGGCCGCCGCCCGCGCCGTTTCGGGAGCGGCGGGTCCGGGGCGACCGGCGGGGCCGTCGGGGACGGATCGGGCTCCCAGGGGTGCGGAAGTCCGTCACAGCCCGAGCCGGCCGGCTGGGCTCTCGGTTACCAGGCTGGCCTGGTCGATATAGCCGCGCATCGAACGGCGGTCCTTGTGGCGGGTGTGGCGCATGATCTCCTCGTCGCGCACCCCGTTGCGATAGGCCTCGGTGATGAAGCCGACCCGCAAGGCGTGCGCGCTCAGCCGGCCGAAGCCCTCCAGTTCCAGCCCGGCCAGCGCCGCCCTTCGGGCGAGGATGCGGCGCACCGCGTCGGGGTGCAGCGCGGCGGCGCCGATCGTCCCGCAGGTGGCGATGCGGCGGAACAGCGGCCCGGCCGGGCGTTGGGCCACCGCCTGCCAAGCCTCGAAGGCGCGCAGCGGGCAGGTGTCGGGGTGGCTGCCGCGCGGCAGCCCGAGCTCGGCCCCCTCCCCCGCCTTGTCGATCTTGCTGCGCAGCAGCCGCAGCCGCAGGCCGCCGTTGATCACGGCGACATCCTCCACCTGCAGCGCAACGAGCTCGGCGCGCCGCAGCGCGCCGGCGAAGCCGAACAGCAGCAGGGCGCGGTCGCGCCGGCCGCGGGCGCTGCCGTCGCAGGTGGCGAGCAGCGCGCGCAGCCGCTCCAAGGTGAGCGCCGCCGCCTTGCGCACCGACCGACCGTGCTGGCGCAGCAGGCCCTGCAGCGGGCCTTGGATTGTGATTCGGCGTGGAAAAGGGCTCTGGCGCACTTTCGGTGGCCGTCGCAACTCGGCGTGAGGGCCAATGCTTTGATTTACTGGCGATAATCGAGAGCTCATGCGGGCTACGGCATAGAGCGTTGCAAAAACGACGCCCAAAACCAGAACAAGCCCGAGATTTCAATAGGTTGTGCCGGGCGGGATGGAAGCTCCTGCACCAAAGGTGCGACAGAGCCAAACTTCGACGCCGATCTACAGCTACTGTCCTGCCGGCGCTGGAAACCATCGGTACTGTATGCGTTCGGCAGACGTCAGCAAAGCCGGGTCAATGACGGCGGAGCCGAGCACTTGGCGGATGGCCCGCATCGACCGGCGCACCGCCTCCAGGAATGCCGCGCTGGCGTTCTCCATCAGGTGCCAGCGGTCGGCGACCTGGGTCGCCTGTGGAGCGCCCCTCAATGCAGCACGGCCATACCCGGCACCACGGCCCCGGGAGACCACGGCGATTTCGGGATGGGTCGCCAGCCACGCTGCCACTGTTCCTGGCTCCCGGTCTGGCAGCAGGTCGATGATCCGGCGCCGTTCCAGGTCGCACACCACGGTGCCGTAACGCTGACCTCGCTTCCACGCAAAGTCGTCGATGCCGATGATGCGGACGGGCCCACTCGGCGCTTGTGCTCGCCGCCGCAACACCCGCAGCAGCGTGTCCCGGCTCACCGGCAGCATGAGGCGTCACGCCAAGTTTGCTGCTGGACGGCCGCCCAAGGCGATCCCGAGATGGTGGACGATGCCCTCAAGTCTTGCCGTGCGCCTGGCCGCCCGAGGTGCCACACTGTCGGCGAGAGGTTCGCCGAAGATCCGCCGCGGGCAGGTGATGGTGGCACATCGGAACCGACGGACCTGGACCCGCAGATGGACAGTTCGACCGTGCGAGGGAAGGGCCATGAGGCGCCGAGCATATCGGCTATGGACCCGCCCAGACCGCCGACCGCACTCGGAGCAAGCGGCGTCACACGCTGTCGGACGGACGATGATCAGCAGCCGGTCGGGTTCGGCGGTCACCGCCTCAATGAGAAGCCCAGCGGGCGACACCGACTGGAATGATCCACGGCGCACGGCAAGCTCCCTCCAACTCGTGCTCGCCAAACCTATCCGACCTGCACCGAGAGTAAGTCAGAGCCAATTTTGCGTGCCGATTGACAGTCGGTGGCACTGTTGATGAACAGTAGCCCATTTCAAACTGGAAGAGCCTCTTTCGCATACCCTCGATTGCGAAAGGGCAATCTGCGGTCGCCAAACGGCTTAACGTGCAGTTTTGAACAAATCGTCTGGTGACCCCACGCACAGGCTGGCCAGCCGATCACTCAGAGGTCATAGCTCATGCCACCAGAGTTATTTCCGTAGCATCATGCCGCCGTCGATCTGCAAGACCTGGCCCGTCGTGTACGTATTGACCATTAGGAAGATGTAAGCCGATGCGACTTCTTCCAGCGTCCCGAGACGCCCCAGGGGATTGATCTGGGAATAGGAGCGTATCCTGGCGTCTATGTCCTCGCGTGGCTTCGCGCGCCACAAGGCCGTGTCCATGAACGCCGGGGCGACGACGTTCACACGCACGCGGGGGCCGAGTTCCGAACCCAGTCCTTGCGCCATGGCGGCGAGCGCCTGGTTCGCCACGTAGCTCGCCGCCGCCTCCTGCGCCCGGACACCGCTTCCCGAGGTGAACGTCATGCTGCCGCCATCGCGCACGAGGGGCGCGGCGAAACGGGCGATCAGCAGATTGGTCCAGAACTTCGAGTGCAGCACATTCCGCATTGTGTCGAGCGGCGTATGCAGGAAGCCGCCCGCCATGGTGTCGCCGATCATCGAGACAAGATGGTCGAATTCGGGCAAGGCCGCGATTAATTCCTCAAGGGCCGAAGACCCCGACATCGCCCCTCTCCGTCTCAGCAACAGAATGCGCTGCTTTGCTTGTACATTGGGAGAGCCGGAGGCGTACTGCAAGCTGCGTTGGAGATGCCAGCCAGCGAAGCCGTCCACCAGGCGATCAGTGATGCGCTGGTGGAATTGCGCCGGTTGTCCGCCGCTGTTCGGGAGACCGGGGGGCGTACGTGATCCACGCTGCATGCCGCATACTTCGGACGTCGTCACGGCGCCTAGCCAGGCATTTACGCAGTCCCGCCAATTCGCACGTACGGGCGGGCCGCAGCAGGCACTTATCCACCCCGTTAAACGACATCGAGGGATGTCTCGATGAGCTGGTCTCTATGTCCGTGCATGGCCGCACCCGTTCGCCGCTGTATCACTGGCACGCTGATCCATCTCTCGACGCGGTTTGGACCGAGCACGAATGGCGGTACTATTGGTTCCTCGTCGAGCAGGAATTTGGACTCCGCGACCAGCCCTTCATTGAGGTTGAGCACCTCAAGCACGGCCGGCGTCATGTCCATCGTGTGTACTCACTCGTGCGACACGACGGTTCGTTGGTCTCGACCAGATTCGATTACGTGCGACGCGAGAAAATTGCGCGACTTATCGAACTATCGACTGGCCAGAAGCTGACCGTCGGGCGACACAATCGAGCGGTGATACAATGGCTCGACACTGACGGGTTGAAGCAGGAAGCACAGGCCCTGCGGGAGGCAGGATTGGACCGTCGCGCTCGCCCGGCGGCGATTACACCGGGTGAAAGGCAGCAGTCGGAACGGTCTGGGGTGGATTTCCGATTGGTTGCGCGTATGGTTTGGGACGCTTGGTCCGCCTCCACGACGGGCGCCGACTTCTGCGCCCGATTAGCTCGTGACGGCTTGCAGCTGCTTCGTGGTCGGCGGGCATGTGTGGTGGCCGACTGGGGCGGCAACCTCCATTCGCTGGTGCGGACGTTGGGGCGTGGTGCGCATCTGCTCGGGCGCTCGCTCGTAGCCGCGGCGAAGGTAGCCAGCCGCCTCGCCAATCTGGTGCTGCCGCGGGCGGAGACCGCGAGGCGGGCGCATAGCGTCGGCCCGTTACGGACAGCGACGAACGACAGCGGCCTTGCGGCTCCCGAGTGGAGTGTCGCTGTTGCCCCGCCTAATCGCGACGATGGCGCTTGCGAACCGCAGCCTGTCGCAAAGCCGTTTGCCGACACACCGCAACAGGGCGCCTGGGGCGCTTTTGCCGACGGCCGAGCCGGCCGCAAGCTCCTCCGACTTTGGTCCGCCGTGCGCCACTCCCGCTCCGTCATGTTCAGACGTCGGGCTGCCGGTCGTGCCGGGACCATTGGCGTTGGCCGCGCACGGAGACGCGCAACGCGCTGTACCAATCACGCGGCCGGATGGAGGTGGGGCTGTCGTAAGCGGTCTCATCGATGCTGATCAGCCTGGCGAACTCGGCTCCGATCGCCTTGAGCCGCCGTCGGTTGCCGCCGTTCGCCATTGTCCACGCGCAAGCAAGGGGCGTCATGTATTGCCGAGCCTGCGTGGGCTTCTTCGGAGGCGATGCCCAACTGAGAACGATGCCCCTGGCGCTGTGTGGTCGGATATTCTCATGGGGTTGCGGGGCAGGCTGGACGCGATAATTGACGGGCGTCCCTTGAAGCGTGCAGTCTCAATAATCGGGCATGTTCTGGGTTCTTCCATCCGGAAGTCCCAGGCTGGGGACAACCCGATTATTCGGGATGAGATGGCGACCGCGCCTATTCCTCTGCCGACAGGTGAGGCTTCCCTCGCTATCCAGGCGCGACGCTCAGGTTCTGCCGTTGCCGACAATCCGATAGGGAGTCGGCCAGCTAGCCTCACGGTGACGCCCCTTAGGATGTCGCTGAGCATGCCTGTCCAAAAGCCGAACCGAAAGCCGGCGACTGCCAGGACCATTGTCCGCTCGCCGCCACCGACCAACAAGACGACTGTTCAGGTTACGGGTTCGCTGCCGGAGGAAGCGTCAGTGTTGGACTTTATGTAGCGGATGAGGGGGGCCGCGAGGAAAGAACGTCGCGTGGTCGGAGGGGCGTCGCTGGATGCGCTTCCGCTCCCGTAGTCACCGTATCGTCGGTGCAGAAGGCCGCCCATTCTTCCATTAGTCGCCGTCGGCGGTCCAGCAGATCTCCCCGCGCGTAGGCGGCCTCTGTCTTGTCCCGGAGCGTGTGCGCCAGCGCCGCCTCGGCCAGTTCGCGAGGGTGGGTGGTTGCTTCGCCAACCCAGTCGCGAAACGTGGACCGAAAACCGTGCACGGTCAGATCATGGCGGTTCATGCGGCGCAGCACCGCAGTCAGGCTCATGTCGCTCAACGGCTTGCCCTTCTGCTGGCCAGGGAAAACCAGTGCCGCTGGGTCCTTCGTATCACTGCGGAGGAACCGCATCGATCGCAATACCGAGAGCGCTGCCTCGGTAAGCGGAACGCGATGCTCGCGCTTACCCTTCATGCGCCATGGTGGAACGGTCCACAATGCGCGATCCACGTCAATTTCTTCCCAGGTCGCACCCCGTACCTCGCCGCTGCGCGCCGCGGTCAGAATGGCGAATGTCAGCGCTCTTGCGCCAATTCCGGAGTGCCTGCTCAGGGACCGCATGAACCCACTGATCTCGTCCCATGGCAAGGCCGCGTGGTGTCGGACCAGCATAATCCGGCCGGTTTGCGGCAGGAGCGCCGATAGGTTGTTCCGCCATGCCGCCGGGTTCGGTCCATCCCGCCAATGCATTGCCTTCGCATACGAGAGAACCGCTTCGATCCGTCCCCTGACCCGGCTTGCGGTCTCGGGCTTCTCCTGCCAGATGGGTTGCAGCACTGCCAGCACGTCGGCCGTGGTAATGTCAGCGACCGAGATACTATTGAGCGCCGGAAAGACGTACGTGGTCAGGGTGTTGCGCCATTGCTAGCGATGCTTGGGATTGCGCCAGGCGATCTCGTGCGCGGCCAGATAGGCCGTGGCTACCTCCTCGAAGGTCCTCCGAACTTCTGCTGTGCGCGCTGCCCTGTTGGCTCGGCGGTCGTCGATCGGATCCTTGTCCTGCGCGATCAGCCGGCGGGCTGCCGCGCCGGCCTCCCGTGCTTCGGCAAGAGACAGGCCCGGGTAACCGCCGAGCCCAAGCCAATGGGCCTTGCCGTCGCGCATGTAGCGCAGAACCCACGAGCGGGCGACGGGAGAGCGGTACTTGCAAGGCAAGGCCGGCACCGTCGCCATAAACGCCCGGCTTGGTCAGGTTTTTGACCCCAATCGCCGTCAGCTTTCCCATGCCTGTCGTCCTGATGCTCTCGCTGGTGGGTATAACAGCCTACAAGTCGGCCCACAAAAAAATCTCGAATGGCCGGGGCCAGAGGCGGACAGCGACGAATGAAGAAGCACGGAAAACCTCGATTATTGGGTCTACTACGAATGTCTGCGGATGGCGGTAAACCCAAATGTGGCGGAC
>CAWHUC010000007.1:0-231621 GCA_963832525.1 uncultured Pseudomonadota bacterium
ACACCCTCTCCGCCAACGGATCAGCAATATCGATGCGTTGTTGACGGTCCTGCCAACCGTCCCCTGATCTGTCCCCTCTA
The DNA here is from genome assembly GCA_963832525.1 of uncultured Pseudomonadota bacterium. Taxonomy (GTDB): domain Bacteria; phylum Pseudomonadota; class Alphaproteobacteria; order Acetobacterales; family Acetobacteraceae; genus JAJZVS01. The sequence continues at coordinate 81 of CAWHUC010000007.1, forward strand.
TCGCTCTCCGGACGACGCCGGACGGTTGCGACGGGTCGGCCTCTGGTGGGGCGGCTAAAGGCGAGAGGGAGCCCGCCCCAGGCGCCGCTCGGCAATGGCGCTTCTCAATGGCGCGGAGGCGCCCGTTGGGCTGACGGCGGATCCGGCTCTTGGCTCTCCTTGGGCTGGCTACCCCGTAAATACACCGTCACCACGCCGGCCAGTGTCGCAAAGAAAGTGAGTCCCCCCAAGAACCTCGCTTGCGAATACTGCCATGACCGCGGAAACGATGAGCAGGATCACAACGAGCATGAACGGCAAGAGTCGGTGCAGCAGGTCATCCCGCGCTTGATAGCGGATTGCGCATCGCTCCATCTCCCGCACGTGCTGCGCGTTGGCTTCGGCCTCTTTGAATATCCAGGGGGCGGCAGCGGCCCGGCATGTGCGCTGAGCGGAACTATTGCCGGCGAGGAGGCCGAAGGCAGCCTAAGGTGCGGTAGGGGCGCCTGTTGAGGATAGAATGAACTTTCTGGCGCCTGTTCCGGCTCAGTTCGCGTACCACCGTAAAGAAAGGGTTGTTCGTCGTATGTGATCACGCCGGCGGCTTCCAGGATGTAACCCCTGCACCGCCAAGCGCGCCAGAGCCGCCCGGTTTCCCGCCTCGATCGATGGGCGTAGCAGCCGACGTGGCGCTCCGCAGGCAGGCTGCGCTTGGGATATAGCAGGGCGCCGGAGGCCTCCAAGGCACGATCGGGCCTCGCCGGGCAGCACAACCGCCTCATGCAGCTCTGGCCTGTTGCTCCGGGGCGAGTTGGCCCCCGCCCCACCCGCCAGACCTGCGGGACGCCCTCCGCAGCCGGGCAGAGCCGCGTGGCGGGATCACCGGAGCGGTGTCATGAACCGACACGCCTCAGGTTCTGGTTGCCCATCACCTGAAGGCGCTGAAGCCGCTGACTATAATCTGAACCTTGTTGGTATCCAGGAACGTACTGATGGTGGTCTCCCGTATCGTTCCTCCCGTCGAGAGATTAGGACGGCGGCGGCACGCCTGGGCCCCACGGCGCGATGGTTGGGCTCGACAGGGAATGAGGGCCACGGTGGGCCTATCGTTCCGTCCCCGTTGTTCCAGGTTTGGGTGGTGCGCCGATCTCCTTAATCTTCTGCACGGGAGAGATGCTGACCATCTACGGACCACTTTCCGGCAGACAACCCTTCCATCGCTCCAATATGTGACTGTCCGCTCCCCACCCGCCTGGTATCCAAGGCCTTGACTCGCTCGTTGGACCGGACCCACAGTTCGCCCTGACACTTGGTGGATCGCATGTGGTCCGTCATTGGTCCGCTTCAACGATAGCGTCCAGGTGCAGAGGAAATGAACCAGGCGATCGACCCTTCCGGTCCCGCATCCGCGGTAGCGCTGATCATCGATCCCGACGACCCGGTGGCCGCCGCCGTGCCGGTCGCCTGGGCGATCGACCAGCTCGCCGCCGCGCTCGCGGTGCACGGGATCGGGCTGCGCCGGATCCCTCACCTCGACGCGGCACTGCCTGGCGAGATCTGTGTTGCCGCTGCCGGCCCGCAGGCGGACATCGCCGGCCAGCCGGCGGTGCCGGCCGCCCCCGAGTCCCTGGTCCTGGGCACGCGCATCCAGGACGGCCGCCCGGTCGTCGATGCACGCGGCCGTGATGCGCGCGGACTGGTCTATGCGCTCACCGAACTCGCCGACCGCGTCCGCCATGCGTCGGACTGGCAGGACGCGCTGCAAATCGCCGCGCCCTTGGCCGAGTCCCCTGCCGCGCCTCTGCGCAGCATCGCCCGTGCCTTCTGCAGCAGGACCGAAGACCTCGCCTGGTTCCATGATCGGGAGATGTGGTGCGCGTACCTGGACATGCTGGTCACGAACCGTTTCAACCGGTTCGCCCTGACGCTCGGCATGCAATACAACTACCCCTATCATAACCAGTGGATCAGCGACACTTTCCTCTATTTCCCCTACCCGTTCCTGGTCGGCGTGCCCGGCTACGACGTGCACGTGCCGGAACTGCCGGAGGCGGAGCGCGCGCAGAACCTTGCCTCCCTCTGCTTCATCGGCGCGGAGGCGGCCCGGCGCGGCCTCGATTTCCAGTTGGCGCTGTGGACGCACGGCTATGATTTCGATGCGGTGCCGCAGGCGACCTATAACGTACGCGGTATTACCCGCGACAATCACGCGCCCTACTGCCGCGACGCGCTGGCACTGATCCTCAAGGCCTGCCCTGAGATCACCGGCATCACCTTGCGCGTGCACGTGGAAGGCGGGATCGCCGAGGGCGACTACGGCTTCTGGGGCACGCTGTTCGAAGCCCTGCCCAGCGCCGGCCGGCAGATCGGGATTGACCTGCACGCCAAGGGCATCGACCGGGTCATGATCGACACTGCCCTCGCCACCGGCATGCCGGTCACCATCTCGGCCAAATACACCGGCGAGCACATGGGGCTGCCCTATCACCAGGCGAGCATCCGCGCGATCGAGCAGACACCGCGGGAGACGGTCGGCACGCGCATGGCGTTCTCCGAAGGGGCGCGCCGCTTCATGCGCTACAGCTACGGCGACCTGTTGCGCGAGGATCGTCGCTATGGCGTGTTGTTCCGCATCTGGCCGGGTACCCAGCGCATACTGCTATGGGGCGATCCCGCACTCGCCGCTGGCTACGGCCACAGCGCCGGGCTCTGCGGCTGCCTCGGGGTGGAGTTGTGCGAGCCGCTGTTCTTCGCCGGCCGCATGGGTTCAGCCCCGCCGGGCCTGCGGTTCAACTATGTCGATTCTTCGTTGCGGACCAGCTACGACTGGGAGAAATACCTCTACCAGGTACCGCCTCTGGGGCCGGCTCACCTACAATCCGTCCCACCCCGCCGACGGTTGGCGGCGACATCTGAGGCACCACTGCGGCGCCGCCGCCGCGGCGTTGGAGATCGGCCTCGCACATGCCAGCCGGGTGCTGCCCCTGGTGACGCTCAGCTTCGCCCCCTCGGCGTCGAACAACAATTACTGGCCCGAGCTGCACCAGAACATGTCGCTGGTGGAGGAGCCCGAGGGACGTCCGCACGGCATGGACACGCCGAAGCCCGCCCGCTTCGGTACCGCCGGCCCGCTCGATCCGCAGCTGTTCCTGAACCCACACGACTTTGTCGCCGGCCTGCTCGCGGACGAGCTGCCGGCGAAATACACGCCGTTCGACGTCGCCATCTGGCTCGACGGCTGCGCCGCGCCGGCGGAGGCGGCGCTGGAGCAGGCCCGCGCGTCGGGCGACGGCGCCGGACCGGAGGCGCGCCGGATCGCGATCGATATCGCGATCCAGGCGGCGCTCGGTCGCGCCTTCGCCGGCAAGTTCCGCGCCGCGTGCTGGTGGGAGTTGTACTTGGCCTGCGGTGACGCAACCGCCGGCGCCGAGGCGCTGGCGGCCTATCGAGGTGCGCGCGCCGCCTGGCAGCGCGCGGCGGACGCCGCCACGGGAGTATACCTGAACAATCTCAGCTACGGACCGCAGGCCTGGATGGGTGGACACTGGGCCGACCGTCTACCCGCCATCGACGCTGATATCGCGACGATGCAACGATACCTCGATGCCGCCGCCGCCGAAGGATGCTGCGGCATGGCGCCCATGCAGGCCCTGCGTGCCTGGCGGCCGACGGCACGCGCGGCCTGCACACATCGCCCGCCGGGCCGTTTCATCCCCGGGGCGGCAATCGAGATCGTTGCCGTAGCCGTGGCACCGTCGGCCCGGCTGCACTACCGCCACGTCAACCAGGCGGAACCCTGGCGATGCACCGCCATGCGAACGTCCGGCACCGAGCACGTCGCGATGATCCCCGCCGGTTACACGGACGGTCCATACCCGTTGCAATACTATATCGAATTCCGCGACGACAGCGGGATCGGCCTGTTCCCCGGTCTTGCCGATGACCTCGCGAACGAACCCTACATCACCCTCCGGCCGCACTGAAGGGGGGGCAGGCGATGCATGGGCAGGAAGACCCGGACGTAGCCGCATCCGCCGGCGGGGACGAGTGCCGACAATCATATCAACATCCTGGGGAGGATGAAACGTGGCCTCTGAAATCTCGCCGCAACTGCGCCGCATGCGATGGGTGGCGGTAAGCCTTTGCACCTTCGCGATCGCCTTGAACTACATCGACCGCTCGACCCTGGCGATCGGCAATCTGAGGATCCGCGAAACCTTTGACCTCAGCGCCGCCGGCATCGGCGCGCTGCAGTCGGTATGGGCCATCACCTATGCGTTCGCGCAGTTGCCGGTGGGCTTGATGGTGGACCGAATTGGTACCCGCCGACTGGTGGGATGGGCGCTGGTGCTGTGGTCGCTGGCGCAGGCAGCCGGTGGACTGTTCGGTGGCTTCGCGGAGTTGCTGATGTCGCGTGTGGCCCTCGGGGTGTTCGAGTGTCCCGCCTTCCCCGGCGCTGTCCGTTGCGTCTCCAACTGGTTCCGCCCGAAGGATCGCGGCCGCCCAACCGGGGTCTACGTCATCGGCGGGGATATCGGGCGGCTGATCGGCACGCCGCTGATGACGGTGCTGCTGCTCACCCTTGGCTGGCGCGGCATGTTCGTCGCCGTTGGTGCGGTCGGCCTGCTCGGCGCAGCAGGCTGGTTCGCGCTCTACCGCGATCCCGACCGCACCCGCATGGCGCCGTCGGATCGGGCCTATCTGGAATTCAACCAGACCAGCCGGAACGCCGCCACGCTGCACGCCTGGAAGCAGTTGTTCCGATTCCGCTCGATGTGGGGCATGATCCTCGGCGCGTTCTGTTCCGGGTACGCGATATGGATGTACGGCACCTGGCTGCCGGGTTACCTGGAAATGCAACACCATGTCAGTATCGCCAGGACCGGCATCCTCGCCATGATCCCGCTTGCCTGTTCGGTCACCGGATCGCTGATCGGCGGCTACGCGACCGACCGGCTGGCCCACGCCGGCGTCGGCATCGTTGCCAGCCGCAAGATACCCGCCGTGTGCGGCTATCTTGCCTCGGCCGGCTTCTGCTGCATGGCCGCCTACGTGGCAGGACTTGACATGGCGCTGGTCGGCATCTCCGCCTCCATGTTCTTCCTCGCATTCGCACAATCCGGCCACTGGACGCTGATCACGGCAATCGCGCCGCAGTCGCACGCGGCTTCGGTGTCGTCCATCCAGAATTTCGGTTCGTACCTCGGCGGCACCCTGTCGCCGCTGCTGACGGGAGTGGTCGTGGATGTGACCGGCTCCTTCAATCTGGCCCTCATGATCGGTGCCGGCTTCATGATCGCCGGGTCGGTGTTCTTCGGGGTGGTGGTGCGTGACCCGATCGCACTCGACGCCGACGCGGACGATGCCGCCTTCGCCGCCGGTTCGGCGCCGGCAGCGTAGACGGCTGGGAAGAGGAAACCCCGCATGAACGTGCAGACTTCCGATCCGACCATTTCCCCGCTGTCCGCCTCCAGGCCGATGGCGATCGCCGACTGTGATATCCACCACAGCCCGCGCGATTTCCGGATGCTGTATCCGTATTTGGAGCAGCGCTGGCGCGATCACCTGGATCTGTTCGGGTTGCGTCCACGCCAGGGTAATTATAGCGGGCCGCAATATCCGAAGAGCCAGCCGGACGCCTCTCGCCGGGATGCCTGGCCGCCGGACGGCGGCCGACCAGGCAGCGACCTTGGGTTCATGCGCACGCAGCATCTCGACGCCAACGGCATCGGTACTCGGCATTCTGGCAATGATCCGACCGCATCCCGGTGGGCTGCAGAACCTCGACCTGAGCGGTGCGCTCTGCCGCGCCATCAACGACTGGCAGGTTGCGGAGTGGACCGCACCGGAGCCACGGCTGAAGGCCTCCATAGTGGTGCCGTACGAAGACGCGGCAGCCTCGGTCGCCGAGATCGAGCGCTGGGCCGGCTGCCGCGACATGGTGCAGGTGCTGTTGCTCTCGCGCACGGTCGAGCCACTGGGCAATCCCCGCTACTGGCCGATCTATGCGGCCGCCGCGGCGGCCGGGCTGCCAGTCGGCGTCCACGCCTTCGGCAACGGCGGCCAGCCAACCAGCAGCACCGGTTGGAGCAGCTTTTATATCGAGGACATGGTCGGCCACGCGCAATCCTGCCAGTCCATGGTCACGAGCATGGTCGTGGAGGGCGTTTTCGCCCGCTTCCCTAACTTGCGAGTGGTGCTGATCGAGGCCGGGTTCGCCTGGCTACCGCCGCTCGCCTGGCGGCTCGACCGCAACTGGGCCCGGCTGCGCGCCGAGACACCGTATCTCGACGCCCTGCCGAGCGAATACATCCGCCGTCATATCTGGCTGACGACCCAGCCGATGGAGGAGCCGGAACCAGCGACGCACCTGCGCGACACCATCGGCTGGATCGGCTGGGATCGGCTGCTGTTCGCAACCGACTATCCGCATTGGGACTACGACAACCCGCGCACGGCGATGCCGCTGCGGATGTCGGTGCAGGAGCGCGACGCCTTTTTCCTCGGCAACGCACGCGGCCTGTACGCGCGCGACTGACGCGGCCGATCCACAGGAGCGAACGGAGGACTGCCCATGATCGTCATCATTCCCCAATCGGACGCACGGCCGTGACCACCCCCAGCCCGATCGACTGCGATATCCACCCCTCGGTACCAGGCATCGCCGCTCTGCTGCCGCATATGCCGGAGCACTGGCGCGAGCTCGTGTCGCTCCGCGGTATCGATGAGCTGAATTCGATCAGCTATCCGGCACGCTCGCCCCTGACCGCGCGGCCGGACTGGCGCCCGGAGCAGGGTAAACCGGCGGCAACACTGGAGCAGATCCAGCGTCAGTGCCTGGATACGTTCGGTAGCTCGATCGCTATCTGTAATTGCCTTTACGGCGTTCAGCTTCTGTTCAGCGAGGATATGGCAGCCGCCTTCGCTCGTGCCGTGAACGACTGGGTGGTGACGGAGCTGCTGGACCGCGAACCACGGCTGCGCGCCAGCATCGTGGTGCCGATCCAGAATATCGAACTGGCGGTCGATGAGATCGAACGCTGCGCGCGCGACCCGCGCTTCGTGCAGGTGCTGCTGCTGGCAAGCGGCGATCAGCCGCTCGGCAAGCGCGTGCACTGGCCGATCTACGCCGCGGCCGAGCGCCATCGGCTGGCGGTCGGCATCCACGCCGGCAGCAACTACCACAATCCGCCCACCGCGGTTGGTTGGCCCAGCTACTACACGGAGGACTACGTCGCCCAGGCACAGGCCTTCCAGTCCCAGCTCACCAGCCTGATTTGCGAGGGGGTGTTCAGCCGCTACCCGGAGCTGAAAGTCGTGCTGCTGGAATCCGGCTGGACCTGGCTGCCCGCGCATCTGTGGCGCCTCACCAAGTATTGGCGCGGCCTGCGCATGGAGATCCCGTGGGTGGACCGCTCGCCGTTCGAGATCGTGCGCAGCAACGTGCGACTGTCGTTGCAGCCGACCGACGCGCCGCCGGATGGCGCCGCCCTGCAACGCATCGTCGAGCATCTGCAGTCCGACGAGATGTTGCTCTATTCAACCGATTACCCGCATTGGCAGTTCGACGGCACGCACGCCATCCCCGATGGCCTGCCGCCAGACCTGGTGCGCAAGATCACGATCGATAACCCACGGGCAACCTACGCCCGGCTTCTGGAACCTGTGCAATGAACGTTCAGCTTCGTGGCATTGCCGCGACCGCGGCCGTCAGCCGGGTCGCGGTCGCCGATTGCGACATCCACCCGGCGCCGCGCGGCGCCACCGATCTCCATCCCTGGCTGGCGGCGCAATGGCGTGAGCAGTTGGTGACATTCGGAGCGCGGCGGCGGCTCGGCATGCAGGCCGGTCCCGCCTATCCGAAGGGGCAGCCCAACGCGTCGCGCCGGGACGCCTGGCCGCCGGAGGGCGGGCGCCAAGGGAGCAGTCTCTCCTTCATGCAGGCGCAGCACCTGGACGCCAACAACATCGTGCTCGGCATACTCAACCCGCTGAACAGCGGCCAGGGACTGCTGCATCCGGAGCTGAGCGCGGCGTTGTGCCATGCCGTGAACGAGTGGCAGGTGGCGGAGTGGACCGGCAAGGACAGCCGGCTCAAAGCCTCGATCGTCGTGCCGTATGAGCATGCAGTGGCGGCGGCGGCGGAAATCCGCCATTGGGCCGGCCACAAGGATTTCGTCCAGGTCCTGCTCCTGTCGCGCACCGTCGAACCGCTGGGCAACCGCCGCTACTGGCCGATCTACGAGGCCGCTGCCGAGGCCGGCCTGCCCGTCTCCGTGCACGCCTTCGGCTACGGCGGCACGCCGATCACCAGCACCGGTTGGCCCAGCTACTACATCGAGGAAATGACGGGCCATGCGCAGAGCTGCCAGGCCGGGCTCGCCAGCATGCTCATCGAAGGGATTTTCGAGCGCTTCCCGCGGTTACGCGTGATCATGGTGGAGGCTGGGTTCGCCTGGGCGGCCGCACTCGCCTGGCGGCTCGACAAGACGTGGCGGACCTTGCGCGCCGAGACGCCCCATCTGAAGCAGTCCCCAGGCGACTACATGCGTCGCCACGTGTGGTGGACCACGCAGCCGATGGAGGAGCCGGAGCCACGCGCACACCTTCTCGACACGATCAGCTGGATCGGCTGGGACCGGCTCTTGTTTGCGACCGATTATCCGCACTGGGACTACGACGATCCCGCCCAGGTCCTGCCACTGCGCGTCACCGCGGAACAGCGCAGCGCGTTCTTCCTCGGTAACGCCCGCACGGTGTACGGGGCGGGCGCATGACCCGACATGTCGTCGCACCCACGGCCGAGCTGCCGCCCGGCACGCGCAAGCGCTTCACTGTGAAAGGCCGACCGATCGCCATCTTCAACCTGGACGGTCAGTTCTTCGGCATGCTGGATCGCTGCCCGCACCAGGGCGGCAGCCTGTGCGCCGGCACCGTCACCGGCCTCGTGCTGTCGTCCGACCCCGGCGAGTACCACTATGCCCGCAAAGGCGAGATCGTGCGCTGCCCGTGGCACGGCTGGGAATTCGATATTCGCACCGGCCAATCCTATTGCGACCCCGCCCGCATCCGCGCCAAGGCCTATCCGGTGGACACGGCCTCCGGCGCGGCGGTGATCGAGGGGCCTTACGTCGCCGAGACGATCCCGGTCATCGTGGAAGAGAGCTACATCGTGGTTGATATGTAATGGGCCGATACTGCAATGCGGCCATGAGAGTCCTGCGCTGGTCGCCGCGTGCGGGCGGCTTGGAGAGACAGAGGGCAGCTACGAACCGATGAGGGGGACACCATGAAAATCACCGGCATCACCACCAAGGCTTACCGCTGGCCGCGGGCCAGGCCGATCACCAATGGCAAACACACCTACACCCATGTTGATTTTGCCATCACGGAAATCGCGACCGACGATGGAATCACCGGCATCGGCCTCGGTAACGGCGGCATCGTGGAACGCGCTACGATCGAGCGCCTCACGCCGTTGCTGATCGGTGAGGATCCGGTCAATGTCGAACGGCTTTGGAACCGGATGTGGGTACCGAAGCTGATCGGCCGGCGTGGGTTGACGACGCGCGCCATTGCGACACTGGATATCGGGCTGTGGGACATCCGCGCCAAGGTGGCGGGCATGCCGCTCTACAAGTTGCTCGGCGGCTTCCGCGACCGCGTGCCCACCTACATCGCCGGCGGATATTACGAGGAGGGCAAGGGGCTGCGCGAACTCGCGAAGGAGATGGAAGACAACGTCGCGATGGGCGCGCGCGCCGTGAAAATGAAGGTCGGCGGAGTCCCGATCGCCGAGGATGTCATGCGCGTACGCACTGCTCGCCAGGCGGTGGGTGCGGATGTGAAGCTGATGATCGACGCCAACTGCGCCTATCGCCACTACGAGGCGATCCAGTTCGCCAGGCGGGTGGAGGAGTTCGATATTTTCTGGTTCGAGGAGCCGGTGGCGCCCGACGACTACGACGGTCATCGCAAGCTCGCCACCGCGACCAGCATCCCGATCGCGACTGGCGAGAACGAATATACGCGCTATGGCTTCCGCGACCTCATACGCAACGACTGCGCGGCGATTCTGAATGCGGACGCCAAAGTCCTGGGCGGCGTGACCGAATTCATGAAGGTGGTAGCCCTGGCGCAGGCGCATGACCTCGACATCGCCCCGCACGGCTCGCAGGACATCCACGTGCACCTCGTGGCCGGGATCAGCAACGGGCTGATCCTGGAGTTCTACCGCGATACCGTGGATCCGATGTGGGGTCGCATCTACCGCCATACGCTGCAGCTGAACGAGGACGGCACCGTGAGCCCTCCCGAAGTCCCCGGCATTGGCGCGGATCCGAACTACGACGCGCTGGAGCCGTTCCGCCGCGGCTAGCCGCGGAGGCACTGCGGCGGCAGGACGGACCGCTGCCGCCGCAACGGGAGGGAAACGTCAGATGACCACTGTCAGGTGGCGAATCATTGCGTTGCTTCTGATCGCGGCGATGATCAACTATATCGACCGCGTGAACTTGTCCTATGCGGCGCCCAGCCTGATGCACGCGTTCGGCATCGGGCACGCGGAGATGGGCGTCGTGCTATCCGCCTTTCTCTGGACCTACTTCGTGCTGCAGGTGCCGGTCGGAGTTGCCCTCGACCGCTGGGGCGTGCGCCGCGTCCTCGGCGGCGCGGGGCTGCTTTGGGGGGCAGCGACGATGCTGACGGCGACGATCACCGGCATCGGCGGCCTCGTGTTCTGGCGCATGGTTCTGGGCGCGGGGGAATCCCCCAACGCACCGGCCGGTACCAAAGTTCTCGGCTATTGGCTGGCGGATCGGGAACGCGGCACGGCGGGTTCGCTGACGGTGGCGGGCATCCCGCTCGGCGTGTTCCTCGGCTCGCCACTCATCGCCTGGCTGCTCGCACGTTTCGGCTGGCGGATGGTGTTCGTCGTCACCGGCCTGGTGGCAATACTCTGGGCGCTGGGCTGGATCGCGTATTATCGCGATCCAGCGGCACATGCCGGGGCCAGCGTGGCGGAGCGCAGTCATATCGCGCAGGGCAGTGCCCGCATCGCGACGGGGGGTACGCCGGCGACCGTCGGTTGGGCCGAGCTGCTCGGCAACCGCAATTTGTTGGCGCTGTCCTTCGGCCACGCCGCGCTGCTGTTCAACCTTTACTTCTTCCTGACCTGGCTGCCCACGTATCTGATTGAGCGTCACCATATGACAATGATCCACAGCGGCATCTACGGATCGATCCCCTGGTTCTTCGGTCTGGTTGGCGTGCTGGTGGGTGGCCGCGCGTCGGACCGCCTGGTACGCCATGGCTGGCCGCTGATGCGGGCGCGCAAGACGTTCCTTGGACTGGGCATGATCCTCGGCATGGCGGCCCTGCTGTCGGTGTTCACCGTCTCCACAGGCTGGACGGTCGCCTGGCTCAGCGTCGCGGTGTTCGGTCTGCTGCTCACGAACAGCGTCGTCTGGTCGGCAAATGCGGAGATCGCACCGCTGGCGCAGGGCGGCCGCGTCGCGGGAATCCAGAATTGTGTCGGCAACGCCGGAGGGCTGCTGGCGCCGATCGTGGCCGGGTTCCTGGTGCAGGCGACCCATTCCTGGGACGCTCCAATGATCGCGGCGGCGGCCGTCGCGCTGGCCGGGGTGGGGATCTACACCTTCGTGCTGTCCGACCATGTGCGCCTGCGGGGGCCGGCGGCGGTGGTGCACAGGGCGGTTTGATACCGGTCCGCGACAAGGTTGCGGCACGGTGACGAAGTCCCTCCGTCACGGCCGAGGTTGATCCGGCCACCCGCGCACGGAAGTGCAGGGCAGATAGCGGGGTTTGGCTGTGACGGGAGGTGCGGCCGTGCGGCCGTGGACGCGAGATCGATGTCGCTCCGACTAGACATCGAGCGACGACCACCGCGCGTCGGTGACGTCCGACTCCAGATCAGCCATCGCCAGCAGCATGTTGCGGGTCCGTTCAGCGGCCAGCGATCGTGCCCGTTCGCGGTCGCGCGCCTGCATGGCCTGGCAGATTTCCTCCGCCAGCCGCCCCTGCACCGCATGACGCCCCGCGTCGGTTATCAGGCCGCTCAGATGATCCCATCCGAGCTGGGCTCGGCATTCGATCAGCATCTGGTACATCGCCGCGACCAGCGGGTTGCGAGTCGCCCGCGCCACCTCCTGCCAGAACCTGTAGCCGGCCTCCTTGTAGTCTCGGGGTTCGGTCGCCTGCCGCAACGCCTGCAACCGCTGGCGAAGGCGGACGAAATCCTCGCCGGTCGCGCGTGAGGTCGCGAGTGCCGCAATCACCGGCTCGAGAATGTGGCGCGCCTCCAACACGTCGAGCATGCCGACATCCGGGAGGCCGGTCGATGCGCCGGCGCTTGGCAAGATGGCGAAGCTACCGCTGCCGACGACGCGGGACACGTACCCTGCGTTGCGCAGCCGCCGGAAGGCCATGCGGACCGACTGCCGGCTGATACCGAGCTCGCTGGCAAGCGCGCGTTCGCTTGGCAGCCGGCATCCGTCGGTCGCGTGCGAGAGGCGGGTCAGCAGATGGCGATAGGCTCGTTCGACCGGGCCCCCATCTTCGCGGGTCGATGCAGGATGGGACATGCGGCGCGCTCTTTCTGCTGTCGGTCCTGGACGCCGAAGGGACCATTAACGGACCATTTAGCGGGATCATTGGCGTCGGTCCACCTGTCGGACCGTGAGTCGGCGCCGAAGTGGGGCTCTTTCGCATTTTCGATCCGATGCTGAAGGATCGCATCGCCGAGCTGACAACTGTCCGCGACCGGGGTCTCGAACTCCCTCGATGTCGCCAGGGCACCGCTTCAGCGTTCCATTGCCCGGGAGCGGAGGTTGTCGGTGGTGCAGCCGTCGGCCCATCGTCGCATGCTGCGGGAGGCTTCATCAGGCCCCAAAGGGTGGGGTTGTCGGCCCAAACGTGTCCGCCCCGCGCCCGCGGGGAACGCGAACCGCGCCCGCCGTGGCACTTGATGAGGGACCCCATCCCCGCCATTATCCTGCAAGTGCCGGTCAGACCCGGCGACGCCGGGTCTGACCGGCCGGAGCTGACGGCCGGGCGCCGCCCCACGAGGGCGAGGCTCGGCACGGGTGATGGAGTCCACCTGCCCCAACCGCCCCAGGGCTGATGACTCCTGCCGAAGTTTGGGCAGGAGTGCGGCCATGGACGATGCCTCTGCCGGGGCCACGGTTCCCCCGCCGAGTGGGGATGTTGTGCCGGTTACCTTCGGGCCGCGCGCCATGCGCGACGGCACCGGGCCGGAGGCGTTCCGGAGCATCCTGTCCCCGCCCCGATCGCCTGCGGTTGCCGACGCACCGTCGCAACCGCCCGACGTCGCGCGCGACCTCAACCTCGATCAGATCATCGCCGCCGTCACCGCCGGCTACGACGCGCTCGATCTGCAACCCCTGTTCCATGCGCCGCTGCGCGATCCCGACCAGATCGCCTATCGGCATGAGGTGATGCGCGACCTCGAAAACCCGCCGGTCATGGCGCGCATCCGTGCCTTCCTGACCGCGATCCGTGAGGTGCGGGAAACGCTCGCGCGCGCGGCCAAGCTCCATCACCCCCGACAGAAGGACCGCGTCTTCGTCGATGCGGTCGGGCTGTACGTCACGGAGATCGAAGCCCTGGCGCGCGACCTCGCGGCGCTGCCGCTCCGCTCGCGGGGTCTGCGCGATTTTTCCGTCTATGTCGCGGCCCACGCGGCCTCCCCAGTGGTCCGCAGCATGCGCGATGATGGCGAGAAAGCGAAGACGTTGCTCGCCACGATCCGCTACTGCGTCACGATCCGAGGCGACAGCGTGAGCGTGCGCGCCTATGCCGAGGAGGCCGACGACAGCGCGCTGATCGCCAGGACGTTCGAACGGTTCCGCCACGATGCGGTCAAGGACTATCGGGTGGGCTTCCGTGACGATCCGGCAATGGATTCCGTCGAGGCACGGATTCTCGATCTTGTGGGCCGCCTCAATCCGGAGGCGTTCGGGTTTCTCGAGCGCTATGCCGCTGCCCATCGCACGTTCGTCGATCCGGCAATCGACCGGTTCTTCCGCGAAATCCATTTCTACGTTTTGTATCTGGACCATATCGCGCCCTTGCGGGCAGCGGGTCTGCCGTTCTGCTACCCCGCGGTCTCGACCCGGAGCAAGCAGACCTTCGCCCGCGAGACCTTCGACCTCGCGCTGGCGGCGAAACTGGCCCGGGAGAAAGCGTCGGTGGTGACGAACGATTTCTTCCTGCGCGGCAAGGAACGCATCTTCGTCGTCTCCGGCCCGAACCAGGGCGGCAAGACCACCTTCGTGCGCACTGTCGGCCAGTTGCATCACCTTGCCGCGATCGGCTGTCCGGTCCCGGGCCGCAAGGCGCGGCTGCTCCTGCCCGACCACATCTACACCCTTTTCGAACGGGAGGAGACGGTGGTCAGCCTGCGCGGCAAGCTGCAGGACGACCTGATCCGAATGCGCGATATCCTGGCGCAGGCGACACCGGACAGCCTGGTCCTGATGAACGAGATCTTCTCCTCGACCACGCTCGCGGACGCGGTGTTCCTGGCTACCCAGATGATGCGGCGGATCATCGCCCTCGATTGCCTTGCGGTCTGCGTGACGTTCATGGACGAGCTCGCTGCGCTCGATGCGAAGGTGGTCAGCATGACCAGCACGGTGGTGCCGGAAGACCCGGCCCGGCGCACCTTGAAGGTGATCCGCCGCCCCGCAGACGGGCGCGCCTATGCGTTCTCGATCGCCGAGAAATACCGCCTGACCCGCGCCTGGCTCGACCGGAGGCTTGCGTCATGAAGGCCCATCTGCTGTTTCGCGACCAGGATTTCGATCCTGCGCAGAAGTTGCCCGTGCACGCGGCCGAACTCACCCTCGATCTCGACCTGACCCCCTTGTTCGACGCCATGGCCGGGGATGACGCGGTCATCCGCGACGCCGCGCAGCGAATTGGTACTGAACGGCCTCACCGATCGCGACGCCATCATCTACCGCCAGGACATCCTGCGCGACGCTCTGGCCAATCGCGCGGTGGTGCGCCAGATCTATGCGCTGGCGGTGGCAGCGATCGACCTCGAGCACAAGAACTATTTCGGCGTCGTCAGCCGCTATCCGGGTGCTGTCCTGCATCGCTCCGTCGATGTGATGACGATGTTCGTGGATCGGCTCGGCCGGCTGCGCCGGCTCGCCGAGCTTCATGCGTCGCGGTTCCGCTCCGAAGGGTTCGGCGCCTTCTTTGCCATGCTGCGGCGGGAGCTCGACGATGCCTATTTTGCCGAGCTGCGCGAGCATCTGGCGCGGCTGAAGTTCCGCGGCGGCACGCTGATCAGCGCCGAGGTTGGCGCGGCGCTGAAGGGAAGGAACTATGTGCTCCGCCGGCCCAACCCCGGCCATGACGGCTGGCTGTCCGGTCTGCTCGGCCGAAACCCGCGATCGTACAATTTCAGGCTCCATCCACGCGACGAGGCGGGCGCGCGCGCCCTGTCGGCACTGAACGATCGCGGCATCAACCTGGTGGCCAACGCCGCGGCCCAGGCGAATGACCACATCCTGAGCTTTTTCCGAATGGTGCGCGCGGAGACCGCGTTCCATGTCGGCTGCCTCGCACTGGAGGAAAAGCTTGCCGCGCACGGACAACGCATCTGCTTCCCCGAGCCGATCCCGGCCGAGCAGCGCGCGCATCGGTTCAGCGGGCTCTACGATGTGTCCCTCGTGCTGAGCAAGTCCGAACCCGTCATCGGCAATGACGCGGATCTGACCGGCAAGGAGGTGGTGGTGATCACCGGCGCGAACCAGGGCGGCAAATCCACCTTCCTGCGCAGCATCGGGCTGGCGCAGCTGATGATGCAGGCCGGCATGTTCGTGGGCGCCGCCAGCTTCGCCGCCAATCTCTGCCACGGCGTCCACACGCACTACAAACGCGAGGAGGACACCTCCATGACCAGCGGCAAGTTCGACGAGGAACTTGCCCGCATGAGCGCCGTGATCGACCGGCTGACCCCGGATGCTCTGGTGTTGTGCAACGAGTCCTTCCAGTCCACCAACGAGCGCGAGGGATCGGCGATCGCCCGCGCGCTCGTGCTGGCGTTGCAGGCGCACCGGATCAAGGTGGTGTTCGTGACCCATCTCTACGACCTCGCCCACGGCCTGCATGAGCGCGGCGATCCGGCGATGGCGTTCCTGCGCGCCGAGCGCGGTGCCGACGGCACGCGCAGTTTCCGCGTGATGCCCGGCGAGCCGCTGTCCACGAGCTTCGGGCAGGATCTGTATCGCCAGATTTTTGCTCCCGTCCGGGAGTCGGCGCCGTTCGCCTGACCCGCTGCAAGTCCTTGCAGCGCGGGCACTGCTGGTGGTCATGCGCCGGCACGCACGCCGGCGATTGACTCCCCGCTTACGCCGCGGCTGCCCGGGCGAACGGGCTGGCAAACACCGCCGCCGCGCCCAGCTCCTGCTCGATCTCCAGCAGCCGGTTGTATTTCGCGATCCGCTCGCCACGGCAGAGCGAGCCGGTCTTGATCTGCCGCTGCCCACCGCCACCGCGAAATCGGCGATGAACGCATCCTCCGTCTCGCCCCGCGGGGGGGCCTGCGGACGGGAGGATCGTGGTGCGCCTCCAGGACCGGGGTCAGTCGCAGGAGTCATTGGCCCGCGCGGAGCGCGCGCGAACGTTTGATGGCGAACTCCACCGCCGCATCGGCTCTGCCCAGGCCATCCCCGTTCCGCAACCCATGGCGCGGCCGGATTGCCGCCCCCGCAGCCCGCTTCTACGATTTCGGCGCCAACGGGAGTAACCGCCGATGCCGACCGTGCTGCTGATCCGTCATGGCCATGTCGAGGGGATCGCGCCGGAACGGTTCCGCGGTCGGTGGGATCTCCCGCTGACCCCGCTCGGCCGGGACCAGGCGCAGGCGGTCGCGGCGCATCTCCGGCAGCGCTGGCCCGGGGCGCGGGCGGTCTACGCAAGCCCGCTTGCGCGGTGCCGGGACACGGCCGCCGCGATCGCCACGGCGCTCGGGCTCGGCGTGCAGACGGTGGAGGGCCTGGCTGACCTCGACTATGGCGCCTGGCAGGGCCTCACGCGCGCCGAAGCCGCCACGCGCTGGCCCGATCTGGTCGATCGCTGGTTCATCGCGCCGCATCGGGTCCGCATCCCGGGCGGAGAAAGCCTGCTCGATCTTACCGCGCGGGCGAGCCGGGCGCTGGCCGCCTGTCTCGACGCGGTGCCCGGAGACGCCACGATCGCGCTGGTCGCGCATGACAGCGTGAACCGAGTCCTGCTGTGCGAAGTGCTGGGCCTGTCGCTGGCACAGTACCTGGCGGCTGCGGCAGGACCCGTGCTGCGTGAACGTGATCGAGGCGGGAGCGGAGTTCCGGGTCGCGCTGCTCAACGGCACCGACCATCTGGCCGGCGTCACCGCTCAGGCCGCGGGCGAAGGGGCAGCATGAGGGCGCACCTGTTCCCGCAGCCGCGCCAGCAGGCCCTTGCGGCTGCGTCCGTATTGCAGCACCTGCGCCCGCTCCATCGTGACCAGGCCGCTTTCCATCATCTCGTCCAGGATCGGCAGGAAGCCGGTGATCTTGTCCTCGCTATCGACGATCTCGATCACCACCGGCAGGTCCTGTGCCGGCGGCCAAAGATGAACTCGCGTGCACCTGTGCCGAGCGGCCGAAGCCGAGCGGGCCGCGCAACACCGTGGCCCCGGCCAGATGCTGCGCCCGCGCGCGGGCGACGATTGCAAGGTAGAGCGGCTCCAGACCGCATCGATCGGCGGTGCTGGTAAAAATCCGCAACAGGACGGCTTCGTGCGGAACGTCCACGACGCACCTCCCGGACCCGTTGTCCGTCTGGCGCCGGGGTGGACCGGCGCGGGTCCTGCGGTGGACAGTGGGGCGGGCGCGGCGCGGGATCAAGTCCCGCGGGCGGGGCGCCAGGCGCGCACCTTCTCCATCGTCACCAGACCGGTCTCGATCAGCGCTTCGATCTCGTGCAGGAACGCCGTGATCCTGGCCTCGTCATCGACGATTTCGACAACGATCGGCGCGCGCGGGCCGGCGTCGATATTGATGTCGGAGCGCATGTGGCCCGAGGGGCCGAAGCCGACCGGTCCCGGGAGCACGGTCGCCCCCGCCATGCCGGCCGCGCGCGCGCGATCGACCAGGACCCGGTACGTCGGGTGGCCGTGCGCGCGATCGTCCTCGCCGATGAAGATCCGCAGTAGAACCGCCTCATCCATCCGCATGGGCCGAGGTTCCCTTGTCGCGACCAGCGAAGGATGGTGCCGTCGTCGTGCACTGCCAAGAGCGGTCAGAAAAATCGGGGCTTAACTCCTGCGGCCTCGGTTGTTATCGGCAAAAATAGTTGTGGCGATGGAGTCCGCCCTTAACCGCCCTCAGGGCTAATGACTCCTCCTGAATCCAGTCGGATGACAGGAGGGGTGCGTGCGGACCAGCGTCTCAGACCCAGCCCGACACTGTTCGTGCGCCGGCGCTCCGCGGACGCGCTTCGCATGAGCCGCGACATCCTGCTGCAAATCGCCCAGGTGGCAGCGGTGCTGTTGCTCGCGCCGCTGCTGCAGGGGATCATCCTGCAGTTCGAGGAACGGGTCCAGCGCGCGCAAGGTCCGGGAATTTTCCAGCCGTACCGGGATCTGTGGAAGCTGTTCCACAAGCAGATCGTGCTGCCCGACACCGCGTCCTGGCTGTTCTGGATCGCGCCGGTCGTTGCATTCACCGCCATGATGACGGTGCCGATCCTGATCCCGGTGCTGACCAATTTCCCGCTGCCGCTCTCCGACATGGGCGACATCCTGGGCGGCGGGCTGATCCTGACGCTGGGCGGGTTCATGATCACGCTCGCGGGGCTCGATTCCGGCAGCGCCTATGGCGGCATCGGCTCCTCCCGTGCGGTAATGGTGGCGATCCTGGCCGAACCCACCCTGATCCTGGTGTTCGTCGGCATCACATTGCTCGCCAAATCGATGCTGCCCTTCGTGGTGAACCACCTGCTGGTGGCGCAGCCGGCAGTCTATTGGAGCCCGGCGCATCTGTTCCTGGTCGCGGCGTTCTTCGTCCTGTTGCTGGTGGAGACCGACCGGCTGCCGATCCATTCCTCGACCCATATCGAGGTCTATATGATCGAGGAGGGGCGCATCCTCGAATACTCCGGGCCGCTGCTGGCGCTGCTGCGCTGGGCCTCGATGATGAAGCAGTTCATCCTCTATACGATCTTCTGCAACGTGCTGCTGCTGCCCTGGGCGCTGTCGATCCGGGGAACCGCGATCGGAGCGCTGGGCGCGGCGGCGGCCCTGATGATGAAATTCACCCTGGTCGGCTGCGCCGTCGTGGTGGTGGAAACCACCCAGTCACGCCTGCGCTTCTACCGCTACCAGGAGCCGCTGGCGGCGTCCTTTTTGCTCGCCGTGCTAGCGATCATCGGCACCCAGTTGAGCTGATCCCATGCTGGTCGCGCATCTTTCCCCACTCGCCGCCTCGCTGTTCAGCCTGATCGCGATCGCGAGCCTGCTGCTGGCCTTCGTGATGCTGGGGTCGCGCTGGTTGCGCCACTACCTCTATGCGTTCGCGCTGGAGTCCTGGCTGATCGCGGCGCTGTCGGCCGCCGTCGGCTATTACGGGCATTATCCGGAACTCTACCTGATCGCCATCCTCACGGCGCTGTTCCGGGGCTGCCTGCTGCCGTACCTGCTGCTGCGCATCGTCCGCCGGCTGAACGTCGCGCGCGAGCTGCACGTGATCGTCCAGGCCAGTTCCAGCCTGGTGATCGGCGCGTTCGCCGTGGTGTTCGCGCTCACTGTCGCCACGCATATCGGCGACGGTCTCGGCCTTGGCGGTACGGTGGTGGTGCTGGCGCTCACGGTGATGCTGTCGATGAAGCTGATCGGCTTCCTGATGCTGACGGTGCGGCACGAGGCGATCAGCCAGATCCTCGGCTTGCTGGTGCTGGAGAACGGCATCTTCCTCGGCTCGCAGATCCTGGTTCCCGGCATGCCGCTGCTGCTGGAGATCGTGATCCTGTTCGATCTGCTGATCGTCGTCGCCTGCTTCGGATTGCTGGTGCAGTACCTGCTCAGCCATGTCGGCACGACGAGCAGCCTGCACCTTCGCCGGCTGGTGGGCTGAGCCATGGTCGGGTTCCTTCTGCTTGCGATCGTCCTGGCGCCCTCGGCCGCCATCGTGCTGATCCTGCTCGCCCGACGGCCGCGGCTGGCGGAAGGGCTCAACCTGGTGGCGAGCGCGATCGCCTTCCTGGCGGCGCTGCCATTGCCGGCGCTCAGCCTCTCGGGGGCGCATGTCTATTGGGCCAGTTACGTCATCCTCGACCCGTTCGGTGCCTGGGTGATCCTGTGCGCGGCGATCGTCTATCTGCTCGCCTCGATCTACGCCGTCGGCTACATGCGCCTGCTCGGCGAGGAGGATCGCCTGCCGCGCTTCTACGCGCTGTTCGCAGGATTCGGCCTGACCACGCTGGTCGGGCCGATGATGAACACCGCGGGCCTCTATTGGATCGCCATCGAGCTGACCACCCTGGTCAGCACCTTCCTGGTGGCCTTCGAACGCGCCCCGGAAAGCATCGAGGCGGCGTGGAAATACATCGTCGTCGTCTCCGGCGGGATCAGCCTCGCCCTGCTCGGCACCGTGCTGTTCTACTGGGCCGGCAGCTTCGTGCTCGGGCCACGCTACGACATGACCTGGGCGGTGCTGCGCGGCGCGGCGCCGCAGATGAACCCGGCCTTGCTGCTGCTCGCGTTCCTGCTGGTACTGATCGGCTACGGGACCAAGGTCGGGCTGGCGCCGATGCACACCTGGCTGCCGGACGCGCACAGCGAAGGTCCCGCGCCGGTCTCGGCGCTGCTGTCCGGGGCGCTGCTCAACACTGCGATGGTCGGGATCGTTCGCTACCTCGCCATCATCGAGGCGGCGCATCCCGGGCCGCTGCCGCGCGCGGCGCTGGTCGCGCTGGGCGCCTTCTCGCTGTTCGTGGCGGCGATGTTCATCGTCCGCCAGCGCGGCATCAAGCGGCTGATGGCCTATTCGAGCGTGGAGCACATGGGGATCATGGCGCTCGGCTTCGGCTTCGGCGGCGTGCTCGGCGTGGCCGGCGCGCTCTATCACATGCTGAACCACACGCTGAACAAATCCCTGATGTTCTTCGGTGCCGGCAGCATGATGCGCAGCTACGGGACGAAGGACATCGGCGCCATCCGCGATGTCGGCCGGCGCTTCCCCGTGGTGGGCGCCCTGTGGCTTGCCGGCGCGGTGGCGATCACCGGCGCGCCGCCGTTCGGGTTGTTTGCCAGCGAGTTCACCATCCTGCGCGCAGGGCTGCGGAGCCCGCATGTGTGGGCGGCGATCGTCATGGCGCTGCTGCTGATCGTGATTTTCATCGCCTTCCTGAATCATTTCCGTGTCATGTATTTTACCCCGACGGCGATCGAAACGGCGCCGGTCCGTCCGGTCAGTGCCTGGTGTGCGGTGCCGATGTGGCTTGCGCTGGTGCCGCTGCTGGTGCTCGGCTTGTGGTGGCCCGAGGCGATCTGGCGGTATTTCGGCGTGATCGCGCATGGGCTGCAGTCCGGCGCCGGCACGATGGTGGCCGGACGATGAACGGGACCGAAGCCACCACCGTGCCGTGCGCGCAGATGCGGGAGATCGCGCTCGATCTGTTCGCCGGCGGCGGGCGCATGCAGATGGTGTACGCCTGGCAGCCGGAGCCGGGTGCGATCGAACTCCGCTATGTTGCCTCCCCGCCCGAGGCGGGACGATTCCTGCTCTGGCGCTGCCGGCCCGAGGGCGAGGCCCCGAGCCTCGCCGCGATCTGGCCATCGCTCGGCTGGTACGAGCGGGAGATCATGGATTTGTTCGGCCTCGGCTTCCGCGACCATCCGGAACCGAACCGGCTGGTGCTGGCCGAGGACATTCCGCCGCCGTTCGACGGCCACGCCGGCGCCCCGTCCTGGCCAATCCCGTCGCGCGCGGGTGACATCCCCCGACCGCTGCCCGAGCTCGATGCGCCGGAAGTGCAGACCCTGCCGTTCGGCCCGGTGCGCGCGGACGTGCTGGAGTTCCGCCGAATTCACCTTCTTCTATATCGGCGAGCAGATCCTCCACTATCACCCGCATCTTTTCTTCAAGCACCGCGGGATGGAGGTGCGCTTCGCCGGCCTCACGCCCATGCTCGGCACGATCATGGCGGAGCGGGTCTCCGGCGTCGGCAGCGTCGCGCACGCGCTGGCCTATTGCCAGGCGATCGAAGCCGCTGCGTCCTGCGCGGTGCCGAAGCGGGCGCTCGGCTTGCGCGTGCTGCTGGCCGAGTTGGAACGGGTCTATAACCATCTGCACTATCTCGGCCATCTGGCGAACACGACCACGCTCAAGGTCGGCGAGGCGCAGGGCAAGCTGCTGGAAGAGCAGGCCAAGCAGATCAACGCGCGGCTCACCGGCAGCCGCTTCCTGCGCGGCCTGCTGATGCCGGGCGGGCTGCGACGCGACCTGGCGCCGGGCGACTGGCTCAGCCCCGCGCTGGAATCGCTGCGGGCGGAGACGGCGCGCTATGTCGGGATGCTGGAACGGTCCGACAGCCATCTGGACCGGCTGATCACCACCGGGGTGCTGCGCCGCAACGTGGCGCTGGATCAGGGTGCGACCGGGCCGGTCCAGCGCGCCTCCGGCATCGATCGCGATCTGCGCCGCGATCACCCCTATGCCGCCTATGCCGATCTGCCGCTGGTCGTGCCGGTGCGCACCGAGGGCGACGCCTATGCCCGCTCCGCCGTGCGCGCGGCCGAGATCGACGCGTCCATCGCCATGATGCAGCGCGTGCTGCTGCTGCTGGAAGACGGGCCGGTGCGCGGCGACTGCGCGGTGGCGCCCGGGGCGGAAGGACTCGGCTGGTCCGAATCCCCGCGCGGCACCCTGTTCTACGCGGTGCATGTCGGCGCCGGGGGGCGGCTCGCGCGGGTGAAGATCAAGTCGCCTTCGTTCTCCAACTGGCGCGTGTTTCCGTTCACCGTGCACGACACGAACATGATGGACTACGCGATCAACGAGGCGAGCTTCGGCCTCACCGTCGCCGGCTGCGCGCGGTAGGGGGCGGATCATGGCGCTGTGGACCTTCTTCGGGCTGGCACAGGGCAAGGCGAGCACGCCCTGGCCGCGCCGTGGCACGGCGGACGGCCAGGCCGAGCGTGCTGGGCATGCCCCGCTACGACCCCGACCAGTGCCAATCCGGCTGCACCGACTGCGCCGCGGTGTGCCCGACCGAGGCGATCGCGCCGCGCGTCGACGCCCCGGGCGGGATCGCCGTCGATTACGGGCGCTGCGTGGTCTGCCAGCTCTGCACCGAGGCCTGCCCGACCGGCGCGCTCAGCCCCTCGCACGACTGGGCCTTCGGCGTGCGCCGGCGCGAGGATCTCGTCTGGTCGGAAACGCCCGGCGCCCGCCGCCGAACCCGCCGCCGGGCAGCGCGCCTTCCGCCGCAGCCTGCATATTCGCCACGTCGATGCCGGCTCGTGCAATGGCTGTGAATCGGAACTGCAGGCGCTGAACAACCCCTTCTACAACCTGCACCGGCTCGGCATCTTCTTCACCCCCTCGCCGCGCTTCGCCGACCTGCTGCTGGTCACCGGCCCGGTGACGCACGCCATGCTGGTCCCGCTGCGCGCGACCTGGGAGGCGATGCCGGCAGCCGCGCTGGGTGATGGCGGTGGGCACCTGCGCCGTCTCCGGCGGAATCGCCGCCGGCGGCTATGCCTGCGGCACCGGGCTCGACGGCGTGCTGCCGGTCGATCTCTACCTGCCCGGCTGCCCGCCCAATCCGGCGGCAATCATCGCGGCGCTGCTGATGTTCCAGGGCCGCGCGCCGCAGCGTGTCCAAGGGGGACGGCAGGGAGGGCGCCGTGCCGAATGAGCTGCTCGCCCTGGCGGCGATCCTGTGGGCGGCGGGCGGCATGCTGGCGCTGACCGGGCGCGGTCTGGTCGTGGTGCGCGCCGCGCTCGGGCTGGGCGCGCTGGCGGGAATCGCCGCCGCGATCGTGGCGCTGCCCGGAGGCACGGCGCCGGTGACCTTGCCGCTCGCGATGGCCGGGGAACATTTCGGCTTCCGCATCGCGCCGGACGGGCTGTGGCTGATGGGCTTCGGCCTCGCCCCCGCCGCCTGGGCCACCTGGCTCGCGGCGCCGATGCCGGCCGGACGGGCGGGATGGCTGTTCGGCGCCGCTTTGAGCCTGCTGGGCGCGCTCGGCGTGTTCGGGATGCAGAACGCCGGCGGCTTCCTGATCGCCTGGGAGGTGATGAGCCTGGGCGGCGCGGTGATGATCCTGGGCGAGCGCATGGCGCTCGCACCCGGCACGCCGGTGCTGTTCATGCTGGGGCTGCTGGAAGTGGGCGCGGTGGCGCTGCTGATCGCCTTCCTCGCGTTGGTGACCGCCTCCGGCAGCCTGTCCTTCGCCGGCTTCGCCGCCGCCGGCATCGCGCTACCGGGCTGGGTGCGGGATCGTGGTCGGCGTGCTGCTGGTGATCGGCTTCGGCGCCAAGCTCGGCCTGCTGCCGTTCTACGAGTGGTTCCCCGCCGCCTACGGCGCCGGCAGCGGCGCGTCCGGGGCGATCCTGTCCGGCGTGGTGCTGAACGCCGCGTTCTTCGCGCCTCAGCCGCGGCGTGCTGACATGGCTGCCGGGACCGGGTGCGTACGGGCTTGGCATCTTCATCGTCATCGTCGGCGTGCTGAGCGCGATCCTGGCGGTGCTGTACGCCTTCCAGCAGGACGACTGGCGCACCCTGCTGAGCTTCTCCTCGGCCGAGAACGCGGCGATCGCGGTCACCGCCCTGGGCGCGGCGCTGATGTTCCGCGCCAGCGGGCTGGCCGCGCTGGCGGGTCTCGCCTGGACCGTGGCGCTGCTGCATCTGGCGGCCCACGCGCTGGCAAAGGGGACCTTGTTCCTGACCGCGGACGGCGTGTTCGCGGCCACCGGGCGCTACGAGATCCGCCACGCGCTGCTGACCAGGCGCACGGCCTTCGGGTTCGGCGCGGGGGCGTTGTTCGCGGCCATGAGCCTCGCCGCGATGCCGCCGCAGGCCGGGTTCGTCAGCGAATGGTTCGTGTTCCAGACCGTGTTCCAGGGCTTCCACCTGCCGGGCATGGGCGGGCGGCTGGTGCTGGCGCTGGCCGGGCGCGGGTCTGGCGCTGACCGCGGCGGTGGCCTTCGCCACCTTCGTGAAACTGTTCGGCATCGGGCTGCTGGGCGCCGGCAACCATGTGGCGGGCCGGGTCGGCGCGGGCGTGGTTGCGGCGGTGGCGGTGCTCGGCGGGCTGGTGCTGGCGCTTGCGGTCGGGATGCCGCTCTGGCTCTCCGCGCTGGCCGGTGCCGCGCTGAACCGGTTCGGGGTTGCCGCGCCGGCGCTGATGCGCGACGGACCGTTGCTGGTGCCGCTGACCGCACATTTCGCGTTCATCTCGCCGAGCCTGCTGGTGATCGTCATGCCGCTGCTGGCGCTGCTGCCGATCGGGCTGCTGGCGCTCGCGCGGGCGGCGCATCCGGTACGGCGCGCGCCGGTCTGGTACGGCGGCTCCGCGCCCGACATCGCGCGCACCGCGACCACCGCGCTCACGTTCTCCAACGCGCTCCGCACCTTCTACAGCTTCGTCTATCGCCCGACGTCGGAGACGACGCGGGAGACCACGGGCCGCGAGTATTTCGTCACCCGGCTGACGTTCAGCCACGACGTGGCGCCGGTGTTCGGCCCCTATCTGTTCGCCCCCGCGGTGCGGCTGGTGCGCGCCGTCTCGGCCCGGTTGCGGGCACTGCAATCGGGCCACCTCAATTTCTATCTCGGGCTGATCGGGCTGCTGCTCGTGATCATCCTGGGGCTGACCCTGATCCAGCGATGAAAGACGATGCAACGGATGTGGACCTACATCGCGATTGCGTTTTTCGGAACCCTCGGCTGCTGGGCGCGCTTCGCGCAGGCGAGTTTGGTGCAGACGATCTGGGGCGCGGATTTTCCCTATGCGACCCTCAGCATCAATCTGATGGGCAGCTTCCTGATGGGCTTCCTGTTCATCGAAACCCTGGAGCGACTGACCCTTTCGCCGGCGCTACGCACCGGCGTGCTGACCGGGTTCCTCGGCGGCTACACCACGTTTTCCACGTTCCAGATGGAATCCCTGCTGCTGTACGAGCAGGGCGAGGCGCTGAAGTCGGTGCTGTACCAGGGGCTGTCGCTTGTGCTCGGCCTCGGCTGCGCCTTCTTCGGCGCCTATATCGCACGCAACCTGTAGGGAGGCGGACATGGACGACGACGTGACGGTCGCGCGCATCTATATCCACGAAGCCGATCACGGCAAGCGCAAGTCTCTGCTGCAGGAGGTGCTCAACATCCTGCACGACCAGCAGCGAATGCAGGGCGTGGTGGTATTCCGCGCCATCGCCGGCTTCGGCGACAGCGGCGAGGTGCACGCCGCGGACATCCTGCGGCTCAATGTCGATCTGCCGCTGGTGATCGAGTTCTTCGATCGGCCGCACGTGGTGCACGCCGCGCTGGCGCTGCTCGATCCGCTGGTGCCGGCCGGACATATCCTGCACTGGAGCGCCATACGACACGGCGGCCCGCCCGTGCACCCGATCGGCAGCAAGCCCGGCGGCGACTGAGCACCGCGCTGATGCGGCTCTCTCCCGGAGGTCCCGGCCATGAAGGAGATCACCCTTCCCACGACCGCGAAACTGACCAGCGCGCTGGTGCCCGATCTCTCGCTCAGCTACGGCCAGGTGGTCTGGGTACTGGAAGCCGCGGGTTTCAGTGCCGGCGCGCCCGATCTCACGTTTCGGCATTACATCAAATCCCTGCGCAAGCTCGGCCTGCCGTTCCGGCGCGGCGAACCCGGCCTCGATCATGGCAGGCTGGCGCAGTATGCGTTCGATCACCTGATGGATCTCGGCGTGGCGTTGCACCTGCGGGTCTATGGCACATTGCCCGATCCGGTCGCGGAAGGACTGATCGCCGCGCGGGTGACGCTGCATGGGTTCTACCGGCGCGCCTATCTGGAACATGCGACCGGGCTCGGCACGCGGACCGAGGTGACCGCTCAGGGCCGAGCTGGCTTCGCGATGCATGGGGTCTGGCTCGATCTGCGGGTGCGCTATGCCGGTGGGCGCTGCCTGGGCTTCGGTCCGCCGCGGCTGTTGTCACCGTTCGAGGCGCTCCGGGCGTTCGCGACGGCCGAGGAGACGGTCCGCACCCAGCCCCCGTTCAACCTGTCCGAACTGGCGGCCCGGCTCGTTACGGCTGCGCTGCAGTGCCCGCCGATGCGCGGGGTGCATCACATGCGCCGGGAAGCGCCCCGCGCCGGGCAATAGCGTCTTGCACGTGGGAACCCTGGCACGTGGGAACCCTGGTGACCGCGATGGCGATGCCGACCCACGAGGCCGGTTACGAGCCGCTCGGTCCCGAGGCCTTCGGCTCATCGCGGGCGGTCGTCATTGGTGCACCGGGCGGGCGGCCGCGGCGCCATCGACGATGCGGCGATAGGCCACCGGATCGGTATCTCCTTCGCTGCCGATGAGCAGGACCCGCGACCGTCCGTCGAGCCCGATCGCCCGACGCCAGTCGTCGCGAGCGGCGAGGCACAGCAGCCCGGCCAGCCCGGCGGCCCCCAACTCGCCGCTGACCAAGCGGGCTCCGGCCTCGCCGCGGGCCAGCAGCCGCATGGCTTCCTCCGCCGCCTCGTCGGCGACGGTCATGAAGGCGCCGACACCCGGATCAAGGATTTGCCAGGCCAGCAGCGACGGTTCCCCGCAGGCCAGGCCGGCCATGATGGTATCGAGGTCACCGTCCACCGCCACCGCTCGCCCGGCCTCGGCGCTGGCGCAGAGGCAGGCGGCGGTCTCCGGCTCGACCAGGACGACGAACGGCCGATCGGGACCCAAGGTGTCCCACAGATGGGCAGTCACCGCGGCAGCCAGGCCGCCCACGCCGCCCTGCACGAAGACGTGGGTGGGAGGCGCCTCACGCCGGGCGGCGAGCTGACGCAGGGTCTCTTCCACCAGCACCGTATAGCCCTGCATGACGTCGCGGGGGATGTCCATGTAGCCGGGATAAGAGGTATCCGAAACGACGATCGAGCCGTCGGCGACCGCATCCTGTGCTGCCTGGCGCACGGCGTCGTCGTAGGTACCCGCGGTGCGGATCACGCGCGCCCCATAGGCGGCGATCGCCTCCGCCCGGGCGGGACTGACCGTGGCGTGGATGTAGATCACGCAGCCACAGCCGAACATCCGGGCGCCCCAGGCGACGGAGCGGCCGTGGTTGCCATCGGTGGCGCAGACCACGGTCACCCCACGGGTCCGGACGGCATGGCGGCCGGCGGCCAAGTCGGCCGCGCTCGGCCGCTGGCCGGTCTCGGCCTCGACCCGGTCGGCCAACAGGCGGTATACCGCGTAGGCACCACCCAGGGCTTTGAAGCTGCCGAGCCCAAAGCGGCCAGATTCGTCCTTGTAGTCGATGCTGGCCACGCCCAGGGTGTCGGCCAGCGGCGGGAGGCCGACCAGCGGTGTCGCCGCATAGCCCGGCCAGGCGGCGATTTCGCGGCCGGCAGCGGCGGCACCAGCAAGCGAGAGGATGGTCTGCAACGGCTCGCCGTAGGGACCCGGGTCGCGGCGCGGATTGACGATCAGACGCGCCGGGAGGGTGGCAAAGCAAGGGATCACGGTGGTCTCGCGGTCTGGCGGGTCGTCCGGTGACGCCGCGTCAATTTCAGAGATACGCGGGTGGGACGGGAGCGAATCGTGCGGGTCATTTCGGGGCCGCGCACTGGCGGCAAGCAGCGTCCCCATCGGGGCAACGATCCCCGATGGGTCCTACCGAACCCGGATGCCCCCCGCCTACGCCCCGAACACCGCCCGCGCGTTATCCCGGAACACCATCCGCCTCTGCGCCTCCGTCATCCGGATCGGCAGCGCGTGCGCGGGATCGTCGAAATCCCAATGCGGATAGTCGGTCGCGAACAGCACCCGGTCCCAGCCGATCCACTCGATCGCCTCGGCGAGGTGCCGGCGCGGCTCGGGTTCCTCCACCGGCTGGGTGGTGAACCACACGTTGGTCCGCATGTATTCGGACGGCGGGCGCTTCACCTGCGGCACTTCCGCCCGCTGCTTGGCCCAATGCCGATCGAGCCGCCAGGCGAAGGCGGCGGCCCAGGCGAGGCCGCCCTCGATCAGCACCACCTTCAGCCCCGGCCAGCGCTCGAACACGCCCTCC
Source organism: uncultured Pseudomonadota bacterium (assembly GCA_963832525.1). Taxonomy (GTDB): domain Bacteria; phylum Pseudomonadota; class Alphaproteobacteria; order Acetobacterales; family Acetobacteraceae; genus JAJZVS01. Next base: position 29,337 of record CAWHUC010000007.1, read on the forward strand.
AGGATCAGGCTCGCGAGCGCCGCCTGCTGGGCCTGGGCGTGGCCGACCATTTCCTCGATGTAGTACGATCCCCAGCCGGCCGCGGTGATCGGCCAGCCGCCGTAGCCGAAGGCGTGGATCCCGATCGGCAGCCCGGCCTCCGCCGCGGCGGCGTAGATCGGCCAGTAGCGGCGCTGGCCGAGCGGCTCGGCGGTGCGGGTCAGCAGCAGCACCTGGGCGAAGTTCCTGTCCCCGGCGCGCAGCGCGATCTCGGCGGCCGCCGCCGGCCCGTCCTCATACGGCACCACCACGGAGCCGTGCAGACGCTGGTCCCGCGACGTCCATTCCGCGATCTGCCACTCGTTCGTCGCATGCGTGATGGCGGCCGACAGCTCGGGGTTCATCGCCCCCTGCCCCGAGGTCAGCGGGTTCAACAGCCCGAAGCCGACGTTGTTGGGATCGAGGTGCTGCGCCGCCATGAACCCGAGGTCGCTGCCCGGCATCGCCCCCGCCGGCCAGGCGTCCCGCCGGCACGCCTGCGGCTGCGCCTTCGGATAGGCCGGCCCCTTCTGCCAGGGCTGGCGATAGATCACGCCATAGGTCTCGACGTGCTCGCGCCAGCGCTGCGACAGGTAGGGATAGAGCGAGCGGCTGACCCCGCCGATGCCCGCCCCTGCCGGGCGCGGATGGATGTCGCAATCGGCGATGGCAAGGCGGGTGCTGCTGGCCGGCACCGGGCCGACCTGCGCACGCACGTCGCCGGGCGGGACATCGATGGTCATGGGGCGGTCTCCCTCAGCCGCGGATAGGTCTTCAGCGGATTGTCCACCATGATCTTGCGCGCCAGCACCGGATCGAGCCCATCCGGCAGGGCCGCGGCCCCGTCGAACTGCCAGTGCGGATAGTCGGTGGAGAACAACAGCATCTCGTCCGATCCGAGATGGTCCATCAGCCGCGAAACATGGGCCGGCTCGGGCGGGCCGTCAAATGGTTGCAACGTGAGCCGCACCCGCTCGCGCACCAGGGTGGTGGGCGGATCGGTGACCCAGGGGATCTCGCTGCGCAGCCCCTTCCAGAACTTCGTCAGCCGCCAGAGATGCGCCGGCAGCCAGGAGACGCCCGATTCGAGCAGCACCACGGTCAGCGCGGGGAATTTCGCGAACACGCCCTCGGCGACCAGGGACGTGAGCGCGGAGGCGAAGGCGGTGGCCTGGCTGACGTAGTCTTCCGTGAAGGTCGTGGCCCAGCCGACCGGCGTGGTGGGGTGCCGATACAGGCTGCCGGCGTGGATGCCGATCGGCAGCCCGTGGCGCTCGGCGCACGCATAGATCGGCCAGTTGGCGCGCCTTCCGGCGGGGATTTCCCCGCCCACCAGCAGCAACACCTGAACGAAGCGGCGGTCCGGCGCGCGGCGTTCGATCTCGTCCACCGCCAGCTCGGCGTTGGTCATCGGCACGACGATGGAGGCGCGGAAGGCCGGGTTGCGATCCAGGAAGGTGGCAGCCACCCAATCGTTCAACGCGCGGCAGAACGCGGCGGCAAGGTCGTCGCTGAACAGCACCTGGGCGCCGTACAGGCAGTTCAGGATCGCGGTGCCGGTGCCGAACGGGGCGAGCGCCTCGGCGGCGAGGCGCTCGGCGCCGGAGGCCCCCTGCCCGCCCTCCCCGCGCCAGTCGGCGCGGACGGTGAGCGGCGCGTTCGCCGGATAGGAGATCGGCACCAGTTCATCGAGGCCGCGGCGGAGTGCGGTCTCGCGCCAGATCGGGTCGAGATGCGGCAGCAGGGCCTTGAGGCCGGGAACGGTCGGATGGAGGTCGCAGTCGATGGGGGCGTGCATGGCGGGGCCTCGGCGCGGTACCTCTTCTGTCCGTCGCACGCGCCCCCCGGCCGGACAAGAGGGGGCGCCCCGGCGCGGGGCGCCGGATGGTTGCCGCCGCTACTTGTGCCCTTCCGCCGCGCAGGTCGCGAGATAGGCCTCGCTCGCCGGGTAGGATTTGACGATGCTGAACACGTCGCGATCCGCCGCGTCGGCGGTGAAGCGGCTTTCCAGCACCAGCATCGTCTGCACCGCCTGGTGGTCGCACGCGCGATAGTATTCCGGACCTTTGTAGAGGTCGTATTTCATCGCCAGCATCGCGGCCCGCACCTGCGCCGTCGCGGTGCCGCCGGCCTGCTTCGCCGCGGTGAGCAAGGTCATCGGACCGGCGAAGCCGAGTGCGGCGTAGCCGGTCGGCACCCGCCCCTCGTTCAGTTCGCGGTAGCGCCGGTTGAAGGTGTTGGCGCTGGGGATGCTGTCCTCCAGCCGCCAGTAGTACGAAGCGCAACCGATCACGCCTTCGTAGGCTTCCGACCCGGCAGCGAGCCGCGCGGTCATGGAGATGACCGGCACCGCGAGCTTGGCGCCGTTCTTGAGGCCCGCCCAGGCGGCCTGCTGCACCGAGTACCTGCTGGTCCGGGCCATAGTTGCAGAAGAAGACGATGCTCGGCTTGGCCGCGATGATGCGTTGCAGATAGGGCGTGAAATCGGTGGTGCCGACCGGATGGTAGACCTCGGCCACCGGCGTGATGCCGTGCGGCTTGCCGGCGCTCTTCAGTCCCGCGACCAGCTCCTTGCCGACCGAATAGTTCACCGCCAGGAACGCGACCCGCTGGCCGAACTGGGGAAAGGCGTAATCGCCGAGCACGTGGCTCGACATATGCGGCGTCGGGCCTTCGTGGAAGGTGGTCGGCCCCCAGGCCGGTAGCGCAACGATCTGGTCGGACTGCGACAACGCGTTGTAGAGGATGTCATGCTTGCGCGCCGCCGCGTTGATGGCGAGCTGCACCCCCGGCGACAAGCCGCCGCTCAGAAAATCGACACCCGACCTGATGAGTTCGAGCATGCCTGGGACTGCAACCTTCGGGTCCATGCGAAAGTCGCGCACCACCAGGTCGGCCGGGCGGCCGGCCAGCCCGCCCGTGTCGTTGAACATCGCGATCGCGGTGCGCGCACCGCGCACCATCTCGATCGCTTCGTCCGCGTAGGGGCTGCTGAGCGGCACCGGAAAGCCGATTCGAATCGGCGCGGCGGCGCGGGCGCGCACGGACGCCAACGGCAGCGACGCGACCGCAAGGCCGCCGGCAAGCGCCCGGCGGCGCGACAAGGTGCGACGCGACAGATGGGCGAGGCGGGAAGCGGTGCCGGTCATCGGGATTTCCTCCTTGGCCGCTGGGTCTTGCCGTAACCTTTCCTAGGATAGACCCATTTCTCGCGCAGGTGCAACGGAGCTATTCCGATGCGCCGCGCGAAGGTATAAGGTGGCTTCGGCAAATATGGAGGACCGGGCATGTCCTGTTTCAGTTCTGGTGTCGTGCCGGCTGCGATCGTCGCGCTCGGCGTGCTCGGCGCGATCGCGGGCGGCGGCACGGCGCGCGCCGCGGACGCGGCCGCGGGCAAGCAGGTGTTCCAGTCGCAATGCGCGATCTGCCATTCCGACCAGGCGGGGCAGAACAAGATCGGCCCGTCCCTGTTCGGCGTGGTCGGCCGGCATACCGGATCGGAAGCCGGCTACGACTATTCGGTCGCCAACAAGAACGCCAACCTGGTCTGGACCCCCGATGTCCTGGAGAAGTACCTCGACGACCCGCAGAACGTGGTGCCCGGCACCAAGATGCCCTACGCCGGCCTGAAGAACGCCACCAAGCGCGCCAACCTGATCGCCTTCCTCGCAACTCTGAAATAGCCACACTCGCCAACCGAACCGCTTGTGGTTGATCTGGATCAACGACGGCCCGCAGTCTGGTAATGAGATTGCCGCCATGTCATTGAAAGGAGACGGGGATGCAATCCGTTGAATACCGCACCGCCGGTGCCCTGGCCCTCGGCCTGGGCGGGATGGTGGTCGCCGCGTCCATGCTGTTCACCCAGCAGCATCGGGCGGATGCGCTGCCGGCCTTCGCCTCCCAGACCGGGCAGCCCTGTACCGCCTGCCATGTCGGTGGGTTCGGCCCACAGCTCACCCCGTTCGGGCGGGCGTTCAAGATCACCGGTTATACGCAACGCGGCGGTTCCGGCCTGGAAGCGCATATCCCGCTGTCGGCCATGGCGATGACCTCGTTCACCCATGTCGGCAAGGACTACCCGGCCGACGCCGTGCCGCAGCATTACAACAACAACAACAATCCGTCGCTCGACCAGATCAGCCTCTTCATCGCCGGCGGCCTCACCAGCCACACCGGCGGCTTCATCCAGATGACGTATTCCGACTTCGACAATACCTTCGTTCTGGATAACACCGACCTGCGTCCCTACGTCACGACCGTCCAGGCCTTCGGCAACGATCTGACCCTGGGCGTGTCGGTGAACAACAACCCGACGGTGCAGGACCCGTACAACAGCACCTTCGCCTGGGGCTACCCGTTCTATACGAGCCAGCTTCAGATCATGCCGGGCGCCAGTTCCCTACTCAACGGCGCCTTCGCCGGCAACGTCATCGGCGTGACGGCCTATGCCTGGTACAACGAGCATCTCTATCTGGAAGCCGGCGCCTACGGGGCGCAAAGCCCGTGGCTGTCCTCGCGGCTCGGCACCCAGGGCGGGCCGGTCAGCAACAACCTCATGCCCTACGTCCGCGGCGCCTACGAATGGGACTGGGGCAACAACGCCGCGTGGGCCGGTTTCACCATGCTGCACGCCAACATCAACCCGCTGTTCGGCACCGGTCAGGACAGCTACACCGACTATGCGATCGACGGCGGCTACCAGTTCCTTGGCACCGGCAAGCATACCGTCACCGTGCAGGGCATCTTCGTGCACGAGAACCAGAACCTCACCGCCAGCAGCGCGAGCTACAACGCCGCCAACGGCACCAGCGTAGGGTCCGACTACGGGCTGAACACGATCAACCTGAGCGCCCAGGTACCTGGTACGAAAACACCTATGGCGTCACCCTGGGCTGGTTCGCCGGCTGGGGATCGACCAACCCGATCGCCTATCAGACGGGCGCCCAGCTCGGTTCGGACTTCGTGGGCTATGCCAACAATTCGCCCAACTATAACGGCTTCAGCATCGAAGCCGACTGGGTACCGTTCGGCAAGGACAAATCGCCGTGGCGCCCCTGGGCCAATCTGAAGATCGGCGCCGAATACATGTTCTACACCGATTACAACGGCGCCAGCTCGAACTACGACGGTTTTGGGCGCAACGCAGGCGACAACAACGCCTTCATGCTCTACGCCTGGACCATCTTCTGATCCCCGGCAGCCTGCGCAACGGGAACGGCCGGGGCCCAGGCCCCGGCCGTTCTGTGTACCCTGGCTCAGCGCCCGGTGAACGCCGCCCGCCGCTTCTCCAGGAACGCGCTCCGGCCTTCCTTGTAATCCGCGCTGTCGAAGCAGGTCGCCCCGGCGCGGCGCACCGCATCCAGGTTGCGATCCGCCGGATCCTTCAACACCTCGTTGATCGTCAGCTTGGACGCCGCGATCGACAGCGGCGCGTTGTCGGCGATGGTACGCGCGATCCCCAGCACCACCTCGTCCAGCGCCGTGTCCGCAACCGCCTGGTTGATGAGGCCGATGCGTTCCGCTTCCCGCGCCCCGATCCGGTTCGCGGTGTACAGGATCATGCGTGCATGCGCCGGCCCCACCAGTTGCACGAGCTTGCGCAGCCCGTCGAACGCATAGGCGATTCCGAGTCGGGCGGCGGGAATCCCGAACTGGCTGCTTTCGCCCGCAATGCGCAGGTCGGTCTGCATCGCGATCGCGAGCCCGCCGCCGAGGCAGAAGCCGCGGATGCGCGCGATCGTCGGCTTGGCGAAGCCGGCGAGCTTGCCGCGCCCGGCGCTGGTCAGCCGGTCGTATTCCACCTGCGCATCGGCGTTGCCGCGGTTCTTCTCGAACTGGCTGATATCCGCGCCCGAAACGAACGCCTTGTCCCCTGCCCCGGTCAGCACGACCACCCGCACCGCCGGATCGGCAGCGAACCCATCCAGGATGTCGCCCAGCCCCTGCCACATCTCGATCGACATGGCGTTGCGCTTCTCGGGCTGGTTGAACGTGACCAGCCCGACGCCGCCTTCCACCGCGGCCAGCATCTTGCCGCCGGCGTATTCGCGCGTCGTTGCGGTAACCGTGTCCATGGTCAGATCACTCCCTTGCTGCGCATCTCTGCAAGTTCGCCGTCGCTGTAGCCGACGTCGCGCAGGACCGCGTCGGTGCTCGATCCCGCCTCCGGCGTCGCCAGGCGGATGTCCTTGGAGAAGCCGGAGATGTTGAGCGCCGAGGCGACCACCGGCTTCTCGCCGATCACCGGACTTTTCATCATACGTGCCATGCCGAGATGCTTCACCTGCGGGTCGGCGAACACCTGGTCGATCGTATAGATCGGCCCGCACGGGATGCCGTTCGACTCGAACAGCTCGATCCAGTGCGCGGCGGGCTGCGTGCGGGTGATCTCGCCGATCGCGCCGTTGATGGTGACGCGATCGCCGCTGCGGCCCTTCTGCGTCTTCCATTCCTCCTTGGCCTTCCAGTCCGGCCGTCCGATCGCGTCGCAGAAGCGTTCCCATACCCGGGTCGAGCTGGCGGCGATGTTGATGCTGCCGTCGGAGGTCGGGAACACGCCGGTCGGGATGCCGGTCGGGTGGTCGTTGCCGGCCTGTTTCGCGACCTCGCCGGCCATCAGCCAGCGCGCGGCCTGGAAGTCGAGCATGAAGATCTGCGCTTCCAGCAGGGATGTCGTGCACCCAGCGGCCGACGCCGGTGCGGGTGCGGTCGAACAGCGCCATCATGATGCCCATCGCCAGCAGGTTGCCGGCGGTGAGGTCATCGATCGGGATGCCGACCCGCACGGGGCCCTGGCCGGGCAGGCCGGTGATCGACATCAGCCCGCCCATGCCCTGGGCGATCTGATCGACGCCGGCGCGGTGGCCATAGGGCCCGTCCTGGCCGAAGCCGCTGATGCTGCCGTAGACGATACGCGGATTGACCGCGCGCACGTCATCGTACGACACCTTCAGCCGGTGCTTCACCTGGGCGCGCATGTTCTCGATCACGACGTCGGCCTTGCGCGCCAGGCGCATGAAGGCTTCGTGGCCGGCGGGGTCCTTCAGGTTGAGCTGGATCGCGCGCTTGTTGCGATGCAGGTTCTGGAAGTCGAAGCCGTGCCGGTTGCCGGCGATGTCCTCCGCGCCCGGGGTCGGCGGCGGCTCGATGCGGATGACGGTCGCGCCCCAGTCGGCGAGGTGGCGCACCGCGGTGGGGCCAGCGCGGGCCAGGGTGAGGTCGAGCACGACCAGGCCCGACAGCGGCAGGTGGTCGGTCTCGGCTTCGGGGTGCGGGGCGGTTGCGGCGTCGTTCGGCATGAGCGGTCCTCCTTGGTCGGCGGGATACTCGGCCGGTGGCGCCATGGGTCAAGGGCGGGTGGCGCGATGCGGCTCGGAGCCGGCGGCTTCGGGCTGGCCACGTCCCCTTACGCGACTGCCAGATTGTCGATCAGCCGCACCGCACCTATGCGCGCCGCCACGATCAGCCGTGCGCCCGCCCGCGCTGCGGCGATCGCGCGCAGGGACGGCCCATCGACCAGCGCCAGATAGTCCACCGCGAACCCGTCCCGTTCCAGCCCAGCGCGCTCCGCCGCCAGCACCGCCGCCGCCGCGGCCCCGCCGGCCAGTGCCGCCGCCGCCCGCGCCAGCGCGCGATGCAGCGCCGGTGCACGCGTCCGTTCCGCCTCCGTCAGGTACCGGTTGCGCGACGACAGCGCGAGCCCGTCCGCCTCCCGTACCGTGGGCACGCCGACGACGGTCACCGGCAGGTGCAGGTCGGCAACCATGCGCCGCACCACCTGCAACTGCTGCCAGTCCTTCTCGCCGAAATACGCTGCCTCTGCCCCCACCTGGCCGAACAGCTTGGCCACCACCGTCGCCACACCGCGGAAATGCCCGGGCCGGACCCCGCCTTCCCAGCCCTCGGCCGGACCTTCGGGGACGATCGTGGTGGCACCGTCTTCGGGGTACATGACGGCCACATCCGGCAGCCAGGCCAGGGCGCAGCCCCAGGCCTCCAGCTTCGCCAGATCGCCCGCCTCGTCGCGCGGGTAGCGGGAAAGGTCCTCGGCCGGCCCGAACTGCAACGGGTTGACGAAGATCGAGGCGACCGTCGCGGCCCCGGTGCCGACCGCCGCTGCCACCAGCGCGCCGTGGCCGTCGTGCAGCGCCCCCATGGTGGGGACCAGGGCCAGGGCCGGCGCGTGCTGGCGCAGGCGGGCGGTGGCGGCGCGGAGGTCGGACATGGCGCGGGCGATCAGCATGGCGGCATTTTGCGCCTGCGAAAGGGGAAGGCAACCGCCAGGGCAATCGCAGTTGGCCGGACCGCACCGGCCAAAACGATGGCCCGGGCGGCGGTTGCCCGGTGGGCTTGCATGGGACGGGAAACCGCCTTACGAAACGGCGTTACAGAAACACGGTCACTATTCCGCCATGCGAAACGCCGAGTCCCGCGACCCCTACCTTCTCGGCTCCCTCCACAAGGGGCTGGAGGTGATCGACTGCTTCACCCGGCAGAAAAGCTGGAGCCTGGCCGAACTGGCGGCCGAGCTCGGCCAGACCAAGCCGACGATCTTCCGCATCCTGCATACGATCGAGGCGTTCGGGTACCTGCAGAAGGACCCCGAGACCGGCCGCTATTCGCTCGGGATGCGCATCCACACCCTGGGCTCGGCCGCGGTGCGCCACGAGCAACTGCGCTGGCAGGCGCTGCCGCCGCTGCAGGACCTCGCGCGCGACACCGGCGAGACGGTGCATGTCGGCATCCTGTATGATGGGGAGGCGATCTGCGTGCAGGCGGTGGACGGCACGCGGCTCGTGCGCATGCACGCCTTCGTGGGCAAGCGCACGCCCGCCCATGCCGGCGCGCTCGGCAAGGTGCTGCTCGCGCAACTGCCGGATGCCGAGGTCGATGCGTTCGCCGCGCGCGGCCTCGCGTCGCTTCACCGCGCACACGATCACCGATCCCGCCGCCCTGCGCGCGGCGCTGCACCGGGTGCGCGCGCAGGGCTAGGCGCTGGATGACGAGGAGATGGAGACCGGCTTGCGCTGCCTCGGCGCGGCCATCACCGACCACACCGGGCGACCCTGCGCCGCCGTGGCCGTTTCGGTCCCGGCGATGCGCATGGACGCGGCGCGCATTGCCGCGCTGGTGCCGCAGGTGAAGGCCACCGCCGGACGCATCTCGCGCATGCTGGGCAGCCCGACGATGCATGATGCCGCCTGAGCACAGGGCCGCCTGAACGTAACGATCACAAACCGGACTCCGGGAGAACGACCATGGACCGCAGCGAACGCGCCGTGATGAACGGCGCCGATATCATCGTCGACTTCCTGATCCGCCAAAAGGTGCCTTATCTGTTCGGCCTGTGTGGGCACGGCAACGTCGGCTTCCTGGACGCCGCGTTCAAGGCGCAGAACCGCATCCGCACCATCTCCACCCACCATGAGCAGTCCGCCGGCCACATGGCCGACGCCTATTTCAAGGTGCGCAACGAACCCGTCGCGACCTTCACCTCCTGCGGCCCCGGCTCGGCCAATATCGTGATGGCGCTGGCCGCGGCGATGATGGACAGCTCGGCCTTTTTCGCCATCACCGGCAACGTGCCGACCAGCCAGTTCAACCGGCAGCCGTTCCAGGAAACCGGGCGGCACTATCAGGGCGATTTCCCCTCCGTCGATCCGACCCTACGTGAAGCGCAGCTACCAGCCGACCCGGGTCGACATGCTGCCGCTCGCGGTGCGCCAAGGGTGGGAGCTGATGACGTCCGGCCGTCCCGGGCCGGTCAATCTCGACGTGCCGTTGAACGTATTCGTGGAGGAGGCGGAGGTGGTCCCGCCGCGTCGCCTCGGGCCGGATCCGCAACAGCACGCCGGGCAGCGCCGGACGCGCTGGCCGCCGCGCTCGACCTGCTGCTGCGCGGCCAAGCGGCCGGTCATCATCGCCGGCCAGGGCGTGCTGCTCGCCGAAGCGACCGCGGGGCTGACCACATTCGCCGACCGCGATGGGCATTCCGGTCGTCACCAGCCCGAACGGCAAGGGCGCGATCAGCGAGCGCGCATCGCGCTGGCGTTCGGCTCGATCGGCCGCAACGGCACCTATGCCGCCAACGACGCGACCAAGAACGCCGACGTGATCCTGGCGCTCGGCTTCACCTTCGACGATCGCGCCACCAGCGCCTGGCTGGACGGCTACACGCTTGTCGATCCCGCCGTCGCGGCTGATCCAGATCGACATCGATCCGTCCGAGCTGGGCCGCAACTATCCGGCCGAGCTGCCGATCCTGGGCTGCGCGCGCGCCAGCCTCGCCTGGCTGAACGCGGCGCTGGGCGCGCGTCCCGCCGTCGCCCCGCCCGCGCGCGAGGCCTGGCTGGCGCGGCTGCGCCACGGGCGCGAGGTGTGGCAGCGCTACCAGGGGGGGCTTGCCGTGTCGGACGCGATGCCGTTGCGTCCGGAACGGCTGATGCGCGCGCTGTCGCGCGCCATCCCGGAGAACGCGATCGTCGCGAGCGACGTCGGCGTGCACCACAACTGGATCATCCAGTTGTTCGATGCGCTGCGCCCGCGCCAGTTGATCCATTCCTGGGGCTTCGCGGCGATGGGGTTCGCGACCTCCGGCATCCTCGGCGCCAAGCTCGCCGCGCCGGATCGGCCCTGCGTCGCGGTCGTCGGCGACGGGTCGTTCCTGATGACGCCGCACGCGCTGGCGACCGCGGTCGAATACGACATCCCGGTGGTCTGGGTGGTGTGGAACAACCGCGGCTACTGCTCGATCCGCGACATCCAGCACGGCATGTTCGCCGGGCGCGAGCTGGCCACCAGCTTCCAGAACGACGGCATCGCGCGAGCTGTACAGCCCGGATTTCGCGGCGTTGGCGAAATCCTTCGGCGTCGCCTCCCACACCGTGACGCACGCGGGCGAGGTGGAGGACGCGATCGCCACCGCGATCGCCGCCAACCTGCCCTACCTGATCGAAGTGCCGGTCGATCGCGAGATCCGCCCGATCGGCACCGGAAGCTGGGAGCTGCCGCCGCTGCCGCAGCCGGAGCCGAATTTCCTGAAGGCGCTCGCCGCCGCCGGGCTGTCGCTCTGATCCGATATTTCGTAACGAATAAGGAAACGACCCATGCAACGCAGAACCCTGTTGGCCGGCGCCGCCGCGCTGCCCGCTTGCGCCTGGCTCGCCGCGCGCCCAGCCTCCGCCGCGCCGGCGATTTCCGATGGCGTGGTGAAGATCGGCGTGCTCGATGACATGTCGGGCGTGTTCGCCGACCAGCAGGGCATGGGCGATTACGTCGCGGCACAGATGGCGGCCGAGGATTTCGGGGCCAAGGTGCTGGGCGCGCCGATCCAGGTGATCCAGGGCGATCTGCAGAACAAGGTCGACGTCGGCCTGTCGGTCGCGCGCCGCTGGATCGACGAGGAGAAGGTCGATGCGATCTTCGGCCTCGGCAATTCCGCCGTGGCGCTGGCGGTGCAGGCCTTGTGCCAACAGCGCCAGCGGGTCGATGTGGTGATTGCGGCCGGCACCACCGACCTGACCGGCAAGGAGTGCTCGCCCTACGGCGTGCACTGGACCTACGACAATTATTCCGCGGCCAAGGGGCCGGCGGAGTATCTGGTGAAGCAGGGGAAGAAGAAATGGTTCTTCATCACCTCCGACTACGCTTTTGGCCACTCGCTGGAGGATAATGCAACCGGGATCCTGAAGGGGCTCGGCGCGCAGGTGCTGGGCCACAGCCTGGCCCCGCTCGGGCAGAGCGATTTCTCCGGCAACCTGGTGGCCGCCGCGGCGTCCGGGGCGGAGGTGGTCGGGATCGCCGCGGGCGGGGCGGATTTCATCAACATCTGCAAGCAGATGGGCGAGTTCGGGATGCTGCGTCATGGCATCATTCCGGCGGCGCTGAACTGCTCGCTGACCAACATCCATTCGCTCGGGCTGCCGCTGGCGCAGGGGATCGATGTTCAGCCAGCCGTACTACTGGAACCATGACGCGCCATCGCGCGCGTTCGCCGCGCGCTTCGCCAAACGGTTCAAGAACCGGCCGCCGACGGCGTTCCAGGCCAGCACCTGGGGCGCGGTGACGCACTATCTGAAGGCGATCGCCGCGGCCGGCACCGATGCGGCCGGGCCGGTGATGGAGAAGATGCGCGCGCTGCCGATCGACGATTTCATGACGAAGAACGGGAAGCTGCGCCTCGACGGCACGGTGGTGCGGGATATGTTCCTGCTGCGCGCCAAGACGCCGGCGGAGTCACATGGCGCGTGGGATTTGCTGGAGGTGGTGGAGACCGTTCCGGGTGCCGATGCGTTCCGCCCGCTGGACCAGGGCGGCTGCCCGCTGGTGAAGTCTTGAACCGGACGGAGGCACGGCGATGATCGAACGCAACGGTGCGACCATCCGCAACATCGCCGAGGTGCTGTGGGAAACCCCGCCCGCGCATTACGACGCGCATTCGAAGATGCTGGTCACGCCGGAGACGGCGGCGACCCGCCGCTTCGACCACCGCATTTCGTCGTACCAGCCGAAGGGCTACGTGGCGCCGCACCGGCATAAGGTGCAGGAGCAGATCTACCACGTGCTGGAGGGCGAGGGGTTGATGGAGCTGGACGGAGAACGGACCGTGGTGCGCACCCATGACGTGATCCACATCCCGCCGGGGGTCGAGCACGCGCTGTACAACACCGGGCTGCGCGATCTCGTGTTCCTGGTGATCACGACGCCGCCCAGCGACGAGTGACCCGGAAGCCCGGATTCCATCCGGTGCGCGGGAGGGGATCTGCCGTGGGTCGTGCGCCGGGTTGAATTTTTCGACTGCGAATTCAAGCGAATATGCGCGTCGGATTTCTGCTTGCCGCGAGCTCTTGACGAAGCTTGGTGGCGACGTCGATGCGAAAACCTTGTTCTGCGGCGCGCCGCAGGCAAAGAACGCCATCGCGCCAGGACCGATCGACACCGACCTGATCCGCCGGGACCCACAGGCCTGGCAGGACGATTTCAAATCCCGCCTGCCCGCCCGCCGCTTCGGCCGGGTGGAGGAAATCGCCGCCACCGCCCTGTTGCTCGCCGGCCCGAACGGGGGCTTCTATGTCGGCGCCTGTCTGTCGCCGAACGGCGGGGGCGTGATGCATTCGCCGCGCGCCCGGCAGAACCCAAGGAGGAACCGCCATGCCGCCGATCGTCGCCGTGATCGCCCCCGGGTCCATGGGCAGCGCCGTCGCCGCCCGCCTCACTGCGCACGGGGTTGAGGTGCGCACGTCGCTCGCCGGCCGTTCCCCCGCCTCCGCCGCGCGCGCCGGCAAGGCGGGCATGCGCGCGACCGACGACGCCGGGATTGCGGCCGCCGACATCATCCTGTCGATCGTCCCGCCGGGCGAGGCGGTGGCGCTGGCCGAACGCCTCGCCCCCGCGCTGACGGCAGCGGCGCGCAAGCCGGTCTATGCCGATTGCAACGCGATCAGCCCGGCGACGATGGCGCGCATCGCCGCGGTGCTGGCGCCGACCGGCTGCGCCTGCGTCGATGCCGGCATCATCGGCCCGCCGCCCACGGCCGAGGCGCGCACCACCCGCATCTACCTCTCCGGGCCGGAGGCGCATCGGGTCGCGGTCCTCGGCGAGCACGGGCTCGACCTGCCGGTGCTGGATGGGCCGATCGGTTTCGCCTCGGCGATGAAACTGTCCTACGCCGGCATCACCAAGGGCTTCACCGCGCTCGGCACCATGATGCTGCTCGCCGCCACGCGCGCCGGCACCGCGGCGCCGTTGGCGGCGGAGCTGGCGCAGAGCCAGCCGCAGTTGCTCGCCTGGCTCGCCCGCCAGGTGCCGCGCATGCCCGACAAGGCCTATCGCTGGGTGGCGGAGATGGAAGAGATCGCGGCCTTCACCGCAGCCGATCCGGCCGCTGCCTCCCTGTTCGCCGCCGCCGCGGCGCTTTATGCGCGGATCGCCGCCGACCACGCCGCCGCGGGGCCGGAGACCGCCGCCCTGCTGGCCTTCCTCGCCCTCTGATCGATCGGAGCCCGCCATGCAGTCCGGCATCCACCGCTTCCCCGACATGGACCGCGTGGTCTACGGCGAGGCGTTCGACACTGCCGCGGCACGCGAGGTCGAGCGTCTCGACGCACGCGCCGTCTTCGTGCTGGCGAGCAACACCCTGGCGCGGCAGACCGACCTGCTGGACCGGCTACGCGCCGTGCTCGGCCATCGGATCGCCGGCGTGTGGACGCGGATGGCGCCGCACACGCCGCGCACCGATGTGGTCGATGCGGCCAACGCGGCGCGCACGGCGGGCGCGGACCTGCTGCTGACCTTGGGCGGCGGCTCGCTCACGGATGCGGCGAAGATGATCGGCCTCTGCCTCGGCAACGACGTGACGGAGCCGGCGGGGCTCGACGCGTTCCGCGCCCGTATCGAGGCCGACGGCAGCACCCGCCGCCCGCCGACTCACCCGCCCGGGGTGCGCGCCATCGCCGTGCCCACCACCCTGTCGGCCGGCGAATATACCGCCTTCGCCGGCTGCACCGATCCGGTGCGGGAGGTGAAGGAAAGCTTCGGCCAGGCGCTGATGGTTCCGCGCGTCGTGATCCTGGATCCCGCCATCACCGTGCACACGCCGGAATGGCTGTTCCTGTCGACCGGTATCCGCGCGGTGGATCATGCGGTCGAGGACCTGTGCGCGATCAACGCGAAGCCGTTTTCCGATGCCACCTCCTTGCACGCGCTGCGGCTGCTGGCGCCCGCGCTGGCTGCGGTGAAGGAAGATGCGGCCGACGTGCCGGCGCGGCTCGATTGCCAGTTGGGCGCCTGGCTGTCGGTGGTGGGGTCGCAGAACGGGGTGAGCAAGGGCGCGAGCCACGGCATCGGCCATGTGCTCGGCGGCACCGCCGGGGTGGCGCACGGCTATACGTCCTGCATCATGCTGCCGCACGTGCTGCGGTTCAACGCGGCGGCGACGGCGGAGCGGCAGCGCTGGGTCGCGACCGCGATGGGCCGGCCGGGCGAGCCGGCGGCGGATGTGGTGGCGGCGCTGATCGCCGCACTCGGGCTGCCGGGGCGGCTGCGCGATGTCGGGGTGCGGGAGGACCAGCTTGACCTGATCGCGCGGGAGTCGATGCATGACCGCTGGGTGCACACGAACCCGCGGCGGATCGAGGGGCCGGCGACGGTGCGGGGGTTGTTGGACGCGGCGTTCTGAGGGGGGGATGCCGGGTCGAGCCCGTATGTGAGCTTCGATTTTCAGGCGGGACGCGAACGGGCTGGCTTGGGCGCCGTGGCCGCACTGTGCGGCACGCCTGCGCCCGGCCTTGACCGGATGTACTTTCTGTGATACATATCGGGTCAGGACAATGCCTGCTGCGCGCCTGACCGAGATACCGGTCGTCTTCTATCGCACGACAGGCGGAGCGGAGCCGGTCCTCGACTGGCTGCGGCGCCTGCCGGCGGAGGACCGGCGGGCGATCGGCACCGATCTCGCCACGGTGCAATTCGGCTGGCCGATCGGAATGCCGCTCTGTCGGCCGCTCGGGAACGGGCTGTGGGAGGTGCGCACGTCGCTGCCGAGCCGGCGGATCGCCCGGCTGCTGTTCTTCGTGGCGGGCGCGCGGATCGGCGTGGTGCACGGGTTCATCAAGAAGACGCAGAAAACGCCGGCGGACGCGCTGGACCTGGCGCGGCGGCGGATGCAGGAGATGCAGGCATGAGCAGCAGGAAGAACCCGCACTGGGGCACCACCTTGGACGCGTTCCTCGCCGAGGACGGCATCCGCGAGACCGCGAAGGCCGAAGCGCTGACCCGCGTGGTCGCGTGGCAGCTCGCCCAGGAGATGGAACGACAGGGCATCACGAAGGCCGCGCTCGCCGAACGCATGCATACCAGCCGCGCCCAGGTGGACCGCATCCTGAAGGCGAAGGGGAATGTGACGATCGAAACCTTGCAACGCGCCGCGGCCCTGGTCGGGCGTGAGCTGCGGCTTGAGCTGGTCTGACGGCGGGGGCCTCAGCTCGACTTTCCGCATTTCAGGCGGTGAGGCAAAAAGTCTCCATGCCGCGGTTGGGCGATCCGGCGGGGACTTCAACTCTGTCGCAGGCTTGCCGGGACATCGAAAGCGTTATCCTGAGCGCGACGATCCGCATGTCCGACCGGGCAGACGATGACCGCGGTTGGCGCGGTCCGGCGGCATCCGTCGCACGGATCGTTCGGCTTGCGACATCGCAAGGATTCCAACACGGAGGAAGGGCGGAGGGCCACGGAGGGCCACGGGAGTCGCAGCGGTCGGGTCGATCGCGGCTCCGCCACGTCGCGATCGGTCAGGTCCCCGGCCATGGCCAACCGCTGCAACTCCCGTGGCCCTCCGCCCTTCCTCCCTAGTGAAAAACTTGCTGGATCGCGGCGACACGAGCCCCGTCATCATCGCGCGGTTCCGATCGGCAGCCGGTTCGCCGGACGACCCCACGATGCCGCAAAAATGCGGAAAGTCGAACTCAGTGTCCATCCGGGAACATCTTGAGTCTCTGGGCTCACTTCCGATTCTCTCCGGCGGAGCCGCTTCGCAGGAGCCGCCGATGTGGAGACCGGAGCACCGCGGTCGCGACGACGGCGGCGCGCTGCGCTGCCCGAGCGACCTGACTGACGCCGAATGGGCGTCAATCGGTCCCGTTGATCCGCTTTGCGGCTCAACCCCGCCGGCGAACCGTGGCGGCAACAAACGGGCCGTCGATGCGCGCGGCCGATGTGGTGGCGCGGCTGGTGGCGGCGGGGCTAAGCTCCCGCAAGCGAGAGGCTGTGCCCCTCACGCTCCCCAGGATATTTGTCCAAGGAAATTGGCAAAATGGGCAGGAACTGCGGCTCGCAAATAATTCTTCCGCGAATCGGCGGCGGCTTGGTAATTAGGTAATTTGTGCTGGTGTTCCTCTCCACGGGAATCGCATGTTCATACGCTCGGAGCCGCCTCAAAAGTACGGCCATAATTCGGAGCCTCGTGTTTCGGCGGCGCAGCTTGCCGAATATCTGACAGCCGGTGCCCCGCGCCGCACCGCGATCATCCGTGAGGCACGGTTCCCGAAGATCGCCGTGGTGGCCAAATACCGTGAAGCGCGGCAGAGCATAGCGCGCCATCTATGCGCCGGGCCTGACGGTCGCGACCATCTTGGCGAAGCGATCGACCGGCTATCGGATCGTGGCGCCGGGGCGGCTGCGTCGGATTGGACCGTGACGGATTGTCGGGATTCAATTGCTGCGCTAAGACTCTTCCAGAAAGGTCACAGCGATCTCGTACAACGCCAGATCACATTCCGCGCGATCGCGGGCGCACTGCCGCTGCTGACAATCGCGAAGGTTGGCGTCAGCGTGAACCTGGACGCGACGGCGCACCGGCACGGGCAGAACGACAGGGAGCTTGTGGGCGGCATCCTTCTCGCCTTCTCCAAGAGGCTGTCCGAAGATCCGGAGGCGCAGGAACGGGCGACGGTCGGCGCGCTGCTCGCGCTAATGTTCGCCGAGCAGCACCTGAAGCATGCCGGTTCAGCCGATCCGAAACTCTGTTTCATGCTCGATGTGTTTGGCCAGAAGCTAATCCACGCGCCGGCTGGCCGTACGAAGCGCACGACCGCCCTACAGCATTCCTGCGAGGAGATTGCGTTGCGCTGGCACGACCTCACGCCGCCCAAGGATTACGACGGGCCGCGATGACGGAGAAAAGCCGCGCGTCAGATCCAGAACAACGGATGAACTACTACCTCCGCGTCGTCCCGACGCAGAGCGCATCATCGACGCAGGTCTGGAAGATCGACGACCGTACCGCCGTGCGCCTCGGCATCGCAAACCCCGAACGAGGCGTCGGAACCTACTTCCAGGCGAAGCCAGGCGAGAGCATCTGGGACGCGCTGCGCCGCATGACGCCGTGGTTCGAGCCTGACGGAGAGTGCCCGTTTCACAAGACCGCTCTGAAGCCGGGCGAATATTACCGGCGCATGGCGCGACCGATCGATCAGCACCCTCACGAAGCGCCCGGCTGGAACCCCGGCGCGCGGCATGAGGCTGATGTGATGGCGATCGCGCGCGGGCAGCTGACCGCCCTCACGCGGCAACTCGACCGCATCTGCCAGGCGGTGCATCCGACGCAGGCTACCTTCGCGGCGTTCGGCCATGACATCCGCAATCTTCTGATCCTCGCCTGCACCGAGGTCGAAAGCCATTGGCGCGGTGTGCTGGCCGCGAACGGTATGACGCGCGACCGTTTGTCGACCAATGAGTACGTAAAGCTGTGCCCGGCGATGCGCCTCGACGCCTATGCGGTGACCTTTCCGAACTATCCCTGGCTGGCGCCTATAAGCCCCTTCGCAAGCTGGGGCACCACAGGCAAACCGAGCCGGGAGTTGGGCTGGTACGACGCCCACAACGCTGTGAAGCACAACCGCAAATCCGAATTCAAGCGGGGAACCCTCGAACACGTCTTTGCGGCCGTCACCGCTTGCGCCGTGATGATGGTAGCGCAGTTCGGGATACCGGCGGGCCTCGGCCAGCAGTCGGAATTGCGGGTGTTTTTCAATGTCTCGGCCACCCCGTCCTGGCCTCTTTCCGACGTCTACATTTACCCGTACGGCGAAGGGCCGGGAGATTGGACCTCCGTGCCGTACCCCTTCGCGGCGGCCGGAACATGAGGGCCGACGCATGGCATGACAAGCCAGGGATGGCCAAAGGCGACCAGTCACAGATAGCCATGCACCGCACCACCTCCGTGTAGATGAGTTTTGGAGACGGTATCATGCCGGTATCAGCACAGGAATCGGTTCCAGTTACACTCTGCAAGTATGTAAGTATTGAGGGACTGAGACGCATTCTGGCGGGTTCCATCCGGTTTACTCAACCAAGTGCGTTCAACGATCCATTCGAGTTTCTGCCGGAAATTGTGATGCCGAGCGATGAACCGGAGAGGCAGCTCAACATCCAGTTTGACGTGAGAGCCAAGCGCCGCCATCCAGCGGTAGGCGAAATCGATCACGTGCCAGATGGCTGGCGATCCAGTGATCCGACATCAAGGCAGATCGTCCAGCAGCTGAACAGCCGCATCGGGATATTCTGTATGTCACGAACCAACAACTCTCTGCTGATGTGGGCACACTATGCCAGCAACTACACCGGGGCAGTGGTTGAATTCGACAGCACCCATAGCTTTTTCGCTGATGCAATTGAGATCGAATATAGAGCGTCACGACCGAAGCGGCACATTAGCGTGTATACGGAAGCGCGGGAGCCTGTCCCGATCGCGGAACTCTGCGTCAAGTCCAAGCAGTGGGAATACGAAAGCGAGGTCAGGATAATTCGATGCCTTACAGACTGTGAGGAAGTCGGGAAGGACCAAAGGGGTTTTGCGGTATACATTCAGAGAATGCCGCAGGAGTGCATAAAGTCGATCACTCTTGGCGAGCGGATACCGGTGCCCGAGCAACGAGAGATATACAGGCGGGTAACGGACACTGATATAGCTTTGTCTCTGGCAGCGGTTGACCATTCCGGTTACTCGTTTAGGCGCGAGATTATCAAATTCAATGTTCCCGTATCTAAGTCAGGACTTAGGATGTCCCCCCGCACGGCACACATATTCAGCGATAGACAAGCACCAAGCGGCGATCTGGCACGGTGGATGATCGAGAACCATCCTATGAGCAAGGTGGTCAATCTACCTGTGTAGTGGCCACGGAGAGGCAAAGATAAAGCTTGTTCTCTATCCGTTCACTAAATCTCAACATCCATCCCCTAACAAGGCCCCAACCGCCGCACCGGACCCCACCGCCCCGCCCCATGGCCATCCCCGCACCCGCCACCCCGACCGAGCGCCTCGCCGCCATCATCGCCTGGCTGGCCGGCTGCGTCGCCGAGCAAGGCAGCCGCCAGCGCCTCGCCGGCCCGCTGGTGGTGGCGATCTGGACCCGCCTGCGCCGGATGTCCGCCCGGTTCCTCGCGCTCGCGGCAACGCCGATGCCCCCGCCCCGGCTCGCGCGACCGGCGCCGGCCGGCCACGACGCCGCCCCCGGGCTCGCGTCCCCGCCGCCCGCCGTGCGCATGCCGCGCTGCCCGCCGGCGATGCCCTATGGCGCGCGCTGGCTGCTGCGCCTGGTCCCCGGCACCGCCGCCGGCCTCTCCCAGCTCGAAACCCTGCTCCGCGATCCGGAGATGGAAGCCCTGCTCGCCGCCGATCCGCGCCTGGGGCGCATCCTGCGCACGCTCTGCTGGATGCTGGGCGTGCATCCCAGCCTCGCGCCCCCGCCCCGCCGGCGCCGCACACCACCTGCCCCCGCAATTTCGCCGACCGCGCCGGACCCCGGCCAGCCCGCCGCGCCCGAATGCACCGCCCCCTTGGCCAGGCGCGCACGGCGCAAGAAGTTCAACCTGCGCGGGCGCGATCTGCTGACCCGGTTGCGGATGGGCCCGTCGTCGTTCTGGGCCTGAGGGCATGCGGGGAAGACGCACGTCCATATCGTTCCGGTATAATAACCGACATGCCACCCCGCCGCTTGCCCTGGCGCCCGCCCTGCCGCAGTTTGCCATCATGTCGAACCGAACCTGGACCACCGCGACCGCCTCCGCCGGCCCGGCGAACCGCGGCAAGGCCGTGGCGCTCGCCCTGCAAGGCGGTGGCGCCCACGGCGCCTTCACCTGGGGCGCGCTCGACCGCCTGCTGGAGGCCGGGCTCACCGTCGATCGCATCTCCGGCGTCTCCTCCGGCGCCATCACCGGCGCCCTGCTCGCCCAGGGCCTGGTGCGCGGCGGGCCCGCAGCCGCCCGCGCCGACCTCCGCCGCCTGTGGGACCGGGTCGCGAGCGCCCACGCGCTCAGCCCGCTGCGCGCCGGCCCGCTCGACCGCTGGCTGTGGGGCTGGGACATCTCCAATACCCCCGCCTGGTGGGGGCTCGACATGGCGATGCGCGTGTTCGGCCCGTCGCAGATCAACCCGCTCGGCCTCAACCCGCTGCGCGGCGTGCTCGCCGACCTGCTCGACCGCCGGCTGCTGGCCGACCCCGCGGCGCCGCGCCTGACCGTCGCCGCCACCGAAGTCGCCACCGGCCAGGCGCTGCTGTTCGACAACGCGGCCATCACGGTGGACGTGCTGCTCGCCTCCGCCTGCATCCCGTTCATCTTCCCGGCGGTGGAGCTGGACGGGCGGCCGTGCTGGGACGGCGGCTACGCCGGCAACCCGCCGCTCGGCCCGCTGCTGGCGCCCACCGTGCCGGACACCTTGGTCCTGATCCGCGCCCAGGCGAGCCGCCGCCCCGGCCTGCCCGGCTCGCAGGCCGAAATCGCCAACCGCCTCACCGAAATCGCCGGACAGAACCTGCTCGCCGCCGAGCTCGCCGCCCTGCCGCCCGGCGTGCAGGTGCTGGAGATCGAGGCCGACGCCGCGCTCGGGGATCTGCCGGTTTCCTCCAAATTCAACGGCGAGGCGGCGTTCCTGGCCCAATTGTTCGCAGCCGGGCGGGACGCGGCGGCACAGGCTGTTGCCGCCGCGCCGACACCGGCATAGTGACGCAGCCGGGGCATAGTGACGCAGCCAGCCCCTCCCGCAGCCGGCCGGGGCAACGCCGCTCCGGGGCCACGGGCAACCTGACGGCGCTCCAGGCTGGGGCGGGCGCGACGCAACGACGGGGTGGACACGGACATGCAACCGCAGGATTGGGACATGCAACCGCAGGACTGGCTGACACTCCTCGGCACGGCGATCGTCGCGGTGATCGCCTTGGTGCTGATCTCGATGGCGGGCGAAGTCTACGGCCTCGGCATCGCCCTGTTCCTGGTCGCCGTGGGCTTCGGATTCTACTGGATCAAGCGGGTGTTCGACCGCATCGACGCCGGCCGGCACTGACGTGGCCGCCACGAGCTGGGACCCGGCGCAGTACCTGCGCTTCGCCGACGCGCGCCTGCGCCCCGCCCTCGATCTGCTCGCCCAGGTGCCGCTCGCCGCACCGGCCCAGGTGGTGGACCTCGGCTGCGGCCCCGGCACCGCCACCCGCATCCTGAAATCGCGCTTCCCCACGGCCGCCGTGCAGGGGATCGACAGTTCCGCCGCCATGCTGGCGAAAGCGCGGGAAGCGGCGCCCGGCTGCGCCTTCGCCCAGGCGGATTTCGCCACCTGGACGCCGGAGGCACCGCCCGACCTCATCTACTCCAACGCCGCCTTGCACTGGACCGGCGGGCACGAGACGCTGTTCCCCCGCCTGCTCGGGCTGCTCGCTCCCGGCGGGGTGCTGGCGGTGCAAATGCCCGCCATGCACGACGCCCCCCTGCGCCGCGCCCAGGAGACGGTGGCAGCAGACGGCCCCTGGGCGGCGCGCCTGCGCGATGCGCCCGGCGTCGCACGCGACATCCTCACCGCCGGCGCCTACTGGGACATCCTGCGCCCCCACGCCGCCGGCCTCGACTTCTGGGAAACCACCTACCTCCACGCCCTGACCGGCGAGGATCCGGTGGTCGAATGGGCGGCCGGCACCAGCCTGCGCCCCTACCTCGACCCCCTCCCCCCCGAGCAGCAAACCGCCTTCCGAGCCGCCTACGCCGCCGCCCTGCGCCCGCACTACCCGCGCCGCGCCGACGGAACCACCCTGCTGCCCTTCCGCCGCCTGTTCCTGATCGCCCGGCGGGCGTGATCGGGGTGCTTCGGTAGTAACGCCAGGGGGCTCCGCCCCCTGGACCCCCGCCAAGGGCTCGCCCTTGGAACCCTTCCGTTGGTTCCGAGCGTGTGGGGTGTGTCTCGGGTCCGGGCCGGGGCTGCGCGGGGCGGGGTGTTCGGGAGAGGCAGGGTGCACCCGCGCCCTGCCTCTCCCGAACACCCCGCCCCGCGCAGCCCCGGCCCGGACCCGAGACACACCCACACGCTCGGAACCCAAAAGATGGGGTCCAGGGGACGAGTTCCCTGGCGGGGTCCAGGGGCAGAGCCCCCTGGCCTTGCTACCGAAGCACCCAGATCACAGCAGCCCCTCCCGGCGCAGGCTGCACCAGCGACCGTTGCCGACGATCACGTGGTCGTGGAGGGCGAGCCCGAGTGTGGTGGCGGCGGATTTGACTTCCTGGGTCATGGCCACGTCTTCGGCGGAGGGGGTAGGGTCACCGCTCGGGTGGTTGTGCACCAGGATCAGGGCGGTGGCTTGCAGTTCCAGGGCGCGCTTCACCACTTCCCGCGGGTAGACCGGCGTGTGGTTCACGGTGCCGCGGCCTTGTGCCTCGTCGGCGATCAACCGGTTGCGGTTGTCGAGGAACAGCACGCGGAACTGCTCCACCTGTTCGCGCGCCAGCACGGCGTTCAGGTAGCCCATCAGGCGCTCCCAGTTGGCAAGCAGCGGGCGCTCGGCCACCTCCGCTCGCGCCAGGCGCAGTGCGGCGGCGTGCACGATTTTGAGGGTAGCCGTGCCGGCCTCGCCCATGCCGTCGATGGCGCGGAGATCGTTGGGGGGGGCGGCGAGCGTGGCGGCGAAGCTGCCGAAGCGGGCGAGCAGGGCGTGCGCCAGCGCCTTGGTGTCGCGCCGCGGCAGGGCGATGTAGAGCGCCATCTCCAGCAATTCGTAGTCGGCCACCGAATCAGGGCCGGCGCGCAGCAGCCGGGCCCGCATACGCGCGCGATGACCGTCGGCACCAGGCGGGGTGCCAGGGGACGGGGTGCCGGCGGATGAGGCACCGGACCGCCCGGCGCCCGGCCGCGCGGCGGGTTCCGGCAGATCGAGCGTGAACGACCGTTCCTTGAGACCCCGCATCCTCTCCCCCGGCCAGGCGACTGCGCCCCCCGTGCCGCGGGCGCGCCCGCCAAGCGGAGCGCGGATCAGCCCACGGGATAGGGCGGCTTGGTGTAGCCTGCGGGGGAAAGGGTAAAGATTTCCACACCATCGGGCGTCACCCCGACCATGTGCTCGAACTGCGCCGACAAGCTGCGGTCGCGGGTGACGGCGGTCCAGCCGTCGTCGAGCACTTTCACCTCCGGGCGGCCGGCGTTGACCATGGGTTCGATGGTGAAGAACATCCCCGGGCGCAGCACCGGGCCCTCGCCGGGGTTGCCGTAGTGCAGCACGTTGGGCGGCTCGTGGAACTGCCGCCCGATGCCGTGGCCGCAGAAATCGCGCACCACGCTGAACCGGTGCGCTTCGACGAAGGATTGGATCGCCCAGCCGACATCGCCCAGGGTGGCCCCGGGCCGCACCGCCGCAATGCCGCGCAGCAGCAAATCGTAGGTCACGTCCATCAGGTTGCGCGCCTTGGTGGACGCCGTACCGGCCACGTACATGCGCGAGCTGTCGCCGTGCCAGCCGTCCAGGATCACGGTGACGTCGATATTGAGGATATCGCCCGGCTCCAGTCGCCGGTCCCCCGGAATGCCGTGGCAGACCACGTGGTTGACCGAAGTGCAGATGGATTTCGGGAAGCCGCGGTAGTTGAGCGGCGCGGGCACCGCCCCGGCGGCGGTGATGAAGGCGTGGCAGATCTCATCCAGCTCCCCGGTGGTCGCACCGGGGCGGACGTGCGGCGTGATCATGTCGAGGGTTTCGGCCGCGAGCCTTCCGGCGGCGCGCATCGGCACGAAATCCTCGGGCCGGTAGAGGGTGATCCGTCGTGCGTCGGCGCCGCCGTCCATCGTGGTCTGCTCCACTTGCCCCGGAGGGGCTGTCTCGCCGCTTGTCCGGGCCGGGGGGGGGACGGCGCACGGGCCGGGAGGTCGACGCCTGTCCGAGCCTGCCGCCGTGCCAGCCCGGAGCGGCGCGGTCCTGTATCAGTCGCAAAATGCGCAACCCGGCGCGCTGCCGCAAGAGCGAGCCGCATGCGGGGCGGACCTGGGTGCTCCGCCCGGGGCGCGCCACGGTCGTGCTGCAGCCCCGGACGGTAGCCCCGGACGGTGCGGGCGGAGCCGGCGCTATTGCACCGGGGAGAAATCGGTTGGGCGGAGGAA
This sequence comes from uncultured Pseudomonadota bacterium, assembly GCA_963832525.1. GTDB lineage: Bacteria > Pseudomonadota > Alphaproteobacteria > Acetobacterales > Acetobacteraceae > JAJZVS01. The sequence continues at coordinate 54,262 of CAWHUC010000007.1, forward strand.
CCGGTTCTCCATGTCGATCACCACGCCGAGCTCGGCGCCGCGGCGGAGGAAATCCTGCCAGGCGGGGTCGGCGGCCATGGCGGTGCGGCGGCGCTCGCGGTCACCCTGGTCCTCGTAGGCCCAGAGATGCACGACCCGGTTCAGCGGGCCTTCCACGGTCGTGTACCAGCCGAGGCAGCGGCCGAGATATTTCTGCTGCAACGGCCAGGCGTATTCCTTGTAGAGGGCGACGAACTCGCCCATCCGGTTCGGCTTGCAGGTGTAGATGCGCAGATCGACGAGCATGCGTCAGGCTCCGGTGCTGGAAGTGAAACGGTCATTCGGCGGCGACGTGCCGCGGCGTGAGGTCCGCGAGCGCGCCGCGGATCGCCGCCTGCTGCCCGGCCGAAGCCGGCGGCATCGGCGCGCGCGGAGAACGACCCGGGCAGCCTTGCAGGGTCTGCGCGAACTTGGTGCAGGCTGGCAGGTTGTCGCCGGCCATGGCGTTCCAGAGCGCGAGCAACAGCAGGTGCAGATCGCGCGCCCGTGCGTGGTCTTCGGCCGCGACCGCATCCCACAACGCGACGCAGGCGCGCGGCACCGCCGACAGGATGGCGGCGATCGCCCCGTGCGCACCGAGCGTGAAGGAAGGATACAGCAGCGCATCGACCGCACTGAAGATCAGCTTGCCGGCCGGCACCATGGTGAGCAGGTCGGCCACCAGCTTGAGATCGCCGGCACTCTGCTTCACTCCGATCACGCCCGGCACGTCGGCCATGATGCGTGTGAGCAGCGCCGGCGAGAGATAGGACCAGGGCACGACGTTGTAGATGATCACCGGCAAGCCGGTGGCTTCGGCGATGGCGCGGAAGTGGCCGAGCATGGCCTCGTCGTCCGGGCGGAACAGGTAGTGTACGGGCGTGACCTGCAGCGCCGCCACGCCGAGATCGGCCACCGCCTTGCCGCGGCGGATCGCGTCGCGGGTGGAAATCGGTGATGATGCCGGCGATCACGGGAACCTGGCCGGCGGCCTCCTCGATGGTGGCGGCGATCAGGCGGCGGAATTCATCGGGGTCGAGCGTGTGACCCTCGCCGGTGGACCCGCCGGCGGCGAGCCCGTGCACGCCCTGGCCGATCATCCAGCGCACCTGGGCGCGGGCGGCGGCGAGATCGATGTCCCCATCCTCGGTGAATGGCGTGGTGGTGGGCGGGATGATCCCGTGAAGCTGGGTCATGGGTGGTGTTTCCCCCTTCGGCCTGGGCCAGAACGCACGGTAGGCGGGGCGGCGGGGGCTGTCACCCGGGGGTTGGAAAACGGAAGCTGGAAAATGGGGCAGTTTGGGTCCATATAGACCAGTCGAATCGACCAATCGGGACGATCGCCATGCGCGAAATCCAGGCCTCCGAGGCCAAAACCCATCTTCCCCGCCTGCTGGACGAGGTCGAACGCGGGGAAACCCTCATCATCACCCGCCACGGCCGCGCCATCGCGCGCCTGACGCCGGAGGTCGATCGGCGCCAGCAGGAAATCGACGCCGCCATCGCCGCGCTCAAGGCACTGCGGCGCCGCACCGGCAAGATCAGCGTCGCGGAGCTGCTCTCGGCTCGCCACGAAGGGCACCGGCTCTGATGGTCTTCGTCCTCGACGCCTCGGTGGCCGCGTGCTGGGCGTTCGATGACGAGGACCATCCGGTGGCGACGCAGGCACTGGAACGCCTGCGCACCGATCCCGCCCTTGCTCCCAGCCTGTGGTGGTTCGAGCTGCGCAACACCTTGGTGGTGAACGAGCGGCGCGGCCGACTGACCACGGCCGATACGACCGCATTCCTGCGCGCCGTCGGCCGGCTGCCGGTGACGCTCGATCCGGCGCCGGGGGATGCGGCGGTGCTGGCGCTCGCGCGGACGCATCGGCTCACGGTCTACGACGCCGCCTACCTGGAACTGGCACAACGGGAGTCTTTGCCGCTGGCGACTTTGGATGCGGCGCTGGCCCGCGCGGCGCAGGCCGAAGGCGTGGCGCTGATCGGCACCTGACGTCCGCCGGGCGCGTCGCGTCACGGAATGTTGACGTGCCGTGTCCGGATCGTTGCCGATCCAGGCTCAAGAATTCTTCAACTTGCAATCCACGACGCAGGCCTCCATCTGCGCTCGGACACGGCGCCCCGCCGGCGCCATTCTCCGCAGGCCCGGCCGTCCGGCGGCTGGACCGACGTCTTTCCATGCACCCGGCCCCTGCCCGATCAGGGCGGCGCCGGGCTCGCTCCGGCGCGCCCGGCAGCGACCAGACGGGCACGCCGATGCGATCACACGCACGCCATCTCGACGGACTCACCGGCCTGCGCGCCTTCGCCGCCGCCTGGGTGATCGCCTTCCATTACATCCCCGGACCGTTCAGCGTGCTCCATATTGGCGACGTGCTGCCGATCGTGCGCACCGGCTACCTCGGCGTCGATCTCTTCTTCATCCTGAACGGATTCGTCATCTGGTACGTGCACGGCGCGGAGTTCGCACGGCCGCGGGTCGCCATCTTCATCCGCTTCATGTGCCTGCGCGCCGCCAGGTTGTTTCCGGTGTATCTGTTCACCGTCGCGCTACTCGGCGTCCTGTATTTGTGGAATCCGGACTTCATCCAGGCGCCGTTCAACCCGGCACATTACTCCCCGCGCCTGCTGCTGTTGAACCCGGCGCTGATCCAGTCCTGGGGCGTCACCGGGCGGCTGAGCTGGAATTTTCTCGCCTGGTCGGTCAGCGCGGAGTGGTTCTGCTACCTGCTGTTCCCGTCGCTGGCGCTGGCGGTGGCGCGCAGCGGATGGCGCGGGACGGTGGCGGGCATCGTCCTGATGATGCTCGGCACTGACGCGCTCTGTCTCACGGTGTTCGGCGGCAGCATGAACCAATCCACCGGCGGGATGCCGCTGCTGCGCGCGGGGCCTGAATTCCTGCCCGGGTGCCTGCTGCGCCGCTTCGCCGGGCAGGCACGGCTTACGCAATGGCCCTGGATGTGGTTGATCGTCGGCAGCATCGGGCTCTGGCTGGCCTCCACGGCGGCCGGGCTGCCGCCCGGGCTGCTCGCGATCCCGTGCTTCGCGATCCTGGTCCTCGCGGGCAGCACGCCGGAGACGCCGGTAGCGCGCCTGCTGTCCGCCCGGCCACTGGTCGCCGTGGGGGCGGCCAGCTATGCGCTGTACCTCATGCAGTTCCCGGTGGAAAAACTCGCAAGCGCGCTGCTGCCATTGCTGTCGCGCAATGCCGCGCTGCGCAGCACGGCCGCAATCGCTGCCTATCTCGTGATCCTGGCCGTCTGCACCTGGCTCGTTCACCTCACGGTGGAGAACCCATCGCGTCGCTGGTTGCGTGTCTGGATCGATGCGCATCTGCCGTCCTCCCGCCGTGCAGCGGCGGTTGCTCCTGCGGGGGCGCACGTGCACCCGGCCAAGTCATGACGCGCGCGAACCGCCCCGCCCCCTGCCCTTCACCCGCCCGGCCCGATCCGGCAGCACGTCCCCCCAACAAGACAAGGTGCGCCAGGTCGGGCTGATCAACCGGAAGAACAAATAGCTGATGGGCGCGTTGGCGCGCCTGCTGGACCGGCCGGCGGCGATCCTGGATGAGCGGTAATCCGCCAGGTCAGTGCCTTACGGCAACATACCTGATCGCCACGGCGACGATGGCCAGCAGGGCCAGCGATCCCGCCGCGACCAGCCGATACCTGCGTCGCCGCGCCGGCGTCGCGGTCCGATCCGTCACGCCCAGGGCACCACCGCAGACCTGGCTGCGCCGTGCCGACAGGTACTCGGCCAGCGCCACCGGCGCCACGCCGAAGACGGGGAGCCAGGTGATCGTCCGTCCCGCGGCGCTCTGCACATCGGTCATCGTTTGCCGGCCGCTGGAGCGGTCGATCGCCACCTCCCGCACGTCGATCCGGCGGATCTCGCCCCAGGCCATGCGCCGCACCCGCCCGCCCATCCGATCGGTGATCCCGCCATCGTCGATCACGAGCCGGCGCGGGTACAGCAGGTTCAGCAGCATCCACGGGATGGCCGGGAGGAAGATCAGCCCCACCCAGGCGATGACCCGCAGCCGCAGGTACCAGCCCGGCGGCAGGGTGCCGGCCCACAGGCTGGCAAAAAACCAGACGCTCAGCACCGCCATGCCGCAGGCAACGAGCAGTCCGATCGCGGCGCCCGCCGCCACGGTTTTCGTCTCCGTCAGCACGATCCGCCCCGCCGCATCGGGTTCGGGCACCGCGCCGGCCGGGTCCTGCAACGCCATGCGGCCCGCCTACCGGACCGGTGCGGCGCGGCGCCGCGGGGCGATCAGGACGCGAGGAACCGGTTCGATGCCTCGAACGCCGCGCGCGCCCGCTCGGCGTCGTAGGCGCGCTCGGTCAGGCTCTCCGGGTCCCATTCGCTGCGTTCCTGCTTGAGGAAATCCCCGCCGTAGACATGGATGGCGGCGGTCAGCCGGGGCAGCGGGTTGAGCACGGAATGGATGATATCGATGCCGAGCGGGCATGTTTCGCCCGGTCCGATCGAGCGCGCGCCGGCGGCTTCCACCCGGTCGCCGGGCTCGGGCAGACGGCGCCAGAAGATGTTGTCCTCCCGGCCCGTATAGAGACCGATCAGCGCCCACATGTGATGGTTGTGCGGCATGAAGGACATATGCGGGCCCCAGACCAGGTTGAGGATGGTAACCCGAGGCCCGCGATGCAGCACTTCGATGCCGGCGCGTTTCGGTTCGCCCAGGGTGGCGAGCACGGCGGCGGGATCGCGCACCGCGCGGGCGAGCACCTCGCGCGCTTCGGTGTGGTCGTCACGGTCGGCCACCGCGGCCTCGCAGTCGGCGATGAAGCGATCGAGGTCGAACATCGGACAGTTCCTCTCCAGACCCGGTCGGGAGCTTAGGACGTGTCGCGACGGGGTGAAACCGGAAAATCTTCTTCTCCGGCACGCGCCGGTCAGCGCGCCTCGGCCGCCTGCTCCGCCAGCCGCAGGTTGTGGCGCACGGTGGCGCGCTGCACCGCCACCGCCGGGCCGTCGAGCCGGGCCAGCGCGGCACGGTACAACGCCAGCGCCACGGCCCGCCGCTCCCCGCCCAGCGCGGCGAGCGCGTTGGCGAGGTTCGTTTCGGTCATCGCACGCTGCCGCGGCGGCGCATCGGCGGGCGTGGCGGCGAGCGCGGCACGGCCGGCGGCGACCGCCTCGGCGAGCAGCGCCGGATCTTGGGTGCGCTCGCCGAGCAGGCGCAGGCTGTGGCAGAGGTTGTCGGCCGCCAGCGCGGCTTCCCGCGGTGCGTCCAGCACGGTGAAGGCGATCCGCGCAGCGCGCAGCGAAACCGCCGCCTCGGCGAGCAGGCTGCGATCGTCCAGCACGGTGGCGAGCAGGGTCAGCACGGCGCCGCGGTTGCGCCCCATGCGGGCGTGGTCGATCTCGGCGCCGGTGGCGGCGAAGCCGGCGGCGGCGGCCTCGTAGGCACCGAGCGCCTCGGCGAGCAGGTCGGGATCCCCGGCGCGTTCGCCGAGCACGGTGAGGGCTGCGCCCAGCACCGCATGGGCGCGCGGGGACGGGGCGGTGCGCACCGCCTCGCGTGCCAGCACCACCGCGGAATCGAGCGCGTCGAGATCGTCGGTCAGCGCGCCGAGGGCGCGCAGGGCGGCGGACAGCGGCACCGCCACCGCCTCATGCTGCGCGCGCGGCACGTCGCGCAGCAGTGCCACCGCCTCGGCCGCCGCCGCCGGGTCGGCTTCAGCCTCGGCGCGCAGGCGGAGCGCGTCGGCGCGGGCGATGACGTCGTCCATCAGGCTTCCTTGCGCAGCTCGGCGAACACGGTACGGGCGCAGATCAGCGCCTCGCGCACCAGGGGCGCGCCGATGTAGCCTTGGAGGTGGAGCATGGCTTCGACCAGTTCGTCTTCCGACCAGCCCTGATTGCGGGCCATGCGGAGGTGGATGGCGAGCTCGGCTTCCCGGCCCATCACGGTGTCGGAGACGACGACGATCATGGTGCGGGTCTTGAGGTCGAGGCCGGGGCGGGTCCAGAGCGCGCCGAAGATGTTCTCGACCGAGACCTCGCCGAATTTCTGCATGATGGGATCGGCGTAGACGGTGGCGTCGAGGCGATCGGCGTAGGCCTCGCCCATCAGCTTACGGCGCATGGCGCGGCCGGCGGCGGCGCGGGGGTTTTCGGACATAGGTTCTCTCCCGTGGGGGCGCGCTATCGGTGCGGACCACCGCGCCCGGGGTGATGCCGCGTTACAAGACGGGGGAGAGTATCGCGTGCCGCCGGAGGGTCCGGCAAGCCGGACGGGCTTTACCGCCGCGGCCATCGCCCTGGGAGAGAGAAGGCGCACTGGCAGTCGATTTCGAGGCGGTGTGGAATGGTGCCGCGGCGCCCGCAGCCATGGCGCGTCAAAAGCCGATACGGAATGACCGTTCCGAATCAGCGTGGCACCCTGTCGTTTGCCTCGGCTCCCGGCAACGCCTTACGGGTGCGCACGAAACGAACGGAAGGGTTGCAAGGGCGAGCCCTTGGCGGGGGTCCAGGGGGCAGCGCCCCCTGGCCTTGCTTCCCGAAGAAAGTCGATCCTACCCCGTCAGGCGCGCGCCACGCCGCGGGAAGCGTGTTCCTCGGCGAATTCCTTCTCGGTCACCCGCGGAATATCCGCCCGGCTCAGGCCGATGTCGGCCAGTTCGCGGTCGGTCATGCCGGTAAGTTCCTCGACGGCGACCCGCCGCGCGTTCCAGGCGGCGTAGCGCTCGGCGACCGCGCTCGCCAGGCGGGCCAGCAGGCCCCGGCGGCGGGCCGGCAGCACCGGCTCGTAGTCGGCATCATCCCAGGTGGTGTGGTAGGACAGGCTCTCCGGCAGCTTGAAAGAGAGTTCGGTCTTGGCAATCGGGGCAGACATGGGAAGCTCCCATTAGTTCCCTCGGGTCCGGCGCGGCGTCGTCGTGGCGGGGCGCCCCAGAGGCTTTTCGCACTGCAACATAGGCACGCCATGCTGACTGATCACTGCGGAGATTACGGCCCTGCCATGCGGCTCGTGCATCAAAGGACAGGGGCTTTGACCCATAACACCCGCGCAGCCGAACGGATTCCCCGATGACCACCCTTCCCTGCCCGGCCGACCGCCTCGCCGCCCTGCGCGCCCGGCTCGCCGCCGCCGGCCTCGCCGGCTTCATCGTCCCGCGCGCCGACGAGCATCTGGGCGAATACGTCCCCCCCGCTGCCGAGCGCCTCGCCTGGCTCACCGGCTTCACCGGCAGCGCCGGGTTCGCCGCGGTGCTGGCCGACCGTGCCGCCGTGTTCACCGACGGCCGCTATGTGCTGCAGCTCGCTGCCGAGACCGACCCGGCGCTGTGGGAGCGGGCGCACATCACCGACCGGCCGCCGCCGGACTGGCTGGCCCGCCACGCCCCCAAGGGCGGGGCGATCGGCTACGATCCCAGGCTGATCAGCGCCGATGCGCTCGCCCGCTTCACCGCGGCCGGGCTCGTCCTGCGCCCGCTGGCCGAGAACCCGATCGATGCAATCTGGACCGACCGCCCGACCCCGCCCGCCGCGCCGGCCGAGCCGCATCCGCTCCGCTTCGCCGGCCGCGGCTCGGCGGAAAAGCGGGCAGAGATCGCGGCGCTGCTGGACGCGGCGCAGCAGGACGCGGCGGTGATCACCGATCCCGCCTCGCTCGCCTGGCTGCTCAACCTGCGCGGGACGGACGTGCCGTTCGTGCCGGTGGCGCTCGGCTTCGGGCTGATCGACCGCGCCGGACGGATGCAATTGTTCATGGCGCCGGAGAAGCTGGGGCCGGAGACCCGCGCCTGGCTCGGCAACGACGTTGCGACCGAGCCGCCAGCGGCCCTCGGGGCCGCGCTCGCGTCCCTGCGCGGCAAGGTCGTGCGGGTGGACCCGCAAGGCGCGCCGGTCTGGTTCGAGCAGACCCTGCGCGACGCAGGCGCCACGGTGGCGGCCGGCACCGACCCCTGCCTGCTGCCGAAATCTCGCAAGAACAATGTGGAACAGGACGGAGCTCGGACAGCGCATCAGCGCGACGCGATCGCGCTCTGCCGCTTCCTGCATTGGCTCGACGCGGCAGGCCCGGGCGGGGGGGAGACCGAGGCCTCGGCGGCGGCACGGCTGCTTGCTTTCCGCACCGCGTTGCCCGGATTTCGCGGCGAAAGCTTCCCCGCGATCTCCGGCGCCGGCGAGCACGGCGCCATCATCCACTACCGGGTCACGCCGGAGACCGACCGGCCGATCCGCGCCAATGAGGCCTATCTGATCGACAGCGGCGCGCAGTTCCCCGAGGGCACGACCGATGTCACCCGCACGATCTGGACCGGGCCGGCCCCGGCGCCGGAGCGGCTGGCCGATCACGCGACCCGGGTCCTGAAGGGCCACATCGCCGTCGCCACCCTGATCTTTCCCGAAGGCACCGGCGGCGCGCTGATCGATAGCCTCGCCCGCCGCGCGCTGTGGCAGGTGGGGCTCGACTACGACCACGGCACCGGCCACGGGGTCGGCAGCTACCTGTCGGTGCACGAGGGCCCGGTCAGCCTCTCGCGCCTCGCCCGGCCGGTGCCGATCGCCGCCGGCATGATCCTGTCGGACGAACCCGGGCTCTACCTGCAAGGCGAATACGGTATCCGGCTGGAGAACCTGCTGCTGGTCCAGCCGGCCGACCTGCCCGGCGCACCCCCTGGCGCGACCCGGCGCTTCCTGCGCTTCGAAACCCTGACCTTGGCCCCGTTCGACCGCCGGCTGATCGCCCCGGCCTTGCTCGACCCCGGCGAACGCGCCTGGCTCGACGCCTACCACGCCAGGGTGCTGGCGGAGATCGGGCCCACGCTCGATCCGCCGGTCCGCGCCTGGCTCGCCGCCGCCTGCGCACCGCTCTGACGGCGGCGGGGTTGACGGCTTCCGGCCCGGTCCGCACATCAGGTCGATGCAGCCCCCCTTCGTCGCGCCCGAGGACCCGACCGCCGCCGCCGCCATCGCAGCGATCGGCGAGGAACTCGCCGTGTTCGACGACTGGATGGACCGCTACCAGTACATCATCGACCTCGGCCGCAAGCTGCCGCCCTTCCCCGACGCCTGGATGGACGAGGCGCATCGCGTCCAGGGCTGCCAGAGCAAGGTCTGGATGGAGGCGTGCCGCACCGACGGCCGGCTGTACCTCGCCGGCGCGTCGGACGCGGCGATCGTGAGCGGCCTCGTCTCGCTGCTCCTGCGCGTCTATTCCGGCCGCACGCCGGCGGAGATCGCCGCCACCGATCCCGCTTTCCTGCGCGATCTCGGGCTGATCGAGGCACTGTCCACCAACCGCGGCAACGGCATCGCCGCGATGGCGCGCCGCATCCGCGACCTGGCAGCCCGGCCCGCGGCCGAATCGCCTGTCCACGAGGAGGCGGAGACGGGGGCAACCCCTTGCCAGACAGGGCGATCGGGGCGATCTAGCATCTGACCGGACCCGGTTGGTCCTCTTTCCTCCCACCCCAGGCTCGCCCCATGTTCATCGAGACCGAAGGCACCCCCAACCCCGCCACCCTGAAATTCCTCCCCGGCCGCGACGTGCTCGGCGCCCGCACCGCCGATTTCGCCACCGCAGAGGCCGCCGGATCGAGCCCGCTCGCCGGCGCGCTGTTCGCCATCGACGGCGTCGGGCGCGTGTTCCTGGGCGGTGATTTCGTCAGCGTGACGAAGACCGACGCCACCGACTGGTCGGCACTGAAGCCGCAGGTGCTCGCCGCGCTGATGGAACATTTCCTCGCCGGCCGCCCCACGCTGGAGGGCCTGGAGGCGGCGGACGACGACCTAGTCGAGCCGATCGCGCCGGAAGACGAGGAGATCGTGGCCCAGATCCGCGAGCTGCTCGACACCCGCGTCCGCCCCGCGGTCGCCGGCGACGGCGGCGACATCGTCTTCCGCGGCTACCGCGAAGGCGTGGTGAAGCTGCACATGCAGGGCTCCTGCTCCGGCTGCCCCTCCTCCAGCGCCACCCTCAAACACGGGATCGAGAACATGCTGCGTCATTACGTGCCGGAAGTCGTCGCGGTCGAGCAGGTGGACCTCTGATGCCGGACGACGCCACGCTCGACCTGCTGCTGCGCGAGGCGCGCAGCCACAACAAATGGCGCGACGAGCCGGTCTCCGACGAGACCCTGATCGCGCTGCACGAGCTGCTGAAATGGGGACCGACGTCGGCGAACTGCTCGCCGGCGCGGTTCCTGTTCCTGCGCACGCCGGAGGCCAAGCAGCGGCTGGCGCCGGCGCTTTCGTCGGGCAACCTCGAGAAGACCATGGCGGCACCGGTCACCGTGATCGTCGCCTACGATCCGCATTTCTACGAGCACCTGCCGCGGCTGTTTCCGCACAATGCGGACGCGCGGTCCTGGTTCACCAGCAACGATACGCTGGCCGCGGCCACCGCGTTCCGCAACGGGACGTTGCAGGGTGCGTATCTGATGATCGCGGCGCGCGCGCTCGGACTCGACGTCGGGCCGATGTCGGGGTTCGACAACGACAAGGTGGATGCGGAATTCCTGGCCGCCGACGGCTGGCGCTCCAATTTCCTTTGCAACCTCGGCCATGGCGATCCTGCAGGCCTGTTTCCCCGCTCCCCGCGGTTCGATTTCGCGGACGCCTGCCGGCTGCTGTAGGCAGCCGGTGGGGACGTCGCACGGGATGCGGATCCTGACCCTGGATGCCGCGCTCGGCGCCTGTTCCGCGGGGGTGGTCGAGGACGGGGTATTGGGTGCGCATGCCACGCGCGCGGCCGCGCAGGGCCAGGCCGGGGCGCTCGCGGCGATGGCGGCTTCGGTGCTGGACCAGGCGCGTGCGGCGCCCATGGGATTCCAAGAGGGAATTCCCGGGGGATCCGATGCGGGAAAGCCGGCCGCTGCCCCATTCGCGGGGCTCGACGCGGTGGCCGTCACCGTCGGGCCCGGCAGCTTCACCGGCATCCGCGCGGCGCTGGCGCTGGCGCACGGGATCGCGCTCGCCGCGGAGATCCCGGTGATCGGCGTGAGCGTCGGCGAGGCGCTGGCGGCGGCGCTGACCGTGCCCGACGGCTGGACGTTGTGGAGCGCGATCGACAGCCGCCGCGGCCGGGTGTTCCTGGAGCGCGCCGGCGGCGCGGCACCGACGTCCTCTCCCGGGGCTGCGGCATGGGAGGGCGGCGTGATCGGCGCCGCGCTGGACGCGCTGCCGCCGCTGGGCCCGAAGGTGGCGCTGGCCGGCGACGCCGCCGCGACGGTGGCGGCGTATCTGGCGGCGCGCGGCACCGAGGTAATGCTGACGGACGCCCGCCTTCCCTCCCCGCTCGGGATCGCGCTGGCGGCGGCGGCGCGCCGGGCAGGCCGGCTGCCGCCGCGCGAGGCGCTGCCGCTGTATGTCGATCCGCCGGCGGTGAAGCTGCCGGCGACCCCGCCGCGGCCGCCTCCCGGCCCGCTCGCCGCGCCCCCGGCGCCGGGATGATCGCGGCGACCCCGGCCGCGGCTGAGACGCTCGCCGCCCTGCACGCGGCCGCGTTTCCGCCGGAGGAGGCCTGGGACGCCGCCGCCTTCGCCGCCCAGCTTGCCCTGCCCGGCGTGTTCGCCCGGCTGCATCCGGACGGCGGCCTCGTGTTGGCGCGGGTGGCCGGAGACGAGGCGGAAATCCTGACCCTGGCGGTTGTCCCGGCGGCGCGCCGGGCGGGACTGGGCCGCGCCCTGCTGGCGGCGGCGGCGGCGGAGGCCGCTTCCCGCGGTGCGCGGGCGATGTTCCTGGAAGTCGCCGCGGCGAACCATGCGGCGCGCGCGCTCTATGCGGCGGGCGGGTTCGTTCCGGTGGGACGGCGCCGGCGCTATTATGCCGACGGGCAGGACGCGCTGGTCCTGCGCGCCGCGCTCGGAGCGTGAAAAGCAATCGCTCTTATTGCGAACCCTGTTGATGAGGGGCCGGGCAGAAGAATTATTCAACCGCAGATGTACGCTGATGCACGCAGATGGCCCGAGCGGACCGGCCGGCCGGCAGCCTCCTCTGTCGCGCAAGGTCGACCGGGATCGCTGCGGCGGCACGGGGCATCAGCGTGCATCAGCGTACATCCGCGGTTGAAACCCCTGTGCTTCCTTGCGCCGGCACGAGGCAGGGAAGCCAAACCCGGCCCGCTGCCGCTCGATCCGCCGCCGCCACCGTGCAACAGGGTTCGCAATAAGAGCGAAAGAAATCGAACTTGTGCGAGAACGCCCGCTGTCGGGCGTTCTCGCACAAACTCTCAGTCCCCCCGGCGCAGCAGCAACCGGCTGACCCCATCGGCGCCGGTGTCGAGCGCCAGTACCGCATGGCCGAGCTCGGCGGCGGCGCGCGGCACGTTGGCCAGCGGCTCGGCGCCGCGCAGGCGCACGAGCAGGGTCTGCCCCGGCTGCATCCGATCGAGCGCCAGCCGGGTCCGGACGAAGGTCATCGGACAGAGTTCGCTGGTGATGTCGAGCTCCCGATCCGCGGGACCACGGGCAGTGGGGCCATGGCCGGCCGGATCGTCGGGAAGGCCGGCGGGGGAGGCGGGGGTCGGAACGGTCATGGGATGCATCGTGCCTGGTTTCGGGCCGTCCCAGGCCCGCTGTTACTGGCATCCGCGGCGGTTGTGCCACCACCTGGCAGTATCATTGGCGAATCGCCGAGCAACGTCATATATAGGCTCAATCACGAGCAACGGAAGGGACCGCGATGGCCGAGCATCCGGCGACGAGTACCGTCCTGGGCCTTACCGCGCAAATCGTTTCGGCACATGTCTCCCACAACACGGTGGCCCCGGATGCGCTGCCGGCGCTGATCCAGGACGTCTACCGGACCCTGGCGGGAATCGGGCGCGAACCGGCGGCGCCGGAACGACCGCAACCGGCGGTCCCGGTGAAGAAATCGGTCTTTGCCGACTACATCGTCTGCCTGGAAGACGGCAAACAGCTCAAGATGCTGCGCCGGCATCTCAAGACCGCCTACGACATGACCCCGGAGCAGTATCGGGAACGCTGGGGCCTGCCGGCCGACTACCCGATGGTGGCGCCGCGCTACGCCCAGCATCGGTCCTCGCTGGCCAAGAAGATCGGCCTCGGCACCAAGCCGCGCGAGCCGCGGAGCTGAGCGGGACGCGGTCCGCGGCCGAGGGACGCCGTGCCGGAGGGCGCTGTGCCGGCGCGCGGTGGCCGGCCGGTGTACGGCGGTGGTTTGCGTTGCCGGGGGGCGGACCGGTAAACTGATCGCGCCCGGCCCGGCGCCGGCATGCGGCGCGCGTGGCGATCCGGTTCCGGCCCGTCTCTCCGGGCGCTCCGTCGTGCGGCACGCCGATCCGGGCTCCGGCATGGCCCGCGGTCCACGCCCGGCCAGTCCCATGCCGGCCAATCCCACGGGGAAGAAAGTGGAATCGCGCATCGAGCTTCTCTGCGTCGAACGGGGCCTCAAAATGACCGGCCAGCGCCGGGTCATCGCGCGCGTCCTGTCGGAGGCGTCGGACCATCCGGACGTGGAGGAGCTGTACCGTCGTGCCGCCCGGCTCGATGCGCGCATCTCGATTGCCACCGTCTATCGCACCGTGCGGCTGCTGGAGGAGCGTGGCATCCTGGAGCGGCGCGATTTCGGCGGCGGCCGCGCCCGCTACGAGCCGACCGAGCACGGCCACCACTACCATCTGATCGACATCGAAACCGGCAAGGTGATCGAATTCCAGGATCCGGAGCACGAACGGCTGATGCAGGCGGTGGCGGAACGGCTCGGCTTCGATCTGGTGTCGCTGCGCCTGGAGCTGTTCGGCCGCCGCCGTGCGGCGGCAGGGACGGAGCCGCGGCGCCCGGCCGGAGGGGCGCGCCCGGCCGGCGGCGCGGACGACGGACCGCCCGCCGTGCTGGCCGCCGCCCCCGCCAGGCCCGCACGATGACCCCCGGCGCGATGGCTCCCGGCGCGATGACTTCGGCCCGATGACCCCGGCACCATGACCCCGCCCCGATGACCGATCCTCTCAAGTCCGGCGCCTCCGACGCCGGCGCTCAGCGCGGCGGGCCTTCCCTGCCCGCCCGGCTGGGCGTCCCGGGTGCTGCCGGGCCGACAGGCGCGGATACGGGGGCCGGCGGCTGGCGCACGGACCGGGAGGCAGGGGCGGACCCGGGGCACGCGCCCGCCGGCTTCCCGGAACTGCGGGCAGGCAATCTCGGCGTCCGCCTGGCGGTCAATGCGGCCGAACTCGACGCCGTCCAGGCGCTGCGCTTCCGCGTGTTCTACGGCGAGCGGGGCGCCAGCGCCGATCCCGTCACCCTGGCGAGCCGGCGCGACCGCGACCGTTACGATACGGTCGCGGACCATCTGCTGGTGATCGACCACGCGATCGGCCCGGGCGCGGAAGGCGTGGTCGGCACCTACCGGTTGATCCGGCGCGCCGCGGCGGACGCCGCCGGCGGGTTCTATTCCGTCGCCGAATACGACCTCGGCCCGATCTTGCGCTTTCCCGGCCGCATCCTGGAACTCGGCCGATCCTGCGTCGACGCCGGCTACCGCAACCGGGCAGTGATGCAGCTTCTCTGGGGTGGCATCGCCGCCTATGTGTTCGATCATCGGATCGACCTGATGTTCGGCTGTGCCAGCCTGCCCGGCACCGATCCGGACGCGCTGGCGGCCGAGCTCACCTATCTGTACGAGCACCATCTGGCCCCGCCCGAATTGCGCCCGCGTGCCCTGCCCGAGCGCTACGTCGACATGCGCCGCGCCCCGCCCGGCACGGTCGACGCGCGCCACGCGCTGGCCCTGCTGCCGCCGCTGATCAAAGGCTACCTCCGGCTCGGCGGGTTCGTGGGCGACGGCGCGGTGATCGACCGCCAGTTCAACACCACCGACGTCGCGATCGTCGTGAAGACCGACCTCATCACCAAGAAATACTATCGCCATTATGAACGCCAAGTACGCGACGCCCCCGGCTGAGGCGCCGGTGTGCGCCGTCGGGCCGGCGCAGGCGTTGGGGCGTCGATCGCGGGTGCGCCGGCCGCGGATCGCCGGCCGGCTCGCCGTGCGCGTGGTCTTCCTGCGCGGCTGGCGAGCCGACGGGGTCGCGCTGCTGCTCGGGATGCTGTCGGCGCTCGCCCTGCCACCGGTATTCGCACTGCCGGTGCTGCTGGTCGCGATCCCCGGGCTGCTGCTGCTGATCGATGGCGCGCGCGGCCCGGCGGTGGCGGCGCGGCGCGGCTTCTGGTTCGGCTTCGGCTGCAACCTGGTCGGCCTCTACTGGATCACCGAGGCGATCCTGGTGGAGGCGGCGCGCTTCTGGTGGCTGGTGCCGCTCGCGGTGCCGGCGCTCGCCGCGGTGCTGGCGGTGTTCGTCGCCGCCGCCGCCGCGGTGGCGAAGCGCGCGCGGGCGGGCTGGCCGCGGGTCTTCGCGCTGGCCGGCGCCTGGATGCTGGCCGACCTCGCGCGGCAGTTCGCCTTCACGGGCTTCCCCTGGAACCTCTGGGGCAGCGTGTGGGAGTTCCCGGGCCGGCTTGGCGACATCTTCATCCAGCCGGCGGCGCTCGTCAGTATCCACGGGCTCACCCTGGCGACCTTGCTGCTGGCGGCGACGCCGGTGCTCGGCTGGCGCTGGCGCGCGGCGGGGGCGGCGCTGCTGGCGGCGTGGGTCGGCTTCGGGCTGGTGCGCCTGGCCGCGCCCCTGCCGCCGGGACCGGGGATTACCGCGGTGCTGGTGCAGGGCGACGTGGCCGAGGGCGAGAAATGGAGCCAGGCCCTCGCCATGAAGATCTTCCAGCGCTACCTGGCGCTCACCCGCGACGGCATGGCCCAGGCTTCGGCGGCCGGGGCCGCCCCCGGCCGCACTCTGGTGATCTGGCCGGAGACGGCGAGCCCGTTCCTGCTCGGCTCGGAGCCCGCGGTGCGGCAGGCCATCGCGCAGGCCGCCGGGGGCACGCCAGGGCGCACCGTGGCGCTGATCGGCGCCGTGCACTACGGCCAGCACCGGCGCCCGCGCAACAGCCTGTTCGCGCTGACCGGCCGCGGGCGAGTGGTCGGGATCTACGACAAATGGCACCTGGTGCCGTTCGGGGAGTACCAGCCCGACTGGTTCCCGCTACCGATCCAGGTGGTGCCGGGCGGCGGCTTCGCCCCCGGTCCCGGCCCGCGCACGCTCGATCTGCCCGGCCTTCCGCCGGTCGGGCCGCTGATCTGCTACGAGGCGATCTTCCCCGGCGAGATCATCGACGAACGCGACCGGCCGGCCTTCATGGTGAACGTGACCAACGACGCTTGGTTCGGCGATTCGACCGGACCGCGCCAGCACCTGGCAGCGGCGCGAATGCGAGCAGTAGAGGAAGGATTGCCGCTTTTGCGGGCAGCCAACACCGGCATCTCCGCGGTGTTCGACGCGCGCGGGCATCTGCTCACGCGGCTGGGACTGGACCGCACCGGGGTGGTGGTGGCACCAGTGGGCGGCACGCTGCCGAGGACGCCGTTCGCCCGATTCGGGCTGGCGATACCGTTCGTTCTGGCGGTCGCCGCGTTGGTCGCCGGGTGGCTGGGCGGGCGGCGTCGCCGCGGCGGGGCGCCTCACGTGCCGCCAATTGCGTCGTAAAATGAGAATCTGTCCCATTTTAGGGCAGCGTTGACAATTGAGGGTTGTGGATTTACATTTTACTAACGCCCGGCGCGGTTATATGCTTCTGGGGAGCAGCACGCCCGGCTGGTTCGAAGAGGACACCATGATGCTCGACGAGACCAAGGGCAGCCGGGCCGAACCGCCGCCGTTGCCGGCCGTGTCGGCCGTGCCGGAGAAGGACGGGCGCCCGAGCCCGATCGATGTGCATGTCGGCTCCCGCATCCGCCTGCGGCGCACGTTGCTCGGGATGTCCCAGGAACGCCTGGGCGAAGCGCTCGGGCTGACGTTCCAGCAGGTCCAGAAATACGAGCGCGGGGTGAACCGGGTCGGGGCGTCGCGGCTGTTCGACCTGGCGCGGGTGCTGGACGTAGCGATCAGCTTCTTCTTCGACGACATGCCCGACAGCATCGCCGGCCCGCTCGGCGCCTCCGCGCGGCGCCTGCACGGGCTCGCGGAGGCCCAGGACCCGTTCGGTGACGACACCATGAACCGGCGGGAAACGCTCGAACTGGTGCGTGCCTACTATCGGATCGCGGACCCCGCGGTGCGTAAGCGGGTCTTCGACCTGATCAAGACCATGGGCCCGGCGGAGAGCTGAGGCCGCGCCGCCTGCCTCCGGGCCTGCCGACGCGACATCCTTTCCGCTGCGCCCCCAGGACCACGGAAAGGGGGGCCACGGAAAGGGGGGCCACGGAAAGGATTGATCAACCTTCGCTGGGTCTAATCTGTTCCATGCAGGTTCAGGTCCATGCCCCCTTCCGGGCCGCTCCGGGCGGATTCGCCGAACCTTCGGGATTTCCCGTGCCGGAAACGCCGCTGGCTCAGGTGCTCGGCCTGGCCGCCGGGTTGCTCGACACCCTCGCGGTCGCCCGCGCCCTGGCGGAAAACGGTCGCCGCCTCGATCTCACCGGGCTCGACAGCCAGGTTGGCCTGCTCTGCGCCCGCATGCTCGACCTGGAACCCGACGAAGGACGCATCGCGCGGGTGGAACTGCTCCGGCTGCGCGCGGATCTCGATGCGCTCGCCGCCGTGCTGGCACGCCCGCCGCCGGCGGCCTGAGAGCTTGTGAAAGAATGCGCGTCAGCCGCCAAAACCGCCCGAAAACCCGAGCCATGACAACGGGCGTTCTTGCACGAGTTCGATTGCTTTTCACGCTCTGACCGCCCGTCCCTTCCCGCAGCGCCGGCAAAAGGCCGCGTCATGCCTGCCTCGCTCTCCCCCCTGCTCACCGCCACGCTCGCTCTTGCCGTCGTGCTGGGGCTGATCGGTCTCACCGCCGCCGCGGCGCGCCGCTCCGGCTTTGCCGGGCGCCTCGGCATCCGGCGCGCCGGGCGCCGCGGCGGCAGCGGCCCGCTCGCGCTGGAGGCAAGCTTCGCACTCGATCCGCGACGCCGCCTGCACCTCCTGCGCTGCGGCGACCGCCAGGTGCTGCTGCTCACCGGCGGCCCGCAGGATCTGCTGCTGGGCTGGCTGCCCCCGTCCGCCCCGCCATCCGCACCGCCATCCACCTGCCCTGGGCCGGCCCCGTGATCCGCGCCCTCGTCCGGCCAAACGGATGGCGCGCGGCCGTCATCCTCGGGCTCGCGCTCGCCCTCATCCCCCTGGCCGCCCACGCACAGTCGTTCAGCCTGAACCTCGGCACACCCGACGGCGGCCCGATCGCCGCCGGAGCCACCAGCCGACTGGTCCAGATCACCGCGCTGATCACCGTGCTGTCGCTCGCACCGAGCCTGCTGGTGATGGTCACCGCCTTCACCCGCATCGTCATCGTGCTGTCGCTGCTGCGCACCGCCCTCAGCACCCAAAGCACCCCGCCCAACACCGTGCTGATCGGTCTTGCGCTGTTCCTGACGTTCTTCGTCATGCAGCCGGTGCTGGCGCAATCCTGGGCCGCCGGGCTGCTGCCGATGAGCCAGGGCAAGATCGGCAGCCTGGACGGATTGCGACTCGCTGCCGAACCATTCCGCCACTTCATGCTGGACAACCTGCGCCCGGCCGATCTGCGTCTGTTCCTCGATATCGGCCACATGAAGCCGCCGGTCGATCCCGAACACACCCAATGGCGCGCGCTGATCCCCGCCTTCATGGTGGGCGAACTGCGCCGCGGCTTCGAAATCGGCTTCCTGCTGTTCCTGCCCTTCCTGGTGATCGACATGGTCATCGCCAGCGTGCTGATGAGCCTCGGCATGATGATGCTGCCGCCCAGCGTCGTCTCGCTGCCGTTCAAGCTGATCTTCTTCGTCCTGGTCGACGGCTGGGGCCTGGTCGCCGGCAGCCTGGTGCGCAGCTTCCACGGGTAGGCGAGGCCAGGGAGCAGAAGCCCCCTGGCCGTTCAGACGTGCACGCTGGCCGGCACGTGGAAGCCTGGCATCAGCACGTGGATCAGCAACAGAATCAGGAACAGG
This sequence comes from uncultured Pseudomonadota bacterium, assembly GCA_963832525.1. Lineage (GTDB taxonomy): Bacteria > Pseudomonadota > Alphaproteobacteria > Acetobacterales > Acetobacteraceae > JAJZVS01. The sequence continues at coordinate 73,242 of CAWHUC010000007.1, forward strand.
ATGATCAGGATGCGCAGGATGCCGCCGAACACCCGCAGCGCTGCGATGATGAACAGCACGGCGGCGACGACCAGAACGACCGCCTGCACCTGGCCGTTGACCCCTGCGCGGGTCATGAGGTCGCGCAGGAACGCGTCGATGATGCCGATCGCGACCATGATCACGCCGATCAGGCGCAGGATGAGCGACAGAATGAAGTCCATGGCTTGTGTCATGACGCCAGTCTAGCGCGCCACGCGGCACAGGCGAACCCGATGGCGTCGGGACGTCACCGGATCGTGTGGCCGGACCACTTCGGCCCCGTTTCGAGGGGCGGCAGGTCTCCCTCCCCCGCAAGGAGGGAGGGAGCTTCCGGCCTCGTCGGGCCAACCGGCGGGCAGCGGCTCAAAGCGTGAAAAGCAATCGAACTTGTGCAAGAACGCCCGTTGTCATTGCTCGGGTTTTTGGGCGGCTGACGGGCATTCTTTCACAAACTCTCAGCGCGAGATCACTTCCAGGCTCAGGTTGTTGGTCCGCGGCCCGAGGATGCCGATCGACAGGATGATCACGGCCATGGCGACCGCGATCATGGCGAACACGCTGACGACGCCGTAGGTCGCAAGCAGGAACGTCACCGCATAGCCCACCAGGATGGAGCTCACCCGGCTCCAACTGAAGGTGAAGCCGACCGCCTGCGCGCGGATGCGCGTCGGGTACAGTTCGGCTGCGTAAGGATGGAAGATCGCGATCAGCCAGTTCATGGCAAGCGTCAGCAGGCAGCCGGTGAGCAGGATCATCGGCACGCTGTGCGCCTGGGAGAAGCCGAGGCCGAAGATGCCGATCGCGAGCGCGGTGCCGACCAATTGCCATTTGCGCTCGAACCGTTCGGCGAACAACAGCCCGAGCAGCCCGCCCACCGGCACAAGCAGGGTGATCGCCACCGTGTAGCCGAGCGAGTGGACCACCGTAAATCCTTCCCGCACCAGGATGATCGGGACCCAGATCAGGAAGCCGAAGGCCGCGATCGTCTGGCAGAACTGGAACAGCGACAGCATGATGGTGCGCGCCAGATAGGGCGGGCGGAACATCTCATGCCAGGTGCCGCGCGGCGCCACCTCGATATCCGACGGCGGCAGCGGCGGCGGCAACCCCCGGCCGGTTTCGCGCGTCACTTCCGCCTCCAGCGCGCTCATCGCGTGCTCGGCCTCGGCAAAGCGGCCGTGCATCGCGAGCCAGCGCGGCGATTCCGGGATCCCCCGCCGCACCCACCACACGATCACCCCGCCCAGCGAGCCGAGGATGATGACCCAGCGCCAGCCTTGCAGGCCGAACGGCGCGTGCGGCACGAACAGCCACGACAGCCCGGCGACCGCCGGCTCGGCAGTCAGCACCACCATGATGGCGAAGGCCATGAAGCGCCCGCGGTAGCGGGTCGGCGTGATTTCCGAAATGAACGCGTCGTTGTTGATGAGCTGGATGCTGATCGCCAGCCCGCAGACGAAGCGCAGCAGGTCGATGACCGGCGGCGCGGACTGGAACGCCATCACGAACATCGCCGCCGAATAGAGCAGCATCGACCAGGTGAAGGTCGCGAGCCGCCCAAACCGGTCCGAAAGCTGCGTGAACAGGATTGCGCCCACGAACATGCCGAAGAAGAACGAGGCAAGGAAGCTCGCGAAACTGTCGAGCGCGAACATGCCCGCATGGGTCGCGGTATAGATGTGGCTCTTGCCGACCAGCCCGAGCGAAATGCCGCCCGGCATGAACAGCTCGTAGAATTCGAACCAGCCGCCGATCGCGATCAGCGCGACAACCTTGTAGAAATGCCGGCACGACGGCAGGCGATCGAGCCGTGCAACCAGCGCGGCGGTCGTGGTAGCGGACATGCACTCCTCCCCTTGGACCCGCCGAAGCTTGCACGGACCGGCGGAGGCAACAAGGCGCCGAGCCGCGCAGGCTCCTACCCGCGCGGCGCATGGGGCTCAGAAGTTCAGCGCCGCCCCTGCTTCCGCCGGGGTCAGCACCCAGCCGCTGCCGATCGGTCCGGGTGCGCACCAGAACGGCACGCCGTTGCGGGTGCGCAGGTTGGGCTCCAGCCCCATCGCTGCGCGCAGCGCGCGGAACAGAGCGCCATGCGCAACGACCAGCACCGGCGACGGGCAGTCGGTCGCGCGGTTCACTGCCGCGACCGCGCGAGCGCGCAGGCCGGCGAAGGTCTCCGCCCCTTCGGGTGTCGTGGTGCCGGCGATCCAGTCGGCGAACCAGTCGGCCATCGGCTTGCCCTCCTGCACGCCGAAGGCGACCTCGCGCAGCCCCTCGTCGATCGCGACCGGCAGGGACAGCACCTCGCCTACGATCGCCGCGGTATCGCGCGCGCGCGACAGCGGCGAGGCGACAATGCTCGCGATCCCCCGCCCGACCAGCAGGTTCGCCGCCGCGCGGGCCTGCGCCAACCCGTTGGCGTTCAGCGGGATATCGATGTTGCCCTGGGACAGGTTCTGCGCGTTCCAGTCGGTCTCCCCATGGCGCAGGTACCAGAACGGGGTGCGCGCCAGCGCGGGATCGGCGGCGTCCGCCATCAGCCCGCGAGCCCTTCGGCCGCCATCATCCGCGCCACCGCCGGCCGGCCCAGCATGCGCGCGTAATGCGCCTTGCAATTGGCCGGCAGGTCGAGCTTGAGCCGCCCCGCGGCCCAGAATTCGACATAGAACAGCGCCGCGTCGGCAACCGAGAACGACCCGAGCAGGTAGTCCTTGCCCGCCAGCATGGCGTCCATCACCTCAAGCCCGCGGGTGAACATCGCAAGTCCGCGCGCCTTCACCGCCTCGGTCTCCGCAGGAGCGGTCGCGAACATGTCGGGGCGGAAGATCATGGTGAAGCCGCGCATGTGCATGGTGGAGACGACGTAGTCCATCGCCTCCAGCGCGCGCGCCTGGCCGTCGGCATCGTCGGGCAGGAGATGCGCGCCCGGGTTGGTGCGCGCGAGCCAGAAGGCGATGGCGGGGAATTCGGTCAGCACCGTGCCGTCGTCGCGTACCAGGGTAGGCACCTTGGACTTCGGGTTCAGCGCGGTGAATTCCGGCTTGAACTGCGCCCCCTCGCGCAGGTTCACGACCTCGGCGTCGTAGGGCTTGCCGATCTCTTCCAGCAGCAGGTGGATGCCGAGCGAGCAGGCGCCCGGGGCGCAGAGCAGTTTCATTGCGTTTCTCCTTGGATGGGGATCAGCCGAAGTCGCGCAGCGCGCCGATCGCCGGCCGCTTCATGCCGAGCGACTCGCGCAAGGTGGTGCCTGTATAATCGCTCTGGTGCAGCCCGCGGCGTTGCAGTTCGGGGACGACGAGGCGGACAAAATCCTCATACGCGCCAGGCACGTGCGACGCGGCGATCACGAACCCGTCGCAGGCCGGGGCGGCGAACCAGGCCTCCATCTGGTCGGCGACGTCGCGCGCGCTGCCGCAGAGCACCGGATGGTCGTGGATCGTGCCGCGTCCGGAGGCGTCCATGAAGTCGCGCACGGTGGGGTTCTTCTTGCCGCTGCGCCGCACCACCCGGTCGCGCATGCCCTGCAGCCCGGTGATGCCGGCGAGTTCTTCGTCGCTGAACGCCTCGTCCATGCCTTTCCGCGCGAAATCGAAATTCAGCACTTCGGACAGCAGCGACAAGCGGTCGATGTCGCGCGGCAGGCGCTCGATCAGAGCGAGCTTGTCCTCGGCCTCGGCGCGGGTTTCCGCCACCACCGGATAGACCGCCATCGCCACGTGCACCTGGGCGGGATCGCGGCTGGTTGCGGCGACCATGGATTTGAACGCGGCGTAGTCGTCCCGCGCACGGTCGATCTCGTGGTAGGCGACGAAGATCAGCTCCGCCCAGCGCGCCGCGAAGCGCTGCCCGCGCCCCGATTGGCCGGCCTGGATCAGCACCGGGTGGCCCTGCGCCGAGCGCGGCACGGTGAACGGCCCGCGCGAGCGGAAGAATTTCCCCGCATGGTCCAGCCGGTGCACCTTGTCGGGATGGGCGAACAGGCCGGAGGCCTTGTCGACCACCAGCGCATCGTCCTCCCACGTGTCCCAGTGGCCGAGCACCACCTGCAGGAATTCGTCGGCACGGTCGTAGCGCTCGTCATGGCCCATGTGCTGCGCGAGGCCCATGTTCAGCGCCTCGCCGTCGTTGATCGAGGTCACCACGTTCCACGCGGCCCGCCCGCCGGTCATCAGGTCGAGGGTGGCGAACACGCGCGCGACATGGAACGGCTCGTAGTAGGTGGTGGAATAGGTGGCGCCGAGGCCGAGCCGCTCGGTCGCCATGCCCATCACCGTCAGGATGGTGACCGGATCCATCTTCACGCAGCGGATGCCGTTGGCGACGGTATGCGCGTGATCGCCGCCGAACCGGTCCGGCATCGCCAGCCGGTCGTCGAAGAAACCCAGATGGAACTTGCCGGCTTCGAGCACCCGCGCGATGCGGCGGTAGTACTCGGCCGAGGTGAAATCGGGCGCCGCGTCCGGATGGCGCCAGGAACCGACGAAATTGGAGCAGTTCTGGGCCTGCAGAAAGGCCACCAGGGTCATCTGGCGCATGTCTGTTTTCCCCTCCGGGCGAGCCCATCCCCGCGGTCGGTCACTCCTGCTATACAGACGGCGGCCCGATCGGAGAAGCGTGCCATGTCCGAGCCGAAGGCGGCCCTGACCCGCCAGTTCCTGACCTGGGTCGCCACCGCGCGACCAACCGACACCGATGTCCTGGACGCCTGGCCGAGTTCCTGCCCGCGGCTCGCGGTATGGGAGGACGCGCTGGCGGACGGCCTGGTCGCATTCGATGGCAGCCGCGCACGGCACGTGGTGCTGACCGAGGCGGGCCGGCGGGCCGCAGCGCCTGCCGGCGAAAGCCCCGCCGTCCCGCCGGGCCACCCGGTCGGCGTCACGGCGCGCGCGCCAGGCTCTCGTCGCTGATCCGCCGCATCGGCTGCATCTGCAACACGGTCACGCGCGTGTCGGGCGGCGCCGCCCCGCCCGCGTCAGGCGGCGGCATCCTCCGCCACCATCGCCGCCGCCTTTTCGCCGATCATGATCGCGGGCGCATTGGTGTTGCCCGAGGTCAAGGTCGGCATGATGGAGGCATCGGCGACCCGCAGCCCCGCGATCCCGTGCACCCGAAGCCGCGCGTCGACCACCGCCATGGGATCCGCCCCCATCTTGCAGGTGCCCACCGGGTGATAGGTGGTTTCCGCTGCCTTCCGTACCCAGTCGATCAGTTCGTCATCCGCATGCAGCGCCGCCCCCGGCGCGAGTTCGCTCACCCCGAGCGGGGCCATTGCCGGCGCGGTCATCACCGCCCGCGCGATGCGGATCGCGCGGGCGGTGATCTCCGCATCGATCGGCGCCGAGAGGAAATTGAAACGGATCGCCGGCGCGCGTCCCGGATCTGACGAAACGATATGGATCTGCCCCCGGCTCTCGGGCCGCATCGGGTGCGCGTAGCAGGTCATGCCGGACTGGCGGGAAAGCCGCGGTCCCCGCGGCCCCGGCTCGGTCAGCATCGGCACCCATCCCAGCAGCACGTCCGGCGCCTCCAGCCCCTCGCGGGAGCGGACGAAGGCGCGGATCGGCGCCGCCACCATCGAGAGCAGGCTCGGCTGGAACAGCGCGTAGCGCAGCGCCTGGCCGACCAGGCCGGGTCCGCGGCCGCGGTCGTTGTAGGTGATCCCCCTGGCGCCGATCGCCCAGCGGGTGCGGGGCGCGTAATGGTCGCGCAGGTTCTCGCCCACGCCCGGAAGCGGCTGCCGCACCGCGATGCCGAGATCGCGCAGCCGGTCGGGCTGGCCGATGCCCGACAGTTCCAGCAGTTGCGGCGAGTTGATCGTGCCGCCGCAGACCACGACCTCGCGCGCCGCCCGCGCCGTGCGCGTCCCGCCCGGCACGGCGTAGCGCACGCCGGTGCAGCACGTGCCCTCGAACTCCAGCGCCTCGGCCAGTGCGTCCGTCTCGACGTGCAGGTTGGCGCGCTTGCGGGCGGGGTCGAGGTAGCAGCGGGCGGTGCTCATGCGCCGCCCCGCGGCGATCGTCGCCTGGCTCATGGCGATACCGTCCTGGGCGGCGCCGTTGTAGTCGGGATTGTGCGCGATCCCGCACTGGCCCGCCGCCGCGATCAACGCAGCGCACAGGGGGTCACGCGGCGCGGGGTTGGTCACGCGCAACGGACCGTTGCGGCCGCGGAATTCGTCTGCGCCGCCCTGGTAGCTTTCCATGCGCTTGAAGAAGGGCAGGACGTCGGCGTAGCTCCAGCCCCGATTGCCCATCTGTGCCCAGGTGTCGAAATCCCGCGCCTGGCCGCGCACGAAGGCCATGCCGTTGATCGCGCTCGACCCGCCGAGCAGCTTGCCGCGCGGCACCGGGATCGCGCGCCCGTTCGTGCCGGCCTCGGGCTCCGCGCTATAAAGCCAGTTGGCCGCCGGGTTGGTGATCAGCCTGGCGAAGCCGATCGGAATGTGGGACCAGGGATGGTCGGCCGCGCCGGCCTCCAACAGCAGGACCTTGGTGCGGGGATCCGCCGACAGCCGGCTGGCAACGACCGCGCCGGCCGATCCGGCGCCGACAACGACGTAATCATAGGTGTGCACTGCGGCTTCCTCCCGGGACGGACCTGCCCGGCGTCCGTTCCATGTTCAGCCTGGCCGCACCCGCCCAACGCGGTCAAGCCCGCGGCGGCACCTGCAGGGCAATCGCTTGAACGTCCGGCGCTTCACCTCTCCCGCAGCGCGGCGGGTGAGGGCGCGTGGCACGATCCCCTCACCCGGTTCGCTCCGCGAACCGACCTCTCCCGCGCTGCGGGAGAGGTGTCCGAGCGGCCGCCGGCGCCGATGGTCCGGTTCAAACGATTGCCCTGGCGGCACCTGCGCCGTGGGAGGGACGACATGCCGGAGGTTCGCACGCGTGAAAGGAAAACGCGGGTGCGCCAGACCATCCGGTGTGGTTATTTCGGTTGCGGGCGATGCCGGCCGCAGGCGGTCTTCACGCGGTCTCAGTCGAACAGCGAACTGACCGAACTTTCGTCGCTGATCCGCCGCATCGCCTCGGCCAGCAGCGGCGCGATCGTGAGCTGGCGGATGTTGTGCGCGAGCCGCACCGCCTCCGTCGCGCCGATCGAGTCCGTGATCGTCAGCATCTCGATCGGCGAGGACGCGACGCGGGCCACCGCCCCGCCCGACAGCACGCCGTGCGTCACATAGACGCTGGCCGAGCGGGCCCCCGACCGGATCAGCGCCTCGGCGGCGTTGCACAGCGTGCCGCCGGAATCGACGATGTCATCGACCAGGATGCAGTCCCGCCCTTCGACCTCGCCGATCACGTTCATCACCTCCGACACGCCCGCGCGCTCACGCCGCTTGTCGATGATCGCGAGGTCGCAGTTGAGCCTGGTCGCGATCGTGCGCGCCCGCAGCACCCCGCCCACATCGGGGGAGACGATCATCAGGTCGCGGCCCTCGTAGCGTTCCTGGATATCGCGGGAAAACAACGGCGCGGCGTAGAGATTATCGACCGGGATGTCGAAGAAGCCCTGGATCTGCCCGGCATGCAGATCCATGGTCAGGACCCGGTTGGCCCCCGCCTCGGTGATCAGGTTCGCCACCAGCTTGGCGCTGATCGGGGTGCGTGACCCCGATTTGCGGTCCTGTCGCGCATAGCCGAAATACGGAATGACCGCCGTGATCCGCCGCGCCGAGCTGCGCCGCAGCGCATCCAGCGCGATCAACAGCTCCATCAGATTGTCATTCGCCGGATAGGAGGTCGACTGGATCACGAACACGTCCTCGCCGCGGACGTTCTCGTGGATCTCGACGAACACCTCCATGTCCGCGAAGCGACGGACCGAGGCGCGCGTCAGCGGCAGATTGAGGCTGGCGGCCACCGCTTCGGCCAGCGGACGATTGCTGTTGCAGGCGACGATCTTCATGCCGATCCATCCCCGAGGCGCGAGGCAGGGCCAAAACGGCCGCGGGCGGCTTCTAGCAACCGCACTGTGACCTGTCCATGAACGCGACGCGAAGGTCAGCCCGCCGGGTACGGCAGGGGGCGCGCGGCGATGACCCGGCGGAACAGGGCAAGCTGGCCCTCGGTGGTCGCGTCCCAACTGAAGCCCTCGGCATAGGCGCGGGTCGCGGCGCGCGCCGGGGCCGCCGCGGCCAGCGCGGCGACGCCGGCGGCGATCGCCTCGGCCGTACGCGGCACGATCCGCCCGGCTTCGGGGTCGCGCACGACCTCCGGATTGCCCCAGATGTCGCTTGCGACCACCGGAGTACCGCAGGCCATCGACTCCAGCAGCACATTGGCCCAGCCCTCCCGCGAGGAAGCCAGCACCAGCACGTCCGCCGCGCCGTACAGCGTGGGCAGTTCGGCATGCGGCCGCCCGCCCAACAGCCGCGCCCGCCCCGCAAGCCCCGGGCGCGCGGCCAACGCCTCCAGCTTCGCCCGCTCCGGCCCCTCCCCCACGATCAGCAAGGACCAGTCGGGCAGCCGCGCCAGCGCCTCGATCACGAGGTCATGGCCTTTGCGCGCGATCAGGTGGCCGACCGAGATCAGGGTGGGCCCCGCCAGCCCCAGGGCCGCCCGCGCCGCGGTGCGATCGGCCGGCGGATGGAACAGCGCCAGGTCGACGCCGTTGCGCAGCACCGTCACCTTCCCCGCCGGCGCGCCGAGCCCGGTCAGCGCCTCGGCCAGCGCCCCGCTGACGGCGATCAGCGCGGCGGCACCGGCGATCGCCCCCTGGATCAGCCGGCGCGGCACGGCGTAGCGCGGGATCAGGTTCACGTCGGTGCCGCGCGCGGTGATCACCACCGGCCGGCCCAGCGCGCGGCCGAGCCAGACCGCCGCCACCCCGTCCGGATAGACGTAGTGCGCGTCGATCGCGTCGAACGCCACGCCGGCGGCCAGCAGCCGGCGCGCCGCCGGCAGCGCCGCCCGATAGAGCAGCCAGGGAGCGATGCTCATGCCGACACGGGGGATCACCGGAAAGCGCGGGTGGTGCACCGCGATGCCGTGCCGTGTTTCCTCCCGTGGCGCCCGGGCGAACGCCGCCCAGGCGCCGAACCGGGACGACGTGGAGGGAAACCACGGCACCGGGGCGAGCACGGTGCTCATCGCCGCCCCGCTCCCCAGCAGGTGGCGCAGCCGGTTCTCCACGAACACCCCGTGCGTGGGTTGCGCCGCGTTCGGATAGAGGCTCGAGAAGGTGAGCAGCCGGACCGGAGGGCTCACGATCCCTTGGCGGCCCCTTTGGTGAGCTTGTCCAGCAACTGCGCCGCATCGGTCTTTTCCCCGAAACTCCCCTTCGCCGCCGCCACCTGGCGCAGGATCGGGATTGCCGCCGCCGTCTGCCCGGTATCATGCAGCGCCACCGCATAGTGGTAGGCGATACGCGGATCGGCCGAGGAGGCGTGCGCCTGGCGCAGCAGGATCAGCCCGTGCGCCGTATCGCCGGTGTCGACCAGGATCCATCCCAGGGTATCCGCCGTCTGCGCCCCTGGCTGCAACAGATAGGCCTGCTCGGCGAGGGCGCGCGCCCCCTTGGCATCGCCCAGCTTCTGATCGACCCAGGCGAGGTTGTTGAGGGTGCCCCCGTCGTGCGGCACCTTGGCGAGCACCTGCTGGAGATACATCTTCGCCTCGGCGTAGCGCTGGCGCGCGATGTCCATCCCCGACAGCAGGCTCGCCGCCTGCACGTCGTCGGGATGCCGCGCCAGCCAGGCTTTCAGGACCGACGTCGCCTCGTCCATCTTGCCCAGCCGCTGCATCGCCGCGGCGATGCGCACGGTGAGCAGCAGGGACGGGGCGTTTGCCACCGCCGCCTGATATTCCTTCACCGCCTCCGCCGGCTGGTTGGCCGCCATGGCGATATCCCCGGGCAGCGCGGCCAGCGGCGTGAACGTCAGATCCTGGTCGCGCAACGTGCGCGCCGTCGCCAGTGCCGCCGGCAGCCCGCTCTGCTTCAGGTCGATCATCGCGTAGTCGAGGTAGAGCTGGTAGTCGGTCGGGCTGAGCGCGATACCGGCCTTGATGAGGTCGCGTGCGATCGCATAGTTGCCCGCCTGGATATCGAGCGCCGCCAGCTCGCGCCGCGCCACCAGCGCCCGCGGCTGGGCGGCGAGCAGGGTGGTCAGCGTCTCCGTGGCGTCCTTGGTGTCCTTGAGCGCGAGCTGCGCCGCGGCTTCCAGCCCCAGTTCCGGCGGCCCGGGATTGCCGTTCGGCGACGCTGCATGTGCCAGCGCCAGCGCCCGCTCCGGCTGCCCGGCCTGGATATAGAGATCGCCCAGCCGCAGCACCAACCCGATGTCCTTCGGTGCGGATTTGTGCGCCTCTTCCAGCAGGTGTTCCGCCGCCGCGACATGCCTCTGGGCCAGGTCGGCATTCACCAGCATGGTCAGCGCCGGCTCCGCCGCCGGTTGTTCCTGCACGATCGCGCCGAGGGTGCTTTCGTAGCCCGCCACGTCGCCCTGCATCGCCAGGGTGCGCGCCAGGTTGATCCGGGCCGGCATGAAATCCGGATGCTGCTTGTCGATCGCCTGGAACGTCGCCTTGGCGCCGGGCAGATCGAGCCGGGCGAGCTGCAGCAGCCCGTTCAGGTTCTGCACCACCGGCGTATTGCCCTGCGCCGCCTGCACGGTCTTCAACGCGGCGGCCGCCTTGTCGAGGTCGCCGGTTTTCAGCGCCGCGAGGAACAGCGCCTCGGCCACCTGCGGCTGCTTCGGATCGAGGCTCAGGGCGTGCTCCAGGTCGCGTACCGCCGCGTCCGGCTGGCCGAGCTGCAGCAGGGTGGACGCGAGCTGGGTCTGCACGCCGGCATCGCCGGGCGCGAGGGTCGCGGCCTTGGTGAAATCCTTCGCCGCCTCGGCCGGCTGGCCGACCGCGGCATAGGCGCGGCCGAGCATGTCATAGGTCTGCGCATCCGCGCGGCCGTCCGCCACCAGCTTGGCCAGCGGCTCGATCGCCTGGTCCGGGCGCTGCAGCTTGAACTCGATCTGCGCCAGCAGCTTGGCCCCGTTCACGTCGTCCGGCGCGCGCCCCAGGTAGCGCCGCGCCGCCGCCGCCGCCGCCTCGTCGTCGCCCAGCGCCTCCTGCACCGCCGCCTGCAGGAACCAGCCCTTCGGCAACTGGGGGAACAGCGGCTGCAAGCCGTCGAGCACCTGATTCGCCTCCTGGTTCTTGCCCGCCTGGTGCAGCAGCAGCGCGTGCAGGAACCGCCCTTCCACGTTGTTCGGCAGCATCTTCAGCACCGCGTCGACATCGGCGTTGGCGGCGGCGAACTTGCCCTGGGTGATCATCAGGTTGGCGCGCAGCAGCCGGGCCGGCACCGCAGGCGGGCTTTCGGCGATCGTCGCGTCCAGCAGCTTGAGCCCGCCGGGCAGGTCCTTGTTGAGCACCATGAGCTGGGCCTTGAGCGTGCGGCCCTCCACCGATTTCGGCGCCGCGGCCAGCCCGCGCGCCACCTTGTCCTGCGCCGCGGCAACCTGCCCGCGCGCCAGCGCCAGCCGCGCGTCGGCAAACCAGGCACGGGAGTTGGAAGGATCGAGCTGCTCGGCCTTGGCGAAGGCGCCAGCGGCATCGGCCGGTTCCTCACGGATGAGGTGGGCAAGCCCGCGCGCCTCCTCGATCTCGGAATCGACCACCTTGTCGGCACGGTTGGCGCGAAGCTGGTCCAGCAGCTCGTCCGCGTGGTTCTGCGCCAGCATCGCCTGCGCGATCAGCGGAACGACCGCGCGCGCATCGTAGCCGCGGTCCTCGGCAGCCTTGGCCTGCACTTCCGCGGCGACCGGATCGCCCAGTTGCAGTTGTACCTCGGCCAGCAGGAACCGGGCGTCGGCGCTGCGCGGATCGGAACGCACGGCATTGCGCAACTCGATCTGCGCAACATCGAGGTTGCCTTTGGCAAGGGCCGCGCGGGCGCGCTGCAGATAGTCGGCAGCGAACGCGCCGGGCGGGGCGAAACCGCCGCAGAGCCCGAGAGCGAGGGACGCGGCAAACAGCGACGTGCCCAGGAGCCGAGTGCGCATCAGGTGTGTCCTATCCCATCCCCCGGACCGTGCCGCCCGAGTGTGGCCCGGCATCTAGCACGCCGGGACCAAGCGGCGCCATGGCCCAGCCGGCGCTGCGGAATGACCGGCCGAGAAAGCAAGCAAGGCCATGGGGCAACCGCCCATCCGCGCCAGGACAAGGGATTGACCCGCCATGACATCACCTCTCCCTCCGGGAGAGGTCGCCGCGAAGCGGCGGGTGAGGGTCGTGCCGCACGGACAAATCAGCGGACTTGCCGCACCGCCCTCACCCGCGTCGGCGCGTGTCCAGGACGTCGCGCAGCCCGTCGCCCATCAGGTTGAAGCCGAGCACCACCAGGAAGATCGCGAGCCCCGGGAAGATCGCGAGCCAGGGTGCCTGGGTCAGAAACTGCTGGGCGGCGTTGAGCATCGAGCCCCAGGAGGGCTGCGGCGGCTGCTCGCCGAGGCCGAGGAAGGACAGCGAGGCTTCGGCGATGATGGCGGTGGCGATCGACAGGGTCGATTGGACCAGCACCGGGGCGGTGATGTTGGGCACGATATGGCGCAGCGCGATGCGCCAGGGCGGGTTGCCGACGGCGCGCGCGGCCTCGATGAAATCGAGCGTCATCGTGTCCAGCGTGGCGGCGCGCGCCACGCGCATGAACACCGGGGCGGTGCTGATGCCGATGGCGATCATGGCATTGCGCAGATCGGGGCCGAGGAAGGCGGCGAGCGCGATGGCCAGGATCAGGAACGGGATCGCCAGCATCGCATCGACGATGCGGCTCAGCACGCCGTCCACCCAGCCGCCGGCGAAACCGGCGATGAGCCCCGCCGGCACGCCGATGGCGCCGGCGATGAACACCGAAACGACCCCGGCGGCGAGGCTGGCGCGCGCGCCCCACATCACGCGCGAGAGCTCGTCGCGGCCGATCTCGTCGGTGCCCATCCAGTGCGCAAGGGACGGCGCCTTGCGGATCGCCGCCCAACTCGTTTCGATAGGCGAATAGGGTGCCAGCACCGGCGCGGCGAGCGCGATCACGATGAAGGCCGCCACCAGCAGGAAGCCCAGCATGCCGGTGGGGTGGCGGCGGAAGCGGCGCAGCCCGAGGCGGAACGGGCTCGCCGCGGGCGCCAGGGCGACCGCCGCGCTCATTGCCCGCGCAGCCGCGGGTTGATCACTGCATACAGCACGTCGGTGGCGAGGTTGATGAGGACATACAAAAGCCCGGTGACCAGCACGACGCCCTGGATCACCGGGTAGTCGCGGTTGAACACCGCATCGACCACGAGCTTGCCGATGCCGGGGATGTCGAACACCTGCTCGGTCAGCACGGCGCCGGAAAGAAGCGTGCCGAGCTGCAGCCCGGCCAGGGTCACGACCGGGATCAGCGCATTGCGCAGCGCGTGGCGCAGCACGACCTTGCGTTCGGACAATCCCTTGGCGCGCGCGGTGCGCACGTAGTCCTGTTGCAAGGCGACCAGCATGGCGCTGCGGGTATGGCGCATCAGGATCGCCGCGATCGCGTTGCCGAGCACGAAGGCGGGCATGAGGGTGGTGGCGATCGAGCGCAGCGGATCCTGTGCCAGCGGCACGTAGCCCGAGGGCGGCAGCCAGCCGAGGTCGACCGAGACCAGCAGGATCAGCACGATGCCGAGCCAGAATGTCGGTATGGAAAGCCCGAACAGCCCGACCGCATTGGCAAGCCAGTCCCAGGCCGTGCCGCGCTTGACCGCCGAGATCACCCCGGCCGGCACGCCGATCACGACCGAGAAGAAGAACGCCATCACCGAAAGCTGCAGGGTGACCGGCAGCTTCTGCGCGATCAGCGCCGAGACCGGCGAGGAAAGCCGCCAACTGTAGCCGAGGTTGCCGTGCAGCGCGGCGAACAGCCAGTGCAGGTATTGTTCCCAGATCGGCCGGTTGAGCAGCAACTGGTCGCGGATCGCTGCCACCACATGCGGATCGCCCGCCGCGTCGCCCGCCAGCAGCACCGCCGGGTCACCCGGCATGAGCTGCTGGAGGGCGAAGACGATGATGCTGACCAGCAGGATCGTCGGCAGCAACTGGATCAGGCGGGCGCCGATCGGCCCCTGCATCGGAGCCGCTCCGCTACTTCGCGAACCGCATGCCCTGCAAGCGGATGATCCCGTCCGGCACCTGGCGGAAGCCGAGCAGGGTCTTCTTCAGCCCGACGATGTTCTTGGGCGACCAGAGATAGACGCCCGGCATGTCCTGCCGCACGATGGTCCAGATCTTGGCGTAGACGGCCTTGCGCGCGGCGATGGTGGGCGCCTCGCGCGCCTGGTCGAGCAGGGCGTCGACCTTCGGGTTGTCGTAGTGGCCGTAGTTGAAGCCGTAGCCGCTGTGCAGGAACGGGTACATGTTGCCATCGGCGTCGGCGCGGCCGGACCAGCCGATGAAATAGGCCTGGAAGTCGCCGGACCGCGCGGCGGCCATGCCGGAGGCGAACTCCACCGCCCGGATTTTCACGTCGAACCCGACCGGCTGCTCCATCGACTGGATGACCTGCGCGGCCTGCAGCAGATCGGGGCTGTTCGGCACCAGCAGCGTGACAGGGATCGGCGTCTTCACGCCGGACTTGGCGATCAGCGCCTTGGCCGCCGCGACGTTCCGTGCGGGCGGCACCACCGAGGGGAGGTAGAATTGCGAGGACGGCGGGTTCGCCTGCGCGATCGGCGTATACAGCCCGTCGTACACCACCTGGATCAGCGCCGTGCGGTCGATGCCGAGCTCGAATGCGCGGCGCAGGCTCGCGTGCTCGCCGATCGCGGTCTTGGCGGCGGGACCGTTGCCGGTGTTGAAGGTGATGCCGTTATAGGCGAGCGACGTGTCCATCGCGATCCTGAGCTTCGGATCCTGCTTCACCAGCGGCACGTCGGTCGGCACGACGTATTCCGCGAGATCGAGCGTGCCGGCCTTCAGGTTGTCCACCGTGATGGCGGAGTTCACGATCGGGATGTACTCGACCTTATCGAAATGGATCGCCTTGGCATCCCAGTAGCGCTTGAAGCGCTCCAGCACGATCTTCTGCTGCGGCACCCGCTGGACGAAGCGGAACGGCCCGGCACAGACCGGATGCAGGCCGAAATCCTTGCCTTCCTTCTCGGCGACCTTGGGCGCCAGCATGATGCCCGGCCGGCCGGCAAGCTGGGCCAGCAGCGCGGAATCGGGCGCCTTCAGCACGAGCTCGACGGTCAGCGGGTCGATCACCTCGATCGATTGGATGTCGTTGATCTGGCCGCGGCGCAGGCTGCGCGGCATCGTGAGGTCGCGGGTCAGCGTGTATTTCACTGCCTGCGCGTCCATCTTCTCCCCGTCCTGGAACAGCACGCCGGCGCGCAGGTGCAGGATCAGATGGGTGGGGTCCTTGTAGGTGTAGCCGGCGGCGAGCTGCGGCACGATGTCGAGCTTCGTGTCGTAGTCGAACAGCTTGTCGCACATGCCGGCGAGGACGATGCGGCCCACGTAGCTGCCGGTGAGGGTGGGGTCGAGGGTGTCCGGGTCCTCGCGCAACCCGATCCTCAGGGTCCGGTCGGGCGGAGCCGCCAGCGCCGGGGCGGCGAGACCGAGCGCAACGGCGAGGGCAAGCAGAATGTGTCGCATCCGGTGCGGGCTCCGCGTCATCGGGGGGGCATTGTTGTGGTTTCGTATCTTCCCCATGGTAGGGCAAGCCCCCTCCCCCCGGCAAGTGCTGCATTGCACCACGATGACAAAACCGGCCCGCTTTTCTCCTCCCCCCCTTGCGGGGGAGGGTCGGGGGGGACCCTCCCCCGCTAGGGGGGAGGGAGAAAGGCCGCCCCTACCCCAGCCGGCCGGCGAGGTCCTGGATGAACTGCCAGGCCACCCGGCCGGAGCGGGCACCGCGGGTCACCGACCACTCGTTCGCCTCGGCCCGCAACTGCTCGGCGCCGATCGCGAGGCCCATCGCCGCGGCATAGCCCTCCACCATCGCGAAATAAGTCGGCTGGTCGCAGTTGTGGAAGCCGATCCACAGGCCGAACCGATCGGACAACGATACCTTCTCCTCGGTCGCCTCGGACGGGTTGATCGCGGTCGAGCGCTCGTTCTCGATCATGTCGCGCGGCATCAAGTGGCGGCGGTTCGACGTGGCGTAGAACAGCACGTTCTCCGGCCGCCCCTCGATGCCGCCGTCCAGCACCGATTTCAGTGCCTTGTAGTCGGTGTCCTGCGCCTCGAAGGACAGATCGTCGCACAGGATCAGGCAGCGCCGCGCCTGGCCGCGGAGCTGGTTGAGCAGCTCCGGCAGGCTCGCGATATCCTCCCGGTGGATCTCGATCAGCACCAGCCGCCCCGGATGCGCCGCATTCACCTCGGCATGCACCGCCTTGACCAGGGAGGACTTGCCCATCCCGCGCGTGCCCCACAACAAGGCGTTGTTGGCCGTCCGGCCGGCCGCGAACCGCTCGGTGTTCTCGAGCAGGATGCGCTTCTGCCGCTCCACCCCCTGCAACAGGCCGATCGGCACCCGCGCCACCCGCGCCACCGGCACCAGCCGCGCCGGGTCGGGCGACCAGACGAACGCCTCCGCCACCCCGAGATCGAGCGGCGGCGGCGGCGGCGGCGCCAGGCGTTCCAGCGCCGCAGCGATTCGCGTGGCGACATCCAGCAGGCGAGGGTCCATGAGGTGACTTTCCGGAAAACTTGACGGACGGGGGGCGGAAACTATGGTCCCGCCACCCATCCGGCAACCGCAGCCCCCGCAACCCGGGCCCCCAACGGGGGCCCATCGCCCGAGCAGGACCCATATGCTGATCACTCCGGCCTACGCCCAGGGCCTCAACCTCGGGGGCTTCGACCTCGGAGGCGCGTTCGGCAACGCCTCGCAGTTCATGCCGCTCGTGCTGATCTTCGTGGTGTTCTACTTCCTGCTGATCCGCCCGCAGCAGCAGAAACAGAAGGAGCTGCGGCGGATGCTATCGGAATTGAAGCGCGGCGACCGGGTCGTCACGGGCGGCGGCATCCTCGGCACGGTACAGAAAGTGACCACCGCCACCGACCGCAACGGCAAACCCGCGCCAGGGTCCGAAGTGGAAGTGGAAATCGCCCCCAACATCCGCGTCACCGTCCTGCGCGAGACGATCACCACCGTCATCAAGCCGGTCGCCGCCAACGACGCCAAGCCGCCGGCCAAGGCGAAGGCGTCCTGACCGGAATCGGGCAGAAAGCAAGTCCAGGGGGCAGAGCCCCCTGGACTTGCTTCCTTCACGCGCCGAACAGGGCCTCGATATCCGCCTCGGTCAGGCGCAGCGCACCGCCTTGTTCGGCCTTCAGGATGCCATCGACCAGGGCGCGTTTGCGGGTTTTCAGCACGTCCATTTTTTCTTCGATGCTGCCGCGCGTGACCATCCGGTGCACGAACACCGGCTTGTCCTGGCCGATGCGGTGCGCGCGATCCGTGGCCTGGTCCTCGACCGCCGGGTTCCACCACGGGTCGTAGTGGATCACCGTATCGGCGGCCGTCAGGTTGAGGCCCGTGCCGCCGGCTTTCAGGCTGAGCAGGAACACCGGCACCGCGCCGGCCTGGAAGCGGGTGACGGGCGTGCGCCGGTCGGTGGTCTCCCCGGTCAGCAGAGCGAACGGAACATCGGCCGCGTCCAGGCGCGGAATGATTAAATCCAGCATCGAAGTGAACTGGGAGAACACCAGCACCCGCCTGCCTTCGTCGAGCAGGTTCGCCAGCAGCTCCATCAGCCGCTCGAGCTTGGCCGAGCCCGCTTTCTTCGCCGCTTTCAGCTTCACCAGCCGCGGATCGCAGCACACCTGGCGCAGTTTCAGCAGCGCATCGAGGATGACGATGCCCGACCGCGCGAGGCCGCGCTCGGCGATCGCCGCGCGCACGCGCGCGTGCATCGCGAGGCGGATCGCCTCGTAGAGCGCGCGCTGGCCGTCCTCCATCTCCACCTGTTCGACGATCTCGGTCTTGGCCGGCAGCTCGGTGGCCACGTCCTCCTTGGTCCGGCGCAGCAGGAACGGGCGCACCCGCTGGGCGAGCCGGGCGCGCACCGCATCGTCGCCGTTCTTCTCCACCGGCGTCCGGTAGCGGGCACGGAACTGCCGCGCCGAGCCGAGGAAGCCGGGCGCGAGGAAGTCGAACAGCGACCACAGCTCGCCCAGGTGGTTCTGCAACGGCGTGCCGGACAGGCACAGGCGCTGCCCGGCTTTCAGCCCGGCCGCTGCGCGGGTGGTGGTGGCGAGCGGGTTCTTGATCGACTGCGCCTCGTCCAGCACCAGCACGTGCCACTCCTGCCCATCCAGCACCGCGGCGTCGCGCGTGAGCAGCGGGTAGGTCGTGATCACGAGGTCATGGGCGGGGATCGCGCCGAAACCCTGCTTGCGCGCCGGGCCGTGCAGGGCGAGCACGCGCAGGGCGGGGGCGAAGCGCTCCGCCTCGGCGCACCAGTTCGCCACCAGGCTGGTCGGGCAGACGATCAGCGCCGGGCGATCGAGCCGGCCTTCCGCCTTCTCGATCAGCAGATGCGCGAGCGTCTGCACCGTCTTGCCGAGGCCCATGTCGTCGGCGAGCACGCCGCCGAGCCCGGCGGCGCGCAGGAACTGCAGCCAGCTCACTCCGTCCGCCTGGTAGGGGCGCAGACTACCGTGGAAGGTCTCCGGCAGGGTGGCGCGCGGCAGCGTCCCGCCGGCGGCGCGCAACTGCCGCCCGAGGGTGCGGAGCGCTTCGCCGCCCTGCCAGACGAGCTCCGGCGCCGCCTGTTCCAGCGCCGCGAGCCCGGCGGCGTCGTGGCGGGTGAAGCGGACCCTGCCCTCGTCCGGATCGATCGCGCCGTCGGCGAACAATTCGGCGAGCGCGACCAGGATCGGGCGGATGCGGCCGAGCCTGAGGGTGAGGATGCGCCCGTCGGCCAGCGGCAGAACGAAGGTCGCGTCGTCCGGTGCGGTGGCGACCGCCGCCGGCAGGTCGCCCTTCAGCGCGGCGAGCAGCTTCACGAGTGGGGGAACCAGGTCCACCTGCGCGCCGTCGATGCTCACGCCAAGATGCAATTCCAGCCAGTCGATCCCCGAGGTTTCCGACAGTTCGGCGGCGAAATCGCCGTCCGCGGCGACCAGGCGGATCGGGAAATCCGGCGCGACCGCGATCTCCCAGCCCGCCGCGCGCAGCCGCGGCAGGTCGTGGATCATGAGGCGCAGCCAGGCGCCGGGGTCGGGATCGCGCGGCACATAGGCGTCGGCCTGCGGATCGCCCCAGAGGTGGTGATGCAGGTCGCCGCGGCGGGCGAGGCCGATTGCGGCCAGTTGCGGCACCGCGGCCTGTTCCGCCGCCGGATCGCGCAGCACCCGGAACAGCCGGCCGCGCTCGGAGACCAGCGGCGTATGGGACCTGGGTGGGGGCGACGGGCCGTTCGGGACCAGCAGCGTGCCGTAGCGGAAGTCGAGCCGGGCGATCGGCCCGAGTTCCGCCGCCGTCTGCGCCGGGGTGTTCCAGGGGTTGGCGATCGCGGGCGCCACGCCACGGAGCAGGGTCAGCACCGGGCGCGGCGGACCGGGCACGTCCTCGATCGGCGGCGGCGGGGCGGGTGCGGGCACATCGAGGCCGGGCAGCCGGCGGGCCAGTTCGGTGCGCACCTGATCGGCCTGCAATGGCGGCAGCGCCGGCGCGGCGAGCAGCCTTGCTGCAACGGTGGCGGGCAGGTGGAGCGCGACCGGGCCCAGGGTTCCGGTCTCGGTATCGAGATACCATGGCTCCGGCAGCGCGACGGGCCGGCCGGCGTCGAGCTCGATCGCCGGCACCTGGCTGCCGTCCTCGCGCATCCGCCAGATCAGCCGGCCGGGCCGCGGCGGGCCTTCGGCGAGCGGCGCGCCCTGCGGGGTTTCGAACCGGGCGCGGCCGGTGGCGAGCACCCGGCGCAGGGTATCGGGCGGATCGTCCTCGGGGCTGACGCTGGTCGCCCCGTTGCGGCGCTGCGCCAGGCGGGCGAGCGGCACCCGGTCCGACGGGCGGATGGCGCGGGCGCGCTGATTGGTGGTCCAGTTGCCGCCGAAGGCCATGCGCTGGATGTTGTGGCCGAGGCTGCCGTCCTTGCGCAGGGTGGCGCAATGGGCCTCGATGGTGAGACGGGCGACACCGCGCGGGTCGGTGTCGGGCATGAGCACATAGAGGATGCGCTGGCGGATTTCGGGCGGATAGTCCTCGCTGTCGGCCTGCGCTGCGCCGCGCAGGCTGTCGAGCCAGGCGACGATCTCGTAAGGCAGCGACGGCGGGGCGGCGGGCGGCGCGGGCCGCACCGGGGAGGCGACCGGTGCGGCGGCGAGCGAGACGGGCGGGGCCATCCGGCTCTGCCGCCGCGCGGCGAGCAGGGCGGCGGCGACGTGCTTGCAGTTGCGTCCGACCGGGCAGGTGCAGAGGCCGCGCAGGTCGAGGCCGCCGCCGCGGCCGGGGCGCACGCTGATGCTCTGGTGGTACGGGCGGCGGGCGGTGCCTTGTGCATCGGACTCGACCGCGCTGCCGTCGGGGGCGACCAGGACGTTGCGGATCCGGCCGCTGGCGGCATAGAAGCCACCGTCCTCGAAAGCGCGGCGGCCAACGGCGGCGATGATCTCCGCGTCCGTGGGGCCCGGGACAATCGCGGCCGGCGGGGGGACCAGCATGTTCATGCGGCGAGGTTAGGGGGGCGCGCGAGTTGGGGGAAGCGGGAACGGGCGGCGGATGCGGGGCCGTCGCCGCGCTGCGCGCCGATTGGGCCGTCGATCCGCAGCAGGGCACAGCTTTTCGTATTTTCAGGGAGCCGATCGATCACTCTCGATGAGCTTGCAAATGCCACCTTCCTGAGCGGCTGCCTCCCCCGCCTACATCACCCCCGCCACCTGATGCGCCCCCTGCCAGATCATCCGCAACGCCACCACCAGCACCATCGCCAGCCCCGCCCAGGCGATCCACGGCTGCCGGTGCAGCACCCGCGCCAGCAGATCGGCCGCCAGCCCCATCAACCCCACCGACAGCCCGAGTCCCGCCACCAGCACCCAGCCCCGCCCGCCGGCAGCGCCGGCCACCGCCAGCACGTTATCCAGGCTCATCGACACGTCGGCCAGGATGATATGCAGCAGCGCGCGCCCGAGGCTCCGCTCCCCACCGCCCCCCGTCCCCGCGGCGAGACGGTCGGGCCGATGCAGCTCGCGGAACATCTTCCACGCCACCCACAGCAGCAGCAGCCCGCCGGCCAGCAGCAGCCCGAGGATTTGCAGCAGATCGAGCGCCACCAGGCCGAAGCCGATGCGGATGACGGTGGCGCCGCCGATCCCGAGCAGGATGGCAAGTCGCCGCTGTCCCGCCGGCAGCCCCGCGACGGCAAGCCCGACCACCACCGCGTTATCGCCGGCCAGCGCGATATCGATCAGCATCACCTGTCCCAGCGCGCGCGAGGTCGTGGGTCAGGCTGGCATCCATGCGGCACGATCCTTCCGGCGTTGCCCGGTGCGGCCTTGCCAAGCGCCGGCCGACGCGGTCTAGCTCCGCGAAGGCTTCACCGGAAGACAGGCGCGCCCACGATGGTCCCCCGCTACACCCGCCCCGAGATGGCCGCCATCTGGGCGCCCGAGAACCGCTACCGCATCTGGTTCGAGATCGAGGCGCTGGCCGCCGAGGGCATGGCCCGGATCGGCGCGCATCCCGGAGGCGGCGGCGCGCGACGATCCGCGCGAAGGGCGGCGCGCGTAGGTCGCCGGTATCGGCCCGGCCGACGTCGAGCGGATCGACGCGATCGAGCGCGAGACCCGCCATGACGTGATCGCCTTCCTCACCTGGCTCGCCGAGGCGATCGGGCCGGACAGCCGCTTCGTCCACCAGGGCATGACCAGCTCCGACGTGCTGGACACCTGCCTGTCGGTGCAGCTTGACCCAGGCGACCGACCTGCTGCTGGCCGACCTCGACGCGCGTGCTGGCGGCGCTGAAGGCGCGCGCCTTCGAGCACAAGCACACGCTGACCATCGGCCGCAGCCACGGCATCCATGCCGAGCCGACCACGTTCGGTCTGAAGCTCGCCGGCCACTACGCCGAATTCGCCCGCAACCGCGCCCGGCTGGATGGCGGCGCGGGCGGAGATCGCGGTGGCGGCGATCTCCGGCGCGGTCGGCACCTTCGCCCATCTCGATCCGCGCGTGGAAGCGTATGTCGCCGAGCGGCTGGGGCTGGCGACCGAGCCGGTCTCGACCCAGATCATCCCGCGCGACCGCCACGCGGCGTATTTCTGCACCCTGGCGGTGATCGCCTCGCGGCATCGAGCGGCTGGCGACCGAGGTGCGCCACCTGCAGCGCAGCGAGGTGCGCGAGGCGGAGGAGTTCTTCCATCCCGGCCAGAAGGGGTCCTCGGCGATGCCGCACAAGCGCAACCCGGTGCTGTCGCGAGAACCTGACCGGCCTCGCGCGCGTGGTGCGCGCCGCGGTGGTGCCGGCGCTGGAGAACGTGGCGCTGTGGCACGAGCGCGACATCAGCCATTCCTCCGTGGAGCGGGTGATCGCGCCGGACGCGACCATCGCGCTGGATTTCGCGCTGGCCCGGCTGGCCGGGATGATGGAGCGGCTGGTGGTGTATCCGGAGCGGATGCCGGCGAACCTGGAAAGCGCTGGGCGGCGTGGTGCATTCCGGCGAGGTGCTGCTGGCGCTGACCCGGGCCGGCATCCTGCGCGAGGACGCGTACCGGATCGTGCAGCGCAACGCGATGGCGACCTGGGAGAACCTGGGCCGCCCCGGAGCGGCGCTCCTTCCGCGCCAACATCTGGCCGCCGATCCGGAGGTGGCCGGACGGGTCGCGCCGGAGGAACTCGACCGCGCGATGGACCCGGCCTTGCACCTGCGCGCGCTCGATGCGGTATTCACCCGCGTGTTCGGCGAGCCCGGGCCGGCCGCGCCGTCCGCCTGAGCCGGCGGCGCGCGGGTGTGCACCGTCGTCCTGCTGCTCCGCCCCGGCCATGCGCTGCCGGTGCTGGTGGCGGCCAATCGCGACGAGATGCTGGACCGCGCCTGGGACCCGCCGGGCGCATGGTGGCCGGACCGGCCGGGCGTGGTCGCCGGGCGCGATCGTAGCGGCGGCGGCACCTGGATGGGGGTGAACCGGCACGGGCTGGTTGCCGCGGTGCTGAACCGGCCGGGCAGCCTGGGGCCGGCGCCGGGCAAGCGCTCGCGCGGGGAATTGCCGTTGCTGGCGCTGAAGCACGCCTCGGCCGCCGCGGCCGCGGCAGCGATCGTGGCGCTGGACGCGGGGGCCTGGCGCAGCTTCAACCTCGTGCTGGCCGATCGGACGGGCGCGGTGGTGCTGCGCGGTCTCGGGCGCGGCGAGGCGGAGACGCTGGCGCTGGCGCCCGGGCTGCACATGGTCACCGCGCATGATCCGGACGACCTGGCGAGCCCGCGGGTGGCGCGCCACCTGCCGCGCTTCGCCGCCGCGCCGGCGCCGGATGCCGATGACTGGGCGGCCTGGCAGGCGATCCTTGCCGATCGCGAAGGCTCGGCGGCGGAACAGATCAACGTGGTCCCGCGGGGGGATTCGGCACCGTGTGCAGCGCCCGGTTGGCGCTGGCAGCCGGTCCGCGGACAAGCGACGCCGAGGTGCACCTGGCCGCCCCCGCCCCTGGGACCGACCCAGCGGCAGCCCCGGGAACGCCGCATGACGCGGTGCGCTGGTGGTTCGCCGCCGGACCGCCGGACATCGTCCCCTTCGCGCGCGTGCCGCTGCCCGACTGAACCTCGGCGCGCGTCGCCGGCCGGCGGCGCGTGCGCCGAACCGCTTCCGTACCAGCCCGATTTGCGATATTCAGCCGTCGTCGGAACCCGTGCGGTGGCCGGCGCTCGGTGTGCCGGCGCGGGCGGCGCCCCGCTCGCTCGACAACGGTGGGTGCACGACGGCGGGAGCGCGCCGACCGTCTGCCTTCCCCCGCCGCTCCGAAGCCAAGGCACCGCCCGGCATGTCCGCCCACATCCGCCCCGACGCCTTCCCCAACCCCTCGCCCGCCCCGCCCCCGCCGGGCCAGTTGCTCGTGAGCCTGATCGTCGACGCCGAGGAGGACTTCAACTGGTCCCGCCCGGTCGAGGGCACCGCCTATTCCACCGCCTGCATGCACGCGATCGGCCCGCTGCAGGAAATCCTCGCCGCCTACGACCTGCCGCCCACCTACCTGCTGACCTACCCGGTGCTGGAAGACGCCGACGTGGTGCGCCTGCTGCGCCGCCAGCTCGACCGCGGGCGCTGCGCGCTGGGCGTGCAGATGCACCCCTGGGTCAATCCGCCCTTCGGCACCGGCGCGGACCGCCGCCTCTCCTTCCCCCTCAACCTGCCGGCGGCGGTGGAGGAGGCGAAGATCGTGCGGCTCGCGGAGAAATTCACCGCCGTGTTCGGCTTCGCCCCGCGCGTGTTCAAGGCCGGGCGCTACGGGATCGGTGCGCAGACGGTGGCACTGCTCGAACGGCTGGGCTTCCTGATCGACACCTCGATCGCCCCGCGCACCGACCTCGGTGCCGAGGGCGGCCCGGATTTCTCTGCCTACGACGTCCGCCCGTTCTGGTTCGGCACCAGCCGCCGGCTGCTGGAGGTCCCGGTCTGCCGCGACATCGTGGGCTGGGCCGGCGCCCTGGCGCCCGAGCTCTATCGTCCCTTCGCCGGCCCCGGCCCGTCGCTCCCGCGCGCCGTCCTGTCGTGGCTGCGCATCGCCGAGCGGATCACGCTGTCGCCCGAGGGCAACGACACCGCGGCGATGCGCCGGCTGATCCGCGGCCAGGAGGCGGCGGACCAGCGGGTGCTGACCTTGAGCTTCCACTCCTCCTCCCTCGCCGTGGGGCACAACCCCTATGTGCAGTCGCGCAAGGAGCTGCACATGTTCTACGACCGGCTGTCGGCGGTGCTGGACGGGCTGGCGCGGCGGGCGGAGACGCGGTTCGCCGGCGTACCGGAACTGGCGCGGCTGCTGGGCGAGGCGCCCGCGGCGGTGCGCCCGTGCTGAGCCGGCGCGACGCCGCCCTGGCTGCGGGAGCGGAACAGGCAACCGCACGCGGACGCCCCGCGCAGGCCGTCGCGAGACGCCGGCCGCGGGTGCTGCTGGTGGCGAATAATTTTCCCCCCGTGCGCGGCGGCTCGGCGGTCGTCTACGACACCCTGGCGCGCTACGGCGGCGGGCAGGTGATCGTCCTTGCCGCCACCCACAGCTATGCCGACGGCCTGCCGCTGATCGGCTGGCGCGAGCACGACCGCCAGGCGCCCTACCCCATCATCCGCCTGCGGCTGCTGCGCACGGTGCTGGAGGCCGCGCCGGTGCGCGGCTGGAGCACGCGGGCACGGTTCCGGCTGGACGACCTCGGGATCCGCGCCCGCGTACTGGCAACCGTGCTGTGGCTGATCCTGGCCGGTGGCGTGCGTGCCGTCTGCATCGGCGAGCTGGTCTCGGCCGGCTGGCTGTTTCCCGTGCTGCGGCTGTTCCCTTTCGTCCGCCGCGTGGTCTATATGCACGGCGAGGAGATCACCACGAGCGACGGCTATGACGACGACTTCCGCCGCCGTCGGCGCTACGTGGCGGATGCGCAACGGATCGTGGCGGTGAGCCGCTTCACCCGCGCCGCCACCGCCCGGCTGCTGGCAGACGCGGCCGCCGGTGGGGCGGATGGGGACGACGCCGGCGGGCGGATCGTGCTGATCGAGAACGGGGTGGATCCGCAGCGTTTCCGCCCCGGCCCGAAGCGGGCGGACCTGTTGCGCTACTACGGCATCGAAGGCGCGTTCGTGTTCGTCACGGTCTGCCGGCTGCTGGAGAAGAAAGGGATCGACCACGCCATCCGCGCCTTCGCCCCGCTCGCGGCCGAATTTCCCGACTGCCGCTTCCTGGTGGTGGGCGACGGCGCCTACCGCGACCGGCTGGTGGTGATGGCGGCGAAGCTCGGTGTGGGGGAGCGGGTGGTGTTCACCGGCCTCGTGGCCGAGGAGGAGCTGGTGGACCACTATCGGCTGGGGGACGTGTTCGTGATGCCGAACCGGGAACTGCCGAACGGCGATACCGAGGGGTTCGGGCTCGTGTTCCTGGAGGCGAACGCCTGCGGGCTGGCCGTGGTGGCGGGGAACGCGGGCGGCAGTCCGGATGCGGTAACGGATGGGGTGAACGGGCTGGTGGTGGACGGGCGGGACGTGGACGCGATCGCGACGGCGATGCGGCGGCTGCGGGTGGATGCGGAGCTGCGCGCGGGGCTCGCGGCGCGCGGGCTGGAGGTGGCAGCGGGGGCGGACTGGCGGGGGAAGGCGGCGGGGTTTCTGGCGGTGTGTCTGGGATGACCCCGCATGCCTGACGGAGAAACAATCGCCCCGCCACCGCCCACCACCGGGGCCATTCTGCACAAGACCGCGCGCGGTGCCGGCTGGATCATCGGCTGGCGCATGGCGCGGCGGCTGCTCGGGTTCATCAACCTGCTGGTGCTCGCGCGGCTGCTGGTGCCGGCGGATTTCGGCGTCGTGGCGCTGGCGGCGGGCGTGGCGGGCACCTTGAATGCGCTCGCAACCGTGGGGGTGGAAGACGCGCTGGTGCGCGAGAAATCGGTGGACCGCGGGCTGTACGACACCGGCTTCACGATGAACGTGCTGCGCGGGCTGCTGACCGCCGGCGTGCTGGCCGCGATCGCGGTGCCGGCGGCGGCGTTCTTCCGCGACCCCAGGCTGGTGGACGTGATGCTGGTGCTGGCGGCGACCAACGCGGTCGGTGCGTTCGCCAATATCGGGACGGTGGATTTCCGCCGCGACCTCGCGTTCCAGAAGGAATTCGTGCTGCTGGTGATCCCCCGGGTGGTGGGGTTCCTGGTCACCCTGGGGGTCGCGATCGTGTGGCGGAGCTATTGGGCACTGATCGCGGGGATCGTGGCCGGGCAGGCGTTGGCGCTGGTGCAGAGCTATGCGATGCACCCGTATCGGCCGCGGTTCAGCCTGCGGGCCTGGCGGGGGTTGGCGGGGTTCTCGGTGTGGACCTGGGCGCTGACGATGGCGCTCGCGGTGCGCGACCGGACGGATGCGTTCATCATCGGGCATCTGCTGGGCGAAGCCTCGGTGGGCGATTTCGCCATGGGGGTGGAGGTCGCGAACCTGCCGTCGTCCGAGCTGGTCGGACCGCTGACCCGGGCATGCTATTCGGGGTTCGCAGCATCGCGCCATGCCGGGCAGGACAGCGGCGAGGTGTATTTGCGCGTGGTCGCCGCGGTGGCGCTGGTGACCATGCCCGCCTGCATCGGGATTTCGGCGGTGGCCGATCCGGTCGTCTGGTTGATGCTGGG
Source organism: uncultured Pseudomonadota bacterium (assembly GCA_963832525.1). Lineage (GTDB taxonomy): Bacteria > Pseudomonadota > Alphaproteobacteria > Acetobacterales > Acetobacteraceae > JAJZVS01. The sequence continues at coordinate 100,541 of CAWHUC010000007.1, forward strand.
CGCGAAATGGCTGCAGGTGATCCCGCTGGTTCGGGTTCTCAGCCTGTTCACCGCCACGGCGGTGATCGGCGCCTTGAGCAGCAACCTGCTGACCGTCTACGGGCTGCTGACCACCCAATTCCGCATCACGATCGTGGTTGCCGTCGTCCGGGTGGGGCTGCTGCTGCTCTGGGTGCCGCAATTCGGGGTGATGGGCGCCGTTCTCGCGGCCGGGGTGGGGTCGGTCGTCGAGTATGCTGCCTACCTGCTGGTCACCTGCCGGAAATTCCATATCAGCGGCCGTGCGTTCGTCCGCCGGCTCTGGCGGGTGGCGCTGGGCGTCGCGGCCATGAGCGCGGTGCTCGCCGCGACCGGCCTTGGCTGGGCTTCGGCAACGGACGGGGCCGCGCTGGTGCAAGTGCGCGTCCTGACGGAGGCGGCCACGCTCGGGATCATTATGTACTCGGTGGTGGTGCTCGGCGCCTGGATCGGCACCGGCCGGCCGGACGGGGCCGAGGCGGATATGTTGCAACTTCTGCGCAAGCGCCTGCCGGGTGCCCGCCCGGCATGACGGCCGTCCGCCGCGCCGACACGTCAGCGCCGCAGCCTGGCCCTCCGGCGGCGGGGGATCGCGGGCCGGCGGCGGCGGAAGGCGGCGCCCATCCGCCGGTCGGGCCGGCGCCCGGCGACCCTGCCACCCGCCGGGGTCCGCGCGTGGTCTCGTACCGCAACGCCAAATTCGCCTATTGGAGCCTGGCGCGCAAACCGGCCTCGGTCTTCCACATGCTCCGCGTGCTGCCGCGGTTCGTGGCCGGCGCGATCGGTCTTCTGGCGCGCGTGCGATGGGCGCGCGATCGCCGACCGGTGCTGGCGATCGCCCTGCTGGAACACATCGGCGATATCGTCGCCGCCGAGCCGATCGCGCGCCTGGCGCGGGCGACCTATCCGGGGCATCGCGTGTTCTGGATCACCCGCGCGGTCAATCGCCCGTTGGTCGAAACCTATGCCGGCGTCGATCGGGTCGTCACCGTGGGCTGCCTGACGGAGTGGATGCTACTGTGGCGGCTCGGCCTGACCGATGTCGTCTGGGATCTTCATGTGCAGGACCGGATTTGCAACGGCTGCGGCATCCCGCTGGTGAAATACCCCGGTGCGCCCGACCTGGCGACGTATTTCCGGTTCGGCAATCTGCTCGACGTCCAGTGTCTGTGTGCTGGTCTGCCGAAACTGGCCGCGGCGCCGCGGATCGATCCGCCGGCGTCGGCCCGGGCCGCGATCGACGCGCTGGGCCTGCCGCGGTGCTTCGTCGCGATCCATTGTCGTTCGAACGACCCGCGTAAGGACTGGCCGGCGGATCGCTGGCGGATGCTGATCGGGCGGATTCTGGAGCGCGGCGACGTCGAGGTGGTGGAGGTCGGCCTGCAACCTCTGGTCGGCATGGCCGGCACGGCGCGGTTCCGCGATCTGTGCGGGCGCCTGTCGATCCTGGAGACGGCGGAGACGATCCGGCGGGCGGTGCTGTTCGTCGGCATCGACAGCGGACCGGCGCATCTGGCCAACGCGGTCAGCACGCCGGGGGTGATCCTGCTGGGCGATTTCGTGAATTTCCGGAACTATATGCCGTATAGCGGCGGGTATCAGGATGGAAGGATGGCGGACGTACTCCACGCCACGGGTCCGGTCGCGGATCTCCCGGTGGCTTCTGTGTTTGCCGCGATAAAAACCAGGTTGAACATGACGCTGGGATTACCCCCGACCTTTGGTTAGGCTGACGTCGATTTAGGTTGGTGGATCGGGTTGGAGTGGAAGGAGAACGAGCGCGATGCGCGGACTTAAGGAACCGGCTCTTCGCTTCTTCCGCCAGCTTGTCCGGCACGGGATGTCGGTTGCCGACGAGCCGGATCGGAGGAAGGCCTATATCGAGAGCCGGCAATCGACCATCCTGTCAGAGATGGCTGCGGTTCGCGCCACAATCCGGGAAACAATGCCGGATAATCCGGCATTGAACGGATTCAAGGTATATTCCCAGGTCGATGAGGATGGCATCATCCAGGAATTGCTGCGCCGGCTCCCGAGCAGCTCCAGGAATCATACCGCAATCGAGATTGGATGCGGAGATGGTACCGAGAACAATACGCATTTCCTGTTACTGAACGGCTTTCGGGCGGTCTGGGTCGATGGCAATCCGAAGAACATCGCGTTCATACGAAAATCGCTGGGCATGGAAGAAGACAAGGCGGGGCGCCTGATGGTTCTGTCGCGCTTCGTCGGCACCAACAATATCACGGATATCGTAGATAAGGCATGCGCTTATCTGGGAAACTCTGATCCGGATCTGTTTTCACTCGATATAGACGGAAACGACCTGCACGTCCTTGGTAAGGCATTGGAATTTGTCCGGCCAAAGATCATATGCGCTGAATACAATGCCAAGTTTCCTCCCCCGATGACCATTTCCATAAACTATGATCAACATCATACTTGGGTAATGGACGACTATCAGGGAGCGTCCTTGCAGGCGTTTTGCGACCTCTTGGGTGATTACTCCTTGGTGTGCTGTAATTCATGCGGGTCGAACGCGTTTTTTGTGCGGAATGACCTCCGGGACTACTACACTATCTATCCTGTCGCGGCGCTGTACAGACCGCTCCATACCGAATTTCGGCTTCTGACCTCCGGGCATCCGCCGTCGCTAAAATGGCTTCGTAACGCTTTGAGCTAGTTCCCCGGGGTCCAAGAACCAGCCAAGGTCGCCGCCGCCGGTATCCGGTTGCCGATCCCACCCACCTCTGGCATGGTTGGCTGCTGTTCACTGGAATGGATTTGCATGAGCGCGAGCCTAATGATGCAACCAGCGGGCGCGCGCAGTGTCCGTTTTATGCGCAAGCACACACGCGAGAAGGCCGTGGCGATGGGGCCAGTCGGACGTACATCGCCGGACGCGGGTCGGACTAGACCTGCGCGCGTCTTTGGCGGACGACCGACTTGGTTCCGCCAGATGTCGATCACTATCCCGGTTCCTTTGCTTGCAGAGAGTCGGAATTCGCCACGCAGTTGGATCGACACAGCAGACGTGCTCTAATAGAATCTCACAAAAGAAGACTACGATGAAAAATCTTGCCAGAGCGGCGATCCTGAAGTTCGTCTCCAGCGCGCCATGGGGCGTGCGCGAGGCCATTCTCGAGGCATGCATCACGCGCATCGGCGCGGCGGAAGTCTCGGCGCGCCTATTCCCGCGGCTCGGGATAGTGGAGGTTGGCGCATGGGGCGACCTCGGCCTGATCCGAAGCGCGGCGAATGATCGAGGCGTCTTGGCGTTGTATGCACGCACCGGCTCGGTGGAGAACATGATCGTCAAGCAGGTGCAGGCCTTTTTCGGCAGCGAGGCGGGCACATATATCGACATCGGCGCCAATATCGGTCTCACGACCATCCCGATTGCCCGCAACCCCCTAATCCGTTGTATCACTTTCGAGCCAGAACCCGGCAACTTCCATTACCTCCAGCTCAACGTCGCAACAAATGTCGGATCCAACCGGGTTGAATTCCATCAGATGGCGCTGCTCGACCATCCGGGCACCGTGATCCTCGCGGTCGCGGACGGCAATCTCGGCGATCATCGGGTCACGAAGACCGGTATCCCCGGTCGGCGTTCGGTCGAGGTTCCGGCGGCACCACTGGATGATTTTGCCGATCGCATCGTCGGACCGCTGGCCGTGAAGATCGATACCCAGGGGGCGGAGCCGGCCATCGTGGCCGGCGGTGGCAAGGTGCTCGCCCGTGCCGGCCTGCTCGCGATGGAGTTCTGCCCGTTCCTGATGCGTCAACTGGGCGGCGATCCGGAGATCGTCATCGCGTTGATGGGAGGCTTCGACCAGATTGCCCTCACTGCCTCCGGCTCCGACGCGGAGCCGGTCTTTCTGCCGCCCGCACAAGCGCAGGACGAACTGCGGGCGAAATTGCGGACGGCGCGCGACGATGACGGCGATTATCTGGATATCATCGCCAAGCGCAACGTCGCCGGGTAGCGGCGGCATCCAGGGAGCAGCCGGACGGGGTGGTGCGGCGGCCGAACCGCTCCCGGAGCGATCACCTATCCTTGCCCGATTTCCTTGCTTGCCAGGACGTTGTCCTGATAGCTCGTGAATTTCTGCCGCGCGCACCAGGAGCCGTAATCAACTCGCTCGATCGAAAGCCCGATCGCACGATACAGCCCCTTGATCCACTCCTCGTCAAATGCCACCGCCAATTCCGGCAGCTCCTCGGAAACGGCACGGTAGATCCCGTGATTGTACTTCAGATCGAGGGAGCCTTTTCCACTCTCGGCCAGGTCCAGAGATTCCCTGTTCAGCAGGAAATAGGTGATCAGGCACCGGCCGCCCGGCTTCAGGACGCGGTGGACCTCCGACAGATAGTTTTTCAAATCGTCCGGAAGCATATGGGTAAAGACGGAACCAAGCATGACGAACGTAAATGTATTGTCTTCGAAAGGGAGTCTGAATTCGGAAGGAAGATGTTTGCCTTCCGGATTGTAGTGCTTGTTATAGACGTCGATATGCTGGAACCGGAAATTCGGAAAGCGGGGAGTGATTTTTTCATTGCACCAGGTTATACCCGCCTTGGTGATGTCGATGCCCTCGTACCTGGCATCCCGATTGAAGTATCCCGTCAAGGGCAGCGTCTTTCGCCCGATTCCACTACCCACATCAAGCATCGTCTCATCGGGCCGAAGACCGCAGACATCGCGATATATTTTAAGGAACTCGTCGCCGTTCGCCTTGAACACTTCAAGATTTTGCGGGCCATCGAACATGTCTTCGACGGCCGGGACCAGCGCCGCAAGCGGGCCAAATAATTGTGCCTTGTATCTTTTTGCAAGATGGGCTCTCAAGCGCGCCTTGATCGGGAGGGGAACCAGGCTCTTGATCGCGTTAATCATCCACTTCCGCCTTGACTGACTGATTGCACCGATGGTCACGGGGTATCGAACCCGATGCGGATCATGTTCGCGGAGGAAGGCCTGCCTGGCAAGACGGGGGGGCGGCTCGAACACGGCCCCCGCACGATAACGGTCGAGATTGGCGCATCATTGCGACAATCCCGCCACGGAGGTGACCACAAACCCGCGTTCGCGCTACGCGCGCGAAGCCAAGCAACAACCCGGTGATCACCCCATCTTCGGGCGAACTACTCCCATTGCCGCAGCAAGAGCACGCGAGGCGCCGGTGGCAGACCCTTGCCCGATTACGCCCTTTCGAGCGACCGCCCGCGCCGAATTCCCAGCGTGGCGAGCAGGCCAACGCCAAGCATCGCCAAAGACCAGGGTTCCGGGATCGGTTCGACCGTGTTCAGGACGTCGAGGGCGAAATTATCGAAATTGACCTGCGTCCCCCCGGAGCCGCCAGCGATCATCTCGATCGCGAGATACTGCCCCGCGAGCGGATCGCCGATCGGGGAGGTATAGGTCAGCGTGTCCGCGATAAATTGCCCCGGCGTCAATGTGCCCAGGCCCGCGTTCGAGAGGGACGCGATCACCGTGCTGCCGGCCAGCAGTTCCACGCTGTAGGACGACGGCAGCGCGATGCCGCTGGCCCGATACCCCACGCTGAACGTGAGCGTGTATTGCGCGTCCTGCGCGAATTTCGTGGTCAGGATCTGTCCCAGTCCGGAACCGCCGTTGACGAACGCAATCTGCGCTCCATCGGGGATGTCGGTGGCCGGAACCGAGGTGCTGCCACCACCCGGATATTCGGCCGTGGACGGGTGCCACCAGCCGGCCACGTTGCCGCCGGACGTCGTCCAACCCAGCGCGCCGGTCGCGGAATAGTCCGCCGTCCCGTTAAACCCGACGTTGGCCGCGTTGCTGGTCGTGTTCGCCTCGAACGACGGGTTGGCGATCGGGACCGGCGTCGCCCAGGCGGGGGCGGATCCCACAACCAGAAGCCCCGCAACCAGGGCCACGATCCCGAACTTGTCGATTGTCACGCTACGCATGGCACATGCCGCCTCTGTTTAATTAACGAGACGTTAGCGCCCGGCTAAATTTTTAGCCAAGCACGATCAACGGTCGCCCGATCAAGTTCGTCACCTCAATACTGACGAAACAGATACAATTGGATCCGGACCTTTCTCGCCCCGGTCCCGCCCCCCTAAGGCGACACGCACCAATAACCGACTCGGGTTGAGATTTCCGCCGATCGCTTATTCCGGCGTGGCGCGGCGCCCCCGCCGCAAAATCAGCTTGACATGGCGGCGGATTTATGTTCTTGTTTCGTTCATGTCCGCCGCCGCTTCCCCCCTTACCACCAGGGCATGGGCCCTTGCCGGGCGCTTCGCCTGCTTCATCAGCGGGCTGCGCGAAGCGATGGCAACCGGCGCGGGGAACAACCCGGCCGTGATGGATCTCGCGGCCCGGCTATGGAACCGCCTGACGGAGGCGGCCGAGCGCTTCGCCGCCATCGCCGCCCACCCGGCGGTGCGGTCCCGCCGGCGCCCCGCCGCACCCGCCCCGATGCCGGAAGATGCGGTGCCGGAAGATGCGCTGCCCGCCCATACGATGCCGGCCCGTCCCGCCGCGCCGCGCCGGACCCTGCCCCGAAGCCATGGCTGGCTGGCGCGCATGGCGCCGGAGACGGTGCCGTCCGGCATCGAATTCGCCTATCTCCTGGGCCAGCCGGAGATGACGGAGCTGCTGGCGGCCGCGCCCCGGCTGTGGCGGGTGCTGCGCCCGCTCTGCCGGATGTTCGGCATCACGCCACACAACGCCCCGCCGCCCGCGCCGGACACGCCCCCGCGGCGCGCGCCGGAGGCAGGCCACGACCCCGACCGCAAGCGCCGGCAGTCCGAAGCCGCGGTGATCCGGGAGCATGGTCCGCTCGGATATCGCCCACCGCTTTTCGGCCACTAGACCGGGGCCGGCAGTCGTACGTCCATATCGTTACGATGTGTCAACATAATCGCCCCCCGGGGGCGCCACCCCAGCGCCGGAAGCCCCCGGGACGGCGCGGGGACCGCAGGGACCCGCCAGCAGACCCGAGCCGCGCGCCGGGCCGCAGCCGGCACGACGGCCCGGACGGTGCGACAGAAACGCAGCGGTTATTCCGCCGCGACCCCTAAGTCCACCACGCCCCGACAACCCGCTCCCGAAAGAACGATACCAAACGAAGGGGGAACATCCGCCGCCCGCTCCCGAAAACCCGAGCGTTTCCGCCGCCCCCTGCCCTGCCCTCCCGCCGCCGCCCGTGCTAAGCACCGTCCCGCCGCCGCCCCTCCCGCACGCCTGGCCCCTCCGCCGATAAGGCCACCCCGGACCCATGCCGCCAGACACGCCGAGCGCGCCGCCCCCACCCGACCCAAGGGGGCCCGACCCAAGGGTGGCCGACCCCAGGGTGGCGGTCGTCATCCTCAACTGGCTAGATACCGACTCGACCGCCACCTGCCTGCGCGCCCTCGCCGCCCAGACCGTGCCCGGGCTCCAGACGATCGTCGTGCACAACGGCCCCGATACGGCGGACCTCGCCCCCCTCGCCGCCACCGGCCTGGCGTTCCGCCTGCTCCGTCCGGGGCGCAACCTCGGCTTCACCGGCGGGATGAACCTCGGCATCCGCGCCGCACTCGCCGACGGGGCGGACTACGTCTGGCTGCTCAACAGCGATGCCGAGCCCGCGCCCGACGCGCTCGCCCGCCTGCTCGCCCGCGCCGAGGCCGGGCCGGAGGCCGGCCTGCTCGCCCCGGTGATCCGCAACGCCAGCGACGACGACCGGCCGGATTTCTGGGGCGGCCGGATCGACCCCTCCCCCCTCACCGTCCGCATGAGCGCCGACCCGGCGGACTACCGCGCCTGGGAACGCGAAGCCCCGGACCGCATCTGGCTCGCCGGCGCCGCCCTGCTGGTGACCCGCCGCCTGGTGGCCGCGATCGGCCTGCTCGACGAACACCTGTTCGCCTATTGGGACGACCACGACTATTCGCTCCGCAGCGCCCGCGCCGGCTTCCGCAACGTGCTGGTGCCCGAGGCCGTGGTGCGCCACCGCGCCAAGCCGCGCGAGGCAGGGGCGCCGACCAAGCCGCCCTACTACTACTATTATGTCGCCCGCAACCACGTGCTGCTGCTGGCCAAGCACGGCGGGCTGTGGGCCAACCGCCGCCCGCTCGCCTGGGCGATCGGGCGGCAATTGGACTGGGCCTGCCGGCTCCGCGCCTCGCCCGAAACGGTCCGGGCGATCTGCGCCGGGCTCGCCGACGGAGCCGCCGGGCGCGGCGGAGAATACCGGCCGGAGCGGCGGACCGCGGCGCTGTGGGCGCCCGCCGCGCCCGCGCTCGGGCGGGTGCTGGGCAGGCTGTGGCTGCGGACGGGGCGGCCCGGTCAGGAACCGGACGGGGACACAAGGCCGCGATAGGCGTCGAGGAACCCCGCCGTCATCTGCGCGATGCTGAAACCGCCCGCCACCCGCGCCCGCCCCGCTTCCCCCATCCGCCCGCGCTCCGCCGGGTTCGCGATCAGGCGCGCCAGGGCCGCAGCCAGGGCGGGCGGATCATCGGGCGGGGTGAGCAGGCCGGTGATCCCGTCGGCCACCGCCTCGGCCACGCCGCCCACGGCGGTCGCGACCACCGGGCGGGCGAGGCACCCTGCCTCCAGCAGCACGAGCGGCAGGGCTTCGCCGCGCGAGGCCAGCGCCACGATATCGGCGGCGCGATAGACCGGGCCGGGATCGGCGCAGTAGCCGAGGAAATCCACTTGCGCCGCGACACCCAGCTCCCCGGCCAGGCGTTCCAGCGCCGCCCGCTCCGGCCCGTCCCCGGCGATGGCGAGCCGCGCGGCGAGCCGCCCCCCCCGGGGCGGCAGCAGGGCGAGCGCGCGCAGCAGCACGTCGTGGCCCTTGCGTGCGATCAGCGAGCCGACCGCCACAACCAGCACCTCGCCCGGGGCAAGCCGGAGGCGGGACCGCAGCGCCGCATCGTCTGTCCCGCCGCGCTGTAGCCGGGTGATATCGATGCCGTTGTAGATGACCCGCAGCCGCCGCTCCGTCATCCCGTCGGCGCGCAGCCCGGCCAGCACGGAATTGGACACGCCCACCGCCAGATCGACGTGGCGCAGCCCCAGCACCACGCGGGAGCGGCGCAGGTAGCTGCTGTGCAGATGCACGAGCAGCCGGCGCCCCGACAGCCGCGCCACCGGCAGCATCCATTGCACCGGGGCAGCGCTGTTGGCGTGGATCACCCGCACCCCGTGGCGGCGGACCAGCGCCAGCCCCTGACGCACGAAGCCCGCATAGCGGAACGGGTTCGGGGCCGGCGAGCCGGCATCGAGATAATAGGCGAAATCGGTGTGATAGGTGGGGAACCCCGCCGTCCGCGCCGCCGCGGCCATCTCGGTCCCGTTGGTCCAGACAATCGGGCGCACCGCAGCGGGATCGAACTGGCCCATCAGGTCGAGCAGCAGTTGCTCGCTGCCGCGGATCCACTGGTCGCCGTAATGGGTGAACAGCACCGGGATCGGTTGCGCGGCTGACATGGAACCTCGGGGGGACGGGGGCTGTGCTGCGTGTTTCCCCGGCCGGCGCCGGATTGGCAAGCGTGCCCGGCGCTACAGCATCCGCCCGCCGTCGACGATGATGCGCGAGCCCGTGCTGGCGGGCAGATGCAGCACGCAGGCCATGACCGCCTGCGCCACGTCCTCCGCCTCCACGACCCGCTTCAGCGGCGTCCCGGCGGCGAGCTTCTCCAAAGCCTCCCGTCCGCGCCCGGCGACGAAATCCGTCGCCACCGGCCCGGGTGCGACGCACATCACCCGCACGTCCGGCCCCAGCACGCGGGCAAGCGACATGCTCATCGTCTCCAGCGCTGCCTTGGCCGCGCCGTAGGCGATGTTGCTCCCCGCCCCGTTCAGCGCCGCGACCGAGGAGATGTTCACCACCACCGCAGGCGCCCCGGTCCGCAGCAGCCCCAGCAGCGCGCGGATCACCGAATAGGGGCCGCGGGCGTTGGCGATCAGGATCTGGTCGAACAGCGCCTCGTCCAACGTTTCGAGGTCGGCGTGCGGGATCGGCCGCGTCACCCCGGCCGAATTCACCAGCACGTCGACCCGGCCGTAAGCGTCACGCACCGCCGCCGCCATTGCCTGCACCGAGGCAGGGTCCGTGATATCGACCGCCAGCGCCCGGTGCCCCTCGCCCGGCAGCGCGGCACGCAGCGCCTGCGCCCGCGCCTCCCCGGATCGATACAATATCGCAACGCGCGCCCCGGCTTCGGCCAGCGCGCGCACGCTCGCCGCGCCGATCCCGTTGCTGCCGCCGGTGACCACCGCCACCTTGCCGACGAGACTTCCCCCCGTCATGCCCATCCTCCCGTGCCGCGTTCGGCCTCGATGCTGGCACAGAAGCCCGGGGCAGTCATGCCCCCCCGGCACGCAGCCTCAGCGCCTGCCGTCTTGCCGGCGCAGCAGCACGAGCCGCGCGCCCACGCTGATCAGCAGCACCAGGAACGTCACCAGGAACGCCGCGGCATAGGCCAGCGCATTGGCGGCGGCGAAAGGCTCGTTGATGAACGCCCAGATCGCGTAAGTCAGGTAGCCGACCGGCGAATGGATGAGCTGCCCGGTCCACAGATAGGACGACCAGCCGGCGGTATAGAGCAGCGGCGCCGTCTCGCCGATCGAGATCGCGAACGCCAGCAGGATCCCGGTCAGGATCCCCTGCATTGCCATCGGCAACGAAATCCGCCACGCCACCCGCGCCTCCCCGGCGCCGAGCGCATAGGCTGCCTCCTGCATCGCCGCCGGCACCTGGCCCAGCGCGAGCTCCGTCGTGCGGCAGATATACGGCAGGCACAGGATCGCGATCGTGATGCAGGCAGCGGCGAGCGAGAAATTCCAGCCAAGCCACTCCACCATCGTAATATAACCGAAATACCCCAGCACGATCGACGGCACCCCCACCAGCACGTCGGCGAGGAAGCGGATCACGCGGGCGAAGACCGTGTGACTGAACTGCGCCGTATAGAGCCCCGCGGCGACCCCGAACGGCACCGCCAGCAGCATCGAGCCGACGCCGATCACGACGGTGTCCTCGATCGCGTTCAGCAGCGCGTCCGGCAGTCAGCTTGCGGCCTTGTACTCCTCGGTCTTGAAGGACAGGTGGCGCGTCACCTGCGGCGCGTCCGCAAGCTTCCGGATATTTCCCCAGGTCTGTTTGTAGTTCGGGATGATCAATTCGTTCACGCCCTTGCTGACTGCGTTCCCGACCGCCCCGGTGGGGTAGGCGAACAGCATGAACGTCTGGTTCCGCCGCGCGCTCGGCGTTGGCCAGACCATCGCCTGGGTGCTACCATTGTCGTTGTAGACCTCGACCAGATCGCCGGAGTTCAGTTTCAGCTCGGCGACATCCTGCGGGTTCATCTGGATGTAGGCGAAGGGAAACCGGTCCCAGACGAAATCATTGTGCTGGTCAAGATAGACCGACTGCCAGACCTGGTTGGAGCGGCCGTTGTTGATCAGGAAGCGGAACTTATCCTTCTCGGCCTGCTTGCCTGGGGCCTCCAGCCCGCGCCACTGCGCGGCTGCGAACTTCGCCTTGCCGTCCGGCGTGCTGAACTTTCCGTCGGCGAACAGCCGCTTGGTCCCGACGATCTTGCCATCCTGATAGCCGACAGCCGGCTCCTGGAAGCCATTCGTGCCCATGGCGCGCAAACGGTCGTAGGTCACGTATTGGCCACCGCTCGCGTGCTTGTTGTAGCCATCCATGAACGCGTCTTCCTCGGTCTTCCAGTCGTATCCCTTGAACTTGTCGGCAGCCTCCGCCTTGCCGGCCGCACGCCAGCTTCGGTCCAGTGCCTGTGCGATCCTGGCGACGATCAGCGAGTCCGGCAGGGCGCTGCCCGGAGGATCCATGTAGCGCTCGGTCAGGCGCATCCGCCGCTCGCCGTTCATGCTGGTCAGGTTTGCTTCGCCCGACGTGGCGGCAGCCAGCACCACGTGCGCGCAGCTACCGATCTGGCTCGGCACGATATCCACGTCCACGACGAACAATCCGCCGTGCCCGATGGCGTCCATGATCGCCTTGATCTGGCTTTCCCGGTCGCCGGCAGGCACCGAGTCCATCGCAGTCTTCACCAGATCGGTACGAGCCTTGTAGACGCGCTTGAATTCGGTCGCGTTCAACGTGGTCTTGAAGTGATCGCAGCCCCAGATGTGGTGGACACCGCCCTTACCGCTGATCAGCAATTGGTCGATATAGGGCGCCGGGCGCCCGCCGGGATAGTCCGGCCGCACGTAGCCTTCCTGGTGCCCGCCCATCCGGACGCAACCACCGCCCGGCCTGCCGATGTTCCCGGTCGCCAGCGCGATATTCACCAGCGCCTGGTTGGTGCGGTAGTTATCGTTGCCCCAGATCAGGCCTTTCTCGTAAGCGAACATCGTCCGTCGCCGCGCGCCGCCGTGCTTCGGCTGGGCGATCCATTCAGCCGCTTTGCGGATATCCTCGGGCTGCAGGCCGGTGATCCGCGCGGCCTGCTCGATGGTGGTGTGGTTCGCCTCGACCGCGTCGTCGTAGCCGCTGGTGCTGGCCGCGATGAAGGCGCGATCGACCCACCCCTTGGCGGCGATCTCGGTGAACAACGCGTTGAACAGCGCGAGATCGGTTCCCGGATTGATGGCAAGATGCAGCATGTTCGCGGCACCAGCCTCCGCCTCGCAGGCCGCGATGGTCGGCGTCCGGCGCGGATCGACGAAGATGATCCGGGCCGGGGCGATCGGCTCCGCGCCGAACTCCGCCTTCTTCTTGTCGGCGCTGGTGCCCCGTAAATTCGGCACCCAGTGGTTCAGGAAGTAGTTGGTCTGCGTCTCCAGCGCATTGGTGCCGACCGCCATGATCGTATCGGCGAGTTCGGCATCCTCGTAGCAATTGTTAAGCTCGCCAACGCCCATGTCGCGCGTGCCGTGGACTTCGCTGTTGTACGCCGGACGATTGTGGATCCGGATGTTCTTGATCTTCATGCTCTCGAAGTAGAGTTTGCCGGTCGCCCAGGTATTCTCGTAGCCACCGCCGGCGCCGCCATGATCGTAGGCGGAGACAATCAGGCCGTCTTCGCCTTGGATTTCGACCACGCGCCGCGTCACTTCGGCAGCCAGATTGACCGCGTCGTCCCAGGAAGTTGGCGTCAAGGTGCCGTACCGCCAGACGAGCGGTTCTGTCAGACGCTCGGGCTGCGTGCCGGTGACTGTCGAATACGAAAGTTCTGCGATCTTCGCGCCGCGCGTGGAGCCGAGCCCCGAGTTCACCACGCAGTCGTAGTCGGGCATGACGACCAGGTGCACATCCTGCCCGTTCTGCTTGACGACATTGTACATCGACGGGCTGAACCACGCCGTCGCCATGGCGCCCTGCTGCTTGGTCAGGTCGGCGTTGAAAGCGTTCTGTCCCGGCTGCATGCCACCCTGGCGATCGACCGGCCAGGACAGGGCGTGGTAGCCGCATCCGACGATGCAGTAGTGACAGACGACGTTGTGCACCTGGGCATCCTTCGGCGGGATGGGCAGGCGGTTGATGTTGCGCTTGTAGGCCATGGCGCGCCTCCTATGCCGTCAGGACGTTGGAGAGACGGCCATAGATCAACTCGTCGACCGCAACGGCGTAGATGTCGCCGTTCGAGTCCACGACCAGACGGAACTGCGGCAGGTTCTGCGTGGCGTGCCCGAAAATCTGCAGGCCGCCCTTTTCTACATCGAACCGGCTGTAGTGGCCGGGACAGCTCAGTGACTTGTCGCCGGCCACATAGAACAGCGGGAACCCTTTGTGAGGGCACAGCGTGCTGAAGGCGACGATATCGCCGTCCGGGCCCGCCCCGCCCGTGACGCGATGGCCCAGCTTCAGGAGCACGCCCGGGCTGTCCGCGTCGGGATAGGCGATTTTTTGCGGCACGTCGGGCTTCAGGTCGCTGATATTGGCGAGCTTGCTGGAGGGATAATTGACCAGGGCGGGGGACGGCGCGGCCCGCGGCGCAGCCGACGGGATCGCCGCGGTTGCCACCGCTCCGGCAGCCACCGCCGCCGATCTCGCGAAAAAGGCTCGCCGCCCCGCATCAACGAGCTTGTCACACCGCGTCATGGGAACCTCCCCTGAAGCTTTTTTTTATAATTCAAGATTTAAGAGTTGTTACTATGGCACATATCCCGAAACCGCCGCAAGGGTGATTTCAAAGATTCCCAGAGCACCGTGGCGAGCAGCTCGACCGGGAACGGGAGCCACGACCGATACTGGACGAACACGCAGGTATCGCCCCTGCCGTCGATGCGGCGCAGCGCGGATGCTGCCGCCGGGCAGCCGAAAAATCGTGCCCCAGGCGGGCGAGCGCTCAGCGCCCGCGCGCAGGTCGCCGGCGCATGGATGAGCGGGTCAGCACGCTCAGCACGAGCACTGCGAAGATCAGCAGCAGCGCTCCGCCCCAAGCCTGCTCATGCCAGGACTGATAGGGCGAGATCGCGTAAGTAAATATCTGCAACGACAGCTCGGCCATCGGCTGACCCGGATGAAACTCCCAGAACTGGCTGCCGAACGCGGTGAACAGCAGCGGCGCGGTCTCCCCCGTCACGCGTGCGATCGCCAGGATCATCCCGGTCACGATGCCCGGCCGTGCCATCACCAAGAGGCACCGGGTCACGGTCTGGAACTCCGTCGCACCGAGCGCGATCGAGGCTTCCCGCATCTCCCCCGGCACCATCAGCAAGGCGCCTTCCGTGGTGCGCACGACGAGCGGGATCATCAGGACCGCGAACGCGAACGAGGCGGAAAAGGCGGAGAAATGGCGCAGCGGGGCCACCAGCAGGGTGTAGGCGAACAGGCCCACCGCGATGCTCGGCACGCTGGCAAGGACGTCGGACAGGAACCGGAGAACCGCGGCCCAGCGCGTGTTGCGATTAATCGAGAGCCAGGTACCGACCAGTATGCCGACCGGGAAGGCCATCAGCGCCGCGATCCCCACGATGATGAAGGAGCCGACGATGCCGTTCGCCACCCCACCGCCCTCCACCCCGAGCGGATGCGGGATTTCGGTGAGAAAATCGAGCGAGATCGCGCCGATGCCCTCGCGGATCACGTAACCGACGATCAACACCAGGACCAGCGCCACCCCGCCGGCTGCGACGATGCTGCTTGCCACACCGAAGAGGCTTGTGATCCGGCGTCGCAGCAGCCGGGTACTGCTGCGGTTGCTGCTGCGGTTGGCGAGTGCGGCGACCGCTGCGCTCATGTCTTTTCGCCTTCCTTGACGAGCAGCATCAGCAATCCCCGCCCGGCACCGTTAACGATCACGCTCACCAGCAGCAGGACGAGGCCGAGTTCGAGCAGCGCGCTCAGATAGATGTTGGTCGTCGCTTCGGTGAACTCGTTGGCGATCACGCTCGCCACCGTATAGCCCGGTGCGAACAGGGAGGTGGTGATGGCCGGCCGGTTGCCGATCACCATCGTGGTGGCGATCGTCTCGCCGAGTGCGCGACCCAATGCCAGCATCGCGGCTCCGAACACGCCCGCACGGATCGCGGGCAGCATGACGTGGCTGACCGCCTCCCAACGGGTGGCGCCGAGCGCCATCGCCGCCTCGCGGTTCGGTGCCGGGATCGCGGCGATCAGGTCGCGCACGATCGCGGTGATCACCGGCACAATCATCAGCGCCAGGATCAGCGAAGCGGTGAACATGTTCACGCCGTAGATCGTGCCCTGGAAGATCGGCAGGAAGCCCAGCGTATCCTGCAAGGCCGGCCCGATCCAGTTGCTCACCGCGGGGGCGAGCACGAACAGGCCCCAGAGCCCATAGACGACGCTCGGCACCGCAGCCAGCATCTCGATCAGGAAGGCGAGCGGCGCGGCGATGCGCCGCGGCGCGAATTCGGCGAGGAAGATGCCGGAGGGGATGCCGACCAACAGCGCGAGCAGCAGCGCGATCGCCGAAGTCATGACCGAGCCGTAGATGAACGGCAACGCGCCGAACTGGCTGGTGACCGGATTCCATTCGGAGTGCCAGAGGAACGGCAAGCCGAAGCGGGCGATTGACAGTCGCGCGCCCCAGGCAAGCGCGATCGCAACCCCCGCAAACAGCAGGAGGAAGACGACGCAAGCGCCGGGCAACAATGCGGAAAACAGCAACTCTGCCGGAGAGCCCCCAGGCTTGCGCCGCCGTGACGGGGCAGGAGCGGCCGGACCGGTGGTCGCGGACATATTCACCAGCCCCCAACAGGAAGAAGCCCCGCGGCGGACCGTCGCCCGCCGCGGGAGATCCCTTTCGTCAAGCCACCACCATCTCGTTGATGATGCTGTGCGCCGTGTGCTGCACGTTGGCGGGTAGCGGCACGTAGTCGATGGTCTTGGCGATCGGCTGCGCGTCGGTCACCAGCCAGGACATGAGCGCCTTCAACAGCGCACCACGCTGCGGATCGCGCGGTTTCTTGGCAAGCAGGGTCCAGGAATAGCCGCTGATCGGGTAGCACTCGGCGCCCGCCGCATCGACGATGGAGAAGTCGGTGGAAGACACGTTGGGCTTCGTCGCCGCGGCCGCCGCCACGGTGGCGATGTTCGGGTAGAGATACTTGCCTGCCCGGTTCCGCAGCAGCGCGTACGGCATCTTGTTCTCGAGCAGATAGGCGAGCTCGACATAGCCGATCGCCCCCGGCGTCTGCCGTACCAGACCGGCCACGCCCTCGTTGCCCTTGCCGCCAATGCTGCTCGGCGCCGGCCATTGCACGCTCTTGTCGGTGCCGACCTTCTGCTTCCACTCCGGCGAGACGTTGGAGAGGAAGTCGGTGAAGATGTAGGTCGTGCCCGACCCATCCGAGCGGTGCACCACGGTGATCGCCTGGTTCGGCAGCTTCACGTGCGGATTGAGCTTGCGGATCGCCGGGTCGTTCCACTTGGTGATCTTGCCGAGGTAGATGTCGGCCACCAGCTCGCGGGTCATGTGCAGACCTTTGCCGATGCCGGCAAGGTTGTACGCGATGCCCTCGCCGCCCAGGGTCACCGGCACTTGCAGCACGTCGAACTTGGCCCGCGCCAACTCATTCGCGTTCATCGGCACGTCGGAGGCGCCGAAATCCACCGTTCCGGCCGTGAACTGCTGGATGCCACCGCCGCTGCCGATCGACTGGTAGTTCACGGTGACGTCCGGATGCTTCTGCGCGTAAAAGTAGAACGCCTTGGCGAAGAAGGGGAAATCAAAGCTGGAGCCGGCGCCGACCAGCTGTGTCGCGGCGAGGGCGCTCGGGATGCGCCCGAATGCTGCGCCGGCCAGCCCGGCTCCGATCAGGCCGAGGCGCGCCTGGCGCGCCGTGAGAAGAATGCGAGGATGGTCCGTCATGTCTGTAGTTTCCTTTCCCAGACGAAGCGGCGCCCGTATAGCCCACCCGCCGTCGAGATCGGCGACGGCTCCATTGCAGTTTGGCGAAGCTTTGATGACATCTATCGGCCTCAGTAGGTGTCGGCCTCAGTAGGTGTCGGCCTCAGCAGGCGGCACGGCGGGCGCCCCGGCCAGCACCCGCGCCAGCGCCGCATCGAGCCGGGCCAGGGTCGCCGACCAGGCGTAGCCGCGCTCCATCGCCGCCCGCCCGGCCGCACCGAGCCCCGGATGCGCCCCGTCCAGCACGGCGCCGATCGCCGCCGCCATCGGCCCCGCCCCATCGGCCACCAGCAGATCACGCCCGGCCTCCGCCCGCACCCCTTCGTAGGCCGCCGTGGAGGCGACCACCGGCCGGCCCAGCGCCATCGCCTCCAGCACCTTGTTCTGGATGCCGCGCGCCAGGCGCAGCGGGCTCACCGACACATCCGCATGCGCGACATAGGGGCGGACGTCGGGCACCCTGCCGGTCACGTGCACGCCGGGCAGGTCCGCGAGCCGCCGCACCTCCGGCCCCGGATTGGCGCCGACGATATGGAACTCCGGCGGTGCCGCCCGCGCGCGCAGCAAGGGCAGTACCTCGGCGGCGAACCAGGCCACCGCGTCGGCGTTCGGCCAGTAGTCCATGTTGCCGGTGAACACGAGATGCGGGCCGGGGCCGGCGAAGGGCGACGCGAACGCATGGCGCGGCGAAAAGCCTTCAAGATCAACCCCGTTCTCCACGAACGTCACCCGCCCCGCGGTCTCCGGCGCCAGCTCGACGAAACGGCGCGCCTCCGGCTCGGAGACCAGGAAGGTTACGTCGCAGCCCATCGCGGCGCGGCGTTCGTAGACAAGCAGGGTGCGCGCCTCGCGCGCCCACACCGCGCGCATCGGCCAGGAGGCGTCCTGCGCATACAGCGCCCATTTCTCGGAATCGATATCCTGCATGTCCAGCACCTTGCCGGGCCGGTCGAGCACCAGCGCATAGGGCGCCATGGCGGCGGAATAGATGTAGACGATATCCACCTGCTCCCGCGCGAGGGTCGCGGCCACCCAGCGGTGCAGCCCGGGATGACGGTAGTAGTCGAGCATCAGCGGCCGGCCGGGGCGCATCCGCGCCAGCGCCGTGAGCTTCTGGCGCCGCTTGTCGATCGCGAAGCCTTCGACCTCGGCGCAGATCTCGCGCAGATGCGCGACGTGGACCGCATCCGCCGGATCGTCGATCAGGCAGCCGAGATGGACGCGGTAGGATTTCGCCAGATGGCGTAGCAGGTTGTATGCGCGGATCTTCTCGCCCTTGTTGAGCGGGTAGGGAATGCGGTGGCTGATGAAAAGAAGGGTGCGCACGGGCCGGCCGGAACGGTGGAGGGGGCCGGAAGGTGGCACGGGGCGCAGGGAAAGTCTCCGCCCTCCTCTCCGGGGCTGTCCCGATGGCTCCCTCCCCGCCCCGTCAGCCGGACGCGAGCGCAGCCAGCCGCGCCGGATCGCAGATCAGGATCGTGGTCGCGGAGGGGATCTCGATCAGCCCCTCGCTGCGCAGCCGGCTCAAGGTGCGGCTTACGGTCTCGATCGTGAGGCCGAGGTAGTCGGCGACGTCGCTGCGGCTCATCGGCAACGCGAGCGTCGGCCCGATGCGACCGCAAGGCCCGGCGCCGGCGCGACGGAGCACGTCCAGGAACGAAGCCACCCGCTCGCGCGCGGTCTTGCGCCCGAGCAGCAGCATCTGCTCCTGCGCCGCCACGAGTTCGGTGGCGGCGCGTTCCAGCAGCCGCCGCTCGAGCGCCGGGAACTCGCCGAGCAGGCGGAACAGGCGGATGCGGGAAAAACGGCAGAGCCGCACCGGCTCGATCGCCTCGGCGCTGAACGCATAAGTGGCGGAAACGGCAAGGCCGAGGAAATGCCCGCGCATGGCGAACCCGGTGATCTGCCGGCGCCCGTCCGCCATCAGCTTGTACAGCTTGGCCGAACCGGCGGTGATGTTGAAGAAGCTGTCGGCCGGATCACCCTCCTCGATGAAGGTCTGGCCGGGCTGCACCTCGCTCACCACCGCGTACGCGGCAAGCCGGCCAAGGTCGGCGTCCCCGATCGCGTTGCACACGCTCTCGGCACGGGCATCGCAGGACAGACAAGGCTCCAGGCTGAGCGGCGAACCCGGAATTGGCGGGCGGGAAAACACAGCCACGCGGGCACTCCGTTGCAGGCACGGCCGGAACACCGGCCACGATCGGGACGCGGCAAGCAATCGCGCCCGCGCCGGCGCCACATTGATATGGATCAATGAATCCGCATGCCTGGTCGGCACCAACTGCGCCGCGACGCCACGTCGGCATCGACAAGGACCACCGCGATGTTCCGGATCACCGTCACCCCGCTCGCCGCGGCGCAGATCGACAGCGCCTATCCGCTGGTGCGCGAAGTCGCGCCGGACCTCACCGCCGCCGCCTGGCGGCGCTACGCGCGGCGCGCGATCGGCGCCGCAGCCACCGGCCGCGCCGGCATCCTGGCAGCCCGACGCGAAGGACGGCCATTCCCCTGCGGACTCGTCTGCTACCGCAAGGACGAAGACCTGGCGCGCGGAACGGTGCTGGTCGCCAGCCACTTCGTCGCCCTCGATATCCTGGACCCGCATCCCGTACTGGCCGCACTGGTGGCCGAACTGGAAGCACTGGCCCCACGCCTGGGATGCGCCGCCGTCCACGCCTCGGTGGCCGACCACGCCCCGGAACTCGCCGTCGTGCTGGCCCACGCCGGCCACCGCCGGGACGGCCACATGCTGACCAAGACGACCACGACCGCAGACCCCGCAGCGGGCCGAAGCACGCCTGACGCCAACCGGCGAAATGTTGGACCAACGTAAGCAAGACCAAGGGGCGCTGCCCCCTGGTCTTGCTTACGTTGGTCCGACCTCCGCCCGGTTGGTTTCAGCCGTGCGTTGGCCGGTCTGCGTAGGCTGCGGCCGTTTCCGTCATGATCTCGTCGAGGCGGCGTCCGGGTTGGTAGGCGTCCATGCCGCCGGCCGATCGGGTGACGTCGGGGAGTTGGCGCGGGCAGGGTACCGGCGTGCCGAGGATGGTTTGCAGGGGTACGAGTTCGGTCCAGACCGGGTGGGCGTAGTCGGGTTCGTCGTCGTGGACGGGCAGGTCGCGGATTTTGGCCGAGGCGTCTTCGATCCGCATGCCGACCAGCATGGTGGCTTTGATTTCCTGCGCGCTGGGCGGGCGCAGTGCGGCGGCGCGACCGGGGAAGAAGCGGTCGATGAAGGCGTCCATGGCGCGCAGCTTGGCGGCGGTGCCTTCGACCGGGGCGGCGTGGCCGAAGGCCATCACGGCGCGGTAGTTGATCGAGTGGTTGAAGCCGCAGCGGGCGAGCACGATCGCGTCCATGTGGGTGACGGTGAGGCAGACGGGGATGCCTTTGGCCTCGGCGCGCAGCATGCGGCTGGCCGAGGAGCCGTGCCAGTACAGGTGGTCGTCTTCGCGCCAGAAGGCGGTGGGGGTGCAGTAGGGCTGGCCGTCGATGACGTAGGCGATATGGCAGAGCATGGCGGCGTCGAGAATGCGGAAGACGGTTTCGTGGTCATAATGGCCACGGTCGTGCCGGCGGCGGACCCGGTTGCGGGGGGTGATCGGGAAGGCGGGCGTCGTCTCGTCCATCTTGCGTGCTCTCGCTGCGGTGCGGCAGCGGCGAGTATGATGGGGGGGTTGCGGCAGGCGCAAGGAGCGGGCAGGGCATGCTCAGAGCAATCGGGGGAACCTCCGGCGCGTCACCTCTCCCGCTCTTGCGGGAGAGGTCGCCGTGCGCAGCACGGCGGGTGAGGGCGCGACGCACGGTTCCCTCACCCGGTCCGCTGCGCGAACCGACCTCTCCCGCAGCGCGGGAGAGGTGAAGCCGCCGCCCGCGGCAATGCTCCGGTTCACCCGATTGCCTTGGTGGCGTGCTGCCTGAATTTCGTGGCGTGGGAGAACGTGGGATGAACCAGGCAGAGAAGCCGATCCGACGGGTCAACCCGCCGGAACTCGGAACGCCTCCGGGTTATTCCCAGGTCGTGGAGGTGTCGGCAGGGCGCCTCATTTTTATTGCGGGTCAGACGGCTCTCGATCGGGAGGGGCGGTTGATCGGCAAGGAGGATTTCGCCGCGCAGGCGGAGCAGGTGTTCCGCAACCTCGACACGGCGCTGCGGTCGGTCGGGTGTACGGCGGGCGATCTCGTGAAGCTGACGGTGTTTCTTCGGGATATGGGCGATCTGGCGGCGTACCGGGCGGCCCGGAACCGCTTCTTCGCCTCCGTCACGCCGGCCGCGGCCCCGGCGGTGACATTGGTCGAGGTGTCCCGGCTCTACGGCCCGGATTTTCTGATCGAGATCGAAGCCGTGGCGGCGGGATAGAACGTCGCGCGGAACGGGACGGCGGAACGGATCCCGCGACGGCTCAACCGACGAGGCCGGCGCCGCGCGGGTCGCGGCGCGCCAGGGCGGCGGCGAGCCTGGCCGGATCTTCGATCGGCAGGCCGCAGACGCCGCGGCGGCAGAGATAGGCCACCGCCCCAGCCGCACCGACGGGCTTGCCGGCGGCGGGGTGGTCGGGCGGCAGCACCCCGGGCGCAGCGGCGCGCAGCACCACCACCGCGGGGTCGGGCGCGGCCAGCGCCACGGCGGTCAGCGCCTGCGCCAACGGGTGCGCGAGCGGGCCGGCGATCACGACCGTCGCCGCTTCCTCCAGCAGGTCGGCGGCGGCGAGCATTGTGGGCATGCCGGCCCCTTGTTCGGGGACGGCGAAGGCGCGCAGCAGCGCCTCGGCGCGGGCACGCCAGGGCGCGGCGCCGGTAAGGTGGAACAGGCGCGCGCAGGCCTCGGCGAGCAGGCCGGCGCCGGCGGGATAGGCGTTGTCCCCGGCGGTACGCGGGCGGGCGAGCGGGACGTCGGTGGCGTCCGAGGCGGTGGTGAACACCCCGCCGGCGCCGTCGGCGAACCAGGTCAGGGCAGCCTCCGCGAGGCGGACGGCCTGGCCGAGCCGCGCCGGCTCTCCGGTCGCCTCGGCCAGCGCCAGCGCGGCGCGGGCCATTGCCGCCTGGTCGTCGAGCAGTCCCGCCGCGCCCACCCGGCCGGAGCGGAAGGAATGCGCGACCCGCCCGTCGGCGCCGCCGAGATCGCGCAGCACGGCATCAAACACGACGCCGGCGCGGGCGATCCAGTCGGGCCGGGCGAACACCGCGCCGGCGCGGGCGAGTGCCGCGACGGCGAGCCCGTTCCAGTCCGCCAGCACCTTGTCGTCCCGCCCCGGACGCACCCGCTGCGCGCGAGCGGCGAACAGGGTGGCGCGGGCGCGGGCGAGTGCGGCCTCCGCCGCGGGATCGCCGGGCGGGGTGACCCGGTGCAGGATGGTCTTGCCTTCCCAGTTGCCGGATACGGTCACGTCGTAGGCAGCCTTGAAGGCGGGCGAATTGGGGCCGAGCAGGCGGTCGATCTCGGCTTCGGTCCAGACGTAGAAACGGCCTTCCTCGCCTTCGGAATCGGCGTCTTCGGAGGCGGCGAAGGCGCCGCCGGCGTCCCTGCCAGCGTCCCCTTGGGCGTCCATGTCGCGGCACAGCCAGCCGACGGTTTCGGCGGCGCGGGCGAGATAGAGCGGATCGGGGCGGTCGGCGTGGGCGAACGCCAGCAGCTCCAGGAGCTGGGCGTTATCGTACAGCATCTTCTCGAAATGCGGCACCAGCCACACCGCGTCGGTCGCGTAGCGCGCATAGCCGCCGCCGAGATGGTCATAGATGCCACCCTGCGACATGCGTGTGAGCATCAGGTGCAGCGCGCTGCGGCCTGCGTCGCGGCCGGTGCGGTACGCATCCTGCCAGAGGAAGCGGAAGATCGGCGCGTTGGGAAACTTGGGCGCGCCGCGCAGGCCGCCCTGCTCGGGATCGGTCAGGCGAAGCAAGGTGGCGGCGGCGGCGGCGAGCGTGGCGGGACCGGGCCGCTCGCCCGGCTCCGGCACGGCGGACATGCGGCTCAGCGCCCGGCGCAGCGCCTCGGTGTTCTGCGTCACCGCCGCATCGCGCGCGGTCCAGGCCGCGGCGACGCCCTCCAGCACCTGGCGGAAGGAGGGCTTGCCCCAGCGCGGCTCGGGCGGGAAATAGGTGCCACCCCAGAACGGCGTGCCGTCGGGGGTGAGGAACATCGTGAGCGGCCACCCGCCCTGCTCGCCCATCGCGTGCAAGGCAGACATATAGAGGTGGTCGATGTCGGGGCGTTCCTCGCGATCGACCTTGATGGCGACGAAGCGCGCGTTCAGCGCCGCGGCAGTGTCGGCATCCTCGAAGGATTCGTGCGCCATCACATGGCACCAGTGGCAGGCGGCGTAGCCGATCGAGAGCAGGATGGGCTTGTCCGCCGCCTGCGCCGCGGCGAGCGCCTCAGCACCCCAGGGCCGCCAGTGCACCGGATTCCCGGCGTGCTGCAGCAGGTAGGGCGAGGTCTCGCCGCGCAGCAGGTTGCCGGGCGGAAGAGTGGCAGGCTCTGGGATCATGCTCGGACGGTCCTCGGCATGGCGCGGGGGCGGGTCAGGCTCCGACGACCTCCAGCTCCACCGGCACGTTGCCGCGGGTGGCGTGCGAATAGGGGCAGATTTTCTCGTGCGCTTCCTGCGCCAGGGCGGCGAGCTGGGCCTGCGGCAGCGAGGCGTCCGCGACGTGCAGCTTCACGGCGAGGCCGAACCCGCCGCCCTCGCGCGGGCCGATCGACACCGCGCAGGTGACCTTCGCGCCGGTCGCGTCCTGCTTGTGCTGCTTGGCCACGAAGTCGAGCGCGCCACCGAAGCAGGCGGCATAGCCGGCGGCGAACAGATGCTCCGGCGTGGCGGTCCCGGGCTTGCCCGGCCCGCCCATGGCCTTGGGCACGGAGAGGTCGGCCTTCACCATCCCGTCGCTCGATTCGGTGTGCCCGTTGCGGCCGCCGATGGCGGTGGCCGTGGCGGTGAAGAGCGGCTTGATCGTGTCCATGGACGTTGCTCCGCTGTGGTGAGGCCGGCGCGGCACCGCACCGGTCCCCGGATGTGGGGGGTGCGCCGCCGGAACGCCACCCCGCCGCCGCAGGGCCGGGTGGCCTCATTTCGACGTTCCGCATTTTCGGTGGGTTAGGCGGCTACACCATTGCCAGAAGGTATCCTGGTTTGGGATGAACTGGAGGGCCTTGTCGAGCGGCAGGTGTTCCGTCCGTGCTTCACGGCGCCGGTCTGGAACCACGTCCTGGTCCTGGTCGCCGGCGCCGTGCTGGCCGCGGGCAAGCGCAGCGTCACCCAGGCGCTGCGCGTCATGGGGCTGGCGAAGCGCCCCGGCTTCGGTCGCCCCCCCCCCAAGGTCTTGAGCCGGACGCGCGGGGATGCGCGCGAGACGGCGCACCGACTGCTGCGCCATCTGTTCGCCGCGCTGCACCGGCCGGAGGTGATGGCCCTGGAGGCGGCGCCTCCGGCGGGCGCAGCGCTGGTGGAGGCCGCCGATTGATCAGATACCGACCATCACGTCGGATGCCTTGATCACCGCGAAGGCCTTCATGCCGGGCTGCAACCCGAGTTCCTCCGCGGCCTCGTTGGTGATAGCGGCCATGACGGTCACCGTGGGCGAGATTTCTATCGTGACATGGGTCGTGGTCGCGCCGGGCTTCACGGTCCTGATCGTGCCGGCGATCTGGTTGCGGGCGGAAAGCTTCATGGCGTGGGTCTCCTGCAAAGAACGAGGTTATTTGCCGGGACGCAGACGGCTGAGAGCGAGCAGATGTTTGCGCGCCACCAGCGCCGTATCCATCTCGATCGCACGGTAGCGCTCCACGATCGCCTTGCCGGCGGGTGTGAGCACCGCACCGCCGCCGCCGTTACCACCGGCCGCGGTTTCCACGACAGTCATGCCCAGGCCGAGGTTGAGGTCCTCGACCAGCTTCCAGGTGCGCCGATACGACATGCCGAGGGCACGGCCTGCTGCCGAGATGGAACCTGAACGGGCGATCTCCTCCAGAACGGCAACCTTGCCGGGCCCGATGCGGGCACCACAGGCCAGGTCGAGCCGGATGCTCAGCCGGTCGCTGGACGGTGCGGTGTTGGTCGGGTTCGACTTCGGCTTCCCCATCGGGTACCCCGTGCACACCGGATGTTCGGAAGTGGCTGCGCCCTGCCGGCTATTCGGCAGACCGCAGACCAACGTGCCTTGCGGCAATTGCGCTGACAAGCGCCACTGTGGTCCGGAGTGGGATATGCGAACGGGTCGGCAAGCCGCTCGCCGTCTTGCGGAGCCGCGTGCGCATCCCCTCGCCGTGGTCGCTGTGGAAGCCTTGGTACGATTTCGATATATCTCGACAGAGCGCGATCATATGCCGCCGGCCGCGGGACGATCCCAAGGGGGATGACCCCTGGCCGCGCAGGCCCGCGCTGGCCCGAGGCTTGCTTGCCCTCCTCGGCGCCGCCATGATCCAGCCCCTCGCTTGAAGCTCCTCCTCGCCGACAACGACCCCGCCCGCGCCCGTGCCCTGGCCGGGCTGTTGGCGCAGGACCCCGGCCTGACGGTGATCCGCCTCGACCCCGATACACCGCTCGCCGACGCGGTGGCCGCGCACACCCCGGACGTGATCCTGGTCGACATGGCCCGCCCCGATCGCGACGCGCTGGAAGGCGTGCGCCAGCTCACCGCCCGCGACCCGCGCCCGGTGGTCCTGTTCGTCGATGAAGACGACCCGGCCTTCATGGAGGAAGCGATCGGCGCCGGCGTTTCGTCCTACAACGTGCTCGGCCTGCCGCCGCCCGACGTGAAGCCGATCCTGCGCGCGGCAGTGGCGCTGTTCCGCCGCCACCAGCAGGCGCAGGACGCGTTGGCCCGCTCGCAGCGCGAACTGGCCGATCGGGTCGCGATCGCGCGCGCCAAGGCGCTGCTGATGCGCGAGCGCCGGCTGACCGAGCCGCAGGCGCATCGCTGGCTGCAGCGCCAGGCGATGGCGCGCGGCGCCCGCATTGCCGAGGTGGCCGAGACCCTGCTGCTCGGCCGGGACAAGGATCCGGGGGGACCCACGCCATGACCGAAACCCGCGTGCGGATCGGCCTGCTGCGCCTGACCGACAGCGCCCCCGTGCTGCACGCCGCCGCCGCCGGCCTGTTCGTCCGCCATGGGATCGAGCCGGCGCTGAGCATCGAGCCGTCCTGGGCCAATATCGCCGACAAGCTGGCCTACGGCCTGCTCGATGCGGCGGTGATGCTGCCGCCGCTGGCGCTGGCCGCCGCCGCCGGGCTGCGCGGGGCGCCGGCGCGGATCGTGGTGCCGATGGGCCTGACCCTGGGCGGCAACACGCTGGTGGGGACGCACGCGGTCGCCGAAGCACTCGGCGCCGGCGACGCCGTGGCGATGGCTCCCCTGGCGATGGCTCCCCTGGCGATGGCCCCCCTGGCGATGGCCCGTCGCTTCGTCGCCTGGGTGCGCGCCCAGCCGGCCCCACCGCGCTTCGCCGTGGTGCACGCCTGGTCCACCCACGCCCTGCTGCTGCGCTACTGGCTGGCGGCCGGGGGCGGCGATCCGGACCGCGACCTCACCACCGTGGTGATCCCGCCCGAGCAGGTGGTGGGCGCGCTCGCCGCCGGCCGCATCACCGGTTTCTGCGCCGGCGCGCCCTGGGGCGACGCGGCCGAGGCGTGCGGCGCCGGGCGTGTGCTGCTCGGGAGTTCGGCGATCTGGGGGCACCATCCGGAGAAGTGCCTGGCCCTGGCCGAACCTTGGGCCGCGGCGCACCCCGGGGCGGTCACAGCCTTGCTGCGGGCATTGCTCGCCGCCGGGCGCGCCTGTGCTGCGCCGGAGCAGGCACCGGCGCTCGCCGATCTGCTGGCGGGCGCTGGCGTGGCAGCCCCGCGCGCGGCGCTGCTGGCGGCGTTGCCGGGCGGAGCGGGGCGTGAGCGGATCGAGTTTCACGCCGGCGCCGCCTGGTACCCCTGGCGGTCGCACGCGCGCTGGTTCCTGGTGCAGTTGCGCCGTTGGGGCTGGCTTCCCGGGGCGGTCGATGCCGCGGCGCTGGCGGACGCGGTCTACCGGCCGGCGCTGCTCGCGCCTGCCGCGGCAGCCGAGGGGCTGGACTGGCCGGAGGCGGACGCGAAGCCGGAAGGCGGGCACGACGGGCCATGGACATTGCCCGCCAGGCCGAACCCGCTGCCGATGGGCGCGGACCGGTTCTGCGACGGGGCGAAGTTTGCCTGATCCCGGAGCGGGCCGACATCGCCTGTGGCGTTTCATGGAAAGGGTAATATTTAGGCATACACCTATATATTCATCATAATATTCGAGCGCTCGGATTTTATCTGGCTAGAATTGCCCGGTTTGACGTCCCTGCCGGACTGGCACCGTTTTTGCTGCACTGCACGCCGCCGGTATTCATCCCCTGCCGCCGGCGGGCCGCGTCCAATGGCGGGCGCGCACCCCTCGCGGAGCCGCAAGGCTCCCGACCTCCCTTTGCGGACCAACGACGGTTCGCCTGCGGGCCCCGCCCGCCCGGTGCCGCCAGCAGGCACACCGGACCGGAGATACGCCATGCCGAAACCCTTCCTCAAGGCGGGCAACCTGCCCACCCTGATCGCCGCGTTCCTCTATTTCGACATCAGCTTCATGGTCTGGGTCCTGCTCGGCCCGCTCGGCGTTGCCGTCGGCGCGGCGCTGCATCTCTCCCCGGCACAGAAAGGCTTCATGGTCGCGGTACCGGTGCTCTCCGGGGCGCTGTTGCGGGTGCCGCTCGGCCTGCTGGTCGATCGCTTTCGTGCCCGCCGGGTGGCGATCGGCGCCCAGGTCGTGGTGATCGCCGGGCTGATCGCCGCCTGGGCGATGGGCCTCTCCAGTCTCGCGGGGGTATTCGGCCTCGGCCTGCTGCTCGGCTTCGCCGGCGCGTCCTTCGCCGTCGCGCTGCCGCTCGCCTCCTCCTGGTACGGGCCGGAGCACCAGGGCACCGCGCTCGGCATCGCCGGAGCGGGCAATTCCGGCACCACCCTGGCCGCGCTGTTCGCGCCGGCGCTGGCGATCGCGCTCGGCTGGCTGAACGTGGTCGGGCTGGCGGCGCTGCCGCTCCTGGTCGTGCTGGCACTGTTCGTGGTGCTGGCCAAGGACAGTCCGGCGGCGCCGGCGCCGAAGCCGCTCGCCGCCTATGGGCGGCTGCTCCGCCAGCCGGACACCTGGTGGTTCATGTTCTTCTACAGCGTCACCTTCGGCGGCTTCGTCGGGCTCGCCGCGTCGCTGACGATCTACTTCCACACCGCCTACGGCCTTGCCCCGGTCGCCGCCGGCAACTGCACCGCGGCGATCGTGTTCGTCGGCGCGCTGGTCCGCCCGCTCGGCGGCTACGTGGCCGACAGGATCGGCGGGGTGCGCGCGCTCACTGCGCTGTTTGCCGTCGCCGCCTGCGCCTTTGCCGCGATCGGCAGCGGGATCGCCTCGATCTGGCTCGCGCTGCCGGTGTTCGTGGTGGGGATGCTCGCGCTCGGGATGGGCAACGGTTCGGTGTTCCAGCTCGTGCCGCAGCGGTTCCGCGACGAGATCGGGGTGATGACCGGGCTGGTCGGCGCCGCCGGCGGCGTGGGCGGGTTCTATCTCGCCTCCAGCCTCGGCGTGGCGAAGCAGGTCACCGGCAGCTACGGGCCGGGCTTCCTGGCCTTCGCCGGGCTGGCGGCGGTGGCGCTGGTGTCCATCGCCGGGGTGCGCCGGCGCTGGCGGACCAGTTGGGCCGAGCGCTACGGCGCGGCGCGCGTGTAGGGGGCGGCCGCCATGAACATGATCGCCCCCCACCGCCGGCGTCTCGTGCTGGTCGGCAACGGTATGGCCGGCGTGCGGGCGGTGGAGGAAGTCCTCGCCCGCGCCGGGCGCGCCCATCCCCCGGGCGCCTTCGCCATCACCGTCTTCGGCGCCGAGCCGCACGGCAACTACAACCGCATCCTGCTCTCCCCGGTGCTCGCCGGAGAGAAGGACTTCGCCGCCATCGTGACGCACGACCGCGCCTGGTACGACGACAACGGGATCGAGCTGATCGCCGGCGACCCGGTGGTCCGCATCGACCGCGCGGCGCGGACGGTGCAGAGCGCGCGCGGCACCGTGCGCTCCTACGATGTGCTGATCCTCGCCACCGGATCGACCCCGGTGCTGCTGCCGCTGCCGGGTGCCGGGCTGCCCGGTGTCGTCACCTTCCGCGACATCGCCGATGTGGAAACAATGCTCGCTGCCTGCCGTCCGGAGGGGCAGCGCAAGGGAAACGCCGTGGTGATCGGCGGCGGCCTGCTCGGCCTCGAAGCCGCCCATGGCCTGGCGCGGCGCGGGATGGATGTCAGCGTGGTCCACCTGATGCCCACGCTCATGGAACGCCAGCTCGACCCGGCTTCGGCCGAGTTGCTCGCGGCCGACCTGCGCGGGCGAGGGATCGCGGTCCACACCGGCGCCACCACGCAGGCGATCCTGGGCGAGGGCCGGGTGGAGCGCGTGGTGCTCGCGGACGGGCGGGAACTGCCGGCCGATCTCGTGGTGATGGCCGTCGGCATCCGCCCCAACGTCGCGCTGGCGAAGGATGCGGGCCTCGCCTGCGGGCGCGGCGTGCAGGTCGACGACACGATGCGCACCGCGGACCCGGCGATCTTCGCCGTCGGCGAATGCATCGAGCATCGCGGCCAGACCTTCGGCCTCGTCGCGCCGCTGTGGGACATGGCCAGGGTCGCGGCCGACCATATCGCGGAGGTCGCCGACAGCGCCTACACCCCCGCCGCCACCGCGACCCGGCTGAAGGTCACCGGCATCGACATGCTCTCGGCCGGGGACTTCCTGGGCGATGCGGGGACCGAAGACATCGTGTTCCACGACGCCGCCCGCGGCATCCACAAGCGCCTCGTCCTGCGCGGCGACCGTCTGATCGGCGCGGTGCTGTACGGCGATGCGCGCGACGGCGCCTGGTACTTCGACCTGATACGCGACGGCAGCGATGTCGGCCCCCTGCGCGACCTGCTCGTGTTCGGCCCGGCGGTGGCCGGCGCCCCCGCCGGCGGGGGCATGGAGGCGCTGCCCGACAGCGCCGAGATCTGCGGCTGCAACGGCGTCTGCAAGGGCACCATCCTGGCCGCGATCCGCGATCACGGCCTCGTTTCGGTGGACGCGGTGCGCAAGCGCACCAAAGCCTCAGCCTCCTGCGGCGGCTGCGCGGGGCAGGTGGAGGCGCTGCTGACGCTCGCCGGCGCCGCGCCGGCGGCGCCGGACGTGAAGCCCGTGTGCGCCTGCACCGAACAGGGCCACGACGCGGTACGGGCGGCGATCCGCGAGCGGAAACTGAAGACCATGGCGGCGGTGATGCGTGCGCTCGGCTGGACCACTCCGGACGGCTGCGCGTCTTGCCGCCCGGCGCTGAACTACTACCTGCTCTGCGCCTGGCCGGGCGAATACCGCGACGACGCCAGCGCCCGTTTCGTCAACGAGCGCATGCACGCCAACATCCAGAAGGACGGCACCTATTCGGTGGTGCCGCGCATGTGGGGCGGCGTCACCACGCGCGGCCGAGTTGCGCGCGATCGCCGACGTGGTCGATCAGCTACCGCATCCCCACGGTGAAGGTGACCGGCGGCCAGCGCATCGACCTGCTCGGCGTCACGCGCGAGCAACTGCCGCAGGTGTGGCGCGACCTGAACGGCGCCGGAATGGTCTCCGGCCACGCCTACGGCAAGGCGCTGCGCACGGTGAAGACCTGCGTGGGATCGGAATGGTGCCGGTTCGGCACGCAGGATTCCACCGCCATGGGCATCGCGCTGGAGCGCATGACCTGGGGCACCTGGACGCCGCACAAGACGAAGCTCGCCGTCTCCGGCTGCCCGCGCAACTGCGCCGAAGCCACGATCAAGGATTTCGGCGTGATCGCCACCGAGGCCGGCTGGGACCTGCACGTCGGCGGCAACGGCGGCATCCGGCTGCGCGGCACCGATCTGCTCTGCAAGGTGGCCACCGAGGCCGAGGTGCTGGAGTACTGCGCCGCCTTCCTGCAGCTCTATCGCGAGGAGGCGCACTACCTGGAGCGCACCGCGCCCTGGGTGGAACGGGTCGGCATCGCGTTCGTCCGCGCGCGCATCGTCCAGGACCCGGCGAACCGCGCCGCGCTGCGCGACCGCTTCCTGGCAAGCCAGCGCCACGCACAGACCGATCCCTGGGCGGAACGGGCCGCCGGAGGGGAAGCGCACGAGTTCCGCGCCCTCGCGGTGGTGGAGTGACGCCGATGGACGAGCCGACGATCCCCGCCGAGTCCGAGACGAATTCCGTCACGCCCGCGATTTCGATCTGGCGCGACGTCGGCGCACTCGACGACATCCCCCGGCTGCGCGCCCGCACCGTGACGTTCCATGGCGAGGACATCGCGATCTTCCGCACCGCGGCCGATCGGGTGTTCGCCCTGTTCGACCGCTGTCCGCACAAGCAGGGCCGCCTCTCGCAGGGCATCGTGCATGGCGAGAGCGTCACCTGCCCGCTGCACGACTGGGTGATCGCGCTGGCGGACGGCCAGGCCGCGGCGCCGGACGAGGGCTGCACGCGGCGCGTGCCGGTTCGCCTGCACGCCGGGCGCCTCCTGCTGGAACTGCCGGCATGAGCGCACCCGAGGGCACCGTCGCCACCACCTGCCCCTATTGCGGCGTCGGCTGCGGCGTGCTCGTCCGGCCGGACGGGACGATCGCCGGCGATCCGGCGCATCCGTCCAACCGGGGCCGGCTGTGTTCCAAGGGCGCGGCGCTGGCGCAGACGCTCGACGACACCGCCCGCCTGACCGTCCCGCGCATCGGCGGCCATGCGGCCACCTGGGACGGGACGCTCGATCGCATCGCCGCGCGGTTCGCCGAAACGATCGCCGCGCACGGGCCGGACAGCGTCGCCTTCTACGTCTCCGGCCAGTTCCTGACGGAGGACTATTACGTCGCCAACAAGCTGATGAAAGGCTTCATCGGCAGCGGCAACATCGACACCAATTCCCGCCTCTGCATGGCCTCCGCGGTCGCCGGCCAGGTGCGCGCCTTCGGCGAGGATGTGGTCCCCGGCGTCTATGAGGACTGGGAACAGGCGGATCTCGTCGTGCTGGTCGGCAGCAACGCCGCCTGGTGCCATCCGGTGCTGCACCAGCGCCTCGCCGCCGCCCGCGCCGCACGCGGCACGAAAGTGGTCGTCATCGACCCCCGCCGCACCGCCACCGCCGAGGCCGCGGATCTGCATCTCCCGCTCGCCACCGGCACCGATGTCGCGCTGTTCAACGGGTTGCTCGTTCATCTGCACGCGACCGGCGCCATCGACCGCGCCTGGGTCGCCGCGCATGCTGCGGGCCTGGCGGACGCGCTGGCGGTCGCCCGCGCCGACGCACCGGATATCGAAACGACCGCGGCGCTCTGCGGCCTCGATCCTGAAACGGTAGAAAGTTTCTTCGACCTGTTCGCGTCGACCGAACGGGTGCTGACGGTGTGGTCGCAGGGGGTGAACCAGTCCGACGCGGGCACCGACAAGGTGAACGCGATCATCAACTGCCATCTCGCCACCGGGCGGATCGGCCGGCCGGGCATGGGGCCGTTCTCGGTCACCGGCCAGCCCAACGCGATGGGCGGGCGCGAGGTGGGCGGGCTGGCCAACCAGCTCGCCGCGCATCTGGGGTTCGAGGACCTGGCCGGGTGGGACGCGGTGCGCCGGTTCTGGCGCGCGCCCGCGCTCGCGCCGCAGGCCGGGACTGAAGGCCGTGGAGCTGTTCGAGGCGGTGGCGGCGGGGAAAATCAAGCGCGCTCTGGATCGCCGCCACCAATCCTGCCGCGTCCATGCCGCGCGCCGGCCATGTGCGCGCGGCGCTGGCGGCGTGTCCGTTCGTCGTCGCGTCGGACTGCTGGCCGACGGACACCACCCGCCTCGCCGATGTCGTGCTGCCCGCCGCCGGCTGGGGTGAGAAGGACGGCACGGTGACCAACTCCGAACGCCGCATCTCCCGTCAGCGCCCGTTCCGTGTGCCACCCGGCGAAGCCCGGGCGGACTGGTGGATGTTCGCCCAGCTGGGCCGGCGCCTGGGCTGGGCCGAGCACTTCGCCTGGGACGGCCCGGCGGCGATCTTCCGCGAGCACGCCGCGCTGTCGGCGTTCGAGAACGACGGGCGGCGGGTGTTCGACCTCGGCGCGCTCGCCGCGCTGGACCAGGCCGGGTACGACGCGCTGCGCCCGCTCGCCTGGCCGCTGCCCGCCGGCGGGCGCGGGGAGGCCGGGCGGCTGTTCGCCGCCGGCGGCTTCCCCACCCCGGATCGCCGTGCGCGCCTGATCCCCACCCAATATCGCGGCCGGCCGCGCGCCCCGATCGATGCCGCCGGCAGCGGCG
The DNA here is from genome assembly GCA_963832525.1 of uncultured Pseudomonadota bacterium. Classification (GTDB taxonomy): domain Bacteria; phylum Pseudomonadota; class Alphaproteobacteria; order Acetobacterales; family Acetobacteraceae; genus JAJZVS01. Next base: position 134,222 of record CAWHUC010000007.1, read on the forward strand.
TGGTGCTGAACACCGGCCGGGTGCGCGACCAGTGGCATACCATGACCCGCACCGGCCGCGTGCCCGCGCTGATCGCCCATACTCCGGAACCTCGCCTGTCGTTGCACCCGGCCGACGCCGCCCGGCTCGGCATCGCCGAGGACACGCCGGTCCGCATCGAAGGCGCCGGCGGCGAGGCGGTGCTGCGCGCCAGCCTGACCCACGCGCAACGGCGCGGGGAAGCCTTCGCACCGATGCACTGGACCGACGATTTCGCCGCCGCCGGCCCGGTGGCGCGGGCGGTCGGCGCGGCCTGCGACCCGCTCTCCGGCCAGCCGGCGCTGAAGGGCACCCCGGTGCGGCTGAGCCCGTTGCCGCTGCACTACGCCGGCCTGCTGCTGCGCCGCCGCGGCGGCCCCACGCCCGGCCCGGCCGCGCCGTGCCACTGGGTGCGGGTGCCGATGGAGGGAGGCGACCTCTATCGCCTCGCCGGCATCGCCCCGGCCGAGGCCGCTGGCGTCGCCGCCGCCCTGCTGCCCGCCGCGCCGGAGACGGAACGGCTGGAGCTGCGCGACCCCGCCCGCTTCACCCTGCGCCGCGCCCTGCTGCGCGACGGGCGGTTGGAGGCCTGCCTGTTCCTTGCCCGCAGTGCTGCCGCCCTGCCGCCGGCCGAGGTGTTGCTGGCCCTGCTCGGCACGGTCCTCACCCCGGCCCAGCGCGGCCTGCTGCTGTCCGGGCGCACCCCTGGCGCCGCGATCGCCCCGGACGGCCCGCGCATCTGCGCCTGCTTCGGCGTGAGCCGGGAGGCCGTGCGCCACGCCGTGGTGACGCATCGCCTGGCCGACGTGGGCGCGATCGGCGCCTGTCTCGGCGCCGGCACCAACTGCGGTTCCTGCATCCCCGAACTGGAGGAGATCCTGCGCGATGTCCGCCTTCCCGCCGCCTGATCGCGCCGTCACTGACCCTGCCGTGCCGGAACCGGCCCCGTTCCCGCTCTTCCTCATTCTGGCCGGCCGGCCGGTGGTGGTGGTGGGCGACGGGGAGGAGGCCGCCGCCAAATCCCGCCTGCTGGCCCGCCACGGTGCGATGGTCCGCATCGTTGCCGCGGCCCCCGGCGAGGCCGTGGCCGCGCTGATCGCCGCCGGCCAGGCGCACCTGGCCGGCCCGATCTTGACCGCGACGGTGCTGGCTGGCGCCCGGTTCTGCGTGGTGGCGCTGGACGACGCGGCCGCGGCCGCCGCCGCGGTCGCTGCGGCCCGCGCGGCCGGCGTACTCGTCAACGCCGTCGATCGGCCGGATCTGTGCGACGTCATCATGCCGGCGATCGTCGATCGCGCCCCGATCATGGTGGCGATCGGCACCGGCGGTGCCGCCCCGGCGCTGGCGCGCGAACTGCGCGGACGGATCGAACAGGCGGTGCCGCCCGGCACGGCGGCGCTCGCCCGGCTCTGCCGCGACTGGCGCGCCGTCGTGGCCCACGCGCTGCCGGACCGCGCGGCGCGGCGGCGGTTCTGGGACGCGGTGGTGACCGGGCCGGAGGCCGCCGCGGCGCTGGACGGGCGGGTGGCGGCGGCCGAGGCCCTGCTGCGCGCCCGGCTCGACGCCGCCCGGCAGGCGGTCCCGGCCGGTCCGCCGCCCGGCCGTGCGAGCCTGGTCGGCGCCGGGCCGGGTGATCCCGAGTTGCTGACCCTGCGCGCCGTCCGTGCCCTGCAATCGGCCGACGTGATCCTGTACGATGCGCTGATCGATCCGGCGATCCTCGACTACGCCCGCCGCGACGCGCGCCGGATCGACGTCGGCAAGCGCTGCGGCCGGCACGCGTTGCAGCAGGCGGCGATCAACCGGTTGATCCTGGCGCACGTAGGCCGCGGCGCCCATGTCGTGCGGCTGAAGGGCGGCGATCCCTTCGTGTTCGGCCGCGGCGGCGAGGAGCTGGACTGCCTGCGCGCCGCGGGGGTGGAGGTCACGGTGATCCCCGGCGTCACCGCCGCCTGCGCCGCCGCCGCCGGATTGGGCGTGCCGCTGACGCAGCGCGGGGTGGCCGGATCGCTGCATTTCATCACCGGCCACGGTGCCGACGGGCAACTGCCCGCGCATGACTGGGCGGCGCTGGCTGCCGCCGGCGGCACCATCGCCGCCTATATGGCCGCGCGCACCTTGCCGGCCCTGGCCGCGCGGCTGATCGCCGCCGGCCTGCCGCCCGCCACCCCGGCGGTGGCGGTGGAGCACGCCAGCCGTCCCGCCGAACGGCAGGTGTTCGCGACCCTGGCCGAACTGCCGGCGACCCTTGCCGCCCAGGCCGTCACCGGTCCCACCCTGGTGCTGATCGGCGCGGTGGTCGCCTTGGCACGCGGCCGCGCCGAACCGACCCGCCTTGTAGCCTGACGCGAGCAGGCCAGGGAGGTGCGGATCGGGGAACTGAGGGACGCGCGCCCCATCCCCGGCCCGCCCAGCCGCGACACCCCCATCGGCACGGAACTCACCAAAGGGGTCCAGGGGACGACTGTCCCCTGGCGGGGTCCAGGGGCAGAGCCCCTGGCCTTGCTTTCTCCCGCTCCGAACTCAGCCCAGAAACGCGGCCACCGCGGGGATGGCGCGGAGGGTGGCCAGCGCGGCGGCGTCGGGGAGTTGGGGTTTGTCGCGGGTGGCGTTGACCATGCAGAGGAAGCCGAGGGGGGTTCCGGCGGTGGCGCGAAACTGGTGCCAAGTCCAGGGGGGGATGGTGATCAGGTCGAAGGGTTTCACCTCCCGCACGGTTTCGCCCAGCAGGCACTGGCCTTCGCCGCGCAGGATCATGACGGCGTGGACGTGTTGGTGGCGTTCCAGGGTGGAATGGCCGCCGGCGTCCATTTCGAAATAGCGCAGTTCGCAGCCGAGCTCGGGTTCGGCGAACAGCACCTGGCGGGCAATAGCCTTGAAGGGTGCGCTGCCGTCATCTTTGTACGGCAGGCGACCGACGCCGTCCCAGCGGAATTCGTCGTGGAAGCGGCGCAGCAGGGTCTCGGGTTCGCTCATGCGGTCCGCCTCATGCGTTCGGGTGCGGGCTATGGTCCGCGACGGCGCGGACGAAGCGGGCGGTGGCCTCGGTCAGGCCCGCGCCGGCGGCGAGCAGGTTGCCACCGATCAGGAGCATTGTGTCCGGGCCGTAGAAGTCAAGCAGTTCCGGCACCCGTGCGAGGGTCATGCCGCCGGCCGGCACCGGCAGGGCGGGGCGGTGGCCGTGCGACGGGTGGCGCGCGGCGGCGGCGATGCGACGGCAGGTGGCGGGGGAGTAGCCGAAGCGGCCGCCGTGCGCGGGGAAGATGGCGGCGTCGGCACCGATCAGCGGGAACAGGGTGCCGATCAGGACCTCGGGCGCGATGCGCGCCGCGCCGCCAAGAGCGGGGTGGGCGAGGAAGGCGATATCGGGAAACTCGCCGGCGAGCGCCTGGACGGTGGCGAAGCCCGCGATCATGGGCGCGATCAGGACGGTATCGACGCCGGCCTCGCGCGCCAGCAGGATTTGCGCGCGCATCGCGCCGTGCGGGCCGGACAGGCTGGGGGCGTAGCGTGTGGAGTGGCCGGCGGCGGCGGCGGCGCGACGGACGGCCTCGGCGCAGACGGGGACCCGGGCGGCGAAGGGGGCGGTCGCCTGGTCGGCGAGGCCGTGGTCGTCCTTCACGAGGTCGATTCCGCCGCGGGCGAAGCGGCCGGCAAGCGCGGCCAAAGCCGCGGCGTCCAGCCCTTGCGGCTTCAGCGCGGAGGCGGTGAGCGCGCGCGCGGGCACGCCAAGCCGCGCGCGCAGCCCGGCCAGGCCGACGCGCGGACCGGGGAAGGCCGCCGTCATCTCCGCCGGCAGCGCGACGCCGATCAGCGTCACGTCGGGATGCAAGGAGGTGTTGCCGAACAGCATGTTGAGCAACTGGCCGGCATCCCCGCCCACGGTTTCCGCGGCAAGGCCGATGCGGACGTCGAACAGGCCGCCGCCGCGGTCGATGCACTGCTCCACCGCGCCCACGACCTCGGCAAGGATGCGCGGGGCGTCGATCGCCTCGGGCGGCATTTCGACACTTTGTTCAACCGCGATCGCCCGCGCGCGGGCGTCGATCGTCGCGGCGCCGGCGCGCAGGCGATAGGTGGCGATGAGGCGGGGGGTCATGGTGCGGCGGGGTACACGCCGGCGCTGGGGGCGTCCAGCCGGGGCGGCGGGCGCGCAGCGAGATCAGGAGACACGCGCGCCCTGGCCGTTGCTTACGGCGGCGTCTCGGCGTGTGGCGGCGGGTTCGGTGCTTCCCATCCGCCGTCCGCGAGTTGCGGCGGGTGGCCCGGAAGGTTCTGCGGGTCCCGCCAGCAGTCGGCATCGCCCAGGCTGCGTGTGCAATAGGGCGCCGGCGGCGGCTCGGGGCCGGTGCAGGGCAGTCCGGCCATGGCCATGCGCATGGCGGTGACGAAGCTGCATCCCGACGTGCCCGCCAGCGCCAGCGGGCCGGAGGTAGCGCAGCCCGCCAGGGCGCTCAGCAGCGCCAGCGGCAGCAGGATCCGGACCATGGCCGATTTGGTGCCATGAACCGATGAACAAGAGGTTTCCGCGCGCGGCGTGTTCAGGTGCCGGCGCGCAGGGTGACGATCAGGGCCTCCGCCTCGGCGCGTTCGCAGCGCAGGGCGCGGTGCACCACGTCCTGCGCGAAGCCGGCGCGCGCCAGCACGCCTTGTTCGCGCCGGGCGGCGGCAGGGTCGTCCGGCGGCAGCGGCGCGGCGCGGAACGGGCCCAGGCGGCGGCGGCGCGCGAGCAGCAGGGCGGCAGCGAGCTCGCCGTCCGTGTCTTCCGGCAGCGCGACCCGGGCGGTCTCAGTGGGCACGCCCTTGGCGGCGAGGGTTGCCGCGATGACGCGGCGGGAGCGGCCGGCGCGGCGCAGGGCGCGGGCGCGGGTAGCGGCGAAATCGGCATCGTTCAGCGCGCCGGCGGCGGCGAGGGCGGCAACCACGCGGGGGATGGCAGCGCGGCCGGCGGCGAGGGCGGCGGCGATGTCCGCCGGGTCCAGGGTGGCGGCGGCATGGGCCCAGCGATCGAGCCGGCGGGCGAGCACCTGGCGCAGCCGCGCCTCGGTGGTGGCATAGCGGGCGAGATGGACGAGGGCGGCGTCCCGCAGGCTGGCCGCGTCGGGCGGAGGGGCCAGAGGGCGGGGTTGCGGGGGGAGGCGGTGGTCGGGGGCGCGGGGCCTGGGCACGAGCGGGAGCATGGCATGGGGGGTGGGGGGACGGAAGCGGCGGGGGCCTCGGTTTGAATATCCCGACCACTCAGCCTTCGCGCCGGGAATGGCCCTTCAGCCCTCTCTGGACGGCCTGGCCCAGGCCATCGCATGGTACGAGGGCTCAACATCGACGGCGATGGCCCCGGAGAACGGCTCAGGAGATTTGATATGGAAGACCGAGAGATTCGAGCGGCTCTGGATCGCCACTGGGCCGCCTCCGATGCGAACGACTTCGAGGGGGAGCACCAGATTTACCGAGAGGATGCGGGTACTCGAATATCCTCAATCGGGCGAGCGCATCCGCGGGCGGCGGCAGATTCAGGCGTCTCGCACCGCGCAGCCGAACCTGAAGCGCTTCACAGTGCGGCGGATCATCGGGGCGGGCGACCTCTGGATCACTGAATATGTCCTGACCTATGACGGGCGGCCGTCCTGCACCGTGAGCATCATGGAGTTCCTCGATGGGAAGGTGGCGCGCGAGACCCAGTATTTCGGCGATCCGTTCGACCCGGGGCCTTCGCGCGTGCAATGGGTCGAGCGGATGCCCTGAAACCTGGCCGCCGTAAGGAATGGCCATCTGCCGCTCGCTCGATCGCTCGGGGCTGCCGATTGATACGGCCTCTCTCGCCCGCCATCTCATTGGCAAGGTATTGGTGCGGGAGTTGCCTGAAGGTGTCGCCAGCGGTCGTATCGTTGAGACCGAGGCGTATGTCGTCGGCGACGCCGCCGGACACGCCTACCGGGGGATGACCCGGCGTAATCGTTCGCTGTTTCTTGAGCGTGGACACGTCTATGTTTATCTCGCCTATGGCAGCTCGTACATGCTGAATGTCTCGAGCGAGACGCCCGGGGTCGGCGCCGGCGTCCTGATCAGGGCGCTCGAGCCGCTCGAAGGCATCCCGATCATGCGGCGAAATCGCGGCATCGACCGCTTGCGCGACCTGGCGCGAGGACCAGGAAGGCTCGCGGCGGCGTTGCAGGTTGATCGTTGCCTTGATGGGCTCGATCTTTGCCGAGAAGGCCCCCTGTGGCTCGGACGCGGTGACCACGAACCCGGCGAGATCGGGCAGAGCATCAGGATCGGCATTTCGCGGGATACGAGCCGCCTCCTGAGATTTTATCTTCGGGACAGTCCGTTCATCAGCGGTCCGAAATCGCTCCAGGAATAAGAGACCGAGCCGGGTCGGTTGAACGACCGGAGCGGGCGCGAAGCTGCCGTTGGAAGACCTTCGGACGGACTTCCACTTACCCCCTATGCCGGCATTCAAACCGAAACGCTACCGCCCCGAAGCCGCGCCTGCAATCCGAAACGGACGCACCACCGACTGCCCCCGCGTCACCCGAACCGCCGCGGATCGACAGCCCCCATCACCGCCCCGGCCGCCCCCGGATCCCGTCCCGCCACCAGATCCGCCACCAGCCGCCCCGCCGCCGGCGAGGTCTGGATCCCGTACCCCCCTGCCCCACGCACCAGAAGAACCCCGCCGCCGCCCGGTCCCACCCGAACGCCAGGCTGCGGTCCGGCGTGAACGTGCGCAGCCCCGCCCAGGCGCGCTCCACCCGCCGCACCTCAATCGCCAGCGCCTGCTGCATCCGGTCGATCCCAATCGCCACATCGATCTCGTCCGGCTGGATGTCCTGCGGCGCCATCGGCGTCTCATCGGCCGGGGAGACCATGAGCCGGGTGCGCGCCTCCGGCCGCACGTACCACGTATGCCCCACATCGTTGACCAGCGGCCATCCGGCCACATCGAACGGCGCCGGATCGATGATCGCGGCGGTGCGCCGGCACGGCACCAGGCCGAGCGGAGCAACCCCGGCCAGTCCCGCCACCTCATCGCCCCAGGCGCCGGCCGCATTCACCACCACCGGGGCGCGGAACACGGTGCCGTCGGCGGTGGTGACCGCCCAGCCGCCGCGCTCGCGCGCGATCCGCCCGGCGCGCTGGCGCAGCGCCAGCACGCCCCCGGCAGCCCGCACCTGGCGCAGGAAGCCTTGGTGGATGGCGGCCACGTCCATGTCGAACGCGTCCGCCTCGATCGCCGCGGCGGCGGCGTAGCCGGGGCGCAGGGCCGGGACCAGCACGGCCGCCGCCGCGGGGTCGATCGGGCGCAGGCCGATGCCCTCGGCCAGCATCGCCTCCAGCGCCGCGACCTGGTCCGGGGGCGCGAGGAACAGCACCGCGCGCCGCTGCATCAGCGGCACCTCGGCGAATCCGGCCGGCGGGGCGGCGAAGAAGGCGCGCGACAGGCCGGTGAGCACGCGCACGTCCGGCGGCCCGTAGTTCTGGATCCAGACCGCGGCGGACCGGCCGGTGCTGTGGTAGCCGGCCTGGTCCTCCGCCTCGACCAGCGCGACCCGCCGATCGGCGGCCAGCGCCGCGGCGGATGTGGCGCCGGCGATGCCGGCCCCGATCACCACCGCATCGAAATCCGTTGCGTTCATACCGCTGCCGCCGTCACGAAGTGCGGATCATGGTGTGATCGTCTGGATCACCTCGAACCCCTCGAACTCCGGGTGGCCGAGGTAGAGCGGGCGGTTGTTGCCGGCATTGCGGTGGGCGGCGCGGAACGCCTCCGAATTGGTCCAGGCCTCGAAATCGGACCGCGACCGCCACAACGTGTGGGAGGAATAGAGCACGTGGTCCTCCTGCACCGGACCGCGCAGCAGGTGGAAGGCGACGAAGCCCGGCACGCCGGCCAAATGGGTGTCGCGCCCGGTCCAGACCTGCTCGAACGCCGTCGCACTGTCCGGCACCACCTTGAACCGGTTCATGGCAATGAACATAAGACCCCCTCTGTCGCGCGCGATCCCGGGTGTTTAATCTGGGGTGCCGTCCCCTGACCACCATAACTGACCGCTCGATATCGGACCCATGGCCGGACACTCGCAGTTCAAGAACATCATGCACCGCAAGGGTGCGCAGGACGCCAGGCGCGCCCGCCAGTTCGCCCGCCTGATCCGGGAGATCACGGTCGCCGCCCGCCAGGGCCTGCCCGATCCCGCGTCCAACCCGCGCCTGCGCGCCGCCGTCACCGCCGCGCGCCAGGCCAACATGCCGCGCGACACGGTCGATCGCGCGATCAAGAAAGCCACCGGCGCCGGCGCCGGGGACGACTACGTGGAGGTGCGCTACGAAGGCTACGGTCCGGCCGGGGTCGCCGTGATCGTCGAGGCGCTGACCGACAACCGCAACCGTACCGCGTCGGACGTGCGCTCGGCCTTCGCCAAGCACGGCGGCGCGCTGGGGGAGACGAACTCCGTCAGCTTCCTGTTCGCCCGCCTCGGCGTGATCCGCTACCCCGCCGGCGCCGCCGACGCCGACACCATGCTGGAAGCGGCGATCGAGGCCGGGGCCGAGAACGTGGAAAGCGGCCCCGACGGCCACGAAATCAGCGCTGCGGCCGAGGATTTCTTCGCCGTGCGCGACGCGCTGGAAGCGAAGTTCGGCGAACCCGAAACTGCGCGCCTGGAATGGCGCCCGACCACCACGGTCGTGCTCGACGAGGACCGGGCCGGCGCGGTGCTGAAGCTGCTCGACGCGCTGGACGACAGCGAGGACGTGCAGAACGTGTGGGCCAATTTCGACGTGCCGGAGGGCGTGATGGAGCGGCTGTCGGCCTGACCAGGCCATGCGCCGGCGCGGCCCGGCAGCCTCCCGGGCAGTCGCCTGAACCCCGGCGCCGTCCGGCCGGTTGCCACACCCGGCCCGCCGCCCCATAGTGCCGTCGGATCACTCCTGACATGACCCGCTCCGGCCCCGCGCTGCCCCGCCGTCGCTCCCGCCCCACGCGCGGAAGCCGCGGCGCCGCCGCTCCCCACATGAACCCCACCGGCGTCGATGGGCCCAGGCTCTAGTCGCGCCCTGCAAGCGGAGCCGCTGCGCCCGGCCAGCGTCCTCCTCGCCGATCCGGCCTGGCACCAATTCGTCCCGCGGGCCGAAGCCACGGCCCGGCGCGCCGCCCGCGCCGCCGGATGCACCGCCACCATCCTGCTCGCCGACGACCGCACGGTCCGCCGCCTCAACGCCCGCGACCGCGGCCAGGACAAACCAACCAACGTGCTCACCTACGACCCGCCCGCCCCCGGCCTGCCCGGCCAGATCGTGCTCGCCCTCGGCGTCCTGCGGCGCGAAGCCGCCGCCGCCCACCGCCGGCCGAGCCACCACCTCGCCCACCTGATCGTCCACGCCGCGCTGCACCTCGCCGGGCTCGACCACCAGCAGGCGGGGGCGGCCCGGCAGATGGAAATGGCGGAGGCGCGCATCCTGGGGCGAATCGGGGTGCCCAATCCGTGGAAGCAAGGCCAGGGGGCGCTGCCCCCTGGACCCCCGCCAAGGGCTCGCCCTTGGAACCCTTCCGTTGGTTCCGTGCGTGTGGGGGGTGTCGCGGAGCGCGTGGGCGGGCGAGGCGGGGCGGCACAGCCGGGAGGAACGGAGCGCCAAAGCGCTTCGTTCCCCCGGCTGCGCCGCCCCGCCTCGCCCGCCCACGCGCTCCGCGACACCCCCCACACGCACGGAACCAACGGAAGGGTTCCAAGGGACGAGTTCCCTGGCGGGGGTCCAGGGAGCAGCGCCCCCTGGCCTTGCTTCCACGCATCCCGCATCCCCCGGTTCCCTCCACGATGAGCGACCCTCCATCTCGTCCCGGCCTGCTGGCGCGCCTACGTGCGCGCCTATCGCGTCGTGCTGGCGAGGCGGGACTGCGCGCCTCGATCGCCGAGCTGGTGCAGGAGGCGGCGGCGGCGCCGGAGAGTTCGGGGGAGCCGCCCGAGCTCGATCGGCACGAGCGGGCATTGATCGCCAACGTATTGCGATTGCGCGGCACGACCGCCGGGGACGTGATGGTGCCGCGGGCCGACATCGTGGCGATCCCGGCCGATCTGACCTTCGCCCAGACGGTGGAGCGGTTCCGCACCGACGGCCATTCCCGCCTGCCGGTCTATCGCGAGCAACTCGACGATATCCTGGGGATGGTCCACATCAAGGACGTGTTCGCCTATCTCGGCCGGCCGGAGGCGTTCTCCCTCGAATCGATCCTGCGCCGGCCGCTGCTGGTGGCGCCGCAGATCCCGGTGCTTGACCTGCTGTTGCAGATGCGCCAGGCGCGTACGCATCTGGCGCTGGTGGTGGACGAATACGGCGGCATCGACGGGCTGGTGACGATCGAGGACCTGGTGGAGACCATCACCGGCGACATCTCCGACGAGCACGACGATATCGAGGGGCCGCTGGTGACCGAGCGCCCCGACGGCACGCTCGACATCGACGCCCGCCTGCCGGTGGAGGCGTTCGAACAGCGGCTGGGCGCGGTGCTGACCCCGGAGGAACGGGACGCCGACATCAACACCGTAGGCGGTCTGGTGTTCACCCTGGCCGGCCGGGTGCCGAGCCGGGGGGAGGTGATCGGCCATTCCTCGGGGCTCGAGTTCCGGGTGCTGGAGGCCGATCCGCGGCGCATCCGCCGGGTCCGGGTCCGCCGTGCGGTGCCCGGCGCGCCGCCGGCGGCCGGGTCCCAGGCGGCGCTGCCGTCCTGAGCCCGGTCCGGTCGCGTTCATGTGAGGTAACAATAACGCGACGTCATAGGGTTGTGACTTGACCGTATACATACGTATCGGCTTTCGTCCCTAACTATGCGCGTGCGGTAGCTGGCGCGTCCTGAAGGCGTCGAGCCCGCAGGCGTGGTTTCTTCCGTGGTCCGCACGCAGAAAGGGCGGCCACCTGATCGGAGTAAGGCGTGGACAGAGGCGCTTCCCGCAACGAGACGCGGCCTGGGATGCCCTTCCATGACGCCGTGTGGGCGGCGCAAAGGCCGGCTGCCGAGGCGGTGGCGCAGGAATGCGACCCCCTCCGGTTACCGACGCCCGCGGAGGAGGCTGCCGCCGACGCGCTCCGGCGCATGATGGCGCTGCACGATCCGGAGGTCGGGCGCCACCACGCGCGGGTTGCCGCGCTCGCTTGCGCCATCGCGCGCACCCTTGGGGTGCCCCGGACCGAGACCGAGGGCATCCGCCTGGCTGCGGGGCTGCACGACATCGGCAAGATTGCGGTGCCGCTGGCCATCGTCAATAAGGCCGCGCCGCTGAGCCTCGCGGAGCTGCAGCTTCTGCAGACCCATCCGCAGGCCGGCGAGCATATCCTGGAAACGATCGCCTTCGGCACCCCGGTAGCGGCGATGGTCCGCCAGCATCACGAGCGAGTGGATGGGTCCGGCTACCCCGACGGGCTTTCCGGCGCGGAGATCCTGCGCGGAACGCGAATCATCGCGGTTGCCGACGTGGTGGATTCGATGGTGACGGATCGGCCGTACCGCCGCGCTCCCGGGCTTGCGGCGGCTGAGGCCGAGTTGCGGCGCGGCTACGGCATGCTGTACGACCCGGCGGCGGTCGACGCCTGCCTGCTGCTGTGCCGGGACGCGACCGTGCTGGGGATTCTGGCGTCCGGTGCGCCCGCCCCGTCCCGCGCGTCGGGCGTGGACCCGGCGCAGGCCGGCCCGCCGCGCCTCACGTTGCAGCAGACCGCCGTGATGCATCTGCTGGCCGAAGGGCGGTCGACCAAGGATATTGCCCGGACGCTCGGCCTCGGCCTGGGCACGGTGAAGACGCATCTGTCGCGCGCCTATGCCACCTTGGGCGCGGGCAACCGGGTTGCCGCCCTGCGCGCCGCGGGGTTGCTGGAGCCGGGCGGCCGCTGATCCGCCCCGACCGGCGCGCGCCCGGATGGCATGCGCATGTCGGCATATCGCAAACCGGGGCATATCGCAGGCCGGCATGCCGCGGGCCTCGGCGGTTCGCGAGCGGAATGCGCCCCCCGGCCCGGATCGTCCCCTGGTTGCCGGTTGGATCTCGGGAGGTCGGATCTCGGCCGGAGGATAGCATCCCGACGGCCGGCGGATCAGAACGGGAAGCAGCCCACCGCCTGCTGGGTCGCTCCCGCCAGCGGCGAGATCAGGGCGCCCGCCCAGATCGAGCTGGTGATGGTCACCTGCTCGAAACTGCCTGTGGTGGCATTGTTGCAGCCGGTGGTCCGTTTCGGGGTGACGTCCGCCGCGGTGATGGCATTCGGCCCGACCCACTTGCTCGCCAGGCTGACCGCGAAACTCTGCGGGGTGTTCGCGCCGCTGCACAGGGAGGAGCCGATGGCGGCGCAGCGTGCGGTCTGTTCCGCCACCTGCTGCAGCGAGCTGCCGGTCCAGATCATCAGCCCGAGTTCGATCGGCGCCAGCAGCAGCAGCACGAACAGCCCGCCGACCAGGGCGAATTCGAGCGCGGTTTCGCCCCGGCGATCGGCGCGCAGCCGGGCCCGCAGATGGCGCATCATTGCAGGCGCACCGTGACGGATTCCTTGATCGTCGAAGCTCCAAGGCCGGTGAAGGCCGGCAGGATGGAGACCGTGGTGTAGCTGGCGCCGATGGTTGTGTAGGTGCCGGCCGTGGTCCCGTCCGGACAGGTGCGCACAGGCGGCGTGCCGGTCGCTGCGGGGGCGGTGGTCAGGCTCACCGTGCTGCCGGAGGTGGAGGTGCAGTAGCTTGCCGGCTGTGTCGCGGTGGCGCTGACGCCGGACAGGGTGGACGCGGTCTGGACCACGGACGTGATGGCGGTCGGCTGGACGTTCTTGCCGATGGAATAGGCATAGTAGGCACCTTGCGACACCGCGTCGGCGAGCGCACCGCGGGCCCATACCCCGAGGCCGACTTCCGCGGCGCCGCCGAACATCGCCAGGATGACGGGCACGACCAGGGCAAATTCAAGCGCCGCGATGCCGCGCCGTGCGGCCCGCAGCGTGCGCCATGCCGGCCGCACGGCGGTCTCCCGGGTGCAGCGCGGCCCTGCGGGGGCCAGCCAGGTGGCAGTGCGGCAGGGTGGCGACGGACAGGTCATTGCACCAAGCTCGCCGTGCTGGTGCCGCCCGAGGACTGGTACGTGCTGCCGAAGCTGGTCGCGCCAAGCGTGGTGCAGTCGTTATTGTTATCGGAGAAGGTGCCGGAGAAATAGCTGCCGACGCCGAGCGATACGCTGCCGGCGAGGAGTTCGGTACAACCGGTCGTGGTGGTGGAGCCGTCGGTATTGAACGTCCCGTTGGGCGCATAGATCACGCCGTCGACCGTTACGCTGCTGCTACCGCAGAAGACCAGGGTTCCGCCCATGCCGCAGGTTGTGGTAGTCGCCGAACTATTGGTGGCAAACGCGATCCCGGCGATACCGCCGTAGCTCGCTGCGCTTGAAGAATCCGGCGCCGAAAGATTGAGCGTGAAGCTGGCGCCGCCGGCGAGCGTACTGCCGCTTGCCATGACCACGGTTACGCCGGATCCGTTGATCGTCACATTCGAAAGTGCACTGATGTTGCCATTGAAGACATAAAGTCCAGGCTGCAGGTTGAACGTAAACGGGCCGCCGCTACTGATGTTGAATCCGCTGTAATTTCCGGGCATCAGGGTGCAGGTCGCGGGGCTGCCGACGCCGGGATTTGGTCCTGTTGTGCAATAACTTCCGTTATTTGACCCGCTGGAATTTGCGGGAAGCCCGCAATACATGATGGAGCAATTGATGCTCGGCCCGGTCGCCGTCGTCGCGTTGGCAAAGGCCTGTATCAGCGCTGCGTTGCTGGCATAGGGATCCGGGATCGTACCGGCGTTCGCCTGCGGCGTGATGTTCCCGCCGCTGTTGCTCTGGTCGCTGACCCAGGATGGTATCGAGATGGCGCCGGCGGCATAGATCCCGTTCGTGTTCCACTCTGTGCTGCCGGCCGATATGTTGGCGTTCGACCGCACACTGCAACCGGTTGCCGTGATGGTGGCATATCCGGTGCCGTTCCCGTTCGCATAGGCGGCCGTGATACCGGTACCGGTTTGGCTCAGCGCCGCGAGGCACGGCTGTGGCCCGACCCATGTTCCGCCCGTCGACGTGATCTCGCTGACCGCACTGGCCTGGAGGGTCTCGGCGGCAGTGGCCTCGAGCAACTTCGCGAGCCCGAGCGGCACCACCTGCTGCACCGTCACCTTTACGATGGGATCGCCGCTGTTGTTCAACCCCGCGCCGGCGCTCGCGGTGCTCACGACGACCGTGACCATGTTGTCCTGCAAGGTGCCGATGGTTTTGGCTGCGTTCCAGGACCAGGTCGGCGTGGAGGCCGCGCTGGCACCGTTCAACGTCGCTACATTGGCCGCGGCGACGGCGGCCACACACGCCTGGGACGGGGTGGTGCAGGGAGACGCCGCGACTGGTTTCTCGCTCGAATAGGCAACCCAGGCCGCCCCGCCGCTGATCGCGGCCATGTCGGCGACCCTTTGGGTCTCGATCTGCACGGCCGACCAGTGGGCCACTTCGATCCCGAGGGCCACCGACATCAGCACCACCGGCGCCGCCAGCGCGGCCATCAACGCGATGGCGCCACGGCGGTCGCGGCCGAAGCCGCGCCACCACCCTCTGGCTCGCCACACGCATGTTCCGATCATCGGCATTCAGAACGCCCGCAGATGACAATCCGGCAATCACTCATGCCATGTCACGTTATGGTGACATAGGTATGGCGCGACCCCGGCGCCGAGCAATTAGACCGAAAGGCCTAGTCCATCTGGCCGTCCTGAAACCCATTGCATGCCGTACAACTTTCTGTGCTCGTTAGCGGTGCGTTAACTGTTGTTTACCGTCGAGCCGAGCCACCCCCACCCCGATCCATGAGGTGACACGTCATGCTCCTGCTGCAAGTCGGCACGAAGCCCCTCCGGCGCGCCGAGGATGCGACCGAGTTGCGCCGGCGTGGCCTCAATCGCGAGCATGCCCTGACCGGGGTCGAAGCGCTCGAATTCCTACGCCTGTATCATTTCGATGCCATCCTGCTCGATCTGGAGCTGGGCGACACCCCGGCCCTCGACCTGATCCGCCGGGTGCGGGCGTCCGGCTGCCACACCCCGATCATTGGCGTCACCGCCCAGACCGATCCGGTGGTCAGGGTGAAGGCCCTCGACCTCGGCGCCGATGACGTGCTGAGCGCCTTCTGCCAGGTCGAGGAGCTGATGGCGCGGCTGCGCGCCGTGATCCGCCGCAGCGGCGGGCATGCGCGGTCCACCCTGACCGCCGGCCCGCTGGAACTTTCCCTCGACAGCCGCGAAGTCCGTGTCTCCGGCCAGCCGTTGCACCTGACGCCGAAGGAATACGCGCTGCTCGAACTGCTCATGCTGAAGCGCGGGGTCTCGCTCACCAAAGGCGCCTGCCTCAACCATCTGTACGGCACCGAAGAAGAGCCCGAACTCAAGACCGTCGACGTGATCGTCTGCCGGCTGCGCAAGAAGCTGGCGACAGTGGGGCTGCCGAGCCTGGTGCAGAACGTGTGGGGTTGCGGCTACCGCCTGGCCGAGCAAGCCGCGGCGTCGGTCGCCGATGCGCCGGTCGGCGCGTTCGCGATGGCCTGAGCGCCCCGACCGCCGGCGGCACGCGTGTCGCAGAAGGCGGCAAAGAACGGCCTGCACGACCCGGCGCGTCATGAGGGTGATGCTGCGCGCCGACCGCCGAGCGCGGCGTCTGCGGCACAGGGCATGGGACATGGCCCCATGCGGCTGACATGCCTTCCATATGGAACGCTGCCGACAGGAACGCGCCTGGTGACAGTGCTGGCCTCCGTCGTCACGTTGGCAGCCGTCGTCGCGCTCGGCGCGCAGCCGGCTGCTGCCATACCGCCCGCCGTCATCGCGCCGGTCATCCTCGCGCCCGCCGACGTTCCACCCACCGGCGTGCCGCAACCGGCCCGCAGCGCCTGCGAACAGGCAGGCCGTCAGGCGGAAACCGCCGCCGGCCTGCCCCGGGGGCTGCTGCTCGCGATCGGGCGGGTGGAGAGCGGGCGCTACTCCGCCACCCTCGACCGGATGGCCCCCTGGCCGTGGACGGTCGACATCGCCGGCACCGGCGTGCTGTTCGCCACGCGCGCGGCAGCGCTGACGGCCATCCGCACGGCCCTGGCGTCCGGACAGAGCAATATCGACGCCGGCTGCTTCCAGGTGAATCTTCGTGCCCACCCGGATGCGTTTCCCGATCTCCGTACCGCGCTCGATCCGGCGGCCAACGCCCAATTCGCCGCCGGGTTCCTCGCCAGTCTGCACGCCCGCCTCGGCACTTGGCCGGCAGCCGCGGCAGCCTATCACTCGGAAACCGCCGCGCTGGCCCGCCCCTATCTGCTGGCGGTGATGCGAAGCTGGGCCGGCCGCGGAGGGCCGGATGCGGAGCAGCCGTACCGCCCCACCGCGCCGGACCGCACCTGGGTCCTGCGAACCCCGGTGCAAGGCATGCACGTGGTCGCGCCCGGCAGCACGATCCTCGCCGATGCCGGCGGCATGCGGATCGTCACCCCGGCCTCGCCCGCCGAAGCCGGCGCCGGGGGGCCGCACATAAGGTACGGCGCGCTGCCGCTGCTCCGCCGCTGACCGCACGCCGCCCTTCGGAGGCGATCGCCTGACCGCCAGGCGCGTCACCCTGTATCTCGAATATCCATCGGAACCGTTCTCCCGCTCTGAGCGTGTGAAGAAATCGAACTTGCGAAAGAACGCCCGTTGAAAATGCTCGGATTTTCGAGCAATTTTGGCGGCTGGCGGGCATTCTTTCACAAACTCTCTGCGGGAGAGACATCCTGCATCGGCCCCGACGCGCCGCCGAGGATGAAGACGGCTTCACTGGCCCCCCGCCGCGGACGACAGGCAGCAACGCCGCCTTGCGCCACGGCTGATGCATTCGGCCGGATGCTGGCGGCGGTTCCTCCGGAGGCCTTGAATCCGCGGGGCTGCGGACCTAGCCTTCCCCCTCATGACGGTTTCACTCACCGCCGAACAATGCGCCTGGCTCGATGCCCATATCGCCAATGGCGATTTTGCGTCGCTGGATGATGCCGTGCGCCGCCTGATCGACGCATGGATGATCGAGGAGCGCGACGATCTCGCCTGGGCCCGGCCGCATGTCGCGGAGGCGCTGGCAGCGGCCGCCCACGGCGAGGTCATCACCCGCGAGGAGCATCGCACCCGGAACGCGGCCCGGCTCGCCCTGTTGAAGGGCTGATGGCGCGAATCGTCGTTGCCGCGCCCGCCGATGCGGACATCGCCGAAATCGTGGCTTACCTGGGCGCCGTGGCAGGCCGCCGCACCGCAGAGCGGTATCTTGCCTTGTTCGAGTCGCTATACGACCGATTGGGCGACCATCCGGAAAGCCTGCCGCTGCAGTCGGCGCGCAGATCCGCGCCGGAATCGTTCTGCCTTATATCGTGATCTACCGGCATGATCCGCAGGACAAGCTGGTGACGGTGCTTCGCGTCTTGCACGGCCGGCGCCGGATCACCGGCCAAATGCTGGCTGCCGCGCGCTGACGGCGGACGAACGGGCGGCACTCGTGCGGCGGCGCTATCTGCTATCCTAGGGCCGTGTTCTCCACCCGGTGCGACTGGCGTCACATCGACCTTAGTTCGCTGCGCGGTCCAATCTCCGCGAGAGCCGCTTTCCGTCAGCAGATGCGCGGCAGTTGCTCCCCGCTCAGCATATCGAGCACCCGCGCCCCGCCGATCGTTGCAGCGCACACCCTTCCCGGCCCCGCCGCCGCCGTGACCCGGCCGATGACGGACGCGTCCGCCCCGCCGGGATGGGCGCGCAGCACCGCCAGCGCCCGCGCCGCCTCCGCCGCGGGGACGAAAGCCACCATCCGGCCCTCGTTCGCCACGTACCACGGATCGAGCCCGAGAATTTCGCACGCCCCCCGCACCGGCTCCGACACCGCGACGGCCGCCGCATCGACCTGCACCTCCACTCCGGCTGCGGTCGCGATCTCCACCAGCGCCGTCGCCAGCCCGCCACGGGTGAGGTCGCGCAGGCAGTGCACCGCCACGCCGGCCGCGTGCAGCGCGTCCACCGCGGGCGCCAGGTTGGCCATATCGCTGGCGATCGGGCTTTCGAAGCCCAGCCCCTCGCGCGCCGCCATGATGGCGATGCCGTGCCGGCCGATATCGCCGCTCACCAGCACGGCGTCGCCCGAGCGGACGCATTGCGGGCCGATCGCGACCCCTGGCGGGATCAGCCCGACGCCGGCGGTGGAAATATAGAGCCCGTCGCCCTTGCCGCGCTCGACCACCTTGGTATCGCCGGTGACGATGCCGACCCCGGCCGCAGCCGCCGCCCGGCCCATCGAGCCGGCGAGGCGGCGGAGCAGCGCGATCTCCAACCCCTCCTCCAGGATGAAGCCGGCGCTGAGCGACAGCGGGCGGGCGCCGCACATCGCGAGGTCGTTCACGGTGCCGATCACCGCCAGCGCGCCGATGTCGCCACCGGGAAATTCGAGCGGGGTGACCACGAAGGAATCGGTGGTGAAGGCGAGCCGGCTGCCGCCCACGGCCAAGGTGGCGCCGTCGTGCAGTGGCGCGCCTGAAAAGTCGTGCAGTGGTGCGCCTGAGACGTCGTGCCGCGGTGCGCCCGCGGATGCATGCGGGGACATCTCGCCTAGCGGATGCGCGGAGACGCCGAACGCCGGGCGGAACAGGCCCTCGATCAGCCGATGGGTCAGCGCGCCGCCGCCGCCATGGCCGAGCTCGATACAGCCCTCCGCAGCCGCCGGCAGCGGGCAGACGATGCCGCTCATGCCGCGACCGGCCGGCGATAGCGGTGGTAGGCGGCGCAGGCGCCTTCGGAGGAGACCATCGTCGGCCCAAGCGGGTGTTCGGGCGTGCAGGCGGTGGCGAAGGCGGGGCAGGCTGCCGGTTTGCGGCGGCCGCGCAGGATCTCGCCGCTGATGCACGGGCTGGCGCGCGCCGCCACCGCCGGCGCGGCGGGGAAGCGGCGCTCGGCGTCGAACCCCGCGTAGGCCGGCGCCAGGGCGAGCCCGCTCGCCGGGATTTCCCCCAGCCCGCGCCAGACGCGCGGCACGACGGTGAACACCTGGCGGATGGCCGCCTGCGCCGACGCGTTGCCGCCCGCACGCACCGAGCGGCCGTATTCGTTCGCGACCGTCGCGCGCCCCGCTTCCAGCGCGTCCACGCAGGCGAGGATACCCTGCAGCAGGTCGAGCGGCTCGAACCCCGTCACCACGATCGGCACTCCGTGGCGGCGCGCGATCGGCCCGTATTCGCCGTCACCCATCACGGTGCAGACGTGCCCGGCGGCGAGGAAGCCCCGTACGCGGTTGTCCGGGGCGGCGAGCAGCGCCTCGATCGCCGGCGGCACCAGCACATGGGCGACAAGCAGGCTGAAGTTGCGCAGCCCCAGGCGCTCGGCCTGCAGGTACCGCGATCGCGCTGGCCGGCGCGGTGGTCTCGAAGCCGACGGCGAAGAACACCACCTCCCGCTCCGGCCGCGCCGCCGCCAGTGCCACGGCATCGAGCGGGGAATAGACCATCCGCACGTCGGCGCCGTGCGCCTTGGCGGTGAGCAGGCTGCCGCCATCGCCCGGCACGCGCAGCATGTCGCCGAAGGAACACAGGATCACGCCCGAGGTGGCGGCGATGGCGATCGCCTGGTCGATCGCCATCGCCGGCGTGACGCAGACCGGGCAGCCGGGACCGTGCAGCAGGGTGATCGCCTCCGGCAGCATCTGGTCGATGCCGTGGCGCAACAGGGAATGGGTTTGCCCGCCGCAGATTTCCATCAGGGTCCAGGGGCGGGTGGTCCGCGCGGCGATCGCCGCGGCCAGCCGGCGGGCGCTCGCGGCGTCGCGGAACTCGTCGACGTATTTCATGGCGGGTCTGCTTCCAGGGTCGCAATGGTGGCGAGGGTGCGCTGCGCTTCGGCCTCGTCCAGCACCGCGATCGCGACGCCGGCGTGCACCAGGACGTAGTCGCCCACCCGCGCCTCCGGCGTGAAGGCGAGCGCGACCTGCTTGACGATGCCACCGAAGGCGACGCGGGCAGAGCGGGTGAGCGCGTCCGCACCAGCGATTTCGAGCACCTGGCCGGGAACCGCAAGGCACATCACGCGTTCTCCTGCATCGCCGCACTGCCGCCGGACGGGTCCGGGTCCAGGCGGAGCGCCGGATCCTCGGCGAGCGGCCGGGCGGCGAAGGCGATCTGCCCCACCGCCAGGCCGCCGTCGTTCGGCGGCACGTCGCGATGGCAGAACGGGTCGATCCCCGCCGCCCGCAACCCCGCCGCCGCCAGCTCGGCGAGCCGCGCATTCTGGAAGCACCCGCCGGTGAGCAGCACGCGCCGCGCCCCGAGCCGTCGCGCCACCGCCGCGATCGCACCGGCGAGCGCGGCATGAAACCCCGCGGCCAGCGCGGCCCGGCCGGTCCCGGCCGCACGCGCGGCAAGCAGGCCGGCGAGCATCGGCCGCCAGTCGACCACCAAGGTCCCGTCGTGGTCCGCCGGCACGGGGGGGGCCAGCACGGGGGGCGGGAGCGGCGCGGTGTGGTCCGCCGCCGCGGCGGCGCATTCCACCGCCATCGCCGCCTCACCCTCGAAGCTCGCACGCTGGCAGAGATCGAGGAGGGCGGCGACCGCGTCGAACAGCCGCCCGACGCTGGTGGTGAGCGGCGCATTGACGCCACGCGCCAGCATGGTGGCGAGCACATGCCGCTCGGCAGCGGTGAAGGCGGCGACCGGAGCCAGCGCGGTCATCTCCAGCGCCGTGGCGCCATACAGCGCGTGCAGCAGGCCGAGCGCCGCGCGGCGCGGCTCGCGCACCGCCGCGTCGCCACCGGGCAGGCGGAACGGGGCCAGATGGGCGGCGCGGCGGAACCGCGACGGCGCGATCGCCAGGAATTCGCCGCCCCAGATCGTGCCGTCGCCGCCATATCCGCTGCCATCCCAGGCCACCGCGAGCAGCTTCCCGTCCAGACCGCGGTCCACCATGCCGGAGAGCGCATGCGCGAGGTGGTGCGGCACCCGGACCACCGGCAGGCCGAGCCCGTCGGCGTGGCGCGTGGCAACATAGTCCGGATGGCGATCGCAGGCCGCGAGCGCCGGGCGCAGCCCATGCAGCGCCGGCAGGCGTTCCGCGGCTGCGGCGAAGGCGTCGCGCACCGCCGGCCCGTCCAGGTCGCCGATATGCGGGCCGAGGATGACCCGCCCCGCGCTCCCGACCGCGACCGCATTCTTCTGCTGTCCGCCCAGCCCCAGCACTGGCGCGTCGACCGCCGGGCAGGCAAGCGGCAGCGGCGCATAGCCGCGCGCCCGGCGCAGCACCGTCACCGCCCCGGCGATGACCCGCACCACTGAATCGTCCACCGCACGGGCGATCGGCCGGTCGTGCACGAGGAAGACGTCCGCGATGCCGGCCAGGCGCGCCCGCGCCTGATGTTCGTCGGCGATGATCGGTTCGTCGCCGGCATTGCCGCTGGTCGCCACCACGGGGAAGCCCAGCGCGCGCAGCAGCAGGTGGTGCAGCGGCGTGCTCGGCAGCATGAGGCCGAAGCAGAGGCTGCCCAGGGCAACCTCCGTGGCAACCTCCGCGGCAACCGCCCCGGCAACCTCCGGCGCCACCGCCGCTGCGGCACGGCGGCGTAGCAGCACGATCGGCGCGGCCGGGGAGCACAGCGCCGCACGCTCGATCGCCGAGACCTCGGCGAGCGCGGCAGCGGCGGCAAGGTCGGCGACCATCATGGCGAACGGCTTGCGCGGGCGGCGCTTGCGCGCGCGCAGCGCCGCCACCGCCGCCGAATTGCGCGCGTCGGCGAGGAGCTGGAACCCGCCCAGGCCCTTCAGCGCCACGATCCGCCCCGCCCGCAGCGCCGCCGCCGTCTCCGCCAGTGCCGGGTCGCCACCGGCGCGTACCGCTCCGTCGGCATCCCAGAGCGCAAGCCGCGGGCCGCAGGCAGGGCAGCAGGTCGATTCGGCATGGAACCGGCGCGAGCCCGGATCGGCGTATTCCGCCGCACAGGCGGGGCACAGCGGGAAGCGGGCGAGCGTGGTGCGGGCGCGGTCGTAGGGCAGCGCTTCGATCACGCTGTAGCGCGGGCCGCAGTGCATGCAGGTGATGAACGGATAGAGGAAGCGGCGGTCCGTGGGATCGTGCAGCTCAGCCAGGCAGGCAGCACAGGGGGCGAGGTCGGCCATCACCACGGCGGAACAGAGTCTCTCCGCCGTGCTCGGCGCGACCGTGAAGCCGGGCGTGCGGCGCGGCTGCACGCCGGTCACCGTGCGGCCGGTGATGACCGCGTGCGGGGGCGCATCGATCGCCAGGCGATCTAGGAAGCGGGACAGCGCGGGCGCGGGGCCCTCGGCTTCGATCAGCACGCCGCCGCCGGTGTTGCGGACCGAGCCGGCAAGCCCGGCCTGCTGCGCCAGACGGTAGACGAAGGGGCGGAAGCCGACGCCCTGCACCGCGCCGGCGAGCGCGATGTGCAGCCGCTGCGGGTCGGGGCAGCGCGGAGAAACCCCCTCCCCCGCAAGCGGGCGCGGACGGCGCGTGTCAGGCACCGCGCACCTCTGCCTGATCCTCCAGGTCGAGGCTCTCCAGCAGCAGGTACTGCGCCCGCGGATCGGCCACGTCAGCCGATTCCGTGATGGAAAGCTGCGCCCCTTCGGCCGCGCTGCCGCGCGCCTCGGCGTCGAAATGGACGCGGAAATGTTCGGCCGACAGGTGGCTCAGCGCGCCCAGCCAGACCTGCACGCCGACCACCTTTCCCCCGCCGTTCGCGGTCGCCGCGGCCTCGATCCGGCGGATAAGGTCGCGCACCATGCCGGTTTCATGCATCGTCTTCGCTCCCCTTCCCGCTCCCTGGCGGTGCCAGCTCCGCCGCGATCCGCGCCGCCACCTGCTCCACCGCCGCCGCCACCGCCGGGCTGAGCGCCGCGCCGGCGGCGCAATCGGCCGTTTCGATGGCGTAGACCGTCATCCGCCCCGGCAGCCGGCCGAGCGTGCGCGCCAGTTCCACCGCCTCGGCCAGCCCGAAGGCGTGCGTGGAGCCCAAAACGAGGTCCCGCGGCAACGCGCCGGCCAGCGGATCGAGCCGATGGATCCGTCCCGGGGCCGCACCGGGCGTCGCCCCTGGGGCGGCACCTGGGGCCGCGGCATCGACCAGCACCACGCGCGCCACGCCGGCCCAGCGGTCGAGCAGCGCCAGGCTGTCGCCCCCGGCCTCCTCCACCGCGATCCAGGGCAGACCCCGCGCGGCGATCCGGCGCGCCACGTGCAGCCCCGCCGCGTCGTCACCACGATCGGGGTTGCCGACGCCGATCACCAGGGCGCGCGCGCTCATCGCCGTCGCACCTCCAGGCGGAGGAAATGCGTGGAGCAGGAGATGCAGGGATCGTGGTTGCGGATGACCTGCTCGCAATGATCGCGCAGTTCGTCCTCCGGCAGGTCGAGGTCGCGGCCTGCGACCAGGCGCAGATCGTCTTCGATCGTCGACTGGTTCTGCGAGGTCGGCGGCACGATGCGCGCCTCCAGGATACTGCCCTCCGCGTCCAGCCGGTAGCGGTGGTACAGCAGTCCGCGCGGCGCCTCGGTGCAGGCCATCCCCACGCCCGCGCGCGGCACCACCGCGACCGCGGGGGCGGGCGGGGGTTCGTAGGCGGCGATCAGGCGCAACGCCTCCTCGCAGGCATAGACGACCTCGATCGCGCGCACGATGATGCTGCGGAACGGATTGCGGCAGCCCGGCGCCAGCCCCAGCTCCGCGGCCAGCGCCTGCACCGATTCTCCCAGCCGGTCGTGGTTCAGGTTGAACCGCGCCAGCGGGCCGACCAGGTAGTTGCCGCCGGCGCGCAGCTCCGACTGCAGCGCGGTCGAGTGCGCCACATGGCGTTCCACGAATGTCGCTTCGTCCTCCGCCGCGGCGATGTCGAGGCCCCGGCTGGAGACCACCCGCCCCGCGTTCAGCGGGTATTCGTCCGGATGGCGCAGCGCGACGAAGGTGTAGTCGCGCTCGAAATCGGGAAACCGGAATCCCGCCACCCAGCGCGCCAGCGCGATCGCCTCCGTCCGCGCCTCGTTCATCACCGCCGCCAGCGGCGCCAGCTCGGCCCGGGTCGGCACCCGGTAGAACCCACCTACCCGGACGTTCACCGGATGGATCTCGCGCCCGCCCAGCAGCCGCAGCAGCTCGTTGCCGGCCTTCTTCAGCGCGAGGCCGCGCCGCACCGCCTCGCCATGCACGGCGGCCAGGCTGATCCCGTCCGGGAAGCCAAGGAAATCCGGCGCGTGCAGCAGCACGATGTGCAGCGCGTGGCTCTCGATCCACTCGCCGCAATAGAGCAGCCGGCGCAGGTCGCGCAGCGGGCCGTCGACGGTGATGCCGAGCGCGTCCTCGATAGCGTGCACCGCGCTCATCTGGTACGCGACCGGGCAGATGCCGCAGATGCGCGCGGTGATGTCGGGTGCCTCGGACGCATCGCGCCCGCGCAGCAGCGCTTCGAAGAAGCGTGGCGGCTCGAAGATCGCGAGCCGCACGCCGGCCACCGCGCCGTCCTGGATATCGAGCTCGAGCGCGCCCTCGCCCTCGACGCGGGTCAGGGTGTCAACCCGGATGGTGCGGCTCGGCATGGGCCTCGCTCTCCTGGCGGAACGGTTCGGCCGCCGCGTTGAAGGTGCGGAAGGCGCGGTGCAGGGTGCGCCGGTCCGCGCCCAGCGCCTGCCAGGCCTGGGCGAGTGCGGCGGTGTTGGCGTGCTCGGCCGGGCCGTAGCAGCCGTAGCAGCCGCGCTGATAGGCGGGGCAGATCGCGCCGCAGCCGGCATGCGTGACCGGGCCGAGGCAGGGGGTGCCGTGCGCCACCATCACGCAGGGCGTGCCGCGCCGCTTGCAGGCGACGCAGACGCTTTCGTCGGGGATGTCCGGCTTGCGCCCGGCGAGCTGGGCCGCGATCACTTCCAACAACTGCTGCTTGTTGATCGGACAGCCGCGCAGCTCGAAATCCACTTTCACGTGCGCGGAAATCGGCGTCGAAGTCGCGAGCGTATGGATATAGTCCGGGGACGCATAGACGGCGGCAACGTAGTCGGCGACATCGGCGAAGTTGCGCAGCGCCTGGATGCCGCCGGCCGTGGCGCAGGCGCCGATGGTGATCAGCCGCTTCGACACCGCCCGCACACGGCAGATGCGTTCCGCGTCGTCGGCCGTGGTGATCGAGCCTTCCACCACCGAAAGGTCATAGGGTCCCGGCCGTAGGGTGCTGGACGCCTCGACGAAATAGGCGATGTCGAGCGCGCCGGCGACCGCCAACAGCTCGTCCTCGCAGTCGAGCAGGGACAACTGGCAGCCGTCGCAGGAGGCGAATTTCCACACCGCGAGCGTGGGTCGGCTGGCGGCCATGCTCAGATCTCCCGCGCCGCGAGCCTTGCGGCAATACGATCATAGCGCAGCACGGCGCCGTCCTTGCAGACGAAATCGGGTCCGAACTGGCAATGCCCGCACAGGCCGACGGCGCATTTCATGTTGCGCTCCATCGACAGATGGATGCACTCCGCCGCCACCCCGGCGCCGCAGAGCGCGGTGGCGGTGAAGCGCAGCATCACCTCCGGCCCGCAGAGCAGGGCCACGGTGGCGGCGGGATCGAAGCCGACCTTGTCGAGCAGCGCCGGCACCACGCCCACATGCCCGTGCCAGGACGGATCGGCGTGATCGACCGTCACCGCGACCGTCACGTCGGCCCGCGCGCCCCAGGCGGCGAGTTCGTCGCGGAACAGCAGCTCCGCCGGGCCGCGCCCGCCGTACAGCACGGCGATGCGCCCGAACCGCTCGCTGCTGGCCAGCACCTGGTAGATCGCCGGGCGCAACGGCGCGAGGCCGAGACCGCCGGCGACGATCAGCAGATCGTGCCCTTCCGCCGCCGCCACCGGCCAGGCGCTGCCGAACGGCCCGCGCAGTCCGAGCACGCTACCCGGCGCGGCACCGACGATCGCCGCGCTGACCGCGCCCACCGCGCGGACCGTGTGCACGTAGCAGGTGGTGTCGGCCGGGTCGCCGCTGAGGCTGATCGGCACCTCGCCGATCCCGAAGGCGTACAGCATGTTGAACTGGCCCGGTGCGAAGCCGGGCACGGCGCCGGCCTGCGGCACCAGGTCGAGGCTCACCACATCTTCTGTCTCCCGCCGCACCGCGCGCACGCGCCACGGCGCCGGCTGCATCGGATCGGCCGTCGCAGGTGCACGTGCGACGGCGCTCATGCCGCCGGGTGCCCGTAGACATCGAGCAACTGCTGTCGCGCCGCCTGCATCCGTCCCACCATTACCGGCAGCAGCCGCCGCATCATCTCGTAGCCGAGATGATGGTCGGCGTCGCATTTCTCGCGCAGGCAGCGCGCATCGAGGCCGAAGACGCGGGTGTCGGTGCTCGCCCGCGCATCGAACCCCCAGCGGTACGGCGGCACCAGCCAGGAGGCGCCGACCAGTTCGCCCTCGCCCAGGGTGGCGATCACGAGCGGCAGGCGGCCCGGGGCGTGCAACTCCAGCGCCACCCGTCCCTCGCGGATCAGGTAGAACTCATCGGCCGGCGCGCCTTCGCGGAACAGGAACTGGCCGGGCGCGAAGCGCAGGTTGCGCGTGCAACCGACCAGCAGCCGGCCGAACGCGGGATCGATGCCGGCCAGGAACTTGTGGCCGAGCAGCAGGCGTTCAAGCGTTTCCATGCGCTCCCTCCCCACGCACGCCCGCAGGCGCCGGCGCAGGTGCGGCGCGGATCGCCGCCGCCTCCGCCGTGATGTCGATGCCGACCGGACACCAGGCGATGCAGCGCCCGCAGCCGACGCAGCCCGAGCTGCCGAACTGGTCGACCCAATGCGCCAGCTTGTGCGTCATCCATTGCCGGTAGCGCGACTTCCCGCTGGTGCGCACCGCGCCGCCGTGGATGAAGGAGAAGTCGGCGGTGAAGCAGGAATCCCACCGCTTCACCCGTTCCGCCTCCGTCCCCGCCAGGTCGGTGTGGTCGGCGACGGTGGTGCAGAAGCAGGTCGGGCAGACCATGGTGCAATTGGCGCAGGCGAGGCAGCGGGCGGCCACGTCGTCCCAGCGCGGGTGCTCGGGGTTGGCCTGCAGCAGCTCCTTCAGTCCGACGGTGTCCATCTGCCGGCCCATGCTTGCTTCGGTGCGCGCCACCACCGCCTCGGCCGCTTCCAGCGCCGGCGCCTCCGCCGGGCGCGCAGGCAGGGTTGCGAGCAGCGCGGCGCCGGCCGCGCTCCCGGCCGCGGCGAGGAAGTCGTGCTGCCCGTCATGCTGCCCAGGGCCGATCAGTTCGGTCAGCACGATGTCGTAACCGCCGCCGACGCGCGGGCCGGTACCCATGGAGGTGCAGAAGCAGGTCCCGCCCGCAGTGCCGCAGTTGAGCGCAATCAGGAAGGCACCATCGCGGCGTGCGGCATAGCCCCGGTCCTGATGCTCCCCGCCGAGGAACACGCGGTCCTGGATGGCGATCGCTGCCACTTCGCAGGCGCGCACGCCGATGAAGGCGAACGGCGCCGCCGGCGGCGGTTCCGGGATGATCGCGAAGCCGTCGTCCTGCCGGCGCGCGCGCCACAGGCGTTCCTCCGGCGGGTGCAGGAAGCGCTTCCAGGATTGCGGGCCGACCGCATAGCCGAACAGGGCCGCGTCGTCCCGCCGTTCCAGCCGGTAGCGCCCGGCGTCCTGGCGGTCGGTCCAGCCGACCGGCAGCTCGTCGAGCCGCCGCACCCGGTCATAGACGATGGCGCCGTCGCGCACCGTGGGCCCGACGACGTCGAAGCCGCTTCCGTGCAGCGCATCGAGCAGGCCCTGCAGCCCGGCGCGGTCGAGCAAAACTGGCGCGCCAGCCACCGCTCCGGACGGGACGCCGGCCGGGGCGGGATCTCGGGTCGGGATGGCGGGCGCCATCGGGTCCGGGGCCATGCGTTCTACTCCTGCCAGCGGATCAGGGGCATTTCTGCCGGCACGCGGGCCTCATCGTGATACGGCACGATGCGGACGGTGAAATCGGTGCGCGGCCGCGCGGTGGCGATGCGGCCCGCGTAGGTGAACCCATTGACCGCGCCCGGCACCGGGGCGCCACGCGCCAACGGAACGACCGCCGGCCCGGGCGCGTCGGGCGCGGGATCGCCATACAACTCCACGCGGACGTCCTCGGCCGCGATCTCGCCGAGATAGACCGGCACGCGGAACGACCAGCCGTCCGCCTCGGCCGCCACGTCGGGGGTGCCGATGTGCAGCGATTTCCAACCGCGATGCAGCCGGCGCTCCCAGGCCCGCAAGGCCGTCGCCACTGCCGCCCCGTCGGCCAGCCGCCGGCGCAGCGCCGCCGCCGCCGGCAGATAGGCCTGTTCCAGATAGTCGTGCAGCATGCGGGTGGCGCCGAAACGCGGCGACAGCACCGCCATGCTGCGGCGGATGCGGGCAAGCCAGCCGCGCGGGATGCCGGCCCCGTCGCGGTGGTAGAATTCGGGCAGCACCTGGCCCTCCAGCACCGCGTACAACTCCTGCGCATCCGCCGCATCCTGGGCCCGCTCGTCCGGCTGGGCGGCGGCCCCGATCGCCCAGCCCAGGTCCGGCGCGAAGGCTTCCGCCCACCAGCCGTCGCACACCGAAAGATTGAGCCCGCCGTTGGCCAGCACCTTCATCCCGCTGGTCCCGCACGCCTCCCACGGCCGGCGCGGCGTATTGATCCAGACATCGACGCCCTGCACCAGTTCTTGCGCGAGCGCGATGTCGTAGTCCTCCAGGAACACCACCCGTTCCCGCAGCCGCGGGCATTCGGCGAAGCCGACCCATTCCTGGATCATGCGCTTGCCGTCCGCGTCCGCCGGATGCGCCTTGCCGGCCAGCACCAGTTGCACCGGCCGGTGCGGATCGCCGAGCAGAAGTTCCAGCCGTGCGCGGTCGGCCAGCAGCAGGTTCGGCCGCTTGTAGGCGGTGAAGCGGCGGGCGAAGCCGAGCGTCAGGATGTTCGGATCGAGCACGCTATCGGCCTGCGCCACCATCGCCGGCGCCTGGCCGCGGCCGATCAGGTGGCGGCGCAACCGCGCGCGCACCGCAGCGACGAGGCGCTGGCGCGACCGGCCACGCATCTCCCACAGCACCTCGTCGGCCACCGCGGCGATCGCGTCGTGCAGCGGCTCGGCCATCCGCCGCCAGCGTTCCTTGCCGGCCGCCTCGGTGAACACCGCGTCCGCCTCCTGCGAATCCCAGGACGGCACGTGCACGCCGTTGGTCACGTGCCCCACCGGGACCTCATGTTCCGGCCAGCGCGGAAACAGCGGCTGGAAGATCCGCCGGCTCACCACCCCGTGCAGCGCGCTGACGCCGAGGCTGGCATACGATCCGCGCAGCGCCAGGAACGCCATGTTGAACGCGCTGCCCGGCTCCACCCCCGCGAGCGCCAGCGCGGCGGCGGTGACGCTGTCCGCGGCCGGCCCCATCGCGGCGTGGCGATACTGGGCGAGCAGGGCGGTGGGATAGCGATCGAACCCGGCCGCGACCGGCGTGTGGGTGGTGAAGACGGTGCCGGCGCGACTGGCCCACAGCGCCGCCTCGAACCCGACGCCGAGCCGGGCGGCGAGACTGCGCGCCCGTTCCAGCAGGGCGAAAGCGGCATGGCCCTCGTTCAGGTGGCAGATCTCGATCTCGGGGTGGACCGCCTCGACCAGCCGCCAGCCGCCGACGCCGAGCACGATCTCCTGCAACAGTCGCAGCTCGGTGCCGCCGCCGTACAGCTTGCCGGTGATGCCGCGATCCACCGGGCTGTTCAGGGCATCGTTGCTGTCGAGCAGATAGAGCGCGCTGCGGCCGACGTTCGCGCGCCAGACGCGCAGGCGCAAGGTCCGCCCCGGCAGCTCCACGGCGATGTGCAGGCGCGCCCCGCCGGCACCCAGCACCGGCTGCACCGGCATCATCGCCGGCTCGTTGTAGGGATAGGCCTCCTGCTGCCAGCCGGCGGCATCGATCATCTGCCGGAAATAACCCTCCTGGTACAACAGGCCGATGCCGATCGCCGGCACGCCGAGATCGCTCGCCGTCTTGAGGTAATCCCCCGCCAGCACGCCGAGCCCGCCGGCATACAGCGGCAACGCCTCGCCGAGGCCGAACTCCATGCAGAAATACGCCACCCCGGCGAGCGCGTCCGCGCCGTGGGTTTCGGGAAACCAGCCCGGCGTCTGCAGATAGGCATCGCGTTCGGCGGCGAGCTGGTCGAGATGGGCGACGAAGCCCGGATCGGCGGCAAGCTCGGCAAGCCTCGTGGCCGGGACGTCCTCGAGCAGGACCCAGGGGTTGTGGGTGCGCGCCCACAGCTCGGCATCCATCCGTTCCCACAGCGCATCGGCGCGGTGGCTCCAGGTCCAGCGCAGGTCGAGCGCCAGCTCGCGCAGGGCGGCGAGCGCCGCGGCATTCCAGCCGGAGAACGCCGCCTGGTCGTCCGGGCGCGGTGGGGCCGTCACCGGGTCGTTCATGCGCGGTGGCCGCGATCGCGCCGGCACGGCGCGACCCCCAGGAGGGCCGGCAGGGCGATCGCATGAGCGCACCGAGGCCGCTGGCGCAGCCGCGGCATCAGTCGGCGGCCTCCGCCCAGCTCGCCGGCAAGGTCTCGCTGACAGGTCGCGGCATCGGCACCTCGGCCGTCGGCAGAAGCAGAAGTTGCGAGCGGCTCGGCAGCTCCGGCAGGGCCAGGGCGCCATAGAGTTCCAAGTAGCGGCGGGCCGAATTCTCCCAGCCGAAATCGCGCAGCATGGCGTTGCGCTGGCACCGCCGCCACGCCGGCTGATCGCGAAACAGGGCGCCGGCACGCGCCATGCAGGCGGTCAGCGCCTCCGGCGTCGGGTCGATGAAGGTGAACCCGGTGCCGGTCGCGCGCTCCGGTCGCGTGGTATCGATGTCGGTCACGGTGTCGGCGAGGCCGCCGACCGGGCGGGTGACCGGCAACGCGCCGTAGCGCATCGCATACATCGTGGTGAGCCCGCAGGGCTCGAACCGCGACGGAGTCAGGGCGATGTCGGCCGCAGCGAGCAACCGGTGCGCCAGCGCCTCCCGGTAGCCGATCCGCACCGCGAGGCGCCCGGCGCGGCCGGTGGCGGCGGCGCGCAACGCCGCTTCCAGCTCCGGATCGCCCTCTCCGTGCAGCGCCACCTGCACCCCCTGGTCGATCAGCGCCGGCAGGGCGGCCAGCACCACATCCGCCATCTTCTGCTGCGTCAGGCGATTGACACCCACCACCAGCGGCACGTCGGCCGCCGGATCGAGCCCCAGCTCCTGCTGCACCGCCACCTTGACCGCACGCTTGCCGGCAAGGTCATCGGCGTCATAGCCCGCCGGCAGGGCGGCATCCTCGGCCGGGTTCCACAGTACCTTGTCGATGCCGTTGAGGATGCCGGTCAGGTCGCCGGCACGCGCGCGCAACAGCCCGTCCATCCCGCAGCCGTAGTCCGGGGTGAGAATCTCTCGTGCATAGGTCGGGCTGACGGTGGTGAGCCGGTCGGCGTAGCGGATCCCGGCCTTCAGGCAGGAGAGCTGGCCGTAGAATTCGGCCCCCTCCGGGCTCAGCAAGGCGTCGGGCAGGCCGAGCGCACGAGCCGCGTCGAGCGGGAAATTGCCCTGGAAGGCCAGGTTGTGGATGGTGAACACGCTGCGCGGCCGGGGGCCGGCGCGCAGCGCCAGGAAGGCCGGCAGCAGGCCAGTGTGCCAGTCGTTGGCGTGCACCAGGTCGGGCCGCCAGGACCCGCCGTCGCCCCGCAGCGCGACGTGCGCCGCAGCGGCGCAGAAAGCGGCGAAGCGATGCAGGTTGTCGGGCCAGTCGCGCTTGTCGCTGTCCTGATACGGACCGCCCGGGCGGCGGAACAATTCCGGCCAGTCGAGCAGATAGACCGGCAGGCCGGTATCCGGCGTGCGCCCGAGCAGCAAGGTGCCGCCGGCGGGCAGCGGCCCCAAGGTTCGCTTGGCGCGCGTCGCATCCAGCGCGGACACATAACCGGGCAGGATCGGCCGGATATCCACGCCGAGCCCCGCCAGCGCCGCCGGCAACGCCGCGCTGGCATCGCCGAGACCGCCGGTCTTGGCCAAGGGAAAGAGCTCCCCGGCCGCGAACAATACCCGGAGGGGAGGCCCCGGCGGGCCGAGCACTGTCGCGTCCATCCTGTCCCCCCGGTCCAGTCTCATCAATCCGTCACAATGCATAGCCGGCGGGCTGGTGCATGAGCATTGATGTGGATCAACCGACGGGTGCCGCATGATGAATAATCGGTGACGATAGGCGCAACGCGAGAGCACAGCTCATCGCGGGCATCCGTGGCGGCGTGAGGCGCCGGCATGACGGCCTCTCACGGTGCGTCGACCAGGCTCACGTGGGCGGCGACGATGCGCCAGCCCTCCGCCAGCCGCACCCAGCTCTGCATCTGCCGGCCGATCCGACCGGGTGCGCTGGCGCGGTGGAACAGAGTGGCGGCGGTGGCGAAATCGCGGCCGAAGGTGGTGATCACCGTGCGCGACAGGCTGCGCGCGAGGCCGGCAGGGGATCGCGCGGCGCGGAACGCAGCGATCTCCGCGCTGCCGTACAGGTTCTCGGCGATGCCGTAGCGGATGGTGCGCGGATCTTGCCAGAACAGCGCCTGCAGGGCGGCGACATCGTTGCCGACCAGCGCGGCTTCGTAATGGGCGAAGGCGGCGGAGACCTCCTCCAGCACGTCGGGCAGATTGATCTCCATCGCGCTGGCTCCCTTCGTTTCGGATGGTCGATATCCGGCGCTCACGCTCCGGGCGGGGGAACCGGCGCGCGCACGACGCCCCGCACTTCCAGCGCGCGCGCCACCCGCAGCGCCAGGTCCTCGCGCCAGGGCGCGGCGATCACCTGCACGCCGATCGGCAGGCCGCCCGGCAGCGGCACCGGCACGGCCGCGACCGGCAGGCCGATGAACGAAACGGGCTGCGTGTAGATGCCGATATTCGGTCGCAACGGTTGTTCCCGCCCGTCCAGCACGAAGGTCTTCTGGCCGATCGGCGGCGCCACGCAGGGGGTTGCCGGCGCCACGATCACGTCCACCGTCGCGAACAGCCGCAGCACCGCATCGCGATACCAGCGGCGGAATTTCTGTGCCTGCACGACGAGGACGGCGGGAACCATGGCACCGCCGATCAGCCGATCGCGCACGTCGGGGTCGAAATCGCCCGGACGTTCGCGCAGGCGGTGCAGATGCAGCGCGGCCCCTTCGGTTGTGGTGATGACATAGGCCGCCGCGCGCGCCCGCGCAGCTTCGGGCAGCTCGATCGCGCGGACCGGGGCGAGCGCCGCCGCAACCGTCTCCAGCGCCGCGATCGCCTCGGCCGAGGCGCCGGCGCGGAAATACCCGCCGGCGAGGCCGATGCGCAGCCCGTCGATCCCCGCGTCGAGCATCGCCCCCACCGGCTCGGCCGACCGATCCGTGCAGGCCGGATCGGCGGGATCCGGCCCTATCATCGCGTCGTACGCCGCCGCCAAATCCTGCGTGCAGCGCGCCAGCGGCCCCAGATGATCCAGGCTAGCAACGAAGGGGAAACTGCCGGCACGCGTGAGCCGCCCGTAGGTCGGCTTCAGCCCGAACACGCCGCAGAACGAGGCCGGCACCCGGATCGACCCGTTGGTGTCCGATCCCAACGCGATCGGCACCAGCCCGCCCGCCACCGCGCCCCCCGACCCGCCGGAGGAACCGCCGGTCATCCGCGTCGTGTCATGCGGATTGCGCGAGGCCCCGTCATGCACA
This sequence comes from uncultured Pseudomonadota bacterium, assembly GCA_963832525.1. Lineage (GTDB taxonomy): Bacteria > Pseudomonadota > Alphaproteobacteria > Acetobacterales > Acetobacteraceae > JAJZVS01. Next base: position 168,011 of record CAWHUC010000007.1, read on the forward strand.
TTCTCGCCGGTGAAATCATAGGCGTACTCGCCCATGTTGAGCGCGCCCACCAGCACCGCCCCGGCCGCTTCCAGCCGCGCGACCAGGGCGGCATCGCGCACCGCGGGCGGATGATCGCGATTGATGCGCGAGCCCGCGCGCGTCGGCAGCCCGGCAATGTCGATCAGGTTCTTCACCGCGAACGGCACGCCTGCCAGCGGCCCGACCGGCCGGCCGGCGTCGCGCGCGGCGTCGATCACGGCCGCACGCGCCATGGCCCGGTCGGCGGTCACGTCGGTGAAGGCATTGAGCCGCGGGTTTTCACGCGCGATCCGCGCCAGCGCCGCCGCCGTCACCGTTGTCGCGCTGAACCGGCCGTCGGCGACCGCGGCGGCAATCCCGCTCGCGCTGGCCCAGGGGCCCGCCCAAAGGGACGCGGGGACGTCCGGATCGGTCACGCCCGGAACACCGGCGCCGGCTCGGCATCATCGGGCAACGCGAAGGCCGCGACCGCATGTGCATGACCAAGCGAAATCGCCAGATGCGTGCGGATCGCCGCCCGCCACTCGGGCGCCACCGTGATGCCCAGCGCGGCCGCCGTCGCATCGATCATCGCGTCCAGATCGGCGGGTTCGCTCATGCCGTGCCTCCCTGCGCGCGCATCCAGACGCGCCAGCCGCCGAAACGCGTGATGTCGGGCGCCCCGGCGACGCCGGCCGCCTCGGCCAGAAAGCCGAGGCACGGGCCGTCGGTCAGCTCTACCGAGCCGAAACCAAGCGGCGGCGGCACCTCGGCAAGCAGCGCACCGATCGCCGCCGTCGGCAGGACCCACACCTCGCCCGGAACGGTTTCCTCGGCCCCGCCGGCGGCGACCGCCCTCGCCGCCGCGCGCACCAGCCCCGGCCGATCGCCGAGGGCATGCAGCCGATAGCCCGGCACCGTCGCCGCCGAGCGCAAAAATCGTCCGCCGTACGCCACCAACCGCGCGTTCAGGGCCAGGCCCGACATATGCGCGCCGATGCAGAACAGCGCCGTCTCCCCGTCCGCCGGCGCGTCCGGTGCGGCGGAGGGCGGCAACGGCAGTGTCGTCGCGCCGACCGTCGTGGCAACCGCCCGGTGCAGCGCATCGGCGATCGGCGCCAGCCGCCCCTCCGACCACGCCGGGCCGAGCAGGCTCATGCCGACCGGCAGCCCGTCGGCGCCGATGCCGCCCGGCACCGCGAACGCCGCCAGGCCGCAGAGATTGCCGAAATTGGTAAACGCACCCAGCCGGCTGTTCGGCCCGATCGGATCGGCCTCCAGCTCCGCGAGGGTCGGGCAGAACGGAACCGTCGGCAGCAGCAGCGCGTCATACTCCGCGAACAGCAGCTCGGCCGCGCGCCGCGCCTCCGCCAGCCGGTCGAATGCGTCGAACGCGTCGACCGTGCGACGATCGAAGCCACTCTGGAGAATCCGCCTGGTCACCGGGTGCAGCATGTCCGGTTCGTGCGCGATCGCCGCACGCAAGGCGGCGGTACGCTCGGCGACCCAAGGCCCCTCATATAGTAGCCGCGCCAGCTCGAGCAGCGGCGCGATATCGACGGTCTCGGCCCGCAGCAGACGAGCCGCACGACGATGCAGCGCCGCGATCTCCCCAGTGCACAGATGCACAACATCCGCGGTCGCGATCCGCACCCCGTCCGCCAAAGCACCACGGCGCAACAGCGCGAACGGCGGCCGGCGCGCGTAGGGATCGGCCGGATCGAACCCCGCAATCACCCGCTGCACCGCCAGCGCCGCATCCACACTTCCCGCGAACACCGAAATCGTATCCAGCGAGCGGCACGCCGGCACCATCCCGACCGCGCTCACGCTCCCCGGCGTCGGCTTCAATCCGACAATGTTGCCGAACGCCGCCGGCACCCGCCCCGACCCCGCCGTGTCGGTGCCCAGCGCAAACGGCACAATCCCCGCCGCCACCACGCAGCCGGACCCGGACGACGATCCCCCCGGCACACGCGCCGCATCGAACACGTTACGCGGCACCCCATACGGGCTGCGCACCCCAACCAGCCCGGTCGCGAACTGATCGAGATTGGTCTTGCCCAGCAACACCGCGCCTGCATCCAGCAACCGCTGCACCGCCGGCGCTGACCGCGCAGGACGATACGAAAAACCCGGACACGCCGCCGTCGTCGGCAACCCCAAAACGTCTATATTATCCTTCACCGCAAACGGAACACCCCAAAGCGCCCGCCCGCAGGGCCCCTCCCCCTCCAACACCCGGGCACGCGCCAACACCTCCGCCTCCGGCACCCGCGCAACCCAGATCGCCGCATCCCCATGCGCCCGATCCGCCGCCAACGCCGCCGCGGCCGCCGCGACCGGCATCATGCGGCCGTCGCCGGGTGGGAAAGAAAGGCCAGGGGCTCTGCCCCTGGACCCCGCCAAGGGCTCGCCCTTGGAACCCTTCCGGTGGTCCCGTGCCGATGGGGGGTATCGCGGCTGGGCGCGCGGCGACGGGGTGGCTGGGACGCCTGGCAGGGACAGGGCGCGTCTGCGCCCTGTCCCTGCCGGCGCCCCGGCCACCCCGTCGCCGCGCGCCCAGCCGCGATACCCCCCATCGGCACGGGACCAGATGATGGGGTCCAGGGGGCAGCGCCCCCTGGCCTTGCTTCCGATCCGCCGACGGGCCGCATCATTCCGCTGCCGAGTTGCCGGCGAGGGCGCCGGCTGGGAGGGCAGCGGCGGCGGGGTAGCGGCTGAGGCCGAAGCAGATCAGGCCGAGCAGGAGGTAGCCGAGGGCGATGGGGGCGGAGTTGGCGAAGCCGAGGGCGGTTCCGTTGATGAAGCCGAAGAATGACAGCACGGCGCCGATCATGGCGTAGAGGCCGGCGCGTTCGAAGTTGCGATCGATAATGAAGGCGGCGATGGCGCCGAGCACCAGGCCGGCGAGGGTGGCGCCGCCGCCGAACAATTGCATGCCGTGGTAGATCACGCCGTGGGCGACGAGCGCGGCTTCGCCGACTTTCGTTGCGCTGGTTCCGGCGGCCGACAGGGCACCGTCGATCTGGCTTTGCGCCCACTCGGCGACGTTGGGCAGCAGGGCGAGGATGACGGCCGGGGCGTGGCGGGCCGGGGTTGCCTCGAACGCCTGCGCGCCGATCACGAGGCCGATGTAGAGCAGGATCGGCAGGATCACGACCAGCGGCACGACCGCCAGCAGCAGGGCCGCGAGGCCGAAGAAGCAGACCACGGCGATGGAAAACCCGGTGGCGATCGAGTAGCCGATACGTCCTCCGACCGATTTCCAGCCCGGGTGGCCGATATAGACCGCGGGCGGGAACGGGCTGCCGAGCAGCGCACCGGCGAGCGCGCCGATGCCGTCGGCGAGCAGCACCTGGCGCAGGCTGTATTCGTCGCCCGCCGCGGCGGCGCTTTCGACGTTGTTCATGCCCTCGGTGAAATTATAGATGCCGAGCGGCACAGCGGTGACCAGCAGCGGTCCGACGTTGGCGAGCCCCGCGAGCACGTGCAATGACGGCATCGGCAGGTAGAGGCCGAAGCGCGCGAGTGCCAACCCGACCGCGTGCGGGTCCATCACCGGGCTGATCCCGCTGAACGTTGCGATCCACGCCAGCACGGTGCCGACCACGACGGCGGCAAGGCCCCCCGGCACGCCGCCCGGCAGCCGCACCCGCGCCATCCAGCTCACCAGGATGATGCCGAGCGAGATGAAGGACAGCCACGGCACCTCCCAGCTCTGGAACGCCGGCCGCAGGGAGATGAAGGCGATGGAGATGCCCGCCAGCGCGCCCAGCATCGCCGCGCGCGGGGTGTATTTGCGCACGGTGGGTCCGACGAACGCGCCGGCGAGGATGATGATGCCGATGACGAACGCCCAGGCCAGGCCCGCTTCCCAGGCGAGCAGCGGATCGTGCGTCTTCAGGTAGGTGGGCAGCATCACCACGAAGACGACGATGAACATGTGCGGCACGCTCGGTCCGTACGGCAGCGCGGCGACATCGGAGCGGCGCTCGCGGCTGGCGAGTTTCCAGGCGAGGTAGCCGTAGAACAGGTTGCCGATCGGCAGCGCGATGCCGAGCGCGGGCAGGATGCGGCCGAACACGATGCCGGCCGGCAGGTGCACCACGCCGAGGCAGAGCGAGGTCAGCACGATCACGTTCAGCACGACGTTGGTGAACAGGCCGAAGAAGCCGTTCCAGTCGCCCGGCACCCACAGCCGGGGCGTGAACGGGCTTGCGACGCTGATGCCTCCGGTGGCGGTGTTGGATGCCATGGCGCTCTCCTCTGTCGGGCGGGCGGGTGTCAGGCGAGGCGGGTATCAGGCGGGGCGGCGTTCGGTCGGCGGTCTCACTCGTGGCAGGCCTGGTCAGGTCAGGGCGGGCAGCAGGCGGGCGGAGTCCGCGACCCAGCCGAAGATGCCGCCCTGGGCGCGAATCATGGCGAGGCCGGCGGTCTGAAACTCGGCGAAGTAGGAGCCGGTGCAATCTTCCAGCACCAGGCAGTCGAAGCCGCGATCGTTCGCCTCGCGCACCGTGGTGTTGACGCAGACCTCGGTGGTGACGCCGCAGACGATCAGTTGGGTGATGCCGCGGCTGCGCAGCATCGCCTCGAGGTCGGTGGCGTAGAAGGCGCCCTTGCCGGGCTTGTCGACGACCGGCTCGCCGGGGGCGGGGGCGAGTTCGGGGATGATGTCGTGGCCGGCCTCGCCGCGCACGAGGATGCGGCCCATCGGGCCGGCATCGCCGATGCCGCAGGCGAGCCGGCCGCGCGCGCGCTTGGCAGCCGGCAGGTCGGCGAGGTCGGGCCGGTGGCCCTCGCGGGTATGGATCACCAGCATCCCGGCCGCGCGGGCGGCCTGCAGCACCGCGCTTGTGGGCGCGATGGCGCCGCGCAGCCGGGCGACGTCGTTGCCGAGCATGGCGCCAAAGCCGCCCGGTTCCAGGAAGTCGCGCTGCATGTCGATGATGAGCAGCGCCGCCGCCGCCGGGCGCAGATCGAAGGCATAGGGGTCGGCATCGATCGACGGCATGCTTATTCCCTGGGCAAAAGGCCTGTGATCGGGCACCATCTGCGCTGTTTCGACGGGGACCGCCGGTGGGATCGGATCATCGGGCAGCACAACAAGGCAACATGAGCAAGTTGCGTGCCGCAACTCCGGTGAGGGGCTCCCGGCGCTCGAGCCTTCGCGGTCATCGCTTACGCCGACCCCGGGGAGTGGATGCTTGGCGTCGACCCTCGGATGGATTGCTGGGCCTTTTGCCCGATTGCCCCGATCTTCGCCTGGTTGCGTCCGCCGCATGGCCAAGGCGAACAGAGCCCACGAATGGGTCTGTGCCGCATGCTCCGCGGGTGCCGAGGCCGCGAGGCCCCCTCCCAACTACTGTCCGGGCGCGCAGGTTCGAGGAGCTTTGCCTCGACCACCCCCGCGCGATGCGCACCGGTCGACCCCGCCAGCGGGAGTGAAGCACCGACACGCGGGTCGCAGCCGGCGTGAGGCGGCTCGTGAACTCCGAATTGAAGTTGACTCGCCCGCTGCCGGACTTTAATTATTACATACTGAGGGATGCTTGATCAAGGCGCCTTTAAAGTCCGTCCGGGAACGGGCCTCGCAGTTTCAATGACTCGCAGACAACGCTCAACCGGGATCCGATGACTTCGAGAGGAAACCCGGGCACTTTCACGGAGACGACTACGCTAAACTCTTGAAGCTACCCGGCTTCTTTCCGGACGGAACTCTTAGGACGGAAAATAGCAAGTTAAAATATTGCAGCACCCCAGCGACTCAGGCTTGACTAGAACCTTCCCAACATCAAATGCGCTGGAGGAACTGCAATGTCGAAAAGCACTGTTGCGCCGTCCGCCGGCACAGAGATTGTGGCCGGGGTCACCACCTTCTTTGCAATGGCATACGTCGCCTTCGCCAATCCGGCAATTTTGAAGTCGATCGGCCTACCGCCCGCGGCCACGTTCCTTTGGACATGCGTCATGGCTGCGCTTGCGTCGGGCGCGGCGGGTTACCTCGTCCGACTGCCAACGGCCCTTGCGTGCGGGATGGGCCTAAATGCGTTTGCCGTAACATACGCAACCACTAATCATATAAAGTGGGAACTAATGTTGGTAACGTGTTCTATGGCGGGTATTGCAGTCTTCCTCTTGTCCATCTTTGGTGCCAGACGCGTGTTGATCGACGCGGTGCCAAGGCAAATAATATTGGCAATTAAGGCTGGCGTGGGCGCCGTCCTAACAAGCCTTGCATTCCATAAGACGACGGACTTCGGCAGGGTTGTGGGTGCTAAATGGGCTTGGTTTCTATTTTTTGTTGGCCTTGCAATAATAATTGCGATGCATTGGTGGTACGCTAGGCGCATCTCGGCCGACAAGCCTCGGTCTCCTGACGGCGGCCAAGACGCCGCAGAACTAGCTCCATGGGTAAAGCTGGTGTACAGTTCCGGATTCCTCGTATCGATAGTTGTCGTTCTCCTCCTTGCTTGGAGAGTCTCGGCGCTTGATACGATCCCATTGGACCAGCACATTTGGTGGGCATGGTTTACACCCGGCGCTTATGCGCAGATCAGATTTGGCGACGTTTTCAATAAATGCTTGGGCTTTGGCTTGGCAGCCGCATTCCTGCTCATGCTAGACATCGCTGGCAGTCCTGTCGACTTCGTAAGTGATAAGAATTATAATGTCTCGTTGAGCGCAGAACAAAGAACAAGGGCCGTCGGATGGGGGTTCCGCGTAGACTCCTTCGCAAATATTATCGCGCCGCTGGCTGGCGTCACACCTCTAGTCTACTACATTGAAAATCATGTTGGTTGGCACGCCGGGGCCAGGACCGGAAGGGCCGCCGCCGTCGTCGCTGTCTTGTTCTTGATCTTCGCCGCCTTTGGCGCATGGTGCCTATGGACGGAGTCCCCAATTACCCAGGTCATCGCGCCGTTTTGCGCAATGCCGACTCTATTCTTCGTCGGTTTGAGTGTCATAGCAGGGTCTTTCGTTAGCCCTCCAGCAGAAAATCTTGAGCCGACCGCAGTTGGAATAGCATTCTATCATATGCCTGCAGCTGTCACGGTTGTTCTTGCTTCGATAACCACACTCGATACCGCTATTGCGGCGGGCATCATCGCCTACGGCTTAATTCGCCTTTTCCCCAAGGGATATCTAGGATATATGATCGAGCCTGACCCTTGGCCGCTTGGATTCGTCTATTTCGGGGCAGTGACCATATTGGCGCTAAGTCTTTTCGGATAGCGGTAGCTCAATCACCAGTCATGTGACCGAACAGCCACACGACGACAGATTTTCCGATCGCATCCCGCGAGTGAGGCCGCAGGAATCCCGCACAGGATAACATGTCACGTCCTTAATGTTAACCGAACGGCGCCGGAGCCAGGGATAGAAGACGGCAATTCATCGGAGTCGTGCCGCTCGTCGTACTCCAGCTGACCCGGGCCTTATCCGCTTGCGGCCCGGCCCACCTCGGTTGTTGGCCTCTTGCGCCCCGGGCCGGCGGCGGCTAGAAGCCCCCCTCTCGCGCGTCCGGGCCTGGAATGGGCATGCCCGGCCGCGAAGCGCGCGTGGCTGGACATGTCTGTCCCGGGCCGCGCGGCGCCAGCCATAAGGAGTAGTGAAATGCCCAAGGTGAAGACCAAGTCCTCGGTCAAGAAGCGGTTCAAGATCACCGCGACCGGGCAAAGTGCTGGCCGGTCCCGGCAAGAAGCGCCACGGCCTCATCGGCGCGCAGCCAGAAGGCCATCCGCAGCAACCGCGGCAGCCAGGTGCTGACGCCGATGGACGCGCGGACCGTGAAGCAATGGGCCCCCTACGGGCTGGTGTAGGGAGCAGCGCACATGGCACGCGTCAAACGGGGCACCACCACCCATGCCCGCCACAAGAAGGTCCTTGAGCAGTCCAAGGGCTTCGTCGGCCGCTCCGGCACCACCTACCGCGCGGCGCGCGAGCGGCTGGAGAAGTCGCTGCAGTACGCCTACCGCGACCGCCGCAACAAGAAGCGCGAGTTCCGCGGCTTGTGGATCCAGCGCATCAACGCCGCGGTGCGCGAACACGGCCTGACCTATTCGCGATTCATCGACGGGCTGAACAAGTCGGGGATCGAGATGGACCGCAAGGTGCTGGCCGCCATCGCCTATGACGACGCGGCGAGCTTCGCCGAGATCGTGAAGAAGGTCCAGGCCGCGCTGGGTTGAGCGCAGGGTCCCGGCCGCCGGCCGGAGCCTGCCGCCACGCCAGGAAGGGGCCGCCCGCGTGCGGCCCCTTTTCTATTTTGAGAGCGCCGATGACCGACGATCTGTCCGCCCTGCAAGCCGAAACCGACGCCGCCCTCGCCGCCGCCGCCGACCTGCGCGCCTGGGACGCGGTGCGCGTTGCCGTGCTCGGCCGCAACGGCACGCTCACGGCCCTGCTGCAGCGACCTCGGCAAGACCCCGCCCGAGCAGCGGCGCGACCGCGGCGCCGCGCTCAACCGCCTGAAGGACGCGCTCGCCGCCGCGATCGAGGCGCGCCGTATCGCGCTGGAGGCCGCGGCGCTGGACGCCCGCCTGGCCGCCGAGCGGCTCGACGTCACCCTGCCGCCGCGCCCGCGCCCGACCGGGCTGATCCACCCGATCAGCCGCACCATGGAGGAGATGGCCGCGATCTTCGGCGCCATGGGCTTCGCCATCGCCGAGGGCCCGGACATCGAAAGCGACTGGCACAATTTCGGCGCGCTCAACATCCCCGCGCATCACCCCGCGCGCGACGACCAGGACACGTTCTACCTCACCCGCCGGATCCCGGGGCTGGCCCGCCGCCGGTGCTGCGCACCCATACCTCGCCGGTGCAGATCCGCTCCATGCTCGGCCGCGGCGTGCCGCTGCGCGTGATCGTGCCGGGCCGCACCTACCGCGCCGACCACGACGCCACCCACAGCCCGATGTTCCACCAGGTGCGAGGGCCTGGTGCTCGACCGCGACATCACCCTCGGCCACCTGAAGGGCTGCCTGATCGACTTCCTGCGCGCCTTCTTCGGCATCGCCGACCCTGCCGGTGCGCTTCCGCGCGAGCTACTTCCCGTTCACCGAACCGTCGATGGAAGTCGATATCGGCTGGAACCGCGAAACCGGCGAGCTTGGCGGCGGCGGCGACTGGCTGGAAATCCTGGGCAGCGGCATGGTGCACCCGCGCGTGCTCGCCAATGTCGGCATCGACCCGCGCGAGTGGCAGGGCTTCGCCTTCGGCATGGGGGTCGAGCGCGTCACCATGCTCAAGCACGGCATCCCCGACCTCAGGCCGTTCTACGAGAGCGATATCCGCTGGCTGCGCCATTACGGGTTCAACCCGCTGGCGCCGGCCATGCTGCACGAAGGGGCCTGAACGATGAAATTCACCCTCGTCGTGGCTGAGCACGCATCTCGACACCGACGCACCGGTGGCGGAGATCGGCGACACCCTGACCCGCATCGGCCTGGAACTCGAGGGCATCAGCGATCGCGGCGCCGCGTTGGCCCCGTTCCGCATCGCGCATGTGGTGGAAGCGGTGCCGCACCCGAACGCTGACCGGCTGCGCGCCTGCCAGGTGGATACCGGCGACGGCGATCGTGTCCGTGGTATGCGGCGCGCCGAACGCGCACACCGGCATGAAGGCGGTGTTCGCCCCGCCCGGCAGCTTCATCCCCGGCACCGGCATCACGCTCAAGGTCGGCGAGATCCGCGGCGTGACCAGTGCGGGGATGCTGCTGTCGGCGCGCGAGATGGGCCTCGGCGACGATCATTCCGGCATCATCGAACTGCCGGAGGACGCGCCGGTGGGCTCCCCCTACGCCGCCTGGGCCGGGCTCGATGACCCGGTGATCGAGATCGCCGTCACCCCCAATCGCGGCGACTGCTTCGCGGTGCGCGGCATCGCCCGCGACCTCGCCGCCGCTGGGATCGGCACGTTGAAGTCCTGGGCGCCGGCGCCGGTTGCGCCTGTGTTCGACGCCGGCCCGCGCTGGCGGATCGATTGGCCGGAAGCTTGCCCCTGGATGCTGGGCCGCACCATCCGCGGCCTGCGCAACGGGCCGAGCCCGCGCTGGCTCGCCGACCGGCTGACCGCGATCGGCCTGCGCCCGATCAACGCACTGGTGGACGTGACCAATTTCTTCACCATCGATCTCGGCCGCCCGCTGCATGTGTTCGACGTCGGCAAGGTCAGCGGCGGACACGCTGATGCTGCGCCCCGGCGCCGGGGAAAGTTTCCGCGCCCTGAACGGCAAGGACTACATCGTCACCGACCAGGACTGCGCCATCGCCGATGCCGCCGGCGTGCAGTCGCTCGCCGGCATCGTCGGCGGCGAGGCGACCGGCTGCGACGAGGCCACCACCACCGTCTTCGTCGAATGCGCGCTGTTCGACCCGGTGCGCGTCGCCCTGTCCGGCCGCCGCCACCAGGTCGTCTCCGACGCGCGCCAGCGCTTCGAGCGCGGGATCGACCCCGCACTGCTGCCGGATGCGATCGAGGCCGCGACGCGCATGATCCTCGACCTCTGTGGCGGCGAGCCCGGCACCGTCACCGCAGCCGGCGCCCCGCCCGCCTGGCAGCGCGACGCCACCTTGCGCTTCGCCCGCCTGGCGGAATTCGGCGGCGCCGACGTGCCGGCGGATGAGGCGGTGGACGCGCTGGACCGGCTCGGCTTCACCCTGCGCGCACGCACGGCCACCCAGGTCACCGTCGCTGTCCCCCCCTGGCGCAACGACGTCGCCGCCCCCGGCGGGCCGGCGCTGGAGCAGGACCCCGGCCTCGATCCCGCTGCCGCCGCGCGCGCCGCGGAAGGCTGCGCGCTGGTCGAACCGGAATGCGACCTGATCGAGGAGGTACTGCGGCTGCGCGGCCTCGATACGATCCCCCCGATCTCCCTGCCGCAGGCCGCGCCGGTGCCGCTGCCTACCCTGACCCCGGCACAGGCGCGCACCGCGCGGGCGCGCCGGGTGCTGGCGGCGCAGGGCCTCGCCGAATGCGTCACCTTCAGCTTCATGGCGGCGCGGGAGGCGGCGCTGTTCGGCCCCACGCCGGACTCGCTGCGCCTCGCCAACCCGATCGCCTCGGACCTCGACCAGTTGCGCCCCACCCCGATCGCCACCCTGGCGCTGGCGGCCGGCCGCAACGCCGCGCGCGGCTTGCCCGACGTGGCGCTGTTCGAAGTGGGGCCCGCCTTCGCCCCCGACGGGCAGCGCCTGGTCGCCGCCGGGCTGCGCGCCGGTGCCACGCCACGGTCCTGGTGCGCCCCCTCCCGGCCGGTCGATGCGATGGATGCCAAGGCCGACCTGTTCGAGGCGCTGGCCGCACTCGGCCTGCCGATGGAAAGCCTGTCGGTCACCCCGGACGCGCCGGGCTGCTATCACCCCGGTCGCTCGGGCGTCGTGCGCCAGGGGCCGAAAACCGTGCTGGGCCACTTCGGCGAACTGCATCCTGCGGTGCTGGACGCGCTCGGCCTCACCGGCCCGGCGGCCGCATTCGAGCTGTTCCTGGACGCGGTGCCGGAGCCCAAGCGCCGCCGCCGCGCGCCGCCCGACCTGCCCGCGTTCCAGCCGCTGCGGCGCGATTTCGCCTTCCTGGTCGACGCCGCCGTGCCGGCCGAGACCGTGCTGCGCGCCGCCCGCGGCGCCGAACGGACGCTGATCGCCGGCGTAACCCTGTTCGACGTCTACGAGGGCGGCACGGTACCGGCGGGCAAGCGCTCGCTCGGGATCGAGGTCACGTTCCAGCCGCGCGAACGCACCCTGACGGAGGCGGAGATCGAAGCGGCGGCAGCCAAGGTGGTCGCCGCGGTCGCAAAGGCCAGCGGCGGCGTCCTGCGATAGCCATATGGCCAGGGCAATCGGGTGAACCGGAGAATTTCCTCGAGCGGCGGCTTCACCTCTCCCGCGCTGGCGGGCTTGGGCCGCGAAGCGGACCAAGGTCGGTTCGCGCAGCGAACCGGGTGAGGGCGTCCCGTGCCTCCCGCCCTCACCCGCCGTGCTGCGCACGGCGACCTCTCCCGCGAAGCGGGAGAGGTAAGACCCTATGACGCACAGCCGCTGACAACGGTCGCGTTTCCGCCTATGTCTCCGCGGCACCCCCTGAAACCGGTTCCATGACCGACACCCCGCTCGACCATATCCGCAACTTCGCCATCATCGCCCATATCGACCACGGGAAATCCACCCTGGCCGACCGGCTGATCCAGACCACCGGCGCGCTGAGCGACCGCGAGATGACGAACCAGGTCCTGGATTCCATGGACCTGGAACGCGAACGCGGCATCACCATCAAGGCGCAGACCGTGCGCCTGTCCTATCGCGCCAAGAACGGGCAGACCTACGAACTCAATCTGATGGACACGCCCGGGCACGTCGATTTCGCCTACGAAGTGTCACGCTCGCTCGCCGCCTGCGAAGGCAGCCTGCTGGTGGTCGACGCCAGCCAGGGAGTGGAGGCGCAGACGCTCGCCAACGTCTATCAGGCGATCGAGGCCGGGCACGAGATCGTGCCGGTGCTGAACAAAGTCGACCTCCCCGCCGCCGAACCCGAGCGGGTGCGCCAGCAGATCGAAGACGTGATCGGCCTCGATGCCTCCGACGCGATCGAGATCAGCGCCAAGACGGGGCTGAATATCGAGGGCGTGCTGGAAGCGCTGGTGCACCGGCTGCCTCCGCCCAAGGGCGATCCAGCGGCCCCGCTGAAAGCGCTGCTGGTCGATAGCTGGTACGATCCGTATCTCGGCGTCGTGATCCTGGTGCGGGTGAAGGACGGGCGGCTGAAACGCGGCCAGCGGATCCGCATGATGTCCACCGGAGCGGCGCATCTGGTGGAACAGGTCGGCGTGTTCAGCCCGAAGATGATCCCGACCGACGATCTGGGACCCGGCGAGATCGGCTTCATCACCGCCGCGATCAAGACCGTGGCCGATTGCAACGTCGGCGACACGCTCACCGACGACCGCCAGCCCGCGGCCGAAGCGCTGCCGGGCTTCAAGCCGTCGGTGCCGGTGGTGTGGTGCGGGCTCTACCCCGTCGATGCCGACGATTTCGAGAAACTGCGCGACAGCCTGGGCAAGCTGCGACTGAACGACGCCAGCTTCCACTACGAACCGGAAACATCCGCGGCCCTCGGCTTCGGCTTCCGCTGCGGCTTCCTGGGTCTGTTGCACCTGGAGATCATCCAGGAACGGCTGTCGCGCGAGTTCGATCTGGACCTGATCGCCACCGCGCCGTCGGTTGTCTATCGCGTGCACCGCACCAACGGGCAAATGGCCGAGCTGCACAACCCGGCCGACATGCCGGACGGCAGCGTGATCGACCATATCGAGGAACCCTGGATCAAGGCCACCATCATGGTGCCGGACGAGTACCTGGGGTCGATCCTGCAATTGTGCAACGACCGTCGCGGCGAGCAGGTCGATCTCACCTATGTCGGCAACCGCGCCATGGCCGTCTACCGGCTGCCGCTGAACGAGGTGGTGTTCGATTTCTACGACCGGCTGAAATCCGTCTCCCGCGGCTACGCGAGTTTCGACTACGCGATGGACGGTTACGCGGAGGGCGACCTGGTGCGGATCTCGATCCTGGTCAATAACGACCCGGTCGACGCGCTGAGCTTCATCGCCCACAGGTCGGTGGCCGAGGCGCGCGGGCGCGCGATCTGCGCCCGGCTGAAGGAACTGATCCCCCGCCAGCTCTTCAAGATCGCCATCCAGGCGGCGATCGGCGGACGGGTGATCGCGCGCGAAACACTCAGCGCCCTGTCGAAGGACGTCACCGCCAAATGCTACGGCGGCGACATCAGCCGCAAACGCAAGCTGCTAGAAAAGCAGAAGGAAGGCAAAAAACGCATGCGCCAGTTCGGGAAAGTGGAAATCCCGCAGTCGGCGTTCCTCGCCGCGCTGAAGATGGATGCCTGAGGCTACCCGGGGGCGTTTCCGCGGCCGGCGGGCAAAGGCCAGGGGCTCTGCCCCTGGACCCCGCCAAGGGCTCGCCCTTGGAACCCTTCCGTTGGTTCCGTGCGTGTGGGGGGTATCTCGGGTCCGGGTCAGGGTTGCGCGGGGTGGGGCGCGGGTTGGGGACAGGGCGCGGATGCGCCCTGTCCCCAACCCGCGCCCCACCCCGCGCAACCCTGACCCGGACCCGAGATACCCCCCACACGCACGGAACAAAATAGATGGGGTCCAGGGGACGCGTTCCCTGGCGGGGGATCCAGGGGGGCAGCGCCCCCTGGCCTTTGCCCGCCGGCCGCGGAAACGCCCCCAGGTAGTCTCAGAGCCCTACCAACCCGCGCGCGAAGTCCATTGCATCGAACGGACGCAGGTCGGCGGCCTGTTCGCCGACGCCGACGGCGTGGACGGGGAGACCGAAAGTTTCGGCCAGTGCTACCACAATGCCGCCGCGGGCGCTGCCGTCCAGTTTGGTCACGATCAGGCCGGTGACCGCGACCATTTCCTTGAACACTTTCACCTGCTGGATCGCGTTCTGGCCGGTGGTGGCGTCCAGCACCAGCAGCACGGAGTGCGGCGCCGTAGGGTCCCGCTTGCGCATCACCCGGATGATCTTGGCGAGTTCGTCCATCAGCACGGACTTGTTGTGCAGCCGCCCGGCCGTATCGAGCAGCAGCACGTCCGCGCCTTCCGCCCGCGCGCGCCCCAGAGCGTCGAATGCCAGCCCCGCCGCATCGGCGTCCGGCGGTCCGGAGATCACCGGGCAGCCGGTGCGCTGGCCCCAGATCTGCAATTGTTCCACCGCCGCAGCACGGAACGTATCGCCAGCGACCAACATCGGGCGTCGCCCCTGCTCGTGCCAGAGCTGGGCGAGCTTGCCGATCGTCGTCGTCTTGCCGGTACCGTTCACGCCGACGACCAGGACCACGTGGGGACGGTGCGCGGGATCAAGCTCCAGTGGGCGGGCCACCGGGCGAAGGATGGCGGCGATTTCCTCGGCCAGCGCTTCCTTAATCTCCTGGTCCGTCACTTCCTTGCCGAAGCGGGAACGGCGGAAAGCGGCGATCACCCGTCCCGCCGCTTCGGTGCCGAGGTCGGCGGCGATCAGCAATTCTTCCAGCTCATCGAGCGCTGCGTCGTCCAGGCGCCGGCGGACGAACACGGCGGTGATACCGCCGCCCAGCTTCTGCGTGCTGCGCGACAGGCCTTCCTTGAGCCGGGTGAAGAAGCCGCCCATGGCCATTCACGTCACCTCCGTCGTCGGGGCCGCCGTCACGCCGCCTCGGCGATCAGGCCGTCCGCGTCGGCTGCAACCACCCGCGCCGCCACCAGGTGCCCAGGTGTGGCCGGCGCGCCGAGCCGCACCGGGACGAAATGCTCGGAGTGCCCGCAGTCGTTGCGCTCGACCAGCACGCTGATCGCCCGCCCGTGCTGGGCGGCGAAGAACGCCGCGGCGGTCGCCCGGCCCGCCTCGCGCAACCGTGCCGCGCGTTCCCGCCGTAGCGCCACCGGCACCGCGGGCATGCGCGCAGCCGGCGTGCCGGGGCGCTCGCTGTACGGGAACACGTGCAGGTAGGGCAGCGCGGCGTCGGTGATGAAGGCGAGGGTTTCGGCGAACAGCGCCTCGGTCTCGGTCGGAAACCCGGCGATCAGATCGGCACCAATCGCGATCCCGGGGCGCGCCTGGCGCGCGCGCGCGATCGCCGCGGCGGCATCGGCGGCCAGGTGGCGGCGCTTCATCCGCTTCAGGATCATGTCGCTGCCGGCCTGCAACGACAGATGCAGATGCGGCATCACGCGCGGCTCCTCGGCCAGCAGCCGCCACAGATCCTCGTCGATCGCGGCGGGATCGAGCGAGGAGAACCGCAGCCGCGGCAGGTCCGGCACGCGCGCGAGCAGCCGGCGGGCGAGGCTGCCCAGGCGCGGCCGGTCCGGCAGGTCGCCCCCGTAGCTCGCGATATCCACCCCGGTCAGCACCAGTTCGCGATAGCCGGCGTCCACCAGCGCGCGGGCCTGCGCGACGACTTCGTCCTCCGCCACGCTGCGGCTGGGGCCGCGGCCGAACGGGATGACGCAGAAGGTGCAGCGATGGTCGCACCCCTGCTGCACCTGCACGAAGGCACGGGCGCGGCCGGCGAACTCCGCGACCGGGCGGGCCGGCGCGGCGGGCGCGGTCATGATGTCGGCCACCGCATCGCCGGCGCCGACGGCCCAGTGTTCGGCGCGCAGCTTCTCGGCGTTGCCCAGCACCCGGGTGACGCCGGGCAGGGCGCGCCAGGCGGCGGGGTCGCGCTGGGCCGCGCAACCGGTGACGACGATGGTGGCGCCTGGCCGTTCGCGCGCGGCGCGGCGGATCGCCTGGCGCGCCTGGCGCTCGGCCTCGGCCGTCACGGCGCAGGTGTTGACGATCAAGGTGTCGGACAGCCCCGCCGTCAGGCCGCGCATCACCTCGGTCTCATAGGCGTTGAGCCGGCAGCCGAAGGTCAGCAGCGCGGCGCTCATGACGGGTACTCGGCCAGATCGACCTCGCCGGTGAAGGCGGTCACCGCCGGCCCGGTCATCAGCACGTGCCCGTCCTCCTCCCGCCAGGCGATACGCAGGGCGCCGCCGTCGAGCACGACCGTCGCCTCCCGCCCGGCCAGCCCGCGCCGATGCGCGTTCACCAGCGCCGCACAAGCGCCGGAGCCGCAGGCCAGGGTGAGCCCGGCACCGCGTTCCCAGACCCGCAGCCGCAGCCGGTCCGGCGCCAGCACCTGGACGAAACCGATATTGGCGCGCTCGGGAAACAACGGATCATGTTCCAAAACCGGCCCGATCTGCGCCACCGGCACCGCAGCCAGGTCGACGACAAAGAACGTGGCGTGCGGATTGCCCATGCTCGCCGCCGCGGGGTCGGCCACCGGGCCGGCCGCCAGCGGCAGGTGCAGCGTGTCCATCGGACGGGCCAGGGGGATGTCTGCCCAGCCAAGCCATGGCGGACCCATGTCGACCCGCACCTGCCCGGCCTCCAGCAGCTCCGCGACGAGATCGCCGGCGATGGTGCGGATGACGAAGTGCCGGCGCCCGGTCTCCTGTGCCAGCAGGGTGGCGACGCAGCGGGTGGCGTTGCCGCAGGCTCCGGCTTCCGACCCGTCCGGGTTGCGGATGCGCATGAATACATCTGCCCCCTCCCCGCCTGGATCCGACGCAACCGGTTCCAGCGCGATCAGTTGGTCGCAGCCGATCCCCCGCCGCCGGTCAGCCAGCGCCGCTGCCCGCGCCGGCGACAGGCCGAGCGTGCCGGCGCGTTCGTCGAACACGACGAAATCGTTCCCGCAGCCCTGCATCTTGGCGAAGCGCACGCGCATGGGGGCTTATATTTGTCCCGGCACACCGGAGGGAAGCCCTGCCCACGGAGGGGCAGCCCGGCGCCGGCCGGCTCAGGCGGCACGCGGCTTCGCTTCCCCGCGGCTTTCCGCCAGGTGGTCAAAGGCTCGGCGGTAGCTCCCGAGGCCCATGGTCTGCGAGCGCAGCTCGATGATGAGGTCATGCAGTTCGGCTTCCGGCACCAGGGCTTCCACATCGTCCCAGCCGGGCCAGCCGGGCTTTTCGGCGTAGCCGAGGATTTGTCCGCGGCGGCCGATCAGCAGGCGCTGGGCGCGGGCGGTAAAGTCGTTCGGCACGCTGACGGTCACGCGGTCGATCGGCTCCAGCAGCACCGGATCGGCTGCGGCGAGGCCTTCCTTCATGGCAATCTGGGTCGCGGTCTTGAACGCCATGTCGGAGCTGTCGACGCTGTGGAACTGCCCGTCGGTCAGGGTGACGGCGATGTCGACCACCGGGTAGCCGAACGGACCTTTTTTCGCCGCGTCCTCCGCCGCCTCGCCGACCGCGGGGATGAAGTTGCGCGGCACCGCGCCGCCCACGACCTTGTCGATGAAGGCGAAGCCGGCACCACGGGCGCGCGGGGCGATATCGATCTTCACGTCGGCGAACTGGCCGTGCCCGCCGGTCTGGCGCTTCAACCTGCCGTGCTGGTGCACCGCGCTGCGGATGGTTTCCTTGTAGGCCACTTCCGGGCGGCGCGTGATCAGTTTCAACCCGTAGTTCTTCGCCAGCCGCTCCACCGTGGTGTTGAGGTGGATCTCGCCCTGGCCATGCAGCACCGTCTCCCCGGTGTCCTGACCGTGTTCGAGGGCCAGGGTGACGTCCTCCTCCAGCAGCTTCTGCAGCGCGCCGGAGAGTTTCACGTCGTCCTTGCGATCGGTGGTGGCGATCGCGAGCGCATAGACGGGCGGCGGCGGGGCGGGGAACGCCAGCGGCTCGGGCGTGCCGGCGGTCGAGATCGCGGCGCCGGTGGCGACCGGCTCCAGCCGGCCGAGGGCTGCGATCTGGCCGGCCTCGACCTCCGTCACCTTGGTCATTTCGCCGCCGGGCATCTGGTAGATACCGCCGAGCCGGACCCCGCCAAGCGTGGCCCCGTCCTTCACCGCCCCGCGCCAGATGCGCGCGTAGGAGAGCTTGCCGGTATGCCCGGCGTGCACGGTCTTGAACACCTGCACGAGCGGCGGACCGTCCGCCGCGATCCCCTTGCGCGCGGCGGTTTCGGCGACGTCCGGCGTGTCATGGCGCAACGCCTTCCACAGCCGGCGGATGCCGCCCGCCTGGTCCGCCGCGCCCAGCAGCACCTCGGTCACCGCGCCGGCGGCGAGGTCCTTGCGCAGGTCGGCGTAGAGCTCGCCCGTGCTGGGCGGGATGTCCTCCAGCACTTTCTCAAGCAACGCGTCGTCGTTATCGGCGAGGGTCTCGACCAGTTTCGATTTGGCTTCCTGTTCCGCGTCGGCCATCGCGGAGGGGATCTGCATCAGTTCCGACGGCTGGCCTTTGCGGTAGCGATACGCGCGTTCGCTGACGACATCGACATAGCCGGTGACCTTGCCGGCTTCGGTGATCGGTACCTGGCGCAGCACGAGCGGACAGGCGGCGTAGGCCTGCAGGGCGGCGAGCGTGTCGCGCAGGCTGCCCTCGAGCGTGTCGATCTTGTTGATGAACACGACATGCGGGACGTGATGGTCCGCCAACGTCTTCATCAGGGGCGCGATCGCGAGCGCTTTGGCCGGCTGTGGCTCGCAGACCAGCACGGCGAGATCGATCATCGCCAGCGCGCAGCAGGTTTCGTGCGCGAATTCGATCGAGCCGGGACAGTCGATGATGGTCCAGGGGTCGCCGAGATAGGTGCAATGGCCGAGGCGCAGCTCGGTGGTGGTCGGGCGGTTGCGCGGATCGGCGGGGCGCTTCACCGGGCTGCCGGCTGCGTCCATCAGCGCGTCGAACAGCGTGGATTTGCCGCTGCCGTAGGGGCCGACCAGGGCCACCGAGCGCGGACTTCTGCCGTTTGGGGTTCCGGACATCGCGCACCTCCCTCGCTTTGGCTGCGGGCGCCGGTGGGCTCCGGCGCCCTGGACCGGGCAATCCTACGCCGGGGTGGCGGCGGATGTCACAGGGGGGTGGGGGGCGGTTTCAGGGGGATTTGTGGGCGACCGGGACCGGCAGGGCGGCGTAGGCCGGCCCGGGCAGGACCGCCATGACCAGCACGCCCGGCGCGGCGCCTGGACCGAACGGACCGGGGACGCGATGGGCGACCGACGGCAGGGCCTGGAGGTAGGCGGCGATCGCGCGCGCGTCCGCCGCGGTCAGGTGGGAGAAGGCCCGCCACGGCATGACCGGGGCCAGCACCCGCCCGTCCGGGCGCACGCCGGTGGTGAGCGCAGTCACGATCTGCTGCGCAGTCCAGCCGCCGAGGCCGGTCGCCTTGTCCGGCGTCAGGTTCGGGCCGACGAATACGCCCCGCCCCGGGATCGCGAAGCCGACATCGGAGCCGCCGAGGAAGCGCGTCGTGTCGTCGTGGCCGAGAAAATGTCCCGGCGTGTGGCAATCGCTGCAGCCGCCGATCTCGACCAGGTATTTGCCGCGGGCGCGTTCGGCATCGGTGGCAGCGTGGGCGGAGCCGGCAAGCAGGGCCAGGGTGCTCGCAGCCAGCGCCCAGCGATGCATCCGGTGCGACATCGATTTTCTCTCCGTTGGTTCGGCAGCGTGATCGTCGCGATCGGCGCCGTCAATGTCCGCCGCGTCACGTTCAGCTTCCGACCGTGGCATGGATCGCGCGGCCGGGCACCCCCGATCCGCTTGGCGAATGAACCATATCTCGTTACGGATGGCCGCGGCGACAGGCGCAACCCGCGCCGCGCAGGAGATGGCCGGGATGGCGGATCGCACGCCGGGCGGCGCGGCGCAGGCTGGCGCGGCATGAGCCGCGCCTGGTGGTCCGGCACCGTCGCGGACCTGCGCGCCGCGGGGACCGAGACGATCGTTGCTCGGCTTGCCCTCCACCTGGTCGAGAGCCACCGGGTGAACCGCGAAGAACAGTTGCGTGCGTGGCGCGCGCAGGTGCCCCTGCTCACCGCCGCGCTGGCGGCCATGCCTGCGGGCTGGACCGTACTGCTGGAATATCCGCTGCTGCGCCTCGGCCGGCGCATCGACACGATCATCCTGACCGACCGCGTCATCCTGGTGCTGGAGTTCAAGGCCGGCGCGCAGGGGTTCACTATGGACGGTCGGATGCAGGTCGACGACTTCGCGCTCGACCTGCGCGACTTCCATGCCGGCAGCCGTGCGCATCCCATCGTGCCGATCCTGGTGGCGCCACGCGGCACCCCTGCCCTGCTGGCCTGGCCGCTCCTGTGGCACGCCGCCGTGCCGGTGCTGGAAGCCTCCGCCGCGACCTTGCCCGGCCTGCTGGCGGAGGTGGCCGCGCAGGTGCCGGTGCCGGCCTGTCTGCTGGACGCCGTGGGCTGGGATGCGGCGCCCTATCGGCCGGTGCCGACGATCGTAGAGGCCGCGCGCATGCTCTACGCCCGCCACGGCGTCGCCGATCTCGCCGCGGCGCGTGCCGATGCGACCAACCTCACGCGGACCACGGCGGCCATCCTTGCCGCGATCGCAACGGCGCGGGGCGAAGGGCGGCACATCGCGCTGTTCGTCACCGGCATTCCCGGGGCCGGCAAGACGTTGTGCGGATTGAACGTCGTGTTCGCCGCCGACAGCGGGGCTGCGTTCCTGACCGGCAACCTGCCGCTCGTGCATGTGATGCGCGCGGCGCTGGCGCGCGACGCCCGCGCGCAGGGCCGCGGTCCGCGCCAGCCGCAGCGGGAGACGGCAAGCGCGATCCAGCCGGTGAACGGTTTCCTGCGCGACAACCGCGACCGGTCCGATCCGCCGCACGAGCAGGTGATCCTGTTCGACGAGGCGCAACGCGCCTGGGACGCCGATTTCGGCCGCCGCAAGTTCGACCATGATGGCAGCGAGGCGGCCCTGATCCTCGACATCATGGCCCGTCATCGCGACTGGGCCGTGGTGGTGGCGCTGGTCGGCGGCGGGCAGGAAATCAACACCGGCGAAGCGGGCCTCGCCGAATGGGGGACGGCGCTTGCCGCCCGCCCGGCCTGGCGCGCGCTGGCCGCGCCCGGCGTGATCGGCGCGGCCGACCCGCGCCAGCGCCTGGTCGATGCGCCCACGCCCTGGCTGGGGATCGATCCGGTTCTGCATCTTGACGTGCCGATGCGGTCAATCCGTTCGGCCGCCACGGCGCCGTGGGTGGAGGCGGTGCTCGCCGGCCGGACGGGCGAAGCCCAAGCGATCGCCGCGGCCGAGGTGGTGTCGGTCCGGATCACCCGTTCGCTCGACGACCTACGCGCGGCGTTGCGTCGGCGCATGCGGGGGCTGCGCCGGGCCGGCCTTGTGTGCAGCGCCGGCGCGCGCCGGCTGGTGGCGGACGGGCTATGGCCGGCGTTTCCGCATCTGGATGCCGATGCGGTCGCGCACTGGTTTCTCGACCGCTGGCCGGACGTACGGGCGTCCGACGCGCTGGAACTGCCGGCTACACAGTTCGCCTGCCAGGGGCTGGAACTCGATTACGTCGGCCTGGCCTGGGGCGGCGACCTGATCCGCCGCGCCGGGCAGTGGACGCCGCGTCGCTTCGTCGGCACCGCATGGCAGACCACGCGCGAGGAAACGCGGCGCGCCTACGCGATCAATACCTACCGCGTACTCCTGACCCGCGCGCGCTACGAAACCCTGATCTTCGTCCCGCCCGGCGCGGCAACCGACGCGACCCGCGCACCGGCGGAATTCGATGCGATCGCGGATTACCTGACCGCCTGCGGCGCGGCGCCGCTGGAACCTGCCGCCGATCCGGTACCCACCGGGGCCGACCGGCTGCTGTGAGGCCACGCCGGCGGACGTTTCTGTCCGTTCGTAAGTAAGGCCAGGGGCAGAGCCCCTGGCCTGCCTTGCGAACGGTCAAACGTCCCGCTGCCGATCGGTCACCCGCTGGCGCGATCGGTGCAGATGATATCGCATCGCGAGGTCGGCCGCTTCGGCATCGCCGCGCGCGACCGCCTCGGCGATCGCCGCGTGCTCGTCCAGCACACGCCGCGCCCGTTCCTGCGATCCGGCCTGGGTGATACTGAGCGCCACCGCCATCGTCTGGCTGATCGTCCCGGCCAGGGTGCGGAGCATTTCGGCGAACAACCGGTTGCCGCTGGCTATGGCGATGGCGAGGTGGAACGCGAAGTCCGCCGCTGCCGGCGTCGTGCCGTCGGTGAACCGGTCGCCCAGGGCGCGCAGCGCGGCCTCGATCCGGTCGATGTCCGCGGCGCTGCGCCGGCGCGCGGCGAGGCCGGCGGCCTGGCCTTCCAGCCCGATGCGCACTTCCAGGCAGCGCAGCATCCCGGCGATGTCGGCGCCTTCCGCCAATCGGGTGAGCCCGTCCGGCGGCCGGCGCAGCACGAAGCTGCCGGAGCCCTGGCGGCTTGCGACCAGGCCGTCGGCGTGCAGCCGGGTCAGCGCCTCCCGCACCGTGGGGCGGGAGACGCCGAAGACGCGGCAGATCTCCTGCTCCGAGGGCAGACGTTCGCCTTCCTTCAAGGTGCCGGCGACGATCTGCTGCAGGATCTGCCCGTAGAGCCGGTCGGCCAGCCGTTCCTTGCGGGGCGGCTGCAGGTCGAGCTCCGTCATGCGCATTTCTCTTTTATCAGGTGGCGGCGGGCACTTTGTCAGACAAGTTGACAACTTGCCAGCCCGATGGTTGCTTTCCGCCGCCCCGAGGAGACGCGCCATGCCGAATGTTTCGACGCCGCCCCGCAAGACCGCCGCCGAGTTGCGCAGCGCGCGCTGGTTCGGCCCCGCCGATCTGCGCTCCTTCGGGCACCGCTCGCGCGCCATGCAGATGGGCTTTGCTCCGGAGGAGTGGACCGGCCGGCCGGTGATCGCGATCGTCAACACCTTCTCCGACCTGCAGCCCTGCCACATGCATTTCAAGCAGCGGGTCGATGACGTGAAGCGCGGCGTGCTGATGGCCGGCGGTTTCCCGGTGGAGCTGCCGGCGCTGTCGGTGTCGGAGAGCTTCGTCAAGCCGACGACGATGATGTATCGCAACATGCTGGCGATGGAGACCGAGGAGCTTTTGCGCTCCCACCCCGTCGACGGCGCGGTGCTGCTGGGCGGCTGCGACAAGACGACGCCGGGCCTGCTGCTGGGCGCGACCAGCATGGGCATCCCGGCGATCTTCGTCCCCGCCGGGCCGATGCTGCGCGGCAACTGGCAGGGCAAGGTGCTCGGCTCCGGCTCCGATAGCTGGAAATACTGGGACGAGCTGCGCGCGGGCAAGATCACCGAGCAGGACTGGCTCGGCGTGGAGGGCGGCATCGCGCGCTCCTATGGCACCTGCATGACCATGGGCACCGCGAGCACCATGACCGCGATCGCCGAAGCCGTGGGCATGGTGCTGCCGGGCGGGTCGTCCATTCCCGCCGCCGATGCGGGCCACATCCGCCTGTGTTCCGAATCCGGCCGGCGGATCGTGGAGATGGTGTGGGAAGACCTGACCCCGGCGCGCATCCAGACCCGGCCCGCGTTCGAGAACGCGGTCGCGGTGGCGATGGCGATGGGATGTTCCACCAATGCGATCATCCATCTGATCGCCATGGCGCGGCGTGCGGGGGCCGACATCGGGCTCGATGATTTCGAGCGCGCGAGCAGGCTGGTGCCGGTGATCGGCAACGTGCGCCCGAGCGGCAGCACGTATCTGATGGAGGATTTCTACTATGCGGGCGGCCTGCGGGCGCTGATGGGGCGGATCGCCGCACATCTGCACCTCGATTGCCTGACCGTCACCGGGCACACGATCGGCGAGAACATCGACGGCGCGCGGGTGTTCAATGACGACGTGATCCGCCCGCTGGACAAGCCGATCTACGGCGAGGGCTCGCTCGCGGTGCTGCGCGGCAACCTGGCCCCCGACGGCTGTGTCATCAAGCCCGCCGCGATGGACCAGAGGTTCCTGAAACATTCTGGCTCCGCCCTGGTGTTCGACGACTATCCGGCGATGAAGAAGGCGGTCGAGGACGAGAGCCTGGACATCACCGCCGACCACGTGCTGGTGCTGCGCAACGCCGGGCCACAGGGCGGGCCGGGGATGCCGGAATGGGGCATGCTGCCGATGCCGAAGAAGCTGCTGAAGCAAGGCCACCGCGATATGCTGCGGCTGTCGGACGCGCGCATGAGCGGCACCAGCTACGGCGCCTGCGTGCTGCACGTGGCCCCGGAATCCTGGATCGGCGGCCCGCTCGCCCTGCTGCGCACCGGCGACATCGTCAGCATCGACGTCGCCGCCCGTTCGATCCGCATGGAGGTGTCGGACGACGAACTGGCGCGCCGCCGCGCCGCCTGGACGCCGCCCGAACCGCGCTACGGCCGCGGCTACGGCTGGGTCTACACGAAGCACATCCAGCAGGCGAACGAAGGCTGCGACTTCGACTTCTTGCGCACCGAGTTCGGCGTGCGCGTGCCCGAACCCGCCATCTACTGACCGGAGCGACGACATCATGGCCCTGAGCCCCGAGACGCGCGCGAAGCTGCGCGGCGTCAGCACCGCGACCCTGGCGACAGCGCTGTTCAAGCGCGGCCTGCACCATCAGATGATCCAGGACGTGCTGCCGCTGTCGCCCCCGAAACAATCCATGGTGGGCGAGGCGTTCACCCTGCGCTACATCCCCGCGCGCGAGGACCTGAACCGCATCGACGTCTTCCGCGATCCCGCCCATCCGCAGCGGAACGGGATCGAGACCTGCCCGCCCGGCATGGTATTCGTGATCGACAGCCGCAAGGACGCGCGCGCCGCCTCGGCGGGAGGCATCCTGGTCACGCGGCTGATGCAGCGCGGGGTGGAAGGCGTGGTGACCGACGGCGGCTTCCGCGATTCGGCGGAGATCGCCGCACTCGGCTTTCCCGCCTATCACCACCGGCCCTCGGCACCGACCAACCTCACCTTGCACCAGGCGGTGGACGTCAACGTGCCCATCGCCTGCGGCGACGCGCCGGTCTGGCCGGGCGACGTGATGGTGGGCGATTCGGACGGTGTCATCGTCATCCCGGCCGGCATCGCCGAGGAGATCGCGGCGGAGGCGGTAGAGATGACCGCGTACGAGGATTTCGTCACCGAGCGCGTGCGCGCCGGAGCCACGATCGTCGGCCTCTATCCGGCGACCGACCCCGCGAACCTCGCGGCGTTCGCCCGCTGGCGGGAGCAGCACGGGCGCTGAGCGCGCCGGTTCAGCCGAGATGCGGCAGGGCGAGCCAGGCCTCGCTCTGCATCTCGTCCAGCCGCGAGGCGGTGCGTTCGAACATCGCCGCGTTCTCGCCGCGCTGATAGAGCTTGTCCGGCGCCGCGGCGGCGGAGGCGAGCAGCTTCACCCGCTGATCGTAGAGCGTATCGATCAGGGTGATGAAGCGTCGCGCCTCGTCGTAATTGTCGGGCGACAGGCGCGGGATGTGGTCCAGGATCAGGGTATGGAACCGGTTCGCGATCGCGAGGTAATCGCCCGGTCCGAGCGGCCTGCCGCACAGCGCCGCGAAGTCGAACCGCGCCACCCCCTCGGCGGCGACCGGCACAAGCAGCCGCCGTCCGTTCACGGTAAGGGTGAGCGGCGCCGGCATGATACCACCGGTCAGTTCCCCGAACGCCGCATCCAGCGCGCGGCGCGCCATCGCGTCCGCCGGCACATGCCAGGTGCGCAAGGCACGCATCCGGGCACGGCGGAAGTCGCGCGCCGCATCCAGTTCCAGCACATCGAGTTGCCGCTTGATCAAGGCGATGAACGGCAGGAACGCATCCCGCCCCGGCTGCCCCTTGAACAGCTCGTCGGGCATGGTGTTGGAGGTGGCGACCACCACCACGCCGCGGTCGAACAGCGCCTCGAACAGCCGGCCCAGGATCATGGCGTCGGCGATGTCGTGCACCTGGAACTCGTCGAAGCAAAGCAGCGCAGCGCGGGCGGCGAGCTGGTCGGCGAGCGGGGGGATCGGGTCGTCAACCCCCGGATCAGCGCGCTTGATCGCGTGCATCGACGCGTGTGCGTCCTGCATGAAGCGATGGAAATGGATGCGGCGCTTGCGGCGCACATCGGCGCTCGCGAAGAACAGATCCATCAGCATGGATTTGCCGCGGCCGACGGCACCGACCAGATAGAGGCCGCGCGGCGCCTCCTCGGCGGGGCCGCGACGACGCAGCAGGGCGAGCAACCCGTTACCCGGTCGGCGGGGCTTTGGGTCGTACCCGCGCAGCGCCGTCCACAGCGCCTGCAGCCGCTGGGCCGCCAGCGCCTGGGCCGTGTCGGGCACGAGGTCGCCGGCCGCCACCAGCGCCCGATAGGCCGGCAGCGGCCCGGCGGCGGGATCGTGTGTCAGGATGTCCATGTCAGGGCCGGGTGGATACACGATCCCGCGCCGGCGGGCGAGCTTGACACCCCGTGGGGTGCTCCGTACCTCCGAGGCGGAGGCCATCGTCCGCGCCGCCGCCTGTCCCTCTGACTGTGCTGGTCCCGATCATGCAAGTGCTCGACTACGATGCCCTGGCCGCCGCGCCGCTCGCGACCGCCCCCTTCCCGCACCTGTTGGTGCCCGATTTCGTCCCCCCCGCGGCGCTCGCCGCCGTCGCCGCCGACCTGCCGCCGATCGCCAAGGGCGGCTCCTTCCCGCCCGGGTCGCTGCCGCTCGGCCCGGCGGCGCGCGCGCTGATGGCGGAGATGGAAGGACCGCGGCTGCGCACTGCGATCGCCGCGCGCCTCGGCCTCGACCTGTCCGATGCGCCCACCATGGTCACGGTGCGCGGCCATACCGGCCCGCGCGACGGGCGCATCCATTGCGATTCCACCGCCAAGCGGGTGACGGTGCTGCTCTATTTGAACCAGGCGACCGATGCCTGGGCGAGCCATGAGGGCTGCCTGCGCCTGCTGCGCGGCCCGGACGACATCGAGGATTTCGCGGTCGAAGTCCCGCCGGTGGACGGCACCCTGCTCGTCTTCCCCAACGGTCCGACCACCTGGCACGGCCACAAGACCTTCGTCGGCCCGCGCTATTCCGTGCAACTCAACTACATGACCACGGATGCCAAGGCGCGTTCGGAGTTGCGCCGCCACCGCATCTCGGCTTTCGTCAAGCGGCTGACCCGCGCCGCCTGACCCGACCTGCCCCGGGCCGTCGGTGCGACGGATCGGGAGGGAACGGGAATGGACGCGGATCAGCGCGAGATCCTGATCGTCGGCGCCGGCATCGGCGGCCTGACCCTGGCGCTCGCGCTGCACCAGGCCGGCCTGCCGTGCCGCGTGTTCGAGCAGGTGGCCGAGATCCGCCCGCTCGGCGTCGGCATCAACGTGCTGCCGCATGGGGCGACGGAACTCGCCCGCCTGGGGCTGGAGGACGCTCTCGCCGCCGTCGCGGTGCAGACGCGGGAAAGCGCCTTCTTCAACCGCTTCGGCCAGGCGATCTGGCGCGAGCCGGCCGGCCGCGCCGCCGGCTTCGCCCATCCGCAATTCTCGATCCACCGCGGCGACCTGCAACGCCTGCTGCTGGAGGCGGTGCGCACGCGGCTCGGCGCCGACGCGGTGCGCACCGGCTGGGCCTGCCTCGGGGCGGACGCGGACGCCACCGGGGTAACACTGCACTTCCGTGACCGCCCCCCGGTACGCGGCGCCGCGGCGATCGCCTGCGACGGGATCAATTCCGTGCTCCGCAAGCAGTTCTATCCGCACGAAGGCCCGCCGCGCTATTCCGGGTACAACATGTGGCGCGGCGTCACCGTCTGGCCGCGCTTTCTGACCGGGGCCAGCATGGTGCGCGCCGGCTGGCTCGCCACCGGCAAGATGGTGATCTACCCGATCCGCAACGATGTCGATGACGAAGGACGGCAGCTCGTCAACTGGGTGGCGGAGATCGAAACCCCGCGCCATCGCGACCGTGACTGGAACCGCGCCGGCCGGCTGGAGGATTTCCTGCCCGCGTTTGCCGACTGGACCTTCGACTGGCTCGACGTGCCGGGCATGATCCGCGCCGCCGAGCAGGTGCTGGAATTCCCCATGGTCGACCAGGACCCGCTGCCGGCCTGGAGCTTCGGCCGCATCACCCTGCTCGGCGATGCGGCGCATCCCATGGTGCCGCGCGGCTCCAACGGCGCCGGCCAGGCGATCCTGGATGCGCGCGCGCTCGCCGACTGCCTGGCGCGCGGCGGCGACCCCACGGCGGCGCTGGCCGAATACGAACGGTTGCGCCTGGAACCGACCACCCAAATCGTGCTGACCAACCGTGCCAATCCGCCGGACGCGATCCTGCGCGAAGTGTTCCTGCGCAGCGGCGACAAGAAATTCGCCCGCATCGAGGACGTGATCGCGCCCGACGAACTGCGCGCCCTGTCGGAGGGCTACAAGGCGGTGGCCGGCCTGCGGCGCGCGCCGTAGCCGCGCGGCGGGCGCTGGCACACCGCACCGGTCGCAGGCAAGCTTCCGCCCGCAACATCTCCCGGCCGCCAGAGCCGGGCAGCAAGGGGGAAACCATGTCCGATGGAACGGGAGCGGCGTCCCCGCGGGAAGCGGCCCGCGCCCCGGTGCTGGTCGCCTGGCTCTGCGGCGTCGTGCTGGCGCTGGAGGGCTATGATTTCGCCTCCGTGGCCTTCGCCGCGCCCTCACTCATCGATGCCTGGCACGTCAAGCCGGTGGTGTTCACCGGTGTGTTCACCGCCGGCAACATCGGCCTGCTGTTCGGCGCCCTGATCGCCGGGCCGATCGGCGACCGCTTCGGCCGCAAGCCGGTACTGACCGGCTGCGTCTGCACCTTCGGCCTGTTTTCCCTCATCAGCGCCTTCGCCGCCGGCCCGCAGGCGCTGCTGTGGTTGCGCTTCGGCACCGGCTTCGGGCTCGGCGGCGGGGTGCCGCTGGCGATCGCGCTTGCGACCGACCATGCGCCCGAGGCAAGCCAGGGTCGGCTCGTGATCCTGATGAGCTCCGGCATCTCGATCGGCAACACGATCGGCGGGCTGGCGGCCAGCCAGATCGTGCGCTTCCTCGGCTGGCCATGGATTTTCGTCCTGGGCGGGGCGTTGCCCCTGATTGTCGCCGCAACGCTGATCGCCTGGCTGCCTGAATTGGATGTGCTGCACGCCGAGCCGGCACCGGCCAACCGGGTCGCAGCGCTGTTCGGCGACGGCCTGGCGCCGTCCACCCTGTTGCTGTGGGTGATGAACCTGCTCAACCTGCTGAACAACTACCTGATCCTGCTGTGGCTGCCGGCGATCCTGCATGAAGTCGGGGTCACCGCCGCTTGGGCGATCTTCGCCACCACCACCTATGCGTTCGGCACCATCCTCGGCGCCTTCGCCACCGCGCCGATCGTGGATCGGCTGGGAATGGAGCGGGTGCTGACCTGGCTGCTGGCCCTCGGCGCCCTGGCGATGTTCGCGATCGGCGTGCTGAACCCGCCGTTCGGGCCGCTGGTGGCGGCGATCTGGCTGGCCGGCATCGGCATCGGCGGCTGCCAGCACGGGATCAACGCGCTGTCCGGGCGGGTCTACCCGCCCGCGATCCGCTCGACCGGGGCCGGCTGGGCCACCGGCGCGGGGCGGGTCGGCACCATCGCCGGGCCGCTGCTGGGCGGCGCGATCCTGGCGCTCGGCGGATCGGGGCGGGACGTGCTGGCGGCGGCGACCTTGCCGGCGCTGGGCGTCACCCTGTCGATGGCCGGCCTCGGGGTCGCGCAGCGACGGCTGCGCGCGCGGCGGCGCTGAGAGGGCAAGCTGACGGAGGTTTCATCCCCACGCGCGGCGGGCAAGTGGCGCGGCGGAGTTTCACCGCCGCGCTCTCTCAGAACCGGACGTGAACCTCTCAGCTCATCCGGCTCCCAGTATCCAGCCGCGTCGCATGAAGAAGCTGCCAGTGTGCGAAGAGCGCTGGGCTGGTCCCGACGATCCGGGCGAACCACTCGCGCGCGCCTTTCGGCTTGTGCCGGAAGCGCTTGTATTTGCGGCGTGCCCATTTCCTCAGGTGGAAGTCAATCCGGCGCAAGCTGTCATACAGCGCCGATTTGTAGAAGTGGCTGTAGTAGTTGATCCAGCCCCGGATGTGTGGATTGAACATCTGGGCCAAATCGTCGAGGGCCTTGTCGGTTCGGGTCTGGAGGCTCCAGCGCCGGACCTCCTCGCGCATCTTCTTGAGCGCCGTGTCGGCTGCCGCCGGCAGGAACGAGACGCCGTATTTGCCGCCGCGCCATGCCGCCAGTCTCGGTCGGAACGAATAACCGAGAAAGTCGAAGGTCACGGCAGTGTACGTCTCCTTCCGATTGGTGTCCTTGCAGTAGACGATCTTCGTCTTCTGCGGATGAAGCACCAGCCGGCAGGCCGCAAAGCGCTCTTGCAGCGCGATCTGCAAGGCTTCGGCCTCGTCCCGTGTTCGGCAATGACAGATGGCATCGTCGGCATACCGTTCGAACGGAACGGCGGGCCACGTCCGGGCCATCCACATGTCGAACGCGTAATGCAGGAACAGGTTGGCAAGGATCGGACTGATCACGCCGCCCTGAGGCGTCCCTGCATCGCGAGGCTCGATCACGCCATCTTCCCTCTGCATCGGCGCCTTCAGCCAGCGCTCCACATAGAGCAGCACCCACGGGCAGCCGGTATGTCGCCGGACCGCGCGCAAGAGCAGCTCATGATCGATGCTGTCGAAGAACGCCTTGATGTCGATGTCGAGCACCCAGTCGTACCGCCAGCACCGCTGGCGCGCCTGGCGCACGGCATCGATCGCCGAGCGGCCGGGCCGGTAGCCGTATGAGTCGGCATGGAACACGGGTTCCAGGCACGGCTCCAGGTACCGGCGGACAACCTCTTGCGCGACACGATCGGCCACCGTCGGAATGCCCAACGAACGCGTGCCGCCGCTCGCCTTGGGGATGTCCACCCGTCGCACCGGCGGAGGGAAGTAGCTCCCCGAGGACAGCCGGTTCCAGAGCTTGTAGAGGTTGCCGGCGAGGCCGGCCTCGAACTCCGCAATCGTCTGTCCGTCTACGCCAGCCGCTCCCTGGTTGGCCTTCACCTTCTTGAAGGCTTCCCAGACCTCCCGCTTCGGGATGTCGAACGGCTTTGCCTTGGTCATGCGGCTCCTCCCGTCACCGGTTGGCCGCCTGCCGCAGCAGGATACCGCAGCCCCTTCGGTCCAGTCCCATTACAGGACCTTCATCCCTACTACGGGCTGCTCCGCCCCTGTGCCCCGCATCGGTACTCCGGCTCTTGCGGGGGCCTCCCGCTCGAGCTTCTCCCTTCGCATCGGGACGACAGGTTCCCGCGTTCCGCAACAGAGCCTGATCCGGGTTCACGCCGCCTCCAAGCCGGGTGCCGCTCGGGCCGGGCTCCAGGGCTCCGCCCGAACTCATCCCGGAGGCCACTACCATCCCCCCGGTTTCGACACCGTCCTGTGAATTTCGGCACGTCATCAGCGGTTCGCTTTCGCTCGTCTCTCCGGATCTCACCTGACGGGATCAGGTCCCGCCTTTTCTGCGACGCTCACCACCAACGCTCTTGACGTCAGCAGCTCGCAGCGGTTTGGAGCCTGCGCCTGATCGCCGGCTCCGAGGGGCCTTCCCTCATCTCTCTTGCAGCTCCACACCTCCCTCGCGGTCGGTGTGTTCGCGGCACACGTAGTGGGGCAGTTTGGATGTCTCCAAAAGTGAAGGTTTTCGGACGCCGGCCCCATGCCCAGACGCACGGCCAGCGATGGCCGGCGTCCGAAAACCTTCACCAACCCGGTCGCTCAGCCGGAGCGGTTCATTTCACGGAAGCAGACATAAACCCCAGCGACGTTCCTCCGGCAGTCGTGGGTGGAAAATGGCCGTTCTGACTTGCCCGACAAATGGATCAATCGCGCCAGGAGCCGATGTTGTTGACCTTCACCGCGGGTCTGTAATGGTCCCCAAGCGGGGCCAAAAGCCTCCTCCTCAGCACGTGCGGCCGTCAGTGAAAGCGCGGCGACGTGACGCGGATTGCGTCGGACAGTTCCTCGTTGACGAGGCCGTACTTGACGGCAACATTTCCTGTAGAAGTGTTTGTCCTCAACAGCTTGAACTGAAGGCTGGTAGCACCGCTGATTTGCCTGCAGCATGCCGCAACTTGTAGTCACGTAGATCCTGTAACTGGTCATCTTCTAGCCGCAGGTTTACTAGATCCTGATAGATACTGACGTAACGACAAGTCATCTGCTCGACGGTGAAGCGCCGTTCGAAGCAACGACGTACCATCGCCCGGCTGAGGACGCCGAGTTGTTGAACGGCTTCGACCGCCTCGTCAACATTCTGCACGACAAATCCCGACGCCCCATCCTCGATCACTTCAGGAACAGCGCCGCAGCGGAACGCAATAACCGGTGTCCCGCAGGACATTGCTTCGATCATCACGAGGCCAAATGGCTCAGGCCAGTCGATAGGAAAACGAAGCGCGCGCGCGTTACCTAGGAATTCAGCCTTCTGAGCTTCGTTAAGCTCACCGATGTACTCGACCAGAGGATTGTGATTGAGCATCGGCTCGATCAAGTCCTGCCAATAGGCCAAGTCGGCGCGGTCGACCTTCGCCGCGATCTTGAGCGGGAACTCCGGCCCTAGTGGCGATCTCGATGGCGCGATCGGGGCGCTTTTCGGGAGAGATACGGCCTAGGAAGGCCAGATAGTCGCCGTTCGGCACAGGGCGAAATGGCAGGAGGTCATTTGGCAGGCCGTGCGGGACCGTGCCAACCCAGTTTACCGGTGGCAACGGAGTGCGCTGCGCACGCGAGATGGAGACAAGGGGGATATCGTTAAACATCGTAAAAAAGGGCAGAAGGTGGGGCAAATCAAGGCGGCCATGCAGTGTTGTGATTGTTTGGTTCGCCAGCTCACGGGCCAATGGGAAGTGGATCGGCTCGGTATGGAAATGCAGGATATCAAACTCGCCCGCCCGACGCCGGACCTGTTCGAGTTGCATCACGTGGTAGGCAAGCGGGTCCATGACACCAGGCGACAGCCGAAGTGCCGTATCGCAGCAAGCGACAAGTTCCGCTGTCGTCACCGAATCACCGCTCGCGAACAGAGTAACGTAGTGTCCCTGGGCGGCGAGCTCCTCAGTCAGGTAGGACACGACCCGCTCGGTGCCGCCGTACAGCCTTGGGGGCGTACGCTCGATGAGCGGTGCGATCTGGGCGATCTTCATCGTCAACAGCTCTCATTTGGACCTTTTGTTCAGTGGAACAAGCCGATCTCGAGCAACGCATCGAACACGAACTGCATCGCGAGGGCAGCAAGTATGATCCCGGAAACCCTTGCGACGACATTGACCCCGGAGACGCCAAGCAGCCGGATCAACCGACCGGCACTAAGCAATGCGGACAGTGTCACGGCCAGCGCGATGAGGAGCGCCACGATGATGCTCGCCAGATCCACCCAGGTGCGGGCGCGCCCGACGAGCAGGACAATTGCCGTCATCGTGCCCGGGCCAGCGATCAATGGAGTCGCCAGGGGGAATACTACAATGTCTGTGTGCCCTGCAGCCTCGCGTTGTTCGCCATGAGTTCAGCGGAGCGAGTCCCGCGTGGGGCGCGAAGACCATGTCGCGCGCGCGACTGAGCAGCAGCACTCCCCCGGCCGCGCGAAAGGCCGGTATCCCGACATGGAGCGCGTAGAGCAACTGATTGCCGCTGAGCGCGAAGATGAGCAGCACGGCACCGCCAATGAGGCACGCCCGTACGGCGAGCTGCCGGCGAACGCCCTCGTTGGCGGAGGTGGTCAGCATGGCGAACACCGACGCAACCTCGACCGGTCCGACGGTCGCCAACAGTGTCATAAGCGCCGTCGCTGCCGTGTCAGCGAACATTCTGTAGCCGCCAAGTAGACTTATCGGCCCGAGCCGTAGTCATCACCATCGTCCAGTCTTGTGCGTTTCGAGAAGGCCGAACGAGCAGGGCCGCGAAGCCCAGCTCGTCCGCTTCAGAGTGTTGCAAGTCCTCACACCAGCTTGCGGCGTGAGATCCGGGGCCAGGTCAGCCTCAGAGCCGATGCCGCAGCCACCACGGCGCCCAGCACGACATGCACCCAGGTCGCGTTCGGATTGTCGGCGAAGTTGAGCAACCACGGTGATGCCAGCACCCAAATGCCGATCATGCCGTCGCCACCTGTCTCCCACTCGCCGGAGCGCCAAAGTGCGGTGGCTGCGAGCAGGGCAATGATGAGTGCGCTAGCCCACGCGTTCCATGCGGGCATGACCTGACCCGCAAAATGCAACGCCCAGGGCGATAGGAACAGGCAGATTGCCGCGACAAAGTTTGCGGCATCGGCCAACTTGATTCTCTCCTTCAGCAGTCTCTCCATGGTTGATCTCCTTTCATCTGTGGCTAGCTGCCGGGTGTGTCGCGGTCCGCCATAAAGCGGTCGCCGGTATTGACCTCGCCATTGACCGACGTGGCCGGACTGTCCGAGGCCAACAACTGGTGAAGTGCGAGATATGGTGACTCCCATGCCCAGGCGACCTCGCTGGGAATTGATGGGGTTGCGCCTTCGGACACTGCCGTGTGCCAATCGGGCTTCCGCGACGGGATATGAGCAGGCTCCCGGACTTCATAGTTCAGCCCCTGACGTTCAGCGTACGCGATCGCTGCTTCTCGGGTTGGGAAACGGAGCCGGACCTGGGAGAGGGTGTCCAAACTTCCCGTCCATCCCATCAATGGTTCGACGAAGAGTGGCGAACGGCGTTCAAACTCCAGCACCCATTCCCGAGTGCGTGCCCGTACGGAGCTCGTCACCGAGGCCGCCGGGCAGTGGATGACTACCTTTGCATTCATCGGAAACGCGCCACGTGACATGCTCCAACGAATGCTGCGCGCGAGGCCGTCAGCTCTCGCGATCCCTGGTGCGGGAGCAGTATCGGCCCTGCTCAAGAGCGCATCGTGCAGACGCATCTTGCAACCCCGAGTCCTCAACCCTTGCTGATCGGGATGCGCTTGGCCTGACGCTGCGCGTCTGGACGCTTGGCCAGAGTGATGGTCAGGACGCCATTCTTGAACATGGCCCGCGCCTTCTCCGCGTCCACGTCCGGGCCAAGGTCCATCGAGCGCTGGAACTGACCATGCCAGCGATCGCTGTAGAGCGCGTCGTTGCTCTCCAGCTTCTTTTCGCCCCTGATGGTCAGGACGCCCTGGCAGAGTGTCACCTCGATGTCTTTCTCCTCCATTCCTGGCAGCTCGACGACGAGCTTCAGTTCGTCATCGTTCTCATTGACTTCGAGATGCGGCCAGTTTCTCGACCAACCAAGATGGGAGGTCGGCAGGTCGAAACCGCGATAGAAATCGTCGAACATGTGATTGATCTCGCGGTGTAGAGCAAGGAGCGCATGCCCCCCCTCATCGGGCCGCTGAGCCGGTACGTTACGGCCGCGACCCCCAGAGACCAAATCTCTCAATGTCATGGGTGCACCTCCATTGTCATGGCGGGCACGCGTTGCGGTGCGCTGGCACGCGCATGCCCGCCGGATAAGCTCGTGATTACGTCGTCGATCGGAGCGTCAGGCGGCGGCGCGGCTCTCGATCTGGCGCGGCTGAATGCCGGTCGCGATTTCGATCCGCCGCGGCTTCATCGCCTCAGGCAGCTCTCTGACCAGATCAATCGACAGCATGCCGCCATCCATGCGAGCACCTGCCACCTTCACATAGTCCGCCAGGCTGAACTGGCGCCGGAACGCGCGTTGAGCGATACCCCGGAAGAGGTATTCACCATCGTCATTCTGTGCCTTCGTGCCAGCCACGGTTAGCTGGTTCGGCTCCGTCGTGATCGACAACTCTTCCGGCGCAAAGCCAGCCACTGCCATGCTGATGCGGTAGGTGTCCTCGCCGGTCTTCTCCACATTGTAGGGTGGGTAGTTGTCCTGTGCCTGCTCGAACTGGAGCGCGTCATCGAGCAGATCAAACAACCGATCAAAGCCGATCATTGATCGGCTGAGCGGTGCGAAGTCCATCATCCTCATAGCCACACTCTCCTGAAGCAACATGGATACGAGCACGGGGCCTTGTGGAGCCCGTTGCCAGGTCCCGGCGAGTGGCCCCTGACAGCCGGCGAGATAGAAAGAGCGCAGTGCGTTTCAAGAGCTTTGCGCCAGCCGAATACGACCAACCGGCTGAATCGGGCCCGGCTTCAAGGTGCATGTCGCGAGTGGCAAACGCCCCCTTGCTGGCGGGCAATCTTTTCCTACATCGGCGCCGGTTCCACTATGCAACTCAGGAGGCCCGATGCGCACAAACTGCGTTCTGGCGGCTGCCTTGCTTTGCATGGCTACCGCCTCAAGTCTTGCCGCGACGTATCCTCCGGGCGTCGATCCGGAAACCGGGGCTCGTCCGGGCAACGTGATCGGAACCGGCAATTCACTGCCGCTATCGGACAAGGCGAGCAACATCAACGCCTATGACACCCACTCGAGTATCGCTCCGCGGCTTCCCGCACCCATGGTGACGGGTGACGATCCTGAACAATATCTCCGCGCAGCCAATGAAGCCCTGGCGGCCGGTCACACTGGCCAGGCCCAGGAAGCCCTGGAAGAGTCGGAAGCGCGTTTGCTCGACCGATCCGTGCCGATGGGACAGACTAACGTGCCGGATCAAGGTCCGGCCATCCGCCATATCCACGAGGCATTGCAGGCGCTCGCGGCCGGCGATCTGGCGCAGGCTGAGCGCCTGACTGACCGCGCGGCACAGGAAGCCCTGGAAGAGTCGGAAGCGCGTTTGCTCGACCGATCCGTGCCGATGGGACAGACTAACGTGCCGGATCAAGGTCCGGCCATCCGCTATATCCACGAGGCATTGCAGGCGCTCGCGGCCGGCGATCTGGCGCAGGCTGAGCGCCTGACTGACCGCGCGGCAAAGGCCATTGCAAGTCGTCGCGGCACGCCTGACCAGGCGGAGATTTCTCGGGGGCTAACCTGCCGATGACCGGAGTCTAAACGGGCACATGGCAAAGGCTCGGCTTCCACCCGCGCGATTTCCGCGCGGGTGCTCCGGTCATTTGCGCAAATCAGCTGCCGCTGCATCGCAACCAGGTGCAGCCATTCGGGGCACGGCGCTGACAGGCCGAGGAGGATCGGGAACTGCCACTTGACCGCGCGGACGCGAATGTCCGCCCCGGCGTGCCAATCGCCCGAAGCTGACGGTCAGCTTCCGGCCAACTTCGGCCGCTGCCAACCGGCCGGTCGATAGGCAGCTATGGTCGGAACCCGACGTTCAAACCTACCCACGACCGCGCGGAGACCGGGCAAGCCGCGCTGGGCAGATTGTGCGCACTGCCGGGAAGGGCTTGAGCTCGCCCGACATGCGCGGCGGGATCAGTGCACGGCCACGCCGGCCGCGCCGGGCTGGAGAACGGCGCCCCACCGCTCCCTGGCGGCAAGCTCGGCCAGCAGCGACCAGACACGCTCGGGCTGGATCGGCACTTCCGGGTCGTTGATCAGACGATCGAGCTCGGCAAGCTTCCGGCCGTACTCCGGTTCGTTCGTGTCCTCGGCGTTGGTCATCGTCGCAGCCTCCTGTCCGTTCGGGACCGGGGACAGAAGGCCGGACGAATGGGGCGCCCACGTGGCGGCGGCGTGCCGCGAGTACGGCAAGCGATCGCCCGCCGGGTTCACACGCCGCCGCCAGCCCGAGGCGCGATGCCCGAAGCGGCCGGGAAACCGCCCCGGCCGCGTCCCGGCGCATCTTGTGTCCGGCAGTCGATATCAGCCGTGCGGCGCCGTCTCCGGATGATGCACCGGGGAGGCGTGCGTCGTGCTGGTGTGCATCGGAGCCGTATGAGCGACGTGATGCACCGGCCGATGGGAAACGTGATGCACCGACTTGTGCGTGACGTGATGCACCGGCCGGTGCGCGACATGGTGCACCGGCTTGTGCACGACATGATGCGTGGAGCGGTGCGTCACAGGATGCACGGGTGCGGGCGCGACGTGATGCACGGGCGGGGAGGCGGATTGGGCCAGCACCGGCGCGGCACCTGCGGCAACGAGGGGGAGGGCGAGGCCAAGCGCGGCCAGAAGCTGTCTGCGGAACGTGCTCACGGGATTTGGCTCCAGTCAAAGGCGTTGCTGACCGGCACCTGAGAAGTCAGATGGAGAACCAGTCGCAATCGATTGACACATTATAAAAAACCCACAAACAGGGCAAGCCTCGTCCGCGTCACAGCAGGCACAGCGCCCGGAGCTCCTGTCGCAGCGCCGGCGGCAGCGCCGCCTCCCCCCGTGTCGGGGCGGCGGCGGCCAGGTCGGGCGGGGCCTCCGCCGACCCCAGGTAGCGCCAGCCCTGGAACGGCTTCACCGGACGCCCGTCCAGCAACACCAGGGTCGGGTCCAGCAGCAGTGCCGCACAGGCGCTGCCGTCCTCCCAATGGTCCTCGACGATATCCAGAACCGCCTGGCGCACCCCCAGGAACCCGCCGATCACCCAATAGATCGAGCCGCCATCGGTCACCTCGGCGGCCCGGCGGGGGAAATTGCGGGTGCGGTGGCACAGCGGCGGCGTGTGCGCCACCCGCTCCGCCTGCAACGCGCGCAGGTGCTCGACATCGCGCACGCCGACGGCGAGTTTCATCAGGTGCAGCATCAGGGATGACTCGCGCTCATGCTGGGGTATTCTTCGCCCCCGCCGCGCCGCCGGCAAGCCCGATCCGCTCCCGCCCTCGGCTCGCTCCGGCGGGAGCGGTGCCATTTTCAGGATCCCGGCCCCTTCCCCCTCCCCCACCGCTTGCGGTTATGCTGCGCCGATGCTCCAAGATGCCACCGCTGCCCCGATCACCGTCCCGATCATCACCCTCGACCGGGTCAACAAATCCTACGGCGCCCACCACGTTCTGCGCGACGTGTCGCTGAGCGTCGCGGAAGGCGAACGGGTGGTGATCTGCGGCCCCTCCGGCTCCGGCAAATCCACCCTGATCCGCTGCATCAACCGGCTGGAAACGCACGAGCGGGGCCGCATCGTGGTGGACGGCACCGAACTCTCCGACCGCCCCGGAGACCTGCGCCGGGTGCGCCAGGAGGTCGGCATGGTGTTCCAGTCCTTCAACCTGTTCCCGCACCTCACCATCCTGCAGAACTGCACCCTGGCGCCGATCCAGGTACGCGGCATGAGCAGGCCGGACGCCGAGGCGCTGGCGATGAACCTGCTCGAACGCGTGCGCATCCCCGAGCAGGCGCACAAATATCCGACGCAACTTTCCGGTGGGCAGCAGCAGCGCGTGGCGATCGCGCGCGCACTCTGCATGCGCCCGAAGGTCATGCTGTTCGACGAACCCACCTCCGCGCTCGATCCCGAAATGATCCAGGAGGTGCTGGAGGTGATGATCGAACTCGCCCGCTCCGGCATGACCATGCTCTGCGTCACCCACGAGATGGGCTTTGCCCGCCAGGTGGCCGACCGGGTCGTGTTCATGGACCAGGGCGAGATCGTGGAGACCGGTCCGCCGGCGACCCTGTTCGCGGCCCCGCATACGGAGCGATTGCGCAGCTTCCTCGCCCGCATCCTACGGGAGAGCTGACCGGCGTCTTCGCGGCACGACCGCGACGCTTCCCCCTCTCCCCCCGCGCTTTGCGGGGGGAGAGGGGGAAGCACGTGCATCGCCGGCGTCCCGACAGGGCAGCAGGGGGCCACGCATCGCCGTTCCCCGCTGCAGCATCATGGTGCCAGGGCGGCGTCTCCCGCGGCGCAGTCCTCGAGATACGCGAGCGCCGCCGCGCGGAACGGAGCGATACTCTTGTAGCGCGCCGTTTCCTCCGGCAGGGCCCGCACCGCGCCGGCCAGGCGCGCCGCGACCTCCGTGCGGGCGGCGATACGTGCCAGCTTGTAGACATGCACCCGAATGGCGAACAGCACGGCGCCGCTGTCCGGCAGCCGGCGCAGGGTCTGACGCTCCACCCGCAGCCAGAGCCGATCGCCGGCATTCTCCGCCGTGATGCGCGGGTCATGCGCGGCACGGAACTTACCCGTAGGCTGGAACAGGGCCGGATCGTCCACCAGCGCCCAGTTCAGCCGCAGCGCCACGTGCCCGGGCTTGATCGCGGCCATGATGCGATCGACCGGGCGGGCCAGGCGTTCGGCATAGAGCGGTACCGGCGCGTGCACCGTGGCCAGCGGCAGGCCCAGCTTATCGGCCAGGCGCCAGCGGCTGGGGAAGCACAGCACCGCCGCATCCAGCACCGGGACCGCCCCGTCCAGCCGCACCAGGCACAGATCCTCCTGCACCAGCCGGCCCGCGATCTCCAGCGGATCGAGCGGCGGGTCCGCAAGATCCCACCCCTCCCCGGTCAGCCGGTTGCGCAGCATCCGGCCGTC
Organism: uncultured Pseudomonadota bacterium; assembly: GCA_963832525.1. Lineage (GTDB taxonomy): Bacteria > Pseudomonadota > Alphaproteobacteria > Acetobacterales > Acetobacteraceae > JAJZVS01. The sequence goes on from CAWHUC010000007.1 coordinate 208,677, forward strand.
GCGCACGAACCCATCCGGGAAGCGCGCCGGCAAGTGCGCGGCCAGCAGGGCCAAGGTTTCCTGCCGTGCCGCGGCGGACGCGCCGAGGGCGCCGAACACCTCGTCACGCCGCTCGGCGAGCAGGGTGCGGCGCAGCGCCATTTCTTCCGTGTAGCGCGCATCGCGCTCGATCCATTCCGCTTCCGGGCAGGCGGTGAGGTCCATCGCCATGCGATACGGCCCCGGCGCGAACGGCAGGTGCACCGCCTGGCGAGGGAGACCGGTCGCGAGATCAGGCGGCGGCGTCGGGACGGGCGGCGTCATGCGGGGACTCGCTGCCGGGTTCGGGCACCTCGTCATACAAGCTGCGCGCCTCGGTGGCAGGCCCGCGCCGCGCCGCCAGCGCGCGCACCCGCACCACGCGGACATTGCCGCGCAGCGCCAGGGTAAGCACGTCGCCCGCCCGCACCCGCGCGTGCGATTTGTCGGTCGGCTGGCGATTGCGCCGCACCCCGCCGGTCGCCACCAGCCGGGCGCAGTCGGCGCGCGACTTCAGGAACCGCGCGCACCAGAGCCAGATATCCAGCCGCTGCCAGGCGTCCGACGCCCTGGCCGCCTGCCCCGCCGCGCCCCTGGGCGGCAGGACCGGCTCCGAGTTCCTGCGCGCGTGCCACCGCCCTACCGCAGCAGCGCCGCCAGGGCGGCAAACGGACCCGCGGCCACCGGGATCGGCCGGGACAGCGCGGCGCGAGCGCCCCGGCTGGCAAGCTCGATGGGCGCCCCACGCCCGCCCGCCTCCCGCCGCCGGCGCAGCGGCACCAGCAACGCGGGCGCCGGCGGGCCGTACCTGCGCCGGAGCCGGCACTTCGGCGGGAACGACCCGGTAGCCCAGCACGCGCAGCACCGCCGGCAACCATGCGCCGCGCACGCCCAGGCGGGACGCCAGTCCGGGTGGAAGCAGGGCGGCGCCCGGCCGGGTGGCGTGGGCCAGCTCCGCCGCCGCCCGTTCCGCCACATCGAGCCGGAGCAGCACCGGCCCGGCCGGCACCCAGCCCATCGCGACGGCGAATCCGTCCGGCCACTCGGCGGGCGGGGCCAGCGCGACCGCTCCCGCCGGCGGCTCGGGCATGGGCAGGGGCACGCCCGCCCACAACGCCCAGAGCCGCGCACGCAGGGCCGCCGGCCCCGGTTTCACCAGCGCGGGCAGGAACAGCGCGAACCGCCCCGCCGTCACGCCGAGCGGCTTGAGTTTCCGGCGCAAGGTCGGATCCGCGCCCGTCATCCCGCCGTCGGCGAGCAGTCCCAGCCCGCCGGCGAGCAGGTGCAGCGGCCCGCGCAACGCAGCGTCGTCCGCCGCTTGCGCGACCGCGCGGAACAACGGCGCCAGCCCGCCGGCGATCACGTCGTCCAGCCAGTGTTGCAGCCGCACCCGCAGCCGTTCGCGTTGCGCGCCATCCAGGAATTCGCTGTCGATCACCTCGACCTGCGGGCGCAGCGCGGAGGCGCCGCGGCGCAACCGGGCGATCGGGTAGCCGCCCCAGGCAATGCGCTGGTCCGGCGTGAAGGCGAAGGCCGCATCCGGCGCCGCTTCCGCCGCCGCCACCCGGCGTGGCACCTCGTCGGAGAGCGCGCGGCGGGCGGCGCGCAGGACGAGCTTGCGCGCATCCCCGCCGGCCGCGGGATCGGGGATGAAGGTGAAGCCTTCCAGCCGGCCGACGCCGTGCCCCTCCACCACCACCTCCCCGCGCCGCGTCACCGCCGAGAGCAGCGCCGCGCCCTCGCCTGCGTCCAGTCCGCGGATCAGCAAGGTGGCGCGGCGATCGACGAAGCGGGCGAGCAGGCGCTCGTGCAGCGCATCCGACAGCAGATCCTCAACTTCGCGGGCGCGCGCCTGCCAGGACGCGGCGTCGCGCACCCAGTCGGGGCGGGCGGCGATATAGGCGGAGACGCGGATGCCGGCGAGGCGCTGCATCAACGTGTCGATATCGCCCTCCGGCCGGGCAAGGGCCGCGATCTGCGCGGCCAGCCAGTCGGTCGGCACGGTGCCGCCGTCGACGACGTGGCCGAAAATGCGCGCGCATAGCCTGGTGTGGGTCTCGTCGGCGAGCTTGCGGAAATCGGGGATCTGGCAGGCGTCCCACAGCCGGCGCAGCCGCGCGCGACCGGCGGCGAGGCGGCGAATCTCGGGCTCGCGCGCAAGCGCGGCCAGGGTTTCGAGGTCGGAGGCGTCGTTGCCGCGCACGAGGCCCGGCCTGGGCGACGGGGCCAGCAGGCTGCCCAGCAGCGCATCGATGCCGCTGAAATCGAGATCCGCATTGCGCCAGCAGAGCTGGGTCAGCGGGTCGAATCCGTGCGCCTCCACCGCGCTCGCGAGCGCGTCGTCCATCGGCGGGCAGGCGGCGGTGGTGCCGAACGTGCCGTCGCGCATGCCCCGCCCGGCGCGGCCGGCGATCTGCGCGGCCTCGGCCGGCAGCAGGCGGCGGACGCGGTGGCCGTCGTGCTTCGACAGACCGGCGAAGGCCACGTGGTCGACATCCATGTTGAGGCCCATGCCGATCGCGTCGGTCGCGACCAGGAAATCGACCTCCTTGTCCTGGTAGAGCGCCACCTGGGCGTTGCGGGTGCGCGGGCTGAGGCGGCCCATTACCACCGCGCAGCCGCCGCGCCGGCGCCGGATCGCCTCGGCGATGGCGTAGACCTCGGCGGCCGAGAAGGCGACGACGGCGCTGCGCGGCGGCAGCTTCGTGAGCTTGGCGGGGCCGGCGTGGTGCAGCTGCGACAGGCGCGGACGGGTCTCGATCTGGGCGCCGGGCACCAGGCGCGCGAGCAGCGGCCGGATCGTTTCGGCGCCGAGGAACATGGTCTCCACCAGGCCGCGCGCCGCCAGCAGCCGGTCGGTGAAGATGTGGCCGCGGTCGGGATCGGCGCAGAGCTGGATCTCGTCGACCGCGACGAACTCGGCGGCGCGATCGAGCGGCATGGCCTCGACGGTGCAGGAAAACCAGCGCGCATCGGGCGGGACGATCTTTTCCTCACCGGTGATCAGCGCAACGTGCTTCGCGCCTTTCAGGCGCACCAGCCGGTCGTAGTTCTCCCGCGCGAGCAGGCGCAGGGGGAAGCCGATGATGCCGGAGGCGTGGGCGGCCAGCCGCTCGATCGCGAGATGCGTCTTGCCGGTGTTGGTGGGGCCGAGCACGGCCTTCACCCGCGGGGCGAATCCGGACATGGCCCTCATGTTTGGCGGCAGGGGCGGCGAATGCAAGGGCTGCCTTGCTGGCGGATACCGACCCAAGCCCCCGGGGGGAGGCGTTAGCCGGGAGGAATTAAGTTCGATATCGCAACAATAAGGCCGCGCGTCCGCCGCCCCCGCTCAGCCCGGAATTTGCGACCCATCCCCCAGGGTCAGCCCCGCGCACCCGCGCCAGACCGGCCGCTTGTCCCGCCCGCCCGCGGCGGGCAGGCACCACAGCGCGATAATGTCCGCCACGGAAACGTCCTTCGACCGCGCGCCGGCGTAGTCGGCCGCCGCCGCCTCGGCGTCGGCGCGCCCGCCGGGCACCACGATCACCGGCCGGCGGCGCCGCCGCGAGGCGGGCAGCAGCGCCCGATCCACCCCGAGCATCCAGCCAAGCGGGCGCAGGATCGGCCCCAGCCTTGGATCGGCGGCCAGCAGATCGACCGTCGCGGGGTCGCGCAGCAGGTCTTCCATCTGCGTGCGGCCGGCGGCGGCTTGCGGAAGCAGCCGCAGCAGCCAGCGCCAGGACCGCGGCAGTCCGGTGCGCTCGGGCGGCGGGTCCGGTGGAGCGAAGCGCAAGCTGTGGGTGGGAACGAATCTCGGTTCGGGCGGCTTGGGAGCGGGCTTCGGGGGCGGGATCGGGGTGGAGGCGACGGCGCGGAACCGGGCGGCGAGATGGCGCAGCCGGGCGAGCAAGGCGCCGGCGTGCGCGGGTGCCAGGCCCGCCCGATGGGCCCCCGCCCGATGGGTCCCCGCCGGATCGCGCCCCGCCTGGTCGCGCCCCGCCGGATCGCAGAAGCCGCCGATGCGGTCGGCCAGCCAGGCGATGAGGCTGGTAAGACGGTCGAGGAGGGGGGTGGGGGTCATGGGCTGCGAACAAATATAGAACATATGCCCGGGGCGAGGCAACAGGTTTGTGCGCAGCGGATGCGCTATCGAGCACGCCGTAGGCGGCAGTAGCGCCGGCCCCGCGCACATTCCAACTCGCATGCGTGATATTGGCCGCGCAGGCCATCAGGCCCCCTGACAGCACGCACGCGCGAAGCCGCTATGAAAGCCGAGCCGAGACGGGGGATCGGCCGAGAGAAATTTCAGGAAACGACGGATTTAGAATTGCTGTTGCCGGGCCGCTCCCGCGCGCCAACTCCGATCGCTGCCCGCGATCGCGATCATCGCCGGATTTGTGCTGCGAACGCGGGCGAACGATGCGCATTTCATCGCTCTGAGCCTATTTTCTGGTCTTGCCCGGGCGCCGGGCAAACGCCTCCGCCCGATTTCATGGCACGGCTCTTGCGTGAACGGCGGCATGGATTGCCTGCCTTCGACCGACCTGCTCCCCCGTAGCTGCAACGCCACGGGCCGATCCGCCCTGGCCATTCGCGACCTGTCGCACGATTTCATCGCCGCGGACGGCGGTGTCACGCCGGTGCTGAGCCACCTGGACATCACGGTGGCTGCAGGCGAGATCGTCGCCATCGTCGGCCGCAGCGGCGCCGGCAAGAGCACCTTGTTCAACCTCATCTCCGGCCTGCTCGCCCCGCGCGCCGGCCGGATCGAGGTCGCGCCCGGCGCGGACGGCCGACCGGGCCGGGTGGGCTACATGCTGCAGAAGGACCTGCTGCTGCCCTGGCGGACCGTGCTCGACAACGCCCTGCTCGGGGTCGAGCTGCGCGGCCGGGCGGCGCGCCGCGACCCGGACGCCGCCGCCGCCATGCTGGCCCGCTATGGGCTGGCCGGCCATCTCGGCGCCTATCCGCATCGCCTGTCCGGCGGCCAGCGGCAGCGGGTCGCGCTGACCCGCACCCTGCTGATCGCGCCCTCCATCCTGCTGCTCGACGAGCCGTTCTCGGCGCTCGACTACGAGACCCGCCTGATGCTGGAGGACGACGTGACGGGCCTGCGGACCGAGCAGGCCATGAGCGTCATCCTGGTCACGCATGATATCGAGGAAGCGATCGCCATGAGCGACCGGGTGATCGTGCTCGGCGGGCGGCCGGCGCTTGTGTGCGAAGACATCGCGATCCGCCTCACCCTCGCCGGTCCGCGCGACGCCGTGAGCGCGCGCGAGGCGCCGGAGTTCCGCGCCTACCACGCGCGGATCTGGGCCGCGCTCAAGGCCCCGCTCGGCGCGCCGGCATGAGCGGCGCCACGGACCTCGCCGCCCGGGTGCCGCGGGCGGACCGGCCCGGCGTCGCGCGGCGCGCGCGCCTGGCGCGCCAGACCGGGGCGATCGCGCTGTCGATCCTGGCCGTGATCGTCCTCTGGCAGTGGGCGGCCGACGCGGGCACGATCAACGGCCAGTTGTTCGGCTCGCCGGCGGGGATTTTCGCGGCCCTGCGGCAGGGGCTCGGCGCCGGCACCCTGGTCTCCGACACCTTGGTGACCTTGTACGAGACCTTGGCGGGACTCGCGATCGGCAGCATCGCCGGCACGTTCGGCGGCCTCGGCCTCTGGTTCGTCCCCGGGATCGCCCGGCCGGCCGAGGGGTTTTCCATCGTGCTCAACAGCGTGCCCAAGATCGCGCTCGGGCCGCTCATCGTCATCTGGTTCGGTTCAGGAATGAGTTCCAAAATCTGGCTGGCCGCGATCTCGACCTACGCCGTGTCGATGATCGCGGCGGCGGCCTCGATGCGGGAGGTGGATGCCGACCTGCTCAACCTGTTCCGCTCGCTCGGCGCCTCGCCGGGCAAGATCTTCCGCAAGCTGATCCTGCCGAGCGCGGTGCCGTGGATCTTCTCCGCGCTGCGCATGAACGTGGGCTTCGCGCTGATCGGCGCCATCGTCGGCGAATACATCGCCTCCCAGAACGGCCTCGGCCACGAGATTTTCGTGGCGGGCTCGCTGTTCGATCTCAACACGGTCTGGCTCGGCATCATCGTGCTCACGGTGCTGGCCGCGCTCATGACCGCCCTCGTCCGCATCGTCGAAGAAAGGGTCGTCACTTGGAAGCCAGGTTCCTGAAATCCCGCCTTGCCCTTGGCCTCGCCGCGCTGCTGCTGATCGGCCTCGCCGGGCGGCCTGCGCTCGCCGTGCCGCCGCAGAAAGTGGTCATCTACCAGGCGTTCCAGTCGCTGCTGTATCTGCCGCTCTATGTCGGCATCGACACCGGGCAGTTCGCCAAGCAGGGCCTCGACGTGCAGAAAGTCACCGCCGGCAGCGGTGCGGCAGGGGTCGGTGCCGTGATCGGCGGGCATGCGGACTTCTCGCTCCAGGATCCGATGACCGCGGTGCTCGCCAATCTAAAGGGGGCGACGCTCACGAATGTCGCGCTCGTCGTGAACGGCGCGCCGGTCTGGATCGCGGTGCCTTCCGCCTCGCCGATCCATACGCTCGCCGAGCTGGGCGGCAAGACGATCGCCACCGCGATCCCGCCCTCGACCAGCACCTATCTGCTGCAACGGTTGCTGAAGCAGACGGGCGTGCACGCCACCCTCGACACCGTGCAGATCGGCAGCGAGATGGCGCCGATGGCCGCCGGGCGCGATGCGGCCGCGACCCTGTACGAGCCGCAGCTCGAGGAAGCCGTCGCCGCCGGGGACCGCATCGTCTACGCTTTCACCCGCCACTATCCCGGCGGCTACGCGTTTTCGACGATCGACGCGCTGCGGGCCACGGTCGTATCGCACCCGGCCATGGTGCGGAAATTCGTGGCCGGCCTGGCCGCCGCCGAACACCTGATGCACAGCACGCCGGCAGTCGCGGTCAAGATCGCCGAGCAGGAATTCCCCACCCTGCCGCCGTCGGTGGTGAAGGCCGCGGTGGCCCGGATGGTGGCGCTCGACGTCTACCCGGCGAGCCCCGGGATCACGCCCAAGGCCTTCGCCAACGCGCTCGCGCTGCAGGTTTTCATCGGCAATATCAAGCCGGGAACCGTGACCTACGCGCAGGCGGTCGACAACCGGTTCGCCGCTCCGCGACGCCCTTGATCTCGCGGAACGCGGTGTCCAGCGCGAGCCACATCGGATCGGCATCTGTGACCAGGGGCTACGCGGGCGCCGCCACCGCGCACCGGGACCGGCGGCCACCGGTCCCGGTGCAGCTTCGCAGGATGACCGCGAAACGACGGGGGAGGATACAAGGGCCACGGAGGCCGCGTGCTGCCCCGGCCGTCGGGGAGGCACAAAACCTCCGTGGCCCTCCGCGCTTCCTCCGCGGTGGAATTCAGCGATTTCGCGAGCCGCACGATCCGCGCGGCCGGTGCGCCGGGACCGCGCCAACCGCGGCCCGCATCGGTCCGCAGGGTCCGAGCGATGGCCGCCGACCGGTGGCGCAGCGATCAACCACCTGAAGCCGGCCACACCGGCCAGACCATCCGTGGAGCCCGGCCGCCATCTGGTTCAAAATGAGGAAAGTCGAGCTCAGTCCGAGGCGACGGATGGCGCAGTGCGGGGGGGCCGCGCCGGCGCGCGCGCCGAGCGTTCGGCGACTTCCGCGCCGTGCGCTTTGGCGTACTGGCGCAGCACGGCATTGATGCGCGACTGGTAGCCTGGCCCCTGGTCCTTGAACCAGCGTAGCACGTCGGGATCGATCCGGAGCGAGATCGCCTGCTTCGCCTCCGGCAGGATGAGCGCGGCGTCGCGGAACCAGTCCGCCCCGGCGATCGGCGCCGCATCGGGATCGGCTGCCACCTCGCCAGCGATGTCGGCGTCGGTCAGGCGGTCCAGCCGGTCCCAGTCCGTCCGGCCGGCGCCGGAAGGACCGGCATCAGTGGGGCGGGCCTCAGCGCGGCCGGAGGAGGCGGGCTTCGAGGCACGCGTGATAGGAGCTTCGTTCATGTCGGTTCGCCATCCGTGCCGAGATGATGCGCCGCCGCGCGGCGCGCGCCGTCCAGACCACGGCGAGCACCCGCCCCGCGACCTGGCCGTAGGCGACGAAGCGGACCTCCAAGCCCCGGTCGGAGCGACGCTGCAGGACGGGGCCGTGCCAGATCGCGATGGCATCCTCGAAATCGAGCCCGTGGCGGGCCAGGTTGCGGGCGCGCTTTGCCGCATCCCATTCGAAGCCGTCGGCGCAATCCGCCACCGTCCCGTCTCCATGTCCACAGACGCCCGGCGGGCGCGTGGGGTCATGGAAGCAATGTCGGTCTTAATCCGGGGCTAACAGGCGGGGGGCGCTGCGTTGCCTTGGGAAGGCATATACATAACGCAGCTACATAAGGCAAGGAGTTCCGTGCCCCGTGCTTGCGCCGAGGGCGCGGCGGTGGGATAGCCGTCCCCTGCCAAAACCGGAGCCTCCTCATGGGCGAACGCCGGGCGGACGACCCGCCTCCGTACTACACCGCGCATGTCTTCGTGTGCTGCAACCGACGGCCCGACGGCCATCCCAAGGGCAGTTGCGCCGCCAAGGGCTCGGAGAAGCTGCGCGACTACATGAAGGCGCGGGCGAAGGAGATGGGACTGGCGTCGGTACGGGTGAACACCGCCGGTTGCCTCGACCGCTGCGAGCACGGGCCGTGCCTCGTGATCTACCCGGAGGGCGTCTGGTACCACGTCGATACACCGGCGGCGATCGACCAGGTGCTGGAGCGCCATGTGCGCGACGGCGGTCGGGTGCTGGAGCTGATGTTGCCGCCCGAGACGCGCGGCTGATCCCTCCCCCGGCGTGCCGTCCGGGCTGCTATCCTGCCGCCATGCTGAGCGCCCGCGAACGCGCCTTCATCGCCGTCGTCCCGGTCTCCCGGCTCGCCACCGTCGGGCCGGACGGCACGCCGCATGTCGTGCCGGTCTGCCACGTGCTGGAGGGCGATACGCTCTACATCGCGATCGACGAGAAGCCGAAACGGCCGGGTGCCGTGCTGCAGCGCCTGCGCAACCTCGCCGCCCGGCCGGCGGCGGCGGTCGTCGTCGATCGCTACGATCCGGACTGGAGCCGGCTCGGATGGGTGATGCTGCGCGGACAGACGGAGGTCCTGGCCGACGGCGCCGAGCACGCCCGGGCGCAGGCGCTGGCGCGCGCACGCTATCCGCAGCTCCGCACCATGCGGCTCGACGGGCTGCCGGTGATCGCGCTCCGGATCGCGCGGGTCGCGTCCTGGGGCGACCTGGACCCCGGCTGAGGCAAGGTCCGATCGATACCGGCAAATCCGGGCCGGCCTCGTATCGCTTCCGCGTCCCGGAAAATCGCCTATACTGACGCAATGGACGACATACATTCGCCGGCGCCCGCCCGGGCCGCCGTACTCACGCCGCTGTCGCAGCTCATCTTCGCCAGCCGCTGGCTGCAGATGCCGCTCTATGTCGGGCTCATCGTCGCCCAGGCCGTCTATGTCTTCCTGTTCCTCAAGGAACTTTACGGGCTCGTTCTGCATGTGATGGATTTCGACGAGCAGCAGATCATGCTGATCGTGCTCGGCCTGATCGATGTGGTGATGATCTCCAACCTGCTCGTCATGGTGATCGTCGGCGGCTACGAGACCTTCGTCTCCCGCCTGCGCCTCGAACGCCATCCGGACAAGCCGGAATGGCTGAGCCATGTCGATTCCGGCGTGATCAAGGTCAAGCTCGCCATGGGGATCATCGGCATCTCGTCGATTTCGCTGCTGCGCACCTTCGTGGAGGCGCGCGCGCTCGGCGCGCCTGGCAGCGGGATCACCGAGATGGGCGTGATGTGGCAGACGATCATCCACTCGATCTTCATCCTGTCGGCGCTCGGCATCACCTTCGTCGACCGCATCAGCTCGGCGCCGAAGCTGGGGCACGGGCGCGAGTAGCCCGCGGTCGGCGTCCGCTGCGGCGTGTCCGCCGAACCGGTGCGCGGACACCGGCCGCCGCCTGTCCCGGACCACCCGCGCAGGCGCCGCGACGCGCCGGCACGGGCGAACGGGACCGGAGCGGGCCGGAGCCGGCGCGCCACGCTCCCCGCCGGTCGGCTCTACAGGGTTTCGATCTCCAGCGGGAACGGCGCGTCCGCATCCGCAACGTGCAGCAGGTGATAGACGTTGAAGCGGAACGCCGGGCCGGTGGAGATTTCCGGCGGCGTGAAGGGGAAGGCCAGGTTGCCGGCGGTGGACAGCCGGCCGGGATAGCCGTGGTGCAGCAGGTATTGCTTGGTGGTGCGCATCACCTCGGCGGCACGCTCGGCGGTCGGCGCGATCACCTCGCCGAGCACGAACACTTCCCCGGGCGGGGGTTCGTTTGCCGGCGGGGCCATGCGTACGCCGTCGACGCCGTAGACGCGGAAGGTCAGGGTGTAATCCTCCGGCTGGTCCTCGCACACCAGATCGCGCACCACGGCCGCGGCGGCGGGGAGGATCTCGCGATGGCGGGCGATGAAGCGCGGGTCGGCGGCGCCGGCGAGCAGGATCGCGCGCTCGCCGATCTTGCGCGCGCCTTCGAGCTTCAGGGTCGGATCGGTGCTGGGCCGCCAAGCCGCGCCGGTGACGCGGGTACGGCGGTCGTCGAGCGCGGTGTAGCGCGCCGCCACCAGGTCGAGCGTGCCGTCCGGCTCGGTCAGGCCGAACGGGTCGGATTGTTCGTAAAGACTGTGCGCGGCGACCGAGACGGGGGTGGCGCGGCGGGCCGGGTTCATGCTTTCGAGCTCGAAACCCTCGTCGTCGAGCGTCGCCAGGATGCAGTCCCGCCCGCCGGGGACGCAGCAGAGCGAGGCGCATTCGATGATCTTCGCCATGTGCATGGTGATGCCCATGGGAAAGCCGAGCAGGCTCGGCAGAGCGGCGAAGATCGAGGTGTCGCAGGAACGGCCGGCGATCAGCACGTCGATGCCTGAGTCCAGCGCGCGGCGGAACGGCCCGGTGCCCATCTGCGCGACGATGTGGGCGGAGGCGTCGATTTCTTCGTCGGTCAGCTCCGGCATGCCGTCGAACGGGCGCAGCCGCCCTTCCGCCAGCGCCGCGTGCAGCAGCGGGCGCGGCATGTCGGCGCGCAGCACGCCCAAGCGGAAATGCAGCCCGTCGGCGCGCGCGATGTCGCGCACGAGGGCAAGCGTGGCATCGAGATGCGGCGCGGCGCCGGCGGACCCGGCCGAGCCGATCACCAGCGGGATGTCGAGCCCGCGGGCCCCGCGCAGCAGCTTGCGGAGGTCGCGGCGCGTGGCGGCGGGCGCGGTCGCCATCTCGCCCTTGCCGAGATAGGTGGGGCCGATGTCGATCGATCCCATGTCGGCGCCGATCAGGTCGGGGGCGCGGGCGAGCGCGGCCTGGAACGCCGGCGTGGGGATGCCGTAGCCGAGCTGGCCGGAGGCGCCGACCAGGCGCATGGGCCGGCGGGCGCGGCGGATGGCGTCGAGGACGCGGGCCGAGGCGGTCACAGCTCGATCCCCAGCAGGGGGGCGTGCTGCTGGGCGCCGTAGACGTCGCGGTCGCCGGGATCGCCCGCCATCAGGGGGCGCGCGAGGGTGATCTTGATGGCGCGGCCGAGCGGATAGGGGATGACGGCGACGTCTGCCGCGGGCACGCGATAGAGCGCGGCGATGCGGGCGGGCGTGAGGGCGGGGGATTGCGCGACGCGGCGATAGTCCTCGTCGGTGGCGAGGATGACGTCGAGCGTGAGGCGGCGCGGGCCGGCGTTCTTGCTGCGGATGACCTGGGCGAGGTCCTGGAGCTGCATGGGGGCGGTGCCGTTCGCCTTTATCCGACCAGGAATATCTCCCTAAGCCAATTCCCGCGCCTGCGCCAGCAACGACCCGACGATACGGCGCACCACATCCGATTGCAGCACAGTGCGGAGGCTATCGATCAAATCTTGCTCGCTGTTTACCTGTTCCCCGGTGTTCTCGAATCTTCTGAACAATATCCCAGGATACATAGCCACCGGCTGCCGATAGGCAAGAAGATTGTACCGGTAGTTATTCAGCGCGGGCACCTTGATCGACAAGGTAATCTGGACGGCGTCGCTCGTATCGCTCGTGCTCGAGACCTCACCCTCCAGCAGGCCCTTGGTCTGCTCGGTCAGGGCGGTGGCCTGCTCGCGAAAAATCGATGCCGGCGTCCGCAGGGTCTCGACGTCCGGAATCGCCCAAAAACCGGCGCTCATGCAGTCACCTCCTGTTCCATGTCGAGGCGGATGACGACCGGGAGGTGGTCGGATCCGGTCCGTGCATTCGGGTCCCCGCGTCGAAGGCGCAACCCGTCCACCTCCTCCGGCACCACAAGCCCGTCAGGACTGTAGCACGCCAGCAGGCCCGGCCGTAGCAGGACCTGGTCGAAGCTATGCCAGAAAAAGCTGACCACGGCCGAATCCCGGTAGAAGTAAGTACCGGGGGGTCCCGCGGAGTCGTCGCCGAGCCGGCTCCACATCGGGTTGTAGAAGAAATCCCACGCCGCCCCGCGGACCGTCCGAGCCGGCCGCCGGGCTATCGCCCGGTCCATCATCCCATGCAGGCCGTCGGCTGCAACCATCGCGGGATCGAACGGATCGACGTTGAAATCTCCGATCACCACCGTGTTCCGGTGACCGACACGCTGCTCCGCCCGGGCGATCTGCTGACGAAGCTGCCGGATGATGTAGGCTTGGTCCTCGGGATCGGCGTGCAGCTTGCTCGGGAGATGGACGGCAACCACCAGCAGGGGCGGTCCGATCGGCAGCCGGAACTGGCGGATCGACGTCTGACCATCATCCTCGACGGCGTCGATGTGGCTCGCCGGATAACGGGAAAGAACATGCACGCGGGTCGGCGCGGGCGGCGCCATGGCTTCGACGAAAGCCTGGTCCGAGTCCTGATTGATATTCGATAACAGGTCGACCCAGGACCCGGAAAACTCGGCGAGTACGAGGATGTCCACCTGGAACCGACGGCAGAGTTTGCCGATCTGGTCCGCGACGTTGGCTCTTCCCGTATTCCAGAACAATATTACCGGCATCTGGTCACACCCAGACTCGGCGGGCGCAATGGCACCCGATCGAGGGCCGCCCTTCGCTTGCGGATCATCGCATAGAGCACTTTGCGCAGGGTTGGGCAGGTCCAGGGGATGGCGAAATCAGCGATATCGCAGGCTAGGCGGATGCCGTCGCTGGCCCCGAATGTTCGTATCATGGCGCAGCCTCCCCCTCGGATCGATCCTGTCGCGGCCCTGGGGTGGGCACAAGAGCAGCGGCCGGCCGGCACCACCCGCTTGCTTTGGATACCCCGCCTCGCTACCTGCCGGATGATGGAGTGCAGCCCATGCCGAACGCCGATCCCAGTGTTGTCCTGGCCCCAGACGTGGCGGCGCTCGTGCGCGAGGCCGTCGAGTCGGGCGGCTACGCCACGGGCACCGAAGTGATCGAGGAGGCCCTGCGCGAATGGCGCCGCCGTCACGCGCTGTCACCCCAGAAGCGGGATACTCTGTGGCGCCTCTGGGCCGAAGGGCGCGCCAGCGGTCCCGGCCGGCTCGGTAGCATCGCGGCGATCAAGCGGGAGGCGCGTCTTCAGTCCCACTCCACCGGCGCCAGTTCGTAGCGCCCGGGCACCGCGGCGTGGCGAAGGTCACCCGCACCGCCCGTGCGGAACACGACCTGATCGACATCTTGTGCCATATCGCCGCGGACAATGATGCAGCGGCGGACGCGCCGCTCGACCGGATCGAAGCCGCTTGCCTGCAGCTCGCGGAACATCCGCAGCTCGGTCCGACCAGACCCGATCTCGCGCCCGGCCTCCGGTATTTCCCGTACGTCGCTACTTCGTTCTCTATCGAATGGCAGGCGATAAAGGTGGAAATCGTCCGCGTCCTGTACGGTGCACGCGATCTGCCTGACTTGCTGTAGTACCGCCTCACACCGCCCGCCCCCCGCGGCAGATCCGCGATCTTCTGCCCGATCACGATCGTCAGCGGCATGCGGCCTTGCGTGCCCGGCGAACGCTCCCATGTCCGCGTCGGAAGGTCTGACGGTGGCGATCGTCCCCGTGGCGGTGCGCCGCCCCGTCCAGCCGCGCCCGCACGGGCGCGACTGGTGTCCCGCGGCCTGGGGAGCGTCCTCCTTTTGACCTCGCGCGAGAGCGCGGCCTCCGGGCCTGCGCGCGGGCGCCAAGCGGACAAGCCGGTTTCACCCGAAAAATGGAGTGCGCAGATGTCCAGCGGCAAGGCAGCCAAGTCCGGCACGTTCAAAATCGGCGGCGATATCGAGGTCAATCGCCTCGGCTTCGGCGCCATGCGCATCACCGGCCCCGGCATCTGGGGCGAGCCGGCCGACCGGGCCGAGGCGATCCGCACCCTCAAGCGCCTGCCCGAACTCGGCGTGAACTTCATCGACACCGCGGACTCCTACGGCCCCGACGTCTCGGAGGAGCTGATCCGCGAGGCGCTGCCGCCCGGGGGCGACATCCTCGTCGCCACCAAGGGCGGCCTCGCGCGGACCGGGCCGGATCAGTGGATTCCCCTCGGCCGGCCCGAATACCTGATCCAGCAGGCCCACAAGAGCCGGCGCCGCCTCGGCGTCGCGCGGATCGGCCTGTGGCAGCTCCACCGCATCGACCCCAAGGTGCCGCGCGAGGAGCAGTTCGGCGCAATCCGCGCGCTCATCGACAGCGGCGTGATCCGGCACGCCGGGTTGAGCGAGGTTTCGGTCGAGGAGATCGAAGCGGCGTCCAAGGTCTTCAAGGTGGCGACGGTACAGAACCGGTACAACCTCGTCGATCGCGCCAGCGAGGCCGTGCTGGCGTATTGCGAGCGTCACGGGATCGGCTTCATCCCCTGGTTTCCGTTGGCCGCCGGCGATCTCGCCAGGCCCGGATCGGTGCTCGACACCATCGCCAGGCGCCACGACGCGGCCCCGAGCCAGGTCGCCCTCGCCTGGGTTCTGAAGCGCAGCCCGGTCATGCTGCCAATTCCGGGCACGTCGAAGGTCGCGCATCTCGAGCAGAACGTCGCCGCGGTCGATATCGCGCTCACGGATGAGGAATTCGCGGCGCTCGACCGCCAGGGCAAGGCCCAGTCCGCGGGCTGACACAGCCGCGCCATGCCGGCCGCTCCGGATGCGGCGGTCGGCATGGCGTCGCACCCACGGCGGCGGCGCACTGCCGCCCCAGCCCTCCCCCACGCGGGGGAGGAACGTGGGGCGTCCGGCTCTAGTGCTCTGACACAGACAAATGATTCACAAGGCGTCAGAGCACTAGATTGATTTTATGGGCCAATTCAGCCAACGCCCAGAAGCAGGCGTTGGCATCGGACCACTAGTGCTCTGACACAGACAAATGATTCACAAGGCGTCAGAGCACTAGATTGATTTTATGGGCCAATTCAGCCAACGCCCAGAAGCAGGCGTTGGCATCGGACCACTAGCGCGGCGACAGCACCATGATCATCTGCCGGTTTTCCATCCGGGGGAACTGCTCCACCTTGGTCACCGGGTCCATCTCGGTGCGGATGCGTTCCAGCACCTTGGCGCCGATCTCCTGGTGCGCCATCTCGCGGCCGCGGAAGCGCAGGGTCACCTTGACCTTGTCCCCCTCCTCGATGAACGACTTCATGGCGCGCATCTTCACCTGGTAGTCGTTCTCGTCGATGTTGGGGCGGACCTTGACTTCCTTGATCTCGATGACTTTTTGTTTCTTCTTGGCCTCGTTCTTCTTCTTCTGCTGTTCGTATTTGAACTTGCCGAAGTCGAGGATCTTGACCACCGGCGGATCGGCGTTCGGGCTGATCTCCAGCAGGTCGAGGCCGACGGAGAAAGCGCGGTTCAGCGCTTCGCGCGCGCTCATCACGCCCTGCATCTCGCCGTCCTGGTCGATCAGCCGCACCTGGGCGGAGCGGATCTCCTCGTTCACGCGGGGGCCGTCGCGGGTGGGCGGCGCGGCCATGGGTCCTCTTGCTATGGTCTTCTCCTGTCGTGGTTGGTCCGGAGCCGGAGCCGGTTCGGTCAGTCGGCCGGGGCCCGGTCGGCACGCCTACTTCGGCACGCCTAGTCTGGCCGATCCCGGCCTTGGCGATCAAGCCGCCCGGTGTCAAGAGCCCAGTGTCAAGCCGGGCCGGGCGGATGACAGATCGGGCGGCATCGCCTCCGCCGCAAGGGCCGCGACCGCGGCTTCCAGCGACACCACCTCCTGCGCCGGGCTGCCCAGGCGGCGCAGCGCCACCGTGCGGGTCTCCGCCTCCTTGCGGCCGACCACGGCCAGCACGGGCACATGCGCCAGGCTGTGGGTGCGCACCTTGGCGTTGATCTTCTGGTTGGAAAGATCCTCCCGCACCGCAAGCCCCGCAGCACGCAGCGCCGCCGCGACCTCGCGGCCGTACTCCTCGGCGTCGGAGACGATGGTCGCCACCACCGCCTGCACCGGGGCGAGCCAGAGCGGGAAGCGGCCGGCATACTGCTCGATCAGGATGCCGAGAAAGCGCTCGAAACTGCCCAGGATCGCGCGGTGCAGCATCACCGGCCGGCGGCGGGTGCCGTCTTCGGCGGTGTATTCGGCGTCCAGCCGCTCCGGCATGTTGAAATCGACCTGCAACGTGCCGCATTGCCAGTCCCGGCCGATGGCGTCGCGCAGGACGAATTCCAGCTTGGGGCCGTAGAACGCCCCCTCCCCCGGGTTCAGCGCGTAGGCGACGCCGGCGGTGGCGCAGGCCTCGCGCAGCGCGCCTTCCGCATGGTCCCATACCGCGTCCGAACCGACCCGCTGGGTCGGGCGGTCGGAGAACTTCACCTGGAAGTCGGCGAAGCCGAAGTCGCGGTAGATGGACGACAGCAGGGCGACGAAACGAACCGTTTCCGGCGCGATCTGGTCCTCGCGTGCAGAAGATATGCGCGTCATCCTGGGTGAAGGCGCGCACCCGCATGATGCCGTGCAGCGCGCCGGAGGGCTCGTAGCGGTGGCAGGCGCCGAACTCCGCCAGCCGCAGCGGCAGTTCGCGATAGGAGCGCATGCCCTGGCGGAAGATCTGCACGTGGCAGGGGCAGTTCATCGGCTTCAGCGCGAGCGTCTTGTCCTCGTCCGCCACCTGGGCGATGAACATGTGTTCGCGGAACTTCTCCCAATGGCCGGAGCGCTTCCCAGAGCACCCGGTCCACCAGTTGCGGCGTCTGCACTTCCTGGTAGCCGGCGGCATCGAGCCGGCGGCGCATGTAGGCCTCGGCGGTGCGGTACAGCCGCCAGCCGTTCGGGTGCCAGAAGATGCTGCCGACCGCTTCCTCCTGGATGTGGAACAGGTCCATCTCCTTGCCGATGCGGCGATGGTCGCGGCGTTCGGCCTCTTCGAGCTGGTGCAGATAGGCATCCAGTTCCTTCTGGTCGCGCCAGGCGGTGCCGTAGATGCGGCTAAGCATGGCGTTGCGGTGATCGCCGCGCCAGTAGGCGCCGGCCACCTTCATCAGCTTGAAGGCGGGGCCGACGTCGGCCGTCGTGCGCATGTGCGGGCCGCGGCAGAGATCGACCCAGTCGCCCTGCGAATAGAGGCTGATCGTTTCGCTCTTCGGCAGGTCCTGGATCAGCTCGGCCTTGTACTTCTCGCCCTTGTCCTGGAAGAAGCGGATGGCCTCCTCGCGGTCGATCACCCGGCGGCGGAACGGCGCGCCGCGGACGATGATCTCGCGCATCTTCGCCTCGATCGCCGGAAAATCCTCCGGCGTGAAGGGCTCGTTGCGGGCGAAGTCGTAATAGAAGCCGGTCTCGATCGCCGGGCCGATCGTGACCTGGGTGCCGGGAAACAGCGCCTGCACCGCCTCGGCCAGCACATGCGCCGCGTCGTGGCGGATCAGCTCCAGCGCTTCGGGATCGCGGCGGGTGATGAAGGTCACCGCCGCGTCGCGCTCGATCTCGGTCGCAAGGTCCACCAGCTTGCCGTCGAGCTTCATCGCCAGGGCGGCGCGGGCGAGGCCGGGGCCGATCGCCTCGGCCACCGCGGTGCCCGTAACGGGCGCGTGGAAATGGCGCACGGAACCGTCGGGCAGGGTGATGGCGGGCATGGGCACGAGATTCTCCGATGGCGGGCTCCGGGGTGGTCTATGGCGGCGGCGCCGGATCGGGGCAAGCCTCCGGCTGTCCCCGGCAACGGCGCGACATCACCCGAGGGCCTGCCGCAGGGCTTCGGCCATGGCACCGGCCTGATCCGCGGGGATGTTGGTGAAGCCGAGCAACAGCCCCTGCGCGCGCCCCGCATCGATGAATTGGGTCGAGAGCGCGGTGGGCGCCAGCCCCCGCGCCAGCGCCCGACGTACCATCGCGGTATCGCTGTCGTCACCGACGGACGCGCCGGCCGGAAAGCGGGCCAGCAGGTGCAGGCCGCCCGGCCGCAACGCGAGTTGCAGCCGCGGCCCGAACGCCGCGCCCAGGGCATCGGCGAGCGCCGCCCGCCGGGCTGCATAGAGCCCACGCATCTGCCTGAGGTGGCGGGCGAAATTGCCCCCGCTCATGAACTCGGCCACCACGGACTGCGCCAGCCACGGCTCGCCATGGTTCGTCAGCCACATCGCTTCCGTCACCGCGCCGACCAGCGCCGCCGGCAGCACGAGGTAGCCGAGGCGCAGCCCGGGAAACAGGGTCTTGCTGAAGCTGCCGACATAGATCACCCGATCCGCCGCATCGAGGCTCTTGAGCGCCGGCAGCTTGCCGCCGACGTAGTGAAACTCGCTGTCGTAATCGTCCTCCACGATCCAGGCGCCGGCCGCTGCGGCCCAGGCCAGCAACGCCTGGCGGCGCGGCAGCGACAAGGCGACACCGAGCGGGCTCTGGTGCGCCGGCGTCACCACCGCAAGCCGCGCGTCCGGCGAGCGCGCCTGCGCCGCGTCGACATCGAGGCCGAACTCGTCGACCGGAACCGGAACGATCGCGGCGGCGGCGGCTTCCAGCGCGCGGCGCGCCAGGTAATACCCTGGCTCCTCGAACCAGACCCGGTCGCCGGCGCGCAGCAGCAGGCGCGCGAGCAGACCGATCGCTGCCTGGTAGCCCCCGGTGACGACGACCTGCGTCGGCCGGCAGGCGAGCCCGCGCGACACCGCGAGATAGGCCGCAATCGCCTCGCGCAGGACCGGCAGCCCGGCCGGATCGGGATAGGCGAGCCCGGTGTTGCCGAGACGTCGCGCTGCCCGCGCGGTCAGCCGCGCCCAGACGGTGCGCGGAAACATGTCGAGCGCCGGTAGCCCGACCCGGAACGGCAGTACCAGCCCGGCTGGGGCCACCACGGGATCCGGCGTGGGCGCCGCCGTGTGATCCGGCGCTTCCGGCGCCGGCACGCCCACGCCCGAGCGCAGGTCGGGCGATACGATCGTGCCCGCGGGTCCACGGGCGAGCAGATACCCCTCGCCGGCCAGCCGCGCGTAGGCGGCGTCCACCGTGCCGCGCGCCACGCCCAACTGGACCGCGAGCCCGCGCGCCGACGGCAGCCGGTCCCCGCCGGCGAGCCGGCCGTCCGCGATCGCCGCGCGGATGCGCTGATAGAGCTGCCCCGCCAGTGGCGCCGCCGTGCCGCGGTCCAGCGCGGCCGGCCCGAGCCGGTGCGGCGGGTCCGATCCCATGGCCCAGTCCTATTAGCACATCTTGGCCCTGGCTGTTAGGCCATTGGCCTCCCATTCTGGCGGCATCACCGTGGAAGGATCGTCGCCATGCATGCCGAGCGCCTGTTGCCCGCCAGCATCGCCCCCGACGCCTATCGGGCGGTCCGCAGTGTCGAGACCTACATCCGGGGCTGCGGCCTGCCGATCGGCCTGATCGAGCTCGTGAAGATGCGTGCCTCCCAGATCAACGGCTGCGCCTTCTGCCTCGACATGCACAGCAAAAGTGCGCGCGCACACGGCGAGACCGAACAGCGGCTGCACCTGCTGAACGCGTGGCGCGAATCGCCACTCTATACCGACGCCGAACGGGCCGCGCTGGCCTGGACGGAAGCGCTCACCCTGGTCGCGGCGACGCGCGCGCCGGACGCCGACTACACCGCCTTGCGAGCGCAGTTCACCGACAAGGAGATCGTCGATCTCACCACCCTGATCGGGTTGATCAACCTGTGGAACCGGCTCGCCATCGGCATGCGCTACGTGCACGACGTCACACCCGCGGATGTCGCGGCGTGAGCGGGATCACGCTGCGCGAAGCGGCGACGGAGGCGGAGATCGGCGCCTGCGCCGCCGCCCTGCAGCAGTTGCGCCCGCATCGTGCCGACCCGGCGGCACTGGTCGCGCAGGTGCAGCGCCAGCGGGACCAGGGCTATCGGCTGCTCGCCGCCTGGCGCGCGGAGCAGGTGCTGGGCGCGGCGGGCTACCGGATCAGCGAGAACCTGATGCACGGCCGCTTCGTCCATGTCGACGACCTCGTCGTCTGCGATGGGGCCCGACGCGGCGGGGTGGGCGCGCTCCTGCTGGACGGCGTCGCGGCTGCGGCGGCCGCTACTGGGTGCGCGCGGCTGACGCTCGATACCGGGCTCGACAACGCGCTGGCGCAGCGGTTCTATTTCCGCTGCGGCCTGCTGGCGACCGGGCTGCACTTCCGCCGGGACCTGCCGTGAGATCGGTCCTGCTGGTCGCCGCCAGCGCGCGGTTCGAGCGTTCCGCCAGCCGGGCGGCGGCGGAGCATGTGCTGGAACGGCTGCACGCGCGCGCACCGGGGATGGCGGTCATCCGCCGGGACCTTGCCGCCATCCCGCCGCCGCTGGTCGACGCCCCCTTCGCCGCCGCCATGCTGGCGGCGGAGGCGGAAAGAACCCACGCGCAGGCGACGGCGCTCGCGGAATCGGAACGGCTGATCGACGAGCTGGAAGCGACCGACGCGCTGGTGATCGCCACGCCGATGCACAACTTCACCGTGCCGGCGGTGTTGAAGGCCTGGATCGACCAGGTGTTGCGGGTCGGGCGGACGTTCCGGCGCACGCCGGCGGGCAAGGTCGGGCGGCTGGCCGACCGGCCGAGCTACGTCGTCGTTGCCGCGGGCGGGCGGATCACCGGCAGCGCCGCGCGGCAACCGGACTTTCTGACGCCCTACCTGACGGCGATGCTGGAGACGCTCGGGATCCGCGACGTGCGGTTCCTGTGCCTGGAGGGGCTCAGCAGCGAAGCGGACACCGAAGCCCGCATCGCTGCCGAGACCGGCGGCGACACCGCCAACAATTTCAGCAGGCGCGTGTCCTTTTGTCCGCCGCCGCAGCCGAGGCCGATGACGTGAACCGCCTTCGATTTGACCCGTGCCGCTGCCGCTGCAAAACCCCGGTCGTAAATCGCGGCGCAATCCGCATCGTTGCGCGTGGGCGAACAGGCCTGATGCAGCGCGAGCCATTTTTGCGTCTGCTTGACGCTGTCGTAATGGAATTTGTGGTTCACGCGCCGCGCGCGGAGCGAGTCGAGCAGATCGCGCCGGACCTTTTCCGGGAACTGGCTGGCGTGAATCAGAACCTTGAGCGGCGGGCAGGTCGTGAACGGTCATCGCTCGCGTTCGAGTTGGCGCACGGTGGTGATGAGGCGCGGCTGAACGTTCGTCCAATTCACGCCGTCGCCCTGGGTTTCAAAAATTCCGCGCAGCCGCGCGTGCTTGTCCACAATAACAAAAATCGTGCTGTGAATGAACAGGTCGGCGTCGTTCTTGCGGTCTTCCGGTTTCACCGGGACGGCGCTTAATTTCAAGCTGTCACCCGCCAGGCCGGCGATTTCAGCCTTGGTGCCGGTCAGAAACATCCAGCGGTTGAAGTCCGCGCCAAAACGTTCGCCGTATTTTTTCATCACCGGCGGCGTGTCAAAATCAGGGTCGGTCGTCAGCGTCACCAGTCTGGCCCGGCTCGTTTGCGGCAGGGCGTCCTGGAGCGACTTCATTTGTTGCGACATGATGGGGCACGGTCCGGCGCAGCGCGTGAAAATGATGTCGGCGATCCAGACGTGGTTGCTCAGGTCGGCGAGCGTCGTTGCCCGGCCGTCCTGATTCATGAGCGTGAAGCCGGCGACCGGGCCGAGCACGGGCAACGCGCGTTGATGGGCGCGATTCAATTCCATCAGCGAAAGCGCATACGCCATGCAAAGCACGACGAGGAGCAGGAGGATGCCAATCCAGAGCGTTCGCGGCAGTTGTTGAGGAGTGTCAGCCATGCCGGTTTGGAATTATACGCTCAAAAAAAAGCCGCCGCAAGCCAAGGCCGCAGGCGCCATTGTTTTTGACATCGAGATTTCCGCGCTGCCGCTGGAAGATTTTGACGAGGCACAGCAGGAATGCCTGTTCCAGAATTAGATTTCAACCCGGCCTCGGAGCAATCCTTGATGAAGCCGGTTTGATTTCCGGAGGTGCCGGCATTCCAGTTTCAAAATCGGCGGGCAAATCTTCAGGCAACAGCAGGGTGAGCGCGTCACGGTCGCATTGTCCGCTGGCGACCAGCCGTGTGCTTTGATTGCGCACGGCGGACTCGAACAGGTTCCGCATTTCGCGCGCGTTGCCAGATTGTTCGTTGCGCGCGGCGTGCAGGTCCGCGCAGATGGCCAGCACTTTTTTCTCTGTTTCCGGCGCGCACACCAGCCCGCTTTGCGCGGCCATGCGATGAAAAATTTCCAGCAGTTCCTCCGGCTTGTAATCGGGGAAATTGAGATAGTTCGTGAAGCGCGATTCGAGGCCGGGGTTCGAGGCGATGAATTGTTCCATCGGCTCGGTGTAGCCGGCGACAATGACGATGAGCCGGTCGCGGTCGTCTTCCATGCGCTTGAGCAGCGTCTCGATGGCTTCGTTGCCGAAATCTTCCGCGCCACGCCCGGCCAGCGAATAGGCTTCGTCAATGAACAAAATACCGTCGAGCGCCGAATCAATCACTGCGTGCGTGCGCACCGCCGTCTGCCCGACGTATTCTGCCACCAGCCGGCCGCGGTCGCACTCGACGACGTGGCCGCGCCGGAGCAGGCCGAGCGA
>CAWHUC010000008.1:0-364335 GCA_963832525.1 uncultured Pseudomonadota bacterium
TACTGTGGGTGCCTTCGTTTCGGTACCGTATTGCTGGTCCGGCAAGAACAACACACCATCGCCCGGATTTTCCAGATCGCCTGGTCCGGCGATGCGAAATTGCCGGGCGAAGCCACCGGCCGCCTTGTCGGCGAGCGGCGCGTACTCACCATGCATGTCGAAGACGATGATGTTCGGAAACTTCAGCTTGGCCGCTCGCTCCAAAATGAGCGCCACGGCCCAGCTCTTGCCTGATCCAGTGCTTCCCAAAATGGCGGCGTGTCGCTGGAAGAATTTATCGCCGCTAGCAATTGCGTCAGCCGAGCGGTCCGCAACGAACGTGCCGAGTTTCAACCGCTCATCCGCAGAAAGGCCGGCGCCCAGGATTCCCATAAAGCGCTGGAGATTTCCACCTTCGACAACGAAGCAATCTCGGTCAATCTGCGGAAAGCTGTCCGCTCCGCGCTTGAAGGTGTTCGCTTTCGCACCATCAACAGTACGGAACGTCCCGATCAAGACCGCCTGAACAAGGTCAGTCGGAACCGTGCGCAAGACTGGGTCATCTTCGCCTGCCTCTTCTAGGTCCGGCAACTCCTCGCGCATGTTTCGTGTCACGCGTTCGGTCATTGCGATGAGATATTCTCGCTCCGTCGCGCCGCGTATGGCGAGGAGTTGGCCGATGCCAATGCGGGTCAACAGAACCGAATTTGTCACGTCGACCGTTACACAACTCGTGTCAACAGAGGCGACCCTGCCAATCTTGTCGTGATCAATGAACTGAAGCGCAGCGTCCGTCATGGTTCGAGGACCTCCGAAACGAAAGCATCGAGATCCCATAGGGCAAGATCCGGGACGAAATGCTCCATCGTATCGACGAAGACCCACGAACCATCCTTGCCTTTATTGGATCCATGCTGAATTGCGATGACGTTGGCATGATCGCGCGCGAGCTTGAGCGCGTTATCAGAAAGCGTATGCGTGAGCAGCAAGCTCGGAATGCCGTTCTTGATCTGCGGCTTTAGGTGCGTTTCGAGGTGATCGTCATTGAACCCATAACCGAGCACAAGAAAGCGGCTAGCATTGTCAATTGCTCGGTTCGCGCGATCACGGTGGCGATCAAAGGGACTCTCGTACCCGTTCCGGAATTTGTTCAGACCCGGCGTGATGATCAACCGAGGTAGGGGGAGTTCACCAGCATAGCGGACCGGCTTCCCCTCGCGATAGTACCAGTCTAGGCTACCATGTGGCTTGAAGACGTTCACCCGTTGCTGATAGCGAAAATGGACGACATTCCTTCTCTTGATTGAGACATCACGGCAAAAGCTAAATCTACTTTCTTTTTCGTTTAGGTGTCCGGCAAACTGGCCCACGAAAAGCGTGTCGACGCCAAGGCCAGCCTCCTCCGTCGCGATTTCGAGCAGGCAATCGTAGTTCGTGGTAACGACTGGCACTCCCGTTTCGGGCTTTAGGAGATGTTTCAATAACCGGGTAAATCGTAGGACTCGGGTCTTTGCGAATACCTCTGCAACGATGTCGCGTTCACGCTGCGCGATGAGTTCAGTCGTCCTTGCGACGATGGCGGCCTCGAGCGTAGGCGTAGGCGCCTTTACCAGCAACGCGGCCTCGAGGCCGCTGGCCCTGATCAAGGGCCACACCTCAGACCAGCGATTCTTGTCGTCTGCGGAAAGGTCGGCCTCGATCGTCCCTTGAAGATAGTCTGCAAGGGCCCCCATCCCAGGCAACCCCTCGGCGCACGACAGTCCCGAGCCGACGACTGTGACCAGTCCGTCAGTGAAGTGCCGCTGAAGCAGCAATTTTAGAGCGTGAAGGTCCAAGGTCCCTCTGTGGAGTCGTTCTTTTGCCTAGGCGATCAACCTTTATGATATCTAGTGATTGTCGCGCAACCATTTAAGTAGTGTCTCGAAGGCCCGCCCGCCCCGCAGCCAGGGCGCAAAGTTGCCGTCTGCACGGTGATTTTGGCCGCTGTCACCGTGGCTTGTACGTGGCTGCGACAGCGAAGCAACGTAGAGAGGCTCGAGGCTGTCAGCGTTGATGGCAACCAGAAGCGCCACCGACGGGCCGGTTCGGGTGCCGCCATGGAATATCAGCCGTCGTCCAACCAGTCAAAACCCCTGTGCAGAGACACCAGCCGGTCTCCATCGGCGGGGCGGGATTGACCGCCCATTCCGACAGCGACGCGTCGTACCAGCCGTACGTCCTTGTGGCCCAGCATCACCAGCGCCAGCGCATCCGCACTGGCTGCGATGCTGCCGCCGGCAGCATCGTGTTGGTTTCGGGGTCGAGCAGATGTGCCGCCGGCAGTTTCACGCTGCCGACGATCCGACCGGGCCGTCCGTAACTGTTGCCGCCGGCCCGCTGTGCTGCGCCGGGCCCGGCGCGTTGAGGGTGCAGACGGCAGCATCGCCGATCGCGGCCAGCACCTCGTCCCGGCCCTCCAGCAGTTCGAGACAGGTCTCCCCGACCGCAGCATCGCGAGCCGGATGAAGCCGATCTGCGCCTCGTATGCGGGCGCGATCCCGAAAATGTCACGGAACAGGTCGTTCGCCGGTGCCAGGGGCCGGGCGGCGATGGCGATATGCTCGATCCGCTTGATATTCATCAATTCGTTCTTTCCGGAGAAGGGGCACCCCGGCCCACCCGCAGGAACTTCAGGCCGATCATGCACGCCTCGCCCCCAGGGAAAACGGCCAGGGGGAAACGGCCATGGGCCACTCCCCCCTCGCGGCCCCCCCCGCCGCTCCTGTAAGCTCCGCCCATGCCCCCACCCTCCGCGCCCGAACTGCTCGCGCCCGCCCCGGATCGCCCCGCCGCCACCGCCCCGCCGGCGCCCGGCATCGCGCCGGACAGCCCGGACCGTTTCCTCAACCGCGAGCTCTCCTGGCTCGATTTCAACCACCGCGTGGTGGAGGAAGCCGAGAACCCCCGCCATCCGCTGCTCGAACGCCTGCGCTTCGTCTCGATCAGCGCCGCCAACCTCGACGAATTCGTCTCGGTCCGCATCGCCGGGCTGATCGGCCAGGCCAAGGCCGGCGTCACCGCGCCCAGTCCGGACGGGCGCACCCCGGCGCAGCAACTGGCCGAGATCCGCAGCCGCACCGAAACCCTGCTCGCCGACCAGCAGCGGGTCTGGGTGGAGTTGCGCGGCCTGCTTGGTGGCGCCGGCATCGTCGTGGGCGAAACCGCGGAACTGGGGCCGGACGATCTCGCCTGGCTGGAAGCCTGGTTCATGGAGCGGGTGTTTCCGGTCCTGACCCCGCTCGCCATCGACCCCGCGCACCCGTTCCCGTTCATCCCCAACATGGGCCTCGTGATCGTGCTGCGGCTCGCCCGCCCCGATGACGGGCAGGGGATGCGCGCGCTGATCCCGCTCCCCGCGCAGGTGGAGCGCTTCGTCCGCCTGCCGTCGGGTCCCGGCCAGCCGATCCGCTTCGTGATGCTGGAAGACCTGGTCGGCCGCTTCCTGCATCGGCTGTTCCCCGGCTTCCGCGTCGCCGGCCACGGCATGTTCCGCCTGATCCGCGATACCGACATCGAGTTCGAGGAGGAAGCCGAAGACCTCGTCCGCTCCTACGAGACCGCGCTCAAGCGCCGCCGGCGCGGGGTCGCGATCCACCTCACGCTCAGCGCCGACCTGCCCGACGAGCTCGCCGACCTGGTGGCAGGCGAGCTCGGCGCCAGCGCCGACGAGATTTTCGTCCAGCGGGGGATCCTCGGCGTCGCCGACCTGCGCCAGCTCATCGTCGACGACCGCCCGGACCTTTTGTTCCCGCCCTACACGCCGCGCTTCCCCGAGCGCATCCGCGATTTCGGCGGCGACTGCTTCGCCGCCATCCGCGCCAAGGACATCATCGTCCACCACCCGTTCGAAAGCTTCGACGTGGTGGTGCAGTTCCTCCGCCAGGCCGCCGGCGACCCGACCGTGATCGCGGTCAAGCAGACCTTGTATCGCACGAGCCGCGACAGCCCGATCGTGAAGGCGCTGATCGAGGCAGCGGAGGCGGGCAAGTTCGTCACCGCCGTGATCGAGCTGCGCGCCCGGTTCGATGAGGAAACCAACATCCGCCTCGCCCGCACCCTGGAAGCCGCCGGGGTGCAGGTGGTGTTCGGCTTCGCCGCCCTGAAGACGCATGCGAAACTGTCTCTGGTGGTGCGGCGGGAAGGCGGCTCGGTCCGCTCCTACGCGCATTTCGGCACCGGCAACTACCACCCGATCACCGCGCGCATCTACACCGACCTGTCGTTCTTCACCTGCGATCCGGCGCTGACCCGCGACGCCGCGCGGTTGTTCAACTACCTCACCGGCTACGCGCGGCCGGAGGGGATGGAGGCGATCGCCTTCTCCCCGCTCACGTTGCGCCCGGCGCTGATGGAACTGATCGAGCGCGAGATCGCCTTCGCCCACGCCGGCCGGCCCGCCGGCATCTGGATCAAGTTGAACAGCCTGGTGGACGTGGCGCTGATCGACGCGCTCTATCGCGCCTCCGGGGCCGGGGTGCAGATCATGGCGGTGGTGCGCGGCATCTGCTGCCTGCGCCCGGGCGTGCCGGGCCTGTCGGAGAACATCCGGGTGAAGTCGATCGTCGGGCGGTTCCTGGAACACAGCCGCATCTGCGTGTTCGGCAACGGCGCCAAGCTGCCTTCGCGCCAGGCGCGGGTCTACATCAGCTCGGCCGACTGGATGGAGCGCAACATGGACTGGCGGGTGGAAAGCCTGGTGCCGATCACCAACCCGACCGTGCATGCGCAGGTGCTGGACCAGATCATGGTGGTGAACCTGAAGGACTCGCTGCAATCATGGGAACTGTCGCCCGACGGCACCTGGCGGCGGGTGGCGGCGGGGCGCAAGCCGGTCTCCGCACATGATTATTTCATGACCAATCCGTCCCTGTCGGGCCGCGGCTCGGCGCTGCACGGCCCGCTGCTGACCATCCCGCCGGGCGCGCCGATGCGGCGTGCCGAACGCGGGATCGAGGACTGACATGGCCCTCTTGCCGCGCTGCGCGGTCGTCGATCTCGGTTCGAATTCGGTCCGTCTCGTCGTCTACGAGGGACTCGGACGCAATCCGGTCGCGATCTTCAACGAAAAAGCGGTGCTGCGACTCGGTCGCGGCCTGCAGGCGAGCGGCCGGCTGAACGCGGAGGGCATGGAGCTCGCCTTCACCGTGTTGCACCGCTACCACGCGGTGGCGCGCGCCATGCGCGCCGATCCGATCGAAGTGCTGGCCACCGCCGCGGTGCGCGACGCCTCCAACGGCCCGGAGTTCGTTGCCGCCCTGGCGGAGCGGATGCCCGGCGTCGCGATCCGCGTGCTGTCGGGGCCGGAGGAGGCCGATTTCTCCGCCCTCGGCGTGCTGTGCGGCATTCCCGACGCTGACGGCATCCTGGCCGACATCGGCGGTGGCTCGCTCGAACTGGTGCGCATCACCGGCGGCGGGCACGGCGGCGCATGCACGCTCGGCCTCGGCGTGATCCGGCTCGCCGAACGCGCGGGCGGGGATGTGGAACGCGCGCGCGCGATCGTCGATGCCGACCTCGCCGCGATCCCCTGGCTGGCGGAAGCCGAGGGGCGCGATCTCTATCTGGTCGGCGGTGCCTGGCGGGCGCTGGCGCGGGTGCACATGGCGCAGCTCGCCTATCCGTTGCAGATGGTGCACCAATACGCCATCGGGCGGGAGGAGGCGCGCGCGCTCGCCACCATGATCGCCGGAGCGGGAAGGCGCGCGCTGGAGCGCCTGCCCGGCATGCCGCGCCGGCGCATCGAGGACCTGCCGTTCGCCGCCGTGGTGCTGCGCCGGCTGCTGCGCCCGGCCACCCTGCGCCGGGTGGTGTTCAGCGCCAGCGGCCTGCGCGAGGGCTGGTACCTGCGCCGCGTGCCGGACGCGGTGCGCGCGGAGGACCCGCTGCTCGCCGCCGCCTGCCACTACGCGCATTTCCTCGGCCGCGATCCGACCCTGCCGCCCGCATTGATCGACTGGACCGCGCCGCTGTTTCCGAACGAAACCGCCGACGCCGCCCGGCTGCGCACCGCCGCCTGCTGGATGTCCGACCTCGGCAGCCACGACCACCCGGAATTCCGCGCCGAGCAGGCGTTCCTGCGCGTGTTCCGCCAACCCGGCATCGGGCTCGACCACCACGCCCGCGCCTTCCTCGCGCTGGCCGTGGCGCTGCGCTACGAGGCGGACCCGGATATCGGCTTCCTGCGGCCGGCACGCGCGCTGCTCGATGTCGCCGGGGCGCACCGGGCGGAGGTGCTGGGGATGGCGCTGCGACTCGCCTACACGCTGTCGGCCGGCACGCCGGATCTGCTGGCCGGCACGTCGCTGCGCCCGGACGGCGGGCGGCTCGTGCTGCGGCTGCAGGCATCGCACGGCGTGTTCGGCGGCGAAAGCATCCTGCGCCGGCTGGACCGGCTGGCGCAGGCGATGGGGCTGGAAGCGGCATCCGACCCTGCCCGCTAACCCACGGCATTGCGGGGGAAGGGGAGCCATACGCGCGTCACGCGCCCGAACCGGGTGAGGGAACCGTGCCTCGCGCCCTCACCCGCCGTGCTGCGCACGGCGACCTTGGTCCGCTTCGCGGCCCAAGCCCGCGCTGCGGGAGAGGTGACGTGCCGGACGGCAGTGCCCCGAAACGGCTCGTCTCCTGCGCTTGCCGGCTGGCGGCGAACTGCCTATGCTTGTCGGGATTTGCGAATTATTCGCAACAAGGAGCCTGGCCTGATGGGCAACGATACGAGCCGGATCGCGCGCCGCTGTGAACGTGCGGTGGTCACCGCCTACCGCGACCTGCGCCAGCTCGGCACCGACGACATGGGTGCCTTCCAGGCCTGCACGACGCTCTATCGCATCCACCACCCGGAAGCCTCGGAAACCGAGGCGCGGCGCCTGGTTGCGGAATGGATCGACCATCACGTGGTCCGCGCCGACGCCGGACCCACGCCGGGCTGCGCCTGCGGCTGAGCCGCCGCACGCCGACCCCGTCTTCAGCCCGCCCCCGCCTTCAGCCGGGATCGTCGAGCCCGATCGCGCGCAGCCGCGCCCGCTCCTCGTCCCAGCCGGCCCGTTCCTTCACGTTCAGGAACAGATGCACCGGCCGCTCCAGCAGCGCCGCCAGCTCGTGGCGCGCGCGGGCGCCGATCGCCTTGATGCGCGCGCCGTGCTCGCCGATCAGGATCGCCTTGTGGCCGGGACGGGCGACATAGACCGTGGCCTCGATGCGCACGCTGCCGTCCTTGCGCTCCTGCCAGGACTCGGTCTCCACCGTCGCGGCGTAGGGGACCTCCTCGTGCGTCTGCAGGAAAATCTGTTCGCGCACGATCTCGGCGGCCAGCAGCCGGTCCGGCAGATCGGTCAGGTCATCGGCCGGATACAGCCAAGGCCCTTCCGGCATCGCCGCCGCGAGCGCCTCGGCCAGCCGGTCCAGCCCGTCGCCGGTCACGGCACTCACCATGAACGTGGCGGCAAACGGCGCCAGGGCGGACAAGGTCGCGGTCAGCGGCAGCAGCCGCGCCGGCGCCAGCAGGTCGATCTTGTTGAGCACCAGCCAGCACGGCCGCCCGCTCGCCCCCAGCGCCGTGGCAATCGCCTGCACCGCCGCCGTCGCGCCGGCCCGCGCATCCACCAGCAACAGCGCCAGATCGGCATCCCGCGCCCCGCCCCAGGCGGCCGCCACCATCGCCCGATCGAGCCGCCGCCGCGGCTGGAAAATGCCGGGCGTGTCCACCAGCAGAACCTGGCTCTCCCCCCGCATCACCACACCCAATACCCGAAACCGCGTCGTCTGCGCCTTCGGCGAAACAATCGACAGCTTCGCCCCGGTCAGCCGGTTGAGCAACGTGGACTTGCCCGCATTCGGCGCCCCCAGGATCGCGGCAAACCCGCAGCGGGTCATGGACGGGCAGCTTCTTGGGGCAGGCGGGCAAGGAAGGCCAGGGGCTCTGCCCCTGGACCCCGCCAGGGAACTCGTCCCCTGGACCCCATTCTCTTGGTTCGGAGCGGGTGGGGGTGTCTTGGGTCCGGCGCGGGGCTGCGCGGAGCGGGGCGCGGGCAGAGGGAAGGGCGCCGATGCGCCCTTCCCTCTGCCCAACGCCCCGCTCCGCGCAGCCCCGCGCCGGACCCAAGACACCCCCACCCGCTCCGAACCAACGGATCGGTTCCAAGGGCCGTGCCCTTGGCGGGGGTCCAGGGGGCAGCGCCCCCTGGCCTTCCTTGCCCGCCCACCTCAGAAAGTTTCCCGTTCATGCCCCCTCCAGGGTTTGCAGCAGTGCGGCGGCGGCGTGTTGTTCGGCGGCGCGTTTGGTGGTGGCGGTGCCGCTGGCGCTGTGGGGGCCGACGGCGACGGTGAGGGTGAAGTGGGGGGCGTGTGGGGGGCCGGAGCGGTCGGTGACGGTATAGGCGGGCAGGGGGTGGCCGCGTTTTTGTGCCCATTCCTGCAGGCTGGTTTTGGGATCGCGCGGTGGGTCGGTTTGGCGGTCCATGGCGCTTTGCCATGCCTGGCGGACGAAGCGGCGGGCTGGTTCGAGGCCGCCGTCGAGGAACAGGGCGCCGATCGCGGCTTCCAGCGCATCGGCGCGCACCGTGGCGCGGGCTGCGACCCCTGCTCTGGCTTCCCCGGGGGAGACGGCGAGGGCGGCGCCGAGTCCGATCGTTTCGGCGACTTCGGCGAGCACGGGCTGGGAGACGAGGTGGGCCAGTCGGCGGCCGAGTTCGCCTTCCTGTTCGTGCGGGAAGCGTTCGACCAGCCATTCGGCGACGATCAGGCCGAGCACCCGGTCGCCCATGAACTCGAGCCGCTCGTTGGAGCCGCTGCCGCGCCCGCGGCGGGGCGCGGCGGAGCGGTGGGTGAGGGCTTCGCGCAGCAGGTCCGGGCGTGCGAAGCGGTGGCCGAGCAGGGTTTCGATCGCCTCCTGCCCCGATGCGGCCATGGGTCGGGGGATCGGTTGGGTCAGTGGATGACCATTCCGATCCGCCCCCAGCGGATCTCGAAGGGCCATTCCCAGAACTCCCACCAGGGATCGTGGGCGTCGATGGAGAAGAAGATGAGTTCGGCCTTGCCGACCAGGTTCTCCATCGGCACGTAGCCCCAGAAGCGGCTGTCGGCAGAATTGTCGCGATTGTCTCCCATGACGAACAATTCCCCCGCCGGCACGGTATAGACGCCGGTGTTGTTCGCCTCGCCCTGGTCGGTGGCCTTGAGGATGTCATGCACGACCGGCTTGCCGTGATCGGAGGGCGGCAGGGTTTCCTGGTAGCGGCGCAGCATCATGCCGATGCCGCTTTCGTCGTCCACGTAGGTGCCGTCCGGCTGGCGCGGCACTTCGGTGCCGTTGATGTACAACTGGCCGTTCTGTACCTGGACCTTGTCGCCCGGCAGGCCGATGACCCGCTTGATGTAGTCGATCGAGGGATCCGGCGGGTAGCGGAACACCATCACGTCGCCGCGATGCGGCACCGCGCCGAAGATGCGGCCCGGGAACAGGTCGGGCGAGAACGGCAGCGAGTAGCGGGAGTAGCCGTAGCTGTATTTCGCGACGAACAGGTAGTCGCCCACCAGCAGGGTCGGGATCATACTGCCCGAGGGGATGTTGAACGGCTCGAACAGGAAGGTGCGGATGACGACCGCGATCAGCCCGGCATAGACGATGGTCTTGACGTTCTCGCGCAGTCCGCTGGTGGTGGGTTTCGCCTTGCTCGCGGCCATGCGGGGGGAGGGTCCGGGTGAGGGGGTACGGCGGATCAACCCCACGCGCGGGGCGGCGTCAAGCAAGCGTGGTGGGGACGGCGGAGATGATCACCTGGGCGTAAGCGTAAGGATATTCGTCGGTCATCGTCGAGCGCCACCACCGCCGCCATCCCCGCCGGCGTGATCGCAGCGAGCCGATCTGCCGCACCCCCGGTCATGTGCAGGGTCGGCTGGCCGCCCGGCAGGTTGACCACGCCGAGGTCGGAGAAGAACACCCCGCGGCGGAACCCGGTGCCCAGCGCCTTGGCCGCCGCTTCCTTGGCCGCGAAGCGCTTGGCGAAGGTGGCGGCGCGGATACGCTCGGTGCGGCGCCAGCGCCTTGGCGCGTTCGAGCGGGGTGAACACCCGTTCCAGGAAGCGGTCGCCGTGGCGCGCGATCGCGGCCTCGATCCGGCGGATGTCGCAGATGTCCGACCCCAGGCCGAGGATCATCCCTTCGCCCGCTCCACGCTCTTGATGCCGGCGGCGGCACGCAGGCCGGCGATCACCTTCGCCAGATGGCCGAGGTCGCGCACGTCGACGTCGATCAGCACCTCGATGAAGTCCTGCTGGCGGTTGACGATCTTGCAGGTTGGCAATCACCCCGTCCTGCTTCGCCAGGCGTTGGTGATCTCGGCCAGCGCTGCGGGCTCGTTGTCGGCGATCACGCTGATCCGCGCGGTGTGCGCGCTGGCGCGGCCGGCGGCGTCGGGGTTCCAGTCGACGTCGATGAAGCGTTCCGGCGTGGCGGCGAAGCCCGCCAGCGTCGGGCAGTCGCGCCCGTGGATCGTCACGCCCTTGCCGGTGGCGACGATGCCGACGATCGGATCGCCCGGCACCGGATGGCAGCAGCCGGCGAAGTGATAGGCCATGCCGGGGACCAGCCCGGTGATCGCCATCGCGCCTTCGCCCCGGCCGCCGCGCGCAGCCGGGCGCGGCGCCAAGGTGGGCACCATGCGCGGGGCGCGCGCGGTCTGGCGCAGTTCCGGATAGGCCGCGTGCACCACGTCCTTCGGCGCCGAGGTTGCCGTTGCCGACGGCGACATACAGGTCTTCCAGCCCCGGCTGCTTCAGCGCCTTCAGCGCCGGCTCCAGCGCCTTTTCCGACCCGTCGACGCCGGCCTGGCGGAACGCCTTGGCCAGCTCGGCCCGCCCGGCGTCGATATATTCCTGCGCGCTGCTGCTGGTGGACGAAGCGGCGGATGCGCGCGCGCGCCTTGCCGGTGACGACGAAGCGCTCCCATTGCGGCGACGGCGTGCCGCCGCGCGAGGTCATGATCTCGACCTGGTCGCCGTTCTGCAACTGGTAGCGCAGCGGCATCAGCCGGCCGTTCACCTTGGCGCCGACGCAGGCGTCGCCGACCTGGCAGTGCACGGCATAGGCGAAATCGACCGGCGTGGCGCCGCGGGGCAGCTGGATCAGCTCGCCCTTCGGCGTGAAGCAGAACACCTGGTCGGTGTAGAGTTCGAACTTGGTGTTCTCCAGGAACTCGTCCGGGGCGGCGGAGTTCTCCAGGATTTCCAGCAGGTCCTGCACCCAGCGCAGCTTGTGCAGGTCCTGGGCGGAGGCGTCGGGCTGCTTGTACAGCCAGTGCGCGGCGACGCCGGCTTCCGCCTGCTCGTGCATCTCCAAGGTGCGGATCTGGACCTCGATCTTCTGGTTGCGCGGCTCGCGCAACGTCACGCCGGTGTGGATGCTCTGGTAGCCGTTCGATTTCGGGGTCGAGATGTAGTCCTTGAATCGCCCGGCGATGACCGGGAAAGCGGCGTGCATGGCACCGAGCGCCATGTAGCAGGCCGCGCGCGTCGGCACCACGATGCGGAAGGCCATGATGTCCGAAAGCTGCTCGAACGTCACGTTGCGCTGCTGCATCTTCTCCCAGATCGAGAACGGGGATTTCTCCCGCCCCGTCACTTCCAGCACCTCGATCCCGGCGGCCTCGCACACGCGGCGCAATTCGGCGCGCACGTCCTCGATCACGTCGGCACCCTGGCCGCGCAGGAAGTTGAGGCGGGCCTGGATGGTGTCGTAGGCTTCGGGTTCGAGCTGGGCGAAGGCCAGCGTCTGCAATTCCTCCTTCACCCGCTCCATGCCGATGCGTTCGGCGAGCGGGGCGTAGATCTCCATCGTTTCGCGCGCGATGCGCCGGCGCCGGTCCGGATCGGCGACGAAATGCAGCGTGCGCATGTTGTGCAGCCGGTCGGCGAGCTTGACCAGCAGCACGCGGATGTCGCGGCTCATGGCCAGCACCAGCTTGCGGAAGTTCTCCGCCTGCTTGGTGCGGTCCGATTGCAGTTCGAGCCGGGTCAGCTTGGTGACGCCGTCGACCAGGCCGGCGATCTCGGGCCCGAAGCGGGCTTCGATCTCGGCCAGCTTGACCGGCGTGTCCTCGATCACGTCGTGCAGCAGGCCGGTGGCGATGGAGGCGACATCCAGCCGGTAGCCGGCCAGGATGTCGGCGACCGCGAGCGGGTGGGTGATGTAGGGATCGCCGTTGTCGCGCCGCTGCGCGCCGTGCGCGCGCATCGCCAGCACGTAGGCGGCGTCGACCAGGCCGGTGTCGGCCTTGGGGTCGTAGGCGTGGATTTTTTCGGTGAGTTCGAACTGGCGGATGACGGCAGGGCGGGCGGCGCGGGGGTCCCGGTCGATGAGCGGCGCGGCGGGGACGTCCACACCGGCCGCCACGGCGCCGCCGCTTGGTGCCGTCCCCCAGCGCCACACCTCCGGGTGCCACACCTCCGGGCGCCAGTCCCTCGGGGGCGCGCACGGGGACCGGATCGCTGTGCGGTTTGCCCCCCGGGGTCATGCGGCGGTCAGCGTGCTTTGCCGGCGAGCTCCGCCTCGATGGCCGCTTCCAGGTCTTCGGGCGACAGCTCCTCGGCCTCGGCGGCCAGGGCGGCGGCTTCCTCCTCGGCCGAGACGTCCTGCAGGCCGAAGATGTTCTGGTCGGTGGGGATGAGGTCCAGCACTTCCTCGTCCGCCGGCTCCGGCTCGGGCGCGCGGGAGAGGGAGCGGATCAGGTCCTGCTCCAGCCGCGGCAGCTCGATCGTTTCCTCGGCAATTTCGCGGAGCGCGACGACCGGGTTCTTGTCGTTGTCGCGATCGACGGTGAGTTCCTCGCCGCGGGCCAGGTTGCGGGCCCGCTGGGCGGCGAACAGCACCAGGTCGAAGCGGTTCGGGACTTTCTGGATGCAGTCTTCGACTGTGACGCGCGCCATGGGGCAGGCTCCGGGCGGTTCTCGGGAATAAGTGCATGTAGGGGAGGCCGTGCCGCAGTGCAAGAACACAGCCGGACAGGCGATGCCTTCTTCCCTCCTGCAAGAGGGAAAGGAAGCCGCGGGGCTTACCCGCCGCGCGGGTCGGGCACGCGCGCCGCGGCCAGCACGTCCACCTGCCGCGCGCCCGCCGCCAGCAGCACCGAAGCGCAGGCGTTCGCGGTCGCGCCCGAGGTCAGCACGTCGTCGATCAGCAGCACGCACCGCCCGGCCAGCGCCCCCGCGCGCCGGGACCGGACCGCGAAGGCGCCGTCCAGCGCCGCCTCCCGCTCGGCCGCCGTCTTCCCCCCGAGCGGCGCGGTCGGCCGCAACCGGCACAGCGCATCGACCAGGACCGGCCGCCGTGCCCGCCGCCCCAGCGCCAGCGCCAGCACCGCCGCCTGGTTGTAGCGGCGGGAGAACAGGCGGCGGCGGTGCAGCGGCACCGGCACCAGCAGGTCGGCGCGGTCGAGCAGGGCGGCGCCGGCGCGCAGCAGGAACGGTGCCAGGCGCGCCGCGATCTCCGGCCGGTCGGCATGCTTGAACGGCAGGATCAGCCGCCGCGCGCCGGCGTCGTACAGCAGCGCGGCCCGGGCGGTCGCGAACCGCGGCGGCGCGGCGGCGCAGGACGCGCAGATGCCGTCCCGCCCGGCGGCGCCGGTCGAGGCGAAGGGCAGGCCGCAGCGGGCGCAGACCGGATCGGCGATCAGGGTCGTGGCGCGGAAGCAATCGGCGCAGAACAGCCCCGCCGCGCTGACCGGCGCCTCGCAGACGAGGCATTCGGGCGGCAGCAGCAGGTCGAGCGCGGCGCCGAGGGCTGCGCCCGCGCCGCGCACCAGGGCATGCGCCGGAGTGGTCGCGGGACCGCCGCCGCGCGTGGGAGGCAGCTCAAAGCGCGAAAGAGGAACCGGACCTGGGAATGAATGCCCGTTGAAAATACCCGGATTTCCGGGCGTCTTCGGCGGAAGACGGGCCTTCATTCACGAATTCTCAGGCGTGCGCGGCCACACCGAACCGCACCGTGCCGTCGCGCGCGATGGCATGCACGAGTTCGATCTCCCACGACAGGTATTCCCGCATCGCCGCCTCGACGCCGGAGTTGCGGTCGTAGGGACGGAGATAGGCATCGACGCAGGCAGCGTCGGGCGGGGTGGTGCGGTCCTTGACCAGCGGCCGGCCGAAGGCGTGCCAGGCGGCGGTGCCGCCCTCCAGCGCCACGACCTCGGCCGCGCCGAGCGCCTGCAGTTCCGCCACCGCAAGCCGCGCCAGCGCGCCGTCGGGCGAGGTCACCGCCACGAGACGCGCCCCGGCCAGCGCCGCGGCCAGCACGCCCAGCCGGCCGCGCACGCCCCAGACCGCGCCGGGGATGTGCCCGTCGCGATAGTCCAGGCTGCGGGCGACATCGACGATCACGGTCGGCGTGCCGGCATCCAGCGCCTCGGTCAGCCGCAGCACCTCGATGGTCGGGACCGGCGCGGCGAGCTCCGGCACCGCGCCCGGTGCGGGGCCGAGATCGCCCAGCGCGGCGAACCCGCCTTCGGCCACGAACACGTCGGCCTGGCCCATCTGGCGCAGCCAGGCGGCGGCCATGCGCGCGCGCACCCCGTCGTCGTCGAGCAGCACGATCCGCGCGTTGCGCACCGCGATCCAGCCGTCGGTCGCCTGCACGAGCTGCCCGCCGGGGGCGTTGCGGCTGGCCGGATGATGCGCGGCGCGGAACTCCGCCGGATCGCGCACGTCGAGCAGATAGAGGCTGCGCGCGGGATCGGCGGCAAAGCCGGCCACCTGCTCGGGCGTCGCCACGCGTACGCCGGACGTCTCTGCAAAGGCGCCGGCGCGGGCAAAGGCGATGGCGGCGGATTTCGGCGCGCCGGGCGGGAAGCGCTCGGTGCGGCCCTGCTCGCAGCGGAAGCCTGCCAGCTCCCAGCCCATGGTGCCGTTGCGCAAGGCCACGACCTTGTTCGGGATCCCCGCCCGGCGCAGGCTTTCCGCGCCCATGATGCTGCGGGTGCGCCCGGCGCAGTTCACCACCACGAGCGTGTCCGGATCGGGCGCGAGGTCGCCGATGCGATACGCGAGTTCCCCGCCCGGCACGCTGATGCCGGAGGGGATGGACATGCGGCGGAATTCGGCTTCCGTGCGGCTGTCGAGCACTACCATCTTGCGCCCGGAATCGAGCCAGGATTTCAGCTCCGGCGGATCGACGCTTTCGGTGCCGTAGTGGTGTTCCACCCATTCGCCGAACGCCTTGGACGGGACGTTGACGCCGCTGAACAGTTCGCCGCCGGCGGTGGCCCAGGCGCGCGTGCCGCCGTCGAGCACGGCGACGTCGGTGTAGCCGTCGGCGATCAGCCAGGCGGCCAGCGCCTCGGCCACGCCGCGCCCGTCATCGAGGCAGACGAGGCGGACGGACCGGCGCGGCAGCAGCGCGCGGGCGCGCTGCTCGCGCTGCGAGAACGGGCAGGGGACCGCCCAGAACAGGTGGGAGGCACCGAACTCGCCCTCCTCCCGCGCGTCGAGCAGGGCGATCTCGGCCCCGTCGTCGAGCCAGCGGCGCAGGGTGGTGGCAGGGATACGGCGGATAAAGCTGTCCATGCGATCAGTATGCGCCCGAAGCGAGGTCGGGCACCAGGGGCGCGGGACCGTCCGGCGCCTCACCTCTCCCGCTCTCGCGGGAGAGGTCGCCGTGCGCAGCACGGCGGGTGAGGGCACGAGGCACGGAACCCTCACCCCGCCGCGCGCTGCGCGCCAATCTCTCCCGCCAGCGCGGTGAAGGAGTTGCCACCAGCGCCGATTTCCCGTTCAGGCGGTAGCCCTGAGCAGGGCGCGCCCGGCTGATCCAGAGGACGGGCCCGGAAGGCGGGCGCAAAGGGGGGGGCCGCGATCCTCTTGCAGCCCGCCCCGCAAGGCGCATGTTTTGCGGATGCGTCCCGCCGACCGGCCGGTTTTTCTATGGTACCGCAACGATCTCCGCCTCGCCGACCAGGCCGCGCTGCCTGCGGCGGCGGCCGGCCGGTTGGGGCTGCCGATCTTCGCGCTGGACCTGGCTGGCGCCGGGGCGTGGGCGCCAGGCGGCGTGGCGCGCTGGTGGCTGCATCATAGCCTCGCGGCGCCCACGGCCGGCCTTGCCGCTGCGGGCACGGCATGATCGCCGAGGACGGACCGCCTTCCGATCCTTCGCCCGACGCCACCGCGGCGTTCGCGTCCTCTGGCGCACCCGCCGGCGTCCTCCCGCCGCTCGCCATTCCCGCCGGCGCCCGCGTCCGCGTGGTGGGCGATGTGCATGGCGACGCGAGCGCCTTCGCCTACGCCGCGGCGACCGACCGCTTCGTGGTGCAGCTCGGCGACCTGACGGACTACGGCCCGCACAGCGACCGGGCGCTGGCGCTCATGTTCGGGCTGATCGACGCCGGGCGCGGGCTGTTCCTGCTCGGCAACCACGACCATCGCCTGGCGCGCGCGCTCGACGGCCAGGCGCTGCGGACGGAGGGGGAACTGGCGCGCACCTTGGCGCAGCTTGACCCGCCGCTCGCGGCCCGCGCCCGCGCCGAGCTCGACCGGGCGCCGCTCTGGCTGCAACAGGGGCGCACCGTGTTCGTGCACGGCGGGTTCCATACCGAGATGCTGGAGGCCGCATCCGTGCCGCTCGGCGCGCGGCGGGCGACGGGGGCGCAGGCGCGCGCCCTGTACGGCGAGCCGACCGGGCGGACGCAGACGGACGGGTTTCCGGAACGCAGCCTGCGCTGGGTGGATCGGATTCCGCCGGCCATCACCGTCTATTGCGGCCACGACCGGCGGAGCACGGACGGGCGTCCGTGGCGGCGGCGGGGGGCGCGGGGGGGGGAGGCGGTGTTCCTGGATACCGGGGCCGGGAAGGGGGGGCATTTGTCTTGGATCGATTTGTAGGGGGGCGGCTCGTGCCATGACCCGGACGGGTGATTCGGCGTGGGGCCGAGCACTGGTGCCTCGGCAGAGAGGTTTTGATGGGGTTGGACGGCGGGCGCGCGCAGTTCATGTCGGAGCATCCGCCGATCGCTTCCATACGACCGGGGTTGGCCGGGAGCGGACATGCTCGAAGGGGGTTTTACAAGTCCGGGCCGTGCCAACACCGGGCGATCTTGGCTCGCTTCCAGCAACCGGATGTTCCGTGCCATAGCTACTAACACCGCGACCTCCGGTCTCGTTGCTTCCACCATGGCGGCCTACACTACCTCACCTCGTCGGTCCGCTCGCTGCCGACGACTCCGATCTGACCGCCAGCGGCAGGGCCCTTCCAGCATCACCGCGGCTATGCAACAGTGTGCACAGGGGCATAAGCACCGGAGGAACTCATGCGGTTAAGCAGGATCGTCATAAGGAACTTCAGATCACTGAAGTTGGTTGATGTCCCTATTACCAACTCATCGACGACGGTCATCGGCGAGAACAACACTGGAAAATCCAACCTTCTCCACGCTCTCCGCCTATGCCTCGATGTTCAGCTGTCCTCGGCCTACCGTGCGCTTCAGAAGGAAGACGTTCATTGTCAGGTCGATCAGTCGGCTCCTTTCCAGGTTCTCGTCGGTGTAGAGTTCGCAGGCTTCCAAGGTAATGAAAACGAGGAAGCCCTTCTTCATGGCACGCAGATCGAAGATAACCGCGCTCGGGTATTCTATCGTTTTCGACCCAAGCGGTTGATCCGAGAAGCAATTTCCAAAGGCGAACACGAAGGCGGCTTATCCCTTGACGATTACGGCTGGGAGCTCTTTGGGGGCGGCAACCCTGCAGTTGATCTCGCGCAGATTGAATGGGACCTCGAGAACGCAGACTTTGGTGCGACGAGCGTCGGGCTTCAGTACCTTCAATACTACTTGGTCATTTTCCTTCCAGCTCTTCGCGACGTTGAAGCAGACCTCCAGCAAAGCAGGCGTTCGTCGCTCGCCAAGCTGATCGATGTGAGCACCATCGCCCCTGCCGAACAGGCAGCGCTTGTGGCCGCCGTAGAGGAAGCCAACACGAGAATAGAGGCGTCTCCAACGATTCAGACTATCGGTGCGGCAATTGACGCGGCGTTCAAGGAGATAACAGGGTCAGCGTTCGATCTGGATGTTGACTTGGGCTTATCATCGCCATCCTTTCAATCAATCATTCGGAATCTAATTATACTACTCAGTAATGATCTGGTCCACAGTTTTGAGCCTCGCAGGAATGGCTTGGGCCTGAACAACATCCTATTTATCGCTATGCTGGTCGAGTATTTTCGCAAGCGTGCCGCCAAAGGAAAATCGGCGGGCGAGCTCATCTTGATCGAGGAACCCGAGGCACACCTTCACCCCCAACTCCAAAGCACCCTGCTGGAGGCGCTACGCGCGCTGCCGTTTCAGTCTATAGTCACGACCCACAGCACGCAGGTCACGGCCAAGGTTCCGATCAGCTCTTTTGTCATGCTGACAAAACAGACGGATGGAAACCCATTTGTCTCGTCGCCGGCTTCCTCGTCCGCCCTGACGACCGCGGACCACGTCGATCTCAACCGATACCTGGATGCGACAAAGTCCAACCTGCTCTTCGCGCGGAAGGTCATGCTCGTGGAGGGGGCCGCCGAACTGCTCCTGCTTCCGCCTCTCATCAAAAAAGTCAAGGGTGTCGACCTTGAGCGGGAAGGTATCTCGATCGTCGCGATCCACGGAACGCATTTCGGACCTTATGCGCGTCTGTTTGACTCGACTTGCCTACCTAAGAAATGTGCTGTGATTGGCGACGCGGATCAAGACCCTGGCGACGTACAGCCAGACGATGACGTGCCGGTCGCGGCTAATCTGGCTGCTCTCGAGAACGACCACGTCAAGGTCTTTCTTGGAGCCACGACATTCGAGCGGGAAATCACGACCGAAGGAAATTTGGAGATGCTCAAGGCGGCCGCGGATGACCTGGGTGCACCGAAACTTAGCGATGAGATAGACGCCCATCTTTTGTGGGGTGGGAAGTCTCTAGAGGAGCTAAAAGCAAAGGTCCTGCGGACAGCAAAACGCTTCGGGAAGGCTCGGTTCGCCCAGATCGCCAGTCGGCACGTAGAGAATGCCGGCGATCTGCCGGATTACGTAGTTAACGCTGTGGAATGGCTGCTCGAAAAATGAAACTCACGAATCAACAATGGGCCGCGGTCGTCCACGATGGCAACCTGTTGCTGACGGCTTGTCCGGGTAGCGGAAAGACGCGCACGCTCACGGCTAAGGCGATAGCCGCCATAGAGGAAATCCGGGGGACGCCACGCAGAGCATGTTGCATCACCTACACGAACACGGCGGCCCAGGAAATCGAACAGCGAGCAAGCCTGGAACTTCATCCTGGTGACGAACAACACCTCTGGGTCTCCACTATCCATTCCTTCTGCCTGCACGAAATTCTCCGGCCCTACGGTTGGCAGCTGCCTGACTTCGCGGGCAATATGCGCGTACTGACACGCGGAGAATCCCGATTTTGAGGCCATCGCTGGATACGCGGCGACTAAGGTGAACTACTTCCAACTTCGCCAAGCAGATTACGAGGCGTTCGAGTCACTGAGCGTTGATGCCGCGGGGCGCGTCGTCGGGATGGCAGCGGAAAACACCCCGGTAACCCGTGCCGCTCCGTATTTTTGGGCCAGATGCTTGGAGCTCGGCTATATCGACTTTGGGACGATTATCTATGGTTCCTTTAGGCTCCTGAGGGACCATCCACGTATTGCCCGCTCTTTGTCCGCAAAGTTTGCCTGGATTCTCGTCGATGAATTCCAGGACACGACCGAACTGCAAATCGAGCTTCTCAAACTCGTCCACGCGGCGGGATTGTCTAAATTCTTCCTCGTGGGCGACCTAGCACAATCCATCTATTCCTTCACCGGAGCCAGACCAGAATTGGTCAAACCCTTTGGTGTCCACATTGGGGCGCGCCTCGATCTCTCCCTGAGTCACAATTTTCGTTCTAGTAAACGTATTGTTGCCCACGCTGAGCGCCTATTTCCTCGCAATCCGGCCATGACGGCCGATGGCCGCTTCAAGGCCGATCCGCTGGACCCCATCCTGGTTCGAGGCACGACAACGTTCGAGGCTATCACCGAGCACTTCTTACCAAAGCTCGAGGAGCTCGAGATCGGGCTGGGGGACGCTACTATCCTCGCGAAGGATTGGGCCTCCCTGATTAACCTATCACGCCAGCTAAGGGACTTTGCGGTCCCCGTGGTCGGACCAGGTGCCCGACCGTACAAGAGGTCCCGACTTTTTGCCTCGCTCGCAGAGCAGCTTTGCGGCGCGGTGGTCGAGTTGATGCCCGACACCATGCGCCAACTGGAACGGGCGTTATTCCATACCGTGCAAGACATTACGGGGCACGGGCGCCTGGATTTGTTCAGCCACGATGGTCGCGTGGTTATTATTCAACTCTTGCATGCCGCGGAGCGGCTAGCTCAGAAAGGTGGCGCGGTCAATTGGCTCGACGGCATGTCGAAAGCCGCAGGTGGCATCTTGCTCGACGCGGGCCTAATCGACCGAGAGCAATCCGGAATGTTTTATGCGTCCGTCCAAGAAATGAAAGCGGATATGCGAAGACAAAACACGGATATGGCTAACCTCACAATCGAGGACCTTGGCTTGTTCGCAAGTCCCACGAAGGCTCTTAGGCTTTCGACAATCCACTTCGCCAAAGGACGCGAATATCGCGCCGTCGCATTAATCGGGCTGCGCCAGGGCAGTTTCCCACATTATTACGCCAAAACGCCGGCCCAGATCTTGGCAGAGAAGAGGCTGTTTTACGTCGGTGTCACGCGGGCAGAACGACTTTTGATGTATGTCTCTGAGAGAGACCACTGGGGAAATCCGCCAAGCCCGTTCCTCGGTGCTCAGGGCCTAAACATCGTGTAACCGGTGGGGGTGGGCT
Source organism: uncultured Pseudomonadota bacterium (assembly GCA_963832525.1). GTDB lineage: Bacteria > Pseudomonadota > Alphaproteobacteria > Acetobacterales > Acetobacteraceae > JAJZVS01. The sequence goes on from CAWHUC010000008.1 coordinate 20,869, forward strand.
CACCAGCTTCAGCCGAAAGGACAGACCGCGGGAACTCATGAAGTGGGTGTCCCGCAGGGGAGCTTGACTTGCCCCGAAAGTCGACGCTGCAAAGGTCGTTTTAAGAGTCGGCGTCGGTCGTCACCATGGCAGCCTCTGGATGTCCACAAAGGGCGCAACCCGGTCGCCGCTCCTGGCCGGACGCGAGGCCTGCTAGCGATCATGGACCCCGATGAAGACGATGACTTCGTCGTCGCACAGGATGACGACTGACAACCAGGGCGTTCATTTCTTTTCGCTCTTATCGCGAACCCTGTTGATGCGCAGCCGGCAGAAGAAGGATCAAAACGCAAATGAACGCAAATGGCCGCAAACAGGCGCAAATGGACCGAGCGGAATGGCCGGCCGGCGGCACCGGCCCGAGCGAGCAGCCTGCGCTGCCGCGCGCGATAGGGCAGGGGCGCCGAAGCGGCACGCGGCCTTTGCGCCTGTTTGCGGCCATTTGCGTGCTTTGCGTTTAAACCTTCCTTGCTTCCTGCCCGAGCCACGAGGCGCCGGCTGCCGCATTCGGCTCGTGGCCGCCGAACACCCCAGCCCGCAACAGACTTCGCGACAAGCGCCTTTCTTTTGCTGCCGAAGCATGGCCTGCGACGCTTCGTTCCACCGGCATTCGGCCTGCTGCGCGAACCCGCCATCCTCCATCGCCGCGCCCTCTTCCGCGCCGCCGCCGGGACCGCCGGACGGGACGCCCCAGCTTGCGTCGCCGGCAAGGCCCGGCCGCGCCCCTGGCGCGCAGGCCGCGCAGCCGGCGCGGCAGCCGCCGACCGCATCGACCAGGCTGCATCGACCAGGCTGCATCGACCAGGCTGCATCGACCAGGCCGCATCGCCCTTGGCGCCCTCGGCCGGTTCCGGCGCAGCCTCGCGCGATCCGCCGCCGGGCCAGCGTGACCGCCCGGGCCGCCACGCCCCCGGCGCGAAACGCCGGGCGCGAAACAGCTTGACATGGCGGTGGATTTATGTTCTTGTTTCGTTCATGTCTGCCGCCGCCGCTTCTCCCCCCACCACCAGCGCCTGGGCCCTCGCCGGGCGCTTCGCCCGCTTCATCGGCGGGCTGCGGGAAGCGATGGCGACCGGCGCCGAGCACAACCCGGTCCTGATGGACCTCGCGGCCCGGCTGTGGAACCGCCTCACGGAGGCGGCGGAGCGCTTCGCCGCCATCGCCGCCCATCCGGTGGCAAGGTCCCGCCGCCGCCCCGCCGAACCCGCCCCCATGCCCGCCGATGCGGTGCCGACCTGGCCCCCCGCGCCGCGCCGGACCCTGCCCAGAAGCTACGGCTGGCTGGCGCGGATGTCGCCGGAAACGGTGCCGTCCGGCATCGAGTTCGCCTATCTCCTGGCGCAGCCGGAGATGACGGCGCTACTGGCGACAGCCCCGCGCCTGTGGCGGGTGCTGCGCCCGCTCTGCCGGATGTTCGGCATCACGCCCCCCGAGACCCTGCCGCAAGCGCCGGACACGCCCCCGCGGCGCGCGCCGGCGGCAGCGCCCGACCCCGACCGCCTGCGCCGGCGGTCCGAAGCCGCGGCGATCCGGCACCACGGTCCGCTCGGCTACCGCCCACCGCTTTTCGGCTACTAGATTGGGGCCGGCGGTCGCACGCCCATATCGTTGCGATATAACAACATAACCGCTCCCCCAACGCCACCCCGGCGCCGCAAGCAGCCCGGGACGGCGCGGGGACCTCAGGACCCACGGCAGCGGAACCGCATCGCGCTCCGGGCCGCAGCCGGCACCACGGCCCGGACGGTGCGACGGAGAAGCCGCGATCATTCCGGCGCGGCGCCTGACATCACGGCAGCACCTTCCCCGGGTTCAGGATCCCCCCGGATCGAGCGCCGCCTTGATCCGCCGCATCGCATCCAGCTCCGCCCCGCCGCGCCACTCCGGCATCATGTAGGGCTTCAGCCGACCCACCCCATGCTCGGCCGAGAAACTGCCGTCGAACCGCCGCACCACCGCGTTCACCGTGTCCATGATCGCGTGGTCCTGCGCGAGAAACCAGGCCGCGTCGGCATCTTTCGGCTGTTCCAGGTTGAAATGGATATTGCCGTCGCCCAGATGGCCGAACGGCACCGGCCGGATGCCCGGCATCAGCGCCAGGCAGGCCGCGGTCGCTGCCGCAATGAACGCCGGCACCGCGGACACCGGCACCGAAACGTCGTTCTTCACCGACGCGCCCTCGCGCTTCTGCGCCTCGGAATGCTCCTCGCGCAGCCGCCACAGCGCCGCGCGCTGTGCCTCGGTCGTGGCGAGCGCGGCGTCGGTCACTTCACCCGCCTCCAGCGCGGCTTCCAGCACGCGCTCCAGCCCGGCGCGCAAGCCGGCGTCGCGGCGCGGCGTCGCCAGCTCCACCAGCACGTAATGCGCCGCCGGCGCGGCCAGCGGCAGGCGCGCGCCCGGAATATGCGCCAGCACGAACCCCATGCCGGCGCCGGACATGTATTCGAACGCCGTCACCGCCCCCGGATCATGCGCCTGGAAGCGGCCGAACAGGTCCAGCGCGGCCTCCGGCGAGGCCACCGCGCACAAAGCGACCGCCGTCTCCCGCGCCGCCGGGGCCAGTTTCAGCACCGCGGCGGTGATCACGCCGAGCGTGCCCTCCGAGCCCACGAACAACTGGCGCAGCGGATAGCCGGTGTTGTCCTTGCGCAACCGGCGCAACCCGTTCCAGATCTGCCCGTCCGCCAGCACGACCTCCAGCCCGAGCACGAGGTCGCGCGCGTTGCCATAGCGCACCGTGTTGTTGCCGCCCGCATTGGTCGCCAGCACGCCGCCGATCTGCGCCGAGCCTTCCGATGAAATCGACAGCCCGAGCAGGCAGCCCGCCGCCGCCGCCGCCTCCTGCGCCGCCTTCAGGGTCACGCCCGCCTCGACCGTCATCGTGAGGTCGCGCGGATCGACCGCGCGCACCCGGTTGAGCCGCGCCAGGCTGAGCACGAGCTGCCGGCCGTCGGCATCCGGCGTGGCGCCGCCGACCATGGAGGTGTTGCCGCCCTGCGGCACCACGGCCACGCCGGCCTCGGCGCAGAGCCGGATCACGGTGGCGACCTGCGCCGTGTCGGCCGGGCGCACCACCGCCGGCGTGCGGCCGCGATAGAGCCGCCGCCAGTCCTCCACATAGGCCGCGGTGTCGGCCGGCCCGGTGAGCAGGCCGGACGGGCCGAGGGCGGCGCGCAGTGCATCCAGCAGGGCAGGGATCGGGTCGTGCATTGCGGCGTGTCCTCCGGCGGCAGGTGCAGGCCCGGGCGGTATAGCAGGGACCGCGGCGGCAGGGATGGCCGGCCCGGCGGGCGGCTGTCCGTTTCGCATGGCGTCCGGGGGCGGATGTGGGCAAAAGACGGCAGGCGGGCCCTCGGCGGGCCGGTGCGGCTCACATCCCGCGGGCAGGCAGGAGCGCCATGGCAACGCAATGCCGGCATCGCTGAGATCGCGGGTTCCCCACTTCGTGGTGGACGCGCTGTTCCCGCCCGATCCCGGGGCGCTCCGCCTGCGCGCCGCCTTCGCCGCCACGCTCGCCGGGGTGCTGACGTTCTTCCTGGTCATGGCGCTGGGAACGGTCGTCGCGATCCCGGTCACCGATCGGATTCTCGGCTTCGCCATTGCGCTCTTCATCGCCGCCAACCTGCGCGACGCCACGCCGCGGCAGCGCCTGATCACCATCGCGCTGGCCCCGTTCGCCGCCTTCGTCGCCACGACGCTTGCCGCCTTCCTGGTCACGCGGCCGCTCGCCGCGGCGATGGTGGTGCCGCCGCTCATGTTCGTCGTCGCCTCGGCCGCCGCGCGCGGCCCACGCTACGCCCTGCTCGGCATCGTTGCGCTGATCGCCTATTTCGTCGGCCTCGTCACCCGCCAGCCGCCGCCGACCTTGCCGATCCGCCTGCTCGTGCTGCTGCTCGCCGCCGGCGACGCAGCCCTGATCCGCGGCCTGCTGTTGCGCGACCGGCCGGAGGCGGAACTGATCCGCCTGCGCCACGCGATCCGCGCCGGCATCGCCGGCATGCTCGCCCGCATCGCCGCCGCCCTCGCCGCCGGCCATTGGACCGCCCCGGCCAGCGCCGCGCTGCGCCGCGACATCGACCGTTTCGGCGAGGCCGTCATGCTGGCCCAGGCCCGGGTGGCCGCGATCGCGGCCGAACTGCCGGGCAAGGAAACGATCTGGCTGCACCTGTTGGAACTCGAGCTCGCCACCGAGCGGGTCGCGCGGGTGGCGCTGGAGGACCTGGGCGCGCCGGCCGATCGCGCCCCGCTCCTTGCGGCGGTGGAGGCGGTGCAGCACGGCACCGATCCGCCGCGGCCCGGCGGCTCCGGACCGCTCGCCACGGCGCTTGCCTTGCTGGACCGGGTGCTGCGCACGCCGCCGCGCGCCGCTGCCCCGGCTGCCGCGCCGCCGCCGCCACCGGCGGCGCCGGGGCTGCGGCCCGCCGTCCAGACCGCGATCGCCGCTGCCGTGGCGATCGCCGGCGGCGAGCTCGTCTCGCCCAACCGCTGGTACTGGGCGGCGTTCGCGGCCTTCGTGATGTTCCAGGGCACCCGCTCGCGTGCGGAATCGATCGCCAAGGGCGTGCAGTTCATGCTCGGCACCCTGGCCGGCGTGGTCGTCGGCACGCTCGTGGCCACCGTGCTGTCGGGCCACGAAATCCTTACGATGGCGGCGATCGTCGTCGCGGTGTTCCTCGCCTTCCAGGCCAACGTGGCGGCCTACGGCACGATGGTGTTCTGGATCACCATCATCCTCGGCCTGCTGTTCGGCATGCTCGGCTATTTCACCCCCGACCTGCTGCTGCTGCGCCTCCAGGAAGCGGCGGTGGGGGCGGCCTGCGGCGCGCTGGTGGCGAGCCTCGTGCTGGTGCGGCGGGAGCACGCGGCAACCCAGGACGCCACCGCGGCCTTCCTCCGCGCCCTCGGCGTGCTGGTCGACAGCGCCGGGCACGGCTTGCTCGGCGGCCCGCCCGAGCCGCACCTTGCGGCCCGCATCCTCGCCGCCGAACAACGGTTCCACGAGCTGGCCGCCATCGCACGCTCCGAGCAGCGCGCCCCGGCGGCAGGGCGTAACGAGACGCTGCGCCGGCGCATGCTGCTGCTGCAGGCCTGCGAGCAATGGGCGCGCGAACTCGGCCAGATCAGCCTGCGGGACATCCGGATCGAGGACCCAGCGCTCATGCGGTCCGCACGCGAAACGATCGCGCGCATCGAAACCACCCTGCCCGACATGATCGATCGGCTGGCCAACCCGTCCGCGGCGCCGCCGATCGCCGAGGCGCCGGCCGCCGACTGGACCCCGAATCCGCAAAGCGCACTGTCGGAGCGTGCGGTCCGCCTGCTCCTCCGCATCGACGCCGCGCTGGTCCACCTGGCATCGCGATGAGCGGCCGGAGGCGGCAGTTCGCTCGTGCGCCGATCCTGACGCACGTTGCCGTCGTCAGTGGTCAGGATCGGCGCACGAGCTCTTTATCTTCAGTGGCCTTCCGATCCCTTGCCTTCGCTGCGAAGGGCAGGGGGCAGGACACCAGAAATGCCACGGGGGCGCCGTCCCCTGGCCTTGCTGCCGATGCGTCGACTTGCTGCCGATGCGTCGAATGGATCTCTACGGCCGCACCGTGATCTCGTTGTCCACCTCCAGCACGCCGGGAGCGGAGCGGGCAGCGGCTTCGGCCATCTGGCGCTCGCCCCAGGTTCTGACGGTGCCGCTCAGGCGCACCCGCCGGCCGTCGACGCCAATGGCGATGTGGGTCGCCTCGACTTCGGCGTTGCGCCGCAGGGCGCTGGCGATCTTCTCCCGCACGGTCGCGGGATCGCTGGCCGGTGCCGGGCCGGGCCCGACGCGGATCAGGTTGACCACCCCGCGCACGCCGCCCAGCCGGCGGACATCCGCCTCAGCCGAGGCTTTCTGGAAATAGTACTCCACATCACCGGTCAGGGCGACGACACCGTGCTCGACCTTCACCTGGATGCGGTCGGTCGGAACCTCGACGTCCCAGCCCAGGATGCGGAGCGCCCGTTCGGCGATTTCGGTGTCGGAGTGCTTGTGGTCCTCGGGCAGGCGAACCTCGATCTCCTCGGCGATCGCCTTCACGCCGCGGACCCGGCTGGCGGCGCGCTCGGCGGCGGCCTTGGCGGCGTAGCTGTCTACGTGACCGCTCAGGGTCACGACACCGTCCTTGGCCGCCACGCCGATGTGGGCGGCATCGAAGCTCGGCTCCCATTCGAGCTCTTCCATCACGAGGGCTTGCAAGGTCTGGTCGTCGGGCATCGGGGCGTCTCCTTTGCGGATCACAGGGACGGTTGCACTTGTCCCCGATTCGGCGGCGGCCGTCTTTGACCTGGATCAATCGGTGCAGCGGGCGGCCATCCGCCGGTCGCGCCGAGCGGCTTCGGCCACCCGGCTGTCATCGGTGCGGGACCGCGCTCCGCCGGCGCCACGGCGGCGCGTCTTGACATGGGTCAACGCGCCACCCGGGCCGCACTGCTAGCAGGCAAGCGTCGATCAAGGAGGCATGCCATGCAAGTCCCGCCGCGGATCACGTTCCGGAACATGGATACGGACACCTCGGCCCGCGAACAGGTCGAGCGTCGGCTTGCCGAGCTCGAGCAGTTCCACCCCCGCATCACCTCCTGCCAGGTCGTGGTGGAGGCGGAGCATCGGCACCACCAGCAGGGCAAGCTGTACCACGTCAACATCGAGTTGAACGTACCCGGCCGCACCATCGTGGTCGGGCGCGAGCCGGCCGCGCATCATGCGCACGAGGACGCGCATGTTGCGATCCGGGATGCGTTCGACGGGGTGCGTCGGCAGTTGGAGGATCACGTGCGCCGGGCGCGCGGCGAGGAGAAGACGCATGCCGCGCCGCAGATCGGCCGTATCGCCCGCATCTTCCCCGAGCATGGCTACGCCTTCCTGCTGACGGAGACCGGCGAGGAGGTCTATGTCCATGCCAACAGCGTGGTGGCGGGTGGGTTTGCCCATCTGCGGACCGGCGACAAGGTGCGCTACGAACTCGCGCCCGACCCCGGCGAGCACGGGCCGCAGGCCAGCACGGTGGTGCCGCTGCCGGCGTAGCGTCGCGCGCCCGCACGATGCGGTCCTGCAGGATCGGGTCGCAACGATACGGACGCGGTGCCGGGTTCGTGACGATGCACGAGAAACACTTCGGCTGCAACGTCTGGGCGGCAACGTTTGGGCCGCACGGGAGGCAGAATGGCAGCACCCGGCAGCAGGACCGAGGCGACGGCAGCGGAAAGCCTGCTGCTGACCGATCTCTACCAGCTCAACATGCTGGCGGCCTATGCGGCGCAGGACATGACGGCGACCGCGGTGTTCGAGCTGTTCGTCCGCAAGCTGCCGCCCGGGCGGGGCTTCCTGATGGCTGCCGGGCTCACGCAGCTCGTGGACTTCCTGGAAGGGCTCCGCCTCGATCCTGCCGATCTCGCCTGGCTGCGCGGGCTCGATGCCTTCCCCCCGGCGTTTCTCGACCGGCTGGCCACGTTGCGGTTCACCGGCGACGTGGATGCCTTGCCGGAAGGCAGCGTATTTTTCCCCGATGAGCCGGTCGTGCGGGTGAGCGCACCGCTGCCGGAAGCGCAGATCATCGAGACGCGGCTGGTCAACCTGGTGCACTTCCAGACCGTGATCGCATCGAAGGCGGCGCGGATGGTGCTGGCCGCGCCGGGCCGGCAACTGGTCGATTTCGGCCTGCGCCGGGCGCATGGCGCGGAGGCCGGACTGCTCGCCGCCCGCGCGAGCTACCTCGCCGGGTTCGACGGCACCGCGACCGTGCTCGCGAGCCGCCTCTTCGGCATCCCGATGTTCGGCACCATGGCGCATTCCTTCATCCAGGCGCACGACACCGAGCAGGCGGCATTCGAACATTTTGCGCAGGCGCGGCCACGCGGCCTGACGTTGCTGATCGACACCTACGATACCGAACGCGCCGCCGCCCTGGTGGCGCGGCTGGCGCCGCGGCTCGCCGCCGCCGGCAGCCCGGTGCTGGCGGTGCGCATCGACAGCGGCGATCTGGGCATGCACGCGCGCCGGGTGCGCGCGATCCTGGATGCCGCCGGTCAGCACGCCATCCGCATCTTCGCCAGCGGCGGCCTCGACGAGGAAAGCCTGCTGCGGCTGTGCCGGGCCGGCGCGCCGATCGACGGCTTCGGTGTGGGCACCAGCCTCACCACCGCGGCGGATGCCCCGGCGCTCGATTGTGCCTACAAGCTGCAGGAATACGCCGGGCGGGCCCGGCGCAAGCGCAGCGAGGGCAAGGCGACCTGGCCCGGCCGCAAGCAGGTGTATCGGCGCTACGCGGCGGATGGCAGCATCGCCGGCGACATGGTCGCGCTGTGCGACGAACCCATGGCGGGCGAGGCACTGCTGCGCCCGGCGATGCGCGCCGGGCGGCGCGTGCCCGGCTTGCCCGATCTCGCCGCCGCCCGTGCCCATGCCGCCGCGTCCCTGGCGCTGCTGCCCGAACCGCTGCGGCGCCTGGAGCCGGGCGCTGTCCCGATCGAGATCAGCGGCGGCATCCGCGCCCTGGCCGCCGCGCTCGACAGCATGACGGCCTGATCGTGCCGGCACGGCCGCAGCCGCAGGGAGACCGGTCGTGTCGGTCCTGAACGGCGCACCGCCGCTCGACACGACCTGGCGGCAGCGCGAAACGGTGGCGTTCCTGGCCGACCCGGCGAGCTACGGCGACGGCCGCGCGCCGGTCACGCAGGTCGCGACGCATTGCTCGATCGTGTTCCTGGTGGGCACGCGCGCCTACAAGCTCAAGCGGGCGATCCGCTTCGCCGCGGTGGACTACACCAGCCGCGCGCGGCGCGCCGAAGCCTGTCGGGCGGAACTGGTGCTGAACCGGCGGACCGCGCCGGCGCTCTATCTCGACGTCATGGCGATCGTGCGCACCGCCGACGGCGGGCTCGCGCTCGGCGGCAGCGGCCAGACGGTGGATCACGTGGTCGTGATGCGCCGGTTCGCCCAGCGCGACCAGTTCGATCGCATGGCCGACGACGGCCGGCTGACGCCCGACCTGCTGCACAGCCTCGGCCACACCGTCGCCCGCTTCCACCGGGCCGCGGCGCCCAGCCGTGGCTTCGGCGGCGCGCACGGGCTGCGCGCGGCGGTGGAGGAGAACCATCGCGAGCTGCTGCGGGTGGCCGCACCGCTGCGCGCCACCGCGCTCGCGGTGCTGCGCGGCCGTTCCCTGGCGGCGCTGGAGGCGCTGGCGCCGGTGCTCGATCGCCGCCGCGACAGCGGGGACGTGCGCCGCGGCCATGGCGACCTGCGCCTGGCCAATATCTGCCTGTTCGCCGGCCGGCCGACGTTGTTCGACTGCCTCGAGTTCGACGTCGCGCTGGGGACGATCGACCGGCTCTACGATCTGGCCTTTCTGCTGATGGATCTGCATATCCGCGGAGGTGCGACGCTCGCCGCGCCGGTGCTGGCGAGCTACCTGGAGATCGCCGGCGATCCCGGGGCCTGCCAGGTGTTGCCGCTGTTCCTGTCCGTGCGCGCCGCGACCCGCAGCTATGCGCTCGCCGGCAAGGCGCTGCGCCAGACCGACCCGCGGCTCGCGGCCCGGAGCCTCGCGGCGGCCCGTCAGCATCTCGCGGCCAGCCATTGCTTCCTGCGCGCCGCCCCGCGCTGGTTGACTGCCGCGGCATGACACGGTGCGCGGCCGTCGATCGCCGCCCGAGCGGCGGCCGCGGGGCTGCCGCCGGCGACCGGCTGATATGGATCAATGCATCGCCGCGTCGTGCAGGGTGGAATGGAGCGGTCTGAAAGGCGGCCCATGCTGTTCTTCGACGATCGCGCCGATGCCGGGCGCCGGCTGGCCGTCCGGCTCGACCACCTGCGGGCGCAGCATCCGGTGGTGCTGGCCCTGCCGCGCGGCGGCGTGCCGGTCGGGTTCGAGGTGGCGCGTGCGCTCGACGCGCCGCTCGATCTGCTGCTGGTGCGCAAGATCGGCGCCCCGGATCAGCCGGAGCTCGCGATCGGCGCCGTCGCCGAGGGCGACCCGCCCGAACTGGTCACGGACCATCGGCTGCTGCAGGCGCTGGCGATCTCGCCGGAGGCGCTGGAAGCGATGAAGGCACGGGAAATGACGGAGCTGCAGCGGCGCCGCGCCGTCTACCTCGGCGACCGTCCCAGGGTGGCGATCGGCGGCCGGCCGGTGATCGTGGTGGACGACGGCCTTGCCACCGGCGCTACCATGCTCGCCGCGGTCCACGCGATCCGGCGGCAGGCACCCGCGCGCGTGGTCGTCGCGGTGCCGGTGGCCTCGCCCTCCAGCCTGCGGCGCCTGGGCCGGGCGGCCGACCAGACGGTCTGCCTCGGCGCGCCGCCCGAGTTCGATGCCGTCGGCCAGTTCTATCGCCGGTTCCCCCAGCTCAGCGATCGGGAAGTGATCGACCTGCTCGCCCGGGCCGCAGGCTTCGGCCAGACGGAGGCACCATGAGCACCCGCCCCCTGTCGCTGTTCGGCCTCGGTGCCGATCGCGACTTCGCCACCCTGGTCGCGGCCGAGCTCGCCGTGCCGCTGGCCCCGCACGAGGAGCGCGCATTCGAGGACGGCGAGCACAAGGCACGCCCGTTGCAGGGCGTGCGCGGCCACGACGCCTTCGTCATCCACGCCCTGCACGGCGAGGCCGTGCAAAGCTCTCCTGGGCAAAGTTCCCTTGGGCAAAGCCCCAACGACAAGCTGGCCCGGCTGCTGTTCTTCTGCGGCGCCCTGAAGGATGCCGGCGCCGCGTGCGTCACCGCGGTGACCCCGTATCTCTGTTACGCTCGCAAGGACCGGCGCACCAAGCCGAACGATCCGATCACCACCCGTTACGTGGCGGCGATGATCGAGGCGGTGGGGGTCGATCGTCTGATCGCCGTCGAAGTGCACAACGTCGCCGCGTTCGAAAACGCGTTCCGCTGTCCGACCGTGCATGTGGAGAGCGCGCCGCTGTTCGCCCGGTATTTCGCGACGGCGCTCGGCGCGGCGCCGGTGGTGGCGGTCTCGCCCGACGCCGGCGGCGCCAAGCGCGCCGAACAGTTCCGCCTCGCCCTGGCGGGGCTGACCGGGCGCGAGGTCGGCAGCGCCTATGTGGAGAAGTTCCGCAGCGCCGGCGTCCTGACCGGGGGCCGGCTGGTGGGCGAGATGCGCGGGCAGACGGCTGTCATTGTCGACGACCTGATCAGCACCGGCAGCACCCTGGTGCGCGCCGCGACGGCCTGCCGGGAGGCGGGTGCGGCACGCGTGTTCGCCGCAGCGGCGCATGGGCTGTTCATCGGCGGTGCGCCGGAGCTGATGCAGACGCCGGCGCTGGAAAAGATCGTCATCCTCGATACCGTGCCGCCGTTCCGACTGACGCAGGAGGCGGCTGCGCGCCGCCTGGATGTGGTCGGCTCGGCGGTCAGCGTCGCCCGGATCATCGCCAGCCTGCGCGATCCGGCGTGAAGACGGGCTGGAGGTAGCGTGGCCCTGCCGGGCCGCGACCACACGACGTTGGCCACGATACCGACGTTGGCGACGATACCGGAGGACGAGACCCGGATGACCGCGGGCGGCGCTACGCCCCGACGCCGGTCAGCTTCACCACCGTCGGCGTGGGGCTGCCGGTCCAGCGGTAGTCGAAATGATCCCCCTGCACGACCGGCGGCAGCAGCGACGGCCGGTAGACGACGACGTTGGTGCCGCCGGTCCGCCGCACGCTCCGGTAGACGGCGCCGTTCGCGCCCCTCCCGCGGAGCGCCTCGCCGAAGGGCTGGGAGGCAGCGTAGCTCACCGGATCGTAAAGCTCGGGGTGGGCTTCGCGCAGGCCCCGGAGGTCGGGGAAGACCGCATCGATCCCGCTCACCAGCTCGCGCATCTGGATCATCTGGCGGAAGCCGCTGGCCGAATGCGCGAGCCGCGCGGTGTGGTGATGGACCGTCTCGGCGATCGCGGTCTCGATCTCGCGCGCGCAATACCAGGCGCCCAGCGCCTCGGTGCTGAACCGCCCGCCGCCCGGCGCCGGATGGCAGAACGCGGCCATCACCAAGGTGGCGCCCGGCTGGCCGGTCACCCATTCCGCGCGGTCGAGCCGGTCGAGTCGCGCGAGGGTCTGGCTCACCCGGTCGTTGGTCAGCGATTCGAGCAGCAGCGCGGCTTCGAGATCGGCGGCCGCCGCGACGGTGTCGAAGACGCCGATGGTGGGCCAGCGGGACGCGATGAGGCGGTGCGTGCGCGCCCGGAAGCGGGCGGTCGGGACGGCCTCCGGCCTCAAGGCCAGCCGCCGCGCCAGCCATCGAGGTAGCGCCGCACCGCGTAGAGATCGTCGATGCTGCCGCGGAGCATGCGGTCGAGCGGGCTGCCGCCGGCGAACGTCCCGTCGGTGTTCGCGGCTTTGAGCCAGCGCATCCCGCCGGCCTCGTCGGCGAACAGCAGCTTCAGCGCCTTGTAGATGCCGAGCACCAGCGAGATCCGTTCGAGCTGGTCGTAGGCGAGCGTGCCGACGGCGCCGCCCTTCCATTTGTGATAGGTCGAAGGGGCGATGCCGCCGAGCAGGATGCGCTGCTGCGCGACGGCAAGCCCCCATTCCGCGGCGACAGCGAAGAAGGTGCGCAGCCCGGGGGCGGAGAGGCGTTCGCGCACCGCCGGGTCATGCCGCTGCGCGAAGGACAGGGTCCCGTTTGCCGGATCCCCGTTTGCGCGTGCGAGGGCGGCCGTCGGCTGGCCAGCCATGGACAACTCCATTTCCAGAGCACGAGTCCATATGTGGACTTCAGCCGCCTTGGATCAATGGGACTCGCACCGCGCCTCGCATGGCCTGGCGCGCCGGCAAGGGCGCCGGCATCCGGGATGTCCGATGCTTCGCGGGCGCCGGTGGAATAGCCGCCGCTCGTGCATCCTCCGGGTCCGGTGGCGTAACGCTTCCTCAACCAGGCCGTGCGATGGCCGGCGGATGCGCGTGGCGATGGTGCTGCTGCTCGGGGCGTGCGTGCTGGCCGGGGCGGCGGTGCGGCGCGGGGCGGAATACGACGAAGCCTACAGCCTGTTCGTGGTCGCCGGCACGCCGCGGCCGGACTGGCCCGCCGGCGTCTTCCCCGCCGGGCGGGTGCGGCGTGTTATCGCCCGCACCGCCGGCCCGGGGCGCATCGCCGCCGAGCTGCGCGCGACCGACGTGCATCCGCCGCTCTATTTCTGGGCGCTGGCCACCTGGCGGCGGTGGGTCGGCCCCGGCCTGCCGGCCGCACGGGCGCTGTCGGTCCTGGCGGCGCTCGCCGCGCTCGCCGCGGTGGGCGGGATCGCCGTCGAGGCCGGCGTGCCGGCGGCGCCCGCCATGCTGTTCACCCTCGGCTGCTACGGCTTCGCCTACACGGGGGCGATCGCACGCAATTTCGCCCTGGCCGAGGCCCTGGCGCTCGCCGGCGTCTGGCTGGCGCTGCGCCGGTGGGACGGGATGCCGGCGGCCGCGGCGCTGCGCCGCGCCGGTGCGGCCGGGTTGCTGCTGGGGGCCGCGAGCTTCACCAACTACCTGGCGGCCTTCACTGCCGGCGCCGTGGTGGCGGCCCTGGGCTGGAGCGCCTGGCGGGCCGGGTCGGGTGCCGCGCGGCGCGCCGGCTTCGGCCGGACCCTGGCGTGCCTCGGTGCGCTGGCGCTGTGGCTGCCGGCGGGCGGCTGGTTCTTCCTCGCCCAGCGTGACAGCCGGCCGGGCCAGTTTCCGCCGTTCCGGCTGGCGCCCGGCCTCGCGCTTCTCGGCCGCGACGCGGCAGGGGCAGTGTTCGGCGGGCTGCCGCTGTATGCGACCGGGCGTGCGCGGCTGGTGCTGGGGGCGGCGCTGGCGGCGGGGCTGGTGGCGCTGGTCGGCGTGATCGCATGGCGCTGGCGCGGGATCGGGCGGGCGGAGGCGCGGCTTCTGCTGGCGCTGACCGCCGCGGCGCCGCCGGCGGGGCTGCTGGGGCTCGGCCTCGCGTTCGACAGCACGCCGATCGAGCTGCGCTACCTCGCCTTCGCGACCCCGTTCTTCGCCTTGCTGCTGGCCGGCGCGCTGGCCGGGGAGCGGCAGCGGGGGATGGGCCAACAGGGCATGGGGCGGGGCATGGGTCACCCGGAAGTGGCGCATCGGGCGGGGAGAGCGGTCGCCGCGGCGGTGCTGGCGGTGCAGGCGCTGGCGCTTGCCGGGCTGCTCAGTCGGCCGGAGACGATGCAGCCGGCGCGCGCGGCCGCGACGGCGGCGGCGCGACTGGCGGGACGCGACGGGCTCGTGCTGCTGCCGCGCGGCAACGACGGGGTCGGCGTGGTCGGCCCGTTCCTGCTCGAAGCGCCGCCCTGGCTGCGGGTGCGCGTGGTGACGGCGGCGATGACGCCGGGCGCGCTGCGCGCCGCGACGGCCGGAGCGCCCCGGGTCGTGCTGGCGCTGATCGCGGTGGACCGGGAGAGCCGCGCCACCGTGGCGCACTTGCGTGCCGCCTTCGCGGCCCCGGGCTGGTGCGTGGTCGGCACCGGCTTCGACACGCTGGCCATGGCCGCCGTGTCGCCCTCCCGCCAGGGGAGCGTGGCCCAGGGGAGCGTGGCCCAGGGGAGCGCAGCTCTGGGGAGCGCGGCTCTGGGGAGCGCCGTCCGGGCTACACCAGCGCCACGGGGCGTACCGGGGAACCGGTCGCACCGCGGAACTTCACCGCTAGCAGGATGAAGCAGAAGCGGGCGACGCGGGCGGCGGCCAGCTCCTCCAGCGCCAGGTTCTCGATCAGGTGCACCCCGGCCTCGGCCAGCGCGTGCTGGTGCACCGGCAGCGCGAGGCCGCGGTCGGGGTTCGGCAGCACCTCCACCGCCATGTTGTCGCAGCCGATCGCCACCACGCCCTGCGCCGTCAGCCAGCGTGCGGCAGCCACGTCGATGCCGGGCTCGCCTTCCAGGTAGCGGGTGTTGTCGGTCCCGAAATAGCGGCCCCAGCCGGTGCGGATCAGCACCACGTCACCGGCCGCGATCGCGACCCCGGCGGCTTCGGCCGCGCGGGCGAGCTCGTCGGGCGCGATCGCCCGTCCGGGGTGCAGATGCGCCCCGCCGTCCAGCCCGGCCAGGTCGAGCAGCACGCCGCGGGTGATGAGCGGCGGCAGGTGCTCGATGCCGAGCCGCTCCAGCCCCCGGTCGGTCATCGCGTCGGCGGCGGGGACGTCGTTGTAGAGACGCCCGCCGATGCTGAAATGGCCGAGCGCGTCGATATGGGTGCCGACATGCGCGGTCATCTCGATCCGCTCCACGTTCGACCCGGCGTCGTTGCGGAAGCCCGCCGTGCGGCGGCGACGGATGCTGTCGCGCCAGGACGCCCAGATCGACAGGAGGAAGGGCGTCTGGTTGGGCGCCATGAACGGGGCGCCGGCGTCGATCATGTGGCTGAGGTCGAACACCAGGCCCCGGGTCACGGCGCGCAGCGCGGCGAGCCGCGTCGCGTCGGTGAGGCGGTTGGCGGCGCCGCGCTGATCGGCGGGGCCCCAATGGGTGTGCGCGGGGTGCTGGCCGGCGGACATGGGCGGACCTCTCGGAATGCGACCGGCGCAGGATCGGCGATCCGCGTGCCCGGCGCCAGACGTGTGCCCCGCCAGACGTAAGCCTTGCCAGACGTAGGCCCGCGATACCTGTGCCCGCCGGGCGCCGCCGGGCGTGGGGCCGCCGGGAAGGGCGGTCAATACTCTCCGGTCGGGCTTGCCCGCCGCCCGGGTTTCCGTCAGGAACCGGCGCATGACCCATCTCCAGGCGATCGTCCTCGCGGTGCTGCAGGGCGCCACCGAATTGTTCCCGGTCAGCAGCCTGGGCCATGCCGTGGTCGCCCCGGCCGTGCTCGGCTGGCACATCGACCAGCACGCCCCGGCCTTCCTGCCGTTCCTGGTGATGCTGCATCTCGGCACCGCCACCGCGCTGCTCGTGTATTTCTGGCGCGACTGGTGGGCGCTGGCGATCGGCATCGTCGGCCGCGGTTCCGCCCATGAGGTCGCGGAAAGCCGGCGCGTGTTCGGACTGATCGTGCTGGCGACCCTGCCTGCGGTGCTGATCGGCTTCGTGCTGGAACATCCGCTGCGCCGGCTGTTCGGCGATCCGCGGGTGGCGGCATTGTTCCTGATCGTCAACGGGCTGCTGCTGCTGGGCGCCGAGCGGCTGCGCGGGCGGCGCCCGCCCGCGACGTTGCGTGCGCTCTCCACCCTGACCGCGCGTGACGCGATCGTGATCGGCTGCTGGCAGTGCCTGGCATTCATTCCGGGCATCTCGCGTTCCGGCGCCACCATGGTGGGCGGGCTGCTGCGCGGCATCACGCATGAAGGCGCGGCACATTTCTCCTTCCTGATCGCGACTCCGGTGATCGTGGGCGCCGGCGTGCTGGAAGTGCCGAAGCTGCTGCATGCCGGAGCCTCGCACGGGATGTGGGGGATCTCGGTGGTGGCGGCACTAGTGGCCGGCGGCACCGCCTTTGCCAGCACCGCGTTCCTGATGCGCTATTTCCGCGGCCACGAGGCCTGGGCGCTCGCGCCGTTCGCGTATTATTGCCTGGCCGCCGGGGTGGCGAGCCTGGGGCTGCTGCTCGGCTAAGCAAACCTCTGGAGGTTTGCGCTCAAGTCAAGGACTTGAGCAGGCGTGCGCCGCCACGCGACCCGGCGGCGCAAGACTGCAGGGGGGGCGGCTCGACAGGACCGCCCGGCTGGTGTGCACTCTGCCCCGACGTCCGCCCATCATGACGAACGGAGGAACCGCACATGACCAAAGCCCCCACCACCGCGTCCCGTGACAAGGTGCGCGCGACCGTCCCCAAGCTGATCGACGTCACCGAAAAGGTATTGTTCGGCGATATCTGGGAGCGCAAGGAACTCTCCAAGCGCGACCGCAGCCTGATCACCTGCGCGGTGCTGGTCGCGACCTACCGGCCGGAGCAGCTCAAGGGCCATCTGCAGCGCGCGCTGTTCAACGGCTTGTCGAAGGAGGAGCTCTCCGAGCTCATCACCCATGTCGCCTTCTACGGCGGCTGGCCCTGCGCGATGACGGCCGCCAACGTGGCGCGCGAGGTATTCGAGGCCGAGGCGCCGTAGCACGTCGGACCCCTGGGATCGACGGAAACCCCGGGGGTCGACGAATACGCCAGCGGGGCCCGCCGGGCTCTCGCCGGCGGGCCCCCGCTGCCCTCTTCCATGTTCGGCCGAGGCCAGGCGCCGGCGGCGGGAGAGCGAACCGCCAGGCGCCGGTGTCGTGCCGTCAGTGCGTGACCCGCGCCTCGTGGCCGCCGCGTGCACCGCGGCCGTCCGAGGCTTTCGGCGGGGCGGCGGCGACGCGCAGGATGGAGCGGACCTCGCGCAGGAACGCGGTCCCGCCCGGCGTACGCTGCACCAGCACGCTGCGCCGGTCTGCCGGGTCAGCCTTGCGCTTCACCAGATCGAACTCGGTCAGGCGATCGAGCGCGCGGGTGATGGCGGGCTTGGAGACGTTGAGCCGGGCGGCGAGGCCGCGGACGGTCTGTGCCTCCTGTTCCAGATAGCAGATCAGGAACACGCCGAGCTGCCGGGACGACAGATCGGTGCCGTCGCGGCGCACCAGCTCCACGATCGTGTTGCGCAGGACGCCGGCCAGGCCGTCGGCCGTTTCGTTGGTTGAGGTACTCATTGTGTCGAGATCCTTCTGGTGGCCTCGTCACGGTGCGGCCGTGCCGACGCCGTGTCGAGTGGAAATTGTCACGATCGGCAGAATTGCAATGCCGCCGCGCGATCGCGGCAAGCCCCGCGCCGCAGAGAAGCAACGATGGCCGACGGGCGGGGACCGGTGCCGCCAGGGGGAAACGGCCCGGGCAACGCCGCGCCGGCCATCGTCCTGCGTCTCCCAACGGCAGGAACTGCAACATCGCACGCCCCGCCTGTCGGCCCGCCTGCCGTCATATTACGGCTGCATCATATTGACGCCGCCGCCGTGCCGTCCACATCCGCGCCGGTCAACAGCGCGTGAGCGGCACGGCGCGCCGTTGCGGCCCCGGCGTCAGAGTCCACCGAGGCAGCGCACCGAGAGCAGGGCCAGCATCAGCAGCAGGTAGAGTCGCAGCGCCAGCAGCGAGAACCGCACCGTGCGGGTCAGCCGGATGCGGCCGAGGTCGGGACGGAACAGTTTCTCCTCCGGCGCGTCGTCCAGCGGATGCACCACGCGGGGATCGAAGGCGAGATCGGACATCGGATGGGTCTCCTTCGGATCAGGTCGCGGAGGCGGCAAGGCCCGGCAGCAGCACCTGGGCGGCGAGGATCAGCGACAGCCCGAACAGCACGCCGATCACGGTCCAGTTCACCCAGTTGTTCCAGCGTCGGTTCACGAAACGGGAGCCGAGCAGTTCGGTATCGTTCAGCAGCAATTGCAGGAATACGATCGCCGAGGGCAGCATGACGCCGGCGAGTACCTGCACACCGAGAATGATCGCCTGCAGCGGCGCGCCGGGGATCAGCACCAGCGCGGCCGCGGCGGCGACGCAAAGCGCATAGACCGCATAGAAGCGCGGCGCCTCGCTCATGCGCGCCTCCAGGGTGGTGCGCCCGCCCATCACCTCGCCCCAGGCCCAGGCCGAAGAGAGCGAGATCGCGGTGGCCCCGAGCAGCGCCGCGTTGCACATCAGCACCAGGATCAGCCCCGATCCGGCGCGGCCGAGCAGCGGGGCGAGCGCCCCGGCCATCTGTGCCGGGTCCCGGTAGGCGCCGCCGGCGCGATGCAGTGCATCGCCCACCAGCATCATGCAGCCGGCGAAGGCCACTACCGCGATCGCGCCGATCAACGTATCGAGCCGCGCGGCGCCGAGATCGGCGAAGCGCAGCCGCTTGTCCGCCACGCAGGACTGCTGGAAGAACAATTGCCAGGGCGCGATCGTGGTGCCCACGATGGCGATCACCAGGAACACAAGCGAACCGGTCAGCCCGCCCGCCGGCAGATCCGGCACCGCGCTGTGCCACAGCACATGCCCCCATTCCGGCCGCGCCGCGAGCGCGAGCCAGAACCAGCCCAGGCTGAGCGCGCACAGCCCGAGCGTCATGCGTTCCCATCGCCGGTAGCTGCCGGTGCCGACCAGCGCCACGAGCCCTGCCGCGGCGAGCGGCACCGCCAGCACCGGCGCCACCCCTGCGGCCTGCGCGGCGAGCGCGATCGCCGCGAATTCCGTGACCAGGGTGAGGAAATTGACCAGCAGCAGGTCGAACAGCGAGAACCGCCCCCACCAGGTGCCGAAGCGCTGGTAGATCATGGCGGCGTGGCCCTGGCCGGTGGCGATGCCGAGGCGGGCCACCATTTCCTGCACGAAATAGGTGACCGGCAGCAGGGTGAGCAGCACCCAGAGCAGATGTGTGCCGTACTGGGCGCCCGCCTGGGTGTAGGTGGAGACGGCGCCGGCATCGTTGTCGGCCACCATCACGATCAGTCCGGGGCCGGCGACCACCAGGAAGCGCAGCAATCGGCTGCGCCAGTGCGGTCGGGGCGCTGCGGTGCGGCTTCCAGCGGGCGGGAGTGGAGTGGCGAAGGCCATCGCGCTGCGTTCCTGCTTCGTCCGGGGGAGCACCGGGCGAGGCGGGCGGCGCGGTCAGCGACCCTCCCGGCTCCGGTGCGGTTCTCTGCGAGGACCGGGCGCGGCGGCCCGGCCCCGACTAGGTCCGTCGTCCATCAGGACGCTCCTTCGTCGATCGAGGCCGGCAGGCACGGCATCCGCATACCCGGTGCGCGCCCGCACGGCGTCGGCGCCACGCGGCAGGTGCGCCGAGGGGTGTGCGCAACGGCGCGCGCATCGGCGCCGTCGCGGGCGGCAGGGGGGGGCGATGGGGGCATGGGTGCAAACAAGGTCATGCAAGCCTCCTTCGGGTCGTCGTGAGCCCGGAAGGCTTGCGCGGGGAGGGGGGTCAGCCGATGGCCGACGCTCCGCCCACGGTCGCAGGACCCGGCCGGGCGATCCGTTCCGCCGTGCTGCCGGCGCGCGCAGAGCGCGGACCGTGGCAGTCGGCGGAGGTGGTGGTAGATCGCGGTCGCATTGTGATCCAGGTTGGTCGGTGGCTTCACGCCGGGCGGCGCACGGCGTGCTGGCGCGTGCCGTCGGGGCGCACCTCGCCCAACCGATCTAGTCCCGGCGGCGCCCTGGATCAAGCGCGGCGTTCGCGCGATCGCTCCGGTTCGCCGCCGGCGGAGCGGCACCACGGCGGGGGCCTTGGCCGCCGCGTCAGATCGCCACCCGCACCCCGAGTTCCACCACCCGGTCGGACGGGATGCCGAAGAACTCGGTCGCCGGCACCGCGTTGCGCGCCATCACCAGGAACAGCCAGCGCCGCCAGAGCGAGATCTTCGGCGCCTGGCCAGGCACCATGACCTCGCGTCCGAGGAAATAGCTTGCCTGCATCGGATCGAACGGCACGCCGCGTGCCGGCAGGTCCTCCAGCGCGCGCGGGATGTTCGGGCTCTCCATGAAGCCGTAGCGCAGGATCACGCGAGTGATGCCGGGCGCCAGCTCCTCCACGGTCATCCTGGTGCGCGCCTCGGGCACGTCGAGGTTCTGCACCGTGACGAAGATCACCCGCTCGTGCAGCACCTTGTTGTGCTTGAGGTTGTGCAGCAGCGACGTCGGCACGTAGTCCGGGTTGCCGGTCAGGAAGATCGCCATCCCCGGCACCCGCAAGGTGCGCGACTGCGGCAGCCGCGCCAGGAACGGCGCCAGCGGCAGGCTGTCCTGCGTCCAGCGCGCCAGCAGCAGGTCCCGCCCGCGCTTCCACGACGTCATCAGCGCCATCAGCCCGAGCCCGAGCGTGAGCGGCACCCAGCCGCCCTCGACGATTTTCAGCGTGTTGGCGGAGAAGAACACGAGGTCGATCAGGAATAGCGCGCCGAACACGCCGAGCGCGGCCGATCGCCGCCAGTGGAACTGCCGGCGGAAGACGAGGGCGGCGAGCACGCAGGTACACAGGAAGGTGCCGGTCACCGCGATCCCGTACGCCGAGGCCAGGCTGTCGGAGGTCCGGAACGCCAGCACCAGCAGCAGCACGCCCACCGCCAGCAGCATGTTCACTTGCGGGACGTAGATCTGACCCTGCTCGACCGAGCTCGTATGGCGCACCGTCATGCGCGGCAGGAAGCCGAGCTGCATCGCCTGGCGCGCCAGCGAATAGGCGCCCGAGATGACCGACTGGCTGGCGATCACCGTCGCCATCGTGGCGAGCACCACCAGCGGCAACTGCAACCAGTGCGGTGCGGACAGGAAAAACGGGTTGCGCAGCGCCGCGTGGTTCGATACCACCGCCGCGCCCTGGCCGAAATAGTTCAGCACCAGCGCAGGCAACACGAAGAAGGTCCAGCTCAGCCGGATCGGCGCGGCGCCGAAATGGCCCATGTCGGCGTACAGCGCCTCCGCCCCGGTCACGCACAGCACCACGGCGCCGAGCACGAAGAAGGCCATGCCCTTGTAGACGAGGCAGAGCCGGATTGCGTACCAGGGTGCGATCGACAGCAGCACATAGGGGTGGACGACGATCTGGCTGAGGCCGATCAGGCCGAGCGTGAGGAACCACACCACCATCACCGGACCGAACAGCCGCCCGACCCGCTCGGTGCCGCGCACCTGCACGGCGAACAGCACGACGATCACCACGACGCTGATCGGGATCACGAACGCCTTGAAATCGGGCGAGGATACTTCGAGTCCCTCGACCGCGGACAGCACCGAGATCGCCGGCGTGATGACGCCGTCGCCGAAGAACAGGCAAGCGCCGGCGATGCCGGTCAGCGCCACCGCGCCGCGCATCCAGGGGCTGACGCAGACCCGCTGCGCCAGCGCCATCAGCGCCAGGATGCCGCCCTCGCCGCGGTTGTCCGCGCGCATCACCAGGGTGACGTATTTCACCGTCACGATCAGGATCAGCGACCAGAAGATCAGCGACAGGATGCCCATGATCTCCACGTTGGAAATGCGGATGCCCTGGAACATCATCAGGCTGGACTTGAACGCATAGAGCGGGCTCGTGCCGATGTCGCCATAGACGATGCCGAGCACCGCCAGCAGCGTGGTCCACTGCGGGGCAGGCCGGGGCGCAGCGGTCGCAGCGGGGGCCGCTGTCATGCAGGGAGGTCTCCGTCGCAGAGGCGGCGGACGCATACGCTTCCGCACCCGGGCGGACAAGCGCAGCCCGTCTCACCCGTCCCCCTCTCTCCCCGCGCTTGACCCCGCCCGCCCCGGCCTGCCACTCCGCTCCCGCCCGCCCCCGTTCGCCGCGGGGCGCGCCGCCCCCATACGCCCCCCGGGAAACCCGATCGGACCCATGAGCGCCACCGTCACCGTCTCGACCGACGAAGCCGACATCCGACTCGACCGCTGGCTGCGCCGGCACCATCCCGGCCTGCCGCAGAGCGCGATCCAGAAACTCTGCCGCACTGGCCAGGTGCGGGTGGACGGCAAGCGGGTGGAGGCCGCGACCAGGCTCGCCGCCGGCCAGGCGGTGCGCCTGCCGCCGCTCGCCGCCGCCCTGGCGGAGCCGGAGCCGCGCCGCCCGCCCGACCCGAAACTGGCCGCCGCACTCCAGGCCGCGGTGCTGTACCGCGACGACCAGCTGATCGTGCTGAACAAGCCGCCCGGCCTGCCGGTGCAGGGCGGACCCGGGATCGCGGTCCACCTGGATGCGGCGCTCGATGCGCTGCGCTTCGGCGCCGACCGGCCGCGGCTCGTGCACCGGCTCGATCGCGACACCTCCGGCGTGCTGGTGCTCGCGCGCACCGCCGGGGTGGCGGCGAAGCTCGCCGCGGCGTTCCGCACCCGCGCGATGGAGAAGACATACTGGGCGGTGGTCGCGCGCCGGCCGATCCCGCCCGAGGGGCGGATCGATCTGCCGCTGCGCCGGCTGTCCGGTCCGCGCGGCGGGCGCAGCGCCCCGGCCGAGCGCAACGATCCGGAAGCGACCCGGGCCATCACCGATTTCCTCACCCTCGACCACGCCGGCAAGCTCGCCTGGTTGGAGCTGCATCCGCTCACCGGGCGGACGCACCAGTTGCGGGTGCATTGCGTGGCGATCGGGGCGCCGATCCTGGGCGATGTCGCCTACGCCGAGCCGGACCAGAACGGCGCCTTCGCTGCCACGGTGGCCGGCCTGTCGGAGGCGCTGCACCTGCACGCCCGCGCGCTCAAACTCCCACACCCGGCGGGCGGCACCTTGGTGGTGGAGGCGGACCTGCCGCCCCACATGCAGCAGACCTTTCGCACCCTCGGCTTCACGGCGCCGCCCGCGCACGGGCCGCTTCGGGTCGGTGCGACGGGCGGGGGCAGCGGAGCGGGCACGGAACGGAGCACAGCATGAGCACAGCGTCTTCGCCCGGCCGCCGGGTTTTGCGCTGGACCGCGATCGGCGTCGGCGGCCTCGTGGTGCTGGTCGTGGTGGCCGCGATCGTGGGCGTACTCACCTTCAACCCCAACCGCTTCAAGCCGCGCATCATCGCGGCGGTGCAGCAGGCGACGGGGCGGACCTTGACCCTGGCGGGACCGATCGGCATCAAGCTCTCGCTGCACCCGACGATCGAGGCGCGCGACGTCGCGCTCGCCAACCCGCCCGGGTTCTCGCGCCCGGACATGGCGCGGCTGGCGGCGCTCGACCTGCGGCTCGGCCTGGTGGCGCTGCTGCACGACCGGATCGCGATCGACCGGCTGGTACTGGTGCGCCCGGACATCCTGCTGGAACGGACCAAGGCCGGGGCGGCGAACTGGCGGTTCGCGCCCGCCGCAGCGCCCGCACGGCCTGCGGGCGCGCCTGCCCATCCCTCCACCGGAGCGCCCACGGCATCGCCGACCGGATCGGCCGTGTTCGTCCAGGACCTGCGCATCGAGGACGGCACGCTCGGCTATCGTGACGACACGACCGGCAAGCAGACCACTTTGGTGCTGCGTCAGGCGCGGCTGTACGCCGCCAGCCCGACCGCACCGCTGCTGCTCGATGCGACCGCCGCGGTGAACGGCGTCCCGATCACTCTGA
Organism: uncultured Pseudomonadota bacterium; assembly: GCA_963832525.1. Classification (GTDB taxonomy): domain Bacteria; phylum Pseudomonadota; class Alphaproteobacteria; order Acetobacterales; family Acetobacteraceae; genus JAJZVS01. Next base: position 44,863 of record CAWHUC010000008.1, read on the forward strand.
CTGGCCGCGCCGGGCCGCTCGCCGCGCTTGAACACCCTGCATCCGTCTCGGCATCCCCCACATCGACATCCCCCGCTTCTGGGGCCGCCGAGTGGCCGCTCCGGCTGGTGCTGACCGCGGCGGGCGCGCGGCTCGCGGCGGACGGGACGATCGCCGACCCGGCGGCCGGGCGCGGCGTGGCGCTCGGCTTCGACCTGCATATCCCCGATCTCGCCGCCCTCGGGTCGGTGAGCGGGATCGCGCTGCCGCCGGTGCGGCAGATCGCGCTTACCGGCCGGCTGGTCGCCCCGGGGTCGATCGCGCAAGGCGCCAGCCTGCAGAACTTCGCGCTGGCCCTGCCGCAGGGCCAGCTCGCCGGCACCTTGGAGCTGCGGCTGGGGTCCGTGCCGGCACTCAGCGGCACCCTGACCTCCCAAAGCCTGGACGCCGACGCGTTGCTGGCCGAGCTGCATGGCCCACCTGCCGCGGGGCAGCCCGCCGCCGCCCATCCCGCGGGAACCCCAGCCGCCGGGCCGCCGGCGCCGCCCGCGTCCCCGCCGGGCCCGCCCGTGCCCGCCGCGCCCCGGTCGGGTCACCTGATCCCGGATGCTCCCCTGCCACTGCCGCTGCTGCGCCGGGCGGACGCCAACCTCTCGGTTTCCGTCACGGCGCTGCGCAGCGGTGGGGAGACTTGGCGCAACCTCGCCTTCCATCTGGCGCTGGCGGGCGGCAAGCTGGTCCTGGCGCCGTTCACCGCCACGCCGCCGGCCGGGCCGCTGTCGCTCCGGCTGACCCTGGACGCCGCCCAGCCGGCGCCCCCGGTGGCGCTGAGCCTGCATGCACCCGGGCTGGCGCTCGCCTCCCTGCTGGCGCTGGCCGGGGAGAAGGGGCTGGCGACCGGGGACGTCGCGATCGAGGCCGACCTGCACGGCGCCGGGCCCAGCCTGCACGCCATCGCTGCCGGCCTCGACGGCGTGCTGAGCGCGACCATGACCGGCGGGACGATCGACAACGCGGTGCTCGACCGGCTGTTCGGCGGTGTGCTGGCGAAGGCGAACCTGGCGGGGATGGCGGCGCATGGCGGCACCAGCACCATCCGCTGCGTAGCGCTGCGGCTGACGGCGCAGCACGGGGTGGCGCAGCTCGCGCCGTTCCTGTTCTCCTCGACGCTCACGACGATCGACGGCAGCGGCACGGTGAACCTTGGCTCCGAGACCCTGGACCTGATGCTGCACCCCGAGGGGCGGGTGGGCGGGACCGGCTTCTCCGTGCCGGTGCGGGTCAGCGGCGGATTCGCGCACCCGGTCGCGGCACTCAGCGCCAGCGGCACGGCGGCAGCCGGGATCGGTGCCGCGCTGTCCCTGCTGGGCGGGAAGAAGCTCGGCGTGCCGCAGGGGTTGCAGGCGAGCGCGCCGTCCTGTGCCAGTGCGCTGGCACTCGCCCGCGGCCAGCAGGCGCCCGCCGCGCCGGCGGCCTCATCCCCGGCGGCGCCCGCCAAGCCGAAAGCGCCCAGTCCTGCGAATCTGTTGCGCAACCTGTTCCGCTGAGAGTGGGTGAAAACATGCCCGTGCGCTGCCCAAATCGCCCAAAAACACCAGCATTTCAACAATCCGGGCATTTTCGACGGGCGTTCCGCCGCAGGTGCGATTGCACGTCGCGTGCCGATGGCATGTCGCGTTCCGAGCGGGGACCGGCATGAAGCGCTTCTGGAGCCAGGCGCGTCTCGATCCCCGGCCGGAAGGCCACGCCGTCCTGCTCGATGACCGGCCGCTGCGCCTGCCGGGCGGGACCGCGCTACTGGTCGGGCCGGCCCCGCTCGCCGGCGCGATCGTCACCGAATGGCAGGCGGCGGGCGGCGCGCAAGGGCGGGGAGATGAGCTTCGCCGATACCCCGCTCACCCGGCTCGCCGGCACCGCGCAGGAACGCATCGCCCCCGATCCCTGGCCGACCATCGACGCCATCGCCCGCTACGGCGAGACCGACCTGCTGTGCTACCGCGCCGAGGCGCCGGAACCCCTGGTGCGCCGCCAGCACGAGGCCTGGCAGCCCTGGCTCGACTGGGCGGCGCGGGCGTTGGACGCGCCGTTGCGGGTCGGCAGCGGGATCACCGCACTGCGCCAGCATCAGTCCAGCATCGCCGCGCTGCGCCGGGCGGTGGCGGCGCACGACCCGCTGGCGCTCGCCGCGCTCGGCCTCGCGGTGCCGGCGCTCGGCAGCCTGGTGCTGGGACTGGCGCTGGCCGAGGGCGCGCTCGACCCAGCCGCGGCGCATGGGCTGGGCGCATTGGACGAGCTCTACCAGGCCGAGCAATGGGGCGAGGACGCCGCCGCCACGGCACGGCGGCAGGCGGTCGCGGCGGACATCGCGCTGGCGGCGCGCTTCCTGGCGCTGGCGCGCGGCACGGCGGAACAGGAGGGCGGGTGGCAGCGAAACGGCTGATCCTGCGCGGGCAGGTGCAGGGCGTGGGCTTCCGCGCCTGGCTGGTGGCGCGGGCACGGGCGCTGGGCATCGACCGGCTGGGTGCGCAACCGTGCCGACGGCGCGGTGGAGGCGCTGCTGTCAGGGGAAACCGACGCGGTCGAGGAACTCGTCCGGCTCTGCCGGCGAGGCCCGCCACTGGCCGAGGTGGTGAGCATCGTCGAGGACCTGGCGGAGCCGCCGGACGGCCCGGGGTTCCGGGCTTTGCGCTGATCGGCGGGGACTTCGGCCCTTGAGGGCAAAAGGCCAGGGGGGCGCTGCCCCCCTGGACCCCCCGCCAGGGAACTCGTTCCCTGGACCCTGTCTACTGGTTCCGTGCGTGTGGGGGGTGTCACGGGTCCGGATCGGGGCTGGCCTGGGGCGGGCGGGTTGGGCGGGAACAGGGCGCGGCTGCACCCTGTCCCCGCCCAACCCGCCCGCCCCAGGCCAGCCCCGATCCGGACCCGTGACACTCCCCACACGCACGGAACCAACGGAAGGGTTCCAAGGGCGAGCCCTTGGCGGGGTCCAGGGGCAGCGCCCCTGGCCTTTTTTGCCCCCAGGACCGAAGTCCCCGCCGATCGGGACAGAGCCAGGCTACTCCGCTGCCAGCCGGGCCGGCTCCACCATCGCCACCGCGGCGCCGAGGTCGACCGACAGCAGGCGCGACACGCCGCGTTCCTGCATGGTGACGCCGTAGAGGCGGTCCATTCTTGCCATGGTCAGGGGGTGGTGGGTCACCACCAGGAAGCGGGTTGCGGTCTCGCGCACCATGTCTTCCAGCAGCGCGCAGAAGCGTTCCACGTTGGCGTCGTCGAGCGGGGCGTCGACCTCGTCCAGCACGCAGACCGGGGCGGGGTTGCAGCGGAACACGGCGAAGATGAGCGACAATGCGGTCAGCGCCTGCTCGCCGCCCGACAGCAGCGAGAGGGTGGCGAGTTTCTTGCCGGGCGGCTGGGCGTAGATTTCCAGCCCCGCGGCGAGCGGGTCGTCCGAGCCGACGAGCGCCAGGTGGGCGCGTCCGCCGCCGAACATGCGGGTGAACAGCGCCTGGAAATGACGGTCGACTTCGGCGAACACGGCGGCCAGCCGTTCGCGGCCCTCGCGGTTGAGATGGCCGATGGAGCCGCGCAGCTTGGCGATGGCGGTAGTGATCTCCTCGCGCTCGCGGTCGATGGCGGCGATCTGCTGCTCGATCTCGCCGGCCTCGATTTCGGCGCGCAGGTTTACGGGGCCCATCTCCTCGCGTTCCTTCACCAGCCGCTCGTGGCGGCGGCGCGCCTTGTCCTCGGCGTCGGGGGGAAGGTCGGGGGGGATTTCGGGCAGTGCGGGGGTGGCGCCGAGGCGTTCCAGGATGCGTTCGGCGACCGTGCCCCAGGCGTGGTCGGCGGCTTCGGCGGCGGCTTCGGTGCGGACCGCCTGTTCGCGCGCGGCGGCGACGGCGGCTTCGGCGGCGCGGGCGTCGCGATCGGCGGCACCGGCGTCGCGGTCGGCGGCGGTGAGGGCGGCGGCGGCGCGGCGGTGCGCGGCCTCGGCGGCGGCCAGCGCGTCCTGGCCCTCGGCGCGGGCGGCGGCGGCGCGCGCGGGGGCGTCGGCCAAGGTGGTGCGTTCCGTCGTCGCCTCGCGCTGGCGGGCGGCGAGATCGGTGACGCGGGCCGCGGCATCGGCCGCGCGTTCCCGCCAGCCGTCCTGTTCGGCGTCGATCGTGCGCAGCCGGGCGGTGCGCGCGGCGTCTTCGCGGGCCAGGGCTTCGCGCGTGCTGCGGGTTTCCGCCTCGCGGGTGCGGGCGGCGGCGAGGGCGGCGCGGGCGGCCCCGACCGCGGCGCGCAGGGCGGCGATGTCGGGCAGGGCGGCGAAGGCGGCCTCGGCGCGGGCGAGGGTCGCGTCCGCGTCCGCCTGTTCGGGGGCGAGGGCGGCCAGGCGCTGCTCCACCGCGGCGAGCCGGGCGGCGGCGTCGGCGGCCTGGGCGCGGAGTTGGGCGCCGGCGGCGCGGGCGCGTTCCAGCGCTTGTTCGTTGTCGCGGCGGGCCGCGCGGGCGCGCGTTTCGGCGGCGACGGCATCGCGCTCGGCGGCTTCGGCGTCGGTGCGCGCGGTCGCGCAGGCGGCGGCATCGGCCTCCGCCTGCGCCAGCCCGGTGCGCAGGACGGACAGCCGGTTGCGCTGCGCGAGGCGGACGGCCGCGGCGGTTGGCGCTCCGGCGCGGATCGTATAGCCGTCCCAGCGCCAGACGGCGCCGGCGCGCGAGACGAGCACCTGCCCCGGCGCCAGGCCGGCCTGGGCGGCGTCGCCGGCGGCGTCGTCCTCCACCAGCCCGATCTGCGACAGCGCACGGGCCAGGGCCGGCGGGCCACCGACGAGGTCGTCCTTTCGGCCAGCCGTCGCGACGCCATCGGGGTACTCGTCGAGGCCGCCCGCCGGGTCCCCGCTTGCGCCGGCAAGCGGGGTCGCGGCGGCAGGCAGCGGCGGCGGGTTCGCCAGCGCCGGCAGCTCGCGCCAGTGGCGCGCGGCGGCGCGGTCGGCGGCGGAGCTGAGTTCTTCGCCCAGTGCCGCGCCCAGCGCCGCTTCCAGCCCGGCGGGAACCCGCAGCGCATCGACCATCGGCGGCCAGCGCTCGCTGTCCTTCACGTCGAGCACCTCGGCCAGGGCGCGCGCCTCGGCCGCCAGCCGGGCGCGGGTCGAACTCGGCGGCAGTATGTCGGGACCGTGCCTCGGCGAGCCCGGCCTGGGCCGCATTCCGGGCGGCTTCCGCGGCTTCCAGCGCCGCGCGGGCGTCGGCAAGTGCGCTACCGGTGGCCTGTTCGGTGGCGGCGGCGGCGGCGAGGCGCGCTGGATCGACCGCCTGGGCGCGGACGCGGGCAAGCTCCTGCGTCACCTCGGCGTGCTGGGCGGCGAGGCGGCGAGCGCGCTGCGCCGCGGCCTCACGTTGCTGGGTGGCGGCCTGGGCGCGGGCGGATTGCTCGGCGGCGGCCTCGGTGGCGCGGTTGGCCTCGGTCTCGGCGGCCCGGGCAGCTTCGGCGGCTTCGGCGGCGGCGGTCTCGGCGGCGGCCATGCGGTCCGGATGGGCGCGCGCGGCCTCGGCCAGGGCGGCGGCCTCGGCGGCCAGGCGGGCGGCGGCGGCGGCGGCGTCGCGGCTCACCTGCTCGGCATGGGCGAGGTCGCGGGCGATCTGCGCCAGCCGGCGTTCGGCTTCGCCCAGGGCGGCGCGGGCGCGGGCCTCTTCCGCCGCGTGCTGCTCCTGGGTGAGGCGGAGGCGTTCCAGCACGGTTCGCGCGGTGGCCTCGGTCTCGCGCAACGGGGGCAGGGCGGCGGTGGCTTCCGCCGCGCGGGCGGCGCGGTCGCGCGCGGTCCCCGCGGCGGCCTCCGCGGCGGCGCGGGCGGCGGCGAGCGCGGCGGCGGCGGCGGCGCGAGAGGCTTCGGCGACGGCGCGCTGGATCGCCAGCAGCTCCGCCTCGGCGGCGCGGATCGCACCCGAGAGGTTGCGGTAGCGGCTGGCCTGCCGCGCCTGGCGCTTCAGCCCGGCGAGCTGGGCTTCGAGCTGGCCGCGCAGATCCTCGGCTCGCGCCAGGTTGGCCTCGGCGGCCTTCAGCTTCAGCTCGGCTTCGTGGCGGCGGGCGTGCAGACCGGTGATGCCGGCCGCTTCCTCCAGCACCGCGCGGCGGTCCTCGGGCCGGGCGGCGACCAGCGCGCCGACCCGCCCTTGGCTTACCATCGCCGAGGCGCGCGCGCCGGACGCCAGATCGGCGAACAAGGTCTGCACGTCGCGCGCGCGCAGTTCCTTGCCGTTCACCCGGTAGACGCTGCCGCCGCCGCGTTCGAGCTTGCGGGCGATTTCGAGGTCGGTCTGCTCATGAAAGGGCGGCGGCGCGAGGCCGGCGGCCTCTTCAAGGGTCAGTACTACCTCGGCGAGGTTGCGCGACGGTCGGCCGGCGGTGCCGGCGAAGATCACGTCGTCCATCTCGCCCCCGCGCAGGGTGCGGGCATTCGATTCGCCCATCGCCCAGCGCAGCGCCTCGACGACGTTCGACTTGCCGCAGCCGTTCGGCCCGACGATGCCGGTCAGGCCGGGGCGGATCTCCACCGTGGCGGGTTCGGCAAAACTCTTGAACCCGGCGATGCGCAGACGGGCGAAGCTGACCGGCAAGCGTAGGTCCTTCTCAGCTCAGGCCGGGCATCTCCTTCACGAACTGCGCGTAGGGCATCTCGCCGGCCACCATCCGCCCGTTAATCACGAAGCTCGGAGTCGCGTCGATCTTCCAATTCTTCTCGGCCATCGTCTGCTGGCTCAGGATCCAGTCGCGCAGGGCGTTGTCGCCGATCGCGGCGTCGAAGGTCGGGCGGTCCATCCCGGCGAGCGCGGCCATCTGCCACAGCGCCTTGGCGTAGTTGGCCCCGCTGGCGAAGGCCCAGCGGTCCTGGTCGGCGAACAGGGCGAGGACGAAGGCCGCGTAGCGCTCGGGCGGCAGCGCGCGCGCCACCTGCGCGGCCTGCAGCGCCACCTTGTCGAGCGGGAAGTCGCGGAACACCCAGCGCACCTTGCCGGTGTCGATCAACTTCGTGCGCAGCTCGGGGAAGGTGGTCTGCGAGAAGTCGGCGCAATGGGTGCAGGTGAGGGAGAACCATTCCTCCACCACGAACTTGGCGTCCGCCTTGCCGAGGCTGCGCGGCGTTTCCCAGGCCGCGGTCTGGGCTGCGGTGGCCGCGGCGGCGGCGCGGGCCGGGCGGGCGAGGACGGCGGGGGCGGCAAGCCCGGCTGCGAGCAGCGGCAGCAGGGTCCGGCGGTGGAGCGGGGCGGGGGAGCGATGCGACATGGGCGACCTTCGCTGGAGAAATGCGGCCGGGGGTGCTCCCCGGGGTTGAGCGGTTCCTACGCGCTGCCGCGCCCGGACGTCGAGCACCTGCTCCCTCTCCGCAAGGGGGGAGACCGGGTCAACGGTGGACAAGCGTAGCACGGCCGAGGGCGGCGAGGGCGAGGCGGAGCGGCCCCTCCGGCAGGTCTGCCACCGCCGCCTCCACACGGGCGAGCCCCGCCGCATCCGGCGGTGGCAGCGGGGGCGGCGCGGCCGGCGCCGGCGGCGCGTCCTGCACGAAGCGCAGCCGCTGCACCGCGGCGGCGCCGAGATGGGCGTTGATGCGCGCGATCAGCTCGGTGCGACAGATGCTGCAATTCCATCGCCATCGGCCCGGCGCAGGCGATGGTGAGCGTGCCGGCGGACAGCCGGCGCGGCAGGGTGACGGCGGCGAGCGCCGGGCCGACGATCAGCGCCCAGTCGGCCAGCACCTGGGCGGTGCCGGGGGCGCGGCGGCGGAACGCGGCGCGGGTCAGGCCGGGCACCAGCGCGCCGACCGGGCGCGGGCCGTAGACGTGGCGGGCGCCCGTCGTCATACGAAGATCGCGTGTCCGCTTCCGTCATCGCCCCTCATGCGCCGGCCGCGGCGCTGCTGGCCTGGTACGACCGCCATCGCCGCCGCCTGCCGTGGCGCGCGCTGCCGGGCGAGACGGCCGATCCTTACCGCGTCTGGCTCAGCGAGGTCATGCTGCAACAGACCACGGTCGCGGCGGTCGCTACCCTACTATGAAAGTTTCGTCAGCGCGCTTCCCCGACGTCGCCGCGCTGGCCGCGGCGCCGCTGGACGACGGTGCTGGGCGCCTGGGCCGGGCTCGGCTACTACGCCCGCGCGCGCAACCTGCATGCCTGCGCCCGGCGCGGTGGCGGCCGCCGGCGGCTTCCCGCGCGACGTGGCGGGGCTGCGCGCGCTGCCGGGCATCGGGCCCTACACCGGCGACCGCGATCGCCGCGATCGCCTTCGGGGTGCCGGGCGTGCCGGTGGACGGCAATGTGGAGCGGGTGGCCGCGCGGCTGTGCGGCCATCGAGGCGCCGCTGCCGGGCGCGCGGGCCGCGATCCGGGCCGCGGCCGAGGCGCTGGGCGCCGATCCCGCCGCTCGCGCCCGGCCGTCCGATTTCGCCCAGGCGCTGTTCGACCTCGGGGCGAGCCTCTGCACGCCGGCCGGCCCGGCCTGCGGCGCTGTGCCCCTGGCGGGACGGCTGCGCCGGCGCGCCGGCTGGGGATCGCCGCCGAACTGCCGCGCAAGGCGCCGAAACCGGCCCGCCCGGCGCGGTTCGGGGCGCATTTCTGGCTGACCGATGCCGCGGGGTGCGTGCTGCTGCGCCGGCGCCCGCCGTCGGGCCTGCTCGGCGGGATGACGGAACTGCCGGGCACCGACTGGCGCGCCGCGCCGTGGCCGCCGGCGGAGGCGCTGGCGCAGGCGCCGATGGCCGCCGCCTGGCGGGAGGCGGGCGAGGTGCGGCACGGGTTCACGCATTTCGACCCTGACGATCGATGTGTATGCGGCGACGGTGGACGCGATCGCGGTGGAGGGGCTGCTGCGGCCGGTGGCGGCGCTGGCGGAGGCGGCGCTGCCATCGGTGATGCGGAAATGCGTGGCGCTGGTGGGGGCGGGTTGAGCGGATTCCGACCGTTGCGGACCAGGATCGGGACCTCCCCACTGCGTCTCGGGAACGAGGCTTCGCGGCGTCGCCCTCCGCCCGGCACAAGAGTTTCCGTAGATTATATTGTTACGGCTATATGATTGGTGTAAAGAATATCATAAGCGTTACATTTGTTTCTTTGATAGGACAACGGTGCAGCAGACCGGAGCCACAAAATACCGGAACGGCCCCTGGGGCACCCGCGCATCCCACCGATATATTACAGCGCACCACACGAAGCCATCTTGCCGAGACCCTAGGGAGGCCATAGCTATCGGGTGGGAAACCGAGAGACCTCTTGAGCTTCCCGCTCTTACCCAGATGTTCAACTTGGCCGCTCCTTCGGGGCGGCCTTTTTTTGCCGCCGGGCAAACCCGGTCCGGCCGGTGGCGGGGGAACGTGATCCCGCACTCCTCGGACGAAGGGAACACGCGAACGTGCGCATAGTTCTCTCGGCTCCGGGACCATCCGCTATCGTATTGGCACGATTTCTCCTTCATTATTCGGTTCCGTTGTTATCCGTATCTGTATCGGAAATAGCATTCTCTGTGTCTGTTGTAACTGGTTAACGGGTGTGAACGGTGGAGCCGATGACATTGTTTGTCTGCATGACTCATGTCCTTGGATCGGAAATTCCGACGGCACAACCATATCCGCGCACGCGCTTCCCGAACCCCTCGGGCAAAGTCATCGCGCGAGCCGGGACAGGCTGATGCATCCGCTGCCGCAACGCCTGCTGCGCTTCGTTCGGCCCATGGTGCCGGCGACCGAGGTCCTGACCTCCATGCTGCGCTTTCCCCTCGTCGACGTGGAGGCGGTGACGAACACCAAACCCCTGCTCGTCCTCGCACCGCACCCTGACGACGAAAGCCTCGGCTGCGGCGGATTGATCGCGGCGTGTTGCGCGGCCGGCCACGATGTCTACGTGCTGGTCGTCACTGACGGCGCGGCCTCCCATACCGGTTCGGCGCGCTATCCATCATCCCATCTGGCGACGCTGCGCCAATCCGAAACCGCCGCTGCCATGGCCGCCCTGGGGCTTCCAAGGGAACGTCTGGAGTTCCTGGGCCTGCCGGATGGGCGCGCGCCCCTCCACGGCCGAAAATTCCGGGAGGCCGCGGACCGCATCGCCGCCTTTGCCATCTCTTTCGGTATCGGATCTATTTGCACGACCTGGATGCACGACCCCCATCGCGATCATCGGGCTGCGCATCTCCTTGGCCGCGCAGCCGCGCGAAAGGTCGGGGCATGGCTATTCAGCTATCCGATCTGGGGCTGGAGGCTGGCCCCGTCCACTTGGCTCCCGGACGCGCCGGTGCTCGGCGTGCGCCTCGACATCGCCGATCATGTGGCCGCCAAGCGCGAAGCGATCTTCTGTCATGCCTCGCAGACGAGCGGCCTCATCGGCGACGATCCGAACGGATTTCGGCTGGATCCGGCGTTCATTTCGCTCTTCCTGCGACCGTTTGAGGTTTTTGTGCTCGATCAACAGGGATCCGGCCGACAAGCAGTCTCCTGAGTTTCCCGCCGAGATGAACATCCACGAGGGAGGAAGAGGTGGTCCATGCTTCCATCATCGTTCCGGCCTATAACGCGGAACGCTTCGTCGCAACCGCTGTCGCATCGGCGCTGGCCCAAACCGAACAACGCATTGAAGTGCTCGTGGTCGACGATGCTTCGACAGATGGCACCGCCGAGGCCGTCTGTCGCGCCGCTGCCGACGACAGCCGCGTTCGCATCCTGAAGCTGAACATCAACTCCGGTCCCGCGGCCGCGCGGAACCTCGCTATTTCGCAGGCCTCAGGCGAGTGGATCGCGCTGCTCGATGCCGATGACAGCTTTGCGGCGCACCGCATAGAGACATTGACCGGGTTGGGCGAAGCGCGCAATGCGGACGTGGTGTCGGACAACCTGCTTCTATGCTCGGAAGCTGAGGACGTGCCTCCCGAACCGATGCTGTCGGCCCCGGCGTCGGCAGGCCCCTGGCATATGTCGGCCGCGGGGTTCGTGGCGGGCAACATCGGCCGCCGCCGACAGCCGCGCCGGAGCTATGGTTTCATGCAGCCGGTGTTCCATCGGGAGTTCCTAATGCGCCATGGCCTTCGCTACGGCGACCAGAACCGGTTCGGCGAGGACTTCCTGTTCTGTCTCGCCTGCCTCCTCGCGGGCGCCTCCTGGTGGGTCACGCCGGAACCGATGTACCATTATGTGGTGCGGTCCGGTTCGCTGACCGAAATCCAGCGCTCGGCCGATCTCGATCGTATCCGCATGACCGAGGCGCGCCTGCTGCAGACGGACCCCTCGGTCGCGGCCGACAGCCAGCTCGCCGATGCGCTACGGCGGCATAAGGCCGTCATTGATCGTTGCTACTATTACCGCGCCTTCACGGATGCCATCAAAAGTGGACACTGCGCGGCGGCGATGGGCCTGCTGTTCGAGAACCCGGACAGCTTCGCGTATATCCTCCGCGAATCCGCTGCCCAGGCACCAATCATCATGGGCAAGGCGTTCCGCGGTGGGTACCGGGCGCCCCCCGTGCCAGTTGACGATCCCGACTCCATTGCTATATCGGTCTGAACTGTGGCCGTCTCCATGCCTGCAACAAAACGGTTTCTCCTTCTGGCCGCCACCAGATCCGATCGCCTGCATGAGATGTTGTTGCGCATGTTTCCCAGGCGATCCGGTCCGCCACCCGACCGGAAGCGCTGGGATCGGGAATACGCGACGGGCGGGTGGGAATGGCTCAAGGACCTGCAGGAGGCACCGCACAATTACATCATAGCAGCGTATTGCAACCGCGCCGGAGACAAAACGGCGATCCTGGACATCGGATGCGGGGAAGGCGTCCTGCAGGCCATCCTGGACCGGATCGGTTACCGGAGGTACGTCGGCATCGACGTGTCCCAGGTCGCCATAGAGCATGCCAGCGCCAAAGCCAACGCCAGGACCAGCTTTGTTACCGGCGATGCCATGGATCACGCAATCGAGGGGCAGTTCGATACGGTCGTCCTGAATGAGGTCCTGTACTATTTCCCCGACCCGTTGGCCATATTGGAACGCCTCGCCGATCGGTTGAACCCGGGCGGGCAGTTTGTCGTATCCATGGCCCAACCCAGCTTTCGCGACGCGCTGGCCGTCCAAAAGATCTGGCGCGACATCGCTTCGGTCTACAAAGTGGCTGCCGAGGTTTCGCTGCGCTATCCGGACGGCCTGCCGCGAACGATCAAGCTGTTCGCGCCGTCGTCGCCGTCAGGCGCGGCTCAAGTCCCCCCATGATCGCCGCTTGCCGGCCCCGTCACCAGCCCGTCGCGCACATCCCGCGCCAGCGCCGCCGGATCGCGCGCCGCCGGATCGCCGAAACCGCCGCCGCCCGGCAGTTCCAGGATCAGCCGGTCGCCGTCTGGGATCACCTGATATCCCTTGGTGCGCAGCTTCGCCCCCGATTTCAGCCGCACCGCTCCCGCCGCCCCGTCCGCCCCGCCGGCGCGCCCCTTCGGCGCATGCGCCACCCGGTCGAAGATCGCGTTCACCGCGAACGCAAGATCGCCCTTGGTCGCGATCTCCATCACCTGGCCGACGCCGCCGCGGCTCCGCCCGGCCCCGCCCGAATCCGGGCGCAGCTCCTTGCGCCAGAAGATCACCGGGGCGACGTTCTCGGTCGCCTCCACCGGCATCGTGCGCACGCCGGAGGGAAACGCGGTCGCATCCAGCCCGTCGCGTCCCGGTCGCGCGCCGGTGCCGCCGGAGTTGAAGGTGGTCACCTCGAACTCCCCGATCACCGGCCGGTTCGGCCGGGCCTGGCCGGAGACCGAGGCGCCGCCGCGCAACGGCGGGTTCCACAGCGCCGAGGCGCCCTCCGCCGTCACCCGATCCGGCACCGCCTGGAACAGGCAGCCCATCACCAGGTCGGGCAGCAGATGGCCGATCACGTGGCGCACCGACACCGGATAGGGGCGCGGGGCGTTCAGGATGCAGCCCTCCGGGATCGCCATGCGGAACGGGGCGAGGCTGGCCCAGTTGTTCGGCACCTCCGGGGCCACCACGCATTTGATGCCGAAGCTCGCGTAGGCGCGGCAATAGGCGGGCGGGACGTTGATGCCGCGGCTGGAGAGGCCCGAGGTACCGGCGAAGTCGACCGTGATGGTTTCGGCCTCGGTGGTGAGCGCGGCGGCGAGGCGGATCGGTTCCTCGTAGCCGTCCGACCAGATTTCCGACGACCATGTGCCGCGCGGCAGGCGCGCGATTTCGGCAAGGGTCGCGGCGCGCGAGGCCTGGAAGATGAACTCGGCGAGGGGATCGAGACTGTCCATCGCGAACTCGTCCATCATCTCGATCAGGCGCTTGGCACCGGCGTCGTTGCAGGCGCACAGCGAGTAGACGTCGCCTTCGAGCTCGACCGGCAGGCGGGAGCCGGCGCGGAGGAAGTCGAAGAAGGTCTCGTTCGGGCGGCCGGCGTCGAAGGCTTTGACGATCGGGATATACATCCCTTCCTCGAACACCGAGCGGCCTTCGGGGCCCATGCCGAGGCCGCCGACGTCGATCACGTGCGCGGTGTTGGCGAACAGGCCGACGACGGCGCCGTTGCGGAAGGCGGGGGTAACGACGGTGAGGTCGTGCAGGTGGCCGGTGCCGAGCCAGGGGTCGTTGGTGATATAGTGATCGCCCGGGCGCATCGTCTCCGCCGGGAACTTGCGCAGGAAGTGCCCCACACTTTCTGCCATGGAGTTGACGTGGCCCGGCGTGCCGGTGACGGCTTGCGCCATCATCCGGCCCTGGAGATCGAAGATGCCGGCCGACAGGTCGCCCGCCTCCCGCACCGTGGTCGAGAAGGCGGTGCGGATCATCGTCTGGGCCTGTTCTTCCACGACCGCGATCAGGCGGTTCCACATCACCTGGCGTTGGATCTGGGCGAGGGGACTGGGGTCGTGGGACATCGGGGGCTCCGGCAGGGTCCGTGTATTGGAGCAAGGTTGGGCGGGGAAGGCCAGGGGGTGTCCCGGGGCGGGGGGCGACGATTGTCGGCGCATGCCGGGGCGCGTGCAGCGGGGCGCGATGACCCGGGTGCGACGCGAGCGCCGTGCGGACGCGGCTGGTGCAGCGCCGCGGCTGGCCGCGCCCGCCCAGGGCGACGCGAACGGATGTGCGTGACCACCGGAACCGATATCCATGATCGAACGACCAGCCGTTCAAGATCACCGGGACACGCAATGATATGCTTTCCCAAGGCACGACGATGACGACACGCAAGCCAGGGAAAAGCGCGCCCCGGCAGAATGGGAGGGTGCGCGACGGCGAGACGCTCGCGACGCCTCCCTCGTTCTGCGGGCGGGAACACGACATCGCGCTGATCGACCGGCTCATCGGGCGCATCCATGAAGGCGGCGCGGCGCTGCTGATCAGCGGCGAGCCGGGCATCGGGAAAACGGCGCTCCTGGAACTGGTCAAAACCCGCGCGCAGGCGTGCGGATTGCGCGTGCTGAGCATCACGGGCGTGCCGATGGAGACGCAGTTGCCCTTTGCCGCGCTGCACCAGGCGTTGCATCCGATCATGAAGCGGGCCGACGTCCTGCCGCCACGCCAGCGTTCCGCCCTGCTCGCCGCCTTCGGCATCGGCGCGGATGCGCCGGCACCCGACATGTTCCTCGTCGCCCTGGCGACCTTGACGCTGCTGACCGAAAGTGCCGCGCGCCGGCCGATCCTGTTCGTGGCCGACGACGCCCAGTGGCTGGATCAGCCGACCTACGACGTACTGAGCTTCGTCTCGAAGCGGCTCGAGGCGGATCCGGTCGCTCTGTTGATGGCCATGCGCGACGATTCCCTGCGGATGCTCGGGCATCTCGGCGGCTCGCGGCACCGGCTTGCCGGGCTCGACGATGCCGCGGCGGCCCAGGTGCTCGACGCCAATGCGCCGGACCTGTCGGCCGAGCTGCATCGGCGATTCATCCGTGAGGCCGCCGGCAACCCCCTCGCCCTGGTGGAATTGCCGCGCAGCGATCCGGCGAGGGGCCCGGGCGATCCCATCTGGCTGCCGCTGACCGACCGCCTGGAACGTGCGTTCTTCGCCCGCGTCTCCGACCTTCCGGCTGCCGCCCGTACCTTGCTGTTCGTCGCGGCGGAGAATGACGGCACCTCCCTGCAGGAGATTTTGCGCGCGGGCGACGTGTTGCTGGGCAGCCAGCAGGGAACGGCGGCGCTGGCGCCGGCTGTCGCCGCGAAACTGGTCGAGATCGACAGGAGTGGAATACGATTCCGCCACCCGCTCGTCCGCTCCGCGATCCATCAATCGGCCGATCTCGCCACGCGCCAGCAGGTCCACGCCGCGCTCGCCACCGTCATCCGCGATCAGCCGGATCGCCAGATCTGGCACCGCGCGGCAGCGACCATCGGGCCGGACGAGGAGCTTGCGGTCGCGCTCGGCAACGTGGCGGCGCGTGCACAACAGCGCGGTGGCGTGGCGGCGGCCGTCGCCGCGCTTGAAAGCGCGGCGCGGCTGAGCGGCACGCAGAAGAACAGAACCGATCGGCTCCTGTGGGCCGCCGAGCTTGCCGCCGATCTCGGCCGGCAGGAGCTGGTGGAGCGCCTGCTGCGCGAGGCGAACCCGGTCGACCCCGACCCGCTCACGCGGGCCCGGATCGGATGGATCCGGGAAATGAGCCAGCCCCCCATGGTCAACGATCCCGCAAAGATATCCGCCCTGGTGGGCCTCGCCGCCCAGGCGCATGACGCTGGCGCGAACGGCCTGGCCGTCAATCTTCTCTGGCGTGCCGCCCAGCGCTGCTGGTGGGGCAATGCGGGCAGCGCCACGCGCGCGGATATTCTGGCGGCGGCAGACCGGCTGGGCCTGCCGAAAAACGACCCGCGCCTGATCGCGATTGCGGGTTACGCGAGCCCGCTCGAGCGCGGCGGCGATGTCTACGCCCTGCTCACGGAGCTGTCTGCGACGACCATCGCCGATCCCGCGGCGACGCGGATCCTGGGAAGCACCGCCAATGTCGTCGGCGCCTTCGACCTCGGCGTGACCTTCCTTGCCCAGTCGAGTGCGGCGCTGCGTGAGCAGGGGCGGCTCGGCGATCTCGCGCGGGTGCTGTTCGCCCGGGCATGGGCGGAAATGGAAGTCGGCGACTGGATGGGCGCCATGCGCTCGGCCGAGGAATTGGCCCGCCTCGCCGAGGAAACCGACGGGACGCTGTGGATCGCCGCGGGCACCATCGTGAAGGCAACCCTTGCCGGGATGCGCGGTACGATCGAGGTGTTCGAGGACAGGGCCGTCGAAGCCGAGCGCCTGGTGCTGCCTGCTGGGGCGAGTTTTCTGCTCGCGATGCTGCAGATCGCCCGCGGCGTCACTGCGATCGGCGCCGGCCGGCATGCGGAGGCCTATGAGTACCTGCAACGCCTGTTCACGCCGGCCGACCCGGCATTCAATTCCAGTCTTCAGTTCTTCGCCCTCGCCGATTTCGTCGAGGCGGCGGCGCTGTGCGGCCAGAAGAAGGCCGCGCATGACGTGATCGCAGAGATGGAGCGGCTCGCGTCGCCCACGCCGGTTCCCTGGGTCCACTCCATGCTGTGCTATGGCAAGGCGCTGCTTGCCGCCCCCGAAGACGCGGAGCGGCTGTTTCACGACGGCCTCGGCCCCGCCATCAAGGCCTGGCCGTTCCTGCGCGGGCGTCTGCTGCTGGCCTATGGCGGCTGGCTGCGTCGCCAGCGCAGGGCCGCCGATGCCCGCGCGCCGCTGCGTGCCGCCCGCGACATTTTCGACGCCCTGGGAGCGTCGCCCTGGGGCGATCGCGCGCGGCAGGAGCTGCGTGCATCGGGCGAGTCCAGCCGCCAGCGGAAGCAGCATGTCTGGGACGCGTTATCGCCGCAGGAGCTGCACATCGTGCAGCTCGCCGCCGACGGGCTGACGAACAAGGAAATCGGCGCCAGGCTCTACCTGTCGCATCGGACCGTCGGCTACCATCTGCACCGTATCTTTCTGAAGACCGGGATCGCGTCCCGCTCCCGGCTGCGCAGCAAAAACAGCGTCGACGCAGGCAATCCTTAGGCGGATCGCGGCCGGCGGGACGGTCCCCTGCGCCGGCGGCCCGCGGCTGTCCGGCGACGCGTGCCGCAGGCTGGTCGTCGCTCGGTCACCGGACTGGTCATTCGACAGAAGCGAGCCCTCCTTGCCGCCGACTAGCTTCCGTCCCGTCATCCAGCGACGAGGGGTCACGGCCATGCTAACCCTGGCAGACGAAAGCGCCCGCGCATCGTCTCGCAGCGGACCACGCGGAACCGGGCAGACCGGCATCAGACAGGGGGACAGGCGAGGTACGACGCTGTTGCCGGCTCTGTACGGGCAACCGCGCTCCTCCCTGCCGGTCATACACGAGGAGCGCAAATGGCGGCGACCGGACGTCCTGGCGAACGGCAGCCAGCCGAACTTCAAGGTCGTCGCGTCGCGATGGAACGGCGCCGACCAGAGCGAGCAGACGTCCGAAATCACCGGTGACTATCACACGATCAGCATCACGCTGCAGCCATCCCGGCTTTCCTTCTGGCTTGGCAGGACCGCGTTCATGCAGAAGACCATCGCCCCCGGCACGGTCCAGATCACCGGGCCGGCGCAGCGCGCCCGCGCCGTCTTTCACGGCCCGTACGACGTGCTTCACCTCCATGTCCGCAACGCGCTTCTGCAGGAATGCCTTGCCTGGTCCGGGGGCGGGCGGCCCGCGGGCGAGGTCAACCTGCACGATCCACGTTTCTCCTACGATCCAATCGTCGAGCGGCTGGGCGCTGCGTTGCTGTCGGTCGGCGACATCGAGGGGGCGTTCGGCTGGCTGTATGCCGATGCGCTCAGCCTGGCGCTCATTGCCCGTCTGCTGGCCCGGAACGCCGATTGCCCGGGCACGACGGCGCGGCGGAAGGTCTCGGCGCTGCCCAAATGGCGCCTGCGCCGCGCCATCGACTTCATCGAGGCCCATGCGGATGAACAGGTCGCGCTGGCCGACCTTGCCCAGGCGGCCGGACTGTCCCGCATGTATTTCGCGGCCCAGTTCCGCGAAGCGATGGGGCTTCGTCCGCACGAATACCTGCTGCAACGCCGCATCGAGAAGGCCAGGGCGATGCTGCAGGCGTCCGATCTGCCCATCGTTCAGGTCGCGCTGTCCGTCGGCTTCAGCTCCCAAACCCATTTCACGACCGTTTTCAAGCGTTTCACGGGGCTGACGCCGTACCGCTACCGGCAGTGCAATCATGACTGACGGCGGGCGGCGGAATGGCGGCGCCTTGTGTCTCCTGTCGAAACGACAACCCCGATCAGACCGTACCGCCCCCGTCATGGCCGGCTCAAGGCCGGCCATGACGGGGAGAGCGCGGTGCCGGCCGCAACACGATACAACGACGGAACGGGCCGATCCCGATCAGCTGCCGACCGGGGCAGGCACATAGGGAAAGACCGTCGACGGCCGGGACGTGACCGAGTCCTTGCCGATCCCGAGCCGCACGGGGGCGTTCGCCGCGAGACTGAACATGACATCCGGCGCGTTGTCGGTCAGGGAGCGGCCGTTCCACCCGGTGAAGCCGAACACGGCCGGCGTGCCGACGTCGTAGGGGAGAATGTTGGGGAAGAACCGCCGCGCGACCGTCTCGCCATAGGCCTGTGCGTCCTCGGCGGTACCGGTCGCCGCGACGACACCGGCAATCGCCTTGCCGACGCCCGCGCCGTAGGTCGCGAAGTCGTCGACAGGGTGGCCCGCATTGAGACGATTGCCGAGATCTTCGTTGTATTGCGTGAACAGCGGATGGATCATCGGCAGGCCTACGCGATTGATCGAGCGCCAGCCGCCGGCGTCCGTCGCAAGCGTCGCCACCGCCCACACGCCGATCCGCCGCGCCCCGCCTGCCGCGGCGAGCAGCTCCCCTTCCGGGACCTCCAGCACGATCGAATAGACGGTGTGGCCGGCAAAGAGGTTCCTGGCCCCGCCCGGATCCCATCCGGACAGGTCGATGGCCGTGCCGTCCTGGAAGGCATGGCCAACCGCGTGCAGCACATCCGGCTCGATCCAGAACGGGTCGCCCGCCCTGCCGGCCCAGAGCCGCAGGCCGGCCTCGGTGGTGACGGGCGCGCCGGTGGTCCCCTGCGCAATGACCCTGCCCGGCGCATCCGGATCGACCGCCTGTGCGCCCTCGATGCACCGTAGGACGAAGCGCTGCTGCGCCTGTTCGTCGCGCGCGTCGAAGGTGATCCGGTAGGTCAGATCCTCGACGGCATCGCCGTCGAGATCGATCTTGAACTCGTACATGCCCTCCGGATGATAGCCGGGCGTGGCGATGGGGCCGGCGATCGAGTGGCACAGGTTGATGACGAACACCGTGCCGGTCTCGCCGCGGAACACGTAGAGATCCGTGATGTCGAGACGGACGTCCTGCCGGGCGAGTGGGGAGTTGAGATGGTGGGACATGGTGCGTTCGCTCCGTTGTCGAACCGAGAGAAGGAAGGAGAGTGCGGAGGCCGGCGGTCGGGTCCGGCCCGGGGCCGCGGGCGCGGAGCAGGGCCGGCGCCGACGTCGCACCGCGGTCAGCTGCGAATGAAGGCGAGCAGCGCCTCGTTGATCACGTCCTTGTGGGTCGTGCACATGCCGTGCGGAGCGCCGGGGATCACCTTCAGCTCCGCCTTCCGGATGAGCTTGGCGCCGAGCAGGGCGGAATTGGCGATCGGCACGATCTGGTCGGCGTCTCCGTGCAGGAGCAGGGTCGGCACGTCGATCTTCCCGAGGTCGTCGGTCTGGTCGGTCTCGGAGAATGCCTTGATGCAGAAATACGACGCCGGCAGCCCGACCATCATGCCCTGCAGCCAGAACGATTCGCGCACGCCCTCGGACACCACGGCCCCGGGGCGATTGTAGCCATAGAAGGCCATGCTGAGGTCCCGCCAGAATTTCGAACGGTCGGCCAGGACATTGGCGCGGATGTCGTCGAAGACCTGCATCGGCAGGCCGCCGGGGTTGGCCGCCGTCCTCAGCATCAGGGGCGGCACGGCGCCGATCAGCACCGCCTTCGCGACCCGCGCGGTGCCGTGGCGCGCGATGAAGCGGGCCACTTCCCCGCCGCCGGTGGAATGACCGACGTGGACGGCGCCCTTGAGGTCGAGCTTCGCCGTCAGCTCGGCGAGGTCGTCCGCGTAGGTGTCCATGTCGTTGCCCTGCCAGGGCTGGCCGGACCGGCCGTGGCCGCGGCGATCATGTGCAATGACGCGATATCCGTGCGACGCGAGATGGAACATCTGATCCTCGAACGCGTCGGCGCTGAGCGGCCAGCCATGGCTGAAGACGACGGGCTGACCCGTGCCCCAGTCGTTGTAGTAGAGCTCGGTACCGTCCTTGGTCGTGATCGTCGGCATCGCTCGTTCTCCTCTGGTTCAGTCACGGAGCTGGTCGCACCGCGCCTTGCGCAGGCCACGGCTTCTCTACCGATCCCCCGCGTCCAACTCTTTCGAAAGACATGAACACGATAGCGGGTACGCACGACGGGCGCGGCGGCGGACGCCCGCGACCGCGTTAAGTCTTCCTGAACGCCATGGGTAGCCCTGCGGTGTCCGGCGCCCCCCGAGCGGTACCACTGGGGGGTCCGTTCAGCCCTCCGCGGGCCGAGGTGTACACATGGTGGCCTCGCCGCCATCTGCCGCCAGCCACCCCTCCGCGGCCTTCCGCCCCGCCGCCATCAGCCGCTGCAGCAGCGGCCAGCTGGTATCCAGCGCGCTCTCCCGCTCCAACCCCTCCACCGCCTCCGGCGCCGCGATGCGGTGCAGCCGCAGCCGCTCCAGCCGCCGGCACGGGGCGGAGCGGAACAGCGCCCGCCCGGCACACCCCTGCCGCAGCGCCTCCACCTCGTCCTCCTCCCGTTGCAGCGGCGCGTTGAACGTCAGCTCCTGCATCCGGCGCGCGATTTCGTGGCCCCCGTGCGGCACGCCTTCCCGCTCGGTCGGCAGCAGCCGCACCAGCAGCAGGTCGGCCGCGTCGCTTTCCTCCACCAGGGCGCGCAGCGGCGGGTTGGCGCTGAAGCCGCCGTCCCAGCAGGCCTCGCCGTCGATCACCACCGGCTGGCCCAGGAACGGCAGGCAGGCCGAGGCCAGCACGGCCTCCAACGTCACCTCCGGCGAGCGGAACAGCACCGCCCGTCCGTCGCGCACCCGCGTCGCCGCGATCAGCAGCCGCGGCCCGTCGCCCGCCGCCGCCGCGGCGCGCAGCCGGGCGAAATCCACCGCCTCCTCCAGCAGGCCGCGCAGCGGATTGAGCTCCGGCGGATCGAGCGCGAAGGGCGAGACCCATCGCAGCGACGCCCCCAGCGTCGCCGCCGCGAGCACGGCCGCCCCGCTCGGGGAGCGGCGGCTCACCTGCTCCCAGAACCAGGCGAGCTTGCGTCGCGCCGCCGCCCGTCCCGCGGCACCCGGGCCGCCACCCTCGGCCAGCCCGTCGGCCAGCAGCACCGCGTTCACCGCCCCGGCGCTGGCGCCGCTGATCATGTCCCAGTCGATCCCCCGCTGCTCCAGCAGGCGGTCGAGCACGCCCCAGGTGAAGGCGCCGAACGACCCGCCCCCTTGCAGCGCGAGCGCCAGCTTCCCCCCGGTGAATCTGGACCGTGTCCTGTCGCCCGGCGGCGACCCGGCGGGGGAGAACCCGGTGGGCAGACTCTGGACGGCGATCGGTCGTATCGGTGCTTGCGTCATGCCCCGGGATATGGGGTCGCGGGACGGTTTTTGCTGCAATGCAGCATCGCACGAAGCCGAGGGTGGACAGCCGCCCCTACAGTACAAGCATGCCGACGGTCGCGCCCCCATCAGCACCGTCGTGCCCCATCCCAGGACCTGCAGCCAGCGCGGCAGCACGAAGCCGCCCAGCCCGTGCAGGGTCGCGGCGATGCCGATGATGATGGAGAGGGAGACGGCATTGGAATAGCTCATGCCGGACCAGGTATCGAAACCGATGCGGGCGATTTCGCCGGCGCCTCCCGCCACATTCGCCGTGTTGCCCGCCCGCTCCGCCGCCGGGGTTCACGGCCTCGATGATGACGAATTCCTGGTGGGGCCCCTCGAACCATCAGGTCCTGGCCACGGCGTCCCGTGCCGGCACTGGTCTGCCCCCCTGAAGAGTGAATGCACCGGAGTCCGTTGCCAAGTCGGTGCGGACCTGGTCCATTGTTCACCCGCGCCGGAGGTCGCGCCACCGCTGCCCGCAGAAGCCACGTGACCGGCGCGCCAGTGGCCCTTAATGCTATGGCGCCACTACTCAGAATGGCCTAAAGTTGCAGTTGTACCACTCGATCGGGGCCGCTCGGCCAATCGCCGGGCAATCGGGCGCCGCGATCTATTATGAGACCGGTCAGCCCAGGAGATATCCGTTGTCGGATGCAACGGGCTAGTGCTCTGACACAAACAGGTGATTCAGCATGGGGCAGAGCACTAGCTTGTTTTTGTGGGCCGATTCAGCCAACGCCCCGAAGCAGGCGTTGGCATCGGACCACTAGCCGAGGCGGCCAGAGGATGCACATCAGGAAGGCGCTGAAAACATGCCAATGGCATTGCTGATGCAAGGAAAGGGACCGAGGTGGTACTGGATTTGTGCCGCTGCCGCCCTCATGCTCATCGCGCCGCAGGCGCATGCGCAGATCAATCCCTTTGTGGGACGCCATGAGCCCCGGCTCTCCGGCCACGACCTTGGCCTGTTGATGTCGAGCATCAATCAGGTCAATCGTGCGCCGGCCGTCGCAATCGGCACGACGGCCGGTTGGAGTAACCCGAATACCGGAGACCACGGAACGTCAACGGTCAAACGGATATTCCAAGAAAGGGGAATGACGTGCCACCTGCTGCGGCATGAGATATTCTCGCGTGGGGAGCCGCAGCCGCGGCGCTACGACCTCACTTGGTGCCTGACCGCGGACGGTGAATGGAAGATCCTGAAATAGGCGCGATCTGCTGCTGGCTGGGCGGCCAGCGCGAACGCCCATCCGGAGGAAAGCCGTATCCAGTATGGCCTCGGCCGGCGGCAGAGTAAGCCCCGAGAGGCCGAGGATGCCATGCATAGGTGCTTACGGGGGAAAATGGGATCCTACGGCTCCACAGAAGCGGTGGCGACGAAGCTCCCACCGGAGGCTCACCCGGACCGGGATAGCGCACGAGCGCGGGACGGCCTCACTGCGCAGGGTGAACTCCGCGCATTCCGTTACGATGGCGGCGGATCATGCTGCGAGCCCGCATTGGCTTGATCAGAGCTCCGTCTCCGATCGGTCTCCTGCCGAACCCGACCCGCGGTCCCCCGGAGCGGGGAAATCCGGTGGGCAGTGCGCCGGTGGACGGCGGCGCGCTGGCTGGAACCGAAACCGGGGCCATCGTCGGCATAACGAGGCGACTGGCGATTTTACGGCTCCGCCGCCTCACATGCGACGGAGCCTCGTTTCCCGTGCGCTACAGCACCAGCATGCCGACGGTCGCGCCCCCCATCAGTACCGCCGTGCCCCACCCCAGGACCCGCAGCCAGCGCGGCAGCACGAAGCCGCCCATCACCGAGGGCATCGACCCCAGCGCCACCATCGCCACGATCACCGGCCCCGCCACCATGCCGTTGAGCACCGCGGCCAGGACCAGCGCCCGCATCGGGTTGATCGGTGACAGCACGATCCCGGCGCCAACCAGGGTGGCGACGGCAATGGTGCCATAGAAGGCCCGCGCGTCCGTCGGCAGCCGGCCGAGGCCGACCGGCCATCCCAGCGCCTCTCCCAGCGCATAGCCGGTCGCCCCGGCCAGGACCCGGCACCGCGAGCAGCCCGGTGCCGATCACTCCCAACGAAAAGATCAGCGCAGCGAACCGTCCGGCAATCGGGGCCAGCGCTACCGCCGCCTGGCTCGCGGTGTCGATCGTGGTGATGCCGTGCGCGTGCAGGGTCGCGGCAGTGCCGACGATGATCGAGAGGGAAACGGCATTGGAATAGCTCATGCCGGACCAGGTATCGAAGCCGATGCGGGCGATCTCGCCGGCCCCGTCCGCCGCGTCCGCCGCATTCTCCTTCTCCGCGCGCGTCGCGGCCTGCGACCCGGCCGCCGGCACCGGTGCGCCACGTTTTCCCGCGCCTCCCGGCGCACCCCCGGATACGTCCCCTGATGCGTTTCCTGGCATGTCGCCAGGCGCCTCGCGCGCCATGCCCCCGGCTGCGCCCCCCGCCGCGCCGTCGGAGGTCCCTCCGGCCGCCCCCCCATCTGGCGCGGCCACCGCTCCGCGACCGCGCAGCGGTCGCGGATCGGCCGAGCCCAACGCGTCCTCCACCTCCTCAGCCGCCTGCCAGACGAACAGGTAGGGGCTGATCGTCGTCCCGAGCACGCCCACCAGCATCATCAACGCATCCCGGGTCAGCGCCACCCGCGGTAGCAGCACGTTCTTCAGCACCGTGAGCCAGGGCACCTCGATCACGAACAACAGTGCCACGTAGGCGAGCAGCGCCAGGGTCAGGAATTTCAGGAATACGACGTAGCGCTTGTAGGCCACCCAGATCTCGGTCACGGCGCAGAACACGGCGATCACGCCCGCCCAGCCCCAGGCCGGTCCGCCCAGCAGCATCCGGGACACGTCCGCCATGCCGCCGATATCGGCCCCGAGATTGACCACGTTCGCGACCACCAGCAGCCACACCAGCGCCAGCAGCACCGGTCGCGGCGCGTGCGCCCGCAGCGCGCCCACCAGCCCCAGCCCGGTCACGCGGCCGATACGGGCGCTGATCTCCTGCACCGCGACCATGAACGGCAAGGTCAGCACCACCGCCCAGCCGAGCCCGTAGCCGAACGCCGCCCCCGCCTGCGCATAGGTCACGATGCCCGAAGGGTCGTCGTCCGCCGCCCCGGTCACGAGCCCGGGGCCGAGCCGGCGGATCAGCCCAAGAAAGCGCGGCCGGCGGCGCGGGCCGGGAAGGCGCGGGGCCAGCGCGCCGCGAAAGGGGATGTCAGACGGCACGCGCCCCGCCCTGCGCTGGCGCCCCCCCGGCGCGCAGCGCCTCATGCATCGACGCCGCGCGCATCGACGCCGGCTCGGTCGCGCCGGCGGCCGCCCCGGCGCGCATCGGGTCGCTACTCCGCCGCCTGCCCGAACCGTCGCGCATAGGCTGCCAGCGCATCGTCGGCCACCGGCTCGATCGGGGTGAAATCCCGGTGCGCGATCCACTCGGGCCGGGTCGGCCGGCGGATCGCATTCCCCACCGCGTTCAGGGTCAGATAGACGATCTTGCGCGGATAGGGCGTGATGTTCCCCGCCGAGCCGTGCACCAGGTTGCCATGGAACAGCAGCACGCCCCCCGGCTTGCCGGTGGGTGCCACGATCCCGCCCGCATCGACCAGCCGGCGCACCGTGTCCTGGTCGAGCGTCCACAGCGGATAGGAGGTGGTCGCGAGGTCGTGCCCAGCGTCCAGCACCCCATGGCGATGGCTGCGCGGAACCAGCATCAGCGGCCCGTTGATTGGCATCACCTCGTCGACGAAGACGGAGATATTCATCGCGCGGGGTTCCGGCATGCCGTCGTCGCGCGCCCAGGTGCCGTAGTCCTGGTGCCATTGCCACACGTCGCCGTCGAACGCGGCTTTGGCGTTGATCTTGAACTGGTGCATGTACAGCCGGTCGGCAAACACCTGCTCCACCGGTTCGATCAGGCGCGGATGGGCGCCGAGCAGGCGGAACGCCTCGTTGTAGGTGTGCGCCGCGAAGGCGGTTCGCGGGGCGCCGGATTTCTCGCGCCAGACTTCTTCCCGCGGCGTGCGGAAGATCGCCTCCGCCTCGCTGCCCAGCACCGCCACTTCCTCGGGCGTGAACAGTTCGGGCAGGAACAGCCAGCCCTCCGTCTCGAACTGCCGCGACTGCGTCTCGGTCAGGCGCATGGGAAGGTCCTTTCGCTCAGAGCGTGCAAAGCAGATGAATCGGCGGCTTGCGGGCAGTCTTTCGCAAACTCTCAGCCGGCCAGATAGCCGCCATCGACATGAAGCTCGGCACCGGTGACGTAGGAGGCTTCGTCGGAAGCGAGGAAGAGCACGGCATTGGCCACCTCGTCCACCTCCCCGGTGCGCCCCAGCGGCACGCGCTTCAGCATCTTCGCCCGCACCGCCGGATCGGCCGTCGCGCCGGAGGTGCGCATGGGCGGCATCAGCCCCGGGTGCACGCTGTTCACCCGGATGTTGTCCTTGCCGAACTGCACCGCGGCGGACTTGCTCATGATCCGCACCGCGCCCTTAGACGCATTGTAGCCGAAATGGATCTGCTTCTGCCCTGCGTTGCCGGAAATCGAGGACAGGTTGACGATCGAGCCGCCGCCGGCGCGCTGCATCTCGGGGATCTGGAACTTCATCCCGAGGAACACGCCGGTCGCGTTCACCGCCATCAGCCGGTGCCACGCCTCGGTCTCCATCGTGTCGGTGACCTTGCTGCCGCTGATGCCGGCGTTGTTCACCGCGATGTCGAGCTTGCCGTAAGCCGCCACCGCGGCCTCCACCGCGCTGCGCCAGCTTGCTTCCTCGGTCACGTCGAGGCGGACGAAGCGGGCTTGCCCGCCGGCGGCGCGGATGGCAGCGGCCACCGCCTCGCCTTCGGCGGCCAGCACGTCGGCCACCACCACCTTCGCGCCCTCGGCGCCGAAGCGCCGCGCCGTCGCCGCCCCCATGCCGGACGCCGCGCCGCTGATGAGTGCCACCTTGCCCGCGAGCCGCATGGCCGTTGTCCCCCCGTTGCGTGCGCCGCGAGCCTGCCACGGAAGCCGGCCGCTTGGCTACTGACGGGTAAGGTCGGTACTAGACGGAAGGCAATCGGAGACTTGGCGCATGGCGCATCGCGGCCTGAAATTCGGCATCTTCCTCGCCCCGTTCCATCGGCTGGGCGAAAACCCCACCCTGGCCATCGGCCGCGACGTCGAACTGCTCGAATGGCTCGATCACCTCGGCTACGACGAGGCCTGGATCGGCGAGCACCACTCCGCCGGCTGGGAACTGATCGCCTCCCCCGAGCTCATCATCGCCGCCGCGGCGGAGCGGACGAAGCACATCAAGCTCGGCTCCGGCGTGACCAGCCTGCCGTACCACCACCCGCTGCTGGTGGCGCAGCGCTTCGTCCAGCTCGACCATATGACCCGCGGGCGGGCGATGCTGGGCTGTGGGCCGGGAGCGCTGACGTCGGACGCCTACATGCTCGGCATCGAGCCCTCCACCCAGCGCCCGCGCATGCTGCAGTCGATGGACGCCATCATGCGGCTGCTGAAATGCGAAGAGCCGGTCACGATGAAGACCGACTGGTTCGAGATGCGCGAGGCGCGCCTGCACCTCGCCCCCTATACCGACCCGCATTTCGAGATCGCGGTGGCCAGCACCATCACGCCCTTCGGGATGATCGCCGCCGGCACCCACGGCGTCGGCGTGCTGTCGATCGGCGCCGGGCTGCCGGGCGGGCCGGAGGCGCTCGCGACCCAGTGGAAGATCGCCGAAGACGCCGCCGCCAAAGCGGGCAAGACGGTCGACCGCAAGAACTGGCGGGTGGTCGTGAACGCGCACCTGGCGGAAGACGACGAGCAGGCGCTGCGCGAAGTGGCGAAGGGCGAACGGGTCGAGACCGTGACGTATTTCGAGGACACCCTGGGCCGCCCGCCCGGCCGGTCGGACGACCCGCTGCGCGAGGGCGTGGCGATGGGCACCACCCTCGTCGGCTCGCCGGAGACGGTGGTGAAAGGCATCCGCCGCCTGCTCGACTACAGCCAGGGCGGTTTCGGCGGCATCCTGTTCCGTGCCCATGAATGGGCCAATCGGGAACAGATCCTGCGCAGCTACGAGTTGTTCGCCCGCTACGTGATGCCGCAGTTCCAGGGCTCGCTGGATACCATCACCGGTTCGAACGCCTGGGCGCGGGAGAACCGCAAGCAGGTATTCGGCGGCACGGTGGAGGCGGTGAAGCGCGCGTTCACCGATTTCGGCCGCGCCGTGCCGGAGGAATTTCGCTCCCGCACGATCGGCGCGCGCGACGACTGAGGCGCGGGGGAGGGGGGCCGTTCGGGACCCGTGTCCGCCCCCCTCTGGCGCGCTGCACCAACTCCCAATATCAAAGCCTCATGCAACGTACGACGGAGAAGCGGTGATGGCGGAGATCTGGGTGAAAGTCGCGGCGGCGGCGGATGTCGCGGAGGGCAGCGTGATCGCCGTGCGGGTGGGGGAGCGGGAGATCGCGCTCTACCACCTGCCGGGCGGCGAGTTCCGCGCCACCGACAACGTCTGCTCGCACGAATACGCCCAGCTTTCCGACGGCTGGCTGGAGAACGGCGAGATCGAGTGTCCGCTGCACGCCGCCCGCTTCGATATCCGCACCGGCCGCGCGCTGTGCGCCCCGGCGGAGGCGCCGATCGCGGTGTTCCCGGTGAAGCAGGAAGGCGCCGACCTGCTGATCAGCCTGCCGGCGTAGCGGCGAGCAGCGCGCGCACCGCCGCGGGGCGCGGGATCGGCGCGACGGCGCCGTAGCCCGTGCATTTCAGCGCCGCGGCGGCATTGGCGTAGCGCGCGGCCTCCGCCGGCGCGTCGCCGGCCAGGGTGCGGGCGAGGAAGGCGCCGCAGAACGTATCGCCCGCCCCGGTAGCATCGACCGCAACGACCTGGTGGCCGGGGAGGTACTGGCGCGCGTCGTGGGTCGCGAGCCAGGCCCCGGCCGGCCCGCAGCGCAGCACCACGATTGCCGGGCCGAGGCGGAGGTAGTGGTCGAGAATCGCCTCCGGCGCCGTGAGGCCCAGCATGGCGGCGGCGTCGTCGAGGCCGGGGAAGACGATGTCCGACGCCGCGATCGCCGCTTCCATCACGGCGCGTGCGCGGGCGGGCGGCCAGAGGCGGGGGCGGTAGTTGGTGTCGTAGGCGACCCGCGCGCCGGCGCTGCGGGCGAGCGCGATGGCGGCAAAGGTCGCATCCGCGGCGGCGGTGGAGATGCCCTGGCTGATGCCCGAGGCGTACAGGATGCGGGCGGCGGCGAAGGCTTCCCTCGCCAGGTTGGCGGGGCTGTAGTGCGCGGCGGCGGAATTGGCGCGGTAGTGCAGGAATTCATGGCCTTGCGGGCCGTGGAAGACGAAGTAGACGCCGGTCTGGTGGCGAGGATCGCGGCGGACGTGGGCGGTCTCGATGCCCTCGCGCGCCCAGAGCGCGATGAAGCTTTCGCCCGCCGGGTCCTGCCCGAGCGCGGTCAGGATGCCGACCTTGGCGCCTTGACGCGCGGCGGCGACGGCCGCGTTGGAGGTGTCGCCGCCGTGGCCCTCCAGGTAGAGGCTGCGGCCGTCCGGGCCAGGGGGGAGCTGGTTGAATTCCAGCATGGGCTCGCCGAGGCAGAGCAGGTCGGCCGGCATTCTGGGGAGTCTCCTTGCGGTTGGGGCGAGTGTACAGCGGCAGGGGCGTTTGGGGCAGGTCGGGGGGCGATTGGGGCGGATTTCCGCGGCTTTCGGCGCGGTCGGGAGCGGGGGCGGGCACGCGGGGCCGGAATGTACGAACCTCGAGGTGGGGGCGTTTCCGGCGGCGTGCCCTCGGTCGTTCGAGACGATGATGGATCGGGGGTTCTGGCCGGGGGAGGGGTGACGGGGACTTGCCGCCTCCCCGACTGGTTCGCGCGGAGGTTTCCGCAGACGGCTACGGGAGGTCGTGCAACGCCCCGGTGGTATGCGGTTTGTTACCGGGCGCTGTCGGATGCGGTGGTCATCGTCCGCGCGACGAAGGCGTCCCTCTGCCCGGGCCAGGTCTGAAAACGTACGATCAGGACGATCCTGTCCTGCACGGCCGATCTCCCGCATCACGATGCCGTCCCGACGGCACACCCGGCATGGCTGGCCCGGTCGCGCCGACGCCAAGGCCGCCCCCCACCTGGACACCCGCCCCCCAGGCCCTACGATCCCCCCAACCCAAACGCAGGGCCCGGGGGCGGAAATGGACTACGACACGATCATCGTCGGCGGCGGTTCCGCCGGCTCGGGTACTGGCCAACCGCCTGTCGGCCCGCAGCGCCAGCCGCATCCTCCTCTGCGAAGCCGGCCAGGACACGCCCGAGGGCAACGTCCCGCCGGAAATCCGCGACAGCTACCCCGGCGTCGCCTATTTCGACCCCCGCTTCCACTGGACCGAGCTGAAAGTCCGCACCCAGCCCGTCTCCCACAACAACCCCACCGACCTGCCCCCGGTGCGCAAATACGAGCAGGCGCGCGTGCTTGGCGGCGGCTCCTCCATCAACGGCCAGCTCGCCAACCGCGGCGCGCCTACCGACTACGACGAGTGGCAAGCGCGCGGTGCCGCCGGCTGGGGCTGGGACGACGTGCTGCCCTATTTCCGCAAGGTCGAACGCGACCTCGACTGCGACGGCCCGCTGCACGGCAAGGACGGGCGCATCCCCGTCCGCCGCATCCCGCGCGAACATTGGTGCCCGCACGCGCTGGCGACCGCGGCGGCGTTCGAGCAGGCGGGCAGTCCGTACCTCCCCGACCAGAACGGCGTCTTCACCGACGGCCACTTCCCAGTCACCATCTCCAACCACGACGAGCAGCGCGTCTCGGCGGCGATCGGCTACCTCGACCGCGCCACCCGCGCCCGCCCCAACCTCACCATCAGCACCGACACCCTGGTGCGCGCGCTGTTGTTCGACGGCCCCGCCTGCGTGGGCGTGCGCGCCGCGGTCGGCGGGCGGGAGGTCGAATTCCGCGCCCGCGAGGTGATCCTCTGCACCGGCGCGATCCACACCCCGGCGCATCTGTTGCGTGCCGGCATCGGCCCGGCGGGCGATCTGCGCGCGCTCGGCATCGAGGTCCGCGCCAACCTGGCAGGAGTCGGCGCCCGGCTGATGGACCATCCGTCGATCGGGCTGGCGTCCTTCATCCGTCCGCGCGCGCGCATTCGCGAACACACGCGCCGGCACATCCATGTGGCGATGCGCTATTCGTCCGGCCTGCCCGGCGCGCCGGCGGGCGACATGTTCGTTGCTTGCGCGAGCAAGTCGGCCTGGCACGCGGTGGGCGAACAGATCGCCTCATTGATCCTGTTCGTCAACAAGACCTATTCCGAGTCCGGACGGGTGCAGCTTGCCTCGTCCGATCCTGGAGCCGAGCCGATCGTCGCATTCAACCTGCTGTCCGACTCGCGCGACGTGGAACGCCTGATGGCCGGCTTCCGCCGCCTTGGCGCCTTGCAGCAGAGCGCGCCGCTGCGCGAGGTGACAACCGACCCGTTCCCGGCGAGCTACAGCGAGCGCGTGCGCCGCATCGGCGTCGTGAACGCGAAGAACCGGATCACGACGAAGATCATCGCCCGGCTGCTCGATGGCCCGGCCGCGCTGCGCAGCTACCTGATCGACCGCTACGTCGTCGAGGGATTCCGGTTCGACGAAGTGATGCGCGACGACGACAAGCTGGAGGCCTTCATCCGCCAAGCCGCGATCGGCGTCTGGCATGCCTCCTGCTCCTGCCGCATGGGCGCCGCGGACGACCCGATGGCGGTCACCGACCCGGCCGGGCGCGTGCGCGGCGTGCCGGGGCTGCGGGTGGTCGATGCGTCGCTGTTCCCGGTGGTGCCCTGCGCCAACACCAACATCCCGACGTTGATGACGGCGGAGAAGATCGCGGATGCGATCCTGGCCGGGGGGTGAGCCGGCGGGATCCGCCCGTCTTGCCGCCGGCGTCCCGACCACCCAGTATGACAGTGTCATAGCCTGCGGAGCCGCACCCCATGCCGCGCACCAGCCGCCCGATCACCGTCACCCTCGGCGACCTGCACGACCACGTCGAAGCGCGCGTCAAATCCGGCGCCTACGCCTCGGCCAGCGAGGTAGTCCGCGCCGCCGTGCGCGCCCTCGATCGCGAAGAAGCCGCGCTCACTGACTGGCTGCGCCGCCGTGTGGACGAGGCCTTCGCCGATCCGCGCCCTAGTCAGCCCGCGCGCGACGTGTTCCGCCGCCTGCGCAGCCATCACGCGGCACAGGTGAAGGCCGCGCGGAATGAAGAGGTTTGACGTCACCTTCCGTCCCCTCGCGGAAGCTGATCTCTTCGCCCTCTATCGCCGCATCGCCGAAGCTGCCGGCACCGGCGTGGCCGGCGCCTATATCGACCGCATCGAATCCGCGTGCCTGGCACTCGAAACCTTCCCCGAGCGCGGCACGCGGCGCGACGACATCCGTCCCGGCCTCAGAACCATCGGCTTCGAGCGGCGCGCCACCATCGTCTTCCAGATCGCCCGCGCCGAAGTGGTGGTCGTCCGCATCTCCTACGGTGGCCAGGACTACGAGCGCGCCCTGCGTGGCGCCACCGAAGATTGATCCGGCCCGCCCGCCCCCTCAGCCTCCCAGCACCGCCCGCGCCGCCGCCACGATCGCCGCCCGATCCCCCGCCGCGATCCGCTTCGCATCCACGAGCGCACCCCCCATCCCCACGAACGCCGCCCCCGCCCCCAGGTACGCCGCCACGTCCCCGACGCCGATCCCCCCGGTCGGGCAGAACGCCACCCCGGGGAACACGCTCCGCAGCGCCGCCACATGTGCCGGCCCACCCACCGAGGACGCCGGGAAGATCTTCACCGCATCCGCCCCCGCCGCCAGCGCCGCCCGCACCTCGGTCGGTGTCAGCGCCCCCGGCAGGAACGCCGCCCCCGCCGCGGCACATGGCGCCGCCAGGGACGCATCCACCCAGGGCGAGACGATGAACCGCGCCCCCGCATCCAGGCATGCCTCCGCCGCAGCCCGGTCCGGCACCGTTCCGGCCCCGATCAGCAGCGCCGGATCGGCCGCCAGTTCGCGGATCAGCGCCTGCGCGTCCGGGATCGTCAGGGTGATCTCGAACACCGTCAGCCCCGCCTCGCGCAGCCAGCCGACCGCGGTCGCCGCCAGCGCCGCGGTCGGCGTGCGCACCACCGGCACCACCCGCGCCGCGCGCAGCCGTTCCAGTATCGTCATGGCACCCCTCCCGTCCGCAGCAGCGCATCGGCCATCACCACGCCCTGCCCCTCGGCCAGCACGATCAGCGGATTGATCTCCGCCTCCGTCACGTCTTCCAGCGCCGCCAGGCGCGAGAACGCGGCCACCGTGCGTGCCAGCGCCGCGACGTCGCCCTTCGGCAGGCCGCGGTAGCCGCGTGCGGGGGCGAGGCCCTTCACGTCCTCGATCATCTCCATCGCCTCGGCGACCGACACCGGGGCCAGGCGCAGCACCACGTCGCGATATACCTCCGCCAGCACGCCGCCGGCGCCGAGCAGCACGACCGGGCCCACCATCGGGTCGCGCCGGTAGCCCAGGATCGCCTCGGCCACGCCGCGCGCCATCGGCTGCGCAATGAAACCGGTGATCGCCGCGCCCAGCCGCGCCCGCATCTCCGCCGCGCGCGCTGCCAGTTCGGCCGGGCCGGCGATGTTCAATGCCACCGCGCCCATCTCGGTCTTGTGCGCGAGCGCCGCACCGGCCGCCTTCAGCGCCACCGGGTAGGCGAGGTCGGCGGGCGGCGCGGCGGGATCGATCGCATGGGCCGAATCCACCACGCCGAGCGCTGCGAACACCGCCCGCGCCCCCGGCTCGTCGGCAGCCGCACCCAGCAGCGCCGTGGCGGCGGACACCTCGCCCGCGGCGGGCACCGCGCGCGGGACGCGCCAGTCCAGATAGGCGCGCACGCCGTCGGCGCAGGGCTCGGGGTTGCGGAAGGCGGCGATCCCGGCCGCGGTCAGCAGCCGCAGGGAGGCTTCGGCGTGCGGGACCAGGAAGGCGCAGATCGGGTGCGGGCCGGTGGCGGCGACCACGCCGGAGACCGCATCCTGCGGGCGAAACTGCGCCGAGCTGCCGATCACCGCCACCGCGAGGTCGGCGTCCGGCGCCGCCCGCGCTTCCGACAGCGCCGCAGCGATCGTGTCCTTGCCCATCCCGGCCAGGGTCGTGTCCAGCATGTGCGCGGTGGCGATCCCGGCGAGCCCGAGCCGATCGACCACCATCGCCCCGCCGCCGCCCGTCGTCGTGACCACGCGTACCGCGCGCTTCGGCGCGATCGGCGGCCGGCGCCCGAGCAGCAGCGGCGGGACCTCCAGCAAGGTTTCGATCAGATCGACGCGGACGATCCCGTGCGCGCGGAAGAACGCCTCGGCCGCCGCGTCCGAGCCCGCCATGGCGCCGGTATGGGTGGCGGCGAGCTGCGCCCCCGCCTCGGACCGGCCGAGCTTGTAGACGACGATCGGCTTGCCCGCGGCAAACGCGGCACGCGCGGCATCGGCAAACAGATCGGGTCGGCGGATCGTTTCCAGGAACAGCAGGATGGCGTCGGTGTCGGGATCGTCGACCAGCAGGCGGGCGATCTCGCCGGCGGTGAGGTCGGCTTCGTTGCCCATGCCCACCAGCTTGGCGAAGCCCGCCCCGCGCGCGGCGGCCCGCGAGACCAGGGTGCCCATCACGCTGCCCGATTGCGACACGAGCGACCAGCGCCCGGCGGGCAGGGTTTCCGCTTCCAGCGCCGCGTTGACCGAACAGGCGATGGAAGCCGGAACGTTGATGATCCCCATCGAATTGGGGCCGAGCAGGCGCACTCCGGCTTCCCGCGCAACCGATAGCAGCCGCGCCTGGCGGGCCGCGCCGTCGGCACCGGACTCGGCGAACCCGTCCGCCAGCACCATCGCCACGGGCACGCCGCGCGCGGCGCAGTCGGCGACGGCGGCTTCGACATGCTGGGTGCCGAGCAGGATGTAGGCGAGGTCGACCTTCCCCGGCACGGCATCGAGCGAGGCATACGCCCGCTCCCCCTGCACCGTCTCCGTGCGCGGATTGATGGGGAACAGTTCCCCCGCGAAGCCGTGCCGGCGCAGGTAGCGCTGGGCACGGGCGGGGATGCGTGCGGGATCGGCGGAAGCGCCGATCAGCGCAATGCGGCGCGGGGAGAACAAGGCGCGGGCGAGCGGGGAGGGGTCAGGCATCGGGTGGCGGCGGTCCGGAAAAAAGGAGGGGCGATGGCAAAATCATGTTCCCCCTCCCGCAAGGGGAGGGGGAAAGTTCAGGCGCCGGTTACAGCGGATCCCAGGAGAACACTTCGCCCGACCGATCGAGCGGCATGAACGCCGGCTTCAGCGCCGGCAGCGCGTGCTCGGCGATGCTCTCCGGCGTCCATCCCTCGGCGCGATGGATGATGCGGATCGGGCGCGGCGAAGAAAACAGGATCAGCTCGTTCATCCGCGTGCCGAACACCTGGCCCGTCACGTCCTTCGCCGCGTCGGAGGCGAGGAACACCGCCATCGGCGCGTTCTTGTCCGGCGTCATCGCCTGGATCTTTGCCACCCGTGCCTGCTGCTCGGGCGTGTTGGCGGGGATCGAGCTCGTCATCCGGCTCCAGGCGAAGGGCGCGATGCAGTTCGAGCGCACGTTGTAGCGCTGCATGTCGAGTGCGATCGATTTCGACAGCGCGGTGATACCGAGTTTGGCGGCGGAATAATTCGCCTGGCCGAAATTGCCGATCAGGCCCGACGTGCTGGAGATATGCACGAAGGCACCGCTCTCCTGCTTGCGGTAATGCTCGGCGGCGGCGCGGCTGGTGAAGAAGCTGCCGTTCAGGTGCACGGCGATCACCGCCAGCCAGTCCTCCGGCGTCATCTTATGGAAGATCACGTCGCGCAGGATGCCGGCGTTGTTCACCACCACGTCGATGCGGCCGTAATGATCGAGGGCGGCCTGGATGATCTTCTGCGCCGAGCCCCATTCGGATACCGAATCCGTGTTGATCTCGGCCGCGCCGCCGCGCTGCTCGATGAGCTGTTTCGTCTGCTGCGCGGGTGTTGCCGAGCCGCCCTCGCCGGACAGGGACGCGCCGACGTCGTTGATGATGACGCGGGCGCCGGCCGCGGCCATCATGATCGCGATCTCGCGGCCGATGCCGCCGCCCGCGCCGGTGACGACGGCGACCTTGCCGCTCAGCATGCCTGGCATGGTTGGGTTCCTCCGGTTGTGACGCGGCGGAGGTTAGGCGGCGAGGCGGGGAATGGCCAGGGGGCGATGGCCAGGGGGCGGCGCGGCCCCGTACAGCACGCCGGTGCCGCGCTGCGACGGGGCGATCTTCCTGCCGACCTGCGATGCGGCACAGCTCGCCGAGAGCTTCGGGCCGGTCGAAAGCTTCCTCATGGAAGGCCGCGGCGGGCGCGTGCTGGAGACATTCGCACGGGACGCGGGCACGCTGCGCCACACGCGCGTGCCGCTGTCCTGAGCGCCGCGGCGCCGGCCTAGACCGCCAGCTCGATCAGGAACGGCCCGCGCCGGTTCAGCGATCCGGCCAGCAGGTCCGCGAACCCCTCACACGTGTCCGCCCGCGCCGCCTCCACGCCCATCCCGCGCGCCAGGGTGACCCAGTCGAGGTTCGGATTGCCGAGGTCGAGCATGTCGAGCGCCGTGCGCCCCGGATTGGCGCCCACGTTCGCGAGCTCCCCGAGCAGGATCTGGTATTTGTGGTTGGCGAAGATCACCGTGGTGACATCGAGCCGCTCGCGCGCCTGCGTCCACAGCGCCTGCAAGGTGTACATCGCCGAACCGTCCGCCTGCATATTGATCACGCGCCGCCCCGGCGCGCCCACCGCCGCGCCCGTCGCCATCGGCGGGCCGCCGCCGATGGCGCCGCCCATCACCTGCAGCCAGTCGTGCGGTGCGGCGGCGAAGGTGCCGGGGAAGAAGCCGCGGCCGTAGGTGATCGACTTCGTCTGCAATCACTGCGCCTTCCGGCAGCAAGGCGGCGAGCGTCTGCGCCACCGCCTCCGGCGACAGCTTCCCGCGCGCGGGATCGGGGCGCGGGCCGGCATCGGGCACCGCGGCGGCGGGCGCGCCCAGCTCGTCGGCGAGGCGGGCGAGCGCCTCGCGCGGGTCCTGCTCCGGCCGGGTCAGCACATGCACCGAAGCGCCCGGGGCGAGCGGCGTGCCCGGCTTGTTCGGATAGGCGAAGAAGATCACCGGTGAGCGCGCGCCGACCAGGATCACATGGCGGAACGACGCCATCGACGCCACCGCCTGGTCGACCGGATAGGGAATCCGGTTCACCGCCACCCGTCCCTGCCCGCGCGCCATCCGCGCGTTGGAGCCGAGCGCCAGCAGCGACGCACCCGTCGCCGCCGCAACCCGGTGCGCGAGTTCCAACGCCGGCGCATCGAGCGCGTCGGTGCCGAGCAGCAGCACCGTCGGCTCGCGCCGGCGCAGCACCGCGGCGGCGGTGGCGATCGCATGCGGGTCGGCCAGCGGGCGCGCGGGCACCGGCAGGGCCTCGGCGACCACGCCGCCTTCGGTCCAGGCGGTGTCGGCGGGCAGGATCAGGGTCGCGATCTGCCCGGGCGCGGTGCGCGCCGCCTGGATCGCCACCGCCGCATCGCGCCCGACCGTCGCGGCCGAGCTTGCCGTGCGCACGAACCCCGACACGCCGCGCGCCCAGCCCTCCGTATCCGCGGTCAGCGGGGCATCGAGCGGGCGGTGGTAGGTCGCCTGGTCGCCCACGATGTTGACGATCGGGCTTGCCGCCCGCCGCGCATTGTGCAGGTTGGCGAGCGCGTTCGCGAGGCCGGGACCGCAATGGAACAAGGTGGCCGCCGGCTTGCCCGCCATGCGCGCATAGCCGTCGGCAGCACCGGAGACCACGCCCTCGAACAGGCCGAGCACGCAGCGCATGCCGGGAATGCGGTCGAGCGCGGCGACGAAATGCATCTCCGACGTGCCGGGATTGGCAAAGCAGGTGTCGATGCCGTCGGCCAGCAGGGTGGTGACGAGGGATTCGGCGCCGTTCATGCGCAATGCTCCGGGTCGCGGGAAAGAGCGGCCACCTTGCGGGAAGCGTCCGGCGGGGGCAACCGTGGCCCCGATATGCCGCATCCCCAGGGGAATCAGGCGAACGTCCGCCGTGTCACCTCTCCCGCTTGTGGGAGAGGTCGCCGTGCGCAGCACGGCGGGTGAGGGCAAGAGGCACGGTTCCCTCACCCGGTCCGCTCCGTGAACCGACCTCTCCCGCAAGCGGGAGAGGTGAAGAAGGCGCTGTCCGCGCCGATTTTCCGGTTCACCCGATTGCCCTGGCCCCACCCCCGGCCCGGGTTGCGCATGCGCCGTCGGCTGGGCAAGGTCCCCGCCGCGCCACGCGCCATCACCAAAGGGGAACCGTCGCACCATGACCTTCACCGTGCTCTATCCGGAAAAACTGTACGCCGATGACAGCGTGGAACAGCGGATCTTCGGCCCCGAGGTCAATGTGGTCGTGCGCGACACCAAGGAACTGCGCGAGCTGTCCGATGCCGACTGCGCCGCCGCCGACGGGCTGATGATCCTGCGCCAGTCGGTGCAGGCCCCCGATCTCGCGCGCTTTACCCGGCTGCGCGCGGTGGTGCGCATGGGCGTCGGCTACGACAAGATCGACCGCGGCGCCGCCGCGGCGCGCCAGGTCGTGGTCTGCAACGTTCCGGATTACGGCACGACCGAAGTGGCGGACCACGCGATCGCGCTGGCCATGGCGCTGCGCCGCGGCCTGCTCCTGCACCACGAATGGCAGCGCGGGCCGCAGGGCGCGCCGTGGAAAGCGGTGTTCGACCCGCTGATCCGCCGCACCGGTGCGCTCACGTTCGGCATCATCGGCCAGGGCCGGATCGGCACCGCGGCGGCATTGCGCGCCAAGGCGCTGGGATACCGGGTGATCTTCTTCGACCCCTACCGCCCGAACGGGGCAGAACTCGCGATCGGGGTCGAGCGCGCGCTGAGCCTGGCAGATCTGCTGCGCCAGACGCATACGTTGTCGATCCACGCGCCGCTGACGCCAGAGACGACCAGGATGATCGACGCGCGCGCGCTCGCGCTGCTGCCGAAAGGCGCGGTGGTGGTAAATACGGCGCGCGGGCCGATCATCGATATCGATGCGCTCGCGCAGGCGCTGAAATCGGGGCACCTGGCTGGGGTAGGGCTCGACGTGGTGCCGGTGGAGCCGCCAGTCGAACCGGTGCCGGAGCTGATCCGTGCCTACCGCGCGCGTGAGCCATGGACCGAGGGGCGGCTGATCATCACGCCGCATTCGGCGTTCCATACGCCGGAGGCGTGGGACGATATCAGAACGAAAGGAGCCGAGACGATGCGCGCATTCATCCAGGGCCGGCCACAGAACGTCATCGCGCCGGAGGATTTCTGAGTGGGGGAAGGAAGCAAGGCCAGGGGGCGCTGCCCCCTGGACCCCCGCCAGGGAACAAGTCCCCTGGACCCCATTCTTTTGGGTTCCGTGCGTGTGGGGGGTGTGTCGGGTCCGGGCCGGGACTGCGCGGGGACGCCGCGTGGAGCGAGTGGGGCGCCACTGCGCCCCATTCGCTCCACGCGGCGTCCCCGCGCAGTCCCGGCCCGGACCCGACACACCCCCCACACGCACGGAACCAACGGAAGGGTTCCAAGGGCGAGCCCTTGGCGGGGTCCAGGGGCAGCGCCCCTGGCCTTGCTTGCTGTTCCCCCCTCAGGTTTCCCCCGATGCTGAAGATCGGCCGCGGGGCGGCGGCGCCGCCGTTCCTGGTGATGGACGTGATCGCGGCAGCGAACGCGCGGGCAGCATCGTTGCCGACCGGTGCGCCCGGTGTCATTCGCATGGAGGTCGGCCAGCCCGGCACCGGCGCGCCGGCGGGCGCGGTGGCGGCGGTGCAGGCGGCGCTGCGGTCGGGCGATCCGTTGGGCTACACGGAGGCGTTCGGGCGGGCTTCATTGCGTGAACGTATCGCGGCGCACTATCTTGAGTGGTACGGGCTTGCGGTGCCCGCCTCGTGCATCGCGGTGACGGTGGGGGCGTCGGGGGCGTTTCCGCTGGCGTTCCTGGCGGCGTTCGATCCGGGGGATCGTGTGGCGTTGGCGGCGCCGTTCTATCCGCCGTATGTGAACATCCTGACGGCGTTGGGGATGCGTCCGGTCATTCTGGAGGCGGGGGCGGACACGCGGTTCCAGCCGACCGTGGCGATGTTGGAGCGGCTGGATCCGGTTCCGGACGGGGTGATCGTGGCGAGTCCGTGCAATCCGGCCGGCACGATGCTGCATCCCGAGGAACTGGCGGCGATCGCTTCCTGGTGCGACCGGGCTGGGGTGCGGCTGATCAGCGACGAGATATATCACGGTTTGCACTATGACAGTCCGATCACGACGGCAGCTGCGTATAGTCCGCATGCGGTGGTGGTGAACAGTTTCTCCAAGTATTTTTCCATGACCGGGTGGCGGGTGGGGTGGCTTCTGCTGCCCGAGGACCTGGTGCGGCCGGTGGAATGCCTGGCGCAGAACCTGTTCATCAGCGCACCGTATGTCTCGCAGGTGGCGGCGGAGGCGGCGTTCGGCTGCCATGCGGAGCTGGCTGCGAATGTCGCGCGGTACCGGCGCTCGCGCGATCATCTGTTGGCGGCGCTGCCGGCGGCGGGGTTCGATCGGTTGAGCCCGGCGGAGGGGGCGTTCTATCTGTTCGCCGACATTGCGGAGCGCTCGAACGACAGCGTGGCGTTCTGTGCGCGGATGCTGGCGGAGGTGGGGGTGGCGGCGACGCCGGGGGTTGATTTCGATCGCACGCGGGGCAGGCGGTTCGTGCGGTTCAGCTATTGCGGACCGGAGGCGGAGATGGCGGAAGCGGCGGTGCGGCTGGCGGGGTGGCGGTAGGTCGCTGCCCGGAGCCCTGCAGGACCCGGAGCTGCTTCCGACGCAAGTGACACGATCGTTTCGTCTGGACAGGGCCGGATGCCGGTCGGATGATACGACCTTCGGATCAGGATGTTGCCGGCACCACCCGTCGAGAGTGGCCAGGCTGCGCAACCGACCCGATCACGAACGTCGACGGCAGTCCGGGCTGAACCACGTGGCTTGCTTCCCCTCGACCGAAGCGTTGCCGGAGGAAACATGATTTCCCAGGAGAACATCTCCGCCGCGACCCCGACCGGCACCAGGATTCTGCCGGATGGCGCTTCCTTCCGGGTCTGGGCGCCACGCGCAACGGCGGTCTACCTGAACGGCAGCTTTGGCGGGAAGGTCTACGACCAGCAAAGCGACGATCGCCTTCTCTATAAGGATGCCTCCGGTTACTGGACGGGCTTCCAGACGGGCGCGCGCGACGGGGATCTGTATCGATTCCGGATCGTCGGCGCAGGGTCGAGCGGCTACAAGCGTGATCCGTACGCCCGTGAACTGGCACCGGACGGATTTCCGGCCTGCTGCTGCATCCTGCGAGCCGACGATACCTATCCGTGGCACGATGCCGGTTTTCGCATACCCGATTTTTCCGACATGATCATCTACCAACTCCATATCGGAACCTACGCTATCCGGACGCCGGGAATTGCCTCGAATTTCCTGGACGTCGCCGGCAGGATTCCATACCTCGCTGCCCTGGGCGTGAATGTCCTGCAACCGCTCCCGATCGATGAACAGGAGGCAAATCCGTCCATGGGCTACGGAGGGGCAGACCTGTTTTCGCCGGATTTCCCCTATGTCGCCGCCGCCGCGGATCTGCCCGGCTACCTCGCGACGATGAATGACTTTCTCGCCGCCAGGAAACTGGCGCCGCTTCGTCTGGACGACATCCGGTCCGGACCGGCCCAGCTCCAGTGTCTGGTGGACCTGTGCCATGTCTACGGCATCGCCGTTCTCTTCGACGTGGTCTACAATCACGCCGGCGGTTTCTCGGTAAACGGCCGGCTCGACGACAATTGCATCTACTATTTCGATCGGACGCCGGATCGCGGCAACAATAATGACAGCCTCTATTTCACCGATCAGGATCGCGGTACCGGCGGGCTTGCGTTCGCCCTGTGGAACGCGGACGTATGCCGGTTCCTTTCAGACAATGCAGCCCACTATATCGATCAGTTTCATGCGGATGGTTTCCGCTACGACGAAATCAGCATCCTGCTTTCCACCAACCAGGGAAGCGGATGGGAATTCTGTCGTGCGCTCACGACAAAGTTGCGCGCCCAGAAGCCCAGGATCCTGCAGAACGCCGAGTTCTGGCCGGGCGAATTCTCCGACATCCCATCGACGGCGCTGCCGGTGCTTGCGCCCGCCTCCGCAGGAGGTGGAGGCTTCGATGTCGTGCAGCACGACACTTTGCGCGACGCGCTCCGTACTGCCGTCGGGATGGCGTCCGGGGGAGCTCATGCGGCCGTTCCAGTATCGGGCATAGGGCGCGCACTCGACCCGCCTGAGTTCGATCACGCATGGCGCGCCGTCACCTGCGTGGAAAACCACGATCTTGTCATGGCAGGGCGGAGCCCGCGTATCCCCGTGCTCGCCGATCCTTCCGATCACCGATCCTGGTACGCGCGCAGCCGCAGCCGTTTTGCTACCGCAATTCTGCTGACCGCGCCTGGAATTCCCCAGCTCTTCATGGGCCAGGAATTCCTTGAGGACAAACCCTGGGACACAAACCCGGACGGTCCGGATCTGTTGTGGTGGGATGGCCTGAACAGCGGTGCCGATCGCGCCATGGGAGATCATCTCCACTTTACGCAGGATCTGATCCGTCTGCGGCAAACTCAGCCGGCACTGAGAGGCGACAACGTCAATCCGTTCTACGCGTCGGATACGGATCGCGTTCTCGCCTTTCATCGCTGGCTCGAGCAGACGGGCCAGGACGTGATCGTCGTTGCGTCGCTCGCGGAAAGTACGTGGTACGGCTACGATCTAGGCTTCCCTGCTGCAGGCCTTTGGGCGGAGGTGTTCAACAGCGATGTATATGACAACTGGGTCAATCCCCGGGTTGCCGGCAACGGGAGCGGAATCGAGGCCAATGGAGGTCCGTTGCACGGCTTTGCCGCGTCTGCTGCGGTCGTCATCCCGGCGAATGGGGTCGTGGTTTTCGCAAGGCGGAACTGATATCGAACGAAGGGAGTCCTGACCTCACTCCGTCGCTCCCCGGAAGAGGGGCGTCTTTGTGATCTGGCGCACAGTTCGGCGCGACAAGAGCCTTCCGCTTATGCGTAAACCGTCTCCTCCCGCTCTTGCCGCGCTCCGTCGGACCTGCTCCACACCCCCGAGCAGGAGACCCCAAGTGCCCGACCGCCACTCCCCGCCCCGCCGCCTCGCCCGCTACGTCACCCTCGCCGCCCTGCTGCTCGCGGTCGGCGGTATGACCACCCTCGTCTCCTACTCCGTCACCCTCTACCGCCTGTTCTGCGAAGCGACCGGCGCGCTCGGCACCACGGAGCGGGTCGCCGCCGACACCGCCGCGGTCGCTGCCCGCACCGTCACCGTCTCGTTCGACACCAACGTCGCCCCCGGCCTGCCCTGGCGCTTCACCCCGGTGCAGCGCTCGGTGCGCGTGCATCTAGGCCAGGACACCCTGGTGTTCTTCCGTGCGCAGAACCTCTCCGACCAGACCATCGTCGGCCATGCCGCCTTCAACGTCGCCCCCGGCAGGGTCGGGCTCTATTTCAAGAAGATCGAGTGCTTCTGCTTCACCGAGGAAAGCCTCGGCCCGCACCGCTCGGTGGAGATGCCGGTGCAGTTCTTCGTCGATCCGCGCATGGCGCAGGACCCGAATGCACGGGACGTGACGGAGATCACCCTCTCCTACACATTCTTCCGCTCGATGCGCCCGCAAGGCGCGCCGGATCTCGCGCGCTTCGACGACCGTCCGCCCGATCTCGCCACCGGCCGGCAGGTGTTCGCCACCGTCTGCGCCGATTGCCACCGGCTGCACCATGCCAAGGTGGGCCCGCCGCTCGCCGGCGTGTTCGGCCGCCGCGCCGGCAGCGTCCCCGGCTATCCCTATTCACCGGCGCTGGCGAAGGCAGGGTTCGCCTGGACCGCGGCGCGGCTCGATGCCTGGCTCGCCGATCCGCAGAAGGCGGTGCCGGGGGCGCTGATGCCGTTCCATCTCGACGATCGGCTGCGCCGCGCCGACGTGATCGCCTATCTGCGCAGCCTGCCGCCACCGCCGACCCGCCAGGCCGCCGCCGCGCCGCACCCGCAGGGCTGAGGCGTTATGCAAGCCACAGCGCCACCGCCACGCCCGCCGCGGCCAGCAGCAGCAGCCCGGCCACCGGCGCGATCCCGGTGCGCCCGCCGGAATACGCCGAGGCGTAAATCGACTGGAACACATTGTTCGACGACGTCGCCACCAGCACCGCCGCCACGCGCACCTGGTCCGGCACGCCACCGATGCCGCGCTGCGCCAGGCTCAGCACGAAGGGGTTGATGTCGGTCACCCCGACAATTCCGGCCATGGAATAGATGCCGCCCGCACCGAAGCGCCGCATCACCCAGGACGCGAGGATCGAGACCACCACGAACAGCACCGCGAAGGTCGCCGCGGTCCCGAGCCCGAGCGGGTTCACTGCCGGCGCGATCGGCGCCGCCGCCGCGGGCGAGCGTCCCCGCGCCCAGTACCACGCGCCGGCGAGCAGCATCCCGAACGCCGCCAGCCCGACCATGGGGGGAACCAGCGCCACCGCCAGCGCAGGATCGAACAGGAAGATCACCACCA
Organism: uncultured Pseudomonadota bacterium; assembly: GCA_963832525.1. Taxonomy (GTDB): domain Bacteria; phylum Pseudomonadota; class Alphaproteobacteria; order Acetobacterales; family Acetobacteraceae; genus JAJZVS01. Next base: position 89,237 of record CAWHUC010000008.1, read on the forward strand.
GCAGGCGCAGGTACATCACCGCGTTGGCGAGCACGATGCCGATCTGTGCCTCCCGCCGCGCCGCCGGCTCGCCCCGCGCGCGCCGGGCGAGCACGACTGTCGTCACGGTAGAGGAATAGATGCCGCCGAGCAGCGCCACCACCAGCCCCGACCCGGACGCGACCACATAGCGCCGCAGCAGGTAGCTCGCATAGGACACGGTGCTGACCGCCACCATCGCGAGCCACACCTGGTAGGGCGTGATGGTGGTCAGATGCGTCACCGGCGTGTCGGGCAGCAGCGGCAGCACGAGCCCGGTGATCAGCAGGAAGCGGCCGGCGTTGACGATCTCATGCAGTTCGATGCGCTGGGCGAAGCCGTGCAGCTCCTCCCGCGCGGTCAGCAGCAGCACCGCCGCGACCGTGCTGCCGATTGCGATCCACGGCGGTTCGGCGAGCGCCACGGGGCCAAGCAATAGCGCGAGCACGTTGCAGACCGGCACCATCAGGCCGACATTGGGAAATCCGGCTGCGTCGGTTTCGTCGATATGGCGCCAGTAATAAAGCGTCAGCCAGGCGCTGAGCGTAACGAGCCCGGCGCCCAGCAGCAGTGGCGGTGCGGGATCCAACTGGTACAGCAGCCCGCCGGCCAGCGCGAGCAGCGGGAAGCTGCGCACGCCGCCGGGGCGCTTTTGGTGCACGCGGGCATGGAATTCCTCGAAGGCGAGGCCGAAGAAGAAGCCGAGCCCGAGCAGCAGCAGCCACGGCAGCACCGGTACCGTCACGAACACGTGCGGGATGGACATCCCGCTATCCCACCCGCGCCGGCGGGCGGGGCAAACCGTCCGGGCCCGGCCGGCGGGCGAGCATCGTCGCCACCTACAGCACCAGACCGCGCGCGACGGCGGCGAGCACCCCCTCGGCGACCAGGGTGCCGCCGGCGAGCCGGTTCACCGCACGCTGCGCCCTCGGGGCGCGGATGAACCGGCGCAGGCTCGCGGCGAACACGGTATAGCCGCCGTCCACCAGCGCGCCGCAGACCAGGATGCTGCCCGCCATCGCCGCAAGCTGCGGCGCCAGCGGCGATGTCGTGTCGAGGAACTGCGGCACGAACACCATGAAGAACAGGATGGACTTCGGGTTGAGCACCGCGGTGAGAAACGCGTGCATGAATACGCGCCACTGCGAACCTGCGGGGGCCGTGGCCGCGACGGGCACCGGCGGCGCGCGCCACAGCTTCATGCCGAGAAACACCAGATAGGCGGCCCCAGCGAGCTTCAGGATGGTGAAGGCGAGCGCCGAGGCCGCAAGGATCGCGCCCACGCCGCCCACCGCGGCAACCAGGCAGGCGGCGTCGCCCAGCACCGTCGCAGCGACGACCGCACCCGCGGTACGCCGCCCATGCGCGACCGCGTGCGAAACGACGAGCAGCACCACCGGCCCCGGGGCGAGCGCCATCAGGCTGTAGGCCAGCGCGAAGGCGATCCAGGTGCCGGGGCTCATGAGCGCGCCCCGCCGGTCTCGCGCAGGAAGGCCAGCAGGTGTGCGCTCACGGCCTCAGGTTGTTCCTGCTGCACCCAATGGCCGGCCCTTGGGATCAGGTGGCGCCCGTGCAGGTCCGTGCAGGCGTTTGCCATCCGCTCCAGCGCGCCCGGCACCTGGAACGCGCCCCAGTCGGCGGCACCGGCGAGGAACAGCGCCGGGACGTCGATCGTGCGTCCGGTGAAAATCTGCTGCTCGCCGAGGCCGACGCCTTCGGTGCGGCAGCGATACCACTGCAAGCCGCCCTGGAAGCCGGTCGCCGCATAGGCGTCCGCGTAGACACGCAGTTCGGCCTCCGGCAGCCAGCGGCAGGCGGCGATCGCAGCGGGGTCGGGCAGTTCGGGGGCAACGGTTTCGGCCATCGTGCGGTCGCGGTCCATCACGTAGTAGGTGGGCAGGCGGGCAAGCTCGGCGGCGGTCCAGCCGGCGAGCGGGGCCGGCGCGTTGCCCGGCCAGTCGGCGCTTTTGACGTGGTAGTAGGCGCGCAGGAAGTCATGCACGCCCTGCGGCGCGTGCTGCATATCGGCGTTCGCCGGGCGGGTGGAATAGTACCATTGGTAGTGCTTGCGCGGCCGCACCAGCCGCGCCAGTGCCTCGTGGATCGGGTCCGCCGGCGGCGGCGGTCCGGCGGGCAGGGCAGGCGGTCCGGCGAACGGTGCACTCAGCAGCGCCACCGCGCGGAAGATGTCCGGGCGCAGCAGTGCGCACCAAGCCGCGACCGGGGAGCCGAAATCATGCCCGACGACCGCGGCGACGGAGCCCACCCCGAGTGCTGCCAGCAGCCCCAGCATGTCGCGCACCAGGTTGAACAGGCGGAACGAGGCAAGGTCGCCGTCATAGGCCGCGTCCCACCCGGTGGTGGCGCCGTAGCCGCGCTGGTCCGGCGCGATGACGTGATAGCCCGCCTCGGCCAGCGCCGGCATGATGCGGCGCCAGGACCAGGCGAGCTCGGGGAAGCCGTGCAGCAGCAGCACGACCGGGCGGCCGGGCGGCTCGGCGCCGGCCTCCAGCACGTGCAGGCGGAGCCCGTTCACGTCGGGGATGAAGCGGGACCGCACACCGGGCGGCAGCAGGGCAGGGTCGGGCGGGGCGGCGGCTGGATGGCTCATGCGGGTTTCCTCCGGTCGGTTCGCGGCCGTTGCGGTCAGCGTGCCGCGTTCTCCCCGCCGTAGCGCGGATAGGCGGACGGCGCGGCCGAGGCGCCGGCATCGACCGGCAGCACGATCCCCGTGACCCACCGCGCCTCGTCGCTGACGAGATACAGCACGCCGTTGCCGACATCCCAGCCGGTGCCTTCCACCTTCAGCAGCGAGCGGTCGCGGCGCGCGCTGCGCACGTCCTCGCTCATGCCGCCGGCATAGACCATCGGCGTGTAGACCATCCCCGGCGCAACGGCGTTCACCCTGATGCCGTCGCGCGCGTGGTGTGCGGCCATGGCGCGGGTCATGTTCACCACCGCGCCCTTGGACGTCGGGTAGAGCAGGTTCGGGTGGCCGCCGAACAGCCCGGCGTAGGAGGCGAGGTTGACGATCGCGCCGCCCCGTCCGCCGCGGATCATCTCGGGGATCGCATATTTCGCCATCAGCATCATCGACGTCACGTTGACCCTGAGCGCCTGGTCCCAGGCGGCGAGATCGACCTCCACCGCGGTGCCGGGCGGGCCGGAGATGCCGACGTTGTTCACCAGGATGTCGAGCCGGCCCCAACTGCGTACCGTTTCGCGCACGATACGCGTGCAGTCGTCGGGTTGGGTGACGTCGGCCAGCACCGTGAGGCTGGTGCCGCCCTCTTCGTCGATCATCGCCTGGGTGCGCGCGACCCATTCGGGGTTCTGATCGACCAGGGTGACCTTGGCGCCGTGACGCGCGAGCAGGATCGCGGTCGCGCGACCGTTGCCGATGCCGTCGGCGCGGGAGCCGGCGCCGGTGACGATGGCGGTCTTGTCGGCGAGGCGGTCAGGGGACGCATGCGGGGGTGAGGGCATGGGGGGGGTCCTTGCAAGGGGCGTGGGCGGGCATCATCGCGCGCCCAGGGCAGCACCGCCACCAGGGCAGCACCGCCACCGGGGCAGCACCGCCACCGGGGCAGCACCGCCCGGCTGTCGCGCATCCCCCGGCGTCACGGTCGGGTGATTTCCCCACCCTGTAACGACCCGCCGGCGGGCATCCCCGCGAACTCGGGAAATGGGGTAGGCTTGCCCCATGCCGCACGCCGATTTCGTCCATCTCCGCGTCCGTTCCGCCTATTCGCTCAGCGAGGGCGCCATCAAGGCCGACAAGATCCCGGCGCTCGCGCGCGAGGCGCGGATGCCGGCGGTCGGTATTGCCGACACCGCCAATCTGTTCGGCGCGCTGGAGTTCAGCCAGGCCTGCGCGGGGAAGGGCATCCAGCCGATCATCGGCTGCCAGGTCGCGCTGTCCCGCCCCGAGGCCCCGCGCCTGGCGCCGGATCCGCTGGTGCTGCTGGCGCAGACCCCGGCGGGGCTTGCGAATTTGCAGCGTCTGTCCTCGCGCGGGTTCCTGGAGACGGAGCCGGGGCTGAAGCCGCAGGTGCCACTCGCCACCCTGGCCGCGCATGCGGACGGCCTGTTCCTGCTCACCGGCGGCACCGGCGGCCCGCTCGCCCGCCTGCTCGCCGACGGCCAGAAGCCGGAGGCGGAGCGGCTGCTCGCAGCCCTGGTCGAGGCCTTTGCCGATCGCATCGCGGTCGAACTGCACCGCCACAACGATCCCGTCGGACGCGCGGTGGAGCCGGGGCAGATCGCGCTGGCCGATGCCGTCGGCCTGCCGCTCGTTGCGACCAACGATTGCTACTTCGCGCGCCCGGAGATGCACACGGCGCACGACGCGCTGCTGTGCATCGCCGAGGGCCGCGGGCTTGCCGATCCCGAACGCCGGCAGGTGAGCCCCGAGGCCTGGTTCAAGCCGGCGGCCGATATGCGCGTGCTGTTCGCCGACCTGCCGGATGCCTGCGACAACACGCTCGCGATCGCGCAGCGCTGCGCGGTGATGGCCGAGACCCGCAAGCCGCTGCTGCCGCGCAGCCCCAAGGTGCGTCCCGGCCAGACCGAGGAGGAAACGGTCCGCGCGATGGCCGCTGAAGGCCTCGTGCGCCGGCTGGACGCGATGGGCGCCGATGCGGCCACCCGCGCGCGCTACGGCGAACGGCTGGACTACGAGCTCGGCGTGATCGCCGGTATGGGGTTCGCTGGCTATTTCCTGATTGTTGCAGATTTCATCCAATGGGCGAAGGCGCACGACATCCCGGTGGGGCCGGGGCGCGGCTCCGGCGCCGGCTCGCTGGTAGCCTGGGCGCTGACGATCACCGATCTGGACCCGATGCGCTTTGACCTCCTGTTCGAACGCTTCCTGAACCCCGAGCGCGTGTCGATGCCGGATTTCGATATCGACTTCTGCCAGGAGGGGCGCGACCGGGTGATCGACTACGTCCGCGGCGAATACGGTGCCGACCGGGTCGCGCAGATCATCACGTTCGGCAAGCTCCAGGCCCGCGCGGCGGTGCGCGACGTCGGCCGGGTGCTCGGGCTGCCGTTCGGCCAGGTGAACAAGATCGCCGAGCTGATCCCGAACAACCCCGCCAAGCCGGTCACCCTGGCCGAGGCGGTGGCCGGCGAGCCGCGGCTGCAACAATTGCGCGACGACGACGAGGCGGTGCGCGGGGTGCTGGAGATCGCCTTGCAGATCGAGGGCCTGTACCGCCACGCCTCCACCCACGCCGCCGGCGTGGTGATCGGCGACCGGCCGCTGATCGAGCTGGTGCCGCTGTATCGCGATCCGCGGTCGGACTTCCTGGTCACCCAGGTACTCGATGAAATATGTCGAGCAGGCGGGGTTGGTGAAGTTCGACTTCCTCGGCCTGACGACGCTCACGATCCTGGAACGCGCGCGCGGCTTCCTGCACGGGCTCGGCGTCGAGGTCGACCTCGCGCACCTGCCGCTGGATGACGCGAAGACCTTCGACATGCTGGCGCGCGGCGATGCCGGCGGGGTGTTCCAGTTCGAAGGTCAGGGCATGCGCGACGCGTTGCGCCAGATGCGGCCCGACCGGTTCGAAGACCTGATTGCGCTCGGCGCGCTGTACCGCCCTGGCCCGATGGCCAATATCCCGGATTATTGCAGACGCAAGCATGGCAAATCCTGGGAGGCGCCGCACCCGTCGCTGCACGACATCCTGAAGGAAACGAACGGCATCATCGTCTATCAGGAACAGGTGATGCAGATCGCCCAGCAGATGGGGGGCTATTCGCTCGGCGCCGCCGACCTGCTGCGCCGCGCGATGGGCAAGAAGATCCGCGCCGAGATGGAGGCGCAGCGCAAGATATTCATCGATGGCGCCACCGCACGCGGCATCGACGAAGCAAAGGCGATCGAAGTCTTCGACCTGATGGCCAAGTTCGCCGACTACGGCTTCAACAAGTCGCACGCGGCGGCCTATGCGCTGGTGTCCTACCAGACCGCCTGGCTGAAGGCGAACCATCCGGAAGCGTTCCTGGCGGCCTGCATGAGCCTGGCGCTCACCAACACCGACCGGTTGGCGTCGTTGAAGCAGGAAGCCGAGCGGGCGGGCATCCCGATCCTGCCGCCGGACATCAACCGCTCTGGCGCCGATTTCTCGGTGGAGCGGCAGGCGGACGGACGGCTTGCGATCCGTTACGCGCTGGCGGCGGTGAAGAAGGTGGGTTTTGCCGCCATGCAGGCGCTGGTCGCAGCGCGTGGCGATCTGCCGTTCACCGACGTGGCGGAGTTCGCCGCCCGGGTTGACCCGCGCCAGCTCAACAAGATGCAACTGGAAAACCTGGTGCGGGCCGGGGCGTTCGATACGATCGATCCCAATCGCGCGCGGTTGTTCGCAGCGGTAGAAACCATCCTCCGCCGCGCCCAGGCGACGGCGGCGGAGGCCGGCAGCGGGCAGATCGGCCTGTTCGGCGGCGGCGCGCGGCCGGAACCGCTGCGCCTGCCCGAAGCACAGGACTGGCCGCCGCTGGAACGGCTGGGGTTCGAGGCCGAGGCGGTGGGTTTCCACCTCACCGCGCATCCGCTCGACGCCTACCGCCAGGCGCTGCGCCGACTGCACGCGGTGCCGATCGCGCGGTTGGAAGCGCGTGGCCAGGCGGGCGAATCGCGGGTGAAGCTCGCCGGCACGGTGGTCGCGATCAAGGAGCGCACCACGCGGACCGGCAACCGCATGGCCTTCGTGCGCATTTCCGATACCTCCGGCTCCTGCGAGGTGACCCTGTTCAGCGAGGTGCTGGCGGTGGCGCGCCCGCTGCTGGTCGCCGGGACCAACGTGCTCGTGACCGCGGAGTTGCAGACCCAGGGCGAAAGCCTGCGCGCAACGGCGCTCGATGTGGCGGCGCTGGACCGTGCCGCCGCCGCCGTGGGCGCGGGCCTGCGCGTGTGGCTGGCGGAGACGGGCGCGGTGCCACATATCCGCGCCCTGCTGGGGCAGGAAGCGGGCGGGCGCGGGCGGGTGTTCCTGGTGCCGCGCACGGATGCGGCGCGCAGCGTGGAAATCGCGCTGCCGGGCGGCTTCACCGTCACGCCGGTGCTGGCGCAGGCGATGGCGCAGGTGCCGGGGGTGGAGCGGGTGGAGGAGATCTGAAGGCCGCCCCCACCTTGCCGCAACGCACAATCGGCCCCACACTCCCACCCGACCCCATTCCCCCGATCCCATCGGCCCGACCCGCCACGGGCGGTCGGGCGCTGGCCCGGGGGGAGCCGACGATCCCGACCGGAAGGACAGACCGGACCATGAACGCCCCGTTCGACGTCATCGACTACGCCGAGGCCAAATACGCCATCGGCCAGCCCGTCTCCCGCAAGGAAGACCCCGTCCTGCTGCGCGGCCAGGGCCGCTATACGGACGACATCAACCTGCCCGGCCAGCTCTACGCCGTGATGGTGCGCAGCGGCCACGCGCACGGCATCATCCGCGGCATCGATACCTCGGCCGCCACCGCGCTGCCCGGCGTGCGCGCGGTGTTCACCGGCGCGGACCTGCTCACCGCCGGTCTCGGGCCGATGCCGTCCGGCGCCGCGTCCAAGAACCGCGATGGCTCGGACATGCCGAAGCCGAAGCAGCCGCCGCTCACCACCGACAAGGTCCGTTTCGTGGGCGACCCGGTTGCGGTGGTCGTCGCCGATACCTGGAAGGCCGCGCGCGACGGCGCCGAGGCAGTCCTCGTCGATATCGACCCGCTGCCCGCCGTCACCTCCGCCCGCGCCGCCGTCGCCCCCGGCGCGCCGCAGGTGCACGACGTCACACCAGGCAACGTGATCCTCGATTTCCACCATGGCGAGACCGAGAAGGTCGCGGACGCCTTCGCCCGCGCTGCGCACGTGACGCGGATGAAGATCCTGAACACCCGCCTCGCGGTCTGCCCGATGGAACCGCGTGCCGCGATCGGCGACTATGACGCGGCGAACGCGCACTGGACCCTGCGGCTCGGCTGCCAGGGCACGTTCCCGATGCGCAACCTGCTGTGCAGTGTGCTGCACGCCCCCCAGGACAAGGTGCGCGTGCTGACCGGCAACGTCGGCGGCTCGTTCGGGATGAAATCGTCCTGCTATCCGGAATACATTGCGATCCTGCATGCCGCGCGCGTGCTCGGCCGGCCGGTGAAGTGGCGCGACGAGCGTTCCGAAAGCTTCCTGTCCGACAGCCACGGCCGCGGCCACGACATGGAGCAGGAGGTGGCGTTCGACGCCGAGGGCCGCATCCTGGCCCTGCGTGTCACCGGCTACGGCAACATCGGCGCCTACCTGTCGAACGGCACGGTGCTGCAACCGACCGGCAACGTGGTGAAGAACACCATCAGCGTCTACGCGACGCCGTTGCAGGAGGTGGTGACCCAGGCGGTGTTCACCAACACGAGCCCGGTGGGGCCGTATCGCGGCGCCGGCAGGCCCGAGAGCAACTACTACATGGAACGCCTGCTCGACACGGCGGCGAAGGAGATGGGCATCGACCGGATCGAGATCCGTCGGCGCAACCATATCCGCCCCGAGCAGCTTCCCTGGACCACCCCGGCCGGCACCGTCTACGACAGCGGCGATTTCCCCGCGATCCTGGAAGAAGCCCTGGCGGCGGCCGACTGGGACGGCTTCGCCGCCCGCAAGCGCGCCGCGCGCGAACGCGGCAAGCTGCGCGGCATCGGCATCGGCCAGTATCTGGAAGTGACCGGGCCGCCGGCGCCCGAGATGGGCGGCATCCGGTTCGAGGACGACGGGTCCGTGACCATCATCACCGGCACGCTCGACTACGGCCAGGGCCACGCGACGCCGTTCGCGCAGGTGCTGGCCTCAAGGCTCGGCATTCCGTTCGAACGGATCAAGCTGCTGCAAGGCGATTCGGACGAACTGCTGGCCGGCGGCGGCACCGGTGGGTCGAAATCGCTGATGGCGAGCGGCACTGCGATCGCCGAGGCCTCCGACCTCGTGATCGAGAACGGGCGCAAGCTGGCGGCGCACGTGCTCGAAGCCGCAGCGGCGGATATCGAGTTCGACATCGGTGCGCGCGGCGGGCAGTTCCGGATCGCCGGCACCGACCGCGCGATCGGCATCATGGAACTGGCAGACCGGGTGCGCACCGCCACGGACCTGCCCGGCGACCTGCCGCGCACCCTGTCGGTGCGCCACGTCGCAAAAAGCCCGCCGTTCGCCTACCCGAACGGCTGCCACATCGCCGAAGTGGAGATCGATCCGGAAACCGGCGTCACCGCCGTCGTCCGCTACACGATGGTGAACGATTTCGGTGTCATCATCAATCCGCTGCTGGTCGAAGGCCAGGCGCACGGCGGCGTGGCGCAGGGGATCGGCCAGGCGCTGCTGGAACACGTCGTCTACGACAACTCCGGCCAGCCGGTGACCGGCTCCTACATGGACTACGCGCTGCCGCGTGCGTCCGATACCTTGAACTACGAATTCCACAGCCATCCGGTACCGTGCAAGACGAACGTGCTCGGCGCGAAGGGGTGCGGGGAAGCCGGCTGCGCGGGATCGATGCCGTCGGTGATGAACGCGGTGGTCGATGCGCTGAGCGAATACGGCATCACCCATATCGACATGCCGGCCTCCCCGCGGCGGGTGTGGGAGGCGATCCAGGCCGCGCGCGGCTGAAGGACCCCGGCCCGGAGGCGGCGTGCCGCCTCCGGGCCGGACGGCCTACAGGCGATCGAGCCCCAGCACCCTGGGTGCGAGAACGTAATTGATCTGCACCAGCACCATGAAGCCCAGGCTCCAATAGGTGCTGAAGACGCACAGCACGGCGCCGAGCGCATACAACCCCTGTGCGATCACGATCCGCCGCTCCACCGCGCGCCCGAGGCCCGCCGGCGCATCGTCGCGCACCAGTCCCGCGCGGATCGCGTAGCGCCAGCTTGCGAACACGAAGACCCCGAGCAGCAGGATGTTCGCCCAGTAGGCCAGCAGCGCCACCCGGTCGGCCATGAACGTGCCGATCAGCATGGTGGAGAACGGCATCAAGGTCACCGCGAACAGGAAGCCGAGATGGATCCAGGCCAGATCCCGGCTGCCCCGCGCCAGGTGATTGAGCTGCGTCTGCTGGCCGACCCAGAAGATGCCGAGCGTCATGAAGCTCATCAGGTACACAACGAGATGCGGCGCCAGGTCCAGCAAGGCGCGGCCCAGCCCCGCCTCGCCATGGCCCGCCTCACCATGGATCGTCGCCGCGACGGGCAGCCGCAGATCGAGCACCAGCAGGGTCATCGCCACGGCGAAAATGCCGTCGCTCAGCGCCTCGAGACGTGCGACGTTGTCGCCGGCGAGGCGGTTGTAGTTCGTTCCCATGCGCGCCGGATCATCCGGGTGCCGCGGCGCGACGGGCGGTCACGACAGCGCCTCGTGGGCCGGCGGATGCGGCCGGTCTTCGGGCAAGGGGATGAATTCGTCGTGGTCGGCTTGCGGCAGCGCGATGCGGCCGGCTTGCCAGTCGGCCTTCGCCTGCTCGATCCGGTCGCGGCGGGAGGAGACGAAATTCCACCAGATGAACCGCTCGCCGAGCGGTTCGCCGCCGAGCAGCAGCACGGTGCAGGCCTCGGGCGCGACGATCGCCGGGTCCTCGGCGGCACCGAACACCAGCATCCGGCCGGGCTCGTGGCTGTGCCCGTCCACCTCCAGCCGGCCCGCGGCGATATAGGCCGCGCGTTCGGTGTGGCCGCGCGGCAGGGCGAGGCGGGCGCCGGGCTGCAGCACGATATGCAGGTAGAACAAGGGCGACAGGGTCTTCACCCCGTTGCGCAGCCCGTAGGCGTCACCGGCGATGAGCCGCATCCAGACGCCCCCGTCCTGCGAGATCGGCAGGGCTTCGGGGGCGTAGTGTTCGAACGCCGGAGCGGTTTCTTCTTCCACTTCCGGCAGGGCGACCCAGGTCTGGATCAGTTCCACCGCGGCGGCGGCGCGGGCGGCCGGGTCCTCGAACCGTTCCGAATGGGAAATGCCGCGGCCGGCAGTCATCCAGTTGACCTCGCCAGGGCGGATGATTTGTTCCACGCCCAGGCTGTCGCGGTGGGTGATCTGGCCGCTGAACAGGTAGCTGACCGTCGACAGGCCGATATGCGGGTGCGGCCGGACGTCGGCCTGATGGCGCTGTTCCGGGGCCACGCTGACGGGTCCGGCATGGTCCATGAAGATGAAGGGACCGACCATGTGCCGGCGCTGGAACGGCAGGATGCGCCGGACTTTGAGGCCGCCGCCGAGGTCGGCGGCGCGGGCGTCAATCACCAGCTCGGGCATGTGGCGGCTCCTGTTCAGATCCCTTTGAAATCGGGCGGGCGGCGTTCGGCCATGGCGCGGGTGCCTTCGCGGAAATCCTCGGTCTGGCGCAGCCAGGTCTGTTCCTGGTACTCGCGCTCGGTGGCCGCCTGCACCGCTTCCGCGAGGCCGCGGCGCAGGGTTTCGCGGGTGGCCGTGATGGCGAGCGGGCCGGCTTCGGCGATCTCGGCGGCGAGCGCGGTCGCGGCTTCGATCAGTTTCTCCTGCGGGACGAGCTGGTCCACCAGGCCCATCGCCTTGGCGTCCTCGCCGGTGAAGCGCCGGCCGGTGTAGAACACGAACGCCGCCTGCTGGGCGCCGATCAGCCGCGGCAGGGTGGCGGTCAGGCCGAACCCGGGGTGGAAGCCCATGCGGGTGAAATTGGCGGAGAACCGTGCCTCCGGACACGCAACCCGGAAATCGGCCATCACCGCGAGGCCGAGCCCGGCGCCCACCGCTGCACCCTGTACCGCGGCGATGATCGGCTTGGCCGTGCGCCACAGGCGGACCGCTTCCTTGTAGAGGTGCCGGCCGCGCTCAACCGGCTCGGCCCGCCCATCCGGGCCGCGCGACGAAAAATCGGCGCCGGCGCAGAAATGCTTGCCCGCGGCGCACAGCACGATGGCGCGGCAGGCGGGATCGCGGTCCAGCGCTTCCAGCGCGTCGGCGATCTCGGCCACCATCGCGACGGAGACGAAATTATTCGGAGGGCGGCGGATCTCGATCGTGGCCAGGTGGCCGGTGCGGCTGACGCCGATCTGCTCGTATGCGGGTGCGGCCAAGGCCGGGTCCTCCTGCTGTCGGAGGGCAGTGTGCGGCCAGGCGGGCGGCGTGTGAAGGCGTACCGTCAGCGGGCCGGGAAACTGTCGGGTCCGGGGGAATCCGCCCCGTCCCCCTCTCCCCCGCCCTTGCGGGGGAGAGGGGGACGTTCAGGCGGCGGGCAGGCTGCCGGCCAGCAGCGCGCTCACCCGGCGGGCGAAGCCGGCGGGGTCGCGCGGGAGGTCGCCCTCCTGCACCAGCGCGAGGTCGAGCAGGGTCTCCGCCGCAGCGCCCACCCGGTCGGCGTCGGCAGCGTGCGTGGCGAGGGCGGCGATCAGCGGGTGGCGCGGGTTCACCTCCAGCACCGGGGGCGCCATAGGGCCGCCGCGGCCGGAGCGGCGCAGCAGGCGCTGCATCTGCAGGTCGGGGCCGGACGCGCCGGCGGCCAGCACCACGGCGCTGTCGGTCAGCCGGCCCGTCGCGCGCACGTCGCTGACGGCCTCGCCCAGCGCGGCCTTGATCGCCGCGGTCAGCACCGAGATGTCGGGCAGGTCGGTCCCCGCATCGGCGCCGGACTGGGTGATGCTGACGAGGCGCTTGCCCTCGAAGCTCGCCAGCCGGTCGGGCCAGAAGGCGTCGATCGGGTCGGCGAGCAGCAGCACCTCTTCGTCCCTGGCGCGGAAGCCTTCGAGCTGCGGCGAGCTGCGCAGCGCCTCGATCGTTTCGCCGGCCAGGTAGTGGATCACCTCCTGGCCCGGGCGCATGCGGTTGATATACTCCGGCAACGAGGTCCAGTCCTCGCCGGCGGAGGAGCGGAAGCGCAGCAGGGCGGCGAGCTCGGCGCGGTGCTCGGTGTCCTCCCAGGTGCCTTCCTTCAGCAGGGCACCGAAATTCTCCCAGAACTTCGCGTAATCTGCCGGCTCCTTGGCGCGTGTTTTCAGCTCCCCCAGGATGCGCCCGACCAGCGCCTTGCGGATGCGGCCCAGGACCGGGGTCGCCTGTAGCATCTCGCGCGAGACATTGAGCGGCAGGTCCTCGGTGTCCACCACGCCTTGCACGAAGCGCAGCCAGGCGGGCAGCAGCTCCGCCTTGTCGGTGATGAACATCCGCCGGACGTGCAGGCGCAGGTGCGAGTCGCGGTCGTTGTCCAGGATGTCGAACGGGCGCGAGCCGGGAATGAACAGCAGCGCGGTGAATTCGGTCATGCCCTCGGCACGCCAGTGCAACGTGGCCCAGGGCGTATCGAACAGGTGGCCGAGGTGGCGGTAGAATTCGTGGTAGGACTGCTCGGTGATCTCGGCGCGCGGCTTGCGCCAGAGCGCGGTGCCTTCGTTCGCCGCCACGTCCTTGCCGTCGCGGGCGATGGTGATGGGGACCGTGATGTGGTCGGCCCATTTGCGCACGATCGTTTCCAGATGTGCGGGGTCGAGGTAGTCCTGCGCGTCGGCCTTCAGGTGCAGCAGCACGTCGGTGCCGGCGGACGCCCGCTCGGCCGGAGCGATGGTGAAGCGGCCGTCGCCGGCCGTCATGTCGCAGGACCAGACGTGGGCGAGCTCGGTGCCGGCCTGGCGGGAGGTCACTTCCACCCGGTCGGCGACCATGAAGGCGGAATAGAAGCCGACGCCGAACTGGCCGATCAGGGTCGGGCGCTCCTCCGGCTTGGCATCGGCCAACGCGGCACCGAAGGCGCGGGTGCCGGAACGGGCAATGGTGCCGAGATGGGCGATCAGCGCTGCGCGGTCCATGCCGATGCCGTCGTCGGCAATCAGCAGGCTGCGGGCGGCTTTGTCGGGGACGATGCGGATCTTGGCGTCCGCCGGCGGGGCGAGGGCGGGGTCTGTCAGCGCCTCGAACCGGCGGCGGTCCATCGCATCGGCGGCATTGGCGACCAGTTCGCGAAGGAAGATCTCCCGCTCCGAATAGAGGGAGTGGACCACGAGGTCGAGCAGGCGCCCGGTTTCGGCGCCGAAGCCGTGGGTCTCCGCCGCCGGGTTGCCGTCCCCCTGGGGTGTGGTTGCCGTGTCCGTTCCGCTCATCTCGGCCCTCCTTTCGCGCGGGCCGATATGCGCATCGCCGGCGGGGCGTGCAAGCCCGGGGCTCTTCTCCCGTCCCCGCAAGGGAGGGCAGGGCAATCGCTTGCCCCAGGGCGGCGGCGGCCCAGGCTGGCGCCCCGGGTGGGAAGCGGCCACACTTGCCGGGCCATGTCCGGCTCCGACCCGCCCGTTCCGCACCGCGCCCTCATCACCGGCTGCGCCATGATGGCGACCCTGATGCAGGTGCTCAACTCCGCGATCGCCAATGTCGCGCTGCCGTATATGCAGGGGAGCCTGTCGGCGACGCAGGACGAGATCACCTGGGTGCTGACCTCCTACGTGATCGCCGCGGCGATCATGACGGCACCGGTGGGCTGGATGGCGGTGCGGTTCGGGCGCAAGCGGCTGTTCATCCTGTGCCTGGCCGGGTTCACGATGTTCTCCATGCTGTGCGGGGCGGCCGAGACCCTGACGCAGATGGTGCTGTTCCGGCTGGGGCAGGGGATGTGCGGGGCGGCGCTGGTGCCGCTGTCGCAGGCGACCATGCTGGACATCTATCCGTTCCATAAGCGCGCCTATGCGATGGCGATCTTCAGCTCCGGCGTGATGCTGGGGCCGATCATGGGGCCGACGTTGGGCGGCTACCTGACCTACATGTACAACTGGCGTTACGTGTTTTACGTCAACCTGCCGTTCGGCATCCTGGCGATCGTGGGGCTCGCGCTGTTCCTGCCGAATACCGAACCCAAGCGGGAATTGCGGTTCGACTGGTGGGGGTTCTCGGTCCTCGCGCTCGGCGTCGGCTCGTTGCAGATGATGCTGGACCGGGGACAGTTGCTGGACTGGTTCTCTTCCCGCGAGATCATTCTGTACGCGACGTTCGCAGGGCTGGGGCTCTATCTGTTCGTGGTGCACATGCTGACGGCGCGGCATCCGTTCCTGGATCCGGCGGTGTTCCGGGACCGGAATTTCGTCGCCTCGGTCAGCATGGGGTTCTTCGTGTCCATGGTGATGCTGGCGACCTCGGCACTGCTGGCGCCCTATCTGCAGAACCTGGCGGATTATCCGGTGTACGACGCGGGGGTGGCGCTGGCGCCGCGCGGGCTCGGCACCATGACGGCGATGTTCTTTGCCTCCTGGCTGAGCGCGCGCGTCGATCAGCGCAAGATCATGGCGGTCGGGCTGGTGGTGCTGGGCTTCGCCTTGCACTCCATGAGCCTGTGGACGCCCGATATCAGCGAGGCGCAGACGATGGCGACCCTGGTGGTGCAGGGGTTCGCGATCGGGCTGATCTTCAACCCGATGACGGTGGTGGCGTTCGTGACCTTGCCGGCGCGGCTGCGCGGGGAGGGGACGGCGCTGCAGGCGCTGGGGCGGAACATGGGCCAGGCGATCGGGATTTCGGTCACCACCTTCACCCTGGAGCGCAGCGCGCAGGCGATGCACGCGGACATCGCGGCGCGGATCACGCCGTTCGACCGGGTGCTGCAAGGGGCGGGGGCGGTGTCGCGCGCCTATGATGCGACGACGGCGCATGGGGCGGCGCTGCTCAATGCGCTGATCGACCGGCAGGCGCAGATCATTGCGTATAACAATGATTTCTATGCGATGACGTTCGTCGTGGTGCCGCCGCTGCTGCTGTTGCTGTTGTTGCGGCGGGCGCCGCCGGCGGGGGCGGTGGCACCGCCGAAGCCGGCGGCGGCGGAGTAGGGGGTGGCGCGCATCCTGTTCGGGCTCGATCGGCTGCCGCGGACGATGGGGGCGGACGATCCTCGGCTGCCGGGGGTGCCGGCCTCGGGCGGGGTGCTGCGGCTGAATACCGAGGCTTTGCCGGCGGCGGCGATGGAGGGGGCGGCGGGGGTGGATCACGCGGCGCGGATGGCGGCGCTGGTGCGGTGGCTGGAGGGGTTGTGCGGGGAATACGCGCCCCTGCGGCGGCGGTTCGTGGCTTTGTATTGCGAGATGGTGCGCGCCGCGGTCGCTGCGCGGCGGGAGGAGCTGGCGGCGGGGCTGGCGCGGTTCGACGGGTTGTATGCGCCGGAGGATTGGGTCTGGTCGGCGCCTCGGCCGCTGCCTCGGGCCTGGCTGCCGGGGGCGGGGGGGATGGTGTTCGCGGAGGTGGCGTTCCGGCTGGCTTCGGGGCCGGTGGCGGTGGTGCTGGGGGACGCGGGGCGGGCTTCGGGGCAGGAGGCGGCGTTGGTGGCGGCGGGGGTGGGGGTGCGGCTTGTTGGGGCGGAGGTGCTGGCGGGCGGGGCGGCGGCGCTGGGAGCGGCGTTGGGGGAGGGGTTCTGGCGGTTCGAGGTGGGGGAGCTTGTGCCGGTGGGGGCGTTTCGGCGGGGGGTGGGGGAGGTGGTGGGGTGATGGGGGAGGGGCGGGACTGGCGCTGATGGGTGGCTCAGGGGGCGGTTTTTGACTCTTGTCGGACCATTCGAAGGGTCGCATTTTGTTTCGGTGTCGGCGCTACCGATCGATCAGTGCTCAGTGTCGTGTATAAAGCACAGAGGCAGAGATAGCGCGCTCAAAGTCAACGTCGCCGACGGGCCTCCTTCCGGAGGGCCCGCTCCATCGCCCGGTGCTGCTGGCGAGACATTCCGGCGAGCGCCGGATCGGGCGGGAACTCCGTCATGAAGATGGCGCTCTGGGCCAGCCTCAGAGGGGCCAGCAGAATCTCATAGTGCTTTCGGGTCTGGCGAAGGTATTCCACTTCTTCGGTGGTCCAGTCGAGCTGCTCGATCGCAATGAGATCCTCAGAGCTACCTTCACCGGAGAGCGCGTTCACGGCCAGGCCGACGCACATCTCCAGCTCGCGATGATCATGCAGGGTGGCCAGACAGTAGGTCTCGAGCATTGAGGCGCGCACCTTCCGGTAGGTCTCATAGTCCGATTGCTTCTGGCCTGAGAGGACCATGAAGACATAGGCGAGCTTTGGGTCTGTCGAGTTAGCAGTCGGCATCGCGATGCGGGCGAGCCGGCCCTTCTTCTGCTGCTCGAGCGCCGACATCGCATCCACGAGCGCGTGACCCAGGACACGTCTTCTGAGGCGGCCCTCCCTCGCCATGATGCGTAGGGCGCGCTCGGCTCGCTGGATGTCGGGGGCGACTTCGAGGATCCGATATGAGGTGCCCTGTAGCACGTTCTCGGTAAACAGCCGGATGGTCCGGTCCCAGGCGTAAGATTCCAGGTTGGCTTCCTGCCGACGCCTGTATTCAGGGGAGATCACCAGTGCGGCGTACTCGCCCTGGCTGAACGCCAGGGTCACGTCAGCAGGCGCGCCGAGGTCCTCCGGCCTCGGGAAAGCGTGCCGACCGTCCCGCATGGTCTGCACATAGTTGGCAAGCATCTCCATCTCGCTCGGCGAGAACATGAGCTTGCCGGATCGGATCAGCTCTTCCCGCGCCGTGAGGTAGGCGGTGAAGTCCGTGATTGTGTCCAGCTCGCTCATCACGAGGCTGAGCGTGAGCTGGTTGAAGACGTGGACGAACGGACCGGCCGGATCGACGTCCCCGATGGCGAACGGACGATGATCCACCGCGCTGAAGTTGACATGGTTGTCACCCTTCAGGTGCGGAAAGATGATGAAGGTGCCGTCTGGATCCTGGAAGTAAGTGCTGGCGGCCTTCTCGGCGCCCAGCGCCACGCAGATGCCATGTACGCGGCGCCGTTTGGGCGGGGGCAGCTCAAGCGGGACTCGTTGGCTGCATCTGGCGTCAGCGTAGATATCATGTGGGTTATTTTGCAGCCAGCGGGCCGCGCCGCGGATCTGGTCCACGGACTTGCCGATCGCGCGGCGATACCACCGCGACCAAGCGACCTTCGTATTCCCTGGAGGCCATTCAGCGCTCTTGTCGCTGAAGATCACGACGTCGTCGCCACAGATGACGAGCAGGTCGCACAGTTCCTTGCCTGGTGCCTTGTAGACGTTCGGCCAGGACCACAGGTCCAGGAACGTGTGATCAGCGAGCTCCGCCAGAATCTTCTCGGAAGGTGTGAGCCCGGAGGCCCGATCGATCTTCGACGTCATCGCGCTTCCTGTCAGGCGGCGAGAGGAACCATAGTGTAGATCAGCGGTGAGCGTCACGTTCCTGGGCCCGCACCAGAGTCCGTTTGTGGCGCTTCTCGGACCACAGACGATCGACCCGCCAGGGCCGCTGCGGCTCGGTAGTCTCGGTAGTAAAGATGATCTCCAACGGAAGCGTGGCGACGCAGGCAGCCTCCCGCCCCCGCACCGCGACACCCCACCCCCCCCGCCATGCCACGCTCCTCCTCCCGCCCCACGCCGGAGGCCCCCATGCCAGCCCCCATCTGTACCACCTGCGGCACCCGCTCCTCCCCCGCCCACCTACCCCATCTGCGCCGAAGAACGCCAATACGTGAACCCGCTCGGCCAGGCCCGGACCACCACGGAAACCCTGGCGCGCGCACACCGCAACGCCTTCGCCGAGCACGGCCTGCTCGGCATCGGCACCACCCCCGCCTTCGCCATCGGCCAGCGCGCCCTGCTGGTCACCACGCCCGCTGGCAACGTGCTGTGGGACTGCGCCAGCTTCCTCGATCCCGCCACGCACCGGATCGTCGCAGCCCTCGGCAGCATCGCCGCGATCGCGATCTCCCACCTGCATTATTACGCTGTCATGGGCGCCTGGAGCCGCGCAACTCTTGCACTGCGGCATACCGCGATCGCCGCCGCGTAGCCCGCGAACATGCCCATTCCACGCCAGCGGCGCAGGAGCCGGCACCCCCGCCACCTTGCCATGCCTCGCGGAGGATGCTGAAATCGCCAAGAACGATCCAAGAGGATGACGTGAACGGCGAACCAGAATCGGATCCTGCGCGCGTGCGCTCCGCGTGCAGCCTCGACCCCGGTCCCCGCACCGCGGGCCGCCCGCTGTCCCCGGCGCCCAAGCGCCCGGGCGCAGGCATATAGCTCTCCGCCGCCCACCGACCTTCCATCATCGGGTTTGCCTGCCACACGGTGGCACGCAGCACCGCCACGCCTGCCGCAGGGGAGAGAAACCATGCAGACCGCGCGCTTCCTCATCAACAAACTGATGCCGTTCTGGCTCATCGTGTTCGGCGTCTTCGCCTATCTGGTCCCGGCGCCCTTCACGGGACTGGCGCCCTATGCCGCCTACATGCTGGGCGGCGTCATCATGGTCATGAGCCTGACGCTCACCTTCGGCTCGCTGGGCGAGGTATTCGTGCGCCCCAAGGCCGTGATCGGCGGGTTCGTCATCAAATGGATCACCGTGCCGCTCGCCGCGGTGGTCGCGGCCCATCTGTTCTACAGCCATCAGCCGGCCCTGGCGGCCGGCACCATCCTCGACGGGTCGGTGCCGGCGGGCGTGTCGTCGAATCTGTTCACCTTCATCGCGCACGGCTCGGTGCCGCTGGCGATCAGCCTCACCTTCATCCACACGCTGCTCTCGCCGGTGCTCACGCCGGCCTTCACCTCGGCGCTCGCCAGTAAATACGTGGCCGTGAACTTCCTTGCGATGATGCATCAGATGCTGCAGCTCGTCGTGGTGCCGGTGGTGATCGGCCTGGCGGTGCGCTACGGCGCCGGGGAAAAGCGGATCAAGCGGGCCGAGCCGCTGCTGCCGATGGTCTCGGCCATCCTCCTCTACGGCATCGAGCTCGGGCTGATCAGCCACGCGGCGCCGGCGATCGAGAAGAACCTCAACTGGGTGCCGGTGGTCGCCGGCGTGACGTCGTTGCTGACCGCGGTCAACCTCGCCGTCGCCTATCTGCTCGCCAGGATGCTGCGCCTGCCGGAGCGCCAGGCCCGGGCGATCATGTTCGACGTCGGCGTCTATAATTCCGGTCTCGGCGCCGTGCTCGCCGGGCTGAACTTCACGCCGCTCGCGGTGCTGCCGCCGCTGCTCAATTCGGTGATGAACATGATCATCGGCGCGCTGCTCGCGTCGGTACCTGCACAACCGCGTGCCGGAACCGCAAGGCGAGCTGGTGGCGGTCGCGCAGCCGAGCCTCGCGGGGGAGTAGCCGGACCCGCATGCCGCGCCTCGAACCGGCCTGAAGGACACGCAGGCCGACAGACCAAAGGTTGAGAACAAGGCCAGGGGGTCGCGTCCCCCTGGCCTTGGTTTCATGTGGCGGTCGTCCGGGGAAGGGCGGGGGACAAGGCAAGACACCGCCCGGCCGCGACATCCCGCTCGTCCGATGGCACGCTCCCCCTCCCGACGACGGCGGAGGCCCCCATGCCAGCTCCTATCTGCACCACCTGCGGTACCCAGGACCCGCCCGCGGACGCTCCCCCGCCCATCTGCCCCATCTGCGCGGAGGAGCGGCAATACGTGAACCCGCTCGGCCAGGCCTGGACCACGATGGAGGCCCTGGCGCGCACCCACCGCAACGCCTTCGCCGAGCACGAACCCGGCCTGCTCGGCATCGGCACCACCCCCGCCTTCGCCATCGGCCAGCGTGCCCTGCTGGTGCGCACGCCCGCCGGCAACGCGCTGTGGGACTGCATCAGCTTCCTCGATCCCGCCACGCAGCAGATCGTCGCCGCCCTCGGCGGCATCCAGGCGATCGCGATCTCCCACCCGCACTACTACGCCGCCATGGGCGCCTGGAGCGCCGCGTTCGCAAACGCCCCCATCCTGCTGCACGCCGCCGACCGGCGCTGGGTGATGACCCCCGACCCCGCCATTACCTTCTGGGAGGGCGAGACGTACGAACTGCTCCCCGGCCTCACCCTGCTCCGCCTCGGCGGCCATTTCGCCGGCGGCACGGTGTTGCACTGGGCCGCGGGCGCCGGCGGGGCCGGGGCGCTGCTCTCAGGCGACATCGTGCAGGTCGGCCCGGACAAGCGCGTCAGTTTCATGCGCAGCTACCCCGACCTGATCCCGCTCGACGCCGGCACGGTGCGCGCGATCGCCGCGAAGCTGGAGCCGTGGAAGTTCGAGCCGATCTACGGCGCCTGGTGGGACCGCATCATCCCCGCCGGCGGCAAGGCGGCCGTGGCCTATTCGGTGCGCCGCTATATCGACGCTGTGACCGCCCCGCCGCGGGAGTAATACGCGGGCAATCTCGCGGTCCGAGCCCCGCCGTGTCTTCGCGCGGGAAGGTCCGGCGCTGTGCGCCCCGGACTATTCCGCCGGCTGCACGTTCGCCGCCGCCCAGTCCGGCCGGCGCAGCGCATGGAGGACAAGCGGGATGCCGCAGAATACCACCGTGCCGACGATCACGAGCGTCACATACAGCACCGGCGAGCCGACCGGCAATTGATCGGGCGGGAAGAACGCGACCAGGAAGCTGAACAGCACGCCGACGAACCCCACGCTGGCGGCCACCCACATGCCCGCCAGGCCGCCCGGTATCCGGAACGGCCGCGCCAGCCCGGGCGCGCTGTAGCGCAGCCGGATCGCGGCGGCGTACATGAACATGTAGGCGATCAGATAGAGCGCGATCGTCATCGCCGAGACCAGGAAGAACACGACCGAGACGTCCTTGATGACGAAGTAGAGACAGGACATCACCGTGACCACGGCCCCCTGGAGCAGGAGGATATGCGTCGGCATGCCGTGACGGTTCGTCGCGTGCAGCACCGGCGGCAGTTCTCCGTCGTGCGCGGTCGCGAGCAACCCCCGGCTCGGGCTGCCCAGCCAGGCGAACACGCCGCTGATCGCGCCGACCGCCACCAGCAGGGACAGCAGCGATGTCAGCCAGGGGGCATCCCAGATAGTGGTGATCACGGCAGCGAACGCATCGAAGACGCCGGATTGCAGGGAGATCTTGTCGTACGGGACGATCGCCGCGATGGGAATGGCGCCCAGGGCGAAGATCAGCAGCGAGATCACCGCTCCCAGCCCGATGGCCGCCGGATATTCCCGGCTCGGGTTCTTCATGTCCATGACGTGCACCGCCTGCACCTCCACGCCGGCGAACAGCAGCACGATCCCGGCCAGGAACGCGATCGTTCCCAGGCCGCGGATGGCCGGCCAGAACCGCGCATGGCCATCGAGCGACAGGGCGGGATCGGTCAGGTGCTGCCAGCCGATGGGATGCCCCGTTGCGATCCAGTAGGCGAACAGCGCCAGCAGGACGATGCCGGGAACGATCGTGCCGACGATGAAGGTCCAGTTGGCGACTTTGGCGAAGACTTCCACCCCCTGCAGCACGACGATGGTGGCCAGCCAGTAAACGACGATGCAGAACAGCCCGACGTAGACCCCGTTGGTCGCGAGCGCAGGGCGGCCGATCGTATAGGCGACCGCCGCCGCGCCGAAGGTCAGTGCAACCGGATACCAGACGACGTTCTGCACCCATTGCAGCCAGATCGCCAGGAACCCCCAGCGTACGCCGAAGGCCTCGCCGACCCAGGCATAGATGCCGCCCTTCCGGTCGGCGAAGGCGCCGCCAAGCTCGGCCGACACCAGCGATGCGGGAACCAGGTAGAAGATCACCGTGAACGCCAGATAGGCGAACATGGTCATCTCCTCCTTCGCGATCAGCGGCAGGCCGCGCAGGCTGGTCACCACGGCCGCGGCCGTCATCAGGCCGATCGACGTGACGCCCAGGGCCTTCTTACGATCACCGGTCGGTTCCATGAAGTGGCTCCTTGCTTCGCCTGCGGTTGGCGGCGCCGGCGTCGACGCCGACGCGCGCCGGACATGATCGGGGAATTGGAAAGCAGCCTCGGCCGACGCGGGGCGGCTATCCGGCCGGGAGCTTTTCTTTCGGAACGGCGTGATGCGTGAACGTCGTGCCTTCGGCCGCAGTCAGCGACCTGGCCGGTGGATGCTTCTGCAGGTAGGCGATCGAGCGCCGCACGTCCTCCAGCAGCAGGTCCGCCATATCGCGGCTGAAGCCGTGCCGGATCAGCAGGCGCATGACCACCACGTCGGCGATGTCCGGCAGCATCGTGTATGCCGCGGCCTGCCAGCCGCGCGTGCGCAGCCGGTCCGACAGATCGAACAGCGTGTAGCCCGGATCGGCACCCTCCCGGATCACCCAGGAGACGGCGGGAATGCCCTTGCGGCTGTCGCCGTCGAAGAACAGTTCGAACGGACCGAGTTTCCTGATCTCGCGCCCGATGTATTGCGCGGTGTCGTAGGCATTCTGGTGGATGCGCCGGTAGCCCTCGCGCCCGAGCCGCAGAAAAAGATAATACTGCGACACGATCTGGCCGCCCGGGCGGGAGAAGTTCAGCGCGAAGGTCGGCATGTTGCCGCCGAGGTAGTTCACCCAGAAGATCAGGTCTTCGGGCAGATCGACCTGTTCGCGCCACACCACCCAGCCCACGCCGAGCGGGGCGAGCCCGTATTTGTGGCCGGAGCCGTTAATGGAACGTACCCGCGGAATCCGGAAGTCCCACACCAGGTCCGGCTCGATGAACGGTGCAACGAACCCGCCCGAGGCCGCATCCACATGCATCGGAACATCCGGGCCGCCGGCGAGCGCCAGGCGGTCAAGCGCCGCGGCCACCTCGGCAACCGGCTCGTACTGGCAGGTGAACGTGACGCCGAACGTCGGCATCACGCCGATGGTGTTCGCATCCACCCGTTTCAGGACCTCGTCCGGCGTCATCCCCAGCCGGCCGCGCTCCAGCGGGATCTCCCGCAGCTCGACGTCGAAATACCGGGCGAACTTGTGCCAGCACACCTGCACCGGGCCGGTGATGAGGTTGGGCTTGTCGGTCGGTTTGCCCGCCGCCTGCATCCGTTCGCGCCACTTGTGCTTCAGTGCCAGCCCGCCCAGCATGCAGGCTTCGCTCGATCCGGTCGTGGAGCAGCCGATGGCGCTGGCGGCCGCGGGTGCGTTCCAGAGATCGGCGAGAATATGGACGCAGCGGCTTTCCAGCTCCGCCGTGGCCGGGTATTCGTCCTTGTCGATCATGTTCTTGTCGATCGACGCATCCATCAACTGGTGGATTTCGGCGTCGAGATAGGTGGTGCAGAACGTCGCCAGGTTCTGCCGGGCGTTGCCGTCCAGAATGAGCTCGTCGCTCACGAGCGCCAGTGCGACGTCGGGCCGCAGTGCGCCCTTGGGCATCCGGTATTTCGGCACCGCGACGTCGGTCGCCGTCGTCCCGTAGATGTCCGCATCCAGCGTGGCACGAATGTCTTCTCGCCTATGCAGGGGCATGTCGAGTTCCTTTCACTTTGCTGCGTGATCCCTGGTGTGAGCGTCGCTGCAACGCGTTCTCTTGTGCGATGTCCGGCGTCCGCGGGCATTGATCGAGATCAACATGCCGACGACCAAGGCCATTGTCGTGGTATTATCCATGTCGACAATATAACGACGAAGACTGACGAATATGCCCCACCCCCAAGGTGCCTCGGCAGGCTCGGAAATTACCTACGGGTGACCTCTTGCCGAGCCGCAATGATGTTGCGGACGCCCATCGATGCCGTGCCCGGTCGGTCCACACGCGGCGTCGAGCCGGCCCCGTCGGGGTCGCAGCGTCCGGGGACTGCCCACGCTTCCCCTGACGCCGCACTCCGCTATCCTGCCTCCATGCGCATCCTCTTCCTCGGCGACGTCGTCGGCCGCACCGGTCGCGAGACCGTCGCCGCCGCCCTTCCGGGCCTCCGGGCCAGTCTCCGCCTCGATCTGGTGGTGGTGAACGCGGAGAACGCCTCGCACGGCTTCGGCCTCGGCCCCGACATGGCCGAGGCGCTGTTCGCCGCCGGCGCCGACGTGCTGACCTTGGGCAACCACGCCTGGGACCGCAAGGAGATCATCCCCTACCTCGCCGAGCACCCGCGTCTGCTCCGCCCGCTCAATTTCCCCCCCGGCTCGCCGGGCGCCGGCTCGGTGGTGGTAGAACTGGCGGACGGGCGGCGCGCGCTCGTGCTGCAGGCGATGGGGCGGCTGTTCATGGACCCGCTCGATTGCCCGTTCCGCGGCACCGCCGAACTGCTCGGCCGCTACCGGCTGGGCGGCACGATCGCCGCCATCGTCGCCGATTTCCACGCCGAGGCCACCAGCGAGAAGATGGCCTATGCGCACTCCTTCGATGGCCAGGTCTCGCTCGTGGTCGGCACCCACACGCACTGCCCCTCGGCCGACCACCAGGTGTTGCCCGGCGGCACCGCGTTCCAGTCGGACGCGGGGATGTCGGGCGACTACGACAGCGTGATCGGCATGGTGAAGGAGCCCGCGGCGATCCGCTTCTGGCGCAAGATGCCGGGCGAACGGCTGGCGCCGGCGGAAGGCCCGGCCACCCTGTGCGGCGTGTTCGTGGAAACCGACGACACGACCGGGCTCGCACGCCGGATTGCGCCGCTGCGCCAGGGCGGCCGGCTCTCCCCCGCAATGCCGGAGGCCTGAACGGCGCACTCGCCGTGCCGCGACGGCGCGGCCGGCGCGTGATACACGACCCCCACCATACGGAGCAGCGACGATCGTGCAGACCCCATCCGTGACGCGACCCAATCCCCCGGCCACGCGCCCCCTCGTGGGTGGCAGCCTCGGGCGCAACCTCGCCGCCGTGGCGCTCGGCTCCGCGCTGCTGGCGCTCGCCGCTCATGTGCAAGTGCCGTTCTGGCCGGTGCGGCTTTCCATGCAGAGCTTCGTGGTGCTGGCGATCGGCCTCGCCTGCGGCGGCCGGCTCGGTGCGGCAACGATCCTCGCCTATCTGGCCGAGGGCGCGCTCGGCCTGCCGGTGTTCCAGGCGGGCGCGGGGCCGGCCTACATGGCCGGCCCGACCGGAGGCTACCTGCTCGGCTTCCTGCTCGCCGCCGCAGCCGTCGGCGGCCTCGCCGACCGCGGCGCCACGCGACGCTGGCCGGGCCGGATCGCGGTGCTGCTGCTCGGCGAGGCGCTGATCTATGCGCCCGGTGTCGCCTGGCTCGCCGTGCTGTTCGGGCCGGCGAAAAGCATCGCGTTCGGGCTTGTTCCGTTCCTCCCGGCCGAGGCGTTCAAGCTGGCACTCGCCGCCACCGCAACCCCGCTGCTCCGCCGCAGCGCGGGCTGAACGCGCACCCGATCGTCCCCGCACCGCCCCCGGACAGCGCCCCGCCGTCCGAAGGCCGCGCGCCGATCCGGCCGGCATACCCGGTGCCCGACCTCGCCCGCTACCTGGCCGGCACCTGGCACCTGACAAGGCTCGGGTGGGACGGCGGGTCGGGACGGACCATGCGGCTGCACGGCCAGGCCCGGTTCGCTCCCTGCGCCGCCGGACTGCTGTTCGAGGAGCGCGGCACAGCCACGATCGGAAGCCATCAAGGCGAGGCAACCCGACGCTACATCTTCTGCTGCCGCAGCCCCGGCGAAGCGGACGTCTGCTTCGAGGACGGAACCTTCTTCCACCGCCTGGATCTGCGCACCGGCAATGCACAGGTCTGCCACCCCTGCGCGCCGGACCGCTACGAAGGACACTACCGCGTGCTTGGCCCCGACCGCTGGCTGCTGACCTGGCACGTCACCGGCCCGCGCAAGCGCCAGCGCATCGCCAGCCGCTTCGTTCGGGTGGGGGGCGGGGTTTAGCAAGCAAGGCCAGGGGGCGCTGCCCCCTGGACCCCCGCCAGGGAACTCGTCCCCTGGACCCCGTCACTTTGGTTCGGTGCGGTGGGGAGTGCGCGGGTCCGGGACGGGGCTGCCGGGGCTGGGCGGTCTGGGTGGCGAGAGGGCGCGAGCGCCCTCTCGCCACCCAGACCGCCCAGCCCCGGCAGCCCCGTCCCGGACCCGCGCACTCCCCACCGCACCGAACCAGAACGGAAGGGTTCCAAGGGCGAGCCCTTGGCGGGGTCCAGGGGCAGCGCCCCTGGCCTTGCTTCCTAACCCCTACGCCCGCACCGGCACGAGCCGCCGCGGCGTGCGGAACCAGGCGCCGGACCCGACTGCCGCGGCGATGGTCAGTCCGTACGCGACCAGCCCCAGTGCCAGGGCGACGAACAGCCAGCCGAGCGATCCGGTCCATTGCAGTGCCAGCCAGCCGCCGCCGATCGCCAGGGTCATGCGCAGCAGCCCGGCCAGGACCGGCCAGAACAGTTTGCCGGCGCCCTGGGAGGCGAAGTAGAGCGCAAGCCCCAACCCGAAGAACCCGTACGCCGGCCCGACCGTGTGCAGGTAGGCGGCGCCGCTCGCCAGCATTTTGGGATCGGAGCCGAACAGCCCGAGCCACACGTCCGGCCAGGCGGCGGCGCCGAGCCCGATCGCCTCGGTCAGCACGAACGCCACCAGCCCGCCGGCAAGCGCGATGCGCAGCGCCCGCTGCGGCTGGCCGGCACCGATATTGGTGCCGACCATCGCGACCAGCGGCGCGCCGAGGCCGAACACCAGCGGGATCAGCAGGTATTCCAGCCGGGCGCCGGTGCCGTAGCCGGCGACCGCGTCGGTGCCCGCCGCGCGGGCGACCAGCGCCGTGGTGAGCGCGACCGTCAGGTTGGTCTGCAACGATGTCAGCGCCGCGACGCCGCCGACCCGCAGGATCGCCGCGAACAGCGACCACCGCAGCCGCACCAGGCGGAATCGCGCGAGGTTCCGTCCGGACGCCATGTAGCCTGCCAGCACCAGGGTTCCGCCGGCGTAGAAGGCCAGCAGCGCGGTGGCGCCGCCGGCAATGCCCATGCGCGGGAACGGCCCGAGCCCGAAGATCAGGCACGGCGACAGCGGCACCAGCAGCACGACGCCGGCGCAGATCACCAGTGCCGGGACCAGCATGTTGCCGGTGCCGCGGATCACGCTGGCCAGCGCGTTCATCAGCCACAGCAGCACGGTACCGGCGAAGACGATGTTCGAGTAGCGCAGCGCGGCGGCAAGCGCGCCTCCCGTGCCGCCGAGCGCGGTGTAGAGCGCCGGGCCGAACGCCAGCACCAGGATCGAGCAGATCGCCCCCAGTGCGACGTTGATCAGAACGGCGTGCAGCACCAGCGCGTCGGCTTCGTCGCGCCGTCCCGCGCCCAGGGCGCGCGCGACCGCCGAGGAAATCCCGCCGCCCATCGCCCCGCCGGAGATCATCTGCATCAGCATCACCCCCGGGAACACGAGCGCCATGCCGGCCAGCGCGTCGGTGCCGAGGCGGGCGACCCAGAAGGTTTCGATCAGCCCGGTGGCAGCCTGCGCCAGCATCACCAGCACGTTGGGCCAGGCGAGCCGCAGCAGGGTCGGCAGGATCGGGCCGGCCAGCAGCAGGCGGGTACGCGGGCTGTGCGCCGCGGGGGCGGAGGGCATGTCGGGGTCTATGCCCGGGTCAGGTGCGCCAGGCGGGCGCGGCGGCCGGGGCGCCGGTGTGGCCGCCGTCGACGAAGATTTCTTCGCCGTCGACGTGCCGCGCATCGTCGGAGGCGAGGAACAGGATGGTGCGCGCCACGTCCTCGGCCTCGGCCAGGCGGCCGAGCGGGACGGCGCGGGTCATGCGCGCTTCCAGCGCCGCGCGCGCCTGCGGATCGGGGGCCATGCTGTCCCAGATCGGGGTGAGGGTGGCGCCGGGGCTGACCGTGTTCACCCGCACGCCGGCGGGTGCGAGCTCGCCAGCGAGGACCCGGGCCATGGCGCGGATGCCGCCCTTGCTCGCCGCGTAGGCGGACCATTCGGGCGCGCCGATCAGCTCGTGCACCGAGCCCAGCAGCACCACCGACCCGCCGCGCGGCAGGTGCGGTGCCGCGGCCTGGATCGTGAGGAAGGGGCCGACGAGGTTGGTGCGCAGGATGTCCTCGAACGCCGCCGCCGTCGTGCTGCCGAGGCGGGTGGTGCCGCTGATGCCGGCGTTGGCGACGACGATGTCGAGGCCGCCGAAGCGGGCGACGGTGGCGGCGACCGCGGCGGCGTTGCCGGCCTCGGTGGCGACGTCGGCCTGGATCGGTAGGGCGTCGGGGCCGAGCGCGCGGGCGGCGGCGTCCAGCCTGGCGGCATCGCGGCCGGTGAGGGCGACGCTTGCGCCCTCGGCGATGAAGAGGCGTGCGGTGGCGAGGCCGATGCCGCTGCTGCCGCCGGTGATGAGGGCGATCTTGCCATGGAGGCGCATGTGCCTGGTCCTTGCGGTGCTAGCGGCGCGGGGCGCGTCGCTAGCATAGTGCAAGTCATATGGCGCAAGGGTAGCAGGACGCAAGGTGGCGGGGACGTTCGGGCTCTACCACCCTGGCCGTCACCCTGGCCGTGCGGCCGAAGGGGCGACGCCTGGCCTTATTCCGCGGCGCGAGCGGCGCCGGCGGTGCGGGTTCGGGTGCGCATCGTGACGAACTCCTCCGCGGCTGTCGGATGGATGCCGATGGTGCGGTCGAAGTCGGCTTTGGTGGCGCCCATCACGACGGCGATGCCGAGGCCTTGCATGATTTCCGGCGCGTCCTCGCCCAGCATGTGGGCGCCGAGCACGCGCCCGCTGGCCTGGTCGACCACGAGTTTCATCAGTGACTTGCGGGCGCGGCCGGTGAGCGTGTGGCGCATCGGGGTGAAGCGGCTCACGTAGACGTCGACCGGGCCGCGGGCGGCGGCCTGTTCCTCGGTGAGGCCGACGGTGGCGATCGGGGGGGTGGAGAACACGGCGGTCGGCACGTTTTCGAGCGAGATTCGCCGCGGCCGGCCGCCGAACAGGCTGTCGGCCAGGGCGTGGCCTTCCGCGGTGGCGACCGGGGTCAGGTTCATCCGGTCGGTGACGTCGCCGATGGCGAAGATATGCGGGCGGCTGGTGCGCAGGTGTTCGTCCACCGCGACGGCGCCGGTGGGGGTGGTGGCGACGCCGGCGTCTTCCAGGCCGAGGTTGGCGGTGGCGGGGCGGCGGCCGGTGGCGAAGAACACGAGGTCGGTCTCGATCGCATGGCCGCCGGCGAGGGTCAGGCGGCGGCGGGCGCCGTGCGGGTCGATCCGTTCCGGGATGCAGCCTGGGATGCAGCGCGATGCCGCCGGCGCCGAGGGCTTCGGCCAGGGCTTCGCGCAGGTCGTGGTCGAAGCCGCGCAGCGGCAGGGGCTGGCGGTAGACGAGGTCCACCTCGGCGCCGAGGGCGGCGAAGATGCCGGCGAACTCGACCGCGATATAGCCGCTGCCCAGGATCGCCACGCGCTTCGGCATGTGCGGGAGGTAGAAGGCGTCGTCGGAGACGATGCCGAGCTCGGCGCCCGGGATGTCGAGCCTGGTGGGGTGGCCGCCGGTGGCGACGACGATGCGTTCGGCGGTGACTTTCGCCCCGCCGACGTCGAGCGTGTGCGGGTCGTCGAGCCGGGCGCGGGCGTCGAAGATGGTGGCGCCGGCGGTATCGAGCAGGCGGCGGTAGATGGCGTTGAGGCGGCCGATCTCGCGGTCCTTGGCGGCGAGCAGGGCGGTCCAGTCGTGCGGGCCTTTGCGGATCGACCAGCCGAAGCCGGCGGCGTCGTCGGCCCAGGCGCCGTATTCGCCGGCCTGGACCAGGAGTTTCTTCGGCACGCAGCCGATGTTGACGCAGGTACCGCCCCAGAAACGGTCCTCGGCGATGCCGACGCGGGCACCGTGGCCGGCCGCGATGCGCGCGCAGCGCACGCCCGCCGAGCCGCCGCCGATCACGAACAGGTCGAAATCCATGCTGTGTGCCTTTTATCCTGGGTCCGCGGGAGCGGGTGGCGGTGTCGGGCCTGGGTCGGGCGATCAAGGCGCAAGCCTCGGCCGGGCGCAAGCTTCGCGGCCGAGGCGGCGTGGTTTTCAGCGCCACGGCTCCCGGGCGGTTGGCACATATCGATGGGCGGCGGCGATCGGGCAAGGGTGCTATCTGAGGGCGATCGGGCGAACGCCTGGATCGCCCCAGGGCCGGCGCCCCATGCACGGCCGCGGGAGACCTTGGGGAACCCGGATACCGCCCCAAGCACCCCGGGGGGCGGCTATTAAATTCGATATCGTAACAATTAGCCCGCGCGCGCCGCGCCCGCTCAGCCCGGAATTTGCGACCCATCCCCCAGGGTCAGCCCCGCGCACCCGCGCCAGACCGGCCGCTTGTCCCGCCCTCTCGTGGCGGGCAGGCACCACAGCGCGATAATGTCCGCCACGGAAACGTCCTTCGACCGCGCGGCAGCGTAATCGGCCGCCGCCGCCTCGGCGTCCGCGCGCCCGCCGGGCACCAGGAACACGAGCCGGCGCCGCCGCCGCGAGGCGGGCAGCAGCGCCCGATCCACTCCGAGCATCCAGCCAAGCGGGCGCAGGATCGGCCCCAGCCGGGGATCGGCGGCCAGCATCTCCGCCATCGCGGGGTCGCGCAGCAGGTCTTCCATCTGCGCCCGGCCGGCGGCGGCTTGCGGCAGCAGCCGCAGCAGCCAGCGCCAGGACCGCGGCAGCCCGGTGCGTTCGGGCGGCGGATCCGCCAGAGCGAAGCGCAAGCTGTGAGTGGGAACGAACCTCGGTTCGGGCGGCTTGGGGGCGGGCTTCGGGGGCGGGATCGGGGTGGAGGCGACGGCGCGGAACCGGGCGGCGAGATGGCGCAGCCGGGCCAGCAGGGCGCCGGCGTGCGCGGGTGCCAGGCCCGCCGGATCGCGCCCCGCCGGGTCGCGCAAGCCGCCGATGCGGTCGGCCAGCCAGGCGATGAGGCTGGTTAGGCGGTCGAGGAGGGGGGTGGGGGTCATGGGTTGCGAACATATATAGAACATATGCCCGGGGCGAGGCAACAGGTTTGTGCGGACGGCACAGGGCAATCCGGTGAAGAGTGTTCCACGACGCTGAACGCTCTTATTGCGAAGTCTGTTGGCGAGAACCAGGACGGAAGAAATATTCAACCGCAGATGTACACAGATGCACGCAGATGGACCGAGCGGAACGGCGAGCCGGAAGCTCGTTTCGTCCTGTGAGGTTGACCGGGATCGCGGACGCGGCACGGTCCATCTGCGTGCATCTGTGTACATCTGCGGTTGAAATCTCTCGCTTCCTGGCATCGGCACGCACCCCGATAGCCAAACCCGGCACCCCGCCGCCCGACCCGACGCGGTCAGCGACCAACAGACTTCGCAATAAGAGCGACGCTGAATGCCGGGTGCGAACCAATCACGCCCCGGCCGACTTCACCGCCATCAAACACATGGCCTGCAACCGGCTCCGCAGGGCGCCGGGGAAAGAATCACTGCGGCTCAGGCGTAGATCTGCCGCATGGGATGACAGATTTCTCGAAATCTTGGTCATAGGGTGATTTTTTTGCCCGATTCCCCTGGATGCTATCTGAATCAAGGGCACGCGCCCTTCTTTGCTCTTCCGGGAGGGGAGAAGGCGCGTGCCGGACGCTTGCTCGCGCGCATCGGGCCGCCGATAACCGCCTGCCTCCCGCCATCCGGACCCGCCCCATGCCCGAGACCCACCAGAGCCGCGTGCTGATCATCGGCGCCGGCCCCGCCGGCTACACCGCGGCGATCTATGCCGCCCGCGCCGGCCTCGCGCCGCTGCTCGCCTGCGGCCTGCAACCCGGCGGCCAGCTCACGATCACCACCGATGTCGAGAACTACCCGGGCTTCGCCGACGTGATCCAGGGTCCCTGGCTGATGGAGCAGATGGCGGCGCAGGCCGCGCATGTCGGTACCAGGATCGTGCCCGACCTGATCGTCGGCGCCGATTTCGCGGCGTCCCCGTTCCGCTGCCGCGGCGATTCGGGCGACGACTATCTCGCCGATGCCGTCATCATCGCGACCGGTGCGGAAGCGCGCTGGCTCGGCCTGGCGTCGGAAAAGCGCCTCTCCGGTCGCGGCGTCTCGGCCTGCGCCACCTGCGACGGGTTCTTCTTCCGCGGCAAGCGCGTGGTCGTGGTGGGCGGCGGCAACACCGCGGTGGAGGAGGCGCTCTATCTGACCCATCACGCCACCGACGTGACCCTGATCCATCGCCGCGACTCCTTGCGGGCGGAGAAGATCCTGCAGCAGCGGCTGTTCGCCCACCCGAAGGTCCGGGTGGTCTGGAACGCGGTGGTGACCGAGGTGCTCGGCGGCGGCGCACCGGAGACCGTCACCGGCGTGCGGCTGCGCGACGTCCCCAGCGGGGCGGAGCGGGACCTGCCCACGGACGGGGTGTTCATCGCCATTGGCCACCAGCCCAACACCGCGATCTTCGCCGGCCAGCTCGCGATGGACGCGGAGGGCTATATCGAGACCGTACCCGGCAGCACCCGCACCTCCGTCGCCGGGGTGTTCGCCGCCGGGGACGTGCAGGACAAGCTGTTCCGCCAGGCGGTGACGGCAGCCGGCACCGGCTGCATGGCGGCGCTGGAGGCGGAGAAATTCCTGGCGGCCCGGCCGGCCCCGGGCGGTTGAGCCGCCCGGGCCGGGCAGGCGCGCGGCGGTGGGGTGACCCGGCGCCAGGGGCCCGCGGCGCTTACGACGGCGTCAGTTGCCTGCGTTTCGGGCGGCTCTGCGGGGCAGCGGGTCCCGATCGGGGTGGTTCGCCCCGCGACGGACCCGCAAATCTGCGAAAAAACGCCCGCAGGCGGATGCGAATCGGCAATTCAGGTCTAACATGACCGATTGAGCGCCCATGACCTGTGGGCGAGGGAGGCTGGACCGCGGCCGTGACGGACCGCGGCGGCAGGGAGATGGTGTGGTGATGGACTGGGACAAGCTGCGGGTGTTTCATGCGGTGGCTGAGGCGGGTAGCTTCACCCACGCCGGCGACACCCTCAACCTCAGCCAGTCCGCGGTCTCGCGCCAGATTTCGGCGCTCGAGGAAGCCCTCGCGGTGCCGCTGTTCCATCGCCACGCACGCGGCCTGATCCTGACGGAGCAGGGCGAGGCGCTCAACCGCACGGTGCGCGACGTCTTCGCCAAGCTCGCGATGACCGAGGCGCTGCTGACGGAAAGCAAGGAAAAACCCGCCGGGCGGCTGAAAGTCACGACGACCGTGGGCTTCGGCTCCACCTGGCTCGCGCCGCGGCTGGCGCGGTTCCTGGAACTGTATCCCGACGTCTCGATCTCCCTGCTGCTCGACGACCAGGAGCTCGATCTGGCGATGCGGGAGGCGGACGTGGCGATCCGGATGCACGCGCCGAAGCAGCCCGATCTCGTGCAGCGGCATCTGATGACGATCCATTGGGTGGTCTGCGCCTCGCCCGACTATCTCAAGAAATACGGGATGCCGCAGCGACCGGAGGATCTCGACGCGCATCGGCTGATCCTGTTCGGCGACCATCATCCGCCGGTGTCGGACGTGAACTGGTTGGCCGACGCCGGGCGGCGGCCGGGCAATCCGCGGCGCGCGCTGCTGGAAGTGAACAGCACCCAGGCGATGATGACGACGATCCGCGCCGGCATCGGGCTCGGCGCGCTGCCCGATTACCTGATGGCCGAGAACCACGACCTGGTGCGGCTGCTGCCCGACATGAAGTCGCCGAAGGTCGACGTGTTCTTCGTCTATCCGGAGGAGCTGCGGAATTCGAAGCGGGTCGCGGTGTTCCGCGATTTCCTGCTGGCCCGGCTCGCCGAGCTGCCGTGACCTTCCGCGCCGGGTTCCGGCGCTCCTGCCCGATCCCCACGCGGGTCTCCGTGCCGCTCTCCGGACCCGCCGGCGCCGGATCCGGTGCTCCGTCCCACTCCGCCGCGCCGGATCCAGATGCCTTGGTCCCGATCCCTAAGCGCCCGCCGACGGGC
Organism: uncultured Pseudomonadota bacterium; assembly: GCA_963832525.1. Classification (GTDB taxonomy): domain Bacteria; phylum Pseudomonadota; class Alphaproteobacteria; order Acetobacterales; family Acetobacteraceae; genus JAJZVS01. Next base: position 123,818 of record CAWHUC010000008.1, read on the forward strand.
GCGCCCTGGGGGGCGACAGGATATTGATAAGAATCAGTCGCCCAACCGCCAACACATTTGTAGCGTTATGCATACTCGGCATGGCGGCGTCCGGGTTTTGGCGCTGCACAAGCGACCGTGCAGAAATTAGGTTGTCTTTGACGGTTACGGCGGCTTCGGCCGCCAGTCTTCCGGTCCTCGTGACCGGAAAGGGGTCTTCGGACCCCTGCGTCTCCCAGACGTGAAGCCTCCCTGTTTACTTGACCCCCGGTCTCTTGGCCGGGGGTTTTTCTTTCACGACGGCGCGATTGGCTGCCGTTTGTTTTGCATTCCGTGCACCGTGTCCGGCGAACCACCGCCGCCGGCGGGAATTCTGCACCGCAGCGCGTGACATCCGGCGTGCGCCCGGGTTGAATGCGCGGATGGACGGTTCCGCCACCGGCTTGCCCCTCGTTTCAGACCCGCCGCTGCTGGTCCACCACCCGCTGCGCCAGACCGTGCCGGTGGTGTTCGCCTCGGCCCATTCCGGCCGCGCCTACCCGCCCGAGTTCCTCGCTGCGGCCCGGCTCGACCCGCTCGGCCTGCGCCGCAGCGAAGACGGCTTCGTCGACCGCCTGTTCGCCGCCGCGCCGGCGCACGGCGCGCCGCTGCTGCTGGCGCGCTTCCCGCGCGCCTTCTGCGATGCCAACCGCGAAGCCTGGGAACTCGATCCCGCGATGTTCGCCGACCCGCTCCCCGGCTTCGTCAATACGACAAGCCCGCGGGTCGGCGCCGGCCTCGGCACGATCCCCCGCGTGGTCGCCTCCGGCGAGGCGATCTATCGCGCCCGGCTGCCTTTCGCCGAGGCGGAACGGCGGGTGCGCAGGTGCTGGCAACCCTATCACGACACCCTCGCCGCGCTGATCGAGGCCACGCGCGCGCAGTTCGGCGCCTGCCTGCTGATCGACTGCCATTCCATGCCGAGCCCGGTCGGATCGGGCGCCGCAGCCGGACCGGACATGGTGCTGGGCGATGCCCACGGCACCGCCTGCGCCCCCGCCGTCACCCGCTTCGTGGACCAGACGCTGCGCGACCTCGGCTACCTCGTGCGCCGCAACGACCCCTATGCCGGCGGCTACGTCACCCGCCACTACGGCCGGCCGCGCGAGGGGGTGCACGTGCTGCAACTGGAAGTGGCGCGCAGCCTCTATATGAACGAAGCGCGGATCGAGCCGCTGCCGCGGCTCGATCTCGTGGCCGAAGACCTGACCCGGCTGATCGAACGGCTGACCACGGCGGCGACCACCTTGCTGGCGCGCTGACCGGCGTGCCGCTGACCGGCGTCGGCGCCGCTCAGCCCGGCCCGGGCAGCAGGCGGCGGACTTCCCAGGCGGTCTGTCGCTCGGTGCCGTGAGCCAGGTGGACGACCTCCTCGCGCTTGAGCGGGATCAGCGTGCTGCGGTCGAGCCACCAGAGGGTTTCGGTCGTCACGTCCGGCCGGTCCGGGGGCCCGTGCCGCTCCACCCGCAGCAGCAGGGTGCGGCGCTGGACCGTGCCGTCGAGCATGAGCAGCGGGTTGGCCACATGGGTGACGCTCGCCGAGCGCCAGAGCGCGAGCGGCGTCGCCTGCGCCAGCGGGAAGCTGGCCCGCGTCCCCACCGGCCCGCGCAGCACCTGGCGGATCGCCGCGCGCTCCTCCGGATTGCCGTCGCGGAACCAGCCGTCGCCCCAGAAGCCCAGGAAATACCGGTAGGTGTGGCCGTTCATCCGGCGCAGGCAGACCTGCGGATGGTCCGGCGCCGCGCCCTCGAAGCTGACCGCCACGCCGGTGTTGAGGGTCGCGGTCACGCCGGACGGGCAGGCCGGGATGGTGGCGAGGCCCGTCAGGCTCGCGACCGGCGGTGCCGGCGGCGCGAGCAAGGGCGGCGCCTGGCAGCCCGCCAGGAGACCGGCGAGCAGCCCGGCCGCCGCCGTCCGCACCGCCGCCCGTCGCCGGGTTTTTTCGGCGCCATCCCGCGAGACGCCATCGACCCGCGCCGCCATCCCCGGCGCGTCGCTCCTGCCTGCGGCCACGGGTCAGACCCGCATCGGCATCAGCACGTAGAGCGCGCTCGCGTCGGCCGCATCGCGCACCACGGTGGGGGCGGAGCCGTCGGCGAAGCAGAACTCCACCCGTTCGCTCACCTGGTCGGTGATGTCGTTCAGGTAGCGGGCCTGGAAACCGATCTCGAGCGGCGAGGAATCGTAGCTCACCCGGCCTTCGTCCAGCTCCTCGGTGGCCGCGCCCTGCTCGGGGCTGGAGGCGGACAGCACCAGCAGGTCGTGCGACAGGGTGAGCTTCACCGGGCGCGAGCGCTCGGCCGAGATCGCCGCCACCCGGGCCACCGCGTCGGCGAATTCCTTCTTGCCGACCCGCAGCACCTTGTCGTTGCCGCGCGGGATCACGCGCTCGTCCTCGGGGAAGGTGCCGTCGATCAGCTTGCTGGTCAGCCGCACCGCGTCGATCGTGAACTGGATGCGGGTGTCCGACAGCGCGACTTCCACATTGCCGGTGACCTCGTCGAGCAGCTTGCGCAGCTCCGCCACCGTCTTGCGCGGCACGATCACGCCGGGCATGGAGCCTGCGCCTTCGGGCAGCGGTTCTTCGACCCGCGCCAGGCGGTGGCCGTCGGTGGCGACCGCGCGCAGCACCTTGGTGCCGTCGCTGTCGGCGGCGTGCAGGTAGATGCCGTTCAGGTAGTAGCGGGTTTCTTCCGTGCTGATGGCGAAGCGGGTGCGGTCGATCAGGGCGCGCAACTGCTGCGCCGACAGGCTGAACCGATGCGGCAGGGCCCCCGCGGTCATCGAGGGGAAGTCCTCCACCGGCAGTACGACCAGGCTGGTGGCGTAGCGCCCGGCGCGCAGGCTGAGCTGCGCATCGCCGCCGGGATGGTCGAGCTCGACCTCCGCGCCGTCCGGGAGCTTGCGGACGATCTCGTACAAGGTGGCAGCCGGGGCGGTGCAGGCGCCGGCGCGGCTGGTGGAGGCGGGGACGTCCTCCACCACCGCGATCTCCATGTCGGTGGCCGTGAGGGTGAGGGTGCCATCGCGTACTGCGATCATGACATTGGCCAGGATCGGGATGGTATTGCGCTTCTCGACCACGCTCTGGACGTGGGCCAGCGCCTTCAACAGGGCGGCGCGGTCGGCCTTCAATTTCATGATCTCATACCCCAAACGGCCGTGCCCCCGGGTGGGGCGAATCGCAGCCGACACTGTAGCAAGCCAGGATCGCCGAAGGCCAGGGGGCGTGGGAAGCAAGGCCAGGGGCGCTGCCCCTGGACCCCGCCAGGGAACAAGTCCCCTGGACCACATCTCCTTTGGTTCGGTGCGGGTGAGGGGTGCGCGGGTCCGGGACGGGCTGCCGGGGCCGGGCGGTTGGGGCGGGGACAGGGCGCGCCTGCGCCCTGTCCCCGCCCAAACCGCCCGGCCCCGGCAGCCCGTCCCGGACCCGCGCACCCCTCACCCGCACCGAACCAAAACGGAAGGGTTCCAAGGGCTTGCCCTTGGTGGGGGTCCAGGGGGCAAAGCCCCTTGGCCTTGCTACCTCACGCCCCAACCCCAACGCGCCACAGGCCAAGCAGTGCCGCGCGGCGGAGGCCGGGGCGGGCGGCGAAGGAGTGGCGCAGCCAGGCCAGGGCGTCCGTTCGTCGGCCGTGCCACAGGAGGGCGCGGCCGGCGACCCATTCCGCCTCTGCGGCCATTAGCCGGCGCAGGTGGGCCAGACGGTCGGGAGCGAAGCGCGCGGCCAGTGCCGGGTTGGCGAAGGCGGCGCTCATGGCTGGGGCGAAGGCGGCGGGATCGGTGGCGGCGCTGAGGCAGGCGCCCTCGGCGCGCCGACGGACGAACAGGACCGGGGCGCGGCCGGGTGCGGCAGCGAAGGGGCCGAGGGTGGCGAGGCGGACCCAGTATTCCCAGTCCTCGCCGAAGGACAGGTCCTGGTGGAAGCTGCCGGCCCGGTGGGCCGCCGCGGCGCGCAGCAGCAGATGGCCGCCGTTGGCGAACCGGTTGCGGGTCAGCAGCCGGGCCAGCATGTCCCCGCCGACCGCGGGTCTGGTGCGGAGCCGTCGGCCGGTTGCTGCCACCGGCGCGTAGGGGCCGCAGGCGGCGACGGCGGCCGGCGCCGCGTGCAAGGCCGCGCCCAGCCGGGCCAGGGCGTCGGGGGCGAGCCAGTCGTCGGCATCGAGGAACAGCAGGGCCGCGCAGTCCACGAGGGCGGCGACGCCGCGGTTGCGCGCGGCGGAGACACCGCTCGGGGGCTGGCGGATCAGCGCGATGCGCGGGTCGACGACGCGCACGGCGACCTCCGCCGTGGCGTCGGTGGAGCCGTCGTCGACCACCATCGCCCGCCAGTGCGGCACGGTCTGCGCGCACAGCGAGCGGAGCGCGGTGCCGAGCCAGGGGGCGGCGTCGCGCGCCGGGATGACGATGCCGATCGGCGGGTTCGGGGCCATCGCGCGAGCCAAGCACGCGGGGGTTAATCGTGGGTGAGCGGAGGGGCCGGCGCGGCGGGATCGTCCGGCTGGGGGCGGGGGTTCGCGGCGTCGGGCGCGTGAAAAGGAGGGGAGGGCGGCGGGAAGGGGCCTGCAGGCGCGGGCGGGGAGACGGGCGAACGTACAACGGCTGGGGCGTTTGGGGTGCCATGGCGGGTATTTCGCGCAGATTTCTGCGGTTTTCGGCGCGGTCGGGCAGCCATGCCGGCCGTGGGGGCCGGAATGTACGCTCGGTGGAGCGTTTGGGGCGGCGGCGTACAGCGCCGGCGGGCGGCCCTTGCGTCGGCGGGCGCCCAGGAGACGCGTCAGGGGTTTCGCCCCATGAGCGCCAGGATAAGAGACCGGGCGCCGTTCTTTCACCTCTCCCTCTGGGAGAGGTCGGAGCGCGTCAGCGCTCCGGGTGAGGGGGGGGCGGCACGTCCGATGATGTGTCCGTGCGGCACGACCCTCACCCGCCGCTTCGCGGCGACCTCTCCCGGAGGGAGAGGTGATGTCATGGCGGGTCAATCCCTTGTCCTGGCGCGTATGGGGCTTCGCCCGGGCGCCGGTACCGTGCCGCTCGTGTGCCGGTTCGACGGCGCGGAGCGGCGCAAGCAGTCCGGTCTCGCAATGAACACGCCGGCCGGAGGGGGGCCGTGGTCCATCGCGCGTGCCGGTGCGCCGTGCCGGCGGCGATGTTGCCGGAGCGCACCTGAGCGGGTTTTCATGCCCGACCCACACAGGGCACAGGCGCGATCCCGCAAACATCTCGCCATGTCGCCCTGGCTGCGAGCGTCCGGTCTGGCCGCGCTGACCGTGGCGGCATGCTTCGCGGTACGGCTCGACGTGCCGCGGCCGGCGGCGCCGTCGCGTCCTGAGCGCATCACCACCGACACCGCACGCTATTGCCGGCAACTGGCAACCCGGGTCGAGGCGCTGACGCGCACGGCAGCGCGCACGGTCCCGGCCGAGGCGCTGCATCTGGGGGCGGAGGGGCGGCGCATGTGCGCGCGCGGCAGGCTGCACCGGGGCCTCATCTGCCTGCGCCGCGCGGTCGTGCTGCTGCGCGGCCCCGCCGTGCAGCGCTGACCTGCTCGCCGCGTTGCGCCGGCCGCTTCAGCCCAGCAGCCGCCCGATCACCCGCGCCGTATAATCCACCACCGGAATGATCCGGCCGTAGTTGATCCGGGTCGGCCCGATCACCCCGATGGCGCCGACGATCCGCCCGCCCTCGCCGCGCGCCGGCGAGACCACCATCGCGATGTCGGCGCTGCCGAACAGGCCGCTTTCGGCGCCGATGAAGATGCGCACGCCCTCCGACCGCTCCGCCAGTTCGAGCAGGCGGAGCATGGTCTCCTGCGTCTCCAGCCGCTCGAACAGGCGCTGGATCGCGGCCAGGTGCTCGATCGCGGTGACGTCGGCGAGCAGGCGGGCCTGGCCGCGGATGATGAGGCTGCCGCCGCGGCCCTCGGCGGTCCAGGTGGCGAGGCCGGTGGCCACCACCTGTGCCGACAGCGCATCGAGCTCGGTGCGGTTGGCCGCCATCTCCTCGGCGACGATGCGGCGCAGTTCGGGCAGCGGGCGGCCGCTGATGCGCGCGTTCAGGTAGTTGCTCGCCTGCTGCAAGGTGGACGGCGGCAGGCCGGGGGGCGTCTCGATCACCCGGTTTTCCACGTGTCCGTCGCCGGCCACCAGCACCACCAGCGCGCGCCCGGAGCCGAGCGGGACGAACTCGATGTGCTTGAGCGGGCCTTCGCTTTTCGGCGCCAGCACGAGCCCGGCGGCCGATGACAGGCCGGCGAGCAGGGTGGAGGCGTCGGCGAGCGTATCTTCCAGGCTGCGCCCCGAGGCGCCGAGGGCGGCGGTGATCGATTCGCGTTCGTCCTCGCCCAATTCGCCGAATTGCAGCAGGCCGTCGATGAACAGGCGCAGGCCGCGCTCGGTCGGCAGCCGCCCGGCCGAGGTATGCGGGGCGAACAGCAGGCCGGCGTCGGTCAGATCGGCCATCACGTTGCGGATGGTGGCCGGCGACAGCCCCATGGGCAGCAGGCGGGCGAGCGTGCGGCTGCCCACCGGTTCGCCGGTTTCCACATATTGTTCCACGATCTCGCGCAGCACCGCGGCCGAGCGGGGGTCGAGACCAGGCGGCATCGGGCCCGGAAAGCGGGATGCGATCGCCGCCGGCGAGCCTTGTTTGTCCATTTCGTGCTCCGGGGCAGGCTAACGTAGGAAGCGCGCCCCCCTCGGTCAATCGAGTTGGCCGGCGGACGCAGGGCGATCGGAGGAACCGGGGAATGGGTGGCTTCTTCGCCTCTCCCGCTCTTGCGGGAGAGGTTGGTTCGCGGAGCGAACCGGGTGAGGGTCGTGCCTCGCGCCCTCACCCGTCGTGCTCCGCACGGCGACCTCTCCCGCCGAGCGGGAGAGGTGACGCGTCGGAGTCAGGACAAGGAAAGACGGACGCATGGGGTCCCTGCGCAGGCCGCGGACCCGCCGCGCCGGCCGGAACGGCGGAAAACCGCGGCCCGGTCGCGCAAAGCCCCCGCGCCGCATAGGCCTGTTACAGGACGTGCCTTGCCGGTTACGCGCATTGGGCGATCTACATAGGGGCAAATGCGGCGATGACGTGGGTGGTGGTGGTGATGCAGCGACGATGGGCGATGGGTGCAGCGGTCATACTGGCAGGTATCGGTGCCGCCGTCTGGCTCACCGCCTCCCATCGTCGGGCGCACGCCGACGTCCGCTCCCCGCCGCCTACCGTTCCCGTCACCGCGGGCACCGCTGTGCAGCGTACCATGCCGATCTATGCCGAGGGGCTCGGCGCCGTGCAGGCGATCAACACGGTGAACGTGAAAAGCCGGGTGGACGGGCAGATCCTGAAGGCCTTCTTCACCCAGGGCCAGGAAGTGAAGCAGGGCGCCCCGCTGTTCCTGATCGATCCGAGACCGTATCAGGCGGCGCTCGATCAGGCGCTGGCGAACGAACAGAAAGACGCCGCCCAGCTCGCCGGCGCGGCGCGCGACCTCGCGCGCTACGGCGCGCTGGTCGGCCGCGGCTTCCAGACACGGCAGAGCTTCGAGGACCAGCAGGCGACGGTGGACGGACTGAAGGGCTCGGTCGCCGCCGATCGCGCGGCGGTGGAGGCGGCGCGGGTCAACCTCGGCTACACCTTGATCCGCGCTCCGATCACCGGACGGACCGGGGCGCTGCTCGTCGATCCCGGCAATATCGTGCAGGCGAGCGCCGGCACCACCCTGGTCAGCATCACCCAGCTCCGCCCGATCTACGTCGATTTCACCTTGCAGAGCCGGCTGCTCGGCCAGATCCGCCGCGCCCAGGCGCGCGACAAGCAGCCGCTGGCGGTGGAGGCGCTCGGCGGCGGGCTGCAGCGCCGGCTCGCGAGCGGCGGGCTGAGTTTCATCGACAACCATGTCGATGCGGCGTCCGGCACCATCGCGCTCGATGGGACGTTCCAGAACGCCAACGAACGCCTCTGGCCGGGGGAATTCGTCAATGCCCGGCTGATGCTGGGCGCGCGCCCGGATGCGATCACGGTGCCGGCGCAGGCGGTGATGACGGGACCGCGCGGGACCTACGTCTATGTCATCCGGCCCGGCGACACGGTGGTGCGCCAGGGGGTGAAGGTGGCGGCGCAGCAGGACGGGCTGGCGCTGATCGGGTCCGGCCTGGCGGCGGGGACGCGGGTCGTGGTGGGCGGTCAGTACGGGCTCGCCAACGGGGTGCGGGTGCGGGTGCGCGCGGACACGGCCGCCCCGGCGGCAGCCTCCGCGGCGGCTGCCGGGCCGGCTGCCCGCAGGGCGGGCTGAGCCGGCGATGAACATCTCCGAAGGCTTCATCCGCCGGCCGATCGCCACCGCCCTGCTGATGCTGGGGATTCTGGGCTTCGGCATCGTCACCTTCCTGCTGCTGCCGGTCGCGGCACTGCCGAACGTCGATTTCCCGACCATCATGGTGACGGCGCAATTCCCGGGCGCGAGCCCGGACACCATGGCCTCCTCGGTCGCGACGCCGCTCGAGCAGCAGTTCGCCGCGATCCCCGGGCTGGCGTCGATGTCGTCCACCAGCGGGCTCGGGACCACCACGATCTCGCTGCAATTCGACCTCGGCCGCAACATCGACGGCGCGGCGGGGGACGTGCAGACCGCGATCAACGCCGCGTCCGGCCTGCTGCCCAAGAACATGCCGAGCCCGCCCACGTTCAAGAAGACCAACCCCGCCGATCGCGCGGTGCTGATCTATGCCGTCAGCTCGAACGCGCTGCCGATCCAGGGTCTCGATCGCTACGCCTACAACATCCTGGCCGAATCGCTCTCGCGCGTGCCCGGCGTCTCGGAAGTCAATATCGCCGGGGAACAGATTCCGGCCGTGCACGTGCAGGTGAATCCGATCACCCTCGCCGCGCGGGGCCTCGGCCTCGAGGACGTGCGCACCGCGCTCGATACCGCGACCACCGATCAGCCGAAGGGCAACCTCGAAGGCCGGCACCAGGAATTCACGCTCGACACCAACGACCAGTTGTTCCACGCCGGCGCGTTCCGCCGCGTCATCCTCGCCTATCGCAACGGGGCTCCGGTCGAGGTCAAGGACGTCGGGCAGGTGGTCAGTTCGTCGGAGAACCCGCGCACCGGCGCCTGGTTCGACGGCAAGCAGACCGACCTGCTGCTGATCCAGCGTTCCCCGGGCGCCAACACCATCAAGGTGGTCGACCAGATCAAGGCGATGATGCCGCGGCTGGAGGCCTCGATCCCCCGCGCGGTGCACGTCACCCTGGTGTCCGACCGCTCGCTCGACATCCGCGCCTCGGTCGCCGACGTGGAGATGACCCTGGCGATCACCATCGGCCTTGTCGTGCTGGTGATCTTCCTGTTCCTGCGCAAGCTCTGGGCGACCATCATCCCGAGCGTGACGGTCCCGCTGGCGCTCGTCGCCACCGCCGGGGCGATGTACCTGCTCGGGTTCAGCCTCGACAACCTGTCCTTGATGGCGCTCACGATCGCGGTCGGCTTCGTGGTGGACGACGCGATCGTCATGATCGAGAACATCGTCCGCTACATCGAGGCCGGGGACAGCCCGTTCACGGCGGCGGTGAAGGGGGCCGGGCAGATCGGCTTCACCATCGTCTCGATCACGTTCTCCCTGATCGCGGTGTTCATCCCGCTGCTGTTCATGTCCGGGATCATCGGCCGGCTGTTCCGCGAATTCGCGATCACCATCAGCGTCGCGGTGGTCGCCTCGGCCTTCGTCGCGCTGACCCTGACGCCGATGATGTGCGCGCGCTTCCTCCGCCATGAAAGCGAGGGCGGGAAAGGACGGTTCAACCGCGCGGCCGAACGCTTCTTCGACCGCACCCTGGCTGCCTACGACAGTGGGCTGCGCTGGGTGTTCCGCCACCAGCCGCTGATGCTGGCGGTGACCCTGGGGCTGATCGTGCTCACCGGCTACCTGTACGTGGTGATCCCGAAAGGGTTCATCCCCGAGCAGGACACCGGCTTCATCTTCGGCGTGGCGCAGGCGCGCCAGGACATCTCCTACTCGGCGATGCAGCGGATCGAGCACCAGCTTTCGGCGGTGATCCTGAAAAACCCGGCGGTCGCCGCAGTGGTGGGCTTCGCCGGGACCAGTCCCAGCAACCCGAGCGAGAACACCGCGCGGATGTTCATCCAGCTCAAGCCGCTCGACCGGCGCGTCGGGGTGGAGACGGTGATGGGCCAGCTCCGCCCGGCGGTGGCGCAGGTGGCGGGCGCGAAGTTCTTCATGCAGCCGGGCCAGGACATTACGGTGGGCGCCCGGATGGAGCAGGCGCAGTACCAGGTACACGCTCACCGATACGGACGGCGCCGAGCTCGACCACTGGGCGCCGCTGCTCCTGGAGCGCATGCGGGCGATGCCGCAGTTGACGGACGTTGCGTCCGATCAACAGATTGCCTCGCCCCACATCGCGGTGGCGATCGATCGCGACCGTGCCTCCCGCCTCGGCCTGTCGCTCGGGCTGATCGACCAGACGCTCTACGACGCGTTCGGCCAGGAGCAGGTGACGACGATCTACACCGATACGTCGCAGTACAAGGTGATCCTGGAGGTGGAACCGCAGTTCCAGGACGATCCCGCGGCGCTCGACCATATCTACGTCGCCGGCCCGGCGGGGACCCAGGTGCCGCTGTCGGAGGTGGCACATTTCTCCACCAAGATCGAGCCGCTGACGGTCAACCATCAGGGCGTGTTCCCGGCGGTGACCCTCTCGTTCAACCTGGCCCGCGGCGTCGCCATCGGCCAGGCGGTCGATCAGATCCGGCAGATGGAGGCGCAGCTTCGCATGCCGCCCACCGTGCGCGGCGCGTTCGCCGGCACCGCGCAGGCGTTCCAGTCGTCCCTGGCCTCGATGCCGCTGCTCGTGCTGGCGGCGATCGTGGTGGTCTATATCGTGCTCGGAATGCTGTACGAGAGCTTCATCCACCCGCTCACCATCCTGTCCGCGCTGCCCTCGGCCGGGGTGGGCGCGCTGCTGATGCTGATGCTGTTCCGCTACGATCTCAGCCTGGTCGCGGTGATCGGCATCATTTTGCTGATCGGCATCGTGAAGAAGAACGCGATCATGATGATCGACTTCGCGCTGGACGCGGAACGGACCGAGGGGCTGAGCCCGCTGGACGCGATCCACCGCGCCTGCCTGCTGCGCTTCCGCCCGATCATGATGACCACGATGTGCGCGCTGTTCGGCGGCCTGCCGCTGGCGCTGGGGCAGGGGGCGGGGTCGGAGCTGCGCCGGCCGCTCGGCATCGCGATCGTGGGCGGGCTGCTCGTGTCGCAATGGCTGACGCTCTACACGACGCCGGTGATCTATCTCTACCTGGGCCGGCTCAGCCTGCGGCTGCGGGGGGTGCGGGCACGGCGGCCGGAGCTGGAGCACGCGTCGCGGTAAGGCGGCGGCTGTCTTCCCTGGCTGTCTTCCCCCTGGTGCGGCCGGCTCGGCCACCCTATATAGGGCCCACGGCGCTTTTCCAGCGTGGGTTGCGTGTGCCTAATTTTGCGGCTTTGTCGCAACCGGTGCCCCCAAATTTGAAAAGTATTTCGGCCCACGCCGTGTGGGCCGCCGGGTTGCATGGAGAGACATGATGTCGCAAGGCACGGTCAAGTGGTTCAATGCCCAGAAGGGCTTCGGGTTCATCCAGCCGGATGACGGCGCGAAGGACGTGTTCGTCCATATTTCGGCCGTCGAGCGCGCCGGGATGGCCGGGTTGAACGAAGGGCAGAAGGTCAGTTACGACATCGAGAACGGCCAGCAGGGCAAGAGCTCCGCGGTCAATCTGAAGTCGGTCTGAATCCGCGAAACCGGTGCCGCCGACGGCGGCACCGGGTGCGAGGGAGAAAGCCGTGATCAGTCACAAGTTCAAAGTCGGCCAGATGGTGGAATTCCTGCCGGGGCCGCGCGATGCCAATGTCCCGCGCGGCCGGTACAAGGTCCAGCGCCTGATGCCGAGCGAGACGGGCGACCCGCAATATCGCGTGAAGCATGCGGCGGACAGCCACGAGCGCGTCATCCCCGAAAGCCAGCTCGCGGCCGAACCGGGGATCTGGCGCCAGGCGTCGTCGGGTGCGCGCCCGGCATCGTGACGCCCGGCATCGTCACGTAGGAGAGAAGCATGGCGTTCAAGCCGAACTACAATCAGCAGCGGGCCGAACGAAACCGCGCCGCCCAGGCCAAGAAGGACGCCAAGCAGCAGGAGCGCGAGGCCGCCGTCGCACGCCGCAAGGCCGGCCAGTCTGCCCAGGATCCGTCCGGCCAGGATCCGTCCACCCAGGATGGGGCCGCTCCCGACCAGACCGCTGCCGCCACGACGCCGGATGCGGGCATCTCGCCCGCCGATATGCCGTCCGGATCGTGACCGGCGCAGCACAGGATATGTTCCGATGAAGCGCCGTGCCGACAGCAGTTTCCTTCTGTTCGACGTGACCTATGCCGACGGCAGCCAGAGCTCCCGCCGCAAGATCCCGAGCGCGGCCCTGGTGGAACCGAAAGACGAAGCCGCCGTCAAGGCCGCGATCGAGGCGCAGGACCGCGAGATCGCGATTGCCTCCGGCCGGCCGCGCGGAGCGATCAAATCCGTGGCGCGTTCGCGGACGTGAGTGCACGATGCCGTCCCACACCGCCGGCGGTCGGATGCTGCGGCGTGACGGACGGGCCATACGCCGCCCCGCGCCGGTGAGCGATCGCCCCGGCCCGGGCGGGGGGAGCCCGACGTGATGCTGCCGGGGTGGGAGCACTGGGTCGTGCTGGAACTCCCGCTGCTCGCGCTGACCGTGGTCGCCACCCATCTGGTGATGTCCGGCAGCCAGACCATGCTGCACCGCTGGCTCGGCCATCGGCCGTGGGGCGGGCGGTTCTTCCGCAACCATATCAACTTCCATCACGCCTGCTACGCGCGCGGCCATCTGACGTCGGCCGTGTATCGCGGCGAGGAAGGCAACAACACGCCGTTCTTCCTGATCCCGACCCTGCTGCTGGGCGCCGGCCTCTATTTCCTGCTGCCGCTCGGCCTGTTCCTGGCGATGGCCCTGGCAAGCGCGGCCTCGTTCGCCGCGCATGTCTATTTCGACAAGGTCTACCACGTCAGCGGCTCGCGGCTGGAGCGCTTCGCCTGGTTCCGCCGCAAGCAGCAGCTTCATTTCGTGCACCATGTGCACGCGAACACCAATTTCGCGGTGATCGATTTCTTCTGGGACCGGCTGCTCGGCACCTATCGCGCGCCGGACGAGGACCTGCGCTGATCCCGCGCTACATCCCGAGATAGGCGCGACGGACCTCCACATCGGCGCCGATCGCCTGCGCCGTGCCGGCCATGACCACCCGGCCCGTTTGCAGCACGTAGGCGCGGTCCGCGATCTCCAGGGTTTCCGCGAGTCGCTGTTCCACGATCAGCACCGTCACGCCGAGCGCGCGGATGCGCTGCACCGCGGCCAGGATGTCGTCGACTAGGCGGGGCATGATGCCCTGGCTCGGCTCGTCCAGCATGAGCAGGCGCGGGCCGGTCATCAGCGCGCGGCCGATCGCCAGCATCTGCTGCTCCCCGCCCGACAGCGTCTCGGCGCGCTGCGGCAGGCGCTCGGCGAGGCGCGGGAACAGCTCGAACACCAGATCGAGCGGGCGGAAGCGGTCCGGGCCGCGCCTGGCGTAGGCGCCGAGGCGCAGGTTGCTCTCCACCGACAGGCGCGGGAACAGCCGCCGCCCTTCCGGGACCAGAACGACACCCATCCGGTTGATGCGATGGGCGGGCATCCGGGCGAGCGGGGCGCCGTCGAAGGCGATCGTGCCGCCGATCGCCATCTGTCCGGCGATGGCGCGCAGGAGGGTGCTCTTGCCGGCGCCGTTGGCGCCCACGACCGCAACGATCTCGCCCGCCGAAACGTCGAGGTCGATGCCGTGCAGCGCGCGCAGGCCGCGATAGGCGGCGGTGAGGCCGCGCACTTCGAGCAAGGGTCGGCCAGCGGACATGGCATCAATGGACATAGCGGTCGCCCAGATAGGCGCGGATCACGTCGGGGTTGCGCACCACTTCGGACGGGCTGCCCTCGGCGAGCTTGCGGCCGAGGTGCAGCACGACGGCACGATCGATCAGCGGCAGCAGCACTTCCATCACGTGTTCGACCATCAGCACGGTGATCCCCCGCGCGCGCACGTCGCGCACGAGCCGCATGCCGGCCTGCGCTTCGGTGGGGGTGAGGCCGGTCAGCATCTCGTCCAGCAGCAGCACGCGCGGTTCGGTGGCGAGCGCGCGGGCCACTTCGAGCCGCCGTTTCTCCGGCGACGTGAGCGCATGCGCCGGCACGTCGGCGCGCGGGCCGAGGCCGCAGAAGTCGATCACCTCCAGCGCCTGCGCCATCGCGGGGCGCGTGCGCGCGATGCGGGCGAAGGCGCCGACCATCACGTTCTCCAGCACCGTCATCGAATCGAAGCTGCGCACCACCTGGAAGGTGCGGCCGATGCCGGCGCGGGTGCAGGCGACGGCGCCGAGGCCGGAGATGCGCTTGCCTTCCAGCAGGATCTCGCCGGCATCGGGCGTCTCGGCGCCGGCGATGCTGTTGAACAGGCTGCTCTTGCCGGCGCCGTTCGGGCCGATCAGGCCGAGGATCTCGCCGCGCCCGACATCGAACGTGACATCGACATTGGCCGTGACGGTGCCGAAGGACTTGCTGACGTTGCGGATCTGCAGGATCGGGTCAGGCGTCATCGACGACCTCCCCGCCCGCCTGGCTGCGCACGCCGAACAGGCTGACGAGCCCCTGCGGGCGGGCCAGCGCGAGCCCCATGATGAGCGCGCCGTAGATCATGAGATCGACGCCGTTGCCCGAACTGCCGAGCCAGGCGACGGAAAGCTGCTGCACCGGGATCAGCACCGCCGCGCCGAGCAGCGGCCCCCACAATGTTCCGACGCCACCCACCACCGCCGGCAGCGCGATCAGCACCGAGAGCGACAGGCCCAGCACGCTGTCCGGATCGATGAAGCCGACGTATTGCGCATAGAGCGCCCCGCCGGCGCCGACGATCGCGCCGCTGATCGCCGCCGCGGCCATCTTGCTCGGGAACACGCGCACCGCGAGGCTGCGCGCGGCGGCGACGTCGTCCTTCACCGCGCGCCAGATGAAGCCCCAGCGCGAGCCCTCCACCACCCAGGCGATGATCCAGGCGATCGCCGCATAGGCCAGCATCACGTAGTGGAACGGCAGCACCGCGACCCGGAATTCGAGCTGTGCCCAGCTTTCGGTGCGGAACGGGATGGTGATGCCCATCGCCGCGTTCACGAAGCCCCAGTTCTGCACCAGCAGCAGCACCATCAGCCCGACGACCAGGGTGGCGATGGCGTAGTAGTGTCCGCTCAGGCGGAAGCACGGCCAGCCCACTGCCAGCGCCGCCAGCGCGCCGAGTGCCGCGCCGGCGAACAGCCCGAGGCTCGGCGGGATGCCGAGCCGCGTGTAGAGCAGGGTGGAGGTATAGGCGCCGATGCCGAAATAGAGCGCGTGGCCGAGCGAGATCTGCCCGCAATACCCGCCCAGGATGTTCCAGCCCTGCGCGAGCCCCGCATACAGCAACGTCAGCACCATCAGCCCGCGCAGGTAGGTGCTGTCGATCGGCAGCGGCAGCAGGGCAAGCACCACCAGCAGCACGCCGCCGCCGACGAGCTCGCGCGCCCGCCGGCGGGTGATGGCGTTCGGACGCAGGACCGCGTTCATCACAGCCGCCCGAACAGGCCGCGCGGGCGGAACATCAGCACCGCCACGTAGATCGCGAACACGCCCACCTGCTTGAGCGAGGGATCGATGAACAGCGCCGTCAGCGCTTCCACCAGGCCGATCACCAGTCCGGCGACGAGCGCGCCGAGCAGCGAGCCGAAGCCGCCGAGGGCGACCGTCACATAGGCGATCAGCGCGAAGCTGCTGCCGACGGTGGGCGAGATGTAGTAGAAATTCGCCAGCATCACGCCGGCAATGCCGACCGTCGCCGCGCCGATGCCCCAGCCGAGGCTGAAGATGTGGTCGCGGTCGATGCCGATCAATGCGACCGCGTCGCGATCCTCCCGCGTCGCTTCCAGCGCGTGGCCGAATTCCGTGCGCGAGATCGCCACCAGGGCAGCGAAGGCGAGCAGGCAGACGAGCCCCGCCGCCACCTGCGACAGCGGCAGCACGATCTGCCCGAAATGCAGGATCCGCCCGCTCAGCATCCCGTCGCTGACGCTGCGGAAATCGCTGCCGAAGGCAAGCTGCGCCGCGCCCACCAGGAAGATCGACAGGCCGAAGGTCACGAAAATCTGCACCATTCCGGTATTGAACCGCACGCCGAGCGCGCGCGCGATCAGCAGGCGGTAGATCGCCACACCGATCCCGAACAGCAGGGCCGCCACCAGCGGCAGTTGCACGAGGGGGTCGAGGCCGAACACGGCGTGGATCTCGAACACCGCGTACATGGCGAGCATCAGCAGCTCGCCATGCGCGAAGTTCACCACGTCCATCAGGCCGAAAATCAGGGAGAGACCGGCGGCCACCAGGGCGTAGACCAGCCCCATCAGCAGCCCGCCGATGGCGACCTGCGCCACCAGGCTGGCGGTCATGCGCGGCCCCCGCCGGTCTCCCCGCTCACTTGCCGACGTTCCAGATCGCCGGGGCGGTGGCGACGTCGAACGGGAATACCGTGCGCCATTCCCCGTGCTGGTATTGCAGGATGACGGGATTGCCCTCGATGTTCTGGCCCGTCTTGTCGAACCTGATGCCGACCCAGGGCATGATGGTTTCGTTGCCCGGGATGTTGGTGGTGCGCAGCGCCGACCGCAGTGCGGTGTTCTTCGTCGATTTCGCGCGGTTCAGCGCGTCGGCGAGCACCTGCAGCGCGGTCACCTCGCGCGCGCTCAGGTCGTTGAGGTCCTTGCCGTTGTCGCTCGCCTTGAACAGCGCGTCCACCGCCGGGATGGCGGGGCGGGTCTTCACCGCGTCGATCGAGAAGCTGGAGCGGCTCATCACGCCCTCGGCGAGCGGGCCTGCGGCCTTGATGAAGGCGGGGTCGATGAAGCCCGCGTCCTGCGCCATGATCGCCTTCGGCGTGTAGCCGGCGTCGTGCATCGCGTGCACCATCAGGATGGCATCGCTCGTGTAGGAGGACGGCATCACGACATCGGCGTTCGCCGCGCGCAGCCGTTCCGCTTCCACCGAGAGCGACGGCGTGCTCGCCTGGTAGGAGATGTCGGTCACCACCTTGATCCCGGCGGCCTTCGCCATCGCGGTCTGGATGCGCGCGCTGTCGGTGCCGAACACCGAATTCTCGTGGATGATGGCGACGCTGTGCACGACCCGGCCGGTCTTCTTGCCGATGGCGGCGTAGAAGTCGAACATCGCCTTGGTGAAGTCGATGTCGGTGGGGGAGGGGCGGAAGAACCAGGTGAGCCCCTGCTTGCTCAGGCTGGGCGCGGAGTTCTCGGCGGAGATGTAGGGCACCCGGTAGCGGTTGCAGATCTGGCTGATGGTGACGGCGGTCGCACTCGTGTAGCTGCCGATGATCGCGACCACGTGGTCCTGGGTGATGAGCCGCTGCGCCTCGCTCTGCGCGATCTGCGGGTTGTTCTGGCTGTCGGCGAAGATCAGTTTCACGTGCGCCCCGCCGAGACCCGGCAGGCCGCCGCCCTTGCCCAGCAGCATCGGCACGTCATGGTGGCCGTTGATGATGGCGGCTTCCGTTTCCAGCGCCTGCTGCGCGTCGTGGCCGATCGGGGCGGCGTTGCCGCTGAGCGGATAGACCGCGCCGATCAGGATGTCGGGCGGTGCGGCCTGCGCCGGCCGCGGCGCGAGCCATCCCGCCATGCCGAGCAGCGCCGCGCCGAGCAGCAGCTTGCGTCCAAAGCCAACCATGCGTGCCTGTTCCTTTCGCTCACACCGCCCGGCCGCGCCGGGCTGTTCCGGTCCGCGGACGTCTTCTCCCCTGGTCGAACGGCACCTTGTGGCGGGCGCGCTTGTCTTGCGGCGTGAGAATGCGGCGCCGGAACGTTCAGCCGCGGGCGGCGCTCCGCATGCGACGGGGGCGGGCAGGGCGGGCTGGCGGCATCGGCGGGCTTTCTCCTGACCACATGGCGGCGCACCCGCACGGGGCCGGCCGACCTCCAGTCCCCGGCGGGTCCCGGAGTGTCGGCGCGCCCCGTCGGGAGTGTTTCCCCGGAAGCGTTCCCCCGGGCACGTTCCCCGCTGGTTCAGCAATGGGCGTGCCACCGCGGCGGCTCCGCCCCGGCGGGGCGTGCGGTGGGCGGCGACGCCCCGAGAACAGGCATGTCCGGTGGGCAATTGCCGGTTATCAGGTCACTCCGGGGCGCCGGAGGCGTGTTTGCCCCGGACGCGGGCGCGGCCCGGCCGGGGCGGGGCCGGCGGTGGTGCGAGGTGCATCCGCCGCCCGGGCGACCGCTGCGTCCGCGTGGGGGATCGATGCGGGGCCGGTCATTGCGACGGCGCGCGGGCTGCCCGACGCCACCCGTCAGCGCGCCCGCCGCCTGGGGATGACATCGGCGCGAGCCCGTTGCGGTGCCGGTCCATCGCGCCCATCACACCCTCGTGCGTGGTTGAATTCAGGGGGTGGCCTCTATACTTCTCGGTTATGATTTTGCGGATTTTCGACGACCGGACATCGCTCGCATATGGCGCAACGGGATCGGCCGCGGACGCGTCGCGGCTCCGCGGTCCGGCATGATGCGGGAATCGGCAGGGTCGGTAGACTGCCGTATCTATTATGTGCATCCGCTGCTCGCCGGGGCCGTGACGGAG
This sequence comes from uncultured Pseudomonadota bacterium, assembly GCA_963832525.1. Lineage (GTDB taxonomy): Bacteria > Pseudomonadota > Alphaproteobacteria > Acetobacterales > Acetobacteraceae > JAJZVS01. The sequence goes on from CAWHUC010000008.1 coordinate 142,594, forward strand.
TGGGGTGCGGAGCTGGATCGCTGTGCGGCGATGGGATTCGACCATGTGCTGCTCGCCCCGATCCTCGCCACCGGGCGCCGCGCCGATCTGTTCCTGACCGGCGACCCGCGGCAGCCGAACGCGGCGCTGGGATGGCGGGGCAGCGCGACCTCGGCCCTGGCCCATGCCGCTGCGATGTGCCGCGAGCGCGGGCTGCGCCTCCTCATGGATCTGGTGATCGATCGGATCGCCGAAGACTCCCCCCTTCGCGCCGCGCATCCGGCCTTGTTCGAGACGGCGGATGCACGCGCCGCACTCGACCCACGGCGCCCGCGCGCGGGCTGGGGCGCGGTGCGCGCGCAGTGGAACGAACCGGAGGCTACGGCGGAGCTGTGGGCCGGACTGGTGGTGGAATGGGCAGCGGCGGGACTGGCCGGGGTGCGGATCGCATCGCTGGCCGCGGTGCCGCCGGCCGGCGTGCGTGCGCTCGTCGAGCGCGTGCGCGCGAGCGCGCCGGATTTCCGGTTCCTCGGCTGGACCCCCGGCTTGCCTGCCGCGGCGGTGCAGGCGCTGTGCGGCGCGGGGCTCGACTTCGTGTTCTCCTCGCTGCCGTGGTGGAACTTTCGTGATGGATGGCTGTGGGACGAGGCCGCGCGGCTGCATCGCGTGGCCGCAACCATCGCCGCCCCGGAAGCGCCGTTCGGTCCCCGGCTCGCCGCCGGTTGGCACGATCCCGCGACGGTGCGCGCGGGCTATCTCCGTGCCCTGGGATGCGCGGCGTCCCTGGATGCCGGCTGGCTGATGCCGATGGGCTTCGAGGTCGCGGCGATGCAGCCGCTGCCTGCCGTCCATGGGGACCCCGGGATGCTCGCCGCCTGGCGCCGCGAGGCGCCGTTCGACCTCACCGACGCGGTGGCCGCGGCGAACGCCGCCCGCGCGGCGATGCCGGGCGGCAGCGGCGGGGAGACGCGGTTACTCGCAGGCCCTGGCGCAGATGTGATTGCGGTGCTGCGGGCGGAGGCGCCGGATGTCCGGCTTGCCGGGCGGGCGTCGGTGGTGCTCGTCAACGCCGACCTGGTCGCCCCGCGGGAGACGCCGGTTGCATCCCTGCTGCCGGGTGCGGGGATGGCGCTCGCCGGCCTGAAGGATGGGGAAACGGTGCTTGACCCGGCAGCGAGCGTGCATCTCGCGCCCGCCGAAACCCGCATCCTGCAGGCGGTGCCGGTCGTGCCGGTGCGCCAGCCGACCGGGTGCGGGGCGCGTGCCGCCGCCGGCGCCCCGCGCATCGGGATCGAGGCGGTCAGCCCCGCCGTCAGCGGCGGTCCGTTCGCGGCGCGCCGCCTGGTTGGCGAGGTCGTTACCGTCGAAGCCGATTTGATCTGCGACGGCCATGATATGCTGGCCGCCGTGGTGCTGTGGCGCGCCGCGGACGAGAAGGAGTGGCACGAGGCACCGATGCGGCTGCTGGACAACGACCGGTGGCAGGGCACGTTCCCGCTGGCCCGGCTCGGGCGGCACCAGTTCGCCGTCGTGGCCTGGCGTGATGCGTTCGCGACCTTCCGCGACGAGCTCGCGAAGAAGCACGCCGCCGGCCTGTCGCTGGAGCTTGAGCTGGAGGAAGGGCGGCGGCTCGTGCAACAGGCGGCCGCGCGCGGCGGTGCGGCACTCGCGCTGGTGGCGGGGCGGCTGGAGCGGGCCGATGCGGCGGAACGGCGTCTGCTCCTGATGGCGGAGGCAACGGCCGAGCTGATGCGCGCGGCCGACGACCGCCCGTTCCGGGTCAGCAGCGATCCGCCGCTTGCGGTCGAGGCCGAACGCACGGCCGCGGGTTTCGCGAGCTGGTACGAATTGTTCCCCCGCTCGATGAGCGACGATGGCGCGCGTCACGGCACGTTCGCCGATGTCATCGCCCAGTTGCCGCGAATCCGCGACATGGGTTTCGACGTGCTGTATCTGCCGCCGATCCACCCGATCGGGCAGGCGAACCGGAAGGGGCGCAACAACACGATCCCCGCCGCCCCGGACGATCCGGGCAGCCCGTACGCCATCGGGGCGGCGGCGGGCGGGCACGATGCGGTGCATCCGGAACTCGGCACGATCGAGGATTTCCGCTGCCTGCGCGACGCGGCGGCGGCGCACGGGATGGAAATGGCGCTCGACTTCGCCATCCAGTGCGCGCCGGACCATCCCTGGCTCCGCGCGCATCCGGAATGGTTCGACTGGCGGCCGGACGGATCGTTGCGCTACGCGGAGAACCCGCCGAAGAAATACGAGGACATCGTCAACGTCGATTTCTATGCCCCCGGCGCGGTGCCGTCGCTGTGGATGGCGCTGCGCGACGTGGTGCTGTTCTGGCTGGGCGAGGGTGTGCGCATCTTCCGGGTGGACAACCCGCATACCAAGCCGTTGCCGTTCTGGCAGTGGCTGATCGCGGAGGTGCGGGCGCGGGATCCGGATGCGATCTTCCTCGCCGAGGCTTTCACCCGGCCGAAGATGATGTACCGGCTGGGCAAGGTCGGCTTCTCGCAATCCTACAGCTACTTCACCTGGCGCAATACAAAGGCGGAGCTGGAGGAGTATTTCACCGAGCTTGCCACCACCCCGCCGCGCGAGTTCTTCCGCCCGCATCTGTTCGTCAACACGCCGGATATCAATCCGTATTTCCTGCAAACCTCCGGTCGCGCCGGCTTCCTGATCCGCGCCGTGCTGGCGGCGACCCTGTCGGGCCTGTGGGGCATCTATTGCGGCTTCGAACTGTGCGAGGCCGCCGCCCTGCCGGGACGCGAGGAATACCAGGATTCCGAGAAATACCAGCTCCGCGCCTGGGATTGGCAGCGGCCCGGCAACATCGCCGCCGAGATCGGCCGGCTCAACCGCATCCGGCGCGACAATCCGGCGCTGCACACCCATCTCGGCGTGCGTTTCTACAATGCCGCCAACGACCTGATCCTCTATTACGGCAAGGCGAGCGCCGATCGGAGCAATGTCGTCCTGGTCGCGGTGAACCTCGATCCGCACCTGGTGCAGGAGGCGGATATCGAAATTCCGCTGTGGGAATTCGGGCTGCCCGACAGCGGCAGCCTGAGGGCCGAGGACCTGATGGACGGGCATGCGTTCCGCCTGGAGGGCAAGCGCCAGCGCGTGCGTCTCGACCCCGGGGCGCGGCCGTTCGCGATCTGGCGACTGAGCGGCAAGAGGTAAGGCAGGCCATGGCACAGAAGAACCACGCCGCACTCGTCGGGGACCCGCTCTGGTTCAAGGATGCGGTGATCTATCAGGTACACATCAAGTCGTTCTTCGATGCCAATAACGACGGCATTGGAGACTTCCAGGGCCTGATCGAGAAGCTCGACTACATCAAGGAACTCGGGGTCACGGCGATCTGGTTGCTGCCGTTCTACCCCTCGCCGCTGCGTGACGACGGCTACGACATCGCGGAGTACCGCGGCGTCAACCCGGACTACGGCACCTTGGCCGATGCGCGCCGTTTCATCCGGGCGGCGCACGAGCTCGGCCTGCGGGTCATCACCGAGCTCGTCATCAACCACACCTCCGACGCCCATCCCTGGTTCGAGCGCGCGCGGCGGGCGAAGCCGGGAAGTGCGGCACGGAATTTCTACGTGTGGTCGGACGACGACCAGCGCTACGCCGGCACGCGGATCATCTTCCTCGATACCGAGAAATCCAACTGGACCTGGGATCCGGTGGCGAACGCCTATTTCTGGCACCGGTTCTATTCGCACCAGCCGGACCTCAATTTCGACAATCCCGCCGTGGTGCGCGCCGTGCTGGCGGTGATGCGGTTCTGGTTCGACCTCGGCGTGGACGGGCTGCGCCTCGATGCGGTGCCCTACCTCATGGAACGGGACGGGACCAGCAACGAGAACCTGCCCGAGACGCACGCGATCCTGAAGCGCATCCGCGCCGAACTGGACGCCTGCGCACCGGGGCGGATGCTGCTCGCCGAGGCGAACCAGTGGCCGGAGGATGCGCAGGAGTATTTCGGCAGCGGCGACGAATGTCACATGGCGTTCCATTTCCCGCTGATGCCGCGCATGTACATGGCGATCGCGCGCGAGGACCGCTTCCCGATCACCGACATCATGCGCCAGACCCCGGAAATCCCCGCCACCTGCCAATGGGCGATCTTCCTGCGCAACCACGACGAGCTGACCCTGGAGATGGTCACCGACCAGGAGCGGGATTATCTCTGGGCCGCCTATGCGAGCGATTCCCGGGCGCGGCTCAACCTCGGCATCCGCCGCCGGCTGGCGCCGCTGATGGAGCACGACCGGCGGCGTATCGAATTGATGAACAACCTGCTGCTGTCGATGCCCGGCACGCCCGTGATCTACTACGGCGACGAGATCGGGATGGGCGACAACATCCATCTCGGCGATCGTGGCGGGGTGCGCACGCCGATGCAATGGTCGCCGGACCGCAACGGCGGTTTTTCGCGCGCCGATCCCGCGAAGCTCGTGCTGCCGCTCATCATGGATTCGCTCTACGGCTACGACGCGGTCAACGTCGAAGCGCAGGCAGCGGATCCGCCGTCCCTGCTGAACTGGATGCGGCGGATGCTGGCGGTGCGCAGCCGGTTCCGTGCGTTCGGGCGCGGCACGCAGCGGATGCTGTATCCCGGCAACCGCAAGGTGCTCGCGTTCCTGCGCGAATACGGCGACGGGGACACGCAGGAAACCGTTCTCTGCGTGAGCAACCTCTCGCGCACGGCGCAGGCGGTCGAGCTCGACCTGTCGGAATTCGCCGGGCGGCTGCCGGTGGACATGATCGGCGGCGCGGTGTTCCCCCCGATCGGGCAACTGACCTACCTGCTGACCCTGGCGCCGTATGGGTACCTCTGGTTCGTTCTTACGACCGAGGCGGCGCTGCCGCCCTGGCATGTTCCGGTCCCCCAGCAATTGCCCGAATTCGTCACCCTGGTCGTCCGCCGGCAGATCGCCGAGATTCTCGATCCCGCGCATCGCGCCATCCTGGAGCGCGACATCCTGCCGGCCTATCTCGCGCGCCGGCGCTGGTTCGCCGCCAAGGACGAGAAGCTGTTGCAGTGCCGTATTGCCTACGCCGTGCGCCTGCCCGGCGCCGGCGATCCGGTGGCGCTCGCCGAGCTGGAGGTGGACCTGCCCGGGCGGACCGAGCGCTACCTGCTGCCGCTCGGCGTGGTGTGGGAGGAGGAGGCGACCGGCGCGCTGTCCGATCAGCTCGGCCTCGCACGGCTGCGGCGCGGCCGGCGGGTCGGCGTGCTGACCGACGGGTTCGCGGTCGACGGGCTGGTGGAGGCGCTGGCCGCGGGGCTGCGGACACGCGCCGTCGTGCCGCTGCCGGACGGGGGCGCGCTGCGGTTCCTGCCGACCTCGCGGCTCGATGCGCTGGACCTGCCCGCCAATCCCGAAATCCGCCGGCTGTCGGCCGAGCAGACCAACAGCTCGCTCGTGGTCGCCGACGCCGCCGTGGTCAAGCTGATCCGCCACGTTGCCCCGGGCATCCATCCCGAGGCGGAAATGACACGGTTCCTGACCGAGCGCGGCTTCGCCAACACCGCGCCCCTGCTGGGCGAGGTGGTGCGGGTCGATGCCGAGGGCACGCCCCATACATTGGTGCTGGTGCAGGGTTTCGTGCGCAACCAGGGCGACGGCTGGATCTGGACCCTCAATTTCCTGAGCCGCACGGTCGAGGAACTGGCGGTGACGGACGCCGGGGAGGAAGCCCGCGCCGACGCGTTCGGTGCCTATCTCGGGTTTGCCCGTGCGCTCGGCCGGCGGCTCGCGGAGCTGCATGCCGTCCTGGCGCAGCCCAGCAACGATCCTGCGTTTGCGCCCGAGCCGGCGGGGGAGGCGGGGCCCGCGGCCTGGGCGGAGTCGGCCCTGGCGCAGGTCGACGGGGCGATCGAAATCCTGCGCAGTACCGCCACCTGGGCGAGCGAGGACCTGGGCGCGCTGGCGGACGACGTCGTGGCACAGGCGCCGGCCCTGCGCGCGGCGGTGCGTCGCCTGGCCGCCGCCGGCGCCGGCGCGCTCCGCACGCGCATCCACGGCGATTTCCATCTCGGCCAGGTGCTGACGGTGCAGGACGACGTCTGCATCATCGATTTCGAGGGCGAACCGGCACGCCCGCTGGCCGAACGGCGCACGAAATCCTCCCCGCTGCGGGACGTGGCGGGCCTGCTGCGCTCGATCGACTACGCCGCGGCGGTCGCCGACCAGCACCAGACCGGCATGCCGCCGCAGGTGTCGCAACGGCGCGCCGACCTGCTCGACCTGTTCCGCCGCGAGGCGAAGGCGGCGTTCCTGTTTGCCTACGGCACCGTGCATGCCGAGGCGCCGCGACGGTGGGCGGAGGCGGCTGCCGAACCGGCGCTGCTTGATCTGTTCCTGATCGAAAAGGCCGCCTACGAGATCCGCTACGAGACGGCAAACCGGCCCGCGTGGCTGCCGATCCCGCTACGCGGCTTCGCGGAACTGGTGGCGCGGGTGACCGGTGTCGGCGCCGAAGCAGAGGCCGGCAGGGAGACGCAGGATGCTTGAACGCGGGATCGACCCGGCTGCCCTGGAAGCCCTGGTGCACGGCCACCACGGGAACCCGTTCGCGCTGCTCGGCCCGCACGCGACCGCCGCCGGCTGCGCGGTGCGCGCGTTCCTGCCGACCGCGGAAAAGGTGGAGGCGGTGGGCCGGCATGACGGGCAGGTGCTGTCCGAACTGACGCGCGCGCATCCGGCCGGCCTGTTCGTCGGCCTGCTGCCCGCGGACGTGCCGTATCTGTTGCGTATCCATGACGGCGCCGGCGTGCGCGAGACGGAAGACCCGTATGCCTTCGGACCCATTCTCGGCGACCTCGATCTCTATCTGCTCGCCGAAGGCCGCCACCACGATTTCGGCACCTGCCTCGGCGCGCACGCGGACGAACGCGACGGCGTGCGTGGCGTGCGCTTCGCGGTGTGGGCACCGAATGCGCAACGGGTTTCGGTGGTCGGCACGTTCAACCACTGGGACGGGCGCTGCCATCCGATGCGGCTGCGCCACGAAGCCGGCGTGTGGGAGTTGTTCATCCCCCGCCTGCTGGCCGGCACGATCTACAAATACGAGCTGCTCGGCCCGCATGGGGAGCGCCTGCCGCTCAAGGCCGATCCGGTGGCGTTCGCGACCGAGGTACCGCCCGCGACCGCCTCGGTGGTCGCCGCCCCGCCGGGCACGCTCTGGAGCGACGAGGTCTGGCTGTCGCGCCGCTCGGCCCGCCAGGCGATCGGCGCGCCGCTGTCGGTCTACGAGGTGCACGCGCTGTCCTGGGTCTCGCTCGACGAGCCCGGACGTTGCGGGTGGGAGGTGCTGGCCGACCGGCTGGTGCCCTACGTCGCTGCACTCGGCTTCACGCATGTCGAGCTGATGCCGATCATGGAGCATCCGTTCGCCGGCTCCTGGGGCTACCAGCCGCTGGCGCAGTTCGCGCCCACCGCGCGGCTCGGCCCGCCGGATGCGTTCGCCCGCTTCGTCGATCGCTGCCACGAGGCCGGGCTCGGCGTCATCCTCGACTGGGTGCCGGCGCATTTCCCGAACGACGCGCACGGGCTGGCAATGTTCGACGGCACGGCGCTCTATGAACACGCCGACCCGCGCGAGGGCCTGCATCCGGACTGGAACACGGTCGTCTACAATTTCGGCCGCAACGAGGTGCGCGGCTTCCTGATCGGCAGCGCGCTGCACTGGCTGGAACGCTTCCATGTCGACGGGCTGCGCGTGGATGCGGTCGCCGCCATGCTGTACCGGGACTACAGCCGGGCGGCGGGGGAATGGATCCCGAACCAGTACGGCGGGCGGGAGAACCTGGAAGCGATCGCCTTCCTGCGCGAACTGAGCGAGGTCATCGCCGCACGCTGCCCCGGCTGCCTGCTGATCGCCGAGGAATCCACCGCCTGGCCGGGGGTCACCCGCGCCGCGCGCGACGGCGGCCTCGGGTTCACCTACAAATGGAACATGGGCTGGATGCACGACACCCTGCACTACATGCAGGAAGATCCGGTCTACCGCCGCTACCACCACGGCGAGATGACGTTCGGCCTATTGTACGCGTTCTCCGAACGTTTCGTCCTGCCGCTGTCGCATGACGAGGTCGTCTACGGCAAGCGCTCGCTGCTCGGCCGCATGCCCGGGGACCGCTGGCAGCGGTTCGCCAATCTGCGCGCCTATCTCGGTTTCATGTGGGGCCATCCGGGCAAGAAGCTGCTGTTCATGGGCGGCGAGTTCGGCCAGGAGGCGGAATGGAACCATGACGCCACTCTGGCGTGGGACCATCTCGACGATCCGGCGCATCGCGGCGTGCAACTGCTCGTGCGCGATCTCAACGGCGTCTACGCCGCCACGCCGGCGCTGCATGCGCGCGATGCGGACCCGGCGGGATTCCGCTGGGTGGTGCTGGATGACAGCGACCAGAGCGTGTTCGCCTGGCTGCGCTTCGGCGCCCAGGACGACACCCCGGTGCTGGTCGTCAGCAATTTCACGCCGGTCCCGCGCCATGGCTACCGGGTCGGCGTGCCGCGCGGCGGGCGCTGGCAGGAAGTGCTGAACAGCGATGCGGAGGTATACGGCGGGTCCAACCTCGGCAACGGCGGCAGCGTGCTGGCGCAGATGGTGTCGAGCCACGAGCTTCCCGCCTCGCTGGAGCTGATCCTGCCCCCGCTCGCCACCATCATCCTGCGCGCCGACTGAGAGTTTGTGAAAGAATGCCCGTCGGCCGCCGAAACCGCCTGGAAACCCGAGCCATGACAGCGGGCGTTCTTTCACGAATTCGATTGCTCTGAGGCCAGGGAGGATCGCCCGACCGATGTCCGCGCTGCCCGACAAGCTGCTGCCCGGCCGACCGGATCCCCTGGGTGCGACCCCGGACGGACTCGGCGTCAACTTCGCGGTGTTCTCGGCCCATGCCGAGGCGATCGATCTGTGCCTGTTCGAACCGACGGGGCGGCGCGAGATCGCCCGCCTGCCGATGCCGGAATGCACCGACGAGGTGTGGCACGGCTATCTGCCGGAGGCCGTGCCGGGCTGCGTCTACGGCTATCGCGCGCACGGCCCCTACGCGCCGCGCCGGGGGCATCGGTTCAATCCCAACAAGCTGCTGCTCGATCCGTATGCGCGTGCGCTGACCGGCGCGCTGCGCTGGGCCGATGCGCTGCACGGCTATCGGATCGGCGCGCAGCGGGGCGACCTGTCGTTCGACCGCCGCGACAGCGCCGCGGCGATGCCGAAGGCTGTCGTCGTGGCGGACGCGTTCGACTGGCACGACGACCGCCCGCCCGCCGTGCCGTGGTCGCAGACCGTCATCTACGAGGCGCATCTGCGCGGCTTCACCATGCTGCGCGAGGATCTGCTGCCGCCCGAGCGCGGCACCTTTGCCGCCCTGGCCGACCCGCGGGTGATCGGGCACCTGCTCCACCTCGGGGTCACGACGATCGAGCTCCTGCCGGTGCAGGCCTTCGCGCAGGACCGCTTCCTGGTCGCGCGCGGCGTGTCCAACTACTGGGGCTATTCCACCCTGGCTTTCTTCGCCCCCGAGCGGCGCTATCTCGGCGCCGGCGGCGCGGACGCCATGCGGGTCGCGATCCGCCGGCTGCACGCGGCGGGGATCGAGGTCATCCTCGATGTCGTATACAACCATACCTGTGAGGGCAACGAGCTCGGCCCCACCATCTCCTGGCGCGGCCTCGACAACGCGAGCTACTACCGCCTGGTTCCCGGCGACGAGCGCCACGGCATCAACGACACCGGTTGCGGCAACACGCTCAACCTGTCGCATCCGCGCGTGCTGCAGATGGTGATGGACAGCCTGCGCCACTGGGCGACGTCGTTCCGGGTGGACGGGTTCCGTTTCGATCTCGGCGCCACCCTCGGCCGCGAGGGGACGGGCTTCGATCCGGGCTCGGGCTTCTTCGATGCGATCCGCCAGGACCCGGTGCTGTCGCGGCTGAAGCTGATCGCCGAGCCGTGGGATATCGGCCCGGGCGGCTACCAGCTCGGCAGTTTCCCGCCCGGCTTCGCCGAGTGGAACGACCGCTTCCGCGACACCGTGCGCCGCTTCTGGCGCGGCGATCCGGGCCAGCGGGCCGAGCTTGCCGGACGGCTGTCGGGATCGGCCGATCTGTTCGACCATCGCCGCCGCCGCCCCGCCGCCTCGGTCAATTTCATCGCCGCGCACGACGGGTTCACGTTGCACGACACGGTCAGCTACAACGATCGCCACAACGAGGCGAACGCGGAAGAGAACCACGACGGCCACGACAACAACCTCAGCAACAACTGGGGCGAGGAAGGCCCGACCGACGATCCCGCGCTCGCAGCGCTGCGCGAACGGGTGAAGCGGGCGATGCTGGCGAGCCTGCTGCTCGCGCACGGCACGCCGATGCTGCTCGCCGGCGACGAACTCGGCCGCAGCCAGCAGGGCAACAACAACGCCTATTGCCAGGACAACGAGATATCCTGGCTGGACTGGCGGCTTGCGGCGGAGGCGCCGGCGCGCCGCCTTGCCGCGTTCGTCGCCCGGCTGATCGGCCTGCGCAAGGCGCTGCCGGTGCTGCGCAGCCCGTGCTTCGCCCACGGCCGGACCGAGCCGCTGCCCGGCGTCACCAATGTCGCCTGGTTCGACGAGACCGGCCAGCCGCTGCCGGAGGAAGCCTGGGGCGATCCGGAAGGCCGGCTGCTGGCGATGCGCCGCGCCGGCGCCGCCGATCCGCCGGAACGGGGGACGGACGTCGTTCTGGTGCTCATCAACGGCACCGACACCGACCGCGTGTTCACCCTGCCGGACCCGCCGCTCGACTGGTGCCTGCTGCTCGACAGCGGCCGGGACGACGGCGGCACCGGCGGCCAAGACAGTGGTCAGGAAGGGCCGGACGCCGCCGCCGCTCCCGGCACTTTCGCCGTCGGCAACCGCAGCGTGGTGGTGCTCGGCGCCACGGTCCCGCCCGCCACTGCCGAGCAGGAACCCGTGCCATGACCGATCGTTTCGCCCACGCGCTTCCGTTCGGCGCCACCGTGCAGCCCGACGGCACCACCCGCTTCCGCCTGTGGGCGCCCTCGGCCTCGGCGGTGTCGGTGGAGGTGGAGGGCCATCCCCCGGTCGAGATGCGCGCCGAGCCGGACGGCTACAAGGTGGCCGAAATCCCCTGCGGCGCCGGCGCGCAGTACCGCTATCGCCTGGCCGACGGCGTCGCGGTGCCCGACCCCGCCGCGCGCGCGCAGGCGGGCGGCGTGCACGGGCCGAGCGTGGTGGTCGATCCGCACGCCTACGCCTGGGTCCACACCGCCTGGTCGGGACGGCCCTGGCACGAGACCGTGCTGTACGAACTCCACGCCGGCCTGCTCGGCGGGTTTCGCGGCGTGATGGCGCAGTTGCCGCGCCTCGCTTCCCTCGGCGTGACCGCGGTGGAACTGATGCCGGTCGCGTCCTGCCCGGGGCGCTGCAACTGGGGCTACGACGGCGTGCTGGCCTTCGCGCCGGACGCCTCCCTCGGCACGCCGGAGGAGCTGAAGGCGCTGGTGGACACGGCGCACGGGCTCGGCCTGATGGTGTTCCTCGATGTCGTCTACAACCATTTCGGGCCGGACGGCAATTTCCTGCACGCCTATGCGGACGCGTTCTTCCGCATCGACGTCGCCACGCCCTGGGGGGCGGCGATCGATTTCCGCCAGCCGCCGGTGCATGATTTCTTCGTCCACAACGCGCTCTACTGGCTGAACGAGTTCCGCTTCGACGGCCTGCGCTTCGACGCCGTGCATGCGATCACCCCGCCCGCGGCGCTGCCGGCGCTGGATGCGGCGATCCGTCGCGGCGTCGAGGGCGGGCGCCGCGTGCACCTCGTGCTGGAACACGACGACAACGCCGCCTCCCTCCTGCGTGCCGGATCGCGGGAACCCGAGGCGCATGCGGCCGGCTTCGACGCGCAATGGGCCGACGACTACCATCACTGCATGCACCGGCTGCTCACCGGAGAGGACGGCGGCTACTACGCCGACTATCCCGAACCGGCGGCGCAGCTCGCGCGCTGCCTCGCCGAGGGCTTCGCCTGGCAGGGCGAACCCTCCGCCTATCGCGACGGCGCGCCGCGCGGCGAACCCAGCGCGCACCTGCCGCCGTCGGCCTTCGTCGCGTTCCTGCAGAACCACGACCAGATCGGCAACCGCGCGTTCGGGGAGCGGCTGACCCGGCTCGCCGATCCCGCGGCGCTGGAGGCGGCCACCTTGCTGCTGCTGCTCGCCCCGCAGATCCCGCTGCTGTTCATGGGCGAGGAATGGGGCAGCACCACCCCGTTCCTCTATTTCACCGATCACGGGCCGGCGCTCGCCGATCTGGTGCGCGAGGGCCGGCGGCAGGAGTTCGCGCGCTTCCCGGCCTTCGCCGACCCCGCGGCGCGCGCGCGTATCCCAGATCCGAACCATCCGGCAACGTTCCGCGCCTCGATCCCCGACCCGGTGGAGGCAGCCAGCGCGGCGGCGGCAGCGAGCGCGGCGCGCACGCAGCGCCTGCTTGCCGTGCGCGCCCGTTCCATCGCCCCGGGTGTTCCCGGCTGCCGCAGCCTCGGCGCCTTCGCGCTCGGCACGGCCGCCGTGCGGGCGGCCTGGCGCCTGGGGGGCGGCGGGGAGCTTTGCATCCTCGCCAATTTCGGCACGACGGCGGTGGAGGTCGGACTACCGGCCGGCGCGGCGCTGAGCGAATCCGCCCCCGGCACCGCGGCTTCGGTGGTGGCCGGCCGGCTGCCGCCGCGCACGGCCGTCGCGTTCCTCACACCCGGGCCTGCATGATGTCCGACCCGCTCGCGGAGCTGGCCGCCGCCGCCGGCATTGGCGTCCGCTCGCTGGATGGGTTCGGCCGCCCCCACGAGGTGCCGCCGCCGACCCTGCGCGCGGTGCTCGCCGCCGTGGGGCTGCCGGCGGCGACGGATGCGGAGGTCGCGGGCAGCCTCGCCTCCCTCCGCCAGCCGCTCACGCTGCCGCTGCTGGTCACCGCCGAGGCCGGCGAGGCCGCGATCGTGCCCGCGGCGACGGGACGGTTCCGGCTGCGGCTGGAAAGCGGGGGCAGCGCGGAGGGGGTGTTCGCGCCCGATGGTGCCGGGCGGATGCGCGGCCCGGTCGTGACCGAGCCCGGCTACCACCATTTGCAGACGGCGAGCGGGGAGGTCGTGCTGGCGGTGGCCCCGCCGCGGTGCTGCGGCCCATCGGACCTGGCGCCCGATCTGGCGACGGGGCATCGGCTCTGGGGCCTGTCCGTGCCGCTGTACGGCCTGCGCCGGAACGGCGACGGCGGGCTCGGCGACTACACCGCGCTGGCGCAGCTCGCGACCGCGGCCGGCGCGCGCGGCGCCGCGGCGCTGGCGATCAGCCCGGTGCACGCGGCCTTCGCCGCCGATCCCGGCCGGTTCAGCCCCTATTCGCCGTCCAGCCGGCAATTCCTGAACGTCCTCTACATCGACCCGGACCATCTGCCGTTCGGCCTGGCGGCGATCGCGCCTCCCGCCGATGCCCCGGATGCGCCCGCCGGCACCCTGATCGACTGGCCGGCCGCGGGGGGCGCCCGGCTACGGCGACTGCGCGCCGTGTTCGACGCCTTTGCCGCCGCAGACGGGCGCCCCCCGGGGCCGGCCCGCGCCGCCTTTACCGCCTTCCGCGCCGCGCGCGGCGAGAGCCTGGAACGCCACGCCAGGTTCGAGGCGCTGGCTGCGCATTTCCTGCACCAGGACCCGCCGCTGCACGAATGGCAGGACTGGCCGGCGCCCTATCGCGACCCGGCCAGCGCGGAGGTCGCCGCCTTCGCCGCGGCCCATCCGGCCGAGGTTGCATTCCATGCTTTCCTGCAATTCCTGGCCGATGCGGGCCTCGCCGCGGCGCAGGCGGCCGCGCGGGCGGCGGGGATGCCGATCGGCCTGATCACCGACCTTGCGGTCGGCACCGACCGCGCCGGCAGCCACGCCTGGAGCCACCGGGCCGAGATGCTCTCCGGCCTCACCATCGGGGCGCCCCCGGACCTGCTGAACGCGATCGGGCAGGGCTGGGGCCTGACCGGGTTCTCGCCCGCGGGCCTGCGCGCCAGCGGCTACGGCGGGTTCATCGAGATGCTGCGCGCGTCCCTGCGCCATGCCGGCGGCGTCCGGATCGACCACGTGATGGGCCTGCGTCGGCTGTGGGTCATCCCCGAGGGCGCGCCCCCGCGCGAGGGCGCCTACCTGGCGTTCCCGGAGGCCGATCTGCTGCGCCTCGTCGCGCTCGAATCCTGGCGGCACCGGGCGATCGTGCTCGGCGAGGACCTCGGCACCGTGCCGGAAGGCTTCCGCGACGGGCTGCGGCGCGTCGGGGTGATGGGCCTGCGCCTGCTGATCTTCGAGCACGAGAACGGAGGTTTCATCGCGCCGGCGCGCTGGCCGCATGATTCGGTGGCGATGACGACGACGCACGACCTGCCGACGATCTCCGGCTGGTGGCAGGAGCGCGACATCGATTGGTGGGAGCGGCTCGGCCACATCGACGCCGCGACCGCTGCCGGCCAGCGGGCGGATCGCGGGCGGGAACGCCGCGAGATGTGGGCCGCGTTCCAGGCGAGCGGGGCGGCGGCGGGCCCGGAACCGGCGCGCACCGACGGCACCGCCGCCGCGGATGCCGCCTGCGCGCATCTCGGCGCGACGGCGGCCGACCTCGCGCTGCTGCCGATCGAGGACGCGCTGGCGCTCGAGGAGCAGCCGAACCTGCCCGGCACCACCGACGAACATCCGAACTGGCGGCGGCGGATGCCGGCGCCGGCCGCGGTGCTGCTCGACCCGCCCGCGGTGGAACGCCGGCTCGCCGCCCTCGCGGCCAACCGGCGTGTGTCATGCCGGCGTGTGTCATGAGCGTGCCGCGCGCCACGATGCGGCTGCAGTTCCATCGCGGCTTCACGCTCGACGACGCGACCGCGATCGTGCCGTATCTGCACCGTCTCGGCATCAGCCATCTCTATGCCTCCCCGCTGCTGACGGCGCGCCCCGGTTCGACGCATGGCTATGACGTGATCGATCCGAACCGGGTCAACCCGGAGCTTGGCGGGGAGGCGGCGCTGCGCCGGCTGGTGGCCGCGCTGCGGACGCGCGCCATGGGGCTGATCCTCGATATCGTCCCCAACCACATGGCCGTCGGCGGCGGCGGCAATGCATGGTGGCAGGACGTGCTGGAATGGGGGCGCGCCAGCCCCCGTGCGGAATATTTCGATATCGACTGGCACTCGGCCACGCCGGGGCTGCGCGGGCGCGTGCTGGCGCCGTTCCTGGGCGAGCCCTACGGGGTGTGCCTGCGCGAGGGCCAGCTCGGGCTGCGCTTCGATCCCGCCGACGGGCGCGTCTGCGTCGCCTATTGCGACGACCGGTTCCCGCTCGCGCCGCGCGACTATCCGGCCGTGCTGGCCGGCAGCGGGGAACTGGCCGCGGCGGTGCGCCAGGCGCTGCGCGCACCGGCGCTCGCGCCGGCGATCGCCGCGGCGCTGGCGGCGTTCGATCCGGCCCGGCCGGACGGGCGCGCGCGCCTGCACGACCTGCTGGAGCGGCAGGCCTACCGGCTCGCCTGGTGGCGGGCGTCCGAGCAGATCAACTGGCGCCGCTTTTTCGACATCAACGGCCTGGCCGGGCTGCGCGTGGAGCGGCCCGAGGTGTTCGAGGCGACCCACGCCGGTATCCTGCGGCTCTACGCCGAAGGCTTGATCGACGGCGTGCGGATCGACCATGTGGATGGGCTGGCCGATCCGGGCGGCTACTGCCGCACCCTGCGCCGGCGCCTGGCTTCCCTTGCCGCGGCCCGTCCGGCGGAGGCGCCGCCCGGTCCCGCGCCGATCTGGGTGGAGAAGATCCTCGCCGACGGCGAGCACCTGCCGATCGAGTGGCACACGGACGGAACGACCGGCTACGATTTCATGGACCAGGCGGCGTCCGTGCTGCACGATCCGGCCGGTGCGCCGATGCTGACCGCCGCCTGGGTGCGCGCCACCGGGCGTCCCGCCGCCTTCGCCGCCGAGGTCGATGCCGCGCGCCGCCAGGTGATCGGCGAAATCCTGCCCGGGGAGACGGAAGCGCTGGCGGCGGCGCTGCACGCCATCGCGCTCGAAGACCTGATCACCCGCGACTACGGGCTGCCTGCGATCCGCCGGGTGCTGCACGCGCTGCTGGCGCGGTTCCCGGTGTATCGGATCTACGCCGGCCGCAACGGACCGCGCGCCGCCGATGCCGCGGTGATGGAGGCGGCGGTTGCCGGCGCGCGGGCGTCCCTGCGTCCGGCCGATCACGTGCTGCTGCATCTGCTCGCGGGCTGGCTCGGGGGCGCGGACGTGCGCGGGCTGCCCGCCGCTGCGCGCACGCGGCGGCTGCGCGCGATGGTGCGCTTCCAGCAACTGACCGCCCCGGCGGCGGCGAAATCGGTCGAGGACACCGCATTCTACCGCTACGGCCGGTTGCTGTCACGCAACGAGGTCGGCAGCGATCCGGCCGTGTTCGCCCGCCCGCCCGAGGCGTTCCACGCCGCCATGGCCGAGCGCCGCCGCTACCTGCCGCAGGCGCTGCTCGCCACCGCGACGCACGACCACAAGCGCGGCGAGGATGCGCGCGCGCGGCTCGCGGTCCTGAGCGAGCTGCCGGAGCTGTGGACCGAGAGCGTGGCGGGATGGATGCGCCGGACCGCCGCCTGGCGCCGGCGGCCGGTGCCCGACGCGGCGGACGAGGCGATGCTGTACCAGTCGGTGGTCGGGGTGTGGCCGCCCGGTCTGTCGGCGGGGGATGCGGCAGGGCTCGAAGCGTTGGGCGGGCGGCTGGCGGGGTGGCAGGAAAAGGCGCTGCGCGAGGCCAAGCGGCTGTCGGACTGGGCCTTGCCGGACGCCGTCTATGAAGCCGGATGCCAGCGGTTCCTGGCGCGGCTGCTGGACCCGGCGCATTCGGCCGGGCTGACGGACGAGATCGCCCGGCTGGTGGCGCGCATCGGCCCGGCGGGGGCGCTGAACGGGCTCGCGCAGACCACGTTGCGGCTGACCGTCCCGGGGGTGCCGGATCTGTTCCAGGGCACCGAGTTCTGGGATTTCAGCCTGGTCGATCCGGACAATCGCCGTCCGGTGGATTTCGCGGCGCGCGATGCGGCGCTCGACCCGGCAGTCGCGCCGGGGGCGCTGCTGGGGGCGTGGCAGGACGGGCGGGTGAAGCAGGCGCTGATCGCGCGGCTGCTGGGCTTGCGCGCCCGGCTGCCCGATCTGTTCGCCCGCGGCCTCTATGCGCCGCTGCGGCTGGCGGGGGCACAGGCGGCGCATGCGCTGGCCTTCGTGCGGGCGGAGGGGGATACGGCGCTGATCGTCGTCGTCAGCCGGCTGGCCGCGCGCCTGTCGGGGGTGGAGCGGGCGCCACTGGTCACGCCTGCCGCGTGGGAGGATACCGCCGTGCTGCTGCCGCCGCGGTTGCGGGGGCGCCCGGTTGCGGATGCGCTGGCGGACCGGGCGCTGGGGCCGTCCGGGCGGCGGCTGCGCCTGGCCGAGGTGCTGGACGCGCTGCCGGTCGCGGTGCTGGTGCTGGGCTGAGCGCAGTCCGGTTCGCTCAGGCGTCCCCGCGGCGGCGCCAGGCTGCCGGCGAGAGGCCGGTCCAGGCGCGGAAGGCGCGGCTGAAGGCGCTCAGTTCCGAATAGCCGAGCAGCAGTGCGATTTCGGTCAGCGACAGATGCGGCTCCGCGAGGTAGCCGAGGGCCAGCTCGCGCCGCAGCGCGCGCACGAGTTCCGAGAACTCGACCCCGCGGCTGCGCAGGGCGCGGTAGAGGCTCGGTTCGGACATCCCTTGCCGGCGCGCGATCGGGGCGAGCCCGACGGTGCCGGCGACCAGCGCGGCGCGGATCTGCTGGCGCACCTCGCCCACGAGGTCGTCCGGCCGCGCCGCGGCGGCCTCGTGCGCGAGCCGGGCTTCGAGCGCGCCGGCGCGGCGCCGATCGGGCGCCGGCATCGGCGCGGCCAGGGCGGCGGCGCGGAAGATCACGGTGTTGGCGGTGGCGGAGAAGCCGACCGGGGCGCCGAGCAGGGTTTCGACCCCGGCGCGGCCGGCCGGGCGGACGTGCTCGAACTCGATCGCCTCGGGCGCCCACGATACGCCCAGCACCCGGCGCAGCAGGGCCACGAGCACGCCGATCGTGAGTTCCGCGTCCTGCCGGCGCTGCATGATCCGCCCGTCGCGGATACTGGTAGTCGAGGCGCACGAAGGGGCCTTCCCGGTGCAGGGTCAGCGAGGAGTGCTCCTGCAGGGCGGGGAAGAAGCGGCAGAGCGCGGCGAGCGCGGCGGCAAGGGTGGGGGCGGTGAGCGCGAGGTCGCCGACGTCGCCGAGCGCGTCGGTGGCGCGGGCGAGGCCGAAACGTAATCCGAACGTATCGATACCGGTCTGGCGCGCCGCCTGCTCGAACAGGTCGCAATAGGCGACGAGCGGCAGGCGGTGGCGCGGATGGGCGAAGGTATCGGGGGCGAGGCCGGCGGTGGCGAAGACGCGCCCGGCGGCAGCACCGTGCGCGGCAATGAACGCGGCGATGCCGGTGGCAGCCACGGCCTGGATGCCGGGCAGGGCCGGATCGGGGATCGCGGCGTGTCTGGGTGTCATGCCACACCTCCGCTGCGGGCTGGGGCGAGCGCTGTTTCTGGGCTCAGGCTAGCGGGCGCCGAGGGCCCGACGCAAGTACATGAGGCAATTGCCCAATTAATGGCATATATCTGATCTATATATAGACATTTTCGGGTCATATGATTGTGTATTGGGCAATTCTTGACGGGAAATGTCAAGCGCACCGGCCCGACCCGCCTCTAGCCTGCGCCCGGCTCTGATGTCGCTTCGGCCCGCACCGACGCGTTTTGCCAGTCCGAAGGAGACCCCGCAGTGAACGACCTCGGCCTTTCCCTTATGGCATCCGCCCCCACCTGCTGCGCCGACGCACCGGCCGGGGCGGCGGCGCATCCGCTCGCACCGCTGACGGACGCCGAAATCCGCGCCGTCGCCGCCGTGGTGCGCGCCGCACCGCAATTCGGCGCGGGCATGCTGTTCGAAACGATCGAGCTGCTGGAACCGCCGAAAGCCGCGCTGCGCGCCTGGCGCCCCGGAATGTTGCTGCCGCGCGCGGCGCGCGCCAACCTGTTCCGCCCGGACGAGGCCGGGGTGTGGCGGGTGACCGTTGCGATCGAGACCGGCGTGATCCTGTCGCAGGCCTTCGTGCCCGGCGCGCGGCCGATGATCCAGCTCGAGCAGTTCCTGGCGATCGAGGGGATCGTGCGCAGCCATCCCGACTTCATCGCCGCCTGCGCGCGCCGCGGCATCACCGACATGGAGCTCGTCTGCGTCGATCCCTGGTCGGCCGGCAATTTCGGCATCCCGGGCGAGGAGGGCCTGCACCTCTCGCACACGTTCTGCTGGCTGCGCACGCGCGCGAACGACAATCTCTACGCCCATCCGATCGCCGGGCTGAACGCGGTGGTGGATATCAAGGCCGGCCGTGTGCTGCGTATCGACGACCACGGCGCGCTGCCGGTACCGATGGCGGAGATCAACTACGAATCCCAGTTCCGTTCCGACTTCCGCCCGGCCCTGAAGCCGCTCGACGTGGTGCAGCCGGAGGGACCGAGCTTCACCCTGGAAGGCTCCGTGCTCGCCTGGGACAAATGGTCGCTCGTGGTCGGCTTCAACGCCCGCGAGGCGATCACCCTGCACGACATCCGCTACGACGGGCGACCGGTGGCGCACCGGATGTCGCTGGTGGAGATGGTGGTGCCGTACGGCTCGCCCGAGCCGGGGCACGCGCGCAAGAACGTGTTCGACATCGGCGAATACGGGCTCGGCAAGCTGGCGAATTCGCTCAAGCTCGGCTGCGACTGCCTCGGCCACATCGCCTATCTGGATGCGCATCTCAACACCATGAGCGGGGAGGTGTTCACGATCGAGAACGCGATCTGCATCCACGAGGAGGACGCCGGCGTGCTGTGGAAGCACTGGGACTTCCGCACCGATCGCGCCGAGATCCGGCGCGGGCGGCGGCTGGTGGTGTCCTGCATCTGCACCGTCGGCAATTACGAATATGCCTCCTACTGGTATTTCCGCCAGGACGGCGCGATCGAGTTCGAGATGAAGGCGACGGGGGTCATCAACACCGCCGCCTGCCCGCCCGGCAAGCCGTCCCGCTACGGTACCGAAGTGGCCCCCGGCGTCGAGGGCCACATCCACCAGCACGCGTTCTGCGCGCGCATCGACGTCGCGATCGACGGCGAGGCCAACAGCGTGATCGAGTGCGACACGGTGGCGGACCCGCCGGGGCCGGACAATCCCTGGGGCAACGCCTTCCATGTCGAGGAACGCGTGCTGCGCACCGAACGCGAGGGCGCGCGCCGCGCCGAACCCGCCGCGCAGCGCTACTGGAAAGTGGTCAACCCCGGCGTGCTGAACGGGGTCGGCCGCCCGGTCGGCTTCAAGCTGGAACCGACGCGGGTCATCACCCCGTTCGTGGCACCCGACTCGCCCTCGGGCACGCGGTCGCGCTTCATGGCGAACCACCTCTGGGTAAGCGCCTACGACCCGGAGGAACGCTATCCCGCCGGCGAATTCATGAACCATTCCGACGGCAGCGGCGGGATCGACGATTTCATCGCCAAGGACAGGCCGATCGAGAACACGGATATCGTGCTCTGGCACGTGTTCGGCCTGCACCACCTGCCGCGCACCGAGGATTTCCCGGTGCAGCCCTGTATCAGCACCGGATTCATGCTGATGCCGAACGGCTTCTTCGACCAGAACCCGGCCATCGATCTCCCCCCGGAGACGAACCGGGCAAGCCGGCACGCCAGCGCCGGCTGCTGCGCGCACGGCACCTCGTGAACATCCCCCGCATCCCGATGGAGGTCGCACCATGAGCTCGACCACGGAAACCCCGGCGATCGGCGCGGTCATCGCCGACGCCGCACGGCCGCAATTGCGTTCGAACATACTGAAGCTGCCGGAATGCCTCGGCCAGTCGGTGGCGAACATCGCGCCGACCCTGACGCCGGCGCTGAACATCTCGGTGGTCGCGGGCCTGGCCGGCGTCGGCTCCTGGCTGGGCTACCTGATCGCCACCATCGGCATGCTGTTCGTCTCCGCCAACATCGCCACCCTGGCGCGGCGGCATCCGCTGTCGGGGTCGTATTTCGTCTACATCGGCCGCACCTTCGGCCCGTTCGCCGGAATGATCGCCGGCTGGTCGATGATCGCGGCCTATCTTGTCTGCGCGGTCGCGGTGACGGTGAGCGAGACCTTGTTCCTGGATAACGTGCTGATCGCCTTCGGGCTGAAGGCGTTCCTGCCGCCGGGGTGGCTCATCAGCGTGCTGTTCCTCGCCCTGGTCTGGCTTGCGGCCTATCGCGACATCCGCATGTCCTCGCGGGTTGCGCTGGTGCTGGAGGGGATCTCGATCAGCATCATCGTGGTCATCACCGCGATTGTCGTGGCCCGGCATGGCACGATCATCGACCCCGTGCAGCTCAACATCGCCAAGCTGCCGTTCGGCGGCGTGATGTCCGCGCTCGCCTTCGCGGTGTTCAGCTTCGTCGGCTTCGAAAGTGCTGCGACCCTGGCCAAGGAAACGCGCGATCCGGAACGCACGGTGCCGCTGGCGGTGAACCTGAGCGCGGTGCTGGTCGGCGTCTTCTTCGTGCTGATGGCCTATTTCATGGTGCTCGGCATGGGCGACAAGGCGGACGTGATCGGCAACAGCAGCTCGCCGTTCGCCGAAATGACGGCGCGCGCCGGCCTCGCCTCCGCCGCCGGCGTCGTCTACTTCGCCGCGCTGATCAGCGGCTTCGCCTGCGCACTGGCCTCGGTCAACGCGGGGGCGCGGCTGATCTTCTCCATGGGCCGCTACAAGTTCTTCAGCGGACACATGGGTCGCGTGCACGAGACGCACCAGACGCCGCATTTCGCGGTAACCCTGTCGGTGCTGTTCACCTTGGTCGTCAGCCTGGCGCTGCTGCCGCAGGGCGCGCTGAACGCATTCGGCTATGCGGGCACGTTCTCCACCTTCGGCTTCCTGGTCGTCTACATGCTGATCTGCCTCGTCTCGCCGGTCGATCAGCGCAAGGCGGGCGTGCTGAAACCGCAGCATATTGCGCTCGGCGTGATCGGCGCGGCGCTGATGGCGTTCGTGGTGTTCGGCAGCCTGTACCCGGTGCCGCCGTATCCGTATAATATTATCCCGTACTTGTTCGCCCTCTACCTGGCGGTCGGGGCGGCCTGGTTCGGCTACCTGAAGGCGCGCGCGCCGCATGTGTTGGCGACGATGGAGCACGATATGGAGGCGTAAGGAAGCAAGGCCAGGGGGCGCTGCCCCCTGGACCCCCGCCAGGGGACGCGTCCCCTGGACCCCATCACCTTTTGGTCTGGAGCGGGTGGGGGGTATCGCGGGTGCGGGCCGGGGCGGCACGGAGGCGGGGACGCGCGCCACAGCGCGCACTCCCGCCTCCGTGCCGCCCCGGCCCGCACCCGTGATACCCCCCACCCGCTCCAGACCAAAACGGAAGGGTTCCAAGGGCGAGCCCTTGGCGGGGTCCAGGGGCAGAGCCCCTGGCCTTTTTCCTCACGCCCCCGCCGCGCGTTCCAACTCCGCCGCCAGCACGGCGAGCAGATCGGAAAATCTCTCTTCCGTCGCAGCGGCCCGGGTGGTTGAAGGGTGCCGGCGCTGCGGCGGTTGGTGGCCGTGGCGCAGGAGGGTTTTCGATGCAGGGCCAGACCGTGCCGGCACTGATCCGCCCGGTCGCCGCGGGAGCGGGCGACGCGGCGCCGCCGCCGCCCCGTGGTTGAGGCCGGAGGGCGGGTGCGCGGGACCGTCCGGCTGACGGTGGCGCTGGGGCTGACCCAACTGGTTGCCTGGGGAACGACGTTCTATCTGCCGGCGGTGGTGATGGGGGTGGCGGCGCCGGACCTCGGCCTGTCGCGGGCGGGGATGGTCGGGGCGTTTTCCTGGGCGCTGGTCGTGTCGGGACTGTGCGCGCCGCGGATGGGGCGGTGGATCGACCGGCACGGTGGGCGAGGCGTGCTGGCGAGCGGGACGGTGCTGCTCGCCGTCGGGCTGGCGCTGCTGGCGGCGGCGCGGGGGCCTTGGGCGTGGTACGGGGGTTGGACGGTGCTGGGCGTGGGCATGGCGCTGGCGCTGTACGATGCGGCGTTCGCGACGGCGGGACGGCTGCTTGGCACGGCGGCCGGGCCGGTGATCACGGGCATCACCCTGATCGCCGGGTTCGCGAGCTCGGTGTTCTGGCCGGCCGGCGTTGCGCTCGTGCATCGGTTCGGCTGGCGGGCGACCTTGCTGGCGTATGGCGGAATGCTGCTGGCGGTGAACCTGCCGCTGATCCTGCTGCTGGTGCCGCGCGCGGGGGCGCCCGGGGCGATCGTGGCGGCGCGGGCGGCGGGCGTGCCGGTCGGGCGGCGGCGGGTCGCGGCGCTTGCGTGCCTGTCTGGGTTTTTCAGCCTGCGCTGGCTGATCACCTCGGCGATCGCGGTCTATGTGCTGCACCTGTTCCAGGCGCTGGGCCTGAGCGCGGGACAGGCGGTGCTGGCGGCGGCGCTGATCGGGCCGGGCCAGGTGCTGGGGCGGGTGGTCGATTGGTCGGTTGGGCGGCGGTTCGGCGTGCTGGCGCGGGCGCGGCTGGCGGCGGCGTTGCTGCCGGTCGGCGTGGCGCTGCTGGCGCTGGGCGGGGCGGTGGCGGTGCCGGTGTTCGCGGTGCTGTACGGGATGAGCAACGGGATCCTGTCGATCAACCGGGGGACGTTGCCGATGGCGATCTTCGGGCCGGCGGGCTACGCGGCGCTGCTCGGGTGGCTGGCGGTGCCGCCGCTGCTGGCACAGGCGGCGGCGCCGAGCGTGGCGGCGCCGCTGGTGGCGGCGGTGCCGGCGCTGGGGGTGTTCGTGGCGGCCGGCGCGGTGGGGGTGGCGGCGGGGGCGATGTTGCTGCCGCTGCGGGTGGGGAGCGCGAGCGAGGCATAGGCGCGCAGCCGTTCCGTGCGCCGGACGGGATCGGCTTTGCAGACGCTCCTACGCCGCCTGCGCCCGTACATCCTTCACATCCCGGAACGTCACCGCCGGCGCCAGGTCCGCCGTCCGCCGCAGCATGAACTCCGACGTCGCCAGGAACACCGGGTCGCCGTCGACGTCGTCGGCGATCGCCGAGCGGTTGGCCGCGATGAAGCGCTCCAGCGCCGCCTTGTCGGCCGACGAAATCCAGCGCGCCAGGGCGAACGGCGTCGCATCGAACCCCACGCCGACCCCATATTCCGCGCCGAGCCGCGCGGCCAGCACGTCGAGCTGCAGTGCGCCGACCACGCCCACGATCGGCGCCGCGCCGTCCTGCGGGCGGAACAACTGCACCACGCCTTCCTCGGCAAGTTCCACCAGCGCCTGGCGCAGCTTCTTCGCCTTCATCGCGTCATCGAGCCGCACCCGGCGCAGGATTTCGGGGGCGAAGGACGGCACGCCGACGAAGTTGATCGCCTCGCCTTCCGTCAGCGTGTCGCCGATGCGCAAGGTGCCGTGGTTGGGAATGCCGACGACGTCGCCGGCGAAGGCCTCCTCGGCGATCTCGCGCTCGCGGGCGAAGAAGAATTGCGGTGCGTGCAGCGGGATCAGCTTGCCGGTGCGCACCTGTTTCAGGCGCATGCCGCGCACGAGGCGGCCGGAGCAGACGCGGGCGAAGGCGATGCGGTCGCGGTGGTTGGGGTCCATGTTGGCCTGGATCTTGAACACCAGCGCCGTCAGGCCGGGCTCGGTCGCATCGACCATCCGCAGATCGGCCTGCTGCGCGCGCGGGCGCGGGCCGTAGTCGGCCAGGCCATCGAGCAGGTCGGCGACGCCGATCCCCTTGATCGCGGCACCGAAATAGACCGGAGTCAGGTGGCCTTCCGCGAACGACGTGCGGTCGAATTCCGGCAGCGCGGCGGCGACGAGATCGAGCTCCTCGCCGAGCACGGCCAGGCGCGGGTCGGACTGCGGCAGTTCCTGCGTCAGGTGCAGCGCGCGCGCGCGCAGGTCATAGGTACCGACGAAGCCGGAGGCGCGGCCGACCGGCCAGGTGACCGGGGCGGTGTCGAGTGCGAGGTCGGTGCCCACCTCGTCGAGCAGCGCGAACGGGTCCTGGCTCTCGCGGTCCATCTTGTTGATGAACGTCACGATCGGGATGTCGCGCAGACGGCAGATCTCGAACAGCTTGCGGGTGCGCGCCTCGATCCCTTTGGCAGCGTCGATCACCATCACCGCGGCGTCGACGGCGGTCAGGGTGCGGTAGGTGTCTTCGGAGAAATCCTCGTGGCCCGGCGTGTCGAGAAGGTTGAACACGCAGCCCTTGTATTCGAACGTCATGACGGATGTCACGACCGAGATGCCGCGTTCGCGTTCGATGCTCATCCAGTCCGATCGGGTGCGCCGGCGTTCGCCCTTGGCGCGCACGTTGCCGGCGAGCTGGATGGCGCCGCCGGCACGCAGGAGGTGCTCGGTGAGGGTGGTCTTGCCGGCGTCGGGGTGGGAGATGATCGCGAAGGTACGGCGGCGGGCAATCTCGGTGGTCTGGTCGGTCATGCGGGGTCCGGAGGGGGTGGGCAAGGGAAACGCCGGGCGCGGGGGCGTCCGGCGTTGGCTGGAAGGGATATGGGGCGAGCGCGGGCCGATTGCCAAGCATTCCGGCGCGGCGGGGGGCCGGGTCGGGGCGGCAGTGTCCCAGCCATCCCGGGCCGCAGCCGAGTCGCCGCGTTGACAGGACCCGGGCGCGGCCCTGTCATCGCCGCCGGGCACATCCCCCGAGGGCCGCATGACGATCCCGCCACGCCCCGACGCCGACCGGCCGGACCCGGTCGCACGCGCCCGCCGCCTCGGCCCCGCGATTGCCGCCGCGGCCGACGCGATCGAGGGCACCCAGCGTATCCCCGAACCGTTGCTTTCGGACCTGCACGCGGCGCGGCTGTGCCGGATGCTGCTGCCGCGCTCGGTCGACGGTGACGAAGTGCCGCCTTGGGTCTATCTGCGCGCGGTGGAGGAGGTCAGCCGCCACGATGCGTCGGTGGGCTGGAACGTGTTCGTCGCCAACAGCTCCGCGCTGATCGCGCCGTTCCTGCCTGCCGAGACGGCCCGCGCCATCTTCGCCGACCCGCGCGCGCTGGTCTCCTGGGGGCCGCCGAACGCCGCCGCCGCGACCGCGGTGCCGGGCGGGTATCGGGTGAGCGGGGAATGGCATTTCGCCAGCGGCTCGCGCCAGGCGACCTGGATGGGCGCGCATTGCCAGGTGATCGAGCCGGACGGCACCCGCCGCCGCAACGCGGCCGGGACGCCGGTGATCCGCACCCTGCTGTTCCCGGCCGATCGCGCCGAGCGCATCGCCGACTGGCAGGTGATCGGCCTGCGCGGCACCGCGTCCGAAGGCTACCGTGTGGCCGACCTGTTCGTGCCGGAGGCGTTCAGCGCGACCCGCGAGGATCCGGCGCTGCGGCGCGAGCCGGGCAAGTTGTATGCCTTCACCATGCAGGGCCTCTATGCGGTGGGGGCGGCGGGCGTGGCGTTCGGCATCGCGCGCGCGATGCTGGACGCGTTCGTCGCCCTGGCCATGCGCAAGGCCCCGCGCGGGCTGGGCCGGCTGGCCGACAGCGCGGTGGTCCAGGCCGGCCTGGCGCGGCACGAGGCGGCGCTGGGCGCGGCGCGGGCCTATCTGACGGAGGTTCTCGGCGCGATCTGGGAGCACGCGGGGGACGCGGCGCCGATCGACATCCCGGCTCGCGCCCAGGTGCGGCTGGCGTGCGCGCACGGGCTGGGCCAAGCGATCGCGGCGGCGGATTTCGCCTACAAGGCAGCCGGGGTCGATGCGATCTTCGCCGGCTCGGCGTTCGAGCGGCGGTTCCGCGACATGCACACCCTGGCCCAGCAGATCCAGGCGCGCGAGTCTCATTTCGAGGCGGTGGGCGCGATCCTGCTCGGGATCGTGCCGGACGTGTTCTATTGACGGCGGATCGGGGCGGCATGGACCGCCGCCCCAGGCCGGATCAGCGCAACCGGATCAGCGCGAGTAGAACTCCACCACCAGGTTCGGCTCCATCTGCACCGGATAGGGCACATCGGACAGCTTGGGCGCCCGGCCGAAGCGGCCCTTCATGGCGCGGTGGTCGACTTCCACGTAGTCCGGGACGTCGCGTTCCCCGCTCTGCGCGGCATCGAGCACCATCGCGAGCTGCTTCGACTTCTCCTTCACCTCGATCGTGTCGTTGTCGCGCACGACATAGGAGGGGATGTTGACCCGCTTGCCGTTCACCAGCACATGGCCGTGCGAGACGAACTGGCGCGCGGCGAACGGGGTGATGGCGAATTTCATGCGGTAGATCACCGCGTCGAGCCGGCGTTCCAGCAGCTCGATCAGGTTCTCCGACGTGTCGCCCTTGCGGCGGACCGCTTCCTCGTAATACTTGCGGAACTGCTTCTCGCCGATGTTGCCGTAGTAGCCTTTCAGCTTCTGCTTGGCCATCAACTGAATGCCGAAATCGGTCGGCTTCTTGCGCCGCTGGCCGTGTTGGCCGGGACCGTAGTCACGCTTGTTGACGGGGGATTTCGGCCGGCCCCAGAGGTTGGCGCCGAGGCGGCGGTTGATCTTGTACTTGCTTTCGGCGCGCTTGGTCATTGGCGCGGTGCCCTTTCGCGTGGCTTTGTTGCACCGGTAGGCCGCGCACGGTGCGCGGCGGGCGCGGGACCCGAAGTCCCGTCCACGTTCCCGGTTATGGAAGGGGCGGCTTCTACGGGGCGCGGCCCGGGGTTGTCAAACCGGCCGGGTGCGGTTCGGGACGTGGCCCCGCCGTGGCGACTGTGCGAGGCTGGGGGCCATGCGCATCCATGTCCAGAACCCGCCCGACGATCCGCCTTTCACCGTCACCCCGGCCCTGTGGGACGCCGCCGCGGCGCGGGCCGGCGCGGCGGGCGCCGGCCACGCGGTGAGCTTCGGGACCACGCGCGCGGCGTTCGCCGCCGCGATCACGGAGGCCGAGGCGCTGGTCGGCGACAAGGACGTCCTGCGTGCCCTGCTGCCGGCCGCCGCGCCCCGCCTGCGGGTGGTGTTCGTCGCCAACGCCGGGCTCGACAACCTGGCCCCGTTCGACTGGCTGCCGCCGGGCGCGATCCTGCTCAACAACCGCGGCACGCATACCGAGAAGGCGGGCGAGTTCGGGCTGATGGCGCTGCTCATGCTGCTGAACGGGGTCCCCGCCATGGTCACCGACCAGCGCGCCGGGGTGTGGCGCAAGCGCTGGGGCGGGACGGCGGCGGGGCGGGCGGTGACGGTGGTGGGGCTCGGGTCGCTCGGCGGCGCGGTCGCAGGCCACGCCACGCGACTCGGCATGGTCGTCACCGGGGTGCGCGCGCGCCCCGCGCCGCATCCGGCCTGCGCCGCCGTCGTCGGCACGGACGCGATCGACGTGGTGCTGCCCGGCACGGACTTCCTGGTGCTGGCCTGCCCGCTGACACGGGCGACTCGCGGCCTGCTCGACCGCCGGCGGATCGGGCTGCTGCCGCGCGGGGCCGGGGTGGTGAACATCGGCCGCGGCGGGCTGGTCGAGCAGGCGGCGCTCTGCGATGCGCTGGACGCAGGGCAGCTTTCCGGCGCCGTGCTGGACGTGTTCGACCCCGAGCCGGTCCCGCCCGGCGACCGTATCTGGACCACGCCGAACCTGATCGTGAGCCCGCACACCGCGGCCGACGATCCGGCGACCTACCTGCCGCGCAGCCTCGATATCTTCTTCGCCGACCTGCGTGCGCTGGCCGAAGGCCGCGACCCGCCGACATTGGTGGACCCGGCGCGCGGCTACTGAGCGCGGCGTGTCACAAGCCGGTCATGGGTAGATTGACGCCGCCGCGCCGGACGCTATAGTCCCGCCCTCTCGACAGGCGGCCCCGGTTGCGGGGCCGTCGTCGTTGGCGCATATTGATCGGCCTTCGGCCGCACGCCGGATCGCCCGAGGCAGGATCGCCCCGGGCGGCCGGGCGGCACCGCAGGACAGTTCGAGCAGGAGAGTGCAGGCGTGGCGCGTATCGCGGGGGTGAACATCCCTACCAACAAGCGGGTGACCATCGGGCTTCGGTATATCTACGGCATCGGCCCGACCAAGGCCGCCGAGATCTGCTCGCGCCTCAGCATCCCCGACGACCGCCGGGTCAACCAGCTGTCGGACGACGAGGTGCTGCGCATCCGCGAGCTGATCGATCGCGAATTCCGGGTCGAAGGCGATCTGCGCCGCGAAGTGGCGATGAACATCAAGCGGTTGATGGATCTCGGCTGCTATCGCGGCCTGCGCCATCGCCGCGGCCTGCCGGTGCGCGGCCAGCGCACCCACACCAACGCTCGCACGCGCAAGGGCAAGGCGGTGGCGATCGCCGGCAAGAAGAAAGTGACCAAGTAGGCCCCGTTTCATCCGCCGATTTCAGCGCCCGCCGGTCCCGCGCCGCCCGCGCCTCTCGTAACAGGAAACCGATCCGCCATGGCGAAGCCCGCCGCCACCTCGCGCCCCCGCCGCAAGGAGCGCAAGAACATCATTGCCGGAGTCGCCCATGTGGCGGCGACGTTCAACAACACCGTGGTGACCATCACCGACGCCCAGGGCAACGCGATCGCCTGGTCCTCGGCCGGCAGCCAGGGCTTCAAGGGCAGCCGGAAGTCCACCCCCTACGCCGCCCAGGTGGCCGCCGAGGACGCGGGCCGCAAGGCGCGCGAGCACGGGATGGAGACGCTGGAAATCGAAGTGAGCGGGCCGGGCTCGGGGCGCGAGAGCGCGCTGCGCGCCTTGCAGGCGGTGGGCTTTGCGGTCACCGCCATCCGCGACATGACGCCGATCCCGCACAACGGCTGCCGTCCGCGCAAGCGCCGGCGCGTCTGAAAAACCCGTCCGGCGCGTGGCTGCGCCGGATCGGCCCGGCGGGCCGTGATACCGCCGATCGGCCCGGCGGGCCGTGAACCGCCGCAGCAGCGCCGCCTGTCGACGCATCCAGCCCCGGGGATGCAGCCGGCCGGCGGCGGAAAGGATTTGTGAGACATGAGGCAGACCCAGGTCATCCAGCGCAACTGGCAGACGCTGATCAAGCCGGAAAAGCTCGGCGTGGAGCCCGGCGCCGACCCCGCGCGCATCGCCACCATCGTGGCCGAGCCGCTGGAGCGCGGCTTCGGCATGACGCTCGGCAACGCGATAAGGCGCATCCTGCTGTCGTCCCTGCAAGGTGCGGCCGTCACCGCGGTGCAGATCGACGGCGTGCTGCACGAGTTCAGCTCGATCCCCGGCGTCCGCGAGGACGTGACGGACATCGTGCTGAACATCAAGCAACTGGCCCTGCGCATGCACGGCGAGGGGCCGAAGCGCATGACCCTGACGGCCACCGGCCCGGGCGAGGTGCGCGCGGGCCAGATCCAGGCCGGGCACGACATCGACATCATGAACCCCGAGCTTGTTCTGTGCACCCTGGACGACGGGGTGAAGCTCGGCATGGAGTTCACCGTCCAGCTCGGCAAGGGCTACGTCGCCGCCGCGGCCAACCGGCCGGAGGATGCGCCGATCGGGCTGATCCCGGTCGATTCCATCTACTCCCCGGTGCGGCGGGTTTCCTACAAGGTGGAACCGACCCGCGTCGGTCAGGTGACCGACTACGACAAGCTGCTGCTGACGGTGGAAACGAACGGCGCGGTGACGCCGGAGGACGCGGTGGCGCTCGCCGCCCGCATCCTGCAGGACCAGGTGCAGCTCTTCATCAACTTCGAGGAGCCCCAGCTTGCCAGGCTGGAGGAGCCCGAGGAGAACCTGCCGTTCAACCGCAACCTGTTGCGCAAGGTGGACGAGCTGGAGCTTTCGGTGCGCAGCGCCAACTGCCTCAAGAACGACAACATCGTCTACATCGGCGATCTCGTGCAGAAGACTGAGCAGGAGATGCTGCGGACCCCGAATTTCGGCCGCAAGTCGTTGAACGAGATCAAGGAAGTGCTGGCCTCGATGGGTCTCGGTCTCGGCATGGCGGTGGTCGGCTGGCCGCCCGAGAATATCGAAGACCTCGCCAAGCGGGTGGACGAACCGTTCTGAGCCGCCGCGGCGGACAAGGAGTGCGATCATGCGTCACGGAATTTCCGGGCGGAAGCTCGGTGTTACCTCTACCCATCGGCTTGCGATGTTCCGCAATATGGCGGTCGCGCTGCTGAAGCACGAGCAGATCACGACGACCCTGCCGAAGGCGAAGGAGCTGCGGCCGGTGACGGAGAAGCTGCTGACCTTGGGCAAGCGCGGCGGGCTGCACGCGCGGCGGCAGGCGTATGCGCAGTTGCGCGATGCGAAGATCGTGGAGAAGCTGTTCGGGCCGCTGGCCGATCGGTATCGCACGCGGGCCGGGGGGTATACGCGGGTGCTGAAGGCCGGGGTGCGGTTCGGGGACGCCGCGGATATGGCGGTGATCGAGCTGGTGGACCGGGATCCGGCGGCCAAGGGGCTGGATAGCGGGCCGAAGCAGGAGACCGAGACGGAGGACGAGCCGGAGGCTCGGGCGGCGTAGGGGACGAGGGGGCGCGAGCCCCCTTTTCTTTTGGCGGCGGCTTGTTCCCCGCTGCGCGCCGGCGGGCCGGCGGCTGCCACGGCGCGGCGGATCAGGCGGCGATGCCCAGCCGGTGGCGTGCTTCCTCCAGGTCGTGCGCCGTCTGCAAGTTCATCCAGAACTCCGCGCTGGTGCCGAAGCGGCGCGCGAGCAGCAGCGCGGTCTCGGCCGTGATCGCCCGCGCCCCATGGATGATATCGGTGATGCGGTTGGCCGGCACGCCGATCTCGCGCGCCAGGGCGCGGGCGGACAGGCCCATCGGTTCCAGGAATTCGGCCCGCAGGACTTCCCCGGGAGTGATGTTCGGCAAGGGCGCGCCGCTCGTCTCGGCCGCGAGGTCGAGGCCGGCGAGGGCGCTGCGCTGGATCAGGTCGGGCATGTCGGGCACCTCAGTGATAGTCCACGATTTCGACCGCGTGGGCGCCGCCGTCGCGCCAGACGAAGCATACGCGCCATTGGTCGTTGACGCGGATACTGTGCTGGCCGGCACGATCACCCGCCGGCGGTTCCAGCCGGTTGGCGGGCGGGATGCGCAGATCATGCAGCCGAACGGCGGTATCGAGCATGCGGAGCTTGCGGCGCGCGGAGGTTCACGTCCTTCGGGCCAAATGGCAGATCTCGACCCAAACCAGTCCTTCCCAACCATACCGGTCTATTCGTAGAATAGGCATAGGCGCCGCCGCCATCGATCGCCCCGGCGCCGATGTCGATGACCCGGTCGGGATCGTAGTTTGCCGACCGGGACGACGCCGACCGACGGAGGAACCACCGACGGAGGAACCAATGTACTACACCGACGACTCTCTGCTTCCGGAGAATCAAGAAAAGCTAATGATAAAGGCGGCACCTTGGGGGCCGCAATGGAGGCCCAGCGACTTCCCGGAAGACATCGATGTCTCGTGGGACGCGCAAGTGCAGAAGGCGATCGATTGCTACAATGCCGGAGCTTCGATCCTGCACATTCACGTGCGAGATCCAAAGACGGGCAAAATATCGAAGAACTTTGCCGAATACAGCATGATGCTCGACCGTCTCAGGAGTGCGGTCCCGAAGATGGTGTTGGAGGTCGGCGGGTCGATCTCGTTCGCGCCGGACAGCAACGAAGCCAAGGCGAAATGGCTGGGCTACGACACGCGCCATATGCTGACCGAACTCACGCCGAAGCCGGATCAGATCACGATCGCAATCGGCTCGGGCGCGATGAATATAGTGGAAATGTCCACCGATGACGACCTTGCGGGAACGCACATGGCGGATCCAAAACTTCGGCAACTCTATGGAGACATGGTTGCCGACGCTCCTCCGTCATTTTACATTGAGCATTTGAAGCGGCTCCGCACCCATGACATCCAGCCGTTTTTCATGCTCGGTCACGTCCATCAGCTCGAATCGGTCGAACGTCTGATTCGAGGCGGCGCATATGCGGGACCGGTGAACCATCAGTTCGTGGCGCTTGGCGGCGGCGCCGCGAGCCGCAACCCGTTCGACGTGATGGAATACGTTCGCCGCTCGCCACACGGCTCGATCATGTTCATGGAGTCCTGGATGCGAACGGTGCTGCCCTTGTGCAACATCGCGATCACGCTGGGGCTGCATGTTCGCGTCGGCATCGAAGACAATATCTGGGGCAGGAAGGGCGAGCGTATGGGTACGGTCGGGCAGGTCGAGCAAATGGTTCGGCTTGCAAGGGAATTGGGACGCGACATCGCGACCGGCGAGGATGCCCGCCGGATCATGAAGATCGGGACCTGGTACCAAACCCCTGATGAGACACTTTACAACATCGCCTTGCCGCCAAATCGCAAGGACGGACAATTGGGGTTCATGAACTATCAGACTGACGGAAAGCTGCACGAACATCCCTTCGCGTCCGACTCGCATTCGCTGGCAGACTAGGGTGCGCGTTCGGGAGCCAGGCTCATGGCTTTTCCCCGGGAGCCGGTAGCGGGAATTCCGGCATATGTCGAACGACGGTGGGATTCCGCGACCGGCCCGGGTTGCCTGCTAGATAGGAGCAGACGAAAGCCCCTTTGACGGGCCATCTACCGGAGGAAGCAATGAGCAACGTCGGTTCGGGTTCGCCAGTCCCGTCGGATTTGTCTCAAGAGGCAGGTCCTTGGAATGAAGCGCTGAGCCTGTTGCGCGAGTGGGACCCGCGCTGGGCGGGCGCCGCGGTGAAGATGATGACGAACCCGTGGACTTCGGGCGTGCTGCCGCGCAAATTTGTCGAGCTGGTCTGCGTTGCGCTGAATGCCGCCTGCACAAGTCTGAATCCTGGGGCAACGCGCCGTCATATCCGCGCTGCGCTCGACGCCGACGCCACTCGCGACGAAATCCTGATGGTGCTGAAGATGGGCGCCGTCCTGGCGATCCACTCGTGCAGCCTCGGCGCGCCGATGCTCCTTGAGGAAGCGCAGGTGGCTGGAGCGCAGCCGCGTGCGAAGAACGTGGCGACGCCGGCATGTGACAAGATGCGCACGGCCGGCCAGTGGAATCAGGCCTGGGACCCGTTCCTGGAACTCGACCCAGTCTGGACCGACGAAGCAATGGCGACGGGCATCGCAATCTACACCAGTGGCGTGTTCACACCAAAGGAGGTCGAGCTGTTGAGCATCGCCCTGGATGCCTCCTACACTCACATGTACGCGCCGGGTACCCGCCGTCACATCAAGGGCGCCCTCGCAGCGGGTGCGACGCCGGAGGAGATCATGGAAACCCTGAAGCTCTGCGTCGCGCAGGGTGTACATTCCTGCAATCTGGGTATTCCGATTCTGACCGAGGAGCTCGACCGCCGGCAGTCGAACAATCGGATCGGATAGCTGTACCAAATCGCAATCATCGGCGGCCCGGATCGCAATAGATGCGACAGGTCGGCCAAGTGTCCGAATTCCGCCCATGACCGCCGGAGATGATGCTGATGTTTA
The DNA here is from genome assembly GCA_963832525.1 of uncultured Pseudomonadota bacterium. Lineage (GTDB taxonomy): Bacteria > Pseudomonadota > Alphaproteobacteria > Acetobacterales > Acetobacteraceae > JAJZVS01. The sequence goes on from CAWHUC010000008.1 coordinate 177,115, forward strand.
TGTCCGTCTTTTAGAAATGAACCGCTTCGCCTGAACGACCGCCTTGGACGCGGTCCGGCCGTAGAGGCCACCTGACCGGGATGGCAGCAGCCGACCCTTCTCGGACTTCCGCCGCTGACGATGTCATGTCCGGTGTTCCGCGCCTCCGGCCTCAATCTGCTGGTCGCGGTCATCATCCTGCGGAACTCGCGCGACCTTGCCGCGACGTTCGCCAGCCTTCGGCGCCCCCAGCCGCCGTCCGGCGCCCCCTGCTGCCGTCTCGGTTAGCCGCCTGACGTCGCCTGCAGCCGAGCGAGCAAGGCCGGAGACGCCTGGCCCGAGGGCTGCATTCCGGCGCTCTGCTGGAAACGCGTGATGGCCGAGATGGTCTGTGGCCCGGCGATGCCGTCAGCCGGCGGGGCAAGATAGTGCAGGCGGATCAGTTCCGTCTGCACGCTGCGCACCAGCGCGGGGTTGTTCGGCGAGAGCGTGGACGCGGGCTGCGCGTGCGGCGGGAAGCCCTGCACGTCGTTGCCGCGGGAATACATGCACTGGCCATAAGCCTGGTCGTACTGGCGCTGCGTTGCTGCCTGCTGCCGGTGCGACGCGATGGCCCCGCCCGCCGTGCCCAGCGCGACGCCGGCCAGGGCGCCGATGGCAGTACCTGCCCCGGCATTGCCGCCGATGGCGCCGCCCGCCGCCCCGAGCGCCGCGCCGCCGAGCGCGCCCGCGCCGGCTCCCAGCATCGTGGTGCGGTTCGCCTGCTGCGCCTGCCCAGCGACCTGCGCCTGCGCATACTGCTTGCAATAGGCCTGGTCGGCCTGGAACGCCTCGAAGCTCTTGGCCTGGCTCGGTGCGACGGCGATCCCCGGGTTGGAGGGCGTGTGCGCACATCCTGCAAGAAGAAGCGCGATCGCCGTCGCAATTGCTGCATGTGTGTTGCGCACTCTGTCACTCCCAGCCTCTTTATCGGCGCATGTTCTACCGGCGTACACGGGCACCATGCAAGCAACGGGCGCAGGCCCCAACGCGCCCATACGTCACATGATGTCGGTTGTGCCTTTGCATTGACCCCTTGGGCATGACCGGGGGTAGCGGGAATCGGTCTCAGCGTGGCGCGCGCAGGCACTGCCCGTCCAGCTCGAAGCACGGCGTCATGCGGTGCATGGCATTCCGGATCGTCTCGCCGGGCATTGTCACGTTAACGTCGAGGGCGGTGCGCAGGCAGAAGGAGCGGCATCCCGTAGCTGCTGGCATCGGCGCCGCGTCACCCGGTCGCAGCCGTGGTGATGCCGCGCCGCGTACCCCAATCCGTATCCGAGGAGACCGTATCTCGAGAAACCGTACCCGGGGCAACCGTATCTGGGGCCATTTGTTTTCAGGTGCGTGCCCTCCAGCAGGTTGCCGGTCTCGAATTCTGTCCGAATCCAATGCTCGCGTATGTCCGTTTTTGAGGTAATCATCTCGCCGTTGGAGCGACCGCCATGGGCGCGAAGCTGTCGTTGGAAAATCTTCTGACGGACTTCCGCTTGGCCCCCCATCCAAGCCGATCGGCACTGCACCGGCAATCGGCCGCATCGGGTTACAAACCGACCTCCACGAGCGGGAACCTCAACTTTACCCGCACTCCTTTGCCGACATCCAATCCAACCCGCCCAACGGGACACATCCTCCGGTTAATCGACGCCGCCTGCAACCGCCCACCCCCTCAACGCCCTATTTCCCCCCGCACCTCCGGATGCCCCCGCAAGCACCGCCGGAACTGATCGTACCCCAGCCCCAGCCGCGCCGCCGCCTGCCGCTGGTTGAAGCGCGTCGCCGCCAGCGCCTCCGCCAGCATCCGCCCCTCCAGCGCATGCACCGCCGCGCGCAGCCCGGTGCCGGCAGCGGGCAGGGCAGGGGGCGCGGACCCGGCCGCCACCACCGGCGGCTCCGCCACCGGCCCCGCCCCGGAACGCGGTCCGAACGGATCGATCACCACCTCGGCCAGCTTCCGATCCGGCCGGCTCATGCGGCACACGCTGCGCTCCACCACGTTGCGCAATTCCCGCACGTTCCCCGGCCAGGCATGCGCCGCCAGCGCGTCCAGCGCCGCCGGCGCGAAGCCGGGGAAATACGTCCGCCCCAGCGCCGCCGTCATGCGCGCCGCGAAATGGCCCGCCAGCAGCGGAATATCCCCGCTCCGCTCCCGCAACGGCGGCAGCAGCACGACGTCGAACGCCAGCCGGTCCAGCAGGTCGGCGCGGAACCGCCCCGCCGCCGCCAGCGCCGGCAGGTCGGCGTTGGTCGCCGCGATCACCCGCACATCGACGCCCAACGTATCGTTGCCACCCACCCGTTCGAAGCTGCCGTATTCGATCGCGCGCAGGATCTTCTCCTGCACCGCAAGCGCCGCATTGGCGATCTCGTCCAGGAACAACGTCCCCCCGTCCGCCAGCTCGAACCGCCCGGCGCGGCGGCGCACCGCCGAGGTGAAGGCGCCCGCCTCATGCCCGAACAGTTCCGAATCGAGCAGCGGTTCCGCCAGCGCCGCGCAGTTCAGCGCCACGAACGGCCGGTCCCAGCGCGGCGACAGATAGGCCAACCGGTTCGCGATCAGTTCCTTGCCGGTGCCGCGCTCGCCCACCACCAGCACCGGCCGATCGAGCGGCGCCAGGCGGGAGACATGCGCCAGCATGTCGAGGAAGGCCGGGGATTCGCCGAGCGGGGTCGGCGGCGTGGGGAAAATCGCCATGATACAGCAGAAAATACCATAACCTGGCGGAAAATGCCATCACACAACCGAACGCCGCACACAAACACAAGCAAAATCAGTACATTCGTCTTTGGCATACCGCCTGCATATGTCCCCCCAGGCGCCCCCGCGCCGCAGCAGCGACAAGGACCCCCACCCCATGGGCATCTTCTCCCGCCTCTCCGACATCGTGAACTCCAATCTCAACTCCATCCTCGCCCGCGCCGAGGACCCGGAGAAACTCATCCGCCTGGTCATCCAGGAGATGGAAGACACGTTGGTCGAAGTCCGCTCCGCCGCCGTGCGCGGCATCGCCGAGCGCAAGGACCTCGAACGCCGCGCCGAGACCCTGAAGCGCGAAGCCGACGAATGGGAACGCAAGGCCGAGCTCGCGCTGACCAAGGGCCGCGAGGACCTCGCCCGCGGCGCCCTGCTCGCCAAGACCCGCGCCGCCACCGCCGCCGAGGAAGCCGCCCGCCAGCTTGCCCAGGTCACCGAAGCGCTGGCCCGGCAGAACGAGGACATCGGCAAGCTGCAAGCCAAGCTCACCGACGCCAAGACCCGCCAGCGCGCCCTGATCGCGCGCCACAACACCGCGGCGAGCCGGCTCAAGCTGCGCCGTACCCTGTACGACCAGCGCATCACCGACGCCTTCGCCCGGTTCGAGCAGGTGGAACGCGCGCTGGATGAAGCCGAGGGCAAGATCGAAGCCTTCGACATCGGCCGCCCCGTGGGCAGCACGCCCGGCCAGCCGGCCGGCGACGAGTTCGCGCAATGGGAAGCCGATGCGCGGGTGCAGGAGGAGCTGGACCGGCTGAAGGCCCGCCTCGGCAACCGCCTGCCGCCGGCGCCGATGCCCGCCTCCGCCGCGCAGCAGGGGTGACGGACGATGATGTTCGGCATCGTCGCCCTGGTGTTCGTGGTCGTGGTCGCGCCGATCTGGATCGTCGCGCACTACGCCACGTGCTGGCGCACCGCGCGGATGCTCTCGCGCGAGCACGAACGCACCCTGGTGGACATCTGGGACCTGACGCAGCGGATGGAGGCACGCATGGAGACATTGGAGCGCATCCTGGACGCCGACGCCCCCGGCTGGCGCGCCCGCGCCGGCGATGCGACCGCGGCCGGGCCGGGGCGCGGGCCGGGGGGCGGGCGATGAGCGGCCCCAACCGCTGGGGTGGCTCCCAGCCCGGCGGCGACCCGGCAGGCGGTCCCGGCTGGGGCGGTCCCTTCGGCGGTCAGGCGCGGCGCGACACGCGCGGCGACCGCTGGCGGATCTGGCGCGATCCCGATCAGGGCTGGATCGCCGGAGTGTGCGCCGGCATCGCCGACAATCTCGGCATCCGCCCCGGGCTCGTGCGCGCCGTCACGGTGGTGGGACTGGTCTTCTTCACGGTGCCGACCGCGATCGGCTACCTCGCGTTGGCACTCGCGCTGAAGCCGAAGCCGCCGGCGCTGTTCGCCGACCCGGCACAGGAAGCGTTCTGGCGCGGCCTGCGCAGCGATCCGATGCAGAGCCTCGCTGCCCTGCGCGACCGGCTGGCCGCGCTCGACCGCCGGCTGGGGCGCGCCGAAACCCTCGTCGCGTCCGACGAGTTCGAGCTGCGCCGCGGCTTCCGCGATCTCGGCGCCTGACGCGCCGAGCGGAAAGGAGTTTCGCCCATGCATCCGTTCCGCCTGCTCCTGAACGTCCTGTGGCTGATTTTCGGCGGCGTGTGGATGGCGCTCGCCTGGATGATCGCAGGGGTGATCATGGCCGTGACGATCGTCGGCCTGCCCTGGGCCCGCAGCGCCTTCACCATCGCGCGCTACACCCTGCTCCCGTTCGGCTTCCGCGCCGTGCCGCGGACGATGCTGGTGGGATACGGATACGGCGACCTCGGCACCGGGCCGATGGGGGCGATCGGCAACGTGATCTGGCTCGTGCTGGCGGGATGGTGGCTGGCGCTCGGCCATCTGCTCACCGCGCTTGCCTGGGCGGTGACGATCATCGGCATCCCGTTCGCCTGGGCGCATCTGAAACTGGCGGCGCTGGCGCTGTGGCCGGTGGGACGTACGATCGTGGCCGACGACGATCCGCGGCTGATGAGCCGCGCGTGGTGACGGCGGCGGGGGCGCGTGGCGGATTTCGTTGCCATCGCTCCCTTCACCTGCCCCGGGCCGCTTGCCGTCGGGCGCGATCGGGGCCATGACGTCGTGAAATCCCCTCCATCCTCCGTGTTCCGCGCCATGGCCGATCCCCCCTCCGACCGCGTGCCGTCCGCCGTGCCCGACCGCGCCTTGGTGCTGTTCTCCGGCGGCCAGGATTCCGCGACCTGCCTCGCCTGGGCCCTGGCACGCTATCCGCATGTGGAGACGGTGGGTTTCGCCTACGGCCAGCGCCACGCGGTGGAACTCGCGTGCCGGGCGCCGCTGCGCGCGGGGCTGGCGGCGTTCGGCGACTGGGGCGCGCGGCTCGGGCCCGATCACGTCATCGATCTCGGGCCGTCGATGGCGGCGATCGGCGCCACCGCGCTGACCTCGGAGGCGGAGATCGCGGTCGGCGCCGACGGGCTGCCGACCACCTTCGTCCCCGGTCGCAACCTGCTGTTCCTGACCTACGCCGCCGCGATCGCCTGGCGGCGCGGGCTGCGGCGGATCGTGGCGGGGATGTGCGAGACCGACTACTCCGGCTATCCCGACTGCCGCGACGACACGATCAAGGCGATGCAGCTTGCGCTCAATCTGGGGCTGCAACGGCACTTCGTGCTGGAAACGCCGCTGATGTGGCGCGACAAGGCGGCCACCTGGGCGATGGCCGAGGCGCTGGGCGGGGCCGCGCTGGTGGCATTGATCGAGGAGCAGTCGCACAGTTGCTACCGTGGCGACCGCAGCCAGCGCCACCCCTGGGGCTACGGCTGCGGCGCCTGTCCGGCCTGCGACCTGCGGCGTAGCGGGTGGGAGCGCTGGCGGGCGGCTACGCCGCCACGCGCAGCATGATCTTGCCGATATGCGTACTGGTCTCCATCAGCCGGTGCGCCTCCGCCGCCTGATCGAGCGGGAAGGTGGCGTGGATCACCGGCCCCGCCCGCCCCGCCTCCAGCACCGGCCAAACCTTCTCCCGTAGCGCCGCCGCGATCGCCGCCTTTTGCGCCGCCGTGCGCGGGCGCATGGTCGATCCGGTCACGGTCAGCCGCCGGGTCATGATCGGAACGAGATCGACCGCATCCGTCTTCGACCCGCCGAGGAAGGCGATCAGCACCAGTCGCCCGTCCATCGCGAGGCAGCGCAGGTTGCGCCCGAAATAACTCGCGCCCACCATGTCCAGGATCACATCGACGCCGCGGCCGCCGGTGAGGCGCTTTACTTCTGCAACGAAATCCTGGCCCTTGTAGTCGATCGCCGCTGCTGCCCCCAGCTTCACGCAGGCGGCGCATTTCTCCGCCGAGCCGGCGGTGGCGTAGATCGTGGCACCGAACTCGCGCGCGAGCTGGATCGCGGTCACGCCGATCCCCGAGGTGCCGCCGTGCACCAGCGCCGTCTCCCCGGCGGCGAGCCTGCCGTGGCCGAACAGATTGGCCCAGACGGTGAAATACGTCTCCGGCAGCGCCGCAGCGCGCACCGCATCGTAGCCCGCGGGCCAGGGGAGACATTGTGTGGCCGGAACGGCACGGTCCTCGGCGTAGCCGCCGCCGTTGGCCAGGCCGCAGACGTGATCGCCCACCGCCAGGCCGGCGACGTCCGCGCCGCACGCGACCACCTCGCCGGCGACTTCCAGGCCGATGATCGGGCTCGCCCCCGGCGGCGGCGGATAGACGCCGAGCCGCTGCTGCACGTCCGGGCGGTTCACCCCGGCGGCCTGCACGCGGATCAATACCTCGTCCGGCTTCGGCACCGGCAGCGGGCCGGTGGCCGGACGCAGCACCTCGGGACCACCGGCGCCGGCAGTCTCGATGAAGGTCATGCGGGACGGCAGGGTCATGCGCGCGGGTCCTTGTGCGGCCGGGGGGGCGGCGGAGGCTCTGCGCCCGCCGTCCGACCGTCAAGTGCCCCGTCGGCAGACCCCAGGGCAATCGGGCGAACCTGCAAGGTCATCGCCCGCCTGTCCAGACGGACAAGGGATGGCTTTCTCCGGCTGCTATTGTTCTTTATATGTTCCCCATGCTTCCGCCTTCTCCTCCCCATCCCCGGCTGGCGGCGCTGCGTGAGCAGGTAGCGCGACTGGAACGCATCGCCAGCGCGCGCCCTGCCGCACAGATCCGCTTCCACTTGCCGGAGATCGACCGGCATCTGCCGGGTGGTGGCCTGGCGTCCGGCGCACTGCACGAAGTGCGCAGCGCTGGATCGGAACTCGAGCATGGCGCGGCGGCGGCGCTGTTCGTCGCCGGGCTGCTCGCGCGCACCCGCGGACCGGTGCTGTGGGTGCTGGAACGGGCCGATCTGTTCGCCCCCGGACTCGCCGCCGTCGGCCTCACGCCGGACCGGGTCGTGTACGCCGAGGCGGGCCGACCGGAAGCAGTGCTGGCGGCCCTGGAGGAAGGGCTGCGCCATGCCGGCCTTGCCGCCGGGGTAGGGGAAGTGTCCGGGCGGCTGTCGCTGACCGCCAGCCGCCGGCTGCAACTGGCTGCGGAGGCCTCGGGCGTGACCGGCTTCGTGCTGCGCCGCCCTTGGCGGGAGAGCGCCGCTGCGCAGGACGAGCCCACGGCCGCCCTCACCCGCTGGCGCGTAGGCGCGCTGCCCTCCGCCCCGCCGTTTCCGGACGCACCGGACGTACCTGGGCTTGGCCGGGCACGCTGGCGGCTCGATCTGCTGCGCGCCCGCGGGGCGGAGCCGGCGTCCTGGGTGGTGGAGGAATGCGATGCGAAGGGTCGTCTCCGTCTGGTTGCCGCATTGGCCGATCGACCGGCTGCGGCGGACCCGCTCCGCGAGCGCCGCCGCGTCGCCGGCTGAAGCGCCATTGGTCATCGCCGGGCACGACGGGCCGCGGCGGGTGGTGGTGGCGGCCGATCAGACAGCCCGCGCGCTGGGCCTGCATCCCGGCATGGCGCTGGCCGAGGCGCAGGCGCTGGTCCCTGGCTTTGCGGTGATGCCGGCCGATCCGGCGGCGGATGCAGCCGGGCTGGCGCGGCTGGCCGCCTGGTGCCTGCGCTACGCTCCGCTTGCCGCCCCCGATCCGCCGGACGGGCTATGGGTCGATATCACCGGCGCGGCGCATCTGGCCGGGGGAGAGGCAGCGCTGCTCGCCGATCTCCGCCGCCGCCTGGCCGCTTCCGGCATCGCCGCCCGCGTGGCGGTGGTGGATACGCCGGGGGCGGCCTGGGCGCTGGCCCGGTTCGGAGCGGAAGAGGAAGCGGTGGTGCCGCCCGGCCGGCAGGCCGCCGCGCTCGCACCGCTCCCGCCCGCCGCGCTGCGGCTGGCGCCGGAGGCAGTGGCGCTGCTCGGCCGGCTGGGCATCGTGCGGATCGCCGATCTCGCTTCCCTGCCGCGCGGTCCGCTGGCACGCCGCTTCGGTGCCGAGGTGCCGCTCCGGCTCGATCAGGCGCTGGGTCGCGCGCCGGAGCCGATCACGCCGGTGGCCTCACCGGTGGCGATCGCCGCCCGGCTCGATTTTGCCGAACCCCTGCTGACCGCCGAGGCACTGGCCGGGGTCATCGACCGGCTGACGGAGTGTGTCTGCGCGAAACTGGCAGCGGCGGGGGCCGGGGCGCGGCGGCTCGATCTGCTGTTCGAGCGGGTCGATGGCAGCGTGCCGGCAATCCGCGTCGGCACCGCCCAGGCAAATCGTACGCCCATGCATCTTGCTCGGTTGCTGCGGGAGCGGCTGGAGACGGTAGACCCAGGTCTGGGCGTGACGGCGATGCGGCTGGTGGTCTCGCGCACCGAGCCGTTGGCCCTGGCGCAGTCCGTGGCATCCCTGACCGGGGCGTCGGCGGAGGAAGCCGACCTTGCCATCTTGGTGGACCGCCTGGTGAATCGCCTGGGCGCGGGGCGGGTCTGGCGCGCCGTGCCGGTAGAGAGCGATGTGCCGGAACGCACGGTACGGCACGGCACGGCCTTGGCGCCGGCCAGCGGCCGGGGATGGCCCGGCGGCCTGCCTCGCCCGGTGCGGCTGTTCTGTCCGCCGCAGCCGATCGAGGCGCTGGCGCTGCTGCCCGATCATCCTCCTGCCGCCTTCACCTGGCGGCGCCGGCGGTTTCGCATCCATCGTGCCGACGGGCCGGAGCGTATCCGGGGCGAATGGTGGCACCGCGACGCCGAGGTGCTGACCGCGCGCGACTACTGGCGGGTGGAGGATGAGACCGGGCGGCGCTTCTGGCTCTATCGGCGCGGGGACGGGGTGGACGCGGCGAGCGGGGATCTGCGGTGGTTCCTGCACGGGGTGTGGTGAGGTCGCGTGTACGCCGAGCTCCAGGTCACCACCAACCACGCCTTCCTGCGCGGTGCCTCCCACATCGAGGAGCTGTTCGCCGCCGCTGCCGCGCTCGGCCTGCCCGCGCTCGGCATCACCGATCGCGCCACCGTCGGCGGCATGGTGCGTGCGCACCAGCGCGCGCAGGAAACCGGCGTGCGGCTGGTCGCGGGCTGCCGGCTCGATCTCGCCGACGCGCCGCCGCTGCTGCTCTATCCCACCGACCGGGCCGCCTGGTCGCGCCTGACCCGCCTGCTCACCGTGGGCAAGCGGCGCGCCGGCAAGGCGGGGTGCACGCTTGGCTGGGCCGACATCGCCGCGGCGGCGGAGGGGATGCTCGCTGTCCTGGTCCCGGCGGCGGAGACGCTTGCCCCCCATCTCGACCGCCTGCGGGAAGCCTTCGCCGACCGCGCCTACCTCGCCTTCACCCCGACCCGCCGCCCGGGCGAGGCGGTTCGGCTGGAAACCCTGGCCCGGCTGGCCCGCGCGCATCGCATCGCGCCGCTCGCCACCGGCGACGTACGCTACCACGCGCCGGAACGCCGCATCCTGGCCGACGTGCTCACCTGCATCCGCACCGGCTGCACGATCGACGCCGCCGGTTTCCGCCTGGACCGCAGCGCCGAGCATCATCTGCGCAGCGCCGACGAGATGGCCCGCCTGCTCGTCCGCCATCCGGACGCGATCGCGCGCATCGGCGACATCCTGGACCGGGCCCGCTTCTCGCTCGACGATCTGGCCTATCAATACCCGAGCGAAATCGAGGACCCTTCGCTCACCCCACAGCAGAGCCTGGAACGCCTGACCTGGGACGGCGCCGCGCAGCACTACCCCGCGGGCCTTCCCGATGCCGTCGCCGCGCAACTGCGCCACGAGCTGGCGCTGATCGCCGAGCTCGCCTACGCGCCCTATTTCCTCACCGTCCACAGCATCGTCCGCTTCGCCCGCTCCCGCGGCATCCTCTGCCAGGGCCGCGGCAGCGCCGCCAACTCCGCCGTCTGCTATGTGCTCGGCATCACCAGCATCGATCCGGTACGCTCCAACCTGTTGTTCGAGCGGTTCGTTTCCGCCGAACGCCGCGAACCGCCCGACATCGACGTCGATTTCGAGCACGAGCGGCGCGAGGAGGTGATCCAGTGGATCTACGACACCTACGGCCGCGACCACGCCGCGCTGTGCGCGACCGTGATCCGCTACCGTGCCCGCGGCGCGGTGCGTGACGTCGGCAAGGCGCTCGGCCTCACCGAGGACATCACCGGCGCGCTCGCCGGCCAGGTCTCCGCCTGGGGGGACGGCGGCATCACCGACGCGCACGCCGCCGGGCTCAACCTGAACCTGGACGACCGCAGGCTGCGCCTCACGCTCGAACTTGCGCAGACCCTGATCGGTTTTCCCCGCCACCTGTCGCAGCATCCGGGCGGCTTCGTGCTGACCCGGGACCGGCTGGACGAGCTGGTGCCGATCGAGCCGGCGGCGATGGCCGACCGCCAGGTGATCGAGTGGGACAAGGACGACATCGACGCGCTGCGGTTCATGAAGGTCGACGTGCTCGGCCTCGGGATGCTCGGCTGCCTGCGCCGCGCGTTCGACCTGCTGGCGGCGCAGCGCGGCATCGATCTCGATCTGGCACGCATCCCGGCCGAGGACCCGGCGACCTACGCGATGATCCAGCGCGCCGACACGCTCGGCACGTTCCAGATCGAGAGCCGGGCGCAGATGTCGATGCTGCCGCGCCTGAAGCCGCGCATCTTCTACGACCTCGTGATCCAGGTCGCGATCGTCCGCCCCGGGCCGATCCAGGGCGACATGGTGCATCCCTATCTGCGCCGGCGGGAAAATCGCGATCCGGTCGACTATCCGACGCCGGCACTGCGGCGGGTGCTGGAAAAGACGCTCGGCGTGCCGCTGTTCCAGGAGCAGGCGATGCAGGTGGCGATCGTCTGCGCCGGCTTCACCCCGGGCGAGGCGGACGCGCTGCGCCGCTCCATGGCGACCTTCAAGATGACCGGCGGGGTCGCGCATTTCCGCGACCGGCTGCGCGCCGGCATGGCGGAGCGGGGCTATACGCCCGAGTTCGCCGCGCAGATGTGCCGCCAGCTCGAAGGTTTCGGCAGCTACGGGTTTCCCGAGAGCCATGCCGCGTCCTTCGCGCTGCTCGCCTATGCCTCGTCCTGGATGAAATGCCACCATCCGGACGTGTTCGCTTGTGCGCTGCTCAATGCGCAGCCGATGGGGTTCTACGCGCCGGCGCAGATCGTGCGCGATGCGCGCGCGCACGGGGTGGCGGTGCGGGGGGTATGCGTGAACGCCTCGCGCTGGGACTGCACGTTGGAGGCGGGGGGCGCGGAGGCCGCCGCACGGGCTCCGGACGTTGCGGCGCGCGGCGTGGACGCAGCGGTGCGGCCTGCGGACGCGGCGGCGCGGGCTGGGCACCGGCCGGCGTCCCCTCCCGCGCAGGCGGACCGGGGCGGCGCGGCGGGAAAGGGGGACGCGCTCCGTCTCGGCCTGCGCATGGTCAAGGGGCTCGCCGAGGCCGAGGCGGCGCGGATCGTCGGTGCGCGCGGGCCGGCGCCCTACACCGGGGTCGACGATCTTTGGCGCCGCGCGGGGGTTTCGGTCGGCGGGCTGCGCGCGCTGGCGGCGGCGGACGCCTTCGCTGCGCTGGGGCTCGATCGCCGCGCCGCCCTCTGGGCGATCGCCGGGCTCGACCCGGCGCCGCTGCCGTTGTTCGCCGCCGCCGCGCCGGACCGGCCGGAGGTGACGGAGCCGGAGGTCCGCTTCGCCCCCCAGCCGGCGCCGGGGGCGGTGATGGAGGACTACCGCCGCACCGGCCTCAGCCTGCGCGGCCATCCGGTCGGGTTCCTGCGGGCGGAGCTGGCGCGCGACGGCATTGCCCCCTGCGCCGGCCTGGCGCGTGCCCGCGACGGGTCGCGGACCACGGTTGCCGGCCTGGTGCTGGTCCGCCAGCGCCCCGGCTCGGCGCGCGGGGTGCTGTTCATGACCATCGAGGACGAGACGGGCTTCGCCAACCTGATCGTCTGGCCGGATTTGTTCGAGAAGCAGCGCCGGCTGGTCCTGTCGGCCGGGATGGTTGCCGCGCGCGGGCTCGTGCAGCGGGAGGGCGCGGTGGTGCATGTGATCGTGCGGGAGCTGATCGACCTCTCGCCGCAGCTTGCCGCGCTGGACGGGCCGCTCCGGGTGCCGACGCGGGATTTCCGCTGAGAGTTTGTGAAAGAATGCCCGTCGGCCGCCCACACCGCCTGAAAACCCGAGCGACGACAACGGGCGTTCTTGCACAAGTTCGATTGTTTTCGCTCTTATACCAACCCGCTTCGAATTCGACTCTTGCCCTTGCGTGCCGGCCCGGCACCTCCCGTCATGGCCGGCCCTGAGCCGGCCATCTGCGCACGGATGATCGGGGGCAGATGGCCGGCTCAGGGCCGGCCATGACGGGAAGGGTTCGAGGCTGGCAGTACGTCAGCCTCTCGGCGGATTGGTATTATTGCGAACCCTGTTGCATGGCGGCGGGTCGAGCGGCAGCGGGCCGGGTTCGGCTTCCCTGCGATGTACGCTGATGCACGCAGATGCCCCGTGCGGATCCCGGCCGACCTCGCGCGACCGAGGATGCTGCCGGCCGGCCGGTCCGCTCGGACCATCTGCGTGCATCAGCGTACATCTGCGGTTGAATGATTCTTCTGCCCGGCCCCTCATCAACAGGGTTCGCAATAAGAGCGATTGTTTTTCACGCCCTGAGCTGCGGCGGGGCCTGGGGGAGAAACGGTGGGCGCTTCGGGATGGGCGCCCGCCGGTCAGCCGGCCACCGTGGCGGCGAAGCGCAGCAGTTCCGCCTCCGCCACCGGTTTCTCCATCACCCATTCCACCCCGAGCGCCTGGGCGCGGGCGACGATCGCCGGCGACAGGGAGCCGGTGATGAGCAGGATCGGCATCGTCTCGCCCGCCGCACGCATCCGGGCCGCCAGTTCGAGGCCGGTCATCTGCGGCATGTGATGATCCAGAATGACGCCGGCGAGCCGCTCCCGATCGCGGCGGTGCAGGAAATCGGCAGCGGAGTCGAACGTTGCCGCCGGATAGCCGCAGGTGTCCAACAGGAAGTGCAGCGAGTCGCGCACGGCGGCATCGTCATCGACGATCCCGACCTGCCGCGGCGCCCGATCGGAAAACGCCCGATCGGAAAGAGCCGGATCGGCAAGCGTCGGGTCGGCAGACCCCGCCGCGGCAGGCGGGAACTGGGAAGACGGGGACGATGCCGTCATCCGCGTCGCGTGCCGACCGACCTGGTGGGGCAACCGCGATCGGCCGCCGCCGTGCCGCAGGGGCCGCTCGGCGATGGCCGCGACGCGCGACGCGGCCGTCCGGCATTCCCGTTCACGGTTCGGTTCCGTCCCCGGCCGGCGCCGGAAGGGTGATGCGGAAGATCGTGCCGCCGCCCGGGTTCGCCTCGGCGGTCACGGTGCCGTCATGCGCCTGGACGATACTGCGACAAATCGACAGCCCGATGCCGAGACCGTTCGCCTTGGTGGTCACGAAGGGCTGGAACAGTTGGGCGCGGATCGCCTCCGGCAGGCCGGGACCGGTGTCGGCGATGGCGATCTCCACCCGCTCCGGGTCGAGCCGGCGGGTGGCGACGGTCAGCTCCTGGTGCGGCGCGTCGGCCATCGCCTCGATCGCGTTGCGCATCAGGTTGAACAGCACCTGCTCGATCTGGATGCGGTCGAGCACGGCGGTCGCCGCCGTGGGATCGAGCGTCCGGGTGAACAGGATCGGCCGCGTGCGCACCCCGATCATCGCCAGGGCCAGGGCCTCCTCGATCACGGCTGCCAGCGACTCGGGCCGCTTTTCGGTGGGCCGCTTGCGCATGAAGTCGCGCAGGCGCTGCACGATCTCGCCGCCGCGCCCCGCCTGTTCGCCGATACGCTCCAGCGCCTTCGCCGCCCCCGCCACGTTGCCGGTCGCCAGGGTGCGCCGTCCCGCCGCGGCGTAGTTGGCAATTGCCGCCAGGGGCTGGTTGACCTCGTGCGCCAGGGCGGAGGCGATCTGGCCGAGCTCGCTCAGGCGGGAGACGTGCACGAGTTCCATCTGGCTCGTGCGCAGCGCCTCCCGGTCATGCTTCTGGTCCGAGATGTCGCGCGCGATGGTCGCGGCGCCGACGATCCGCCCGCTGCCGTCGCGGACCGGGGAGATCGAGAGGAAGACGGGGACGATACTGCCGTCCTTGCGTCGCCTTGTGCTTTCGTGGCGGCCCACCAACTCGCCGCGGCCGATGCGCTCCAGGACCGCGGCCTCGTCCGCCAGCAGCCCGTCCGGCAGCACGAGGGCGATCGGGCAGCCGATGATTTCTGCCGCCGTGTAGCCCAGCATCTGCTCGGCGGCGCGGTTCCAGCTCGTTATCCGGCCGGCGAGGTCCTTGCCGATGATTGCTTCTTCCGAGGAGTCGACGATCGCGGCGAGGCGGAACGCCGCTTCGGCACCGCCATCCAGGATGCTCGGGCCGACGGCGACTTCGAGCACCCCCGCCGCCCCGTCGTTCGCCGGGCCGGGGGGCGACCCGAGCACAGACCCGGACGCCGACCTGGACATCCCCCCCTGGGCATCCCCCTCGATCGGCCCCGGATCGTCCCTCTGGGAATTGTCCCTCTGGGAATTGTCCCTTTGGGGATTGTCCCTTTGGGGATTGTCCCTCTGGGCCGCCCCGGACGCCGAGCCGTGGGTCGTCGACCAGTGGGCGACGAGGTCGAGCCAGCGTCCGTCAGCCATGCGCTGGCGCACGCTGCCCTGCCAGGTGCCGTCGCGGCGCAGGGCTTCCCCGATCCGCGCCCACGGCTCGGCAGGCTCGGTGCCCAGCAGCGCGTCCTCATGCTGGCCGAGCGCCGCGTCGCGGGGCCAGCCGTAGAGCCGTTCCGCCCCCGTGGTCCATAACCAAATCCGCCCGTCGGGCCCGCGTAGCAGCGCCGGCACGAGGTCGAAGGCGGTCCGGGAGTCAGGCGGCGGCGGGACAGTCATCTCGCGCACATCATGCGGTACCTCGCTGGAGGCAGGGCCACCATGCCTGCGGTTGCTCGATCTTAGCCATATGGCTTCCGGAATGCACGCGCACCGCCACGGAGGCGGGCGGCCATACCGGCGAATGGCTGGCTCTTTGCATCGGCCCTTTGCAAGCGAGGCCAAAAGCGCTGCCCTCGTTGAATCCCCCTGGTGCCGCTTGCAGAAGGGCAGCCTAAACCAGCGCGCCGCCCCCGTCCACGACCAGCACCTGGCCGGTGCCGTAGGTCTGGCGCATCAGATACAGATAGGTTTCGGCGACTTCCGCCGCCTCCCCCACATGGCCGACCGGCAGGTGTTCCGCCGTCTGGCGGTAGAGCGCTGCCCGGTCCGCCTCGGTCATGCCTGCCCAGAGCGGCGTTTGCACCACGCCGGGGCAGACGATGTTGACCCGGATCGGCGCCAGCTCCACCGCGAGCGCGCGGGTCAGTCCTTCCATGGCGGAACAGATGCTCGCCCCGAGCGCCCAGCCCGGATGCGGGCGCATTCCGGCGAGGCCGGAGGTGAACACGATGGACCCGCCGGCACGCAGGCTGGGGCTGCCGTATTTCGCCGCCAGCACCGCGCCCCAGTAGCGCAGCCCGAAGAAGTGGCGTGCCGCCGCCACGTCCATCTCGGCCAGCGACCCGAGTTGCAGCGTCTCCCCCGCGGTGAACACGAGATGGTCGAAGCCGCCGAGGCGGGCGAACAGCGCCTGCACCGCCGCTTCGTCGCCGAGGTCGGCCGCATGACCCTCGGCCCCTGCCGGCAGGGTGGCGAGCGCCGCGTCCACCCGCGCCTGGCGGCTGGAGGCGATCACGACGGAGGCGCCTTCCTGCGCCGCCGCCTGGGCGGTGGCGAGGCCGATGCCGGAGCTGCCGCCGAGCACCACGATCCGTTGGCCCTTGAGTGTCATGTCCCGCTCTCCTGTGACGTGGTGACGGCGGCAGTTTCCTCCACCGGAGGACTTTGCGGCCAGCGCATCTTTGTCCATCCTAGGATGCGGAGTCCTCATCATGGCATTCGACGGCAGGCTTCTCGGCGGCATCGGCGTACTGGCGGCGGTGGTGGAGGCCGGCAATTTCGTCCGTGCCGGGGCGGCGTTGGGGCTCACGCCCTCCGGCGTCAGCCGGGCGGTGGCGCGGCTGGAGGCGCGGGTGGGCGTGCGCCTGTTCGACCGCTCGCCGCGCGCGGTGGCGCTGACCGACGAGGGCCGCCGCTTCCACGCCGAGGTGCGCCCGCTGCTGGCGGGGCTGGAGGAAGCGGCCGAGAACGCCGCCGGGGCCGCCGCGGCCGTGCGCGGACGGCTGCGGGTGAATACCGATCCGTGGTTCGCGCGCCTGGTGCTGGCCCCGCGCCTGGCCGGCTTCCTGGACGCGCATCCGGCGCTGTCGCTGGAGCTGATCGTGCGCGACGGCCTCGGCGATCCGGTGGCCGAGGGGGTGGATGTCGCGCTGCGCTTCGGCGAGCCGGAGCCGTCCGAGCTGATCGTGCGCAAGGTGCTGGAGACGCGCATCCTGACCTGCGCCGCGCCCGCCTACCTGGCGCGGCGCGGGCGCCCGGAGCATCCGCGCGACCTGGCGGGGCACGACTGCCTGCTGTTCCCCGATCCGGCGACCGGCCGGCCGTTCACCTGGGAGTTCCATCGTGGCGGCGAGGTGGTGGAGGTGGCGGTGCGCGGACGGCTGGTGGTGAATGATCTGGCGACCAAGCTGGCGGCCTGCGCGGCGGGGCTCGGGGTTGCGCAGACGTTTGCGCTCGGGGTGGACGGGCTGCTTACCGGCGGGGTGCTGGAATAGGTGCTGGCGGCGTGGGCGGAGGAGCGGTTTGCGCTGTTTGCCTACTACCCGTCGCGGCGGCTGCCGCCGGCGCGGGTGCGGGCGTTTCTGGATTTCGTGCTGGGGGCGGTTGGCGGGGTGGCGGAGCGGGGGGCGGGGTGAGTTGTACAAGAGGGGGTTTCGGGGGGATTTTCGCGGGTCGGCGATGTACGTCGGATGGGGCGTTTGGGGCGTGGGTGTACGTCGGGTGGGGGTGCGGCGTTGGCGGGCCGGATGTGGGTGCGGGGGCTGCGGTTGGGTCATTGGGGTGATGGTGGGTGGTCTGGATGATCCGGCACCGCGGCGGCGTTTGACGGGCCGAGGCAGGGGGGCGTTTGGCCGTGGCCGTGCTCGCGGTCTTCCGGCATACTTGCCCGGCCTCGGCGGCTCGCGGCAGGCGCACCCAGCATCAACATTCTGCCCGTCCGTCCGCACCCGTGCATCCCAAAGATCGTTGGGTCTAATCCGCACCGGACTTACGCACCGAGAAGGCCCTTATAAATCAGCACTCCGGGTTTGTTGCGAAAATCTTGAGTTTTGTGCCGTACCTCGCTGCTACCCGAATAGAAGCAGCTTAGATGGTCGCGGCCGCGGCGCGCAGCTCTGCTGTCACGTCGGAGACCCCGGGGAGTTTCCAAACGTCGTCCCGCAAGAGGAATCTCCAGCTATTCGTATGGGCCTGGTGAACCGATCTCTCGCGAACAACCGCGACGGGTACGAGGGCCGCACGGATGATCTGAAAGCTTTCGTCCACGAGAACACCGCCTAGCAGGTCAAAGGGAATAGCGTCGAGGTTGCGGATCGCACTCATCTGTCGCGAGGGATTGTGGCACGTCAGCCTCCTTCCTTTGATCTGGTAACGGACTCCGGCGGCATCGGTAGCATCGTGCCCTGAGGTTGAATTGCCTTCGCCTGACCATCCGAACGCCTTGCAAAATAAGAGTTCGGCATAATCGCTGAGCGGGTTGTTGGAACTACGAACGATCCGACGGCGGCGCAACTCGTCGAGGATTGCACCATACTCGGATAGCAGCTCTGCGACAGTTAGGTTTTCGACGCCGAAGGGTGCTTGGTCTTTACCTGTCTTCCTCATACGAACCTCCTGCACAAGATTCCATTTATCCTGGATTATGCAACGGAACGATAGGCAGGCGCGACGCTCGTCGGCGCCATGGTGAGGCAGGACGCTCGGCATTCGCGTTGTCGTCCTCGGGGCGGTGCGACAAGTTCGTGCCGGCGGATCGCACCGACTCCAACACAGAGAAGGCAAGGCGAGGAAGACTGAGGCCGCAGAGAGTCGGAGCGTGGGGCGCGTCCCCGCGTCACGCTCCGACGGACGCACCCGGCCGCGCCAGGCGACGAACCCTCTGCGACCTCAGTCTTCCTCGCCTTGCCTTCTCTGTGTTTGAATCGGCGGCTTCCAGCCGCACCAAGCCGGGGTGCAGACGCAACCGGCCCCGACCGCGAATGGCGCGCCGGACGTCGGCTCCGCATCGCGACCGCACTTCCACCCGTCGCGGGGCGTTGCCGTGAACACCCCGCCGGACCACCCCACCCCTGGCCCGCGCCTCCGATCCAGCCTATCTCCCCCCCGCCCATGCGCCCCACCCCATCCCCTGCGACCTTGCGCGACCCCGCCGCCCTCATCGCCGCCGGCCTCGCCCCGCCCGACCACCGCCCCGCCCTGGAAGCGGTCGCCCGACGCTACGCCATCGCCATCCCCGCCACGCTCGCCGCCCTCATCGAATCCTCCGACGACCCCATCGCCCGCCAGTTCGTCCCGCACGAAGACGAACTCCACACCGCCCCGCACGAACGCGCCGACCCGATCGGCGACGACGCCCTTTCCCCCGTCAAAGGCATCGTGCACCGCTACCCCGATCGCGTCCTGCTCAAGCCGCTGCTGGTCTGCCCGGTCTATTGCCGCTTCTGCTTCCGCCGCGAACACGTCGGCCCCGACGGCGGCCTGCTGACCGACGCCGAGCTCGCCGCCGCCTGCGGCTGGATCGCCGACCATCCCGCGATCCGCGAGGTCATCCTGACCGGCGGCGACCCGCTGATGCTCTCGCCACGCCGGCTCGGTGGCCTCCTGCGCACGCTCGCCGCCATCCCGCATATCGAGACCCTGCGCATCCACACCCGCGTGCCCGTCGCCGACCCGGACCGGATCACGCCGGCGCTGATCGCCGCCCTCGACCACCCGACCCCGCTCTGGGTCGTGCTGCATGCCAACCACGCGCGCGAGTTCTCCGCCCCCGCCCGTGCCGCGCTCGACCGGCTGCGGCGCGCGGGGATCCCGCTGCTCGGCCAGTCGGTGCTGCTGCGCGGGGTGAACGACACCGCCCCGGCGCTGGAGGTGCTGTTCCGCGCCATGCTGGCCGCCCGGGTGAAACCCTATTATCTGCACCAGCTCGACCCCGCCCCCGGCACCGCGCGCTTCCACGTGCCGATCGCCGAGGGGCAGCACTTGCTCGCCTCCCTGCGCGGGCGGGTGACGGGCCTGGCCTGGCCCACCTATGTGCTCGATATCCCGGGTGGGGCCGGGAAGGTGCCGATCGGGCCCGAGTATCTGGCGGCGGACGGGACGGTGCGCGACCCCTGGGGCGGGCGCCATGACCTGCCGCTCCACCCCCCGGCCGAGCCGGCAGCGCGCGAGGAGAGCAAGGCACATGGACCGACCGGCATCTGATCCTGGCACTCCCGCCGGTACTCCCGGACACACAGCTCCGCCGTCCGGCGCCCCTTTCGCTGCCGGCAGCGCGGCGTTCGCCCTCGGCGCCGGAACGCACGCGGCGCGGCTGCGCCGGCTGCTGCGCGACGAGGTCCTGGTGCGGCGGATCGCGCTCGCCGCCCTGCTGGTCCTGCCGCCGGTGCTGCTGGCCAGCCGAGGCTTCGCCGATGCGCTGATGTCGCTGATCGGCGTGTTGTTCCTGCTGACCCGCGCGACCGTCCCCGGTATCGCACGGCCCTGGGCCTGGACCCTGCGGCCCTGGCACGCGCTCGCGCTGCTGTTCTGGGCCTGGCAGGTGGCGGTTTCGGTGGCGCTCGGCGACGGCCACCAGATTTCCGAATCCATCGTGCTGCTGCGGTTGTTCGTCTTCCTCGCCGCGCTCGAGGACTGGGTGCTGGCCGAGCCCCGGGCGCGGCGCTGGTTCGGCTGGGTGGTGCTGGCGACCGCGCTCTGGGTCGGCATCGAGTGCTGGCAGCAATACCTCGCCGGCACCGACATCTTCGGCTACCACCGCTGGGGCGACGGCTCGCTGACCGGGCCGATGTACGGGCCGCGCGCCGGGTCTACCTTCCTCCTGCTCGCCTTTCCCGCCTTCCTGCCCGTGCTGGCGCCGCTGCTGGCCGGGCGCAGTACCGCGGCGCGGGTCGCGGGCGGCGTGGGGGTGGTGGCGATGCTCGCGACCCAGGTGCTGATCGGCCAGCGCATGCCGGTCGTGCTGATGGTCTTCGGCCTCTGCGTGGCGGCGTTGTTCCTGCCACGGCTCCGCTTGCCGGTGTTGGTGGCGGCGGTGGTGGGCGCGGTGCTGGCGGCGCTGACACCGATCCTCTCGCCGCCCACCTACGCCAAGCTGGTGGTGCACTTCTCCCAGCAGTTGGAGCATTTCTGGAGCACCCAGTACGCGCAACTGTTCGAACGCGCGGCGGCGATGACGGCCGCGCATCCCTGGACCGGGCTCGGCTTCGACGGCTTCCGCGACCACTGCATGGACCGTATCTACTGGCACAACCTGCCGTGGTTCGCGGTGACCGATCCGGCGAGCCCGCTCGGCTGCAGCATCCATCCGCACAACTACTACCTGCAGGTGGCGACCGGGGCCGGGGTGCCGGGGCTGGCGCTGTTCGTGCTGCTGGGGCTCGCCTGGCTGTGGCGGCTGGGGCGCGGCGCCGGGCGCACGGGCGGGCAGGCCGCCGGCGTGCGGGTCGGGCTGTTCGTGGTGGCGGCGATGACCCTGTGGCCGATCGCCTCGGCGACGTCGCTGTTCACCGTGCCGAACGCGGGCTGGGTGTTCATGGCGATCGGCTGGGGGCTAGCGGAGGCGCGCGCCGCCGCCGCCGCGCGGGCCTGAGCGGCGATGGCGGTCCTCGCGATCTCCGGCGCGGTGATCCGGCTCGGCGGGCGCACCCTGCTGGACGGGGCCGATCTGTCGGTCGACGCCGGGCGGCGGATCGGCCTGGTGGGGCGCAACGGAGCCGGGAAATCGACCCTGCTGCGGGCGATCTCGGGCGAGATCGCGCTCGATGGCGGGGAGCTTCGGCTGGCGGCCCGCACCCGGCTTGCTTCGGTGCGCCAGGAGGCCCCGGAGGGCCCGTTGAGCCTGCTCGACACGGTGCTCGCAGCCGATCCCGAACGCCTGGCGCTGCTCGCCGAGGCCGCGGGCGCGGCGCCGGAGCGGCTGGCCGACCTGCACGAACGGCTGCGCGCGATCGGCGCGGACTCCGCGCCGGCGCGCGCGGGCGCCATCCTGGCCGGGCTCGGGTTCGATACCGCGGCGCAGGCGCGGCCGGTGGCGGAATTCTCCGGCGGCTGGCGGATGCGGGTGGCGCTCGCGGCAGCGCTGTTCGCCGCACCCGACCTGCTGCTGCTGGACGAGCCGACCAACCATCTCGATCTCGAAGCGACGTTGTGGCTGGAGGGGTGGCTGGCGCGGTTTCCCGGCGCGGCGCTGATCGTGTCGCACGACCGCTTCCTGCTCGACCGCGCGGTGCACGCGATCGCGCATCTGGACCGCGGGAAGATTTCTCTGACACCGGGCGGGTTCGACGAATTCGTGCGCATCCGCACCGAACGCGCCGCCCAGCAGGCGCGCGCGGCGGAGCGGGTGGCGGCGGAGCGGGCGCATATCCAGAGCTTCATCGACCGCTTCCGCGCCAAGGCCACCAAGGCGCGTCAGGCGCAGTCGCGCATCAAGGCGCTGGCCCGGCTGCCGCCGATCGAGGCGGTGATCGAGGACACGCCCACCCGCTTCTCCTTCCCCGAACCGGCGCGCATCGCCCCGCCGATCCTGGTGCTGGAGCAGGTGGCGGCGGGCTACGACGGCGTGCCGGTGCTGCGCGGGCTGTCGCTCGCGATCGACACCGACGACCGCATTGCGCTGCTCGGCGCCAACGGCAACGGCAAATCGACCTTCGCCAAGCTGCTGGCCGGGCGGCTGGAACCGCTTTCCGGCGAGGTGCGGCGCGGGCCGAAGCTGCGCGTGGGGTATTTCGCGCAGCACCAGACCGAGGAACTGGTTGCCGCCGAAACCCCCATCGCGCACATGGCGCGCGCGCTGGGCGGTGTGCGGGAGACGATCGTGCGGGCGCAACTGGCGCGGTTCGGGCTGGATGCGGACCGGGCGGGGACGCCGGTGGCCAATCTGTCGGGGGGCGAGAAGGCGCGGCTGCTGCTGGCGCTCGCGACGCGCGAGGCGCCGCATCTGCTGATCCTGGACGAGCCCACCAACCATCTGGACATCGACGCGCGCGAGGCGCTGGTGAAGGCGCTGGCCGATTTCCAGGGCGCGGTGCTGCTGATCACGCATGATCCGCATCTGGTGGAGCTGGTGGCGGAACGGTTGTGGCTGGTGGGCGACGGCACGGTGCGCCCGTTCGACGGCGACCTGGAGGACTACCGCGCGTTGCTCGCCGAGCGCGCCCGGCCGCGCCCGGCGGCGGAGGCGGCGGCGCGCAAGGACGATCGGCGCGAGCGGGCGGAGGCGCGGGCGGCCCTGGCGCCGCTGCGCCAGCGCGCCAAGGCTGCGGAGGCGGCGCTGGCGAAGCTGGCGACGGAGCGCAAGCGGATCGAGGCGAAGCTGGCGGACCCGGCGTTGTACGCGCCGGGCCGCGGGGCGGAGATCGTGGCGGCGAACGCCCGGCTGGCGGAGATCGGGCGGGCGGCGGAGGTAGCGGAGGCGGCGTGGCTGGAGGCGGCAGAGGCGCTGGAAGCGGCGGGGTGAGACGGGGGGCGCCTGATGCCGGGCGCCCCAAAGCTGTCCGTGTGCTGAATCGAATCTTTGCGCCTCGGCTGACGGCGTGCGAGTTGGTACCGGGGCAGGCGCGCCAATATGCGACGGAATGAAGACAGAATCACACCGAATTAATCGGCGGCGGACCCATATGCACGCGCCGCGCCATGTGGGCAGGAGAACGGATCCACGTGCAGCAGAGAGACCCTCCTCAGCGATCTCCTCTTCCTCTGGGACCTCTGTGTTAAAGCCGAGCGACCAACTAGCGCCGGACCATCAGACAAGGAGCTCGTGGCTGCGCACGCCCTGTTCTCCGCCCATCATCCCATGACGCTGCGGCCGAAAATATAACACAGAGATCACGGAGGAAGAAGAGGTCACAGAGGCGAAGGAGCAATATCGCTTGATCGGGTGCCTCGGTGTAGGCGGTAACTGGTCGATGGCACGATGATCCGGGAATGGATATTTACACTGTATACTAAAACATACCATAATATAAACGCTTAGACAATAACAATCATTCTCCATGAATCGGGATGTCCGCCCAACCTTCGGGCATGATGATGCGTGCCTCTATATCCGCATGCTCGGCCAGCAGGTGCAGCAGATTTCCACCGTCCAGAAGTTCCAGCGGTTTGCCCCGTGCAAACTCGAAGGCCGCTTTCCCGTAGCCGCTGGTTGTTACCAGGATTCCCTTGGAAGCCCCCTCGTTTTGTACCCGTACCGAAGAGGTCGCGGACTGCGCTTACTCCAACCGTGTTTCTGTAGCGCTTGGCCTGGATGACGACCTTGCCGCCGAAAATGGGCCGAGGGTCGAAGGCGACGCAGTCCACGCCACCGTCGCGTGAGGGGCGGGTTTGGCGGGTGTCCAAGCCCATGGTTGCAAACAGGTTAGTGATGAGGCCCTCGAATTCTGTCGGCGACAGTTCCATCAGATTGGGCCGCTGGTCGAGTCCCGACATCACGTCCATGGTCTCGACGAAACGCGGGTCGACCATGTCGAGTTCGACCAGCGGCTTTACGGGTAGGAGCTCGGCGGGCGCACGTGATACCGACGCCTTGAGGGATCGGAGGCAGTGCTCCGGCTGGACCTGTGACAGGTTGAGGGTGGCGAAGGTGTCAGAGGTGATGCGGACCGAAAGGAGGCACACGCGAACATCCTGGCCGGTGGCCGGGTCGACGGTGTCCAGCATGCCGTTGACGGTGAGGCAATCGACGACCCCGGATGGCGCCCCGCCGCGGAACACGGTGTCGATGCATTTGAGGGCGACCTGGCAGATCAGGTGCCCATAGAGTGCCTTTCGTTTTGCGGCAGGGCGCGGGACCGGGTCGATACGGTCGGCCGTCTTCACGTATTTATAGCCGCTCTCTTCCGGGACCGCGGACAAGTCGGGCAGCTCAAGGTCGATGACCAAGTGTTTGGAGTTTGGCGAATAGCCGAGTTCCGCCGACACGGCGTCCGGCTCGCCCTGAAGGCTACCGCCGATCACGGCCCGAAAGTAAGAAAGAACAGCCGTATGCTCGGCGGCGCCCAAGCCACGCTGGAGTTCGTGGACTGTGGCGTTCTCGCGCTCAACCTCGGATTTCCTTTCCTCCTCGCCTGCTTCAAAGGCTGCTAGGGCCGCCGCGTGCTTGCGTTGCAGCTCCTCGTGGGCCGCCCGCGACGCTTCGAACCGACGCTCAGAGTCCTTGAGATTCTGATCGTGACGTCGGGACGCGCCCGGCAGCATGCGCGCGAAGAGCCCCGGGGGTTTGATAAGGAAAGCCGCCTTATCGGGCGGGGACAGCGTCCACGGCCCTTCGTCGAACCTGCGGTGATTATACGCCTTCAGCCGCGCGTTCAGATCGATCGCCGGATCCCTAGTCAGCGCATGGGCCAGTAGGGCCTCGATGGTTTCCTCGCGCTCCCGGACCTCACGGGTCAACGCGTCTGTTTCGTCCATCTGCGCGGCTAGATGGTCACGTGCCGCCTCTTTCGCGTCTGCCCTCGCTCGGCGCTCATCCTCCCTGACCGTGCGCCGTGCCGCGGCCTGCTGCCTTACGTGCGCCTGTTGGCGGGCACGCTCAGCCTGGGCGGCGGCCCTTGCGATGGCGCGCATGCTCGCGCCGAAGCTGCGGTGCCTCATGCCTGCGAAATTCTCCGTGTGGGCCCCGGCGTCCAAGTGTCGGAACGGGTCTGCATGGTCAGGAGCACCTTGGCCGCTCCCCCATCAGGTTACCACAATGGTACAAATATGACGCTACTTGAAGCCGAAAATCTCAGATCGACGAGTGGGGTTCCACACATCGACGAAAAAAGCTCAGTTTGATCGCCGTGAAGGGGGCGGACACGTCCAGGAAACGGTATGCCAAAAACTGAACAGCCGTTATCTGCTACTATCGATTTCCCGCGTCGTCGTTCCGACCCGCCTTGGCGTCCGTCCCCGCCGGACCCAACGCGGCTTCAATCCCGAACTCTCCCGGCAGGCTCCCCTTCGGGAATAGCCGCGTAACATGCCCCATTTTGCGCCCCGGCCGCGCCTCCGCCTTGCCGTACAGATGCGGGATCAACCCCGGAGTCGCCACGACCGCCGGCCACAGTGCCAGCCCCTCCGGCCCCACCAGGTTGCGCATCACCGCATCCGCATGGCGCACCGCCGGCGGCAGCGGCAGGCCGGCCACCGCGCGGATATGCAGCTCGAACTGGCTTGCCGGGCACGCATCGATCGTCCAGTGGCCGGAATTATGCGGGCGCGGCGCGATCTCGTTCGCGAGCAGCCGGCCCGTGCGATCGACGAACAATTCCACCGCCAGCACGCCCACCAGATCGAGCGCTTGCGCGATCCGCATCGCGATCGCGCAGGCCTCCGCCGCGGTCGCCTCGGCCACCCGCGCGGGGGCGAACGTCAGATCGAGAATCCCGTCGCGATGCCGGTTCTCCACCGGATCGAAACACGCCACCGCGCCGTCCGCGCCGCGCGCCACGATCGCACTGATCTCGCAGGCGAAATCGACGAAGCCTTCCAGCACCAGCGGCTTCGGTGCGAGCGCGGCGAAGGCCGGCGCGAGGTCGGCCTCGGTCCGCAGCCGCGCCTGGCCCTTGCCATCGTAGCCGTAGCGGGTCGTTTTCAGCACCGCCGGCAGGCCGATCCGCCGCGCCGCGTCGACCAGCGCATCCAGGCTGTCGACCGCAGCCCAGGGTGCGGTCGCCACGCCGGCGTCGTTCAGGAACCGCTTCTCCGCCACCCGGTCCTGGCTGATGCGCAGCACGTCCGGCGACGGGCGCACCGGCTTCAGGGCGGCGAGCAGGTCGAGCCCCTCGGCGCTCACGTTCTCGAACTCGAAGCTGATCACGTCCACCGCGGCGGCGAAGGCGCGCAGGCTGGCGGGATCGGCGTAGTCGCTGATCGTGACGCCGGCCGAGACCTGGGCGGCGGGGCTGTCTACCTCGCGGGTCAGGATGTGGCAGCGATAGCCGAGCCGGGCGGCGGCGAGCGCCGACATCCGCCCGAGCTGCCCGCCGCCGACCAGGCCGATGGTGGCGTTGGGTGGCAGGGGGAAGGGAAAGCGGGCGGGTGTGTCGCCGCCCGGATGCGTCATGCCGGTTCTCCGACAGCGCCGCCGTCGTCTCCTTCGGCGGGCGCGTCGGGCACCGCCGCGGTCTGCACCGACCGCCAGGCATCGAGCCGAGTGGCAAGCGCCGCGTCCGTCCCGGCCAGGATCGCAGTCGCGAGCAGGGCGGCGTTCACCGCGCCGGCGCGGCCGATCGCCAGGGTGCCAACGGGAATGCCGCCCGGCATCTGCACGATCGACAACAGGCTGTCGAGGCCCTTGAGCGCCTGCGTTTCGATCGGCACGCCGAGCACCGGCACGGCGGTCCAGGCGGCGCACATCCCCGGCAGGTGCGCCGCGCCGCCGGCGCCGGCGATGATGACCCGCAGCCCGCGGTCCCGCGCCTCCATCGCGTAGGTCCGCAGCCGGTCCGGCGTGCGATGGGCGGAGACCACGCGGGTTTCGTATGCGACCCCGAGCCTGTCGAGGATTTCCGCGGCATGGCATAGGGTGGGCCAGTCCGATCGGCTGCCCATGATGATGCCGACCAGCGGGGCCGCCTGCGCGACGGCCCGATCCATGCTCTGCTCCGCGGCCATCGGCTCGGCCCCGGCTGGTGTCCGGGCCGCGGCGGCAGCCGGGGATGCTGTCTCTGCCTGCGTGGCAAATGAGGGGGGGGCGGCCGGGCGGGCAGCCGTCGGAACAGATCGCGTGCGGCGGGGCATCAGGCAATATCGTCCGGAATCAGGCGGCTTTCCAGCCAGGCGACCTCGTCCTTCAGCAGCAGCTTGCGTTTCTTGAGCCGCTGGAGCTGGAGCTGGTCGATCGGCCCGTGCTCGGCCAGGCGCGCGATGACGGTGTCCAGATCGCGGTGCTCACTGCGTAGCTCATGCAGCTTGCGCATGAGCGAATCCCGGTCGGTCAGCATGCACGCCCTATAGCACGGGCGGGCACGGCGCGCAGCGGGTTGCAAAGGACTGGTGCGACCGGCTTGCGGCGGGCAAGCGGAACGTCCATGTCATTCGGGTGACGGTTTTCCCGGGTGCGGCTGCGGCCGGCCTGGCCGCCGTTACCCTGCATGATGCCAGAGGAGAGCTCATGAGCCTGGACACTCATCTCGATCAGCTCCGGGAGCGCCACGCGGCGCTCGAAGCGCGCATCGCCGAGGAGGATCACCGGCCACGTCCCGATAGCGAGGCGCTCAACCGGCTCAAGCTCGAGAAGCTGCATTTGAAGGAGGAAATGGAACGATTGCGCAGCCGGGCGAGCTGACCCGGCGGAGCCAGGACCGCGAGACGGGCCGGCATGGGAAACGTCCCCGAGGGCAGCGCCCCCGGGGAGGCGTGTCCTCTGGGGAGAGGCCCACGCGAAGGGGAGCCGCCACACGTCGGGGCGGTTCCGGGCGCCTGCCGGCGGCCCGTAGCGCTGCGTGACCGGCAAACGGTAAGGGTTCGACCGGCAAACGGTAAGGGTTCGGTTGCCGCCCCGATCGGCGGCTGGCGTCCGACTGCCTGCGCCGGTCGGACTGGGCCAGCCACCTGATCGACCGCGCTGATCCGATTGACGGCGGAGTTCAATTTGCGGCACGGCCCCGATGGGCGGTACCGGCGGCGGGGGCGCCCTGCGCGCACCGCCGCCGTCCCGCGCGGAAGACCATCGGTCAACGGGGCGGCCGGCTCAGGCGGCCTCGTCCGCCTCCGGCATCGGCGGGGGGGAACCGCTTGCCTTCGCGTTCCAGCCGCTCGTTCGCCGCGGCCACCGCGGCGTTGAGGTCGGTCTGGCTGCACAGGCCCAGGATCACCGGATCGCGCGGCTTGATGTTGGCGCTGTTCCAGTGGCTGCGCTCGCGCACCTTCTGGATGGTTTCCTTGGTGGTGCCGAGCAGCTTGGGGATCTGCGGTTCCGTCAACTGCGGATAGCTGCGCAGCAGGAAGGCGATCGCGTCCGGCCGGTCGTTGCGCTTGGCTACCGGGGTGTAGCGCGCGCCGCGCCCGCGCTTGGGCACCGGCATGGTCGACGGCAGGCATCTTCAGCCGCGCCTCCGGATCGGCTTCGCAGCGGCGGATTTCCTCCGGCGCTGACCTGGCCGTTCGCGACCGGGTCGTAGCCGACGATGCCGGCGGCGACCTCGCCATCGGCGATGGCCTGGACCTCGAGCGGGTGCATGCCGCACAGGTCGGCAATCTGGGTAAACGTCAATGCGGTCTTTTCGATCAGCCACACGGCAGTGGCCTTCGGCATCAGCGGCAGGGCCATGGTGTTTCCCTTCAGGCCCGCGTCGCGTCGCCGGAGCATTCGCTCCGGGCTACCCGCGCGGGTTGGAACGCGCCGCGATCGCGGGCAAAAACGAGATATGACGGTCGGGTCGGGCGGGTCAAGGGCGCGCGGACGGCGGCAGACGGCAAAAGAGGAACAGAGGCATGGCACTGGAAGAGGAAGCGGAACCGCGGCGGCCGGCACGGCTGGAACCGCTGGTACTGGACATGATGGGGGTGGTGGAACTGCGCGGCTATATCGCGGCGCTGCAGGCTGAGATCGCCCGGGTGGAGGCGGAAATCGCCCGCAAGGAGAGCCACCGCACCGCCGCCGACGCGTTCTTCCGCCGGCCCTGAGCGCGGCGTTCCGCGGTTTTGTGCCAACTGCGGGACGAACGGTGCTTCGAGGAAGCTAAGGCCAGGGGGCTCTGCCCCTGGACCCCGCCAAGGGCGAGCCCTTGGCGGGGTCCAGGGGGCAAAGCCCCCTGGCCTTGCTTCCTCGAAGCGCCGATCATTCCTGCAGTTGGCACAAAACCGCGGAACGCCGGGGCCTTGGTCAGGCGAGGCGGAGGTTGGTTGCTGCGGCCTTGCCGCGCTCCATGGTCACTTCGTAGGTGACGGCCTGGCCGTCATTCAGCCCCTTGAGGCCGGCCGCCTGCACCGCGGTGATGTGGACGAACACGTCCTTGCCGCCGTCCTGCGGTACGATGAAGCCGAAGCCTTTGGTTGCGTTGAACCATTTCACGGTTCCGGTGGCCATGTATCATTCCCTCCTGCGGTCGCCTGCTGCGCGTGGGCGAGGGTATGTCCCCGATGCAACGCGGACAGGCGTCGTCACCCGGAACCGGAACGGGGCCGGGGTGGTCATGTCGTTGGTGTCGGAGAACTCAGGCGAGGCGAAGATTGGTGGCTGCGGCCTTGCCGCGTTCCATCGCCACTTCATACGTCACCTTCTGCCCTTCATTCAGCCCACGCAGGCCAGCGGCCTGCACTGCGGTGATGTGGACGAACACGTCCTTGCCGCCGTCCTGGGGCATGATGAATCCGAAGCCCTTGGTGGTATTGAACCACTTGACCGTGCCGGTAGCCATCGTTGCGTCGCTCTCTCTCGTTTCCGTTGGTGCCGCGCGACGTCGCGCGGCGGTGAGACAACCGAGCCTTTGGTCGTCTTGAGAGCACCCGGGGCACGGGAGGCACAGCAAGCCAAGCCAAACGCGATTGCAACACCTATTTGGCACGGAACCGGGCTGGCTTGTCAATGATCCGCGAACGGTCGCGCGGGGACGATCGCTTTTCCCCCTGGTTCCGACATCCGTCCGGATGTCCCGGCATCGGCCGGTCGTTCAAGCTGCCAAGGCAACGGCCTGCGGACCCGCACGGGGGCTGCGGATTTAGCCGTCTGCGGCGTTGCCGCCCGCGAACCTGCTCGCGGGCGCGCCGGCGATCGGGCCGCCGACGCGACGCCCGCGGGGATGGGTTTACAACGTGACCGTTCCCGCCAGCATCGGCACGCAGGTGCCGGAGACGGTGGCGCTGACCGGGCCTTCCGCGGTCTTCTGCGCGGCGGCGATGATCTGGCTCGGGCGGCCCATCTCCACGCCTTGCTCGATCTCGAAGTGCAGCTCGACGTTTTCGCCCGGCGCCAGCGAGGTCAGCAGCGCCGCCAGCGCGGCGTTGGCGCTGCCGGTGGCCGGGTCCTCCATCACGCCGCCGAGCGGGGCGAACATGCGCGCGCGCAGCCGCGTCGCGATCGCCGTCGCGCCGCGACGTAGAGATACAGCGCGAAAGCGCTGGACAGCCTCCGCCGAAGGCCGGCTGCCGCGGCGCGGAAGGCGGCGATGTCGGGGCTGGCGCGCGACAGGGCCGCGACGATCGGCGACCTCGGCGATGACGAACGGCGTGCCGACCGAGGCGATCAGCGGCGTGTGCGCGGTGGTGAGGATGTCGGACACCGGCAGGCTGGCGCAGGCGGCGACGGTCTCGGTCGGGATGCCGATGCCGATCGACAGCGCGCGCGGGGCGGCAGATGCGCGCGCCGGTGATCGCGCCTGTCCGGCCCGCGCAGGATGTGCACGCGCACCAGGCCGGCCAGCTCCTCGAACACGAGGTGCTCGGGCGGGTTCACCATGCGCGCGGGCCAGCACGAAGCCGGTGCCGACATTGGGATGGCCGGCGAACGGCAGCTCGATGCCGCGGCGTGAAGATGCGCACGCGGGCGTGGTGCCGCGGATCGTCCGGCGGCAGAACGAAGGTGGTCTCCGACAGGTTGAACTCGGCCGCGAGCGCCTGCATCTGCGCGTCGGTCAGGCCGCGCGCGTCGGGGAACACGGCGAGCGGGTTGCCGGCGAAGCGCGTGCCGGTGAACACGTTGACGGTGACGAACTCGTAGGTGGGCATGGGGCGCACGGTCCTGGCTGCGAGGTTCCGGCGCGCCAATTGGGGGGGGCGCGGCCGATCGGGTGGGGCCAGGGTGCGCCGGTCGCACCCCGGGCTCAACCGGCGGGGGTGCTCCGGGGCCGGCGCGACGCCTCGCGACCGGATGTCGCCCGTCCCGGCCGAGCCCCTGACAGCGCGCCGCCGGCGCCCTATCTTCCGCCTGCGGCTCGCCACGCCGGCCCAGGAGAAGCCGCCATGCTCAATCCAACCTCGCCTCTGCCGCTCGCGGACCCGACCCTGTTCCGCCAGGCCAACTGCATCGACGGCAAATGGGTGCAGGCCGACAGCGGCCGCACGCTCACGGTGAAGAACCCCGCCACCGGGGAGGCGATCGGCGAAGTGCCCGCGCTGGGTGCCGCCGAGACCCGCCGCGCGATCGAGGCCGCGGCGCGCGCCTGGCCGGCCTGGCGCGCGCTGCTCGCCAAGGAACGCGGCGCCATCCTGCGCAAGCTCGCCGATCTGATGCTCGCCAACACCGAGGACCTCGCGGTCATCATGACCGCGGAACAGGGCAAGCCGCTGGCCGAAAGCAAGGGCGAGATTGCCTATGCGGCGAGCTTCATCGACTGGTTCGCCGATGAAGGAAAGCGCATCTATGGCGATACCATTCCGCAGAACGCGCGCGGCCGGCGCATCATCGTGCAGAAGGAGCCGATCGGCGTGTTCGCCGCGATCACGCCGTGGAATTTCCCAAGCGCAATGATCACCCGCAAGGCCGGCCCGGGCTGGGCGGCGGGCTGCACCGGGGTGATCCGCCCGGCGAGCCAGACGCCGTTCTCGGCGCTGGCGCTCGCGGTGCTGGCCGAGCGGGCGGGCATGCCGCCCGGGGTATGCAATGTCATCACCGGCCCGTCGGGCGAGACCGGGGCAGAGCTGACGTCGAACCCGCTGGTGCGCAAGCTGTCGTTCACCGGCAGCACCGAAGTGGGCGCGAAGCTGCTCGCGCAATGCGCGCCGACGATCAAGAAGACCAGCATGGAGCTGGGCGGCAACGCGCCGTTCATCGTGTTCGATGACGCCGACCTCGACGCGGCGGTGGTGGGCGCGATGGCCAGCAAATACCGCAACACCGGCCAGACCTGCGTCTGCGCCAACCGGCTGCTGGTGCAGGAGGGCGTCTACGACGCCTTCGCCGCCAGGCTGCAAGCGGCGGTGGAGGCGATGAAAGTGGGCAACGGCATGGAACCCGGCGTGGTGCAGGGCCCGCTCATCAACGCCGCCGCGGTGGCGAAGGTGGAGGAGCATATTGCCGATGCAACGAAGCGTGGGGCGCGCGTGCTGACCGGCGGCCATCGTCATCGCCTGGGCGGCAATTTCTTCGAGCCCACCCTGCTCGCCGACGTACCGCATGATGCGCTGATCTTTCGCGAAGAGACGTTCGGCCCGGTGGCCCCGTTGTTCCGCTTCAAGACCGAGGAAGAGGCGATCAGACTTGCTAACGATACCGAGTTCGGCCTGGCGGCGTATTTCTATGCGCGCGACGTGGGGCGCGTCTTCCGGGTGGCCGAGGCGCTGGAATATGGGCTGATCGGCATCAACGAAGGGGTCATTTCGACTGCGGAAGCGCCGTTTGGCGGGATGAAATCATCGGGGCTGGGGCGCGAGGGATCGAAATACGGGATCGAGGAGTATCTGGAGATCAAATACCTGGCGATCGGCGGCATCGGCACCTGAACCGGGCCGCCGGGGGAGCCGCGATCATTCCGGCGCGGCCGCGGCCGCGCCGGCGCGGGTGCACCAGTCCTGCCAGGCGGCGCGCAGGCCGGCGCCCAGGCTGCGGCCGAAGCGCGGCGCGTCGCACAGCGGGCTCGCCTTCACCCGCGCGCGCAGGCCGGCCCGCAGGGCGGCGAGGCCCGCGATATCCCCCGCTGCCGCCACCGCGCGGTCGGTGTAGGCTGCGATATCGGCTGTCACCCAGTCGGCCAGCCCGGCGTTGCTCAGGTGGCTGGCGGAGTGGCGGGAGGCGAAGGTTTCCCCCGGCACCGTCACGGTGGGCACGCCCATCCACAGCGCCTCGCAGGTGGTAAGGCCGCCGGAATACGGGAACGGGTCCAGCACCAGGTCGATGTCGTTGTATTCGCCGAGGAATGCGCGATGGCCCGAGCCGGCGCGCGGTTTCCACCCGGGCGGGATCGATGCCGTGGCCCGCGAACGCGGCGCGGAGCCGGGCCGCGGTGGCGGATCGGCGAGCTGGTGCGTCTTCAGGATCAGCCGCGCGTCAGGCACGCGCGCCAGGATGCCGGCCCAGACGGCGATGGTTTCGGTGGTGATCTTCGCCAGGTTGTTGAAGCATCCGAACGTGATCCACCCGTTGCGCAGCGCCGGCAGCGGGGCGACGTCGGGCGCGTAGGGCGGCGGGCTGTAGCAGACGTAGCCGTCGGCCAGGCGCAGCGGGCGTTCGGTGTAGGTGGGTTCGAGCGCCGGTGGGGTTTCCCAGCGGTCGGTAATGATCCAGTCCATCTCCGCGAGGCCGGAGGTGTGTGTCTGCATGCCCACCCACTTGACCTGCACCGGGGCCAGGCGATGCGCGCAGGCGGCCATGCGCCCGGCGTCGCCGTAGCCGCCGAGGTCGATCAGGATGTCGATGCCGAGCGCGCGGGCCTGCTCGGCCAGCGCGGCATCGGCGAGCGCTTCGGTGTCGTGCCACTCGGCGGCGAGGGCTGCGAAGCGGCGCGCGATCGGGTCCGCGCCCGCCGACGGGGCGAGGGCCACCACCGCGAAGGCGGCGGGATCCAGGGTTTCGAACCCCGCCACCGTGAGCCAGCCCACCGGATGGGTCTTGAGCGTGCCGGACAGCAGGCCGAGCCGCAGCTTGCGCCCGGGATCGGGCGTGTTGGCGAATACCGGGGCCGGCCCGCGCCGCAGGCGCGCGGAGGTGGCGGCGAGCGCGTCGCGCACGGTGCCGGCGCCGACGCCAAGCCCGTCCGCCCCGGGGCAATACGGCAGCGCGTTGGCCAAGGTGCGCTGCGGCAGCACCGCGTCGGGAGCAAGCGCCACCGCCGCGCGCGCCAGCGCCAGCGCCTCGGCATGCAGGCCGAGGTTCACCGTGGCGTTGGCGAGGTTGCACATCACGTTGGCGTCCGGCCCGCCCTCATCCAGCACGGCTTGCAGGAGCGCCCGCGCCTCCGCATGCCGGTGCATGCGCATGAGCACGGCGGCGTGGTCGTTGCGCAGCGCCCGGTCGGCCGGATCGAGCGCCACGGCGCGGGCGAGCGCCGCCTCGGCTGCCGCCACCCGCGGGGTGCGGGCGAGCAGCCCGGCGTGCAGCCGGGCGATCGCGGCGGAGTCCGGGGCCAGCGCGGCGGCGGCTTCCAGCGCCTCGATCGCCTCCTCCCGTCGGGCGCTGCGTTCCAGCAGCAGGCCGGTGGCGGCGAGCGGAACCGGGTTCAGCGGGTCGGCTTCGGTGTCTTGCGCCAGCCGGGCGAGTTCGGCCTCGGTGGTACCGGCGCGCGCGGAAGCCTCGGCGCGGTGCAGCGCATAGTCGAGCCGGTGCGGTTCGCGCCGGCTGGCCTCGGCGAAGGCGGTCTCCGCCAGGGCGAGGTCGCCCGAGGCTTGCAGGACGAGGCCGAGCAGGTCCCAGGCTTCGGCGCGATCCGGTGCGATCCCGCAGCAATGCAGCAGCTTGCTGCGGGCGGCTTCGGTCTCTCCGGAGGCAAGATGGAGGGCGGCGCGGGCGACCAGGGCCTCCGGACGGGCCGGGTTGCGTTCCAGCGCCTGGTCGTAGGCCGTGGCGGCCTCGGCGGCGCGGCCGGCGGCGCGCAGGCTCTGACCCAGGCGGAACGGCGGCTCGTCCCATTCGGGGAGCAGGACGGCGAGGTCGCGCAGCAGATCGCGGGCGTGGGCGGAGCAGCCGGCCTGATCCTCGGCGATGGCGAGGTTGAGGCGGGTCACCGGGGAGACGGTGCCGGCGGCGGCGGCGGCGCGCAGGACGTGCAGGGCCTCGGCATGGCCGAGCCCATCCAGCACCGGATCTTCGATCCGGGGTCGGATCATGCCCGGGAGATCATTGGCGGGCCAGCACGGCGAGCAGGCCGGGCACCGGAAGGTCGTTCTCGAAGCGCTGGGTCTCGGCGTCGAGCGCACGCACGACGAAGCCGGCGGCTTCGGCCGCGGCGCGCAGATAGGCTTCGGTGTGGGCATAGCGTCCCTGGCGGCCGAGCCGCCAGGGCGGCGGCGCGGTCTCCTCGGCTGCCGGCGATTCGGCGGAGACCAGCATCAGCCCGCCGGGACGCAGCCGTGCGTGCGCGGCGGTCAGCAGCGGGTCGAGCGTGCCGAAATAACACAGGACATCGGCAGCCAGGATCAGCCCGTACGCGGGCTCGGGTTCGGCGAGCACGGTCAGCACGTCGGCCTCCCGCAGGCTGGCATAGATCCCCTTGGCCGCGGCGCGGGCCAGCATGCGCGGGGCAAGATCGACGCCGTGCAGCGGGCCGATCGGCAGGTCGTGCACC
This sequence comes from uncultured Pseudomonadota bacterium, assembly GCA_963832525.1. Taxonomy (GTDB): domain Bacteria; phylum Pseudomonadota; class Alphaproteobacteria; order Acetobacterales; family Acetobacteraceae; genus JAJZVS01. The sequence goes on from CAWHUC010000008.1 coordinate 212,699, forward strand.
GCGAGCCCGACGAACCCGGTGCCGCAGCCGAGATCGAGCGTGGGTCCGCAATCGCCGCCGTCCGTCCAGGGGGAGAGGCATTGTAGCACGGCGCGGAATCGCCCGGGGATGCGGTAGCCGAGCGCGACCAGATGCCGTTCGAACCGGTCCGCGTAGCCCTCGAATACCGCGCGAACATAGGGCGACGGCGCGCGATCGGCACCGGGCAGCGCGCCGGAGGCGGCGACCAGGTGGCGCACATAGGGATCGTGCGGGCCGAGCTTCAGCGCCGCGTCGTACGCCTCGGTCGCTTCTTCATGCCGGCCGAGGCAGGACAGCGTGTGGCCGAGCAGGCCGAACAGGCAGGCATCGGCGACGCCGATCTGCCGCGCCGCCTCGGCCAGCGCGTGGGCCGCAGGGAAATCCCGCCGGCGGATCGCCATCAGCACGGCGGCGTTGCGCAGTTCCACCCGGCCGGGGATGCGGGCGATGCCGGCGGCGAGCGTGGCGCCGGCACGTTCGGTATCGCCGCCAGCGGCCTGGGCCGCGGCCAGGGCTTCGACGAAGGCGGCGTTGGCGGGTTCCGCGTCCACCGCCTCGGCGAGGCAGGCGACCGCGTCGGCCGGGCGGCCGAGCTCGGTCATCAGCACGCCGAGGATCGCCTTGCCGGACGGATCGCGCGGGTCGAGCGCCACCGCCTCCGCCGCATCGATCGCCGCAGGCACGTGCTCGCCGCGGCGGTGGCGCACATCGGCGCGCAGCCGGCGCAGCCCGGCGTGGGTCGGCGCCGCCGCCACCGCCACGTCAAGCTCCGCCGCCGCGCGATCGAGCTGCCCGGCCGCGAGTGCCAGCCGCGCCCCAAGCTCCGCCGTCGCCGGCCCGGGCGGGGCGAGCCGGCCAAGGGCCGCCAGCACCGCGCGCGCGGCGTTCAGCTTGCCGGCGTCGATCATCTCGCGCACGCGGCGGCCGAGGATGTCGGGATCCGGCTGGGCGGCGAACGTATCCATCGGCTTGGGCTCCTTTTGAGCTCAGACCACCAGGCCCTGCGCCTGCACCGCGAGCGCGGCCATGCTGGGCTGGGTCGCGGTGCTGGTGGAGGCGCTCTGCGCCATCGCGATCAGGTAGCGCTGGGCGAACTGCTGGACGTAAGTCGGGTCCTGCAGCTTGGTGATGTCGAGCTGCGAGGTGATCGCCTTCTGCTGCGCCTCCAGCGGCTGGAAGGCGATCTGCAACGGAATGCCCAAGGTGGTGGTGACCACGCTGCGCAGCACCGGATCGCCCAGGATCTGATCGACATTGGTGATCGTGGAGGCTTCCTGGCGAAACGTCAGCGCATTCGACAGCCCGGGCGTGGTGGCATCGAGCGAGGTCCGCCAGGTCACTTCCGCATAGGCGTTGGCGATGGTGGAGATCACGCTGGGATTCTGGATGACCGACAGGCCCTTGTTGGCGAAATCATAGGTCTGCACGACCGGCTTCCAGCGCGTGTCGGTGAGCTGGTTGGCCAGAGAATTGGTGTCGTTGACGTTGGACAACAGGGTCTTCTGCGCCAGCGCGGTATAGGGGATCTGGTCGGCCAGCCCGTTTGCGGTCAGCAGCACCTGCATGACCGTGGGGTTGGACAGCAACTGCTGCGGGCTGGTCGCGGTCTGCACCGCCTTGGTGAAGGCAGTGATCGCGCGCTGCACCGCGGGTTCCGCGGCGGTCGCCTTGATGTCCTGGGTCTGGTTCGTCTCGGCGTTGGTGAGCGCGGTGATCGGGTTCTGCGATCCCAGGCTCACCCCGGTGGTGCCGGTGTTGTAGATCGCGCCGAGCAGGCTCGATGTCGTGCTGCCGCTGCCGGAGACGGCGGCGAACAGCGACGACAGGCCGGGCAGGCTGTTGAGCGTGGTGCCCATGGCGGCGATCTCCTGCGGCGGCCTGCCTAGCCGGCGGCCAGGCCGGCGGCGAGGTTCTCGTTGATCGCGATCAGGAACTCGAAATTCGGTGCTGGCCGCTCCATCTCCCGCTGCACGGCAAGGCCGACCGAGAAGATCGCGGCGCGCAATTCCACCGGCAGCGCGTTGTTCGGATCGCGCATCAGGTCGTTTACCGTGGTCCAGAGGCGGCGGTTGTCGGCCAGCGCGCGCACCTGCGCGACCGGCCCGCTGGTGCGGGCGGCGCGCAGGCCGGCGTTGGTCATCTGGAACACTTCGGCTTCCTGCGCGCGCAGGCTGCGGTGGGAGGCGCCCGCCTGGTAGGCGCGGGCGGCGTCGATCATGCGGGACATGGGGCGGGGATTTCCTCGATCGGTTCGGGGGAACGGGAGGGCGCGGCGAGGCCGAGCACGGCGTCCTCGTGGCGCATGATGCGGCGCGTGAGCTTGAGCGCCTGGTAGCCGTCGTCGGCCTCGGCCGCGGCCAGGACGCGGTCCAGGATGTCGCGCGCGAGCGCCGAGGTGGTCGCCTCGCGGAACGCCGCGATCAGCTCCCGCGCGGTGGCAAGGCCACGCGCCCGCTCGTCGTCGTCGCCGATATAGGCCGATTGCAGGGCGAAATAGATGCGCCGGGCCGGGGTGTCGGCCTCCCCCGGAAGCATGATCTGCTTGCCGAACAGGAAGCGCGCGTGCGCGGTCAGCTCGATCCGCGAGCGGGTGCGGAAACGGATCGGCGCGCCGTTGACGATCATGAGCTCGCCTTGGCGCAGCTCCAGAACCAGGTTCGACATCAGACCGTCCTTGCTCGCCGGCCCGGCGGCCCGCGACGGACCGGCCGGCGGCAGGCGACCGGACGGCGCGTTTTGCGCCGCCCCATGTCACGTCGTCCCGATCAGGCGTTCTTGACCAGGGTCAGGAGCGTGTTCGGCGTCTGGTTCGCCAGGGTCAGCGCCTGCGTGCCGAGCTGCTGGCGGATCTGCAACGCCTGCAACTGCGCCGATTCCTGCGCCAGGTTGGCGTCGATCAGCGCTCCCATGCCCTGGTTCAGACTGTCGATCTTGGCGCTGTTGAAGCTGATCTGGTTGCTGACGTAGTTGGTGTTGGAGCCGTAGGTATTGAGCGCCGTGCCGACCGAGTTGAACTTGTTGAGGAAGGTGCCGGTGTTGGTGATCAGCGCCGCCACCGTGCTGGCGCCGTTCAACTGCGTGGAGGTGAAGTTGAGCGAGCCGTACAGCTTCGAGCCGCTGAACGTGCCGATGCCGTAGGTCGAGCCCACCTCGTTGCGCACCACCGAGACCGAGGAGAAGGTCCCCGTGCTGCCGGTGATGTTACCGATCAAGGTCTTGCCGTTGTAGCTCGAGTCCTGGACGAAGCTCTTCACGTTGGCGAGCAGCGACGTGTATTGCTGCTCATACTGGGTGCGCTGGTTGCCCGACACGTTGCCGCTCGCCAGCGACACCAGCACATCGCGCATGCTGCTCATGGTGTTCTGGATGTCGTTCAGCGACGTGTTGGTGGTCGACAGCAGCCCTTGCACGCCGCCCAACTGCTGGTTGGCGGTGGTGAGCGCGCTCACGTCCGAGCGCACTCGCTGCGCCACCGCATAGGCCGCGCCGTTGTCGGTCGCGTCCGCCACCGCATAGCCGGTGGAGATCTGCTTCTGCGTGGCGTTGAGCTGCATCGTGGTCGTGTTCAACGATTCCAGCGCCACCATGGCGCCGACGTTGGTATTGATCGAGTTCAGAGTACTGGACATGGTGTTTTCCTATTGCCCACAGGGTTGCGGATTGCCCCGCCTTTTGCGGGCAGCGCGGCATCGTGGCGCGCTCGGGTTAACGCCGGGTGAATACTGGGCATCACGGATCACCCGACCGGCAGGAACTTCACCAGCGACAACGCGGATTCTCCCGAGATGAGCTGGTAGGAGGACTGCAACTGGGTCTGCACCAGGGTCAGATTGGACAGGGTCTGCGCCATATCGACGTTCTCCGCCGGCGAGACCTGCGCCGTCAGCGCCGTCGTCTGGTCCGTCAACTGCGTGCCGATCGCCGTCAGCGCCGTCTGCTGGTTGCCAAGCACGCCGGCGTCCTGCGCCATCGCGGTCACGACGCCGCCCAGGCTCGTGTAGGTGTCGGAAACGAGGCCCTGGAAACCGGCGTCGTTCACCTGCGAACTCGACAGCGAGCCGACCGTCGCCAGCGCCCGCATCAGGTCGCGCGCGTAGGAGCCGGTGGTGGAACTGCCGGTGGAGGCAACGTAGGTGTTCGCACTCGCCAGCAGGCCGATCGACTGCGTCTGCCCGGCGCCGGTCTGCACTTGCGGGATCTGCGCCTGCAAGGTGGCCGCGGGCTGGGACATGTAAGCGGAAAACGGCGAGGTGCCGGCCGCGTTGGAACTCGCGATCGCCAGGGTCGAGGCCGCCGTCGCCGCCGCCCCCGCGCCGGACAGGCCGCCGACCGCCGTGTTGATCTGGGTATAGAAGCCCGAGCTCAGGATGCCGTCCGGATTGGGCACCGGCGGGTTGGTGCTGTCGGCACCGCCGAACACATAGGTGTTGCCGTCGGTCGTATCGAGCAGCCCCGCGACCTCTACCAGCGCCTGCTGCGCGGACGCGGCGACGGTATCGACATCCGACGGGTTCAGCCCGTTCAGCGTGTCCATCTGCGCGTAGAAGCTCGACGCGATCGACTGCAACTGCGTCATCGCCGTCTGCGTCACCCCCATGGTGCCGGTGGCGGCGTTGATGTTGTTCTGCCAGGTCTGCATCGCCGCGAGCTGCGGGTGCAGGTCGAGCGAAATCGACGCCCCCGACCCGAGGCCGGCATAGGTCTGCGCGATCAGCCCGGTGCTCGCCTGGTTGGTGAGCTGGTCGAGCTTCTGGCTCACCGTCTGCGCATCGGCGATCAGGCTGGTCATGGTGCCGTAGCCGGCGTAGCTCGCGGCGCCGATCGCCCCGCTCATTGGATCGCGCTCAGCAACTGGGTGAACATGGACTGCACCGCGGCCATCACCTTGGCGTTGGCGCCATAGGCGTTCTGCAAGGCGATCATCTGCGACATCTGCGTATCCATGTTCACGCCGGACTGGGTCGTGAGCTGGCCTTGCAGGGTGGTCTGCACGCCCTGCTCGGTGCTGAGCTGGCTCGTGGTCGCCGCGCTTTGTGCTGCCTGGGCGCCCACCAGGGCGTTGGCGATGTCGCCGAGCGCGGCCGGTGCGGTGTAGGGCGCCGTCAGGGTGCCGGTGGGGCCGAGGCCGGTGGTGTTGGACGCCGGCTGCGCGACACCGGTTTGTGCGTCCGCGCCCAGGGCGAAATCGACGATGCGCGTGATGAGGGTGGAGAACCCCGCCGGTCCGCCGGCCGGATTGGGCGTGAAGGCGCTCGCCCCGGTCGGGCTGCCGGCGATCGTCGTGGTGCCGTCGCGCACCAGCGAGGGTGTCGCGGTCACCGCCGGGTTCACCTGGATCACCGCGGCGAAGCCCACATAGCCCGACTGCACCGGCGCGCCGCCGCCCGCCGGCACCGCGCCCGAGCCGTCAGTGAACAGGGTAAGCCCCTGGGCCGAAAAGCGCGAGGCGAGGTTCTGGGAGAATTCGTCGAGCTCGGCCTGGTCGGTCGGCAGGGTGGTGTCGCGCAGGGTGAGGTTGGCGCCGAGCTGCCCGCCGGTCAGCGCCGTGGTCACGTCCGTCCCGCCCAGCAGGATCGGCTGGATGCCGCCGGGATAATAGGAACCCGGCTGCACGTTGGCTCCGCTGGTGGAGAGCGGATCGGCCGGCCCGTGCGTCGGCAGCTCGGTGCCGGAGGCGGTGGTGACGATCATGTCCCCGTTCGGCTGCACCAGGGTGTTCACGCTCAGGGTCTGCGCCAGGGTCGCGACCTGCGCGTTGCGCTGGTTCTCCAGATCGGCGGTGCTGGTGCCGGCGGCCTTGGCGGCCATGATCTGGTCCGACAGGGCGCCGATCGCCGACAGCGCCGAATTCACTGTCCCGACCTCGGCGACGATCGCGTTCTGCGCGCTCTGCCGCTGCGCGGTATAGGTGCCGCTCAGGGTGTTGATCTGCGTCGCGAGCGTGCCGGCGGCCGCGACCACCGCGCTCTGCTGCGTCGGGCTGGTGGGATCGTTCAGCAGGGTGGAGAACTGGTTGCCGAGCACCCCGAGCAGGCTCGCCAGATCCTGGCCCTGGCCCGGCGTGCCCTGCACCGCATCGATCGCCTGCAGCGCGCTCTGCTGGGTGGTGAGCCCGGCGACGGTGGAGGCCTGCGCCTGCACCGCGTTTTGCAGCGCGGCGTCGGTGAGCAGGATCGCCGGCCCGGTCGCGACGCCCATGCCGATGCCGCTGGCATCGACGGCGGTCTGCGTGCCGACCTCCGTCGCATACCCCGGCGTGCCGGCATTCGCCACGTTGTGCGAAACGAGCGCGAGCTGCGCGCTGACGTTGGCGATCCCGCCGGCGGCAATGGACAGGGCGGCATCGAGGCTCATGGCGGCGATCGCGACGGATTCCCGGGTTTCACTGGATCATGTTGATCGTGGTCTGCAACAACTGGTCGGCGGTGGTCAGCATCTTGGCGTTGGCGCCGTAGGCCTGCTGGGCGACGATCAGGCTGCTGAACTCGGTGGCGATGTCGACGTTCGATCCCTCGACCGAGCCGGTGACCAGGCTGCCGGCGCCGTTGTTGTCAGCGGCCTGGGCGATGGCGTTGCCGGAGGCGGTGGTGGAGGTGAAGGCCTGGCCGTTCTGGCTTTGCAACGCGCCGGGGGCGGCAAAGGTGATCACCGGCACCTGCGCCACGGTCTGCGACTGGCCGTTGTTGTAGTTGGCGATCACATCGCCGTTGGCGTTCATCGTGATGCCGGTGAAGCCGCCGGGCGCCACGCCGTTCTGGCTCAGGTTGCCGAGGCTGTAGGCGCTGGCGGCGAACTGGGTCACCCCGTTGGCCTGGCCGAAATTGCCCATCCCCAGGCTGATCGTCTGCGCGCCGGAGCCGAAATTGGTGGTGAGCGTCAGGTCGGCCGGCGCATTGGCGGCATAGGCCGCGGCGGTGACGCCGCCGGTGACGGCGCCGAAGTTGCCGATGGTGCCGGCGGCGACGCCGTTGGTGCCGAACTGGACCTCCGCGGTGCCGATCGTGGTCGGGACGGCGTCGGGCGAGGTCATGGACACGGACCAGTCGTTGGTGCCGAGCTGGGTCCAGCTCAATGTGATGGCGTGGCTGTTGCCGAGCGAATCGTACACATCGACCTGGGAGGACATCGGCGTGCCGGCCGGCGCCGTGGTCGGCAGGTTGGCCGACAGGCTCACTTGCGACGTGGCGACCGGGTTGAACCGGGTCTGGGTGACCTGGATCGGCGCGAGCTGCGACTGGTTGGCCGCGCCGGTGGCGGGATCGACGGTCCAGCCTTGCAGGTATTCGCCGGCGCTGTTGACCAGGTAGCCGTTGGCGTCCGGCTGGAAGTCGCCGGCGTCGGTGTAATAGGTCTGCGGGTTGAAGGTGGGATCGGTGCTGCCGGCGACGGTGCCGTTCTGTTCCGACACCGCGAAGAACCCCTGGCCCGAGATCGCGAGCGCGGTCGGATCGCTGCTCTGGGTGATCGTGCCCTGGACGTTGTTCGTGTAGTCGGGGCGGGTGACGACGGCGCCCGGCTCGTTCTGCTGCGCGGTGCTGGTGGTCAGGTAGTCGATGAAGTTGGTGTCGACCGCCTTGAACCCGACGGTCTGGCTGTTCGCCACGTTCTCGCTGATGTTGCCGAACGCGGCCGACTGGGCGGAGAGCCCGCTGACCGAGGTGTTGAGCGCGCCGAACAGGGACATGGGAGGCTCCGGGATACAGGTCCGGCGGGGCTAACGCAGGAAGCGTGCCAGGAAGCGTGTCTGGAGCATTCCAGGAAGCATGCCGGTCGGGACGGGCGGGAAGGTGGCGGCAGCGGCGGGGCGGCGGGCGGTGCAACCGGCTGCGCCTGCGGGTAGCGGGAACGGACCATGGGCGCGGCCGGTCGACGCGCGGCCCCGCCCGGCAGGAAGTGCCGGGCCGATCGTGCCGGGCCGCGCCTGCCGGACCGGGGGGCCGCGATCATGCCGGGCGGCGCAATCCGGGTCGGCCCGCTGCGCCGACGCTGGCCCCGGACTTGCTTTGCTCCGGGCCGGAGTGTTCTGCCATGCACGTCGTCCCGCCCGCCCTCGCTGCCGCAGCCGCGCCCGCCTCCGCCGCGGCGGGTGCCCGCGCGGGTGCGGAGCCCGCCTCGGGGCCGAGCTTCGCCGCCGACCTTTCCAGCGCCCGGCGCGCCGCCGACCCGGCCGCGACGGGCCGCAGCGCCGCCGATCGGCCCGGTGGCGCGACCGCCGCCGGTGCGGCCGGCGCTCCGCCGGTCGGGGAGCACGACAACGCCGGGGACGCGGGGTCCGCCGCCGCGGGCGGAACGCCGGCAGTCGGGCCGACGTTGCCCGGCGGTCCCGCGACGTCCGGCGGCTCCGACCTCGCTTCCGCGGTTGCTGCCCCAGCGGTTGCCGGGGCGCTCGCTGCGGCAGCGCCTGCCGCCGTGTCCCCGGCGGCTGCGTCTCCAGGGGGCGCGTCTCCAAGAGTTGCGTCCCCGCGGGCAGCATCCCCAGCGGCAGCACCCCCAGGGGCAGCACCCCCAGGGGCAGCATCCCCAGGGGCAGCATCCCCAGGGGCAGCGTCATCAGGGGCCGCGTCATCAGGGGCCGCGTCCTTGGGCGTGACGTCCCCGAACACGGTTTTGCAGGACGTTTCCCCAGCGACCGCCCCTGCCGCTACTGTCGCCTCCCGCGAGCCCGGCCAGGGTGGTCCGTCCGGGCCTTCCGCTGCGGCTTCTGCCGAGGCCACCCCCGGCACTTCCCGCGGGACTTCCCCCGGCGTGTCACCCGGCACGCCTCCCGGCGTGTCCCGTGACGTGTCCCGTGACGCATCCCGTGACGCGTCCCCTGGGGCTTCCCCAGGCGGTACCTCTCCCGGGGCATCGGCGGTGGCTTCCCCCGGGGCAACGACCACGGCCGGGCAAGGGCCGGCGGGCACCGCGGTGGCGGCTGCGTTCGTCGGTCTGGCGGCTCCCGCCGCGGCCGGTGCGGCGGCCGGCACGGCCGCATCTTCCGCTGCGTCGACCGGGCACGGCGTCGACCCGTCCGAGCCCGCCGCCCGGAAGCGTCAGACGACCCGGGCGGACCAGGGGATGCAGGCCGGCAGCGGAAGCACACCCGTCCTTCCCGTCGTCATCGCTCCGGCGGCGGCGGCGCCGCCATCCGCGAGCGGCGCCGTCGCCGCGGCAGCGACAGCCGGCAGCGGTGCGGCTTCGGCCGTGGGTGCGGCGCATGACCGGGGGACCGGCATGGGCGCGATGCCCGGGGGGCCGCGTCAGGCCGGGGCCGATGCGGCGGGGACGCGTGCCGACCCCGCGTCCTCCGCCGCCGCTCCGCCCGGGCCGGCGGCGCCACCTTCCCCCGCGTTGCCTGCGCTGCCCGCCGATCCCGGCGGAACCGCCGCTGTCGGAGCCGGTCTCGCCGGAACCGCGGCGTCCGCGCTCGCGCCCGCTGCCAATCCCGCTACCAACATCGCGCCCGCGGGCGGGACCGGCCCCGCCGCCCCCCCTTCCGCGCCGGCGCAGGTCGCGCCGGCCGTGGTGGCGCTGGCGAGCGGCCCCGCGGGGACCCACCGGCTCAGCCTGCTGCTGAACCCGGCCGACCTCGGGACCGTGCAGATCACCCTGCATCGCGCCGCCGACGGTCCGACCCAGGTGGAGATCGTCGCGCAGCACCCGCAGACCCTGGGCCTGCTGGTGCACGACCAGGCGCAACTGCACCGCGCGCTCGACCAGGCCGGCGTGCCGGCGGCGGGACGCAGCGTCAGTTTCCAGCTCGGCGCCGGCGGCGCGGGGACGGGGTCGGGGAGCGGCTTCGCCCGTCAGGGCGGTTCCGGCGGCACGCCCCGGGCCGTCGCGGCGGCTTTCGGCGGCAGCGCGGACACGCAAGCCACGTTGGCCGTCGCTGCGCGCGCCGTTCGTGCCGGTATCGATATCACCGCCTGAGCCCGCCCACCCGCACAGCACGTTCTTTCGGGAGACCCGCCATGAGCCTTGCCTCCGTCGCCGCCCAGCAGAGCGCGGCGCTGGCCGCCGCCACCGCCGCGGCGAGCAGCGCGGCCACCGCTGCCGCCGCTCCCAGCACGACGGGCGCCACGAGCAGCACCACCGCCGCGCAGACCGGACAGGCGGCGCTATCGGCGCTGTCCGGCAATTTCTCCGACTTCCTCGGCATGCTGATGACCCAGATGCAGAACCAGGATCCGACCAGCCCGATGGACACCAACCAGTTCACCCAGGAGCTGGTGCAGTTCTCGGGGGTGGAGCAGCAGATCAATACCAATTCCAGTCTGACCCAGTTGATCCAGCTCACGCAGTCCGGTCAGGTGATGCAGGGCACGGCGATGACCGGCAAGCCGGTGACCGTGACCGCGACGCAGATCCCGTTGCAGAACGGCACCGGCAGCGTCAATTTCACCGCACCTACCGCCGAGCCGGCGGCGATCGTGATCGACAACAGCAATGGGCAGACACTGCGCAGCGTGAGCCTGAACGCGACCGCCGGGCAGAACACCTGGACCTGGGACGGCACCGACAATGCCGGCAACACGGTGCCGGACGGCGCCTACAGCATCTCCGTCATCGGCGCGAACACGGACGGCAGCACGACGCCGCTGACCTTCTCGGTCACCGGCACGGCGACCGGAGTGCAGAATACGGCGTCGGGACTCCAGCTCGGTATCGGCGCGCTGACGGTGCCGTTCAGCGCGGTGCAGTCGGTCGGGGCCTGAGCTCGACTTTCCGCATTTCAGGCCATGCGGCAGCCAATCTCCACAGATTAGGATGACCGGTCTGGCCGGAATTATACCAACCCGCTTCGAATTCGACTCTTGCCCTTGCGTGCCGGCCCGGCGCCTCCCGTCATGGCCGGCCCTGAGCCGGCCATCTGCGCACGGATGATCGGGGGCAGATGGCCGGCTCAGGGCCGGCCATGACGGGAAGGGTTCGAGGCTGGCAGTACGTCAGTCTCTTGGCGGATTGGTATTAGATAATCGCTCTTATTGCGAACCCTGTTGCACGGTGGCGGCGGCGGGTCGAGCGGCAGCGGGCCGGGTTCGGCTTCCCCGCCTCGTGCCGGCGCAAGGAAGCACAGGGATTTCAACCGCAGATGTACGCTGATGCACGCTGATGCCCCGTGCCGCTGTAGCGATCCCGGCCGACCTCGCGCGACCGAGGATGCTGCCGGCCGGCCGGTCCGCTCGGACCATCTGCGTGCATCAGCGTACATCTGCGGCTGAATAATTCTTCTGCCCGGCCCCTCATCAACAGGGCTCGCAAGAAGAGCGTAGATAATTATCCGTTCCCTGTCGGGACCTCAAAGATATCCGCTGGACGCCACGGCGCGCCGGCCTGGATGGCGGTCGCTGCGCCACCGGTTGCCTGGCCCCGCAGCAATCGCTCGGACCCTGCGGACCGATGGGGGCCGCGGTTGGCGCGGTCCCGACGCACCGGCCGCGCCGATCGTGCGGCTCGCGAAATCGCCAGATTCTACCACGGAGGAAGCGCGGAGGGCCACGGAGGCCGCGTGCTGCCCCGGCAGTCGGGGAAGCACAAAGCCTCCGTGGCCCTCCGCGCTTCCTCCGTGGTAAAAATCCTGCTGGATCGCGAAGGCGCAAACCCAGTCGTAATCCCTCGGCTCTGCCCAGCAGCCGGTTCGCGAAATTGCGGAAAGTCGAGCTGAGCGACGCGGCGCGGGCGGCGGTGCGGCGCGGTGGAACCCGTGCCGATCGGCGATATCGGAACGCTCCGCCGCACCGGCGAGCTGGCGGCGTCAGCCCGCCCGTGTCGGGCCGTCGCGCACCGCGCCGATCAGGAATTCGCGGTTGCCTTCCGGGCCGGTGATCGGGCTTTCCTCCACGCCCAGTACGCGCCAGCCGGGGAGGGCGGTCCACCAGGCGCGCACCTGCGCGCAGACCCCCCGGTGCACCGCGGGGTCGCGCACCACGCCCTTGCCGCCCACCGCGGCGCGGCCGGCCTCGAACTGCGGCTTGATCAGCGCGATCGCCCAGGCACCCGGGGCGCACAGGGCCAGCGGGGCCGGCAGCAGGGTGGCGAGCCCGATGAAGCTCGCGTCGCACACCAGCGCCTGCACGGGCTCGCCGATCACGGCCGCATCGAGGTAGCGCGCGTTGGTTCGCTCGTGCACCACCACCCGCGGATCGGTGCGCAGCTTCCACGCCAGTTGCCCGTGCCCGACGTCGACCGCGTGCACTCGCGCCGCACCGTGCGCCAGCAGCACGTCGGTGAAGCCGCCGGTGGAGGCGCCGATGTCGAGACACACCCGCCCCGAAGCCGCCAGGGCGAAGGCGCGCAGCCCGTGCTCCAGCTTGAGGCCGCCGCGCGAGACCCAGGGATGGTCGGGACGGCTCAAGGTCAGCGGCGTGCCGTCGGCGAGCAAGGTGCCCGGCTTGTCGATCCGCTGCGCGCCGCTGAACAGCTTGCCGGCCAGGATCAGCGCCTGGGCGCGGGCACGGCTCTCCGCCAGCCCCTGCGCCACCGCCAGCACGTCCGCCCGCTGCTTCATGCGCCACGCGTCTCCTGTCGCCCCGGGAGCCTCCACGCTGGAGGTCCCCAGGGGGAAGTCCCTGATGAAGGTCCCAGGTGATGTCATAGCAGCGACGCGGGGGGACAGACCGCACGATCGTCGCGCCGCGGGCGTTCGTCCGGCGGGACGTTTTCGCGTCGACGTTCAGCCGAACAGCCCCGGCGCCACCACCGATACGCCATAGGCCAGCCCGCACAGCACCAGCGCCACGGTGACGGTGATGCCGGCCAGGTTCCATGCCCGGCTGTTCGCCCACGGGCCCATCACCTCGGCGTCGTTGGCGAGCAGCAGCAGGAACAGCAGCGCCGGCGGCATCGCCAGGGTGGCGATGACGTTGACGATCAGCACGATCGTCTCCAGCGGCGCGCCCGGGATCAGCACCACCGCCCCGGCCAGCAGGGTGGACCCGAGCAGCACCGCATAGAACGGCGCCGCCTCGCGCACCGAGACGTTCAGGCTGTGCGGCCGGCGCGCTACCTCGCCGTAGGCATAGGCCGAGGAGGTTGCAATCGTGATCGCCGCCACCAGCCCGGCGGCGAAGATGCCGAAGGCGAACAACGCCGCCCCGACTGGGCCGATCGCGGGCGCCAGCGCCTCGGCGAACTGCGCCGCCTGGAAATTCGCCGCACTGATGCCGGCGTGGAACAGCGGCGTCGTCGCCAGCACGCCGGCGATGCCGAACAGCCCGGCCAGCGCGGCGCCGAGCGCCGTGTCGAGCCGCGCGCCGCCGATGTCGCGCGGCCCCAGTCCTTTGTCGACCACCGCGCCCTGTTGGAAGAACAGCATCCATGGCGTGACGGTGGCGCCGACGTCGGCCACCATCAGCAGGATGCTGTCCGGCCGCAGCCCGCCCGGCAGCGGTCCCCAGGCGACGAAGGCGTGCCCCACCGCGCCCCAGTGCGGCCGTGCCAGCAGCGCCACCGGCACGAACACGGCGTTGCTGAGCGCGAGCCCGAGGGTGATCCGCTCCCACAGGGTGTAGCGCGCCGTGGAGGCGACCAGCACCACCACCGCGGCACCGCCGCCGACCGCGAGCACCGGCGGGATGCCGAAATAGCCGAGGCCGGCGCGGATGCCGATGAACTCGGTCACCAGGGTGAGCAGGTTGCCGATCAGCAGGTCGGCCATGGCGAAATTGCCCCAGAACCGGCCGAAGCGGGCATAGATCAGCGCCGCATGGCCGTGCCCGGCGGCCGCACCCACCCGTGCTGCCATCTCCTGCACCACGAAGCCGACCACGAAGGTGACGGCAACGAACGGGAGGAAGAAGCCGACGCCGTAGCTGGCGCCGGTGGCGGCGTAGGAGAGCATGCTCGGGGCGTCGTTCTCGCCCAGGAACACCAGAATGCCGGGACCGGCGAGCAGCCACAGCCAGCGCATCCGCCCGAGCGCGCCCTGGGTTCGCCGCGCCCGTTCCCGCGCGAGTGTGCCGCGGGCGCGGGCCATGTCCTCGCCGGCCGGCACGGGGCCACGTGCGGCGCCGGCCGGCAGGTCCGGCCGGCGGATCACGCCAGGCGGACGATCTGCAGCGCGACCGCAGCCATCATGGCGAAGACGTAGAGGCGCAGCAGCCACATCAACGCCCGTTCTCCCGACGACAGCGCGCGGCGCGGCCAGCTTCCCATGCGCCGGCGCGCCGAGAGGCGCGCCAGTGCGAGCAGCCCGGTGGGATCGGGCGGTTCGGGAGCGACAGCGTTGCGGGTGGCGATCATGCGGGGGAAATGGTGCCTGGTGGCCGAAGGGGAAGGGGAGAGGAAGCCTTGGGCCTATGATGTAGCCTTGGCTACATCTGAGTCAAAGAAGCCATTGCGTCGGGTCCTGACCCCGGGGCCCTGATCCTGGGCCGAGACCCCGGACCGCACCCCCCTCGGATCGGCCGCTGCCGGCCGGACCTGTGCGCTGGGCCGATGGCGGGAATGCCGCGCCGGGCCGCGACTCCCTGGGCGGCGGGCGTCGCGGGGCGGTTTTGGCCGCCGACGCGGCCCGGACGCGCCGCGTCGGCGAAGGGCCGGAGAAGGCCGGCGCGCGGTGCCCCCGATCGCGGACCCGCGGTTCGGCGCGCCGCCACGAGTTTGACACCGGCGAGGTTCACGCTAAGGGTCATCGAGGGGCGGCGGCCGCGCCGCGCCCCGAGGAGGACAAGGCCCGCCGATGACCGCCCCCCTCGACGATCCCGCGGCGCCCCCAGGGTGGTCCTTTGGGCCGTCCCCTGGACTGCCCCTTGGGCGGCGCCGCGTGCTTCGCCTGTTCGCTACCCTGCCGCTGCTGCGCGGGTCGGGGCAGGCAGTGCTGCCCGGAGCCCCGGTGCGGCTGACGCCGCTGGGTGATCAGGCCGTTCCGACCGATCCGTTCCACCACGGGACCACCCTGCTGGTCGCCGGCCCGGTGGACGGAGCGCCGGGTCGCTGGGCGCGGCTGGTGGCCCCGGCGCTGGCGCGTGGCCTGCCGCCGGGCTCGGCGATCACGCTTGCCAGTGTGGGCGGACAGGACGGCGTGACCGCCGCCAACCAGTTCGGTGCTCGGGTGAGCCCGGACGGCCGCACCTTGCTGTTCGCGCCCGGTGCCGCGGTGCTGGCCTGGCTCGCCGGCGAGGCGCGCGCCAAGTTCGACGTCGGGACCTGGGTGCCGGTGTTCGCTGCCGCCTCGCCGGGCGTGCTGGTGGGCAGTTTCGGCGCGGCGGCGCTGCGGGCGGGGGCGGTCGTACGCCTGGCGGTGGACCGGCTGCCCGGCCCGGACCTTGCCGGCCTGCTGGCGCTCGCCCTGCTGGGCGGAGTGCCGCGGCCGGTCGACGGGCTTGGTCCGGCGGCGGCGGATGCGGCCCTGTTGCGCGGCGAGCTCGATGCCGTCCTGCTGACCGGGGAGGGGGTGGCGGCCCGCGCCGCCCGGCTGGCGCGACATGGATTGTGGCCGGTGGTGAGTTTCGGTGCGCCGGATGCGGCGGGCGCGCCGGGGCGCGATCCGGCCTTCCCGAGCGTGCCGGATGTCGCCGAGCTGGCCGCGACCCTGCACGGTCGTGCGCCCACGGGGCCGCTGTTCCGGGCCTGGCGGGCCTGTGCCGCGGCGGCACAACTCGGCTTCGGCCTGGAGTTGCCGGCACTGACCCCGGCGGGAATGGTCGCGCTCTGGCGGCAGGCGGCGAGCGGCGCGGTGCAGCAGCCGGCGGTGGCGGCGGCGCTGGCCGCCAGTGGCCTGCAGCCATTGACCGGGGCGGCGGCGCTGGCGACGGCGCGAACCCTCGCGCTGGGTATGCCCGGGCTGCTGGCGTTGCGGCAGTGGCTGAGCACGCGCAAGGATTGGCATATCGGGTAGCCGGCGTATGGGATCGCGGCCGGCCGAGTGGCGGCGGATCGCGGCGCGGCCGGCAGCCGGAGCCGGCGTGAGATCCGGGGCGGCGTGATCGGAACGCGCGGGGCCGGCCCGGGGGTGCCCGCGTTTACCGTTTGTTAGCGGGATTTGCCTCAGGGTCGCATGTTTCCGGCGCCAGGACGGCGCGGTCACCTCCGGTCCGTTCGATGGCGCCTCCACCGATCAGCTCCTTGCCGCCTGCGGCACCGGTCGCCGGAGCATCCGCTCCGGCGCCCCTGCAGCGGCGCAGTGCCACGGTCGTGCCCGCGACGGCGGCGGTCGCGCCGCCGCCCGCCGCCGGCGTCGGGAATCCGAGCGAGCATCTGGATTCCGGGCTGGGTCTGGTGGTGATCGAATTCCACAACACCGCCGGGGCGGTCACCGGGACCATCCCGACCGAGCAGCAGTTGCAGGCTTATCGCCGGTGGGAGGACACGCGGGTCGGTTCCTCCGCCGAGGCGGGTACGACCCAGGCGGGGTCGGCGGCGGCGGAAATGACCCTGGCGGGATCGACCCCGGCCGGAACGAACCCTGCGGGAACGACTGCGGCGGGGGCCGCCCCGACGGGAACGACGGCGACGGGCCCTGTCGCGGAGGCGCCGGGCCCGGTGGGCGCGGCGGCCGCTACGGGAATGGTGGCCGGTGGCGGTGCGGGTCCGCCGGCCCGACGTCCGCAGGCTGTGCCATCGCAACCCCCTGCCGTCCCGGTGGCGCCGCCTCCCACGGGTCCCCCCCACGCCGCGCCACGCGGCGGCACCGGGAGCGGTTGAGCGCGGCGGCGGCCCGCCCCGCCGGCGTTGGTCTCGCCGTTCGGGTCGCGCGGCCGGGTTTTCGTCCCGGCCGGCCGTTGCGCACGGCCCGGTGACCGAACGCGGCGCCGTGTTTGCCGGCGTCATGTTTGCGGGCGCCATGTTTGCAAACGCCGCGCGGGCGCGCCACATGCGCGGCATGTCCCATCCCCGCTTTCGCTCCGCCGGCATCCTCGCGCCGGCACGCACCGTGGCGTCGCTCGCGGCGCTGGTCGGCCTGCTGTTCGGCCTGCTGCTCGTTCCCCTGGCGGCTCCGCGCGCCGCGGCGCCCGCCGGGGAGACCCGTCCGCCCCCTGCCGCCACTGCGGGCGAGGCGGCAGAGCTCGCGCGGATCGAGACCTATCTGAATGCGATCCACACGCTGAAGGCGCATTTCCTGCAGGTCGCGCCGGATGGCGCGGTGAGCGAAGGCACCGCTTGGCTCGAACGGCCCGGACGCATGCGTTTCCAATATGCGCCGCCGAGCCCGTTCCTGCTCGTCGCCGGTGACGGGTTCGTGGTGTTCCATGATTCGTCGCTGGGACAGAACAGCACGGTGCCGGTCGGCAGCACCCCGCTCGGCATCCTGCTCGCCCGTCACGTGCGCCTGTCCGGACCGGTGGCGGTGACGTCGGTGCGCCACCTGCCCGGGGAGGTCGAGGTCACCTTGCACCGTCGCGCCAGCCCGGCCGACGGCAGCCTGACCCTGGTGTTCAGCACCGACCCGCTGACCTTGCGGCAATGGACGGTCACCGACGCGCAGCACCAGCGCACGACCGTCACGCTCGAGAATGCGGAAACCGGCGGGCGGTTCGATCCCGACCTGTTCAACGTGGCGATCCCGGCCGGCTCCGGCGGTCCCGGCGGCTGAACCGCCGGATGGCCGGAATACCGCCGGGCGCGCCGTCGGGCGCCGCGCCGGCGTCGTGTGCCCGGGCGAGTGCGTCGCCCCACGGTCAGGGCAAGGGGCGTTCACGCGATTGCCCTCCTGATCACCGCAGGGCAATCGGGTGAGGGAATCGTGCCTCATGCCCTCACCCGCCGTGCTGCGCACGGCGACCTCTCCCGCAGCGCGGGAGAGGTGAACGACCGGAGCTTCGCCCGACTGCCCTGCTTGATCACCGCGCACTCTTGCCTCCGGCCGTGTCTGCGGCTAAGGTGGAGCAATGCTTTGTCTGTTCGCCCGCATGGCCTGCCGCGCCTCCCGCGCGATCGTGCGCGGCTCCGCGCGCCTGCGGCCTGCGCGGCCGATCTCCCTCCTCCTTCGACTTACCCGCCCCTGAGCGTCCCGCCGGGGTAGGTTTCGCGCCGCCGGCCTCGCTCAGGGGACATCCCTGGGGGGACACCCTGGCAGCCTGTGCGCACCCATTCCCGGAGACCGGCCCCATGAGTATCGAGCATCCCAGCTTCGGCACGCTGGACGACAACCGCATCATCATCTTCGACACCACCTTGCGCGACGGCGAGCAGTCGCCCGGCTTCTCGATGAACCTTGCCGAGAAGCTGCGCATGGCCGAAGCCCTGACCGAGCTCGGCATCGACGTGATGGAGGCCGGCTTCCCGATCGCCTCCCCCGGTGACTTCGAATCGGTGAAAGCCATCGCCGAGAAGATCGGCATCCGCGACGACAGCCCGGTGATCTGCGGCCTGGCGCGCTCGGGGCGGGAGGACATCCTGCGCGCCGCCGAAGCCGTACGCCCGGCGCGAAGGAAGCGCATCCACAGCTTCCTCTCCACCAGCCCGCTGCACATGAAATACAAGCTGCGGATGGAACCGGACGAGGTGCTGGCCGCGGTCACCGACAGCGTCACCCTGGCGCGCCAGTTCACCGACGACGTGGAATGGTCGGCCGAGGACGGCACCCGCACCGATCCCGATTTCCTCTGCCGCTGCGTCGAGGCCGCGGTCCGCGCCGGCGCGACCACGATCAACGTGCCGGACACGGTGGGCTACGCGCTGCCCGAGGACATCACCCGCATCTTCACCATGCTGCGCGAGCGGGTGCCGGGGACCGAGAAGATCATCCTCTCCACCCACAACCACAACGACCTGGGTCTTGCCGTCGCCAACACGATCGCCGCCATCCGCGCCGGGGTGCGCCAGGTCGAGGCCACGATCAACGGCATCGGCGAACGCGCGGGCAATGCGTCCCTGGAGGAGGCGGTGATGGCGATCCGCACCCGCCACGACGCGATCCCGTTCGACAACAACATCGAGACCCGCAACATCCTGAAGGTCTCGAAGCTGCTGTCGGCGATCACCAGCTTCGACGTGCAGCCGAACAAGGCGATCGTCGGCCGCAACGCTTTCGCTCACGAGGCCGGCATCCACCAGGACGGGGTGCTGAAGCACGCTGCCACCTACGAGATCATGACCCCGGAAAGCGTCGGCTGGAACAAGTCGAGCCTGGTGATGGGCAAGCACTCCGGCCGCGCCGCGTTCCGCGACAAGCTCGCGACCCTGGGCTACAGCATCGGCGACAACCAGTTGAACGATGCGTTCCGCCGCTTCAAGGACCTCGCCGATCGCAAGAAGGTCGTCTACGACGAGGACATCGTCGCCCTGGTCGATGACGAGGTGCTGCGCGACCACCAGCGCATCCGCTTCGTCTCGCTTGATATCCATGCCGGATCGAAAGCGCCGCAGCGGGCGGAGCTGGAGCTGGAGATCGATGGGGTGGTGAAACGGGCGACCTCCACCGGTGACGGGCCGGTCGATGCGACCTTCCGCGCCATCCACGAGATCTTCCCGCATACGGCAAACCTCGTGCTGTTCTCGGTCGGCGCCGTGACCGAGGGGACCGACGCCCAGGCCAAGACCACGGTGCGGCTGGAGGAGAACGGCAAGCTGGTGGACGGTCAGGGCGCCGACACCGATACGATCGTCGCTTCGGCGCGCGCCTATGTCCACGCGCTGAACAAGCTGCTGGTCAAGCGCGTCCGCACTGCCCCGCAGGCGCTGTCGGCCTGAACGGGACGGGGGTGGGGCGCGTGCGCCCCGCGGCTCACCCCCGCGCCAGGACCGTCGCGATCTCGTCGATTGCCGCCGGATCCTCGATCGTCGCCGGCACCACCGGCGTCTGCCCGTCCGCCAGCGCGCGGATGGTCGCGCGCAGGATTTTGCCCGAACGGGTCTTCGGCAGCCGCTGCACCACCCGCGCGTCCTTGAACGCCGCCACCGGACCGATCCGTTCTCGTACCAATGCCACCAGCTCCGCCGCCACCTCCGCCTCGTCGCGCACGACGCCCGATTTCAGCACCACGAGGCCGAGCGGCGCCTGGCCCTTCACCGGATCGGCGGCGCCGATCACCGCACACTCCGCCACGTCCGGGTGCGCGGCGAGCACTTCCTCCATCGCCCCGGTGGACAGCCGGTGGCCGGCGACGTTGATGATGTCGTCGGTACGGCCCATCACCCACACGTCGCCCTCCGCATCGACGCTGCCCGCATCGCCGGTGCGGTAATAGCCGGGGAAATCGGCGAGATAGGCGCGGTGGTAGCCCGCGTCGTCGCCCCACAGGGTGGGCGCGCAGCCGGGCGGCAGCGGCAGGCGCAGCGCCAGGTTGCCGGTGATCCCCGCCGCCAGCGGTGCGCCGGCATCATCGAGCGCGTGCAGATCGTAGCCCGGGCAAGGGCGGCCGCCGGAGCCGGGCTTGAACGGAAACAGCCCGTAGCCGCGGAAACCGGCGGTGATCGGCCAGCCCGTTTCGGTCTGCCACCAATGATCCACGACCGGCCGACCCAGCAGCGCCGCCGCCCAGAGGCCGGTCGGCGGATCGCAGCGCTCGCCGGCGAGATACAGCGCCTGCAAGGACGAAAGGTCGTGCGCCGCAAGCAGCGCGCCGTCGGGATCACGCTGCTTGATCGCGCGCAGCGCGGTCGGCGCCGTGAACAGCACCTTCACCTTGTGCTGCGCGATCACCCGCCAGAAGGCGCCGGCGTCCGGGGTGCCGACCGGCTTGCCCTCGTACATCACGGAGGTGCAGCCGCGCAGCAACGGTGCGTAGACGATATAGCTGTGCCCGACCACCCAGCCCACGTCGGAGGCGGTCCAGAACATCTCCCCCGCGTCCAGCCCGTAGATCATGCGCATCGAGTTCCACAGCGCCACCGCGTGGCCGCCGTTGTCGCGCACAACGCCCTTGGGCTTGCCGGTCGTGCCGGAGGTGTAGAGGATGTACAAGGGATCGGTGGCCGCGACGGACACCGGCGGATGTGGCGCGGCGGCGGCCTCGGCGGCGCGGAAATCGTGGTCGCGACCGGGCGTCAGCGCGGCGTGCAGCGCGGCGCGTTGCAGGATCAGGCAGGCGTCCGGCCGGTGCGGCGACAGCGCGATGGCGGCATCGAGCAGCGGCTTGTAGGCGACCGTCCGGCCCGGCTCCAGCCCGCAGGACGCCGAAACGATCACCTTCGGCCGCGCGTCGGCGATGCGCGCGGCAAGCTCGGCCGCGGCGAAGCCGCCGAACACGACCGAATGGATCGCCCCCAGGCGCGCACAGGCGAGCATGGCGATCGCCGCCTCCGGCACCATCGGCATGTAGATCACCACCCGGTCGCCGGCCCGCACCCCGAGGGTGGCCAGCGCGCCGGCGCATTTCGCCACCCGCTCCAGCAGGGCCGCGTAGGTGAAGGTCTCGACCCGGCCTTCCATCGCGCTGTCCCAGACCAGCGCCGGCTGCGCGCCGCGGCCGGCGGCGACGTGGCGGTCGAGGCAGTTGAAACTGGTATTCAGGCGGGCGCCGGGGAACCAGCGGCCGTATGGTCCGTCATCGGGGTCGAACACGCGGTCCCAGGGGCGGTCCCAGGTGATCCCCTGCGCCGCGTCCGCCCACCAGGCGTCGGGGTCGCGCCGCCAGGCGGCGTAGGCGGCCGGGTAGCGGGATGCGGGTGCGGTCATCGTGCGGGCCTCCCTCCCTTCGTTGCGGCCAGCATCGCGCGGGGGGACTGCGGCGGCAACCGCCGCCGGTCCACCGGCCGGCCGCCGCGGCCGTCGTCGCATCGTGTGCACGTCGGCCTTGTTCTGGTCACACTGTCCGGGTTCACTCCGCACTGTCAGAGACTGGAGCAGGCGTATGAGTCCGCATGATTTTCGCCGCTTCGCGCTTGGTCATGAGCTGCTGGCGCGCCGCCCCGCCGCCCGGCCGGTCGCGTCGGCGGGGACAGGCGCGACCGATCTTGCCTCCACTCTTGCCTCCACCGGCGTCTCCCCCACCGATCTCCCATCCTCACCTGCGCGCGCCGGCCCGTCGCCCGCGCATCCTGCCGCAGCGGGGGGAGAGGCGGAGCAAGGGCGGATGGTATAGCCTGCACCTCCGGCCGCGCAGGGCGGCAAAGGGGGAGGGGAAAATGGCAGACCAGCCGGCCGACGCCACCGATGTCTTCGAGATCATGCGCACCACCCGCGCGATGCGCCGGCTGCGCCCCGACCCGGTACCCGACGATCTGATTCGCCGCATCCTGGAGGCCGGCAGCGCGGCGGCCAACGGCGGCAACACGCAGCGCTGGCGCTTTCTGGTGCTCAAGGACCCGGCGATCAAGCGCGCGGTGCAGCTTCTCTACCAGCGCGCCTTCGACGAGGTGATCGGCCCGCGCTACCTGGCCTCCGCGCCGCCGCCCGGCGTCAGTGCCGAGCGCTACCAGCGCCAGCACGCCGCGGTCGAATATCTCACCCGGCATTTCCACGAGGCCCCGGTCTGGATCGTCGCCTGCCTGGACGAGGGCAGCGCCAAGCCTACCCGCTGGTCCGGCGCCTCGATCTACCCGGCGGTGCAGAACATGCTGCTGGCGGCGCGCGCCCTCGGGCTCGGATCGACCCTGACCACCAGACACCTGCTGTACGAGGCAGAAGCCGAGGCGGCGCTGGGCCTGCCGCCGGGCGTGCATTCCTACGCCATCCTGCCGATCGGCTACCCGATGGGCCGCTTCGGTCCCGTGGGCCGCGGCGCGCTGGCCGAGATCGTCTACGGCGACCGGTGGGGCGAGCCCTGGTCTGGTCTCGCCGCCGGCTGACCCGCCGGCAACCCAGCCATCCCGTCCCGGGCGGCGGGGGCGCTTGACGCCCCCCCGTCGCTCCGCCCATGTCCCGCGCGCGCGTGGGCCAGTCGCCGCCGGCGGCGCCGCGCCCGGGACAGATGGATACAGCCGCCGATGGACGCCCGACCGAGTGCCGAAGTCCGCCTGCCCGGCTTCGGCTTTACGTTTGCCGACCTTGCCGCGCGCGAGGGGCTGATCCGGCTCGACAAGCTGTTCCTCAACCATCTGGCGGCGCAGGACCCCGCAGTGCAGGCGCGCCTGCTCGCCGCCCGCGCGGCGCCGGAGGCGGTGGCGACCAAGGACGAGGCCGATCTCGTGGTCGCGCTCGGCCCGGCGCTGGACGGTTTCCTGGGCACCTTGTTCGGCATCGAGGCGGAACTGGACGCGCTGGTGGCGACGACCCGCGCGCTCGACCCGATCCATCGCTGCAAGCGGCTGTTCGTGCAGCGCCAGGCGGTGAAGAAATACCCCGATCCGTCCGGCTTCGACGGTCCCGCGCTGGCTGCCGATCTCGCCGCGCGCACCGGCGGCGCCGTGACCGAGTCCGGTTTCGCCCGCGCCGTCGCCGCCTGGGAAGCGGGCGGGGAGGCCGAGGCGCTCGACCTCGCCGCGCGCTACGCCGCCTGGGCCGCGCTGACGCCGGCCGGGCACGCCGCCCACGCCGGCGGCACCTTGTTCCGCGTGCCGCACCGGATCGACCCCGCGCATCTCGTGGCCGTGGAAACGATCGAGCGGGACGGCGTGACCATGCTGCGCCTGCCGGAGGCGGATTGGCGCCCGCGCGACGGCTTCGGCCTGACGGATGCGGGAATGGGGCCGCAGCAGGCGCTCGATCAGATGAACTACTGCATCTGGTGCCACGCGCAGGGTAAGGATTCCTGCTCCAAGGGCCTGGCGGACCGCAAGGCCGGCGGGTTCCAGAAATCGCCGTTCGGCGTGACCCTGAGCGGCTGTCCGCTCGACGAGAAGATCAGCGAGATGCACAGCCTGCGCGCCGAGGGCGCGGTGCTGGGCGCGTTCGCGGCCATCGCGGTCGACAACCCGATGATGGCGGCGACCGGGCACCGCATCTGCAACGACTGCATGAAGGCCTGCATCTACCAGAAGCAGGAGCCGGTCGATATTCCGCAGGCGGAAACCTCGGTCCTGAAGGACGTCCTCGGCCTGCCCTGGGGGTTCGAGATCTACAGCCTGCTCACCCGCTGGAACCCGCTCGACATCCGCCGCCCGCTGCCGCGGCCCGACAGCGGGCGCAAGGTGCTGGTGGTGGGGCTGGGGCCGGCGGGCTTCACCCTGGCGCACCATCTGCTGAACGACGGCCACACGGTGGTCGCGATCGACGGGCTGAAGATCGAACCGCTCGGCTTCGATCCTGCAGCCCCGGTGCGCGATGTCGCCGCATTGTACGAGAACCTGGACGATCGGGTGATGGCCGGGTTCGGCGGCGTGGCCGAATACGGCATCACCGTGCGGTGGAACAAGAACTACCTGAAACTGGTACGACTGCTGCTGGAGCGGCGGGCGGGCTTCGCCCATTTCGGCGGGGTGCGGTTCGGCGGCACGCTCGGGATCGATGCGGCGTGGGAGATGGGGTTCGACCACATCGCGCTGTGCATGGGCGCCGGCAAGCCGACCGTGCTCGACATCCCGAACGGGCTCGCGCGCGGGGTGCGGGCGGCGTCGGATTTCCTGATGGCGCTGCAACTCACCGGGGCGGCGAAGCGGTCGTCGATCGCGAATTTGCAGATCCGGCTGCCGGTGGTGGTGATCGGTGGCGGGCTGACGGCGATCGACACCGCGACCGAAAGCCTCGCCTACTACGTGCGCCAGGTGGAGAAATTCGCTGCCCGCTACGGCGTGCTTGTGGCCGAGCGCGGCACCGCCGCGGTGCGCGCCGGCTGGGGCGAAGAACAGGCGGCGATCGCCGACGAATTCCTGGCCCACGCCGCCGCCATCGCCGCCGAGCGCGCAGCCGCGGCCGGGGAGGGGCGTCCGCCGCGCCTCGCCGTGCTGCTCGATGCCTGGGGCGGGGCCACCATCGCCTATCGCCGGCGGCTGATCGACAGCCCGTCCTACACGCTCAACCACGAGGAAGTGGCCAAGGCGCTGGAGGAGGGCGTGCGCTTTGCCGAGGGCTTGACCCCGGTCGCGGTGGAGACCGATCGTTTCGGCCACGCCAATGCCATCCGCTGCGTCCGCGCCGACGGCACCGAAGCGACCCTGCCCGCCCGCGCCATCCTGGTCGCCGCCGGCACCCAGCCCAACACGGTGCTGGCGCGCGAGGACGGCCGGATCACGCTCGACGGCCGCTACTTCCAGGCGCTGGACGAGGACGGCGCCCCGGTCCGCCCGGTGCGCGGCTTCGCCAAGCCCGATGCGGCCGAGGTGCTGATGCACCGCGCCCCCGACGGCCGCTGGATCAGCTTCTTCGGCGATCTGCACCCGAGTTTCTTCGGCAACGTGGTGAAGGCGATGGGCGGCGCGAAACGGGGCTACCCCGTGGTGTCGCGCCGCTTGGCCGCGCGTCCGGCGACGCCGGTCTCCGGCCCCGCGCTGATTGCGCGCTGCCGGGACGAGCTTGTGGCTCGGGTGCACGCGGTGCACCGGCTGACGCCGACGATCGTCGAGGTGGTCCTGCGTGCCCCCGCCGCCGCGCGCGCCTTCCGCCCGGGCCAGTTCTATCGGTTGCAGAACTACGAGATGCTGGCCCCGCGGCTGGCCGAACCGGGCGGGCCGGAGACCGTGCTGGCGATGGAGGGCCTCGCGATGACCGGCGCCTGGACCGACCCCGAGCGTGGCCTGGTATCGGTGATCGTACTGGAGATGGGCGGCAGTTCCGACCTGTGCGCGCTGTTGCGCCCGGGCGAACCGGTGGTGCTGATGGGGCCGACCGGCACGCCGACCGAGATCCACGCCGCTACCACGGTGGCGCTGATCGGCGGCGGGCTCGGCAACGCGGTGCTGTTCTCGATCGGCGCGGCGCTGCGCGCGGCAGGGACGCAAGTGTTGTATTTCGCGGGCTACAAGCGGATCGCCGATCGCTACAAGGTAGAGGAGATCGAACGCGCCGCCGATGCCATCGTCTGGTGCTGCGACGAGGCGCCGGGCTTCGCCCCCAACCCGGACCGCCCGCAGGACCGCAGCTTTGTCGGCAACATCGTCGACGCGATGGCGGCCTATGGCGCCGGCCGGCTGGGGCCGGCAGCGATCCCGCTCGGTGCGGCTGCGCATCTGATCGCGATCGGCTCGGACCGCATGATGCAGGCAGTGGGGACGGCGCGGCACGGGGTGCTGGCGCCCTATCTGCACCCGGACCATACCGCTATCGGTTCGATCAACAGCCCGATGCAGTGCATGATGAAGGAGGTCTGCGCGCAGTGCCTGCAGCCGCAGATCGATCCCATCAGCGGGGAACGCTCGGTGGTGTTCTCCTGCTTCAACCAGGACCAGGCGCTCGATCGGGTGGATTTCCCGGCCTTGCACGAACGTCTGGGGCAGAATGGCGTGCAGGAGAAGCTGACTGCGCAGTGGATCGACCGCGCGCTGCGGCAGTTGGGATTGCGGGCGGCGGCGGCCTGATCGGCGCGCCCGGTGCTCTGACACCGACAGATGATTCGAGACGCGTCAGAGCACCAGCCTGGTTTTTGTGGGCCAATTCGGCCAACGCCCGGAAGGGGACGCCGGCATCGGACCGCTACGTCAGGTGGAAGGCATTGTCGCTGCCGCGGTCGATCAGGCGCGGCAGCGGACCGGTGCGCAGCGGATACCACCAGATGTCGTTGTGCGTGCCGGTGACCTCGACCCGTGCGCCGGGCTCCAGGCCCAGGGTCACGTCGTTGTGGTTACCGGTCACCGTGACCTGCCGGCAGTGCCCGGCGAGCAGGGTGGACGTGTGGCTGCCGTCCAACTGGATCGGCAGCACCCCGCAGGCGCCCTGCACCGTGGTTGCGTCTCCAGTATAGACCATCCAGCCGTTGCGCATCGCGGGCGTGGCGGCCGTCTCGAACGAGCATCCTGTCGCTCCCGCCGCGACCGCAGCCAGCAGCAGCAATGACACGGCGGATCGCATCTTCGGGCCTCCCTGCGGCGAGATGATGCGGCCGGGGGCCCCGGGTTCCGCTGTGGCCGGTCGCCCCCTCGCCAGGGCGGCCGGTCCGAATGAGCCCCGTGCGCGGGGCGATGGGTGGTGCCGGGTGAGGGATTTGAACCCCCGACCTTCGGTTTACAAAACCGCTGCACTACCACTGTGCTAACCCGGCTGAAGGCGGCCTTCTGCCGGAGTTCTAGCGTTCTTTCCGGGGCGCCGTCGAGGCCAACAGCGCCCTCGTTCGTGACCGCCCCGAACCGGAGCGCCCGTCTCCGGCCAGGTGTCCCCGAGAGGCTCCGGTCGTCTCGACCGACGTGTGCCCAAGGTGCCTGGACAGCCGACGGGAGACAGACCCGCGGACGGTCGTCACGACCCGGCGCAATCGGCGGATGGCGCGGCGCCTGGCTCGACGCCAGATTGCGTGCATGACCCAGGTTCTTTCCCGTCCAGCGCCCTGTGACCTCCCGTCGCCGTCTCCGGCCGCCGACGATGCCCGTTGGCAGGCCGTGTATACCCGGACCGGCGGCGATTTCTTCTACGCCGTGGTCACCATGGGCGTGTTCTGCCGTCCTGGCTGCCCGTCGCCGCCGCCTTTGCGCCGCAACGTGCGGTTCTTCGCCGCTGCCGCCGAAGCGGTTGCGGCCGGCTTCCGCCCCTGCAAGCGCTGCGACCCGCTCGGTGCCCGTGCGCGGCTGGCGGCGGAAGTGGTGCGGGATGCCTGCGCCGCGATCGCGGCGGCCGAGACCATCCCTTCGCTCGAGGCGCTGGCCCGCCGCGCGGGGTATTCGCGCTTCCACTTCCTGCGCATGTTCCGCGATCATACCGGCCTGACGCCGCGCGCCTATGCCGAGGGGGTGCGTGCCGGCCGGCTTGCCGCCGCGCTCGGCGCGGGCGAGCGGGTGGCGGACGCGGTGGCCGGCGCCGGCTACGGGTCGGAAAGCCGGGTCTACGAGGCTCCCGGGGCATTGCTCGGCATGACCCCCGGTGCTTCCCGGCGCGGCGGCGCGGGTGAGACCATTCGCATCGGTTTTGCCGACTGCGCGTTCGGACGCCTGCTGGTCGGCGCCACGGCGCGCGGCGTGTGTTTCATCGGCTTCGCCGAGCCCGAAGAGGCGCTGGAGGCGGACCTGCGCCGTCGCTTCCCGCGCGCCAGCCTGGTGCGCGACGATGCCGGCCTGGCCACGACCCTGGCCGCGGTGCAGGCAGCGATTGCGGAGCCGGCGGCCGCGGCGACGTTGCCGCTCGACCTGCGCGGTACCGCGTTCCAACTGCGGGTGTGGCAGGCGCTGCGCCGCATTCCACCCGGCGAGACCCGCAGCTACGGGGAACTCGCGGCGATGGCCGGGCAGCCTGGCGCGGCACGCGCGGCGGGGCGGGCCTGTGGGCTGAACCCGGTGGCGCCCGTCGTGCCGTGTCACCGCGCGGTGGCGGCTGACGGCGCGCTGACCGGGTATCGCTGGGGCCTGCCGCGCAAGGCGGCGCTGCTCGCCCGGGAGCGGGGGTGACCGTTCGCACGCAAGGCCAGGGGGCAGCAGCGCCGTCTGGCCTTGCTTGCGCGCGGTCCACCCTTTGGCGAGCGGGCGCCTCAGGCGCGGGTCAGCTCAGCGCCGGCCCCGGGAGTGCCGAGAGCCGACCCGTCCCCGGGGTGATCAGGACTGGCGTGCCCACCGGCACGGCGCGGTAGAGTGCCATCACCGCGCGCGGCGCCATCTGCACGCAGCCGTGCGAGGCCGGCCGGCCCAGCATCCCGAGGTTGGCCGTGCCGTGGATGTAGATGTGGCGGAGGAAGGTATCGAAAGCGCCGCCCTCGTTCCAACCCGGCTGCAACCCGGACAGCCAGAGGATGCGGGTGGTGATCCAGCGGCTGGCCGCGGGGTCGTCGGGACGGCGGATCGGCGCGACGATGCGCCCGGTCGGCGCCCGGTCGCGCAGGACTTCGTCCGGCGGCAGTCCGGCGCCGATCTTGCGGACCACGCGGAACACGCCGACCGGCGTGCCGTCGCTATGCGCGACCTGGTTGATGCCACGGAGGGAGGTGGAGACCGGCCAGTCCTCGGCGATCCGGCCGTGGTGCAGCAGATAGAGCGTCTCGGTGTGCACATCGACGACGATCAGATCGGCGTCATCGCGCATCGGGAAGCGCCGGCACACCTGTTGCCAGAGCGCGCGCAGCGAGCGGTCGAAGCGGGCGGCGCGCCGCGGTGGACGGGGGGCGCCGAGCACCTGCGGGCGGCCCGTCCCCGGTTGCAGCAGGGCGAGTTGCGCAGGCTGCGTGGCGGTGGGCAGGGTGGCAGCCCGGGGCGCGGCGGCGGGCGCCAGCGCCAGGATCGCCATGGCCATGCAGAGGCCGAGCAGACCGGCGCCGAAGATCAGGCCAAGCAGGCGCATCACGCCATCTCCGACGGTCAGGCCGCATCGAACGATGCCGGCGGGCGCATCAGATTGCAGATGAAGACTGGGCGTCAAGTGACAGAAAGGAAGGCTGCTTTATGCCTCTGTGCCGGGGGGTCAGTCGGGCAGTCCGGCCCGAAACGCATCGGCGATGCGGCGTACCGTGCCGGCGGCATCGACCAGCAGCACGTCGAAGCGCACCCCGGCGCGGCCCCAATCCGGATGCGCCGCCAGTATCTGCTCGGCCGCACCCAGCAGCCGCTGCCGTTGCCGCGGCGAAAGCGCCGCCGCGGCGAGCGCCAGGCGCGGCCGGGCCTTGACCTCGATGACCGCGAGCAGCCCGTCCTTCTCGGCCACCAGGTCGATCTCCCCGGCCTCGGTCCGCAGCCGGCGCGCCAGGATGGTCCAGCCGTCGCGTTCGAGTGCCGCGGCGGCGGCGGCTTCGGCAAGCAGGCCGCGGGACTGGGCGCCGCGCCCACGCTGCGCCCGCGCCGCGCTCACGGTCGTGGCGTCCTCACCGGCGCGCGGCGATCGTGGCGGCGAGGCGCAGCGCCGCGATCAGGCTGGCGGGATCGGCGCCGCCCCGGCCGGCGATGTCGTAGGCGGTGCCGTGGTCGGGCGAGGTGCGCACGATCGGCAGGCCCAGGGTAACGTTCACGCCCTGCGCCATGTCGAGCGTCTTCAGCGGGATCAGCCCCTGGTCGTGGTACATGCAGATCGCCACGTCGTAGCGGGCGCGGGCGGCGGCGGTGAACATGGTGTCGGGCGGCCAGGGGCCGGAGACGTCCTCGCCTTCGGCGCGTAGCGCGGCGATGGCGGGTTCGATCAGGCGGGTTTCCTCGTCGCCGAGCGCGCCGCCCTCGCCGGCGTGGGGGTTGAGGCCGGCCACCGCCAGCCGCGGGTGGAGGATGCCGAAATCCTGCCGCAGCGCCGCCGCGGTGGTGCGGGCTGCTGCGAGGATGCGCGCGGTAGAGAGGCTCGCGATCGCGTCGCGTAGGCTGGCGTGCACCGTGACCGGAACGACGCGCAATTCGGGGCTGGCGAGCAGCATCTCCTGCCGCCCGGGGGCGCCGGTCAGGGCGGCGAGGAATTCGGTGTGGCCCGGGTAGGCGAAGCCGGCGTGGTAGAGCGCGGCCTTGTTGATCGGGTTGGTCACCACCGCGCCGACCGCGCCGGCCAGCGCGAGTTGCGTGGCCTGTTCGATGGCGGCGATTACTGCCGGCGCGTTGGCCGGATCGGGTCGGCCGGGTGTCGGCGCGGCCACGAGCCGTACCGGGAGCACCGGCAGGGCGGTTGCGAAGTCCGCTTCGTCCGGGCAGGCAACCACGGCGATCGGGGTGGCCAGGCCGAGCCGATCGGCGAGCGCGGCCAGTCGGTCCGGATCGTCGAGCGCGACGAACACGGGGCCGGTGGCGCGCAGCGCGTGCCAGGCGCGCAAGGTGAGTTCCCCGCCGATGCCGGCGGGATCGCCCATGGTCAGGGCGAGCGGGCGCATGGCGGTTTCAGATATGCAGCGCGCGGCCGTCGACCGCGAGGGCTGCTTCCTTCACCGCTTCCGACAGGGTGGGATGGGCGTGGCAGGTGCGCGCCACGTCCTCGGCCGAGGCGCCGAATTCGATCGCGGTGACCAGTTCGGCGATCAGCGTGCCGGCGTCGGGGCCGAGCATATGCGCCCCGAGCAGCCGGTCGGTGGTCTTGTCCGCCAGCAGCTTCACGAACCCGTCGGTATCGCCCATGGCGCGGGCGCGGCCGTTGGCGGTGAAGGGGAATTTGCCGACGTTGTAGGCGGTGCCGGCGGCTTTCAGCTCTTCCTCGGTCTGGCCGACGCTTGCCACTTCGGGCCACGTGTACACGACGCCGGGGATGGCGGCGTAGTTCACGTGCCCGGCCTGGCCGGCGATTCGTTCGGCCAGCGCGACGCCCTCGTCCTCCGCCTTGTGGGCGAGCATCGGCCCGGCGATCACGTCGCCGATCGCGTAGATGCCGGGGATATTGGTGGCGTAATGCGCGTCGGTCTTCACCCGCCCGCGCTCGTCGCGTGCCACGCCGATGGTGTCGAGGCCGAGATTGTCGGTGTAAGGGCGCCGGCCGACGGAGACGAGCACGATGTCGGCGTCGAGCTGTCCCGCCGTCCCACCCTTGGCGGGTTCCAGGGTTAGCGCGACGTTCTTTTCGCCGGCGGTTGCCGCCGTGACCTTGGTGCCGAGGCGGAACTTGATTCCCTGTCGGGCCAGGATGCGCTGGAAGGCGGTGGCGATCTCGCCGTCCATGGTGGGAACGATGCGGTCGAGGAACTCGACCACCGTGACCTCGGCGCCGAGGCGGCGCCAGACCGAGCCAAGCTCCAGCCCGATATAGCCGCCGCCGATCACCACGAGGTGCTTCGGCACTTCCGCAAGTTCCAGCCCGCCGGTGGAGCTGACGATGCGGCGCTCGTCGACGGTCACGCCGGGCAGCGGGCTCGATTTCGCTGCCGGTGGCGATGACGATGTGCTTCGCCTCGTAGTCGGTGCCGGCGACGCTGACCTTGCCGGGGGCGGTGATGCGCGCTTCGCCCTTGAGCCAGGTGATCTTGTTCTTGCGGAACAGGAATTCCACACCCTTGACGTTGGCGGAGACGACCTCGCCCCGGCGCGCCTGCATGCGCGCAAGGTCGAGGCTGACCGAGCCGGCGGTGATGCCGTGCGCGGCGAAATCGTGCAGCAGCGCGGTATAGTTCTCCGACGAGTGCAGCAGCGCCTTCGACGGGATGCAGCCGACATTGAGGCAGGTGCCGCCGAGGGTGGCGCGCTTTTCGGCGCAGGCGACTTTCAGCCCGAGCTGGGCCGCGCGCAGCGCGCAGACATAGCCGCCGGGGCCGGCGCCGATGATGAGGACGTCGAAGCTTTCGGCCATGTCACACACCCAGCAGCATGCGGCGCGGGTCCTCGATCTGCTCTTTCACCCGCACCAGGAACGACACGGCCTCGCGCCCATCGACGATGCGGTGGTCGTACGACACCGCGAGATACATCATCGGCCGGATTTCCACCTTGCCGCCGACCGCCATCGGCCGGTCCTGGATCTTGTGCATGCCCAGGATCGCCGACTGCGGCGGGTTCAGGATCGGCGTGGACATCAGCGAGCCGTACACCCCGCCGTTGGTGATGCTGAACGTGCCGCCGGCGAGATCTTCGAGCTTCAGCGCCCCGTCGCGGGCGCGCTTGCCGAAATCGGCCACCGCGCGCTCGATCTCGGCGAGGCTCATGCGGTCGGCGTCGCGGATCACCGGCACCACGAGGCCGGAGGCGCCGCCGACGGCGATGCCCATGTGCACGAAGTGCTTGTAGACGATCTCCTCGCCGTCGATTTCGGCGTTGACGGCCGGGAATTCGGCCAACGCGACGACGCAGGCGCGGACGAAGAAGCTCATGAAGCCGAGCCGCGCGCCGGCGTGCTTCTTCTCGAAAGCGTCACGGTATTCGGCGCGCAGCGCCATCACCGCCGACATGTCGACCTCGTTGAACGTGGTCAGCATCGCGGCGGTGTTCTGCGCTTCCTTCAGCCGGGCGGCGATGGTCCGGCGCAGCCTGGTCATGCGGACCCGTTCCTCGCGCGCATCGGCCTCGCGCGGGGGCTTCGTCGTCGGCGCGGGCGCGGCCGGGGCAGGGCGGTTGAGGAAGGCGAGCACGTCGCCCTTGGTGATCCGCCCGTCCTTGCCGGAGCCGTCGCCGATCGCCGCAGGCTGCAGCGCGTGCTCCTCCATCATCTTCGCCGCCGCCGGCAGCGGTGCGGGGGCGGGAGACGGCGCCGCGGGCGGCGGCGTCGCGGGGCGGGAGACCGGGCCGGGCGGACGCGGCGGCGGGTTCACCCCGGCGGGCGGACTGGCGGCAGGGCGGCCGGCGTCGGCGGTCGGTGGCGGCGCGGCGGCTGCGGGTTTCGGTTTCGCCGCGGCGGCGGGGCCGGCCTCCAGCAGGCCGAGCAGCGCGCCGACTTCCACTTCCGCGCCCTGTTCGGCACTGATCGCGGCCAGCACGCCGGGCCCGGGCGCGTTCACTTCGACGGTGACCTTGTCGGTCTCGAGTTCCACCAGCGGTTCGTCGGCGGCGACCGGATCGCCTGCCGCCTTCAGCCAGCGCGCCACCGTGGCCGAGGTCACGCTCTCGCCCAGGGCGGGCACTTTTATTTCGGTCGCCATCATCTCTCTCCGTTGCCGGCCCTTCGGTCCGCGGTCAGCACTTACAGCCCCAGCGCGTTGCCGACCAGCGCCGATTGCTCGGCCGCATGCGTGCGTGCAAGCCCGGTGGCCGGGCTCGCCGCTTCGGCCCGCCCGACATAGACGGGGCGGCGCACCTTGTGGCCCTCGATGCCGCGCAGCACCTTCTCGATCCGCCGGTCGACGAAGCTCCAGGCGCCCATGTTCTCCGGCTCCTCCTGGCACCAGACGACGCTGGTGGCGTTGACGTAGGACGCCAGCGCGCGGCCCAGATTGCGTTCCGGGAACGGATAGATCTGCTCCAGCCGCAGGATCGCCACGTCGTTGATGCTGCGCTCGCGCCGCTGCGCCAGCAGGTCGTAATAGACCTTGCCGGAGCAGATCACGACCCGGCGCACCTCCTCGGCGGGCGCGATCGCGTCGATCTCGGGGATCACGAAGCGGAACGTGCTGCCGGCGGCCATTTCCGCCAGCGGGGAGACCGCGAGCTTGTGGCGCAGCAGCGATTTCGGCGTGAACACCACCAGCGGCTTGCGGAAGTTGCGGTGCAACTGCCGGCGCAGGGCGTGGAAGTAGTTGGCCGGCGTGGTCAGGTTGCAGACGATCATGTTGCGCTCGGCGCAAAGCTGCAGGTAGCGCTCGATCCTGCCCGAGGAGTGCTCCGGCCCCTGGCCCTCGTAGCCGTGCGGCAATAGCAAGGTCAGGCCGGACATGCGCAGCCATTTCGATTCGCCGGAGGCGAGGAACTGGTCGATGATGACCTGCGCGCCGTTGGCGAAATCGCCGAACTGCGCCTCCCACAGCACGAGCGTGCGCGGGTCGGCCAGGGTGTAGCCGTATTCGAAGCCGAGCACGCCCGCTTCCGACAGCAGCGAGTTGAAGATGTCGATCTTCGCCTGTTCGGGGGCGATGTTGTTCAGCGGCACGAATTCGTTCTGCGTGTCCTGGTCGATCAGCACCGCGTGGCGCTGGCTGAAGGTGCCGCGCTGGCAGTCCTCGCCCGACAGCCGCACCCGGTGGCCTTCCACGAGCAGGGTGCCGAAGCCGAGCGCCTCGCCGGTGGCCCAGTCGATGCCCTCGCCGGTTTCGATCATCGCTCGCTTGGCGTCCAACTGGCGCGCGATCTTCGGGTTCACCGCGAAGCCCTCCGGCACGCGGGCAAGCGCGAGGCCTACCTTGCGCAGCACCGCGGGGTCGACGCCGGTCGCCTCCTGCGTGCGCTCGGTGTCGTCGTCGGGCTGCGACAGCCCGGCCCAGTGGCCTTCCAGCCAGTCGGCCTTGTTCGGCTTGTAGGATTTTGCCGCTGCGTTAGCGGCTTCCAGGGTGGCGGCGAGCGCGTCCCACGTTGCGCGGGCGTCCTCGGCCGTCACGACGCCTTCGGCAGCCAGGCGCTCCGCGTACAGGGTGCGCGTGGTCTTCTGCTTGCCGATGGCACGGTACATGATCGGCTGGGTGAAGGCCGGCTCGTCGGTCTCGTTATGGCCGTGGCGGCGGTAGCAGACGATGTCGAGTACGATGTCGCAGGCGAAGCGCATGCGGAACTCGGCCGCCATGCGGGCGCAGAACACCACCGCTTCCGGATCGTCGCCGTTCACATGCAGGATCGGCGCCTGGATCGATTTCGCGACATCGGTGCAATAGAGGCCGGAGAAGGCGTGCGCCGGCACGGTGGTGAAGCCGATCTGGTTGTTCACGACCAGATGCACCGTGCCGCCGGTGCGGTAGCCGATGAGCTGGCTCATCGCCAGGGTCTCGTAGACGAGCCCCTGGCCGGCGAAGGCGGCATCCCCGTGCATCAGGATCGCCATCACGGAGCGGCGGTCCTTGACGTCCCCCGCCTCGTCCTGACGCGCGCGCACCTTGCCGACCACGACCGGATCAACCGCCTCCAGATGCGAGGGGTTGGGCTGCAACGACAGGTGCACATTCTGCCCGCCGATCTCGACGTCGGTGGAGGTGCCGAGGTGGTATTTCACGTCCCCCGAGCCCTGCACGGAATCGGGCTTGAAACTTTCGCCGCCGAATTCCGAGAACAGCGCGGTGAGCGGCTTCTTGACGATGTTCACCAGGGTGTTGAGCCGACCCCGATGCGGCATGCCGATCGCGATCTCCCGCACGCCTTGCGCGGCGGCGGTGGCGATGATCGCGTGCATGGCGGGGATGGTGACCTCGCCGCCCTCCAGCCCGAAGCGCTTGGTGGTGACGTAGCGGCGCTGGCAGAACGCCTCGAACCCTTCGGCTTCGGTCAATTGTTGCAGGATGGTGCGCTTCGCCCCCGCATCGAAGGCGCCGACCCAGGGCGCGCCTTCCACCTGGCGCTGGATCCAGGATTTCTGCTCGGGGTCCTGGATGTGCATGAATTCGACGCCGATGTGCCCGCAATAGGTCGCGCGCAGGATGGCGACGATCTCGCGCAACGTGGCGCTCTCGCGGCCGAGCAC
The DNA here is from genome assembly GCA_963832525.1 of uncultured Pseudomonadota bacterium. Lineage (GTDB taxonomy): Bacteria > Pseudomonadota > Alphaproteobacteria > Acetobacterales > Acetobacteraceae > JAJZVS01. The sequence goes on from CAWHUC010000008.1 coordinate 248,508, forward strand.
ATTGTCGATGAAGATCGGACGGTCGAGATCGGCTTCGGTGAAGCCGTAGGTCGCGGGGTCGAGCTCCGGGTGCGGCTTCGGCACCGTGAGGCCGAGCGGATCGAGCTGCGCTTCCAGATGCCCGCGCACCCGATAGCTGCGGATCAGCATCAAGGCGCGGAGCGAGGGGATGATCGCGTCGCGGAGCTGCACGGGGCTGGCGGGGACCGCGGCGGGCGCGACGGCGGCACCGTTGCCGAACGCGATGGGGCGCGGCGCCCAGGACGCGCCGGTGGCGTCTTCCAGCACGGCGCGGGAATCATCGTTCAGGGCGGCGAACAATGAAGCGAAGCTGGGATCGACGGCGCCGGGATCGGCGGCCCAGCGGGCGTAGAGCTCGCCCAGGAACGCCGCATTCGCGCCGGTAAACGCCGACGCCAGAATATCAACACCCGCCATCCGACCCAACTCCTCGCTGCGCAGCGCGCCGTGCATAGGCCCGCTCGCGCCGCACCGGGAGCCCCGGTTGTCGCGCGGGCGGGTTGTCCTGCCCGCAGTGCTCCGGCGGCCAAACCAATCGCGCCAGGGGTACGGGACCCCTGGCGCGTGTCTCGGCGCATCACGTCCAGGCTTCCGATCGGGGAGGCGAGGGGGGATCCGGCGGCAGCGAGCCGGACCCTCACATGCGGCCGGGCGGGCCGGGTTTCAAGCGATCTTGCGGCCCCCGTTCACCCTTGCGCGGGCTCGGCCGGCGGCGGTTGCGGGCGCTGCCGACGCTCCGCCATGAAGGCGTCGAACTCGGTCTTGTCCTTGGCGAAACGGAGGCGTTCCAGGAACGTCGCGAATTCCTTCTGCTCTTCCTCGAGCCGTCGCAGGGTGTCGGCGCGGTACTCGTCGAAGGCGTGATTGCCGCTCGACCGGGCTTCCGGCGTGCCGCCTCGGCACATCCCCCAGCCGGCCCAGGGTGCCCAGGGGCCCGCCTGGCCGCCCTCCGTCGCGCCGCCGCCGGCGGCCATGGCCCAACGCCGATATCGTCCGCATCCCATGTGTCGTCTCCCTAATCCGAACAGCAACACGCCCAGCCCGACCGGCCACCAGACGAGGAAGCCGAGCACGGTCGCCACGATCCACAGCGGTCCGCCGCGGGCGATGCGGCGGAGCACGGCCCTGCCGGCCCCGGGAAGGTCCGATCGGAAGTCCGGCGGACCGTTCCAAGGACCACGCCACGGTCCGTCCCATGGCGGGGCGCCGCCGGGCGGTCCCGGTACCGCGGCGGGATTCCAGCTTGGGCTGCCGTAGCCATAGTGACTGGCGGTGCGCATCATCTCTTGCCCTTATGTGAATGTAAGGCACATTCACATCTAGGACCGAGGGAGCGGCGAGTCAAGCAAATCCGGACCGCCCAATGCTCAGTCGCCCTTGGCCGCGGGCAGCGGACCGCCGGCGAGGCCCAGGCCCTGCAGATAGAGCAGCACCCCGGCTTCCAGCAGGTCCTCCGGCGCCATCGGCAACGGCCGCCGCGCCCGGTCCGGCCGGCAGAACAGCGATGCGATGCCGTGCGACAGCGCCCAGACATGCAGCGCCATCATCAGCGAGGGCGGCCGGTTGCGCGCGGGCAGGCTGGCGGTGATGCGCTCGGCAGCGTCGCGCAGCAGGCCGAAGGCGCGATCGGAGGCGGCGGCCAGCGGCGGATAGTCCTCGACGGCGATCCGGGTTTCGAACATCGCCGCGTAATAGGCGGGCTCGCTGCGGGCGAAGGCGAGATAGGCACGGCCGAGAGCGGCGAAGGCGTCCACCGGATCCGGCCGACCGTCGCGCCAGGCGCGCGCGAGTGCTTCGGCCAGGCGTTCGAACCCGCGCAGCGCCACTTCGGCGAGCAGGGCCTCGGCGTCGCGGAAATGCCGGTACGGTGCGCCGGGGCTGACGCCGGCCAGGCGCGCCGCTTCGGCGACGGTGAAGGCGGACGGGCCTTTCTCGGCGATCAGGGCGAGCGTGGCCTCGACCAGCGCCTCACGGAGGTTGCCGTGATGGTAGCCGCGCCGTTCGAAACCCCCGCTCGGATGCGACCAGGTCATGTGGCGGGGTTTTACATCAGGACGCGGCTGGCGCCAGCGCCTGGCACCGCGCGTCCTTTATCGGCCGGCCGCGGTCACGGTTCGGGCGGATACCAGTCGCCCAGGACCTGCTCGGCGGAGAACGCCAACCCGGCGATGTCGGCGCGCAGGCTCTCCCCATGTCGCGCCGCGGAGCGCGCGACCATCCGGCCGGCCCTGGGCAGTTCCGCCGTGAGCAAGGCGGGGACATCGCGCCGCAGGCTGGGGCTGTCTTCCAGCAGGCGGTCGATCGCCGCGCGCTGTTCGTCGATCGTGTCCAGCCAACCGGCACGCGGCGCCGTTGCCGGCAACGCGATCAGCTTGATCAGGTGTTCCAGGATGACGCCGATCCGGCTGCGGAGTTCGCTGCGTTGCGAGCGGCCCAAGCTGTCTATCTCCTCGGCCACGTTCTCCCAGTCGATCGGCGCCGGCGTGTTGATGCGCACCGCCCCCGCGGCGCGCAGCGCGGATGCCTGGCCGCTGGTCCAGCGGAGGAAGTCCGTCTCATGGAGCGGCTTGTTCATGCCCATCTCCGTACGCGGCGCTCCGTGTGCGGCCGGCTGCCCCATGGCAGCCGGCGTCTCAAGGAACCGCTACCGTAGCAGTTCCAGCATGGTCGATCCCAGCGCCGCCGGGCTTTCGGACACCCGGATTCCCGCCGCGCGCATCGCTTCCATCTTTGCCGCCGCGGTGTCGCGCCCACCGCTGATCACCGCGCCGGCATGGCCCATGCGCCGGCCGGGCGGGGCGGTCGCACCGGCGATGAAGCCGACGGTCGGCTTCTTCACCTTCTCCCGGGCCAGGAACTCGGCCGCATCGATCTCGCTCTGGCCGCCGATCTCGCCGATCATGACGATCTGCTTCGTTTCGGGATCAGCGAGGAACATCTCCAGCACTTCGATGAAATCCGTCCCCTTCACCGGATCGCCGCCGATGCCGACGCAGGTGCTCTGCCCGAGGCCGGCCGCCGTCGTCTGCGCCACCGCCTCATAGGTCAGGGTGCCCGACCGCGAGACGATTCCGACCGACCCGCGCCGGTGGATATGCCCCGGCATGATGCCGATCTTGCAGGCCTCGGGCGTGATGACGCCCGGGCAGTTCGGCCCGATCAGGCGGGATTTCGTCCCCGTCAGCGCCCGCTTCACCCGCACCATGTCGAGCACCGGGATGCCCTCGGTGATGCAGATCACCAGCGGGATCTCGGCGTCGATCGCTTCCAGGATCGCATCCGCCGCGTAGGGCGGCGGCACGTAGATCACGGTCGCATCCGCGCCGGCGTGGGCGACCGCTTCCGCTACCGTATCGAACACCGGCAGCCCGAGATGCGTGGAGCCGCCCTTGCCCGGCGTCACCCCGCCGGTCATCTTCGTCCCGTAGGCGATCGCCTGCTCGGAATGGAACGTGCCCTGCGCGCCGGTGAAGCCCTGGCAGATCACGCGCGTGTTGGCATCGACGAGAATAGCCATCTATGCGGCCTCCTGCACGGCGCGCACCACTTTTTCCGCGGCATCGGCCAGGTTGTCGGCGGCGATGATCGGCAGGTTGGACTTCGCCAGGATCGCCTTGCCGAGATCGACGTTGGTGCCTTCCAGCCGCACCACCAGCGGCACCGACAACTGCACCTCGCGCGCGGCCGAGACCACGCCCTCGGCGATCACGTCGCAGCGCATGATGCCGCCGAAGATGTTGACCAGGATGCCCTCCACATGCGGATCGGACAGGATGATCTTGAACGCGGCGGTGACGCGTTCCTTCGTTGCGCCGCCGCCGACATCCAGGAAGTTCGCCGGTGACGCCCCATACAGCTTGATGATGTCCATCGTCGCCATCGCCAGCCCGGCGCCGTTCACCATGCAGCCGATGGTGCCGTCCAGCGCCACGTAGTTCAGGCTGTACTTGGCGGCTTCCAGTTCCTTCGGGTCTTCTTCCGCCTCGTCGCGCAGCTTCTCGACGTCGGGGTGGCGGAACAGCGCGTTGTCGTCGAAGGAGATCTTGGCATCCAGCGCCACGACGTCGCCGGCGCCGGTGACGACCAGCGGGTTGATCTCGACGATCGCGCAATCAAGCGCGGTGAACGCCGTGTACATCGCGCCGACGAAACGGGTGAAGCTGCCGACCTGTGCGGCGGTCAGCCCCAGCCCGAAGCCGAGCCGGCGCGCCTGGAACGGCGAGAATCCGGCGGCGGGATCGACCGCCACGCGCAGGATCTTCTCCGGCGCCCGCGCCGCCACGTCTTCGATCTCGATGCCGCCTTCGGCGGAGGCCATGATGGTGATGCGCCCGGTGATCCGATCGACCAGCAGGGACAGATAGAGCTCGCGGGCGATGTCGCACCCGGCCTCCACATACAGCCGGTGCACCTTGCGCCCGGCCGGGCCGGTCTGCTTGGTGACCAGCACGTGGCCGAGCATCGCCTCGGCCGCCGCGCGGACCTCGTCGGCGGAACGCGCAAGCCGCACGCCCCCCTTGCCGGACGGATCGTCAGCGAAATGGCCGGCGCCGCGCCCGCCGGCGTGGATCTGCGCCTTCACCACATACACGGGGCCCGGCAGCTTGCCCGCCGCCGCCGCGGCTTCTTCCGCCGTCCAGGCAACGTGCCCGTCCAGCACCGCGACGCCGTAGCGGCGCAGCAGCTCCTTGGCCTGGTATTCATGGATATTCATGGCGCCGATCCCGTCCGGTTGCCGCGGTTCAGCCGATGAGCTTCTTCGATGCCTCGATCAGCTCCTTCACCGCCGCGCAGGATTTGTCGAACGCGGCCTTCTCCGTGGGATCGAGCGCGATCTCCACCACCCGTTCCACCCCGCCGGCGCCGATCACCACCGGCACGCCGACATAGAGACCGTCGATGCCGTACTGGCCGGTCAGGTAGGCGGCGCAGGGCAGCACCCGCTTCTTGTCCTTGAGATAGCTCTCCGCCATCGCGATCGCCGAGGATGCCGGCGCGTAGAACGCGCTGCCGCGTTCGAGCAGCTTCACGATCTCGCCGCCGCCGTTGGCGGTGCGGGTCACGATCGCATCGATCTTTGTCTGCGTGGTCCAGCCCATCTTGATGAGGTCGGGCACCGGGATGCCGGCGACGGCCGAATAGCGGGTGAGCGGCACCATCGAATCGCCATGCCCACCCAGCACGAAGGCGGTCACGTCCTCCACCGATACGCCGAATTCCTGCGCCAGGAACAGGCGGAAACGCGAACTGTCGAGCACGCCGGCCATGCCCACGACCTTGTTTGCCGGCAGGCCCGACTTCTCCTTCATCACCCAGACCATCGCATCGAGCGGGTTGGTGATGACGATCACGAATGCGTTCGGGCAATGGGTCTTGATGCCCTCGGCAACCTCGGCGATCACGCCGGCGTTCTTGCCGATCAGGTCGTCGCGCGACATCCCCGGCATGCGCGGAAAGCCGGCGGTGACGATCACCACGTCCGATCCGGCGATGGCGGCGTAGTCCGAGCCGCCGGACATGGTGGCATCGAACCCTTCCACCGGGCCCGACTGCATGAGGTCGAGCGCCTTGCCTGCAGCGACGCCGCCGAAGACGTCGAACAGGACCACGTCGCCCAGTTCCTTGAGGCCGACCAGGTGAGCAAGGGTGCCGCCGATATTGCCGGCGCCGATCAGGGCGATCTTGTTGCGGGCCATGAGGACCTCATTGCGGAGCGGAGGACAGGGCGATGGCGCGAGACGCCCGCCGCTGATGCAGGGGCGGGATGGGAGCGCCTCGGTTGTGCAGGTGCTAACGCATCGCGGCGGGAGGGACAAGCGCCCGGAAGTGGTGCCCGGAGCGCTGCCCCGAGCGTTACCCTCTGGCCTTCATTCTCCCGCCAGCTCCCGCCGGCGGCGTTCCAGCTCTTCGCTGTAGCGGCGCAGTGTGTAGTATTCGGTGAGCAGTCCGATCACCTGCCGCGTCTTCGGGCTGTCGACCACGGCCAGCGCGTCGCTTTCGCTGGCCTCGAACAGGGCCATCGCGTCCTTCACGCTCATGGCGGGCAGCAGCATCGCGTCGCGGTGGTGCAGGATATCGCCTACCAGCCGGTGTTCATCGGCCTCCGCATGTGCTTCCGGCACCAGCACGATCCCGGCGTAACGGCCCTCGGCGTCGAGCGCGACCACGCGCTGGGTCGACCCGAGGGGGAAGTCCGCGCGGAACGCGGCAAGCGGCATCTCGGCGGGCACGGTGCGCGCGCCGTGACGCATCATCCGCCCGACCGAAAGGTTGCGCATCCAGCCGATGTCGACGGCGCTGCGGATGCCTTCGCCGCGCAGGTGGAAGCGCCAGGTGGCGAAGGAATAGCCAAACGTCCGCCGCACCGTGACGGCGGAGACCACGCAGGCGCCGAGCACAGCGATGGTGAGCGGCAGGCTGCCGGTCGATTCCAGCGCGAGGAATCCCATCGTCAGCGGCCCGCCGACGATCGCCACCGCCAGCGCGCTCATGCCCACCACCGACATGATGACGATGGGCACCGGATAAGCGGTGCTGACCAGCGCGAGCGCCCCGCCGGCGAACTTGCCGACCAGCGCGCCCAGGAACAGGGAGGCGAAGAACAGCCCGCCGCGGAAGCCCGAACCGATCGAGATCGCCGAGCCGCACGCTTTCAGTACCACCAGCAGACCGACCCAGGGCAGCGCGTAGCGCGCCTCGATCACTTCTCCGATCACGCCATGGCCCGAGGACAGTACCATCGGCGAGACGAGCGCCATCGCTCCCACCGCCACCCCGCCCACCAGCGGGCGCAGCCAGAGCGGGATGCCGCTGCGGCGGAACAGGTCCTCGGTCAAGGTCACGCCGCGCATGAGGGCGATGCCGACCAGGGCGCAGACAAGGCCGGTGCCGAGGATCGGCACGTAGTCTTCGGAATGCAGCGGCGGCATTGTCAGGTGCAGTTCGAACGGCGCATGGCCCATCGTGTGCAGCACCGAGACCGCGACCAGGGACGCGACCGCGACGGGGGCGAAGGTGCCGAGCGTGTAGGTGCCGATCACCAGCTCGAACCCATAGAACGCGCCGGTCAGCGGGGCGTCGAAGGCTGCGGCGATCGCCCCGGCAGCGCCGCAGCCGACCAGCAGGCGCATGTCGCTGCGCCGCAGCCGGAAGCCGCGGCCGAAGCGGGAGGCGAGGCCGGCGCCGATCTGCGCATAGCCCGCTTCCAGCCCGATCGAGGCGCCGACGCCGTTCGACAGGATCGTCTGCACCATCACGATCAGGCTGTCGTTGAGCGACATGCGCCCGCCGTAGAGCGCATTGGCCTCGATCGCGTCGACCGCGCGGCGCGGACGCAGCCGGCCCATGAGCAGGCCGAACAGCCCGAGCGCCAGGCCGCCGAGCGAGGGCACGAGCATGGCCCGCCAGGCGTCCACCCGCGGCATGGCGCTGAGATGCGCGCCGGCAGGCAGCGCGAACAGGACCTCGTGCATGAGCTGGGCGGCGCCGGTCATGAGGAAAACCGCCACGCCCGCGCAGGCGCCGACCCAGGCAGCCAGCGCGACCAGCCAGACCTCGTCCGCCCGCACCAGGGCGCGCAGCACCTGCGGCGCATGCAGCACGCGGTCGGCGAAACGGTGCCGGCGGGCCGGGGCCCGCGGCGCGGTGGCACCGGTCGGGCGGGGGGCCAGGCCGAGCGGACGGGTTTCGTGGCCGGGGATCGACGACATGCACGGACGTCCGGGAGGCGAGGGCCTGGGCGCGACGGAACGACGGTAGACGCATCGGGAGCCGGAGCAGGCCGCGCGCCTTCTTCATGGGCCCGACCCCTCGGCGGATCAACCGGAAAGATGATTTTTATCAGCCGCCCGTGCAGCGTGCGAACATCCGGGCCGGTCGCCTTGGTGCCGGTCGCCTCGGTGCCGGTCGCCTCGGTGCCGGTCGCCTCGGTATCAGTGCGCCGGGACGAGCGCGGCGGCGGGTGCCACCAGCGCGTCGGCGTCGGACGGGACGTTCGGCCTGTCCGCGCCGCTGTCGGAGCTGTCCGCCCCGCTGTCGGCTGCGCGACGCAACAGCACCGGCGGCAGCCAGATCCCGGGCCAGCTTCCATTCGCCATGCTCGAGCCGCAGCCACAGGCGGATCGGCTGGCGCTGGCCCGTCATGTGCAGCCGCACCCCGACCTGCGTCAGGCCGTCGACCCAGACGCCCGCCAGCCGCACCCGGGCCGGCGACGCGCCGGTGGCTGCGTCCGCCCGCGCCAGCCCGATCAGCCCACCCGGGGTCAGGCGCCGGGTCATGGCGTGGTCGGCGATGCCGGAGGCGAACGAGAAGCCGAACGGCGGCAAGGTGTCGGCGGTGCGGTGGATGGGCGCCTGGGCGCCGGCGGGAAGGCCCTCGACCACTTCGCGCGCCAGGCCTTTCCGGACCGACGGGAAATCGACCATGCGCGTAAGGGTCGCCGCGTCGCCGTCCCGCATCGCCCGATCGAGCCGCAGCAGCGCGACGGCGGGGGTCAGCGCGTAGGCTCCCAGCGCCAGAAGGATCGCCCCCGTCACCCATAGTTTTGCCATCGCACTCCGCTCCGGCAGCATCGCCTCAGTCGCGATCTTGTAGACCGAATTTTACGCCAGTTTAGCGCAACCGGTTGAAGAACGCGCTAACGCAGGGGCGGGGGAGCGCACAATTTTCGGCTATCCGCCGGCGGCGTCCGGCTTCATCGCCCTGCCGGGGCCGTCCTGCCGCCAACCGGCCGCCCCGTCAGGGCAATCGCGCCAGCAGGGTGGCGAGGCGGCGGGTCCGCGGGGCGAACAGCCGCTCCAGATAGAAGCTCCCGGCGGCGCGGACCGCCGCTTCGGCCCTTGTGGGGTAGGGCACGATCATGCCCGCCAGCGCCCCCAGCGGCACGCGGCGGGCGATCGCCAGGGTCCAGGTGCCGATCATCTCGCCGGCGTGCGGGGCGAGGATGCCGGCGCCCAGCACCCGCCCGCGCGCCACCACGAGCTTGACGAGGCCGGAAGGCTCGCGCTCGGCGCGCGCGCGATCGGTCTCCGCCAACGGCCAGCGCAGGACTTGCGGCGCATGGCCGGCGGCGCGCGCTTCGGCTTCGGTCAGGCCCACCTGGGCCAGTTCGGGGCTCGTATATGTCACCCGCGGCAGGGCGGCATCCGAAAGCCGGGCCGGCAGGCGGAAGACCGCGCGGCGGATGACGATGCCGGCGTGGTGGCTCGCCGCATGGGTGAAGGCGCGTGGGCCGATCCCCGCCGGGTCGGCGATGTCGCCGACCGCGAACACGCGGCGGTTGGTCAGGCTGCGCAGCCCGCGGTCGGTGGCGATCCCGGCGGCGGAGGCGCGCACGCCGCCCGCCTCCAGCGCCAGGGACTCGACGTCGGCGCGCCGGCCGGCGGCAACCAGCAAATGGCTGCCCGCGATCCGCCGCCCGTCGGCGAGCACCAGGGTGGGGCCGGGTTCGACGGCGGCCACCGCGACACCTTCCAGGATGGCGATCCCGCGCGCCGCGAGCGCCGCGCGCAGACCCGCCGCCAGTTCGGGATCTTCCTTGCCGGCGATTCGCCCCGCCTCCACCAGGGTCACGGCGCAGCCGAGGCCGGCGTGCGCGTCCGCCATTTCGAGCCCGACCGGCCCGCCGCCCAGGATCAGCAGATGCGCGGGCGGTTCGGCCAGGTCGAACAGGGTCTCGTTGGTCAGGAACGCCACCTGGTCGAGGCCGGGGATCGGCGGCACCACGGGGCGCGAGCCGGCGGCGATCACGATCCGCCGGGCGCGGATGCGCCGGGTCTCCGCCGCCAGGGGATCGTTCACAGCCAGGGTGGCGGGATCGAGGAAACGGGCGGTGCCGGCGATCACCTCGGCGCCCAGGGCGCGGTAGCGGGCGGCGGAATCGGCCGGGGCGATGTCGGCGATCACGCCCCGCACATGCGCGCGCACCCCCGCCCAGCCGATCGCGGGGGCGGGAAGGTCGATCCCGAAGCGGCCGGCCCCGCGCGCGGCTTCGGCCAGATGCGCCGCGGCGAGCAGCGCTTTCGACGGCACGCAGCCCGTGTTGAGGCAGTCCCCGCCCATCGTCCCGCGCTCGATCAGCGCCACCCGGAGGCCGAGCCGGGCCGCCACCGCCGTGACCGACAGCCCGCCGGCGCCGGCGCCGATGACGGCAAGGTCGTAGGGCTCGGTCACCGGCCCGCGCCGAGGCGGGCGGGACCGGGAACGTGCGCCATGGGGGTCAGGCGTCCCGGCGGCGCAGATGCCGCCAGAGCACCGGCGCCAGGGACAGCGCCGCCAGCGCCACCAGCGGGCCGAGCACGGTGGGCGAGAAGAGCAGCGACAGATCGGGCCGGCCGCCGACCGCCAGCACCTCGCCCACCCCGGTGCCGATCCAGGCGAATACGAAGGTGACCGGGATGATGCCGATGAGGGTTGCCGCGGCGTACGGAAACAGCCGCATGCCGCACAGCGCGGCGCCGAGGTTGACCAGCCAGAACGGCACGATCGGCAGCAGCCGCAACGCCAGGAGATAGCTGAATCCGTCGCGCTCTAGCCCCGGGCGGATGCGGCCGAGCAAGGTCTGCGCCCGCCGCGCCATGAAGCCGGCGAGCGCGGTGCGCGCCACCACGAATAGCACCACCGCGCCCAGGGTCGCGCCGAGCACCGCGAGCCCGCCGCCGAACCATGGGCCGAACAGCAGCCCGGCCGTGACCGTCGCCAAGGAGGCTTCCGGGATGGAGAAGGCGACGATCAGGGCATAGAGGCCGACGAAGGCGGCGGGGGCGAGGAGCGGATGCGCCGCAACCTCGGCCCGCAGCGCCTCCTGGTGACGCGCCAGGGCGGCCCAGCTCAGTTCCCCCGCCAGCCCGCTGCGCCAGATCGCCACCCCGGCGGCGGCGAGCAGCAGCAGCGGCAGCAGGCGGCGCAGTGCCCGCACTGCGCCGCTCAGCTTCGCGCCGCCCGGGCGGCGCCCGGTGTGGGCGTGCCTGCGGATGTGGGCGCGCGTGCGGGCGTGCCTGCGCTGGGCAGGCAGCCGCCGCGGGCCGGCATCGGGACCGCCGGGGCGGAGTGCGGCGCGGGATCGGGCATGGAGCTGTCTCCGGTCGGGCTGCACGGCGGAGCGCGCGGGGTCGGGGCGGCGGCGCGGTCACGGCGAACGCGGGAAGTCGGGGCGTTCCCGGCCACGGGAGAAGGGTTTGGCACACCTGCCGGCGCATGCAGGCCGGCTGGGGCGTCCGGCGGCGCGCGTGCGGCCGGGTTGGGAGCAGCCGAGTCCGTGCGGCTTCAGGTGTTATGCAAGGTTAATCAAGATGTTAGTGACATATGCCACCGCTCCGTGTATCACCCGGAGCGGCGAGCGGCAAGCCCGCCATCGCGCTTGCCGCGCCGGCGGCTGCACGCTCAGCCATGTCCCGTTGCCCCATCGATGCCGAAATCGGCTGTGCAGCGCTGCACCAGCGCCTCGATCGAGGGAAACACGAGCGCCCCCGCCGCCGCCAGCCGCCGGGTCTTTTCCGCGAGCGTGCCGCTGGTTCCGTGCACCAGCGCGCCGGCGTGGCCCATCGCGACGCCCTCCTTCGCCTCCTTTCCTGCGATCAGCGCATAGAGCGGCTTGGTTGCGCCCAGGGCGGCATAGGCGTCCGCGCAGTCCTCCTCCTCGGTGCCGCCCACTTCGCCCACCAGCACGATCGCGTGTGTGCGCGGATCGTCGAGGAAGACCGGCACGAGGTCGGCGAACCGCACGCCCTTCACCGGATCGCCGCCGACGCCGACCCACAGGCTCTGTCCCAGCCCCGCGCGCGCCAGCCGCCAGCCGACCTCGTACGACAAGGTGCCCGATTTCGACATCATCCCGAGCGGCCCGGGGCGCAGTGCCACGTCCGGCAGGAAGCCCAGCTTCAGCTCCCCGGGGATCGCGAGCCCGGGCGTGGAGGCGCCGACCCAGGTCGCGCCCACCTCCCGTGCCGCACGGCCGATGCGGAGCGCGTCATGCGCCGGCACGCCTTCGGCCACCGTGACGAGCAGGCGGATGCCGGCGGCGAAGGCCTCCCGCGCGGCGGCCAGGGTCTCGGCCGGCGGGGTGAGCGCGACCGAAACGACGGCGCCGGTGGCCGCCACCGCAGCGGCGCAGGTGGCAAATACGGGAACGCCGGCGATCTCCGTTGCCTCGACCGGTGCCGCAACACCGGAGGTCGGCATCCGCGCCGCTACGTCGGAAGTCGATATCCGCGCCGTCACGCCGGCAGTCGACATCCGCGCCGCGACGCCGGAAGTTGATATCCGCGCCGCTACGCCGGCGACGATATTCGTTCCATATGCGCGCATCAGCGCCGCATGGGTGCGCCCCATCCGTCCGGCGATGCCCTGCACCAGCACGGGCGTGGCGCGGCTCAGCCCGGCGATCATGCCGTCACCGCCACGGCGACGCGGGCGAGCGCGGCAGACAGATCGTCCTCCACCGCCACCGACGGCGCCCGCTCGGCCAGGATCCGCCGCGCCTCCGCCGCCCCGCGTCCGATCAGCCGCGCAACGACCGGCACGCGCAGACCCGGCGATTGCGCCAGCGCGTCGGCAAGCAGGGCGGCGAACTCGCCGAGGTCGGTGATGCCGGCGAAGATGTTCACCAGCACCACCCGCAGGGACGGGCGCGCCGTCATCCACCCCAGGGCAGCGATGATGCGTGCGGGGCTGCCGCGCAGCATGGAGGTGCGGATGTCGCAGAAATTGAGCGGATGCGCGCCGCGCGCCACCAGTTCGTCGATCAGCATCATCGACAGGCCCGCTCCGGTCGTGAGCAGCCCGATCGTTCCGGTGGGATCGATCTCCACATAGTCGAACCCCGACGCGAGCTTGCGCGCTGCGTCGGCATAGGTCTCGGGCCGGGCGGCGATGAGGGCGGCGAGGCGGGGCTGGCGCGGCAGGGCGTTGAGGTCGATCACCACCTTGGCGTCGCCCGCGACGCAGGCGCCGGCGGTGACGAACAGCGGGTTGATCTCCACCAGCATCGCCTCCCGCTCGATCAGCACGCGGGCGAGCGCGCGCGCGGCGGCGGCGGGCGCGGGGTCCGGGATGGTGCGCGCGATCGCCGCCTCGATCGCCGGCAGGTCGGGCGCGCAGGCGACGCCGGCGATCCGCCCCGCCTCCTCCACATCGATCCCGCCGTGCGGATGGGTGATGAGCCGCACCCCGTAGCCGGCCGGGTCCAGCATGAGCGCCAGGTAGTGTTCCGATCCGGCGACGACCGGTTCGATCAGGCATTCCTCCACCCGGTGGCCCTTGTGGGTGGCGCCGAGCAGGTCCCGCAGCGCGGCCTGCACCGCGGCGGGATCGGCGCAGCGGCGGACGAGCCCCGCCTTGCCGCGCCCGCCGGCCGGGACTTGCGCTTTCACCATCCAGGGGCCGGGGCCGGGCAGGTCGGGCGGGGTATCGGCGCGGACCAGGCGGCCCGGGGGTACCGGCACGCCGGCCTCGGCGAACAGGGTCTTGCCGTCGGCTTCGATCAGCAGCATGCGCGTTTCCGTCCCCCGTTGACGGGCTGATCGTGCGCGGGATCGGCGTGCGGGTGAAGCCCCATGCGGTGCGTCCGGTGGGGCCTATGCCGCCGGATCGTCGGGCGCGATCAGCCGCGCCTGCTCGATCCGCCCGTCACGGACGAGGCGGGCAACTTCCGCACCGATCGCCTCGGCCACCACCCGCGCCGCCCGGCTCGGCGCCCGGCCGCGCGGTGTGCCCAGCTTGCGCACCAGTTCGAAGCCACGGATTTCCGCCCCCGCGAAGCGTCCCGCGGCCAGTTCCGCATGCATCGCCGAATAGGGCAGCAGCGCGCAGCCGAGACCGAGGCGCACCAGGTCGCGGATGGTCCCCAGGCTTTCGGCGTGCAGCCGGCAGCGCGGCGCGATCCCGAGCATCCGGCTTTCGGCATGCAGCCAGTGCAGGCTGGCCTCCCCCACCGGCAGGATCAGCTCCCGGGTCAGCGCCTGTTCGAGCGCGATCGGTGCGCCGCCCAGCAGCGGATCGCCCGGCAGCCCGATCAGCCACACCGCTTCTGCATACAGCGGCCGGAACGAGACGAGATCGGTCCGATCGCTGGTCGTGACGATCGCGAGGTCGAGCCGTCCCTGCGCGAGCCGCGAGATCAGATCATCCTGGCCCTCGTGGAAGTTCAGATGCACGTCGGGATATTCACGCGCGAAGCGCAGCGCGAGCGGGCCATACAGCACGTCGGCGACCGTGGACGACGTCGCGATATCGACCGTGCCGCGCAGCCGCCCGGCGCCGGACGCAAGCTCGGCCCGCGTCGCCTCGATCTCGTCGAGGATCGCGCGCCCACGCGCGAGCAGGATTGTGCCGGCCTCGGTCGGCACCACGCCGCGCCGGCCACGGTCTAGCAGCCGCGCCCCCACTGCCTGTTCGAGGCATTGCAGGTGCCGGCTCAGCGCCGACTGGGCGATGCCGATCGTGCTGGCGGCGGCACTGAGGCTGCCGGCCTCGGCGATGGCGACGAAGTAGCGGAGCTGACGGAGGTCCATACGCGACCCATCTCGATCAAAGATGGAAGCTATCTCGATTATGTTGTTTCTGGCTAGCAGGCCCCGGGCCTATGCTCCGCTGCAAAACCACACCGGCTTGGGGAAACGCATGTCAGCCACCAGCTTGCTCGCGCCATCGGCCGAGGGGGCGACCAGCCGCACGGTCGCCGGGATTGCGCTTGAGGTCCTGGAACGCGGCGCCGGCCGCCCGATCCTGTTCCTGCATGGTCCCGACCCGTTGGAGGCTGATGCGCCGGTGCTGGAGCGGCTCGGCGCGCTCGGGTCCGTCATCGCGCCGTCGCATCCCGGGTTCGGCGGGTCGCCGCGGCCGGACGGGTTCGAAACGGTTTACGATCTCGTGCAACTCTACGCCGCGCTGCTCGATGACATCGGCGCGCCGGCGGTGGTGGTGGGCTGCTCCTTCGGCGGCTGGATCGCGGCGGAGCTGGCGCTTGCCTGCCCGCATCGGGTCGCGCGGCTGGCGCTGGTCGATCCGCTCGGCATCCGGATCAGCGCCGATCCGCTGACCCGCGACATCATGGATTTCTTCAACACCCACCCGCGCGAGATCAAGCGCCGGAGCTGGCACGATCCCGCCCGCGCACCCGATTACGACGCCATGAGCGATGCGGCGCTGATCCGGCATGCACGCTCGCGTGACGCGCTGTGCCTGTACGGGTGGGATCCGCACATGTACAACCCGCGGCTGCACGCCTGGCTGCACCGGATCAAAATCCCGACCCTGGTGCTGTGGGGCGACGCGGACGACGTGGTCACGCCGGACTACGGCCGTGCCTATGCCGCGGCGATCCCGGGCGCGGCCTTCGCGATGGTGCCGCAGGCGGGGCATCATCCCGAGCTGGAACAGCCTGCGGCCGTGGCCGATCACGTGGCTGCCTTCCTCGACCGCCAGGCCACCGGGGAGCTCGTGCGATGAAGGCCTGGTATCTTTGCGAATGCCCCTATCCGTTCGTGCCGCAGGAGGTGCTGGACAGTGCCGATTCGGTGCGCGCCAGCCTGCCCAACCATTACGTCGATCCACGCCATGCGGCCGATCTGTACCACGAGGTGCTGGACGAGTTCCTTTTGTGCGACGAGCTCGGCATCAACGTCATTTCCAACGAGCATCATGCGGGCATCAACTGCCTGTTCGGCGCCTCGCCGCTGTTCCTCGGCGCCCTGGCGCGGCAGACGCGCAAGGTGCGGATCCTGTCGTTGGGCACGTTGATCTCGATCCGCAAGGACCCGGTGCGGGTCGCGGAGGAATACGCCGCCGCCGACGTGCTCTCGCGCGGGCGGCTGGAAATCGGGTTCGTGAAGTCGGGCGGGTCGGAGATGGCGTCCGGCAACGCCAACCCGGTCGGCTTCGTGGAACGGTTCTGGGAGGCGATCGACCTGATCCAGGCCACACTCACCCACCACGATGGGCCGATCAGTTGGGAGGGCAAGCACTACCGCCATCGCAGCATCAACATCTGGCCGCCGTGCTGGCAGCGCCCGCACCCGCCGTTCTGGGCGGCGACCGGCGATCCGGGCAGTTCGGCCGAGCTCGCCCGGCGCGACATATTGAACACCGTGGTGCTGCGCGGGCCGGAGGGGACGAAGCGCGCCTGGGACGCCTACAAGGCGGCGCGGCTGGAAGCGGGGATGGCGCCCGCCGGGCCGGACCGTTTCGCCTATTCCGCCTTCGTCTATACCGGGGAGACGGACGAGGAAGCGGTGCGCATCGGCAGCCAGTTGCTGTGGTTCGTGAACACGAGCCTCAAGCAGGCGCCGCAATACGGCAAGCTGCTGCCTGGCCAGTCGCCGCCCGAGGCGGCGCCGGTGCTGTACCGCTCCAAGCCGCCGCCGGGCGGAGCGGCGGGACGGCCGGGAGCAATGCTGGCCGGCATCACGCCCGAACAGGCGGTCGCGCAGGGGCTGATGTTCGCCGGCAACCCGGATACGGTGGTGCGCCAGATCAACGAGTTCCAGGCCAAGGTGGGTGGCTTCGCCAATCTGGTGCTGATCGGCCGCTCGGGATTCATGGACCATGCACAGGCGGAGAAAGGGCTGAAGCTGTTCGCGCGTGACGTGCTGCCCCGGCTGCAGACGCCCACTCTTGCGAGCGCGGCGTAGGCGATGGAGGTGTTCGACCTCCCGGCCGAGGCGCGGTTCGATCCGCGCCGGCACGTCGAGAAAATCCTTGGCCGCGCCGGCGAGGGCGACGTGACGGTCGCCTGCTGGGAGCCGGGTCAGAGCAGCCCGTACCACTGCCACCCGAACGCCACCGAGATCTATTTCTGCGTCGAGGGTGGCGGCACGATGCGCACCCCGGAAGGCGCGGTCGCGGTCGCGCCGGGCTGCTTCGTGGTGCATCCGCGGGGCGAGCTGCACGAATACGTCAACGGGCCGGCGCGCACCCTGCTGTTCCGGGTGCGCTACGGGACCGACATGACGACGCGCACGCGGTCATGGGACGGCAATCCGGAATGGCAGGCGCGGCCGGAGGATACGGCGTATTTCGCCGGGCCGTGACGGCGGAGCTTCGCGCATCCGGTCGCAATGAGCGGTCCCGTTCCATGCTTTCGGTCGCCATTCCCGCGTTGAACGCCGCCCCGCGGCTGACTGCGACGATCGCCGCGGTGGCGGCGACCGCGGCGGAAATTCTGGTGGTCGATGGCGGCAGCAGCGACGCGACGGTGACGGTGGCGCAAGCGTGCGGTGCCCGGGTGGTGACGGCGCCGCGCGGGCGCGGGCCGCAACTGGCCGTCGGCGTCGCCGCCGCGCGCGGGGACTGGCTGCTGCTGCTGCATGCCGATACGCACCTGGCGCCGGACTGGGCCGCCGCCGCCGCGGCGCATATCGCGGCAGGTCCGGCGCGGGCGGGATATTTCCGTTTCGTGCTCGACAGCCCCGATCCGCGCGCGCGGCGGCTGGAACGCGCTGTGGCGTGGCGCTGCCGGGTGCTCGGGTTGCCGTACGGCGACCAGGGGCTGTTGATCCATCGCGACCTGCTGGACGTGGTCGGCGGCATCCGCCCGCTGCCGCTGATGGAGGACGTCGATCTGGTTCGCCGCCTGGGACGGGCGCGGCTCGCTTCCCTGCCGGCGGCGGCGGTGACCTCGGCGGAACGATGGGAGAGCGCGGGCTGGCGGCGGCGTTCCGCGCGCAACCTGCTCTGCCTCGCCGCCTGGTTCGCCGGCGTGCCGCCGGCGTGGATCGCACGGCTGTACCGATGAGGGATACGGCGATCGTGTTCGCCCGCGCGCCCCGGCTCGGCGCGGTGAAGCGGCGGCTGGGGCGCGAGATCGGCGCGCGTGCGGCGCTGCGCTTCTACGTTCGGACTCTGTCGCGGCTGCTGCGCGCCTTGGTCGCGGATCGGCGGTTCCGGACCGTGCTGGCGGTCACGCCCGATCGCGCCCGCTTCCGCCTGCCGCTCGACGTCGGGCGTGGCGCGGCGCGGATCGGCCAGGGCAGCGGCGATCTCGGCACGCGCATGGCGCGCGCGCTGGCGCGATTCCCGCACGGGCGGGCCGCGCTCATCGGCTGCGATATTCCGGACGCAGGCCCGGCCGACCTCGCCGCGGCGTTCCAGGCCCTGGGTCGCGCCGAGGCCGCGTTCGGCCCTGCCGAGGACGGCGGCTTCTGGTTGGTCGCCCTCGGCCCGCGCCGCCCGGCGCAGCCGTTTGTGCGCGTGCGCTGGTCCGGACCGCACGCGCTGGCCGACACGTTGCGCCGGTTCCGCGGGCGGAAGGTCGCGCTGCTGCGTCGGCTGCGCGATGTCGATACCGCGGCGGACCTCGCCGCTACGTCGCGTGGTCGAGCCCGATATCCAGCACCCGCACGCTGTGCGTCAGCCAGCCGATCGAGATCAGGTCGACCCCCGACGCCGCCACCGACGGGGCGGTCGCCGGCGTGATGCCGCCCGAGGCCTCGGTGATTGCCCGACCATCGACCATCGCCACCGCCTCCGTCAGCAGGGCCGGGCCCATGTTGTCGAGCAGCACGGCATCGACCCGCAGATCCAGCGCCTCGCGCAACTGATCGAGCGTATCGACCTCGAGCTCGATCTTCACCATGTGCCCGACGCCGGCGCGCGCACGCGTAACCGCTTCGACCACCCCGCCGGCGATCGCCACGTGGTTGTCCTTGATCAGCACCGCGTCATCGAGGCCGAAACGATGGTTCGACCCGCCGCCCACCCGGATCGCGTATTTCTGCGCGATGCGCAGACCGGGCAGGGTCTTGCGGGTGCAGACGATCTGCGCGCGGTGACCCTTGATCGCCTCGACCACCTTGGCAGTCGCCGAGGCGATGCCCGACAGATGGCCGAGGAAGTTCAGCGCCGTGCGCTCGGCGGTGAGGATCCCCCGCGCCGGCCCGGCGATGGTGGCGATCACGTCGCCCGGCGCCAGGTGCGACCCGTCCGGCCGCGCCACTTCGACTGTGATCGCCGGGTCGATCAGGCGGAAGGCGGTGAGCGCGAAATCGAGCCCCGCGACCACCCCGGGTTGGCGCGCGCGCAGCACGGTGCGCGTGCGCGCCCCCGCCGGCACGATCGCATCGGTGGTGAGATCGCCGGCGCGGCCGAGGTCTTCCAGCAGTGCCGCACGCACCGCGGGTTCCACCATGATCGGCGGCAGGGGAGGGACGTTCATGTTCGTTCCCCTAGCGCACGGCCATCATGCGCGCGACCGCGGCATGCGCGCGTTCGGCGAGTGCCGGGTCGATCGTTACCTCGTGGCGCATCTCCTCGAGGGCGGTGCGGATGTTGGCGAGCGTGATCCGCTTCATGTGCGGGCAGAGGTTGCAGGGGCGGACGAACTCGACGTCCGGATTGCCCACGGTGATGTTATCGGCCATGGAACATTCGGTCATCAGCACGACGCGCCTGGGTTTCTCGCGCCCGACATAGGCTGCCATGTCGGCGGTGGAGCCGGCGTAGTCGGCGGCGGCGACCACCTCCGGCGGGCATTCGGGATGCGCCAGCACCACGACGCCCGGATGGCCCGCGCGCAGCGCGTGCACGTCGGCGGCCGAGAAGCGCTGGTGCACCTCGCAATGCCCGGCCCAGGCGATCACCTGCACCTTGGTCTGCTTGGCGATGTTCTGCGCCAGGTATTCGTCCGGCAGCATGATGACCCGCGGCACCCCAAGCGATTCGATGATCTTCTTCGCATTCCCCGACGTGCAGCAGATGTCGGCCTCCGCCTTCACCGCGAGCGAGGTGTTCACATACGCGACCACCGGCGCATCCGGGTAGCGCGCGCGCATCAGCCGTACGTCCGCCGGTGTGATCGAGTCCGCCAGCGAGCAGCCGGCACGCAGGTCGGGGATCAGGACCGTCTTGGCCGGATTGAGCAGCTTCGCGGTCTCGGCCATGAAATGCACGCCGGCGAGCACGATCACCTTCGCATCGACCGTCATCGCCTCGCGCGCCAAGGCCAAGCTGTCGCCGGTGATGTCGGCGACGCAGTGGAAAATCTCCGGCGTCTGGTAGTTGTGCGCCAGGATCACCGCGTCGCGCTCGCGCTTGAGGCGCTGGATCGCGGCGATGTCCGGCGCGAATACCGGCCATTCCATCGGCGGGATGAGGTGGCGGACCCGCTCGTACAGCGGGTCCAGGCGGTCGGTCGGGGCCAGCAGGGTCGCGGACATGGACGTACCTCTTATGCTCGTTATGAGCATTATGGGGGGACGAAAAATCCGGCCTCGCTTCGCCGGCTCGTTATGCTAAGACTGAGTATAAGGGTGGTGTCAAGAGCGCCCGCAAGGGCCCGCCGGCGCCGGGGTCTTGGCCCCGTAGCGGCACCAAGCGGCGGCGACGCAGCGCCAGCACTCCGGCCGGCGCGCCTTGCAGACGTAGCGCCCGTGCAGGATCAGCCAGTGGTGTGCGTTGCGCAGCAGCTCGGGCGGCACGCGGCGGACCAACCCGTCTTCCACCGCCCGCGGGGTCTTGCCGGGGGCGAGGCCGGTGCGGTTGCCGAGGCGGAAGATGTGCGTATCCACCGCCATCGTCGCCTCGCCGAACGCGACGTTCAGCACCACGCTGGCGGTCTTCCGGCCGACGCCGGGCAACGCCTCCAGCGCCGCGCGATCGGCGGGCACCATGCCGCCGTGCTGCTCCAGCAGGGCGCGCGATAGTCCCAGCACGTTGCGCGCCTTGGTCTGCCAGAGGCCGATCGAGCGGATGTGCCGGGCGATCCCCGCCTCCCCCAGCGCCACCATCGCGGCGGGGGTGGCCGCATCGCGGAACAAGGTCGCGGTGGCGCGGTTCACCCCGGCGTCGGTGGCTTGCGCGGACAGCACCACGGCCACCAGCAGGGTGAACGGGTCGGTGTAGTGCAATTCCGACTTCGGGTCCGGCGTGGCGCGGGCGAGCGCTTCCAGGAAGTGGCGGACATCCTCGCGCGGCATGGCGCGTGCAGGGCGGGGGGCTTGCATCGCATGGTTGTGACCGCGGCGGGGTGGCGCGGCAAGCCCGGGCGGCGGCACCTTTTACCTCTCCCGCCGGGCGGGAGAGGCGGAACTGCCGGACGTTCGCCCGATTGCCTTGCGAAGACGGCGCAGGATGCTTGCGCGAGGCGGCAAATCCGGCCAAGGACTCGCCGATGACCCATGATTCTCGTGCCGGTTCGACCCTGGGACGCGCCGGACCCGCGCATCCGACCCTGGCGCGCTGGCTGACCGGCCCGCGCGTGGCCGGGCTGCCGGCGCCGCTCTGCGACGGACCTGCGCCAGCGCTGTCGTTCGAATTCTTTCCCCCGCGCACCGATGCGCTGGAGGCGCAGCTCTGGGCCTGCATCCGCCGGCTGGAGCCGCTGGCCCCGCGCTTCGTGTCCGTCACCTACGGCGCCGGCGGTTCGACCCAGGCGCGCACCCATGCGACCGTCGCGCGTATCCTGGCGGAAACCGCGCTGACGCCGGCCGCACACCTGACGTGCATCGGCGCCAGCCGGGCCGAGGTCGATGCTGTGGCCCGCCGCTACTGGGACGCCGGGGTGCGCCACATCGTCGCCCTGCGCGGCGATCCGCCGCCGGGGGAGGCCTATGTGCCGCACCCCGACGGCTATCGCTACGCCGCCGACCTGGTCGCGGGCCTCTGCGCCATCGCCCCGTTCGAAATCTCGGTGGCGGCCTATCCGGAAACCCACCCGCAGGCGATCAGCGCGCCGGCCGATCTCGACAACCTCAAGCGCAAGCTCGATGCCGGGGCGACGCGGGCGATCACGCAGTATTTCTTCGATACGGACGTGTATCTGCGCTTCCTGGATCGCTGCCTGGCGGCCGGGATCAGCGCGCCGATCGTGCCGGGGATCATGCCGGTGTCGAATTTCGCGCAGGCGGCGCGGTTCTCCGCGCTGTGCGGGGCGAGCGTGCCGGCCTGGCTCGGGCGGCTGTTCGAGGGGACCGAGGCCGATCCCGACATCCGCCGCATGGTCGCCGTGGTGGCCGCGGCCGAGCAGGTGCGGCTGCTACAGGCGAACGGGGTGGACGAGTTCCATTTCTACACGCTGAACCGGCCGGAGCTGACCTATGCGATCGCCCATATCCTCGGCGTTCGCCCGGCGGCCGGCGCATAGGCAGCGCGGCGGATCAGCGTCGCGGGACGTTGACGGCGCCTCCGGGGGCGTCGTTTGGGGCATGCCAAGTCGCCGCGCCCGGCGGGGCGCGCAGACCGCGCAGCAGGCCGTCGGTGCTGAGGTCCTCGTCGACGTCCGGCCAATGGATGCCGTAGCCGCCACCGGCGATCTCCCACCGCGCCCGCTGGGCCGGCGACGCGTCGGCGAGGCGCGGGTACCACGCCAGCGGCACCGTGATCGTGCGGCCGTCCATCAGCGCGACCGACACTTCGTCGTCGCTGATCACGACGTCACGCACCCGAATGTCAGCCGTTTCCGCCTGAATCGAAGAAGTCACGCCACGCCTCCAGAAACTGCCGCTGGTGCGTCCGCACCAGCCGTAGCACGTCGCCGAGCTCGCGCGCCTGGAATCCAGCGTTGCCGGCGATAGCGACGGGGTCCAGCCAGACCTTTGCGGTCGCACCGCCGCGATCGAGGTGCACATGCGCCGGCTCGCCCGGCTCGTGACTGTAGAAATACACCCGAAACCCGTCAGCGCGAAGTATGGTCGGCATGAACCGTCCTCCTTGGCGATCGGGGATGGCCAACCCGGGTCGCGGCGTCAACGGCCGCGCCCCTGGGGCGGCACCCCTGGGCAGTTCCGTCCGTCGCATCCGCCGGCCGCCGACTTGCCCTCGCGCCCAGGGTCGGCGATGTGATCCCCGCATGACCGATTACCTCACCCGCCTGAACCAGGCCCAGCGGGAAGCGGTGGAAACGCTCGACGGGCCGCTGCTGGTGCTCGCCGGCGCCGGCACCGGCAAGACGCGCGTGCTCACCACCCGCTTCGCCCATCTGCTGCTGACCGGCCGCGCCGCGCCCGGCCAGGTGCTGGCGGTCACCTTCACCAACAAGGCGGCGCGCGAGATGCGCGAGCGGGTGGGCGCGATCCTCGGCCGCCCGGTGGAGGGGCTGTGGCTCGGCACATTCCACGCCCTCGGGGCGCGGATGCTGCGCGCGCACGCGGCGCTGGTCGGTCTCACGTCCAACTTCACCATCCTCGATACCGACGACCAGATCCGGCTGGTGAAGCAGGTGATGGAGGCGCTGCGGCTCGACACCAAGCGCTGGGCGCCGCCGGCGATGGCGGGCATCATCCAGCGCTGGAAGGACCGCGGGCTGACCCCGGCGCGCATCACCGCTGCCGAGGACACGGATTTCGCGGCAGGCGCGGCGCGCGCCGTCTATGCTGCCTACCAGGCGCGGCTGGCGGCGCTGAACGCGGCCGATTTCGGCGATCTGCTGCTGCACGTGACGGAACTGCTGCGTGCGCATCCGGAGGTGCTGGCGCAGTACCACCAGCGCTTCCGCTACCTGCTGGTCGACGAATACCAGGACACCAACGTGGTGCAATATCTGTGGCTGCGGCTGCTCGCGCAGGCGCGGCGCAATATCTGTTGCGTCGGTGACGACGACCAGTCGATCTATTCCTGGCGCGGCGCGGAGGTGGAGAACATCCTGCGCTTCGAGCAGGATTTCCCCGGCGCCAGGATCGTCCGGCTGGAAGCCAATTACCGCTCGACCGCGCCGATCCTCGCCGCCGCCTCCGGCCTGATCGCGCATAACGAGGGCAGGCTCGGCAAGACCCTGCATGCCGGGCGGACGGATGCGGACGGCGAGAAGGTGAGCGTCGTTTCGCTGTGGGATTCCGACGAGGAAGCCCGCATGGTCGGCGATCGCATCGAGACGTTGCGCCGTGACGGCCACAAGCTCGCCGAGATGGCGGTGCTGGTCCGTGCCGGCTTCCAGACCCGCGCGTTCGAGGAACGGCTGATCACCCTTGCCATCCCGTATCGCGTGGTCGGCGGCCTGCGCTTCTATGAGCGTCAGGAAATCCGCGACGCCATCGCCTATCTGCGGCTGCTGGCGCAGGCCGGCGACGACCTGGCGTTCGAGCGCATCGTCAACGTCCCGCGCCGCGGCGTGGGGGAAACCGCGCTGCGCAGCCTGCACGAGACGTCGCGCGCGCACGGCATCCCGCTCGCCGCCGCCGCCGCGCGGCTGCTCGACGAAGGCGCGATCCGCGGCCGCGCGAAGGAGGGGCTGGGCGGGCTGCTGCGCGATCTCGACCGCTGGCGCGCGGCGCTGGGGCGCGACGGGCACGTGACCGTGACCGCTTTGATGCTGGACGAGAGCGGCTACACCGCGATGTGGCAGGCCGACAAATCCCCCGACGCGCCGGGACGGCTGGAGAATCTGAAGGAGCTGGTGCGCGCGCTGGCGGAATTCGATACGCTGTCGGGCTTCCTCGACCACGTGGCGCTGGTGATGGAGAACGAGGAGGCCGCTGCCGGCGATCGCGTCAATCTCATGACCCTGCACGGCGCCAAGGGGCTGGAGTTCGACACCGTGTTCCTGCCGGGCTGGGAGGAAGGCGTGTTCCCGAACCAGCGCGCGCTCGACGAAAGCGGCGCCAAGGGGCTGGAGGAGGAGCGCCGGCTTGCCTACGTCGGCCTCACCCGCGCGCGCAAGCGTGCGATCGTCAGTCACGCCGCGCACCGGCGCATCTATGCGAACTGGCAGGACAGCATCCCGAGCCGGTTCATTGACGAGCTGCCGGAGGAGCAGATCGAACGCGCCGGCTCGGCGGCGCTGGCGCGCGACGCGCGGATCGCGGCACCCAGCATGTTTCCCGCCGGCGGCCCGCTGCTCGCGCGCGCCCCGCGGATGATCGAAGTGTGGGAAACCACGCCACGCGCCGCGCGCAACGATGCGATCCCGGTCGGCAGCCGCGTGTTCCACGAGAAATTCGGGTACGGCACGGTGACCGCGACGGACGACGACCGGCTGGACATCGCATTCGACAAGGCGGGACCGAAACGCGTGCTCGACAGGTTCGTGGCGAAGGCCTGATACCGACCAGCCGATCGTCCGGCAGCCGGTGTCATACCAGCCGGCCTGGATACTGACTCGTGTGCCGGCTGGTATGAAGTTCGTTGTTTTGCGCGCAGCCGCCACGCCAACCCTGCGCGCGATACCAGCCGGCCGCGATGCCGGAAGGGTCGGCATCACGGCCGGCTGGTATCATTCCCCAATGCTGACCAGCGCCCCGCGCTCTCGCGCCGCGCGGAACTGGCGCGCGAACAGCAGCGCCGCGCCGGCGATCCACAGCAGGTTCAGCCCGAACGCCCAGGCCAGCTGGTCCCAGCGCACGGTGCCCGACAGCAGGGCCGCGCGCATCCCCTCGAACACGTGCGCCGAGGCCGGCGCCAGCGCAATGCCGCCGCGCGCATCGGCGCCGGCAGCACCGCCACCGGGATAGAACACCGCGGAGAACGGGGTCAGGCCGAACAGCACCGACCAGGCCAGCGCCTCGGCCCCCGCGCCGTGGCGCAGGATCAGGCTGACGACCGCCAGCGCGACCCACCAGCCCATCATCATCAGGTTGGCGAAGAACAGCACCAGCACCGGGCCGAGCGCGAACAGGTTGAATGCGTACAGCAGCCCAGGCCAGCAGCGATCGCCGGCAGCACGCCGGCCAGCATGCGGATCACCGACATGCGCGATCAGCGCCGCCACCAGCTCCCACGGTCGCAGCGGGCTGACGAAGACGTGGCCGAGGTTGCGCGACCAGATCTCCTCCAGGAAGGAGATCGCCGACGCCCATCTGGCTGCGCAGCGCCACTTCCCACAGCAGCACGCCGCCGAGCAGCGCGCCGCGCCAGCGCCGCCGCGGCGCGATGGCCTGCCCATGCGCGCGGCGAGGAAGCTGGCGGTGAAGCCCCAGATGCACATCTGCAGCACCGGCCAGTAGGCGAGCTCCAGCAGCCGCGGCCAGGACCGGCGGTACAGCGCCAGGTGGCGGTACATCAGCCCCCAGATGCGCCGCGCCGATCCGCTCAGGCCGTCTCCGCCATTGCGGCATGCGGCGCAGTCGCGGCGCCGGGCGGCGGTCGCGGGCGATGTCGAGGAACACCTCCTCCAGGTCCTCCCGGCCGTAGCGGCCCAGCAGCTCGGCCGGGCTGCCGCGATCGACGATGCGGCCCGCGCTTCAGCATCAGCACGTGGTGCAGAGCCGTTCCACCTCGGCCATGTTGTGGGAGGCGAGCAGGATGGTGCAGCCGCTCTCCGCCCGGTAGCGCTCCAGCCAGGCGCGCACCCAGTCGCCGGTGTCGGGGTCGAGGCTGGCGGTGGGTTCGTCGAGCAGCAGCACCTCCGGGCGGTTGATCAGCGCCTTGGCCAGCGCGACGCGGGTTTTCTGCCCGGCCGAAAGCTGCCCCGCCGGGCGGTGCGAGCAGGTCGGCGAGGTCGAGTTCGGCGGCAAGCTCGGCGATCCGGCGTTCCAGCCGCGGCACGTCGTACAGATGGCCGTAGACGCGCAGGTTCTCGCGCCACGCGTCAGCCGCTGCGGCAGGGCGACGTAGGGCGAGGAGAAATTCATCCGCGCCAGCGCGGCGAAGCGGTCGCGCGCCATGTCGTGGCCGAGCACGCGGATGGTCCCGGCGGTCGGGATCAGCAGGCCGAGCAGCATGGCGATGGTGGTGGTCTTGCCGGCGCCGTTGCCGCCGAGCAGGCCAAGCGTCGCGCCGGCGGGCACGGCGAAGTCGATGTCGTCCACCGCCAGGGTGGCGCCGTAGCGCTTGGTCAGGCCCTCGACCCGGATGGCGTCCATGCGCTTCGATATGCCGGCGCGGGGCGGCCGGGCCAAGGGGGCGCGGCGCGGAGCAGCCCCGCCGCGTGCCCCCTGGCTGCGCTGCGGTCAGCCCCCCGGCTGCATGCCGGCGTTGCGCGCGGCGAGATCGGCGAGCGAGGCCCAGTCCCGCTCCGCGCCGCCCTGGGCCAGAACGGTCATCAACTGGTCGCGCAGCAGGCTCGCCAGCGGCATCGGCACGCCTTCCGCCTCGGCGGCGGCGAGCGCGAGGCGGATGTCCTTGAGGCCGAGCGGAACCGAGAAGCCCGCGGGCTCGTAGCGGTCTTCCGCCATCAGGGTGCCGTAGGTGCGATAGATCGGCGCCGTGAACAGGGTGTTGGTCAGCAGGTCGAGATAGGCGTGCGGATCGATGCCGGCCTTGCGGATCAGGGCGAAGGCCTCGCCCAGCGCCTCGATCGTCGAGGCGGTCAGGAAATTGCCGCTGAGTTTGACGAGGTTCGCTGCCGCCGGCGTCGCGCTGATGGCGAACACGCGCTGGCCGATGGCGGCGAACAGCGGGGCGAGCGTGGCGAGCAGCGGCGCGGCGCCGCCGGCGACGATGAAGAGCTTGCCGGCCGCGGCCATGTCCGGCCGGCCGAACACCGGTGCCGCGGCGTAGGCCTGGCCGGCGGCCGCATGGGCCTCGGCGAGACGTTCGGAGATCGCAACGCTGATCGTGCCCATGGCGACATGCGCCGCACCCGGCGCGAGCCCCGCCAGCAGGCCGCGCGGGCCGAACACCATCGCCGCGGTCGCGGCGTCGTCGGCGAGCATGGTGATCGCGACCGCCGCCCCTGCCGCCGCCGCGGCCGGATCGGCCGCCGCCGTGGCGCCGGCCTGTACCAGGGCTGCCGCCTTGTCCGGACTGCGGTTGAACACGGTCACTGCGTGGCCCGCCTTGAGCAGGTTGGCCGCCATGCCGGCGCCCATGTTGCCGAGACCGATGAATGCCACTTTCATTTCGTCACCCGTTCGTTGTAGTAAGATATCTCTTCGCCGGCGGGCGTCAGAACCCTTCCAGCACGATCTTCCCCTTCGACCGGCCGCTCTCGAGCAGCGCATGCGCGCGCCGCAGGTTGTCCGCGGTGCAGGGGCCGAAATTCGCGGCGAGTGTGGTGCGCAGGGTCCCGGCATCGACCAGCCGGGCGACGTCCGCGAGCAGCCGGTGCTGCTCGATCATGTCCGCGGTTGCGAAGGTCGAGCGCGTGAACATCAGTTCCCAGTGCAGCGATACGCTCTTGCGCTTGAGCTTGCGGACGTCGATCGGCTCGGGGTCGTCGATCAGCCCGAAGCGTCCCTGCGGGGCGATCAGCTCCACGATCTCGTCGAAGTGTCGGTCGGTGCCGGTGGTGGAGAACACGACGCCCGGAGCGCCGAGGCCGAGCGCGGCGACCTCGGCCGCCAGCGGCCGGGCATGGTCGATGACGTGATCGGCGCCGAGCGCGCGCACCCACTCCCGCGTCTCGGGCCGCGAGGCGGTGGCGATCACGGTGAGGTCGGTCAGCGCCTTGGCGAGCTGGATCGCGATCGAACCGACGCCGCCGGCCCCGCCGATGATGAGGATCGCGCGGGCGGCGCCCGGCACCGGGCGGCGCACGTCGAGCCGATCGAACAGCGTCTCCCACGCGGTGACGGCGGTGAGCGGCAGGGCAGCCGCTTCGGCCATGCTGAGCTTCTGTGGTTTCGGGCCGACCAGGCGTTCATCGACCAGATGGTATTCGGCGTCGGTGCCCTGCCGTTCGAGCGCGCCGGCGTAGAACACGGCATCGCCCGGCTTGAACAAAGTGCATCCGGATCCGGTGGCTTCGACCGTGCCGGCGGCGTCCCAGCCGAGGACGCGGACCTCCCCTGGCGGCGGGGCAGCGCGGCGGCGCACTTTGGTATCGACAGGATTGACCGACACCGCGGCAACTCTGACCAGGAGGTCGCGGCCGGTCGGCGCCGGCTTCGGCAGCTCGACATCGAGCAGCGCGTTGGGGTCGCTGATCGGCAACGACATCCGATAGCCGACGGCCTTCATGGCTGAACTCCCGGGTTGAGGGCAGGATCGGGCGGTGCGCGCGCCCGGTGCCATCACGCGCACGAGCGGAGAGCGATCGCAACCGCGCACGAGAGCGATTCCCTCCCCCGCAAGGGGGAAGGGAGTTTCCGGGGAACCTGCTCAGCCCTGCATACGGCACGCCGCGCGGGCGGCCCGACCGCACCACGCCCGCTTCATCGCAAGGCGCGACCAGGCGGGCGTCTGCTGATGGGCGGCGATCGCCGCGGTCTGCGGCGTCCCGGCGGGCACGGTCGAGGCCTGTGCGGCGCCGGCCGCGGTCATCAGGCCCAGCGCCAGGAAGGCGGCAGCGAAGCTTTTCATGTCATCTTCTCCATCCATCGAGGCCCGCGCAGGCGGGCCGGTCCATCAGTTCCAGGCTGACGGGGGAGAGGTGGCACGGCGCGCGCGCGGCACGACTGCTCCGGCGGGGGATGCACCCATGCGGGCCGCGGGCGGGCGCGGCCCCTTGCCGTGGACGGGTTTGCACCCACGCATACGGATTTTGCGTTTGCCGGCTTCTGCAGGTGTCCAATTCTGCGCATGCGCGCACCGGCGTCGCAGGTTCCGGCGTCGCGTTCTCCGCACCTGATGCGGGTCAGGAACGATCTCTCAGGCCGCCGGTTCGCCCGCGACCGGGGCATAGCCGAGCGCGGTGAACAACGCAGCCACTTCGGCGATCGCCGCCTCCAGCCGCGCCGGATCGAGGCCCTTGGCGACGATAGCGACGCCGTTGCCGGCAGGGCGATAGAACGGATAGCTGCCGATCTCCACCCCGTCGTAGCGCGCGGCGATCGCGGCCAGCGGCTCGGCGAGCCGGCCTTCGGAGGCGCCGAGCGCGTGCACCGCGCGGGCCGCGATCGGCGTGCCGCCGGGCAGGCGCGGGGCGAGGGTCTCGAACATCGCCTGCATCACCCGCGGCACCCCGGCCATGACATGCACGTTGCCGATGGTGAAGCCGGGGGCGGTGGAGATCGGGTTCTCGATCAGGCTGGCGCCGCGCGGCATGGTGGCCATGCGCTGGCGGGCGGGGTTGAATTCGCCGGGCTTGTAGCTGCGTTCCATCCGCGCCCACGCCTCCGGGTGCGGTTCCCACTTCACGCCGAATGCGGCGGCGATGCATTCGCTGGTGATGTCGTCATGCGTCGGGCCGATGCCGCCGGTGGTGAACAGCATGTCGTAGCGGGCGCGCAGTTCGTTCACCGTCGATACGATCACGTCGGGGATGTCCGGGATCACGCGCGCCTCGGCCAGCCGGATGCCGCGCTCGCCCAGGCGCTGGGCGAGGAAGCGCAGGTTGACGTCCTGCGTGCGGCCGGACAGGATCTCGTTGCCGATCACCAATACCGCGGCGGTGGGCGGCGGAGCGATGGGGGCGGGGTCTGCCATCTCGGGGTCCCTCACAGGAAATCGCGCAGCAGCGGGATCAGCGGCTTGTCGGCCGGCGGCATCTGGTAGTCGGCCAGGCGCTCGGGCCGCACCCAGGTGAGCGCTTGGCCCTCCCGCCCGCGCGGGATGCCGCGCCAGCGGCGGCAGAGATAGAGCGGCATCAGCAGGTGGAACCGCTCGTAGGCGTGCGAGGCGAAGGCGAAGGCGCCGAGGCAGGAGGCGGTGACGTCGATGCCGAGCTCTTCCTTGAGCTCGCGGATCAGCGCCGCTTCCGGCGTTTCCCCCGCGGCGAGCTTGCCGCCGGGGAATTCCCACAGCCCGGCCATGGTCTTGCCCTCCGGGCGGCGGGCCAGCAGCACGCGGCCGTCGCGGTCGATCAGCGCGCAGGCGGCCACCAGGACCAGCGGCCTGGCGTCGGGCGCCGCGGCAAGGGAGGCAGCGGGGGAGGCGGCAGGGGAAGCGGGAGGGGAAGCGGCGGGGGAGGGAGCTACGGGGGCGACCGCCGGTGCGGCCGCGAACGGAGCGGGTGGCGTCGGCCGGTCCCTGCGCGCGGCGACGGGGACGGGGCGCGGGGCGGCCCCGGCCTCGCCGAACACATCCCCCCGGGTCGCGGTCAACCGCAGCACCGGCTGCTTGCCGCCACGGGCGCGGAACAGCTCGGTCCCCCGCCCGCTTTCGCGGAAGCCGATGCGGCGCAGCACGGCGCGGGAGGCGGGGTTGCCTTCGATCACCGTCGCTTCGAGCCGATCGAGATCGAGATTGGCAAGCCCCCAGCGGGCGAGCCGCCCGGCGGCCTCGGTGGCGACACCGTGGCCCCAGAAGCGGCGGCCGACCCAGTAGCCGAGCCGCCCGGCTCGCGTCGCGGCCTCGCAGCGCAGGCCGACGACTCCGACCAGGGTCTCCGCCGCGCCCTCCCAGCCGGTGATCGCCAGATGGTAGGCGTCGCCGGCGGCGAGCTCGCGCATCGTGGCGGCGATCCACTCGTCGGCGAGGTCGCGCGGGTAGGGGAAGGGGACGTTGGCCAGGGTGCAGGCGACCTCCCAGTCGTTGACCAGGTTGTGCAGCGCGGCGGCGTCCGGGGGGGCGAGGGGGCGCAGGATGAGGCGCTCGGTCGCCAGCGGCGCGAAGGCGGAAGCGTGGTCCGGACCGGTCTCGGGCGTCGGGCTCTCCGGCATGGGGGCGAGCAGGTCCGTCGCGGCACGGTGGGGCTTCGCACCCGCCTTGGCGCGGGGACGGGCGCGGGATTTCGGCGGTGGCGCCTCGGGGGCCGCGGTCATGGGCAGGTCTGCATCGGGATCGGCTAGGGACAGGACACCGCGTTAGTGGCCCAGCCGCCCGAGAGGGGCAAGGTGGGGGCGAACCGCGTGGGCACGTCGGGCGCACGCCGGCGGACGCGGCGGTTGCGTCCGCCGCCGGTCGGACGGATCGTGGCCGGCTCGGACAGCGGGGTGGAAGGCAGGTGGAGATGGGGTGGGTCGTACTCGATCTGGCCGGCACGGTGGCCCTGCTGTTGTGGGGCGTGCGCATGGTGCAGACCGGCATCGAGCGCGCCTTCGGCCCCGACCTCCGCCGCTTCCTGCGCGGCGCCCTGCGCCGGCGGCTGGCCGCCTTCGCCGCCGGCATCGGCATCACCGCGGTCCTGCAGAGCAGCACGGCGACCGGGCTGATGGCGAGCGGTTTCGCCGCCAGCGGCGTGATCGCGCTGGAACCGGCCCTGGCCGTGATGCTCGGGGCGAATGTCGGCACCACCCTGATCGTGCAGGCGCTGTCCTTTCCGGTCTCCGGACTGAGCCCGGCGCTCCTGCTCGCCGGGCTGGTCCTGTTCCGTCGCGGCGGGGAAAGCCGTTGGCGCGACCTGGGGCGGGTGGCGATCGGGCTGGGGCTGATGCTGCTCGCGCTGGATCGGCTGGAATCCCTGATCGACGCCGCGGTGCCGCTGCGCGGCGTGGGACCCGTGTTGCGGGTGCTGGCCGCGCATCCCGTGCTGGCCGCGCTGCTCGGCGCGGGGCTTGCCTGGTCGGCGCATTCCTCCGTGGCGGTGGTGCTGGCGGTGATGTCTTTCGCCGCGCGCGGGGTACTGCCGGCCGAGCTCGCCTTCGCGCTGGTCCTGGGCGCCAATCTGGGCACCGCGATCAACCCGGTGCTGGAGGCGGGCGGGCAGGACGATCCGGCGGCGCGGCGGGTGCCGGTGGGCAACTTGCTCACCCGGGTCGTCGGTGTCGCGGCGGCGCTGGCGGTGCTCGGGCCGCTGGCGCCCGCGCTCGCGCGGCTGGTGCCCGATCCGGCCCGGGCGGTCGCCGATGTCCATACCGGGTTCAATCTCGTGCTGGCGGCGCTGTTCCTCCCCGCGCTCGCCCCCTATGCGGCGCTGGTGCGGTGGCTGCTGCCGGCCCGTCCGGCGGCCGAGGACCCCGGTCGGCCCCGCTACCTCGATCCGGCGGCGCTGGAGAGCCCGGCACTCGCCCTGGCCGCGGCGGCGCGGGAGGCGCTGCGCATGGCCGATGCGCTGGAACACATGCTGACCGAAGCCGCCGCGGCGCTGTCCGCCGCCGCCCTGGCCGGCACCGACCGCCGCCGCCTGGCCCTGGTCCGGCGCCAGGACGACGTGCTGGACCGGCTGCACGGGGCGATCCGCGGCTACCTTGCGGCCCTCGATCCGGACGCGCTGGGGCCGGCCGATCGCCGGCGGCTGTCGCAGACCCTGGTCTTCATCGCCAATCTGGAAGCGGCCGGCGACGTGGTGGACCGCGGCGTGCTCGGCCAGGTGGCGCGCCGGCTGAAGCGCGCCCTGCCGCTGGGAGAGCCGGAGCGGGCGGCGGCCGCAGGCCTGCTGCGCCGCCTGGCGGCGACGACGCGCGCCGCGAGCGCGGTGTTCCTGACCGCGGACGCCGGCGCCGCGCGCGGCCTGGCGGCGGAGAAGCAGGCCTTTCGGGCGCTGGACGCGGAGGCTGCCGCGTCGCCGTCGGGGGCGCCGATGGCGGCCGACCTGCTGCGTGCGCTCAAGGAGGTGAACGGCCATTTGGTGGCCGCTGCGGCCTATCCGGTGCTGGAGGAGGAGGGCGAATTGCTGGCCAGCCGGTTGCGCGCGGCGCCGTAGCGTTCTGTCCCGTGCGGTCGCTGCTCCCGGGCGGGCCGGCAGACGACGGAAAACAAGGAAGGGATGGGCGGGCCCCGGCCGCTGGATAACTGCCCCGTCCGTCGCGGACGGAACGTCCCGCCGGACCGAATTGCGTGGCAGGTACGCCACAGGCGCCGCGCATTTAGGGTTCGACCTCGGGTCGGGAAGCTATATATTGATTGACGGTGACTCCGGACGGGTCGGACAAGGAACGTCCGGATGGACGAACAAGGGGGATCAGACGTGCTCGACGCGGTGCAGATGCGAGGCCGGTTCCAGGTACATGTCGATCGGTCGCGGGATGCGCTGATCACCGAGTTCGGGCGCGCGACCCTGACCGATCGCTACCTGATGCCCGGCGAGGGGTTCCAGGATCTGTTCGCCCGCGTCGCCTCCTATTACGGGGACGATCAGGCGCATGCGCAACGGCTGTACGACTACATGAGCCGGATGTGGTTCATGCCCGCCACCCCGGTGCTGTCGAACGGCGGCACCGAGCGGGGCCTGCCGATCTCCTGCTTCCTCAACGAAGCATCCGACAGCCTGGACGAAATCGTCGGCCTGTGGAACGAGAACGTGTGGCTGGCCTCGCGTGGTGGCGGCATCGGCAGCTATTGGGGCAACCTGCGCTCGATCGGCGAACGAGTGGGCGCGGTCGGCAAGACCTCCGGCGTGATCCCGTTCATCCGGGTGATGGACAGCCTGACCCTGGCGATTTCGCAGGGCTCGCTGCGGCGCGGCTCGGCGGCGGTCTACCTGCCCGTGTGGCATCCGGAGATCGAGGAATTCGTCGAGATGCGCCGGCCCACCGGCGGCGATCCCAATCGCAAGGCGCCCAATCTGCACCATGGAATTCTCGTTCCGGATGCGTTCATGCGCGCGGTGGAGGCCGACGAGGCCTGGCCGCTGGTTTCGCCCAAGGATCAGTCGGTGGTGCGCTCGATCTCGGCGCGGGCGTTGTGGATTCGTATCCTGACGGCGCGGATCGAGACCGGGGAGCCGTACCTGATCTTCTCCGACCACGTGAACCGGGCGCGGCCGCAGCACCACAAGCTGGCGGGGCTCGAGGTGAAGACGTCCAACCTGTGCAGCGAGATCACCCTGCCCACCGGGATCGACCAGCACGGGATGCAGCGCACCGCAGTGTGCTGCCTGGCGTCGCTGAATCTGGAATCCTGGTTCGACTGGGAGGGGCATCCGGGGTTCATCGAAGACCTGATGCGGTTCCTGGACAACGTGTTGCAGGATTTCATCGACCGCGCGCCGCCGGGGATGGAGCGGGCGAAATATTCGGCGATGCGGGAACGTTCGGTCGGGCTCGGGGTGATGGGGTTCCACTCCTTCCTGCAATCGCAGATGGTGCCGTTCGAGAGCGTGGTGGCGAAGGTGTGGAACAAGCGCATCTTCCGCCACATCCGCGCGCAGGCGGACGCAGCGTCGCGCGTGCTGGCGGAGGAGCGCGGGGCGTGCCCGGACGCGGCGGAATGGGGGGTGATGGAGCGCTTCTCGCACAAGCTTTCCATCGCGCCGACCGCGTCCATTTCGATCATCGCAGGGAATTCGAGCCCCGGGATCGAGCCGATCGCGGCCAACGTGTTCCTCCAGAAGACGTTGTCGGGCAGCTTCACGGTGCGTAACCGGCACTTGCAGCAACTGCTGGCGGCGAAGGGGGAGGATCGCGACGAGGTGTGGTCGTCGATCACGTTGAACAAGGGCAGCGTGCAGGATCTGGACTTCCTGACCGAGGCGGAGAAGGCGGTGTTCAAGACCGCGTTCGAGCTCGATCAGCGCTGGGTGATCGAGCATGCGGCGGATCGGGCGGGGTTCATCTGCCAGAGCCAGTCGGTGAACGTGTTCCTGCCGGCGAACGTGCACAAGCGGGATCTGCACCAGATCCATATGATGGCTTGGAAGCGTGGGGTGAAATCGCTGTACTATTGCCGGTCGTTGTCGATCCAGCGGGCGGATTCCGTGAGCGAGAAGGCGGTGCGGCCGGCGGCGTTCTCGGGGATGACGGCGGAGGCGAACGACGGGGTGGGGCCGTTGCCGCTGGTGGCGGCGGCGGTGGCGGCGGGGACGGATTACGAGGAGTGTCTGGCCTGTCAGTGAGGGAGAATTCCGTCGATCCAATCCAGTGGGTAGCACGGAATGGCGAAGTGTAACCTCACGACCGACGGTCTCCGGCAGTGGGTCGCCGGACGCTTGCGCAATGCCGACGCTCTGGTATCGCAGCGGGATGCCGGGATGTTCGATGCGGACGACGCACAAATTCTCCTGTGCGCCGCCGTTTCCGCCATGGCGGCCGATCACTGGCCCCACAGTGGAATTGATCGGGCACGGTTCGTCCAGTTTCTTATCGAATACGGCAGCCAGGATTCATCGCTGACGTTCGTAAGCATTCCTTATCTTGTACGACTTGTAAGCAAGAATCCGAAGTTCACGAAGGAGTGCGACATCCTTGCTCAGCATACCGCATGCGTTCCCCTACCGCTAGGCGGGGCGGCAACTGGACGGGTGGGGACGGGGCCTGGGGCACTCAGTAACGGTATGGATACCGATGCCGACGTCGTAGAGAGCTGGCTGGCCGTGAACGGTCCTCTGACGGAGGAACTACGCAAGACGGTCAGGAAGGCCAGTTATGCCGGCATTATGTACCGGGATCTTAGATGCGGATTGTTTCATGAGCATAGGCGCGGCGAAGCCCTTGGGCGATGGAGCATGACGACCCATCCGGAACCGCATTATGTCCTAGCGTTCGACGGCGATGGTACCCCAGGTTGGCGCTTGTGCCTGCCATACGAGTACGTGCGTGAAGTGGTAGAGGGCGTGCTTCTGCGGGCCTGCGACTGGTTGGACAGGTCGCCGCAGTTCGTCCGATGTCGCAAGGCGACCAGGCCGCGTCCGGACTGTTGGTGGATAGACCCGGTTGTGGCAAGCACGCCGGGGAGGGATAACTGAATCAATCCTGGAGCACCTGTAGTCAGGAGAGACATGGAGGCCTGAATCGTGTCGTCGAGAAATAGGGGCCACCGAAGCGCACCCCTCGCCCCGCACCCCGTGATCTATTAGATTGGTGCCCATGCTCATCCCCGTCCCAGTCGTCGACCTCCAGACGCTTGGCCCCGGACGACCCGCCGCGCGCCAGCGTCGCCTCGCCACCGAAGCCGCGTTGCTCGCCGTCGCCCGCGCCGACGCTGCCGCCGGCCGCACCGTGTCGGCCGAGGCGGTGGACGCCTGGATGGACAGCCTCGCCACCGACCACAAGCTGCCGCCGCCGCACCCCGGAAGCTGATCGTCCGCACCGTGCCGCGGGCGCTGCGCGACACGGCGGCGGCCACGGCCACCTCGGCGCCGTCCGGCGCTGGCAGACGCCCCCCGCGTGCCATCCGCGAACCGCGATCCCCCGTGACGCCCGCCCACCATCCCGAACCCTCCCGTCACCATGTCCGCAGCTCAACGACTTCCGCGACCGTCAGATCGCGCGCGGCCGTCACCAGAGCGCCAGCGAGGTGATCCGCGCAGCGCTCCGTCGCGCCGAGGCCGAACACGCAGCCGAAGCCGCCTGTCTCGACATGATCCACGCCCTCGCGCGCGCGGGCCGAAGCGCGATCGAATGGGGGCGATTTCGTCGCGATCGCGACCGAGCAGGCCCGCGACGACCTGTTCCGCCGCCGCACCGGCCGTACCCCGCCCTGGGGCCAATCCGATCCCACACGGCGTGGGGTGCTGGCGTCCCGCCATAGCTCCCGATCGCCCGCCCTCAAGCTGTCTGCTATGCTCCGCACCACCATCCGGAGCCAACCCATGACCGAAGTGAAAACCCGCATCGCAGTCGGCCCCGACCACCGCATTTCCGGCATCGCCCCCGCCGAGCTCCCGCCCGGCGAGCACGAGGCCATCGTCACCGTCACCCCCCGCATCCGCCGCTCCGTCACCGAACTGCCGGTGCGCGCCGGCCCCTGGGACGACGCAATCTCCTTGCACCGCCAGGACCTCTACGACGCGGACGGCAGATGAGCGGGGTCTTCATCGACACCAACGTCCTCGTCTATGCCGAGCAACGTCCGTCCCGCTTCCACGTCCCGGCGAGAGCCTGCCTGGCAAGGCTCGAAGGCCAGGGCGTGGCGCTCTGGATCAGCCGACAGGTGCTGCGCGAATACCTCGCCGTGATGACCCGGCCCGTTCCGGGATCGCCCCCGATCCCCGCCCTGACCACTGCCGATGCGATCGCCGCCGTGATCCAGTTGGAGGCGACGTTCGCCATTGCCGAGGACGGACCGGGGACGACGGAGGCCTTGATCGGTCTCCTCCGCCGGCACCGGATCGCCGGGCGCGGCATCCACGATGCGAACATCGTTGCCACTATGCTCGCCCACGGGCTTGACCGCCTGCTCACGTTCAACGCGGCCGATTTCCGACGCTACGCGGGCGATATCGCGCTTGAGGCAACCGAAATTTCCGGCCCTGCCTGAAGGTTTGCGTCCGCCCCCCAATTTCCTTGAGGCATTTCCCCAAGCGGAATACCCCCCGCCCAATGATCCGCAGCTTCCGATGCCGCGACACCGAACGTCTCGCCCAGGACGAACCCGTCCGCCGGTTCCGTGCCATCGAACGCCAGGTCCGCCGGAAGCTGGAAATGCTGGCATCGGCCGAAGTCCTCGCCGACCTGCGCAACCCGCCGGGCAACCGCCTGGAACCCCTGCGCGGCGACCGCGACGGTCTGCACGGCATCCGGATCAACGACCAATGGCGCCTATCTTTCCGCTGGACCGACGGCGGCGCCGAGGATGTCGAAATCGTGGACACCCGCCACTGAACACCCGCCCAGGACCCGCCACGATGCTCCATCGCCTCGACCCCATCCCCCCGGCGAAATCCTGCTGGAGGAATTCATGCGCCCCCTCGCCCTCAGCCGGAACAAGCTCGCCCGTGACCTCGCCGTGCCGATCGCGCGGATCAACGCCATCGTCCACGCCACCCGCGCCATCACCGCCGACACGGCGTTGCGGCTCGCCGCCTATTTCGACACCAGCCCGCAGTTCTGGATGAACCTGCAATCCCGCTACGACCTCAAGCGCGCCGAACGCACGCTCGGACCGCTGCTTGCCAAGACCGTCCGCCCGATCGCCCGTGCGTTGGCCGGTGAGACGTCCGCGTAAACACGGGTACTCCCCACCTTCGTCGTGAACCGCGCCCTCGTGACGCCCACCCCGCCATCATGTCCCACCCATTCCCCACCAGGCCCGGCCGCACCGTCAGCCTCACTCGTTTTGCCGGGCTGGCGCGCCCGGGTCATGCGCGCCGGCCCGGCAAAACGAGAATTGCTGCCGCCCGCAGAAATATCTTGCCTCGCCCCGGGCGAATGTTCTATATATGTTCGCACTCATGATCCCCGCCCCCCTCCTTGACCGTATTGTCGCCTTGCTCGCCTGGCTGGCCGAGCGCATCGCCGACTTGCGTGAGCAGGCCGCCTTGCGCGATCAGGCGGGGCGCGATCAGGCGGGGCGCGATCAGGCGGGGCGCGAACAGGCGGGGGACGATCGGGACCCTACGATGGCCGCTCTGCTGGCCGCCGATCCTGCACCCGCTGGACTGGATGCCCGGGGTGGATCGCGCGGGCTGCGGCCCGCCGCGCGGTTGCGACACAAGCCGGTGATCCTGGTGCCCGGCGCGGCCGGACGCCGCGACGGCGGCGGCCGGCCACGCCGGCGCGCGGTCGAAGCACGTTTCCATGACGGACATCACCGCGCTGTGCTGCCTGGCTCCCCACCGGTGGGCGGGGCAAGCGGCCGCTCTGGCGCGGATGCGCGGGGCTGGCGCTGTCGGATGGAACGCAAATTCGGGGCTGAGCCGGTGCGGCCGGCGTGCGCCCATATCGTTACGATATCGAATCTAATTTCCTTCTGAAATCCGCCCGGAGCCAACTTCCCCCCGGGACCTGGGTCGGTATCCGGCAGAAATTCTCGTTTTGCTGGCGAAGGGGCGGGGCCGGCGCAGAACCAAGTGCCGCGATGGCGGCACGGCGAAGGCCGCCGCCTGCTTCGGTTACGCGCCGCGATCCGCCGCCTGCGGCCAAGGGCGACATCGCCAGGCGGGTCCGGCCGCGCATCCGGATCGCGCCATTCCTCGCAGCCGCGTTTGGGGCGCCCCGTCCGAGTGCCCATATCCGGGTCCCACCCGACCCGTCCCCACGCCTGCCCCAGGGAGGCCCCCCATGACCTATCATTTCTCCAGGACCGTCGCGCTTCCCTTCGATACCGCGGTCGCCGCCACCACCGATTCCCTGAAGCGCCACGGCTTCGGCGTGCTGACCGAGATCGACGTGCAGGCCACGCTCAAGAACAAGCTCGACGTGGCGTTCCGGCCCTACCGCATCCTCGGCGCCTGCAACCCGCAACTTGCCTACAAGGCCCTGCAGGAGGAGGACAAGATCGGCACGATGCTGCCCTGCAACGTCGTCATCCAGCAGCGTGACGGCGGCAAGGTGGAGATCTCGGCGGTCGATCCCGTCGCCTCCATGCAGGCGGTCGGCAATCCGAAGCTCGCCGCGGTCGCGGAGCAGGTGCGCAGCATGCTGCGTCAGGTGGTCGAGGACGTCGCCCCGGCCGCCTGACGTCCCGGCAAACCGGGTGGCCGGACGCCCGCCTGCCCAACCGGGCAGGTGGCAGCCCGGGCGCGATGTCTCACAGTGGGACCACCCCAGGAGGCACTCCCGATGTCCGACACCGTTCCCGCTTCCCCGCTCCAGGTCTTCTCCGCGGCCCTCGCCGGCCTGGTCGCCGTCGCCGCCCCCGGCCTCGTGTCCGTCCACTCCCATCGCGCCCGCTCCAGCGGCTTCGTCTGGCGCCCTGGCCTGATCGTCACCGCCGACGAGGCGCTGGCGGAGGAGGGCGAGATCGCGGTGACCTTGCCGGACGGCACCAGCCATCCCGCCACCCTGGCCGGCCGCGACGCCAGCACCGACATCGCGCTGTTGCGGATCGATCGCGCCGACCTGCCTCCGCCACCCGCGTCCGCCGCCCCGGTCGCGCCCGGCGCGCTCGCGCTCGTGCTGGGGGCGGAGGACGGCGCGCCGTCGGTGGCGCTCGGCGTGATCGCCCGCGCCGCCGGCCCCTGGCGCAGCCTGCGCGGGGGCGACATCGACGCCCGCATCGAGCTCGATGCGGCGCCGCGCCGCGCGGCTGAAGGCGGCCTCGTGCTCGATGCCGCCGGCGGGGTGATCGGCATGGCGGTGTTCGGGTCGCGCCGACGGGTGCTCGTCATTCCCCGCGCGACGATCGATCGGGTGGCAGCGGCACTGGCGGCGCATGGGCGGATTGCCCGCGGCTACCTCGGCCTCGCGTTGCAGCCGGTTCCGCTGGAGGGCGGTGGCGGCGGCGTGATGGTCATCAGCGTCGATCCCCAGGGGCCAGGCGCCGCGGCCGGCGTGCTCCAGGGCGACGTGATCCTGGCCTGGGCCGGGGAGCCGGTGCGCAGCGTGCGTTCCCTGCTGCGCACGCTCGGCCCCGACGCCATCGGCCGCACGGTCGCGCTCTCGGTGCGGCGTGCCGGCGTGCCCGCGGAACTGCACCTGATCATCGGCGAGAGGCCGGCCGCTTGACGGAGCGGCCCGCCTCCGGGCCGGTCATCATCGCCGTCGACATCGGCGAGGCGGGGCTTGCCGACCGTCTCGCCGCTCTGCTCGCCGACGTCCCCGGCCTGCGCCTGGCCAGCGCGGGGGAGGCGGCGGACGCCGTGCTGGTCGCGCCCGGGCGCGCGCCGCCTGCCGATGCGGATACCGGCCTGACTCCCCACCGGCCTGACCCCGCGCGAACGCGAAGTCCTGGCGCTGCTGGCCGAGGGCGCGTCCAACAAGCTCATCGCCCGGCGGCTCGGCATTTCGACCCACACCGCCAAGTTCCATGTCGGCTCTCTGCTCGACAAGCTCGACGCCACCGGGCGCACCGATGCGGTCGCGCAGGCAGCCCGGATCGGCGTGATCCATCTCTGAGCCTGGTGTCGCCGCCTACCGGCTGCACGCCCCGCCACCGAGCACGCAGAACCGTGCGCAATGGGGATGGTTCAGCGCCACCGGCACGAATGACTCCCGCAGGCTGGCGCCCAGTTCGAAGCGTGGATCGGTACGGCAACAGGGTGCAGGCAACCACCGCGGGCCGGACGGCGTCCCTCCGCTTCACCACCATGCGCGCCGAGGCGCACATGACGCTGTCCGGCGCGCGGCCGAGAATCCCCCAGCACGCCTCGGTGATCTCCGGCACCTCGGCTGTTGCGTCCATTTCCGGGAAGATCGTCAGTGCCACCGGGTCCGCCGCGTCGATCGCGAGGCCAAGCCGGGCGAACAGCGCGGCATAGCCGGCACGCAGCGCCGCTTCCGGCTCATTGGTGAAACGCCGGCCGGCAACGTGGACGGAGAACCCGGCCTCCGCCAGCCAGCGCAGCCCGGCGATAGTGGGCCCCCAGGTGCCCGCGCCGCGTTCCGCTTCGTGCACCGCCGCCGTGTGATGATCGAGCGAGACGCGGATGGTCAGCCGGGCGCCGAATCGCAGCAGCCCCGGCAGCCAGGTGCGCGCCTGGAGCAGCGGCTGCATCGCGTTGGTCAGCACCAGGGCGTCGAGGCCGCGGCCGAGCACATCCTCCAGCATCCGCCGCAGGTCGCGGTTCATGAACGGCTCGCCGCCGGTGAAGCCGATCATCGTCGTGCCCAGCCGCTCGCGCGCGATCTCGTCGAGGAACCCGGCCACCTCGGTTGCGGTCAGGTAGGCCAGGCGGTCGTTGCGCGGAGACGACTCGATATAGC
Organism: uncultured Pseudomonadota bacterium; assembly: GCA_963832525.1. Taxonomy (GTDB): domain Bacteria; phylum Pseudomonadota; class Alphaproteobacteria; order Acetobacterales; family Acetobacteraceae; genus JAJZVS01. Next base: position 290,613 of record CAWHUC010000008.1, read on the forward strand.
AATGGCAGCAGGTCACGTTGCACAGGGTGCCGATGTTGAACCAGAGCGTGTCCAGCCGGTGCATCCGCACCTGAGCACGTGGCTCGCCCGCGGCGGTGCGCAGCGGATCGCGGAAGCTGGCGTTGGGCAGGTGGGTATCCGGCATGCGGGACCGCGAGCGGGTGCAGGGTGTGGTCGCCCGGCATTATCCCGCCGCAGCGCGCGGACGCAATGTGTGCGGCGTCCGGCGGCGCGCGATCGTCCTCCCGTGCCGGACGATGCGGCGCGCGACCGAGGACGGGACGACGGCTCCGCGCGACGTCAGCGCGGCGGTGCCGATTGCGCCGCGGGCGCGCGGGCGGCCCTCTCCTCCGAGGTGTCCGTGCGGCGGTCGGAAGTGGCGCGCGTTGCGGTCTGCGCCGACTGCCCGGTCTGCGCCGCCTGCCCGGTATGCAGCACGATCCATTGTGCGCCGTCGTCCCAGCGAACCAGGAGCGCGACCAGCGGCAGGCGTGCGGCGGTGTCGCGGATCAGGCGCGTCGCCTCCGCCGGCGTGTCCACTGCTCGCTCCTGGATCTTCTCGATCACCACGCCGGGCCGGAGGCCGCGGCTGTAGGCTTCGGACATCTGGTCGACTGCGACCACCAGGACGCCCTTCCGCTCGCCCAGCTTGTATGCCTTGCGCGCGACGGGGCTGATCGGTGCCAGCAGCAGGCCGAGATCGGGCGGAGGCTCCGGCAGAAGGTCGCCGGGGTTCGCCACCACCGCGGCGGGCGCCTCGTTGACCTGCGGCCAGAGTTCGCACGGTGACGCTCACCTGCCGCGTGCGGCCGTTCTGCCAGACCGCAAGCTCCCTGGTCTGACCGATCGGCGTGGTGGCGATATCGCGCATCAGGGCGCGGGCGTTCGCCGGGGTCTGTTGCCCGTAGCGCAGGATCACGTCCCCCGCGGCGAGGCCCGCCTGACGGGCCGGGCTGGCCGGATCGACCCCGGTGAGGATGAAGCCGCCCGCTTGCAGCAGGTGCAGCGCCCGCGTCAGGTTCGGCGTCATCCCCTCCAACTGCACGCCGATCCAGCCGATCGGTTGCTGCTCAGGATGCAGCAGGTGCCGCAGGGCCGCGGCCACGACGGTGGAGGAAATCGCGAAGCCGAGGCCGTTGGAGCCCTCGTTCGGCTGGTTGGTAAGCAGGATCGTGTTCACGCCGATCACCTCGCCGGCGGCGTCGATCAGCGGGCCGCCCGAATTGCCGTGGTTGATGGCGGCGTCGGTCTGCACGTAGTCGTCGAACGGCGTGTTCATCAGGTCGCGCTGCAGCCCGCTCACGATGCCGGCGCTCACGGACGTGCCGAGGCCCAGCGGGTCGCCGATCGCGAGCACCGGATCGCCGACCCGGACGGCGTTCCCGGGGGCGAGCTTCAGGGCCGGCAGGGGGTGGCCGGCGTTCACCTGCAAAAGGGCGAGGTCCACGACCGGCGAGGCGGCGACCAGTTTGGCTGGCAGTTCGGTTCCGTCTTCCAGCCGGACGGTGATCCACAGCGCGCCGTTCACCATGTGCCGATTGGTGACGATGATGCCGGACGGATCGACGATGAAGCCCGAGCCTGCGTAGCGCTTGCGCTCGCCGACGGTGTTCGCCGGGTCCGGCTCGTCATTCTTGTCTTTCCGGTACGACCCGACGACTTTCACGACGAGGATGTTGACGGTGGCGGGAATCACGCGCGCGGCGACGTTGGCCCATCCCGTGACCGGCGTTGCGGCGGCGGCGGCGACGCGGCATGGCGCGGACAGCGCCAGCAGGACGGCCAGCGCGAAACCCCGGGCGGCCCGGCGCATTGTCGGCCCGCGCGTTGTCGGCCCACGCATCATCGGCATGTAGCGCATGAGGAACTCAAGGATGTCGTCGCTCGATATCCGGGGCGTGCCACCACCGATCGGCCCCGGCCTTCCGGGCGACGTGTCGTCTTGCCCGCAACCAAGCCGGCCAGGCCGGGTGCGGCGACCCGGCCTGGCCTCATTGTGCGGCGGTGCGCGCGGAGGTCAATCCTTCTTGTTCTCTTCGGTCTTGGCGCCGTTGCCGCCCGGGGTGGCTTCGTTCTTCTGCTCCGCCTGGCCGTTGCCGCCGGGGGCCATGTAGTTCTTGTCTTCCGCTTGGCCGTTGCCGCCGGGGGCCATGTAGTTCTTCTGCTCGGCCTGGCCGTTGCCGCCCGGACCCGAGTAGTTCTTCGGCATCGCGGTCTGGGCAAAGACCGGCGCGGCAAACGCCAGGATCCCGGCCGTCAGTGCCGCCGTCATGACACGCTTCATGTCGATCTCCAGAACTCGCTTGCGGGGGACACCTCGTCCCTCGTCAAGATCGCCGTCACTAGATCGGATGTCGCGATGGGATGCATTGATCTACGTCAAGTCGTGCCGAGGAATTGTGCAACGGTTCATCGCCGGCGACGAGGTCGGGACTTGGCGGATGGCACGCATGCAGCACCTGGCGCCTGGACGGGACCCGCCTCCGCCGGGCGTTCCCCCGGGGGCCTGCTTCAGGCCACGAGCAGCCAGTCGGCGATCTCGGTGGCCAGCGCCTCCGACCCGAGATCCATCATCAGCATGTGCGAGTGCCCCGGGCGGCCGCGCGCCGCCATCTCCCACAGCTCGTTCCGCACGCCGCGTGCGGCCAGCCCGGCGGCGAAGGCGCGCATCCGCGCCGTGCGCGCGGTCGCATAGGGATCGCAGTCCAGGAAGTCGCCGAGCACGGTCAGAACACGTTGCCGGCCCGGATCGAGACCGTCGGTGTAGCCCGAGGGTTCCAGCGCCACCACCGCGCGCACCTGTTCGGGACACGCAGCAGCGGCGCGCAGCGCAAGCTCCCCGCCGTGGCTGTGGCAGATGAGGTCGAGCGGGCCGATGCGCCGGATCGCGGCAACCAGTGCGGCCACCTGCGCGTCGTTGGTGCTGGTCCAGCGGGGCACGAAGCTGCGCGCGAACGCGGCCAGGTGCGCAATCGGGAAGCGCTGACCGGGGAAGGGGCGGTCGGGGTAGCCCTCCTTCGGACCGAAGCGGAACAATTCCCACGCCCATTCGGCGTTGCGCGCCAGCGGGGCGTCGTCCCACACGCCGGGCAGGGCGCAGAAGCCGGCACGGCCGCGCTCCACATTGTCGATCACGAACACCGGGAAGCCGCGGCGGAGCAGAAGCTCCATCCAGCCGGGGCGGCCGTCGGGCGTGGTTTCCCAGCTCGCCCCGGTGAGCCCGCCGCCATGCACCAGCAGCAGAGGACGGTCGGTCACCGGCTGCGCGGGGCGGAACCACTGCACGTAGGCCTGTTCGATCGCGTAATGCCCGTTCGGATCGTAGGTCACCGTGGTGTGCGGGGTGAAGGCGGTGGTGCGGAGCGGTTCGCCGGAGACCACCAGTTCCCGCCCGCCGACGTGGAAGCTCCCCATGGCGGCGAGCGCAAACGGGGCGTCGGCGGGCGATGGCGGCATGGACGGGGCTCCTGGCAGGATCAAGCGGGCACCTGGCCCCAGACGGGCACCTGGCCCCAGACGGGCACTTGGCCCACGTACCAATCGTGGATCTGTTCGCCGGTGCAGAACAGCACGTCCTCGTGGCCGCGGATATGGCGCAGCGCCTCGCGCAGGTAGCGCGCGCGGTGTGGGGCGCCCATGATGGAGGGGTGCACCATCGGCGCCATCACCCGCGCACTGTCGCGGCTGTCGGCGTAGATCTGGTCGAACTGGTCCATCGCGCGATCGCGGTACTCGTGCGCCGGCACTGAGCCGCGCCGCGGTCAGTGCCGGCGCGCCAGGGCGCAGGTGTGGTCCTGCAGCCGCTCGGCGGCGCCGTGGTCGCCGTGTGCCAGGTCGGCGCGGCCGGCGAACAGCACGAATCCCGGGCGTCCGTCGGGCGGCAGGCTTGTGCCGGCCGCCGCCAGGGTCCAGCGGCCCATCTCCGCGGCCGCGCCCGGGACACCCGCGGCGAGCAGCCGGAACGGGTTCACGCCCACCAGATCGGGGCTGGTCACCACGCGCGCGAGATACGGCCCGCCCGGCAGCGCGGCCGGGAACGGTGCCCAGCGGGTCCCGAGCGCGCCCACGTTCGCCGCGATCGCCGCGCGCACCGCGGGGACGATGCAGTCGATATGGATGTGCAACTGGTTCTGTGTGCGCCCATAGATGGAGTTGACCGCGAGCACCACATCCCGGCGCGCCAGCGCGCGCCCGGCCAGCGCCGAGACGGTGCCGCGTTCCGCCCAGGCAAGCCGGAAATAATCGGGCGCGCCGGGGGCACGTACCGCCGGATCCTCGATGCCGGTCACCCGCGCGGTCGGGATCAGCAGCACCTGGGTGGCGCCGTCGCGATCCTTGAGCAGGGCGTAGCCTGCGCGCGGATGCACGGCGATGCAGGGCAGGGGGGTGGCGAATCGGGCGAGGTCGGGCACGCAACGGTCGTGCACGATACGCCAGAGCACGTTCGGGTCCGGTGCGGCCGCGCGTGCCGCGTCCAGGCTGGCGATGAGGCCACCGATGAGCGCGGCCAACGCCATGACGACCCGGCCCGGCAACGCCCCGCACCCTTTTCGCTGCCGTTCCATTCCGCCCTCCGCGCCCGCGTCCGGCGAGCTACATACCAGCCCCGGACCGGTCCGGCACCTGCATCGTCCCTGTGCGCGCCGTTAGCCTCGCGTTCATCTTTCCGGTGCAGCGTGCAAAGCTGATACGGACAGGTGCGATCGTATGGCGACGGAGGTTCCGATCCAGGACCAGGTGCGGGCGGCGCGGGAGCATCTGGCCCGCCACCTGGCCGACCTGCACCGGCTGCATCTCGTGCTGGCCGAGGATTCGCGCGCCCTCAAGGATTTCACCACCGCCGGCCATCCGCTGGCCGAGATCGAGCTGGCGACCGAACTGCTGGAACAATATCTCGCCGCCTCCAACGCCTTCCTGGAGAACATGCGCGGCCGGTTCGAGGCGCGGCTGGCCCTCCTCCGCCGCGGCGAGCCGGCGGCCGGGCTGCGGCGGGACGCGGCGCCGGGGCATGGCGCATTCTGGCTGGCGTTCTCCCGCCTGTGCGCGGCGCTGCGCCGGGTGGACCGCGCCGCGCAGGGCTGAGAGTTTGTGAAAGCATGCCCGTCGGCCGCCAGAACCGCCTGAAAACCCGAGCAATGACAACGGGCGCTCTTTCACAAATTCGATTGTTTTTCACCCTCTGAGCCCGGCACTGGCCGCGGTTGCCCTCCGTGACAGCGCCGCGACCGTTGTTTGCGACCGTTGTTTGCTCTGGCGTCCGACCGGTTGCACACTGCGCGTCCCGTCCCGTCCGATCGGATGCGCCATGACCGACCTGCCGCTTGCCGGCCTCGCCGTGCTCGACTTCGGCCAGATTTTCCAGGGCCCCTACTGCACCCTTCTGCTCGCCAAGGCGGGCGCCGACGTCATCAAGATCGAACCGCCGGGCGGTGAGCCGTTGCGGCGGCGTGCCGAGCCGGGCAAGTCGCAGATCTTCTCGTTCGCCATGCTCAATTCCAACAAGCGGGCGATCACCTTGAACCTGAAAACCCCGCGCGGGCGGGAACTGCTGGGCGAGATGGTGCGCCGGGCCGACGTGCTGCTGGAGAATTTCTCCCCCGGCACGATGGACGGCCTCGGCGTGGGCTACGAGGTGTTGAGCGCGCTCAATCCGCGGCTGGTCTATGCCTCGGGCTCCGGTTTCGGGCTGTCGGGACCCGATCGCGACAATCTGGCGATGGATCTGACGATCCAGGCGGCGTCCGGGATCATGAGCGTGACCGGCGCGCCGGACGGTCCGCCGATGAAGGCCGGGCCCACCCTGGTCGACATGATGGGCGGCATTCACCTCTACGCCGGCATCATGACGGCGCTCTATCAGCGTGCCACGACCGGTCGTGGGCGGCTGGTGGAGGTGGCGATGCAGGAGGCGGTGTACCCCGCGCTCGCCTCGCCGATGGAACACTACGTCCGCACCGGCACCATGGCGCCCCGCGCCGGCAACCGCCAGGCGGCGATGACCACCGCGCCCTATAATGTCTATCCTACCGCCGACGGTTGGGTGGCGATCCACGTCGTGACCGAAGGGCACTGGCGCAACCTGCTCACGGCGATGGGGCGGGGGGAACTGGCCGAGGATCCGCGCTTCGCCACCAACGCCGCCCGCGCCGCCAATATGGACGCGGTGGACGCGCTGGTCGCCGACTGGACCCGCACCCTCGGCAAGCACGCGGTGTTCGCCGCGACCAAGCGCCACCGCATCCCGAGCGCCCCGGTGCGCGACGTCGCCGAGGTGATGGACGATGCGCACATGCACGAACGCGGCTTCCTGGAACGGGTGGATCACCCCGAATTCGGCCCCGTGGTGCTGCAGGGCTCGCCGCTGCGGCTGCACGGGGCGGAGCGGGTGGCGACAGTGCCGAGCCCGTCCATCGGGCAGCACAATGCGGAGGTATACCAGGGCTGGCTCGGGCTTTCGGAGGCCGAGGTGGTGGGGCTGCGGGCGGAAGGGGTGATCTAGAGGGGGCGCGCGAATTTGCTCGGAAAAACGGCTAGAGCCCGTTCAGTCTTCCTGAACGTGCTCTAGGGCCCGTCATTCCCGGCAGCCGGCGGTCCCGTGCCCGACGGCGCTGCCGCCGGGTCAGCGCATTGCGGTGGCCGGTCGCGCCGGTGGCGCCGGATCCGCCTCGGCCGACACCCACGCGCCGGGACGGCACTCCAGCCGGATGACGTTGTGCCCATCGGGGTGCCCATCGTGCACCGCAGCGATGGCGCTGGCGGAAGCGGGGCCGAAAAGGCCGAGGCCGGCCGGGGCGGGGTCGGGACGCGAGAGCGCCTGCACCCGGGCCACGGCCGCGATCCGGTTGTGGACCCCGAGGGTGCGATAGAGCCCGTCCAGATGCGCCTTGATGGTGCCGATCCCGAGGTCGAGTGTCCGGGCGATGTCCTTGGTGGACCGCCCCTGCGCCAGAAGGCTCAGCACATCCTGCTGGCGGCGGGTCAGCGGACGCGCCTGTTGCGACGAGGCGGCAGGTGCCCGCCGGGACGACGTCTCGGCAAGGCCGGGACCGCCGGCTGCGGCCTGCGATCGGCTGGTCTCGCCTGCGGCGCGAATCGGCACCCGCCCCGTGGTCCCGGCCAGCCGACCGACTTCGGCGATCACGGTTTCGCCGTCGCTGTCGGCGGCAAGGTATCCGTCGACCGGCAGCGCGGCGACGTCGCCGGGCGGTCCGCCGAGCAGTGCGATCCGCCACCCGGGATAGATCAGCCGCAGGGCGGCCAGAAGCTGCGCTCCGGCACCTTGTTCGGCTTCCAGGATCAGCAACCCGAGGGGAACCTGCCCCATCAACATCGCGCCGTCGGCGAGCGAGGGGACGACCATGAGCTCGAGGCCGGCGATCCGCGAGCGCAGCAGCGCCGCCAGCGAATCGCGGAACAGGGGTTTCCGGTGGATGATCAGAACGCGCATGGCTCCCCCAGTCATGGTCGTATCGCTGACGCCTCCCCAGGCTCGCTCATTCCTGGTTCGGAAGATATGCGGCGGTCAAGGCCCTTGGCGCAGTCGTGCCAACCGGCGTGTCCCGGAGGGCGCAGTCGCATGCCCTGCGCCGGCGGTTCCGGCCGCTCCGGCGCGCTCACGGTTGTCCCGCTCCGGCGGGCACGGGCGCGGGTGCCGGCCCCTCCGCGGCGAAGGCGCGCAGCGCCGCGGCGGCCTGCGGCGGCGGCAGGGCGGCGGCGAGGATCGCCGCGGCCTGGCTGTGCTCGCCCGCCATGGTCAGCACCGCGGCGTAGTCCTCGCGCAGCTTCGCCCCTGCCTGCGGATCACCCGCCAGGCCGTGCAGCAGTGCGACGGCCTGCGGCCCCTCGCCCTGCATCGCCAGCGACAGCGCGAGGTTCACCCGCGCTGCGGTCAATCCGGGGTGCGCGGCCAGCGCCAGGCGGTAGGCCGTCTCCGCGGCCCGGTGCCGGCCCTGCAGGTCGAGCGCGATGCCGAGATCCGTCTCTGCCGCTGCATTGTCCGGGGCGGCGGCCAGTGCGCGGCGCAGCAGCGCCTCGGCGATGGCGGGATCGCGTCCAAGCTGCAACCGGCCCAGCCCCAGCAGCGCCGCGCCGGACTCCGGCGTGCTCTGCAGCACGCGGGCGAAATCGGCGCGCGCCGGCCCGGCTTGGCCCAACCCGGCCAGCGCCTCGGCGCGGACCAGCCGCGCCGCCGTATTGTCCGGATGCCGCGCCAGCACGCGATCGGCGAGCTGCAGCGCGTCGGCCGGTGCGCCGGCGTGCAGCGCCGCCTGTGCCAGCCCGGTGTCCACGGCGGTGCCGTCCGCCGAGGGTGACGGCGTGCCGGCGCAGGCTGCGAGCCCGGCCAGGAGCAGCCCGGCCACCCCGCCGCGCAAAGCGCGGCCAAAGTATCCCCCGCGCAGAGCGCGGCTCATGTCGCGTACCGCCTGTCTAATGCTTGAGCGCATGCATCACCTGGATGATCGCCGGGCCGCCCACGATCATGAACAGACAAGGCAGGATGAAGAGTACCATCGGCATGGTCAGCAGCACCGGCAGGCGGGCGGCGCGTGCTTCGAACCGGGTGATCAGCTCGGTGCGCAGTTCGGCCGCCAGGGTGCGCAGGGCATCCGACAGCGGCGTGCCGTACTGCGCCGACTGCACCAGGGTGGTGGCAAGTCGGCGTACGCTTTCCACCCCGGAACGTTCGCCGAGATGGGCGAGCGCCACCTGCGCGTCGGTCATGATCTGCAGTTCGTCCGCAGTCTGCGCGAACTCGATCGCCACCGCCTTGTGCGAATGCACCAGTTCCTCCGCGACCCGCAGCACGGTCGGACCGAGGCCGAGCCCGGCCTGGGTGCAGATCACCATCATGTCGAGCGCGTCGGGCAGTTCCTGGCCGAGCCGTTTGGCATGGCGGTCACGCATGCGGTTGAGCACGAAATCCGGCGCCAGCAGTCCCATCACGGCGCCCGCGGCCGGCAGCAGCAGGTGCCACAGGGGCGGAGCGTGAAGCTCCTCGGCGAGCAGCCACATCAACCCCGGCAGCGCCAGCAGCGCCACAATCTTGGCGCCGACGAACAGTCGCAGTGCCGCGGTCCCGCGCAACCCGGCGGAGGCCAGGCTCTTCTCGAAAGCTTCCAGCATCGGCGCGGAGAGCATGCGTCGGCGCAGCACCCACTGGCCGACGCCGGAGAGCAGGCGGACCACGTTCTGGCGCAGCCCCTCCTGGCGCTCGCCGCCGGCGCCAACGCTGCCGAACGCACCCTGCGCGGGCAGATGCAGCCCGCGGATACGGGCGTCGAGCCGCTGGTCGCGACGCAGCAGGCGCAGCGCGACACCGCCGCCAAGGGCGGTCACCGCGAGGCAGGCGCCGAGAGCCACGGGGACCGGGACCGGCATCATGACAGGCTCTTCCGCATCATCCAGCGCATGGTGAACCAGCCGAACACGAGCAGGCCGACCGAGGCGCCGAGCAGCTTCTGGCCGGTCGGGTTATGCAGCAGTACGCCGAAATACGTCGGGTTCATGATCGCCAGCGCCACGCCGCAGAGCGGCGGCAGCGAGCTCAGCACGTAGATGCTCATCTGCGCCTCCGAGGCGAGCGCCTTGCCGCGCTGCTTCACCGCGAGCCGGCGACGGATCATATCGGCGAGCCCTTCCAGGGTCTCGCTCAGCCCACCGCCGGTCTGGTTCTGCAAGGCCAGCGCCATGGCGAAAAACCGATATTCGGCCAGCCCGGCGCGGGCAGCCATTTCGCGCAATGCGTCCTCGATCTGCCCGCCGAGCAGGAGCCGCTGTGCCACCTTCTCGAACTCCGGCCCGGTGGGGGCGGGTATTTCGCGCGCCACGGCACGCATCGCCTCGCCCACCGGCACCCCCACCCGCACCGAGCGCACGATCATGGTGAGCGCATCCGGAAACTGCTGCAGCAGACGCTGCCGCCGCCGGGTCGCGAACCAGCCGAACATCCAGCGGCTGACGACGATCCAGAGCACCGGCAAGGCCAGCCAGCCGAACGGCCCGAGCAGCATCGTCGCCACCGACTGTCCTGCCTTGGCGACGGCGAGGGCGGCGAGCAGGACGAGCCACCACGGCAGCGGGCATTGCTCGGATCGCATCGGGTCGAAGCCGAACCAGACGGCCGCGTGGCCGAACGCCGAGCGGCGCGGCCCGTCGGCCGGACGGGTCAGGATCGAGGCCGCGACGAAGCGCCGGGACCGGCTATGGCGACGCAGCACCTCCCCGGTCCGCCGCGCGAAGCGCTGCTGTTCGGCCTGGGCGCGGGCCACCAGCAGGCCGCTGAAGGCGAAGCCGACCAGGATCAGCAGCCCCATGCCGGCCAGCACCATGGGCGAGGTCCAGTTCACGTCATCGCCTCATGGATCGCATCGGCCCAGATGGTGTCGAGGCCGAAATAGGCGAGCCGGCGCATGAAGGTCGGCGGTACCGGGTTCACCTTGTAGCGCCCGTAGAGCCTGCCGTCCTCGCGCTGGCCCTGCACCTCGAACTGGAACACGTCGTTCAGCGCCACCACGTCGGCTTCCATGCCGCATACCTCGGTGACCTGGGTCACCCGCCGGCTGCCGTCGCGCTGGCGCTCCACCTGCACGATGAGATCGACCGCGCCCACGATCTGGGTGCGGATCGCCTTCGACGGCAGGCCCATGTTGCCCATCTGCACCATGTTCTCGATCCGGGTGAGCGCATCGCGGGTGGTGTTGGCGTGGATGGTGGACATCGACCCGTCGTGGCCAGTGTTCATCGCCTGCAGCATGTCGAACGCCTCGCCGCCGCGCACCTCGCCGATGATGATGCGGTCGGGGCGCATGCGCAGCGCGTTGCGCACGAGGTCGCGCTGGGTGATCTCGCCCTTGCCCTCCAGGCTCGCCGGGCGGGTTTCCAGGCGCACCACGTGCGGCTGCTGCAATTGCAGCTCCGCCGCGTCCTCCACCGTCACCACGCGTTCGGCGAGGTCGATGAAGTTCGACAGCGCGTTGAGCAAGGTGGTCTTGCCCGAGCCGGTGCCGCCCGAGATGATGACATTGAGCCGCGCCCGTCCGGCCACCTGCAGCACGCGCGCCACCGGGGGCGTGAGGGCACCGAATTCCACCAGTTGCGCGAGATCGATCTTCGTGCGGCTGAACTTGCGGATCGAGACATAGGGCCCGTCCAGCGCCAGCGGCGGGAACACGATGTTGACGCGCGAGCCGTCCTTGAGCCTGGCATCGACCATCGGGCTCGATTCGTCGACCCGGCGGCCGATCGCGGCAGCGATGCGCTGGCAGATGCCAATGAGGTGGGAGGTATCGCGGAAGCGCACCTCCGACAGCACCGTCTTGCCGCGCCGCTCCACGAACACCCGGTACGGCCCGTTGACCATGATGTCGTTGATGGCGTCGTCTTCCAGCAGCGGCTCGAGCGGGCCGAGGCCGACGATGTCGTTCACAAGCTCGTTCGCGAGCGCCCGCTGCTCGCGGGCGTTGAGTTGGGCGCGGTTCTGCGAGGCGAGTTCGGAGATCAGCCGCTCCACGTCGCCGATCAGTTGGTCGGCCGGCATGTTGGCGACGACGGCCGGGTCCAGCCGGGCGAGGCAGAGGGTGCGCAGCCCGGCGATCGAGTTGGGCGGCGGGGCGCCCTGCGCTGGCGGCGGCGGTGCGGGTTTGGGCGGGGCCGACGGCGCGGCCTGCTCGCGCGCGGCCGCCGCCTCGCTGCGGCGGCCGAACCGCGGTACGGCGAGGCTCGCGCTCATGCGGTTTTCCGACTGGCGGCGCGCGGCAGGGAGAACCAGCGGCGCCCGCGGTCCACCGTCGCCGGTCCCTCGGGAGCAATCGGGTCGAGCAGGGCGAGCGAGGCAACCTGGCGGGCGAGCTCGGTGATGGCGCGGCGGAACACGCTGCTGGTGGCGATCGCCGGCTCGCCGAGGTTGGCGGCCTGGCGCAACTGCCGCGGCAGGTCGGGGATCACCACGTCCACCTTGACCTTGAGCCCGTCCTCGATCTGGCGCCGGCTCAGCCCGCCGGTCAGGCCGAGCCGGTTCAGCACCAGCACCGCGTTCTGGGTCTGCCGCGGTCCGGCGGGCAAGGCGAGCAGCCGCAGGGTATCGCGCATGTCGGCGAGCGTCGGTTCCAGCACCAGCACCCGCTGGTGCGCGAGGTCGAGCAGGTCGCGGTGCAGCGGCACCGGGACGAAGGGGACGTCGGCGATGACGAAGTTGTAGCGTTTGCGCAGCGACTCGACCAGGCGCTCGGCGGCTGCGGGAGCATAGGCCAACGGCACGTTCAGCCGTTCCTCCCCGGCCAGCACGTGCAGCCGGTCGGTGGCGGGTACCGCGGCGCGTTCGGCCAGCAGCGCGTCGATGCGCTCGGGGAACTCGAGCGCGGTGCGCAGCCCGGCGCCGGCCTGGAGGTTGAACAGGAAGGCCGCCGTGCCGCGATAGAGGTCGGGATCGAGCAGCACGGTGTGGTGGCGCAGGGTGGCGCCGAGATACCAGGCGAGGTTGGCTGCGACGGTGCTGGCTCCGACGCCGCCCCGCACCCCGGTGACGGTCAGCACGCGCCCGCCCAAGGTCGCTTCCGAGGACGGGCCCTTGCCGAGCACGAAGCCGCCGAAATGCCGCGCCACGCTGTCGCGCGTGAGCGGCTTGGCGAGGTAGTCGGCCGCACCCAGGCCGCGGGTCACCTCGCGGTAGAAATCGGTGCTGTCGTGCTCGCCGATCACCAGCACGCAGACATCGGGTTCGACCACCGCGGCGAGGTCGCCAAGCGCTTTCAGCGGCTGGTCCTCGCCGGTGATGTCGACCACCAGGATGCGCGGGGTGGCGGATTTCTGCATCGCCGCGTAGGCGGCGCGGATGCCGCCGCGGCGCAAATCCGCAGCCTGCGGCAACAGGCCGGCGAGGCCGGCCTGGAGGGCTGCCTCGGATTCGGCGTCGGTGACGAAGCCCTGCAGGTTGGGGCGATCGTGGCGGATCGGACCGATGTCGCCCGCGGCGAGGGGGTCGGCGCCGAGACCGGACGTGCTGCCGTCGGGCATCAGGGTGTTCCCCCGCTGGCGCCGACACCCGCGCCGGACGCGCTGCCGCCGGCGGCGGCAGCGCCGGATCCACCCCTGCCCTGGCCGGTCTCGACCTGCTGCAGACCGGGCATCAGCATTGCGGCGTCGGTCCGGTCGCTGCCGCGCCCGACGATCAGATCATCCGGATTGGCAACCTGGGCGGCGATATTGGCGGCGTTCGCCCCGGTGGGATGCCAGGTGTAGGGGCGATTATAGCTATCAAGCTGGGAGCAGCCGGAAAGCGCTCCGACGCCGGCGATCAGCAGCACGAGGGGGGGCAGGACGCGGTACATGGCGATCCTCACTGCACCATGAAGCCGGCATCGCCCGGGACCGGGACCGGTTCCCAATGCCGTGGCGTGCCGACCTGGCGCATGAACAGCAGGCGTTGGAGGTCGGAAGGCGCGGTATAGGTCTGGTCCGGGGTTTGCAGCCGGCGGACGCTGTCGACCGGGCGGACGATGTAGGGGGTGACGATGATCACGAGCTCGGTCTGCTGGCGGGTGAACTGATCATCGCGGAACAGGGCGCCGAGGATCGGGATGCTGCTGACGTTCGGAATGCCGCTGGCGCCGTCGTTGAGCGTATCCTGCAGCAGCCCGCCGATCGCGAAGCTCTGCCCCGAGCCGAGCTGCACCGTCGTTTCCGCCCGGCTCACGGTGAACGAGGGCACCTGGAACGTCTGGTTCGCCGCCGTGATGGTGACCGTGCTCGTATTGCTGGGCTGGCTGACTTCGGGTGCGACGTGGATGTTGATCCGTCCGCTGCTGAACACGGTCGGCAGGAAGTTCAGGGAAACGCCGTATTTCTTGTATTCGACCGTCACCTGGCCGTTCTGTCCGGGCACCGGCACCGGGATTTCGCCGCCGACCAGGAAGCTGGCCGGCTGGCCGCTGATCACCGTGAGGTTGGGCTCGGCAAGCAGGCGCAACAGCCCGTCGCTTGCCAGCGCGTCGAGTGCGCCGGCCACGCTGAGGCCCTTCGCGGTACTCCCGGTCAAGGCTGAAACCCCGCCGTTCAGGGCGAGGCCCAGCGCCGGACTCAAGGCGCCGATCATGCCGACGTTGCCGAGAGCGGTCCAGTTGATCCCGAGCTTGTCGCTCAACGTGCGCGACATCTGCACAATGCGGACCTGCAACGTGACCTGAACCGAGGCGCGCACCGTGATCTGGTCCTGGAGCGCCTGGCCGGCATCGAGGAAGCCCTGGGCGACGGCCACCGCCTGCGCTGCCTCGGCCGGGGTTTCCACCCAGCCGGTCAGCAGCAGGCCCTTGGGCTGCGCCCGCACGCGGATATGCCCGCCGGGCACCAGGCGGTCGATTTCGGTCGCCACCGCACGGGCGGAGAATTCCGAGGGCTGCACCGTCACGTCGTAGGCCCCGATCAGCCTGCCGTCGGCGCCGAGGGCGGCGATGGTCGTGCGCCCGGCGCCGACGCCGAAGACGAACAGGGTGGAGGGGCCGGCGGGATGCACCTCCGCCACTTTCGGGTCGGCGACGAAGACGTTGGCGGCAGGGCCGGCGAGCCGGAGGATCTGCCCGCTGCCCTGGCGCAGCGCCAGGTTGCGGGACACCGGGGCTCCGGGCGGATCACGCGGCATGGGCTCCGCTGCCTGCCGCGGGGCGGCCGCCGCGGTCATCAACAGGCGCTGACCGGTGCCGCTGTCGCGCACCACCGTGCCGGTCGGCAGCCCAGCTCCCATTGGGGGCACCAGAGCGGCAGGCGGAATTGCCAGCCCAGGGGAAGCGAGCCCAGGGGAAGCGAGCGCCGGGGAGGCGAGCGCGGCCAGCAGCAAACCGGCAGCGGCGCGGAGGCGGGTCAAAACTTGAACTCCTGCGCGGCGGCAGCGCCCTGCCAGATGCTCATCGCACCGCCGCTCGGCGCGGGCGCGACGGCACGCGCGCGCGCTATGGCACCCAGCGCCGGGGAGACGTCGGAGGCCCAGGTGGTGGTGCCGCGCGGGGGCGGCGCGCCGGCCAGGGTGGCGGCGGACCGCACCGTGAGCGACAGCCGTCCGAGGCGGGTGGCGACCTGGACCTTCTGGGCCTCGGCCTCGGTCACTTCCAGGGTGACGGTGTGCGCGGTCTTGGCGCCTTCGCCGGCGGCCGCACCTTCGACGATGCGCTGATCGATCGCGATCACCCGCACGTCGGACAGCACGGTTTCCGCCGCGATGCGCTGACCGGGGGCGAGGTTGGGATCGTTGAGGGTCTCCGTGAGGATCAGGTCGACCTTGTCGCCCGGCCAGATCAGCCCAGCGGTGCCGGTGATGTCGTCCACACCGACGGTCACGGCGCGCATCCCGGGCTTGAGCACGGCGGCGAGGAAGCCATGGTCGCCCGGGCGCAGCAGCGCGTCGGCGCGCACCGGCTCGCCCTTGGACAGGCTCTGGCGCACCATGGCGCCGACCAGGGAGCGGCGAACGGCGGCGGTGTCCAGGCTGTCGCCGGGGCGGCGGTCGGGGATCGGGATCACCTTGTCGCCCAGGTCTTCGGGCTTCAGCAACGCGCCCGCGCGCACCGAGCGGGTGGCCACCAGGATGCTGACCGTCACCGGCTTCGCCGCCGCGACATGCGCGGGATGGGCCGGGTGGGTGGCGGAGAAGGCGATGACGCCGAGACCCAGCAGGCCGAGGGCCATCAGGGCGAAGAAGGTGATGCGCAGAACCATCGTGGGCGATCCGATCTCAACGCAGCATCAGGAGCGTGCCGCAGGCGATGGCGCAGGCGTACGGCAGCGGGCAGCCGCGATGGATGCGCCAGCGCTCGGCGCGCCAGACGCGGGCGAGCAGGTTGCCGTGATGCGCGGCCGCCTCGGCCGGGGACGGCGCGGCGATCAGGCGGCGGGCGAGCAGGTAGAGCAGGCCGAGCAGGCCGCCGGCGACGCCGGTGGCCAGGACGAAGCTCGCGCAGGCGGTGGGTGGCACGAGGGTGGCGGCGGCGCCCAGCATCTTCACGTCGGCGCCGCCGATCCAGCGCATCTGCCAGCAGAGGAAGGCGAAGCCGAACACCAGCACCCCGGCGAGCAGGGCGAGCAGCAGCCGGCCCTGCAACGCGCTGTCAACCAGGCCGACCGCGGCGAGCGCAAGCGGGATCGCGTTCGGCACGATCCGCGTGGCGAGGTCTCGGAGCGAGGCCAGGACCAGCAGCAGCACGGCGAGCCCGAGCAGCAGGCTGGTTGCGACCGGAATGATGCCGTATTGCCACATGGTAAGATTCTGTCCCCCCTTGGAGGCTCGCACTTGCGGGCATGCCGCGATGCATGCCCCCAAGAAAGGGTCGAAGCCCGCGCGGACGAGGGGGCGGCGTCCGCGCGGGCCCGCAGCTATCAGCTGACGGTCACCTTGTTGACGGAGTTACCGACGTTGCCGAACAGGTTGGCGATGTTGCCCTCGAACGTCGTCAGCACGCCGATCAGCGCGACAGCGATCAGGCCGGCGAGCAGGCCGTATTCCAGCGCGGTCACGCCGCGGCGGTCGTTCCGCAGCTCGCCGAAGCTCCGGCTGAGCAGATGGGAAGGGAAGCTGGGGATGCGGTTGAGCATGGGAGGTCACCTTGGTTGGAGAGTTACGACATATGCGGAGCGCAGTCCGGCGTATCTTCGGGGTCGCGTTCTCGCGCTTGCAGGGGGGACACAACCACGGGCCGGCTTGCAAAGGCGTTTCAGCAAAAGCGCCATGAATCGGTAGTGATTCGGCAGGGTGACGGCGGTCTCCGGACTGCTGCCCGCCGGTCCGTCGGCATCGGGACGGATACGAAAAATCGTCGGCCGGCCTTACAAAACCGTTGCGTCCGATCTGAACGATGAGACTTCGGACCGGAATCCGGCGCGCGCCGATCCGCGGCATGGGGTGACCTTGCAACCGTTTTGACAACCGCGGCGCGCTATGTCGCGGCATCGTCATGTACGAGGTGCGCCATGCTGGCCGGAAATCGGATCGCCGTCGTGCTGCCCGCCTACAACGCGGAGAAGACCCTGCGCCGCACCTATGATGAAATCCCAAGGGACATCGTCGATGATGTCATCCTTACGGATGATGCCTCGGCGGACGACACCGTGCTTGTGGCGCGCTCCCTCGGCATCCTGACCCTGCGCCACGACCGCAACCGCGGCTACGGCGCCAACCAGAAGACCTGCTATGCCGCGGCGCTGGCGCGCGGGGCGGATGTCGTCGTCATGCTGCACCCGGACTATCAGTATTCCCCAACCCTGGTGCCGGCCATGGCGTCGATGATCGTGTCGGGCCATTACGATGTGGTGCTGGGTTCGCGCATCCTCGGCGGCGGGGCGCGCAAGGGCGGCATGCCACTCTATAAATATATCGCCAACCGGGCGCTGACCGCGGCGCAGAACCTGCTGGTGGGGCAGAAACTGTCCGAGTACCACACCGGCTACCGCGCCTGGAGCCGGCGCGTGCTGGAACGGCTGCCGCTGCTCAACTGCTCGGATGATTTCGTGTTCGACAACCAGATGCTGACCCAGGCGATCCACGCCGGCTTCACCATCGGCGAGGTCTCCTGCCCGACCCGCTATTTCCCCGAGGCGTCCTCGATCAACTTCGGCCGCAGCGTGACCTATGGGTTCGGCGTGCTCGCCGCCGCGGCAAGCTATCGCGCGTCGAAACTGGGCCTCGCGGAGCCGCACCTCTTTTCCGACAGCGTGCAGGAGCGGCTGCGCCCCGGCCTCGCGCAGCTGGCGTGAAGGCGTCGGGCATGAACGCGCGGCGCATGAAGCCGCTCGCGGCGCTGGGGCTGCCGGCGCTGCTGCTGGTCGGGCTGGCGGCGGTGCAGATGCTTGACCCGGCACTCGGCCAGGCGGCGATCGGGCTGCTGCGCGGGGCGCGGGCGCAGGGGGTCGCGGGGCTCGTATTCGTGGTGCTGCTGCAAGGGGTGGTCGCGGCCAGCGGGGTGCTGCCGGCCTCGGTGCTGGGGATTGCCGCGGGGGCGCTGTTCGGCGTTGGCGCGGGGTTCGCCGCCGCCGCGCTCGGTACCCTGGCGGGGGCGCTGGTGGCGTTCGCACTCACCCGCTCCTTCGCCCGGCCGCTGATTGCGCGGCTGGTGCGGGAGCGGCCGGGACTGCGCCGGCTCGATGCGGCGCTGGCGGGTGACGGGTGGAAGCTCGTGTGCCTGCTGCGCATCTCGCCCGTGATGCCGTTCGCGGTGACCAGCTATGCGCTGGGCCTGTCTTCGGTGCGGTTCCGCGCTTACCTGCTCGGCACCCTGGCGTCCTTGCCGCCGCTGCTGGCCTACGTCGTGCTGGGGCGGGTGCTCGGCTTCGGCGCGCTGCACGCAGGCTCGGACGGGGCGATGCGCTGGGTCGCGCTCGGGATCGGCGCCGGGGCGAGCCTGGGGCTCGCGTGGTATGTGCTCCGGCTGCTGCGACGGGCTTGCGCCCTGCCGGCAGAGGGCTCGCTCGCGCCCTGAGCCCTTCGCGCTTCGGCCACGCCGACGTGCCCTGCCCAGAGCCATCGCATGAACCGTAAAATCGGGCGGGCGGAGGCTCCGTACACCTCTCCCGCGCTGCGGGAGAGGTCGCCGTGCGCAGCACGGCGGGTGAGGGCACGTGGCGCGGGACCTCACCCGGTTCGCGGCGCGAACCGACCTCTCCCGCGAGAGCGGGAGAGGTGAAGCCGCCGTCGCCCGCGCGATTGTCCGGTTCGCGCGATCGCCCGGCGTGTGGTGCCGATTGCATTGCCGATGCGGGGGGGCTGTGCCATATCCCAGCCGGACAGTCGGACATGCGGCGCCGCGCCGCGTCCGCCCCCAACGGCGGGAGAGCCCATCTGCATGTTGCGCGTCATCCTGGCCCAGCCCCGCGGCTTCTGCGCCGGCGTGGAGCGGGCGATCGAGATCGTCGAACGGGCGCTGAACAAATACGGCCCGCCCATCTACGTGCGCCACGAGATCGTGCACAACCGCCACGTGGTCGAGAACCTGCGCACCCGTGGCGCCGTGTTCGTCGATGAGCTCGACCAGGTCCCGCCCGGCGCGATGACCGTCTTCTCCGCCCACGGCGTCGCCCGCCGGGTGGAGGAGCTGGCCCGCAACCGCGAGCTTCCCGTCATCGACGCCACCTGCCCCCTGGTCGCCAAGGTCCATAACGAGGGCCGCCGCTACGCCGCCCAGGGCCGCGACATCGTGCTGGTCGGTCACGCCGGCCACGCGGAGGTGGAGGGCACGATCGGCCAGATCGACGGCACCGTGCATCTGGTACAGACCGTCGCCGACGTCGCGGCGCTGGTCGTGCACGACCCC
Source organism: uncultured Pseudomonadota bacterium (assembly GCA_963832525.1). Classification (GTDB taxonomy): domain Bacteria; phylum Pseudomonadota; class Alphaproteobacteria; order Acetobacterales; family Acetobacteraceae; genus JAJZVS01. The sequence continues at coordinate 309,899 of CAWHUC010000008.1, forward strand.
GAGAAACTCGCCTACATCACCCAGACCACCTTGTCGGTCGACGACACGCGCGGGATCATCGCCGCCCTGACGGCGCGGTTTCCGGCGATCGTCGGGCCGGACGTGCGCGACATCTGTTATGCCACGCAGAATCGCCAGCAGGCGGTGCGGGACCTGGCCGCGGCGGTCGACCTCATTCTGGTCGTGGGCTCGAAGAACAGCAGCAATTCCAATCGGCTGCGGGAGATCGGCGAGGAGCTGGGCAAGCCCGCCTACCTGATCGACGACGCTGGCGCGCTGCGCTGCGAATGGTTCGCGGGCGTGGAGTCGGTGGGGGTCACGGCGGGGGCCTCGGCGCCGGAAACCCTGGTGCAGGGGGTGATCGAGGGGTTGCGGCGGTTCGGGCCGATCGACATCTCCACTCTCGAAGGTGTGGCCGAGAACGTGCGCTTCCGCTTCCCGGCCGAACTTGCCGACGCCTGAAGGTTTTCAAGGGGTTAGACGATGGCCGTGCCGTTGAACCAGGCGATCCGGGTGGGCGCCTACGTGCTGAAGCAGCACCTGATCGGGCGCAAGCGCTATCCGCTCGTGCTGATGCTGGAGCCACTGTTCCGCTGCAACCTGGCCTGCGCCGGCTGCGGCAAGATCGACTATCCGGCGCCGATCCTGAACCAGCGGCTGTCGGTCGCCGAGTGTCTGGAGGCGGTCGACGAATGCGGCGCCCCGGTGGTGGTGATCGCGGGGGGCGAGCCGCTGCTGCACAAGGAGATCGACCAGGTCGTGGAAGGGGCGATCGCGCGCAAGAAATTCGTGATCGTGTGCACCAACGCGCTGCTGCTCGAGAAAAAGATGGGGCTTTTCAAGCCCGGACCGTATTTCACCTGGTCGGTGCACCTCGACGGGGCGAAGGCCGAGCACGATGCCTCGGTGTGCCAGGACGGGGTGTACGAGCGGGCGGTGGCGGCGATCGGGGCGGCGAAGAAGGCCGGGTTCCGGGTCATCATCAACGCCACCCTGTTCGACAACGCGGAGGCGGCGAAGGTCGCGGGGTTCTTCGACGACGTGATGGCGATGGGGGTGGACGGGATCAGCGTCTCGCCCGGGTATGCGTATGAACGGGCGCCGGACCAGCAGCATTTCCTCAATCGGCGCAAGACGAAGGAGCTGTTCCGGGGAATTTTCGCGCGCCAAGGGAAGAAGAAGTGGGCGTTCAACCAGTCCTCCATGTTCCTTGATTTCCTGGCGGGGAACCAGAGCTTCCATTGCACGCCGTGGGGAAACCCGACGCGGACGTATTTCGGCTGGCAGCGGCCCTGCTACTTGCTGGGCGAGGGGTACGCGAAATCCTTCAAGGAGCTGATGGAGGAGACGGACTGGGACCGCTACGGGACCGGGAATTACGAGAAATGCGCCGATTGCATGGTGCACTCGGGCTACGAGGCGACGGCGGTGATGGAGACGGTGCGGCGGCCGTGGCGGGCGCTGGCGCAGACGGTGCGGGGGATTTGCACCGAGGGGCCGATGGCGCCGGATATTTCGCTGGAGGGGCAGCGGCCGGCGGAATACGTGTTCTCGCGGCACGTGGAGACGGCGATGGCGCGGATTGCGGCCAAGGGCGAGGGGGTTCGAGAGGCGGCGGAATGACGGGTTGGGGCGGGGTTGGATTGTACGTTTGCACAATTTGAGGGCATAAACCGCCGGCCTCGCGGGGAGCGGCGATGTACATTGGTTGGGGCGTTTGGGGCGGCGGCGTACACAGGCTCCGGCTAGGGGTCGTCATCTTCGGGAGCCATATCCGCCCGCGCGCGTGCCCGCGACCGACCCATCCTCTCTTGAGACTGTATATCTTGCGCAGTACGTCGGCGTGGCCGGCCAGAGCTTCACGCCGCCGGCGGCGTGGCTTCGGCAAAAGCGATCCACCTCATCCTGCCAATACCACCTCCACCCCCGCCTCCCGAGCCGCCACGACCAGCGCCGCATCCGTCGTCGCCAACGGCAGGGCCAGCCGCAGCGCCAGCTCCAGATACGTCGCGTCGTAGGCGGTCAACCGATGGCGCTCGGCCAGCGGCGCCGTTGCCTGCCAGACCTGCTCCGCCGTCGCGTCATCGATGGCGATCGGCAACGCTTGCAGGAACCCGGCCAGCCGCGCCCGTAGCGGGGCCGCGATCCGCCCCCGCCGTTCGGCCACCAGCAGGCCGTTCAGCGCTTCGATCGGCCAGAGTTGCGGCGCCACCGCCCCCGTTTCAGTCACCCGGTCCAGCAGCGCCATGATCGCCGTGGTCTGCTTGTCCTCGAAGCACCAGGCCAGCGCGACGGAGTTGTCGAGGACGAAACTCACCGCCGCCCTTCGCTGATCAGATCCTTCAGACTGAGCCCGCCCAAGGTTGCCCCCTTGCTCGCCTCCCGCAGCCCGGCGGCGGCGCGGCGCGCACGGTCGCGGTCGAAGCCCGGTTCTGCGGCCACCAGGCGTGCCACCGGCTTGCCGCGACGGGTGATCAGCACCTCGCCGCCTGCTTCCACCTCGTCAAGCAGCGCCGTCAGGTGTGTCTTGGCTTCGAAAACCCCGACAATGTGCATTTGTATGCCTATCAGTCTAGACAGATAACCAGTTTATCCGATGGCGTCAGCGGCGCCAAGCCCGTTCCCTCCGCCACCCTGCCGGCCCGATCGGCAGCGCGCGCAACGCAGTGCCCGACGGAGTAGGGCGCACCACGTGGCACCGTTCCCGCGCCCGATGGCGGAATCGGCGGACACACAGGCGATCCCGGCGCCGGGCGAGCGACTGCCAAGGATTGGCAAGCCTCACGTCAGCACCTCCACGCACGCCGCACCGGCGCCCCTGCCGAACCGCATCGACGCGCCCCATGCCTGCGACGGGCCGACCAACGGCAAGGCGGTCACACTCCATGTCGCTAAAGCGCTGATACGACCTGGACCAGGAACGACATTACCGTGACGAACGATCGCGGCAGCCACCAACGCCAGGCAACGCCCCGTGCCCGCCGCCTGGGGTGGAAACCCTGCCCCCTACTGGAAGATTTCCTCGAATTTCCGCTTGTCGGAGATCGAATTCTTCTCCACCAGCGCGTAATCGATCGGGATGATCTTGATCGTCGCAAGACTGGCGCCGCCGGACGGTGGGGCGATATCCGTCCGCGCGGCATAGCCGCCATCGGCCGGGAACAGGGCCTGCACCTGCTGCGTCAGCATGAAACTGGCGAACAGCTTCGCCGCTTCGGGATGCTTCGCGCCTTTCACGACGCCGGTGGGGGAGGGGATGATCAGCACGCCCTCGCTCGGATACAGCGTGACGATCGGGTGGCCCGCGCGGCGCGCGTCGGCGGCGTAGGAATCGAGCGCGCCGGCGGCGATCAGGCGTTCGCCGCTGTCCAGCATGCCGGTCACCTGCTGGTTGCCCTGGACGATCATCGTGCCGTTCCCGGCAAGCTTGCGGTAGTAGTCCCAGCCGAAGCGCGCGGCGAAGGTCGCAACCTCCACCAGTTTCAGTGCGGTGAAGGACGGATCGGGCATCACGAGTTGGCCCTTGTAGCGCAGGCTGGTGAGGTCGGCCCAGCTCTTCGGCCGCTGCGGGAGGGGAACCTTGTCGCCGCGCAGGTAGATGGTGATCAGGTTCAGGCGCTGGGCGACGTAGTTGCCGTCGGGGTCTTTCGCCGATGCCGGAACCTTGTCGAACCCGTCCGGCTTGAACGGAACGAAGGCGCCTTGCCGTGCCAGGTCGGCGAAGGCGGCGGGATCGGACGTGGTCAGCACATCGGCGGCGATCTCCCCGGCCTGCCGCTCCTCCAGGAAGCGGCGCATGGTCGCGGTGCCGCCGGAGCGGAACACGTCGGTGTGGATGCCCGTTTGCGCGGTGAACAGCTTGCCGATCTGCTGGGCGACCTTGATCGGGGACGAGGTGTACCAGACCAGCTTCCCCTCCGCCTTCGCCTTGGCGAGATCGACGTTCCCGGCTGCCCGGGCGGCGCCGGCGCCGACGATGCCGATTCCGCCCAGAAGCGCCGTTCTGCGGGTGATGGACGTCATTGTTTTCTCCCTGGTGTCCGTGCCGGCCGCCGCCAGTGGTCCGATGCCAACGCCGGCTTCGGGGCGTTGGCCTAATCGGCCTACAAAAACAAGCTCGTGCTCTGACCCGTGCTAAATCACCTGTTCGTGTCAGAGCACGAGCCGCGATAGACGGGATCCGGCTGCGAGAAGAAGGCGTGCAGAATGTGATAGACCAGCCGGTAGTTCTTCTGCTGGAATGATGCGTGCGAGATCCCCGGCATGATGGCGAACTGCTTGTCGGCATTCGGCAGCTTGCGGAAGAACGCCAGCAGGTCGTCCAGCCCGGCGATGCCGTCGTATTCGCCGCGCATCAATATGGTCGGTACGGTGATCTTTTCCGGATCGACCACCGGCAGCCTGGAGCACATATCGACATAGGTTCCCGTGGGCATCGAATCGTCAAGGGCGAGGATCGCATCGGCGAACGCTTCCACCACCGCATCCTCGGCAGTACCGGGATGGTCGCGAGTGAAGATGCTGCGCACGAACGCGCGGTCGATCGGGCGACGAGTGCGGGCCTGGAACTCCGCCAGCTTCTTGCGCCGCTCGGTCAGGGTCGGGCTGCCCTCGCCGGTCCAGACGAAGGCATCGAGCGCCAGGCGCTTCACCCGTTCCGGGTGCCGCTCGGCGAATAGTGCCGCGCGCAACGCGCCGGAGGAGATGCCGTAGACGAGCAGCTTCCCGCTCGCCCGCGTTTGCTGGATGTAGGCGGAGGCGGCGGCGAGATCGTCGGCGCCGTTGGCGATGTCGGCATTGATGGGCCGCGTCTTGTCCGACCTGCCGTAGCCTTCCATGTCCACGCACCAGCATTCGAAGCCGCGGCGCGCGAACCAGTCCATCACCGACGAATCGGGCCGCCCCGGCACGTGCAGATCGAAGGTCGGCTGCGAGGCCATCGAGGACCCGTGCACGAACAGCACCGTCCCGAGCTGCGGCGCGACGGCGCGCTTCTCCCACAGGAACAGCCGCACGTCGCCTTTGTGCACCCAGTGCTCTGCTCCGACGATGTTCTGTTCGGTTGTCATGCCCGATTTCCTTCCGTCACCAATCCGGTCGCCGCGGACAGCGCGGGCGGCGGGAACACGCTGATCTTGTCGGGGTCGAACCGCAGACCCACGATCTCCCCGATCTCGAAGCCCTGGCGCGGATGGGTCTGCACCCGCAGGACCAGCTCCGGTCCGATGCCGATCTGGTACTCGGTGAGATTGCCCAGGAAAGCGCGGTCCAGGACGGTGCCGCCGGGGCCCGCGCCCTCCGGCGCGCCCAGGCTGATGTCCTCGGGGCGGATGCCGAGTTCCACCGCCTGCCCGACGGCGCAGCCCGGCGGCAACGGCAGATCGAGCGGCGGGCCGTCGGCCACCGCGACCAGCCCACGCCCGGCGGATGCCGACAGCACCTTGCCCGGCACCAGGTTCACGAGCCCCATGAAATCGGCGACGATGCGATTGACCGGCCGGCCGTAGATCTCCTGCGGGGTGCCGTATTGCTGCATCCGGCCGCCGTGCATGACGGCGATACGGTCCGACAGCGCCAGCGCCTCGGTCTGGTCGTGGGTGACGTAGATGAAGGTGATGCCGGTGCGGCGCTGCACATGTTTCAATTCCACCCGCAGCCGTTCGCGCAGCTTGGCGTCGAGGTTGCTGAGCGGTTCGTCCAGCAGCAGGATCTCGGGTTCCACCACCAGGCTGCGCGCCAGCGCGACCCGCTGCTGCTGACCGCCGCTGAGCTCGGCCGGGTAGCGCCCCTCCAGTCCCGACAGATTGACCAGATCGAGCATCCGTTCCACCTGCGCGCGCATCTGCGGCCCGGCGATCCGGCGCAGGCGCGGGCCGAAGGCGACGTTCTCGAACACCGTCTTGTGGGGCCACACGGCGTAGTTCTGGAACACCATGCCCATGCCGCGGCCTTCGGGTGGGACGACGCCCGCGGGCGAGGAGACCAGCCGGCCGCCGATATGGATGCTGCCCGTATCAGGCCTGATATAGCCCGCGATCAGCCGCAACGTCGTGGTCTTGCCGCAGCCGCTGGGGCCGAGCAGGGTGACGAACTGACCTGCCTCGATGTCGAGATCGAGCCCGGCGACCGCGGCGGCATCCGACCGGCCGCCGTAGGATTTCGCGAGGTTCCTGATGCTGATCCCGGCCATCGGCGTTTCCTTCACGGCGTGCCGCCGAAGCGCGCCACGCGTACGTGGCCGGCCTTGCGGACGGCCCATATCGCCAGGGCGATGATCATCATGTTCACCATCGCCAGCGCCGCCACCGCCTCGGTATAGCCGGTATCGTAAAGATTGTAGATTTCCACTGCGATGGTCACCGATTTCGAGCTGAACAGCAGGATCGATGCGCTCAGCTCCTGGATGGCGGGCACGAAGACCAGCAGCCAGCCGGCCATCAGGCCGGGGCGGATCAGCGGCAAGGTGATCTCGCGCATCGTCCGTCCCCAGGACGCGCCGAGGATGCCGGCACTTTCCTCCAGCGACGCATCCACCTGACGCAACGACGTGTTGGCCGCGCGGGTGCCGAGCGGTACGTAGCGCCCGACATAGGCCAGCAGCAGGATGGTCAGGGTGCCGTACAGCGCCAGCGGCAGGCGCAGCCAGAACTGGAGCAGCGCCACCGCCATCACCATCCCCGGCAGGCCGAGCGGGATGAGCGCGACATAATCCAGCACCCACCTGCCGCGCAGCCTGGTGCGCAGGTCGATCCAGGCGATCAGTGCCCCCAGCGCGACGACCAGGCTGGCCGCCGCGGTCGCGAGATACAGGCTGTTGAGGATCGCGCGCCGGGTGCCGCTTTCGGTCAGGACGAAACGGTAATTGGCGAGGGTCAGGTGCTTCCAGAACGCGAGCCCCCAGGACTTGCTGAGCGAGACGGCGATCAGGGTGCCGTACGGCGCGACCAGCGCGATCAGCGCCACCAGCACGCAGAGGGCCAGCAGCAGCCAGCGGCCGGGGCCGATATCCAGCAGTTGCACGCGGCTGCCTTTGCCCGCCAGGGTCACGTACGACCGCCGCGACAGGAAGCGGCGCTGCGCGAACAGCGCCGCTATGGTGATGGCGACGAAGATCAAGGACAGCGCCGAGGCCACGCCATATTGCGGCGGATAGTCGAATAGCGAGTAGATCCGCGTCGTCAGGGTCACGACCCGTCCCGGCAGCCCAATGATGGCCTGCGAGCCGAACAGGGCAATGGCGTTGACGAAGGCGAGCAGCACGCCGGAGAGAATCGCCGGCGCCACCAGCGGGAACGTGACCGAGAGCGCGGTGCGGAGCTTGCCGGCGCCGAGAATCTGCGCGGCTTCCTCATAGGATGCATCGACCGACTGCAGGGCGCTGCTGGCAAGCAGGAAGACGAAGGGGAAGGTGTGGATGACGGTGACCAGAACCAGCCCGGCCATCGAGAATACGTTCACCGTCAGCCACGGCGCCCCCACGACATCGCGCAGGAAGGCATTGATGAGCCCGGCCCGTGGGCTGAGCAGGTAGACATAGGCGATCGCGGTCAGGAATGGCGGCGAAATATACGAGAGATTGACGACCGCCTGGATGAACCCCTTGGCCGGCACATTGGTCCGGCTGATCGCCCAGGCCAGCGGAACGCCGACCAGGGCGCTGAAAAACCCCGTGAGCATGCCGAGCTCCACCGAATTCCACAGCGGCACCAGGTAGAGCGGGTCGGACAATGCGGAGGCGAAATGCCGCAACGTCAGCCCGTGCGCGTCCGTCACGCTGCCGAACACGAGCGAGGCCAGGGGGCAGACGACGAGCAGAAGCAGGGCGACAACCACGAGGACGGTCGCGACCGGCTGCGGGCGGAATATGCGGTTCAGACCCCGGCCGGCCGGCGCGGCACTGTCGGGCTGCGCCGGCCGGTCAGGTGCTGCCAGAACTCTCCATCCCTGCCGGGCCCACCGGGGGTTACTCGGCCTTGCGTCTGGGAGTGCCGGCGTCCTCGGCAGCGATCTGGACGAGCGCGTGGTAAAAATCGAGGAGAAGTGGCCGCAGCGCTGCGGGCGGGCCGCCGGTGATGCCGATACGCGGGCCGGTTTCGGCCACATGGCAGGCAAATATCACGACCCCTCCCGGAAAGGCAAAATAATTGAGCCGGATTATTGACGCGGCGGACGCATTGTCAACCGGGCGGTTGCTCGCTACCGGATCATATCTGTATGTTTGCCAACGGGATCCGATTTTGGTGGCGGCAACGGACAACGTTGCATATAAAAATACGCTGGCCGCTCCTGCCCGGCATTTCGGATCGATTGAGAAAGTAGGATCGGCTGGTGGCTGATCGAAGCCCTGCTACTCGGATTTTCCCGGCAGGCTCATCGGCGCGAAAGTCGGGCCGCTGCAGGTCGGCGGCGGGTGCGGTGGCCTGCTTGTGTTTCCTGGCGCTAACGGGCTTGTTGACGAATAACTGCTCCGATCATGTCGGCTTTGGTGTGATGGTATAGTTCCACTCGCCATGGAATTTGTACGGTGTGAGACTGAGTGCAGCCATGTCGTCATCGCGGACCTTTACGCCGGCCGGGTAGTTGGCGGAATCCATCTCGCACTTGATGTTCAGCCCGGTGCGGGTGGTGGTCGCAGCGATCGACTGCGCGATGGCCCGGTAGCTGACCAGGGGCTTGCCGCGCCGGTTCTGAGTGACGAACGAAAACAGCCGATGCTCGATCTTGTTCCATTTGCTGGTTCCGGGTGGCAGATGGCAGACCATAACCGTGAACCCAAGCGCGTCGGCCAGGGCTTGCAGTTCTCGTTTCCACAATCGCACACGCGCGCCATTGCTGCCGCCACAATCGGCGGTGATCAGCAGGCTGCGGGCTTCGGCGTACCGGGCATGGCCCATGGTCTGCCACCAGCGGCGGATGGTGTTGACCGCGAAGCTGGCGGTATCGTGGTCGATGCCCACGCTCACCCAGCCAATGTTGCCACCGATATCATAGACCCATAGGGCACCGCCCGGCCAAGTTCGGGGACCTTGAAATCATGCCCGCGCACCGGTTCGGGGTGCCCTTTCGGGCGCAGCTCGCGGCCGGCGTTCTCGAAGTCGCCCACCAATTCCTTCTTCTTGGTATCGACCGAGATCGCCGGCTGGCCGGTCGCCGGTGCCGCCTTCACCTGGGTGTTGGGGGTGCCGAACCGTGCGTCCCGGTCCGGGTTGTTGGTGCCCTCCCGGGCCTTGCGGTTGGACTGCAGGCTAGAGTCGAGCCCACGCAACAGATCCGCCACCACGGTGTGGCAAACACGATGGCCCATCACCTGCAAGGCAGCCGCCAGATTGCGCAGGCTGCGACTGGTCCACAGCAACGGCGCCTGCGGATCGCCGCGCGTCGCGGGTTCAACCAGGTCCTGCAAATCAGCCAGCAAGGTCGGGTCGGTCTCGGTCAGCTTCTTGCGCCCACCGCCGGGTCGACGTGTTCGTCCGGGGGCCACGGCTTCGGCCGCCTTGACACGAAGTTCGGCCAGACCACGGCCGATCGTGCTGCGCGCCAACCCGGTCATGCGCGCAACCGCCGAGACGCCTCCACGGCCCGCAGCGCGCGCCTCCGCCGCGGCAAAACGCCGCCGTCCCTGCTCGTCCAGAACCGGATCGAGCGCCTCGAAGCGCAGTTGGATGCCCGCCGCGTCAACCACGACCCGAGTTCAGTACACTTCCACCCCGCGCCGGAATCCCCTGCAAGACAAAATCTACCCCGCGATTCGGTTATTTATGAACAGACCCTTAGCCCAAAAGTCGGCACTCGCGTGGCTTTGGAGCTTGCGCCACCCCGTCGGGTCTGATAATAGCAGCGAACACAGCTACTCTTGGACAAGGCAGGGAGAGACCATGAGCGAAGGCAGCGCGGGCGCGCAGGATCGAGGGGCGGATCTGACCGGGTTGACGATGCGCTACGCCGAGCACCTGGCGGCGCTGCGCTACGCCGACATCCCGGCCGACGTGATCCACAAGGCCAAGACCATCATCCGCGATGGCGTCGGCAATCAGATCGCCGCCTCGGCGATCAGCGAGCCGGCGTCGCGCATGATCGATCTCGTGTGCGGCTGGGGCGGCGCGCCGCAGGCGACCGTCACCGGCTACGGGCTCAAGGTGCCGGCGCCGATGGCGGTGCTGTGCAACGCCATGCTCGGCCACGGGGTGGAGCTGGACGACGCGCACGGCACCGGCCTCATCAAAGGTGGCTCGGTGCTGGTCTCGCTTGCGCTCGCCAGCGCGGAGCTGGCCGGGTGCAGCGGCGAGGAGGTGATCGCCGGCATCGTCGGCGGCTACGAGATCGCGATCCGGATCGCCAAGGCGATCAATCCCGGCCACCGCCAGCGCGGCTACCACACCACCGGCACCGTCTCCCTGATCGGCGGCGCGGCGATGGCGACCAAGCTGCTGGGCGGGACTGCCGAGCAGATCGCCTGCGCGATCGGGCTGGCGACCATGCAATCGGCCGGCATCCAGGCCTTCCTCGACGATTCCTGCATGGCCAAGCCGTTCAGCCCGGGCAAGGGCGCGATGAACGGCATGATGGCCGCGCTCATGGCCCGCAGCGGCTTCACCGGCCCGCGCAAGGCGCTGGAATTGCGTGAGGGCTTCCTGAATGCCTTCACCAGCTCGGTGCGCGGCGCGGACCTCGTGGACGGGCTCGGCAGCCACTACGCGATCATGGAAGTGGGCTTCAAGCCGCATGCCGCATGCCGCTATGCGCACGGTCCGCTGGACCTCGCGCAGGCGATGTACTGGCAGGACGGGGTGCGGCTCGACCAGGTGGAGGCGATCACCGTCCACATGAGCGAGCTGGCGATCCGCCAGGCGTCCAAGCTGCCCTGCCCGAACCTGAATGTCGCGATGGGCAGCACCCAGTTCGGCGTCTCGCTGGCCTTCGCGCTCGGGGCCAACGGGCTGCGCGAGTACCTGGGCCGGCTTCAAGATGCCGGAGGTGCACGCGGCCGCGGCCAGCCGGGTGCAGCTGGTGGCCGAGCCCGCCTTCGGCCTCGGCGGCCGGCAGGCGATGCTGGAGGTGCGGCTGAAGGACGGACGGACCCTGCAAGCCCGGTCGGAGGAGCCGCGCGGCGAGCCGACCAACCCGCTGAGCGACGAGGAGATGGACCGCAAGTTCCTCGGCATGGCCGGGATGGCGATCGACGACGACCGCGCCGCGGCCCTCAGCCGCTGCCTGATGGCGCTGCAGGCGGAACCGCGGGCTTCCATCATCCCCGGCATGACGGTGACCGCCGATGGCAAGCCCGCTCTCCGTGCGGCCTGACGTGCGCGCCTATCCGCGCCAGCGGGCCGTTCGTTGCCTGTTCATGCGGGGCGGCTCCAGCCGCGGCGGGTTTTTCCTTGCAGCGGACATGCCGGCCGACCCGCGGGAACGCGCGGCGCTGCTGCTTGCTGCCTACGGTTCGCCGGATCTCCGGCAGATCGACGGCATCGGCGGCGCCGACCCGCTGACCAGCAAGGCGGCCATCGTCGGCCCGGCGACCCGGCCGGACGCCGACGTGGACTACACCTTCGCCCAGGTGTCGCTGGAGGCCGCGCAGATCGGCGTCGGCGGCACCTGCGGCAACATGCTGGCCGGCGTCGGACCGTTCGCCATCCTGCGCGGCCTGGTTCCGGCCGTTGAGCCGGAGACGGTGCTGCGCATCCACGCCACCAACACCGGCCAGGTGATCACCGCGCGGGTGCCGGTGCTCGACGGGCTGCCGGCGATCGAGGGGGCGTGCCGGATCCCCGGCGTTCCCGGAGCCGGCGCGCGGATCGGCCTCGACTTCGGCAATTGCGCCGGTGCGGTCTCCGGCACCTTGCTGCCGACCGGCCTGCCGCGCGACGAGATCGAGGTGGATGGGCGGCGGGTGCAGGTCTCGCTGGTGGATGCCGCGACCCCGTTCGTCTTCGTCCGCGCGGCGGATCTCGGCGCGCGCGGGACCGAAAGCGCGGCCGAGATCGCGGCCGATGCCGGGCTGCAGCAGCGGCTGGAGCTTGTGCGCGGCTGGGCGGCGACCGTGCTCGGCCTTGCCCCGTCCGCCGAGGCGGCGCGCACCGTGAGCCCCAACGTGCCACGGGTCATCATGGTCGCCCCGCCGCAGGAGTACGCCAGCCCGGAGGGCGAAGTCGTGGTGGCGGCAGCGGCCGATCTGTGCGTGCGGCAGATGTCGATGCAGCGCCCGCACAAGGCGCTTGCCGTCACCGGCTCGATCTGCACCGCGGTCGCGGCCGCCGTGGCCGGGACCACGGTCGCGGAGGCCGCCGCCGATTGGCGGGGCGGTCCGCTGCGTCTCGGCCATCCCGGGGGCGTGTTGCAGGTGAATGCCAGGGTTCGGCATGACGGTGACCAGTACGTCATCGAATCCGCGGAGATCGAGCGCACGGCACGGCCGATCATGGACGGCACGCTCTACGTGCCCGCCGCGCGGATCGCGTCCCTCGCCGAGGTCGCCGAGATTCTCCGGCGCCAAGCCCGCGGGGGATTGAGCATGGACCTCACTCTGCCCGCGCGCCCCGGCAAGCCGCGCGCCCGTGGCATCACCGCCATGATCGACTTCGGCCCGGACACGTTCGGCTGGACCGGCCCGGCGGGCGTGGCCGACCTGATCGCCTGCGCCGGCGCCTATATCGACTATGCGAAGATCTATGCGTTGAATGCGCTGCTGATGCCGGAAGCCGCGGTCGCGCAGATCGTCCGGCTCTATGCGGAGGGCGGCATCGTTCCCTACAGCGGTGGCATCCTGTTCGAGCACGCCTACCAACGAGGCGCGCTCGACGCGATGCTGGCGCTGCTCGATCGGATCGGCCTGCGCACGCTCGAGCTGTCGGAGAACTACGTCACCTTGGCCGAGGAGGAGCGGCTCGCCCTGATCGCCCGCTTCCACGCGCGCGGCTTCCAGGTGATCTACGAGTTCGGCCGCAAGAACCCCGGCGAGCCGATGACCATCGCCGGTCTCGGCCGGCTGGTGGCCGCGGTCAGCGCGCTCGGCGTGCCGCACGTGATCGTCGAGCAGAGCGAGATCGACATGCTGGCGGACGCCGGCATGGAGGAACTGGCGCGCCAGCCCTGGTTTTCCACCCTGCTGATCGAGACCGATCCGTACCACTTCCCGCGGCAGCACGCGCAATTGCTGACCAGCTACGGCCCCGACATCAACCTGGCGAACGTGTCCGCCGGCCAGGTGCTGCGGCTCGAGGGGTTGCGACGCGGCATCGGCCGCGCCGTCAACTACCGGATCCTGGCATGATGCGCCGATGAGCACCCCACCGCCCCCCCTGATCCAGGACATCGCCGAGGAGCTGCGCGGCATCGGCTTCACCGACTACGAGGCCCAGGCCTACATCGCCCTGCTGCAGGACAGCCCGGCCACGGCCTATCAGGTCGGCAAGCAGACCGGGCTGCCGCGCGCGAACGTCTATGCCGCGCTCGAGAACCTCGCCAAGAAGGGCGCCGCCCAGCCGGTCACCGAGAACCCGGTTCGCTACGCGCCCGTGCAGCCCAACGTGCTGTTTGCCCGCCTGGTGCAGGATCTGGATGCGCAGTGCCGGCGCGCCGCCGACAAGCTCGCGCATCTCGACCGGCAAAGCAGCGAGGAGCACGTCTGGACCTTGCGCGGCGAAGAGGCGATCCGCGCCAAGATCGAGGGCATGATCGAGGCGGCCACCGGCCATGTCTGGATCAAGGGCCACGAGCACCTGCTGCGCCCCCATCGCGAGGCGCTGCACCGCGCCGCCGGACGCGGCGTGCAGGTCGTGCTGATCCTGTTCGGCGACCCCGGCGCGGCCGCCGACTATCCGTTCGGCCCGCCGAGCCGGATCTTCATGCATGAGGGCAACGGGATCGAGGTCGGGCTCGGCCACACGCTGGTCACCATCGCCATCGACTTCCAGGAGGCGCTGACGGCGAACACCGCGAACGGCGGATTCGGCGCCCACACCCGCAGCCTGCCGGTGGTGAACCTCGCCGAAAGCCTGATCCGCCACGAGATCTACGTGGCCGAGATCTTCGCCCGCTTCGGCCGGCAGATCGAGGCCGCGTTCGGCCCGGCGCTGCTCTCGTTGCGGCGCAGCTATCTGCCGCCGCCGCAGGCCGCCGCCCTCAGCGGGCTGCTCGGCGTGCGTGCCTCCGAAACGTCTGTCACCAAGGACCAGACAGGATGACCGACCGCCTGCCACAGGAAGCCGAAATCGTCATCGCCGGTGCCGGCAACGCGGCGATGTGCGCCGCGCTGGCCGCCGCCGAGGGGGGCGCCCGCCCGCTGGTGCTGGAAGCCGCCCCCGAGGCCGAGCGCGGCGGCAACTCCACCTACACCGCCGGCGCGATGCGCTTCGCCTATGCCGACGTCGACGAATACGCCGAGGTGATCGGCGAGCTGAGCGAGACCGACCGCGCCAACGTCGATTTCGGCAGCTACAGCGAAGACCAGTTCTTCGACGACATGTTCCGGGTCACCCAGAACCGCTGCGACCCGGATCTGACGGAAATGCTGGTCCGCCGCAGCCGCGCGACCCTGGTGTGGATGCGCGGCAAGGGAATCCGCTTCCAGCCGAGCCTCGGCCGCCAGGCGTTCAAGGTGAACGGCCGCTTCCGCTTCTGGGGCGGGGTTGCCTGCGAGGTGTGGGGCGGCGGCCCCGGCCTCATCGACATGCTGCACGCGGCCGCGCAGCGCGAGGGGGTGGACGTCCGCTACGAGACCCGGCTGCTCGGCCTCGAGACCGACGCGCAGGGCATCTGCGGCGTGCGGGTGGAGCGGTCGGGACAACAGGCGACGATCCGCACTCGTGCCGTGGTGCTCGCCTGCGGCGGTTTCGAATCGAATGCGGAGATGCGCGCGCGCTATCTTGGCCCGGACTGGGACCTGGCCAAGGTCCGCGGCACCCGCTTCAACACCGGCGAAGGGATCCGCAGCGCCCTGGCGCTGGGCGCGATGCCGGCCGGCCACTGGTCCGGCTGCCATGCCGTCGGCTGGGATCTCAACGCGCCGGCCTTCGGCGATCTTGCGGTCGGCGACCAGTTCCAGAAACATTCCTATCCGTTCGGCATCATGGTGAACGCGCGCGGCGAGCGCTTCGTCGACGAGGGAGCGGATTTCCGCAATTATACCTATGCGAAATACGGGCGAGAAGTCCTGAAGCAGCCGGGTATGTTCGCTTGGCAGGTGTTCGACCAGCGGGTCGCCCACCTGTTGCGCGATGAGTACCATATCCGCCAGATCACCAAGGTGAGCGCGGACACGCTGGAGGGCCTGGCCGGGCAACTGGAGGGCGTGGACCCGGCCGGCTTCCTGCGCACGGTGCAGGCGTTCAACGCCGCCGTTTGCCAGGACGTCCCGTTCGATCCCAATACGAAGGACGGTCGCGCCGCGGTCGGCCTGCCGGTGGCGAAATCGAACTGGGCCAATCCGCTCGACCAGCCGCCGTTCCTCGCCTTCGCCGTGACCTGCGGCATCACTTTCACCTTCGGCGGGCTGAAGGTGAACACCGCGGCGATGGTGGAGAATGCCGCCGGCGCGCCGATCCGCGGCCTGTTCGCCGCCGGCGAGCTGGTGGGCGGCCTGTTCTACTTCAACTACCCTGGCGGCTCGGGCCTGACCGCGGGGGCGGTATTCGGGCGCGCGGCGGGCACCTCCGCCGCCCGGCATGCGCACGCGCTGCGCACGGAGACGGTGGCCGCCGCCATGTAGGCCATACCGGCAAAATCATGACCGACCCGCCGTACGGCGGGCATATAATGAAGGGGGACGTTCGAAATGCTACGGAAATTTCCGAGCCGACGCGAGGCGATGGGCCTCGCCGCTGCCGGCACGCTCGCCGGCCTGCTGCCCTCAGCTGCACGCGCCGCAACGGTGCCGACCGTGCACTATGCGATGCAGAAGGTGCCGGAGGATTTCGTCTATCGCGCGAAGGACTGGGCGAAGCCGTACGGGGTGCGGGTGGTCAGCTCCGTCTCGCCCTCGGCGGTGCGCTCGATGCAGGCGCTGTTCGCCGGCCAGGCCGATCTCGCCGACAGCGGCTCCGGGCCGGTGCTGAGCGCGATCAGCCGCGCGCCGCACGAGCTTGTCATCGTCGCTGCCACCCATTCCGGCGGCCAGCGGCACGAGGTGATGGTGAAGCCCGGCGCGCCCTACAAGTCGCTTGCCGATCTCAAGGGCAAGCGCATCGCGATCCCGGTCGGCTCGGGCGCCTACATCATTTTCGAACTGTATCTGGCCAGCAAGGGCTGGAACAACCACGATTTCCAGGTGGTCAACATGAAGCCCGGCGACATGGGCGCCGCGCTCGCCTCCGGCCAGGTGGCCGCCGCCCTCACCTGGGAGCCGACGCCCTCCATCCTGGTCACCAAGGGCGTCGCCAAGGTGATCCAGAGCTTCGGCGAGATCAGCCCCGACCCGGCGCTGCTGGTCGCGCGCCGCAGTTTCGTCGTGCACCAGCGCGACGCCCTCGTGCGCGTGCTGGCGTCGATGATCGACATGTACGCCTATATCAAGTCCGATCCAGTCGGTGCCGGCCGGATGGCTGCCAAGGTGGAGGACGAGAGCGGCGCGACCGTCAGCCCCGCCGCCTTCACCCGCGCCTTCCGCCACATGACCTTCGACATGCACATCACGCCGGCGGATCTGGACGCGCTGCAGAAGGTCGGCGAGTTCATGCTGAAGGCGCACCGGATTGCGGCGGTTCCGGATTTCGCGAAGCTGGTCGAGGCCGGGCCGCTGGAAGACGCCGCCAAGCTGGCGCGGGCGAAGGCCTGAGGAGGCGCCGCGATGTCGAGCGCCCTGCCCGCGGCGCGCTGGCCAGCTACCGCCCTGCATTGGCGGCCGGCGCGCAGCACATGCATCGGGGCCGCCTCAGTCTGCTGCTGCCTGCTCGCGTGGCAGGCGCTGTCGAGCAGCGGCCTGATTTCCCCGGTAGTGCTGCCCGGCCCGTTCGGCCTGATCGGCCGAGGCGTCTATCTCGCCAGTCCGGCCAGCGACCCGCCGTTCCAGTTGGAGCACGACATTGCGCTTACCATGCTGCGTCTGCTCGGCGGCTTTGCACTGGCGGTGCTGCTCGCCGTTCCGGTGGGTATCGCCGCTGCGCTGTGCAAGCCCGCCGCGCGGCTGGTGGTGCCGGTGCTCGCGGTGCTGATGGCGGTGCCGGCGCTGGCGCTGGTGCCCATCCTGATGCTGCTGACTGGCCTCGGCGATACCACTGACGTCACGGTAGTGGTGATCACTGCCTTCGTGCCGATCGCGGTCTATGTGCATGACGGCGTGCGGCTGGTGGATGCGCGCTATTTCTGGACCGCGCGCTCGTTCGGCGCCCGTCCGCTCGACGTGCTGCGGCATATCCTGCTGCCGGCGCTCGCCGTGCCGCTGGTGGGGGGATTCCGGATGGGGATGGGCTACGCATGGCGCTCCCTGATCGCCACCGAGAGCCTCACCGCCCTGACCGGCGGCCTCGGCTACACGATCTTCCAGGCGTCCCAGTTCTTCGATACGCAGACCATCTATCTCTACATGGTCGTGATCGCCGTGCTCGGTTTCGCTATCGAGACTTCCTTCCGCGTCGCCGAGCGCCGGACCGCGGTCCGCTGGGGCCTGCTGGCGGCGAGCGGTGAGCGATGATGCGCGCGTCTGCATTCGTCCCTGATCGCGTGCGGGACCTGCTGGGGCGGCAGCTGAACCTGCTCCTGCTGGCCGCCATCCTGGCCGTGTGGCAGGTGGCGGTGGCGAGCGGGGTGCTGCACAACCCCGCCGTGCCGGCGCCGTCGGCCGTCGTGGCCAGCCTGTGGCACGGGATCTTCGGCGCTGGCCACCTGCTCGCGCGCGCCACCTTAGACACGCTCGGCCGCCTCCTGCTCGGCTACGCGATCGCGCTGGTCGCGGGCTGCCTGCTCGGCCTGCTGGCCGGCCGGCACGATGATCTTGCCGCCGCCCTCAACCCGTTGGTCGCGCTTTGGATCCCGCTGCCCGCGATCGTCACCATCCCGGTGCTGTCGCTGTGGCTGGGAGCCGGCCAGACGGTGATTGTGCTCACCGTCATCTTCTCGGCCTGGATCCCACTTTATCTCGGTGCGCTGCAGGGCGCGCGCTCCGTCGGCACGCGCCAGCTCTGGGTGGCGCGGGCGCATGGTGTCGGTGCCTGGGGCGAGATGTGGCACGTGGTGGTGCCGAGCGCCCTGGTGCAGATGATCCCGGCGCTGCGGGTCGGGATGGGCTACGCTTGGCGGGCAGTGATCGCCGCCGAGATCATCGTGCAGCAGGGGCGGGGACTCGGCGTGACCATCTACGCGGCCCGGCAGTTCTTCGACGTTCCGATGATGTATGCCGGGGTTGCGATGATCGCGATGCTCGGCCTGGCGCTCGAGCGCATCGCCTTTCCGGCGATGGAACGCGTAACGATCCGGCGATGGGGGTTGGCGACATGATCACGCAGCGGGACGATTCCGACGTGCTGGCGATGAGCGGGAGCCGGGCGCCGGGCCAGCCGGCCGATGCGGCGGCCGAGGCCGCCATGCCGGTGGTGATCGAGGCGCGGAACCTGCGCAAGGTGTTCCCCGCGCGCCACAATGCAGCACCGGTGGTGGCGGTGGACGATGTCTCGTTCGAAGTGCGCCGGGGGGAGTTCACCGTGTTGCTCGGCCCCAGCGGCTGTGGCAAGTCCACCACCCTCTACATGATCGGCGGGTTCGAGAGGCCGAGCGGCGGCGCGCTGCTGCTGCACGGCAGCCCGGTGGTGGGGCCCGGCACCGATCGCGGCATCGTCTTCCAAGACTTCGTGCTGTTCCCCTGGCGCACCGTGCTGGGCAACATCGCCTTCGGGTTGCAGATGATGCGCCGGTTCAGTCGCGCCGAGATCCGCGACCGAGCCGAGCATTACATACGCCACCTCGGTCTCACCGGGTTCGAGAACGCCTATCCCAGCACCTTGTCGGGCGGCATGAAGCAGCGCATCGCCATCGCGCGCACCTTGGCCACCGAGCCAGAGTTCATGCTGATGGACGAACCCTTCGCCTCACTGGACGCGCAGACCCGGGACCGGCTGATCGCCGATCTTTCACGGGTGGCGAGCGAGCAGAACACCACTTTCGTTTTCGTCACCCACGACGTGCGCGAGGCGATCCGCCTGGCCGATCGGGTGATCGTGTTCTCCTCGCGCCCGTCCCGGGTGGTGGCTTCGGTCCCGGTCACCCTGCCGCGGCCGCGGGATTCCTACGACCCGAAGTTGCTGGAGATGGACCGCGAGCTGCGGGCGCTGATCGGCCGGCCGTTGCTGGAGGGCATCGTCTCGGCGCTTGGATGAAAGGGGCGCGAATCCCTTGTCGGCGATCAGGGTGTCGGCCCGCATCCCAGGCAGCAGATGATCCGCTCCGACCAGATCGTGGGCCTGCCCGCCTGTCAGGTGGAAGCCGATTGGGTTGCCGAGCGCATCGACCAAGGCGTGGATCTTGGTGCTCAATCCACCGCGGGATCGTCCGATCGCCTGGTCCTCGCCGGCTTTTTTTGGGCGTCGGCACTGTGCTGATGGGGTAAGCGCCCGGTGAAACCCGCCTTGTTGTAGCTGGGCGGCTGTGCGGAGGTGTTGACCTTAGCAGGCTGCGGAAAATTGCCGAAGTTTGAAGGATTTCCTGCTGTTTTTCCTGGTCTGGCAGGCAAAAGGGGGTGGTTTTTGCGGGTTTCCCCGACCCTGACGGCGAAATTGCGTTGTCTGGGCCGCTTAGGCAGCCGCGGTCAGGGTGAACATCCAGCCGACCCGGGCGGTGCCGCGATGACGTGTCTTGCGCAGTCCGGCCGCGGTCTTCATCCAGCCGAACACTTCCTCGATCTTCTTGCGCTTGCGCAGGCTGACTGCGTAGCCGGGATGGCGCGTGGTGCGGCCGTCGATGGCGGACCGACGGTTCGTATCGTTCTGCGCCACATGCGGGGTGACCCGCAGCCGCCGCATCTCGGCGACGAAGTCCGCGGTGTCATAGGCCTTGTCGGCACCGAGCGTGATGCGCTCGTCTCCACCAAGCGCCTCGACCATGGCGACGGCGGCCTCCCGCTCGGCGGTGCCGGTGGCCGGGGTGAGGCTCGCCTCGACCACCAGGCCATTCCGGTTCTCCATGATCACGTGCCCCAGGTGGCACAGCCGGGCCGGTTGCCCCTTCGCCTTCTTGTATAGCCGCGCATCTGGATCGGTGGTTGAGGCGTGCGTCTCGTTGCTGAGCAACTTGCCGTGGAAGTCGCGCTCGCCATTGCGTCCCGGTGCCGACGGCTCGCCGCTGCCGTCCTTCGGACGGAAGCTCTTCATGGACGCCCAGGCGTCGATCATCGTGCCATCGACCGAGAAGTGCTCGTCCGACAGCAGCGGCATGATCTTGGGATCGGCCACCACCTCGGCCAGGAATTTGCGGGCGATATCGCCCTCCAGCAGACGGTCACGGTTCTTCGTGAACACCGTCACATCCCAGACCGACGCATCCATCGACAGCCCAACGAACCAGCGGAACATCATGTTGTAGGCCAGTTGCTCCATGAGTTGCCGCTCCGAGCGGACCGAGAAGAACGCTTGCAGGAGCAGAGCTCTCAGCAGGTACTCGGGCGGGATCGAGGGGCGGCCGGCTTTCGCGTAGATCGCGTCGAACTCGGGCGAAAGGCGTTCCAGGGCGGCATTCGCAAGCGGGCGGATCTGGCGCAGAGGATGATCGGGCGGCACCAGCGCCTCCGGGCTCAGGTAGCTGAACAGCTTGGCGGTCTGTCGATCTGCCCCGCGCATCCGCATATCTCCGGTCAGCGGCAATGCATGCAGAGAATCATATCGTTGTCAGTGCGGCAAGGGGATTTTCCGCAGCCTGCTAGCGCTCGAACCCAGCCGTCGCCAAGGTCGCTTGCCGCATCGTTGCCGTCCCCTGCTGCTCCTGGTGGGGATTTTATATGATGTTGCGTGGTCGGTGCGAGAGGAACTTGATCAGAGGTTCCTTAGGCATCGCGACCGTCGAGGAAAATAGGCGCCGTGCAACCTGAGGGCGTGCCGCAGCGAATACGCGGCATCCGAGTTGGGTATCTCGAACCGTAGTGGAGGCGGCATTGAACGGCTTATTGGGGTCATGGGCGTATCCGGGCACAAGCGCACGCTGCCGCCAGGCGGCCGACGCGCACGAACCCACATGACCACAACCGTGGCGGGAAATCAGTCCGCGGCTGTCATAAACATATCATGACGATCTGCATGCTTACTGATAAGCTGCTGCCGGGGTTGCGCAAACGGCGGTAGTCGCCGGTTGTGGCCGACACAGGGGTAGAGTACCGAGAATGAAACGATGCGACGTGCTGTCGAATTCCACCTGCCTCTCTCCCCTCGGTCGCCGCATCGGTCGTTTCGGACAGCTCGCTGCACTGCTGGCAGGCGGCCTCGCAGTTTTTGCCTTTCTGATCCCCGCCCAAGGTCAGGCCGGGCAACTTCCGGCGTCGGCGTTCCAGGCCTACAACGCCGCGAACGCCGCGAGCATCCAGGCCGGTCCGTTCGCGCTCTATGAAGTGCCCGTCAACAGTCTGCATCCCACCCAGCTGGACGTGGGCTTCGCCGAGGTGAACAAGAAGGTGGCCGGCTTCGACCTGCTCGCCGCCTCCGCCCTGCAAGCGGACCTGCTGACGGATATCGAGCCCGTGGTGATCGGCCCTGGCGGCGTGCTGTACCAGACCGACGGGCACCACACGTTCCTCGCCCTGGCCGATTCGATCTACGGCGCGTCCAACCCTACCGTCTATGTCAACGTCATTGCCAACTACTCCAACATGACGATGGCGCAGTTCTGGGCGGCGATGGAAGCCGCGAACTTCGTCAACCCGTTGAACGACGGCGTGGTCGAAACCATCGATCCGGAGACCGGCGCGCCGCTGCCCGACACGCTGACCGGCATGCAGAGCGACGTGTATCGCGGGCTGGAGTATTCCATCCTCAAGAACAAGAACAACATCCTGTTCCCGACCACGAGCAACATCACCGGCGCGGTCGGCTCGTCGATCCCGGGTCTCGACAAGACCAACGCCTATTATTCCGACTTCATCTGGGCCTACGCCTATCGCAATGCCAACGGCGGGCTGGGCCTGCCCTATCTCTCGCCCGGCGACATCGCACTGGCGACGCAATGGAATCTCAACCCTGCCAACAAGACCACCCTGCCCGGATTGGGAACGGTCTCGGTGGCGCAGCTTCCCGGCTATATCCTGCCCACCGGCGGCAGCATCACCATCAGCGGCGCCATCAGCAACGCGACCCTCGCCAACGGTGTGCTGGACGGCACCGCGACCGGAACCTTCACCGAGACCGGCGGCAACAACGCATCGTTCAACGGGATGCGCGGGCTGGATCTCGGCGCGGTGACGATCGGCGCCAATGCGCCGGGCTTCGTCATGCAGCTCGGGGCGGATAACGGCGCGACCGTGTCGCTGACCGGCAGCAACACCTATACCGGCGGCACCACGATCCTGGCCGGCACCTTGATCATCAACGGCGACGCCGCGCTGGGCGCGGCCACGCCGGCGGGTGCGACCATCTCGCCCACCAACGTCGCCGCCAGCGTCGAGGCCGCCAACGGCATCATCTTCAACAGCCTCACCGAGGGCAACGGCACCTTGCAGATCGGCGCGACCAACGCCGCGCCGACCTATACCGCCGCCAGTCCGCTGGTCACCAACCGCCCGATCGCGGTGGACGGCGAGGTGGCCAACATCAACCTCAACGACAACGCCGTGGAGCTGACCGGCCAGATCGTCTCGCTCGGCGGTGGCGGCGACGGCCTGAGCAACCAGACCGGCGAGTCCGACATCACGGTCGAGGACAATTCCACCGCCGGCAACGGCGTGCTGATCCTGCCCGCCAGCGCCAGCAACCCGTATTTCTACGGCAACTGGATCATCAGCAGCGGTACGTTGCAGGTGTCCAGCGATGCGGCCCTGGGCAACACTACCGGCAACCCGGCCTCGATCGGCGAGATCGAGCTGAACGGCGGCATCCTGCAGGCCGGCGCGTCGTTCACTTCGGTGCGCAGCCTGTTCCTCGGCGGCGGCAGCACGATCGACACCAACGGCGACAGCATGAACTTCGCCGGCTCGCTGACCGACGTGCAGCGCACCTTGGAGGTGACCAACAGCGCGACCGGCACCACGGGGTCGGTCGGGTTCGGATCGTTCATCGCCGCCTCGACCGCGACATTGTCGCTGGTCGGCGGATCGACCGCGACCAGCACCAATGTCGATGTCTCGGTCGGCAGCGGCTTCGTCCGGCAGGGCAATGCCGGCCTGCTGCTGCAGCCCGATACCGGCGTGCTCGGCACCTCGGAGCAGGTGACGCAGACCACGGCCCCCACCTTGACCAACGGCATCGTCTCGCCCTGGATCATCATCGACAGCAGCCAGGCCGCCACCCCGCCCAATGCCAACAGCGACTACACCTTCGCCACCTACGGCGCCGACGGCTACACCGCCTACACCTCCGGCCTTGCCTCGATCACCGGCGCGACCGCCAGCAGCGTGGTGGAGCAGACCTCCAACGCCACCTTGACCGGCAACGCTGCGGCCTACGCGCTGGAGGTGGAGAAGGGCTTCGACATCACTATCGGCAGCGGCCACACGCTGACCATCGGCGACGGCACCGATCCGGCGGGCCTGATCTTCAACGGCGGTTCCGGCTCCGGGCTGACAGGAGGCACGCTCGCGCTGGGCGGCAGCGAGGGCGTGTTCTTCACCCATGGCAGCAGCACGATCTCCTCGGTCATCACCGGCACGGGGGGGCTGAGCTTCAACGGGTCGGGCACCTTGACCTTGTCGGCCGCCTCCACCGACACCGGCCCGGTCACGGTCAATTCCGGCACGCTGACCCTGACGGCCGCGAATGCGCTGGCTGACAGCACCAGCGGCGTGATGCTGGAAAACGTCAAGAGCCACCCGTCGGCCGCCATCCTGCAGTTGAATGCCAGCCAGCAATTCGCCGCGCTGAACAGCGACGGGAACAACAGCAGCGTCAATCTCGCGAGCGGCGTGGTGCTGACCATCGGCAACACCACCAGCAATCTCGACTCCACGCTGTCGAGCACGATCACCGAAAGCGGCAGCGCGACGGCGGGCGCGCTGACCCTCGACGGCACCGGCCTCGTGGACCTGTCCGGCCAGAGCAAGAACGGGCTGAACCTCGCCTCCGGCAGCAGCGTGGTGGTGAACGGCGGCACCTTGCGGATCGTCGCCAATATCTTCAAGAATCCGAACACGATCGTGCTGAACGGCGGCCAGTTGCAGGTGGCGCAGAACGGCGGCGGGGTGCTCGCCAATCCGATCACCGGCACCGGCTCGCTGAACCTGATCGGCGGCATCCTGCATCTCACCGGTACGTCCAACACCTACACCGGCGGCACCTATATGCAGCTTGGTTCCACGCTCGATATCACCACCGCCAACCTGCCCAGCGTCAACGAGAACATCACCGATGCCGGCGGGCTGGTGGATTTCGACCAGGCGACCAGCGGCACCTATACCGGCGTGATCAGTGACGGGCAGGAGATGGGCACCGGCCCCATGGAACAGGGCAGCCTGCTGAAAGACGACAGCAGCGGCGCGAACGGCGGCAACGTCACGCTGGCGCAGCGGCAGAGCTACAGCGGCCCGACGTTCGTCGAGGCCGGCACGCTCACCTTGGGCGCCGTGAACGCGATCGCCAGCAGCAGCGGTGTCACCCTGGGGCGGATCGGCGGCGGCTCCATCGCCACCCTGGCGCTGGGTGCCGACAACCAGATCGCGACCTTGAACGACAACCCGGGCAGCACGACCGCCCCCAGCACCAACACGGTGCAGTTGAACGGCCACACCTTGACCATCGCGCCCGGCGCTGGCGTCGGCGGCACGTTCCTCGGCACGATCAGCGGCGCCGGCGGCACCCTGGTGATGGCGGGGTCCGGCACCCAGGTGCTGGACGGCCAGAGCACGATCGGCACGACCTCGGTACAATCCGGCCTGCTGGCGATCGGCGACGCCGGCACGCCGACCGCGAGCGTGACCGGCGCGGTGACTGTCGCCCCCGCCGGCGCGCTGGAGGGCACCGGCACCATCTTCGGCGCGCTGACCAATGCCGGCGTGCTGCTACCCGGCACCGCCGCCGCCCCCGGCACGATGACGGTGAACGGCACCTACACGCAGACCGCCTCCGGCACGCTGGACGTCATCATCACGCCATCCGGGCAGGGTTCGTTGCTCAAGGTGGTGGACGCGGGCGGCACGGCGCAGCTGGCGGGCGGCCTCGCCGTGGCGCAGCAAGGCTCGGGTTTCGTGGTCGGAACGAAATATACCCTGGTGAGCACGACCGACGGGCTGTCCGGTGCCTTCACCTCGCTCAGCTCGACCGGCTCCTTCTGGATCGTGCCGACCCTGAGCTACAATGCGGACGACGCCTACCTGACCCTGGCCCAGCTTCCCGTCACCACGGTGGCGGTCACGCCGAACCAATACGCCACCGCGATCGCGCTTGACGCGCTGTTCGCCAGCGGCACCGCGACCGCCCAACAGACGGCGTTCGACGAGCTTTCGGTCTCCGGCGCGCAGTCGACGCTCGATCGGCTCTCCGGTCAGAGCTACACCGGTTTCGAGAGCGGCGCACTGGCGACCGGCGCCGCCTTCACCAACCAGATCACCAACGAACTCGCCATGCTTCGCCGCGGCTTCAGCGCCGGCGGCAGCGCGGCCCAGGCAGCCGGGGACAGTGGCGCACGGGTGCAGCTTGCCGGCCTGTCGCTGGCGCCGGGCATGCTGCCCGACCATGGCCCGCAGCGCTGGGGCATGTGGGTCGAGGGCTACGGCGTGACCAACGCGCTCGGCGGCAACAGCAACACCGGCCAGCTCAACAGCACGATCGGCGGCACGACGGTCGGCGCGGACTACGAGGTCAACCCGGCGCTGCGGCTCGGCTTTGCCGCGGGCTATGCGTCCGACGACTTCAGCGTGAATAACAGCGGCACACAGGGCCATACCGACAACGCACAGTTCGCGCTGTATGGCGACTACGAGATCGGGCGCGCCTATGTCGCCGGCACGATCGGCTACACCCACGCCGACGGGACGATGACGCGCGACGTGTCCTTGCCGGGCCTCCCGGGGCAGGCGAAAGGGTCGATCGCCGGCAACCAGGCGGTGGGCCGGGCGGAAACCGGGTATGATTTCGTCCTGCCGATGGGGATGGTGGCGACACCCTATCTCGCCATGCAGTTCGGCACCTACACCCAGAACGGCATGACGGAAACGACCGGAGGACCGGTGGCGCTGTCAGTGGGACCGGCATCCGCTACGTCGGTGGTCAGCGAGTTGGGCGGGCGGCTGACCGCCAGCCTGCACCTGGCGGGGCTGACGATCGCCACCGAGGCCGACCTTGGCTGGGCGCATGACTATGCCAGCACCTCGCGCACGATCACCGCCGCGTTCGTCGGTGCGCCGGGCACGCCGTTCACGGTCAGCGGTGCCGAGCCGGCGCGGGACCAGGCGATCGTCGGCCTGGGCGCGGCGACCGCGATCACGCGACGGGCCAGCGTCTTCCTGCGCTATGACGGCGCGCTGGGCGGATCGGACAACAGCCACGCGGTGTCCGGCGGGCTGCGCATCAGGTTCTGACCGGATCGGCGGACGTGGCGCTGCTCCTGGGACGGAGAGCAGCGCCCGCGTGCGAGGTTACATCCGGCTGATGACGTTGCAGGTCACATGCGGGAGGACGAACACCCGCTTGTTGATCATCATCGCCATCAGGATGGTCTGCATATAGGCGAGGTAGCGGAAACTCTTGATCAGCGGGCCGTAGGTTCGAGTCCTACTGCGCCCACCAATCAGATCAATAGCTTAATGGAAATCGGTGTAACCGGGGCAAAACCCCGGGTGGTGTACAGATTTTTCTTGACCCGACGCGGGCGGCTCGATTCAAGCCTCGTATGTCTCCGCCGATTGACCTGTCTGGCCTGCCGCGCTCGGAGCTGGAAGCTCTGCTGGGGAAGCTGTTGGGCGAGGTCGCGGACCTCAAGCGGCTTGTCGCCAAGCAGCGCGAGGAGATCGCGCGGCTGAAGGGGGCAAGCCCGCGCCCGCAGCTCAAGCCGAGCGGCATGGAGCGGGCGAGCGCGCGGGCCTCGCCACGCCCCGATAAGCGTCCGGGCCGCGGCAAATCGGCGCCACGGGTCAGCGTGGAGGAGCAGGTCCTCCGGATTGCCGCCCCGGCGGGATCGCGCTTCAAGGGCTACGAGAGCTTCGTGGTGCAGGACCTGGTGCTACGGGCCCAGGTGACCCGCTACCGGCGGGAACGCTGGCTCACGCCGGACGGACAGACCGTGCTGGCGCCACTGCCGGCGGGCATCAGCGGCCATTTCGGGCCGGAACTGCGCCGCTTCGTGCTGCTGCTGCACCATCAGGGCCAGGTGACGGTGGAGCGGTTGACCGCACAGTTGCGGGCCATCGGTATCGGCATCTCGAAGCGTCAGGTGATGCGTCTGCTGATCGATCGCCAGGACGGCTTCCTGGCCGAGAGCCGCGCGGTGCTGCGGGTCGCACCCGACCCAGTGCTGATCGCCACCGAGGGCGCGCTGTGGGGCAGAATCCACGACCATGGTTTCCTGCGGGAGGCCGTCATCGTCAGCGACGATGCCGGCCAGTTCGCGGTCGGCCGGCACGCGCTCTGTTGGGTGCTTGCGGAACGGCGGGTGCACAAGCTCGACACCTTTACCGACCTGCATCGCGCCGCCCAGGCACAACTGCGCACGCTGATCTGGCGCCTCTATGCGGCGCTGAAGGCGTATCGCACCGCGCCGACCGTCCAACGCCGCGCTGCGCTGCGCGCCCGGTTCGATCGCATCTTCCGCCGCCGCACCGGCTTCGTCACCCTCGATCGCCTGCTGGGGCGACTGCACGCCAACAAGCCCGAACTGCTGATGGTGCTCGACCGGCCCGGGATTCCACTGCACACCAACGGCTCCGAGCGCGACATCCGCGCCCTCGTCACCAAGCGCAAGATCAGCGGTGGAACCCACAGCGACGCCGGCCGCGACTGCCGCGACGCCTTCCTCGGCCTGATGCACACCTGCACCAAGCTCGGCATCGCCTTCTGGGACTACCTCGGCGACAGGCTCGCCGTGCCGGGGCATGCCGACGTCCTCGGCCTTCCCGACCTCGTCCGATGCCGCGGAAGGCCCGCTTGACCAGAACCGTCCGGGGTTTTGCCCCGGTTACCACGGAAACGCCTAAGCTATTGATTTAATTGGCGGACCCGAGGCAACTCGAACGCCTGACCTTCGCCTTCGGAGGGCGACGCTCTATCCAACTGAGCTACGGGTCCATCTCCCCTACCGCATAACCCGAATCCCGCCGCCGGGGAAGCCCGCCCGCGACCTTTTCCCCGCGCAGCCAGGCCTGCGCCGCCCGCCCCGCCCCGGACGGCAGCGGCGCGCGCGGATCGGCCATCCACGACAGGATGTCCCCGATCGGCACCGCCCGCTGCAGATCCCGCAGCATCAGGTGATAATCGCCCGGATAATACGCGATCCGCGGCCCGGGCGCCCCCGCCTGGCGGCGCGGCAGCGACCGCCATACCGCCCGCATCGCCCGTTTCGGGATCAGCTCATCCTTGCCCCCGTACAGCAGGAGCGTATCGGGCGGCAGACGTGGGGCTGCTCGCGCCGCTGCGTCCATCAGCCGTACCAGCCCGTCGATCGCATCCCAGCGGGTACGCAGCAGGGTCAGCTTGTCCGCCCCCAGTGCCCGCAGCGCCGCCATGTTGTCCGACGCCCGGATATGCAGCCCGCCGCCCGCGACCGTCAGCCCCGGCACGGTATGGACCATCAGCCACAGGCCGGAGCGCTCGAAGATGTTCATCTGCGCCTCGCTCCACACCGCCGGCGAGACCAGCACATACCCCGCCACCGGCGGCGGGTCGGCCGACGCCGCGAGGCACATCAGCACCGCCGCTCCCATGCTCTCGCCCATCAGGAAGAGCTTCGCGTGCGGGTGCGCCGCGTGCAGCAGCAGCACCATCTCGCGGGCGTCGGCGACCAGGGTGCGCCGCCCCGGCCAGTAGCCGCGGTCCTTCGTCGCCCCGAAGCCGCGCTGGTCGGGGGAGACGACCTCGATCCCTGCGGCGGCGAAAGCCCGGGCGGGGATCGCGAAGGCATCGCGGCTGTCGTCCATGCCGTGCAGCGCGAGCATGATCGCCGCCGGCCGGCCCACCGGGCGCCAGGCGCGGTAGGGCAGGCGGGTCCCGTCCGGCATCTCGAACGCGCCGGCGGTCCGCGCAGGGGCCATGACGGCCGCGCCCTCCGGCACCAGATGCGTGGCGCAGCCGCACAACAGCAAGCCCAGCAGCAGCGCCGGGAGGCGCCGGGCCGGCCGCCGGGCGCGGCAGGGGAAGATGAGGGCGGCGGTTGAAAACACCGGGCGTATCGCTATCATCGGCGCGGCCTTATCGCCACCTCCCCCTTCGCCATCCAGGAACGGACGAACCCCCATGCCGGACGGCGTCGCCGCCTCGCCCGCGTTCACCCCCGAAGTGATCCACGTGAACGACCGCACCGTCGCCTGCGACGGCGGCGGCGGCGCGCTCGGCCATCCGCGGGTGTTCCTGCGGATCGAGGAGGGGCAGGTGGTGTGCCCCTATTGTTCGCGCCTGTTCATCCTGAACGCGGGGGCCGGCCACGCCAGCGGACACTGATATTCCCGCCGGCACGGCCGCTGGTGTGGCCGTCAGTGCCCTCCCGGCCGAGCCACCCCCCGGGCCGCCGCCGCACCTCGTGCTGATCGACGGCTCCGGCTTCATCTTCCGCGCCTTCCACGCCCTGCCGCCGATGACCCGCCCGGACGGTACCCCGGTAAACGCCGTGTTCGGCTTCACCAACATGCTGTCCAAGCTGCTGCGCGAGCACGCCGGCACCCATCTCGCCGTGATCTTCGACGCCGGCCGGCTCACGTTCCGCAACCGGCTCTATGACCAGTACAAGGCGCACCGCCCGCCGCCGCCCGAAGACCTGGTGCCGCAATTCGCCCTGGTGCGCGAGGCGACCGACGCCTTCGGCGTGCCTGCGATCGAGCTGGCGGACTGGGAGGCGGACGACCTGATCGCCGCCTACGCCGTCGCCGCCGAGGCCGCCGGTGGCACCGCCACCATCGTCTCCTCCGACAAGGACCTGATGCAGCTGATCCGTCCGGGCGTCGCGATGCTCGACCCGATCAAGCAGCAGCCGATCGGGCCGGCCGAGGTGGTGGCGAAATTCGGCGTCGGGCCGGAAAAGATGATCGACCTGCAGGCGCTGATCGGCGATCCCACCGACAACGTCCCCGGTGTGCCCGGCATCGGCCCCAAGCGCGCCGCCGAGCTTTTGGCCGAATACGGCGACCTCGACCACGTGCTGGAGGCGGCGCCGGCGATGAAGCCCGGCAAGCGGCGCGATATGCTGGTGGCGCACACGGCGGCGGCGCGGCTGTCGCGCGAGCTCGTGCGCCTGCGTGCCGACGCGCCGCTGCCGCTGCCGGTGGCGGCGCTCGCCGCCCGCGCGCCCGATCCGGTTCGGCTCAAGGCGTGGCTGGAGACGCAGGGCTTCCGCAGCATCGTCTCCCGGCTGGGGCTGGACGGGGCCGCGGGAGCAGGCGCGTCCCCTCCGGCCGCGGGCCAGAACGGCGTGGGTGCTGCCGGGATCGCCGCCGTCGCGGGTGTTCCCGCCGCCGTAGGCGCAATGGCCTCGGGCGTCGGCGGGGCACAGGGGCGGCTCGGGCTCGATCCGCCGCTCCCTGCGCTCATCCCCGCCGACGGGTACGGGCCGTACGAGACCGTCACTGCCGCCGCCGCGCTCGCCATCTGGGTCGATACCGCGCGCGCCGCGGGCCAGGTCGCGATCGATACCGAAACCGACGGGCTCGATGCGATGCGCGCCCGCCTGATCGGACTCTCGCTCGCCACCGCGCCGGGCCGCGCCGCCTATGTGCCGCTCGGCCACGCGGGCCTGGAGGCACAGGTGTCCGTGGCCGAGGCGGTCGCCCTGCTCGCCCCGCTGCTGACCGATCCATGCGTGCTGAAAATCTACCAGAACGCCAAGTTCGACCGCATGGTGATGGCCCGCGCCGGCTTCCCCGACAGCGTCCCGTTCGACGACACCATGCTGATCTCCTATGCCCAGGAAGCCGGCATGCACGGGCACGGGATGGACGAGCTGTCGCAGTTGCACCTCGGCCACCGCCCGATCCCTTACGACGAGGTCACGGGCACCGGCCGCGGCCGGATCGCCTTCGCCGACGTGCCGATCGACCGCGCCACCGCCTACGCCGCCGAAGACGCCGACGTGACCTTGCGGCTCTGGCAGGTCCTGCGCCCGCGCCTGCGCGCCGCCCACGCGCTGGCGCTGTACGAGCAGATCGAGCGGCGTCTGGTGCCGGTGCTGGAAGCGATGGAGTGCGCCGGCATCCGGGTCGATGCCGACGAACTGCGCCGCATCTCCGCCGATTTCGCCATCCGCATGGCGGAGATGGAGCGCGACACAAATCGCCTGGCCGGCCATCCGTTCAACCTCGGCAGTGCCAAGCAACTGGGCGAGGTGCTGTTCGACGAGATGGGCATCCCAGGCGGCAAGCGGATGAAGACCGGCGCCTGGGGCACCGATGCGGCGGTGTTGCAGGGGCTGGCCGATCAGGGGGTGGAGCTGGCGGCACGCGTGCTCGACTGGCGTCAGCTCGCCAAGCTGAAATCCACCTATGCCGATGCGCTGGTGGAGCAGATCAATCCCGCAACGGGGCGGGTGCATACCTCGTTCGCGCAGGCGATCGCCAGCACGGGGCGGCTGTCGTCCACCGATCCCAATCTGCAGAACATCCCCGTCCGCACCGAGGAAGGCGGCCGCATCCGCCGCGCCTTCGTGGCGGAACCGGGCAACGTGCTGGTCAGCGCCGATTATTCGCAGATCGAGCTGCGGCTGCTCGCCCACGTCGCCGCCATCCCCGCCCTGCACGACAGTTTCGCGCGCGGCGAGGACATCCACGCCCGTACCGCATCCGAAGTGTTCGGCGTGCCGATGGCGGGGATGGACGCGATGACACGGCGGCGGGCGAAGGCGATCAATTTCGGCATCATCTACGGCATCAGCGCCTTCGGCCTGGCGCGCCAGTTGGGCATCGGCCCGGCCGAGGCGCGTGGCTACATCGACGCCTATTTCGCCCGCTACCCGGAAATCCGTGCCTACATGGACCGCACAAGGGATGCTGCGCGCCGGCAGGGCTACGTGGAAACCCCGTTCGGCCGGCGCTGCTACGTGCCGGGCATCGCGGACCGCAACGGCGCGCGGCGCAGCTACGCCGAGCGCCAGGCGATCAACGCGCCCCTGCAAGGCGGCGCGGCCGACATCATCAAACGCGCCATGGTGCGCCTGCCGCGCGCGCTCGCGGAATCGGGCCTGCGCGCGCGGATGCTGCTGCAGGTGCACGACGAACTGCTGTTCGAGGTGGCGGAGGCGGAGGCCGCCCCGCTCGCCGCGCTGGCGAAGCGGGTCATGGAAGCCGCGGCCAGCCTGTCGGTGCCGCTGGTGGTGGAAACGGGCCAGGGGGCGAACTGGGCCGAGGCGCACTGACCGGGGGGACCGCAAGCGGGTCTTCGCCGGGGGAGTGGGTCAGTTTGAAATTTCCGCCCTTGGGAAAGCGGACCTGGATGATATGTCCGCTCGGAGTCCGGTTCGCGCCCATCTCGGTTATCCAGTCGGTTGGGCCAGCACCTCCAAAGCGGACGTTCCCGCGCACAGTCCGCAGGGCAACGATGGGTGGAGAGCGGACGTTCGAGGCCCCGCCTATCGATCGCAAAGGGCCTGACCCATTGCAGACGAAGCGTCCCTCCCGTAAGGGAATATCAGACTTGGCCCAAACAGCCGACTTTTTGTATGCTCCCGATGACGCGGGCCGGTATACTGTGCCCCAAGCTCATCGGACCGAAAGACGCAGCGATGGCAATAGAGGCTGAACCCGAAGTACGGCGCTTGCAACCCACGCAAGCCCTCGCGAGCTATCGCAAAGATTACCCGGCGAGAAGCATGCGCCGGCAGGCTAACAACGATGATGAACTTATTCAGATGCCACCAGACCAGGGTATGTACGAACTCTCATCGCCTCCAACTACGACCGCACAGTTCCCTCGCCATTCATCTTTACCTACAACCGAAGCGACCGCCCTTGAAGCACGCCACCTGTGGGTCATTCGTTCCAACGATGTGCCTGTGGCGCTTGAGGCATGCGACTGGGGACAAGCGCTGGAAAGCGGGCGTATCAAACACTCGAATTTGACTGGCGGGGGTACGGCACATTCTGGCGGAGAAATCTGGTTTATCGACGATGAGCGAATCGCAATAAATGCCTCGTCCGGAAGATACGGTTTTGAGTTTAGCGCAGAATTTGCCGTCGTAGTCGATGCTATGCGGCGCTCCGGATATTACGTTGCCTCAATGGGATTCGATTTTGACAACGTGACAGTGCCCAATTCTGTTTTCGTGGGAGAGCCTGAATGGGAGGCTCCAATATGACAAGTGATTCTGCGCAGCTCGACGCGGTTTTTGGGAAGGATAGCAAAGGGCTCACTCCTGCCGAAAGGGCGAAGACGTCAAGATCACTCTTCGTGCGAAGCCAGCATCAGATATCACAATATCGCGATGGCGCATCTGGACGGATACTGAATGCCAACCAGGCATTGCGTCTCTTCGGTTGGAATAAGTTGAAGGAGCTTGGTGATCGACCGGCAACCCCTATTGTCCGCGACGTTAATGAGCCCTATCAATCTATTCAACGACAGCTCGATCGAATTGGTGTCTCGTTGGAGGATGTTGTCCGCAGGCTCCGGTGGCCGAACGAAAGCAGTCAGCGCCTTCAACAAAAAAGGCAGGTGGCGTTTCGGGATCTTGCACGAATGAGCCAGGCTATCGATTTGGATGAGGAGTTACTCGGTACAACCGTCGATGCGGGCGCCGACCGTGAACTCGGGGTGCGGCTTCGGACGCTCAAGCAGCGAGACCCTCAGCGGTTTACCGTTAGCACCGTCCTTGGACTGGCTGAGGCAGCCTGGACGATCCGTAAGCAATACGATTTGGCAAGCCTTATTAACGAGCCTGATCAAAATGCCATTGAAGAGCTAGGATTTACTCCGTCGGACGACTATGGAAATAGACTGTCTCCCGCATACCAAAAGGGTTATAGCCTCGCTCGTCGGGCGCGCGAGTTGCTGGCTATCGCCCCTGATGAACCAATTGAATCGCTCAAGGAGCTGATCGAAACGCGTCTGCGCATTCCAGTTATTCAGCTTGAACTTAATTCTGCATTCGCCGGAGCAACGGTAGCATCCGGCGCACGTCGTGGTATCGTCGTAAACTTGGCAGGCGACAATAAGCACCCCTTAATGCGGCGTATGACCATGGCCCACGAGCTTGGCCACCTTCTATGGGATCCCGATTACCGCCTCCAGAAGCTTGCCGTCGATCGTTACGACCAAATCGATCGCGACGTCACTGCCACCTCCTATCCGCTTGATCATGTTGAACGACGCGCCAATGCCTTTGCAATCGAGTTCCTTGCGCCGGGCAATTCGATTATAAACGAGTTCAACGAGGCCGGTGGTGGTGCTGTTGGCCTTGAGAAGGCTATAACAAGATTTGGAGTAAGCAAGACGGCGATAGTGCGTCATCTTGCGAATGCAAGCCACAATCTCCTTGATGTATCTAACGAGCGGCTCCCCGATATTTCACTTGCTGATTGGGACGGTCGAGAGTCTCTGGCCGTGCCCCTCTTTAGTCCTCAAGATGTTCCGGTATCCCGTCGCGGCCGTTTCGCCTACTATGTTCTTGCGGCTTTCGAAGCTCATCTCATATCGAATGATACTGCTGCCAGTCTGTACGGATGCGATGTGAACAAACTCGATGCGGCCATACAGTCTACGCGTGACTATGTGACCTGACGAGCGGGCCCAGAAGGGTCCTTAAGGAATGTCCGCTATGGGGTCGATACCTGCCGAAGCACCTACCCGGCACCAATGTCCGGTTTTCCGCACCGAGTGCCCGATACCAGTCGGTCCGCTTTCGGCCAATCCCTGCCGGTTGAGCTACCTTTGCGAAGGGCCGCTCGGACGTCGAAACCGGAATTTCAACCTGCCCCACTCCCCTCACCGGCGCCCCCTTCTCCCGTCCCGCAAGGGGAGGGGGGACATTCCTGTTCAGTCGCCGAGGCCGGCAAGTGCGGCGCGCAGCTCGGGGATCCCGGTCCCGGTGTTGCTGCTGGTGGGCAGGATGTCCGGATGCGCAGCCGGGTGGGCGCGGGCGAGGGCGGTGGCCTCGCGTTCCTTGGCGGCCAGGGCGGCCGGGGTGACGTCGTCGATCTTGGTCAGCACGATCTGGAACGTCACGGCGGCGCGGTCCAGCAGGTCCATGACGGCGCGGTCGCTGTCCTTCACTTCCACCCGTGCGTCCAGCAGCAGCAGCACCCGGCGCAGGCTGGGGCGGCCGCGCAGGTAGTCGAACATCAGCCCCTGCCAGTCGCGCTGGATGTCCTTGCTGGCGCGGGCGTAGCCGTAACCCGGCATGTCGACCAGGGTCAGCCGGCCGCCGAGGTCGAAGAAGTTCAGTTGCCGTGTGCGCCCTGGGGTGACGGAGACCCGCGCCAGGGCGCGCCGGCCGGTCAGCGCATTGAGCAGGGAGGATTTGCCGACGTTGGACCGGCCCGCGAAGGCGATTTCCGGCAGCCCGATGGGCGGCATCTGGTCCAGCCGCTGGGCGGCGTAGAAGAAGGTGCAGGTCCCGGCGAACAGCAGCCGCCCGGCTTCAAGCTCGGCCGCCTGATCGGCGGCCGGGTCGACCGCGGGGTCACCCGCGCTCTCGCCCGCGGCCTCGGCACCCACCTTGGGTCCGGCCCTCTGCTCCGAACCGGGCGGGGCGGGCCGCTCCCGCCCCGCTGCGGTCATGTCCGCGCGAGGCCGGGACGGGCGAGCTTGGTGCGCCGCATGATGATCCATTGCTGCGTCACCGACAGCAGGTTGTTCCAGGTCCAGTAGATCACCAGCCCGGCCGGCATGCGCGCCAGCATGAAGGTGAAGATGATCGGCATGAACTGGAACAGCCGCGCCTGCATCGGATCGGGCGGCGGCGGGTTGAGCTTCTGCTGCAGCCACATCGTGAAGCCCATGAGGATCGGCCACGCGCCGAGGTGCAGGAACGGCGAGATCGTGGTGGGATCCCAGTGCACCAGCCCGAACAGGGTAAAGAGATTGGTCGGATCGACCTGCGACAGATCGTGGATCCAGCCGAAGAACGGCGCCTGGCGCATCTCGATGGTGACGAAGATGTCCTTATAGAGCGAGAAGAACACCGGGATCTGCACCAGCATGGGCAGACAGCCGGAGGCCGGGTTGACCTTCTCGGTCTTATAGAGGGCCATCATCTCCTGCTGCTGCTTCTGCGGGTCGTCCTTGAGGCGTTCCCGCATCGCCTGGATCTTCGGCGCCAGCAGCCGCATCTTGCTCATGGAGCGGTAGGAGTAGTTGGCCAGCGGGAAGAACAGCAGCTTCACGCAGACCGTGAAGGCCATGATCGCCAGCCCGAAATTGCCGAGCAGCGCGTTGAGGTAATCGAGCGCGTAGAAGATCGGCTTGGTCAGGAAGTAGAACCAGCCGAAATCCACCGCCTTGTCGAACTGCGGGATGTGCAGTTGCGCCTCGTACCGGTCGAGCAGGTCGACCACCTTGGCGCCGGCGAACAGGTGGGTCGCCATCTGCGCGCTGCCGCCCGGTGCGACGGTCTGGGCCGCGGCGGGGACGTAGTCCACCTGGTAGTGCCCGTCCCCGCCGGGGACGTAGCGGTAGCGCAAGGTGGTGGGGATCGCCTGGTCCGGGATCGCGGCGGCGAGCCAGTATTTGTCGGCGAAGCCGGCCCAGCCGCCCTTGGAGGTGGCCTCATAGGCGACGTTGTCGGGCTTGTCCTTGGCGTCGCTCTTCGCCTTCGGGTAGCCCATCTCCTGCAGCCGGTCGTGGGCGACGCCGGTCAGGCCCTCGAACAGGATGTAGTAGCCGGAGACCGGGGGCGTGTAGTCGCGCCGGATGCGCATCCACGGGAACAGCCCGACCGCGGCCTTGGTCGCGTTGTCGACCGACTGGGTGACGCCGAACATGTAGTTGTCGTCGATCGTGAGCGCGATCCGGAACGTGAGGCCGGCACCGTTGTCCCACGACAGGGTGACCGGGTGGCCGGGCGAGAGGGTCTTGGCCGAGGCGGTCCAGACGGTATCCGGCCCCGGCAAGGCGATGTGTTCCCCGGGGGCGGCCGACCAGCCGTATTGCGCATAGTAGGGATGCTTGGTCCCGGCGCGGGCAAGCAGGCGGACGTCGGGAGAATCGGGGGCCTCGGTCTGGCGGTATTTGGTCAGCACCACGTCGTCGATGCGCGCGCCGAGCAGGCTGAGCGAGCCGTGCACGGAGGGGGCGTCGATCGCCACCCGCGGGGCGGCGGCGCGCGCGGCTGCGGCGGCTGCGGCCGCGGCGGGTGGGCCGCTGGTGGCGGTGGCCCCGGAGGTGCCCGCGGACGTGCCGTTGGTCGCCCCGTTGGGGGTGCCGGCGGACGTCGCCGTCGTCTGCGGCACCGGCGGGTGCGGCAGATAGCGCGTGGCGATGAACTGGTAGCCGACCAGGATCGCGAGCGAAATCAGGATCGCGACGAACAGGCGCTTCTGGTCCATTCAATGCCCCGCTTGGTCGAAGTCCGTCCGTCCGGCGGCCGGCCGGGCGGCGTCACGCCATCCGGGTTCCGGGACCGGGTCGTAGCCGCCGTCGCACCACGGCTGGCAGCGCAGCAGGCGCCAGGCGGCCAGGCCGCTGCCGCGCAGCGCCCCGTGCCGGCGCAGCGCATCCACCGCGTATTCGCTGCAGCTCGGGGCGAAGCGGCACTGGCCGCCGAGCACCGGGCCGAGGGTCCATTGATAGGCCCGCACCGCGCCGATGCCGAGCCGCGCCGCCGGGCTCATGCCAGTGCCGCCGCTGGGAGGGGTGCAGGTGGGAGCGTTGCCGCCGGGATCGTCGCCTCCCGTGGTGTCGTCGTTCCCGAGGTCATAGCCCCCGAGGTGATAGCCCCCGAGGTCATGGCCCCCGAGGTCATGGCCCCTGGGGCCATAGCCCCTGGCGCCCTCTCTGGTGTCGTCGCCACGCCGGCGCGGATCAGCGCCTGGCGCAGGTCGTCCTGCAGGGCGGCAAACGGGCGCGCCCGCGTGCGGTCCCGGCCGATCAGCACGAGATCGGCCCCGCGCACCGGCTGTTCGGTCAGTACCAGCCGGGCGGCTTCCTTCAGGCGGCGGCGGGTGCGGTTGCGGACCACGGCGTTGCCGACCTTCTTCGTCACGGTGAAGCCCAGCCGCGCGGGCTCCGCGTCGTCGCGCCGCAGGACCTGCAGGACGAGGCCCGGCGTGGCCAGCTTGCGGCCGCGGCCGGCGACGCGCAGGAACTCGGCGCGGCGCTGCAGGCGGGGGTGTTTCAGGGGGGGCAGGGTGGCGGTCACCGGAGGCTCCATGATCCGCGCGCGGGGAGGCGACGTCCCGACCGGCTCGGGCCGCTCCGGCTTGCTGCCGCCGACGACCGGTCTCCTGATGCCGAG
The DNA here is from genome assembly GCA_963832525.1 of uncultured Pseudomonadota bacterium. Classification (GTDB taxonomy): domain Bacteria; phylum Pseudomonadota; class Alphaproteobacteria; order Acetobacterales; family Acetobacteraceae; genus JAJZVS01. The sequence continues at coordinate 348,533 of CAWHUC010000008.1, forward strand.
CCTGCCGATGTCCAGCCTGCCGGCCTTCGGCCCGTCCGGACCGCGGGATCGGCACCTGCGTTCCGGCCTCCCAAGCTCAGGACACCGGCCTTCAGGACCAGTGAGGAAATCGACCCCGCGCAAGAATGCCCGCCGAAGAATCTTGTCTTTTCGGGGGGGTGGCAAGCATTCTTCCACGAACTCTCAGGCGGAAAGACGCTTGCGGCCCTTGGCGCGGCGATTGGCCAGCACCTTGCGGCCGCCGACGGTGGCCATGCGGGCGCGAAACCCGTGGCGGCGTTTGCGGACCAGCTTGGAGGGTTGGTAGGTGCGCTTCACGCCCGAAACTCCGACTATCGCAAAAGGGAAATCCCGCGCCTGCGCGGGAGCGGCCCCGACCGCGCCGGGGCACGGGGGCCAACTCAGGGCGCGGCTTATAAGCGTCGCCCGGGACGGGGTCAACGCCCCTGTCAATGCCCTCTGCGATCCTCCGGCTTCCTCCAGGCATGGAAGGGCGGTCGTTCTTTCCGAGACAGCGCAACGAGGTGATGCCTTCCGGTCGCCATGTGGACCCGGCCGTGCCGGGGGCCGTCGGCGGACACCACCTGCGCCTGCACCCCGGCCTGGGGGAGCCGCAACCGCCGATTGCAACGCTGAGAAGAGAAGGCGAGGAAGAAAGAGGTCGCAGAAGGACGGTGCGCATGTGTGCGTCCCCTCGATCCTCTGCCGCGGTCCGTGTGCGGGCGCACCAGCCGCGCGCTGCAGTGACCCCTGCCGCCGCCGCCGGGGACGAACCCTCTGCGATCTCTTTCTTCCTCGCCTTCTCTTCTCTGGGTTGGAATCGGAGCCAACCGTCGGCACCGGCCCAACCCGTCGGCCCGCGGGGCAGCAGCATGTTCCTGGCAGGTTCCGCCCGCCGCCCGCCCTGTCCCACCCGCCGCGCCGCTGGGCTTCGGCCTGCCGACGATCGACGCGCATTTGCCGGGCGGCGGCCTCGCGCACGGCGAGGGGACTGTCCTTCTCTCTCCCCCCGCGTTTGCGCTTGGGGAAGGCAAAGAAGCTGCCTCGCACCCCTCTACAGCAGCTTGTCGAGCGTGATCGGCAGCTCCCGCACCCGCCGTCCGGTCGCATGAAACACCGCGTTCGCGATCGCCGGCGCCACCCCCACGATCGCGAGCTCCCCCACCGCCTTGCCGCCCAGTGCGGAGGCATGCGGATCCGGCACGCCCACCGAGATCACCTGCAGATCCGGCACATCCGCGTTGGTCGCCACCAGGTAGTCCGCCAGATTGTCGTTCGTCACCCGCCCGTGCCGCGCATCGACGACGCCTTCTTCCAGCAGCGCCTGCCCGATGCCCATGATGATGCCGCCCTTCCACTGGCTCTCGGCCAGCCGCGGATTGTAGAGCCGCCCGGAATCGAGCGCCGAGACCATGCGTGCCACCCGCACCGTGCCGAGCTCCGCATCGACCCGGACCTCGACGAAATGCGCGCACCAACTGTGCGCGGAATAATCACCGTCGGTCGGCGGACGCATCGTCGCGATCGTGGTGAAGTTCTTGTACCGGTCCTCGTCGCTGCGCGCCCCCTCCGGTAAAGTATCGCGCAGCGCCTCGATCCGCGCGCGGCCGAGCCGGCGCATCAGCTCCGCGATCGGAACCCGCGGCCCGTCGCCGCGCGGCACGCCGACCTCCCCGCCGGCGATCACCAACGTATTCACCTGGCGATCGCGGAACGGCAAATCCGGATGCGTGATCGCGAGCCCGATCAGCTCGTCGCGTGCCGCCAGCGCCGCCTTGTGCACGGCCCCGGTCATCAGGTTGGCGAGCTGCGATCCGCCGGCGACCGGCGCGCGCGGCAGCGCCGAATCGCCGAGCTGCACGCGCACATCTTCCACCGGCACGCCCAGCGCCTCGGCCGCGGTCTGCGCCAGGATCGTGTAGGTGCCGGTGCCCATGTCGATGCCGCTGCTGGCGACCTCGACCGCGCCGTCGGCGAGGATGCGGACCAATGCCTCCCCGGCGGTGCGGCGGACCGGATAGGTGCCCGCGGCGACGCCCCAGCCGATGAGCTCGTGTCCGTCCCGCATGGAACGCGGCGCCGGCGTGCGTCGCGACCAGCCGAAGGCCGCCGCGCCGGCCGCGAACGCCTCGCGCAGCCGCCGTGTGGACCAGGGCTTGTTCGCCTGCGGGTCTTCCTCCGCGTAGTTCAGCAGGCGGATGGCGACGGGGTCGATGCCGACTTCATAGGCCAGCTCGTCGATGGCGCATTCGATGCCGAAGGCGCTCGGGTTCTCCCCCGGCGCGCGCATCGGCCCCGGCAGCACCGTGTGCACCGGCACGAGATTCTGCTCGGAGCGGAAATCGGGCACCGCGTACATGATCGAGATAACCGATCCGAGCGGCTCGACCCCGAAGCCGTCGATCGACGTCTCGTTGGCCCCGCGATGCACGATCGCGAGCAGCTTGCCCGCGCGCGTGGCCCCGAGCGCGATCGTCTGGCGTGTTGCCGGCCGCCCGCCATACGCCGTGAAGGTCTGCGGCCGGGTGACCGCGAGCTTCACCGGCCGGGCGAGCATCCGCGCCGCCATGACCGCGACCGCGCCGTACGCATAGGCCAGCGCCTTCGACCCGAAGCCGCCGCCGATATAGGGGGAGACCAGCTGCACGTTCTCGAACGCCACGCCGAACCACTCGGCGTAGGTGCGCGCCATCCCGTCCACCCACTGGCTCGGTTCGTGGATGGTGAGCGTCTCGTTCTCTCCTTCACCCGCCCATTCGGCGATCAGACCGTGCGGCTCGATCGGCACGTTGTACTCGCGCGGCGTGCGGTATTCCCGCTCGATCCGCACCGGCGCGGCGGCGAGTGCTGCGGCGGCGTCGCCGCGGGTGATGGTCAGGTCGTCGATCCTGTGGCCGTCGCCGGCGCCCGGGTCGTCGAGGCTCGCGATCGCCGGCGCCGGATCGTAGGTGATGCGCACCAGCGCCGCGGCGGCGGTCGCCTGCTCGAAGGTTTCGGCGACGACGGCGGCGATCTGCTGGCCGTTGAAGGTGATGTCTGGGCTCAGCGGGACATAGGGCCCGTCGGGCGCCGGCGTCCCGAGCCAGCTTGTTGCCGCCCGCAGCGGCAGCGCATTGTCGGGGGTCAGCACGAGCAGCACCCCGGGGGCGGCTGCGGCCGCCGCGGTGTCGATCGCGCGCACCCGTCCCGCGGGGATCGTGCTTTGCACCAGGACGGCGTGGACCAGGCCCGAGGGGCGGTATTCGGCGGCGTAGACGGCCGCACCGCGCACCTTCGCCGGCCCGTCGCGGCGCGCCACGCTGGTGCCGAGCACCGAAGTTGTCGGCGCGTCGCCGTCCGACGCGTCGCCGTGCCGCATCCTGCTCCCGCTGCCGCTCATGCCATTCCTCCCAGCGTCGAGTACGGCACGCGCGATCACGCGCGGCGCAAGGTCGATCTTGAAGCGATTGGCGCCGTGATCGACGGCGCCCTCCATCGCGAGCCGGCTGGCGCGCCGCACGGTCTCGGCCTCCAGTGCCATGCCGATCAGCGCCGCCTCCACCGCCCGGGCGCGCCAGGGTTTGGTGGCGACGCCGCCGAGCGCCACGCGCAGGTCGCGGATCGTCCGCCCGTCCGCTTCCAGCTCCAGGCCGACGGCGGCGCTGGCGGCGGCGAATTCGTAAGACTGCCGGTCGCGCACCTTGAGGTAGGTGGACCGGCGCGCGGCGGGCGAGGCCGGGATCGAAACCGCGGTGATCAGCTCCCCGGGCACGAGCGGATGTTCCCGCTCCGGCGTGCTGCCCGGGGCCAGGAAAAACGCGTCCGCCGGCACCGTGCGCGCGCCGACATGCACCACGGCATCGAAGGCCACGAGCGCTGTCGCGAGGTCGCCCGGGTAGGTGGCGATGCAGGCCGCGCTGGTGCCGAGCACCGCGTGGTTGCGCGTCGCGCCGCCGATCGCCGCACAACCGCTGCCGGGCGCGCGCTTGTTGCAGGCGGGGAAGACGGCAGGCGCGCGGAAATAGGCGCAGCGGGTGCGCTGCATCAGGTTGCCGCCGATCGTCGCCATGTTGCGGATCTGCGCCGAGGCCGCCAGCACCAGCGAGTCCGCCACCGCCGGGAATTGCGCGCGGATGGCCGGATCGTCCGCGACCCGGCTCATTTTGGCCAGCGCGCCGATCACCGCGCCGTCGGCATCGACCCGCACCCCGTCCAGCCCGTCCAGATGCGTGATGTCGACGACCCGGTCGGGCTCCGCGACGCCGCATTTGGCGAGGTCGAGCAACGTGGTGCCGCCGGCGAGCAGTATCGTGGCCGGGAGCGCCGCTTCGCGCTGCGCCGCGGCGGCGGAGGCGGCGCGATGATAGGAGAAATCCCTCATGCCGCGTCTCCCGCGGCTGCCATATCTCCCATAGCCTGGCGCACGGCGGCGACGATGTGCGGATAGGCGCCGCAGCGGCAGAGGTTGCCGGCCATGTATTCGCGGATCTCGCTGTCCGATCCGGCGTGGCCCTCGCGGATGCAGGCGACCGCGGACATGATCTGCCCCGGCGTGCAATAGCCGCACTGGTAGGCGTCGTGCTCCAGGAATGCGGCCTGCACCGGGTGCGGGGCGCCGTCGGCGCCGGCCAGGCCTTCGATGGTGGTGACCGCCCGGCCCTCCACCTGCGCGGCGAGGGTCAGGCAGGCGAGCACGCGGGCGCCGTCCACATGCACGGTGCAGGCGCCGCACTGTCCCTGGTCGCAGCCTTTCTTCGTGCCGGTGAGCCCGAGGCGGTCGCGCAGCGCGTCGAGCAGGGTGACCCGCGGTTCGAGCGCAAGCGTTTCCGCCCGGCCGTTGATGGTCAGGCTGACGGTGATGTGATCGGCCATGAGAGGCGGTCTCCGGTCCGGTCGGGCGGCGTCCCCTGGGTGGGCACGGGGCGGGCGCGAGCGCGGCAGTTGCGGAATCAAGGACATGGCGGGTCCGACGCGAAGGCGGGTCGAACCGGGGCAGGGGCCGCTCCCGGGGGCGCGGCCGGCACTAGCTGGGCGAGATCGGGGATTGTTCAACCCGGCCCGCGGGGCGCGTCCTGGGGGCGCGTTGCGGCGTTCGACAGCGCCGGGCACCCGGGTTTAAGCAGGGGAGCTGTCGCCCCCGTTGCGGGGGAGGGAGAAGGGCGAGGGCACGGCTGCCGCCTGAACCGCTCGCCAGCGATCGGACCCGCGCATGACCCATACGATCGGCATCGATGTCGGCGGCACCTTCACCGACGTGGTGGTCGCCGGCCCGGACGGGGCGATCACCTTCGCCAAGGCGGCGACCACGCCGGCCGACCAGTCGGAGGGGGTGCTGGCGGGCATCGGCCTCGCTGCCGCGGCGCTGGGCCTGACCCCGGCGGGTCTGCTCGGCGTCACATTGCGCATCGTGCACGGCACGACGGCGGCCACCAACGCGCTGCTGGAGGGCAAGGCGGCACGGGTTGCCATGCTGACCACCGAGGGCCATCGCGACGTGATCGAGATGCGCGAGGGGCTGAAGCCCGATCGCTACAACCTCCGCCTGGCCCCGCCCGAACCGCTGGTGCCGCGCGCGCTGCGCCTGCCGGTGCGCGAGCGGCTGCGCGCCGACGGGAGCGTGGAAATCCCGCTCGATCCGGCGTCCCTGGACGCGGCGCTGGCGGTGCTGGAGGCGCAGTCCGTCCCGGCGGTGGCGGTGTGTTTCCTGCATTCCTGGCGCAACCCGGCGCACGAGCAGGCCGCCGCTGCGGCGGTGCGCGTCCGGCTGCCGGGCGCGTTCGTCTCCACCTCGGCCGAGGTTTTGCCGCAGATCAAGGAGTTCGAGCGCTTCTCCACCACCGTCGCCAACGCCGCGGTGGGGCCGGTGATCGCCGCCTACCTGCGCCGGCTGGAGGCGCGGCTGGCGGAGGCGGGGTTCGGCGGCAGCCTGTTCGTGATCCTTTCGCACGGCGGCGTGGCGACGGTTGCGGAGGCGATCCGGCTCGCCGCCGGCACCGCGCTCTCCGGCCCGGCCGGCGGCGTCGCGGCGGCGGTGGCGCTGGCGGCGGCGGGGCTGGGGCGCGACCTGATCGCCTTCGACATGGGCGGCACCAGCACCGACATCGCCCTGGTGCGCGACGGCGCGGCCACCCTCGCCGAGGGACGGATGGTGGGCCAGGCGCGGATCGCGCTGCCGGCACTCGATATCGTCACCCTCGGCGCCGGCGGCGGGTCGATCGCCGAGCGCGATCGCTCCGGCCTGCTCGCCGTGGGGCCGGAGAGCGCGGGGGCGGAGCCGGGGCCGGCCTGCTACGGGCTGGGCGGGACGGCGGCGACGGTGACGGACGCCACCCTGGTCCTGGGCTACCTGGACCCGGACCGGTTCCTGGGCGGGCGGCGCCGGCTGGATCGCGCAGCCGCGGCGGCGGCGATCGGGCGGCTGGGCGCAGACCTCGGGCTGGGGCTGGAAGTGACTGCGGCGGGCGTGCAGCGGCTGGTGACGGCGCGCATGGCCGATGGGGTGCGGATCGCGACCGTGCGCCGGGGTGTCGATCCGCGCCGCTTCGCGCTGCTCGCATTCGGGGGCGCGGCCGGGCTGCACGTGACCGCGGTGGCCGCGGCCCTCGGCATTTCCCGGGTCGCGGTGCCGCTTGCGGCGGCGGTGCTGTCGGCCTGGGGGATGTTGAACACCGACCTCCGGATCGAGCTGGCGCGCAGCCTGGAGCAGACGCACGGGATCGACCCGGCGGCGCTGCGCACGGCGTTCGCGGCGATGGAGGCCGAGGGGCGCGCGCAACTCGGCGCGTTCGGTGCCGGCGCGATCGTCCGCCGCGCGGCCGACATGCGCTACGGGGAGCAGGTGTTCGAGCTGACCGTGCCGCTCGACTGGGACGCGACCGAGTGGGAGGCGCCGGACCTGGCGGAGCGGCTGGCGCAGGCGTTCCACGCCCGGCACGCGGCGCTCTACACCTATGCGCAGCCGGAGCAGGAGGTGGTGGTGGTGAACGGGCGGGCATCGGTGATCGGGCGGCTGCCGCCCCCGCTCGCGGCGGCGGAGCCGGACCGGGCGCCGGCCGCGCCGGCCTTGCGGCGGCGGATCTACCTGGGGTCCTGGCAGGAGGTGCCGGTGTTCGATTTCGCTGCGTTGGCACCGGGACAGGCGGTGGCCGGGCCGGCGATCGTCGAATCCGATACCACCACCGTGCTGCTCCGCCCGGGCGATACCGGGCGCTTTGCCGCGCCGGGATGGCTGGAGATTGCGGTGGGGGCGGCGTGAGGCGCGGTAACCTTGCCGCTTGCGCGCCCGCCGCTGTCCTTCGCAGCGGGCGCGTCGCCAGGCCGCACGACCGGACCGGTGGGGGGCGCGGATGACCGCCCCGCCGCCGACAACCCCGCCGCCGACAACCCCGCCTCCGGGGCGGCTGGTGGGGCTGGTCCTGGCGGGGGGCAGTGCGCGGCGACTCGGCGGCGGGGACAAGCCACTGCTGGAAGTGGGTGGGCGGTCCATGCTCGCGCGCGTGATCGACCGGCTGCGCACCGAGCCGGTCGAGGCGATCGCGCTCAGTGCCAACGGCGATCCGGGCCGGTTCGCCGCCTTCGGCCTGCCGGTGCTGGACGACGGCGCCTTCGTTGGCGCCGGGCCGCTGGCGGGGCTGCTCGCCGGGCTCGACTGGGCCGCGGGGCTTGGCGCGGACGCGCTGCTGAGCGCGCCTGGCGATACGCCGTTCCTGCCGGCGGGCCTCACCCGCGCGCTGGCCCCGCCGCCGTCGTACGCGACGGGCGACGCGGCGGACGGGCGCACGCAGACGCACTACCTGGTGGCGCTTTGGCCGGTGACGGCGCGCGAGGTGCTGCGCGCCCGGCTCGCGGCCGGCGGGTCGCGCCAGGTGGGCGCCTTCGCCGCCGCGCTCGGGGCGCGGGAGGTGCGCTTTCCGGCGGCGGGCGAGGACGCGTTCCTGAACGTCAATACGGCGACGGAACTGGCGGCGGCGCGGGCGGCGTCCGGGCGCTGACCCCGCACCGGTACGCTTGCGAACGGTTCGACCTGCCGCCGGTCGGTCGCGAAGGGCAGTCGCTTGAACGTTCAGGAATTCGCCTCTCCCGCACTGCGGGAGAGGGAAGAAGCAGCCGCCGGCGCCGGAGTTCCGGTTCAAGCGATTGCCTTGGTCGGCCGCACGCGCGGGTTGTGCGCGCCGGTGATTCGATGCGACAGAAAGGGTTGGGCGAGAGGAAGGGCTGGGTCGCTTCGGGGCGACCCCGTCGACGCCCGGGGGACGGAGGAACGACATGACGATGACCGTCGCGATCGGCGGCCTGGGCGCGATCGGCCTGCCGCTGGCCCGCGCGCTCGATCGCGGAGCGGTGCCCGGCCTGCGCCTGGTCGCGGTTGCCGCCGCCGATCCGGTGCGTGCCGCCACGCGGGTGGCGGAGTTCGAGATCCCGCCCGAGGTGGTGCCGCTGGCCCGGCTGGCAGAAGCCGACATCGTGGTGGAAGCGGCCCCTGCTTCGGTGTTCCTCGCCATCGCCGAGCCCGCGATCGCCGCCGGGCGCATCCTGGTCGTGGCCTCGGCCGGCGCGCTCCTGCCGCGATTGGAGCTCGTGCGGCGAGCGGTGAAGACCGGGGCGCGCATCCTGGTGCCGACCGGGGCGTTGCTCGGGCTCGACGCGGTGCGTGCGGCGGCGGAGGGTCCGGTGGAGAGCGTGACCCTCGAGACCCGCAAACCGCCCGCGGGCCTGGCCGGCGCACCCTATCTGCGCCGGCGGGGGATCGACCTTGCCGGGCTGACTGAACCGCGCCTTGTGTTCGCGGGCAACGCGCTCGCCGCGGCGGCGGGGTTCCCGGCGAACGTCAACGTGGCGGCGGCCCTGGCGCTCGCCGGGATCGGCCCGGTGCGCACGAAAGTGGAGATCTGGGCCGACCCCGGGATCGACCGCAACATCCACACGATCCGGGTGGAGGCGGAGGCGGCCCGCTTCACCATGCGGATCGAGAATGTGCCGAGCCTGGAGAACCCGCGCACCGGCCGGCTCACCCCGCTGTCGCTGCTGGCGTGCCTGCGCGGACTCGTTTCGGTGCTGAAGGCGGGAAGCTGAGGGGAGTTCGCGCCCCGCTCACGGGGCGTCGGACTGATCGGACAGCCGGTTTTCCGAATCGCGGATCTCGGTCGCGATGGTGCCGTGGTTGAGCAGGGCCACCAGCGCCACGCCGCCGAACACGTTGCCGATCAGGGTCGGCGCCAGGAAATCGCCGAGATAGGCCGCGAAGGGCCGCGCGCCGGTCAGCGCCGCGTGGGCCGCCTCGGCCGAGCCCGCGACCACGTGCGACAGCCGCGCGAGCGCCACGACATAGGTGACGATCAGCACCGTGAGCAGCCGCGCCGAGCGCGCGCTGGGCAGGATCCACACCATCAGGGCGATCAGCCAGCCGGCGAACAGCGATTTCAGGACCGTCGCGCCGAATCCCGGCGGGATCGCGTCCCGCCCCAGCGCGGCAAGCGAGGCGACCACCGGCGCGGCGAACACCCCGTGCGGCAGCAGCAGCGCGGCGAAGCACCAGGTGCCGACGAGGTTGGCCGCCAGCACGATCGCCCATAGCCGGGCGACCGCCACCGCCGTCGCGCGGTCGCGGCGGGTGAGCACGGGCAGGATCGCGGTGAGCGTGCTCTCGGTGAACAACTGCTGACGGCCGAGCACCACGATGATGAAGCCGATGCTGTAGCCGAAGCTCGCGATCAGCGGCCGGTACGGCGCCGCCGGCAGGCCGGCACGCAGCAGCGCCTCGATGAGGAATGAAAACCCCATCGACAGCCCGGCCGCGAGGCCCGACAGCGCCAGCGCGCCGGAGGTGCGGGCAAGCTCCGTCTCCCCTTCGGCGCGGATGATCTCGTGGATGACGAGCGGGCGCAGGGCGGCGTGCTGCGCCGCCTGGCGGCGCTGCGGTGCGGCGAGATGGGGGGAGGCGGCGCCGTCGGGGCGGAGCGTGGCGTCGCTGGCCCCGGGTTCCGGCAGCGGGGACTCCGTCATCGGGACATCCGTTCGGTGGGCGCCCGGACGTGGGAGGCAGCCTGATGGCGGACAAGCCCGCCGTCGCGTGTCCCGCGCCACCTCGCGCCAGCGTGCGCAGCGGCGTCCTGGCGCGCACGGCCGCGGCCGGCGACCAGCCTTCTGCGATCTCCATCTTCGTCGCCTCGTCTTCCGTGGGCGCGCCGGCGCAAACCGCGGCACTCTTCTTGCGCCGCGACGGCTCCTCCCGGACACTCGCGCGCGCCGTGCCGCGCCGGGCGCGCCGGCAAGGAGGGTCGCATGGGCCTGGATCACGGGATGAACGCGCTGCCGGTGACGATCGTCACCGGCTTCCTGGGCAGCGGCAAGACCACCCTGCTCAATCGGCTGCTGCGCCATCCGGAACTCGCGGACACGGCGGTGATCGTGAACGAATTCGGCGCCGTGGGGCTCGATCACTTGCTGATGGAGTCGGCGATCGAGGATGCGGTGCTGCTCGCCAACGGCTGCATCTGTTGCACCGTGCGCGGCGACATCGTCGACACGCTCGATCTGTTGTGGGAACGGCGCGCGAGCGGCGCGCTGCCGCCGTTCCGGCGCATCGCGATCGAGACCACCGGCCTCGCTGATCCCGCCCCGGTGGCGCACGCGCTGCTGGCCGTGCCGGAGGCGCGCTTCGCCTGCCGGCTGGACGGGATCGTCACCACGGTCGATGCGCTGCACGGCCTGGCGCAACTCGCGCGCCAGCCGGAGGCCCGCGCGCAGGTCGCGCTCGCCGATCGGGTGCTGCTCACCAAGACGGACCTGGCGGAGCCCGCGACAATCGCGCGGGCGGAGGCGGCGATCGCGGCGTTGAACCCGGGCGCACCGATCCGCCACGTGGTGGCCGGTGCGGCCGATCCCGCGGACGTGTTCGACCTGGGGCCGGAGGCAGGGCGGATCGCGGCGTGGCTAGGGGAGGGGCAGCATGCCGGGCACGGGCACCTGCCGTTCCGCCATGGGGCGCAGGTCACCGCCACCGTGCTGCGGTCCGACCGGCCGGTCGCATGGGAGAAAGTGGCGCTGTGGCTCGATTCCCTGCTGTCGTTGCAGGGGGAGAAGGTGCTGCGGGTGAAGGGGCTCGTGCGCATCCCCGGCGAGGACCGGCCAGTTGTTGTGCAGGCGGTGCACCATGTGCCGCATCCGCCGGCATTTCTCGCCGGCGCGGCGGCGGCGGCGACCGGGACGCGCATCGTGGTCATCGCGCGCGGCCTGTCGGCGGCGGGGTTGCGGACGAGCTTCGCGGTCGCGACGGCGTGCAGCACGGCGCCCATATCGTAACGGACTGAACAGGCAACAAAATCCGCCGTTCAGGCCGGTGGTGCGGGGTTCGCGCGCGCACGGTGCGGCGAGAGAAGGCGTGCGTGCGCCGCGCGCGATTGGCAGAAGATGCATACCCGGGCTTCGCATTTCGCAAAGGGAAGCAAACCTGTCCTAATTTTCATCCATCCCCACGTTGACTACCGGCGCCACGGGCGTATGTGCGGCGGCATGAAAGCCGGACGTCATCAGCGCGCGAGCGCGGCCGCGGATCGGGGCCGCGGCATTCAGATGTTGGCGTGCCCTTTGCAACACCCCCCGTAAGCAGGGACATCCGCGACGTGCCGCCGACCGGTGCGTGAAGATGGACGTTGATCCGGAATAAGAAGATGAATGTACGTAACCTCAGGTACGCCGCGAGGGCTGTGTCCTTGTGCGGTATTTTTGGCCTTTCCGGATGCAGCTACTTGTCGGTACTCGACCCCAGGGGGCCGATCGGCGCAGCCGACAAGGCGACGATCCTGACGTCGATCGCCCTGATGCTGATCGTCGCGATTCCGGTGTTCGCCCTGACGGGCTTCGTCGCCTGGCGCTACCGCGCGTCGCGGAAGGCGACCTACACCCCCGACTGGTCCCATTCCGGACGGCTGGAAATCGTGGTCTGGGTCGTGCCTGCGATCATCGTCATCGCGCTCGGCGGGCTGGTTTGGGGGACGACCCACCGGATCAGCCCGTACAAGCCGATCGCCTCCGCCGCCAGGCCGCTGCCGATCGATGTCGTGGCGCTCGACTGGCGCTGGCTGTTCATCTATCCCGACCAGCATATCGCGACGGTGAACAAGCTGGTCATTCCGGCCGGCGTGCCGGTGAGCTTCCGGATCACCTCGGCGACGGTGATGTCGTCGTTCTTCATCCCCCGTCTCGGCAGCCAGATCTATGCGATGCCGGGCATGCGGACGAAGCTGCACCTGCTGGCCGACACGCCCGGCACCTATGTCGGGCGGAACTACCAGTTCAGCGGCGCCGGCTACGCCGCCATGCATTTCCAGACCATCGCCACCTCGCAGGCGGATTTCGATGCCTGGGTGGAGCAGGCCCGCGCCGGGCACCGTGCGCTCGACCCTGCGGCATGGCACGCGCTGCAGAAGCCGGTCCGCGGCGGGCCGGTCATCACCTACTCCTCGGTGCAGCCTGGGCTGTTCGACCGCATCGTCAGCCGGTTCATGACCGCCAACGGCGCGCCACCGAAGCCGCACGCCTGACCACTGCACGCCTGACCATCGAACGCCTGATACCGCACGCCTGAACGGGGCTGGACAATGCTCGGAAACCTTACCTTGGCCGCGATCCCCTATGACAATCCCATCGTCATGGGCGCGGTCGCCTTCACCCTGGTGGGTGGCGCCGTCGTGGTGGGCGCCATCACCTGGTTCGGGAAATGGGGCTATCTCTGGTCCGAGTGGCTCACCTCCGTCGACCACAAGCGGATCGGCGCGATGTACGCCATCCTGGCTCTGATCATGCTGCTGCGCGGGTTCTCCGACGCGATCATGATGCGCGCGCAGCAGGCGATGGCAGAGGGGGCCGCGCAGGGCTACCTGCCGCCCTACCACTACGATCAGGTCTTCACCGCGCACGGCACGATCATGATCTTCTTCATGGCGATGCCGTTCCTGGTGGGGCTGATGAACCTCGCGGTGCCGCTGCAGATCGGTGCGCGGGACGTGGCCTTTCCGTTCCTGAACTCGGTGGGCCTCTGGCTCACGGTCATGAGCGCGGGGCTGGTCATGCTCTCGCTCGGGGTGGGCGACTTCTCGCATGCCGGCTGGACCGGGTATCCGCCGCTGAGCGAGCTGAAATACAGCCCCGGTCCCGGCGTGGACTACTGGATCTGGGCCATCCAGCTTTCCGGTCTCGGTACCTTGCTGACCGGGATCAACTTCGTCGTCACCATCCTCCGCATGCGCGCGCCGGGCATGACCCTGATGCGCATGCCGGTCTTCACCTGGGCGGCACTCTGCACCAGCGCGCTGATCGTGCTGGCGTTCCCGGTGCTGACCGTGACGCTCGCCCTGCTCACGCTCGACCGCTATGTCGGCACGCATTTCTTCACCGCCGCCGGCGGCGGTGACCTCATGATGTACGTCAACCTGTTCTGGGTCTGGGGGCATCCGGAGGTCTACATTCTGGTGCTGCCCGCCTTCGGCATCTTCTCCGAAGTGGTCGCCACCTTCTCGAGCAAGCGCCTGTTCGGCTATACCGCGATGGTCTACGCGACGGTGTCGATCACCCTGCTGTCGTTCCTCGTCTGGATGCACCATTTCTTCACGATGGGCGCCAGCGCAACCGTCAATTCCGCGTTCAGCATCGCGACGATGGTGATCGGCGTGCCGACCGGGGTGAAGCTGTTCACCTGGCTGTTCACGATGTACCGCGGCCGTCTCCGGTTCACCACGCCCATGCTGTGGACGGTCGGCTTCATCGTGACCTTCACCATCGGCGGCATGTCCGGCGTGGTGCTCGCCATGCCGCCGGCCGACTTCGTGCTGCACAACAGCGAGTTCCTGATCGCGCATTTCCACAACATGCTGATCCCCGGCGCGCTGTTCGGCTACTTCGCGGGCTATGCCTACTGGTTCCCCAAGGCCTTCGGGTTCCAGTTGAACGAGACCTGGGGCAAGCGCGCCTTCTGGGCCTGGCTCGTGGGCTTCTACGTGGCGTTCGTCCCGCTCTACGTGCTGGGCCTGATGGGGATGCCGCGCCGGATGTGGCACTACGACAACCCGTCCTGGCAGCCGTGGCTGGTGGTTGCGGGCCTCGGCGCGGTGCTGGTTCTGATCGGGATCGTCTGCCAGGTCGTGCAGCTCGCCGTCAGCATCCGCGACCGCGCCAAGACCCGCGACCTGTCGGGCGATCCGTGGGACGGCCGTACCTTGGAATGGTCGATCGCCTCCCCGCCGCCGGTCTACAACTTCGCCCGCATCCCCGTGGTCTACGACCGCGACGCCTTCATCGACATGAAGCAGACCGGCACCGCCTACGTCCGTCCCGACGAATATTTCGACATCCACATGCCGCGCAACACCGGGGTCGGCTTCATCATGGGCCTGTGCGCCTTCGTGTTCGGCTTCGCGATGATCTGGCACATCTGGTGGATGGCGATCGCCGGCGCGCTCGCGATCGGTGCCTGCATCATCGCCCGCGCCTGGGCCGAGGACGTCGACTACTACATCCCCGCCGCCGAGGTCGCGCGCACCGAGGCCGCCCGTTTCCGCGCGCTCGCCTCGGCCGCCGACGCCGAACGCGACGTCGTGGACAATTTCCGCATGCGCCCGCTGCCCGAGCTGGTGGACTGAGAGTTTGTGAATGAACGCCCGTCTTCCGCCGAAATCGCCTGGAAACCCGAGCATTCTCAACGGGCGTTCGTTCGCAAGTTCGATTTCTTCAGCACACTCTGAACGCATGAACGCGGAGCAGACACGATGATCACCCGCACCTTCGACGACGTCTTCGCCCCGCCCGAGGCGCACGGGCATGCGGAGAGCGACACGAACGTGATGTTCGGCTTCTGGCTCTACCTCATGAGCGACTGCATCCTGTTCGCCGCCCTGTTCGCGAGCTACGTCGTCTACACCCACAGCACCGCCGGCGGCCCGACGGGACGGCAGCTTTTCGACCTGAGCGGCACGCTCGGCGAGACGATGTTCCTGCTCATGAGCAGCATCACGTGCGGCTTCGCCATCCTGGCGATGCACCGCCGCCAGGCGCGCCAGGTGATCGGCTGGTTCGTCGTCACCTTCCTGTTCGGGCTCGGCTTCGTCGCGATGGAGGTGCACGAGTTCCTCCATATGGTCGCGATCGGCGCCGGGCCGGATCGCAGCGGCTTCCTCGCGGCCTTCTTCGCCCTGGTCGGGACCCACGGCACCCACGTCACGGTCGGGCTGATCTGGATGCTGGTGCTGATGGCGCAGGTGATGGGCAAGGGGCTGACGCCGCGCGTGCGGTCGCGGCTGATGCGGCTCAGCATGTTCTGGCATTTCCTCGATATCGTCTGGGTCGGCGTGTTCTCGATCGTCTATTTGAAGGGGATGGTGTGATGGCGCACACCCACGCGACGACCGCCGATGACGAGGCGGGCCACGGCAGCCTTGGCTCCTACCTGACGGGCTTCGGCCTGGCTGTGGTCCTGACGCTCATCCCGTTCGTCCTGGTCATGACCGGGGCGCTGACCGGACCGTCCACCCTGGTGGTGATCTTCGCGGCCGCGATCGTGCAGATCCTGGTGCACCTGCATTATTTCCTGCACCTCGACAGCTCCTCCGGGCAGCGCTGGAACATGCTGGCGTTCCTGTTCACGCTCACCGTGATCGTGCTGCTGGTCGGCGGGTCGATCTGGATCATGTACAACCTGGCCGGGCGCACGATGATCGACCAGGGCCGGCCGCCGTCGACCGGGGAGATGATGTGACCGAGATCGGGCCGGCGGTCGTTACGTCTGTGGGATAAGGCCCGGCAGCGGAAGACAGGTGTCGAGCCAGGCGTGG
>CAWHUC010000009.1:0-15277 GCA_963832525.1 uncultured Pseudomonadota bacterium
TTACGAGAACGCGCTTGCCTATGAGCTTCGCAAGCTCGGTCTTGCGGTGGCGCAACAATGTGGTGTCGTCGTCAGGTACGCTGGCGTTGTCGTCGGGGATTACACGACGGATTTGCTGGTGGAGGAAGTCGTGCTTGTGGAGGTCAAGGCCGTCCGGGCGTTGGACGGTGTGCATCGCGCGCAATGCCTGAACTACCTCAAGGCGACCGGTCTGTGTCTGTGCCTGCTGCTGAACTTCGGTCAGCCCCGCCTGGAAATCAAACGCGTCGTTCAGGGCCTTTGAGGCATCTTACTTATTTGCGCCTTATTTGCGGTCATTTGCGTTTTTTGCGTTAAAAGTCTACTTCGTCACGCCACCCGGCGGGGCCCGAGTGCCCGACCGTGATGTGGTCGATACTGGCCCCATGGCCTCCACCCGTCGTCCGGGCATGCTTCGCCGGCAGGACGGGGTGGTGCGCGCGCTGCCATACACGCCGCAGTCGTTCCTGGTGGCCGGCTTGGTGGGTGGTTGGGGCGGGGGGAAGTCGCACTACGTTGTCATGCGCGAGCAGAGTGCCCGGTGTCTGACGCGGCTAAGACGGGCTATATTCAGGGGCCAGCGTGCGCGGCGCGGGCCGCGATTGCTGGCCATGGAGCGCAGGAGACGAGTGTGACCGCCATCAACACACCCCTACCGTCCTATGCCGACCAGGTGCGGCGCATCGACGTGGAACTGCGCAGCCGCTTGCCGCATCTTCTGACCCGCATTTTTGAGGTGAGTTCCTTCAGCTACGTCATCGTCTTCGATGCGGAGCTACAGGATGCTCAGAAAATTGAGAAGGAGTTCGACGAACAAATCCGCTGGGTTACCGTGCCAGTCCGGATATCAAACGAAATACCTTCGGCATACCAGAGGGAGCTAGAACCTATAAAGGACATCAATCTCGCGCACGATTTTGTGGGCATGTCGCTTACGACCTTCGGATTCGAGAATTTGATAGCAGCCCGGTTCCCGGGATTATCGGTCATCGGGAGCCGGCTTGTCTCCGGCACGGCCCAGACGATTGAACTGTTGATCGGCAAAGGAACGAATATTGATCTACAGCTGTGCGTGCTGACGTTCTGCGAAGCCTTGGGCCTACCATGCACATTTGCTTTGGTCGAGGAGGCAGGCCCCTCCAGAAGCGCCTCCATTCCGCTGCTTATGGACCCGCTGAAGGTCGTGGCTACTAGATCCAGAGGACAACTACCCGCCTATGTCCGAGAAGATGAGGATTTATGGTTCGACAGGCTAGACGGCGTTTATGCTGGCGGTATCAGGCCGGAAGATCTCCTAGGTCGAGCCGGCGCCTCCCGGTGTTTCTTGGACTTCCAGATTGGGCGGCAGGTCAACATTCGGCAGGCACTCCTGTTGTATGATGTTGTCTATTTCGCGCTCCCACTGGCTGCAGACCACGATCGCTTTCTTGTCGAGCAAGGTATCTCAGATGACGATCTTGTTGCGATGGCTCGGCGCGGACGAGTGACGTCTCGTGTCCGTCCAACCTGAGGAGAGGCTTCGACTTCCTCTTTTGGAGCGCCTTGCCGAAGCAGCACCCGATTGTGTTTTAGGGCGGCGGCGTACCGCCCTCGTGCTGCTGGCTGATTTATAGCGATCCCGCCGGAGAGTACCGGCTGAACGACCCTCGTCTGATGAAATCCCTGACCGAGGTTTGTAGTGATCTCGAAAGAGAGATCGGGCTTCCCGCGCGCGAATTGTTGGGGTGGATGCTTTGGCCCATGTCCGCGCTTCGCAGCTCTTTGCACACGCTCCACGAGCGCGCTTCCAAGGGCTTTCCAGCTATTGGTGTTGCCAGACTGATAGGAGGGGTGGCCAAGAACCATCCAAGAGGAACGGACCTAGAATTTCTATCGTATGCACTGAGCGAGAGAGTGCAGATCGGTCACGCGCTTGATGCCACAGTGCTGCCCGGCATCGACGATTTCGACAGTTTTCTGACTGTGATGAAGCTGCAAGGCGACTTTTTGAATTTCTATCGGGCTTTCAACATCAGGTACGCCGCTGCTTGGATTGGAGAACAGCGCCGCAAGACAAGGCAGGGTATAACGATGCCGGCTTTGCCGCTTTTCGAATTTCCAAGCGACATACCCATTAACGAATTTCTTGATGCCGTTTCCTTCCCATCTACGCAGGATAAAGGGCGTGCACTCATGGATCGTCTTGCCTTAATGTCCCCCGAAGCAAGGAAGGCGGAAGTCTCGAAGCTCGATAGGGAGCTGAGGAACAGGCAAGCCAAAGAGAATGGCCACCTTTTGAATCTTGAGAGTGCTGACGAGGCGTGGGGTATCTTCTCCGCCATAACGGGTGCGGTTGGGTTTCCTCCGGTGCTGCCGGCGCGCAATTGGGCGAGGCGAATCCGCGAGATCGCTCGAAGAAACCGGACTTTTGACAGCCTCGTGCAGGCCGTTGAGGCGGACATCGCCAATAGCCTCGGTACAACTCAGGACCTCGACTTTCTCTCGCGCATCGACCGTGTGGCGCGGCTTCGCCGACCGGCGATTTACTAGCCCAATAGGCTTGGCCCGACTGCGCCCGGTGATCGAATCATCACTCTGGATAACTAATGTAAACTAATGTCTCTTACGCAAAAAAACGACCTTGTGCGCCTCTGGCGGTGGGAAGGTGATACAAAAATCAAGGATTCCGTGCCATTTCGGAAGCACCGATCAGGCGAAGCTCTGAAGCTCTTGAGGTTCACAGGTCCGGTACAAACTTGCCCCCACCCCTTGCCCCCCCACCCCAACACTGCCCTAATCCCACCACCCCAACCGGAGGAAACCCCAATGATCACCTACACCTGGGAACACATCCACCTGCGCAGCCCCGACCCCGAGGCCACCGCCGCCTGGTACCAACGCACCCTCAACGCCGAAGTGATCCGCACCCCCCAGACCGGCGGCGCCACCCGCATCGACCTCACCCTCGGCGGCGGCCAGAAAGTCTTCATCGCCACCGCCAACCCCGCGCTCACCACTGCCGCCCCGCCGCAGACCCCCTATTTCGGCCTCGAACACATCGGCCTCACGGTCACCGACCTCGATGCCGCCGCCGCCGAACTGAAAGCCAAGGGCGTCACCTTCGTCACCGAGCCGATGACCGCCCGCCCCGGCGTCCGCATCGCCTTCATCCGCGGCCCCGAGAACGTCCTGATCGAGCTCATCCAGCGCGGCTGATCCGAACACCCGCCCGCCCCCGCCCCGGCCGGGCGCCGCACCCGATCCATCGGTCCGGCGCCCGATCGGTACCCGCCACGCCCGCCACCCGCCCGCTCCCCACGGCCGCCGGCGCTCCAACCGCCACACCGCCCGGCGCGGCACGCCCCGAAACCGCCGCCCGCCGCCAGGCCCCGTCAGCCGAAGCCTACCCCGCCGGCCACAGCCACGCCGCCCCGCGCACCCCCGACGAATCGCCATGCTTGTTGCGCAGGATCGGCGTGCGCACGACGTCGCTGAACACGCGCCGCCCGATCAGCCGCGGCAGCTCGGCGTACAGATGGTCCATGTTGGACAGCCCCCCGCCCAGCACGATCACGTCCGGGTCGAGCATGTTCACCACCACCGCCAGCCCGCGCGCCAGCCGCTCCACATGCCGCGCCAGCGCCGCGCGCGCCCGCGCCTCCCCGGCGTCGGCACGCGCCGGCAGGCTGCTCGCGTCATGCGCGTCCGGCCCGTCGGCGTCGGCGGCCAGCGCCGGGCCGCAGACGAACCGCTCCAGGCAGCCCCATTGCCCGCACCAGCAGTGCGGTCCGGGTACTTCCTGCACCGACGGCCAGGGCAGGGGGTTGTGGCCCCACTCGGCCGCGATCCGGTGCGGCCCGCGGTGCAGCTTGCCGTCCATCACCACGCCGCCGCCGACGCCGGTGCCGAGGATCACGCCGAACACCAGCCCGTAGCCGGCGCCGGCGCCGTCCGACGCCTCGGACAGCGCGAAGCAGTTGGCATCGTTCTCCACCCGCACCTCGCGCCCGAGCTGGGCGCTGATGTCGCGGTCGAACGCGTGCCCGTTCAGCGCGATGGAACTCGCGTTCTTCACGAGGCCGGTGGCCGGGCTGATCGCACCGGGGATGCCGATGCCGACGGTGGCGGTGACGCCGAGCCCGGCCTCCGCCTCGCGCACCAGGCCGGTGATCGCGTCCAGGGTGGCGTCATAGGCGGGCGGGGTGGCGATGCGGTGGCGCAGCACCTCGGTGCCGTCCGGGGCGAGGGCCGCGATCTCGATCTTGGTGCCGCCGAGGTCGATGCCGATGCGATGCTGGGTCATGCGCGCCAGCATGCGTCGGCGCCGCTTCCGGCTCAAGCAGGGCAAGCGCCGGACCCGGAAAACCGGTGCGGATGACGGCTCTTTCACCTCTCCCGCGCTGCGGGCTTGGGCCGCGAAGCGGACGAAGGTCGGTTCGCGGAGCGAGCTGGGTGAGGGAACCGTGCCTCATGCCCTCACCCGCCGTGCTGCGCACGGCGACCTCTCCCGCCAAGCGGGAGAGGTAACGCGCCGGACGTTCACGCGATGGCCCCGCCCGCCCGGGCCCGCGGCTTGCCGAAGCACAGGCGGCGGGGCCAGGATGGGCGCCATGAGCGAGACGGTGCTGGACGTGAAGGGGCTCAACTGCCCGCTGCCGGTGTTGCGGGCCAACCGCAGCCTGCGCGGCATGGTGCCGGGGGCGCGGCTTCGGGTGCTCGCCACCGACCGCGCGGCGGTCGCCGATTTCCACGCCTATTGCCAGGAGACCGGCCACGCCCTGCTCGCCTGGTCGGAGGAGGCGGGCGTGTTCAGCTTCGTGATCCGCCGCCGTGCCGAGGATCCGCCACAGAAGGAGGATGGGCCGTGAGCACCGCCCTCTTCACCCATCCCGCCTGTCTCGGCCACGCGCCCGGCCCCTGGCATCCCGAACGGCCGGAGCGGCTGCGCGCCGTGCTCGCCGCGCTGGAGGACGAGGCGTTCGCCCCCCTGCTGCGCGAGGCGGCGCCGGAGGCCACGCGCGCGCAGCTCGCGCTCGCCCATCCGCCCGGCTACATCGACGCGATCCTGGATATCCGTCCGCCGGCGGGGGAGACGGTGGCGCTCGATGCCGACACCGTCATGAGCGAGGGCAGCGCCGCGGCGGCCCTGCACGCGGCGGGGGGCGCGATCGCCGCGGTCGATGCGGTGATGGACGGCTGGGCGCGCACCGCCTTTGCCGCGGTGCGCCCGCCTGGCCACCATGCCGAGCCCGGCCGGCCGATGGGCTTCTGCCTGTTCAACAACGTCGCGATCGCCGCCCTGTGGGCGCGCGCGCGCTGGGGCCTGAAGCGGGTCGCGGTGGTGGATTTCGATGTCCACCACGGCAACGGCACGCAGGCGATCTTCGGCCCCGATGCCGATCTGTTCTACGCCTCCTCGCACCAGAGCCCGTGCTATCCCGGCACCGGATCGGCGCGCGAGCATGGCGTCGCCGGCAACGTCGTGAACGCCCCGCTGGCGCCGGGTTCGGACGGGGCGGCGTTCCGCGCCGCCTGGTCGGGCACGCTCCTGCCGGCGCTGGCCGCGTTCGGCCCGGAGCTGCTGATCGTCTCGGCCGGGTTCGACGCGCACAAGGCCGATCCGCTGGCGGAGCTGCGGCTGGAGACGGCGGATTTCGCCTGGATCACGGCGGAACTGCTGGCGATCGCGAGCGGCCGGCTCGTTTCGGTACTGGAGGGCGGCTACGACCTCGATGCGCTCGCAGCATCGGCCGCGGCGCATGTGCGCGTGCTGATGGGGGCAGGGTGATGGCGGACGTCTCGATCCGCGAACGGGTCAAGCGCCCGCCGGCGGCGGCGATGATCGCGAGCTACTACGGCCCGGCGCTGGAACGCGCGCTCCGCACCCAGTTCGATCCCGAAATATGGGTGCATCTCGCCCATTGCGCGATGCTGGACCGCCAGCGCATCATCTCGGCCGCCGACGCGGCGGCCATCCGCGGCGCGCTGCTGGCGCTGCACGCGGCGGGGCCGTCGGTGCTGGAGGCGGACGGCACCGCCGAGGACCTGTACAGCTACATCGAACGCCACCTGATCCGCACCCTGGGGCCGGAGATCGGCGGGCGGCTGCACACCGGGCGCAGCCGCAACGACCTGCACGTGACCACCTGGCGCATGAGCCTGCGTGCGCTGCTGGGCGAGGTGCTGGCCGCGCTGGGCGCACTGCGCCGTGTCGTGCTGGACCAGGCGCGGCGCTATGCCGGGACGGTGATGCCCGGCTACACGCATTGGCAGCACGCGCAGCCGGTCACCTTCGGCTACTACCTGCTGGCCTTCGCCGATACGCTGGCGCGTGATTTCGCCCGCCTGCGCGCGGCGTACGACCGCACCGACTGCTGCCCGCTCGGCGCCGGCGCGCTCGCGACCACGGCGTTTCCGCTCGATCGCGATTTCACCGCCGCGGCGCTCGGCTTCGCGCAGGTGATGGAGGTGGCGTACGACGCCGTCGCCTCCCGCGACGACGCGGCCGAGGCGGTGGCGGCCTGCGCGCTGCTGACCACCGGCCTCTCGCGCCTGGCGGTCGATCTGCAGGCGTGGAGCACCTACGAGTATCGCTTCATCGAGCTGGCGGACCAGCATTGCGCGGTCTCCTCCATCATGCCGCAGAAGAAGAACCCGGCGGCGCTGGAGCACATCAAGGCGACCGCGGCGATGGTGGCCGGCGCACTGACCGCGGTGCTGGCGGCAGCCAAGAACACCGCGTTTGCCGATGTGTCGGACGGGGTGACCGCCGTCAACGAACCGGCGCTGGACGCGGCGCTGCGCACGCGCCGCATCCTGGTGCTGGCCGCGGACGCGCTGGGTGCGCTCACCGTGTTCCCCGACCGGATGGCCGATCTCGCCGCCACCGGCTACGGCACCGCGACGGAACTGGCCGACGTGATCGTGCGCGAGACCGGGCTTTCCTTCCGCATGGCGCATAATATCGTCGCCGTCGTCGTGGCCGACGCGATCGCCGCCGGCCGCGCCGCGACCGAAATCGCGCCGGCGGAACTGGAAGCGGCGGGCGAACGCCTGTTCGGCCGGCCGCTCGGCCTGTCGGCCGAGGTGGTGCGCGCCGCGCTCGACCCGGCCGAGAACGTGCGCCGCCGCACCGTGACGGGCGGCCCGGCGGCCCCGAACATGACCGCGATGCTGGCAGCGCGCGATGCCGCGCTGGAAGCGGACACGGCGGAGGTCGACCGCCGCGCCGCGCATCTGGCGGCGCGGCGGGCGGAGATGTTCGGCACGGGCTGACCTTCTCCCCGCAAGGCAGACGCGACAGCGGCAACTGGAAAGAGACTCGGCGATGCGCAATACCGAAACGATCTGGCAACTGGTCGATGCGAAGGCGGACCCGTTCACCGCCCTCAGCGACCGGGTCTGGGGCACGCCCGAGCTCGCCTACACCGAACACCGCTCCTGCGCCGAACACAAAGCGATGCTGGAACAGCAAGGCTTCCGCATCACGCCCGACGTCGCCGGCATCCCCACCGCGGTGATGGGCGAGGCCGGCGACGGCGGCCCAGTGATCGCCATCCTCGGCGAATACGACGCGCTCCCCGGCCTCAGCCAGGAAGCCGGCATCGCCGAGCACCGGCCGCTGCCGGGCGACGGTTTCGGCCACGGCTGCGGGCACAATCTGCTCGGATCGGCCTCCCTGCTCGCCGCCACCGCGGTGAAGGACTGGCTGGCGGCATCGGGCCTGCCCGGCCGCGTGCGCTACTACGGCTGCCCGGCCGAGGAGGGTGGTGCCGCAAAGGGCTTCATGGTCCGCGCCGGCGCGTTCGACGATGTGGACATCGCCATCTCCTGGCATCCGGCGGCGTTCTGGGGCGTGAACGAGCCGCGCTCGCTCGCCAACACGCGCATCGATTTCACCTTCTCCGGCCGCGCCTCGCACGCCGCCGCCGCGCCGCATCTCGGCCGTTCCGCGCTCGATGCGGTGGAATTGATGAGCGTCGGCGTGAACTACATGCGCGAGCACATGCCCTCCGACGCGCGCATCCATTCCGCGATCCTGGATGCCGGCGGGATCGCGCCCAACGTGGTGCAGGCGCGCGCCAAGGTGCGCTACCTGATCCGCGCGCGCGATCTGCCGGAACTCACCCCGCTGGTCGCGCGGGTGCGCAAGGTGGCCGAGGGCGCGGCGTTGATGACGGAGACGACGGTGGAGGCGCGGGTGATCAGCGCCGTGTCCAACCTGCTCGGCAACGACCCGCTGGAACGCGCGCTGCACGCCAATCTGGACCGCCTCGGCCCGCCGCCGTTCGACGCCGCCGACCGCGATTTCGCCGCACGGATCCAGGCGACGTTGAGCGCGCAGGACATCGCCAGCGCCTTCCGCCGCGCCGGCGTGCCCCTGCGCCGGGACGTCGCCTTGTGCGACCTGGTCGTGCCGCTCGATGCGCCGGCGGAACCGATGGTCGGCTCGACCGACGTGGGCGACGTGAGCTGGAAGGTACCGACCGTGCAGGCGCGCGGGGCGACCTACGCGATCGGCACGCCGGGCCATTCCTGGCAGCTCACCGCGCAGGGCAAGATGCCGGCGGCGCACAAGGGGATGGTCCACGTCGCCAAGGCGATGGCGGCGACCGCGGTCGATGCGCTGACGGACCCGGCGCTGGTCGCGCGCGCCAAGGCGGATCACGCCGACCGGATTGCCGTCACGCCCTATGTGTGTCCGTTGCCAGAGGGGATCGATCCGCCGATCGACATGTCGCGCGCGGCGTAGGCGGTCCGCTCAGGCAGATCGTGGCCCTCCACTGCTCGGAGCACGGTCCGCAGGATATCGTTCAGGTGGTCGATCGCCTCCTGGTTCCGCAACCGGATGATTCGATGATCGTGCGCGACGGCCTCGGTGAAAGGCGCAGCGCCGGTCTTTTGCGGTGCAGTTCAGTCGCCAGCTTGGGTGATGAAATGTATAGGAAACAGAGACGATCCCTGTCAGGCCGTTGTCGCTCCCGGACCCCAGGTGACGAGTATGGCGCCACCGAGCGGCAGACCGAGGAGCATCCCATATCCGCCGCCCTGCATCTGCGCTGCGTGTTCCACCTGAGCGTTATAGCCGTCGCCCGATCCCGACATGGTCTCGCTGGTGCCGGTCAAGACCGTCGTGGACGCGTAGTCGAAACCAGGAATGTCGCTGGTATTGGTAACAGTAAGAGTCCGGTTATCGAACGCGGCCAGGAAGGAGGATTTTTCTGCGTCGGAGCCCATGGTCGATAGGGTCGCGGCGAGAGCATTCGGGTTGCCGCCCAACTGGTTGTAAGCATAGTTCGGGTCCTGAGCCGCCGCCTGGGCCGCCGCGATGATATCCGCGACGGACGGCGATGCGGCGGCGCCGCCGGTGGGATCCGTTGTCGCCTGGGTGGCGTTGATATCCTTGGGTGTGCCGCTTGCCGCCGTCAATTGGCCGATCGTCTGCGTCTGCTGGGAAGTCTGACTGCCGGTGGTCACGTCGCCGGCCGGTTTGTTTCCCGCGGAGCCTGTCGAAATGGTCCCGTTCGTCGCACGGGCAGCGTCCGTTGTGAGGATGTCAAGGGCTACGGTCGCGTCGGAGAGGCGTGACTGCGCCTCGGGCGAGAGGGTTACGGTATCCGTAGCTCGGGAGGGGGTGGTCGCTGCGGATTCCGGCAGGCCAGACGGCGTTCCGCTGATGGCGACCGAGATATTTCCGTTCGCCGATGTGATTCGGACCGAGGCACCCTGGTTGCCGAGAGCGTCCTGGATCGCGGCAGCGTAGTTACCTGCTGCGAGCTGGTTTTGGACAGTGTCAATCACGGCAAGGTCTCTCCTGCGTCACCACAATACCGTGCGGATCAAAAATTTCCCAACAGTTAACTATTGACGAAATGTGACAGCAGAGAATCGCGCCATTTACCCTCCTGACGATGAGCCAGTATTGTCGGTCTGGCCGCCTGGGAGCCTATCAGGGTGTGTTCGTGGCCTGTCTGAATTTGGCGTTGTCTCTCTGACAACCAGCGCGATGCTCTCTTTCCTGCAAGGTGCACCACGGAAGCCGCGGTTCGCGCTTGTCGTGCCATCGCCCCGGTTCCCCACTTTAGCGGGACCCTCTCCGCCCCAACGGGGCGGAGGGTCGTGCTGTGCGACCACAACGCCCGCACGGGGGCGCGGGCAGGGCTACCCCGCCAGCAGCCGTGCCGCGAGCACCGCAAGCCCGGTGAGCGCCAGGGTCGCGTGCACCCCCACCACCCCGGTGCCGTACCGTCCGCGCCGCAGTCGCACCGCCAGAATGGTCAGCCCTGCCAGCAGCGCGAAGCCCAGCACCACCGCGCCCGCCAGCCGGAACCCCCCGGTGCCGGGCGGCGCCGGCGGGCCGGGCCGGCTCAGCGCCAGGACCAGCAGCGCCAGCCCCGCGGCGCCCAGCGCTCCGTGCGCGGCGCCTGCCGGCCAGCGCACCGGCGGCTTGCCGCCCGCGCGCAGTTGCAGCACCGCCAGCACCGATCCGGCCACCGCCGCAGCCAGGCACACCCACGCCGCCCAGACGGTCAGGGTCAGGCTCATGCCAGGTAGCGCGCCGTCAGATGCGCCTCGAAATCCGCCGGATCGAGCGGCTTGCCGGTCGCCGCGCGCAGCAGGTCCTGGAACCCGAGCAGGCTGCCCTGTCCGTGCACGTGTGCACGCAGCCAGCCGAGCAGCGGCGCCGCGTCCCCCTGTGCCAGCGCCGCATCGAGGCCGGCGACCGCCCGGCGCGCCGCCGCCATGAGCTGCGCTGCCGCCATTGCGCCCAACGTATAGCTGGGGAAATACCCGAACGCCCCGTCGTACCAATGGATGTCCTGCAGGCACCCGCGCGCGTCGTCCGGCGGCGTGACGCCGAGCAGCGCGCGCAACCCGTCGTTCCACGCCCCCGGCAGGTCGGCCACCGCCAGATCGCCGCCGACCAGTGCCTGTTCCAGCCGGAAGCGCAGGATCACGTGCGCCGGGTAGGTCATTTCATCCGCATCCACCCGGATGAAGCCCCGCTCCACCCGCCGCCACAGCCGCCCCAGGTTGGCGGGCGCGTAGGGCGCCGGATCGCCGCCGAACGCGGCCAGCAGCTCCGGCCCGAGCCAGGTGAGGAACGCATCCGAACGCGCTGCCTGCATCTCGATGATGAGCGACTGGCTTTCGTGCGCGGCCATCCCGGCGGCCTCGCCCACCGGCTGGCGCGCATAGGCCGCGGGCAGGCCGCGTTCGTACAGCGCATGCCCGGTCTCGTGCACCACCCCCAGCACGGCTTGCGCGAAATCGGCCGGATCGTAGCGGGTGGTGATGCGCACGTCGGTCGGCGTGCCGCCGGAGAACGGATGCGCCGAGCGATCCAGCCGCGCATGGGCGAAATCGAGCCCCAGCCGTTCCGCGAGCCGCCGGCACAGCGCTTCCTGCGCCGCCACCGGAAACGGGCCAGAGGGGCGCAGCGGCGCGGGCAGGGCGGCCTGGCGCGCCTCGGCCTGCGGCAGCGCGCCGGCAAGAAACGTTTCGTACGCAGCGAACACCGGTGCGACGTCGGCCGCGCCGATGCCGCGCTGGTAGCCGTCCATCAGCGCATCGTAGGGCGTGAGGCCGAGGCACGGTGCCAGCGCGTCCGCCTGTTCGCGCACGAGGCCGACCACCGTTGCCAGGTACGGGCGCACGGCGGCGAAATCCGTCTGCGCACGCGCCTCGCGCCAGACTTTCTCGCAGGCCGAATTCTCCCGCGCCTGCGCTTCCACCGAGTTCGGCCGGGCAGGGCCGACGCGCGGGTATGGGCGTGGCGCATCAGGCGCAGGTTGGCCGCGCGCCAGGGGTCACCGTGGGGGGGGGCACCGTGGGGGGGATCGGCCTCCGCCGCGGCGAGGTCGTCGGCGACCTCCGGGGCGACCAGCAGCCCGTGCGCGAGGCCCGCCAGCACGGCGAGCTGGTCGCCGCGCGCCGCCGCGCCACCGGGCGGCATCATCGCCGCCGCGTCCCAGCCGAGCATGGCGGCGGCTTCCTGGATGGTGGCGATGCGGGCGAAGCGCGCGCTCAGGCGGTCGTAGGCGGCTTGGTGGGTCACTTGGCGCCGGGTCCGGGACAATGGGGCGTGCGCACCCTAGAAGTGCTGCGGCCGGGGCGGCAAGCGGCGGCCGGTTGAGGCGCGGTATCATATTACCCCAGCCCGAACCCCTTGACCGGCAGCGGTCTGCACGCCATAAGCCGCGACCTGTTGCAAGGGACCAAAGATGAAAACCACCCTCTCGCTGAAGCCCGCGGAGGTGAACAAGGACTGGGTGCTGATCGACGCGGAGGGGCTGGTGCTCGGCCGGCTCGCCTCGATCGTCGCCAACCGTCTGCGCGGCAAGCACAAGCCGCAGTTCACCCCGCATGTCGATTGCGGCGACAACGTCGTCATCGTGAACGCCGCCAAGGTGCGGGTCACGGGCAACAAGACCGCGGACTCGGTATTCTACTACCACACCGGCTATCCCGGCGGCATTAAGGGCCGCACCATCCGCGAGCGGCTGGAGGGCAAGCACCCGGAAAGCGTGCTGGAAAAGGCGGTGGAGCGGATGATCACCCGCGGCCCGTTGCAGCGCAAGCAGATGAAGCACCTGCACGTCTATCCCGGGCCCGAGCATCCGCACGAAGGCCAGGCCCCGAAGAAGCTGGACATCGCCGCCATGAACAAGAAGAACCGGAGGGATTGAGCGCATGTCCGGAACCGAAACCCGCACGCTCGCCGACCTCAAGGACCTCGCGGTCGCCGCTTCCGTGGTGCCGTCCGACCAGCCGAAGCGGGAGCCGAAGCGTGACGCGCAGGGCCGCGCCTACGCCACCGGCCGGCGCAAGAACGCGATCGCCCGGGTCTGGGTGAAGCCCGGCAAGGGCGAAATCCTGATCAACGACAAGAAGGCGTCGCAGTATTTCGCCCGTCCCGTGCTGCGCATGCTGATCACCCAGCCGTTCCTGGTCGCCGATCGCTACAACCAGTTCGACGTGTTCTGCACCGTGGTCGGCGGCGGCCTCTCTGGCCAGGCCGGCGCGGTGCGTCACGGGATCAGCCGCGCGCTCACGAACTACGAGCCCGACCTGCGCGGCATCCTGAAGGTCGCCGGCTTCCTCACCCGCGATTCCCGCGTGGTCGAGCGCAAGAAATACGGCAAGGCCAAGGCCCGCCGGAGCTTCCAGTTCTCCAAGCGGTAATTGCGGACCCAACGCCGCCGGGGAATACTGCCCCGGCGGCAGCGGACGCGGCGGAGGCAGGCGGGATGGCATCGGTGTTCATCGACGGGGAGGCCGGCACCACCGGCCTCGGTATTGCTGCGCGGCTGGCGGCGCTCGCGGACGTGACGGTCCGCAGCCTGCCCGATGCGCACCGCAAAGACCCCAAAGCGCGCCGCGACCTGATGGAAGAGGTCGATCTTGTCGTGCTGTGCCTGCCGGATGCGGCGGCACGGGAGAGCGTCGCGCTTGCCGACGGGTTGGGCAACGCCGCGCCCAAGCTGCTCGACGCCAGCACGGCGCATCGGGTGCACCCCGATTGGACCTACGGATTTGCCGAGATGGCGCCGGACCAGGCGGCGCGTATCGCGCAAGCCCGCAAGGTCGCCAACCCCGGCTGCTACCCGACCGGGGCGATCGCGCTGCTGCGTCCGCTGGTCGATGCGGGGCTGGTGCCCGCCGATCATCCGATCAGCATCAACGCGGTCAGCGGCTATTCCGGCGGCGGCAAGTCGATGATCGCGGCGCATGAGCGCGACGGCGGGCCGGCGTTCGAACTGTATGGCCTCGGGCTGGACCACAAGCACGTGCCGGAGACGCAACATTACGCGGGGCTGGCGCGGCGGCCGATCTTCGTCCCCTCGGTCGGGCATTTCCGCCAGGGGATGCTGGTCTCGGTGCCGCTGCACCTCGATGCGCTGCCGGGGCGGCCGGGGGCGGCCGACCTCGCCGCGGCGCTGGAGGCGCGCTACGCCGGCGCCGCGCTCGTGCGGGTGCTGCCGCCCGCCGCATCGGGCAAGCTGGAGCCCGAGGCGCTGAACGACACCGACCGGCTGGAGCTGTTCGTGTTCGCCAACGAAGACCATCGCCAGGCGGTGCTGGTCGCAAGGCTCGACAACCTCGGCAAGGGCGCCTCCGGCGCCGCGGTGCAGAATTTGCGGCTGATGCTGGGGCTCGACCATGCCTGAGACGCGTACCCTCGGCTCCGGCCCGATCTACGCGCTGGACGGGATCGTCCCGCGCATCCATCCGACCGCCTTCATCGCCCCCACCGCGGCGGTGATCGGCGACGTCGAGATCGGCGCCGAAACGGGGATCTGGTTCGCCTGCGTGGTGCGCGGCGACGGCAACTCCATCCGCATCGGCGCGCGCACCAACATCCAGGACGGGTGCATCGTCCATATCGACAGCGGCAAGTTCTGCACCGTCATCGGCGACGACGTGACGGTGGGCCACGCCGCCGTCGTCCACGCCTGCACCTTGCACGACCGCGCCTTCGTCGGCATCGGCGCGACCGTGCTGGACGGCGCGGTGATCGAAGAGAGCGGCATGCTCGCCGCCGGCGCCGTGCTGACGCCGGGCAAGGTGATCGGCCGCAACGAGCTCTGGACCGGCACGCCCGCCAAGCTCAAGCGGGTGATGACGGAGGAGGAGCGGCGGGCCTACGACCGCAATGCCGTCGGCTACCGCCAGCTCGCGGCCCGCTTCCGTGCCGGCCTGACCTCCGTCGGCTAGTACCCCTGCACAGGGGTTTTGACCGGTTACGAAAGTGATTCCCTGACCGCATGGCTCCGCAATGCCACTGTCCGGCCGCAGGGTATGTTCCCTTGGAGTAGCCGCTTGGGGCCGATTCCAGCGGTAGCCGCCGCGGTCACCCTACCGGCGCAATGGGTGGGGAGCGGACGCTCAACGGGCAGCAACTTCCTCGAACAAACCCCGGCTTCACGTCAGATGCGCGATTGGCTTCTAAGACGCTCTATGGCCGCCATGATTGCGGCGGGCTGAGGCTGCAGGGTCCCCCACTCCGTCCAAAAGTCCCGTGTCGCGCTGTTCGGCGGGATTATCGGGGGGTCAAGTTTGATGCGAGTCGGCAATAGGACTGCATCACCGAGAAGCAGCGCCTCGCCAGTATCGAGCAATGGTAGGATGCTGGTCAGGCCGGCGAGCGAGTCCGGCATAAGCCGCTTAATGACACCTTGGTCGGTCTCGTTCGTTAACCGCAACGCCAAGAAGTTGTTGCACTGGCTGAGGATCGTGCGACTGACATCCGATGGGCGCTGGCTTACCACCAGGAGCG